>NZ_NNBL01000029.1 GCF_002803065.1 Streptomyces sp. CB01635
GAGCGAATGTCCAAGCACCCGCTGCCTCAAGCGACTTGACAAGACACAGAGGCACCCCGAGGAACGGCTCAGGAAGAGGCCGAGGGGAGCGCCATCAGGATGTCGGTGTACTTCGCCACGGCGAGAAGGAGACCGAGGATGCCGAGGGAGACGCCCGCCCAGGCGACCGACTTGATCCACACGGCCTGCGGCTTGCCCGGGGCGCCGAACGCGGGCCTGGCCAGGACGACCGCGCCGACGATCAGCGCGAGGAGGGCGAAGATTCCGCCGACCAGGGCGGTGGCGTGCCACGAGTCGCCGTAGACCTCGGAGACCTGCTTGGCGACGCTCGCGCCCTGCGAGGTCTGGAGCTGGCCGATCAGGGACTCGCGGGCCGAGGCGACGGTCGCGACCCAGCTGCCGCTGAGCGCGACGACGCCGAGTGCGGCGGAGACGACGGCGCCGGCGCCCTGTCCCGCACCGGAGGAGTCCTCCACGGGCGCGGCGGGCGCGAACGGCTCGTCGTCGAGATCCGCGTCAGCGTCCCCGTCCGTGCCCTCGGCCGCCTCGACGGCATCGGTGGCTTCAGCCTCCTTGGTGACCTCAATGACCTCAGGGGTCTCGGAAGCAGCCTCAGTGGCCTCTGCAGTGGTGGCCTCAGCGGTCTCGGCCGTCTCGTCATCAGTCTTCGTAACCATGCCCCGCACCGTACGGACGGAGTCTGAGAGCTCTCTTAACGAGCTGAGTCCGGGCTGAGACCGGCCTGTGCCGGGCCTGTGTGCGGCGGGGGCACTCGTCCGATCAGGCGCATACCAGCGCACATCGATAGAATCCGAACATGGCAGAGCGGCCAGTCTCGCCGACCGCGCCCGAGCTTGTGCTCGAAACCGAAGCCGGACCCACGGTGATGAGCCCTAGCCGGGACTACCATGTCGGCCGCGACCCCCTGAGCGACATCGTCATCGACGACGTCCGCGTCTCGTGGCACCACGCGGTCCTGCGACCCGTCGCCGACCACTGGTCTCTGGAGGACGAGGACAGTACGAACGGGACGTACACCGGGGGCAGGCGCATCCACGAGTCGGGGGTGGGACCCGGCACGGTCATCCGCTTCGGTCACCCCGCGGACGGGCCGCGCGCCGTGCTGGTCGGCCATGAGCCACCGCCGCCGCCCGAGCCCGTAGCGGAACATTCGGCGGATCGAGTACCGGACCGCATCCCGGACCACGTACTTGATTCGGTGGCAGCGGCGCCCCGCGCCGCCGAACGGCCCTCGTCCGTCTCCATGCCGGGCGCGACCGGCACGTTCCGGCAGCCGACGACCGTGCGGCCGCTGCCCACCCGCACCGTGCGCATCGGCCGCAACGCCGACAACGACCTCGTCGTGGACGACCTGATCGTCTCCCGACGCCACGCGGAGCTGCGGGCCCGGCCCGACGGCACATACGAGATCGTGGACCTCGGCTCGCACAACGGCACCTACCTCAACGGCGCGCAGGTCTCCCGCGCCCGGGTCTCGCCCGGGGACGTCGTGGGCATCGGCCACTCCGCGTTCTGCCTGGTCGGCGACACTCTGCAGGAGTTCGTCGACACCGGCGAGGTCTCGCTCGACGTCCAGGGCCTTGCGGTCACCGTGGACCGGGGCCGCAAGACGCTCCTGGATCACGTCTCGTTCCCGGTCGGCGAGAAGTGCCTGCTCGCCGTCGTGGGCCCGAGCGGCGCGGGCAAGTCCACACTGCTCAACGCGCTGACCGGGCTGCGCCCCGCCGACCAGGGCACGGTCCTCTACGACGGCCGCGACCTGTACCGCGACTACGCCGAGCTGCGCCAGCGCATCGGGCTCGTACCGCAGGACGACATCCTGCACTCCCAGCTGACCGTGCACCGGGCCCTCGGTTACGCGGCCGAACTCCGCTTCCCGCAGGACACCGAACGGTCCGAGCGGCGCGACCGCGTCGACGAGGTCGTCCGCGAACTGGGCCTCGAACAGCGGGCGGCGCAGCCCATCCACAGCCTCTCCGGCGGTCAGCGCAAGCGCGTGAGCGTCGCCCTCGAACTGCTCACGAAGCCGTCGCTGCTCTTCCTCGACGAACCGACGTCCGGGCTGGACCCCGGCATGGACCGCTCGGTGATGAACATGCTGCGCGGCCTCGCCGACGACGGGCGGACCGTCATCGTCGTCACCCACAGCGTCCTCAGCCTGGAGGTGTGCGACCGGCTGCTGGTCCTCGCCCCCGGAGGGAAGATCGCGTTCTACGGGCCGCCGGGGGACGCGCTCGGGTTCTTCGGTTTCGAGGAGTGGCCGGAGGCGTTCGAGTCCTTCGAGAACGACCGCGACCGCGGCTGGGCGGAGGAGTACAACACGTCCCTGTTCCACCGTCAGTACATCGTGAACTCAACGGCGCAGCCCCGGCTGCCGAACGCTCCGTCGGCGGAGGTGGCCCCGCCGCCGAGGACGCGGAGCTGGGGCGCGCAGCTGCGGACGCTCGTACGCCGGTACGCGGCCGCGCTGAGCGCCGACCGGACCTTCCTCGCCATCATGATCGCGCTGCCGTTCGTCATGGGTGCGATGGTGCGTGCGCTGGCCGGCAGCCGCCTCACCCAGGAGTCCGCGATGAACGCGCTGCTCCTCCTGTGTGTGGGCGGTGTACTCACGGGCGCCGCCAACGCCGTGCGCGAGCTGGTGAAGGAGCGGGTGATCTACCAGCGGGAACGTGCTGTCGGGCTGTCCAGATCCGCGTATCTGATGTCCAAGGTCGTCGTCCTCGGCACGATCACGGTGCTGCAGGCCATCGTGCTGACGCTCGTCGGACTCGTCGGTGTCGACCTCAACGCGCCAGGCGGCAAGGGGGTGTTGATGCCTCCGCTGGTGGAGATCACGCTGACCGTGGCGCTCCTGTCGTTCACGGCGATGATGCTCGGGCTGCTCGTGTCCGCCCTGGTGCGCAAGGAGGAGGTCACCATGCCGCTCCTGGTGCTCATCGCGATCATCCAGGTCGTGTTCTGCGGTGCGCTGCTCAAGCTGCACGGGGTGCCCGGCATCGAGCAGTTGTCGTGGCTGGTCCCGTCGCGCTGGGCGATGGGCGCGATGGCGGGCACGGTCGGTCTGTCCCGGATCGTGCCGGGAAAGCTGACCAGCGACCCCCTGTTCGAACACTCCACCGGGGTGTGGCTGCTCAACATGGGGATGCTGGTCGTGCTCTCGGTCGTCTTCGGAATCGCCGTCGCACGGCTGCTGCGCCGGCACGAGCCCGCGATCATGCGGAAGTAGCGGACAGACATCGGAGAGGCGCCCATGGCGACACCGCAGTTCCGCCCCACCCATGTCGTGCCCCCGGACGGGATGCCCGCCTGGGAGGAGCCGGACGTCTCCCGGCCCACACAGCCGCTCGACCCGCTGCTCCCGGTCGAACTGGTCGACCGGCGCGCGGACTGGGGCCGGATCATGTGCGCCAACGGCTGGTCGGCGTGGGTCGACGCGCGCCTGCTCGTCGCCGTACCGCGCGACCCGCCGGAGGCCGGGAAGCCGATGACCCGCACGGCGGATCCGCGGCCGCTGATGGCGCGCGTCGAGGAGGCGGCGGGCCAGTACCGGCGCGCCGCACAGGAACTGGCCGAGGAACGCATCGACGGGGAAACATTCCAGCGCCGGACGCAGGGGCTGCGGGTCGGAATGGTCGTCGACGGCGAGGCGGTGTGGCTGTACGACGCCGAGCACGAGCGCTGGGTGTACTGCGACGGTACGCAGTTGAGCACGTACGCGGCGGGGGCGGGACCGGGGCGGCCGAGCGGGGCGACAGCGGCGCCCGCGCGGGCCGCGGGCCCGGAACCCACACGCGTCGTGGACCCGGCAGAGGTCGCCGGCTCGGGGCCGCCCGAGGACGTCGCCGACACCGGCCCGGACGGCAGCACGACCGACTCCGGCCCGCACGAGAACGCCGCCGAAGCACCCCCGGCCCCGAGCCGGACCCCCACCCCCACCCGCACCCCGCCCCCGAACGCCGCCGAGCCGACCCGGATCGTGGACCCGGAAGAGATGAACGGCCACGACCCCGCCGGACGCGAGCGCAGTGCCCGCGCGCCGGGTGAGCTGTGATGGCGGACGATCCGCAGCTGCCCGTCGGCCGTCCGTCCGATCTGCTCGGGCGGCAGATCGCCGGATACCGCGTGGAGAGCGAGATCGGCCGGGGCGGCATGGCGGTCGTCTATCGGGCCTTGGATCTACGCCTCGACCGCACGGTCGCACTCAAGCTGCTCGCCCCCGAACTCGCCCGTAACGACACCTTCCGCCAACGGTTCACGCACGAGTCGCGCGTCGCCGCCGCGATCGACCATCCGCACATCGTGCCGGTCTTCGAGGCCGGCGAGACCGAGGGCATCCTCTACATCGCCATGCGCTTCGTGGCGGGCCAGGACCTGCGCGCGCTCATCGACCGCGAGGGGCCGCTGCCCGTGGGGACGGCGGTACGGATCGCCTCGCAGGTCGCGTCCGCGCTCGACGCCGCCCATGACCACGACCTGGTGCACCGGGACGTGAAGCCCGGCAACATCCTGGTCGCGGCGGGAACGGACAGCGACCACCCCGAGCACGTCTACCTCACCGACTTCGGCCTGACCAAGAAGTCGCTTTCGCTGACCGGGTTCACGTCCGTGGGCCAGTTCGTCGGCACGCTCGACTATGTGGCGCCCGAGCAGATCTCCGGCCGCCCGGTCGACGGCAGGTGCGACGTCTACAGCCTCGCCTGCGTCGTCCAGGAGACCCTGACCAGTCTGCCGCCGTTCCAGCGCGACGACGACATGGCGCTGCTGTGGGCCCACCAGTTCGACCCGCCCCCGCCCCTGACCGGGCTGCGCCCCGAGCTCCCGGCGGCGATGGACGACGTACTGGCCAAGGCGCTGGCCAAGAGCCCGGACGACCGCTACGACTCGTGCCTCCAGTTCGTGGCGGCCCTGCGCGCGGCGGCGCGCGGCGGCGTTCGGGACAACCACCCTCCGACGCAGGTGGACCGCCGCGTCAGCGAGTGGTCCCCCACGGCCGAACCCCCGCCCGCCCCGCCACGATGGGCGCTGCCGGTCTTCACGGGCCTCGTGCGCTAGCCGCTCGGCTCAACTCCGGTCCGGCTGCGCCGTCTCCACCTCCCCGCGCCGGTGGAGCCGGGACGCGAGGAGGCCGCCGAGGAACCCGGTGACCAGACCCCACAGGACCGCGAGGCCGAGCGCGGTCCACAGTTTCGGGCGCAGCGCCACCTCGCCGCCGAGCCCGCCGCCGATGTCGCCGATGCCGAGGAGCGACAGGCCGTAGCGCGCGGAGATGCGGGCGAGGAGGCAGACGGCGAGCACGGTCAGGACGAGGGCCACCGCCATGTGGAGGGCGTGCTGCCAGGCCCGCATCCGGGCGGGTGACCGCAGCGCCATGGCGAACGCGGCCGCCAGCGTCAGGATCGCGGCCACCGCGACCGACCACCAGATCCGGTCGTCCTGTTCGGCGAGCGTGCTGACGTTGACCGTGGAGATGTCGGGCGTACGGAGTACGACGTCGAGGATGTGCGGCACGGGCAGGCCGAACGGGCCGTCGACCTTGCCGTCCCAGGACGCGCCGAGGCCGATGGTGTAGGCGAACCAGACGAGGTTGGGCAGACCGAGGAGGATGACGGCGAACGTCTCGGCCGCGTGGCCACGGGTCGCGGCGACCACCAGCCCGATGACGACGCCCAGGGCCACGTACACGAGCAGCAGCGCGACCATCGCGTACGCGGCAGGGCGCACCGACTCCTGGAAGCGGACGAGGCGGGCGGGGAGCGGGGCGCCGCGCGACACGAGGACGGCGAGGATCATGACGCCCGCGAGCCACAGCAGGCCGAAGAGCAGAGTGAGCGCCATGTTCGTCCGGAATCCGACCTTGGGCGCGCCGTCCAGGACGCCCTCGATGATGCCGCCGGTCGGGTCCGTGACGGGGATGGCGAAGTCCTGCCTGGCCAGGAGCGAGAGGACGATGAGCGCCACCACCCACGGCACGGCCACCCGCCCGGCCCAGCCGAGGAGTTCGCCGCTGCTGGCGATGGCCCGGTGGCGCAGGGGCCGCAGGAAGCCCGCGGCGATCACCAGCGCTCCGGCGAGGGTCACGGAGAGGGGCAGGACCGAGATGTCGGCGTGCGTCTGGGCGAGTTCTCCGGCGTTTCCGGCCAGGTCGACGGAGCCGCCGGCCGCCATCACCACGACGGCGGCGACCACTCGCGGGAAGGCGCTGCCGGGAAGGCCTGTCGCGCCCGCCGCCCACAGGCCGAGGGCGGCCGTGACCACCATGGCCACGAGCCCGGCGAGCACGGCCATGAGGGCCGCGGCCCAGCCGTGTTTCGCGCTGCGCCTGGTGCCGGACCGGCCGTCGGATGCCTGTTCACTCACGGGGCCACGCTAGGCAGGCGCCCGGCGGTCCGCCCCTCGGGAGGGCCGACCGCGTCGCCTCGCGGACCGTACGGGTTCGGCTTGCGAGCCGTACGAGTACGGAGCACACAATGTGGAGGTGACAGGACAAAGGGGACCGGGCCGCCGGACCGAGAGACGGGCCCTCCCCCAGCCCGCCCCATGCCTCCTACGGTGAGAAGAAGCGCCCGTGAGTGACCGACCGACGGAGCCCGGCCGCCCCACCGGCCCCCCATCCGGCCCGCTCTCGGGCCCGACCCAGCCCGCGGAGCCCGTACCCCCGCCGCCCGAGCGCGCCTCGGAACCGCCGTCCGGCGAAGGCACGGGCTCCGGCGCCGGTTCTGGCTCTGGCTCTGGCTCTGGCTCTGGCTCTGGCAGTACGGGCGGCGGCCCCGGCGGCCCGCCTCCCCCGGGCGACACCCCGCCCCCGCACGGCCCGCACCCCGGCCGTCCCTGGTGGCGGTTCACGCCCAAGAAGCTCGCGGGGCTGGGCGCCCTGATCGTCGCCGCCGTGGTCCTCACCGTCGTCCTCACCAGCTCCGGCGGCGACGGCGGCAGCGGCGGAACCGCGTCCGGTGACGAACTCTTCCTCCAGAGCGCCGACTCGTCCGGCCCCGACCCGTACACCGAGTCGAGCACCCGGAAGGGCGCCACCGCGACGACGCCCACCGCGCTGCCGAGCGCGTCCGGGGAGAGCTCTTCGGAGAAGGCGAACGTGGTCCGGGGCGTCGAGGGCTCCGCCGCCGGCCTGTACGGCGGCACCCGCAACGTCTCCAGCTGTGACGTGGAGAAGCAGATCCGCGCGCTGGGCGCGGAGCCGGACAAGAACAAGGCGTTCGCCTCGGTACTCAGCATCGATCCGTCGAGTGTCCCCGCGTATCTGCGTTCGCTGACGCCGGTTCAGCTCCGCTTCGACACCCGGATCACGAATCACGGCTTCCGCAAGGGCGCCCCGACGAAGTTCCAGTCCGTGCTCCAGTCCGGCACGGCCGTGCTCGTGAACGACCGCGGCGAGCCACGCGTGCGGTGCTCGTGCGGGAATCCGCTGCTCGCGCCGGTGCCTCTGCGGGGCTCGGTGAAGCGTCAGGGCAAGGCCTGGTCCGGGTACAAGTCGTCGGACGTGGTGGTCGTTTCGCCGGCGCCGCAGCCGGTGAACGGTTTCGTGATGTACGACCCGGAGACCAAGGGCTGGTTCACCCGAACCGCGGGCAGCACGGGCGGCAGCGACCAGAAGACGACGGCGCACACCCCACCCGGAGTCTCCCCCTCGGACACCTCGACCTCCTCGACAACCCCGTCGTCCGAGACCTCTCGGTCCTCCGAGTCGTCCCAGTCATCCGAGTCTTCGCAGCCACCGTCGTCCGAGGCCCCCGGAGCGTCGTCGGCCCCGCCGTCGAACACGGAGTCCGCCGCCCCCGAGTCACCCGCCTCACAACCGGCGAGCCAGGGCCTGCCTGGACAGACGGGCTAACGCGCGCGCCACTCCGGTGCGAGCGCCGACCACACCTCAAGATCCTGCTTGACGCCCTTGTGCGAGCCCGCCTCGCGCAGCACCCCGTCGCGCCGCATGCCGAGCCGTCGCGCCACGTTCAGGCTGGGCTCGTTCGCGGAGGAGGCGACCCACTCCACGCGGTGGATGCCGCGTTCGAGGACCGCCCAGTCGATGAGGACGCGCGCGCCGCGCGTGACGAGGCCGCGTCCGGCGGCGGCGGGCTCGAGCCAGCAGCCGATCTCGCAGTTGCCGCCCTCCGCGTCGAAGATCCGGAAGAGCAGGCCGCCGACGAGCGTCCCGTCCAGCCAGAGGCCGTGCAGGCTCCCGCTGTCGGCGGCGCGCTTGTCGGCATAGGACTTGAGCAGGTCCCGGGCGGAGTCGACGTCCTTGACGTTCGAGCCGAACCCGATGTGCTGCCCGATGAACTCGCGCCCGCGCTCCAGATGGGCGAGGAACTGCTCGGCGTGCCACGTCTCAAGTGGCCGCAGCTCCGCGCCGTCGTCACCCAGGGAGATCGTGTACATCGCGTTTGAGCTCCTCGGCTTCGGCCTTCACCAGTACGTCCAGCAGCGCGTCGTCCTCGGTCGGGCGCTGTCCAGGCATACTCGCATGCGCCTCGCCGCACTCGGGCGGCTCGATGCTGATGCGGGGCAGCCGGCGGTCGAGCCACTTCGGCAGCCACCAGTTGGCGCCGCCGAGCATGTGCATGAGGGCGGGCACGAGGAGCGTACGCAGGACGAACGCGTCGAGGGCGACGGCGGCGGCCAGTGCGATGCCGAACATCGCGATGACGCGGTCGCCGCTGAGGACGAAGGCCAGGAAGACCGAAATCATGATCACGGCCGCGGAGTTGATGACACGGCTGGTCTCGGCGAGCCCGACGCGGACGGCCCGCCGGTTGTCGCGGGTCTCCAGCCACTCCTCGTACATGCGGCTGACCAGGAACACCTGGTAGTCCATCGAGAGTCCGAACAGGACCGACACCATGATCACGGGAAGGAAGGGCTCGATCGGGCCCGCTCTGCCGAGGCCGAGCATCTCGCTGCCCCAGCCCCACTGGAAGATGGCGACGACGACGCCGAAGGCGGAGGCGACGGCCGCGACGTTCATCGCGGCGGCCTTGAGGGGGATGCCGATGGAACGGAAGGCCAGGAGCAGCAGGACGCAGCCGAGTCCGATGACGACGCCCACGAACAGCGGCAGTTTGCCGACGATGACGTCGGCGAAGTCGTCGTAGCTGGCGGTGACTCCGCCGAGCTGCACATCGAGGGACGTGCCCTTCTCGGCCGCGGGGATGACATCACTGCGCAGTCGGTCGACGAGCTCGCTGGTCCTCTGGGACTGCGGTGCGGACTTCGGCACGACGGTCAGGAAGGCGGCGGTGCCGCTGCCGTTGTACGTCGCCGGGGTCACCGAGGAGACGCCCTCGGCCGAGTCGATCAGGGACTCCAGACGGCTCAGGGCGACCTGGTCGCCGGCGCCGTCTATGGGTGTGACAAGGGTCAGCGGCCCGTTCACGCCGGGCCCGAATCCGTCGGCCAGGAGGTCGTAGGCCTGCCTGGTCGTGGACGACGACGCGTTGTTGCCCTGGTCGGACGTGCCCAGGTGCAGGAAGAACGTGGGCACCGAAAGCACCGCGATCACGCCGAGTGCGAGGCCGCCGAGGAGCCGGGGGTGGCGCTCCACGAAGACGGCCCAGCGGGCCGCGAACCCGGCCGGCCGCTCAGGCTCGGGCCCGTGTTCGGCGAGTCTGCGCCGCTGGCGCCTGCTGAGCGCGCGCATGCCGATGAACGACAGGAGCGCGGGCAGGAGCGTGACGGACGCGACGACGGTGAGGAGCACGGTCAGGGACGCGGCGATCGCGACGCCGTTGAGGAAGCTGAGGCGCAGGATCAGCATGCCGAGGAGCGCGATGCAGACGGTGGCGCCGGCGAAGACGACGGCGCGCCCGGTGGTCGCGACGGCGCGCTCCGCGGCCTCGTTCACGGGCAGGCCCTGTTTCAGGCCGCGCCGGTGCCGGGTCACGATGAACAGGGCGTAGTCGATGCCGACGCCGAGGCCGACGAGCATGCCGAGCATCGGGGCGAAGTCGGCGACGGTCATCACATGGCCGAGGAGCACGATGCCGGAGGCGGCGGTGCCCACGCTGACCAGGGCCGTGGCGATGGGCAGAGCGCTGGCCGCGAGGGAGCCGAAGGCAAGCAGGAGGACGGCGGCGGCGACCACGACGCCGATGATCTCGGCGACATGTCCCTGGGCGGACTCGGTCAGGGCGACGGCGCTGCCGCCGAGTTCGACCCGCAGTCCGTCGGGGGCGTTCTTCTCGGCGGCCTTGGCCGTGTCGACGAGGCGCTGGGCGTCCGCCTTGGCGACGTCGCCGGACTGCTGGTCGAAGGTGACCATGGCGTAGGCGGTGCGTCCGTCGGCGCTTATCTGACTCGTGCCCTGCTGCTCGTACGGGCCGGTGACAGCGGAGATGCCGGGCAGGTGCTCGATCCTGTCGAGCGTGCGGGTCATGCGCTCTTTCACGTCGGCGGCGCGGACCATGCTGCCGTCCGTGTGCCAGACGACGGTGTCGCTGTCGCCGCCGAGGCCTGGGAAACCGTCGTCGAGGAGCTGGGTGGCGCGCCCCGACTCGGTGCCCGGTGCCTCGTAGTCGTTCGAGTACGAGGAGCCCGCGACGGCCGCCGCGGCGCTCGTGGCGCCGAGGGCGAGGAGCCACAGCAGGACGACTACGAGGCGGTGCCGTGCACACCATCGTGCGAGAGCTGCCACGGACGGGCTCCCAGGGTTTGTGGATCTTCACCGGGAACGGCCCGCAAAGAACACATGAGCAATGGCAAGCCACTCTTACAGCAAGAAGTGATCTTTTGTCGCTTTCGTGGCCTTAGTCACAAGGGCGCGCGGCCGTTCAGCCCAGGAACTGAAGTCCCGCCCAGAGCGCGACCGTTGAGACGACCAGTGTCGCCGGGACCGTGAGCACGCCGAGCCGTGTGAAGTCACCGAGCCTGGGATGCACGTCGTGGGCGTGGACGATGCGGCGCCACAGGAGCGTGGCGAGCGAGCCCACATACGTGAGGTTGGGGCCGAGATTGACGCCGATGAGGACGGCGAGGACCGGTCCCGGACCCGCGGGCCCCGCCACGGGGAGCAGCGCGAGAACGGCCGGAAGGTTGTTGATCAGGTTGGCGAGCAGGGCCGCGACGCCGGCGACGGCGAGCAGTGCGAGCAGCGACGAGCCCTCGGGCAGCAGCCGGTCGATGCCGTCCCCCAGCCCGTTGTCGACGACCGCCTTGACCACGATCCCGAGCGCGAGGACGAAGAGGCAGAAGTACGGGTGCGCCGACTTCACCAGCGCGAGCGGGGTCGTGCGCCGCTGCCCGAGCGCCCGCGCCGCGAGGACGGCCGTGCCGACGATCGCCGCCCACAGCGGGTCGATCCCGGCGAACGAGGTGACGACGAAGCCCACGAGCGTCAGGGCGAGGACCGTGAGGGTGAACACCGGGACGCCCGGCGGCTCCTCCGCGTCCGGCTCATGGGCGGGCGCCGCCAGATCGTCGGCGAAGTACCGGCGGAACACCGCGTACTCGACGGCGATCGCGCCCAGCCACGGCAGGGCCATGAGCCCCGCGAACCGGGCGAAGGTGAGTCCGCTCGCGGTGAAGGCGAGCAGGTTGGTGAGGTTCGAGACCGGAAGGAGCAGCGAGGCGGAGTTGGCGAGGTGGGCGCTCGCGTAGACGTGCGGGCGCGGCCTCGCGCCGATCCGGCGGGCCGTGGCGAGGACGACCGGCGTGAGCAGCACGACGGTGGCGTCGAGGCTCAGTACGGCCGTGATCACGGCAGCCGCGGCGAAGACCCCGCCGAGCATGCGGCGTGGACTGCCCTTGCAGGCCCGCGCGATCGCGTCACCCGCGGCCTTGAAAAGGCCCTCGTCGGCGCACAGCTGTGCCAGGACCAGGACGGCGGCGAGGAATCCGACGACCGGCAGCAGCTCCCGTGTCTCGGCCCACGCGTGCGCGGGCGACACGGCGCCGACCGCCACGACGATCGCCGCCGCGGGCACGGCGACGACGGCCTCCGGCAGCTGCCGGGGGCGCACCACGGCGAAGCCGAGGATGAGCAGGAGGAGGGTGACGGAGAGGAGTTCGGCGGGGACGGTGCTCAACGTGCGGCTCCAAGAATTCGTACCCCCCATGGCAAACGCCGGCCGGGCATCTCAGCCCGGCCGGCGTTTGAGGTCAGAGGGACGCGGGGGCGGACCCCCGCAGGAACCTCCTCAGCCCTCGGAGACGCCCAGCTTCTCCAGGATCAGTTCCTTGACGCGCGCCGCGTCGGCCTGACCCCGGGTCGCCTTCATGACGGCACCCACGAGCGCACCGACGGCGGCGACCTTGCCGCCACGGATCTTGTCGGCGATCCCGGCGTTGCCCGCGATGGCCTCGTCGACGGCCGCGCCGAGCGCACCCTCGTCCGAGACGACCTTCAGGCCGCGCTTCTCGACGACCGTGTCCGGGTCGCCCTCGCCCGCGAGGACACCCTCGATGACCTGGCGCGCCAGCTTGTCGTTGAGGTCACCGGCGGAGACGAGCGCCGCCACCCGGGCCACCTGGGCCGGGGTGATGGGCAGCTCGTCGAGCGCCGTGCCCGACTCGTTGGCGTTACGGGCGAGTTCGCCCATCCACCACTTGCGGGCCGAGACGGAGTCGGCGCCGGCCTCGATCGTGGCGACGATCGGGTCGACCGCGCCCGCGTTGAGGATCGACTGCATGTCGTGCTCGGAGACGCCCCACTCCTCGCGCAGCCGGTTGCGGCGCACGCGAGGCATCTCGGGCAGCTCCGAGCGCAGCTCCTCCACCCAGGCGCGGGCGGGCGCCACCGGCACCAGGTCCGGCTCGGGGAAGTAGCGGTAGTCCTCGGCGTTGTCCTTGATGCGGCCCGACGTGGTGGAGCCGTCCTCCTCGTGGAAGTGACGGGTCTCCTGCACGATCGTGCCGCCGGACGACAGGACAGCGGCGTGCCGCTGGATCTCGTAGCGGGCGGCGCGCTCGACGGAACGCAGCGAGTTGACGTTCTTCGTCTCCGAGCGGGTGCCGAAGGCCGCCTCGGGGCTGGTGCGCAGCGACAGGTTCACGTCGCAGCGCATCTGGCCCTTGTCCATCCGGGCCTCGGAGACGTCGAGCGCCTTGATGACCTCGCGCAGCTCGGCGACGTACGCCTTCGCCACCTCCGGCGCACGCTCCCCGGCGCCCTCGATCGGCTTGGTGACGATCTCGATGAGAGGGATGCCGGCGCGGTTGTAGTCGAGCAGGGAGTGCGAGGCGCCGTGGATACGGCCCGTCGCGCCACCGACGTGCAGCGACTTGCCGGTGTCCTCCTCCATGTGGGCGCGCTCGATCTCCACGCGGAAGATCTCGCCGTCCTCCAGCTGTACGTCGAGGTAGCCGTTGAAGGCGATGGGCTCGTCGTACTGGGAGGTCTGGAAGTTCTTCGGCATGTCCGGATAGAAGTAGTTCTTCCGGGCGAAGCGGCACCAGTCGGCGATCTCGCAGTTGAGCGCGAGGCCGATCTTGATGGCCGACTCGATGCCGATCTCGTTGACCACCGGCAGGGCGCCGGGCAGGCCGAGACAGGTCGGGCACGTCTGCGAGTTCGGCTCGGCGCCCAGCTCGGTGGAGCACCCGCAGAACATCTTCGTCTTCGTACCCAGCTCGACATGGACCTCGAGGCCCATGACGGGGTCGTACGTCGCGAGTGCCGCGTCGTACGACAGCAGTTCAGTGACGGTCACGGTGAGACTTTCCCTCTCAGCCCAGCAGGACGTCGTCGTCGCCCAGGCGCTTCAGCTCCCGGTAGAGGATCGCCAGGCCGGTAACGATGGCGGCGGCGGACACCGCGGCGTCGATGAGCCGCAGGGTGTCGTGATCGTTGCGGGCCAGCTTCGCCTGCTTCGCGACACTGATCGCGCCGAATGCAGTGGTCGCAATCGACACGTATGCGCCGGTCTTGGACTTCTTGAAGTTCTTGGCCTTCTTTGCCATGGCACTCACAGCGACGGAGCCTCCTCGAGCAGCGGGTGCCCCCACTTTTCCACGAAGGCGGCCTCGACGGCAGCGCCGACCTTGTACAGGCGGTCGTCCTTCATGGCGGGGGCGATGATCTGCAGCCCGACCGGAAGGCCGTCCTCCGGCGCGAGGCCGCACGGCAGGGACATGGCGGCGTTGCCCGCCATGTTGGTCGGGATCGTGCACACGTCGGCCAGGTACATCGCCATCGGGTCGTCGGCGCGCTCGCCGATCGGGAAGGCGGTGGTCGGCGTCGTCGGCGAGACGATCACGTCGACCTGCTCGAAGGCCCGCTCGAACTCCTGGGTGATCAGGGTGCGGACCTTCTGGGCGCTGCCGTAGTACGCGTCGTAGTAGCCGGAGCTGAGTGCGTACGTGCCGAGGATGACGCGGCGCTTGACCTCGTCGCCGAAGCCGGCCTCACGGGTGAGGGCGGTGACGTCCTCGGCCGACTTCGTGCCGTCGTCGCCGACCCGCAGGCCGTAGCGCATGGCGTCGAAGCGGGCCAGGTTGGACGAGCACTCGGACGGCGCGATCAGGTAGTACGCCGACAGGGCCAGGTCGAAGGTCGGGCAGTCCAGCTCGACGATCTCGGCGCCGAGCGACGTGAGCAGCTCGACCGACTCGTTGAAGCGCTGGACGACGCCGGCCTGGTAGCCCTCGCCGGAGAACTGCTTGACGACGCCGACGCGCATGCCCCGGACCGAGCCGTTGCGAGCGGCCTCGACGACCGGCGGGACCGGCGCGTCGATGGACGTCGAGTCGAGCGGGTCGTGGCCGGCGATGACCTCGTGCAGGAGCGCCGCGTCCAGGACCGTACGGGCGCAGGGGCCGCCCTGGTCGAGGGAGCTGGAGAACGCCACCATGCCGTAGCGCGAGACGCCGCCGTAGGTCGGCTTGACGCCGACGGTGCCGGTGACGGCCGCGGGCTGGCGGATCGAACCGCCGGTGTCCGTGCCGATGGCGAGCGGGGCCTCGTACGCGGCGAGGGCCGCGGAGGAGCCGCCGCCGGAGCCGCCGGGGATGCGGGTGAGGTCCCAAGGGTTGCCGGTCGGGCCGTACGCGCTGTTCTCGGTGGAGGACCCCATGGCGAACTCGTCCATGTTGGTCTTGCCGAGGATGACGACGTCGGCCTCCTTGAGCTTGCGCGTCAGGGTGGCGTCGTACGGCGGGATCCAGCCTTCGAGGATCTTCGAACCGACCGTGGTCGGGATGCCCTCGGTGGTGAAGATGTCCTTCAGCGCGAGCGGTACGCCGGCCAGCGGGCCGAGCTTCTCGCCCGCGGCGCGCTTGGCGTCGACGGCGCGTGCCTGCGCGAGCGCGCCCTCACGGTCGACGTGCAGGAACGCGTGCACCTTCTCGTCGACGGCCTCGATCCGGGCCAGGTGGGCCTCGGTGACCTCGACGGCCGTGAGCTCGCCGGCGGCGATCTTCGAGGCGATCTCGGCGGCGGTGAGCTTGATGATGTTGCTGTCCGTCATGGTGATTAGTCCTCCCCCAGGATCTGCGGCACCTTGAAACGCTGCTGCTCCTGGGCCGGGGCGCCGGAGAGCGCCTGCTCGGGGGTGAGCGACGGACGAACCTCGTCCGCCCGCATGACGTTCGTCAGCGGGAGCGGGTGGGAGGTCGGCGGTACGTCTTGGTCGGCGACCTCCGAGACGCGGGCGACCGCGCCGATGATGTCGTCGAGCTGTCCGGCGAAGTGGTCGAGCTCTTCGTCCTTCAGCTCCAGACGCGCCAGCCGTGCGAGGTGTGCGACCTCCTCGCGCGTGATGCCAGGCATGCAGCGATCCTCTGGGGTGAGTGAGTGTGGTTTGGGCCGGGGCCAGTCGTCCCATTCCCGTCGTCCGCCCGGAGGGCGGGTCGTGCGTCGTCTGGTGCGTGCGATCGCAAGGCGCCGGAGCGTCCTCGTGGCGGAGCCACGTGGACGATTCGGCAACGCGGCGAGCGTGCGTGCCGGGCGTCGCACGACAGACGGGAATGGGACGACTGGCCCCAATCCTATGGGGCGCGGCGCTGTGCCTGTTAAACGGTTTCCCGTTCGGAGGTCCGCGGCGGCCCCGGTCACCCCTGTACGGCTCAGTTGACCGTCTGTCCCGATGACTGGTCCTCGGCCTCGGCGGCGAGGACGGAGGGCCGCTGCCATCCGCGGGAGCCGCGCGCCCGCAGCCACGCCGTCGTCTCGTCCGGCGGCATCGCGGCGGCGACGAGCCAGCCCTGGACGGCGTCGCACCCGAGGTCGCGCAGGCGCTCCCAGGTCTCGTCGTCCTCGACGCCCTCGGCGACGACGAGGAGTCCCAGCGAGTGCGCCAGGTCGACGGTGCAGCGGACGATCTCCGCGTCCTCGTTGTCCACGGCGAGGCGGGCCACGAACGAGCGGTCGATCTTCAGCTCGCTGACCGGGAGGCGACGCAGGTGGACGAGGGAGGAGTAGCCGGTGCCGAAGTCGTCGAGGGACATCTTCACGCCGTGCCCGGTGAGCCCGGCGAGGGTGTCGGCGGCGCGCTGGGGGTCCTCCAGCAACACGTGCTCGGTTATCTCCAGCTGCAGGGCGCCCGGGGGGACGCCGTGCCGGGCGAGCCGCGCGGCGACCGCGCCGGCGAATCCCGGCGTGTGCACGTCCCTCGGCGACACGTTCACCGCGACCGGCACGCGCAGGCCCTGCGCCCGCCACCGGGCGACCTGCGCGAGCGCCGTCTCCAGGACGTACTCGGTCAGATGAGGCATGAGTCCGGACGACTCGGCGATGGCGATGAACTCGTCCGGCGGGACCTTGCCCCGCTCGGGGTGCACCCAGCGCACCAGCGCCTCGAGGCCGGCGACCTGTCCGTCGAAGCGGACCTTCGGCTGGTAGTGCACCTCCACGTCGCCGGCGTCGAGCGCGCGGCGCAGATCGCCGAGCAGGCCGAGGCGGTCGGGGGTGTTGGAATCCCGCTTCGACTCGTAGACCTCGACGCCCGTACGGTCGCGCTTCGCCTGGTACATGGCGACGTCCGCGCGGCGCAGCAGCCCTTCGGCGTCGAGTGCGTGGTCGGGGAAGACGGCGAGTCCGGCGCTGGCCTCCAGGACCAGCGTGAGCCCGTCCAGGTCGAGCGGGGAGCCGAGGGCGGCGACCAGGGTGCGCGCCACTCGGGTGGCGGATGTCGTGGAGTCGGCCACGGGCAGGAGCACGGCGAACTCGTCGCCGCCGAGGCGTGCGGCCTCCGCCCCTCGGGGCAGGGCCATCCGGAGCCGGTCGGCTATCTGGAGCAGGAGCCGGTCCCCCGCGAGGTGGCCGAGGGTGTCGTTGACCGACCGGAAGCGGTCCAGGTCGATGAGCAGGAGGGCGCTGCGCGCGCCGATCCGCTCGGCGTCGTCGAGCGCGGTCCACGTCCGCTCCAGTAGCCACTGCCGGTTGGGCAGCCCGGTGAGCGGGTCGCGCAGCTGCTCCTCGGCGCGGGCCCGGGCGATCCACAGCGTCGAGTCGAGCGCGATGAGCGGGACGGCGAACAGCGGCAGCAGCACGGGCAGCGCGATAGCGACCACGCAGATCAGCGGGGCGATGCCGAGCAGCGCGACGCCGACGAGGCCCTGCCGGAGAAGGGCGGTGCGGGCGACGGTGGGCAGCCCGGAGGCACTCGGCGCGTGGACGTACCAGAGCAGGCTGCGGGTGACCGCGAGGTAGGCGACCGCGACGAGCGCCACCTCGGGGGCGTTGAGAACCGTCCAGGTCTCCGGCTTCCAGGGGGACTCCACAGACGGGACCTGACCGAACACGGCGAGGACGAGGGCGCCCGCGCCGATGCCGATGATGTCGACCGCGCCGTGCAGGATGCCCTGGCGCCAGCGGTGCCGGCGGGCGATGCCGACGAGGACGACGACGGTGAGGCTGACCATGCCGGCGGGCACCCAGCCGTAGAGCAGCAGGACCGCGAGCGTTAAGGCCGCGCCCGAGCCGGTGCCGCCCCACCAGCGGTCGCGGCCGAGCGCGACGAGGTGGCCGACGATGATGCCGGTCAGCACGGCGAGGGACCAGCCGGCGGCGCCGGACGGAAAGAGGGCGTGGCTGCCGGTGAAAGCGCGGTAGAAGCCGGTGCCGAGCACGGCGGCGGCGAGGGCGACGATCGCGAGGGGCAGCATGGGCAGCGCGCCGAGCCAGGATCGCTCCCGGCCGTCCCCTTCCTCACCGAAGGCTCCGCCGAAGGTCCCGTACCCGCGGTTCGGCCAGCCGCCCGCGACTCCCGCGTCGGCGCCGGTCCACCCGGAACCACCGTCAGCGGCGGCCCCGGTCCAGCCGGTCCCGCCGTTCACCGCCGCTCCGGAGCGGGTCCCGCCGATGGCACCGATGCCCGCCCCGCCGTTCGAACCCGGGACGGGCCAACCGGACACCGCTGCACCGGATCCCGGGACGCCGTAGGCGCCGATCCCGGCTCCGCCGTTCGAACCGGACGCGGGCCAGCCGGGTGAGGGCGCCCCGGATCCGGCCGATGCGCCGGCGGAGCCACTTCGTCCGCTCTCGCCCCGGGCACCGGAGCCCGCGCGACGGCGCGTACGCCCCGCGCCGCGGTCCCCGAGGGCCGCGCGCCACCCACCACGCCTGGGGCGCCCGTCGCCCTGATCCGTCTCGCCGATGTCGTTGTCCGTCTCACCGGACTGGTCCGTCTCGTCCGGTCGCGGCACGCTGCGCGCGGCCGGCGCCGGGCTCGCGGTGCCTCGCCACACGCGCCAGCGCGTGCGCAGCCGTGAGTCCGGAGCGGCGCTCTCGGTCGGTTCCATTCCCGTCCCTCTCACAGCCGGCGGTGCCCACGCCACGCGATCCGATGCCGACGACTTCCGTCAGCGGTACCGCGTCCTCGTTCTCTGCCCCGTGCCCGTCGTGGGCACGGGATGCCCCATCCGCAGCCGGGCACGGCAGGCGCACCCCTCAACAGTAGGCCGCAGAAGGCTTCCAGGGGCAGCGGTCGACCACGGTTGCCCGAATGCGCCCCAGCCACCCGTATGCATCTGGTATGCGCTGAACGGGTGGCCTTCAACCGCTACTCCTCGGTCGGAAGCGCGGCGTCCGCCGCCGCCTCCGGCCCCTGTTCGAGCAGGACGGCGAACCCGTCCTCGTTCAGAACCGGAACCTTCAGCTGCATCGCCTTGTCGTACTTGGAGCCCGGGTTGTCCCCCACTACGACGAAGGAGGTCTTCTTGGAAACGGAGCCCGTCACCTTGGCCCCTCTACTCTGCAGGGCCTCTTTCGCGCCATCTCGGGTGTGGTGCTCGAGTGTGCCGGTGACGACGACCGTGAGGCCTTCGAGCGGGCGCGGGCCCTGGTCCTCGCCGGCGCCCTCCTCCTCCATCCGGACCCCGGCGGCCCGCCACTTGCGCAGGATCTCGCGGTGCCAGTCCTCCGCGAACCACTGCTTGAGCGAGGCGGCGATGATCGGCCCGACGCCGTCGGTGGCGGCGAGCTCCTCCTCGGTGGCCTGCTCGATGCGGTCGATGGAGCGGAACTCGCGGGCCAGCGCCTCGGCGGCGACGGGGCCCACATGGCGCACCGACAGGCCGGTGATGATGCGGGCGAGGGGCCGCTCCTTGGCCGCCGCGATGTTCTCCAGCATGGACAGGGCGTTCTTGCGGGGCTCGCCCTGCTGGTTGGCGAAGACCGTGGCGATCTTCTCCTCGCCGGTCTTCGGGTCCCGCTTCGGCAGTCCGCTGTCCTGGTCGAGGACGTACGCCCTGATCGGCAGCAGCTGCTCGATGGTGAGGTCGAACAGGTCGCCCTCGTCGGAGAGCGCCGGCTCGGACGGCTCCAGGGGCTTGGTGAGGGCGGCGGCCGCCACGTAACCGAAGTTCTCGATGTCGAGGGACTTGCGGCCCGCGAGGTAGAAGAGGCGCTCGCGCAACTGGGCCGGGCAGGAACGGGCGTTCGGGCAGCGGAGGTCGATGTCGCCCTCCTTCATGGCCCGCAGAGGCGTGCCGCACTCGGGGCATTCGGCGGGCATCACGAACTCCCGCTCGCTGCCGTCGCGCAGGTCGGCGACCGGGCCGAGGATCTCGGGGATGACGTCGCCCGCCTTCCGCAGGACGACGGTGTCGCCGATGAGGACGCCCTTCTTCTTGACGACGTCCTGGTTGTGCAGGGTCGCGAACTCGACCTCCGAGCCGGCCACGGTGACCGGTTCGACCTGCGCGTACGGCGTGACGCGGCCGGTGCGGCCCACACCCACGCGGATGTTGACCAGCTTGGTGTTGACCTCCTCCGGCGGGTACTTCCAGGCGATGGCCCAGCGCGGCGCGCGCGAGGTGGAGCCGAGGCGGCCCTGGAGGGGGATCTCGTCGAGCTTGACGACGGCGCCGTCGATCTCGTGCTCGACGATGGAGTGGCGGTTCTCCCCGTAGTGGGCGATGAACTCCCGTACGTCCTCGATGCTGTCGACCACCCTGTTGTGCCGGGCGGTGGGCAGGCCCCATTCGTGCAACAGCTCGTAGGCCTGGGAGAGGCGGTCGATGTCGAAGCCCTCGCGGGCGCCGATGCCGTGCACGACCATGTGGAGCGGGCGCGTCGCGGTGACGCGGGGGTCCTTCTGGCGGAGCGAACCCGCCGCCGCGTTGCGCGGGTTGGCGAAGGGCTTGTCCCCGGCCTCGACCAGGCGCGCGTTGAGCTCCTCGAACCCCTCCATGGGGAAGAAGACTTCGCCGCGGATCTCCACGAGCGCCGGGACGCGGTCGCCCTTGAGGCGGTGGGGGATCTCGGCGATCGTGCGCACGTTGGGCGTGATGTCCTCGCCGGTGCGGCCGTCGCCGCGGGTGGCGGCTCGGGTGAGCTTGCCGTCCTCGTACGTGAGGTTGACCGCGAGGCCGTCGATCTTGAGTTCGCACAGGAAGTGGTAGTCGGACGTGCCGACGTCCCGGGCGATGCGGTCCGCCCAGGCGGCCAACTCGGCGTCGTCGAAGGCGTTGTCGAGGGAGAGCATGCGTTCGCGGTGCTCGACGGCCGTGAACGACGTGGACACCGGCGCGTACGAGCCCGCGACCTTCTGGGTCGGCGAGTCGGGGGTGCGCAGCTCGGGGTACTGCTCCTCCAGCGCCTCCAGGGAGCGCAGCAGTTTGTCGAACTCGCCGTCGCTGACGACCGGCTGGTCCTTCACGTAGTACCTGAAGCGGTGCTCCTCGATCTGCTCGGCGAGCTGCGCGTGCTGCTCCCGTGCCGTCGTGGGCACCTCTGCGGGCTGTGCGTGCTGCTGTTCGCCGGCCACCGTCTCGTCCTCCCGTTTGTTCCTGTGCGGATCCCGAGCCGTCACTCTGGGTTGTCCGCAAGTGATCTCGCCGCCCGGACGCAGTGGGCGAGCGCGGCACGCGCGTACGCGGGAGAGGCCCCCGCGAGACCGCACGACGGTGTGACCGTGACCGACTCCGCGAGGGAGCCGGGATTCAGCCCCAGCCTGCGCCACAGCGTCCTGACTCCCATGACGCTACCGGCAGGGTCTGACAATGGGCTGTCCGTGCCCGGCACGACACCGGCGAAGAGCCGCGTACCGGCCTCGACGGCCTCACCGATCGCGTCGTCGTCACGTTCGGTGAGCAGCGAGAAGTCGAAGGAGATCGCGTCGGCGCCCGCACGTCGCAGCAGGGCGAACGGGACGTCGGGGGCGCAGGAGTGCACGACGACGGGTCCGTCGTGGACCGAGACGACCTCGCGGAGCGTGCTCTCCACGAGCTGGCGGTCGACGGCGCGGTGGGTGCGGTATCCGCTGGCGCTCCTGACCTGGCCGCGCAGTACGGCGATGAGGGACGGCTCGTCGAGCTGGAGGACGATCTCCGCCCCGGGGACGCGGCGGCGCATGTCGTCGAGGTGGAGGCGCAGGCCCTCGGCGAGCGAGCCGGCGAGGTCCCGGCAGGCGCCCTCGTCGGACAGGGCGACCTCGCCGTTACGCAGTTCCAGGGCGGCGGCGAGCGTCCAGGGGCCGACCGCCTGCACCTTCAACGGCCCCTGGTAGCCCTGCGTGAACTCCTCGAGGGCGTCCAGGTCCTCACCCATCCAGGACCGGGCGCGCCGGGTGTCGCGGCCCGGCCGGTCCCCGAGCCGCCAGCCGCTGGGCTCCACGCGCGCGTACAGCTCGACGAGCAGTCCGGCGGTCCGGCCGATCATGTCGGCGCCGGGTCCGCGTGCGGGCAGTTCCGCCAGATACGGGAACTCCTCGACACTGCCGGTGACCGTCTTGGCCGCCTCGCGCGCGTCGCCACCGGGCATCGATCCGACACCGGTGGCCGGCCCCGGCCTGAACTTGCTGTTTTCGCTCACCCGCGAAGCGTACGTAACAGGGCCGGGGCCGGCTCAGGCGCAGGTGGGCCGAGGCCCGGAAGGCGCTAGCGGCCCGGGCGCACCGTGAGGTCGTTGACCTCGGCGTCGCGCGGCAGGTCGAGCGCCATGACGATCGTCGTGGCGACCGACTCGGGGTCGATCCAGCGGGCGGCGTCGTACGGCTTGCCCTCCTGCTGGTGCACCTTGACCTGCATCGCGCTGGCCGTGCGGCCCGGGTAGACCGACGTGACCCGCACTCCGTTGCCGTGCTCCTCCTGGCGCAGGGAGTCGGCGAGCGCCTTCAGGCCGTGCTTGGAGGCGGCGTACGCGGACCAGTCGGCGTGCGCACTGAGGCCCGCACCCGAGTTGACGAAGATCACGTGGCCGTGGGCGACGCGGAGCTGGGGCAGGAAATGGCGGGTCAGTTCGGCGGGGGCGACCAGGTTCACGTTCAGCTGGTGGCGCCACGACTTGGGGGTGAGCTCGCCGACCGGGCCGAGGTCGACGACGCCCGCGATGTGCAGCAGCGACTCCACCCGGTCCGGCAGCGACTGGTGCGAGAACGCCCAGGAGAGCTTGTCCGGGTCGGCGAGGTCGCCGACGAGGGTGGCCGCGCCGGGGAACTGGGCCGCGAGTTCCTTCGCGCGGGCCGCGTCGCGCGCGTGGAGGACGAGTTGGTCCCCGCGTGCGTGCAGACGGCGCGCCACGGCCGCGCCGATACCTGATCCGGCCCCGGTGATCACATGTGTTGCCATACGGGCCATGCTCGCATTAGAGCGTGCCGAGTGATTCCTCCAGGTAGGCCAGCGCGCCGACCGGCTCCTCGGCGAAGAAGACGAGTTCGGTGAGCGGCAACGGCAGGAACCCCTCGTCGTCCATGCGGCGGAACTGCTGCTTGAGGCCGTCGTAGAAGCCCGCCGAGTTCAGCAGGACGACCGGCTTGTTGTGCTTGCCGTGCTTCTTCAGCTCCAGGATCTCGGTGGCCTCGTCGAGCGTGCCCGCGCCGCCCACCATGATCACGACGGCGTCGGCCTTCTCCAGGAGCAGCGCCTTGCGTTCGGCGAGGTCGCGGGCGATGACCATCTCGTCGGCGTTCGCCCGCGCCAGGTCGGCGAGGAAGTCCACGGAGACGCCCACGAGGCGCCCTCCGGCCTCCTGCACACCGTCCGCGACGACCTTCATGAGACCGCTCTCCGAACCACCCCACACGAGCGTGTGACCGCCCTTGCCGAGCAGTTCGGCGAACTCACGGGCGGGTCGGGTGTAGCGGTCGGCGAGGTCGGCGGCGGAGAGGAAGACGCAGATGTTCATGTCTCCTACCGTACGGGGGAAGAACGGCGGCCTCGCCGGTGCTGTCCCAGGTATGGCTGATGGACACACGATCACGATCGAGCAGGGCACCGGTTCCGTACGCGTAGTCCACGGCGGGGTGGTGCTCGCACAGAGCGCCCGCCCACTGCTGCTGCGCGAGACGGGCTGTCCCGTGCGTTACTACATCCCGCCGGCGGACGTCCGCACGGACCTGCTGACCCCGTCCGACACACAGACGTACTGCCCCTTCAAGGGAACGGCGTCCTACTGGTCCCTGCCGGACGCCCCCGACCTGGTGTGGGCATACCCCGACCCGAAGCCGGACGTGGCCGAGATCAAGGACCACCTGTGCTTCTACGAGGTGGAAACCGTCTGACCGCGTGATGAGTTCCGCCGGGCGAGGGAGTCCTCACAGACATGGACAAGAAGACGAACTCTCCCGACGGCACGGCCATCGCGTACGACCGCACCGGCACGGGCCCGGCGGTCATCCTGGTGAGCGGCGCCCTGTCGGCGGGCTCGTCGATGGAGCCGCTGGCGGCCCGGCTGAGCGGCGGACTCGGCGCCGTCCCGTACGACCGCAGGGGGCGCGGCGCGAGCGGTGACACGGCCCCCTACGCCGTCGCCCGCGAGGTGGAGGACATCGCCGCGCTCATCGACGCGGTGGGCGGCAGCGCGGCGCTCTACGGCATGTCGTCGGGCGCGGCGCTGGCCCTGGAGGCGGCGGCGAGTGGGCTGCCGGTGACCCGAGTCGCCGTGTACGAACCCCCGTTCGCGGTCGACGAAGGGGGCGGCAAGGAGCGCGCGGAGTACACGCAGCAGCTGTCCGAGCTCCTCGCCGAGGGCCGCAACGGGGACGCGGTGGAGCTGTTCATGTCGCTCGCCGGCGCGCCAGCCGAGATGGTCGCGGGCGCCCGGCGCTCTCCCTGGTGGCCGGACATGGAGGCGGTCGCGCCGACCCTGGCCTATGACAATGCCGCGATGGGTGACGGTCTGGTGCCGCGGGAGCGGCTGGCCTCGATCACCGTGCCGGTGCTCGCCGTCGCGGGCGGCGCTAGCCCCTCGTGGATGCGAGAGGCGGCGCGGACGGTAGCAGGGGCGGTGCCCGACGGGACGTACCGCACGCTCGACGGCCAGACCCACGCCGTGGATCCGGACGCGCTCGGTCCGCTGCTCACCGACTTCTTCTCGGCGTAGCCCCGCGCGCCCGTAAGCGGCTAGGCAGCCGTCTTCGCGCGCGTGGTCGTCGCGATCGTCGCCGAGCCGACCACGCGCGTGCCGTCGTAGAGCACGATGGCCTGGCCGGGGGCGACGCCGCGCACGGGCTCGTCGAAGGTGACGGTCAGGGTGCCGTCCACCAGCTCCGCCGTCACCGGCGTCTCGTCGCCGTGGGCGCGCAGCTGCGCGGTGTACGTGCCCGGTCCCGAGGGAGCCGTGCCGCACCAGCGGGGCTTGATGGCCGTGAGGGCGGTGACATCGAGGGAGCCGACGGGGCCGACCGTCACCGTGTTGTTCACCGGCGAGATGTCCAGGACGTAGCGCGGCTTGCCGTCGGGGGCCGGGGTGCCGATGCGCAGGCCCTTGCGCTGGCCGATCGTGAAGCCGTACGCGCCCTCGTGCGTGCCGACCTTGCTGCCCGCCTCGTCGACGATGTCGCCCTCGGCCTTGCCCAGGCGCGACGCGAGGAAGCCCTGGGTGTCGCCGTCCGCGATGAAACAGATGTCGTGCGAGTCGGGCTTCTTGGCGACCGCGAGGCCGCGCCGCTCGGCCTCCGCGCGGATCTCGTCCTTCGTCGTGACCGTGTCGCCGAGGGGGAACAGGGCGTGCGCGAGCTGGCGGTCGTCGAGCACTCCGAGGACGTACGACTGGTCCTTGGCCATGTCGGAGGCGCGGTGCAGCTCGCGGGTGCCGTCCGCGTGCTCGACCACCTTCGCGTAGTGGCCCGTGGCGACCGCGTCGAAGCCCAGGGCGAGCGCCTTGTCGAGGAGCGCGGCGAACTTGATCTTCTCGTTGCAGCGCAGGCACGGGTTCGGGGTGCGCCCGGCCTCGTACTCGGCGACGAAGTCGTCGACGACGTCCTCGCGGAAGCGCTCGGCGAGGTCCCAGACGTAGAAGGGGATGCCGATGACGTCGGCGGCCCTGCGGGCGTCACGGGAGTCCTCCACGGTGCAACAGCCGCGGGCTCCGGTGCGGAACGACTGCGGGTTCGCGGAGAGGGCGAGGTGGACGCCCGTCACGTCGTGGCCCGCTTCCGCCGCGCGGGCGGCGGCGACGGCGGAGTCCACGCCGCCCGACATGGCGGCGAGGACGCGAAGGGGGCGGGTGCTCTGCGGGGTCTGCGAAGTCATAGCTCTCACAGGGTACGGGGCCGCGGGAACCGAATCCCGCGAGTATCCGTTGTGGATCTCGTACGACGTGAACGGGGGCGGGTCGTGGGAGCACAGGGGAAGTCGCGGCAGAAGTCCGGGGGCGGCGCGAAGTGCGACGGTGACCGGGGGGTCAGCCGGCGGACGCTGCTGATCGGAGGCGCGGCGACAGCCGTCGGTGTGGGCCTGCTCGCCCGCAGCGACCTGGCGCACATGTGGTGGCAGATGCCCGGCATCGACAAGCCGCGCAAGGCCGGCGAGGTCGACTTCAGGGGCGCGGAGTGGGTGGCCGCGGCGGCGGCGAACTGGCGGCGGGCGGACCGCCCCGCCGACTACACGATCGACCGCGTGATCATCCATGTCACACAGGGCAGCTACCAGGGGACGCTGAAGGTCTTCAAGGACCCGTGGCACGGGGCGGCCGCGCACTACGTGGTGCGCAAGGACGGCCACATAGCGCAGATGATCCGCGAGCTGGACGTGGCGTTCCACGCGGGGAACAAGGAATTCAACGAGCGCAGTGTGGGGATCGAGCACGAGGGGTTCGTGGACCGCCCGGCCGACTTCACGGACGCCATGTACGCGTCCTCCGCGCGGCTCACCGCCGGGATATGCAGGCGCTACGGGATACCCGTCGACCGGCAGCACATCATCGGGCACGTCGAGGTGCCGGGCACGGACCACACCGATCCGGGCCCGCACTGGGACTGGGACCGGTACATGGGCCTGGTGAAGCGCGCCCATGAAGAGGGGCGCACGGCCAAGGCGTAAGGCGTCCTGGCTCAGCCGGGCCGTCAGCTCAGCCCGGCCGTCCTGGCCCGCTCCACCGCCGGTCCGATCGCGTCCGCCACAGCTGCCACGTCCGCCTCGGTCGACGTGTGGCCGAGGGAGAAGCGCAGGGTGCCGCGGGCCAGGTCCGGGTCCGTGCCGGTGGCCAGCAGTACGTGGCTGGGCTGCGCCACACCGGCCGTGCACGCGGAGCCGGTGGAGCACTCGATGCCCTGCGCGTCCAGGAGCAGCAGCAGGGAGTCGCCCTCGCACCCGGGGAAGGTGAAGTGGGCGTTGGCGGGCAGCCGGCCGCCGGGGGCCGGGTCGCCGCCGAGGATCGCCTCGGGGACGGCCGCGCGCACGGCGTCGACCAGGCCGTCGCGCAGTCCGCCGATCTCGCGGGCGAACCACTCACGCTGTTCGGCGGCGAGCCGTCCGGCGACGGCGAAGGCGGCGACGGCCGGCACGTCGAGCGTCCCGGAGCGCACATGCCGCTCCTGGCCGCCGCCGTGGAGCACGGGTACGGGGGTGTACTCGCGGCCCAGGAGGAGCGCCCCGATACCGTACGGGCCGCCGATCTTGTGGCCGGAGACGGTCATCGCGGCGAGGCCGGACGCGGCGAAGTCGACGGGGATCTGACCGAAGGCCTGGACGGCGTCGGCGTGCAGCGGGACACCGAACTCGGCGGCCACGTCGGCGAGTTCACGTACGGGCTGGATCGTGCCGATCTCGTTGTTCGCCCACATGACGGTGGCGAGCGCCACGTCGTCGGGGTTGCGGGCGATCGCCTCGCGCAGGGCGTCCGGGTGCACGCGCCCGTACGCGTCGACGGGCAGGTATTCGACGGTGGCGCCCTCGTGTTCGCCGAGCCAGTGCACGGCGTCGAGGACGGCGTGGTGTTCGACGGGGCTGGCGAGGACGCGGGTGCGGGCGGGGTCCGCGTCGCGGCGGGACCAGTACAGGCCCTTCACCGCGAGGTTGTCGGCCTCGGTGCCGCCCGAGGTGAAGACGACCTCACTGGGGCGGGCGCCGAGGGATTCGGCGAGGGTCTCGCGGGACTCCTCGACGGTGCGTCGGGCGCGCCGGCCTGCTGCGTGCAGCGAGGACGCGTTGCCGGTGAGGGCGAGCTGGGCGGTCATCACCTCGACGGCCTCCGGGAGCATCGGAGTGGTCGCGGCGTGGTCGAGGTAAGCCATGGTGGGCTCGATTCTACGAGCCCCTGTCCCGGTGCTCCGCGCCGCGTGGGGTCCCGTCCCACGCAGAGCGTCAAAGGGGTCAGCCCGTGAGGCTCCAGGACAGCGTGTGGTCGGTCGCGACGAACGCCGCGAGGACCGCCAGGTCGGCGATTCCGAGCCCGAGTCCGAGCAGCGCACGGCCACGGCGGGCGGTGCCGCGCATGAGGGCGAGGCCGGCGAGCACGATGGCGATCGGGCCGAGGAAGAGGTTGAGGACGAGCAGTCCGAGCAGCCCGAGGACGAACGAGGCGACGGCCATTCCGTCGGCGTCGCGCGCACCGGTGCGGGGCTGCTCCGCAGGGGCCGTCCCGGCCACGGCGTCGGTGTGGGTGCTGGTGCCGGTAGTGGTGTCAGCGGTGATGTTCATGGTGGTACCCCCTCTTGGTTCAGGCGTGATCAAGCGTGATCAAGCGTGATCAAGCGTGATCAGGCTGATGGATCAGTGCTGGTGGCGTCGTCGGGCGGTCCGCTCGCGCACGGCGAAGACAACCAGCCAGATGCCGATGACGGCGGCGGCGACGAGGGTGACGGGAAGAGGCGCGTGGGCCACGGAGCCCAGCGCGACGCCCAGCAGAAGCAGGGCGGCTACGAGGAACAGCATGAGTGCCTCTCATGGTCGGGTCGGTGACGGTTGGGATTACAACCGTTCACTGACTCCTGAGTCTAGCGCGCACACGGCTTCCGAATTACAGAGAACAAGTGTTAACTGCATGGCATGAGTCACACCCTCGGCATCCGGCAGGCCCAGAAGCAGAAGACCCGACAGGCGCTGCTCGACGCGGCGTTGGAGCTGCTCGAGGACCAGAGCCTGTCGAGCCTGGGGCTGCGCGAGGTCACCCGGGCCGTCGGGGTCGCGCCGACCGCGTTCTACCGGCACTTCGACTCGACGGCCGAGCTCGGCGTCGCGCTCGTCGAGGAGGCGCTCGGCAGCCTGCACGAGACGATCACCACGATGCTGACCACGACGGGCAGCAACGAGGAACGTCTGGGTCGGACAGTTGAGTTGATCGCCCGTCTGGTCCGCACGCACCCCTCCCACGTGCGCTTCATCGCGCGTGAGCGGCACGGCGGCGTCCAGCGCGTGCGGGACGCCATCGGCGGGCAGCTCACGCGGTTCGCCGAGGAGGTGGCCGAGGGCCTCGCCGCGGACCCGGTGTCCGCCGGCTGGAGCCAGGACGACCTGCGGATGCTGGCGTGGCACTACGTCGAGCACATGGTGATGACCGCGTCCGTCTTCCTGGAGACCCCGCCGGAGCGCATGGACGCGGCGATCGACGTCGCCACACGGCAGTTGCGCCTCGTCAACCTCGGCAGGGCGCACTGGCTGGACTGAACGCCGCCGGCCACAGGCCACCACCCGCCGGCGCCCGAGTCCCCGCGCCCCGGCCGGGACACGCCCTAGCCTGAAGAGCATGACCGCCGACTGGAATCTCGACCGCTCCTGCGCCAGTTCGTCCGGCGACGTCGCCTGGGCCGCGCTCGGCCCGGCGGACGCGCCGCCGGTCGTCCTCGTCCACGGCACGCCCTTCTCCTCGTACGTCTGGCGCGGCCCGGCCCGCGCGCTCGCCTCCCGGCATCGCGTCTACGTATGGGATCTGCCCGGGTACGGCGCCTCGGCGAAGCACGACGGGCAGGACGTCACCCTCGCCGCCCACGCCCGCGTCCTGACCGAACTGCTCGGGCACTGGGGCCTGGACCGGCCCGGCGCCGAACCCGCCGTCGTCGCCCATGACTTCGGCGGCTGTGTCGCCCTGCGCGCCCGGCTGCTGCACGGCGCGCGCTACGAGCGGCTCGCGCTGGTCGACCCGGTGGCGCTCGCTCCATGGGGCTCCCCCACGTACCGCCATCTCGGCGCGCACGCCGACGTGTTCGCCCAGCTCCCGCCGGCCCTGCACGAGGCGCTCGTGCGCGAGTACATCAGGTCGGCGAGCCACCAGGGCCTGCCCCCGGCCACTCTCGACCGGCTGGCAGCCCCCTGGTGCACGCCGGAGGGACAGCCCGCGTTCTACCGTCAGATCGAGCAGAACGACCGGCGCTTCACCGACGAGATCCAGAGCCGGTACGGGGAGTTGGACCTGCCTGTGCTGATCTGCTGGGGCACGGAGGACACCTGGATCCCGGTCGCGCGCGGGCACGAGCTGGCGAAGCTGATCCCCGGCGCCGAACTGCGGCTGATCGAGGGCGCGGGTCATCTCGTACAGGAAGACGCGCCGGCCGAACTGACCGGCGCTGTCACGGAGTTCCTGTGGGCGGACCGTACACGGCGGTGATCGTGGCGCCGCAGCGGCCGAGTTCCGCACGGATCTCGGGCGGCTCGACGACCTGCACGTGGACGGCGAAGGAGAGGAGCGAGCGGGCCTCGTGCACCTCCCCGTAGCCGAGGTGCACGGTGATCCACTCGCCGCGGCCGCCGTCGTCGGGCGGCGCGGTCAGCGCGTTGCCGCACAGCCGCAGGAACAGGTCGGGGTGGGTGCGCCGCACACGCGCGGTGGCCTCGACGGCGCCGGGCCCGACCTCGACCGGACGCCGGCCTCGCTACGGCAACGGGCTCATCTCGACCCGACGCACGCCGCTACGGCTCCGGGCTCGGCCCACCCGGACCCGCCGCCCCGTTCAGCTCAGCTTCGCGCGCGCGAGCTGCCGGGACTGGGCCACCAGGCGGTCCTCGCTGTCCCAGACCTCGGCGTCCTCCTCCAGGAAACCGCCCGCGAGATTGCGGGTGGTGATGGAGACGCGCAGAGGGCCGGGGGCGGGGCGGCAGCGGACGTGGACGGTCAGTTCGACCGTCGGGACCCAGCCGGTCAGGCCCATCTCGAACGCGGTCGGCGGCAGCGCGTCCACCGCGAGGAGCAGGGAGAGCGGGTCCGCGTCACGCCCGTCCGCGAGGCCGAACCAGGCCCGCATCTCGCCCTTGCCGGAGGGCGAACCGATCGCCCAGCCCAGCGTGGCCGGGTCGAGCTTGAGGGCGAGCCGCTCGGTGATGGCGGAGCTGCCCTTGATCGGCGTGGGGCCGTCCTGCGCGCCGAAGCACTGCTCGACCGGCGGGAAGTGCGGGGGCTTCGCGGTGGTACGGACGTCGTCCGGGAGCGCGTCGAGGTCACCGTAGGAGGCGAGAACGCGGATCCGCTCGACCTCGGCGCCCTCGTCGTCGTACTGGAAGAGGGAGGCCTGGCCGGTGGAGAGGGTGCGGCCGGTGCGTACGACGTCGGTCCTGATCACGGCGGGGCCGGGATGGGACGCGGTCAGGTAGTGCGCGGAGATGGTGAACGGGTCACTGTGCGGCAGCGCGTCGCCGAGGGCGCGGCCGAGCACGGCGAGCAGGTAGCCGCCGTTGACGGCGCTGATGATCGTCCAGCCGGCCGAGAGGTCGATGTCGTACACACCGGGCTCGCGCCGGGTGACCGCGGTGTCGCGGTCGAACTCGCTGTCGCCGATGACCGCCTGCGCGGCGGACGATACCTGTGCCATGCAGGTACGGTACAACAGGAAACTACTAAGCGGTAGCTTTTGCTTCGAAGCACATAACAGCCCAGGTCAGGGCGTCTCCTCCGGCACCTCCGTCGCCGACGACCTGCGGTGCCAGGCCCGCGGCGCCCGCCAGTGGTAGCGCATCGCGAGCAGCCGCAGCACGAACGCCGTGATGACCGCGGCGCCGCTGCTGAACGCGGACAGCACGTCGAAGCGGATGCACAGGACGATGATCGTCGACCCGACGATCGCCGGCACCGCGTACAGGTCGCGGTCCCAGCGGACCAGGGACGGGACCTCGTTGGCGATGATGTCGCGCAGCACACCGCCGCCCACGGCGGTCGTGAGGCCGAGCGCCGCGGAGGCCGTGAGCCCGAGCCCGTAGTCGTACGCCTTGACCGTGCCGGTGACGCAGAACAGGCCGAGGCCGGCCGCGTCGAAGATGTTCACCGCGACCTGGGTGCGCTCCACCTCGGGGTGCAGGAAGAACACGAGGCCGGCGGCGACCAGCGGGGTCAGGAAGTAACCGAGGTCGGTGAACGCGGCCGGCGGGACGGCGCCGATGATCACGTCGCGGAACAGCCCCCCGCCCAGCGCGGTGACCTCGGCGAGAACGGCGATGCCGAAGACATCGAAGTTCTTGCGGACCGCGAGGAGAGCGCCGGAGATCGCGAAGACGAAGATCCCGATGAGGTCCAGCCAATGCTGGACGGAGGGGGTGAAGAGTTCCAGAAGCACCCGACATTGTTACGCACTGCCGGGTGCCCCCCGAGCCAGGTGTGACGCGTGGCCTACAGCGCGGGCTTGCCCTTCGTGTAGAGCCACGTCTGGAAGAGCCCGTCGAGGTCCTGCCCGGAGACCTTCTCGGCGAGGCGGATGAAGTCGGCGGTCTGCGCGTTGCCGTAGCGGTGTGTGGAGGTCCAGGTGCGAAGGAGCTTGAAGAAGTCCCTGTCGCCGATGCGCTCGCGAAGGACCTGGAGTGTCATCGCGCCGCGGTTGTAGACGGCGCTGTTGAACATGGTGTCGCGCTGCGGGTCGGCGATGACGCTCTGCCAGAAGGACGAGGTGGCGGGGACGGAGTTGTAGGCGGCGAGGAAGGAGTCGTGGGCGGTGGTACGCCCCTTGTGCTCGTTCCACAGCCAGGGCCCGTAGCTCGCGAAGCCCTCGTTGAGCCAGATGTCCTTCCACTGGCGCACCGAGACGGAGTCGCCGAACCACTGGTGGGCCAGCTCGTGCACGATCGTGCCCTCGGAGCGGACTGCGGAGTAGCTCGGCTTGGACTGGGTCTCCAGTGAGAAGCCCGCCTCCGGCATGTCGTCGACGACGGCGCCGGTCTCCTCGAACGGGTAGGGGCCGAACACCTGCGACCAGTAGTCGGTGACCTCGGCCGTGACGCCGTACACATCGACGTTGTTGCTGTTCTTCAGGACCGGGTCGATGGCTACGTAGATCGGAATGCCCGAAGGGGTCCTGCCGGTCTTGACGTCGAACTTCCCTATGGAGGCGGTCGCGAGGTAGGTCGCCATCGGCCGTGACTCGCGCCAGTGGTGCACGGTCTGCCCGCCCCGGACGTCGTACGTGTCGACGAGCCGGCCGTTGGAGACACCCGTCAGGCCCTTGGGCGCCTTGATGCGGATGTCGTACGTCGCCTTGTCGGAGGGGTGGTCGCTGGAGGGGAACCAGGTGGAGGCGGCGTTGGGTTCGCAGGCGACGAAGACGCCGTCGTCGGTCTTCATCCAGCCGTAGTCGGAGCCGAAGACGATGGGGCCGTTGAGCGCCTCCGGGACGCCGCCGTAGGTGACCGTGACGGAGAAGGTGCGGTGGTCGCGGATCGCGTCGCGCGGGGTGACGCGGATCTCGTCGCCGGAGCGCGTGAAGTGGGCGCGTCTGCCGTTCACTTCGACCGAGGTGACGGTCAGCTTCTGGAGGTCCAGGTCGAAGGAGGAGAGGTTCTGGGTGGCGCGCGCGGTGACGGTGGTGACGCCGTCGAGGCGGTCGGTCGCGGGGTCGTAGGCCACGTTCAGGTCGTAGTGGGTGGCGTCGAAGCCGCCGTTGCCGAGCTGCGGGAAGTACGGGTCGCCTATGCCGTCCGAGCCGGGGGTGGGGGCCGGGGCCGCGGCGATCAGACAGAACGAGGCGGCCGCTGTCGCGACTGCCGCCAGACGTGCCGAACGGGAGAGTGCCATGAGTCGTCCCTTCGCGCGTGTTCCGATGTAACGGACACGCAGACTCTGCACTCTCCCGTCAGGGCGTGTACATGACCTGCTCGGTCAAATCCCCGCTAACTGCCGGACGACTCCTGGACTCCATCCGTCCCGTCCGCGTCACCCGCGTCACCCGCGTCACCCGCGTCGTCCGACGGCTGGACGTCACTGTCGTCACCGGCGTCGGAACCCGCCTCGGGAGCATCGGCAGACTCCTCGGCCGGCTCCTCAACCGAATCCGCGGCCGACTTCTCGGCCGGCTCCGCAGCCGCCGCCTCGGCCGACACCTCGGACACGTCGTCGGCGTCATCCGCCTCGGTCCGCGCCAGCGTCACCACCTCGATCGCCTCCCTGGCGACCGCGAGCAGCTTGGTGTCGTCCGGGGCCTGGTCCTCGGCGTTCTCCGGGTGGTGGCAGGCCACTTGGCGCCCGGGGGCGAGCTGGATCAGCGGCGGTTCGGCCGTCTTGCAGATCTCCGTCGCCTTCCAGCACCGCGTGTGGAAGCGGCAGCCGCTCGGCGGCGAGATCGGCGAGGGCACGTCGCCCTTGAGCAGGATCCGCTCGCTCTTGGCGCCCCGGCGCTTGGGGTCCGGGACGGGCACCGCCGACATCAGGGCCTTGGTGTACGGGTGCATCGGCGCCTCGTACAGCGAGGTGCGGTCGGCGAGTTCGACGATCTTGCCGAGGTACATCACCGCGATGCGGTCCGAGACATGGCGGACGACGGAGAGGTCGTGCGCGATGATCACGTACGTCAGGCCCAGCTCGGACTGCAGGTCGTCCATGAGGTTGACGACCTGCGCCTGGATCGACACGTCGAGCGCGGAGACCGGCTCGTCCGCCACGACCAGCTTCGGCTTGAGCGCGAGCGCGCGGGCGATGCCGATGCGCTGGCGCTGTCCGCCGGAGAACTCGTGCGGGTAGCGGTTGAAGTGCTCCGGGCTGAGGCCCACCAGCTCCAGGAGGCGCTGGACCTCCTTCTTCACCCCGCCCTCGGGCTCCACGCCCTGGAGCCGGAACGGCGCCGAGACGATCGAGCCGATGGTGTGCCGGGGGTTCAGGGAGCCGTACGGGTCCTGGAAGATCATCTGGATGTCCCGGCGCAGCGGGCGCATGCCCCGCGCGCCGAGGCGCGTGATGTCCTGGCCCTCGAACTCGATCTTGCCGCCGGTGGGTTCGATCAGCTTCGTGATGACCCGGCCCATGGTCGACTTGCCGCAGCCGGACTCGCCGACGACGCCCAGCGTCTCGCCCTTGCGGACCTCGAAGCCGATCCCGTCGACGGCCTTCACCGCGGCGACCTGCCGCTGGAGGAGCCCCTTCTTGATCGGGAAGTGCTTGACCAGGCTCTCGACCTTGAGCAGCACCTCGCGGTCCTCGGGGGACGCCGCCTGCGCGGGAACCGTGGCCGCCTTGGTGGCCGCCGCTGCGTCCCCTGCGTCTTCCTTCTTCGTCTCGCTCACGGGCTCACTCACAGCTTCGGCGCAATCTCTTCGGTCCAGATCCGCGTACGGTCCTCCGGGCTGAGGTGGCAGGCGGAGAAGTGGTCGCTGCCGACCTCGTGCAGCTCGGGCCGCTGGGTGCGGGTGATGCCGCCCTTGGGCAGGTCCGCGTACGGGCAGCGCGGGTGGAAGGCGCAGCCCGAGGGGACGTTGATGAGGGACGGCGGCTGGCCCTTGACGGGGATGAGCCGCTCGGTCTGCTCACGGTCGATGCGCGGCATCGATCCGAGCAGGCCCCAGGTGTACGGGTGCTGCGGCTCGGCGAAGATCTTGTCGACGGGACCGCGCTCGACGCAGCGACCGCCGTACATGACCAGGACCTGGTCGGCGATCTCGGCGACGACACCCAGGTCGTGGGTGATGAGGACGACCGCGGACTCGAACTCCTTCTGCAGATCCCTGATCAGGTCGAGGATCTGCGCCTGGACGGTGACGTCGAGGGCGGTGGTCGGCTCGTCCGCGATGAGCAGCTGCGGGTTGTTCGCCAGCGACATCGCGATCATCGCGCGCTGGCGCATACCGCCGGAGAACTCGTGCGGGTAGCTGTCGACGCGCTTGGCCGGCTCGGGGATGCCCACGCGGTCGAGCAGTTCGACGGCCCGCTTGCGGGCGGTCTTCTTGTTCACGTCGTTGTGGACGCGGTACGCCTCCACGATCTGGTTGCCGACCGTGTAGTACGGGTGCATCGCGGACAGCGGATCCTGGAAGATCATCGCCATCTCGCGGCCGCGGAGCCGTCGGACGTCGTCCGGTGCGGCCTCGATCAGCTCCTTGCCGTCGAGCCAGATCTCGCCGGACATCTTCACGTTCTTGCCGCGCGCGCCGAGCCGGTGCAGGCCCATGATCGCCAGCGAGGTCACGGACTTGCCGGACCCGGACTCGCCCACGATGGACAGGGTCTGGCCCTTCTCCAGCTTGAAGCTGAGCCCGTCGACGGACTTGACCAGGCCGTCGTCGGTCGGGAAGTGCACCTTGAGGTCGCGCACTTCGAGGAAGGCGGTCGGGGGCTTGGCCGGGCCCGCGGCCACCGGCTCGCCCACGGCGGCACCGGTTTTGGACAGTTCGGTCACGAGAGCCTCACCCGCGGGTCGGCGGCGGCGTAGAGAAGGTCCACCAGGAGATTGCAGAACACGACGAAGAACGCGGCGAGCAGCGTCACGCCGAGGACCTTGGGCAGGTCGTTGTCGGTGATGCCCTGGACGGCGTACTCACCGATGCCGTGCAAGGAGAACACGTTCTCGGTGATCACGGCGCCGCCGAGCAGCAGACCGACGTCCATACCGAACACGGTGATGATCGGGGTCAGTGCGGCACGCAGGCCGTGCCGGCCCACCACGGTGCGCTCGCGCAGACCCTTGGCACGCGCGGTGCGGATGTAGTCCTCGTTCATCGTCTCCAGCATGCCCGAGCGGGTCAGCCGGGCGTAGATCGCGGAGTACAGCAGAGCGAGTGAACACCAGGCAGGGAAGAGGGTGTTGGCCCACTGTGCCGGGTTCTCCGTGAGCGGTACGTAGGTACGCCCGAAGATCGGGATCTGGTAGGTGAAGACCAGGAGCGCCAGCTGGCCCGTGAAGAAGATCGGCAGCGAGACACCGGCGAGGGCGACACCCATGAACGCGCGGTCGAAGAACGATCCGGGCTTGAGCGCCGAGATCACACCCACCGTGACACCGGACAGCAGCCAGATGACCGCGGCACCGGCGGCCAGGGACAAGGTGATGGGCAGCCGGTCGGTCAGCTCGGGCCACACCGCGACGTGGTTCTTGAAGGAGTAGCCGAAGCACGGCGCGTTGCAGTGCACCGTGGTGGGGCCGAGGTCATAGGTGGACCCCGCGAAGATCCCCTTGATGAAGTGCCAGTACTGGAGGTAAACGGGCTCGTCCAGGCCGAGGTTGTGCTTGACCGCCGCGATGTCCGCGGCCGAGGGACTCTTGCCGATGTACTGCTGCGCGAGCTGGTCGGCGGTCTGGCCGGCCATTCTCGGCAGCAGGAAAAAGATGCCAAACGTGACCGCGGTGACGACCAGCAACAGGATCACTGCCGCGATCAGCCGGCGGATGATGTACGAGATCACGGGGACCGGCGCTGGTGCCCGCGGACCGTGCGGCCCGCGGGCACCAATGCCTTCACCTGCCTTCCGGGGCTGCTACTTCTTCGTGGTGCCGATGTTGAGGTAGTCGTACTGCCCGCTGAAGGCGGCCGTGGACACCAGGTTGGTGGCGTACGGGGAGCGGTACAGCAGGACCTTGAAGTAGGTCAGCGGGACGAGCGCCGCGTCCTCCATGGCCTGCTTGTCGATCTGCGCGTACAGCTTGTTGCGCGTGGCCTCGTCGGGTGCCCCGATGGCCTCGGCGAGCATCGAGTCGACCTTCTTGTCGTCGAGCTCCGACAGGGCGGTGTTGCCGGAGGCACCGACCGCCTTGCTGTTCAGGATCTGCTGCAGGAAGCCGTAGCCGGAAGGCCAGTCGGCACCCCACTGCATCATCATGATGCCGACGTTGTTCTTCTGGTTGAACTTCGGGACGCCCGCGTAGTCGGTGAAGTACTTGCCCGACGGGTACTGCTTCAGGCTGGCGTTGATGCCGACCTTCTTCAGCGACTCGATCAGCGCCTGGGCGCCGGAGACCTCTTCGTCACGGTCGCTGCGCGCGGTGATCGTGGTGTTGATCTTCTTCTCGCCGCAGGCCTTCAGCGCGTCCTTGGCCTTGGCCACGTCGCCCTTGTTGCCGCTGGTGGCGTAGACGTCTTCCTTGGCGTAGCCCGTGATGTCCGGGGGCAGCACCGTCGTGGCGACGTCACCGCGGATGGGACCGCCCTGTGCGGTCTGCACCGAGACCTTGTCGATGGCGTACTCGACGGCCTTGCGGCACTCGACGTTCGTGAACGGCTTCAGCTTGGTGTTGATCGCCGCGTAGACGAGACGGCCGCCGAAGGCGTTGTCCGTGTTCGCCATCTTCGACTTGTCGTTGACCAGCTGCGCCTGCGTCTGGGTGTCGACACCCTTGCCCTGCAGGTCGATCAGGGTGTCGCCGGACTGCAGGTCCTTGTCGATCGTCTGCTGGTTGACCTTCAGGTTGACGACGATCTTGTCCGGGTACTGCTTGCGCAGCGGGTCGGACTTCGGGTCGAAGTTCTTGTTGCGGACCAGGACGGCCTGCTTGCCCTCCTGGTAGCTCTGGAACTGGTACGAGCCCGAGGACACGATGTGCTTGACGTAGTCGATGCCGTCGTCCTTGGCCTTCGGCACCGGCGCGGTCTGCGGGGTGGCGACCAGGTAGTCGAACTCCTGGAAGGCCTGGTTGAGATGGAAGACGATCGTGGTGTCGTCCGGCGTCTCGATGGACTTCAGGCCCTTGTCGCTCTTGTCCTTGTAGGGGCCCTTGTACTTGTCACCGCCCGCGAGGAACTGCTGGAAGTAGTTCGGGCCGAGGGAGAGCACGTCACGCGCGAAGTTCGAGCGCTCGACGGCGTACTTGACGTCCTTCGACGTGATCGGCGAGCCGTCCTGGTACTTCAGACCCTTGCGGATCGTGTACGTCCAGGTCTTGCCGCCGTCCGACTGCTTGCCGGGCGCCGAGGCGAGGTCGGGGACGAGCGTGTTGCCCTTCTCTCCCGCGTCGGGCTTGAACGTCATCAGCGGGCGGGCGTACAGCCGGCTGAAGTTGTACATGTAGGCGTAGTACGTGTTGCCCGGGTCGAACGAGTCGGGGACGTCCGACATCGCGTAGGTGACCGTGCCGCCCTTCGTCGTCGAGGCGTTGACGAAATCCTTCGTGGCGGCGTTCGCACCGGCCGACTTGTTGTTGTCGCCCGAGCCGTCGTCGGCCTTGCTGCAGCCGGCGAGCAGCAGGCTCACGCTGCCGATGGCCGCGACCGCGGCGATAGATGACCTTCGCATGATGGTCGGAATCCCCTCCATTGTCGGAAACTTGTGGAGCTCTCGGTGCGGCCTTGAGTCAGCGGCTGCGCGGGTCGAGGGCGTCGCGGAGACCGTCACCGAGCAGGTTGAACGCGAGCACGGTGACGAAGATGGCGAGACCCGGAACGATCATGTACTGCGGATCGACCTGGAAGTAGTCGACGGCCTGGTTGAGCATGCCGCCCCAGGAGGCCTGCGGCGGCTGGATGCCCACGCCCAGGAAGCTGAGCGACGCCTCGAAGATGATGTTCGTCGGGATCAGCAGCGTCGAGTAGACGATGATCGGGCCGACCAGGTTGGGCATCAGTTCCCGGAACAGGATGTACGGGCCGCGTGCCCCCATCCCGCGGGACGCGTCCACGAATTCCCGCTCGCGCAGCGCCAGCGTCTGGCCGCGCACGATCCGGCCCAGATACGGCCAGTTGAAGAATCCGATCACGAAGATCAGCACGCAGATGTGCAGCGGAAGCCCGTTCAGGCCGAACGCGCCGCCCTGCAGGGTCGCGGAGATCGAGATCGCGAACAGGAGCAGCGGGAACGCCAGGAAGGTGTCCATCATGCGGCTGATGATCGAGTCGACCCGGCCGCCGTAGTACCCGGCGACGACACCGAGGACCGCCCCGATCACGTTCGACAGGACGGTCGCGCCGAAGGCGACGACGAGCGAGACCCACGAGCCTTCGAGGATGCGCGCGAGGATGTCGCGGCCGAACTTCGGTTCCACACCCAGGGGATGGTCACCGCCCATACCGCCCATACCGCCCTTGGGGAGCGAGGTGGTGGGGTCGATGAGGTCCTGGTGGAACGTGTTCGGGTCGAGGCCGAAGAGGTGCTGCAGGGGGCGCGCGCAGGCGGCGATGAGGATGAGCAGGATGACGATGACGCCGCCGGCGACGGCGACCCTGTCCCTCTTGAAGCGGTTCCAGGCGATACGCCCGAGGGAACGCCCCTCGATCTGCTGCCCCTTGGTGCCGGCGAGCACAGCCTCGGGCTGCACCTCGGCCTGGGCCCCAGTGGTCTCGATCGGTGCGGTCACGGTGTGGTTGACCCCTCTCGGCCGACTGTGGCCGGCCCACGCCCGCCGCTGTAGCGGCTTGATCCTGTTTCACAGGCTGGACAGTCCGGGGACATGGCCCCGTAGTTGACCGTTCAGCTCGTACACAGAGTCGAAACCCCGTGTCTGCAGGGAGTCTTCAATGCGCCTGTGATCAGCCGCCAGCCCTCACCGAGAAAGGTTGCGCAACCGTGATGAGGCGGAACTGGTGCAGTATGCGGACGTCGAAGTCACCTGAGCGGACAATTCACTCCCGCCCAGCAGGGCCCCACAGGGTCCGGAATGCGACACCGTGACCGATGTGGCGGGAATGCCCCGAGTGGTGCGCCAACTCCCCGCCAAACAGGTCGGAATGGGCCTTTGTCCCGCAAGTGCCGGTACGGGGCCGGGTGAAACCGGCGGCATACGGCGCCAGTTGGAACGGTTCAGTACGCCCCGTGCGGCGGCGGGTACCCGTACCCCGCGACGGGAGCGGGGGCGGCCGGGGCCGCGTGTGCCTCGCGGTCGTAGAACGGACGGGCGCTGGCGCGCAGCCACATGGCGACGGGGTCGTGTTCGTCGGACATCGCGACCGTGGAGACAGGCAGTCCGTCGGGCACGGCGACGACCGACTGCTGCATCATCGCGCGCACCGCGTCCACGGACACCGGCGACGTGTCGTACACATCGAGGCCGATCGCCAGATAGGGCGCGCCGAGCGTCGGCTGCACCCAGGCGCGGCGCAGCGAGCGGATCGCGGTGGTGCGGTGCGCGTTCTGCGTGAGCAGGGCGTAGAACTGCGGGATCTCGATGGCGGGGTCGCTCAGGCGCAGCGGCCCGGCAGGCTGGCGGTCGAGGCCGCCCGCGATGCGGCGCAGGTCGAGCCACGGGATGCCGACACCGCCGCCGGGCGCGTGCGGGTTGAGCCAGAGGCCGTAGTGGTCGGGGTAGAGCGTGCGGGCCGCGTCGACCCCGCCGACGACCTCGTACGCGCGGCTCCAGCCGGAGGCGGACAACTCCTGGGCGGAGGTGACACAGGGGGCGTACGAGAAGCCGTCGACCTCCATGTTCCCGTACTGCGCGTCGGGGGAACCGGCCTGGCCGTGCCAGAGCAGCATCCACACCTGACCGCCGCCCGGGTCCGCGAGCGCGTTGAGCAGCGCCTCGTAGGCGTCGTAACGCCCCGGCGTCACCTGGCGCAGCATGTGCTCGACCTGACCGGCCGCGGCCGTGCCCGACGCACTCACCCGTAACCGCCCCTTCGTGACGTACCCGACGATTTCGACCCGCTCCCCGCGGCGGGACCGCCCAGACAGGTCATGAAACCAGCTTAAGCGGCGATCCTGGCACCGACTTGACGTACGCGCGGTCGACCAGTTTCCCGTGTTTCCCGAACGGGGACCGGCGCCGGGCTTTCAGTGACCCTGCGTGTAGAACGGCCGCAGCGTGGCGCGCATCCAGTCACCGACCGGGTCCTGGGTGATGTCGAGCAGGACGAGGTTCACCGGCCAGGGCGCGGGAGCCCGGCCGAGGGCGCGGCCCAGGGCGTCCATGGGCAGGTTGCGCGCGGGGCCCTCCCACTGCGACAGCTCGACGCCGACGAAGAGGAGGGGGTCGCCGCCCTCGACGCTGGCGAGGCAGCGGCGGGCGGTCGTGACGACGCCGGACGCCTCGAACTCCTCGCGCACGGCGGCCAGGAAGTCGACCGGGTCGTCCTGCCAGTCGGGCTCGTAGAGGCTGACCCGGCCGCCCGTGGCGGGCCCGTCCAGCGGCGTACGGCCGGACTTGCACAGTTCGGCGACGGCGGGCGGGGGCAGCGGGACACCGACGGCGCCGTCCGGATTCACCGCGATGCCGACCTGCGGCGGCAGCCCGCGCGCGAACTCGACGGCCGGCGCGACCGTGCAGCCCATCCGGTCGCCGACGACCGCGAGGAACTGCTCCTCGGAGCTGAAGACGGGCACATAGGCCTGGCCCTCGATCTCCAGCGTCGGCAGGTCGAGGTTCGGGCTGCCGGGTCCGCCGCCCTGGGGCAGCGGTATCCACACCTGGCTGCGCCCGAGGACCTCGACGATCCGGCCGCCCGCCGAGTCGACCCCGAGGGAGGCGGCGAGCACCTCCTCAAGCTCGTTGGCCGGCCACCCGCCGTACGGATGTGCGTGAGCCTGCGCCGGAATGTCCATGTGCCTACCACCCGCTCTGGAACCGCTCTGTCTGCGGCCGAACCCTAGCGCGTGCGGGCGACAGAACACCCTCCGCGTCCACATGCGCACAGAGGGTCGCGGTCGGTCAACTCCCCTCGAACCCGATCCCGTTCAGCACATCCGTCGCGTCCCGGTCGAGCAGCACCGCGGACGCGCAGCCCCACGGCAGGTCACCGCGCTCGGCGGACTCCACCAGACCCGCGACCGCGCGGCGGTGCCGGGCGAACGCGTAGTGCGAGACCCCGCGGCCGCGGTCCCGCTGGCCCGCGAGCGCCGTGTCCGCGTCGACGTCGAGCAGCATCAGATGCAGGTCCGCGCCGCGCCGCCCGGCCTCCTTGGCCAGCCAGCGCCGCACCCAGCGTTGCGTACCGCAGTCGTGCAGGACGACGCTGCCCCCCGAGCGCAGGGCGCGCCGCAGCCCGGCGAAGTGCGCGAGCCGCACGAGCGGGCGGTACACGGCGTACGGGAGCAGCCGCGGCAGCCGGGCCGCCCAGCGGTCACGCGTGTCCTGCGAGTCGATGCGCACGGCTCCCCCGGCACCGACCACGCGGCGCATCAGCGTGGACTTGCCACTGCCCGGGAGCCCCGAGACCACGATCAGGTCACCCCGCGCGAAGCCGAGGCGCCTCGGTGTGCGGCCGCCTCTGCCGCGCAGATCCCTGACGACCGGACCGCGCCCTGTCACCGACCCGGGGCGGGGCACAGCGCGCTGCCCGACCCCTGCCGCCGCGTACGCACCCGCCGCTGCCTTGTGCACCGTGATCGTCCTCCCCGTTCCGGTCACGCCACCCTTGCCCGCCAAGTGTAAAGAGACGGTAATGCCCTACAAGTGGTTTCCCCGTACGGTCGGCATGCAATGATGTGCGCGCCAAGAGCACGACCAACTGCATACCGGCCGCTTGAATCCGCGCGGGAGAGCTCCCCGGACGCCTACGCGTCCCCGGGGGCGCCGAAGGAGCAAGTTCCTCCCTTGAATCTCTCAGGCCCCGTACCGCGCGGGCGAGGCATATCTGAAAAGCGGGCGGCCCTCGGCCGCTCCACCCAAGGTGCAAGCCGCGACCACCTGTACGTGTGGCGCCGGCGAACCTCTCAGGTTCCGATGACAGATGGGGAGGAAGACCATCGCCCTCGTCTGTCATGCCTGGGATCCTGGAGCACCACTCATGAACAACGTCCCCCGTAAGACCGCCCTCGACGCCCTGCACCGCTCGCTGGGCGCGACGATGACCGACTTCGCGGGCTGGGACATGCCGCTGCGGTACGGCAGCGAGCGCGACGAGCACATCGCGGTCCGTACCAAGGCGGGCCTCTTCGACCTCTCGCACATGGGCGAGATCACCGTCACCGGGCCGCAGGCCGTCGATCTCCTCGACTACGCCCTCGTCGGCAACATGTCCACGATCGGCCCAGGCCGCGCCCGCTACACCATGATCTGCCAGGAGGACGGCGGGATCGTCGACGACCTGATCGTCTACCGCCTGGGCGAGCAGGAGGCCGGTCTTCCTCACTACATGGTCGTCGCCAACGCCGGCAACGCGCAGATCGTCCTCGACGCGATCACCGAGCGCGCCGCCGGCTTCGACGCCGAGGTCCGCGACGACCGCGACGCCTACGCGCTGATCGCCGTCCAGGGCCCCGAGTCCCCCGGCATCCTGAAGTCCCTCACGGACGCCGACCTGGACGGCCTCAAGTACTACGCGGGCCTGCCCGGCACCGTCGCCGGTGTGCCGGCCCTCATCGCCCGCACCGGCTACACCGGCGAGGACGGCTTCGAGCTGTTCGTCGCCCCGGAGCACGCCGAGAAGCTGTGGCAGGCGCTGACCGACGCGGGCGCGCCGGTCGGGCTCGTCCCCGCCGGCCTCTCCTGCCGCGACACGCTGCGCCTGGAGGCCGGCATGCCGCTGTACGGGCACGAGCTGACGACGGCGCTGACCCCCTTCGACGCCGGTCTCGGCCGCGTCGTGAAGTTCGAGAAGACGGGCAACGAGGGCCGCTTCGTGGGCCGCGAGGCGCTCGAGGCCGCCGCCGAGCGCGCCGAGACCGCGCCGCCGCGCAGGCTCGTCGGCCTGATCGCCGAGGGCCGCCGGGTGCCGCGCGCCGGGATGTCCGTGGTCGCCGACGGCCAGGTGATCGGCGAGGTCACCTCCGGCGCCCCCTCCCCCACGCTCGGCAGGCCGATCGCCATCGCCTACGTGGACGCGGCGCACGCCGCCCCCGGCACCGAGGGCGTGGGCGTGGACATCCGCGGCGCCCACGAGCCGTACGAGGTCGTGGCGCTGCCGTTCTACAAGCGCCAGAAGTAGCCCGACCAGTCCTCACGGGGGCCGCCGGAAGTAACCCAGCGCACACCCCTCTCGTTCCGCAGCACCCACCCGCGTACAGGAGAATTCAGATCATGAGCAACCCCCAGCAGCTGCGCTACAGCAAGGAGCACGAGTGGCTGTCGGGCGCCGAGGACGGCGTCTCGACGGTCGGCATCACCGAGTTCGCGGCCAACGCGCTCGGCGATGTCGTCTACGCCCAGCTCCCCGAGGTCGGTGACACGGTGACCGCGGGCGAGACCTGCGGCGAGCTCGAGTCGACCAAGTCCGTCAGCGACCTGTACTCCCCGGTCACCGGCGAGGTCGTCGAGGCGAACCAGGACGTCGTAGACGACCCGTCGCTGGTGAACTCCGCCCCGTTCGAGGGCGGCTGGCTGTTCAAGGTCCGCACCTCGGAAGAGCCGAAGGACCTGCTCTCCGCGGACGAGTACGACGCGTTCTCCGGCTCCGGCAACTAGGGACACCACGACCATGTCGCTCATGAACACCTCGCTGCACGAGCTCGACCCGGACGTCGCCGCCGCGGTCGACGCCGAGCTGCTCCGCCAGCAGTCCACCCTCGAGATGATCGCGTCGGAGAACTTCGCTCCGGTCGCCGTCATGGAGGCACAGGGCTCGGTCCTGACCAACAAGTACGCCGAGGGCTACCCCGGCCGGCGCTACTACGGCGGCTGCGAGCACGTCGACGTCACCGAGCAGATCGCCATCGACCGGGTCAAGGACCTCTTCGGTGCCGAGTACGCCAACGTCCAGCCCCACTCCGGCGCCTCCGCCAACCAGGCCGCCCTCTTCGCGCTCGCCAAGCCCGGCGACACGATCCTCGGCCTGGACCTCGCCCACGGCGGCCACCTCACCCACGGCATGCGCCTGAACTTCTCCGGCAAGCAGTTCGACGTGGTCGCCTACCACGTCGACGAGGCCGGTCTCGTGGACATGGCCGAGGTCGAGCGCCTCGCCAAGGAGCACCGCCCCAAGGTGATCATCGCGGGCTGGTCCGCCTACCCGCGCCAGCTCGACTTCGCCGCGTTCCGCCGCATCGCGGACGAGACCGGCGCCTACCTGTGGGTCGACATGGCCCACTTCGCCGGACTCGTCGCGGCCGGGCTGCACCCCAACCCGGTCGAGTACGCGGACGTGGTCACCTCCACCACGCACAAGACGCTCGGCGGGCCGCGCGGCGGGATCATCCTCGCGAAGAAGGACTTCGCGAAGAAGCTGAACTCGTCCGTCTTCCCCGGCTTCCAGGGCGGCCCCCTGGAGCACGTGATCGCCGCCAAGGCCGTCTCCTTCAAGGTCGCCGCGAGCGAGGACTTCAAGGAGCGCCAGCAGCGCACCATCGAGGGCGCCCAGATCCTTGCCGCCCGTCTGACCTCGGACGACGCCCGCGCCACCGGCGTGAACGTGCTGTCCGGCGGCACCGACGTGCACCTGGTCCTGGTCGACCTGCGCGAGTCCGAGCTGGACGGCCAGCAGGCCGAGGACCGGCTCCACGAGGTCGGCATCACGGTCAACCGCAACGCCGTCCCGAACGACCCGCGTCCCCCGATGGTCACCTCGGGCCTGCGGATCGGCACCCCGGCCCTGGCCACCCGTGGCTTCCAGGCCGAGGACTTCACCGAGGTCGCCGACATCATCGCCGAGGCCCTCAAGCCGGAGTACGACGCGGTTTCCCTCAAGGCCCGCGTCACCGCTCTCGCCGACAAGTTCCCCCTGTACCCCGGCCTGAAGTAGTTTCGTACGCATTTGTACGTCTGAAAGTTCGGGGCACCGCGCACACTGGACAGTGAGAGCGGTGCCCCGAACCGTGCACCGCCCTCCGTATCGCCTTGCGCACCACCCCGGCGGACAACGGCGTCCGCCGAAACCCACCTAGGAGTTCCCCCGTGGCCATCTCGGTCTTCGACCTGTTCTCGATCGGCATCGGCCCGTCCAGCTCCCACACGGTCGGCCCGATGCGGGCGGCCCGCATGTTCGCGCGCCGCCTGAAGAACGAGGGTCTGCTCGCCCACACCGCCGCGATACGCGCCGAGCTCTACGGCTCCCTCGGCGCCACCGGACACGGCCACGGCACCCCCAAGGCGGTCCTGCTCGGCCTGGAGGGCGACTCCCCCCGCACCGTCGACGTGGAGAAGGCCGACGACCGTGTCGAGGCGATCAAGGCTTCCGGGAAGCTCAGCCTGCTCGGCGTCCACGAGATCCCGTTCAGCTTCGACGACGACCTGGTCCTGCACCGCCGCAAGGCACTGCCGTACCACGCCAACGGCATGACGATCTTCGCCTACGACCACGAGGGCGCCCTCCTCCTGGAGAAGACGTACTACTCGGTGGGCGGCGGCTTCGTCGTCGACGAAGATGCCGTGGCCGGCGAGAACCCGATCGTGCCCGACGACACGGTCCTCAAGTACCCCTTCCGCACCGGCGACGAGCTGCTCCGCCTCGCCGAGGAGACCGGCCTGTCCATCTCCGCGCTGATGCTGGAGAACGAGAAGGCCTGGCGCACCGAGGACGAGATCCGCTCCGGGCTCCTCGACATCTGGCGCGTCATGCAGGCCTGCGTCTCGCGCGGCATGTCCCGCGAGGGCATCCTGCCCGGCGGCCTCAAGGTCCGCCGCCGCGCCGCGAACTCGGCCCGCCAGCTGCGCGCCGAGGGCGACCCGATGGCCCGCGCCATGGAGTGGATCACCCTCTACGCGATGGCCGTCAACGAGGAGAACGCCGCGGGCGGCCGCGTCGTCACCGCGCCCACCAACGGCGCCGCGGGCATCATCCCCGCGGTCCTGCACTACTACATCAACTTCGTGCCCGGCGCGGACGAGGAGGGCGTCGTCCGCTTCATGCTCTCCGCGGGCGCCATCGGCATGCTCTTCAAGGAGAACGCCTCCATCTCCGGCGCCGAGGTCGGCTGCCAGGGCGAGGTCGGCTCCGCCTGCTCCATGGCCGCGGGCGCCCTCGCCGAGGTCCTCGGCGGCACCCCCGAGCAGGTCGAGAACGCCGCCGAGATCGGCATGGAGCACAACCTCGGCCTGACCTGCGACCCCGTCGGCGGCCTCGTCCAGATCCCCTGCATCGAGCGCAACGGCATGGCCGCCGTGAAGGCCGTCACCGCGGCCCGCATGGCCATGCGCGGCGACGGCAGCCACAAGGTCTCCCTCGACAAGGTCATCAAGACCATGAAGGAGACCGGCGCCGACATGTCCGTCAAGTACAAGGAGACGGCGCGGGGCGGCCTCGCCGTCAACATCATCGAGTGCTGACGATCAGCAGGGGCTGAGGGCGGCGGCACTCACAGGGTCGCCGTCGTGCCCTCCCCCGCCCCGCTTCCCGCGAGCCACTGGTCCCAGCTCAGGTTGAACGCCGCGTAGCCGTTGTCGGCCGGAGCCTTGGCGCGCGGCGAGCCAGTGATCGTGACCGGGTCGCCCTGCTTGACCTGGCCGTAGAACCACTTGGCGTCGGACAGCGACAGATGGACGCAGCCGTGCGAGCCACGGGCCGAGCCGCTGCCCGGGTTCGGGTCACCGGTCGAGTAGTGGACGTACGTGCCGGACTGGGTGAGGTGGACGTCCCAGGGCAGCGTCAGGTCGTAGTAGTTGGCGCTGCCCTTGTCGCAGCTGATGCCGACGCTGCAGGAGGTCATGTGGACCTTCTCCTGCTTGTCGATGACGGCCATCGTGCCGTTCCAGGTGGGGTACTCGGCGCTGCCCGCGTTGATCGACAGCGTCCGCACGGCCTGGCCGTTCTTGGTGACCTTCATGGTGTGACCGGTGACGGAGACGTCGGCCCGGACGTCGTCGCCGACCGTGAAGGAGTGCGTGTAACCGTGCACCCCGTAGCGGCCGTTGCCGTTGCTGACGCCCTTCATGTCGGCGTCGACCTTCACCTTCGTACCGGAGGGCCAGTACGTCTTGGGGCGCCAGTCGGCGCGCTTGTCTCCGAACCAGTGCCAGGCGCCGGCCACCGGCTGCGACGTGCTGACCTTCATGTGCTTCTCGACGGAGGCGCGCGCCTTGGCGGCCACGGGGTTGGTGAAGACCACCGAAATCGGCATCGCCACACCGACCTTGGCGTCGCTCAGCGGAGTGATCGTCTCCAGGAGCATCGGCGGACCCTTGGGCTTCGCCGGTGAGGGCTTGGCGCTCGCGCTCGGCTTCCTCGCCGCCTTCCCGTCGTTCCCGCCCGATGCCTTGTCGTCACTGCCGCCGCCGCAGGCGCTCGCGCCCACCAGCACCGCGACCGTCACGAGCGCGATCCTTATTCCGTCCTTGCGCCGTCCCACGACCTGCTCCACTCTCCGATTCACCCCATGCCCCCCAACGGGCCCAACTCACTGTCAGACAGTGACAGAGCTCCGGCAGTTGCAGGGACCCATGTAAAGCGTGTTCCAAGACTGCGGCCACCGAAACGTCCTGGCAGCGCCACCTGCACAGGCGGATCAACGTGCGGAAAGAGGTACCCCCACGGGATCGGATCGGGGACGATGGATTCTCGACCTCGTCGCCCCACCGACCAGGAGGCCAGCATGCTGCGTGGCATCGACGTCAGCTCGTACCAGTCCACGTTCGACACGGAAGGCCTGTCGTTCGTCTTCATCAAAGCCACGGAGGGGCGCTCGTACGTGAATCCACGGCTCACCGCCCAGACGAAGCTGGCCCGTGACGGCGGCTGCGTCGTCGGCTTCTACCACTTCCTGTGGCCGGGCAACCTCACGGCGCAGGCCGAGTACTTCGTCAGCAAGGCCCCCGAGAAGGCGGGCGACGTGCTGGCCGTGGACTGGGAGACGACCGGGGACGGCACCCGCGCGAGCAACTCGGAGAAGGACCGCTTCATCCGCGAGGTGAAGCGCCTGCGCCCCCATCACCGGGTGGTGCTCTACACGAACCGCGATTTCTGGCTGAATGTGGATACGACGTCCTACGCCGGTGACGGGCTCTGGATCGCCGACTACACGACGGCCGGCAAGCCGCGCATCAAGGCGGCCTGGAAGTTTCATCAGTACACGGACCGGCCGCTCGACAAGGACGTCGCGAATTTCACCAGCAAGAGCGCGCTGCGGGACTGGGCCACCCCGTGACGCGCCCCCGCACCCGGTGACTCAGGCGCGCCACTCCGCCGTGCGTTCCGGGGACGCCTCGGCCAGGGCCTTGCGGACCGTGTCCGTGTCCGCCGCGAGGCCGTAGACGGGGGTGCCGGGCTGCTGGCGCCAGGACTCGTCGAGGCTGCCCGTGTCCACGGAGTCGAAGCCGATCCCGTCGAGCAGGCCGCGTACGACCGTCTTGGCCGCCTCGTCGTCGCCGGCGACGGGCAGGGCGATGCGCTCGGGGTCGCCCTTGGGGCGCGGCTTGTCGAGGAGTTCATGGGCGTAGGTGCCGTTGAAGACCTTGACGACGGGGTGGCCGATCTGGAGCTCGGTCCAGCGGCTCTCGGGCATGCCCTCCTCGATGGCGGCGATACGGCCGTCGCGCTGCTGCGGGTAGTAGTTGCCGGTGTCGATGACGGTGACGCCTTCCGGCGCGTCGTCGAGGAGGTCGTCGGGCAGGCCGGGGACGGCCTTCATGGGGACGGTCACCACGACGACGTCGGCGCCGCGAGCGGCCTCTGCGACGGTCACCGGCGTGGCACCGGTCTCCTCGGCGAGGTCGCGCAGGGTCTCGGGGCCGCGCGAGTTGGCCACGGACACGTCGTGGCCGGCCGCGGTGAATCGGCGGGTGAGATTGCCACCGATGTTGCCGGCGCCGATGATGCCGATCTTCATGTCGAGCCCTTCCGGAGGAGCGTGCGGTACGCGCGTGGTCACGTACCTCCTGGTCGGCTGCCAGGCTATGCGCGAGTGCCCTACGAACGGGTTCGCACACGCCCTGCGCGCACACCCCCTAGTCCGTGCGCGCCAGCTTCCCCCGCATCACGGCCAGTTCCTCCCGCGCCTCGCGTTCCGCGGCGTCCTCGTCGCCCGACGCGACGGCGTCCACGAGCGCGGTGTGCGCCGCGTCGCCGTGGCCGGCCTCGGCGGCGCGGACGTCGACGAGGTCGAGCAGGTCGATGAGGCCCTGGCGCAGGGCGGGCGCGAACTCGGCGAAGAGGTCGGTGAGTACGGGGTTGTGGGCGGCGGCCACGACCGCCGCGTGGAGCGCGATGTCGGCGTCCACGAACGCGGCGCCGCCCTCCTCCGCCGTCGCTCTGCGCGCGTCGAGGGCGGCGCGCATCGTCGTGACGTCCTCGGGGGTGCGGCGGCGTGCGGCGAGGCGTGCGGCCTGGACCTCCATCAGGACGCGGACCTCGTAGACGTCGGCGACGGCCGCTGCGCGCAGCCGCGCGGGCCAGTCGTCGACGGGCCGGTCGGCGGTGACGAAGACACCGGCTCCCTGCCGGGCCCGGACGAGTCCGGCGCCGGCGAGGGCGCGCAGGGCCTCGCGGACGGTGGAGCGGCCGACGCCGAGTTCCTTGGCGAGGGTCGTCTCGCCGGGCAGCTTGGTGCCGACCGGCCAGTGCCCCGACGCGATCTGCTCTCGAAGCCGCTCGGCGGCCTGTTCGACCAGAGGGCTGGGACGGAGCGCGCCGAGCGCCACGGGAATCACCTTCTCTTCTTGAACACCGCTGTCGAACACGGCTGTTGAACACCGCTGTCGAACACCTCTGTTGAACACGGCTGCTCGTCTTGTCGTCCTGACCAGCGCGTGAACGCGGAGACTTTATCCCCCGGCCGACGCGACCTCCCCTTTCCGCAATCCACTTGTCTGAGGACCTGAGCTGTGACTAGCCTACTGCTCGTGATCTTCCGCGGTCTCCTTCTCCTCGGCTGCCGCGGCGGGGCCTGACGCGACCGGCACCCCGCCGCGGGATGCCGTGCTGCCGGTCGTCGTCCGACCGAGCCGAAGGACACGTCACCCATGACCACCGCCTACGACTGGAACCCGCAGCAGCCGGGCCCCATGCCGTACCACCGCTACCGCCCCCACCACGACCGCGTCGACGTCCCCGTGCGGGAGCGGAGCTGGCCGGGCGCCCGGATCGAGCGGGCGCCCCTGTGGGTCCCCGTCGACCTGCGCGACGGCAACCAGGCGCTCGCCGAACCGATGGACACCGGCCGCAAGCGCCGCTTCTTCGACCTGCTCGTGCGCACCGGGTTCAAGGAGATCGAGGTCGGCTACCCCTCGGCGAGCCGCACCGACTTCGACTTCGTACGCCACCTGGTGACGTCGGGGGCCGTCCCTGACGACGTCACGCCCGTCGTCTTCACGCCCGCGCGGCGCGATCTGATCGAGCGCACCTTCGCGTCGATCGAGGGCCTGCCGCGCGCGGTCGTCCATCTGTACATCCCGACCTCCCGCGTCTGGCGCGACGTCGTGCTCGGCCGCGACCGCCCGCAGGTGTGGGAGACCGTGCGGGACGCCGCGGCGCACATGGCGCGCCTCGCGGACGCCCGGCCCGGCGCGCACATCCGCTTCCAGTTCGCACCGGAGACCTTCAACGTCACCGAGCCGGACTTCGTCCTGGAGATCTGCGACGGCCTGACCGAGCTGTGGGACGCGAGCCCCGACCGGCCGGTCACGCACAATCTCCCGGCGACGGTCGAGATCGCGACACCGAACGTGTACGCCGACCAGATCGAGTACACGCACAAGAACCTGTCCCGCCGGGACTCGGTGATCCTGTCCGTGCATCCGCACAACGACCGCGGCACGGGCGTCGCCTGCGCGGAGCTCGCGGTCCTCGCGGGCGCCCAGCGCGTCGAGGGCTGCCTCTTCGGCAACGGCGAGCGCACGGGCAACGTCGACCTGGTCACCCTGGCCATGAACCTGTACGCACAGGGCGTCGACCCGATGGTCGACTTCTCCGACATCGACGCCGTACGGGAGGTGGTCGAGCACTGCAACCGGCTGCCCGTGCACCCCCGCCACCCCTACGGCGGCGACCTCGTCTACACGGCGTTCTCCGGGACGCACCAGGACGCGATCAGCAAGGGCCTCGCGCATCACGCGGCGTCGGCCGCCGCGGCCGGGGTCCCGGCTCAGGAGGCCCGCTGGGACGTGCCGTACCTGCCGATCGACCCGGCGGACGTGGGCCGCAGCTACGAGGCCGTGATCCGCGTCAACTCGCAGTCGGGCAAGGGCGGGATGGCGTATCTGCTCGCCACGCACCACGGCGTCGACCTGCCGGCGCGCATGCGGCCCGAGTACGCGCGTGTGGTCCAGGAGGCCACCGACGACAGCGGGCACGAGGCGACCCCGAAGGACCTGTACGAGCTGTTCCGCTCGACGTACCTGGAGCCGGGGCGCGGCGCCGGGCACCTGTCCCTGACGGCATGGTCCACGGACGGCGACGGGCAGGCGCACCGGTTCGTGTGCACCCTCCAAGTGGGCGACCGCACGGGCGACTTCGAGGGGCGGGGCGGCGGGACCCTGTCCGCGTTCGTGGACGCGCTCGCCGCGGCCGGGGTCGGCGTCGACATCGTCGACTTCACCGAGGACGCTCACGGCGCGGAGGCGACGGCGTACGCGCAGTGCCGGGTCGACGGCGTGACGGCGTGGGGCGCGGGCCGTGACCCCTCGCCGCTGGTGGCGTCGGTCCAGGCGGTCCTGGCGGCGGTGAACCGGGCGGTGGCGGTCCGGTAGGAAAGGAGGAGGCGCCCACCGGGACTTCCGGTGGGCGCCCCTCGAGGACGGTCGGGCCGGGCTACTCGCAGGTACCCGCGAACGTCTTCCTGGTCACGACGTCGGTCGCCGCGGCGCTCGTGTCCAGCCACGCGATCCGCTGGCCGTCACCGAGGGACGGGGCCAGCTGTGTACCGGAGGAGCAGGAGATCCGGCCGTACGCGGCGGTGCCGGCCAGCACGTCCGCGGTCGGCGCCACCTGCGCCTTCCAGGGGCCCGTCCAGCCGCCGAGGCCGGCCCAGGCGTCCGACGAGGAGTAGACGAAGTAGTCGTCGGTGACCGAGAACTGGCCGAAGTACAGCTGAGACGGCGCCTTCAGCCGCTTCGACTGTGCCAGGTCGGAGACCGGGGCGGCCTCGACGGCGTTGGTCGTGACCAGGAACGACGTCGTGGTGCGGTAGAAGACGCGGTCCGAGGTCAGCTGGACGTCGGTGACGGCGCCGAACAGCCAGCCGGACATCCGCCGGTTCTGGGTCTTGCCGGTGGCGATGTCGTACACGTACAAGTACGTGCCGTCGCCGCCGACCCAGGCGATCGTGCCGTTCTTCATGGCGAGACGGGAGGCCTTGGTGCCGGCCTCGGGCGTCACGTTCACGGTGGTGCCGTCGGCCTTGCGCAGCATGACGTCCTGCTCGCCGTCGGCGGTGGTGGAGACGTAGGCGAGGGCGCCCTTCTCGGTGACCGGCTCGGTCTCGTCGGCGTCCGGGGTGTCGACGACCTTCCTGACGGCGCCCTGGCCCTTGTCGCCCGCCTGGTAGATGCCGATGCCATCGGCGGTGATCCGGGTGAAGACGATCCGGTGCTCGTCGAGCGACGGGTCGAGCAAGTAGGCGTCCTTCTGGGCAAGTTCATGCTTCGCGTGCTTGCCGAAGCGGCCGACCGTGATGCCGAACGCGGCGCTGCCCCGGTCCCAGGCGATGGCGTCGCCGTGCCCGATGGCGTAGGTGTCGCCGCTGATCTGCGCGGCCTGCTCGTCGATGCCGCCGTAGACCTCGTACGCGGGCAGCACGTTGCCGGCGATCGTGGTGGCGTCGTGGGTGCCGCCCTTCTGCTCCCAGCCCCGCTCGATGCCGTGGGCGTCGAAGGCCTTGGCGATGGTGGCGAGGTCGGCCTTGGAGACCTTCAGGGACTTGGCGGCGAGGGTGACCGCGTTGCGCATGTCGGTGAAGCCGGACAGCGGCGTGAGGTAGTTCTGCGCGGAGCGGTAGACGATGCGGTCCGCGAGTTTCGGGTCGAGGTTCTTGCGGATGTCCCACAGGGCGCCGCCGACGATGGTGGAGTTGTAGTGCACTCCCCCGTTGTCGATGTCGAGCGGGATCGGCTCGAAGTCCTTCTGGGCGCTGCGGCCGTCGTTCAGATCGCGGAGCGCGCACTCCTCGAGCGGCTTGCTGCCGTTGCAGAGGTACTCGCCGATGAGACCGGACGTCGGGTCGCTCATCGCGATGCCCTTGTCGGCGGTCTCCATGGCGTTGCCGAAGTAGTCGGATATCGCCTCGTTGAGGGCGCCCGACTGGTTGAGGTAGACGAGCCCCGCGGAGTGTTCGGTGACGCCGTGCGTCATCTCGTGGCCGACGACGTCGAGGCCCACGGACAGCGGCACGCCGTTCATGTGGCCGTAGACCATCTTGTCGCCGTCCCAGAACGCGTTGGCGTAGTCCCTTCCGTTGCTGGCGACGTTGACGACGGAGTAGACGCTGCCGCCCTTGCCGTCGATGCCGTCGCGCCCGATCTCGTCCTTGTAGAACTCGTAGACCTTGGCGGCGTTGAGGTGGGCGTCGACCGCGCCCGACGACGTGTTGGCACCGTCGAAGCGGTCGCTGCCGGACTTCACCAGCGGCACGTCGTCGGTGACGGGGCCACCCGCGACGTCCGTGTAGCTCTTGCGCTGCGCGTCATAGGTGCGGATCTGCCCGCCGGTCCGCGCGTACATGGCACGCGTCGAGTCGACCAGCGTGTACGAGCCGTCGGCCTCCTTGTTGGTGTTCAGCTTCGCCTCGCTGCCGTCGACGCGTACGCCCGTCCCCTCCGCGGGCGACGCGTCGGCGGCGTCGATGTTGTTGTACGAGAGCGCGATGCCGCCCACGCGCGCGTCGACGTACACCTCCTGGCGCACGGGGCTGCCGTCGGACCGGGCACCCGTGACGGTGAAGTGCCAGGCCAGCTTGCCGCCGGCGGCGTCGGGCAGGACCGTCAGGCCGTGCTGGGCGGTCTTCGCGCCCTCGACGCGCGACAGGTCACGGTCGAGCGTGAACATCCGCCGCTCGGCGGCCGCCTGCGACACCGTCGGCGTGGTGGAGACCGTGAGGTGGGTGTAGAGGGTGCCGGTCGCGGAGCTGACGCGCCGGCCGCCGTCGGCCGCCTCGGTCTGCACCGCGTACTCGGCGCCGAACACCGGTACGCCGTCGTGCTGCTGGCGGAAGCGGACGGAGGACTGCTTGCCGGACGTGGTGGTCCCGAGCGTCTTCAGGTCGGAGACCGGAATCTTGTACGTGCCCTTGTGGGCCTTCAGATGGGCGCGGGCGGCCTCGGCGGGCGTGCCCCCGCGCACCTCGCCGTCCAGGCCCTGCGTCATCGCGGGGGCGACCGGCACCGGGTCCGCCGCCGTGGTGGCCGGGGGCGCGGTGGTGTCGTCGTCCGCCCACGCCGGCGCGGCCAGCAGCGCCGATCCCGTGGCGGCGACGACCACACCGGTCGCCAGCATCCGCCGGATTCTCGTTCGTCTCACAGAGCCCTCCCCATCACACACCTGCATGCGGGGCGCGTGCGCTCCGCACGGTTGACGGGGTCGATGCTTCGGTACGGCGGGTGCCACGAACAGGGGATGGTGCTGGCGTGAACGTGCCGTGGCGCAAATACGCCTCAGGAGGCTTGTGGTGGAACGGAGTTGGCGTTCTCCTCGTCCAGCCAGCCCGCGCGGGCCGCGTGCCAGCCGAGCTGGAAGCGGGTCACGGCGCCGACCTCGTCCATGAGGGCGTGCAGCCGCCGCTGCACGGTGCGGTGGCCCATGCCGAGCTGACGGGCGATGGCCGCGTCGGTGAGGCCGGTGTGCAGCAGCCCGACGATCTGCCGGTCGATGGCGTCGAGTTCACGTCCGCCGCCGTCGCCCGGCCCCTCGGCGCCGTGCGCGCCCAGCCGCCTGCCCTTGGCGAAGTGCTGCTCGAAGAGCGACTGCAGGCCGGTGAGCAGGCCGCTGCGGTGCACGACGAGGGCGACCGGTTCGACCTCGTCGCGCTCGGGGTCGAGCGGCAACAGGGCGGCCCTGCGATCCACGAGGACCATCTTGATCGGCAGGTCCTCCACGACGGAGATCTGCTGGCCGTGTGCGACGACGTCGGCCAGGGTGCGCGCGGTGTCCGGCTGTTCGAGGCAGCCCCGCTCCACGACGGCGCGCAGGGTGACGCCGCGGTCCATCGCCTCCCGCTCGGCCTCTTCGAGGTTGTCCTGGAAGGTGAGCACCTGGGGTACCGGCATCGCCGGCACGAAGGAGCACACCTCGTGGCGCGCCTGGCGCTGCATGGCGAGGAGCCTGCGCCGGATCGCGACCGTACCGGAGAGCACCTCCACCGGCACGTACGACTGGGCGGAGCGGTGCCGCTCCGCCAGGTCGCCGACGAGCGACTCGACCCGGTGCAGCGCGGCACGGCGGGATTCGAGGAGTGGTCCGAGCGCGAGGACGGGTGGGGCGGCGCGGTAGCGGACGGTGCCGTCGCGGTGTTCGGCGCTGGCGAGGCCGCGTTCCACGAGGAGGCCGAGGGCGCGGACGATGTCGTCCGGCACGGCCCCCGGACCTGCCAGGGCGGCCGGGTCGCTGTCCGGCCGGTCCACCAGAAGCCGGTAGACGGCGTCCTCCTCGGGGCCGAGCCCGAGGAGCGTGAGCAGCGAAGCGTCCGCGAGTCCCGGCACCTCGGGCACCGGGACTCGCGGACGTGACTGGGGTCTCAGCGCTCAGGCCTTGTTCAGGTTCGCCCAGAACTCGTCGAACGAGAGGACCTTGTCCCCGTTGGCGTCCTGCCGGGCGATGAGCGCCTCGGCGACCGACTCGGTGACGTTGAAGTCGCCCATCTGAGCCATCGCGCTCTTGTACTCGACCGCCGTGATGAAGCCGTCGCCGTCCGCGTCGAACCGCTGGAACGCCTTGCGTGCTTCCTCGATGTCCGCCACCGGGTCCACCCCTTCTTGCTGTAACACTGACGGGGGTCAGATTAACCGGCTGTACGAGCGCGCAGTGCGGCGACCACCCACGCGAACTCCTCGTTGTGCCGGGGCAGCGTCTCCAGGCCCCGCACCAGGGACACCAGGTCACGGAACCGTGCCACGTCGTTGTTGGCCGCGGCCTCCATGCGCTCCAGTACGGCGGCCGGGTCGGCGTTCCCGAGCAGCCCCCGCAGCACCTCCTCCGCCTCGGGCGACTCGGGAGCGACGCCGCGCTCGCGCGCCTCCCCGGCGAGCTGCACCAGGCGGCTCATGAACCACAGCGAGCTGCCGGGCGGCACATCGGGCCCGCGGTCGGCGGCGTTGAACTCGATCATGCGGCGCATGTGCGCCCGGAAGTCCGGGTCCTGCATCAGCTCGGCCAGCTCGACCCACGCGTCGACCTGCTCGGTCGTCGGGTCGTCCGGCAGCTCGGGGACCATGACCCGCATCCGGGTGCGGATGTCCGGGTCGGCGGCGTCCAGGCCGCCGAAGGTCTGCTCCATGAAGTCGTCGATGATGTGCTTGCGCTCGGCGGCGCTCAGCCGTGCCAGCTTGTTCATCAGGGCCATCTCCTCTGCGCTCGAGTTCCTTTTCGCGACGGTCGACAGGACGGCCCGGTTCAGCCGCAGCGAGCGGATCTGCGCGTCCAGCGCCGCCACGTGCGCGGCGGCCACGGACGCGATGTCCGTCTCCCCGTCCACCACCCGTCGCACGTCGTCCAGGCCGAGGCCCAACTCCCTTAGAGTGCGAATGAGTTCGAGCCGGGCGAGGGACTGCGCGTCGTACAGGCGGTAGCCGCCCTGGCTGCGTCCTACGGGCGGCAGGGCGCCCACGTCGGACCAGTAGCGGATGGTGCGCACCGACAGGCCGGTGCGCCGGGACAGCTGCCCGATGGTGAGCAGCCGCGGGCCGTCGTCGATCATGTTGAGAAGTCTGGGCCTTCCAGTGGGTGGAGACTCAAGAGAGCCGAGGGGGAACGTCATGCCGGGCACTGTGCGGGACATTCTGGATGCCGCGGCGCGAGGGGTCTTCCCCCCGCCGGACGGGGGCACGACAGTGGTGCCGCAGGCGGATCACCGGGACGCGGGGGTGCTGTCCTTCACCGCCCACTCGGTGGTGTTCACGGACGAGGACCCGCAGTGGGTGCACGAGACGCTGCGCGGCCTGGACTGCGATCCGCTGGCGGCGACGATGAATCCGCGGTTCCTCGGCGCGCTCATGGAGCGGACGGGGCGCCGTCATGACACGACGGACCTGCTCACCGTGGCCCCGGCACTGCCGGGCGAGCCGCCGGTGGCCCTGAAGGAGATCGCGGACCCGGACCATCCGCGGGTGGTGCGGGCGCGGCTGCGCCGCGACGACGTGCGGATGTGGGCGGCGGACGGCGGGGTGCTCGTCCTGGGGCGCGGCGTCGCGGGCCGCTGGGAGACGGCGATCGAGGTCGACGAGGAGGCGCGCCACCGGGGCCTCGGCCGGCTCCTCGCGGTGGCCGCCCGGCATCTGGTCCCGGACGGCGGGCCGCTGTGGTCCCAGCAGTCACCCGGGAACGCCCGCAGTGTGCGGGCGTTCCAGGCGGCCGGCTACCGTCCCGTCGGCGCGGAGGCGCTGTTCATCGCGCCCTGCCGGCGCTAGCGGAAGATGCCGGTGTGGCCGAGGGAGTACCGGCCGGGCTGCGGGTACACGGCCAGGCCGTGCGGGCCGTCACCGACGGGGATGCGGGCGATCTGCTTCCCCGTACGCGTGTCGATGGCGTACACCTCGGAGTCGTAACGGCCGGAAAGCCACAGGATCTTGCCGTCGGAGGAGACGCCGCCCATGTCGGGGCTGCCGCCGTCGGGCAGCGTCCACTTCTTCGTCAGCTCGTTCTTCGCGAAGTCGAAGATGGAGATGGTGCCCTCGCCGCGGTTGGAGATGTACATCTCGCGGGAGTCGCGGCTGACGTAGAGGCCGTGGGCGCCCTTGCCGGTGGGCAGGAGCTTGGGGGTGGTGAACTTCTTGCCGTCCAGGACCCACATGCCGTTGGCCTTCATGTCGGCGATGTAGAACGTCTTGCCGTCCGGGGAGAGCTTGACGTCCTGCGGCATCGCGCCCTCGAACGGCAGCCGCTCCTGGCCGACGACCTTCATCTTCGCGGTGTCGACCTTGAGGATTTCGCCGCTGAACTCGCAGGAGACGATGAAGTACCGGCCGTCGGCCGAGAAGTCGGCGTGGTTGACGCCGTAGCAGCTGACGGGGACGGTCTTGAACGGCTTCATGGTGTGCGCGTCACGGAAGACCAGCTCCCGGTCGAGCGAGGCCATCACGATGGAGTACTTGCCGTCGGGCGTGAAGTAGAGGTTGTACGGGTCGTGCACGTCCACCGTCTTGCCGACCCTGCCGGTCTTCGGGTCGATGGGCGTGAGCGTGTTGCCCTTGTCGTTGTTGACCCAGAGAGTCTTCATGTCCCAGGACGGCACGACGTGCTGCGGCTGGCTGCCGACGTTGATCGTCTCGATGACCTTGTACGTCCTGGGGTCGATGACAGAGACGGTGTCGGACTCGGTGTTGGGCACGTAGATCCGGGACGGGAAGTCCTTGACGACCGGCGACAGCTTGCCGGGGCGGTCGGCGGCGTAGATGTCCTTGGGGTCGAGGACGGGCGGCATGCCGGGCAGGCCTTGCGCGACCGGCTTCGGCTTCGGCTTGACGGCCTTGGCGCCGTGCGTGCCGAGCGCCTCGGTGGCTCGGTGCTCCTTGGCGTCGGTGCCGCAGCCCGCGAGGGCCGCGAGGACCGTGACGGCGGCGATCAGTACGGCGGCGGTGCGGGTGCGGCGGGGTGTCATGTCAGCAGCTCCGTGGTGGTCACCGCGGCCAGGCCGCGGCGGTCGAGGTCTTCCAGGAGGGCGGGGAGCGCAACGACCGTGTCCTTGTAACCGAAGTGCAGGCTCACGACCGAGCCTTCGCGGATCTCCGAGGTGACCTTCCGGGTCACCTCGGCGGCGCCCGGCGAGGTGTAGTCGAGGGAGTCGACGTCGTACGACAGGACGTGCGGGTAACCGGCCGTGCGGGCCAGGCTCTCGACGAGCGGGGTCGCCCGCTGGGTGCGCGAGGGCCGGAACCAGGTGCCGATGGAGCCGGTGAGGCGGCGGATGCGGTCGGCGCAGCCGGTGATCTCCGCGCGCGCCTCGGCCTCGGACATCGTGTTGATGTCGCGGTGGTTCAGCGTGTGGTTGCCCAGGTCGTGGCCGCCGTCGAGGATGCGCCGGGCCACTGCGGGGTGCTCGTCGAGCCAGGTGCCGACGGCCAGGACGGTCACCTTGGCGTGGCCCCGCTCGGCCTCCTTGAGGAGCGCGTACGCGATGGCCGGGTCGCCCTGGCCGTGGAAGGTGAGGGCGACGCGGGGGCGGTCGCGGGGGCCGTGGTCGATCTGGGCGGGCTGCCCGGGGAAGCGGCGGGGGGCCGGGGCCGGCGGGGCGGCGCGGGCGGGGTGGGACGGGCTCGCGGAGTGCCCGGCGGCCACCGGGTCGCGGGCGGTGGTGGAGCAGCCGGTGGTGAGGGCGGCGGCGGTGAGTCCGGCGCCGAAGCGGAGGGCTGCGCGGCGGTCGGTCGAGGTCACCGCCCCATTTAAGGTCAATAAGTGACAAGCGAGACTTATCGACCCGAGGGTCTTAATGAATACTGGATAGCGTCGTAAATAAATCTTCATTTACCAGGCTCGTGGCCCAGGTCACCGAGGATTCATTTGGCCTCACGGGCCGGGCTCTGCCATAGTCGGGAACACGACCCCCATTGACCCGGGCTCGGTCGTCGACAGCGGCCGTGGATCACACCCCAACCATCCACGGCGCTCCACGAAAGCCCCCGCGGCGCCCCACAAGGCGAAAACGGGGGCTTTCGTGTACCCCCGGCGCCCCCGACATCCCCGCCGTCCCGGCACCGGCGCTCAGCGGTCGGCGACCCGCATCTCGAACCAGGTGGTCTTGCCGCGCGGCAGCAGATCCACGCCCCAGCGGTCGGAGAGCTTGTCGACCAGACAGAGTCCGCGCCCGGTGATGTCGAGCTCGTGGACGGGCATCAGACAGGGGAGCCCGCGCGAGGGATCACGCACCTCGACCCTGATCCAGCCACGCCTGCGGACCATCCGTAACCCGAAGATCCTGGCCCCCGTGTGCCGCACCGCGTTGCCGACGAGCTCGGAGACGAGCAGCACGACGTCCTCGGTCATCTTCGGGGAGAGTCCCCAGTGCCTCAGGACGACCACCTGGGCGAGCCTGCGCGCGGTCGCCGCCGACTCGGGCCGCGACGGCAGCGGCACCTCCGCCTCGGCCGGATTCCCGAACAACTCCAGTGCTTTCAGAGCCCGTTCGTCCTCGACCGCAGGCGACCAGCGCGCCGCGGTCGCACTCCCGTGCCTCCGCGGCTGTTCGATACCCTCCAGCCCCGCCATGCCCCCATCATGGCTGCCCAGAACGGGTTCCGGGGCCGTTCCTGCCGAATAAGCCCCCCGGAACCTTCCATTCCGGGGGGCTGGTTTGGCATATGACGCTGGCAGATAGACCCTTGTCGCATACCTGCTGAGCTGCGGCGATCGCGCGATTCGGCCCGATCGACGGCCTCGGCGGCCCGAACGTCCTTAAGGTTCTCTTAAGGCTGCGATAAACCGCTCCAACGAGGGACAGCGGTGAGACGTCCCGTCAACTACAAGTGGATCAGGGGAAGTTGACACGGGCGTCTGTGCAGGGTCCTCGTGCCGGCGAACCGGCGAACCGGACCGCCTAGAGGAACTTGGCCTTGCCCGGGCCCTCTTCGACGAAGCTCCGCATCCCGCGTTCGCGGTCCTCGGTGGCGAACAGGCCCGCGAACCAGTTCCGCTCGACCGCGAGACCGGTGTCGATGTCCGTCTCCAGGCCCACGTCGATGGACTCCTTCGCGGCGCGCAGCGCGAGCGCCGGCCCCTGCGCCAGCTTCGCGGCCCAGGCGTGCGCCTGCTCGTAGACCTCGGCGGCGGGCACGACGCGGTCCACCAGGCCGATGGCGAGGGCCTCTTCGGCCTTCACCTGGCGGCCGGTGAAGATGAGGTCCTTCGCCTTGGAGGGGCCGACCAGGCGCGCGAGGCGCTGCGTGCCGCCCGCGCCGGGGATCAGACCGAGCAGGATCTCGGGCTGGCCGAGCTTCGCGTTGTCCGCGGCGATGCGGAAGTCGGCGCACAGCGCGAGTTCGCAGCCGCCGCCGAGCGCGTAGCCGGTGACCGCTGCGACGACCGGCTTGGGGATGCGCGCGACGGCAGTGAACGAGTCCTGCAGGGCGCGGGAGCGCACGATCATGGCCGCGTGGTCCATGGCCTGCATCTCTTTGATGTCCGCACCGGCGGCGAACGCCTTGTCGCTGCCACGGACGACCACGGCGCGTACGTCGTCGCGGCGCGAGGCCTCCTCGGCGAGCTCCTTGATGCGGTCCTGGGTGGCGATGTCCAGAGCGTTCATCGGCGGCCGGTCGAGCCGGATCGTGCCGACGCCTTCGGCGACTTCGAGGTAGGCAGTCATGGACAGCAGGTTAGTGCGCGTTAACGGGAGAGGCCCGGTGCACTTGGTCACAGTGCGCCGGGCCTCTTCGCGTAGAGACAAAAGCAGTCAGGGACGGAAGGACGTCAGGCCTTCCACTTGTCCCAGGACATGTTCCAGCCGTTGAAGCCGTTGTCCGGGGCCACCGTCCGGTCCTGCGAGTTCTTCACCTCGACGACGTCACCGATCATCGAGCTGTTGAAGAACCAGGCCGCCGGCACCTTGCTGTCGTAGCCGCCGCGCACGTCGCGCAGGCCCACACAGCCGTGGCTGGCGTTGTAGTTGCCGAAGGCGCCGCCGCCCCAGTAGTTGCCGTGGATGAACGTCCCGGACGTCGTCAGTCGCATGGCGTGCGGCACGTCCTTGATGTCGTACTCGCCGCCGTAGCCCACCGTTTCGCCGTTCATACGGGTCACCGTGAGCTTCTCGCTGATGACCATCTGGCCGTTCCACGTGGAGTAGCCCGGCTTGCCCGTGGTGACCGGGACCTTCTTGATGGTCTTGCCGTCACGCTTCACGGTCATCATGTGCGTCTTGGCGTCGACCGTGGAGACCTGACTGCGGCCGACCGTGAACTTCACGGTCTTGGCCTGCTTGCCGTAGACGCCCGGCCGGCCCTCGACGCCGTCGAGGTTGAGCTTGACGGTCACTTCGGTGCCCGCGGCCCAGTACTTCTCGGGGCGGAAGTCGAGGCGGTCGTTGCCGAACCAGTGACCCTCGACGGGCACGGACGGCTCCGTCTTGATCTCGATGGCCTTCTCCACGTCCTCCGGGTGCGTGATGCCCCGCGTGAAGTGGACCGAGAACGGCATGCCGACGCCGACCTTCGAACCGTCCTCCGGCGTGAACTGGCCGACGAACGTGTTCTTCGGGACCAGCGTCGTGAACGCCACGTCCTTCGCGGACGCGCGGCCCTCGGAGTCCTTGGCGACCGCGTGGACCTTGTACTTGGTGGAGGCGGCCAGGTGATGTGCGGGCGTCCAACTGGCGCCGCCGTCCACCATCTTGCCCTCGACCGGGTTGCCCTTGGTGTCGGCGACCTTCACCTCGGTCAGCTTGCCCTTGTCGGCGGTGATCCGGAGGTCTCCGCTGGTGGCCACGCCGTCCGCGCCGTCCTTCGGGGCAATGGCGACGACGGCCTGGGACGGCTTGTTGGTGTCCGCCTCGCCCGAGTCGCCGCCCTTGCCGTCACTCCCCGAACCGGAGCCGCCGCCCCCTCCGCCGCAAGCCGTGGCCAGCAGCAGAGCGGCCCCCAGCAGAGCCCCCGATATCGGTCGTCGCCCGTTCACGATCTTGTCTCCCCTCGCGCAAGGCCGGTCAGGCCCCCACCCCAGCGCGTCCTAGCGCGCACTGCGACAGATAACCACACGACCTGCAGTTATGGATCCCCAGCTATGTCACCGTTCAGTCCCAACTGGTCCGGCTCTGACGGAGCGTGAGACGGGGCGTGGGGTGAGGCGTGGGGCAGGGCGTGGGGCGGGGCAAGGGCCTGGCCGGCCGGCCGCGCGCGGGGCTCAGTGTGCGGCCGTGCCCGCCGTCCAGTTCTTCCAGGTCATGTTCCAGCCACTGAGGCCGTTGTCGGGAGCGACCACCTTGTCCTTGCTGTTGACCACCTCGATGACGTCGCCGACGAGGCTGTGGTCGAAGAACCACCCCGCGGGCGAATCCGAGCTGCCGCCCCTCTCATCGGCCAGCCCGATGCAGCCGTGGCTGATGTTGCGGTTACCGAAGGCGTCCGACGTCCAGTAGTTGCCGTGCAGGAACGTTCCGGATGACGTGAGCCGGATGGCGTGCGGCACGTCGGGGACGTTGTACTCGCCGCCGAACCCGACGGTGCGGCTGTCCATCCGGGTCATCTCGAACATCTCGCTGATGACCATCTTCCCGTTGTACGTGGGAGTCTTGGCCGCCCCGGCGGTGATGGGGATGGTCTCGGCGGGTTCGCCTTCGCGGCGCACCTCCATGGTGTCCTCGTCCGCGTCCACCAGGCTGACCTGGCTGCGACCGATGGTGAAGGCCATCTTCTTGTGCTGCACGCCGTACACACCGGGGGCCGACTGCACGTCGCGCAGCCCCAGGTCGACGGTGACCTCCGTGCCCGGCTTCCAGTAGTCGCGCGGCCGGAAGTCGAGGCGGGACTTGCCGAACCAGTGCGGGGCGACCTCCACGGCGGGCTTCGTCGTGATGTGGATGGCGCGTTCGACGGCGGCCCGGTTCTGGATGTCCCTGTTGAACACGAGCGAAACGATCATGCCGGTGCCGACGGTGGACCGGTCCTCCGGCGTGACGTAGCCGACGAACCGCTTGGCGGGGACGGACGTCGTGAAGGTGGTGTGGCGGGCGGTGCGGTGACCGTCCTCGTCGCGCGCGACCACGTCCACGGTGTACTTGGCGGCGAGGGAGAGCCGCCGTTCGCCGGTCGGCCGCCATCGCGCGCCGTGTTCGTCGATCCGGCCCTGGACCGGGACCTCCTCTCCGTCCTGGAGCTTCACGACCTTGACCGATTGCAGGCGCCCGTCCGGCACCTTCACCTCGATCGTCCGGTCGGCCGGTACGTTCTTGGTCCCGTTGGCCGGGACGACCTCGATCGCATCTTCGGGGGAGCGCGACTTGCCGAGCAGATCTTCCGCGGCGGTGCATCCGGTGACTCCGGTCAGCACCACCGCCCAGGTCAGTACGGCGGCCAGCGTGGCCCCTGCGTTTCTCACAGTTGTTCTCACACCCGATCAACGACCGTCACCCCGCCGGGGAAACGTGAGTGCGACCCAAGCTCTGGGCAGAACACTGGGGAGGACGACGCGACGGGGAGCCGCGGCCGGGACGCCGCACGCCCTTCCCCTGCCGGTGGCGCCGGCCCGACCGAGCCGCGGGAGGCATGACAGGTGGCGAGCGCACCCGAGCAGGAGGCACCACAGGATGCCCTGGTGGAACGGCCCGCGGGGCTTCCGCAGGCGCGCTCCGCACCCGGAAGGAAGGGCCGCCGCACGAGAGAGCGGCCGCCGCCCGTCGAACCGGTCCGGCCGGGCGCCCCGACCCCGCTTGGCGCGCGCTTCCGGGTCGGGCCCGACGGCACGGCGGGCACCAACTTCGCGCTCTGGGCGGGCGGTGCGGAGTCGGTCGACCTCTGTCTCTTCGACGAGGCGGGCCGCGAGCGGCGCGCCCCGCTGACCGAGCTGACGCACGAGATCTGGCACGGCTTCGTACCGGACGTGCTGCCGGGACAGCGGTACGGATTCCGGGTGCACGGCCGCTGGGACCCGTGGACCGGCGCCCGCTGGAACCCGGCGAAGCTGCTCCTCGACCCGTATGCGCGCGCCGTGGACGGCGACTTCGGGCTGCCGCCGGAGGTCTACGGACATGTGCGCGACTGGCCCGAGCAGCATGTGGCCGACACCGTGCGCGACGACCGGGACTCGGCGCCGTACGTCCCCAAGGGGGTGGTCGTCCACGACGACGCGCCCGACGACGAGTGGGCGGACGACCGCCGTCCGAAGACGCCGTGGGCGGACTCGGTGATCTACGAGCTGCATGTGAAGGGGTTCACCGAGCTGCATCCGGGGATCCCGGAAGAGCTTCGGGGGACGTACGCGGGGCTGGCGCATCCCGCGGCGGTGGAGCACCTGGTGAAGCTGGGGGTGACGGCGGTCGAGCTGCTTCCCGTGCACCAGTTCGCCCACGAGGACCACCTGCTGCGACGGGGGCTGCGCAACTACTGGGGCTACAACTCGATCGGCTACTTCGCCCCGCACGCGGCGTACGCGGCGTCCGGGACGGGCGGGCAGCAGGTCGGCGAGTTCAGGCGGATGGTGCGGGCGCTGCACGAGGCCGGTATCGAGGTCATCCTCGACGTGGTCTACAACCACACGGCGGAGGCCGGCGAGCTCGGCCCGACGCTGTCTCTGAAGGGCATCGACAACCGCGGCTACTACCGCCTCCAGGACGACGCGCGCCGGTACGCGGACTACACGGGCTGCGGCAACACCCTGCACGTCGTGCAGCCGCACGTGCTGCGCCTGCTCACCGACTCCCTGCGCTACTGGGTGACGGAGATGGGTGTGGACGGCTTCCGCTTCGACCTGGCGGCGGCGCTCGCCCGCTCGATGCACGACGTGGACATGCTGTCGCCGTTCCTCGCGGTGATCGCGCAGGACCCGGTCCTGCGGCGGGTGAAGCTGATCGCGGAGCCGTGGGACGTGGGCTCGGGCGGCTACCAGGTCGGCGCCTTCCCGCCCCTGTGGACGGAGTGGAACGACCGCTACCGCAATGCCGTACGGGACTTCTGGCGCGGCGCCCTGCCCGATGTGCGTGACCTGGGCTACCGGCTGTCCGGGTCGAGCGACCTGTACGCGTGGGGCGGGCGGCGCCCGTACGCGTCGGTCAACTTCGTCACCGCCCACGACGGGTTCACCCTGCGCGACCTGGTGTCGTACGGCCGCAAGCACAACGAGGCCAACGGCGAGGGCAATCGCGACGGCACCGATGACAACCGTGCCTGGAACTGCGGCGCGGAGGGTGAGACATCGGACGAGGACGTACTCGCCCTGCGCAGACGGCAGTTGAGGAATCTGCTGACGACGCTGCTGCTGTCCACCGGGGTGCCGATGCTCGTCGCCGGTGACGAGCTGGGGCGCACGCAGCGCGGCAACAACAACGCGTACTGCCAGGACAACGAGATCAGCTGGGTGGACTGGTCGCTCCTCGAAGAGCCGGGCTGGCGGTCCCTGTTCGACCTCACCTCACGGCTCATCGCGCTGCGGCACGCGCATCCGGTGCTGCGGCGGCGCGCGTTCTTCTCCGGGCGCGCGCACTCGGCGGACGGGCTGCGGGACCTCGCGTGGTTCACGGCCCGCGGCACGGAGATGACGGAGCGGGACTGGTACGCGCCGGCGGCGACGCTCGGGATGTACCTCTCCGGGCGCGACATCCCGGGCCGCGACGCGCTGGGCGCCCCAGTGACGGACGACAGTTTCCTCGCGGTCCTGCACGCCGGGGACGGCCCGGAGAGCTATGTCCTGCCCGGCGAGCCGTGGGCACGTACGTACGAGGTCGTGGTGGACACGTCGCTGGAGGGGCAGGAGGAGGCGCCGGCGGTGACGCACCCGGCGGGGGCGGTGATCACCGTGCCGGGGCGGACGGTGCTGCTGCTGCGGGTGCGCCCCTGGGACAACGGGGAGGTGTAGAGCCGCCAGGGGGTGTCCGGCGGGTCAGGGTCGGACAGGTCACGATCCGCCGGACCCCCTAGCCGAGGATCTTCCGGTCGTACGCCACGGCGACCGCCGCCGCGCGGTCCTTCACGCCCAACTTGCCGTAGACGTGGGTGAGGTGGGTCTTCACGGTCGCCTCGCTGATGAACAGGACGCGGGCGATCTCCTTGTTCGACGTCCCCTTGGCGACCAGGGCGAGGACCTCGCGCTCGCGGGCCGAGAGGGGTTCGTCGGCCGGGGCGGCCGGGGTGCGCACCGCGGTGACCAGGCGGGAGGCGACCGCCGGGGACAGCACGGTGCGGCCGTCGGCGGCGGCGCGCACCGCCGTGAACAGCTCCTCGCGCGGGGCGTCCTTGAGCAGGTAGCCGGTCGCGCCCGCCTCGATCGCGGGCAGCGTGTCCGAGTCCGTGTCGTACGTGGTGAGGACGAGGACGCGGGAGCGGGCGCCCCGGCGGGTGAGTTCCTTGATGGCGTCCACCCCGTTCCCGCCGGGCATGCGCAGGTCCATGAGGACGACGTCCGGGTCGAGGCGGGCGGCGAGTTCCACGGCCTCGACGCCGTTCGACGCCTCGCCGAGGACCGTGAAGTCGTCGGCCGACTCGAACATGCCGCGCAGGCCGTCCCGTACGACGGGGTGGTCGTCGACGATCAGCAGAGAGATGACGCAGTCACTGGTCATGGCGCACCAACGGTACGCGAGCCGAGACGGCCGTGCCGCCGCCCGGCTCGGACTCCACCGTCAGTGCGCCCGCGATGCGTTCGGCGCGGGCCCGCATCCCGTCGAGGCCGAAGCCGCCGGTGCCGGTGCGGGCGGGCAGCTCCAAGGGGTCGAAGCCGCGGCCGTCGTCGCGTACGTCGAGGGTGACCTCGCCCGCCATGTAGGAGAGCGTGACGCCGAGCCGTCCGGCGTGGGCGTGCCGGGCCGCGTTCGACAGGGCCTCCTCGGCGATGCGCAGGAGGGTCGCCTCGATCTCGTCGTGCAGCTGCTCCGTGGTGCCGGTGACGGTGAACTCGGCGCGTACGCCGGTGCGCCGGGACCACTCGGTGACGGTCTTCTTCAGCGCCTCGGACAGGGAGGCGTTCTCCAGGGCCGCCGGGGAGAGGTTGTGCACGGAGCGGCGGGCCTCGCCGAGGCTGTGCCGGGCGAGGTCGGCGGCGCGGTCGAGGTGCTGGCGGGCCTGTTCCGGGTCGGCGGTGCCCGCGACGACCTGGAGCTGGGCGATGATCCCGGTCAGGCCCTGCGCGATGGTGTCGTGGATCTCGGCGGCGAGCCGGCGGCGCTCGTCGGCGACGCCCGCTTCCCTCGCCTGGACGAGGAGTTGGGTGTGCAGGGCGGCGTTCTCGCCCATGGCGTCCTGGAGGGCCTTGTTCGTGCGCTCCAGTTCGGCGATGGTCTCGACCTGGACGCGGGCCCGCTCGCTCTCCTTGGCGTTCAGGTGGCCCATGACCCCGGCCAGACCCACGTTGACGGCCACGAGCCCGCCGAAGACGACCCAGCCGAGCGAGCCCTTCGGTGGCAGGCCACCGGACTGCGAACCCGCCACGACGACGACCGCCGCGATCAGTCCCGGCCTGACCATGCGGCGCGGGAGCAGCCGCTCCACGTCGAAGTAGCCGCAGGCACCGTAGAACGCGAAGAACGGGTTGATCCAGGCGACGACGAAGCTGATCGCCCAGCGGACCCAGTAGTTGAGGATGCCGGCGCCGGAGGGGCCCGGCCGGGTGCGCATCGCCCGGACCCACCACAGCTGGAGGAGGAACGCGGCGAAGGACAGCGACCCGACCACGTACCAGTCGGTCCGGTCCATGCCGACGACGTCGGACGTGGCGACGGACATCACGAGGCCGATGGCGAGCAGGCCGAAGGGGCCGTAGCGGTGGAAGTTCGCCCAGCGCTCCTCGACCGTCAGGGCCGCCTGCGCGGCGACGCTGCTCCGGTCCGTCTCCGTCGTCATGCACCCAGTCTGCACGGCTGCGGCCACGCTCATCACGTCACTCCCAGCGGAACCAGCGCGAGGCGCCGGCCGACAGGAGCACGGTCCACGCGGCGAGGACGCCCAGGTGGGACCAGGCCGGCCAGTCGCCCGAAGCGGCCTGGCCGAGGGCCTGGGCGGCGGCGCCGAACGGCGTGTACTCGACGATGTGCGCGAGGGCGTCGGGCATCGCCTGGACGGGCAGCCACACACCCGCGCAGAACATCATCGGGAAGAAGACGACCGAGCCGATCGCGTTGGAGATCTTCGTCGTGCGCGACAGGGCCGACACGAGAGCGCCGAGCGCCAGCGCGACGAGCACCGCGAGCACGAGGGCCAGCAGATAGCCGGCGGCCTGCTTCGGCAGCGGTACGTCGTAGGCGATCCGGCCCACGGCGAGGGAGAGGACCGCCGAGCAGAGTGCGGCGATGCCGTGAATGCCCATCTGGGCTCCGAGCAGCGCCGCGGGGCGGACCGGCGTCGTCGACATGCGGCGCAGGATGCCGCGCTCGCGGTAGCCGGTGATGACGGGCGGCATGGACTGCAGGCCCGACATGATCATGGAGAGCAGCACGGTCACGGGGACGTACGCGTCGACGAGACGGATGCCGCCGAGGGACTTGTCGGCCTCGCGGAAGGAGGGGATGGAGCCGAGGATGACGAGCAGGACCGACGGGAAGACGACGATCCAGAAGAGGCCGGCGGGCTCGCGCCGGAAGAGCCGGGCCTCGGTCCGCAGGACGGCGCGGTTGGGCGACGTACGGGTCAGGGTCGCGGTGCTCATGACTGGGTGGCTCCCGTCAGATCCAGGAACGCGTCGTCCAACGTGGCGTCGGACACGCGGAGTTGGTGGGCCGTGATGTGGTGGCGGGCGAGCAGCGTGATGACGGCGTTGACCGTCTCGTCGGTGCCGTTCAGGGTGACGCGGCCGTCCCGGTGCTCCACGGACACAAGCGCGGGCAGGCCCCGCAGCGCCTCTTCGTCGAGGGGCGCGGACGGGGTGAACGACATGACGGTGGACGCCGCGGCCCGGCTGATGAGGCCCGCCGGGGTGTCGAGCGCGGCGATCCGGCCCTTGTCGATCACGGCGATCCGGTCGCAGAGGCGCTGTGCCTCCTCCATGAAGTGCGTGACGAGCAGGACGGTGACGCCGCTGTCGCGGACGTCCTCGATGAGCTGCCAGGTGTCGCGGCGGGCGCGCGGGTCGAGGCCGGTGGTCAGCTCGTCGAGGACGACGACCCGGGGGTTCCCGATCAGCGCGAGCGCGATGAACAGGCGCTGTTTCTGGCCGCCGCTGAGCTTCGCGAACCGGGTGCCGAGCTTGTCCGTGAGGCGCAGGCGCTCGGCCAGGGGCCGCCAGTCGGCCGGGTTCGGGTAGAACGCCGCGTACAGTTCGAGCGCCTCGCGGACGGTGAGCTTCGCCTGGAGTTCGCTCTCCTGGAGCTGGGCGCCCAGGATTTCGGTGACGCGGTCGTGGTCGGCGACGGGGTCGAGGCCCGCGACGCGGACGCGCCCGGCGTCGGGGACGCGCAGCCCCTCGATGCACTCGACCGCGGTCGTCTTGCCGGCGCCGTTCGGGCCGAGGATGCCGAAGATCTCGCCCTCTCCGACGGTGAACGAGAGGTCGTCGACGACGGCCCGCCCGTCATAGACCTTGCGGAGCCCGGCGACCTCGATCAGGGGCCTGTCGCCCCGTGCTGCGCTGTGTGTCGTCGTCATGCTCCGAGAATCCCGGAGCGGGGCGCTCGCGGGCATCGCCCATCGCGCTCGAAAGGGCATCAGCCGATCGGTTGATACGGCGCTACGACCTCTGCCGGGCGAGCCGTGGCGCGAGGGCGGGATCGCCGGAAACCCGGTGGGCGTTGTCAGTGCCGATCCGTAGCCTCACTTCTGATGCCCACTACACATGCACCGGCCACGGACCCCGACCAACTCGCCCCGGCGGCGGAGCAGTCCGCTGTGCGCACGCTGCTGCGCCTGTGGCCGTACGTACGACCGGTGCGGGCGCGCTGGGGCGGGGCCGCGGTGGTCGCCGTGGTCGCCTCCTGTCTGTCACTCGTCTTCCCCATCGTCCTGAAGTGGATCGTGGACGGGCCGGTCACGGACCACGACCCGGGCGGGGTGTGGCTGGGCGCGGGCATGCTGCTGGCGCTCGGGGTCGCGGAGGCGCTGCTCTTCGGGCTGAGACGGTGGCTGGTGGCGCGGCCGCTGGCGAGCGTCGAGGCGGCCATGCGGGCGGATCTGTACCGGCATCTGCAGCGGTTGCCCGTCGCGTTCCACGACCGGTGGGCCTCGGGGCAGCTGCTGTCCCGAGGGACGACCGACCTCATGGTCGTACGGATGTTCCTGGCCTTTCCGCTGACGTTCCTGATCGTCAACGGCGTGACGATCGCCGCCGGGTTCGTGCTGCTCGTCGCTCAGGACTGGGGGCTCGGACTCGTCCTGCTCGCGCCCGCGCTGCCGCTGATGGTGCTCTGCTACCGCTTCGAGTCGAAGTACGCGTCGGCCGCGCGCCGCGCCCAGGACCAGGTCGGGGATCTGACCACCGTGGTCGAGGAGTCCGTGCTCGGGATCCGGATCATCAAGGGGTTCGGCCGGCATCGCAGCCAGGCGCGGGCCTTCCGTGATCTGTCGCGCACGCTGCGCGGGACCGAGCTGGCCAAGGCGCGGCTGCTCGCGGGGATCCTCGGGGTGATCACGCTGCTGCCGGAGGTGGCGCTCGGGGCGGCACTGGTGCTCGGCTCCGTGCAGGTCGCGGACGGGAAGCTGTCCGCGGGGACGCTCGTTGCCTTCCTGTCGACGGCGCTCGCCCTGCGCTGGCCGATCGACTCGATCGGGTTCCTGCTCGCCATGAGCCAGGAGGCGGCGACGGCGACCCGGCGGTTCTTCGAGGTGATGGACGAGCCGGAGGAGAGCGAAGACGTGCCGGCTGCGGGCGGCCCCGTCGAGGAGGGGGCGGGCGGTGCGGGCGGGCTGCGGTTCGAGGGGGTCCGTTTCCGCTATCCGGACGCCCCAGAGGGGTCCGAGCCCGTCCTGGAGCGCATCGATCTGCAGGTGCGGTCCGGGGAGACCATGGCGCTCGTCGGGGCGACCGGCAGCGGCAAGACGACCCTCACCGCGCTGGTGCCCCGCCTGCACGAGCTCACCGGCGGGCGGATCACGCTCGACGGGCGGGACATCGCGTCGATGGGGCGCGAGGAGCTGCGCACCCTCGTCTCGGTGGCCTTCGAGGAACCCACCCTGTTCTCGGCGTCCGTCGCGGAGAACGTGCTGATGGGCGCGGGCGAAGCGGACGTCTCGAAGCTCGACCGGGCGCTCGGCGTCGCGCAGGCCGGATTCGTGAAGTCGCTGCCGGACGGCGCCGGTACGCAGGTCGGCGAGCAGGGGCTCAGCCTCTCCGGCGGGCAGCGGCAGCGGCTCGCGCTCGCCCGCGCGGTCGTGGGGAGCCCGCGCTTCCTCGTGCTCGACGACCCGCTGTCCGCGCTCGACGTGCACACGGAGGCGCTGGTGGAGGCGGCCCTGCGGGAGGTGCTCGCCGCGAGCACGGCGCTAGTCGTCGCGCACCGGCCGTCGACGGTGCTGCTCGCCGACCGCGTCGCGCTCCTGTCGGACGGCCGGATCACCGCCGTGGGCACGCACCAGGAGCTGCTGCGCGCGAACGCCGAGTACCGGCATCTCATGTCGGGAGCGGACCTGGAGACCGAAGAGGACCGGGATATCGACGACGACCCGGAGAGCGACGAGGACGGGCCAGAGGGGAAGGGCACGCGATGACCACGACGACCAAGCCGGACCGTACGCCGCAGGATCCGGCCGCCGAGGACGGCGAGGAACTGCGGCTCCCCTCCCCCGGGGACCCGTTCGACCAGGACGACCTGCCCACCCCCAAGGGCGCGACCGGCGCGCTCCTGCGCTCCCTGCTCGCGCCGAGCCGGCGCACGGTGTGGCTGGCCGTGCTGTGTCTGCTGGTCCAGCAGGCCGCCGTGCAGGCGGGGCCGCTCCTCGTCGCGTACGCCATCGACAGCGCGGTGCCCGCCTTCCGCGCGAGCGACCACGGCCCGCTGATCGCGGTGGCGGCCGGCTATCTCCTGGCGGCGTGCTGCTCCAGCCTCTTCCAGTTCGCGTTCGTGCAGGTGTCGGCGCGGGTGAACCAGAACGTGCTGCTCGACCTGCGCGGCCGCATCTTCCGGCACGCGCAGGCCCTCAGCGTCGACTTCCACGACCGCTACACGTCCGGGCGGCTCATCTCCCGGGCGACGACGGACGTCGAGTCCCTGCGCGAGCTGCTCGCCGAGGGGCTCCAGGAACTCATCAACATCATCCTGGCGTCCGTGTACATCACGGCCATGCTGCTCTGGCTCGACGTCGGCATCGGCGCCGTGGCCGCCCTGTCGTTCCTGCCGCTCGCCGTACTGATCCAGCAGTACCGGCGGCGCGCGGCCCGGGTGTACGCGGAGCGGTCCTCCGCGATCGCGCGCGTCATCGTGAAGTTCGCCGAGACGATGAACGGAATCAGGCCGGTGCGCGCCTTCCGCCGCGAGCGCGCCAACGACGCGGACTTCGCCGGGCTGAACCACCGCCACGAGCGGGTCAACGGTGACGCGCTGCTCGAAATGGCGCGCTACGTCATCGGCTCCCGCCTCCTCGCGAACACCGCGGTGGCCGGAATGGTCCTGTGGGGCGCCTACCGCGTCGCCGACGGCACGCTCGAACTGGGTGTCCTGGCGGCCGCCGTGCTGTTCATCCGCCGTCTGTACGACCCCATCGACCGGCTCGCGATGTTCCTCAACTCCTATGAGTCCGCGGCCGCTTCACTCCGCAAGATCGCCGGTCTGCTGCACCAGACGCCGACCGTGCCGGAGCCGACGTCGCCGCGCGGGCTGCCCGAGCTCGCCGGCGGCCGCCCGGGCCGCGAGGTCGTCTTCGACCAGGTCTCGTTCGGCTACCGCACCGGCGGCGAGGTGCTCCCCCGCTTCGATCTCACGCTGCCCGCGGGACAGACGGTCGCGGTCGTCGGCTCGACGGGCGCCGGGAAGTCGACACTCGCCAAGCTCCTGGCCCGCTTCTACGACCCCTCGGCGGGCCGGGTCCTGCTCGACGGCGTCGACCTGCGCGACCTCGGCACGGCCGAACTGCGGCGGGGCGTCGTGATGGTGACCCAGGAGGCGTTCCTGTTCTCCGGCACGGTCGCCGAGAACATCGCGATCGGACGGCCCGAGGCCGGCCGCGAGGAGATCGAGCGCGCGGCGAAGGCGATCGGCGCGCACGACTTCATCACGGCGCTCCCGGACGGCTACGACACGGATGTGCGCAAACGCGGGGGTCGAATTTCGGCCGGGCAGCGGCAGTTGGTGGCATTCGCACGCGCGCTGCTCGCCGACCCGGCGGTCCTGATCCTCGACGAGGCGACGAGCTCCCTTGACATCCCCGGCGAGCGGGCGGTGCAGCGCGCGATGCACACGGTGCTGCGCGGCCGTACCGCGGTCGTCATCGCGCACCGGCTGTCGACGGTGGAGATCGCCGACCGCGTTCTGGTCATGGAACACGGGCGGATCGCCGAGGACGGCACACCGGACCAACTGATCTGCGGTACAGGAGCGTTCGCGGATCTGCATCGTGCCTGGCGGGAGAGCGTGGTCGGCTGAACCGCGGACCGGACGCGACCCCTCCGCGCCCGGGCAACAGCTCCGTATATCGAACGTGAACATCCGGGCAACGAACCATTTCCGGCCAACCTAATGACGCGCTCCTGACAGACAACGCTCTCTGCTGCCACTCTTCCCTCGGCCTCGCACAGCTGTCCCACAGCCGAACTGGCGCGGCCCGTTCGTGAACTGCAGCACGACCTGTTGTGCCCAGATGTGCCCAGTTGTGCTGAGTTTCGCCCTGTTCTGCCTTGTTCTGCCTTGTTCTGCCCGGACGGTCATTCGCCGTCCGGTCTTCCCCGGCCGTGCGATCCGCGGCCCGCAGAAGGAGTCAGCCTTGAGAACGTCCGACACCTCCCACAGATCCGCCTCCCGCAAGCGAGCGACCGCCTACGGCGCGCTCGCGGCAGCCACCGCCCTGCTCGCCGGCGCCGTCCAGGCGGGCGCCGCGGCCTCGGCGGACGTCCAGCCGGCCGCGGCGGCCGCAAAGGCCGTCGCGAAGGGCGCCGACCCCGGCGCCCTCCCCGTGAAGCTCTCCCCCGCCAAGCGCGCGGAGCTGCTGCGCGAAGCCAACTCCACCAAGGCGGACACCGCCAAGGACCTCGGCCTCGGCGCCAAGGAGAAGCTCGTCGTCCGCGACGTCCTCCAGGACCGTGACGGCACGACGCACACCCGCTACGAGCGCACCTACGACGGGCTGCCCGTCCTCGGCGGTGACCTGGTCGTCGACGCGGCCAAGTCGGGGAAGACCGAGGGCGTGACGCGCGCCGCGAAGTCGGCCCTCAAGGGCGTGGCCACCACCGCGGCGGTCAAGCCGGCCACGGCGGAGCGGCAGGCGGTCAAGGCCGCGGCGGCCGACGGATCGAAGAAGACCGAGGCGGACCGCGCGCCCCGCAAGGTCGTGTGGATGGCGCAGGGCAAGCCGACCCTCGCGTACGAGACCGTGGTCGGCGGTCTCCAGGACGACGGCACCCCGAACCAGCTGCACGTCGTCACGGACGCGGCGACCGGCAAGAAGCTGTACGAGTGGCAGGGCATCGAGAACGGCACGGGCAACACGCAGTACAGCGGCACCGTGACGCTCGGCACGGCCCAGTCCGGATCGACGTACACGCTCAACGACACCGGGCGCGGCGGGCACAAGACGTACAACCTGAACCACGGCTCGTCCGGGACCGGGACGCTCTACTCGGGCGCGGACGACGTGTGGGGCAACGGCAGCGCCTCGAACACCGAGACCGCGGCCGCGGACGCGCACTACGGCGCGGCGGAGACCTGGGACTACTACAAGAACGTGCAGGGCCGCACCGGCATCAACGGCGACGGCGTCGCCGCGTACTCGCGGGTGCACTACGGCAACGCGTACGTCAACGCGTTCTGGGACGACAGCTGCTTCTGCATGACGTACGGCGACGGCGCGGGCAACCTCAAGCCCCTCACCGCGATCGACGTGGCGGGCCACGAGATGACCCACGGCGTCACCGCCGCGACGGCCGGTCTCAACTACAGCGGTGAGTCCGGCGGTCTGAACGAGGCCACGTCCGACATCTTCGGCACCGCGGTCGAGTTCTACGCCAACAACACCAAGGACGTCGGTGACTACCTCATCGGCGAGAAGATCGACATCAACGGCGACGGCACCCCGCTGCGCTACCAGGACAAGCCCAGCAGGGACGGCACGTCCCCGGACAACTGGTACTCCGGGCTCGGCAACCTCGACGTGCACTACTCGTCGGGTCCCGCCAACCACTTCTTCTACCTGCTCAGCGAGGGCAGCGGCGCCAAGGTCATCAACGGCGTCAGCTACAACTCGCCGACGGCGGACGGTCTTCCGGTCACCGGCATAGGCCGCGCCAAGGCCGAGCTGATCTGGTTCAAGGCGCTCACCACGAAGTTCACCTCGACCACGAACTACGCGGCCGCGCGCACCGGCACGCTCGCGGTCGCCGGTGAGCTCTACGGCACCACGAGCACCGAGTACAAGGCCGTGCAGGACGCCTGGGCCGGCATAGCCGTCGGCTCGCGCTCCGGTGGCGGCGGCGGTGGTACGTCGTTCGAGAACACGGCCGACGTCGCGATACCGGACGCCGGCGCCGCGGTCACCTCGTCGATCGCTGTGACCGGCCGTACGGGCAACGCGCCGAGCAACCTCTCGGTCGCCGTGGACATCGTGCACACCTGGCGCGGTGACCTGGTCGTCGACCTGGTGGCCCCGGACGGGTCCACGTACCGCCTGAAGAACTCCAGCGGCAGCGACTCGGCGGACAACGTCAACGCGACCTACACGGTCAACGCGTCCTCCGAGGTGGCCAACGGCACCTGGAAGCTGAAGGTCCAGGACGTGGCCGCGCAGGACACCGGCTACATCAACAGCTGGAAGCTCACCTTCCCGTAAACCGCACGCAGAGGTAACCCAAGGCCGACCGAGAGCTGTTCGGCCCGCACGGTCTGGGCGCGTCGCCCCGGGTGAGTGAACTCCCCGGGACGGCGCGCCCGTTCATGTTCCGTTCGCAATACGTACAAGAGACATCGCTCAACGGACGATTTCCGGCCAACCTGCGATCACCTCCTGACATGTACAAGCCTCAACTGGCACGCTTCCCCCACGCACCACACGCAACACACAGCTAAGCACCACCCAGTTCAGCACCACACAGCTCTCTTACCCCACACACAAGGAGCTTGCGTGACCCCCCACATATCGCGCTTCACCAAGAAGCGTTCGACTCTGGCCATAGCCACCGCCGTCGCCGCCGGAGCCCTGCTGACCGCCGGTATGACCACCGGCGCGTCCGCGCAGCCCGTGGCCGACGCGACGCCGGGCGCCGCGCCGATGAAGCTCTCGGGCGCCGCCCGCGCCGGCCTCCTCCAGGACGCCAACGCGAAGAAGGCCGAGACGGCCGCGGAGTTGAACCTCGACTCCAAGGAGAAGCTCGTCGTCCGCGACGTGGTCAAGGACCGCGACGGCGCGACGCACACCCGCTACGAGCGCACCTACGACGGACTCCCGGTCCTCGGCGGCGACCTGGTCGTCCACGAGTCCAAGGCCGGCAGGTCCGAGGGCGTCACCCGCGCGACCTCGAAGAGAATCGCCGTGTCGACGGCCTCCGCCTCCCTCAAGGCCGCCCCCGAGGGCGCCCGCAAGGTGGTCTGGGCGGCGTCGGGCACCCCGCGCCTCGCCTACGAGAAGGTCGTCACCGGCACGCAGAAGGACGGCACGCCGCGCAAGCTGCACGTCGTCACGGACGCCGCGACCGGCAAGAAGATCTTCGAGTGGGACGCGATCCACACCGGCGCCGGCGAGAGCCAGTACAGCGGCGGCGTGACGGTCGGCTCCACCAAGTCAGGCTCCTCGTACGCCCTCACGGACGCGGAGCGCGGCGGCCACAGCACGTACGACCTCAAGCACGGGTCGTCCGGCAAGGGCACGCTGTTCACCGACGCGGACGACAAGTGGGGCGACGGCACCACCAACGACGCGGCCACGGCCGCGGTCGACGCCGCCTACGGCGCCCAGGTGACGTGGGACTACTACAAGGACGTCCAGGGCCGCAGCGGCATCAACGGCGACGGCAAGGGCGCGTACTCGCGGGTCCACTACGGCAACGCGTACGTCAACGCGTTCTGGGACGACAGCTGCTTCTGCATGACGTACGGCGACGGCGAGGGCAACAAGAAGCCCCTGACGTCGATCGACGTGGCGGGCCACGAGATGTCGCACGGCGTCACGGCGGCGACCGCGGGCCTCATCTACAGCGGTGAGTCCGGCGGCCTGAACGAGGCCACCTCCGACATCTTCGGCACCGCGGTCGAGTTCCACGCGAACAACCCCAAGGACGTCGGCGACTACCTCATCGGCGAGAAGATCGACATCAACGGCGACGGCTCCCCGCTGCGCTACATGGACAAGCCGAGCAAGGACGGCGCGTCCCTCGACAACTGGAAGGCCGGCGCGGGCAACGTCGACGTCCACTACTCGTCGGGCATCGCCAACCACTTCTTCTACCTGCTGTCGGAGGGCAGCGGGAAGAAGGAGATCAACGGGGTCTCGTACGACTCCCCGACCGCGGACGGCCAGCCGGCCGCGGGCATCGGCCGCGACAAGGCCGAGAAGATCTGGTTCAAGGCCCTGACGTCGTACTTCACGACGAACACGGACTACGCCAACGCGCGCAAGGGCACGCTGAGCGCGGCGTCCGACCTGTACGGCGCCGACTCGGCGGAGTACAAGGCGGTCGACCGGGCGTGGGCCGCGGTCAACGTCAAGTGACGTAAGACGCGGGCGAGTCGGGGGGCGGCACTGCGGGGTGCCGCCCCTTCGCGTGTCAGGCCTCGTACTCCGTGAGGTCGATTTCGTGCACCTGGAGCGCGAAGCCGTGCTTCGGGTGCGCGAACTCGCGTCCCTCCGTCATGCCCAGCTTGCGGGCGACGTTCTCCGAGCCCGTGTCGCCGGGGCGGATCAGGGCGACGACCCGGTCGACGCCGCGGTCCTGGAGGGCGAACTCCAGGGTGGCCTGGGCGGCCTCGGAGGCGTAGCCCTGGCCCCAGAACTGGTGGCCGAGCCACCAGTTGATCTCGATGCCGGGCTGGAGCTCGGACACCGAGAGGCCGACGACACCGGCCAGCTCGCCGGAAGCGAGGAGCTCGACGGCGAACGGGCCGAAGCCCTCCTCGTCCCACTCCTCCTCCCAGCGCTCGATGTCCTCGGCCGTCCGCTCCAGGTCGCGCGGGCCGCCGTCACCGACCCGGCGCATGACGTCCGGGTCCGCCTGGATCTCGGAGAGGGGCACGAGGTCGTCGTCGGACCAGCGGCGGAGCAGGAGGCGGGGCGTCTGGATCTCGGTCATGGGTCCATCTTCGCCGAGACCCGCGACGCCGCCGACCATCCGGCCGTCCTCGGCACACTCAGCGCCCTCAGCGCACTCAGCGCACTCAGCGCACTCAGCGCAAGAGCACCCCCGCCGCCTCCCCGGCCGTCTCCGAGGGGACGGTCACCAGTCCCGTCTCCGCCGGCGAGGCGAGCAGCCGGTGGGCGGGCAGGATGCGGACCGTGTAGCCGTAGGGGCCCGTACGGTCGAGGGACAGCGGGCCCTCGTACGCCCAGCGGCCGTCCAGGTCGGGGCCGCCGGCCGGCTTGAGGGCCACCGTCGTCGCGTCGGTGATGCGGTCGTCGGAGCCGACGCGGCCGGCCACCGCCTGAACCTCGACGTCCTCGGGGCCGAGTTCGTCGAGCGCCACCCGCACGCGCAGCACCAGCGTCGCGCCGAGCTCGGCCGTGGCCGTGGACGCCTCCACATGGTCGACGGCAACCCGGGGCCAGGACGCGCGGACCCGGGACTTCCACCGGGCGAGCTCGCGCGCCGCGTCGGGGGTGAGGGCACGGCCCGAGCGGGCCGCGGGGGCGTACAGCTTCTCGACGTACTCGCGGACCATGCGCCCGGCGAGGACCTTCGGGCCCAGGTGGGTGAGCGTGCGGCGGACCATCTCGATCCAGCGGTCGGGCAGCCCTTCGGGTCCGCGCTCGTAGAAGCGGGGGGCGACCCTGCGCTCGACGAGGTCGTAGAGGGCCGCGGCCTCCAGGTCGTCGCGCCGCTGCTCGTCGGTCGCCGTGCCGTCCGCGGTGGGGATCGCCCAGCCGAAGTCGGGCGAGAACCACTCGTCCCACCAGCCGTCAAGGACGGAGAGGTTGAGACAGCCGTTCAGGGCGGCCTTCATACCGGACGTCCCGCAGGCCTCCAGGGGGCGCAGCGGGTTGTTGAGCCAGATGTCGCAGCCCGGGTAGAGCTTCTGCGCCATGGCCATGCCGTAGTCCGGCAGGAACACGATGCGATGGCGCACGCGCGGGTCGTCGGTGAAGCGCACCAGCTCCTGCACGAGGCGCTTGCCGCCGTCGTCCGCCGGGTGTGCCTTGCCCGCCACGACGATCTGGACGGGCCGGTCCGGGTCGAGGAGGAGGCGCATCAGGCGGTCCGGGTCGCGCAGCATCAGGGTGAGCCGCTTGTAGGAGGGGACGCGGCGGGCGAAGCCGATGGTGAGGATGTCGGGGTCGAGCACCCCGTCGATCCAGCCCAGCTCCGCCGCGCCCGCGCCGCGCTGCCGCCAGGACGCGGCGAGGCGTTCACGGACCTCGTCCACCAGGCGGCCGCGCAGCTCGCGGCGCAGCTCCCAGATGTCCCGGTCGGCGATGTCGGCGACGGCGTCCCAGCGGTCGGATCCTCCGGCAGCGAGCGCGTCCAGGGTGCGCTGTTCGCCGATGTGGCGGGCGCCGAGCCGCAGGACCTCGGGAGCCACCCAGGTCGGGGCGTGCACGCCGTTCGTGACGGAGGTGATGGGGACCTCCTCCGGGTCGAAGCCCGGCCACAGGCCCGAGAACATCTCGCGGCTGACCCTGCCGTGCAGGGTGGAGACGCCGTTGGCGCGCTGGGCGAGGCGCAGGCCCATCACGGCCATGTTGAAGACGTTCGGGTTGCCTCCCGCGTACGTCTCCATGCCGAGGCCGAGGATGCGTGCGGCGTCGATGCCGGGGAGTTCGGCGCCGGGGCCGAAGTGGCGGGCGACGAGTTCCCGGTCGAAGCGGTCGATGCCCGCGGGGACGGGGGTGTGCGTGGTGAAGACGGTCCCGGCGCGTACGGCTTCGATGGCGGCGTCGAAGTCCACCCCGAGTCCGGCGAGCTCGTGGATCCGCTCGACCCCGAGGAAGCCGGCGTGCCCCTCGTTCGTGTGGAACACCTCGGGCTCGGGATGGCCGGTGAGGCGGCAGTAAGCGCGCACGGCCCGCACCCCGCCGATGCCGAGCAGCATCTCCTGGAGGAGCCGGTGCTCGCTGCCGCCGCCGTAGAGCCGGTCGGTGACGTTGCGTTCGCCGGGGCCGTTCTCCTCGACGTCCGAGTCGAGCAACAGGAGCGGCACGCGGCCGACCTGCGCCTGCCAGACACGGGCGAGCAGCCGGCCGCCGCCGGGCAGGGCGAGCGCGACACGGCAGTCGGTGCCGTCGGGTTCGCGGAGCGGGGTCAGCGGCAGTTCGTGCGGGTCGAGGACGGGATAGTGCTCCTGCTGCCAGCCGTCCCTGGACAGGGACTGCCGGAAGTAGCCGTGCCGGTAGAGGAGTCCTACGCCGATCAGCGGCACCCCGAGGTCGCTGGCCGCCTTGAGGTGGTCGCCGGCGAGGATGCCGAGGCCGCCCGAGTACTGGGGCAGGGCGGCGGTGATGCCGAACTCGGGCGAGAAGTATCCGATGGCGGCGGGCAGACCGCCGCTCCGCATCTGCGTCTGGTACCAGCGGTCGCCCTCCACATAGGACCTGAGGTCGTCTGCGGCCTCGCCGAGCAGGCGCAGGAATCCCTCGTCGGCCGCGAGTTCGGCGAGCCGCGCGTGCGGCACGGCGCCGAGCAGTCTCACCGGGTCCCCGTCGGACGCGACCCAGCGCCCGGGGTCCACGGCCTGGAAGAGGTCGCGCGTCCCGGTGTGCCAGGACCAGCGCAGGTTGCGGGCCAGCTCGTGGAGGGGGGCGAGGGGCTCGGGCAGGACGGGACGGACGGTGAATCGACGGATGGCCTTCACGTTCTCACCTCTGTAGGGGGACGCGGCGGGCATACGCGCACACGTGCGAGGAGGACGCGCTCCGTCGCGCGGCCCCCGGCTGTCACCTCCGACGGTACGGCCACCGGGCTCCGGCTACCACGGCGCACGGGGTCGCGTCGGCACCTGTTTGACGGGCATCTCGCCGCATCGCGGGGGTCCTTGCCGAGGAACCGGCCGGTGCGCCGGTCGTACGCCATGAGGATGACGCGGTACGTCGCGCCGCTTCGGGCCGCGCTGCGCCGCCGCCCACGTACCGGCCGGAGGAAGTCCGGTCTTCGCCGCAACCTTCGCCGTATCCGCCGCCGGTCCCCCACGGGCGATATGGCCGATTCCGCCCCCTCATGCGGTCTTGTAGGGCCTGACAGCGCACGAGAGGCTGCCAAGCGGTGTGCGCGGATCCCGGCCGTCAGGACCGGCGGCCGTGCAACTCCGGTCCTCGCGCGCCGAGTCGAGGGAGGGGAACTCACGACATGACACTGACGCGCAGAAGGCGTCTGCGCCGGGCGGGCGCGCTCACGGCCGTGACCACGGCGGCGGTGCTCTCGGCCGTCACGCTGCCCGCGCATGCCGCGCCCCGGCTGGGGCGCGTACTCGGCGCCGGTGAGCCCGGCTCCGTCACGGGCAGCTACATCGTGACGCTCAAGGGGGGAACGAAGGCACCGTCCGACTCGGGCAAGGGCCTCGCCGAGAAGTACGGGGTGAAAATACGCCACACCTACAGCACGGCGCTGAACGGGTACGCGGTGCGCGCGGGCGAGACGCAGGCCAGAAGGCTCGCGGCCGATCCGTCGGTCGCCGCGGTGGTCCAGGACTCACGGGTCTCGCTCGACCACACCCGGAAGAACCCGCCGTCCTGGGGGCTGGACCGCATCGACCAGGGCGATCTGCCGCTCGACAAGTCCTACACATGGCCCGAGTCGGCGGGCTCGGGCGTGACGGCGTACGTCATCGACACCGGCATCCGGATCTCGCACCGGGACTTCGGCGGCCGGGCGCACTACGGCTGGGACTTCGTCGACGGCGACGCCACCGCCCAGGACGGCAACGGCCACGGCACGCATGTGGCCGCAACCGTCGCCGGCACGGGCTACGGCGTCGCGAAGAAGGCCGACGTGGTCGCGGTCCGTGTGCTCGACGACGCGGGCTCCGGGACGACCGCCCAGGTCATCGCGGGCATCGACTGGGTGACGAAGAACGCGCGCAAACCGGCCGTCGCCAATCTGAGCCTCGGCGGCTCCGCCAACGCCCAGCTGGACGCGGCGGTGCGGGGCTCCATCGCCTCCGGTGTCACGTACACGGTCGCGGCCGGCAACGACGGCCTCCCGGCGAGCCTGTACTCGCCGGCCCGCGTGAAGGAGGCCATCACGGTCGGCGCGACCGACCGCACGGACCGGCGCGCCGGCTTCTCGAACTGGGGCACCCGGCTCGACCTGTTCGCCCCCGGCGTCGACATCACCGCTGCGGGGTACGCGAGCGACAAGGGGAAGGCGACCTTCTCCGGTACGTCGATGGCGTCGCCGCACGTGGCGGGCGCCGCCGCGCTGTACCTGGCCGACCACGCCTCGGCCACCCCGGCCGAGGTGAGCCGGGCGCTGACGGGGCGCGCGGCGACGGGCCGGATCACGGACCCGCTGCCCGGCTCGCCGAACAAGCTGCTCCAGGTCAAGCTCCCGTAGACGAAAGGTGAGTTCATGGTCCGGTCCCGTCGTTCGCGGCGGGACCGGACTTGTCTGTGTGCTTACGCGCGAGTAGTTAACAAAGCGCCGGATTGCCCGCCCTGCGACCGTGGAAGGCTCCCCCGGTACACACTGCGCGACCCTCTTCATCACCCCCGTTTCCGCAAGCCGAACCCCCGCGGTCAGGAGCGGTCATGCCCGCACAGAGTCCCTCGCCGAAGCCGCACACGGACCCGGCGAAGCAGTCGGCCAGAAGCGCGAAATCGCAGAAACCACCGGGCCGGCGGCGCCCACCGGCCGCCTCCGCCACCACGCTCGGACGGATCCCCGTCCTGGACGTCCAGCCCCTCGTGGACCACGGCCGCAGGCCCGCCAAGGCGGTGGCGGGTGAGTCCTTCCAGGTCAGCGCGACGGTCTTCCGCGAGGGCCACGACGCGGTCGCCGCGAACGTGGTGCTGCGCTCGCCGCGCGGCCGCACGGGCCCGTGGACCCCGATGCGCGAGCTGGCCCCCGGCACCGACCGCTGGGGCGCGCAGGTCACGCCCACGTCGGAGGGCCGCTGGACCTACTTCGTCGAGGCGTGGGGCGACCCGGTCACCACCTGGCGCCGCCACGCGCAGATCAAGGTCCCGGCGGGCATCGACACCGAACTCGTCCTGGAGGAAGGGGCGTTGCTGTACGAGCGTGCCGCCGAGGGCGTGCCGCAGCGCAAGGGGCAGCGCGAGACGGTGCTGCGCGCCGCCGCCGCGCTGCGCGACACCGAACTCCCCGCCGCGGCCCGCCTGGCCGCCGCGCTCACCCCGCAGGTCGACGAGGTCCTGGCCCGCCACCCGCTGCGCGAGCTGGTGACCAGCTCCGACCCGCTGCCGCTCCGCGTGGAGCGCGAGCGGGCGCTGTACGGGGCGTGGTACGAGTTCTTCCCGCGCTCGGAGGGCGCGATCGTGCGCGAGGGTGAACCGCCGGTCTCCGGCACGTTCCACACGGCCGCGAAGCGCCTTCCGGCCATCGCGGCGATGGGCTTCGACGTCCTCTATCTGCCACCGATCCACCCCATCGGCACCACGTACCGCAAGGGCCCCGACAACTCGCTCTCCCCGGGGCCGCACGACGTGGGTGTCCCCTGGGCGATCGGCTCTCCGGAGGGCGGTCACGACGCGATCCACCCGGATCTCGGCACGCTCGACGACTTCGACGCGTTCGTGAGCCGGGCCGCGGACCTGGGCCTGGAGATCGCGCTGGACTTCGCGCTCCAGTGCTCGCCCGACCACCCATGGGTGGACAAGTACCCCGAGTGGTTCCACCACCGGCCGGACGGCACGATCGCGTACGCCGAGAACCCGCCGAAGAAGTACCAGGACATCTACCCGATCGCCTTCGACAAGGACATGCCGGGACTGATCGCGGAGACGACCCGCGTCCTGCGCTTCTGGATGGACCACGGCGTGCGCATCTTCCGCGTCGACAACCCGCACACCAAGCCCGTCGTCTTCTGGGAGCGGGTCATCAAGGGGATCAACCGCACCGACCCCGACGTGATCTTCCTGGCAGAGGCGTTCACGCGCCCCGCGATGATGCGCACCCTCGCGCAGGCCGGCTTCCAGCAGTCGTACACCTACTTCACCTGGCGCAACACGAAGCAGGAACTCACCGAGTACGCCACGGAGTTGGCGAAGGACACGGCCGCGTACATGCGCCCCAACTTCTTCGTGAACACCCCGGACATCCTGCACGCCTACCTCCAGAACGGCGGGCGCCCCGCCTTCGAGGTGCGTGCGGTCCTGGCCGCCACGCTCTCCCCCACGTGGGGCGTCTACAGCGGCTACGAACTATGTGAAAACGCCCCGCTACGCCCCGGTAGCGAGGAGTATCTGCATTCGGAGAAGTACGAACTGCGGCCGCGCGACTGGGAGTCGGCCGAGCACGAGGGGCGTTCGATCGCGCCCCTCATCACCCGGCTCAACGACATCCGGCGCCGCAGCCCCGCCCTGCGCCGGCTGCGTGACGTGCACTTCCACCACACCGACAAGGACACGGTGATCGCGTACTCCAAGTCGGTCGCAGGCGCGCACGGCTCGAACACGGTTCTGGTGGTCGCCAACCTCGACCCTCACCACACCCAGGAGGCGACGGTGTCGTTGGACATGCCGCAACTGGGACTCGGCTGGCACGAGTCCGCACCGATGCGCGACGAGCTCACCGGTGAGACCTACCACTGGGGCAGGGCCAACTATGTGCGCCTCGAGCCGGGCCGTACGCCCGCGCACATCCTCACCGTCCTGCGACCGTCCTCACCGTTGATCGGAGGGTCACCCACACCATGACCGTCAATGAACCCGTCCCGGACACCTTCGAGGACACCCCCGCCAAGGACCGGGATCCAGACTGGTTCAAACGTGCCGTCTTCTACGAGGTCCTCGTCCGCTCCTTCCAGGACAGCAACGGCGACGGAGTCGGCGACCTCAAGGGCATCACCGCGAAACTGGACTATCTCCAGTGGCTCGGCGTGGACTGCCTGTGGCTGCCACCGTTCTTCAAGTCACCACTGAGGGACGGCGGTTACGACGTCTCGGACTACACGGCGGTCCTGCCCGAGTTCGGTGACCTGGCCGACTTCGTGGAGTTCGTCGACGCCGCGCACCAGCGCGGGATGCGCGTGATCATCGACTTCGTCATGAACCACACGAGCGACCAGCACGAGTGGTTCCAGGAGTCCCGCAAGGACCCCGACGGGCCGTACGGCGACTACTACGTCTGGGCCGACGACGACAAGCAGTACGAGGACGCGCGGATCATCTTCGTCGACACCGAGGCGTCGAACTGGACCTTCGACCCGGTGCGCAAGCAGTACTACTGGCACCGCTTCTTCTCGCACCAGCCGGATCTCAACTACGAGAACCCGCGCGTGCAGGAGGAGATCGTCTCGGCCCTGCGCTTCTGGCTGGATCTCGGCATCGACGGCTTCCGGCTCGACGCGGTGCCCTACCTCTACGCGGAGGAGGGGACCAACTGCGAGAACCTGCCGCCCACGCACGAGCTCCTCAAGCGGGTCCGCAAGGAGATCGACGCGCACTACCCGGACACGGTCCTGCTAGCCGAGGCCAACCAGTGGCCCGAGGACGT
>NZ_NNBL01000003.1 GCF_002803065.1 Streptomyces sp. CB01635
GCCGCCAACTACGCCGCCGACCGGTACGGCTCCATCGACAACGTCAACTCCGCGTACTGAGCCGCCGTCACCGCACGCACACGCCGTAACTGATCCACGGCACATCTCAACCCTCGAACGGAGGGCAGCGCCCATGCCGCACACCAGCGGAGACGAAGGGCACGCGCCCTCAGCCGACGCCCTTGAACACCCCGGCCACGGGTTGGCGAACCTGCACCGCTCACGCGACAGGTCACGCAGGAAGCGGCTGCGCGTCATCACGTACACCGCGCTCGGCAACCCCGCCAGGGCCTAAGAGCTCGCCGACACCGCGACCAGGACCGTGAGCGCCGACTCCGGTCTCGCGTCCGCGGACAAACTGCTCGGCCTGGCGAAGGACCTGAAGGGCATCAGCCCCGACCACATGAACATGGTCACGCTGCCGGTCAGCTACGACGCCCAGGACGCCGGCCGCGTCCTGCCACTGACCAAGGCGTCCCACCAGGTCTGGCAGGCCCTGCGCGACGACCGTCCGATCCCGAAGTCCGCGACCGAGAACTCGGTCGCCGCGCGGACCGACACACCGGTGTCCGCCGGCGCCTAGGGGGCGTCGGGCCGCAGCCGGTTGCTCACATCGACCGCGAGGACGATTCGCCCGTCGGCCGCCCTTGGCAGCGGGCATTGATCCAGCTCCAGCTCCACGCCGCAGCGGCCCCCGCCGGGTGCGCGGAAGGTCCTTCGGAGACCAGGGTTGCCAGGGTCGCCTGCGGGAACTTGTGCTGCGTTGCGCTGCGCTGCGCTGCGTTGCGTTGCGTTGCGTGGAGGATTTCCCAGGCCGTGGACGGGGCGATCGGATGGTTGAGGTGGGCGAGTGCGCCCTGTATTCGGAGGCGGCCCCAGTTGCTGTTCTCCCGGGCCAGGCGCAGGATGAAGTGTTCGAGCGGCACAGGGTCGGCACCGACCGCTTCGCAGCGGGGGCTGAGCTGGTTACCCGCAAGGCCGGGGCGGCTGACCGGTCTGGAAGGGCACCGTTATGGCCGAACAGGTCGTCTTGGGCGCCGCTGAGGCTGTGGACCACAGTCGGGAGCTGCTCTCGCCGAGTGGCTGACCAGGAGCCGGTGACCAGTACGTGAGACCAGTGATGGCGGTCACTGCCGTTCACGCGAACTGGCCCTTGCGCAGGCCTTGATCGGGCACGGGCCTGCCGTCTCCACCGCACGCTTCCGGGCATCCCACGCCGCCTCGAGACGTGAGGAGGGATGGCAATGCGAACGAACATCATCCGGCACGAGAACATGATGGTGAGCTACGACGTGGTCAACGGCTGGACGGTCATCGAGGTCGACGGTGAGGTCGACGCCCACACCGCCCCCGTGATCCGCGAAGGAGTGATCAAGCTCCTCAACGAGGGACACTGCCATTTCGTCCTGGACCTGGGCTTTGTCACCTTCATGGATTCGATGGGGCTGGGCATGATCGTGGCGGTCACCAAGCGCCTCCGTGAACACGAAGGCGCACTGCGTATCGCGGCCGCCTCCAGCCGGGTACTGAAGATCTTCGACCTGAGCGGCATGCGTGAGAGCTACGAAATCTTCCCCTCGACGGCGGAAGCTACGGCGTCTGCTCCCTTGCCTGGCAGCCTCGCGCACTGGCCGCATCCGTCCTCCGGCTGAGGAGGGCGCCACTGTGTGTCGGGTGTGCGGCGATTTCCAGGAACTCACGACCACGCCCCGGCGGAATCTGACAAGCGGGGACGAGGTTTCTGGCACCTGCAAGGTGCTCCGTGTCGGCGACGACCCCACCGGACTGGAGGCGGAGGCCGCCATCACACCCGGCTGTACCAGTCCCGGCCCTCGGCGTATGACTGACGCCCAGGAGTAGGAGCAGCTGATCGTCGGGCCCCACGCCAGCGAGAGCTGGGCCCGCCGAGCGGTCGGCAGACGGGCGGAGTCGGGCAGTTCGGGCTCTTCGGAGGCTGTATCGGCCATATCGCACGTACCCTTCGTGGTGTCTACGGCGCCACATAGCGGGCGCCGAACCACTGGAGGCAACACCTCGTGCTGATTGCTCAGCGTCCGTCCCTGACCGAAGAGGTCGTCGACGAGTTCCGCTCCCGGTTCGTCATTGAGCCGCTGGAGCCGGGCTTCGGCTACACCCTCGGCAACTCTCTTCGCCGCACCCTTCTCTCCTCGATCCCGGGTGCGGCGGTCACGTCCATCCGTATCGACGGTGTCCTGCACGAGTTCACCACCGTGCCGGGCGTCAAGGAAGACGTCACCGACCTCATCCTCAACATCAAGCAGCTCGTCGTGAGCAGCGAGCAAGACGAGCCCGTCGTGATGTACCTGCGCAAGCAGGGCCCGGGACTGGTCACCGCCGCCGACATCGCGCCCCCGGCCGGCGTCGAGGTGCACAACCCCGACCTCGTCCTCGCCACGCTCAACGGCAAGGGCAAGCTGGAGATGGAGCTGACCGTCGAGCGCGGTCGCGGCTACGTCTCCGCCGTCCAGAACAAGCAGGTCGGTCAGGAGATCGGGCGCATCCCGGTCGACTCGATCTACTCGCCGGTCCTGAAGGTCACGTACAAGGTCGAGGCGACCCGTGTCGAGCAGCGCACCGACTTCGACAAGCTGATCGTCGACGTCGAGACGAAGCAGGCCATGCGTCCGCGTGACGCCATGGCGTCGGCCGGTAAGACCCTGGTCGAGCTGTTCGGTCTCGCCCGCGAGCTGAACATCGACGCCGAGGGCATCGACATGGGCCCGTCCCCCACGGACGCCGCCCTGGCCGCCGATCTGGTACTGCCGATCGAGGAGCTGGACCTCACCGTTCGGTCGTACAACTGCCTCAAGCGCGAGGGCGTCCACTCCGTGGGTGAGCTCGTCGCCCGCTCCGAGGCGGACCTGCTCGACATCCGCAACTTCGGTGCGAAGTCGATCGACGAGGTCAAGGCGAAGCTGGCCGGTATGGGCCTCGGACTCAAGGACTCGCCTCCCGGCTTCGACCCGACCGCCGCGGTCGACGCCTTTGGCGCGGACAACGACGCGGACGCGGGGTTCGTGGAGACCGAGCAGTACTGAACGCTGCGCTGCGCCGGGTCCCGAGAGCCGGGAAGGCAGAGGAGCCGGTGACGCGGAGACAGCCACTGGAAGACCGCACCCCCTTTCCCCGTGAGAGGACGTGGGATCCTCTGGCGCTACCTCGACGAACGCGGCGATGCGGCGGTGGCTGAGCTCGTCCAGTCAGGCTTGCGCCTGCCGAAAACCTCATCCGTGTATCTCAGGCGGCCGAGGCGGTCGTGCCGAGGTATGTCGAGGCGGGCGATCCGGCCTGGATCGGCAATCGGTTCGGGGAGGGCGCGCGGCTTGCTGGACGTGCACATGGGGGTGCCTTTCACGAAGGTTGGACCCCAAGGGAGCCTGGTTCCCCGTTCTTCCTCGACATGTCCGCCACCTTCCCGCCTCGTCCTGAGCAAGGCGACAGGACCCGAGCGTGGGAAGCTCGGGTCTCCTAGGTGTGATTGGGCCTCTTCCCTGCGAGGGAGAGGCCTGAGGGGGCTCGATGGCAGCGGCCGGTAGTCCGCGTGCCCCGTGGCTCTCCGTCCAGCCTGGCACGAGTCTGGCTCGGGCAACTGCCGGGGTCCGGTGGGGACCACTCAGGACGCCGACCGTGCGCCACGCGTACGACCACCCCGCGAGCCGCCTCTTACTCCCACGGGTTCGGCTTTCGCCTGGGGCGCCCCCGTGCGCCCTGTTGTCGGGACGGTTTGACGCTACGGCGAGCGCATCTCTGATGCGACAGGGTTTCGCCTCCTCCGTGTTGGCCGGTCCCGCCTGGATCGGTAGCGCGAGCTTCCGATCTGTAGCTCCAGCCGGATCGGTGAGCGACGACCATTGCGATCGCTGCACGGCCCTGGAGTGTCGCTACCGCATCCTGACGGGGTTGCTGCCCGGTTGCGGTACTTCGCTGCTGTACAGCAGGGTCCCAGCGGGGGTGACCATGGAACGGCATCTGTTGATGCGGCTGCTGACCGGTGACGACGAGGCCGCCCGCCGGGCCCGGTTCCGCGCGCCGGTCCGCTTCGTCGGCCCGACGCGTGCCGGCGCCGGGCGTTCCGTCTTCCGTGACTCCCCGGCTCATCCGAGGCACGGCACCAGGGAAGGCGACGCCAAGTCGGCGCGGCATGGTCAAGGTGCCGCACCTTCGAAGCGCCGCACCGTGTGAGGGCATGCTGAGGCCGCACGGCACGGGTACCCCGACCTCATCCGTTGCGGAACACGTCCAGGATCCGCTCCGCGGCCAGCGTGGCCGTGAGCTCTCCCTCCCGTACCTGCCGCTCCAGGTTCGGGGCCAGCGACCGGACCGCCGGGTCGGCGTGCAGGCGGCCGAGCAGTTCGTCGCGGACCATGGCCCAGGTCCAGTCGATCTGCTGGTCGCGGCGGCGGGCGGCGAGACGGCCGGCGGAGTCCAGCAGGGTGCGGTGTTGTTCGAGCCGTTCCCACACGGCGTCGAGGCCGGTCGACTCTCGTGCGCTGCAGCTGAGCACCGGTGGAGTCCAGAAGGCGTCTTTGCCGTGCATCAGCCGCAGCGCGCCCGCGAGTTCACGGGCGGCTGCCCGGGCGTCACGCTCGTGGGGCCCGTCCGCCTTGTTGACACTGATCACGTCGGCGAGTTCCAGGACACCCTTCTTGATGCCCTGCAACTGGTCACCGGTCCGTGCGAGCGTGAGCAGCAGGAAGGTGTCGACCATGTTGGCGACGGCGGTCTCGGACTGACCGACACCGACGGTCTCCACCAGCACCACGTCGTAGCCCGCTGCCTCCATGACCACGATCGACTCACGGGTGGCCTTGGCGACCCCGCCGAGCGTGCCCGAGGTGGGGGAAGGGCGCACGAACGCCGCAGGGTCGACGGCGAGGCGCTCCATGCGGGTCTTGTCGCCCAGGATGGACCCGCCGGTCCGGCTGGACGACGGGTCGACGGCGAGCACGGCCACTCGGTGCCCGAGGCCGGTGAGCATCGTGCCGAAGGCGTCGATGAACGTCGACTTGCCCACGCCCGGCACTCCGCTGATCCCGATGCGCCGGGAACGGCCGCTGTGAGGCAGCAGCTCGGTGAGCAACTCCTGTGCCAGGGTGCGGTGTTGGGGACGGGTGGACTCGACGAGAGTGATCGCGCGCGCGATGACGGCCCGTTTCCCGTCCAGGACGCCCTTGACGTACGTGTCGAGTTCGATCGCCATGGAGTCACCCGCTCACAGCTGGTCGTGGCCGAGGTCGGTCGCCAGCCGGGACACCAGGTCGTGGGCCGCGTCAGGGATCACGGTGCCGGGCGGGAACACGGCCGCCGCTCCCATCTCGAGCAGGGTGGGGACGTCGGCGGGCGGGATCACGCCGCCCACCACGACCATGATGTCCTCGCGCCCCTCCTCGGCGAGCGCCTCGCGCAGCGCCGGTACGAGTGTGAGGTGCCCGGCCGCCAGCGACGAGACCCCGACGATGTGGACGTCCGCCTCGACGGCCTGTCGCGCCACTTCCGCCGGGGTCTGGAACAGCGGGCCGACGTCGACGTCGAAACCGAGGTCGGCGAAGGCGGTGGCGATGACCTTCTGACCGCGGTCGTGGCCGTCCTGGCCCATCTTGGCGACCAGTATGCGGGGGCGGCGCCCCTCGGCTTCGGCGAATGCGTCGACGCGGGTGCGGGTGCGGTCCACGGTCGGGGATTCGCCTGCTTCGTTGCGGTACACACCGGAGATCGTACGGATCTGCCCCGCGTGGCGGCCGTAGACCTTCTCCAGGGCGTCGGAGATCTCTCCGACGGTCGCCTTCGCGCGGGCCGCGTTCACGGCGAGCTCAAGAAGATTGCCTGTACCGGCCGCGGCCCGGGTGAGGGCGTCGAGCGCCTCCTGGCATGCCGACTGGTCCCGCTCCTCGCGCAACCTGCGCAGTTTGGCGATCTGTTGGGCCCGTACCGAGGAGTTGTCGACCTTGAGGACCTCGATCTCCTCGTCGGAGTCCACTCGGTATTTGTTCACCCCGATGACGGGCTGCCGTCCGGAGTCGATGCGCGCCTGGGTGCGGGCCGCGGCCTCCTCCACGCGCAGCTTCGGGATTCCGGCGTCGATGGCCTGCGCCATACCGCCCGCTTCTTCCACCTCCTGGATGTGCTGCCAGGCCCGGCGCGCCAGGTCGTAGGTCAGCTTCTCCACGTAGGCGCTGCCACCCCACGGGTCGATCACGCGCGTGGTGCCGGACTCCTGCTGGATCAGGAGCTGCGTGTTCCGCGCGATCCGCGCCGAGAAGTCGGTGGGCAGCGCGAGTGCCTCGTCAAGTGCGTTGGTGTGCAACGACTGGGTGTGCCCCTGGGTCGCCGCCATCGCCTCCACACATGTACGGGTGACGTTGTTGAACACGTCCTGGGCGGTGAGGGACCAGCCGGATGTCTGCGAATGGGTGCGCAGGGAGAGGGACTTGGCGTTCTTCGGGTCGAACTGCTTGACGAGCTTCGCCCAGAGCAGGCGTGCCGCACGGAGCTTGGCGACTTCCATGAAGAAGTTCATGCCGATCGCCCAGAAGAACGAGAGGCGGGGCGCGAACGCGTCCACGTCCAGGCCCGCTTCCCGGCCGGCCCGGATGTACTCCACGCCGTCGGCGAGGGTGTATGCCAGTTCCAAGTCGGCTGTCGCGCCTGCCTCTTGGATGTGGTAGCCGGAGATGGAGATGGAGTTGTACCGGGGCATCCGCTGGGAGGTGTACGCGAAAATGTCGGAGATGATCCGCATCGACGGCTTCGGCGGATAGATATAGGTGTTGCGGACCATGAACTCCTTGAGGATGTCGTTCTGGATGGTCCCGGCCAACTTCTCGGGCGGCACGCCCTGTTCCTCTGCCGCCACGATGTACAGCGCGAGCACCGGCAGCACGGCGCCGTTCATCGTCATCGACACCGTCATCCTGTCCAGCGGAATCCCGTCGAACAGCTGGCGCATGTCGTAGATCGAATCGATGGCGACGCCCGCCATACCGACGTCGCCGGTCACCCGCGGATGATCGCTGTCGTAACCCCGGTGCGTGGGCAGGTCGAAGGCGACGGACAGGCCCTTCTGGCCTGCGGCCAGGTTGCGCCGGTAGAAGGCGTTCGACTCCTCGGCTGTGGAGAAACCCGCGTACTGACGGATCGTCCACGGCTGATTCACGTACATCGTCGGGTACGGGCCCCGCAGGTACGGTGCGACGCCTGGATAGGTGTCCAGGAAGTCCAGACCATCGAGGTCCTGCACCGTGTAGAGCGGCTTGACGGGGATGCCTTCCGGGGTCTCCCACAGCAGATCCCCACCGTCCGCGGCCTTCTTCACCGCCGTCCGCCATTCGTCGGGCCCGGCATCGACGAGAGGTGTCCCGAGCGAGAGAGCCGAGAAGTCGGGGATGGAGGAGCCGACCGCATCGGAGGGGTGGAACGGGCTGGGCATCAGGACACTCCCATACGGTCGAGCGTGGCGGACAGGACGTCCGCTGCGTCACAGCCTGCGAAGACATAGGTGTCGACCCCGGCGTATGTTGCCGGCCGACCGGCGAGGAACACCTGCCGGGCGCCGGCCGCACGCAGCTGCTGAGCGGCGGTCTCGGCCTGCTCCGCGTACACCTGGTCACTGGAGCACAGGCACACAGCTTGCGCGCCGCTCTCCTCGAAGGTGCCATCGGCCACGGGTTCGATGCCGCCTGCCTGGAAGAGGTTGGCGGCGAAGGCGAGCCGAGCGGAGTGGGCGGCGGCCGGGCCCAGCGGAGCGAGGAACACGCGGGGCCTGCTGCCGGAGGCAGCGAGATGGGCGTCCGACCGGGACCTCAGCGCTTCGAAGGCTTCGTCCCGGCGTACCCGCGGCAGACCTCCGGACGGCGCCTCGGGCGCCGGCTCACGGACGACCGGCTTCTCGTCGAGGAACGGGAACTCGCTGACGCCGGTGACCGGCTCGCGTCGCTTCGCCAGATTCCTGCTGCGAAGGGACCAGCTCTCGGCCAGGCGCTCGCGGACCATCCCCGACCGCAGTGCGGCGGCCTGGCCGCCCGCACGCTCGATCTCCTGGAAGAAGTCCCATGCCGCGTGGGCGAGTTCGTCGGTCAGGCGCTCCACATACCAGGAACCCCCGGCCGGATCGATCACGCGGGCCAGGTGCGACTCCTCGATGAGGATGGTGGAGGTGTTGCGGGCGATACGCCGGGCGAAGCCATCCGACAGGCCAAGAGCTCGGTCGAAGGGCAGTACGGTCACGGCATCGGCGCCGCCAACCCCCGCGGCCAGAGTGGCGACGGTGCTGCGCAGCATGTTCACCCAGGGATCGCGCCGCGTCATCATCACCGGTGACGTCACCGCGTGCTGGAGTTGCGCTCCGTGCTGCGGGGCTCCGCAGGCCTCGGCCACCCGTCCCCACAGACGCCGTGCCGCGCGGAACTTGGCGATCGTGAGGAACTGATCGGCGCTCGCTGCGTAACGGAACTCCATCTGTGCCAGGGCCTGTTGGATGTTCAGCCCAGCCGACGTCAGCGCGCGAAGGTAGGCAACGCCGGTCGCCAGGGAGCAGCCCAGTTCCTGAGCAGTGGAGCCGCCGGCCTCGTGATAGGGCAGGGCGTCCACCATCAGTGCCCGCAGCCCGGGCCGGTCCGTGACGCACCGGCCGGCAAGCTCGTAGATCGGCGCGCCGTCGTACGACTCGCCGGTGCGGGCCTCGTGGCCGAGCGGGTCCCCGCCCAGACTGCCGCGCACCGCGTCGGAGGCGATGCCCGCTTCGTCGTACATGCGTAGTAGTTGTGCCGCGGCTGCAGGCGTCTCCGTGCCCGCGTCGAGGACGACCGGAGCGAGATCCAGATAAACGCCGTCGAGAGCGGCAGGCAACGCGGAGACGGGAAAGCCGGTGTGCTCGCCGACGGTGAGCCACAGTGAGGTGACGCCGTTCTCGAGGTCGGTGAGTACCGCACCGGAGTCCGCGACGCTGTGCAGTTGACGCACATCCCAGCCGTTGACCGTCTGTCCTTCGGCGCGGCCGCCGCGTACGAAGGGGGCGAAGCCAGGCATCCCGGTCGCTGGGGTGGCATCGCGAGGCGTATACAGAGGGTGGGCGCGCAGCCCGTCCTCGAGGGTGGTGGACAGGGCGTCTTCTGCCTCCTCGGCCGAGACTTCCTTGCCCGACTTGCGCAGAACACCTGCTACGAGGTGCTGCCACTGCTCAAGTGTCGTGTCAGGGAACTCGGCGGCCAGGGAAAGCCCGTCGTCAGGCAGGACCGTCATGCCCGGATGCTAGGTCAGATCGACAGATGAGCAGGAGATGACGCGGGTGTGACCTTGTTCTCCTTGCCTAGTGGGCGTCGGCTGCATATGGGTTGGGGAACGGAACCTGTCGCGGGAGCTGTGCCGCCGCCTGTGCCGCCGGGTGACGCGGAGCGAGACGGACCACCTGACCGGTTCCGACGGCCCTGTGACCGGGTGCCGCCGACCGGAACCTGATCCTGTCTCATGGCCCCACCTGCGACACTGCGTCGCATGACCACGGAGCAACGCCGGATACTCGTGATCGGCATCGGAGCGGGCGACCCGGACCACCTGACCCTCGGCGCCGTGAAGGCCATCCGTCAGGCAGACGTCTTCTTCATCGTCGGCAAGGGGCCGGACAAGTCCGCTCTGACGGACCTGCGTCACAGCATGCTGGAGGAGCACGCCGAGGCTCCGTACCGCGTGGTGGAAGTGGAGGACCCCAGCCGGGACCGGCGCCCCAGGGACCGATCCGACTACACCACCGTCGTCCAGGACTGGCGCAGTCGGCGTGGGGACATCTTCGAGGGCCTGATGCGCGACGAGATGGCGGAAGGGGAAACCGGAGCGTTCCTCGTGTGGGGCGACCCGTCGCTCTACGACAGCACCCTCGGGATCCTCTCCGACATCGAGGCCCGCGCTTCCTTCTCCGTGGCGGTCGAGGTCGTTCCAGGTATCAGCAGTGTCTCGACGCTCGCCGCGAAGCACCGCATTCCGCTGAACCAGGTGGGCCGCCCGCTCCACATCACCCCGGCTCGCCGCCTCCCTGACGTGGGCCAGAACGACGACGGAGACATCGTCGTCATGCTCGACGCGCACGAGTCGTTCACCCAGGTCGAGGGGGATGACGTCTGGATCTACTGGGGCGCCTACCTGGGCACGCCGGACGAGCTCCTCGTCGCGGGGCCACTGCACGAAGTGTCCGACCGTATCCGGCAGGTTCGGGCCGAGGCCCGGGAGCGACATGGCTGGATCATGGACACGTATCTGCTGCGGATCGTGGATTCGCCGGCCTGATCGGCCGCGTCAGTGATGCCAGGATCAGACGTCCGCACACAGTCGCCCTCGCCTGACGGGAGTGGGGGGAGTGGAATCCGCAGCGCCGTGCTCGCGTCCTGCTGAAGTTTCTCACCCTCATCGAGCAGGAGCGGGACGCGCTGGCCCGGCTGCTGTCCTCCGAACACGGCAAGACCATCGCCGACGCGCACGGTGACCTTCAACGCGGCCTGGAGGTGGTGGAGTTCGCGGCCGGTATCCCGCATCTCCTCAAGGGCGATTTCACCGACAATGCGGGGCGGGGGCATCGACGTCCACTCCCTGCGCGCTCCACTCGGCGTTGTCGCGGGCATCACTGGTCTTCTTGATGCGGTTCACGGCGCCTTCTGTGCCGCCGGAACTCCAGTGCAGGGTGACGCCGGCGGTCACCGCGTCGAGCTCTCGGAGCAGGCGGAGTGCGAAGTTGGTGAGGCCGGGCAGTTGACTGGCGTCGACGGCATCGATCCATTCGCGAAGTGTGGGGCCGAGCCGATGGGTGAGGATCTCTCTCGAGGCCCAGCGAGCGCGAATTGACCCTCCCCTTACGTCAGGCTTGAGGCTGTATGCCGACGAAAGGGCAGGTGGATGAGCTACTCCGTGGGGCAAGTCTCGGCATTCGCCAGGGTGACGGTGCGTACGCTGCATCACTACGACAAGGCGGGACTGCTCTCGCCCAGTGACCGCAGCCGTGCCGGCTACCGGCTCTACAGTGAGGCTGACCTGGTCCGTCTCCAGCAGATCCTCTTCTACCGTGAGCTCGGCTTCTCCCTCGACGAGATCGCTGTGATTCTCAGGGAGCCGCAGGTGAACGCCCTGGAGCATCTACGGGCCCGGCAGCGGCAGTTGAGCGAGGAGATCGCCAGGCTGCAGCGGCTGGCCGAGGTGGCGGAACGGGCCATAGAGGTCCAGCAGTCCGGAGTGTCCCTGACTCCTCAGGAACGCTTTGAGGTTTTTGGTGAGATCACTTTCGACCTCAGCTATGCCACCGAGGCAGAGCTGAAGTGGGCACACTCGGAGGGACAGCGCGAAGCGATGGCACGCGCGACCGCCCACACCAAGGAGGATTGGCGCCGGCTCATGGGCGAGGCCGCCGCCTGGCGCGCTGAACTGCTCGCGGCCTTCGACGAGAGGGAGCCGAGCGATGGCGAGCGGGCCATGGACCTCGCCGAGGAGCACCGTTTGCACATCTCTCGCTGGTTCACCTCCTGCCCGCCCGACATGCACCGGCGCATCGCGGACGACTTCGTCGCCGACCCGCGCGCATTCGCCCTGGTAGTACCGCAGTCGCAGCAACGTCCGGGCCTGGCCGCCTATACGTGCAAGGCGGTCCACGCCAACGCGGCCCGCCACGCAGGAGACCGTACTGATTCCGAGGGGGAGGACCGATGAGGATCCTGATCGCCGCCGCGGGATCGCGCGGCGACATCGCGCCCTATACGGGCCTGGGCGCTGAACTCCGCCGGGCCGGGTACGACGTTGCCCTCGCCACCACAGACACTTTCGCGCCCTTCGTGCGCGACGCAGGGCTGGAGTTCCGCAGCCTTCCCGCCGACCCGCGGGTGCGTGGCGGCGTCACAGACAGACGTGAACTGATGCGCACCGCTGCCGCGTTCGTCACCGAACTGGGTCAGGGCTTCGCCGACGCGATGAACGATGGCGCGGACCTCCTTCTGCTGTCGACCACCACGGCCCCGCTCGGCTGGCACCTCGCCGAGGCCACAGGCACACCGAGCCTCGGTGTGTACCTCCAACCCACCGCGCCGACCGGTGACTTCCCGCCCGTCGTCACAGGCACGCGCTCACTGGGCCGTCTCGCCAACCGCACAACCGGACGCTTCGCTCTGCGGATGGCCGACCACGTCTACGAGCAGGCGGTCGCAAGACTGCGCCACCGCGTCCAGTTGCCCGCGCTCTCCGCCTCCGCGATGCGCCGACGGCAGGAACAGGCGAACTGGCCCGTCTTGCACGGGTTCAGCACGGCCCTGGTGCCACGCCCCGCCGACTGGCGTCCCGGTCTGGATGTCGTGGGCAACTGGTGGCCTCATCACGATGCGACCGAGCGGCTGCCTGCCGGCCTGGAGGACTTCCTGCGTGCCGGACCTCGGCCCGTCCTCATCGGCTTCGGGAGCATGGCGTCCGGTGAGGGGGAACGGTTGAGCGGGATCGCCGTGCAGGCCCTGCGTCGCGCCGGGCTGCGCGGCATTCTTCAGGCCGGGCGTGCCGGGCTCGCGGCCGACGGCGACGACGTGCTCACCATCGGGGAGGTACCGCACGCCCTGCTGTTTCCACGGCTGGCTGCGGTGGTTCACCATGCCGGGGCCGGCACCTCGGCCGCCGCGTTGCGCGCCGGAGTGCCGGCGGTCACGGTACCGGTGACTGCGGACCAGCCGTTTTGGGCGCGGCGACTCGCCGCCCTCGGCGCCGCCCCCGAGCCGATACCTTTCCGGTCCCTGAGCGCCGAACGGCTCGCCGACTCACTCGACCAAGTGGTGAAGCAGCACGCATTCACACAAGCCGCCGCGAGAGCGGCGAAACACCTGGTGACCGAGGACGGAGCAGGACAGGCGCTCAAGGCCATCCAGCGGCTGTCGGATGGATGATGCCAGTCCGCCCAGTCCGCCCAGTCCGCCCCGTCCGCGCCTTCAGCGCCCGACTTTTCGTGCGCGGACGCCGGTGCGGGCAGGCATCGGCTGACGGAAGGCAGTTTCAGGCGAAGGCGTCCTCGACAGCGACTCGTCGCACCGTACGCAGCGTCGACCGGAGACTGTCCATGTCGGTCGAGCCCAGCGCGAGGCGGATCGCCTGCGGTGTGTGGATCGTGGTCGTGAACGGCTCAGCCGTGGATACCGAGATGTGCTGACGCGCGAGGGTGGCGGTCAGGCGATCGGCGCGTGCGTCGTCCGGCAGCGGCAGCCATGTGAAGTAGGACGAGGGGTGGCTGATGAGTGGTAGGCCTGCCAGCTCTTGTCTCGCGAGTCCTTGGCGGGCCTTGGCGTCGTCTCGCTTCTGCGCTTCCAAACGGTCCACCGTGCCGTCCTCGAGCCAGCGGCAGGCGATCGCGGTGGTGAGGGCCGGGGTGTTCCAGATGGTCGCCCGAATCGCGCGTTCGAGAGACGGCACCGCAGGGCGGCGCAACGACGAAGCCGACCCGGAGGCCGGTGGCGACGCTCTTGGACAGTCCTGAGACGTAGACGGTGATGTCCGGTGCGGTTGCAGCCAGAGGCGGTGGAGGGTCCTCCACCAGGTAGGCGTAGGAGGCGTCTTCGATGATGAGCGAACCGTGCTGTCGGGCGATCTCGATCAGGCGGGTTCGCTGAGTTGCCGGCATGACCCAGCCCAGAGGGTTGTGCAGGGTGGGCATGGTGTAGATCGCGCGCACAGGACGGGTCGCGCACAGCTTCTCGAGGGCATCGAGATTCGGCCCGTCAGCCGTTGCGGGTATGGGCTCCAGGTCGAGACGAAAGGCGTGCGCGAGCACCTTGAAACCCGGGTAGGTGAGTGCGTCGACCGCGACGACGTCGCCGGCGCTGAGCGCGGCCATGACGGTGATGGCCAGGCCGTGCTGCGCGCCGTTGACGATGAGGACCTGATCCGCGTCGGTGGTGATTCCCCGACGCCTCAGGTGCCGTGCGATCGAGGCTCTGTCCTGGGGACGCCCTCGATGCGGTTGGTAGTGCAGCAGCGAGTCGATATCACCGGAGGTGGCCACCTCTCGCAGGGCCTGCCGAAGGAGGTCGGCTTGCCCAGGCAGCGACGGGTAGTTGAAGTTGAGGTCGACTGCATCCGTAGCGACGACCTGCTGATCGATGCCGTGACCGGCGGGAACAGCGATGTCACGCACGAACGTACCGCGGCCCTGTTCCCGGCTCACCAGGCCCATCGTTTCCAGCTCGGCGTACACCCGGGTCGCGGTCACCACGGCGATGCCCTCACGGGCGGCGAGCCCGCGGTGTGTCGGCAGGCGTACGCCTGCGGCGAGCCGCCCCGTCCGGATGTCGGATGCGAGCGCGTCGACCAGCGTTTTGTACCGCGGGGCTGCCATGGAGCGGATTGTATGCATGACAATTCTTTGACTGTCCTGTTGGTGGGTCCTTACCGTCAAGATCCACCCGCCGATCCACCCGGAAGGGCAGCCGCTGTGCACGTCGCCATCCTCACCTTCGACGGCTACAACGAGCTCGATTCTCTGATCGCACTCGGTGTTCTCAATCGGATCAAGTCCGACGACTGGCGCGTCACCATCGCCACCCCCAGCCTCAAGGTGACGTCGATGAACGGGGTGGTCATCGAGCAGATGTCCACTCTCGAGGAGGCGTGCGCCGCTGATGCCGTCATCGTCGGCAGTGGCATCGCCACCCGGGAGGTAGTCGAAGACCCAGCGATCATGAACGTCCTGCGTCGCCTGGACCCCTCGCGCCAACTCATCGCGGCACAGTGCTCCGGTGCGCTTGTGCTGGCAAAGCTCGGCCTGCTCAACGACATCCCCACCTGCACGGACCTGACCACCAAGCCCTGGGTCGTCGCCGCCGGCGTCGAGGTACTCAATCAGCCCTTCTACGCCAAGGACAACATCGCCACGGCGGGCGGCTGCCTGGCCTCGCACTACCTCGCCGCCTGGATCATCGCCCGCCTCGAGGGCAACGACGCTGCGGAAGGCGCTCTGCACTATGTCGCCCCGGTCGGCGAGAAGGAGGAGTACATCGAGCGCGCCTGGCGCAACATCACGCCCTACCTGCCCGCTCCTGCGTGACCTGCGGGAGATCGTGAACGCGATCCTCTGTGTCAACCGCACCGGCATCCCGTGGGAGTACCTTCCGCACGACTGTCCGCCGCACAAGACCGTCTACGACCACTACGCGAAGGGGGAGGCGGCGGCACCACCGGGCGGGTCCACGGTCTGCTGCGGTGCCACGTGCGCTTGTTTGGGTGGCTTCCAAGGTGGCCAGACGACCGGCCGGCCACGTGGGTCCAAGCGGTGAACTTGGCAGGCCCGCTAGTGGGCTGCGGCATACCGGCCATGCGGCGCCGTTGATGTCACTGAAGACCGTCGTGGCGCAATTCACGGTGAGTTCAATTCCCATACTCACCACAGGCGTTGGCCTGCGGTCGGGAGAATGCCGGCTACCGCCGCTGTCGCAGGAACCAAGGAGCCCGCCGTTGCACTTTGCTTCGGTGCAACGGCGGGCTGCTTCGGCGGAGGTGTTACTACAGCTCCCGCTCGATCTGGTGCTCGCTCACCTTGTCTTCGCGCAGGGTCGCCTCGTTCTGGACGGCATAGCGCGTCTGTGCCCCGCTGCCCTCGGCGCTGCGGATCTCGCCCCGCTGAAGCTCATCCTGCTGGTCCCGGTACTCCACTTGCTGTCCCTTGCGGTAAGGCATGGGGATCTCCAAATCTCGTGTGGTCGACGAGGGCCGGCCCCGCGCGTTCGGCAGCGGGCGCCCCGCCCTCTTCGCGCCGGCGACTATCGCCAGGCGCACTGACAGCTCACCTCCAACTCCGTCCTACGGCAATCACTACGGGGCGAATGGGTGACTTGCCCGCCCCCGCGTCAATGTCCCCTGCGACGGAGGGTGCTGCGAGCCCACCACTGTCGAGGCTTGACCCTCGGCCTGGCAGCCCGGTTGTTCCGCGCCTCCCGGCTTGGCCGAATGTCCGGCCTTCTCGGGAAGATCTCGCATTCGCGGGCACCGCGCGCATGGCTCCGGGTACCCGTGCGGCGCCGACGTGCGGATCCCTGGTGAGGGCCGCTCATCGTGAGTGAACTCGCCACCAACGCCGTCCGTTACGGGGCGCCTCCGCTCCGGTTGCGCCTCATCAACGGCCCGACCCTGATGCGCGACGTCAGCGATTCGAGCCTCCTCGCACCACACCTGCGGCACGCACACACCACGGACGAGGGCGGCCGCGGGCTGTTCATCAGTGCCGAGCTTGCCCACCGATGGGGCGCCCGCTTCACGAACCAGGGCAAGACGATCTGGACCGAGCAGAAGATGCCCTCGCCTGCTGCGGCTCCTATGCGTGTTGTTCCGGAACGTGCCCGCTGGCGGTGGGGATCGATCAGCCGCCGGAGGCGATTGTCGACGGGCCGGCCTCGCTGTGTTCCGCATATGTCCATGAGGCGGCGTAGGCGTCGGTGCAGCGTGCGCGGTGACAGCCCGAGTTGTGTCGCGGCCGTCGGATCGGTCAGGCCTGCCAGCAGTGGGGCGAGGATCCTCCGGTCGAGGTCGGTCGGGCCTTCCGCACCGAGTTCGACGGTGGTTTCGGCTTCTCCGCCGGGGTCTGACAGTTCGAGCGGGTGGGCGGTGCGCCATACCGACTCGAACAGCGCGTCCAGGGCATCCAGCAGGCCGCTGCGGTGCAGCAGCACGGCGCCGGGCTCTCCGGCCGGTGTGTCCGCGAGCGGGACAAGGCCGAGGTCGGCGTCGGCCAGCACGAGTTTCATCGGCAGTTGGTCGGCGACACGCAGCTGCACGCCGTTTCCCACTCGGTGCGGGTGCCCGGATGCCACTCGCGCTCGGGGAGGTTGAACGACGGGCTGAGGGTGAAGTCGGACCGGCAACCTTCCGCCAACCCGCCGTCCGTGGCCGAGTAGTAGCGGGCATCGATCCGGGCGAGGTCACGCTTGGTCGGCTTGTAGACCAGGGCACGGTCCGGCACCTTGCCCGGGTAGTCCCGGGTCAGGTCGTAGACGAACGGCGTGTACTCGGTCTGCTTCGCGGTCAGCTTCAAGTTGCCGGCCTTGGCCATCGAGACAAGGGTCTTGCCCGCGTCGCGGTGCACGGTGGCGACGGGGATGGTCGACTCGCCGACGTACTCCATCAGGGAACCGGCAACGTCGTTGACCACGATCAGCGCCTTCGCACCGGCCGCGGCCGCGGCCTCGGTGCGCTCCTGCGGCGAGACCTCCTCGCTGCGCTTGAGGACGACGGCCTTGCCCTTGGCCCTGACCTTCTCGTATTCGGCCACCGCGCCGTTGCCCGCGTAGACGGCGTCCAGCCTGTCCGTGGCGGTGCCCAGCGCGCTGCCCGCCTGCACCAGCGCCTCGAAGCGGAGCCGGCCGCCCAATGCGCTCAGGCTGAGCTTCGGCTCGCCCTTGCGCCACCGAGTTGTCAGCGTGAACTCGCCCTGCTTCATCGGCTTCGTCGGCGCGACGTAGACGTCGTCGTACGTCGGCGGCAGCACGTACGCGCTGCGGTAGTCCATGTACGGGTCCTGGCCCTTGTAGTGGACGTTGAAGTCGACTTTGCGCTGGCGGTCCTCGGTGCGCTGCGGCGCCTCGGTCTGCAGCAGGCCTGCCTTGCGCGCTTCCAGCACCGCGTCCGCGGAACCGTCCTTGAGTACGGTCTCCGGATCGACCAGCACGGCCAGACCCGATCGGTCCGCCTTCTCGCCGGTCACGTCGAGGTACCCCGCGACGGTGTACAGGCCGGGTGCCATGCGCATGGTGGTCGAGCCGTCGACGTAGACGTTCCACGGCCAGACGTCGCCGCCCAGGTTGATCCCGACCCAGCCCGCGGCGGGCTTGCCGTCCCGGCCGACCAGCTTGATGTTCAGGTCGTGGCGCTCCTCCTCCTTGAGCAGCGCCACGGATGTGCGGGTCACCGGCTGCCCGGTGGCCGCGTCGGTGGCTATGACGTAGCCGACATGCCGGCCTGCCGAGGCGGACTGCGGGTCACCACTCACCGGGACGGCAGCGGTGCCGCCCGCCGGGACGGTCACCTTGGTGGCTCCGAGCGCGAACGGGCCGCCGTCATTGGTCAGCCCCAGGTTCAGCGTGACGTCGGCGGAACCGGTGTTGGTGAAGGTCAGGTCCTTCGTGACGGCGACATCGCTCGGCTCGTGCGGCCATGTGTAGTTGCCGAAGAAGAGCGACCCGGTGCCGCGGACCGTGGTGCGCACGGCGGCGGCCACATCGACACGGCCCGTGCCGACCTCGTACGGATCTGAGTGCTCCCATGGCCCGATGTTGTCCCCCTTGCCAGCCAACCCGATCGGTCAGCCGAACGGGGAGGCGCTTCCCGGCCTGCAGCCCTTGGGGACGCTGTTGCCGCTGACGTTGAAATCGCCGCACGTCAGAAACACATGGTTCAGTGAGCCGAGCGTGAAGGCGAGCACCCCGACGAGCGCGATCGTGCCGACGACCCTCCACTGCTGACGGGCGGAGAGCTCGGATTCCCCAAACAGCAGGATCCGAAGAAGGGTCCAGGTCAGCACTGGTGTGCCGATGACACTGAGGATGCCGCCCGCCAGGAAGAGCAGCTCTCGCGGTGTCCCGCCCTTGTGGGGCACGATGGCGGCGATGCTGAGCCAAACGCTGGGTAGCGCCAGGCAGGCCAGGTACATCCACCCGTGCCGAGGCAGGCGTTCACGTAGCAGTAGAGCGCTGAGCAGCACACCAGTCGATACCGCCCAGAGGCTGAGCAACTGGTAATAGAAGACAACGTGATAGGCGCCGAGCGTGAAAGCGGGCTCCCAGACCACCAGTGCTCCGCCTCCCGCGACCACGGCAGCCGTCGCTTCCCATCGTTCACTGTCGGGCCCGCGCCGACTCGCGGAGGCTGGGCGGCCTGTGGGGCGATTTTCGGCATCCATGGATATCCATATCCGGCATAGCGTCACTTTTTGGGCATTATAGGATCGGGTGGCCTAGGGGCTGTGCTGGTAGCCCGCACGTCCCCCACGTTTCGCAGTCGATGGGCACATGCGTGCATCCCTGTCTGCTACCGGCGACTCGCCAAATGAGATGGGCTGTGAGTGGGAAACGGCCGGAACCGCCCCCGCACTGGAGCCCCTGCCGACCCGGGATGCCGGGGCGCGCCATGCAGGGCAGTCAGCTCGCCCGTCACATGACCGCACTCGGGATCCCCGTCAAGGCCGCACGCAACACCGCGGTGATGGCCCTGGCCGCAGAGCTCCCCGCGGTGGCATTCAGACGTCTGCTCGGAATGCACATCGACGGGGCAATCCAGTGGAGTCGGATGGCAGGTGCCCATCAGAACGCCTACGCAGCTGAACTCAGCCGCCGTTGGCCCGAGTGCGGCCGTGCCGAGCGCCGCATCGCGCTCGGTAGCGTGCTCGGGGAGGGGCCGCCGTGACGCGCTGACCCGCCGCATACGCCTGCTGGTCGCGGCCACCATCGCCTACAACGTCATCGAAGCGATCGTCGCCCTCACGGCCAGCACCCTCGCGTCCTCCACGGCCCTGATCGGCTTCGGACTCGACTCCGCAATCGAGGTCTCCTCTGCTGCGGCGGTCGCCTGACAGTTCTCCGCCCGCGACCACGCTGTCCGCGAGGCCCGCGAACAGCGCACCTTGCGGATCATCGCCGTCTCCTTCTTCGTGCTCGCGCTCTACGTCACCGTTGACTCGATCCGCGCGCTGACCGGCACGGGCGATGCCGATCACTCCGTCACCGGCATCGTCCTTGCCGCCCTGTCCCTTGCGATCACGCCGTTTCTGCCCGCGGCCCAACGCCGCGCGGGCCGCGAACTCGGCTCCGCCACCGCCGTCGCCGACTCCAAGCAGACCCTGCTGTGCACCTACCTCTCCGCCGTCCTCCTGATGGGCCTGCTTGCCAACCTGCTGCTCGGCTGGAACTGGGCAGATCCGATCGCCGCCCTGGTCATCGCCGCCATCGCACTCAAAGAGGGCAGCGATGCCTGGCAGGGCAAAGGCTGCCGCGCCCCCAGCTCGACCGGCTCGCTCGGCCTCAAGTCCGAGGCGGACCAGTGCGGTTGTGCCATCGGCTGCGCCTGCTGCTGACCCGAGCCGACCGGCCGCTATGCGGCCCGATGGAGCGGAGGAATTCCGCACCTTCGGGGATCGCCTTTGAGCGGACGAGGTCCGGGAACGCCCTACACCTCGATGTGCGAGCCCATGATGACCGTGCGGTCGCGGGGCAGGCTGAAGTACTCGGCGGCGTCGGACGTGATGTAGGAGGTGGCGATGAACAGCCGCTTGCGCCAGGGCGCCATCGTCGGTGCCTTCCCGCGCCGGAGCTCGATCTTCGACAGGAAGTAGGACGCCTGGTCGAGCTGCAACGGCCCTTCGGTTTCGGCCGGGTCGAGCGTGGCCAGCAGACCGGGCACGTCCGGTGTCTCCATGTAGCCGAACCGGGCGGTGACGTGGACGATCCCGTCGTCGGCGTAGCCGAGGTCGTCCACGACGATCCGCTGGTCGGCTGGGACACGGGGCACCGGCTCTGTCTGCAGGGCGAGGATCACGACCTGCTCGTGCCGGACATGGTTGTGCACGACGTTGGCACGCATGGCCAGCGGCGTGGTCTCCTTGCCCCGGTTCAGGAAGACGGCCGTGCCGGGGACCTGGAGCGTGGAAGCCTTGCCGCTGCGGAGGTCGTCGACGAACTCGGGCAACGGCCCCTCGGCGCGAGCTCGTTCCGCGGTGACCAGCTCGCGGCCCCGCTGCCAGGTCGTCATGACGGTGAACGCCGTGAGGCCGATCAGCAGCGGCAGCCACGCGCCGTGGACGAGCTTGGTCATGTTGGCAGCCACGAACAGCAGGTCCACGAAGAGGAGCACGCCCGCGCCGATGCCGAGCAGCCACCGGGGCGTGCCCCACTTGGCGCGGGCGACGTAGAAGAACAGCAAGGTGGTGATGGTGATGGTGCCGGTGACCGCCATGCCGAACGCGTACGCCAGCGCCGCGGAGCTGCGGAAGGCGAAGACCAGGGTGAGGACCGAGACCATGAGCAGCCAGTTGATCCAGGGGACGTAGATCTGACCGATGGTGGATTCGGAGGTGTGCGCGATGCGCAGCCTCGGCAGGTAGCCCAGCTGGGCCGCCTGGGAGGCGACCGAGTACGCGCCGGTGATCACTGCCTGGGAGGCGATCACGGTCGCCGCCGTCGCCAGTAGGACCATCGGCCAGCGTCCCCAGCCGGGCACGAGCAGGAAGAAGGGGCTGCTGATGTTGTCCGGATCGTCGAGGATCAGCGCGCCCTGGCCCAGGTAGCTCAGGACGCAGGCGGGCAGTACGAGGAACAGCCAGCCTCGGGTGATCGCCCGGCGGCCGAAGTGACCCATGTCGGCGTAGAGCGCCTCGGCGCCGGTGACCGAGAGCACGATCGCCGCCAGGGCGAAGAAGGCCGTACCCCAGTGGCCGAACAGGAAGCCCAACGCGTACGTCGGCGACAGGGCCTTGAGGATGTCCGGGTGGTCGGTGATGCCGGCGACGCCGCACGCGCCGATGGCCACGAACCAGGCGATCATGACCGGCCCGAACACCCGGCCCACGGCGGCGGTTCCCCTGCGCTGCACCAGGAACAGGATGACGATGATCACCGCGGTGATGGGTACGACCGCGTCCTCCAGGGACGGCTCGACGACCTTGAGTCCTTCGACCGCGGACAGTACCGAGATCGCCGGGGTGATCATGCTGTCGCCGAAGAAGAGCGACGCGCCGAAGATGCCGAGCGCGGCCAGGACGACGGCGGCCCGGCGCCCGTGCTGTGAACTCAACCGTCGCAGCAGGGTGATGAGCGCCATGATGCCGCCCTCGCCGTCGTTGTCGGCGCGCATCGCGAGCAGCACGTAGGTGACCGTGACGATGATCATCACCGACCAGAACACCAGTGACACCACCCCGTACACGTTCTCCGTGCTGACGGGGACGGGGTGCGGGTCGTCGGGGTTGAACACCGTTTGGAGGGTGTAGATCGGGCTGGTCCCGATGTCGCCGAAGACCACGCCGAGAGCGCCGATGACCACCGCGAGGCGCACCGTGTCGCGCGCGTTCGCCCGACGGGCGTCCAGTGTCCGCGATGGGGATCCGTCATCCGAGGAGGGTTCCTGTCGGCGATCGGCCATGCTGCTCCTCCTCGTGCGGGCCGCTGAGCCGCGGACCGGGGCGTCGGGGCGGACGATACCGATCCCAGGGAGAAATCGTCGGCAGGGACGCCACTTCGTCTCGGCTACCGTCGCGGGCGCGAATCCGGGGCCGGCGGGGAGCACGTCGGCGACATGACCGCGTCGTATCTGAGGGGTGGCAGGCCGAAGTCCTCCCGATCGAGGAGGGGGTGGGGCGTGGCGCAGGTGAGGTTGGGAGGCGCCGGTCAGGGCATCGGCGCGATCACTCAATCGAGTTCAGGAGCGTCTCCGTACTCGTCGACGGACTCGGGACCCAGTGCACCGTCGCTTGTGAAGAGCTCGCGAAGTCAGCCGCTCCTCTGCGCGACACACGGAACCTTTATCCGTCTCGGGCCTGAACCGCTCGGGGGCCAGGCAGTGTCCGGCGGATCCCGAGCATGCAGCGCACAGACGGCAGCGGAGCCGGACGGAGATTGCCTGGCATCGGCATGGCCGGGCACCACCGGGTCCAGCGACAATGTGGGCATCTTCGGGCCGGGCGTCACTCGCGTTCCGGGCCTTTTGCGGTCGGAGCGGAGCGACACCATGACATGGGTAGTAGGAACGGGCGCGTTCCTGGGGATGCTGGCGATCGCATCGGGAATCGTCACGCTCCGGACAGGGTGGATCCTGCCCATGGCGCGCCGCCACGTCACCCGGCCCCGACTCCACCGCGCCGTTTGCGGGTGGCCCCTGGCCCTTCGGCTCGGGGTCATGTGCTTGGTCCGGCGTCTTCGCAAGTAGCGGCGATTGCGGCGTGAGCTCTATGCCTTGTTGCTGCCCAGGTGGTCCGGCTGGGTGCGGGGGTGACCGTCCTCGGGCGGGGAACGCGGATGCGTTCGAGAGCCTCGATCATCTGCGGCGCGTCGCCCCACTGGCCGGGTGTGACCAGGAATGGCCATCGGTCGTCATCCACCTTCACCTGCGAGGTGGATGACGATCAGACCGGCTCGGCCCTCGGAACGTCAGGGCCCGCGCGCGGACTCTGACGTTCTCCCGAGGTCGCTCTCAGGCGTCGGGTGGTGTCGTCTCCTTGGTGAAGTGTCGGGTGTCCAGGCGCAGTCGCCACACATTGCGCAGGTGTGCTGCCGCGAGGTCGGCCTCCAGTGGGGACGGCGGGACGGCGAGGACCGGGCAGCAGGCATGGGCGAGGCAGTACCGGCTCACCGACGGGTGCAGTGCGCGGTGGAGGTGGCCGCGGTGCCCGGCGCCGACGACCAGGAGGTCGTCCTCACCGTCGGCGGTCTCCACCAGTGCCCGGCCGGGGGTGCCGCGAGTCAGGACGGCGTGCAGGGGGACGCTGGGGCCGTCGGGCAGCACTTCGCGGATCGTCGTGACGAGCGTGGTGCGGGCGAGGTTCTCCCAGTCCCCGTCCGCGAGCGGCGCAGCCGAGGCCCGGCGAGCGTGGAGTTCGCCGCCGGGTGACTGCCACGCCAGCACCGCCCAGAGCTCGGCCTGCCGATGGTGGGCTTCGGCCGCGGCGCGGCGCAGGGCTGTGCGGCTTCCCGGTGACCCGCTCACCCCGACCACGACACGGGCGACACGCGCGTCTGGGGCCGCGTCGGAACCGGACATTGCTTCACCGTCCGTCAACTGCCGCCGCAGGAGAGGGTCCGTCGGCGGTTCTCATCAACACCGGCACCATCACACTCCCGTGCCGGGGCCCGTGCACAGCCCCTTCGTCGCTTCTTGGCGCACCTCTGACGGCGCCGTCCCACTGTCGGAGCAGTGCCCATCACCATCGCGTCAGCATTGCCGCTGTCCGCGTCAGCAATCCGTCAGGACGGCTCCGGGGGCCCGGGTGGGCGGGCATGGCGTCCTCGACGAGCCCTGGTCGCCCGTCCTGTGACCAGGGACCGGTCCTTCCACGTGCAGGGCCTGGGATGTGAGGGTGAGCGATCAGGCATGGGTGTGGTGGAGCGACTTGTGCGCGGGGCGGCCTCATGCAGCGATACGGCTGCGTCGTGCTGGGCTCCCGACCGTGTAGTGCACGTACTCGCGTACCAGCCGGAAGCCGGCTGTCCAGGCCAACAGGCGGCTGGCGCGGTTGAGGACGGAGCAGTTCCAGCTGGGTGTGTGGCCGCGTGCGGTGATGTCCGGGACGAGGGCGGTGACGCAGGCCAGGGCGAGGCGGTGGCGACGATGGTCGGGGGTCGTGAAGACGGCTACGTCCTCGTAGCGGGTGCCGCGGAAGTACGTGCAGGCGATGGCCAGTACCTGTCCGTCGCGGTCCACGGCCCCCCAGCCGTGACCGGAGGCGGCGAGTCCGGCTGCCCCGCCCCAGCTGGCGTGGATCCAGGCCGCATCGGGGCCGAGGGCGTGCAGGGCGTCGGTGTCTGCGGGTTCCAGGTGACGCACGGTCACGCCGCGCGGAGTCGGGCAGGGCTGGGGCTCGGCCTGCAGGGTCCACATCATGCGTTCCCACGGGGTGAGGCGGTCGAAGGCCGCGCCGAGGGCGGGCAGGAAGCGGGCGGGCGCGTCGATGCGGCTGCCTGCCAGGGGCGCCAGGTCCTCTGGTGTGTCCGGGAAGCCGCGCAGCAGGACGTGGTCGGCGCAGGAGACGGCGATGATGCGCGGCTGATCCGCCCGGTCCGCCCACCAGCGGCCGACGCCCGTGGTGAGAGCATGCTCGCCGATGGTGGCCGGCCCTGGGGCTCCGGCGGGGAACCAGCGGGTGAGTGGGGGAAGTTGACGGGGTTCGAGCTCGATCATCGATGCCTCCGTGGGCTTGGAAAGGGGGAGAGGCGGGCGGGGGAAGCGCGGCCCGTGCGGCCGGTCTCGTCACCGCGCCCGCCCCTCCGATCGGGTCAGCGCTGGCCGGCCTTGCGGCCGTGGTTCGCCTTGTTCCTGCGGCGGGCTCTCTTCTTGCGGGATCGCTTCGACATCGGCGTCAACTCCGTTTGAAGGAAGAGAAGTTCAAGCGGTGCGGCCGACGAGGAGGTCGGCCAGTTTGTTGAGGCGCTTGACCGTGCGGTCCTCGGTGGCGGCGGGCGCAGGGTCGACGTGCTCGGCGCGGTCGTAGTAGGCGCCGTTGACGATCTCGACCGACGGGTCACAGAGGCGGACCACGTGCGCGGCACCCTCGGTGGGCGTGACGCCGTCGTGGGCGTAGAGGGGGAGCAGCGCGGTGTCGCACACACCCGGGTGGACGGACACCGCGGTGACGCGCGGATCCGCCGCGAAGACCGTCAGGGCCAGCTGCGACTGGGCGTACGCGGCGAGCCGGGAGTAGCGGCGGGCGCGGTTGGGGTCGCTCCACTGGATGGAGCCGGTGCGGTGCAGGGAGGAGGAGACGTTCACGACACGGCCGCCCGGATTGCTGGTGAGTGCCGGTTCCAGCAGGCAGGTCAGCAGGTAGTGGGCGAGGAAGTTGACCTGGAAGGCGATCTCGTTGCCGTCCGCAGTGATGGTGTGCCGCTCGGGCGCCGCCATACCCGCGTTGTTCACCAGGACGTCCAGGTGAGGGTGCTCGGCGACGACACGGGCCGCCATGGTCTCGACCTCGTCCAGGCGCGTGAAGTCGGCACCCACGGTGCAGAGCCGGCCCGCGTCGATGCCGGCCGTCGCGACGAGGCGGTCGGCGACGGCACGCGCTTCCTCGGCGGTCCGGCCGTGCAACAGCACGGTGGCGCCGCGTTCGGCGAGATGCCGGGCGGTCTCCAGACCGATGCCGGAAGTGGCGCCCGTGACAAGGACGGTACGGGACGAAAGGGTGGTGTCAGACATGGTCCATCCGGGGATACGAGTACGGCTTCGCGTACGGCTCAGGTCCGCGTACGGCAGGTGCGTACGGGCATGGAAAGGGGCGCCGGACGTGGGTCACGGCGCCCCTGGGGCAGCGGAAAGCGCGTCAGCGGACGACGGACGCGGGCGTTTCCGCACAGCGGGGCACACGACGGGACGCCCGATGAGGCGGCCGGTCGATGAGGAGCCACTCGCTGTTCATGGTGTCCATGGAACCCGCGGGAGCCGCCCCGTACAAGCTCAAGCCCCGCTCCCTTACGCGCTTCTGACGTGCCCGGACGCCTTCTTGACGCGGGCTGTTCACCCGAGCCCGGGCACGCCGGAAATCAGCAGGTCGATGAGCTTGATGCCGATGAAGGGCAGGACAAGGCCGCCGGGGCCGTTGGCGCAGGCGCAGCGCGACCGTGTCCGTACGTGCCTTGCGCAGCGATTCCGCCTGCGCCTTGCCGCGGCCCTCGGCGACGGCCTCCGCGAGGTTCGCGAAGATCACCGTCAACCACAGCCAGGCGCTGATGACCCAGGTGAAGACGGCGGGGTGGAGGACCGCGGAGAGGGTGGTGAGGACGGCTCCGACGGAGACGACGAACAGCACCGGGTTCTTGACCAGGACTCGCGGGTGCAGCTTTCGCAGCGCCTCGGGGAAGGAGCGCGCGAGCTGGGCGGGTTCGAACAGCCCGCTCGGCGTACGACGGCCCGGACCTCTCTTGGCCCCTGGTTCGGGTCCGCGCTGAGGAGGGGACGGCGGGGCCTGCTGGGGAGGGGCGGAAAACATGGGAACCCTCATGCCTCGGTGGGGAACCGCGCCCGCGCGCAGGGTGGCGCGCCGGGGACCGGTCGGGCTGACAAACGTGTGGCGGCCGCCGGGCCCTGTGGTGCCGGGGCCCCGGCACCACAGGGCTGCGCACGGACGTCGGCGACGGGATTGGGAGACGCCGTCCGCGTGTTCGGCTGCCCATGAGGTGCCCTGACCGGAAGCGTCCGATGGGAACTCTCGGTGGAGAGCCGTCGTATCACTGACGCCCGCGGGCTTCACCGGCGGCCGACGGGAAATCTAGCCCCGCCGGATGCCCGAAGTGCGCAGTCCGGCACGGAATTTGCGCCTCTCTTACGACCCGCCGAACGGCAGCATCAAGCCTGCGTCAAGGTCACCTGAGAAAGCGTCAGGAGGGCGTCAATGAACCACGTCCGCGGCCGATTAGGGTCGCAGACTGAGCGGCGCGGGGGACACGGGCGACCGTCCGTGGCGTGACGTTGGAGGGCTCGTGACCATCACGGCCGGTACCACGCGCAGTTCTGAGGTCGAGGCCGAGACTGTCGCGGAGCCACAGCACGGACCGGTCGCCCCGCCCGGGGGCGGGCACGGTCCGCGGCCACGAGGGGGGTCGCGACCGGGCCCTCACCTCCGTCGCGAGGCCGTGGACGCGTGGGCCGCTCTGCGCCGCCGCTTCTGGGCCACCCTGCCCGCGCGGCTGCGCCTCCTGCACGTGTCCACGGTCTCGCTGACCGCCGCCCTCGCGCTGCTGCTTCTGCTGGCCGGGCTCGCCGCTTCCGGCACCTGGGACGCGGTCGCCGACCGGGACTCGCCGCGCACCACCAGTGCCGCCGACCTCAACCTCGCCCTCAACGACATGGACGCGCAGGCCGCGAACATCCTGCTGTCCAGCGGCGACGCGGGCAAGGGGCGTCTGAGGACGCCGTACGGGAAGGCGGTCGGCTTCTACGGCGACGCCCGCACCGCCATCGGCCACGACCTCCGCACCCTCGCCGTCGCCGCCCAAGGTGACCGCACCGACGAGCGCACCGTCGAATCCCTCACCGACCACTTCGCCGAGTACCAGGAGCTGGTGGGGCGCGCTCTCGAGAACGACGGGCGCACCGGCGGCAAGGCGTCGGCCCTCGCCGACTACCGGGATGCGACGGATCTGCTCCAGCGTAAACTCCTGCCGGAATCAAGCGAGTTGGTGGCCTCCAATAATCGGGCATTCAACACGCAGTACGCGCAGGCCCGTTCGGCGCTTTCCGTGCAACTCGCCGCTGTCATCGTGCTCGGCGTACTGCTCCTTGCCGTGCTCGCCGTACTGCAGTGGTATGCGGCGCGCCGTTTCCACCGGATCCTCAACCCCGGCGTCCTGGCCGGCACCGTCTGCGTCCTGCTCGCCACCCTCCTCGGTGCTCAGGCGCTCTCCGAGACGGCCGAGCAACTGCGGGGCGCCCGCCGGGACGCGTTCGACTCCGTCGTCGCGCTCTCCCGCGCCCGCGCGATCGCGTACGACGCGAACGCCGACGAGAGCCGCTACCTCCTCGATCAGGAGCGTCGCGGCCAGTACGAGCGAGCGTTCGTGGCGAATTCGCGGAAGTTGTACGGCGTCCGGGGCGCGACCCTCGCCACGTATGACGACGAACTCGCCACGACCTGGCAGGCGTACCGCTCCGACCACGAAGACCTGCGCTTCACCGGCGAGTTCCGGCGCGAACTCGACAACATCACCTTCCCGGGCGAGCGGGCAGCGGCAGAGAAGGCGGTCGAGACATACGCCGTCTACCAGCGCGACGACCGCAAGATCCGTGCTCTGGTCGCGCAGGGCAAGGAACGCGAGGCCGTCGCGTTCGGGATCAGCTGGCAGCCCGGCATGTCCAACGCGCACTTCGGGGCGTGGATGGCCGCGCTCGACAAAGTGACCGACATCAACCGCCGCCACTTCACTGCCTCGGTACGGGCGGGCCGATCCGCGGTGGGCGGATTGCTGCCCTGGGCCCTTGGGGCGCTTCTCGCGGCGGTCGCACTCACCGCCCTCGGGCTGCGGCCGCGGTACGCGGAGTTCCGCTGACGTGAGGGGCACGTGGCCGGCGGGTGGAGCTCGGCGGTCTCTGCGCTTCGTACGCCGTCCCCGTTGGTCCTGAGATGGGGAGCATGTGGCCTTCTGCCGACCGGAGGCCCCGGTGCGCCTCTTTCACCCTGGCGGACCAGATCTCGTCAATGTGGTGTCAATGTCCATGTGAACGGCGCCAAGGATCCGTCAAGGGGCGCGCCGATGCCCTTGCACAAGCGCTTCGGTAGAGGGAAGTAACCCTTCCTCCGGGAGAGTTGATCGTCAGTGAGCGGAGCGCATCGGCTGCGATGAGTGACGTACGGAACGACGAGAGTGACGTACGGACCGGCTGGAGTGAGGCACGGACCGGCGTGGGTGACGTGCGTCCCGGACGTCTGAAGGTCTACCTCGGAGCTGCCCCGGGAGTGGGCAAGACCTACCGCATTCTCGACGAGGCGCGGCGCAGGGCGGCGCGCGGGGCTGATGTGGTGGTGGGGTTCGTGGAATGCCATGGGCGCCCCGGCACGGAGGCGATGCTCGACGGCCTGGAAGTCGTCGATCGAGTCTCATGCGCCTATCGGGGCGGCGCGTTCACGGAGATGGACCTCGCCGCGGTCCTCGCCCGCCGCCCTCAGGTTGCGATCGTCGACGAATTCGCCCACAGCAACGTCCCGGGCGGCGGCCGCAACCCCAAGCGCTGGCAGGACATCGAGGAGCTGCTCGCGGCAGGGATCGATGTCATCAGCGCGCTCAACATTCAGCATCTCGAATCCCTCAACGACGTCGTCGAGAAGATCACCAAGGTCCCGCAGCATGAAACGGTGCCCGATGAGGTCGTCCGCAGAGCGCGTCAGATCGAGCTGGTGGACATGCCGCCCGAGGGGCTTCGCCGCCGGATGGCGCACGGCAACATCTACGCCCCCGAGAAGGTCGACGCGGCCCTCGCCAACTACTTCCGGCCCGGCAATCTGACAGCCCTGCGCCAACTCGCCCTGCTGTGGGTGGCCGACCGCGTCGACGAGGCACTGCAGACCTACCGCTCCGAGCACGGCATCGGTGGCGTGTGGGAGACCCGGGAGCGGGTGGTCGTGGCTCTGACGGGCGGGCCCGAGGGCGACACACTCATCCGGCGGGCGGCCCGCATCGCCGACCGGTCGGCCGGCGGCGACCTGCTCGCCGTACACGTCACGCGCAGCGACGGACTCGCCGCCGGCACTTCGCACGCCTCCCTGGCCCGGCAGCGGCGCCTCGTCGAGGACCTCGGCGGCAGCTACCACTCCGTGGTCGGCGACGACGTCGCCACCGCCCTGGTCGAGTTCGCGCGCGCCGAGAACGCCACCCAACTCGTGCTGGGTACCAGCCGCCGTGGCCGCCTGGAGCGGTTCGTCACCGGCCGCGGCACCGGCGAGACGGTGGTCAAGTTCTCCAGCGACATCGACGTCCACATGGTCACGCACGAACGCGCCGGGCGTGGCACGCTGCTGCCCTCCCGCCGCCGCACTCTGTCGACCGTCCGCAGGATCGCCGGTCCCGTCGCCGGTCTGCTGCTGCCGGTGGCGCTGACCTTCCTGCTGGATCTCGACGTGGCCAGGGACAGACTCAACCTCACCAGCGAGGCTCTGCTCTTCCTGCTCGCTGTGGTGGGTGTGGCCTGCATAGGTGGGGTCGTGTCGGCGGTGATCGCGTCGGTGACGGCGTCCCTGCTGCTCAACTACTGGTTCATCCCGCCCAGAGGGCACTTCACGTTGAACGATACGAATGCGTTGCTGGCGCTCGGGGTCTTCGTCGTGGTGGCCGCCATTGTGGCGGCTGTCGTCGACCGCTCCCTGCGTCTGTCGCGGCGCTCGGCGCGCGCCACCGCGGAGGCGGAGACCATGTCGTCCCTCGCGGGCACCATCGTGCGCGGCGGTGCGACCATCCCCGCTCTGGTGAAGCGCACCCGTGAGACCTTCGGCATGGACTCGGCGGAACTGGTGGACGAGCCGCCCGCGGAAGACGGCGCAACTGTCGTACCCGCGGGTCCCGGAGCCTTCCTGGTGTTGCGCGGCCGCCCACTCCCGTCCTCCGAGCGACGCGTGCTGGCCGCCTTCGCGGCACACGTGGGCGCCGCCGTCGAACGGGCGAGGCTCGCCGAGGTCGCCGCCGAGGTAGAGCCGGTCAAGGCCGCCGACCGGATGCGTACAGCGCTGCTGCGGGCGGTCGGCCACGACCTGCGCACCCCGCTCGCCGCCGGATGGGCCGCCGTCTCCTCGCTACGCAGCAAGGATGTGGAGTTCTCCGACGCGGACCGGGACGAGCTCCTCGCCACCGCGGACGAGTCCATGGCCAAGCTGAACCGGCTGATCGAGAACCTCCTCGACCTCAGCCGTCTGCAGGCGGGAGCGCTCACGTTGAACCTGCGCCCCACCACGCTGGACGAGGTCCTCCCGGCGGCGCTGGCAGACACTCCAGAGGTCGAGGTGGGGGACCTGGACGAGGTTCCGGCCGTGCTGGCCGACCCGCCGTTGCTGGAGCGGGTGGTCGCGAACCTCGCCGGCAACGCAGCCCGCCACAGTCCCGCGGGGCGCATGGTGCTGCTGACCGCCAGCTCCCACGCGGGACGCGTCGAACTGCGAGTCGTCGACCGGGGCCCCGGCCTCCCGCCGACCGACCGCGACCGCCTCTTCGAACCCTTCCAGCGTCTCGGCGACACCGACAACGCCACCGGACTCGGCCTGGGTCTCGCCCTGTCCAGAGGGCTGGCCGAGGCGATGGACGGCACCCTCGTCCCGGAGGACACTCCCGGCGGGGGCCTGACCATGGTGCTGTCCCTGCCCTTCGCCGAGCGGGCGGAGCACCCCAGCGGTACGCAGAGCGTAGGAGGAGCACATGAGCTCTGACATCGGCGTACGAGGGCCCAGGCCCGCACTCGCCGCGACGAACGCAAGAGGTGACGGCATGATGACGGGCTAGGGGCTACGGGCTACGGGCTCCGCGACCGGCTCGCACTGCTCGCGGGCCTCGCGGGACCGTTCCTGGTGGCGCTCGCGCTCGTGCCCTTCCGTACCGACCTGTCACAGACGAACGCCGCGCTGATCCTGGTCGTGGTGGTCGTCGCGATCGCCGCCGTCGGCAGCCGTGCGGCAGGCGCGCTCGCGGCGCTGTCGGCGGCCGCCTGGTTCGACTTCTTCCTCACCCGGCCGTACCGGACCTTCGACATCAACGCATCCGACGACATCGAGACGACGGTCCTCCTTCTGGTCGTCGGTCTGATCGTGTCCCAGCTCGCGGCACACGCCCGCCGCCTCGAAGTCATCACGGTGACGGATGCGGGCTACCTCGCCCGTATCCATGAGACGGCCGACCTCGCTCAGTCCGCGAAGTCCTCGGACTCGGTGGTCGACCACGTCCGTCACCAGCTCACCGAACTGCTCGGCCTGCGCGCCTGCCGTTTCGAATACGGCACCCTCATGGGACAGCCGGCCCGCCTGCAGCCGGACGGCAGCGTCGTGGTCGGCCGCAAGCGCTGGGACGTCGACAGCAGTGTCTGGCCGGAGGGCGAGACGGAACTGCGCACGTACGGCAATGGCCACTACCTCGGCCGGTTCATGCTCACTCCTGGCCCGGGTCCTGTCCCGCCGCTCCAGGCCCGCCTTGTCGATTTCGCTGACGGTCGTGTGAGTGAGGCCGGTCCGATCCGACGTCGGCCGATGGGCACGAAGGGCTCAGTCCAGGCCGGAGGCTTTGAACACGGTCAGGGCCGTCTCGCGGTCGATGCGTGCCGAGATCCGGAGCAGTGCGGTTGCCCCGCATGTCAGGTGTCCGCGGGTGGCAGACTCCTGGACGTCCTTGGAGAAGCGGTGCCACAGCTCGGGGTTGTTCACGAGGACCTGGGGGTTGATCTCGAGCCGTCGGCCCGACGTGTCCCGCAGGCGGAGCCGCTGGGAGACGCCACCCAGGCAACGCACCGACACCAACATGTCGGTGCGTACCCCCCGCTCGCGCAGGAGCCCGCGTGAGGCCAGCCAGCCTTCGCTTGCGTGGCTGTGGACCGCGTCTTGTCGCGCGTCGTCGGGGCGTCCCATGGAGCCGACGGTAAAGCCCCGGGGAGCACGTTCTCCGTACCTTGACGGGGCTCTGATGGACACGCTGCCCCACCTTGACGTCCCGGTCAGGGTGCGGCCGTGGGGAAGGGCAGGCTCACTCCCGTGGAGTCGTGCGCGTCACGTGCTCATCAGGCTCAGGTCAAGGTCGGGGGGCTGTGGCGCGAAGATGCCGCAAAGGAGAGGTCGGAGACGGCGGTGAGAGGACAGAACCTGGGTGCACCCGCATAGCGCCTCCCCGTGTACGTGGGCCTTTCGTGATGTGTAGGAGCACGTGCCCCATGTCTGTCCTGACCGCCGAGCCCGGCGCCGCCCCTGCCGGGGCGAGGAACCCCCGGATACTGGCGAGCGCCATCGGCTCACTGCCCGCACCGGCCTGGCCGCCCTGTCTCTCGACGCGATGGCGTCAGTGGTGTACGGCCCGGAGGCGATCGTCCTGGTGCCGGCCGCCGCGGGGGCACGCGGCCTCGGCTTCACCCTGCCGGTCACGCTCGCTATCGCCGGACTGCTCGCGGTGCTCGTCGCTTCGTACCGGCAGGTGATCGCCGCGTTCCTGACGCCCTTCACCCTCGATGGCCCGCCCCTCGCCGGCGCGGGCCATCGGCGTATTCAGGCGGATGGGGGGTGGTGGTTCCTGCCGATGGATGAGCCGGCGTAAGAGTTCCGTCAAAGGCGTACGCGCCTCCGTAAGGGAGGCGTCAACGGCGCTCGAATTCGGCCAGGGAGGCGGTTTCCTCTAATCGTCCGTTCAATCCGAACCTCATCTAGGAGCTCGCGATGGCCGACCTGGCCTTCGTCGTCACCACGATCGCGGTGTTCGCGCTGGTGGCTCTCGTCGCCAAGGGGGTGACGAAGCTGTGACTGCCGAAAACATCGTCGGCCTGATCGTGGCCGTCGCCCTCCTCGGCTATCTGGTCCTCGCCCTCATCTACCCGGAGAGGTTCTGAGCACCGATATGAGCCCCGTACTCGCTGGTGTACTCCAGCTCCTCGCGCTGATAGTGGCGCTCGGCCTGGCCTACCGCCCCCTGGGCGACTACATGGCCCGGGTCTACTCCTCCGACAAGCACCTGCGCGTCGAGAAGTGGATCTACAAGGGCATCGGCGCCAATCCGAACGCCGAGATGCGCTGGATGGCGTACCTCCGCGGTGTGCTGGCCTTCTCGGCCGTGAGCGTGCTGTTCCTGTATCTGCTGCAGCGCTTCCAGGGCAGCCTGCCGGGTTCGCTCGGTTTCTCGGCGATCGACCCGGACCAGGCGTTCAACACGGCCGCGTCGTTCGTGTCGAACACCAACTGGCAGTCGTACTACGGCGAGCAGGCCATGGGCCACGTCGTGCAGACGGCTGGCCTGGCCGTGCAGAACTTCGTCTCTGCCGCTGTCGGTATCGCGGTGGCGGTCGCGCTGGTGCGGGGCTTCGCCCGCTCCCGCACGGGTGAGCTGGGCAACTTCTGGTCGGACCTGGTGCGCGGCACGGTCCGCATCCTGATCCCGATCTCCGTGGTCGGCGCGATCGTCCTCGTGGCGTGCGGCGCGATCCAGAACTTCTCCGGGATCCACGAGGTCGGCCAGTTCATGGGCGGCTCGCAGCAGTGGAACGGTGGCGCGGTCGCCTCGCAGGAGGCGATCAAGGAGCTGGGCACGAACGGCGGCGGTTACTTCAACGCCAACAGCGCCCACCCCTTCGAGAACCCCAACGGTTTCACGAACCTCTTCGAGATCTTCCTGATACTCGTCATCCCGTTCGCCCTCACGCGCACCTTCGGCCGCATGGTCGGCTCCCTGAAGCAGGGCTACGCGATCCTCGCGACCATGGTCACGATCTGGATCGGGTTCACGGCCCTGATGATGTGGACCGAGTTCCACCACGGCGCCCCGGCGTTCGACATCGCGGGCGGCGCGATGGAGGGCAAGGAGAACCGCTTCGGGGTCGGCGGCTCGTCGATCTTCGCGGTGGCGACCACATTGACGTCGACCGGTGCGGTGGACTCCTTCCACTCCTCGTTCACCGGGTTCGGCGGCGGCATCACGATGCTGGGTATGCAGCTGGGTGAGATCGCGCCCGGTGGTACCGGTTCCGGTCTCTACGGCATGCTGATCATGGCGATCATCGCGGTGTTCATCGCCGGTCTGATGGTCGGCCGTACGCCGGAGTACCTGGGCAAGAAGATCGGCACCCGCGAGATCAAGTTCGCGGCCTGCTACATCCTCATCACCCCGGCCCTGGTGCTGGTGTTCACGGCGATCTCGATGGCGCTGCCCACACCGCCGAACTCGATGCTCAACAGCGGCGCGCACGGATTCTCCGAGATCCTTTACGCGTATACGTCCGGCGCCAACAACAACGGTTCGGCCTTCGCCGGCCTCAGCGCGGACACGCAGTGGTTCAACACCACGATCGGGCTCGCGATGCTCCTTGGCCGGTTCCTGCCGATGGTGTTCGTCCTCGCCCTGGCGGGCTCGCTCGCCGAGCAGAGGCCCGTCCCCGCCACGGCCGGCACCCTGCGCACCGAGAAGCCGCTGTTCACCGGACTCCTCGTCGGCACGATCCTCATCCTCACCGGCCTGACCTACTTCCCCGCCCTCGCGCTGGGCCCGCTGGCCGAGGGGCTGGCGTCATGACCACTCGTATAGCCAAGACCCGTACAGAAAACGACGAGGACGCGATGTCCCAAGCCACTCCGACCCGGGCGCCGCACAGCGATGTGCCGACCGGTCACAAGGACGAAGGACGTGTCGGCGCGGGTCTGTTCGACCCGAAGCAGCTGCTGAAGTCGCTGCCGGACGCCTGCCGCAAGCTCGACCCGCGCATCATGGTCAAGTCGCCCGTGATGTTCGTGGTGCTGGTCGGCTCGGTCCTGACGACGGTGTTCTCCTTCAAGGATCCGAGCGACTGGTTCGGCTGGGCGATCAGTGCCTGGCTGTGGCTGACTGTGATCTTCGCGAACCTGGCGGAGGCGGTGGCCGAGGGCCGCGGCAAGGCGCAGGCGGACACCCTGCGCAAGGCCAAGACCGACACCGTCGCGCGCCGCCTGTCCAAGGACGGCAAGACCGAGGACCAGGTGCCGGGCACGGCCCTGACCGTCGGCGACCTGGTGGTGTGTGAGGCGGGCGACATCATCCCCGGCGACGGTGACGTCGTCGAAGGCGTCGCGTCCGTGGACGAGTCGGCCATCACCGGTGAGTCCGCGCCCGTCATCCGCGAGTCCGGTGGCGACCGGTCCGCGGTCACCGGCGGTACGAAGGTCCTCTCCGACCGCATCGTCATCAAGATCACGACGAAGCCCGGTGAGACGTTCATCGACCGCATGATCGCCCTGGTCGAGGGCGCCGCGCGTCAGAAGACGCCCAACGAGATCGCGCTCAACATCCTCCTCGCGTCGCTCACCATCGTGTTTCTCCTCGCGTGCGCCACACTGCCGCCGTTCGCGGACTACGCGGGCAAGCACCTCACGATGGTCGTCCTGGTGGCCCTGCTGGTGTGTCTGATTCCGACGACGATCGGCGCGCTGCTGTCCGCGATCGGCATCGCGGGCATGGACCGCCTCGTTCAGCGCAACGTCCTCGCCATGTCCGGCAGGGCGGTCGAGGCCGCCGGCGACGTATCCACCCTGCTGCTCGACAAGACCGGCACCATCACGCTCGGCAACCGGCAGGCCTCCGAATTCGTGCCGGTGACCGGCACCCGCGAGGCCGAGGTCGCGGACGCCGCGCAGCTGTCCTCGCTGGCCGACGAGACCCCCGAGGGGCGGTCGATCGTGGTCCTGGCGAAGGAGAAGTACGGGCTGCGTGAGCGGCAGCGTGGCGAGCTGGCCGGCGCCGAGTGGATCGCCTTCACCGCCCAGACCCGCATGTCCGGCGTCGACGTCGACGGGCGCAAGATCCGCAAGGGCGCTGCCGGTTCGGTCATCACCTGGGTCAAGGAGCATGGCGGCCAGGTCTCCGACGATGCGGACACCCTGGCCAACCGAATCTCCGAGGCAGGCGGCACTCCGCTACTGGTCGCCGTAGAGGACGACAAGGGTGCCCGCGTACTGGGTGTCATCCACCTCAAGGACGTCGTCAAGGAGGGCATGCGCGAGCGGTTCGACGAGCTGCGCCGCATGGGCATCAAGACCGTCATGATCACGGGCGACAACCCGCTGACGGCCAAGGCCATCGCGGACGAAGCGGGCGTGGACGACTTCCTCGCGGAGGCCACTCCCGAGGACAAGATGGCCCTCATCAAGCGCGAGCAGGCGGGCGGCAAGCTCGTCGCGATGACCGGCGACGGCACCAACGACGCCCCCGCCCTCGCCCAGGCCGATGTCGGCGTGGCGATGAACACGGGAACGTCGGCCGCCAAAGAGGCCGGCAACATGGTCGACCTCGACTCCAACCCGACCAAGCTCATCGAGATCGTCGAGATCGGCAAACAACTCCTCATCACCCGGGGCGCGTTGACGACGTTCTCCATCGCCAACGACGTCGCGAAGTACTTCGCGATCATCCCGGCGCTGTTCGCGGCGGTCTACCCGGGCCTCGACAAGCTCAACATCATGCACTTGTCCTCACCTGACTCGGCGATCCTGTCCGCGGTCATCTTCAACGCGCTCGTCATCATCGCGCTCGTACCGCTCGCCCTGCGCGGCGTGCAGTACCGGCCGGTGAGCGCGGACAAGTTGCTGCGCCGCAACCTCGGGATCTATGGCCTGGGCGGACTGATCGCGCCGTTCATCGGCATCAAGATCATCGACGTACTCATCTCCCTCATCCCCGGAATCGGCTGATCACGATGAACAACTCAGTGGCAAACACGGGTCGGTTGCTGTGGGCGGGACTGCGTGCGCTGCTCGTCCTGACCGTCGTCTGCGGTGTGATCTACCCGCTCGCCGTGACCGGCGTCGCGCAGGCCGTCTTCCACGACAAGGCCAACGGCTCGGAGATCAAGTCCGAGGGCAAGGTCGTCGGCTCGTCCCTCATCGGCCAGCGCTACGACCTGCCGCTCAAGAAGGGCCAGGAGACCGCGGAACCCGACCTCAAGTGGTTCCAGCCGCGCCCCTCCAACGGCCTGGGCGAAAACAGCGTCAACACCCAGTACAAGCTGATCCTTTCCGGTGCCACCAACCTGTCCGGCGACAACGGTGCGATCAACGGGAAGTGCACAGCGAAGTCGGAGGAAGGCACCCTCTGCGCCCAGGTGGTGGCCGCCAAGGCAGCCGTCATCAAGGACAACTCGGTCGGCGGCTACACGGTCAAGCTCTCCGACGTCCCCGCCGACGCGGTGACGTCCTCCGGCTCCGGCCTCGACCCGGACATCTCCCCGGCGTACGCCGACCTCCAGGTCCACCGGATCGCGGAGCGGAACGGCCTGTCCGTCACCCAGGTGGACAAGCTCGTCAAGGACCACACCAGCAGCCGCATCCTCGGCTTCATGGGTGAGCCCCGCGTCAACGTCCTCGAACTCAACGTCGCACTCAAGGAACTCGTGGCGAAGAGCTGATGGCCTTATGCGCACCACGCGGGAGTTGGCGTACGGGACACCCCCGATGCGTCAACTCCCGTAGCCATGAAGCAGGTTCCGCAGGCTCCGGCCTTCCGTACAAGAGGAAAGGCGCACACCGATGACCCGGGTGCTGGTGGTGGAGGACGATCCTCAGCTCGTCCGGGCCCTCGTGATCAACCTGGAGGCCCGCCGATACGGAGTGGACCCGGCACCCGACGGCGCCACCGCCCTACGTCTTGCCGCCGCGCGCCAGCCCGACGTGGTCGTACTCGACCTGGGCCTGCCCGACATGGACGGCACGGACGTCATCAAGGCGCTGCGCGGCTGGACCCGCGTACCGATCCTGGTGCTCTCCGCCCGTAGCGCCTCCGACGAGAAGGTCGCCGCGCTGGACGCGGGTGCCGACGACTACATCACCAAACCGTTCAGCATGGACGAACTGCTGGCCCGCCTGCGGGCGGCCGTCCGCCGCACCGAGGCCGCTCCGCTCGCCCCCGACATCGTCCTGGTCACGACCGACGAGTTCTCCATCGACCTGCTCGCCAAGAAGGCCAGCCGAGGCGGACACGACGTACGCCTCACGCCGACCGAATGGCACCTGCTGGAGATCCTGGTCACCAACCCCGGGCGACTCATCACGCAGAAGTACCTGCTCCAGGAGGTCTGGGGCGCGTCCCAGAGCAACAAGACCAACTATCTGCGCGTCTATATGGCCCAGCTGCGGCGGAAACTGGAGACGGATCCCGCCCACCCGCGCTACCTCATCACCGAGCCCGGCATGGGATACCGCTTCGACAGCTGACCCGCGCTTTCGTTACCCGGCCCCAGCACTCCCACAGCCTCCGCCCGTAGAGACGAAGAGACGAGAAGATGGCACGCGGCAAGCTTCGGATATACCTCGGTGCGGCACCGGGTGTCGGCAAGACGTACGCGATGCTGTCCGAGGCGCACCGTCGCGTCGAGCGGGGGACCGACTGTGTGGTCGGATTCGTGGAGCACCACGACCGGCCGCGCACCGAGGTGATGCTGCACGGCCTGGAGCAGGTCGTGCGCAAGGAACTGCAGTACCGCGGCAGCGTCTTCACGGAGATGGACGTCGACGCGGTGCTCGCCCGGCGTCCCCAGGTGGCCCTGGTCGATGAACTCGCGCACACGAACATCCCGGGCTCGCGCAACGCCAAGCGCTGGCAGGACGTCGAGGAACTCCTTGCGGCCGGCATCGACGTCATCTCGACCGTCAACATCCAGCATCTGGAGTCGCTCGGCGACGTCGTCGAGTCGATCACCGGCATCCGGCAGCGTGAGACCGTCCCTGACGAGGTCGTACGACGGGCCGACCAGATCGAACTGGTCGACATGTCGCCGCCCGCCCTGCGCCGCCGGATGGCACACGGCAACATCTACAAGCCCGACAAGGTCGACGCGGCACTGTCGAACTACTTCCGGCCCGGCAACCTGACCGCGTTGCGCGAACTGGCCCTGTTGTGGGTGGCGGACCGGGTCGACGCCTATCTGACCGAGTACCGCAGCGAGCACCGGGTCTCGAAGATCTGGGGCTCGCGTGAGCGGATCGTCGTGGGACTGACGGGTGGCCCTGAGGGCCGCACGCTGATCCGCCGGGCCGCGCGGCTCGCGGAGAAGGGTGCGGGCGGTGAGGTAATGGCCGTCTACATCGCCCGCAGTGACGGATTGACCTCCGCGTCACCGAAGGAGCTGGTGGTCCAGCGGACCCTCGTGGAGGACCTGGGCGGCACTTTCCACCACGTCATCGGCGACGACATCCCCACCGCACTCCTGGACTTCGCGCGCGGCGTCAACGCCACCCAGATCGCCCTCGGAGTGTCCCGCCGCAAGGGCTGGCAGTACGTCTTCGGTCCGGGTGTCGGTGCCACCGTCGCCCGGGACTCGGGCCCCGACCTGGACGTCCACCTGATCACGCACGACGAGGCGGGAAAGGGGCGCGGACTGCCTGTCGCCCGGACTGCGCGCCTCGGCCGGTCCCGGGTCGTCCTGGGCTGGCTGGCCGGTGTGGCCGGCCCGGCCCTCCTCACGCTGCTGCTCACCGGCGTGGCCCCCGAAGTCGGCCTGGCCAACGACATGCTGCTGTTCCTCGCGCTGACGGTGGCCGCGGCCCTGCTGGGCGGGCTCTACCCGGCGCTCGCGTCGGCGCTCGTGGGTTCCCTGCTGCTGAACTGGTTCTTCACCCCGCCCGTCCACACCCTCACGATCGCCGACCCCAAGAACGTCGTCGCCATCGCGATCTTCGTCGGCGTCGCCGTGTCGGTGGCCTCCGTGGTGGACCTCGCAGCCCGGCGCACTCATCAGGCGGCCCGGCTGCGCGCCGAGTCGGAGATCCTCTCCTTCCTGGCGGGCAGTGTGCTGCGCGGAGAGACCAGCCTGGAGGCCCTGCTCGAACGGGTCCGGGAGACCTTCGGGATGGAGTCGGTGGCGCTGCTGGAGCGGGCCGGCGACGTGGAGCCGTGGACCTGCGCGGGCAGCGTGGGTACGGGAGCGGTGGTCGGACGTCCGGAGGACGCGGATGCCGACATGCCGGTCGGTGACCGTATGGCGCTGGCGTTGTCCGGGCGCGTGCTGCCGGCGGAGGACAGGCGGGTCCTGGCCGCTTTCGCCGCCCAGGCCGCGGTGGTCCTGGACCGTCAGCGACTCCAGTCCGAGGCCGACCAGTCCCGCTCGCTGGCCGAGGGCAACCGCATCCGCACCGCGCTGCTGGCCGCCGTCAGCCACGACCTGCGTACGCCACTGGCCGGAATCAAGGCAGCGGTCTCCTCACTGAGGTCCGACGACGTGGCATGGTCCGAAGAGGACCATGCGGAACTGCTCGAGGGCATCGAGGACGGTGCCGACCGCCTCGACAACCTGGTGGGCAACTTGCTGGACATGTCCCGGCTGCAGACGGGCACGGTCACTCCGCTGATCCGCGAGATCGACCTCGACGAGGTGGTGCCGATGGCGCTCGGCGGGGTTCCTGAGGGCAGCGTGGAGCTGGAGATCCCGGAGACCCTGCCGATGGTCACCGTCGACCCGGGCCTTCTCGAGCGGTCGGTCGCCAACCTCGTTGAGAACGCGGTGAAGTACAGCCCCTCCGGCGAGCGGGTCCTGGTGTCCGCGAGTGCCATCGCCGACCGGGTGGAGGTACGAGTGGTGGACCGGGGCCCTGGCGTCCCCGACGAGGCCAAGGACCGGATCTTCGAGCCCTTCCAGCGCTACGGCGACGCCCCCGGCGGGGCGGGCGTCGGCCTCGGCCTCGCGGTCGCCCGCGGCTTCGCCGAGGCGATGGGCGGCACACTGAGCGCGGAGGACACCCCCGGCGGTGGCCTCACCATGGTCCTCACCTTGCCGACCGCGTCCGGCCTTGAGCCGGCCCGCCCCGACCTTCCCGAGACCGCCACCTCCTAGCCGCTCAGGGCTCGGCCGTGTGGGCCGAGTGGCCCCGACGGCACGGCCTGGCAGGGGACTCACCGCCGCAGCGTGAGGCCTTGGGCATCCTTGACGCGCCTTGCCGCGGGGGCCCGGCCACACTGGCCTCGACCGGTATCCATCCCGCTGCGCCCTGCACCGAGAGGTCCCCCGTGGCGTTCGGCTTGGCCCGCCGCGAACTGCGGCCGAGGGTTCCGTTGCGACCAGGGGAAGGCGAGCGCTACCACCTCACCGGTCTCGAAGGGCTCGCAGCCCTTTCGCTGGACGCGCTGAGTTCGGTCGCGTACGGACCCGAGGCGATCGTGCTCGTCCTGATCGCCGCCGCTACCCGGCGCGCTGACCGCCACGTTGCCGGTGACGCTGGTCATCGCCGCACTGCTGGCCGTGCTCGTCGTCTCGTACGAGCAGGTGATCGCCGTCCACCCGGACGGCGGTGGCGAGGCCCGTGAGGACCTCGAACGCTTCCTGCCAGCGGGCAGGATCGATGCTGTGACCTGCTGCCGCCGTCTGATCTTCTGTCTTCACACACCGATGATCACCGGTGGCCGCGCCCATTCCGCGGATCGGCCTCCAACAGCAGGACCACGAACCGCTGTTGGAGCATTCGCAGGTCAGTGGTAAGGCGAAGGGCCACTGTCAGCGGCGGGTGATAGGAAGCTGGGATGACCCAGACACCCGCCTTCGAAGACCTGTTGGCCCTGGTCCAGGACCGCTCCGCCGCCCTGCGCAGCAGCGTCGCGGCCTCCCCCGATCTGGATGTCCGCGTCCCCAGCTGCCCCGACTGGTCGCTCCGCGACCTCGTTGAGCACCTTACCGAGGTGCATCGGTTCTGGGCGGCGGCGGTCGTGGCCGGTCCCAGCGAGAAGCCCCCGACGGTGCCGGCCGATGACACGCTCTCAGCTGACCTACTGGCCCGTTCGGCCGCAGCCACCCAAGAACTGATCGTCGCCCTGCGAGCCGCAGGTCCGGCGGTCGACTGCTGGACATGGTGGAGCGACTCCGACGTCCCGACGACGAGTGGTGCCGTGGCGCGCCATCAGGTCCAGGAGGCCGCTGTCCACGCCTTCGACGCCCAGTTGGCCACCGGAACTCCCCAGCCCGTCCCGACGGCTGTCGCCCTCGACGGCATCGCCGAGTTCATCGGCGTCAGTCATGGCACCGCCGGCCCCTGGCCGCATGATCCGGCCCGGATCGGCCTGCACGCCGCCGAGGGCGAGTCATGGCTGGTCGACCTGTCGACGTCGGGCTCACACCTCATCGACGGCCCACATGAAACAGACGCCGACCTCCACGGATCCGCGAGCAACCTGTTGCTCGCCCTGCACGGCCGCCGCCCCTTGGACAGCCTGCGAAGCGAGGGTGACCGCGCCACCCTGGAGAACCTCCTGAACTGGCCCGACCTGGGCTGACGTCCCAGCTCGAGAAACCCCCTGCAGGGCGGGGCGCCTACGCTCTGGCCTGCGGCCCCCGCCAGCCAGATCGCGGTCTACAGCTGGAGTACTAAGCCCAAGCCGGTGAGAGCCGACCCACCTCCGCCGGCGCGGAGAGCACGACCTGATCGAGGCCGGGGCGCCGGCTGAAGCCGACCCACCTCCGCCGGCGCGGAGAGCACCAGCGCCGCCGATCTCGCCCAGGGCGTGTTCGGCCTCGAACATGGCGCCTTCGACGTCCGGCAGTGGGACGGTGGTGAAGTTGCCGAAACGCCCCGGATGCCGAGATCTGAGGGTCGTCATCTTCTTGAGTACGGGGATGAACTGGGGGCTGTCCGCGGCCTGCCCCGGGGTCAGGACGAACGCAGGCGGGCGGCACTTGTGGTCGGCAGCGAGGTGGACCTTGCTGGTCAACCCGCCCCTGGAGCTTGCGAGGAGAGGGGCATCCAGTCGTAGCCTGCGCCGACGCCGGAGATGTCGTCGCTCCTCCCGCTCGGGGGCGAGAGTCGCGTTCGGTGAGTTCGTGGTGAGCCGGAACAGGCAGGTCGCCCGGCAGGCGGGTTCGGCCGGTGTCAGTCGCCTTGAGCGATGAAGCCGGATAGTGCGGCGGTGACGGCGTCGGGTTGTTCGTCCGGGATGAAGTGTCCTGCGTCCGGCACGACGACCCCGGTGGCGTTGTCGGCCCATGGCCTGATGGAAGCTGCCATGTCGGGGATGGAGCCGTGGCTGCTGGAAATCCCGAGCACCGGCACCGTCAGGTGCTGTTGTTCAAGGGCCTCGTGGTTCTTGCGCGCCGATTCAGCGGCGTCTCGGTAGTAGGCCAGGGAAGCGCGGAGTCCACCGTCAGCGGTGATGGCCGCGGCGTACTGCTCGATCTCGGCGTCGTCGAAGGTGTCGGGGGAGAGGGATTTGACCTTCAGGAACCAGTCGACGTATTCGCGTTCGCGGCCTGTGAGCAGTGTCTCGGGCAGGTCGGGCACGAGATGGAATGCGAAGTGCCACGTTTTCCACGCCACCTCGGGGTCGGTCGGGATGGAGCCGGGGAGTGTGATGCCGGGGATTCCGGCGTCGAGCAGTGCGACGCCACGCAGCTGGCTCTGGTACTTCAAGGCGAGGGAGAAGGCGACCCACGCGCCGATGTCGTGGGCGGCCAGCCAGTATGTCGAAACTCCGAGCGCGTTCACCGCCGCGTGGACGTATGCGGCGATCGTGTGTGTGTCGTAACTGCCGTCCGGGCGTTCGGAGTGGCCCTGGCCCGGCAGGTCGATCGCGATGACGTGGAACCGGTCGGCCAGGCCGGGCATCACCTTTCGCCATGCCCGCCAGGTCTGCGGGAATCCAGCGAGCAGCACGACGGCTGGGCCGTTCGGCTGACCGCCTTCAACCGCGTGAAGTCGGACGCCGCCCGCGTCGACCCAGCGGTGGGTGAAGCCGGCCAGGTCGTGCAGTGGCAGGTCACGGACTGGGTTGTCGGGGACGCTGGCGGCGGTTGCGGGGTCAGTCACGGTTTTCCTCCATCGGTGTGGGGTGCGCTGGTTCGGCGTGTCGGCCGAGGGCGAGGCCCGCGAGCGAGGTTGGCGAGACCATCGTCGTGGTGAAGGGCCCGAAGCCCATCTGTGGCGCCCGGAGCGCATACAGCGGAATCGGCAGCGTCCCACCCAGCATGACCGGGGCGTACACCGCGGCCACGAGCCAGAACCCGGCACCCGTCGGCGGACGGAACAGCCTGTGCGCGGACGTCTGGCGCGATGTCGTCGATCACCGTGCGGCCTTTCGGGTGCGAGAACCAAGACCTTCACGCCAACCATCTTGGATCGATCGGTCAAAGATAACTCGACCGATCGATCCAAGATGCGAGTAGGCTCTGAGCGGAGACGTGACAGGGACGTGAAGGAGGAGGTGGACGCCGTGTCAGGCCGAAAGCAGTTCGATATCGGCGCGGCTCTGGACCAGGCCATGCGGGTGTTCTGGCAGCGCGGGTACGCGGACGCCTCACTCGATGCCCTCGGTTCGGCCACCGGCCTCGGCCGCGGCTCCCTCTACGGCGCCTTCGGCAACAAGGACGCCCTGTTCGGCAAGTGCCTCGACCGCTACGCGTCGATCTACGGCGCGCAGTATGAGCAGGCGCTCGCCGCGCACCCCGGTGATCCGGTGCGCGCGGTCGGGGCATTCTTCGACGTCGTCCTGAGGCGTATCGCCGACCCGTCGGTCCCCGTGGGATGCCTCATCGCCCAGTCCGCCACGCAGTCACTGACGCTGAAGGAGGAGAACAGCGCGCAGGTGCGTGGCCTGCTCGACATGCAGCGCCAACGGATACGCGCGGCACTGGCGGACTCCTCGGCCGACAGCCAAACGCTCGACGAGCTCGCCACATTTGTCGTCGCTGTCAACCAATCGCTGGCCGTACTGAGCCGTGTTGGCGCCTCCGACGCCGAGCTGCGCTCCGTGACCCGGCTCGCATGCACCACGGTGGCGGACACCCTCGCCCGGGCAGTTTCCGAGGACGTCACCCAAAGCTGACGGGCACCGGCCCCGCCAGAACTCGGCTTTCTGCAACCCGGCATGCCGACAGGCACTGCCGTCGACGTGATGCCGAGATGGGTCGGCGAGTCACGTCCGCTGCGGTCGGTCATGACTACCTCGCGACTCGGTGGTCCGGGGGCGCGATCCGGCAGTGGGCGCCTCGCCTCGATCACCGTGAGCCGGTGTCCCGCGACACAACAAGTGGGACTCCCTTTCGGTGAGCGTGATGAGGGGAGAGGCGCGACCGGCCCACCCCATGGGCATCGCCAGGACGGACTCTGGGACATAGCCGAACTCCGTCATCGCGACACTCGTCATCGAGACGTATGGGCTCCTCACGCGGGTACAGCACGCCGCAAGATGCCGGACGTGCCTAGGCTGGATGGAGCGGCACAGTGAAATCGGAGGACCTCATGATCGCTCTCGGTGTAATTCTGCTGGTCGTCGGCTTCGTCACGGGAATCAGCATCCTGTGGACCATCGGTGTCATCCTCGTCGTCATCGGAGCCATCCTCTGGATCATGGGAGCGGTCGGACACTCCGTCGGCGGACGCAAGCATTACTGGTAACGAGCACGTCATCAGGGGGAGCGCGGCAGGCGCGGTGGGGTTCTTCCCACCACCAGAGAGGCAGGCCAGACCATGGCTGAGCAGCCGAAGTCCCAGCCCTCGCACGGCGAGGGCCCAGGCCCGCACAAGGGCACCAAACAGCACGGTTGGTCTCCCGATGTCGACGAGACCCGTCAGCAGGACAACCCGAGCGCCCACCGCTCCTTCCACCCCGACCAGCACGCCCCCGCCAAGGGCCCCGGGCGCGAGGTTTCCAAAGATGAGGCCGGGAACACGCATGGCAAGCCCGTGAAAAGCAGGGGGCGCCGCGGCGAGGACCAGAGCAAGGCCGGCAGTGACGAGAAGGGTATGCACGACACCGGTCCCCGGGGTCGTTCCCAGCGCCCCAGCGGAACCAAGGACGCATCCGCCTCCACCGGCGTCGACCCCAAGGACCCGCCAGGCACGCGCAGCGCAGGCTGAACATCGCGACCGGATCCGCTGTGGATGTCCTGCGGCGGCGGCCCTTGCTCCCCGCAATAGTGTGACGGCTTCGCAAAGAAAAGAGCAGGAGTCGCCAAGCGACGATCCGAAGGCGCCCGCGCTCGACGTCCTCCGGATGGAGCCGTTTCCGCGGAGATTGCGGCGAGCTGCGACCGTTCGGGCGACGGCAGGACGACAAGCCGGTCGAATGCGCGGCCCGGGCCCGTGCGCCTCAAGTGGCGCGGAGCGAAAGGGCCCTGCTGGCCAGGAGGGGACCGAACAGTCGGGTCAGCTGCTACAACGGCGTGCGCAGCGCGGTGCGCTGATCGCGCCAGGCTCCCAAGAGCTGTCGTCCGAGGCGTTCTTCCAAGAGGACGGTGGCTTGGACGCCGAAGGCGATGTCTGGCTCGAGCATGGGTTCGCTTGCTCGCAGCCCGCCGATGACATCGCGACGCACTACCTGTTCGTGGACCGCGTCGGCCTCCACGTGCTCGTCGTAGAAGCGGGCCGCGGCGGGTCCCGCGCCGGTACGCCGCAGGGCCGAGGCCAGTCGCCGCGAGCTGGGGGGCGACGTTACTTCGACAGCGGCGAAGTGCCCCACCAGGGCTCCGCGCAGAGCACGGTGCAGGCCGAACAGAGACATGACGTTGACGGTGGCCAGGGCTTCCGCTGGAGCCGTTTCGACATAGTGCCCGTAAGCGGTGCGCAGGCCGAGGTCCGCCATGAGGTCGGCGAAGAGCTGGGCGTGGATGTCCTCCGGGTGTCCCGCGCCGAACTCGTCGAACTCGACGGCCACCATGGCGGCTTTGGCGCGGCCGTGCAGACGGGGGAGGACCCAGGCGTGGGGGTCGGCTTCCTTGAGGTGATAGAGGGAGCGCACGGCCGCGTACTCCCTGAGCTGCTCCAACGTGCCGTCCCTCTGGAGGTAGTGGCTGACGCTCGACTCGTCGTGACCGACGGGTTCCACCAGAAGCGGGGCAAGAGCCTCGTCGGCATCGGTCCGTGGCGGCACGTCAGTGCGCAGCGCGTCGAGGAAGCGCTGTTCGAGCAGACCGCGCAGGGCGAGCAGCTCCGGATTCCACTCGTGTTCGTCGCTGACGCCGTCGAAGCCTTGGTAGTGCAGTTCGTAGAGAACGTACAGAGCGAGCTGGAGATCGTCTCCGTATGGGTCGACAGTGCGCGGCGATGCGAGCGGCAGTGGCGCCGTGGCGGCGCCGCCGAGCGTTTTGAGGACTGTGGTCGACAATTCGCCCCGGGGCTGGGGAAGTGGGGGGCTGTGACCGCGTGGCTCCTGGCTGTCCGGCTGCATGAGGGGGTCCTTCCTCAGGCCTCGGAGTCCGATGCGGGCGGGGGTGCGTGGTCGGTCCGGGGTTTCGTGCGGCGCCGGTGGCTGGTGTCGCACCACGGGTAGTTACGGCTTCGCCGGCACGTGCAGATCGCGACGGTGAAGCGTTGCGAGACGAATACGGTGCCGTCGTCAACTACTACTCTTACGGGGCCCTCCACCAGCAGGGGTCCGTCAGGGTCGACGGTGACGTGGCGTGCGCGTTCAGATCTTTTCGGCACGGATGACCACCAGCTCTTCCCAGCTCTCCTCGCCCACGAGTCCTCGGCGGCGCAGCCATGCCGTCCGGGAGCGCAGGACCGGGCCGAAGGGGATGTGGGCTCGGTCGACGACGGCGGGGTGGAGTCCTGTGCCGGCGAGCCGCTCGAGTGTGGCCTCGGTGCCGGACAGTGCCGACTGCACGAGCAGCAGGGCTCCGCCCGGCCGCAAGGCTGCGGGGGCGGCGTCACAGATACGGTCCACCAAGGCGCGTCCGTCGGGTCCCGCGTCCCACGAGCGTGCCTTGCCGCGACTCGGCAGGCCGACCGAAGGGCAGGGCACGTACGGCGGATTGCTGACGATGATGTCGTATGAGCGACCTTGGAGCGCGTTGGTCAGGTCTCCGCGGCGGACGGTGACGTGATGCCGTGACAGGCGCGCGTTGAGACGCGCGGCCCACACAGCACGCCACGAGATGTCGACAGCGGTCACACGGGCTCCCATGCGCGCGGCCTGGACGGCGAGCGCTCCGCTGCCGGTCCCCAGATCCAGCACACGGGTGGTGGGCCCTATGTTCTCCCCGCACAGCGCCTGGACGAGTATCTGCGTGTCCCTCTGCGGTGCGTACACGCCGGGCGGCGTGAGCAAGCGGGGCGGGCGCGACGGAGCCGGTGCTGACTGGACCTCTGCGGTCATCGGATTCCACTCCGTGTGGACATTGTGCGTGACTACTGTGGCACCGGGTGCCCTGTGGGGTGAGATCCACACGTGCGGCCTCTTGTGGTGGATGTGGTTGCGCTGCCGAAGTGGCGCTGGGTTGCGGCGGCACCTCGAGCAGAGGTGCTCGCGGTACACCTCTGGGCGACGACGACCGGCGGTTGCTGCGGAGACTCGCCGGCTTGGTCGCAGACCATGATCGTCGCCAAGGATGCCTACACCGACCCGGTCTTCCAGGCGCGACGGAGCGCGCCGACGACGCGACCGTCTCCCTCATCGAGTGGCGGGGCGGCGACGCCGGTCACCTCGCCACCCTCGATTGGGCTGACAACCACCCACCCCGACGGAGCGAGGACGAAGCCCCCACGGCCGGTCCGTGCCTTTCACCGCACTCGGTAGCAGCGCCTCTATTCGGCACGGCGCGCCTTGTGCCTGCCAACGTTCAGGTGCGCTCGGGCGGGTAGACGGGTCAACCCAGTGGCCTCGCGTGCGTGGGCCACTGGGCCATGACACAGGGCCTGCAGGACGGGGGCAGGCAGTCCGTGGTCCGTCAGCGTGAGCGCCACATGCAGTTGGGGGCCCGCCGCTCGTCCGGTGAGGTGGGCGCCGGCCTGCTTGACGTCGGGCAGAGCACGCGCTTCGGAGGTCACGGCGTCGCTGAGGGCACGGCCTCGCAGTTCGACGCTTTCGGGTGGAGGCGTCCCACCCAGGTGTACTGCGCTGGGGCGGTGGCGCCGCTGCGCGAGAAGCCAGATGAGGGCCAGGGCGGCTGCCAGAACCAGGACGGCGATGACGGCGGCCCACCACCAGCCCTGATCGCTCCAGTGGACGCGGTCGGTGTTGCTGAGCAGGACTTCGTGAGGCGCGGCCACGGGCCACCCGGCGGGCGGGGCCACGTGAAGCCGGCGGTAGAGGTCGAACCCGGCTGTGAGGATCAGCAGGCCGCCTCCTAGCAGCACCAGGCCGCAAAGAGACAGGAGGAGACGGTTCAGTGTGGATCGACCGTTCATGGCGCGCTCCCGGGGCAGCCTCAGCGGGTGTGGTGTCGTAGACGGATCGTCAGCCGTGGGGTGTGCACCAGGGCGAGCTGACGGCACTGCTCCTGCAGAGCCTGGGTGAGGTCGTCGCGGACGGCCGCAGTGTCGCGGAAGCCGACCTCCGCGCGGGCTGTGACACGACGGCGCCTGACCCGGAGCCGGGCACGGCTGACGCCGGGGACCCGCATTGCGGCATCACGCAGCACCATTGCGGCGCCCTTGCGATCCAGCCAGGCCCCGATCTCCGTGGACTCCTCGGGTGCCCGCAGGGGCAGGAGTCGGCGCAGTCCGGGTGTGAGGGCGAGGATGAGTAGCCACAGGCCGAGAACGACAGCGACGGCGCCCGTGGCCAGCAGCCAGGGGTCGTCGACGGGCCGGGTGGTCATCTCCTCGGCGATGCGGTTGCGCCATGCTCCGGCGCGGTGTCCCGCGCGCACCGCGATCACGTCGTACAGCAGGGCTCCGATGGCACAGAACGCCACCAGAGCGACCAGAGCGGCCGGGATGCGGCGTGCGGACCACAGGCGGGGCGACCTCGCCCCCCGCCCGTCGTACGTTGAGGGCGATGTCGCGGGAGCCCGGATATCGGGCCGGTCCGTTCCGGCTCCTTGATCGGTCGAGGCGGTTCGGTGTGACAGCGTCATGGTGTCCGCCCTCCGTCGTCTGTCGGTTGTGTTTGCTGCTCGGTCAAGGCCGGTGCCGAGTAGGCGCAGGTGGTTGGGCTGCGGGATCAGCGGACGCGACCTGGCTGACCCGCGACAACCAGCCGCCGCACCGTCACCATCACCTCGCCGATGTCCAGACCGGTCAGGTGGGCCACCTGTTCGGTGACCTCGCGTTGCAGTTGCCGGCAAGTGGCGGTGATATCTGTGGGATAGGGAAGATCCACGGACAGCGCCAGCTGTGCCGTCCCGTTGTGCGCAGTCGCGTGAGCGCCGGGTGCAGCCAGGTCCGTCAGCGGGTGCTGCGGTCCGGTGATCCGGTGCAGGGCTGTGCTGGCCACCCTCGCGGCGATGCGTGCCACGACCCGGTCAGGAATCACCGTCGCGCCGCGCTCCGCGGGCGGCGGTGGGCGCTGTGCGCCGTTCGCATAAGGGCCGTCCGGGTGTTTGGACGACTCGTTGGCACTGGGGGCAGTACTCACCGCTGCCGCCGAGTGAATATGTCGGCGTCGCCCTGCAGGACGAGACCTAGGACCAAGCCCACCGCACCCAGGACGGCTACGAGGAGGAAGGCCCAGAAGCCGCCGAAGTATCCGGCGAATCCCAGTGCCATTCCGGCTGCCAGACCCACTGTTGCTGTATTCATCGCTCACTCACCTGTCCCTTGGGTGTTCTGCCACCTAGGGCGCGCTTCTTCCCGCCAGGGGGAGCACCGCCGGTAGCCGGAAGTCATTCGACGCGGCCCTCGGTCGGCTCTGCGTCGTCTTCGTCGGGCAGGTTCACGTCGTCGACGACGAGGTTCACCTCGACGACCTCGAGCCCCGTCATGCGCTCCACGGCGGAGATGACATTGACGCGTACCTCAGCCGCCACATCGACGATGGAGAAGCCGTACTCGACGACGACATCGATGTCCATTGCGGCCTGGCGCTCGCCCACCTCGACCTTCACACCGCGGCTGACGCCGCCGGTCCCTCCACCAGGGACGCGCTCACGAACGGCTCCGATGGCACGGGTCACGCCTGCGCCGAGGTTGTGGATACCGGGTACCTCGCGGGCGGCCGTGCCCGCGATCTTGGCTACGACGCCGTCGGCGATGGTGGTCTTGCCCCGTGTTTCGGGTGAGGTGCCAGCACCGGTCGGCCCTTTCAGCATGGTCGCAGTTTCTGTAGGGCCGTCCTGCTCGGAAGGGGGACGGTCGGTGGTGTCCGTCATGGCAGTCACCTCGATCAGTCGATGCGGGCACCATCACGATGCCCGTCACAAGGTTCGACACAGCCAGGTGGGAAAACGTCACATAAATCAATAAAGCGACTCGTGGGTCCTGAGCTGGGCACTCGTGACAAAGCGGGAAGGAGGTGCAGGCGTGAAGCACAGCACCAGTCCTTCCTCGCGCCAAGGTGCCGGCGACTACCTGTCTTTCAGGCACCCTGCTTCCGGCACTGTCGATGGACTGCTCACCGCACCCGACGATCTGCTGGCGACGCGTGCTGGTGAGGGCGACGAGGAAGCCTTCGCCATCCTGATGCGACGCCACAGCCGCCTCCTGCTCACACTGGCCCTCCACACGCTGGGCAACCTCCAGGACGCCGAGGACGCAGTCCAGGACGCGTTCATCAGCGCCTGGAGGCGCCTGCCCGAGTTCCGTCACGCCTGCGCGTTCAGCACCTGGATGTACCGCATCACCGTCAACCGCTGCCTGAATTCTCTGCGCAGGCGGCCGGCACCGGTACCGTTGAATGCAGTGGCGGAACCCACCGCCGGTGCGGACAGTTCGCCCGCCCAGGCAGCCGAAGAGGATGCTCTAGCCAGCGCCCTGGCCGACGCGCTCGGCGCCCTTGAGCCCCGTCAGCGGGTGTGCTGGATCCTGCGGGAACTGCACGGACTGCCCTACGAACAGATCGCCCAAGTGACTGGCACCAGCCAGCAGACGGTCCGCGGAAGGCTGTACCGGGCACGCCGATCCCTGAAGGAGATGATGGGCCCGTGGCGCTAGACGACCAACCCGCCCAGCCTCCGCTCCCCGGCCGCCTGCACGTGCCGTCTGACGGCTGGCCCGGTGACTCCGTCGAAGACCCGGCACTGGACACAGCGACGAAGACCCTGCGGGAACGGGAACCGCCCAGCACGCAGCGCCTCATCGCCCGCGTCATGACCAAAATCATCAATGATCAGGTGTGGCCGGGATCGACACTCCCCTTCGGCGGCCACGCGCGCGCCCTGCGGATAGCCGAGCGCGCCGCGTCCGCCGTGCTGCGGCGCGCAGCGGACGAGGTGCCCGGCGTCACTACCGTCAGTTGTCGCCTTGTCCGATCTGACCTCTTCACGGGTGTGCGCGTGATCATGACCCTGACCGCCGAAATGAACCGCCCTTTGCCTGAGACGGCCGGACTGGTGCGCCGCTCGGTAGCAGACACCTGCGGCCATGTCCTGGGCATGGTGGTGACCGCCGTCGACATCACGGTGGTCGAGTTCCACCACGCATCCGTGTAGCCGTTCCCAACTGCAGCAGACCAAGCCGCGTCCGGTGCGCCCCGTCGCCTCTCGTCAAACCGCCGCAGCGGCGCCGCCAGCGATTCCGCGCTGCTGCTTCCGCGCAGAGCAGAGGTTGATTGCCGCCGCGACCGTGGGGTGGCCGCGGCCCGGAAAGCCGCGTGAGCGTCCTGCAGTCTCAGGTGGGAACCACGACCGGATCCTCTGGAAGCATGAGAAGCCCAGCAGGCAATACGTCAACAGACCCCCGGGGACGCTGACGTGGCCAATAGCTTGCCGAGCGCACACCAAATGCCCGGATCAGCAGGTGACGGGCCTTGAGGCGCGAGCAACCCGGTCCGACGTGTGCGCTCGTCTGCTCCGCTCGAAGTGCGCTGAGCCCGACATTGGTCAGACTTGTATTCATGGCAGAAGAACGTCGGCCGCGCGCCGGGAAGTCCTCGACGACAGCCGCACGCCGCTCACCGCCCATGCGGGGAGCAGGCCAAGCCGCGCGGGCTGCCTGCCGGAGCCTGGAGGGGCTCATCGGCCATCCCACGGAGGGCGTATCGGCCGTGAAGCGCATCGATGACGGTTGGTGCGTCGTCGTGGACGTCCTCGAGCTGCCCCGGATTCCGGACACTACGAGCCTTCTCGCCTCGTACGAGGTGCAGCTCGACCAGGACGGTGAACTCATGGAGTACTGCAGGGTCCGCCGCTATCGGCGCGGATCCGCCGATGAGTGACCCCGGCTTGTCGACGATCGGAAGGACACCCCATGCCTGCGACCACCTACTCCGATGAGGTAGTGGCGTGCCCACCACGCGCCGGCACGTTGTACGACGTGCTCGAACTCATCCTCGATCGGGGCATGGTGATCGACGTGTTCGTCCGGGTCTCCCTGGTCGGCATCGAGATCCTCAAGATTGACGCGCGCATCGTTGTCGCGAGTGTGGACACCTACCTGCGGTTCGCCGAGGCCTGCAACCGGCTGGACCTGGAACGGGACTCGGGCAGCACCACCGTTCCTGAACTGCTAAGCGGCAGTGCCGCCAAGTCCATCGGCAAACGGAAGGTCCGCAAGGCCGCGGAGACCGTGGGTGACACCGTGCGCAAGGCAGTCGGGGGCCACGACGACGACTCCGACGAGCAGGACGACGACGAAGCAGAGCAGCAGGAACGGCCACGGAAGCGGCGTGCTCCGGCCCGTGGCAGTTCGCGTCGACGACCGGTGGAGGCCTGAGTCGTGACAACCGATGGGGTATACGTATACGCGATCATTCGGGCGGGAAGACCGCTGCCGACGGACTCAAGCGGTGTGGGCAGCCCTGCCGCCCATCTGCGAGTGATTCGGCAGGGCCGGGTCGCCGCTGTCGTCAGCGAGGCGCCCGCGAACCTCCGCGCAAGACGACGCGACCTCTTGGCTCATCAGGAGCTCTTGCTGCGCCTTACGGGTCAAGGCCCTGTTCTTCCCATGCGATTTGGGATGGTGGCACCGGACGAGGCGGCGGTACGCGATCAGTTGGCAGCCTGCGAGGCGGACCACGTGGCTGTACTTGAGCATCTCGCGGACGGGGTCGAGGTCAACGTCAAGGCGTTTCCGGCACAGAATGCGCTGCGAAGCCTTCTTGCGGAGGACAAGAACGTCCGTCGCCTGCGAGATGAGGCGCGCCACAGGCCCGGGTACGAAGCCAACGTCCGGTTGGGCGAAGCCGTCGCGAGTGCTCTGGAAAGCAGGGCCGCCGCAGCCGGTCGGCAAGTGCTGCGCGAGCTCACGTCCAAGGCGCGTGCTGTGGCCTCGGGACCGGAGGTCCACGGATGCGTGCTCAACGTGTCGTTCCTAGTAGGCCGTGGCGACAGCGACGGCTTCCGAAGCACAGCAGAGCAATTCGCCGAGGCGCACCGTGAACGCGTTGAGTTGCGTCTTGCCGGCCCGCTGCCCTGCTACAGCTTTGTCTCCGCTGAAGGCACTTCTGTTCGGACTGTCGGAGTCTGACATGGGTCTGATCACCGGAATTCTCACACTCCCCATTGCGCCGGTCCGCGGCGTGATCTGGGTGGCAGAAAAGCTCAACGACGCAGCTGAGCGAGAGCTGCACGACCCGGGGGTGCTCCGCGCCCAGCTGGCTCTGCTGAACCGCGAACTCGAAGACGGGGACATCAGCTTGGAGGAGTTCGAACGAGAAGAGGAACGACTGCTCGATCGGCTGTATTCCACACGGGTTGGTCCCGCTCCGAACGATCGAAGGTGACAGGCTCATGAATGAAAAGGAAAAGGTGGCGCTTGCTGCTGCTGTAGTGGGCGGCTATGTGCTGGGTCGAACGAAGAAGGGTCGCATGGCTCTGTCCATTGCGACCTATCTGGCAGGCCGGAGGTTCGGTCTTGACCCTCGCCAGCTTGCAGCCGAGGGGATGCGCAGGCTGGGGGAGATTCCCCAGTTTGCTGATCTGCAGGAGCAGTTGCGAGGGGAAGTCCTCCAAGCGGGGCGTCAGGCAGTGGCTGCCGCTGCCGACCGCGGGATGAGCACGCTTGCCGGCGCCATCAGCGATCGCACGGCCCGTCTCGGCGAGACCGCGGACGAGGACGAGGAGGAAGAGGAGGAGTACGCGCCGGAAGAGGAAGACGCGGAGTACGAGGAAGAGGAAGAGCCGGAGGCCGAGTACGAAGAAGACCAGGCCGAGGAAGAGGACGAGGAAGAGGAAGAGCCGGAGGCCGAGTACGAGGAGGAGGAAGAGGAGGAAGAGGAGGAAGAGGAGGAAGAGCCTGAAGAGGAGGCGCGGCCGCAGCGCCGCCGCAGGGCATCCGCAGCAGCAACATCCAAGAAGGCCGCACCCGCCCGCGCGAAGAAGTCCGCACCCGCCAAGAAGTCTGCGGCCAAGAAGACAGCGGCGAAGAAGTCCGCACCCGCCAAGAAGTCTGCGGCCAAGAAGACAGCGGCGAAGAAGTCCGCACCCGCCAAGAAGTCTGCGGCCAAGAAGACAGCGGCGAAGAAGTCCGCACCCGCCAAGAAGAGTGCGGCCAAGAAGACAGCGGCGAAGAAGTCCGCACCCGCCAAGAAGAGTGCGGCCAGGAAAACGACGTCATCGAAGCGAGCAGCATCCAAGCGCGCCGATCGTCGGAGGTAGTCAGTCATGGCCAAGACGGAGAAAGACCAACCCACTGAGGAAGCTTCGGGTATGGACCAGCTCCGCGAAGAGCTGTCCAAGTTCCTCTCCGCGCAAGTGGAAAATCTCGCCGAGAAGGCGGGAGAGAAACTGACCGACGTGACCGAGAAGCTCACCGACGCGTCCGAGTCCGGTTCACTTCCGGCGATAGGATCCCGCATCCTGCAGGGCGACTCCCCGGTGAAGGCATTCGTTTCAGAAAAAGCAAAAGGCGTCAAGGACAGCGTCGTGGGGAAGGTGAAGGACGCTTTTGGCGGGGGGAAGGGGAAACGCAAGTCCAGCGGTGGCAAGGTCATGAACATCATCGAGGTTCTCGATGTAGGGGTGCCCCTGCGCGACGCCTACGACTATTGGACGCAGTACGACCAATTCAGCAGCTTCGCGAAGGGCGTTCGCGACGTCTCGAAGAGTGACGAGGTCGGGAGCGACTGGAAGGTCAAAGTCGGTCCATCCTCGCGTAGCTTCAAAGCGACTGTTCAGGAGCAGATTCCCGACGACCGTATTGTCTGGACCTCCGAAGGAGCCAAGGGCACCACTCGCGGCGCGGTCAGCTTCCATGAACTGGCACCCACCCTGACCCGAATCGTCCTCGTCGTGGAGTACTACCCATCAGGGTTCTTCGAAAAGACCGGCAACCTATGGCGGGCCCAAGGGCGCCGTATGCGACTGGACTTCAAGAACTTCCAGCGGTACGTCAGCCTCACCAATGAAGAACCCGAAGGCTGGCGCGGTGAAATCCGTGACGGTGAAGTCGTCGTGTCGCACGAGGACGCCATGGAAGAAGAGGACGCTGAGCAGGAAGGCGCCGACTCCGATTACGAGGACGAAGCGGAAGGTGCCTACGAGGACGAGGACGAGGAGGAGGACGAGGGCGAGGAGGAGGACGAGAGCGAGGAGGAGGAGGGCGAGGGCGAGGAGGAGGACGAGGGAGCGGAGGACGAAGAAGCCGACGCCGACGGCGAATACGAGGACGAAGACGAGATGGAGGACGAGGAGGAGGACGAGGAGGAGTCTGCTTCCAAGAAGCGACGAGGACAGAGGCGGCGTCGTGACTGACGTCGACTTGCGGCAGACGTCCTATCCCGCCTCCGGCCCGCAGACCACCAATCTCGCCGACATCCTCGAACGTGTTCTCGACAAAGGGATCGTGATCGCCGGGGACATCAAGATCGAACTCCTCGACATCGAGCTGCTCACCATCCGGATCCGCCTGTTCGTGGCCTCCGTAGATACCGCGAAGAAGGCCGGAATCGACTGGTGGGAAACCGATCCGGCACTCAGCTCGCGCGCTTCCCGTAGCGCCCTGCAGGACGAGAACCGCGCATTGCGAGAACGCCTGGAGGCGCTCGAATCCAAAACGAAGGACGAATCGCCCGAGCAGCGACCCAAGTGACCCCGCAGCGAAATTCCCCATCCAGCAAGGAGAACCGAGGCACATGACGGAGCGCGGCCCTGAGCATTCGGACGCCCACGCCACCTACGTGTTCGCGGTCTGCCGGAACCCGGACCCGTCGGCCTTCGTCGGGCTGCCTGGTGTCGCCGACGAGGCGCCCGTGAGCATACTGCCGCTGGAGACACTGACTGCGATCGTCCAGAAGGTCCGAGCTCGCGACTTCACCGACGAGGCCTGGCAGGCACGCCTGTCCGACCAGCGGGAGCTGGAACGTTACGCACGCGCCCACCATGACGTCGTTACTGCGGCTGCCGCCTGCTGCCCTACAGTGCCCCTGCCGCTGGCCACGCTGTACCACGATGAGCAGAGGGCGGGGGACGCCCTCACCAACGAGGCGAACCGCTTTCATGCAGCACTCAGGCGCATCGCGCACCATGCCGAATGGGGCGTAAAGGTGTACGCGCCACCCTGCCCACCGGACGATTCGAGCCGTAGGGCCCGCGCCGGCCGACCGGCACCCGGAGCCGGCCTTGCTTACCTGGAGCGCAAGCGAGGTGTGCAGGAACGTCGCGACCAGAGCCAGGACGAGGCGCTGCAGGTTGCCGGAACGGTAGATTCCGAAGTCCGTCTCCTCGCCACGGCGGCCCGTAGGTTGCGACCGCACGCCCCCCAGCTCTCCGGGGAACGGCGGATCCAGGTTCTCAACGCGACCTATCTGGTAGCCGAACAGCGCGCCGACGAACTCGCCCTGCTGACCCAGTCGCTGCGAGCACGGACCGGGGTGGAGATCGAGCTGTCGGGGCCGTGGGTGCCCTACTCATTTATTGGTGAGGTGTAGACCGTGATCTACGACGACGTGGTGCCTTGGGACAGCCCTGAGCCACTGAACGGCCCCATCGGGGTGCCTCTCGTCGATCTGTTGGACCGACTCCTGGCCACCGGGGTGGTCATCAGCGGCGACCTGGTCATCGCCATCGCCGACGTTCCCCTGGTGCGCCTGTCACTTCATGCTCTGTTGTCGTCCGTCAACGAACGCGTTCCGGCGCCCTGGGCGGACGGAGGCCCGTTGTGACCGGATCTCGACTTGATCTTGACTCCGACAAGGTGGGACGTGACCTCGTCGCCTTCGTGCTCACCGTGGTCGAGCTCCTCCGGCAGTTGATGGAGCGGCAGGCGATTCGACGTGTCGATCAAGGCGATCTCAGCGATGCGCAGGCTGACGAGATCGGAACCACCCTGATGCTGCTCGACCAGCGGATGGCAGAACTCTGCGAGGAGCACGGAGTCCGGCCGGAGGATCTCAACCTCGACCTCGGGCCACTCGGAACGCTCCTGCCGCGGAGCTGATGCTGCAGGCTACGAGCGACTCGAGTCCACCCACCACGTGGAACCTGCACCACCGATCTCGTGGCGTAGACCGCACTTGCGGCAGAAGTTGATCTGGAGATGGATCACCAGTAGTGCCGTCGGCCGCCGACAGCGTGCCCGACGCTCCCCAGAATCCACAGCACAACTCCGATGATCACCAGGATGCCCCCGATGGTCCAGAGAATGCTGATGCCTGCCAGAAGCCCGATGATGAGCAGAATAACTCCGAGGATGATCATCTTGTCCTCCGCCACGGGAGCTCGGCTCCCTGATCGTCGGATGCCCGTGAGTTTAGACGCAGACATGGAGTTTTGAGCAGGCGCGCCGCTCGCGAGAGCTGGCATCGCGGCCTTCGCGGAAGCGAAGCTTCAGACGTCCAATGTCATGATTGCGTCAGCTCTTGAAGGCACCCTTGGAGTGCTCTTTCGCGCCCCGCATCATGCCCCGTGCTTCGAGAGCGGCGCCTTTCGCTGCAAGGGTTTCTTTGTGTGCTGCGTGAGCCGCCTTCCGCAGGGTCTTCCCGACGACCTGTTCGGCCTTTGCCTTGGCTCTTTCTCCGACAGTCATCTCGATACCTCCACGGAACCTCACTGACCGTGTGCCCATGAGCCAGGAGATAAAAACATAAGCACTGGTTCCCTCTGCCTGTGCTAAGGGAACAGGAGCACACGATGTATCACCACATCGTCGCCGAGGTGGCTGAGTAGGGTGGCAGCACGCTGAAGGAATGGCCCATGGTCCGTGGCGGCACTACAAAATTCCTGCCAGGCCCTGCTCGTCGAGGCGTTGAAGAACCCTCTGGTGCAGCCGGCCCCAGACACCGGCACGGGACCAGATGACGAACCGGCGGTGCACGGTCGACTTCGACGCCCCGAAGCACGGCGGCAAGGCCCGCCAGGCGCAGCCGCCGACCAGGTGGTCAGTGGTCCACAGGGGGGAAGCGGCAGTTTGAGGTCAACGTCAACGGCTCGGGCCCTGAGGGGAGTTCAGTCCCTTCGGGGCCCGTGTCCGTCTAGAGATCAGGTGTGCTTCCGGATCTTTCCCTTCGTTTCTTCTGCCCCTCCGCGGACGGTCTGTTCGACTTCGCCAGCTGCCTTTTCGGCTTTACCCTTGGCTCGATCGCCCGTCCCCTTCATTCGCAGCTCGTTGTCGCCTGTTGCTCGTCCGACCTTCTGCTTGGCCTTGCCCATGGTCTCCTGGGCCTTGCCGTGCAGTTTCTTTCCCGCACCAGCCACATGGATCAGCTCCTCGGCTGAGAAAAGAGTCCTTCTCTATTGTCAGCCAAGAACCGGGAAATGACGCCGGAAAATTCCTTCGTTGGCGGTCGGTGAGTGATTGGCTACCGAGGGTCGTCGTGAGAGTCACGCGGACGGCGGTAGCAATGTACCGAGTGGCCCCAAATCCAGATTCAGGTCTTCCATCGTCAGCCCGTACTCGGCACACAGACCAGCCATGCGTTCGTGAAGGACCATGAGCGTGGCACCGAGGCGCTCCTCCTGCTCTTCGGTGAGGTCGCCCTGGTCGACCCGGTGGAGCGCCTGGCGTTCCATGAGCTGACGCAACAGTTCCACAAGCGTGAGAACCAGCCTGACCAGGTCCCGTTCCACGGTGTCCGGGTCGGAGCTGATCCGGTGTGAGGATGCACGTGCGGGCTCGACCTCCGACAGGAGGTCACGGGGCGTGGCGGGCAGCATCCGGAAAGCGCGCTCAGCAGCCTCGGCGACCTCGGCTTTGCGTTGTGCGTGCCTACCGCGTTCTTCAGAGGTCATCGCTGTGTCCTGTGGGAGCGAGCGGGGGCCATGGCGAGGGATTGTCCGGGCCGATGGACACGATCAGGGCGCGCAGCGATATGCGAACGAGGTCGATGTCGGCGATGGAGAGCACCACATCCCCGGTGAGGACCACACCTCCGCTGAGCAGCCGGTCGAGCAGGTCGATGAGGGCGACCTGTCGGTCCGGTAGCGGGGTGACCTCGGACGATTCGCCTGCCGTCATCATGAGATAGGTCCGTCCATGGGATGGTCCGGTCCGGGCGGGGCTGTCGCGAACGAGTAGGGAGCCCATGGTCCGGTGATCTCGACTCTCACTCCCTGGAGGCCCTCGGCAGCCCGTGCGACCTCGGAGCGGAAGCTCTCAGCACGGTCTGCGGAGACGAGGTACGCGTCGTTGAGGACGTTTTCGTCCGCCGTGGTGGCGAGCTCCCCCTGCTGGACACGGTGACGTGCGCGGCCGACCGCGAACTGGCGCCCAACTGTTTCCACCCGCTCGGCAGCCTGCTGCGCAGCCCGGTACACCTGGTCACGGACGCCCTTCTGTGCCTTGCGTTGCCGAAGATAGGCCCGTCCCGGCGGCAGAGCGCCGACTTCGGCCTTGACCGGGGCGGGAGTTGGAGCGGAGGGGTCTGCGTAGATCTTGACGCCCCACTCGACGTGACCTGCGAGCCGAGTGAGCTGCTCGTCGAACACCGCCGCTCGGTCGTCGAGCACCTCACGGGCGCGTGCGTTGTCGAGATAGACGGTTGCCAGGCGCAGAGGGAGAACGTCGGTGCGGGTCGCGAGGGCGTCGATGACGCTGTGATGGGCACGGGCGACGGCCTCAAGCCACGCCATGTCCTCCAGATGCTGTTTGAGGGCGGCCTCCTGAAAGTCGTCCGCTCCGACGCGGCTCACCACGAGGACAATTGATGCGTCGCGGTCGCTGGTCACGAGTGCGACGCTCTCGCCGACACCAGTGAGAGTAGCCGCGTATTCGGCGAGCCCGTGGGCATTACGGGCTACGGCGTAGGCGTAGGTGACCAGTTCATTCATCGCTCTGGCTCCGGGGACGACGCCTCGCCTGCTCCTGTTCCCCCTCGGGGAGCTCCGTGCCCTGGCGCAGGGCATCGATCTCAGCCCTCAGCCGCCGGTTCTCCTCGGACAGCGACCGCTCCCCTCTGGCTCGGGACGAGAGTGACGGATCGTGCTCCCACCAGTCGATGCCCATCTCCTTCGCCTTGTCGACGGACGCGACCAGCAAGCGAAGTTTGATGGTGAGCAGCTCGATGTCGAGCAGGTTGATCTGGATGTCGCCGGCGATGACGATGCCCTTGTCGAGGACCCGTTCAAGAATGTCCGCGAGATTGGCTGACGAGCCTTGGGCGTAGGCCGGCGCGGCTCGGGTCGGATACGAGCCGAGCCTGTCGACGGGAGAGTCAGTCACAGGAGTGGCCTCGCGTTCTGTAGCTTGCGGCTAGGGAGCGCCGCGGTCGCGACGAGCTTTGATTTCATCGAGCCGGTCGAGCAGTTCGTCTTCGCGCTCGTCGAATGTCGCCTCGTCGATCTCCCCGTCGAGCAACCGACGCTCGAGTTCCGCCAATTCGCGGTGGACCGGCGCAGGGTCGTAGTACTTGTCCTCGGCGGCCTCAAGAACACGGTCCGCGACCCAGACAACGCCGCGCACCGGTGCGAGGGGGAGAGTGAGGATTTGAGTGAGCAGGCCCATGGTGATTCCTCAGACGAAACTGTAGGGAGGCAGGGGGCCGTTGAGTCGGAAGTGGACGTCCTCACCCAGCTGATTGGCGACGCTCAACTCCGTGGTGAGGAACATCTCTTCCTGATCGTGAGGGACGAGGAACGAGACATTGAGGAAGTCTTCGCCGGTCAGCTGGGACGACTCCCTGTCCCGGGAGTAAGGGCGAAGCGCCTCGACGACCCCATGGGCCAGTGCCTGCTGGCGCACCTGGACCTCCGCCGCGACCAACTCGCCGAGTCTTACAGGGGCCTCGGGACCGGCGGTTCCGCTGCGGATTTCGTCGTTGAGCTCCCGTGCCTCCTGCGACGAGTCAAGAACCTGTCGTAGCAGAGTGTCTTCGTCCTGCGACACCTTGAGGTTGTACTCCACGGTGTCCTCAAGTGCCTCCAGTCTGGCCGTGTACTCCTCAGCGCGCTCCTCGAGTGCAAGCCGCACTGCCTCGTCGTCCGGGGCCAGAAAACCGAACCTCAGTGGCAGCACCGCACCGTCTTCCATGAGACGGTCCTGGACTTGGTGATGTGCCGAAAGATCACGACGCTTGGGGCGCAAGCCGTCCGGCGCATCGCTGATGACGGCACACAGTGCTCCGCCAATCACGGTACGCAGTTGGGTGGGTGGATCGCCCACGCCATCGAGTCCGTCGAGCCGGAGGGGGTGCTGCTTGCTGGTGATCGAGTAGATGTATACGGCCATCGCTCATTCCTTCTCGCGGGACGAGCCTCTGCTGCGATGGGCCGTCCGTCGGGGGGACCGCCGTCGCCTTTCCACGGGCTCCCTCTCCCTGGTGTCCTCCTCCTCGGATTCGCTCTCTTCGCTCTCCTCGGGTTCGCTCTCTTCGCTGTCTTCCTCGTCGCGCCCGGTGACGCCTTTGATGGTGTCGGTGACCGCATCTACGGCACCGGTCAGCGCGCCTTTGGATTTTCCCTTGGCGCCGCTCTCCACCGTGTCTCCGACGATGTCGGTCAGTTGGGCGGGTGCCTTCCTTCCTGTCTCGAGATCAAGGCGGTTGCAGGCTTCCGCGAAGCGTAGATAGGTGTCGACACTCGCGACCACGATGCGGGCGTCGATCTTGAGGATCTCGATCCCTACCAACGAAACTCGGACGAATATATCGATCACGAGTCCGCGATCAAGAATGAGTTCCAGGACGTCGTACAGACTCCCTGTGCCGCCTCTGGAAACGCTGTTGCCGCCCTGCGGCACCATGGTCATGGTGCCTCCCTTCACCGACGGTGCCCTCAGCCCCGACGGTCGATCTGTCCACGTGTATAGCGCTGGACCCTCTCGTAACCCACCAGGTCGCCCTCCTTGTCCAGAGTGACGCGATAGCTGGCCATCACGCTCGTCGTCTCAGGGATGCGCTCGAGCTCCAGTACCTCTACATTCGCCACCCAGCCGTCCTCCGTCGGTTGCACAGCGGAGACCGATTCGGGGCGCCGACCAAGCAACTCGTACAACTGCTCCGCCGCGGACCGCATGGCCTGCGCCGCGTTGGTCTTGCCGGAGCGGTGCCGAGCGGCGCCGCCTCCCTCGCCGGCGCGGGCGCCCGCGCCGGACCGGCGCTTGGGGGGTCGTTCAGCGGGCATGACGCCACCGATGGAGTAGGAACAGAAGCTACATTTTCTGGATGAACATATAATTCCATGGTATAGGGACATTTGTCGCACTGCTGAAGGTGTGCTCCGGTCTGAACGGCTGGATCGGCGAGTACCTGAGAGTCGTAAGCAGACAGCGCCCAGTGATGCGTACCCGTGGAATCCAGTGATGCGTACCCGTGGAATCCCGCGCTTCAACTGCGGGCTATGCAAAAGGTGTTCGTCTGACGCGACGGCGACGCACTTCGCCGTGGCGCGCTGAGCTGCCACGAGGACGACCGCCATCACCTTCCTGCGGAGCTTTAGGGGAAGGCAGTTGTTGTGGTCGCCCCACGGCGGACAGTTTCCCGTGGACATTGGCGAACCCACGCCGGGCGGCCCACTCGGAGCCACTAGGGGACAAACGATGTGTGACGACAGCATCCCCAAGGAACTTTTCGCGGCCGCCGCCCAGGACGCCCTACGCGACCTCCACCAAGCACCCGACGACCTGGCCGCGCTGGACACGCTGGCCGCCTGCGACATTCTCGTTCCTGAACCTACAGAACTCGGCACTCACGACCACCCGGAAGAGGGCGGACTGACCCTCCCCGTGATCGATGACCCACCACGCCTCCGTGCCGTCCCCGTCTTCACGTCAGCAGAGCGAATGGGCCAGGCACTCCCCGACGTTGTCGTAAGTCACCAGATACAACTTGGACTGCTGGCAGCCAACTGGCCCACCGACGAAGACCTGGCGCTCCTCATCGATCCCGGCCACCACGACGGCGTGATCCTCACCAGCCGAGGCGTGCGAGCGCTACTCGCCCCGCCCCGGACATGACCGCCGTCTCACCAAGCGCTCATGCCTGACTACCCGGCAGAGGCGCTGCCACCCACCCCGGTGCCCCACGGCTCGCACCGCGCCCGCGCGCCCACTCTCGCTCTGCCGCCACCTTCGCGAGTCGGCACCACGCGGCAGGCCGACGGGCCCCGCGTCGCTTGATCGTCGACACGTGCACGACGCTGCTCGACGCTCCGTGCGAACGGCTAGGGGTGAGATCGGCATCGCCGGCACGACCGCCGCGGTGTGGAACGCGGTGCGGTACGCCTGAGGTGTGCGCCCTGCGGTGTGCGCGTACGAGACCTGCCGATCATGCTGGACGAGGTGCTGCGCGCTGGAGGAGCGGCCGGCATGGCGTCCACACCACCACAGGAAAGCCTCACGCAGTTGTCGCGGCATGGATGCTCAGAGCGCATCGGTGGGGGTCTGCCGTCTCCCCGGTACCCGGGAGTGATCCAACTATGCGGCACCAGGGTGTCGGCGGCGAGGACGGGCCCGCACGCCGGCGATGGGGGAGGGGTGAGTGTTCTGAGCCGCGGAGATTTCGGTGGCTGCTGAGGCCGACAGCCGGCATCGGCTGCTGCGCGGGCGGGTGCGGACCTGCACTGCGTCACCGCAGGCAACATCGGGGTGAGGCTGCCGGGCTGCTGGACTGTAACCGGGGAAAGTCGCGCGCCGGGGATCGATCCGGCCCGGATCGACGCCACGCTCACCGACGGCGAGTTCGAGGACATGTTCATCACCGACGTCATCGTCGAAGACATTGGCGAGGGCAGCGATACGTGCTCCGGGGCAGCAGCTGCACCGTCAGGTATGTACACGCACCAAGCTTTCTCGCCGCTCATGGCTCACCGCGCTCCCTGACGACGTCGGTCGGATTCTTGTCGTCTCGTAGCCCCAGGTAGCGGGGATGACGCAGCATGCCGTCGTGTCCACTCCGAGAATTCGATCTGCTCCACGAGCCGCGGCCGCACCCAGCGTGCGGTCCGCTCGGCGATCCGTCCATCGAAGGGTGACTCGGCTGCCTGGAGATGGTCGAGTTCCTGCCGCAGCACAAGCAGGGTGCGCCGGTCGAGCCCGGTGCCGACTTTGCCCGCACAGCCCATCCGCCCGTCCGCGTAGTAGCCGATGAGGAGCGCGCCGAGGAGCCACTCTGTAGGCCTCTCGGCGGATTGTCAGGTCACTCGGGGACGGTGAAAGTAGTGGCTACATTTGTCGTCGATTGTCCTGGAGGCACCCTTGAGGCCCCACCCCCATGAGCAGCTGAGCGATGAGCCTGCGGCCGAAGGTCCTGAGGCACCCGTGCTGGACTCGGAAGGCGGAACCGGTCGGCCGCAGCCGGGGGCCTTCGACGCGGTGGTCGACCAAGCGGCCGGCGTGCTCATCGCCGTAGGGCGGATGACGCCGGCGGACGCCTGGGACGTCCTGCGGGAGACGTCCATGCGCACCGACATCAAGCTCCGGCACGTTGCCGAGCTGCTGGTCGAGTGGGGCCGCTCGGGCGTATTGTGCGCCGACATCCGCACCGAACTGGATCGCCAGCTCGCTCAGCGCAGCCGGGCGCCCAGGATCTGATCAGGCGCAAAGGGGGCGCCACGGCCCGGGGCGGGGCCGTCGGAGGCACTCGGTATTCCGAACTCCGACGCGGCACGAAAGAACGGTGTTACGTGTCCTGGCGGTCGGGTACCCGGCCGCCATGGGCCGTTTGGAGCAGCTCGGACACGACAACGCCTGGCCCGGCGAGTCATGATCCGGCTTTCAAGGACCGCCGTCGCGACCGGGGCGAGCGTCGGCGTGGGTCTGGCTGCGGTCCTGACCTTCGCCGCCCGCAGGGACCGGGCCGCTCTCTTGGACCGGGGCAGTGCCGGACTGGCCGTGGCGGCGGACGAGGCGCGGCACGCGGGGGGCGAGGCGCTCATCGTCACCGTCGAGGTGGCCGACCCCAAGGCCATTAATCGGGCTGCCCAACAGGTGGCCGACGCGTTCGGCCGGATCGATGGTGCAGTTGCCCGCCGTCAACACACCCCAAGTCGACTGGATGTTGCTCCGTGTGGCGGGGCGGGCCCGCCCGCTGCCGCGATCTATGAACCGGAGCTGGTTGCGCGTGCCATAGCCCAGGCCGCTGCACACCCGCGGTGGCGTGAGTACTGGGTCGGCGGGTCCAAGGTGGCCACAGTGGTGGCCAACGCGCTGGTTCCCGGTCGGCTCGGCCGGTACCTCGCCCGCACCGGACACGACTCCAAGATCGAGGAAGGCGAGCATGCCGGGACCGGCTTCCTCTGGCGCCCCGCCGAAGGTCCTCGGGGACGGGACTTCGGCGCGCACGGGAGCTTCGACGCGGGGTCCCGGCCGGGCAGCGCGCAGGAATGGGTGTCCCGCAACCGGGGGCGGGCCGTTAAGGCCGCGGTCATCGTCTGCGGGGCAGCCGTCTTCGCACGCAAGGTGATCCGCAGCGCGGGAGATTCTCACCTCGGGCCGTCCCGGGGTGCTTGGCCGCTCCGGGCAGGGGGACGCGGTAAGCCCGTATGAGCGACCACCTCGGAGGCGAAACGTAGCGCAACCTCGCATCGTGATCGTCGGTGCCGGCTTCGCCGGGTGTCAGGCGGCCCGCACTCTGTCCCGGCCGGCCCGGCACAAGGCGGAGATCATCCTCCTCCACCCGACCGACCACTTTCTGTATCTGCCCCAGGTCGCCGAGGGCGTCCTGGAGCCACGCCGTGTCACCGTCTCGCTCACCGGCACCCTGCCCCACGTGAGGCTGGTGCTGGGAGAGGCCGACGGCATCGACCTCAAAGGACAGACGGTGCACTACGGAAATCCCGAGGGCGGCGAGGGCTCACTCACGTACGACCGGCTCGTGCCGGCCGCGGGAAGCGTCAACAGATCGCTGCCCATTCCGGGTGTCGCCGAGCACGCACACGGCTTCCGAGGACTGCCCGAGGCGCTGTACCTGCGCGACCACGTGACCCGCCAGGTCGAGCGCGCTACTGCCGACGACCCCAAGAGCTGTGCCTCGCACTGCACATGCGGGGTGGTCGGTGCTGGCTACACCGGTACGGAGGTCGCGGCCCACGGGCAGCTGTTCACCGACGCGCTGGTGCGCAAGCAGCCGCTACGGGAGGGCATGCGGCCCCGGTGGCTGCTGCTCGACATCGCCGAGCGCGTCCTCCGAGCTGGACGAGCGGCTGTCGCGCACGGCCGACCGCGAGCTGCGTCGGCGTGGCGTGGACGTGCGCACCGAGACCGCCGTCAAAGAGGCGACCTCGAACGGAGTGCTGCTCAACGACGGCGAGTTCGTCGAGAGCCGGACCTTGGCCTGGTGTGTCGGTGTACGGCCCGATCCGCTCGCCGAGGCCCTCGGACTGCCCATGGAGCGCGGCCGGCTGTTCGTCGACCCTCACCTCCAAGTCCCCGACCACCCCGCGGTGTTCGCGTGCGGAGACGCTGCCGCTGTGCCTGACCTTGACAGGCCCGGCCAGTACACGCCGATGACCGCGCAGCACGTTTGGCGGCACGGGAAGATCGCGGGCCGCAACGTGGCGGGGAGCGCCGTACCTACCGTCATCGTGGCCTCGGCTTCACCGTCGACCTCGGCGGCGCGAAGGCAGCGGCCAATCCTCCGGGCGTACGCTGTCCGGCCCGTGCTTGACGCCTTCACCGACGGCCGTCCGGTCCCGCGTCCGGTGCGTATCGTTGTCCGGACGATGCCCGGCTCGGCGAGTCCCGCGGAACAACTGCACGCGGCCGGCATCGATGCCGGGACGATCGCGGCGGCGACACGGCTGCTCGTCGAGGCGGCCGTTGTGCGCTGACCGGAGGAAACCGACATGACCAGTACCGAGACGGGCGCAGGTCGCCGTTATGACGAACGCACAGCCACCCAACTGGGTGAGGGTGGTCAGATCCTGATCGACCACGGGGGCGGGCCTGCCCAGGATGCGCGACCCGGCGGACGGCGACGTGGACGATCTGCGGACTCTGTTGAGAGAACCGCACGGGATCGGACGCGTCGGAACGGGCATCTTCCTCCGTGAAGTACAGGAACTATGGCCTGAGTTCAGTCCCTTCGTGGACTCCAAGGCGCCCCAGGGCGCCGAGCGTCTCGGGTCGCCACCGCGGACCTCAGAGCTGGTCCGCATGGCCGAGGATGCGTCGACGAGCGCGTCAATGGCCTCGGCACTGGTGCGGGCAGCCCTGGACAAGGACGTCGTGGCGGACCGCCTGGACCACGCCGCCTGAGGGTGCCCGGAAAGCGATGCCCCCATCCCATGCTCTCCAGAACCGACGAGAAACCCTTTCCAGGGGTCCTCGGACACGTTCGGCAGAAGCCCCGTTCACCTGGGCATTTCCCTGGCCGGACAGCGAACCCAGGCACGGCGGAGTCTCCGAAGAGCCACGATGAGTCTTCTCCCCGCGCGCGAGCCAGGCGGCCTGGTGTGAGACTGCACAGGTACGCATCCGCCGTGGACCGGACCAGGTTCCGGAGGAGGGGTGATGAGGTGTCGGTTCCTGAGATCCCTGACGTTGCCCTGGGCGAGCTTCTCGCGGATCCCGGCACCTCGACGCTCGACCTGACCACCGCTGTCGCGCGTTGTTCCAAGGCCCTGGGACTTGAACATTCCGTGGTGTACCTGGCCGATCTGCAGCAACGACAGCTGACACCGCTCAACGACGTGTTACCGGCGCTTCCCATTGACGACTCGCTCGCCGGCTGGACCTACCGCACCCAGTCCCTGCGCGTCGAGGAGTCCGACGTCGGAGGGATGACGGCCTGGTTGCCGCTCGTGGACGGGGCGGAACGCCTGGGGGTCCTCGCTGTACGGTCGCCCGCTCTCGATCCGCTGTCGCTGCGCCGAGGCAGGACCCTCGCGGCCTTGCTCGCCATGATGGTCACGTCAAAGAAGGCGTACAAGGACACCTACGTCCGTCAAACCCGTACGGAACCCATGAGACTGGCCGCCGAGATGCTACGGGCCTACCTTCCGCCCCGCACGATCGGGTCGACACGCGTCGTGTCGACAGCCGTCCTGGAACCGGCGTACGAAATCGGCGGAGACGCGTTCGACCACGCGCTGACCGACTCGATCCTCCACACCGCGATCCTGGATGCCATGGGGCACGATCTGGCCTCCGGCCTGACCTCAGTGGTCGCGCTGGCCGCCTGCCGTCACGCGCGCCGCAACGGAGCAGACCTCCCGGACCTCGTGGAGTCCGTCGACACGGCCCTGTCCGAGTGGCTGCCGAACCGCTTCTGCACCTCTGTCCTCGCCCAACTGGACCTACGCACTGGCAAGTTGCGCTGGATCAACTGCGGACACCCGGCGCCGCTCCTCATCCGCGACCAACGCCTGGTCGCCGGAGCGATGGATCGCGAGGCCGACCCGCCCATGGGGATGCCGGCCGCCTTCACTGTGGAGCCACGACGAGTGCACGAAATCTCCCTCGAGCCGGGGGACCGCGTACTGATGTTCACCGACGGCGTCACGGAAGCCCGTACGGGGGACGGCGGCGAACTTGGACTCGAACGGTTCGCCGACTACGTCGTGCGGGCCGCCGCGACAGGCGAGCTGGCGCCGGAGACACTTCGGCGCCTCATCCACGCGATCCTGGATGCTCAGGAGAACCGCCTCCGGGATGACGCGACGATCCTCATGCTCGAGTGGCGGAACCCGCCGCGGGCGCCAGAGGCGTACGGCACCTGACGTACGAATTCCCGTGACGCGGTCGCGAGGGGTGGAAGGAGCTGAACGGGTCACTGACGAAATCGGCGTCGACCTCCCTGTTGTGGCGCACCGCGCCACCGGGCCAGGGCCAGGGCCGATGCCGTACCGCCACGCCGCACCTCCAGCGAGTTCGGCCCCCAGTTCACAACCAAGTGCCCAGATCAATAGGCGTGAACCGGAAAATAGCCAGGCATTCACGGCGAATCCGGCGCCGTCGCTGTGCGCCGGCAGCGGGGGCTGCCATCCGGGGTCGGACCGACCGCAGGGTCGCTGCCTGAGGGACAAGTGGCTACGGCGAAGCTGGGGGGCTCGGTCCAGATCGTGCCGCAGGCGCGGTGGTGCTCCGATGGGGGCGCGCCAGGGTAGCCGTAGAAGCTGATTACGCCGCCGCACGTGTGGGGCTCGGTGTCACGGCACAGCGGCGTCACTCTCATGGACCTGTGCACAATCCGATCCTCGCGTCGGGACCGAACCGAGCCCCGTGCGCGTGAAGGCAATGAGGGCTCCCGCCCGGCACGGCTAGGCCTCGCAGGTGTCGGCGCTCAGGCCTGGTGCCGTGATGGATCACGTCCGGGGGGCGGGTACGAGCGCCCGCCGACCCCCGCAGGGCTTTTTTGAGGGGCAACCGGATGACACGAGGCCGCCTACGCCGTGGCTCGTTTGCCCGTCGATTGCATGGGCGTACGAAGAACAGGTGGGCCGGCCCGGTTCGGCGAAGGCCGGGCCGGCACCTCCTTGGTCGGAGACCGGTGCGAACCATGTCACGGCCGCACGAGAGGCCATGCCGTGGCACCGGGTGACTGGCCTTTCGCGCTGCTCGGCTACACGTGCGCATCGCACTGACCTCACCTCTTGGCCGACCGGCAAGCTCCTTCAATGGAGTGCATTGCGAGCAGGCTGCGGCTGTCCCATGCATCCCTCGGGCAGGACTTTCGGTACAGGCGCCCGGCGGCCGTCACCCCATGCCTTCGGTGCCTGGCCCCCTTCGACGAAAGGAGATTTCCATGACCGAAGTCCTCGGTCACGGCACGGACCCGGTCAGTGCGCTGATGCACCTGATCAGCGCGGACAACCAGCGATGGCTGAAGGACCAGCCACTGTCGAAGCAGAGGGAGGTCGCCGGGCGGTATTTCGACAGCACAGGCGTAAAGGTGGCCGAGGTCATGGGCGGTCTGGCGGACCAGCCGAGCTCGCAGCAGAAGGCCGACCAGCTCATCGAACAAGAGAGGAACGCCAAGCAGGACTAGGGGCGTTTTCGACACCTTCGGGCCAGATGAAGACACCCACGATGTTCCAATGCGGCCAGGCCAGGCCACGTCATTGCTTCAGCTCGATGCACCGCTCCACAGAGGTGCTTGGTAGGCAGTTGTCGAAAGCAGGCATCCTGCCACCGACCGGCCACAGTTCATGCGCTTGGCGAACTTGTCGGTGTGAGTGGACCTGGCCGGGAGAGACGTCTGATGCGTGGTCGTCCGGTCCCCGGCAGGGGCGCCTTCGGTCGAGGACCCTGCCGGGGACGGTGGGCCGGGTGATCGCGGAGTCGACGGCATCGACGCAGTCGAGGCCGCCTCGGCGTCGGCCCGCACGAGCAGGGCGTGAACGTCCTCTCCCAGGTGCCGTCAGCTGGCCACTTGCGCAGTCTGGTTGTGAACGCCTTCCCCGATCCGAACGCCTTGGGCAGGCAGGCCGGCCCCAACGCGACGAGGTGCGGACAATCGCCCGCGGCCTACCGATGCCCGCGGCGAACCTGTCGCCTCACTTCAGAGACGACGATCTCGCTCTTCGTCGATGAGCGGAGCGGACGGTGGCACGACGACCCGCCTGCGTTTGGCGATGCTGGTGAAAGCCAGCACACCGATGACGCCGACGATCATCATGATCGCGCCGACCACATCGAGGTTGACGCTCCGCATTTGCCAGTCGGTCCCGAACGTGAGAATGGCGCCTGCGCCGATGAGCAGAATGCATCCGCCTAGGCCCATGAGATTCGCCTCCAGTGTCGGATGGTGATGGTGCCGGTCGCCCTCGGGTACCCGCGGCGTTCGCCGCCATGCACGATCCGGGGGTCTCTTGACGACCGCTCGGATGCGCACATGTGGCAGACCACGAGAGGAACCCGCGTACACCGGAGCAAGGGAGGGAAGTTGGGGACGGGCATGCTCGACGCATGGGACGTTCCCTGCCTGTGCCAGTGGAACAGGAGCACAGGATGGATCACAGCATCGTCGTCGAGGTGACCGAGCCGGTGGCAGCACTCCGAAGGAACGGCTCGTGGTCCATGGCGCATCGACGGAGGCCACGTGCGGAAAGAGCGTGTCCTGCCCGCCACGGAGTTGCCCTGTCGCTGAACATGGCCACCCTCATCAGCCTCTTCCGGCCTCACACCACTGTCGGCCGCGACGACGAGCGTCCTGAACAGCCTGTCAGGGAAGCGGAGTTGTCCGTCGACGTTGTCGAGCCTCCCATCCTGACCCGCAGGACACTGCCATCGAGTTCGAAGTGCGGGTGCCGCCTCGCGGAGAGATCACCCTGGCATTGAGCAGGCAACAGGTCGGCATCCAGCAGGCGCTGGCCGGTAGGACGCTAACGGTCTGGGCGAACCAGTGCAGCGTCCCATTCCTCCTGGACGGACACCTCGTCACCACGTCCCTTTCAGGCTGCGACCGGAGGACATCGCCTGCCTGACCATGCACCCCGGCGCCCTACCGGCCGGTCCTGCGCCCGCGCCCGCCGTCCTGCCCCGGGCAGGCAATGGCACGGCCATCCTCGCGGCCGGCGAACCGGTCGAGAGGGACCGCAAGTCCATCGCGACGGGATCGTCTGCCTGGCCGGCGGCCGTTACCTGGTCGGGCTCGCCCTCGCCGGCCGCTCGATCACGTTGCGGTTGGACCGGCAAAGTCCTGAGACTCACACCGACAGTCCGGGACCCCTGGGCGCAGTGTGGGTGACGAGGCAGATCGCCCTCTGCCCTCGGAACTGTTACGCCGTGCACGGTCACCCACGCCACAGCCATTGTGACGCGGGTACGGCAGTCACCGTCCGGTCGGAGTGCACCACTGTTTCCGTCTCCGTGATTCCAGCCATGTTCGAACGGGCTTGTTTAGCGGCTGGGAGCTCGGACAGCCGGAGGATGTCGCCTGAACAGGACGCACGGTGCAGTCCGCACCGCCTGGACGGAAGCGGCTGAAGTACGGAGGCGCCACAATGACCGAGAACATCTGGAGCTACCCGGCCAGCGCTGGTCACACTCAGAACGCCGATCTGACGGGCTACAAGGTCGAGGCCACGGACGGCCACATCGGCAAGGTCGACAAGCACTCCAACGACGTCGGCTCGCAGTACATCGTTGTCGACACCGGCGTGTGGATCTTCGGCAAGGAGGTCCTGCTGCCGGCGGGCACCATCACCGGCATCGACGCCGAGGCGACGACGATTCAGGTCGCGCGCACCAAGGACCAGATCAAGAGCGCGCCGGAGTTCGACAAGGACAAGCACCTGGGCGACGCCGGCTATCACGAGCAGGTCGGCACGTACTACGACGCGCCGGGGACTCCGGGGACTCCGGGGACTCCGGGGACTCCGGGGACTCCGGGGACTCCGGGCGCGGGGCCGACGCCCCCTGGGCGCCCCACGATCTGACCAGACCTGGGCACAGCCCGGGGGACGGCGTGCGGGTGGCCGCCTCGCTGTGCCCACGACAGAAGTGACGCGGACACGGATTCGCCGGAGCCGCGCACCGGTTGGACGAGCACGACGAGAACGACGAGGACGACGAGGACGACGAGGACCAATGACGCGTTTCGCAACGGTAGGACTGTTGACGGCCTGCGCGCTGGGCAGTTTGCTTCTCACCGTCTCGGCATCTCAGTGGTGGTGGTTCGCTGCGGCCCCTCTCACGGCCGCGGCACTGACCGGTGTGTACGACCTGGTCCAGCGTCGGCACTCTGTACTGCGGAACTATCCCGTCCTCGGCCACCTGCGCTTCCTCATGGAGAGGCTGCGCCCGGAGCTGCAGCAGTACTTCGTGGAGCGCAACTACGACGGCAGGCCCTTCGACCGGGACACCCGCAGCATCGTCTACGAGCGGGCCAAGGGCGTCGCTGCCGAGGAACCGTTCGGCAGTGAGCGAGACATGAATGATCGTGGCTACGAGTTCCTCGTGCCGTCCATGGCCCCGGTGGATGTGCCCGACACGCCGCCCCGCGTCGGGATCGGCGGTCCCGACTGCACCGAGCCGTACGACATGGCCCTTCTCAATGTCTCGGCGATGAGTTTCGGCTCGCTCTCGGCAAACGCCGTCGTTGCTCTGAACACGGGCGCGGCACGTGGCGGGTTCGCACACGACACCGGCGAGGGAGGCCTTTCGACGTACCATCTGCGCCCCGGCGGCGACCTCGTCTGGGAGATCGGCACGGGTTACTTCGGCTGCCGTACCAGTGACGGGGGCTTCGACGCACGGCAGTTCGCCGAGAAGGCCGCCCATCCGTCCGTGCGCTGTGTGTCGCTCAAGCTGTCGCAGGGGGCCAAACCCGGGATCGGAGGTGTCCTCCCGGGCAGCAAGGTGAACGCCGAGATCGCTTCGGTCCGAGGTGTTCCCGAAGGCGAGACCATCGTGTCGCCGCCGTACCACCGCGTCTTCTCCACTCCGCGCGAACTCGTCCGGTTTCTGGCCCGGATGCGCGAACTGGCGAGGGGTAAACCGGTGGGTTTCAAGCTGTGCCCGGGATCGAGGACACAGTTCCTCGCCGTGTGCAAAGCCATGAGAGAGGAAGGGATCACTCCGGACTTCATCGTGGTGGACGGCGCGGAGGGCGGCACCGGCGCGGCGCCGTTGGAATTCGCCGACCACCTCGGCATGCCGCTCACCGATGGCCTCTTCACCGTGCACAGTGCCCTGACCGGTGCGGGGCTGAGGGAGAGGATCCGGATCGGTGCGAGCGGCAAGGTGGCGACGGGCGCCGACATCGTCAAGCGCCTGGCCATGGGCGCCGACTACACCAACGCGGCCCGGGCGATGATGTTCGCTGTCGGGTGCATCCAAGCCCAGCGCTGTCACACCAACGATTGCCCGACCGGTGTGACCACCCAGGATCCGCGCCGGGCCCGCGCCCTCGACGTCGTCGACAAGGCCGCGCGCGTCGCGAGCTACCAACAGGCCACCGTTGACAGCGCGCTGCAGATCATGGCGGCGATGGGCGTACGGGACACCGCGGAACTGGGCCCTCGGCTGCTACGGCGCCGGGAGGACCATGGTGGGTTCCGGTCCTATGCCGAACTGTACGAGTGGCTGTCCCCGGGCGAACTGCTCGCCGAACCGCCCGAGAGCTGGGCTACCGACTGGCAGGCAGCGGATCCGGACACCTTTGCCTCCTGACGGCGCTACCTGAGGGCAGAGCTGACGGCAACGGGCACCGATCATTCGAGCATTTCGAGTCGTTAGAGAGGAGACACAGCCGATGAGTCGAACCGTGGCCCGCGTCATGATCGACGCCTTGGAGGAGCTCGGAGTACGCCATGTCTTCGGCGTGGTGGGGGATGCTCTCAATCCCCTCACCGATGCCATCCGCGCGTCCGGGTCCGTCGAATGGGTCGGATGCCGGCACGAGGAGGCCGCAGCGTTCGCCGCCGGGGCCCAGTCCCAGCTCACCGACACCCTCGGGGTCTGCATGGGCACCGTGGGACCTGGCTCCGTGCACCTGCTGAACGGTCTGTACGACGCGGCGAAGAGCGGAACCCCGGTGCTCGCCGTCGCCGGCCAGGTGCCTCTCGCGGAGGTGGGCACGGACTACTTCCAGGAGGTCGACAACGATCTGCTCTTCCGCGATGTCGCCGTGTTCCGCGCCACCGTCACGTCTGCGGAGCAGATGCCCGGCCTGCTGGAGATCGCGGTGCGCACCGCGATCGGGCGGCGCGGTGTGGCCGTGCTGACCGTCCCCGGCGACATCGGCGACCACGAACTGCCGGCGGACCGGCCGGCCCGGCTCTCCGTAGCCGGTTCCGCCAACCGGCCCGACGATCCGGGACTGGACGCGGCGGCCGATGGCCTTCGCGACGGCGGCAAGGTCACGATGCTCGTCGGTCGCGGAGCGCGCGGCGCCCGCGAGGATGTTCTCGCCCTCGCCGAGCGGCTCGCCGCGCCCATGGTGCTGACGCTCAAGGCGAAGGAAGGATTCGAGGGCGACAACCCCTACCAAGTCGGCCAGACCGGGCTGATCGGCAATCCGGCCGCCGCGCACGCGATGGACGAAGCGGACACCCTGTTGCTGCTCGGCACCGACTTTCCGTACCGGGAGTGGTACCCGCAGGGCAAGAAGGTCGTCCAGGTCGATCGGGTCGCCGAGCACATCGGCCGACGTGTCCCGGTCGACGTGGCCCTCGCTGCCGACGTCGGTCCCACGGTGCGGGGCCTCCTGGAGCGGCTGGAGCGGCGCAAGGACCGCGAACACCTGGACGACGCGCGCGAGAAGTTCGGCGCATGGCAGCAGGGACAGCAACGGCTGGCCGCGCCCGGCCACGACCGTGGGCTGATCGGCAAGGTGCGGTCAGCCTTCGACAACCGCGACCACCTGGTACGCCCGGAGGCGCTCGCCGCCGCCGTGGACGCCCTGGCGGCCGACGACGCCGTCTTCACCTCGGACACCGGCATGGCCACCGTCTGGCTGTCACGCTTCGTCGAGATGCGTGGATCCCGCCGCCTGCTCGGCTCCTACAACCTCGGCTCGATGGCCAACGCGATGCCGCAGGCGATCGGCGCGCAGCTCCTGGACCCCGACCGGCAGGTCGTCGCCTTCTGCGGTGACGGCGGACTCGGGATGCTCCTCGGCGATCTCATGACCGTCCGGAGCCGGCGGCTGCCGGTGAAGCTCGTCGTCTTCGACAACCAGCGCCTCGGGATGGTGAAGCTGGAGCAGGAGCAGGCGGGCCTGCCGGAATTCGGGACGGAGCTCGACAACCCGGATTTCGCCGCGGTCGCCGAGGCACTCGGCATCACCGGCATCCGGGTGAGCCGGGCCGAGGACCTGGCCGAGGGCGTCAGCCGGGCCTTCGCCACGCCGGGACCGGTGCTCCTGGACGTCCTCACCAACCCGGAGGAGATCGCCGTGCCCGCCAAGCCGGCCATCCAGCAGGGCTGGGGCTTCGCCATCGCCAAGATCCGCGAGAACCTCACCAGTCCCGGCGGACGCTGACATCAGGCCCGGGAAACCACGACCCAGCGCAGGATGAGCTGCTTGACGGCGGGCGCGGTGCAGGGCCTGCCGGGTCGGTGGTGCCGGGTGAATGTCCCTTTCCTGGCGATGAGTTGGCGGTGCCAGGCCAGGAGTGGGGTGATTGTGAAGGCCTGGCGCCGGCGCTCGTGCGGGACGAACCGCGAGAGCGTGGCGAGCCGGATCCGGTGTGCGGGCTCGTGGCGAACGCGGGCGGTATGACGGCCCAGGACCGCGTTCTCGTGTCGTAACGCGAGGACCTCTGCGTGCGTGGCCACGCGGCTGCGCTGTACGGCTGGGGGCATCGTGATCGGAGTCCGAATGAGCGCGGCGACGGTGGACAGTGGCGTCGAAGGATCGTCGCAGATGCTGTGCGGGCCGGTCTTCTGGTCGGGGAACTGCCAGGGCAGGTCCCGAATCGTGTTTTCGAGCGGCACAGGCAATCAACGACATTGATGACCCGGACCTGGATTACTGCATAGGCGTGAAAGCATGACTGCTGAATTCCCGGTGTGACTGAGCGCTTCACTTGGCCGCGCTGGCGCTCAGCCCGTCCGAGCACCGCTGCCCTGACTACCTCACAGCGCCGATCGTGCAGGTGCCGAACAAAGCGGCACCTGTGATGCACAGCAACACGACAAGGCGCGCCGTCCAGTTGTCCTTCTCGATGGCCAGCCGAATTGTCCGCCAGAACTCCCTGCCCATGGCTCCTCCGTGGCGTCGTGTGTACGAGTTTGGGCACGGGCGGGCAATTGCACTCGCGCCTGTACACGGACCAGTCGGCTCACCCGGCCCTGCGCCACGGGGCGAAAATCCGTCACACCCCGAGTGGGAGCTCGGTGCACAAGAACCTCAGGTCACAGGACCGACCAGAGGTCGCAGCTGTGACGGCGGGAAAGTAGGCCGTCACACGTCCAGTGCGTCCGAACCCGCGTTGGCGTCGCAGTGGCAGCCGTGGCCCTACGGGCGTTGGCGGACATGAAGGCGGTCTTCCCGGCGGGCGAGGCTCTGGCCTCTGTCATGTAGTGGCCGGAGATGGAGATGGTGTCCCACTCCGGGATCCCACCTCGCAGAGGTCACACGGATGTACACCAAGGGGTCACGGCCCGGTAAGTACGTGCTTGGCTCCCCCTCAGGCGGCCTACTTGGATGCTCAGAGTGGCCAACTGAAGCACCAAGAAGCCATCTCATTCGGCTCGGTAGGCTATTGGCAAAGAAAGGGTTTTGATTCCTTCGGTTCCGCACCGCGGGGCAACCTCAACCCTTTCTGGTCGGCGCAACCTTGTTAAGCACACTGGCTCGGGAAACAATCCGGACGACGAGGGAGCCTGATCATGGCCGATGTCGACGTACTCGTGGTGGGCGCTGGCCCGGTGGGCCTGACGGCGGCGGCCGAGCTGCGGCGGCACGGCGTGGACTGCCGCATCGTCGATCGGCTGGCCGTCCCGCAACCCCATGCCAAGGCCATCGGCGTCCTGCCCCGCACGCTGGAGGTGTGGGACGCCATGGGCCTGGTCCGCGGGGTGCTGGACGAAGCGGTGCCGCACCTGGGCCAGTTGGTCTACATCGACGGCAAGCCTCGCCCCCGGGTCGAGCTGACACTGCCGCCCGAGATTCCCTACCCCTTCGCCACGCTGCCCCAGCACGCGACCGAGCGGCTGCTCGCCGAGCATCTCGCGCGCTTCGGCACGCAGGTGGAGCGGCCGACCGAGCTCCGCTCGGTGGAGACGCGTCCGGACGAGGTCGAGGCCGTCCTCGCGCACGCCGACGGCCGGACCGAGCGTCTGCACGCCCGCTACGTCGTCGGCTGCGACGGGGCGCACAGCCTGGTCCGCAAGGCGGCCGGGCTGACCTTCGAGGGCGAGGCCTTCCCCGAGCAGTACATGATCGGCGACGTCGAGGTCGACTGGGAACTGCCCGCCGGCTACAGCATGCGGGCCGTGCACCTGGACGCGAACGGTGCGATGGACGACATGCTCGTCTGCATTCCGATGCCGGGCGTTCGGCGGTACTGGCTCTCGATGCTGCGCCCCGGCGCCCAAGCCGGAGGCGAAGACGGCTCGAGCGCGCCGGACGGGACCGTTTTTGGCCTGGGGGATGGTCAGGGACCGGGCCTCGGCCAGATCCAGGCCGCGCTCGACCGGCTGTCCCCGGAGGTGACGACCGCCTCCACGCTGCGCTGGTCGTCCGCCTTCCGGACCAGCCACCGCATGGTGGACCGCTACCAGAACGGCCGCCTCTTCGTCGCCGGGGACGCCGCGCACATCTACCCGCCGATCGGCGGGCAGGGCCTGAACACCGGCGTGCAGGACGCCTACAACCTCGCCTGGAAGCTGGCCCTGACCGTCCGCGGACTGGCCACGGACGACCTGCTGGAGAGCTATCACGCCGAACGCCACCCGGTAGCGCAGGAGGTGGCCGGCCGCACCGTCCGCCATGCCCGCACCGTCCGCCATGCCCACTCCGGCCTCATCAGCAACGGGGACGACGCCGAGATGCTTCTGCGGCGCCAGGCCCAGCTGCTGGTCGCCTACCCGGACAGCCCGTTGATCCAGCCGCCGGCGGTGGACGGGACACCCGCGGCCGGTCCCGCCCCCGGCGACCGGGCACCGGACTGCCGCGGCCTGCTGAGCGACCTCGCCACCTACCCGCGGCGGCTGTTCGACCTGCTGCGCACCCCGCGGCACGTGCTGCTGCTGTTCGCGGGCTCGGAGCACGCCTCGGGCGACGGAGCCGCCCGGCTCGAGGCCTGCGCCGCCGAGGCGCATCGCGCCGCCCACGGCCTGCTCGACGCCTATCTGGTCACCGCCGCAGAGGTACCGGAGGACGCCCGCCCGGTCGGCCTGCGCCCGCCGCGGGTGCGCGACGCGGCGGGCGAGTTCCGCGACGCCTATGCACCGCGCGACGGCGAGGCACTCCTGATCCGCCCCGACGGCTACCTCTCCGGACGCTTCCACCCGGCCGTACCGGAACGCCTGACGGCGCATCTGCGCCGAACTTTCGCCTGACTCCCGCTGCCGCGGGCGGAGCGCCGCCGGTGACGGTCCTACGGGCGTGCGCCCCCGAAGATCGAGGGGCACCCGTCTACAGGCCGTCAGCCCCGCGGCGGGTGTTGTCAGGTTAGGAGTCATCTCATTCGGGTGGGTCTGCGGTAGCAGATGAGGGTGCAGGCGATCCTGGTGAGGGCCAGGAAGTGGTCGGCTTGCGTTCGTAGCGGCGGTGGAGGCGGCAGCAGCCGGCGAGCCAGGCATGGTGCGTTCGATGGTCCACCGGTGTCGTCCGAGTCGGCATACGTCGAGTTGAGCGACCTGTTGCCGTCCGTGACCGAATACTTCGGGCCCGACCATCCGGCCGCGCTCGACGCGGGACACGCCTACGCCTGGTCCGCCGGGCGCACTGGGAGGGCCCAGGAGGGCCTGTGCGTGGCGCCCTCTTGATCAGGTCGCGGTGCCGGCACAGGACCCGTTTCCGGCCGCACGAGCAGCCGCAGCCGGCGAAGCACCGACCCAGGTAGCGGACTCAGCAGTGCGGCCAGGGAGGCCCGGTCTTCGGGCCGGCCGGGGCTGGGCTGATCGGTAGGGTCACAGGCAGCGAGGAAGGGGTGTGCCCGCCCGATGGGTCTGGTCAGCAGGCAGCAGATGGATGCGGACGTCGACTTCTACGCGTTGTGGCTGGAGGATGCGGACGACACGAGCGAACGGGACGAGCCGGAGGATGGCGCCCCGTTCGTTGCCGCATGCGGCCAGCGGGTCTATCTGCAAAGCGGCGGCCACACCCACACCCCGGCCTTGTCGGTGGAGGTGTGGGAAGACCAGCCGCCTGTGGACGGCGGGGTGTGGGAGGCCCAGGGCGAGGCGGGCATGGATGTCCCGTCCGGCCAGGTCGGGGTGTGGACCTACGGTGGGCCCTGCGAGGGCGCGATTGAGCTCGGTGAGGTGGGTCGGCGCTGGCATGTACGGGTGTATGTGAGCGGTCGCGAGCGGGTCCGTGAACTGGCCGAGCAGGAGGTCCCGGTCCACGCCGAGCGCTACCTGCTGCAGTTCTGGCCTGCGTGACACCTTCCGGTCCCCGCTGGGGCGGGGACCGGGGGCGTGGTGGCGTCAGGAAACCTTGATGATGTAGCCGTCGTTGGGGCCGTCGATGATGCGGTTGAGGCGGTAGAAGTCCGCGATGCTGCGCCCGCCGGCGCCGTTGTCCTCCTTCGGGATCGGCCGTGCGGAGAAGTTGTTCTTCGGGGCCTTGTGCTGCGGGTCGTACTTCGTCAGCGCCTGGGCCACGCCCTCATACGTGGCGGAGAAGGGGAACTCGTCGCATTGCTTGCCGCCCTGCGCGTAGTTGACGCCCCGGTTCTTCTACTGGGAAGGCCTGGCCGAGTCGCTGGTCCACTCCCACATTGCGGGTGCGGATTACTCATTCGCCCAGCTCAGGCTGCAGGTTGGTACTCGTGAAGGGTTCCGTCGAGTCGGTCTGGTCGGCGGATCTCCAGGTGCGTGAGCTGTCCTGGCTCGGTCTTCGGTTCGGGCAGTGGGCGGAGCGGGGGGCTTGATGCAAGGCCTGTCGTGGCTGATGCCCGATGTGGTGCCGTTTGAAATCGCGGAGCACGGCTCACCGTCTTCGGGTATGACCTCGCCGTCGGCGATCGCGTAGAGGTGCTCGATACGGGCCTTCTTTGTGGCGTAGTCGGGGTGGCGCGAAGCCTTCCAGGTCTTCACGCGTTGAAAGGAGACGCCCTCCTCGCGGAGCAGGATGCGCAGGCCCTCGTGGCTGATGTCGTCGCCCCCCTCAGCGGCCAGGAAGTCGGCCGGCTTGGCCAGGCTCCAGATCGAGGACGGCAGGCCGTGCCCGGCCGGCTTGGACTTGGCGATCTTCTTGATCTCGCGCCGCTCGGGCAGCGTAAAAGTCCTCGGGCGACCGCCCTTGTAGCTGGGGTAGAGCGACCCGAAGCCGTCGGTGTTGAAGTCGTGAATCACATCGCGGACCCGGTCCGCGCTGGTGAACGTCACCTCGGCGATCTCCGCCATCGCCATGCCCTGTGCTGACAGCAGCACCGTCTGGGCCCGCCGCCACGTCACGACCGAGCCGGTGCCTCTGCGGATGATCCGCAGCAACCTCGGCCTTCATCGTCATCGATCTCACGAACCCGCACACGTTCTGCCACCCGGACAGAGCCATGGTGACGCACCGTGTGCGCCAGCGCCCGCGCGGCGCGTCACATCACAACAGGGCGGACGCTGCCTGATACGGCGCTGGATGCCCGCCGATGACATGGCGCGGTGCGGTCTCGATGCCGCTGGCTCCCGGATTGTGGCGGCCGCCGACGGGAGGCAGGGTGGTGTCGGGACCGATTGGGCGAGGCAGAAGGCACACGACCTGTCACGGATGCGGGCTGTGGCCCGTCCTCATCGCGAAGCGAGTCCTGTGAGCCGGGAACCGGCGAACTTGGTCACCGCCGAACGAGTGGGTCGGTACACCGGTCCGGAATGCGGTGGCCGACGCAAGATCGTCCATTCCGGGCAGGCTTATGGAGGTGTGGTACATGTCAGCGAAGAACCCAGAGCACGGGAGCGCCCACGAGGTCTCCTTGCCGCCCGAAGTCAAGTTGCTGCAGGAAGTCACTCCGCCCTTCTTTCCCGAAGGTGGTTCGGGAATGACCATCCTCGTCGAGTGGCCTCCCGGTCACCCCGGGCTCCCTCCGCATCGCCACTCGGGCCCGTCGTTCGGCTACGTGATGGAGGGCGCGGTCCGGTTCGAGCTCGAGGGTGAGCCGGAACGTGTGGTCGAGGCCGGTGGGACGTTCTGGGAGCCAGGCGGTGACGTGATCCACTACCAGGACGGCAACGCCCTGTCGGACGCATCGACCAAGTTCGTGGTGACCATGGTGTGCGCGCCGGGTCAGCCGATGCTCAGGCTGGTCGACGAGGAGGAGCTGAAGGAACGGGCGCACCTGCGCGCACCGCGTCCCTCCGAAGGCTGACCCGCGAGATCGACAAGTGTGCGGAGTCCGGAACGCCGATCCAGGTGCCGGGCTTTGGAGCAACCTCCGGCCTACATAGTCATCGATTTCACGAACCCGCACACGTTCTGCCACCCGGACCGACTCATGGCGACGCACTGCTGCGCCAGCACCCGAGCGGTGCGTCACATCACCACAGGGCAAACGTTGCCTGATACGGCGCCAGTTGGCATCAGCGCGGGTCCGAACGTTGCCTGATGCCAACGATCGACCCTGGTCGCACGAGGGGGAGTTTTGAACACGTTCAAGTAGGGCGTACGCTCCTGCCATGAGCGACAGTGGTGACAGACTCGCCCTTCTCAAGGGCATCCGTGCGTGGCTGGTCCTCTTCGTCGTCTGCCTCGTGCTGAGCGGGGCGACGGCCTTCCCTCTCGTGCACGAACTGCACTGGACCGAGGATCTGTTGAGGTCCTTGTCCGTGCCGGAGCACCTGCCCGCGCTCATGGACTGGATCGAGCACGTACGGCAGGGGATCGACGTCGCTGACGAGGAGTACCCCTTCCTGCTGTACGGCACGGACTGGCTGGCGTTCGCGCACCTCGTGATCGCCGTCGCCTTCTACGGGCCCTACCGCGACCCGGTCCGCAACATCTGGGTCGTCGAGTTCGCGATGATCGCTTGCGCCGGCATCATCCCGCTAGCCCTGATCTGCGGACCGCTCCGAGGTATCCCCTTCTGGTGGTCGGTCATCGACATGTCCTTCGGGGTCTTCGGGGTGATCCCGCTGTATGTCGTCCGCAGGAAGATCAAGCGGCTGGAGGCGCTCACCTCGCCTGTGCCGCTTGCCATGGCTACTTGAGCGCCGCCGGCGCGATCCGCTGGGCCACCAGGTTCATCTTGGGTGCGCGTGGGGCGCTGAGGAGGATGTCGACGTCCTCGGCGGTGAAGACGGCATCAAGGGAGGCGGTGTACTTCGCGCCCCGGTCGCGGAGCAGGTACCGGACCTGTTCGCCGTGTTCGGCCAGTGCCCTGGTGGCCTCGCGGGCCTGCTGGACTGCCCACTGTCCGGTGGGATGCGCGGTTGTGGGCGTGATGTGCAATCGGCGGGTTCCGGGTTCCGGGTTTCCAGGAAGGCCATGGCGTAAAGGCGTTGGCCGAGCGCGGTGTCGAGGTGGAAGAAGTCTGCCGCGACGACACCGTCGGCCTGAGCGGTGAGAAATTTCCTCCAGCTCGGCCGCTGCCGTCTTGGTGCCGGGTCGATCCCGGCCGCGTGCAGAATGTTCCACACCGTGCCGGATGCCACCGAGTGCCCCAGCCGCGCCATCTCGCCTTGGATGCGCCGGTGCCCCCACCGAGGATTCTCGTCGGCCAGGCGCAGGACCAGCTTCTTCAACGCCACCGACGAGGCCGGCCGACCGGCGCGCGCTGGAGTCTCACTTCCGGGTGATGATTCGGCGATGCCAGGCCAGAACGGTTCCCGGGGCAGGCGCGGGAAAGACGCGGGCCCAGCGCTGCGGGGGTATCAACGAGGGCAGAGCGGAGGGCCAGAACCGGTCCGCCGGCTCGTAGCGCAGGGGCAAGGTCAACTGCCTTCGCAGCAATGCGTTCTCATGCCACAGGATCAGCGCCTCGGCCTCCACGACGCCTCTCGCCGGAGCAGCAGCGCCGGCAGTGACAGGAGTCCCCGAACGGCGCACTACACGAGCGAAACGATCGTTGCCGCAGCGTCGCAGACCATTGATCCGCACCTACCTCACCAGCAGCGATGACTTCTTGAGCCCCTCACGATCGACGCCGGCTGGGCAGACAGGCACGCGGAAGCTCCTGGTGGACAGGCGATCTTGGTCGCGACCTCGTCTACCAGGAGCATCTTCACGTCCGGACGCCACTCACCCCAACTACCCGCCAGACCGCCCAAGTTGGAGCTCACTGGCGCTGTTCGGGCCGAGAACGCCTATTCCTGGACCTGCCTCGGATCGATCGGAATCTCTCGTGCCGTATTCTCGGCGCGCTTCTCGGCGATCGACTGCCGCTCCGCGGTCCCGCAGCAGCGGTCGTACTGGCTTTGCCAGTCCGTCATGAACGTGTCGTAGTTGGAGCCGCCGGTCAGCTTCAGGTCCGTCTCGTCGTTGTGCCAGACGCCGTTGCTCGTCCAGTTCGAAGAACCGACGAACACGAGCTTGGAGTTGGCGGCCCCCGCGTAATTGCCGCTGACCATCATGTACTTGTTGTGCGTGTAATGCAGGGCGTTGCCGTTCGCGTCGGTGCCGCGGGTGGTGTCGTGCACGTCGATATTCGGCCGGTTCTTCAGGTAGTTCTGCACGCTGCCATCGACCTGGCCGGCGGTGATAAGGATGTGGATCTTGACGCCGGTTCCTGCCAGGCTCACCAGCTTCTTCGGCAGCTCCAGATAGTTCCGGTCGCCCGGCTCCCCGTGAGAGGTCCACTGGAACATGGCGATGTTGATCGTGGCCGGCGCCTTGATGTTGCCCAGGAAGTCGACCCAGGTATCGCTCTTGGCGCGCGCCTTGGGCCACTGATAGGAGGGCGGGGACAGTTTCCTGGCGGCCGTGGCGCTGGTGGAGCTGTAGTAGTCGGGCGCCAGCGGGCCCGGGCCGTTGAGCGCCCCCTTGGCCATGGCGGTGAAGTAGCTGACGTAGGAGTTGTACAGGTCGACGTTGCCCTTGACGGTGGCGCTGCTGTTCCACGCCGTGCTGGCCTGGGCGGCGGTGGGGTTGGCGCTGCTGACGGTCACCGTTCTGTTCGCGTCGCTCCCGCCGCTGAGCATGTAGTACTTCGCGTGCAGGGAGGAGCCGGCGTAGTGGGTCAGGCAGCCGCCCGGGCACAGCGCGGCGAAGCTGGAGGCTCGCGGGTCGTTGCCCAACTCGGTGACCATCGACTGCCAGATCGCATTGTCGCTGTGAGAGTCCATCAGCGCCTTGACGATGACGCCGCGCTGGTGCGCGGCGATCAGGGCGTTGGCGAAGTCCGGGCCCGGCTGTGCGTTGCTGATCGAGTACATGGCGACGCGTATGGTCTGCCCGCAGCTGGCGCTGTTGATCGATTCGATGATCGGGCCCATGATCTTCATCTGGGCTGCCGGGTCCTCCGGGTCATTGAAGCGCGGGCCCGGGCTGGAGGTGAACGGCCGGGACTCGCAACTGAGCGGGGGCTTGGCCTTCTTGACCGCGGCTTGCGCCGTTGTCAGCGACAGCGCGGTGACGACCAGTGCGGTTATGGACGTGAACGTTCGCTTCATGGGCGGCCTTTCGCTGGGCTGTTGGTGATGAAGAGTCGGGTTGCCGCAAGAGGCCCGCAGGAGCGATGCCGCCGTCAGCGGAATCTACTACTGTTCCACCGATTGTTCCGATAAACACGTAAAGTCCGTGCACTGTGCATCGCAGGATTCCTTGAGCAGGGGAGTAATCGCGGGGTGTTGCTCTGCTGGTCGACCAATGAGTGGTCACCGTGGGGAGCGACAATCGCCTGGCGTAGCGACCCGACCGTGCCGTCGGGCCGGCGCTCGCGCCCCTGCCGCACCTGCGTCTGACGCGTCCGCTGCCATGACTGCGGCGAACTCCTTCACCCGGGCAGGGATAAGAAGGCGAGGGCAGCATGACCGGCCGTCCCCGAAGCACGTCCGATGGCCCCTGACCGAATCCCAACAGACCCTCGATGTTGGCGTGTTCAAGGTCGCACCAGCAGCCGCACTCTCCGCCGGACATCCGACGGCGGCCGGTGCAGCAGCGCAGCGAGGAACGCTCGATCACTCGGTGTGAACCGGACCGGCTTCTTGCCGAGTTGGCGCTCCAGCACAGTGATCTGGTAGCGGAGGGCAAGAATTTGAGTTCTTGACATGGCCCCGACATGAGAGCACTCTCGCGGAGGATTTCGTTCCTGCGCGCCGTGGCTCGACCGACACAAGGGCAGGGGAGTCGCCGTGAAGACGCACACCGCAGAGCCGGAACCGTCCACCGCGCGCACGCACCGCAACCGCGCGGTGGTCGCCAGCACGGTCGGCACCGCCATCGAGTGGTACGACTTCTTCCTCTACGGCACGGCCGCGGCTCTGGTCTTCCCGCACCTCTTCTTTCCCGGTCAGTCCGAGTACATGGGCGTCCTGGCCTCCTTCGCCACACAGTTCGTCGGCTTCGCCGCCCGCCCCATCGGCGCGGCGGTCTTCGGCCACTTCGGCGACCGGGTCGGGCGCAAGTCCACGCTCGTCATCACCCTGCTCCTGATGGGCATCAGCACCGTCCTCATCGGCTGCCTGCCCAGCTACGCGTCGATCGGGTTCGCCGCGCCGATCCTGCTCGTCGTCCTGCGCGTCTGCCAGGGCATCGGCGTCGGCGGCGAATGGGGCGGCTCGGTGCTCCTGGCCATGGAGTGGGGGCCGAAGAAACGCCGTGGCCTGATGGCCAGTTGGCCCCAGATGGGCGTGCCGCTGGGACTGCTCACCTCGACCGGCATGGTCAAGTGGCTGAGCGCCGCCTCCGGTGACGACTTCGACAGCTGGGGCTGGCGTATCCCCTTCCTGGCCAGCGCCGTGCTCGTCGCCATCGGCCTGTACGTACGGCTGAGGGTCCTGGAGAGCCCCGACTTCCGGGAGGTGAAGCGCGAGGAGGCCGTCGTCCGTATCCCGCTGTGGGACGTCCTGCACCACCGGTGGCGAGAGGTGATCACCGCCGCGTTCGTCCGCCTCTCCGAGCAGGCACCGTTCTATCTCTTCATCACCTTCGTCCTGACCTACGGAACGGAGAACCTCGGGCTGGCCCGGGGTGACCTGCTCGACGACACCCTCATCGCGGCCGCCATCGGGCTCATCACCATCCCGGTCTTCGGCCATCTCTCCGACCGCTTCGGACGCCGCCTCGTGTACGGCATCGGCATCGTCTGCGTCGGAGCCTTCGCCTTCCCGTACTTCGCGCTGCTCAACACCAGGACACCGGGACTCGTCCTCCTCGCCATCGCCTTGTCCCTGGTCTTCCACGACATGCAGTACGGTCCCCAGGCCGCGCTCATCGCCGAGGGCTTCGGCACCAACGTCCGCTACAGCGGCGCGGGTCTGGGCTACCAGCTCGCCTCGGTCATCGCGGGCGGACCCGCACCGCTGATCGCCGTGGCGATCCTGGAGGACACCGACTCGAGCGTCGGCATCAGCGTCTACATCCTGGGGTGCTGTGTCCTGTCCATGGTGGCTTTGCTCCTCGTTCCACGGCGCACCGACGATGAGGTGACGGTGAGGAAGGGGCGGGGATCGGTACCGCGGCAGGGGCCGGGGAAGAAGTCCACACGGTGAGGGCGCCGGTCCTGGCACCGAGCGTTCAGACAAGCTTCTCGAAGAAGAACTCGTGCTTGAGGAACGAGGTTTCGTACTCGGAGCCGGGCGGAGCCGGGATGAGCTGCGCGGCCTGGAACAGCCGCCAGCCGTCTTCCAGCGCCGCGACACCTGTCATGTACGGCGGCTCGTCACTGTCGCCGGTCGTGGGGTGGGTGCGGCCGGTCCCGTCGTAGCAGGCCCAGCCGACGACCTCGGAATCGAGGGCGGAGGTGCCCAGGTACAGGACGAGAACCTGCTGCCGCACGGTCTTCTCCGTGGTGTGGTCGGTGTGGCGAGTGGTCACGCGTTGCTCCCCTGCGCGGGCCGGTTCGCGATACGCGTGGCCCAGTGGTCGATGTCGAAGTCGGGGTCGGCGGTCATGGTCCGCCACAGCTTGATGCGACCGTACGTCTCTATGCGGCCGGTGGCAGGCTCGTACCACGGGAAGGCTCTGGTCAGTTCTTCGCGGACGGCCGGGCTGTCCAGGTCCGTCGTGTCCCACAGGCGGACCTGTGGCACGGTCGGGTTGAAGCGGATCTTGTACATGTACCGGAGGCGGTCGCTGTCGTTGCGGCGTCCGCCGTGCCAGATGCCGTGGTGCAGCAGGATCACGGTGCCGGCCGGGCAGCTGAGCCGGGTCTGGCCGCGCAGGTTCTGGTAGCGGCCGATGTCGGATTCATTGGTACGGCGAAGGTGGCTGCCCGGGACGATGAGCGTGCCGCCCATCTCGATGGTGACGTCGTGCGGGTAGTACATGAGCTGCACGTCGAACGCGTCGGACCGTACGTCGATGATGGCGTCGGCGTGCAGCGGCTGGGCGCGGCCCTCGTGGGGTGCCCGGGTGTGGACGTAGTGGTGGTCGACGGTCGGATCCGGCCCCACCAGGCTCGTCAACGCCCCTGAGACAGCCGTGAGTTCGATGAGGCGCCGGGCGAACGTCCCCTCGGGGAACGCCTTGGGTGCGGGGGTACCGAACGGCACCAGGGGCAGTGGGCCGTCGAAGACGCCGGGCACCTCGTCGTTCATCTCCTGGGGGACGATTCCGTCGAGCCGCAGGAAACCGTGTGAGACGAACCGCGCCATCTGGACCGAGCTCAGAAGTCCCGGCAATTGCCGTGTGGTTGACATGCGGCAACGGTAGGCAGCGGCAGTGGGGAAGTCGTGGGTTGTAATCGACAGCGACTGGTATTTTCTCACCATGGTCCTGCCGTCGTCCGTGGAGCCGGCCCTCGACCGCCCCCCGCGCGAGGTGAACGCGGGTGTGGGCGTGCATGGTTCGTCCGGCCCGCACGAGGTGTTCCGGCTGCCGCACCTCTGGCAGCTGCATCTGTACGGATATTCGGGCCAGTTGGAGCTGTGTGGATCCTCGCATCCCATCCGCCCCGGCCATGTGAGTCTCGTACCGCCGGGTGCGGAGGTGCACTTCCACTACGGCGCACGCCGCTGCGAGCACCTGTACGCGCACTTCCGGCTGCCCGGCGACGGGGAGCGGCGGCCGGTGCCGGTGATGCAGGACGCCGGTTCCGAGGCGGCCGTGCTGAGTGGGCTGCTGCGGCAGACGGTCGCGGCGACCGCGCAGAGTCCGGTACGGGCGTCGGCGGAGCTGTGGACGGTGCTGTGGCGCGTGACCGGCCTGGGTGGCGGCGCTGCCGAGAGCCCCACGGGTTCCCCGCACCCGGCACTGCGGGCGGCCTTGGCGTACGTCGAGGAGCGGCTGGCCTGCTCCTTGTCCGTTCCGGAGGTGGCCCGTGCCGCCGGTGTCTCGCACACCCATCTGACCCGACTGTTCCGCGAGGCCACAGGGGGCACGGTCGTCGGCCACATCCGACGGCGCCGCATGGAACGGGCCCGGCACCTGCTGGAGGCCTCGACCATGGCGATCCCGGCGATCGCGACGACGGTCGGCATCCCGGACCTCCAGGCGTTCAACAAGGCGTGCCGCCGCGAGTTGGGCCTCTCGCCGCGGGCGGTACGGGAGGGCGCGCGCGGCTGAGTCGGTGTCGGAACGTCCTGTGCGGGTGCGCCGGGCGCTGCGGTCCCACTTCGCCGCGATGAACCTGTGATGCCAGGCCAGCAGCGTGCCAGGCACCGGGAAGATCTCGCGTCAGTGGTGATGGGGTATCGGGTTGGAGAGGGCGGCCGGCCAGAACCGGTGCGCGGGCTCGTAACGGACCGGGCCGGTGATCTGTCGGCGTAGCACCGCATTCTGATGGCGGAGGACAAGTGACTCGGCGGGCTTGGTGCTGTCGCGACTCAACAGCACCCCGGGGACGGACAGCAGCTTGCGGGCGACTTTGTACTCGGTGGGGTTCCTCATCATCACGCAGGGTGGACGCCGGATCGCCCTGACGGCGATGCGGCTCTTTCTGCCCTGCTCCGCAGGAGTCCGATTCCTCCCCTCCCCAAAGGCCGGGGCATCCTCGGAGGAATCCGGTGAAGCGATTGAGCTCTGCGACACAGAGGCGCGAGGCGTCCTGGGGGGTCACGGGAGATGATCACCGCTAGACGGCTGCCGAGCGCCACGGTCAGCCATCGGAAGTGATGGAAACCTGTCCCGGCACCATGGTCGAAGAAACCGACCGATATCCCTGGCGGCGGCGTGCCCACGACGCCGGAGAGGCAATCCGGGTTGTCGCTGACCAGGAGGCCACCGCCGCGTCGGCGATAGCAGGGCCAGTGCACGTCACTGGCCGGCAACGTGGAGACGAGATGGTTCCACTGGTACTGCTGAGGATGTTGTAAATGCCGCGATGGAGGAGCTTGTGGTGCTGTTGGACGCCGGCACCGCACGGACGACCCGCTGCGAAATTCGTGATCACGAAGAGTGGCTGCGTCCGCTGAATCGCGTCTATGCCCTGTGCTGTCCGGGCCGCCGAGGCGGGCAACATTCTGCCCGCCGGACTTGCCCCGACTTGTCCGCAAGGAGCAATGTGGAGGCATGGGTGGTAAGGAAGGCCCCACGCTCATTGCTTCGGTGCAGCGAGCCTTCCGGTTGATGGAGGCTGTGGGTGCGCACGAAGGTGGCGTGCCGGCCAAGCAACTGGCGCGCGAGACCGGGCTGGCTTTGGCCACGACCTACCATTTGCTGCGCACGATGGTGCACGACGGCTACGTGCGCAAACTCGACGACAGCACGTTCGTCCTGGGGGAGAGGCTGGGTGCGCTGCATGGAGGAAGCCGCGATCAGGCGGCGCTCAGCAGGGTGCGTCCCACGCTCACGGAGCTGCGGGATGGCCTGTCGGCCGCGGCCTATCTGACCTTCTACGAGGACGGCGAGATCCGGGTCGCGGAGATCGTGGACGGGCCGAAGGCGCCCCGTGTCGATCTGTGGGTCGGCTTCGAAGATGCAGGGCACGCCACGGCGCTCGGCAAGTGCGTTCTGCGTGAGCTGGACGGCGATGCCCGCGCCGACTACCTCTCCCGCCACACGCTGAATGATCTCACCCCTCGCACCATCACTCACCGTGCCGAACTGCTACGGCGTCTCGACGCCGCGCCCCATGGGTCTGCGATCACCGATATTGAGGAGTACTCCCTGGGCACCGCGTGCGTCGCAGTGCCCATCCGTCAAGGCGACACCCTTGGCGCGCTTGGTATCTCCCTGCGCGCCAACCGCACCGACCGTCTCGAAGGTGCTGTGGCGACGCTGATTGCCACCGCGGAGCGGGTGTCTCGCAGACTCTCGCTCACCATCTGAAAACCGGGACCTTGTGACTTCGCGGCCATGACCTGTCTTATGGATTAAACGGACAAACCGGTCAAGGGTGCAGAGGAGCAGGGACGTGTGTGATCAGGGCGTCGCAGGGCCGCATGAGTCAGTCGATTGCCACGTGGCGAACGGCTGGACGGTCGTCGAAGCCAACGAAGAGATCGACATTGCCTTCGCTCCTTTCGTGCAAGCCGCAGTGGTCCGGAGGCTCGCCGAGGGCCACCGTCACTTCGTTCTCGATCTGTGCAGTACCCCCTTCCTGGACTCCATGGGGCTCGGCATGATCGTCGCTGTCACCAAACGCATCAAGTCCTGTCACGGGTCGCTGCGGATTGCCTGCTCCGACAAGTGGCTCCTGCATGTCTTCTCTCTCGGCGGTCTGCGTCACGTCTACTCGTTCCACGACTCCGTCGAGCAGGCCATCGCGCAGTCCCCAGGGGCGAGCTCCTGGCCCGTACGGAGCGTGACCAGGCACTCATGATCGATGCCGTCGACAGATGGGGTATGGATCGCATCGACACAGGTGGCGGACGGTCCGTTGCAGAGCTGGCTGACTCGGTGCTCGCGGCAGCAGACGCAGAGAAGGGGAAGGGGAAGGGGAAGGGGCGGTCATCCTTCGGTCGGTGACCCGTCGTGGCGGCTCACCTGTGGCAGGACCCGACGCCCTTGCGGAGGGAACCTGCGCGCACCAGCCGATGCGGTGCAGCAGCAGATGCATCCCGGCCAGGGTGTGCTCCACCCTGAACCGGCGGTGCACGACCTCGACGATCCTCGTCAGAGTCCAGCACCGGTCGCTCCGGCCGGCAGCGGCCGCACCCGGCGTCCAACACCGCCTCCAGCGCCCGCAGTTGACTCGCATCCAGCTTGCAGCGGGCACCGCCGGGACCCTTGGGGGCCAGGGTGCCCGCTCCTCAGCCGTCAGCCCTCCGCCATGGTGAAGAGCCACTTCCAGTAACACTCCGTGGTGTTGTCGAGCACGTTTGGTGAGCGCGGCCCACGGGCTCACTGATGCACCGTTTCGTGGTCACGAAGCGCAACCCGCCGGAGTTCAAGGCGGACGCGATTGCGCTGTACCAGTCGCGCTCGGAAGCAGTGATCAGGTCGGTTGCGGCTTCACCGCCGCAGCATCCTCCGGCCCCCGATGCGACAATGTGTGCGTAGGTCGTGCCCGTGGATGGGATGACGCTATGGGCTTCAGCAGTGAGGCGGGCGGTGGAGATCCGCTCAAACCATTCGACATGGCAACTGCAGCTTTGCTGATGGTGGACAGCCATGGTGTGATCGCGGGCTGGAACCAGGCCGCTCAGGATCTCCTCGGGTACACCGCGGCCGACGTGCTGGGGCACTCCGTGACAACCCTGCTCCTCGACGAGGGTGATGTGCCTGCCGTGCAGTCATGGCTGCGAGGGGCGGAGAGCGGCTGGGAGAGCCCCGTCGCAGTGCTCCACCGTGAGGGGCGTCCCGTGGAACTCGCGGTTCGTACCTGCCGCCTTCACGCGCTCGGTGGCCATCGTGAGTGGCTCGTCGCCCTGCGGGACGCCGCTGCGCTGCGCGAGGACGAGTGGCATGAGGATGTCGCGTGGAGCCTGCTCCAGCAGTCCCCGCTGGGTGTCGCCGTGCTTGACACGGACCTCCGGTACGAGTGGGTGAACCTTGCGATGGCTCACCTCGACGAGGAGGTGTGCGGTGCCGCCACCAGTCCGGCCGCCGGTGCGGAGCCATCGCCGATCGTTGCACGCCAGGCCAAGCAGGTACTGAAGTCAGGCCAGGCACCGGTGGCACTGGAGAACATAGCGCCGGTCCGGGTGTCCGGCCGGGAAGACGGCGGTCACGTCAGGCTTCGCTCCTCCTTTCCCTTGAGCGGTGCTGACGGCAACGTGCTCGGGGTCTGTCACGCTGTCCTCGACTTCGAGGGCCAGGACCCGGCGCGCGAACGGCTGACGGTGCTCAACACGGCCAGTGAGCACATGGGCACCACGCTCGACCTGGACCGTACGGTGCACGAACTTGCCGAGATCCTGGTGCCCTCCATCTCGGACTTCGTGGCGGTTGACCTGTTCGAAAGTGTCCATACGCCGATGGACCTGACAACGAGATCCGCCGAGTCCTCCGACCCCTTGTGCCGTGTGGCCCACCTCTCGATCCAGGAAGATCGCCCCGAAGCGGGAGTCGAGATCGGCGCGACGCCCCATTACCCCAAGGAGTCGCCCCAACGACGTTCCCTGGCCACTGGACAGTCAATCCGCGAGGTGGTTCGCCCGTCGACGCCTTGGCTCGCGAAAGACCCACTGCGCTGGACAAGGCTGATCGGGCTGGGCGTGCACACGCAGCTGGTGGTACCGCTGCGGGCACGCGGCATCAATATGGGCGTCGTCACCCTGCTGCGCTGGAGGAATCCCCGCCCGTTCGACGAGGACGACCTCCTCCTCGTCGAAGACTTGGTGGGCCGGGCCGCCGTGTGCGTCGACAACGCCAGGCGTTACACACGCCAGCAGCAGGCGGCGCTGACCTTGCAGAGGAGCCTGCTGCCGCAGGACCTGCCCGATCTCAGCGCCGTCGAAGCCGCCTACCGGTATCTGCCGGCCGACACCGAAGTGGGCGTCGGCGGTGACTGGTTCGACGTCATTCCGCTCTCGGGTGCCCGAGTGGCGCTCGTGGTGGGCGATGTCGTCGGGCACGGCATCCACGCCGCGGCCAGCATGGGACGGCTCCGGGCGGCCGTGCAGACCCTCGCGGACCTTGATCTGCCCCCGGATGAGCTGCTGACCAAAGTCGACGACCTCGTGGTGCGTCTCTCCGACGAGGCGGAAGCCACATCCGACGGGCCCGTCGTTATCGGCGCGACCTGTGTCTATGCCATCTACGACCCGATCGCCCGCACCGTCACCATGGCCCGCGCCGGACATCCCACCCCCGCGATCGCGCGCCTCGACGTGCCGGTTGAGTTCCCCGACGTTCCCGCCGGGCCGCCGCTGGGGCTGGGCGGCCTGCCCTTCGAGTCGGCAGAGATCCCGGTCGAGGAGGGAAGCATCATCGCGCTGTACACCGACGGGCTGATCGAAGCGAGCGACCGCGACGTTGATGTCGGATTCGAGCGCCTGTGCTTCGCCCTTGCTCACCCTGACCGCCCGTTGGACGAGATCTGCGACACCATGGTCAGAATCCTGCTGCCCGATCGTCCCTCTGACGACGTTGCCTTCCTCATCGCACGTACCCGCGCCCTGAGTTCTGACTGCGTTGCCGCTTGGGAGGTGTCCGCCGAGCCGTCCGCCGTCCACGAGGCGCGTGAGAAGTCCGTCAGCCAACTTCGGGTCTGGGGAATGCAAGCGGCCGCTTTCACCACCGAGCTGATCGTCAGTGAACTCGTCACCAACGCCATCAGGCACGCCTCCGGCCCGATCAGCCTGCGGCTCATCCGCGAGCACGTGCTGATCTGTGAGGTCTCGGACACCAGCAGTACGTCTCCGCACATGCGACGCGCTTCGGGCACGGAGGAGGGAGGTCGAGGACTGTTCCTGGTCGCGCAGGTGGCCCAACGCTGGGGGACCCGCTATACAGCCGACGGCAAGACGATTTGGGCCGAACAGCCGCTGCCCGCCTCTGTCTGACCGTCCGGCGGCCTGAGGCGACGATGCGCTGCCTACACCAGAGATCCGTCCGTGCGTGTGGTCACGGATGCGGGGGAGGGCTGTACCTCGATTTCGGAGACGTCCAGGTGCCTCGTTTCCCGCACGCGGGCGCCGTACAGGTCTTTCAGGCCGCTCGGCTCCGCGCTCACCAGGTCGTCACCGAGCGCGAGTTGCCCGTCGGCGGTAGAGCGGATCCGACATGCCGGTGCAGCCGTCCGCCTGGACAGCAGGTCCCGCCGCGTCAGCGCTCTTGGCCTCGTCGAGGGCGCCGATCTGGACGAGCCGTTCGGCGACCGGCAGTGAGGGTCTGCCCCGCTGTCACACGTCCTGCAGGGAAGCGTGGGGCTGGTGGCCGCGATCCGGGCCGACTCCGCGTCACTGATTCCTTTCACCGTGGACAGAGGGAGCCGCGCCCCACACCTGGTCCGCGGCCTCGACCCGGTGCGCTACCTGGGAGCGGCTCGCATCGCTTCTCGGTTCACCGAGAAGCCTCCTCCGCGTGATCGTCCCCACACGCACCGACATAGACTCGATCTCGCCCGAACGGCGTCAGCTTGTCGCTAGCAGGAAGAATCGATCTCGTGGCCAACGCACTGCAGGAATTGGTGAAGAGCCGGCTGGAGCAGCAGGGCTGGTCCTATGGTGACGTGGCCCGGCGCGGCGGCATCCCGCGATCCACCGTTCACCATCTGGCGACCGTCGCGCAGGTGGCCCGTATGCCGCAGCAAGCCACCCTCGAAGGCCTGGCCCGGGGACTGGAACTGCCCCTGGACTCGGTACGGAGGGCCGCCGCCGAAGCCTGCGGTATCCACCTCTACTTCGAGGACCCCGCCGACACCACGTCCGACCCGGAGATCGCCACCCTCATCGCCAGCGTCCAGCGCCTGTCCGACGCCGACCGCCGCCACGTCACCGCACTCGTCGAGTCCCTCCTGCGCAGCACCCCCGACCCTGACACCCCGACAGACTCCGGCTCCGGAGACTGATGGGCGGTGTCGGGCCGTTCTCCGCCCGTCACCGGAGGATCCGCAGCCATCTGATCACCGCGGCCACCGTCTGGTAGTCGAGCTCGGCGATCCGGGTGACGGCGTGGTAGTCGGTCATCCGTGCCGTGATGCAGGCCGCGTCCAGGGCACAGTGCAGCATCACCTGGTGCGCCTGAGTGGCCGGCAGGTCCCCCTCCATGCGCATCTGGGGGCGCAGCAGCGCGGAGATGGGCAGCGGGGGCGTGGGGTGTTCCAGGGTCATGTTCCGGTTCCTCTCAGGAAGGGGTGCCGTCACCGGTGCGCCCCTGGATACCGGCCCGGCGCATGAGGAGTTCCACCGTCCCGTGGCTGACGGCGATCCCGTAGGTCCGGGTGAGTTCGCTGTGGATGCGCCGGTATCCGTGGGTGGCGCCGGAGGCGGCGTGGATGGTGGTGATGAGTTCGGTGAGCCAGGTGTGACGGATTGACCGGGCGGAGGGACGGCGGGCGCGCCAGGTGAAGTAGCCGGACTCGGTCACGCCGAGCGCCCGGGTGGCGGTCCGCACGGGCAGCCCTTCGCCGGCCATCACGTGGACTGCCTCGAATCGCCTTTTGGGGACACCACATCGCGCAGCAGCTCGGTCGCGCGCCGGAGGGCGGCGAGCTCGGACTCCAGTTGGGCGATACGCCGGCGTGCGGCCCTGAGGTCTGTCCCCGTGGACGGCTCGGGCCCTCCTCTGCTGAGGTGCGGCAGGTGCCGGCGCCGCCACTGGTAGACCGTCTGGTCGCTGAGGCCGAGAGCGACGGCGACCTTCTTCACGGGCTCGCCGTCGGCGAGCAGGTCCAGGGCCTTGCGGCGCAGTTCGGGCGGGTATCGCATGGGTCGCATGGGCGTTGTCTCTGGGGAGGTCGGCCCCCGGGTCCGGGAGAGCAGGCCCGGGCCCGGGGAGGCGGTGGGCTCCGTGGGCCCGGAGCGCCGGGGGCTAGTCGATGTGACGCCGGAGGGTGACGGTGGGCCGCAGGCCCAGTGGGTCGACGGTCTTGCCGTGCGGCGCGGCTGCCACCCCGTGCTGGAGAAGGCTCACGATCTCGGCGGCCAGGGCGTCGGCGTGGCCCTTGACGACGTCGATCGGCTCGCGACTGCGTTCCAGCGCGGCCAGCCGCCGTTCGTACGCGCCGAGCTTGTTTCTGGTCGCCGAGCTCAGCGTGAACCGGTACGGGGTCGAGACGATGAACTGGTAGGCGCCGGCGAAGGTCTCGCAGCCCTCGCAGTGGTCGTTGACTGCCTTGCTGGTGTTCGAGGCGTTGAGTCGCGCGGCCCCGTTCGTGGTGACGATTTGGAAGGACAGCGCGATCGACCGGCAGGGCGCGTCGATCGAACAGCCGACGGAGCGGGCGATCGCCCGGTTGCGTACGCCGGCGCCCACGACCGTGCCGAGCTGATGGATCGTGAACTCCTCGTCGTGGTCGATGCGGTGTCTGGGGTTGGCCAGGGACCGTGCCTCGTCCACGGCGATGCCGACGCCACTGGTGATGCGGGATCCGGTCGCCGCACCCGCTGGGGTCACGGTGGCGAGGCCGGTCAGGCAGACGGTGGTCAGCATGCCCAGGCGCATGGCCGTCCGGCCGACTGTGCTGGTGCGTGGCTTTCGGTGGCTCACTGAAGTTCTCCTTTTGCGGGTGTACGAGCGGCACGGGGCCGGGGAGGTTCGCCGGGGTTCACGGCTGTTCATCGGGGGGTTGTGGGCCCCGGGATTCACCAGGTGAAGGGGTCGGGGAAGCTCTCGGTGGGCAGCGGCGGGGAGGGGCTTGTCGAGGGCGGGGCCGACGGCGAGACGCTCGGCGTACCGGCCGAGGGGCTGGGACCGGACGGTGCCGGACTCTGCCTGCGGCTCGGGGTCGGGCTCGAAGTCGCCTTCTTGGGTGTCGGGGCGGCCGTCTTGGTCGCGTCCTCGGCCGACGGGGAACCGCTCGCCGTGTCGGCCTCGTCGGACGGACTGGCATCGGGCGTCGGCGAGAGCAGGCTCGCCTCCGGCGACGGGCCGGTGAGGAGGGGCGAGTCCGGCCGGGCGTCGTCCTGCGGCGCCTCGTCCGAGTCCGACGGCGATGCCGTCGCGCGGAGCGTTGGCACACCGGGCTGGAGAATGGGGACGATGGGTGGCTGTGGCGGCAGCGGTTTGGGCGTCATCCCGCCCAGCCATGCCGCGCCGAGCGCGGTGCCCGCGGCCAGTACGCCGGCGCAGATGACCAGGCGAAGCCGGAGGTTTCCCTTGGTGGCGCGGAGGGTTGCCCGGACGAGCCGCCCGGTCAGACGCACGGTGAGATACCCTGCGCCGGCCAAAGGGCACAGGATCATGAACCCTCCGACGACGCCGACGAGTCCGGCCGCGATCTCCCCGTCGGCGAAGGCGAACCAGGTTCCGGTCGCCTGCTCGGCCAGCGAACGCAGCCCGGTGGCGAGCAGGCGCGGGAGGTTCCACAGGACGTAACCGAGCTCGCCGATGATCAGCGGCACCATGGTCAGCACCCAGATGGTCACGATGACCCGTGCGGAGCGCTTGAGACCGGCCACCTCCGGGGTGACCGGCCGGCCCGGCAGCATGCTCAGGAGGATGGGTTTGATCTTGCCGTAGAGGTCGGGGATCCCTGCGAGGTCACCGAGGATGTAGTAGCCGTCCAGCCGGACCGCCGGCATCAGTTGTTCGAGGATCTCGAAGTGCACCAGGTAGACCGCGCCGAGGAAGAAGGGCTGGCCGGTGAGGAGGTAGGCGCCGGCCAGCCCTAGTACGAAGACGACGTTGAAGTAGACCCCGCCCAGGTCGGTGCGGATCCGGCCGGCCCGGTTGATGCGGTAGACGTCGGTGACGTCGGTATACATCGAGGGCCAGATCAGGAAGAGGCCGAACCCGATGCTTCCGGGGCGCGCGCCCCCGTACCGGCAGGCCGAGGCGTGACCGAACTCGTGGAACACGAGCGAGGCTACGATCAGCGCGAAGACGGCCAGCATAAGGACGGGTTGCTCCAGCACCTGGAGCACCGGCTGCATTGCGCCGTGGTAGCCGAACAGCCAGACGTCCAGCACGGTGACCGCCGCCAGCACCAGGGCCACCACGGAGGGCCGGTGCAGCCAGGCCAGAGCCGTGGCGATACGCGCGACCTGTCGCTCGCGGAAGATCACCCGGTGGCCCTTGAGGACCAGGAGGAGGTCGGACCGGGGACCGGTGGCGACCTGCTCGTCCGCCTGCTCGAACGGGACGGTGAGACCGAGCGGTTCGAGCTTGTGCTCCACGAGGTAGTGGATGTTGTCGGCGCTGATCTCGCGTCCGAAGCGGCCGCTGACCCGGTGGGACATGCTCTCGGTGTCGCGTACGCCGTCGATGGCTTCGACCACGAGATAGAGCAGCCGGGAGAGCTGGACCACCTGTCCGTCCTCCCGCCGGACCAGATACTTGCGTTCCGTGGAACCGGATCCCTGGTACTCGCCCAGGCGTTGAAGCCCTGCGCCGAGTCGCGGGACGGGGAAGTGCGGTTCCTCGTACACGTTCCCGGGAAACGTTTTGTCTGCGTCCCGGACCGCCGTCCCCATGGGAGCGGGGTCATGGGCCCCCTGACCGTCGGCCATCGTCCTGCCCTCCCTCCCCGGTGCGGACCGCGTCGCCACGAACACGGTCCGCACGTGTCGGGTGCCGTTACTGGCTGATGTTGATCGTCTGGTTGGCCTCGGAGGCGGCGATGGCCTCGGGGGAGTTGAGGTTCGCCGCCAGCGAGTTGTTGTGGGCGTCGACGTAGGCGACGTGCCGCGTCACGTTGGTCGTCTTGACGAAGCTGAACTTCAGCCGGCCCAGGGCCTCACGGCCGGGCAGCAGTTCCGCGGACTCTTCGTTGAGCTGTTCGTTGTTCATGGTGAAACCTCTTTCGGGATGAAGGGTCGGTTACTGGTGGACGTTGATGGTCTGGGTGCCCGCGGACTGGGCGATGGCCTCGGGGGAGCAGGCGTTCACGGCGAGCGAGTTGTTCTGGGCCTGGACGTAGGCGACGTGCCGCGTCACGTTGGTCGTCTTGACGAAGCTGAACTTCAGCCGGCCCAGGGCCTCGCGGCCGGGCAGCAGCTCTGCGGACTCCGCGTCCAGCTCACGCATGCCGAGCATGGTGGTTCCTTTACTGAATGGGCATGGACGGTCACATCCGATCCCGGACGTCCATCCATGCCGGACGATCTGTCTGACGAGATTGGACAGTAGACCGTCCAAGAACCTCGGACAACCACTTCACGCACATCGCCCCTCACCGGACACATCGCCCATCGGGGGAAACGGCAGGTGAGGGCGCGAATAGCCGGATATGAACTCCGCCCGACACGCGTCGCACTCCCACCCGATTGGGTCAACTAGGGGCCATCCGGCCCAGGTTGTGCGGCTCCACCACGGCTATCCTCTCGACCCCCAAGACGGGTGAACCACCCGAAACCTCCGCGAGAGGGGTGCACGTGCTTGTCGTCCAAGGAGTGTCCGCGACCGCCGTCGTACGCGACAGAACGGGAGAGCCGGTGGTCCTGCTCTCCGGCGAACTCCCCGAGGCCCTCACCCCTGCCGCACTCGACGAGCTGCTGAACCTGGCCGCCGCGGTGCTCGACGCGGAGGAGCTGCGGCTGTTCCGAAGCTGCCTGTCCGCACTGCACTGCGGCGAGAAACTCGACGAACGCCGTATCGAGGTCAGCGGAGCCGTCCTGACCGTCTACCGAAGCTGACCGCACTGAACCGACTGCGCACAACGCGGGGCGAATACGCTGCGGCAGATTTCCGTTTCCGCAGGGCAGAACTCCCCGCTTATGGAAACGGCAGGGAATTCTTCAACGCATTACCCGGGGCGGGCCAGAAGCTTTTTTGATATTTCACGGAGGCTCGCAACACGGCTGCGACATACCGGAGTTGCTTCACCCTGAAGAGTGTTTCCGGACCCCGCGGAAGCGAGACCCGGAAATACCCGGTAAGTAAAGCTCAGAGCATGTTTTGGGCGCCGCGGAACCCGACATCGGCTGTGGTCCGGTAAGTCGTCCATAGCCGGTTGGATGAACGAGTGGAGAGTCGTTGCCGAGTAATGTCTGGCACGCCATCCGGCAATTCATCGAAACAAGGAGAAACACGGTGAGAAAACTGGCACGCGCCACCGCGACGGCCGCCCTGACCGTCGCAGCGATCGCCATCCCCCTGACGGGCACGGCCATGGCCTCCACCGCGACGGCCGCCCCGGCCCAAACCCACCGGCTCCTGCACAAGGCCGCTCTCCACAACAACGGCTGGTGCGGGGACTACCGGTACAACCGGCACCACCGCGGCCACTACTGGAGCCGGTGGGACGACAACTGCGGCTACCGCAAGGACTGGAGGGGCCACCGCCACGTCAACTACCGCGGCTACGACGACTACAGGAACTGTGACCGTGACTTCTGATCCGGTCTGATCGGGCCCGATGCGGGGCGCACCCGACGCGGGGCCCCCGGGAGTAACTCCCGGGGGCCCCGCGACCGTGTCCGGATCAGCTTCGGTAGACGGTCAGGACGGCTCCGCTGACCTCGATACGGCGTTCGTCGAGTTTCTCGCCGCAGTGCAGTGCGGACAGGCAGCTTCGGAACAGCCGCAGCTCCTCCGCGTCGAGCACCGCGGCGGCCAGGTTCAGCAGCTCGTCGAGTGCGGCAGGGGTGAGGGCCTCGGGGAGTTCGCCGGAGAGCAGGACCACCGGCTCTCCCGTTCTGTCGCGTACGACGGCGGTCGCGAACACTCCATGGACGACAAGCACGTAGACCCCCCTCTCCCTGGAGGCTTCGGGCGGTTCAACGCGGCCCGTGCGACGAGAGGATAGCCCCAATGGAACGATTTTTACGGCGATCTGATGCTTCGCCACACAATGGACGCCCGTGCGGGGAAACCCCTAGCGGGGACCGCCGGGGGTGCTGCGCAGGAGGGACTCGATGAGTGCGGTGACGTGGCGGCGGTCGGCGTCGGACAGGCGCTGGACGCTGGCGATGAGGGTGGCGATCTCCGGGTCGGACGTGGTGTCGGCGGGGTCCTCGAAGTAGAGGTGGATTCCGCAGGCTTCGGCGGCGGCTCTCCGTACCGAGTCCAGGGGCAGTTCCAGTCCCCGGGCCAGGCCTTCGAGGGTGGCTTGCTGCGGCATACGGGCCACCTGCGCGACGGTCGCCAGATGGTGAACGGTGGATCGCGGGATGCCGCCGCGCCGGGCCACGTCGCCATAGGACCAGCCCTGCTGCTCCAGCCGGCTCTTCACCAATTCCTGCAGTGCGTTGGCCACGAGATCGATTCTTCCTGCTAGCAAGGCGGTTGAGCAAACACTCTTGAACGGCTTGCCATCAGGTGCTACGGGGACTGGCGTCCAATGTCGTTGGACACTCTGCCCGGAGGCACCACGACCGCTGGGTTCAACGCTTCGCCGCCTGCTCCGTCACGCCCGGCGCCCTCGCATCGCTGCCAGCCGCGTCACCTCCGGTACCCCCCCGCAGCAGCCTCTCCCCCCGCTCTTGGAACTCCCTCCCGCAGCACCGCCGCATCCGCCCCGGTCGGCCGCCGATACACCGGCTCGCCCGAGAACCGGGCCACGTCCGCCGCCCCCGCCTCTCTCCCCTCACGAATGACGAGGCCGAGTAGCCGCTGACCTGGACCGGGGCCACTCCATGGCCGCGGCAGTCCGGGATGGCACCAGGCCTGCTTCCTCCGGACCGAGCGATCCAGTATCAGAGTGGCCACCAATCAGGGGGAGGCCCCAAGAACGTCGGGACCGCCGCCTAGCTCGCTGACATGGGCCGGCTACACGCCGGCTGGCCAAGATCCCGGCCGGCTGCGGCGGTTGGCCGCCAGAGCCGGCCGCGCGCACCGCCCTTACTTGGTCGTGTGTGTCGGGTAGACCTGAACGTCGGTGTAGGCGCCCTTGATGTCTCCCGCGCCCGCGGGCCACTTCAGGGTCACGGTGTGGGTCTCGTTCGGGGGCGTCACCAGGATGTTGGTCGGGCGCGAGAGGCTGTTGCCGGTGTTGTCGATGTTGTAGGCGAGGTTGAAGACGGCGGCGTCGCCGGGCTTGAGGATGGTGACACGCGGCTGGGCGGGGCCGCGCTCGATGGGGTTCGAGGTGTTGTCGGTGTCCTTGATGTCGACGCCCGCGAAGCCCGTCGCCGAGCAGGTGGTCGAACCGCGGTTGATCATGGTGATGTTGATCCTGCCGGACTCTTCGTCGGGCGCTGCATCTGTGGCGTCGATGGCCAGGTCCTCCGTCTTGCAGAACGTGACCTTGCTGCCGGTCTCCGTCGCGCCGTTCGCGGCTGCCTCTGCCTCGGCGCCCTCACCGGAGCCCGACTTTGCGTTGCTGGCCTCCGAGCCGCCGGAGCCCGAGCCGTCCTCCGACTTCGAGCCACCGTCCGAGGACGAAGAAGACGAGGACGAGGAGCCCTTGGAGGACGAGTCCTTACCGGAGCCGTCGTTGCCACAGGCGGTGAGCGAGAGGGTGGCGGCGACGCCGATGGCGGCGAGAGCGGTGATGCGCGTGTACTTCACGGTGTTCCCCCAGAACGAGCGTGGTGCATGCGGTCGGAAGTATTTGTATCTCGCACTGAGTTACAGGGCGTCCTCCGCCACGTCTTCGTTCTGTCACAGGCGTATTGACCTCACGGTCCGCCAAGGCGCCACACCGATTCTTCATAGGACCAGCGGTCGATGAGGAACAGAGTCGGCCCGCTCCTGGTCCGGATCTTGAGAGGCGGGATCCGGGGGGATCTGGAAAGAATCCGGCACTCGGAGACCGTGGACGCGGACGTGATCGGCTACGTCGGGCCCGCGGCCCCGTACTGCTCTGACCGGGAAGGTTCGCCGCGGTCTGGTGAACCGGTGCATGCGGGATTGTCGGCCCGCCCCGTGTTACTGCGTGGGTGGTCGCTGCGGGGAGCGGAGTACGAGCAGGGTGATCTCGCTGGGGGCGAAGATGCGGAAGGGCGGGCCCCAGAAGCCGGTGCCGCGGCTGGTGTAGAGGAGGGTGCGGGTGCCGTGGCGGCTGAGTCCGGCGAGGGCGGGCTGGTCGATGCGGACGAGGTGGTGGAAGGGCCAGATCTGGCCGCCGTGGGTGTGGCCGGAGAGTTGGAGGTCGACGCCGTCGGCTGCGGCCCGGTCGATGAACTTGGGCTGGTGGGCCAGGAGCAGGACGGGCAGGTCGGGGTCGGCGCCGTTCAGGGCTCCGGCGAGGTGGGCGCGGTGGCCGGCCAGGCCGGAGGATTCGGCGGTGACGTCATCCACGCCGGCGACCACGAGGGTGTCGCCGCCGCGTTCGAGCAGCAGATGGCGGTTGCGCAGCGGCTCCCAACCCAACTCGTCCATCAGGTCGACCCAGCCCTGGGCCTCGCTGTAGTACTCGTGGTTTCCGGTGACGTAGACGCGGGCCCGGGTGGCTCGCACGGTGGCGAGCGGGGCGGCCTGGGCGCGGCGGCGTTCGGCCGTGCCGTCCGCGATGTCGCCGGTGTGGCAGACCAGGTCGGCCTCGAGGGTGTTGACCGTCTCGCAGACCCGCGCAGACCAGCGGGCGCGGTCGAGCGGGCCGTAGTGGGTGTCGGTGATGAGGGCGACGCGCGTGCCGTCCAATCCGGCTCCCAGGCGCGGGAGTTGTACGTCGAGGTGGCGTACCCGTGGTACCCGGCGAGCCTCGGCGTATCCCCAGGCGAGCAACACGGCGGCCACGCCGAGGACCGTCCAAGTGACGATCCGGGCCCGGTTCTGCCCGTCGCCCACGCCGGCCACGGTCAGGGCGAGGCGCAGCAGGACGCCGAGCAGGAGGGACCAGGTGAACAGGACCCAGCTGGCCCCGAGGAGGGTGTCTCCGACGATCGCCGCCCGGTCCTGCTGCCGCCGGCCGTGGCCGCGCACCATCGCGAGCGGCATACCGATCAGACCGAGGACGAACAGGGTGGTGCCGGCCAGCGCCACGGGGAGCGGCCAGTGCTGGCCGGCGTGCAGCAGCACCCAGCAGGGCACGGCCCACAGCAGGATGGGGGCGATCAAAGGGATGTAGCGCATCAGGCGGCGCAGCAGGCTCTGCCTGGTCGCATGCGCTGCACCGTCCGCGGATCGGGCCTCGCTGATGTCGGTCACGCTTACCTCCTCAGGTAACCAGACTGCCGACGCGGCACTTTATCCGGTCGTCCTGGGGGACGCCTTGCCGGTCATTGATCGAGCCAGACGAGTGTGCTGGCGGGCGTGCTCCCCGGAGCGTCACCTTGGCCTGCCGGTCACCGTGGCGTCTCGCTCCGGCTCGTGCTTGCCCGTCGGGCCGTCCTGGCAGGGCGGTCATCTTGATGCACGATCCGGGCCGACTCACCCTGCGGACGGCCGATCAGCGGATGTCCTGAACGTCGGTGCCGACACCGCTTGTTGCAGGTCCCGAGGCGCCGTGGCGAGATCGCCCAGGGCGCGCCGTACGAACTGGTCGGCCTGCGCGGGGTTCTGTGTGAGCAGCGAGACGATCTCGACCGTCTCGAAGAAGGCCAGGTGATTGGCACCGTCGAGGAGTGGCGTCACCACTTCCCGACGCTCGGTATTCGTGCCATGCCCCAGTTCCTGGGTGGAGCAGGCACTGGCATCGAGGGCCTTCGCCGTAGCCACTTGGAGCAACGGGTAGCCGATCCGGCGCCGCCTCGCGCTCCTGGCCTTGAACGGCGCCAGGTTCTCCCTCGTGCTTCGCCGGTGTTGTGCTTCAGCGCCTTCGTGCCGCGGCAGAGGTATGGCGCTCGAGGCGGCCCCGGGAAAACACTCGACGCGCAGGTCCACCCCCGCCACGGCCTCGTCCTTTACACTTTCGCCGTCACACAGCGTGAGGAGTGATGTGAGAAGCGTGATTGAAGTGCTGCGTAGTCCGCGGCGCCCCCTCGTGCTCGGCGCGGTGCTGACCGTCGCGCTCGCCGCACAGTCGGCTCTGCTCGTCGCCCAGCAAATGCAGATCGACGACCTGCGGATGCAGCCCGTCGACGTTCAGGCGAGCGTAAAACCTGGGCCTTCAGGGCCGTCTGGTCCCCCTGGTCCCTCGGGCCCCGTCGGTCCTATCGGCCCGGCAGGCAAGGACGGCACAGACGGGAAGGACGGGAAGGAGGGCACGAACGGGAGGGACGGCACGGCCGGGAAGGACGGGAAGGATGCTGTCGCTCCGCCAGCGCCAGATCCAAGTTAGACACTCGGCCGCACCGGCCGACTCCTCCGGCGTGCGCTGGAGGGTATTCCGCGCTTGCGCGGTGCCGGATAGTGCAGTCGGAGTTGTGGACAGCGCCCGGACGGGGTGCAGCGCCGCCGAGAGTGCCGGACGCACCGGTGGCACGGCGCGGGATCGTCATCCGGCCGTCGGGGGCCGTTCCCGGTCCGTCGCATTCATAGCGGTTGTGGCCTGAAAGCAGACGCCGAAGCCCGTGACGCATCGTGGGCTTCTCCGCGCGCCGAAGGGGCGCCCGAAGTAGGTGAACATGGGTCCGCACACCCGCCTGCGCTGCGCCCGTGACGTGCTTCAGCCCCTCCCCGCAGTGATCGGCAGAAGTGGTGTGTCCGGTCGCCCCGGGAAGGACGCTCGACGTAGAGGTCCGCCCTTGCCGCGCACTTGCCCTTTGCTCCTTGTCATCACATAACGTGAGGAATGATGTGGAAAGTATGAAAGAGGCGTGGCGTAGCCCGCGACGCCGCCTTGCAATCGGCGCAGCGCTGACCGTCATGCTCGTCGCGCAGGCAGTCGTGATCGTCGCCCACCAGCAGCAGATCGACGAACTCCAAGCACGGCGCATTGCCCTCCAAGGGAACAGCGTTCAGCAGGGTCTGCCCGGCCCGCCTGGCCCCTCCGGCCCCTCCGGCGAGCCTGGCCCTACCGGCCCGACAGGGGTGCCGGGGTGGCATGGGCGAGACGGTCACCACGGCCCACCGGGGCGCGACGGAAGGAGAGGGAGGCATGGCAGGAACGGGGTGGTTATCTACTTGAGGCCGTGTCGCCATGCGGCCGCCTGTGCCCGCTGCTCTTCAGAGCTGTCACCGGTCATTAGGCGTCCCAATCACCAGCCGCCTAGGTCAGTCCGAGGTCCGCGAGCCGCTGGAGTTTGTCGTCGGTGAGTTTGTCCCGCCGGCTCTTGGCGTTGGTCAGCCACACTCCGCGCCTGACCTCGGTCCGGTCTTCCAGCTGTTCTTTGTGTCCCCTGCCGCGCCTTGGCGCAGTCCGGCCGCCGGGCCGGGTCCGCGCCCGGAGCGGCAGGGCGACCGTCTCGGGAGAACTCCGTGTGCCATCCCGCCTTGCGCCTGCCGACACGTTGCTGCCTCCCCCTTCGTGCGGGTGCGTTGACCGCATTGGGTGGCGCCATCCGAGTGTGCTGCGGCTGTGTCGGGCCGCGATCGCATGACTGATTGTCCATGCTGAGCCCGGACCAGCACCATGCCCAGCGAAGGGGTGTTTAGCATGTCGAACGACTCAGTCGCACGCTTCCTGGCGGCCCTGGCGCCTGAGGACAGAGAGACCGTCGTGGCCAGGCCCGGGGAGGAGCAGGAGCGGCTCGCCGCAGCCTGGGAACGGGAGTTGGAGGGGGATGACGAGCTTGACGTCCTCGACGAGCTCTCCCCGCCGGCAGCCGAGGCTGAGGCGGCTCGCCGCGTCCTTCGGCAGGAGTCAGACTGACCCGTCTGATGGACCGTCGTGCGGTAGTACGAAGCTGTGTCAGATCCGCTGATCTGTGACGGTGAGTGACATGCCTGAGCTGTGTCCCAGTAGGCTTGTTCGCCGACCGAAGGAGCGCTGCGCATGAGCTACCGCCTGAAGGCGATCACCCGCGAGGAACATCTGGCCTTCGTCACGACCCGTCCCTCGGTGAGCCACATGCAGGTTCCCTCGTGGGGGGACGTGAAGCCGGACTGGCGGGCGGAAAGCCTGGGTTGGTTCGACGACGACGATCGCCTCGTCGGTGTGGGACTGGTGCTGTTGCGCCCGTTGCCGAAGCTGAAGCGGTACCTCGCTTACCTGCCCGAAGGGCCGGCCATCGACTGGGCAGCCACGGATCTGAAGTTGTGGCTGGAGCCGATGCTCGCGCATTTGAAGGAGCGGGGCGTGTTCTCGGTGAAGATGGGGCCGCCCGTCGTCGCCCGCCGCTGGAGTGCCGAGGTGGTCAAGGCCGCGATCGCCGACCCTCAGGCCCGGCAACTGCGGGACGTGGAAGCCACCGCGCACGAGCCGCGGGCCTTCGACCTGGCCGACCGGCTGCGCCGGATGGGCTGGCAGCAGACCGAGCCCGGGGGTGAGGACGGCTTCGCCGCGGGTCAGCCGCGCTACGTCTTCCAGGTCTCCTTCGCCGGGCGCACGCTGGAGGAGGTCCAGCGCGACTTCAACCAGCAGTGGCGACGCAACATCAAGAAGGCCGACAAAGCCGGCGTCAAGGTGGTCCAGGGCGGCTACGAGGATCTGCCCACCTTCTATGCCCTCTACGTCGAAACCGCCAAGCGGGACCGGTTCATCCCCCGCCCGCTGGCCTATTTCCAGCGAATGTGGACTGTACTGCGGGCTGAGGATGAAGACCGCATGCGCCTCTACCTCGCCCATCACGAGGGTGAGGTACTGGCAGCCGCCACGATGCTCACCGTCGGTGAGCACGTCTGGTACTCCTACGGTGCTTCCACCAGCCGCAGGCGCGAGGTCCAGCCGAACAACGCCATCCAGTGGCGGATGATGTGCGACGCCTACGAACTCGGCGCGAGCATCTACGATTTCCGCGGTATCACCGACACCCTGGACGAGGCCAATCACCTGCTGGGGCTGCTCCGGTTCAAGGCCGGCACCGGCGGCCAGGCCGTCGAGTACCTCGGCGAGTGGGACTATCCGCTCAACAAGGTCCTGCACAAGGCCCTCGACCTATACATGTCTCGCCGTTGAGGATCAGCGGCCGACATGTGGGTGCTCAGGGTGCGGACACCAGGTCAGCGCGGAGCTGCGGAGACCGGCCGGATGTCTCGCGGTTGAGTTCGGATGCGTATCGGTGTGGGCTTGCTGACTGATGTGCGCTGGCGCGTACGGCGGTCGTGGCCAGGGCGGTGTAGTTCATCGTGAAGCGCCCGCCGAAGGAGTCGACGGCGCCCCCGACCGCGTCCAGTATCTCGGCCGGCTGATCTGGCTGGAGTTGAGTAAGGCCACCGGTGGTGGGGAGCAGGTCCGGCCATGGGGCGCGCGTGTAGGGCTGTTCCCCATCGAATCGCCACTGTTCGGGAGCGTTGAACTGTTCGATCTCGCGGATCCTGTCGGCGAACTTCGCGTATGCCTGTACCGCTCGGAAATGCGATTCGGCGGTGTGAGCTGTGGTGATGTCGTTCAGTCAGGCGGCGCGGCGGGATTCGTTGATCGTTCCTAACCTCCGCCAAAGTCGAGGAACTCCCTCGCACACCTTCCCTTCGGTGGACATCCACGACCCGAGCCGATGAGGCATATACCCTCAAAAACGACAACTTTGCCGTGTGGGTTCGTGACAACCCCTGGAGGCCCGATGAGCCAGCAGCCGGTCCTTGTGCCTTATGCCGATCCGGCCTTCATGGCGGATCCCTTCCCGTTCTACCGGCAGCTGCGCGAGGACGGCCCGGTACGGCGCGCCGTACTCGCCGGTGGCATCGAGGCATGGCTGGTCACACGCTATGAAGACGGTCTCGCAGCCCTCTCCGACTCGCGGCTGAGCAGCGACGTCCGCGATGCCTCGGACCCCCGGCTCCTCGAGCGGCTGCCCGCCACGGAGCGCGAGTCAATGCTGCGCACCATGCTCCGCTCCGACCCGCCCGACCACACCCGCCTGCGCCGCCTGGTCTCCAAGGCGTTCACCGCCCGCAGGGTGGCCGAGCTGCGGCCACGCGTCCAGGAGATCACCGACGGGTTGCTCGACGCGATCGTGCCCGCAGGCAAGGCCGAACTCGTCGAGGACTTCGCGCTGCCGCTTCCCGTCACTGTGATCAGCGAACTGCTCGGAGTGCCCGTCGCCGACCGGAACGACTTCCACCGGTGGACCGACGACATGATCCTTCAAGGAGCCGAGCCGCCGGACCCGGCCCGGATGGACCGAGCATGGCGGCAGATGCGCTCGTACCTGACCGGACTCCTCCAGGACAAGCGAGCCCGGCCCGGTGACGACCTGCTCAGCGCGCTGATCGCCACCCGGGACGAGGAACACCAGCTGGACGAGGACGAGCTGATCGCCATGGCTTTCCTGCTGCTGGTGGCCGGATACATCACCACGGTCAACCTGATCGGCAGCGGTATCGCCGCATTGCTCGCCCACCCCGACCAGCTGCAGATGCTGCGGGACGATCCGGAACTGCTGCCCGGTGCTGTCGAGGAGTTCCTGCGCTACGACGGACCGGTCAACCCCGGCATCGCCCGGTTCGCGCGCGAGGACGTCGCCATCGCGGGAGTGGCGATCCCGCGCGGAGCGACCGTGCTGGTCGCCTCCGCCATCGCCGACCGCGACCCGGCGCGGTTCCCGGACCCCGACCGCATGGACATCACCCGGCAGGACAACGCGCACCTCGCCTTCGGGCACGGCATCCACTACTGCCTGGGGGCGCCACTGGCCCGGCTCGAGGGCCAGATCGCCATGGGAACCGCCCTGCGCCGCCTGCCTCACCTCAGCCTGGCCGTGCCGCCCAGCGAACTGCGATGGCGCTCGGGCGGTCTGCGCGGCCCTGAACAGCTGCCCGTCACGTTCACCTCCGACGCCTCCAGCTGACTGCACCACACGGACATCTTCGTGTCCCACCGATCACGGCAGGTGGCTGCTCGTTGCACGTGCGCTCTGCGCCCGCCCAGTCGCTTATGTGGCCGCCGAGACGGACATTTCGAGGGGCACCGCGCACGCGCGAATGCGCCGGTGGCGGGCGGAACGCCACCCTGCCGGCCGCAGACTGCCATCGCTGCCACACCGCACTCGGCGGCAAGCCCCATCAGCCGTGTGAGCAACCCCTGCGGGACTATGCACTAGGAGTCCGGCGAACAGCGACAGGACGAGCACCGCAGCCGAAGTCGCCGCGACAGGCGACGCCTTCAGGACGGCCGTCCGGGCCGAGCCGCAGTGAGCCGGGCCCGGCAACGCCCAGCCCGGCACGCTGCGGTCATCTGGTCTTGATGTCGTCCACCCGCTCGCCCTCCGCCTGGGACGGCTCGGTCCTGGGGACGTCCGGGTGCTGGGCTGCACGCTCAGCCGGCTCGTCGCGCTCGCCCTCAGCTTGGGAGGGTGTGTGAGAGTACAGCCAGGTGTCGTAATCCGAGGCTTCGGACTTCATGACGGGCCTCCCTGGGTCGCTCATCTCCCATGCTCCTCCGTCGACCCCGGCAGGGCGAGACCAGCCAGCACTGCATCTCGCGTCCCAAGCCAATGAAGCTGCCGGATGCGCAGCCCAGCCGATCCCCGGCGGTACTTGATTTCGCCGACCTCTCTGCAGCCGACCACGGCTCAGGGGATCGCAGGACTCACCGTCGGACTCCTCCGAAATCTGCTGCGGGCCACGGCGGCTGGGGCGGGCAAAATCTGCTGACTGCTGCGACGCAAGGCCGCCACCAGGACACGGGCATCGATCAAGCCCGTGAAACGATCTCCGGATGTCTCGTGACGATCTGACGTATGCGCAGTGCACGGAGGCACCGCCTCTCCTCGCGCTGTTGGCGACACTGCGAGGGCTTTTCCAACTGCGCAGATAGCAGTGGGTGACCGCTCGAGATGCAGGGGGTGACGAGGCCTGTTTCGCTGGTGTGGCCCGCTCTTCCTCATCACCCAAGGAGTGATCATGAGCGCTGCAGGCGAGACCGGTCGTGCCCAGCAGATGCGTGCTAAGGCTCAGGACCTGGAACAGGCCGCGGAACGCGCCACTGACCCGCAGGAGCGTCAGCGTCTGAAGGACAAGGCCCGCCAGCTCAAGGAGCAGAGCGAGCATGCAGGCGGTACGGGCAAGCCGGACATCGACCCGACGATGTAGTCCCGGTAGTTCCGAGCACAGACGCCGGCCGGTGGCCAACCTCCGTGGCTTTCTGACACGCGAGAGGCCCCCGGCCGGTCACTGCTGTTTCCGCTCAGCCCCCCGGCGCCCACGCGCCCGCGCGCAGCCGGGCCGCAGCAAGCCGCGCACCCTGCCCCTGCCGATAACCTCATCTGTGCAGGTGGGAGGGCTTCGGGCAGCCATGGGCTTCTGCCTTGGATGACGTCTGCGGCGATGCCACTGCCGGCTGCGTTCGGGGCATCGGCCCCGAAGCGCCGAGCCGGGGTCGAGTCTCAGCGCACCGGGAAGCCGAAGGAGTAGCCCTGTTCCTTGAGTTGGGGGAGAGTGCGGCGCAGGGCTTCGACGGTCTGGGCGCGGTCGCCGCCCGCGTCGTGGAAGAGGAGCGTCGGTCCGTTGGGCAGCTCCCGTTCGACGGTGGCGACGATGGTGTCCGTACCCGGACGCTCGAAGTCCTTGCTGTCCACGTTCCAGCCCAGCGGGCGCATGCCCCGGGAAGCGGCGAGCTTGCGGCTGTAGGGAGTGAAGGCTCCACCGGGTGCCCGGTAGTACATCGGCCGTACGCCCCCGGACGCCTTGGTGATCATGCGTTCGGCATCGAGGATCTGCTGTGACTGGTAGGCCTCGGACTTCTTGTCCATGGCGGTGTCGTGCGACGCCGAGTGGTCGCACAGCCGATGCCCGGCCGCGACGACCTTCTTCACGAGATCCGGGTGCGCCTGGGCCTGCGGGCCCACCATGCAGAACGTGGCCTTCACCTCGAACTCCCGCAGCACGTCGAGCACTTGAGGGGTCCACTCGGGGTCGGGACCGTCGTCGATGGTGATGTTGATGCCGCGGGTCCCCGCGTCCGAGGCGTGTGCGATGGTCACCGCGGTCGGTCTCACGTCACCGCCCGGTGCGGCCGGGGCCGTCGCCTCAGGTGACGAGCCGTCCGCGGCACCGGCCTGCGCGGTCCACACCGAGGCACTGGTGGCGAGCAACGTCACCCCGAGCGCGGCCCCCACCACCTTGCTGTTCCAGCCCCGCCCGTTGCTCTGCCGCGCCATGTCCGTCCCCTTCACGCAGTGCCTCACCGGTCCCGATCACCTTGCGATCACTGGGCAGGACGAGACGTACGGGCCCACGGCTGCGTCCGTTACCGATCACGGACAAGTCCGGGAAGGTTCGCGGACAACTCCTGCGGCCCGGCAGCAAAACAGGAAGCCACAACTCTGGCGGCGTCATTGTGTCGGTTGTGTTGTGTTCTTCAGGGAGGGCTCGGCTCAACAGGCCTGTCAGGTCATACCAGTTGAGCGTGCCCCGCTCTCCGGAACGTAGAAGGGCACCGTCATGCCGCAGCACACGCACCGTCTTCGCTCGACGGCAACTGGAAGCGGGACCGGGTGGCGCGGTCGGCGATCGGGGACCCTGGAGCCTGTGACCTGCGAGCGGTCGCAAAAGCGATCTTCCATCAGAATCGGACGGGTTGTCAGCGCGCTATCTTCCCCGTGACTTCCCGGCCTGGTCGGCGGTGTTCTACTACTTCGGCCTGTGGCGCGAGGGCGGGCTTGACCAGCGGATCCAGGAACTCCTGCGTACTTCCTCACTCAACCCGGACGCGGTCTCAACCAGAAACGGGCTCAGCGCCGCTGTGCGTGGGCTGGAATCGGCACGGCCGACGGCCGCCACTCTCGCCTGATCAATCCGAACACCCACGAGTCGGACACTTCGCCGTTCACGACGCAGTCTTCCCGCAACGTCCCTTCACGCATGAATCCGATCTTCTCCTGGACCCGGGCAGATGCCACGTTGCGCGTGTCGGTCTCGGCCTGGATTCGATTCAGGTCCAGTGTGTCGAATGCCCACTGCAACAGGGCGTGTGCCGCCTCCGTCGCGTAGCCGTGGCCCCACATCGCCTCGGCGAGGCAGTAGCCCAACGACGCGCTGCGGTAGTCCGGGTTCCATTCGGCCAGAACGCACCAGCCGACGAAGGCCCCGTCAGAAGCACGGTCGATGGCCACCCGCGCCCCGGTGCCTTGGTCCGCCATCGTCCGGCACATCGCGATGAAACGCTCGGCGCGGGCCCGGTCGGTCCACGGCGGGGAGTCCCAGTAGCGCATCACGTAGGTGCTGCTGTGCAGCGCGAACAGGGGGTCCGCGTCGGCGTCGGTGAAGGGTCGCAGTCGCAGGCGAGCGGTGTGCAGTATGGGGGTGGCCAAAGTCATGCGCACCATCTTGTGTCCTCATGGGGCGGGCAGAACACCGAATATCCGATCACGGTCCGGCCCTCACGACCAAGGCACCGCGTACCAGCAGATCGTGCATGCCTTCAACCAGCACCCCCGACCAGACATTCAAGGTCTGCGAACGGCACGGCTACTTGTTGGAAGAGGCTCTGTCCGGCGGTGGTGAGGTGTCGGGTGACGTCATCCCAGTGGGTGGTCGGCGCAGGCCCGCGGTGGTGATGCGGCCGCCTGCGGGGCCGGTTCGCGTCTTGCCTCTGGCCTCGAGTCGAGGACGTGCCGGGCCACCTCCGCAGCGTCCGCAGCCGTCAACGGCTGCGACAGGACACGGCTCCCGTCCGGCAGCCGCACCGCGAGCGAGGTGCGCCCCGGGCAGCGTGACCGACTCCAGGAAGTCGCACGCCAGCAGGGCATCGGCCTGGGAGCGCAGGAAGTCCGCCCAGTTGTTGGAAGCGCGTTCCGGCGCCGGGTCGATCCCAGCCTCCTGAAGGATCTTCCAGATTGGGGCGGTCACCTTGATCCCGAGAACGAGGGGATCGCCGTGGATGCGGCGATACCCCCGACCGGGATTCTCCCGCCCAAGCCGCAACTCCTGGAGCCGGATGGAGCGCACGGTCCGCGGCCTTCCCGAGTGCTTCGGCCGGGAAGGGGCAGCGTGGCGGCGTGCGACCAGATCGTGGTGCCGGCGCAGCACCGTATCCGGACGCACCAGCAGCCTCGCCCTGCGCAGCACCTCCATCGGCAGCCGGTGCAGCAATGCAGCCAAGTGCGCCTGGTTCCCCACCACACAGATCGTGATCGACGGTCAGAGTTTCGACGTGTCACCGTCAACCATGCGCGCGCTCGTCAGGGGCCGGGGGACGCGGCTGCGGCTTCCCCGGTGATCCGCTCCAGGTCCGTCATCAGCGCGTCCAGCCACGAGACGGCCGCGTAGTACACCCGCGGCGCGCCCGGCGGCTCCACCGCGAAACCGTCGAAGTCGGGGTCCCGCAGCGGCACCGGGGCCTGCGGGGTGTCGCCACCCGGATCGAGCCGCGCCGACACCAGCAGCATCCGCCCGGCCACCCGGTCCCCGAGGCGGGACACGGCCGCCGACGGCTCCAGCTCCAGGGGTGGTACGACGATTCGCTCGGCCGGCACCAGCAGTCGGTCGGCTCCCCACAGGGTGTGGTGGGCGGCCATCAGAGTCGCCTGCCAGTCCTGGGAGCCGTCCTGGCCGGCGGGTTCATGGGGGCCTGTCGAGCCCTGCGGATCCCGTCCGGGGCGGGCAGTGGTCAGGCCCTTGGGCTCGCTCTGGAACTGCGCGTACGCCGACTCCGCCATGACCAGCGAGTGCTGCAGCGAGTGGTGGCCCGGCGCGGCTTTCACCGGCGCCCGTACCCCGCCCGCTGCCACCTGGGCGCTGGTCGCCACCACGTTCTCCGCCGCGCCGCGCAGCAGTACTGCCATCGACCGCCGCAGTTCGTCGTGGGCCCCCCGCGGCCAGGCGAGCAGCCCGAAGACAGCGCCGATGGCACTGCCGGTCAGCACGTCCAGCAGCCGGAACTCGGCAAGCTGCCACGTCGTGGGCGCCAGCTGTGCGAACGCCAGGGCCACCACCAGCGTGAACATCGCCTGGGCCCAGCCGATGCCCTTGACCGGCCCCAGCGTGAACGTGATCAGCATCAGCGGCGGCAGCACCGCCGCGTACACGGCGATATTGGTCCCGACCAGCGTGAGCAGCCCGGCCACGATCAGCGCGCCGACCAGGGTCCCGGTCAGCGCCACCCGCACCGTCGACCGGGTCTCCCGTACGGTGGTCCGGGTCAGAGTCAAGGTCGCCAGCAGCACCCAGAAGCCGTGCGGCAGCGTGTCCACCCCCGCGATCAACCGGGCCGCGGCGAGGGCCAGGCTGATCCGAACCGCGTTCTGGAAGAACACCGACCGGGCGCCCGCGTGCCCCGCCATCCGCCACCACCACAGCTGCGGCGCGCGCTTCCGGGCGTACCAGAACCGGCCCGGGGCCGCCTGCGCCGCGCCCGCCCGGCCCCGTACGGCGATGGCCGCCGCCGTGGACATCGCCAGCGCGGCGTCCGCGAGCTCCAGCACCGCCGCGTGCCGGCGCAGCGCGGCCGGCGCGGCATCCGCCTCCGGGCCGGCCGCCAGGGCGGTACGGGCCCGCAGCAGCTCGGCGTGCGCGTCCCCGGCGGCGGGAGCCCGGCCCCGCAGGCGGTCGGCCGTCTCGCGTGCCGTGTCCCGCACCGCGCGCAGTACGACCAGCCAGACCTCGGACTCGGCCGGCCCGGGATTCCATTGTGGCGGAGCGGTCAGCCGCGCCAGCAGGGTGCGCGTGGCCAGGCCGGTGTGGGCCAGGCCCCGGGCCCGCACGCTCGGCCCGGCCGGCCGTTCGGCCTCCGGCACCTGCGAGGACCGCAGCGCGCTACTGGCGGCCTGGGCCTCCTGCGCCGTCCGGGCGGTGACCGCGTACGGCGGCCCGGTCAGCTCCTCGGCACACCGCCGGGCGCTGTCGGCGGCCCGCGCGGCCAGCTCCCTGTAGGGGACGGTGGGAGGATCCGGCAGCAGGAACGTCTCCGCGAGCACGAGGAACACGATGCCCACCGAGGCTCCGGCCAGCCGGACGCCGAGCGAGCCGGGGTCGTAGGGCGGGAACGACGGCAGGATGTACATCAGCTGGAGCCCGGGCGCGGCCCCCGCCGGGCGCGGGCCGCCCACCGCGGAGAAGGCCAGCGCGAAGCCGACCACCAGCATCCCCGCCGTCGCGCTCCAGGTCTGCACCGACAGGTAGGTGCCGACGATGATCAGCACCAGGCAGACCGGCAGCAGCCGCGCCACCACCGTGGCACGCTGCCGGCCTGTCCCGGGGATGTGCGACAGTCCCGCCAGCGACACCGCCGCGAACAGCGCGTAGGTCGCTGCTTCGGCCGAGCCGAAGCCGTACAGGCACAGGTAGAACCCGGCGCCGGCGGCCATCGTGACCCGCACGGAGCGGCGGGCCGCCGCCCGGTAGGCGGCGGGCAGCCGGACCCGGGGAACGCCACCGGTACCACCCATGCCACCAGGATCACCCCGAGTTGTGCGGGCCGCTCGCCCGGGAGGTCAGTCGGCCTGGAGCTCGCCCATCCGGCTCAAGCCGTCGGCGCTCTCGATCGTCGCGCTGACGGTGTCCGGCCGTACGGCCGGCGAGCGGCCGCATCGTCTCCAGGGCCGCCGTGAAGGGCTCGGAGGGCACGTTGGCCTCGGCGGCCCTGGGGTTCTCGCCGTGGACGGGTGGGTCCCCTTCGCCGCGGCCCACCGTGCGACCCCGCTCACCATCGTCCAGATCCGCAGGCACCTGTCGAACCGGGCCGTCGACGAGGTGACCCGGCAGGAGGTGCGGCCACGGACACGCCGGTGTCGATCGGCGAGGGAGAAACGCCCGGTGAGCACTGCCCAGCCCGTGAACGTCGGCTAATTGACCCATGAATTGGGCCACGAAGTGCACCCCACGACAGGTCTATCTGCTCTATAGAGTTGCGTTCACAAGGCGCCGGGAGAGCCCGAAGCCGCAGCTCAGAGGCAGGATCACCATCATGAACGCGCAGACTGCACCCAAGGCCCTCCTCACCCGTGCCGCCACCGCCGAGACCACTGCGGACCCCAGCAGCGTGATGACACTGCTCGCGGACTACGGCACGGACGGCAGCGCCCTCACCAGCTACCGCTCCACCTTCGCGAAGGGAGCGGTCGGTGCTCCCGCGCACTTTCACACCAAGGCGTCCGAGCTGTTCTTCGTCTTGGACGGCGCTTTGCGCGTGCTGATCGATGACGAGGTCAAGGTTTTGGAGAAGGGCGACTTCCTGATGGTGCCGCCGCATACTCCGCACGCCTTCGCCGCGGCCCCGGGCCGCGAGGCGGATGTGCTGTTCGTCTTCAGTCCGGGCATGCCGCGCTTCGACTACCTGCGCCTGCTGGGCCGTGTGATGCGGGGCGAGGCCGGTTTCGAGGAGATCAAGGACTCTTCGGAGCTGTACGACAACCACTACGTCGACAGCCCTGTCTGGCAGGCCGCCCTTCAGGACGCCAAGTAACTCTGCGCCGCCGCTCAGCCCTTCAGGCCCGACGACGTGATCCCCTTCCGAAGCGGCCGCTGCTCGATCACCACCGCCACCCCCGGGATCAACTACAGCACAACTCCTTTGATGGCTAGGGGAGTTGACCCGATCCCGAGGTTGCCCTGCAGGGAGCCAGGTCCAGCGGCACCGGGAAGGTCTGGTTACTGGTCTCCAGGATGAGCGGCCGGAAGAACTCGAAGCGGGGCACAACTCGTAGAGGTCGCCCCACCATCGGCGTCCTCTGCTCAGCCGTCAGGCGCGTAGACCCGCTTGCCGCAGGCCGATCGCGGCCAGGTCGGCGATGACCTGTTCGTCGCCGCGCCGCCAAGCCTCCGCGAGGCCGCCGGGTGGCGCGGGCACCGCGGCGAGTGCGCGCTGCGAACCGGTGAGGACGCGCAGCGCGAGGAGGTCGGCGCCACCCGGATCGGCGGCGAGGCGTCGGGTGACGGCGCTGCGGCGGATCCAACGCAGGCGCGGGGGCAGCCACAGCAGCAGCACGAACACCACCGGAATGACGATCAGGACGACCGTGGTCAGCGTGGCCACGTGGCCCACCGTGTCCTGGAGCGAACGACCCGCGTCGGCCAGCCCCGTGCCGGCCTCGGCGGCGGACCCGAGCTGCTTCTTCAACTGACCCCCGACGAACGGCACCTTCGAGGCCGCATCGCCCGCGTCGACGAGTCCGTCGGAGAGGCTGTTGCCGGCGCTTTCCGCCTTGCGGCCCGGATCGGCCAGTCGCCCGATCGCGTCGTGCACGACCAAGGCCAGCTTCACCGCGGCGTAGATCAGGGCCGCCGCGATCAGGTCTGCGAGGATCTGGCGGCTTCGACGTGCCGGGGTCTGGGCGTAGAGGCGCATGGGCGTGCTCCTTTTCCGAACGGGCATCGGCGGTCGGCGGCTGCCCGTACGGCTACCCTGATCGGGAGGGTGGAACTCCGTGCGAACCGTCGGCCCATGGGCCTTCAGAGATAGACCACGCCCTGTTGCATTTTCGCGCGAAGGCGGACGGCACCGTAAACCACACCCGTTCGCGAGCCTCATCTGATCCATGTGGGCCTCTCAGCGTGCCCTACCTTTCAAGCGGGTCGGATCTGATCATTCGTAGGATCAGGGACGCCCAGGCGTTTCGGGTATGGCTGTCAGTTTGTCGCCGCTTGATGGCGCAAAGAACTTGGCAGCCTGGAGCCCAGCGACGACTCGACCGCTAAGGGGGATTCGCGACTTGACCGCTTCGCAGGACAACTCCGGCGAGGTCGTCTGCTGGGACCGGTGTGAGACGACGAGCCGGCGGAGGTGGCTGTGCCCCAGATATGGGCCGGAGTGGACATTGGCAAGGGACGCCACCACTGCGACAGTGCAACGCACGGCCCGGCGAGCACACGTACGGACCGTGGTCCGGCGCCACGGTCCGTACCGGCGGTGCAGCGCTCGGGTGGTCAGCGGGCCTGGTTCACCGTGCCCAGGTCCTGCCGGAGTGCGGGGCCTGCGCGAGTCCGGTGGCCCACAGCTGGTCGACACGCGAGCGTTCGGTGGCGTTCGGGTAGTGGCTGGTGCAGGACGGGCCGGGGCCTCCGCCCGACATCAGCTCACTGCACGGCCCGCTGTAGTTGTCCGGCAGGCCAAGCACGTGCCCGGTCTCGTGGGTGGCGACGCGGACTGAGTCGTTCTGCCGGCTCTGGGTGTAGTCGAGGAAGATGTAGCCGTCTCCGTGGCCGTTGGTGGAGGCGTAGGACCCGTCTGGGTCGTTGCCCTCGCGGTAGGAGAAGTCGGCACCACTCGACGTTGCCTGGAGCTTGACGTTGGATTCGGAGCTGTTCCAGATCGAGGCCGCGCTCGATATCTGCGAACGGAAGCTCGGTGCCTGGGAGGCGTTGTAGTAGACGGTCACCGCCTGCGCGTTGGGCTGGGCGGCGCGCTTCTCGGCGACCGACTTGAGCACGGCGTCGAAGAACGCCTTGTTGTTCGCAGTCTCCTTGACCGACCCGGCGTACCGCGCCACGGAGGTACCGGCGGCAGCGGACGGGGTGGCGGCCGTCTGGGCGCTCGCCGGCACCGCCGCGCCCAGCGCGCTGGAGGCCAGACCCAGGCCGAGAACGATGGCGAGGGTCCTCGCGGACGTTCGGGACGACTTCATACGGGGTCTCCTACTCGCTCGGTGACGCCGAGCGCCCGGGGCGTGGTCGGCTCTGCCTGAACACGGTTCCGAACTGCGGCGACGTCCTGTGAGTCGTCATTCTTAGAACGGCTCGGCAGGGAGCACAACGGGTCCCGCCACTACGTCACCTCGTAGGTCCCGGGACCTCGCCAGGGCCGTGTGCGGGTCTTCGGCCCGCATACGGCGGCACGAGGGGAAGCTGTCGCGGCGTCAGAAGTGTTACGCCACGGGGCATCGGGCGCGCGGGTCGGTCGGGCGGAATACGGGGATGTGCAGCAGGATCCGAATTAGGGTCAATTCGGACAAATGACTAGATGTCCGCCATGCCGCATCTACTAAGGGTGCCGGTCAATTGGCGGAGCGCTGTGACTGATGTCATAGAACAAGGACTTTTGTTCCTTTCGCGCCCCACCGGCCTCGGGGCGCCCCCCAGGGAGTCACCCTCGGCGCTGGGCGGCGCCCCTCGCCGCTGAGCCGCCGCCGCTCGGCCCGAATCGGGATGGAGGCCGGGCCCGCCGTGCAGCCCGGCCCGTCGAGTGGTGTTCCGGGACACCGGTGTCCTGGCTCGGCCGGCTTGCACGTCGATGCCCGGGCGGATTCGGGTCATGGCGGGGTACGTGTGGCCGCGGGGTGCCGGTGATCCGACGCCAGAGAGCCCGCGGCCTGGACGCCGCGCCGAGTTCGACATGACGTTGAGGCCGACAAGCTACGGGTCGGCCTCAACGTCGCAGAGTCCGGTTCCACGACCGTGACACAGGGCTCTGGGATGTCAACGCGCCCCGGCCGGCCCCGCCCCTTGAACGCCGGAGGGGCTTGATCGGGCAGTCTTGTCCCGGAGGGCGTATGCGTTCAGGGTCAGGGACAGGCTCGCCGTCAGGCGTCGCGCGTACGGGAGGTGGAGGGACTCGTTCGGGCCGTGGGCGTTCGCACCCGGGCCCAGTACCCCGCAGGCCAGGAACTGGGCCTCGGGGAACTGCCGGGTCAACCTCCCCATGAGAGGAATCGTGCCGCCCTGCCCGATCCGGGCGACGTCCGCCCCGTCGAAGCAGGCCCGGCTCGCCGCGGACAACGCCGCGCTGAGCCAGGGGAGTTCGGCGGGCGCGTGCCAGCCGTCGGCGAGGACCGGGTCGGGCGTGAAGCGGACCGACGCGCCGTACGGCGGGTCCGCTTCAAGGATGCGGCCGACGGCCGCGACGGCTGCCGCACTGTCCACCGTCGGGGGCAGTCGCAGGGAGAGCTTGAGCCGGGTGTGCGGACGCAGCACGTTGCCCGCGGTGGCGACCGGTGGCAGTCCGTCCGCTCCGGTGACCTCCAGGCTGGGGCGCCAGGCCCGGTTCAGGAGGAGCTCCGCGGGATCGCGGCTCACCGGCGAAGCGTCCCCGGACCAGTCGAAGCGCCCCCAGACCTGGTCACCCAGGAGCGCCGCCGCCTCGCGGGTCTGGGCGCGGCGTCCGTCCGGCACCTCGCAGTGCAGCGCACTGGGGCGCAAGGTTCCCGTCGCGCCGTCCTCCAGGCGGTCGAGCAGCTGCCGCAGTACCCGGAACGACGACGGCACCACACCGCCCGCGTCCCCGGAGTGCGCGCCGTCGCCGAGGACACGCACGTCGAGCGTTCCCCCGCAGGCCCCGCGCAGTGACGTGACCAGCCACAGCCGTTCGTAGTCGCCCGCGCCGGAGTCCAGACAGACCACGAGGCTCACTTCGCCGATGCGCGGCGCCAGTTGTGCGAACCAGTGGTCGAGGTCGGGGCTGCCCGATTCTTCCCCGGCCTCGAACACGCCGACGCAGCGCGGCCGGGCGGCACCCTGTTCGGCCAGCGCACGCACCGCGGTCACCGAGGCGGGCAGCGCGACCCGTCGTCGGCGCCGCCGCGGCCGTACAGCCGGGTGCCGTCGAAGGCCGGTTCCCACGCGGTGCGGCCCTCGGTCCAGCCGTCGCCCTCGGGCTGCTTGTCGAGATGGCCGTAAAAGAGGACGGTCTCGTCGGAGCGCGCGCCCTCGCCGGGGATCTCGAAGAAGATCAGCGGCGTACGCCCGGGTGCGCGCAGGACCTCCACCCGCAGGCCCGGCAGTGGCACGTCCCGCAGCCACGCTGCCGTCGCGTCGACGGCCCGGTCGAGGTGGCCGTGGGCCTCCCAGTCCGGGTCGTACGCGGGACTGACCGCCGGGATACGGATGTGCTCATGGATCAGGGGGAGCACATCCGTGTCCCACTGCTTGTCGCAGAAGTCCCGTACGGGACCGGCGTCCGCCACGGCACCGGCCACGGCTCGCGGCTCAGGCATCGGCGAGGATCTTCGCCACCGGGGCGAACTCGATGCCGAGCAGTGCCTCCACCGGCGCGTACACCTCGGGCATGAACATCGTCGTGGAGAGCTGGAGGTTCTCGGCCGGGGCGACGAGGACGCTGATCTGCTTGCCGACCTCGACATCGGCGGAGGCGAGTGGCTGCCCGGCCTCGTCGAACGTCGTGATCAGGTCGGGGAAGGACGCCTTGCGCTCGCCGCCGGCCTCGAAGGCCATGTACTCGTTGACGAAGTGCAGCGTCGTTCCCTCCGCGTCGTCCAGCACCGCGACGCCGACGTCCAGGCCCTCGCGCTGCTCGCAGCGGTACTCGCGCACCGTGCCGGTCACCGCTATCTCACCGCCCAGGTGCCCCGCGGCGCCCGCCGGGCCGTTCCCAAGGAAGCGGTGACCGAGCTCGATGGCGAAGCTGATCGCGCCGGGTGCGCCGTTCTGCACGGCGTAGCCGACCTCGACCGGGTTGCGGGCCACGCCCACCCAGCCGCCCGCCTCGACCGAGGCGCGCCGGACGACGTTCGAGGTGGCGTCCAGGGTGCCGGAGACCGCGCCCTCGACGTACGCGTACGGCTTGCCGCCCGCGTAGCCCTGGTAGGACCGGTAGCCGTCCCGCGCGTGCAGGCCCATCGCGCCCATCTGACTGGACGGGTGAGCGCGGCCGTTGCAGGCCAGGTCGATGACGGGCAGGCCGGTCATCGCCGAGTGGAACCAGCCGTTGATGGTGGTCTCGGCCCCGTTCTCGTTCGTGTGGATCGCGACGAGCTCGCGCGGCAGGTCGCGGCGGAGCAGTTCCAGGGCGCGCAACAGGTGGGTCGGCAGCACCTGCGGGTCGGGCGCGGCAGGGGCGCCCACCAGGGCCACGGTCGCGGTCAGGTCGTCGGCCGCGAACTCGTCGGCGGTCCACAGCTCGGGCGCGCCGACCTGGAGGGCCAGGTCGGCGGTGCGCAGGCCCCGCTCGACGAACCCGCCGCCGCCTCCGCCCAGTACGGCTCCGCCGTACACGGCCGCGCGGATGTCGTCGTGGGTCAACTGTCGCTTCACGGGGGTCTCCCAGGGTGGTTCTGTGCAGGATGTGCGAGAGGACGGACGGGTGCGAGAGGACGGACGGGGGCGTCGTCCGGTCGTGGGTGTCCGGTTACGGCGTCCGGCTACTTGGCGGCCTTGAACACGCCGTTGCCGAACGAGTAGAGGGCGTCTCCGGCGATCGCGCCGCCCGCGAAGACCTCCAGGTCTTCCTTGGCCTTCGGGCCGAGCACGCGCGGGGCGAGGACACGGACGGCGATGCCGGCGGCGACCATCCAGCCGGCCATCGGCGTGGTGATCAACAAGCCGGTCGCGAGCAGGATGCCGAGCTGGCGCCTTGAGCCACCGACGATCTGCACGATCGCGCCGGGGATCGCCCACAGGGCGAGGTGCTGGGCGGTCTCCACGGACGGGCCCGCCTTGATCGCGGCGACGTACGCCGCGTCGATCGGGGCGGTCTGCCCGTTGTCGAAGAACATCCGGTACGAGACGAGGACGACGACGATGGCGACGCCGAAGCCGATCATCGCGGCGATCAGCTGCTGGCGGCGGCCCTCCAGCTCGAAGGCCGGGTCGGCGTTCTCGCCGCGCAACAGGTGGCCCGCCTTGAGGTCGTAGCCCATGTCGGCGAAGGCCGGACCGGTCGCGGCGGTGAAGCCGGACAGGACGACGAGCGCTTCGGGCGGGAATCCGATGAGGATGCCGAGCAGCAGCGTGATCAGGGCGATCGCGAAGGCCGGGAACCAGCCGGAGTGCATGGAGGCGATACCGACGAGCAGCTCGTGCACGAACGCGGCGACGGTGGCGTACACGAGGAACCCGATCAGCATGCCGGGGCTCATGTGTGCCGCGGCGCCGGTGCCGAACGCGAGCAGGATCGAGATGACGAGGTAGGCGCCGAAACCCAGGCGCATCGAGCGGCCCAGGCGCTGCGCGCCGTCCCGGGTGCCTTCCGGCGCGCCGGCCGGTGCGGCCGCGCGGGCCTCGTCGGCCGCGGTGCGCCGGGCCTTGAGAATGGTGCGGCCGACCTGGACCAGGGCGACCACACCGGCGCCGATCATCATGCCGTGCGGCAGGTACATCGCGTTCAGATCGAGGCCGAACAGCGGCTCGGCGTACTGGGTGAACAGCAGGCCGACGCCGAAGGCGGCCATGGCCGCGAACCCGCCGATGAGCGCCACGCCGAACGCCGACATCGGCAGTGTGAACACGGCGCCGGCCAGTCCGGTCAGCAGGCCGAGGCCGAGCACCTTGGCGCGTCGGCCGCCCTCGTCGCCCGCCTTGATCGCCTCGGCGGCGGCGAGACCGGGCGGCCAGGGGTTCTTCGCGGGGAAGGCCGGGGTGTCGTACATGCGGTAGAGCAGCCAGGCGTCGACCAGCATCGCGGCGGCGACACCGATCAGCATCGGGATGATCATGTTGTCCATCCCGAACAGGAACGGGATGCCGATCGGCAGGAACAGGCTGTTCGCGGCGCCGAACGTGGCCGAGGAGATGCTGGTCTGCGCCAGGTTCTGGGCGTGCACCGAGCGGAATCCGCGCAACCGGACGAGCGGCACCCGGGCCAGGGTCATCGCGGCCAGCGCGCCGATCAGCGAAGTGCTGGGGGTGACGCCGAGCGTGGCGAGCAGCTGTACGCCCACGACGGCGCCGAACACGCTGAGCACCACGGTGAGGATCAGGTTGCCGGGTGCGAGGGCGCGGGGGTGGTGTCGCCCCTGACTCGCGGTGTGCGAGGTCTCGGCCTGGGGCGCGGCGTCAGTGCGGCTCATGGGTCTCCGGTGCTCCCTTGCGGGTCGGCGGCTTGTCAGCCGCCAGAGGAGGTTCTAAAATCTGGAACCAGGTCTTAATTTCTGGATTCCTTTGGATCATCCATACGGCGTACCGCGCCGTCAAGGGTGCGACCCGGGATCTCGGTATGTGGGCGGCCCGGAGGCGCGGGCGGGGTGCGGTCAGGGGTGCGCCCGGCCGCCCCTTACGATCGGACGAAACGACTCGGGGGAGCTCGGGGGAGGCGGGAGAACGGTGAGCACACTCGCCAACGCGCGCGATGTCCTGCGGTTGATGGCGCGCCTGCAGCGCGACCTGACCGTGACGGATGTGGCCGGCGCACTGGACCTGCCCAAGAGCTCCGTGTCGCGGACGCTGAGCATGATGGCCGACTACGGCTTCCTCGACCGGGACCCGGTGAGCCGCGCCTACCGCCCCGGCGAGCTCGTCATGGAGGCCTCGTACCACTTCCGTGCCTCGCGCAGCACGGCCTCCCTCCTGGAGGAGGAGCTGGCCAGGCTGGTCGCCGACATCGGATACACCGGGTACGTGGACGTGCTGGACGGCGCCGAGTCGCTCGTGCTCCACATGCGGATCGGCACGGTCGGCGCGCTCCAGGCGTACACCCCGGCCGGTACCCGGGCGCCCGCCTACGCCAGCTCCATGGGCCGCGCGCTGCTCGCCCGTCTGGACGACGCGCAGGTGCTGCGGCTCGTCGACGCCCGCCTCGAACAGAGCACGGGTTCGGCGCCTCGCACCCCCGGTGAACTGGTCTTCTGCCTGGCCCGGGTGCGCGCCAACGGCTGGGAGTCCTCGCGCGGCGAGTTCGTGCCGAACGTCGCTGGGATCTCCGCCGCCGTCCTCGACAGCGACACCGGCCAGGTCTTCGGTATCGGGATCGCGCTGCCCGCCCCCGAGGTTCGCGACGAGAACGAGGCGCGTTTCGGCCGGGCCGTACGCGACGCCGCTCTGCGCGTCGGCAAGCGCATCGGTGACCCGTACTGGCTGCGCTACGTGGAGTCCGGCGCCGCCCGCTGAGTCCGCCCGGTCAGTTCAGCATCGGGCCGAGGGCCGCGCCGACCACAGCAGCCGGTGTCAGTACCGGCACGGTGACCCCGTCGGCGCGCAGCGCTTTGCGGTGTCGGGTCCCGAAGCCCATGCAGTCGAGCATCAGGGCGGTCGCACCCGCCTCCAGGTGGGTGCGAGCCGCCGCGCTCAGGGCCAGGTGGTCGTCGGCGTACGGCGAGGCTGTGGCGAAGGCGGGGGCCGGAATGATGTCCCGCCACTTCTCGCGGGCCTCGGTCACCTGCTCCGGCAGCGGCACGACGATCCCGACCTGACTGCCCCGCAGCACCGTGGCGACGTACCCCGTAACCAGCGCGTCCGGCTCGACGAGCCGTGCCCGCCGGGTCCGGAGGCCGGAAAACTCGCCCGTGCACAGAAGCACCACGACGTCGGCGCCCTCGTCCTCCACCTGGTCGACGCGGGTTTGCAGCCCGGCCCCGACGGCCTCGGCGTCCAGCGTCACGGAGCCGCCGTCGGCCAGTCGGCTGAGGAGTGTCGCGCGCCCGCGCGTGGCCGCGAAGCGTGCCTCGACCTCCGGTCGGGTCAGACCGTCGAGCACTCCGGCGTGCCGTACGCGCGCTGTCGCAGGCAGGTACGCCTCGATGGCCTGGGAAAGGTCCGGGCGTGGGGCCTGACCGATGGTCAGAAAGGTCACCGCGTGCATGACGCCTCGCTTCATAAGGAGTTCCAGATAATGGATCCTGGTTCCGTATTAACGTATCCCCACTCGTCGGCTGCCGGTAGGTGTCTCCCGGTGGTACTCCTCCGGTCCCGGCCCAGGGCATCAATCGGCGCCCGCCGACCGGCTCGCCGCCGAGTGCGGTGTGTCCGCGGTGGTGGTTGTAGCGGTGGAGGAAGTCTTGCCAGGGCTGCGGTGCGTTGAGGGTCGTTCATCGGACCGTCCAGCCGTTACGGCCGGCGAACCGAGTGGTGCGCCGCATGCCACCTCTGCTAGGAGGACGGTGACGGCTTCGTGCCGGACAACTGGCGGTCCCCCTACGACGTGCCCGAGGCGTACGAGATGAAGTTTGCTCCCAACCGCGTCGAGGCTGCCCGCCAGGCACAGCTCAATGCAGGCCCGGAACGCGACGGCTGAGGACGACGACGGTGACGTGCCTCCCCGTCCTGACCGGCCGGGGAGGCACGGCTTGTCGATCACCCCGAATCGTGGAGACCCGTCCAGGCGGCCAGCCGCTCGTTGAGGCCGGCCCCGTAGTCGTGTTCGCTGCGGGTCAGTGCAGTTGGCCGATCTCCTTCAGGCGGTCGACGTACAGGTCGGGGATGCGCCCGCTGAGGTCAGGTGCGACGTTCAGCAGGAACAGGGCGTTGCCCTCGTTGGCCTTCTTGAGGTTGGTGACGATCTCGTCGGCCGGCCGTGGAGCGCCCGTCCCGGTGGTGTGGAACCACGTGCGGTTGGTGTCGAGTGTGTCGCTGGCGTCGGTGGGGCGGGGGTTGGAGGCCGGCGGCATGCCCTGGACCGGTACCTCGTACACGATGACGTCGGTGGTCCGGAGCGAGCCCTCGTGGTCGTTGTTCGCGACGACCGTGTGCGGCGAGGTCTTGCGGATCATGTCGCGGACCGGCTGGTAGGGGATCTTGGAGTACGGGATGTTCCAGCCCCAGCCGTCGAACCAGAGGTAGTCGATCTGCCCGTACTGGGTGAGCAGTTCACGCAACTGGTTCTCGATGAGCTCGGTGCTGTCGCCGTTGTGCCGGTCCCAGATGGAGAAGTAGAGGCCGACCTTGAGACCGTTGGCGTGCATCGCGTCGACGTATTCGCGGACGATGTCGCCCTTGCCGTTCTTGTACGGGCTGGCGGCGACGGAGTAGTCGGAGTACTTCGTCGGCCACAGGGCGAAGCCGTCGTGGTGCTTGGCGGTGAGCACGCCGAACTGCATCCCGGCCGCCTTCATGGACTTCGCCCACTGGTCGGCGTCGAGGTTCGTCGGGTTGAAGTCCGCGGGGTTGCCGTTGGGGTCGGCCCACTGCTCGTCCTGGTACGTCGACATGTTGAAGTGCATGAACATGCCGAACGGGTTGTTGTCCACCCACTTCTGAGCGGCCCGGCTGGGCTTGAGGACGGACGTTCCGAAGACCTGGACCTCCGCGAGGGCCAGGTAGCCGCTCCCTTCGAGTTGTACCCGTACGTAACGGGCCGAGTGCTTCAGGGCGACCTCGGCCGAAGCGCCGTCGAGGGTCCCGAACCGCGTGGCGCTCACGCCGCTCTGCGCCTTTGCCTCTTCCAGGCCGGCCGAGCCGAAGGGCTTGTCGGAGGTCAGGACCCAGAAGTTCGACAGCCGGTCGGTGCAGCAGTCGGTGCGGTTCCACACGGTGACCTTGGTGACGTCCTGGCTGCTGCCGAGGTCCGTCTGCCACCACGGCTGTGCCTCCAGCGCGGTGTGCGAGACCGAGTCGGCGTAGTAGCTGCCGTTGTGCTCACCGTCGACGGCGCGGGCTGCCGCGCCGTCGTAGGCGGTGCTGCTCTGTGTCGCCCTGGTGCCGATGGCCAGGTCCCGCAGCTCGCTGCCGGCCGGCGGCGTCGCGTTCGATGTCGCGGCGGAACCGCTCTGAACTCCCGCTGTCAGCAGGGTCAGTACGGCCAGTACGCCGATGAGATACGTCCTTGCGGAGCGTCTCACGCCTACCTCCTCGTCGGAGAATTTTCCTATACGATTTCGGCGTGTAAGGGGGATGTCAAGGGGCGCGGCACCCCTCGCGGACACCTGCGTGCTTCGTATCAATTGCCGCTATTGTTCCCGTATTTGGGTGGCAACTTCACCGCGCGGTCATGTCACACGTATTGACGCGGCCGCAGCGTCAGCGCACCATCACCCTGCAAAGATCCTATTGGATTGGGGTGGATGGGCGTGAAGAACCAGCTCCTGCTGAGAACCGTGGCGCGGGCCGCCGTCGCCGGGACGCTCCTGGCGGCCGGTGCGGTGGGCTGCACGGTGAAGAACTCCGGGGATCCGGTGAACGCGGGCGCCGGAGCGTCGGCGAGTACGGGCGACGGAACGGCCGAGCTGGCCAACGGCTCGGGCGTGAAGGTCGCATTGGTCCCCGGCGGGGCGCACCCCTACTTCCAGCCCTGGAAGCAGGCCGGGCGGACAGCCAAGAGCACGTACAAGCTGGGAGGAGTCACTTTCGACGAGACCGCCGAGTGGGACCAGCAGAAGCAGAACGATCTGCTGTCCTCCCTCGCCGCCCGCGGCTACAACGCCTTCGGTGTCTTCGGTGTCTCGCCGACCGACATCAACAGCACGTTCGCCCGCCTCAAGTCCCAGGGGCTCCCCGTCGCTTCGCTCGGCTCCTGTCCCGCGGGCACGGTCGACAAGGCGGACTTCTGTCTGTCGACCGACGTCGAACTCGCCGCGTACAAAGCTGCCAAGGCCGCCATCGACCAGATGGGCGGCAAGGGCACCCTGGTCCATCTGACGGGCAACAACGTCGACGCCAACACCCAGTTGCGGATCAAGGGCGTGGCGAAGGCGGTCCGCGAGAGCGGCGGGAAGGTGAAACTGCTGCAGACCGTCACGGACATCGACAAGGACCTTCAGACGGCGCAGAAGGCGGTCTCCGACCTGATGGCCGCCAAGGGCAAGTCGATCCAGGGCATCGTCGCCACCGCCTACAACCCGGCGGTCGCCGCCGCGGGCGCGGTGCGGAGTTCCGGGTCGAAGGCCAAGGTCATCGCGATCGACGACGACGCCAAGATCCTCAGCTCGATCAGGAACGGCTCCGTGAGCGCGACCGTCGTACAGAACCCGGTCGGCCAGGCCGACATCGGGTCCTGGGTGCTCGCCCTGCTGCAGACCAAGCAGTGCACGATGCGGACCCCCGGCGTCACGGTCGACTCGGGGTCGTTCGTGGTGACCAAGGAGAACGTCGCCGACTACGACACCGCCCGCAAGGCCAAGACCGCCGTGCTGAAGAAGAAGTTCGCCGACGAGCTGCTCAACTGCCGCTGACCGCCGGCCCCGTACCCCTGCACCTCCCGTACACCCGGAGTCCCATGAGCATCGTCATCACCGCCGCCACGGCCCATCTCGCCGACATCGAGGTCGAGACGGTACGGACCGACGCCGTCCAGTCCTTCGTCAAGCAAGAGACGATCTTCGTCGACCTCACCACGTCCGAAGGCCTCACCGGCACCGGATACGCGTACACCATCGGCACCGGCGGCTCGTCGGTCCTCGCCATGCTGCGCGACCACCTGCTGCCCAGGCTGATCGGGCAGGACGCCCGCCGCGTCGAAGGACTGTGGCAGGAGCTGTTCTCCCTGACGCGCGCCACGGCCGTCGGGGCGATCACCTCACTCGCCCTCGCCGCGGTCGACACCGCCCTGTGGGATCTGCGGTGCAAGCGGGCCGGCGAACCGCTGTGGCGGCTGGCCGGCGGGTTCCGCCAGGACGTTCCGCTGTACGACACCGAGGGCGGCTGGCTGCACCTCAGCACCGAGGACCTCGTCAAGGGCGCCCTGGATGCCCGGGACAAGGGCTGGTCCGGGGTGAAGATCAAGGTGGGCAAGGAGCACGTCTCCGAGGACGTCGAGCGGCTGCGCGCCGTACGGGAGGCCGTCGGGCCCGCCCTGCACATCATGACGGACGCCAACCAGTCCCAGACCGCGTCCTCCGCGCTGCGGCTCGCCGCGGCACTGGAGCCCTACGCTCCGTTCTGGCTGGAGGAGCCCCTGCCGGCCGACGACGTGAGCGGTCACGCACGGTTGGCGCGGGCCACCTCGATTCCTGTGGCCGTAGGTGAATCCCTGTACTCGTCCCTGCAGTTCAGGCAGTACCTGGAGTCGGGCGCCGCCTCCGTCGTCCAGGTCGACGTGGCCCGCGTCGGCGGCATCACGCCCTGGCTGAAGGTCGCCCATCTCGCCGAGACCTTCAACGTCATGGTCTGTCCGCACTTCCTGATGGAACTGCACATCAGCCTCGTCGCCGCCGTGCCCAACGGCCGGTTCGTCGAGTACATACCGCAGTTGAGGGCCGTCACCCGCTCGGAGCTCGCCGTGGACGGCGGACGCGCTCTCGCTCCGGACGTGCCGGGTATCGGCATCGACTGGGACCGGGACGCACTGGACGACCGGACGGTGGCATGAACACCACGACCGCACCACCCGCGCCCGCGGCGGAGCCCGCCACCGACAAGCCCCGGTCCGCCGGTCGGCTGCCGTTCTGGGTCAACCAGCAACTCGGGCTCCTCGTCCTGGTCGTCGCGCTGGCCGCGCTGTTCGGGGCGCTGCGTCCCGCGTTCTTCAACGCTCAGTTCTCCCTCTTCCCCCTGCTCAGCGACATCTCCACACTGACCGTGGTGGCACTGGCGCAGATGGTCGTGCTGTCGGTCGGGCACATGAACCTTGCCGTCGGACGCATGGCCTCCTTCGGCGCCATGTTCGCCGGACTCGGCTACGACAGGCTCCATCTCCCGCTCGTCCTGGGCCTGTTGCTCTGCCTGATCGCCGGCACCGCGATCGGGGCGCTCGCCGGATGGGTGATCGCCCGGACCGGAGTGAGCTCCTTCGTCGTCACGCTGGCCATGGACTTCGCGCTCCTGGGACTCGTATCGCTGCTGTACGGGGCGCTGACCGACAATGCGGCCTTCACCTCGACCCCGGCGGGCATGGCGGAGCTGCGTAGTTACTCGCTCGCCGACATCTGTGCGGGCCCCGTCTGCGGCTCCAACGCAGTACCGCAGCTTGCCCAGTTCACGGTCCTGTCCCTGATCGGCCTCGGCTTCCTGTACCGCTACACCCGCACCGGCCGCGAACTGCTCCTCACCGGCGCGAACCCCGCCGCCGCGGAACTCTCCGGCATTCCGACCCGCCGGCGCATCGTCACGGCCCACGCCCTGTCCGGGCTGCTCGCCTCCCTCGCCGGATTCATGGCGGCCGTCAGCACCGGGTCGTTCCGGGCATCCATCGGCGGGGAGTTCATGCTCCCCTCGTTCCTCGGGGCGGTGCTCGGCGGCACGCTGCTGACCGGCGGAGTCGTCTCCGTACTCGGTGCGCTCCTCGGCACCTCGCTGGTGGACGTGATCCGCAAGGGGCTCGATCTGCTCGGGGTCGGACTGGAGAGCCTGAACATCTATCTGGGCGGCGTCCTGCTGCTGGCCCTCTCGGCCGACCGGATCCGTAACGTCGTCTCCTACCGCAAGGTGGTGCGGTCCACATGAGCCTGACCCGTGACGTCCTGACCACAGTCACCCCCGTGATCCGGCGGCACTCACGCTCCACCGAGACGACGCTGCTGGCCGTCGTCGTCGTGGGCTGCGCCGGCCTCGCGATCGCCTCCTCGGGCGACTTCCTCGGCGGGAACTCCGTCCGGACCTTTCTGCAGTACCTCGCCACTCCGGTACTCATCGGGCTGGCCCAGATGGTGGCGCTCTGTGTGGGCCAGCTCAATCTGGCCGTCGGCGCCCTGGGTGGATTCACCGCCGCCGTGATGGCCGTTCTGATGGCCGACGCGCACTGGCCGATGGCGGTCGTGGTGGTGGCCGGAGTACTGATCGCCACCCTGATCGGGCTGCTGACCGGCGTGTTCATCGTGGCCACCCGGATCAACGGCTTCATCGTCACGCTGGCCACCATGACCATGCTGCTGGGCGCCCAGTACCGCGTGGTGGGCACCCGGACCGTGGACGGCTACTCCTCCTTCCTCAAGGACCTGGGGTCGGCCGCACCGCTGAACATCCCCCTGGTGTTCCTGACGGCCGTCGCCACGGCCGCGCTGCTCGCGCTGTTCATGCACCGCGGCATCGCCGGGCGCCGGCTGCTCGCGGCGGGCGGCAATCCCCTCGCCGCACGCCTGTCCGGCATTTCCACGGACCGGCAGATCGTCCTCGCCCACACCCTGTCCGGACTGCTGATCGGTGTCGCCGCCGTCACCGCCACCGCATCCCTTCCCGGAGTCAACGCCAGCGTCGGCGGCGACTGGCTGCTGCCCAGTTTCGCGGCCCCCATCATCGGGGGAGTGGCGCTCACCGGCGGGTCGGTGGCCGTACTCGGCACCGTCCTCGCTGCCTTCCTCATGCGGCTCATCGACACCGCGCGGGCGCAGTTCTCGCTCGACCCGAGCTGGGTGAACTTCCTCATCGGCATCGTCGTCCTAGGCACCGTGATAGGCGGCCGTATCCGTCAGTCGAAGGACACAACACCACTCCCCGTCAACGGAGTTGCGTCATGAGCGAGGTACTTCTCGAGGCCCGCGGCATCGTCAAGGTCTTCCCCGGCGTCCGTGCGCTGGACGGCGTGAGGCTGCGCCTGGAGGCCGGCACCGTACACGCCCTGCTCGGCGAGAACGGCGCGGGGAAATCCACCCTGATCAAGGTCCTCACCGGGGTCCACCCGCCGGACGGCGGGCAACTGCTGCTGCACGGTGAGGGCGTACGGTTCCGGTCACCGCTCGAGGCCGCGCACGCCGGCATCGGGGTCGTGCACCAGGAGCGGAACCTCGTGCCCGCCTTCTCCGTCGCGGAGAACATCTGCCTCCAGGCCCCGCCGTCCCGACGCGGGATGATCGACCGCGAGGCGATGTCCGCCCCCGCCCTGAGGTGCCTGGCCGAGATCGGGGTGGAACTGGATCCGCAGACGCCGGTCTCCCGACTATCTGTCGCCCAGAAGCAGTTGGTGGAAATCGCGAAGGCGCTGTTCACCGAGAGCAGGGTCCTGCTGCTCGACGAGCCGACCGCCTCCCTCTCGCCCCAGGAGACCGAGCGGCTCTTCGGGGTGATCCGCAGGCTCGCGGACCGGGGCACCTGCGTCGTCTTCGTCAGCCACAAGCTGGAGGAGGTGTTCGCGGTGTGCGACACGGTCACGGTGCTGCGCGACGGGCAGTCCGTACTGGGCTCCGCACCCCTCGCCGACCACACCCACGACGACGTGGTGAACCTGATGGTGGGCCGCGCCCACACGACGTCCGGCTTCACATCGCGGACCGTCGACACCACCTCACCGCCCGCCCTCTCGCTCTCCGGATTCTCCACCGGCGCCGGGCACCGGGACATCACGCTCGATGTCCGGGTGGGCGAGATCGTGGGCCTGTACGGACTCGTCGGCGCGGGCCGCAGCGAACTGGCCAAGGCGATCCTGGGACTTGACCGCATCGAGTCCGGCGAGGTCCGGGTGCACGGTGCCCCGGTGCGCATCAACTCGCCCCGGCAGGCGCTGCACGAGCACGGCATCGGCTATGTGACGGAGAACCGCAAGGAGGAGGGCGTCTTCCTGGAGCAGCCGATCGTGCGGAACATCACGGTCACCGTCTGGCGGAAGCTGGCCCGCGCCCTGGGGTACGTACCGGCCGACCGCGAACGCGCCACGGCGGCGGAACTGGTCGAGCAACTCGGCATCCGTATCTCGGGACTCGACCAGCCCGCCGGGGAACTCTCCGGGGGCAATCAGCAGAAGGTGAGCCTCGCGAAGTGGCTCGCCGCCGACACCCGTCTGCTGGTCGTCGACGAGCCCACCGTGGGCGTCGACATCCGTACGAAGAGGGCCTTTCACGAACTGCTCTGGGAACTCGCGGGCAAGGGCCTGGCGATCCTGCTGATCAGCAGCGACCTCGGCGAGATGGTGACCCTGGCGGACCGCATCGTCGTCATGGGCGGCTACCGCACGCGTGGCGAAGTACAGAACGATCACGACTACGAGGAGATGAGCGGCCGGATCATCCGTCTCATCCACGGCCGGTCCGAGGAGGCCGTACACGAGAGGAACACGGCATGAAGCGCATGGCCCAGGTCATCAAGGTGCGGCCCGAGAAGCTCGCCGTGTACCGGGAGCTGCACCGCGACGTCCCGCAGCCGGTCCTCGATCGCCTGCGCCGTTCCCAGATCGCCAACTACTCGATCCACCTGCTGGGCGACCGGCTGTTCAGCTACTTCGAGTACCACGGCGACGACCTGGAAGCGGACCTGCGGGCCATGGCGGACGACGAGGCGACGCAGGCGTGGTGGGCGCTCACCGACCCCTGCCAGGAGCCGGTCGAGGAGGCGGCGCCAGGGGAGTGGTGGACCGGCCTTGAACAGGTGTTCCTCATGGAGTAGGGAACGGCCTCGATAGACTCGTCCCCACCGATCGATCCTTCGCTGCGCACCTGGAGGCCGGATGCCGTCCCACGACCCCCCTGCCTCCGACCGCCTGAACGGCCCGGCCGCGAAGCCGCAGCGCCAGGTGCTGACGGACACCGTGTACGAGGCCATCAAGGCCATGGTGATGGACCACGAGATCGTCCCCGGCGCCCGCGTCGGGATCGAGTCCCTCTCGCGGTCCCTCCAGGTCTCGCCCACCCCGGTGCGCGAGGCCCTGGCCCGCCTGGAGTCCGACGGGCTGCTGGTCAAACGGTCGCTGGCGGGCTACCGCGCGACCGAACTGCTCACGCCGGAAGGGCTGGAGCAGCTCTTCGAGATGCGGCTGCTCCTGGAACCGCGGGCTGCGGCTCTCGCAGCGAGGTATGCCGACGAGGCGCAGCTGGACACCCTCGAGCAGCTGCTGGAGGACATGCAGACCCGCCCCGCAGTGGACGGCCGGTACGCCGCCTACCGCGATTTCGTGGCGTTGGACCAGCGCTTCCACGATGCCGTTGCGGCCGGCGCCGGGCGCCTGCTCCTCGCGGACGCCATCGAGCGCCTCCACTCCCATCTGCACATCTTCCGGCTCCGCTCCATCCCCGGCGCGGGCGAGCCGACCCTCGCCGAGCACGAGCGCATCGTCCGTGCGGTGCTGCGCCGCAGTCCCGAGCGCGCATCGGAAGCGATGGCCGAGCACCTGCGGCTCAGCCTGGACCGGCAGCGCAACCGCGGGGACGCCGGGTAGCGGGCGGAGCCACTCTCACGGCGGCTGGTGCGCCGGACAAGCGTCGCGGCACGGCTCGCGGAGCCCTCGGCGCATTCCTGTGAACCGGCACAGATCGGCACGGCAAGGAGCGTTGGGGGTCACGCGGGAGGGGTGCGGCATGGCTCGCTGCAGGGTTGCCGGACGCCGGACGCCGGACGCCGGACGCCGGACGTCGCGAGCACCGCGCTGGAGTGCCAAAGGGCTGCCCAAGTGGATTGAGCCCAGGCCTTCCACACGATGCCGTTGAGGACCGTCCGGTCATCCAGCCGCGGCTGCCCGAACGACGCCGGCGGCAACAACGGCTCCGACAACTCCCAGTTCACATCAGACAGTTCATGACGACGAACCATCACACTGTCGTCCACCAACCCGACCCGCTCTGACGACAACTCCTAGCCCGCAGGGGCCGGGTGCGGAGTGCCGAGGTAGGGGAACTCGGGCAGGAGGTCGGTGTGCGGGCCGATGCGGTCGCTGGTGATCTTTCCGCCGGACACCATCGCGAGACGCGCCGAGGTCACATCGTCGGTGAGCGTGCGGCCGTTGGGGTAGGCGGCCGGCTGGTCACGGTCGAAGCGCAGAATGTCGGGGAGCACCGTGCGCAGGGCCTGCTCGGCGTCCTGGGGCTGGTAGTCGCCGGTGTGCTGGAGGACGGCGGTCCACGGTACGCGGTAGGTCTCCCAGTCCTGGGCGGGCTCGCCTTCGTTGTAGGCGGTCTTCGCGTCGTTCTCGGGGTTGAAGTACGCGGTCAGGGACGGATGGGCGCCCCGGTCCACGGACTTGAGCGCGCCGTTCTGCCTCAGGCTCACCCGAGCCCAAACTCCGAAGACCGGGTTCGAGCCGAGCTCGGTGTCGGGCATCTCGAGGACGATACCGAAGATGTTCTTGTCGGCTCCCCAGTCCATACCCGTCCACTGGAAGTCGTGGATGATGCCGTCCAGATCTGCGAAGAACGGGTCGCTGCGCAGGCCCGCGGAGAAGAGGTAGGGACCTGCCTCGATCACGTTGGGTGCCGGTCCGAAGGAGACCGCTGCCTCGGTGACGATCACCTGCCCGGCGGCTTCGTGAGCACGTGCCTCGTCGCCGGTCGCCCGGTACACGGTGGCGGTCTGCTGCCCGTCCCGGGGCTCGGAGAAGACGAAACTGAACGCGATGTCGGCCTGCTGGTCGCCGTCGGTGTCGACGTTGACGCGGTAGACGGCGTCGGGGTGGAACGCCTGGCCGCCGGTGGGGGCGATGGGGTTCACGTTCATGATCAGCGCGGTGCGGCCGCCGGGGACGGTGAAGGCGAACAGGTCCGTCAGGTCCAGCCGGGCGTCGTTCATGGGAGACCGCAGGTCGGCTCCGCTGAGGTGATGAGACATGACCGTCAGCCTGCACCCGGGGGCCCCGTGCCACGGGCGGCGTCACCGGGCGGTGGCCCATGGATCACTCCTTTGGCCACCGCGTCGGTTCCGCCTGCTGAGGCGAGCGTGAGCCGCGTCGTTGTCAGTCGTACGGTCGGCGGAGGCCCGTGACCAGTGGCGTCTTCGGCACCCGCTCGAAGGTCCACGTGTGCGGAGCCGAGCCCACCGGAGATGCACAACGGAGTGCGGACTCGGTGGTTCATGCAGCGAGTTCTGGCCGGCTCGGCGTGTGCCGCCCTCACCTGTTCCCGGCCACTGACGCACGGCCCGGGACACATCACCGTCGGTACCCGACGCGCCTACGTCGGCGGTTCCGTGCAGGTGCCGGTACGTGGTAGGAGAGCAATAATTCTCACTGATGAATACTTCGCCGGACATCCCGGGTGGTACTTCGCGCGACGTGGATGACGCCACTCTCAGGGCGCTGTTCTCAGAGTCGCCGATCGGCCTGCACATACTGGACACGCAGCTGCGTCTGGTGCGTTTCAACGCGGCCGCGCGGTACATCCGGGCGTTCCCGGTCGAGGACCTGCTCGGACGCACGGTCGCCGAGGTGCTGCGCGAGTACGGCAAGGATCAGGCGGATGAGGTCGAGGCCATGGTCCGCGAGGTGCTGGAGACCGGCCGTCCCAGGCGCGACGTGCTGCTGACGCTGCGCTCACTCCAGCCTCCGCATGCCGAGGTCGCCGTGCAGGCGTCCTGGTTCCGGCTCCAGGACCTGGAGGGGTGCCCCCTGGGGGTGGCGGCGGCCATCCTGGACGTCACGGACCGCAACCAGGCGCAGGCCCGGCTTGCTCTGCTGGACCGGGTCGGCAGCCGCATCGGCACCGCCCTCGACCTGTTCGACACCGCGCAGGAGCTGGCGGAAGGTACCGTCCCCGACTTCGCGGACTTCACCACCGTCGACCTGTTCGACCCTGTACTGCGCGGTGAGGCACCCGAACCTGGACCTCATCTGGGGACTATCCCGCTGCGTCGTGCGGGCTGGTGCTCACACGGCAGTCCCGTGACGGCCGGGTGGCCCGTGGCAGGAGAGGTGAGCGGCTTCCCGTCGGGAACCCCGTACCGCGAGAGCCTCACCGACCTCCTTCCGCGATTGGTGGCCCGGCTCGTGCCGGACGCCGAGTGGCTCGACCGGGACCCCGTCCGCGGTCGGCTGCTGCGCCGGAACCTGGTCCACTCGATGATCGTGGTTCCGATGTGCGCCCGCGGTGTGGTTCTCGGCCTGGCCTGCTTCTATCGCGGCCGACGTCCGGACCCGTATGTCGACGAGGACACCGCCCTCGCCGCCCAGCTCGTCGCCCGTACCGCGCTGTCCCTGGACAACATCCGGCTCTACAACCGGGAGCGGTCGGCCGCCCGCTTGCTCCAGCTCAGCCTCCGGCCCCCCGAGGTCCCTGTCCACGCCGCTGTCGAGACCGCGCACAGCTACCTGCCGTCCGGCTCCGGCGGGGACTGGTTCGATGTGATCCCGCTCTCCGGCGCTCGTGTCGCCCTGATCGCCGGGGACACCGAGGGTCAGGGCCTCCACGCCGCGGCCGCCATGGGCGAGCTCCGCGCCGCGATCGGCGCCTTGGCCGACCTGGATGTGCCACCGGACGAGCTTCTCGAACGCCTGCATGATTTGGTGACCCGGCTTGACGACGAGGTGACCTCCACCCCGCACGACGCCTCCCGCTACCGGGTCGTCGGGACCACGTGCCTGTACGTGGTCTACGACCCGGTGATCCGGCGGTGCACCATGTCCAGCGCCGGCCATCCGCCGCCCGTCATCATTCGCCCCGACGGAACGGCGGAGCTCGCCGACGTCCCGCAGGGCCCGCCCCTCGGCCAGGGCGTCGCCACCCATCGGATCACGGAACGCGAGCTGCCCGAGGGCAGCATCCTGCTCCTGTGCAACACCCCCTTGGTCCAGGACCGAGATCCCCAGCAAGCCGTGCAGCAGCTCGACCGCATCCGTGCCGCGCTCGCTCCGGAGTCACGCTGCCTCCAAGAGACATGCGAGCGGGTGCTGCGCGTGCTCCCCGCCGACGGCCATCAGCACGACCCCGTCCTGCTGATGGCGCGAACCCGTGCCAAGGGCCCCGACCAGGTGGCCTCCTGGACGCTGCGCGGCGCGCCCGAGGCCGCGGCCGAGGCGCGCAGACTCACCGCCGACCGGCTGTCCGCATGGGGACTGGAGGACTTGGAGGACACCACCGAGCTGGTGGTCAGCGAACTGGTCACCAACGCCGTGCGTTACTCCGAGGGGCCGATCGGCCTGCGCCTGATCCGCGACCGTACGCTGATCTGCGAGGTCTCCGACACGAGCAGCACCGCCCCGCACCTGCGACATGCCGAGGCGGACGAGGAGTCCGGCCGCGGACTGTTCATCACCGCCCAGCTGACCCAGCGCTGGGGCACCCGCCCTGCCCGACGAGGCAAGACGATCTGGGCCGAGCTGAGCCTGTCCGCCTGACGGGATCGGCGTAGCAGGGCGGAAAGCGCGATGAACCGGAACCGGTTCGCCCTGTTAGAAGCCTCTGCGCACGCCTCCGTCGATCGGCAGCATCACTCCTGTCAGATACGACGCGGCGGGCGACAGCAGGAAGGCGGCGCTCCGGCCGAACTCGTCCGGGGTTCCGTAGCGGCGCAGGGGTACGCCGGCGGTCTCACGCTCGCGGGCGGCGTTGGTGTCGCCACTCCCCTCGTAGAGTTCGCGTACCCGGTCGGTTTCGATGTGGGCGGGCACGAGGCCGACGACACGGATGCCCCTTGGGCCCAGCTCGTTCGCGAGACTCTTCGCGTAGCCGGCCAGGCCTGGCCGGAAGGCATTGGAGATCGCAAGGTCAGGGATCGGCTCGTACACGGAGGTGGAGAGGACGAAGCCGATGACACCTCCCTCGCCCAGCTCCGCCGCGACGGTGCGGGACAGCCGCACCGCACCGAGGAAGACCGATTCGAATGCGGTGCGCCACTGGTCGTCGTCGATGGTGTCCGACGTACCTGTCGGCGGCCCGCCGACGCTGATGAGCACCCCGTCCAGCCGCTGGAAGGCATCGCGTGCCGCAGCGATCAGCCGGTCCGGAGTCCCGGTGTCGGCGTTGTCGGCCGCAACACCGATTGCCCGCCCCACGCCGCCGAGTTCCTCCGCAGCCGCGGCCACCGACTTCTCGCTGCGGCCGCTGACGACCACCCTCGCACCGTCCGCCACCAACTCGCGCGCGGCGGACCGGCCCAGCCCGCGGGTGCCACCGGTGACGATGTACACCCGGTCCTTCAGGCCGAGGTCCATGGCTGCTCTCCCCTCTCCGATCCTGAGGGCCGCATGGCCTTACAACATCGCCTTCTGGGGTTGCGTGGGCACCACGATGACGGTGGTGGTGCCGGCGGCCAGGGCCGCCTTGAACTCCCGCTCGAGGTCCTGGGTGGTCTCTACGTCGACCGCGTTGCATCCGAAGCCACGCGCCACGGAGGCGATGTCGAGCCCGGGCAGGTCGAGTCCCGGAACGCCCGGAGTCTCCTCCAGCACCGCGAACGACTTGAGGATGGAGTACTCGTGGTTGTGCATGACCACGTACACGATCGGGAGGTTGTGCTGCGCCGCCGTCCAGATGGCCTGCACGGAGTACTGGAAGGAGCCGTCGCCGATCAGGCCGACCACCGGACGTCGGACACCTCTGTCCCGGTCGCCGAGCGCGACGCCCACCGCGGCCGGGGTACCCCAGCCGATCCCGCCGCTGGCCGTGGCGAAGAACGATCCGGTCCGGGTGGTGGGGAGCCATTCGATCTGCTGCGCCATCGTGGAGGTCGATTCGTTGACGATGACCGCGTCGGGCGGCCGAACTTCGCTCAGGGTGGCGTAGACCTCGGGCGGGGTGAGCGGGCTGTTCGGTTCCTGCGGCAGTTCGCGGGGCCGCGCCATCGGCTCCGGAGCCGTTCGCGTCGACCCCTCCGTGACCATGTCCAGGAGCAGCTCGATCGCGATCGCGGGATCGCCCAGGAGGCTGTCGCCCACACGTGCCGCCGCGGCAACCGCCGGATTGCCGGTGATCTGCAGGAGCTCCGTGCCGTCGGGGAGGTAGTCGCCTGGCACGTAGGGGTAGTAGCGGAACACCTCAGCGCCGATCACGACCACCAGGTCGTGCCCGGTCAGCCGGTCGCTGATGGTCTTCACCGACATGCCGAGCGGGCCCCGGAAGAGGGGGTGGTCTTCAGGGAAGGAGGCGCGGTCCAGCAGCGGGGCGCCATAGACGGAAGCACGCAGCTTCTCCGCCAGGGCGACGGCCGCCTCCCATCCGCCGGCGCGGTCGACCTCCGGCCCGAAGACCAGTGCGGGCCTGCTGCTGGCGGAGACGCGGTCGGCGAATGCCCGCAGCCGCTCGGTGCTGGGGGCGACGCGGTCACTCACTGTCCGCACCCGGGTGAAATCGGACAGGGGCTCCTTCCAGTCGCCCATGGGAATCGACAGGTAGACCGGACCTGTCGGAGGCTGCAACGCCTCCGCATAGGCGCGCATGAAGGCTTCTGGGACGTCCTCGGCGCGGGCCGGCTCATAGGACCACTTCACCCATGGCTTCGGCAGTGTGATGGCCTCACGGTTGCCGAGATACGGCTCCCCGATCAACAGGTCCCGATGCTGCTGTCCCGAGGTGATGATCAGGGGGGTGTTTCCGTGATACGCCGCAACCAGGTTGCCCACAGCGTTTCCCAGCCCGGCCGAGGAGTGCACGTTGACCAGTGCGGGGCGGCCGGTCACCTGGGCGAACGTATCGGCCATGGCGACGACGGACGCCTCCTGCAGCGCCAGGACGTACGTGAAGTCGTCGGGGAAATCCTGGAGGAAGGGCTGCTCGGTGGAGCCGGGATTACCGAAGACCGTGGTGAGTTTCAGGGCCCGCAGCAGGTCGTAGGTCACGCTACGGACGGTGGATTGCTCGGTCATGGTGGCCGTCTACTTTCCTGCTGGGGCTGCGGGCTCAACGGGCCCGCCAGCGGGGTGAGGGTTTCTCGGGGAAGGCTCGAATGCCTTCCAGAGCGTCGTGGGGGCGCCAGAACTGGTGCGCCCATCTGATCCTGCTGGACAAGAAGGGGCTCGTCGCGAAATGTGGTCCGTTCGGTGACAGGCCTGTATGAGGGCATGGCCCGGTTCGCTGAGGGAGCGGGACGGCGCGAACCAATCGGTGGGCGCGGGATCGTCGGCGCATCTGGCGGGCTGGTTGGCGGGTGTCAGGTGAGGCGGTGGAGTGCGTCGGGAGTGAGGTCGGCGACGGAGAGCTAGCCGTCGACGGCCATGATCAGGTCTGCTTCGGCGAGCGGCGAGGGACCGCCGGGTGCGGTCCGGCAGGCGCGGCGTCGCAGCGCGCGAGCTTCAGCGTCGCGCCCTGCGGCAGGCTCTGTGACAGGGTGAGCGTCACTTCTCGTCTCGTTGAGTGGCGTCGGTCGCCAGTTCCCAGTCGAGGTGCCACAGTCGGATGCCGTCATCGCCCGCCGACACCAAGTTGCGTGAGTCGGGGGTGAGTTCGAGGTGCCGGATGTATCCCTGGTGCCCTTCGAGGACGTGCAGGCACCGACCGGTGGCGACCTCCCACAGTCGTATGGTCCGGTCGTGGGCCGCCGAGAACGCGAACCGGGCGTCGGGCGTGAACCGCACTGCGGAGGACCAGCCTTCGTGCCCCTCGAACGTGCGCAGACACCGCTCGGTCCCGGCGTCCCACAGGCGGATCGGCTCGTTCTGCCCGCCTGAGGACGTGACCATGTGCGTGGACAGGGCCAGGCGGCCGTCAGCGCTGAGGCACGCCGACAGGATCGGTTCCCGCGGGCCCGACCAGGTCCGCAGACACGTTCCGGTGTCGAGGTCCCACAGCCGGACCACGCCGTTGGAGTCGCCGACCGCCGCGAGCCGTCCGTCCGTGGACGTGGAGATCACGTTGACCGCGCCACGGGACCCGATCGTCGCGACGCAGCGGTCGTCGTTGAGGTCCCACCGGCGGATGACGCCGTCTCCGCCGCCGAACCAGGCATGCCTGCCGTCGCCGGTGAACAGGACGGTCCGCGTCATGTCCCAGTCCGGGGTCACCTGCCGGCGCTCGCCGTCAGCAAGGCGCCATCGGGTGATCGCGAGAGGTTTGGTGGCCTTGCACAGGACGTGCCGGCCGTCGTCGCTCAACGCCACCTCGCCCACCCTGCCCCGATGGTCGTCGAGGACCCGGGTGCACGTGCCGCGGTCCAGATCCCAGATCCGGATGGAGCCGTCACTCTGGCCGCTGACGGCGAGCCGGGCACCGGCGGCCACACCGATCGCGGTGATGCCGCCGAAGGGGAGAGGGCCGGCGTCCAGCGGCTGCGACCACGCCGCGCGCAGCCCCACGTGGCGGGCCGTGCGGCTCAGTTCGTGCCAGGCGGCCAGGGCTTGGGGCGCGCGCTCGTAGCCGGGGACCGCCCGTGCGCGGGTCAACAGGTCCAGGGCGGACCGGTGTCGACCGTTCGACAGTGCCTTTCGTGCGTCGGCGATCAGCTCCTCGGCCAGACCGCCGAGCCGGCTCACCTCGGCGTACTCGCGCGGTTTGCTGACGTGGGGCTCGGCGACGTACCCGGCGTCGGGCAGCTGCCAGTGATGCAGGGGCAGTTCGGGGTGCCCGCCGACGGAGCAGCCGAACCGGGCGTCGGTGTCGCGGAACCCGACGTGATGCATGCCGTACGCGTCGGCGGAGAAGGTCCGAAGGCACCGGCCGCTGTCCAGCTCCCAGAGCCGCACCGTGTGGTCTCCGGTCGTGCCGGAGAGGAGCCGGCGTCCGTCGTGGCTGAAGGCCAGGTGGCCGGCCGCGGCGGTGTCCCCGGTCAGCGTACGGACCTGCCGGCCGTCCTCCACATCCCACAACCGGATCACCCGGTCCTGGCCTGCGATCGCGGCCAGCCGTCCGTCGGGACTGAAGCACAGCGCATGCGTCCGCGAGCCGGCGGCCAGCACACGGCACAGGCCGTCGGCCACGCTCCACAGCCGCGCCCCGTCGTTCTCGGCGGTCAGCACGTGGCGTCCGTCGGCGCTCACCTCGTACAGCGAGCCGTCCAGGGCGCCGTCCTTGATCGCAGGACCGAGCAACCAGCGGCAGGTCCCGGTCCCCAGTTCCCAGACCTGGACGCGCCCGTCCGCGCCTTTCCACACGCCGATGCGCCCATCGGCACTCAAGCTGACCGGGCACCCCGTCGCATGCGCGACGGCGTGGATGGCCCGGGAACACCTGCCCGCCCTGAGATCCCAGAACTGCACCGTGCCGCCGCGGCTCGTCGACAGCGCGTACGAGCCGTCCGGGGTGAGATCGACGCCGAGTACCTGCGTGCGCTGTCCCTTGAGCGCCATCCGCTGTGCTCCGGTCGCCGTGTCCCACAGCCGGATCACGCCGTCCCAGTGGCCGCTGACCGCGAGGCGTCCGTCGGGAGTGAACCGGATCGGCAGGTAGCCCATCACCTCGTGCCGGGCGAGAAGCTTCACCGGTGCGCCCGGCAGCGCGAACGGCTCGCTGACCGGGCGTGTCCCGGTGTGGCGGGCATCGGTCACGCTCCCGGACGTCGCGACCCGCAGTGCCGCCCGCACGTCGGCGCCGTCGGGCCGTTCGCGCGCGAGGGCGCCGAGGAGGCCGTGTGCCGCCGCGAGGTCGCCGCGTTCGAGGTGGACGCGGGCCAGCAGCAGGTCTGTCTGCCGGGCGGACGCGCCGGATCCCTGCGGGATCGCCTCAAGCCGGGTGACGAGTTCCGCGTCGGTGATCGCCCCCGTACGCCACCGCAGCAGGCCGCCGTTGTACACCGCTCCGACGTGGTGCGGATCGACCGCGAGCGCCTGGTCGAAGGCCTGCTCGGCGTCGGAAGCCCGGTTCAGGTCCAGGAGCGAGAGGCCACGGTTGTTGAGTTCGTCCGCGCGGAGATCGGCTTCCTGCGGCGTTGGACGCGGATACGTCGAGCCGGTCTGCTGCTCGTAGATCCCGGTCAGCACGTCCGCGATGTCCGCCATCGAGGGCGGCCGGTCGGCCGGGTGCTGCCGCAGGCAGCGGCGGAGCAGATGGGCGACTTCCGACGGCGCGGCGACCGGGTTGGCGGGGTCGACCAGGTACTCCTCCAGCGCCAGGCCGGCGACCGAACCGGCCGACCAGCGCACACCGCCGGTGAACATCTCCAGGACCGTGACCGCGAAACTGTAGACGTCGCTGCGCCGCCCGACGCGCTCTCCCGCGAGCTGCTCCGGGGACGCGTAGCCGACCGTCATACCGCCCCACGGCACCAGAACGCTGGCACCAGGCGCCGTCTCGCTCGTCGTCGAGGCCACGGCGGCCATGGACCGGGCCAGGCCGAAGTCGGTGATCTTCGCGGCGCCCGCGCCGTCGAGCAGGATGTTGGCCGGCTTCACGTCCTGGTGCACCAGGTCCCTGCGATGCGCGTGCTCGAGCCCGCGGGCCGCTTGGACGGCTGTGTCGAGTACGCGGGCGAGGATTTGGCGCGCGTCCCCGGCGTAGAGCCGGCCGTCGCCGATCCACTCCGCGAGGCTGCCGCCGTCGACGTACTCGGCGAACACACGGGGCACCCCGGCGATCACGCGCACGTAGTGGCAGGCGCAGATGTTCGGGTGCAGCCCCAGCGACACCCACGCCTCGGCCTCCCGGACGAACAGCTCCCGATCGCCAAGCTCGCGGAACACCTCCGGACGCGAACTCTTCACCGCCATGTCGATGCCCCAAGCCAGGTGCCGGACCCGGTGCACCACGCCCATCCCACCCCGCCCGAGCTCGCCGAGCACCCGGTAGCGGCCGTCGACGGTCGTGCCGGTCGACCAGACGGCGGACGGCGTAGGTGCGCCCACTGCGATTCCCCCTGCCCGTGACGCCCGGTGCCGGCGCCGAAGCCGGTCGGTGACTGCGTCAACTGCGTCTGAGGCGGAGGGTACTGCCGCTGCCTCCCGTGTTCTACGGGGCAGCGGCAGGATCGGGCCGACCTCGAAGCGGACCACCCGGCCGCCGGGGTGAGAGGGGTGGACGCGGAGGGCACGGGCCCACAGCAGGTCGGCGTCGACCGTGGACCTGGGCGCACCAACTCCCTTGCCGCGGTGCCGGGTTGCGGGGCGGCGTGCGTGGGACTCGTGAAGAGTTCGCGCACGATTCTCGAGATTCGGTCACGGGAGCGGAAAACTCGGAGGGCTCACTCGGCGCTTCCGAACAGGTCGGGCGCCGACCCATGCGATGGGAGACCGATCAACGATGTTCACTCTGGTACGGAGCAGAGCACGGACGGCCGCGCTCGCGCTCTCGGCCGTCGCGGCCCTCGCCTTCGGTACGGCCACCGTGACCGGCGCGGCAGCGGCCCCTGCACCCGCTCCCGCGAAACAGGGGCCGACCTCGGTGGCGTACGTCGAGGTGAACAACAACAGCATGCTGAACGTCGGCAAGTACACCCTCGCCAACGGCGGAGGCAACGTCTTCGACGTCGCCGTGATCTTCGCGGCGAACATCAACTACGACACGGGCACGAAGGCGGCGTACCTGTACTTCAACGACAACGTGCAGCGCGTCCTCGACAACGCCGCCACGGAGATACGGCCGTTGCAGCAGAAGGGCATCAAGGTCGTCCTCTCGGTTCTTGGCAACCACCAGGGCGCGGGCTTCGCCAACTTCCCGTCCCAGCAAGCGGCTTCGGCGTTCGCGAAGCAACTGTCGGACACCGTGACCAAGTACGGCCTCGACGGCATCGACTTCGACGACGAGTACGCCGAGTACGGCAACAACGGCACCGGCCAGCCCAACGACAGCTCGTTCGTGAACCTGGTGACGGCGCTGCGCGCGAACATGCCGGACAAGATCATCAGCCTCTACAACATCGGCCCGGCCGCGTCGCGCCTCTCCTACGGCGGCGTCGACGTCTCGTCCAAGTTCGACTACGCCTGGAACCCGTACTACGGCAGCTGGCAGGTCCCCGGCATCGCACTGCCCAAGTCGAAGCTGTCACCGGCGGCCGTCGAGATCGGCGGGACCTCGCAGAGCACGGCCGCCGACCTCGCCCGCCGCACCGTCAGCGAGGGGTACGGCGTCTATCTGACGTACAACCTCGACGGCGCCGACCGCACCGCAGATGTCTCCGCGTTCACGAGGGAGTTGTACGGCAGTGACGCTGTCTACACGCCGTAAGGCGACCGCAAGTCCTGGGGCGTGGCCCCTCGGGGCTTGCCACATCACGTAGGGCCGCGACCCGTGCAGCCGCGCCTTCGACAACGATGTCGGGGGCGCGGTGGCGCTGCGCTTGCCGAATACCTCATCCGAGCTGCTCAGGCCGCATGTTCGGACGCGTGGGGGGCGCCACCGAGTCGCGCCTCGTGCGATACCGACGGTTCGAGCGGTCTCGACCAGCGTCGAAATCCTCCCGCCGGCATGGACGGGGTATTCGGCAAGAGCAGGGTCGCCGTTTCGGGTTGGCTGGTCCACCTCGAAGTCGTGGCCAGCCATGCCGCTCCCGCTCTCCTCTTCAACGCCACGCACTGGTGGATCGCGGCAGGGACGTCGCGCCGAGACCGGATGTCGTTCGCGACGACCCCTACGTGCGTCCGTGACCTGGCACGACTGGGTAACGGTCGGCGGAGGGATCTGGCCAAGGTCAGGAGCAGCGGGTGAAGGTGTCGCGCATGAGATGCCGTGCCGTGCTCGTGCTGGTCCTCGCCTCGTCGGTTCTGATGACCGGCTGCGGGGACGCCGACCGTACCCCGCAGGAGCGTAAGTCGGCGTCGGGCGGCGGCAGTTCACCCTCGGTCAGGGACGGCGCGGTGCCGAAGCCTGTGCCGGCGGACGCCCGCCCGCCCGCCGCCGGAAAGGGCTCCAAGGACCCCGACGACATCAACGGGGACGGATACCGCGACCTGATGCTCTCGGTACCGGGACCGGCTCCCTCGAGCGGGCGCGTGGATCAGCGGTTCGGCGTGCTCTTCGGCTCGGCGCGCGGGCTCGACCTGACGACCCGGGCCGTGTACGGGCGCAGCGACCTGGGGCTGCCCGAACGGACGGACCCGGACGACGGGCAGGGCGACTACCTCGGTGTCGACTATGTACACACCGCGGATCTGGACGGGGACGGCTTCCCCGACTTCGTGACGACGGAGCGCGTCGCCACCGGCCGCTCTGTCACCTATGTGGCGTGGGGATCGGCGCACGGTCCGACCGGGCGGCCCGCGACGCCGCTCGTGCTGCCGCCGGGCGCCGTGGTGACGGCCGGCGATCCGCTGGCTCGGGGCGACTTCGACGGGGACGGCCACCACGACCTGGCGATCGGCGGCGGAAGCGCCGCGGGACCCGACACGAGTCCGGGCCATGTGCGGATCCTGTTCGGGCCGTTCAGCCGCGCCGGGGCCGCGTCCCGCACCCGTACGCTCCCCGACTCCAGCGACATCGACCTGCTCGCGGCCCCCGTCGACGCCTCCGGCGCGCACCGCGCGACCCCGCTGTATCTGCACCACGACGACGACGGCGAGCAGACCGCCGGGACGCTCTACCTGAACGGCTGGGCCCGTGGCCGCGAGACCCACGTCGGCAACGCCGTCGAGTTCGGTGACTTCGACGGCGACGGCACCCAGGACCTGGCGGTCAGTGACAGCGGCAGCCGTAACAACGAGGTCGAACCCGGATACGAGGACGAGGCGTCGCACGCCTTCGACGGATGGTTCCTGTACCCGGGCTCGGGCGCCGCACCCGTCCGGCACGAGGAGAAGGCCCCGGGCGACACCCCGCGCCTCGCGATCGACCCCGACGGCGACGGCCGCGACGGATACGTGGCCGGTTCCGGGGCGACCCTCACGTACGTGGACGGGGAGCGCCGCGCCCCTGTGGCGCATCGGATCCCTGCCCGGGTGGACGGCCAGAAGGTGTCGCAGTCCTCGCGGGTCGCGATGCCCGTCGCCGCGGCGGACTTCGACGGGGACGGCCGACAGGAGCTGGTCCTCAGCTGTTCCCCGGACTCGGCGAGCAGCGGGGTCACCTACTGGTGGGTGACTGACGTCGCGACGCGACGCGACATGATGTCCTTCTCCACGCGCGACTTCGCCTCGTAGATGCCGGACTCCGTACATGCCGGATCACAGCCCTGCGAGCCCGTCCAGCTCAGGGCGGGCCTGGCCCACCCCGCCCTTCTCATAAGCGCTTCGAGACCCGGGCGGCACGGCATGCTTTCGATGCCGTAGTGCGAACGGGACGCGGTCCACCGCTGGTTCTCTCCCCCCCCCCCCGCGCTCTCGACAGGCCCAGCACGCTGAGAGCGTGGACGTGGCTTCGAAGAACGCCTCCGCTCGCCGGAGACACGCGGCCGGGACCTGTCCGAGGTCCTGGCGTCCCGGCGCTGACCCACCGTCGGCCGGGGCCGTCATGGGCCTCGCGAGGGGTCCGGAACCGGCAGCATCTCAAGATGGGCGATGTCCGCGGGCGGAGGCGTGGAGATGGACCACAGCGGGGGCGCGCATCCGTCAGCGACGGCGGCCGGGGCGTCGGTCAGGTTCATCCGCTTGCGGAGGCGGCCGTAGAAGTCCATCGGTGCCAGACGCACGGCCCGCAGGCGGCGAGGGGCGGCATACACGGCGATCCAGTCCCCCGGATCCAGCACACCTCGGAGCTGTCCGTCGATGCTGACTGCCGCCTGCCCGGACCGTTCGAGGACTCGCAGGGCGACGGGTTCGTCGGCGGCGGCGACGATGGACCGGTTGAACGCCATGTGCGGGGCCACCGGCGTGAAGACGAGGGCGTCGGCGCGGGGTGACACCACTGGGCCGCCGGCGGCGAAGCTGTAGGCGGTCGAGCCGGTCGGGGTGGCCACCAGAAGCGCGTCAGCGGAGTAGGACGCCAGCAGTCGGCCGCAGATGTAGACGCCGACCGACACTTGGCGGTCCCTGGTGAGCTTTTCCACGACGATGTCGTTGAGCGCGGTGACGTTCAAGGGGGTACCCCACTCGCCGTCGCCCTTGAGGTCCGGGTGTACCGGGGGCGGCGGCATCATGCGCCCACGGCCGTACTCCATCCAGTCCTCCACGTCCTTGGGAACCTCCAGGCGGCGGGAGGCCCGCAGGGCGAGCAGCATGCGACTGTCGACCTTGAACCGTCCTTCGTGTACCGCGTTCAGTGCCGAACGCACGTCATCGGCCGACACGTCCGTCAGGAATCCCACGCGCCCCAGGTCGACTCCCAGAACCAGCGCGTCGTCCTCCACGGCGAGCCGGGCACCCCGCAGGAAGGTGCCGTCTCCGCCCAGTGTGACGATGAGATCGGGATGGCCGGCTGCCTCCAGTTCCGTACGGTCGTCACGCGGCCCATCGTTGTGCCACACGTCGATGTCCGTGCACCGCACGGCGTGTTCCTCGCACCAAGCACGGACCACTCGGGCCACTTCCACGGCCTCCGCGCGCCCACCGTGAACGACCAGGCCGACTCGGTTCACCGACATTTTCGCCTCCAAGGTCATCGCGCGCCTCGACCGATCCGGCCGACCGCATCTCGCACGGTCCCCCGCTCGGAGTGCGAGTCACCGCCGTGCAATTTAGCGACAAACCATGACAAATAATGAGCTTACGCCGAACAACGGGGTCGAAATCCCTTGCGCCGGCCTGGGCGTCTTCCAGGGCCCGCCCGAGGGCCTGGTGAGCTCGCTGCAGGTTGTAGTGCGCCTCGCACGAGGGGGCATCCGGACGCCGGTCCCCATGCGACGGCATCAGGCACATTCATACGCCGCCGTGACCTTCCCGAGTGGCGCAACGGTGACGGCCCACAGCCCGCACCCCTTCGAGGTGGGGCGCGTCACCATTACTGTCGCCGACCGGCCGGACGTAACGTCCCCGTAACTCCCGGGACGTGTGCCGCTGTTCGGTGCCGGCCGGCCAGGGCCGGGGGTTGTCCCTCTCCCCATCCATCGCGATCACCTGGTGGCACGATGCATCCTGCTTCCCCTCAATCCTCGCGGCGCCGCTTCCGACGCGGGCGGCGGTCCGCCGGCCGAGGATGGCGGCCGCGCTCCGGGTCCGCCGTCGCACTGGTGCTGTCCGTCATCGCACTCACCCTGGGGCTGCTGTCCCCGGTACCGGCGCAGGCCGCGTCCCTGCAAGAGGTGACGAGCTTCGGCTCCAACCCCGGTAGCCTGCAGATGTTCCGCTATGTCCCCGACGGACTGCCGTCCGGGCGCCCGCTGGTTGTCGCCATGCACGGCTGTACCCAGTCGGCCTCGGCGTTCGACGGCGAGACCGGCTGGACCAAGTGGGCCGATGTCTGGGGCTTCGCGCTGGTGCTGCCCCAGCAGAAGAGCGCCAACAACGCCAACTCGTGCTTCAACTGGTTCCAGTCGTCCGACTTCTCGCGCGGCCAGGGCGAGGCCCTGTCCATCAAGCAGATGGTCGACAAGATGGCGGCCGACTACGGGACCGACCCCTCACGTGTCTACGTCACCGGCCTGTCCGCAGGCGGGGCGATGACTGCGGTCATGGCGGCCTCCTACCCGGACGTCTTCTCCGGCGCCGCGGTGGCCGCCGGTCTCCCCTTCGACTGCGCCCGCACCGTCACCGACGGCCTGACCTGTATGAACCCCGGCACCAACCTCACCCCGCAGCAGTGGGGCGACAAGGTCCGCGCGGCCTACCCCGGCTACGGCGGCCCCTATCCGACGGTGGCGGTGTGGCAGGGTTCCCAGGACACCACTGTGGCGCCGATGAACATGACCGAGCTCGTGGAGCAGTGGGCCAACGTCCATGGCACCGACGCCACGGCCGACGTCAGCGACACCGTGCAGGGTTACCCGCACAAGGTCTACCGGGACACCTCCGGCCGCGGCGTCGTCGAGTCGTACAGCATTACGGGCATGTCGCACGGGCAGGCCGTCGACCCCGGCGCCGGGGCCACCCAGTGCGGCACGGCCAGCCAGTACCTGCCGGACACGAACATCTGCGCCTCGTACTGGATCGGGCACTCCTGGGGCCTCGACGCCACCGACGGTGGTGGCTCCTTGCCCGCGCCGTCCGGACTCGGCGTCACCGCCACCACCGACACCTCGGCGTCCTTGTCCTGGACCGCCGTCGACGGAGCAGCTTCCTACCGGGTCTACCGCGGCGGCAGCCAGGTCGGCTCGCCTTCCTCGACCTCGTACACCGACACCGGGCTCGCCCCCGGCACGACGTACAGCTACACCGTGGCCGCCGTGGACGCCTCCGGGGCCGTAGGCGCGTCCTCCACGTCGGCGCAGGCGACCACGACCGGTGCCACCCACCAGTGCTACACGGACAACAACTACAACCAGGTCGCTGCCGGACGCGCCCACCAGAGCCTCGGCTACGTCTATGCCAACGGCTCCAACCAGAACATGGGCCTGTACAACGTCTACGCCACCCACACCCTGCAAGAAACCTCGCCCGGCACCTTCGTGATCGCCGACTCCGGCTGCCCGTCCTGACGGACTCAACGGCGCGGCGGCGGCTTCACCTTCACCCGGTGAAGCCGCCGCCGCACGCCATGACCTGCACCGTGACGCGGTCGAACTCCGGTGTGCACAGCAGGCAGAAGGATCCCTCCGCCCCCTGCCGGTGGCGTGTGAGGGCTTGCGGAACGGGCAGCGCGGCCGCCGTGTGTTGCACCTCGGTGGAGCATGGGTTGCCCCTGGGGGCGCCGCGCGCAGCGCTGCCGTGCGGCACATGTGCCGGCTGGGCGGGAGTGTCGGCCGGCTCCGAGTCGGCTGCTCTCAACTCCAGCGCCACGAGCCCCGCCTTGAGTTGAACGGGTATGTCCCAGACGTCCGGAACTGAGCGTCTCGTCCAGGGTGTCTGAAGCGCTTCGATGTGCGGCGTGACAAGAGTCGCACCAATGTGGGCGAGATATGAAGAGCCGATGCGCGAAAGGCCGTTGAACCAGGGCTTTACCGTCCAGTAACCCGCCTGCAGGCGCATTTCTGGTCCCCATGGACAGAGATCCACTGCGTGCTAGCGTCCCGGTCGCCGGGGGGCCGACACAGCACAGTGAGAGGAAACCCGTGGGTCACATGCACCACATGGCCGGAGGCTGGGCCACGCCGGTCCTGTCGTACGCCATGGCCGTCGTCGGATCCGCGCTGGGATTGCGCTGCACGGTGCGCGCCCTGACAGCTGAGGGACGGTCCAAAAGGAACTGGCTGGTCAGCGCGTCGATCGCGATCGGTGCCGGAATCTGGACCATGCACTTCATCGCGATGCTCGGCTACGCCGTCGACGGCACCGCGATCCGCTACGACATCCCGCTCACCCTGCTCAGCCTCCTCGTCGCCATCGCTGTCGTCGGCGCCGGAGTCTTCACCGCCGGATATGGCAAGTCCCGCGTGCGCTCCATCCTGTTCGGTGGCGTCGGCACCGGACTGGGTGTGGCCGCGATGCACTACATCGGCATGGCCGCCGTAGAGCTCAACGGCACGATTTCGTACAGCCCGGCTGTCGTCTCCGCCTCCGTCGTCATCGCGATCGCTGCGGCATCCGCCGCGCTGTGGGCCGCGCTTTCCGTGCGGGGCCCGGCCGTTGCCGCCGTCGCCGCCCTCGTGATGGGGCTCGCGGTGAGCAGCATGCACTACACCGGCATGGCCGCGGTCACCGTGGACGTGCATGCGAGCAACGCACCTCTGCCGGGCGCGAGCGCTACCGCGTTCATCCTGCCGCTCGCCGTGGTCCTCGGTTCCTTCCTCTTCCTCACCTGCGCCTTCGTGGCTCTGTCCCCGACGGCGCGAGAGCGCGCCGAGGGCGAGGCCGCGGCCCGGCCGCTGCACGAGGTCGAGCTTCCGGTCGCCTGATCCGGACTCCCTGAGCCGCCTGAGTCATCTCCGTGGCGCATTTCTCGCCACGTCGCACGCGGCCACCGTTCCCCGGGCCGAACGCCACTTCGCGCGCCCTCAACACTCCTGCACCGCCAAGGAGATCCCTGGTCATGCCCGCACGCCTTCCGCTGCCCGAACGGTGGCGCCCCAAGTCGATCCGAGCGAAGGTCGTCACCCTGCTGACGGTGCCGGTCCTCTCGCTGATGGCCCTGTGGGGGCACGCTGCCGTCACCACCGCGTCGCAGGTCTCGTCCACCGAGCAGTTGCGGCAGATCAACTCGGCCCTGGTGCAGCCGATCGCGGACTTCACCACCACGGTCCAGGACGAGCGTGCCGCCGCCCTGAAGTTCCGGGCCGCTCCCGGCCCATCTGCCCGCCGTGACTTCGATGCTGCCCAGTCCCGCACGGACAGGGCCGTCGCTGCTCTGCGCGCGGGCATCCGCTCCAGCAGCACCGATCTTGCGGCCCTCGACGCCCAGCTGCCCGACCGGATCAGTGCTCTGGTCAAGAGCGCGGGGTCTCTCCCCGAGCAGCGAGAGACTCCCCACGACGCCGCCGCCGTGTTCTCCGGCTACAGCACGTCCGTCGACCGGGCCTTTGCGGTGCGCGCCGGGCTCGCGGGCGCCGACCGCCCCGACCGTGCCTCCGACACCCGCACCGTCCTCGAACTGGCCCGTGCCCGCGAGGCGTTGAGCCGCCAGGATGCCGTGCTCGGTGCTGCGCAGGCGAGAGGCACCATGTCCGCCGGCCAGTACCGCGCGTTCATCGGCGACGTCGCCCAGCAGCGCGGGCTCACCAAGGCAGCGGTGCCCGACCTGCGGGCCGAGGGTGCCGCCCGCTACCGCACCGTTCTCGCCTCTCGCAGCGCCACCGAACTCGCCACCGCTCAGGACGCCGTCCTCGACGCCGGTGAGGAAGGGGCCGTGTCCGCCGTGCCGGCGGGGGAGTGGCACTCCCTCGCGGGACACACCCTGGCCGGGCTTGCCGCAGCGGAGCGGGGCGCCGTCGACACGGGCGCCGACGCGGAGCCGTACTCCCTTGCGACTCTGGGAAGCTCGGGCCTGGCGGTGGCCCTCGGCCTGCTCGGTGTGGTCCTCTCGCTGCTGCTCTCCGTACGTATCGGGCGCGGCCTGGTCGACGACCTCACCGGACTGCGGAACTCCGCTCTGGAGCTCGCCGCCAGCCGGCTGCCGGCCGCGATCCGCCGCATCCACGGTGGCGACGACCTCGACCTCGACGCCGAGGCCCCGCTCGCCCGCACCCCCATCCGGGACGAGATCGGCCAGGTCGGCGCGGCGCTGACCACCGTGCAGCGGGCCGCCCTGCGCGCCGTCGCGGGCCGCGCCGCCGTCCTCACCGGAGTCTCCGGCGTCTACGTCAGCCTCGCCCGCCGCAGCCAGGTGCTGCTCCACCGCCAGCTGGAGCTCCTCGACGCGATGGAGCGCCGTACCGAGAACCCCTCGGACCTGGAAGACCTGTTCCGTCTGGACCACCTGACGACCAGGATGCGCCGCCACGCCGAGTCCCTGCTCATCCTGTCCGGCTCCGCGCCCGGCCGCTCCTGGCGCAACCCGGTCCCGCTGATCGACGCCGTACGCTCGGGCATCGCGGAGACCGCCGACATCGACCGCGTCCAACTGCACGACATCCCCGATCTGCGTCTGGCAGGCACGGCGGTGGCCGACCTTGTCCACCTGATCGCCGAACTCACGGAGAACGCCGCCGCGTTCTCGCCCCCGCACACCCCCGTGGTGGTGCGCGGAGAGGAGGTCGGGGCCGGTGCCGTGCTGGAGATCGAGGACCGCGGTCTCGGCATGGGCGACGAGGCGCTCGCCGCGGCCAACGAGAAGATCCGGACCGCGGACATCGACCTCCTCGACTCGCGTCGGCTCGGCCTGTTCGTCGTCAACCGCCTCGCCGAGCGCCAGCACGTGGACGTCACCCTGCGCCGCTCGGTCTACGGCGGCGTCACCGCCGTCGTCTTCGTTCCGCAGCAGCTTCTGGAGGCACCGCACCCAGGCTTGCGGCCCCTGCCGGAGCCGGAGCCTCGGGCGTCCGGTCACGTACCGGCCTCTGATCCGGTCGCCCTTCCCCTACCGGCACAGCAGCGCCCCGAACAGGAACCGATCCCCCGACCGGAGCATGAGCCCGAGCCACCGCTCACTCACCCTGCGCCCCTCCAACTCCCCACTCGGGCCCGCCACGCGGCCCCCCAGCCGACGCAGCCCTCGCTCGCCGTCACCGCGGAAGCCACCTCGAGCGATGACTCCGAGGACGGTCTGCCGCGCCGGGTGCGCCAGGCCAGCCTCGCCCCCGAACTGCGCGGCGACGAGAACGCGGGCGCTGGTCCGCGGCCGGCCCAGGGCCCGGCCGTCCGATCCCCGGAGGCCGCGCGCGCCACGATGGCGTCCCTGCGCTCCGGTCGGCGCCGCGCGTCCGCGACTCGGAGCGAGCCGGGCCCACCGTCCGCCCCCGGGAGCCCGTCCGGCGCCCCACATGCCGCGCCCCACCCTCACACCGCGACCGAAGAAGGATTCCGAAACCGATGACCCCGACCTTCACCGTCACGAACCTGGGTGACAACCCCGACGACCATGGCACGGGTGGCGCGGGCGCTGTCGACTGGCTCCTCGACGACCTGGTCGACCGTGTCGCGGAGGTCCGGTACGTGGTCATGCTTTCCACCGACGGCCTGTGCGTCGGCGCCTCCCACGGCCTGGGGCGTGACGAGTCCGAGCGATTCGCCGCCATCGCCTCCGGGTTCCACTCCCTCGCCAAGGGCGCGGGCCGCCATTTCGACGCGGGCGGCGTCGTCCAGACGATGGTCGAGCTGCACGGTGGCTTCCTCTTCGTGGTCGCCGCGGGCGACGGGTCCTGCATCGCGGTGTTCACAGACGGGCACGCCGATATCGGCCTCGTGGCCTACGAGATGGCCCTGCTGGTCGAGCGTGTGCGTGAGCACCTCGCCGTACCCGCGAGGACGGACGGCGCCCCGACGCCGGACGGCGGGACGTCGTGACCGACCTGCCATCCGGCCGCCGACCGACGCCCGACGCCGCCGACCGGGACCCCGACCCCTGGACCGACCGCTATGACGCGGAGGCCGGCCCTCTGGTCCGCCTCTACGCCATGACCGCGGGCCGCGCGCGTACGGACAACGGCGCGGAACACGTCGACCTGATGGCGATCGTCCGCTCCACGACCGCCACCCCGCGCGGCCCGATCCCGCCCGAGCAGCGCAGCCTGCTGGCTCAGTGCGCCCAAAAGCCGCGCCCGGTAGCGGACTTGGCGTCGGACTCGGGCCTGCCGCTCGGCGTCGTACGCGTCCTGCTCGGCGACCTCACCGCCCAAGGACTGATCCGCATCACCCCGCCCGAGTCCACCGCCGCCGGGAAAGAACCTGTCTCCGCCCACCTCCTGCGAGAAGTGATCAATGGCCTCCGTGCACTCTGACCGCGCCGCGCACCCGGCGCCCGCCGACTTCACCGCTCTCAAGCTGTTGATCGCCGGCGGCTTCGGCGTGGGGAAGACCACGCTGGTGGAGTCGGTCAGTGAGATCCGCCCGCTGCGCACCGAGGAACCCCTCACCGAGGCCTCACGCCCGGTGGACAGCCTGGAGGGCGTGGCCACGAAGTCCACGACGACGGTCGCCATGGACTTCGGCCGGATCACCCTGCGCGACACACTGGCCCTCTACCTCTTCGGCACCCCGGGCCAGGACCGCTTCTGGTTCGTCTGGGACGAGTTGGCCACGGGCTGCCTGGGCGCGGTCGTCCTCGCCGACACCCGCCGTCTCGCGGACTGCTTCCCCGCCATCGACTACTTCGAGAGCCGCGGCATCCCCTTCATCGTCGCTGTGAACTGCTTCGACGGCATCCGAACGCACAGCCAAGATGCGGTGGCGCGCGCCCTCGACCTGACCGCCGACACCCCGGTGCTGCTGTGCGACGTACGCGACCGGGAGTCCGGCAAGGAGGTCCTGATCTCCTTGGTCGAGCACGTCCTGGCCTTGGACCCGACCCCCAACTGACCCTCCGCATACGGCACCTGCTCGCGGGGCCATGTACTTCTTGTCGGTCCGGATCCACGTACAGCCCGACTCGGCCGCCGAACTCGGCAGAAGGGTGGCCGCCGAGCATCCCTCGCCGGGGCTGCTCGTGAACAACGCGGGCGTGGGCGCGGGGCGGGACGCGGTCGCGGTGCCCGCCGGCCAGGGCGCGGCCGACGATCTCCTCGCTCAGGCCCGCGCCGTACATGTCGGCGGTGTCGAGGAAGTTCATGCCCCGGTCCAGCGCGCCGTGGATGGTGCGGATCGACTCGGCCTCAGACCTGACCGGCGACGCCAACTTCTATGCCGGCTGGGGGAGTTCTTGCTCGGTCCAGATGGTCTTGCTGCCGTCGCTGAAGCGTACGCCCCAGCTCCGTGCGAGTTCCGCACAGATGAACAGGCCGCGGCCGCCTTCGTCACTGGTCTGCGCATGACGCAGGTGCGGTGAGACGGGGCTGGAGTCGCTGACCTCGACGGTGAGCGTACGGCCCTTGATCAGGCGGAGCGTGATGGGCGGGGCGCCGTAACGGACGGCGTTGGTGGCCAGTTCACTGACGATCAGTTCCGTGGTGAGTGCGAGCTCGTCGAGGTTCCATTCGGCCAGCTGACGCCGGGTGCGCGCTCGGAGGGTGGCGACGGCCGCAGGGTCGACCTGCAGCTCCCAGGTGGCGACGAGGCCGGGATCGAGTGTGTGCGTCCGCACGAGGAGCAATACGGCGTCGGTGCCGGGAGAGGGAGCCGGCACGGTGCGTACCGCTTCGTCGCGGAGGTCGCCCAGCGGCCGTCCGCTGTCGGCGAGGATCTGCCGCAGACGGTACTGGCCGGCCTTCGTCCCGGCCTCGCCCATGGACAGAAACGCGTCGGTGCACAGCGCGATGACGCTCCCCTCGGGTAGGTCGAGACGGGTACCGGCAAACGGTGCTTTCTCGCCGGAACCCAGTGGGGGAGCGACGGGAATGTCGGCTGTCTCGGTTGTTCCGTCGGGGTATGCGATGACGGGTTGCGGGCCTCCGGCAAGGGCGATGACGCAGCTCTTGCTCAACGGGTCGTAGACCCCGTAGAGGCAGTCGGCGGTCAGTTTTTGGCTCCGCAGGTGGTCGCCGGGTGGCAGGCCGGTGCGTTCGTCGGCGAGTCGGACCACCGTGTCGTCGAGGCGGGCGAGGAGTTCGTCGGGTTCCAGGTCGAGCGCGCCCAGGGTGTGGATGGCGGTGCGCAACTGGCCCATCGCCATGGCAGCTTGGATGCCGGTACCCGAGACGCGGCCGACGGTGAGGGCGGTGCGCGCGCCGGAGAGCGGGAAGAGGTCGAACCAGCCGCCGCCGGCATCGACCGACTGGTGGAACTGGACGCTCTCCACGGCTGCCAGCGGCTCTGGGCGCTGGGGAAGGAGACGGCGCTGCAGGGCCAGGGCGACGGTGTGTTCTCGGGTGTAGCGGCGTGCATTGTCGATATGCAGTGAGGTACGGGAGGCGACCTCCAGTGCGAGGTCGAGGTCCTCGTCCACGAACAGGTCGCGGTCAGGGGCACGGTAGAGGCTCAGCGTCCCGTATACGCGGTCCCGGAGGGTGAGCGGGGTGACGATGGCGGAATGCGAGGCTGGTGCGCGCGTGGACCTCGAGCTCCGCGGATCGGTGGCGGGGGCGTCGTCAGGCTGGTACGTGATCAGTTGGGGCCGCAGGTCGGTCAGGGACTGGAGCCACGCTGCCGGAAAGCGGAATGGGGCTGTACCGGCCCCCGTCGAGCTCTGTTCACGGTCCGCCGACGCGACGGACATCCGTCGCAGGGGCACGTCGGGTCCCACCGGCGCCGACGGGGGGTCGTCGCCCCGGACGACCGGGTCCAGCAGGTCCACCACCGCGGCGTCGGCGAAGGCAGGTACGAGCACGTCGACGAGTTCGGTGCAGGTGGCGTCCAGCGCCAGCGACGTTCCCACGTGATTCCGTACGTCGTTGAGGACCCGTGTGCGGGCGAGGGCACGCTCGCGCACGGTGACGTCCACTTCTGCCGCGGAGAGGCCCAGGACGCGGCCGTCGGCATCCTGGAGCCGGAACACGGAGACGGAGTACACATGCTCATGGTCCGGGTCGCTGGGCGGGCGGACGCGCACGAGCCTGTCCAGTGCAGGTTCGCCGGTGGCAAGCACACGGCGCACCATTGCCAGGGACTCTTCGGGGTCGGACAGCCGGAACACGTCAATGAGTCGGCGACCGAGGGTGTACGCGTGGTCGAAACCGGCCATCCCTGACGCTGCAGTGTTCACTCGCAGGACTCGCAGATCGGGATCCAGCACCTGCATGCCGATAGGCGATTGCGTGAACAACGCCTTCAGGAGAGCATGCTCGCGCGCATCCCCGCCCTCCTCCGACTGGAGCAGGTTGAAAGCCCAGCCCAAGCCACCGTCGCTCAGCGTCACGGGCCGCATCACGAGGCCTGGGTCCGCCCCTGGACTGTCGGAACGACGGTCGGGGTCGGCGCCGGCCGGAGCCCACGGTCCGGGCAGGAGCTCTATGACGGGACGGCCGAGTGCCTCGGATGCTGTGTGGTCGAAAAGGGACTTGGCCTCCTGGCTCCACGCCACCACGACACCCGCTGCGTCGATCTTGAGCAGCTCGTCGTCCGGTGCCATGGGCCGATCGCCTCCATGCGTCGCTCCCCGACGACGGGCAGCAACCCGGCAGGCCGGGAGCCTGCGTCCGGTCAGATCACTTTCCAGAGTGCCTCGCGGCGTCGGGCGCCGCACATCGGCGAGGCAGCATGCGGCACAGACGTCTGACGAGCCCGGCCTCCCGCGTCTCAGCAGCCGGGGACGTTCCTGTGGCCCGTCTACAGCCGCACGAACCGCACCATGCGGCAGCTCGCGCCGATGTTCGGCTGCTCGTCGGCAACGGTGTGCCGGGTCATCCAGCGGCTGCGCCCGCTCCTGGCCGTTGAGCAGGCGGTGGGACCCGCTGGCGTAGTCGAGGGGCCCGGATCGTCGACGGCACCCTGACCCCGGTCCGCGACCAGAAGGTCGGTGCTTCCACGCGCAACTACCGGTTCTCGGCAAACGTGCAGGTCAGGCCGGGATTTTGGTCCCGGACCATGACGTATCTGGCATGAGCGGGCAGTTCAGAACTGTCGGGTGGCCACCGGTATCTGCTGTCAGGCGGCCACCGGAACCTCCTGTAAGGCGGCCACCGGAACCTCCTGTCAGGCGGCCACCGGTATCTTCGGCTCCTCCCCCTTCTGCGCCGTCGCGTCGCCAGCCCCGTCCGCCCCGCCCTCGGGCGCGGACTTCCGCATACCCTTCAGGATCACGACCAAGGCCGTCGACACACAGACACCGGCGGCGATCGCGATGAGGTACAGGAACGGGTTGCCGATCAGCGGGACCACGAAGATGCCGCCGTGCGGGGCGCGCAGGGTGCAGCCGAAGGCCATCGACAGGGCGCCGGTGACCGCGCCGCCCGCCATCGAGGCGGGGATGACGCGCAGCGGGTCCGCCGCCGCGAACGGGATCGCGCCCTCCGTGATGAACGAGGCGCCGAGCACCCAGGCCGCCTTGCCGTTCTCGCGCTCGGTCCTGGTGAAGAGCCGGCCGCGCACGGTCGTCGCGAGGGCCATGGCCAGCGGCGGGACCATGCCGGCGGCCATCACCGCGGCCATGACCTTGAGCGAACCCTCGGTGGGGTTCGCGAGGCCGCCGACCGCGAAGGCGTAGGCGACCTTGTTCAGCGGGCCGCCCAGGTCGAAGCACATCATCAGGCCGAGGACGACTCCGAGGATGATCGCGTTGGCGCCGGACAGGGAGTTCAGCCAGTCCGTCAGGGCGCGCTGGAGGGAGGCGATGGGCTTGCCGATGACGAGGAACATCAGGAAGCCGACCACTGCGGAGGAGATCAGCGGGATGACGACCACCGGCATGATCCCCCGCAGCACGGGGGGCACGTGCACCTTCTGGATCGCCATCACGACGCCGCCCGCGATGAGACCGGCGGCGAGGCCGCCGAGGAAGCCGGCGTTGATGGTGAGCGCGATCGAACCGCCGACGAACCCGGGCACGAGCCCCGGCCGGTCGGCCATCCCGTACGCGATGAAGCCCGCGAGGACCGGGACGAGGAACGCGAAGGCGACGGAGCCGACCTGGAAGAGCAGCGCGGCCCAGCTGTCGGTCTGGGTCCACACGAAGTGCTCGGCGACGGACGGCGCCTTGTTGATGGTGTAGCCGCCGATCGCGAAGCCGAGGGCGATGAGGAGACCGCCGGCCGCGACGAAGGGGACCATGTAACTGACGCCGCTCATCAGCCACTTGCGCAGCTTGGTGCCGTAGCCGTCGCCGGCGTCACCGGCCCGGTCCACGGGGGTCGCGGACGCGGCGCCCGAGGTCGTCTCGCCGCGCGCGGCCTTCTCGCGTACCTCGCCGATGAGTGCGGCGGGCCGGTTGATGCCGGCCTTCACGCCGACGTCGACGGTGGGCTTCCCGGCGAAGCGGTCCTTCTCCCGTACGGGCACGTCGTGCGCGAAGATCACGCCATCCGCGGCGGCGATCACCTCCGGGGCGAGACGGGTGAACCCGGCCGAGCCCTGCGTCTCGACCACCACCTCCACGTCCCCCGCCTCCAGGCCGGCCTTCTCCAGGGACTCGGCCGCCATGTAGGTGTGGGCGATGCCGGTCGGGCAGGAGGTGACTGCCACGATCTTGAACTTCGAGGCGGGGGCCGTGGGAGCGGTCTCGGGCTCGGGCGTGGGCTCCATCTCGGTAGTGGGCTCGGGCGTGGGCTCCGGCTCGGGCGCGGGCTCGGGTTCGTCCCCGCGGATCAGCGCCGCCGTGGCCCCCGTGTCGGTCGCCGTGCGCAGCGCCGCCTTGAAGTCCTCGTCCATCAACTGCCGTGCCAGCGAAGACAGGATGGTGAGGTGGGCGTCGTCCGCTCCGGCGGGCGCGGCGATGAGGAAGATCAGGTCGGCCGGGCCGTCCGGCGCCCCGAAGTCGATCCCGTCGGCGCTGCGGCCGAAGGCGAGGGTCGGCTCGGTGACGTGCTCGCTACGGCAGTGCGGGATGCCGATGCCGCCGTCGAGGCCGGTCGGCATCTGCGCCTCGCGGGCCGCGACGTCGGCCAGGAAGCCGTCCAGGTCGGTCACCCGGCCCCGGGCGGCCATCCGTTCGGCGAGGGCGCGGGCCGCCGCCTCTTTGGTGTCGGCGGACAGGTCGAGATCGACCAGGTCCGCGGTGATCATCTCGCTCATCGCGGGCTCCTTCGCACGCGTATCGCCTTGGCGGCGGGGGTGGGGACGGGGGTTTCGCCGCGGGGACGGCGGCTCCGGAACGGAGCGGGGGAGGTGATCAGGACGGAAGCGACCGGGTGGAGAGTGATCAGGCCGGAAGCGACCGGACGGGGCGTAGTCAGGGGCGGGGTGCAGGCCGTCATGGCGCAGGCTCCTTCAGTGCGCGGTCCAGCGGGACGTCCGACGTGAGAGTCACCGCGTCCGGGTCCAGGTCGGCCGGGGTCGGCATCGCGCTGCCCGGGAGCTGGACCGCCGCGGCGCCGTGGGCGACGGCCGAGGCCAGCGCCCGCGGACCGGTGCCGCCCGCGATGAGGAAGCCGGCCAGGGAGGAGTCACCCGCTCCGACGTTGCTGCGGACGGTGTCGACCGGGGCGGTGGCGAACCAGGCGCCCGTGCCGTCCACGAGCAGCTGCCCGTCCGAGCCGAGGGAGGCGAGTACGGCGCGCGCTCCGAGGTCCCGCAGCTCCTCGGCCGCCTTGAGGGCGTCGCCGACGGTGGCGAGCGGACGTCCGACCGCCTCGGCGAGCTCCTCCCCGTTCGGCTTGACGACGTCAGGCCGTTCGCGCAGGGCCGCGAGGAGGGCCGGGCCCGAGGTGTCGAGAGCGATACGGGCGCCGGCCGCGTGGGCGCGGGCGACCAGCTCGGCGTACCAGGACGGGGCGAGGCCACGCGGGAGGCTGCCGCAGCAGGCGATCCAGTCGGCGCCCGCGGAGCGCTCGCCGACGACGGTCAGTAGCGACTCGGCTTCTTCCGGAGTGAGCTCGGGCCCCGACGCGTTGATCTTCGTCAGGGTTCCGTCCGGCTCGGCGAGCGCGATGTTGGACCGTGTCTGTCCGGCTACGGGTACGGGGTCGACGCTGATCCCCTGGGCGTCGAGGAGTTCGGCGACCAGGGCGCCGGGCGCGCCGCCCAGCGGGAGCACGGCGAGTGTGGGGGCGCCGGCGGCGGCGACGGCCCGCGAGACGTTGACGCCCTTGCCGCCCGGGTCCATGCGCTCGTCGGTGGCGCGCAGGACCTCGCCCCGGTCGAGTGCGGGGACTTCGTAGGTGCGGTCCAGGGACGGGTTGGGAGTGACGGTGAGGATCATGCCGCGTGTGTCTTCCGTGGTGGCTTGCGTGGGGGGTGCCGGAGCCGATGCCGGTGTGGGGGCCGATGCCGATGCCCCGGTGTCTGGAGCCGGTTCCGGAGTCGGGGGGCTCATGCGCGGACCACCTCCGTGCCGCCCTTCTCGATGGCGGCGGCGTCCGCGTCACTGAGGCCGCTGTCGGTGATCAGCACGTCCACGTCGCCCAGGTCGCCGAAGCGGGCGAAGTGCTCCTGCCCGTACTTGGCGGCGTCGGCGAGCAGCACGACCCTGCGGGCGGCGGAGACGGCCGCGCGCTTCACGGCGGCCTCGGCGAGGTCGGGCGTGGTCAGGCCGTGTTCGGCGGAGAACCCGTTGGCCGCGAGGAAGAGGACGTCGGCACGGATTTCCCCGTACGCCCGCAGGGCCCAGGCGTCGACGGCGGCGCGGGTGCGGTGGCGGACGCGGCCTCCGACGAGGTGCAGCTGGATGCCGGGGTGGTCGGCGAGGCGGGCCGCGACGGGCAGGCCGTGGGTGACGACGGTGAGCGTCGACTCCAGGGGCAGGGCCGCGGCGAGGCGGGCGACGGTGGTTCCCGCGTCGAGGATCACCGTGCCGTCCTCAGGCAGCTCAGCGAGCGCGAGCCGGGCGATGCGGTCCTTCTCGTCGGCCGCGGTGCCCTCGCGCTCGGCGACGTCGGGCTCGAAGTCGAGCCGCCCGGCCGGTATGGCACCGCCGTGCACACGCCGTACGAGACCGGCCCTGTCCAAGGTCTTCAGGTCACGGCGGATGGTCTCCGCGGTGACTTGGAACTCCTCGGCGAGTGACAGCACGTCCACGCGTCCACCGTCACGCGCGAGACGGAGGATCTCCTGCTGCCGCTCCGGTGCGTACATGTCCGTCTGCCTCCGACGTCTCGCCCGGATGTGCCCGAGTCTGTGGTTTCGATCTGAGGCTACGGCTTGATTTCTGGAAAGTAAACAGGTTCGGGCATGTTGCAGACACAATCGGACTTTGATCAGTCGACCCTGTTCGTCAGAGCGCCATGCCCTCATTACGTAGATATTCTGGGAAATGTGATCGAGTCCGGACGGCCGCGGCTCCGTAGGCGCCCCGGCCCAGGAAGGCTTGTACGGCTGTCGCCGGTCATCCTGACCGTCGTCATCGCCAGCCTGGCATACGCCACTCCGCCGGAAATGGCCTTCAGCCGCCTCCTGCCTGCGGCGCCGGCCCTGGCCGCCGCCATGTGGCCGGTCCTCCCCACCGTCCTGCTCGGGACGGTCTGCCTCTTTCTGATGATCGGCCTCAGTCTCGTCTTCCCTGGTCTGGGAACGTGGTGGACGGCCGCGGGGATCATCGCGGTCACCGTGGCCGCCGCGTACGGAAGCCATGTCCGGCTCCAGCGGGAGCGCACCCTCCTTCAGGTACGGCTCGTCGCCGACGCGGCGCAGCAGGTGGTGCTGAGCCCTATGCCACGCCGCTTCGGCAGCATCGAGGTCGAGTCGCTGTATCTCGCGGCCGCGGCGGAGGCCCGCATCGGCGGGGATTTCTACGAGGTGGTCGACACGCCGTACGGGGTCAGGCTGCTCATCGGTGACGTGCGGGGCAAGGGTCTGCCTGCAGTGGGGGCGGCCGCGGCGATCGTCAACGCCTTCCGGGAGGCGGCCTACGGCGAGCCCGACATGGTCAACGTCGCACGCAGGCTGGACGCCAGCAGCACCCGTTACAACGCCGCCTTTCCGCCCGAGGGGCCGATGGAGCGCTTCGCCACCGCCCTTCTCGTCGAGATCCCGCACGACGGCAGACGTATCGGCATCCTCAACTGCGGACACCCCCCGCCACTGCTCCTGAACCGCGGGAGACTCCGTGCCCTCGAGTCGGCCACCCCCTCGCCGCTGCTCAGCCTCTCGGAGCTGATCGGCGATCAGTACAACGTCGACACCTTCGACTTCACCCCCGGCGACCTGCTCCTTCTCTATACCGACGGGATCGCCGAGGCCCGCGCCCGCGACGGCGAGTTCTTCCCGCTGGCAGCTTGGATGCGTCGACAGCCCCCGACGCCGCCCCGCGAACTGCTCACGGCTCTTCACCGTGATCTCCTGCGCCACAGCAGAGAACGCCTTGACGACGACGTCGCCGCCCTCGCCGTACGCCTGAGTGAGCCCTGACGATGCCGGCCTCGTGCCGCTGCTCGCGATGACGACGGGATGCCTGTGACGTTCGCCCGCTGGTACACCGAGTGGCTTGTGCGGCCGATTCACGTGGTTGCTGCGAGGTGTCGTGAGGGCCGGAGCCCCGGCGCGTCGCTGCCCCGGGTGGCTCCCGTCATGCGAGCGCGCGTTGGAGAGCGGTGATCCGCGACAAACGGAGCCTGCACCACCGGCGGCACGGCGAGGCCGGCGCACTCGTCGTCCCGTGACATCAGCCACACAGACTTTTGGCTCTCAGGTCGTCGCATAGTAGATCGAGGCTTGACGGCATAGTGCGTTTTATCGGTCTTGTTGCAGAAATACTCCCAGCCGGATCGAGCGGTATTCGACCCGCTCAACGCTTTCGCCCGTTCGTGCGGCGAGCAACGGCTTCTGACGGACCAACAGACCTCGTCGCCACCTCGAGAGCCGGACCAGCACGCCTGCGCGCCTGTTTCAAGAGCCATCCATCTCTACGGGCCGAGGTAGTACTGCCGCCTGTTGCCGCACCCCGACAGCAGTTCCAAGAATGTCGGCCGCAAGGCGTCTCCGCGGCCCTGGTGCAGGAACTGGGCAGGGCCGGACCCCCTGGGGGCGCTCCGCGATCACCGAGCGAGGTCACGCATGAGGAAGCACCGCAAGAAGTCGTACCGCCGGCCGATAGCCATCGCTGTCATAGCCGTAGGAGCCGTGGGTGTGCCCTCCGTCGCCATGGCCTGCCTGGATACTCAGGGTGATACGGGCGGTCGCCCCTCCGGCCACTGGGAGAAGGCGAGCTCCCACCATCGGTGGACGGGTTCGTCCTGGGGTCACGAGCCGACTGCGGGAGCGTCGAAGAGCCCCACTGCGACTCCCAGCGCACCGCGGTCCACGGCGTCTCCCAGCGCACGGCAGACCACCGCGTCTCCCAGCGCTCCGCGGTCCACGGCGTCTCCCAGCGCACGGCAGACCACCGCGTCTCCCAGCGCTCCGCGGACCACCGCGTCTCCCAGCGCACCTGCTACGGCCGCACCGGCATCCGGGGACACGGCCCGCGTGCTGACGCTCGTCAACAACGAGCGCAGCAAGGCCGGATGCTCCCCGCTGACCATGAACGCGAAGCTGACCAAGGCCGCTCAGGACCACAGCAAGGACATGGCATCCCACCGGAACATGTCCCACACGGGCTCCGACGGGTCGTCGCCCGATGACCGGATCACGCGCGCCGGTTACAGCTGGAGCTCCTACGGCGAGAACGTCGCCTACGGCTACTCCACGCCCGAGAAGGTCATGGCGGGCTGGATGTCCAGCCCGGGCCACAAGCGCAACATCCTCGACTGCTCGTTCAAGGAGATCGGCATCGGCCTCGCGCAGCCCGGCAGCTACTGGACCCAGGACTTCGGCACGGCCCGATAGGGACATTGCGGGGAGGGTGCGCATCCTCCATCGGGTGAAGGCCCCGACCGGCTCGCAGGCCGGGGCCTTCATCATTGGTGCATTTCCATGCGGGTGGGCGACCGTCGCCGCGTGTCATGGCGCAGATGGGGCGGGCACCCCGCCTAGGCGCACAGCGGCTTCCTGGTGGCCACAGGGCCCTGCGCTGGCGCTTCCCCTTGAAGGCGGGGACTCCCGTCAGGTGTACATGCCCCCGCGAGGGTTGTCGAAGAGCTCGACCCACTCGCTGTTCTCGTGGGCGAAGGGAAGAGGGTCGACTTCGCGGATGCCGGCCATCAGCGCTTCCACCTCTTGCTGGCCCTGGCTGTTGCGGGTCGTACGTTGTTGACAGGGCGCTGGCGGTGTCCTCGGCCGGCGACCCGCCTGTGACATGAGCGCGAGGCGGTAGCGGACAGCTTTGGGGGCGGTCCCAGCTCATGGGATGGCACGCTCGGCCTGCGGCGGCAGGTCTACGGGGTACGGCTCGACGAAGTCGGCCGAGCGGCTCACCTGTTCCCAGGCGCCCGCCTCGGCCAGTTGGCGGCGGGAGTAGTCGAGTGCCATGGTCACCGCGTTCACCCCGAGCAGCAGATGGCCCGGGACCCGACCGTGCCGCACCGTACGCACGATGATCGCGGCGGCCCGCTCCGGGTCGCCGGCGCCGCCGGCCGTGCCCTGGCGCACCCGCCGGTTCATCGCGCCCACGGTCTCGTCGTAGGCGTCGGGAACAGGGTGGACGGTCATGGACGAGCCGGCCCAGTCGGTGGCGAAGCCGCTCGGCTCGACGACCATGACCTGCACCCCGAACGGCGCGGCCTCCGCGGCCAGCACCCGGCTGAAGCCGTCGACCGCGAACTTGGCCGCCTGATACGAGGCGATGCCCGGGGACCCGCCGACGCGCCCGCCGACCGAGGAGAACTGCACCACGGTGCCGGCCCCCTGCCGACGCAGGGTGGGCAGTGCCGCCTTGGTCACGTTGTAGACACCCCAGAAGTTGGTCTCGAACTGGGCGCGGAAGTCGTCGTCGTCCGACGTCTCGACCGGAGACACGTTCGCGTACCCCGCGTTGTTCACCAGTACGTCGATGCGGCCGAAGCGGGCGAGCGCGGCCTCGACCGCCGCGCGTGCCGCGTCGGGGCTGGTGACGTCCAGCGGCAGGGCGAGGACGCGGTCGCCGTACTCCGCCAGGTCCTTCGCGAGGGCCTCGGGGCGACGGGCGGTGGCCACGACGAGATCACCCGCGTCGAGGACGGCAGTGACCAGAGCGCGGCCGAATCCGCGGGACGAACCGGTGATGAACCAGACCCGCTGCGTAGTGCGTACGTCTTCACTCATGCATGTAGTGCAACACTGTTCTCTAAATAACGCAACGTCGTTCCGTTAAGTGTTCCTATGATGGCCCCATGAGTCAGCCAGCCTTCCAGCGGGCGCGCAGCGCCGAGGCCAAGCAAGCGCGTGAAGGGGCGATCCTGGACGCGGCCCGGACGCTCGGCCGGGGACGCGGCATCCGCGACGTCACCCTCACCGACATCGCCACCGAAGTGGGCATGCACAAGTCGGCCCTGCTGCGCTACTTCGAGACGAGGGAGCAGATCTTTCTCGAGCTCACCGCGGAGGGCTGGCGGGAATGGTCAGCCTCGCTCCGCGCCGACTTGGCGGCGCGGAGCGAGGCGACCCCCACGGACGTCGCCGAGGTCTTCGCCGCAACGCTGGCGGCGCGCCCCATGTTCTGCGATCTGCTCGCGCAGGCGCCGCTCAACCTGGAGCGCAACGTGTCGCTGGAGGCAGTACGCACGTTCAAGCTCGTCACGCTGCACGAAGTCGACCTGATCGGCAGCGAGTTGAGCCGCCTGCTGGGTCTCACCGAAGAGCAGGTCCTCGACATGATCTCCACCGCCACGGGCATGGCCGGTGCGTTGTGGCAGATGGCCAGCCCGGGCCCGCGCCTGCGGGAACTCTACGGCGACGACCCCCGGCTCGGGCACGCGATCGTCGAGGTGGAGCCCCGACTGCGCCGTATCCTCGCCGCGTTCCTGACGGGAGTCCGGGTTCCGGCCTGTTGAGGCTCTTGAGACCCCTGGGAGTGAACGACGGTTCGGCTAAAGGTTGTTGAAGAAGGCTGTGGACCGGTCCTTGGATGCGTGGGGCGCGGGACGAGGCGGCTGCGAGTCAGACCTCTTCTGTGAAGGTGAAGAACAGCGGGCGTGATGGGTAGATCACGCCGTATCGGCGGGCGGACTGGTTGGAGGCGCCGCTGTGTTCTCGTACCGCTGGACCAGCACTTCGGCCTCCATCGACGTCTCACTGCCGGAGCAGCAGCTGTGGCAGTGATGGCAGTCCCTGAACCGCGCGGTACACCAGCGAACCGATCGCTGCCACAGCGTCGCAGACTACTGATCCGCACTTACCTCAGGTGCAGCGATGACTTCTTGGCCCCCCAGGGTCGGCTGTGGGAAGTCACTGATCGAGATCCTCGTCCTCCTTCGTGGGCACGCCGATGTCCGAGAAAATGTCCCATGCCTGTTGTCTCATCAACTCAGCGGCAGGGCCGTCGGTCTTCCGGTGGGCGCGGGCGAGCGCCAAGAGGGTGCGGGCCTCGCCGGGGCGGTGGCCGGTCTCTCGATGGATGGTCAGGGCCTCCCGGCCCAACTCGACTGCTGTGGCGTGTGCTTCTTCGGACGCTGCAATGTCGCACAGGGCGGTCAGTGCCTGGCCCTCGACGACGCGGAAGGAGCGGGCGCGTGCCAGGGCCAGGGCCTGCTCGGCGTGGGCGCGGGCCTCGTCAATACGGCCCAACTTCTTGAGGGTGAGGGAGAGGTCCAGGAGACCGTCCGCCTCGAGGCGGACGTATCTCGACTCGCGGGCCAGGGCGAGTGCCTGCGAGCCGACCTGCATTGCTCGGTTGAAATGCGTCATTTCTCGGTGGGCAGCGGCCACGGTGTTGAGAATGCTGGCCTGAATCCAGCGCCGTCCTGTGTCCTGGGCCTTGGCAAGGGCGCGCATGGCCTGTTCCAGTGCCTCGTCGTGCCGGCCGAGCGTGATGTTGATCTTGGCGACGGCGTTGAGCACCGTGGCGCGGGCGTTGCGGCTCCCGTCCGTCTCGCCGGCGGCCCCCTTGGGGGCAAGGGCGTCGAGGCCGTCGGCCAGGCGGCCGAGCTCCCAGTACACCCAGCCCAGATTTTCCAGGGCCAGGCTGTCGTCCCACCAGCTGATCCATTTGCTTCGGCTGATGGCCAGCTCGAACTGCTCGGCCGCCTCGTGCAATCGGCCCAGATCCCGACAGGCCAGACCGGTGACCATCAACCCCAAGGTTTCAAGGTAGAGATTTCCGGCTTCCCGGGCGATCCGCATGCCGGTGGTGACATGTTCGTGCGCACTGTGCAGACGCGCCATGTACCACTCCGCCTGACCTTGGCCGCCGATGGCCACTGCCTCGCCCGTCGCCCAGCCGAGTTCCCGGCTGATGTCCCGTGCGCGGGTGTGATGCTCCAGCGCTTGGTCGGGATCCCCCTGGTCCGCCTGGACCAGTCCGAGGCTGACGTGCATGGCTGCCTGGCCGAACAGGTTGTCTTCGGCCGTGGCCGCGTCGAGTGCCGCCTGCGTGGTGGCCTGCCACGCTGCGCGCGGTAGCCGAAGCAAGAAGTATCCGAACAGTGCGTTGACCATGTGCCACGCGACCGGGCGGGGACCATGGTGGGCGGCATGGCGGATGACGGCGAGCAGATTGGCCTGTTCCGCCTCCAGCCATGGGGAGGATCCGGTGGCGGTTGGCAGGCCCGGTTGACCGCCGTGGCCGAGGCCGGGGGGCAGTTCCGGGAAGAGCCAGGTTCCCCCGACAGCGCGCGCCGCGTGCAGGTACCAGAGCAGGAGCCGTTCCAGCGCGGCGTCGCGATCCGCCGCAGTCTCCTCCGCCTGCGCGCACTCGTGCGCGTAAGCGCGAAGGAGATCGTGGAACCGGTACCGGCCCACCGTTGTGGGCTCGATCAAGTGGGCGGCGGCCAACGTGCTGAGCAGGCGTCGGGCCTGCTGTGGTGGCGCGTCAGCGAGCGCCCCCGTGGCCTCGGCGGTGAACTCTGCCCCGGGGAACAGGCCAAGCAGGCGGAAGAGCCGGCGCGCGGGCGGTGCCAGGACCCGGTATGACACGGAAAAGGCGGTGCGCAAAGGAGAGCCGGCGTCGTCGTCCGGCTCCAGGGCCGCCAGCCGATTGCCCGCGGTCATCTCGGCGACCAGGTCGGCCAGGCGCAGGCCCGGATCCCCCGCCAGCCGGGCGGCGGCCACCCGCAAGGCCAGGGGCAGGCTGCCGCACAGCCGGATCAGCTCGCCCACCGCGTGCTCGTCGGCGGCCACCCGGTCCGCGCCGAGAGTCCGGCCCAACAGCGCGCGGGCCTCGTCCGGCTGGAGGAGATCCAGTGGCAGGGCGTGGGCCCCGTCGTGGGCGACGAGGCCGCCGAGGCGGTTGCGGCTGGTGACGATGACGCAGCAGGTCGGGCTGCCTGGGAGCAGCGGGCGCACCTGCTCGGCCGAGGCCGCGTTGTCGAGCAGGACGAGCAGGCGCCGGTCGGCAAGCAGGGTCCGGAACACACGGCCCTGGGCCTCGGCGCGCGCTGGGATCTCCGACGCCGCGAGGCCGAGGCTGCGCAGCAGCAGTTCGAGGGCCTCGCGGGGTTCGAGGGGCTGCCGGTCGTGGTCGAAGCCGTGCAGGTTGACGTAGAGCTGACCGTCCGGGAAGCGGTCGCGCGCCTGGTGCGCCCAGTGCACGGCCAACGCGGTCTTGCCGATGCCGGCAGCGCCGCCGATGGCGGAGATGACGACAGTGTTTGCCGGTCCTTGCTCCTGCGCGGGCGGGAACAGCGCGTGGAGCCGGATGAGTTCGCCGGTGCGGCCGACGAATCCGGCGGCATTGTGGGGGAGCTCGGCGGGCACGGCGCTCTCGCGCGGTGGGGAGGTCGTCGGCGGGCGCTGGAGGAAGGTGCTGTCCTGGTGCAGCACCGCTTCGTGGACCCGGCGCAGTTCCTCACCGGGATCGGCGCCGAGCTCGTCCCGCAGCCGTACGCGCAAGTCCTCGAAGGCGTTCAGCGCCTCCGCTTGCCGGCCGCAGCCGTACAGGGCCCGCATGCGCAGGGCCGTCAGTGACTCGTCGTAGCGGTCAGAGGCGGACGCCACCCCGCTGAGGCCGTCCAGGGCCTCCCCGTAACGGCCCAGCAGAACCAGGCACTTGAGCCACTCCAGCCGGAGCGTCCGCCGCCGCTCCTCCCATCGCCGCCGTTCCTCCTGCGCGAACGGTCCCGGTAAGCCGGCCAGTGGCTCGCCCCGGAACAGCCCGATGACAGCGGACAGTTGATCTGCGGCGGTGGCCAAGTCTCCGGCCGCTACGGACCGCATCGCCTCGCCGCCCCGATCCTCCAGATCCGTCGTGTCGAGCCGGACCCCCTCGACGGCGAAGCGGTACCAGCCCCTGCCGCTGCGGATCACCGACTCCGCGGGCGGGGTGCCGTCCGGATCAAGCGTCCTGCGCAGCGAGTTGACGTGCGTGGGCAGCACCTTGCGACCGCCGGCGGGTAACCCCAGCCCCCACACCGCGTCGAGCAGCCGCTCATGACTCACCATGGCGCCCTGGCTCAGCAGAAGCGCGGACAGCACGGCCTGCCCCTTGACCGGCCCCAGATCCAGTGGCATCCCGCCCCGCCATGCTCGCAACGGCCCGAGCACCTCGAACCGAAGCACTTGAGGAGATCCACCGTCCACCGCGAGGCCTCCACTTCCTACGCCGCCCACGTCATCGAAAAATCATTGGCATTGCAGCACGCCGGGCCACGGTGGTGGTCACGACATTACGCAACCCGCACAACCGAAGGGAATGCCGAGTGCCCGAAGTGGAGTTGGCAGCCACCGCTGGTCGCAGGGGCGGCGGCCGCACTCGGAGATGCCCCCGCAACTATGGTCGACGCCATGCTTCGCAGGCGCCGCTGGATCGTCTACGTGGCGGTGGGGTGCCCAGTCCTTGTCCTCGACGTCGGCCGGTTTGCCTGACGGCCGCCCACAGTTCCTCAGGGCTGGCGTGCCGCGGTCGCGGCAAATCACACACTGACCTACACCTTCGTGTGCAGGGGACCGGCCCGGCGGGACGCTGGGCCGTCCGATCCGAGCACCTGGTCGGCCGGACGGGCCGGCTACCGCGCTTCGCACAGTCGTAGTTACTCAGTGCGACCGCTCCCTGTGGTGCCCAGGACGAGCGGGGGAGAGGATGCGACGCTGGAGTGAGGGGCCCGCGAGTGGAGGTCCGAGTGCGTCTCATTCGGTCCGGGGCCATCTCCTTCGGCCTGGTGACCATGTCCCGGTGCGGCTCAATGGCTGCAACGCAGAACCGTGCGGTCAGTCTGTGAGCCCGCCGGCCAGGCGCACCACTCACCGAGCGTCGCCAGGCGGCGTTACCGCGCGGATCCGGCCCGCCGGGACCAGGACCGCGCGACCGACCCGGAAGGCAGGTGCGTCCCATGCACACGTCGACCCGTATCGCCGGTGTCCTCACCGGCCTGACCCTCACCCTCGGCGGTGCGGTCCTCGCCGCCCCCGCAGTCCAGGCGGACATCCCTGCCTGCACACAGATGGCCGGACAGGCCGGTGGCACCGCCTCCGACTCCGTCACAGCGGCCTGCAGCCGTGGCGTGGTCGGAGACATGCAGAGTTGTGTGACCGGGCTGACCGAGGCCGGAGTGGCGGGCGGCGCCGCGAACGGTGCCTGCCGGGCGGCGGCCCACGAACCGCGTTAGAGGACCGCGCGCGGCAGCCGGCCGCTGGTACCGATCGGAGGCAGGGCACGGCCCGTCTCCTCCCCAACCCCCGGCCTGCCTGGACACAACGCGGCCTCGGTGGGCAACCTCGACGCCAAGGACATCGACGTCGCCCAGCTCCTTACCGACGTGCGCGGCGTACCGATGCGGCCGGTCGAGGGCGGTGACGCCATGCCTCTCCGGGGCCGGGCCGCCACCGCCCAGCCTCGCCTCGCGGGCCTCAGGATTCCTCGGATGCGCATGACTTCCTCCTCCTCTCAGGCGCCTTCGTTCGGTTTCGGCAAGGACAAGTCTCAGGACGACGGCGCCCTCCTACTCAGCACGGGCGCCCCGCACGAGGCCTAGCCCTGGCTGCGGCAACCCTTGCCGGCATGAGCGCCGTCGGCGCTGTCAGCGCCGAGGCCGCCTCGTTTCCGAGCATCACCAGAGACGAGTGCACGGCCGTCTGCGGACAGAACACATCACGCCCCTACGCCGACTACGCCTGCACGCTGCCTGACGGGACCACGCAGCCGATCACTTGATCAATCGGCGCACGGCTGGGCAACCAGTCCGGCCGGTGCACCCGGCGCGGTGCCTACGGGGTGACGGCAGCACCGGTCCACCGGTGGGTGGCTCGCCCGCGCCCGTCTCGACACCGCGGCACTCGCGATGGTGGAGCCGACCGACTCGAAGCCAGGGGCGTCACCGCTTCGAGGTCCGCGACGTCATGAACACCGAGCTCGCCGCCGTCCTGAACGGCCGCGAGCCTGGATGTGCCGGCGGTGATGGAGTCTTCCTTCTGGGCGGGCGATGATCGTGCCGCTGTCCGCGTCGAGGTTGTCCGTGCCGATGCCCTGACTCATCCCCACCGTGGAAGAGGTCCAGCAGGTCATCCCGCTCTACCATCCCGTCTGAGCCATGGCCGACCCCGCCGACATCGTCAACTGCCACACGGCCCACGGCCCTTCCGGCGCTCTGCGAGACGGCGCCGTAACAGCACGGCCAAGGAGCCGACCGGCACGGTACACCGCCGGTCGGCTCCTTGGCCGTGCTCCTCTACGACCCCGGGGAACTCCGCCGTTCGGCCCATCAAGGGCACCGGCAACAACGCCGAAAAGGATCAAGCGGAGTCGCCTCCACCCTCGCGTTCCGGTACGCCTCCGCGCTCCAGGCCGCCGCGATGACGGCGGTCCCGTACCCCGGCCGACAGGCCCGGAGGAGATCCCTCATGCGCGTCTTCCTGCCCCTGACCGCCGTCACCACCGCCGCGCTCCTGCTCGTCACGGTCACCGGCGCGACTCCCGCCGCAGCAGACCGGAACCCCGACGGCACACCACTGGTCAAGGTGTCCCACGGCGACCCGTACGCAGACTGCACCATCGGCGCGAGGTCCCCCGACAGCATCGTCTACCCGGCCACCGAGGTGGAGCCGTACCTGTCCGTCGATCCGCGTGACCCCAAGCGCGTGGTCACCGTGTTCCAGCAGGACCGTTGGAACGACGGCGGCGCCCGTGGCCTGGCGGCCGGCTGGACCAAGGACGGCCACACCTTCCACCGGAGCACGCTGCCGTTCAGCCTGTGCGCCCCCGGCGGCGCGGACTTCGAACGGGCCTCCGACCCCTGGGTGAGCACCGGACCGGACGGCACCGTCTACGCCAGCGGCGAGGGTGTCGACTTCACGAAGAGCACGCGCAGCGCCCTCCTGGCCGCCACGTCTCGCGACGGCGGCCGCACCTGGCGGAACCTCACCACCACGCACGTCGACAAGCAGCCGTTCTTCAACGACAAGCCCTCACTCACCGCCGACCCGATCCGCAAGGGCACCGCCTACCAGGTCTGGAACCGCCTCGACAACAACCCACCCGGCTCCAGCTCCCTCGACGGTCCCGGCTACATCTCCCTCACCCGCGACGGCGGCCGCACCTGGAGCAAGGCCCGGCCGTTCGTCGACACCAGCACCGTGCCCAACACCCAGACCATCGGCCATGTGATCGTCGCCGACCGGCGCACCGGCACCCTGTACGACTTCTTCGACCGGATCACGTACTCCGACGACCTGAGCACCGTCATCGAAGCCCACTACGAGATGGTCACCTCGACCGACGCCGGAGAGACCTGGAGCGCCCCGGCCACCGTGGCCCGGGACACCTCCGTACCGGAGGTCGACCCGAACGACCCCACCAAACTGCTGCGCGCCGCCGCCACCCTGCCCAGCCCGGCCGTCGACCCCAAGACAGGCAGGCTGTACATGGCCTACGAGGGCTCGGACTTCTCCGGCGGCAGGTTCGACTCCGTCCAGCTCGTGCGCTCCACCGACGGTGGACGCACCTGGGGGACCCCCGAGCTGATCAGCCCGGAAGGCGTGCCCGCCTTCTCACCGTCGATCGCGGTCGCCGAGCGGGGCACGGTCGCGCTCACCTACTACGACCTGCGCTTCCTCAAGCCGGGCGACACCACCACCCTGCCTACCGCCTACCAGCTGGCCACACTGCCGCACGGAGACCCGAAGCTCCAGACCGAACGACGGATCTCGCGGGTCTTCGACTGGCTCCAGGCGCCGTTCGCCGGGGGCTACTTCCTCGGCGACTACCAAGGCCTGGTGGCAGCCGGCAAGGGAGTACGGGCGGTGCTCACCGAGACCCACTCCGGCGCACCACGGAACCGTACGGACGTGTACACCAGCAGTCTCCGCACCCGCTGAGCGACGCGGACGCCGCCGGCCCGACCGCCGACGGCTGCATGCAGGCCTCGGACCCTGCGCCTGCCGAAAACCTCATCCGTGCATCTCAGGCGGTATGTCGGTACTCGTGGATCACTCCGCCGAGGCGGTGTGCCGAGGTTTGTCGAGGCGGGCGATCCGGCCTGGATCGGCAATCGCTTCGGGGAGGGTGCGTAGCGGTGCTGCCTGTTTCATGGCCTGGTGAGCGTGGTGCGAGTTGTAGTTCGGCTCGTATTCATGCAGGACGTGGCGCAGGCGGGTTTCGATGTCGGCACCCCGCCGTTCTCCGGGGCGTCGCTGGACTACGACCCGGACAATGCGCCCCGAGCCTGTGGAGCAGCGAACGGCGTGGGGGCCCGCACACCAGCCGCGTGCGGGCCTCTCGTCGCGGCTGGCAGTGTGTCTACAGGACACCGAGCCCCACGCCGACGGCCGCTGCAACGGGCGGGGGCTTTCTTTGCTTGCGCGGAAGTTGGCCCCTCGCCGACGCCGATTACAGCGTGCTGCAGCCTGCCGGGCGTCGAGCCGGCCCGTGCCTCTACCGAGTGGCGAGTTCGCGCACCGTCGCCATGTCGCTGAACGGGAGCAGTTCTTCGTTGACGATCTGGTAGGGCTCGCTGCCCTTGCCCGCGATCAGGACGATGTCGCCGTGCCCGGCGGCAGACAGGGCGAAGGAGATCGCGCGGCGGCGGTCGGCGAACCGCTCGAAGGTGACGCCGCTTGCCATCAGACCCGGGACGATCTGGTCCATGATCTCCCGGGGGTCTTCGTTCCTGGGGTTGTCCGAGGTCAGGACGCACAGATCGGAGTAGGTGCCGGCGATCTCCCCCATCGGGGCGCGCTTGGTGACGTCCCGGTCCCCGCCACAGCCGAAGACGGTGACGACCCGGCCCGAGGCGAAGCCGCGGATGGTGGTCAGCACCTTCTCCAGCGAGTCCGGGGAGTGTGCGTAGTCCACGATGACGGACGTGCCGTCCGGGGTCTCGTAGCGTTCGAACCTTCCCGGGATCGGGGGCATCTGCTCGAGTGCGTCGACCAGTCCGCCCAGGTTGTGTCCGACGAGGTGGCAGGCGGCGACAGCGGCCAGTGCGTTGGAGACGGAGAACCGTCCGGGAAGGGGGATCGCGGCCGGATACTTGTGGCCGGCGTGGTGCAGGGTGAAGCGGGTGCCGACGGCGTCCATGGTGAGGTCGGTCGCCCGGTAGTCCGCCTCCGCGTCGATGCCGTACGTGGCGACCGCGCCGGGCATCATCGCCCCGATGCCCGCTCCGAGCGGATCGTCGGCGTTGACCACCGCACGCCGGCACAGCCCCTGGAACAGGCGCAGTTTGGCGTCCCGGTAGTTCTCCATGGTGCCGTGGTCGTCCAGGTGATCCTGCGTCAGGTTGGTGAACACCCCTACGTCGATGAATGAGTGGTCCAGGCGGTGCGTCAGCAGACCCATCGACGTGGCTTCCAGCACGACGGTGGCGACACCGCGGTCGCGCATGCACCCGAGCAGGTACTGGAAGTCCGGCGACTCCGGGGTGGTCAGTACCGACCTCGGCATCGGAATCAGCTCGTCGCCGATCCGGCTGCCCGCCGTCCCGATGACCCCCACCTTGGCGCGCTCGGCGATCCTCAGCACCGACTCGACCATGTACGAAACCGACGTCTTCCCGTTGGTGCCGGTGACGGCCACCATGTCCATCTGCCGTCCGGGCTCGCCGTGGTACCGGGAGGCGACGACCGCAGCGGTTTTGCGCGTATCCGCCACCGCCACGACGCACACGCCCGCGTCCGACGCCCAGGTCGCGGCAGGAAGCTTCGGTGCCGCGGAGTCGACGAGGATCGCCACCGCGCCGCGTGCGATAGCCGGTCCGACGGACTCGAGGCCACCCTCGCGGTGACCGGGCACCGCGATGAAGAGGGATCCCGGAGCGGCGCGGTGAGCGTCGAAGCACGCGCCCGCGGTGATCCTCGTCTCCGGATCGCCCGCAAGGACTTCATGGTTGTGCCCGGCGAGCAGCTCGCTCAACTTCACAGGGGTCCTCTCGGAGATGCACCGGCTGCCGGTCGTCCGGCGGTCGGCGCGCAGGTGGCGCCCAGGGCGCCAAGGAGTGACAGAGCAGGAGAGTTTGTGGCGAGGACAGCCACAGTGCGGTTGCAGAGGAGAAGAAGACGGCGGCGCGGAAAGGGTTCCGCCGACAGAGAGACGGAATGATCAGGGTCGAGAACTGCCCGGAATCGCTAACCGTGGCCGTGCAGCGCGCGGCAGCAGGCCGCCGGCATGTTCACCAGATTGACGCGGGCACGTGCGGCGGACGGACACAGGGCATGAGTGGCCTGGAACAGGCACTCCCTCATTGCACATGTGCGACCCATGTGTGGAGTGTACGTCCGGCCACGGGAGCGATCTCCCGGAGTTCCTGCCTGATCTTGGACGGCGGGTGTGCCGTCTCGGCGGAACTGGCGTCGTGATCGGTGGTCGGTCGCGCGTGTGACCTGCAAGCCTTCCAAGGGTGAGGGGGGCTTGATCCGCTTTGACGGACGTCTGAGATCAGGGGTTCTGCCCCTGAAGGATGTCCGTGATGGAGAGCACGGGGAAGCAGAGGCCACGCCGTCGCCGTTCGTTCACGACCCGAGTTCAAGGCCGAGATCGTTGAGTTGTGCCGGCGCGGTGACCGCTCGGTCGGTCAGATCGCGAACGACTTCGACCTGACCGAGACCGCGGTGCGGTTGCACCTCGGGCGCGGGACCTGAAGCGCGGACAGGATGTAGCCCAGGAGATCGGCGCCCGCGCGGTTCAGCTCGACGTCGCCGAGGAGGACTCGGTACAGGCGGCCGCACGCCTGATCCAGGAGGAAGTCGGATCACTCGACGTACTCATCAACAACGCGGCAGTTTCCGGTACTTGGAACCCGCCCGGTGACGTCACCGCGGGCAGCTCTGCCGTGACATCACGGGAACGTGGCCACCAGGCGTCGTCGAGGACGCCTTCGCGGGAGTGCGTCGTCTGCAGCCGGAGCGGTGTCCTGCCGGGTTTCACCGCCCGATGGATCTCGTCCGGAAGGAGCTGCCGGGGGTGGGGGTGTCAGATTCAGCCATGGTGGTCCGCGTGCCTGCGCGGGGCCGCCGAATCCTCATGTCCGACGAGATACCGCCGTGGTCTCCCGCTACTCCGCGTGCCTGCGATCGTGCCCGCGAGCATCAGCCGGGCGGTGTCCCCGGTGGGAAATCACCTGGTCAGAACGGCTCGTCGGACCGCGGCGCGGAGTACCCTGAAGGTACCGGGAGTAACCCGAACACCCGCTCCCACGCGGACGTCGTTTCCGGCGATCAAGACACTGGGCCGCCCTGCAGGGCGGCCCGGAGACGAGTCCGCATCATGACGACGACCGTCGAACGCGGAGTGGCACGGGCGCTTCTGCCCCCGCACCCGACACGCTTTTCCCTGACGCCGAAGACCACCCTCGCCGGCCAGTTGGACGGTGCCTGGTGGCCCTACTCGCGCGACCTGTCCACCGAGCTGCCACCCCTGGTCGAAGCACTGGAAGGGCGTTTGGGGCGCATTACGCGCGCCATGGTGAATCCCACCCGCTGGCCCGTCGTCCCGCACAAGGTTCCCGTCACCGGGCACACGCTGCACGTGGGCTGGTTCACCGAACTGGATCCCGACAAGATGATCCTTCTCTCCTACACCGTCGGCCGCTTCGACCTGCTGGTGATCCCGCCCGGGACCGAACCGGCAGCAGCCGCCCGGCTCCTGACCGCCGCCGCAATCCCCGGCGGTGTCCTCACTGCCGGTGTGCTGATGTCCGACGAAGCCGCGACCGGCCGCCGTATGAGGGACGCCCGAAGCAGCGAGGACACCTGGGAGAATGACGGCGGGTCCGCCCTGCCGCCCCTCCGGCACCCGGTCGTGGGCGCGCGGATGATCCCCCTGCCGGGGAACATGCGGAGATGACGACATGGAGACCCCGATCGCGCTCGCGGCAGGCGCCTTCCTGGTCGCGCTCGGCCTGAGCCTGATCCACCGACTCAACGCCCAGCACGACGCACGCATCGCGGCCTACGACTTCAGCGACCCCTTCCCGGCCATCAGCCGGGCACCCGGCCGCAGCCACCACAGGTCGACAGGGCAAGCCCTCAGCCAGGGGCTCACGGGCGCTTGGCCCTGACTTCAGACCACTCCTCCGACCGAAGGCCGTGGGTGGGACGCCCGGCACCCGGGACAACCCACACACCGGCCCCCCGCTCGCCCCTGAAGGGAGCAGGCACCGTGTATCCCACCGACACCGCGGCTCTGCCCTCGGCCGGACACGCCGAGATCCGCATCGTTGCCGCCACCCCCGAAGCCGCCCGTACGGTCGCCGAATTGCTCCGCCATGCCTTCGCCGGTACGGAACAGCGCAGCTACCCCGTTCCCGACGGCGGTACCCGGCTCCACCTCACCGTTGACACCGAAGCCGCCGCAGCACCGGCCCTCGGCTGGCTCACCACCAGCAGACCGTCCACGTGCACCGGCGCCTACGGCGACGAAGTCTGAGAAGCATCGGACCTTCACATGAACGAAAGGACTCGGTCATGGCGACCCTCCGCGAGCGGCAGGTCTACCGCGGTCGGGTCCTGACCGCCCTCTACGAAGCCACCGAAGGCAACCGTCTCCTCGGAGCCCCGGGGCGGCGCTGCGGGACGACCTGCGCATCCCGGAGGAGGACCTGGCCGCCGCCTGCACCTACCTGGCCGGCGAGGGCCTGATCACAGTCGACTGGGAATCGGGCAACACACCCGCGATGGTCTCCCTCACCCACCAGGGAATCCGACGCATGGAGGCCGAAGAAGAAGAGCGCGGCTGAGCCGGAGTGCCTGAGGGCCGCCCCGTCCACCGCTCAGCCCGGCACTTACGGCCTGCACGGCCCCGCTTGCACACAAGAACGAGAGGGGACGGGGCCGGCCCGCTCGCGGGCCCCGGCCCATGCGGCCCGCAGCCGTACAATTGAAACTGGATCGAGCACTCTCACGTGCGACGATCCGGAAGGGCGGCCCTGGCGGAGCGAATGCGCCGGGGCCGTTGCGACGAATCGCCACCATAGGGACCACGACCACGTGACCGACGACCATGCGGAACCGTCCTATTCGTGGCGGTCATCCTTCTCGCTGAGGGCTGGTTCGTCACGCGTGCGGTAGGCGCGTGGCTAGAGATCTTGACCGGTCCGGCGCTCTCCCAGCACGGGTGAGCGGTCGAGACTCGCTTCGGGAGTTCGATCGACGTACGCCCCGGCCGTAGCTGTCGGCGGCGGCTCGGTCCCCACAGCGACCTACAAGTGTGCTGCCGTCCGGCGCCGTTGATGTCCCTCGTGGATGTCAGACCGGCCTGCGCCTGACGCCGGTCATGCCGAGCGAGAGGCGCGTCCGGAAAGCGTTCGGTACCGATCGCCGAATGGCGGCCCGGGAGGCCCGACTCAGTTCTCCCGTAGGCCGAATGGGACCATGGATGCTGGACTCACCGCATTGCTCGGTGCCGCCGTAGACTCACTCGCCGGCCTGGCAGAAGCTTTCGGCCGGACGCGGCGCGCAGGGACAGCGGTTCTGCGACTGGGCCGTCATCGACCTCGTCGAGGTGACACTGGGTCACCACCAGCTCCTGGTCAGTCGCAACCACACCACCGATGAACTCGCCTATTATCGCCGTCACTCCACCACGTCGGCATCCCTGGCCACCCTGATCAAGGTCGCAGGTTCCAGATGGCGAGTGGAGTTGGTCACCCCGAGCCAAAGGCTGAGGGGTTCATCGGTCGCTGGGAGTAGGTCCTGCGCCTCAGGCGCGCTTCGCGCCTGCTTGGCTAGGGTCGGTCCTCATGGAGACCACAGGAATCGTTCGCCGGCAGACGGCGGAGCGTATGCGCGACGCTCTGGAGCGGCTCGTTACCGAGCGGGACGTATGGGTGTCGACGGCTCACCCTGATCACGGGCCGCACCAGGTGCCGCTGTGGTTCTTGTGGGATGGGGGAGCAGTGTGGATGTGCACCAGCGCCACTTCCGTGACTGCGCGGAACGTCCGCAAGGAACCGCGCGTGCGCCTGTCACTACCGGACACCTTCGATGTGGTGCTCCTCCAAGGTGAGGCGGAGTGCTTCCCGGACCAAGACGTGCCCGTAGGCGCAGCGGAGTCATTCGCCGACAAGTTCGGGTGGGATCCACGCGGGGAAGAGGGTTCCTTTCTGTATGTACGAGTGGTCCCGAGGACGGTGCGCGCTTGGCGCGGCGAGCCGGAACTACGCGGGAGAGTCATCATGCGCGACGGGATGTGGCTGGAATAACGGCCGTCCCTCGCCGACGCGCATCCACGCTGGATTCGCGCTGCCAACGAGCCTCGGAAAGTCCGGGTTCATGGGCGTCCCCGGCGCCAACCCGGCGTCATGCGAGACTCGTCTCGCCGGCACGATTCCCCGGGGCCCGCACACCAGCCGCATCTACCTGCAGTGCTCGTCCTCGTCCAGGACGTCGTGCTCGTGCTCCTCGGCCGGCAGCGCCCGCAACTCCTCGACGGCGGCGTCCAGGTAAGGGGTCGTCCACAGCACGGCGGTATTCAGCACGAGCCCGAGCGCGCCGAGCTGGTCCTCCTGCCCCGTCCGGCCGGCCAAGGTGCGCCCCAAAGCCGCCCATCCCCTGCTCCCGGCGCCCCGGGCCGAGGTAACAGGCCCCCTGCGCGCCCACCGTTCGGACATATGAACCGTGCCCCGGGGTGTTGCTGCTCGTTGTCGATGTTCGATGACCGTTCACCATTGAAGGCAGGGAGTTTCCCCGTGACCACTATCGACTGGGACCACCCGACCGACCCCAAGCCGGGCACCTGGCAGCTGGACCACGTCAAGCAGTACGTGGCCAACGGGGCCGAGGGCCAGTACTGGAACGGCACTCAAACCTTGCTGCTGACCACCATCGGTCGCAAGTCGGGTGATCCCGTGCGTACGCCGCTCATCTACGGTGAGGCGGACGGCGCTTACCTGATCGTTGCGTCCAAGGGCGGTGACCCCGCGCACCCGCTCTGGTACCGCAACCTGCAGGAGCACCCCGAGGTGCGGATCCAGGTCGGGCCCATCATCCTGCAGGGCACGGCCCGTACCGCGACCGCCGAGGAGCGGGCCGCTTACTGGCCGCTGATGGTCAAGCACTGGCCCGCGTACGACGAGTACCAGGCGAAGACGGACCGCGAGATCCCGATCGTCGTCATCGAACCGACCACCGCCCCCGGGGACTGAGCCCGGACGCCCGCTTTGGGCCCGCTGTTCGTCTTGCAGCCGCGACGACTGTTCTGGCGATTCGGCGGTCGCACGCACCGTGATCACGGATTGCCGCCGAACCCATGTCGGGTCCAGCCAAAGTGAGTCTAGGGTCGGCGCGTCAGCGGCCCCGTGGGTATCGCCATGGGGCCGCTCGGGGTGGGGCGTTCAGGATGCCCGGGGCCGCTTCTGGGGGGATTCCGCGGATGCCTTTGGCGACTTGTGCCGGTGCGCCGTAGACGGGCCGAGTAGTGGGCGGTCGCCGCGTCGTCGACGTGCTGCGGTTCCAGACCGGTGGCCTCGCCGATCTCCGTCACGAGTGCGACGGTCTCCAGCAGGACGCCCACGTTCGTCATGAGGCGGGTCGGCCCGGCGGGGCGGCCGCGTTTGCGGGGCGGGAGGCCCCGGCTGTTTGCGCCTCGCCCACACCCTCGCGGCCGATCTGCCCCCTCTCGATGCCCTGCGGCGCTGGTTCGAGGAAGTCGCCCGATACGGGAGACTCAAGTACGGCGTCTCCGAGGTCATCCACGCGGCGACCAACGGGGGCCTCGACGACAAGAACTATGAACCCTTCCTCGGAGCCATCGCCGTCCTCCTCGACGCCGGCAGCGCCTCCGGCGACCTCAAACCGGGCACCGACCCGCAGGACGTACTCCTTCAGCTCCGCGTCCTGCGGCGTATCCCGCCCGGCGAGGACTGCGAGGACTGCGAGGCCGGCGCCGCCCGCATCCTGGACCTCATCCTCGACGGACTGAGAACCCGGCCCGCCGACTCCTGACCCCGCCGGTCGCAAGGGCCGCACGTGCAAGGGGCCGTGATCAGCTGCACCACGGGCGCCCTGCCGGCACGGCCTGTGGACCTGAACTCCGCGAGTGCGTCCAGGTGTTGGGGCGAGAGGGCCACGTCATGGGTGGGTTGTGCCGCTTGGGCGCGGACCGCTGCCGTCCGGCTGTCCACGGTGAGTGCTCACCTGGGCCTTACGAGGCTACGGGCCGCTCCGGAAGGCTGGTGCTGCCGCAGGCCGTCCCGGCCCTGGGTGCGGAACTGGCATGTGCGGATCCGGCGTCACCACGTCACCACCGTCGGCGGAACGGACAACGTCCCGCTGCTCCACCTCGCTCATCGCCCATCCTGCCGGATTCCTCTTGCCAATAACGTACGACCGATCGTACGTTTACTTTCTGAGACGGACAATCAGGAGGTGTGTGCGACTTGGACAGCCGTCGAATGTCTGAGCTGGCGCAGGCGTTGGCCACCGCAAAGAGCCGGCAGGACGTGCCCGCAGCTATGGAGCTCTTCCACCGGGACATGGTCCTGGACGCTCCGGCTTTCGGGACGAGGGCTCAAGGCCGGGCCGCGAACGAAAGGGCGCTGACCGGGTTCTTCGCGTCCTTCCCTGACTACCAGGTCGCTCTCGAAGGCCACGCTGCCGACGGCGACGCACTGGTCTGCTGGGGGACGGTGAAGATGACGATGACGGGTGACCGGTTCGGCGTGCACCCCAACGGCAGACGAGCCGAGTTGCCGGTGTTCATTCAGTTCGCCTTCAAGGACGGCCTGATCGCAGGCGAGCGATTCTTCTTCGATCTGTCGGAGCTCTGTGCACAGTCAGGCGTCTCGACGGACGCGGTCAGGCGAAAGCTGTTCGGAGCAGCCGCGTTCGCGCCCTCCACTCCTGGGATCGAACCAATTCAAAGGTGAAGGGACATGGCAGCAGACGCTCGGCTGAAAGACATCGACGAGATCAAGACGACGCATCTCTTCGACATGGCCGTGGACTTGGACCCGCGGCTGGACATCGGCCCCGGCCCGTTGGGCCGACGGGTCCTCTTCGGCTCCGCCGGAGGGACGTTCGAGGGGCCGAGGCTACGCGGAGAGGTGCTCCCCGGGGGTGGGGACTGGACGTTGTTCCGCCCCGACGGTGTGATGACGCTTGACGTCCGGCTGACATTGCGGACGTACGACGGCGACCTGCTGCACATGGCCTACGGCGGCCGCTGGGTCACCCCACCCGAACTGCGGGCCGACATGGCCGATCCCGCCACGAGGCACCGAGTCGACCCCGCCCGCTATTACTTCCGGACAAACCCCCTCTTCGAAACGGGGGCGAAGCGATACGCATGGCTGAACGACGTCGTCTGCGTGGGCTCGGGGTATCTGATCGAAGGCGGAATCGCGTACAAGATCTCACAAGTTGTGTGAACGACCTCTGTGGCAGCAGGAGAAGCGACGATTGAATCACCGACCCACGCCAGGACGTGCTCTTCCGGCAGACGGGAGGGGAGTTGGGTGGGTCGGTGTGGGGTCAGACGAGCCCACGACCTTTGGGAGGCTGGTCGGCGCTTTTCCCCGAAGAAAGGGCTGTTCCATGCGCGCAGGGCCGCAGCCAGTTCGGGGCCTCGCTCTTTGTCTCGGCGTGTCCCCCGCCGGGGCTGCACCGGCGCTGTTTGAATCGTCATATGACTAAGGGTGACAATGCGACCCTGTTCGGCAACCGATTCCTGACCGTGCCCGCTCCCTCGGAGACCTTCCCCGAGGAGGGGATGGCTGCGACGGACGCGATGAGACTGCTGGATGTGGACCTCGCCATGGAGGGTGACCCGCAGCGTAATCTCGCCACGTTTGTCACCACGTGGATGGAGCCGGAGGCGCAGCGGATCATCGCCGAGAATCTCCACCGCAATTTCATCGACCATGCGGAGTACCCGATTTCCGCCGAGATCGAGCAGCGTTGCGTGCGCATGCTCGCCGACCTCTTCAACGCGCCGGGCAGGACCACCGGTTGTCGGACGCAGGGCTCGTCCGAGGCGATCATGCTCGGGGCGCTGTCGCTGAAGTGGAAGTGGCGGAAGCGCCGCCAGGCGGCCAATCTGTCGGTCGACCGACCCAACTTGATCTTCGGCGGGGACGTCCACGTCGTGTGGGAGAAGTTCTGCCGCTACTTCGACGTCGAGCCGCGGATCGTGCCGCTCGCCGAGGGCAAGTACACGATCGGCCCGGAAGACGTGGAGCCTCTCCTCGACGAGAACACGATCGGCGTCGTGGCCGTCCTCGGCACCACGTTCACCGGCCACAAGGACGACGTCGTCGGGATCGACAAGCTCCTGCGGGACGTCCGCAAGGAGCGGGACCTCGACATCCCGATCCACGTCGACGGAGCCAGTGGCGCATTCGTGTGGCCCTTCCTCTACCCGGACTCGAAGTGGGACTTCCGGCTCGAGCAGGTCCGTTCGATCAACGTCTCGGGACACAAGTACGGCCTGGTCTACCCCGGCATCGGCTGGCTGGTCTTCCGGGAGGAGTCCGACCTGCCCATGGATCTCGTGTTCCACGAGAACTACTTGGGCAAGACCGACGCTACGTTCACCCTGAACTTCTCCACCGGCGCGTCGATGATGCTCGCGCAGTACTACAACTTCGTCCGGCTCGGTCGCCAGGGCTACACCTACGTCATGAAGATGTTGCAGGAGAACGCCCACGCGCTGGCGGACAACCTGCGCAGCAGCGGCCGATTCGAAGTGATCGGGAGCGACCTCGAGCAGCTGCCGCTGGTGGCCTTCCGTCTCGCCGGCAAGCACGCCTACGACGAGTCCGACGTCGCCTGGCAACTCGCGGCCGAGCGCGGCTGGATGGTGCCGGCGTACACGCTCCCGCCCAACGCGGAGGGGGTGAAGATCATGCGTGCCCTGGTCAAGGAGACCCTGAGCCGCGAGCAGATCGATCGCCTGAGCCAGGACATTGACGACGCGTGTCGCACGTTGGACGACAAGGGTGCGACCCATGAGATCGAGCGGGCCCAGGTCAAGCGCGGCACCGGCTACTGACGCACCTCTGCTCCCTGGTTGCGCACACCTGCTGGCTCTGAGGGCGTCTCCACCGCGAACTCCGCCTGGGGTAGATCTGCTGCGCGTGCCGGATACGTGCCAGATCGAACGGTCAGCGTCAGCCACATTCAGTTGAGGGGCACAGCGGCGTCCACGCGTTCGTCACCACCGTCGCGGCGCACAACGCGTGGGCAAACCCGTCAGTGGGTGAGGATGCCGATGCCGTCACCGAGCAGTTTCAGCCCGAGGACGAGGAACAGGACCGCCATCACGGCGACGTTGTGCTGAGCTGCCCAGTCTTTCCAGTTGCCGAGTGTGGTCTTCGCTCGCTCTCCCCCGAGCAGGAAGACTCCCAGTGGGGCCAGCAGGCCGAGGGTGGCGATCAGGACGAAGACGGCCAGCGATGCGATCTGCTGCCCGACCGGCAGCCCGGCTGAGCCGATGGAGGCGGCCGCGGCGATGGTCAGCGGGGCGTTCTTGGCGTTGAGCGCGGCCAGGCCCAGTCCGAGTCCGAAGACCTTGACCGGCGTGAGGCGGTCGATCGCCCCCATCCACTTCGGCAGCTGGGCCTGTGAGGGATCCTTCGGGCGCCGGTGCCATTGCCGGGCGCCGAAGAGGACGAGGAGTACGCCCAGAGCGAGCTTGAGCGCTCCCACCCAGGTGGCCGGGTGATTGTGGGCGGAGGCCCCTGCGGGGGAAGCGATTGCCAGCATTACCGCGCCCAGTGCCGAGAGTCCCAGGATCCAGCCGACGGTGAAGAGGGGGCCGTTGAGACGTCCCCGAGGTGTGGCGAGTATGAGGATGATGGCGATGATCGGGAGCGGGCTGATCGCGACGGCGGCCGCAAAACCCAGCACGTCACCGAGAACTGCGCCCATGGTTGCCTCCAGAAGGGGATCAGAACGGCGATCCGGTTGAGCAACGCTTGGTGGGTGCCCCGATGGCCTGCGCGGGCAGCCTTCGGACTGTCGTGGACGTGCCCAGGATTTACGGACGGGCCCTGGGCCGTGGGGCGCTGTCTCTCCGGAAGCTGCCGTTCTGAACGGCGAACTCCATGGCGGTCAGCACCTGTCCGGTACCTTTCCCAGACGTTTCAGATGCTGAGCGCCTCGTCGCTCAGACCCGCTCATGGTGCAGCGGGGGCGGCGCCCGGGCGGAGCGGCGGGTTGTTGCGCGGTCGGCCGCGCCGCTGTCTTTCACGGCCACGCGGAAGCGCTGCCCGAGAACGTGACGACGACGTACTCGGCACGCCCCAGTTCCATTTTCCTGCGCCTTTCCGGATCTGTCCTCGGGAGATCCGCAGGACCCGGGGACCCTGTCCTTGGCTGCCGGCCACCCGCATCGCGGCCTTCTCGGAACTGGACGGCAAGTCGTCACCCGGGGCGGCCTTCTTTCTCGGCACCCTGACGGACGAGGCACGTCCCTACGGTCCATCGGGCACGGACCGTAGCCGGCCATTGCGGGGAGGAATCGTGAAGTGATCAGGCTGGGCCTCGTAGCGCCGGGGCCTCCCAAGAATCTGCCCACAGGTGACCACATCACCCTGGGCCGGAGATGCACGGCGGCGCAGGTTCAGTCACGCTTAAGGAGTGGGGGCGATGGCGCCTCATGTCCGGACGCTTGGCGACCCTCGGACCGATCCGTGGCAGGAGAATCTCACGATGACTGCGACGACAGGTGCAACCCAATCGGCTCACCCCGAGCGCCCGGGCAGGTCGGACGGGGTCTGCAGCGAGTTCACCGTCTTCACCAAGATCAAGCCGGGCCATGCCGATGCGTTGCGTGAGGATCTCGCCGCGATGGCCGACGCGGCGGCTGACGAGAACGTCCATGCGGCGGTACGCCAGATCGGCACCTTGCATGACGCACGGCACGTGATCTTCGACAACGACAGCCGGTTCATGTTCGCGAGTGTCTTCGACGGCTCCTGGGACACGTACATCGACGACTTCGCCCAGACGGTGGTCGGGGCCCGCTTCGACAAGGTCTTCTCGCACTGCGAAGGATTCCCCGGCGTCACTGACCCAGGGGCGAAGGACTGGTTCGTCGCACAGCAGGAGCCCGCGGGTGTCTTCGTCAGCGCCTATCCCGATCTGACCGTTCAGCAGATCTACAAGGACCAGCGCGTGGACGACGCGTTCCAGGCGGTGCTGGACACCGCCGAATTCCGGGCGATGCTGGACAACCCGGCCAACGCGGCGCTGGTGGGCACGCCGGCCTTCCAGAAGCTGCTGGAGGAAGCCTCGGCCTAGAACCCGAACACAACCAGTCCTCGGAGCCGACCCCACATCTGTGGACCGCCTCAGCGGACGCGGGTCGGTCCTCACAGGGCTGCCCAGGCAGAGGCCGATATGGAGGCACAAGCGAGCATGAACACGGCGGCAAGTAGCAGCGCAGCCAGCGTGCGCGTCGAGATCGACGACGTCCAAAGCGGGGCACTGCGTCCACGGCCGGTGCCGTACGAGGGGAAGTTCATCTTCCTGCGCGTCGATGACCGCCACGCCGGGCGTGCCCTGCTGCGGCGGCTGCTCCCGGTGACCGCGGGTGGCCTGCCCAGCGTGGACCCGAGCCGGGATGCCTGGGTGGCTGTGGCGTTCACCTACCAGGGACTGAGGGCCCTGGGGGTGCCCCAGGAGTCGCTGGACAGCTTTCCGCGGGCGTTTCGTGAGGGGATGGCCGCTCGGGCGGAGCTGATCGGTGACGTGGGCGAGAGTGCCGCGGCCCACTGGGAGGCGCCGTTTGGAACGGGCGATGTCCACATCGCGTTGAGCGCCCTGTCCTCCGATGCGGCGCAGTTGGACAAGGAACTGGAGCGGGCCCGTGTCGCCTACGAGGACACGCCCGGTGTCCAGGTGATCTGGCAGCAGGAGGTCCACCAGCTCCCGACCGGGCGCACCACCTTCGGCTTCCGCGACGGCATCAGCCATCCGAACATCGAGGGCGTCGGACTGCCCGGCTCCAACCCGCAGGAAATTCCCATCAAGGCCGGCGAGTTCATCCTCGGCTACCCCGATGAAACGGGCAATCTGCCGCCCATGCCCAGCCCCGATGTGCTGGGGCGCAACGGGACCTACGCGGCCGTGCGCAAGGTCCACACCAACGTGGCGGCCTGGCGGCAGTACCTGCGCGCGAACACCTCCAGCGCCGAGGAGGAGGCGCTCCTGGCGGCGAAGATGGTGGGGCGCTGGCCCAGCGGGGCGCCGCTGACGCTGACGCCGGAGCACGACGACCCGGAGCTGGCGGCCGATCCGCACCGCGTCAACAACTTCCTGTACCGGGAGAACGACGATCGCGGCCTCCGGTGCCCCGCCGGTGCGCACATCCGGCGCACCAACCCCCGAGATTCCACCATCATCGGCGACGCACGGATGCACCGCCTCATCCGCCGCGGCACCACCTACGGCCCGCCACTGCCGGACGGCGTACTGGAGGACGACGGCGCCGACCGCGGCCTGGTCGGGGTCTTTCTAGGAGCCCATCTGGAACGGCAGTTCGAGTTCATCAAGGCCGAGTGGGTCAACGACGGCAACTTCATCGGCTATCCCGGCGAGAAGGACCCGGTGGCTGGGCACCACGGCGGAACCGGCAGCGTCACCATCCCGGAGAAGCCGGTCCGGCGCCGCCTGAAGAACCTGCCCAGCTTCGTGGTCACCCGGGGCGGTGAGTACTGCTTCGTGCCGGGTCTGCGCGCCTTGCGCTGGCTTGCCGAACTGGAGGACTGAGGGCAATTCCTGCCTCCTGAGGTCCCAACACGGTCTCCGAGGAGAGGTCGACGTCATGGCAGCACAGTTCGTCCCCTACACGCCGGACGTCGAAGACGACGACCCGCACTTCGACCGCAACATGCAGACGGTGATCGAAAAGACCGAGGCCTACATCACCGAGTCGGTCACGGCCGGTGGCACCGGCCGGGCCCTCCGCGACGCCCATGCCAAGGGCTACGGGCTGGTCCGCGGGGAAGTGGAGATCCTGGGCGGGCTTCCCCCCGAGTACGCCCAAGGCATCTACGCGACTCCGGGAACCCACGATGCGCTCATCCGCTTCTCCAACGGCTCGCCTCACGCCGGAGCCGACGCGCGCTTGGGTGCCGCCACCGGACTGGCACTGAAGATCTTCGACATCCCCGGCCCGACCCTGCTGGAAGACGAACCGGACACGGGCACCTTCGACTACGCCAACATCAATGGACCGATCTTCTTCTGCAACACGGTCGAGCACTACCTGTTCATCCAGGAATTGTTCCTGAACGCGCCGGCCTACTTCTCCCAGGGCCGACCCGGCGTGCACCGTTTCTTCACCGAGTTCGTGACCGGAAAGGGAACGCTGGACCAGGACAACTGGGCGTGGGACGAATTCCTGGCCTTCCTGCGCCTGTCGAAGACCCCGCCGGCGAACCTGCTGCTGTCGAGCTACTGGACGATGGGCGCGGTCCGGCACGGGGACTACATCGCCAAGGTGCGCATCACCCCCGATCCGTCCTTCGCCGCTGCGGTCGTCCGGCGCGACATCGACCCGACCTCGGCGGCGGAGGTCTTCCGACCGGCCCTGGTGGCCGAGCTGCAGGAGCGGCCCTACGCCTTCGACATCCAGGTTCAGCTCTGCACCGACCTGGAGCGGATGCCGGTGGAGGACACCACCGTGGAGTGGCCCGAGCAACTCTCGCCGCCCGTCACCGTGGCCAAGCTGCGGCTGCCGCAGCAGGACATCTCCAGCCCGGAAAACCTGGAGAAGATGGACGCGCTGTCCTTCACGCCCTGGCGGGTCACCGCCGAGCACGCGCCTCTGGGCAACATCATGCGAGCCCGCAAGGAGGTCTACCGGCAATCCTCCATCGCGCGCCACAAGCTCAACAAACAGCCGCGCACGGAGCCCCGCAGCGCCGATGAGGTACTCGGCCCGGCCTGATCAAGCCGACCGACGACGGGACTCAACCGGGCAACCCGTCCGAGAACACCTGAGCTTCCCAGGCTGACATCAACGGCTGACATCAACGACGGTGGACGCAGGCGACCTTGAGCGGTCACACACGCCATACCGGTACGTCGAGGGCCGAACGAGAGCCGCTCGGTCGAACTGCTAAAGCGGGTGTCGCATAACCGATGGGCAGTGCCCGCCGGCCCGACTCGCCTGATGGGGCCTACCAACCGCGGCCGCCTGAAATGTTCTCGCTGCGGCCACATACACGATCAGCACCACCGGTTCCGCCTCCGCGGCCCAGGCCATCGCGTCCGTTCCTCAGCCGCCCATGTAAATGGAGCAGACGTGGGGGTCGATGTTCTCCACCACGCGCGCTCCGATGGCATCGGCACCCATCACGTAGTGCTCGGGGTGTGCCGCGACTTGGGCATGTGTCTGCGACGCCACCCACGCCGCCCCCTGCGGTGAGAAGTGTGCTGTCCGTCGGCCGGGTGACCTCCTGCGCACCTGGCCTCCGCTGCGGGGATAGCGGTGGGTGACCGTTCGAGGTGCGCGGTGATGGGGGCGCTGATTCGCTGGTGGCATCCGCTCTCCCCCCGATCCCAGGAGTGATCATGAGCGTTGCAGGCGAATCCGGCGACCGTGCCCAGCAGATGCGTGCCCAGGTGCAGAAGATCGAGCAGGCCGCGGAGCGTGCCTCTGACCCGGCGGAGCGTCAGCGGCTGAAGGACAAGGCCCGCCGGATCGAGGAGCAGAGCAAGAAGGAGAGCGAGCCGGGCCGCGGGGGCGTCGACCCCATGTGACTGCCCTGCACAAATACCGGCCGGTGTCTGCCCACGCCATCGTTTCTGCGAGGGGGAGACGCCGGCCGGTGTCGTGTGCAGCGCGCAGCGTACGCGGGGTGGTGACGAGCGGGACGGGGCAAGGCTGAGCGGGACCGGGCCGACGTGCAGTTGGCGCCCGGCAACCCTGGGCCCTTCGGCCCTCAGCGTGTCAGTCCGGCGAGCGTCCGGGGTGGTCCGGCTCGGGCCGGGTACGCGGCATGCGGAGCTCGCTGAGCACGGACCAGGCGACCGACACCATGGGAACGGACACGACCGCGCCGATCACTCCGGCCAGGATGCTTCCGGCGATAACGGAGAGAGCTACCACCACGGGGTGCAGCCGCACGGCCCAGCCCAGCACCAGTGGATGCAATACGTGGCCTTCGATCTGGCCGACGACCACGATCAGGGCGAGCACCACGATTGCGATGACCGGGCCCCGCGTGGCCAGGGCGACGACCGTGGCCACGGCCAGCGCGATGGGGGAGCCCACCAGCGGGATGAAGGCGGCGAAGAACTCCAGCAGCATCAGCGGCAGGGCCAGCGGCACGCGCAGCGCGAACAGGGCGATCCCGACCAATACGGCGTTGGATGCGGCCACGATGATGATGCCCCGCGTGTACCCGGCGAAGGTGCGCCACGCCGTTCGTCCCGCGCGGCCCCAGGTGTCCCGAGCGCCCTCCGGCAACAGATCCTGGAACCAGTACCAGTACTTGTCCCCGGAATGCATGAAGAAGAAGGAACAGAACAGGGCAAGCGCAGCTGCGGTGAGGCCTTCCACCAGCCGCCCGGCGCCGCTGAGCGCTCTGCTGATGAGTTCCGAACGGTGCTGCGAGACGAACGTGGACACCTTGCCCTGCAGATCCGAGAGCACTGCGTGGTTCACGTGGAAGGGTGCGCCCTCCAGCCACCGTTGGATCCGCCCGACGCCCCCGGAGAATTCCTGCCCCAGCTGTGTCGATTCCTTCGCGATCAGTCCGCCGACCAGCCCCAGCAGCCCCAGCACGACGATCAGGCTCCCGACCACGCTCAACGCAACTGCCGCGGCCCTCGGCAGACGCCGCGCCAGCAGATCGGCGAGCGGACGCAGCACCGAAGTCATGACCAGCGCGAGGAACAGCGCCACACCGACCAGCTGCAATCGCCCCAGGATCGTGAAAACCGCGTACACGGCAACCCCGAGCAGCAGCAGCCGCCATGCGTACGCCGCCGCCACGCGCAGCCCGCGGTTCACAGCCGCGCCGTCGTGGTCCCCGGCGCGCCGCACCGCCGTCCCAGCCGTACGTGCCTCCGCCCTGCGGGCGGGCCGGCTTCCCAGCACGACATACCGCCGCCGTCGCCCACCGCGACCGGAGCGGGGGCGCGAGCCGGGCCCGCCCGGCTGCTGCCGCTGCGAACGACGCGAACCGTCGTCCACCTGTGTGTCACCGCCTCCCGTCGTCGAGTCGCGCAGCTACGTGTTCCCCAAGGGGCAGCTTCGACAACGCCGTCGGAATCATGTGTCTGGGCCAAAGCGGAGCGAACACAAGAGGCGTCATGGACAGGGTGTGGCTGGACAAGAGTCGTCGCAAGCCGGGACGGGGGCGGCCAAGCCCCTGCCAGGGCGGCCCGACAGCCTCCGCTGACGTTCAGTCGGGCATAGGGCAGCCCTCTCCTCCCGCAGCGGGGCGCTCTGATGCTCGGTGTGTCTGGTTGATCAGCGGAAGCGCTCGGCCCTGGGCCATCCGGGCTGTGCCGTCGGCGAGGAACTCGTAGACAGTGCGGACGCGCAAAAGGCCCTTGGCGATACCGAGCCGCTCCGTGATCTCAGCGGACGCAGGCACCTTGGCCTCGGTACGACTTTCCCAGTCCCCCTGTTTGCCCACGGCCCTCATATCCGCGCTGAACGGAGAAGCGTCGGGTTGGTTGCTCGCGCGCCGAGGAGCGGACCACACGCACGCCCCGCCGAGGCGCTCCGTGACAAAGCCCGGCGCGTTGGTGCAGCTCCCTTATGACGTCGCGAGCCTCGCGTCGAGGGCAAGTCTGCGTACGACATGACAGCGCTCGCGTAGGAGCGCAAGCTGGGGAGGAGTGGAGGGTGACACCTGGCGATCGATCAGGCGAGGCGAGCTGTACATAGGGCGTCGAGACTCCCCGGAGGTTGCGTCGTTCCGGCCCAGAACGTCCGCCGAGTTCGTCGGGTGCTGAGAGAAAAGGTCGCTCATGCCGCAATCCATGCGCGCACTCGTAGCCGGAGAGGTTGGCGAGCCGAACGACGTCCTTCGGCTGGAATCCCGGCCTGTTCCCACGCCAGAAGCCGGCCAGGCGTTGATCCGTGTGAAGGCGACTCCGATTCACGCCAGCGATCTGCATGTGTTGCGTGGTCGCTACGGTTTCTCCCCCGAGTTCCCCACGGTCGGGGGTCACATGGAATGCGTGGGCCGTATTGAGGCCCTGGGTCCGGATACCGAGGGACTGAAGATCGGCGAGCGTGTGGTGGCTGTTGCTGTCCCGGCGATACCCGGGCCGCGTGTGGCCGGCACCTGGCAGGAATACCTTGTTGCCGATATGCATAGGCTTCTGCCGGTCCCCGATCGTCTGAGCGACTCCAGCGCCTGTCAACTCGCTGTCAATCCGTTGACCGCGCTGCTCCTGGTGACCCGCGAACTCGACGTACAGCCGGGAGAGTGGTTGTTGCAGACGGCGGCGGGCTCCACCGTCGGCCGACTCGTCATTCAGCTGGCCAGACATCTGGGTATTCGCACGATCAATGTGGTGCGGCGGCGCGATGCCGTTGAGGAGATCAAGGCGTTTGGTGGCGACGAGGTCATATGCACTGAGGACGAGGACCTGTTGCAGCGTGTGACCGAGATTGCAGGACCGGCTGGCGTGCGCAAGGCCATCGACTGTGTCGCGGGAGAAATAGGTGCCCAGGTGTCCCAGGCATTGGCTCCGGGAGGAGAGCTCGTGGTCTACGGCGCGCTCTCCACCCATCGGCAGACTGCCCCGGCGGCGCTCACGATTCCGCTGCTGGCGCGCTCGGTCATCTACGAGACCAAAGTGGTCCGTGGCTTCTGGCTGAACCGCTGGTTCGGCACTGCCTCACCTACGGATGCGCTGCGCGCGCTGTCCGAGGTGCGCAGCCTCGTCGCTGATGAAGTGCTGAGCATCCCTCAAGGCCGGCCGTTCCCGCTCGAACGCTTCGCTGAAGCCGTCTCGTTCGCGGAAACACCCGCTCATGGCGCCAAACCGCTCCTCGTCTTCGAAGATGGCCGGGACAAAGGTCACGAGTAGAGGTCGCGGCATTTGGTTGGATAGCGGTGGACTGCGGTGGACTGCGGTGGCCTGCGGCGGAGGTGCGGAGGAGCATCTGATCCGCAGCTCTGGATGGAACGGTCAACGACGGCCATACCGGCGGTACGAGGCGAGGCCCCTCAAGGGAGATACCGGACGGGGCCGGTTGCTGGGGTTGCGGTACGGCACTGCTGTACGAGTGACGGGGCCGTCCGTCAACGGGATGCCGCTCTCGCCCGAGTCGAGCTCGGGAAGCCCGTACGTTCTGCACGGAGGAGAGCTACGGCCAGCAGTCCCCCGGGTAGCGCACGGCCGGCCGCGAAGACCCGCAGGTGCTCCAAAGCCATAACCCCGAGCTACAGCTTGGGTATTGCTCAGAAATCCCTAGGATTGACCGGGGTTATTGGGGTCCACGATGATAAGCGCAGGACCCAGGTGACAACCCGTCCGGTGCTTTCACGGGTCCGGACCACAGGCGAAGGCGCGGGCGGGTGCCGACCTCGTGAGCCAGAAGGACAATGCCCTGTGCCTGCTTCTCCTGCCCCTGCCGACCAGGCCATCGTGTTACTGCGCAAGCTCGGTGCTGCCGACATCGCTCATCCGGGTGGCACTCTCGTCGCCCACCTCCAGCGAGTCCAGGGCCAACTCGCTGTATGGGGCGCCCGTCCCGCCCTCCAGGTTGCGGGTCTGTGCCACGCTTTCTACGGCACCGACGGCTTCCCCACCGCCTTGCTGTCTCTGGACAGCCGCGCCGAACTTGCGGAAGTGATCGGTGCCGAGGCTGAAGCCATCGTGTATCTCTACGCGTCGTGTGACCGCAGGGCCACGTACCCGACGCTCATGGATGCCGAGGGGGCCTTCAGGGATCGGTTCACCGGACGTCTCCACGCTCCGGAGCCGCACCTTCGACGGGACTTCGCTGAGCTGTCCGCCGCCAACGAACTCGACCTTGCCCGGATTGACTCCGTCTTCCGCGAGAAGTGGGGAGCCGGACTCCTCGCTCTGTTCACACGATTCCGGCCCCTGCTGAGCCACCCTGCTTGGTCGGACTGCCGCACGGTGCTTGCTGCGGCTCCGCAGGACTGAGCCGGCTCCTTACGCCGGCCGGGGACTCCTGTCCGAGCAGGATGGCGAACGGCATGGCAGAGGGGATCTCTGCAGTGCAGGAGCAGGTGCGCGTCGGGGATTCGACCGCCTGCACGGAGCACACCGCGACGGACCCGGCGTGACTCCCGGCTCATCGACAGGTTCGCCGCGTCCGGGCCGAAGGCCATGACCGCCATCCGGTCGGCGCGGGCCGAGGTACGCGATACGAGACCGGGCCGCCTCAGGCAGCCGAGCTGGTAGTGGGCAGCTCCTGTTCGGTCCAGATGGTTTTGCCACCGTCCATGAAGCGGACGCCCCAACGCCGGGCCAATTTGTCGCAGATGAAGAGGCCGCGGCCGCCTTCGTCGCTGGCCACGGGGGACAGCTGGTCGGCGAGCAGCTGGGGCGACGCGCTGCCACAGGGGAAGGGACTGCCGGCCTCGGCGCGGGATGGGCAATCCCCGTACGGCGTCGTGCGGGGGCCTGCCCGGTGGTGACGCCCCGCCCACCGGTCTGAGCTGCCCCGCATCAGCGCGCCACGGCGTCACACATTCGTCTGGCCCCGCCGCATCGGCAGGAGCCGCTCCTGCGTTCCGTTCCCGTCCTGCCAGCGCAGATGGACGGTGAAGCGGCGGGCGCCGCGATGCGTGTCCGACACCGGAATCCACGGCACTGGATAGCGGGCGCCCTTGTCGAGCCGCTGGAGCGGGAACTCGTCCGGCGGGCAGTCCGCCAGCTCTACCACGGCACCCTCGACGTCCACGACCGCCAGGTGAACCCGCTCGGCCGGCGCGGGGCCGTGATTCCAGATGACCAGGTGGTACCCGGCCTGCCGGACGGTGCCGTCGAACAGCTTGATCCTTGCGAAGTCCGAAGTGCGGTGGAAGTAGGCGGTCACGTCGGCGCCGAGCGTCTCGCGCTTGCGGGCGCGGTGCTGGACGTACGCGGTGGCGGCCGAGAGGGCGAGCGCGCAGAGCGCGATCAACGTGCCTATCCATGCGTTCAAAGGTCACTTCCCTTTTCGGCTCCCTTTTCGGCGTCGTCGAATGTGACAGCGAACTGCCCGTGCGCCGTGGACGTCACGCGAAAGCCCAGGGCTTCGACGTACGACCGCAACTTCGTTCCCGACAGCGCACGGGTGTAGCTCGTGTCCCCGAAGGTCTTCTGGAGAACAACGCCCAGGTTCAGGGAAGTGACGGCCGTCGTGCCCGAAGCGCACGACACGAGATGGCCGATCACCAGCCGGTAGGCGTCGCGCTCGTTCGTGCTCGCGAGATCGAGGGCCTGTTCCCGGATTTCCGGTGACACAGCGATGGCCTTTGGGGCGGGAGCGATGCCGCCACCCGGTCGGGGAAGGGAGACCTGTGAGGGCAACGGGATGGGTGCGACCTCGACTGTTCGGATCTCCACGTCGGGGCGCCGCAGGAGTCGCGCTTCCTTGGCGACCTCCACCCGCCAGGCCCTCAGTCCGTCCTGTGCGAAACCCAGGTCGAATTCGACCACCTTGTTGATGTCCCGATGCCTGAGGAACTCCTCCCTCGGGACGAAGAACGCCTCGATGGAGCCGTCCTCCACAGCGAGCCACCCTGCCTGCTGGCCTTCGATCTTTCTGACAACGCCCCGGACCCGCCGGCATACGTTTGCGGAGTTCTCCCAGTCATGGGTCGCCGGCCTGCGCTCCCCGAGCTCCGAGAAGTGCGCGAGCCGAGGAGCGATGTCCGCACCCTTGCCGGACTTGTCCTTCGCGACCCACTCGTAGCTGAATGCCTTGCGGCGGCCCTGCATCAGCGCCTTCGCCTCGGCCATGTGGTGCTCGACCGCATCCTGTTTCAGCTCGTCCTCGTTCAGCCAGCGCATGAAGCGCAGTACGTACAGGTAATAGCGGCAGACCGGGCTGGGCCGGGAGGAGGCGACGAACGAGAACCGTTCGAGGGCGGCGAGTTCGTCGTACTCCGGAAGTCTTCGATAGCACCGGAACCACAACTGCACGTCGTGGTCGGAGAGATCGCCTCTTTCGTCGAAAGCCGCGTCATAGAACTCGACGGCGGTCCGGAACACCTCGGGAGACGTCTCCTGCCAGTCGTCGCCGTGTTCGCGGAGCAGGGCCCTCGCCAGGACGAGAGCCACACGCGAGTGGCTCCGGGACTGGACGACCAGATCGCGCCAGGCGCTGACCAAGCTCTTCACTCCGCCATGAAGGGTGTCGAGACTCACCTTGCAGGAGCTGAGGTAGGAGCTGTCCTGGTGGTCGGGCCGGGCCAGTTCGCACTCGTCCAGGAGCAGTTCGGCGATGCTCAGCTGCTCGCTCGCCCAGTCCGCCGCCATGCCTCCGGCCCGGATCAGGTCGATGAGGTTGCTGTGACGTGAGATGCGGCGGAGGTGGTTCAGGACGGTGACGATCATCTGAACGGGGGTGACGTAGTTGTGCTCGTCGATCCCGTTGAGCTGCCTGGCCCTTCCGAAAACCCGGAGCGCTTCGTCGTAGCGGTCCCGGATCCGGGTGATCGCCTCGTCCTCGCGGCCGGTATTGCTGCCGAGCTGGATGAGCTCATCCCGCACCGACTCGCGGTGCAGCATCGCCAGTGAGTGGAAGGGAACCGGATCCAGCTCGTCGGACAGATCGATCGCCTTCTTGATGAGCGTCTCCGCCTTGCCGTCCAGGTGCCCCCGGACAGAAGCGTGGAAGCGCCCCAGATGCAGCCAGAAGTGCGGTTCGCTCGGGCAACGGCGGGTGAGCTCCTCGAGAACCCGGTACGCCTGGTCCTTGTTCTCGAATTCGTGGATGAACTCGGCGAATCTCTGCGAATTCGACGTCGACCCCGACCACTTGTCGCGCCGGATGAAGAGGTTCTGAAGGATCTCCTTCGTCCATGCGTTGTCGGGACCGAGATGACCGGACACCTGGGAGATGAACTCTATGGCCGTGTTCGCCAGCAGGAACTCCCAGTCCCTGTCCCCGCGGACCGACTCCAGGACGGATTCCAGGACCTTCTCGGCCACGGAGGGGTGCAGGATCCGCACCTCCTCGTCATTCTCGACGCTGAGATGCCGAAGGTCCTCCCCAAGAGTTGACCTGAGGTCCTCCTGATACGCCGCAGCCGACCCGGCCTGCCCGCCCCATGCTCCGGTGAGCCAGCGCCGGACGAGGAAGTAGGGGAGCCCGTTCTGCGTGAACCGGGTTACGAGTGACAGGTAGCCGGCGACGCTGCGCTGCAGGTCGTTGAAGTGGGCGACATGGCTGTCCACATAACGGCGCGTGCCCTCGAAGTCCTCTTCGAAGGCTGACAGGCCGAAGTAGAACGGCGACAGATGCTGCTCTGGAGCCGAGCCGGGAATGAGGCGTTCCACGGCTGCCCTTGCCCGGGGCGAGCGGGCACGGGCCCCGAAGATCGCCCGGAATTCCCGGGCCTCCTCCGCGGAAAGGGGCTCTTTCAGATAGAACTTGTTGTCGTCCTTGCGTCCCTTGCCCGAGGCCGGGGCATCGGGATCCGCCGTCGGACGGTTGCCGCGCGTCACCCACAGCACGACGGCCGGTGTGTTGCGTTCGTGCAGTTTGTAGTAGAGGTCCTCACGCTCGCTCTGGCCGAGAGTCGCGCTCTCCACAACCACCAGGACCGACTTCTTGGTGGCCCGATAGATGTCGTCGATGCGTTCCACGGTCTGCTGCCCGTAGTGGTGCAGAAAGACCACGGGATGGTCGCGGTGCAGGTCCCAGGCGATGCGCCTGGCCAGCGTCGTGCCTCCGGCCCCCGGGGTGTGGAAGATCTCGAAGGTGGCCGAGCTGTGCTTCCTCAGCACCCGGCCGATGGCTCCCTGGACCATCGGCTGTGTGTCGCGGGGCACGTCAAGACCGGCGTCCAGGTCCACCCAGCTCGCCGGGCGGCCGCGCCAGAACTCGTCGACCGGCTCCTCACGCAGCTCGTCGACGAGGATGCGCGAATGCAGGACGACCAGATCGGCCGCCAGGCGGACGAGTTGCTCCTGCTCGAAGGGGACGGGTCCGTCCTGGCCCGGCAGGGTGGCGAGCCGGTCGGGTCGGGCCATCGCCTGCGCGTTGCCGAAGGCGTCGAGCAGGGCACGGAACTCGTCGCCGTCGCAAGGAACGTGGACGAGGTTTTTCGTCTGTTCGTAGAGAACCTCGACTTCCTCCATGATCCGCTCGGAGCGTTGATCAGGATCACTTCCCGCGGAGATGCAGAGGACGGCCGCGGCCCGGTTCACGCTCGCCCCGCTGGAGCGGTCGAGAACGCCCCGCACGACCGGCAGATGGGACCGGCGCCACTCCACGAACGCCGCCGGAGCTGTCTCGCCCCGGGTCTCCCAACCGCCGGCCATGATCCAGGAGACGGTGTTGCGTCCCGAGGACGGCGCCTCGTGCAGGCCGAACATCACAGTCTGCTTCTCGGCAGTCTCAGGATCGAAGTGGCGGGCCAGACCACTGCGCTCACTCTCCGGGCTGAGGTCGACGATCACCGTCCACTGCGGCGCGAGCAGGTGCGCCAGGTCGGGATGACTGACCCCGGCCTCGACGATGAGGATGCGGTCGTAACCGCTGTGCGCCGTGGCCAGGAAGGGGGCGAGCCGCTCCGCCAGTGCCTCGACATCCGTGGGTCGCGCCGGGGCCACCACCGCTTCCCGCGGAGCGCGCGGGGACTGGGCCTGTTCGAGTACCCGCTGCCGCAGTTCCGGGTGGTACTCCTTGAGGAGGTTGTGGGTGATCCAGCCGGCGAGTTGGTACGCGGTGACGCGGTCCCTCTCGGGCATGTTCTTGGCCGCGTAGTTCAGCGCGGCGCCCAGGCGGGCCAGTAGGTACTGGTGGGTGAGTGAGTCCACACGGCCGGGCTGGAGCCGGTTGATGCTCTCGTGCGTGCCGTCGCGGACGGCACGCACGGCGCTCACGAGCCCCTGCCATTCGAGTCCGGCGGCGCTTATGAGGCCGTCACACTCCTGGAGCACCGCCAGCGGCACCGGAACGCGGAGCCGGGACTGCATGCTGATCAGAGCGGCCGTCTCCAGATACGCCTGGTCGTACAACAGGGGTGACTCGTGACCCCAGTTGACGTCGATCAGCCAGTACGAGCCCCGGTAACTCCGGGTCGCGTCCAGAAGGATGTTGCGAAGATGGAGATCGCCGTGGCTGAAGCCCATCAGGACCAGGTCCGAACGGCGGGTCAGCTCGTTCTCCTGCTCCAGCACCGAGACGGGGTCGGGTAATACCTCGCCATGGAAGACGAACGTGCTGCCACTGATGTCGGCCATGCGGCGGGTCTCCCGCAGTGCGTCCCCGCGCCGGGCCCGGAGAAAGCCCTCGCCCAGCCAAGCGTCCAGCGTCCGCCCGGCCTGCATGCGTACACCCGTGCATCCGCTCAGCTGGGCTTCCAGCAGCTCGGCGCTCACAGTGCGGCATGCCGCGAGGAGCCTCGGACTGTGGGCCATCTCGGCGGCGCCCACGTTCCGCAGGCTGCCACCGGCGATTTCGTACACGTCGACGCGCAGACCGTCGCCGCCGGCGGAAAGCCGCAGTGCCGGCACATGCTCCTCGGCGAACCCGCCCAGCGCCGTACTGAACCTTTCGTGGGCCTCGTGCTGGCGGCCCTGGCCGTCAGTGGACACCTTCACGATGAACTGCCCATCGAGGCCGCCCTGTTGCGCACCCATGAAGTCACAGCGGGCGACGAGCGCATCGGTGTAGCCGTCGTTGAGTTCCTGCAAATAGGTGATGGACACCTCTGTGCCCAACTCACTCTGAATGATCGCGTCGGCTCTGCTGTGCAAGGACGGCTGCTGTGCCTGAGGCGCGGGGCCCTCGAGATCGGAGGCGGTGCTCATGCGCACCGATCGTAAGGCCAACAGCCGGTGGTGTGAGGCGAATTGAGAGACCTGGGGTCAGCAGAAGTTGCTGCTACCGGACGTCCCAGGAGGCGCGCAGGCCGGCCGTCGCCGTACGGCTTGCGCCACTCAGCTCAAATGGCCGGACCTTGGCTGTCGTGGGCGCTGATGCCGCCGTGCGCTTCTGGAACGTCGCGACACGTCGCCAGACCAGCGATCCTCTGGTCCAAGGTGATGAGGCAGGGCGCTTCACCATTTCCCTCAGCCCCGATAACGCTCTGCTTGCGATCGCTTCCTACAGAAACAGGCTACGACTCTGGGATCTCGCAGCCCGCCGCCCCATCGGCAAGCCGCTGCTCGGCACGGGCGACACCACTGCACTGGCTTTCAGTCCGGACGGCGGGACCCTCGCCAGCTCCGACATGGGCTCCACACACATATGGAACCTGGCGGCACATCGCCTGACCGGCAGAGCACTCGATGTCAGAGCAACGAGCGTCGCATTCAGTCCCGACGGCCGCACCCTCGCCACCAACACGGAGAGCGACACCGTGGCGCTCTGGGACGTTGCCACGCACCGCCGTATCGGTGAAACCCCGGCCAGCCACACCGCGCAGATCACGGCGGTGGTGTTCAGTCCCGACGGCACGACGCTCGCGACTGCGAGCCGCGACAATACCGTCCGGCTCTGGAACGCGGCCGCACGTGAGCAGATCGGGGATCCACTGACCGGCCATCGCAGCGGCGTCACGTCCGTGGCATTCAGTCCCAACGGGAGAACGCTGGCCACCGGCAGCATGGACCATACGGTCAGGCTCTGGGACGTCGCCACCCGGCGCCAGATCGGCGATCCGCTTGAAGGGCACAACGCCAATGTCACCGGTGTGGCCTTCGGCCCCGGCGGCAGAACGGTGGTCAGCTGGGGCGAAGACGACACGGCACGGCTGTGGAACGTCGAAGCGACGGTGGATCCGGTGCGTTCACTGTGCAGATGGGCGAGGGGTGCATTCACCGTCGATCGGTGGCGTGATGACGTACCGCCGGCCCCGCTTCTCGACCACTCTGCCCATAGTCCGGAAAGAGCGTTTCGTCCCTGTGAGGTTGTTCGGTGGGGTTTCAAGCGGTGAGCCGATGAGGGCTAGTGGGGCAGAGGTGTCCCACGTGCCGGATGGGGCGGGTGTCTTTCGTCGGCAGCGCGTTTCCCTCGGTTCGCCCGCATCCCAGCGACCTCTCGGATGCACGCTGGGAACTGATCGGTCTCACCCTCACCACCGGGCGGGCCGAACGGCCGCCCCGCACCCCGGCGCTCTCCTCGCATGAGCTCTCCGCTGCGTCCGTCGGGATGCGGCGCACGCCGGCTGCCGCCAGCGTGGGGGAGTGGTGCAGAACAAGGCCCAGTGGATTCCCGCCGGCGTGATCGTGCTGGCTGTAGTGATCGACCTGGTGACCCCGACCCAGGTGACGTCGGCCCCGCTCATCATGGCGGCGCCCGTCGCCGCCGCCCCGCTCCTTTCGCTGCCCGGCATCATCTGGGTGGGCCTCGCCTCGATGGCCGTCCACGCGGGACTGGCCTGGGTGGACGGCACCTTCGGCTGGCACCGCGGTCTGGCCAACCAGTTCACCCTGTTGGCCGTGACCCTGCTGGCCATCTTCATCAACCGCACGCTGAAGAGCCAGGACGCCCGGACCCGGCGTGCTCAGCGCGTCGCGGCCGTGGCCCAGCGCGCCGTGCTGCCCAGACCGCCGGCGCGCCTGGGCGACCTGCACATTGCCGCCCGGTACGTGCCCGCCGAGGACGAGGCCATGATCGGCGGCGATCTGTACGTCGTACAGGACACCCCGTACGGCACACGCGTCCTCGTCGGTGACGTACGGGGCAAGGGCCTGGGCGCCGTGAGCGCGGTCTGCGCCGATCTCGGCGCGTTCAGGTACGCCGCGGACGAGGCCGAGGACCTCGCACAGCTCGTGCGCTCGCTGGAGCAGGCACTGCTGCGTGAGGGCGGGCGGCGAGGCGGCCTCGAACAGGAGGAGGGATTCACCACCGCCCTGATCGCGGAGTTCCCCGCGAACCTCAGTGCCGTACGCATCGTCAACCGCGGCCATCCGCCGCCTCTGCTCCTCGACGCACAGGGCTCGGCCACCGTCCTCGAACCGACTCAGGAAGTGCCTCCGCTGGGGATGGGGGTGCTGGGCAGCTGGGCCGCACCGGTCGACACGTTTCCGTTCCCGCCCGGCGCGACACTCCTGTGCTACACGGACGGCATCACCGAGTCCCGGGACGCCGAAGGCACCTTCTACGACGCTGCGGCGCGCCTGCCCGTTCTGCTCCGGCACCGCGCCCGGTCCGGCGAGCACCCCACACCGGCGCAGGTCCTCGACATGCTGATCCGTGACGTTCGGCGCCACACGGGCGGCCGGCCCCAGGACGACCAGGCGCTCCTCGCGCTGCGCCGCTCGGCGCTCTGACCGCATCCCCGCATCCGGGAGAGGGCCTTCGGCCCTGGCTCCCCCCGCTCAGCGGGTACACGATGAGGCATGGACACCAAAGCCTGGCTCATCCTCGCCGCAGCCGTCGTGCTGCTCACCATGGGCATCGCCGCAGTTCTCCTGGTGCGGGTGATCCGGGCGAGGAGGCTGCTCCTCGACGCGGGCATCCCGCTCCGCAACAAGGCGCTGGTCTGGGCCGCCGTGATCTACACGGTGTCACCGGTCGACCTGCTGCCGGACCCCGTCTACCTCGACGACATCGGATTCCTGCTGCTGGCCCTGCGCGCCGTGCACGTCGCGGCGCGAACCGGATACCCGCTGGTGGCAGGTCAACCCGTGGTGCGACACCTTGCAGGTCGCCGAGCAGATGGCCATCAACCACCTGGGGCAGCTGCTGGTCGCGGCTGAGGAGAGCGGGGACGTCGCCGCCTGGCGGTTGTGCCGTGGCGACGGCGCGAGCGAGCCGTCCCCGGCGACTCTTGCCGCGGTGCAGATGCTCATCACCGCCCGGCATCGAGGTCCGTCACGACGAACCCGCCGCCCACTTCGACGTCTGGATTGCCACCATGAACGGCGGCCTCAGCTTCGGCCGGCCGTCCGTCGGTTCCTCCGCACGCCCCCTCGGCTTGGCGGACCCCGCCCTGCGGTGGGCCGGGGCAGTACTGCACGACGGCGGCACCCTCGCCTACCTGACCGCCCGCCCGGCCGGCGAGGACGCCAATGAGCTCGGCCCCGCGAGCAGCGAGGCGATGACCGGACGCCTTGCCTGAAGCCGTGAATCAGCATTCATCGGGACCTCCTAGTTTCACCAATAAGTCTTGGTCTTATTGAGGGAGGTCGTCGAGATACGCAGGACATCAAGACAGAAGGAACACTTGGGCCTACGCGGATGGGGATTAGCATGGTCTTGTGGCTTCCGTCCAGACAGCGTCGGCCGACGCGGCCGGCAGCGCCATCAACTCCGTCAGCGTCCTGAGCGAGGACTCACGACGGCGCATGTTCTCCTTCATCCGCCGGGCCGGCCACGCCGTCACCCGCGACGAGGCCGCCGCGAGCGTCGGTATCTCCCGCAAGCTCGCCGCCTTCCACCTCGACAAGCTCGTCGACGCCGGCCTGCTGCGCGCCCGCTACGAAACGCCCGGCGGGATCCGCAAGGTCGGCAGGCGGCCAATGGTGTACGAGCCCACCGACGCGCAGATCACCGTGACCATTCCAGAACGGCGCCACGAACTCCTGGCGGACCTTCTCCTGGACGCCGTTCTGACCGAGGAGGCCGACGAGAACGCCGCGCAGGCGGCCATGCGGACCGCGAAGCAGCGCGGCCGGCAGCTGGGCGCAGCCGCACGGGAGGAGACCCGCCCAGGGCGCCTGGGCCCCGAGCGTGGGCTGACCGTCTGCGAGGGTCTGCTGGAGGAGTACGGCTACGAACCCGTCCGGGAAGCCCCCACCCGGCTCCGGCTGCGCAACTGCCCGTTCCAACCGCTTGCCGCGAAGGCCCCCGACCTGGTGTGCGGCATGAACCAGGCCTTCCTCAGCGGCTACCTCACCGGCCTTGAGGTCAACGGAGTCAAGGCCGTCCTGACCCCCGAGCCCGGCGAATGCTGCGTACGGCTGTGCCCGAACGACACCGATCGTGATGAGCAGATGCCCCAGGATCACTGACACGGCACCGGCTGCCCGCCCCCGCGGGCCACCGACCCGATGTACGACTCTGCCCGCAGCGAAAGGATCGAATGGGGCAGGGAGTCGCCCGCGATCTATTGCCGGGGACACGCAGCATCGGTGCTCGACGTGTCGTCGAGCTGGGGGAAGCGCCCGTTCCGGCGTTCCAATCGGAGCATCGCCATGTTGCCCAAACGCGTTCTGAAATCTTCTGCCTCTTCCACGGCACCAGCGGCGCAGCCCACTTCCACTTCCACCGCCGCGCCCATGACGACCGCCGCCGACTTCGGTCTGCTGCTCATCAGGCTGACCATCGGCCTACTGATGGCCGCACACGGGGCTCAGAAAGTCTTCGGACTCTTCGGAGGCCAGGGCCTGACGGAGACGGGCAAGGGATTTACGGCCCTGGGCTACCGGCCGGGAAAGCTCTTTGCTGTGATCGGGGGCATGTCCGAGCTGCTGGGCGGCCTCGGTCTGGCCCTCGGCCTGCTGACGCCGCTGGCGGCCGCCGCCCTGATCGGCGTCATGATCAACGCCATGGTCACGGTCACCGGCGCCCACGGCCTGTGGGATGCGAACGGCGGCGTGGAATACAGCGTCTGCATCGCCGTCGTCGCGCTGGCCGTCGCCGCCATCGGGCCGGGCAGGCTGGCCGCCGACCGCCCCTTCCGCTGGGGCAAAGGCGGCTGGAAAGAGGCCGGTTTCGCCCTCGGCCTGGGCGGCATCGCCGCCGCGATCACGCTCAGTCTGTAGAACCAAGGCGGGCCCCTGCGAAGCCTCGCCCGCACAACGGCGTGCCGGCAGGGCCTCGATGACCGCTGGGCAAGTCCGGCTGCGCCGCATGCACGGACGCGCATCGCCCGCTCGCTGATCGCCGACTGTCTACCTCGTCGCCGCTGACACGGACCGGGCGCAGGGCCGCTGTCAGTGGGCGACGGGCAACCGTTCCTACGCCGGATCGCTCATCGGCAGCATCGCCGAGACGCAGGGGATGCTTCACTTCTGCGGCACATCCGGCATCGGCGCCGAGATCAACGAAGAGAGTACGAGCGCGTCCCGGCCTCCGACATCCGCTACCGCTTCGACATCGACATCGACATCGACATCGACATCGACATCGACATCGACATCGAACGACACGATGCGCTGACGAAGCCCGGGAGACAAGCCCCTGACCGCGCATCGCAGGCGGGCCTGCACAGGCCCGCCTTGCGAAGGGGAAGAGCCCCATTTCTCCCCCTCAGCGAGAGAGATCAGCCTGACCATCGTCAGCCCTGGAGTTTCCCAGCACGCGCCACACCGCAGGAAGCGCACCCATCGCCAGGGCCGCCTTCAGGGCGTCGCCCACCAGGTAGGGCGCGGAGCCCAGGGCGACCGCCCGGTCCAGGGAGAGATGCAGGGACAGCGCGAGATACGGCACTCCGACGGCGTACACGCAGAAGGTTCCCACGGCCATGACACCGGCCGTACGCAGCGGGCTCCGGTCGCCGCCACGGCGGGCCAGGTCGCCCACCACGGCGGCGGCGAGAACCAGGCCGACGACGTAACCGAAGGTGGGCATGGCCGCGCCGGAGGTCCCCTCGGCGAACCAGGGCATGCCGCAGACGCCCGCACCGGCGTAGACGGCGAGCGCCAGCGCCCCGCGCCGTGCCCCGAGGGCGATGCCGACCAGAAGGGCGGCGAAGGTCTGCCCTGTCACCGGGACCGGCGACCCGGGCACCGGTACCGCGAACTGCGCGGCGATCCCGGTCAGTGCGGCGCCGCCGAGGACCAGCGCGGCGTCGCGCGCCCGGGTCCGGGCGGCGCCCTCGGCCGGCAGCAGGTCGGCGAGGACCCGTACCGCGGGACGGGGCGTCGGCGAAGTGATGGTGGAGATTGTGCTCACCTCAGGGGAGTCCGTTTCTGCGTGTTTCTGCGTGTTCTATGGGGCTGTGGTGCAGGTACCGGTGCGCGCGGCGGCTACGGGTACGGGTAGAAGCCGCGGCCCGACTTTCGGCCGAGCAGGCCCCCCTCGACCATGCGGGAGAGCAGCGGCGGAGCCGCGTAGAGGGGCTCCTTGAACTCCTCGTACAGTGCATCGGCCACGGCTGCCACGACGTCGAGGCCCACCATGTCGGTCAGCCGCAGCGGGCCCATCGGGTGCGAGCAGCCGAGCACCATGCCCTGGTCGATGTCGTCGACGGTGGCGAAGCCCGTCTCCGCCATGCGCACGGCGGACAGCAGATAGGGCACCAGCAGCGCGTTGACGACGAAGCCGGCCCGGTCCTTGGAGCGGATCGGCCGCTTGCCCAGGGTCTGCGCGACCCATGACTCGGCCCGGTCCATGGTCGCGTCGGACGTGTGCAGGGAGCCGACCAGTTCCACCAGGGGCATCGCCGGTACGGGGTTGAAGAAGTGGGTGCCGATGACCTGGGCAGGGCGGCCGGTGGCACCGGCCAGCTTCATGATGGGGATCGAGGAGGTGTTGGAGGCCAGGATGGCCTCCGGGTCCTCGACCACCTTGTCGAGGGTGGCGAAGAGATCGAGCTTGAGTGTCTCCTCCTCGCGGACGGCCTCGACCACCAGCTGCCGGTCGGCCAACTCGCCCAGATCCATGGTGAATCCGATGCGGGCCGCGGCCGCGTCCCGCTCGGCGGCGGCGAGCCTGCCCTTGACGACGGCGCGGTCGAGGGAGGCGAGGACGCGGTGCCGCCCGGTGGTCAGCGACGCCTCGCGGGAGACCGCGACCAGCACGTCCATCCCTGCCAGGGCGCTCACTTCGGCGATTCCGGCGCCCATGGCGCCCGAGCCGACCACTCCGACACGACTGATGGGGATCATCTGGTGTATCACTTCTTCCGTCTTGGTTTGCTTTGAATGCGTGGTGCCTGGAGGCGGTACGGGTGCGGATGCGTGGCCGGTGCGGGTGTGCGGCTCAGGCGGCCTCTTCGCGCTGTTCCGGCGCGATGACGACGAGGACCTGGTCGGCCGAGACGATGTCGGTCAGAGCGCAGCGGACCTCCTCGACCACGCCGGAGGCGGGGGCGAGCACCCGGTTCTCCATCTTCATCGCCTCGACGATCGCCACCGTGTCGCCCTGCTGCACGAAGTCGCCTACGTCTACGGGTAGTTGGACCACGGTGCCGGGCATGGGCGAGGTGACCGCGTCGCCGCCGGCCGCACTGTCGTCCTCGCCGGCGACATCGAGAGTGAGGGTCAGCCGGCGGCCGTCGACAACGAGTTCGCAGCCGTCCGCCCGGCGCAGGCCCGTCCACAGCGCCTCGCCGACCGTGCCGCGCAGCAGCGCCCCGTCCGGCGTGCACGTGACGGTGAAGGGTTCGCCCGCCACGGCCACCGTGAGCGCGTTCTCCCGCCGGGAGAGCAGCGCCGCTTCGAGGGGGCGGCCGCCGACCCGGCAGGCGACGCGGCCCAGTGGGGCGTGCCGGTCGAGCAGTTGCCGGTCGAGAGCGCCGAGGGAACCGCTCCACGGTGACTCGGCTCCGTACGCGGTGGGGCGGGCGGGCAGGCTCATGGCCGCCGCGCAGGCGGCCGCCACCGGCTCGAGGTCCCGCCGGTTCTCGGCGGCGCGGGCGGCGAACTCGTCCACGAGGTGGGTGTCGATCAGCCCGGCGCCGACCCGGGTGTCGCGCAGCAGATCGGCGAGGAAGCCGAGGTTGGTGGTGAGGCCGAGTACGGCGGTGGAGCGGACCGCGTGCAGCAGTCGGGCGAGGGCAGCGGGGCGGGCCGGGTCGTGCGCGATGAGCTTGGCGATCATCGGGTCGTAGAAGACCGGGACGTCGCCCGCGCCGTCGAAGGCCGCGTCGACCCGCAGACCGGTGGGCCACAGGGCGGCCAGCGCCCGGCCGGGGGCGGGGCGGAAGTCCGCGTCCGGGTCCTCGGCGTACACGCGGACCTCGATGGCGTGACCGGACGCGGTGATCTCGCCTTGTGCCAGCGGGAGTTGTTCGCCTGCGGCGGTCCGCAGCTGCCATTCGACCAGGTCGAGGCCGGTGATGGCCTCGGTGACCGGGTGCTCGACCTGGAGGCGGGTGTTGACCTCCAGGAAGTAGAACCCGCCGTCGCCGTCACCGGCACTGTCGAGGATGAACTCGAAGGTGCCCGCGTTGGTGTAGCCGATGGCCTGCGCGCCGCGTACGGCGGCCGACAGCAGTGCCTCCCGGACGTCCGCCGGGAGATTGACGGCCGGCGCCTCCTCGACGATCTTCTGGTGGCGGCGCTGCAGCGAGCACTCCCGCTCGAAGAGGTGCACCACGTTGCCGTGGGTGTCGCCGAAGACCTGGACCTCGATGTGCCGGGGCCTGCGCAGATACCGCTCGACCAGCAGGCGTCCGTCGCCGAAGCTCGCGCGGGCCAGGCGGACCGCGGCCTCGACGGCGGGGGCGAGGTCGCACTTGTGCTCGATGACCTGCATGCCCTTGCCGCCGCCTCCGGCGACGGGCTTGAGGATCACCGGGTAGCCGATGCGGTCCGCGTGCGCCCGGATGTCGTCCGCCGACTCGGTGGCGTCCGCCGAGCCCGGCAGGACCGGCACGCCCGCCTCGGCCATCAGCCGCTTCGCGGTGGCCTTGTCGCCCATGGCCGCGATGGTGCTCGCGTCGGGCCCGACGAAGACCAGGCCCGCCGCCGCGGTGGCGGCGGCGAACTCCGCGTTCTCCGAGAGGAATCCGTAGCCCGGGTGGACGGCGTCGCAGCCGGTGCGCAGGGCCGCGTCGATCAGGGCGTCGGCGCGCAGATAGCTGTCGGCCGCCGGGGAGGGGCCGATCAGGACCTGTTCGACGGCGCCGTCCAGGTGGGCCGCGGCGCCGTCAGCCTCGGAGTGGACGGCCACGTACTCGATACCGAGGCGCCGGCAGGTGCGGGCGATACGGCGGGCGATCTCGCCCCGGTTGGCGATCAGGAGTCGTTTCACCATGACGGACCATCACATCCTGAACACGCCGAAGCGCGTCTCTCGTTGCGGTGCTGCCGCGGCCAGAGCGAGGCTCAGCGTCAGCCATTCACGGGTGTCGGCGGGGTCGACCACGGCGTCCACCCACAGGCGCGCGGCGACATAGAGGGGCTGGCCCTCGCGGTCGTAGTTGTCCCGGATCGGCTTCTTGAAAGCCTCTTCCTCTTCCGGGGTCAACGAGCGGCCTTCCTTGGCCAGTTGCTCGTTCTTGATCAGCGCCAGAACGGTCGCGGCCTGCTCTCCGCCGACCACGGACGTCTTGGCGTTGGGCCACATGGCCATCAGCTGCGGGCCGATCGAGCGGCCGCACATGGCGAGGTTGCCCGCGCCGTAGCTGCCGCCGATCAGCATGCTGAACTTCGGGACGGCGGCGCAGGACGCGGCGTTCACCATCTTGGCACCGTGCTTGGCGATGCCGCCCGCCTCGTACTCGGCACCGACCATGAACCCGTTGATGTTGTGCAGGAAGAGCAGCGGGATCCCGCGCTGCGAGCACAGTTCGATGAAGTTCGCGGCCTTCTGGGCGCTCTCGGAGAAGAGCACGCCGTCGTTGATCAGGACGCCCACCGGGTAGCCGCCGATCCGGCCGGTGCCGCACACGATCGTCGTCCCGAACCGGGCGCGGTACTCGGTGAATTCGCTGCCGTCCAGAAGCCGGGCGAGGATCTCCCGGGCCGGGATCGGCTCGCGCGGGTTGGCGCTGACGATGCCCGGCAGTTCGGCGGGGTCGTACAGCGGCTCCGCCGGTATCTCGGGCGGTGCGGCCGGGGTGCCGGTGCCGCTTCGGGCGGCGATCTCCCGGACCAGGGTGAGGGCGTGCTCGTCGTCGAGGGCGAGGTGGTCGGCGACGCCGCTGGTCGCGGTGTGCAGGTCGGCCCCGCCGAGGGTCTCGGCGTCGACGATCACGCCGGTCGCCGCCCGCACCAGTTGCGGACCGCCCAGGAAGATCGACCCGTTGCCCCGTACGATCACGGTCTCGTCGCACATCGCCGGGATGTACGCGCCGCCGGCGGTGCACGAGCCCATCACGGCCGCGATCTGCGGCAGGCCCATCGCGGACATCTCCGCGATGTTGCGGAAGATCTTTCCGAAGTGGTTCTCGTCCGGGAAGATGTCCTCCTGCATCGGCAGGAAGACGCCTCCGGAGTCGACCAGGTAGATGCAGGCCAGCCCGTTCTCGCGGGCGACCTGCTGGGCCCGCAGGTGCTTGCGGACCGTCAGCGGGTAGTACGTACCGCCCTTCACGGTCGCGTCGTTGGCGAACACGACCGTGGGCCGGCCCTCCACCATGCCGACGCCGGTGATGATGCCCGCCGACGGCACGGCCTGCTCGTACACCTCGTGCGCGGCGAGCTGGCCGATCTCCAGGAACGGGGTTCCCGGGTCGAGCAGCCGGGTCACCCGCTCCCGGGCGGTGAGCTTGCCGCGCGCGGCGTGCCGGGCCTGCGCCGCGGCGCCGCCGCCGGCCGTCGCGGCGGCGCGGGCCGCCGCGATCTGCTCGCGCAGCGCTCCGTAGGCCGCACTGTTGCGGCGGAACACCTCGCTGGAAGGGCTGATGTGGGAACGCAGAACCGCCATGTCACTTCCCTTCCTTGACGACTGCCGTGGGGACGGCGATCCGGGTCAGGAGCCAGGCCGCGGCCCCCAGTGCGGCGGCGACCGTGGCCCAGGCGAGGTCGGCGTGCAGCAGCGCGGCGCCCGCCGCGGCCACGCCCGCCATGGACTGCTGAAGGAAGCCGCACAGCGAGACGGCGTAGGCGCCGTGGCCCTGCTGGCTGGTGACGGCGGTGGCCATGCTGTTGGGGAACAGCACGGACTGCCCGAACGTCGTCACGCAGTACAGCGCGACGAAGGCCACCAGAACGCCGGTGTCCGGCAGACCGGGCACCGACCACAGCGCGATCATCAGCACGCCGGACGCGGTCATCACGATCGATCCCGCGGTCATCAGGCGGCTCGAACCGGCCCTGGCCACCAGCCGGTTGACGGTCATCGCGCCGGCGAAGTAGGCCGCGCCGAGCAGCAGTCCGAGGCTTCCGTACTGGTCGGTGGCGAGCCCGAAGTGCTCCTGGAAGACGAACGGGCTGACCTCCTGCAGCAGCACGATCGTGGCGAACCCCGCGCCGCCGGCCAGGGCCGGCAGCAGGAATCCGGGCTGCCTGCTGATGGTGAGGCAGATGCGCAGCACCTCCGACGGCCGCTGCACGGTACGGCCCGACTCGAACGGCACGGTGAAGGTCAGGGCCGCCGCGATCGCGCCGACCGTGGCGAGGACGACGAAGCCGGCCTCCCAGTGCGCGTACCTGCCGATCAGGCCGCCGAGGAACTGGCCGCCGCCCATCGCCGTGATGAACGCGATCGACAGCACCGAGAGGCGTCGGGCCAGCTCGTCGCCGCTCCAGCGGTCACGCACCAGGATGCGGGCGATGATCGCGCTGCCTCCGGCGCCGATGCCCTGCAGCGCACGCAGCACCAACAGCCCCTCGGGGGACCGGATCAGCGCGATCGCCGCGCTGGTGAGCACGAACAGCGCCAGCGACGTCAGCAGCGGGCCTCGCCGCCCGTACCGGTCCGCCGCCACGCCCCACAGGACCACCGGAGCCGCGGCGCCGATCACGAACGCCGAGATGGAAAGCGCCGCATAACTGCGGGACATTCCGAAGTCGTGCGCCACGATGGGCAGCGAGGGCAGGTAGATGGTGGTCGCCATCTGGGCCATGAAGACCAGGAGGCAGGAGAGCGCCATGATGCGCCGGTTCACGTGATGAAGCGTGGCCTGCTTTCCCCTGGCCATCTCCTCTTCATCTACTGTCAATGTTCTGCCGGCCTGTTGCTTTTCGTCGGCCGGAGAAGTTTGCTGCTCAGTCATTCTGGCTCCGCAGTTCATTGACCAGACGGCCGAAGTTCTCAATGTCGGTACGCGTCATGTCCGCGCGGAGCATGATGCGCAGTCCCGCCTTTCCGCGGGCGATGACGGGGAAGAAGAGGGCAGAGGTGTAATAGCCCGCGGAAAGGAGGGCCCGACCGATACGGACGGTCTTCTCCTCCGAGCCGATGTCGATGAACCGAATGGGCAGTCCGTCGCCGCGGTTTGCGGTCGGCACCAGCGCGTCGAAGCAGTCGATGTTCTCCTGCAGCCGGTGCTGGAGTTCTTTGAGCTCGGGCGAACGGTGCAGTGTCGCGGAGGCGACGATCGCCCCGAGCCCGGCCGTGTTGATCCGCTGCGACCAGGTCAGCGGACCGCCGTAGCGCAGGGCGAGATCACGGCGGTGCCGGGAGCCCTGCGGCCCGAGGAAGATCGCGCCGCCGGACGCGCCGAAGCCCTTGTTCAGGGAAGTGATGATCAGCGTACGGTCGTTGATCTCACCCATGGCGTCGAGGACGACACCGCGACCCTGGTCGCCGCAGGTCGACACCCCGTGCGCCTCGTCGAAGAACAGGAAGAGCCCGTACTTCTCCTGCAGCGCCAAGAGTTCACGAACCGGCGCCTGCCCGCCCGTGCTGTACACCCCGTCGGCCACATAGGCGACGTTCGGGTGGGTGCGGCAGAGCTCTTCCAGGGCGTCGAGGTCGTTGTGTGCGATGGTCCTGACCTCGGCCTCGTCGGCGACGCTCGGCTTCATCGCGTTCAGACAGAAGTGCGCGTGCTTGTCGAACACCATGAGCGGCGGTACGCCGTCGGTGAAGGCGCCGGACGCCACCAGGGGCAGCGCGGACCAGGCGGCCGCGGCGCAGGAGGCGAGGGTGACCGCCTCGACCCGGAACAGGTCCGAGAGCGCGTCCTCGGCGTCCTTGAGAATCCCGAAGTGCACACGCATCCGGGAGACCGAGGTGTTCAGCGAGGCGTTCTGGGTGACGGCGTCGGCCGCCGCGCGGATCAGCGCCGGATGGGAGTCCAGACCGAGATACGAGTACGACGACATGTTCAGGAACTCGTGGCTGTCGGCCCGCGCGGCATAGCGCCCGGCGCCGACGTTTTCGGCGACAATTCCCGCCATCCCGGAGTCGGCGGTGACGTTCCAGAAGTCGTTGCTTATCCCTATCGTCTTCTTGATGTTCATGAAGGCATGCAAAATAGCTCCCGAAGTATTCCTCAGTCGAGTCCGAGCCTGGAATCAAACCAGAGCGGGGCGGACGGGTGTCACACCACCGTCCACCGCCATGTACTCCGCAAGCGGGAGGGGTCCCCATGGGCCCGGTCGTCACTGAGATTCGCAACTAGGCGTAGCGAAAGTCAACGGATTCGACCGGCAATGTTCTGCCGGTTGCACTCGGGCGGCAGAAAACGGACCGGCAGAAAATTGCCGGTATCCGCACCGGAAAATCTTTGCCGGTCGGCACCTGTTGAACGCGCCGCCGGTATAGGCCAGAGTGAGAGCTCAGCCGTCCAGGCGGTCGGCGCCGGTTTCTACGTCGGACCCCGGCAGCAGGCTGAGGAAGGTGAGCCGAAGTCCGGGATGGCCGACGGGATGCAGTACCTGGGTGACGACATCGACGGCGTGCGGAGCGAAGCGGGGGATGCTCAGACGGAACGTGTGGCCGTCCCGGTTGGCGATGATGACCGGACCGTCGTCCCAGATCCGCCGGCACTCGGGGTCGGCGAGTGCCGTCAGCAGGATCTCCGCGAGCTCGGGGTGCCCCGGGTACTGCGCCATGGCGTAGCGCAGCATCGCGAGATAGGCCCGCCCGTGCCGCGGCCAGTCGGCCAGCTGCTGCCGGGCCTCGGGGTCGGTCAGCCCCCAGCGGATCAGGTTCGCGCCGGGGACCTGCACCCACGGGAACCACTCGGCCATGGCCTCGTTGTGGGCGAGCACGTTCCACGCGTTGTCGGTGAGATAGGCGGGCTGCGTGGGCTGCAGGTCGAGCAGGCGCCGCAGCGGTGCCAGATCGACGCCGTCGGCAGGCGAGACGGCGGGGAAGGGCTCCCCGCCGGCAGCGAAGAGGAACAGGGTGGCCCGCTCGTCCGCGCACAGCCGCAGCGCGCCCGCCAGCGCGGTCAGGGTCCGGGCGTCCAGGCGGGGCGTCGCACCGCGTTCGAGGTCCCGGTACCAGCGTTCGCTCATGCCGACCGCGGCGGCGACCTCCACCTGCGGAAGCGGTTTGCCAAGGCCGAGCTTGCGGCCCGCTCGCGCCCGCCACGCCCGTAGGAGCACCGCGAGCCCCACCTCTTCGTCTGGCAGATGCCCGAGGCCGGGTCGGTCTGTGAAGTTTTCGCGCTGCATGAATGGGGCCCTACTCTGGCTGCTTCCTGGTGCCGTGGCTCAGGCGGGAGCGGCCGGCGTGGAGTACCGCATACAGGCGGCGCCCGCACTGTCACGAAAGGATCAATACAGGTCAGGTACCCCGCACAAGGGTAACCCGGCGTGCCCGTACACGTTCCGCGCCAACAACCGGCCAGGTGGAAGGCGTCGGTCTTCGTCGCGCATCCAATTGGTGGCCGGTGTTCCACAACGCGGCCGCCAACGACTACTACGTGGCCCGGTTCCGCGAGCTGGTGGCCCGGGTGCGCGGCGTAGAGACGTTGCAGCGGCACGAGGCGGAGTTCGTGTGGGGACTCGCCGGGAACGCGCCTTTCAGCCGACTCTCCAGGGCGCGACCTGGCACGTCGGAACCCTTACGACGTGCTGCCGCCCCCTGGCTGACGTCGTGTTGACGCTCGGCGAGGGGGCGCGTCCTGTGCTCCTGGTGCAAGACCCACTCCCCGGTCCTGGATCGCGAGAGCCGGCCTGCGGGGGTGCCGTGTGTGTGGGGCAGCAATCGGCCGTCTGCTCGTCATACTCCGCTGGTCGGCACCACGTTGGTGGCATCCACTGCGGGGCGCAGCGCTTTGGCGAGCTCGACGGCGTCGCCCACGGCCCAGAAATGGGTGAAGAACAGGCGGGGGCTCTCCGTCAAATGGTGGTTGTGCAGCTCGACGAGCTTGATCCTGCCCCGCCGCAAGGCTCCCAGTACGTTCTGCACCTCCTCGGCGAGCATGACGCAGTCGCCGCTGAGCGCTGCCCTGCCGTTTCCCAGCGGCTGGAAAATGAACGCGCTGGTCGCGCCCAGGCCGGAGGGCAGTACCAGATGGCCGTCGCAGATCGTCTCGCGGCGGGCGAAGACGGCCTTGTAGACCACGCCGTCGCTGGAACCCTTGGCGCCCAGCGCAGCGTCGATTGCGGCCATGTCCAGGTCGACGGGGCTCGGCGGGACGGACGGTGTTGCCGGCGGGATGCCGGTGCGATCGAATCCCGCGCGCAGGCCGTGCGCCAGGGCCAGTTCGTCATGGCCGTGTCCGTGGACGTGGACCCACCAGATGTCGGGGCGATGCGTGGGCAGATGCTTGTGGAGCGCGGTCTGCGCGATTCCGTTCGCCTGCCAGGCGTCGATCACCCGCTGCAGTTCCCTCTCGGTGACCGCCACATCGCCCATGCACATCGTGCTGCCGTCGGCATAGCGGACGAAGGCCACGTGCGCACCCAGTGCGAGCTCCGGTGTGATGACGACGTTGCCCTCGACGACGACGCGGAGATCGTCGCGGGGGAAGGGGGTGTGGTACGTCGTCCCGCGCAGCAGGTTGCCGCTGCGGCCAAGTGCTTTCGCTACGGCCGCCCAGTCCGATGCGGTGGTGGTCAACGGCTTGACCAGCGCCGCGTCGGGCATCGCGCGAGCGCTGGCCGGCCCCGCCCCGGCCAGCACCGGTGCCAGTGCGGCAGCGGTCAGCACGCGTCGCCGAGACGTGGCCGCCTGTTTGTCTCCAGTCATCATCTGATCTCCTCCATGGCGAGATGAAACCATAAGGAATGTGTGTTATCGGCATTGATTGGGCCCATATGGGCCAAATGTGTCTTCTCGACTGTCATCGAATGATGCCTTGAGTGGTGCCTTGAGAATCGTCAGTGCCCCGGTGACGTGCGGGAGTTGGGCCCTGCTCCGGTCGACCGGCGGACCGCACTGTTCTGGACAGCGGCGAAGCTGGCGCCGGCCGCGGTTGCGGGAGCAGGCGCGGGGCCGAAGCCCACGGGACACACCCACGCCCGGGTGCGGGCACGCGCACCGGCTCCGGCACCGGCAAGTCGGACCTGCTGAGCGCGCTCGGCACCGAAGCCGCGATGGCCGGCTACCGCGTCAAGTACGCCCTCGCGACCCGGATCGTCAACGAGCTCGTCGAGGCCGCCGACGAGGAGTAGCTGACCAAGAAGGGTCTCCTGACCGCCGGCACAGGCTCTTTGGCACTGCGCTCACTCGTGGGTCGGCCCCGTCACTCCCAGATCCGTACGCATCGCCTCGCGCATCCTGGACAGGTCTCGCCAGCCCTGCTTGATCACGTCCCGCACGTTCTCGATGTCGTCGCCTTCGCCTGCCGTGCCATGGGTGAGGCGGGCCAGGATGCCGTACACAGAGCCCAGGCCGATGTCGACTCGTCTCACCTCCGTCAGCACAATGTCCGGCACGATCATCTGGGCCTCGGCGTACTGGCGGCGGTAGTCCGCGCGGGCCGTCTCGACCGTGGCCAGCGACTCTTGCGGGGCGTACCCGATGCGCAGTACGTGGTTGTGGTCGTTGAGGGTCGCCAGGTAGTGGCGGGCGGCGGCGTTGAACTCCGTGTACGCCGCTCTGCGCGTCTCCCGGCCCGACTCCGTGTGCTGGGCGGCTAGTTCGGTGCGGCGAGTGCGTTCGAGGCGTTCCCACTCCTCGCGGCGCGAGGCGTCTCCGCGTCGCTGGGTCAACCACGCCGAGCCCAGCGTGCCGCCCACGCCCACCACCGCCGCCAGCAGGCCCGCCACGGCCGAGTCCATCACGCCTCCCCCGTACCAACCACCGCTCCCGTACTGCTCCCTAGTGTCTCTGACAGACGAACGCATTCGACAGCTCCAGCGAACCAGTGTGCGTAACGACCTTCCGTCCGGCACTCGCTGGCGAGGACATCCGATCCTCCTCAGTACGGCCCGCAGCGGGAGCCCCCGCGGCTTGACTTCTCTATTGGGAAGGCACTCGAGTCGCCCCTGCGGCGGCGGAAGGCCAGGAGCCGGCCGGGTGCTACCGGCCTCGTCGTCGGCGGCACGGTGACGGTGGTTCGGCCATGTGGCCGCGGTCGGCTCGCGCGCGTTGCCGGGCCGCGGTCCCGTTGACACAGATGCGTGCCGACGTCCAGTGCGGAAGGACGTCCGGCCCTCAGCGGTGGAAGGACAAGGCATGCACATATCTGGACCGATAGCGGGTCGTCGGGTTTGTGCCGCGGTCATCGCCGCGTTGGTGGCCGGCTCGACCGTTCTGACCGGGCAGATCCTCGCCGCGGCCGGAGGCCCGCCCGCACCTTCGGTGCCGGCCCCGAAGCTGGACTGGAGACCCTGCGTTCAAGGCAGCCCGTTCGACTGCGCGACCGCGAAGGTGCCGCTGGACTACAACGACCCAGGTCGTCGCACCATCGAACTGGCAGTCATCAAACGGAAGGCGACCGACCCAGGTCGACGCATCGGCACCCTGCTCTTCAACCCTGGCGGACCCGGGGGGCCAGGCACAGTCCAGATGCCACAGGACTACGACTTCTTCCCGCGCGAGGTGCGGGAGCGGTTCGACATCGTCAGCTGGGACCCCCGCGGGATCGGCAGCAGCACAGCGGTGAACTGCTTTGCGACTCCCGAGGAGGCCGCCGCGTGGAACGCGGGCAAACCGGCCGGCGTCCCGGTGGGCGCACAGCAGCGAGCGACTGTGATCGCCGCGTACGAGGACCTGGCCCGGCGCTGTGAGCGGCGTGACCCCGAGCTGCTGCGTCATGTGTCGACCGCCGACACCGCTCGCGACCTCGACGGGCTGCGCCAGGCGGTTGGCGATGCGCAACTCACCTACCTCGGAATCTCCTACGGCACGATCCTGGGCGCCACCTACGCCAACTTGTTCCCCGGCAGGGTCCGCGCCATGGTCCTCGACAGCGACATCGATCCGCAGGCCTGGACGAACCACGGCTCCGACGCGGACCCCCGGCTGACCACGTTCCTGCGTATGGGCTTGGACCGCGCCGCGGCAGCGGTCCTGGAGCGGTTCCTCACCCTGTGCGGATCCACGGACACCGCGGGCTGCACCTTCTCCGCAGGCAGCCCGAAAGCGACCCGGGACAGGTTCGACCAGCTGATGCGGCGGCTGCGGGCGCATCCCGTGGGTGAGTGGACCTACGGCCGCACGGTCGCCGACGTGATGAGCAGCCTCTACGTTGTCCACCCGGGCTGGACGGACCTCGCCGGCAGGCTGCGGGACCTCTGGCAGGGGCGCGTCGCCAAGGCGTCCCCGCTCCCGCCCCCGCCAATGGTCCCGCATCCGAATCCGTACGTCGGCGAGGAACAGGCGGGTGCGGTGCTCTGCGGCGAAAGCCCCAATCCGCGTGACCCCGCCGTCTACCCCGCCATGGAAGAGGCCGCCGCCGGCCGCGCGGGCGACGCCGGGCTCTTCTGGACCTGGGCCACCGCGGGGTGTGTCTCCTGGCCGGCCGTCGCGGCCGACCGCTACCGCGGCCCGTGGAACAGGCAGACGGCACACCCGGTCCTGGTGGTCGGCACCAGGTACGACCCCGCGACTCCCTACGCGGACGCGCAGGCGCTGGCCGGGGAATTGGCCGACGCCCGCCTGCTCACCCACGAGGGATACGGTCACACCGCGCTGATCAACCCCAGCAGCTGCGTGAAGGCGTACGAGAGCCGGTACCTCGTCGACGGCACGCTCCCGCCGGCCGGAACGACCTGCCGACAGGACGAGCCCCCCTTCCGCGCGCCCAAGCTGGTCGGCGGCGTCGCCACCGGCGGCGGTGGGATGGCCGGCACCGTCCACTGAGTCGGCCACAGCCACCCGGCCTGGGCACGGGCCGACTCGATCGAGCTCCAGAACGTCGTCTTCGGCCTGACCCCGGTCAGCGTTTGATGCCCACGCCCGCCAACAGGCTGATCTCGGCGTCCGCGGGCTCCGTCCCGTCGGCGGGACCGGCGGGCCGCCAGCGGTGGCAGCAGATGATGCCGGGTTCGATCAGGTCGAGCCCGTCGAAGAACCGGCGGACGTCGTTGTGCGAACGGAACTGCACCGGAGATCCGGACTTGGTGTAGACCTCCGCGACCTTGTTCCAGGTGTCGGGGTCGAAGTCGGGCGTGCAGTGGTTCATGGCGAGGGCGCTGCCGGCCGGGAGCGGGTCGAGCAGCCGGCGGATGATGGCGTACGGGTCGTGCGGGTCGGTGATGAAGTGCATCAGCGCGTTGAGGGAGAGGGCGATGGGCTGGTCGAAGTCCAGGACCTCCGAGGCTTCCACGGCGCTCATCAACGCATCGGGGTCGGTGACATCGGCCTCGATGTAGGCCGTGCGTCCCTGCGTCGTGCTGCGCATGAGGCGTTCGGCGTACTTGAGGACGAGGGGATCGTTGTCGGCGTACACGACGCGGGCATCGAGCGCGACGGACTGGGCGACCTGGTGCAGGTTGGGCTCGGTCGGGACGCCCGTGCCGATGTCCAGCCACTGGCGGATGCCGTGCTCCTGCGCCAGCACATGGGTGGCCCGGTGCATGAACGCCCGGTTCTCGCGGGCGGTCACGTAGATGCCGGGGTGGGCCTGGGCGGCCACGAGGGCCGCCTCCTTGTCGATCTCGAAGTGGTCCTTGCCGCCGAGGAAGTAGTCGTACATCCGGGCCGAGTGCGCCTTGCTCGTGTCGAGGTCCCGGCCGGCCTGCCTGGTGGTCATGTTCTCCCTTTCAGGTGTGTGTCTGTCGGCCCGCAGGCCAAGGACGGGACCGGTGTCGTCGTCCTTCCTGCTGCCCGCCGTCGGTTCACCCGGCGGCCAAGTGATCGGCCAGGCCCTCTTTGACCCCGCGGACGAACGCGGCGATCTCCTCCGGCGTGTAGATCAGCGCCGGCCCGGCCGGGTCGGTCGACTGCCGTACGGCCACGCGGCCGTCGGCGAGCTGCTTCGCCTCCACGCACTGACCGCCGTTCGGCCCGCTCCACGGGCGCTCCCAGCCGTGCTCCCCGAGATTGTGGGCCGGCATCCCGTTGTACACGCCCTCGTTGGTGATCGTCATGAGTACTCCTTGCGCATGCGGTTCAAGAGCGCCCTGCTGTCCTCCGACGACGTCAGCAACGCCATTCGGGAATGCGCCTCGAGATGCGCGACGACGTCCACGCGCTGGTCCAGATAGACGGAGGCGGACAGGAGTTCGCTGTAGACGATGTCCGGCAGCTCGGGTTCCTCGAACCGGAAATAGGTGAAGGGGGCGCACGCCCCGACATGGGCACCAGCAGCGAACGGGACGATGTCGATGCTGATGTGCTCGAGCTCGGACACGTCCAGGAGCCGCTCGATCTGCTCCCGCATCACGTCAGAGCTGCCCACCGCCCGGTGCAGGACGGCTTCCTCCATGACCACCCACAACGTGGGGGCGTCCTCCCCCTCCAGCAGGCTCTGGCGGCGCAGCCGCAGCTCCACGCGGCGCGCGAGCTCCTCCTCGCTGCCGTTCGGCAACCCGCCGCGCAGCACGGCGCGGGCGTAGTCGGGAGTCTGCAGAAGGCCGGTGACGTACTGGGGTTCATAGGTGCGCAGGGTCTTGGCGTCGGTCTCCAGGCTGACGTAGGCGGTGAACCAGCTGGGGACGGCGTCACGGTAGGAGTGCCACCAGCCGGGCTCGTTGGCCCGCTCGGCCAGGTCGACGAACTCGTCGATCTCCTGGCGGTCCGCGCCGAAGGTCTCCAGGAGCTTCTCCACGTAGAGAGGCTTCAGCGCGACCTCGGCCTTTTCCAGCCGGCGGATCGTCAGGGTCTTCACGCGCAGTGCTTTTGCCGCGTCCTCCAGCGAGGCACCGGCGCCGAGCCGCATGTCCTGCAGCCGACGGCCGAGGATCATGCGCAGGACTGTCGGTGCGCTGGTGCTGGAACGGGCTTCACTCACGCCCAACCTCCTGATGGTTCATCAACATCACCATTCTGACAGTGACTTGAAGACGACGCCAGGGTGATACTCGCGCTGCTGAAATTATCAGAGAGTCGGTTGCAGCGTGATAGCGATCACGCGCATAGTTGGCATGTGAGTGGTCAAGTCACAGCTCTGACGCAGCATCCGGCCCGGACGGGACACGCGATGCTGATGCCGCCGTGGGCACCCCACCCCAGGGTGCCTGTCTCGGTATGCGCCTCTCACCCCTCGAGCTGCAGCCCGCATCCCCACACCGCGCCTGCCCCCCGGAAGGCACTGGAAGGCGACATCCGTGACTCTGCCCACGTCCTCACCTCCGGCCTCGGCCCCCGCCTTAGCCACGACCGTGCCTCGTCGGGAGTACTGGTTCGGTCTGCCCGCCCTGCGCACCAGCGCGAGATCCGCCCGCGACACCGTGCGCGACCGGCTCCGTGCCTGGAAGGTGCCCGGCGACACATGCTGCGACGCGGTGCTGCTGGTCTCCGAGCTGACCACGAACGCTGTACTCCACACCGACAGCGGTCATGTCCTGTGTGGCCTCACGCTGACCGGCGACGAGCGTTGCCTGCGCATCGAACTCCACGACGACGGCCGCACCCCGGTCCGCCCGCCCGAGCACCACGCCGGCCCCGAAGAGGAGAACGGGCGAGGCCTGTTCCTCGTCCAGCAACTCGCGGACCGCTGGGGCTCCGCACGCTCGACGCGGGCCGAAGGCAAGGTCGTCTGGGCAGAGTTGACGGCTCACTCCTGACGCCATGGGCACCGGCCGGCGCCGAATGTGGCGCCCGCCCCGGCAGGGACCGCCCGGATGCAGCGTGGCCAGGCCCGGCCTGCTGGGCACCAGACCAGTTCCCCCGTACGACGGCAGAGACCGCAGTCGGCACCGCACGGCCCCGCTACGTCCCCTTCACGCGGCGAGGAACCCCTTCTCCTCGGTCCCCCTACAGAAGGCGCCCATGACCCCCCACAGCGAAACCGCTCCTCCTGTCGTCCTGTACGTATGCGCCGACCGAGCCCGGGGCGCGCCCGGGGCAGCCACGCAGTGCGCGCAGACGGAAGGCCAGGCGTTCGCCCAGGAGCGCGGACTGGCGATCGCCGAGGTCGTCACCGACACGTACGGTGAGCCCGACCCGGCCCGGCGCAGAGGGTGGCGGCGTGTGCGACAGCTGGCACAGACAGGCCATGTCACCGCGGTACTCGTCCGCTGGCCCAGCGCCATCGCCCCGGAGTCCGCGCACGAACTCCGGCACCGCGAGACCGCCTGGCTCCACGACCACGGCGTGCGCGTCCAGTACACCTGGGCGCCCTTGTCATCGAGGAGCGACGAGGCCCGGTGATCCCGCTCGGCGATGTCCAGATCTTTGATTCACCTGGCAGGTGACGGTATGGAGATGTTGACGTAGTAGGGGGATGGTGCGCAGGTCAGAGGCGTGCGGAATGCTGCGGAGGGGTGGGTCGGGCCGCAGGCGTCGTCTCGTTTCGCGACGCCCCGGCCGGCACGCGCATCTCCGTACGGCTCACTGGCCGTCGATGGTCCCGGGCAGCAGTGAAGGATCGGTGGCCGCGCCGCGCAGACGGTTCAGGATGGCCGTGGCTGCCTTGTCGTAGCTGGTGAACTCGTCGTGCAGGACGGACTCGGCGTTGGCCATCTCCAGGAGCGCAACCAGTTCGAAGGCGAGCTGGGGGACATCGATGTCCTCCGCGATCTCCTCTGTCTGCTGCGCCTCGACGATGGTCTGTTCCAGATACGTGGACCAGTCGGTGCGGGCCGCGGCGAGGGTGTCGTGCACCTTGCCCGCGCGGGCGTCGTACTCCGCCGATGTCGAGTAGAAGAAGCAGCCGCCGGAGAAGACGCGCTCGCGCGAGTAGGTGAGCCAGCTGGTGCACACGCGCCACAGCCGGTTGATCCCCGGCGGGAGTTCACGGGCGGGCTGGACCACATGCTCCAGAAAGACCTTGATCGCCGCACGCACCGTGGCGAGCTGGAGGTCCTCCTTGGAGCCGAACAGAGCGAACACGCCGCTCTTGCTGAGCTTGAGCTCGCCCGCGAGCCGGCCGAGGGAGAGGCCCTCCAGGCCTTCGACGGATGCGACCTGCATGGCGCGCTTGAGGACCAGCTGACGGGTCTGATTCCCGCGGGCGACCCGTCCGTCGATGTGTGTCGCTGCCATGGCTGTTCCTACCTGTCCCAGGTGCTCGTGGTGCGCGATAGGGAACCAGTGTACCGATTAAGTGGACGGTCGTGCGGTCAGTGGAGAGTGGGTGGCGCTGACGGCGCAGGGCAACCCCGGCGTCCCTGAGGCCGCCGGGGCCCCGCCCGCCTCGAAGTGGCCCCGCGCGCTCAGTCCGCCGCCGGGAACGCACCCGTCTCCGCCGGAATCACACCGGTGTCTTCGCTTCTTCGCTGCTTCAGGCACTGGCCGCCGCCGGGTGGACACCCATGCCCAAAGGGGACGCCTTGCTGCCGTGGACGAGTTCCGGCAACGGCCCTCTGCCTCACGGGGGTACAGGGGCTGGGTGGTGCGGTGGGGCCTCGGCCCCGCCGGGACGCTCGCCCTCGCTGTGGTGTTCGCAGTCCGGCGTGAAGCCTCCGGCAGAGCGTGACCGGTTCGGCGACGAGCCCGACGCCCTCTTGATCATTCTGGGTTCCGGAGTCTTCGCCTGCGCCGTGGTCGCGGCGGTGGCCCGCGCCGACGGCCGTACCCTCTCCCGCCAGCTGTCCGCCTCGCCCCGGTGGCACGCGAGGAGCGTCGGGCTGGTGAGACCGGTGTTCACGGTAGGTGGCAACCTCACCTCTGTCGGTCGGGATTTCCGGAGTCCGGCAACCGGCCTTACCCCCACCGTCAAGCAGACATCAACTGTGCGCTAGAAAGGCGTCAGGATGTCGGCAGGAACACGGGGACAATGTATGACCGAGCGCGGGCAGGCCATACCGGAGGAGTACCTCGACGGTTTCGCCGCCATGCTTGCCGACGCCGGTGCGACCGGGCGCCGACTGAACCGTGACGAGCTCGCCTCGCGGCGTGATCTGGGAGAGCGGGCGGCGGAGGCCGGCCTGGGACTGCGTGCCCTGGTCGGCGCGCATCTGGCGTTCGCTCGTACGCACGTGGGTGGCGGTGTCACGTTGGACAGCGTGCTCGGCGCGCTGGAACAGGCCGTCGACGCCTTCGCCGAGGGCTACGAGCGCGCCCAGCGCATGGCCGTGCGCCAAGAGGAGGCGGCTCGCCGGGAGTTCATCGACGACCTGCTGTACGGGCGCAGTGATCTGGGGTTGCTCGCCCAGCGCGCGGAACGCTTCGGGCTGCGGCTCTCGTACGCGCACGCCGTGGCGGTGGCGCAGGGCGAGGTCGCGTACGACGCGGGTGATGCCGTGCCGCGGGATGTGGAGCGGGCGCTGATCTCCCGGTTCGGTGACCGGAGCATCCTTCTGACCACCAAGGACGGCCGGTTGATCTGCATCGCGCCGGGTGACCAGGACGAGGTGCTGGCGTTCTTCGCGAAGCAGGCGTACGCGGCCACGGACGGCGGTCGTGTCGCCATCGGCCGCGCCCAGCCGGGTCCCGGCGGCGTCGTCCAGTCGTACGAGGAGGCACTGGGCGCCCTCGAGCTGGCCGAGCGGCTGGAGTTCGACGTCCCCGTCCTGCGCTCGGCCGACCTCCTCGTCTATCCGGTCCTCACCCGCGACCGGCAGGCCATGGCAGACCTGGTCACGACGACGCTCGGTCCGCTCCGCAAGGCGCGTGGGGGCGCCGGACCGCTCATCGAGACTCTTGCCGTCTACTTCGACTCGGGCTGTGTCGCTGCCGAGGCAGCCCGCCGCTTGTCGCTCAGCGTGCGCGCCATCACGTATCGCCTCGAACGCATCCACAAACTCACCGGGGCCGACCCCGCCGACCCCGTGCACCGCTACACGCTGCAGACCGCGGTCATTGGCGCCCGGCTCCTCGACTGGCCTGCTCAGCCGCTGTGACGTGATTCGGCGTCATCAGGCGCACGGGGCGCACAGGTCGCGCGGGGACGAGCGCGCGCACTGGACCCGCCGCGCCGTCTCGCTCGCCCGCGCCCGCGACACCTTCGGCTCGGCCCCGGCCATCGCCGACTGGTGCGCCGAACCCGCGGCCGGTACAGGCGACGCCCCGACCGCCGACTACCTCTTCGAGGAGTCCGCCCAGGTCTCGACGACCACTACGCGGCCCAGGCCCGGACACTCACCGCGAACGCCGAGGCAAGCCTGCTCAAGTTCGCCGAACTGCTCGGCACCCTCGCGCCCCAGCAGGCCGCATGCTGGGCGGAGTTGAGGGCCGCCCACGCCCGCGCCCGCACGCTCGGCGGCGCGGACGGCGACCCCGTCGTCCGCGCGGTCGCCGCGCTGGGCCCGCTGACCGGCCGCATCGCCGCTGGCGAGTCCGAGATCACTCGCGTCACCGACCCTCCGTGCGTAGGTAACCATTGTCATTCGCAGTGCAGCGCTGCCGCTGTCGATGTCCCTCAGTCCGGTGGCGAAGGCCGTCCCGGCTCCGCGCCGTAGGGTTGCCGGTATGGATCTTGTGGGGCTTTGCCGGGCTGTCGACGAGGAGTTCGCGGTTACCGGGGTGGGCACCCCTCCCTGGCCCGATCCGCATCCGGGTGGCGAAGTGCGGGACGAGGAGTATTCACGGTGTCTGGAGCCGGCGAAGTACCTCGTTCTCGCTGCCCGGGCCGAGGCCTGGACACGGGCGTTGTCCCGGCTCGGGCTGGCCGAGGTGGAGACGGTTGCGGACCCGGCGGCGATCTGGCGGCGGGCGCCGGACGTGGGGGTGAGCGACGCTGTCCGGCTGCACCCGGTGCGCGCACACGCCGTACCTCTCGTCTTCGGGTTCTCGGCCATTGACAAGGTTCCCGGGACGGTTCTCGTGGTGGGGGCGGGGGACCCCGCGGTGACTCTCGAGCAACTTCCGGACTGTGGCTGCGACGCCTGTGACAGCGGTTCCGCCGACCTGCTCGAGGTGGTGGACGAAGTAGTGGCCGCCGTGGTCACCGGCACGTTCGTGCACGTCGACGCCGGGCACGGGCGAGAGATCGTGTGTACGGGGGACAGCTGGTCGGCGAGCAACTGGGATGCGTCCGGGCCGCCGGTCGAGGAGGCGCTTGCCGCGGCGCGGGCCGGGCGGTCGCCGTTCCGCGTTGTGCGTGGGACGGCCTGGGAGTGATCACCCGTGAACGGGGAGGACGCTGTTGGGGAGGGTGACGGTCCGGAGCGGACGGGGGCAGTTCGCTCTGCAGCATCCCGATTCGCCCAACGTGCGCGGGAAGTGCGTTCGCTGGGAGCGGAGACATGCGCCGCAGGTGGTGGCCGGCGCCTGCCGGTGAGGTCACGTCACACGAAATCGATGGCCAGCCACTGGCCGTCCAGCCCGACACCGCCACTGACGCCGGTCTCTTCTGTGGTGATGCCACTGAGCAGGGCGACGGACCGAGTACGAGTTGCTGGTCGTCGCGGAGCATTACCGGACGGCTGTGATCGACGATCCGCACCCCGTCGCCGGAGTCACTCCTCGTCCTGTCCTGGCACGCGTGCTGCGTCCTGGGTGCGCAGCAAGGACTTGACCACCTTGCCGCCTGCGTTACGGGGTAGCTCGGTGACCAGCACGAGGTCCTTGGGCCTCTTGAAAGAGGCGAGCTTCCCTTCGAGGAACCCCGTCAGTTCACGCAGCGAAAGGTCGGCTCCCGGGGTGACGGCGACGTAGGCGACCGGCACCTGGCCCCAGCGCTCGTCGGCCCTGCTGATCACCGCGACCTCCCGTACGTTGGGGTGCGTGGCGACGGCGTTCTCCAGTTCGGCGCAGTAGATGTTCTCGCCGCCGCTGATGATCATGTCCTTCTTGCGGTCGACGACCCAGACGAAGCCTTCGTCGTCCTGCTTGACCAGGTCACCGGAGTGGAACCATCCGCCTTCGAAGGCCTCCGCGGTCTCCTGCGGCTTCTTCCAGTACCCCTTCGTCAGCGTGGGCCCGCGGTAGACGATCTCACCGACCTCGCCCACGGCGACGTCATTCATGTCCGCGTCGACGACGCGGTACTGGATGCTCGGGATCGGCCGGCCGACCGAGCCGAGCTTGCGCAGGGAGTCCTCCCCACGGAGCACGCAGGTGATGGGCGAGGTCTCGGTCTGGCCGAACACTGCCACGTTGAGTGCGCCGGGGAACTTCTCGCCCATGGCGCGCAGGGTCGCGTCGCTCGCGGGGGCGGCCCCCCAGCTGATGATCCGCAGCTTCAGGTCACGCTTGTCGATGTCGGGCTGGGCGCAAAGCAGGTCCCACTGCTGCGGAACGTTGAACACGACGGTGGCGCCTTCGCGTTCATAGGCGTCGAGCACCGCCTGCGGGTCGAAGGCCCCCAGCGGATGGATCACGACCGTGCTGCCCACCACGAAGTTCGCCACCATCGAACCCAGCCCCGCGATGTGGAAGAAGGGCGCCGTCAGGAAGCCCACATCGGAGTCGTCGAATATCTCCATCGCGCGGATGCACGTGATCGCCTGTACCTGCATGTTGCGGTGGGACAGCATCACCCCCTTCGGCCGCCCCGTGGTGCCCGAGGTGTACATGATCAGCGCGGTCGACTCCTCACTGATGTCGGGCAGTTCCATCGGCTCGTACGCCGACAGGAAGTCCTCGTACGCGATGCCGTCTTCGGCCTCGGCCTCGCTCGATTCGCCGATGACCACGACCGTGCCGATCGACGCGGTGCTCGGTACGGACCGGAGCAGCGGCAGGAGCCGTGCGTCGACGACGATCGCCGAAGGAGTGCAGTCGGTCAGGATGTGGTCGAGTTCCGGAGGCGCGAGCCGGAAGTTGAGCGGCACGGCCATGGCCCCCAGGCTGTTCGCCGCGAACACGCTTTCCACGAACCATGGATGGTTCAGCGTGAGCAGGGCCACGCGGTCACCCGCGGCGACGCCTCGGTCGGCGAGCGCGGCGGCCAGTTGCAGCGACCGTCGAGACAACTGCGCCCAGGTCGTGGTCACCCCGAGATGGCGCAGCGCGGGCTTGTCGGGTCGCGTCATCGCGTGGGTGGCGGCCTGGGACATCCAGTGGTGCCGGAAGGACCAGGCGGGCGCCGTGTCGGTCGACATGGGCGACTCCTCAGGGGCGTAAGGGGGCGTATCGATCGGTGGTCGCTGCGGCATTGTGCCGTTCAATGTCGCTGTTGGAGAAGCGTCTTGACGCATTTTGTTAATGGAAAATCACGTGGGTGGTGTCTGGGACGCGCTGGTCGAGCGGTCCGCACGCGGGTGGCCCCGGGGCCTGCTCGACGTGTGATTGACTGGGCCGTATGGCCCTGTCTCCGCATTCGTGTGTGCGTTCATGACCGCCGAGCCGACCGCGGCCACTCGCCCCCGCAACCGCAGGCAGCTCATCGTCGAGGCGGCCGGTCGGCTCTTCAGCGAGCGCGGCTACCACACGGCGTCCATGGAGGAGATCGCCGCCGGTGTGGGCATCACCGCCACGGCCTTGTACCGGCACTTCCCGAACAAGTACGCACTGTTCGCCGAGTGCGCGCATGTCATGGCGGACCGACTCGTCGGCGCGCTCGACGAGACGCCGACCGAGGCGGCCCCGGCAGACGTACTCACCGCCCTCATCCGGGTCACCGTCGCGCATCGCGCGTCGGGAGGTGTGTACCGGTGGGAGGCCAGGTACCTCGACCGCGACGATCGCAGGCTTCTCAGGGCGAAGTTCGGGCACGTCGTCGAGCGGGTCACCGAGGCGGTGCGGCGTGAAGGTCCACTGTCCGACGAGCAGTTGCGGGTTGTGGCGGCTCTCGGTGCGATCGGGTCCATCACGATGCATCGCACCTCCATTGCTCAACGTCGGCTCGAGGAACTGCTGTTGGCGTGCGCCCTGCGCGTGATCGCGACCGACCCCGTACCGGCCATGAGCAGTAAGCGCTCCGTCGAGCTGCCGGCCCTGCCGGTGGCACGCTCACGGCGTGCGGAGATCCTCGCGGCTGCCGTCCCGCTGTTCGCCCGGGACGGGTTCGCCAACGTGACGAACGGTCAGATCGCGCAGGCGGTGGGGCTGGCCCCGTCCGCGCTCTACCGTCACTACCCGGGCAAGGTCGATATCCTGGCCGCGGCATGCCTGCAGGCGGCGGGGCTGCTGGCGCAGGCGGTGGACCGGTGTCTGCAGGAGGTGACCGGTCCGCATGACGCCGTCGTGGCGCTGGCGGCGACGTACGTGGCCTACAGCTTCGAGTACACCGCTCTCACGAGCGTTGCCGAAGCCGAGCTCGTCGGTCTGCCGGCCGACCTGCAGCGCCCCTTGGTCCTCGCGCAGCGTGAGTACATCGCTGTCTGGGAGCAGCAGTTGCGGCTTGCCCGTCCGGAGCTGGACCCGCGTCAGGCCCGGGTGCTGGTGCACGCCGGGTTCGGCGTGGTGGTCGAGGCCGGGCGGAGACTGAGATGGCAGGACAGCCCGGACCACCGGGCCGCCGTGACCAGCCTGGTCGCGGGCGCCCTGGGTCTCTGAGCAGTGCCTGGGTGTCTGAGCAGAGCCCTGGTGGAGCCGAGGGTGTCTGAGTTGAGCCCTGCGTTTCTGAGCAGAGCCTGGCTTTCTGAGCGGAGAGCGAGCAGATGCCCGTCCGGTGGCAGGTGTGCCGTGGGACGGGCCTGCGCGTGGTCGGTCCGGGTACTCAGGAGGTCGGCCTGTTCCCCGTCGGGATCACGATGGGAGTGGTCGTCCCCGAGGAGCCGTTGTTCAGGAACGCCATGGCCAAGGCGCGCACGAACTGGTCGAACATGTAGAAGGCGCCGGGCACGACGGGTGACAGCCCCTCACGGAACAGGATGAAGGCCGGCCACGCGGTGCGGATCAGTGCCGCCGAGGCGTAGTCGCGCTTCAGCCCCAGCCAGTCGCCGATCTCGTTGCTGAGGACGTAGCGTACGAACTCGTTGAGGAATCCGCGCGTGACACCCAGGTCGACCTGCGCGGTCAACCCGAGCAGGTCCTCGGCCAGTTCGATGCCCTCGGTCGTCGGGGCGAGGATCGGTGTGAGTACCTGCCCCGACTGCGCTTCCGCGTCGGCCCACGACTTGGGGATGTACTCGTCCCGCACGCCGAGCAGGTGCAGGGCGACCTGCCAGCTGTGCAGGAAGGCGTCCTGGTCCTCGGCCGAGAACGGGACCTTCCAGTCGAGCAGCTTCCTGCGCACGAAGGTGCCCAGGCTGTGGAAGGTGACCAGGATGTCGGCGTTGCTGATCGGGATGCGCTCGTCCGTGACCGCCGTCCAATGGGGTGACTGCGGCAGCAGGTGGCGCACCGCGGCGTGCACCACACGTGTCTTGTTGGCGGTGACCACGAACTGGCCCGTCGGTTCGAAGCCCTTCAGCTGGGCCAGGTCGTAGCCGAACGTGAACGTCTTGGCCGCGCGGTCCTTCATGTTGGCGCCGCCTGCGGACCAGTAGACGCTCCTGGCCTCCCGCGGGATCACGGTGCTCATGATCCCGCTGCCGAGCCCGTAGAGCATGAAGAGGTACGTGTCCTTGCGCCGGTTGAAGTCGGCGGCGCGAGCCAGCTTGCCGGAATCCGCCCAGGAGGGCAGCTTGTTGACCCTCTGCAGGTATCCGGTGAGGTCGGCCGGCAAGCCGCTGGGCAGCGGGTCGTTGTTGTTCACCCACGACGCCATCGCGGTGTTGACCGCCGGAACCTGGCCGTTGTCGAAGAGTGAGGCCACCAGCTGGTCCACCTCGTCGTCCCACACGTATTCCGGGTCGGCGCCCGTGCCGGTTCCGGCGACCGAGCCCGCCGGCGACCACGCCCACGCGTCGGTGGTGCTCGTCGCGCCCACGAGGCCCAGCGCGGCACCGAGGGACAGGACTCTTCTGCGGCTGAGATTTGACATTGACTTGCTCGCTTTCCTGGTAGGGCGTGCGGCGCATCTCGCCTCGGATGGCGGTGAGTTGGCGTTGCCGGCACGGTTCAAAGCTTGTTCCAGGATGTGATTTCTGATTAACATAGCGAGGTGCGCTGCCGTCGACAAGGGCATCGACGTGACCGACGAGCCACCGCCGGTCCGGGCCCCCGGCCCGCCGGATCCGCACCGGGCGAGCCGGAGGCAGGGCCACGGCATTCCGGCTCGAACCAGTCCCGTACGACCGAGGAGCCCGCATGACCACGGAGCAGGACCAGATCCCCGCGCCTGACAGCCCAGCGCCCGACAGTCCCGTGCCTCCCAGCCCTGTGCCGAAGAGTTCTCGGCCCACGTGGGTGACGGACGAGTTGATTGCGCAGTGGTGCGCGTGGGTGCGCCGGGACGCGTCGCGTCTCGGGCGCGACAGTGCCGAGCCCGTGACCGCGGTCGCACCGTTCGACCTGGCGCCGATCGCGGCCGTTCCCGCGTGCGCCACGGAGGACGTCGCGGCGGCGGTGGCCGGTGCCCGGGCGGACCAGCCGGAGTGGGCGGGAGGGACGCCGCTGAGGCGCCGCGGCGATGTGGTACTCGCCTTCCACGACCTGCTGTTGGAACGGCAGGACCAGGTGATCGACCTGATCCAGTGGGAGACGGGCAAGGCGCGGTATCACGCCTGGCAGGAGGTGGCCCAGGTCGCGGCGATCGCCAGACACTACGCACGGCGTGCCCGGCACTACCTGGCCCCCCACCACGTGCGCGGGATGGTGCCCGGCCTGACGAAGGTCAAGGAGGTGCGGGTGCCGAAAGGGGTCGTCGGGGTCATCTCTCCGTGGAACTACCCCCTCTACCTCGGTGTCGGCGATGTGTTGCCGGCCCTGATGGCCGGCAACGCCGTGATCTCCAAGGCGGATTCCCAGACCGCGCTGACCATGCTGTGGACCCGTGCTCTGATGGCGGAGGCCGGGCTGCCGACCGGTCTCTGGCAGATCGTGGCCGGTCCCGGGGCCGTGGTGGGGGCCGCCCTGGTCGACGCCGTCGACTTCGTCTGCTTCACCGGGTCGACCGCCACAGGACGCACCGTCGCGGAACGTGCCGCGCGGCGACTGGTCGGGGCCTCTCTCGAACTCGGCGGCAAGAACCCGCTGATCGTGCGGGAGGACGCAGACGTGGCCGCCGCGGCCGCCGGCACGGTGGTGGCGGCCTTCGCCAACACCGGACAGATGTGCATCCACATCGAACGCGTCTATGTGCACGAGAAGGTCTACGAAGACTTCCGCACCGAGCTCGTCCGGGCGACGCGGGCGCTTCGGCTCGGGCGGTCCTACGACTACTCGGTGGACATCGGGTCACTGACGTCGAAGGCGCAGCTCGCGGCTGTCGAGGCACACGTCGACGGCGCGGTGGCCGAGGGGGCGACCGTACTCGCGGGCGGCCGAGCCCGTCCCGACATCGGCCCGCTCTTCTACGAACCGACCGTGCTCGAAGGCGTCACACCCGAGATGGCCGTGTGCGACGAGGAGACGTTCGGTCCGGTGCTCTCGCTCTACGTCTACGGCACGGACAGCGAAGCGGTGGGCCTGGCCAACCAAGGAACCTACGGACTGTCGGCGTCGATCTGGTCGAAGGACTCCCGCGAAGCCGGACGGATGGCGGTGCGGATCCGCGCCGGGTCGGTCAACATCAACGACGGTGCCGCCGCGGCGGCCGGCAGCATCGAGGCAGGGATGGGCGGCATGGGCGACAGCGGACTCGGCAGGCGCCACGGGGCCGAGGGAATCCGCAAGTACACCGAGAGTCAGACGGTCGCCACGCAGCGGCTCCTGCCGCTCGGACCGGCGCAGGCCGTGGAGAGCTCTGCGGAGACCTCCGTGAAGAGCTCCGTCGAGAGTTTTGTCCGCCGCACCAACGGACAGCTGGCCCTCCTGCGTCGGCTGCGTGTGCGCTGAGCGGCGACATGTCGGCCGTGCGCGAACCATGCCGGGGCATTCCCCCTCCGCGTCCCTCTTGCTCATCTCTTGCCGTATGTACGAGATCAGTCCAGATCGGAGTCCCGATGACAAGTGCGATCTTCGCTGAACGGTCGCTCTACGAGGAAGACCACGAACTCCTGCGCGAGACGGTTCGTGCGTTCGTCGACAAGCACGCCACGCCGCACGCCGAGCGGTGGCGGGCCGAGGGCAAGGTCGACCGCGAACTCTTCCAGGAGGCCGCCCGGGCCGGAATCCTCGGCTTCAACATCCCGGAGGAGTACGGCGGCGGTGGGATCACCGACTTCCGCTTCAACGCGCTGATCGGCGAGGAGTTCTCCCGCCACCCCGCGTCGGACGGCCTCGCCGGAGTAGGGCTGTCCAACGACATCGTCGTGCCCTATTTCACCGGCTTGACCGATGACGAGCAGAAAGCCCGCTGGCTGCCGGGCATTGCTGCCGGGACGCTCATCGTCGCGGTCGCGATGACCGAGCCCGGAACCGGGAGCGACCTGGCCGGCATCGCCACCTCCGCTGTCCGCGACGGCGACGACTATGTGGTCAACGGCAGCAAGGTCTTCATCTCCAACGGCCAGAACGCCGACCTGGTCGTCACCGCCGTACGGACCGGCGCGGACCGCCACAGCGGGATCAGCCTGCTGGTCATCGAGGCCGATCGGCCCGGCTTCTCGCGTGGTCGCAACCTGGAGAAGATCGGCCTGCACGCGCAGGACACCAGCGAGTTGTTCTTCCAGGACGTCCGCGTGCCGGCCGCCAACCTGCTCGGGGAGGAGGGCTCCGGCTTCACAGCGCTGATGCGCAACCTTCCCCAGGAGCGGATCTCGATCGCGGCCAACGCCGTCGCTTCCATCGAGGGCGTGCTGGAGCGGACCGTGGAGTACGTCCGGGAGCGCAAGGCGTTCGGCCGGACCGTCGGCTCCTTCCAGAACACCCGTTTCCAACTGGCCGACATGGTCACCACCGCCCGTGTGGGCCGCACCTACGTCGACGAACTGCTCTCCAGGCACTCCCGCGGCGAACTGAGCGCCGTAGAAGCCGCGTCGGCGAAGTTCTGGGCCACGGAGAATTACGTCGACATCGTCGGCCGCTGCCTGCAACTGCACGGCGCTTACGGCTACATGCTCGAATACCGCATCGCACACGACTACCTCGACTCGCGTATCACCACCATCTACGGAGGCACCACGGAGATCATGAAGGAGATCGTCGCCCGCGACCTGGGTCTGTAGCACCCGGCCTACTGACTCGGCGATCGGTCTTCAGGTTCCCGCTCCGGGTTCGGCGGCGGCGCGCGCTTCCTCGGCGGTCCGGCCGTGCAGCAACACGGTGGCGCCGCGTTCGGCGAGCTGCCGGGCGGTCTCCAGGCCGATGCCGGAAGTGGCGCCCGTGACGAGGAGAGTGCGGGACGAAGCCCACGCGCCGCGGAAAACCGGCGGTCGATGAGCTTGATGCCCAGGAGGGCAGGGCGAGACCGCCGAGTCCGTACAACGTCAGGTTGCGCCGCCGCACACCGACACCGAACCATTTTTCGATGTGCCGGTTGAGGAACGTGCGAACCGGAGGAAGCAACTGGCCGACGGCGTCGAGCAGCGATATTGCGCCCACCGTCGCCCCGTCGCCGTGGAACGCGCCGACTGCGGCGGTCGCTCGTTCGCGGGCCTCGGGGGGCAGGGCCGTCCTGAGCGGCCGCGACCAGCACGTCGCACCCCTCCGCTTCCGTTGCGCGGATCTCCGCAGTAGGGAGGCGTGGTGTCGGCCCGCAGGTCTCTGCGTTAGGGTGGCCGGTATGCAGACGCACTCGAACTTCCGTGAGGATGAGCCGCAGCACAGCGGCCCCCGCGGTGAGTGCGCGCCCCGCGGGTACGGCTTTCTGCGCCGCCGCGGCCGGGTGGGTTCGCCCCCGGCGTCTTCCTGTCGCTGAATCCGCCGTAGGCCTCCGTATTCGGGCCTGAGCTTTCCCGTACCGGTTCCCGGAAACGTCGCATCGCGCCGTCCGCCGCCGGCCCCCTTTTGAGCTTCCAAGGAGTTCGCCATGTCGCTCACCCATGACGTTGCCCCCGCATCAGCCCTGCGCGACCACCGCATCCCCGCCGACGGCTTGTACGAGGGCAGTCGCATCCTGAACCGCCTGCCGGACGGTGTGCGGGAGCGGCCGTACGAGCGGTTCGAACTCGTTCCGCAGGGCCGCGTCATCGGAGCGGAGATCCGCGGCCTCGACCTCTCGCGGCCCGTGTCCTGCGCGGTGCGCGAGGAACTGAACCGCGCGCTCCTCGAATGGAAGGTGCTCTTCTTCCGCGGCCAGCACCTGACCTCCGACGCGCAGCGCCAATTCGCCCGTAACTGGGGTGAGTTGGAGACCAATCCGCTGCTCGCTCCCGGTGACGCCGACGACGTGGTCCGCTTCGACAAGTCGGCCGGTGCCGTTCCCACCTTCGAGAACGTCTGGCACACGGACGTCACCTTCCGTGAACGCCCGGCCCTGGGTGCCGTGCTGCAGCTGCGGGAGGTGCCGCCGGTGGGTGGCGACACGATGTGGGCGGACATGGCGGCCGCGTACGACAACCTGCCGGTCGAGGTGCGCGAGCGGATCGACGGCGCGAGTGCCGTCCACGACTTCCTGCCGGGCTTCGCGCGTTTCTACGCGCCGGAGCAACTGGCCCCGTTCCAGAAGCAGTTCCCGCCGGTCCAGCACCCCGTGGTGCGTCGGCACCCGGAGACCGGACGCCGGATGCTGTTCGTCAACACCTCCTTCACCACCCGGATCATCGGCCTCGAGCGCCCGGAGAGCGACCGGCTGCTCCGGCTGCTCTTCCAGCAGGCCCACGTCCCGGAGTTCCAGGTGCGGTTCCGCTGGCAGGCGGGCGACGTCGCCTTCTGGGACAACCGCGCGACCCAGCACTACGCCGTCAACGACTACGCGCCGTACCCCCGGGTCGCGGAACGCGTGGCGATCGCCGGGGACCGTCCGTTCGGCTGAGCAGGCGCGCGGCGGCGTGATCGGGTGTGTGCCGGATGACCGTTGACCGGCCTCCGGCGCCGCGGGCCGCCCTATTGTTGGCTGATGCGCGCACGCCATACTGACCGCCCAGCCGATCTCGACGTGGTCCGTGAGTCCTATGACCGGGTGGCTGACAACTACGCCCACATGGTGGTGACGACGGGAGTCGGTGACATCCGTAGCCATCCATGGCTCAAGGCATCGATCGACGCTTTCGCTGACACCGTGAGCGAGCTCGGGCCCGTGCTCGATGTCGGCTGCGGACCCGGAACGGTGACCGCCTACCTCGCCGAACGCGGACTCGACGTGTCCGGAGTCGATCTCTCACCCCGCATGATCGAGAACGCCCGCCGTCTTCATCCGCAATGCCGCTTCAGTGTCGCCTCTGCCACCGACCTCGACCTTGAAGAAGCGTCCCTCGGCGGCGTACTCGGGTGGTGGTCACTGTTCAACCTCCCTCGCGACGTCCTTCCGCAGGTCCTCGCCCTGTTCGCGCGCGCTCTGAAGCCAGGCGGCCACTTCATCACCGCAACTCACGTCGGCGACGAAGACGCGGTGCGCACCGAGGCATACGGAGGGGTCCCTGTTCGTTGGACCACGCACAAATGGCGGCCGGAACAGCTCGTGGACCTGATCGAGCAAGCCGGCCTGCGCCCGGTCGCCGAACTTCGGCTCCCCGCCGATGAGCAAAGCGGTCCTGGCCTGGTCATCATGGCCAAGCGCCCCGCCTGAGGACCAGGCGCGCCGGTGGTGGGACAGGGACGTGCCGGGCCCGGTCACATGGTGGGACAGGGATCGTGCCGGGCCCGGTCACCTGGCGCCTACCGCTGTTCTCCCGTTCGGATACTTCCCAGGGGCTCCTTCGGTACGTTCCCGTGAGCCCTAGGGTTACGGGGCGTCCAGGAGGCCCCGGGGCTTCCAACGGATGCGATCGACCGCCACGCGCGAGACGGTGGATCCAGGTGGCGGTTCCGTGTCTCCGCGATGCCCGGGACGCCGGTGACCGGTCCAAGCACTGTCCCTACCCGGCCTCGTCCGACCCGCACCGCAGCCCCGGCTGAGAGGAGCATCGGCCATGGAACATCTCGTCACCATGACCACCCATGTCCCGGAGGGGACCTCGCAGGCGGAAGTCGACGAGGTCCGCGCCCGCGAGGCCGCACACTCCCGTCGGCTTGCCGAACGGGGGCAGTTGCTGAGGCTGTGGCGCCCGCCCCTGCATCCGGGGGAGTGGCGCACGCTCGGACTGTTCGCCGCGCAGGACGCCGCGCACCTGGAGGATGTCCTGTCCTCGATGCCGTTGCGTGTGTGGCGGAGCGACGAGGTCACACCCCTGACGCCGCACCCCAACGACCCGGGGCCGGCCTCCACCGGTGCATCGGGCGCCGCCAAGGAGTTCCTGGTGACCTTCGCCCCGGCCGCGACCGAGGACGCCACCTCCCAGGCGCTGGGGGACGCCACCGCAGCGGAAGCGGTCCGTGCGAAGGAGCTGGCCGGACAGGGACACCTGGTGCGGCTGTGGAAGACGCCTGGCGAGCGCCGCGCGCTCGGCCTGTGGCGCGCCCGGGACGCCGCCGAGATGCAGACAGTGCTGGACTCACTTCCCCAGGCCCCGTGGCTCTCCATGGAGACGACGCCGCTGAGTGAGCACCCCAGTGACCCGGGGGCGGTCGGGAACTGACGGCTGCCTCGTCCGGACGCCGCGAGGAAAGCAGCGCTCCCGGGCTTCGGTGATGACCTTCTCGACCATCTCCACCTGGCATCGAAGACCTGTCGCGGGCGTACACCCATTGACACGGTCCACAGCCCCCTTTCAGGGGGTCGGACCCTCCGGCGGCAGTGTGCTGTCCGGCAACGGCTCCGCCGTCTCGTGGCGCCGAGCGCCGAAGCGGTACACGACGACGAGCAGCGCGAAGAACGGGAGGCCGGCCTTCCAGGAGTCCTCCAGGCCCTCGATGAACGCCGTGGAGACCAGGATCGCCGCCAGCGCGAGGGCCGCCGCGACGGTGGTGAACGGAGCGCCGCGCAGCCGGGCCGGCGAGGAGGGGAGGTCGTGGCGGACGCGGTGGCGGCGGAACATCAGGTGCGTGGCGAGGATGAGGATCCACACGACGAGCGCCCCGAACACCGAGATGCCGAAGAGCAGGACGTACGCCGTGTCTTCGGAGTGGACCGAGAGGATCGCGGCGGCACCCAGACCGAGTCCGGAAACGGCGAGCGCTCGGTGAGGGACTCCGCTGCGGCCCACCCGTGCGAACATCCGTGGCGCGTGCCGGTCCACCGCCAAGGAGTGGATCATGCGGGTGGCCAGATAGGTGTTGGCGTTGGCGCTGGAGAGCGCCGCGGTCAGTACCACGAAGTTCATGATGCCCGCGGCGGCCGGGATCCCGGCGACGTCGAAGAGCTGGACGAAGGGGCTCGCCGTGACGTCTCCGCCCGCCGCCGTACGCGACCACGGCACGACCGTGACCACCACCGCCATGGCCAGAACGTAGAAGAGCGCGAGGCGCACGACCATCCGCCGGGCGGCACGCGGGATGTCTCGCACCGGGTTCTCGGACTCGGCGGCGGTCACCGCGATGATCTCGGTGCCGATGTAGCTGAAGATCACGAAGACGAAGGCGGTGCCCAGGCCGCTCAGGCCGTGCGGAAGGAGACCGCCGGGCCCCGAGAGGTTCGAGGTGCCGGCCGCCTCGTGGCCGGGCAGGCCGAGGAAGACGTAGGCGCAGCCGAGCAGGACGAAGACACCGATCGCCGTGATCTTGATGGTGGAGAACCAGTACTCCAGGCGGCCGAACACCCCGACGGTCAGCGCGTTCGCGGCCAGGAGCAGCAGCGAGAACGCCACCACCGGTGCCCACAGCGGCAGTTCGGGCCACCAGAATCGGACGTAGATGCCGCCGGCGATGACCTCGCCGCCGATCGCGATCACCTGGATCGTCCAGTAGGTCCAGCGGATCACGAAGCCGGCCAGTGGGCCCAGATAGTGGCGGCCGATGGTGCCGAACGAGCCGGTCGCCGGGTGTACGGCGGTCATCTCGGCCAGTGCCCAGCCGATCACCAGGGCGATCAACGCGCAGAGCACGTACGCGATCACGGCGGCGGGCCCCGCAGCGGAGATGGCGAGACCCGAGCCGAGGAACAGACCGGTACCGATGGCACCGCCCAGACCCATCATGCTGAGCTGACGCCCCGTCAAGGACCGTTTCAGTCCGTGGCCTTGTCCGTCCTGGCTGTCCTGCCTGCCTCGGCCGTCTTGCCGGTCTTGACCGTTCTCGCCGTGGCTCTGATGCGGGCCAGTGGTGGGGGAGGGGGCGGCCGTTGGGCTGCTTCCGGCGTCGTCGGGCATGTCACTCGCTCCGTGGGGTGCGGTGTTCCTGGACGTGCTACTGGATGTGCTGCTGGGCCCGTATCTCACCGAGCGCGTCGATCAGCGCGTCGACGTCGGACGTGTTGTTGTAATAGTGGAATGAGAGGCGGAGCAGGGTGCCGCGCGGACTGGTGACGATGCGGCGCTCGGCGAGCGCGGCCGCGAGCGCGTCCGGGGCGGGGTCGGCGATCGCCATCTGCGGGCCCCGCAGTTCCGGGTCGGCGGGCGAGGCCGGCGTCTCGCCGATCTCGGTCAGGCGCGCGTGGGCGTACGTGGTGAGCGCGCCGATGTGCGCCTCGATGTCCTTCGGGTCGACGTCGGCCAGGGTGCGAAGCCCGGCCGCGGCGGCGTACGCGGAGGGGATCGACGGGGTGCCGGTCTCGAAGCGGCGCGCGGTGTCCGGGAAGTCGAGGGAGCGCGGGTCGAAGGCGAAGGGGTCAACTCGGCCGAACCATCCGGTGAGTTGGGGATCCATGTCATCGCGCAGACCGCCGCGTACGTAGAGGAACGCGATGCCGGGGACGCCGAGCAGATACTTCAGCGCACCGCACACCAGGTAGTCGCAGTCCAACTCCCGTACGTCCACCGGGAGTACACCCAATCCCTGGTACGCGTCGATGAACACCCGTGCGCCGACCGCGTGTGCCGCTCGGACCGTATCGGTCACCGGCAGCCGGGCGCCGTTGCGGTAGGAGACCAGCGGTACGGAGACCAGGTTGGTCGTGTCGTCGATCGCGGCGGCGTAGTCCTCGGCGGGGACGGTCCCTCCCTGTTCCGGGACATGGCGCACCCGAGCGCCACGTCGCTCCTGCGCCAGCCAGACGTGGGCGATGGACGGGAACTCCATGTCTGTGGTGACCAGGCCGGGGCGGCGCGACCAGTCCAGCGTGGACGCCACCTGGTAAGCGCCCTCGGAGGCGCAGCCGACGACCGCGATCTCGTCCGGCTGCGCGCCGATACGGGCGGCGAAGGTGGCGCGGGCGGCGTCCACTTGGGCCATCCACTCGCCCCAGGGCGCGCCCTGGCTGCGCATGGACCACTGGAACTCCTGCAGCGCCGTCAGTACGTGCTCGGATGCCGCGCCCTGGCTGCAACTGGCCAGGTGGACGGTGTCCTTGAGGGAGGGGAACCGGGCACGGAAACGCTCGGCGGCGTCGAGGGGCGCGATGGACACGTGGCGGCTCGCATTTCAATCACAGTGAAATTGTTCAGTGTGGGTGATCGAAGCAGCCGAGTCATGTGCCCGTCAATGGGTGGGTGGCCGGCCGTCGCTCTGGGGGTCGGCCGTCAACTTGTGAGGGTCACCGGCTCGGCGGTGTCACGCTCACCAGGAACCGTGCGGGCTCGCTGCCCTCGTTGACGTAGCGGTGCGGAACGCGGGAGTCGAAGGTGCAGCTGTCCCCGGGCCTCAGCTCTTGGCGGTCGTCGCCGGCCTCGACGACCAGACTGCCGCTCAGCACCACCACGCACTCCTCCGAGGGGTGGCTGTAGCGCTCCTCCGAGGACGCGCCCCCCGGTTCCAGCGCGCCCTCAAGTACCTCGAGGCGTGCGGAGCCGGCCGAGACACGTGTGTACTCGATCCCGCCCTGCGGCGAACGCACCACGATCCGGCGGTCGCGCCGCACCAGAGCGACGGCCTCCGGCTCGTCCTGCCGGAACAGGTCGAAAAGGGGGAGTCCGAGAGCGGCGGAGAGCCTGCGCAGCGTCTCCAGGCTGGGATCGGTCAGGCCGCGTTCGACCTGACTGACCAGACCGGTCGACACCCCGGCGCGCGAGGCCAGGTCCCGTACGGTCATCTTGCGGGACTGGCGCAGCTCGCGTATCCGGTTGCCGATCACGCGGTGAGGGTAACTCAGCCGCGTTCACGCGGGCGGAACGGTGCCTAGCCCTCACGTGACTCCCGGAGGCGCAGCACCGGCCGGCGGTCGTCGACCACGACCTCCGGGTCGGCGCAGACGACCGTCATCCTGCCGCCGCTCGCTTCTTCGAGATACTCGCCGGTTCCGGTGTTGGTGCCGCCGATTCCGGCCTCGGTGCCCTCGGGCGGCAACGGCGGCCCGTACTTCGTGCAGAGCAGCGGTCGCATCCGGCACCCTCAGACGGCGGATGACGTCCGGCCCGATTCCTGTCGGACGGCGACAAGGGTCGGGAACCCGCCGGCGCGCACATGGCATGGCCATGAAGGGGGCATTGCAGCGCGATGACAGTCAACCCCCGTCTCTTGAAGGGAGCTTGTCCGGTGGATAGCTTCGATGGCATGTGGATCTGCAGGCGGTTCCGGAAGCGGCGGGCCATCGATCTGATGCGCGTCGCCACCGCGGTGTGTAGCTGACCTCCTCTCTGCGCTGAGCCGGGCCCCTCGCCGCCCGGCCGCACCCGTTCGATACCACGGTGTGTGGCTGACCTCCTTGCTGCGCTGAGCCGGGCTGCTCGGCGCCCCGCCGCACCGCACCCGCTCGATTCCCTTTTCACGCCTCCCCTCCCTTTCGCCCTGCGCTGAGGCGTGCCCCTCGTCCCGTGAAGGCACGAATGTCCCCACGTACCGCCATGCCCGCATCCCTGCGCCTCGGCGCGATGACCGCAGTCGCCGTATCCCTTCTGCTGACCGCGTGTGTGAACAACACGCAATCCACGGCGACCGGCGAGAACGTCGCGGCGAAGAAGATCCCTGCCAAGGTCTCCGCCGACACCTCTCTGACCGTCGGCGCGCCCGATCTCAAAGTCGCCCTGGAACTGTCGGGTCAGATCCACAAGCTGCCCTTCAAGGTGAAGTGGGCCAATATCAGCGGCGGCCCGCAGTGCTCCGAAGCGTTCCGGGCCGACGCGCTCGACATCTGCTCGGCGGCGGAGATTCCGTCGATCAACGCCCACTGGACGGGCCTGGACACCAAGCTCGTGGCGGCGAAGTTCCGCAAGGATCCGACCGCGTACCCGATCTACGAACTGGGGATCGCTCCGGGCGCACACATCAAGACCCTCGCCGACCTTCGCGGGAAGAAGATCGCCTACAGCCCCGGGCAGGCGCAGGGGGCTCTCGTGCTGCGGATCCTGAAGAAGGCCGGCCTCACCCAGCAGGACGTCGACCTCGTCGAACTTGCCAGTACCGGTGACGTCTACCCCACCGCTCTGGGAAATCGCCAGGTGGATGCCGCGCCTATCGCCGACGTCAATATCAAGCGCTATCTGACGAAATACGGCAGGGACGGCGGCACGACCATCAAGCACGGTCTCCGCGATGACCCGGGGCACTTGTGGGCGCTCACCGATTCCGTGAGCAATCCGCAGAAGTCCGCTGCCGTAAGAGAACTCATCAAGTTCTGGGCCCGAGCCCAGATCTGGATCGACGAACATCCGAAGCAGTGGATCGACGGCTATTACGTCAAGGACCAGGGGCTGAGCAGTGAGGACGGTGAATACCTCGTCGAAAGGTCCGGTCGCCCGGACTTTCCCGCGGACTGGACCGGCGCCATCGAGCGCCAGCAGCAGACCGTGGACCTGCTGGCGAAGGAGCAGAAGCACAAGGCCTTCGACGCGGGGACCCTCTTCGACCGCCGATACGAGCGCGTAGCCGCCGACGCCGTTGCCGGTGAAAGGAAGACACCATGAGCACCACGGCTTTCGACCAGAGGGCGGCGACCGCGACCGCGACGGCGACGGACGACGCCGCGGTCTCCTCTCCTCGCCTTCGACCACGGGCAAGCAAGAGGATGGGGCCGGGCCGCCCCATCCCCTACGGCTGGGCGCTCGGCCCGCTGCTGCTCCTCGCGGTGTGGGCGGCCGGCTCCGGCATCGGACTCATCGACGCCCGCAGTCTGCCCGCACCCTGGACCATCGCCGGTACCGCGGGCGACCTCATCGCCGACGGCAGGCTGCAGTCCAACTTCTCGACCTCCGCCGGGCGCGCCCTGCTCGGCCTGGTCTTCGGCACGGCCGCGGGTCTGCTGCTCGCGCTCGTCTCCGGACTGAGCCGCCTCGGCGAGGGGATCGTCGACGGGCCGGTACAGATCAAGCGGGCGATCCCCTCACTGGCACTGATCCCTCTGCTCGTCCTCTGGTTCGGCATCGGCGAGACGATGAAGGTCATCACGATCGCGCTCGGCGTCTTCGTCCCGGTCTACATCCACACCCACAACGGGCTGCGGTCCATCGACAGCCGCTATTCCGAACTCGCCGAGACGGTGCGGCTGAGCAGGATCCAGTTCGTCCGGCATGTCGTCCTGCCGGGTGCGCTGCCCGGGTTCCTGCTCGGACTGCGGTTCGCGGTGACCGCCGCCTGGCTGGCGCTGGTCGTCGTCGAGCAGGTCAACGCCACCAGTGGCATCGGCTACATGATGGAGCTCGCGCGGACCTACGGACAGACGGACGTGATCATCGTCGGCCTCGTCGTGTACGGACTCCTCGGGCTTGTCTCCGACGCCCTCGTACGGCTCGTGGAGAGGAGGACCCTGTCATGGCGGCGGACGCTGGCGGGCTGACCGCGACCGAGGACCGCACGACGGTCAGCATCAAGGATCTGGTACGCACGCTCGGCGGGCGCCGCGTGCTCGACGACCTCGAACTGAGCATCGCCCCGGGCGAGTTCGTAGCCCTGCTCGGACGCAGTGGCTCCGGCAAGAGCACCCTGCTGAGGGCGCTGGCCGGCCTCGACCACGACGTGGCGGGAAGCGGTGAACTGGCCGCCCCCGATGACGTGTCAGTGGTCTTCCAGGACGCGAGGCTGCTGCCGTGGAAGCGGCTGCTGGAGAACGTGGTTCTGGGCCTGCCCGGCCCGGACGCCGAACAGCGGGGCCGCACCGCCCTCGCCGAAGTCGGCCTCGAAGGCCGCGAGCGGGCCTGGCCCGTCGAGCTGTCCGGCGGCGAGCAGCAGCGGGTCTCGCTCGCCCGCTCCCTCGTCCGTGAGCCCCAACTCCTGCTCGCGGACGAGCCGTTCGGGGCACTCGACGCCCTCACCCGCATCCGGATGCACACGCTGCTGCGGCAGCTGTGCGAGCGACACCGGCCCGCCGTGCTGCTGGTCACCCACGACGTCGACGAGGCCATCGCCCTGGCCGACCGGGTGGCTGTCCTCGACGAGGGCCGGATCGCGGTCGACATCCCGGTCGACCTCCCCGCGCCGCGCAGACACGGCGGCCCGGAGTACGCGGCACTGCGGGATCGCCTGCTCGCCCGCCTCGGCGTGGAAGCAGCCGGCTGACCGCCCCGACCGGGGGAGCCCAGCACGTTTCACCCCGGCCGTCGGCTTACCGTCCCCCGACCAGGGGGCCAGAACGTCTCACCCCCCGGCACGACCCGCACCGTACAAAGAGGAGAAGAAGCCATGACCGCCGTCGCCACTTTCGACATCCTCAGGGCAGGACCGCGCTTCGGCGCGGAGATCACCGGCATCGACTTGACGGCCCCCGTCGACAAAACCACCGCCGACGCACTGCGGCAGGCCTTCCAGGACCACAAGGTGCTGGTCTTCCGTGGCCAGCACCTGACACCCGATCAGCACGTCGCCGCCGTTCGGATCTTCGCCGAACCCTTCGACCACCCGACCGCCGCGAAGGACGATGCCAATCCGCTGGTCTACCCGTACAACGTGCGGCAGACCGGCAAGGCCAGCACGTGGCACATCGGCGGCCTGTGGCGTGACCCGGTCTTCGCCATCGAGTCGCTGACGTACGAGGTGGTGCCCGAGCTGGGCGGCCACACGCTGTGGGCGGATCTGCAGGCGGCGTACGACGATCTGTCGGAGCCGTTCAAGGAGCTCCTGGAGTCCGTGAGCGCGGTGTACGACGGCAACGCGGAGAACTACGCGCAGGGCAGCAAGAGGACCGCGAGCGGACCGACCGTCGAGCACCCGGTCGTTCTGGCCCATCCGGCCACCGGCCGCAAGGGCCTGTTCATCAGCACCTCGGCGATCGGCCTCACCGGTGTGACCCCCGCGGAGAGCAAGGTGCTGCTCGACCACCTGCTGCGGCACGCCTCCTCGCCGAACCACACCATCCGCTTCGGCTGGCAGCCCGGCGACTTCGTCCTCTGGGACAACCGCGCCACCTGGCACTACGCCGTCGACGACTACGGCGACGGGGCGCGCGTCTACCGCAAGGTCATCGGCGTGGAGCCGGAGGCGGGCCGCGTGCCGGGGGCTCGTCCCTGAATGCTCCCGGGAGAAGACCGCGCCGCCCGGCGTGTGCTGCTGGTCTGCCTGGCCGCGGGCGCGACGACCTTGCTGGACCAGGCAGTTCTGAGCATCGTGGTGCCGAGCATCGGGTGGTCCTTCAGGGCGGGCGCCGGCGAGTGCAGTGGATCGTGGCCGGATACTCGCCGGCTTTCGGTCTGGCGCTCGTCCCGGGTGGCAGCCTCGGCGACGCGCACGGGCGCATGCGGTTCTTCCTTGCCGGCGTGGCCGTCTTCCTCCTCGCGAGGGGTGACGGCCGCGTCCGGCGGCGGGCCCGGCACACTGATCGCCGCGCGACTGGTGCAAGGCGCCGCTGCGGGGCTCGTCAACTACGAGGTGATCGGCACCCTGCAGATGGCGCGGCGGACAAGCGGCAGCGGTCTGCCTCAGCGCGGTCCCGGCGGTGTATCTCCACTCCGCGCCGCCGCCCTGGGAGGCAACGGTCCCCGGTCCGCGTACGCCCTCGCCTCGTGTGTCTGCGCCGGGCTGCTCGCGGTGGCTCTCGTGCTGTCACGACGGCGCGGGGCCGCGTGCTGAAAGAAGCCCTCCACAGCTCCCGGTAAGAACTCGAACTCGTCAAACCCCAGGGCCACTTGTTCCCGCACACGGCTACCGGACGGCTCCCCACCAACCCGCCACGGCCCGAACAACGATCGGAAGCATGATGACCCCGCAATTCCTCTGGTACATCCCCAACACCGTCCAGCCGGGACACCGCGGTGACGACACCACATCCGGCTGGGGGTCCATCGAGTACTCGACCGAACTCGCCCACACGGCGGAAGCCCACGGCTGGGACGGCGCCCTGCTCGGCACCGGATGGGGACGCCCGGACACCTTCACCGTCGCCACCGCCCTGGCCGCGCGCACCACGACGTTCAAGCCCCTGATCGCCGTCCGCCCCGGCTACTGGCAGCCCGCGAACTTCGCCAGTGCGGCCGCCACTCTCGACCAGCTCAGCCGCGGCCGCGTCCTGGTCAACATCGTCAGCGGCCTGGACACCCCGGCCGCCTACGGCGACACCACCGTCGACCCCGCCGCTCGCTACGCCCGCACCCAGGAGTTCCTGCACCTCGTACGCCGCCTGTGGACCGAGGAGAACGTCACCTTCCACGGCGAGCACTTCCAGGTCACCGGTTCCACGGTCAGCCCGCGCCCCTATGCCACCGCCGAGCGGGCCCATCCGACCCTCTACTTCGGCGGCGCGTCAGAAGCCGCCGAACGCGTCTCGGCGGCCGAAGCCGATGTGCAGCTCTTCTGGGGCGAACCGCTCGACGGAATCGCCGAACGCATCGCTCGCCTGAAGGAGTTGAGCGGGCGGGTGGGGCGCCGCCATGTGCCGCTGGAGTACGGTCTGCGGATCACCACCGTGGTACGCGACACCACGGAGGAGGCGTGGCGCGCGGCGGAGGAGAAAGTCGCGAAAATGGCGGCCGACGCGGGCGAGATCGACACCTGGACGGGCAACCGCAGAACAGCGGTCGGCCAACGGCGGCTGCTCGACCTCACCGAACGCGGCGAGGTCCTCGACACCTGCCTGTACACCGCGCCGGGCAGGTTCGGTGGTGGGGGAGCGGCGACCACGTGGCTCGTCGGCTCACCCGACGACGTGGCTGCGGCGCTCAACGCCTACCGTGCGCTCGGCATCACGCACTTCGTGCTGTCGGATACCCCCTACAAGGAGGAGACCAGCCGGATCGGTGACCAACTGCTGCTCAGGCTGCGGGAAGCGTGAAGGCAGGCAATCCGTCATCACTCCGGGCATGGCGCTTTCAGCCGACCAGCCCTCCCAGGCGGCAAGTGACGGTGCACTTCACTCAAGGCTGCGCTGCACACCGCGTCCGGCGCCCTATCCGGATGCGGGCACCGAGCCTGTCGTCTGTCTGGTGGCAGAGCCCCCCGCTGGGGAGTCGAGCTGTGTAGCGCCGGAGCCTCGGGTCGAAGAGCCGGATGATGCGCAGCATGCGCAGGAGGCGATGCCGCCCCTGTCCACCCACTGACTCCTGTTGGAGATGACGGTGTCTAAGCGTGCGGCCCTACCGTCACCTCTCCCACCGTCAACTCCACCGGTCCTTCAGCCACTTCGCCGATGCGCGTTGTCTGCCGCTCCAGTTCCTCCAGCTGCCCGGCCGTCAGCCTCTCCAGCGGCTCGACGGTGACCGTGATGCGCTTCCCCGAACGGCGTTGGTGCCACACCCCGGCCACTGCCCCGTCCACCAGCAGCAGCGGATAGTTTCCGGCCTGGCCCCCCGCCAGAGCGCGCTCGAAGGCCCTTCCCGGGAAGAGCAGTTCGCGCGGTTGCGAGGCGATCCCGAAGGCGTCGAAGTAGGGGAGGAGCCGCACCCCTTCAGCCCCTTCTCCCGCCCCCGGGAACTCGGTGTCCCCGGCGGCCACCCACGCCTCCCCGACTCCCTCGAAGTCGACCTCCTCGATCTCCCCGCCCCGGGTCAGCTCCCCGAAGAGTGTGTTCGCCCAACCTCTTGGTGCGGCAAGCCACTTGGCGAAATGCTGCGGGGTGGCCGGGCCGTACGCGTACAGGTAGCGGCGTACGAGCTCGGAGAGCGCCGTGTTCTGCTCCATCGGGACCGCGCCGGGGTTCGTGTACGTCACCTTCCGCCCCCGGTTCGGTCCGAAGGCGAGCACCCCGCGGTGCGCCGCCGTGTGCATCACCTGCCGCCAGCGCGGCCACATGCCCTGGAAGGCGGGAACGACGGGGTCACCGGCCCAGGCCCCGGTCCGCGCCACGATGGCATCCGTCAGCTCGTCGGCGGTCAACTCCGTGCCGGACAGGGCCTCTCCGGCGGCCACTACGACCGCGTCGGTCTGTGCCGTTGTGAGCCGGATGTCCTTGGAGAGCTGACCGACCCGGCCGGGGATCGCGGAGAGCGCGCCGGTCCACATCGGCACGTCCGTAGCGGCCAGCAGATGCACGGTGCCGCGCGGGCCGTACGTCTTGACCAGTGACCGCTCCTCCCACAGTGCACGACGCACATCGGCGCGCGTCGCCCCTTCGACGCGCAGCCCGAGGGAGAGCTCGGCGGCCGACAGCACCTGGGCGTGCGCGCCCAGCATTACGCCGGCGAGCAAAGGGGTGGCCGTGGGGGAGGCGGGGACCGGTGCGGCCAGGCCCTGGCGCTCGATACGGCGGGCGTTCGCCCCGGACCAGCTCACGGTGGGTGTCGGCATACGCCTGACGCTAACCGTCATCTAGGCCAGAAGCTGTCCGCCTTGAGCACTACGGCAGTTCCGACAGCTCACGCACCCGTTCACCGCCTCGGTTCGACCACCGTCTCGATGAGATGGAAGGCAGCTGCGTCGGTGCGGGCCGCGTCATCCGTCACCAGCCGATCCTGGCACAGGCCCCGTAGACCGGAGACGAGAAGGGTCGCCCGTTCTCGGGCCACCTCTCTGGGGTGGCCCAGGCGGACGACGGCGTCCGCGATCGGGCCGATCATGACCTCCACGGTCTCCCGGGCCAGGTCTCCGTACTGGTCCGGATCGGTCGCGGCCAGACTCAGTAGCTGAAGCAGCATCCGGATGGGCCCGGCCTGCTCGCCGACCGTGATCGCCTTCCACAGTGCCCGGGCCGACCGGCGCAGGTCCGCGGTGTCCTCGACGGTGTCGAACATCGCGTGGGCGTCGGGTCGGCTTGCTGCCAGGGCCCGGGCCAGCAGGTTCCCCCGGCTGCCGAAGTAGTAGAGCAGCATGCGCTTCGTCGTGCCGATCTCCTCGGCGAGCGGGCTCAGCGACAGGTTCGCGAGGCCGTGGCGCTGCACGTACTCCATCACTTGGCCGAGGAGTTCGGCGCGCTTCTCGGTGTTCATCGGACGGGACACATTTTGAACGTACCGCACGGTACATGTATCGTCCAATCGTTATTTGTGTGCCGATCGGTACATCTATGGATGCGGGAACGGAGTGCGACACGATGGAGCACGGCACACGACCGCGCGTGGCGGTGGCGAAGGTCCTGGCCGAGGCGGCTTGGTTCCCTGCGGTCCTCTTTCTGGGGGTGATCTTCTTCTTCGCGCCCGCCCTGCACGCGCCCGGGCCGCACCACGTGAAGGTGGTCGTGGCCGGAGGCGCCGAGGCGAACCGGGTCGACACGAAGCTGCGCGCGCAGACCGCCGGCGGATTCGACGTCACGGCCGTGGCAGGTCGAGAGCAGGCGCGGCAGGCTGTCCTGGACCGGGACGCCTTCGCGGGCTACGCCGTCGACGGAGGGCATCCGGTGCTCTACGTCGCGAAGGCCAACGGCGCGTCGCTGGAACAGACGTTGATCACGTTCTTCAGCAAGGTTGCCGGCACCTCGGACCCGCTCACGGTTCGCGACGTCGCGCCGACAACGGCCGAGGATCCGATGGGCTCGAACGTGCTCTACTTCGGCATCGCATGGAACATCCCGGCCTACATCCTCGCTACGACGTTGCTGCGTGCGGTCACCCTCAACCGTCGCCGCAAGCTGCTGGCCCTGGCGGTCGTCGCCGCGGTGTTCAGCGCCGTCGGCTACGCGGTGGGGGTCGGCCTGGGTTACCTGAACCCCGACCCGTCCGTGATGGCCGTCGCCTTCCTGCTCACCACGGCGGTGGCCACGACTGCCTCCGGACTCGCGCCCTTCACCGGCCGGTTCCTGCCCGCGGTCGGCATGACGCTCTTCATCGTCATGTCCATCCCCACTAGCGGAGGAGCGGTGCCCGCTCCACTGCTGCCGGAGTTCTATCAGGACGTGCACGCCGTCATGCCCTTGGCGAACGCCATCGACGCGCTGCGCGGCATCTTGTACTTCGGTGGCGCGGGCGTCCTCAAGCCGGTCCTCGTGCTGTGCGGATGGATCGCCGGGGGCGTAGCGCTGCTCGCACTCGACCATGGGCGCCGCAAGCGTGCTGCGATTGAGGAAGCCGTCGCCGAGCCGCCTGCGGATGACCCCGCTCTCGAGATGCCCGTACCCACGGCACTCCCGGTTCACCGGCACCACTTCGGCGAACCGGTGCCCGCGCTGGCCGGCATGGTCCGCGGCGTCGACGGCGAGCCGGTGCGCGGCGCGGTGGTGGTCGTTCTGGACAGCAGGGGGCGGCAATTGGTCAATACTGTCACGGACGAACAGGGAGGCTACGCAGTCGCGGGTCTACCCGAGGGGCACCTCGGCATCGTGGCGTCGGCGCCCGGGCGGCACCCGCTGGCCCTGCGCAAGTTGTTGCGGGCAGGCGAGACGGTGGACGCGGACTTCACGCTGCGGGGGCGCGAGGAAAGTGCGGTCGACACGGAATCCGGCAGACTGACGGCCTCCCGCTGACTGCGACCTGGGGGCATGGGGTCGCAGGTTCAGATCCTGTCGTCCCGACCATGCTTGTGCAGGTCGGAGGCCGTTTCTGCCGTAAGGCGGGAACGGCCTTCTTCGTTGGTGATCGTGGAGTGATCGTCGTGCGGGCTGCCTGCTCGCAAGTGCATGGATCCGCGGAGCGTTCGCCTCAGTCGGTCACCTGTACCACCGCTGTGGTGCCCGGCCGCACCGTCGGCGTCGTGTACGTGTATGTCACGCCGTCGACTGTCTTGCTGCGCACCCGCTGCGGGACGCCGTTGACCGTGATCTTCTTGTGGACTCCGGGGAAGCGGGCCTCCCAACGGTAGGCGCTCTTGTGCGCGTTGTTCGTCAGCGTGGTCTTCGTCGCGCCGTCGTGCCGCACGGTGATGCTGCCCGTTCCGACGGGTACGTCCGCGGCCTGGAGCCACTTCATGCCGGACGGCAGCCGCGACTGGGTGGTCACTGTGTGGTTCGGTGCGTCCGGTGTGATGCCCATCAGGCCCTGAACGGTCTGGCTGACCAGGGTGAACGACACCTCGGGGTAATCGCCGTTGGGCCCCTGGCTGGAGTTGACGTGCTGGAGCTCCCGCTCGCCGTAGATCTTCTTCATCCACGTCCACGCCGTGTCGTTGCGGTTGTTCTTGAAGAACATGTCGGGCAGGTACGTCGTCGACTCGATGTTGGTCGATCCGTCCGGGCCCAGTTCCTGCGCCTGGATGTAGTCGAGATAGGCGTCGTTGCGCGGGCCGGGATCGAGGATCTGCTTCATCGGCATGAACACGCTGTTCTCCTTGCCCCAGCCGGTGACCGGCGTGCCGGACAGGGTGTACGCGCGGACCATGTCGGCGCCGCTTCCGCTGCCGCTCCAGTCGTCGTTGAAGTAGGTCTTCAGGTCGGCGGCACGCCGGTCGAACGTCCTGGCAAGGGCGGTGTCGCCCTTGCCGCGGGCGAGCGTGGCCATTGCCAGATACGCCTGGTACTCCGCGGCGATACCGTCCCCGGCCTCGGCGAGGCCGTCGCCGTCCTGCTCGTTGTAGCTGGCGGCGCCGGCGAAGATGCCGTTGCCCGTGCCCTCGGCGACCTTGACCTTGCCGTTGGGCCTGGCCGAGTTGTGCAGCTCGATGAACTCCTCGGTGGCGTGCCGGTAGAAGTCCCACAGGGCCGGGTCGTCCACGTATCGCCGGTCGCCGGTCCAGAGGTATGCCTGGGCAGCCTTCTCCACGAGTTCGAAGGTGGCCGGTACCTCGCGCACGAAGTTGTCCGGGCTCTTGTAGTCGATGCTCAGGTACGTCCTGGCGTCGAAGTTGAGGGACCACACCGGGAAGTACTCGTGCTCGGCGGTGGCCGATGCCGCGTACGAACGGAGCATCGTCTCGTTCTCGGCGTCGAGGCCGAGGAGGTGGGCCCCGGCGAGCTGGTGGGCCATATCGCGGGAGTAGTAGGCGCTGCGGTTGGCGTATCCGGCCCAGTAGGTGGGCGCGTACGGCGCGGTGCCGGTGCCGCCGGTCTGGTTCTCGTCGACGTTGACCGGGCCCGTCGTGCCGGGCAGCTGCACCCAGCTGTTGGCCTTCCTCTTGGCCCAGTTGAACATCTCGGCGGCCTCGGGGTCGGACGAGGTGACCTCTGGGTCGGCGGGGGCGGCGGGGGAGATCATCAGGTCGTCGGCGTTGACCCAGGCACTGCCGGAGCCGAATTCGATCTGCAGCCGGTCGCCAATTCCAAGCTCGACGCGGCTGATGGTGTACCGGGCGTACGCGCGACGCTCGGGCAGGGTGATCGTCTGGACGGTCTCGCCGTTGCGCCGGACCGTGTACGTGCCGCCGGTGCCGGCGCTCCCGATCCACGCGGAGAAGTCGTAACTGCCGTTCCGGGGCGCGACGATGGTCAGCTCGGCGCTCTTGCCGGATCCGGCGTCGAGGTAGAGGAAGCGGCCGCCGCCGTGCGAGTTGCCGGTGCCGACCCCGGTGCCCGGGCCGAAGGTCCAGCCCGTACCGCCGTTCTCGAAGCCCGGGTCCTGGACGGCGAGTTGGGGACGGGAGGCGGCAGCGGCGGACGTGTCCGCCGCTGCCGACAGTGCGGGGGCCATCGGCGTGAGCAGAGCAACAGCGGTGAGCAGCAAGAGCCTTGAGGGCTTCAACGGGTCTCCCGGGTCTTCGGTCACGGCGAGTGGGCGGGCGGCCGAGTGGTGGCGGCAAGCTAACAGGGGCCGGAGAGCGGGTTCAACGGGCATGCACAAGAAACATGGAAGACCTGCAGACCGACTGCTATGTTGCGTGGCATATCGATCTGAAAACTTTCATTGAAATTCTGCAAGTTGAGCCGGAGGGAAGCGATGAAGGTCGGCATCACCGAGGTCGCGGTGCGGGCACAGGTGAGCGAGGCCACGGTCAGCCGGGTCGTCAACCGGCGCCAGGGCGTGTCGCGCAAGACCCGTGAGGCGGTCGAGCAGGCGATGGCCGACCTGGGTTACGAACGGCAGACGCGGGGTCAGCTCGTCGCGGTCATCACCGAGCTCGTCTCCAACCCGTTCTTCGCCGACGTCTGCGAACGGATCGAGTCCACCCTCGCCCCGCACGGCCTGAAGACGGTCCTGTGCCCGTGCTTCCCCGGCGGAGTACAGGAGTTGGACTTCGTGACCTCCCTCGCCGACCGGGGCGTCGCCGCCGTCGTGTTCCTCTCGGCGAGCAACACGATCGAGGGCGCGGACCCGGAGGTGTACGAACTCCTGCGCTCCCGCAGGATCCCGTTCGTGGGCGTCAACGGTCAGTTCGAGGGCGTGGGCGAGGCGCCGGTTTTCTCCACCGACGACCTGCTGGCCGCCGAACTCGCCGTCGACCACCTCTTCCGGCTCGGTCACCGCCGTATCGGCATGGCATCGGGACCGGTCGGCAACCGCCCGGCCGACCGCCGCGTCAGCGGTTTCGTCGCCTCGCTCGCCAGACGCGGTGTCGAGGACCCGGAGCAGTGGGTGGTCCGGCAGTCCTACACCGTCGAGGGCGGCCAGTCCGCCGCGATCTCGCTCCTCGGCCGCGGGGCCACGGCCGTCGTAGCCGCCAGCGACTACATGGCCCTGGGCGCGATCCGTGGCGCGCGCCGTCAGGGGTACGACGTCCCGGGCGACGTGTCGGTGGTGGGCTACGACGGCGCCATGATCATGGACTTCGTCGCCCCCCCGCTCACCACGGTCCGTCAGCCGGCCGACCGCCTGGCCTCGGAGGTGGCCCGCAGCATCCTCGCCCTGGTCGGCAACCGTGACGTCCCCGTCGGTGAGCTCCTCTTCGACCCCGAACTGGTGATCCGCGCGAGCACGGCGGCGCCGAAGGCGGAGTGAGGCGCCGGTCTTCGGTACGAGTCGCGACCGTGCGTCCAGACCATTGACCCAGACATCGGTTCTATGGACACTCTGCTCGGAGATTCGACCGGACAACCGGCCGCAACTCCCCTAATCCATCGGGTGTTTCGTGCTCATGGATGCTCCGGAGGGGCTATGCCAAAGTCTCGGTTCCTGTTTCTCGGCTTGGCGCTCGCGTTGTTCGGAGGCGCCGCCGGTCCTGTCGTCGCAGCGCCCGGCGCGAGACCGGTGGTGGTCGACGTGGACGACTACGGAGCCGACCCCACGGGGCGGACGGACTCGACGCCCGCTGTCACGGCGGCGCTGCGGCACGCCAGGAGCATCGACCGGCCGGTCAGGATCGTCTTCTCGCAGGGCACCTACCAGCTGTACCCCGAGCGGGCCGAGAAGCGTGAGCTGTACGTGTCCAACACCGTCGGCGCCGACCAGCGTTACCGGGACAAGAAGATCGGGCTGCTCGTCGAGGACATGCACGACGTCACCCTCGACGGCGGCGGCGCCAAGCTCGTCTACCACGGTCTGCAGACGGCGTTCGCGTCGATCCGCTCGACCAACGTGACGTTCACGAACTTCTCCTTCGACTACGCGGCCCCCGAGGTCATCGACGCGACCGTCGCCGACACCGGTGTCGCGGACGGGCACGCCTACCGCGTGCTGAAGATCCCCGCCGGCAGCCCGTACCAGGTGAACGGCACGCACATCACCTGGCTCGGCGAGAAGAGCCCGGCCACCGGGCAGCCGTACTGGTCGGGCGTCGACGGACTCCAGTACACCCAGATCCACGACCCCAAGGCCGAACGGACCTGGCGCGGGGACAACCCGCTCTTCAACGACGTCGCCGCGGTCTCCGACCTCGGTGGCCGCCGGATCCGGATCGACTACACCACTGCGGAACGGCCGGCGGACGCCGGGCTCGTCTACCAGATGCGCCTCATCGAGCGGACGGAGCCGGGCGCTTTCATCTGGCAGTCGAAAAACGTCACGATGCGTTCGATGAACGCCTACTACCTCCAATCCTTCGGCGTGGTGGGGCAGTTCAGCGAGAACATCTCCATCGACAAGGTGAACTTCGCGCCCGATCCGAAGTCCGGCCGGTCGACGGCCTCCTTCGCGGACTTCGTGCAGATGTCCGGCGTCAAGGGGAAGGTCTCGATCACTCGGAGTCTCTTCGACGGCCCGCACGACGACCCGATCAACATCCACGGCACCTACCTCGAAGTCGTGGGGAAGCCCGGGCCGAACACCCTCACCCTCGCCTACAAGCACCCGCAGACCGCCGGATTCCCGCAGTTCGCCCCGGGTGACGAGGTCGAGTTCACCACCAAGCGCACGATGGCCCCGCCGGCGGACGCGCACGCGAAGGTCACCGCGGTCGACGGGCCCAGCGGGATGGACCACGACAAGCCGCTGACCACGATGACCGTCACCTTCGACCGGCCGGTGCCCGCCGGTGTCGAGACCGGCGGCACGGTCGTCGAGAACATCACGGCCACCCCGTCGGTCGTCATCTCCGGCAACGTGTTCCGCAACGTACCGACCCGCGGCATCCTGGTCACCACCCGCAAGCCCGTACTGATCACCGGCAACCGGTTCGACGCAATGTCCATGGCCAGCATCTACGTCTCCGCCGACGCCTACCAGTGGTACGAGTCCGGGCCGGTCGCAGACCTCACGATCCGAGGGAACTCGTTCACGCGGCCCAGTGGTCCGGTCATCTTCGTGGAACCGACCAACCAGGTCGTCGACCCTGCGAACCCGGTACACCACAACATCTCGGTCGAGCACAACTCGTTCGACATCGGAGACGTCACCGTCGTCGATGCCAAGAGCGTCGGTGGTTTCGCCTTCACCGGAAACACCGTCCGGCGGCTGGACGCGGCGGACCAACCGCCGTACACCTCACCGCTGTTCGTCTTCCACGGCAGTTCGGGCATCCGGATCGCACACAACCACTACGACGAGGGCCTCAACACGGATTGGCAGGCCAACGGCTGATCCTGGTTGTCGAGTCGGACACTGGCCCCGGGTCGAGGCGGGCGCGAGCACCAGCCTCGCCCGGGGCCCTGCTGACCGACATGAGCCGGCCGCGTGACCCCGGTGAGGCGCCGACCACGGTCCCTTCGCCGACCCGCGTCAGATCATCGCCGGGTCAGCCGTATCACGGTGCTCGGCCGGTCCGTCCGGGGCAACCGCAGAGGCAGGCCCTGCGAGAGCAGGCTCGCCGCGGTGTGCTCGGTGCCGGTGGACTCGTCCACGTAGACCGAGGCAGGGGAGAGGCCGGTCAGCCGCAGATCGCGGTCCCGGCCCCAGGCGATGACCACGACCCGATCGTCGGCCCAGTACTGGACGGCATCGTCGAGCCGGTACTGCTCGCCGAACTGCACCACCGGGCGGATCACCTTGTACAGCGCCACCAGGTCGCGGGCTTCGGCGAGTTCTGCCCCGGTCCAGCGCGAGAGGTCGCCGCCGATGCCGAGCGCGCCGGTCATCGCGACATGGAAGCGGTAGAGGAGCGGCGTGGTGCGGCGAGTGTGCGGGTTGGGGCTGTCGGTGACCCAGGCGGACATGGTGCGGGCCGGGTAGACCTGGCTGTAGCCGTGCTGGATGGCTATGCGGTCGTCGGCGTCCGTGTTGTCGGAGATCCAGGTCTGATCGGTGTGGGCCAGCATTCCGAGGTCCGCGCGGCCGCCGCCGCCCGCGCAGCCCTCGATCCGCAGGCCGGGGTGGGCGCTGCGCAGCCGGTCGAGCACCGAGTAGACGCCCCGCGTGTGGTCGGTCCACAGTCGTTCGGCGTCGGGGTGGCCCGGCCAACCCGCCTCCGTGAGCGCCCGGTTCATGTCCCACTTCAGGAAGTCGATCGTGTACGTGGAGACCAGTCGGTCGAGCCATTTGAAGGCCCACTCCGTGACATCGGTGCGCGCGAAGTTGAGGACGAGCTGCTGGCGCAGCTCGGTGCGGCGGCGGTGCGGCATGTGCAGCACCCACTCGGGGTGCTCGCGGTACAGGTCGCTGTCCGGGTTGGTCATCTCCGGCTCCACCCACAGGCCGAAGCGCATGCCGAGCCCTCGGATCTCCTCGACCAGCGGGCCGAGCCCGTACGGGAACCGCTCCGGATTCGGGTGCCAGTCGCCGAGCCCGGCCCGGTCGCTGGTGCGCTGCCCGAACCAGCCGTCGTCCACCACGAACAGCTCGACGCCCAGCTCGGCGGCGCGCGCCGCCAGGGCTCGCTGCCCCTCCAGCGTGACGTCCCAGCCGGTCGCCTCCCAGCTGTTGTAGACCACGGGCCGCGGCTCGTCGGGGCGCGGCAGTACGTGCCCGGCGACATACCGGTGCCAGCCGCGGCTCGCCGCGCCGAAGCCGCCGCGGCTGAACTGCCCGGCGAACACCGGGGTGTCATGGCTCTCGCCGGGTTGCAGCCGCCAGGTCAGACCGTCGTGCCCGGCGCCACCGGTCACCGTGAACGGGCCGCCCGTGTGGTCGCGCTGCGCGGTGATCCGCCAACTCCCCGACCAGGCGAGGACCATGCTCCACACCTCGCCGTGGCCCTCGTCCGCATCACCGGCGTCGACCATCAGCCAGGGATTCCCGTAGTGCCCCGAGACGCCGCGCCGGCTCGTGAACACGGTCTCGGCATACGGGGCTTCGGTGCGCCGCAGCTGTGTCTCGCCCGACCACTTGCCGACCGTGTGGCTCAGCCGTACGCCCGACGCCGCCGGCACGGACCAGCTCGCGGCGTCGCAGCGCAGGATCTCGACGGGCTCGCCGGCCGCCTCTTCCGTGCCCAAGTGGCGCAACGTCAGGGAGCGTTCGACGATGTCGCTGTCGGGGTGCACCGCGTAGCGCAGCGTGCAGCCGAGTGGGTAGTGGCGGTCCCGCAGCCGCACGTGAAGGTGGCCGCCGTCGATCTCGTGGCCCTCGTAGGTCCACTCGACGCCGCGCGTGCCGTCCGAGTACCGCACCAGCAGTGACGGCACCCCGAACCGGGGACCGCCCTCAACGGCCAGCTCCTCGCCGCCTGTTGTGGCGAAGCTGCTGGTCAGTCCGTCGTGCGTGGGCAACGCGGCGACCTGTTCGAGTGTGAGGGGCGCACCCCAGTGCACATGCCGTGGGCTGTCGTCCGCGCCGATGCGCAGCGCGTAAGAGGAGGCGGGGGTCGTGAGCAGGAACGTGCGACTGGGCTCGTCGAAGTACACCTGTGACATGAGCTGGAGCCTAGATCCGAACTCCCTGAATTTAAATATTGACGAAGGAAATTATTGCCTCTACGTTTCCCCCATGTTGCTGAACCGAGCGAAGCTGCTCGCGTCTCCGGCGGCCAACACGGTGTTCACGACAGTGCTCACCCGTGGTCCGGTCGTCCGCCCCGAGATCGCCCGAATCACCGGTCTGTCCTCTGCCGCCGTCACCAAGGCGGTCAAGCCGATGATCGAAGCCGGATACCTGGAGGAGCTGCCGCAGGGGCCGAGGACCGTCGAAGGTGCGGGGCGTCCCGCGCACCCCCTCGCCGTCCGTGCCGACCGGGAGTTCTTCGTGGGCGTCAAGGTCACGGCCGACGAACTCATCGGTGTGGTGACCGATTTGAGGGCGCAGGTGCGTGCCGCGCACCGGATCCCGGTGACGGACCGGTCGGTCGAGCAGGTCGTCCGTGGCATCGCCGCGCTCGTCGCGGAGCTGACTCCCGCGCACGCCGAGCGGACCCACCACATCGGGGTGTCCGTCTCGGGTGACGTGGACCGGACGGGCGGCGTCGTGCGCTACTCGCCGTTTCTCGGCTGGCGCGACGTGCCGCTCGCCGACCTGGTCCGCGCGGCAACGGGGCTGGCGGTCACGGTCGAGAACGACGTGAAGGCGCTCACTGTCGCGGAGCAGTGGTTCGGCGAGGGTGTGGGCGCGGACTCCTTCGCCCTCGCCACCGTCGGCGTCGGCATCGGCTGCGCGCTCGTGGTCAACGGCCGTCTGGTGGCCGGGGGTTATGGCGTGGCCGGCGAGATCGGCCACATCCCGGTGGCCGCCGGCGACGGACCCGACTGCCACTGCGGCGCCCGCGGCTGTGTCGAGGCCATCGCCTCCGAGGAGGCCATCGTCGCCCGGGCACGTCGCGCGACAGGCGAGCCGGACCTCGACATGGCCGGGGCCATCGACCGCGCCCATGGCGGGGACGCCGCCGTGCGGGCCGTCTTCGACGAGGCCGGCGAGGCCATCGGGCTGGGCCTCGCGGCCATGGTCAACCTCGTCGGCCCCGAGAGGGTCGTCGTCTCCGGTGAGGGCGTGGCCGCGTACGACCTCTTCGAGGAGCAGATCCGCGCCGCCTTCACCACCCAGGCCTTCGGGACCGCGGCCCGCTGCCCGCTCGTCGTGCGCCCGCTGCCCTGGGAGGAATGGGCGCGCGGGGCCGCCGCCGTCAGCATCCAGTCACTGTTCGCCGCGTGAACCCACGCGGGTGCCTGATCTCTCGCACGTATCCGTTTCCCCGGAAGGACCCTGTCATGACTGCCAGTTCCGCCCTGTCCCGCCGGGGATTCCTCGGCACGTCCCTGCTGTTCGTCGCGGGTGCCGCCGTCGGCTGTTCCAGCAACCCGCAGGAGACCGCGTCCGCCAAGGGCGCCAAGGTCACCCTCACGCAGTGGTACCACCAGTACGGAGAGGAGGGCACCCAGGCCGCGGTGAAGCGGTACGCCGAGGAGTTCACCAAGGCCAACCCGGACATCGCGATCAACGTCGTGTGGGGCGCCGACACCTCCCAGTACGAGACCAAGCTGAACGCCGCCCTGCTCGGTGCCGACGCCCCGGACGTCTTCGAACTCGGGGACTTCCGCGCCGAGATGGCCCGCAAGGGACAACTCGAACCCCTCGACGACGTGTACGGCTCCGCCAAGGACGGCTTCAACAAGGCCGACCTCGACTACCTCACCGTCGACGGCAAGCTCTACGGCATGAAGACCATCGACGACATCATGATGCTCTTCTACCGCAAGTCGATGCTGAAGAAGGCGGGCGTCGCCGTGCCCACCACCTTCGCCGAACTCGCCGACGCCGCGAAGAAGTTGACGTCCGGCAACGTCAAGGGCCTGTTCATAGGCAACGACGGCATCGGCGACAGCCCCTACCTCCTCGCCTGGTCCCAGGGCAAGGACCTCATCGACGGCGACAAGGTCGTCTACGCCGACGCCGCCAGGTCCATCGGTGGCCTGCACGATCTGCACTCCGACAAGTCGGTACTGCTCGGCTTCACCACCGACTGGTACGACGCGGGGGCGTTCACCCAGGGCGCCACCGCCATGCAGTGGTGCGGCCTGTGGGCGCTGCCCACCATCGAGAAGGCGCTCGGCGACGACTTCGGGGTCGCGCCCTGGCCCGCGTACGACTCCTCCGGGAAGCCCGTCGCCCGGCTCGGCGGCTGGACGCAGGCGGTCAACGCCAAGAGCAAGCACATCGCGGAGGCCAAGAAGTACCTCGAGTGGCTGTGGATCAAGCAGTCCGACATCCAGATCGACTGGGCCGTCAAGTACGGCTTCCACGTGCCGCCGCAGACCGCGGTCGCCGCCAAGACGCCGGAGCTGAGCAAGGGCGCCGCGAAGGACACCGTCACCATCGGGACCAAGTACGGCATCTCCTTCCCGGCCGAGTGGACGCAGGCGATGCAGGCCGAGTTCATCGCCGCGGCCGCCGACATCGCCCAGGGATCGGCGCCGGAGAAGACCCTGAAGAAGGCCCAGTCCAAGGCGCAGTCCGACCTCGACAAGCAGATGGGCTGACCGTCATGACCGCCACCGGCACCACGCCCTTGCAGGGGAGTGCCGCCCGCCCGGCGCCCGCCACGGCGCCGCGTCGCCGGCGGCTGACAGAGCGACGCTCGAAGGCCCTCGCCTTCGTGGTCCTCACCGCCCCGATGCTGATCGGCCTCGGCGTCTTCCGCTACGTGGCCATCGGCTGGAGCTTCCTGCTCAGCTTCAGTGAGGCCCGCCGCACCATTTCCCTCGGTACCTGGGTCGGTCTCGACAACTACCAACAGCTCCTGAGCGACGAGCGGTTCCGCGACTCGCTCACGATGATCGTGCTGTTCACAGCGATGATCGTGCCGATCACCTTCGCCGCGTCCCTGGGCCTCGCCGTCCTCGTCAACCGGGTTCGGCGCGGCCGGGCCTTCTTCCGCACGGCGTTCCTGCTGCCCGCGGCGGTCAGCTACGTGGCCGCCGCGATGATCTGGAAGATGGCCCTGTTCAGCGGTGTGCCGTCCGGCCTCGCGAACACGCTCGGCGCGCTGTTCGGCGTCGACCCCACGCCATGGATCCAGACGCAGAGCCCGCCCCTGTACTGGATCGTGCTCGTCACGCTGCGCCTTTGGCTCCAAGTCGGCCTCTACATGATCCTGTTCATCGCTGGGCTCCAGTCCATTCCGCAGCACCTGTACGAAGCCGCGGCCCTCGACGGCGCCGGCGCCTGGCGCACCTTCCGCAGCATCACCTTCCCCATGCTGCGCAACACGTCGGTCGCGATCCTGCTGCTGATGCTCATCGCCGCGCTCCAGGCCTTCGACGAGTTCTACGCGATCTTCTCCACCGGTGCCTCGCTCGGCAGCGAACCTGTGCGCACTCCCCTCATGCACCTCTACGGCGTCGCCCTCCAGGACCAGGACTACGGCGTCGGCTCCGCCGGTGCCTTCCTGCTCACCCTCCTGATCGTGCTGGTCACACTCCTCCAGGGCCGGATCCTCGGGTTCTCCCGCGACAAGGACTGATCGGACAAGGACTGAACCCATGAACCGTTACCGAGGGAGCGTGCTCGGCTCCGCCGCCACGTACCTGGTGCTGTGCCTGCTGTCCGTGGTCTTCCTGATCCCGTTCTACGTGCTTCTGCGCAACGCCTTCATGACGACGCCGGAGGTCACCGCCACCGACTGGCACTGGCTGCCGTCCGCGCTGAGCTGGGACACCTTCAGCGCCCTGTTCAACAACCCGGAGCGTCCCTTCGGCCGGTCCCTGGCCAACTCACTGCTGATCGCGGTGATCTCGGCCCCGGTGTCCACGCTGCTCGCCTCGATGGCCGGGTACGCCCTTGCCCGGATCAACGTGCCCGGTCGCGGGGTCGTCCTCTCGCTCATCGTCGGCACGCTGATGATCCCCCAGGCCGTGACCTTCCTGCCGACGTTCGTCGTGGTCGGTTCGATGGGCGGCGTGAACACGATGTGGGGCCTGATCGCACCCGGCCTGTTCAACGCTTTCGCCGTCGTGCTCTTCCGCAGCTTCTATCTGTCCTTCCCCGCCGAGATCGAGGAGGCGGGCCGCCTCGACGGCCTCAGCTACCTCGGTGTCTACGGGCGCATCATCCTGCCCAACTCGGTCACGATGATCGCCTCCCTCGGCGCACTGTCCTTCATCGAGGCGTGGAACTCCTTCCTGTGGCCCCTGATGATCGGCCAGGACCCCGAGAGCTGGACCGTGCAGATCGCCCTCTCCAGCTTCCTCACCTCCCAGACCGTCAACCTGCCCGAGCTGTTCGCCGGGACGGTCGTGGCGATCCTCCCGCTCGTGATCATGTTCCTGGTCGCCCAGCGCCACATCGTCCAGGGCATAGCGATGTCCGGTCTCAAGTCCTGAAACGCCCTCTCCCCTGTACCGGAGGTACTTCCAGTGACCCGTACGACCAGAACGACCCGACGCGCGGCACTCACCGCCGCCTGCGCCCTGCCCCTCACCCTCGCCCTGTCCACCGGCACCGCCCAGGCCAAGACCCCCTACGTCAAGCCGTTCATGGGCTGGAGCAGCTGGAGCGTCGAGTCCTCCTCGCGCGCCGGCTACGGCACGCACTGGCTGAACGAGGGCAACATCAAGAACGCCGCCGACGCGCTCAGCAGCAAGCTGTCCTCGGCCGGCTACCGGAACCTGAACATCGACGCCGGCTGGAACTTCGACTACGACTGGAACTTCCACACCGACGCCAACGGCATCCCGAACGCCGACAAGGACCGCTTCCCCAGCGGTATGCAGTCGCTCTCCGACTACGTCCACGGCAAGGACCTCAAGCTCGGTCTGTACGGCGCCGCCGGACTGGAGAAGGAGGTCTACGACAAGAACGCGCCGATCCTCGGCACTGACTGTCATGCGCAGGACATCGCCGTGAAGCCGCTGACCCCGACCAACAAGTGGGGCGGCAGCTGGAAGATCGACTACAGCAATCCCTGTGCCCAGGAGTACATCGACTCGATCGTCGCGCGGTACGCCTCCTGGGGCATCGACTTCATCAAGATCGACGGCGTGACGAAGGACAACGTCGCCGACATCAAGGCCTGGTCCACCGCCATCGACCACAGCGGCCGCAGCATGTGGCTGTCCGCCAGTGCCTGGCCCGTCGACCTCGAGGCCGGCGACGGCCTGCGGCCCTACGCCAACGGCGTCCGTGTCGACACCGACATCGAGTGCTACTGCGAGACCACCAGCACGTGGACCAGCTCCGTCGACGACCGCTTCGCCGACCTGCCCAAGTGGCTGCCCAAGCTGTCCGCCCCCGGCTACCTCGGCGACCTCGACTCGATGCCGATCAACAACAACTCGGGCAGCGGACTCCAGGACGGCATCAACGACACGGAGCGGCAGACCGTCATGACCTTCTGGTCGATGGCCTCGTCCCCGCTGTACGTCGGCGGCGACATCTACTTCCTCGACGACAAGGCCAAGGCCATCCTGACCAACCCCGAGGTCATCGCCGTCGACCAGGCCGCCGTCCTGCCGAGGCAGATCCGCTCCGGGGACACGCAGGTGTGGACGAAGAAGACGGGCCGTGCCACCTACCTCGCGGTCTACAACCTCGGCTCCGAGGCCACCGACATCACGGTCGACCTCAAGGACCTGGGCATCAAGCGCCCCCAGAACCTGCGCGACGTCGTCGCCCGCAAGGACCTCGGCACCGCCAAGGGCTCCTGGACCGCCACCGCCGTCCCGGCCCACGGCTCCCGCCTGATCAAGCTCTCCTGACCGCCCGTCACGTCCAAGGAGCCGCACATGAGCAACGGACCTTCCAGACGCCTGGTGCTCGGCCTCGGCGGAGCCCTCGCGCTGAGCGCCCTGCCCGCCTTCACCGCGCACGCCGCGCCGCGCCGCCCCACCACGTCCCCGCTGGTACCGGCCGGCGAGGCGACGACCCTGTGGTACCCCGAGCCCGCCGACGAGGACCTCCTCATCGAGCAGGGCCTGCCGCTGGGCAACGGCCGCCTCGGTGCCCTCGTCGGCGCCGACCCGGCCCGGGAACTCCTGCACGTCACCGACGCCACCCTGTGGACGGGCGGCGCCAACACCACCCTCGACGGCGACGGCCAATTCCCGTACGGGCGCGATGACTTCGGCAGCTTCACACTGCTCGCCCGCGTCATGCTGTACCTGCCGGGGCATGAGCGCTCCGCCGTCACCGACTACCGCCGCACCCTCGACCTCAGCAACGGCCTCGTCACCACGACGTACACCAAGGACAAGGTCCGCTACACGCGGGAGATGTTCGCCAGCGCGCCCGACGACACCATCGTCGTCCGGCTCCGCCAGAGCGGCGGCGGCTCCCTCACCGGCGCCGTCATCCTCTCCGGCACCCACGGCGAGACGACCGGCGTCGACAAGGACCGGAACCTCGCCTCCTTCTCCGCCGCCTTGGGCAACAAGCTGCGCTACGCCGCCGCGGTCACCGCCGCCGGGGACGGGGCGATCACCGCCACCGGAACCCGCGTCACGTTCACCGACTGCTCCGAGGTCACGCTCGTGATCAGCGGCGGCACGGACTATGCGCCGGACCACGCCACCGGCTACCGGAACCCGGATGCGGACCCGCTCGCCCTCGCCCAGGACAAGGCCCTCGCGGCGGCCCGGACTTCGGCCGTACGGCTGCGCGACACGCACGTCGCCGACTACCGCGCCCGTTACGGCCGGCTCACCCTCGACCTCGGCCGCTCCAGCGGCGGGCAGCGCCGGATGGACACGTGGACGCGCCTGAAGGCCCGCGCGGCCGACGGATCGGCGCCCGACCCGGAACTCGAGGCGAGCTACCTCCAGTTCGGCCGCTACCTGACCATCTGCGGCTCGCGCGACGGGCTGCCCATGGGGCTGCAGGGGCTGTGGCTGGAGGGCAACACCCCGGACTGGATGGGCGATTACCACACCGACATCAACCTTCAGATGAACTACTGGCTGGCCGACCGGGCCGGCCTCGGCGACACCTTCCCCGCCTTCGCCGACTACTGCCTGGCCCAGCTCCCCGCGTGGAGCGAGGTGACGCAGAAGCAGTTCAACGACTCCCGCAACCGCTACCGCAACACCTCCGGCAAGGTCGCGGGCTGGACGGTCGCCTTCTCCACGAACCCCTACGGCGGCCTGGGCTGGTGGTGGCACCCGGCGGGCAACGCCTGGCTGTGCGAGTCCCTCTACGAGCACTACGAGTACACGCAGGACGCGCGGTACCTGGCGCGGATCATGCCGCTCCTCAAGGGTGCCTGCGAATTCTGGGAAGCACGCCTGATCACCACGACCGTCGACGGCCGCGAGGTCCTGATCGACGATCACGACTGGTCGCCGGAACAGGGCCCGCAGGACGCCCGCGGCATCACGTACACCCAGGAACTCCTGTGGTCCCTCTTCGGTCACTACGAGCAGGCGTGCCGTACTCTCGGCCGCGACGCCGACCACGCCGCCGCCATCGGGAAGCTGCGTGACCGCCTCTACCTCCCGAAGGTCAGCCCGAAGTCCGGCCGTCTCGAGGAGTGGATGAGCGAGGACGACCTCGGCGAGACCACCCATCGCCATCTGTCGCCGCTCATCAACCTGTTCCCCGGCGACCGTATCCGCCCGGACGCCGGTGACCCCGAACTCCTCAAGGGCGCACGGGAGTTGCTGACCTCGCGCGGTATGGAGAGCTACGGGTGGGCCTGCGCGTGGCGGGCAGCGTGCTGGGCGCGGCTCAAGGACGCCGACAAGGCCTACCGGCTGCTGTTGACGAACCTGAAGCCCTGGGCGGGCGGTGACACCGGCACGGCCATGAACTTCTTCGACATGTACCGGGTCTCCGACACCCGGGCGATCTTCCAGATCGACGCCAACCTCGGCACACCCACCGCGATGCTGGAAATGCTCGTTCACTCCCGCCCCGGCCACATCGAACTGCTGCCGGCGCTCCCGGACGCCTGGGCCGAATCCGGCTCGATCGAGGGCGTGGGAGCCCGCGGCGGCTTCACCGTTGACATGACCTGGGAGCGAGGCCGCGTACGTCGGGCGACGCTGCACAGCGTCGGGGGGCGCAGCACCACCGTCACCGCGGGTGGACGCAGCACGACTGTCACCCTGCGGCCCGGTCAGTCGATGAGGCTCACGGACCTCCAGGGCTGAACCGGTCGGTACGACCGGTGCACGGCAGGGCGCCCGGCCTCGCGGGCGCCCTGCCCTGCACCGCGCCTTCCCGAGAACGCACGTCCCTGAACGACGACCTGAACGTCGAGAAGAACGTCGAGAAGAACTTCGACCCGAACGCCTGGAAGAACGTCGAGAAGAGCGGAGAAAGTGCCGATGACCCTCGATCAGCCGCACCGAGCGGTGCGCAGCCGCGCCCGCCGCAGACCTTTGTGGCCCCTGTTCGGAACGCTGCTCGCGCTCGCCCTGGCGGTCGCGCCAGTGGGCACCGCGGGAGCCGCCACGCCGTCGGCGCACGCCCCGGGCACCCGGGTGAGCGCCTGGTCGCCGAGCATGACGACCGGCGGCCCGTCCTTCGAGAACCAGACCATTCGCATGGTGGTGCACAGCAGCGTGGCGGGATCGCGCGCCCGGATCACGCTCTCGAACCGCTACAGCCCCGGCCCGCTGGAGGTGGCGGCCGCGAACGTCGCCGTCCAGGCGCACGGCGGCGAGGCAAGGCCGGGTACCGCCCGGCGCATCACCTTCGGCGGCTCGGACCGCGTCACGCTCCCCGCCGGCGGCGAGGCCGTCAGTGACGTCGTCCCGATCTCGGTGCGGGCGGGCCAGAACCTGCTCGTCAGCCTCTACGTGCCCGGCGCGACCGGCATGTCGACCTGGCACTCGGACGCCTTCGACACGACGTACACGGCCTCGGGCGACCACGCGGGGGACGAGAGCGCGGCCGATTTCGTCACCACCACGACCTCCTGGTACTACCTGGCGGGTCTCGACGTCCTGTCTCCGACGGCGAAGGGCACCGTCGTCGCGTTCGGCGACTCCATCACGGACGGCTACCACTCCTCGACCGGTACCTACACCCGATGGCCCGACGTGCTCGGCCGCCGCCTGGAGGCCGAGCCGGGCCCGCAGCGGCTGAGCGTCGTCGACGCCGGTATCGGCGGCAACCGCGTGCTCACCGATGTCCCCAACCTCTGGCAGGGTGTCAGTGCCCTGAAGCGGTTCCGCCACGACGCCCTCGGTCAGCCCGGCGTCAAAGACGTGATTCTCTTCGAAGGCATCAACGACATAGGCAACAACGCCGGACCCGACGGCAGACCACTGACCGCGCAGGATCTGATCGACGGCTGGCGCACCCTCATCGACGAGGCGCACGCCGCCGGTGTCCGTGTCATCGGCGCGACCCTGATGCCGGTCAAGGGCAACGGCTACTACACGCCCGCCGCCGAGGAGCTCCGCCGCAGCGTCAACGACTGGATGCGCACCGGCGGCGCCTTCGACGGCGTCATCGACTTCGACCGGGTCATGCGCGACCCCGCGGACCCCTCGGCCCTCAACCCCGCCTACGACTCGGGCGATCACATACACCCCGACGACGCGGGCATGAAGGCCATGGCCGATGCGGTCGACCTCGGCCTGCTGCGGCACTGACGCGGGACCGGCCGTCCTTGGGGGATGGCGCCGGTGGGCGAAGCACCCACTCCACCGGGGGCAGTTGCGCCCCCGGTGGACCTGCTTGGCTGGGGGCAGGGTTGGCCGGGGCATCGTCCCGCAGTTGGAGGTGACCGGCTTGCCGGAGAGGTGCTCGGTAAGTAGGTGCGGCTTGTGCAGCCGTTGCTCAACGGCGCGAACGAACGCGGTAACCGGCCCCCTGGACGGATTGCCGGCCCTCTCCCTCTCTTTCGGCGTCATCCATGTCATCTACAGGGTGGCATTGTTCCCGGCAACCGAGTCAGGCCTCCCAGCCACCCTCAGTGCGAACTCCAGGGATCGGGTGAAGATTTGGGTCACGGAGCCCTGGTCCAGACCGTGCCAGCCGTGATCGGCGCCGGGAATCGTCCACAGTTCGACGGGTGCTCCCGCACCGATCAGTGCCGCGGCGAGGTCCCGGCCGTGCGAGCACGCCACCATCGAGTCGTCCTCCCCATGGACGACGAGGAAGGGCGGGGCACCCGCATGCGCGTTCTTCAATGGGCTGGCCGCACGGGCGAGTTGGGCTGCGTCCGCAGGCGCGGCGCCGAGCAGCAGCGCCTCAGGGGTGGCCGCGTCGGCGGGGTCGAAGGGGTCGCGGGCCGAGGTCAGATCCGCGGGCCCGTACCAGACGACGGCCCCCGCGAGCGGCGGCTCGTCGTGGGTGAGGGCGAGTAGTGAGGCCAGATGTCCGCCCGCGGACTCGCCCCACACCACCGTACGGCGCGGGTCGGTGCCGAGTTCCGGCGCGCGCACGTTCAGCCAGCGCAGTGCTGTGCGCAGATCGGCCAGGGGTGCGGGGAACGTCGCCTCACCGCTGAGCCGGTAGTCCACACAGGCCACCGTGAACCCGGCCGCCGCGATCAGCTCGAAGGGACCCGGGTCCCACGCGCGCGTGTGCAGACCCATGTCGTCGCGCCGACCCCGCCGCCACGCCCCACCGTGCACGAACAGCACGACGGGGGAGGGGCGCGGGGGTTCCGGCGTGGGCGGCAGCCAGAGGTCGAGCTCCAGCGGCCGGCTGCCCTCCAGGACCCCGTACGGGACGCCGCGCAGCACACGCACCCCGGCAGGGTGCTCTGCCGCCGGCGGCAGCGGACCGACGTCCGGGTGCGGCGCGGCGATCAACTCCCGTAGCGTCCGGGTCACTTGGTCCGCCACTGATGGTCGGGCAGGAATCGGACGTCGTACTCGCGTGGGACCGTGGCGAACTTCGACGGTTCGGGCACGAACGGCTCGCGCGGCAGGCCGAGTTGCTCGGCCGGGGTGCCCAGCGTCTCGAAGAAGCGCTCGAAGGTGCCGTGCGGTCCGGCCGCCACCCCGACGACCTGGGAGTGATGGCGCTCCATGCGGTAGGCGTGCGGGCAGTTCTTCGGCACGAAGCCGAAGTCGCCCGGACCGAGCAGCCGCTCCTGCTGCGCGCCCTCGGTGTCCTCGACGAACAGGCGGACCGCGCCGTGGGTCACGTAGAAGACCTCGTACGTGTCCTCGTGCAGATGGGCCGGGATGATGTCGCCCTTCGGCCCCTCGCAGGTGAAGAAGTTGAACGTGTTCTCCGTCTGTTCACCGCCCGCGTAGACGGTGATCAGGTCCGCGAACAGATGGGCCCGGTCGCCTTCGCCCTTCTCGATGACGTACGGCTTGCCCGGCTCCGCGGGGATACGTGACGCGCTCCGGTAGCGCGTGGCGTACTCCATGGTCATGACGGCTCACCTCTCTATGTCAGGTTGCCTGACGACATACGTCAGGTACCCTGACACGTGACGGGGTCGGAGGCAAGTGCCGTACGGGACGCCCACGACCCGTGAGGGAGAGGGAGCGATGACCGGCACCGGACGTGACCTGCCGCAACTCCTGGGCGAGGCCCGGCGCTGGTTCGAGGAGGGGCTGCTCGCCGCCCTGGCGGCGGAGGGGGTGCCGGCGGTCACGCCGCCCCAGGTGCAGCTCTTCGCCGCACTCGACCAGGGCGGCACCACCGTCTCCGAACTGGCCCGCCGGATGGGTGTCACCCGTCAGACCGTGCATCAGGCCGTGCACTCCCTCGTCGCCACCGGGCTCCTGGAGCAGGTGCCGGACCCCGCGTCGGCCCGCCGCCGGCTGATCCGCCGCACCGCGGAGGGGCGCCGGACCCACGACCGAGCCCGGCGCGCCCTCGACCGCCTTGAGGATCAACTCGCCGACCGCATCGGCAAGGACGTGGTCGCGGCGCTGCGGTCCGCGCTGGAACAGCCCTGGGGCGAGCCGCCCACCGGCTGATCACGCGGGCCGCGCTCCCGGTATGCCGAACGCACGGCCGCCGGAGTCGGCTTCGCGTCCTGCGACGCGTGCAGGCCGTGCTCAGCCCGTCGTTGCTTGCGCACCACTCCTGGTATCCGGACCGGAACGGCGCGCCCGCCCACTGGCAGGCGTCGCCCTCGGTCTTTCCCTCCGGGGCGTACGCGAGGTAGCTCGTGGCGTTGTCCCTGTCGCCCCGCCCGCCGTACTTCGCCTGCTGCGGGTAAGCGGGATACCCGTCGCGCGTACGCGGCCGAGCCGTCCGCCCTCTTGCCCGCCCGCGGCGGCGGCGCCGGGTGCCCTGCCCGTCTCTGTCCGGTCCATCTGCGGTGGCAGCAGGTCGAAGCTGGTCGCTGCGTAACCGTCGGCGCAGTGGAAGACGCCCGGCATCGAGAGCGCGCTGGGGGAGCAGCCGGGCATCAACAGCGAATCGCCGGACAGTCCGAACCGAATCAACTCGGCTCGTGACCACGTCACTTCGAGGTCGCGGTCGGGCGACGAGGCCGGCGGCCGCCCGGCAGGCGATTTGATCGATCATTCTCCATCTCTTGACGCGGGCTTCACACGCAGGCAACATCCACCTTGCTCATCAAGCGATAAGCATTATCACACAATGAGAAACCCCCGGTGGGGGCGAGGAGGCCACGCATGCGTGTCGGAGTGCTCGGACTGGGCGAGGCGGGAAGCCTGTATGCGACCGGCTTCCTGGAGAACGGCTGGTCGGTGACCGGATTCGACCCGGGGGACGTGCCCACGCCCGCGGGTGTGGAGCGGGCGGACACTGTCGAATCGTCCGTGCGCGACTGCGATCTGGTGCTCGGTCTGACCGGAGCCAGGGCCGCGCTGACGGTGGCCCGGGAAGCGGCCCCGTCTCTGGGGGCCGCCACGGTGTACGCGGACATGAACGCCGCCGCGCCCGGGTTGAAGGGGGAGATCGCGCAGGTTGTGAGCGCCTCGTCGAAGGCCGTGTTCGCGGATGTGTCGGTGATCGGCTCAGTGCCCACGTACCGGCATCGCACCGCGCTGGTGACCAGTGGTCCGGGTGCCACCGTGGTCGCCGACTATTTCGGCGCGATCGGGGCACCAGTGGAGGACCTGGGCGGGGAGCCGGGAGCGGCCTCGGCCCGCAAGCTGCTGCGCAGTGTGTTCATGAAGGGCCTGGGCGCGGTCATCACGCAGACCGTGGAGGCCGGCCGGTCGGCTGGTGACGAACTGTGGGTGCGCGGGCAGATCGCCGCCGAGCTCGCGGGCGGTGAGAGCACGCTGCAGCGTTTGTACGCAGGGACCGCCAAACACGGTGCGCGCCGGGCCTTCGAGGTGTCGGCCGCCGCGGACCTGATGGCCGACCTCGACCTCGACGCCGAACTGACCCGCGCGATCAGTCACGTACACACCTTGGCCGCCCGCCCGGAAGGGTTGCGTGACGTGCCGCAGGTCACGGACGAACTTCTGGCCGCGCACCGGGATGTGGCCACGGCGAACATCGGCGACGCGGTGGACCGCCTGGCCCTGCTCGACTCGGGGATCCGGCCGCTGTGGCCGGGGGCACGGGCGATCGGACGGGCCCTGACCGTGTGGACGCGGGCCGGCGACAACCGGGCCATCCACGAGGCCATCAAGATCGCGGCGCCCGGGGACTTCATCGTCGTCAACGGGGAAGGTGACACCTCTCGTGCCCTGATCGGTGAACTGATCGCCGAGCGTGCCAAGGCACGTGGCGTGGTCGGCATGGTGCTGGACGGCGCGGCCCGCGACATCGATGTGCTCGCCGAGATCGGCTTTCCGGTGTGGGCCCGAGCAGTGACCCCCGCCGGGCCCTACAAGTTCGGCCCCGGGCACGTCAACGTGCCCGTTGCGCTCGGCGGGCTCGTGTGCCGGCCGGGTGACCTGGTCGTAGCGGACAGTGACGGAGTGGCCGTGGTCGCCTCTGACCAGGCAGAGTCGGTGCTTGCTGCCGCTCGTGCCGTCGAAGCGGACGAGGCCGGCCGCCGCGCGCAGATCCGCGCCACCGCGGGCAGCACCACCGGAACAGGAGACGCGTCGTGATCGCCGTATGGGCGCTGGGCTGCTACATCGCGGCCATCCTCGTGTGGAACTCCGTGCTCAAGCGCAATATCGGTGAGGCGCTGGTCGTCGGATTCCTGGTCACGGGCATGTTCTCCGGCGGCGACATCGGGCACGTGCTGTGGACCAGCCTGGCCGAGGCGATGCAGGAAGAAGTGACCTTCGCCGCGCTCGCTTTCGTGTTCATGAGCTACGTGCTGGCGCGCACCCCGGTCCTCGACCATCTCCTGGACATTCTCAACTCGCTCCTCGGCCGCCTGCGCGGCGGCCCCATCTACACCTCGACCGTGGCGTCGGGCGTGTTCGGTGCCATCGCCCACGTCGGTGCGGCGGTCACCGCGGCCGTCGGCTCGGTGACCATCCCGTGGATGAAACGCTCGAACGTCAGCGGCGAACTCGCCGCCACCGTTGCGGCCGGCGGCGCGGGCATGGGCGTCACCTTCCCCTTCAGCTCCACCATGTTCATCCTCATGGGCTCCGCCGGCGTTGCCTCGGTGGTGTCCACCGACGACATCGTGCTCCCGCTCTTCATCGGCGGGCTGTGGTGTCTGGGCTACCGACTGATCGCCGCGTTCATCATGATCCGCCGCCACGGCATCCAAGCGGTGGACACCGGCGAACTCAAGCCGCTGCGCCGCACCCTGGGCGCGGGCTGGACCAGTCTGCTGCTGTTCGGCGGGATCGTGGTGCCGCTGCTGCTGACCCGCGGGCCGGTCGCCGGTGCGCTGGGCCACCACGTCGACGGCGTGAAGATGTCCGACGCGATCAGCCTGATCACCTGGATACCCGTCCTGATGATCGCCATCGTGCTGCTGCTCGGCCGTCGCCATCTGCCGCGCACCGGACAGGGCTGGTGGGACCTGCTGGGCGGGGTGGCTCCGAAGTTCGGAGTCCTCGGCGTCACCATCATCGCCGCGTTCGCCGCGGCCGGCGCACTGGGCGAACTCGGCCTGGCCGGGCAGCTGACCGACCTCCTGTCCGGGGTGGACGCGCCGTTGTGGGTCATGGCTCTGGTCGTCGGGCTTCTCGTCGTCGGCGTCGCGATTCCGCTGACGGCCAGCGCCACCATGGCCGCCATCGGCCCCGTCGCGGTCGCTGCGCTGACCGGCGCAGGTGTCTCCCCGGCCGCCGCCTGCGTCGCGGTCCTGATCTTCGCCTCGACCGAGGGTGCCTCGCCCCCGTCGGGAGCGCCCATCTACGTCGCGAGCGGTATCGCGGGCGTCGACCCGGCACGCACCTACATGCCCCTGCTCACCTACTACTGCATACCCATCCTGCTCATCGGCGCCGCCGTGGCCACCGGCGTCCTGCCCGTCTGAACCGGAGGCCACCATGCCCATCCGATCGCTCCACATCCTCTTCCGCGTCAGCGTCATCGGCTTCCTGGCCGGTGGAGCCGTCATCGTCCTGGGCCAGCTCCTTGGCATCGCCCTGGGCAACGCCGACTGGGTTGCCGCCGTGGAGGAGCACGCCGGACCGCCCACGTTCATCGTCGCCGGGGTCAGCGGACTGATCGCCTTCGTCCTCTCGTACCTGAAAACGGAGGACTTGCCGACGGCGCCTGCAGACCCCCGTGACCTGCAGCCCGCGACAGGTCATGGACCGCGATAGGTGAGCCGCCCGCCACGTCGTGACAGGGAACGGCGGGGGCGACCCTTCGTACCGCCATCGGCCAGTCTGATAACACTTATCGGACGACGGCACACCGGGTGCCGTGCCGGCTACCCAGGAGCCCACCACCCATGGCCACCACCTCCGCCAATCCGATGCGCTCGGTCGACCGGGCCTTCGATGTGCTGGGAGTCCTGGAGGACGCCCGTCACCCGCTGCGCCTGAGCGAACTTGCCCGCCGCGCGGAGCTGCACGTGGCCACCGCCCAACGCATCCTCAACGTCCTGGTCGACCGCGGGTACGCGGCCAAGGAGGAATCCGGCTACGTGGCCGGCCCCGCCGCCGTCGCCACCGCCCACGCCTTCCTGGTCAACAACCGACTCAGCCCGGTGGCCCTGCCCGTCCTGCAGGAACTGGCCGCCACCACCGGACTCACCCCGACCCTGTTCGTCCGGGTCGGCTCCGCCCGGGTGCCGATCGCCCGCGTCGAAGGCCGCAACCCGCTGCGCTACCAACTGCCCATCGGAGACAAGCTGCCCCTGCATCTGGGCGCCGGAAAGGCGCTCCTGGCCTGGTTGCCCGAGGACGAACAAGCAGTCGTCGTCGCCGCCGCGACGCCCTTCAGCCGGGCCTCCGGCCAGCAGGTCACCGCCGAGGAACTCGTCGCCGAACTGCGCCGCGTCCACGACGACGGCTACGCCCTCGCCCAGGGGGAACGCGTCCTGGACGTCACCTCCGTCAGTGCCCCCATCCTCAAGGGCGACACGCTGCTGGGCGCCCTCAGCATCGTCGGCCCCAGCAGTGACCTGCCCGAGAGCGATCACCCGCGCATCATCACCGAAGTCCGCCACGCGGCGGAGGCCGTCGCCGCCCGCTGCCCCTGACCGAAAGCCGCATCCGTGCCGCTGCCCCCGCAGACCCACGAGGACCTCCTCCACCGCACCGACGCACCCCCCGGATCCAGTTGGCATCTCTTCGCCGACCAGCCCGAACGCGGCATGGCCAACTTCGCGGGCCCACCGCAGATCCGGCGTGCCACCCAGTGCGTACGCGACGGACGTGCGCTCAACCTCGACTATCCTCTGGACGCCTTCGACCCACCCATGGCCCAGGCGCGCGGCATCCCCCACCACCACATCACCGCCAAGCATGACGAGGCCCGCGACGACGTCCTGGACAACTTCCACCTTCAGGCAAGCACCCAGATCGATGGACTGCGCCACCGCCGCGCCTCCGGGCACGGCTTCTACAACGGAGTACCCGACCACGAGATCGCCCCGCGCAGCCCGCGCCTGGGAGTCCAGCTGTGGGCCGAGACACCCCTGGCCGGACGTGGCCTCCTCATCGACATCGAGGGCCTGTTCCGCGAGCGCGGCACCCCGCTCGACCACGCCACCGGCCCCGCCCTCACAGCGGCATTGCTCGACGAGGCACTCGATGCGCAGGGCTGCACGGTCGAGGACGGCGACCTTGTCCTCGTCCACACCGGCTGGGCGCACTGGTACCTCACCACAGACCCTGCCACCCGCGCCGAGACACGAGCCGCCAGACGAGCCACCGGCTTCGCTCAGTCCCGCGCCTTCGCCGCCTGGTGCTGGGACCACCGGATCGCCCTGATGGCTACCGACACCTTCGCCGTCGAAGTCCTGCCCGTGCTGCCGGAGAGCGACTACCTGGAGAGCGCACCCGAGGACGCCGGGATGATGCACCAGGAACTGATTGCCAAACTCGGCCTTCCCCTGGGCGAGTTGTGGAACCTGACCGGCCTGGCCGCCGACTGCCGGGCCACCGGCCGCTGGGACAGCCTGCTCACCGTGAAGCCACTCCACCTCACCGGCGGCGTCGGTTCCCCCGCCAATGCCACGGCGCTGCGCTGATGGTGGAGCAGGCGGCGGCCATCGCACCTGAGTGGGCGCCTTAGGCGTGAACGCGGGTCTGCCCACCAGCGGTAATGGGCGACGTGGAGTCGTTTGCGTCCACGTCGCCCATTGACGAGCGTCCGGGGTTGATATTCCCGTGGTCTGCACCGCACTGCAGCTGGGCCCCAGGCCGTCGAGCCCTGCCGGCGGAGGGCTCGCGCATGCCGGAGCCGCGCACGTAACCTCCGTACAGGTGTGCCGAGTTGGGCCGGCGGATCGACGTCACAACGCTGACGGTCGAGGCGCTCGTGCCGCCGAACAGCCGGGCCGAAGGCCAACTCCCCGACGGCGAAGAGTCGTTCGAAGGCGCGAAGCGCATGGCCTGCCCCCTACGGAGACGGTGGGGCGATCTGGACCGCCGATCCGGGGCGGGGGCAAAGATGGTGCCCGCCGGGCGCTGAATCGAGCGACTCGAGGCGCCGGGGGTGTCCGCCTTCACCTGCGCGGGATTGCGCCGCCCCTGAGTCCGCCCCCGCCCCGTAGGTTCGGTGACAGCCATCCCGCTCCTCGCCCCGCGTTCCCTCGCCGACCGCCCGCGCGGCCTGACGTGACTCTGCCGTCAGGCGGGAGGGGCACCTTCGGACGGGGGCGGCTGTGCCGCACGGGCCCGCGCACTGCGGTCGATCTTGGTCTTGCTCAGGAATGCTGACCCTTGAGGTCTGGCGGGGCATCGCCCGGCTAGCGGCTGTGGCAAAACCTGACGGAGCGACGACCACATGAAACCAGGTTAAGAATTTAACCTGGTTGCGTTAATCTCGACGGAAAGACGGCACCTGACCTCGCCCTCGATGTGATGCTCTTTCTGCGCCATGGCGGGGTAGGTCAGACAGAAGTTCGGGAGTCCTGGTGACCAGCAGTGCACAACAGACGTACAACGAGCCGGGCACGATGCAACCCGTCCTGGTGACGGGAGCCACTGGCCGAATCGGGCGCGCGGTGATCGCCGAGCTCTTGGCTGCAGGTGTGCCGGTACGCGCGCTCACGCGCAACCCTGCGGCAGCCGGGCTGCCGGGACATGTCGAGGTCGTGGCGGGCGACTTCACCGAGCCCGAGTCGCTCGACCCCGCGCTGCAGGGCGTGCGCTCGGTGTTCCTCCTGTGGACCGCGCCTCCTGCCACCGCTGAGGCCGTCATCGAGCGGCTCGCGTCGCGGGCGCGGAGGGTCGTCTTTCTCTCCTCGCCACACCGGACCGACCACCCCTTCTTCCAGCAGCCGAACCCCATGGCTCGCATGCACGCCGAGATCGAGCGCCTGATCACGGCCGCCGGACTCGAGTCGACGTTCATCCGGCCCGGGATGTTCACCTCGAACGCGCGGTTGTGGTGGGCGCCCACGATCCGTGACGGCGGCGTCGTCCGGTGGCCGTACGGCGCGGCCGAGACCGCACCGATCGACGAGCGCGACCTCGCGGCCGTGGCGGCACGCACCCTCTACGAGGAAGGGCACGCCGGCGGTGACTACGTCCTCACCGGCCCCGAGTCGCTGAGCCAGGCGGAGCAAGTGGGCGTGATCGGGAGCGTCCTCGGCCAGCAGATCCCGTTCGAGGAGCTCTCGCCCGAAGAGTTCCGGCGTGCGACGGAAGACATCTGGCCGGGTCCGGTCGTGGAGATGCTGCTCGATGCATGGGGTGCGACGATCGGACGCCCGGCGTATGTGACTTCGACTGTGGCCGACGTCCTCGGAGTTCCGGCACGGACGTTTCGTCAGTGGGTCTCCGATCACGCCGACGCGTTTCGGGAACGCCCGGCCGAGTAGCCGATCAAAGCCCGCCAGGCTCGGGCGTGGTGCGGGGTGACGCGAGCATCGCCGTGATCGCGTTCTTGGGACATCGAAGACCCTCCTGTCTGGTCCTGCGGCCCTGCTCCTGCGGCCGCTGGAACGCCCGGCACAGGGCACCTCGGCTCAGAAGGGCCGCGCCGGGGCGCTACGCCCGATGCCGGCCGCGCGGATCTCGATGCCGGGTGGGCCTCTGCTCTCAGCCCTGGGCCTCGATCTCGGCATCGGCGACGGCGATGGCGATGCCGAGTGCCTCGGTGATGTTGCCCGCTGCCGCCATGACGCGGGCGGTGCCCACGATGGGCGCGATGGCGACCAGGACGTCCTGCAGCCGCTCGGCGGTCAGGCCGGCCTTGAGAGCGGGGTCGATGTGGGCCGCGTAGGAGATCGGCGGGGCGTCCGAGGCGGCGAGTGCCGCGATGCGCGTGAGGATGAGCATGTCCGGGGTCAGCCCGCAACGCTCGATCGAATCGACCGTCATGGCGGCCAAGGTGTCCAGGACAGGGGTTTCGGATGCAGTGGACATGTCGCACGTCCTCCTGGCGAGTTCCAAGCCCGAGGGTGATGTGAGGCGGAAGGAACCGAGTTCCGCTTGGGTGGGGCCTCGCTTCAACCCTAGAACCCCTCCGGGCCTCACGCAGGGGACGCAAGGCTCGCCGCGACATGGGGGCAGGCGTCCAGCACGGTGCGCCACTCTGACCTGCGCGGATGGTCCGGGAACCACTCACCGAGCGCTGCCGGTCAGGCACCCCGAGGTGCGAAGTGATCCCCGCGGGCAGAGATTGGAAGGAGCCCGATCGGCCGAGCATGAACGCGCGGTTGCGCGAGGCCGTACGACGCGAAGGAGCCGGCAATGGCCAGCAACGTGAGTGGAACAGGCTCGGGTACGGCGAGGAGTTCGCCGAGCACAGGCATAGGCAGCGGCTGGCTGGTCTTCGCCGCCGTCCTCATGGTCTTCGGCGGCCTGATGATGCTCTTCCAGGGCATCGCGGCCATCGCGAAGGACGACGTGTTCGTCGTCACCCGCCACTACGTGTATCAGTTCGATCTCACCGCATGGGGCTGGATCCATCTCATCCTGGGCGTCATCATCGCTCTCGTCGGAGTCGCCCTCCTGTTCACGGGCGCCACCTGGGCCAGGGTTGTCGGCGTTGTGCTGACCGGCCTGGCCATGCTCGCGAACTTCCTGTGGGCCCCCTACGCACCGTTGTGGGCCATCGTCCTGATCGCGATCAACGCTTTCGTGATCTGGGCGCTGTGCGCCGCACCCAGCCCGTCGGAGCGATGAGGCAGGGGCTTGTCCTGATGTCCTCGCGCCGCGGCCCCACACCCGGGCCGTCACTGGACCGGAGACACCTATGAAGGACCTCAAATTTGAGCAGAAGCGCTCGCTGTCACGCCTTGAAGCGGCTGACCAGCTCTCGGCGCTCGCAGCAGCACTGAGGGAAGGCGGGGATGCCGAACTGGAACTCGGTTCCGCGACGCTGAGCCTGCGGGTTCCCGACGCCCTTCGCAGTGAGGTGGAGGTCGAGGTCGGCAACGGCGAGATCGAGCTGGAGATCGAGTTCAAGTGGCCGACGGCCCCGACCCGGACAGCGCCATCGCGGACGGCCGCGGGCACGGAAAAGGCCACAGCGCGAAAGAGCGTGCCCGCCAAACCAAGGCGCAGCACGACGGGCTCCGCCGGCAGAAGCAAAAGCGGGAAGCAGTCTGCCACGAGGACCAGGAAGACGTCCTGAGCAGAGCCGAGGACCGGTCCGGCCGCTGGAACCGCGTCAGAGCCGTGCGCGGCGTCGCGCGATGTGCAGGCCGAGGAGTCCTTCGACGACGCCGCGAACCTCACGCCTCTGCTCGGCCGGTCAGCGGCAGGCGTTGAGCTGCGCACGGCGACCGGAGGGACGTGCCCCAGCGTGAACACCCCGCACGTAACGCTGACGTCGTAGGCACTGGACGTCGAGCCCCGGAACGGCTTCGCGTTCGGTCTCCCGATTGCGTCGGCTGGACGCTATGGTCTGCGCCCCAGGTGAGAGTCGCTGGTTCGCGAGGGCGAGGTGCGAGGACCCGATGGCCACAGACCCGTGGAGCACGAGGCGAGGGGCGCCACGCGGTGGTGACGAGCGGTGGCCGCGCATCTGGAGTCACCGTGAGCAGCTCCTGACGGTGGCGCGCCGCAGATCCGTGAGTGCGGAGGACGCGGAGGACGCCGTGCAAGAGGCGATGCTACGTGCCGTGGAGCGGCCCGAGTCGGACGACGACCGGCTCGGCGACTGGCTGAAGACCGTAACCGTGCGGCTGTGTGCCGACCGGTATCAGCAGGTCCGCCGGGAGGTGGAGGCGGGCCGTCGGGCCGTGGCCGCCGCTGCGGTCGCGGCCCCGCTCGATGAGGCGGTCTGCGACCGGGACGAGGCGAGGTGGCTGGCGCGCAGGAGCGGGGAGCTGCCGGCCCGGCAGACCGAGGCCCTGCGCCTGAGGGCCGAGGATCTTGACGTGGGTCAGGTGGCCCGGCGGATGGGGCTCAGCTATCGCACGGTGGAGTCGCTCCTTGCCCGAGCCCGGCGCACTCTGCGCCACACGCTGGCCGGCACTCTGTCCGCCCTGGCCGCCTGGTCGTGTGGGTATCCGGTGCGGCGACTCGGCGCGGCCGGGCAGGCCGCGGTCGCCTCCACGGCAGCAGTCGCCTCCACCGCGGCGGCCGTGGCCGTTCTCGGTTTCGCCGTGCCGGCTCCGTCTCGGCCCGCGCCGCCGCGTCCCGCTCCGTCTTCCGTTCGCCAGACGCAGCCGGCGCAGGCCGGGTCCGTGCCCGACAGGGGCGTCGAGGCGATGCCTTCCGCGACCGGTTCCGCCGCGGATCCCGGCCGCGGCGTGCGTCCGGGCCGCAGCAACAGTGCGCCGACGGCGGGCCGCAACGCCCTGGGCTTCAAGCTGTCGGGGCCGGCGGGGGAGTCGGCGCCGCCCCGGGTGAGCGTCCCGTCCGAGCTGCGGCTTCCCTCACTTCCTGAGCAGCCTTCCACTGCGGAGCCCGGCCTCCCCGACGTTCCTACGGCGTCCGAAGTGCCGAAGACACTGCCCTCCGCCCTGCCGTCCGATGCAGTGCCCGGCGGATCCGCCCCGTGTGAGCCCGGCGTCCTACGACGCCTTGGGTGAGGGGAGCAGGGGGGACGGGCCGTACCCGGGTGACGGCAGCCGCAGGGAGGGCAGCGGGATCGGTTTCGGATCGTGGGACGGGGGCCGCTCGGTCGGGAGGCCGGGCAGCGTCGGCTTCGACTCGTGCCCTTCATTCCCGTTGTCGCCCGGAGGGGTGCTCTGCCCCGAGGGCGTGGCGGGCTGCTTCGACTCGTGGTCGTCCTTGTCCGGCTGGTACGACGGTTCGCGCTCGCCGGGGTGTCCGGCGGTCGCGACGGCTTGGTGCGCGTAGACCCGCATCCAGCTCAGCACCAGCTCCAGATACGAATCGGAATGGTTGTAGGCGAGCACGGCCTGACGGATACCGGCGTGCTGTGACAGGTCGCCGCCCGCCGTGCACAGATACCGCCCGGCGGCCAGCCAGGCGTCGTCGACCTGGTGCGGGTCGCGTACCCCGTCGCCGTTGCCGTCGCTGCCCCAGCGCCGCCAGGTGGACGGGATGAACTGGGCAGGGCCGACGGCGCGGTCCCAGACACGGTCGCCGTCCCAGGCACCGTGGTCGCTGTCGTGGATGGCCGCCACGCCCGGACTGCCGTCAAGTCGTGGGCCGAGTATCGGACTTCGGGTACGGCCCTGCGCGTCCAGGGCCCCACCACGGGCATGTCCGGACTCCACCCGGCCGATCGCCGCGAGCAGCGGTACCTTGATCCCGCACCCCGGCGCCTCGGACGCCAGCTCCTTCACCGCGCCCTGGTATGCCGCGAGGACCCGGCCCGGAATCCCGTAGGCCGTCGCCGCCACCGACAGTGTTTCGGCGTCGCCGCCCTCGCCCCTGTCCTTCAACGGCACCGGACGCGTCCCCGGTATGACCACCGGCGCATCGGGATACAGGGGCGGGCTGCCGCCACTCGCCTGGGACGGCGCAGCGGACGGACTTTGGGCCGCCACCGGCGACAGTGCAAGCTGCCAGACCGCCGCCGTCGCCATGCCGCCGGTCGCGGCGACGGCAACTGCCCCGCTGAGGATCTGGCGCCAGAGCAGTGATCTGTGCGTGCCGCCGCGGACGCGGGCGCGGCTTGTGCCTCGGCCGTCACGTCCCGTACGTCCCCTCGTACGGCGGTCCGTGGCACGGTCCATGGGGCGGCTCACCAGCAGAACGCCTTTCCACCGGACATCGCCGTCCATCTGCCTCCCGAACCGCGCATCCCGAAGGCGCACTTGGTGTCGGTGGTCCCCTTGCCCGCGACGTAGGTCAGCGGAACGGTCAGGCCGTCGAAGCGCTGCCCGCGGAAGGTGGTGAGCTCCTTGATCAGACCCGCCCTGCTGATCTCGCCCGCGCCGCGCGCCGCCTTCTCGAACACCTTCGCAGAGGCCCAGCCCTGCGCGGCCGCCGGGCCGGGCGCCTTCCCGCCGCCGTACTTGTTCCAGGCGGAGTCGAACTGGCCGAAGCCCGCCGCTGCCGAGCCCGTGAAGGGGAACGCGGGCGTCACTGCGAGTACGTCCTTGAGGCCGGGCTTGGAGGCGGTGGCGCCGTCCACCGTGGCGCCCGGCTGCAGGAACTGCGGGGTGAAGTTCTGCCGGCTGCAGGACGAGGCGACCCTGTTCACGGTGTTGGGGTCCCCGGTGACCAGCATCAGCTCGACGCCCGCGTTGCGCGCCTGGATGCACTCGGCCGTGAAGTCTGGTTGCGTCACCGAGATCTTCGCGTTGTACACGGGATCGAGGCCATAGCGCTCGGCCGCCTTGCCGCTGCCGAAGAACCGGTCCTGGACATGCGTGCACGCCTCGGAATCGGTGCAGAAGAGAGCGCCGAGCTTCTTGCCCTTGCCGTATTTCGCGCCGACCTGGGCGAGGCCGTCGAGCGCGGAGTTGGTGCCGGGGCACTCGCTGAACAGCATCGGGCTCGCGGTCCATGCGGTGGTCGAGCAGTCTCCGCCGACGACGGGGACCTTCTTCTTCTCGACGTAGCTCTTCCAGGCGTTCATGGTCTGCGTGGTGGTGAACGAGGCGACGATCGCGACCACCTTGCGCTGCTCGACCAGCTCCTGCATCTGGCTGCGGCCCTTGGACGCGTCGGCGCCGTCGTCCATGACGATCACCTGGACCTTGCGCCCGTTGATCCCGCCCTGCGCGTTGACGGTCGCCGCCCAGGCCTGCAGGGCGCGCGGGCCCTGCGCGAACGCGACGCCGCCGGGCCCCGAGGTCGTCCCGACGCTGCCGATGACGATGGGCCCGCCGCCGCCCTTGGTCGTCTTGCCCCCGCTGCCCGAGGCGGAGCCGCCGCTGCTGCTGCCGTTGCCGGTGCCCGCCCCGCTCCCGGACGCCGCGTCACCCGACGCGGCCTCGCCCGATGTGGCATCGGCCGATCCATCGGCGCCGACGGTGGTGTCCGCGCCGGCGGCCCCGGTGGCGACTTGGCCCCCGCCGCCGACGGAACGGACGACGGTGTCGTGGTCGACCCGGCTGCCGCAGGCGGCGAGCACCAGGCTCAGCGCCGCCACGGCCGCCGCTGTGGCGCGCGTACGGGTTGGGATCATGGTCTCCTCCACGGAGCGGGTACGAAGTCATGCGCGTCATGCGCGTGCTGCGGTCGGTGGCAGGGCCCGACGGGGGTCAGGTGTGGGCGCCGAGGTACTGGGCGATCAGCCGGTCGCTGTCCAACTCTCCTGGCTCTCCGGCGAATTCGATGCGGCCGCGGTTCATCAGATAGACGTAGTCGGCCAGTTCGAGGGCGCGTGCGACGTACTGCTCGACGAGGAGCAGTGCGCGGCCGTCGTCGGCCAGCCGGCCGAGAAACTCGAAGATCTCGTCGACGACCACAGGTGCGAGGCCCATCGACACCTCGTCGAGCAGCACGTAGTCGGCGTCGGCGACATAGGCGTGGGCGAGCGCCAGCATTTGCTGCTGGCCGCCGCTCAGCGATCCCGCGAGCTGGCCGAGTTTCTGGCTCAGAGCGGGGAAGGCGGAGACGGCGCGCTCGACGGCCTCGTCCAGGTCGCCGCCCGCCGCCTGGATGAGGATGTTCTCCTTCACGGTCAGGGTCGGGAACACCCCGCGCCCTTCGGGGACATGGCAGACACCGTTGCGGGCCAGGGTGTGCGGGCGCTTGCCCGTGAGGTCCTTTCCGTCCACGCTCAGGCGTCCGGAGGAGGGTGTGAGGAGGCCGGACGCGACCCTCAACAGGGTTGTCTTTCCAGCACCGTTGGTGCCGAGCAGGGCCACCACGGACTTCGGGGGGAGCCACAGACAGACGTCGCGCAGGACGCGTGTGCCGCCGTATCCGGCGCTTATGTTGTCGAGTTCCAGCACTACGCGGCCTCCGATCCCAGGTAGGCGGCGCGCACGGCGGAGCTGGCGCGCACCTCGGCCGGGGTGCCCTCAAAGATCATCTGACCGAAGTCGAGTACGTACAGGTAGTCGCAGACCGCCATGACGAGACCCATGTCGTGTTCCACGAGCAGGACACCACAGCCGCGTTCGGCCACGACCCTGGTGACGATCTCGCCGAACTTCTCGGTCTCCGCGGTGTCGAGGCCGGACGACGGCTCGTCGAGCAGCAGCATCGAGAAGTCGCCGGCCAGGACCCGGCCGAGGTCGACGAGGCGGCGCTGCCCTGTGGAGAGCGAGCCCGCGATCTCGTGGCGCAGGGCGCGCAGGCCGCACAGTTCGAGGACCCCCTCGGTGGCGGCGCGCACGGCCTTTGTCTCGGCGGGGGTGGACAGGAGCTGCTTGAGGGGGTGACTGCGGGCCAGTCCTGCCTCGCGCCCGAGGGCGATGTTCTGCTCGACTGTGAGGGAGTCGAACAGGTCCATCCGCTGGAAGGTCCGCCCGAGGCCGAGCTGGGCGCGGGCGGCGGGTGGGCGGCCGGTGATGTCCTTGCCGAAGAGGTGGATCTCCCCTTGGGAGGGGCGCAGCAGCCCGGAGCAGGCATTGAAGGTGGTGGTCTTGCCCGCGCCGTTGGGGCCGATGAGTCCGGTGACGCGGCCGAGGGGTGCGTCGAAGGCGGCCGAGTCCACGGCGGTGTTGCCGCCGAAACGGATGGTGAGGTCCTTGATCTGCAGGCCCGTCGACTCCGCGTCGGCCGCGCTCTCGGCCTCCCTCGGCCCCATGGAGTCGTTGCCCTCGCTCATCGCGCGACCTCCTTCGTCAGTCCCGCGCCGACCCGGACCCTCGCGGGCCGGGCCTGGGCGCGACGCGCCTTCCTGGCCGCCGTCAGGCGCTGGGCCGCGGGGCCCGGTGCATCGAGACGCTCGTCGGACCGCGAACCCGCCGGCTCTTCGGGCGGCTGCCCGGTGCCGCGGCGCCGGGCAGCGCCCGCCTCGTACAGCGCGACGAGGAGCGCGCCGAAGCCGAAGAGCACCGGGAGCGCCTGGGCGAAGGTGCCATTGGTGAGGTACGCCGGGACCACCGCGACCAGCACCGCTGCGAGGGGCGGGCCCGCCGAGCGCAGGCCGGCGCAGAGCACCAGGACGGTCAGCCAGGTCAGTGAGGTGTACGAGAGGAAGGGTGCGCCCGTCGCCGACTGGCCCTGGGCCGCGTACAGCGCCCCCGCGACCCCGGCGACGAACGCGGAGATGGCGAAGACGGTGACCCGGGTGACGTTCACTCCGAGGCCGAGGGTGGAGAGCGTCGTCGGCGAGTCGGCCATGGCGCGCAGCAGCCGCCCGAGCCGGCTGCGGCCGACGAGTGCGATGAGGAGGGATCCGGCGACGGCGAAGGCGAGCAGGACGTAGTAGAAGGCTGCGTCGGTCTCGAAGAGGCCGGGACGGGGCGCGGGCAGCGTGTTGGTGGCTCCGAACATCCACGACGTTCCGTAGACCGCCCGCTCGAGGAGCAGCCCGAGCCCGAAGGTGGCCAGGGCGAGATACAGGCCGGAGAGCCGGATCGCGGGGATCGCCACCAGCATGCCCACCGGCACGGCGGCCGCCCCGGCGAGCAGTACGGCGATCAGCCACGGCAGTCCGGCGCCGACCGCCAGATGCGAGAACGTCGACGCGCCCACCGCGACCAGGGCGGCGTGCGCGAGAGAGACCTGCCCCGAGGTGCGGACAAGCAGCTGCAGCGAGGCGAAGATCAGCACGAACACCAACGCCGCCGAATACACGGGAAGTTTGGACTCGGCCACGATCGGTATGCCCGCCGCGAGCACGACCGCGGCGACCGCCAGGATCCGCGCGGTGGCACGGCTCACCAGCGGCCGGGACGCCGGCGCCGGGCGGTGTCCGCCGATCTCGGTGAGTCTGCCGCGGCCGACCAGGAGGAGCGCCACGAACAGCACCACGAACGGCATCGCGGGCGGCAGCCCCGAGAACGTCTCGGAGTGGGACACCCACTTGGTGGCGAGGGCGGCGAGGATGCCGATGAGCAGTCCACCGGCGTAGGTCAGCGGGAGGCTGGAGAAGAGTCCGACGGCCGCGGCCCCGTACGCCTGCACCACCAAGAGGGTCAACAGGAGGACGTCCAGACCGAGTTGAGGGGCAAGCAGGACTCCCGAGGCGGCGGCGAACCAGCAGCCGATGAGCCAGGCCCGGCTGCGCACGGCGAACGCGCTGGTCCCGGAGAGCTCCAGGAGATCCGGGTCGTCGACGACGGCTCGCATCCGGACGCCCATCGAGGAGAGCCGGAAGAAGGCGAAGAACCCGAGTGCGCAGACCGCCGCCACGATCGCCGAGGTCAACTGGTCGATGCCGACATTGACTCCGATCACGGTGACCGTGTCGGTGGGCAGGAAGCCGGGGAAGTCGAGGGCGGCGCCGCCATAGCCCGCGAGCAGCGCGCTCATGATGACCAGTTGCAGTCCGACGGTGGCAACGATCTTCGTGGCCGCGGTGCCTGCGGCCAGCGAGCGGGTGACGCGTTCCATGAGCAGCGCGATGAGCGGCGGTACGACGATCACGGCGACGGCGAGCGCGAGGGGCCAGGGCAGTCCGCGCAGGGTGCGCAGGTCGTAGTAGACGAACGCGGACACGGCGGCGATGGCACCGTGCGCGAAGTTGAAGATGCCCGACGTCTTGTAGGTGAGCACCAGACCCATGGCAGCGAGACCGTAGACGGATCCGGTGGTGATGCCGACGACGAGGAACGGCAGCAGATCACTCATGCCGCACACACCCCGCACGGGTCGACCTGGCCGACACCGACGGGTGCCACGTCCTTGCCCGCCACCAGTGGGCAGTCAGGGTGGTGCGCGCGGTCCATGCCCTCGGCCCGCACCAGCGGCAGGGGGAGCGTGGTGTCCGTCGGCCCGCTGCGGCGGGTGCGCGTCGCGGGGGACGTGTCCTCGTCGTCGTCCGCGGGAGCGAGGGCGATCAGCGAGATGCGGCGCTCGCCGAGCGTGCGGCGGGCGCGTAGCAGCCACAGGCAGAGGCCGCCGGCGCAGACCGCGAACCCGGCGACGCCGAGGTTCAGCCAGGCCGCCTGCCGCGCCGTCGACACCGTGCCCCCTGCGCCGAACCAGGCGGTCACGATCAGGGCGAGCCCGGCGAGGGTGGTGCCGCAGACGGTCACCACGTCCCGGTCGCGCCAGGGCACAGTGCGTCCGTCCACGCCGCTCATCGAACCTCCCCTTCGCCGAAGGGAGTCGGAGCGGACCGCTCGGGCTCGGCCGGGGAGGCGGCCGAGCCCGGGGAGACCGAAGCAGCCCGCTCGCGTCCGGGGGGTGCCAGGACGGCACCGTTGCCGTCCTGGCTCCCGGCGAGGGCGATCGCGTCGGCACCGCCGGCCGCCCGCAGCGCCTGCTCGATGCGGTCGAGCTTGCGCCACTCGTCGCGCAGGTCCGCCGAGAGCCACAACGCGGTCGAGAGGCCGAGCAGGAACAGGCTGCCGAGCCCGGCACTGACGACGTACGGCAACTGCTCGGCGGGATACGGCGTACCGCTCACCCCGCGCCAGCCGATGACAAGGGTTGCGGCGCCCGCCAGCGCGGTCAACGCAGCGGTCAGCCTGTCCCACTGACTGCGTATCCGGGTCACGATGTCCATCGAGTCTTCACTCCCAACAGGCGCAGCAGGGTGCCGGCGGCGAACGTGGCCACGGCGCCGAGCGCGAGCACGAGGTAGATGCCGGTGACGCCCATATCGGTCGGACTGGCGGCCAGTTGGACGGGCCTGGTGTCCTGGGGCGTGGACGAGCCGTCGTCGGACGGGGCTTTCGGGGCGGCCGGAGTGTCGTCGGCCGGCACCTGCGAGTCCGCGGCGTCCCCGCCGCCACCCGCGTCGGACGGCGCCTGCGGCACCCGTGCGGGCGGCACGCTTCCGCTGCCGGGCGGCGCCTCGATGCGGCCGGCGTCGGCGGAAGCGCGGCCGAACACGTACGTCACGGTGTAGACGGCCCCGGACTGGGTGTCCTGTTGCCGTGCCTGCACTTCGAGACCGGCCGACACGACGCCCTGCTCGGTGCGCTTCTCGTCCAGGTAGCGGATCTTGATTCCCGCGGCCGCGAGGGCCTTGGCCGGATCGGCGGCGTCGGGCAGCGGTGCGGTCTGCCCGACGACCTTGAGTCCGTCCGGGGATATCTCGACACCCTGGCCGGCGATCTCGGTGCGGCCGATGCTGAGCTCGGAGTCCCGTACGACCTTGCCGTCCCGGTCGACCGTGGCGGTCGCGGAGCTGAGCACGCGGCCGAGTTCGAGGACGCCGTTGACCGCCCACGGCTTGGTGTCGGAGGTGGCCGTTGCCTTCCCCGTGAGGGCGTCCGGGTCCACCGATGTGTGGGCCATCGCCGTGGTGGACGCCGCCGCCGCGTCCTGGCCGAGGACCGTACTGGCCTGCGCCTTGGTGGACGTCTTGGTGCTGTGCGAGCGCATGACGTGCGGATCCTGGCCGCTGGTGGCGCTCTCGTCGGAGGGGTACGTGGAGGCCGCGTACGCCGGATAGTCGGGGAACTTCTGCCCGGTCTGGCTGCCGATCAGCGCGGGTGCGGAGATGACCGTCTCGCCGGGATAGGGGCTGCCGGCCCACCCCGACGACTCGCCGACCGCGTAGTTCACGCAGGCCCGGGCCACCGGAACACCCACACCGGTGGGCGCCTGCAGCAGCGTGTCGTTGCTCGCGCTCACGGTCACCTGCACGCCCTGCGCCGTCGCGGTCACCGGGCAGTCGCTGCCCTCCGAGTCGCCCGGCTCGGCCGCACCGGCCGCCGTCGGCAGGAACACCAGAAGCGCGACCGTGCCCGCCCCGGAGAGCGCGCGGGCTCGCAGGGGGAGGGAGAGGGATCCTCGCACGGACATCGATGCCCTTCGCCTAGATTTGACGGACCGTCATATATGGCTGACCCGCCGCACTCTCTGCGCACGTACCGAGACTCGGAAGGGGGCGCATGGCCGCATCCCGGTGAACGGACCTGCCACTCCCGCTCAGTGGGACTCGCCGACGGACAACGCGAGCTTCCCGGACCCGCAGTGGTGCGCCCAAAGGGTGAGGATTCTGTATGTGCACGGCAGGGGCCTCGCAAGGGTCACCCATCGCGGCGAACGGACCGTCAACACTGTCCGCGTCCCGGTCGGTTCGATCGCGGACAGGTGCGCAGGACACGGCCCGGACACATCACGAAACGGCCCCGGCTCGCGCTCGCGCTCTCGCTCTCGGTGGAGGCGGACATGACGGCACCCGCGAAGGTCGGCGGACGCGCGGGCGACGTCCCCGCCCCGAGCTCCATGATCGAACGTATGACGCTCATCCTCGACGCGTTCGACCCTCACACGCCCAGCCTCTCCCTCCTCGACCTTGCCGAACGCACCGGCCTGCCACGCTCCACCCTGCATCGCATCCTCGACCAGATGATCAGGTTGCGCTGGCTCACCCACTCCACGGGCGGTTACCGGCTCGGCATGCGCCCTCTGGAGCTCGGCGGGCGCGCCGCGGGACACAATGAGATCAGGGACGTCGTCACGCCTCTGCTGCACGAGATGTGCCGGCGCACCGGCCTGGCAGGACATCTCGCCGTCCTCGACGGACGTGAGGTGGTCTTCCTGGAGAAGGCGGGCGGCCGGTCCGCCGCCCAGCTGCCCACCCGGCTCGGTGCTCGACTGCCCGCACACACAACGGCTGTCGGCAAGGCGATCCTCGCCACACTCGACCCGGGCCTGGTCGACTCGGCCTACCGCGGCCAGCTGCCCATGAGTACCCCGCGCACCCTGCGCACCGCCGTGGACCTGCACCACGAACTGACCAGGATTCGCAGGCGGGACGGCCTGGCTATCGACAACGAAGAGACCCTGACGGGCTTCCGCTGTGTTGCGGCCCCCCTGCGCAGCGGCGGCCCGGCGACGGCCGCGCTGTCACTCTGCGGCGACTACCAGGCAATGGATTTCAAGGAGTTGGCTCCACTGGTGCACGACCTCGCGGGCGAGGCGTGCCGTGCGCTGTTCCCGCGTCAACGTCAACACCGGGCGGGGTAGGGCACGAACCTGCCTCAGCCGCGCTATCGGCCCCGGCCGCATCACCCATCGCCACGTCCCATGCGTGGTCAGAACCGCCGAGCGGTCCCAAGGCCGCCGCCGACTCGCCGACGGCCGAGGGCGCGCGGACCGCTGTCGGAGACCGGTCATGGCGTTGAGCCGACCGCTCCGGGCGCCCACCGGGGCCGCGCATGTACGGGGTTGGGCGCCGAACCGACCGGGCGCCGTTGCGGCGCTGGAGGAGAGACGGCTGGGTTCGACGCGCAGATCGCGGTGGGCCCGTGGACCGTCCGTGGCCCGTGCGTTCCCGTCCAGGTGGGCGAGGAGGGCGCGCCGGGTGGCCGCTGCGCACCATGACGAAGACTCGGCCCCCACCGGCCATCCACGGCGGGATTCTCTACCGCGACACGGAGGACGTCCCGCAGCCGCTCCTGGCTCTTGGCCTGAAGACGCACCGCCCGCCGTGGACCTTCCACAGCGGCCTCCCGAACGACGGTAAGACCCCCGTGGACCTCACGGTCGGCCGCACCGCCCTCGCCCTGGCCGCCAACCGCGTGCACCTGTCCTGCGCAACCACTGCGGTCAGGCTTCCGGCGGACCGTTGACACGGGTGTAGACCTTCTCGGCCGACGGGTCCCTCGGGCGCCGGCGACGCCGTCCCCACTTGTTTGAAATAATGACCTCAATTGCCCTTTATGCCGGGCGACGCCATGACCTCGATCACCGAGGGTCCTGCCAGGAGGCCGAAATGCACTCCTCAATCGTGTGGGCGGACCCGGCAACGGTGCGGAGCGATCGCCGCAGACGGAAGGCGACCGAGAGCGGCCGTACGGTCCCCGGGCGCTTGTGATGGCGGGAATCGAGCGCGGCATCCACCCGAGGCAGCCACATACCCCGGACCTGCACGAACGTCTGCGTGCCGAGCTGGGCCGGATCGACGAGCAATTGCGGTCTCTGCTGGACGCCATGGACCGAGTTCAGGGCCTGCTGGATGCCGTGGTGTCCATCAGCCGGGAGGTGGAGCTGCCCGCGGTGCTGAACCGCATCGTCACCACCGCCATGGATCTGGTGGGCGCCCGCTACGGGGCAATGGGTGTGCTCGACGAGTCCGGAGACCATTTGGAGCGGTTCATCGCCGCCGGCCTGTCCGCACAGGAACGCGCTGCTCTGGCCGAGGCCGGATTCCCTCGCGGTATGGGGGTCCTCGGGCACCTGATTCATCATCCGGAGCCCCTGCGGGTGGAGAGCATTCTGTCTCATCCGTCGTCCACCGGGTTTCCGCCCGGTCATCCGAGTATGCGTACCCTGCTCGGCGTCGCGATCAGCGTCCGCGGCGAGATCTACGGCGATCTCTACCTCTCCGAGCGGCGCGACGGACAGCCCTTCGACGCTCACGACGAGAACGTCGTCGTCGCCCTGGCCGGTGCCGCCGGGATCGCGATCGAGAACGTCCGCCTGTTCGAGCGTGTACGGGTCGGAGCCGAGCAGTTCCAGCGGCTGCTGCTGCCGACACTTCCCGACCTGCGGCCTTTCACCGCGGCCGCGATCTACCGGCCCGCAGCCGAGCCCAGCCAGCTCGGCGGAGACTGGTACGACGCGATCCCGCTGTCCGGCAACGTCGTGGCGGTCGTCATCGGTGATGTGGTCGGGCACGATCTGCGGGCCGCGGCCTCCATGGCCTCCACCCGCAACATGCTGCGCGCTCTGCTGTTCGAGCATGGCGGTGCGCCCGCTGCCGTCCTCGCCCAGCTCGACCGCACCCTGCAGGCCATGACAAGCAACCCCATCACCACCACGACGCTGGCGCGGATCGAACCGGCCGGACCGGGCTGGCGCCTCCACTGGAGTAGCGCGGGCCACGTCCCGCCCCTGCTGATCGTCCCTGGTCGCCGGGCGGAAACCCTGTTCGCCGAGCCGGGGCTGCCGCTCGGGGTCGACCCGGAACAGCCCCGCCCCGATCACTCCCGATACATGCCACCTGACTCCACCGTGGTCTTCTTCACGGACGGGCTGATCGAACATCCTGCCCGGCCCATCGACGAGAGCCTCGACGAGCTCACCGCACTAGCCACCCTGTACGCCGCCCTGCCCCTGCCGGAATTCGTTCAGGCACTGGCCGATCACCACCCCAGCGACGGTCACGACGACATGGCCGTCCTCGCCCTGCGCACCCCGCCCGCCTGACCGCGCGTCCGCGCCGGACACCCGGCTCAACGGTGCCGTGGAGGATCCCGGGGAAGCGGCGGATGATGGATCACGGAGGGATGTCGAAGCGGAGGCCGCACCCATGACAGCCGCCCGGCGAGAACGGCTCCGGCGCTGCGCTGCGGCCGCCCTGGAGATCTGTGTGGTGGCCGCGGTCTACTACGGCTCGGCCAAGCTGGGACTGCTCCAGCAGCTGGTGCGCGGCCAGGTCACCCCGCTGTGGCCGCCGACCGGTATCGCCCTGGCCAGCCTGCTCCTGCGCGGCCCGCGGGTCTGGCCCGGGATCGCGCTCGGCGCGCTCCTGGTCAACGTCTCCCTCGGCCCGTCGCTGCCGGCCGTGCTCGCCATCGTGGCGGGCAACACCCTCGCGCCCGTCTGCTCGTACGCACTGCTCCGCCGTGCGGGATTCCGTAGTGAACTGTCCCGTTTGCGGGATGTGCTCGCACTGATCTTTCTCGGTGCGTTCACCGGAATGCTGGTCAGCGCGACGATCGGCAGCGGAACCCTGGCCCTGGCCGGTGTGGTGGGCGCCGACGGGTTCTGGCCGACGTGGTCTGTCTGGTGGACCGGCGACGCGATGGGCGTCCTGGTGGTGACGCCGGTCCTGCTCGTTCTCCGCTCGGCACGCTGGCCGAAGGACGCTCCACCGTCCCGTTGGGTGGAGGGGTTCCTGCTCGTCGCAGCCACGGCCGGCGTCGGTCTTGTCGCGACCGGCAGCGCGCCCCTCATGTTCCTGAGCTTCCCGCTGTTGATCTGGGCGGCCTTCCGCTTCCAGCTGGCCGGGGCCGCACCCTGCGCACTGGCCGTGTCCACCTTCACGATCATCGCCGCGGCCCGGGGGACCGGTCCGTTCACCGGTCACGATCTGCTCACCAGCATGATCACCCTGCAGGCTTTCAACGGTTCCTCCGCGTTGACCGCCCTGCTGGTCGCGGCCGCCGTCAGCGAACGCAACCAGTTCCAGCAGGAGATCTCGCAGGCCTGCGGGTATCTCGCCGAGATGGTGGCCAAGATCTCCGCGGGCGGCTACCAGCCGACGCTTCCCCTCCGCTTCGGCGAAGTGAAGGGGGCCGGCGAAGAGAACGAGCTCGGCGAAGTGAACAAGGTCGATCAGGAGATCAAGCTCGGCGAAGTGCACAAGGCCGATGAAGAGACCAAGGTCCGCGAAGAGGACAAACGGGAAGGGCGCGGCGGGCGAACCGGAAGAACGGCGTGATCAGCCGGGCGTTCCGCCGGGCAGGGGTTTGTCGGAGCTTCGCAGCGTGCGCGATGCCGTCGCTCCGGCGGGGCACCTTGGAACGGGGAAGGGGCGGGCCGAGTGGCTCACCGTCGAGCCGAGCTGACCCCTCCGCGGGGAGCGGGGAAGCTGCCCCCCGCGGGGAGTGGGGAAGGGGTCGCGTGCCTCCGCCTGACTCGGTGCAGGCGCTCCCTCACCGGTCCCCATCTGGGATGATGAGTGATCATGGCCTCCATGTCCTCGCACGGTTCAGCCGGCACGCCGCCCACCAGTGAGGACGTGGCGCGCGCCGCGGGGGTGTCGCGGGCCACCGTTTCGTACGTCCTGAACAACACCCGGAGCGGACGCGTCAGTGAGGCGACCCGGGAGCGGGTGAGGGAAGCGGCCCGGCAACTGGGTTATGTGCCGCACGCCGTAGCGCGGGCACTGCGCGCGGGGCGGAGCGGTGTCGTGCTGCTCACCGCCCCGGCCGTGACCGCGGGGCCGTTGTTCGCCCAGTACTTCGCCGAGCTGCAGTTGGCCCTTTCGGAGCTCGGCTACACGGCCGTGCTCTACGGCCCGACGGGACGCCGGGGCGCGGAGGCCGCTCGCCGGTGGGCCGAGTTGAGGCCCGACGCGGTGCTGTCGCTGATGGACGACAGCCTGGATGGGCACGCTGTCGATGTGCTGCACCGAGCCGGGATCGGGGTCGTGGTCAGCGCCGGGCCGGTGCCGGTGCCCGGCGCGCACGCGCTGGTGGCGGATCAGATGCAGGTCGGCGCGGTGGCTGTGGAACACCTGGTGGCGGCCGGACGCAGGAAGATCGGTGTGATCGTCCCCGCTGATGCGTCGCTGCGCGGGTTCGCCGTGCCCAGGTTCTCCGGAGCTGAGGCCGCGGCGAGCGCACATGCTTCGGTCACCGTCGTGCGGCAGGAACTCGCCTTCGGCCAGGAGGCGGCGGCTCGGTGGGCCGAGCTGTTCGTCCAGACCGGGGCCGACGGGTTGTTCGCCTACAACGACGAGTACGCGTCCGTCGCCGTGCGCGCCCTGCAGGACGCCGGCCTGCGTGTCCCGGAGGACGTCGCCGTCGTGGGTGCGGACGATCTGCTGATCGGCAGACTCCTCCGCCCGAAGCTGACGACCGTCCGCATGGACTTCACGCCCGCACGTGAGATCGCGGCGATGCTGGACCGCCTGATCGGTACCCCTGACACGCCCGCGGAGACCCGCTCCTACCTCCGAACCGGTCTGGTGATCCGGGAAACCGCCTAGTCAGGGCGGTCGGCAAGGTGACGTCACAGCAGCGTCGCCGCACGCGGCAACCGCGTCGTGGCTGATGGAGGCGTTGCTCCGGCGTCGATCAATGGCTTCAACTTTTCAACACGTGAGTGGTGCCGCAGCTGATGACGAACACAACTCATGCCGTCAGACCTCTTCCGCTGATTACACGTGTCACCTACTGTCCTCCTCAACGCGCGCCCCCACCGCGTCCGCATTCATCGGCATCGCTCTTCAAGGGGCCTCACCATGACCCATTCACTTCCTGAAAACGCGACGGCGACCGCTGTCGTCGGCGCCGACACCGAGGCCGCCGCACCCGTGCCTCCCCGGCGCCTCGCACGGCTCTACGTCACGCTGCCCGCCGCCAACATCGCGCTCTACCTGCTGTGGCTCGGCGTGGGCAGCTTCCTGTTGCCCATCCAGGTCGCCCAGATCACCGGCACGAACGACACATCCGCGCTGTCCACGGCCAGCACGACGGGGGCCGTCCTCGCGACGATCGGCAACCCGGTGTTCGGGCAACTGTCCGATCGCACGCGGTCCCGGTTCGGCCGCCGGGCGCCGTGGATCCTTCTGTGCGCGCTGCTCGGCGCACTGGCCCTGGTCGCCCAGGCGCACGCGACGAGCATCGCGACGCTCGGTCTGAGCTGGGGCGTCGTGCAGTTCATCATGAACGGCTACCAGGCCGCCCTCACCGCCGCGATGCCCGATCGGGTCCCGGTCGCCCGGTACGGAACCTTTTCCGCGCTGGTCGGTCTGGGCGTGCCCCTCGGCACGATCGCCGCCGCACTGATCATCGGCGGGGTGCCCGGTACGAAGTTCGGCCTGGACGGTGTCATCGGCGGATTCGGCGGCCGGTTCGCCGGTGAGAACGGCTACTACCTGATAGCCGGCGTCATCGTCGTCGCGGCGCTCGTGTTCGTCGTCCTGTCCCCGGACCGCGACGCCCGTGACCTGCCGCGCGAGCCGTTCTCACTCAGGGAGTTCCTCGGCGGCTTCTGGGTCAGCCCCCGCCGGCACCCGGACTTCGGCTGGGCCTTCGTCTCCCGGCTCGGGGTCATGCTGGGCTATTTCATCGTCCTCACCTACAACCTGTACCTGCTCGCCGACTACATCAAGGTCCCGCCCCAGGATCTGCTGCCGACCGTCGGCTTCCTGATGGTCGTCAACGCGCTGTGCACGGTCGCCGCCACCGTCCTCCTCGGACCCCTCGCCGACAAGGTCGGCAGGGTGAAGCCGTTCGTGTTCGCCTCCGGCATCGTCGCGGCGCTGGCCCTGTCGCTTCCGATGCTGTGGCCCACTCAGGGCGGCATGCTCACGTACAACATCGTCGGGGGCCTGGCGTTCGGCGCCTACATGGCCGTCGACATGGCGCTGATCACCAAGGTCCTGCCGCGCGCGGCCGACGTGGGCAAGGACATGGGCGTCATCAACATCGCCAACGCCGGACCGCAGATTCTCGCGCCCACCCTCGCCGGCTGGATCGTCGCCGCCGGCGGCTACGAGGCCCTGTTCCCGGTCGCCGCGGCCGTCTCCCTCGTGGGCGCGCTGGGTGTACTCCGCGTCCGGGGCGTTCGCTGAGCCGTCCGGCCCGCCACGCCGTCCCTCCCGCGTCCGCGCGGTGACCACCGTCCTCGCGGCGCCGGCCGTGACCCGATCCGCGCCGTGCGCCGAACCACCCCGGATTCCGTCCCCTTCGCCCTGGAGACACCCATGACCACCACCGCATCCGCGCCCCGTGACGACGGCCACCCCTACCAGGACCCGTCCCGCCCCGTCGACGAGCGCGTCGAGGATCTCCTGGCCCGCATGACTCTCGCGGAGAAGGCCGGACAGGTCTTCCACACCGTGCTCCCCCTCCATCCGGACGGACGCCCGGTCGAGGACGGCGACGAGGCGATGGTGCCCACAGACACCACCGGACTGATCCGGACACGTCTCATCAGCCACTTCAACGTCCTGGGCGCCGCGGGCGCCCGGCAGATGGCCGAATGGCACAACGCCCTTCAGGAGATCGCCGCCGGCACCCGCCTCGGCATACCGGTCACTCTCTCCACCGACCCGCGGCACGCCTTCACCGACAACCCGGGTGCGTCCTTCACCGCAGGGCCGTTCTCCGCGTGGCCCGAGCCGCTGGGTCTGGCCGCGACCCGCGATCCCGAACTGGTGCACCAGTTCGCCGACACCGTCCGACGTGAGTACCTGGCCGTCGGCCTGCGCGTGGCTCTCCACCCGCAGATCGACCTGGCCACCGAGCCGCGCTGGTCCCGCCAGACAGGCACCTTCGGCTCGGACGCCGCCCTGACCGCCGAGCTGGTGCAGGCGTATGTCCACGGGCTGCAGGGGGAGGAGCTGGGCGGCCACTCCGTCAGCGCCATGGTCAAGCACTTCCCGGGCGGCGGCCCCCAGAAGGACGGTGAGGACCCGCACTTCGCGCACGGCAAGGAGCAGGTCTATCCCGGCGGAATGCGGGACCACCACCTCCTGCCCTTCCGCGCCGCCATCGCCGCGGGGTGCGCGCAGATCATGCCGTACTACGGCCAGCCGATCGGCACGGACTGGGAAGAGGTGGGATTCGGCTTCAACCGCGGTGTCGTCACCGGGCTGTTGCGCGAGCAGCTGGGCTTCACCGGCATCGTGTGCACCGACTGGGGGCTGCTCACCGACGCCCCGATCCTCGGCGAACTGCACCAGGCGCGCGCCTGGGGAGTGGAACACCTCGGTGTCGCCGAGCGGGCGGCGAAGGCCCTCGACGCCGGAGCCGACCAGTTCGGCGGTGAAGCCTGCCCGGAGGTGATCGTGGAACTGGTCCGCTCGGGCCGCGTCCCGGAGTCCCGTATAGACGCCTCGGTGCGACGCCTGCTGCGCGACAAGTTCCGTCTGGGACTGTTCGACAGCCCCTTCGTCGATCCCGGGACGGCCGAGGAAACAGTCGGCAACAGTGAGTTCCGCGCGGCCGGCGCGGCCGCGCAGCGCCGCTCCCTGACCGTACTGACCAACCACGAGCGGACACTCCCGGTCACCGGGACCCGGCCGAAGCTGTACGTCCGAGGAGTCTCGTCGGACGCGGCGGCCGCCTACGGAGAGGTGGTCGCCGACCCTGCCGCCGCCGAACTGGCCATCCTGCGGCTACGCACGCCGTACGAGCCGCGAGAGGGCAGGTTCGAAGCCTTCTTCCACTCCGGGCGACTCGACTTCCCCGAGGACGAACTGAGCGACATCGTGGGCCTCTTGGAATCCGTGCCGACTCTCGTCTGCATCAACTTGGAGCGGCCGGCCGTCATCCCGGAGATCGCCGAGAAGGCGTCCGCGCTGATCGCCGACTACGGCGCGAGTGACACCGCCCTGCTGGACGTCGCCTTCGGCCGGGCCGCCGGAGAGGGGCGCCTGCCGTTCGAGCTGCCCCGCTCCATGGCGGCCGTCGCGGCCTCGCGTCCGGACGTACCCAACGACACCCCCGACCCCGTCTTCCCGCACGGACACGGACTGCCCCTCTGACTCCCGGAATTGTTCGGGACTCGCAGACACCGGGTGGCAGGCAACCGCGCCCGCCACCGCCTCCGACGTGAACAAAGGGACACGCCCGCCATGCCCACCACCTCCCGCTCCCGCATCATGCTCGCCACCGCCGCCACCGCCGCCACCGCCGCCACCGCCGCCGTACTCGCAAGTCTCACCGCGGTGGCCTACGCCCTGCCGCAGGCCACGGAGGCCGCCGCCCACGCAGAACCCTCGGCCGAACCGCTGGCCGGACTGCGCGTCCTGCTGTCCAACGACGACTCCATGCAGGCCGCCAAGGCCTCCCACGCCGACGGGCTGGGCCTTTACGAGATGCGCAAGGCGCTGTGCGCCGCGGGCGCCGACGTCGTCGTCATGGCGCCGTGGCAGGTGCAGTCCGGCAAGGGCACCGCCGTCACCAACGGCGGCGCGCTCACGCTGGCTCGGCGCACACGGCTGCCCGCCGGCTACGAGAACGACTGCTCAGGCGTACCGTCCGGCTCGCCCGTCTACGGGGTGTGCCTGTCCGACGACGCCTGCGGCGCCGGCACACCGAGCGCGACACCGGCCGACACCGTCAAGTTCGCCCTCCGCTCGGGCCTCGCCGCCAAGGTCGGCTGGGCCGACGGCCCCGACGTGGTCGTGACCGGCATCAACTCCGGGCCGAACGTCAGCGCGCAGGTCAACGACTCCGGCACGGTCGGCGCCGCTGTCGCCGCCATCGACGACGGTGTTCCCGCGATCGCCTTCTCCTCCTCATCCGGCGACAGCACCAACACCTACTTCCCGGTCGCCAACTACCGGGACAACGCCGAGTTCGGTGCCCGTCTTCTCGCCGGAATGCGCGAACGCTCCCTGTTCACCGGCAAGTTCGCCGTCAAGGTCGACTACCCCGACGTCAGCGGGGGACGGCGGGCCAAGCCGCCACTGTGGACCGGCATCGGCCACGGCAAGGTCGTCTGGCACGACTACGCGGCACGCCGAGGCAGCGGCGACACCTTCGACATCGTCCCCGGCGTCTGTGCGGACAGGCCCGGCGACTCCTGCACGGAAACCGTGCGGCGGGCCGACTCCACCGCGCTGCTCAGCGGCCATGTCGCCGTCGCGCCCGTCACCGCGGACCGCACCTACGGCGCCATCGTTGACGGCGGGAAGAACCTGCGGAAGCTGAAGCACTACGTCGAGCAGGACGCCCCGCGCCCGTAAGACCGGAGCAGATCCCGACTCCTCCACCTCGACGCCGTACAAGACACAAGGAGCAACCAGTGACCGACCACGCCGCAGAGCCGCCCGTCGTCCGCACCGCCCACGGCCCTGTGCGCGGTGAGCGCCGCGACACCGGCGTCCGATTCCTCGGCATCCCGTACGCCCAACCCCCTGTCGGCGCACTCCGGTTCGCCGCGCCCGTCCCTCCCGAGCCGTGGTCCGATGTGCTGGACGCCACCGCCTACGGACCTACCGCGCAGCGTCGCCCCCTGGCAGAGGTCACCTTCATCCCCGAGCCGAGCATCCCGGGCGACGGGACGCTCAATCTCAACGTGTTCACCCCGGACCTCTCTCCGGATGCCGGCCTGCCGGTGATGGTGTGGATCCACGGAGGTGGCTTCCTCGCCGGATCCCAGGCGAGCCCTTGGTACGACGGCGCCGCCTTCAACCGCGACGGGGTGGTCGTCGTCTCGATCGGCTACCGGCTCGGCTTCGACGGCTTCGGATGGATCTCCGACGCACCGCACAACCGCACCGTCCGTGACTGGTTGCTGGCCCTTGAATGGGTGCGGGACAACATCCGGGGCTTCGGAGGGGACCCCGACCGGGTCACCATCGCGGGTCAGTCGGCGGGCGGTGCCGCCGTGCTGACCCTGCTGGGCATGCCCCGTGCGCAGCACCTGTTCCACCGCGTGCACTGTCTGTCCGGCCCGGTTTCGCAGGTGTCGACGACGGTGGCGGAACGTCTGGGCCGCAAGCTGGCCGAACTGGGCGGCGTGCCACCGACCCGAACAGGCTTGTCCCAGCTGAGCGAGGGGCAGATCCTTGATCTGCAGAAGCAGGTGTCCTCGCCGGCAGCGGACACCGATGCGGATGCGGATACGGGCGCGGGCACGGACCCGGACGATGCTCTGGCCGGGATCGCCGGCCTGATCGCCGAGAACCTGCCCTTTGCCCCCATGATCGACGGCGACTTGATCCCCGAGGCCACCCTGGACGCCCTCACCGCGGGCGTGGGAGCTGACAAGGAGCTCGTACTCGGTGCCACCGACCACGAGTTCACCATGGCGCTGCACCCCATGCGGGACCGACTTGCCACGGCGGCGCCGGCCCGGATCCTCACCGCGTGCGGTGTGGACGGGACCGTCGCCGCCGCGTACGTCGCAGATCACCCCGGCCTTGACACGGCCGACCTCGTCGGCCAGTACGTCACGGACCGTCTCTTCCGCACAGCCGTGGCCCGGGTCGCCAGGGCCCGCGGTTCCGCCCCCACCTGGCTGTACCGCTTCGCCTGGCGCTCGCCCGTCCTCGGCCTGGCCACGCACTGCCTCGACGTGCCGTTCCACTTCGACTGCCTCGACGCCGAAGGGGTCACCGCGGTAGCCGGTGCCGAGCCGCCCAAGACCCTTGCCACGGATGTCCACGGCGCGGCGGTCGAGTTCATCCGCGACGGCAGGCCGGGATGGAAGCCCTGGATCTCCAGCGCCCCGACCACGCGGGTCTTCGACACCCGCTCCTCCGACACAGGCGACGGCTATGCCGACGTAAGTGCCCTGCTCCCCCCGCCCCAAAGTCCGACGACGCCCGGCGGAAGTAAGTGCTGAGGTAAGTACTGAAGTAAGTGATCGAAGGGTGCGTGCGGTGACCGGCCGATGCCCTGTCAGGCCCGCTGCGTCGCCGGGCGCTTCGTACGGGGCCGCCGGGCCAGCCGCTCCAAGGTGAACGGACGGGTTGCCTCGGCCGCCGCGCGGTCACCGGTCACCAGGCCGGCGACCGCGCGCCCGGTGACGGGGGCGAGCATCAGGCCGAGCATGTTGTGACCGCCGGCCGCGACGATCCGCGAGGTGCCGGGGACCGCACCGATCAGGGGCAGTCCGTCACGCGTCAGCGGCCGGGCGCCCACCCACTCCTCCTCGCGGTCCGCCCAGTCGGCGCCCTCGAGGTAGGGGCGGGCGGCCGCGACGACGGCCCGGACCCGGGCCTCGCGGTAGCGGTCGGCGTCGGCCTCGAACTCCATCGTGCCGGCGACCCGGATCCGTTCGCCGGTCTCGTCCAGCGGGGTGAGCACCACATGTGCCGTTCCCAGATGTACGAGCCGGCGCAGCGGCTGCCTGGAGCGCACCGAGAAGCTGTAGCCCTTGCCGGGGAACAGGCCGGGGTCGACACCGAGGCCCCGCAGCAGAGTCTGCGACCACACGCCGGCGGCCACCACGGCACGGTCCGCGCCGTACGTGCCGGCCGAGGACCGCACCTGCACCCCGCCCCGTACCTCGTCGACCGAGGTGACCCGGGCGCCCTCCACGATGTGTACGCCGTTGTCCCGGAGCCGGGCGGCCAGGCCGTCGACGAACCTGGACGGGTCGACCGACCACTGATCCTCGACGACGAATCCCGCCTGGGCGGTGTCCGAGAGCGCCGGCTCCGTCGTGGCCATATCGGCACGGTCCAGCACCCCGTCCGCCGACAGCGGCGCACCCAGCGCGGCGAACGAGGCGTGTGCACGGCCCGCGTCCTCGTGCGACGGGAACGCGAACAGATAGCCGTCCTTGCGCGCCGCCCCGTCCGCACCGAGCTGCTCAAGCTCCTCGAACAGCGCGAAGGTGTCCTTGGCGAACCCGGCGAGAGCCTGCGCACCGTGCTGGTGGTCGCGGCGGTTCGCCCGCCGGGCGAAGCCGGTGAGGAAGCGGACCAGTTCGGCGTTGGGGCGGGGGTGGACGTGCAGGGCGCTGTCGGGGCGGTGGATGCCGCGCAGGGCCTTCGTGATCACGCCGGGCGCGGGCAGCGGCTCCACGAGGTCGGGGCAGATCTCGCCGGCGTTGCCGCGTGAGGAGCCGCTGCCCACCCGGTCGCGCTCAAGGACCGTGACATCCAGGCCGGCCGCTCGCAGGTAGTGGGCGCAGGCGAGTCCGATGACGCCCGCACCTATGACGATCACGGACTTCGGGGCGGGGGAGGGGAGGGTGTTCATATGAGGTCCGTGACTTCGGTGGAGGGAGTGGATGAGATGGAGGCGACGGTTGGCGTGGGGGCCGAGAGGGAGAGAGCCGGGCCGAGCGACGAGGTGGGCTCGCCCGAGGTGGCCGCTTCGTCCAGCGACAGGCCGCGCGTCTCCGGAGCGAGCAGCAGCGTGGCGAGCCAGCCGGCCAGCGCGATACCCGCGCCGACGAGCATGGCAAGGTGCGTGCTGTGGCCGAGGAGCACCGGTGCGCCGAAGGTCCCGATCGCCGCGCCGACCCGGCTGACACCGGCAGCGAAACCGTTGGCGGTGGCCCGCACCTCGGTGGGGAACAGCTCGGAGGGGTACAGCGCCTGAAGACACTGGCTCGCGAAGGCCGTCACGCCGAATACGGCGAACAGGAGCACCACCAGCCAGACAGGCGGGTCGGCCACCGCGGCGAGGCCGGTCAGCGGCAGCACGGAGGCTCCGAAGCTCCAGAGCAGCAGGGCGCGCCGGCCCCGGTTGACCATCAGCATGCCGGAGAGCGAGCCCAGCACGAAGAACAGCTGCACGGCAACAGCTCCGAGATAGGAGTCCGTACCCTCGCCGAGCCCGAAGGACGCCAGGATGGTCGGCTCGTACGTCGTGATCGCGTAGATCGGCAGCAGCTGGCAGCACCAGAACAGGCAGACGAACAGCGTGCGCCGGCCATAGCCGTTGCGGAAGATGTCGCTGTAGCGCGGCGTGACGGCCGGCCGGACCGGCGCCACCGCGGCGCCGACGTCGCCGCCCATCCTGCGCAGCACTGCCCGCGCCTCCTCGATGCGTCCCCGGCTCAACAGCCACTGGGGCGACTCCGGCGTGCGCAGCCTGAACAGGAGAACCACCGTCGCCGGCACGGCGCTGCTCGCGAGCAGCAGACGCCAGTCGTCGAGACCGCTGCGCAGCATCAGCCAGCCGACGGCGTAGGCCACCGCGGCGCCCGCCGACCACATCGTGACGAGGACGACCATCAACGGTCCGCGGGAACGTTCCGGAGCGAACTCCGCGGCGATCGTGCCCGCGATCGCGAAGTCCGCGCCGATCGCCACGCCCATCAGGAACCGCAGCACCACCAGCTGCCAGGCCGCGTCCGCGCCGTACTGCAGGGCCGACAGCACGATGAACGCGGCCATCGCGGCCAGATAGACCTTGCGCCGGCCGATCCGGTCGGTGACATACCCGAAGGCAAGGCCGCCGGCGAACATGCCGACCAAAGAGGCGGATCCGATCAAGCCCGCGCCGCCGGGGCCCAGTTGGAAGGCCGAGGTCACCAGGGGGAGCGCGACACCGATGATGCTGAGGATGTAGCCGTCGCAGAACTCACCGCCACCGGCGTACAACGTGATGAGCCAGCCGGCACGCGAGCTCGTGCGGGAACTGTTCGGGGAGGCGCCGGCCGGGGACGGTGCGGCGACGGCGTCCGGGGAACCGGGTGAGGCGGCCATGGGCAGCTCCTGGCAGACAGAGGGTGACGAGGGGAAGAACAGCGGTGAAGGAGATCAGGGACGGACGGCGGCGCCGAACGCTGGAGACGAAGGTAGTCACGGCCCTCCCGCTGGTCATCGTGCAGATCGACCAGGACCAGCAGACCTTTGCCGGACAGCCCTTGTACGATCCGCACGATGAAGTCCGACAGCCTCCCCCTGCCTGTTGCCGCCTCGGCCGTGCTGACCCCGAAGCTCGCCCACGAGATCGCCCAGGACATCAGCCGCATCGTCGGCTTCAATGTGCTGATCACCGACGCGGACGCCGTGGTCATCGGCAGCGGTGACCCGGCGCGCCTGGGCGCGGTGCACGAAGCCTCGCTCGACGTGCTGCGCACCCTGCGGCCCACCGCGCACACGGCCGCCCAGGCGCGCCCGCTGAGCGGGGTGCGCCCGGGCGTCAGCCTTCCGCTGCTCCTCGGGGACGAGGCGGTCGGTACGGTCGGCCTGACCGGGTCACCCGCCCGTGTGCGCCAGTTCGGCCTGGTGGTCCAGCGGCAGACCGAGATCCTGCTCCAGGAAGCCGCCGCGACCCGTAGCCGCATGCTGCACGCCGGCGCCGTCCACGACCTCCTGCGCGGCATCGCCTACTACGACCCCGATCTCGTCGACGCCGCCACGCTGTCCTCCCGGATGGCCGAACTCGGCTTCAGCCCCGCACTGCCCCGCCGTGCGCTGCTCCTGGGCACCCGTGCCGCCGCGGGCGGGCCCGAGGCGCCCGCCGTCTCACCGCCGGCCGTGCTCCGCGCCGCCGGCTCGGTCTTCGGTCACCGGCAGGACCTCCTCGGGCACCTCGATTCCGGTCATGTCCTCGTCCTCCATCACGACCCCGACGGACGCTTCCTGGAACGCTGCGCCCAGTTGTGCGCCCTGCTCGCCGAACGCGCCGGTGCGCATCCGACGATCGGCCACGCGCAGCCGGCCACCGGCCCGGCCGCACTGCACGCCGCATACCAGGACGCCGCCGCGGCCCTCGGTCTCGGACCGCGGCTCGACGCGTCCCGCAATGTCTTCGCCGCCCACGAGGTCCGCGTCCCTCAGCTGCTCGCCTCCGTGCCGCCGCAGGCGCGAAGCCGCTTCCGTGACGCCGTGCTGGGGACACTGCCCGAAGCGCCGGACTGGCCGCAGCTGCGCGAGACCCTCATCGCCTGGGCGGAGGGCGGCTTCAGCCTGGTAGGGGCGGCGCGGCTGCTGCACATCCACCGCAACACGCTGCTCTACCGCCTGGACAAGATCACCCGGCTCTCGGGCCGCCCGGTCCGCGAACCCGCCGAGGGCATAGCCCTCTACCTGGCCTGCCGGACGGAGCCGTCGCCGTAGCCGGACCGGGGCGATCGGACTCTGCCACGCCGGGCCGGGAAATGACCCGAAGTCCCTTGACATTGCTGGGTGATTGACAGCTGTCGCAGCCGTCCCTACGGTATCGCCACAGATTTACATCGATGTAACGACGTCGCCGTCCCGTGCCGGTTTTCCTTCGGGGAGCCGCCTCCGAAGGGCTGCACATGTCCCTGTCGAGCACCGTCCGTACCATCCGCCTGGCCGTCGTCTCGTTCGGTGTGCTCCTGGCGCTCGTCGGGGGCGGCCTCACGGCGTCCGCCGATCCGTCGCCCGGCGCGCCGCAGCCGGTTGCCGCTGCCGCGGGCGGATTCCGTGATCCGCTGAACAGCGGCCCCGATCCGTACATGACGCACTGGAACGGCAACTACTACCTCACGACGACGCAGGGCGACAGCATCAGAATGTGGCGATCCCCGTCGCTGAGTACCCTGCTGACGGCTGATCCGGTCACGGTGTGGACCGACACGGACAGCTCGCGCAACCGCGACATCTGGGCGCCGGAGTTCTACCGGTTCGGTGACCGCTGGTACATGTACTACACCGCCGACGACGGTGTGGACGACCACCATCGTCTCTACGTCCTGGAGTCGGACCGGGACGATCCGGCAGGCTCGTACCACTTCAAGGCCAAGCTCGCGCCGCCCGACCACGCGAACGACTTCGCCATCGACGCGGGCATCCTGCAGCACAACGGGCGGCTCTACCTCGCCTACAGCGGCATCAACCAGTACCAGCACAACGGCTTCAACATCGCACCGCTCTCCAACCCCTACACGATCTCGGGAGACGCGGTGGCCATCAACGGCGCGGGCGGCTGCCCGGAGGTCCGTGAGGGGCCGGAGTTCCTGAATCGCAACGGCCGTACGTGGATGACGTATTCGACGTGCGACACGGGCAAGCCGGACTACCAGGTCTGGATGATGTCGCTTCCGGACGCGGCCGATCCACTGGTACCGGGGAACTGGACGCAGCACCAGGGCGCGGTCTTCTCCCGCGCCGACGACCACGGAGTCTTCGGGCCGGGCCACCACGCGTTCTTCAAGTCGCCCGACGGCAGCGAGGACTGGATCGTCTACCACGCGAAGACGACGAGTGCCCTCACCTACAGCAACCGCACCACGCGCGCCCAGAAGTTCGGCTGGAAGGCGGACGGCAGCCCGGACTTCGGCCGGCCGCTCGCCATGGGTGCCACGCAGGACCTGCCGTCGGGGGATCCCGGAGCCGGCAACTACTGGATCAACGACGACGGGCGCTCCGACGGTCCGGGGACCGTCACCTACAGCGGCACCTGGAACGCGGGCACCGGCTGTGCGACCCAGTGCTTCTGGAGCGACGACCACTGGAGCGACCGCACCGACGCCTCGGCCACCTTCACCTTCGACGGCACCCGCATCGCCCTGCTGTCCGTACGTGACGTGGGGAACGGGTATGCGGACCTGAGCATCGACGGTGGTCCGGAGCAACGTGTGGACTTCTACGGCGCCATCCGCACGGGGGAAACGGTCCAGTACCTGAGCCCGAGGCTCCCGTCCGGACACCACACGCTGCGCGTACGAGTCACGGGCCAGCACAACGCGCAGTCCACCGCCTCGTTCGTGAGCGTCGACCGTGCGGAGGTCTACGCAGACTGAACGCGGCGGCGCCCGCCCGCGGTGGTCGCCGGCGCAGGGGGCGGGCGACCACCGCGCGCCCACGGGAGACACGCACGTCATGCGTGTCCCTCGTGCGGGGTGCGCGCGTCACAGTCTGCGGGAGACCTCCTGGGCCGCCTGTCGGACCGCCGGGGCGAACGCGGTGAGCTGGTCCTCGGTGACGAGGGCGGCCAGGGAGGACACGGAGACCGCGCCGACCGGGGAGCCGTCGGTGTCGAGGACGGGAGCGGCGAGGGAGCAGATCGCCTCGTCGGCTTCTTCGTAATCGGTCGCGAAACCGGTGTGCCGGACCGTTTCCAGCTGGCTGAGCAGCGTGGTGCGGTCGGTGACGGTGTGAGAGGTGCGGGCCGGGAGCCCGGCCCGGTCGAGCAGCGCCTTCGTCTCCCTCTCGGGCAGATGGGCCAGCAGCACCTTGCCCGCGGCCGAGGCGTGCAGGGGGAGGCGGGTGCCCACCTCGGTCGCGATGCGGTAGGCCAGGCCGGGGTCGACCTTGTGGGTGTAGGTGGCGTGGTCGCCGCTGAGTACCGCCAAGTGGACTGCCTGGCCCAGGCGTTGCTGGAGAGCCCGCAGGACCGCGTCGATGCCGACGGTGTCGTCGGAGAGTACTTGGGCGGCCAGTGCGCGCAGTTGGGTGCCGATGCCGTAGCGCCCCTCGCCGTCCGGGACGGCGTAGCCCTCCTCGATCAGGGTCGCGAGGATGCGGTGGGTACTGGCCTTGGGGACACCGGAGCGCTCGGCGATCTCGCCCAGCTTGTGGGGGGCGTCGGGGTGCGCGAGGGCGTGCAGGACGCGGAGCGCCTTGGCGACGGAGTTGACCGGGCCCGAGGTTTCGGACTGTCCCTGGGTGGACCCGTGCGGTTCCTGTGGCCGGAGCTCCGACGGTGTCGGTCTACGCGTAGCTGACGAGGCGTTCGTCGGGGCGTCCGTCGATTTCAGCGACTCTTCGCGATCCATTGACCCTCCGAAGGCATCCGGCTAGCGTGCAGTCAATCCGTTCTACGGAACGCAAATCTACCCTACGGAACGCCCCGGTGCTCCGTGGTTGTCCCCCCGCGCCCTATCTCATGCTCCTTGGAAGGCCGCCGTCCATGGCTGTGCAGGCATCCGACGCAAACCGATTCGATCTTGTGATTCTTGGCGGGCGGGTGGTCGACCCCGAGCGGGGCACCGTCGAGCCCGGCGATGTCGCGCTGGCCGGCGACCGGATCGCGGCGGTCGGCCCGGCCGGGACGCTGGATCCGGCCGGAGCCGAGGTGTACGACGCGGCGGGCCTGCTGGTCACCCCCGGCCTGATCGACCTGCACACGCACATCTACGACGGCTCCACCGCCCTCGGAGTCCCGGCCGATCAGGCCGGGGTTCGGCAGGGCGTGACGACGGTCGTCGACGCGGGCAGCTGCGGCAGCGACCACTGGCCGCACTTCGCCTCCTCGGTCGTCGCCCCGGCCGCCACCCGCGTGCTGAGCTGGCTCAACATCTCCCGGCACGGTCTCGTGCACGGCACGAAGGAACTCGTCGGCGGCGCGGCAGACATCGATGTCAAGGCCACTGACCGGATCCTCACCGACAACCCGGCGGTGGTGCGGGGCATCAAGGTCCGCATGAGCCGGTCGGTCCTCGGCGACAGCGGTCTGGCGCCGCTGCGCGCGGCCAGGGAACTCGCCGCGGCGCACGCGCTGCCGGTCATGGTCCACGTCGGCAACGCACCGCCCGCCTTCGGCGACGTCCTGGACCTGCTCGGGCCGGGCGACGTCGTCACCCACGCCTTCCACGGCAAGCCCGGCGGGCTCTTCGGCGGCGGAGCCGAACCGCTGCCGCAGGTCCGGGCGGCCCTGGAGCGCGGCGTCCGGTTCGACGTGGGACACGGCAGCGCCAGCTTCGCGTTCGACACCGCGGAACGCGCTCTGGCGGCCGGCATCCGGCCGTACACCATCAGCACCGACCTGCACGCACGCAACATGAACGGGCCGGTGCGGAACCTCTCCCACACCCTGTCCAAACTGCTCGCCCTGGGGATGCCGCTGCCGGAGGTCATCCGGTGCGCCACCACGCACCCGGCCGAAGTGCTGGGCATGGCAGGTGAGTTGGGCTCGCTGCGGCCCGGCGCCGCGGGCGACCTGAGTCTTCTCGAGGACCGTGGAGCGCCCGACCGGCTCACCGACTCCCAGGGAGTCACCCGCCCGGCAGGAACCCGGCTCGCACCCGTCGCGACCGTCCGCGCCGGGCGCCCGATGCCGATACGAAAGGCCACCGCATGACTGACGACCCCCTGATCGAGGCGCTCACCGGCGCCGTGGCGGACACCGCCGAACCCGTGCGCGACGAGGACCGCCACGCCCTGGCCCGGCTGCTCCCGCTGATCGAGGAGCGCGCCGCGGCGGAGCGGATCCTCCTCGACGAGGACCGCCGGCTCGCGCTCGCCGTCCACGCCCTCGGCTTCGTCCGCCGGGTACGGGCGGGCGAACACCTCGACGCGCTGGACCCCGCCGTGGCCGACGAGATCACGCCGGGCCCGCTGGCCGCCGCCCGCGAGCTGATCGACGCGTACGGCACACCCCTGGGCGATGCCGCCCGGGACACCGAAGTCGTGCTGCTCGCCCTGCACTTCGAGACGGCGCGGCAGCTCCAGGAGAGCTGACCGGCAGCACACAGCACACAGGCATGACCGGACCGCGCACCAGCGGGCCGGACACATCAGCGGACGACAAAGGAAGTGCACCATGGCAGTCAAGATCGTGATCGGACACCGGCTCGGCAAGGGCCAGGCCGTCGCCGACGGCATACGGGCGGCGGGCGGCGAACCCATCCTGATCCCGGGCCCCGGGGCGGACATGAAGGTCGGCGACGTGATGGCCGCCGAAGGCGCGGCGCTCGGCATCTCGTTCTGCGGCAGTGGCGGCGCGGGCGCGGTCACCGCCAAGGCCAAGTACGGCCATGACATCGAGTTCGGCATGCGCTCCCCGCAGGCCGGGATCACCGCTGTGCAGCAGGGCAAGACGGTGCTGGGCTTCGGCTTCCTGGACAGCGAGGAACTCGGCTTCAAGGTGACCGAGGCGCTGCTGAAGAAGCTCGGGGAGTCGGCGTGATCGAGGACCGGCACACGGTCCGGGTCAGCGGCACCGGGCCCACCCGCGAGAAGGCGTTCGCCGCCGCCATGCAGCAGGTCTCCGGTGCCGTCGGCAAGCTGACGGACGGCGTCTGCTTCCGGGTCGAGCCGCTCGCCGTCGAGGTCGCGTCCGCGGTCGAACACCGCTGGACGGAACGGTTCCTGGGTCTGCTCTTCGCTCGCGAGCGCCGCCGCTACGAGCTGACTCTCCGGATCGAGGTGCGCACCGCCGCACTCGATCTGGACGCCATCGCATTCTCCGTACGCGAGGAGCGGCTGACGCCGCTTCAGCACGCGCTCCACATGAGGTGAGGACACCCGCATGAACGAGACGCTCACCATCGCACTGGAGTCGATGGTCATCGGCGCCCTGATCGGCTTCGGGGCGAGCGCGGGTGTGGCCCGCATGTTCCACGCGCCCAAGGTGCAGGGCATGGGTGCCTTCCGGACCCTGGGCGAACTCAACGCCTGCGAGAACGACCCGGTCGCGCACTTCTCCTTCGGCCTCGGCTTCTTCTTCAACGCCTGGGCCAGCGCCGTCGGCACCGGCGCGCTGACCTCGGACGTCGATCACCGCATCGTGCCCCACTGGGCCGCCGCGCTGTCGATGACCAAGAACCGCAACCTCGACGAGACGCTGCACAACCCGCGCCGGATGGCGGCCTACGGGGCGGGCGTCGGCCTGGTTCTGGTGACGGTTCTGAACACCACCGCCGCGTCCATTCCGCACTCGCTGCAGCACGTCGCAGCCGACGTGCTCGGCCCCGCCTCGGAGTGGCTGATCAACCCCGTCATGCCGATCGTCTTCTGGATGGCGGCGGTCGACGCGGGGCGGCGCAGCGGAGGCTGGGGCACCGTGCTCGGTGGTCTGGCGCACGTCGTGATGGGCAACGCGGTTCCCGGCATCGTGCTCGGCATCGTGGTCGGCAAGGGCATCGACGACCTGGGCTGGACCAGGGTCACCAAGGCGCTGGCCGGCGCGGTCGTGTTGCTGTTCGTCGGCAGCGCCTTCCTGCGCGGCGTGGACATCCAGCTGCTGCAGCAGATGAAGGCGGACGTGCCGCACTGGCTGAGCCGGCTCCACGACGCGACCGGCACCACCCCGACGAAGTGAGCGAGGCACCGCGATGACCACGAACGACGCCACCACCACCGCGGGAGCTGCGGCACCCGCGGGCAGGACCCGCGGCAAAGTCCCCGGCGAGGGCAGCTTCTGGCTCTCGGAATGGGCCTTCCCGCTCTTCGTGGCGGCCCTGGCCGCCGGCATCTTCGCCGGCACGCACCTGTACTACGTCTACCGCACCGGCACCTTCAGCGATGTCGCCGTCACCGCGATGCTCAAGGGCGGTATGGACAGCGGGAGTTACGGGGCGGCAGCGGCCTTCGGCGCCGGCTTCCTGTTCGCCCGCATCATCGAGGGGCCGATGGTCGGCATCCTCGACATCGGCGGCTCGCTGCAGACCGGCGTCGGCATCGGCATCCCCGCGATGCTGTTGGCTGCCGGGATCACCGCCCCTCTGGAGCACTTCTGGCTGGCCCTGCCCACCGGCGCGCTGCTGGGCGCGCTGATCGGCGCCCTGATCCTGGCCATCCGGCGGGCCACGGTGAACTCGGCGGGCGGCACCTCCACCTTCGGCGCCGACGTGATGATGGGCGCCGGAAACTCCGCCGGCCGCTATCTGGGCCCCTTGGTGATCATCGCCGCGGCCACCGCCTCCCTCCCCGTGGGCCTCGGCTCCACCCTCGGCGCCGCGCTCTTCTACTGGTGGAAGAAGCCGCTGACCGGCGGCGCCATCCTCGGCGCCATGCTCTTCGGGCTCTTCTTCCCCATCGCGGGCACCTAGGGCCTCTCGGCGCGCCCCCAAAGAAGTCGGCCCCACCCCCCCCCACATCGATCGGCTCTCCACGAAAGGCACCATGAACACGCTCTACGAGGACCTCGGCCTCGCCCCCGCCATCAACGCCAGCGGCAAGATGACCGCCCTCGGCGGCAGCCGGCTCGACGACCGGGTGATCGCCGCCATGGGCGAGGCCGCCCGCGGTCATGTGGTCATGGACGACCTGCTCGTCGCCGCCGGCCGGGAACTCGCCCGCGCCACCGGCGCCGAGGACGCCTGCCCCACCACCGGTGCCGCGGCCGGCATCGCGATCGCGGTGGCCGCCCTCATCGCCGGCACCGACCCGGCCCGGATCGAGCGACTGCCCGACGCCGGAGGCGCGCCCGACGAGGTGGTGCTCCAGAAGGGCCACGCCGTCCACTTCGGCGCCTCCGTGTGCCAGATGATCGCCATCGGCGGCGGCAGGCCCGTCGAGGTCGGCGCCGTCAACAAGGCACGGCCCGAGCACTTCACCGCCGCGATCACCGACCGCACCGCAGCTCTCCTGTACGTCCAGTCGCACCACGCCGTACAGAAGGGCCAGGTCCCGCTGGAGACGGTGGTGGCCATCGGGCGCGAGCACGGTATCCCGGTGATCGTGGACGCGGCGGCGGAGGAGGACCTGCGCCGCTGGCCGGCCACCGGCGCCGACCTTGTCGTCTACAGCGGGGGCAAGGCCGTCGGAGGTCCCACCTCCGGACTGATCTGCGGGCCGGCCGACCTGATCGCCGCGTGCCGCGCACAGTACGGCGGCATCGGGCGGCCGATGAAGGTCGGCAAGGAAACCGTCCTCGGCCTCGTGCAGGCGGTGCGCGACTACGGGACCGCAGCCGGGGCCGTCGACCCGGAACAACAGCAGGCCCGTATGACGCGGCTCGCCGAACGCCTCGACGTGCTGCCGGGACTCTCCGCACGTGTGGTCCGCGATGAGGCCGGCCGGCTCATCCACCGGACGGAACTGACCGTCGACCCGACTGAGGCGGGCCGGAACGCGACCGAACTCGCCGCGGAGCTGGCACAGGGTCAGCCGCCCGTCTTCCTGCGGGACCACCACGCCGCCACCGGCAGGCTGGCCGTCGACCCCCGGCCGCTGACTTTGCACGAGGAAGAACAGATCGTGGCCCGGCTCACCGGGATCCTGGGCGGCGCGCGGGTCACCGCCGGGCCCCGCGGTCACGGAGAGCCGACAGAGACCGGGCGGACGCCGGCACCGGACCAGCAGGAGGCGCAGGTGACCGGTCGGCCGGCAGCCGGGACAACGCCCGAGCGTGCGGCGGACGCGGACGGCACAACGACGCCGGTGGTGCCCTTGGAGCGTCGCCTGGTGGTGACCGAGGCGGCGGGGCTGCACGCCCGGCCGGCAGCGGCCTTCGCCCAGGCCGCGGGCCGCAGCGCGGCAGCCGTGACGGTACGCCGAGCCGGCACCGAAGGCAGCTCCGCGGCCGACACACGCGAGGTCCCGGCCCGCAGCGTGCTGTCCCTGATGTCGCTCAACATCCGCTCCGGCGAGGAGATCGTCCTCAGCGCGCGCGGCGAAGGGGCGGCCGAGGCACTCGCCGAGCTGGCAGCCATCGCCGCACCCGAATCCTCCTGACCCCGCCCCCGCCCATCGAAGGACCTCCCCGCCATGTCTCTCACCCCCGCCGTCCAGGGCGTCGTCGACCACCTCCAGCAGGCCCGAGCCGTGCCGACCGTACGTGCCGCCGACGCCGACGCCGCCTACGCACTGGCCCACGAACTGCTCGACGCCGGTTTCACGACCTTCGAATTCACGGCCACCACCCCCGGCTGGGAGGGCCTGGTGAAGAGCTGGCACCAGGAATTCCCGCAGGCGGTGTTCGGACTCGGCACGGTGACCTCACCGCGGATCGCCGAGCAGGCGCTGGCCGCCGGTGCGCAGTTCCTGGTCAGCCCGTTCCAGGTGCCCGACGTCCGCCCCGTCGCGGATGCCGCCGACCGGCTGCTGGTCGAGGGCGGACTGACCCCCTCGGAACTGCGCACCGCCGCCGAACGCGGAGTGGCGAAGCTCTTCCCGGCGCACATCGGAGGCATCGCCTACCTGAAGTCACTGCTCGCCGTACTGCCCGGCGCCCGGATCATGGCGACCGGCGGCATCACCGTGGACAACACGGCCGAGTGGCTGGCCGCCGGCGCCTTCACCGTCAGCATCGGCAGCGACATAAGGGGCAATGCCACCAGGTTGCGCACCCTCCTCGACGGCTGAGCGACACCGAGGGGCGTGCGGGCGCGAGGGAGGCGTTCGCTGGGCGGCAGCGTCTGAACGATCAACCGGGGGACCGTTTGAACGATCAAAATGGGGGCGGGTTAGCATATGAGCGCCGCCTAGCTCGAAAGATAAACCTGTGACTGTCAAAGACGACTCGTTCACCAACTGGAAGAACCGCGAGGAGATCGCGGAGTCGATGATCCCGATCATCGGGAAGATGCACAGGGAGCGGGACGTCACCGTCCTGCTCCACAGCCGCTCCTTGGTGAACAAGTCGGTGGTGAGCATCCTCAAGACCCACCGGTTCGCCCGCCAGATCGCCGGCGAGGAACTGTCGGTCACCGAGACGATGCCGTTCCTGCAGGCACTGGCCGCGCTCGACCTCGGCCCGTCGCAGATCGACATCGGCCTGCTCGCCGAGGCGCACCGGGCCGACGACCGGGGTCTCTCGGTCGAGGAGTTCACCGCCGAGGCCGTGTCCGGCGCCACGGGTGAGAACAAGATCGAGCGCCGCCAGGCGCGTGACGTGGTCCTCTACGGCTTCGGCCGCATCGGCCGCCTCGTCGCCCGCCTGCTCATCGAGAAGGCCGGCTCCGGCAACGGTCTGCGCCTGCGCGCCATCGTCGTCCGCGGGGGTGGCGACCAGGATCTCGTCAAGCGTGCCTCGCTGCTGCGCCGCGACTCCATCCACGGCCAGTTCAACGGCACGATCACGGTCGACGAGGCGAACAGCACGATCGTCGCCAACGGCAACGAGATCAAGGTGATCTACGCCAACGACCCGTCCGAGGTCGACTACACGGCGTACGGCATCAACGACGCCATCCTGATCGACAACACCGGCAAGTGGCGTGACCGCGAGGGGCTTTCGAAGCACCTCCGCCCCGGCGTCGAGAAGGTCGTCCTGACCGCTCCCGGCAAGGGCGACGTCCCGAACATCGTGCACGGCGTCAACCACGACATGATCAAGCCGGACGAGCAGATCCTGTCCTGCGCGTCCTGCACCACCAACGCGATCGTCCCGCCGCTGAAGGCGATGGACGACGAGTACGGGGTGCTGCGCGGCCACGTGGAGACCGTCCACTCGTTCACCAACGACCAGAACCTGCTGGACAATTACCACAAGGCCGACCGCCGCGGCCGCTCCGCGCCGCTCAACATGGTCATCACCGAGACCGGCGCCGCCTCCGCCGTCGCCAAGGCGCTGCCCGACCTCAAGGCTCCGATCACCGGCAGCTCGATCCGCGTGCCGGTGCCGGACGTCTCGATCGCGATCCTCAGCCTGCGCCTCGGCCGTGAGACCACCCGCGAGGAAGTCCTCGACTACCTCCGCGACGTCTCGCTGAACTCGCCGCTCAAGCGCCAGATCGACTTCACCACCGCCCCCGACGCGGTCTCCATGGACTTCGTCGGCTCGCGCCACGCCTCCATCGTGGACGCCGGTGCCACCAAGGTCGACGGCGACAACGCGATCCTCTACCTCTGGTACGACAACGAGTTCGGCTACTCGTGCCAGGTCATTCGCGTCGTCCAGCACGTCTCCGGGGTGGAGTACCCGACCTACCCGGTCCCGACGGCGTAAGCCTTGACAGCCCGAGGGGGCCCGGCCGTTGCAACGGCCGGGCCCCCTCGGGCTGTTGTCACAGCAGCGGGACCCCTACCGGTCGCCCGCAAGCGTGCGCATCCACGCCTCGACCTCGTCCGCCGACCGCGGCAGGCCCGCCGACAGGTTCTCCGTGCCGTCGGCCGTGACCAGGATGTCGTCCTCGATCCGCACGCCGATGCCGCGGTACTCCTGCGGCACCGACAGGTCGTCCGGCTGGAAGTACAGGCCGGGCTCGACCGTCAGCACCATGCCGGGCTCCAGCGGACCGCCCACATACGACTCCGTGCGCGCGGCCGCGCAGTCGTGGACGTCCAGGCCGAGCATGTGGCCCGTGCCGGCCATGGTGAAGCGCCGCTGGAGACCGAGCTCGAAGACGCGCTCCGGGTCGCCCTCCAGCAGGCCCCACTCGACGAGCTTGCCCGCCATGTAGCGCTGCGCCGCGTCGTGGAAGTCGCGGTAGGCCGCACCCGGCTTCACGGCGGCGATGCCCGCCTCCTGGGCCTCGTACACCGCGTCGTAGATCTTGCGCTGGAGCGGCGTGAACGTGCCGCTGATCGGGAGCGTGCGCGTCACGTCCGCGGTGTACAGCGTGTGGGTCTCCACGCCCGCGTCGAGCAGCAGGAGTTCGCCGGGGCGCACCGGGCCGTCGTTCTGCTCCCAGTGCATGATCGTGGCGTGCTCGCCGGCCGCGCAGATCGAGCCGTAGCCGACGGCATTGCCCTCCAGGCGGGCGCGGCGGAAGAAGGTGCCCTCGATCCAGCGCTCCGAGGTCGCGATCGCCGTCGCCAGCTCGCGTACGACATCGGTGAATCCGCGCACCGTGGAGTCGACGGCCTTGCGCAACTCGCCGATCTCCCACTCGTCCTTGACCAGGCGCAGCTCGGACAGCGCCTCCTCAAGTCCGGCGTCGCGCTCCGCAGCCGTCGTCACGGCGGCCTCGAGTGCCGGGTCGTGGCCGCGGACGATGCAGGTCGGCGCCCCGGGCGCGGCCGACAGCTCGGCGGCGGCGTCGCGAACGTCGCGACAGGGCAGGCCGAGGACCAGTTCGGACTCCGCGAGGCTGCGGCGCCGGCCCATCCACAGCTCGGACGTCATGCCGGTCCAGAACTCGTCGGTGTCACGGCTGTCGCGGGGGAGCAGATAGAGGTGGACGTCGTGCCCGCCGCCCTCGAGTGGCTCGAACACGATGGCACTGTCCCGCGCCTGATCTCCCGTCAGGTGCACATAGGCCGAGTACGGGCGGAAGGGGTAATGGCTGTCGTTCGAGCGGATCTTGAGCTTGCCGGACGGGATCACCAGCCGCTCGCCCGGGAAGCGCGCGGACAGGGCGGCGCGGCGACCGGCGGCGTACGGCGCCTGCTCGTCCGGGCGCAGATCGCGCCGCTCGGTGTCGGCCCAGCCCGTCCGCATCAGGGCGGAGAGCTCGTCGGAGAGGCCCGCGTAGAGGCCGTTCTTGCGTCCCGTGGGCCGGGGTTGGACCTCGGGCTGCGTCGTGGGCTGTGACGTCGCCTGAGTCGTGGGCTGTGGCCTGGGCTCGGAGGAGGACACGGTGCACCCTTCTGCTGTGTTCCGTAGGGGTTTCGGCTGAGCTGCCTGTCAGCCTAGTGACCCTTGGCGCGCTTGGGAACATGTGACATAGTACTGGCGTGACTACGCGTCTGACCTGCGATGTTGTGGTGGTCGGCGCCGGAATGGTGGGCGCTGCCTGCGCCCTCTATGCGGCGCGGGCGGGGCATTCCGTCGCCCTGGTGGACCGGGGCCCCGTGGCCGGAGGCACCACCGGCGCGGGCGAGGGGAACCTGCTCGTCTCCGACAAGGAACCGGGCCCCGAGCTCGAACTCGCCCTGCTTTCCGCCCGGTTGTGGTCCGAACTCACCGCCGAGCCGGGCGTGGCCGAGGCCGTCGAGTTCGAGGCCAAGGGCGGAGTCGTCGTGGCGTCGTCCGGCGAAGGCCTGGCGGCACTGGAGAAGTTCGCCGTGCAGCAGCGCGACGCCGGTGTCGACGCGCGCGCCGTCACGGCCGACGAGCTCTACGTTCTCGAACCGGAACTCGCCCCAGGAATGCCGGGCGGCGTCCACTACCCGCAGGACGCCCAGGTGATGCCCACGCTGGCCGCCGCGCACCTCGTACGCCTTGCGCGCGCGGCGGGAGCGCGACTGCTGACCGGCGCGCCCGTCACCGCGGTGCTCCGGTCGGCGGACGGTTCCGTACGAGGCGTCCGTACCGGCCGGGGCGAGATCCACGCCCCCGCCGTGGTGAACGCGGCAGGTACCTGGGGCGGCGAGTTGGCCGCCCTCGCCGGGGTCCGGCTGCCGGTGCTGCCGCGGCGCGGTTTCGTCCTCGTCACCGAGCCGCTGCCGCGCCTGGTCCGGCACAAGGTGTACGCCGCCGACTACGTGGCCGACGTCGCGAGCGACTCGGCTGCCCTGCAGACGTCGCCGGTCGTCGAGGGCACCGCGGCCGGTCCCGTGCTGATCGGCGCGAGCCGCGAACGCGTCGGCTTCGACAGCACGTTCTCGCTGCCGGTCGTGCGGTCGCTGGCGGCGGGGGCGGCACGGCTGTTCCCCTTCCTGGAGAGCGTCCGAGTGATGCGGTCCTACCTGGGTTTCCGCCCGTACATGCCGGATCATCTGCCGGCGATCGGGCCGGACGCGCGCGTGCCCGGCCTCTTCCACGCCTGCGGGCACGAGGGCGCCGGCATCGGACTCGCCACGGGCACAGGGCACTTGATCGCCGGAGCGCTCGGTGGCGGAGGGCCGGATCCCGCGCTCGCGCCGTTCCGCCCGGACCGGTTCCCCGAGGAGGCGTCTTGACCGGCAAGCGCACACCACTGGATCTCGTCAGGGCCGAACCCGGACCCGCTCACACCGCCACGTTCGACGGCGCGCGGATCGCTGTGCTGCCCGGGCAGACCGTAGCCGCGGTGCTGTGGTCGGCGGGCGTCACTGCCTGGCGCACCACGCGCGGCACGGGCGAGCCGCGGGGAGTCTTCTGCGGCATCGGCGTCTGCTTCGACTGCCTCGTGACCGTCAACGGCCGCCCCAACCAACGGGCTTGCCTCGTACGGGCAGAGCCCGGCGACGACATCCGCACGCAGCGCGGCACCGGGCACGACGACGCGGCGGAGGGGGAGGGGTCATGAAGCGTGGCGCACATGAGGGCTCGGCGCGCACGCTCGCCGTGATCGGCGCCGGGCCCGCCGGGCTGGCCGCCGCACTCGCCGCGGCCGTCCGAGGGAGCCGCGTGACGCTGATCGACGCGGGCGCGCAGGCCGGCGGCCAGTTCTACCGCCAGCCCGCCGAGGAACTGGGCGCCCGCCGCCCGCAGGCGCTCCACCACCAGTGGCGGACCTGGGAGCGGCTGCGGGACGGCCTGGCCGCACAGATCGCGACGGGCCGCATCACTCACCTGACGGATCATCATGTGTGGTGCGTGGAACGGCTCGACGAGACATCCGGCTTCCTCGTCCACACGCTGCACGGTCCGGCCCAGGAGGAGCCGTCCGTGGTGCGTGCGGACGCCGTCATCCTGGCGACCGGCGCCTACGAGAAGGTGCTGCCTTTCCCGGGCTGGACCCTGCCGGGTGTGATCACCGCGGGCGGCGCGCAGGCCATGCTCAAGGGCGGACTCGTGCTCCAGGGGCGTACGGCCGTCGTGGCGGGCACCGGGCCCCTGCTGCTGCCGGTCGCCGCCGGACTGGCTGCGGCCGGTGCCGAGGTCGCCGCGCTGGTCGAGTCCGCCGGGGCGAAGAGCGTGGCCCGGCACGCGCGTACGCTGTCCGCCCACCCGGACAAGCTCGTCGAAGGGGCCGGGTACGTCGCCGAACTGATGCGCCGCCGGGTGCGGTTGAAGGCCAGGCACACCGTCGTGGAAGCGCATGGTGACGGCACGCTCGAAGCCGTCACCATCGCCGCGCTCGACCGCGAGGGGCGGGTGGCGCCGGGCTCCGAGCGGGTCGTCCGCTGCGACACCCTCGCCGTCGGCCACGGCCTGCTGCCGCACACCGACCTTGCCGAGACGCTCGGCTGCCGTCTCGAAGGCCCGGCCGTGGCCGTGGACGACGAGCAGCGCACCGACATCCACGGAGTGTGGGCCGCGGGCGAGGCCACCGGCGTGGGCGGCGCCGCCCTCTCGCTCGCCGAGGGCCATATCGCGGGGTGCTCCGCCGCGGCACGGCTCGCGGGGCGTGAACCCGACCCGCGGGCGTGGGAGGCCGCCGCCAAGTCCCGTGCGAGGAGCAGGGAGTTCATCGCCTCCCTCGACGCTGTCTTCGCGCCGCGTGCGCACTGGGCCGAGCAGGTCACCGACGACACCCTCGTGTGCCGCTGCGAGGAGGTGCCGGCCTCCGCGATCCGTGAGGCGGTCGGTGAGCTCGGGGCCACGGACGCGCGCACCGTGAAACTGCTGACCCGGGCCGGTATGGGCTGGTGCCAGGGCCGCGTGTGCGGACCGGCCGTCGCCGGTCTTGCGGGATGTGAACTGCGGCCGACCAAAAGGCCGTTCGCCCGCCCCGTGCCGCTCGGAGTGCTCGCTCGGGCGGGGGAGGACCTGCCCGACGAGTGACCCGGACAGCCCTCCAGCAACAGCCGTTTCCATCAGATCGTCCACATCAGACCGTAGCCATAAGTGCAATGTCACACGCCACAGGCACAGAGGAGACACAGCCCATGACCACGTCCGAGCGCAGCCCCTGGCACGGCGTCCTCGTCGCCACGCCGCTCCCGCTGAACGACGACCTCTCCGTCAACTACGCCGAATTCGCCGAGCATTGTGCCTGGCTCGTCGAGAACGGCTGCGACGGAGTCGTGCCCAACGGCTCGCTCGGCGAGTACCAGGTGCTCACGCCGGAGGAGCGTGCCAAGGTCGTCGAGACGGCCGTCGCCGCGATCGGCGGGCAGCGCGTGATGCCCGGCGTCGCCGCCTACGGCTCCGCCGAGGCCGGCCGCTGGGCCGAGCAGGCCAAGGACGCCGGCTGCGCCTCCGTGATGCTGCTCCCGCCCAACGCCTACCGCGCCGACGAGCGTTCCGTCCTCGCCCACTACGAGGCGGTCGCCGCGGTGGGCCTCCCCGTCGTCGCGTACAACAACCCCATCGACACCAAGGTCGACCTGGTGCCGGAACTGCTCGCGAAGCTGCACCGTGAGGGGTTCGTCCGCGGGGTCAAGGAGTTCTCGGGAGACGTGCGGCGGGCGTACCGCATCGCCGAACTCGCCCCGGAACTCGACCTGTTGGTCGGCGCGGACGACGTCCTGCTCGAACTGGCGCTGGCCGGTGCCAAGGGCTGGATCGCCGGGTACCCGAACATGCTGCCCGCCGCGTCCGTCCAGCTGTACCGTGCCGCAGTGTCGGGCGACCTCGCCACCGCGACCTCCCTCTACCGGCAGCTCCACCCGCTCCTTCGGTGGGACTCGCGGCCGGAGTTCGTCCAGGCCATCAAGCTGTCCATGGACATGATCGGCCGCCATGGAGGCCCCTGCCGCCCGCCGCGCATGCCGCTTCTGCCGGACCAGGAGAAGGCGGTGCGCGCCGCCACCGAACAGGCGGTCGCCGCCGGTCTCGTCTGAACCACGCGACCGCACTCGCATACGTCCACCGCATCCACTTCCAGGGAGCAGCTTCCGACATGCGCAGCAAACTCGTCCTGCACGCGGTCGACTCGCACACCGAGGGCATGCCGACACGGGTGATCACCGGCGGCATCGGTACCGTCCCCGGCGCCACGATGAACGAGCGCCGCCTGTACTTCCGTGAGCACCGCGACGACATCAAGCAGCTCCTGATGAACGAGCCGCGCGGGCACGCCGCGATGAGCGGAGCGATCCTCCAGCCGCCGACCAGGCCCGACTGCGACTACGGCGTCATCTACATCGAGGTCTCCGGCTACCTCCCGATGTGCGGGCACGGCACGATCGGCGTCGCCACCGTCCTCGTGGAGACGGGCATGGTCGAGGTCGTCGAACCGATCACCACCATCCGCCTGGACACGCCCGCAGGGCTCGTCGTCGCCGAGGTCGCCGTGGAGAACGGTGCGGCGAAGTCCGTCACCCTGCGGAACGTGCCGTCGTTCTCCGTCGGCCTCGACCGCGCGATCACACTCGCCGACGGACGCACGGTCACGTACGACCTGGCCTACGGCGGCAACTTCTACGCGATCCTGCCGCTCGACCGGTTCGGCCTGCCCTTCGAGCGCGAACGCAAGGACGACATCCTCGCGGCGGGTCTCGCGCTGATGGACGCGATCAACGCGAAGGACGAGCCCGTACACCCCGAGGACCCGTCCATCCGCGGCTGCCATCACGTCCATCTGTACGCTCCCGGGGCGACCGCCCGGTACTCCCGGCACGCGATGGCGATCCACCCCGGCTGGTTCGACCGCTCACCCTGCGGCACGGGAACGAGCGCGCGCATGGCCCAGCTGTACGCGCGTGGCGAACTGCCGCTGCACACGGAGTTCGTGAACGAGTCGTTCATCGGCACCCAGTTCACCGGACGGCTGCTCGACACCACCGACGTGGCCGGGACCCCGGCGGTGCTGCCCAGCTTCACCGGCCGCGCGTGGGTGACCGGGACGGCTCAGTACCTGCTCGATCCGGACGACCCCTTTCCGGCGGGATTTGTGCTGTAGCGCCAGTCCCGTAACAGCCACGTGTCCGGCAACACCTCTCCCGTAGCACCCGCCCCGCGGCACTCCACCCGCCACGGGATACTTGTGGAACGTGACATGTCACCTAGGAGGACCACCCCATGGCCGACCGGCGCAGCGCCCCGTCCGCCGCTCCCGCCCTGCCCAGCCTCGGCGGGACGCGCAGCAGCTACCGCGAGCGGGTCGCCGACGCACTGCGCGCCGCGCTGATCGCCGGTGAGCTGCGGGCGGGCGAGGTGTATTCGGCGCCGACCCTCGCCGTCCGCTTCGGGGTGTCCGCGACACCGGTGCGCGAGGCCATGCTCGACCTCGCGAAAGAGGGCCTCGTCGACGCGGTGCCGAACAAGGGCTTCCGGGTCACGGCCGTCTCCGAGAAGCAGCTCGACGAGTACAAGCACATCCGCTCACTGATCGAGATCCCGACCACGGCGGAACTCGCCACCACCGCCGACCTCGCGGCACTGGAGGCGCTGCGCCCGGTTGCGCGGGAGATCGTCGACGCGGCGGTGGCCGGCGACCTCATCGCGTACGTCGAGGCGGACATCCGCTTCCACCTGGGGCTGCTCGCCCTCTCCGGCAACGAGCACCTGGTCGAGGTGGTCGGCGACCTGCGCAAGCGTTCCCGGCTCTACGGGCTGAACGCGCTGGTCGAGGCGGGCCGTCTGGAGGCGTCGGCCGAGGAGCATCTGGAGATCCTCGACGCCCTGGTCGCCCGTGACGAGGAGGCGGTGCGCGCCGTGATGACCCGCCACCTCGGGCACGTGCGAGGGCTCTGGGCGCAGTAGCCCACCGCCGGGCTGATCGACCGCGTGACCCGCCGCTCCCGTGTCGGCGCGGCGGGCTGCGGCCCGCGGCGTCGTAGCGTGGCCGCACTGCGGACGGCGACGGGCGTCGGCGCGCACGACCCGGAACCGTGGTGATGTGGCATGTGCTGGAGCGCTACGGCCGATCTCGTGGCGGGCACCGCGATCGCCGCCGTGGGAGCCGTATGCGTCGCACGGACGTTCCGCGCGCGACGGCCCCGCGACCTGCCGCTCGCGGCGCTGCCGCTGCTCCTCGGCGCCCATCAGATCGTCGAGTCCGTCCTGTGGCGGTCCGGTGGCGGGACGGGTCCCGTCACCCTCGCCTGGGCGGTGATCGCCCTCCCGGTCCTGGCCCTGTGGGTGCCCGCCGGGGTGGTGTGCGCGGCGCCCCGGCGCGCCCGCGGGCGGCTGCTGATCCCGCTCGCGGCCGGGGCCGTGACCGCGGCGGGACTCGCGTACGCACTGGCGGCCCGCACCGTGACCGCCGAGATCCGCGGGCACACCGTCGGGTACGCCCTCGGCCTGCCACACGCCGGGCTCCTGGTCGCCGGGTACCTCCTGGCCACGGTCGGCTCCCTGCTCCTGTCCGCCGACCGCGGCCTCGTACTGCTCGGTGTGCTGGTCGCGGCCGGCGCGGCGGTGTGTATCGCGCTGTGGCGGTGGGAGTTCATCTCGACGTGGTGCGCGTTCGCGGCCGTCTGCTCCGTCGCCCTGCTCCGGTGGACGGGCCGCAGCGCCGGTCAGCCGGTCAGAACGCGTCCTCCGCGAGATCGACAGCCGTCCGGTCCAGGGACTCCAGAAGTCTGAACTGAGCATCCGTCTTGGGCAGTTCATGCCGGTAGAAGTAACGGCACGCGCCGCGCTTGCCCTCGTGGACGGCCTCCGTGCCGGACGCCGCGGCCAGCAGCTGCTCCAGCCATATCCAGGCGACGACGACGTGCCCGACGGCTTCGAGGTAGACGCTCGCGTTGGCCAGGGCGGTCTCCGGGTCGCCGGTCGACCACAGGCGCTGGGTCACGGCGACCGCACGGAGTGCGGCGGCGTCGAGCCGGGCGCCGTACTCGGCAGCTTCCGAGCCCGCTTCGGCTGCGCGGGCGGCCGTCGCGGTGACGCGCTCCACGAGGAGGCGGAGCCCGGCCCCGCCGTCCATGACGACCTTGCGGCCGAGCAGGTCGAGACCGTGGATGCCGTGCGTGCCCTCGTGGATGGGGTTGAGGCGGTTGTCGCGGTAGAACTGCTCGACGTCGTACTCGCGTGTGTAGCCGTAGCCCCCGTGGACCTGGATCGCGAGGCTGTTGGCCTCCAGGCACCACTGCGAGGGCCAGCTCTTCGCGATCGGGGTGAGCACGTCGAGCAGCAGCCGGGCCTGCGCGCGGGCCTCGGGTGTGGCGCCGGTGTGCTGCTCGTCGAGCAGACGGCCGCAGTACAGGGTGAGCGCCAACGCCCCCTCCACGTACGCCTTCTGGGCCAGGAGCATCCTGCGGACGTCGGCGTGCGCGAGGATCGGGACCTGCGGCGCGGCCGGGTCCTTGCCCGCGAGAGGGCGGCCCTNGACGCGGAGTTGGGCCACCGCCTCGTCGCCATCGAGCAGGGCATCGAGCAGCAGCCGGGCCTGCGCGCGGGCCTCGGGTGTGGCGCCGGTGTGCTGCTCGTCGAGCAGACGGCCGCAGTACAGGGTGAGCGCCAACGCCCCCTCCACGTACGCCTTCTGGGCCAGGAGCATCCTGCGGACGTCGGCGTGCGCGAGGATCGGGACCTGCGGCGCGGCCGGGTCCTTGCCCGCGAGAGGGCGGCCCTGCGGGCGCGTGCGGGCGTAGTCGAGAGCATGCAGATAGCCGGTGTACCCGAGGGCGGTGGCGCCCAGGCCGACGCCGATCCGGGCCTCGTTCATCATGTGGAACATGTAGGAGAGCCCGCGGTTCTCCTCACCGACGAGATACCCGACGGCGCCCGGCGCGCCGCCCGGCCGGTGGGCGCCCTCACCGAAGTTGAGGAGGGTGTTCGTCGTGCCCCGGTAACCCATCTTGTGGTTGAGGCCGGCAAGGACCACGTCGTTGCGTTCACCTAGCGAACCGTCGCCGTGTACAAGGACCTTGGGGACGATGAACAGGGACAGGCCCTTCACGCCGGCCGGCCCGTCGGGGTTCCTGGCGAGCACGAGGTGCACGATGTTCTCCGACAGCTCGTGCTCGCCACCGGAGATCCACATCTTGTTCCCGAAGAGGCGGTACGTCCCGTCCTCCTGTCGCTCGGCCCGCGTACGCACATCGGCGAGCGACGATCCCGCCTGCGGCTCCGAGAGACACATCGTGCCCAGGAAGCGGCCCTCCACCATGGGGCGTACGAAGGTGTCGATCTGCTCCTTCGAGCCGTGCGCGAGGACGAGGTTGGCATTGCCGATCGTGAGGAACGGGTACGCGGCCGTGCCGACGTTCGCGGCCTGGAACCAGGCGAAGCACGCGTCGGCGACCACCGACGGCAGCTGCCCGCCGCCCACCTCGTGGTCCATGGTGCTCGCGATGAGCCCCGACTCCCCGAAGACCCGGAGCGCCTCCTTCACCTCGGGGATGATGTGCACCCGCTCCCCGTCGAAGGTGGGCTCCTGCGCGTCGTTCTTCTTGTTGTGCGGGGCGAAGTGCCGTGTCGCGATCTGCTCGCTCAGCTCGAGCGCCGCGTCGAAGGTCTCGCGGGAGTGGTCCGCGTACCGCTCCCGGGACGTGAGCGCGCAGACGTCGAGCCATTCGTACAGCAGGAACTCGAGATCGCGGCGGGACAGCAGCAGGGATGCCATGCGTTTACTCCAGGCGCACTGGTGGTGACGGGCGGTACGGAACCAGGGGGCCGACGGGCCCCGCCCGTACAGCGTACTAAGCAGTCGCTTATTTCGGTCAGTAAGTGACGGGGGTAACGGCGCCGCGCGCCCCTGGGTAGGGTTCCGCCCGAAGGGGGAATGCCGTGACAGGGGAACCTGCGAGCCGGACCGTTCTGGAAGACGGGCAGATCAGGCACCTCGAACTGATCCAGGCCGTCGTCGCGCGTATGGGCAACAACTCGTTCCTGATCAAGGGCTGGGCGCTGACCCTGATGGGTGCGCTGCTCGCCTTCGCCGCCGGGAACGAGAGCCGGGCGGTGGCGGCCACCGGCTTCGTCCCCATCGTGGCGTTCTGGCTGCTCGACGGGTACTTCCTGTACAAGGAGCGGCTGTTCAGACGGCTCTACGACAAAGTGCGACGGCCGGGCAACGGCATAGAGCCCTTCAGCCTCGACGCGAGCGCCGGCGCGGAGCGGGCCGGCGCGCTACGGGCCGCGGGTTCCCTGACGGTCGCGCTCTTCTACGGCGGCCTCGCCCTGGCTCAACTCATCGCCCTGGTCGTCCTGTTCTAGGGCCTTGGACAGCCGGCTCGCCGCATCGTCCAGGACGAGGGGTGACTCGTCGGCCGGGGCGGGCCAGATGGGACCCATCCGGTCGTTCGCGAACCGCGGGACCACATGGACGTGCAGGTGCGGCACGGTCTGGGTCGCGGCGGCACCCGACGACTGGATGACGTTGAGCCCGTCGGGCCGGAACACCGTACGCACGGCGTGCGCGACCCGAAGTACCGTACGGGTCACGGCCGTTGCCGTCTCCTCGTCCAGCTCCCAGATGTCCTCCAGGTGGCGCCGCGGTACGACGAGGACATGGCCGGGATGGACCGGGCGCAGCGGCAGGAAGGCGATGACGTCCGGGCCGCCGACGACCAGGCGGGCCGGTCCCGTACCCGCGGCGATGTGGCAGAACGGGCAGTCGCGCGCCGGTCTTCGGTTCGGTGTCACGTGTGATGGGGCCATGCCGCGACGATACGGTCCACCAGTCTGTGCACCGCGGTCACGGTCTCGTCGGGAGCGGTGGCGCCGCCGGGGTCGACCAGCGTGAGCGCCCGGGCCATGGCGCGGAACAGGTCGGGGGTGGTCTGGTCGTAGGCGAAGTTCACGAGCAGGTGCACCCGTCTTCTGAGCGGGTCGACGAACTGAGTGACCGCGGGACGGTGCGCCCGGTCGACGTCCCGGAGCACGGCCTCGACCCAGGGCGTGTACCGCGTGGGCTCGCGCAGCGGGCCGGTCGTCAGGGCCTCGATCAGCCGGGTCTTGTCGGAGGCCGCCGGGGGATTGGGGGCGGTCACGGGCGGGGGTTCTGTGGGTCGTACCGGGGGCTCGGGCCGGTCGGGAGAGACGCGAGGGTCCGGCACGAGGGAGAGCGCGGGGGTGTGCTCGGGGGGCGCCGGCTCCGGTTCGGACTCAGGCGTCGGCTGCGGCTCGGGATGCGGCTGCGCATCGCCCGTACCAGGGCCCGAGCCCGCTTCGGAGCCCGACAGTGACGTGTCTCCCGTGTCCCACTCGCCGAACGCGAGCGGAATGTCCCGTACGGCGTCCGCGTCGAGCGCCGGAAGATCGCGGTCCGCCGCGTCGATCATGGTGTCGGCGAGCCTGCGGATGAAGGCCGCGGCCTTCTTCTTGTCCTCGCGCAGCAGGTCGATCAGGTTGTCCGGGGCTTTGCTCCCGCCGAACAGCGCGGGCGAGCTGTACTGGATGGCGGCCAGATCCTTGGGAAGCGGACCGCGGGGCTTGACCCAGAACAGCGGCAGGATGGCGACCGGCTCGTCGCCCGGCGAACGCCCGGCCCGGCGGGCGCGCTCCGTCATCACGGCCCACTCTCGCCGGCACCACTCGCTCTCGAAGTAGTCCGCGGTGATCAGCGCGACCATCAGCCGCGTCGAGCGGATCGCCTCGACCATCGGTTCCCGCCAGGTGAGGCCGAGTCGGAGACTGCGGCGGTCCAGGAAGCCCGTACTCGTCACGTTGCGGCCGCGCTTGATGCGCAGCTCCTGTTCGAGCTGCTCGTGGAACTCGGCGACATGGTCCTGGTCGTCCTCCCGGTTCGCGTAGCTGGTGAAGAAGAACGGGGCATCGGCGGGGCGTGGGGGCAGCACGGCGCGTATCGGCTCCTTGTTCTCGTTCCAGTTCGCCGCCGCCGGGCCGATCAGCGCCCGGACGAGCTGCGCCTCGTGCCGGCCGGCTCTGTCCTCGAAGGCTTTGGCGAGGGCCAGCAGAACATCGGGAGCGTCCCGGCTGAGGGCGATGGACACCAGGCCGACGACGCGCGTGCGGATGGTCTCCGTCTCCGACGGCAGGCCGGACGATACCGCCGCCCGCCGGTCGATGGCCTTGATCCAGGCACGGTAGCTGGGGAGGTCCCGGCAGACCGGCGAGGACAGCAGGGTGTCGATGAGCGTCTCCCGGTCCTGGGCGCTCATCCGCACATGGCCCGACGGCTGCGGCGGTGCGGGCCGTGCGGGCGCGGGCGCGAGCCGTACGGCGTCGGCGAGCGCGACGCACGTGGCGGGCGGGGTGCCGCGGCGGATCTGCTCGGCCACCGCGATGATCTGCTGCGGATGCCCCGCGAACGCGCGGGCAAGGTCTTCGGCCACGGGCTGTCTGATCTCGGCCAACTGACGGAAGAGACTGGCCACTTCGGCAGGGTCGAGGTCGTCGACGGGCAGCCGGGCGGCCTCGTCCCACCCCCCGCCCGGCGGGCGGGAGGTGACCAGGATCCGGGCGTCGCCGGCCGGGAAAAGGTCCTGGATACGGTCGGGATCGGCCACGTTGTCGTACAGGAGCAGCCACTTGTCGTCGGGCCGCTCGGGGATGTCCGTGACGCGCAGGACCTCGCGGTACCGGGTGTGCAGCTCGTCCGTCCCGCGCTCGATCAGCTGACGCAGCCGGTGGGGATCGCTCTCGTGGGAGCAGTTGAACCACCAGGCCACGCGGTAGCGCATGCGGTAGCGGTGGCAGTAGGTGATCGCCGCCTCCGACTTGCCGTACCCGTGCTGCCGGTCGGCCGGGTCGTGGAGGAGGACCGCGCGATGGTCCTCGAACAGGTCGTGGACGGCGGCGATCTCTTCGTCACGGCCGACGAACGGGGTCGCCTGGACCGGCAGGTTCGAAATCGGCGGCGGATCGGTGGCGGAACGTCTCGACCCGGTCAACGCGCTCCCCCCGCAGGGTCGCGGGGCGCCGTACCCGCCGTGTCCATGAGGCCTTCGCGGAGCCGTTCGGCCTGGTCGGGACCGGAGCCCTCCAGAGCGAGGACCTTGACTCCGCGTACGAGAACGGGCCGGGGCGCCGCGTCGATCTGTACGGCGACGAGCCAGGACGGGTCGGAGGCGGGTGGAGTGAAGGCGGCCTCCCAGTCGGTGGGGGCGGTGTCCCCGGCGTCGAAGTAGCTGCGGGAGAAGACGACCACGACCCGGTCGGCGCCGTCCCGCGCGCGCTCCACCGCCTGCGACAGGGTCTCGCGGCCGACCCGCCGGCGCCGCTGCCGCACGGTGTGGCCCTCCTCGCTGAGCACGCCGTCCATCCAGTCGGCCCATGCCTGGTCGGCGCCGACGTAGCTGATCGCGATCGAGCGGGGCTGACCGGCGGCGCTCTCGTGCCGGGGACCAGGCTGCTCGGGCAACCTGAGGCGGGGGTCGCTTGTGCCGGTCGCGCCCTGCGCGGAGCCGAACGCGGGCAGCGTGTCGCGCGCTTCGTCGGCCCCGAGCGGTGCCAGCCCGGCGCGCCCGGCCTCCAGGATGCTCTTCGTCAGCTGCTCGACGAACACGTAGTACCGCTCGTCCGCGCCCGGGTCCGACGACGACACCAGGGCATCCAGGCCCTGCTCCCTGAGCCAGTCGAAGGCGCCGGGCCCGGGGAACGACTCGGATCGGCGCACCTCCTGCGGGATCAGACGCTCGGCCACGGGTTTCCAGCAGACCGGAATGAGACAGCCGGGGACCTGGACGCCCTCGATGTTCGCGCGGCGGCGCATCCGGGACTGGATGACGGCCCACTCCAGGCCGCAGCCGCGGTCCAGGAAATACCTGGGGGAGTAGAGCGCGATCATCACGCCGGCCTTGGTGATGGCGCTGCTCGGCGCCGTGTCGGGGTTCATCGCCGCGCCGAGCGCGCCGCTGATGCCGTAACCCTCCTGCGCCCGCAGCCGGTACTCAAGATCGGCGTGGAAACGAGTGAGCGCGGGCCAGCCGTCGCCACGGGTGCAGCTCGTGTAGAAGAAAGCGGATGGATCCACACGCCCTCGCAAACTGCCGCCGACGGTCCGGCGGGACGGACACTCGCTCAGAGTCGGACCGGAGGTATCGATGGTGTGCCGTTGGGCTCCGAGGTCTGCCAGTTCAACTCTCCTGAGAATAGGCTGGGTTGACCGCCGTGGGTACAGCGACAAGAGCCTGGTGGATGCATTCGGCAGGCGTACAGGCGCTTTTCAGGTGCCGCGGCGAGAGGACCTACCCGCCCGTGGCCGGTTCGCCCCCCGGCGCCGACACGTCCACCAGCTCCGACTCGCCCTTCGGCGTGAGCCGCAGGATCGGGACAGCCTTGTCACGCGGGTCCCCGTTGTCCTTGAACGACAGGAAGCCGCTCGCGCCGGGCACCTTGCGGTCCCCGTCGAGCTGGAGGAACATCCGGCCGACCGAGCGCCCCGTCACCTCGCCCTGCCAGTTGGACGCCATCCGGATCGCCTGCGCAGCCGTGAGCACCGCGTCGTGGCCCATGATGTCCTGGCCGTCGTAACGGGCGTCGCCGGGGAACCACTTGTCGAGAGTGCCGCCCGGCTGGAAGCTGCCGGCCGACGGTCCCGAGACCGAGCCCGGGTCGTTGCGCCACATGTCCGCGTGGGCGAGGCCCGTGTAGAGCATGGTCACGCCGGTGCGCGCGGCGGCCGCGAGTTCCCTGGGTGTCAGGTTCGTCGTGTCGTCGCCGGTGAGCACGGTGAAGTTCCGCGACTGGCAGGTGCGGTTGGCGAGCGCGTTGAGGAAGTGCGACAGATGGCGTCCACGCCCCGCGAAATAGACCACTTCGGGCCGCTCGCCGCACAACTGCTCCGCGGTGTAGTGGAGTTCGTTGGGCCAGGCCGAGGGCACCGAGGAGTCGTAGGTGATCCGGTCCGCGACGAGGCGGTGCTTCTTGTCCGGGTACTCCGCGCTGAACGCGTCGCCGAGGGTGGACGCGTAGAGGTCGTCCTTGTCGGCGTCCTGGATGACGACGGCGGTACGGTATTTGTTCTTCTGCCGCTTGAGGTACGCGGCACCCGCCCGCGCCTCGTCCGCGTTGGTCGGCGCGACCCGCACGAAACCCTGTATCCCCTTGATGTCGGTCGCCGTCATGATGCTGGAGACCGTGGCGATGCCGTTCTTCGACAGCTTGCGCAGTGCCTCCACGTCCGGGCCGGTGCTCGGGCCGAGGCCCGCCACGGCGACGAGCCGGTCGGGAGCGCTCTTGCGGGCGATCAGTTCGTCGACGGTGTGCTTCCAATGGCGCGCCCCACTACCGGTGTTGGCGACGAGCAGCCGGATCTTGGGGGAGGCGGCGAGATCGCCCGTGTTGTGCCGGATCTGCGCGAGATAGGCGCCTTCGAGCTCGTGCCGAACGGAGTCCTCGGAGTTGCTGTCGTCGTCGGTGACCGTGAAGGAGGTGAGATAGGCGACGGTGACGTACGGGTCCGTGCCGCGGTGGTCGTAGACCCGCTTGTTCTCCTCCTCGATCTTCTTCTCGACCCGCTTGAGATGTGCGGCGAACGTGTACGAGCCGTCGGTGACGCCGACGCACTCCCGGTCCGGGTCCGCATGCGTCACGCCGTCGGCGCAGCGGGCGCGGGCCTCCGAGACCTTGTCGACGATCAGGAATCCGGCGACGGACAACACCACCGCGAGCGCCACGCCGGCCGCGACCAGCTTCACCGTCCGCCAGGACCACTCGCGCCACCGGGGCCAGGCCAGAGGGCTCATGTCCCGCTCCCGAGTATCGGCGACGTACGGGTGGGTGTCGTGAGTCGGTAGCGCTCCGCCTCGTTGACCAGAGCCACGTTGTAGTTCCTCCACAGTCGGGACAGGTGCACGAAGCCGTCGGCGAGGACCGGGCTGAGCTGCCTGCCCGGATCCGTGAGCGGGTCGCTCCACAGCCAGCGCGCCACCACCAGGTCGCGGATCACGGCGGGGACGGTCACCTGGTCGCCGGGGTCGGACGGCGCGAGCCGCGCCCGCAGTTCCAGCGGGCCGCCGGGGTGGGCGAGCCGGTTGGGGGCCGAGGTGATGGCGTGGAAGGCACTGAGCCACTCCTCCGTCCGAGCCGTGTTGCGCAGGGTCACGAGGTACTCGGCGACCTCGTCCACCTTTTCCAGGGCGAGAAGGTGGTAGAGCTCCTGAACGCGGTGCTCCCCGTTCGCGTAATGCTCTGCGAGGACCTCGTGCGCGGTGTCCCAGGCCCCGGCCCGACCGGCCAGGTGCCACAGCAGCATCCGCCGGAGCCAGGGATGGAGGGACAGAGTGCCGGGAGCGCTCAGCAACCAGCGGCTGCGGATGTCGGTGAAGAGCTCCGCGCCGCGGCCGAGCAGCTGCGCGCCCACGAACAGGTCGTCGGCCGCGGCACATTGGGCGAGGCGGTCGCGGTCCGCGGCGTCGAAGTCGGCGAGCAGGTCGTCGAGCGCGGCGTCCACGAGCAACGGCTTGCGTCCCCCGGCCGACACGGTGCGCTGCGGCAGGTCGCGCAGCCAGAGGTTCTGCTGCGGGCCCGGCACCTGGGGCACGTTCGGCCCGCCGAGCACTTCGAAGACCTGCTGGACGGCCTTGGGCAGACCGCCGGTGAGCCGGTGGACGAACGGCGCGAGCGTGGTGAAGGGACCGAGCTCGGGGTGCGTGTTGAGCTGCTGTTCCACATGGATGCGCACCTCCTCCCGGTCGAGGTCGCGCATGCGCAGCGGATACCACCAGGTGTCCTGGCCGTCCCCGGACGGGCGGTGCTCGCGCCAGTCGGCGAGAGAGGCCCGGTCGGGCTCACGCGGCCGCCAGGGCCACTCCTCGCCGGTCGCGGGGCCCCAGCGGGGCAGCCACCGGTTGCAGCCCGCGACGACGGACAGCGGGTCGCACGGGCGGCGCCCGAGCACCGTGTCGTCGTGCCGGGCCTGGAGCAGCAGATCGAGGAACTCGCGGCCGTGGTCGGTGTGCGTCTCGTCGAGCAGCAGCAGGTACGAGCGCGGCCGGAAGGGCCCCTTGACGCTGGTGCGGAGGTCTTCCAGGAAGGCTGCGCACAGGAGTTGGTCGAGCCGGAGCTTGTCGCGCTCGTCGCCCTGGTGACGCCAGCGGTTGAGTTCGAGCAGGGACTCCCAGGGGTCGGAGCTGTGGGTGAGGCGGTGCTGTCCGAACCAGGCTGCGGCCGAGTGGTCCCAGCGCCCGGCCCAGGACCGCGCGGACGTGTCGGTCGCCGCGGAGAGCAGCGTACGCGCGCTCCGGCTCGCTCCTTCGGGTGCGTCGATCGAGGCCTGGGCAACCGTCAGATAGGCACCCAGATAGTCGCCGTGCTGGTGCTTGGCCTTCTTCTCGAGGTCCGTGAGGGCGCCCCTGATACCGCGCTGTCCGCCGGTGAGGGCCTGATGCGGAAGGTCCTGGTCGGAGGCGAGCAGCCCCAGGGCGAGACGCGGGAACGAGGTGTGCCGGTAGCTCGGCAGGTTCCGGGCCAACTGCCGGGCGAGCAGACCGAGGGCGTAGCGCGGCAGCAGCTCCTGGCCCGACGTGAACTTGACGTATCCGAACGGGTACTGGGTCCCGAACTGCTCCATCAGGACGCACAGCAGCTCGCTGGTGCCGCTGCCGCGTGGCCCGAGCAGCATCGTCAGTGGACGCTCCGCGGCGCGGTCGAGCGCGAGCGTCGACTCCACGAGCGAGACGATGCCTCCGCGCCCTCGCACGCCGGTGACTGCCGAGTGCTCCGTCACGGCCCCTGCTCCCTCGTATCTCGGTGATCTGCAGGGCATCAGTGCAGCGAGAATGCCACAGGAGGCACTCCGTGACGTCAAGTATTCAGGTTTCCCGCCGAGTTGGCTGATCTTTGGCGGGAGCGGTCTGCGGCAGGCGCCGGTGCGGCCCCGGTCTCAGGCGCCGCGCGGCGGTTCCACGCGGGCCAGCCACGAGGTGAGCAGGGACTCCAGGTGCTCGGCCTCGTCCGGTCCGAGGGCGGCGAGGAGGCGGTGTTCGTTGGCCATGTGCTCGCTGAACGCGTCGTCGATCAGGTCCCGGCCCGCGGGCGTGAGGGCCACCACCCGGCCCCGGCCGTCCCCCGCCGCGCGGCGGCGTGTGACGAGGCCGCCGCGTTCGAGGCGGTCGATCCGCTTCGTCATCGCTCCGGTCGTGACCATGGTGTGCGCGGCCAGCTCGCCGGGGGCCCGCTCGAAGGGCTCGCCGGCGCGGCGCAGCGCGGCCAGGACGTCGAACTCGCCTTCGCTCAGGCCGTATCGCCGGTAGACGAGGCACAACTGCTCGGTGAGCAGCGCGCCCAGGCGGTGCAGACGGCCGATGACTCCCTGGGGGGTGACGTCGACGTCCGGCCGCTCGCGGGCCCACTCGGCCTGGATGCGGGCGATGTGGTCGAGGGGCCGACCGGGGCGGTGGGGCCCGTGGGGCTGTTCCGGGAGCATGGCTTCACTATAGCTTCCATGGAAGACATAATGTCTTCCATGGAAGCTACTCTGCGATGGACGATGGTCACGGCGATCGCGCCCGTGGCATGGGGAACGACCTACTTCGTCACCCACGCCTACCTGCCCGCGGGGAACCCGCTCTACGGGGCGGTGCTCAGAGCCCTCCCGGCCGGGCTGCTGCTCCTGGCGGTCCGGCGCGAGCTGCCCCGCGGATCGTGGTGGTGGAAGTCCCTCGTCCTCGGCGCCCTCAACATGGGCGCCTTCTTCGCCCTGGTCTACGTCGCGGCGCAACTCCTGCCGACGAGCACCGCCTCGACGATCATGGCGACGTCCCCGGTGGTCATGATGGCCATCGCCTGGGCGCTACTCGCCGAACGGCCCAGCCCGGCGCACCTCGTGGGCGCCGCCGTCGGGATCGCCGGCGTCTGTCTGATGCTGCTGACCGGGGCCGCGTCGGCCGCCCCTCTCGGAGTGCTCGCCTCCGTCGCGGCGATGGGCATGTCGTCCCTCGGCTACATCCTCGCCAAGCGCTGGAGCCACGCGTCCGACGTGCTCGCGTCGACGTCCTGGCAGCTGATCGCCGGAGGCCTCCTGCTGCTGCCGTTCGCCGTGATGGTGGAGGGGGCGCCGCCGTCGCTCGACGCGCCGGCCGTCCTGGGCTTCGGCTACGTCACCGTCGTGGCGACGGCGCTCGCGTTCGCCGCCTGGTTCGCGGGCCTGCGCCACCTGCCCGCCGCGACGGTCGGACTCGTCGGGCTGCTCAACCCGGTGACCGGGGTACTCCTGGGCACGCTGGTCGCGGGGGAGTCGCTCACCGCGCGCCAGGTCTGCGGCCTGCTCCTGGTCCTCGCCGGCATCCTCATAGGCCGGCGGGTGCGCCGCGCCCCGAGGATCCGCGGCACCGCGGCAGCGGTGACGGTGCCCGGCCCCGCTCCGGAGGCCGGGCACCGTCATGAGTGAACCGCGGACCTACACCACCGCGATCGACCTTCCCGCCCACTCGGGCGGCGGCTCGGTCAGCTCGGTGAAGCGCTCGCGGACCTCGTCGGGGAACGGCGCCGCGCGCCCCGCCTTCTGGTCGACATGCACCGCGAGCAGCTCCGTCGTGGCGACCGGCTGCGCGTCCTCGGCCGGTTCCGCGCCGGGGGCCGCGACGATGTACATCTCGTGGGTGAAGCGGGCCTTCTTGGCGGCGGCGCCCAGGACCCGGCTGCGGACGGCGAGTGTCGCTCCCTCCGGGACGTCGCGCAGATAGCGCAGGTGGGACTCGACCGTGTAGAGGGAGCAGCCGGTGGACTCGCGGTACCCGGAGTGCAGGCCCGTCTCGATCATCAGCGCGTCGGTGGCGTGCCCGAAGACGAGGACGTAGAACGCCTCGCTCATATGGCCGTTGTAGTCGATCCACTCGGTGCGGACGGTGCTGTGCAGCAGGGGCAGCGGTGTCACTTGCCTGCCTCCTTTCGCGCGCCCGGCAGGCGGCCCGTCGCTCGCAGTACGTCGATGACGCCCTGGTCGCGCTCGGCCACGAGGTCGGCGATGGTCCGCCCGGCCGCCGCGTCGTCGCAGCCGGCGACCACGGAGTCGTACAGCGCCTTGTCGAGCTCGGGGGCTTCGAGGCGGGTCCACGGCGACTTCAGCGAGGGGCCGAAGTGGTCCAGCATGTGCGCCATGCCGCCCTCGCCGCCCGCGAGTGCGAACGTCAGCATCGGGCCCATGAAGGCCCAGCGCAGGCCAGGTCCCTCGGTGATGGAGTCGTCGATCTCCTTCACCGTGGCCTCGCCGTTGGCGACCATGTGCAGGGCCTCGCGCCACAGTGCTTCCTGGAGGCGGTTGGCGATGAAGCCGGGCACCTCGCGGTCCATGGTGATGACGGACTTCCCCGCCACCTCGTAGAAGCGGGAGGCCCACGCCACCGCCTCGGCCGAGGTCCGCTCACCGCCGACCACCTCGACCAGTGGGATGAGGTACGGCGGGTTGAACGGGTGCCCCACGACGAGGCGGCCCGCACCCTCCGCGTCCGTCTGCATGTCCGTCATCGGATAGCCCGACGTGGACGAGGCGATGACGACTCCGGGCGGCGTGGCGGCGTCCAGGCGGGCCAGCAGGTCGCGCTTGAGGTCCAGCTTCTCCGGGGCGCTCTCCTGGACGAACTCGGTGTCCGCCACGGCCTCTTCGAGGGTGGCCGTCACCGTGAGGCGGTCCGTGGACGCACCGTCCGCGAGGCCCAGCTGGGTGAGCGCGGGCCACGCGGCGTCGACGAGACGGCGCAGCCGCAGCTCCGCATCCGGCGCCGGGTCCCAGGCCGTGACGTCGTAGCCGCGAGCCAGGAAGTGGGCGACCCAGCCGCCGCCGATCACCCCGGCGCCCACACAGGCGACGCGGCGTACGTTCTCGGGTTCGGTCGAGGTCATGATCAGGCGGTTCCTTCCTGGGCGACGGACGGGGTGCGGGGCTTGAGGCCGAGCTTCTGACGGGCCTCGTCCGGGGTGGCGACGCGGGCGCCCATCGCCTCGACGATCGTCACGGCGCGCTCGACGAGCTGCGCGTTGGTGGCCTTGACGCCCTTGCCGAGGTAGAGGTTGTCCTCCAGTCCCACGCGGACGTGGCCGCCGAGTACGACGGACTGCGCGACCCACGGCATCTGCATGCGGCCCAGCGCGAAGCTCGCCCACTGGGCGCCCTCAGGCAGCATGTTGACCATCGACTGGAGTACGCCCGGGTCGGCCGGCGCGCCCCACGGGATGCCCATGCAGAGCTGGAAGACGGTCGGGTCGTCGAGCAGGCCCTCGGCGAGCAACTGCTTGGCGAACCAGAGGTGACCCGTGTCGAAGATCTCCAACTCGGGCCGTACTCCCAGCTCCTGAATGCGCCGGGCGCCCGCGCGGAGCATGTCCGGGGTGGAGACGTAGAGGTTGCTGCCGTCGCCGAAGTTGAGGGAGCCGCAGTCCAGGGTGCAGATGTCGGGGAGCAGGTCCTCGACGTGCGGGAGCCTTTCGAGGCCGCCGACGAGGTCGGTCCCGGGCAGCTGCTTGAGCGGCTCGTCCGGGTCGATGACCAGGTCGCCGCCCATCCCGGCGGTGAGGTTGATGACGACGTCGGTACCGGTCTCCTTGATCCGCTCGACGACCTCGCGGTACAGCCGCGGGTCGCGCGAGGGCGCTCCGGTCTCGGGGTCGCGTACGTGGATGTGGACCTCGGCGGCGCCCGCGTCCGCCGCCTCCACCGCGGAGCGGGCTATCTGCTCGGGGGTGACCGGTACGTGGGGGCTCTTGCGGACGGTGTCGCCGGCGCCGGTGAGGGCGCAGGTGATGATGACGTCCTGGTTCATGGGCATGCGGACATCGCTCCTTGGGCCCGAAGGCCGTTGGGGGCAGGGGGATGTGAGGGAGAGTCAGTTCATTGGGGGGCGGGCGCGGTCAGGGTGCTGTCGACGTACGTGAGCAGCGCCGTGTGCATCGCTTCGGCGTCGGTGCCGGGAGCCGTGGCGAGCACCTGGGTGGCCAGGCCGTCGATCAGGGCGGTGAGCGCGAGCGCCGCCGTCTCCGGGTCGACGGGCCTGAACGAACCCCGCGCGACACCGCGCCGCACCACGTCGGCGACGGTCTCGCGCCACTGCCGGTAGTACTCGGCGTGCAGGTCGCCGACCGCCGTGGAGCGGGCCGCCTCGGCCCACAGGTCCAGCCACACCGCCCACTGCCTGCGCTGCTGTGCGGTGCGCGGTGTCTGGAGCGCGATGAGCTGGCGCAGCTCGTCGGCCGGGTCCGCCGCGTCGGCAATGCGCGCCGCCCGGTGGGCGGTGTCCTCGTCCATGCACCACCGCACGGCCGCCTCGAGGAGTTCCGCGCGGCCGGGGAAGTGGTAGTGGATGGCGGCCGTGCTGGTCGCGCAGGCCTCGGCGATGTCGGAGACCCGTACGGCGTGGAAGCCGCGCTCGGCGATCAGGCGGACCGTCTCGCGCACGATCTGCGAGGGGCGGCCGCCCTCGACCGGGACGGCGGTGTTCGCCGGGCGGGCCGGGGGCCGGTGCCGCGCGCCGAGCAGCCGGCCCGCGTCCACCTGCCCCTCGTCGGCGATCCGGGCCAGCTCGGCCGCCGTGAAGCGGCGCGTGCCGCTCAGGGACCGGGACAGCTTGGAGGGGTCCATGACGATCCGCCGGGCGAACTCGCGCTGGCTCACCCCGGCGGCGGTGATCACCTCCCGCACCCGGGCGGCGACCTCGTCTCGGTTCTCGTCTTCGTGCTCCACGGCCGACGACTCTAACCACGTGTTGAGCAGATCTCAACACGTGGCCACACATCAATACAGATCAGTAGGCGAATTGAGCTGCTGACTGGCGCATCAGTCGGCAGCTCAATGTGCGGTCATCGGGGCCAGTGGACGTCCGTTGTCGCGGGCGCGCTCCGGGACCCGTCCGGCGCGACCGCCACGAGCCGCAGCTGCGTGACGGTCTCCGACGTGGCGGGCGAGGGAAGGCTCACGCAGTACACGTCGTCGTAGATCCGGCCGAGCCAGCTCCCGTCGTCGTCGCGCAGCAGGTCGTAGTGGTGGACCCCGTGCCCGGCGAGGTGCCAGGACAGGAAGACATGGGCCGTCTCCCCGTCCGTGAGCACGTCGTCGACCGTGAAGTCCTCGGGCGGGGCGGGTGCTGCGAACTCGGGTCCGAGCAGGGCGAGTTCACCGATCCGTATCGCGCAGCGGGTCGGCCTACGGGACGACACGCGCAGGCCGACGGCCGCGATCGTCCGTCCCCGGAAGGGGCCGAGGCCGTGCGTTGTCGTGTGCCAGCCCGCCGCCGACCCGGCCGCGAGCCAGGTGAAGGCGTCGGGCGCGTCCTGGAACAGCAGCCCCACCTCCAGATCCGCGCCGTCCGTGCCGTGGGCGGTCACGGCGAGGCGCTCGGACCCGGTGACAGCCAGCGCCGTCTTGTAGAGGCGCACCGTCGTCGCGCCGTCCGGCCCGAGCGGACCGGAGATGAGCAGCGAGGACCCGCCGTCGTACGCAAGGTCGTGGTCGAAGTCGACCGACAGAGGGGCGCCCGCACTCTCCGGGCCCGTGCCCTCGGCGCCCGTACCTTGTGCGCCCGTACCCTCTGCCCGCGTCCAGAACTGCCAGGTCGGCAGCACGTCCTGAACAGAGGCGTTGTGCCAGTCAGCGTCCGAGGCCCGCCGTCCGTCGAGGAAGAAGGCGCGTCCGTGACCGGTGTTGAAGCGGGTGACGAACGGGAGCGAACCGATGACGGACCGCTCGGTGATGTGGTGGGCCACGCCGTCCCACGCCCGGTGGTCGTCCCGGTCGCGTGGCGTCTGTCGGCCGTGAGGGAGGAGACGGCCGCTGCGGGTGGGGTCCTCGTGCGGCCCCGACCAGTAGCGGCGCTCGCGCCGGAACACCTCGCCCTGGGCGTCCGGATCGTCGTGGCGAGGGGCCAGCTCCTTCACGAAGTGCGAGCCGAACAGCGCCCAGCTCGTGCGCGCCGCTTCGCCCGGCGGGAACAGCAGCCGCGGATCGTATTCGGGGTCGAAGCCGAACTGCTCGTTCTCCGTGCCGTGGAAGACCGTCGCGTAGGGGTCGCGGCCCAGCTTCAGGGCCGTCGCACGGGACGTCTCCACGCCCTCAGGTGTCATCCAGTAGTTCGCGAAGAAGCTGTCGGAGACGTCGAGCCAGGGGGCGTTGTCCGCGTTGAGGTGGTTGAGATAGTCGAGGTGTCCGTCCGGTGTGATCGTGTCGTACCACTGGAGGTGGAATCCCTCCGGGGCGCGCTCCCTCAGTGAGCGCAGCAGGCCGTAAAGGCGCGCCGCCTGGCCGGGTGGTGTCTCGGCCTCGTGGTTGACGAAGTAGCCGTCGAAGCCGAAGTACGCGGCCATCTCGATCAGCTTGTCGGCCACGGGGAACGAGCCGTCGGGGCGCTGCTCCAGATAGTCCTCGAAGTCCCCGGAACGCGGCCAGAACCAGCAGCCCAGGCTGCGCACGCCGTTGCGATGGGCCGCGTCGGTGTAGGCGGGGTTGGGCAGGTTGACCAGGCCGTGCGCGGGGTCTTCCGCGGGTGAGCCGTCGACGGGCAGCCCGTGCCAGGAGCCGTAGAAGTCGGAGTACTGCCAAAAGCGCAGCAGGCGGCGCGCGAACGCGTCGCCGTACTTGCGGGCCGTGAAGAAGGCGTCGTCGTAGTCGTAGGTCAGGTTCATCAGCTGCGGGCCCGTCGCCAGGTCCGGGTGCGCCTGTGTGGCGGGGAACGGGGGGATGCGCGGCGCGAGCGGGACGCGCGAGCGGAAGTGGCGCGCCCAGCGGTCGGTCCCGGGGCTCCAGCCCTTGAGTGCGGCGGCGTCGTAGCCGTGCATGCACGGGAGCGCGGGGGAGTGGTCGTCAGCCATGTGTCAACTCCGGTGGGGCGGGGACGGGTTCAGGGGCGGATGCGGGGATCAGGCAACGTTGTCAACCGTCACGACCTCGGTGATCCCGCGCGCCGCGAGATGCCCCGCGTCGTCCGCGAGGCCCGCCAGGACCGTTGTCGGACGCGCCCCGTCCGCCGTCAGACGCGTGAACGCCTCGAAGACGGGCCCGCCCGGTGCGCACACCGAGCGGTGCGGGGCCCGGTCCTCGTCGCCCGTGTCCACGACCAGGGCCGTCGTGCGCGGAGCCGGCGCGTGCTCGCGCCCCCGCCACTGGGCGGCGATCGCGGACACGGACTTGCCGGCCGGTTTCACGTCGCCGTCGTTCGTCAACAGGCCCAGCGAGTACTCGAGTTCGGGGAAATCGGCGAGGTCGCGGCTGACGTCGTGCGAGCACCACCAGGTGACGCCCCACAGATCCGGGCAGTCCAGGGCGGCCTCGACGGTGGCCTCCGTGAACTCGGCCGCGTACTCGGCCGGGATCAGCGGCTGCGGGGCGCCCACCTCCTGGAGCCACACCGGCCGCCGTGGGTCGAGCGCCCACGCCTTCGACAGCTCGACCAGATACGCGGCATGGCCGGACGTCGCCGGGCCGCTGCGGCCGTGGCGCTGCGCCGTGCCGTTGAACACCCACGAGTGCACCGCCGTCATCGCGCCGAGCCGCGCCGCGTGCGCCGGGGTGAACGGCTGGTCGTCCTGGTACCAGGATGCGTCGTACTCGGCGTGCAGATGCGGCAGCCCCGGCGCCCCCTCCTCGCACGCGGCGAGCACCCGCTCCAGCCAACTCCCGGCCTGCTCGGGGGTGATGCGGTCCGGGTCCGGATGCGGAGGGCCCGCGGCGAACTGCGCGATCTCGTTGCCGATCGTCATTCCCAGGAAGTTCGGCCGGTCGGCGAGCGCGGAGGCGAGCGTCCGGAGATAGTCCTCCTGGGCCGAGACGACGTCCGGATCGGTGAAGATATTGCGGCGGTGCCAGGTCCGCGTCCACGCGGGCAGGAAGTCGAAACTCGACAGGTGCCCCTGGAGCCCGTCCACGTTGACATCGAGGCCGCGCTCGCCGGCCGCGTCCGCGAGCGCCACCAGCTGCTCGACCGCCCGCGGTCTGATCAGGGAGCGATTGGGCTGGAAGACGGGCCACAGCGGGAACACGCGCACATGGTCGAGGCCCAGCGCGGCGATCGCGTCCAGGTCGGCGCGCACGGCGTCGAGGTCGAAGTCGAGCCAGTGGTGGAACCACCCCTGGCTGGGCGTGTAGTTGGCGCCGAAACGCATCGCGGACTCCCGGCTATCGGAATCGAATCCCGGGCAGTCTGCCCTCAACTCCTTGCTCGCATCCACCCTTTGCGCAGTTCCAGAAGATTTTTACGAGCCCTCTTGCCGGGGCGGCTTTAGCGCTTTAGTCTCCACCGAACTCAAGCGCTTTAGCCAGCCGTGCGAACCGTCCGGCGAAGCGGATCCAGGAGCCAAGCCATGCGGCGTACCCCCGCCAGACGCCCCACCATCAAGGACATCGCGCTGCGCTCGGGCGTGTCCGAGAGCGCCGTCTCCTTCGCGCTCAACGGCAGGCCCGGCGTCTCGGAAGCCACCCGGGACCGGGTCCGCCGTGTCGCCGACCAGCTGGGCTGGCGGCCGAGCGCGGCGGCGCGCGCCCTGTCGGGCGAGGGCGCGGCCACGGTCGGCCTCGTGCTGGCCCGCCCGGCCAGCACGCTCGGCGTCGAGTCGTTCTTCCTCCAGCTCGTCTCCGGCATCCAGGAGGTCCTCGCCAGGCGCCGCCTCGGTCTGCTGTTCCAGGTCGTCGAGGACCTGTCCGCGGAGTGCGACGCCTACCGGCGCTGGTGGGCCGAGCGCCGCGTGGACGGCGTCCTCGTCGTCGACCCGCGCGCGGACGACCCCCGGCCGCCGCTCCTGGACGAACTCGGCCTGCCGGCCGTCGTCATCGGCTCCCTGCCGCCCGGCGACGACGGCACCGGACACCCCGGCATCTCCAACCTGTGGGCCGACGACGCCCGCGCCATGGCGTCCATCGTGAGCCATCTGCACGGCCTCGGACACCGCAGGATCGTGCACATCGCGGGCCTGCCCGAACTCGCCCACACCCGACGCCGCATCCAGTCGCTGCGCACCGAGGCGGAGCGGCGCGGCCTCACCGACGTCCGGTCGATCACCACGGACTACTCGGACACCGAGGGCGCCGAGGTCACACGCCGCGTCCTCGCGTCCGACGCCCCGCCGACGGCGATCGTCTACGACAACGACGTCCTGGCCGTCGCCGGGCTCGCCGTCGCCGCCGGGCGCGGCATCCCCGTGCCGGACCGGCTCTCCATCGTGGCCTGGGACGACTCCGTCCTGTGCCGCACCGCGCACCCCTCGCTGACCGCGCTCGTCCGCGACACGACAGCCTTCGGCCGGCGGGCAGCTGAGGAACTGCTCGCCCTGCTCGACGGCGGACCGGCCCTGCGTGTGGAAGACGAACTGCCCCATCTCGAACAGCGCGGCAGCACCGCCGCCGCGCCCTGAACCGGACCCACCGTCTGCGCCGCCCCCCACACGCACGCCGCTCGGACAACGATGTCGACCCCTCGTCCCGGAGGTTTCAGGTCCCCATGAATCCCATGAAGCGCACGAACGCCACCACCCCCACGACCCGGTTCCGCACCCACGGGATCAGAACCGGCACCCTCGGGGCACTCGCCCTCGCGCTCGCCGCGACCGGCTGCTCGGCCACGCCCACGGCGTCCGGAGGGGCGGGCGCCTCGTCCCTCACCGCGAACCTGGGCTTCTCGGGTACCACCATCACCCGGAACTTCAACCCGTTCTCCCTGACCGCGTCGCAGGGCACCTTCGGCTTCCAGTACGAGGCCCTCTTCGACTTCAACATCCTCAAGGGCGGCGAGTTCAAGCCGTGGCTCGGCACCAAGTACACCTGGTCCGACGGCGGCAAGAAGATCACCATCGACCTCGACAAGCGCGCCAACTGGTCGGACGGCTCCCAGCTCACCGCCGCCGACGTGGTCTTCACCATGGACTACGTACGGGACAACAAGCTGCCCCCGAGCTGGGCCTTCGACTACAAGAAGGCGACGGCAGCCGACGACCACACGCTCGAGATCACCTTCGACAAGCCCGCCTACTCGAAGCTCGACTCCATCGGCGGGATCACCCCCGTACCGAAGAAGGAGTGGCAGGGCAGGAACGGCAAGACGTACACCAACCCGAACCCGGTCGGCTCGGGCCCCTACAAGCTCGGGCAGTACAGCGCCCAGCAGCTCACCTTCCAGGCCCGTGCCAACTACTGGAAGCAGAAGGACATCCCGGTCAAGACGGTCAAGGCGCCCGTCATCACCCAGGCCGCCGAGGTGCCCAAGCTGCTCAGCGGGGAGCTGGAGTGGAGCGGCGGGGTCGTGCCCGACGTGCAGAAGCAGTACATCTCCAAGGACCCGAAGAACCACCACGCCTGGTACCCCACCTACGGCGGGCAGTACATGTTCTTCAACCACAAGAAGAAACCGTTCACCGATGTGCATGTACGCCGCGCCCTCTCCCTGGCTGTCGACCGCACCCAGCTGCTCGGCATCACCAACCCGGGCATGTTCAACACGCTCAACCTGACCGGCCTGGACTCCAGGACCCAGGGCAAGTGGATCGACGCCAAGTACAAGGACGCCGAGCAGCCGAAGGCCGAACTCGCCAAGTCCCTGGCCGAGTTCGAGAAGGCCGGTTACACGAGGAAGAACGGCAAGCTGGTCGACGGCAGCGGCAAGCAGCTCGCCTTCACCATCATCGAGGTCTCCACCTGGGGTGACGCCGTCCAGTTCGACAAGGTCGTGGCCAGCCAGCTGGAGAAGGCAGGTGTGAACGTGTCGGTCAAGCCGACCGACGCCTCGCAGCTCGACGTCAAGCGCAAGAAGGGCGACTTCGACGTCCTGATCGGCGGCGCGGTCTACTACTCCACCCCGTACAACTACTTCAAGGACATGCTCTGGAGCGGAAACGCGGGCGTGTGGACCAACTACGGCCACTACAAGAGCACGAAGGCCGACGCGCTCATCAAGGAGCTGGGCGAGACGGGCGACCAGGCCGAGATCAAGAAGATCTCCGCCGAGCTCGAGGGAATGATGGTCGACGACGTGCCTGCCGCACCGCTGATCACCATCGGTGTCTCCAGCGAGTACAACAGCAGGAACTGGACCGGCTGGCCGACCGCGAAGAACCCGTACGCGCAGCCCGCGCCCTGGGCCGGCGGGATCGACTCCATGAGCATCCTGCTCAACCTGCGCCCCGCGAAGGGCTGACGACGCCATGACCGTTCCCGCCCTCGGTTCGGTGGACGCCACCGCCGTCGAGCCCAGGCCCGGCCGCCGCCTCGTGAGCGCCAGGCTCGGCACCGCGCGCTACTTCCTGCGGCGACTGGGCTTCTACGCCGTGGCCGCCGCCCTGGCCATCACCCTCAACTTCCTCATCCCACGGCTGATGCCGGGCGACCCCGCCTCCGCCCTCATCGCGCAGATGCAGCAGAAGCAGACGCTCTCCGGCGACCAGGTGCACGCCATCTACCGGCTGTTCGGGACGCCGGGGGAGCCGCTCTGGGACCAGTACGTCACGTATCTGAACCAGGTCCTGCATTTCAACTTCGGTATATCCGTGGCCTATTACCCCACCCCCGTGTGGGAAGTGATCCGTACCGGGCTGCCCTGGACGGTCGGCCTGGTCGGCCTCACCTCCGTCCTGTCCTTCGTCCTCGGCACCGCCGCCGGCGTCGTGTCGGGCTCCCGCGTGGGGTCGCGTTTCGACTCGTTCATGACGCCGGCGTCCATGTTCATGGGGTCGCTGCCGTTCTTCTGGGTCGCCCTGATCCTCGTCCTCGTCTTCGGGGTGCAGCTCAGCTGGCTGCCGACCGGCGGCGGGTACGACGGCGACATGCTGCCCGGCTTCAACGGGCCGTTCCTGGCCAGCGTCCTGCAGCACGGCATCCTTCCGGCGCTCACGATGGTGATGGCATCGGTCGGGGGCTGGCTCGTCGGCATGCGGAACATGATGGTCACGACCGTCTCCGAGGACTATGTGCTGCTCGCGCGCGCCAAGGGACTGTCCAAGGCGCGCGTGATGTTCCAGTACGCCGCCCGCAACGCCGTCCTGCCGAGCGTCGCCGGGTTCGCGCTCACCATCGGGACCGTCGTCAGCGGGCAACTCCTCGTGGAGATCGTCTTCGCCTATCCGGGCGTCGGATACCTCCTCTACCAGGCGGTCTCCAGTGTCGACTACCCGCTGATGCAGGCCCTGTTCCTGATCGTCTCGCTCTCCGTCCTCGCCGCGAACTTCATCGCGGACTCCGTGTACGGGCTGATCGACCCGCGTGCGAGGGAGACCCGCTCATGAGTGCGTCGGTCCGCAGAAAGCGCAGCCTGCGCCGCCTGAAGCTGCCCCCGAACCCCAAGGTCCGCATCGGGATCGCGATCTTCGTCTTCTTCGCGCTCCTCGCCCTGCTCGGCCCGTTCGTCGTGCAGAACGTGATGGGTCTCTCGCCCAGCGACGTCGACACCGCGCAGGCCATGGAACTCCCCTCCGCGGAGCACCTGTTGGGTACCACCGCCACGGGCGAGGACGTCTTCGCGCAGCTCGTCGTCGGTAGCAGGATCTCGCTGCTCGTCGGGCTCGTGGCGGGCGTCATCACCACCACGCTCTCCGTCCTCGTCGGGGTCGCGGGGGGCTATCTCGGCGGGCGCGCAGACTCCTTCCTGACCGCCGCCACCAACGTCTGCCTCGTCATCCCCGGCATGCCGCTGCTGATCATCGTGGCGAGCTATGTGCAGGGGCGCGGCGGCTGGCTCACCGTGGCCCTGGTCATCGGGCTCACGGCCTGGCCGTGGGGCGCGCGGCAGAAGCGGGCGCAGACGCTGTCGCTCCGGCACCGGGACTTCGTGTCCGCGGCCGAGATGACGGGGGAGAGCAGGTGGGGCGTCATCACCCGCGAGCTGATCCCCTCGCTCGCGCCGATCATCTCCGTGAGCTTCCTGGGCGCGGTCGTCGGCTCGATGTTCGCGGACGCCGGCCTCTCCTTCATGGGGCTCGGCAACATCAACATCACGAGCTGGGGCTCGATGCTGTACTGGGCGCAGAACGCAGGTGCCCTGACCCGGGGGGCCTGGTGGTGGTTCGTGCCACCGGGCGCGTGCATCGCCCTGATCGGGGTCGCCGCGGGCCTGATCAACTTCGGAATCGACGAAATATCCAATCCCCGGCTCCGCAAACCCTCCAAGGAGGTCCGCGCCAGGGCCCGCGCCGCCCGTCTGCACGCGGCCGCCGGCGACTCCGCGGGCAAGGCCACGGCCGGGAAGCCCGCGCCCGTTCAGGAGGCCGCGTCATGAGCAGGAACGGCACGCCGCACTCATCGATCTCGAAGCAGGACACGGTCCGTCGAAGCGAGGACCGCATCCCCCTGCTCACCGTCCGTGGCCTCCACGTCGACTACTTCGACAAGGCGGACCCCGTACACGCCGTGAGCGGCGTCGACCTCGACCTGCTCCGAGGCGAAACCCTCGGCATCGTCGGGGAGAGCGGCTGCGGCAAGTCCACCCTCGTCACTGCCATCACCCGGCTCGAGCGGCCCCCGGCCGTCACGACCGCAGGCTCGGTCGTCTTCCACGGCCATGACGGCACCCAGAGCATCGACGTCCTCCGCCTGACCGAACGTCAACTGGCTGATCTGCGCTGGGAGAACATCGCGATCGTCTTCCAGAGTGCGATGAACGCCCTCAACCCCGTCCTGCGCCTGGGCAATCAGTTCGCCGACGTCCTCCGCCGCCACGGCCGCCTCTCCAAGCGGGAGGCCTGGGAGCGGGCAGGAGAACTGCTCGCCATGGTCGGCATCCCCGCCGACCGGCTGCGCTCGTACGCCCATGAGCTGTCAGGCGGCATGCGGCAGCGCGCCACGATCGCCCTGGCCCTCGCCTGCGAGCCCGACCTCGTCGTCATGGACGAGCCGACCACCGCCGTCGACGTGGTGATGCAACGCCAGATCCTGCGGCAAGTGGCCCGCCTCAAAAGGGAGTTGGGATTCTCCGTCGTGTTCATCACGCACGACCTGTCCCTGCTCATCGAGATCGCCGACCGGATCGCCGTGATGTACGCGGGCAAGGTCGTCGAGACCGGACCCGCACGGCGGCTCTACACCGACCCGCAGCACCCGTACACCGAGGCCCTGCGTGGCGCATTCCCGCCGCTGCACGGGCCGCGCCGCGAGATCACCGGTATCCCCGGCTCCCCGCCCGGACTGCGCACCCTGCCCGCGGGATGCGCCTTCCACCCGCGCTGCGCCCGCCGCTTCGAACCCTGCGACAAGGCGACCCCGCCGCTCCTCACCCTCGGCGCCGGTGAGGCCGCGTGCCATCTGCATCAGACCGTACGCGGCGAGGAGGACCACCATGCCCGCACCCGCTGAACCCGTCCTCGAAGCACGCGACGTCGTCAAGCGGTTCCCGCTGCACGGGCCCGGCGGGCACGGCAAGGAGGTGCACGCCGTCGAGCCGACCAGCCTCGCCCTGCACGCCGGCCGCATCACCGCACTCGTCGGCGAGAGCGGCAGCGGCAAGTCCACGCTCGCCCGCATGCTCGCCCTCGCCTACCCGCCCACCGAGGGCGAGATCCGCCTCGACGGCGCCCCCGTCAAGCAGGCCCGCACGGCCCGCGGTAAACGCGCGTACTACCGCCAGGTCCAGATGATCTTCCAGGACCCCTTCTCCTCGCTCAGCCCCGTGCACCGCCTGCGCTACATCCTCAGCCGCCCCCTCCAGCTGCATGGCCACGCCGCCGGGCGCGCGGAGCTCGAACGGCAGATCCTCGACCTCCTCAACCGCGTCAACCTCACCCCTGCCGACCAGTTCATCGACAAGTTCCCGCACGAGCTGTCCGGCGGCCAGCGCCAGCGCGTCGCCATCGCCCGCGCCCTGGCCGCCCGCCCCAAGGTCCTCCTCGGCGACGAGCCCGTCTCGATGCTCGACGTGTCGATCCGCCTCGACATCCTGAACCTCCTCGGCAGGCTCCGTGACGACGAGGGCCTCGCGATCCTCTACATCACCCACGACATCGCGGGTGCCCGCTACTTCGCCGACGAGATCAAGGTCCTGTACGCGGGCCAGCTAGTGGAGTCGGGACCCGCCGACACGGTCGTGGAGCAGCCCAGGCACCCGTACACCCGGCTCCTCCTGGAGTCCGCGCCCGACCCCGACCGCGACGGAGGGCTTCTCGACGAGCCCGAAGTCGTCGACGACGAGGAGACCCTCGGCGAACCACCGAGCCTCGTCGACCCGCCGGCGGGCTGCCGCTTCCACCCGCGCTGCCCGCTCGCGAAACCCGTGTGCGCCACGGCGTTCCCGCCGCGCACACATTTCGACGACGGACAGTGGGTGCACTGCTGGAGCTACGACGAGGAGAACTACCGATGATGCAGCCCTGGTTCACGGACGGAAAGCTCGGCATCTTCCTGCACTGGGGGATCTACAGCGTCGACGGAGTCGCCGAGTCCTGGTCCTTCTTCAACGGGCAGGTGCCGTACGACACCTACATGGCGCAGCTCGACGGGTTCGACGCCCAGAAGTGGGACCCGGACGCCTGGGCCGACCTGTTCGTCGAGGCGGGCGCCGCGTACGCGGTCCTCACCGCCAAGCACCACGACGGGGTCGCCCTGTGGGACACGCAGGCGAACGACCTGTCCGTCGTCAAGCGGACCCCCGCCGCCCGCGACCTCATCACCCCCTACGTGGACGCGCTGCGCCGCCGCGGTCTCAAGGTCGGCCTGTACTACTCGCACCTCGACTGGTCCCACCCGGACTACGCCACGGTCCGGCCGGACGGGCAGGACCCCGACGACCGCGGCAACCCGTACTCGATGCCCGCCGTCGATGACGAGTCACCCGAGCGCTGGGACGCCTTCCTCGCCTTCCACCGCGCCCAGGTCCGCGAGCTCCTCGGGCTCTTCCAGCCGGACCTGCTCTGGTTCGACGGCGAGTGGGAACGCAGCCCGGAACAGTGGCGCATGGTCGAACTCGCCGCACTCATAGCGGAGTTGAGTCCGCACACCGTCGTCAACGGACGCCTCACCGGACACGGCGACTACGCGACACCCGAACAGGGCGTGCCCGTCGAGCCGCCGAAGGGTCCCTGGGAGCTCTGCCTCACCGTCAACGACTCATGGGGCTTCCAACCGCAGGACGATCACCACAAGTCACCTCGTCAACTGGTCCGCGTCTTCGCCGAGACCGTCGGCGGAGGAGGCAACCTCCTGCTCGCCGTGGGCCCGAAGGCCGACGGCACGATCCCGCCCGTGCAGGCCGAGCGCCTCGAAGCGCTCGGCGAGTGGATCGCCGGACACCGGCCCGCCGTCCGCGACACCGTGCGCGGCCTGCCCCACGGCCACTTCTACGGCCCCTCCACCCTCTCCGCCGACCGCCGCACCCTCTACCTGTTCCTCTTCGACCGGCCCAACGAGTACGTCGTGCTGCGCGGCGTCCGCAACGCCGTTCGCTCGGCGCGGGTCCTCGGGTCCGGCACGGACGTCCGCCACGAGCGCGTCGGCGGCCTCGGCGAGGTGCCCGGCTGGGAGTACCTGTACGTCACCGACGACCAGCTCGACCCCCTGTGCACGGTCGTCTCCCTCGAACTCGACGGCGAACTCGACCTGTACCGCGAACACACCCGCGACTGACACCCCCGCACTCCACCCCCCTGACCCGATATCACGGAGGCAGAGCCCCATGACAGCCCGAAGAGCCCTGCACGCCTGTTCCGTCGCCACCCTGCTCGTCGCCGCGTCCGCCGCGGCCGTCCCGCCCGTATCGGCGCACGCGCCGGACCACCGCCTGCCCGTCGTCTCGCCGACCCCGCAGCACATGACCCGCGCCGGAGCCGACGTCGCCCTGCCGTCGCGCGCCGAACTCGTCGTCGGCGACACCACCGACAAGCCCGCCCGCGACCTCCTCACCGCCACCCTGCGCGCCCACGGAGTCCGCCACGTCGACGTCCGCACCAAGGCGTCGGGGCACGCGCCCCTGACCGTGCTCCTCGGGCCGGCCACCCGCCCCGACGTGGCAAAGGCCCTGCGCGGCACCGACGTCCCCACCCAGGACGAGGGCTACGCCGTGCGCGTCGCCGGACGGACCGTAGCGCTCGGCGGCACCGACGCGACCGGCCAGTTCTACGCGGCCCAGACATTCGGACAGCTCGTCACCAAGGGGAAGATCGCGGGGGCGTCCGTCTCCGACTTCCCGTCCATGCGGCTGCGCGGCTCCATCGAGGGCTTCTACGGACCGCCCTGGACGGAGGCGGAGCGACTGGACCAGATGGACTTCCTCGGCGAGGTCAAGTCCAACACCTATGTGTACGCGCCCAAGGACGACCCGTACCACCGCGACAAGTGGCGCGAGCCGTACCCGGCGGACAAGCTCGCCCAGCTCGGCACGCTCGTCGACCGGGCCCGCACCAACCACGTCCGCTTCACCTTCGCCGTCTCGCCGGGCGGCTCGGTCTGCTACTCGGACCCGGCCGACGTGAAGGCCCTCACCGCGAAGCTCCAGGCGCTCTACGACCTGGGCGTGCGCTCGTTCTCCGTGCCGCTCGACGACATCAGCTACACCAAGTGGAACTGCGACGCCGACCAACAGAAGTTCGGCGCCCCGGGGCGTGGCCCCGCCGCGAAGGCCCAGGTCGGTCTGCTCAACACCGTCCAGCAGGACTTCATCGCGACCCACGACGGCGCCAACCCGCTCCAGATGGTGCCCACCGAGTACGGCGACCTCACCGACACCGCGTACAAGCAGGAGATCCGCGGGAACCTCGACAAGAACATCGAGGTCATGTGGACCGGCACGGACGTCGTCCCGCGGGAGATCACCAACGACCAGGCGCAGAAGGCGTCCGAGCTGTTCGGGCGCAAGGTGTTCGTCTGGGACAACTACCCGGTCAACGACTTCGGCCGGACCTCGGGACGCCTCCTGCTCGCCCCCTACGACAAGCGTGAGCCCGGCCTCTCCGAGCACCTCAGCGGCCTCGTCTCCAACCCGATGAACCAGGAGGCGGCCAGCAAGCTCGCCGTCTTCACCATGTCCGACTTCTCGTGGAACGACCGCGGTTACGACCGCACCCGCTCCGCCCGTCAGTCCGCGCTGCACCTGGCCGGCGGGGACGCGCGCGTCGCCGACGCCGTACAGACCTTCGTCGACCTCAACCACATGGCACCGACGTTCGGCGCCGAGCCGTGGCAGCCGCAGTCGCCGATCCTCAGCGCGCAGCTCGAGAAGTTCTGGAAGGCGTACGCGAGCGACCCGACGGCCGCGATCCGCGCCTTCACGCCGACCGCGGCGAACATCGGGCGCATCCCGGCGGTCCTCCGCGCCGGCGTGCCCGACCAGCAGTTCCTGCACGACGCCGGGCCCTGGCTGGACTCCACCGCGCTGTGGGGCAAGGCCCTCGGGCACGGTCTCGCCGCGCTGAAGGCCATCGACGCCCATGACGCGGACAGGGCGGCCGGCGAGCGCGCCGCCATGGAGAAGGCGGCCGACGCCGCCTCGCACATCACCATCGACCCGGCCGAGCACCACCAGCCCGGACCCGTGAAGATCGCCGACCCGTTCCTCGGCGACTTCGTCAGCCAGGTCCAGGACCTGCACGACGCCTCGAAGGGCCTCGAGCCGCTGCGGCAGCTCGCCCTGAACAAGGACACGAAGCAGAGCTCGGACTACGCCTCGGACGGCGAGTTCCCGTACAGCGCGGCCAAGGCGGCCGACGGCGACCGCTTCAACTTCTCGACCACCAGCGGCAAGGAGGCACAGCCCTGGTGGCAGGTCGACCTCGGCTCCGTCGCCGACCTGGAGCGAGTCGACGTCTACAACCGCAGCGACTGCTGCGCGGACCGCACCAAGGACTACTACGTCCTGGTCTCCGACGAGCCCTTCACCGGCACCCTCGCCGACCAGCTGACCAAGCCCGGCGTGTGGTCCCACCACGAGACCGCGCAGGCCGGCGGCCCGACGGCGATCCCGGTGACGGCACACGGCCACTATGTGCGGGTGTGGCTGGCGAGCGAGAAGCCCGTCGAGCTGAACATGGCGGAGGTCGAGGTGTACGGCAGGGCGCGGAGCTGACCTACCGCGTGAACGAGTAGATCTCGCTCCGCAGGTCCGCCGGCAGCCGCGCGTTGTCCCGCGCCGCGGCGGTGGCCAGCAGCGCCGTGACGCGATGGACGTGGCTGCCCGGCAGGTCCTCCATGCCGCGCAGCACCCGGCGGTACGTCAACTCCAGCTCGGCGTCGGTCAGTTCCACGCCGCCGCTGAGCAGGAGGTGCAGCAGGTCGTGCGCGAGCGAGGTGGCCGGCTCCCCTTCCGTGGCCACGAACGTGGTCACGGAAGGGCCAAGCCACGCGAACACCGGGTCCATGACGTGCCGCACGAGGGAGTCGTTCGTCCCGCCGGACACCTCCATCTTGTGCCAGATCTCGTCCCAGTAGGGCCGGGACCAGCCGGGCCCGCCGTGACCCCGCGGGTAGCGGTAGAGCCAGTTCGCGTCGACCGGGTCCGGCGGCGCGGGCGCGCCGTGCCGCGGCGCGACGTCGAGCGTGCGACGGCCGTCGGCGTCCCAGGACCGGTGCAGGGTCATCGACAGCGCGAAGTCCGTCCACTGCTCCTCGTTGAGCGCCGAACGCCACAACAGGGCGTGCCGGTGCCAGGCACTGACCGGGTTCGCCGAGCCGGGGAACAGCTCGGCGGCCGTGGTGCCGCCCGTCAGCAGCAGGATGACCAGGACGAGATTGGCGCCGTAGAGGCCGTGCCGTGACGCGACCCTCAGCGTCGCGGGCCGGTAGGCGGGGTGCTGGTCACCGGTGCGGGTCTCGTGCTGGTCGAGTACGCGGATCAGCACGCGGCTGAGCCTGTCCCGCTCGGCCGAATCCATCCGCGCCGCCATCGCTCCGGCGAACCGCAGCATCTGGCGCCCGGACAGGGGCGCGTACGAGAGCAGGGCGTACGCCAGGTCGTCGTCCACGCGCTGATCGCCGAGGGCGAGGGCGGGCCGGTTCTGCACGAGCGCGCTCAGTACGTGCAGCGCGAGCCGCACCGCCAGATACTCGCCGAACGTGGCGTGCAGGAACTCGTACGTCGCGAGGACCCGGCCGTCGCGCACCGACTGGGCGCGCTGCACGAAGTAGAACCGGCCGAGCGCGACCTCGGCCGCGCCGAGCGGCGTGCGGAACCCGGAGGCCCCGGGGGAGGAGCGGCCCAGGAGCGCGGCCAGATCCTCTTCGAGCTCGGCCGCCGAGACCCACTGACGGCGCCGGTTGAGCAGGGCGAACGCGACCAGGGACAGGCGCTGCATCTCCAGCTCGGCGCGCTCGCGCAGGAGGTCGTCGGGCACGGCGTCCCCGCTCGTCTTGCCGACCTCACGGCGCGCGAAGGAGAACAGGAGCTCCTCGTACAGATCGGCCTCGTCCAGCGGCTCGCCGCCGTCGCGCTGCAGGCCGTTGCCCGCCACGTCGTACAGGGCCAGCATCGTCAGGAGCAGCGGCTGCGCCGCGAGCGCCGCGTGCCGCGACACCACCTCCCACGACAGCGGGCGCAGGCTCCTCGCCGCGAACCCGGCCGCGTTGGCGTCGTTCCACACCGCGAGCCACTGCTGGATCTGCGCGGCGCGGAACGGCTCGAGGCGCAGCGCCACCATGCCGTCCGGGTAGCGCGCGCGGTCGGCGACGGACGTGCGGCTGGTCACCAGGGCCAGCAGGGGACGGCCCTGTTCCGACTCGCGCTCCTGGAAGCGGGCCACCCGGACCAGGAAGTCGTTGTGGTGCACCCCGGTCGTCTGCAGCAGCTCGTCGAACCCGTCGAGCAGGAGCACCGGGACGGCGCCACCGGCCGAGCGGACCAGATCGGGCCACGTGACGCGCTCGCCGGTCGCGGCCCGCACCGCCTGCTCGATCTGCTCCTGGAGGTCGTCCTCGGCGCGTACGTCGCGCAGCGGCACCCGCACCGGCAGGAATCCGGCCGCGGGGAGCCGCGCCGCGAGCACCCGCGTCAGGACGGACTTGCCCGCGCCGGGCTGCCCGAGCACCAGCAGGGGAGTCCGCTCCTGTCCCGCCGAGGTCAGCGCCCCGGCGAGATACCGGGTCAGGTCCTCGCGCACCGGGGCCCGTTCCCACCATGCCTCGTCGGCCGGCCCGTGCTGCCCGGCCACCGGCCGCACCCGGAAGTCCGGGTCCAGATACATCTCCTCCAGGGCCGGTACGCGGATGCCGTCGGGCGCCGACGCCGCGTCCAGCACCGGACGGGAGAGCGCTGCCTCGTGGGAGCGGGCCAGGGCGGCCGCGACATCCACGGGCGGCCGCGCGTGCGACGCCGTACCGGCCAGCAGCGCCTCGATCCCCGCGAGGGCCCGCCGGACACCGGCCCGCGTCGCCCGGTGTTCGGTCAACGTGGCCCAGAACCCGAACTCGGGTGCCTGCTGGGCGAGTTGGGCGTACAGACTGTCATAGTGGACACACGCCGCACCCGGCAGCGCACCCGTCAGGGCCCGCTCCGCCGCATCCCGCCCCGCCGGTGTGAGCGTGTCCCACACCGCGAGGCCCGCCACGAACCGCACAAAGCGCCGGGACAGGGCCGTGTACCAGTCGCGGAGCTCCCGCGCCACGTCCTCCGGCGCGAGGTGCGGCGCAGGGAACGGCGCGTCCACCGCGGTGAGGGCCCGCGCGAAACCGGCGTCCGGTTCCCCGGCCCCGACCAGGGACAACTGCTCGCCACGGGTCATGCGCACCGCGTCGAGGGAGAACGGAAGGTCCTGCTCCGCGAGCGCCTCGAACCAGCCGAGGACCACGACGACCGTGTGTGCGGCCCGCAGCACCTCGCCCCGCTCGACCCGCCCGTCCGCCGCCCCGAGCCGCGCCCCGACCCCGCGCACCGCGTCCCGGCCGAGCCCCAGGATCCGGCCCCGCGCGTCCGCGATACGGAGGATTCCGTCGCTCACGCCGCCCGTCGCCACGGCCAGCACCCCGCCGAGCGACCGGTCGAGCGCCGCGAGGCGCGGCGGATCGGCGCCGAGCAGCACCAACGCGTCCGACAACGACAGCAGCCTGCGCGAACCCACCCGAACCCCCCATGGATCATGTGCGGACGGCCGCCACTCTGCCAGGACACGAGGTCGGGGTCCATCGAGCACGGTGCGTAAGCTGTGCGACACCGAGTGCGCGCCGTTCCTCCAAATGGCTTACCGTGTGGGCCGTGGACAGTCAGGGGAAGCGTGCGGTTCGGCTGCGCCTGACCGGGGCCGCGGCGCTCGCCGCCGTATCGGGTGCGGCGGGCTCGTGGGCGTATCTGCGGGCCGGTGGGTCCGCGGGCGACGTGGTGCGAGACCTCTCCGTGGGCTGGGCGTACGCGGCCGCGGGGATCATGGCCTGGCGGCGCAGGCCCGCCAACCGGACCGGCCTTCTGATGATCGCCGAGGGCGTCACCTGGTTCCTCGGGAACCTCCAAGGCACCTCCGTACCCGCCCTGTTCGCGTTCGGCGCCTGGTGGGAGGCGCTGAACATGGCGATCCTCCTGCACCTCATCCTCTGCTTCCCCGAGGGCCGCCTCACGACGGTCCTGACACGGCGTCTGGTCCAGTTCGCGTACGGGCTCGTCGCGGTCGGCGGCCTGCTGCGCACGCTCCTGTTCGACCCGGCACAGGCCATCGGCGCGACATATCTCGACTGCGTGGGCTGCGGTCCGAACGCCCTGTTCATTCCCGGCACCCACGACCTCTTCGGCCCCGTCGACACCGTGTACCACGCGCTCGGCTGGGTCATCTCCGCCGGCGCCGCGGTGGCCGTGGTGCAGCGCTGGCGGCACGCCTCGGCCGCCCGCAGGCAGGCGCTGCTCCCGGCCTGGATCGGCATCGCCGTCGCCGTCGTGTTCCTGATGTGGGACATGCTCTTCTACGTCGTGCCGTGGTTCGGCCACGTCGGCGACACCGGTGAGCAGGCCGTCTATCTGCTGTCCGACCTCGCGCAGGTCGCCGTGCCGTTCGCGTTTCTCGCCGGCCTGCTGCGCATGCACCTCCAGCGCGCCGAGGTCAGCGGCCTCGTCATCGAGGTCGGCACCGACCCCGACCCGGCCCGGCTGCGCGAGGCGCTGGCCCGCGTCCTGGGCGACCCGACGCTGAGGCTCGGCCTGTGGCGGGAGGAGCGGGGCGCCTACGTCGACGGCTCCGGGCGTGAGGTGACGGTGGACGGCCCCGGCCGCACCCCCGTCGGCGCGGCGGACGGCCGGCCACTCGCACTCCTGCACCACGACCCCGCGCTCATGGACGACCCGGAACTCCTCGCGTCGGTGGCCGCCGCGCTGCGCCTCGCCCTGGAGAACGTGTGGCTGCGCTCCCGCGCCAGGGACGTGAGCACGCGGATAGTGGAGGCGGCCGACTCCGAACGCAAGCGCCTGGAGCGGGATCTGCACGACGGGGCACAGGCCAGGCTGGTCTTCGCGCTGATGGCGCTGCGACGTGTCGAGCGCGGCCTCGCCGACCATCCCGACGCCGCCCTGCGCGCATCCGTGACCGAGGCGGAGTCCAGCCTCAGGCTCGCCATCGAGGAGCTGCGCGGCCTCGCCCACGGTCTGCACCCGGCGGTCCTCACGCGCGAGGGCCTCGGCCCCGCGCTGACGGCGCTGGCCAGGGAAGCGACCCTGCCGGTGGTCGTCGCGGCCGAACCCCGGCGCTACGACGCGGTCGTCGAGTCGACCGCATACTTCACGGTGTGCGAGGCCCTGTCCAACGCGGCCAAGCACGCCGGTGCCCGCGCCGTCAGCGTCTCCGCGACGCACCACGACGGCCGGCTCGTCATCGAGACCGTCGACGACGGAGTCGGGGGAGCGGACAGCGCGCGCGGCAGTGGCCTGCGCGGCCTCGCGGACCGGCTCGCCGCCGTCGACGGAGTGTTGCATGTACACAGTCCCGCCGGTGGCGGGACCAGAATCAGGGCGGAGCTTCCGTGCGGGTGATCGTTGCCGAGGACTCGGCGCTGCTGCGGCAGGGGATCGTACGACTGCTGTCGGACGAGGGGTTCGAGGTGTCAGCGGAGTGCTCCGACACGGGGCCGCTCCTCGCGCTCGTCGCCGAGCACCGTCCGGATGCCGTGCTCCTCGACATCCGCATGCCGCCGACGCACACCGACGAGGGTCTGATCGCGGCGGCCGCGATCCGCGCGGCGCACCCCGGCACGGGCGTGCTGCTGCTGTCCCAGTACGTCGAGACGACCGACACCGTCAGGGCCCTGGCGGAGCAGCCCGAGGGCTTCGGCTATCTCCTCAAGGAACGCGTCGCCGACATCGACGAACTCGGCGGAGCGCTCAAGCGCGTGGCGTCCGGCGAGACGGTCCTCGACCCGCTCGTCGTGGCCAAGCTCATGAACACCCCCCGCCCCAGGAGCCCTCTCGACGACCTCACCGGCAGAGAGCGGGATGTGCTGGCCCTGATGGCCGAGGGCCACTCGAACGAGGCGATAGCCCAGCGTCTCGTCATCGGCGGAAAAACGGTGGAGACGCACGTACGGAACATCTTCGGCAAGCTGCGCCTGGAACAGGATCTGCTCGAACACCGGCGCGTGCGCGCGGTACTGACCTACCTGCGCGCCTGACCCCGCCCGTGCGCGCGGAGTGAAGAGGTCCCGGCTGACCGCTCCGAAGGCGACGTCGTCCCCCGATTTGCCCCCGTGGCTCCCCCGTACGTCGACTGCGGAGCGGTGCCGGTGAACTCAACTCTAGGCAGCGCGCGGGCCCGGGACATCAGGGCCAGCCCTGAGATCCGGAGTAGTTGCTACCGGAACCGGGCCACGGGGGACGAAGTCCGTGTTCAGCAGGGTGCGCAGCGCCCGACCACCGCACCCGCTCGGTCGATGCAGAGTACATCGACCTGGACGGGAGCGCCCCGCAACACGCGCAGAGCCTCGTCGCGGGCGGTCGCGGCCACCAGGTCGCCGAGCGGCGGCCACAACTGGAGTGCGGCGAGGCCCGTGTTGGCGTCCGCCACCGCCGCCGCCACCTCCGCGCCCGCGCCCGCCTCGGCCGCGAGCCCGGCCAGGAACGACTTGTCGACCTGCGAGCGCGCCGAATGCAGATCAAGATGCCCGGCCGCGAGCTTCGACAGCTTGGCGAACCCGCCGCAGACCGTGAGCCGGTCGACGGGATGCCGGCGCACGTACTTGAGGACGGCGCCAGCGAAGTCACCCATGTCGAGGAGCGCGTCCTCGGGCAGTCCGTACTCGGCGACCACGGTCTTCTCGGACGTCGACCCGGTGCAGCCCGCCACATGCGTGCGCCCGGCGGCCCGCGCCACGTCCACACCGCGCCGGATCGAGTCGATCCACGCGGAGCACGAGTACGGCACCACGATGCCCGTCGTCCCCAGGACGGACAGCCCGCCGAGTATCCCGAGCCGCGGGTTCCAGGTCGACCGGGCTATCTCCTCGCCGTGATCGACGGACACGGTGATCTCGACGTCACCGCTCCCGCCGTGGCGCTCGGCGACGGCCGCGACGTGGTCCCGCATCATCTGCCGCGGCACGGGGTTGATCGCCGGTTCCCCGACGGCGAGGGGCAGCCCGGGGCGGGTCACGGTGCCGACGCCCGGGCCCGCCCGGAACGCGACACCGGCCCCGGCGGGCAGCAGCCGCACCGACGCCCGCACGAGCGCACCGTGCGTGACGTCCGGGTCGTCGCCCGCGTCCTTCACGATGGCCGCCATGGCGTGCTCACGGGTCAGCTCCTCGGCCGCCAGCGCGAACGCGGGCGTCTGCCCCTTCGGCAGCGTGATCGTCACCGGGTCCGGGAAGTCGCCGGTCAGAAGCGCGGTGTACGCGGCCGTGGCCGCGCCCGTCGCACAGGCTCCGGTCGTCCAGCCGGGCCGCAGCCCGGTGTGCTTGAGTTGGGCGCCGCGTCCGCCCTTGGCCCCGCCCGCCTCACTCATGAAGGGATTCCGCACCCGTGCACGTACTGATCCTCGGCGGCACGACCGAGGCCCGCCGCCTCGCGGAGGCCCTGACCACCGGCCACCCCGGGTGGCGCGTGACGAGCTCGCTGGCCGGCCGGGTCGACCGTCCCCTGCTGCCCGCGGGCGAGGTGCGGACCGGCGGTTTCGGGGGAGCCGATGGCCTGGCCCGCGCGCTGCGCGAGCTCCAGGTGGACGCGCTCATCGACGCCACCCATCCTTTCGCCGGGACGATCAGTTTCCACGCGGCACAGGCGGCCGCCACGGCCCATGTTCCCCTGCTGGCACTGCGCCGCCCCGGCTGGGTCCCCGCTCCGGGCGACGACTGGCACGGTGTCGCTTCGCTGGAGGAGGCGGCGAGGCGTCTGCCGACGCTGGGCCGACGCGCGTTCCTGACGGTCGGCCGGCTGGGCCTCTCGGCCTTTGCGGGCGTCCGTGACGTGTTCTGCGTCGTGCGCTCCGTGGATGCTCCTGAGCCGCCTCTGCCGCTCCGGTCGGAGGTGCTGCTCGCCCGTGGGCCGTTCACGGTGGAGGGCGAGCGGGCGGTACTGCGGGAGTACGGCATCGATGTGCTCGTGACGAAGGACAGCGGGGGAGAGGCGACGGCCCCGAAGCTTGTCGCAGCGCGAGAGGCGCGGATCCCGGTCCTGGTAGTACGACGGCCGGACGTGCCGGCGGGAGTGACAGACGTGGGATCGGTGGCGGAGGCGGTGGAGTGGGCGGGGGCTGTCCAGCGCTGAGCGCCCGGCACAATCCAGCCTGTCCGCCGTTTGAGGACGAGCCCGGAGGGCGGCAGTGGGGGCCGGGGGCGCAGTCCCCGGGGTGTGAGCCCGAACCTATTCCACCGCACAAGCAACAGCGTTGACCGCCGCGGCGGCCATCGCACTGCCGCCCCGTCGCCCCCGCACCACCAAATACTCCAGCCCCAATTCCCCCGCATGCTCCACCAGCGCGTCCTTCGACTCGACCGCCCCCACGAACCCGACCGGAACCCCGATCACCGCGGCGGGCGGCGCCGCCCCCTCCCGCACCAGTTCCAGGAGCCGGAAGAGGGCCGTGGGCGCATTGCCCACAGCGACAACGGCCCCGCCCATCCGCTCCCGCCACAGTTCCAGCGCCGCAGCGGAGCGCGTCGTGCCGAGCCGCTCGGCGAGCGCAGGAACCGACGGGTCGGACAGCGTGCACACCACGTCGTTGTCCGCGGGCAGACGCTTGCGGGTGATCCCGCTGGCCACCATGGACACGTCGCACAGGACGGGTGCGCCCCCGCGCAGCGCCTCACGGGCGCGGACCGCGACGTCGGGCGAGTACGCGAGGTCGCCCGCCAGGTCGACCATCCCGCACGCGTGGATCATCCGGACCGCGACCTGGGCCACCTCCGCGGGCAGCCCGCCGAGATCGGCCTCGGCGCGGATCGTGGCGAAGGACCGGCGGTAGATCTCCGCCCCGGACTTCTCGTACTCGAACGCAGTGCTCACGGCGGGAGCCTATCCAGCGGTGCGCACTTCACAGGGTGCGGGGCCCGGGTCTATAGTCCAAAACTAGCAGTGCTAATTAACTTTCCCCAGGAGCCGCACGTGCGTCCCGTCCACTTCGCCGCCGCCCGCCGCACCCCGATCGGAAAGCTGCGCGGGTCCCTGTCCACCGTGCGCCCGGACGACCTCGCGGCCGGTGTCATCCGCGGCCTGCTCGCCGGTGTGCCTGAGCTCGACCCGGCCCGGATCGACGACGTCTACTGGGGCGCGGCGAACCAGGCCGGCGAGGACAACCGGAACATCGCGCGCATGGCCGCCCTCCTCGCGGGCCTGCCCGAGTCCGTACCCGGCGCGACCGTGAACCGGCTGTGCGCCTCCGGACTCGAAGCCGTCACCACCGCCGCCCGGACCATCGCCTCCGGCGAGGCCGACGTCGTCCTCGCGGGCGGCTCCGAGTCCATGAGCCGCGCCCCCTTCGTGCTTCAGCGCCCCGACGAGGCGCTCCCGCACAAGATGGAGACGTACGACACACGCCTGGGCTGGCGACTGGTCAACCCGAAGATGAAGGAGCTGCACGGCGTCCTCGCCATGGGGGAGACCGCCGAGGAGGTCGCCGAGCGCTACGACGTCCCACGTGAGCGCCAGGACGCCTTTGCGCTGCGCAGCCACCACAACGCCGCCGAGGCCCGCAAGAACGGCCTCTTCGACGCCGAGATCCTCCCCGTCACGCGCCCGGACGGCGTCGTCGTCGACCAGGACGAGTGCATCCGCCCCGACACGTCCCTGGAGAAGCTGGGCACGCTCAAGCCGGTCTTCCGCAAGGGTGGCACCGTGACCGCGGGCAACGCCTCGCCCATGAACGACGGCGCCGCGGGCCTGCTCCTGGTCAGCGAGGAGGCCCTGCACGACCTGGGCCTCGAATCCCTCGGCCGTTACGTGGCAGGAGCCTCAGCCGGAGTGCACCCCGACGTCATGGGCATCGGCCCCGTGCCCGCCACGCAGAAGGCGCTCGCCCGCGTCGGCTGGTCTGTCGCCGACATCCAGGAGGCGGAGTTCAACGAGGCGTTCGCTGCCCAGGCCCTCGCCTGCGTCGACGCGCTCGGCATCGACCCCGAGCTGGTGAACCCCACCGGCGGCGCCATCGCGCTCGGCCACCCGCTCGGCTGCTCCGGCGCCCGCATCCTCACCACCCTTCTCCACCGCATGCGACGCACCGGCGGCTCGCGCGGCCTCGCCACCATGTGCATCGGCGTCGGCCAGGGCTCGGCCGTCCTTGTCGAGCGCTCCTGAACTCCCGCACAACGTAAGGAGCTCGAAGAAGATGAGCAGCAGGTTCACCGGCCGCGTGGCCGTCGTCGACCTCACGGCCGAGCGCGCCGAGACCACCGTCGAGGCGATCCGCGCCAAGGGCGGACAGGCATCCGCGTACGGCTGGGACGTCACCGCTCAGGACGCCGTCGAGGCGACCTTCGCGCGCTGACCCATCGCTGAGCTGTACCTGGTCCAGAGCCGCACCAGAAGTCAGTACCGAACGGAGCACCACCCTCATGGCAACCCTGTCCCTCGCCGCGATCCTCGCCGAGTCCGCCCGCCGCCGTCCCGACAAGGCCGGGCTCGTCCAGGGCGACCTGCGCATCACCTTCAAGGAGCTGTGGCTCCAGGCCCGCAAGCAGGCCGCCGCGCTCATCGGACTCGGGGTGCGGCCGGGGGACAAGGTGGCGCTGATGGCGCCCAACGTGGCCGAGTTCCCGCGCGCGTACTACGCGGCGCTCGCCGCGGGCGCCGTCGTCGTCCCCGTACACCTGCTCCTTTCCGCCGGAGAGGTCGAGCACGTCCTGCGCGACAGCGGCGCCACGCTGCTCCTGTGCCACCCGGGTCAGGCGAAGACCGGCGGGGCGGCGGCCGAGGCGACCGGCGTGCGCATGCTGACCCTCGGCGAGGGCGGCGACCTGGAGCGGCTCACGCACGACGCCGAGCCCCTGCCCACGTACCTCACCCGCGACGCGGACGACCCGGCCGTCGTCTTCTACACCAGCGGCACCACCGGCGTCCCCAAGGGTGCCGTCCTCAGCCACTTCAACCTGGTGATGAACGCGACGGTCAGCGCCTTCGACGGCCACGACGTGCGCTCCGACGACATCGCGCTCGGCGCGCTGCCGCTCTTCCACGCCTTCGGGCAGACCGTCTCCATGAACGCGACGTGGCGCGCCGGCGCCACCCTCGTCCTGCTCCCGCGCTTCGACGCGGCCAAGGCCATCGACCTGATGGTCGCCGAGGGCGTGAACACCTTCCACGGCGTACCCACCATGTACGTGAACCTGGTGGCCGCGGCGGCAGCGGCCGAGAAGCTCCCCACCCTCAAGGTCTGCGTCTCCGGCGGCGCATCGCTCCCCGTCGCCGTCCTGGAGCGCTTCCAGGAGGCCTTCGGCGCCACGGTCTACGAGGGTTACGGGCTCTCCGAGACCTCCCCGGCCGCCGCCACCAACCAGCCGGTCTTCGGCGCGCGCCCGGGCACGATCGGGCACCCCATGTGGGGCATCGACGTGGAGATCGCCCGCGCCGAGGTCGAGGACCGCGTGGAGCTGCTCCCCGAGGGCGAGCTCGGCGAGGTCGTCGTGCGCGGCCACTGTGTCTTCACCGGATACCTGGGGCGCCCCGAGGCCACCGCGGAGGCACTCGTCGACGGCTGGTTCCGCACGGGTGACCTCGGCACCAAGGACGAGGACGGCTATCTGCGCATCGTCGACCGCAAGAAGGACGTCATCATCCGCGGCGGCTACAACGTGTACCCGCGCGAGGTCGAGGAGGTCCTGATGCGCCACCCCGCCGTCGCCCAGGTCGCCGTCATCGGCCTGCCCGACCCCGTGCACGGCGAGGAGGTCTGCGCCGTGATCATCCGCAAGGAGACCGACGGGATCGCGGCCGGCGCCGACGAGATCACCGAGTGGTCCAAGGAGCACCTGGGCCGCCACAAGTACCCCCGCCGCATCGAGTTCGCCGACGAGCTGCCGCTCGGCCCGAGCATGAAGGTCCTCAAGCGGGAACTGCGCGCCCAGTACACCGACTGACCCCGGGAGCACGCGCAGGGGGGCGGCGTCCCAGCATGCGGCGCCCCCTGACGCCGACCGGATAGATGGGTCTAACATCTGTCCCCGGTATGTACTCCATAACCCTCTGGGAATTTGCCGCGCTCGCCGCCGCGGCCGTGCTCGTCGGATTCTCGAAAACGGCCGTCAGCGGCGCCAACACGGTCAGCCTCGCCATCTTCGCGGCGGTCCTGCCGGCCCGTGAGTCCACCGGCATCCTGCTGCCCGTCCTCATCGCCGGCGACATCCTCGCCGTACTGACCTACCGAAGACACGCCCACTGGCCCACCCTGTGGCGCCTCTTTCCGGCCGTGGCCGGCGGCGTCGTCCTCGGCACGCTCTTCATGGTGTGGGCCGACGACGCCATGGTGCGTACGTCGATCGGGGCGATCCTGCTCCTGATGGCCGCCGTCACGGTGTGGCGCAGACGCCGGGCGGACGCGCCGGAGGTCGAGGAGACCGCAAGCCGCGCCGGCCGCGCGAAGGCCCGCTCCTACGGCGTGCTCGGCGGCTTCACCACCATGGTCGCCAACGCCGGCGGGCCCGTCATGTCGATGTACCTGCTCTCGGCGGGCTTCCGGAAGCTCGGCTTCCTGGGCACCTCCGCGTGGTTCTTCCTCATCGTCAACTCGGCCAAGGTGCCCTTCAGCGTGGGCCTCGGCCTGATCAACGGGCGCTCCCTGCTCCTCGACGCGGCGCTCGTCCTGTTCGTCATACCCGGCGCCTTCATCGGCAAGGCCTGCGTGCACCGCATCAACCAGCGGCTGTTCGAGCGGCTTGTGATCGCGGCGACCGTGGTCGGCGGGGTGCAGCTCCTGCTGCGCTGAGCCACCGTCACGAAGCGGAGAGCACCTTGTCCCGGCCGCGGGACGGCAGGCCGTGCTCCAGATCCTCGGCGAGCAGCCGCTTCGCGATCGTGTCCACGGCGGCCCGCAGGTCCTTGCCCGGCGGCCTGCCGAGGTCTGCCTCCCACCTGGCGGCTCAGCCACGAGCCCCAGGCGTGACTGATCACATCCGCCTCGCGCTGCCCGGCATCCGTGTTCGAGAAGTAGTGGCCGGTGCGCGTCAGATAGCCCTCCTCGACCATGCGGTCGAAAACCGGCACAAGGACCTCGGGCGGCAGGCGGCGGCGGGCCGCGATCACGCCGAGGCTCGCGTGCCCCACCATCCGCGTGAAGAACTCCACCTGCATCACGGGGATCGTCACGAAGACGACGTTGCGGCGCCGCCGGTCCAGCACGGGTGGGTGCGCCAGGGCCTGCACGGTCTCCGTTGTGGTGGTCACCCGGCCAGCCTCACATTGCGCTCGCCTCTGCGCGGGTCCTGCGGAGCTTTACGGGTGACGGGCGCTGCGTCTGTGCTGGGCGGGGTTTTGCGGGGCTGCCGCCCCGCGCCCCGCTGTCCGGGGGTGCGAGGGTGGGGATTTCGCTGCGGATGTGTGGGGGTTGGGCGCGCAGTTCCCCGCGCCCCCTTGTGGGGGCCGGGGCAAGAGGGTTCGGGTGTGGCTCTCTGCGGGGGCCTGGGCGAGTAGTTATGGGTGTAGGCGGGGGGCGTTTGTTGCTGCGTCCAGCGTGGGGGGTTGGTTTTCCACCTTCTCGGCCAGCGTTGTTGCCCAGGTCTCCAGGGATGTCAGGTCGATTCCGTGCGGGGTGGGCCGGGCCGTCGCCTCGCGCCAGGTGGTGAGGCCCGTGGCGCCGCGGAGCAGGAGGCGGGCGCCGCCCGCCGTGTTGCCCCGGGCCGCGTGCGTCAGGCCTACCGCCAGCTGCGCCAGGGCGCGCCACAGGCCGCGCTCCTCCTCGGGGCCCGACTTCCACGCGTCCTCGAACACCTCGTGCGCGTGGAACGGCCGGCCCGCGTCGAGCAGCGCCTGCGCCTCCGCGACCGTTTCCTCGGGAGTGCGCACCACCCCCTCCGGCTGCCGCGCCACCCCCTCCGCGCCGTAGGGCAGCGGACGGCCGAGGCCATCGCGGGGGCGCGCGTTCCGGGCCCGCCCCTCCTCGTCACGGTCGCGGTTCGGGCCACTGCTCACGTCACTCATGCCTCGATTGTCCCGCGCCTGCGGCCCCTCGCACCGGCTACGGACCACCCCTGAGCTTGGGGTATTGTTCTTTCTGCGCCGCCAAGCGGAAAACCCGCCGGGCGACGCGACCGGGACGTGGCGCAGCTTGGTAGCGCACTTGACTGGGGGTCAAGGGGTCGCAGGTTCAAATCCTGTCGTCCCGACTTTTCGAAGTCGCAGATCAGGGGCCGTGTCAGAGACATCTGACACGGCCCCTCGGTCGTTCCGGAAACTCCCCGAACTCCTGTTATCCCGGGGCGTCTTCCTTCGGCGGAGGCGTCCCGTACTTGTTGCGCGCCGCGTACCACCACACCGTCGCCAGGATCAGCACCACGGCCAGGGCCGCCGACGCGTAGTTCATCGAGTCGACTGTCACCGGTGACGCCTGCGGCAGGCAGAACAGGATCGTCACGAAGGCCACCCACGTCACCGCGGTCCAGCCGACCGGCCTGCTCCAGCGGCCCAGGTTCCAGGGTCCTGGGGTGAAACGGCCGCCCGCTCGCAGGCGCAGGAGGATCGGGATCGCGTACGCGGGCGTGATTCCGATGACGTTGATGGCCGTGACCGCTCCGTATGCCGTCGTGGAGTACAGGGACGGCAGCGCGATCACGGCGGCCAGACCCACCGACAGCCATACTGCGGGAACGGGTGTGCGGGTGCGGGCGTTCACCTTGCGCCACAGCGCCGAGCCCGGCAGCGCGTTGTCCCGGCTGAACGCGAACACCATGCGGCTGGTCGCCGCCACCTCGGCGTTGCCGCAGAACAGCTGGGCCACGATCACGATCAGGAGCAGCGCCGTGGCGCCGGACGTGCCGAGGGCGTCGATCATGATCTGCGCGGGCGGCACCCCGGTGGCGCTGTCCTGCGCGCCCGCGTAGTCCTGGATCGCGAACGTCAGCCCCGCGAGCAGCACGAACCCGGCGATCCACGAGACCCACACGGCCCGTACGATGCCGCGCGCGGCGGACACGGAGGCGTTCGACGTCTCCTCCGAGAGATGCGCGGACGCGTCGTAGCCCGAAAACGTGTACTGCGCGAGGAGCAGACCGATCGCGGCCACGTACAACGGGTTGTGCCAGCCGGTGTCGTTGACGAACTCGGTGAAGACGAACGACGGCGACTGGTGATGGTCGGGCACGATCGCGAGGACGCCGACGATCACGGCCACGCCCGCCAGGTGCCACCACACGCTGATCGAGTTGAGCACGCTGACCAGGCGGACGTCGAAGAGGTTCAGGACGGCGTGCACGAAGAGGATGGCGAGGAAGATCAGGAAGGTCGATCCCGGTGTCGGGTCGAAGCCGAACTCGAGGTTGAGGAGCGCGCCGGTGAACAGGGCCGCGCCGTAGTCGATTCCGGCGATCGCGCCGAGCAGACCCAGGAGGTTGAGCCAGCCCGTGTACCAGCCCCAGCGGCGGCCGCCGAGCCGGTCGGCCATGTAGTAGAGGGCGCCGGACGTCGGGTACGCGCTGGTGACCTCGGCGAGCGCCAGGGCGACGAGGAGGACGAAGAGGCCGACACCCGCCCAGCCCCACATCATCACGGCCGGGCCGCCCGTGCCGAGGCCGAATCCGTAGAGCGTCATGCAGCCGGACAGGATGGAGATCACGGAGAAGCTGATGGCGAAGTTGCCGAAGCCGCCCATGCGGCGGGCCAGGACCGGCTGGTAGCCCAGCTCCCTGAGTCTGGCCTCCTCGTCCGCCGGCTGCCCGGCCGGCCCGGACTCGACGGGGCCTGACGAGGTGGTGCCTGTTTCCGGTGTGGACATGAGCTCCTCTTGTGGGGAGAGAGGCGTGAAGTCACAGACAACATACGGAGATTGACGGGTGATCAGTCTAGGGGTCGGAGCGAAGAGGGCGCCCTTGACGCTCCTGCGGAGGCTGTTGCAGGCTTCCGCGGTGATCACCAATGGCAGTGGGCCGCGCGAGGGGACCGTCCTCGCCATCGATCAGGGCACGTCGGGGACGAAGGCCCTCGTCGTCTGCCCGCGCCGCGGCGTGATCGGCTCGGGCAGCGCGCCCGTACGTCCGCGTTACTTCCCGGGCGGCGTCGTCGAGGTCGATCCGGCCGCGCTGCTTGCCTCCGTCGTCGACGCGGGGCGCCGCGCGCTGGCCGCCGCGGGCGAGCCCGTCGACGCGGTCGGCCTCGCCAACCAGGGCGAGACGGTCCTCGCCTGGGACCCCGCGTCCGGCACACCGCTGACGGACGCGATCGTCTGGCAGGACCGGCGGGCGGAAGCGCTGTGTGCGGAACTCGCCCCTCACGGCGATGAGTTGAGGGATCTTACGGGGCTGCCGCTCGACCCCTACTTCGCCGCCCCGAAGATGGCCTGGATCCGACGCCATCTCACCCGGGACGGCGTCGTCACCACCAGCGACGCCTGGCTCGTCCACCGGCTGACCGGCGCGTTCGTCACCGACGCCGCCACAGCGGGACGCACGCAGCTTCTCGACCTGGACACTGTCGCGTGGTCGCCCCGCGCCCTGGACATCTTCGGCCTCGGCGGCGAGCGGCTGCCGGACGTCGTCGACGCCGCGGGACCCGTCGGCACGACCAAGGCGTTCGGCCCCGAACTTCCCCTCACCGGGCTCCTCGTGGACCAGCAGGCCGCGCTGCTCGCCCAGGACGTGACCGAGCGGGGTACGGCCAAGTGCACTTATGGAACGGGGGCGTTCCTGCTCGCCCCGACCGGCGACCGCCCGCGCCGCGGCGGCTCGGGACTGGTCAGCTGTGTCGCCTGGCGACTGGACGGGCGGAGCAGTTACTGCCTCGACGGGCAGGTCTACACCGCCGCCTCCGCCGTCCGCTGGCTCACCGATCTCGGGGTGATCGCGGGGGCCGAGGACATCGACCCGGTCGGATCGGCCGTGCCCGACACGGGCGGTGTCACCTTCGTGCCCGCCCTCGCCGGTCTTGCGGCGCCCTGGTGGCGCGGCGACCTGCGGGGCTCTCTGACGGGCCTCGGTCTGGACACGACCTCCGGGCACCTGGTCCGTGCCCTGTGCGAGGGGATCGCCGCGCAGGTCGTCTCGCTCGCGGACGCCGTCGCCGCCGACCTGGGCGAGCCGCTGCGCACCCTGCGCGTCGACGGCGGCCTGACCCGGTCGGCCCTGCTGATGCAGACCCAGGCGGACCTTCTCCAACTGCCACTGGAAGTCGCCGAGTTGCCCGATGCGACCGCGCTCGGCGTGGGTGTCGTCGCGCGGCTCGGGCTCGATCCCGCGCTCACCGTGCGGGACGCGGTCCCGCGCGGGCGGCCCGCCGCCGTGTACGAGCCGCGCATCGACGCCGCGCACGCCGCCGAACGCCTCGACGGGTTCCGCTCGGCGGTGGCCGCGCTCCTCGACCGCACGCCGACGGGGTCCCCGTGACCGTCACAACGAAGGGGCCGCTGTCCCCCAAAGGGCAGATGTCGTCCCGGCCCTACGACGTGGCGGTCGTCGGCGCCGGCGTCGTCGGCACCGCCATCGCCCGTGAACTGGCCCGCCACCCACACCTGCGCCTTGTTCTCGTGGAGGCGTCCGGCGATGTCGGCGACGGCACCTCCAAAGCCAACACGGCGATCCTGCACACCGGTTTCGACGCCGTGCCCGGCTCCCTGGAGTCCCGCCTCGTCAGGGAGGGCCGGCGCCTCCTCTCCACCTACGCGGCCGAGTCCGGAATCCCCGTCGAGCCCGTCGGCGCCCTGCTCGTGGCCTGGGACGACGATCAACTGGCCGTACTGCCGGGCTTGTTGGAGAAGGCAGGGCGCAATGGATACGACGCAGCGCGGATCATCGGCGCCGACGAGACCATGGCCCGCGAACCGCAGCTCGGCCCCGGAGTCCTCGGCGCTCTCGACGTCCCGGGCGAGAGCATCATCTGCCCCTGGACCACCACGCTCGCGTACGCCACCCAAGCGGTGCGGTCCGGTGTCGACCTGCACCTCAACTCAATGGTGGAGACGGTCAGTTCGGACGGCGGTGATCATATTCTGTCCACCTCGCGCGGCGAGCTCCGGGCGCGGTTCCTCGTCAACGCCGCGGGGCTGAACGCCGACGTGCTCGACCGGCTCGTCCTCGGGAGTGGCGACTTCACCGTCACCCCGCGCCGCGGCCAGCTCATCGTCTTCGACAAACTCGCCCGCGACCTGGTCCGGCACATCCTGCTTCCGGTGCCGACCGCGCTGGGCAAGGGCGTCCTCGTGGCGCCGACCGTCCACGGCAACGTACTCCTCGGCCCGACCGCCGAGGACCTCGACGACAAGGCGGCCACCGGCACGACGGCGGACGGACTCGACGGGCTCCTCGTGAAGGGGCGCCGCATCCTGCCGGCCCTGGTCGACGAGGAGGTCACCGCCGCCTACGCGGGCCTGCGCGCCGCCACCGAACACGACGACTACCGCATCCGCTGCCACGAGAAGCGGCGCTACGTCACCGTGGGCGGCATCCGTTCGACCGGGCTCACCGCGTCGATGGCGATCGCGGCGCATGTCGCGGGCCTGATCGCCGAGGCGGACCCCGGCCTCGGCCTCAAGGAGCCGGTCGGCCTGACGCCCGTCCACATGCCCAACCTGGGCGAGGCATTCCCCCGCCCCTACCAGCGCGCCGACCTCATCGCGACCGACCCCGCGTACGGCACCATCGTGTGCCACTGCGAGCGCGTGACCCGGGGCGAGATCAGGGACGCCCTGATCAGCACGGTCCCGCCCGCGTCCCTGGAGGGCCTGCGCCGCAGGACCCGGGCGTGTGGCGGACGGTGTCAGGGGTTCTACTGCGGGGCGGCCGTGCGTGCACTTCATGAGGGGCGGGGCGAGTGGGGGCCGGTATGACGCGGCGGCAGCGGAGCGTCGACGTGGTCGTCGTCGGCGCGGGGCCTGCCGGGCTCGCCGTCGCCCGGAGTCTTGCCGAGGACGGCGTGGGGGTGGTCGAGATTCTGGAGCGGGAGGCGGTGGCGGGCGGCGTGCCGCGGCACTGCCACCACCGCGGTTTCGGTCGGTGGGGCGTGACCGGGCCGCAGTACGCGGCCAGGACCGTCGAGGCCGCGCTCGGCTCCGGCGCACGCGTGCGGACCGGCGTCACCGCCACCGGGTGGGCGGGGCCGCTCACCCTGGACACCACCGGCCCGCACGGGCTCGAACGCATCACCGCACGCGCCGTCGTCCTCGCCACCGGTGCGCGCGAACGCCCGCGCAGCGCACGCCTCGTACCCGGCACGCGGCCCGCCGGAGTGCTCACCACCGGCGAGCTCCAGCAGGCCGTCCACCTGCACGGACAGCCGGTCGGCAGCCGCGCGGTCGTCGTCGGCGCCGAACCGGTCAGTTACGCGGCTCTGGCCGCCCTGCGCCGCGCCGATGTCACCGTCGTCGCGCTCACCACCGAGGAGCCGCGCCACCAGCTGGGCCGGGCGCGGGCGGCGGCGGCCCGTATCGGTCATGGCGTCCCCGTACTCACCGGCGCGACCGTGGCCGAACTCCTGGGAAAGGGGCGGGTATCGGGGGTCCGGCTGCGGCATCGTGACGGCCGGCTGACAACCGTCGGCTGCGACACCGTGGTGTTCACCGGGGACTTCGTGCCGGACCACGAGCTGGCGCGGCGCGGGGGAGTGGCGCTCGACGCGGGGACGCGGGGGCCCGCTGTCGACGGCGCGTTCCGCACCGGCGTTCCGGGCGTCTTCGCCGTGGGGAACGTGCTGCACGCGGTGGAGCCGGCGCTGTGGACGGCCCGCGAGGGCGCTCTAGCGGCCGACGCCGTACGCGAGTTCCTGGAGGGTGCGGGCCCGGCGCCGGGCGGACCCGCGATCGAGGTCGCGGCGCCCCTGCGCTGGGTGGCGCCGAACCGGGTGGCCCCGCAGGTGCCGGTGGACGGTTTCGTCCTGCGGACAGCGGAGGTACTGGTGCGGCCCGTCCTGGTGGTCACTCAGGACGGCCGCAGACTGCACCGCCAGTACGTACCGCGCGGCGCGCTCCCCAATCGCACCCTGCACTTGGCGGGCGCATGGACGGGAAAGGTCGATGCCATGGGCGGACCGGTCCGGATCACGGTGGGCGGGCTCAGGGGGCATCGGTCCGGGGCGTCCTCGGCGTGATGTGCGTCGGTCCATGACGTACGGGGGCTTGGGTACTGGCTCGTGGCGGGCTCAGGGGGACATCGGGCCGGGGTGTCTCCGGCGTGATGTGCGTCGGTCCATGACGTACGGGGGCTGGGGTGCCGGCTCGGGCACCGGGGTGGCTTCGGATGTCGCGTCAGCGGGGTGACGGCTCGGGCGTCGGGGCCGCTTCGGGCGTCGCGTCGGCGGGGCGCGGATTTGGGTGTCGGGCCTGCTTCGGGCATCGCCCGGCTTGGGTGGCGGCTTGGGTGCAGGGGCCGCTTCGGAGCGTCGCGGCGGCGGGCTGAGGGCTTGGGCGTCGGGCTTGCTTCGGGTGCCGCCCCGCCAGGGTGCCGCGGCTCGGGTGTCGGCACGCCTCGACGCCGCGCGCTTGAGCGCCACGTCCCCGGTCACACCCGCCCCCGAAGCGCACTTGGCGAAGAACCCGCTCGGGCCGACCTTCGAAAAATGGCGCGGACACGCCCATTGTCAGGGTTGCGGTGAGGGAGTTACATGGTGCCCGCACGTGACGAAAGCGCTTTCTGTCGGTCGGGGGACCCCGGTCGGCAGCCCTCTTCGTTGCCGCTCGGAGGCCGTATGAGACTGCCCCGCACCAGACGCGCCGCCATGGCCCGAACCGCCGTCGGCGCCCCGCCCGAACCACGCGTCGGGCACACCCGATCCCCCCGTCGCACTCGACGTACCGCACTCGCCGCCGTCGCCCTCGCCTCGGTCGCTGTCCTCGCCGCCGCAGCGCTTCCCGCGCAGGCGAGCGGCCCCGCCGCCAAGGTCCCCGCGCAGGCCGACGGCCATGCAGAACATGGCTCGTTGCGTTCCCACGCGGTGGCCGCCTACGACTTCGGGCACCCTGATCCCGCCGATCCCTCGAAGGAGCGGGACATCGGACGCTCCCGCACCCCGCTCGCGCTCATCAACGGCGGCTCCGCGATGCGCGTCGCCGACGAGGCCTACCCGGGCAGCTCGCCCGCCCTCCAGGTTCGCCAGCAGAACCCGGCCACGGCCGGCAACGACGACTGGAAAGCGGGTACTTGGAACGAGGCCGGGGTCGGCTCCCTCGGCGCCTTCAACAGCGCCAAGGCCGCCACCGTCATGGGCTGGTTCAAGATGACGGGCGACAACCCCACCCTCAACTCCAACACCGCCAACCCCACCGACCGCTACGGAGCGATCGGACTCGCCGGGGTGCTGTCCGGCACCAGCGACGGGCACGCCGTGCGCGCGCTGCTCGAACTCATCCAGGTCAATGGCGAGTTGAAGCTCGTCGCGCTCGGCCGCCGCCTCGACAGCGGCGCCTCCCAGACCTTCGCCGCATCCGCCGACTGGCAGCAGCTCCTGCCTCGCGGCGAGTGGGTCCATCTGGCCGCCACCTTCGACTTCCGCGACGGCACGATGGCCCTGTACCGCGACGGCAAGCCTCTCGACGGCTTCTACGTCACGCCGGGCGACCCCTGGGAACTCACCACCACACCGGCGCCGCACCGCGCCTCGCCGACCGACCCGCGCGGCATCAAGATCGGCGGCAGCTTCCCGCAGAACACACGCGAGAACAACGCCTGCGACTGCCGTATGGACGATCTCCTCTTCCTGGACCGCCAAATGACGGCCGGTCAGGTGCGCGCCGAGTACCGGCGTATGACGCGGGGCCGCTGACACCGCGTACCCCAACTCCTTCCCAGCCGTACTCGCCATCCGAAGGGACCCGCATGGCAGCACGACGCAAGAATCCAAGACTCTGGGCGGCCTTCGCCGTCACCGCCACCTTGGCGCTCGGCGGGCTCGCCGCGCCCTCGCACGCCGACGAGCCCGCTCCCACCGCAGCGACCGCGAGCCTCACCGACCCGATCCCGGAGAAGCCCGCCCAGTCCAGGACCGGCCTGGTCCTCACGGAGTACGCCCAGTTCCCCACGTCGGAGCCGGTCCCGGCCCCCACGGACCCGCGTCTGATGCGCCACGCCAGGATCAACACCATCAACGAACTCCCCGACGGTTCGGGCCGGATGGCGACCCCGGACCTCAACGGGACGCTCTACCTCACCGACCCGGGCACCGCCGGCAAGGACTCCGGCGGCACCCCGCACCCGTACCTCGACGTGAAGGGCACCTTCCCGAACTTCTTCTCGGGCCGAGGCCTCGGCCAGGGCTTCGGATACGCCGCGTTCCACCCGCAGTTCGCGAAGAACGGCCGCTTCTACACCATCCACACCGAGCTCGCCTCGCAGGTCACCCAGGCTCCCGACTTCAAGCAGGCGGGCACCACCACGTACCACGGCGTCATCACCGAGTGGACTGCCGACGACCCGAAGGCCGCCGTCTTCCACGGCACCCACCGCGAGGTCCTGCGCATCGGCTTCACCGGCCAGGTGCACGGCATCCAGCAGATCGACTTCAACCCGACCGCGAGGCCCCACGACAAGGACTACGGGCTGCTCTACCTCGCCGTCGGCGACGGCGGCCAGGGCGTGGGCAACAGCGAACCGCAGAACATGGCGCTCCCGCACGGCAAGCTCCTGCGCATCGACCCGGCGGGCCGCAACAGCGCGAACGGCAAGTACGGCATCCCGGCCGCCAACCCGTTCGTGTCCACACCGGGCGCCCTCGGCGAGATCTACGCCGTCGGCATGCGGGACCCGCACCGCTTCAGCTGGGACACCGGCGGCAGCCACCGCATGTACCTCGGCCACATCGGTGAGCACGCCATCGAGTCGGTGTACGAGGTCAAGGCCGGCGACAACTTCGGCTGGAGCGAGCGCGAGGGCCCGTTCCTCTTCGACAAGAAGACCACCGACCCGTGCGCCCGCATCGCGCCGCTGCCCGCCGACGACGCCAAGTACGGCTACACGTACCCCGTCGCCGCGTACGACCACGACCCCGGAGCCGACTGGGACTGCCGCTCCGACGTGGGTCGCGCGATCGCCGGAGGCTTCGTGTACCGGGGCAAGGACGCGCCCGAGCTGCGCGGTACGTACATCTTCGGGGACCTCGTCGACGGGCGGATCCTGGCCGCCGACACGCACGACATGCGCCGAGGCGCCGGCCTCGCGCCGCTCAAGTCGCTGATGCTGTTCGACCAGGCCACCGGCAAGAAGGTCACCATGCGCGACCTTGCCGGGGACCAGCGCGTCGACCTGCGCTTCGGCACCGACCTCGCCGGTGACCTGTACATCGTCTCCAAGGCGAACGGCAAGGTCTGGAAGGTCACCGGCACCCGTACCTTCGCCGACTGCAAGGTGGGCCACACCCCCACCACGCACACCACCGGTGCGGACAACTGGGCGCCGGTCACCCCTGCCAAGTGGGAGTTCACCCGGCGCGAGACGGTCCTCACCGAGCCGGGCGTCTCCCGCCCCGGCCCGCGCCGCCCCTTCGAGTACGCCGTCCTCACCGCGGGCCCGCGCTACTCGAACGTGACGATCGAGGCCGAGGTACGCATCGACACCCCCGTCGACATCACCAACCGGGACGTCATCGTCGTCTGGGACTACGACTCGGACACCCAGTTCCAGTACGCGCACCTGTCCAGCGACAACAGCATCTACCCGCACAACGGCCTGTTCACCGTCGACAATGCGGACCGGCTCCGCATCGACGACCAGTGGAACGGAACCTACGGCGCGCCCCCGGCCATCAAGGACGCCGCCTGGCACAAGGTCCGTCTCACGCACTGCGCGGACACCGGCGAGACGGCCGTCTACATGGACGGCAGCCGCACGCCGCTGATCACGGGCACGGACCCGGTGTTCTCCTCGGGCCGCGTGGGCTTCGGCTCGTTCGACAACAACGGCCGGATCCGGAACCTGAAGGTCACGGGGACGGTGGCGCGCGACTGACCTCGAGGGGTCGGAAGCACGTGTGTGTGGGGGGCCGGTCCGCTGTCCGGACGGACCGGCCCCCTGGCTGTGCCGTCGTTACGGAATCGGCGGTGCGGCCTCGCGCTGGTGCGGGATGGCCACCGCTCCCTGCTGGAGGGCCACCGTCCGCGTGGGCGCCGGGATCCGGATGCCCTCGTCCCGGTACCGGGCGTGGAGGCGCTTGATGAACTCGTGCTTGATCCGGTACTGGTCGCTGAACTCGCCAACACCCAGGATGACCGTGAAACTGATCCGGGAGTCCCCGAACGTGTGGAAGCGGATGGCCGGTTCATGGTCGGGGACGGCGCCGGTGATGTCGACCATGACGCTCTCGACGACCTCGGCCGTGACCCGCTCGACATGCTCCAGGTCGCTGTCGTAGCCGACGCCGACCTGGACGAGCAGGGTCATCTCCTGTTCCGGACGGCTGTAGTTGGTCATGTTCGTGGAGGCCAGCTTGGCGTTCGGGATGATGACCAGGTTGTTGGAGAGCTGACGCACCACGGTGTTGCGCCAGTTGATGTCGACGACGTAACCCTCCTCGGCGCTGCTCAGCCGGATGTAGTCGCCGGGCTGCACGGTCTTGGAGGCCAGGATGTGCACGCCCGCGAAGAGGTTCGCGAGGGTGTCCTGGAGTGCGAGCGCCACCGCGAGACCGCCGACGCCCAGGGCTGTCAGGAGCGGGGCGATGGAGATGCCCAGGGTCTGCAGCACCACGAGGAAGCCCACCGCGAGCACCACGACCCGCGTGATGTTCACGAAGATGGTGGCCGACCCGGCGACCGCGGACCGCGACTGCGCCACCGACCGCACGAGTCCGGAGATCACCCGGCCCGCGGTGAACGTGGCGACGAGGATCAGCAGCGCCGTCAGCGTCACGGTGACGTTGTGCCGGGTCCGGGTGGTGAGCGGCAGCGCGGAGGCGGCCACAGCGGCACCGGCGGCGACCGCCGCCCACGGCACGAGGGAGCGCAGCGCGTCCACGATGACGTCGTCGCCGCCCCAGCGCGTCCGGTCGGCCCGCACGCCCAGCCAGCGCAGCATCATGCGCAGGAGCAGCCCGGCCGCGAGCCCCGCGGCGATCGCGATCCCGGCCACGATCAGATCGTCGGGCGTCATCGCGCGGTTCACCGGCGGCCTCCCGCGCCGTGACCGAGGTCGTCGTACGCCGCTGGGAGCGGCTGTATGTGATGAGTCGTCACCTTGCTACCTGCTTGTCCGTAAGTGGTGCTGCCGCGCCTGCACCGACGCGCCGGGACATCCTGCCGCACGCGTCGAGGTGCACGCGCGCGGGGGATGACGCTCACCTGCGGCAACGGGGCATACGCCCGGCCCAGGGCCACGGGCCGGCACTCGTCAGCGCGCCGCCCCCGGCCCGTTCTCGCGGCCCAGCGCGACGTACCGCGCGTGCGCCTCAAGGGAGTCCGACACGAACGGGTACTGGCGCATCGCGTTCGTCAGGCCGGCCTCGGTGAGCCAGTCGTGCCAGACGATCTCGGAGGGGAGCGGCGCGACCGGCCCGTCGACGGTGACCTCGTGCACCCCGAGCCAGTACGGGCCGATCTCCCCGCGGCACAGGTACTTGAAGACAAAGCGGACCGGCGCCGTGACCCCGAGTTCCTCCGACAGCTCGCGGGCCGCCGCGCTCTCGTACGACTCGCCCGCGTCGACACCCCCGCCGATCAGCCAGTTGTACCGCCCGGGGAACCGCGAGACGTGCGGCGCCCGGCGATGCACGAGGATCCGCCCCGCCGGGTCGCGGCACACGACCGTCGCCACCCGGTGCAGCCACCCCTCGCGGATGGCTGCACCCCGGTCCACCGTGCCGAGTACGCGGTCCTGTTCGTCCACGCGGTCCACCAGTTCGCTCATGCGGCCACGATGGCAGACGCGGCCGGACGTCACCGCACCGGCACTGCCCTCCCCTCGGCCGCGGACCGGTACGCCGCGGTGACGATCCGCAGGGAACGCAGCCCGGATTCGCCGTCGGTCACGCTCGTCCCGCCGTCGCTCCCGTACAGGAACGAGTGGAGCATCAGGGCGTCCAGGTTGACGCCGTAGGGCAGTTCGAAGGGCGCGCGGGACGACTCGCTGAAGCCGTGGACCTTCTGGTCGAAGGCGTCCATCTCCAGGGTCGCCCGGTCACCGATGACCTGCATCTGCAACCCGCCCCAGGCCGGGTGGTGTTGGGGCTGGCTCCAGCTGCAGTCGATCGTCGCGACCGCGCCGTTCGCGTACTCGACGGTGATGAGCCCCGCAGTGTCCGCGTCCACCTGTCCCTCGTGGAGCACGTTGTTGACCTGTGCGTACACCGTGGTCGCCGGGGACGCCTCGAAGAGGTCGTCCAGGAGGTCCGCGATGTGCACGGTGTGGTCCATCAGGGCTCCGCCGCCCGCGAGTCGAGGGTCGGCGAACCAGCGGCGCCGGGCCGCCGGCAGATAGCCGTTGTTGGCGCCCGACACCGCGAGGACACCGCCCGCCGTCCCCGACCGCACGGCGGCGCGGACCGCCGTGTACGCCGGGCTGAAACGGACGGGGTGCGCCACCGCGAGCCGCACGCCTGCCGCGCGGCACGCCTCGACCATCGCCGCGCCGTCCTCCTCCGTCGTCGCGAGGGGCTTCTCGCACAGCACGTCCACGCCGTGCGCCGCCGCCAGCTCGACGAGGGGCCGGTGGCGGACGTTCTCCGAGCAGACGACGACCTTGTCGGGGCCCCAGGCGAACAGCTCCTCGTACGAGTTTGCGTAGGCCACCCCGAGCCGGTCGGCGAACTCCCGGCCACGGACCTCGCCGGGCGCGGCCAGATCCGTGTCCGGGTCGGCCGCGAGGACCTCGACACCTTCCATCCCATCGAGCAGGCGGGCGAACCCGCCCGCGTGGACATGCGCGAACGACAGCACTCCGACCTTCATCGGGCCGCCTCCTCGGAGATCTTGAGTTCCACGGGCTCGCCGGTACGGGCCGAGGCCGCCGCCGCTTCCGCGATCCGTACCGCCTCGACGCCGTCGAGGGCCGTCACGCGGGGAGCGGGCCCGCCCTCCACGGCACCGGCGAACTCGCGCAGCTCGGTGAGGTACGGGCTCTCCGTCATCGGGCTGCCGGGAATGCCCTCGCCGGGCGGGCGCGTGCCCTGGGCGAGGATGCGGAACCCGGGCAGCGCCGTCGAGTCGTGCTCCAGGATCCCGTCGGGCCCCGCGACGCGGAACGTCGTACGGAACTGGAGGTCCGGCAGGCCCCACACGCCGAGGACATGGCTGATCGCGCCCGACGCGTGGGTCAGCACCGCCGTGCCGACCGCGACGTCACCGGGCTTCGCGCCCGGCTCCTGGCGCCCGCGCAGCCGGGCGTGGACCCGTACGACGTCGCCGGCGAGCATGCGCGCGAAGTCGAGGTCGTGGATCATCTGGTCCATCAGGATGCCGCCGGACAGCGCCGGGTCGGAGAACCAGGGTGCCCACACCGGATAGGCACCCGAGCGGGTGAAGCGCAGTACGGCAGGGGTCCCGATGGCGCCGGCGGCGACGGACCCGGCCATCGCCGCGTACGCGGGAAAATAGCGGACCACGTGCGCCGGGAACAGCAGGACGCCCGCCGCCTCGGCCGCGCCCGCCATCTCGGCGGCTTCGGATGCGGTGAGCGCGAGGGGCTTCTCACAGATGACGTGCTTGCCTGCGGCGATCGCGTCGAGGGCGAGTTCGCGGTGCGTGAACGTGGGTGTACAGATGTCGACGACGGTGGAGCGGTCCAGGAGACCGGCCAGACTGTGCGTGGCGGTCACGCCGGACTCGGCGTATTTCGCGGCGAGCTTCTCCGCGTTCCCGTCCGTGGACAGGATGGTGACGCGTGCGCCGAGCTCGATCCACGCGGGCAGATGGGCCCGGGCGATGCCGCCCGCGCCGATCAGACCCACATCGAGGCGTGTCATGTTGGTCCCTTCTGGAGACGGGGTTCAGCCCTGCCTGCGACTCAGCCCTTCGTGCCGCTCTGGGCGATGCCCTGCACGAAGTGCCGCTGGAGGAAGAGGTAGAGGACGATCATGGGCAGGCTCGCGATGAGCGAACCCGCCATCATCACGGGGTAGTTGGTCTCGAACTGGCCCTCCAGGGACGTCAGGCCCGCGCTGATCGGCATCTTCGCCGGATCGGTGTTCACGACCAGCGGCCACAGGAGGTCGTTCCACGACCACATCGCCGTGATGACCGCGAGGGCGGCGAGCGCCGGGCGGATCAGCGGCAGCATGATCGACCAGAAGATCCGGAAGGGCCCGGCGCCGTCGATGCGGGCCGCCTCCTCCAGCTCTCTCGGCAGCGCCATGAAGAACTGCCGCAGGAGGAAGGTCCCGAAGGCGCTGAACATGCCGGGCAGGAACAGCGCCGGCGTCGTGTTGAGCAGGCCGAGCCGCTGGATGATGTCGTACTGCGGCAGGATCAGCAGCGACGACGGTACGAGCAGCACCGACAGGAACAGCGCGAAGAGGACGTTCTTGCCGCGGAACCGCATGCGGGCGAAGGCGTACGCGGCGAGCGAGCAGAAGACGAGCTGTCCCGCCGTACGGGCCACGGTGTTGACGACGCTGTTGCCGAGCATCTCGCCGTACGGCATGGCTGTGAAGACCTCTTTGAAGGAAGCCCAGTTGATGTGCTCGGGGAAGAAGGTCGTCGGGACGTGCACCGCCTCCGGCAGGGTCTTCAGCGCCGTGAGCAGCTGCCACAGGAACGGGAAGACCATCACCAGGGCGCCCAGCGACAGCAGTGCGTGCGTGGCGACGGAACCAGGGCGGACCCGGGAGCGCTCAGGCATAGTGCACCCACTTCTTCTGGAGCCGGAACTGGACGTAGGTCAGCGCCGCCGTGAGCAGCATCAGGACGAACGCGAGGGCGGCCGCCGCGCCCTGGTTGTTCTGCTGGAAGGCCCACTGGTAGAAGAGGCTCACCACGGACTGCGTGGAGCCGAGCGCCGGGTTCGTGGGGCTCATCATCACGTAGATGAGGTCGAAGAGCTGCAGTGAGTTGATCACGCAGATGACCGCGGCGAAGAAGATGCTGGGGCTCAGGAGCGGCAGCGTGATCCGGAAGAAGCGGCGCACCGGGCCCGCACCGTCCAGCTCCGCGGCCTCGTAGTAGTCCTGCGGGATGGCCTTGATCCCCGCGATGAAGATGATCAAGTAGTAGCCGACGCTCTGCCACACGAGGACGAGTCCGATGGCCCACAGTGCGGACGACGGGTCGGACGCCCAGAAGTGCCGGGAGACGCCGAACCACGACAACATCTCGTTCAGGAGGCCGAAGTTGCCGTTGTACAGCCAGTTCCAGACCAGGCCCACGGCCACGGGCAGCGTGACGAACGGGATGAAGTACAGGGCGCGGTAGACGCCGACACCCCGCAGGCCGCGCCGGTTGAGGAGGGCGGCGACGGTGATCGAGATCGGCAGCGTGACGAGGCCGATGACCCCGTACAGGAGCGTGTTGCCGAGCGCCCGCCACACCGTCACGTCGCGGACGACGCGCGCGTAATTGTCGCCGCCCAGCCAGGAGTTGCCACCGAAGGGCCCGAAGGACGTGAAGCTGTAGCCGAAGGTCTGGATCATCGGCCAGATGTAGAAGACCAGGAATCCGACGGCGATCGGCGCGATGAACGCGTATGCCGTCTTCTGCGTACGGGAGTTGGGGCCCCGCGCGGTGCCGTCGCGGCCCGCCTTTGTGCGCGGTTTCCTGATCCGGCCCTCCGCCTCGGCGGCGGCGGTCGACGGGAAAACGGCCATCATTTGTCCTCCTCGTCGAGCGCCCGGTCCATCTGCCGGCCGAGCGTCCGCGCAGCCGACTCGATGCTGCCCTTGCCGCTGAACGGTGCGCCGAGCAGCAGATATTCGAGGTCCTCCCATACGGCGGTGTTCCTGGAACTCGGGTACGGGACCGCGTAGTCGAGCATGTCGATGAAGACCTTGAGGTCGAACTCGGCCATCGACTTGAGCCAGGCGTCCTGTGTCCCCGTGTACGAGGAAATGGTGACGCCGCCCTTCGACTGGATCTCGGCCGCCTCGCGCCGCGCCAGGAAGTCCACGAACTGCCAAGCAGCCCGCTTCTTACGGGACTTGGCGCTCACCACGTTCGCGAGACCGTGGATGACGGTGGCCCGCTCCCGGCCCTTGGGGAGCACGGCGACACCGCCGTGGTCCTTGATCGCGGGCGTGGCGTGCATGAAGGACGCCATCGCCGACAGGTCGTAGTTCATGGCGACCTGCTCGGACAGGAACAGATTGCGGCCCTTCACGTCCGCCATCGCGCTCTGCGGCGGCGACCAGCCGCGGTCGACGAGATCGGTCCACAAGCGCAGCCCCTCGACGGAGCGCTCGTCGCCGAAGCCGGAGCGCCCCTCGCGCAGGACGTATCCGCCCGCGCCGAAGATCGACGGGTAGAAGTTCTTCTGCCGGTCCATCTCGGCGGCGATCCCGTAGACCCGCGTCCGCGGGTTCGTCAGCTCGCGTGCCGCGTCCCGCAGGTCGTCCCAGGTCCAGGAGGAGTCCGGGTAGCCGACACCGGCTTTGTCGAACAGCGCCTTGTTGTACCAGAGCCCGACCGTGTCGAAGTCCTTCGGAATCCCGTACTGCTTGCCGTCGTACGCGTACAGCTCGACGAGCGCCTCGGGGTGCCGGCCGAGCGGGGTTCGGTCGCGGGCCGCGTACGGGCCGAGCGGCTCCAGGACGCCGTTCGCCGCGTACAGCTGGATGTTCACGGCGTTCATCCAGAACACGTCGGGCGCGGTCCCGCCGCGCATCGACGTCCTGAGCGTCGTCCAGTACGAGGACCAGGGCGTGACCTGGATGTCCACGGAGACGTCGGGGTTCTTGGCCTCGAACGCCTTCACGATCTGCTGCATGCCCGCGAGCTGGGCCGGGTCCCAGATGCCGTACGAGATGGTGGTGCGGCCGCCGCCGCCCGACGAGGTGGAGCCGGAAGCCCCGCCGCCGCTGTCGCACGCGGTCACGAGGGGCGTGGCCGTGAGCGCACCGGCGAGAAGCGTTCTCCTGCGCATACGCGCCTCCGGAGGGTGAGGGGGGATGATGGCGAGGTCAGAGGGCGGGAGTGGGGCGCAACGGTCCTGTTCCGTAAGGGAGATGGGAGTCGAGAGCATCCAGCGCGCGGCGTACCGCACCGAGTGCCACGCCCTCACGCCCGAGCGCGCTGACCGCGATGCGCGGCACGTGCAGGGTCAGTGGCCGCAGATGCTCCGTGAGCAGGGGCCCGAGCGGCTCACCGACCGGGGCGAGCGCGCCGGAGAGGACGAGGAGCTCGGGGTCCAGAGCGAGGACGAGTGCGGCGATCCCCGGAGCGACCCCGGCGAGATAGCCGTCCAGCACGGCCCGCGCCCCGCCGTCCCCGGTCCGCACGGCCCGCGCGAGGGCGTCCGTCTCGGACTCGCCCGGGAGCCGCTCGCCGTCCCACGCCAACCACTTCTCCGCGGCGTCCAGGCCGAGTTGGGGCAGGATGCCCAGCTCGCCCGCGCCGCCCCGGCGCCCCCGGTGCAGCTTGCCGTTGATCATCAGGCCGCAGGAGATGCGCCGCCCGACCAGGACGCACGCCACGTCGTCCGCCAGCGTCGCCGCGCCCTGCCAGTGCTCGGCCAGCACCGCCAGATTCACGTCGTTCTCGACGAGGATCCGGCACGGGAAGTCGTCGGCGAGTCGGCGCGCGAGATCCAGGTCGGTCCACTCCGGGACGATCACCGACCGGATCCGGCCCGTGTCGTCGACCATGCCCGGCACGCCGATGCCGATGGCCCAGACGGCCTCGGCCCGCAGACCCTGCTCGACGAGGAAGCGCCGCAGCCGCCCGCGCAGCAGCTCGATGCGCTCCGTGCCGCTCAACTCCTCGGCGAGGTCCTCCCGTTCACACGCGACGACCTCGCCGTCGAGCCGGGCGAGCACCAGCACGATCTTGCGCAGTCCGATGTCGACGCCGACGACGTGCCCGGCCTCGGACCGGAAGCGCAGCCGGCGGGCCGGACGGCCGGGGGTGCGCCCGGCGGGCGGAGCATCGGTCTCGGCGATCCAGCCCTGCGAGACGAGCTCGTCGACCAGCGCCTCGACCGTCGGCCGCGACAGGCCGGTCGCCCCCGTCAGCTGGCTGACGGTCTGCGGACTCTCCCTGCGCAGCGCCCGCAGGACAACGCCCGTGTTGAGCCCGCGCAACGCCGCAAGGTCATGCCCCCGTGCCCCAGCCATGCCGAACCGCTCCCTCACATCGGGTTGCGCAGGACTGTTGCATAACCCGACTCCTTTGGGAACCCGGCCGGTTGAGCCGGTTACGCAGAACTCTTGCGAATGGGGCGAGCGGGCCTGCGGCGGGTGACGGAGTCGAGGGTCGTCGAGGCCACACGGGTGACCGGTGACCCCCAGGGGGCGGATCGTCACAGAGGGCCCATTGACGTCCTTTCGGCTCAGCGTTGAGGGTGGAGGCATGACGCGACTGTCCGAGCATCTGCGCCAGGCCACCCCCGTCGTCGCCGAACGCGGGGAAGGCGTCCATCTCTACGGCACCGACGGCCGCCGTTATCTGGACTTCACCGCCGGGATCGGCGTCACCAGCACCGGCCACTGCCATCCGCGCGTGGTCGCCGCCGCCCAGGAACAGGTGGCCACCCTCATCCACGGCCAGTACACGACCGTCCTGCACCAGCCCCTTGAGCGCCTCGTCGAGAAGCTGGGATCCGTGCTGCCCGAAGGCCTCGACAGCCTCTTCTTCGCCAACTCCGGCAGCGAGGCCGTCGAAGCGGCCATGCGGCTCGCCCGGCAGGCCACCGGCCGGCCCAACATCGTCGTCGCGCACGGCGGCTTCCACGGCCGCACCGTCGCCGCCGCCTCCCTCACCACGTCCGGCACGAAGATCCGTACCGGCTTCGGACCGCTGATGGCGGGCGTCGCCATCACGCCCTTCCCGAACGCCTACCACTACGGCTGGGACGAGGAGACCGCGACGCGGTTCGCGCTGCGCGAGTTCGACCACCTCCTCCAGACCGTCTCGGACCCGGACGACACCGCGGCGATCCTGGTCGAACCCGTCCTCGGCGAAGGCGGCTACGTGCCCGCCAACTCCGCCTTCCTGCAAGGGCTCCGGGAGCGCGCCGACCGCCACGGCATCCTGCTCATCCTCGACGAGGTGCAGACCGGCGTCGGCCGCACCGGACGCTTCTGGGGCCACGACCACTTCGGCGTACGCCCCGACATCCTCATCACCGCCAAGGGCCTCGCGAGCGGCTTCCCGCTCTCCGGGATCGCCGCCCCCGAGGCGCTGATGCACAAGGCGCGGCCCGGCTCGCAGGGCGGCACCTACGGCGGCAACGCCGTCGCCTGCGCCGCCGCGGTCGCCACCCTGGAGGTCGTCGAGGAGGAAGGCCTCGTCGCCAACGCGGCCGCCATGGGCGCCCGCCTGCGCTCCGGCCTGGAGGACATCGCCGCGAAGACCGAGGCGATCGGCGACGTACGGGGCCTCGGCCTGATGCTCGCCAGCGAGTTCACCACCCCCGACGGCGAACCCGACGCGGCCACGGCCGTACGCGCCCAGCAGGCCGCCGCCGACGAGGGGCTGCTGCTCCTGCTCTGCGGCCCCTGGGGCAACGTCGTGCGGATGATCCCCGCGCTCATCGTCGACGAGGGGCAGATCGACGACGGCCTGCGGGCCTGGGCCGCGGCCGTGGAGACCGCGACGGCAACCCGCTGACCAGCGACGGAGGAACAGGCATGACCACGACCCACCCCACGCCCCAAGTCGTCGAGGACGTCCCCAAGCAGCTCCTCATCGGCGGCCGTCTCCAGGACGCGGCCGGGGGCCGCACCTTCTCCGTCGACAACCCGGCCACCGGCCAGAGCCTGTGCGAGGTCGCCGATGCCGGGCCCGACGACGGCCGGCGCGCCGCCGAGGCCGCCACGGCCGCACAGGAGTCATGGGCCGCCACCGCGCCCCGGGCCCGCAGCGAGATCCTGCGCCGCGCCTACGAGATCATCATCGCCCGCACCGACGAACTCGCCCTCCTCATGACCCTGGAGATGGGCAAGCCCCTCGCCGAGGCGCGCGGCGAGGTCACGTACGCAGCCGAGTTCTTCCGCTGGTTCTCCGAGGAGGCCGTACGGATCGAGGGGGGATTCGCGCCCTCGCCCGACGGCCGCAGCCGCCACCTGATCATGCGCAGGCCCGTCGGCCCCTGTCTGCTCGTCACCCCCTGGAACTTCCCGCTCGCCATGGGCACCCGCAAGATCGGCCCGGCCGTCGCCGCGGGCTGCACCATGGTCCTCAAGCCCGCGCCGCAGACACCCCTGTGCACCCTGGCCCTGGCCGGGATCCTCACCGAGGCGGGCCTGCCCGACGGCGTCCTGAACGTCGTCACCACCACGGACGCCGGCGCCCTCGTCGAACCGCTGCTGCGCGGCGGACTCATCCGCAAGCTGTCCTTCACGGGGTCGACCCAGGTCGGCCGGATCCTCCTGGCCCAGTGCGCCGACACCGTCGTCCGCACCTCGATGGAACTCGGCGGGAACGCGCCGCTCATCGTCTTCGACGACGCGGACCTCGACACGGCCGTCGAGGGCGCCATGGTGGCGAAGATGCGCAACATGGGAGAGGCGTGCACGGCCGCGAACCGCATTTTCGTGCACAGCTCCGTCGCCGACGACTTCGCCTCCCGGCTGGCCGCCCGCATGAGCGCCCTCACCGTCGGCCCCGGCACCGAACCCGGGACGAACGTCGGGCCGCTCATCGACGCCGCGGGCCGCGACAAGGTCGACCGGCTCGTACGGGACGCGGTGGACCGCGGCGCGAAGGTCCTCACCGGAGGCGAACTCCCGCACGGAGAAGGCTACTTCTACCCGCCGACCGTCCTCGTGAGGGTGCCGCGCGACGCCGGTCTCACCGGGACCGAGATCTTCGGACCTGTCGCCGCCCTGTTCACGTTCGAGGACGAGGACGAGGTGGTGCGCGCCGCCAACGACACCGAATGGGGCCTCGTCAGCTACCTCTTCACCCGCGACCTCGACCGGGCGCTGCGCGTCGGGGAACGCCTGGAGACCGGCATGGTGGGCCTCAACACCGGCCTCGTCTCCAACCCGGCCGCACCCTTCGGTGGAGTCAAGCAGTCCGGCATCGGACGTGAGGGAGGCCGGGTCGGCATCGACGAGTTCCTGGAGTACAAGTACCTGGCGATCCCGGCGCCGGGGCAGTGACGGACCGGAGGGTCCTCAGAGGCGTTCCAGTGCGCGGAAAGCCGTCAGCTCCGCCAGCAACCCCCTTGCTGCGGGCGTGAGTTCACGGAGGGGCAGCGGTCGTCCGGAGTTGAGGACCCGCAGTACGGCGGACAGGTCGGCGGCCGGCAGCTCCGTGGCCGCCACGTGGCCGCATGCCGAGAACAGGCGCCGGCCGGCTGCCTCGGTCCACAACACATGCTCCGTGGCGCGCACGACGTCGTCGTCGCCGAACCTGCCGCGCGGCGCCGGCGGCGGTACGGGCCGGAAACCCCCGGCTGTCCAGTGCCGCAGGGACTGCCGGGCGATGCGCTCCTCCAGCGGCCCGCGCGCGCCCGCCGCACGGAAGTGCGCGAGCGCGCGCTCCAGGGGTGCGGGCAACTCCGCCCCGGCCTCGGCGTCGGGCACGAGCAGACCCTCCTCGCCGGGCGGAGCGGCGCCCGCGGGATCCGGGTCCGGCGTGAGGAGCGTCTCAGGCGTGACGTCGTGCAGCAGGTCGTAGAGCTCGGACGCCGCCTGCCGCCCCTCCCGTACGACGCTCACCCGCACGCCGGTCGACGCCCAGCCGGCGTAGGGCTCGGCGACGGGGGAGAGGTGCGACGGCCAGTACAGCAGGTCGCCCGGATCGGCCTCGACGGTGAACGACGCGCCCCGGTCCGCCGCACCGAACCGCATGCGCTGCCGCCCGCCCAGCACGAACAGGAACGTCGCGACACGCTGTCCGGGAAGCACCTCGGCGAGCGGCTGCTCGTACGTGCCGTGGACCAGCGTCGTGAAGGCGCTCGGCACGGGCTGTCCCACCCGCGCCCACAGCCCGGCGAAGAAGGCGCGCTCGCGCGCCCACAGCGGATGGTGGAACGCGTGAAACGCCTGAAGGGACAGGGAGTACGGCTCGCCGGAGAGCTGCCGGACGAGCCGCTGGTGGTAGCCCGGATACGAGCCGTCCCTCGGCTGCGGCAGGAAGTCGCCGGGGTCGGTCTGGGGCTCGCCGCCGACCGCGAACCCCGCGTACGGCGGCACGCCGAACGGCCCGCCGCGGTGCGCCGCGGCGACGGCGGTCTCGAACACCTCGTGGGCGTCGAAGGGGGCGGGGGCGACCGACTTGATGAGCACGGGTTGCCGGTCCCAGTACCGCTCGCCGAAGACCTGCCAGTCGAGCCGGGCGAGCCGGTCGAGCTGCCCCTGCTGCCCCTGCTCGACATGGGCGGCAGCGCCGCTTGCGGGCCCGCCGGCTCGGGGATCCTCCCTCATCCCGCCCCGTCTCCGTCCACCAGTTCGATGGCGCGAATGTGATGCAGGTCGGACAGGAGCGGGATCAGTTTCTCCGCGGGCATCCGCGACCAGCGCCCCAACTCTCTTATGGTGAAGGCTCTTTCGGACCACAACCGGTTCCTGACGCGTTCGGCTCCGGGCCCTTCGACCGCCAGGGTGTGTCCGTTCGCGGCCCACACGGCGCGTCCGGGTCCGTCCGGTGTCCGGAAGAGCTCGGCCGAGGCCCGTACGCGCAGGCCAGGAGTCAGGGGTACGGCAGGTCGTGGCAAAGGCGCCGGTTCGAGCCCCGCCGCCGATCTGCGGGCCGCCCACGCCACGCGTAACTCCCTGGCCGTTCCCGGGACGGCGGCGAGCCCGGCGAACAGCCGCGCGGCGGCGGCGACCGGTTCCGCCGCGCCGATCTCACCGTCGGGGTCCGTCGGGGGAGGGAACGGCAGGACGCCGGGGGCGCCCGCGTAGACACGGTCCTCCTGCATCCGGTCCGCGAGGAGTCCCCTTACGTGGGTGAGGGCGGCGGCGCGGCGCGCGGGGACGACGATCCGTAACGTGGTGCAGCGGTCGAGGTAGTGATCGAGGTGACGGCAGCCGGCGGGCCAGTACACCAAGTCACCCGTTCCAGCTGCGAGTTGGTACTCGGTGCCGGTGTGCTCGGGCCAGAGCCTGACCGTCATGGTCCCGGCGAGTACCCACGTGAGCGCGAACGAGCCGGGGCGCGGGGCGGGGGCGTCGGGGCCGGTGCAGCTATCTCCGAGGGCGAGTTCGGCCGTCACCGGCAGAGTGGGCCAGCCCACCGCCCGCCACAGCCCGGAGACGAGTTCGCGTACACGCGCCCAGAGCCCGAAGTCGCGCCACAGCGGCTGGTGCACACTCAACAGCCAGCCGGCTCCGCCGAGTTCACGAGCGAGCCGGTCCCGGTATGCGTCCGGGCCGGGGTCGTCCCGGCCGGGCAGCAGTGTGCCCGCGTCACGTAATCGGCCCTGCGACGCCGTGGCGAAGTGGACGCCGGCCGCGTCCTCGGCGGGCGGTGCGCAGGAGGCGGCGACGGCCCCGTACACCTGCTCCGGCCCGAGGCCCGTGGCGAACGGGACCGCGGCGGGCTCCCTGCCCCAGTGCGCTTCGGCGAACCGTTTCCACCTGGCGGAGAGATCGGGCTCTGTCGCATTCATGGCGTCGAGAATCTGTCAGAGCGCGATCGGGCGAGTCAACGGTTGACCCGGAATCGGCAGACATATGGCGCGGAAGTGGCGCTGCGTCACAGGGGTCCAACCTGCCCCGTCCTGGCCCGCCCGGCACCGCGCTGGGAGCCCCAACGGGAGGAGCGCGCGCATGGTCGAGAGGTGGGTGAAAGGTGAGGGGACTGTGGAATCTGACACGCCCCGGCGGCGGAATGTCGGATTCCCATGTATTCACCACGCAGTTGCCGCCGGTAACCCTTAGCGCCCTTGATCGGCGGAGATCGCAGACATGGGATCGTATGTGCGAGCCCGCTGCGGAGGTTCTGCGGCCGAATCTGAAAGGTGATCTGCATGCCCCTCGCGCTGTTCAGGAGGAGCCGGTCCGGACGGGACCCGCGCGGGGCGGGACTGGTGCACCCCGTGCCGCACGGCGCCGGCGCCTTCCACTGCGAGGTGGCCGACCCCATGGGGCAGCCGATGTCGGGGGCGGACGTCACCGTGACGCGGGTCGCCAACGGCCGCGTCGTGGCGAAGGTGACCAGCGACCCGTACGGCCTCGTCTTCCTCACGCTGCCGCCCGGCCGGTACGGCGTCATGATCGCGGCCGACGGCCTCCAGCCCCACCAGCAGACCCTCGACGTCGTCGCCGGTGAAACGCTCCCGCTGACCTCGGTGCAGCTGCACATGGGGCGCCCGCCGGAGCTGCCTCAGCCCGGCACCTGGCTCTTCGACCCGCCGCACACCGCGATCCGGTTCATCGCCAAGCACGTCGGCATGGCCCACGTCCACGGCCGGTTCACCCGCTTCGACGGCGGCATCCAGGTCGCGAACGACATGGCTGACTCGCGGGTCGAGGTGCAGATCGACGCGGCGAGTATCACGACGGGCAACAAGACCCGGGACAACCACCTGCGTTCGGCCGACTTCCTCGATGTCGAGCGCTACCCGTACATCCACTTCTCCTCCGACCGCTTCCTGTACCGCGGCGGCACCAAGTGGACGATCCAGGGCGCCCTCACCATGCACGGCGTGAGCCGCACGGTGGAGCTGGACACCGGCTATCTCGGCATGGTCAACGGCGGATACGCGGAAGAGCTGCGCTGCGCGGCCCTCGCCACGGCCGAACTCCACCGCGAGGACTACACGCTGGACTGGCGGAGCATGCTGGCCCGCGGTATCGCGGTGGTCGGACCCACCGTGAAGCTGGAACTCGACATCCAGGCGATGTACCACAGCCACGACACACCCACGCCGCCTGAGTAGCCATGGCGCTGGGGGTTCACGTCACCAGCCGCAGCTGCTCCTTCGCCCGTCCCACGCACACCGTCTGACCCCAGGTCAGTTCCAGGGCGTCGCTCTCCACGCCGTCGCCGAAGGCCACCAGACGGTCGGACTCGACCGTGACGCGCAGACGGTCGCCGGGGCCGAGGGAGCCCTCCACCTGGGACGTGCCGGTGGCGGGTGAAGGCCAGGCCTCCCGCACGAACCAGAGCAGCCGGTGCTCCGCCGGGGCCGGCAGCGGGAGTGTGCTCGCATGCTGCTGCCACAGCGAACGCAGCCAGCCGGTGGCGCCGGTCCCGGTGCCGACCAGGACACCCGAGGACGCCTGGGCCTCGGGTGCGTGCGTGTCGTCGTCGAGGCCGATCCGGTAGCGCGCCGTCTGGTGCGACGGCGGGCCGAGGTAGATCTCGTTGAGCGCGAGCAGCCGCTGTGTGTCGTCGGCGACCGCCTCCACCATGGTGAGTTCGTCGGCGGCGGCACGGCCCGAGACGGCCGCCGGCAGCAGCTTCGCCGCGTCGGCCACGCGGTGCCGCACCAACACCCCTGGATTGCGTCCCGGTTCCGCGTCGATGCCGACGACCGGCTGGCCCGAAAGGTACTTGGCCGCGTTCGCGACCAGACCGTCCTGCCCCACGACGATCACCACGTCCTCCGGGCCGAACAGGAACCGGTCCAGATCCGCGCGCTCGAGGCGCGTCCTGCGCCACGACAGCGGTACGGCCGCCGCGACCTCCGCGAGGGCGCGCGCCGTACGGTGATGGCGCTCGGCCACCTCCTCGACCGAGCGCCCGCGCGAGGAGAGGAAGAAGGCGGCCTGGCCGTGCGTGCCGTGCCGGGCCAGCAACTCCTCGTACTCCGTGGTCCGGTGGACGAGCACCGCGCGCGGTGCGAGCGTCACGACCGCTCACCGCGGTCGTGACCGAGCCGGGCGAGCAGACCTGTGAGCACGTCGGGGGAGAGGGTCAGGTTCTCGATCCGCGGCACGTTCTGTGCCAGTTGCGTGGCGGCGAGGGCGTGCAGGGTCGCGGCGTCCACCTCGGAGTGGACCCGCAGCCACGCCTCCTGCGCGTGCGCCCGCGCCTCGCCGACCGCACGTGCCGCCTGCGCCTCGCCGCCCGCCAGGCGCACCGCCCGCGCCGCCTCCGCCTCGGCGCGTACCGCGTCCGCCGCTGCGTTCTCCTCGGCCTCGCGGCGTGCGTTCGTGCCGCGCTGCTCCACCAACTGCTCTTCCCGCCGGGCCAGTTCGATGCGGCTGCCGAGCTCGTTCTCGGCGATGGCGCGCTCACGCTCGACCGCCACCGCGCGCCGCTCGTACGTCGCCCGGTCGGCCTCCTGCTGGATCCGCTCCCTGGCCGGCGTGCGCAGCGCCCGCTCCACCTCGGGCTCGGGGCGCAGCGCCACGACGCGCACGGTGACGACCTCCACGCCGGTCGCGGGCAGCCGGGGCTCCGCGGCGAGACCCGCCGCAACCCGTTCGCGCACCGCTGTCACACCGTCCGCGAGGACCTCCGCGAGCGGGGTGCGCGCCAGCACATCCAGCGCGTGCTGCTGCGCCGTCTCCGTGAGCAGGGCGGACAGCTGTTCCAGGGGCGTGCCGCGCCAGGCGCCGGTGTCCGGGTCGAGCGAGAAGTCGAGCCGGGCGGCGGCGAGCGCGGGGTCGCTGATCCGGTACGTCACCGAAGCTTGCACGGCGACGTCCTGGAAGTCGGCGGTCCGGGCATGGAACGTGACCGCCAACTCCCGGTCGTCCACGGGCACTTCGGACAGTGCCGCGCTCAGCGCCCGGAACCAGAAGCTCAGGCCCGTGCCGTCGTGGGCGAGCGCTCCGCGCTTGTGGTGACGGATGTGGGTGGTGGGCGCGGAGCGCAAGTGATGCAGTCCGAAGCGTCGCTTGATGTCGGCCATGACAGAAACCCCCTAGTCGTTTTCGTCATGGCGACGATATGGCGCGCCTTGAATATAGTCAAGGTGACCATAAAGATTCGGGAGGTGCGTGTGAGGGTTTTCAGGGGGTGCGTCTGAGGGTCACGGCTTGCGCGCCACTCCTGCGTACAGCGGCACCGGCGACTCGTTCCTGATCTCGTCGACGCCGAGCTCCGGGTGCCAGTCCGGCAGCCACACGATCCCGGGTTCCAGCAGGTCGAGCCCGTCGAAGAAGCGGCCCATCTCCTCGCGCGTGCGCGGCACGAGCGTCACCCCGCCCGCCGCGTACATCGCCACGGCCTCCCGCGTCCGCTCCGGATCGAAGTCGCCGGCGAGCTGCGACAGGACCAGATGGCTCCCCGGCGGCAGCGCGTCCACCAGGATGCGTACGAGGCCGTGGGCGCCGTCCGAGTCCGGGATGAAGTGGAGCAGCGCGATGAGCGACAGCGTCACCGGGCGGTCGAACTCCAGGATGTCCGCCGCGAGTTCAAGGATCTTCTCCGGTTCCCTCACGTCCGCCGAGAGGTACTCGGTGCGGCCCTCCGGGGTGCCGCGCAGGAGTGCCCCCGCGTGGGCGAGCACGATCGGGTCGTTGTCCACATACACGACACGGGCGTCGGGCGCGGCGCCCTGGGCGATGCGGTGGAGGTTGGGTTCGGTGGGGATGCCGCTGCCGATGTCCAGGAACTGGCGCGCCCCTGCCGCCCCCGCGAGATGCCGTGTGGCGCGCTGCATGAACCAACGGTTGTGCTGGGCGGCGTACTTGGACTGCGGTTCGAGGGCCACGATCTGCCGGCCGAGCTCCTCGTCGACCGGATAGTTGTCCTTGCCGCCCAGGAACCAGTCGTAGACCCGTGCCGGATGCGGCTTGCTGGTGTCGATCCGGTCGATGGACGGCGGCGTGATCTCCCCCATGCGGCAACTCCCTTGTGAAGAGGCTCAGTTCGGTCAGGTATCCGATCATCGTGCCTCAGTGGTCGCGGCGGAGGGAGGTGATCGGGAAGGATGGGCCCGGCATGGATCAAGGCGGCGGGCCTGGGGCGCGCCGCGCAGAACGGAGAGGCGACGATGACGCGACCGGACCCCCACACCTCCGGCAACCACCGGACCGCCGGCACCCCCGAGGTGCCCGAGCGGCTCGACATCACCCGGGCGACGCTCGACGACTGGTCCGTCATCAGCGGCTGGGCGGCGGAAGAGGGCTGGAACCCGGGCCTCGCCGACGCCCGCAGCTTCTTCGCCCAGGATCCCGACGGCTTCTTCATCGGCCGGGTCGACGGCGAGCCCGTCTCCGCGATCTCCGTGGTCAACTACGGCGACGACTACGCGTTCCTCGGCTTCTACCTCGTACGGCCCGACCTGCGTGGCCGCGGCTACGGCATCGCCACCTGGAAGGCGGCACTCACGCACGCGGGCGGCAGGACCGTCGGCCTCGACGGCGTCCCCGCCCAGCAGGACAACTACCGCAAGTCCGGCTTCGAGCCGGCCCACACGACCGTCCGCTACGCGGGCGTCCCGCAGGCCCCGCGATCGGCCGAAGGCGATCGGGCACCCGGCACCGTCATCCCCGTCGCCGACGCGGGCGGCCTCAAGTCCATCGCCCTGTACGACGGCGCCTGCTACCCCGCGGACCGGCCCCGCTTCCTCGCCTCCTGGCTCGCCGGTGACGGGCATCGCGCGCTCGCCCGCGTCGTCGACGGCCGCGTCACCGGCTACGGCGTCATCCGCCCGGCCCTCGACACGTTCCGCGTCGGCCCGCTGTTCGCCGACACCCCGCAGGACGCCCGCGCGCTGTTCGACGCCCTCATCGCGGCGGTCGGCGGGGCCCCGGTCGCCGTGGACGTCCCCGAGTCGAACCCGGCCGCGGTGGCACTCGCCGAGGCGTACGGCCTGATCCCCGGGTTCGCCACGGCCCGCATGTACACCGGCCCCGTCCGGCCGTTCGCCCAGGAAAGGATCTTCGGTATCACCACCCTCGAACTGGGCTGAAGGCTCACCGGGCGCATCGACAGCGGCCAGATCTCGAAAAGGTAACTGGGCTAGACCAGCTTTAAGGTTCCGGTCACCTCCGGTACGTCGTCAGGCCATCGCGATCCGTAACGCTCGGGGCGACCAACCACCCGTACACGGGGCAGTCGCTTTGGAGGAAACACCGATGGATCGCAGATCGTTCATGGCCACGACGGGGCGCGCGACGCTCGCGGGCGGCGCGCTCGCCGCGACCGGCTCCCTGGTCTCCGCGCCCGCGGCCGACGCGGCGCCCGCCGCCGAGCCCGCGGCGCAGCGCCACGGCGACGGCGGGACCGTGCGGTTCAACATCATCAGCGACATCCAGGGCGACCTGACCGACTTCGGCAAGGCGCTCGACGACCTGCACTCGGTCAACCCCCGCAGCGCGGGCCTCGGCATAGCCGGCGACATCACCCCGCGCGGCTACGACTTCGAGTACGCGGCCGTCCGCCAGACCCTGGACAAGCACCCGCACCCCAAGAACGTGGCGTGGGCCATCGGCAACCACGAGTTCTACGTGCCGAAGTACAGCGACCCGAACACCCTCGCCCAGGCGACCTGGCCCAACGGCACCACCGAGGACTCCCTCTTCCGCAGCTTCTACCACTTCGCGGAGCGGGGCAAGGTCTACTCGGAGACCTCGTTCGGCGGCGTGCCCGTCCTCAGCCTCGGCACCGAGCGCTACTCCCATTACCACGACGCGAAGCTGTGGGACGAGGTGTGGATCAGCGACGAGCAGTTCGCGTGGCTCGAGGACCGGCTCGCCCACTGGGCGCGCCGCCGCCGTCCCGTCATGGTCCTGACCCACCACCCGCTGCCCAACACCGTGTCGGGCACGCACAACAAGCTGTACATGAGCGACTACCTCCAGCCCGACCGGCTCCTGTCGATCCTGGGCCGCCACAAGGACGTGTTCCTGTTCTCCGGGCACACCCACTGGGACCTCAACCTGTCCGACTGGGTGGTGCGCCGCGTCGTCCCCGGCACCGCAAACCCCGAAGGGTTCACCGTCGTCAACACCGCCGCCGTACAGGTCGGTTGGATGGACGACGGCAAGGGCGGCGAGGTCTCGCTCGGCGGCGCATTCAACCAGGGCCTCCAGGTGGAGGTGGGCCCTCGCTCGGTCGTCATCAAGGCGCGCGACTTCACCACCGGCACCTGGATCAAGCAGATCACGGTGCCGCTGCACACCTCCGACTGACCGTTCGCCGGGGGCGGGCGCGGCGCCGGCTCACGTGTCGGTGAACGACCCGTGCCGTCCCGCCCCCGACGCGAACCGTGCGGCCCCCGTCAGGCTCTCCTCCAACACGGCTGTCCCGTACCGCAGTTCACCCGCCATGGCCGCTTCCTCGCCCTGCCCCGCCTGGTCCAGAACGGAGGCGCGGTCGCCGCGCATGCAGGCCTGCGGGAAGCCCGCGATCTGCTCCGCGAGCTCCTCCGCCTCGGCGCGCGCCCGGCCGGGCGGCACAAGGCGGTTGGCCAGCCCCATCGCGTACGCCTCAGGGGCGGGCACCGGACGGCCCGTGAGGATCAGGTCCATGGCGCGGCTCTCGCCGATGAGCCGAGGCAGGCGCACCGTGCCGCCGTCGATGAGGGGCACGCCCCAGCGGCGGCAGAACACCCCGAACACGGCGTCCTCCTCGGCGACCCGCAGATCGCACCAGAGCGCCAGTTCGAGGCCGCCGGCCACCGCGTGCCCGCTCACGGCGGCGATCACCGGCTTGGACAGCCGCAGCCGGGTCGGGCCCATCGGCCCGTCGCCCTCCTCGGCGACCCGATTGCCGCGCTCCGTGCCGATGGCCTTGAGGTCGGCGCCCGCGCAGAACGTGCCGCCCTCACCCCAGAGCACCGCTACGCGGGCGGATTCGTCGGCGTCGAACTCCTTGAAGGCGGCGGCCAGTTCGGCCGCCGTGGGCCCGTCGACCGCGTTGCGGACCTCGGGGCGGGACAGTACGACCGTGGTGACATGCCCTCGGCGCTCGACGCGGACCGGCATCCGGACTCTCCTAAGTGATCGTCACTGAGTGACGTTCAGCGTGGCACGTCGCCCGCGCCCCTCCCAGGCGCCCCCACCTCGAATTGAAGCCTTGTGTTGACCTCAACGTTGCTTGAGGTCTTACCGTCTACTCCATGAGCATGGAGACCACGGCGTGGACGCAGCTGCACAGCGTCATGAACGCCCAGCAGGACACCCGACCTTTCGCCCCCGCCACCCTGCGCCGCATCGCCGCCTTCGCGCGTCCGCACCGGCGCCGGATCGCCCAGTTCGTCGTCCTGAGCGTGGTCACCGCGCTGACCGCCGTGGCGACCCCCGTCCTCGCGGGGCACGTCGTCGACGCCATCGTCGCGGGCAAGGACGAGGGCACCGTCATCCGCCTCGCCCTCCTCATCGCCGTGATCGCCCTCGTGGAAGCGGGGCTCGGCATCGTCGCCCGCTGGCTCTCGGCCAACCTCGGCGAGGGCCTGATCCTCGACCTGCGCACGGCGGTCTTCGACCATGTGCAGCGCATGCCCGTCGCCTTCTTCACACGGACACGCACCGGCGCCCTCGTGAGCCGGCTCAACAACGATGTGATCGGCGCGCAGAGAGCGTTCAGCAACACGCTCTCCGGCGTGGTCGGCAACGTCGTGACCCTGCTTCTGACCCTCGTCGTCATGCTCACGCTCTCCTGGCAGATCACGCTCCTCGCCCTGGTGCTCCTGCCGGTGTTCGTGGTGCCCGCGCGGCGCATGGGTACGCGGATGGCCCGGCTCCAGCGCGAGGCCGCCGCGCACAACGCGGCCATGGGCACCCGGATGACCGAGCGGTTCTCGGCGCCCGGCGCCACGCTGATCAAGCTCTTCGGCCGGCCCGGCGACGAGTCCGCCGAGTTCGCCGCCCGCGCCAGCCGCGTACGGGACATCGGTGTCCGCACGGCCATGGCGCAGTCCGCGTTCATCACCGCGCTCACCCTCGTCTCGGCCCTCGCCCTCGCGCTCGTCTACGGCCTGGGCGGCTACTACGCGATCGAGGGCACCCTCGAAGCAGGCGCCGTCGTCTCCCTCGCCCTGCTCCTCACCCGCCTCTACGCGCCGCTGACCTCCCTGGCCGGGGCCCGCGTCGAGGTCATGAGCGCCCTCGTCAGCTTCGAGCGCGTCTTCGAGGTGCTCGACCTCAAGCCGCTGATCGACGAGAAGCCGGACGCCCGTGAGGTGCCCGAGGGGCCGGTCGCCGTGGAGTTCGACGACGTCCGCTTCGGCTACCCGTCCGCAGACAAGGTCTCCCTCGCCTCCCTCGAAGAGGTCGCCTCGCTCGACACCCGCGGGGGAGCCGAAGTCCTGCACGGCATCTCGTTCCGCGCCGAACCCGGCCAGACCGTCGCCCTCGTCGGCACCTCCGGCGCGGGCAAGTCGACCGTCGCCCAGCTCATGCCACGCCTGTACGACACCGACGAGGGCGCCGTACGCATCGGAGGGGTCGACGTCCGCGACCTGACCGCCGTATCACTGCGCGAGACCCTCGGCATGGTCACCCAGGACGGCCACCTCTTCCACGACTCCGTCCGCGCCAACCTCCTCCTGGCCAGGCCCGGAGCGAGCGAGGAGGACCTGTGGGACGTCCTGCGCCGCTCCCGCCTTGAGGACCTGGTCCACTCCCTGCCCGACGGCCTCGACACCGTCGTCGGCGAGCGCGGCTACCGCCTCTCCGGCGGCGAACGCCAGCGCATGACCATCGCCCGCCTCCTCCTCGCCCGGCAGCGCGTCGTCATCCTCGACGAGGCGACCGCCCACCTGGACAACACGTCCGAAGCGGCCGTGCAGGAAGCGCTCGCCGAGGCACTCGAAGGCCGTACGGCCGTCGTGATCGCCCACCGCCTGTCCACGATCAGGTCCGCCGACCAGATCCTCGTGGTCGAGGACGGCCACATCGTGGAGCGCGGCACTCACGAGACGCTCCTCGCCGAGGACGGACGGTACGCGGAGCTGTACCGCACGCAGTTCGCGAACCCGACGGACGTGGTGGAAGCCGCGTAGCCGCCCGGGAAAAGAGCGAGGAGGAGGGGGTGGCCGCAGCGGCCACCCCCTCCTCCTCGTCCTGCCCGACGGTGTGAGTCGGTTCAGTCGGTTCCGGACTCCATCGCGGCGCGGTCCAGGAGCTCGTCCTCCTCGGAGACCTCGCCACGGGAGGCGATGACCTCGGCGCCGCCCTCCGGCATCGCGCCGATCAGGCCGGTCGCCGCCGCCTGCGCGGCGCCGATCAGCTCGGGGTGCGTCGTGCCGACGATGCCGAGGCCCGCGTACTGCTCGAGCCGGGCGCGCGAGTCGGCGATGTCGAGGTTGCGCATGGTGAGCTGGCCGATCCGGTCCACGGGGCCGAACGCCGAGTCCTCGGTGCGCTCCATCGACAGCTTGTCCGGGTGGTAGCTGAACGCCGGGCCGGTGGTGTTGAGGATCGAGTAGTCCTCACCGCGCCGCAGCCGCAGCGTCACCTCGCCGGTGACCGCCGAGCCGACCCAGCGCTGCAGCGACTCGCGGACCATCAGCGCCTGCGGGTCCAGCCAGCGGCCCTCGTACATCAGCCGCCCGAGGCGCCGGCCCTCGTTGTGGTACTGCGCGAGAGTGTCCTCGTTGTGGATCGCGTTGACGAGACGCTCGTACGCGGCGTGCAGCAGCGCCATGCCCGGGGCCTCGTAGATGCCGCGGCTCTTCGCCTCGATGATCCGGTTCTCGATCTGGTCGGACATGCCCATGCCGTGGCGGCCGCCGATCGCGTTCGCCTCCATGACCAGGTCGACGGCGGAGGCGAACGCCTTGCCGTTGATCGTCACCGGGCGGCCCTGCTCGAAGCCGATCGTCACGTCCTCGGCGGCGATCTCCACCGACGGGTCCCAGAACCGCACGCCCATGATCGGCTGAACGGTCTCCACACCGGTGTCGAGGTGCTCCAGAGTCTTGGCCTCGTGAGTGGCGCCCCAGATGTTGGCGTCGGTCGAGTACGCCTTCTCGGTGCTGTCGCGGTACGGCAGGTCGTGGGAGACCAGCCACTCCGACATCTCCTTGCGGCCGCCCAGCTCCGTCACGAAGTCGGCGTCGAGCCACGGCTTGTAGATGCGCAGGTGCGGGTTGGCCAGCAGGCCGTAACGGTAGAACCGCTCGATGTCGTTGCCCTTGAACGTCGAGCCGTCGCCCCAGATCTGGACGTTGTCCTCGAGCATCGCCCGCACCAGCAGCGTGCCGGTGACGGCACGGCCGAGCGGCGTCGTGTTGAAGTAGGCACGGCCACCCGAGCGGATGTGGAACGCGCCGCAAGCGAGCGCGGCCAGGCCCTCCTCCACCAGCGCCGCACGGCAGTCGACCAGACGCGCGATCTCGGCACCGTAGGTCTTGGCACGGCCGGGCACCGACGCGATGTCGGGCTCGTCGTACTGGCCGATGTCGGCGGTGTAGGTGCACGGGACGGCACCCTTGTCGCGCATCCACGCGACCGCGACGGAGGTGTCGAGGCCGCCCGAGAAGGCGATGCCGACGCGCTCGCCGGCGGGAAGGGAGGTGAGAACCTTAGACATAGGAAGAGTATGCATCCTAGAGAATGATTATGCAAAGGGGGAGGGTGTTCAGTGCTCAGGTGCTTCAGCGCGCAGGTGATCATGGGCTCATGGGTCCAGTGACGGTGCCTGTCCCTGGGCGTCCCGGACGATCCCGTAGGTGAGCGCCGCGAGGCTGTCGCCGACGGTGCGGGTGTCGAGGAGGCGCAGGGACAGCCCGTCGCCGGTCTCGCCGAAGAGGCGCTCGCCGGCCCCGAGCACGACCGGGTGGACGATCAGCCGCAGCTCGTCGGCCAGGCCGTGCGCAAGCAGCGTGCGCACGAGCCGGCGGCTGGCGTAGACGACGATGTCCCCGTCCACCTCCTGCTTCAGCTTCGAGACCTCGGGGACCACCTCGCCGTCGAGGACCGTCGAGTTGTTCCACTCGGGGTCGACGAGGGTCGAGGACACGACGTACTTGGGCAGGGTGTTCAGCCGCTCCGCCCACGCGCCGCTCCGGGACGGCCACCAGGCCGCGAACCACTCGTAGCTCCGCCGCCCGAGCAGCAGCGCCGCCGTGCCGAGCGCCTCGTCGAACTCGACCTTGGTCCACTCCAGCCGGTCCTTGTCCGCCATCCGGCCGAACCAGCCCCCGTGCCGGAACCCCTCCTCACCGGTCGGGTCCTGGACGACGCCGTCGAGCGAGACGTTCTCGCTGATGACGATTTTTCCCATGTCGGTCTCCTTCGGTACGGGCTAGGGTCGGGCGGCGAGTGAACTGCGAGGAGTGAGAGATGCCCGGTCGTACGAGCACGCTGTGACGCTGTAGGCCCTGATCGGCCCGTCATCGCGTGCTGCCCTTGTTCTGTGGCACAGCGAGCCCTCTCCTGCCCGAACCGGCGGTGCGCCCTCTGCGCGTCCGGTGGCGGGCCTCGTCGTCCGTACTGCAAGGGATCCCTGTGCCCTCCGCGTCCTCCGCGTCCTCCGCGTCCTCTGCTTCGTCTGATTCCGCTGATCCCTCCGATCCCTCTGCTTCCTCCGCCCGATCTGCTTCCGGCCGGCCTGCTTCCCCAAGCCTGTGGCGCGACCGCGACTTCCGCCGACTCTGGGTGGGCCAGACGGTCTCCCAACTCGGTGAACACACAACTCTGGTCGTTCTGCCGCTCTGCGCCGTCCTGACGCTCGGCGCCGACGCCGGTGAGCTGGGCGTCCTGCGCGCGGTGGGGCAGGCGCCGATCCTGTTGCTCTCGCTTCCGGCCGGCGCGTGGGTGGACAGGTGGCGCACGCGCACGGTGATGGTGCTGGCGGACGCGGGTCGGGCGCTGGCCCTGGGGGCGACCGCCGTGGCAGGGCTCTTCGGCGCGCTGGGCCTGCCCGCGCTGCTCGTGGCAGCCTTCGCCGTCGGCGCCCTCTCCGTGTTCTTCGACGTGGCCTACCAGACGTCTCTCGCACGGCTGGTGAACCGCGATCAGCTGGTGCCGGGCAACAGCGCACTGGAGGGCAGCCGCTCAGCCGCCCAGATCGCCGGCCCCGCACTCGGCGGGGCGCTGGTCTCAGTCCTGGCAGCGCCGATCGCTGCCGCGTCCGGCGCTCTCCTCTTCGCGATGTCGTTCCTGTCGATCCGCCGGATCCGCCGCAGTGAGCCGATCCCCGAGCCCACGCAAGAGCGCTCGCAGCGTCTCCCGGAGCCCACGCAAGAGCCCCGGCGGCGTCCCCCGCGGGTCTGGCGGCGGATCGGCGAGGGCCTCCGCTTCGTCGTCGGCGACACCTCTCTGCGGGCCGTGTGCCTCGCCTCGGCCGCCTTCCAGTTCTCGCTGGCGGCCATGATGACCGTCTACCTGCTCTTCCTGCCGCGGGAACTTCACCTGTCCGGCACGGAGATCGGTCTCGCACTCGCGGCCACGGGGCCGGGCGCGCTCCTCGGCTCGCTGCTGGCCGCGCGCCTACCGGGCCGGTTCGGGCACGGCGTGGTGCTCGTGTCCGCGGCGGCCCTCGGCGACGGCGCGTTCCTGATCGTGCCCGCGCTGCACGGCTCCTCCACGGGAACGGTTCTCGCCCTCGTCGGGGTCAGTCTCGTGTTCGGGACCTTCGGCCAGCTGGTGAACGTCACGGTGATGGGCGTCCGGCAGGCCCTGACCCCGGACGGGATGCAAGGCCGCGCGGCGGCGACCATCACGTTCGTCGGCATGGGCCTGACCCCGCTCGGCTCGCTGCTCGGCGGATTCCTCGCGAACGGGTGGGGGCTGCGCCTCAGCCTTGCGGTGACGGCGGCAGGGATGCTGCTGTCCCCGTTGCTGATGGCGCTGTCCCCACTGGCCCGCCTGGGACGGACGCTTCCGGCCCGTGGCGCCCCCTGCCCAGTGCGGTCGTGAACCGGCGCCCACGATCCGCTGGGCCCTGCGCCGGGGAGAGCGGCGACTGGCGGTGCGGTGTGTGCGGTGCCAGGGCCCCGGCCGCCGCGGCACAGGTCACCGTCACGGTCACCGGCATCGGGTGACGCTAAGTGGCCGTCCGTATGGCCCGGTTGTCCCTGAGTCGGCTGTAGATGCGCTCCGGCGTCAGGGGCAGGGCGCGACAGCGGACGCCCGTGGCGTCGTGGAGCGCGTTCGCCAGCGCGGGGGCCACCGGGTTGATACAGCATTCCGCCATGCCCTTCGACCCCATGGGCCCGAAGGAGTCCGCCGACTTCACCAGAAACAGTTCGGTGCGGGGGACGTCGGCGTAGGTGGGGATGCGGTAGTTGCGCAGGTTCGGGTTGGCCATGGCTCCGCCCGCGTCGACCTGGTAGTTCTCGGTCAGTGTGAAGCCGATGCCCTGGGCGACCCCGCCTTCCACCTGACCCCGGAGCTGCGCGGGGTTGATGACGACGGCCGCGTCCGTGGCGTGCACGCTGTAGAGGATGCGGATCTCGCCCGTCACCTGATGGACCGCGATCTTGAATCCCTGTGTGTTGGATACGACGCTTCGTGGCGAGCCGTAGGCCTTGCGTGCGGCGGTGAACCGGATTCCGCGCGCCCGGGCCAGCGAGACGAGTTCGGCCAGCGGCACGCGCTGGTCCCCGCAGACGACTTCCCCGTCGCCCAGCGAGCACATGACCACGTGGACGCCCGTGTGCGCGGCGGCGAATTCGAGGATGCGGTCGCGCACGGCATTGGCCGCTCGGAGCACGGCGTTGCCCGCCACGAAGAGGCCCGCGCTCGCGAAGGCGCCGGTGTCGAATCCCGTGCGATCCGTGTCCGACTGCACCAGGCGAATGCGTGAGGGCGTCGTACCCAGCTGGTTGGCCGCGATCTGGACGTGCGCGGTCGACGTGCCCTCGCCGAACTCGACCGTACCGACGGCTAGTTCGTACACCAGGTCGTCGCCGAGCGTGACCCAGGCCTCGGAGAGGTGCTCGGTCGGGGGCGCGGTCTCGTGCAGGGAACTCGCGACCCCGGACCCCACGAGCCAACCGGGCCCGGGCGGCGGCTCGTCGACGGCGCGAGCCATGGCGTGATCCACGAGATCGATGCACTTGCCGAGTCCGTTCTCGTTGAACATCACGTCGTCGGGGCCGTCGTGCATGGCGACGAGCGGATCGCCCGGCCGCACGATGTTGCGCCGTCGCAGTTCGAGCGGGTCGAGGTGCAGGGCGCGGGCCAGTTCGTCCATCGCGGATTCGACGGCGTACGCCGGCTGCGTCATGCCGTAGCCGCGCAGCGCCCCGCTCGGAACGGTGTTCGTGTAGACGGAGAACCCGTCGTACTTTTTGTTGGGACAGCGGTAGATCATGACGGCCGCGCCGCCTGCGTACAGGGTCTCGCCGCCGTGATTGCCATAGGCGCCCGTGTTCGACACATTACGGACCTGAAATGCCGTCAGCGTGCCGTCCGCCTTCGCGCCGAGCCTGACCGTCAGCGTCATCGGGTGCCGCGGCGATGCCGTCGTGAACTCCTCCTCGCGGGTGTACTCGAAGCAGACGGGCCGCCCGGTGTCCAGGGCGGCGAGCGCGGCCAGATCCTCCGAGATGACCTCCTGCTTGCCGCCGAAGCCGCCACCGACCCGCTTGCAGAACACGCGGAGCTGGTCCGGGCGCAGCGCGAAGAGATGCGCGAGCTTGATCTTCGCGATCGACGGCGACTGCGAACTGGTCCGCACGATCAACCGGCCGTTCTCGACCCAGGCGATGGATCCGTGGGTCTCGAGATGCGCGTGCTGCACCCGGGGGGACGAGTACGTTCCTTCATGGATCACATCCGCCTCGGCGAACCCCGCGTCGACATCGCCGATGTGCGAATGGATCTCCAGCAGGATGTTGTGGACGGCATCGCGGACGAACGGGTCGTCCGTCCCGTGCAGTTGGGGAGCCCCTTCGGCCATCGCGGCCTCAGGATCGAACACCGCCGGCAGCTCCTCGTACTCCACCTCGACCCTTCGGCAGCCCTCCTCCGCCGCGCCGACCGTGTCGGCCACGACCGCGGCGACGCGCTGGCCGACGAAGCGGACCGTGTCGTCGAGGATGTACGTGTCGTCCGGATCGGCGAGGTGGTCGGTGTGGATCGCCGTGGAGAATCGCCTGCGCGGCACGTCCTCCCAGGTGTAGACGCGATGCACGCCCGGCACCGCGAGCGCGGCGGTCTTGTCGACCGACACGATCCGGGCGTGCGCGTGCGGGGAGTGCAGCACCTTGAGGTGGAGCAGGCCTTCGACATCGGTGTCCATCGTGAACTCGGCGCGCCCGGTCACCACTTCGTCGCCCGCCGGGGCGCCGACGCTCGTCCCGACGGCCTTTCCCGGCGCGGCGGTCTCGACGCCGACGATGCCCTTCACGGCGTCCTCGATCGCCCGGTAGCCGGTGCAGCGGCAGAGGTTGCCCTTCAGGGCGCGAGGCAGGTCCGCCTTCTGGGCCTCGGTGAAGGTCGCCGAGGTCATGATCATCCCTGCCGTGCAGAAGCCGCACTGAAACCCCGGCGCATCACGGAACTGCCGCTGCATCGGGTGCAGTTGGCCGGGAGATCCGAGCCCCTCGATCGTGGTCACCTCATGGCCCTCCGCGCGGAACGCGGGGGTGATGCAACTGTGCACCGGATCGCCGTCGAGCCACACCGTGCACGCACCACAATCGCCCGCGTCGCACCCCTTCTTGACGCCGTGGTGCCCGAGCGACCGCAGGAAGGTCCGCAGGCACTGGCCGGGGCCGGGCTCCTCGTCGAAACCCCTGCCGTTCACGACGTACGTCATGGCAGGTCACCGGCCGACAGTTCGCGACGAATCTCTTCGGCGAAGTGCTTCGTCAGATGGCGACGGTGATCCGGGGTCCCATTGGCATCCGAGAACCAGAGGCCGGAGGGGACGGCGTCGATGCTCCGCCGCAGGGCCGAGGCATCGGGCATGGTGTCGAAAGCAATGCGTACGGGGCGTGTGGTCCCGGCGGTGACGGTGAGCAACAGGTCGCTCGTGCCCGGCGTTCGAGTGCCGACGACGAAGACCGTCGAGCGGCCGAGGCGGGTCAGCGAGAAGCGGCGGTGCGCGGCGCGTTTCCTCAGGGCACGGGCCGGAATGTCGATGCGCCGCAGGACTTCCCCGGGGCCGAGAACGTTCTGATGGTCGCCGGTCACGAAGTCGAGGGCATCGACGGTGCGCGTGGACCCGTCGGAGGCCCACAGCTCGTACCGCCCCTCCAGCGCGACCGTCAGCGTGATCATGGGTCCGGCGGGCAGGGACAGACAGATATTTCCGCCGACGGTCGCTGAATTCCATACCTTGAACGAGGACAGGAAGGCATCGCAACTTTTCGCCAGAAGGGTGCCCGCGATCCAATCGCCCGGAAAGGCAAAGGAATGGAGATCGCGAATCGTGCACGTGGCACCGATTTCGAGTCCCGCGCGGCCCGGGAGGAGGGGTTCCCAGCGCAGCGCCGTCAGGTCGACCAGGCGCCGCAGGCTCGGCTGCTCCACGGAGAACAGCCACGTACCACCCGCAAGCCACGCATCACCTTCGCGCCAGTCCGCGCCGGGCGGATCGAGCGGACGCCGTACGACTTCCGTGACGGTGTTGAGGTCCATGGACACTGATCTCTCGCGGGAGGCTGGTTCTCGCGCGCGATAATTCGTGCGACGGATGTTCTCCGAATTCCCGGTGAATTCGAATGTCGTCAGAATTCCCTGTGAACTAGACTACGCCGTATGGGTATCCGTGCAAGCGGCAGTGCGACCGTGGTGACCTCCCAGAAGGTGCGGGAAGGGCTCGACGAGGAGTACGACCGCTGGCAGGGGAAGGTGAACCGGGTCGTCCGGGACTTCGACGGATTCGAGGCCACGGAGACCTATCCCCCCGGATCCGGCGAGGAACGCGAATGGGTCGTGGTGTTCCGCTTCGCCGGCACGGACCAGCTCACCGCGTGGCTGGAATCGACCGCCCGCCGGGAGTTGCTCGCCGAAGGCCGTGGGCTGCTGGACGGAACCCCCACCCAGGAAGTCCTTGCCGGTGGCCACATCGAGGTACCCGACCGGGTGGAGGGTGTCACGGCAGTTGTCTCGCACGACGTGCGGCCGGGCCGGGAAGAGGACTTCGAGCGCTGGCAGGAGAAGATTCTGAGAGAGCAGGAGAAGTATCCGGGCTTCATGGGGACCGAATTCTTCCGGCCCGTCGAGGGGATCCAGGACAATTGGGTGATCGTTTTCCGGTACGACACCCATGAACATCTCGATGTCTGGCTGGACTCCAGCAGCAGGGAGCACCTCCTCAAGGAAGGGCGGGACTACTTCGCGTCCTACGACGTCCACAAGGTGGGGACGGCGTTCGGCGGCTGGTTCAGGTTCGGCTCGGCCGAGGAGGAGCAGGTCCCGCCCAACTGGAAACAGGCCATGACCGTCGTGCTGGCGCTCTATCCCACCGTCATGGTCCTGAATCTGACCGTGGGTCATGAATTCGACGTCCTGGGCGTCCCCGGATACCTCGGCCTGTTCTTCGGCAACATACTGAGCGTCAGCATTCTGACCTGGGTGCTCATGCCCCTGGTGAACCGCGTTCTGGCCTTCTGGCTCCGCCCCGGCCGGACCCGCACCGTCCGCGTCGACGTGGCGGGCGCGGCGCTCGTGGCCCTGTGCTGGGCCCTGACCGTCCTCGTCTTCGCCCTGACGACGGGCTGACGCCCGTGTGCTTTCCCGCGGGCAGGGGCAGGGTGCGGCCTGCCACGCTCATCCGGCGATCTCCCTGCAGAAGCTGTTCGGGGCAATGATCCACTTCTGGATCTCGTTGTTTCCCACGCAGATCTCGCCGATCTTGCTGTCGCGGTAGATCACCTCGACAGGCCCCGGCAGGCGTACCGTCCGCGCTGAGCTCGCGAGCGAAGCCCCAGGCGTAGCCTTGAACTCAGACATTCCAGTACTGGGCAGGTCGCATGGCCACGATGCACGCATCATGCGAGACCGGTCATCAGAACCCTTTCGACACGACCACAGCAGCGATGATCGTGCTGGATGCGCAGGGGAGAGTGACTGGCTGGAGTCCTGCAGCCCGCAATCTCTACGGGGCCGACACCCGGGATGTGCTCGGTCGCTCGGAGAGCGAGGTTCTGCGGGATGTTCGCGCCCGGGGTGACACGCTGCGGGGCTTCGGGGCAGCGGGGGCACGCGAGGACGCCCGGACCGAGAGACGTACCGTTCGACGCCCGGACGGGGCGCTGGTGGAGACGGTCCTGCGCATCTTTCCGGTGGAGCAGGACCGGGGGAGGCCCGCCTGGGTCGTGATGGCGGCGGCAAGCGACCGCTATCAGGAGTGGGTGACGGACCAGTCGATGCTGTCCGGGCTCTTCACGCAGGCTCCCGTGGGGCTCAGCGTCTACGGCCCTGACGCCCACCTCAATTGGGCCAACGATGTCGTGCAGCAGGTCATGGGCTGGCGCGCCGGTGAATGGGAGGGCCAGGCCAACAGGGTGCTCTATCCGCACGGCACCATCCTGTCCCCTCCGGGGTACCACGAGACGGAGGAGGTACTGGAGGAAGTGTTGCGCACCGGCGAAGCGGTGCTCGACGTCCATTGGCGCGGGCCCACCCCCGCCGCCTGCGAGTACCACCGGGTCTACTCGTGCTCGTACTTCCGCCTGCAGGACGACGCGGGCCACCCCCTCGGCGTCTGCGAGGCGTCCGTCGATATCACCGATGGCTACGAGGCACAGGCTCGCCTGGCGCTGCTGAGCCGAGCCAGCGGGATCGGTACCACGCTCGACGTCGGGAAGACGGCGGAGGAAGTCGCGGGGCTCGTGGTCCCGGATCTCGCCGACTCCGTACGCATCGAGGTCATGGAGTCGGTCCTGGCCGGAGAAGAGCCCCCTTCCGCGGCCTCCGGCGCACCGACGGGGCTACGGCTCATGGCAAAGCGCACCAGGAGTGCTCCACCCGTTGCGCAAAGTGATGTGCTGCTGGGTGTCATCGGCAGCCTGCCGGTGACCGCGCACCAACGCCTGCTGGCCGTGCCCCTGCTACTGGGCGGCACCACGCTCGGCACGGTCACCCTCCTGCGGCAGCCGCCCCGTGCACCGTTCACCGAGGAGGACCGCGCCCTCGCCGAAGAACTGGCATCGCGCACCGCGGTGTGCGTGGACAACGCTCGCCGCTACGTCCGCGAGCACACCACGGCGCTGAAACTGCAGCGTGACCTCCTCCCGCGAGGACTGCCGCAACCGAGTGGCATCGAGCTCGCGCACCGCTACATCCCCACCACCGGTCCCCTTGGAGTCGGGGGCGACTGGTACGACGTGATTCCGCTGTCGGGCGCCCGCGTCGGGTTGGTGGTCGGTGACGTGGTGGGGCACGGGGTGGACGCCGCGGCCACCATGGGACGGTTGCGCACGAGCGTGAGAGCACTGGCCGCCCTGGACCTGCCGCCGGACGAACTCCTCACCCGGCTCGACGACTTGGTGGGTCAGACGCGAGTCGGAATACACGGAACGCCGGGCGACGCGGGGACGGACAGGGCGCTCGGGGCGACCTGCCTGTACGCCGTGTACGACCCCACCTCCCGCACCTGCGCCATGGCCAGCGCGGGCCACCTCCCGCCGGTCGCCACCGGCCGTGGGACAGGCACCCGGCAGGCTGAACCGCTCGACCTGCCCACAGGTCCCCCGCTGGGCATCGGTGGACTGCCTTTCGAGAGCGTGGAATTCGAGTTCGCCGAGGGCACTGTGCTCGCCCTGTTCACCGACGGAATCGTCAAGGCGCGCGGCCGGGACGTGGACGAGGGAGTGGCGGACCTGTGCGGCGCCCTGGACGCCTCGGCCGGGTCCCTGGAGAAGGCGTGCGACGAGGCCGTCTCCCTGTGTGCCCCGGGATCCGCCGAGGACGATGCCGCACTGCTGCTGGTGCGCGTCCACGCCTTCCCCGAAGACAGCACGGCGTCCTGGCAGTTCGCCTCCGACCCGGCCGAGGTGGCCGGAGTCCGTGCACTCGTCCGGGAGAAGCTGGAGGACTGGGGGCTGGACGAGGCGGTGTTCGTCTCCGAACTGGTCGTGAGTGAACTCGTCACCAACGCCATCCGACACGGCCGCCCGCCTGTCTCCCTGCGCCTGCTCCGTGACATCGACCGCACACTGATATGCGAGGTGTCGGACGGGGGTCACACCTCTCCGCATCTCCGCAATGCCGGCGACGAGGACGAAGGAGGCAGGGGCCTCTTCCTGGTGGCCCAGCTCACCGACATGTGGGGCACTCGTTACGAGCGCCAGGGCAAGACGATCTGGGCCGAGATCGGGCTGGGGCAGGAAGTGCCACTGGACCTGCTTCTGCAGCCGTGAGTTCGATCCCTGGACCGGCCAGGAGTCTGCAGCCCCATGCGTGGTGCAGGCCAAACGCCTGTTCGGTGAGCCCGGCCATCCCGCTGGGCGCCCCGGCCGTGGGCGTCGTGCAGCGCAAGGACGACGTCTGACGCCGCTGCCGTTGCCATCTTCGAACCCGAGTCGGGGCGGACGTCCGGAGGGCCGCCACTGCACGGCTCTCACGTTGCGGGGCCCTCCCGCCGAGCTGATCCTGGAGAGAAGGGATATCAACCATTCGAGTGAACCGAACCCACAGGGGCTGCGGGGCCGGCGGTCACCGCAACCCGAGCAAGGAGCGGGGTTCCAGATGAGGCTCGTCGTCGATCCCAACCGGTGTCAGGGCTTCGCGCAGTGCGCCTTTCTCGCCCCGGACGTCTTCGCTCTGCACGCCGGGGAGGCGCTGCTCGTCACCTCGCGTTTCGACGAGGCACTTCGTGAGCAGGTGGAACAGGCTGCGGCCGCGCGTCCGGTCCAGACCATGCTCGTCGACGTCTCCGACGAACCGACGACCACCCCGTGGTGTACGGCTGTGCCGACGCTCTGCAGCCGGTCGATGCGGCGTTCCCGGGTCCGAATCTGCCCACCCACGGGCCGACCGTCACCCTGACCGGCCACTCACCGACCGGGCAGCGTGTCCAGTTCGTCGCGGCACGTGTCTGACCATCGCCCCGACCGTCGTCGGCCCCTCAGGAGACACCATGACTCTGGACACCATGCTCGCGCAGATCACCGACTATGCGAACCGCGCCGATCCGTACCCGCTCTACGCCGCGCTGCGCGAGTCGCCGGTCACCTGTCAGAACGACGGATCGTACTTGGTCAGCACCTATTACGAGGTGCGGAGCCTGGCCAACGACCCGCGACTCAGTAACGACCCGCGCAAGCGCACCCCCGGCGCCGACGTCCCCGCCGTGACCAAGGAGGACCCCAATCTGCCGCCCAGCTTCCTGCTTCTGGACCCGCCCGAACACGACCGGCTGCGCAATGCGGCGATGCGGCCGTTCGGACCCCCGCACAGCCCCAGGTTCCTCCACGACATGCGCGGAGAGCTGGCCGGGGTCGTCGCCGACCTGGTCGACGCGCTCGAAGGCAAGGACGAGATCGACGTCGTCGACGACTTCGCCTACCCCCTTCCCGTCACGGCCATCTGCAAGGTGCTGGGCGTGCCGCGTGAGGACGAAGCACGCTTCCACGGCTGGGCCGACACCGTGGCGTCGGGGATCGATCCCAGCGGCGGGGAAAGCGGCCTGGAAAGGGCACGCAAGGCACGCGGCGAGCTGGGCGCCTACTTGTCCGACCTGATCGAGACCAAGCGCCACGACCAGGGCAGCGGGATCCTCGGCCCCCTCGCCCGCGAAACGGGCCCCGGCGGCAGCATGTCGACCGCGGAGCTGGTGGCCACCTCGATACTGCTCCTGATCGCAGGCCATGAGACAACGGTCAACCTGATCAGCAACGCGACGCTCACACTGCTGCGCCACCCCGACGTCCTCGAACGGTTCCGGACAGAACCGGACTTGGTCGTTCCGCTCATTGAGGAGGTGCTGCGATACGAGCCGCCGGTCCAGTTCATACCGTGGGCCACCGCCCTGGCCGACATCGACATCGCCGGCACCACCATCCCCAAGGGTTCGGCGGTCCAGCTGATGCTGGCGTCGGCCAACCGGGACCCGAAGCGCTTCGAGGACCCCGACCGGTTCGATCCCGACCGTGAGGACAACGAGCACCTCGGGTTCTACACCGGCATCCACTACTGCTTCGGCGCGCCGCTGGCCCGGATGGAGGCGCAGCTCGCCCTGCCCGAGCTCGTCCGCCGGATCAGAGACCCACGGCTACTGGCGGACCCGCCGCCCTACCGCGTCAACCCCGTCCTGCGCGGCCCCCGCCACCTTCGGCTGGCGATCGACGGCCTGACCACCTGACGCCACTGCGCCCTGCGCGCGCGGAAGGTTTGATGCGTGGCGCGAGAGGGTGGTCATCCCATCCCATCCCGTCCCTCGTAGGCGCTGCACGCAACGGCGAGTTGCAGCCGATCGCCTGGGCCAGGATGAGCGCCCGGGCGTGCCGTGGGGCGGGTGATGTGGAGGAGGTGTGTGTGGCGGACGACGTGTGATCCTTCATATAAACAGTGCGTGTTAGCCTGCCCGCGGTCGCGATCGAATGCATACGGGGGAGGCGCGGTGGGCTCGGACGGCTACCAGGTCAAGGCAGGTATGACCGGCCAGGCCCAGCAACTCGACGACGCCGGCACGGACATGGACGGCGTCAGCTCGGCCGTCAAGTCCCGCACGAGTTACTCGTACAGCGATGTCGGCGGCGATGACGCCGCGTCGGCGCTGAACGCGTTCGTCAAGGCGTGGGAGGCGGAGGCCAAGACACTGGCGTCGGCGTTGCACGAGCTCGGTGGCAAGGTGCAGTTGGCCAAGAAGACCTACCACGGCACCGACGGCCTGGTGAAGACGCACGCGGACAGCGTCCCCGTCGGCGGCACGAGCAGCCTCACCGACACATCGACGCAGGGCGGGCGCACCTCGGCCCTGTCGAGCTACTGAGGAACGGGCCGATGTCGTTCTTCTCCTCTCCCCTCAACTCCCCTTCCTTCCGCCTCGCCTGGCTCGCCGGGCTGTCCAAGAAGGTGCTCGGTGCCGGAAGCAAGAACGAGCTCCTCGACCTGATCGACGACGCCCTCTCGGTGCCCGAACCGGGCGGCGACCAGAGCGCGCTGGAGGGCCTGGCGAGTCTCTACCGCGGCCAGGTCGACCCGGTCGGCAGCGTCTTCGACCAGGTCGACCGGGTGGGCCGCAAGGGTCTTCCGGAGGTATGGGTCGGCGACACGAGCGTCCTCGCCTCCGACGTGGTGAACGCCGCCGGGCGGTCCGCGACCCAGATGAGCGAGGCGTTCCAGGGCTGCGCGACCGTGCTGCTGACACTGGCCGACGCGATCGGCGCCGCGCAGCGCAAGGACGAGCAGGGCCGCGGTCAGCTGCTGGAACAGAAGAAGACGCTCGGCGGCAAGGACGGTTTCTTCGACGACCTGCACGAGAACGACGAGGAGGAGTGGGACCGCAAGAACGCCGCCCACCTCGGCTCCTACGCGGTCGACCTGATGCACGCCGCCGTCTCCGACGCGCAGGAGGCCACCCGCGTCGCGGCCCGGGACCTGAACAAGTGGGCCGCCGAGGCACGGGCCGGGAAGATGGAGACCAGCGAACTCACCGCCGTCGACAAGCTGATGCTCGCCGACACCGGCGTCGCGGGCGCCGACACCGAGCTGAACGAGATCCTCACGCCCGGCGACCTGGCGCGCGCGTCGACGCGTATGGACCTGCTGAGTCTCGACGACGAGACGGCCATGGAGCGGATGCTGGCCAAGTCGGACAACCCGCAGGAGCGGGCCTACCTGATGAAGGCCCTGGCCGCCGGCCACAGCGTCGCCGAGATCGAGACGTTCCAGAACAAGATCCACGGCAAGGACCCCGACTGGATGCGCCGGCACCTCACTCCGGTGGTCACCGCCACGGACAGCATGGACGACGAGGGCCTGGCGTCGGACGGGTCGAACAACAACAAGGACTACGCCACGTTCGACGGCCAGCGGTGGATCCAGGGCGGCGACGGCTCCGAGGGCACCTGCGTGGCCTCCTCCACCGTCACCTCCCGCGCCATGGTCGACCCGATGTACGCGCTCGACCTCACCGGCGGCCCCGACGGGCAGCAGGACGACCCCGAGGCCTTCAAGCAGCGCCTGGTGGCCGAACAGCACCGGCTGCACACCGAAGGCGACGGCGGCAAGAACTGGGGCGGCATGGGGCAGGAGGGGCAGGAACGGATCAACGACACCGCCGTCGGCAGCGCCACCGGCAACGACTACCAGCGCCAGGACCTGAACAGCGCCGACGACCGCAGGGCGGTCCTCACCGAAGTCGAGAAATCGGTGGCGGAGGGACGGCCGGTGCCTGTCGACGTCTCGGGCAAGGAGGGCGCCCACGCGATGACCATCATCGCCCAGGAAGGTGACAAGCTTCAGGTGTACAACCCCTGGGGCTCGACGACCTGGGTCAGCGAGGACGACTTCATCAACGGCCACATGGGCAAGGCTTCCAGCAGTGATCTCCCCAATGCGTACAGCGTCTATCTTCCGCGGTAGCAGGGGCGGTGCCGCGATCGCGGCGGCAGCGCTCCTCGCTCTCGCCACGGGCTGCGGCTCGGGCACCGACGAACCGGCCGGCGGCTCCACGAGCACCGTGGGCCGCCCGACGAGCCACCCGGTGAAGGACACCAGCATCACCGCCGAGCCGGGCGAGCGCTTCACGCTCACCGTCGACCAGAACGCCTCCACCCGCGAGTACTGGTACCTGGTCGGCCCCGAGCCCGACAGCGCGGTGCTCGTCAGCCGCGGCCAGGACCACGCGTCGGACTCCGGCGACACGCCGGTGCCCGGTGCCGGCGGCCGGCTCACCTTCACCTTCGAGGCCAAGGGCAAGGGGACCACGCGGTTCACGCTGCTGCACTGCACGTTCACCACCTGCCAGGGCAACACCTCCAGCCGGCCCCCCGAGACGACCGGCCCCTCCGCCACCCCGACCACGGGAGCGGCCACCCCCTCCCCGGCCCCCGAGCGCATCACCTACACCGTCACCGTCGACTGAGCCGCGGCGGACCAGTCAGATGAGACGAGACACCCGAGGCCCGCGATGAACAACGACGCCCCGTACCCGCCGGACCGCACGGACGACGAGCTGGCCCGGCTCGACATCACCGTCCTGCTGCGTTACGGCCTCACCGCCGCGCCCGGCACCCGGCGCACCGCCCTGTTCGGCGACGGCGCCGCGGCCGCAGCAGTCATCCTCGACCGACTCGGCACCGAGCCGCGCTCGGTCGCCTTCCTCGCCGAGACCGTGCGCGCCGGCGGACTCGCCCGCGCCGCTGAGCTGCCCGAGCCCCTGCCCCGCCGGGAGGCGGCCGACCTCGTACGGGAGTGGCTGCGGGCCGGCACCGAACTCGTGGGCGGGATCGCCGCCGACGACACCGCGGCCAATTGGCTGCGCGCCGTCGCGACCATCATCGAGCTGAAGCAGCTGACCCGGGCGCGGGGCCGGAGTACGTGATCTGAGGAGCCGATCCGAGTACGGCGGCGGGTATGGGGCCACCGGGCGGCTGCCTGCCATGGGCTTTAGGGAGAAGACCTGATCGGCATCATTTCCAGGCAGGGGGCCTTCTCCCGGAGTGAACCGATGTTCCCCACAATCTTCGGGTCACACGCGTGCCGGTGTAGAGTTCAGAACGCCCTTGACCTGCACAAAGCCGGCAGGGAGCCGTCCTAGGAGTGCTGAATGCTGCGCACCATGTTCAAGTCCAAGATCCACCGCGCCACCGTCACCCAGGCCGACCTGCACTACGTCGGGTCCGTCACCATCGACCGCGATCTCCTCGACGCCGCCGACCTGTTGCCCGGCGAGCTCGTCCACATCGTCGACATCGACAACGGCGCCCGCCTGGAGACGTACGTCATCGAGGGGGAGCGGGGGAGCGGTGTCATCGGGATCAACGGGGCCGCGGCCCACCTCGTGCATCCCGGGGACCTCGTGATCATCATCAGTTACGCTCAGGTCGACGACGCCGAGGCGCGTGCGCTGCGGCCCAGGGTCGTGCACGTGGACCGGGAGAACCGGATCGTGGCCCTGGGCGCCGACCCGTCCGAGCCGGCTCCGGGCGGGGACGCGGAGCGCAGCCCTCAGGCGGTGGCGGCCACCAGCGGCTGACCGTCCCGCCGCAGACGCGAGGAGACCCCTATGAGCGACATCGAGATCCACGACGAACGCGACAGGGGCCTCCTCGTGGCCCGCGCGGCGGGAGAGCCCGAGGGCTCAACCCTCGGGTACATCCAGTACTTCGTCCTCGACGCGCCCGAGAGGGCCCTCGTGCCGGAGCACACCGTCGTGGGGCCCGAGCACGAGGGCCGGGGCATCGCGGGATCACTGGCCCGCGAGCTGTACGCCATCGCCGCCCGCGAGAGCACCGCCGTCGCGCCTCTGTGCCCGTTCGTCGTGGAGTGGGCCGCGCGACACCCGGGAGAGGCCCCCGTCGCCCCGCCCGAGCTGATGGACGCCGCGCAGCGCGCTCTCGCCGACGACCCGTCCAAGTGGTGACCGCGTGAACCTCGCACTCCTGCACACCTCCCCGGTCCACGTCCCCGTCTTCGACGCCCTGCGCGACACCGACCACCCCGGTCTCGCCCTGCGTCACCTCGTGGACGAGAGCCTGCTCGAACGGGCAAGGGCCGCCGGGCCCGACGCCGTCGCGGACGACGTGCGCGCGCTGCTCGAAACCGCCGTGGCCGACGGGGCGAGCGCCGTGCTCTGCACCTGCTCGACCATCGGCGGTGTCGCCGAGGCCCAGTCCGCCGCCGCCGGCGTCCCCGTCCTGCGCGTGGACCGGCCGATGGCCGCCGCCGCGGTCGAAGCGGGGCGGGCCGTCGCCGTGGTCGCCGCCCTGGAGAGCACCCTCGACCCGACCGTCGCCCTCGTCGAGGAGGAGGCCGCCCGCGCCGGTCGCCCCGTCGACGTACGCACGGTGCTGGTGGCAGGGGCCTGGGAGCGTTTCGAGGCCGGTGACCGGGACGGGTACCGGGACCTCGTGGCCGCCGCCGTGGACGCCCTCACCGATGTCGACGTCGTCGTGCTCGCCCAGGCCTCCATGGCGTCCGCGGCCGACCGGACCACCACGACGGTCCCCGTCCTCTCCAGCCCCCGCCCCGGCCTGGGCGCGGCGGCGGGCAACACGGCCTACGCTGAGCCGAGTTGAACGCGTTGAACCGAATGCGACCGGCTTGAGCTGAACGAGGAGAGTCAGATGGCCCAGGACGAGACCGGCACCGACGTCGTGATCAGCCCCACGGGCTGGGTCGCCGAGCAGGCCCGCCTCTACGAGGAGTCCGGCGGCACCGAGGGCACCACGATCCCTGGCCCGATGAGCGCGCCCTGTCTGCTGCTCGACTACCAGGGGCGCCACTCCGGTAAGTGGCGCCGCACCGTGCTGATCTACGACCGCGACGGCGACGACTACCTGATCGTCGCCTCGAAGGGCGGCGCCGACCAGCACCCCGAGTGGTACCTGAACCTGGAGGCCAACCCGGACGTGCGGCTGCGCGTCGAGACCGAGCGGTTCGCCGCCCGCGCCGAGACCCTCTCCCAGGAGGAAAAGGCCAGGGTGTGGCCCCATCTCGTGGAGATCTTCGCCCCGTACGCGGACTACCAGAAGAAGACCGAGCGGGACATTCCCGTCGTACGCCTCACCCGTATCAAGGGCTGAGCGTCGGCGGGGGCGGTGTGTGGACACGGCGGGCGTGGGCACGCGTGCCGGGAGACAGTGGCAGGGACCGGCCGCGCCCCGCCGGAGCGCGGTCGGCCTCCGACCCCTCCTGGAGGAATCGATGACGCATCCCATGCCCGACCCCGTGACCCCGCCGACACCGGGGCCCGACGTTCCCGATCCGGGGCCGTTCCCCTCCCCGATCCCGACGCCTCCGTCGCCCCGCCCGGGACCCACACCGCAGCCCCCGCCGCCGCCTCCGTCCCCGGGCCCGCCGAACCCCGACCCGGAGCCGGCGCCGCCCGAGCCGGAGCCTTCACCCATGTAGCGGCAAGGCCTTACGCCGACACCTCGGACCGGTCTCCGCCCCACAGCGTGTGGAACGCGCCCTCGCGGTCCGTGCGGCGGTACGTGTGGGCGCCGAAGAAGTCCCGCTGGCCCTGCGTGAGCGCGGCCGGGAGGCGGTCAGCGCGCAGCGCGTCGTAATACGCGAGCGCGGCCGCGAAGCCCGGCGCCGGGACGCCCTCGACCGTCGCGGCGACCAGGACGGCACGCCAGTCGTCCTGCGCCGCGCCGATCTCCTGCGCGAACGTCTTGTCCGCGAGGAGGCTCGGCAGGTCGGGCCGGGCGTCGTACGCGGCGGTGATCCGGTCGAGGAACGCGGCCCGGATGATGCAGCCGCCGCGCCAGATCGAGGCGACGGCGCCCAGGTCGATGTCCCAGCCGTACGCCTCGCTGCCCGCCGTGATCTCGTGGAAGCCCTGCGTGTACGACACGATCTTCGACGCGTACAGGGCCTGCTCGACCCGGTCGGCGAACGCCGCGGCCTCCGGCTCGCTCAGCGCGGTCGGCGTCGGGCCCGCCAGGTCCTTCGAGGCCGCGCGCAGGTCCGCGTGGCCGGACAGCGAGCGCGCGAAGACGGCCTCGGCGATGCCCGACACCGGGACGCCCAGGTCGAGCGCGATCTGCACGGTCCAGCGCCCCGTGCCCTTCTGCTCCGCCTCGTCGACGACGACGTCCACGAAGGGCTTGCCCGTCGCCGCGTCCACGTGCGACAGGACCTCGGCCGTGATCTCGATCAGATACGAGTCGAGCCGGCCGGTGTTCCACCTGCGGAAGATGTCGGCGATCTGCGCGGGGGAGTAGCCCGCCACGTCGCGCAGGAGCTGGTAGGCCTCGCCGATGAGCTGCATGTCGGCGTACTCGATGCCGTTGTGGACCATCTTCACGAAGTGGCCGGCGCCGTCCGGGCCGACGTGCGTCACGCACGGGGAGCCGTCCTTGGCCTTCGCGGAGATCTTCTCCAGCATCGGGCCGAGCGCCGCGTACGACTCCTGGCTGCCGCCCGGCATGATGCTCGGCCCGTTCAGGGCGCCCTCCTCGCCGCCGGAGACGCCCGTGCCGACGAAGTGGATGCCGCGCTCGCGCAGTTCACGCTCGCGGCGGCGGGTGTCCGCGAAGTGCGCGTTGCCGCCGTCGACGATCATGTCGCCGGGCTCCAGGAGGGGCGCGAACTCCTGGATCACCGCGTCCGTGGGGTCACCGGCCTTGACCATGATCACCAGGCGGCGCGGCCTCTCCAGCGCCGCCACGAACTCCTCCGCGGTCTCGATGGGGACGAACTCGCCCTCGCCGCCGAACTCCGCCACGAGGTCGTGCGTGCGGGACGCGGTGCGGTTGTGCAGGGCGACCGTGTAGCCGTTCCTGGCGAAGTTCCGCGCGAGGTTGCGCCCCATGACAGCGAGCCCCGTGACACCGATCTGGGCTGACTTGCTCATGCCTGTCGCTCCTGAAGTAGGGAGGTGATCGTTCTTGTTCATTTGTAGCGTGGTGAGGCGTACCGTGACGCTGCGACGCTCTCGTCGAGCCCTCAGGACTCGCTGCGGAGATCTCTACGGAACTCTCTACGAACAAGGAGCCGCCCGTGCCTCACTTCGATTTGCCGCTCGACGAACTTCGGGCCTACCGGCCCACGTTGACGCGGCCCGAGGACTTCGACGCGTTCTGGGAGAAGACCCTGGCAGAGGCGCGTGAGCACGACCTCGACGCGCGCTTCGTCCCGGTCGACGTGCCGCTGTCCGCGGTCGACGTCTTCGATGTTACGTACGCCGGGTTCGGCGGGCATCCGGTCAAGGGCTGGCTCGTCCTGCCCGCGGGCACGACCGCGCCGCTGCCCGCCGTCGTCGAGTACATCGGCTACGGAGGCGGGCGCGGTCTGCCGCACACGAACCTGATGTGGGCCGCGGCCGGCTTCGCGCACTTCGTCATGGACACACGCGGCCAGGGCTCCGGCGGCAGGGTGGGCGACACCCCCGACCCGGTCGGCAGCGGACCCGCGCACTCCGGCTTCATGACACGCGGCATCGAGGACCCGCACGAGTACTTCTACCGGCGCGTCTTCACCGACGCCGTGCGCGCGGTCGAGACGGCCCGTTCGCACCCCCTCGTCGACGCGTCGCGCGTCGCCGCGCTCGGCGGCAGCCAGGGCGGCGGCATCACGATCGCGGTCGGCGGTCTGGTACCCGACCTCGTCGCCATCGCGCCCGACGTGCCGTTCCTGTGCCAGTTCCCCCGCGCGGCCACCCTCACCGAACGCCACCCGTACCGCGAGATAGCCCTGTATCTGAAGGCGCACATCGGCGCCGACGAGCAGATCTTCCGCACGCTGTCGTACTTCGACGGCGTGCACTTCGCGGCCCGCGGCACCGCGCCCGCCCTCTTCTCGGTGGCGCTCGAGGACCAGACCTGCCCGCCCTCCACGGTCTTCGCGGCGTTCAACTCCTATGCCGGGCAGGACAAGACGATCAAGGTGTACACCTTCAACGACCACGAGGGCGGCGGGCCCTTCCATCAGGCCGCCCAACTCGACTGGTTGCCGGCGCGGTTGCGGGGCTGAAACGCGAACTACGCCTGGAGGAAGCCCCCTTGGTCCCTCTTGACCGCTCGTGTCACCCCTGTGCGGGTCTTGTCATGAGTGTGTCGGAGCGGCTAACTTGCCGCTTCTGACGTGTGTCTGAGGGGGCTTCCATGGCCGTACGCGGTCGGCATCGCCGGTATCAGCCGAACCGGATCAACCGGGCGTCGCTCACCGTCACCGCGGGCAGCGCGGGTATGGCGATCCCTCTCATCGGGGCGGGCGTGGCGCACGCGGCCGACGCGAACACCTGGAACAAGGTCGCGGCCTGCGAGTCGAGCGGCAACTGGAGCATCAACTCCGGCAACGGCTACTTCGGCGGGCTCCAGTTCACGCAGTCCACCTGGGAGGCCTACGGCGGCACCGCCTACGCCGCGCGCGCCGACCGCGCCACCAGGGGCCAGCAGATCGCCGTCGCCGAGAAGGTCCTCGACGGGCAGGGGCCCGGCGCCTGGCCGGTCTGCTCGGCCCGGGCGGGCCTCACCCGCGGCGGCGACACTCCGGGACCGCACACCGAAACCGTCAAGCACAAGCCCCAGCGCACCGTCAAGGACGTCAAGCCCGAGGTCACGCCCCAGTCGACGGCGGGCACGGCCCAGATGTACACGGTGGTCGGCGGCGACACCCTCTCCGGCATCGCCGACGCCCGCGAAGTTCCGGGCGGCTGGCGGAAGTTGTACGAGGCGAACCGCCGCACCATCGGCTCGGACCCAGACTTCATCCTGCCCGGGCAGCGCCTCGCCCTGCACCCGTCGGCGAAGCCGCGCGACCCGGCCGCCCCGCAGAAGCGCGAACGGCCGGCCCAGAAGCCGTCCCAGAAGCACGACAAGAGCGACCAGAAACGGGAGACGGCGGCCCCCGCCAAGAAGACCGGCACGGCCACCGCCACCCGGCCCCGGACCGAGAAGCCCGCCGCGTCACACGACGTCACCGCTCCCGTCTCCGCGAGTCTCAGTACCCCGTACCGCGCGGCGGGTTCTTCCTGGTCGAAGGGCTACCACACGGGCGTCGACTTCGCCGTGTCCACCGGCACGACCGTCAAGGCCATCGCCTCCGGGCATGTCGTCTCCGCGGGCTGGGGCGGCTCGTACGGGTACGAGGTCGTGATCCGGCACGCCGACGGCAAGTACAGCCAGTACGGCCATCTCTCGGCGCTCAGCGTGAAGGCCGGGCAGCGGGTCGTGGGCGGTCAGCGCATCGCCCGCTCCGGTTCCACGGGCAACAGCACGGGCCCGCATCTGCACTTCGAGGTGCGGACGGGGCCCGGCTTCGGTTCGGACGTCGACCCGCTGGCGTATCTGCGGGCGCACGGCGTCAGGATTTGATGCGCTCGTCGCGGGGGCTGTGCCACTCGTCGTAGCGGCGGTCCTTGTCCTTGGTGCGGCCATGCGCATCGGCATCCCGCGCGGGGGCCTCGACGCGCCGCACCAGCGGCTCGCCGTCGGTGAGTGCGCGCGGTGACTCGGTCACGGACTGGGCGGGCATCGCCGCGACGACCGACTCGGTGGCCGTCCTGCGCGCCCCGCTGATCCGCTCCGTCGTCAGCAGGATCAGGCCGCCCGCGGCGACGACACCGCTCGCGAGGGCGAGGGTGGTGCCCGTCGTGCCGTATCGGAACGTTTCGCCGAAGAGCGTGAGACCAACCGCCGCCGCGACCACCGGGTTCACGACGGTCACTGTGGCGAGCGGAGCCGCGAGGCCCGCGCCGCGGTACGAGGCCTGGGACAGGAGCATGCCGGACGTGGCGAGCGCCGCTATCACCAGGAAGCTCGAGAACTGGGCGAACGTCCCGTCCTCCGTCCACTCGACCGCCACGGACTTCGTGAACACGGACGCGATGCCGAACGCGACACCCGCCGCGCCCGCGAGCAGGACGCTGCGCACCACGGGGTGGCGGTGCACGGCGTGGGCGAGGGTCATCAGGGCGAGGACCGTGCCGGCCGTCGCGAGGGCGACCATCAGCCGCTCCGTGCCTTCGAGGGACTGCTCGGACGCCGACCCCGTGAGGGAGAGCAGACCGGCGAGACCCACCGCGGCCATGATCGCGCCCCGCCAGGCGGTGGCCCCGGCCTTGCGGTGCACGAAGAGCGCCGCCATCGGCAGCGCGAACACGATCGTCAGCGCGCCGAGGGGCTGCACGAGGCTGAGCGGCCCGTACGCCAGGGCGGCCACGTGCAGGAGTGCTCCCAGACCGTTGAGCGCGACCGCGCACCACCACACCGGGCGGCGCAGCGGCGCGTAAGCGTGCTCGGGCGTGGACACCGCGACGCGTTCCTGGAGGATCGCGCCGCCCGCGTACGCCACCGCGGAGACGAGGGAGAGCAGCACAGCCAGCGTGAGTGCACTCATCGGCCGCTCCTCACTGTGCGGCGGCGCATCCCGTGGTGCGGCGAACGGTCGGTTTCCATACCTCTACGATCTCTCTTTCCGGTGCTCGCGTCGTCGTACCTGAGCACGCATTGGGTCCTACTGCCGATGGAGTACGACCTGCCCCGGGGCCTCCACCCGGTGGGGGACACGCGGTGCACCCCGCCCGTGACCTGTGGACGCCTACTTGCTGTACTGAGGCCGTGACAGTCCACATCGACCTGCGCGAACTCGGCTCCCTCGGCGGATTCTTCGCTCTGTGCGACATCGAGGACGCGGAGAGTGATCCGCCGGCGCTGGGGCGCGTCTATCAGAGCGACGCACCGGTCCGCGACCCTCTCGCGTACCGCGTCGAGAAGGTCGCGCGGGCACTCTCCGTGCCCGAACCGCGCGTCGCGGTGTCCGTCGCCCAACTCGGCCTCGCTGCGCGCCTTTGGTCGGTGGCGCTCGGCAGCGCGGCCCTCTTCGGGCGCGTCCCGGACCTCGACCCGGCGCTGCTGCACTGGAACCCCGACGCCAGTGCGCCGGACGACCTGTTCCTCGCCGGTACGGGGCAGCTCCCCGCCGGCAGCGCGCACCTCGCGGAGCTCGTGCTGGACCGCCACCTGGAGCTGCTGTCGGCCGCCCTGCGTGCCCGCTACCGTGTCTCGGCCCCGCTGCTGCGCGGCAACGCGGGGTCCGCGCTCGCCGGCGCCGCCCGCGAGATCAGCCGCTGGGCGCGCCGAGCCGGGCGCCCCGACGTCGCCGCCCGCGCCCGCCTCCTGACCACGGAACTCTTCGCGGACCCGCGCCTCGCCGCGACCGGCACCCGCACCGGCACCGCTTTCCGCCGCACGAGCTGCTGCCTCATCTACCGCGCCCCCGGCGGCGGTCTCTGCGGCGACTGCTGCTTCGAGCGGCCGCCGCAGCACTCTTCCCCACCGGCCGCTTCTGGGTGACCATGAAGGTGCGCGGCCGGGCACGCTACGGACGACGGGGGTTCTGCATGAGAGTGGGGCTGCTGACCCGGGAGTACCCGCCGGACGTCTATGGCGGCGCGGGCGTCCATGTCGAGTTCCTCGCAAGGGAGTTACGCCCCCTCGTCGACCTCGACGTCCACACGTGGGGCGAGGGCGGTGCCGAAGGGCTGCGGCGCCACCGCGCGTGGCAGGCCCTCGACGGGGCGAACGACGCCCTGCGCACCTTCTCCGTGGACCTGTCCATCGCCGCCGCGCTCGAAGGCCGCGAACTCGTCCACTCCCACACCTGGTACGCCAATCTGGCGGGTCACATAGGCAAGTTGCTCCACGGCATCCCGCACATCGTGACCGCGCACTCGCTCGAGCCCCTGCGCCCCTGGAAGGCCGAGCAACTCGGCGGCGGATACGCCCTGTCGGGCTGGGCCGAGCGCACCGCCGTCGAGGCGGCCGACGCGGTCATCGCGGTTTCGGGAGCCATGCGCGACGACATCCTGGCCTGCTATCCGGCGATCGACCCGGCGAAGGTCCGCGTCGTCCACAACGGCATCGACTCCGCCCTCTACCGCCCCGACCCCGCCACGGACGTCCTCGCCCGCATCGGCATCGACCAGAACCGCCCGTACGTGGTCTTCGTCGGACGCATCACACGGCAGAAGGGCGTGCCTCATCTCCTCAGGGCGGCGAAGGAGTTGGACCCGTCGGCGCAGCTGATCCTGTGCGCCGGAGCGCCCGACACCCCGGCCATCGGGCGTGAATTCCGCACCCTCGTGGACGAGTTGCGTGCGCTGCGGGACGGCGTCCACTGGATTCCGCAGATGCTGCCCCGTACCGAAGTGGTCCAACTCCTCACCCACGCACGGGCGTTCGTCTGCCCGTCGGTGTACGAACCCCTCGGCATCGTGAACCTGGAGGCGATGGCGTGCGGCACCGCCGTCGTTGCCTCCGCCGTCGGAGGCATCCCCGAGGTCGTCGCCGACGGGACGACCGGGCTCCTCGTGCCCTACGAGGAGCGCGACCCGCTGGCGTTCGAGAGCGGGCTCGCGCAGGCCCTGAACCGGCTGGTGGGTGACCCCGACGAGGCGGCCCGCATGGGCGCCGCCGGCCGGGAGCGCTCGGAGCGCGAGTTCGGCTGGGACACCGTGGCCCGGCGCACGGCCGACGTGTACGACGAGATCCTCAACACGACGCAGCCGGTCAAGATGGCGTAACAGACGGGCAAGACGGAGCAGTTCCTCGAAGCGATATGGATCCTCAAGGTGAAGCTGGGGGCTGGGATGCGTGGTGGACCTTCGGTGCTCGGGATCGTACTGGCGGGCGGGGAGGGCAAGCGCCTGCTGCCACTCACCGCCGACCGGGCGAAACCGGCGGTCACCTTCGGCGGCACGTACCGCCTCGTCGACTTCGTCCTGTCCAACCTCGTCAACGCGGACATCCTGCGTATCTGCGTCCTGACCCAGTACAAGTCGCACTCGCTCGACCGGCACGTCACGACGACCTGGCGCATGTCGAGCCTGCTCGGCAACTACGTCACGCCCGTCCCGGCCCAGCAGCGCCTCGGCCCGCGCTGGTACCTGGGCAGCGCGGACGCCATCCTCCAGTCCCTGAACCTGGTCCACGACGAACAGCCCGACTACATAGCGGTGTTCGGCGCCGACCACGTCTACCGCATGGACCCGCGCCAGATGCTCCAGCAGCACATCGAGAGCGGCGCGGGCGTCACGGTCGCGGGCATCCGCGTACCCCGCGCGGACGCCTCGGCGTTCGGGATCATCACGCCGGCCGGTGACGGAACGCGCGTGGACCGCTTCCTCGAGAAGCCGGCCGACCCGCCCGGCATCCCCGGCTCCCCGCACCAGGTCTTCGCCTCCATGGGCAACTACGTCTTCACCACGAAGACCCTCATCGACGCGTTGCAGCAGGACTCCGAGATGCCCAACTCCGTGCATGACATGGGTGGTTCGATCCTGCCGATGCTCACCGAACGCGGCGTCGCCCAGCTCTACGACTTCGACGGCAACCACGTCCCCGGCGAGACGCCCCACGAGCACGGCTACTGGCGCGACGTCGGCACCCTCGACGCGTACTACGAGGCCCACCTCGACCTGCTCTCGGACAAGCCCGCCTTCAACCTCGACAACCGGCGCTGGCCCATCTACACGCACCCCGGGCAGCTGCCGCCCGCCAAGTTCTGCGCGGGTGGCATCGCGGGCCAGTCGATCGTCAGCCCGGGCTGCGTCATCCGCGGCCAGGTCACCCGCTCCGTCCTCTCCCCGGGTGTCACCGTCGAGGAGGGCGCCGTCGTCCAGGGCTCGGTCCTGCACGACAACGTCCGGATCGGCAGGGGCGCCGTGGTGCGCGGAGCCGTGCTCGACAAGAACGTGGACGTACCGCCGGGGGCGACCATCGGAGTCAACCCGGAGCGGGACGCCGAGCTGTACACGGTGTCGAAGGGCGGGGTGATCGCACTGGGGAAGGGCCGACAGGTCGTGGTCTGACCGTTCCTGCCCCCTCGTCGGCGGGTGCCCTGTGCCGTGTCTCGTTCGCAGGCTCCCGCTGTCGTGTCCCTTGACGAGTACACGCACGCGCCAGAAGAATGACCGCGCTGCGTATTGACAACGTTGTCTAGTACTCGAGGAGGCGGTCTCGCCATGAGATGGACCCAACGGCTGCGCGGAGCGGGGACGGCGGTGGCGGCGGTCGCGCTCCTGGGCGGGGCGCTCGCCGTGCCGTCGGCCCAGGCGGCCGTGTCCGACGAGGGCCGGCTCACCGATCTGGTCAACCCGTTCATCGGCACCGAGAACGAGGGCAACACCTACCCGGGCGCCGCTGTGCCCTTCGGCATGGTGCAGTTCTCGCCCGACACGGGCCACAACACGGGTTACGACTACTCCGAGAACCACATCCGCGGCTTCTCCACCGTGCATCTGTCCGGTGTCGGCTGCGGCCTCGGTGGCGATCTGCCCGTGCTGCCCACGACCGGCGACATCACGTCGACCGACTACGCCAAGTACGCGGCCGAGTTCAGCCACGACAACGAGAAGGCCAGCCCCGGCTCGTACAAGGTCGGTCTGAAGACGGGCATCGAGGCCGAGCTGACCGCGACCAAGCGGACCGGCGTGCAGCGCTACACCTTCCCCGCCACCGACAAGGCCAACGTCCTCATCAACGCAGGCCAGTCGCTGCACAAGACCCTGAACACCAAGGTCGAGATCCTCGACAACCGCACCGTCCGCACGGCCATCACCGGCAGCGGCTTCTGCCAGGACACGAAGCCGTACACGGTGTACACGATCACCCGCTTCGACCGGCCGTTCACGACGTCGGGCACCTGGAAGGGCGACGCGGTCACCGAGGGCTCCAAGGAGTCGACGGCCGGCGGCGAACGCAGCGGCGCGTTCGTGCGCTTCGACACCTCCAAGGACCGCAGCGTCGAGGCGACCACGGCGATCTCGTACGTCGACGCGAAGGGCGCGGCGCTCAACCTGCGTTCCGAGGGCGGCCGTTCGTACGACCGTGTCGAGCATGCCGCGCAGGCCGCGTGGGAGGACCGGCTCGACGACGTCAAGGCGCAGGGCGGCAGCGACACGCTCCGCCGCACCTTCTACTCGTCCCTGTACCGCTCGTTCCTCGCGCCGAACATCGGCAGCGACGTCGACGGCCGCTACACCGGCTGGGACCAGAAGATCCACCGCGCCAAGGGCTACACGTACTACCAGAACTGGTCCCTCTGGGACACCTATCGCACGCAGGCGCAGCTCCTGTCGCTGCTCGCGCCGCGCGAGTCCCGCGACATGGCGATCTCCGTCATCAAGATCGACGAGGAGAGCGGCTGGCTGCCCAAGTGGGGCTACGGCACGGTCGAGACGAACATCATGACGGGTGACCCGGTCACTCCGTTCCTGACGAACGCCTATCAGCAGGGTCTGCTCAAGGGGTACGAGGAGCAGGCGTACCGCGCGCTGAAGAAGAACGCCGACGGGGTCCCGCCCGCCGACTCCGCGCCGGTGGGCCGCGAGGCCAACAAGGAGTACATCGCGGACGGCTTCGCGCCGTACATCAAGGATCGCGCGCATGTGAAGCCGGGTGACTCCGACTACGACCACGGCGCCTCCGCGACCCTGGAGTACGCGCTGTCCGACGCGATGCTCGGGCAGATGGCGAAGGACCTGGGCCACAAGGACGACGCGGCGCGCTACACACAGCGGGCGCAGAACTACCGGAAGATCTTCGACAGTTCGACCGGCTTCTTCCGGGCGCGGGACGCGGCGGGCACCTTCACGGGCCCGGCCGACCCCGCCAAGAGCGAGGGCTTCCACGAGGGCACGTCCTGGCAGTACCAGTGGCTCGTCCCGCAGGACCTGCCCGGGATGGTCGGCCTGATCGGCGGCACCAAGCCGGCCAACGACCGCCTCGACTCGTTCTTCGCGTACGACCAGCTGGTGCAGGACCCCGCGAAGACCGCCCGCGAGGTGTGGGTGAACGGTCCGTACGACTACTACAACGCGGACAAGTACAACCCGCAGAACGAGCCCGACCTGATCGCGCCCTACACGTACCTCTCGACCGGTCAGCCCTGGAAGACGACCGACGTCGTGCACGCCGCGCTCACGCTCTTCACGGACGCCCCGACCGGCATGACCGGAAACGACGACCTCGGGACGATGTCCGCCTGGAACGTCCTGTCGTCGATCGGAATCTTCCCGGTCCAGCCCGGCACGGACACCTGGGGCCTGTCGACCCCGGTCTTCGAGCGGGTGGACGTCACCCTCGACCGGCGCTACTACCCGAAGGGCCGCCTCACGGTGAAGGCGCCGGGGACGTCTGACTCGGCGCGGTACATCCAGTCGGCGCAGACCGACGGGACCGCTTTGAGGAAGACGTATCTGACGACGGACGACATCCGCGGGCTGCGGGAGCTGTCCTTCACGGTCGGCGACAAGCCCTCCACCTGGGGCACCTCTGCCGACGCAGCGCCGCCGGCGCTGAAGTAACGGCACCGCACGCCCCACCAGCACCACGAGACCCGCCCCTTCATCGAGGGGGCGGGTCTTAATCTGTTGTTTACTGTGTGTAGCTTGATCGTACTTGACCGTAATCACTGGAGAGCGGTTGACTGCTTTCCCCCGACGTCGACGCGAGAGCGGCCCAAGTGAACTCTCAGCAGTCCCAGCACTCTCGGCCCGCGCCGAGCCCGGACCTCCTCGCGCCACTCGACCTGGCCTTCTGGAACATCGAGTCCGCCGAACACCCGATGCACCTGGGCGCGTTGGGGGTGTTCGCCGCGGGCTCGCCGGGCGACGTCCAGCACGCGGTGGAGCTGCTCGCCGCCCGCGCCCCCGCGGTCCCCGGCCTGCGCATGCGCATCCAGGGGGTACGGATCCCCGTCGGCGGCGCGGCACGTGTGCCCGTACCCGACTTCGACCCGCTCGACCACGTACGGCTGGGCGAGCCCACCGCGGACTTCCACGCTGCGGCCGGCGCCCTGATGGAGCGGCCGCTCGACCGGGCGAGGCCCCCGTGGGAGGCACATGTCCTGCCGGGCGCGGACGGTACCTCGTTCGCCGTCCTGTTCAAGTTCCACCACGCGCTGGCCGACGGGCTGCGGGCGCTGACGCTCGCCGCCGGGGTGATGGACCCGATGGACCTGCCCGTCTCGCGGACGGCGCCCGCCGTCGCGGCGCCCCGCGGGTTCCGGCTGCCGTTCCCCGGCATGCGCGACCTGCGGCTGGGCGACCTCGACCCGCGCAAGCTGCCCGGCCTCCTTCGGGAGGGCGCCTCCAGTGCCGTCACGGCGCTCGACATCGGCACCTCCGTCGTCCGCGCCACCTGGGACGTGCACACCTCGCCCGCCTTCTCCTCGAACGCCACGGGCACCCGCAGCACCGAGGGCGTCGTCCTCGAACTCGACGATGTGCACCGGGTCCGCAAGACGGTCGGCGGCACCGTCAACGACGTCCTCATCGCCGTCGTCGCCGGGGCCCTGCGGCGCTGGCTCGACGAGCGCGGCAACGGCAGCGAAGGGGTACGTCCGCGGGCCCTGATCCCCGTCTCGCGGCGCCGCCCCCGCACGGCCCACCCCCAGGGCAACCGGCTCTCCGGCTACCTGGTGAAGCTGCCGGTCGACGAGCGGGACCCGCTCGCCCGGCTGCGCGCGGTCCGTACGGCCATGGACCACAACAAGGACGCGGGCCCGCAGCGCGGCGCCGGCGCCGTGGCCCTGCTCGCGGACCATGTGCCGCCGCTCGGTCACATGATCGGCGGGCCCGTCGTCGCCCAGGCGGCCCGGCTCCTGTTCGACATCCTCGTCACGAGCGTGCCGCTGCCGAGCCTCGGCCTGCGGCTCGGCGGCTGCCCGCTCACCGAGGTCTACCCCCTCGCGCCACTGGCCCAGGGACAGTCCCTCGCGGTCGCGGTGTCCACGTACCGGGGGCGTGTCCACTACGGCCTGGTCGCCGACGCGGCCGCGGTCCCCGACCTGGACGTACTCGCGACCGGCATCCGCGAGGAACTCGCGGCCCTGGTGCGCGTGTGCGAGACGGTGCGGGGGACGGCCTGACGGGGGGCGGTCCGTCCTGACGGGGGAGGGGGCGGGCCGCGCCCTACGGCCGTACCTGATCAAGGTCAAGGACCGGCGTTCCCGGGAGGGCCCGGGAGCGGGATAAACTGCCCACTTGGCGGAATGTCGACAGCAGGTTGTAAGGTTCCGCCTTTTGGGAGTATCCGCGGTCACTCACAGCACGCCGCGGTCCGAGTGACGCGAGGAACGCAGCGGCGATGACGATGACAGAGGACAGCCCGACGGGCGCCACCGAAGCCATGGTGGTGTCGCAGGAGTCGTTCGGCCCCGGGATCGACCCCGAGCGGCTGGCCGTCTGCCTGAGCGTGCTCGACGAACTCGACAAGCTGGATGTGGACCACCCCGACGCGATCCAGGTCAGGCGCGCCACGGCCGGTGTCTACCGGACCGTGAAGCAGCGTCGCCGCCAGGAGCGCCGCGCCGCGAAGACCGCCCACGACAAGGCCGTCACCGAGGCGACCGCGACCGGCTCCGCCGAGCGCATCGACGACGAGACCGAGGGCCTTCTGCCGTCCTCGCAGGTCGGGGAGGGCAAGCTGGCGGGGATACTCCAGCGTCCCCGCTCCTGCTACACCTGCAAGGCCAGGTACGTGGAAGTCGACTACTTCTACCACCAGCTCTGTCCCGAGTGCGCCGCCGTGAACCGCGCCAAGCGCGACATCCGCGCCGACCTCTCCGGCAAGCGCGCCCTGCTCACCGGCGGCCGCGCCAAGATCGGCATGTACATCGCGCTGCGCCTGCTGCGTGACGGCGCGCACACGACGATCACGACGCGCTTCCCCAAGGACGCCATCCGCCGCTTCAAGGCGATGGACGACTCGGCGGACTGGATGGACCGCCTGGAGGTCGTCGGCATCGACCTGCGGGACCCGGCCCAGGCCGTGGCGCTTGCCGAGCAGGTCGCCGAGCAGGGCCCGCTGGACATCCTCATCAACAACGCGACGCAGACCGTACGCCGGCTGCCCTCCGCGTACGCCGCCCTCGTCGAGGGCGAGAGCGCCCCGCTGCCGGCCGGTGAGCTCCCCGCCCACCACGTCATCGGCGCGTTCAACTCCGGCGCGGTCGACGGCCTGACCGCGCTGCCCGCCGGTATCTCCGGCCTGGACGCCCAGAAGGTCGCCGATCTCGCCCTGGTCGCCGGCAACGCCAGCGTCGCCCGGCACCGCGACGGCAGCGCCATCGACGCGGGCGGCCTCGTCCCCGACGTCGTCGACAGCAACACCTGGGTGCAGACGATCGAGCAGATCTCCCCGGTGGAGCTCCTCGAGACCCAGCTGTGCAACTACACGGCGCCGTTCATCCTGATCAGCGCGCTGCGCCCGGCGATGGCCGACGCCGCGAAGAAGGCGTCCAGCGGACGCGCGTACGTCGTGAACGTCTCGGCGATGGAGGGCGTCTTCGGCCGCGGCTACAAGGGTGCGGGGCACCCGAACACGAACGCCGCGAAGGCCGCCATGAACATGGTGACGCGGACCAGCGCCCAGGAGATGTTCCAGACCGACGGCATCCTCATGACCTCGGTCGACACGGGCTGGATCACCGACGAGCGCCCGCACTACGACAAGCTGCGCCTCGCCGACGAGGGCTTCCACGCCCCCCTCGACCTGATCGACGGAGCGGCCCGCGTCTACGACCCGGTCGTCCGGGGCGAGGCCGGCGAGGACCTGTACGGCGTCTTCATGAAGGACTACGCGCCCGGCAAGTGGTAGTGCCCTAGCGAGTGTCCGGCAGCCGGTGGCGGAGCTGCTGGTGGACGGAATCGGTCAGGTCCGGCGACGCGGCCCTGACCCGGGTTCCGCCGTCCACCAGGAGGTCGGCGCCCGTCACCCAGGCCGCCTCGTCCGACACCAGCCAGCGCACCGCCCGGGCCACGTCCTGCGGCTCCCCGATCCGGCCCAGCGGCAGCCCCGCCGCCACGGACTCCTCGGCGTGCTCCCACACGAAGCGCGCCATCTCCGTGCGCACGAGCCCGGGCGATACGGAGTTGACCCGCACCAACGGAGCCAGTTCACCCGCGAGTTGCTGTGTCAGATGCAGCAGCGCCGCCTTGCTCGTCCCGTAGGCGCCCACGCGCGGGCCGACGTGTCCGGCGCCCTCGGTGCAGATGTTCACCACGGCCCCGCCGTGCTCCGACATCCAGGCCCGCCAGGCGCACTGCACGAGCCGCAGCGGCGCCTCCACGTTGACTGTGAACGCCTCGCGCCAGACCTCCGGATCCGCCTCCATCAGCGGTCCGTACGGTTCATTGGTCGCGGCGTTGTTCACCAGGATGTCGAGCCGGCCGAACGCGTCGAGGGCCCGCTCCGTCAGCTCCCACAGATGCGCGGGGTCGGCGACGGACCCCGCCAGTCCCGTGGCTTCGGCGCCGCTCTTCGTCAGCGCGGCGACGGTCTCGCGGACCCCGTCCGGATCGCGCGCCGTCACACACACCCGCGCCCCGGCCGCCGCGAGCGCCACGGCGACGGCCCGGCCGATGCCCCGCGACCCCCCGGTCACGACGGCCACCCTGCCTTCCAGCGAGAGCTCCGAAGTCATGGGGCGTACCGTCTCATGACGGATCGTCAGTTCAACATGTCAACTACGTAGCGATGGTGTGAAGTTGGTGGAATGGAACCCCTGCGCGACCAGCTCCACCACGGGCCGCCAGTCCTCCATGACCCCCGCGTCGAGGCCCGCGACCTTGCCCGCGTCGTCCGCCTGACGCAGCGTCACGGCGTCGTCGGCCAGCGGGTCATGGGCGAACACCGCCGCCTCCTCGGGCGTCATCGGCCCGCCCTGCGTCTCCAGCGTCAGCGCGCTCTGCGGCGAAAGGCCGCGCGCCGGATCCGATGTCGCCAGGTAGCGCTTGGCCGGAACGTGCAGCTGCACAAGACGCGCGACCCGCTCCCCGAGCAGCCCCCGCACGGCGGCCGCCGCCGTGTCGGCGTGGCCCGCGTCGTCGCCCGGGCGCAGCAGGTGGCCTATGTCGTGGACGAGCCCCGCGAGCTGGAGCTCCTTGTCGCTGGGGTGGCCGCGGCGCAGGAGCGCGGCGGTCTGCAGCGCGTGGTCGTGCAGGTCGACGGGGTCGCCGCTGCGGTCGGGGGTGTCCCACGCGCCGCGGCAGGCGTGCAGAAGATCCATCAGCTCGTCGACGCTGCGCAGCTCGACCTGTGTCATGTGTGACTCCTCCCTGGGACCCGTAAGCCGGTGTTCCGGCAGGACACCATGGCCATCTTTCGCCGGGGACAACGGGACATTAACGGCGCGTCCGGACCGGCTATAGGCTGACCGCGGACGGTGATCTTCACTGCCGGCGCGCGGCACTGGGCCGAGGAGGAGACGGACACGGATGACAGGCGGGCAGTCCCCGGCGGCGGACGAACCCAGTGATCCGGACCTCGGCCTGCGCGTGCCGGCCCGGCGGCGCGGGGCCCTGCGGGTGCAGGGCCCGATCGTGGCGGTCGTCTCGCTCGGCGGCGCCGTGGGTGCCTGCGCCCGCTACGGCGCCGCGCTCCTGTGGCCCACCTCGCCCGGCGCCTTCCCGTGGACGACGATGTGGGTGAACGCGCTCGGCTGTTTCGTGATCGGCGTGTTCATGGTGATCATCAGCGATATGTGGGCGGCGCACCGCCTGGTGCGGCCGTTCTTCGGCACCGGCGTCCTGGGCGGCTTCACCACGTTCTCCACGTACGCGGTGGACATCCAGCAGCTGGTGGACGCCGGCCGGGTCCGTACGGGCCTGGTCTATCTCGCGGCGACGCTCCTGGTGGCGCTCGCCGCGGTCGGGCTCGGGGTGGCGCTGACGCGCCGCGTTCTGGTGTGGAGGAAGCGATGACGCGACTGACCGGCCGTGCCCTGCGACTGACGGTCTTCGTCGGTGAGAACCACACCTGGCGCCGCAAGCCCCTGTACAGCGAGATCGTGCACCGGGCGCACAAGGCGGGCCTCGCGGGGGCGAGCGTCTTCCGCGGCATCGAGGGGTTCGGGGCGTCGTCCCTGATCCACACCTCGCGGCTGCTCTCGCTCAGCGAGGACCTGCCCATGGCCGTCGTGATCGTCGACACCGAGGAACGGGTCAGGGCGTTCCTGCCGGAGCTGGACGAGCTGGTGTCACAGGGCCTGGTCGTCCTCGACGACTGCGAGGTCATCCGGTACGTGGGCCGGGAGAACGGCGGAACGCGGGCGTGAACTGGCTCCTCGTGATCGTCGGCGCGATGGTGGGCGCACCGCTGCGCTATCTCACCGACCGGGCCGTGCAGACCCGGCACGACAGCGTCTTCCCGTGGGGGACGTTCACGGTGAATGCCTGCGGCTGCCTCGTGCTCGGCCTGCTGACCGGCGCCGTCGCCGCGGGCGCCGCCTCGTCGCGGGTGCAGTTGCTCATCGGCACGGGCCTGTGCGGGGCCCTGACGACGTACTCGACGTTCTCGTACGAGACGCTCCGGCTCGGGGAGGACGGGGCGCGGCTCTTCGCCGTGGCCAACGTGGTCGCGAGTGTCGCCGTCGGCCTTGGCGCCGCCTTCGCGGGGGTCGCGCTCGCCGACGCCCTCTGGGGACAGGTCTAAAAAAGGGGCGCGAAACCCTGAACGCCACGCCTGTCACGTCCGTACCCTCCCGTACCAACAAGTAGCTCGCCCCCGTGGCGAGTTGACGCCGGTATCGGGAGGATTGCTTGCGACGCATCAACGGGACCGCGCTCATCTTCGCCGCCCTGGTCGCCACCCTGGGCGCGCTCGCCTTTCCGATCTGGTCGTACGCCGACCGCTCGGGCACCGGGGCGGCCAATCTGAACGCGGGGAGCGTGGCCACCCAATGGGGTCCCCTGTCGGCCACCGACCGGGACTTCCTGGTCAAGGTGCGGCTCGCCGGGCTCTGGGAGATACCGGCCGGCCAGCAGGCCATGGAGCGGGCGCCGACGCAGGCGATCAGGATGGCGGGCGACCACCTCGTCGTCGGCCACACCGACCTCGACAAGCGCGTCCGCTCGGTCGCGGGTCGGCTCGGCGTCGAGCTGCCGAACCAGCCCAACCCGCAGCAGCAGGGCTGGCTCAACCAGCTGACCGCCGCGAGCGGCAAGGACTACGAGAACAAGTTCGCCAACCTGCTGCGCGACTCCCACGGCAAGGTCTTCGCGCTGATCGCCCAGGTCCGCCACACCACCCGCAACACCCTCGTCCGCGAGCTCGCCACCGACGCCAACCAGACCGTCCTCGACCACATCACCATGCTGGAGAACACGGGCGACGTGGACTTCGACGCCATCGCGAACGAGGCCGCGGGCACCGCCACCGCCAGCCCCACCGGACCGCCGCCCCCGGGAGGCGTGCTGCCGCCCGCTCCGCCCCCCGCCGAGCCCTCCGGTTCGCCGTATGTGACGTCCCAGCCGTCGGCCGAGCCGACCGACGATCCGGGGCGATCGATCAACACGGACCGGCCGGACCCCACGTAGTCGTCACCCAGTCGGGTGTCATGTCGCCGGTGGCCGAATGAATCCCCGGCGACCCCCGGCCGTCTCCCTGGTTTCGGCCCCATCGAGCGGGGTCCTGCTCATATGGTTACTCTGTCTCTAGCCGACGGACAGCACAACGTGGTCCTACCAGCACCCGTGGTTCGTCGCGGGACGGCCCGATCCCGGGCCGCCCAAGCAGGAAACCGGCGCCACCGCGCCCGAACCGGTATCGAAACCAGCCCGACCGGGCGCCGGACGCCCGACGGGAACGCCGGGCGGGCGCGCCGGACAGGGTTACCCGACACACAAGGAGTGCGCGGTGACACCAGAGAAGACGAATCGCGAGCAGCGCCCCCGAGAACGCACGGAGCGCGCGGGGCGGCGGCCCGAGAAGCTGGGCAGCCTCGACGTGTGGGCCCGCTCGGCCCCGATCAGGCTCGCGGGCTACGAGGACGACCTCGCGGAGCCCCACATCCTGCCGAGCGTGGACTGACCTGCCCCAGCCCCCGTAACCGCCTCTGACCGGCCGCGTGCCAGACTCACGTACATGCTGATCAGGGACGCAGAGGACAAGGACTGGGCGCAGATCTGGCCGTTCTGGCGGCAGATCGTCGGATCCCGCGAGACGTACGCCTGGGACCCGGACACCCCCGAGGCGCTGGCCCGGACCCTGTGGATGGGTCCGGGTAAGCGCGTGTACGTGGCCGAGGCGGACGGCGTCGTCGTCGGCTCGGCCTACGTCGCGCCGAACTACGGCGGTCCCGCCGCCGGCATCGCGAACGCGGGCTTCATGGTCGACCCCGCCCAGGGCGGCCGCGGCATCGGCCGCGCCCTCGCCGAGCACGTACTGGAGCGCGCGAAGGCCGACGGCTACCGTGCCATGGTGTTCAACGCGGTCGTCGAGACCAACCCCGCCGTCGGCCTCTGGACCTCCCTCGGTTTCACGATCCTGGGCACGGTCCCGGACGCGTACGAGCACGCCCGGCACGGCCGGGTGGGGCTGCACATCATGTACCGCGCGCTGTGACGCGCCGGCCCCCCGACGGCGCCAGGTCCCCGGAGACCGGTTTCGCGCCTTCTTCGCACCCGCTGACAGACGGCCGTTTTCGGACATTCATTGCGGATGCCCGCTGACGGCCCGACGTCGATGAGCGGTCATCGGATCACTCTCTCAACTCCCGCCTCTGCGCGGCCCATTGACGCGCCCACGGACCCCTACCATCATCAGACCTCCGATGAATGCCCAGCCTTGAGCCGCATCAGGGAGTGCTGAGTATGAGTTCGTACCCAAGACGCCAGGTCCTCGGGACGGCCGCGGCCGTGACAGCCGCGGCCGCGGTACCGCTCGCCGCCGCCGGACCGGCCGCCGCGTCCGACGCGACGGCCACCGCCCGGACCGCGTCCGCGGACGCCGTCTGGGGGCCCGTCCCCGACCCGGTGCCCGTTCCGCTCGACGCCCTCTTCGACAACGACGGCGTCGACACCGCGGACGCCCGCGGAGGCGACTTCGACGGCAGCGGCTACACCTTCCCCGGCGAGGAACTCCCCGCGGGGCCTGTCCAAGTCGACGGGATCGCCTACGTCTTCCCGTCGTCGGCGGCGGGGGCGAAGAACAACGTCGTGGCCATGGGCCAGCGCGTCGAGCTGCCCAAGGGCCGCTATCTGTCCGCCCTGTTCCTCACCGCGGGCAGCTACGGCAACGCGTCCGGCAGCGCCGTCGTCCACTACGCCGACGGCTCCACCGCGAGCGCCGGACTCGGCGGCGCCGACTGGTACGCGGCAGGCGGTCCGCTCTCCGCCGCCTACCGCTACAAGCCGGACGGCACGAAGGACACCGGCCGCGTAGGCATAGGTACCAGCGAGATCCCCCTCGACGCGCAGCGCGAGGCCGTCGCGATCACGCTGCCGAAGCTGAACCCGGCCGAGGCGAACAAGACCGCCCTGCACGTCTTCGCGCTCTCGCTCCAGCCGGCCGCGCAGGGCCGGGCGCTGGCGCTGCGCGACGCGCACTCCACGTTCTCGCTCCTGGAGTCCACCGGCGCGCAGAGCGTCGAGGCGACCGTCGTGAACGCGGGCACCGTCGGCATCGTCACCGCGGACGCCCTCACCGTCAGCGTCGACGTGCCCGGCGCGCGCACCGTCGAGCCCGCCCGCGTCACGCGCCTCGCCCCCGGTGAGCAGGCCCGCGTCCGCGTCGGTATCCGCAACCGCGCGGGCACCGCGCCCGGCACGGTCCAGGACGGCAAGGTCGTCGCCACCGGGCGCGGACACCAGGCCGCCGCCAGCACCAGGAAACTCACGCTCGGCGTCCCCGACTACCAGCCGACCGACGCGTCGCTCTCCGGACACCAGGCCCCGTACTGGTTCCACTCCGCGAAGTTCGGCATCTTCATCCACTGGGGCGTCTACTCCGTGCCCGCGTGGGCGCCGGTCGGCAAGCAGTACGCCGAGTGGTACTGGGACCAGATGCAGGACCCGAACAACCCGACGTACGCACATCACAAGGCCACGTACGGCGAGGACTTCGCGTACGACGACTTCATCCCGATGTTCACCGCGAAGAAGTGGGACCCGCGTGCGTGGGTCGAGCTGTTCCGGGACGCCGGCGCCCAGTACCACGTCCTCACGTCCAAGCACCACGAGGGCTTCGCCCTCTGGGACACCAAGCTGTCGGACCGCAACTCCGTGAAGATGGGCCCCAAGCGGGACATCATCAAGGAGCTCTTCGACGCGTCCCGCCGCTACACCCCCGAGCTGCACCGCGGCCTGTACTTCTCGATGCCCGAGTGGTTCAACCCGGACAACCCGTGGATGGGGCACGCCCCGCGCAACCCGTACACCCTGGAGCCCGTCCCCTACACCGGCTACACGTCCGGCAAGGACTACGTGAAGGGTTTCCAGGCCCCGCAGATGCTGGAACTGATCCACGACTACGACCCGCAGCTCCTGTGGTGCGACATCGGCGGCGTCAACGACTCGCACGACGTCCTCGCCGAGTTCTTCAACCACGGCAAGAACCGCCCGAAGCCGTACGAGGTCGCCGTCAACAACCGCTCCGGGATCGGCTTCCACGACTTCACGACGCCCGAGTACACGACGTACGACAACACTGTCGTCGCCAAGTGGGAGTCGAGCCGCGGCCTCGACCCGTACAGCTACGGGTACAACGCCGAGACGCCCGACGACCGCTACATGACGACCGAGGAGGTCGTGCACAGCCTCGTCGACATCGTGTCGAAGAACGGCAACTTCCTCCTCGACATCGGGCCGCGCGCCGACGGCACCATCCCGGAGATCATGCAGACCCGGTTGCGCGAGACGGGCCGCTGGCTCAAGACCAACGGCGAGGCCGTCTACGACACCACGTACTGGTCGCGGATGGCGCAGCTCGGCGAGGACCTGCGGTTCACGGTCAGGCCGAACAAGGCGTTCTACATCCACTCGCTCGCCGAGCCGGGCGCGACGCTCACGGTCGAGGCCGCGGTGCCGGTCAGGGCCGGGGACAAGGTCATGATGCTCGGCTACGACCGTCCGCTGAACTGGCGTACCACGGGCGGGTCGTTCGTCGTGGACGTGCCGGCGGCGGCACGCGCGGCGGGCGAGCACGTGTGGGTGTTCAAGGTGGAGTGGAAGGGCTGAGACGTGACGGGGTGAACCCGTGAAGGAGCGGCGGCGGGCGGGCGAGGGGTCCGTCCGCCGCCCGTCGTGCGTTCTGTCGCTCAGCCCTCTGATTCATCCGATGAGTTCTGCGAGATGTCCAAGTGATTGCAGGGAGCGATCCATTGACACTCTCTCCGGAGGGCTTGAATCATCGGACCTCATGATGGATCCGAGCTCCAAGATCACGCCCCGGTGGCGCAGACACCGACTGATCGGCACCGTAGCGGCGTTCCTCCTGCTTGCGGCACCGGCCCCCCTGGCGCGGGCGGCACCCCAGGACCCCATGCCCCGGACCCTGCCGAGCCTTACCAACTGGAATCCAGGGCACGGTACTTACTCCTACGCTCCCGGCGCACGCCTGGTCGCGCACGACGCCGCCTCGCGCCGCGTCGCCGCCACTCTCGCCGATGACCTGCACGCCGCGGGCAAGGGCACCGTGCCGGTCACCGGCGGTCCGTCCCGTGCCGGCGACATCGTGGTCGATGTGGAGCCGTCACGGAGCGGATCCCTGGGCGCCGAGGGCTACGAACTCCGCGCCGCACAGCGGCTCGAGATCACCGGAGCGGCCGAGGCCGGAGCCTTCTACGGCACCCGCACCCTCCTCCAGCTGCTCGCCCAGGGCGACCAGGTGCCGGCCGGACGCACCGTCGACGTGCCCCGGTACAAGGAACGCGGCGTCGGCGTCTGCGCCTGCTACGTGCACATCTCCACGGACTGGATGGAGAACCTGGTGCGCGACATGGCGTACCACAAGCTCAACCAGTTGCTCGTCGAGCTGAAGGTGAAGAGCGACCGGCACCCCGAGGCCAACACCTGGGGCTACTACACCAAGAGCGAGATCCGCCGCCTCGTCGCGCTCGGCGAGAAGTACCACGTCACCATCGTTCCGGAGATCAACTCCCCGGGTCACATGGACCCCTGGATCGAGAACCGCCCCGACCTCCAGCTCACCGACTCCGACGGCAAGCCGCAGCCGTCCCGCCTCGACATCACCGCACCCGCGGCCTTCGACTACTACAAGAGCCTCATCGACGAGTACGGCGAGGTGTTCCCCGCCAAGTGGTGGCACATGGGCGCCGATGAGTACATGCTCGGTTCGGACTTCGCCAAGTACCCGCAGATCGATGCGTACGCGAAGAAGAAGTACGGCGAGAACGCCACGCCCCAGGACGCGTTCATCGACTTCGTCAACCGTGTTGATGAGTACGCCGCGAGCAAGGGCAAGCGGCTGCGCATCTGGAACGACGGCCTGACCGGCGCCAACACCGTCCCGGTGACGGCCGGCACGACCATCGAGCACTGGCTCGGCGTCAAGGTGAAGCCCAGCGAGCTGATCGCACAGGGGTACCCCGTGATGAACGCCGCCTACGCCCTCTACCTCGTGCGCGGCGGCTTCCACACCGACACGCAGAAGCTCTACGACGAGCAGTGGGACCCGCGCAGCTTCGAGGGCGAGAAGCTCGCCTCCCGCGACGGCATCACCGGCGCCAAGATCAGCCTGTGGCCCGACAACGGGCGGGGCGAGACGGAGAACGAGGTCGCCGGTGCGGCCCGGCTGCCCCTGAGCCACATCGCGCAGGCGACGTGGGGCGACCCGCACCCCGACGCGACGTACGCCGGCTTCACCGCACGGGCCGGGGCCGTCGGACGGGCACCGGGACAGCGCGACCTGACACGGCCGCCCGTCGCCGACGGCACGTACACCCTCGCCGACACGCGCCACCACACCCAGGCGGCCGGCTTCGAGCTCACCCGCACCCCGGACGGCTATCTCACCCTCAAGTCCACCGCGACCGGGAGCTGCCTGGAGACCCGCAGCGGAAGGCTCACCCTCAACGTGCCGCTGCAGCCCGGCTCGGCGGTCACACAGGAGACCTGCGACGCGAAGAGCACCCTTCAGCGCTGGCAGGTGTCCCGCGCCGGCGGTGGCTACGTGCTCACCAACGCCATCACGCGCATGACGCTCGACGCGACGTCCGACGGACGTCTCGTGCAGAACCCGCCCGACCAGCAGCCCCCGACCATCTGGACGCTGACCCAGCGCTGAACCGGCGCTGTCCCGAAGGGATCCCACCCGCAGATGACCGTCAGCAGACGACTCTTCATGGCCGCCGCCGTGACCACGGCCGTGGCCGCGTCGAGCAACTCCCTCGCCCTGGCCGCCCCGGCAGCGACCCGGACCACGGCGGAAGAACCCCACTACCGCATCCCCATCAGCGCCGCGGACTCCCCGGAGGAACTGGTCGCCAAGGCCTCCCGGGTCCGCCCGACGAAGCGTCAGATCGCCTGGCAGGGCCTGGAGAAGACTGCCTTCCTGCACTTCGGCGTGAACACCTTCACCGGCCTCGAATGGGGCACCGGCGACGAGGACCCCAATGTCTTCCAGCCGACCGGGCTCGACACCGACCAGTGGGCACGCGCCCTGCGCGACGGCGGCTTCAAGCTCGCCATCCTCACGGTCAAGCACCACGACGGCTTCGTCCTCTACCCGTCCCGCTACACCGGACACAGTGTCGCGTCGAGCAGTTGGCGCGGAGGGCAGGGCGACGTGCTGCGCTCCTTCGCCGGCTCCATGCGCAAGTACGGGATCAAGGTCGGCGTCTACATCTCGCCCGCCGACGAGAACCAGTACCTCGACGGCGTCTACGCCAACGGCAGCAAGCGCTCCGCCCGCGCCATCCCCACACTCGTCGACGGCGACGACCGGGCCGGTGACAGCCCGCGCACGTTCACGCTCGACGCGACCGACTACGGCGCCCACATGCTCAACCAGCTCTACGAGGTGCTCACCGAGTACGGGCCCGTCGACGAGGTGTGGTTCGACGGCGCGCAGGGCCGCATCCCGCCGGAGAAGGTCGAGACGTACGACTGGGACAGCTGGTACGCGCTGATCCGCGCGCTCGCCCCCGGCGCCACCATGGCCGTGCGCGGACCCGACGTGCGCTGGGTGGGCAACGAGGGCGGACTGGCGCGCGAGGACGAGTGGAGCGTCGTCCCGGTCAAGGACTCGGGCAACGGAAGCGTCGACTACGCCCTGCGGTACGACGCGCCGGACCAGGGCAGCCGTGACGCGCTCGCGCAGTCCCGCTCCGTGGCCCAGTACCTCCAGTGGTGGCCCGCCGAGTGCGACGTGTCCATCAGGCCCGGCTGGTTCTACCACGCGGACCAACAGCCCAAGAGCGTCGACCAGTTGGCCGACATCTGGTTCCGGTCCGTGGGCCGCAACTCCGTACTCCTGCTCAACATCCCGCCGGACACGGACGGTCTGCTGCCCGCGGCGGACGTGGCGCGGCTCAAGGAGTTCCGCGAGCGCATCGACCGCGAGCTGCCCGAGGACCTGGCGGACGGCGCCCGCGTGCGCGACGACGGCGAGGGCATCCGTACCGTCGATCTGCGCACGGCCAGGGAGGTCGACCGGATCCGGCTAGCCGAGGACATCCGGCACGGGCAGCAGGTGGAGCAGTTCGTCGTGGAGGCGAAGTCCGGCGGCGCCTGGACCGAGGTGGCGCGGGCAGGCACGATCGGCGCCAGCCGCGTCCTGGTCCTGCCGGCGCCGGTGACGGCCCGCGAGTGGCGCCTGCGGATCACGCAGACCCGCACCGGCCCGCACATCGCACGGTTCGGGCTCTACCGCTCCCGGGTCTGAGCCGGGAGCGGGGCGTGGGGTGGCCCGCCGGGCGCGGGCCACCCCACGCGTGCGAGGATCGGCCGCAATCGGTCCAGCGTGTGTACGAGGCGGAACCATGACTGCGGAAGACGTGACCCCGAAGGCCTGCTGCGCCGCGCGCCGTGAAGGCGGCGGCGAGCCGCAGCCCGTGCGTCTCGCCCCGACGGCCCGTCGCGCCTCGGGAAAGGGACTGGCGACCCTGCCCGGCGGCACGTTCCGCATGGGCAACGAGGACGACCGCGCCAACCCCGGCGACGGCGAGGGACCGGTCCGTGAAGTCACCGTCGGCCCCTTCCGGATCGACGAACACGCCGTCACCAACGCCCAGTTCGCCACCTTCGTCAAGGACACCGGCTTCGTCACCGCCGCCGAGCGGTTCGGCTGGTCGTACGTCTTCGCCGGGTTCCTCGACCCCCGCCTCGCCCGCGCGACGCCCGCCCCCGCCGGCACCCCCTGGTGGCGGGGCGTCGAGGGGGCGACCTGGCGCGCCCCGGAGGGCCCCGGGTCCGGGATCGGGGACCGGTCGCGGCACCCCGTGATCCATGTCAGCTGGGACGACGCGAGCGCCTACGCCGCCTGGGCCGGCAAGCGGCTGCCCACCGAGGCCGAGTGGGAGTACGCGGCCCGCGGCGGCCTCGACCAGGCCCGCTACCCGTGGGGCGACGAGCTGACCCCGCGCGGCCACTGGCGCTGCAACATCTGGCAGGGCGAGTTCCCCGTCGTGAACACGGGCGAGGACGGGCACACCGGCACGGCGCCCGTAGACGCCTACCGGCCCAACGCGTACGGCCTCCACAACACCGTGGGCAACGTGTGGGAGTGGGTCGCCGACCGTTTCACCACCGACCACCCGGCGGCCCCGCTCACCGATCCGCGCGGCCCCGCCGAGGGCGACACCCGCGTGATGCGCGGCGGCTCCTACATGTGCCACGACTCGTACTGCAATCGCTACCGCGTGGCCGCGCGCACCGCCAACACACCGGACTCCAGCAGCGGGAACTGCGGATTCCGGTGCGCGGCGGACGTGTAGCGGCGCGTCACCCGGCGGCGTAGACCCGCTCGCCGCCCACGAACGTCTCCAGGACGCGCGTCGCTCCGATCTCTTCCGTGGGCGCCGCGAACGGGTCGCGGTCGAGGACCACCAGGTCGGCGAGGCGCCCCGGCGTGATCGAGCCGGTCACGTCGTCCAGGTGGTTCACGTATGCGCTGCCCGCCGTGTACGCCGTGAGCGCCGCGTCCAGGCCGATCCGCTGCTCCGGCAGGAACACCGGGGTGCCGGGCGCCGCGTCGGGCAGGACTCGGTTGACCGCGACATGGATGGCCTCGATCGGGTCCGGGCTGCTCACCGGCCAGTCGCTGCCCGCCGCGAGCGTCGCCCCCGCACGCTGAAGATCACCGAACGGGTACTGCCACGCGCTGCGCTCGGGACCGAGGAACGGGATCGTCAGCTCGTCCATCTGCGGCTCGTGCGCCGCCCACAGCGCCTGCATGTTCGCCGTCGCGCCCAGCTCCCTGAACCGGCCGATGTCGTCGGGGTGCACCACCTGGAGATGGGCGAGGTGCGGGCGGGTGTCGGTGCGGCCATTGGCGCGCCGCGCCGCCTCGACGGCGTCGAGCGCCTCGCGCACGGCCCGGTCGCCGAGGGCGTGGAAGTGCACCTGGAAGCCGCGCGCGTCCAGCTCGGTCACGTACTTCTGCAGGTCGAGCGGCGGGACGAAGCTGATGCCGCTGTTGTCGGAGGCGCAGCCGCAGCCGTCCAGGTAGGGGCCGAGGAGGGCCGCCGTACCGTTCTCGGCCACGCCGTCCTGCATGATCTTCACCGTCGTGCAGCGCAGCCGCCCGCGCGTGCCCGCCGCGCGCCGCGCCACCAGCTCGTCGATCTGCTCGGTGCCGCGTGTGCGGTCCCACCACAGCGAGCCGACGACCCGCGCGGTGAGGCGCCCGTCCCCGGCGGTCGCGAGATACGCGTCCGTGGGGTCGGTGAGGTTGGCGTGCTCGCCGAGGAGGGCGTCCTGCCACGCGGTGACGCCGAGGGAGTGCATCAGCTCCTGGGCCCGCAGCAGGCCCGTGATCCTCTGCTCCAGGGTGACAGGCGGCAGCAGCCGTCCGATCAGGTTCGCCGCGCCCTCCTGGAGCATGCCGGTCGGCGCCCCGTCGGCGTCGCGCTCGATGCGGCCGTCGGACGGGTCGGGCATGCGGGCGTCGATCCCGGCGGCCTGCAGGGCACGGGAGTTGACCCAGGCGCCGTGGTGGTCGCGGTTGACGAGGTAGGCCGGGCGGTCGGGCACGAGGGCGTCGAGCTCGGCGGCCGTGGGCAGGCCGCCGGGAAACGCCTCCATCGACCAGCCGCCACCGGTGATCCACTCGATGTCGGGGTGCGCCTGCGCGTACGCGGCGATGCGGCGCCGGTACTCGTCGAGGGTCGTCGCGCCGCTCAGGTCGCACTGGCCGAGCTCCATGCCGCCGCCGACCGGATGCGCGTGCGCGTCCTGGAAGCCGGGGATGAGCAACTTGCCCTTGAGGTCCACCACTTCGGTGGCCGGGCCGACGAGTTCGCGTACCTCGTCGTGGCCCACGGCGACGATCCGCTCGCCGCGGACGGCCACCGAGGTCGCGCGCGACCGGGCGGGGGAGAGGGTGTGGACCGGGCCGCCGGTGAAGACGAGATCGGCGGGGGCGGTGTCGGGCATGGGACGTGACTCCTTGGGGTGCGGGGACGGGTCGGTTGGTGCCGGTCAGGAATGTTCGGGGGTCAGGGGGGCCGTCTCGGGCGCGGTGCCGCCGCCCGTGACGAAGTACGGGGAGCGGCGCACGTACTTGGCGTACGCGGCCATCACCAGGCCGGACGCGACGATGGCGAGCGGTACCGACAGCATGAACCACCCGTTGTCCGGGCTGAGTTCGAAGTGGTCGCTCATCGTCACGTACGAGCGGGCGAGGTAGGCGCCGATGCCGAGGAGCGCGACGCCGCTGACCGTGGGCGCCACGACCGCGCGCAGGGCCCCGGACAGCGGACCGCGCAGGGCGGCGCGGAACCGGACCGCGCAGGCGAGCGCCGTCAGGCCGTAGTACAGGGCGACGACCAGGCCGATGGAGTTGACGGCGGCGAGGATCATCTCGTTCAGCTTGGGGATGGCCAGTGCGAGCACGGAGACGCCGGCGGAGATCGACATGATGAGGACGGTGCCCAGGGCCGGGGACCCGTAACGCGGGCTGACGCGGGTCCACACCTGGCCCATCGTGCGGTCACGGCCCATGGCGAGGAGGCCGCGTGCCGTCGGGATGACGCTCGACTGGAGCGAGGCCACGGCGGAGAACATCAGCGCGAGCAGCGGCAGCGTCGCCCACGGCTCGTCGGCGAGCTTCGCGCCCAGATACGTGAGGCCCTGTGGGCCCTGGGCGATCAGCTCGGGCAGGCTCATCTCGCGCTGGAAGGCCACGGCACCGTAGAGGAACATCGCGAGCATCGTGAGCAGTGCGATGAAGCCGCCGCGGCCGGCGTCCCGCACGTTCTTCGTCTCCTCGGTGACGCTGAACGCGGCGTCCCAGCCCCAGAAGAAGAACACCGCGAGGACGAGGCCCTGCGCGAACGCCGTGCCGTCGTGGATCGCGAAGGGGTTCAGCCACGACCACTGGAAGGCGTGGCCGCCCGAGATGAGAGCCCAGCCGCAGAACGCGAGGAGGACCGCGTACTCGAAGACGAGCAGCCACGTCTGCAGCCGGGTGGCCTTGCGGACCCCGGTGATCGCCGTGTACGTCACGACGGCCAGGACCGCGAGGCCGACGACCGTGCTCAGAGCGGTCGAGTTCGGGTCGAGCGTGAGGCCGAGGGCGTGGTGCCAGCCGGCCTTGTTCGCGAACTGGAGGAAGACCGACCCGGTGACGGCGCTCGTGTACGCCATGAAGATCACCGTGCCGACCAGGGTGACCCAGCCCGTGATGAAGCCGGGCCACGGGCCCAGAGTCTTGCCGACCCACACATAGCCGCTGCCCATGTTCGGCTCGGAGCGGTTGAGGCGGGCGTACGCGGAGGCGATGCCGAGGATCGGCAGGAACGCCACAAGCAGGATCGCCGGGGCCTGGAGGCCCACCGTCGCGGCGAGCGCGCCCATGCCGATCCCGATGCTCGTAGTGGCGGCGGTGCTGGACGCGGCGATGGCGACGCCGTCGACGACACCGAGGGAACGGCGCAGGCCAGGGGGTTCGCTGCTCATTCGGACACTCCTGAAACCGGAGGAGGGGAGGGAGGGTGCGATCAAACAGGCCTTGTCAATGTTGCGTCAATGGTGTTGACATAAGGGGAACGGGCGGCGCGACGGAAGGGGATTCGGTATGACCGAAGGGCGGATTCCGGTGGAGCGGCGGCGCCGCAAGCCGACCAAGTCGGGGGTGCTGCTCTCCGGTGATCTGATCGTCGACTGCGCCCTGCGCCTGGTCGCTCAGCACGGGCCCGACGCGCTGAGCGTGCGCAGGCTGGGCGCCGCGCTCGGCTGCGACCCGAGCGCGGTCTACCGCTACTTCCACAACACGGACGACCTGCTCCTCGCCGTCGCCGACCGGATCATCGGCGAGAGCATGGCCGGGTTCACGCCCGGCGACGACTGGGTCGAGGACCTGCGGAACATGGGGCGCCGGATCCACCGCGCCTACAGCGAACACCCCCGGATCGCCGCCATGGCCGCGTACCGGGTGACCCGCCGGATCAACGAGGTCAGGGCCGTGGAGACCGGTATCGGGCTGCTGCTGGGCGCGGGCTTCGACGACGCCGCAGCGGTGCGGTACTACGCCGCGTTCGTCGACACGGCGCTCGGGCACGCGGCCCTGGACGCCTCCCATCTGGCGCTGCCGCCCGAGCGGCGCGCCCAGGACCACAGCGCCTGGACGGACACGTACCAGTCGCTTCCGGCGGACACGCACCCCCAACTGGCCGCTGTACGAGAGCACTTGCCCCTCATGGCGGAGAGCTCCTTCGGGACGGCGCTGGAACTGCTGCTCGCGGCGCTCGCGGCGCAGGCGCCGCGCTGACCCTCCTTCTCGCGGGGCGCGGTCAGGCCGGTTCGGCGTCGAGCTGGCTGCGCATCCAGGCCTCGACCTCGCCCACATGGGCCGCCGCCGCGGCGCGCGCCGCCTCCGGGTCGCGGGCGACCAGCGCGCGGTGGATCCGCGCGTGCTCGCGGCCCGTGCGCTCGAAGGCGCCCTCTTCCTGGTAGCCGCGCCACACTCGGGCCCGGAACGTCCGTGACGACAGCCCCTCCAGGATCGCGGCCATCGTGTCGTTGCCCGCGGCCGTGGCGATCACCCGGTGGAACGCGAGGTCGTGGGAGAGGATCTCCTCGGGGTCGTCCGTCGCCGCCATCGCCGCCAAGTGCAGTTCCACCTCGGCGAGTTGCTCCGGTGTGATGCGCGCGGCCGCCAGCGCCGTCGCGGTCGACTCGAGCACGCGGCGCACCTCCATCAGCTCCACGAGACGGGCGCCGCGAGAGAGATCGGCGACGACGCCGAACGTCTCCAGGAGGTCCCCGGCGTTCAACTGCGTGACGTAGATGCCCGATCCGTGCCGCGCCTCCAGGGCGCCGAGGACCGTGAGCGCCCTGATCGCCTCACGCATGGAGCTGCGCGAGATGCCGAGCTGGGTGGCCAGGTCGCGCTCCGTCGGCAGCCGCTGACCCGGCTCGAGCAGTCCCTCGCCGATCATCGCCTTGATCTGCTCGATGGCCCGCTGTGTCACGGTGCCCTTCTGCGGGGCGGTCTGTTCCACGGACGCTCCTCAATATGCGGGTCCGCCGCAGTCTAGCCAGAGATGTGGTCCGACCACTACGGCTTGAAACACGGAAAAGTTGGCGACGAGGGGTGTTGTGGCCGCCAAGTGGTCTGATAAATATTTCCGCCATCAGGTACCAGAAGTCGCTCGATCTCGCTCGATGAGGAGCCGTCAGATGGCCGGCAGAACAGTGCGCAAGCGGAACAGGTCGCGGATCGTCGGCGCGGCGGCGGTCGCCGCTTGCGCCGCCCTGGTGCTCACCGCGTGCGGCAGCACGAAGGACGACGTCGCCTCCGGCGGCAAGGGCGGCGGCGACGGAAAGGGCAAGGTCGGGGTCATCCTGCCGCTGCTCACCTCGCCGTTCTGGCAGTCGTACAACGACTACGTGCCGAAGATGGCGAAGTCCGAGAGCGTGGACGCGCTCAAGACCGTCAACTCCAACAGTGACCCCTCGCAGCAGATCACGGACATCAACAACCAGCTCAACCAGGGCGTCAAGGGCCTCGTCGTCGCGCCCCTCGACAGCGCCGCGATCTCCGCCGGCCTCGACCAGGCCGAACGCAAGGGCGTCCCCGTCGTCGCCGTGGACGTCGCGCCCGAGAAGGGCAAGGTCGCCATGGTCGTACGCGCCAACAACGTGGCGTACGGCGAGAAGGCCTGCGAGTACCTCGGTCAGCAGGTCAAGACCGGCAAGGTCGTCCAGATCATGGGTGACCTCGCCTCCGTGAACGGCCGCGAGCGCTCGCAGGCCTTCCGCGACTGCGTCAAGAAGAAGTACCCGGACCTCAAGGTCCTGGAGATCCCCGCCAAGTGGGAGTCCGACACCGCCGCGTCCAAGCTGGACACCCTCCTCAACGCCAACCCGGACATCAAGGGCATCTACATGCAGGCGGGCGGCGTCTACCTCGCTCCCACCCTGCAGACCCTCAAGTCCAAGGGCCTGCTGAAGAAGACCGGCGAGAAGGGCCACATCACGATCGTCTCGAACGACGGCATCCCGCAGGAGTTCGCCGCGATCCGCAAGGGCCAGATCGACGCGACCGTCTCCCAGCCCGCCGACGCCTACGCCAAGTACGGCATGTACTACATCAAGGCGGCGATGCAGGGGAAGACGTTCAAGCCCGGTCCGACCGACCACGACTCGGAGATCGTCAAGCTGCCCAGCGGCATCCTCGAGGACCAGCTGCCCGCGCCGCTCGTCACCAAGGACAACGTCGACGACCCGAAGCTCTGGGGAAACACGGTCAAATGAGCACCTCGACGACAACCACGCCGGCGGTCAGGCCGCTGGTCGAGGCGTCGGGCATCGCCAAGCGGTACGGTCCCACGGTCGCCCTGCAGGACGGTCGCCTGACCGTCCTGCCCGGCGAGTCCCACGCCCTCGTGGGCCGCAACGGCGCCGGCAAGTCCACCCTGGTCACGGTCCTCACCGGCCTCCAGGCACCGGACGCGGGCACCCTCCTGTTCGACGGCGAGCCCGCGCCCCCGCTCAGTGACCGAGACGCCTGGCGCGCCAAGGTCGCCTGCGTCTATCAGAAGCCGACCGTCGTGCCCGAACTGACGGTCGCCGAGAACCTCTTCATCAACCGGCAGCCCGGCAGCCGCCGCGGCTTCTTCTCCTGGCGCAAGCTCCAGGAGGAGGCCGCGGAGGTCCTCGACACCTGGGACATCCACGTCGACCCCGACGCCCGCACGGCCGACCTCAAGGTCGAGGACCGCCAAATGGTGGAGATCGCAAGGGCGTTGAGCGGCGGTGCCCGCTTCATCGTCCTGGACGAGCCCACCGCGCAGCTCGACAACCGCGAGATCGAGCGTCTCTTCACGCGCATGCGTGCGCTCCAGGAGTCCGGCGTCACGTTCCTGTTCATCTCGCATCACCTCCAGGAGGTGTACGAGGTCTGCCAGACGGTCACGGTGCTGCGCGACGCCCGCTGGATCACCACGGCGCCCGTCGCGGAACTGCCGCGCGCCGCACTGGTGGAGGCGATGGCCGGCGAGGTCATCGCAGAGGAGCGCGCGGCCGCCCGCGCCGCCGTGGAACACGAGCCCGACGCCACCGTCCTCCTCGACGCGCGCGGGCTCACCTCGGAGGCGTACCACGACGTCGACCTGACCGTCCGCAGCGGCGAGGTCGTCGGGCTCGCGGGCTCCAGCGGCAGCGGCAAGATCCAACTCGCCGAGGCGTTCGCCGGACTGCACTCGCCGACCGCCGGAACGGCCAAACTGGACGGAAAGAAGCTGCCGTTCGGCGATGTGAGTGCCGCGCTCGCCGCGGGCGTCGGCTGCGTGCCGCGCGACCGGCACGAGCAGGGACTCGTCACCGGCATGACCATCGGCGACAACGCCACGATGAGTGTTCTCGGGCGCCTAGGCCGCTACGGCTTCGTCGGCACCGACCGCAAGCGCCGCTTCGCCGCCGACCTGATCGACCGCCTCGACATCCACGCGGAGGGCCCCGACCAGCCCGTGTCCGACCTCTCCGGCGGCAACGCCCAGAAGGTCGTCATGGCCCGCGCCCTCGCCTCCGACCCCCGCCTTCTCGTCCTCATCAACCCCACCGCGGGCGTCGACGTGAAGTCCAAGGAGTCCCTGCTGTCCCGCATGGACAGCGCCCGCGAGGACGGCACCGCGGTCCTCGTCGTCTCCGACGAGCTCGACGACCTGCGCCGCTGCGACCGGGTCCTCGTCCTCTTCCACGGGAAGGTCGTCGCCGAGCACGCGGCCGGCTGGAACGACCACGAGCTGATCGCCTCCATCGAAGGAGTGGACCATGGCTGACACGAAGGCCCCGTCGGCCTTGACCACGACAAAGATCGGAGCGCCCGGAAAGGGGCCCGCCAAGGCCGTACTGCTGCGTCGGGCTCGCGAACTGGCCCTGGTCCCGGCCCTCTTGCTGCTCATGGTGCTCGGAGCGGTCGTCAACGACTCGTTCCTCACCGAGCGCAACCTCATCTCCATCCTCGGGGCCTCCGCGGCCCTCGCGATGGTGGTGCTCGCCGAATCGCTCGTCCTGATCACGGGCAAGTTCGACCTCTCCCTGGAGTCGGTGGTCGGCATCGCGCCCGCCGTCGGCGCCCTGCTCGTCCTGCCGATCTCCCAGTCCGGATTCGGCACCGAGTTCCCGACCGTGCTCGCGCTGCTCGCGATCCTCGTCGTGGGCGCGGCGATCGGGGCCTTCAACGGCATCCTCGTCGTGAAGTTCAAGCTCAACGCCTTCATCGTGACGCTGGCGATGCTGATCGTCCTGCGTGGACTGCTCGTCGGCGCGACCAAGGGCAAGACGCTGTTCGGCATGCCCGACGCGTTCTTCTCCCTCGCGACCACGACGTTCCTGCGGATCCCGATGTCGGTGTGGCTGGCCGCGATCGCCTTCGGCGTGGTGGGCCTCATCCTGAAGTACCACCGGATCGGACGCGCCCTGTACGCGATCGGCGGCAACGCCGACGCCGCCCGCGCCGCGGGAATCCGCGTCGAGCGCGTGATGCTCGGCGTGTTCGTCATAGCGGGCGTCCTCGCCTCGGTCGGCGGGATCATGCAGACCGGCTACGTCGGCGCGATCAGCGCCAACCAGGGCAACAACATGATCTTCACCGTGTTCGCGGCGGCGGTCATCGGCGGCATCAGCCTCGACGGCGGCAAGGGCACCATGTTCGGCGCCCTCACCGGCGTCCTGCTGCTCGGCGTCGTCCAGAACCTGCTGACCCTCGCCCAGGTTCCGTCGTTCTGGATCCAGGCCATCTACGGCGGAATCATCCTCCTCGCCCTGATGATCGCCCGTGTGACGACCGGCCGCGCCCAGGACTGACCCCCGCCTCAGCAAGAAAGGCCACCCGTGTCTCCAACTGCCGCCCGAATCATCGCGGTTGACACTTTCGACATCCGGTTCCCGACCTCCAGGGAGCTGGACGGATCCGACGCCATGAACCCGGACCCCGACTACTCCGCCGCCTACGTCGTGCTCCGCACCGACGCCGCCGACGGAGTCGAGGGGCACGGATTCACGTTCACCATCGGTCGTGGCAACGATGTCCAGGTCGCCGCGATCGACGCCCTGCGGCACCATGTCGTCGGCCGGGGGGTCGACGAACTGTGCGCCGACCCGGGGACGTTGAACCGCGACCTGATCGGTGACAGCCAGCTCCGCTGGCTCGGCCCCGAGAAGGGCGTGATGCACATGGCGATCGGTGCCGTCGTCAACGCCGTGTGGGACCTGGCGGCCAAGCGCGCCCGCAAGCCGCTGTGGCAGTTCCTGGCCGACGCGACGCCCGAGTGGCTCGTCTCGCAGATCGACTTCCGCTACATCGCCGACGCGCTCACCCCCGACGACGCCCTCGCGCTCCTCAGGTCGGGCCGCGTGGGCGCGGCGGACCGCGAGAGCGCCCTGCGCGAGCGCGGCTTCCCCGGCTACACCACCTCGCCCGGCTGGCTCGGCTACTCCGACGAGAAGCTCGGCCGGCTCGCCCGGCAGGCCGTCGCCGACGGCTTCCGGCAGATCAAGCTGAAGGTCGGCGCCGACCTCGCCGACGACATCCGGCGCTGCCGCACCGCCCGCGCGGTGATCGGCCCGGACATCCGGATGGCGATCGACGCCAACCAGCGGTGGAACGTCGGCGAGGCCATCGAGTGGACCAGGGCGCTCGCCGAGTTCGACCCGTACTGGGTGGAGGAGCCGACCAGCCCCGACGACGTCCTCGGCCACGCAGCGATCCGCACGGCCGTCGCGCCCGTGAAGGTCGCCACCGGTGAGCACGTCCAGAACCGCATCATCTTCAAGCAGCTTCTCCAGGCCGGCGCCATCGACATCCTCCAGATCGACGCGGCGCGCGTCGGCGGCGTCAACGAGAACCTCGCCATCCTGCTGCTCGCCGCCAAGTTCGGTGTCCCCGTGTGCCCGCACGCGGGCGGCGTCGGCCTGTGCGAACTCGTCCAGCACCTCTCGATGTTCGACTACGTCGCCCTCGCGGGCACCACGCAGGACCGCGTCATCGAGTACGTCGACCATCTGCACGGTCACTTCATCGACCCCGTCGTGATGCGCGACGGCCACTACACGGCGCCCACGGCGCCCGGTTTCTCCGCCGCGATGCGGCCCGAGTCCATCGCGGAGTACACCTACCCCGACGGCGCGTTCTGGGCCGCCGACCTCGCCCGGCAGGGCGCCACCGACCAGAAGGGTGCAGCGGCATGACCGACGCCAGCGACGTGCAGGACCTCGCGGGGCTCAAGGCCCTCGTCACCGGCGGAGCGTCCGGGATCGGCCGGGCCACCGCCGAACTCCTCGCCGCCCGCGGCGCGAGCGTCGCCGTGCTCGACCTCGACCCGGGCAGCGTCGACAAGCCGCTGCGCGGCTACACCGCCGACGTCAGCGACGACGCCTCCGTGCGCGCCGCCGTGGCCGCCGCCGTGGCGGACCTCGGCGGCCTCGACGTCCTCGTCAACAACGCGGGCATCGGCGCCCAGGGCACCGTCGAGGACAACGACGACGACCAGTGGCACCGCGTCCTCGACGTCAACGTCCTCGGCATCGTCCGCACGACGCGCGCCGCCCTGCCGCACCTTCGGGAGTCGTCGCACGCGGCGATCGTCAACACCTGCTCCATCGCCGCGACGGCCGGCCTCCCGCAGCGCGCCCTGTACTCGGCGTCGAAGGGCGCCGTGTACTCCCTGACGCTCGCCATGGCCGCCGACCACGTCCGCGAAGGGGTACGCGTCAACTGCGTCAACCCGGGGACCGTGGACACCCCATGGGTCGGACGGCTGCTGTCCGCAGCCCCCGACCCGGCCGCCGAGCGCGCGGCCCTCGCATCACGTCAGCCCACGGGACGTCTCGTCTCCGCCGCCGAAGTCGCGGGCGCCGTCGCGTACTTGGCGAGCCCGCTGTCCGGCGCCACGACCGGCACCGCCCTGGCCGTCGACGGCGGCATGCAGGGCCTGCGCCTGCGCCCCGCGGGCCAGTGACCGCCATGCGCACCCGCACCCTGGGCCGGAGCGGCGTCGACGTCACCGAGCTGTCCTTCGGCGCCGCCGGTATCGGCAACCTGTACACGCCCGTCACCGACGAGGAGGCCCGGACCGCGGTCGACGCGGCCTGGGACGCGGGCATCCGCTACTTCGACACGGCGCCGCACTACGGCATCGGCCTGTCCGAGCGGCGCCTCGGCGAGGCACTCGCGGCCCGGGACCGCTCGGCGTACACCGTGTCCACAAAGGCGGGACGCCTCCTCGTGCCTGCGGGCGAGGGCGGGGGCGACGACCTGGAGAACGGGTTCGCCGTGCCTGCCACGCACCGCCGCGTCTGGGACTTCAGCGCGGACGGTGTGCGCCGCTCCCTGGAGGACAGCCTGACGCGGCTCGGCCTCGACCGCGTCGACGTCGTGTATCTGCACGACCCGGACGACCACGGTGAGCAGGCGTTCCGCGAGGCCTACCCGGCTCTTGAGCGGCTGCGCGCCGAGGGTGTCGTCGGGGCGATCGGCGCCGGCATGAACCAGGTCGCGATGCTCACCCGGTTCGTCCGCGACACCGATGTGGACGCCGTCCTGTGCGCAGGCCGCTACACCCTCCTCGACCAGGGGGCGCTGACGGAGCTGTTGCCCGAGTCGCAGGCGCGCGGCACGTCGGTCGTCGTCGGCGGCGTGTTCAACTCCGGCCTCCTCGCCGACCCGCGGCCCGGCGCGACGTACGACTACGCGGCGGCACCCCGCGAAGTCCTGGACCGTGCCTACCGGTTGCAGGACGTGGCGCAGCGGCACGGCATCACCCTGCGGGCGGCCGCGCTCGCCTTCCCGTTCGGTCATCCGGCGGTGGCGAGCGTTCTGGTGGGCACCCGTTCGCCGGACGAAGTCCGGGACGCGGCCGAGCAGTTCGCCACCGCCGTGCCGGCCGCGTTCTGGAAGGAAGTACGCGCGGCCGGGCTGCTTCCCGACGACGTCCCCGTACCCGGAGAGGAGCACCTGTGAGAATCGCCCTGCACACCAAGGTCCGCGCCGACCGTGTCGACGCGTACGAGGCCGCCCACCGCGAGGTCCCGGCCGAACTGCGGAAGGCCATCCGCGCGGCCGGTGCCACGTCGTGGACCATCTGGCGCAGCGGGACCGACCTGTTCCACGTCCTGGAGTGCGAGGACTACGCCCGCATGCTCGCCGAGCTGGACAAGCTGCCGGTGAACATCGCCTGGCAGGCCCGGATGGCCGAACTGCTCGACGTCGTCCACGACTACTCGGCCGACGGTGCCGACGCGGGCCTGCCCGTCGTCTGGGAGCTGTGATGACCGCGATCGTCGACGCGCACCACCACGTCTGGGACCTCTCCGTGCGCGACCAGGCCTGGATCACCGGCGAGCAACTCGCCCCGATCCGGAGGGACTTCACACTGGACGACCTCGCGCCCCTGGCGCGCAAGTCCGGTGTCACGGCCACCGTCCTCGTGCAGACCGTCACCGTCGAGGAGGAGACCCCGGAGTTCCTCGCCCTGGCCCACGCCGGCGAACTCGTGGCCGGAGTGGTCGGCTGGGCCGACCTCACACGCCCCGACATCGCCGACACCCTGGCCCGGCTCGCCGAACTCCCCGGCGGGCGTTACCTGAAAGGCATCCGCCACCAGGTCCAGGCGGAACCCGACCCCGAGTGGCTGCTGCGGCCCGACGTGCGCCGGGGCCTCGCGGCCGTCGCCGACGCCGGTCTGGTCTACGACCTGGTGGTCCTGCCGAACCAGCTCCCCGCCTGCGCCGCGGCGGCCGCCGCTCTGCCCGGCCTCACCTTCGTCCTCGACCACTGCGGCAAGCCGCCCGTCGCGTCGGGCGTCACCGAGCCGTGGGCCGACGGGCTGCGCGCGCTGGCGGCCCTCCCCAACGCGGTCTGCAAACTCTCCGGCCTGGTCACCGAGGCCGACTGGGCGACCTGGACGCCGGGGGCGCTGCGGCCGTACGCCGACGCGGTCCTGGAGGCGTTCGGGCCCGACCGCGTGATGTTCGGCTCGGACTGGCCGGTGTGCAACCTGGCTGCAACCTATGAGCAAGTCATGGAAGCAGCACAGGAGTTGACCGGATCGCTGACCGCTCCTGAGCGCGACGCGGTCTTCGGCGGCACGGCGACCCGCGTCTACGGGCTCTGACTCCGGGAGGTTTCTACCGGCTCTGACTCCGGGAGGTTTCTACCGGCTCTGGCTCCGGGAGGCGGCAAGCCGCGTCGGCCTCAGGAACTCGCGTACGTACGTCCGCTCCCAGCAGGCACCCGTCGCCCGCAGCTCGCGCCACGTGGTGAAGCGATAGCGGTAGAGCCGGGCCCGGACGTACGTGGGCGGGGCGTCGGCGGGGAACGGGGAGCGGCGCAGGAGCCGCAACGTGTCGCGGTCACCGGTCAGGAGGCGCTCCACCAGGCCTCCGAACCAGGACTCCGCGTACAGCGGAGAGAGCGCCGCGAACCACATCATCCAGTCGAGCCGCAGATGGTAGGGGGCGAACTGGCGTGGCCAGCGCCCCGGATCGCCCGGCTTGCCCCTGAACTCGTAGACCAGCCATGCAGATTCCTCGCGCGGCACCGGGTCGGCCGTGCCCTCGATGACGATCTCGTGCCGGATGCGCCCGACGGAACCGAAGGCGCCGTACGCGTTGACGAGGTGCAGGGAGTCGTAGGAGCGGTTCATGGACTGGCGGCGGGACAGCAGGTTGAGCGCCGGGTGGTAGCTCAGCGCGACGACGAGTGCGGTGACGGCGATGACGACGCACTCGTACCAGAGTGGGGCGGCGGCCGGGTGCGGCGGCTCGCGCAGGAGGGAGAAGTCCACCGCCGTCACGGCGAGCAGGATCGTCAGCCAGTTCAGCCAGGAGAAGTTGCCCGACAGGACCAGCCACAGCTGGGTGAGGATCATCAGGCAGGCCGCGCACGTCGCGATCGGCTGCGGGGTGAACAGGAGCACGGGCACGACGAGTTGGGTCACGTGGTTGGCACCGGCCTCGACGCGGTGCAGGGGGCGCGGGAGCCGGTGGAAGAACCAGCTCAGCGGGCCCGGCATCGGCTGTGTCTCATGGTGGTAGTAGAGGCACGTCAGCTTCCGCCAGCACTCGTCCCCGCGCATCTTGATCAGGCCTGCGCCGAACTCGACGCGGAACAGGATCCAGCGCAGGAGCACCAGTACGAGCAGCGGTGGCGCCACCCGTTCGTTGCCGAGGAAGACGGCGAGGAAGCCCACCTCCAGCAGGAGTGACTCCCAGCCGAACGCGTACCAGGTCTGCCCGACGTTCACGATCGACAGATAGAGCACCCACGGCACCACCCACAGGGCCATGGCTGCCCACAGCGGCACCCGGTCGGCCAGTCCCGCGGCGAGCGCGGCCGACAGCGCGGCCCCGCCCCAGGCGACGCCCGCGAAGAACCGGTCCGAGTAGTACGCCCTGAACAGCGTCGGAGCTTGCCGCCACGGCACCCGCTCCAGACAGCGCGGAACCGGCAGCATCCCGCGCTCGCCGATCAGCGCCCGGAACTGCAGCGCCGCCCCCACGAAGGCCACGAGATACAGCGCCGCCAGACCGCGCTGGAAGATCAGGCGGCCGAGCCAGTACCCGGGCGAGCTGAACCACTCCACCTCTCCAGTGTGACGGAGAGTGAGGGCAATGCGCGTGCGGGATCGCACTGCGCTTGCGAGATGCCCGATTCCGTCGCAAACAATGGGGCAAAGTGCCCATATGTAGGCGGGAGAACACGGTGCGCTCACCCACCAGGACCCTTGTCACTGCCTTTGCGATATCCGCCGCACTCCTGGTCGCCGGATGTTCCGGGGACAGCGGCAACAACGCGTCGGCCGACAAGGGGGAGCTGTTCCTCCAGCCCGTGGCGGAGGTGGGCAACGACCCGTTCACCGACTCCACCGCCACCACCACCGAGACTCCTGCCCCCGTCACCCGAACGCCGCAGCCGCCGTCACCGAGCGGCACCGCAACCGCGACCACGCAGGGCATGCGTCCCGTCGACGGCGCGACCCCCGGCCTCTACGGCGGCACGCAGTCCGTCGGAAGCTGCGACGTCGAGAAGCAGGTCGCTTTCCTCACCTCGGACCCGACCAAGGAACGCGCCTTCGCCGACGCCGCGGGCATCTCCGCGACCTCCGTCCCCAGCTTCCTGCGCGGCCTCACCCCCGTCGTACTGCGTGCCGACACCCGCGTCACCAACCACGGCTACCGCTCCGGAGAGGCGACGAGCTACCAGTCCGTGCTCCAGGCCGGCACCGCCGTACTCGTCGACGCACGCGGGATGCCCCGCGTGCGGTGCGCGTGCGGCAACCCGCTGGCACCGCCCGTAGCGTTCACGGGGACGCCGAACACCCAGGGACAGGAGTGGTCCGGCTACCGGCCCACCCAGGTCGTGGTCGTCACCCCGGCACCGAAGGTCATCACGAACATCGTCATCGTGAACATCACCAACAACACGTGGATCGAGCGGAAGGTCGGTGACGACGGACAGCACGACAAGCGCGTGCCGCCGCCCCCGATGCCGAAGCCCAACCCCTCCGACAGCTCCAAGTCGCCCCCGCCGTCGTCCACGTCGCCGAGCTCGAGCAGCAGCTCCAGCAGCAGCCCGTCGGAGTCCTCCAACAGCGCCAGCCCACCGTCGTCGCAGCCGCCCTCGGACGAGTCGGCGCCGCCCTCCTCGGACGAGTCGGCACCGGCCTCCTCGGACGAGTCGGCGCCGGCCTCGGAGCCCGCCGGCCCGCCGACCAGCGCGCCCGGCGACACAGACACCCCGCCGGACTCGCCCCCGAGCGACGGCTCCAGCGACCTCGGCCCGGACACCGTCCCCGACAGCCCCGACAGCCCCGACAGCCCCGACCGGCCCGACGGAAGCGGCCTCATCCCCGACGAGCCGTCCGCCGAGAACGTCCTCGACATCTGACGCGACCCTGCCCGGCGAAAGCGCGCCGGGGCCGCCGCACCGATGGCCCCCGGCGCGCCTCGTGGTGCGCGCAGGGCCATGCGGAGCACGCGGTGTCCCACATGCGAGTGATTCGCGCTGCGCCTAGCGTGGCCCCATGGAAGCCGGTACGGGGGGAGGGGAGCCGACCGACTGCACCCACTGCGGCAGGGCGGCAGGCGGTGCGGCCTGCTGCTTCCTCGCCGAGTTCGGGGACCACCTGGGCATCGGCAGCTTCGACTGGGACCTCGACGCCGGCCTGATGCACATGGACGCCAAGGCCCACGAGATCTTCGACGTACGCCCCGAGGAATACGACGGGCGCCCCGAGACCCTCGATCTCCGCGTCCCCCCGACCGAGGCCGTCCGGCTCGACGGCATCGTCTCCACGGCCCTGAAGGACGGCAGCGAGAACTACGGCGCCTACTTCCGCATCAAATGCCGCGACGGCAGGATGCGCTGGACCCACACCCAGGGCTACATCCGGCGGGACGACACCGGCCGCCCGCGCCGCATCGTCGGCCTCGTCCGCGACGCCACCCAGGAGCTCAGCGACAGCACGGCCCGCCGCGAACAGGACGCCCTGCGCCGCCGCCAGACCAGCGTCGTCCAGGGCACCACGGCCGCACTCGCCCACGCCCGCACCGTCCAGGACGTCATCGACGTGCTCAAGGACAGCCACGGCCTCCAGCACCTCGGCGCCACCAGCCTCGTCATGGGACTCGTCAAGGCCGGCCGCATCCACCTCGTCGCGGACGGCCCCGAGGGCAGCTTCGTGCCCGGCACCAAGGTCACGCGGATCGACGAGCCGTACCCCATGGGCGACGTCGTGCGCACCCTCACGCCCCGCTTCATCGAGTCCCCCGACGACTTCGCCGAGTCCTACCCGCTGCTGTGGCCGCACATCACCCAGCTCGAGATCACGGCCGCGGCCTATCTGCCGCTCATCGCCCAGGCCCGCCCCATCGGCGCGCTCGGCCTGCTCTACAACGAGAAACGCGGCTTCACCGAGGAGGAGCGCAACGTACTCGTCGCCCTCGGCAGCAGCATCGCCCAGAGCCTCCAGCGCGCGATGTTCTACGAGCAGGAGAAGGACCTCGCCCAGGGACTCCAGCAGGCCATGCTGCCCCGCACCATCCCCGCCGTGTCCGGCGCCGACATCGCCGTCCGTTACCGCTCGGCCTCCCTCGGCCGCGACATCGGAGGCGACTGGTACGACGTGATCCCGCTGCCCGGCGGACGCGTCGGTGCCGTCATCGGCGACGTCCAGGGACACGACACCCACGCCGCCGCCGTCATGGGACAGCTGCGCATCGTGCTGCGCGCGTACGCCGCCGAGGGGCACACGCCCGCCACGGTCATGGCCCGCGCCTCCGTCTTCCTCCACGAACTCGACACCGAGCGGTTCGCGACCTGCCTGTACGCGGAGGCCGACCTGTCGACCGGGGTCGTCCAGCTCGTGCGCGCCGGGCATCTGGACCCGCTGCTGCGCCTCACCGACGGGACCTGCCGCAGACTGCCTGTCGACGGCGGCCTGCCGCTGGGCCTCTCCGCCGAGTTCGGCCGGCTCGAATACCCGGTCGGGACCGTCGAGCTCGACCCGGGCCAGACCCTGATCCTGTGCACCGACGGCCTCGTCGAGCAGCCCGGCACCGACCTCGACGACGGACTCCAGGCCCTCACGGCCCTCGTCGGCACCGGCCCCCACGACCTCGGCGACCTCGGCGACCTGTTGTGCGAGAGCGTCGACGAACGCGGCGGTGACGACGATGTCGCCCTGCTCCTGCTGCGCCGCCGCGGCATCGGCGCCCCCCAGTCGGGCGGCCGACTCCAGCAGCATGTCGCGCCGAACGACCCCGAGGCACTGAGAGAGGCCCGGCACATGATCAGGGCCGCCGTCCGGGCCTGGGGCTCGGGCGGGCGCGCGGACGAGATCGAGCTCGTCGCCGACGAGATGATCACCAACGCGCTGATGCACACCGACGGCCCCGCGATCGTCACCCTCCGCGTGATCACCGCGTCCGACCGCAGGCTGCGCGTGGAGGTCGAGGACACCTCCAGCGCGCTGCCGCGCCGGCGCGAGGCGGGCGAGGAAGGCGTCTCGGGGCGCGGCCTGCTCCTGGTGGACCGGCTCGCGGACGTGTGGGGCGTGGAGGCGCGGGGGAGCGGCAAGTGCGTGTGGTGCGAGTTCCTGGTGCCGGCCCGCGACTGACCGGGGCCGTGGCGACGGCTCACATGGCGGTGTCAGTGCCCGGTGGCACTCTGGACCTATGCCGGAACTTCCCGAGGTCGAAGCGCTGACGGACTTCCTCACCGAGCATCTGGTGGGGCACGAGATCGTCCGCGTGCTGCCCGTCGCCGTGAGCGTCCTCAAGACGTACGACCCGCCGCCCGCCGCCCTGGAGGGCCGCACGGTCACGGGCGTGACGCGGCACGGCAAGTTCCTCGACCTCGACGCGGACGGACTTCACCTCGTCACGCACCTGGCCCGCGCGGGCTGGCTCCACTGGAAGGACCGGCTCCCCGACGGCCCGCCCCGCCCCGGCAAAGGACCGCTCGCCCTGCGCGTCGCCCTGGAGGACGGCGAGGGCTTCGACCTCACCGAGGCGGGCACCCAGAAGAGCCTCGCCGTGTACGTCGTCCACGACCCGGCCGATGTCCCCGGCATCGCGAGACTCGGCCCCGACCCGCTCGCCGACGGCTTCGACGAGGCACGCCTCGCCGCACTCCTGGACGGCGAGCGGCGGCAGATCAAGGGGGCGCTGCGCGACCAGAGCCTCATCGCGGGCATCGGGAACGCGTACAGCGACGAGATCCTGCACGCCGCGAAGATGTCCCCGTTCAAGCTCGCGTCGAGCCTGACCGCCGACGACGTGTCCGTCCTCTACAAGGCCCTGCGCGACACGTTGACCGAGGCCGTCGAGCGCTCGCGCGGCGTCGCGGCCGGGCGGCTCAAGGCCGAGAAGAAGAGCGGGCTGCGGGTGCACGGCAAGGCCGGGGAGAAGTGCCCCGTGTGCGGCGACACCATCCGTGAGGTGTCCTTCCACGACTCGTCGCTCCAGTACTGCCCGACCTGCCAGACGGGCGGCAAGCCGCTCGCGGACCGCAGGATGTCGAAGCTCCTGAAGTGACGGCCGTGCCGGCGTGCGCTGCCCGAAGTCACGTGCCAGGAAGGGGGGTTCATCGCATCGGGATGGTCACCAGGCGTGCCCCGTCCGTGGTCCGCACCTCGAAGCGGGCGATCTCCTGAGGGTGGAGCGCCACCGCGCTCTGCGTCGCGGTGGCCCCGGCGTCGTGGGCCCGTACGGCCCAGCTCGTCACCGTCTGCCGCGAACCGTCCTTGCCGACGACCACCAGCTCACACACCCGTGGGCCGCGCGCGTCGTGGACCTCGAGCCCCACCCCGGTGCCCCACTCGTGGCCGGACGCCGTCACCGACGCCGACACCCCGGTCCCCGCGTCCCGTGCGTCCAGGCGCACGGCGCCGTCGCCGGATCCGCCCAGGACCACAACACCCGGCCCCGCCACGGCGAGCACGACCGCCGCCGCCATCGCGCACAGCCACCGCCTCCGGCCCGCCCGGCGCACCCGCTCCATCCGCGAGACCAGCCCGTCCAGGAGCACGGGACCCGCCTCGGCCACCGTCTCCACGGCCGGCGGCGTAGCCCGCGCGTACAGCGCCAGGGCCGCCGTCGTGGACCCGAACCCCCCGACCCGCGCCACGCACCCGGGGCACTGCCCGAGATGGTCCTCGAAGCGGAACCGGTCCGCCTCGTCGAGGACGCCCAGCGCGTAGGCGCCGGCGTCGCGATGCCGATCCAGGGACCTCATGCCGTTCCTCGCGTCGTACGTGTCTGACCTCTGACCGGACCGTGTGTGCCGCTCGCCCTTCCGTACGCAACCGGCCGCCGAATCACTCAAGTCCCACCAGGATTGGCCACCACGGGGCAACCACCTACACTCCAGCCGCATGCTGCGCGTACTGGCCGTCGACGACGAGGAACCTGCACTCGCCGAGCTGCTCTACCTGTTGCGGGCCGACCCGCGGGTGCGCGCTGCCGAGGGCGCCACCGACGCGAACGAGGCGCTGCGCCGCATCGGCCGCGCCCTGGACGCGGGAGGTGACGACGCCGGCGCCATCGACGTGCTCTTCCTCGACATCCAGATGGCCGGGCTCACGGGCCTCGACGTGGCCCGGCTCCTCGCCGGGTTCGCCAAGCCCCCGCTGATCGTCTTCGTCACTGCCCACGAGGACTTCGCCGTGCAGGCCTTCGACCTGAAGGCCGTCGACTACGTCCTCAAGCCCGTCCGCCGGGAACGCCTCGCGGAGGCCGTACGGCGCGTCGCCGAGCAGGCCGCCGTCGCCCGGCCCGCCGTGGACCTCTCCGCCGACCGGATCCCCGTCGAACTCGGCGGCGTCACCCGCCTCGTGGCCGTCGCCGACATCACGTACGCCGAGGCCCAGGGCGACTACGCGCGCCTGCACACCGCCGACGCCAGCCACCTCGTGCGCATACCGCTGACCACCCTGGAGGAACGCTGGCAGCCGCACGGGTTCGTCCGGATCCACCGCAGCCATCTCGTCGCCCTGCACCGCATCGACGAACTCCGTCTCGACGGCGGCGGCATGAGCGTGCGGATAGGCGACGCCGAACTCGCCGTGAGCCGCCGCCACGCGAGCCGTGTCCGGGAACTCCTGATGCGGCGCGCGGGCGGCTGACCGGAAACCGCGTGACCTGGGCCGATACCCGTCGGCCTCTTCCGCTCGGCCCGCACCCCCGCCTACACTCCGGCCGTGTCCGCCAGCGCTGAGCCCGCACCCCGCCGCGAGGTCGTGACCGGCGAGCCGCGCGCGGCTCGCCGGCTGCCCGGCCACCCCACCCAGTGGGAGATCGACGAACAGACGACGCTGGGCGCGGCCTACGTCCGCTCGCTGATGCGCAGTCAACTCCGCACCGGACTCACCGCGTTCGCGGTCCTCGCGCTGCCCGTCGTGACCCTGCCGCTCTTCTTCGGCGCGCTGCGCAACACCACCGTCGTATGGATCGTCCTCGGCTTCGGCTGCTACCCGGTCCTCGTCCTCATCGCCTGGTGGTACGTGCGTCGGGCCGAGCGCAACGAACGCGACTTCGCCCGCCTCGTGCACGGCCGCGCCGCCCGCGAACGTCACGGGGCGCCGTGAACGAGGCGTACGCGATACCCGCCGTGGCCGTGGTCGTCCTGGCCACGGTCCTCATCGGCGGCTTCGGCCTGCGCATCTCCCGCACCACCTCCGACTTCTACGTCGCCTCGCGCACGGTGGGCCCCGGCCTCAACGCCGCGGCGATCAGCGGGGAGTACCTCTCCGCCGCCTCCTTCCTCGGCGTCGCCGGACTGCTGCTCGTGCACGGCCCCGACATGCTCTGGTACCCCGTCGGCTACACCGCCGGATACCTCGTCCTGCTCGTGTTCGTCGCGGCCCCGCTGCGCCGCTCCGGCGCGTACACGCTGCCCGACTTCGCCGAGGGCCGCCTGGAGTCCCGCAGCGTCCGCAGGGTCGTCAGCATGCTCGTGGTCGGCGCGGGCTGGCTCTACCTCGTGCCCCAACTCCAGGGCGCCGGGCTCACGTTGCAGATCCTCACGGGCGCGCCGCGCTGGTTCGGCGGGGCGCTCGTCGCCGCCGTCGTCGTCCTCGCGGTCGCCGCGGGCGGCATGCGCTCCATCACCTTCGTGCAGGCCTTCCAGTACTGGCTGAAGCTGACCGCGCTGCTCGTGCCCGCGTTCTTCCTGGTCCTCGCCTGGCACGGCGACGGCGGCACCCCGCCCTCCGCCGACGGCGCCCCCTGGTCCGGCGCGGGCTCCGGGCAGCCGCTCGCCACCAGCCGCGCGGACCACCCGCTGTACGCGACGTACGGCCTCATCGTCGCCACGTTCCTCGGCACGATGGGCCTGCCGCACGTCGTCGTCCGCTTCTACACCAGCCCGAACGGCCGCGCGGCCCGCCGCACCACGGTCGCCGTGCTCGCCCTCATCGGGCTCTTCTACTGCCTGCCGCCGATCTACGGCTGGCTCGGCCGTCTGTACGCGCCCGAACTGAGCGCCACCCAGGACGCCGACGCGGCCGTCCTGCTCCTGCCGGGGCGGGCCATCGGCGGGCTCGGCGGTGACCTGCTCGGGGCGCTCGTGGCCGGCGGCGCCTTCGCCGCGTTCCTGTCGACCGCCTCGGGTCTGACGATGGCCGTCGCCGGCGTGCTCAGCCAGGACGTCCTGCCGGCCCGCGGCGTACGGCACTTCCGCCTGGCGACACTCCTCGCGATGACCGTTCCGCTGGGCGGGGCGCTCCTGGTCACCGGGGTGCCGGTGGCGGACGCCGTCGGGATGGCGTTCGCGGTGTCGGCGTCCTCGTTCTGCCCGCTGCTCGTCCTCGGCATCTGGTGGCGGCGGCTCACCCCGCCCGGCGCGCGGGCCGGACTGCTCCTCGGCGGCGGCTCCGCGCTCGTCGCGGTCACTCTGACCGTCGCAGGCGTCGCACAGGGCGGCTGGCTGCACACCCTGCTCGCCTGGCCCGCCGTGTGGTCGGTCCCGGTCGGCTTCCTGGCCATGATCCTCGTATCGCTGGCCACCCAGGACTCCGTACCGCCGCACACCAGCGCCACGATGACGCGGCTGCACCTGCCCGAGTCGCTCAGCACGGACGGGACGATCACCGCGGGCGAGCAGGGAGCCCGCCCGTGACCGCCACCGCCGTACTCCTCGCCCTGTGCCCGCTCCTCCTCGCGGGCGGCTTCGTCCTCGGCCGGCGCACGGCGCACCCCGGGGGCCGCAGCGACGTCGGTACGCCCGTGGAGCGGGCCACCTTCGACACGCTGCACACCGCCTCGCTCGCCGCGCCGCCGCTGCGGGCCGGGCTCACCGAGGAGTCGGCTCGCAGGTCTGCCCGCAGGCTGCGCACGCTCCTCGGCACCGACGCGCTCTGCCTCACCAACCGCACCGCCGTCCTCGCCTGGGACGGTGCGGGGGACCAGCACGGAAAACAGGTCATGGGGCATCTCGAAGGTCTGCTCGACACCGGGCGCAGCGCCGCGTTCGGCTGCGGATGCGGCGCCGTCGACTGCCCGCTGCGCTGGGCCGTGGCCGCCCCGATCGTCACCGACGGGCGCGTGCTCGGCGCCCTCGTCGCCTACGCGCCCCGCGAGTCGGCCGTCCTCGCCCGCGCAGCCGACGAGGTGGCCCGCTGGATCTCCGTACAGCTGGAGCTGGCCGAACTCGACCGCTCCCGCACCCGCCTCATCGAGGCCGAGATCAAGGCGCTGCGCGCGCAGATCTCGCCGCACTTCATCTTCAACTCACTGGCCGCCATCGCCTCGTTCGTGCGCACGGACCCCGAGCGTGCCCGCGAACTCCTCCTGGAATTCGCCGACTTCACCCGCTACTCGTTCCGCCGCCACGGAGACTTCACCACGCTCGCCGACGAACTGCACTCCATCGACCAGTATCTGGCCCTGGTCCGGGCCCGGTTCGGCGACCGACTCTCGGTCACGCTCCAGATCGCGCCCGAGGTGCTGCCGGTGGCGCTGCCCTTCCTGTGCCTTCAGCCCCTCGTCGAGAACGCCGTGAAGCACGGCCTGGAGGGCGCCGTCACCGGCAGTCGCATCACGATCGGCGCCCGGGACGCGGGCGCGGAGGCGGAGGTCGTCATCGAGGACGACGGGGTCGGCATGGACCCGGGCGAGCTGCGCGCGATCCTGCGCGGCGAGGGCGGCACCTCGACCGGGATCGGCCTCTCGAACGTCGACGAGCGGCTCAGGCAGGCGTTCGGCGACGACTACGGCCTCGTCATCGAGACCGGCACCGGCGCGGGCATGAAGATCACCGTGCGGATCCCCAAGTACCGCGCGGGCGTGCACTCTTCGGGCGTCGAGGTCGAATAGCGGGACAGCAGAGGCCCCACGAAGGGGCCGAAGGCCTTCAGAACAGATGGATCGCCAGATGGCCGAGCGGCAGCCCCAGTTGCCACGCCGGTGTCCAGACCTTCGGCCCGTCGTCCTCCTCGTCGGGCAGCGACCCGCGGCCCGGCACGGAGTCCAGGTCCGGCGCTAGCAGTTCCGTCTCCTCCAGCCATCGCCAGGCCGCCTCGGCCAGTTCGAGGTCCGGCGAAGGTCTGTTCTCATCAAGCGCCTGCGCGGCAAGGCGCCCCATGTGCTCCCGCACCCAGTACTGCCACGGCTGGTCGTACGCCGTCAGCGACAGCCAGGTCTCCAGCTGGGACACGACCCGGATGCCGGACAGCTCGCCGTCCGTGTCCGACAGGAAGATCGTCAGTGCGAGTGCGTCGCGCCCGGCCCGGAACTCGAAGGACGTGGGCGGCATCAGATCACCGGTGCGCAGCAGCTCATCGGCGATGTATTCGGCGTACAACCACGCCATCGGCACCATCAGTTCGCCGCCGCCGGCGTCCGATGTGCCTTCCTTGCTCCCGTGCAACATCCCTTCCTGCCTTCCTCCGGTCCGTGCGCTGTGCCGGCCCCCGGGCCCTCGCGCCCGACCGGGCGGGGGAGGACAGCCGATTACTCAATCGAGGACCGGGGCACCGGGCAAGGCGCTTTACGGAGGCTTGACCTGTTGTCCGGTTTCAATGCGGGCCGACCGTGTTCGCCTCATAGCCCGGGAGCACCCTGCGCAGTGCGCGCAGCGCGTAGTACGCGCGGGACTTCACGGTACCGGGAGGGATGCCGAGTGCCGCGGCGGCCTCGGCCACGGAGGCGCCACGGAAGTACACCTGGAGGAGCACCGCCCGGTGCTCCGGGCTGAGCGTCGCCACGGCTTCCCGCACATCGAGAGCGGCCGCCGAGCGCTCCGCGTGGTCGGCGCAGACCCGCGCGCTCTCCAGGACCGTGCCGCCGATCTCCGGGGGGCGGGCGAGCCGCGCACGCCGGGCGTCTATGGCGAGCCTGCGGCCGACGGTGAACAGCCAGGGCCGCACGGACTCGTAGTCGGCGCGCAGCGCCTCCGGATGCTGCCAGGCGCGGACGAACGTCTCCTGGACCAGGTCTTCCGCCCGCTGCCGGTCGCCGTCGCACAGCCGCAGGAGGAAGGAGAGAAGCGGCCTGCCGTGCTCGCGCTGGAGCTCGGCCAGCACATGTGCAGCCGTGCGGTCGGGTCCTTCGGTCTTCGTGGCGGTCGTCATGGCCGTATGGCAGCGCAGCTCGCCGCTCACGCCCAGAGCACGGGCAGCGGTCTGCGACGGGCGGTCGATGCCGTCGGCGAGCGGTGCGGCGAACGGGGCCGACTGCGCCGGAACGTGACGCCGTTGTGGGGACTGCGGCGGTATGGAGCCTTGACTCGGCCCGATGCCCGTACGTCTATGCGTATGTCCAAAATCACCTTATCCACCGAATCATGGAGCTTGGTCGATGACGCAACGCACACGGGCCGCAAGCCGCACGGGACGCACCAGACACACGCCACACGCACGGCGCACACGGCAGGGCGCGGCGGTCCTCGCGGCCGCACTCATCGCGGCGGGCGCGGGCTGCTCCGCGCCCGCGGACCGCACACATCGTTCGGCGCCCCAGGGGAGCGGCACCCCGGCGCCCCACGGCAGCGACACCCCGGCGCCGTCGGCCGCCGGCGGCGCCACCGGCGGGCACCGCGGCTTCACGCTCGTCGCCTCCGGTGACGTACTGCCGCACGCCTCGATCATCAAGAAGGCGAAAACCGACGCGGGCGGCGACGGGTACGACTTCGCGCCGATGCTGTCCGGCGTGCAGCCGGCCGTCTCCAAAGCGGATCTGGCGATCTGTCACATGGAGACGGTCTACGGCACCGCGGGCCAGTACACCGGCGACCCGAAGTTCAAGTCCCCGCCCGAGGTCGCCAAAGGGCTGCGCGACACGGGCTACGACGCCTGCTCCACGGCCTCGGACCATGCCCTCGACGACGGCGCCGCCGGCATCGACCGCACCCTCGATGCCATGGACCGCGCGGGCATCCGCCACACGGGATCGGCCCGAACCGCCGCCGAGGCCGGCAGCCCCGCGTGGCTGCGCGCCGGTGACGCCAAGGTCGCCCACCTCGCGTACACGTACGACACGAACGGCGCCCCGATGCCCAAGGGGCGGCCGTGGGCCGTGAATACGATCGACAGTCAGCGGATCGTCGAAGACGCGCGGGCGGCCCGGAAGGCGGGCGCGGACGTGGTGGTCCTCTCGCTGCACTGGGGCACCGAATGGCAGGACGAGCCGGACGAGAGCCAGCTGAGGCTCGGCGACGAGCTCACCGCGTCCCGCACGGACGGCCGCCCCGACATCGATCTGATCCTCGGCACGCACGCGCACGTCCCGCAGGCGTACGAGAAGGTCAACGGCACCTGGGTGGTCTACGGCATGGGCGACCAGATCGCCGGCGAGATGTACAACGACGACGGCGCCCAGGACCCGCGCGGCAACGAGGGCACGATCGGCCGCTTCACCTTCGCGCCGCCGGAGCGGGCCGGCGGCCGCTGGGAGGTGCGCAAGGCCGAGTTCCTCCCCCAGTGGTTCAACGTCGGCCTGGGCCGCGTCATCAACGTCAACCAGGCCATCCACGACGGCCTCGGCCTGAACGACGTCCGCGACCGGATCAGCCAGGCCGTCCTCAGCCGCGGCGCGGCCGAGGACGGCCTGACCATGGGCAGGTAGCGGTCAGGACTTCGCCGACGGGTCCGTCTTCGCCAGCTCCGACCTCTTGTACGAGTAGCTGAAGTAGATGACGAGCCCGATGGCGAACCACACCGCGAACCGCACCCACGTCTGCCACTGCAGGAACGTGATCAGCCAGATCGAGAAGACGACGCCGAGCGCGGGCACCACCGGCATACCGGGCGTGCGGAACGTGCGGGGCAGGTCGGGCCGCTTGTAGCGCAGCACGATCACCGCGATGCACACCACGACGAACGCCAGCAGGATGCCGATGTTGGTCAGCTCGGCCGCCTCCCCGATCGGCAGGAACCCGGCGATGACGGCCGACGCGCACCCGACGATCCACGTCACGCGCGTCGGCACGTGCCGGGTGGGATGGGTCTTCGCGAACCACTTGGGCAGCAGCCCGTCACGGCTCATCGAGAACCACACGCGGGTGACGCCCAGCATGAAGGTGAACATCACCGTGAGGATGCCGATGATCGCGCCCACCGCGATGACACTCGCGAGCCCGCTCAGGCCCACCGACTTGAACGCCGTCGAGAAGCCGCTCTCCGGGTCGATGTCCTTGTAGTTCTGCATGCCGGTCAGGACCAGGCACGCCAGCACGTACAGGACCATCGAGATCGCGAGCGAGTAGAGGATCGCCTTCGGCATGTGGTGCTGCGCGTCCTTGGACTCCTCGGCCGCCGTCGACATGGCGTCGTACCCGAACACCGCGAAGAAGACGGTGGCCGCGCCCGTGAACGCGCCACTGACGCCGAACGGGAAGAACGGCGTGTAGTTGCCCGTGTCGATGTGGAAGAAGCCCACGCCGATGACCAGCAGCACCACGAGGACCTTCAGGACCACCACGACGGTCTCGAAGCGCGCCGCGTTCTTGATGCCGAGCGTCAGCAGGTACGCGATCAGCAGGCACAGCAGCGCGGCGAACAGGTCGATCCTGTGGCCGTCGCCCGTGCCCGGCGCGCCCAGCATCCAGTGCGGCAGGTCGAGCCCCATCTCGCCGAGCAGGAAGCTGAAGTAGCCCGAGATGCCGATGGCGACGACCGCGACGATCGCCGTGTACTCCAGGAGCAGGTCCCAGCCGATGAACCAGCCGACCAGCTCGCCGAGGACCGCGTACCCGTACGTGTAGGCGGACCCGGCCTTCGGGATGAGGCCGGCGAACTCCGCGTACGACAGCGCGGCGCACGCGCTCGCGACGCCCGCGATGAGGAACGAGATCAGGACCGCGGGCCCCGCCGTGCCGTTGGCGACCGTACCCGCGAGGGTGAAGATGCCGGCACCGATGATGCCGCCGACGCCGATCGCGGTGAGCTGCCACAGGCCGAGGGAGCGGGTGAGCTGCTGCCCGCCGCCCCCCTCGGTCTCCTCGATCTGTTCGATGGGCTTACGGCGCAGTACGCCCTGCCCCATCCGAAGTCCTCTGAGACCGGCCATGGGCTCCACCTCTTCGCGGACGGCAGTCGGCTGACGGGCGATCATGATGGCCCAGCCGCGGCGGCTGCGGAAGAAGGCACGCTCTATGGGGTGCGAGGGTTCGTATGGGGTTGGTTCCGGGTTCCGGGTTCCGGTGGTTACGGGACCACGGTGACGGGCCAGCGCCCTGCCTTCACCAGCCGGATCGCCACCGACCCGACGATGCGGTGTCCCGCCTGTTCGGACGCGCCGACGACCACGGCGTCCGCCTTCAGTTCGTCGGCGGCGGTGACCAGGCCGTTGTACGGGTCGCCGCGGAAGGTGTGGAACTCCCAGCGCACCTCGTATATGCCCTTCACCCGCTCCGCCGCGTCCCTGATCTCGGTGATCAGACCCTCGGCGATCTCGTCCGTGGTGTCGGCCACGGGGACGCCGAGCGCGGCGCCGGTGGCCATGATGGGCTGGACGTAGACGACGGCGAGGAGGGCGCGCTGGCGCCGCGCGAGGCCTCCGGCGTAGGACGCGGCGCGCAGCGACGAGTCGGAGCCGTCCACCCCGACCACGATCACCTTGGGGCCGTCCGTACCGCGTTCGAACTGGTGTGGCTGCTCTGCGTTCACAGCGGTGAGGCTAGCGGAAACCCCAGGTCCCACAGGTGCTGGGGGCGGCACGTGCCGTACGGGCCCGCCGCGGGCGCTGCACTAGGGCTGCCGCATCATGGTGCCCAGGCGCCGGGGAGTCTGAGCCGGTTTTCGCCCGCCGGGTCAGCGCACCTCGATCAGGCGGGCGAAGACGACGACATTCCCGTCGTAGCCGTTCTGTTTGGAGAAACCGCCACCGCACGTGATCACCCTCAGTTCGGGCACTCCCGTGCTGCCGTAGACGCGTTTCCCCGGGAAATTCGCCTTGCTGAAGACCTCGATGCCGTAGATCTCGAACACGGCGGTCTTCCGGTCCTTGCGCATGACCTGGACGTGGTTTCCCTTTTTGAGCGAGCCGAGTCCGTAGAAGACCGCGGGCCCCTGCTGGTTGTCGACATGGCCGACGATGACAGCGGTGCCCTTCTCGCCCGGAGTCACGCCACCGGTGAACCAGCCCGCGAGATTCGGGTCCTCCGGCGGCGGGGCGTCCACCCAGCCGTCCGCGGCGACCCCTACGGGCATGACCGGGGCGTCCACCTGGATCGCCGGGATCTGCACCCGGTCCGCCACGGAGAACGGCAGCGGCTTCGGCGCCGCCGCACCGGAGGGGGAGCGGGGATCCGCTGCCGCCGCCGACGCGGGCTGCGGGGGACCGATGTCGAATTCCCCCGATCCATTGCGGATCAGCGCGAGTCCGGTGAGCAGAACCAGCGCCATCACGCCCCACGGCGCGCGCTTCTTCTGCTGACCCTCCTCGTCGGCCGGCTGGGACGAAGACATTCGTTCACCCCTCTCGACGCGGCGGCGAGACCGCGTCACTTGCGCTTACTGAAAAACTAAGCGCGGCGCACGCGGGGGGCGACAGCCCAGGAGCGAATGGGTGGCGGCCAGGAGTGCGGTGTGCCATACGAGTCCGTGTCGCCGACAAAGCGACATCACCGACAACGCAACATCGTCGCCAGGTCCAGCCTCATCGCGTGGGGTGGCCGGATCGTCGTGACTGCGACGGCAGTCCTTGCCAGAGAGGCCGCCGCACCGTCGCGTCACCCGCGTTCCGGACGACGCGCCACCCCGACCGACATGGCCAACCGGGGCGAAGGGCCGTGCGGCGGTTCGGGCATTGCTGTCGCCCGAGCGGCGCCGCGACCGGTCGCCAGGTACGGACCCGTACGGCCGCGCTCCGTGTAGGGCGAACGGGGTGACGCTGTCCGCCGGTCAGGCGACAGGGTGGTGCGGGGACGGCTCGTCGGGGCCCGTCGTGTGCCATACGTGCGCGCCCGCGCCGCGCCATTCGACCAGATGGGGATCGTCGAGCGTCATGTCGGACTCCCCGAGCCCGGCCGAACGCAGCAGCCGGATGAGGTCCTGATCGCTGTGCGCGAGCCCGACGGCCCGCCCCCGCACGGTGACATGCCGCCCGCCTTCGGGTGCGGGAGGGTGTACGACGATGGGGGCGTGCCAGGCAGTCATGGGACCAGAGTGCGTCGCCGGGGCGCAGGGTGCAGGGCGGGCCGCGCCGACCCGAGATGAGCGCGGCCCGACGGTCTCACCCCCCGGCGTGCGGGAACAGCATGAGGAAGGGTTCCACGGTGGCCGCGACCCCGCGGCTGTAGGGCGCGTCGAGGTCCCAGACCAGGAAGAGCAGGAACGCGATCAGTGCCGAGAAGAGCCCGGCGAGGACCAGCTCGCGTGCCGTTCTGCGGATCTGGAGTGCGAAGACCATCCCGATCGTGACGAGGCCTCCCGCGATGAGGCCGAACCAGACCACGCCCGGCATCGTGGCGCCGGTGGAGTCCGCGCGCGCGTTGCGGGCGTCGTCCGCGGCGGTGATCTGGTCGAGCAGCGGCTGGTAGGCCTGCGCCTCGAAGTCCGTCTTCGGCTGGTAGTCGGTGACGTCGTGGCGCACCTTGTCGAGGAGCCGGGTGCCCTGGGCGGTGAGATGGCCCTTGTTCTTCATCGTGCGCCACTCGGTGGTGACGACATGGCTGACATAGGTGTCGACATCCGAGCGGATACGGGTTCTGACCTCCGTCGGATAGACGCGGACGCGTTCATGGACCTCGTGCAGCGCCTGCGCCTCGTTGCGTACATGGTCCTGGGCGGCGCTGCGGCCCTCCCAGACGCCCGCGATGGCGAGGCCCAGGACGATCGCGTACACCACGCCGATCATCATCGTCATGTACTCGATGACGTCAGGGGTCTCGCTCGGGTCGTCGTCGTCGCCGATCCTGCGCTGCTGAAGAACGGTCACGACGAGCACGACCGCGCACGCGGCCACCATCGCGAGGGTGAGAACAAGCCATTCCGACATCAGGACCTCCGGGCGGTCAGCGCGGGCGCAGCGCGGCTACGGCGAGCACCGCGGGCGCGGTGATGAGCAGGGTGAGCGATACCAGGGAAGGCCCGCCGCTCGGCGGCGCCTTGCGGGGCGCGGGGCGGTATTCGGGGTAACTGACCGGAGTCGGCGAGGGCTTGGGGCGCACCGTCGGCTTCGGGGCGGGCGGCGGCGGTGCCTTCACGGGCGGAGGCGGAGGCGGAGGTGGCGGTGGCGGCGGTGGCGGTGGGGGAGGTGGTGGTGGCGGCGGTGGTTTTGGGGCCGGGGGCGGCGCGGGCTTCCGCGGCGGTGGCTTGACGGGTCCCGCCCGGCAGACGACGCCGTCACCGGCGCGGGCTATCGCGTCGCCGCCCTTGCCGATCGAGGCGTATGCGCAGTTGTCGGCCGGGGTCAGTGCGGCCGCCGTGGCGCCGGCCGCGGGCGAGCCCAGCAGCCAGGCCAGCGCGAGCACCGCCACCACCCGTGTGACCAGGGTCGACCTGGCCCCTCTGGATCCGTACACGACGGAGATCATGGGCGGCGGGAGGCGTCGCCACGCCCCGGCCGCCGAGGATTGGTCCGAAGGTGGGGAGATGGGGGGCGCCAGGTTTGCCCACGGCCACCGGAGCGCACGCGTGGCCGGCCCCGGATGCGTCCCGCGCCCCCTCACCAAAAAGAAATTTCCGGCCCCGTTGAACACATCCGCCGTCGCCGCGCGTACCTAGGGCCATGTGCGGCACCTTCCGGGATCGCACAACACCCAAGCAACCAGCGGGAGTTGGCAATGAACACCTGGCGGAGCGCCTCACTCGTAGCGACCGCTGCGGCCCTGCTGGCGCTGACGACGGCGTGCGGTCAGGACCAGGGCAATCAGTCGCCCAACGGCCAGTCCGTGGGCAACGCCGCCCCGGCGCAGGGCGGTTACGGCAACGGGGACGCGTACGGCAGTGGCGACGGCTACGGAGACGCGAAGGACGCGGGGGCGGCCAAGGCGAAGCCGGCCGGACAGCTCGCCACCTGGGACAGCAAGAAGCTCGGACAGGTCCTCACGGACAGCGAGGGCTTCACGATGTACCGCTTCGACAAGGACACCGCGCAGCCGCCCAAGTCGAACTGTGACGACGCCTGCCTCAAGGCGTGGCCCGTGGTGCCCGCGGACGGCGCCAAGGCGGCGCCCGGCGTCGACCAGTCGCTGCTCGGCGAGGTCACCGCGGCCGACGGCACCAAGCAGCTGACGATCGACGGCTGGCCCATGTACCGGTACGCGATGGACACCAAGCCGGGCGACGCGAAGGGGCAGGGCGTCGGAGGCGTCTGGTACGCCGCCGGGCCCGACGGCAAGAAGGCGAGCCCCGCCGCCGCGCAGCCCGCCGACCTGGCCGGCCTGTCCACACGCAAGGACCCGAAACTCGGCGAGATCGTCGTCGACAAGAACGGAATGACCGTCTACCGGTTCCTCAAGGACTCGGCTTGGCCCATCAAGTCGAACTGTGTCGACACCTGCGCGGAGAACTGGCCGGCCGTAGCGCCCGTCGCGAAGAACGACACCAAGGGCATCCTCAAGAAGGGCTTCATGACGTACGACCGCCCCGACGGAGGCAAGCAGCAGACGATCAACTGCTGGCCGATCTACACCTACTCCGGCGACAAGAAGCCCGGCGACACCAATGGGCAGGGCGTGGGCGGCACTTGGTACGCCGCTGCGCCCGACGGAAAGCCCGTGGGAGCGCCGAAGTAGGCGCACCGCGTAGAGTCTGCTGCGGATTTGGCGAATCGCCGGTCTGTTCCCCCGTGATCACGCGGAGGGAACAGGCCGGTTCTTTTCCGTTGCGACAGTGAGGGTTTCGGGGTGATTTCGGATCATTGCCATTCGGCACTTGCCGGAGGCAGTGACCGAGAACGGACGGTCAATTTCCGTTTTGACTCGCTCCATTGGCGGGCGATCAGTAGCCTCAGCTCGAACACCGGCTCGCCTACGCCTTGGAGACATTGATGGAGCGTCCCGCCTGGGCCCCTCAGGGCATTGACATCTCGGTGCCCAGCGTGTCCCGGATCTACGACTACTACCTGGGCGGTTCGCACAACTTCGAGGTGGACCGGGAGGCGGCCCGCAAGGCGATGGAGTTCATGCCGGGGCTCCCGAAGATCATGCAGGCGAATCGTGCCTTCATGCGCCGGGCAGTGCGTTACGCGGTCCAGCAGGGCGTCACCCAGTTCCTGGACATCGGATCCGGAATCCCCACCTTCGGCAACGTCCACGAGGTGGCCCAGGCGGCCGACTCCGAAGCGCGCGTCGTGTACGTCGACCACGACCCGGTCGCCGTCGCGCACAGCCGGGCCGTCCTCGACGGCAACGACCGCGCGGCCGTCGTGACCGCCGACCTGCGCAAGCCCCGCGAGATCCTCGCGGCCCCCGAGGTCGGTGAACTCCTCGACCTGGACAAGCCGGTCGCCCTGCTCCTCGTCGCCGTTCTGCACTTCGTCGAGGACGCCGACGACCCGCAGAGCGCCGTCGCCGAACTGCGCGACGCCCTCGCGCCGGGCAGCCTCCTGATCGTCACGCACGCCGCGTACGAGGGCATCCCCGTACCCGCCGCGCGCGCCGCCGGCACGGTCGACGTGTACAAGAACATACGCAACCCGCTGATCATGCGCTCGCGCGAGGAGATCGCGCGATTCTTCGAGGGATACGAGATGGTGGAACCCGGACTCGTACAGATGCCCGAATGGCGGCCGGAGAACGCGCCCGCGGACGAGGATCCATATGCCTTCTCGGGCTGCGCCGGCGTGGGGCGCAAGGCGTGAGCGGCGAACCGGACGGGCCCGAGGGCAGACTGCGCAGGTTCGCCACCATCTGGAGCCGGGCGATCTTCCCGGTGACGGCGACCTCCCTGACCCGGGTCGAGTTCGAGAAGGAACTCATGCCGCTCGCGCGGCGGTTGCGGGACGCGCTCGGCGAGCGGACCCTGGACGCGCCCGCGGCCCAGGCCGTCGGCGCGGCGCTGATCGGCGTGCACTGCACCGACCCCGAGGCGCTCACCCGCACCCTCGACGTCGTCGACGCCTACCTCGTCCTGTACTGCCGTACCGACGAGGACCGGCGCGAGGAAGAGCTGCGGGCGCGCTGCGCCCGGCTCCAGCACTCCGTCGCGGCCGGCTTCGCCCAGGCCCTGCGCGAGCGGACCCTCGTCGAGCAGGAGGCCATCTCACGGGCCGCCCTGAGCGCGCGCAGCGCGGTCGCCGAGGCGCTGCACGCGAGCGAGGCCCGGTTCCGCGCGGTGTTCCACGGCGCGGCCATCGGCATCGGCATAGCGGACCTCGAGGGCACGGTCCTGGAGGCCAACGACGCACTGGTGCGCATGTTCGGCGGCGCCGAGAACCTGGTGCGCGGCCGCAACGTCGTCGAGTGGACCCACCCCGACGACCCCCCGCACGTGTGGCGCCTGTACGAGGAGCTGGTGCGCGGCGAGCGCGAGCACTACCGCGTGGAGAAGGCGTTCTACCGCCCCGACGGCACCGCCCTGTGGACGAACCTGACCGTCTCTCTGCTGCGGGACGCCGACGGAGTGCCGCAGTACCAGCTGGCGCTGATGGAGGACACCACCGAGCGTCGCCTCCTGAACCTGCGGCTGCGCTACGAGGCCACCCACGACGCACTCACCGGGCTCCCCAACAGGACCCTGTTCTTCGAGCGCCTGGAGAAGGCGCTCGCGGCCGGCGACGGCATGCGCTTCGGCCTGTGCTACCTCGACCTCGACGGCTTCAAGACCATCAACGACAGCCTCGGCCACGCGGCGGGAGACCGGCTCCTCGTCGAGGTCGCCGACCGTCTCCAGGCCTGCGCCACCGCGCCCGGCGAGATGGTGGCGAGGCTCGGCGGCGACGAGTTCGTCGCGCTGACCACCGGCCGTGACACCGCGGCCGAGGTCGACGACCTCGCCGGGCGCATCATGCACGCGCTGGCCGCCCCCATCCGCATCGACGGCCGCGAGCTGACCGTGCGCGGCTCCATCGGCATCGTGGAGGGCCCCGCGGCGGGGGAGCGCAGCCCGGCGGAGGTGCTGCGCAGCGCCGACATCACCATGTACCGGGCCAAGTCGGCGGGCGGCAACCGCTACGAGCTCGCCGACCCCGAGGCCGACGCGCGCGCCATCACCCGGCACGGCCTCACGACCGCGCTGCCCGCGGCCCTGGAGCGCGGCGAGTTCTTCATCGAGTACCAGCCGCTCGTGCACCTCGGCGACGGCAGTGTGCGGGGCGCCGAGGCGCTGGTGCGGTGGCTGCATCCGCAGCACGGTGTGCTCGGGCCCGACCAGTTCATCCCGCTCGCCGAGGACACCGGCCTCATCGTGCCCCTCGGGCGCTGGGTCCTGGAGGAGTCAGTGCGCCAGGCCCGGGTCTGGCAGGAGCGTTACGAGGACGCCGGGCCCCTGCGCATCAACGTGAACCTGTCCCCGATGCAGCTCACCCACCCGGGCCTGGTCTCCGACACCGTCGACATCCTGGAGCGCTTCGGACTCGAACCCGGCGCCCTGTGCCTGGAGGTCACCGAATCGGCCCTGATCGGCGCGGATGACGATCTCCTGAAGCCTCTGCGGCGGCTCGCCGAGATGGGCGTGGACATCGCGCTGGACGACTTCGGTACGGGCTACTCGAACCTCGCGAACCTGCGCCGGCTCCCTGTGAGCGTCCTCAAGCTGGACCGCTCCTTCACGCAGGGTATGCAGCGGTACCCCGCCGACCCCGTCGACCTGAAGATCGTCGAGGGCATCGTCGCGCTCGCGCACAGCCTCGACCTCTCCGTCACCGTGGAGGGCGTGGAGACGGGCGCACAGGCCGAGCAGCTGCGCGACCTGGGCTGCGACACCGCGCAGGGCTGGTACTACGCCCGCCCGGGCCCGCCGGACCGCCTGCACGAGCTCGCCCTGTGCGACGCGTCGGGGTGAGGCCCTGGTGATCCGCTGGGTGTACGCCTTCATCGACCGGCCGGAGGCGCACTTCGGGGCGGCCTGCGACTTCTGGACGCGGGTCACGGGGACGCACCTGTCCGCGCCCCGCGGCGACCACGACGAGTTCGCGACGCTGCTGCCGGACGGCTCCGCCGATCCGCACCTGAAGGCGCAGGCGGTCAACGGCCCAGGCGGCGCACACTTGGACTTCGCGGTGGACGACCTCGCTCGGACAACTGGCCTGGCGCACCGCCTCGGCGCGACGCCCGTCCACACGGAGGACGGCCTGGAGGTCCTGCGCTCACCCGGCGGCCAGCTGTTCTGCCTGGTCCCGTGGTCCGGCGAGCACCGGCGCCCGGCCCCCGTCACGGCCCCCGACGGGACGACGAGCCGCCTGGACCAGGTCTGCATCGATCTGGCCCCGGCGGTGTACGAGGCGGAGATCGACTTCTGGACCAAGTTCACCGCCTGGACCTCGTCGCCGGGCACGCTCCCGGAGTTCCACAGGATCCGCCCCCCGACGGAACTCCCCGTACAAATCCTGCTGCAACGCCTGACGGCCGCCCGTCCCACAGCCGCCCACCTGGACCTGGCCTGCACAAACACGGAATCAACCCGAGCCTGGCACGAATCCCTGGGCGCGAAACTCGTATCAAAGGGCGCACACTGGCTGGTCCTACAGGACCCATCGGCAACAAGGTATTGCCTGACATCGAGACCCCCCACCCCCTAGGGGCGCGGGCCACGGCACAAAAAACGCCGACAGCCCGCACGTCCCAAACAAGCCCAGCCCCCGATCAGGGGCGCGGGGAACTGTGCAAAAACCCACGAACAACCCGCAGCCGCGATCCGGTCGCCCCCGATCAGCGGCGCGGGGAACTGCGCAAACCCCACGACCCACCGGCACCTGACCAAGCCGCCGAGGCGCTCCGATCAGGGGCGCGGGGAACTGCGCAAAACCCCCAAAGGCCATCCGCGCACATTCCCCCGCCCAAAAAGCACGTCACCCCTCCAACAACATCCGCTGAAGCTCCCGCGCGGCCCGAGGCGGAGCCACATCGCTGCGATGCGCCAGCGCAATCGTCCGGTGCAGCCCGGGACGGGCAAGCGGAGTCACCCGCAGATCGGCCCCCGCCCGCGTCGCGACCATATGCGGCACGACGGCCACCCCAAGCCCCGCCCGCACAAATCCAAGGACCGCGTCCATCTCCCCGCCCTCCACCGCGAAATCCGGCTCGAACCCCTCCGCCCGGCACGCGGTGACGGTCAGTTCTCGCAGGTCATAGCCGTGCCGGAACATCACAAGCCGCTCGCCCTCAAGATCGGCAATGCGCACGGACCGTCCCCGCCCGGGCCGCGGCGCATCCGGCGACGACACGACCACCAGATCCTCCCGCAGCAGCTCCACGGTCGTCAGCGCCGGCGCCGGCGCGGGCAGTGGCAGCACCACGAGAGCCAGATCCAGCGCGCCGCGCGCCAGTTCGCGTACGAGGTCGTGGGAGCCGCCCTCCTCGATCATCAAGCGGATCCCGGGATACCGGTCGTGGAAGCTGCGCAGCACATCGGGCAGCAGGCCCGTGCACAGCGAGGGCGTCGCGCCGAGCCGCACCCGGCCGCTCTTGAGCTGCGCCAGCTCCTGCACCTCCTGCCGCGCCGTGTCCGCGTCGGCGAGGATGCGGCGGGCCAGCGGAAGGAGCGCCTCGCCCGCGTCGGTGAGCGTGATGTTCCCCCGGGCGCGCAGGAAGAGGTCCGCGCCCAGCTCCCGCTCCAGGGACCGGATCTGCTGGGACAGCGACGGCTGGGCGACATGGACCACCTCGGCGGCCCGGGTGAAGTGCCGGGTCTCGGCAACCGCGACAAAGTACTGGAGCTGCTGGAACTGCATGACCCCCACCGTAATCGCTCGATAGTCTGCGCCTATGGAAATGAGCCGGACCATGTCTTGGACCGATCGGGCCCTTCGGCTCTAGCGTGCGTGACATGGCTCTGGCAACACGGACGGACCGACGGCCGTCCATGACGCGTACGCTCTGGGACTCGTCCGTCGGCAAGAAGACAGTGATGGCCGTGAGCGGCCTGATCATGCTGCTCTACTTGGTCGTCCACATGATCGGCAACCTGAAGATCTTCTTCGGGTCGGGCGAGTTCAACCACTACGCGCACTGGCTGCGCACGGTCGGTGAGCCGTTCATGCACTACGAGTGGACGCTGTGGCTCGTCCGCGTCGTGCTCCTGGCCGCCGTCGTCGCGCACGCCACGTCCGCGTACCAGCTGAGCCGGCGCGACATCAGGGCCCGCCCGGCCAAGTACGTGCACAAGAAGGCCCGTTCGAGCTACGCCACCCGCACGATGCGCTGGGGCGGCATCATCCTCGCGCTGTTCCTCGTGTGGCACCTCCTCGACCTGACGACCGGCACCGCGCACCCGGGCGGCTTCCAGCCGGGCCACCCGTACCAGAACGTGATCGACACCTTCTCCACCTGGTACGGCAACGTCGTCTACATCGTCGCGATGCTCGCTCTCGGCCTGCACGTCCAGCACGGCTTCTGGAGCGCGGCGCAGACCCTCGGCGTGGGCAGCGCGACCCGCGACCGCGTCCTGAAGACCATCGCCAATGTTCTCGCGCTGCTGCTCACGGCCGGCTTCATCGCCGTACCCGTGGGCGTCATGACCGGAGTGGTGAGCTGACCCATGAATTCCTACGCGGAGTACGCGACCGGAGAGCCGGTCGTCGACACCAAGGCCCCCGAGGGCCCCGTCAACGAGCGCTGGGACACCCGCCGCTTCGAGGCGAAGCTGGTCAACCCGGCCAACCGCCGCAAGCACACCGTGATCGTCGTCGGCACCGGCCTGGCCGGCGGCTCCGCGGGCGCCACGCTCGCCGAACAGGGCTACCACGTCGTCCAGTTCTGCTACCAGGACTCCCCGCGCCGCGCCCACTCGATCGCCGCGCAGGGCGGCATCAACGCCGCGAAGAACTACCGCAACGACGGCGACTCCGTCCACCGCCTCTTCTACGACACGGTGAAGGGCGGCGACTTCCGCGCCCGCGAGTCGAACGTCCACCGCCTCGCGCAGATCTCCGTCGAGATCATCGACCAGTGCGTCGCACAGGGCGTCCCGTTCGCCCGCGAGTACGGCGGCCTGCTCGACACCCGCTCCTTCGGCGGCGTCCAGGTCTCCCGTACGTTCTACGCCCGCGGCCAGACGGGCCAGCAGCTCCTCCTCGGTGCCTACCAGGCGCTGTCGCGGCAGATCGCAGCCGGGACCATCGAGATGCACGCGCGCACCGAGATGCTCGACGTGATCGTCGTCGACGGCAAGGCGCGCGGCATCGTCGCCCGCGACCTGATCACCGGGAAGATCGACACGTACTTCGCCGACGCCGTCGTCCTCGCGTCCGGCGGCTACGGCAACGTCTTCTACCTGTCGACGAACGCCATGAACTCCAACGCGACCGCCGTCTGGCGGGCGCACCGGCGCGGCGCCTACTTCGCCAATCCGTGCTTCACCCAGATCCACCCCACCTGCATCCCGCGCACCGGCGACCACCAGTCGAAGCTGACGCTGATGAGCGAGTCGCTGCGCAACGACGGCCGGATCTGGGTCCCGAAGGCCAAGGGTGACGACCGCCCGCCGAACAAGATCCCCGAGGACGAGCGCGACTACTACCTGGAGCGCATCTACCCGGCGTTCGGCAACCTCGTGCCCCGCGACATCGCCTCGCGCGCCGCGAAGAACGTGTGCGACGAGGGCAGGGGCGTGGGCCCCGGCGGCCAGGGCGTGTACCTCGACTTCGCCGACGCGATCAGCCGCATGGGCAAGAAGGCCGTCGAGGAGAAGTACGGCAACCTCTTCGACATGTACGCGCGGATCACCGCGGAGAACCCGTACGAGGTGCCCATGCGGATCTACCCCGCCGTGCACTACACGATGGGCGGACTGTGGGTCGACTACGACCTGCAGACCACGATCCCGGGCCTGTTCGCGGTCGGCGAGGCCAACTTCTCCGACCACGGCGCCAACCGCCTGGGCGCGAGCGCGCTCATGCAGGGTCTCGCCGACGGCTACTTCGTGCTTCCGTCGACCATCAACGACTACCTCGCGCGCAACCCGCACCACGAAGAGGTGAGCGCCGAACACCCCGTCGTCCAGGACGTGCTGGCCGAGACCGAGGACCGGATCAACCTCCTCCTCGCCGTCGACGGCGACCGCACCCCCGACTCCTTCCACCGTGAACTCGGCGAACTCATGTGGGAGTTCTGCGGCATGGCCCGTACGGAAGAAGGCCTGCGCAAGGCCCTCGACCGGATCCCGCAGATCCGCGAGGAGTTCTGGCGCCGCATCAAGGTGCCGGGCACCGGCGAGGAGTTCAACCAGTCGCTGGAGAAGGCCAACCGCATCGTCGACTACCTGGAGCTCGCCGAGCTCATGTGTCTCGACGCCCTGCACCGCGCCGAGTCCTGCGGCGGCCACTTCCGCGAGGAGTCCCAGACCCCGGACGGCGAGGCCGCCCGCCGCGACGAGGAGTTCTCCTACGCGGCCGCCTGGGAGTTCACCGCGACCGGCGACGCCCCCGTCCTGCACAAGGAAGACCTCGTCTTCGAGTACGTCCACCCCACTCAGCGGAGCTACGCATGAAGCTCACCCTGCGCGTCTGGCGCCAGAAGAACGCCGACGCCGAAGGCGCCATGTCCACGTACGACGTGGACGGAATCTCGCAGGACATGTCGTTCCTGGAGATGCTCGACACGCTCAACGAGGAGCTCATCGTCAAGGGCGACGACCCCGTCGCGTTCGACCACGACTGCCGTGAGGGCATCTGCGGAGCCTGCTCGCTCGTCATCAACGGTGACGCGCACGGCCCCGAGCGGACCACCGCCTGCCAGCTCCACATGCGGTCCTTCAAGGACGGCGACACGATCGACATCGAGCCGTGGCGCGCCTCCGCCTTCCCCGTGGTGAAGGATCTCGTCGTCGACCGCACCGCGTTCGACCGGATCATCCAGGCCGGCGGCTACATCAGCGCGCCGACCGGGGCCGCGCCCGAGGCGCACGCCACGCCTGTGCCCAAGCCCGACGCGGACTTCGCGTTCGAGCACGCCGAGTGCATCGGCTGCGGTGCGTGCGTGGCGGCCTGCCCGAACGGCTCGGCGATGCTGTTCACCTCGGCGAAGGTCAACCACCTGAACGTCCTGCCGCAGGGCGCGCCCGAGCGCGAGACCCGCGTCCTCGACATGGTCGGGCAGATGGACGCCGAGGGCTTCGGCGGCTGCACCCTCACCGGTGAGTGCGCCACCGCCTGCCCGAAGGGCATCCCGCTGGTCTCCATCACCGGGATGAACAGAGAATGGCTGCGCGCGACCCGCAAGGCGGGCAGGCGTTAGCCGTACGTCGTTCGCCGTCAACGTGCGGACGGGCGGGGCCGGGAGTGGTGCTCATCCCCGGCCCCGTCTCGCTTTCGCCGGCGCTCCTGGCATTCAACATCCCCACATCCCCTCTCCTGGCACAGGTCACGTACACGACAACCGGTATCGGAAGAACAGGAGCGGCAGGCCGTACGACAGTCCGGCCCGCCCATCGCTCCGCCGAACCGGCCCGTGACCAGGAGAGAGCCATGACCGGCGTCACCACGCTCGACCGTCCCCCACAGCCCGAGGCACCCACCCGCTACACCGTCACCCTGGCCCGCGACGAGGACGACGTCCGTGCCGCGCAGCGGCTGCGGCACGACGTCTTCGCGGGCGAGATGGGCGCCCTGCTGACCACCACGCAACCGGGCCTCGACGTCGACGCCTTCGACGCGTACTGCGACCACCTGCTCGTCCGCGACACGGTGACCGGCCAGGTCGTCGGCACCTACCGGCTGCTGCCACCGGAGCGGGCCTCCGTCGCCGGACGACTGTACTCGGAGGGCGAGTTCGACCTGACCGCCCTCGACGAGATCCGGCCGGGCCTCGTCGAGGTCGGCCGTTCCTGCGTGCACCCCGACCACCGGGACGGCGCCGTCATCGGGCTCATCTGGGCCGGGATAGCCCGCTACATGGTCGACCGCGGCCACGAATGGCTGGCCGGCTGCTGCTCCATCCCGCTGGCCGACGGCGGCGCCCTCGCGGCGGGCACCTGGGACCGTGTGCGCACCAAGCACCTGGCTCCCGAGGAGTACCGCGTACGACCGCTGCTGCCCTGGAACGCGGAGCGTGTGGAGTTCCCCGCCCGCACCGAGCTTCCGCCGCTGTTGCGCGGCTACCTCCGCCTCGGTGCCTGGGTGTGCGCGGAGCCGGCCCACGACCCGGACTTCGGGGTCGCCGACCTGTACGTGCTGCTGTCGATGCGCCGGGTCAACCCGCGCTATCTGCGGCACTTCCTCTCTCTCGCCCCGGCCTGATGAGCGTCTGGCTGCCCAGCGCGCCCTGCACCCCGAAGGCATGCGTGGAGCCGGCGGGGTCCGCGACGGCCGTACCCCGGGCCGTGCTGCGGATGACGGCGGTCGTGGTCCTGGTCCTGACCGGGATCGCGCTGTCACCGTTCGGCGGACGGATCCCCGCCGGACCGGTCAGGTGGTGGTGCCGGGCGATCGCGCGGGCCATCGGGGTCCAGGTCCGCGTCACCGGCACCGCCGCCGCACCCACCGGCGGTCTGCTCCTGGTCGCCAACCACATCTCCTGGCTGGACATCCCACTGCTCGGCGCCGTGCGCCCGGCCCGGATGCTCGCCAAGGCGGAGATCGGGCGGTGGCTCCTGGCCGGGCCGGTGGTCGCGCGCAGCGGCGTCCTGTTCATCGAGCGGGACCGGCTGCGTGCCCTCCCGGACACGGTCGCCCGCATCGCCGAGGCGCTGCGGGCCGGCTCCGCGGTCGTCGCGTTCCCCGAGGGCAGCACCTGGTGCGGTCGTGCGCAGGGGCACTTCCGGCGCGCCGTCTTCCAGGCCGCGCTGGACGCGGGGGTCCCGGTCCAGCCGGTCAGCGTCCGGTACCGGCTCGCCGACGGGGCGGCCGGCACCGCAGCCGCGTTCGTCGGCGACGACACGCTGCTCGCCTCGCTGTGGCGGGTGGCGTCGACACGGGGGCTGGTGGCCGAGGTCGAGATACGGGACGTGATCCCGCCGGGCTCGCACCTCGACCGCCGCTCACTGGCCCGGGCCGCCGAGTCGGGGACGACGGGCCGGCCCTGTAGGACCCACACCGCGCTGGTGGCCCGAGAACTCACCGAAGGGGAACTGGCGAACTCCGGTGTTTCAGGGGCGCGGGGCTGTGCCGATATGCGGCTCCGCCGCGTGGACGCGACCAGCCACGTACGGCCCGCAGGTTCATGACCGCGCTTCCGGCAGAGCGCCCGGCGGAAAGGCACGGGCGAGATAGGGAGCCGTAGCGCTCCCGCTCGCCCGCGCCACCTCCGTCGGCGGCCCCGCGGCGACGATCCGACCGCCCGCGTCGCCGCCGCCCGGCCCCAGGTCGATCACCCAGTCCGCGCCCGCGACCACCGCCATGTCGTGCTCGACGACCACCACGGTGTGCCCGGCGTCGACGAGCCCGTGCAACTGCCGCATCAGAACCTCGACATCGGCCGGATGAAGACCGGTCGTCGGCTCGTCGAGCAGATACAACGTGGAACCGCGCCGCCCGCGCTGCAACTCGCTCGCCAGCTTGATGCGTTGGGCCTCCCCGCCGGACAGCTCGGTGGCGGGCTGCCCGAGCCGCAGATAGCCGAGCCCCACGTCGAGCAGTGTGCCGAGGCTGCGCGCCACGGCCGGCGTGTCCGCGAAGAACTCCGCCGCGCTCTCCACCGTCAGATCGAGGACCTCGGCGATGGTCCGCCCCCGGTAGGCGACTTCCAGCGTCTCGGCGTTGTAGCGCGCGCCGCCGCAGTCCGGGCAGGGCGCGTACGTGCTCGGCAGGAAGAGGAGCTCGACGCTGACGAAGCCCTCGCCCTGGCAGGTCTCGCACCGGCCGCCGGCCACGTTGAACGAGAAGCGCCCCACGCCGTACTTGCGGGCCTTCGCCTCGTCGGTGGCCGCGAACACCTTCCGTACCACGTCGAACAGGCCCGTGTACGTGGCCAGGTTGGAGCGCGGGGTGCGCCCGATCGGCTTCTGGTCGACGACCACGAGGCGGCCCACGCCCTCCAGTTCCTCGGTGATCGAGCCGATGAGCGTGGACTTCCCGGACCCGGAGACACCGGTGACGGCCGTGAACGTGGACAGCGGTACGTCCACCGACACATCGCGCAGATTGTGTCTGGTCACCGGGCCGACCTTCAGCCAGCTGCGCGGCTCCCGCACCGTGCGCACGGGCACGTGCTCGCGGCCGAACAGGAAGCGGGCCGTCGCCGAGTCCGCGACGGACGCCAGATCCGCGACGGGACCGCTGTGCAGGACGTGGCCGCCGTGCTCGCCCGCGAGCGGGCCGACGTCGACGAGCCAGTCGGCCTTGCGGACGACATCCATGTGGTGCTCGACGACGAACACCGAGTTGCCGGCCGCCTTGAGCCGGTCGAGGACGGTGAGGAGCGACTCCGTGTCGGCCGGGTGCAGGCCCGCCGACGGCTCGTCGAGCACGTAGACCACGCCGAAGAGTCCGGAGCGCAACTGTGTGGCCAGGCGCAGGCGTTGGAGCTCACCGGCGGACAGCGTGGGCGTGGCGCGGTCCAGGCTGAGGTAGCCCAGGCCGAGCTCGGCGACGGTGGCGATGCGGGCCAGGAGGTCGCCGGTGAGGACCCGCGCCGTCTCCGAGGCGTCGCCGGGGGCGTCGAGGATCTTCGCCAGGTCCGCGAGTGGCAGATGCGCGAGATCCGCGATCGTCCGTCCGCCGAACGTCACCGCGAGCGACTCGGCCCGCAGCCGCGCCCCGCCGCACACCGGACACGGCGCGCTGTCGAGGAACCGCTCGGCCTTCGTCCGCAGCGTCTGGCTCTTGGAGTCCGCGAACGTCTTGAGCACGTAGCGGTTCGCGCTCATGTACGTGCCCTGGTACGGACGTTGGATCCGGCCCGCGTCCCGCACGGGGTGCACGGTGACGACGGGTTGGTCGTCCGTGAACAGGATCCAGTCGCGTTCTTCCTGCGGCAGTTCACGCCAGGGCCGGTCGACGGCGTACCCGAGCGCGTCCAGGACGTCGCGCAGGTTCTTGCCCTGCCAGGCACCCGGCCACGCGGCGATCGCGCCCTCGCGGAGGGACAGGGACGGGTCGGGCACGAGGAGCGCCTCCGTCGTGCGGTGCACCACGCCGAGCCCGTGACATTCGGGGCACGCCCCGGCCGCCGTGTTCGGCGAGAAGGCGTCGGAGTCGAGCCGCTGCGCGCCGGGCGGGTAGTCGCCCGCGCGCGAGAACAGCATGCGCAGCGAGTTCGAGAGCGTCGTCACCGTGCCGACGGAGGACCGGGACGTGGGGGAGGAGCGGCGCTGCTGGAGCGAGACGGCCGGCGGAAGCCCGGTGATCTCGCCGACCTTGGGCGCACCGACCTGGTGGATGAGGCGGCGCGCGTACGGGGCCACGGACTCGAAGTAGCGGCGCTGCGCCTCGGCGTAGATCGTGCCGAAGGCGAGCGAGGACTTCCCGGAGCCGGAGACCCCCGTGAAGACGGCGAGCACGTCGCGCGGGATGTCCACGTCGACGCCCCGCAGATTGTGCTCACGGGCACCCCGCACACGGACGAACGGATCGTGGTCGGGCTCGTGCATGGGGTGGGCTCCGTAGGGCGGCTGGATGCGCTGTCACGCGGGGGGCAAACCCCACGATTCTAGGCCCTGTGCAGCCCCGCGACCCGGGCGAGCCCGCGGTAGGACTCCAGGAGGCCCTCGCGGTCGTACGAGCTGGTCGTGACCAGGACCTCCTGCGCGCCGCTCTCCTTGATCAGCGTCTCCAGCTCGTCCGCGACCTGGTCCTCCGTGCCCGCGATGTGGCCGCGCAGCCCGGACTCGTAGAAGTCCCGCTCCTTCGTCGTCATCGTCAGCGCCTCCACGCGCTCGGCGGGCGGCAGCGGCGGGAACGTGCCGTGGGTGCGGGAGTACGCCATCGACCAGGCCTCCGGGATCAGCAGGCGGTGGGCGGCCTCCGGACTCCCGGCGACCGCGATCGTCCCGGAGACGACGACGTACGGCTCGCCCGCCCACGCGGACGGCCGGAAACTGGCGCGGTACCGGTCGATTGCGCGCAGCATCTTCTCGCGGTTCCTGAGGTCGCCGACCACCATCGGGAGTCCGGCCTCGGCGGCGATCGTCGCGCCCTCGCCCATGGCGAGCACGAACGGCGGGACGGTCAGGCCGTCCGAGGGGCGTGCGCGTACCCCGGTCGTGGAGGTCCCCCGGAAGAAGTCGAGCAGTTCGGCGAGCTGCGCCGCGAAGTCGTCGGCATCGTCCTTGTCCCGCCCGAGCGCCTTGCGTACGCCGCCCGTGAAGCCCACCGAACGGCCGAGACCCATGTCGATCCGCCCGGGGAACAGCGACTCCAGGACCCCGAACTGCTCGGCCACCACCAGGGGTTGATGGTTGGGCAGCATCACGCCGCCGGTGCCGACCCGGATCGTGCGGGTGGCGGCCGCGACCGCCGCGGCGAGCACGGTCGGCGCGGACCCCGCGACGCCCGGCACCCCGTGGTGCTCCGACACCCAGACACGGTGATAGCCGAGCGCGTCCAGCTCGCGCGCGAAGCGCACCGTGTCGCGCAGCGCCGAGGGCCCGTCGTGCCCCTCACGGGTGCGCGAACGGTCGAGGACGGAGAACCGGGTCGATGCGATCACTGAGCTCACACACCGTTCAACGTCTGTGCCGCTTCAGGATTCCCTACGCTTGGCGTGTGATCGACAACAGCAGGCCTCTCGCCAGACCCCTGGCGGTGTTCGACCTCGACAACACCCTCGCCGACACGGCCCACCGGCAGCGCTTTTTGGAGCGCACCCCGCGTGACTGGTCGGCCTTCTTCGGGGCCGCGCCCGAAGATCCGCCGCTCGCGCGCGGCGTCGAGCTGGCGCTGGAGAGCGCACGCGAGTGCGAGGTCGTCTACCTCACGGGCAGGCCGGAGCGGTGCCGCGCCGACACCGTGGCCTGGCTCGCCGAACAGGGCCTGCCCGAGGGGCGCGTCTGGATGCGCCGCAACGACGACCGCAGGCCCGCGCGCCGCACCAAACTGGAGACGCTGCGCACGCTCTCCCGCGGCCGCGAGGTGCGCATGCTGGTCGACGACGACGAGCTCGTGTGCGACGAGGCCGAACGGGCGGGCTTCACCGTCGTACGCGCCCGCTGGGCGAGCGGTTCCGAGGCGCTGAAGGACGCCCAGGAGCGCGAGGGGCGGACCTGAGCGGACCGGGCGAGCGGGATCGGAGCCGCACCCGAGTGGCCCCGGCGCGCACGCTCAGGCCTCGTCCTCCAGCCGGAAGCCGACTTTCAGGCCGACCTGGTAGTGCTCGATCTGACCGTTCTCGATGTGGCCGCGTACCTGGCACACCTCGAACCAGTCCAGGCCGCGCAGCGTCTGCGAGGCGCGGGCGATGCCGTTGCGGATGGCCTGGTCGACTCCCTCGTGGGAGGTGCCGACGATCTCTGTGACCCGGTACGTGTGATCGGACATGAAGGCCTCCTCGGCCCGTGCGGTGGACGTCCCTCCACGGTGCCTCAGGTCACCGTGGACCGCGAGCGAGAGCGCAGATGTTCGACTTACCGGCCGCCACCCCCTTGACCGTTCGATTGGTCCATACCAAAATCCAGCCACACCCGTGCGAGCGTCACGCTCATCCCCCACGTCGGGCCGCCCCTCCCTGTCCGCAGGCAGAAAGTGACCCACGTGAAGTACCGCCGCACCGCCGCGTCCCTCATCCCCCTCGCCCTCGTGTCCGCCTCGCTGCTCACGGGCTGCGGCTATCTGCCAGGAGCGGGCGACGAGCAGCGCACGGTGACCGTCTGGCTGATGAAGGACAGCGCGTCGGACGCGTTCCTCAAGCGGTTCACGAAGAGCTTCGAGGACAAGAACCCCGGCCTGCGCCTGGACATCCGTATCCAGGAGTGGACCGGCATCGGCGAGAAGGTGAGTGCGGCCCTCACCCAGGACGAGGGCGCCACGGCCAGTGGCGACGCGGTGGACGGACCGGCGCCCGACGTCATCGAGGTCGGCAACACCCAGGTGCCCCAGTACGTCGACGAGGGCGGACTGCTCGACCTCAGCCTGGAGTCCGCGCGCGACTTCGGCATGGAGGAGTGGCTGCCCGGACTCGCCGATCCCGGCATGTTCCACTCGCGCCAGTACGGCATCCCCTGGTATGCGGCCAACCGGGTGGTGATCTACAACAAGGACCTGTTCGCCAAGGCGGGCATCAAGCAGCCGCCCCGCACCCGCGCCGAGTGGCTCGACGACACACGGCGTCTCAACACCCATGGTGACCAGGGCATCTACCTGGCCGGCCAGGACTGGTACACGCTCTCCGGATTCATCTGGGACGAGGGCGGCGACCTCGCGACGGAGCACGGCGGCATCTGGGAGGGCAGCCTGCAGACCCCGGCGGCGCTGCGCGGCATGGAGTTCTACCGGCAGCTCCAGGCGCTCGGCCACGGGCCCAAGGACTCCGACGAGGAACACCCCCCGCAGTCGGGCGAGTTCGCGAAGGGCGACGTCGGCCAGATCGTCGCCGTGCCCGGCGTCGCCCAGGCTGTCGAGCAGCAGAACCCCGAACTCAAGGGAAGGCTGGGCTACTTCCCGATCCCCGGCAAGACAGCGGCCAAGCCGGGATCCGTCTTCACCGGCGGCTCCGACCTGGTCGTGCCCGAGAACACCGACGACCGCGACGGAGCCGTCGCGGTCGTCAAGGCCCTGGCCGGCGAGAAGTGGCAGAAGGACCTGGCCAGGACCATGAACTACGTGCCCAACAAGACGACCCTGAGTGACGCCGTCGCCGACGAGCCGGGCGTGGCCGCGATGGCGGCGGGCGCCGCACGAGGCCGGGCCACGCCGGTGTCCCCGCTGTGGGCGAGGGTCGAGGCCGACAACCCGATCAAGGCGTACATGTCGAAGGTGCTCGCCGGGGCCGACCCGGCCGAGGAGGCCGGGGCGGCTTCCCGACGGATCACCAAGGAGCTGGACGCCAGCGGACCGTGACCCGCCGCCTGCCACTGGGTTCGGGGCCGTCAGTCCACGAGGCTGAGCGAGAGCGCGAAGCGGTTCTGCGCGTCCGTCCACCAGTGCGTCATGCGCAGCCCCGCGCCCGCCAGTTCGGCCCGCACGCCCTCCTCGCGGAACTTCGCCGAGATCTCCGTGCGGATCTCCTCCCCGTCCTCGAAGTCGACCGCGAGGCCGAGCACCGGGATCTTGACGGTCTGTGCGGCCGTGGAGCGCAGCCGCATCTCGATCCACTCGTTGTCCGCGTCCCACAGGGCGACGTGCTCGAAGGCGCCCGGGTCGAAGTCGGCGCCCAGGTCGCGGTTGATGACGCTGAGCACGTTCTTGTTGAACGCGGCCGTCACGCCCGCCGCGTCGTCGTACGCCGCGACGAGGACCGACTCGTCCTTCACCAGGTCCGTGCCGAGCAGCAGCATGTCGCCGGGCCGCAGCAGGGCGCGTACGGAGGTCAGGAACGCGGCGCGCTCGGCCGGCAGAAGGTTGCCGATCGTGCCGCCGAGGAACGCGGCCAGGCGCGGCCCCGGAGTGTCCGGCAGGGTGAGTCCGAGCGTGAAGTCGGCGATCAGCCCGTGGATGTTCAGCCCGGGCCGCTCGGCGCCGAGCGCCTCGGCGGCGCCCCGCAGCGCGCTCTCGCTGACGTCCACGGGGACGTACGTCTCCAGGATCGGCAGGTCGTCGAGCAGATGGCGGGTCTTGTCCGACGAGCCGGAGCCCAGCTCGACGAGGGTGCGGGCGCCGGTGGCGTCGGCGATCTCCTGGGAGCGGGCCAGCAGGATCTCCCGCTCGGCGCGCGTCGGGTAGTACTCGGGCAGGGTCGTGATCTCGTCGAACAGCTCGCTGCCGCGCGCGTCGTAGAACCACTTGGGCGGCAGCGTTTTCGGCGTGCCGGTCAGGCCGCTGAGGACATCGGCGCGCAGGGCGGCGCCGGTGGCGTCCTCGGGCAGGGTGCGGGTCAGCTGGTACGGGCTCACGCGGAGGGCTCCTTGAGCGGGGTCAGCAGGACGTCGGTGCGGCTCGCGGCGAGCAAGGTGCGGTCCGGCACCTCGCGCCAGTGCGGATCGTCGTCGTACGGCTCGGAGGCGACGACGGTGCTGCGGCCGGGTTCGGTGAGATACCAGAGGCTGTCGCCCCAGGCGGTCGCGGTGATCGTCTCCCCATCGGTGAGGAGGAGGTTGAGCCGTGATCCGGGAGCGGCCTCGGCGACTTCGAGGACGGTGTCGGCGAGGGCCTGCCCCTGGTCGTCGCCCGAGCGCAGCCGGTGCAGCAGCAGCGCCCAGACGAACGCCGAGTCGCAGCGGGCCTCCAGGGACAGCAGGTCGACGGGCGGCACCGCCGTGGTGAGCGGGGCGAGCGAGCGCGGCCAGCCCCTCACCGCGCCGTTGTGGGAGAACAGCCACGGACCGGAGGCGAACGGCGCCGCCGCTGCCTCGCCGTCCGCGCCGCCGAGCGTGGCGTCGCGGACCGCGGCGAGCACGGCCCCCGAGCGCACGACCCGCGCGAGATCGGCGAACGACTGGTCGCCCCAGATCGGCCCGGCCCTGCGGTAGCGCGCGGGCACCGGGTCCCCGTCCGCGTACCAGCCCACGCCGAAGCCGTCGGCGTTCACGGTCCCGTGCCGCTGGCGGCGCGGCTCCCAGGACTGGCGCAGCAGGCTGTGGGACGGTGTCACGAGCACGTCGCCGAGTGGCGCCGCAGGGCCCAGGTAGGCCAGTTGCCGGCACATCAGGCACCCTCCCCGTCGCGCGCGGTGCGGAAGCCGGCGAAGATCTGCCGGCGCACCGGATAGTCCCAGTTGCGGAACGTGCCGCGGCACGCCACCGCGTCCACGGCGAACGAGCCGCCGCGCAGCACCTTGTGGTCCGGGCCGAAGAACACCTCCGAGTACTCCCGGTACGGGAAGGCCACGAACCCCGGGTACGGCAGGAAGTCGCTCGACGTCCACTCCCACACGTCGCCGATCAACTGCCGTACACCCAGCGGCGATTCACCCGCCGGGTAGCTGCCCGCGGGGGCCGGGCGCAGATGGCGCTGGCCGAGGTTGGCGCGCTCCGGCGTCGGGTCCGCGTCGCCCCACGGGTAGCGCATCGACCGCCCGGACGCGGGATCGAAGCGGGCCGCCTTCTCCCACTCGGCCTCGCTGGGCAGGCGCCGGCCCGCCCAGCGCGCGTACGCGTCGGCCTCGTACCAGCTGACGTGCACGACGGGCTCGTCCGGCGGGACCACCTCGGTCACCCCGAAGCGGCGCCGCAGCCACTGCCCTGCCTCACGCCGCCAGAACAGCGGCGACCGCAGGCCGTTGTCCCGCACCAGGGCCCAGCCCTCGGGCGTCCACCATCGGGAGTTGTCGTAGCCGCCGTCCTCCATGAAGGCCAGATACGCGGCGTTCGTGACCGGTGCGGTGTCGATGTGGAACGGCGGGACGAGGCGCGCGTGCGCGGGCCGCTCGTTGTCCAGAGACCACGGCTCGGCGGTCGTCCCCATCGTGAACGGGCCGCCGGGCACGAGGACTTCGGACGGTCCGCGGAAAGCCGGGGAGACGGGGTCGGGATCCGGGGCCGTCAGCGCCGGTGCTCCCGACCGGAGCTGATGGGTGATCAGCATCGTCTCGTCATGCTGCTGTTCGTGCTGGGCGATCATCCCGAAGGCGAACCCCGCCTCGGTGAGTCGGGTGCCGTGGAACGGCGTGCTCTCCAGGACGTCGAGCGCGCGGCCCCGCACCTCGGCCGCGTAACCGCGCGCCTCCTTGGGTGCGAGCAGCGGCAGCTTGGGTCGCTCGGAGCGCGGGTGCTCGAAGGCGTCGTACAGCGGGTCGATCTCCGGGCGCATCGCCTCGCGGCCCGCGACCGCGCGCAGGAGCCACTGCTCCTCCTGGTTGCCGATGTGCGCCAGGTCCCACACCAGCGGCGACATCAACGGTGAGTGCTGCGCGGTCAGTTCGGGCCCCTCGACGCAGCTCGTGAGCAGCGTCGTGCGGTCCCGCGCGGTGAGCAGCGCGGTCCGTGCGCGCTCCCGCAGTGCCTCGGGGTCCGGGGCGGTGTCTTCGCTCTGTGCGGTCATGAGGTGACGGTCCTCCCGGGGGCGGGGGCATCGATGTGGTCGAGCACGTCGTCGGCGGGGCACCGGCCGCGCACGACATAGCGGTCCATGAAAGCGGAGACGGCGGCGAGCACCCTGGGCGACGCGCCGAGCCTCGGCAGCGCGTCGAGCGCCGCCGCGAAACACGTGACGGCCGCCTCGGCGAGCTCGGGGTCCGAGGGCCCGTGCCGCGCCGCGTCGCGCCACAGTCGATTGTGCGGCGCGGGCAGCGGGCCCGCCCGTTCGGACAGCGGCTTCACGGTGCGGTACGCGGTCTCGGCGGCCTCCGGGTCGTCGAACAGCGCGGTCGTCACCGCGAGCGGCACGATCCAGCCGTCGTCGCCCGGCTGCGCGTCGATCATGCGCAGTTCGAGGTGGCCACGCGGGCGCACCGGAGGGAACAGGGTGGACAGGTGGTATTCGACGTCACCGCGCGTGGCGGGCCGAGGCCCACCGGTACGCAGCCACGTCCGCAGGGACATGCCGTCGGGGACGTCCCAGGGCCCGCTGTCCTTGCGGACGCACATCACCGGCGCGTCCAGGACGTGCCGGACCCAGGCCTCGCGCGGCTCCACGTCGAGGGGCGGTGCCCCGGACCTGCCGGGGTCGATCTCCTCCCACACCGCCTGGCGGGTGGAGCGCCAGCCGGTCGGACGCCCGCACAGCATCGGTGAGTTGGCGAACGCGGAGACCAGGACGGCGCCGAGCAGGTGCGAGAGCCGCCAGCGCCTGCCGTGGCCGAGCGGCCCCGGCTCCTCGTACCCGGCGTCGAGGCAGACCTGCACCGACGCCGACGAGCACATCATGGCGCGGCCCGCGGGACCGGTCCGGTCGAACCAGGACTCCATGGCGTCGTAGCGCGGCTCGTGGAGCAGCCGCCGCGGCGGGCGCCAGGGATCGGTGCCGAGGCCGGTCAGCGCGAGGCCACGGGCAGCGAGCGAGGTGCGGACCGCTGTCAGATCGGCCGAGACGGCCGAGACGCAGTCCATGAGCGACGAGGCGGGCAGGGAGCTGAGCTCCAGCTGTCCGCCGGGTTCTACGGTGAGCGCCGAGCTGAGGGGCAGGGCGCCCAGTGCGGCGTACGCCGCGTCGAGCCGTTCGGGTGCCAGGGGGAGCCGCGGCCTGCGCGGCTCGTGGACGAGCCATTCCACCTCGACACCCACGGTGCGAGGTGGTCCGGTCTTGAAGCAGATCCCGCGGACCAGCGCCTCGACCTCGGCCTCGGTGACCAGGGCCGCCGTGCCGAGCTCCGTACAGTCTCCTTCGGGCATGTTCAGGATCCTCCTGATCCGTTCGCCTTCATCGTCCCCGGTAGGGGCCGCGCCGTCGACTCGACGGGGATGGGCCGGGCCGGGGCGGCAGTGCTCGTACCACCCAAAACCCTCACGGCGAATCGCACAAGAGTGCCCTTCGGACACTGAAAATCTGTTGCTCGCGGAGTCGCCCGGCGCACATCATGCGTTCATGAGGACGACCACGGGGGAGCGGGCGTGAGCGCCCGGCTGCGGGGGATCGCGCAGCAGACGGAGGAGATCGTCGCGGCGGGGCGGTACACGACGCCGGGCGGCGCGGTCGTGCCGATCGCGGACGCGGTGACGGCAGCGCGGGACGCGACCCGCACGTACGGTCCGGCCCCGGTCGATGTGCCCGAGCCGGGCCGGCTCGCGGATACGGCCGTCGAGGTCACCGGCGAGTCCAGCCTGGAAGCCGCGCGCCGCCTGGTCACCGCCCGTCAGGACCCGGTCGCCGTACTGAACTTCGCCTCGGCCCGAAATCCCGGCGGCGGCTATCTCAACGGCGCACAGGCCCAGGAGGAAGCCGTGTGCCGGGCCTCGGCCCTGTACACGTGCCTGCTGCGGGCCCGTGACTTCTACGATCACCACCGCGAGAACCGCGACCCGTTCTACACGGACCGCGTGATCCATTCACCCCAGGTCCCCGTCTTCCGCGACGACCGCGGACGGCTGCTCGACGAGCCGTACGCCGCGGGCTTCCTCACCTCACCCGCGCCGAACGCGGGCGTCGTACGCCGCAGCACCCCGGAGCGGTCAGGCGAAATCGCGGGGGCCCTCGCGTCACGGGCCGAGCGGGTCCTGGAGACGGCCGCTGCGCACGGCTACGGGCGCCTCGTGCTCGGCGCCTGGGGCTGCGGTGTGTTCCAGAACGACCCGGCGCAGGTCGCCCACGCGTTCCGGGCGCTCCTCGACGGGGGCGGCCGTTTCGCGGGCCGCTTCGACCACATCGTGTTCGGCGTCCTGGACCGCACGCCGGACGCACGGACCAGAACGGCCTTCGAGCGGGCCTTCGCGGCCTCGCCGGCGGTCAGCGCCAGCCGTACCGCTCCCTGAGCCGCAGCACCACGAGGTTGAACCGCATGCGGTCCAGGGCGCACGCCTCCCGGCGCATGCCGCGCTCGTGGACCCGAAGGACGCGGTCGATCGCCACCCACGAGTCGCGGCCCGCGGTGTCCCACGGCCCGCTGCCGATCGGCACCCACTCCCTGTCGTGGTCGTGCCGCTTGCTCGACAGCTGTACGGCGAGGAGCGTGCCGGCGGCCTCCCTGGCGACGACGAGCACAGGACGGTCCTTGCCGCGGCCGTCGTTCTCCTCGAACGGCACCCACGTCCAGACGATCTCGCCGGGATCGGGGTCGCCGTCGTGGGCGGGCGCGTACTCGGTGCGCACCCGGCCCACCTCGCGCGGCGCGGCCTCGACCGTGGCGGTGGCGCCGGCACGGCCGGGGTGCTCGTGGGCATGCGGGTCATCGATGAAGGCAGTCACGCGGGTCACGTTAGGGCCTGACGGGCCCAACCCGCAGGGCGGGCCCGGCCGGTGGGACACAGGCTCGGCGCATGAAGACCCCCATATCCGCCCGAGCCGTACGACGCGGACGCCCGGGCCGCTTTTCTCCCCTCGCGCTCACGGGTGCCATCGTCCTCGCGCTGTGCGCCGCCGCCCTCGCCCGGGGCGACGCCTCGCCCCCGCCCCGCACCCTCTCGGCCTGGCTGCCGTACCGGGACCAGGAAGGCGCCTACCAGGACGCCCTCGCCCACGCGGACCAACTCCGCATCATCAGCCCCTTCGTCCTCGTCCGCAGCCGCGCGTACGACGGGATCGGCCTCGACTACGAGACCATCGCGGCGACCGGTGACGCCACCTACCGCACCGTGGGCCCGGGCCACACCGCGCTCCTGCGTGACCTGTGCTCGGGGTTGCACGCGCTGGGCAAGGTGTGGTTCGCCACCGTCAACCCCAAGACCACCACGACGGGCCGCATCTGGGACTACCGGAGCCTCGGCCAGGTGGCCGACCGCGTTCGCATCTTGACCTACAACCTGCACTACGCCACGGGCACTCCTGGGCCGCTCTCCTCCACCGCCTGGTACGACGAGATCCTGCGCCGCGCAACGGCCGAAATCCCCCTGGACTGCATCGAGTTGGGCCTGCCTGCCTACGGCTGGGACTGGGCCGAGGGCAGACACGAGAGCGGCCCGGCACGTCACCTCGAAGGAAGCGGACGCCCTGCGCGAGGCCGTCGGCGCGCCCTACGGGCTCGACCCCGCCTCGCAGAGCCCGCACTTCACGTACAAGGAGAACGGCATCGTCCGCACCGTCTGGTATCAGGACGCGCGCGGCGCCGAGGCGCACCTGCCCGTGCAGCGTCGCTACGGGGCGCGCAACACGGTGGTGTGGGCCCTCAACTTCGAGGACCCGGGCCTGTGGGCGGTGCTCGCCCGGGGTGCGTGACCCGCTCTACGCTCCGGTGCGCGACTCCTGGAGGTTCTCGGGCCACTTCTCGAACCACCGTTGATCCGACTCGAGTTGGGCCGCGAGCGAGATGAGCTGCGGCTCGCTGTTCGCCGGGCCGAGCAGCTGAGCGCCGACGGGCAGCCCGTCGCCGGTGAAGCCCGCGGGGACGTTCACGCCGGGCCAGCCGAGGACGTTCCACGGCCATGCGTACGGGCACGCCGCGATCATCGCCCGGTCGGTGCGCCAGCCGCCCAGCGACGCCATCGCGCCGATGCGGGGCGGGGGAGTGGCCGTCGTCGGGGCGAGGACCACGTCGTACGTGTCGAAGACAGCGCCGACCCTGCGCTGGAGCGAGGCCTCGGCGCGCCGGGCGAGCCGCAGCGGAGCGCCGCCGAGTACCCGGCCCATCCGGGCGGACTCCCGGGTGCGCGGGTCGAGCAGCGCTGGATCGGGAACGTCGCGCAGCCGGTCGGCGACGCCCGCGGTGGCGCGCGGCACGAACGCGAGGCCGATCTGCCCGTAGCGCGGGTCGGCCTCCTCCACGTCGTGCCCGAGCGCGGCGAGCCGCTCCGCCAGCGCGACGACCCGGGCCCGCACAACGGGGTCCAGGCGTTTGGGAGTTGCGGTGAACGGCATGCGCAGGGACAGCGCGATACGCAGCTTTCCCGGCTCGTCGCGGGCCGCCTGCGCCGCCCCGATCCGCGGCGGACAGTGCAGGTCGCCGTCGTGCGGACCGCTCGCCGCGTCCAGGAGCAGCGCCGCGTCCTCGACGGTCCTGCCGAGCGTGCCGTTCACGGTGATCCCGTGGAAGGACTCCGCCCAGGGCCACGTCGAGATCCGGCCTCGCTGCGGCTTGATGCCGACGAGGTGCGTCCACGCGGCGGGGATACGGATGCTGCCCGCCCCGTCCGAGCCGAGGGCGGCCGGCACGATTCCCGCGGCGACGGCCGCCGCCGAGCCGCCCGACGAACCGCCGGGCGTGTGCCCGTGATTCCACGGGTTGCGGGTGTCGCCGAACGCGGGCCCCTCGGTGAAGGGCCACTGCCCCAGCTCGCACGTGTTCGTCTTGCCGATCACGATGGCGCCCGCCGCGCGCAGCCGGCGTACGGCCTCCGCGTCCTCGGTCTTCGGCGGGAAGTCGCCGGGGCAGCCGAACGCGGTCGGCTCGCCCGCCACGTCCATGTCGTCCTTCACGGCCAGCGGCACGCCGAGCAGCGGCCGACTGCCTCCTGACGCGCCTTCGCCCGCCGCGCGTTCGCGGTCCGCGGCGTCCGCCTCGGCGAGGGCGGCCTCCCCGCGGACCGTGCGGAAAGCGTTCAGGGCAGGCTGCGTCGCGTCGATGCGCGCCAAGGCCTCCTCGACGAGGACGCGCGACGACACGTCCCCCTCGGCGAGCGCGCGGGCGGTCGCGGCGAGCCCGGCGGCACGGTCGGACGCCATGCGGACACCTCCTCGTACGGAATACGGGATACGGAACTTCGGAACTTCGAACGCCTGAGTGCACGCACGCTAGCGGTCGCGGGCCCCGACCGGTATGCCCGGCCGGGAAGACGGCCGCACCCGTCTGGAAAGATGCGGTGCGTCATGGTGCAGATACCGAAGCCGCAGTCCGCCCGCACATCGCGGGAGTCCGCCGCGCCGAGCCCGGCGCCGACGAGCGCCGACGTCGCCCGGCTCGCCGGGGTCTCGCGCGCCACCGTCAGCTACGTCCTGAACAACACCAGCGCCGTCAGAATCAGTGAACCCACCCGCCGCCGCGTCCACGAGGCCGCGAAGGAGCTCGGCTACGTGCCGCACGCGGCGGCCCGCAGCCTGCGCGCCGGGCACACCCGCATCGTCCTGATGCCCTCCCCGAGCGTCCCGGCCGGACCGCTCTACAACACGTTCTTCAACGACCTCCAGTGGGCGCTGAGCCGCCTCGACTACACGGTCGTGCAGTACGGCAGCGTCAGCCTGCGCGGCGACGACGCGGCGCGCGCCTGGGCGGAGCTGCGCCCGGTCGCGGTGCTCACACCGCCCGACCTGGGCACCGAGGGCGTCGAGGTGCTCCGCCGCTCCGGCGCCAGGGCCGTCATCACGCTCGGCCCGGAGCGCGCCGAGGGCGCGCACGCGCTGCTCATGGACCACCGTGAGGTCGGCCACAGCGCGGGCGCCCACCTCGTCGAACGCGGCCGGCGCCGCATCGGCGTCGTACTGCCGACGGAGCCCGGCCTCGACCACTTCGCGCGGCCGCGCCTGGAAGGCATACGGAACGAGGTCCTCGGTACCGGCGCCGCGGTCTTCGAGCTGCCCCTCACCTACGACGAGGATTCGGCGGCCCAACTGGTGCCGAGAATCAGGGAGTTGGGGATCGACGCCGTGTTCGCGTACAACGACGAGTACGCGATGCTCCTGATGCGGGCGCTGCAGGACGCGGGCGTCGGCATTCCGGAGGAGACAGCTGTCATCGGGGCCGATGATCTGATGCTCGGGCGGCTGCTGCGGCCCCGGCTGAGCACGGTCCGTATCGAGCTGCCGTCCGGGCAGGAGCTCGCCGCGCTCGTCGACCGCCTGGTGCGCGACCCGGGCGCCGTCACCGAGTCGCACGACATGCTCCGGGCCCGCGTCGTGGCGAGACAGTCGACCTGACGGCCGGGGTCCCGCATGGCCCACCCGACTAGGATGTTGCGTGCTCAACAACATGGGCCGGCGCACCGTCCCGCGCGCCGCCCCGGAGATCAGTGACCGATCGGAGATCCGGCATGCCCCTGCTCGACCCGAAGACCTGGCAGGCCCGCCCGCTGTCGGGCGATGAGCACGAGGTCACGGAGCCCGCCACGGGCGAGCGCCTCGCCACCGTCACGCTCGCCTCCCCGGACGACGTCCGCACCGCGGCGAAGGCCGCCGCAGCGGCCCAGGGCGACTGGGCCCGCCAGCCCCACTTCGCGCGCGCCGCCGTCCTGCGCCGCGCGGGCGACCTGTTCACCGAGCACGCCGACGAGCTGCGCACCTGGCTCGTGCGCGAGTCGGGATCCATCCCGGGCAAGGCCGACTTCGAGCTGCACGTCGCCGCCCAGGAGTGCTACGAGGCCGCAGCCCTGGCGTCCCGGCCCGCCGGCCACGTCCTGCCCAGCGAGGCGCCGCGCCTTTCGTACACACGCCGCGTCCCGGCCGGTGTCGTCGGCGTCATCGCCCCGTTCAACGCCCCGCTCATCCTCTCCATCCGCTCCGTCGCCCCGGCCCTCGCGCTCGGCAACGCCGTCGTCCTCAAGCCGGACCCGCGCACGGCGGTCTGCGGCGGTCTCGCCCTGGCGGCCGTCCTCGCCGCCGCGGGTCTGCCGGAGGACGTCCTCCACGTGCTGCCCGGCGGGGCGGACGCGGGCCAGGCGCTCGTCACAGACCCGGACGTCCCCGTCATCTCCTTCACCGGCTCCACCGGCGCGGGCCGGGCCGTCGGCGAGGCCGCGGGGCGCCACCTCAAGCGCGCGCACCTGGAACTCGGCGGCAACTCCGCCCTGATCGTCCTGGCGGACGCCGACCTCGATGCCGTCATCTCCACCGCGGCCTGGGGCTCCTTCTTCCACCAGGGCCAGATCTGCATGACGACCGGCCGCCACCTCGTCCACGCCTCGCTCTACGAGGAGTACGTCGAACGCCTCGCCGCGAAGGCCGACTCCCTCGCCGTCGGCGACCCGCACCGCGAACAGGTCCACCTCGGCCCCGTCATCGACGCGGCCCAACTCGCCAAGATCCACGGCCTGGTGGAGGCCAGCACCGCAGCGGGGGCCAAGCTCGCCGCGGGCGGCAAGCACCGCGACCTCTTCTACCGGCCGACGGTTCTCGCGGGCGTCGACGACAGCACCCCCGCATACGCCGAGGAGGTCTTCGGCCCCGTCGCACCCGTCCGCTCCTTCACCGACGCCGACGAGGCGGCCGCGCTGGCCGCCGCGAGCCCGTACGGCCTCTCCCTCGGCATCGTCACCCGCGACCCGGCGCGCGGACTCGACCTCGCCGAGCGCATCCCCACCGGCATCGTCCACATCAACGACCAGACGGTGAACGACGAGGCGGTCGCCCCGTTCGGCGGGGTCGCGGCGTCCGGCACGGGAGCCCGCTTCGGCGGCGAGGCGAACATCGAGGCATTCACCGAGACCCGGTGGACGACGGTCCGCGGCGACGTGGCCGGCTATCCGTTCTGACCCCGCGCACGCGAGCGTGAAACGGCCGCCGGGCCCGTACGGAAAGTACGGGCCCGGCGGCCTTCGCTAGGTCGCCGTGGGGCCGGAGTCAGGCCTGCGCGCCATCCGCGCCGTCCTCGCCCGCCTTCGCCTGCTGCTCGGCGATCGACTTGCGCACCTCGTCCATGTCCAGCTTCCTGGCCTGGCCGATCACGTCGTCCAGGGCCTCCTGCGGAAGCGCCCCGGGCTGGGCGAACACGGCGACCTGGTCGCGGACGATCATCAGCGTCGGGATCGACTGGATACCGAACGCGGACGCGAGCTCCGGCTGGGCCTCCGTGTCGATCTTCCCGAAGACCAGGTCCGGGTTGGCTTCCGCGGCCTTCTCGTAGACGGGCGCGAACTGCTTGCACGGCCCGCACCACGACGCCCAGAAGTCGATCAGCACGAACCCGTTGTCCGTGACCGTCTGGTCGAAGTTCTCCTTGGTGAGCTCCACGGTGGTGCTGCTCATGATGTGCCCTCTTCCTGCTTCCTGGTTGCGGTGCTGAAGCCGCTGTTCACAACGGTCCCGGTAATGGACGTATTCCGCGCACGTACCCGTGTGGCCCCGGCGCACACCTGCGACCACACTGGGCCCATGACGGATGAGAACACATACGACGTGGTGGTTCTGGGCGCCGGGCCGGTCGGGGAGAACGTCGCGGACCGGGCACGCGCGGCGGGCCTCAGTACCGCCGTGGTGGAGAGCGAACTGGTCGGGGGCGAGTGCTCCTACTGGGCGTGCATGCCGAGCAAGGCACTGCTGCGCCCGGTCATCGCCCAGGCCGACGCGAGGCGCCTGCCGGGCCTGCTGGAGTCCGTGCAGGGTCCTCTGGACGCGCCCGCCGTCCTCGCTCGCCGTGACGAATACACCTCACACTGGAAGGACGACGGCCAGGTGAGCTGGCTGGAGTCCATCGGCGCGGACCTCTACCGGGGCCAGGGCCGCCTCGCGGGCCCCCGCCGGGTCACCGTCACCGGACCCGACGGCACCGAGCACGTCCTCACGGCGCGGCACGCCGTGGCGGTCTGCACGGGCACGCGCGCCGCGCTCCCCGACCTCCCCGGCCTGGCCGACGTCGAGCCGTGGACGAGCCGCGAGGCCACCAGCGCGCAGAAGGTGCCCGGCCGCCTCGTTGTCGTGGGCGGCGGAGTCGTCGCCGCGGAGATGGCCACGGCCTGGCAGGCCCTCGGCTCGCAGGTCACGATGCTCGTGCGGGGATCGGGGCTGCTGTCCCGGATGGAGCCCTTCGCCGGCGAGCTGGTCGCCCAGGCCCTCGCCGAGGCCGGCGCGGAGGTGCGGACCGGTGTCTCCGTGAAGGGGGTCACCCGGGAGGGCGGCACCGTCGTCACCACCCTGGACGACGGCTCGACCCTGGAGTCCGACGAGATCCTCTTCGCCACGGGCCGCGCGCCCCGCACGGAAGACATCGGCCTGGAGACCGTCGGCCTCGAACCCGGCTCGTGGCTCCCCGTCGACGACAGCCTCCGCGTGGACGGCAGCACCTGGCTGTACGCGGTCGGGGACGTGAACCATCGCGCGCTGCTGACCCACCAGGGCAAGTACCAGGCCCGTATCGCGGGCGCGGCCATCGCGGCCCGCGCCCAGGGCGTCCCGCTCCTGGAGACCGACCGCTGGGGCGCCCACGCGGCGACCGCCGACCACTCGGCCGTCCCGCAGGTCGTCTTCACCGACCCGGAGGCGGGCTCGGCTGGCCTCACCCTCGCGGAGGCCGAGGCGGCGGGCCACCGCGTCCGCGCCGTCGACTACGACATCGCCTCGGTGGCGGGCGCCGGCCTGTACGGCGACGGCTACCGCGGCCGCGCCCGCATGATCGTCGATCTCGACCGCGAGATCCTCCTGGGCGTGACCTTCGTCGGCCCGGGCGTCGGCGAGCTCATCCACTCCGCGACGGTCGCGGTGGCGGGCGAGGTCCCGATCGACCGCCTGTGGCACGCGGTCCCGTCCTATCCGACGGTGAGCGAGGTGTGGCTGAGGCTGCTGGAGACGTACCGCGGCTGAGGGATGTCCCTCTGTGCGTGGCTGTCCAGGCGGGACACGATGCCCTCCGCCCGGACAGTCTCACCCCGGGATCAGGACGCGGAGAGTTCCCCGCGGACCGTACGGGCCGCCGCGACCAGGTTCTCCAGGGAGGCGCGGGTCTCGGGCCAGCCGCGGGTCTTCAGCCCGCAGTCGGGGTTGACCCACAGCCGCTCGGCGGGGATCGCCTCAAGTCCCTTGCGCAGCAGGGCCGCAGCCTCGCCGGCGCCGGGCACGCGCGGCGAGTGGATGTCGTACACGCCGGGTCCGGCCTCGCGCGGGTAGCCGTGGGCGTCCAGTTCGCGGGCGACCTGCATGTGTGACCGGGCCGCCTCCAGGCTGATCACGTCGGCGTCGAGGTCGTCGATGGCCTGCACGATGTCCCCGAACTCGGCGTAGCACATGTGGGTGTGGACCTGGGTGTCCGGCCGGACCCCGCTCGTGGTGAGCCGGAACGCCTCCGTCGCCCACGCGAGGTAGGCGGCGTGGTCGGCGGCGCGCAGCGGGAGTGTCTCGCGCAGGGCGGGCTCGTCGACCTGGATCACCGAAGTCCCGGACCTCTCGAGGTCGTCGACCTCGTCCCGCAGGGCGAGGGCGACCTGGCGCGCGGTGTCGGCGAGCGGCTGGTCGTCACGGACGAAGGACCACGCGAGCATGGTGACGGGACCCGTGAGCATGCCCTTGACCGGGCGGCCCGTGAGCGACTGGGCGTACGTCGTCCAGCGCACCGTCATCGGCTCGGGGCGCGAGATGTCACCGGCGAGGATCGGCGGACGGACACAACGCGTGCCGTAGGACTGCACCCAGCCGTGCTGCGTGGCCAGATACCCGGTGAGCTGCTCGGCGAAGTACTGCACCATGTCGTTGCGTTCGGGCTCACCGTGCACCAGGACATCGATGCCGGCCTTCTCCTGGAAGGCGATCACCTCCTGGATCTCGGCCCTGACGCGCTCCTCGTACGCGGCGTCGTCGATCCGCCCGGCGCGCAGGCCGGCCCGTGCGGTGCGCAGCTCGGCCGTCTGCGGGAACGAGCCGATGGTCGTCGTCGGCAGCAGTGGGAGGCCGAGGCTGCCCCGCTGGGCTGCCGCACGTTCCGCGTACGGCTGCGCGCGGCGGGCGTCGGCCGGCGAGACCGCCGCGGTGCGGGCGCGCACGGCCGGGTCGCGGGTGAGGGTGGAGGTGGTCCGGGAGGCCAGGTCGGCGCGGTTGGCGGCGAGTTGGGCCGAGATCGCGTGGGTGCCCTGCGTCAGACCGCGTGCGAGGGTGGCGATCTCGGCGGTCTTCTGGCGCGCGAAGGCGAGCCAGCGCAGGATCTGCGGCTCGATGTCGCGCTCCAGCGCCGCGTCGACGGGGACGTGCAGGAGTGAGCAGGACGCGGCCACGTCGACCCGGTCGGCCAGGCCGAGCAGGGTGCCGAGCGTGGCCAGCGACTTCTCCAGGTCGTCGACCCAGATGTTGCGGCCGTTGACGACGCCCGCGACCAGGCGCTTGCCGGGCAGCCCGCCGACGGCGGCAAGGGCGTCCAGATTGGCGGCGGCCCTCTCGGTGAAGTCGAGGGCGAGCCCCTCGACGGGCGCCCCGGCCAGGACGGGCAGGGCGTCGCCGAGCCGGTCGAAGTACGAGGCGACCAACATCTTGGGCCGGTCGGTGAGGGCGCCGAGGTCGCGGTACGCGCGCCCGGCGGCGTTCAGTTCGGCCGGCGTGCGGTCCTGGACGAGGGCGGGTTCGTCGAGCTGCACCCACTCGGCGCCCGCCTCGCGCAGGTCGGCGAGGATTTCGGCGTAGACCGGCAGCAGACGGTCGAGCAGGGTCAGCGGCTCGAAGTCGGCGGCCACCCCGGGCGCGGGCTTGGCGAGCAGCAGATAGGTGACCGGGCCGACGAGCACGGGCCGGGCCGGCAGACCCAGGGCGAGGGCCTCCTTGAGCTCGGCGACCTGCTTGGCCGAGTCGGCCGTGAACACGGTTCCTGGGCCCAACTCCGGTACGAGATAGTGGTAGTTGGTGTCGAACCACTTCGTCATCTCCAGCGGCGCCACGCCCTGCGTGCCGCGCGCCATGGCGAAGTATCCGTCCAGCGCGTCGGCCTCGACGGCCGCGCGATGCCGCTCGGGGACGGCGCCGACCATGACGGTGGCGTCCAGGACGTGGTCGTAGAACGAGAAGTCGCCGGTGGGTACTTCGCCGATGCCGGCGTCGGCGAGTTCGTGCCAGTTCGCGCGGCGCAGGCCGGCGGCGGTCGAGCGGAGGGCATCGGCGCCGACGTGGCCGTTCCAGTAGCCCTCGACGGCCTTCTTGAGTTCGCGGGCAGGGCCCTGGCGGGGGTAGCCGTACACGGTGGCCCGTGCTGCCGCGGCTGCGGTATCAGTGGTCACGGAGATCTCCTTCGCGAGATGAATCCCTGAGATCCCGGAGAGGGGACGAGAGCGCGAAGGGTGACACGGACCGGACGGCGCGGTCGCGTACGGCAGGGCACGCGCGCCCGTTCGGTGTGTACGCCGACCCGCCCACGAGGTCACCGGGATATCCGCGTGCGAATGGTTCACGCGCGGGCAACGGGCAGGTCTTCGGACTCGCGGGCACGTCCACCCGATGTCGGGCGGACACCTACTGGCCGTCGCTTCCCAGCCCGATCCATCGGGCCAGTGCGTGTGACGGCGGTCGTTCCAGCTCACCGCTGCGGGGCAGTCCCGGATTCCCACCGGGTTCCCTCTTACGACGCTCCCGCCTGGCGGACGGGGCGAACCAGCTGCACCGGTCACCCTACGCACGCGGGACGTTCCTGCGCGAGCCCGCCCCGCACCGCGGCCACCCTCGGAGAAGGGGCCGCCGTCTGATTTCGGGCGGCGTGGTAGCTTTCCAAGGCCAGTCGAACTCATGCCCGTCTGCCCCGCATTGCGGGATCTTGGACAGGTATGTGTCAGGGAATCCGGTGCGAATCCGGAGCTGACGCGCAGCGGTGAGGGTGACGGGCGGGGCATCGGCCACTGGACCGCACGCGGTCCGGGAAGGCGCACCGTCCGCGTGACCCCGAGTCCGAAGACCTGCTGGCAGCCCTCGCGGGCTCCGGTCGGGGCGGCGGGGGAGACCGTGCGACCGGGCTCCGCGCATGAGCCCTCGACATCGAGGAAGTCCCCGTGCTCTTCGCGTACCCCGCCACACGCCGCGGCTCGCGCCGCCTCATACCCCACGCCGCGCTCTGCCTGGCCGGGATGCTGACGCTGGCCGCATGCGGCAGCGGCGGCTCCGCCCGCACACCGGCAGCCAAGGGCAGCGCCGCCGGATATCCCGTCGTACTCGACAACTGCGGTACACGCGTCGAGGTGAAAGCGGCGCCCAGGCGTGCCGTCTCCCTCGACCAGGGCTCGACCGAGATCATGCTCGCCCTCGGCCTCGGCGACCGCATGGCCGGCACGGGGACCTGGACGGACCCCGTGCTGAAGGGACTTGAGAAGGAGAACGCGAAGGTCCAGCGGCTCGCCGACCGCTACCCGTCCTTCGAGAAGGTCCTGGACGCCGAACCCGACTTCGTCGCCGCGTCGTTCGGCGCCACGCTGAGCAAGGGCGGAGTGGCGCCGCGCGACCAGTTCGAGAAGCTGGACGTACCGGCGTATCTCTCGCCCTCCGACTGTGTCGGCAAGGACAACAGCGGCGGCGGCGACGGCGCCCGCACCAGGACCCTGAGCATGGAGACCGTCTACGACGAGATCCGCGACCTCGCCGCGGTCTTCGATGTGCGGGAGCGGGGTGAGCGGCTCGTCTCCGCGCTCAAGGACCGAGTGAAGAAGGCCACCGGCGGCGTCGACGCCTCCCGGACGACTCTCCTGTACTGGTTCGCCAACTCCGACTCCCCTTATATGGCGGGCTGTTGCGGCGCACCCGGCGTCATCACCCGCGAGGTGGGAGCGAAGAACGTCTTCGACGACACCCGCGACGAATGGCCCCAGATCAACTGGGAGACGGTCGCCGACCGGGACCCGGACGCGCTCGTCATCGGCGACCTGACGCGCCGCTCGCAGACCGCCGAATCCGCCGCCAAGAAGATCGAGTTCCTCGAGTCCAACGCCGTGACCAAGAACATGACCGCGGTGAAGAAGAAGCGGTACGTGCTGCTCAGCGGGCAGGCCATGAACCCGACCATCCGTACGGTGGAAGGCGTGGAGCAGGTCGCCGCGAAACTACGGGCGTTCGGTCTCGCGGGATGAGTGTGGAAGCGGCGCCGTCTCCGGCCACCGGGAAGCGGCCACATGCGGTGCGCGGCGTGTTCGCCTGGCCGGCGGGCCTCGCGGTGCTCATCGCCTCCGTGGCCCTGGCCATCACCATCGGTCCGGCCGACATCGGCATGACCGATGTCTGGTCCGCCGTGGTCTCCCATCTCGGCCTGGGCGAACCGGAGTTGACCCCCATCCGCGACGGCATCGTGTGGAACCTGCGGCTGCCGCGCACCCTGCTGGCCGCCGTGTGCGGCGCGGGGCTCGCGGTGTGCGGCGCCGTGATGCAGTCGCTGCTGCGCAACCCGCTCGCCGATCCCTTCGTCCTCGGCGTCTCCTCGGGAGCCTCGACCGGCGCGGTCCTGGTCGTCGTACTCGGCGTCGGCGGCGGCGCCCTGTCGGTCTCGGGCGGTGCCTTCCTCGGCGCGGTCGTCTCCTTCGCGCTGGTACTGGCGCTCAGCCAGGCCCTCGGCGGCTCCACCGACCGTGTGGTGCTGTCCGGGGTGGCCGCCATGCAGCTGTTCTCCGCACTCACCTCCGTCGTCGTGCTGACGGCGGCGGACGCCGAGACGACGCGCGGCGTCCTGTTCTGGCTCCTCGGCTCGCTCGGCGGGGCGGGCTGGACCGACGTCCGGATGTGCCTGGTGCTGCTCGTGGCGACGCTCGTGATCTGCGTCGGACACGCCCGTACGCTCGACGCCTTCGCGTTCGGGCAGGACGCCGCCGCGTCCCTCGGCGTGAACGTGGCACGTACGCGTCTGGTCCTGCTGTGCACGACCGCCCTGCTCACGGCGGCACTGGTCAGCTCGGCCGGTGCGATCGGTTTCGTCGGCCTGGTGCTGCCGCACGCGGCGCGGGCCCTGGCCGGTCCGGGGCACGCCCGGCTGCTGCCGGTGACGGCCCTGGCCGGCGCGGTCTTCCTCGTGTGGGTGGACACGCTCGCCCGCACCGTCCTCGACCCGCAGGAGGTGCCGGTCGGTGTGGTGACCTCGCTGATCGGCGTACCGGCCTTCGTCCTCGTCCTGTACCGCACCCGGAGCCTGCGCCGATGACCCAGCCCGCCACCGGCGTACCCGCAACCGGCACACCCGCTCCCGGCCCAGCCACCACCGGCCCAGTCGCCGCCGACGGGCTGCGGGCCGACCGAGTCCGTCGCGAGACCGGCGGGCACCTCATCCTGGACGGCGTGAGCGTGCACCCGGCCCCCGGAGGCATCACGGGCCTCATCGGACCCAACGGCTCGGGCAAGACCACACTCCTGCGGCTGCTCGCGGGCATCCTCACGCCCCAGGCCGGAGTGGTGACCCTGGACGGCTCACCGCTGAGTACCGTGGGCCGCGGGGAGTTCGCACGCCGCATCGCCGTGGTCGAGCAACAGGCGGACACCCAGGTCGAGTTGACGGTCGACGACGTCGTGCGTCTGGGCCGCATCCCGCACCGCAGGGCCTGGATGCCCCCGTCGGCTCAGGACGAGGAAGCGGTACGTTCCGCCCTCGCCCGCACCGATCTCACCGACCGCGCGCACCGGTACTGGCACACCCTGTCCGGCGGCGAGCGCCAGCGCGTCCAGATCGCCCGGGCCCTCGCGCAGCGGCCACGCGAACTCCTCCTGGACGAGCCGACCAACCACCTGGACATCCAGCACCAGCTGGACCTCCTCGACCTGCTCGCCGAACTCCGACTGACCAGCGTGATCGCCCTGCACGACCTCAATCTGGCCGCGATGTACTGCGACCAGCTCGTCGTGCTCAGGCAAGGACGTGTGTTCGCCGCCGGCGCCCCGGAAGACGTACTCACCGAAGACCTCATAGCGAGGGTCTACGGAGTGCGAGCGACCGTGTTCCCGGCCACCGAGCCGGGGGAGCGCCCGTACATCCGCTTCCTGAGAACGTCCGCTCACTGAGACGCCACTGCCATGCCGCGCACCGGGGCTGCCATGGCAGCAGCCATGACCAAGACCACTGCGCACGGCCCGGTCTTGGCCGTGCGCCCCTTACGCGGTACGGTCTGACCGATATTGACGATGGCAGCGCGGAAGCCGGTGGGAATCCGGCACGGTCGCGCCACTGTGAGACGAGCTACTCGCCCGGACGGGCAAGGACCTCGCGAGTCAGACCCGCAGCTGTCGTACTTGTGCACCACCGAGATGGGACGCGAACTCCCAGAGGAGGCCCTGCCATGGCGCAGACCGTCGCTCAGCCGACAGCCACCACCCCCGTTCTTCCCGCAGCGCTGCCCCTGAAGGCGATTGCCCCCTGGGCGGTCTTCTTCGGCATCCTGATGCTGGTCCTTCTCTACTTCGTCGGCGCCGAGCAGGGCGCCACGGCCGTCGTCTCCGGCGAGGGCGTTCATGAATGGGTGCACGACGCCCGCCACCTGCTCGGCTTCCCCTGCCACTGACGAGGGACGCCGCAAAGCTCATGAACTCCGCAACAGTGAGAAATCTTCTCGTACGCGGCATGCTCGCCGGCCTCGGCGCCGGTCTGCTCGCCCTGATCGTCGCCTACCTCCTCGGCGAACCCAGCGTCGACAGCGCCATCGGCTACGAGGAGGCCCACGCACCCGCGCACCACCACGAGGTCGAACTCGTCAGCCGCAGCATGCAGTCCACCGGCGGCCTCGCCACCGGCATCCTGCTCTACGGCATCGCCTTCGGCGGCATAGCCGCCCTCGCGTACTGCTTCGCGCTCGGCCGCGTCGGCCGCTTCACACCCCGGGCCACGGCACTCCTGCTCTCCGGCACGGCCCTGCTCGCCGTGTACGTCGTGCCGTTCCTGAAGTACCCCGCCAACCCGCCGTCCGTCGGGGACCCCGGCACCATCAGCAAGCGCACGACGCTGTACTTCCTGATGATGGTGCTCAGCGTGCTCCTCGCCGTCGCCGCGGTGATCATCGGGAAGCGGCTCGCTCCCCGCCTGGGCACCTGGTACGCCACTGTGGCCGCGGTCGCGTTCTTCGTCCTCACGATCGGGCTCGCATACGCGTTCCTGCCAGTCATCAACGAGGTGCCGAAGGACTTCCCGGCCACGCTGCTGTGGCGGTTCCGCACCTCGGCCCTCGCCATCCAGCTCACCATGTGGACCGGATTCGGCCTGATCTTCGGTGAGCTGGCACAGCGTCAGCTCGCCCCGCGCACCGAGGCCGTCGCGTCCGGCAGGGCAACTCCCGTACCCCACTGAGAGAACCGCGCCACAGCCCGGACCCAGACAGGCGATCAAGCGCAGAGGGCCGCCGGAACCATCCGGTCGGCCCTCTCGCTTTCTTCCGAGGGCGGAGACCCGCGTGGCCAGACACCCCCAACCGCGCCACATCACACTCGGCGGCCGCGAGGCGGTCGCGCTGACCCTGGAGGAGTACGAGCAACTGATCGCCAGCAGGCGGCAGATCGGCGGTCAGAGCGCGCGTGTACGAGTCCTGGCGCAGCGGGCGAGGGAGAGCGAGGAGCTGCTGAGGGAGATCGAGTCACTGGTCGGCTGCCCGTCGCACGGGTGCCACGGCCCTAGGGCCCGACGGGGGAGCGGGGGTCCGGACGGCGAGGCGGACGAACCCGCGGGAGTGACGGAGAGCGACTGCCTGCGATGCGCGCTGGCGGCACTGCTCCTGCGGCACCGGGTATCAACGGGCGTGCCGCCGGGGGCGGTTGGAGAGGAGTGCTGCTCACCGTCGAGCCAGTAGGGGCAGCGGTGCGCAGGTGGTCCACTCCGGGTCAGCTCCCGGCGCCGTCCTCCGACGGGCCGAGCGCCCGTCCGAGCCGAATATTCCAGCGCCCGGAGCGCCCGCTGACATCGGTCGCGGTCAGGGGCGGTACGTCGAGCCGCCAGAAGGCCGATCCGGGCGCGTCGAGGACCGTGACGGCCACCGCCCTCACCACCTCCGGCTCCACAACGGCGAGCGTCCGGCCGTCGAGCTCCGCCGAAGAGTCCAGCCAGCGAGCGACCCGTGCGCACAGGGCACGTACGGACTCCCCTCCGTGTGGGGCGGCGCCGGGGTCGGAGAGCCAGAGGGCGATGCCGACCGGGTCCTCGGCGCTCACCTCGTCGAGCGTCAGGCCCCGCCAACGGCCGACGTCCAGCCCGGCCAGCTCCGGGGCCTCGACGGCGACGAGTCCGAGGGCCGTCGCCGTCTCCCGGCAGCGCTCCGTGGGGGAGACCAGTAGCCGCTCGGCCGCGGGCAGGGTACCGGCCGCCGCCCGGGTCCGTGCCGCGGCGCTCGCGTCGAGCGCACATCCGTCATCGAACCGGGCCTCCCGCAGCGACCGGCTCGTGGCGGCAGAGATCAAGGTGACGCGGCTGGTCACGGGTTCGGTCCTGTCCTTGATGTGTTGGGCGACCGGGCGACGCGCCATGCCCGCGCGTCCCCCTCGTGGCGCTCCACGCGCCTATGAACGCGGCTCGCGCTCCTTCTTGACGGCGCGCAGGACAACGAACTTCGGGTCGCTGGCGATGAGTTCACTGTTGCCGAACAGGCGGCGCAGCTTCACGTGGTAGCCGAGGTGGCGGTTGCCGATGACCCACAGCTCACCGCCCGGGCGCAGCGCGTCGCGGGCGTCGGAGAACATGCGCATGGCCGTGGCGGCGGTCGTCGCCTGGTGCGAATGGAACGGCGGATTGTTCAGGACCAGGTCCGCACTGCCCGCGGGGAGCTCCGCGAGGCCGTCGCCCACGAGGAACTCCGCCCTCGCCTCGGGGTGTTCCGAGGGGTCGACGTTCGCGCGGTACGTCGCCTCGGCCGAGGCGACCGCCTGGAAGGACTCGTCCGTGAACACGATCTCGGCGCGCGGGTTCTCCAGCGCCATCGCCGTACCGACGACGCCGTTGCCGCAGCCCAGGTCCACGACGCGCTCGGCGCCCTCGCTGCGGGGCAGGTGCTGGAGAAGGAACCGGGTGCCGATGTCGAGGCGCTCGGCGCAGAACACCCCGGCGTGATTGGTGACGGTCCGGCCCGACACGGGGCCGACGCCGTCGGGCAGGGCGTACCTGTGCGGCCACGGGTTCCGCGGCCGGGCGAGCGCCGGGAACGGCGTGGTGAAGATGAGCCGCGCCTTCTTCTCGGCGAGGGACGTGCGGGTCGGGCCGATGATCCGTTCGAACAGCTTCAGAGTCGAGGTGTGGATCTCCTTGACCATGCCGGTCCCGATCACCACGGTGTCTTCGTGGACGGCGGACGCGATGCGGTGCAGCTGGTCCTCGAGGAGCGCCAGGCTCTTGGGGACGCGTACGAGCAGGACGTCCACGCGCTCCGGCGGGGCGTCCTGGGTGGTCAGCAGGCGCACGGCGTTCTCGTCGAAGCCGGCCCGGTCGAGGTTGGCGCGGGTCGCGCGCTGCCCGAGGTAGGAGTCGGAGATCGCGGTCGGCCGGTCGCAGTGCCCGGCCAGGGACGTGGCGAGGGCGCCCCACCGGTCGCCGATCACGACCACCGACCCCGAAAGATCGGTGGCGCTGTCGGCGAGATGCCGCAGCAGGTACTCGTCCGCGGCATCCCACGCGCGCAGCGGGTCGTGGGAATCCTCGGGGAAGCGGGCGAGGTCGAACTCGCCCCATGACGTCTCGAAACGGTTACTCATCGTCCCGCCAGGCTAGCGGAGCCGCAGATCAGCGTGCCGGGGGCGGGGCCGACCGGGGGCCGACCGGCCCAGTGGCCGGCCCCGGCCGCGGCTCAGGCGTCGCCGAAGTCGCCCGTGAACGCGGCCGCCATCCGCAGATGCGGCCCCGCCTCCTCGTGGCGGCCCTGGCGCTCCAGGGTGCGGCCCAGCATCAGACGGGCGTAGTGCTCGACCGGGTCACGCTCCACGACCGTGCGCAGCTCGGCCTCGGCGCGGCCCAGCTGGGCCGAGTGATAGTACGCACGGGCCAGCAGCAGCCGCGCCGCCACCTGCTCGGGGATCTCGGCGACCAGGTCGTCGAGAATCTGCGCCGCGAGCGTGTACTCCTTGGCGTCGAAGAACATCCGCGCGCGCTCCCAGCGCTCCGCGGGGGTGCCCTGCGTGTAGTAGTTGATCGTGTTCACCACCGGTGCCTCCTCGACCGCTGTCAACGGCACGGACCCGGCGCATATTCCGTCCTGGTGAGCGCGCGGGTCCACCCGTACGCGTGCCTGACGTGACGGCCGGGACGGGTCTAGGTTGTGAGCCATGAGCAATCTTGATCGCGAGGCGGTGCCGACCATGTGCGGCGGCCGGGGCTTCGTCGTGGCGGAGCCCGTACGTGAACTCCTCTCCCCCCGGCGCGTGAAGCTCGGCGAGTCCACCGAGGTCCGCAGGCTGCTTCCGAACCTCGGCCGCCGCATGGTCGGCGCCTGGGCCTTCGTCGATCACTACGGACCCGACGACATCGCCGACGAACCCGGCATGCAGGTGCCGCCCCACCCCCACATGGGGCTGCAGACGGTGAGCTGGCTGCACGAGGGGGAGGTCCTGCACCGCGACTCCACGGGCAGCCTTCAGACGATCAGGCCCCGCGAGCTGGGACTCATGACGTCCGGACGGGCCATCAGCCACTCCGAGGAGAGCCCGCGCCCGCACGCCCGTTTTCTGCACGGCGCGCAGCTGTGGGTCGCCCTGCCGGACAGCCACCGTCACACGGAACCCCGCTTCGAGCACCACGCCGACCTGCCCCAGGTCACGGCCCCCGGCCTGAGCGCGACCCTGATCCTCGGCGAGCTCGACGGCGCCGCGTCACCCGGCACGACGTACACGCCCATCGTCGGGGCGGACCTCAGCCTCACGCGGGGGGCCGATCTCAGCGTCCCCCTCGAACCGGACTTCGAGTACGCGGTCCTGTCCATGTCGGGCGAGGCCCACGTCGACGGCGTCCCTGTCCTGCCCGGCTCCATGCTCTACCTGGGCTGCGGCCGCACCGAACTCCCCCTGCGCGCCGAGTCGGACGCTTCCCTGATGCTCCTCGGCGGCGAGCCGTTCGAGGAGGAACTGATCATGTGGTGGAACTTCATCGGCCGGTCGCAGGACGACATCACCCAGGCCCGGGAGGACTGGATGAGCGGGTCGAGGTTCGGGGAGGTGAAGGGGTACGAAGGCGATCCGCTGGCTGCTCCCGAACTGCCGCCTGTGCCACTCAAACCGCGAGGCCGAGTGCGCTGAGCTGCGCGGCGGGTACGGCCGGGCGAGTCAAGTCCGCCTGCTTCATGGTGAATCGAGAACCCGGACAGACCGCAAGGGCAAGCACCAGCTGTCCCCTTTGTCGCGCGTCGGTGAAGGATGTCCGCAGGGGACTTGAGGAAATTCGGCTACTCCCGGGAGATGGAGGCCGTCTGCTGCGATCATCGGATGAGAAAACCTGCAGGGGGGCCGGCGGGAGTGAGTGAGGAGTCGGCGGGCCGACTGCGGCAGCTGCGTGACCTGACCGGACGGAGCCTGCGCAGAGCCGGCCCGCGCGTGCCGCTCGTGAAAGCGATGAGCGCCGGACCGGGGTGGGTCCCACACGATCGAGCACTGCATGTATCGAACACTGCTCATGGGGAGATTGATGATGGGGACTGGCATAAGCGGCTTCACCAAGACGGGGTTGAACCGGGTGCACGACGTGCTGTCACGGCATGTCGACTCAGGGAAGATCCCCGGCCTTGTCGCGCTGTTCAGCCGGGGTGACGAGAGCCATGTCGAAACGATCGGGACGGTGCGTCACGACGGCGGCGCGCCGATGCGCCGGGACACGATCTTCCGGATGGCTTCCACGTCCAAGCCGGTGTCGATCGCGGCGGCCATGGTCCTGCTCGACGAGTGCAGGCTGCGCCTCGACGACTCCGTGGACCAGTGGCTTCCGGAACTGGCCGACCGCCAGGTGCTGAAGCGGGTCGACGGCCCGCTGGACGAGACCGTGCCGGCACGCCGGCCGATCACCGTACGGGACGTGCTGACCTCCACGTTCGGCCTCGGCATGGATATGACGGTGCTCGGCACGCCGATCATGAACGCCGTCTTCGAGCAGGGGATCACCCCCAACCTGCCGGAGCCGATGCCCGAGCCGGACGAGTGGATGCGCCGTCTTGGCACGCTTCCGCTGATGTACCAGCCCGGAGAGTGCTGGCAGTACCAGATCAGCAGCGATCTGGTGGGTGTGCTCGTCGCCAGGGTCACAGGGCAGTCGTTCGAGTCGTTCCTGAGCGAGCGCGTCTTCGAGCCGCTGGGCATGAAGGACACCGGGTTCCACGTGCCGGCCGACCAACTCCACCGGCTGCCGCCCCTGTACGCCCCCGACCCGGGGACCGGCGAGTTCCAGGTGTGGGACGAGGCCGAGACGGGACGTCACAGCGCGCCGCCGGCGTTCCAGGGCGGGGGCGGCGGACTGAACTCCACCGCGGACGACTACCACGCCTACTTCCGGATGCTGCTCAACGGCGGGATGCACGAGGGCGAACGGATCCTGTCGCGGGCCGCCGTCGAGCTGATGACCACCAACCGCCTCTCGCCCGAACAGCACGCCGCCCGGCACAAGTTGGCGGTCGACAACGTCCATGTGTCCCACGGTCAGGGGCAGCACGGCGGCTGGGGCTTCGGGATGGCGGTGCGCACCTACCGCGGTGACTACGCGCCCATCGGCCAGTTCGGCTGGGACGGCGGAAGCGGCACCTCGACCTATGCCGACCCGGACAACCAGCTCACCGGAATCCTGCTCACCCAGGTGGGGGCGTCCGTCCCGGATCCGGTGCATCTCATGCTCGACTTCTGGACCACGCTCTACCAGGCGATCGACGACTGACGCCGGGGGAGAACGGTGACCTGATCCCGGCACCGGAACTGCGGGCGGGTGCCGGGATCGCGAAGGGTGGACAGGCGGGGTGCGTGGCCTGGACACTTAACGAATGATCAACAGAGTTCTGGAGCAGGCGCAGCCCTTCGGTCCCCTCGGTAAGGGCGAGCGCCTCGCCCTGGAGGACGTCGGCTCGGGCGTCCTCCAGGGGTACTGCCACGCCGGCCGCGCGCCGCGGCGCGCCTATGGCGGGGCGGTCGTGGGCCAGGCGCTGGCCGCGGCGTACCGCACCGTCGAGGGCGACCGCGCCGTGCACTCCATGCATGCCTACTTCCTGCGCCCCGTCGCGCCCGAGCGGCCCGCGCGCTACGTGTCCGACGTGGTGCGGGACGGGTGGAGCTACTCCGTGCGCCAGGTGACCGCCACTCAGGACGGCAAGGACGCGCTCACGATGAGCGTGTCCTTCAAACTGCCACAGCAGGACGGGAGTTGGCGGCAGCCGGGCATGCCGGAGGTTCCGGGACCCGAAGACCTCGACGACGGCTTCTCGTCCCGTCCGGCGACGCATCCGCTGCGCACGGCGGTGGAGTACCGGAAGGTGCCGGACGTCCACGGCGCGGACGAGGGGCAGATCGAACGGTTCGGGTGGTTCCGCGCGGTCGGCGCTCTTCCCGACGACCCCGCGCTGCACGCCTGCGCCCTCGCGTACATCTCCGACGCACCGCTGGCCCCCACGGCCCTCGTGCCGTACGGGGAACCGCGGCCGGCCGGCGTCGTCCTCGCCTCGCTCGACCACGCGATGTGGTTCCACCGCCCGTTCCGGGCCGACGCCTGGCTCCTGTACGCCTGCAGCAGTCGCCTCGCGGGCGACGGGCGCACCCTGGCGTACGGGGAGTTCTGGGACCGGGACGGGCAGCTCGTCGCGTCGGTCGTCCAGGAGGCGCTGCTGCGGATGCCGGAGGAATCCGGGCCCGCGTGAACCGGTTCGCCCGGCTCGCCGCATGGACAGGATCTGCATCCCGACATAACTTAACGATCGTTCAAGAAGAGCGAGCGGAGAGACGGGAAACCCATGCAGATCAACGCCAGTTCGTCCGCCCTCGTCACCGGTGGAGCCTCCGGCCTCGGGCGGGCGACCGCCGAGCGGCTCGTCGCGAACGGTGCGCGCGTCGTCCTCCTCGATCTGGCCTCCTCCGACGGTGTGGCCGTAGCCAAGGAGATCGGCGCGACGTTCGTTGCCGGTGACGTCACCAGCGAGGCCGACGTCACCGCCTCGGTCGGCGCCGCCACCGCGCTCGCCCCGCTGCGCGTCACCGTCAACTGTGCCGGGATCGGCGGCGCGGGCCGCACCGTCGGCAAGGAGGGCCCGTACGACCTCGACCAGTTCCGCAAGGTCGTCGAGGTCAACCTGGTGGGAACCTTCAACGTGATCCGCCTGGCCGCCCAGGCGATGGGCGGCAACGAGCCGCTCGACGGCGACCGCGGTGTGATCGTCAACACGGCCTCCGTGGCCGCGTACGACGGCCAGATCGGCCAGTGCGCGTACTCGGCGTCCAAGGGCGGCATCGTCGGCATGACCCTGCCGATCGCCCGCGACCTCGCGCGGACGAGCATCCGCGTGATGACGATCGCCCCCGGCCTCTTCGAGACGCCGCTGCTGGGGCGGCTGCCGCAGGAGGCCCGCGACTCGCTCGGCGCACAGGTCCCGCACCCCAGCCGCCTCGGACAGCCCGCCGAGTACGCGCAACTCGTCGAGGCGATCGTCACCAACCCGATGCTGAACGGCGAGACCATCCGCCTCGACGGCTCGATCCGCATGGCCCCCAAGTAGCCGCGAACCGGCCCTGAACGTGTGTTCAACGCATTGACGCCGTGCTGCCGGGCCGGGATGCTCACGGTCCGCTCCTGTCCTGCGAACAGTCGCCGGAGCCGACGCCGATGGAGGACTCCCGCATGGGCCCGTTCCTGCCCGACGCCGTACGACAGCACGCCGCGCTGCACCCCCGGCGCCCCAGCCGTCACCGAAGGCTCACGGACGCTGACCTACGCCGAGCTCGACCGGCGCGGCAACCGTGTCGGGCAGGCCCTCCTCGCCGCGGGCCTGCCCAAGGGCGCCCACGTCGGATATCTCGTACGCCCCGGTGTCCTCTCGGCGGAGCTCCTCATGGGCTGCGCCAAGGCGGGGCTCGTCGCCACCCCGCTGAACTGGCGCCTGGCCGAGCGCGAACTGGTCGCGGTCGCCCAGGACGCCGAACTCGCCGTCGTCCTCACCCAGACCGAGTTCCTGCCCGGCGCGCGTGCCGTCCGCGCCGCGCTTCCCGGCATCACCCTCGTCACCGAGAGCGAGGCGGACGCGGGCGAGCACACTTACGAGAAGTGGCTGGCCGCGGCGGGCGATGTCGACCCGGGTGCCGGGAGCGAGGACGCGGTCTTCCTCCAGCTCTACACCTCCGGCACCACGGGGCTGCCCAAGGGCGTCCAGCTCACGCTGAACAACTGCAGCGCGAGCGAGGCCCAGCTGTGCGAGATGGGCTGGACGACGGCTTCCGTCTCCCTGAACGTCATGCCCGTCTTCCACATCGCCGGGACCGGCTGGCTGGTGAACGCGCTCGCCGCGGGCGCCCACACGGTACTGGTCCCCGACCTCGTCCCGGCTGCCGTCGTCGATCTCATGGAGCGCCACCGGGTCACGCACACGTTCTTCGTGCCCGCCATACTCCACCTCCTCACCGCGCTGCCCGACATCGACGAACGCGACTTCTCCGCACTCCAGTTGATCGTCTATGGCGCCTCGCCCATCACGCCCGCACTGCTGCGCCGGTCCATGGAAGCGTTCGGCTGCGGCTTCTACCAGAAGTACGGCCTCACCGAGACGACCGGCTCCGCCGCGCGGCTGCTGCCCGAGGACCACGTCGTGGACGGACCGCGCTCCGCGCTGCTGCGTTCGGCGGGCAACGTGTGGCCCGAGGTCGAGGTCGCCATCGCCGACCCGGTCACCGGCGATCATGTGGCGCCGGGTGTCGTGGGCGAGATCCTCACCCGCTCCCGGCAGGTCACCCCGGGCTACTGGAAACGGCCGCGGGAGAACGAGGCGTTGTTCACCGCCGACGGCTGGCTCAGGACCGGCGACGCGGGATACCTGGACAAGGACGGCTACCTGTTCGTCACCGACCGGATGAAGGACATGGTGATCACGGGCGGCGAGAACGTGTACCCGATCGAGGTCGAGTCCCTGCTCGCCGAGCACCCCGCGGTCCTGGACGTCGCCGTGTTCGGCACCCCTGACGAGCTGTGGGGGGAGGCCGTCACCGCTGCCGTCGTGCTGCGGCCCGGGACGGACGCGGTCACCGCACAGGACCTGATCGACTTCGCGCGCGAGCGCATCGCCTCGTACAAGAAGCCGCGGATCGTCCACTTCGTGGGGGAGCTGCCCCGCAACCCCAGCGGAAAGATCCTCAAGCGGGTCCTGCGCCAGAACCTGGCCCCGCGCGAGCCCTGAGCGGCGGGAACACACTGATGGTCGTGCCGCACATGCAGAGAAAGGCGTGCCGCAGATACGTAGAAATGCATGATAAATCCCATAAAGCTATGCTCGGAGGGTTCCCGGCGTTGACCGCTCGGGGCTGGACGGAGCGCCGGAGGCGACAGGCCCGGCCGGCTGGCCGGAGTTTCCCGGCTCACTTCTCCGGAGCGAACGCATGGCAGGAAGGCGCAGGGCGGAGATCGGCCTCGGGGAGCGCCTCGCCCTGAACCGCGTGGGCACCTTCGACTGGGACCTGGAGGAGGGCACCCTCGAGCTGGACGCGGCGGGCTTCGCCGTGCTCGACATCGGGCCCGACGAGTACGACGGCCGGCCCGAGTCCTTGCTGTCCCAGGTCGCGCCCGAGGAGGGCGCCCGGATCGGCGCCGCCGCGATGACGGCGATCCATGCGGGACGCTCCTCCTGCGGTGCGTACTTCCGCGTGCGGCGCCGCGACGGCGAACAGCAGTGGACGCATATGCGCGGCCGGGTCCTGAGGGACGAGAGCGGAACCCCGCTGCGTGTGGTTGGTATCGTGCGCGACGCCGACGCGGACCGCGCCCAGCTCGCCATGACCAGCCCCGGACAGCTCGCGGGGTGGCAGCGGATGACCACCGTCCTTCAAGGCGCCGCCGACGCCCTGTCCCGCGCCATGACGGTGGCCGACGTGACCGCCGTCCTCACCGGTCCGGGCGGGCTCGAACGCTTCGGCGCGGAGGGACTCGTCCTCGGCCTCGTCGAGGGCGACGCGCTCCAACTCGTCGCCCTGGCAGGTGAGTCGACGTCCTTTCTCGAGGAGCTCAAGCTGCACCGCCTCGACGAGTCGCTGCCCCTCGCCCAGGCGGTGATGACCCAGCGCCCCCGCTTCGTGACCTCCCTGCGCGAACTCGCGGACGCCTTCCCGCGCCTCGGCCCGTACGCGAAACGCCTTGAGCTGGACGCGGCCGCCTTCCTGCCGCTGGTCGCCCAGGCCCGCTCCGTGGGAGGCCTCGCGCTCCTGTTCCGGGGGCGCGACGAGTTCACGGCGGAGGACCGCGACCTGTGCGTCGGCCTAGCGGGCATCGTCGCCCAGTCCCTCCAGCGGGCCATCCTCTTCGACAGCGAACGCGACTTCGCCACGGGTCTGCAGTCGAGCATGCTGCCCCTGCACATCCCCAAGTTCCCGGGCGTCGAGATCGCCGCCCGCTACCATGCGGCGGGCAGCGGCCGGGAGGTCGGCGGCGACTGGTACGACGTGATCCCATTGCCCCGGCGCAGGATCGGGATCGTCGTCGGCGACGTCGAGGGGCACGACACCCAGGCCGCCGCCGTCATGGGCCAGTTGCGCATCGCGCTCCGTGCCTTCGCGGGTGAGGGCCACCCGCCGTCCACGGTCATCGCGCGCGCCTCGCGCTTCCTCGCCGAACTCGACACCGACCGCTTCGCCACCTGCACGTACGCCCAGGTCGACCCCGCCACCGGAGATGTACGGGCCATCAGGGCCGGCCACCTGGAACCGGTGCTACGGCACGCGGACGGCCGCGTCAGCACCCCGCCGGTGCGGGGCGGACTCCCGCTGGGCCTGGCCACGGAGTTCGAGCAGGAGGAGTACCCCGAGACACGGCTCGACCTGCTGCCCGGCGAGGCGTTCGTCCTGTTCACCGACGGCCTCGTCGAGCATCGGGGGCGCGACGTCACGGCAGGCGTGAAGTCCATGACCGAAGCGGTGCGCAACGGGGCCGTCCAGGCGCGCGCCATCGCCGACCATCTGTCGGAACGGGTCTCGCAGGTCACGCCGACCGCCGACGACGTGGCACTGCTCGTCCTGCGCCGGAACCTCGACCCGGGAACCCCGCTCGCGCCGCGCATCCACCAGTACCTTCACCCGGCGGACCCGCAGGGTCTCGTCGAGACCCGCACAGCGCTGCGAAGGGCCCTGGAGGACTGGGGATTCGCAGCGGTAGCAGACGACGTCGAGGTCGCCGCCGGTGAGCTGATGGTGAACGCGCTCCTGCACACGGAGGCCGGCGCCGTCATCACCCTCGAAGTGCTGCCGGGCCCGGCGCGGTGCGTCCGGCTCTGGGTCAAGGACCGGTCGAGCGTGTTCCCTCGCCGCCGCACACCGGGCGAGGCCGCGACATCCGGTCGCGGGCTGCTGCTCGTCGACGCGGTCGCGGACTCCTGGGGTGTCGAACCACGGGGTGAAGGCAAGGCGGTGTGGTGCGAGTTCGCGGAGGTGGGGCCACCTGGGCGTGCCTAAGACACGGCGAGATCCTCGCCGGTCTCGTCGAGGTGGGCCGCCATGGCGGCGACCGCATCGTCCTGTGCGCCCGTCGCGATGGCGGCCAGGATCCGCCGGTGGGCCGTGATCGTCGCCCGCTGGCTGTCGCCCCGGCGGGACCGCCCTTCGTAGCTGGCGAGCCGGTGTGCGGTGAGGATGTCCGAGAGCGACTCCAATACGAGTTCCAGCATGCCGTTCCCGGCCATGCGCGCGATCTCGTGGTGGAAGGCGAGGTCGAGGGCCACGAAGCGGTCGCGGTCCTCGACGGCGTCCTCCATCTCGTCGAGCAGCGCGCCCGCCGCGTCGGGGGAGGCGTCGCCGGACGCGACCCGCGCCGCCGCACGGGACGCCAGCGCTCCCTCGATGGCGGCGCGCGCGTCCAGGACGTCGGCGACCTCCAACGACTGTTGGCGCAGGCGGAATTGGAGGATCTGCCCGAACACCCGCGCCGAGGGGACGTTGACCCTGGCCGGCCGGCCCTGGCTCGACACGAGGATCTCGCGGGCGGACAGCACCCGGATCGCCTCGCGCACCGCGAGCCGGTTGACCCCGAACCGGGCCGCGAGTTCGCCCTCCGACGGCACGTCGTCGCCGGGCTTGAGCCCCGACTCCTCGATCAGATCGACGATCTCGCCGGCGACCTGATCGAACAGCGTGGTGCGGCGCACTGCCACGTGGGAACTCCTTAGGGGGACGTGCCGGGCGGGCCCCAGCGTACCGTTGGCGTCTCGGCGGGAATCAGGCGTGTTTGCTGCTCAGCACCACGTACTCCCACTGCCCGAGCGGGCGCGACAGCAGCGGACGGCCGTCGCGCCAGGCCGCGGTGAGGCGTTCGCCCCTGGCCGTCACCTGGACCACCGAGCGCGGTTCCGGCATGCCCTGCGGCAGCCGGAGCCGGAAGCCGTCGGCCTCGTCCGGCGACGCGTTCCACACCACGACGCGCCAGCGAGTGCCGTCCGTCAGCGCCTGTGTGACGAGCCACGGATGGCCTGTGGCCCGCGCGTGCGCACCCCGGTCCAGCCAGTCGAGTACGGCGCCCAGCTGCGCCTCGCGCTGCGCGTTCATGAGGGTCATACCGGGAGTGTGGGCGGGCCAGGGAGTGACGGCGACCCGGCCGCCCAGCGCGTTCTCGTACAGGAGGAGTCCGCTGCCTCTCTCGCGGTCGAGCTGGTCGCGGACCACGCTGGCGACGCGCGCGTCCGGCGCGGGGTCGAACGCGACCACGGTGGAACGGTCGTAGCTCTCGGTGTCCAGGGAGATCGCGCAGCCGGGGCGCAGGGAGAACTCGGGGTCGGTGCAGATCTCGCGGGCGTGCCCCTCGGGGGACGGCAGCGCCCCCGTCACGCCGATCAGCGGGCCGTAGCCGCGCTCGAAGAGGATTCGGGCCGCCACCGAGTCGAGCAGGAGCCCCTGGCCCAGCCACTCGCGCAGTTCGGCGTCCTCGAAGGACCAAGTCGCCTCTCCGGACAGGGCGTTCACGCTCGCGCCGCCCCGGGCGGTCACTGCGTGGCCCGCGGCGCCGAGCAGCCCGGCCCATGAGCCGTGCGGGACGACGAGCGACTGCCAGCCCTCGCGCTCGGTGCGGGTGCGCCGTCCGGTCCGCTCCGACCAGGGCAGACCGACGCCGACGGTCCGCAGGGTCTTCGGGAACGTCTCCGACAGCCAGTCGAAGGTGTCCCGCCACTCCGCCAGGAAGGAGGCGCGGCGGGGTTCGTCGTCCGGGTGGTTGCCGAGGAAGTCGTAGAGGCTGATCGCGAGGCCGTCGCTGCCGAGGACGTGGGCCAGGGACATCTGGGCGCCCGTCTGGCGGAAGGACTTGTTCCAGTGTCCGTAGGGCCAGCACTCGATCTCGGGGAAGCTGCGCAGGCCCTCGGGCTGCACCGTGCGCTGCATGTCCAACTGCTGGATCGCGCGCGGAAGTTCGGGTCCGGCGCCGTCGGAGTAGCCCCAGAAGTGCGGGCGGTGCACGGTCGGGAGGTCCAGCCAGGACTGCCAGTCGCGGCCCTCGGCGGCGTGGGAGTCCGTGCGTGAGGACATCAGGCCGAGCCGGTCGCCGAGTATCTCGCGCCAGGACGTGAGGAGTTCGCGCTGCGTGGAGTCCCAGAAGTCCAGCCAGCGCTCCCGCCAGGGGTGCGGGTCGCCGGGCGCGGTACAGGCCGCGACCAGCTCGTCGCGCGTCGTCTCGATGCCGGTGCGGCGGGCGAACTCGGCCAGGTGGAGCGGGCAGAAGCAGCCGCCCCAGTCGAGCGGGCGGTGGTTGTGCAGCCGGATGTCGTCCTCGATCCACACCGTGTCGACGTCCTCGGCTGCGTACAGACGCAGGGTTCGCGCGAAGTACGCGCGCCAGCCGGGGTCCAGCGGACACACCTGCACGGCGGCGGCCGTCCCGTGCTGGTCGGTCATCGTCTGCCAGGTCTGGCCGGGCTTGAGGGAGCGGGCCCAGTCGCTGTGGCCCACGGTGTGGCCGGGGTTGAGGCTCACGGCGATGCCCTCGGCGCGGAGCCGCGCGCGCCACGGGCGCGTGGCCGCCAGCCAGTGCGCGACGCCATCGAGGCTCTCGTGGCCGTCGTTGAACTCCAGGCCGAAGAGGAATACGCAGATCTCCTCGGCTCGCGCCGCCCGCGCCAGGGCGAGCAGCCTGTCGCCGGCCTGCGTCGGATCGTCGGCCGGATCCACCTGGAGTCGGAGCACATAGCGTGAGGTCACTCGTTCGCACCTTCGGTCTCGGGGCCCGGCCGGGGCGCGGGGCGACAGCAAGGGTCGCTACTTAGCAGCTAGGCTGTCAAGAGCCGGACGAGCGTCGGGCGGGCGGAGCGATCGAGGAGTGGCGATGGGGCGGTTGGCGGATCGGGTGGTCCTGGTGACGGGCGGGGCGCGCGGCATCGGCCGGGCGGTCGTCGAGACGGCCGTGCGCGAGGACGCGGCCGTGGCGTTCTTCGACCTGGACGAGGAGTCCGGAGCGGCGCTGCGCGACGAACTCTCCGGCAGGGGCGCCCGCGTCGCCTTCCGCCGGGTCGACGTCACGGACGGGCAGTCGGTCGCCGAGGCCGTGGACGACGTGACCGCCACGCTCGGACCGGTCGACATCCTGGTCAACAACGCAGGACGCAACGTCTACGCCGAGCCGGTCACCATGACCGAGGCCGAATGGGACCAGGTCTTCGACGTAGACCTGAAGGCGGCCTTCCTCTGCGCGAAGCACACCCTGCCGTCGATGATCGAGCGCGGCAGCGGGGCGATCGTCAACATCGCGTCCCTGCACGCGAAGCTGACCTGCGCCGGCATGTACCCGTACGCTGCGGCCAAGTCCGGTCTCGTCGGGCTGACCCGCTCGATGGCCCTGGAGGTCGCGCCGCACGGCGTACGGGTCAACGCGGTCAGCCCCGGCTACATCAGGACGGCACTGGTCGACGAGTACTTCGAGCAGCACCCGGACCGGGACGCCGAGCGCAAGGCGCTCGACGTCCATCCGCTGGGCCGGATCGGCACCCCCGAGGAGGTCGCCGAAGTGGTCTGCTTCCTCGCCTCCGACGCGGCGTCCTTCGTCACGGGCGCGGAGTGGGCCGTGGACGGCGGGCTCGGAGTGCGGTTCGCCTGATCTCCCTCACAAGAAGTCCCCCTGTCAGCCGACCCCGGTCGCGGCGGCGATGCGCTCCCGGGTGTGCCGCAGCTCGGTGACCACCGGCCGGCCCGTCACCAGGTCGCCGTCGTCCACGAAGCCCTCCTCGCGGTCGCGCAGCGCGTCGATCAGACGCCCGCGCCAGTGCTCCAGCAGCGCGGCGTGTTCGGGCCGCCGCGCCAGGTTCACCAACTCCCTTGGATCCTCGGCGAGATCGAAGAGCTGCTCGTGCCCGTCGCCGGACATCCACAGGTACTTGTGCCGCCCGTCGGTCACCCACTGCAGCGACTGCCCCAGATAGGTGTGCTCGCCGTGCAGGTACTCCCGCCAGTCGTCCGGGCGTTCACCGCGCAGGAACGGCAGCAGGCTGCGCCCGTCGACACTGTCAGGCACCGGAAGTCCCGCCGCCTCGAGCAGCGTCGGCATCACGTCGCGCAGTTCCACGACCTCGTCGGCCACCGAACCGCCCGCGCCCCCGCGCATCGACGGCGCGAGGTTCATCAGGATCGGCACCCGCGCCGAGCCCTCGAAGCCGAGTGCCTTACGGAACATGTGGTGATCGCCCATCATCTCGCCGTGGTCCGACACGAAACAGAACATCGTGTCGTCACCGAGACCCGCCTCGACCAGCGCCTCGCGGAACCGCTTGATCTGCAGATCGATGTGCGCCATGTGCCCGTAGTAGCCCGCTCGCGCCCGGTGGACCAGCCGCGGATCGATCACGCCGACGGCCGCCTCGTGAAAGCCGTCCTTGCGGTACGGCGCATAGTGGTCGACCCAGTCACCGACCACGGGTTCGTACGGGTCGAGCGCCATGTACTGGTCGAAGGCCCACTCGGGCGGGTCGTACGGATGGTGCGGCCGGTGGAACGACAGATAGAGGAAGAACGGCTTGGTGGGGTCGCGGCGCGGCAGCCACTCGATCGCCTCGGTCACCGCCCACGTCGTCGGATGGAGCGCCTCGGGCTTGTCCCAGGGGCGCGCGACGATGGAGTTGCAGCTGACGCCGTGGTCCGCGTAGTCGGCGGCCGGTGTCATCCCCGGCTGGCGGCGCAGCCAGGGCACGTAGTCGTCGAAGAACTCGAAGTTACGGCTGTGACGCCTGCGCGCGTGGTGCAGATAGCCGTCGTGCAGCCGTACGTCGTCGAAGCCCAGGCGTGCGCGCTCCGGGAACACGTGCATCTTGCCGACGGCCTGCGTCTGGTAGCCGCCGCGCCGGAACTCGCCCGGCAGCGTCACCGGATGGACCTGCTCGAAAGGCACACCCTCGCGGTACCCGACCCGGCCGTGCCGCTCCTGCGACTGGCCCGTGAAGAGGGCCACGCGAGCGGGGACACAGGTCGGCGTCGCGGAGTAGGCGCGGTCGAAACGCACGCCTTCGCCCGCGAGTTCGTCCAGGTGAGGGGTGTGGACGTCGGGGTGGCCCGCGGCGGAGAGGCAGTCGCCCCTCCACTGGTCCACACAGATCAGTACGACATTGGGCTGGCGCAAGAGGGGCTCCGGGTCCGGGAATCCCGTCGGCCCCGGTCACCGCCGACGGGTGGGCGACGGTGACGATCATGCCTGGAGCGGGGCGGCCCGAACAGGGTGCGTGCGCGATCGGGTCGGGCGCGCACAGTCGACTTGGCGACAAGGAGTCATGGCGCGCTCAGCGACGCGGGGACGTGTCCACGGCGGCGGCCCGGCTCCTGTACTCCGTCGGCGTGATGTCGTACGCGGCGCGGAACGCGCGGCTGAGGTCGGCCGCGCGGGGGAAGCCCCGGCGGGCCGCCACGGTGTGGATCGGGGCAGGAGCTCAGCGCCGGATCGACGAGGTCGCGACGGGCCGCCTCCAGGCGCCGGCGGCGGATCCAGGCGGCGACCGTGGCCTCCTCGTTCTCGAACAGCCGGTGCAGATAGCTGGTGGAGATGTGGTGCGCGGCGGCGACGCCCGCGGGCGTGAGCTGCGGCTCGTGCAGGTGCTCCTGGACGAACTTCTTGATACGTAGCAGGAGGGCGCGCCGGTGCGTGTCCGGGGGGAGGCTGTTCTCGGCCTCCAGGGCATGGGCGAACAGCGCGGTGACCCCCGTTCCGTGCCCGTCAGAAGATCAAACACGTCGACGGCAAACGTCCGATGGACGGATCCGGGTGCCACCCGGGACGAGGCGGATGTGCGTGCCAGGCCCCGCGAGCCCAGCCTGGTCCGAACGAGAAGCCCTAGGCTTCACGAGGCACAGGCACCGACCTCAGGAGCGCGCACCGTGTACGACCCCGCACCGGCCCACCCGTACCCCGACAGCACCAGCCCGGACGAGGCTCCCGCCCCGCATCCGCTGCTGGCGCCCGTGCTGGGCCTTCTGGGCATCTGGCGCGGACGCGGACAGGGCGGATATCCCACGCTCGAGGGGGAGTTCACCTACGCGCAGGAGATCACCTTCAGCCACGACGGCCGGCCGTTCCTCCGTTTCGAGGCCCGGGCCTGGCTGCTCGACGCCGACGGTGCGCCGCTGAGGCCGTCGGCGCGGGAGAGCGGCTGGTGGCGGCTCCAGCCCGAGGGCCGGGTGGAGTCACTGATCACGCAGCCGACCGGCATCGCGGAGATCTCCGTCGGCACCGCGGACGGCAACACGGTCGACCTCTCCACCGACCAGGTGGCGCTCACGCCCACTGCCAAGGAGGTCAAGGCCACGCGCCGCCGCTACGCGCTGACCGACGACGGCACGCTCACGTTCACCCACGACCTCGAGGCCGTCGGGATGCCGCTCCAGCACCACCTGTCGGCACAGCTGCGGCGCGTGAGCTAGCCCACGCGGGTAAAGGGATCGGCAGAAAGTGGCCACCCGGTGGTTACCCGGAAGTAACTGCGGCTGCTTTGATGTGGCGTGCTCACGTCCCTCACAACTCCCCCACAAGAAACGGGAGGCCACGTGTCCCGCGTTGCCCGCCGCACGACCGGTTCCGCCCTCGCCGTCACCCTCGCCGCCGCCTCCGCGGTGCTGACCGCCCCGCAGGCGTCGGCGGCGACATCGGCCGATACGCCGAGGCTCAAGGTCCTGACGTACAACACGTTCCTGATGAGCACGAACCTCTACCCCAACTGGGGTCAGGCGCACCGGGCGGCGGCCATCCCGGCCGCGCCGTTCTTCCAGGGCAACGACGTCGTCGTGCTCCAGGAGGCGTTCGACAACACGACGTCCGACGCGCTGAAGAGCAACGCGGCGGCGCAGTACCCGTACCAGACCCCCGTCGTCGGGCGGTCCAAGGACGGCTGGGACGCCACCGGCGGCTCGTACTCGTCGACGACGCCCGAGGACGGCGGCGTGACGCTGCTCAGCAAGTGGCCGATCGTGCACAAGGAGCAGTACGTCTACAAGGACGCGTGCGGCTCCGACTGGTGGTCCAACAAGGGCTTCGTCTACGCCGTCCTCGACGTGAACGGCGCGAAGGTGCACGTGGTCGGGACGCACACCCAGTCCACGGACTCCGGGTGCGGGGCCGGTGAGGCGGTCAAGGACCGCAGCCTCCAGTTCAAGGCCATCAAGTCCTTCCTCGACGCCAAGCACATCCCGGCCGGCGAGCAGGTCATGGTGGCGGGCGACCTGAACGTCGACTCGCACGGCACGGAGTACGCCTCCATGCTCGCCGACGGCGGCTTGGTCGGGGCCGACTCGCGGACCGGGCACCCGTACTCGTTCGACACCGAGGCGAACTCGATCGCGAGCTACCGCTACCCGGGCGAACCCAAGGAGGACCTGGACTACGTCCTGCACGTCCAGGGTCATGCGCGGCCGACGGGGTGGGTCAACAACGTGGTCAAGGAGACCACCTCGCCCTGGACCGTGAGCAGTTGGGGCACGAGCTACACGTACAACAACCTGTCGGACCACTACCCGCTCCAGGCCGGACGCTGAGCGACCCGCGCCCGGCGCCGGGTCGTGGAGGTCCGGCGTCGGGAAGCGGTTTCGCGGGTGTGGGGGAGGTGGGCCGCTCCCACACCTCGGGCAGCGCGGGCCCTCGGCACGGACCCTCTCCTGTGGCGCCCCGCGACCCCCTCCGCAAGGCTGGAACAGGGGGCCGCCGCACGCAGCATCAGGAAGGGTCCCCATGCCGGACGCGCAGGACCCCGCCCCGCACTCCGCCTCGGCGCAGGGCGTACGCGTCTCGGAGAACGGGCCGTACCTCGTCACCGGCGGTGTCCCTCTCATCCAGCTCGTCATCGCCACCGACGCGCGGGGCCAGTCCGTCGAGTGGTGGCAGCAACGCACGTACGACACCGAGGAGACGTACGAGCTGTGCCGCTGCGGGCAGTCCGCGAACAAGCCGTTCTGCGACCGCAGCCATGTGCGGGCCGGGTTCGACGGCACCGAGACCGCGAGCCGGCTGCCCTATCTGGAGCAGGCCGACGAGCAGGACGGACCCGAGCTCACCCTCACCGACGCCCAGCCCCTGTGCGCCTTCGCGCGGTTCTGCGACGCCGACGGGCAGGTGTGGAACCTCGTCGAGGAGAAGGGCACCGCCGACGTGGTGGAACGCGAGACGGGCGACTGCCCCTCAGGGCGCCTCGTCGCCTGGAACCTCGCCGAGGGCCGTCCCGTCGAGCCGGAACTCCCGCCGTCCATCGGCATCATCGAGGACCCGCAGGAAGGCGTCAGCGGAGGGATCTGGGTGCGCGGCGGCATTCCGGTGACCGCCGCCGACGGCGCGCCGTACGAGGTCCGCAACCGCGTGACCCTGTGCCGCTGCGGCGCCTCGCGCAACAAGCCGTTCTGCGACGGTACCCACGCGTCGATCGGCTTCAAGGACACCTGACCGGGGCGCACTCCGTCGCGAGGACGCCCGGTCGAGCCGGCTCCGGCACCCGCGGCCGTACGCCGTACGGGTCATCCAGCGCGCCGCCGTCCGCGCCTGCCACTGGAATGGACGAGTGCCCCCATGGAGCGGACCCCTCACCCCGAGCCCCGGCAGCGCGCCGCCCGACGACTGTCTGGCGAACAACGACTGGATCTGCCGCGAGTACCTGAGCACCCGCCGCCACATCCTGCTCGACGCGGTCGTCCAGCACCTCCAGCTCACCGCGCTCGCCGTCCTGATCGCGCTGGTGATCGCCGTGCCGCTCGCCGTTCTCGCTCGCCGCTGGTCCCTCGCGGCAGGCCCCGTCCTCGGGCTGACAACGATCCTCTACACGATCCCGTCGCTCGCGATGTTCTCGCTGCTGCTGCCGGCGTACGGCCTGTCCGCGTCCCTCGTCGTCGCGGGGCTCGTGCTGTACTCGCTCACCCTCCTCGTGCGGAACATCCTCGCGGGCCTGCGCGCGGTGCCCGAAGACACCCGGCAGGCCGCGCGCGGTATGGGATACGGGCCGGTCAGGCTGCTGCTCACCGTGGAGCTGCCCCTCGCCCTGCCGGCCGCGATGGCGGGCCTGCGCATCGCCATGGTCTCCGCCGTCTCCCTCGTCACGGTGGGCGCCATCGTCGGCTACGGCGGCCTCGGCAATCTCATCTACGCGGGCATGAACACGTTCTTCAAGGCCCAGGTCCTCACCGCGTCCGTGCTGTGCGTCGTCATCGCGGTCGTCGCTGACCTGCTGCTGCTCGGGGTGCAGCGGATCCTCACTCCCTGGACGAGAGCGAGCCACGCGTGAAGACCCTCACCGACGCCTGGGGCTGGCTCGCCGACGCCTCGCACTGGTCCGGCGACGACGGCATCTGGCACCGGCTCGCCCAGCACGTCGTCCTGACCCTCGTCTGCCTGGTCATCAGCTGCCTGATCGCCCTGCCCGTCGCGCTCGTCCTCGGCCACCTCGGCAAGGGCGGCGCGCTCGCCGTGAACATCTCCAACGTCGGCCGGGCCGTCCCCACCTTCGCGGTCCTCGTCCTGCTCCTGCTGACCCCGCTCGGCAAGTACGGCGAGGGACCCACCGTCGTCGCCCTGGTGCTTTTCGCGGTGCCGCCGCTGCTCACGAACGCCTACGTCGGGATGCGCGGCGTCGACCGTGACATCGTCCAGGCCGCCCGCGGCATGGGGATGACGGGACGTCAGATGCTGTTCCAGGTGGAGGCGCCCCTCGCCCTGCCGATGATCATGAACGGGGTGCGGATCGCCGCCGTGCAGCTCGTCGCCACCGCGACGATCGCGGCCCTCGCGGGCGGCGGCGGCCTCGGCCGCATCATCACCGCCGGGTTCAACCTGGCGAGCACCCCGCAGGTCGTCGCGGGCGCCGTCCTCGTCGCCGTCTTCGCGCTGCTCGTCGAGGGGGTCTTCGAGCTCGCCGAACGGTTCGCGCCCGCCCTCGCCCGGGGGAGGCCCTGATGAGGGCCTTACGGCGCCGGACAACAGCAACAGCCGTACTCCTCCCGCTTCTCCCGCTGTTTCTGGTCGGCGCATGCTCCGGCGGACCCTCCCTGGAGAACCAGGGCGCGGTGACCGCCCCGCCCGGAGACAGCAAGCACCTCACCATCGGCACGGCCGGCTTCACCGAGAGCGACGTGCTCGCCCAGATGTACGCCCTGCTCCTGAAGCGGGCCGGATACAGCACCAAGATCCTGTCCGTCGCCAACCGCGAACTGTACGAACCCGCCCTGGAATCCGGGCAGATCGACGTCGTGCCCGAGTACGCGGCGACCTTCGCCGACTGGCTCAACGCCAAGACGAACGGCGCCAAGGCCCCACCCGTCGGATCGCCCGACCTCGACGCCACCATGAAGGCGCTGCGCGGCCTCTCCGCCCCGCGCGGGCTCACCGTCCTCGACCCGGGCAAGGCAGTCGACCAGAACGCCTTCGCGGTGACCACCGCCTTCGCGAAGCAGTACCGCCTCAAGACCCTCAGCGACCTCGGCGCGTCCGGCCTGAAGGTGCGGCTCGCGGCGGGCGACGAGTGCGTCCAACGGCCGTACTGCGAGCCGGGCCTGAAGAAGACGTACGGCATCGACGTCACCGGCGTCGACCCCAAGGGCGTCGGCACCACCCAGTCGAAGACGGCGGTCCAGGACGGCAAGGACCAGATGGTGCTCACCACGACGACCGACGCGACCCTGTCCGACTTCGGCCTCGTGCTGCTCGCCGACGACAAGCATCTGCAGAACGCCGACTACATCGTGCCGGTCGTCAACCGGTCGCGGGCGGGCAGCGAGCGCGTCGCCAAGGTCCTCGGCGCGCTGAACTCCGTACTGACCACCCAGGACCTGGCGTCCATGAACCAGCAGGTGGACAGCTGGCGCAGGCTTCCGGAGGACGTGGCGCGCTCGTACCTGGAGTCGAAGGGGCTGCTCAAGAGCTCAACTTCTACGAGGGAGTGGGCCCGTCACGCGTCGGCGACCGAGTCGAAACTCACCTCGTCCCGTGCCACGCCCCGGGCGTCCGCGTCCACCGAGCGGCGCAGCGCCTCATGGAGTTTCGCCGGGGTCAGCACGCCGAGGAAGCGGGCGCCGTCGAGGACGGCGACCCAGCCCGCGTCGTGCTGGAGCATCACGCCGAACGCCTGCTTGAGCGGGGCGCCGACAGGGACCCAGGCGTTCATGCGGTGGGCCAGGTCGCCGACCAGCTCGTCCTCGCCCGCGAGCGACACCTCGTCGATGCCCACCCAGCCGTGCAGATCGCCGTCCGCGTCGAGGACGACGGCCCAGCGCGCGTCCTCGTCACGCAGCCGGGCGGCGGCGTCCCGGGCGGGCTCGCCCGCGCGGGCCACCGCGGGCTGGTCCAGGTCGTCCGGCTCGATCTCCGTCACGGAGAGCCGCTTCAGACCGCGGTCGGCGCCGACGAACTCGGCGACATACGGGGTCGCGGGCGTGCCGAGCACCGCGCCCGGCGTGTCGAACTGCTCGATACGGCCCTGACCGTAAACGGCGATCCGGTCGCCGAGCCTGACGGCCTCCTCGATGTCGTGCGTGACCAGGAGAACCGTCTTGCGCACGGCGGCCTGCATCCGCAGGAACTCGTCCTGCAACTGCTCGCGGACCACCGGGTCGACCGCGCCGAACGGCTCGTCCATCAGGAGCACCGGCGGGTCGGCGGCGAGCGCGCGGGCCACGCCGACGCGCTGGCGCTGGCCGCCCGACAACTGTTCCGGGTAGCGGGACCCGTACAGCTTCGGGTCGAGTCCGACCAGGTCGAGCAGCTCGGCGGCCCGGGCACGCGCCCTGGACTTCTTCCAGCCGATCAGCGCGGGCACGGTCGCCGTGTTGTCGAGGATCGTGCGGTGCGGGAAGAGGCCGACCTGCTGGATGACGTATCCGATGCGGCGGCGCAGCTTGACCGGGTCGACCTCGGAGATGTCCTCGCCGTCGACGAAGATCCGGCCGGACGTGGGTTCGATGAGCCGGTTGACCATCAACATCGTGGTGGTCTTCCCGCAGCCCGACGGGCCGACCAGGGTGACCAGTTCGCCCTCGCCGACTTCGAAGGTCAGGTCGTCCACGGCCATGGTGCCGTCCGCGTACCGCTTGGTGACTTGGTCGAACCGGATCATTCCCTCACGCTAGCCGCGTCCGTCACCCGCCGCTCACCAGCACCACCTCCAGGGTGCGCGGGCCGTGCACGCCCTCGACCCGGTCGAGTTCGATGTCGCTCGTGGCGGACGGACCGGAGATCCACGTCAGGGGACGCGTGGGGTCGAGCCGTTCAAGGGCCTGCGGGACGGAGGAGACGACCTGGTCCGGGACGCGGACGACGCAGATGTGGTGATCGGGGATCAGCGTGATGCGCCTGCGGCCCTGGGCGGGCGAGCCGTCGAGCACGATCGTCCCGGTCTCGGCGATGGCGACCGCGCAGCCCGTGACGACGGCCCCGGACCGGTCCAGCTCCGCGGCGGTGCTGACCGCGCGGTCGTGGATACGCGGCGGGTCGGCGGCCGACATCCACTCGGGCGGCAGCCCCGGCGGTACCAGCACGGTGTCCGGCCAGCGCTCGTTGAGCAGCCGCATGATCAGACAGGGCAGCTCCTCCGGGTCCGTGCGGTGCACGATCGCCCGGTAGTCAGCCAGGTTCTCCGCGAGCAGGTCGACGGTCTCCTCGGTGGTCCGGGCGCCGTGCTCGCGCCGGTACTCCCGGTCCACGGCCGTCTCGTACGACTCGGGCGCATCGCCCCGGGGCGCCTCTCCCAGCGCGCGCCGCACCCGGCCCAGGATGATGTCCCTGCTGCTCACTTGCCGCTCTCCTTGTCGCCGTGCGTGCGCTGCCACCAGTCCCTGAAGGGCTCCGCCGGCACCAGCGGCAGATCCCGCGTCGCGCTCCAGGCCCGGCCGGGACCGGGGAGCGTTCGAGGATGGAAGCGGCGCGTGCGCGAGGCCACGCGCTGGCCGGCGCGCAGCGCCCCGGGGTGGGTGAACGCCCAGCCGGCCGCGCGCATCGCCGCCCGCTCAGCCGCATGCCCCTTCGCCGGCTTCAGGACCACCCTGTTGCCGTGCCGGGTGGCCGGCCCGCCCTGCACGATCCGCTCGCGCAGATGGACGAGGACCTCGGGGATGTCGATGGCGACCGGGCACACCTCGTAACAGGCGCCGCACAGGCTGGAGGCGTAGGGGAGCGAGGCGTCGATCTCGCTGGCCGTGCCTCTCAGTTGAGGGCTGAGGATCGCGCCGATGGGGCCGGGGTAGACGGAGCCGTATGCGTGCCCGCCGGCCCTCTCGTACACCGGGCACACGTTCAGGCAGGCCGAGCAGCGGATGCAGCGCAGGGCTTGGCGGCCGACCTCGTCGGCGAGGGTGTCGGTGCGGCCGTTGTCGAGGAGGACGAGGTGGAAGGCGCGCGGGCCGTCCGCGGTCTCGGCGTCGCTGGTGCCGGTCCACATCGACGTGTACGGGTTCATGCGCTCGGCCGTCGAGGAGCGGGGGAGCGTCTGGAGGAAGACCTCGAGGTCGCGCCAGGTGGGGACGATCTTCTCGATGCCGACGACGGAGATCAGGGTCTCGGGGAGGGTGAGGCACATGCGGCCGTTGCCCTCGGACTCGACGACGACGAGGGTGCCGGTCTCGGCGACCATGAAGTTCGCGCCGGAGATGCCGACCTTGGCGCGCAGGAACTTCTCGCGCAGGTGGAGGCGTGCGGCCTCGGCCAGCTCGGCGGGGGTGTCCGTCAGACCCTCGGGCGCCGGGCGGCCCCACGCGCCCATCTCCTTGGCGAAGATGTCGCGGATCTCGCCGCGGTTGCGGTGGATGGCCGGGACGAGGATGTGGGAGGGGCGGTCGTGGCCGAGCTGCACGATGAGTTCGGCGAGGTCGGTCTCGTAGGCGTGGATGCCCTCGGCCTCCAGCGCCTCGTTCAGTCCGATTTCCTGGGTGGCCATCGACTTGACCTTGACCACTTCGGACTCGCCGGTCTCCTTGACCAGGCGCGTCACGATCCGGTTGGCCTCGTCGGCGTCGGCGGCCCAGTGGACGACGCCGCCCGCCGCGGTGACCGCCTCCTCCAACTGCACGAGATAGGTGTCGAGATGGCGGAGCGTGTGGTCCTTGATCTGCTTGCCGGCCTCGCGCAGGAGCGCCCAGTCGTCGAGCTCCGCGACGGCCTTGGCGCGCTTGTCGCGGATGGTGTGCGTGGCGTGCCGGAGGTTCGCGCGGAGGGTGGTGTTGCCGACGGCCTCATGGGCGGCCTTCGGGAATGCAGGCATGCCGACGAAGGTGCTGCCGCTCATGACAGGGGCTCCTCTTCCGTGCTCGCCAGGATCTCCGCGATGTGGACGGGGCGCATCGCGGTGTGCAGGCGGGACATCGTGCCGCCGAGGTGCATCAGGCAGGAGTTGTCCGCCGCGCACAGGACGTCGGCGCCGGTCGACCCGGCGTTGCGGACCTTGTCCTCTCCCATCGCCGCCGAGACATCGGAGTTCTTCACCGCGAACGTGCCGCCGAACCCGCAGCACTCCTGTGCACCCGGCAGCTCCTTGAGCTCAAGTCCCTTGACCGCCTTGAGCAGCTGGTAGGGCCGCTCGCCGAGGCCGAGGGAGCGCAGGCCGTGGCACGTCGGGTGGTACGTCACCGTGTGCGGGTAGTACGCGCCCACGTCCGTCACGCCGAGCACGTCCACCAGGAACTCGGTGAGCTCGTACGTCTTCGGTACGACCGGCGCCAGAGTGGCCGCGAGCGCGTCGCCGCGGCCCTCCGCGCGGGCGCGCTCGCCCATTCGCGGATACAGCTCGCGCACCATCGCCCCGCATGACCCCGACGGCGTCACGATCGCGTCGTATTCACCGAATACATCGGAGAACTTCCGGGCGAGCGGCTCCGCCTCATGGCGATAGCCGGTGTTGTAGTGCGCCTGCCCGCAACAGGTCTGCCCCATCGGGAAGTCGATGTCGACACCCAGCCTGGTCAGGAGTTTCACCACCGCACGGCCGGTGTCCGGATAGAGCGTGTCGTTGACACACGTCAGGAACAGTGCGACGCGCATCGCGGCCCCTTCGTATCGATCATCGGATGGGTGCAGGGTACGCGGCAGGCGGCCCGGAGGGGAGACACCTGGCGTCACCGTTCGGCGAGACGCCGCTCGGCGGCCCGCCACGCGGTGTGGTTCCCCCGCGGTTCGTACCGGGTCAGGGACTGGGTGCGGGCGAGGAGTTCGCGTATCGCCTCCCGTTCGCCGACGAGGCCATGGGCGCGCGCCTGCACGAGTACGTTGCCCAGGGCCGCCGCCTCGGCCGGGCCCGCCACCACCGGGAGACCGCACGCGTCGGCGGTCAGCTGGCACAGCAGGGCGTTACGGGCGCCGCCGCCCACGATGTGCACGACGTCGACCGCGTGGTCGGCCAGGCGTGCCGCGTCGACGATCGCCCGCCGGTGCGCGAGCGCCAGGGAGTCGAGGATGCACCGGGTCGTCTCGGCCCGGGTGCGCGGCACGGGCTGGCCCGTGGCCCGGCACGCCTCGGCGATGCGCTCGGGCATCCGGCCCGGGGCGAGGAACGCGGCATCACCCGCGTCCACCACCGATCGCAGCGGCGCGACGGCCCCCGCCTCCCGCAGCAGCACCCCCAGTTCGGGATCCCCCCAGGAGCGCAGGCACTCCTGGAGCAGCCACAGGCCCATGATGTTGCGCAGATAGCGGACCGTGCCGTCCAGGCCCAGCTCGTTCGTGAAGTTCGCGGCGCGGCTCGCCTCGCTCAGGACAGGGGCGTCGAGTTCGAGACCGGCCAGCGACCAGGTGCCGGTGCAGATGTAGGCGAACCGCTCGCCGGGTGCGGCCGGGACGGCGGCCACCGCGGAGGCCGTGTCGTGCGAGCCGACGGCCGTCACGGGAACCGGACCCGTCAGCCCCGTCTCCTCCAGGACCTCCTGCAGCAGCTGTCCCGCCGGCTCCCCGGGCCGCCGCAGCGGCGCGAAGAGCCCGAGATCGACTCCGAGGCGCTCGGCGACCGAGGATGCCCACTCACCGGTGCGCGGGTCGATCAGCTGGGTCGTCGAGGCGTTGGTCACCTCAGTACCCTGCTCGCCGGTCAGCCAGTACGAGATCAGATCGGGGATCAGCAACAGGCGGCGCGAAGCCGCCAGTTGAGCGGAGCCCTGTGCCGCCACGAGCTGGTAGAGCGTGTTGAACGGCGCGTACTGCAGCCCTGTCGCCGCATACAGCTCTGCCGCCGGCACGCTCGCCCACACCTTCTCCGCCACGCCCTCGGTGCGCCCGTCGCGGTAGTGCACGGGCTGGCCGAGCAGCGCGCCGTCCGCGTCGAGGAGGCCGTAGTCCACGGCCCAGCTGTCGATACCGACGGACGCGAGCCGCCCGCCCGCCGTCGCTCCCGCGGCCCGCAGCCCGTCAAGCACACCCGCGTACAGGCCGAGCACGTCCCAGCGCAGCCCCTCCGGAAGCCGCACCGGACGGTTGGGGAAGCGGTGGGCCTCCACCAGGCCGAGGCTGCCGGGGCCGACCCGGCCGATCATGACGCGCCCGCTGGAGGCACCCAGATCGACCGCGGCGAACGCGCCCTCGCGCGCCCCCACCGAACCCCTCGCCACGGAGCTCATCGCAGGAAGGCCGCGGCGACGCCGGCGTCCACGGGTATGTGCAGCCCCGTCGTGTGCGTGAGGTCCCCGGCCGTCAGGGCGAACACCGCGTTCGCGACATGCTCCGGCAGCACCTCGCGCTTGAGGAGGGTCCGCTGCGCGTAGAACTCGCCGAGCTTCTCCTCCTCGATCCCGTACGTCGCCGCGCGCTGCGCCCCCCAGCCGCCCGCGAAGATCCCGGAACCGCGCACCACACCGTCCGGATTCACCCCGTTGACCCGGATGCCGTGCTCGCCCAACTCGGCTGCCAGGAGCCGGACCTGATGTGCCTGATCGGCCTTGGTCGCGGAGTACGCGACGTTGTTCGGGCCCGCGAACACCGCGTTCTTCGAGGCGATGTACACGAGGTCGCCGCCCAGCCCCTGCGCCCGCATGACACGGGCGGCCTCGCGCGAGACGAGGAAGGAGCCGCGCGCCATGATGTCGTGCTGGAGGTCCCAGTCGCGGGCCGTGGTCTCCAGGAGCGGCTTCGAGATGGAGATGCCCGCGTTGTTCACCACGAGGTCGACCCCGCCGAACGCCAGGACCGCCGCCCCGAACGCCTCGACGATCTGCTCCTCCGACGTCACATCGACCGTGACGGCCACCGCCTTGTCGGGACCGCCCAACTCCTCGGCCACGGCGGCCGCGTTGTCCCCGTTCAGATCCGCGACCACCACGCACGCGCCCTCCGCCACGAGCCTGCGGGCGATCGCCTTCCCGATGCCGCTGCCCGCGCCCGTCACGAGCGCGACCCGCGTGGCGAGCGGCTTGGGCTTCGGCATCCGGCGGAGCTTGGCCTCCTCCAGGGACCAGTACTCGATGCGGAACTTCTCCGACTCCTCGATCGGCGCGTACACCGACACGGCTTCGGCGCCCCGCATCACATTGATCGCGTTGACGTAGAACTCGCCCGCGACGCGCGCCGTCTGCTTGTCCTTGCCGAAGCTGAACATGCCGACGCCGGGCACGAGCACGATCGCCGGATCGGCTCCCCGCATCGCCGGCGAGTCCGGGCCCGCGTGCCGCGCGTAGTAGGCCGCGTACTCCTCGCGGTACTCGGCGTGCAGTTCCTTCAGGCGCGCGACCGCCTCGTCCAGGGGGGCGGACGGCGGCAGGTCGAGGACCAGGGGCCTGACCTTCGTACGGAGGAAGTGGTCGGGGCAGGACGTGCCGAGGGCCGCGAGGCGCGGGTGCTCGGTGCGCGACAGGAAGTCGAGCACGACGTCCGAGTCGTCGAAGTGGCCCACCTGGGGGCGGTCCTGCGAGGCGAGCGCCCTGATGAACGGGGCGAGCGCGGCGGCCCGCTCCCTTCGCGCCGCCGGTCCTGCGCCGGTGTATCCCGCGAGCAGCGGTCCGAACGGCTCGGCCCTGCCCCGCTCGGCGAGGAACGCCTCCGCGGTACGGATGATGTGCAGGGAGCGCCGCTCGCACTCCTGTGCCGTGTCGCCCCACGCCGTGATGCCGTGACCGCCGAGGACGCAGCCGATCGCGCGCGGGTTGGCCTCCTTGACCGCGGCGATGTCCAGGCCGAGCTGGAACCCGGGCCTGCGCCAGGGCACCCACACCACGGTGTCGCCGAAGCACTCGGCGGTGAGCTTCTCGCCGTCCGCGGCGCAGGCGAGCGCGATCCCGGAGTCGGGGTGCAGATGGTCCACGTGCGCCGCGTCCACCAGGCCGTGCATCGCGGTGTCGATGGACGGCGCGGCGCCGCCCCGGCCGTGCAGGCAGTAGTCGAACGCGGCGACCATCTCGTCCTCGCGCTCCACCCCCGGATAGACGCCCTCCAGCGCGCGCAGCCGGTCCAGGCGCAGGACCGCGAGCCCGTCGGCCGTGAGTGTCCCCAGGTCACCGCCGGAGCCCTTGACCCACATCAGCTCGACGTCACCGCCGGTCACCGGGTCGGTCGACGTGCCCTTCGCCGAGGTGTTGCCCCCCGCATAGTTCGTATTGCGCGGATCCGCGCCCAACCGGTGTGAACGCTCAAGGAGTTCGTTCACGCATGCGTGCTGCTCCGCCATGTCGCTCATGCCCCCCATCCGGCCTGTACGCCTCCGACGCGGTCCTTCACGATCCGCTCCTGCCATCCTGACCGCCGGTAGGCCGCCATGGGATCCGGGTCGAGCCCCAGCTCTTCCCTGACCTCCCCCAGTAGGGGACGCACGTCCGTGTTGTACGCGTCCATCAGCACCCCGTTGGCCGCCAGCACGTCGCCCTCCCGCTGCGCCGCCGCGAGCGCCTCGGTGTCGATGAGCAGAGCCTTGGCCGTCGCCTCCTGGACGTTCATCACCGAGCGGATGATCGCGGGGATCTTGGCCTCGATGTTGTGGCACTGGTCGAGCATGAACGCGATCCCGGAGTCGGCGTCCAGACCGCCGCCCCGCCGCACCTCGTACAGGATCCTGAACAGCTGGAAGGGGTCCGCCGCGCCGACCATCAGGTCGTCGTCCGCGTAGAAGCGCGAGTTGAAGTCGAACGCGCCGAGCCGGCCCTCCCGCAGCAGGAACGCGACGATGAACTCGATGTTGGTGCCCGGCGCGTGATGCCCGGTGTCCACACACACCTGCGCCTTCTCGCCGAGTTTGAGGCAGTGCGCGTACGACGTGCCCCAGTCCGGCACGTCGGTGGCGTAGAAGGCGGGCTCGAAGAGCTTGTACTCGAGCACCATGCGCTGGTCGTCGCCCAGCCGCTCGTACACGGTCCGCAGTGCCTCTTCGAGCCGGTCCTGGCGGTCCCTGAGGTCGTCCTGGCCGGGGTAGTTGGTGCCGTCGGAGAACCACAGCTTCAGATCGCGCGAGCCGGTGGCGTCCATGATGTCGACGCACTCCAGGAGGTGGCCGACGGCCTTGCGTCGCACCGCGGGGTCCGGGTTGGTGACGCTGCCCAGCTTGTAGTCGTCGTCCTGGAAGACATTGGAGTTGACCGCGCCCAGCTTCACGCCGCGCTCCTCGGCGTACGCGGCGAGCTTCGCGTATCCCTCGGGTCCGCCCTCGACGCGGTCCCACGGTATGTGCAGCGCCACGGTCGGCGCGGCCCCCGTGAACGCGTGGACCTGCGCGGCGTCGTCGAGCTTCTCCCGCGGGGTGCGGGGCACGCCGGCCTGGGCGAACACCTTGAAGCGGGTGCCCGAGTTTCCGTATGCCCAGGACGGTGTCTCGATCGACTGGCGCTTCAGGACGGCCTTGGCGGCCGCTGTCCGCGCCTCGTGTGCTGTGGACCCGGTCATGTCTCTCCTGTGAACGAACGATCGTTGTGAAACGATTCAAAGCCTGACGCTAAAGGGCCGTGCGGGGTGTGTCAACGGCCCCGCACGGCCTTGTCGGTGACGCGCCTGCGGCCCGATCGCCCAGGCCGCAGGCACAGTTCAGCTCTTGTACGTCAGCGTGAAGCGGTGGGTGCCCGGCGCGAGCCCGGAGACCGTCACACGGCCGGAGTCCATGCGCGCCCCGGGCGCCGCGGATCTGCCGTCCCGCCAGAGCGTCCGCCCGCCGGAACGCACGGTCGCGCCCCGGCCGTCCGTGGGCAGCGCGAGGACCCCCCGAGTGCCCCGCGGCGCACGTACGGTCAAGGCGAACGTGTCGCCCTCACGCTCCCACTCCACGCCCAACGGCCCATGTGGCGTGGGAAGTTCACCCCGCGCCCAGCGCACCGAGCCGGTGCACGGACGCACCTCCCAATCGGCGTACCCAGGCGAGGTCGGCTTCGCGCCGAGCAGCTGATGGGTGAGCGCGGGCAGCACTCCGGTGGACCACCCGTGCGCCATGCTCGTGTACGCGCCCTCGTACAGCGAGCCGTTCGGGCCGATGCCCTCCCAGTGCGTGATGCCGGGGTCGTGGCTCTCCATCCAACCGTAGGTGCGCTTGATCTGGTCGATCGCCGAGTCGGCCAGGCCGCTCTCGAAGCGCGCCACGAACTCCGGGTACGAGGTGAAGGCGTACACCCGCTGGGAGGCACCGCCGAAGAGGGTGTCGTTGTCCATGAAGGCGTTGCCGTACCGGCGTTTCGTCGTCGCGTCCAGGTGAGCGAGCGCCGACGCCGCCCGCTCCGCGCCCGCGACGCCCGACGTGATGGCGATCGCGTTGCCGTCCTGCGCGTGCCGGACGGCGCCGGTCGCGGAGTCCAGATAGGCGCCCGCCGCCTCGTCCCACAGATGCGTGTTGACCGCCCGAGCGACCTTGTCCGCCCGCTCCCGCCACCGCGCCGCGTCCGCGCCCCGGCCCACGTGGTCCGCGATCCGGGCCGCGTCCCTCAGCGCCTGCACATAGTTGGCGTTGTAGTAGGTGACGCGCCCTGTGCGCCCGAGGAACGCGTAATCCCCGTACCCGGACGTGCCGTTGAGGCCCTTGCTCAGCAGGCCCGCGTCGTCCGTCACGCTCGGGTACCACGTGTCGAGGACCTTGACGAGCTGCGGGTAGTAGCGCTCGGCGTAGTCCTTGTCGCCGGTGTAGAGGACGTAGTCCCAGCTGCACGTCACCCACCACAGCGGGTAGTCGAACAGCGGGAGCGTGTAGCGGTTGATGGAGGCCGGCGGGATCCAGCCGTCGGCCCGCTGGTGCTCGGCGAGGTCCGCCAGCACGTTGCGCGCGGCTTCGGCCGCGTCGTCGTGCGTGAGATAGAGGGTGCGTCCCGCCACCGCCACGTCGCCGACGTACGGATCGCGGTCCCGCTTCGCGCCGTCGTGCAGGACGAGCTTCCCGTCGAGCGACGCGCTGAAGGCGTCCCGCGGGTCCACGTCGTCCTCACGGAACGTGTCGACGACCAGCTCGTTCGTGTACGAGGCGCCGTACCAGTAGCGGTTCAGCTCCTCGTCGGAGCACAGGAACCAGCCGCGGTACGACTGCGGTGTGCCGAGATACGCCGTGAAGTCGAGCGACACGGAGTCCACGGCCACGGTGCCCCACGGCTGTGCGGCGGGAGCGTCGGACGGCAGCGCGTCCAGCGTGATCCTGAGATAGCGGAAACCGTGCAGGCCGTCCGCGTACACCTTGTCGCCGCCCGAGGCGTAGCCCTTTCGGTCCGTCCACTTGGCGCCACCCGCAGGGACGGCGTACTGGTCCGTTCCCTTCGAGGCGCCGCCCGCCTGGTCGTTGCGGGTGAAGTCGGAGCGGTCGGTGAGGAACTGGAGCGTCTCGGAGAAGGCGAGGCGCACCCCCGGGTGGTTGTCGGACGCCGAGGCGAAGTCGACCATCGGGTAGCCGACAACGACCTTGCCGAAGTCGAGCGTCACGCTCGGCGCCACCACCGGGTCCACGGCCTCGGGCCAGACCTCGTTGATCCGCGTGAACACGCCCCGCCCGAGGTCCTGGGCCGACGTGACCGTGATCCGCACCCGTGCCGTGGACACCGGCGCGTCGAAGCGGACGGCGCGCTGCACCGCGCTGTTGCCGGTGACGGCGGCGACCTTCCGCCAGTCCGAGCCCACCCAGGCGTCCACAGTGAAGTCGGTGGGGACGCCGTCCGTGTCGGACACCACGGTCAGGCCCGACAGCGTGAGCGCATCGGGCGCCGTCACCGTCAGGGTGTCGGGGAAGGTGCGCTCGGTGTCGTCGTTCCAGAACGTGTCGAGGTCGCCGTCGACGGCGTGCTGCGCGTCGTACGTGCGCGGTTGGCCGTCCCCTCCATTGTTGCCGGCGTGCGTGGTGGAGCCTTCCGCGGTGGTTCCGTCGGGCCAGCGCGGTGGCGCGGGAGGCTCGGGGCGGCGCAGGACGGTGACCTGGCCGCCGGGTTTGAGGAGGGCGTCGGGACGCGTCACGTCACCGGCGGACCGGACGATCCGTACCGGTCGCACCGTACGGCTGGACGGCGCCTGGACGTAGCGGTGCCAGGCCGCATCCGCGACCGGTCCGGCGGCCGATCCCCGAACCGCCGTCGCAGCCGCGGCCGTTCCCGGGCCCAGGAGGGGCAGCCCGGCCGCGGCCAGCACCGCCCCGCCCACACCCGCTCCGAGCACGGCGCGCCGGTCGGGCCCCTGTGCTGTCTTCGCTTCATCCGTCACGTCTGTGTGCCTCCGTCTGCCCGCACCGGGACCGGGCAGGAGTGAATCGATTTAGGCATGGGCTCATCTGGGCCTCGCGGTACGTCAGTTGGAGAAGCGGTGGGTGCCGGACGCCGCCGCGAAGACGGCACACCCGTCGTCCATGCGGAGGAACTTCGCCGCGCCGTGGGCGACCTCGGCCGCGTCGGAAGCGGGGATCCACACCTCGGCGGTCGTGTTGGCCGGCACGGTGAGCGTGAGCCGGAACCCGTCGGAGTCCACCGACCACTTGGTGCTGATCGGCCCCTGGACGGAGTCGTAGCGCCCCTCAGCTCGCGTGATCCCGCCACCGGGCCGTGGCCGCACGAGGATCTTGCGGAAGCCCGGCTCGGCCGGCGCGATACCGGCGATGTTCGCGTACATCCACTCGCCGACCGAGCCGTACGCGTAGTGGTTGAACGAGTTCATCCCGGCGTCCTGGAAGCTGCCGTCCGGCCTGATGGAGTCCCAGCGCTCCCACATCGTCGTAGCGCCCCTGTCGATCTGGTAGCCCCAACTGGGGAACGACCGCTGGACGAGCAGCCGGTAGGCGACGTCGGTGTGACCGGCCGCGGTGAGGACGGGCAGCAGGCGCGGAGTGCCGAGGAACCCCGTCGACAGGTGCCAGTCCTTGGCCTTGATGAGAGCGACGAGACGGTCGGCGGCGGGACCCCGGTCGGCCTGCGCGAGCAGGTCCATCGACAGCGCGAGCACATACGCGGTCTGCGTGTCGCCCTTCACCTTGCCGCCGTCCGAGACGTACGCCGCGCGGAACGCGTCACGCACACTGCCGAACAGCGAGGTGTACGGGGCCGGGTCCTTGCCCAGCGCCTTCGCCGCCCGCGCGACGAGGTCGGCGGCGTGGGCGAAGTAGGCCGTGCCGATGACGTCCTTGGGCGTCTCGTCCTGGAGGTTGAGCCAGTCGCCGAAGCCCTCGGCGGGGCGCAGGAAACCGCTGCTGTGCTTCTCCAGGTAGTCGAGCCACTTCAGCATCGACGCCCAGGACTGTTCGAGGACGCGCATGTCGCCGTACGCCTGGTACAGCGCCCAGGGAACGGTCACGCCCGCGTCGCCCCAGCCCGCGACGCCGTTGCCGACGCCGGGCATGTCGGGGGCCACGTTCGTGAAGGCGCCCTCGTCGCTCTGGCCGTCGCGCAGGTCGCCGAGCCACTTGGTGAGGAAGCGGGCCGACTCCATGTTGTAGGCGGCCGTCGGCGCGAAGACGTTGATGTCGCCGGTCCAGCCGAGCCGCTCGTCGCGTGCCGGAGTGTCGGTGGGGATGGAGACGAAGTTGCCGCGCTGCCCCCAAGTGATGTTCTGGTGCAGTTGGTTGAGCATCGGTACGTTCGTCGAGAAGTCCATGGTGAAGGGCGCCGACGTGTGGATGACCCGCCCCACGACGGCGTCGAGCGGCGGCTTGCCGGGGTAGCCGGTCACCTCGACGTAGCGGAAGCCGTGGAAGGTGAACCGCGGCTCGTAGGTCTCCTTGCCGCCGCCCTTGAGCGTGTACGTGTCGGTGGCCTTCGCCGTCCGGAGGTTGGCGGTGTAGATCGTGCCGTCCGGGTTGAGGACCTCGGCGTGCCGCAGCCGCACGGTGGTGCCGGCCTTCCCGGCGACGGTGAGGCGGACCGCGCCGACCATGTTCTGGCCGAGGTCGTAGACGAACACGCCGGGCTTCGGCTCGGTCATCTTCCGTGCGGGCAGCTCCCGTTCGAGGCGGGTGGGACCGCCTGCCTCGGCCACCAGGGCGGCGCTCACCTTGTCGACGGCGGTGGCCGCGACCCAGCCGGAGTCGTCGAACCCGGCGCGCGTCCAGCCGTCGGTCTCCAGGCGTGCGTCGTACTCCTCGCCCGCCATCAGGTCGGCCTCGGTGACGGGCCCGGTCGAGGCGTGCCAGTCCGTGCCGGACAGCACCCGCTCGGTCGAACCGTCGGTGTACGTGACCTCCAACTGGGCCAGGAACGCGGGCCGTTCGCCGTACTGATGCGGGCCGAACCAGGCGATGTTCCCGGCGTACCAGCCGGCGGCGACCGTCGCCCCGAGCGCGTTGGCCCCGGATTTCACCAGTTTCGTCACGTCGTACGTCTGGTACTGGACGCGCTTGCGGTAGTCCGTCCAGCCCGGCGCGAGCCGGTCCTCGCCGACCCGCTCGCCGTTGATGTGGGCCTCGTACAGGCCGAGCGCCGACGCGTAGAGGCGCGCCCGCGCGACGGACCTGCCCTTGAGCCGGAACTCGTGGCGCAGCTGGGCGGCGGGGGAGTGCGACGGCGCGACCTTGCCCCACGGGCCCGAACCCCACTTCGCGAGCGCCTTCGCCGCCTTCCACGAGGAGTCGTCGAAGCCGGCCGACTTCCAGTCACCGGCGGGCTCCTGGTCGGCGGCCTTCCAGTCGGCGCCCGTGGCGAAGATCTTCACCCCGTCCGCCGTCGTCAGCTCCAGGAGGCCGAGGAGGCCGGCGGGGCTGTCCGTGGCGTTGACGGCGGCGACGGACAACACAGCGCTACCGGAGCGGAGTTGGGCGGTGACGTCGACGACGGCCGGGCGGCGCCAGTTCTCCGCCGGGCCGTCCGGGTCGGCGTGCGCCACCTCGGTGCCGTTCACGTACGCGGTGTAGCCGTCGTCGGCGGTCATCACCAGGCGGGCCCGGGTCAGGCCTTCGGGTACGTCGGCACGGCCACGGAAGTAGCGGGTTCCCGCCGGGGCGCCGGCGGCCGGGTCGCCTTCGGGGAACCAGATCCAGGAGGCGTCGTCGAGCGCGGGCGTCCCGATCAGCGCCGCGGGCGCGCCGATCCACCGGGCCGACCAGTCCGACGCGGCGGTCAGACCGGTCTCCCACCAGGACGGCTCGCTCCACTCGGAGGCCCGGCCCGTGGTGTCCCAGATTCGGACCGTCCAGTAGTAGCGGGTACGCGCGGCCAGGGCGGGGCCCGCGTAGGGGACGAGGGTGGACTCGGGGGAGTCGACCTTTCCGCTGTCCCACACGTCGGGGTCGCCGAGGCGGCTCGCGGTGGTGGCGACGCGTATCTGACAGGCGCTCTGGGCCCGGCCCGGTTCGTCCGACACCAGGGGCCAACTCAGCCTGGGATGCGGCACGTCGAGGCCGAGCGGGTGCCTCACGTACTCGACGGTGGGCGCGCTCACGCGCACGGCCTTCGCGGCCCGAGTCCTTGCGGCGGCTCCCGAGGCGGGCGCGGCCTGCGCGGCTCCCGGTGCGGCGGAGGCGATGGCCGTCCCCAGGGCGGCTGTCGCGGTCGTGCTGAGCAGTCGTCTTCTGCTGATCACACTAGGCTCCATACGACTCGGCTATGAATCGTTTCAGGGAGGGAAGCTAGGGTGACGAAAGTGGCCTGTCAAGGGTTTGCCGCAGCGTCGCAACGGGTTGACGGATTTCCAAGTCCCCACCATTGACGCCGCTGTTGGTACGGGGCTAGCTTCCGTGCAATCTGTTTGAAACCTTTCATAGTCAGCTCTTCAGACCCGATCGGTGCCATTCCCATGAGAGAGCCCCCCGTCCTGGCCGTAGAGGGACTCGACAAGTCCTTCGGTGCCGTGCGCGCCCTCCACGGCGTGTCCCTGCAGCTCCACGCCGGAGAGGCACACGCCCTCGCCGGAGAGAACGGCGCGGGGAAGTCCACCCTCATCAAGACGCTCGCCGGGGTCCACCGGCCCGACGCCGGCACCGTGCTCATCGACGGCGAGCCCGTCACCCTGCACGGACCCGCCGACGCCCGCGACGCCGGGATCGCGGTCATCTACCAGGAGCCCACGCTCTTTCCGGACCTCTCCGTCGCCGAGAACATCTTCATGGGGCGCCAGCCCCGCCGCTCCCTCGGCCGGATCGATCACAAGGCGGTCAACGCCGCGGCCGCCGCGCTCTTCGCGCGCCTCGGCGTCGACCTCGACCCCGAGCAGCCCGCGCGCGGCCTGTCCATCGCCGACCAGCAGATCGTCGAGATAGCAAAGGCGCTCTCCTTCGACGCCCGGGTCCTGATCATGGACGAGCCGACCGCCGCGCTCACCGGCAGCGAAGTGGCGCGCCTCTTCGCCGTGGTGCGCACCCTGCGCGAACAGGGCTCCGCCATCCTCTTCATCTCCCACCGCCTGGAGGAGATCTTCGGGCTCTGCCAGCGCGTCACGACGCTGCGCGACGGGACCCTGATCGCGAGCGAACCCGTCGAGGGGCTGACCGAGGACGACCTCGTACGCCGCATGGTCGGCCGCGACCTCGACGAGCTCTACCCCAAGCAGGCAACCGACATCGGCGCGGTCGCCCTGAGCGTGCGCCGCCTCACCCGCGAAGGCGTCTTCACCGACGTGTCGTTCGACGTGCGGCGCGGCGAGATCGTCGGCCTCGCGGGGCTCGTCGGCGCCGGTCGCAGCGAGGTCGCCCGGGCGGTGTTCGGCATCGACCGCCGGGACGCGGGCACCGTCGAGGTCGACGGCCGCGCGCTCGTCAACGGCGCCCCGAGCACCGCGATGGCCGCCGGACTGGCCCTCGTGCCCGAGGACCGGCGCGCCCAGGGCCTCGTGATGGGCATGTCGATCGAACGCAACATCGGGCTCACGGGGTTGCGCACGACCGCGCGGGCCGGACTCATGGACCGTGGGGCCGAGCGCAGCCGCTCACTGGACTGGGCCATGAAGCTCCAGGTCAAGTACGCGCGGATCGCCGACGCGGTCGGCACGCTGTCCGGTGGCAACCAGCAGAAGGTCGTCCTCGCCAAGTGGCTCGCCACCGGCCCCCGTGTGCTGATCGTCGACGAGCCGACGCGCGGCATCGACGTCGGCACCAAGGCCGAGGTGCACCGGCTGCTGTCCGGACTCGCCGCCGACGGCGTCGCGGTGCTGATGATCTCGTCCGACCTGCCGGAGATCCTCGGCATGGCCGACCGCGTACTCGTCATGCACGAGGGCCGCCTCACGGCGGAGATCCCGCGTACCGAGGCGACGGAGGAGTCCGTGATGGCGGCGGCGACGGGGAGGGCGGCGTGATGCGTGGCCCGAGCGAAGCGAACCCCGGAAGGAGGACCCCATGACCGTCACCGCGCAGCCGCCCGCGCCCGCTGTCGATCCCGACAAGGCCGGCGGTACCCGTCTCGTCGACCGGGTCTTCAAGATGCGTGAACTCGCCATCCTGCTGGTCTTCCTGGTGATGATCGGCGTCACCCAGGCCGGCAACAGCGAGTTCCTCTCGGAGCAGGGCATCAAGGACCTGCTCCTCAACGCCACCATCCTCGTCCTCGTCGCCACCGGGCAGGCGCTGGTCGTCATCACGCGGAACGTCGACCTGTCCGTCGGCTCGACCCTCGGCATCAGCGCCTTCGCCGCCGGTGACTACCTCCACGGCGGCGGCAACTCCGTCGTCGCGATCACGCTCGCCGTCGCCCTGGGCGTCGGCTGCGGGCTCCTCAACGGTGCCCTCGTCAGCCTCGGCCAGGTACCGGCCCTCGTCGTCACCCTCGGCACGCTCTACGTCATCCGCGGCATCGACTCCATCTGGGTCGGCTCGCGGCAGATCACGGCGTCCGATCTGCCGGGCGGATACGTCGACTTCGGCTCCGGCGGCATCTCCGCGGTGCCGTATCTCGCGCTGATCGCCCTCGCCGTCCTGATCGCGGTGGCGTACTACCTGCGGCACTTCGGCGGCGGGCGCGAGCTGTACGCGCTCGGCTCCAACCCGGAGGCCGCGCGCCTCGCGGGCATCCCCGTGCGCCGCCGGATCCTCGCCGCGTACACCGCGTGCGGGGCGCTCGCCGGGCTCGCGGGCGCCCTGTACCTCGCCCGCTTCGGCAACGTCGACTCCGCCACCGGCAACGGCTACGAACTCACCGTCGTCAGCGCCGTCGTGGTCGGCGGCGTCGCCTTCACCGGCGGCTCCGGCAGCGTCTACGGCGCGGCCCTCGGCGCGCTCCTGCTGACGTCCGTCAACAGCGTGCTGCCCGCCCTGGGCGTCAGCTCGGTGTGGGTGCTCGCGATCAACGGCGTCCTGCTGGTCCTCGCCATCGCCGTCGACCGGGTCGTCGCCCTGCGCGTCGCCAAGGCACTGAAGAAGAGGGCTGCATTCAATAGAAGGAGTAGCCGCCATGGCTGATCTCCCCCTCGCCCGCGCCGTCCGGTGGGACACCGTGGTGGGCGCACTCCTGGTGGTGCTGCTCCTGGCGTCGTTCTCCTTCGTCGACGGCTTCGGCAACGCGCTCAACCTGTCGTTCCTGCTCGGCAACACCCTGCCCATCGCGCTGATCGCGCTCCCGATGACCCTCCTGGTGGTCGCAGGCGAGATCGACCTCTCCGTCGCCTCGACGGCCGGCCTGTCCGGGGCCGTGATGGGCTCCCTGTGGAACGCGGGAACGGCCATCGAGACGATCATCCCGCTGTGCCTCGTCCTCGGCATCGTCTGCGGGCTCGTCAACGGCCTCCTGGTGACCCGCCTCGGGCTGCCCTCCCTCGCCGTCACCATCGGCACCATGGCCGCCTACCGCGGCATCGCCCAGATCATCCTCGGCTCGGACGCGGTCACCGACTTCCCCTCGCAGTACCTGGACTTCGCGGCGGGACGCATCGGCGACACCTTCCTGCCGTACGCGTTCCTGCCCTTCCTCGCGCTGCTCGCCATCGCGGTCGTCATCCTGCACGCGACGCCGTTCGGCCGCTCCCTCTTCGCGATCGGTGCCAACGAGGAGGCGGCGCGCTTCGCCGGTATCCGCGTCCGGCGCCACAAGCTGTGGCTGTTCGTCGCCACCGGCCTCATGGCCTCCCTGACCGGCGTGTTCTGGGCCCTGCACTACGCCAGCGCCCGCTACGACAACGCCACCGGGCTCGAACTGTCCGTCGTCGCCGCCGTGCTGCTCGGCGGCATCGACTTCGACGGAGGCAAGGGCACACTCGGCGGCGCGATCGCCGGAGTGTTCCTGCTCGGCGCCCTCCAGAACGCGATGAGCCTGCTCAACGTCTCCGCCCAGTCGCAGATCGTCGTCACCGGCGTCCTGCTCGTCGTCTCCGTGCTCGGACCCCGCGTCGCCCGGCAGCTCGCGACCGCCCGAGCGGGCCGCCAGGCCACCACCCCCTCGCACTGACCTCACGCACCGCCCGAAAGGGGCCCACGATGTCCGCACCCGCACCCGCACCCGCACTCCGCCGAGCCTGCCTCGCGCTCGCCGCCGTCACCTCGCTCGCGCTCGCCGCCACCGCGTGCGGCGGCACCACCAAGGACTCGGCGAAGGACGACGACGCCGGGACGTCCTCCCACGCCAAGGCCGACCCGGGAGCCGCGACCAAGAAGGGCCTGAAGGTCGCCTTCCTGCCCAAGCAGGTCAACAACCCGTACTTCACGACCGCCGACAAGGGCGGCGAGAAGGCCGTCACCGAGCTCGGCTCGACGTACAAGGAGACCGGCCCCAACAGCGCCACCGACACCAGCGGGCAGGTCAGTTACGTCAACACGCTCACCCAGCAGCAGGTCGACGCCATGGCCGTCTCGGCGCAGGACCCCGGCGCCCTGTGCACCGCCCTCAAGCAGGCCATGAAGAACGGGATCAAGGTCGTCACGTACGACTCGGACACCAAGCCCGAGTGCCGTAACGCGTTCGTCTCGCAGGCCAGCGCCGAGGCGCTCGGCCGCACCCAGGTCCAGCTCCTGGGTGAACAGATCGGCTACAAGGGCGACATCGCGATCCTGTCCGCCGCGCAGACCGCGACGAACCAGAACACCTGGATCGACTTCATGAAGGACGAGCTGAAGAAGCCCAAGTACAAGGACATGAAGCTGGTGAAGGTCGCGTACGGCAACGACGACGCCCAGCAGTCCTTCCAGCAGACCCAGGGCCTCCTCCAGGAACACCCCAAGCTCGCCGGGATCATCTCCCCGACCACCGTCGGCATCAAGGCCGCCGCCCAGTACCTGTCCGGCTCCAAGTACAAGGGCAAGGTCGCCCTGACCGGCCTCGGCACCCCCAACGACATGCGCAAGTACGTCAAGAACGGCACCGTCGAGGGCTTCGAGCTGTGGGACCCGGCCAAGCTCGGCGAGCTCGCCGCCCGCACCGCCGTCGCGCTGTCCTCCGGGCAGATCACCGGCAAGGAGGGCGAGACCTTCAAGGCCGGCGGCATGGGCACCTTCACCATCGGCAAGGACGGTGTGATCGACCTCGGCAAGCCCACCGTCTTCGACCGGAAGAACATCGACGACTACCACTTCTGAGGGCGCCGTCCTCCGAGTCCCCCGTCCCCACCGCCACCAGCGCATTCACGGGTAATCTGAACCATTCCCGTCGCTCATCGCCCCATGGAGGTCCCCGCCCGATGGCCCAGTCGGTGGGTATCAAGGACGTCGCCCGCGCCGCCGGAGTCTCCGTCGGCACGGTCTCGAACGTCATCAACCGCCCGGACTCCGTCGCTTCCGACACCAGGGCCCGGGTGCTGTCCGCCATCGACCGGCTCGGCTACGTACGCAGTGAGTCGGCGCGCCAACTGCGCGCCGGCCGCAGCCGCATCATGGGGCTGCTCGTCCTCGACATGGGCAACCCGTTCTTCGTGGACGTCGCGCGCGGCGCCGAGCGTGCCGCGCGCGACGCGGGGCTCGGCGTCATGGTGTGCAACAGCGCGCAGAACCCCTCCGAGGAGGCCGAGTACCTCTCCCTGTTCGCCGAGCAGCGCGTGCGGGGCGTGCTCCTCACCCCGGCCGAGGCGAGCGGCCGCAACATCGAGAGCTTCCGCCGGCACGGCATCCCGTTCGTGCTCGTCGACCGCGTCGCCGAGGGCACCTCGGAGTGCTCCGTGTCCGTGGACGACGTCACCGGCGGCGCGCTCGCCGTGCGCCACCTTGTCGACGCCGGACACCGCAGCATCGCCTACGTCAGCGGACCGCCCGCTCTCAACCAGGTCAAGGACCGCCGCACCGGCGCCCTCCAGGCCCTGGCCGAGGCGGGCCTCCCGGCCGGAGCGCTGCGCGAACTGCCCACGGAGCGGCTCGACGTCGGGGCGGGACGCGACGCCGGGGCCCGCCTGCTCGGCCTCGCCGATCGCCCCACCGCCGCGTTCTGCGCCAACGACCTGCTCGCCCTCGGTGTCCTCCAGGCGATGTACGCGGCCGGTGTACGGGTCCCCGAGGACATCGCGATCGTCGGCTACGACGACATCGAATTCGCCTCGGCCGCCACGGTGCCCCTGACCTCCGTACGCCAGCCCGCCGTCACCATGGGAGCGATGGCAGCCGAACTCCTCCTGGAGGAGACGGAACCCGCGAGCGGCGAGCCCCACCGCCACCGCAGGGTCGTCCTCCAGCCCGAGCTGGTCGTACGGGGGTCGAGTCTGGGCTCGCGCTGACATGTGCTGAACTGAGCGGACACTGCACATCGCATTCCGAACGCCGCCCAGGAGCCTCCTTGACGACCGCCACATACCGCCAGCCCGGTGTCGTCCTCACCGACCGCCGCTTCACCGTGCCGCTCGACCACGACCACCCCGAGGGCGAGAGCATCGAGCTGTTCGCCCGGGAGGCGGTGGCCATCGGCAAGGAACACGCGAATCTCCCGTGGCTCCTCTACCTCCAGGGTGGCCCCGGATTCGGCGCGAACCGCTTCTCCGGCAAGCAGGCCTGGCTCGGCACGGCGCTCCAGGACCATCGGGTGCTCCTCCTCGACCAGCGCGGCACCGGCAGCTCCACCCCGGCCAACCGGCAGACGCTCCCGCTGCGCGGCGGCCCGCGCGAACAGGCCGACTACCTCGCGCACTTCCGCGCCGACTCGATCGTCCGCGACTGCGAGGTGATCCGCAGCGAGGTGACCGGCGGCTCCCCCTGGACGGTCCTCGGCCAGAGCTTCGGCGGGTTCTGCGCCACCCACTATCTGTCGACGGCCCCCGAGGGCCTCACCGCCGCCGTCATCACCGGCGGGCTGCCCACGCTCGACGGTCACGCGGACGACGTCTACCGCGCCGCGTACCCGCGCATCGAACGCAAGGTCGCCGCCCACTACGCGCGCTACCCGCAGGACGTCGAACGCGCCCGCCGCATCGCCGAGTACCTCGCCGAGCACGAGCCCGTACTGAACGGCGGCTACAAGCTGACCGTCGAGGCGTTCCAGTCCCTCGGCATCCTGCTCGGCGGGACCGGCGGCAGCGACCGCCTGCACTACCTCCTCGAGGACGCCTTCGTCCGCACGCCCGGCGGCGTCGAACTGTCCGACGCCTTCCAGGAGGACGTACAGGCCACGCTCTCCTACGCCGGACATCCGCTGTACGCGCTCGTGCACGAGGCCATCTACGGGCAGGACGCCCGGCCCACGAACTGGTCGGCCGAGCGGGTACGCGGTGAGTTCTCCCAGTTCGACGCCGGGAAGACGCTCGCCGGTGACGGGCCCCTGCTCTTCACGGGCGAGTCCGTGCACCCGTGGATGTTCGACTGCGACCCGGCCCTGCGCCCCCTGCGCGAGACCGCCGAACTCCTCGCCGCCCGCACCGACTGGGCCCCGCTCTACGACCCCGCGCGCCTGGCCGCCAACGAGGTGCCGGCCGTCGCCGCCGTCTACCACGACGACATGTACGTCGACACGGACCACGCCCTGCGCACGGCACGCACCATCAAGGGCCTGCGCACATGGGTCACCGACGAGTTCGAGCACGACGGACTGCGGGCCGGTGCGCCGCGCGTCCTCGACCGGCTGCTGGCCATGGTGCTCGGCGACATCTGACACACGCCGGCGGGGGAGGCGCGACGGCTTTCCCCGCCCGCGAAAGCCTCCGCATCGCGGACGGCACCGCATTAGGGTGCGGCCATGACCGAGCCGAAGATCCAGAACGCTGCCCGCGACCAGCTGCAGCCCATGCCCGAGGACTGGCAGCGCGCCCTCGCCGTCGTGGCGCACCCGGACGACCTCGAATACGGCTGCTCCGCGGCGATCGCCGCCTGGACCGACGGCGGACGCGAGGTCGCGTACGTCCTCGCCACCCGCGGAGAGGCCGGCATCGACACCCTCGAGCCCGCCAAGTGCGCACCCCTGCGCGAACAGGAGCAGCGCGCGAGCGCCGCCGTCGTCGGCGTGGACACCGTCGAGTTCCTCGACCACAAGGACGGCGTCGTCGAGTACGGGACGGTGCTGCGCCGCGACATCGCCGCCGCGATCCGCAGGCACCGGCCCGAACTCGTCATCACGCTCAACCACCGCGACACCTGGGGCGGCGTCGCCTGGAACACCCCCGACCATGTCGCCGTCGGCCGCGCCACCCTCGACGCGGCGGCGGACGCGGGCAACCGCTGGATCTTCCCCGAGCTGATCGAGCAGGGCCTCGAGCCGTGGAACGGCGTGCGCTGGGTCGCCGTCGCGGGCTCGTCGTCGCCCACGCACGCGGTCGACGCGACGCCCGGTATCGAACGGGCCGTGCACTCACTGCTCGAACACCGCACGTACATCGAGGTGTTGACGGACGAGGACCCCGAGACCTACTGCCGCTCGTTCCTCACCGGCAACGTCCAGGCCGTCGCGGAGCGCTTCGGCGGCACACCGGCCGTGCCGTTCGAACTCTTCAGTCGGTAGGACCCGTCACCTACCCTGCGTCTTCTGATGGTGTGTCAGGGAGGCGGGGTGGTGGCGGGATGATCGACACGACGAGCAACGAACTTCCCGACGAAGGCGAGGGCGACGGCGAACGGCGGCTCCGGCTGCGCGTCGAGGAGGGCGGCATAGGCGTCCTCACCCTGTGCCGGCCGGACAAGCTGAACGCCTGGAGCTGGGAGTCGAGCCGCCAACTCGGGCTGTTAGCCGACCGGATCCGCTTCGACGACACGATCCGGGTGGTGCTGCTGCGGGCCGAGGGGCGGGCCTTCTGCGCGGGCATCGACATCAGGGCGCCCGGCGGCGGGATCACCGGGCGCTCCGGGTCCGAGCGGACGCGCAACTACTACGAGGGCATCCGCTGGGTCCATGAACGGTTCCGCGCGTTCGCCGGCCTGCCACAGCCCGTCGTCGCGGCCGTACAGGGCTACTGCCTCGGCGTCGGCTTCGAGCTGGCGCTGATGGCCGATGTGCGGATCGCGGCCGACGACGCGGTGTTCGCCCTGCCGGAGGCGCAGCTCGGGGTCGCCGTCGACGCGGGCGGCGATCTGCGGATCGCGCGCGAGGCGGGCTCGGGGTGGGCCAAGTTCCTCGCCCTGACGGGCCGCCGCATCGACGCGGCGACGGCACACCGGCTGAACCTCGTCCAACAGGTCACCGGGGCAGCCGAGCTGGAAGAGGCCGCGCACTCGGTCGCCGCGGAAATCGCGGCGAACGCGCCGCTCGCCGTGCAGTCCGTCAAGCGTGACATCGACGCCTTCGCGGACGCGGGTATGGGGGCCGCGCTCGACCGAGTGGCGATGAGCGCGGCGCTCACGCTCACGTCGGAGGACATCAGGGAGGGGTACACGGCGAAGGCGGAGCGGCGCGAGCCCCGGTTCGACGGGAAGTAGAGCTTGAGGGCCGCCTGTCACGGTCCCTCCCGGGACGGTCCTTACCGGAACGGCCCCCTCCCCATCTGTTCCCGCACGGTCACCACAGGCGGGCTCACCAGTCCCCGACGCTGCCAGTTCGCCCCGTCCACGACAAGTGTGTGACCGCTGATGAAGCGGGCGTAGGGGGAGGCGAGGAAGGTGGCGGCCCAGCCCAGTTCGCGGGGTGCGCCGACGCGCAGGGCGGGCTGCCGGGCGTCGTGATCGGCGCCCCCTCCCAGGCCCCCTTCCGGGCCGCCCCTCTCGAGGTTGGCGCGGATGTCCCCCGTCATGTCCTCGTGCGGCATGAGCCCCGGCACGAGGCCGTTGACCTGGATCCCGTACGGGCCCCACTCCACGGCCAGCGTCTCCACCAGGTTCTTCACGCCCGCCTTGGCCGCCGCGCTGTGGGCGAAGCCGGGGCCGCCCGTCCACGCGTACGAGGCGCCTACGGCGATCACCGAGCCCGGCGTGCCCGCCGCGAGGTGTCTGCGGCCGAACTCGCGGGTCATGTAGAAGGTGCCGTTGAGGGTGATGTCGACGACGGTGCGCCAGGCGTTCGGGCTCATGTCCTCGGCGGGTACGGGGAAGTTGGCGGCCGCGTTGTTGACGAGCACGTCCGGGGTGCGCCCGTGCGCCGCCTCCGCCGTGTCGAAGACCTCGGCGATGCGGTCCGGGTCCCTGATGTCGCAGACCGCGGCCGTCACGGTGCCGCCGTCGCGGCTCACGCGCCCCAGTTCCTCCAGTGCGGGCTCCAGGTGCGCGGCCCGGCGGCTCACGATCATCACGTCGGCGCCGAGCCGCGCGAACTCGGCGGCGACGGCCTTCCCGAGCCCGGTCCCGCCACCGGTGACGAGGACCAGGCTTCCCCGGTACGTTCCCGGGGGGAGCGCTGTCGTGCCGGCCGGGGGAGGGGTGGGGAGCCCCTGTGGTGTCGTCGTGCGGGCGGGGCCGGTCGAGTCCGTCATGTCGCATCGATATCGCGTGGACGCCGAAAGCTCCATGCCTGCGACATCGTCTGGGACAGGCCCGCGACGGCGTGCGCGAAAAAGGGTCGCCGGCCTGTTCCCAGATCTCCAAGCGACCGCTTAGTATGCTAGCGAGCCCGGTAAGACGAAGAAGTCCCGTGGAGGCCCCGCATGCAGGCATGGCAAGTGCACCGGAACGGCGAGCCGAGCGAGGTGATGGAGCTCGCCGACGTCGAGCGGCCCGTCCCCGGCGACGGCCAGGTCCTGCTCAGGGTGCGCGCGGCGAACATCAACTTCCCCGACGCGCTGATGTGCCGCGGCCAGTACCAGGTGCGGCCGCCGATGCCGTTCACGCCCGGCGTGGAGATCTGCGGCGAGACGGAGGACGGCCGGCGCGTGCTGGCCAACCCCGCGCTGCCGCACGGCGGCTTCGCCGAGTACGCCGTGGCGGACGCCGCCGCCCTGCTGCCCGCGCCCGACGCGCTCGACGACGCCGAGGCCGCGGCCCTGCACATCGGCTACCAGGCCGGCTGGTTCGGCCTGCACCGCAGGGCGCACCTCCAGGCCGGCGAGACCCTCCTCGTGCACGCGGCGGCCGGCGGCGTCGGCAGCGCCGCCGTCCAGCTCGGCAAGGCGGCCGGCGCCACCGTCATCGGCGTCGTCGGCGGCGAGGAGAAGGTGAAGGTGGCCCGCGATCTCGGCTGCGACGTCGTCATCGACCGCCGAGCGCAGGACGTCATCGCCGCCGTGAAGGAGGCCACCGGCGGCCGGGGCGCCGACGTCATCTACGACCCGGTCGGCGGCGAGGCGTACACGCAGTCCACGAAGGTCGTCGCCTTCGAGGGCCGGATTGTCGTCGTCGGATTCGCGAGCGGCACGATCCCGAGCCCTGCCCTGAACCACGCCCTGGTGAAGAACTACGCGATCCTCGGCCTGCACTGGGGCCTGTACAACACCAAGGACCCGAAGCTGGTCGCGCACTGCCACGAGCAGCTCACCGAGCTCGCGGCGCGCGGCGCGATCAAGCCGCTGATCAGTGAGCGCGTGCCGCTGGGCGGCGCGGCGGCTGCCGTGCAGCGCGTCGCCGACGGCGTCACCACCGGCCGTGTCGCCGTGGTGCCCGGCCACGAGGGGGCGGGCGCATGACCGACGCCGCCGAACTGCGCAGCCGCACCCAGGAGTTGCTGGCCGCGTATCCGCCCGCGACCACGGACCGTACCGACTTCCTGAAGGCCCGCTTCGACGCCGGGCTCGCGTGGGTGCACTACCCGCAGGGCCTCGGCGGGCTGGGTCTGCCGCGCTCGCTCCAGGCCGTCGTGGACGCCGAACTCGCCGCGGCGGACGCCCCGGACAACGATCCGCGCCGCATCGGCATCGGCCTCGGCATGGCCGCCCCGACGGTGCTCGGCTTCGGCACCGACGAGCAGAAGCAGCGCTTCCTGCGCCCGTTGTGGATCGGCGAGGAGGTGTGGTGCCAGTTGTTCAGCGAGCCCGGCGCGGGCTCCGACCTCGCGGCCCTCGGCACCCGCGCCGTGCGCGACGAGGCCACCGGCGACTGGGTGATCAACGGCCAGAAGGTGTGGACGTCCGGCGCCCACACCGCCCGCTGGGCCATCCTCATCGCCCGGACCGACCCGGACGTGCCCAAGCACCGCGGCATCACGTACTTCATCTGTGACATGACCGACCCGGGTGTCGAGGTGCGGCCGCTGCGGCAGATCACCGGCGAGGCCGAGTTCAACGAGGTGTTCCTCACCGATGTCCGTATCCCGGACACGCACCGGCTCGGCGAGATCGGCGACGGCTGGAAGGTCGCGCAGACCACGCTCATGAACGAGCGTGTGTCGATCGGCGGCTCCCGCATTCCGCGCGAGGGCGGCATGATCTCCGCGGTCGCGAAGACCTGGCGCGAACGCCCCGAGCTGCGCACCCACGACCTGCACCAGCGGCTCCTGAAGCTGTGGGTCGAGGCCGAGGTCGCCCGTCTCACCGGCGAGCGCCTGCGCCAGCAGCTGGTCGCGGGCCAGCCGGGCCCCGAGGGCTCCGGCATGAAGCTCGGCTTCGCCCGGCTCAACCAGGAGATCAGCGGCCTGGAGATCGAACTCCTCGGCGATGAGGGCCTGTTGTACGACGACTGGACCATGCGCCGGCCGGCCGTCGTCGATTTCCTGGCCCGGGACGCCGGATACCGCTATCTGCGCGCGAAGGGCAACAGCATCGAGGGCGGGACGAGCGAGGTCCTGCTCAACATCGTCGCCGAACGCGTCCTCGGACTGCCGTCCGAGCCGCGCACCGACAAGGACGTCGCCTGGAAGGACCTCGCGCGATGAGCGATCTGCTGTACACGGAGGAGGAAGAGGCGCTGCGGTCCGCCGTGCGCGGCCTCCTCGCCGCCCACTGCGACGCCGTGTCGGTGCTCGCCCGCGTCGAGACGGACGAGCCGCACGACCGCGCGCTGTGGAAGTCCCTCGCCGAGGGCATGGGGCTCGCGGGCCTGCTGATCCCCGAGGAGCTCGGCGGCCAGGGCGCGACGCACCGCGAAGTTGCCGTGGTGCTTGAGGAGTTGGGGCGCTCCGTCGCCCCCGTTCCCTATCTCACCAGCGCCGTCGTCGCGACCGAGGCGCTCCTCGACTGCGCGGGCGACGAGGCCTCCGCGCTGCTCGGCGCGCTCGCGTCGGGCCGCACGGTGGGCGTGCTCGCCGTGCCCCTGTCGGCCGCGCCCGGCCAGGCCTTCAGCGGCGTACGCGAGGAGGGTGGCCGGCTGGAGGGGCAGGTCACCGGCGTCGCAGACGCGGCGGCGGCCGATGTGCTCCTCGTACCGACGAGCAGCGGCCTGTACGCGGTCGATGTCACCGACGACGGCGTCACCGTCGAGGCGCGGACGTCGCTCGACCCCACCCGGCCCGTCGCCACGGTGACCTTCGCCGGTGCGCACGCGCGCGTGCTGACCGACAACGCCGTCCCGGCCGTCCGCCGCGCGCTGCGGGCCGGGGCGGGACTCCTCGCCTCCGAGCAACTCGGCCTGGCCGACTGGTGCTTGACCGAAACGGTCCGCTACACGCGCGAGCGCCACCAGTTCAACCGGCCCGTCGGGTCCTTCCAGGCGCTCAAGCACCGGCTCGCCCAGGTGTGGCTGGAGGTCGTCGGCGTCCGCGCCGCGGCCCGCAGCGCGGCGGACACCCTCGCCGCCGGGAGCGACGACGCCGATGTCGCGGTGGCCGTCGCCCAGGCGTACGCGGGACCCGCGGCCGTCCATGCGGCGGAGGAGGCGCTCCAGCTGCACGGCGGCATCGGCATGACCTGGGAGCACCCCGTCCACCTCTACCTCAAGCGGGCCAAGGCCGACTCGATCGCCCTGGGTTCCGCGGGCAGGCACCGGGAGGAGCTGGCCGAACTGGTCGACCTCCGCGCGCCCTGACACCGGGTCCGATGCCAGACATGACATCGGGCCTGACGCCGGGTCCGACGCCGGGCCTGACACCGGGTTTTACCTTCCCTTGACGAGATGGCATTATTGCGACTCGTTCGCAATAAGAGTTGATCTTCAATAGGGGTGGGCATGGTGGTCAGGCCGGCACGAGGTGCGACAGCGGTGGCGGCGGTCGCCGCATTGTCGGTGACCGCCGCTGCCTGTTCGGCGCCCGGCGGCTCGGGCGAGGGCGACAAGGAGCGGGCGGCGTCGAGCGCGGTCGTGGGCATCGCCTACGAACCGGACACGCTCAGCCCGCTCCTGGGCTACGGCAAGGACGGCAACTCGAAGATCTTCGACGGGCTGCTCACCCACGACGCGGACATGAAGCTGCAGCCCGCGCTCGCCGCCGCCCTGCCGAAGGTGAGCGCCGACGGCCGCACGTACACGTACAAGCTGCGCGACGGCGTGCGGTTCAGCGACGGGAAGCCCTTCTCGGCGAAGGACGTCGTCTTCACCTACGAGACGATCCTCGACAAGAAGACCAACAACGCCTCCAAGACGGAACTCGACGCCGTCGACACGGTCGAGGCCAAGGGGGACGACACCGTCGTCTTCCGCCTCAAGTACCCCTACGCCCCGTTCGCCGAGCGCACCGTCCTGCCCATCGCGCCCGAGCACATAGCGGGCAAGCAGGACGTCAACACCGGCGACTTCACCACGAAGCCGGTCGGCACCGGGCCGTACACGCTCGTGAAATGGTCCAAGGGCGAGAAGCTCACCTTCAAGGCCAACCCCCGCTACTGGGGCGGCGAGCCGAAGGTCAGGAACTTCACCATGGCCGTCGTCAAGGACGACGACGTGCGCGCCACCCGGCTGCGCTCCGGCGACCTCGACGGCGCCATCCTGCCGCCCAACCTCGCCGCGACGTTCAAGAGCGACGGCGACAAGAAGACGTACGCCGCCCGCACCTTCGACTACCGCGTCGTGACCCTGCCCACCGGCAACAAGGTCGCCGGGGACACCGCCGTGCGGCGCGCGCTCGACATCGGCGTCGACCGCAAGGCCATGGTCGACTCGATCCTCTACGGCGCGGGCAAGGAGGCGTACGGCCCGGTCCCGACCGACAGCCCCTGGTTCACCGAGGGCACCGAGCGCACCCACGACCTCGCGAAGGCCAGGAGGATCCTCGACGACGGGGGCTGGAAGGCCGGCAAGGACGGGATCCGGGTCAGGAACGGCATCCGTGCCTCTTTCCCGCTCTGGTACCTGACCGGCGACAAGCTCCGCCAGGACCACGCCCTCGCCTACGCCTCCGACGCCAAGAAGCTCGGCATCCAGATCGAGGTCGAGTCCGGCACCTGGGAGGTCATCGAGCCGCGCATGCCCAAGGATGCGGTCCTCGCGGGCGGCGGCTCCCCGGCCGACCCCGACTTCGACCAGTACACGCTCCTCAAGTCCTCCCTCGCGGGCGACGGCTTCAACAACATGGCCTGGTACGACAACGCGCGTGTCGACAAGGCGCTCGACGCGGCCCGTAGGACCGACCACCGCGACAGGCGCAAGGCCGCCTACGACACCGTGCAGCGCGAACTCGTGAAGAACCCCGGCTACACCTTCCTCACCCACATCGACCACCTCTACGTCGTCGGCGACCGGTTCGGCGACCTCACCACCCAGGTCGAGCCGCACGACCACGGGCTCGCGTCCGGCCCCTGGTGGAACGTCGAGAAGTGGCAGCCGGCCTCGTGAAGCGGCGGCTCCCCTGGGGGCCGATGGCGCGCCTCACGGGACGGCGGATCCTCTTCGCCGTCCCGGTCCTCGCCATCGTGACCTTCGGTGTCTTCGCGATCGCCGCCGCGTCCCCCTTCGACCCGGTCAAGGCCTACGCGGGCACGGCCGGCCTCACCTCCTCGCAGGACAACCTCGACCAGCTCCGCGCCAACCTCGGCGTCGACCGGCCCCTGGTCACCCGCTGGTGGGACTGGCTGACCTCCGCCCTCCGGGGCGATCTGGGAGACTCCTCCGTACTGCGGCAGCCCGTCGCCGCCGTCGTCGGCGAACGCATCGGCTGGTCCGTCCTGCTCGCGGCCACCGCCTTTCTCGCCGCCGTCCTGCTCGGCACGGCGCTCGGCGTCCTCGCCGCGCGACGCCAGGGCGGATGGCTCGACCGGGCCGTCAGCGCGGTCGCCTACACCCTCGAAGCCGCGCCCCCGTTCTGGCTCGGCCTGCTCGCCGTCTGGCTGTTCGCCCTCAAACTCGGCGCACTCCCGGCCGGCGGACTCACCGACACCGGCAGCACCACGATCACCGCCGGACAGGTCGCCTCGCACCTGGTGCTCCCCGCTGCCGTCCTCGCCGTCTCGCAACTTCCCTGGTTCGTCCTGTACGTACGCCAGGGCGTGGGCGACGCACTTGAGGAGGATCCCGTCCGCGGGGCGCGCGCACGCGGACTCGCCCCGCGCACCGTCCTGATCGGCCATGCCCTGCGCTCCGGAATGCTGCCTGTTCTGACCCTCGTCGGCTCCCGCGTGCCCGAACTGATCACCGGCGCGCTCCTGGTCGAGACCGTGTTCAGCTGGCCGGGCATCGCCGCCGCGACCGTGCAGGCCGCGACATCCGTCGACTTCCCGCTGCTCGCCGCGCTGACCGTGCTCGCCACGCTCGCCGTCCTCCTCGGCAACCTGGCCGCGGACCTCCTGTACGGCCTCGCCGACCCGAGAGTGGGCTTCGATGGCTGAACTCACCTGGCGCACCTACGGCGGCGCGCGTCGCTCCACGCGCGCGTGGCGGGTGCGCACGTCCGCCGTCCTCGTCGCCGCGGTCGTCCTCGCCGTCCTCGTCGTGCCGCCCCTCGCGCACCTCGACGAACAGGCCGTAGACCTCGCCGCCAAGCTTCGACCGCCCTCGTGGGCCCATCCGTTCGGCACCGACGACGTGGGCCGCGACCTGCTGCTGCGCTGCGTGTACGGGCTGCGCGTCTCCCTCCTCGTCGGGGTCGTCGCCGCGGTCGTGGCGACCGTCATCGGCACGGCCGTGGGCGCGCTCGCGGGCGCCGTCGGCGGCTGGACGGACCGGGTCGTCATGCGGCTCGTGGACGTCTTCTCGTCGGTGCCGCACCTGCTCCTGGGCATCTTCATCGTCGCCATGTTCCGGCCGGGCGTCTGGCCGGTCGTCGTCTCCGTGGCGCTCACGCACTGGCTGTCCACGGCCCGTATCGTGCGCGCCGAAGTCCTCTCCCTGCGCTCACGGCCGTACATCGACGCGGCCGTGTCCGGGGGCTCGTCGCGGTGGCGGATCGCCGTGCGCCACCTGCTGCCGGGCGTCCTTCCGCAGGCCGCGCTCGCCGCCGTGCTCATGGTGCCGCACGCCATCTGGCACGAGTCCGCCCTGTCGTTCCTCGGCCTGGGCCTGCCCGCGCACCAGGCGAGCCTGGGCACCCTCGTGCAGTCCGCGCGGGGTTCGCTGCTCGCCGGGGACTGGTGGCCGACCCTCTTCCCCGGCCTCTTCATCATCGTGCCGACCCTGGCGATCGCGGGCCTCGCGGGCGCCTGGCGGGAACGGCTCAACCCCCGCCGCCGATCGGAGCTCATGCTGTGACCGGGCCCCAACCCGTACTGTCCGTAAGAGACTTGTCCGTACGTTTCCGCATGCGAGACGGCGCATACGTCCAGGCTGTCAGCGGCGCACGCCTCGACCTCGCGGCCGGCGAGTGCCTGGCCCTCGTCGGCGAGAGCGGCTGCGGCAAGTCGGTGCTCGCGTCGGCCCTCCTCGGGCTCCTGCCGGGTAACGCGGAGACCGCCGGGTCCGCGTTCATCGGCGGCCTCGACCTGCTCGCCGCTGACGAGCGCACCCTGGCCCGCACCGTTCGTGGCCGCCGCGTCGGCCTCGTACCGCAGAGTCCAGCCGCGCACCTCACGCCCGTACGGACCGTCCGCTCCCAACTGGAAGAAATCGTACGTGAGTTGACCGGCGTGCGACGCGGGCCACGGCTGCGGGCCGCCGCCGAGGAGGCTGCGGAGCGCGCCGCGTTCCCCGCCGGGCATCTCGACCGGTACCCGCACGAACTGTCCGGCGGGCTCGCCCAGCGGGCCGCGACCGCGCTGGCCCTGGTCGGCGACGCGCCCCTGCTCCTCGCCGACGAACCCACGACCGGACTCGACCGCGACCTCGTGGAGCGCACCGTCGACGAACTGCGCCGCCACATCGGGGCCGAGCGCGCGCTCCTGCTCATCACGCACGACCTCGTGGCGGCCGAGCGGATCGCCGACCGCGTGGCCGTGATGTACGCGAGCCGCATCGTCGAACTCGCCGACGCCGCCGACTTCTTCGGCAGCCCCGGGCCCCGGCATCCGTACGCACGCGGCCTCCTCGACGCCCTGCCGGACCGCGAGTTCACGCCCATTCCCGGGATGCCACCCGAACTGGGCGCACTCCCGGCCGGCTGCGCGTTCGCCGCACGCTGCGACCGCGCCACCGACACCTGCGAGGCCCGCCCCGCACTCGCGGACGGCGTGGCCTGCCACCACCCCGCGACCGTCCCGCTGGAGGCGCCGCGTGCTTGAGCTGATCTCCGTCACCGCCGGGTACGAGCGCGGCAACCCCGTCGTGCGCAACGCCGGCCTGGCCATCGCCCCCGGCGAGGCCGTCGGGCTCCTCGGGCCCAGCGGCTGCGGCAAGTCCACGCTCGCCCGCGTCGCCGCCCTGCTCCACCGCCCCGACTCCGGCCGCGTCGTCATCGACGGGGAGCCGGCCCGCGGCTGGCGCCACCGCGCGCCCCGCGAGCAGCGCACCGCGTTCGGCGTGGTCTTCCAGCAGCCGCGCATGTCGGCCGACCCACGGCTGCGCCTCGCCGCCCTCATCGCCGAACCGCTGCGGGCCACCGGCCTGAAGCCGGACGATCGTGTCGGCGAGCTGGCCGCGACCGTCGGCCTGGGCGCCGACCTCCTGTCACGGCGGCCTCACGAGGTCAGCGACGGACAGCTGCAACGCGCCTGCCTCGCCCGGGCCCTCGCCCTGCGCCCCCGCTGGCTGATCTGCGACGAGATGACGGCGATGTTCGACGCGTCCACGACGGCGGCCCTGGTGGGCGTTGTGGAGAACTATCGCGCGGAGACGGGCGCGGGACTGCTGGCCGTGGGCCACGACCGGCGTCTCCTCGAGCGCTGGTGCGGCCGGACGGTGGAGTGGGACGCGCTGGGCTCCGCCGGAGAAGGCAGGTGAACGAGGGGCGGTCCGACCCCCCGCCCGGCGGCCCGTCATTCACTCTGAGCACACAGGTGAACGCGGCATGCAGGTCCGGCCAACTCCCGCCCCGGTATCGCCCATTGAGACGCACGGGACCTCATACTCGCTGAGGCCCGTACGGCATTCCCCGGGAGGAACACATGGCCCACCTCACCCGTCGCAGAGCCCTCACGACCCTCGCCGCGGCGGTCACCGCGACCGTCGCCGTGCCCGGGCACGCGCAGGCGTCCGAGCGGGGGCGCGGCCCCCGTCCCCTGCTGCGCGCCCACGCACACAACGACTACGAGCACCCCCGGCCCCTCCTCGACGCCCTCGACCACCGCTTCGCCAGCGTCGAGGCGGACATCTACCTCGTCGACGGCGAGCTCCTCGTCGCGCACGACCCGATCGACCTCGACCCGCAGCGCACCCTCGCGGCGCTCTACCTGGAGCCGCTCGCGGCCCGCGTCAGGGCCAACCACGGCTCCGTGTACCGGGCTTACCGCACGCCCCTCCAGCTCCTCGTCGACATCAAGACCGAAGGCGCGGCCACCTACCTCGAACTCGACCGCCAACTGCGCGGCCACCGCGACCTGTTCACCACGTACGCCCACGGACATGTGCGCACCGGCGCGGTCACCGCGGTGATCTCCGGGGACCGCGCCGCCCGCGAGCCCATGGAGCGGCAGCGGGCGCGCAGCGCGTTCTACGACGGCCGCCTCACCGACCTCGGCGCCGCCGCGCCCGCCGCCTTCACTCCGCTCATCAGCGACAACTGGGCCAACAACTTCACCTGGCAGGGCTCGGGTCCGATCCCGGCCGCCGAGCGCGAGAAGCTGCGTTCCATCGTGTCGGCCGCTCACCGGGAGGGCCGCCGCGTCCGCTTCTGGGCGACGCCCGATGTCGCCGGACCCGAGCGCGACGCCGTGTGGGGCGAGTTGCTCGCTGCCGGCGTGGACCACCTCAACACGGACGACCTCGCGGGTCTCGAAGTGTTCCTCGACGCCCATGAGAAGTAGGCGCCCGCCGCCACATCACTCGTTCGGCGGACACGTCACTCGCCCGGGCGCAGCCTCCGCTACGCCACACTTGCGGCCGAAAGCCGCGGTGTTGGCGTGGCGGAGGAGGTTCGGCGATGTCCCTGTCGATTTCGGTCGTACTGCTGCTTCTGATCCTGGCGGTGGTCTTTCTGCGCAACGGCGCGATGAAGATCTCGCACGCGATGGTCTGCGTGCTGCTGGGATTCCTGCTGGCCGGCACGAGTATGGCGCCCACTTTGCACAACGGCCTGACGGCTACGGCGGGGATCGTGAGCAGTCTGCATCCTTGATCCATCGGCCGTCGCCCACGGGTCCGTTGATCGTTTCGGGTTCGTGAACAACACCCGTGTGCGCATGGACACTTCAAGGGTGTGGCCTTAGCTTCGCGCCATGACGAGCAGAGCCCTGAGCCGTGCCCTCGCCCTGACCATGACGATCGCCGCGGCCGGTGTCGCGTACCCCGCCCAGGCGGACGACATCCCCAAGGCGCCGGGTCACCGGCTCGTCGAGCAGTACGCGGGAGCGCCCGCAAAGGCGCGCCCCGTGCCGGGCCAGGCGCCGCCGCAGCACCCGTATCTCGCGGCGAACGGCCGCAGCGGCATGCACGCGGACGCGGCAGGCAGCGGCACGTACCCCTGGAGCGGGCCGCTGGGGAACAAGCCCGCGGTGAGCAGCGAGAAGATGGCCGCGCTCGGCGGCGAGTGCGCGACGGTGACCTTCGACAAGGACGGCCGCATCGTCACCGTCTGCGGCACGTTCACAGGGTTCCTGGTGAAACTGCTCGACCCGCACTCCCTGAAGACCCTCGCCGAGTACAAGCTCCCGCAGCGACCGTCCACCGTCGAGGCCATCACCCGGCTCGACTTCTCGAAGATCTTCAAGGACACCTCGGGCGGTGCCTACTCGTACCTCGACAACGAGGACCGGCTCGTCCTCGCCGACTCGCGCCAGCACATCATCAGGCTCGCGCACGAGCGGGCGGCGGACGGCAGTTGGCGCTTCCGCGTGACCGACGACTGGGACCTGACGGGGCAGGTGCCGCACGACTGCGTGAGCTGGACGAACCTTTATCCGAGCGGCACATGCGACCCCGTGACGTCGGTGATGCCCGACTGGCAGGGCCGCGTCTGGTGGGTGACGCGACAGGGGCGCGTCGGCACGGTCGACCCGGCCGGCGGGACGATCAAGTCGATCCAGCTGCCGGGGGAGGAGATCCAGAACTCCTTCTCGGTCGCCGAGGACGGCGTCTCGATCGTCTCCGACCACGCCCTCTACAGCTTCGAGGCAGCGGCGGACGGTACTCCCAAGGCCGTCTGGCGCCAGACGTACGACCGCGGCACGGGCACCAAGCCCGGCTCGGTGAACCAGGGTTCGGGCACCACACCCGACTTGTTCGGCGCGGGCGAGGGCTACGTCGCGATCACCGACAACGCGGACGACCGCATGAACATCCTGGTCTACCGCCGCGGCCGCGACGTCCCCGACGACCAGCGCCTCGTCTGCAAGGTCCCCGTCTTCGGCTCCGGCGCCTCCACGACGGACAACTCCCTGATCAGCTACGGCAACAGCCTCGTCGTCGAGAACAACTACGGCTACGAGAACATCACCTCACTCACCTTCGGCCGCTCCGTCGTCGGCGGCGTCACCCGGGTCGACGTGCGCAAGGACGGCTCGGGCTGCGACACCGTATGGGAGAGCAAGGTCCGCTCCCCCTCCACGGTCCCCAAACTCTCCACCGCGAACGGCCTCCTGTACTTCTACACGAAGGACCCCAACTCCCTGGGCATAGACGCCTGGTACCTCACGGCAGTCGACTTCCACACGGGCGAACCCCGCTGGAAGCAACTCGCGGGAACGGGCGTCACCTACGACAACAACTGGGCCCCGGTCACACTCGGCCCGGACGGCACGGCGTATGTGGGGGTCTTCAACGGGCTTGTGGCGGTGCGTGACAGGGGATGAGACGCGCGGCGCCCGGAGGGCTCCGAGTAGCCCTCCGGGACGAGATCCTGGCCGTGTGAACGTGGAACTCAGCGTCGCGAGAAGACTCCGATCCCGTTCGCCACGGCGCGCTCCGGGGGGTCCGTCGGGTGGTTTCTCACGGTGGTCGACGCGGCGCCCGGGTCCCTCGTGACCAGGGTGGACGATCCGCCGCCGTCCAGGCTGAACGCTTCGTCCGCGCCCAGCTTGCGCATCGCGTCCGCCACTTCCGCGATGGTCAGTCCGGTGCGGTACTGCGGGGCGCCGTCCAGGGCCAGGAGGAAGAGGCGGCGGCCGTCTGCCGTCGCGCCCGCGGCGGTGCGGACCGCGGCCGTCTTCGCGTCGAGGCCGGGCAGCGGTGCGCCGTCCCGCAGCACGGGGTAGCCGCCGACCGCGAACCGGTAGGGAATGTGCGACGTCGCCGCCACCAGGCGGTGTCTGATCTGGACGCGGTCGCCCGCCGACAGCTTCCGCAGCTCCTGCGCGCCCGCCTCGCGCCCGACGAGCACAGTCGTGCCGGACGCAATGGGACCGCTGCCGGGAGTCTCGGCCGATGACACGACACGGCCGTGGCGCACGGTCACCTCGTACGTGTCCGTGCTGCACGGCGCGGCCCGGTTCGTGTCGGTGCCGCACGTGGCGCGCACCCGCGACACGGCGCCCCAGTCGGAGGTGAACGCGCCGACCGAACCGACGGCCAGTGCGTACTGGTTGAGGCCGCCGAGCGGCAGCCGTCGGCCGTCAGCGCTGACCGAGCCGTCGAGGGCCATGCGGTCGAGCCGGACGCGGTGGTCGACGCCCACGCCGAGCACGTCCTCGGTAGTGGTGCCCGGCGGGAGCGCGGGACCGAAGCGCTGGCCGTTCGGTACGGCGGCCTTGAGCGTCCGACCGCTCGCGACGGCCGGACCGACGGAGGCACCGGTGGCCTCTACGCCGGGGTGCTGGGACTCGGTGATGTTGAAGAAGTCGCCGTTGACGCCGCCGACCGCGCCGCTCTCGTCGGCCAGCGAGGAGATGGTGGCCCGTCCGCCGACCGCGTCCGGGTGCAGCAGATCGACCCGCACGCGCGCGTTGCGCAGATCGACGCTCAGCACATGCGCGTGCGTCAGGCCCTTTGCCGCGGGGATGTCGAACTCCTCGTACGTGACGCCCGGGGCGATCGAAGTGCCGCCGTCCTCCGCGCCAGTGGCCGGTGCCGCCCCGGCGAGGACGGTGCCGGCCAGCGCGGCGAATGCGGCACAGGCCGCGAGGGCCGATCTGTAGCGTCCGTCGCGATGTCTCACGTGACCCCCTGCTGTCCGCGTAACTCACCCCTGTCGCAAGGGAGTTCATCAGACGCGGAGGGGCACGTCGATGGCTAGGTGCCGACCAGCCGGGAACGGATCAGGAAACGTACACCTTCGGGTGCTTCCAGGGAGAAGCCACTGCCGCGGCCCTCGACCACGTCGACGATCAGCCGCGTGTGGCTCCACACCTCGAACTGGCTCTTCGACATCCAGAACGCGACCGGCTCCGCGACACCCTCCACGGTCAGGGACGCGAGCCGCACATCGCTGCCGCCCGTACGGAACTCGCCCTCCGGGTAGCACATGGGAGCGCTGCCGTCGCAGCACCCGCCGGACTGATGGAACATCAGGGGCCCGTGGGCCGAACGCAGCCGCCGCAGCAGATCGGCGGCCGCCGGGGTCAGCTCCACACGCGGGGCCTCGTCACTCACGGCAGGCTCCTTCCGTAGAACGGTGTCGCGGGGCCACAGTCAACTCCCCGCTACGTTGCAGGAAGGTTGCGCTCCGCGCCAGGCCCCGGGATCTACGAGGCTTTGGGGACCAGCCGTTCGCGCAGGAAGGAGACGACACGTTCGCGGGCGGCGAGCGCCGGGTTGCCCGGCTCCTCGCGCACCTCCGCGGTGAGCACCGCGTGCGCGGTCCTGGCGAAGCCGCCCGCGTTGCCAGGCGACGAGTCCAGTTCGATGACCTCGAACGCGTCGCCGAGATGCTCGCGCAGCGTGCGGAACCGTTGGGCGGGCACCGCCCTGTCCTCGCTGAAGCGCAGGCCGAGCACGCACAGGCCGGATTCCTTGGAACGGCTGACCACCGTGTCGAACTCGGCGCGGGACAGGCCCGGGTCGACCCGCCGCGCCCCGCTGACCGGGAACGGCAACGACGGCTGGCTGAGCACCGGCGCGAGCACGACGTCGTCCACCGCGGCGGCGAGCGCGAAGCCTCCGGTGAAGCACATACCGATGACGCCGACCCCGGGCCCCGGCGTGCGCGATGCGAGATCGCGGGCCAGTGCGCGCAGATAGTCCGCGATCGGGCGGCGCGCGTTCGTGGCGAAGGCGCGGAACTCGGAGGCGACGCAGAGTCGGGTCAGGACCTTGAGGGCGTAGCCGACGGACTCCTCGCGGCCCGGCTCGCCGAACGGGGAGGGGATCGCGACCGTGAACCCCTGCGCCACCAGATGGTCGGCGAGGCCGAGCACGGCGGGCGTGATGCCGGGGATCTCGGGGATCAGTACGACACCGGGCCCGCTGCCCTTCTCGTACACGTCGTAGGTCAGCCCGGCGCCCGTGAACGGTGCCTTCTGCCAGCCGGTGAGATCAGAGGTCGGTGCCGATCCGGTCACGACGCTTCTCCTTGGACTCGAGTGAGCAACGAGCGGGCGTGGCCCACGATCTCACGCGGCGAACGCCGAGATCTTCAGTGTGTCCGCAAGGACCTGCCACACCGCCAGGGCGCCGAGCCCGCTCACCACACTGCAGCCGTTGGTGCACGTGGTCGCCTCGTCGTACCAGGCGCGCACGGTCAGGAAGTGCATGCCGAGCGTCCGTGAGAAGGAGAACCGGATGTGGAGACCGTCCCCGAGGGTGTGTCCCGGCAGCGTGGTGATCTGGAAGTAGGTCCTCCCGACGCGCTCGACGGACACGGGGTTGCCGCCCACCAGCGAACACTGATCGCCCTGCTGCACCGAACCCCGGCAGCTGCTGCCGCTCACGGGGAACAGCCAGAAGTGGTGCGTGACCTGGGACCGGACGTCGTGCGGGGTGGTGAAGGGATGCAGCCCGAGGGCGAAGTTGTACTCGTACAGCCAGTTCACCCCGGGGCACGGGTACGCGTCGGTGCCGCACTCCGCGCGGCGGCCCTCGGCGTGGGCGGCGGATACCTGCGGCCCGGCGACGAGGACGCTCCCCAGGACGACCGCCAGCGCGGTCCGCGCCCACGTGAGACGCCGCATGAGCACTCCCTACGTCGTCAGGGCCGGACCATCCTCGTAAAGCACGATATGTGGGACGGCGTAGGGGTGGGTGGCGCAGTGGGTCAGTCGGCCCAAGGCACGCGTCGGCGGGTCGGGTCCGAGGCCCGCTCACGAGTCGGTCGGTTGTCCCTGCACGCCCAGGCGTATCGCGCGAGGTGTGGCGCCCCACCAGCGCCGGCAGCAGCGGTTGAGGGCCGACTGCTCGGAGAGGCCGAGGAGCAGGGCGACCTGGCCGAGGGGGAGGTCGGTGGCGGTGAGGTAGCGGTGGGCGGCGGTGCGGCGCTCCTCGTCTATGACCTCGGCGAACGTCGTGCCCGCGGCGCGCAGCCGCCGTTGCAGGGTCCGCGGATGGACGTTGAGCAGGCCGGCGACGGCCCCGATCTCGGGCGACGACGTGCCGAGCGACTGCTCGACGACGGCCCGGACGCTGCCCACGACGTCCGCCGGCTCCTTCGGCAACTGCTCGTCGAGGTACGCGAGCGCGAGATGGCGCAACTGCGCGTTGCTGCCGCCGAGCGACCGGTTGGCCAGGCTCAGTGGTACGCGCAGCAGGGCCGCGGGGCGGTCGCCCTTGACGGGTACGCCGAAGAAGTCCTCGTACACGGACAGCGGGGCGAGCATGGGGTGGGGGAGCTCCACGGAGCCCAGTCCGTACGGGCCGACCAGATATCCGATGGCGCGGTGTATGAAGCCGAGGGAGAGGTCGATGCCCTGCGGCGGTGCGACCACCCCCTCGCGCACGCCGTAGCGCAGCGCGGCCATCCCCGGCGTGCCGTACGGATCGGGTTCGAGGCTGAGGTTCACCGAGCGGGCGTGGACGAAGAGGTAGCGGCTCGTGCACTCCAGGGCGTCGCCGAGGGTGTCGGAGTTCTGGATGGCAAGGGCCAGGGCGCCGAGCATGCCCAGGTCCTGCCGGGCGGCGATGCGCAGCCCGAGGTCGGCGCAGCCGAGGTCGGCGGCGGCGAGTTCGAGCACCGTCGCCATCGCCTCCTCCGGCACCAGCAGGTCGTCCACGTCGAGCGCGGCCGGTGGGCAACCGGCCTGGCGTGCGTACGAGTCGGCGTCACCGCCGAGCTCCGCCACCGTGGCGCGGAAGCCGCGCAGCCCCGCCGATCTGATCACGGACATGTCGTACAGGGTCAAAGATCTGTCGTCCCAGGTCAATTCCTGCGGGCTGTGGTTCCCGACACTGGAAAACATGACGCACACCGCAGACTCCAGCACCGCGGGCTCCGGGGCCCCTGCCGAGCACATCGACGTGGTGATCGTGGGCGCCGGCCTGTCCGGTGTCGGCGCCGCGTACCGGCTCCGGACCGAGTGCCCGGAACGCTCGTACGCGATCATCGAGGCGCGGCAGTCCATGGGCGGGACCTGGGACCTGTTCCGCTACCCGGGCGTGCGCTCGGACTCCGACATGTTCACACTGGGCTACCCGTTCAAGCCCTGGCGGGACCGCAAGGTGCTCGCCGACGGCGGGTCCATCCTGAGCTACATCAAGGAGACGGCGGCCGAGTTCGGCATCGACCGCCGGATCCGCTACGGCACCAAGGTGCTCGCCGCCGACTGGTCGACCGAGGCGGCGCGCTGGACCCTGACACTGGAGCGCACCGACGAGGACGGCCACCGTGCGCTGTCCACCGTCACCTGCGACTTCCTCTACTCCTGCGCGGGCTATTACGACTACGACAAGGGGCACACCCCCGAGTTCGAGGGCGCCGACTCGTTCTCCGGCACGGTCGTGCACCCGCAGTTCTGGCCCGAGGGCCTGGATTACGCGGGCAAGCGCGTCGTCGTCATCGGCAGCGGGGCCACCGCCGTCACGCTGGTCCCCGCGATGGCGCAGAGCGCCGCCCACGTCACCATGCTCCAGCGCTCCCCGACCTGGATCAGCTCGCTGCCCTCCCGCGACAGACTGGCCGACGGCATCCGCGCGGCCCTGCCCGCGGGAGTGGCCCACCGGGTGGTGCGCGGCAAGAACATCCTGTTCACCATCGGCGTCTACCAGTTCTGCCGGCGCAGCCCGAAGGTGGCGCGGCGCGTGCTCACCGGGCTCAACAAGCGCATCGTCAAGGACGACCGGCTGGTCGACGAGCACCTCACACCGTCGTACGACCCGTGGGACCAGCGGCTGTGCGCGGTGCCCGACGCGGACCTGTTCAAGGTCCTCAACTCGGGTGACGCCGACATCGTCACCGACCACATCGACCGCTTCGTCCCCGAGGGCATCCGCCTGAAGTCGGGCCGCGTGGTGGAGGCCGACATCATCGTGTCCGCGACCGGACTCAAGCTCCTCGCCTTCGGCGGCATCGCGCCGCGCGTCGACGGTGAACCCGTTGCGCTGAACCGGCAGTTCGTGTGGCGCGGCGCGATGATGACCGGCGTACCCAACTTCGCCGTGTGCATCGGCTACACCAACGCCTCCTGGACGCTGCGCGCCGACCTCACCTCGCGGCTGGTGTGCAAGGTGCTCAACCACATGCGCCGCCACGACTACGCAGCCGTGGAACCCAGGCCGACGGGCGCCCTGAACGAGCGCCCGCTGCTCGACCTCGCCTCCGGTTACGTGAAGCGCTCCATCGACGCGTTCCCCCGGCAGGGCGACCGCAGCCCGTGGAAGGTCCGGCAGAACTATGTGCTCGACGCCGCGTCGACCATGCGCACCAACCTCCACCGGACGCTGGCCCCCACGCCGGCGTCCACGGTCCGCGCGGCCCGCGGCCGCATGGGCAGGGAGCCGGTCGAGGCGGCGACGCCCGGGAGCTGACGAGCCGCCGACCCCTGTACGGCACGGTGACGCGTCCCGGTCCACGTACCGACCCCTGTACGGCACGATGACGCGTCCCGTCGCCGTGATGTCCCGGGCCCGGACTACCCCTCGTCGACGAGCGAGTCGAGGATGGCGCGGACGGTCCCCTCGGTGATGTCCGGGTGGAGGAAGGCGAGGCGGGCGACCGTTTCGCCTTCCCAGACGCTCGGGGTGACGAAGGCGGTCCCCGAGGCCAGCAGCCTCTTGGACCAGGCGTAGTAGTCCTCCGGCTGCCAGCCGGTGCGGCGCACGAGGACCACGGTCAACTCGGGCTCGCGCAGCAGCTCCAGGCCCTCGGTCCGCTCGACTAGGCGGGCGGTGCGACGGGCGATGTCGGCGCCCCGGGCGACGGCGTCGCGGTAGGCGTCGGTGCCGTGCACGGCGAGCGAGAACCACAGCGGAAGACCGCGGGGGCGGCGCGTGAGGTGGTACGCGTAGTCGCTCGGGTTCCACTCGGTCTCGTCGTCGGCGCCGTCCGCCCCGTGGATGGCGTCGAGGTAGGACGCGTCCTGGGTGTGGACCGCGCGGGCCGGCTTCGGATCGCGGTAGAGCAGCGCGCCGCAGTCGAAGGGCGCGAACATCCACTTGTGGGGGTCGACGACGAGCGAGTCGGCGTGCTCGATGCCGCGCAGCCGCTCGCGCAGCTCCGGGACGAAGAGCGCCGCGCCGCCGTACGCGGCGTCGATGTGCAGCCACAGGTCGCGGGCGCGGGTCTGCTCGGCGACGCCTTCGAGGTCGTCGATGATGCCGGCGTTGGTGGTGCCCGCGGTGGCGACGGCGGCGACGACGGGTGCGCCGCCGTCCCGCTCGGCGGCGCCCAGCGCGGCGCGCAGGGCTTCGCCGGTGAGGCGGTGGTCGGAGGTGGGCACGACGAGGGGCTCGACGCCGAGGATGCGCAGCGTGTTGCCGACCGAGGAATGGACCTGGTCGCTCACCGCGATCCGGACCGGAGCGCGCTCGTCCAGGGCCCGGCGGTGGCGGCCGGTGTCGCGGGCGACGACGAGGGCGGAGAGGTTTCCGGCGGAGCCGCCGCTGACGAAGCAGCCGCCGGCGTCGGCGGGCAGCCCCGCCAGGTCGGCGAACAGGCGCAGCACCTGGTTCTCCGCCGCGACCGCGCCGGACGCCTCCAGCCAGGAGACGCCGTGCAGCGATGACGCGGAGAGCACCATGTCGAACAGGGCGGCGGCCTTGGTGGGAGCGCCGGGTATGAACGCGAGGAACGCCGGGTGGTCGCACGAGACGACCGTGGGCTCCAGGGCGTCGGTGTAGGTGCGCAGCACGTCGGCGGGGGGCTGCGGGGCGGGTCCGATCGCGTCCTTGAGCGCCAGAGTCAGTTCCTGGTGGTCTCCGAGGCGGCCGAGCGGCGGCGGGTCGAGCCGGAGTCGGTGCAGCAGGTGGTCCATGACCTGCTGAGTGAGGTCCTCGTCGTAAGAGTGCACGGGGCGTCTCTCCTGTCGCGCGCTGCAGAATTGCTTTTTGGGTCTCAACCGGACCCATTTCGGAGATTAGGCGTCGCCGAGGGCGCGCGTCAATCGACGGGCGTACGGACTGCGGGTGCCGGGGGTCGGTCGTGTGGGGCGCGGGGGTGCGCCCGAGGTCAGTCCTGAGCGGCGAACTGGTCGAGCAGCGCCAGGAATTGGCGGTGCGAGTCGAGCAGGTGATCCCGCATCCGCGCCTCGGCCGCGGCCCCGTCCCCGGACAGCACGGCGAGCGCGATGGCCTCGTGCTCCTCCCGGAACGCGGAACCGAAGTCCCGCTCCGCCGGGTACACGCGGCTCCAGTCGGAGCCGAGCCACAGCGCGTTGCCGCCGACGAACATCTCGGCGCGGGCCCGCGTCACCGCCTCCGCGAGCACCTCGTTCCCGCCGGCGGCCGCGATGCCCAGGTGGAACGCGGTGTCGCAGCGGTGGTACTCGCCGAGGTCGGCGACCTGGTTTTCCAGCATCGCCACCAGTTCGCGGCGGGCCGCCCCCGCCCCGCGCTCGGCGGCGAGGCGGGCCGCGTACGGCTCGATCGCGAGGCGGTACTCCATGTAGTCGCGCAACGAGGCCCGGATCGTCGCGGTGATCGCGGCCCGGGAACCTTCCCCGCCGGGCGGGGTGGGCGCCACGCGAGTGCCGCCGTTGCGCCCCAACGTGGTCGTGACCAGGCCTTCTTCGGCCAGCTCACGCACCGCCTGCCGCACGGTGTTGCGCCCCACCCCGAAGACGGCGGACAGCTCCCGCTCGGTGGGCAGCCGGTCGCCCGGTCCGAAACCGCCGAGCGCGATGCGCTGCCGGAGCGCCTCGGCCACCACGGCGTGCGACGCCGCCTGGCGGGTTCCGGCCGTCCATTCGTCACGACTCTCGCTGTTGCTCACGGGCCCTCTCCCAGCTCACGGGTCACGCGCGTCCCGTCATGCCCCCAGGTGGCCATGATATTGGACTTGGCATGAACCCTATTGACAGGCCCTGACGGCCGCCTTAGCGTCGCCCCACGTTTTTGGGTCCATGGCGAACCCAAACGTTGGCCGTGAAGGAGTACGCACATGAGCACAGTCGCAGGTGGCGCTACGGACCCGGGAGCACGGCGCCGGTCCGGTCCGTGGAAGGTCGCCGGGGCCTCGATGATCGGTACCAGCGTCGAGTGGTACGACTTCGGCATCTACGCCACCGCCGCCGCGCTCGTCTTCCCCGAGCTGTTCTTCCCCGAGATGAACCGGGCGCTCGGCACGCTCATGTCGTTCGCGACGCTCTTCGTGGGCTCCCTCGGACGCCCGCTCGGCGCGGTCGTGTTCGGGCACATCGGTGACCGCTACGGCCGCAAGCGCGCCCTGATCTGGTCCATGACGCTCATGGGCGGCGCCACCTTCTGTATCGGCCTGCTCCCGGGCTACGCCTCCATCGGCGTCGCCGCGCCGCTCCTGCTCGTCCTCATCCGCATGGTCCAGTCGCTGGCGGTCGGCGGCGAGTGGGGCGGCGCCGTGCTGTTCGCCGTCGAACACGCCCCGCCCCGGCGCCGGGCCTTCTTCGGCTCCTTCCCCCAAGTCGGCGACGGGGTCGGCTACTTCATGTCCACCGGCGTCTTCGCGCTCGCGGCACTGGCGGGCCATGACGCACTCGTCGGCTGGGCCTGGCGCCTGCCCTTCCTGCTGTCCGCCGTCCTGGTGCTGGTCGGCCTCGTGATCCGCAGCTCCATGGAGGAGTCGCCCGCGTTCGAGGCCGCGCGCCGGGCCGAGGCCGCCGAGGAGAAGCAGGCCGCACCGTTCGTCGCCGTCGTCCGCGACGCCTGGAAGACCTGGCTGCTCGCCTCCGGCGCCTTCCTCATCACCGTCGGCGGCTACTACGTGGTCGTCACCTTCATGTCGACCTATGCCGTCAACGAACTGGGCTTCACCGACTCGCAGGTGGCGGGCGCCGGCACGGCCGCCTCCGTGGTCGTCATCGTGTGCACCCCGCTGGCCGCCCTGGTCGCCGACCGCCTCGGGCTGCGCCGGGTGACGCTGACCGGCATCCTGCTGCACCTCGTCGTGGCCTTCCCGATGTTCTGGCTCGCCGACACCCGTTCCGTGCCCGGACTCTGGCTCGCCATGTGCCTGCCGATGCTCGCCAGCACCGTCGCGTACGCCTCGATCGGCACGCTCATATCCGGCTGGTTCGCTCCCCGGGTGCGCTACACGGGTCTCTCCATGAGCTTCCAGACGGCGGGGCTCATCGGCACGCTGGCCCCGGCGGCGGCGACCTGGCTGTTCAGTGCCGCCGGAGACTCATGGACCCCGGTCGCCACCGCCTTCGCCGTGATGGCGCTGGTCAGCGCGGGCTGCCTCGCCGCGTTCCGGCAGGCGCCGGGCACGGAGTCGGAGGTTGCGGACCTCGATGAGCAGGAGGCGGTGCCTCCGGCCGCCGCACCCGTCGAGTAGCGGAAACCGCCCGCCCGGAACAGATCGCCCCGGCGCCTTCGACGAGCGCGGCTCCCAGTCGGTGAACACCGACGACATCGCGCAGTGGTGGGCGCCGGGCCCAGACTCCACAGGCACGTCCCCAGAAAGGCGGAACTCCCCGTCGCAGCGGCATCCCCGGCGGCGAACAGCGACGTGCGGACATGACCGCCCCACTGGCCCGCGCACTCGACGAGGCCAGGATCACCGTCTGTTGGGTCCTCGCGGTGATCGACAACGCCGTCAGTACGCGAAGCCTCGGCGAGCGCCCAAACCTGGCGGAACTCGGTACGGGGCTGCTCCTCGGACAGGAGTAGCGGAAGCCGGAAGCCGGGAGCCGGGAGCCGGGAGCCGAGGCCGAGGGTCCTGGCCTCCTGCCCCCGCTCAGCCCGCGTCGGTGCCGCTGTCCGCGCCATTGCCTCCGTCGGCGATCCGCGTCGCCGCGTCGGAGAAGTAACGCAGCGCCGAGTCGCGGGTGCCGGCCACGTGGTGGCGCGCCAGTTCCTCCGCCCGGGCCGCGTCGCGGTCGCGGACCGCCTCGTACAGACGCTCGTGCTCCCCGCACATCGGATCGCCGTCGTTGAGGTCGGAGGTCAGCCGGAAGAGCCGGCGCAGCCGCGCGTCCAGAGGTGCCATCAGCTCCTGGAGGAGCGGGTTGCCCGACGCCTCGACGATCTGCTGGTGGAAGTCCGCGTTGTGCGCCACGGCCTGGCGCAGCCGACCCGCGTCGGATGCCTTGCGGCTGCGCGCCAACAGGCGCTCCATCGCGCGTAGTTGGGTGGTCGTCGCGTGGCGCGCCGCGAGTCCCGCCGCCAGGCCCTCGAGGTTCTCGCGGACGTCGAAGAGGTACGTCGCGTCCTGCGCGCCGAAATCCGTGACCACGGAGCCGCGCCTGGCCTGCACGGTCAGAAAGCCCTCCTGTTCGAGCCGCTGCATGGCTTCCCTCAACGGGATGCGGGAGACACCCAGCTGGTCCGCCAGTTCGCGCTCCACCAGGCGCATGCCCGCCGGGAACGTCCCCTCGATGATCCGCTCACGGAGTTCCACGTAGACCCGCTCTCTCAGGGACTGGTGGCTCTCACCGATCGTGGGGCGGCGGTCAGCGCGGGTGGTCATCGAGTCCTCTTCAGTGGCGAGCGGGGCGCGGCCGTGGCAGGCCCCCGGGGTGTCTCTGATCATCGCAGACCGCGGAAACGCGGACCGACAGGCCGTTGATTGGAATTCGATATACCAGTCAGCTCGTCGTTGCCCGTTGCTCACCAGCAGAATTGTGCCAAAGTCGCGACCGGCTGGTTAGTCGTCCCGGGCGTCATGCGAATAGTTGGCGCTGGCCGGTGTGGTGCCCATCGCCATCGCCCACGTCGCCGTGGTGTCGTACAACCTCATCACCGTTCCTCAGCGCTGAGCGTGGGTGAGTCCTTGATCGGGGACTCGTCTCGGCGGCCCGTCCCGAACGGTGCTGGGCGGGCTGGACCGTGGGCGGGGGCCTTCGGCTGCACACATCGGGTGTGTGGTCCTGGGGGCCGTCTCTGGCCCTGGGTGGGCGGGCAGGGTGGGCTGGTGTACTGACGCGGGAGGGCGATGGTCTTCCGTACCGGCCCCCGGGCGTGTCTCCACGCACCGGATTCGAGCGGCTTCCGTCTTCTTGCGGGATACGGTCTTCTCTGCCCTGCGCCGCGCGCCCAGGCCCTGGCCGCGCCTGCCGAGCACCAACGCCGCAGCGTCGTGCCCGGACGTCTTGTGAACCTTCGTGCTGCTGGCCTTGCACCAGTACTGCCTGCCCCAGCGGCTGGAGTGGATCAATTCGCTGCACGCCTGCCGCACCTGGGCGTTCCGGCGGTCGGTGGTCCCGGTGTAGTCGATGTCGATGCGGCCGGGGCGACCGACGGGGTTGCCGTGGACATCGAGGCGCCAGGCGGCTAGGTGGTCGGCGTTGTGGTCGATGCCAATGACGCCGCAGGCCAGGGCTGCCTTCATCAACGTCTCGTCGTCCACGTCTTCGGGCAGGTCGGGGCGGGCCGGAGTGAAGGCCGCGTTCAGATAGCAGCGGCCGTCCCGGAAGCCGATGGAATAGCCCACCGCCCGGTTCGCCGCTACCTGTGCAGCCCACTCTGCATTGCGATAGGCGAAGGAACAGGTGGCGTCCAGTCGGTAGCGGCCGTGCTGGTCGCTGCGGTCGGCGTACTTGTGCGCGAGCTCGCCCGGCAGCTTGACCAGAACCGCCCCGTCGGGGCTGACCTGGATGGACTGGTTTCCGAACCGTTTGCCCGCCTCCCCGTCGGCCTCGATCCGGATCCGCGCCTCGTACCAGCGCTGCCGCCAGACCGTCTCGTCCAGCCCGGCCGCCGCCAAGTGCAGCCGGTTGCGCAGGAGGTCCTTGCCGCCGCGCACCACCCGCACGATCCCCGCCCGGAGATCGGCGCGCACCGCCGCCGCGACGGCAGTTAGGTGCTGGTGGCGGGCCTGCTTGGTGGATCGCACCGCCTGCGTCGGGTAGCCCTTGATGCGGGTCTTGATGTCACAGGCGTCAACCGGGACGGCCAGCCGCTTCTCCAAGGTTTCCAGGACCTGTTCGAGCTGGTCGAGGTGGGCGGCCTGGGCCCGGCGGGCCAGTGCCCACTGGTCGTTCGAGCCCCGGGTGATGGTGCCCGCCCAGCGCGAGGAGGACAGGGCGGAGATCTCCCGCTTACGCCGGGCGAAATCCTCGCGCGTGTGCCCGACGCCCAGGAACACCCGCTCGGCCAGATCGCGCGTCGCCAACTGTGAGAGGAACCGGCCCAGTTCGGACAGGATCTCCTCATCGCGTGCCGAGAGGCGCAGCCGGGTCCGGATGCTCAAGGCACCCGAGGACTCCGCCAGCCGGGGCGGACGCATGACCCGCAACCCTGATGCCGACCGAACCACCGATTCACCCACCTCCAACACCTCCATCGCGCATCAATCCGCCGCACCGTCGAACAGCCCAACGAGCGACCAGCAGACAGGTCACCCGTCCGGCTCGGGAACTCCAGTTCCCGTTGGCGTAGCCGGGCCTCACGACGCCCCGCCCGCACCCGGCCCGGGACGCCAGTCGCTCTACACGATCCGCGGCTCACTAGAGCTCACTTCATGACACTAAAACTCACTGATCGGGGAACAGTTGAAACCCCCGGAGTGGCTGCGGCCTTCGGCTACTTCGCGTCCGGCTCGGTGCACGACGCGACCGGAGCGGACGTCCCGTGGTGGGTGCTCTCGGGTGTCTGCGTCCTCGCCGTGGGTGTGCTCGGCTGGCTCAGGGTGACCCTCAGCGCCAAGGTCCTCGGCGTCGCGCTGATCCTCGAAGTGCTGACCCTGCTCATCATGGACGGCGGCATCCTCGGCCACCGGGGCACCGCGGCCCTCGACGTGCACTCCTTCGACCCGAGCACGCTCGCCACCGGCGGGATCGCGGGCATGTTCGTCATCGTGATCGGCGCCTTCACGGGCTTCGAAGCCACCGCCATCTACGCGGAGGAGGCGCGCGAACCGAGCCGCACCGTCCCGCGTGCCACCTTCATCGCCATCGGGTTCCTCGCCCTGTTCTACTCCGTCGGCGCATGGCTCATCATGGGCGCGTTCGGCACGGACAAGGCGGTGGCCATGGCCCGCGCTACCGCCGGCCCCGAACTCACCTTCAGAGCAGGCGAGTTGTACGTAGGTGCCTGGCTGTCCGACACCATGCACGCCCTCGTCGTCGTCAGCGCCTTCGCCGCCACCCTCGCCTTCCACAACGCCGCCGCACGCTACCTCTACGCCCTCGGACGCGAAGGACTCCTGCCGCGGCGACTGGGCAACGTCTCCGCCCGGCACGGCTCTCCGGGCATCGCGGTGAGCACGCAGACCGTCTTCAACCTCCTGGTGATCCTCGTCGGCGCCGCGCTGGCCGCCGACCCGTTCTCGCAGGTCCTGATCTGGACCAACAGCATCGCCGTCCTGGGCATCATGGTCATGCAGGCCCTGGCGGCCCTCGCCGTGTGGGCCTTCTTCCGGCGCGACCGACGGGGCATGTCGGCCGCCCGCGTGGTCTGGTCCCCGCTGATCGCGTTCGCCGGTCTCGCGCTCCTCACCGTCCTGGCGGTCCTCCACTTCGGCCTTCTGACGGGCGCCTCGGGGACGGTGAACGCCGTCCTCCTGGCCCCCCTGCCCGTCGTCCTCGCGGCCGGCATCTGCATCGCCCTGCGCATCCGCAGCAGGGACCCGCAGCGCTACGCCCGGCTGACCAACATCGACGTCGAGAGGGACTGACACCCGGGGTGACGTGAACGGGCGGTGCGACCCGCCCGCTCACGTCTCTCGTCGAGCGATGAGTCCCGGGGGCGTGCTCGGTCTATGCATGTAAGGGATTCACGCGACGGACACCCAGGAGATGTGATGAGCAAAGTGGTCATGCACAACGTCGTCTCCGTGGACGGCTTCATCGCCGACTCGGAGGACCAGGTCGGCCCGCTGTTCGACTGGTACGCGAACGGCGGCATCGAGATCGGCTCGAACGGGACGGTGTCGATGTCCAAGGTCTCGGCCGACTACGTCCGGCCGATGTGGGAGAGCATCGGGACGCTGGTGATCGGGCGGCACTTGTTCGACATGACCAACGGCTGGGAGGGGAAGCCGCCGGCGGGTGAGCACGTGGTCGTGGTGTCGCACCGGCCAAGGCCCGAGGGCTGGCACCCCGAGGCGTCGTACTACTTCGTGGACGACGTGGCGAAGGCGATCGCGAAGGCCAAGGAACTCGCGGGGGACCGCACCGTCGGGGTGGCCGCCGGCGAGACGGGCGGCCAGGCGCTCGCCCTGGGGCTGGTCGACGAGGTGGCCATGGACGTCGTGCCCGTCGTCTTCGGCTCCGGCAAGCGGTACTTCGGGTCCGTCGACGCCCAGCATCTCCTCGAGGACCCCCACGTCGTGATCCAGGGGGAACGCGTACTGCACCTCCTTTACAAAGTCCGCCACTAGTTCAAGAGGTCAGGACGGAAACGACCCGGTTGGTCATGTCCTCCGGCGAGGCCAGCGGGGTCCGGGTGTACGCGAGAACCCAACGGAGCTGCTGATCGCGAGTGGAGAACACCCGTGTCCGGTACCCGTACGTGTCACCTGTCTTCCCCCAGAACGTCACGCCGTTCACCGTGGCCTGCTGCAGTCCCAGGCTGTACCGGGCGGGACCGCCGTCGAGCATGCGCACACTGTCGGGTGGCAGCGTGAACAGGTGGTTCATCGCGTGCGGTGGCAGCAACTCGCCGGAGAGCAGCGCCTGATGGAAACGGAAGAGATCGGCGACCGTCGACACCAGTTCGCCCTCGCCCCAGGCGCTGGACTGGTCGTACACGGTGACGTCCCGGAGCGACCCGCCGGTCATCTTCAGGTATCCGTGCACATGAGAGCCGTGCAGTCTCGGGTCGCGGTCCGGTATCAGAGTGCCTCGCAGGCCCAGCGGACGGACGACACGCTCCCTGATCACCTCGCCGTACGGGCGACCGGTGACGGCCTCGACCAGCAGAGCGAGCAGGACGTAATTGATGCCCCGATACTCCTGCTTGCTGCCCGGCCGGAACTTGAGCGGATCGAGCGTCACGGTGCGCACCAGTTCCTCCGGCGTCCACCTGTCGAACCGATGGCGCAGGACGGCTTCCGGAGTGCTGACGTCAGGCAGGTCGCGATGGTCGGGGAGCCCGCTCGTGTGGTTCAGCAGCTGCGCCACGGTGATCCGCGCGGACTCGGCCGGAAGCAGCCCGGGGAGGTGCCGTCCGATGGGCTCGTCGAGGTCCACAAGTCCCCGCGACCACAGTTGCAGCACCACGGTCGCCACGAAAGCCTTGGTGACGCTGCCCGCGCGGAACGCGTCGTCCGGGCGTACCCGACGGGCCGTTCTGATGTCGGCCACGCCCGACGTCCCGTACCAGCGCTGCCCCGGGCGGTCGACGAGCAACTGTGCGGACGTGGCCGGTGGGTGGGTGAGGTCGGAGATCGCTTCTTTTAGGGCGCGTGTGTCCGGCGAGCCTGAGCCCGACGGCGTATGCGCGGCAGCACGTCCCGTGCCGACCAGCATCGCGCCCGCCGCCGCACTGCCTGCCAACAGGGAACGTCGCGAGAGGAATGTCATGACGTCGATCTTGCCGCCGACGCCGCGCGCTTCCATCAGGGATGGTCCCCACGCGCACCCTGATCGATCCCGGAGTCCTGGTCCGACACCCCTGATAGGAAGCGTCGCCGGTCGACGATCGCCCGGTCGATCTCACCCGTCGCGACCAGCGCTCCCGTACTGTCCAGAGCTCGTACGCGGAAGGTGAGCCGGCGGCCTTCCGCTTCGGCCGGCGGTTCCGCGAGGACGTCGACCCAGGCGCCCACGCGCGTGGCACGAAGGTGCTTGATGCGGACACCGGTTCCGACCGTCGTCCGGCCCTGCGCCGTGAAGGGCGCGGCGGCCCGTACGGTGGCCGCCTCCATCCACGCGATCAACCACGGGGTGGCGAGAACGGGCAGGTCACCGCTTCCCACCGTCCTCGCGGTATGGGCATCGGACACCTCGTGGCGCATCACACCACGCTAGCCCGAGGCCGGAGACCCGCGCGCGTTGGCCGTAGGCCGCTATCGCTGATGGTGGAGCCGTTCCAGCAGGAGATACGCACGTTGCTCGGCGGCCGCGAGTTCGGCGGGATCGATCCCCGCCGGCCACAGCTCTCCCGCGGCGGCGTCGTCGGCATCGCGCAACTCGACCACTGCCAGCACCAGTTGGACCTGGACGACCGGGGGCTGGGGCCCCGAGCTCTCGGCCAGCGAACGTTCCGCCTGATCGGATGCCTGCGTGCAGGCGGCCAGCGCCCGCTCGACGCGCAGCGCGGCATGGTCATGGACCACCAGAAGGGCGCAGCCGAGCCCGACGACGATGCCGAGCACGCTCCCCAGCACGCGGTCGGCGACGAGTTCCCCGGCAGGGGCGGGGGCGGCGAGGTCGCTCATCAGCAGAGCCAGAGGGGTGAGGAAGACGACGCCAAGCCCGTAGTTGCGCGGGACGAAGTACTCAAGGAGGAATTCGAGCAGCACGATCACGCAGGCGAGTGCCACCGGCCTCGGGTCCGTGGCGAGCACACCGAGTGCGAGGAGCAGGCCGATGACCGTGCCGAGGGTGCGCTGGACGGCGCGCTGGGCCGTGGTGCGGAGGTTGACGGAGTGCAGCACGGCGGCGGCGGAGATCGACGCCCAGTAGCTGTGCTCAAGCCCTCCGGCCACGGCCAGCCCGCCCGCGATCCCGGTGCCCAGGACCATCCGCACCGCGGGAACGGCGAGGACGGCCCGGTGCTCGGGGCCACCAGCGCGTCGCCCCATCAGAAGTTCGGTGGCGCGCCAGGCGACAGGGCGGCCCGGTCCCGCCGCCGGCCCTGCGGCGGGCACAGACGCAGAAGCCGCGGCGGCGGCCTCGCTGTCCTCTACCGCCGGAGGCGGGACAGCCAGCTCCGGCAGAAGCGCGGGCGGTCGACGGCGCCGCTCGGTGAGGACACGAGCCTGCCGGAGCAGCTGCTCCGCCGTCGCGGCGGGGTCGACCGGCGCCCTGCGTGCCGAGCTGATCAGCAGCGACCACGACAGGTCGGTGAGGCGTACGAAGACTCCGTCCCGGCCGGCCTGGTGCGCCTGCGTCGGAGGCGCGATACCGAGGGAGTGGTATGCCTGCAGCACCGCAACCGTCGTACGGTGTCGCGCCTGCCGCGTGTCGCCGCCGGGTCCAGGCCCGCACAGCAGTCCCGCGAGCTCACGCAGGGCCCTGGCCACGGCGAATCTCTGCGGACGGTCCGGGTGCACCAGCCAGCCGGACACACCGAGTACCCAGGCGACCGCAGCGCCGGCCGCGGCAAGCCCGGTCTGCGGGAGAACTTCGGCGGTGGTGGGCGAGCCATTGGCCGCCACCGCGAAGGAGAACAGCAGCAGCACCGCGCCGAGCCCGCTCAACCGGGTCGCGTCACACGCCAGCTTCGCCAGCCCGGCGACCACCGCCGTCGCCGCGACCACGACGGCGGCACCCCAGCCACCGGCTCCCGGACGAACCCACGCGGCGAGCGCCGATCCGCAGCCCACGCACGCCGTCATGGCCACCGCGACCAGCGCGAGAACGCGAGCGCGACGCGGGTAGGGCAGGTTGCGCCCGAACGTCGTGGTGAAGGCGCCCAGCATCGCGTACACGGAAAGATCGGGCCGCCCGGCGATCGCCACCGGCAGCGCCACGAGAGCCATCGCCAAGGCGCCGCGTACGGCGAAGAGAAGAGCCCCGTCCGCCCGCTGGAGCGCGAGTGACCCGCGCGGGGAGAGGAGGCGCACCGCGCTGGTCACGGCATGCCGCCAACCGTGCCTGGTCACGGCGGCGAGTGGGCGGCGGGAAGAAGGCATGTCCGGTATATACCACCGGCTCCGAGTGGAGTTTCCGATCTGAACGCAGCTGGTTCCAGCCGACTTGCAGCGGATCCGGCCGACGGCAGCCCACTGCACCGGATCCAGCTGCATCCAGTCTGTGCCCCCGCCGCAGGCTTCGCCAGGCTGGCCCGTGACGGAAAGACTAGTGTGTTGATCTATGACCACATGGTTGCCCTTGTCCGCGGTTCCCCGGCTCGGTGCCGCCGTGGTTGGGGGTGCGGTGGTCGGGGCGATCGTCGGAGTGGTGAACAACGCGGCGCTGGGTGTTCTCTCCGGTATCGCCGCGACCGAACTGCTCTTCGTGCTGGCGGGCTGGGTGGTGCTGTGGCCGATGGACGCCAAAGCCACCCGGGTCAATGCCAGACGGGAGGACTTCCAGCCCATCACCGATGAGCTCGTGATCGTCGGCGTCGCCCTGTGTGGCCTGGTCGCCACCGTGCTGCTGCTCCTGCTCGGCAAATCCGAAAGCGGCCACGCCGCGGCGGCCGTGGCGCTCGGCGGCGTGTTCATGGCCTGGGCGGCACTCCATCTCATGTACGCCACGCGCTACGCGTACCTCTACTACACGGCCGCCGGCGGGATCGACTTCAACAACGACGACCCGCCCGCGTACAGAGACTTCCTCTACTTCAGCTACAACCTCGGCATGACCTACCAGGTGTCCGACACCAACGTCTCGACCTCGACGATCCGCTCGGTGGTGCTGCGGCACTCGCTGCTGTCGTACGTGTTCGGCACCAGCATCCTCGCCACGACCATCAACCTCGTCACGGGAATCGTCACCGGCTGACATCCGCACGACAGAACGTCTCCGCCGACAGGACGTCCGGAGCGGGCGGGGGGACACTGAGAGGGGACGTGCGCCGTTCGGCCCCTATCCTTCGCTGCCATCGGCGCGGATTTCGATCGTTCGCCGCGTCACCGCCGCGGTCTTCGGCAGGCGCAACGTCAGGACGCCGTCCGCCATATCCGCCTCGATACGATCGATATCGACGTCGCCGGGAACGCGAACTCCATAGGAAAAGGTCCCGCACCGGCGACGCAGCGCATTTCCGTCCGTGGTTTCGTCGACGGCGCCGGAGATGTGAATTTCCCTGCCGTCCACCTCTACGTTCACGCGCTCACGAGGGACACCGGGCAGCTCCGCGCGCACCACATAGGCGACACCTGAGTCCGCTTCCTCCACCACGGGCATCCAGTGCTGCGAAGGCCCGGCCGGCTGCGAGGAGCGCTCCAGCAGACGGCTCACCTCGCCCCACAGGTGCTGAAGCTCCGTTGCCGGATCGGCCCCTGCCCACCAGGCAGTTCGTGCGGGATTCGACCGCGTGACGTCTGCGCGTTCCACCATGATGTGCTCTCCGACTCCGTCGACTCTCGCGGCGCTCACCCGCCGGATTCTCTCGACGACAGCCTGCGTCCCCGGCCGCCCGCCCGCAATCAGGCCCGCGCCATTGGGTTGCATTCCCCTCCGCACTCAATTCCGGCGCTCAGGTACAGCGATTTCGCTGCTGTTGCGGCCCAGCTGACATCGCGCTTGAGTTGAACCAATCTCTCTCTCCATCAGGAGCAGGAATGTCGATGTCCTTCGGTTCAGGGTTCGGCTCGTCCGACCCCTTCAGCGACTTGTTCAACCGGTTCTTCGGAATGTCGCCGGCATCCTCACCGCCGGCCGTCCAACGCGTGCCGATCGGACGGCTCTTGACGGATTCGTCGCTGGAACTCCTCAGTCTCGCCGCCCAGAAGGCGATCGAGGACGGAACCTCCGATCTCGATACCGAGCACCTGCTCTGGGCGACCACGAAGATCGATCCGACCCGGAAGCTGCTCTCCCAGATCGGTGTGGACCCCGACGCGCTGTCGACGGAAGTCGCCGCAGTCCTTCCACAGGAGTCAGGCCAGCCGTCGGCGGAGCCCGGACTCACCCCGGCGGCCAAGCGCACGCTCCAGGCCGCCTACTCGCACTCGCAGGCGGCCGGGGCCTCGTACATCGGCCCCGAGCACATCCTCGCCGCGCTCCTGAGCGACTCCGACAGTGGCGCCGCCCGACTGCTGCGCGCGCAGGGCTTCAGCCCGGACCGGCTGGAGAGCCTCGCGGATCAGGCGTCCCGCACGGAAGGGTCCGCGGAGGCCAAGAAGCCGGCGACGACGCTCGACGAGTACGGCCGGGACCTGACGGAGGACGCGAAGGCGGGAATGCTCGACCCGGTCGTGGGGCGGGCCGACGAGATCGAGCAGACCGTCGAGATCCTCTCGCGGCGCTCCAAGAACAACCCTGTACTCATCGGCGAGCCCGGCGTCGGAAAGACCGCCATCGTGGAGGGCCTGGCCCAGCGCATCGTGGCGGGTGAGGTCCCGGAAACCCTGAAGGACAAGCGAGTTGTCTCGCTCGACCTCTCCGGCATGGTGGCCGGCGCGCAGTACCGCGGCCAGTTCGAGGAGCGCCTGAAGAAGGTCATCGAGGACGTCCAGGAGGCCAGCGGCAGCATCATCCTGTTCATCGACGAGTTGCACACCGTCGTGGGCGCGGGAGCGACGGGCGAGGGCTCCATGGACGCGGGCAACATGCTGAAGCCCGCCCTCGCGCGTGGTGAGCTGCAGCTCGTGGGCGCGACGACCATCGACGAGTACCGCAAGCACATCGAGAAGGACGCCGCTCTGGAGCGCCGCTTCCAGCCCGTCCTGATCCCGGAGCCGACCGTCGAGCAGACCGTGCAGATCCTGGAGGGGCTGCGGGACGCGTACGAGGCCCACCACCAGGTCCGCTTCGCAGACGGCGCCCTGGCGGCGGCGGCCGAGCTCTCCGACCGCTACATCAGCGACCGGTTCCTGCCGGACAAGGCCATCGACCTGATGGACCAGGCAGGCGCGCGTGTGCGGCTGCGCAGCGCCGGGCGCTCCACCGAGGTCGTCAGCCGCGAGGACCGCATCGCCAAGCTGCGGCGTGAGCAGCAACAGGCCGTGGCCGGTGAGGACTTCGAGAAGGCGTCGGAGTTCAAGCGGCAGATCGCCGAGCTGGAGGGCGAGCTCGCGGGCATCGAGGAGCGGCGCGAGGGCGTCGTCTCGGTCACCGAGGGCGACATCGCCGACGTCGTGTCCCGTCGCACCGGCATCCCGGTCTCCCAGCTCACCGCGAGCGAGAAGGAGAAGCTCCTCAACCTCGAGGCGGAGATGCACTCGCGGATCGTCGGCCAGGACGAGGCGGTCACCGCGGTCTCCGAGGCCGTGCGGCGCAACCGCGCGGGCATGGGCGACCCCAACCGTCCCGTGGGCTCGTTCCTCTTCCTCGGCCCCACCGGCGTCGGCAAGACCGAACTCGCGAAGACCCTCGCCGACCTGCTGTTCGGCGACGAGGATCACATGATCCGCTTCGACATGAGCGAGTTCCAGGAGAAGCACACGGTCGCCCGCCTCGTCGGCGCCCCTCCCGGATACGTCGGCTACGAGGAGGCCGGCCAGCTCACCGAGAAGGTCCGCCGACAGCCGTACAGCGTCGTGCTGTTCGACGAGGTGGAGAAGGCACACCCCGACGTCTTCAACACCCTGCTCCAGATCCTCGACGACGGACGTCTCACCGACGGCCAGGGCCGCACGGTCGACTTCCGCCACTGCGTCATCATCATGACGTCGAACATCGGCGCCCACCGGATCCTCGCGCACCACGGCGACGTGTCCGAGATCAAGGGCGAGCTGATGGAGGACCTGCACTCCCGGTTCCTGCCCGAGTTCCTCAACCGCATCGACGACATCATCATCTTCCACGCCCTCACCGAGGACGACCTGTCGCAGATCGTGGACCACCTCCTGGACCAGAGCAAGCGCCGGGTGCTCGGACAGGGCATGACCCTGGACGTCACCGAGGCGGCCAAGAAGCTGCTCGTCGCCCACGGTCACCAGCCGGAGTTCGGCGCGCGTCCGCTGCGGCGCACGATCCAGGCCGAACTCGACAACCGCATCGCGTCGATCCTGCTGAGCGGTGACGCGGAGCCCGGGGACACCATCGTCGCGGACGTGGAGAACGACACCATCCACTGCACCGTGCGCAAGGACGCCGCCGGGGAGAAGGCGAAGGCCGAAGGGACCGCGGAGGACCCGCCCGCGGCCGAGGCGCAGCAGACTCCCGATGCCTGATCCGGTCGGGCGCGCCTGACGGCGCCTGAACCAAGGAGGACACATGGTCCATCACCACAAGTCCAACCGAGCCGTCGAGGGCAACCCCGACGACCGGCGCGGCATGCCCCTGCGCCCCAACGTGGATGCACTCGAAAGGCGCACCCAGGAGGACCTGCGGGACGTCGGGCTGCGCGTGAAGAAGCCCGAGCGGCCCGCGAAGCAGTACGAGGAGATCCAGCGGGAGGTCGACCGCGAGGTCGACAGCGGCGAGATGCCCAGCGGCAAGATGTCCCGGGCGGAGCGGCAGGCCTTCCCGCCGACCCGCTACGACACGTGACCTTCCCGCGGACGCAGACCGGCCACGACAAGTGAAGGGAGCAGGAATGAGCGGAGAGCCCGAACCGATGAGCGCCACCGAGCGCCGCGCGCTCGAGCAGGAACTCGCCGACGTGACGGCCGAACGCGACGCGGACGCCGCCACGTTGCAGGACACCACCGAGGTAGGCGACCGTGCCGACCAGGCCGACGAGTTGATCCGCTCCGACGAGACGCACCGTCTCGACGCCCGCATCGACGAGATCAAGGTGCGCCTGCGCGGCGCCGCCGACGCGGGCCGGCCCAGCACGGACGTGGTGGGCGTGGGCAGCACGCTCAAGGTGCGGTACTCGGACGACTCGGTGGCGACCATCCAGATCGGCGAGGGCGCGGCGGTACTGGACCGGACGCTGGTCACCGCCGACAGCCCGCTCGGCAGCGCGTTGCTCGGTCACCGGGCCGGCGACAGTGTCAGCTATGACGCGCCCGACGGGCAGGCGACGGTGACGGTCGTGTCCGTCGGCGAGTAGCCGGATGTCTCTAGGAGACCCCGGGACCACCGGGGAGGCGTTCCAGCGCGGCCGCCACATCGGTGTGCCGGGCGACGTCCGTCAGCGCGCGGGCCATGACCGAACCCGGCTCGCGGGCCGTGACCACCAGTCCGACCGGCACGGTCCGGGAGGGTTCGACGAGTGGCACCGCGCGCATGCCGTGCGGGACGCCGAAGACATGCAGCCACGCGTGCGGCACGATGCTGGCCCACCGGCCCGTCCTGACATGGGCGAACAGCGCGCCCACCGAGTCGGTCTCGACCCGGGGCGACGGCCGGGTCCCGGCCTCGGCGAACACCTCGTCCAGCACGCGGCGCCCCTGCATGGAGTCCGTCAGCAGGCACAGCGGCAGCCTTGACGCCTCCGTCCACGTGGCCGTCGTGCGATGCGCCAGGGCATCGGCGGCCGTGATCAGGAGCACGTACCGCTCCTCGTACAGCGGGACGGTGTTGAAGTTCTCCGCAAGGTCCTTGTGCAGATAGGTGATTCCGGCGTCGATCTCGAAATTCTGCAGCTGGCGGAGGATGTCCCGCGACTGGAGGTCCGCTATCACCTCCACGGTCACCAGCGGGTGTTCCGCGCAGAACGGGCCGGTCAGCAGGGAGACGGCGCCGGACGCGGTCGGGACCGAGCCGATCCGCATCCGGCCGCTCAGTCCGGTGCGCAGCGCGCCGACCTCGTCCTTGAGCGCGTCACGATCGGCGAGGATCCGCTGCGCCCACACCACGATGCGTTCGCCCTCGGGTGTGAGGCCCTCGTATTTGCGGCCGCGCCGGACCAGCGGCACGTCCAGCTCGTCCTCCAGCTTGCGGATCGCCTCGGAGAGGGCGGGCTGGGAGACGTAACAGGCCTGGGCGGCGCGGGCGAAGTGGCGCTCCCGCGAGAGGGCCACCAGGTATTCGAGTTGGCGAAACAGCACGCCATGGGTCTACCCGACGGCCCAGGGGAATGCCAACCGGGCTCGCTGGCCGCCGGACGAGTCACCGGCCGGGGCATCAGGCCACGGGCACCTGTTCCAGCCGCTCGGCGCCGGTGTAGACGTTCATCGAGGTGCCGCGCAGGAAGCCGATCAGGGTCAGTCCGCTCTCGGCTGCGAGGTCCACGGCGAGCGAGGACGGGGCGGAGACGGCCGCCAGCATGGGGACTCCGGCCATCAGCGCCTTCTGCACCAGCTCGAAGGAGGCCCGGCCGCTCACCATCAGAACGGTCTCGCGCAGCGGCAGCAGCCCCTCGCGCAGAGCGAAGCCGACCACCTTGTCGACGGCGTTGTGCCGGCCGACGTCCTCGCGCAGGCACAGCAGTTCGCCGTCGGCGTTGAACAGGCCGGCGGCGTGCAGGCCGCCCGTGCTGTCGAACACCTTCTGGGCCGCCCGCAGCCGGTCCGGAAGCGCCGTCACCAGCTCCGGACCGACGCGCAGCGGATCCTCGGAGACGGTCCACGCCGCAGTGGTGCGCACCGCGTCCAGGCTGGCCTTGCCGCACAGTCCGCACGAGGACGTGGTGTAGAAGTTCCGCTCCAGAGAGGCGTCGGGTGCGGCCACGCCGGGGGCCAGGGCCACGTCCACGACGTTGTACGTATTGCCGCCGTCGGCCGTGGCGCCCGCGCAGTAACGGATCCCCGTCACATCGTCGCCGGTGTGCACCACGCCCTCGCTCACCAGGAAACCGGCCGCGAGATCGAAGTCGTCGCCCGGTGTCCGCATGGTCACCGTGAGCGCACGTCCACCCACCCTGATCTCCATCGGCTCCTCGACGGCCATGGTGTCCGGCCGGTACGAGGACACCCCGTCCCGAACTCGCAGCACACGCCGGCGCGCGGTCACGCGTCCCATGATGGTGCTCCTCTCCTCGGAGCAGTACTCCGATGTCGTCGACGATATGACGCGTGGCGGACCACGTCCTGCGGCCGCGCCATCAGGGAAGACTCCGGCGGCTGTACCCAGCTGTGACAGCCAGGCACAGCAGGCCCATGGCCGCCATGCCCGCCAGGAGCGCCGGATAGGGGGCGGTGCCCGCGCCCGCCGTGAGGGCGAGCAGGAGCGGTGTGAGGAAGCCGCTGTAGGTGGCGCCCTGGTAGAGGACCGCCGTCGAGGGGTGGGCCTTCGGCGGCATGAGCCGCTCGATCTCCATCAGGCCCGCCGCCGGAGTGAGCCCGTAGCCGGCCCCGAGCAGGGCCGCCGCGGCCATCACGAGACCGGCGGAGTTCTGGTGCGCGGCGATCGCGCCCACCGTGAGTCCGCCGATCACGGTGACCATGCCGGTCAGAGTGGCCCGCGCGCTGTGCGCATGGTCCAGCCGTACGGCCAGGGGCTGGACGACGATGCCCATGGTGAGCGTCAGCGCCGTCACGAGACCGCTGAAGAGCGGCGCGTATCCGGGAACCCGGTTCGCCACCAGTGGCGGCAGCACGACGTACGCCACGGTCGCGGCGCCGAAGACCGCCGGGCTCGCGGGAAGCACGACCCACAGGAAGCGCCTGTTCCCGACGACCGCCCGGTGCAGGTCCACGATGCGGGACGGCACCGGGGCGGCACCGGGTGCCGGCGCCGTCTCCGGTACGCGGCGGGTCGCGCCCAGCACCAGCAGGGCCAGCAGACAGTGGGCGAGGCCGGGCAGCACCATCGGATGCGGCAGCCACTCGGCGAAAGCGCCCGCCGTCACCGCACCCGCCGCGAAGCCACCACCGGTGGCGTACGTCGCGCGCCGGTCACCGGCATCCGGGCGTCCGGCCCAGGCCGACAGCTCCCGAAGCCATTTGGTCCCCGCGGTCAGGACGACACCTGCCGCGAATCCGGTGGCCAGCCGGCTCAGGTAGACGGCGCTCGGGCTCACCGGCGCCGCCGCCAGCAGGGCGCTCGCGGCGGCGGACAGGGCGAGGGCGGGCCGGACCGTGAGGCATCGGCCGAACCTGTCCGCGGCCGGGCCGCCGAGCAGCAGGCCGGGGAGCAGACCCAGCAGGTAGGTGGTGAACATGGCGGCGACCGGGACGGGAGGCCAGTGCTCCTGCGTCCGGTACACCACCGCGAGCGGGGTGAACTGGTTCGCGCCCCACCCGGCGGCGAACACCGCGGCCGCCGCCGGAAGCCAGCCGCGGACGGCGCGAGATGCGGGCATGCAGGCAAGTACCTTTCTGAACACGGCGCTTCGGCCCGCCGTCGCGGCGGGCACTCCGAGGACTCCGACACTCCCTGAACTGCCTTGGAGGTGCCGTGTGTTGGGTCAGCTCGGAGTACCGACGGGCTCCAGACGCACTACAACTCCCTTGGAAGTCGGGCAGTTGCTGATGTCGGCGACGCTGTCCAGCGGGACCAGGACGTTCGTCTCGGGGTAGTAGGCCGCGGCGGAGCCGGGGCTGGCCGGGTAGGCGACGACCTTGAAGTTCTCGGCGCGCCGCTCCCGCTCGTCGTGCCAGACGCTGACCAGGTCGACCATGTCGCCGTCCTCGATGCCGAGCAGCTCGAGGTCGGCGGGGTTCACCATCACGACACGGCGGGCGTTGTGGATGCCGCGGTAGCGGTCGTTGGGGGCATACCAGATGGTGTTCCACTGGTCGTGCGAGCGCAGCGTCTGGAGCAGCAGGTGACCCTCCGGCACGTGCGGCATCGTGAACTCGTTCTGCGTGAACACGGCCTTGCCGCTCGGGGTGTTGAAGACGCCGTGGTTGGCCGGGTTGGGCAGGTTGAAGCCGCCCGGCTTGGACACACGCTCGTTGAAGTCCTCGAAGCCCGGGATCACGTGGGAGATCCGGTCGCGGACGGTGCCGTAGTCGTCCTCGAAGCCCTGCCACGGGATCCCGTACTTGTCGCCGATGGTCGCGAGGGCCATGCGGCTGACGATGGCGACCTCACTGAGCAGGTCGGGAGAGGCCGGCGGCAGCTTGCCGCGGGAGGCGTGCACGTCGCTCATCGAGTCCTCGACGGTGATGAACTGCTCGCCGGTGGCCTGGAAGTCCTTGTCGCTGCGGCCCAGGGTGGGCAGGATCAGCGCGGTCTCACCGCAGACCGTGTGGGAACGGTTGAGCTTCGTCGAGACGTGGGCCGTCAGGCTGCAGTTGCGCATCGCCTGCTCGGTGACCTCGCTGTCGGGAGTGGCCCGTACGAAGTTGCCGGCGACACCGAGGAAGAACCTGGCGCGCTTCTCGTACATGGCGCGGATGCCGTCGACGGCGTCCAGGCCGTGGTGAGTGGGCGGCGTGAAGCCGAACTCCTTGCCCAGGGAGTCCAGGAACTTCTGCGGCATCCGCTCCCACACCCCCATCGTGCGGTCGCCCTGCACGTTGCTGTGGCCGCGCACCGGGCACGCGCCCGCACCGGGCTTGCCGATGTTGCCGCGCAGCATGAGGAAGTTGATGACTTCGCGGATGGAGGGGACGCCGTGCTTGTGCTGCGTGAGGCCCATCGCCCAGCACACGATGACCGACTTGGCGTTCAGGACGCGCTCGAAGACCTCGTCGATCTCCTCACGGGAGAGGCCGGTGGCGTCGTAGATGTGCTCCCACGTGACCTCGCGCGCGTGCTTCTCGAAGGCCTCGTAGCCGATGGTGTTCTTCTCGATGAAGGCGTGGTCGATCACCGTGCCCGGGTTGGCGTCCTCGGCCTCCAGGAGCAGCAGGTTCAGGGCCTGGAACAGGGCGAGGTCGCCGCCCGCCCTGATGTGCAGGAACTGGTCGGCGATCTGTGTGCCCTTGCCGATGATGCCGCGCGGGCGCTGCGGGTGCTTGAAGCGGAGCAGGCCGGCTTCGGGGAGCGTGTTGACGGCGACGATCTTGCCGCCGTTGCGCTTGGTCTCCTCCAGGGAGGACAGCATGCGCGGGTGGTTGGTGCCCGGGTTCTGGCCCACGACGAAGACCAGATCGGAGTTCTCCAGGTCGTCGAGCGAGACCGTGCCCTTGCCGATGCCCAGGGTCTCCGACATCGCGGAGCCGCTGGACTCGTGGCACATGTTGGAGCAGTCCGGCAGGTTGTTGGTGCCGTACGCGCGGGCGAAGAGCTGGAGGAGGAACGCGGCCTCGTTGTTGAGGCGCCCCGAGACGTAGAACAGGGCCTCGTCGGGGGAGGTGAGCTGCTTGAGCTCCTTGGCGAGGATGCCGAACGCCTCGTCCCAGCCGATCGGCTCGTAGTGGGTCGCGCCAGGGCGCTTGACCATCGGCTCGGTCAGCCGGCCCTGCTGGTTGAGCCAGTAGTCGGACTTGGAGTCCAGCTCGGCGATCGAGTGCTCGCGGAAGAAGTCACGGGTGACGCGGCGCGAGGTGGCCTCGTCGTTGATGTGCTTGGCGCCGTTCTCGCAGTACTCGTTCATGTGCCGTTTGCCCGGCGCGGGCTCGGGCCAGGCACAGCCGGGGCAGTCGATGCCCTTGGCCTGGTTGATGTTCAGCAGCGTCAGCATGGTGCGGCGCGGGGACGTCTGGCCGAGGGAGTACTCCAGCGCGTGCGTCACGGCGGGGAGACCCGTCGCCCAGGTCTTGGGGGGCGTGACCGTCAGGTCGTCGATCGGGTCCTCGATGCTGCTGCTCATGATCTGGTCTGCCTCTTTCTTCCATGCACCTGGGCGGACGGGTCCCCGGGAAACGGCGGCCTGTTCTGCGTGTTCGCTTTTACCGCGGTTTACTCATGCGCGCCGGATACGTTTTCGCGTCATCGCCGCGAGAGAAGCTTCCTGCAATCTGCGTGGCGCGTCAAAGAGGCATTTCCGATCACCTGATAGGTACCGCTTATCAAGGAGGATTCCCTTGTCCTGCCTGGGGTCTGAGGCTCGATAGCCCCGACCGATCATGCCATCGAGAACCCCTCTTTGACTTCTTGGGGAAACCTTTCCATGATGATCGACGAGTAAGGAAAAGGTGGAGTGGAGAAAGGCTTCGGATTCCGACCCCTGGATAATTCGCGAACCTTGGTCTCTAATGTTTCACCAACCCCGGCTACCGGTATTTCATGGGAGGGCGCAACCGTGCTTGATCACAGCGACGAGCCGACCGGGACCGGTCAGTCCCGGCGCCACCGCGCGGAGCGCCTTGCCGTCGTTCCGTCGCCCCTCGTGGACCGCTTCGGCCGGGTCCACACGGACCTGCGGGTCTCGCTGACCGACCGCTGCAATCTGCGCTGCACGTACTGCATGCCGGCCGAGGGGCTGAACTGGCTGCCCCGTGCCGAAGTCCTCACCGACGACGAGGTGGTACGCCTGGTCCGCATCGGCACCGAGCGTCTCGGGATCACCGAGGTCCGGCTGACCGGCGGCGAGCCGCTGCTGCGCAGGGGCCTGCCCGGCCTGGTGGCCCGCCTGTCCGCCCTGGACCCGGCTCCGGAACTGTCGATCACCACCAACGGCATAGGCCTGGCGCGCAGCGCCGACGCACTGCGGGAGGCTGGGCTCAGCCGCGTCAACGTCAGCCTCGACACACTGCGCCCGGAGCGGTTCGCCGAGATCACCCGCCGCGACCGGATCAAGGACGTACTGGCCGGACTCTCGGCCGCCCGCGACGCGGGTCTGAATCCGGTGAAGATCAACGCGGTGCCGGTGCGGGGAGTCAACGACGACGAGATCGTCGACCTGACCGCGTTCGCGACGGAGCACGGGTACCACATGCGGTTCATCGAATCGATGCCCCTGGATGCGCAGGGAGCTTGGGACAGGGACCGGATGGTCACGGCCGCGGAGGTCCTGGAGCGGCTCGGCGAGCGCTTCGAACTCGTGCCGGTCGGGCGGCAGGACAACGCGCCCGCGGAGGAGTGGCGGATCGCGGGCAGCGAGGCGCTGGTGGGTGTCATCGCCAGTGTCACCCGCCCGTTCTGCGGCACGTGCGACCGTGTGCGGCTGACGGCGGACGGGCAGTTGCGCAACTGCCTCTTCGCCACTGAGGAGTCCGACCTGCGGGCCCTGCTGCGAGGCGGCGCCGACGACGCGACCGTGGAGGCGGCCTGGCGGACCTCGGTCGGCCGCAAGGGCCCCGGCCACGCGATCAACAGCCCGGAGTTCCGCCGCCCGGAACGCCCGATGTCGGCCATCGGCGGCTGACGGGCCCCACCCCAAGAGCCTCCGCCGCAGACAAGAGGCAGACAAGAACGAAGGTGAGCTGGATGCGTAACAGGATCGAGGACGTCAAGTCCGAACTCGACGTCGACCTTGACGTCGCGAACCGCAAGCTGACGGCGCCGGCCGAACGCTGGGCTGCCGAGCCCGAGAACAGCGCGGGGACCGCATGACCCCGGCCGGCGCGCACACCCTGGACGGCACGGGCGGAGTGCGAGTGGCGGCAGAGTCCCACATGGTCTGGGAGCAGGCCCGGCGGATCGCCCGGGACTGCGTCGGACAGCCGCTGCCCGTCGTCCCCCGATCCCTGGCGGACGCGCTCGGTCACACGCTCGCCGAACCGCTGACGGCGCTCACCGATCTGCCGCCGTTCGACACGTCCGCGATGGACGGCTGGGCCGTGGCCGGACCGGGACCGTGGCTGGTGGGCGGCGCCGCCGTCCTCGCCGGCGACCGGTCCGCGCCGCTCCGCGACCACGGAACTGCCGTCCCCATTGCCACCGGCGCCCGGCTGCCGACAGGCGCAACAGCCGTGCTGAGAAGGGAACATGGCGAGTTCGACGCCGAGAGCGGCACGCTGCACGATCGCTCCACCGGGCCCGGCGCGGTGGCTCCGGGCCGCGACATCCGGCCGCGTGGCCAGGAATGCCGTGCGGGCGAGGCGCTGATCCCGGCCGGCATCACGGTGACCCCGGCCGTGCTGGGACTCGCGGCGGCCGCCGGGTACGACCGGCTCGCCGTACACCGCCGCCCGACCGTCGAACTCCTGGTGCTCGGCGACGAGTTGCTGGAGGCCGGCCTGCCCCGGCACGGGCGGGTACGCGACGCGCTCGGACCGATGCTGCCGCCGTGGCTGAGAAGTTGCGGCGCCGACGTGATCGGGCGCCGCCGGGTGGCGGACGACCTGGGGCTGCTGCGGGAGGCCGTACACAACTCGCCCGCCGATGTCGTCGTCACCACCGGCAGCACCGCCGCAGGCCCGGTGGACTTCCTGCACGCCACCCTCGAAGAGGCGGGCGCCCGCCTGCTCGTCGACTCCGTCGCCGTACGGCCCGGCCACCCCATGCTGCTCGCCGAGCTGCCACCCACCCCCGACGGCCGCACCCGCCGGCTGGTCGGTCTGCCCGGCAACCCACTTGCCGCCGTCGCCGGCACGGTGACGCTCGCCGCGCCGCTGCTGCGACACCTCGGGGGGCACCCCGACGCGGAACCCCGCCGGATGCGCGCCGCCACCGAGCTGCCAGGACACCCGCGGGATACCCGGCTGCTGCCGGTGCGACGCACGCACCACGAAGTGGCACCGCTCCCGTTCGACGGCCCGGCAATGCTGCGCGGCCTCGCGTTCGCCGACGGCCTCGCGGTCGTCCCGCCCGGCGGGGTGCCCGCCGGGGCCACCGCGGAAGTCTTGGAGGTGCCGGGACAGTGACCGCGTGGGGACACCCGAACGAAGACCGGAGCAGCTCGACAAGAACAGGAGGCGCAGCAGTGGCGACGCCGATGACGCCGGCCGGAACCATCCGCTACTGGGCGGCGGCCAAGGCCGCGGCCGGTACGGCGCAGGAGCCCTACCGCGCGGCGACACTCGCGGAGGCGCTGGCACAAGTCCGTTCCCGGCACGACGGCCGTCCGCGGTTGGCGCGGGTGCTCGGCTACTGCTCGTTCCTTGTGGACGGCCGCCCGGTCGGCGGGCGCGACCACGCTTCGGTCCACCTCGCCGAAGGGGGAACGGTCGAGGTACTGCCTCCGTTCGCGGGTGGCTGATCACCACAACTCGCCACGCGCAAGCCGGAGTTCATGCCGCTCCTGCACGCACCGCAACGCCTCCCGACCCCAGGAACGAACCATGCCGCACATCCCGGACCTCTCAGGCCACCACCCCGTTCAACTGCTCGCACTGCGCGACACCCCGCTCTCCCTGGACGAGGTGTACGAGGCTGTGGGCGATGCCGCCGCCGGAGGTACCGCCGTCTTCGTCGGAACCGTGCGCAACCACGACGGCGGCAGGTCGGTGGATGCCCTCGAATACAGTGCCCATCCCGCCGCCGAGAGCGAAATGCGCCGGGTCGCCGAGAAGGTCGCCGCCGACTTCCCGGTCAGCGCCCTCGCCGCCGTCCACAGGACGGGCCGTCTGGAGATCGGCGACGTCGCGGTGATCGCGGCGGTCTCCTGCCCGCACCGCGCGGAGGCCTTCGCTGCCTGCGCCCGCCTCGTCGAGGACCTCAAGCACGAGGTGCCCATCTGGAAGCACCAGTTCTTCTCGGACGGCGACGAGGAGTGGGTCGGCGCCTGCTGACGCGCCGCCGCTGGTCGGTATGGGTGTGGAGCATCCGCAACCGGCTCCAGGGAGTCGTGACCGGGACCGCGCCCGGCCCGCCGCGCGGGATGCCCGGCCGTCACATAGGGTCGCGGTGCTGCTACGACGAGGCGGGAGTGCCCATGGCAGGACAGTTCGAAGCGACGTTCGTGGTCGCACGGTCCGTCGACGAGGTCTTCGAGTACCTGGCCGACGGTCGCAACGATCCGCAGTTCAGCCCCCGGGTGCTGAAGATCGAGCGCGTACCCGACACCCCGACCACTGTGGGCACCGTCTTCCGGAGCACCGTGAAGGACGCAGGGATGAAGTCCGCGAGGGAGTTCCGCATCACCGCCCTCGACGCCCCCGTGAAGATCCGGTGGGCCGAGGTGTCGAAGAACAGCGTGATGGCACGCGAGGGCGGCTACGACCTGGAGCCGATGCCCGACGGCGGGACCCAGGTCCGTATTTTCAACGTGCTGGAAGGCCATGGTGTGGGCAAGCTCCTCGTCGGCCTGGCGCTCTCCGCCGCCCGCACGGACGCCGACGCCTTCGGCGCCAGGATCAAGGCGGCGACCGAGGCGGCGATCGCTCCACGTTGACACCCCGTTGATGCGGGCCCGCGCTGACACCCTTCACACGGGCCCGCGCCGGCATGTCATGCGGGCCTGCACCATCGCCACGCCGCGTCACGCGACCCACTGGCGAAGAACTCGGAATTGTCACCATTGGGTCCCAGCCCGAGCAACGCCACAACCTGAGCGACCCGCGACCGGTCTACCTGGCAGAGAACGCTTCGAGCGCATCGAGCGCCCTGCAAGGAAAGGCCCGCCATGGGGGACATACGCAGACGGGGAGCCGTCGCACTGGGGATCACCGGACTCGTCGCGCCGCTGACACTCGCGCTGGGCGCCGCGCCCGCGCAGGCCGCGAGCTGCACGACGTCGACCGGTCCCTATCAGAAGCAGGTGGAGGGGTTCCTCGGCCGGCCGGTCGACGGAAAGCAGTCCGCCGCCGACTGCAAGGCTGTCCAGGCATTCCAGAACAAGCACGGCATCAGCCCGAACATCGGCTACGCGGGGCCCGTCACGTGGGGCGTGATGGACCTGATGAACAAGCAGAAGGCCGTCGGCAGCAATCCCAACAAAGACGGTAAATGCCCCGTCAACAAGGGGCGCATCGCCTGCGTGAACCTGACGCTGCAGCTCAGCTGGATCCAGGACGGCAAGAACCTCGTCTACGGGCCGGTGCCGGTCCGCACCGGCCGTAACGGCTACGAGACCCGCACCGGGCTGAAGAAGATCTACTGGCGGCACATCGACCACGTGTCGAGCATCTACAACGTGCCCATGCCCTACAGCCAGTTCTTCGACGGCGGCCAGGCCTTCCACTCGGTCGGCGTGAGCATGTGGAACCCGCCCGGCTCGCACGGCTGCGTGAATATGACCAGTACCACCGCGAAGAAGTACTGGTCCCTGCTGAAGACGGGTGACGACGTCTACGTCTACGGCCGCAAGCCGGGCACCTGAGCCCAGCGGGCGGCCGCGAGTTCCCCCTGTTCGCATTCCCCTAGTCTTATGCCTTCCAGGTACGGGAATTGACGGACAGTCATGGAACGGAGCGTGCGGTGACGTCGGGGGAAAAGAACGGCAGCGAGCTGATCGGCAAGGTACTCGGGGGGCGTTACCGGGTCACCTCGATGATCGGGCGCGGCGGCATGGGTGTGGTCGCGCGGGCGGTGGACGAGCTGCTCAACAGAGAGGTCGCCGTCAAGATCCTCAGAGCCTTCACCGACTCCTCCGCGTCCGATCTGGCCGGTCTGCGGGTCCGCATGCAGCGGGAGGCGCAGGCCGCCGCCCGTATCCGCCACAGCGGTGTGGTCACGGTGCACGACGTGACCGAGGAGGAGGGCCTGCCCGTCATCGTCATGGAGCTGGTCGACGGGCCCTCGCTCGACGACGTGCTCACCGAGCGCGGCGCGCTGGAGCCGCACGAGGCGGCCGCGATCGGTGCCAAGCTGATGGACGCGCTCGACGCGGCGCACCGGGCGGGGGTGCTGCACCGCGACGTCAAGCCCGGGAACGTACTGCTCGAAGACGGCGGTCGTGTCGTGCTCACCGACTTCGGCATAGCCAGCATGGAGGCCGCGGGCGACGACGCCATGGACAAGTTGACCCGCAGTGGCCAGCTCGTCGGCTCCCTCGACTACCTGCCCCCGGAGCGCGCGCAGGGCAAGGAGCCGGGCCCCGCGTCGGACATCTGGTCGCTCGGCATGACGCTGTACGCGGCCGTCGAGGGCACGTCGCCGTTCCGCCGTACGTCGGTGTGGTCGACGCTGGCGGCGATCGTGAACGAGCCGCTGCCTGAGTCGGGGCGGGCGGGGGCGCTGGCGCCGGTTCTCAGGGCGCTGATGGCGAAGGACCCGGAGAGCCGGCCGGATGCGGGCCAGGCGCGGGAGATGCTGGAACGGGTGGCGGCGGGCAGCACGGTGAGCTTCGGGCCCCCGGCCCAGGCGCAGGCCCCGGCTGTTGCCCCCGCGCCGCATACGGTTCATCAGTCCGGGCCCGGGTTCGGATCTCCTGCCGCGCCGTACCCTCAGCCTCCGCAGGGCGGCGGCTACCCGACGCCGGGCCTGGCGAGCACGCTTCCCCGGACCGGCGAGCCCCACGTGGGACGGGCGGCGAGCCGCGCCTCCGGCCGCGCCCGGCGCCGCAGCCGTGCCGTCATCGCATCGACGGCCGCGGCTGTGGTGATCGCGGGCGGCGGCATCACGTACGCCCTGGTGGGCACCGGCGGCGACACGAAGTCGGACGAGGCCCGGACGGCGCCGACGCGTTCCGGTGCCTCGCAGGTCAGCGATCTGCCGAGCAGGGGCAGCGTGGGCGGCGGCGAGAAGTCGCCGAGCGCCTCGTCGTCGGCGACTTCGCAGGCGCCGTCGCGCACACCGTCGCAGCGGCCGAGTGAGGCGGGGGGTGAGGGCGCGGGCGACACGAAAGACGGCGGTGAGTCGTCGGCGCGACCGAGCAACGACGGCGGTACCACGGCCTCGCAGCCGCCGGCCCCTCCGACGGCCAAGCCGAGTTCGGTGTCGAAGAGTTGCAGCGGCTGGACCCACCGCGACCCGAACCCGGGCACGTACGGCTACATGTCCGGCAGCTACCACATCGTGACCGGGCCGTACCAGACGTGCTCGTCGGTCGCCCTGGCCGAGAACGGCTCCAAGCTCTGGTACCACTGCTCGGTCGTCAACGCATACGGCCACAACTGGACGTACGTGCGGGTGGCGGGCACGAACACGTCGGGCTGGATGTCCAACGACAACCTCACCAACCAGTCGGGGGCGTCGACGCGCTGCTGAGCGCGCCCCTCTTGTACCGAGGCCTGTTCATGCAGTGAGCCGGCGGTGTCGCGCGGCGCTCCCGGCCGAGTGGTGAACGTACTCGTGGACCAGGCGGAAGCCGACAGCCCAGGCGAGCAGCCGACTGGCGCGGTTGAGGACCGGTGGCAATGACTTCGCCGGCCGGCGCCGACGACCAGGATGTCGTCCTCGCCGCCGGCGGTCTCCATCAGCGCCTGGCCCGGGGTGCCTCGCGCGACAAGGGCGCTCACCGGGACGCCCGGGTCCGGTGCTGCCGAACGCGTCGTCGAGCGCGGCACGCCCACGGAGGGTTTCCCGCGGGCAGACCTTGAGGGCCGGTTCCATTTCACTCCTGGCCCGGGGCCTGCGGACAGCCCGAACGCCACTTCTTGGCGCTCCTCTGACGGGTGTTTCCACCGTCGGTCGCTCCTCGCGTCAGCGTCCCGTATGCGTCGCCCCGATCACCGTCAGCGTCCCGTTATGAGGTGTCGGCGAGCGGGGGCGTGCGGGCATAGCTTCAGCGGTGAGCCCCGGGCGGCCGTCGGAGTCCGGGGCTCGCAAACCCCGCACATGAATCACCCCGGATCCTCCAGGAGGCATCCCATGGCACAACCCTCGTACCCCGAAGACCCGGAGCCTCTTGATCGGTTCCCGGCCGGACCGTTGTTCGTTCCGGTCCGGCCGGGACCGGCAGGATGCGCGGCCCGGCTCTTCCGTACCCCCCTCGGCGACCGTACGGCCGTCGGCTTCACCTCGGAGCGGAAGCTGACCGCGACGCTCGGGTCCGAGCAGCCGTGGATCAGGCTCGCCGAGCCCGCGCTGCGCGCGCTGGCGGCGCCGCTGGGAGTCACCACGGTCACCGTGGACCCCCAGTTCTCGGCGCCGGCTCCCGCGCCCGCCAGGCCCGTGGCCCCCGTGCCGGACGGGGCCTCCCGTTCACGCGTGAGCACATGGGATCCGCAGGCCGTCGGGGCACTGCGGGTGACCGGCGCCGCCGCGCTCGTCTCGGCGCTCGCCCTGTGGATCGGTTGAGAGGGAAACGCACGATGACCACTGTTCACGAACCCGCAGTCACCACCGCCACCGCCGACGAGTTGTCGGTGTGGCCCGCCTCCACCACCGAGCCCCACCCGGGCGACCTGGCCGTGGGCGGCGTACCGCTCGCCGGGGTCGCCGACCGCTTCGGCACCCCGGCCTACGTACTCGACGAGGGCGAGGTACGCGAGCGCTGCCGCACCTACCGGCACGCATTCCCCGACGCCGAAGTCCTCTACGCGGCCAAGGCGTTCCTGTGCCGGGCCATGGCCCACTGGGTGGACGACGAGGGTCTTGGGCTCGACGTCTGCTCGGCCGGTGAGCTGGAACTCGCGGTCACCACCGGGTTCCCGCCCGAGAGGATAGTGCTGCACGGCAACGCCAAGTCCCCGCACGACCTGGAGTCCGCGCTGCGCCTGGGCGTCGGGCGCATCGTGATCGACAGCCCCTCCGAGATCGCCCGGCTGGCCGCCGCGGTCGGGCCCGACGGACATCAGAAGGTCATGGTCCGCGTCGTGCCCGCGATCAGCGCCGGTGGCCACGAGAAGATCCGCACCGGAACCGACGACCAGAAGTTCGGCCTGTCGATCTCCGACGGCTACGCCCAGCACGCCATCGCCCGCATACTGGACCAACCGCAGCTCGAACTCACGGGCCTGCACTGCCATTTGGGCTCGCAGATCACCAGCGTCAAGCCGTATCTGGCAGCCGTACGGCGCATGGTGGGGCTGATGGCCCGGCTGCACGAGCAGCACGGCCTCGTCCTGCCCGAACTCGACCTGGGCGGCGGACACGGAATCGCCTACCGGCCGGGTGAACAGGCCCTGGACATCACCACCCTGGCCCGCAAGGTCCGGGCGGAGCTCACCGAGGCGTGCGCGGCGGCCGGACTCACCGTGCCCCGCCTGATCATCGAGCCGGGGCGCGCCATCGCCGGACCGGCCGGTATCGCCCTCTATCGCGTACTCGCCGTCAAGCGCACCGGCGCACACACCTTCGTGGCCGTGGACGGCGGCATGAGCGACAACCCTCGGCCGGCGCTCTACGGCGTGCGCTACGCGCCCCGTCTGATCGGCCGTCACAGCACCGCGGACCGGACCGCGATGACCGTGGTGGGCCGCCACTGCGAGGCCGGAGACGTCCTGGCCACCGACGTCGAACTCCCCGCCGACGTACACCCCGGAGATCTGCTCGCGGTGCCCGTAGCCGGCGCCTACCACCTGTCCATGGCGTCCGGCTACAACCTGGTCGGCCGCCCGCCGGTGGTCGCCGTGGACGACGGCCGCGCCCGCCTGCTGGTCCGCCGCGAGTCCCTGGACGACATCCGCAGCCGCGACGTGGGGCTGTAGACGCCGGTCCTCCTGTACAGCCTCCGGTCGAGTGACGGTCGGCCCTCGACCGGAGGCCCTCAGCGACCCCTGCCTCCCGTGGGCGCGAATCCTTCGCCACCACCGCGGGAATCGCTCAGGCCGTCACGTAGCGCGCTTCGATCCCCGCGATCACCAGGGCGAGACCGTCCTCGAAGTGCTGCTCGTAGTCCTCGAAGATCTCCGCGCCCGCCGCCGCCGACAGGGGGAAGTCGGCCATCCGGCGGGCGCGTTCGTCGATGTCGTACCCCTCGCGGCGCTCGCCCGGCAAGGGCTGGACGCCCTGCTCCTCGGTGACGAAACCGAGGGTGTACATGTACGCGGTCGTGGTGGCCCGCACCGCCTGGGTGAGCGTGAACCCGGCTTCGGTGAAAAGACGCAGCGTCCGCTCCATCTCGACCGCGTGCAGCGTGCCGGTGAAGCGCGAGCCGCTGAAGACCTTGGCGCCGTCGCGGTGGCTCAGGAGCGCGGTACGCAGTCCGCGGTTGGACGTCAGCAAGCGCTCCCGCCAGGTGCCGTCGGGTGTGAGCGGGTCGTCGGCCGTCATACGGCGGTACATCTCCGTCGCCATCTCGTCCAGCAGCTCCTGCTTGTTCTTGAAGTGCCAGTAGAGCGCGGGCGCCTGGACGTTCAGCTCCTTGGCGATGGCGCGGAGCGTGAGGCCGTCGAGGCCGACGTCGTTGAGCAGGCGCAGAGCGGTGTCGACGACCTGCGTCTTGTCCAGCTTGGGGGATCTCTGGGTAGCCACACTTGACAGTTTAACGCCGTTAAGCGCATGCTGCGAAGCATGGAACTTAACGACGTTAAGGAGCTGGTCATGGACACCCGTGCAGACACGATCACGCACACCGAGGTCCTCGTCGTGGGCGCCGGCCCGACCGGCCTCGCCCTCGCTGCCGACCTCGCCCGGCGCGGGGTCGACGCCCTCGTCGTCGAGCGCGCCGACGCGCTCTTCCCCGGGTCGCGCGGCAAGGGCATCCAGCCGCGCACGAGGGAGGTCTTCCACGATCTCGGCGTGCTGGACGCCATCCATGCCGCCGGTGGCCCCTACCCCGTCGGGATGATCTGGCAGGACGGCACGCGGGTCGGCGAGCACAGGATGTTCGACCCGGCGGAGCAGAGCGACGACTCTCCGTACACCGAGCCGTGGATGGTGCCGCAGTGGCGCACGCAGCAGATCCTGTTCGAGCGGCTCATGCAGCTCGGCGGCCGGGTGGAGTTCGGGCGTGAGCTGGTGGCGGTGGAACAGGACGCGGACGCCGTGACCGCGCACTTCGCCGCCGGAGAGCAGGTCAGCGCGCGGTACGCCGTCGCCGCCGACGGCGGTCGCTCGACCGTGCGCCGCGCGCTGGGCATCGGCATGACCGGCGAGACCGTCGACCCGCACCCGATGCTCGTGGCGGACGTGCGCATCACGGGCCTCGACCGCGACAACTGGCACGTCTTCCCGCCCCGAGAGGGGAGCGACGGCTTCCTCGCGATCTGCCCGCTCGCCGGCATCGAGGACTTCCAGGTGACCGCGCAGTTCCCCGAGGGAACCGTGCCCGACCTCTCCCTCGACGGCATCCGCAAGGTCGTCGCCGCGCGCTCCCATCTCGCACCCGAGGATGTGACCGAAGTGCGCTGGGCCTCGGACTTCCGGCCGCGGGCCGCGCTGGCCGACCGCTTCCGCGCCGGGCGCGTCCTCCTGGCCGGGGACGCCGCGCACGTCCACTCGCCGGCCGGCGGCCAGGGGCTGAACACCAGCGTCCAGGACGCGTACAACCTGGGATGGAAGCTGGGCGGGGTGCTGCGCGACGGCGCCCCGGAGTCCCTCGTCGAGACGTATGAGGAGGAGCGTCGCCCGGTCGCCGCGCACATGCTCGGTATTTCGACGGGCGTGCACCGCGGGGAGATCCGCCGCGGCGAGGCGACCCGCCAACTGGGCCTGGGTTACCGCGAATCGTCCCTCGCGGTGGACACCCGCACGATCGCGGGGCCGGTTCGCGCGGGAGACCGGGCGCCGGACGGAACGGTGGACGGCGTCCGCCTCTTCGACACCTTCCGCGGCCCGCACTGGACGCTGCTCACGGTGGGCACGGACACCGAACTCCCTGAGCTCGGCGTCCCCACCGTCCGGATCCCGGCGTGCGAGGTGTACGGCGCGGGCGTGTACCTGGTGCGGCCCGACGGCTATGTGGGGTGGGCGGGCGACACGGCCGACGGACTCGCGGAGTACGCGCGGCGGATGGGCCTCTAGGGCACGCGGGCGACCCCGACGTAGAAGCCGCTCAGCTCCGCCTCGGGTGCGGGCGTCTCCTTGTACCACTTCGTCGAAGTGACCAGCCCCGGCTCCACCAGCTCCAGGCTCTCGAAGAACGGCTCGACCTCGGCCCGCGTACGCATCCGCAACGGGATCTCGCCCTGCCGGTACGTGTTCTTCACCGTCTTCGCGAGGTGTGGGTGCTCATCGGTGGTGCCGTGGGAGAAGACGAAGTAACTGCCCGAGGGCAGGGCGTCGATGAGGGTCCGCGCGAGAGCGTACGGGTCCTCCTCGTCGGTGATGAAGTGCATCAGGGCGAGCATCGACAGCGCGACGGGCCGGGTGAAGTCCAGGAACGTACGGGCGTGGTCGAGGATGACCTTGGGCTGACGGACGTCTGCCTCGATGTAGTCGGTCGCCCCCTCCGGAGTGCTGACCAGGAGCGCTTCCGCGTGCCGCAGCACGATGGGGTCGTTGTCGGTGTACGCGACCCGCGCCGACGGCACGATGCCCTGCACGATCTGGTGCAGGTTCGGCTTCGTCGGTATGCCCGTGCCGACGTCGAGGAACTGATCGATGCCGTTGCCGGCCAGCCAGGCCGCCGCACGGTGCATGAACGCGCGGTTGCGCCGGGCGCTGAGGCGCGACTCCGGCGGCAGCTTCTCCCCGACTTCCTGATCGACCGGATAGTTGTCCTTGCCGCCCAGCAGCCAGTCGTAGACACGCGCCGGGTGGGCCCTGCTCGTGTCGATGCGGCTTCCGGAGGACTGTGCCGTCATGCGTGACTCCAGCGTGTACTAGATCGCTGACCGACGCACCGGGACCGCTGCGGGCACCCTGGGTCGGGCCGTGAAGGACCTGGCGATTATGTCACCGGCCAGGCCTTCGCGCAGAGCTGTCAGGGAGGGGCGCGGGGGTCATCTCGCGTGCGGTGACTGCACGTTGGGGCGGAGATGCGGGGGACTCGGTACGGCGGGCGGCGCCTGCGACGCCGTACCGAGCCCGGCTCCTCAGTGCGGCGGTCAGGCCGTGGTCAGCGTCAGGCCGTACCGGTTGAGGATCTCGTTGATCGGCTGGTACCAGGTCTCGCCGCCGCCGGAGCAGTCGCCCCAGCCGCCCGAGGTGACACCCTGGGCCTGGTCGCCGCTGATGAACGAGCCGCCCGAGTCGCCCGGTTCGGCGCACACGTTCGTCTTGGTCATCTCGTGCACCGCGCCCTGGCTGTAGTTCACGGTCTCGTTCTTGGCCAGCACATTGCCGCAGTGCCAGTGCGAGGTGGAGCCCGAGCGGCAGATGGACGCGCCGATCGGGGCCTCGGCCGAGCCGCGCACCAGCTGGTCCGGGACAGTGCCCCAGCCGAGGACCACGGGGACGGTCCACCAGCCGCTGCCCACGTTGACCCAGGCGTAGTCGTTGTCCGGGAACGACGACCCCTGGAAGTTGCCGATGTACGAACCGTCCCAGCCGTTCACTGCGGCTCCGGCGCCGCTGCAGTGGCCGGCTGTGACGAATCCGCCGTTCACCGAGAAGCCGATCGAGCAGCGGACGTTGCCCGTGTAGTAGGGGTCGCCTCCGACCGTGCCGGCGGCGAGGGTGCGGGGTGCGTGGGCCGTCTTCTCGACGGTGACAGGGCCGGCCTCGCGGGCCTGCGCGAGGAAGTGCTTGACATCGTTGTCGCCCTGCTGTCCGGCCAGGGTCTCGATCACGATCCGGTTGGACGCCGGATCGACGTGCCAACTTGCCACGCCCTTGGGTGCCTTGAGGGCGTCGATGCGTTCCTTGGCCGCGTCGAGCTGTTTGGCGCTGTACTTCACCAGCTTGGCCTCGGCGCCCGTCGACCGTACAGCCGCGGCCTTGCTCCGGTCGGTGACGGCCACGGTCAGGCGGCCGCTCTCCGGTGTGAACCAGGCGCCGCCGTAGGACGATCCGGCGGCTCGCCGTGCCTTTTCTTCGACGGCCGTGGCCTTCTTCTCCGCGCTCAGCCGTGCCTCGGCCTGGCTTTTGGTGAGGCCGAAGTCGCGCTGCATGGCGGCGAGCACGGACCCGGAGGCCGGCGCCTTCTCGTCCGCGGGGGTGGCGGCACCGGCGGAGGCCGGTATGAACCCGGCGGACACTCCGGCGACCAGTAATGCGGACAGGGCGATGCGCAGGGATTTCGTGCGTCTCATGGGGTTGGCCCTTCGTTGTTCCAGCATCGTGGGGGTGGAACAGCAAAGCCTGGGAGCGCTCCCAGGAAATGCCCGCTGGGAGCCTATCGAAGGATCATGGGCAGGTCCATGCCAATGCGATGCCCTGCTGACACGCCCTGCTGAGACCGGACTGGTGCGTGCGTCGCGGTAGCGGGCTGTGCGGGCCAATCGCCTGAGGCGGAAGGGCAGTTGAGGGTGTCCGTGGCGGGAGGTGTGCCGCCACGCGAGCGGCAGCATCTCCGTGGCGTCCGGGGCGGTGTACTGCGCCATCGAGTGTGCTTCGTCGGAGGGAGGCGGCAGACGGTCCAGCCTGCCGTGCTGCACCAGATGGCGCACGTGCTTGTACTCCGCCACCGACGCGGCCGCCTCACGGAGTTCGTCCTCCGGCCACCAGATGAGATCGCCGCCGATGCCCAGCGCTTCGGCCATGGCGACATCGAAGCGGAACCGCAACTGGACCGTGCGCCCCGTGAGCTGGTTCGGCGCGTCGGCCAGTCGGCGGACGACCCGTCGGTCAAGGGGGTTGCCGACGAAGGGATTTCGGGGAACAAGGTGCCCACGGGCGGCGCCGGGCAGAGCGCGTTGAACCGACTTGGCGCGATGTGCTCTCGCGCCCCGGAGTGCGCACGTGTTCCTCTTCGAGGGCGTCAACGACATCAAGGCCACACGGGCGTCACGGCCCAGGACGTGATCAACGGCTATCGCGCCATCGCCGAACGGGCCCATGCGGCAGGGAAGTGCGTCGTCGGCGCCACCATCGGGCCGTTCAAGGGCTGGTCCGAGTGGGACCCCGCGGCCGAGCCCGTACGCCTCGAGGTCAATGAATTCATCAGGGACAGCGGCGAGTTCGACGCGGTCACAGGCTTCGACCGCACCCTGCGCAGCCCGTGCGACCACGAGCGGATCCTTTCGTTCTTCGACGGCGGCGCCCGCCTGCACCCGAATGACAAGGCATGCAGGCGATGGCCAACTCCGTCAACGTCAGGGACCTGACCGCCTGTTGATGACGGCACGGACTCTTCATCGTTGCGCCACGCAGGTGGGGTTCGCTGGGCAACTGAGGCGTGGATGATGACGAGGGCATGCCAGATTCGGTCGCGCGTGTCCCACACCCCCCACGGTTCATCAGGAGGACGCAGTGAAGAAGAGCTCGCGGATCAGCAGAGCGGCACTCACCCTCGGCAGCGCCGTCGCGCTGGTCATCGTTTTCCCGGGCATCGCGCTCGCGGACCCGCCCCCGGCGCTGCCCGCCAACGCGGACGGCCTGGAGCAGACGTTCCAGCCGGCCTACGACTACGACGGTGACGGCTGCTACCCGACGCCCGCCATCGGCCCCGACGGCACCATCAACCCCGGCCTCAACCCGTCCGGGGCCGTCAACGGCCAGTGCCACGACTCCTGGGACCTCGACAGCACCAACGGATACTCCCGCTCCAAGTGCAACAACGGCTGGTGCGCCATCATGTACGGCCTGTACTTCGAGAAGGACCAGGCCGTCGCGGGCAGCGGTCTCGGCGGGCACCGCAACGACTGGGAGCACGTCGTGGTGTGGGTGCAGAACAACGAGGCCAAGTACGTGTCCACCTCGGCCCACGGGAACTTCAACGTCTACAGCAGTGACCAGATCCGCTGGGACGGCACCCACCCCAAGGCCGTCTACCACAAGGACGGCCTGGGCACGCACTGCTTCCGACCCGCGACGGCCAACGACGAGCCGCCGGAGAACCACCGCCACACCTGGCAGTTCCCGACCCTCGTCGGCTGGAACGGCTACCCCTCGGGCCTGCGGGAGAAGCTCAGCCAGGCAGACTTCGGCAGCGCGGTCTTCGGCCTCAAGGACGGCAACTTCAACTACCACCTCGAGAAGGCCGAGCCGGCCGGCATACCGTTCGACCCCAACGCCTGAGCGGACGGCGGAAAACAGGTTGGGCCGGACGACGGCCCGTTGGTAGCGTCCCGCCCAGGCCGTGACGTCGTGCGAGGAGGTGAGACCCATGAACGCTGTATCTGTGTGGGTGCTCCCCTCTTCGCCACGGTCGGGCGGTTGACGTAGGTCTCGCCGGGAGCGCCTCCTCCACAAGGCACTCCCGAAGGGCAACACCTATGAATTCTGTTCAATTCACCGCGCAGACATCGTCGAACGGTGTCGTGGAGCGCGACTTCACCGTGGGTGAGGTCACCGGCGCGCTCTGGTCGCCGGCCCCCGGCTCCGACCGCGCGCCGCTCGTGCTGATGGGCCACGGCGGCGGCAACCACAGGAAGTCACCGGCCATGGCCGGCCGGGCCCAGCGGCTCGTGGCGGGCGGCGGCTTCCACGTCGCCACCATCGACGCACCCGGGCACGGCGGCCGCCCCCGTACGGCCCACGACGAGCGCGAGATCGCCGTGATGCAGCAGGCGATGGCGGCGGGCGAACCGGTCGGCCCGATCGTCCAGCGGTACAACGCCCACCTGGCGGAGCGCGGCGTGCCGGAGTGGCAGGCGACTCTGGACGCCCTCCAGGACCTCCCGCAGATCGGCACCGATGGGCCGGTCGGCTACTTCGGCCTGAACATGGGTACCGCGATCGGCGTGCCACTGACGGCGGTCGAACCCAGGATCACCGCCGCGGTCTTCGGTCTCTTCTGGCCCGAGACCCTGGCCCAGGCGGCGAAGCAGATCACCGTTCCGATCGAGTTCGCGCTCCAGTGGAACGACGAGCACATCCCCCGCGAGTCCGGACTCGCGCTGTTCGACGCCTTCGCCTCGCAGGACAAGACGCTGCACGCCAACGCGGGCCGGCACAAGGAACTGCCCAGGTTCGAGGCCGACAGCGCGGTGCACTTCTTCGTCCGGCATCTCGGCGGGGCGGCCACGTCACCGGCGTGACCCGACCCGACCTGACGGCAGCGGCGCGCGGGCGCCGCTGCCCGCTCGTGGGACCAGGTGCAGGTGGCGGCTCCCGGCGGATGGAAGTTACTCTGCGCTGCGGCGCTGATCGGCGGAGATTGGCCGCCGATCCCATGGGAGGTCATTCGTGGACGTGTCACTTCCGGTCCTCCTGGAGGACCACCCGGTCGTCGCCAGTGTCATCGACGACGACGGGCTGCGCGCCGTCATGGACTCCGAGTGCAAGGTCGTCTTCCTGCTCTACGGGTCCCTGCTGAACCTCCCGGCGATCGTGCAGCAGCTCAAGGACAGCGGCAAGGTCGTCCTGGTCAATGTGGACCTGCTCGAAGGGTTCAGCGGCAAGGACATCGTGGTGCAGTACGTGAAGGAGCACACCTCCGCCGATGGGGTGCTCAGCTCCAAGGCGCACATGGTGCGGGCCGCCCGCGAGGTCGGCCTGTTCGCCGTCCACCGGTTCTTCCTGATCGACTCGAAGTCGTACCGCAATCTCGCACCGCAGGTCCGCCAGTCCAAGGCCGACTGCGTGGAGATCCTGCCGGGCTGTATGCCGCGGGTCATCTCCTGGGCCGTGCAGGACATCGAGGTGCCTCTCATAGCGGGCGGGCTCGTGTGCGACCGCGAGGATGTGTTCGCCGCGCTGAAGGCAGGAGCCGCGGCCATAGCCTCGTCGAATCGTGATGTGTGGGCCATGTAGGCGTCGGGCCGTGTAAGGGAATGTGACGCCTGACTCTATTGACACTGCCGATCGGCCCTGCCTAGCATGGCGACCGCACCCGGAGTTCATGTCATGGCCACGGGCGCGACAATCAAATATAGGTTCCGGCCTCGAGCCGGGACAGTTACTAGAGACCAGAGAACAGTAACCTCCGAACACCGGAGTTTGCTGTTCTTTTTTTGTGCCCATTTCCTGTCCACGACGAGGTGGCTGCGGTGATCCGGATGAACAAGGCCCAGAAGTGGCTGAGCTTCCTCGCGCTCTCCATGACCGGCGGAATCATTTTCCAGGTCGCCTACATCAGGTTCGTGTACCTCGAACCTACCTATACGGCGCTGAATCTCAGCTCGCAGCAGTACGGGAACATCATCTCGGCTTTCGGCGCCGTGGCCATCGTCATGTATTTCTTCGGCGGCTGGTTCTCCGACAAGTTCTCGCCGAAACTCCTCATCGTGATTTCGCTCGTCGGAATGGGAATTGCCGACATTTATCTAGCCACCGTTCCCGGCTTCTGGGGAATCGTGGCGGCGCACATCCTGATGGCCGTCGTCGGCATGGGCCTGTACTGGTCCGCGCTGGTGAAGTCGATCAGCGTACTCGGCGACTCCGGCGAGCAGGGCCGGCTCTTCGGCTTCCTCGAAGGCACCCGCGGCATCGTCTCGACGGCCATCGGCTTCATCGGCACGGCGGTCGTCTCCGCCTCCGTCGTGCCCGCGCACGGTGTCCTCACGCTGATCCGGATCTACGGAGTGCTGAGCTTCGTCTTCGCCGCGATCGTGTGGTTCGTCGTCCGCGAGGACAAGACGCGGCTCGCCGGGCTCGACTCGGCGACCGTCACCCTCAAGCAGCTCCTCGCCGCGGCCCGCAACCGGTACACCTGGCTCATCGGCGGCACCGCCATGCTCATGTACTGCTTCTACACGACGCTCGGCTACTTCTCGCCGCTGCTCCAGGACAACTACGGCGTCTCCGCATCCATGATCGCCGTCATCGGGGTCGTGCGGTCCTACGTCTTCCAGTTCGTCGCCGGACCCGCGGGCGGCGTCGTCGTGGACAAGGTGACGCGCTCCTCCGCGGTGTTCCTGCGCTGGATGTTCGCCGGCAGTGCGGTGCTCGCCGTCCTCTTCCTCGTACTGCCGCGCACCACCGCGCTCGCCTGGCTCGCGCTCGTGATGATGTTCGTCCTGTGCGCACTGGTCTTCGCCTCGCGCGGCGTCTACTGGTCCACCGTGGGCGAGGTGGAGGTGCCCGAGCAGGAGCGCGGGGGCGTCATCGGGCTCGCCTCCGGCATCGCGTACCTGCCGGACGCGTTCCTGCCTTCCCTGTGCGCCTGGTGGATCGGCGACTCCTCGGCGAGCCCGACGGTGCCCGAACAGGGTGGCGGCTACAGCGCGCTGTTCGTCTTCCTGCTCGCGGCCGCACTGCTCGGCCTGGTGATGACGACACTCACCGCCCGCACCCGCCGCCGCGAACTCGCCGCCCGGCACCCGGCCCCCGTCAGCGACCGAGTGCTGGCAGGGGTGTGATCGCCGGGTCCTTCGACTCACCGCCCCGAGCGCGTAGAACGTATCCGTACAAAGCTTCAGAAGATTCGCAAAGAGTCACGAAGAGTAAGAAGATCGGCAGGCATCACATGGACATCACGGACTTCTCCCGGGACTTCTTCTCCCTCGACGGGAAGAACGCGATCGTCACCGGCGGCAACACCGGCCTCGGTCAGGCGTTCTCCCTCGCCCTCGCCAAGGCGGGCGCCAACGTCCTCGTCCCGGCGCTCGCCGACGACGGCGGCGAGACGCGCAAGCTGATCGAGGCCGAGGGCCGGCGCATGGAGTTCCTCGAGGCCGACATCACCGGCGCCGGCGTGCCCCGGCAGGTCGTCGAGCACTGCGTGGACACCCTCGGGTCGGTCGACATCCTCGTGAACTCGGCGGGCATCTGCAATCTCGCCTCCGTCGAGGAGTTCGACCGCGCCGCGTGGGACCCGATGCTGGCCGTGAACCTCACCGCGCCCTTCGAACTCGCCCACGAGGCAACGAAGTTCATGATCCCGCAGCGCTCCGGGAAGATCATCAACATCGCCTCCCTGTTCTCCTTCCTGGGCGGCCAGATGTCTCCCGCGTACGCCGCCACCAAGCACGGCATCGCCGGTTTCACCAAGGCGTACTGCGACGAACTCGCCCAGCACAACATCCAGGTCAACGCGATCGCCCCGGGCTACTTCGCCACCAAGATCACCGAGACGACGCGCGCCAACCAGGAGACCAACCAGCGCGTCCTCGACCACATCCCGGCCGGCCGCTGGGGTGATGTCGCCGACCTCATGGGTGCCACCGTCTTCCTCGCCAGCCGCGCCGCCGACTACGTCAACGGCCATGTCCTGACCGTCGACGGCGGCTATCTCGTCCGCTGACCCCGACCCGACACCCACTTCTCCCTCACCCCCACACGTACACACACACGTACAAAGAAGGTTGATCCACATGGTGCAGTCCGCATCGAAGCTGAACCGAGAAGAGATCGTCGACCGCCTCACCTCCCTGGTCGGCGCGGGCGCGGTCGTCACCGACGAGCAGCAGTTGCGCGAGGCGAGCGTCGACCGTTTCAAGAAGTACCAGGCGGTGCACGGCATCTACGACGCCCCGCCGCCCGCGGCGATCGTCAACGCCACCAGCGTCGACGACGTATCGAAGGTGCTCGCGTTCGCCGACGAGAACCGCATCAACATCGTGGCCCGCACCGGCCGCACCGGCACCGAGGGCGGCCTGGAGACGGCCGTCACCGACACGATCGTCCTCGACGGCTCGGGTCTCGACGAGATCATCAAGATCGACGAAGAGAACATGCAGGTCACCGCCGGGTGCGGCGTTCAGCTCCAGGTGCTCGAGGACACGCTGCGCGCCAAGGGCTACACGACCGGGCACTCCCCGCAGTCCAAGCCGCTCGCCCAGATGGGCGGGCTCGTCTCGACACGCTCGATCGGCCAGTTCTCCACCCTGTACGGCGCGATCGAGGACATGGTCGTCGGCCTGGAGGCGGTCTTCCCCGACGGCACCGTCAGCCGCATCAAGAACGTCCCGCGCCGCGCGACCGGCCCGGACATCCGGCACATCGTCATCGGCAACGAGGGCGCCCTGTGCTACATCACCGAGGTCACGGTGAAGATCTTCAAGTACCAGCCGGAGAACAACGAGTTCCACGGCTTCCTCGTCGACGACATGGCGACGGGCACCGCCATCATCCGCGAGGTCGTCGTCGGCGGATTCAAGCCGTCCGTCGTGCGCGTCTACTCGCCCGAGGACGCCGGCCAGCACTTCTCGCACTTCTCGAAGGGCAAGTGCGTCGTCGTCTTCGTCGCCGAGGGCCCCAAGGGCATCGTGCGCGCCACCAGCGAGGAGATCGAGCGGGTCGCCGACCGGTTCGCGCACGAGAAGGTCGACCCGAAGCTCATCGAGGCCTGGTTCGACAACCTCAACTGGGGCCCGGACAAGATCGAGGCGGAGAAGGAGGTCATGCGGGCCAAGGCCGAGCTCGGCTACACCACCGAGGTCTCCTGCGACTGGTCGAAGGTCACCGAGCTGTACGGCGCCGTCATGAACCGCATCCGCACCGAGTACCCGCACGCCGACGACCTCACCCTGCTCGGCGCCCACTCCTCGCACAGCTACCAGACGGGTACGAACCTCTACTTCGTCTACGACTACAAGATCAACTGTGAGCCGGAGGAGGAGATCGGCAAGTACCACGTGCCGCTCAACGCGATCATCGTCGAGGAGGCGCTGCGCGTCGGCGGCTCGATGGTCCACCACCACGGCGTCGGCAAGTACCGCACCGCGTGGACGAAGCAGGAGCACGGCAGCGCCTACCACATGCTGGCCAAGCTCAAGGAGGCGTTCGACCCGAACGGGATCATGAACAAGGGAACGATCTTCCCGCTCGACGCCTGATCCCCAACTGTCGTACAGGGGGCCGCCATTGACCGGCGGCCCCCTCCTCTCTCGCACCCCGGAGTGGGCCATGACTCGCTACTTCATCGGCATCGACAACGGCTCCCAGAGCTCGAAGGTGACCGTTTTCGACGAACACGGCCGGGCCGTCTGCGAGGGACGGCAGAGCCTGCGTCCGTACGCCACCCCCCGCCCCGGCGTCGTGGAACACCCGGACGACGACCTGTGGACGTCGATCGGAGAGGCCAGCCGCCAGGCCATGGCCGCCTTCCCCGGCGACGTGGCCGACATCGCCGGCGTCGGCCTGTGCACGATCCGCTTCTGCCGGGCCGTGCTCAAGGCCGACGGCACACTCGCACAGCCGGTGATGAGCTGGATGGACGCGCGGGTCTCGCGCCCCTACGAACACACCCTCCCCGAGGCGCGGTACGTCACCACGTCCTCCGGCTACATCAGCCACCGTATGACCGGCGTCCTGAAGGACACCGCCGCCAACTACGCGGGCGACTCCTGGCCGTCGGACTCCGACACCTGGCGGTGGACGACCGACGACGCCGTTCTCGCCAAGTCCGGCATTCCGCGCGAGATGCTCTTCGACCTGGTGATGCCGGGCGACGTCCTCGGCACGGTGACCGCCGACGCGGCCCGTCACACCGGCATCCCCGAGGGCCTGCCGGTCGTGGCGACCGCCAACGACAAGGCTGTTGAGGCGCTGGGCTGCGGACTGCGCTCCGGCGACACGCTCCTGGTCTCCCTCGGCACGTACGTGGCCGGCATGACCGTCGGCGACAGGAACGTGGCCGACGCCTCCGACTTCTGGACCAACTACGCCTGCATGCCGCACTCCTACCTCTACGAGAGCTTCGGCGTGCGCCGCGGCATGTGGACCGTCAGCTGGCTGCGCGACCTGCTCGGCGAGGAGGCGGTCGTCGGCGCGCGGGCGGCGGGCCTGTCCGTCGAGGACTACCTGAACGCCGAGGCCGCGAAGGTCCCGCCGGGCTGCGACGGCCTGATGACGGTGCTCGACTGGCTGGCGCCCACCGACGCCCCGTACCGCAAGGGCACGATCCTCGGCTTCGACGGCCGCCAGGGCCGCTTCCACATGTACCGCTCGATCCTCGAAGCGCTCGCCCTGTCCATCCACGCCACCGGCACGCACATGGCCGCCGAACTCGGCACCACCTACCGGCACACGGTCATCTCCGGCGGCGGTGCCGGCTCCGACCTGATGATGCAGATCTACGCCGACGTCTTCGGCGTTCCGGCCCACCGTGCCGAGGTCAACAACGCGGCGGGCCTCGGCTCCGCGATCTGCGCGGCGGTCGGACTCGGCGCGTACAAGTCGTTCGACGAGGCGATCGACGCGATGGTCCGCCCCGGCGCGGAGTTCACACCCGACCGGGCCAACCACGACCTGTACCGGCGCCTCGGCGAGGTGTACCGGGACATTCGCGAGCACACGGACGGGATCTACCGGCAGTCGTACGACGTTTTCGGCTGACGGTTGCGCTCATCACCACGGCGTGGCGCCCACGGCGGGGTGCGGGTTCCGACGAGAACACGCGCCCCGCCCGTGCCGGGCCGCAACCGCGCGGGCCTGGATCGACGATGCCTGCGCCGACGCTCGTCGGGTCAGACGGAGCCGAGGTCGGCCGACAGCCAGTGCTCGGGCCGGATGTGGAAGGTGACCTGTGCGCCGTGTTCGGCGGTGGCCGTCTTCACGTATTCCTCGACCTTGTCGGCGGGCAGGTAGCGGGCCGCGAGATCGGTCAACTCCGCGACTGTGGAAGTCGCTTCGGATGTCACCGGGCCCTCCACGGTCACGTAGCGGACCGTGGGTCCGACACGTTCGGTCATGAGCGAGATGCGGCCCGCGGCCCTGATGGCCTTCGCCTTTGCGGAATCCCGGCCGGTCATGATCCAGAAGGTGCCGCCGGGCTCGTACCAGTACCAGATGGGGACCGTCAGTGGCGCACGGCCGGCCTCCGCGCGGGCGACGGCCAGGGCGCCGATGTGGGGTTCGGCCAGGAACGCCTCGCGCTCGTCGAGCGGAAGGGGCATAGCGTCTCCTCGTGTATGTCGATCACGTCGGGCATGTCGAGATGCAGTCTTCAACGCCGGTCGGGGGAGAGAACGGTGAACACACCGGCGGGTATTCCATCGAGACGGTCAGGCGTCAGCGAGCGCGTTCAGGGACGCGAGCGGCGGCGTAGCCCGTGCCACGGAACGGTCATGATCGACTGTCAGTGGTGGGTGTCACGATGGCGCGTATGGAGATCTTCGAGTGGGGGCCGCTGCTCAAGCGGTGGAGCGAGGAATGGCTGGAAGGGCTGGCCGCGGAGGAGCCGGAGGAGTTCGAGGAGCTGGACGAGGAGATCGTCCGGGGCCGCTGGCTGGGGTTCGGCCCGGCCGGTCCGGCGGCGATGGCGGCTCTGGAGGAGCGGGTCCGGGGGCTGGGGATTGCGGTGCCGCTGCCGCCGTCCCTCCGCTCCTTCCTTGAGACGACTGACGGTTGGCGCCATGCCGGGGGCTTCGTCCATCTGCTGGCCGGGGCCGACCGCATTGCGCCGTACGGAGATCCGTACGGCCGGCAGGCGATGTACGAGGAGTATCTGGACCAGGACCCGACCGAGGAGGAAGTGCTCAGGGCCGGAATGTGGGGCCGGGCGCTGCAGCTCTCGCTCGACTCGGACCTGACGGATGTGCTGCTCGACCCGGGCGATGTGGGTGGCGACGGGGAGTGGGCGGTGTACGTGTACCACGGGTGGAGTGCTGAGCTGCCGGACCGGTACGACTCGTTCCGCGCGTTCATGGAGGGCATGTACAAGGAGTTCTACCGCCTGAGCGGCGGCCACGCAGGTTTCGAGAACGTGGTGACGCGTGAGCTCGACGCCAAGGTGGAGGAGGCCCGACTCGCCTGCCTGAGGGGCGAGTTGGACGAGGCCCTCGCCGTCTTCGGCGAGGCGGGAGACCTCGGCAGACCGCGAGCCGGCCTGCTGGCCGCACAGCTGCGGGCGCTGCTCGACGGGCACGGCTGGGTGCCGGTCGACCCGCGCATGGACGATCCGCTGTACGCGGGTGAGGTGCTGCCCCTGAAGGTGCGCGATCACCTGCGCGAGCACCGGAGAGACGACACCTTCGTGCTCGGCCCGGTGACGGAGGACTACGCGGCGGACCGGGAGCGGGCCGGTGTAGTCCTGGAGCAGATCAGGCAGCGCACGTACGAGTACACGTCGCCCGGCCCGTTCGGGCGCGCGGTCGAGGAGGCCAGGGAGCTGGCGCGCTGGGGTGACACGGATGGCGCGTGGCGGGTGCTCGCGGCGGCGGTGCCGCAGTGGGAGCCGTATCGGGAGGACCACGTGGCCCCGTTCGGCCTGCTCGGGGACCCGCTGCTGGGGCTGCTCATCACACCGGAGCGGGGGCGGCAACTGCTGATGACACCCCGGGCGGGTCAGGCGGGGGTGCTGCCCGCGCCGGTCGCCGTCGAGGGGGAGACCGTGCGCGACGGGCTCGCGTGGCTGACGCATCGGCAAGACAGGGTTGAGCTGCGCAGGGACGCGTACCGGTTCGTTCTGGCGGAGGGCATACGCCCCGAAGAGCTGGCGGAGCGGTTCGGTACGGGCCCGCTGGAGCGGGTGGCGAGCGAGCGGGACTTCTGGGATCTCCCGTTCTCAGGGCAGCAGGAGCGGCGCGGCCCCGTCGCCCGGATCGGCGCTCTCGACGGCTGGAGCTTCGCCTTCGAATCGGCCCGCCGGCCAGGCTTCGACCGCACCCGTCTGACCCACCCCGGCACCGAGCTGTCGTGCGGCACCCGGGCCCTCACGGTCTGGTGGGAGCCGGGCCTGTTCCACCTCGCCTTCGCCGAGGACGGGCAGCAGCGGTACACCTTCACGGTGCACGAGGCGGAGCGCCACCAGACAGGCGACATCCCCGCCGACCTCTCCCCGGATCACCTGTTCCCGGACCCGGCCGGCCCCGCGACAGACCTCTCGGACGAGAGCCGAGCGCTGGAGGCGATAGCGACGAGGTTCGGAGTCTCCCTGCCCGAATTCGCTCTCAACCACGGCAGATTGCCGACGCTCCCGACACGCCCGTGGCTCAGGCCGCCGGAGCCGAGGGAGGTGCAAGCGAGACTCACGTTCACGCGCCACAGGTAGGGGTCGCATGGATGTGGCACCGCCTCGACGCCGGAATCGGTTTTGTGCGGGGTGGTGGGGTCTCGTACGGGCTGCTCTCGCTTTGGCTCTGTGAACAGAGGCGCGTTCAGGCGTGGACCAGCTCCAGCGCCTTGTTCAGGTTGTGTTCGGCGATGGATGCCATGAGCGCCCGGTCGGGGAAGTCCCCGTCGAGCAGCCTCAGCGGGCCCGCCGTCAGTGAGAGCCGCTGGGCCAGCATGTAGAGCGCGAGCCGGTCCTCGTCCAGTCCGTCCACCCGCAGCGGCGGATAGGAGTCGTGCAGGCGGATCCGCAGGAAGACGTGCTCCCACTCGACATCGAAATACATCAAGCCCTCGATGTCGATCACCACCGGGTTCCCGCCCGCGTCCACCAGCACGTGATCCGGCCCCAGTTCGCCGTGCACGACCGCGTACTGTGCGCGCGGCCGCACCGCCGCCGCGAGACTCAGCAACCGCTCCTCGAGCCGTTCGCGCGTCCGTGCGATCCGGGGATCACGCGATGCCGCCTCGGCGAGGTCGCGTAGCGCACGGTCCAGGACGACCCCCTCGCACGAGACTCCGCGCGATGTGCCTCCCCCGTCGACCACGGCCACCTTGCCGTACGCGGGTGCTCGATGGCGCCGCATCGACTCCAGCGCCTCCCCGAGCCGGACGATGACCGGGTCGGCCGCTCGGGGGTCGCGTGCGAGCAGTTTCTCCAGGCTTTCGCCCTGGAGGTCCTCGACGATCGCGAGGTCGCCCGGGCAGTGAGTGCCGTCGCGGTCGAGGAGACGGATCGCCGGGACGCGGACGCCCAGCGCGTCCAGCCGCGCGTGTGCGGCCTCGAACAGGTCGAGCCCGAGACCGGGGGAGAACGGGTCGGTGAGGTCGTCGTCCCCCTCGGCCGCCGGCCAATAGTTCTCGGCGTCGTCCCACAGGTAGGCGATCGCCGTAGTCGCGTCGTCCATCACCAGGCGGTAGACGCCCTTCTTGCTACCGCCCGCGACGCGCTCGACCGCCTCCAGCCGACGCCCGCCACCCAGCGCGGCCCGCACAGCCCCGGTCAACTGATCCCGCGCCACCGTTCCGGGTGCCACAGTCCGAACCGCCTCTCCGCCTCCGCCACGACAACCCGCGCACCCTACGGGAGCATCGACGCGGAGGCGATTGGATTGCGGGCGGGGGGACTGCTGCTCAGAACGCCCAGCGCGTGTGGGAGTAGACCCCTTCGTCCCGGCCGAAGCCGTACGCCGTGGCCGGGGACACCGCGAACACCATCGCGTCCCCCTTCCGGAACGCGTCCCCGATCCCGTGGAAAGTGCCCTCGGGGGAGGTGATGTGCGCCTCGTACTTCGCCTCGTATGCCGCGATCACCTCCTCCAGCACCGCCGGATCGGCGACCGTCTCCGCCTTGCCCTCGACCACGACGTCGAGCCCTTCGGTGAGCGAGTTCCGGCCGGTGGTCAGCGCGCAGTGCCCGTCATGAGCGAGGTTCCTCGCCTTCTGCTCGCCCGGGCCGGTGGAGAAGTACAGCACCCCGTCGTGCCAGGCGGCGATCACTGGAGTGACGTGCAGGCGACCGTCGGGGCGCACCGTTGACACCCAGAAGATCTCGGCGGCCTCCAACTGCCGCTGGGCTTCCGCCCATTCGGTGGCGGTGACGTCTGCGTCACCCGGGCGTGGGTTGAGTGCGGAGCTTTGACATGCTCCTCGGGCTGAAGCCCGAGGATTCTGGCCGTCCCGCGGGTTGCTGTGCCGCTAGGCGGCATGGCTTCCTGCTGGGATTCCGTGGCTTCCTGTTTCTTCGCGCTGTGCCAGAACGGGTTCTGGTCTTACCTTCGCTCCGCAGGCCGATGCCGCCAGTCCGGCGGCCTGTTTCACGTTCTTGGCGGCGTTGACATCCCGGTCGTGCCGGGTGCCGCAGGCGGGGCAGGTCCACTCCCTGACGTGCAGGGGTTTGGGGCCGTCGTGGTGTCCGCAGGTCGAGCACACCTGGCTGGTGGGCTCGAACCGGCCGATCTTGATAAAGGTCCGCCCGTAGCGGGCCGCCTTGCAGGCGAGCATGGTCACGAACTGTGACCAGCCCGCGTCATGGACGGACTTGGCCAGTTTGGTGCGCGCGAGGCCCTTGACCGACAGGTCTTCCACGGCGATCGCTTGATTCTCGCGGATCAACCGGGTGGAGAACTGATGGTGGAACTCCTTGCGCGCATCAGCGACCTGCGCATGCGCGCGGGCAACCTTCAGGCGGGCCTTGTCCCGGTTCTTCGAGCCCTTCTGTTTGCGGGACAGCTCCCGCCCGGCCTTCTTGAGTTTCTTCTCCGCCCGGCGCAGAAACCGCGGGGAGTCGATTTTCGTGCCGTCGGACAGCACCGCGAAGTGGGTCAGGCCCAGGTCGATGCCGATGGCCTGCTCGGTGGCGGGCATCCGGCCGGCGTCGGCGGCCGGGTCGGTGTCGATGACAAAGCTCGCGAAGTACCGGCCCGCCGAGTCCTTGATTACCGTGACCGAGGACGGCACCACGGGCAAAGTGCGGGACCACTTCACCCGCACCTCACCGATCTTCGGGAGGTTCAGCCGGCCGCCCGGGGTGATGGACCAGCGGGCGTTGGCCGTGAACCGGATCGACTGCCTCGCATCCTTGCGTGACTTGAACCGCGACGCACCCACCCTCGCGCCGTTACGCTCACCCTTGACGGAGGCGAAGAACGCCCGGTAGGCGGCCTCCACATCGCGCAAAGACTGCTGGAGCACCACCGAGGACACTCCGCCCAGCCAAGACCGCTCCACCGTCCGCTTCGCCTGGGTGATCAGGGTCTGGGACAGCTCGGCGGCCTTCGGATACGGCAGACCCGCCGCGTGGGCGTCCTTCCGGGCGCGCACCGCGTCGTTGAACACGACCCGCGCGCACCCGAACGCCCGGCCCAACGCAATGCGTTGACCCGGTTCCGGGTAGAGCCGGAACGCGTACCGAAGCTGCATGAACGCCACCCTACATACTTGGGTTATGGCCGAAATGCAGAAGATCAGGACTGGTCGGCACTGTGCTTTCATGATGCATGTCCACTTGGTTTTCGTGACCAAGTTCCGGCACGACGTGTTCACGGATGTTCATCTGCGGCGTATGGAGGAGATCATGCGGGCGGTGTGCAGCGACTTCGAGTGCGAGTTGGTCGAGTTCAACGGCGAGGACAACCACGTGCACCTCCTGGTGAACTTCCCGCCCAAGGTCGCCGTCGCCAAACTGGTCAACTCCCTCAAGGGCGTTTCTTCCAGGCGCCTGCGCCAAGAGTTTCCCGACCTCGTTCGGCACTATTGGCGGGCCAATAAACTCTGGTCCGGTTCCGACTTCGCCGACACCGTCGGCGGCGCACCCCTGAGCATCGTCCGGCAGTACATCGAGCAGCAGAACCACCCCATTTGAGCAGAACCCGGCTCCGCCGGGACGTGCCGCGGTGCTCCGCACCGGCAGTTCCAGCGCCCGCACCGCCCTGCTCCGCAGGGAGAGGCACCGCGACGCTCCGTGTCGCGGGCTTCAGATTCGCTAGACCACCGGGCTGAAGCCCGACGCACTGCGAATGAATCCCGGTAGCGGGCGTCGAGCTCGGTCGTGGGCTGTTGTGCAGGTCCCTGTGCCGGCATGGTGGATCTCCCCTCCTCTCCCGTACAACGATCCGCCGCCCGCACGGACATCGTGTGCCGTGGGCCGGCCACCTATGGCGCTCACGTCGTGGCGCGGGATGCGTAGGCACGGATGTCCGCGTCGGAGTCGGTGGTCGCGGTGGCGAGGGCCGCGCGGGCGTCGGGGTCGGCGCGGTGGGTGAGGAGTGAGAGGACGGCGGCCTTGCGGACGTCCGCGTTCGGGTCCGCCGACGCCTTGGCGAGGGCGGGAACTGCCGTGCTGGGTAGGGACGTTCGCAGGGCGGTCGCGGCGCCGGCCCGGACCTGCCAGGCGGGGTCGTCGAGCGCGGCCACCGCCCGTTCGGCGTACGGGGGCGGGCAGCCCGTCGCGGCCAGCGCGGTGAGCGCCGCCGCCCTGACCAGCGGGTCGGTGTCGTCGAGGAGCGGGTCGAGCGGGGCCGGTGCCGGGTCGCGCACCGCCGCGAGCCCGCGGGCCACCGCGACCCTGACCTGGCGGGCGAGGTCGGCCGTGGCCGCCGAGAGCTGGCCGGTCGCGTCCACCGAGACCAGGGCCCGGACGGCGTGGATGCGGACGTCGATGTCGGTGTCGGAGAGCGCTGTGGCGTACACCGAAGCGTCGCCGAGCCGCAGCTCCCGTAGGACGTCAAGCGCGGCGCCCCGCACCGCCGGGTCCGTCACGTCGAGTGCCGCCCGCAGGCCGGTCCCCAACTCCGGCTCGCCGGGCAGGACTTCGACCAGCTCACGCAGGGCGCCCGCCGCGGCCTCCCGGACCTGGGGCGCGGCATCCCGCAGCCGTGCGGCGAGCGCGGGGCCGGCCCCGGCGGGCACCGTCTCGGCGAGGACGTTGACGGCGGCCGCCCGCACCGCCGGGTCGGAGTCCGCAAGGTAGGGGGAGAGGGCATCCAGGCCGGGGGACTCCTCGGCCAGGGAGAGGACACCGAGGAGGGCGGGGCTCGACGCGGGGGCCTGGGTGGCCCGGGGTGAGGGCGCCGCCGCGGCTGGCGTCGCCGGGCGGGCGGCCGGAGCCACGTCCCGCTGCCCCGCCGTCGCCACCGGCACCAACGCGACCTCGCCCAGTACCCGCTCCGCCCCGGCCGCCACCGGCTCGAACTCCGGCACCGGAACGACGTACGGCTCGACCGGCCGGGCCCTGAACTCCATGGCACCCGCAGGGGACTTGTAGACGTCGAGATGGTGCAGCCACCCCGCGTCGTCCCGCTCGGGATGGTCGAGCCGCTCGTGGTACAGGCCCCAGCGCGACTCGGTCCTGGCCAGCGAGGCACGCGCCGCCATCTCCGCGCAGTCCCGGATGAACGACACCTCCGCGCACCGCATCAGCTCATGGGCGGTCCGCGCCCCCATCCCGGCGATCTCACCCCTCATCCGTTCGAACGCCTCCACGGCCAGGGACAACTTCGCCCCGGCCTTCGGCGGCGCCACGTAGTCGTTCACGAACCGCCGCAGTTTGTACTCGACTTGTGGCTGCGGCGGCCCGTCGGGGTTGCGCAGCGGCCGGTAGACGAGTTCGTGAGCGGCAGCCAGCTGGTCGCCGGGCAACTCGCCCTCGTAAGCACGGAACTGGGACGCGTCGGCACCCGCCAGGTCCCCGAAGACGAACGCGCCGATCATGTAGTTGTGCGGTACGCAGGCCAGGTCGCCGGCCGCGTACAGGCGGGGGACGGTGGTGCGGGCGTGGGCGTCGACCCGTACGCCGGACGCCGAGTGGCCGCCGCACAGGCCGATCTCCGAGATGTGCATCTCGATGTCATGCGTGCGGTAGTCATGGCCGCGGCCCTCGTGAAACGTGGCGCGTGTGGGCCGCTCCGTCGTGTGCAGGATCGACTCGACGGCGGTGATGGTCTCCTCCGGCAGATGGCTGAGCTTGAGGTACACCGGAGCGCGGTCGGAGGCGAGTTCGGCCGCGAACTCGGCCATCATCTGCCCCGACCAGTAGTCCGACTCCACGAACCGCTCGCCGTGCCGGTTCACTTGATAGCCGCCGAACGGGTTCGCGACGTACGCGCACGCCGGGCCGTTGTAGTCCTTGATCAGCGGGTTGATCTGGAAGCACTCGATGCCGGTGAGCGCGGCACCCGCGTGGTACGCCATCGCGTAGCCGTCGCCCGCGTTCGTAGGGTTCTCGTACGTCCCGTAGAGATAGCCGGATGCGGGCAGGCCGAGGCGGCCGCAGGCGCCGGTGGCCAGGATCACCGCCCCCGCCCGTACGGTGACGAACTCGCCTGTACGGGTGTTGAATCCGGCCGCACCGACGGCCCGGCCGTCCTCGGGACGTGTGAGCACCCGTACCGGCATCACCCGGTTCTCGATGCGGACCCGCTCGCGCATCTCGCGGCGCCGCAACTGCCGGTAGAGGACCTTCTTGACGTCTTTGCCCTCCGGCATCGGCAGCACGTACGAGCCGGAGCGGTGCACCTGGCGGACCGCGTACTCGCCGTGCTCGTCCTTCTCGAACTTCACGCCGTACGACTCCAGGCGCTTGACCATCGCGAAGCCACGGGTCGCCGTCTGGCGCACGGTGGACTGGTCGACGATGCCGTCGTTGGCGCGGGTGATCTCAGCGACGTAGTCGTCCGGTTCGGCCCGGCCGGGGATGACCGCGTTGTTGACGCCGTCCATGCCCATGGCGAGCGCGCCGGAGTGCCGTACGTGTGCCTTCTCCAGGAGCAGTACGTCCGCGCCGCGTTCGGCGGCGGTCAGGGCGGCCATGGTGCCCGCGGTGCCGCCGCCGATGACGAGGACGTCGCAGGAGAGTTCGGTCGCGTCGGAGAGGGCGGGGATGGCCAGGGGGGTGTCCACGGGCGGGCCTTTCACAGGGGTGCGGGTGGTCAGAGGGACGTGAGGATGCGGCGGCGGAGGCCGGTGGTGGCAGGCGCGTTGCGTGCGTCCCGCTGCCGGGGGTGCGGGACGTCCAGGACCTCGCCGGAGGAGAGCAGGGCGATCCGGTCGCCGAGGTAAAGGGCCTCGTCCACGTCATGGGTGACGAAGACGACGGTCGCGCCGGTGCCGCGCAGGATGTCCACGAACAGGTCCTGCATACCGGCGCGGGTGTGCGGGTCGAGCGCGCCGAACGGCTCGTCCATGAGGACCGCGCGGGGCCGCCCGGCCAGAGCACGGGCGAGCTGGACGCGCTGCCGCTGCCCGCCGGAGAGCCGGTGCGGCAGCTTGCGGGCATGCCCGTCGAGGCCGACCCGCTCCAGCCACTCTGTCGCGACGCGTCGCCGCTCCTCGCGCCCCAACCGCCGTATCGCCAGGGGAAGTTCGACATTGGCCTGGACGCTTCGCCACGGCAGCAGGGCGTCCTCCTGAAAGATCAGCGCCCGGTCGGCCTCGGGCCCGCGGATCGGCGCCCCGTCCTGGGTGACCTGCCCGTCCAGCGGGGGCAACAGCCCGGCGAGGGTGCGAAGGAGCGTGGACTTGCCGCAGCCGGACGGGCCGAGAACGGCCACGAGTTCGCCCGGCGCGATCCGGAGGCGCACGTGACCGGGTAGGGGGCGGCCCTCGCGATGGCCGAGTAGCACGTCGTCCAGGGCGAGTTCGGCACCTTGGCGCAAGGGAGCAGCGCTCGTGGGACTCATGAGACGGGCTCCTTCTCCAGGGCCGGAGCGGGGGACGGGACTGCCGGGGGAGCGGCGGTGTGGCGTACGGCGCGCGACGGTGCTCGCTCCGGCGGCCGCGGCAGCCAGGCGGTGGCGCGGCGGCCGAGGAACTCCACCGCCGTGGAGGTGAGCCAGCCGAGGGCGCCGATGGTGGCCATGCCGACGAAGACACCGGGATAGTCGACGACCGTGTAGTCCTGCCAGGTGCGGTAGCCGACCCCGTACTCTCCGGAGATCATCTCCGCGGAGATCACACAGATCCACGCGACGCCGATGCCCACCGAGAGTCCGCCGAAGATGCCCGGCAGCGCGCCCGGAAGCACCACCGAGAACAGCACCCGCAGCCGGCCGCCGCCCATGGTGAGCACGGCCTCCTCCCACACCGGCGTCAGCGCGCGCACCGCGTGCCGCGTAGACACCAGCACCGGGAAGAAGGCCGCGGTGAAGGTGATGAACACGATGCCCTGCTCGTTGCTGGGCAGCAGCAGGATCGCGACCGGGACCAGGGCGATCGCCGGGATCGGCCGTGCCACCTCCACCAGCGGGCCGAGCAGATCGGCGGCCCACCGCGACCGCGCGATCGCCGTGCCCGCCGCCACCCCGAGCGCCGCGGCGAGCAGGAAACCGATCACGATGCGGCGCAGGCTGTGGCCCACGTCCTGCCAGTACGGGGCGGTGCCCAGCCGGTCGCCGAAGGCGGACGCCACCTCGCCGACCGTGGGGAACTGGCCGAACCGCAGCCACAGTTCGACGTCCAGGGAGGTCAGCAGCTGCCACAGTCCGAGGGCCACGGCAAGCGATGCGGCCCGGATCAGCCAGCGGCCCGCGCTCATGACGCGAGCCCCACGGCGTCCGCGTAGCTGACGACGCGCGCACCGGCGTGCCGTTCCACGTACGTCCTCGCGTGGCTCGGAGTGACGAAGGCGCGCAGGTCGGACCCGTTCGCGACCCACACCGACTTGTCGGCGAACCAAAGGGTGCCGGTCAGCGCGTCCGGAACGTATGCGGCCCGCACCTCGGCGCCCTTCGCGGCTTTCAGGAGCTGCTTCGGACTGTCGAAGGTGCGCGTGGTGCCCTGTCCCTTCAGCCACAGCTCCGACTTGGCGCCGCCCGCCTTCGGATACGAGGGTGTGTGCCCGGCCCGCTTCAGCGGCTCCGGGTCGACGAAGGAGTCCACGTCGACGTCGCCCACCAGGTTGGCGGCCTTCAGGATCGGTACGTCCTTCTTCAGCGCGGCGATCAGCTCCGGCCGCAGCGCCGGGTCGAACGTGGCGATGCCGTGGGCACCGTTGTAGAGATAGACCGCCTCGGCCGGCAGCCCGGTCTCCTTGGCCACCGACTCGGCGGCGGCCACCGGCCGCTTGCGGAGATGGTCGGTGGCCCGCCGCTGAGCCTGGAGGAAGTCGTCGAGGACCCCGGCGCGCCCCTCGGCGAACTTCTCCCGGACGGTGACACCGTGGAACGTCGGCAGATTCAGGTCGGCCCCGTCGTACAGGGCCTGCGCCTTGCCCTCGTAGGTCAACTGGCCCGGCCACGCGACGAACTGGGAGAGCGCGTCGACGCTGCCCCCGGTCAGGGCGGAAGCGCCCACGCTGGGCTGCTGGTTGAGCTTGCTGATGCCCTTCTCCGGGTCGATCCCGGCTTCCTTCAGGGCCCGTACCAGCGTGCCGTCGGCGGCCGATCCGACGCTGGTGGACACCTTCTTGCCGCGCAGGTCGTCCAGTGACCGCAGTGGTGAACCAGGCGTGGTGACAATGGTGTTGAGGCCACCGTGCAGGTTGTATCCGGTGACCGAGACCAGCCGAGTCGGCTGCCCCAGCTGCTTGCCCCGGGCCGCGTTGATCAGGAGTGGGAAGTCACCCATCGACCCGATGTCGATCTTCCCGGCGGTCATCTGGGCGGTGATCGGGGCGCCGGTCGCGTAGTCCTGCCATTTCACTTTGTAGGTCTTGCCGTCCTTCCTCCCCCGGGCCGCGAGTTCCTCCTCGAAGTAGCCGAGCGAGCGCAGCAGCGTTCCGGCGGTGACGGTGTTGATGGTCTTCGACTGGTATCCGACGGTCACCGTGACGGTGTGGGAGTCCTCGGCCCCTGCCGCGCCACCGCACGCCGTGGCAAGGGGCAGCAGGAGGGCGAGCGGCAGCAGCCGGGCGAGTGGAGCAACGAGCTTATATGGCACGGCAGTTGGGCCTTTCACCGAAGCAGGTAGGGCATGTTGACGGTGACCGCTCCGGTGGGGCACCGGGCCGCACACGGGCCGCAGTACCAGCACTCGTCGACATGCATGTACGCCTTGCCGTTGTCCTCGCGGATCGCGAGCGAGTCGAGCGGACACATGTCTACGCAGAGCGTGCAGCCGTCGATACACCGCGACTCGTCGATGGTCACGGGTACGTCGGCGCGCTGCGGGACAACAGGCATGACTGTCTCCAGGGAGGGCGGTAGCAGGAAGGTGGGGTGGGTCAGGCTGAGTGGCGGCGCAGGACGCCGCTCATGGTGATGCGGTCGCCGCGGAAGCGGATGAACTCCAGGTCCACGGGCCGCCCGTCGGGCAGATGAGTGAGTCGCTCCAGCATCAGAACGGCACTCCCGCGCGGGGCCTCGAGGACCGCGGCGGAGTGCGCGTCGGCGTTCACGGCTTCGAGAGTGATCTCGGCATGCCCCAGCGGGCCGCCGGTGAGCGTCTCCAGGAGCCGGAACACGTCGGTGTTCTCCAGGTCGCAGCCGAGCAGCTCGCCGCCCAGATCCATGGGCAGATACGACAGGTCCAGGGAGAGCGGCAGCCCGTTGAGGCGCCGCAGCCGCTCGATACAGAGCACGTCGGTGTGGTCGGGCAGTCCGAGCCGGCGTGCCACCGGGCCGGGAGCGCTGACCGGTCCGACGGTACGGACCTCGTTGGTGACCCGGCCGTGCTCGTGCAGGGTCTCGGCCAGGCCTTGCAGCCGGTCGAGACCGTGCGGGTACTTCTCGCAGACCACGACGGTGCCGACGCCGGCCTTGCGCTCCACGAGCTGCTCGCCGCGCAGCAGGTCGAGGGCCTGCCGGACGGTGTTGCGGCTGGCCCGGTAGTCGGCGGCGATGATGTCCTCCAGAGGGAGGACACCGCGCGGGAACCCGCCCGACAGGATCTGGTGGCGCAGCAGATCCGCGAGCTGCCGGGCCTGGTCCGCACGCAGCCGCCGACGGCGCGCGGCGGCGACCGGAAGCGAGGCGGGGATACGTTCGGCTGGCATGGCAGGGAACGTACCGGCGCCGCGGCTCCGGTGGTGTTGCGGCAGCATTGCGCCACCTGACGGCTCCAGTCGCACCGCTCTGACCTGCTGAATCGCCGGCCGACGACCAAGATCTGCCACTTGACCGCCCAGCACGTGGACAGCGGTCCGTCGCGCAGGGCAGGGAGGAGCGGTCGCCCGGCTCGCCCCGGCGCGGCGGCGAGCGACGATGGAGCGCGGGGCCGGTTCGGGGGGGCAGGTGCTGGGAGGTACCCGTGGAGCACGCCCGAACAACCGACTTACCGATCGTGGGCGCCGGGCTGGTCGACATCTGCGCGGCCGCACCGCGCACGTGGTGCTGCTGTACGGCGCCGACGCCGCCGGCCTGGCGGAGGCCGCCGAGACCGTCCGGGCCGAAGGGCTGCCACCGACGGCCGACGGGACCGGCCCGGACACGGTCGCCGTCCTCGCCCGTGAAGCCGGGCCAACTGACCTCGACACCTCGACCCCTGGCTGTTGCCGGATACCGCGACGCCGCAGGGGAGTTCGCCCGGCTCTACCGCCCCGACGGTCCGACCGGGTTCGTCGTACGCCCCGACGGATACCTCGGCACCCGCTTCCCCCCCTCGCAGACGCGGCGGCGGCCTTGTCCGAGTACCTGGCGGAGCTGTCGCCGCCGACGTGATCACCACCGCCACTCGCCCACTCCTGGTTGAGTAGCCGTACTCAGGCCACCCGGCTTCCGGGCCGCCACGATGAGGCGACCGAGAAGAAGGAGTGCCCCGATGTCCCTGATCGCAGCTGCCCGTCGCCGCGCGGCGAACACTCCGGCCCCCTCGCCGGCCCCGTCGCCGGTGCTGCCCCGTGTCTGCGTCGCCGTCGTGGTCGCGGGGGTCGCCCTCTCCGCCTGGGCACCGCACGACCGCACGACCTGGCTGCTGGAAGTGGTGTGGGTACTGATCGGACTGCCGCTGGTCGTCCTGACCTGGCGACGCTTTCAGCTGTCGGGGCTGCTGTGCTGTCTGCTCGCCGCGCACGCGCTGGTGCTCGCTCTGGGCGGGCACTACACGTACGCCCAGGTGCCGTTGGGTGAATGGGTTCAGGACGGACTGGGGCTTTCCCGGAATCCCTACGACCGGTTCGGACACCTGATGCAGGGCTTCGTACCGGCCATCCTGGTACGGGAGTTGCTGATCCGCACGTCTTCGTTGCGCGGCAGCCGATGGCTGGCACCGCTGACGGTCTGCGCGTGCCTGGCGTTCAGCGCGGCCTTCGAGATGTTCGAGTGGGCGGCGGCCGTCATCGGCGGGCAGGCGGCGGACGCCTTCCTGGCCACGCAGGGCGATGTGTGGGACACCCAATGGGACATGTTCTGCGCGCTGATCGGTGCCACGGTCTCGCTGCTGCTGCTCAGCAAGTGGCACGACAGCCGGCTGAACCGCCTGGCCGTCTGACGTCGGAGCGTCACTTCAGAGCCGTCAAGCGCGCTTGAGACACACCTGAGCCGGCCCGGATCGAAGGATCCAGGACCGGCCCAGACGCACCTGCCGATCAGTTCGCGACGGTGGCGAGGCTGCCCGGTTCGTAGGAGCCGCCCTGGTTGTTCAGGATCACGCCGAGCCGGTTGGTCGCGTTGATCACCGCGATCAGTGAGACCAGCGCGATGGCCTGGTCCTCGTCGTAGTGCTTGCGGACCTGCGCCCACGTCTCGTCGGACACACCACGGCCGTTGTCGGCGATGCGCGTGCCTTCTTCGGTGAGCGCCAGCGCGGCGCGCTCGGCCTCGGTGAACACGGTGGAGTGGCGCCAGGCCGCGACCAGGTTCAGGCGGGCAAGGGTCTCGCCGCCGGCCGCGGCGTCCTTGCCGTGGATGTCGACGCAGAAACCGCAGCCGTTGATCTGGCTGGCGCGCAGCTGTACCAGCTCCTGGGCGGTCTTCGGCAGCGGCGATTCCTGGATCACCTGGCTGACGGCGTAGATCCGCTTGCCGATCCTGGTACCGATCTCGTTGCCGAAAAGGTTCATACGGAGTTCCATGACGGTGTCTCCTCAGTCGTGCATCGCATGCCGTGCGCATCGTTCGCGCGGCAGCCTGACAAACACGAGATGCCGCCCGACCGGATCCTGTGACAGCGCGGCGATGTGACGTAGACCACCGGTCTCGGGTGTCACAAGACGGTGAGGGGCGGCGTCTTGTGCGTGACACGGTCGTGAGAGAACAGACAGGAGCCGGCAATGAGTGAGCCCACCGAGCGATGCACCGACACGGCCGACGGCCACGCTCGCGACAGCCGCACGGACACCGCCACCCAGGCGTTCGTCGCCCATCGCAATCTGCTGTTCACCGTCGCCTACGAGATGCTCGGCTCGGCGGCCGACGCGGAGGACGCCCTGCAGGAGACGTGGCTGCGCTGGGCGGACGTCGACCTCGACACGGTGCGGGACCACCGGGCCTACCTGGTCCGCATCACCACGCGCCAGGCGCTGAGCCGACTGCGTACGCTCCGCCGCCGTAAGGAGTCCTACGTCGGCCCCTGGCTGCCCGAGCCGCTGCTCACCGCGCCGGACGTGGCGGAGGACGTCGAGCTGGCCGACAGCGTCTCGATGGCGATGCTGCTGGTACTGGAGACACTCGCGCCGACCGAACGCGCGGTGTTCGTGCTGCGCGAGGTGTTCGATCTGGGATACGACGAGATCGCGGAAGCCGTCGACAAGAGCCCGGCCGCGGTCCGCCAGATCGCACACCGGGCACGGGCCCACGTGGCGGCACGCCGGCCGCGCGAGGTCATCTCCCCGGCCGAGACGCGTGGCGTGCTCGCCGCCTTCCAGCAGGCGATCGAGACGGGCGACCTCAAGACCCTGCTCGACATGATCGCGCCGGACGTCGTGCTGCTGACCGACGGCGGCGGAGTCGTGCGGGCCGCGCTGGTGCCCGTCGTGGGCGCCGACGAGGTGGCCCAGGTGCTGGGCAGGATCGACGCCGCGATGTCCCTCGTCCCGGCACAGGTCAATGGATACCCGGCGCTCGTTCTGCGGCGCGGCAGCGACATCGACACCGTCATGGCGGTGCACATCGACAACGGCCTCATCACCGGGCTCTACGCCGTGCGCAACCCCGAGAAGCTGTCGCGCATCGACCGCGAAACCGCCGTGAGCCGCTGACCCCGTGGGGAAACTCCGGCCGCGTCGGACCGGTCGCCCGCAGGTCACGCGGGCTCGGACGCGGGTGGCCGGGTGGGGCCGGGGAGCTGGGCGGGGCGTGCGTGTTCGTACTGGTCGGCCTGGAGGCGGTACATGTGTGCGTAGCGGCTGGCGGGTTCGGCGGCGAACAGCTCGGCGTGGCTGCCCTCCTCGATCAGCCGGCCCTCGTCCAGCACGAAGATGCGGTCGACACGGCGCACCGCGGCCATGCGGTGGGTGACCAGGACGATGATGCGGTCCGGGCCTGCGAGGCCGAGGATCTGGTCGAAGGCGCGCTGCTCCGCGTCCGGGTCCAGGGCGGATGTCGGCTCGTCGACGATGACCAGGCAGGCGTCGCGGAAGTGGGCGCGGGCCAGGCCGATCTTCTGCCACTGTCCGCCGCTCAGGTCACTGGCGCCGCGGAAGTTCTTGCCCAGCAGGGTGTTCATGCCGTGAGGGAGTCCGGCGATGTCGCGGTCCGCTCCGGCGTACGCGGCGGAGGTGCGCAGGTCTTCGTCGGTGACGTCGCGGTCCGGCTGGCCGATGCGGATGTTGGCCGCGGCCGTGAAGGGCCAGCGCTCGAAGGTCTGGGTGAGCAGGCTGACGTGGCCGAAGAGCTGTCGGCGGTCGGCCTCGGAGATGTCCACGTCGTCCCAGTGGATATGGCCCTCTCCGGGTAAGTGCAGGCCGGACAGCAGGCGCACGAGGGTCGACTTGCCGGAGCCGTTGGGGCCCACGAGGGCGATGACGCTGCCGAGTTCGACGCTGAAGGAGACGCTGTCGACGGCCGGTTCGTCCCGGCCGGGGTAGCGGAAGGAGACGTTGTCGAGGCGGATGGACCGCGGGCGAGCGGGCAGGGCGAGGCCGCCCTCGGGGATCGCCAGGTCCTCGGCTTTCTTCAGGAAGTCGGTGAGGTCATGCACGTACAGGGACTGCTCGTGCAGCTGGCTCATGGTGTTCACCAGCGCACCGATGCCGGCGGAGCCCGCGTTGATGGCCATGATCGCCGTGCCGAAAACGGCGACGCTCATGCGGCCGGTCAGGCACAGCCCGATCATCACCGTGAAGGTGAGCGCGTATCCGAGCCCGGACAGCGCGGACGCGGCCAGTTCGGTACGGGCCTTGTCCTTGGCCAATCGCGCCTGTTCGCTCTCGGCCGTGTGCGCCATGATCCGGTAGTGGCGCAGCAGGAACGCGCCCACGTGGTGCACTCGCACCTCCAGGGCCGCGGTCACCGAGGTGAGGAGATTGGACAACACCCGGCTGGCCCGCAGGTGTTCGATCCAGGTCATCGTCGAGAAGTAGCGCTGCTGGGCCACGCGCATCACACCCCAGCCGCGTGGCGCGACGATCAGGAACAGCATGGGCAGCAGGGCCGGATTGAGTACGGAGAGCACACCGCCCGCGGCGACCAGCGCCAGCACGCTGTTGATCGCCGCGACGCTGGAACCGATCATGTGGCGGGCTTCGTTGGCCCCGTACTGGGCCCGGTCGATCAACTCACGGAACGTGCCGTCCTCGATCGCCGACATCTCGACCCGCTGGCATGCCGCCAAGTACTGCTCGGACGCGGCGCGTTCGACCTTGGGCTCCAGGCTCCCGGCTGCCGCGGTGGACCGGGAGGCGAGCAGCGCGTTGGCGGCCAGGACGACGGCGGTCATCACCACGGCGGGCAAGGCGTCGCGCAGACCTCGCACGTCGGTGCCGGTGGCGACGACGGCGTGCAAGGCGGCGTTCACGGCCAGCAACTTGAGTGCGGCCGCGATGCCTTGGCCCACTTCCGTCACTCCTACGGTGATCAGTGAGCGTCGATCCGTGTGCCAGGCCAGTCGCACGGTCTGCAACACAAGATGCGGCAGCGACTTCAGCGCACTCCACAGCGTGAGGTCGAGGCGGGCGTACTCGTGCTTGCTCCAGCCCGCGTCGTAGCGCAACGGCCCGCCGAACAACTCCCTCTCACTGGCCGAGACAACGGGAGCCCCCGGCTCCGGACGGCGCAACAGCCTCATCCACCTGCCCCCGTTCCGCGCGACACCCGATGCTGTTCCATGTGACCTCCTACGCCGGCGATCGGACAGATGCTCGGAGAACGGGGGCGATCTATGACTCGTAACGGTGTCGAGGGGGCGATTTGTCGCTCGAAAGTTCGAACGCGGGGAACGTGGCAGGTGGCCTCCGGCGGTGGTGCCGTCATCTCCTTTTGGCGTCACCCGTGCGGGGTTGGTTACCCATTTGAGGGATGGCGTGTCGCGCAGAGGGCCGTTCCGGCCGGATTCGAGTGTGTCGCCGGATCAGGCTCCCGAAGGTGCCGGCGGGGCGAGCACGATGTCCCGCTTGAGGATCTTGCCGGTCGCCCCCTTCGGCAGCGCGTCGACGAATCTCACGATCCGCGGGTACTTGTAGGCCGCCACCCGCTGCCGTACGTAGTCGCGCAGCTCGTCCGTCGTGGTGCCTGCGCCGGGCCGGAGCACCACCACGGCCGCCACCTCCTCGCCGCGCGCCGGATCGGGCACACCGATCACCGCCGCCTCCGCGACGTCCGGGTGCCGGTACAGGACCTCCTCGATCTCGCGCGGATAGACGTTGTACCCGCCGCGAATGACGAGGTCCTTCTTGCGGTCGACGATGAAGTAGTAGCCGTCCTCGTCGACGCGGGCGAGATCGCCGCTGTGGAACCAGCCCTCCTGGAACGCCCCCGCGGTGGTGTCCGGCCGGTTCCAGTACCCCTTCATCACGTTCTCGCCCCGGATCGCCAGCTCGCCGACCGCGCCGGGGCCGACCACGCGGCCGTCATCCCCGACGAGCCGCAACTCGACCCCTCGCACGGGAAGCCCGATGGAACCCGGCTTACGGGGCCGGTCCGGCGGGTTGAAGCAGGCCACCGGTGATGTCTCCGACAGACCGTAGCCCTCCAGCACCGTGACCCCCAGGTCTCGCTCGGCGGCATGCAGCAGTTCGACGGGCAGCGAGGCGCCGCCCGAGACGGCAAGGCGCAGCCGGGGCAGGGCCGGCCCGATGCCGGTCTGGAGCAGCGCGGTGTACATCGTGGGCACGCCCAGGAAGACGGTCGCCTCGTCGCGGCGAAGTATCTCCAGTGCCGCCGCCGCGTCGAAGCGAGGCAGGAGGGTCAGGCAGGCGCCCGCCGCGACCGCGGTGTTCATGGCGCAGGTCTGCCCGAAGGCGTGGAACAGCGGGAGCCCGCCGAACAGGACGTCGTCCGGCCCCACGCACAGCAGCGTCCGGGCCGCTGTCAGCGCGTTGCTCACCAGATTGCGGTGCGTCAGCTCGGCACCCTTGGGCGTCCCCGTCGTGCCGGAGGTGTAGAGGATCACCGCGGTGTCGTCGTCGGCGTTCACGGCCGCTCCGGTCATCGGCACGGCCAGGCGCAGCTGCGCGTCGAGGGCGACCGGGTCCGCGACCAGGCACTCCGCGCCGGCCATCGCCGCCGCCGGAACGGCCTCGCCGGAGGCGGCAGGTGCGGCCACCACGAACCGGACGGCACAGTCCTGCAGCACGAACGCCATCTCGTCCGACTTCAGCAGCGGATTCATCGGGACCACGACGGCGCCCGCGCGCAGGATGCCGTAGTACACGACGGGAAAGTGCACGACGTTGGGCAGGACCATCGCCACCCGGTCGCCCGCGCGCACGCCCCTGGTCCGCAACAGGGCCGCGAACCGGGCGGTCAGGTCGTCGAGTTCCCCGTATGTGAGGACGCTGCTGCCCTGACGGACGGCGGTCCGGTCAGCGTGGGACCGGGCCGAACGCGCCAGGAGTGCGCAGAGGTCGGACATGTGGCTGCTTACCTTTCGTCGGGGTGTGCGGGGTGTGCGGGGTGATCACATCGCGAGGCGTGACCCCACCACGCCCGCCGGTGCCGGAGCGCTCACCGCCCCAGAACTCTGCTGGCAGGGGGCGGGATTGATGAGGCGTCAGCCACAACTGCAGCAGGTGCCACGGCTGTTCGCGCTGCGGCCCGTCCTCGTCGTGCGGTGCGCAGGCGTGCAGTGCCGCGTGATTGTTGAGCAGCAGCAGGTCGCCGGGGGCGAGGTCGATGTCGAGGCGCAGCTCCGGCGATGATGCCGCCTCGTCCATCAGGTCGAAAAGCTCTCGATCGGCCGAACCCAGGCGCGGCACCTCGGGAAACCGCTGCGCCGACTCCAGACGGCCGCGGTCGTAGCGCAGGCTGAGCCTCTCCCCGTCCCGGTGGGCGAGCGGCAGCGCCTGCCAGGGGAGTTGGCCCGGAAGCTGTTCTCCGCGGCGGTCGAGGAAGTGTGTACGGCTCAGGCCGTCCAGGAGCTCGGGTCGGCGAGCCAGCACGGCATTGTGCACCGCCGCCGAACTGGCGAGTGTCGTACGCCCGCTGGAGCCGTCCGCCCGCAGGCACAGCAGCGCGAGCGCGTCGGCCGCTTCGGTGCGCGGCGACAGCGCGGCCCGTGCGTCGGGCGCGTCCCGCAGATGCCTGAGCATGTGACCGGTCGCGTCCTGCGACACCGGGATGCCCAGGTGCTGTCCCACACCCCACAGGAGGACACCGGCCGCCTCCTCGCTGTACCGCTCCACCGGGATGCCTCGTACGAGCACGAAGCCCCGGCCGTTCTCCAGCTCGTCGGCCGCACTCCGCAGCTCGCCCGCCAGGGTCGGCAGCGGGAAGTCGCCGGCCGTCACCTTCAACACAGGCGTGCCCCGGGCGCGCACCGTCCGCAGGGCCGCGTCCAGCTCGTCGAGCCGGGCCGGTGACAGGTGCAGCGCCCAGGCACGGGAGGCTGCGAGATCCCGGCCCCGCCACACGGCCGGACCGGTGCAGGGGCGGCGGGGAAGTTCTGGGGATCGACCACGCACCACATTCATCCTTTCTCCGCCGGGGAATTCCGTGAGAGGCGGGTGCCGAGACCTGGATTCACCGGCTCTTTCGCGGCCTCCATCGCCGCGATATCGACCCCTTTTCAAGGGGTCGATACTTTGCCAAGGTGTCTTCCATCGGAATTCCGTGCGCCCTTCACGGTGGTGCCACGCTAAGTCACGACCTCGGGCAACGCTTGACGTCACGGGACGAATGACTTATCAATCTGGGACACAGCCCTGGAGTGCGCCGATGAAACCGCTGGTCCGCAACGCGGCACTGAGCCGCTACATCGAGGTCAGCCAGTCCCTCGGCATCGACCCCCGTGCCCTCATGAAGCGCGTGGGCCTCGACCCCGTCGGACTCACGATTCAGGACCGCTGGATCCCCGGCGCGGCCGTCGCCGAGCTGCTCGAACTGTCGGCGGCAGCGGCGCGGCGCGAGGACTTCGGCCTGCTCCTGGCGGAGCGGCGCCGTTTCTCCAACCTTGGCCCGATCAGCCTCGTCCTGCGCGAGGAACCCGACGCGCGCAGCGCCCTCCGGCTCCTGGTGCGCCACGAGCGTATGTACAACGAGATGCTGCGCAGCAGGCTCACGGAGACGAACGGGCTCGCCACGGTGAAGGTGAGCCTCGACGGCGAGGCACGTGAGGCCCGGCAGTCCGTCGAGCTGGCCGTCGGCGTGCTCCACGGATTTCTCCGGGTGTTCCTCGGCGCCCGCTGGCAGCCGCTGTCCGTGTGCTTCTCCCACGGCGCACCCCTCGACCTCTCCGCACACCGGCGATTCTTCGGGCCCGTCGTGGAATTCGACCGGGAATTCAACGGCATCATTTTCTACGCGACCGAACTCGACACCCCCAACGCGATGTCGGACCCCCTGCTGCGCGGCTACGCCCGACAGTACTTCGACTCCATCGCGGTCTCCGAGGACACCAGCGAGCTCGATCGGGTGCGCGAGCTGATCGAGGTTCTGCTGCCGACGGGGCGCTGCTCCGTCGAACAGGTCGCCGGCAGCCTCGGCGTCGACCGCAGGACCGTCCACCGGCATCTCGCTGCGTCGGACGAGACCTTCTCCTCGCTCGTCAACGCCACGCGCACGCATCTTGCCGAGCAGCTCGTGGCGAACCCGAGCCGTTCCCTCACTGAGATCGCCGGGCTCCTCGGCTTCTCCGCGCCCAGTGCCTTCTCGCGTTGGTTCCGTGACCAATTCGGCAGCAGCGCACGCGAATGGCGCGCTCAGCGGGCCGCCACCGGCCCTGTCCAGGACTGACCACCGGCCCTGCCCTCACCCGGCCACCGGCCGTGTCCCCAACTGACAAGTCTCCTGTCACCTGTGGTGAAGCGCCGCGCGTAACCCGCTCTTAACGTGGCCGTACCGCAAGGGCCACCGCGGCTCGACAGCGCAACGCTCTTGCGCCAGCCATCAGTTGGGACGGTGTGCCCACGAAGGCCTGCCGCCCGGCGCGTCCACGTACCAGGAGATGACCATGCACTTCCTCGATGACTCCCTGCTGCCCGAGAACCAGCAGAAGCTGGTGATCCAGGCGGCCCCCTACGGCCCCGAGTGGCTCCCCGGCGACGCCGATGACCTGCCCCTCACCATGGACGAGCACGTCCAGGCCGCCGTGGACTGCTACAACGCCGGTGCCACCGTGCTCCACATTCACGTACGCGAACTTGACGGCCACGGCTCCAAGCGCATGTCGATGTTCAACGAGCTCATCGGCCGGCTGCGTGAGGCCGTCCCGGACATGGTCCTGCAGATCGGTGGTTCCATCTCGTTCGCTCCTGAGGACGAGGGCTCCGAGGCGAAGTGGCTCAGCTACGACACCCGCCACCTGCTGGCCGAACTCGACCCGCGGCCCGACCAGGTGACGATCGCCATCAACACCAGCCAGATGAACATCGTCGAGATCATGTCCGACGACGACCTCGCCGGGACCTCCATCGCCAAGCCCGACTACTACGCGGCGTACCGGGACATGGTCGTCGAGGCGGGCCCCGACTTCTACCTCGAACACCTCGAGCGTCTGCACGCGAACGACATCCAGCCGCACTTCCAGCTCGCCACCCTGGCCCAGCTGGAGACCGTCGAGCGTCTCATCCGCAGCGGCGTGTACACCGGCCCCCTGGTCCTCAACTACGTGGCCATCGGCGGCGGGTTCTCCGGGCGCCACCCGGCCGACCTCATCGAGTTCGTCCGCCGCGTTCCCGACGGCGCCGTCCTCACCATCGAGTCCTCGATGCGCGCCGTCGCCCCCATGAACGCCATCGCCATCGCCCTCGGCGTCCACGTCCGCGTGGGCAACGAGGACAACCTGTGGGCCCGCAAGGGCGAGCCCATGAGCTCCGTGCAGCAGGTCGAGCAGATGGTCAGCATCGCCGACACGCTCGGCCGCGACATCGCGAACGGCGCGGAGGCCAAGGAGATCTACCACATCGGCGAGTACTACACCGGCACCGACGAGACCCTGGCCGCGCTCGGCATGGTGCCCAACCGGCGCCCGGGCCAGCGCGGCTTCATGCTCGGCGGATCCACCCGCTGACGGCAGCCGAACAAGCCGAACAAGCCGAACAAGCCGAACAAGCCGTACACACCGCCCACACCGCACACGCTGAACAAGCCGAACGAAGAGAGCATCCCGTGGCATACGCCATCCGCTTCCACGAGACCGGCGGCCCCGAGGTCCTGCGCCGCGAAGAGGTCACCGTCGGCGTCCCCGGCCCCGGCGAGGTCCGGGTCCGGCACGAGGCCGTCGGCCTCAACTTCGCGGACACCTACTTCCGCACCGGCCTGTACCCGGCGCCGCTGCCCGCGGGAATCGGCGTCGAGGCCGCCGGTGTCGTCGAGGCCGTCGGCCAGGGCGTCACTCACGTCGGCGAGGGTGACCGCGTCACGTACACCGGCAGCCCGCTCGGCGCGTACAGCTCCGAGCGGGTCATGCCCGCCGAATCCCTGATCCGGCTCCCCGACGGCATCGACTGCGAGACCGCGGCCGCCATGACCATGCGCGGCCTCACCGCCTCGTACCTGCTGCGCCGTATCCACCCGCTGAAGCCCGGGGACACGATCCTGCTGCACGCCGCCGCGGGCGGCGTGGGGCTGATCGTCTGCCAGTGGGCGAAGCTGCTCGGCCTCACCGTCATCGGCACCGTGTCCACCGAGGAGAAGGCCGTACTCGCCCGCGCCCACGGCTGCGACCACACCATCCTGTACCGGCAGGAGAACGTCGCGGAGCGCGTGCGGGAGCTGACCGACGGGGCCGGTGTCCCGCTCGTCCTCGACAGCGTCGGCAAGGACACGGTCGCCGGGTCCATGGCCTCGCTGCGCCGCCGCGGCCTGCTGGTCTGTTTCGGCACCTCGTCCGGTGTGCCGCCGCTGGACGCGATGCAGCTGGTCCGGCACGGCTCGCTGTTCGTGACCCGGCCGGCCCTCGCCGACTACATCGCCGACCCGGCCGAGCGGGACGACCTCGCCGGGGAGCTGTTCGGCCACGTCGCCGCCGGCCGCATCGGGATCCGCGTCGACCAGCGCTTCGCCCTCGACGACGCCGTGACCGCGCACCGCACGCTGGAGGCGGGCCGCACCACGGGCTCGTCCGTCCTCGTCCCCTGAGCCACCAGTCCCCCGTACTCCCTTGGAGAGCACCCATGCCCCGGACCGCTGCCCGCACCCGGATCCAGGTCGAACCGCTGACCTGCACCATCGGCGCCGAACTGCACGGCGTCCAGCTAGGCGACGCCGTCCATGACGACGCGCTCTTCGCCAAGATCAAGGAACTGCTGCTCCGCCACAAGGTGTTGTTCCTGCGCGACCAGGACATGAGCCGCGACGAGCACGTCGCGTTCGCCTCCCGGCTCGGCCCGCTGGAGGACCACCCGGTCCTCGGCAGCGACCCCGACCACCCGGGCCTCGTCCGCATCTACAAGGACCTGGACAGCAAGCCCGAGCACTACGAGAACGCCCTGCACTGCGACGCGACCTGGCGCGACCGCCCGCCCATGGGCGCCCTGCTCCGCTGTGTCGAGACGCCCGAGGTCGGCGGCGACACGATCTGGGTCAACATGGCCGAGGCGTACCGCAGGCTCCCCGAGCACATCCGCACCCAGATCGACGGGCTGCGCGCCCGGCACAGCATCGAGGCGAGCTTCGGCGCGGTCATGCCGACGGAACAGCGCCACCAGCTCAAGGCCCGCTACCCGGACGCCGAGCACCCGGTCGTGCGCACCCACCCCGAGACCGGCGAGAAGATCCTCTTCGTCAACTCGTTCACCACCCACTTCGTCAACTACCACACGCCCGAGAACGTACGGTTCGGCCAGGACCACGCGCCCGGCGCGAGTCACCTGCTCAACTACCTCACGAGCCAGGCGGCCGTCCCCGAGTACCAGGTCCGCTGGCGTTGGACCCCGAACAGCGTCGCCCTCTGGGACAACCGCTCCACCCAGCACTACGCGGTCCAGGACTACTGGCCCGCCGTCCGCAAGATGGAGCGCGCCGGCATCGCCGGTGACAGGCCCTGCTGAGCCGATGACCCGTCGCTACGCGTGGCTGGTGTTCGCCCTCAGTTTTGGGCTGTTGCTGTCCGACTACATGTCGCGGCAGGTACTGAACGCGGTGTTCCCGCTCCTGAAGGCCGAATGGCTGCTCTCCGACACCCAGTTGGGGTCGCTGAGCGGCATCGTCGCCCTCATGGTCGGCCTGCTGACCTTTCCGCTGTCGCTGCTCGCGGACCGCTGGGGCCGGGTCAGGAGCCTGGTCCTCGCGGCGGTGGTGTGGAGCGTGGCCACCCTGGGTTGCGCCGTCTCCGCGAGCTACGGCGAGATGTTCTTCGGCCGCTTCATGGTGGGCGTCGGCGAGGCGGCGTACGGGAGTGTGGGCATCGCGGTGGTGCTGAGCGTCTTCCCGGTGGGTCTGCGGGCCACGCTGTCGGGCGCCTTCATCGCGGGCGGCGCCTTCGGCTCCGTACTCGGTGTGTCGATCGGCGGTGTGGTGGCCCAACACCTGGGCTGGCGCTGGACGTTCGCCGTCATGGGACTGTTCGGGCTGGTCCTGGCCGCGGTCTACGCCGTCGTCGTGACCGAGCGGAGACTGGCGCCGGCCGACCGCGGCACCGGCCACGCACCGGGTACGGGAGGCCAGGTACGGACGTTGCTGCCCCGGCTGTTCTCGTCGGTGTCCGTGCTGTGCGCCTATGTCGGCAGCGGCCTGCAGATGTTCATCGCGATGGCGCTGATGGCCTGGATGCCCAGCTTCCTCGACCGCTACTACGGCCTGCCGCCCGCCAAGGCCGGACTCGCCGCCGGAGGCTTCGCGCTGATCACCGGGATCGGCATGATAGGCGGCGGCATCGTCAGCGACCGGCTGGGCCGGAGGAACCCCCACCTCAAGTGGACGGTCGCCATCGTGTGCAGCGCCGGCTCGCTGGTCCTGCTCGCCGGCGGGTTCCAACTCCCGTCCGGCGTACCGCAACTCCTCGTCATCGGCGCCGGGACGCTGCTGTGCAACGCAACAGCGGGACCCGCCGCCGCCATGGTGGCGAGCCTGACCCCGGCCGCCGTCGCGGCGACGGCCATGGCCACGCTCACCCTCGCCAACAGTCTGCTGGGCCTCGCGCCGGGCCCCGCGGTGACCGGCATGCTCGCCGACCGCCTGGGTCTGGACGGCGCACTCCGCCTCGTCCCGCTCATCGCCATCGTGGCGAGTCTGGCCTTCGCCCTCGGCAGACGCCACTACGACAAGGGCCTTGTCTCGGCATCGGCCCCGGCCCCGGCCCTCGAAAAGACGGAGATCTCCCTATGAACCCCGTTCCCGCGCCCACGGTCGTGCTCGTGCCCGGCCTGCGCGACCACGTCCCCGACCACTGGCAGACGGCCCTCGCCGCCCGCCTCCCCGGTTCGGTGACCGTGCCGCCCCTGACGGACCTCAGGCTGAGCTGCGACGCGCAGGTCACCGCTCTCAACGAGGTGGTGTCGGGCATCGAGGGACCGGTCGTGCTCGTCGCGCACAGCGCCGGCGTGCTCACCACCGTCCACTGGGCGGCCCGGCACACCCACCCGGTGCATGGCGCCCTCCTCGCGACGCCGCCCGACTTCGAATCCCCGCTGCCGGACGGCTACCCCGGACCGCAGGCCCTGCGTGAGAACGGCTGGCTCCCGACGCCGAGCGCCACACTGCCGTTCCCCAGCGTCGTCGCGGCGAGCACGAACGACCCCCTGGCCCGCTTCGACCGGGTCGCCGCACTGGCCGACGCGTGGGGCAGCCGTCTGGTGGACCTCGGCCCGGTGGGACACCTCAACCCCGCCTCCGGGTACGGCGAGTGGCCCCGCGCCCTGGAATTCCTCCAGGCCTTCGGCTGCCGTACGACTTCGAAGCCGAAGGCGTCGGCATGAGCGCCCGGAACTCCAACGTCACCGAATTCCTGGGCTGGTTGGCGCAGGAGCGCGGACTGTCGTTCACCGACTACGCCGAGCTGTGGCGGTGGAGCACCGACGACCTGCTCGGCTTCTGGTCGGCCGTGTGGGAGTTCTACGGCCTCGACACGGTCAGCGACTACGACGAGGTGCTCGCCGACGCGAGGATGCCCGGTGCGACCTGGTTCACCGGAGCACGCCTCAACTTCGCGCAGCAGTGCCTCGCCCGTGCCACCGACGAACGCCCCGCGCTCATCGCCGTGTCCGAGACCGGCGACGCCGTGGAGATCTCCTGGGACCGGCTCACCCAGGAAGTGGCGGGCACGGCCGCGGCCCTGCGCGAGATGGGCGTCGGCCCCGGTGACTGCGTCGCCGGGTACCTGCCGAACATCCCGCAGGCCGTGGTCGCCCTCCTGGCCACCGCCGCCGTCGGCGCGACCTGGACGGTCTGCTCTCCGGAATTCGGCACGCCCAGTGTCCTCGCGCGGCTGCGCCAGGCCCGGCCGACGGTCCTGGTCGCCGCGGACGGCTACGCCCACGGCGGCAAGGAGTACGACCGGCGCCCGCACATCGCCGAGATCCTGGACGGCCTGCCGACGGTCCGCCACCTCGTCGCCGTCGACCGCCTGCACGCGTCCGCCGGTGGACCGGCATCGTCACGGCGGCCGGACGTGACACAGCACACCTGGTCCGACCTGGCCGACCGCGAAGCCCAACTCACGTACGCCGACGTCGCGTTCGACCATCCCTTGTGGATCCTCTGGTCTTCGGGCACCACCGGCGTCCCGAAGGGAATCGTTCACGGCCACGGCGGCATCGTCGTCGAACTGCTCAAGGCACTCGGGCTCGGCGTGGACCTGCGCGCCGACGACCGCTACCTCTTCCACACCTCCACCAGCTGGATGGTGTGGAACTTCATGGTCGGCGGCCTCCTGCACGGCAGCACGCTCGTCCTCTACGACGGCAGCCCCACCCACCCCGACGTCGACGGCCTCTGGCGGATCGCCGAACGCACCCGCGCCACGACGGTCGGCGTCGGCGCCGCCTACCTGATCGCCGCGGAGAAGGCGGGCGCCCACCCGGCCGCCGCCACGGACCTCGGAGCCCTGCGGACCGTCCTGCAGACCGGCTCGGCGATGCCCGACAGCACCTGGCGCTGGGTACACGACCGGCTCGCCCCGAAGGCCCGACTCCAGTCGATCTGCGGCGGCACCGACATCTGCTCGGTGCTCGCCGGCGACTCCCCGCTGCTGCCGGTGCGCACGGGCCGGATCTCCGGCCCCTCGCTGGGTGTCGCCCTCGCCTCCTGGGACGCCACGGGGCGGCCGCTCGTGGGAGAGCAGGGCGAACTCGTGGTTACGGCGCCTCTGCCGTCGATGCCGCTCCGCTTCGTCGACGACCCCGACCACGAGCGCTACAGGAGCAGCTACTTCGACGTCTACCCCGGCGTGTGGCGGCACGGCGACTGGGTCACCATGAACCCCGACCTGTCCGTCGTCGTGGCCGGCCGCTCCGACTCCACGCTCAACCGCATGGGCGTGCGCATGGGGTCCGCCGACCTCTACGCCGTCGTCGAACGGCTTCCGCGGATCGCGGACAGCCTCGTCATCGGCGCCGAACTGGCTGACGGCCGCTACTACATGCCGCTGTTCGTCGTGCCCGCGGACGGCGAGCGGTTCGACGACGCCCTGCGTGCCGAGATCGTCGGCGCGATCAGGCACAGCCTGTCACCCCGGCACGTCCCCGACGACGTCGTCCCCATCGAGGCCGTGCCCCGCACCCTCACGGGCAAGAAGCTGGAGGTCCCCGTCAAGCGCATCCTCCAGGGCACCCGCGTCAGCGAGGTCAGCGCGGAAGGGGCTGTGACCCGGCCCGACATGCTCGCCTGGTTCGCGGAATTCGCGGCCGGCCTGGGACAGCCCTGAGGACGTACGGCAGTGAGGCGCCTGACGGGCACAACCTGGTCAGGCGACTTCGCCCCGTACGGAGAACTCCCGGCGGGCGTGACGTGCGATCGCGTGATGCCTGCGCCACGTACTCAACGGAAAGGCGACCGCCGGACGCACAGGATCGCGACGTCGTCGTGCTGACCTCGCTCCCCGGCGAACGCGCTCGCGTCGTCGTAGAGGGCGTGTGGCAGGTCGGTGGGGGAGAGGGACACCCGCTCGGAGAGGCGTTCGGTGACGGGGTAGAACGTGCCGTCGGCGCCGCGGGTCTCGGTGAGCCCGTCGGTGGTCAGCAGCAGTGTCGCCCCGGCCGGGAAGGCGAACCAGTCGACGGTCACCGGTTCGGTGGCGAGTTCGGCGAGACCGAGGGGAACGCCGGAGTCGAGGGCCGGCGTGCTGATGGTGGCGTTGTGCAGCAAGTGGGGTGCGATGTGTCCGCAGTTGATGACTTGTACCTCGTCGTGCGCGTCGACGTTGAGGATGAGCGCGGTGACGAACCGTTCGTCGTCGCCGGTCCGTGCGGCGTAGGAGTTGTGCCGTACGACAGAGGCATCGAGGGCGTCGACGAGCGCGGTCAGGGTCGGCTCCCGGTGGGCCGCCTCCCGGAATGCGCCGATGACCGCGAACGCGGCACCGACCGCGGGCAGGCCCTTGCCCTGGACATCGCCGATCAGAACCCGGGTTCCCCAGGGAGACTCGACGACGTCGTAGATGTCGCCGCCGACCAGCCGGTCCTCCTGGACGGGCTCGTACGCGCCGTCGACCAGGACGTCGTCGGTGAGCAGAGGCAGCGGGCGCAGGATGTGACGCTGCATCGCCGCAGCGGTGGAGCGCAGCCGCAGCATCTCGTCCTCGCGGCGGATACGACGGTGGCAGGCGTAGACGGAGGCCGCGCCCAGGGCGAGGGTGAGCAGCATCATGAGGCTCCTGTCGAGCCACGACCGCCCGTCGCCGTGCCGGAGCAGCACGATGACGACGACCACGAGCGCGATCCACGCGGCCACGAACTTCGTCTGGCGCACGGTGCACAGCGCGGACGCCGCCGCCGGCAGGAAAACAAGGAGCCCGAGAAGCCACACCGGGGAATCGGACAGGGCACCGAGGACCAGCACCAAGAGGGTTACCAACGCAACGCCGATCACCACCTCGACGTTGCGCGGAGGTTCGATGCTCTCGACGGGGCGCGCGAAACGCTTCGGATGGTTTTGCGGCACGGAACCTCCCGGGCAGGTGGTGTACTCCCCGTACGTTAGGCAGGCCCGGACGTGGGTGAGCCGCGCCCCGCCGGACGATGCCCCCGTGCGGTGAACGGCGTGACCAGCGATCCAGGACCCGGGATCCGGGTGGGCGGGCCGTGCGAGGCACACCCTCGGTCCGGGCGATTCAAGCGCGTCCACAACAGGTTCTGGGAAAGGCGACTTCCTGAGAGTGGGGTAATGTGCCGCCGCGAAGAATCCGCCCGAGCCGCGCCGAGGCCGGACACGGTGGCCGTCCGAGGGGGAGCTGGATGCTGCAGTCATTGGGGCTGGGCCCGACCGAAGAGGCCGTCTACACCGCACTGCTGGCCCGCCCGACCGCCTCCGCGCAGGACCTTGTCCGGCAGACGGGACTTGACGAGGCCGAGACCACCCGCATCCTGCTCGACCTGACGACACGTGGTCTGGCCGCGGTCGCCACCGAGGCCAGGAGCGGCGTGTCCGGCCCGTCCGACCGCGACGCAGGCAGCCGGCCCGCCCGCTACCGGCTCACACCGCCCTCAGTGGCCCTGGCCCCGATACTCGTCGAGCAGCGCAACGCACTGCACCGGGCCGAGACGGCGTTCTCGATGCTGACCGAGCAGTACCGCAGTACCGCCGCGCACCCCGCGGGCAGTGTCGTGGAGGTGGTCGTCGGCGTGGAACAGGTGGCACACCGGTTCCACCAACTGCAGCGCGGCGCCCAGCGGGAGCTGCTCGTCTTCCTCGTCGGCGCTCCCACCGCGGTGCCGCGCGACGACGCCGACCTGTCGGAGAGTTCCGCCCTGGACCGCGGAGTCGATTTCCGTGTCGTGGCTGCCAAGGACTATCTCGACGGTCCCGACGTGGCGCGGGACGTGAAGGCCGGCATCGCCGCGGGCGTCGAGATGCGCCTCGCCGACTCGGTGCCGCTGAAGATGGTCGTGTCGGACCGGGAGCGTGCCATGGTGCCCCTCGACATGACGGACTCCGGCGGTGAGCCGAGCGCCATCGTGGTGCACCGCAGCGGTCTGCTGACCGCCCTGGTCCAACTCTTCGAGAGGGAATGGGCCGGGGCCCGGCCTCTGTACGCCACCACCACGGGGGTACGCGCGCAGCCGACCACCGACCAGCAGCCGACCGAGGGGGAACTGGAGGTCCTCGCCCTCCTGCTGGCAGGGGTCTCCGACCGGCGTGCGGCCTCTCAACTCGGCCTCTCCATACGCACCGTGGAGCGGCGGACGCGCCGTCTCATGGACCTCGCGGGCGCTGACTCGCGCCTGCAACTGGGGTGGCACGCGGCACGCGCGGGCTGGCTCTGACGTCCTGACCGGCCCTGAGAGCCCCTCCTCGACGACCTCGAACCGGCCGAGGCTGCGGCGTGCGGCCCGGGTTTCCACGGTGCTGAGGAACCTCTGGACGGGACCGCGTGTCGGAAAACCGACATGCGGGAAACCCGTCACGCGCGGCATCACTCCACGTTCCGGATGTCTGCCAGGCTGCAGCGGCAGCACGGCATGTTCACGGTTTCGAGTGGGGAGATCCATGCGCTCCATAACGCGTATAGCCATGGGCGCGGCTACCGCCGCCGCCCTGGCCGTCACGGCGGTCGCGCCTTCCGGGGCGGCGGATACGCCGCCTGACGGCGCCTCGGGGAAGAGACCCGTCATCGGCAGCGGGGCCGGGGCGACGGGCGGCAAGCAGACGACGGTCACGCTCGTCACCGGCGACAAGGTGGTGGTGACCACCGACAGGTCGGGCCACAGCTCCGCGGCCGTGCTGCCCCGCGAGGACGGCACGCAGCCGATGGTGCAGACGTACCGGACGGGCAAGGACCTCTACGTCTACCCCGAAGACGCCTCCGCGGCGATCGCCGAGGGCACGGTCGACGAGCAACTGTTCAACGTCACCGGGCTCATCCGCCAGGGATACGACGACGCGCACACCGACACGCTGCCGCTCATCGCCACCTACCGGAACAGTGTGGACGTCGCGAAGAGCGCGCCGGCGGCCCCTCGGGGTTCCGAGCGGGGCCTGAGCCTCCCGGCGGTGGGCGGCGTCGCGCTCAAGGCGGGCAAGGACACCGCCGCCACGTTCTGGCGGGACATCACCGACACCCGCTCGCGTGCTGCCTCCCCGCTGAAGAAGCTGTGGCTGGACGGCAAGGCCGAGGCCACGCTGGACCGTTCCACCGCGCAGGTGCACGCGCCGGAGGCCTGGGCAGCCGGCTACGACGGCAAGGGCACCAAGGTCGCCGTGCTGGACACCGGAGCGGACGCCGAGCACCCGGACCTGGCGAGCCGGGTATCCGCGTCCAAGAACTTCACGGACTCCAAGACCACCGACGACAAGGTGGGCCACGGCACCCACACCGCCTCCACGGTCGGCGGGTCCGGAGCGGCCAGTGAGGGCCGCAAGAAGGGCGTCGCCCCGGGTACCTCCCTGCTCATCGGGAAGGTCCTCAACGACCAGGGCTACGGTCAGGACTCCTGGATCATCGCCGGTATGCAGTGGGCCGTAGACCAGAAGGCCGACGTCGTCTCCATGAGCCTGGGCAACCCCACGATCGGCGACTGCGCAGACCCGATGGCCCAGGCCACGCAGCAGCTCTCGCAGAACACTCACACCCTGTTCGTCGTCGCCGCCGGCAACGCCGGGCCGGTCACCGAGACCGTCTCCTCGCCGGGCTGCGTGCCCGGCGTGCTGACCGTCGGTGCCGTCGACCGGGACGACACCACCGCGCCGTTCTCCAGCCGCGGTCCCGTGGCCGTCACCCGCACCCTCAAGCCCGAGATCGCCGCCCCCGGCGTCGACATCTCGGCGGCCAGCGCGGGCGGCCGCGGCGTCTACGCCTACCGCACGATGTCCGGCACCTCCATGGCCACCCCGCATGTCGCGGGCGCCGCGGCCGTCGTCCGTCAGGCCCACCCGGACTGGACCGCGCAGCAGATCAAGGCCGCCCTGATCTCCTCCGCCCGCACCGCGGGCAAGGTCGCCGGCGCCGACCAGACCGGCGGTGGCGTCCTCGACGTGTTCGGCGCGGTGAACCAGAAGGTGCTCTCCGCGCCCGCCGTCCAGGCCGGCAGCTTCAACTGGCCGCAGGACGCCTCGGACCGCACCACCGTGCAGGTGCCCTTCACCAACACCGGCCAGAGGGACCTCACCCTGAGCCTGAAGGTCAGCGGTGTGCACGGCAACGACGGCAGCGAGGTCCGCTCCGGCATCGTCAGGCCGGCTGAGGGCAAGGTGAAGGTCCCCGCGGGCGCCACCGCTCAGGTGCCACTACGGATCGATCCCACCGCCCGTCTGACGGACGCCCAGTACGGTGCGATCACCGGCCGGATCCTCGCCACCGGCGGCGATGTGCATGTCTCCGTGCCCGTCACGCTCTACGTCCAGCCGCAGACGGTCGCGCTCCGGGTGAAGGTCATCGACCGTGACGGCAAGCCGGCCACCGGTTCCTCCTCCCTGGACCTCGTCAGCCTCGACACCGACAGGGGCGAGCGCCGCAACAACAGCGGTGCGACCGACCAGACGTACAGCGTGCGCCCGGGCGACTACTCCCTCAGCAGCTTCGTGACGACGTACGGCGCGGACAACGCGCTCGAGTCGGCGAGCTACCTTGCGAACCCGCAGCTGCGGATCACCCGTGACACCACCGTCGTCCTCGACGCCCGCAAGGCCCACCAGGTGAGCGTGCACACGGACCGTCCCTCGACGGTGACCAACACGACGCTCAGCTACACCCGCACGTGGGACGACACCTGGGAGATATCCGGGGCGCTCGTGGCCGACAGCACGGTCCAGAAGTTCTACGCGGACATCGACGGACGTGCCGGGAACGGCACCTTCGAGTTCCGGCCCACCTGGCGCGCCTCCGGCTCCGAGGACGGCTCGCCGTACGTGTACAACCTGTCGTTCCCGACCCGGGGTCCGCTGCACTCCGACCAGGTCCACCGGCCCAAGGACGCCAAGCTGGCCCAGGTCGCCGAAACGTGGCACGCCATGGGCAAGGAGGCCGACTACCTCGACGCGTTGTTCATACGCCCCGCCGGGAGCAGCGGCTCATACCTCCCGGTGAGCGCGTTCGCCACGTTCCACGTGCCCGGTACCCGCACCGCCTACTACACGACCGGCGACGACGCCTGGTACCACGGTGCGATGACCAGCTTCCCGTTCGCCGCGTTCATGGGCGACCAGGAGCGCAGCTACCGGGCGGGGGAGCGGCGTGCCGAGAAGTGGTACGGCGGCGCCCTGCGTCCTGGCGCGGCGCGCGACGCCGACGGCAAGCTGATGCTGGCCGCCGAGCGGCAGGGCGACCTGATGGGCTTCCAGAACGCACTCTGGGTGGACGGATCGGGCGACCACTGGTCCTACGGCGGGTCGTTCGGCGACCTGGGCAACCTGGAGCTGAAGCGCAACGGTGAGCGGATCGGCGGCAGTTATGATCCGTACGGCGTGTTCCAGGTGCCGGACGAGGACTCCGCGTACGAGCTCACCCAGAAGCTGGAGAAGATCTTTTCCGCGGACCGGAACTGGCTGCGCTCCACCGCTGTCACCACCACGTGGAGCTTCCGCTCCCACCGGGAGCCGGACGTCTACTCGCGCGGCCTGCCGATCCTCTCCCCGGTGTACGACCTGCCGGTGGACGGCATGAACACCCTTCCCGCGAAGAGCGGCATCAAGGTCGGTCTGTCGGTCGAGGGACACGCCGGGTACACCCCGGGCGCGATCACAAAGGCCTCGCTCTCCTACTCCTACGACGGCGGCACCACCTGGATCCAGGCGCCGACCCAGAAGAGGGACGGCAAGTGGACGGCCGTCCTCGACCACACCGGTGCCACCGGCAAGCAGGTCATGACGAAGGCCGAGTTCACCGACGCCAACGGCAACGCGGTCACCCAGAGCATCACCCGCGCCTACGACGTTCGCTGACCCCGCGGCCTCCCGCCGGACAGCCGTACTGCTCGTGTGATCCGTACGGATAGCCGCGGGGCGCGCCGAGAAGGGCGCCTGACAGGTAGATGCCTGTCAGGCGCCCTTCTTCGCCCATGGACATGGACATGGACAGATCTCAGTAGCCGCGCCAGACGTTGTCGAACGCCGCGTCCTCGATCGCCCTCCGCTGGCGTACGGCCTGCAGCTCCTGAACGGCGTTCCCGACGGCGGCCAGCACCGCCGCGACCGGGTCCCCGGCGAGCTCGGGGGCGTCACCGGCCGGCTCGTCCCGGATTCCGGCGGCGGCCGCCAGGGCGACGAGTACGGGTTCGCCCGCAGCCCAGCGCTCCTCGGTCCGGCCCCGCTCCGCCGAGTCGACCGGCTCCGTCCGCCCGCTCCGCAGTGGATTCCGATGGCCCCGCGGCCGGGCCGTCAGCCCCTCCCGCTCCAGCTCGTCGACGTAGGCCGAGGACAGCCCGCGCCCCCGGCGCCACAGCCAGTCCTCGACCGACTCGTACGGCTCCTGCCGCACGAGAGCGGCGGCGGCTTCGTCCAGCAGGCGGTCCCCGGTGGTCGCCTGGGCGCTGGGCAGGATGCGGTCGCCGTCCACGATCAGCGCCTTGGCCTCGATGAGGTCGAACACCTCGGCCCCCGCGAGGGCCAGCGACAGCTCGCCCTGCTCCACGGGGTGGTCGGGTGTCTCAGCCAGGGCAACGATCGCGAGGTCCCGTGCGGTGGTCATGAGCGGCTCCACGTCAGTCGGCCGAGTGCGGGGCGGGAGCGCAGGCGGCTCCCCGGTCGATTGTCGCCGCGCTCCGGGCGATGAGTGCCCACTTACGACCATGTCGTCCGGGAATCCGATCCGCAGCATGGAGGGGGCCAGAAGATCGTCATCTGAGCGGAGGAGACATCGCTCCCGATCCACACCCCGCATCGGTGCCGTTCCGGGCCGGGGACGTGCTCAGCGGCTCCTGAAGGCGTCGAGGATGCGCTCGGCGGCCGGCGTGGCCGTGAGCTGTCCGTCGCGGACCTGCTGTTCGAGCTCCGGTGTCAGGGAGCGGACCGCCGGGTCGGTGTGGAGCCTGCCGAGGAGCTCGTCATGGACCATGGCCCATGTCCGGTCGAGCTGCTGATCGCGCCGGCGGGCGGCGAGACGCCCGGTGCAGTCGAACAGGGCGCGGTGCTGTTCGAGCCTTCCCGGACGGTGTCGAGGCCGGTCGACTCGCGTGCGCTGCAACTGAGCACAGGCGGTGTCCAGAAGGTTCCCCTCGGCGCGTCCGCCGCGCACGAACGGCGCGAAGCCGGGCAGGCCGGTGGCAAGGGCGTCATCGCGCGCGGTGTACAGAGGGCGGGCGCGGAGCCCGTCCTCCAGCGCGGTGGACGGGGCGCCTTCCGCTGCGGAACTCGAGACTTCCTTTCCCGACTTGCGCAGGACACCCGAGACCAGGTGCTGTCACTGCTCATATGTCACGGTGCCACCACCCGTGTCGTTCAGCCCTGCTGCTCGGCCGGGTTCTGTTCGACCGCTCGATGTCCGGTCGCCTGCCGCTCGGCGACCCGGCCGCGTACCGCGAACCAGCCGATCACCAGACCGATGGCGATGAGCGGGACACAGGCCACCGACCAGGCGGCGTCGCCGCCGTCGACGCACATGAGCACCACGACGACGCCGAGGAAGGCGAGCGTGAGCCAGGAAGTGAAGGGCGCGCCGGGCAGCCGGAACGCGGGGCGCTCCAACTCGCCGCGCAGCGCCTTGCGGCGCAGCACCATCTGGCAGACCATGATCATCACCCAGGTGCCGATCATGGTGATCGCGGAGAAGTTCAGCACGATGGAGAACGCCCGCTCCGGCACGACGTAGTTGAGGACGATGCCGAGGATGTAGCAGCACGCGGTCAGCAGTACGCCGCCGAACGGCACGCCTCGCTTGTTCATCTTCGTGGTGAAGGCGGGCGCCGAACCGGCCAGGCCCATCGAGCGCAGTACGCGGCCGGTCGAGTAGAGACCGGAGTTGCAGCTGGAGAGAGCCGCCGTGAGGATCACGAAGTTCATGATGCCGCTGATACCGGGAACGCCGAGCTTGCCCATCAGCGTCACGAAGGGCGACTCGCCGGCCTTGTACGCGCTCCACGGCAACAGGAGGGCGAGCAGCAGCACGCTGCCGACGTAGAAGAGCACGATGCGCCACGACACGGAGTTGATGGCGCGCGGGATCACCTTGCGCGGGTTCGCGGTCTCGCCGGCGGCGATGCCGACCATCTCGATCGCGGCGTACGCGAAGACCACACCCTGGATGAGCACGACGGCGGCGAGCAGGCCGTTGGGCAGCATGCCGCCGTTGTCTGCGATCAGCTGCGGGCCCGTGCTGTGGCCGTCGACGGGGTGCCGGCTGGCCAGCAGCCAGCAGCCGATGGCGAGGAACGCAAGGATCGCGGCGACCTTGATGATCGAGAACCAGAACTCGAACTCGCCGAACCAGCGCACCGAGATGAGGTTCGCGACGAGCACCACGAGCAGCGCGAACAGGGCCAGCGTCCACTGGGGAATGTCCCGGAACGCCGCCCAGTAGTGCAGATACATCGCCACCGCGGTGATCTCCGCGATGCCGCTGCACACCCAGTGCAGGAAGTAGACCCAGCCCGCCGTGTACGCGGCCTTCTCGCCGAGGAACTCACGCGAGTACGAGACGAACGAACCGGACGTCGGCCGGTGCATCACCAGCTCGCCCATGGCGCGCGAGATGAAGAAGGCGAACAGGCCGGTGAGCGCGAAGATGACGACCAGCGACGGGCCCGCCGCGTGCAGCCGCTCGCCGGCGCCGAGGAAGAGGCCGGTGCCGATGGCGCCGCCGATCGCGATCATCTGGACCTGGCGGTTGCGCAGACCGGCCGTGTACCCCTCCTCGCGGATGGCGCCGGTCGCGCCGCCCCCGGTCGCAGCGGCAGGGGCCTGCGCCGGCCGGGCCTGCGGCTCGGCTTGTGCTGTGTGCTCCATGTTTCTCCGACGTGCATAGCGGTACACCGACCGCACCCGCGCGCATGTACGCACGCACGCGAAAGCGAACGCCGACAAGCGGCGCGGCATACCTGTTGGACAGGGCCCGTCCCCCCGTGCGGCGGGCCGGCAGAGCGGGACAGCGGTGGACCTGGCGTGATGCTGTGCGGATCACGCGAGGCACGCAGCGTCCCCGTGGCGCGCCGCGGGATGACCACGCGGCGACAAGCCACCTTAAACCGTTTCCTGGGGCAACTTTCCCCAGGTGAGGAGGCGCCCTACGAGGAGGGCCGGCCGGTCAGCCCGAGAAGCGAACCGGCCTGCGCCGCACCGGACTCCGCGACCACCTCGGCCACCGTCTGGGCGGGCCTGACCGGAGCGAACTTCACAACCCCCGCATCAGACACGACATATCCGTACACAGCGGGACGCGGCAGGCTGTTGTAGTGGAAATGGGTTGAGAAGTAGTAGGCCCCGGTGTCGTACAGCGCGACCAGATCACCGGGCGCCAGTTCGGGCAGTTCCCGCTCCCGCGCGACCAGGTCCCCGGCGAAGCAGCACGGCCCGGCGACGTCCTGTACCAGCGGCTCGGTCGCCCTGGGCCGCCCGGCGGGGTCGTACGCGCCCACGCGCAGCGGCCACGACTCGGGCACGAACACGGTGCGGGTGGCCACCTGCGCGCCGGCGTGTGTGACGGCGATCCGCCGGCCGCCGGAGGTCTTGGTGTACTCGACGTGCGCCACGATCAGCCCCTGCTTGGCCAGCAGCGAACGGCCGAACTCGGTGACGAGCGTGTAGCGCCCGTCGAACAGGCCGGGCACGGTCTCCCGCAGCAGCCGCGCGTACTGCGCGAACGTCGGGGTCACCTCGTCCGAGGCGAAGTTCACCGGCAGGCCGCCGCCGATGTCGAGGGTGTCGATCTGCTGCCGGCCGACCTGCGCGTTGATCTTCTCCGCCAGCTCGTACGCGGCCCGCACCCCTTCGGCCATCAGTTCCAGGGCGACACCCTGGGAGCCGGTGTGGGTGTGCAGCCGGCTCATCCACGGCCGCAGCCGGTAGGCGTCGAGCACCCACTGTTCCGCGCCCTCGTCGCGCAGCGCCACACCGAACTTGGACGTGGCCGTCGCCGTGCTCATCGCCCCGATCGAACCGCTGCCGACCTGCGGGTTGACCCGCAGGCCCACGGGTGCGCAGCCGACCCCGAGATCGGCGACGACGGCGTCGACACGGTCCAGCTCCTGCGGGTTGTCGGCGTTGACCGCGATGCCGTGGGCGAGAGCGTCGCGCAGCTCGTCCATCGTCTTGGCCGGGGAGTCGAAGACGATCCGCTCGGCGGGGACGCCCGCGGCGCGGGCCAGTGCCAGCTCACCGGCGCTGGCCACCTCCGCGCCGATGCCCTCCTCGTTCAGCAGCGCGAGGACCGGCACCAGCGAGGCGGCCTTCACCGCGAACGTGTGCTGCACCGAGACCCCGTCGAAGGCGAAGGCCTCGCGCAGCTCGCGGGCGGCGCCACGGATCCCGTCCACATCGAGCAGGCCGAGGACCGACGCCTGCGCGCCGACCAGGCCCTGCGAGGCGGCAGCTCGCACGGCCGCCTCCCTGCGGACGACGGATTCCGGGGCCATGGTCATGGGTGTTCCTGCCTTCTCACTGCGCACTGCCGGCTACGTGCCCGGGGGATCGCCGGGCGGGCCGCCTACTGCGGCGGCCGCGGGCGGTGCCATGCCACCGGCTTGTCGCCCGTGCGCTCCGCCCGATTTCACTGTGCAGCCCCGAGCCCCGCACTGTCTGCGTGCGCCGGCACGAAGTCCGCGCCGCTCCCGTCGTGGCCGCGCACAAAGGCCGGGCGCCGTCCACCTCTCCATGGTGCGCCCGCACGACGGAGAGGGGGACGACGTGGTGCGGCCGCACCACACCGATTCACGGCAGCGGGATCAGCCCGGCCCGCCGCAGCCCCAGCTCCACAAGGAGCCGTACGTCGGGATCGGTGAGGTCGATGCCGCACAGCTCCCCGGCCCGGCGCAGCCGGTACCGCAGCGTATTGGTGTGAACCCCGACATAGCGGGCGGTGGCTGCCGCGTCGCCGAAGAACACCAGGTGGGCGGCGACGGTGCGCGGCAGGTCCGTTCCGTGCCGCTCGTCGTGCTCGAGCAGTGCCGCCACCGCGTCCGCGGCCGAAGGCACGTGCTCGGCGACCGCATCGGTCACCCTCAGCGCGTCCATGGCGAACCGGACATCCTCGGCGCAGGCCGTCTCGGGCCCGCCGCGCTCGCGCAGTACCCGCAACACCTGGGCGGCCCCCGCACGGGAGGCGGCGGCGTCGCCGAGCCCCCCGACGGCGGGCCCTGTCGCGACCAGCGGCCGCGCCCCGGCGCCGCGCAGCACGCCGGCCAGGTCGCGTGCCAGCTGGTCCACGCCGTCCCCCGCCCCGGTACCGGCCAGCAGGACGTCGAGCCGGTCGCCGTCGCGGTGCGCGAAGGCCGGGGTGTGATGCGCGGCGACGCGCAGGGAGGCCAGGTGGAAGGCCCGGTCCAGTACGTCCGGTGCGATCGGCACCGCGACGGCCGCCGTGAGTACGGTGCACGGCTGTCCGGCCTCGACCCCGAGGACGACCGCCGCCGCGGACACGTCCGGCGGGCGCTCCTCGAACAGGGCCCGCACCGCGTACCGGCGACGGCTGGCTGCGGACCGGGACCGCAGCCGGTGGTGCAGCAGATGCGGTACGGCGATGGCGGCCGCCTGCCGCAGCGCGTCCCTGGCCCCGGGCGGCAGCGGTTCACCGTCGGCGGCCGCCCACAGCGATCCGAGGATCTCGTCGCCGGCCCGCACGGCGACAGCGAGGCGTTCGGGAAACCGCGCGTCCGCGGGCCGGTGCACCACGTCGCCGCTCGCCCACAGCGTGGTGAGGAACCCGCTCTCGGCGAGTTCGGTCACCCGCCAGCTCGGCACCCGGCGGCCCAGGATCGTCAGCCTGCGCAGCGGGTCGGCGGTGTCGGCGGTCGGCGAGTACGCCAGCACGTTCGACTCGGGGTCCTCGACGGTGATCGCGCCGCCCACCAGCGCGGCAAGCGCCAGGGCGAGCCCCGACAGGTCACCGAGCGCCACATCGGGTGACGCCTCGGCGGGCGCCGCCGTTCCGGTGCGGGCGATGGCCGCCCGCAGCAGCCCGATCAGCTCGCCCCACTCGATCCACGGCGCCCGGGAGAGCAGGGCGGTGGACACCTCATCGGCCGCCTCGGCGAGAGACGGCGAGATGCCCTGAGCGCCACGTCGCAGCACCACGGCCGCCGCCCCGGCGCGGTCCGCCGCGCGCAGCACGCCCGCGGCGCCCGGCGCGGACGTGTCGACGCCGGGTGCGATGAGAATCCGCCCCCGTGCCTGCAGCGTCTCGCCCTCGTCGAACACCCCGGCCCCGCTCACCGGCACGTCCGTCCCGCACGGCGCCCGCAGCACCTCCACCACGTCGGGCCCGACCACACCGACGGCCTGCCCCAGCGTGGGAGCACCACCGCCGTGTGCGGCGGCAGCATCGGGCGAAGGGGGAGGGCCGGGCGGGGGAAGCTGCATGCCCCAAGTGTCACCGATGCCGGCCGGCGGCCGCCCCCCGGCCGCGCGTGCGTCAGCCGGACCAGGGTGTGTCCGGATCAGACGACCGGTTCGCCGATGCCGAGCAGGTTTCCCTCGCTGTCACGGAACCAGGCAGCGCGTTCTCCCCGTGCGCCCTTGCTCGGGTAGTTTCCGTCGATCTCGGCGATCCCGTCCTTCGTCCGCAACCCGGGCAGGTCGACCTCTTCGAACATCACGCCGCGTTGCCTGAGTTCCGCCACGATCGTCTCGACGTCGTCGACCTGCCACCCCATCTGGGTGAAGGTGCCAGGAGCGGCTCCCGTCGACTTGAACAGGGCGAACTCGGTGTCTCCGCACCGGTACAGCAGTCCACCGGGCCGTTCGTCGACGGGCTCGAGACCGAGCTGCTCGGCGTAGAAACGCCGTGCCCGGTCCAGGTCCTGGGCCGGCAGCCGGGTCGCCACGCGCCCCCGGGACAGAATGTTCCTGTCGTCCGATTTCATGCCTCCACTGTGCCCGGCCGCAGCATTCAGCTGCCGGGCGTGAGCCCCAGCGTGTCGAGCACCGCGTACACCCCGAGGAACAGGATCGCCGCGCTGCTCATGACGAGGGCGGCGGTCAGCCAGGGGTTGGCGCGGAAGCGGGGCGGGACGCCGGTGTATCGCAGGCGCCAGACCGCGACCACGACAGCGAGCAGGAAGACGCCGCCGCCGATACCACCGATCTGCACCATCAGTACGGGGGACTGGACCCACAGGAAGAAGCACATCCACACCGGGGGCAGGCAGCAGGTGAGGATGCGGATCGTGCGGGTGCGCGAGCGCAGGTCGTGCCAGTTCACCACGCCGAGCAGGCCGAGGGTGTTGGTCCACAGGCGCGGCACGCTGGCCGACGAGGCGACGGTGACCGAGAAGAGGACGGCGATCGCGCCGGCCAGGAACAGGTACTCGGCCCACGGGCCCAGGGTGTCGGTGTAGATGTGCGACAGCGTGGTGATCATGTCGTTGCCTTCGGGCACCAGGCCCTGCGGGTGGAGCACCGAGGCGCCGATCACGTAGAAGGACAGGGTGCAGAGGGTGCATACGATCCAGGAGACGCCCACGTCGAGCCGCATGACCTTGAGCCAGCCCTCGGCCCGGCGGGCGCGCTGTTCGGTGCCGTCGTCGGGGCCGGTCCAGCGGGCGTAGCCCTTCTCCAGGCACCAGTACGTGTACGTCGTCATCTCGTCGGCGCCGACGCCGGTGATGCCGAACATGGCGAGCGCGATGCCGACCGTGCCCGCGGGGATCTGGAAGCTCAGTCCGTCGGCGAGCTGCTCGGTGCCGTACCCGAAGGCGGTGAGGGGCAGGGCGAGTGCCAGGCCGACGGTGATGACCGTCTTGAGTGTGATGCCGATGACCTCGACCCGCTCCACGACGTGGTACTTGCCCGTCTGGAGGATGAGGACGGCGGCGGCCGTCACGATGAGGGCCCAGATCGTCAGCGACGACGTGCTCAGGGACCCGCCGTGGATCGGCAGGAGGATGGAACAGGCCGCCGCGGTACCGCCGATGATGCCGCCGCGCTGGAACATCTTGGCGAAGTCCATGCCGATCCAGAGCCAGTTGATCCAGCTCAGCGGGCCGATCCGGGGGCCGACGTCACGGAAGCCGTCGAGCGCGGGGCGGCCGTTGAGGATGGTCCAGCGGGCCAGCTCCATCTGGACCCACACCTTGACCATGGTGGAGACGATCACCAGCCAGAGCAGGGCGAAGCCGGCTTTTGCGCCGAGCGAGGTCGTGGTGATCAGTTCACCGGAGCCGACGACGGCGGCGGACAGCACGAGTCCGGGGCCGAGCCGGCGCAGTCGGCCGCGGAAGGTCTCGGGGGCCGGGCGGGCGTCTTCGGCGCGCAGTGCGTACGGGTCGGTCTGCGCGGAGGGTGGCGCCGCCGTGGCGCCATCGGTCGAGGTGGCCATGTCAGGTCCTTGGGGGATCCTCCGGCGTCGTCGCCGGAATCCGGAATGGGACGGGGGTAGTGCCGAGGTGCCGAGGTGCCGAGGTGTCGTAGTGCGGGGGTGCAGGTAACTGAGGGGTTGCCCTGTGTCTCAACTCGCCTGGTGCTGCGGCTCCTTGCCCGCCAGTACGCGGACGACGTCCTCGGCCACCATCGCGCCCATGGCCTGGTTGGCCTCGGGCGTACAGGCGGCCATGTGCGAGGTGAGGAGCGTGCGCGGGGCCGCGCGCAGCGGGTGGTCGGCGGGCAGCGGCTCGGTGCTGAACGCGTCGAGGGCCGCAGCCCCGAGGTGTCCGGAGCCGAGCAGGTCGGCGAGCGCGCGCTCGTCGACGAGGCTGCCACGCGCGGCGTTGACCAGGACCGCGCCCTCCTTCATCGCCGCCAGGCGTGCCCGGTCGAGCAGCGGTGTGCCGGACGGGTCGGGCGGCGTGTGGAGGCTGACGGCGTCGGCGCGCGCCAACAGGGCTTCGAGCGCGGCCGGTTCGGCGCCGTGCGCGCGTACGTCGGAGTCCTGGACGTACGGGTCGTGGGCGAGCAGCTCCATCCCGAAAGCGCGTGCGTATCCGGCCAGAAGGCGGCCGATGCGGCCGAAACCGACGATGCCCAGCGTCTTGCCGTGCAGTTCGGGGCCGAAGAGCTTCGGCCAGCCGCCGGCCTCCACCGCGGTGTGCGAGGCGGCGAGTGAGCGGGTCGCGGAGAGCAGCAGGCCGAAGGTGTACTCGGCCACTGCACGCGAGTTGCTGCCCGGCGCGCACACGACCGGAATCCCTCGCGCGCGGGCGGCGGCCACGTCGATGGTGTCGACGCCGACGCCGTGCTTGGCGATCACTTTGAGGCCCGGCGCGGCGTCCATCACCTCGGCGGTGATCGGATCCATGCCGACGACCAACGCGTCGGCGCAAGCCGCGTACTTGAGGAGTTCGGCGGCGGGCAGCGCCGCGTCCTCGGACGGGCGCAGGGGACCGGCTCCGGCCTCCTCCAGGATCTGCCAGGGGCGCGCCGAGTACCGGGCGAAGGTGGGCGTCGTGACGAGGGTGGTCGGCATCAGCGCGCCTCGCCGCGTGCCGTCTGGAGGTGGGACGTGGCGATCTGCTGCAGGTGTACGACGTCGGCCGCGACCGTCGCGAACGTGAAACCCTCGGCGAGACGGCGGGCGGCGCTCGCGCCGTCGGCGTTGTGGATGCCGGCCGCGATGCCCGCCGTCTCGGCCGCTATGCGGACGCGGGTGAGGGCCTGCTCGAACTCGTCCTGCACGGACGGGTCGGTGGAGGACGCGCCGCCGATGGCCAGGCGCAGGTCGGACGGGCCGACGTAGATGCCGTCGAGGCCGGGGGTCGCGCAGATCTCCTCGACGTTGGCCAGGCCGTCGGCCGTCTCGATCATCGCGAGGACGGCGGTCTGCTCGTGCGTGTCGGCCGGGTTCGGGCCGATGCGCAGCTGGGCGCGCATCGGGCCGAACGAGCGGCGGCCCAGCGGCGGATAGCGAACGGCACAGACGGCGTCGGCGGCGTCCTGCGCGGTGTCGATCAGCGGGACGATGACGGCGGTCGCGCCCGCGTCCAGGGCCTTGCCGATGTAGGTGAGGTCGTTGGCCTCGACGCGCACCACGCCGACGGCGGTGCTGCCCTTGGTGTCGGTGGCGAGGAGGTTGTTCAGCATGCCCTGGTAGCCGAAGAGACCGTGCTGGGCGTCGAAGGCCAGGTAGTCGTAGCCGACGCGGGCGAGGCGCTCGGCGGCGATCGGCGAGTCGAGCAACGACCAGTAGCCGATGAGCTGTTCGCGATTGCGCAGGGCGGCGGTGAACTCGGCAGAACTGCGGCCGGTGGCCATGTTGTTGTCTCCGTTACGAGGATGGGGGCGAGGTCAGCGGTTGTAGGGGGGCATCGGGCCGCGCAGGCGGGCACCGACCTCGTCGCAGGCGGCCAGGACGTCTGCGGGCAGCGGGCCGGCGGCCGCGGCGGCGATGTTGGCCTTCAGGTGCTCGATCTTGGAGCCGCCGAGCAGCAGCGCGTCGGTGGAGGGCCGTGAAAGGAGCCAGCGCAGGGCCAGCTCGGTGAGCGGCAGGCCCGCGTCGGTGGCGATGCGGGTGAGGTCGGCGACGGCGCGGAACAGATCCTCGTTCCAGTACCGCTCGCGGTACATCGCGGCCAGCTTCGAGTCGCCGAAGCGCCCGCCGTCCGGGGCCTGTTCGAAGCTGTGGCGGCCTGTGAGCAGGCCGCCGCCGAGCGGGTTGTAGACCATCGTGCGCAGGCCGGTGACGGCGGCGTACTCGACGTACTCCTCCTCGATACGGCGCGCGAGAAGGTTGTGCAGCTGCTGGGCGACGACCGGGTGCGGGGCGCCGACCTCGTCGGCCACGCGGCTGAGCTCGGCGATCTGCCAGGCCGCGAAGTTGGAGACGCCGAGGGCGAGGACCTTGCCCGCCTGTACGAACTCGGCGACGGTGGCCAGGGTTTCGGCGAGCGGTGTCCTGCGGTCGGGCTGGTGCAGATAGAAGAGGTCGACGTGGTCGGTGCCCAGGCGCTTGAGGCTTCCGTCGAGCGCGGTGCGCAGGCCCTCGGCACAGAGCGGCGCGTGGTCGCCCTGGTCGGGGTGCGGGATGCCGGCCTTGGTGGCGAGCACCACCCGGTCGCGTCGGCCGGGCAGCAGCTCGGCGAGGATGCGCTCACTCTCGCCGCCCGCGTAGCCGTTGGCGGTGTCCACGCCGGTGATGCCGGCGTCGAGCGCGGCGTCCAGCATCGCGGCGGCCGTCGAGCGGTCCGCGGTGTCGCCGAAGGTCATCGTGCCGAGGACGAGAGGGGACAACGGGACAGGGACGTGCGGGAGTTCAAGGCCGACGGTCACGGCGGGTTCCTTCCGGTGCGGGTGGTGCGGGTGGTGCGGGTGGTGCGGGTGGTGCGGGTGGTGCGGGTGGTGCGGGTGGTGCGGGTGGCGCAAGTGGTGCGGGTCGTGCTCGTACGCGATCTCGTGCGTGATGTGCGCATCACGGGTGGTGTGGCGTGCGGCTGCGCGGCTTCGACCGGTCGCCGCGGTGGTTCCCGGCGGTGCGCTGCACTGCGGCCATGTGCGGTGCGATGTGCTGCGATGTGCGGTGCAAGCCGGTGTGCGCCGTGCTGTGTGAGCCGGTACGCGTCGCGTCCACGAGGGCGACGCGGTCTGCGGGTGGGGGCCGTCGGCGCCACCGGAACGCTCGCACGACTGCGTGAATCACGCAAGAGGTCTCGCGCAGTTCGCGCAATCTGTGCCATGATCCGGACCGGGCCGCCCAACGCCGGGCGCGCCCAAGGAGGTTCGATCCCGTGGCTTCCCTGCCCCCGCCCCCACGCCCGTCCGTCCCGCCGTCCGTGTCTGTGCCCGTACCGCGGTACGTCCTCGCGCTCGCGGACGACCTGTCCGGCGCGGCCGAGACCGCCTGTGCGCTCGGCGGTCCCGTCCGTCTGTCGCTCACCGCCGCCGACGTGGCCGAGAGCCCTGCTGCGCACGACCTCGTCGTGGACCTGGACACCCGGCACCTGCCGACCGCCGAGGCGGCGTACGCCGTACGGACGGCGCTGCGCGCGGCGCAGGCCGGCCCGCCCCGGCTGCTGTACAAGAAGGTCGACTCACAGCTGCGCGGCCACCTCGCCGCGGAGGCAGCCGCCTACGCCGAAGGGGCCGGGGCCGTCGTCATCGCCCCCGCGCTGCCCGCAGCCGGGCGCACCGTGACCGGCGGCGTGGTGCACGTGAACGGTGTTCCGCTGCACTGCACCGACGGCTGGCGCGCGGAGCGCGCGGCCGCGCCCCGCTCGCTCCCCGAGGCGCTGTCCGGCCTGCCGGTCCGAACGGTTCCCCTCGACGTCGTACGGTCCGAACCCGCCGTACTGGAAGTGGCGTTCCGGCGGATCGCCGACTCCGGTGCGCACCCCGCTCCGGACGCCGAGACAGACGCCGACCTGGATGCCGTGGCCGCGGCGGCGCTGCGGCTCGGCCCCGGATTCCGGCTCCTGGGCAGCGCTGGTCTGGCACTCGCGCTCGGGCGCGCGCTGGTGCGTCCCGCTCCCGTCACCCACCCGCCCGACCCCGCCCAGGACCGCACCCCGCTGCTTTTCGTCGTCGGGACCGCCGAGCCCGCCGCGGTTGCGCAGATCGCGCACCTCACGGCGCTCGGCGCTCACCATGTGCCGCTGGATCCGGCCGACTTGGCGGCGGGCGCCGTCCGCCTGCCGCGCATCGCCGCCGCCCCTGCCCTGACCGTGCTGTCCATCGACAGTTCGGCAGGACTGCGCCCGGGCGCGGGGCGGTCCCTCAGCGCCGCCCTGGGCGCACTCGCCGCTGCGTACCCGGGCCGCCCCGACCTCGTCCTGACCGGCGGCGAGACCGCTCGCACCACCCTGGATGCCCTGGGAATACGGGAGTTGGAGCCGCTCGGCGAGATCCACCACGGCGCCGTCCACTCCCGCACCCCTGACGGCCGCCGCGTCGTCACCCGCCCCGGCAGCTACGGCGCCGAGGACTCGCTGCTGCGCATCGCTGCCGCGCTACGACCCCGCCTGGCTGCCGCCCCGGCAGCCACCTGACCCCTTCACCACCCGCCTCCCGTCAAGGAGTTGTCCGTATGAGCACCCCCCTCCCTCTCATCGCCGTCACCATGGGTGACGGTGCCGGCGTCGGCCCCGAGGTCGTCATCGTGGCCCTGCTCGACGACGCCGTCCTCACCCGCTGCCGTCCGGTCGTGATCGGCGACGCGCAGCGGCTGCGCGAGGCCGCCCGCATTCTTGGTCTGGGCTGCGAGATCGCCGCCGTCGACCACCCGCGCGACGCCGAGTTCACGCCGGGCCGCGTCAATGTCGTCGACCTCGGCCTGCTCCCCGCCGACCTGCCCTGGGGCAAGCTGTCGCCGATCGCGGGCGACGCCGCGTACGCGTACATCGCGCGTGCCGCCGAACTCGCCGTGGCAGGGGACGTGCACGCCATCTGCACCGCCCCCCTCAACAAGGAGGCCCTGTATGCCGCGGGCCACATCTACCCCGGTCACACCGAACTCCTCGCCCATCTGACCGGGACCGAGGAGGTCTCGATGATGCTCTCCACCGAGAAGGTGAAGGTCATCCACGTCACCACGCACATCGGCCTGATCGACGCCGTCAACCGCATCGAACCGGGCCTCGTCGAGCGCACGGTGCGCCGAGGTCACGAGGCCATGGTGCGCGCCGGCACCCCGAACCCCGTCATCGGAGTCTGCGGCATCAACCCGCACGCGGGCGAGAACGGCCTGTTCGGGTACGGCGAGGAGGGCGAGAAGATCGTCCCGGCCCTCGAGAAGCTCCGGGCCGAGGGCGTCGACGCCCGCGGCCCGCTCCCCGCCGACACCGCCTTCTTCCTCGCCGCGCGTGGCGACTACGACCTGATCGTGGCGATGTACCACGACCAGGGCCACGGCCCGGTCAAGGTCCTGGGCATCGAGGCGGGTGTCAATCTCACCGTGGGACTGCCCGTCATCCGCACGTCCGTCGACCACGGCACCGCGTTCGACATCGCCGGAACGGGCGCGGCGGAGGCCGGTAGCATGGTCGAGGCGCTGCGCCAGGCGGCTGAGATGGCGACGGCGCCGGTCGCTCCGGCGGCCTGAACCGCCGTCCCCTGCACCGCCGTTACCACCGCACCGTAGAGGACTCCGTAGATGCCGCCGACCACATCCCAGGCACGACGCGACCGCATCGTCCACCTCGCCACCACCACCGGCCTCGCCAGCGTCGAGGAACTCTCGCAGCTCTTCGACGTCACCCCCTCGACCATCCGCCGCGACCTCGCCCGCCTCACCACGGAGGGCCGCCTCGCGCGCACCTACGGCGGCGCGATGGCGCTGTCCGCGCACCCCGAGGCGTCGCTGCGGCAGCGCACGGGGGAGGCGTACGAGGAGAAGCGGGCCATCGCGCAGTGGGCCGCCCGGCAGGTCGAGCCGGGCGAGACCCTACTCCTCGACGCCGGTACGACGGTGGGCGCGCTGGCCCACGAGCTGCGCGGTGCCAAGGATTTGACGGTCGCGACCACGGGCCTGACGGCCCTGCACGCCCTCGCGGACGCGGAAGGCGTGGACGTCGAATGCCTCGGCGGCACGCTCCGCCCGCTCAGCCAGGGTTTCGTCGGCCCGCTCACGGAGGCCGCGCTCGAGCACATGTCCTTCGACCGGGTCTTCCTCGGCGCCGACGGCGTCACCGTCGACCGCGGCATCTGCGAGGCGGACCTGCGCCAGACCCGCCTCAAGGAGCTGATGGCCCGCCGCGCCGACCGGGTCTACGTACTCGCCCACGGCGCCAAGCTGGGGCGCGCGCCGTTCCACGCCTGGGCGAAACTGCGGAAGGAGTGGACCCTGGTCACGGACGCATCGGCGCCCGACGCACAGATCCGCGCCTTCGGGGCGAGCGGGGTGCGGGTCGAGATCGCCCCGCCCGCGGGGGCGTGACGGAACGGTAGTCGCCGATCCTGACGTGCCTGTCCGTTGCGCCCCTTGGGCCCGCACGGATCTGTGGCGTCCGGGGCCTCGGACGTCCACCATTCCGTCCGGCGACGCCGCAATGCCGGCCGTCAGCCGCCTCGGCGCGGTCGGTCCAGGTCGAGCACCACCTTGCCGATCGCCTCGCCCGTGCGCGGCCGCCCCACCTTCGCGTCCGTGCCGGGTCAGCACCTGGAGGAGGCCAGCCGGGCACTCGCCGGTCTGCGCGAGGTGCGCTCCAGCGCCATCAGGGCGGTCCCGCACAACCTGGTCGTCGACGCCTGGCTGGGCACACTGCGCGACGTGCACACCTTCGAGGCGCACGTGTCACGCAGGCTGCCGCGCCTGACGGTCACCGACCCGCTCAGTGGTGCTGCGCACGGTCAAGCACATGGGCCGGCTCCTGGACCGCGACGGACACGGCGTGGGGGCCATGCCGCTGCGGCATCCGGAGGGCTGAACAGCTCGCGGCCCCGCCGTCCGCCGTCGCCGCTGGGGAGCGCGCCGACAACACGTCATGAGACGGGAAGTCGAGGGTCGATCGGCCATGATCAAAAGGGAGAGCCAGGAGCAGCGTCGGATCGAGTGTGCGGGGAGATGGTCGTGGACACGGACTCAGAGCACAGCGCGGAGCAGCTGCACTGTCTGGTGACCGGAGCGTCCGGGTACATCGGAGGTCGCCTGGTTCCGGAACTGCTGGAGGCCGGTCATCGGGTGCGGTGCCTGGCCCGCTCTCCGCGCAAACTGCGTGACCATCCATGGGCGGGAGACACCGAGGTACTCCATGGTGACGTCACCGACGCCGAGTCGGTCGCCGCGGCCATGCGCGGGATCGATGTCGCGTACTACCTGGTGCACTCCCTCGGATCCGGCTCCGGGTTCGAGGACACCGACCGGCGCGCGGCCCGGATCTTCGCCGACCGGGCACACGCTGCCGGCGTACGGCGCATCGTCTACCTCGGCGGGCTCACTCCGCAGGACGTACCCGAGCAAGATCTTTCCCCGCACCTGCGCTCCAGGGCTGAGGTCGGTCGCATCTTCCTCGACGCCCCGGTGCCCGCCACCGTGCTGAGGGCCGGTGTGGTGATCGGCTCGGGATCGGCGTCCTTCGAGATGCTGCGCTATCTGACCGAGCGGCTGCCGGTGATGGTCACCCCCAGCTGGGTCCACACCCGCACGCAGCCCATCGGGGTCCGCGACGTGCTGCGCTATCTCGTCGGCTCGGCCACCATGCCGACCGACGTCGACCGGGCTTTCGACATCGGCGGGCCGGACGTGCTGACCTATCGGGAGATGATGCGCCGCTACTCCGAGGTCGCCGGACTGCGGCGGCGGATCATCTTGCCGGTGCCCGTGCTCACTCCGCGGCTGTCCAGCCACTGGGTCGGCCTCGTGACGCCGGTACCGGCATCCATCGCCCGGCCCCTGACGGAGTCGCTCCGCCACGAGGTCGTCTGCCACGAGCACGACATCGCCTGCTACGTCCCCGACCCCCCGGGCCGGCCCCTGCCGTTCGACGAGGCGCTGGCCCTGGCGCTGCGGAGGGTACGGGAGGCGCAGGTCGCCACCCGGTGGTCGTCCGCCGCTCTCCCCGGGGCGCCCAGCGATCCGCTGCCCACCGACCCCGACTGGGCCGGCGGCAGCCTCTACGAGGACGAGCGGCAACTGCCTGTCGAGGCATCCCGGGAGGCCCTGTGGAAGGTGATCGAGGGCATCGGCGGTGACAACGGCTGGTACTCCTTCCCGCTGGCCTGGGCGGTCCGCGGCTGGCTGGACCGCTTCATGGGCGGAGTCGGCCTGCGCCGCGGACGACGCGACGCGGAGCGTTTGCGGGTCGGCGACTCGCTGGACTTCTGGCGGGTCGAGGAGATCGAGCCCCTACAACTACTGCGGCTGCGCGCGGAGATGCGGCTGCCGGGCCTGGCGTGGCTGGAGATGTATGTCGAGACGGGCGCCGAGGGCGGTACCCGCTACCGGCAGCGCGCTCTGTTCCACCCCCGCGGCCTCCTGGGCCATGCCTACTGGTGGTCCGTCTCTCCCTTCCATGCCGTCGTCTTCGGCGGCATGGCCCGCAACATCACCCGAGCCGCCGCCAAGGGCATGAGCGCGCGGGGGAGCGCGTCACCCGCCGGCCGCATCCGGCGTTCACGCCGCGGGCGAAGACTGCGGCAGTAGGCAGGTGCACCCCCGGCCGCGGGATCAGCTGACAGGCGGGCGTCGAGTGGCCCAGGGGAGTGCGAGTTCGAGGGTGCGGGACACCTGGAGCAGGAGGTCCTCCCGCCAGGGCGCGGCGACGATCTGTACGCCGACGGGCAGGCCGGTGGCCTCGTCGTGGTGGATGGGGAGGGAGATCGCCGGCTGGCCGGTCACGTTGAACACCGACGTGAACACCCCCATCGGGTAGCTGTTCCGCAGTGCCCTCAGGGGATCGTCGTCGGTGCCTGTCCGCCAGGCACCGACGAGCGGCGGAAGACAGGCCATCGTCGGCGTCACGAGGAGGTCGAAGCCGGCGAGGAAGCCTTCGACGATGCGCCGAGAGAGCTGCTGGGTCTTCCGCACCCCTTCCGCGTACGCCCACGAGTCGATCGCTCGTGCCGCCGCACGCAGGGCGCGATTGTGCGGCTCGACCTGGTCCGGCTCCGCGAGCGCGATTCCGGCACCGCCGACGTTCCACAGGGTCGTGAACGCCGTGACCAGCTCGTCGGTCGGGGGCAGCGGAAGAGGGGTGTCGACGAGGTGCGCTCCGGACGATTCGAGCGTCCGGAGAGTTCTGTCGACAGCTGCGATACACGCCGGGTGCACGCGGATCCCGTCGATGGGGGAGTCGGTGAGCGCGCCGATCCGCAGCCCGGTCGGAAGGTCCGTCCTCAGCGCGGCGGCGAAGGACGTGCGCGGCGTCGGAGGCGACCACCACGCGGCCGGATCGTGACACGCCAGCACATCGAGGGCCGCCGCGGCGTCCGCCACCGAGTGGGTGAGCACGCCGCTGGTGCCGAGACCCTCCACCTCCACGACGGCGTTGGTGACCAGGCCGCGGGTGGGTTTGAGGCCGACGAGGCCGTTGCACGACGCGGGGATCCGAATCGACCCGCCGCCGTCCTCCGCGTGGGCTATGGGCGCCATCCCGGCGGCGACGGCGGCGCCCGCTCCGCTCGACGACCCGCCGGGCGTGCGGTCCGGGTCCCACGGGTTGCGCGAGATGCCCAGGGCAGTGCTCTCGGTGAAGGGCAGGCTGCCGAACTCGGAGGTGGTGGTTTTGCCGAGCAGGACGAAGCCCGCGTCCGCGAACCGTCGCACGACAGGGTCCGATGCCTGCGCCGGTGCCTGTCCGGCGCCTGCGGACCCGTAGGTGGTGGGCCAACCGGCGACGTCGACAAGGTCCTTGACCGGCAGCGGGACGCCGTGGAACGGCGGGAGGTCGTCGGCCGACGTGGCCCTCGCCACTGCGTCGGCCGCGGCGGACGCGGCTTTGCGGACGTCGTCGTCGGCCCGGTGGCAGAAGGCGTTGAGGTCGGGGTCGAGCCGGTCCATCCGCTCGAGGAAGCAGTCGGCCACCTCGACGGGGCTCACCTCCTTGCGGCGGACGGCCGCGGCGAGTTCGACGGCGGGCATGAACGGGTCGATCGGCGAATGCGTCACGAGAGTTCCCTTCTGGTGCGGGGCTTGCAGGGCCTACGGGGCCTGCGGGAGCCGTCAGTGTCGTCGCGTCTCGACCGTCGCGTCTTGGACGAATGTCCCGTAACTTGGCGCCATGCGATCCGCCGAGCCGGCCCATGACGCAGCGTCGGTGTGGGACATCGCCACCCCCTCGCGGCACGGTCGGCTGCCCGGCGTCAGCATGGCCGGATTCCGCGCCCGTACGACCGGCCTCGTCGACCTGGGTGTGGTCCCGTACCCGGCCGTCACGGTGGCCGTCGACCTCGGCGACGGGCCGATCGTCGTCGACGACTTCAGCGGCCGGCAGCAGAGCGGCAGCGTCGTCCTGGGACTCGGGTCCGGCGGGGTTCGAGCCCGCGGCCGGGACGTCGAATGCCTGCAGATACGGCTGTCGCCGCTGGTCGCGCACGCGGTGCTCGGCGCCGGTGCGGAGTCGGGCGCCACGGTGGTCTCCCTCGACGACCTCTGGGGCCACGACGCAGCGCGCACCCAAGAGCAACTGCGCGCTGCCGAGACCTGGGACGACCGGTTCGCGGTCGCGCAGGCCGCACTCGTCCGACGACATGCGGCAGGCCGCCGAGCGGTCGAGCCTGAAGTCGCCTTCGTGTGGCGGCAGATGGTGACGCATCGGGGAGGGGTTCGGGTCGAGCGCCTGGCAGCCGAGGTCGGCTGGAGCCGTAAGCGTCTGTGGTCCCGTTTCCGAGCCCAGATCGGTCTCAACCCCAAGCGCGCCGCGCAGCTGGTCCGTTTCGACCACGCGGCCCACCGTCTGGCCGTGGGGCACAGCGCCGCACGGGTGGCGGCGGAGATCGGCTACGCCGACCAGTCCCACCTCCATCGCGACGTCATGGCCTTCGCCGGTGTGACGCCCACGGCCGTCGCGGTCGCGCCGTGGCTCGCGGTCGACGACGTCGCGTGGGCCGCCCCCGCATACCTGTCCCCGTCTTGACGTCTTGACGTCTTGACGTCTTGACGTCTTGACGTCTTGACCCACAGTCCGCACCAGGCAGGCATGAGGGCGGTCGCGCGGTTCACGGGGGAACATTTCTACAAGACGCCCGGCAATCGAGCCGGTGACACTGCGAGCATGTCCAAGAACCGGAAAGACTCCCCGCTGCCGCGCGTCCAGTGGCCGCGGTACGGCATTGACGCTCCAGCGTTCCCGGCGGTGCTCGGCGCCGCCGGCGCGGCCTGCTGCCTGGCCGCCGGCCGATGGCGGCCAGGACGGAAAGCGCTGGCAACTGCGGGCACAGTACTGATCGCCCACACCGGCATCTACCTGCGCACCACACTGCACGGCAAACTGCAGGTCTGGAGGCGGGAGTTGGACCGGGCCGACTTGAAGGGCGACGAGCAGCTCCTTGACCTCGGCTGCGGTCGCGGCGCGGTGCTGATCGAGGCGGCCAGGCGGCTGCCGACGGGACACGCCGTGGGCGTGGACCTGTGGTCCGGAACGGACCAGAGCGGGAACCGGCCCGAAGTCACGCTCTCCAACGCGGCTGCGGCAGGGGTCGCCGACCGGGTGGAGGTACGTACCGCCGACATGACCGAGTTGCCGTTTGCGGACGGCTCCTTCGACGTCGTGACGAGCGCGCTGGCGATCCACAACATCCCGTCGCCCGAGGAGCGGTACCGCGCGGTGGACGAGGCCATGCGGGTGCTGCGCCCCGGCGGCCAGTTGATCGTCGCCGACTTCTGGCCCATGGCCAGGAAGTACGCCGAGCACATCGGGCGGGGCACGCTGCGCGGACTGGGCCCCGAGTACTGGTACGGCGGCCCGTGGCTCGGCGTCACACTTCTGCATGCCGTCAAGGAGCGCTGAGCCGGTCGCACGGCTCCTGAGGGGACGATCGTGTGCGGGGGCGATGTCCGCGCTGCAAGTGACGAGTGGCGCTGAGATGGGCGGTCGCCAAGCACGGGACGGGCGTTGAGGGCGCCCGTCCCAGGTCTTCAGAGCTGCCGGAAGTAGACCATCGCCGGAAACGGCGTGCACCCGAGCTGCTCGTAGAGGGCACGAGCGGGTGCGTGGAAGGGGTCGCCTCCGGTACCGATCTCGACCAGTCCGGCTCCGAGGGCCCGCATCTGTGCGAAGGCGTGCTCGCACAGTGCGGTGCCTACGCGGTGTCGACGGTGCTTGGCCGAGACAGCGAGGATCGTGACACTGCCCTTCCTGCCGACCGGTTCGACACTCCACGCCACGTAGCCCGCGATGCCGTCCTCGGCCTCGGCGACGGCGACGTATGCGTGCCGTTCGGGTGCGTGGAGCTCGGCGACCTGCTTGCGGTAGTCGTCACGCCAACTGCCGTGCTGGATGGCGAAGATGACGTCGCCTGTCAAAGGGCGGAAGGAGTCCTCGTAGAACGGCCGGAACGTCTCGATGGTCAGTTCGGTGAGTGACGCCAGGTCGCGCTGAGAGAACGCGCGGATGAACATGGAAGTCTGCCTTTCGGGCTGAGGGCTTGATACCCGGACGGAACAAGGGCATCGGTCGGCCCGCTCGCAGCCACAGGATCGACGGTGAGCCGGGCCCTCAGCGACGGGTACGCCAAGCGGCAAAACATTCCATGGCCCGCAGCGTAGTGCCCGATGCGCGAGCTGCGGCCTGGTGCACGCGGGGGGTGTCGTCTGTCGCGCGGCGGCGATGCGTCGACTTCAAAGGTGTGTGGCCGGGCCCCTGGATCCGCCACGGCGTTTGCGTGTGGCAATCCGATCGGCCGGTTGCGATCCGTTCTCACGTGCCGTCGATCGGTCGCACCCGACATCCACCGTCCCGTGCTCACCGGCACGATCCGCCGGACAGGCCGCCCAGTTGGCGGTGACAGGACCTCGGGATTGCCGGTGTCGGCAGCCGGAGAACTCCCGCCATCACAGGTCAGAGCCACTTCTTCGTCATCACGGCACCGCGGATGGCCACCGGTCCGTGGATCCAGCTTCAAATCTTGAGCACAAATTCCACACATCCCTCTCTCCAGATGGGCCCCGATGGTCTAGATTGACCGTGCTTCGCATGCTGGGACACGAGGCGACAAATGATGATCTATTGGTCAGGTGTGACGGACGGCCAGCAGCTGCGTCTCCGGCGCCGGGCGTGGGGGTGATCGATTCTTGGAGCCTGCAAGGGGCTTTGGGTGCGGGGAGCACCCGAGGTTGCGACGGGTTCGCACGCACATCGAGGGCCTGGCAGGACATGCGATTCTGCGGTCGCCGGGGTGGGTTGCTCAAGTAGCGCTGAAATAACGGGGATGTCGTGCGCGGGGGGCGGGGGCCTCCCGGGGGAGGAACAGCGCGGCGCGGGGGTGGGGGCCTCCGAGGGGAAGGACTGTGCGGGGCGGGGGCCTTCTGGGGGGAGGGACAGTGTTGGGCGACCACGTCGAACGACTGGGGACCGGGGTGGGTTCTGTGCGGCAGGGGGAATTGGTCGGCCCTTTAACGCCGGCGCGCGAGCGTCTGGCGAACGGGGCGATCAGTCAGCTGGCCAACGATTGGGAGCAGCGGTACCGCCGTACCGTGATCACCAGCGATACCGTGGCCACCGCCTTGGTGGTGGCGGCGATCGGCAACTTTTTCGGGGCCCGGGACGCGGCCAACTGGCACGAGAAGTGGGGAATTCTCGCATTCGGCACCGAGCTCCTTGTGCTGGGAGCGCTTGCGGTGAGCCGGTCGTGGGCTCCGGCCGTGCTCGGCCAGGGCGCCGAGGAATTCCGCCGGCTCGGACGTTCGCTGTTCATGGCGACCGTCGTGCTGGCGCTCGGCGGGATAGCCCTCACCTCGCGCAACATCAAGCTCTGGATCTTCGTCGCGATCCCCGCGATCGCGCTCGTCACCATGACTGAGCGGTATCTGCTCCGCGTCTCGCTGCACAAACAGCGGAAGGAAGGACGGTGCCTGAGACCGGTGCTTGCTGCCGGGAGCGTGGCCACCGTGCGCGACCTGATCGCCCGAACCCGCAAGTTCCCGCACCTCGGCTGGCGGGTGGATGCGGTGTGCACGACGGACGGTCTCGGGCTCGACGGTGACCAACTGGAGGGGGTGCCGGTCGTCGGCCGGCTGTCGGACGTCGCGGGCCACGTCCGCCGCGACGGCTACCGTGTCGTCGCGGTCACACCGGACCCGCACTGGTCACCGGACCGGTTGCAGCGGCTGGCCTGGAACCTCGAAGGCAGCGATGCCGAGATGGTCGTGGCCCCCGTGCTGATGGAGGTGGCCGGCCCGCGGCTGCACGTCGACGCGGTGCTCGGGATCCCGCTGCTGCGGGTCAGCATGCCGACCTTCACCGGGGGCCGCAGGGCGGTCAAAGGGGTCGTGGATCGGACGGGCGCGGCGGTCCTGCTGCTCCTGTTCGCGCCGCTGATGGTGCTCGTCGGGCTGCTCGTACTGGTGGACAGCCGGGGCGGGGCGGTCTATCGCCAGCGCAGAGTCGGCAAGGACGGCCACGAGTTCACCATTTTCAAGTTCCGCACCATGGTCGTCGGGGCTGACGGGGCCCGGGCCGCGCTGGCCGACCGCAACGAGGGCGCAGGCCTGCTGTTCAAGCTTCGCCGGGATCCGCGGGTGACCCGGGTGGGGGCAGTGCTGCGCCGGTACTCGATCGACGAGCTCCCGCAGCTTTTCAACGTGCTCACCGGATCGATGTCGCTCGTCGGTCCGAGGCCTCCGCTGCCGGAGGAGTCCGCTGCGTACGGCCCGGACATCCGTCGGCGGCTGCTGGTCAAGCCCGGGCTCACCGGTCTGTGGCAGATCAGTGGACGCAGCGACCTGCCGTGGGAGGAGGCGGTCCGGCTCGACCTGCGGTACGTGGAGGACTGGTCGCTCGCCCTGGACGCAGTGATCTTGTGGAAGACGCTGCGTGCGGTGCTGCAGGGGCAGGGGGCTTACTGATGCGCGAGGGTCATCGTCCGGCCGGCGCGCGGACCGCAGGCCGGAAAGGCCTGCCTGGGGGGAGGAACGGGTCATGAGAGTAAGTGTTTTCGGGCTCGGCTACGTGGGCTGCGTGTCGGCCGCGTGCTTGGCGAGCCTGGGTCACGAGGTCATCGGCGTGGACGTGAACCAGGTCAAGGTCGACCTGGTCAACGACGGCAAGGCGCCGGTGGTCGAGGAGCGGATCGGCGAGCTCACCGCCGAGGCCGTGCGGACCGGAGCGTTGCGCGCCACCGCCGACGTCCACGAGGCGATCATGGGCAGCGAGGTGTCGCTGGTCTGCGTGGGCACGCCGTCGGAGCCCAACGGCAGCCTGTGCACGACGTACTTGGAGCGGGTCACCGAGCAGATCGGCGCCGCGCTGGCCGAGCGGAGCGGTCGGCATACTGTCGTGCTCCGCAGCACCATGCTCCCGGGCACCTGCCTGAACCTCCTGGTACCGATCCTGGAGAAGTACGTCGACGGCACGGCCGGGGTGGACTTCGGGGTCGCGGTCAACCCGGAGTTCCTGCGCGAGGGCACGAGCGTGGGGGACTTCTTCGACCCGCCGAAGACCGTCATCGGCGAGCTCGATCCGGCCAGCGGCGACGCGGTGGCGGCGCTGTACGAAGGCCTGCCCGGCGAGCTGTTCCGGGTGCCGATCCCGACGGCCGAGGCCATCAAATACGCGGACAACGCGTTCCACGGCCTGAAGATCGGCTTCGCGAACGAGCTGGGTGCGGTGTGCCAGGCGCTCGGGGTGGACTCGCACCAGGTGATGGACGTGTTCCTGGCCGACCGCAAGCTGAACATCAGCCCCGCCTACCTGCGGCCCGGCTTCGCCTTCGGCGGTTCCTGCCTGCCCAAGGACCTGCGCAGCCTGGTCCACGCGGCGCAGCGGGCCGACGTCTCGGTGCCCATACTCGCCCACGTGCTGACCTCCAACTCCGCACATCTGCAACGCGCGGTGGAGCTGGTCGAGCGCACCGGCAAGCGCCGGGCGGGCCTGTTCGGGCTGTCCTTCAAACCCGGCACCGACGACCTCCGTGAGAGCCCGCTCGTCGAGCTGGCGGAGCGGCTCATCGGCAAGGGATACGACCTGCGGATCTATGACGCCAACGTGAACCTGTCACGACTGCTCGGCGCCAACCGCGAGTACATCGAGACCCGGTTGCCGCACATCGCGCAGCTGCTCGTGGACTCCGTCGACGAGGTGCTCGAGCACGCCGAGGTGTGCCTGGTCGGGACCAAGGATCCGGCCGTGCTGTCGGCGCTGCCCCATGACGACGGCACGCTGCTCGTCGACCTCATCCGCATTCCCGACGCCGATGCGCGCCGGGCCGAACCGGGATACATGGGCCTTGTCTGGTGACGTACGCAGCGGCGCCGGGCCTGCCCGGCGCGCGCTGATCCTGGTGGAGAACCTGTCGGTGCCGTTCGACCGGCGTGTGTGGCAGGAGTGCACGACACTGCGCGACGCGGGCTGGACGGTGGACGTCATCTGTCCTCAAGGGGAGAAGCGGGACACGGAGTTGGAGGCTTCGATCGACGGGGTGCGGATCCACCGCTACCCGTTGCGCGCGGCCACCGGCGGTCCGGCCGGCTACCTGCGGGAGTACGGAACGGCGTTGTGGCATACGCTCCGGCTGGCCCGCAAGGTCGGCCCGGTCGACGTGGTGCACGCCTGCAACCCGCCCGACCTGCTGTTCCTGCCGGCACTGTGGATGAAGCGGCACGGGGCGCGGTTCATCTTCGACCAGCACGACCTGGTACCCGAGCTGTACCTCTCCCGGTTCGACCGCGGCGAGGACCTGCTCTACCGCGCTGTGTGCGCGCTGGAACGGCGGACCTACCGGGCCGCGGACATCGTGCTCGCCACGAACGAGAGCTACCGGGACGTCGCCGTGCGCCGTGGCGGTCGGCGGCCGGCGGACGTCTTCGTGGTGCGCAGCGCACCCGACATCGACCGGTTCCATCCGGTGCCGCCCGAGCCGGAGTTGAGGCGCGGCAAGCCTCATCTGCTGTGCTACCTCGGCGTCATGGGACCGCAGGACGGCGTCGACTACGCCTTGCGGGCCCTCGCGAAGCTGCGCGACGAACTCGGGCGGACCGACTGGCATGCGGTGTTCGTCGGCGCCGGAGACGCGTTCGACGCGATGGTGGAGCTGTCCCAGCGGCTCGGGCTCTCGGAGCAGGTGCAGTTCACCGGGCGCGTTCCGGACGCCGACCTGGTGCGCTACTTGTCCACCGCGGACGTGTGCCTTTCCCCCGACCCGCGCAATCCGCTCAACGACGTCTCGACCATGAACAAGGTCCTGGAGTACATGGTGATGGGCCGTCCGATCGTCTCCTTCGACCTCCGGGAGGCGCGCGTCTCCGCCGGTGACGCCGCCGTCTACGCGCCCGCCAACGACGAGGCCGAATTCGCCAAGCTCATCATGCTGCTGCTTGACGATCCGGAGCAGCGGGCCCGGATGGGCAAGATCGGCCAGGAGCGGATCAGCGGGCAGCTTTCCTGGAAGAACTCGCAGGCGTCGCTGCTCGCCGCCTACGCCGCCGCGTGCCGTGACCACACTCCGGTGTCGGCGGGCGACCCGGTCCGGGCGCGGGGGAGGCAGCACCCTTGAGCGATGACACGATACGTCTGGTCACGATCGGACGGATTCTGCGTAGGCGCTGGCGGCTTCTCGCCGTTCTCACCGTGGTGGGCGCGCTCGTCGGCTACGGCGCCTCGGTGGTGGTGTTTCCGCCGCGCTACACGGCGTCGACATCGGTACTGCTGCCGGGGCAGTGGGAAGAGCGCGAACTACTGACCCAGCTGGACATCGCGACCAGTTCGTCGGTGGTCGACCCCGTGGCGGCCAAGCTCGGCTGGAGGGGCGTCAGCGCCGCCGGGCTGCGGGACCGGGTGAGCGCCAAGGCCGCCGACGGGAACATCATCAAGATCTCGGGAACGGCCGACACCCCGAAGCGCGCGCAGCAGCTCTCCGACCGGGTGGCCGAGGAATTCGTCGGATTCGCCGCGCGGCTCGCGGGCGGCAGCACCGACCCCGACGCGGCTACCGGGCCCGAGGCGCTGCGGCAGCAGGTGGTGGAGACCAACCGTCGCATCACCGACCTGGCCAATGCGGCCGATCCGGGCAAGACCGTGGAGAGCGTGCAGGCCCGCACCGAGCTCGAGAAGCTGCGCACCTCGCTGGAGGAGGCCATGACGAAGCTGGACCAGGCCGACCCGGCGGCCGACAGGGCCGGCCTGGTCGTCATGGGGCCGGCGGCCCGGCCGACCGGCGAGGCGCCGCCGACGAGGATGCAACTCACCGTCGCTGGGGCGCTGCTGTTCTTCCTGCTCGCGGTCATCGGCCATCTCGCCGTCGCACGGGTGAACCGCCGACTGCGCACCGAACCGGAGATCGCCGCGGCGCTGGGCTCGACGCTCCTCGGCACCGTCGACGTGCCGGGTGAACGGCCCGCGGACCGGCCCGAAGACCGTGGCACGCGAGCCCGGATCCGCCGACTCCTCGGCATCGACACCCGGTGGGACATACCGACCCCGCAGAGGTCCGGCGACGAGGCCGGCAGGCGGATCCGCTACCGGCGGGTGTGCGCTCGCCTCCGGGACCGACTACCGGCCCCCCGGCGACTGCTGGTTGTCGTACCGAACGGCGACGAGACCGCCCGCCGGGCCGCCGGGCAGCTCGTGGCCGAGGCCAAGGGCGATCCGCTGCTGCGGGTGGTCGAGGTTTCGGTGGACCGGCCGATGGTGCCGGACCGCGGCACCGAGTCCGGCGCCCTGGTCGTGCTCAGCGCGGGCAACTGGACCGCAGGGCAGCTCGCCGGCATCGCCGAGGCGTGTGCGGACGGCAGACATGAAGTCGTCGGCATCGTCGTCGCCGGCACGGTCCGGGACCATCCGACGCGATCCGCCGGCCATCCTCCGCACGACGCCACTCCGGCGCTCGCGGTACCCGGCCACTCGACGGGAGGTTCCGCGTGACGACGAGCACGACTTCGGAGTCGTCGGCAGCCACTCACCTGCTGGACCTGCAGGCACTGGTGGTGGCGGTGCGCAGGCGCCGCCGCCTCTGGTGCTCCCTGGCGCTACTGGGGCTGCTGGTCGGCGCGGCGCTTGCGGTCCTGCGGCCGCCGCCGCCGGCCGCGCAGGCCAAGGTGCTGGTCGCGCATCAGGCGGACCAGCCGAACGACCCCGGAACGCTGATCCGCACCGACGTGGAGCTGCTGCGGACCACGCGGATCGCCGACAAGGCCCTGCAGTCCCTCAACTCCTCGGAACGCACGGAAGACTTCATGCGGGACTACCGGGGCACCGGCTTGACCAACAACCTGCTGCAGATCGAGGTGACAGGTGACAGCGACGCGGACGCGGTGGCCCGAGCCAAGGCGTTGGCGGATGCGTTCGTCGCGGACCATGTGAGGCGGATGCAGGAAGCGGCGAAGGCCGAGGCCAAGGCCCTGCGCGACCAGGGTGACCGAATGCGGGGCGAACTCGCCCAGGTCAACAAGGCGATCGGGGACAGAACGCCGGAGAGCGACCCGACGGCGTCGGCGAGCATCGAGTCGCTCTTCGCCCGCCGGGCGGAACTCAACTCGCGGATCGCCGATTTCGACCAGCGCGCCGAGGAGGCGCGCATGGGAACGCCCCAGATCGTCGCCGGCACTCAGATCGTGGACGCCCCGCGAGCGGTGCGGCACTCCCTTCCCAGGACCGCTGCCACCAACGCCGCGATCGGGCTCGTCCTCGGGCTCGTCCTCGGGCTCGCGGTGGCCGCGGTCGGCACGGTGGTGGCGGACCGCCCCGTGCTGCGCCGGGAGATCGCGGCGAACCTGGGCGCCTCGGTCATCGCCGAACTGCGGCGCGCTCCCCACCGGCCGGCCAGGCGGTGGCAGCGCCGACGGACCCGGGCGGCACGCGAACGGCTCACCGCGACGCTGGCCCGCACGGTGCGTGGCTCCGCGGAACCGGTGTCACTGCTGGAACTGGGCTGTGCGCGCAGCACGAGCGTGATCGCCCTGGACCTCGCCAGGGCACTGGCGGCGGAGGGGCCGGTGGTCATCATCGACGATCTGCCGGCCCTGCGGCGCGCCCACCGCGGCCCGAAGCCAGGAGGCCCGGACGTGGTCGGCGTCGAGGGTGCCGCGGCCGTGCCACATGAGGTGCGCCGGCTCGGCGTCGGCTCGGTGGCGCCCGGCACGGCGTGGACCGGCCTCCCGGACCTCGGTACCCGGACCGTGCTCGTCGTGCGAGCCGGGCACGGCAGCGCCGCGTGGCTGCACACCGTGGCGCGGCAGCTCGCCGACCTGCTCATTCCGGTGATCGGCGTGGTGCTGATCGACCCCGATCCGCGGGACCGGACCGACGGCACCCTGTGGGACGGGCTGCACACCGCGCTGCGCGGCTACAACGAGCGGCTGGCACGGGAGAACGTGACGGGCCGGGTGCGGACGGAACGGCCGTCATGGGCAGTACGAGTCCCGGACAGCGACCAGGAGGCACGGTAAGCACATGTGTGGCATCGCAGGCACTTATCGATGGCCGGACGGGAAGGTCGTGACCGACCGGCTCACCGACACCCTCGCCCACCGCGGTCCGGACGGGGCGGGCCGGTACAGCCACCCCGCCGGCGACGGCGAAGTGCACCTCGGGCACCGCCGTCTGGCCATCGTCGACCTGTCCGAGACCGGCGCCCAGCCGATGGTCTCGGGCGGCCTCGTCCTGACGTACAACGGCGAGCTGTACAACGCGCCCGAGCTGCGTGCCGAACTGGCAGCCGCCGGGGTGCGCTTCCGCGGTACCTCCGACACCGAGGTGCTCCTTGAGGCCTGGCGGCGCTGGGGCACCGACTGCCTGCCCCGGCTGCGCGGCATGTTCGCGTTCGGGATCTTCGACGAGCGTACCGGTGAACTGGTCCTCGCCCGCGACCAGTTGGGCATCAAGCCGCTGTTCCTGCTCCGGCGCGGTGCGGGCCTGGTGTTCGCCTCCGAGCTCAAGGCGCTCGCCGCCGTGACCGACGGGTCGCTGCAGGTCGATCATGCGGCGCTGGTGGCCTCGCTGCTGTACTACTGGGTGCCGGACTCGCGCTGTGCGTTCCGCGAAGCGGAGAAGCTGCCGCCGGGCAGTTGGCTCAGGTGCCGGCCCGACGGCCGAGTGGAGCGCGGCCGGTACTGGAACCTGAAGGACGTCGCCGCCGAGGGCCGGGAGCGAGCACGCAGCGGCGAGCAGCCGGACCTGGCCGCCATCGTCGAGGAGTCGACCCGCCAGCACCTGCTCTCCGACGTACCCGTGGCGACCTTCCTCTCCGGCGGTCTCGACTCCAGCTACCTGACCGCGCTTGCGGCCCGCCACCAGCCCGGCATCTCCGCCTACACGATCGGGTTCCGCGCCGAGGACGCCAAGTTCGAGGCGATGCCGGACGACCTGCGCTACGCCCGGCAGGTGGCCGAGCGGTTCGGCGTCGACCTGCACGAGATCGAGATCGCTCCGAACGTGCTCGACCTGTTGCCGCAGATGACGTACCACCTGGACGAGCCGATCGGCGACCCCGCCGCGATCAACACGTTCCTGATCTGCTCGGCCGCCCGAGAGGCCGGGGTCAAGGTGATGCTCTCGGGGATGGGTGCCGACGAGCTGTTCGCCGGATATCGCAAACACCTGGCCAACCTGCTCGCACTGCGCTACCAGCGCGTCCCGCGGCCCCTGCGGCGCGGGGTGTTCAAGGCCGTGGACAGGCTGCCGGTCGCCACGGCCCGTAGGGGGTACCGGTCGGTGCGCTTCGCGAAGCGGTTCCTCTCCTTCGCCGACCTGCCCGAGGAGACCGCGTTCCGGCGCAGCTACACCATGTACGACCAGGACGAGCTGCTCGCCCTGGTCAGTCCGGACCTGGCCGGGACGGTCGACGACGTGCTGACCGAGCATGCGGACATCTACCAGGACAACGAGCTCGACGACTTCGTCAACCGCATGTGCCTGGGCGACGCCCGGATGTTCCTGCCGGGCCTGAACCTCGCTTACACAGACCGGTCGAGCATGGCCGCCTCGACCGAGGTCCGGGTGCCGTACGTGGACGTCGAGGTGGTCAAGGCCGCGTTCGCCGTGCCCGGCGACCGCAAGATCGTCGGACGACAGGGCAAGGCCGTCCTCAAGGAGGCGGCCACCTCGATCCTGCCCCGGGAGATCGTGTACCGGCCCAAGGGCCTGTTCAGCGCCCCGCTGCGGGCCTGGATGAGCCGGGATCTGGCACCGCTGGTGCGCGAGGTGGTCAACGACGGCGTGCTCGTCAGCTCCGGGCTCCTGCGCCGCGACGCGCTGGCGCGCATGGTCGCCGAGGACGCCTCCGGGCAGCGGGACTTCTCCAAGCACCTGTGGCATGTGCTGACCCTCGAGTACTGGTACCGCGACGCGACCTCCGGATCCGCCCGGAGCACTCGCTCGGCAGCGTAGAAGACGGCTAGAAACAAGGGGACTTCGGGTGAAGCAGGTAGTTCAGAACTACAAGAGCGGCGAGCTCGCGGTGCTCGACGTGCCAGTGCCGGGATGCAAGCCGGGCGGTGTGCTGGTCCGCACCGCCTACTCGCTGATATCCACCGGGACCGAGCTCATGAAGGTGTCCGAGGCCGGCATGTCGATGCTGGGCAAGGCCCGCTCCCGTCCTGACCAGGTGGCCAAGGTCATGCAGAGCGTGGCCACCAACGGGGTGCCCGCCACGTACCGCAAGGTGATGGGCAAGCTGGACTCCTACACGCCGCTGGGCTACTCCCTGTGCGGGGTGGTCGAGCAGGTCGGCCCCGGGATCGACGACGTGAAGGTCGGCGACCTCGTGGCCTGCGCCGGCAACGAGCACGCGTTGCACGCCGAGTTGAACTGGGTGCCGAAGAACCTCTACGCCCCGGTGCCGGACGGCCTCGCGCCGCGGCACGCGGCCTTCGGCACCGTCGGGTCGATCGCGATGCAGGGCGTCCGCCGCGGCGAACCCCAACTTGGCGACGTGGCCCTTGTCATCGGCCTCGGACTGATCGGGCAGCTGGTGGTGCAGCTCCTTGCCGCCTCCGGGGTCCGCGTCGTCGGCGTCGACCCCGACCCGGTGCGCTGCGACCTCGCCGAACGCCTCGGCGCCGCGGCCTGCGGCGATCCCGAGTCCGCGGCCGTGGAGGCCGCCGTCGCCGAACTCACCGACGGGCACGGCGTGGACCAGGTGTATCTGGCCGCCGGCGGCGGCAGCAACCAGCCCGTCGAGCTGGCCGCCCGGCTCTGCCGGGACCGCGGCCGGGTCGTCGACATCGGCAAGTGCCGCCTGGACCTGCCGTGGAACGCGTACTACGAGAAAGAGCTCGACGTCCGGTTCTCGCGCAGTTACGGCCCCGGGCGCTACGACCCGGAGTACGAGCTCGAGGGGCGGGACTACCCGATCGGCTACGTGCGCTGGACCGAGCGCCGAAACCTGGCGTGCTTCCTCGATCTCCTCGCCCGCGGCAGCGTCGATGTGGAGCCCCTGGTCTCCCACATCGCCGGCTTCGACGACGCCGTCGAGACGTACCAGCGTTTGAAGGACGGCGACCTCAAGGCCGTGGCTGTGCTGTTCCGGTACTCCGAACAGGCCGAGGAAGAAGGGGAATTGGCGGCCCCGACGGTGTCCGTGCCCGAGGTGCGACGCAGCGGCGGAACGTCCACCCCGGCCCGGTCCGCCAAGGCGCCGGTGCGCCTCGCGTTCGTCGGCGCGGGCAACTACGCGACGTCGATGCTGCTGCCGCACCTGGCACAGCGCGACGGCGTCGAGTTGTCCACGGTCGTCACCACGACGGCGCTGTCCGCCGCCAACGCGAAGCGGAAGTTCGGCTTCGCCGAGGCGACCACCGACCTCGACGCCGTGCTCGGCGACAAGTCCATCGACGCGGTGTTCGTGGTCACCCGGCACAGCTCGCACGCCGAACTGACCCGCAGGGCGCTGCTTGCCGGCAAGACGGTGTTCGTGGAGAAGCCCCTGGCCCTCACCGAGGACGAGCTGGCCGGCGTGCTCGCGGCGGTGGAGGAGTCCGGCAACGACCGGCTGCAGGTGGGCTTCAACCGCCGCTTCGCGCCCCTGTTGCAGGAGGCCAGGAAGCGGTTCGGCGCCCGCACCGGTCCGGCGAGCCTCCGCTACCTGGTCAACGCGGGCCGCCTTGGACACGGCAGCTGGTACCTCCAACAGGGCACCGAGGGCTCGCGGTTCACCGGCGAGGGCGGACACTTCATCGACACGGCGAGCTGGCTCCTCGACGCCGACCCGGTCTCGGTGTACGCGGTCGCCACGTCCGGCAACGAGGACCTGCAGGTCGTGCTGAGCTACCCGGACGGGTCCACCGCCACCATCAGCTACGTCACCACCGGCGCGGCCGGCTTCCCCAAGGAGACGCTGGACCTCGTCGCGGACGGCAAGGTGCTGCGGCTCGACGACTTCGTCCGTGCCTCGCTGTATTCGGACGGCAGGGCCGGCCGCAAGCGGTGGGTCAGTTCGCGGCTGCCCAAGGCCCGGGACAAGGGCCAGTCCGCCGAGCTGGCCGCGTTCATCAAGGCCGTGCGGACCGGTGGGCCGATGCCGGTGCCGCTGGAGTCGCTGGTCGCCACCACGACGGCCACCCTCGCCGTGCAGGCAGGCCTGGTCGGCGGCGCGCCCGTGACGCTGGCGAGGGCGCGATGACTGTGAGTTCGGGGAGTCCGGGCTGGTACCTGCGGCGGCTGTCCCGGATGGGACCGCGGGAGGTCGGCGGCCGGGTGGGCGACGCGGTGCGCAGGCGGCGGTGGCGGTCGGCGCGGCCCACCTGCCCGAGCGTGACCGGTGCCCGGTTCACCGCGGTCCTGCCCGCCGGGACGATCGCAGCGATACCTCCGGACGCCGCGAAACGTCTCATCGCCGAGGCGGATCGGCTGATGTACGGGCACGTCGAGTATTTCGGGGTGGTCCGCGACGACCTGGACGACCCGGACTGGTGGTGCGACCCGAAGACGGGGCGCCGGGCTCCCTGGGGCTACGCCTTCGACGTGCCGTACCGGAACGAGGACGCGGTCGGGGACATCAAGCAGATCTGGGAGCTGTCCCGGCACCAGTACCTCACCGTGCTCGCCGCCGCCTACGCGATCACCGGGAACGAGCGGTACGCCGAGCGAGTCGCCGAGCACCTGCGGTCGTGGTGGAAGGCCAACCCCCCGCTGCGCGGCGTGCACTGGATCAGCGGCATCGAGCTGGGGATGCGGCTCCTTTCCTGGGTGTGGATCCGCCGGCTGCTCGACGGCTGGCCGGGCGCGGCCGAGCTGTTCGAGAGCAACCCGGTGGCGCTGAACCAGATCTGGCACCACCAGCGCTGGCTGGCCGCCTTCCCCAGCCGGGGGTCCTCGGCGAACAACCACGTCATCGCCGAGGCCGGCGGGCAGTTGGCCGCAGCCTGCGCGTTCGGATGGTTCCCCTCCTCGGCGCGTTGGCGAGCCGGTGCGCTGCGGTCCCTCGAGCGGCATCTGCGCGGCAACACCTTCGGCTCCGGCCTCAACCGCGAGCTGGCCACCGAATATCACGGACTTGTCCTTGAGCTCGGCCTGGCCGCGGTGGCCGAGGCGGATGCCGCAGGCGTGCCGGTCCCCGCGTCGATCCGGCTGGTACTGCTGCGGATGACCGACGCGCTCGCGGCCATCGTGGACAACCGGCTACGTCCGCCCCGGCAGGGGGACGCGGACGACGGGCACGGTCTGATCGTGGACGGCGCGGGCACCGACCGCTGGGCCTCGCTCCTTGCCACCGGGGCCGCCGTGTTCGGCCGGCTCGACTGGTGGCCGGCGGTGACCGGCACCGATGTGCGCACCCCGCTCCTTGCCGCGCTCATCCGGCCGTACCCGAAAAGCGAAACCGCACCGGCCGTGATCCGCCCGGCGAGCCGACCGGCCCACTTCGCCGATGCGGGCATGACCATCCTGCGCGGTCCGGAGGAGATCTGGTGCCGCTGCGACGGTGGTCCGCACGGCTTCCTGTCCATCGCCGCGCATGCCCACGCGGACGCGCTGTCCGTGGAGGTCCGGCACGACGGGGTCGACGTGCTCGCCGACCCGGGAACGTTCTGCTACCACGGGCAACCCGAGTGGCGGCAGTACTTCCGGTCGACCCTCGGCCACAACACCCTGCAAATGGACGGCAGTGACCAGTCCGTCTCCGGCGGCCCGTTCCTGTGGACCCGGCATGCCCGCAGTCGCGTCCTGGCCACGGACACATCGGGCGCCTCCGACGGGGGGACGGCCCGCTGGTGCGCCGAACACGACGGCTACCAGCGTTCCGTGCACCGCCGCCGGGTGGAACTAACGGCCGCGAGCCAGGAGTTGCGGGTGGTTGACGAGGTGCGCGGCCCGCGCCGGGACGTGCGCCTGGCATTCCACCTCGGCCCGGCGATCGCCGCGGACCTGGCGGGCAACCGGGCGGTGCTCACCTGGACCCGGGACGGCGAGGACCGCTCGGCGGTGCTCGACCTGCCCGGGCAGCTGAGCTGGCGGGCGCATCGCGGAGAGACCGACCCGCCGCTGGGCTGGTACTCCGCCGGCTTCGGCCGCAAGGAACCCACCACAACGCTGGTCGGCACCGGCTTCGCCGACGGCGCTGAGGGGTTCACCACCGTACTCAGGTTCCGCGGCTAGGGGGGCGTGTGGGGATCAACGGGCGGCACTGGGCGTTGGCGGCGGCACCGCTGGCGCTGGCCCTGCTGGCGGCGACCGGCTGTGAGAGCACGCCGGGCGCCCGGGCGAACACGCCGGGCGCCCGGGCGAACCCGACCGCCGCGCCATCCACGCCCGTGGCCCGGGTGTGCGCCAAGCCCGTGGCCGGGCCGGCGAAGGCGCCGGCGGGCGCGGTGACGGTCGACCCCACGGTGGTCGGTGACCTGGCAGCGAAGACCAAGAGCAGCCCCCCGAACACCACGTTCTGGCTTCGACCGGGCAAGCACAGGCTCGACCCTGACCGCTATGCCCAGGTCATCCCCAAGGAGGGGAACCGCTACCTCGGTGCGCCGGGCGCGGTGCTCGACGGCGGGAAGAAGAACCAGTACGCGTTCGGCGGTACCGCCCGCAACGTCACCATCCGCTATCTGACCGTGCAACGTTTCGTCGCGCCGCAGGACGAGGGCGTGGTCAACCATGACTCGGCCGACGGGTGGGCGATCGAGCACGCGACGATCCAGCACAACTCCGGTGCCGGACTGATGGCCGGTGCCCGCCAGAAGGTCCGCGCCAACTGCTTGCGCGAAAACGGTCAGTACGGAATGAACGCGTACAAGGCCACCGGCCGCATCAGCGGCCTGGTGGTCGAGGGCAACGAGATCGTGGGCAACAACACCGGCGACTGGGAGCGGCGGCGGAAGGGCTGCGGCTGCACCGGAGGCATCAAGTTCTGGGCCGTCAACGGCGCCGACGTTCGCGGCAACTGGGTGCACGACAACCGCGGAACCGGGTTGTGGGCGGACACCAACAACAACGACTTCCGCATCGAGAAGAACGTGCTCGAGGACAACGACGGTGCCGCGCTGATCTATGAGACCAGCTACAACGCGGACATCCGGAACAACACGATCCGGCGGAACAACTGGGTCGAGGGCCGCAGGGAAGCCGACCGCGGCGACACCTTCCCGTTCGCGACCGTCTACCTGTCCGAGTCCGGCGGCGAACCACGGATCCGGGCCCGCACCAACAAGATCGGGATCTACCGGAACGTGCTGGAGAACAACTGGTCCGGCATCACCCTGTGGGAGAACGCCGACCGGTTCTGCAACAGCCCGGCCAACACCTCGTCCGGTGACTGCACCTTGCTGGTGAAGGACACCGACCGCTGCGCGAAGCCGGCGATCGCCACCGCTCCGCTCTACGCCGACTGCCGGTGGAAGACCCAGCGGGTGGACATCCACGACAACCGCTTCGTGCTGGACAAGTCCGTCGTCAAGTGCACGGTGAAGTGCGACCGCATGGCGGTGCTGGCCAACTACGGCACCTATCCGGACTGGTCGCCGTACCAGGGCGAGCGGGTGGCTGAGGCCATCACCGATGAGCAACACAACCGCTGGCACGACAACGTCTACCTCGGGCCCTGGAAATTCGTCGCCCGGGACCAGAGCCGGGTGCTCGACTTCGGGCAGTGGCAGGGCACGCCGTACCAGCAGGACGCGGGCAGCACCCTCGACTCACGGGCGGGTGGTTGAGATGGGTGAGAGCCTGCGGAGCAGTGAGCTGCCGGGCGGACCGGTCACGGCGGGCACGCAGCCCCGCGCGGAATCGCGCCCTGCCGGCACAGCGAAGATCGTCGGGATCGTCTGGGGGTTGCTGGTCCTCAACACGCTCGGCTCCGCCGGGGCGGAGACCATCATCCCGCTGCCCCGTTCCCTCATCCAGATGGTCACCATGGGCGCGCTGGTCGCCGCGTTCGCGCTGGCGCTCGCGGTCAATCTCCGCCTGCGCATCCGACCCGGCGCCTTCGTGTTGCTGCTCACCCTGCTCATTGTGCCGAGCGTGATCTCCAGCGTGAATCTGGAGTCCGGGTTCGGCGCGCTGTTCCGCTGCGCCAGGCTGGCTCTCTTCATCGGCACGCTGTGGCTGCTCAGCCGCTGGTGGGACGGCGGCCTGACGTTCGTCCGGCACCACATCCGGATGTACTTCGCGGTGCTCGGGTCGGTGGCGGCCGGCCTGGTCATCTCACCGGGCGCGGCCCTGCCCGACCTCTACGGCGGACGCCTCGTCGGCGCGTTGTGGCCGCTCACCCCGCCGCAGATCGGACAGTACGCCGCCGTGATCATCGGGCTCACCGTGCTGCTCGTACTAGGGCGCCGGACCGACAGGACAAGCGCGGCGGTGGTCATCGTGCCGTCACTCGTCCTGCTCGCGCTGACCCATACCCGGACGGCCACGCTCGGCCTGTTCATCGGCCTTGTGCTGGCGATCGGCTCACTCATCCTGACCAGCGCCGCCGCCCGCCGGTTCTTCACCTGGGCAGTGCTGTGCGCCGCCGTGGCCGCGGTGGGGTTCGGCTCCGCGCTTCAGGCGTGGTTCCTGCGCGGACAGAGCCAGGAGAACTTCGCCAGCCTCACGGGTCGGGCCAAGGTCTGGGATGCCCTGCTGGCAGCGCCCCGGACGACCTCGGAGCAGCTGTTCGGCATGGGCCTGGGCGACAAGTCGTTCGGCGGGCTGCCGATCGACAACAGCTGGCTGGCCGTTTACCAGGAGCAGGGTCTGACCGGCGTCACCCTGGTGGCGGCGATCATCATCGTCCTGGGCGGCGTCGCGTTGCTGCGGCCACCGTCACTGTCGAGGGCCTGCGCGATCTTCCTGATCAGCTACTGCGCGATCGCGTCGTACACCGAGGCAGGCCTTGGCGACGCCTCGCCGTATCTGCTGCATCTGGCCGTGGCCGCCTCGCTGTTGGCGGCACCTGCCGCGGCCACGCCCCTCCCGACGCCCGCATCCCCTCGACGGCACATCCCGCGATGGGCCCGGAGATCGGAGATGACCTGAGCATGCACGTCCTCGTAGTGCACAACCGCTACGCCTCGGCGCAGCCGAGCGGGGAGAACAAGGTCGTCGACCAGGAGGTGGAGCTGCTGCGCGCGGCCGGCCACCGGGTCGAGGTGTTCGAGCGGCGCAGCGACACCATCGCGGCGCGGTCCCTGCCGGGCAAGGTCGCGGTGCCGCTCCTTGTGCCGTGGAACCCAGCGGTCCGCGCGGAACTCGCCGCCCGACTGCGCACCGAGCGGCCGGACGTCGTCCACGTCCACAACGTCTTCCCGCTCCTGTCGCCCGCGGTCCTTGCCGCCTGCGCCGACGCCGGTGTCCCCGCCGTCGCCACGCTGCACAACTACACCCAGGTCTGCCCACCCGGCACGCTGCAGAGGGACGGCCGACCGTGCACCGAGTGCGTCGGCTCCGCACCACTGCCCGCCGTCCGGCACGGCTGCTACCGGAACTCCCGGCTTGCGACGGTGCCGCTCGCGGTCAGCCTGTCGGTCAACCGGCGGCGGTGGTGGTCCGGCGTGGAGCGGTTCTTCTGCATCTCCGCGGCGCAGCGCGACGTCCTGGTCCGGGCCGGCATGCCCCCCGAGCGGCTGGCGGTGAAACACAACTTCGTGCCGGAGCCGGGCACTTGCCGAACGGGCACCGGCGAGCATCTGCTCTATCTCGGCCGCCTCGCGGAGGCCAAGGGCGTGCGGCTGCTCATGGCCGCGTGGGACCGGATCGCCGCGGACGGGGGTGTGGGCGTACCGCTCGTGATCGCCGGCACGGGACCGCTGGAGCGCGAGGTAACCGCCTGGGCGGCGGGCCGGGACGACGTCCGGTACGTCGGCCTGTACGACACCGTCCAGTGCCGGAAGGCCATCGCGCGATCGGTCGCCGTGGTGGCGCCCTCCACATGGCTGGAGGCGTTCGGCCTGGTGGTCGTGGAGGCGATGGCTGCCGGGGTCCCGACCGTCGCCGCCGGTCACGGCGCCTTCGTCGAACTCGTCGAGGACGGGGTGACCGGGCTGCTGCACCGCCCGGGCGAGGTTGCCTCGCTCGCGGACCGCATGCGCCGGATCACGGCCGGGACAGCCCGCAACCAGGAGATGGGCCAGGCGGCCCGGCGCCGTTACGAGCAGGGGTTCAGCCCGGCCGTCGGCCTTGAGCGCCTGGTGGAGGAGTACCGCACCGCGATCGCGGGTCGGTCAGCACTGGCTCGCGGCGGGGGCACCCGCGCGAGCAGGGGGGATGGGGGCAGTAAATGACACGATGCCGACTGTGCGGCTCGGCGGCGATGGGGAGCGTCGTCGATCTGGGGGCGACCCCGCCGTGTGAGAGCTTTCTCGCCGCGGACCAACTGGACCAGCCGGAGCCGGCGTACCCGCTGCACCTGCGGGTCTGCACCGACTGCTGGCTCGCGCAGATCCCGCCGCTGATCACGCCGGAGGAGACGTTCAGCGAGTACGCCTACTTCTCTTCCTTCTCGACCTCCTGGGTGGAGCACGCGCGCAGGTTCACCGCCGACGCCGTACAGCGCCTTGATCTCGGCGCCGACGCCTTCGTGGTCGAGGTCGCGAGCAACGACGGCTACCTGCTCCGGCACATGGTGGACCGGGGGATCCGCTGCCTCGGCATCGAGCCGTCGGTGAACGTCGGCGCCGCGGCGCGGGACGCGGGTGTGCCCACGCTCACGGAGTTCCTGAGCCCGGACACCGGCTCGGGCGTCCGCGCCGAGCACGGCCCGGCGGACCTGGTCGTGGCCAACAACGTGTACGCGCACATCCCCGACGTGGTCGGGTTCACCCAGGGGCTGCGCGCCCTGGTCGCCGACGACGGCTGGGTCTCCATCGAGGTGCAGCACCTGCTGACCCTGATCGAGGAGAACCAGTACGACACGATCTACCACGAGCACTTCCAGTACTACACGGTCGCGTCCGCGATCCGGGCCCTCGCGAGCGGCGGACTCGCGCTCGTGGACGTCGAGTTGCTGCCCACGCACGGCGGATCCATCCGGCTGTGGGCCCGGCCGGCCGAGGTGGCCGGCGCGCCCTCCGCTCGGGTGGCCGACGTCCTGGACCGGGAGAAGGCAGCCGGGCTCCAGGAGCTGTCCGGGTACACCGAGTTCTCCGCTCGGGTGGCCAAGGTGCGCCGGGACCTCCTGAAGTTCCTCATCGAGGCGGCCGAGCGCGGCGAGACGGTCGTCGGTTACGGCGCCCCGGGCAAGGGCAACACCCTGCTCAACCACTGCGGCATCCGGCCCGACCTGCTCCCGTACACGGTCGACCGCAACCCCTACAAGCACGGCAGGTACACCCCGGGCACCCGCATCCCGATCCTGCCGCCCGAGCAGATAGCAGCCGACAAGCCCGACTACGTCCTCGTCCTCCCGTGGAACCTGCGGGACGAGCTGGTCGAGCAACTGTCCTTCATCCACGACTGGGGTGGCCGGCTGGTCTTCCCCATACCGGAACTGAGCATTGTCGAGGTCAAGTCATGAAGGTCGTTCTGTTCTGCGGCGGTTACGGGCTGCGCATGCGCAGCGGAGCCTCCGACGACATGCCCAAGCCGATGGCGATGGTCGGGCCGCGACCGCTGATCTGGCACGTCATGCGCTACTACGCGTACTACGGGCACACGGAGTTCATCCTGTGCCTCGGGTACGGGGCGCACCACATCAAGAACTTCTTCCTCAACTACGAGGAGACGACCTCCAACGACTTCGTGCTGCGGGGCGGGCAGACCGAGCTGCTGTCCACCGACATAGCCGACTGGACGATCACTTTCGCGCAGACCGGCATCGAGTCGCCGATCGGGGAGCGGCTGCGCCGGGTGCGGCACCACCTGGACGGCGACGAGATGTTCCTCGCCAACTACGCCGACGTGCTCACCGATGCTCCGCTGCCGGAGATGATCGACCGGTTCGCCCGGCGCGACGCCGGTGCGTCGATGATGGTGGTGCCGCCGCAGTCCTCGTTCCACTGCGTGGACCTGGGTGAGGACGGCCTGGTGGGGGGCATCACCGCGGTGAGCGACATGCCGCTGTGGGAGAACGGCGGCTACTTCGTGCTCCGCCAGGAGGTCTTCGACCACATACCGGAGAACGGGGACCTGGTCGCCGACGGATGTGCCCAACTGGCCAAGCAGGGACGCCTTGTGGCACATCAGCACCGCGGCTTCTGGAAGCCGACCGACACCGTGAAGGAGCGGGCCGCGCTCGACGACGCGTACGCCCGGGGCGACCGGCCGTGGGCCGTGTGGGAACGGGACAGTGCCGGAGCCCGGGCGTGATCCGGCTCGGGGCCGGGCCCTTGAACCGGATCGTCGCGGTGGGGGCGCACTGCGACGACATCGCCATCGGCGCCGGCGGCACACTGCTGACGCTGTGTCACGCACGGCCGGGGATCCGCGTCGACGCGCTGGTGCTCTCAGGCGGTGGCAGCGAGCGTGAGCAGGAGGAGCAGGCCGCGCTCGCCGCCTTCTGCCCCGGCGCCGACCTGCGGCTGACCGTGCTCAAGCTGCCGGACGGCCGGATGCCCGCGCATTGGGAAGAGGCCAAAGCCGCGGTCGAGGAGCTGCGCGGGCAGACCGAGCCGGACCTGGTCCTTGCCCCGCGTACCGACGACGCGCACCAGGATCACCGCGGCCTGGCGAAGCTGATGACCACCGCATTCCGCGACCACCTCGTGCTCGGCTACGAGATCGTCAAGTGGGACGGCGATCTGGGCCGTCCGGCGGCGTACCAACCGCTGTCGCCGGAGATCGCCGAACAGAAGGTGCGGCTGCTGCAGGAGCACTACCCCTCGCAACGGCACCGGCCCTGGTACGACCGGGAGGCCTTCCTCGGCCTGGCCCGGATCCGCGGCATCGAATGCCACGCGCGCTACGCCGAGGCCTTCGCCGTCACCAAACTCACGCTCAATCTGGGGGACTGAACCTTGCGCGTACTGCTCACCGGACACCAGGGCTACCTGGGCACCGTGATGGCCCCGGTCCTCACGGCCGCCGGGCACGACGTCGTCGGTCTCGACGCCGGCCTCTTCGCCGACTGCGTCCTCGGCCCGCCGCCCGCGGACCCTGCGGGGCATCGGGTGGACTTGCGTGACGTCACGGCCGACCACGTGGCCGGAGTGGACGCCGTGATCCACCTGGCCGCGCTGTCCAACGACCCGCTGGGATCGCTGGCACCGGACCTCACCTACGACATCAATCACCACGCGTCCGTACGCCTGGCCCGGCTGGCCCGCGACGCCGGGGTGCGGCGCTTCCTGTACGCGTCGACCTGCTCGGTCTACGGCGCCGCCGGCGGGGACGACCTGGTGGGCGAGGACGCCCCGCTGCGCCCGGTGACGCCGTACGCGGAGTCCAAGGTGCGGGTCGAGGACGACCTGCACGCGCTCGCCGACGGCGACTTCAGCCCGGTGTTCATGCGCAACGCCACCGCCTTCGGCTACTCACCCCGGCTGCGCGCCGACATCGTGCTGAACAACCTGGTGGGACACGCGCTCCTGTCCGGCGAGGTGCTTGTGATGTCCGACGGCACTCCGTGGCGCCCGCTCGTGCACGCCGCCGACATCGCACATGCCTTCACGGCCGCGCTGACCGCGCCGCGCGAAACGGTGCACGACCGGGCGTTCAACATCGGCAGCGAGATCAACAACGTCACGGTCGCCGAGATCGCCGAGCAGGTCGCCGAGGCGGTGTCCGGTTCGAAGGTGGTGATCACCGGGGAGACCGGTGCCGATCCACGGTCCTACCGGGTGGACTTCTCCCGGTTCCGCGCCGCGATCCCCGGCTTCGACTGCGCGTGGACGGTGAAGCAGGGCGCGCTCGAACTCGCCGACGCCTACCGGAAGTTCGGGCTGACCCGGGAGGACTTCGAGCGACGCTTCACCCGCCTTGCCGTGCTGCGCGCGGCGTCCGAGGCCGGCGCTGTCGACGACACCCTGCGGTGGCGCCGATGACAGCGGTCGGCGAAGAGATGCATGCACTGGTGGAGCGGCTGTACCCGCTCTGCCGGAGCATCACCGGCGACGGTGTGCGTGCCACCCTGGACGTCGTCGGCGAGTACGTCCCGCTCCAGGTGCACGAGGTGCCGACCGGGACGCAAGTGCTCGACTGGACGGTGCCGCAGGAGTGGAACATCCGGGACGCGTACATCGCCGACACCGCCGGCAACCGGGTCGTCGACTTCGCCGCGTCCAGCCTGCACGTGCTCGGCTACAGCCTGCCGGTGTCGGCGACCATGCCGCTGGCCGAGCTGCGGGAACACCTGCACACCCTGCCGGACCACCCGGCCTGGGTGCCCTACCGCACCAGCTACTACCAGCCGACATGGGGGTTCTGCCTGGCTCAGGAGACCTTGGACGCGTTGCCGGACGGCGAGTACGAGGTGCGCATCGACTCCACGCTCGCCGACGGCCACCTCACCTACGCCGAGCATGTGATTCCCGGGCAGGTCCCCGACGAGGTGATCGTCTCCTGCCACGTGTGCCACCCGTCGCTGGCCAACGACAACCTGGCCGGTATCGCGGTGGCGACGTACCTGGCCCGGGCGCTGGCCGGGCAGAGGCCGTACTACACCTACCGGTTCATCTACGCGCCCGGCACCATCGGGGCGATCACTTGGCTGGCCCGCAACAAGGAGCGGATCGACCGGGTCAAGCACGGTCTGGTGCTGGCCTGCGCGGGGGACTCGGGCCAACTGACGTACAAGCAGAGCAGGCGCGGCGACGCGGAGATCGACCGGGTGCTGCGGCATGTGCTGGCCGCCTCCGAACGCCCGTACCACGTCAGCGAGTTCACTCCGTACGGCTACGACGAGCGGCAGTTCTGCTCGCCCGGGTTCGATCTCGGCGTGGGCTCGCTCAGCCGGACCCCGTACGCCGGGTACCCCGAATACCACACCTCGGCCGACAACCCGGACTTCGTCTCCCCGGAGGCGATGGCGGACACGCTCGCCGTCTGCCGCGAGGCGTTCGCCGTCCTCGACCGAAACCGGCGGTACCTCAACCTCAGCCCCTATGGCGAACCACAGCTGGGCCGACGCGGGTTGTACGACTCCCTCGGCGGCCGCAGCGACGCGAAGCAGGCCCAGATGGCCATGCTCTGGGTGCTCAGCCTCTCCGACGGCGAGCACAGTCTGCTGGACGTCGCCGAGCGGTCCGAGCTGCCGTTCGACACCGTCGCCGTCGCGGCCGACGCCCTGCACGGCGCCGGGCTGATCAAGGCATGACGCCGATGACCACCGCGGGGGAGAAGGCGACGATGCCGGGCGGATCCGCCCGGCGGGCCCTCGTCGGCCGGCTGTCCTGGGGACTGGCCGACCAGGCGGCCTCCAGCATGAGCAACTTCGTGGTGGGGATCTACGTGGCCCGCTCGCTGGGGGTGACCGCGTTCGGCGTGTTCAGCCTGGCCTGGGTGACCTACGGCGTGGTGCTCAACGTCTCCCGCGGCCTTGCCACCGACCCGCTCGTGGTGCGCTTCAGCGGAGCGCCGGACGCCTCCTGGCGCGGGGCGGTGGCCCGGTCGTCGGGTACCGCGCTCGGCGTCGGTGCCGCCATCGGCGTGGCGTGTCTGGTGGTCGGGCTCGGTCTCGGCGGCAGCGTGGGGCCCGCGTTCGCCTGCCTCGGCGTCATGCTGCCCGGGCTGCTGCTGCAGGACGCCTGGCGGTTCTCGTTCTTCGCCGCCGGCACCGGGCGGAAGGCGTTCGTCAACGACCTCGTCTGGGGCGTCGCACTCGTCCCGGCCCTGGTCGTGGCGGCCCGCGTGGGCACCGTGGCCGCCTTCGTGCTCGCCTGGGGCGCGTCCGCCACGGTGGCGGCGGGGTACGGCTACTTCCAGTCCGGCATCCGGCCCCGGATGACGGGAGCGCGCGGGTGGCTTCGCGAGCAGCGCGATCTCGGCTACCGGTACCTGGTCGAGAACGTCAGCCTCAGCGGCGCGAACCAGCTGCGGGCGTACGGGCTCGGCGCGATCGTCGGAGTCAGTGCGGTGGGTGCGGTCCGGGGTGCCGAGTTGCTGCTCGGCCCGTTCCTCGCCGTGCTGATGGGTCTTTCGCTGGTCACCGTCCCAGAGGCGGCACGGGTGCTGCGGCGGGCCCCGCAGCGCCTCGGTACGTTCTGCCTCCTGCTGGGCGGCGGGCAGGCCGTCGCCGCGCTGCTCTGGGGCGGGGCGCTGCTGCTGATGCCGGACCGGCTCGGCGAGCTCGTGCTCGGCAGCGTCTGGCACTCCGCCGCTGAGCTCATCGTGCCGATCACCCTCGGCGTCGCGGGCGCCGGCCTCGGCACCGGCGCGGCGGCCGGGCTGCGCGCGCTCGCCGCGGCCCGGCGCAGCCTGCGCTGCCAGCTGTTCGCCTCCGCCTGCTATGTGAGCTGCGGGCTCGGCGGGGCGGCCGTCGCCGGCACGGTCGGCTCGGCCTGGGGCGTCGCCGCCGCGACCGTCAGCGGTTCGGCCGTGTGGTGGCTGCAACTGCGGTCCGCCCTGCGCGAGGACCGCCACAACCGCATCCCCGAAGTGAGGACCTCATGACCGTCCAACCCAGGCTGAGCATCGGCCTGCCCGTGTACAACGGCGAGGAGTACCTGGCCGAGTCGCTCGACGCCTTGCTCGGCCAGACCTACGAGGACTTCGAGCTGGTCATCTCCGACAACGCCTCGACCGACGGGACCCAGGACATCTGCCGCCGGTACGCCGCGCAGGACTCGCGCATCCGGTACCTCCGGCTGCCCCGGAACATCGGCGCCACGCCGAACCACAACCGTGTGTTCACCGAGTGCCGCGGCGAGTTGTTCAAGTGGGCCTCGCACGACGACCTGTACGGCCGGGACCTGCTGCAGCGCTGCGTTCAGACGCTGGACGAGCGGCCGGACGTGATCCTCGCGCACAGCGGCCAGGCGGTCATCGACGGCGACGGTCAGGTGAAGGTCCCGTACGAATACGGGCTCGCCACCGACTCGCCGCACCCGCCGGAGCGCTTCCGCAGTCTGCTGTTCGAGCCCGGTGGCGACGACTTCTACGGGGTGATGCGGGCCGACATGCTGCGCCGCGTGAAGCCGCTCGACAGCTACCACCACGCGGACCGCACGTTCGTCGCCGAGATCACCTTGCACGGGCCCTTCCACCAGGTTCCGGAGCTGCTGTACTTCCGCCGGGACCACCCCACCCGCGCGGAGCGGGCGAACCCGGGCAAGCGCTCCCGGTCCGTCAACCTGGACCCACGCCGGGCCGGCCTGCTGCACCCGACGCCCCGGCTGCTGGCCGAGTACGTCTGGGGCTTCGTAGCGGCGATCAGGCGGGCGCCGTTGTCCCAGGCCGACCGGCGCGCGTGCTACCGCCACCTGGCCTCATGGATGTCCAGCCGGGTCCGGCCCGGCGCCGGCGAGCGGGTCGAGGACCGCGCCCCGGTCGAACCGAGCGGGCTCACTGTCTCCGTCGACGCCCTCGTCGCCGGCCGTGAGGGGAGGCAGGCATGACGTCCGCGGACGAAACTCCGGTGCGCGTCGGGATCTTCGGCCTGCTCGGCTCCGGCAACCTCGGCAACGACGGATCGCTCGAAGCCGTGCTCGGGTACCTCCGCGCCGAGCGCCCGGAGGCGGTCGTGGACGCGCTGTGCGGCGGACCCGAGGCCGTGACGACCCGGTTCGGGATCCCCGCGACGCGGCTGCACTGGTACCGCGGCGAGTACCGGACCGCGTCGCGGGCGGGCGCGATCGTGGCGAAGGGTCTGGGCAAACTGGTCGACGCCGTCCGCACCGCCGCCTGGGTGCGCCGGCACGACGTGGTGATCGTGCCAGGCATGGGCGTCCTGGAGGCCACGCTGCCGCTGCGGCCGTGGGGCTTCCCGTACGCGCTGTTCCTGCTCTGCGCGTCCGGCCGGCTGTGCGGCACCCGGGTCGCGCTGGTCGGTGTCGGCGCCGCCCCGATCGGCAACCGCCCGATCCGGGCCCTGGTCCGTTGGTCGGCGCGGCTTGCCACGTACCGGTCGTACCGGGACGCCCAATCCCGCGACGCAATGCGAGAGATGGGCGTGGACACCGCGCAGGACGAGGTGTACCCGGACCTCACCTTCGCCCTGCCGGCGCTGCCCGCAAGTGCACCCTCCGATCCGCCGGGGCCGGTCTGTGTCGGCGTCATGGACTTCCACGGCAGTGACGACGACCGCGCCCGGGCCGAGGAGATCCACCGGCGCTACCTCGACGGGACGACCCGCTTCGTCCGTGCGCTGGCCGAGGACGGCAGGCCGGTCCGGCTCCTCACCGGCGACGAGTGCGATGCGCCGGTGGTCGCCGCGATCCTCGACGCGGTGGACTCACCGCTGGTCACCGCCGCCGAAGCGGCCTCGCTGGCCGACCTGATGAAGGAGATGGCGGCCGCCGACACCGTGGTGGCGACCCGCTACCACAACCTGGTCTGCGCGCTGAAGGTCGGCGTACCGACGCTCGCACTCAGCTACGCGGCCAAGAGCGACGCGCTCATGGACCGGATGGGCCTGGCCGATTTCCGCCACCCGGCCCGCGAGGTCGACGCCGACCAACTGCGCGCACAGTTCCGGGCGTTGGAGCAGCGATCGGCGGAACTCCGGCGGACCCTCACCGAGCGCAACCTGACCGCCGCGCAGCAACTCGAGGACCAGTTCACCGCCTTGACCACGGCCCTCTTTCCGGCGGCCGGCCCTGCCCCTGCCCTTGCCAACGCCCTGCGGGAGACTCCATGAAAGCGATCGACGTCCCGGAGATCGACGGCGCCTACCTCTTCGAACCGACGCCGTACGCCGACGAACGCGGCTTCTTCTGCCGCACCTTCGACGCCGAGGTGGTCCGCTCGGTGGGCCTCGACCCGGACGCCTTCGTCCAGGACAGCGTGTCCCGCTCGGTCCGGGGCGTGCTGCGCGGCCTGCACCTGCGCACCGGCGCAGGCGAGGCCAAGCTGGTCCGGTGCTCGTACGGGAGCATCTTCGACGTCGTCGTGGACCTGCGGCCCGACTCGCCGACCTACCGCAACCGGGCCTTCTTCGAACTGTCCGGCGAGACGCAGGTGACCCTGTACATCCCGGCGGGGTGCGCGCACGGCTTCCAGGCGCTGACCGAAACCGCCGACACCTCGTACCGGATCGACCGCCCGCACGATCCGGCCGAGGACGTGACGATCGCCTTCGACGACCCGGAGCTCGCCATCCCCTGGCCGCTGCCGGTCATATCGATGTCCCAGCGGGACCGGGAGGCGCCGGGACTCGCCGAGGCCCTGAAGCAAAAGGAGACGTGAAGTCAGCGTGGATGCCGAAGAGCTCCTCCTGCCCCGGTCGCAGCTGGCGAACAAGCGGCTGCACGCCATGATCCCCGGCGGCGCGCACACCTACGCCAAGGGCGACGACCAGTACCCCGAGAACCTGGCCCCGGTCATCAGCCACGGCCGCGGTGCCCACGTGTGGGACATCGACGACAACCGCTACATCGAGTACGGGTCCGGCCTGCGGTCGGTCAGCCTCGGCCATGCCCACCCGCGCGTGCTCGAGGCGGTGCGGCGGGAACTCGACCGCGGCAGCAACTTCGTCCGGCCGTCCATCGTGGAGGTCGAGGCCGCGGAACGCTTCCTGGCCACGGTGCCGACCGCCGACATGGTCAAGTTCGCGAAGAACGGCTCCGACGTCACCACCGCCGCGGTGCGCCTCGCCCGCGCCGTCACCGGGCGCACGCGGGTGGCCATCTGCGGCGACCATCCGTTCTTCTCCGTCGACGACTGGTTCATCGGCACATCGCCGATGTCCGCCGGTGTTCCGGCGGCGACCACCGAGCTCACCGTGGCGTTCCCCTACGGGGACCTGGCCGCCACGGAGGAGCTGCTCACCCGGTACCAGGACGAGGTCGCCTGTCTGATCCTCGAACCCCTCGGCCACACCGAGCCTTCCCCCAGCTCTCAACTTCTCCCCGAGCCTTCGGCCGGGAAGTGCCCCGCGAGCAGTGGAGACCCCACTCCCGGGTACCTCGCCGGCCTGCGCGAGCTGGCCGACCGGCACGGCTGTGTACTGATCTTCGACGAGATGATCACCGGCCTGCGCTGGTCCGAGGCGGGCGCCCAGGGTCTGTACGGCGTGGTCCCCGACCTCTCCACGTTCGGCAAGGCGCTGGGCAACGGGTTCGCCGTCTCCGCGCTGGCCGGCCGCCGCGATCTGATGGAGCGGGGCGGACTTCGTCACTCCAGCGAGCGGGTGTTCCTGCTGTCCACCACGCACGGTGCGGAAACGCACTCGCTGGCCGCCGCGACGGCCGTGCTCACCACGTACGTCGAGGAGGGCATCACCGCACAACTGCACGCCCTCGGGGAGCGGTTGGCCACCGGTGTCCGCGAGGCCGCGGCGAGCATGGGCGTCGGCGACCACGTCGTCGTCCGGGGCCGGGCCAGCAACCTGGTCTTCGCCACCCTCGACGAGAACGGGCAGCCGTCGCAGCAGTACCGCACCTTGTTCCTGCGCCGGCTCATCGAGGGCGGAATCCTTGCCCCGTCGTTCGTGGTGAGCAGCGCGCTCGGCGACGCCGACATCGACCGCACTGTCGACGTGGTGGCCCAGGCATGTGCGGTGTACCGGAAGGCACTGGACGCCGCCGACCCCACCCCCTGGTTGGCCGGGCGGCCGGTGAAGCCCGTGTTCCGCCGCTTGGCGTGACGTGACGTCAGCGACGCGCCCGCCGACCGGCGGTGGCCGTCCGGTCGCCCAGCCGGTCGGCCGTCCGGTCGACCAGCCACGCGGTCGCCGGTATCACCACGAGCGCGGTGCACCAGCCGCCGAGGACGTCGGTCGGGTAGTGCGCGCCCAGGACGACCTGCGCCCAGCCCATGGCGGCGCCGCCGACCAGCGCTGCGGCGAGCACGAGTGAGGTGCCGGCCGTCCTGCCGAGGCCGAACCGGCCGGTCGCGAGCAGGGCCAGCACGAAGGCGAGCGCAGTGGCGAAGGCGGTGTGCCCGCTCGGGTACGACAGGTTCTCGTCGCCGTGGATGGTGCGTCCCACCAGTTGCTTGAGCAGTGTCGTCGTCCCCACCGTGATGCCGGCGCCGGCAACGACGAGCACCGCTGCACGAGGAAGCCGAAGCAGCATGCAGCCCGTCACGGTGGCCGCTACCAGCATCGCCGCTCCCGCGGGGTCGCCCAAGAAGTCCGTGGCCAGAGCGACGTGCCGCCACAGCGGCCCCACACCCTCCACCGCCGCCCAGATCCGCGCGTCCACCCTGCCAGGCCGGCCGGCCCCGGCATACAGGACCCCGAGCACGACGACCACCAGCGCGGCGAGGGCCGCAACCAGCCCGAGCCGCATCCGCAACGACGGGGGCAGCACCACGGGCGCCGGCCGACCGGTCACACGCCCACCGCGTCCGGTCGACCTGCGGTGGGGACCTTCTTGTCCACCGTGCACAGCGTCGGGCGTTGCGGGATTACGACGCCGCCCTGCCGGCGCCCCGCGACGGAGGGGTGCTTCCGGGCGACTCCGGTGACCGTAGGTCCGGGCACGCCACGGCCCAGGTGTCCCGTCAAGTCCGCGGCTCCCACGAGCAGGTCGGAAACGGCATCGTCGCGGCCACTGCCGGCCGGGCCCGCGCCAAGAGCATCGCGTCTCGGACGTTGGTCGCCGGCTGCTTCTCCGGCCCCGATGACAAACCCGTCAAGCACGAACGGGACTCGGCCGACCTCCAGGTCCGCTCCGGCCGGTCGATCCAACGTGAGCCCCCCGTCGTGTCCGTCTGCCCTCCAGCGTCCACAACTGCCCTGCGGACACCGGCTCCTGGCCTGTACGACTCCGCGGGAGCCGTAAGCCTGTGCAGCCTCGAACTTACCGGCCCGGTCTGGGCTACGAGCAGTACGACACTACGGAGGTCGGGTACCTGAGGGTCAACGTACCCTTCAGGTACCCGACTCGAGGCTCTAGAAGAACCCGAGCTTCTGCGCCGAGTACGACACCAGAAGGTTCTTCGTCTGCTGGTAGTGCTCCAGCATCATCTTGTGGTTCTCGCGGCCGATGCCCGACTGCTTGTAGCCACCGAAGGCGGCGTGGGCCGGGTACGCGTGGTAGCAGTTCGTCCAGACTCGGCCCGCCTGGATCGAACGGCCCGCGCGGTACGCCGTGTTGATGTCGCGGGTCCACACGCCCGCGCCGAGGCCGTACAGCGTGTCGTTGGCGATTTTGATGGCGTCGTCGTAGTCGGCGAACGAGGCGACCGAGACGACCGGGCCGAAGATCTCCTCCTGGAAGATCCGCATGCGGTTGTTGCCCTCGAAGATGGTGGGCTGGACGTAGTAGCCGCCTGCCAGCTCGCCGTCGTATTCGATGCGCTGACCACCCGTCAGGACCTTCGCGCCCTCCTGCTGGCCGATGTCCAGGTAGGAGAGGATCTTCTGGAGCTGGTCGTTGGACGCCTGGGCGCCGATCATCGTGTCGGTGTCGAGCGGATTGCCCGGCCTGATGGCCTCCGTGCGCGCGATCGCCGCGTCGAGGAACTCGCTGTAGTGGCCCTGCTGGATCAGCGCCCGCGAGGGACACGTGCAGACCTCGCCCTGGTTGAGGGCGAACATCGTGAAGCCCTCGAGGGCCTTGTCGCGGAAGTCGTCGTCCTTCGCCCACACGTCGTCGAAGAAGATGTTCGGCGACTTGCCGCCGAGTTCGAGGGTGACCGGCTTGATGTTCTCGGACGCGTACTGCATGATCAGCCGGCCCGTCGTCGTCTCGCCGGTGAACGCGACCTTCGCCACACGCGCGCTGGACGCGAGCGGCTTGCCCGCCTCCACGCCGAAGCCGTTGACGACGTTCACGACACCCGGCGGCAGCAGGTCGGCGACCAGGCTCAGCCAGTAGTGGATGGAAGCCGGGGTCTGCTCCGCGGGCTTGAGGACCACCGCGTTGCCCGCCGCGAGGGCCGGGGCCAGCTTCCAAGTGGCCATCAGGATCGGGAAGTTCCACGGAATGATCTGCGCCACCACGCCGAGCGGCTCGTGGAAGTGGTACGCGATCGTGTCGTCGTCGATCTCGCTGAGCGAGCCCTCCTGGGCGCGCAGGGCGCCGGCGAAGTAGCGGAAGTGGTCGATCGCGAGCGGGATGTCGGCGGCGAGCGTCTCGCGGACCGGCTTGCCGTTCTCCCAGGTCTCGGCGACCGCCAGCTTCTCGAGGTTCGCCTCCATCCGGTCGGCGATCTTGAGGAGGATGTCGGCGCGCGCGGTGGGCGACGTACGGCCCCAGGCGGGCGCGGCGGCGTGCGCCGCGTCGAGGGCGCGCTCGACGTCCGCCTCGGTGCCCCTGGCGATCTCCGTGAACGGCTTCCCGTTGACCGGGCTCGGGTTCTCGAAGTACTGGCCGAGGGCCGGCGGCACGTACTCGCCGCCGATGAAGTGGTCGTAGCGGGCCTGGTAGGAGACGACTGAGCCGTTGGTACCGGGTGCTGCGTAAAGGGTCATCTTGGCTGGCCTCCCGTGCGAGCCGCCCGCCGTTGGGCAGCTTTCGCACGGAGGCTAGGCGCGCGGACGTTGCAGATACGTTGCGAACGACGTCGGGGGGCCGGGCGCGGCCTGTTCCGCGTCGAGTTCCCTGAGCCGGGCGAGCACGGGCGGCGCCGGGCGCACCGTGGCCAGCGCCCGCCACACGTCGAGGTCCTCCTCGCCCCACGGTGCGTGCGCCCAGTCCGCGAGCAGGTCGGGGTCGCCCCGCGCGATGAGCGCGGCACGAATCTCGTCGGTGAGCCTGCGCCGTATACGAACGACGGCAGGGGCCTGCGAGCCGGGCAGCAGCGGTCCGCCGAACGCGGCGGCGGCCGCCGTCACCGCGCCCGTCCCCAGGCGCCGCTCGACCGTCCCGAAGTCGGACTCGACGGGCGCCGCCAGGCGGTAGGGGCGCGAGCCGAGGATGTCGGGGCCGAGTACCCGGCGCAGGCGCGCCAGTTCGGCCCGCAGCGTCACAGGTGTGACCGACTCGTCCTCGTACAGGGCGCACAGCAGCTCGTCGCCGGTCAGGCCCTCCGGGTGGCGGGCCAGCAGGACGAGGATCTCGCTGTGCCGGCGGCTGAGGCGGATCTTGCGTCCGCCGCTCGTGATGAGGAGCGCCTCGTCCCGGCCGAGCGCGGTGAGCCGGAGACTGTCCGCGTCCGAAGGCGGCGGCGCGAGCAGCGCCAGCTGGGACTCCGCCGCACGGGCCACCGCCTGCACGAAGGCGAGGCTGTGCGGATGGGCAAGCCCGTCCCCGCCCGTGATGTCGACGGCGCCGAGCAGCCGCCCCGAACGCGGATCGTGCACGGGGGCCGCCGCGCAGGTCCACGGCTGGACGCGCCGGATGAAGTGCTCGGCGGCGAACACCTGGACGGGCCGGTCGACCGCCACGGCCGTGCCCGGCGCGTTCGTCCCCATCGCCGTCTCCGACCAGCGCGCGCCCGGCACGAAGTTCATCTTCCCGGCCCGCTGCCGCGTCGTCCGGTCGCCCTCGACCCACAGGAGCCTGCCGTGCGCGTCACACACGGCGAGCAGATGCTCGCCGTCCTGGGCGAACGTGCCCATGAGTTCACGGAACAGCGGCATGACCCGGGCCAGCGGATGCTCGGCGCGGTACGCCCCGAGGTCGCCGTCGCTCAGCTCCACCGACGCGGAGGCGTCCGGGCTGACGTGCGCTCCGGCGGAGCGCCGCCAGGAATCGGCCACCACGGAGCGCACCGGGCGGGACACGGTCCCCGCGGCGGTGAACGTCTCGTGCGCGCGGCGCAGGACCCGTACCCGCTCGGACGGATCGGTGCCCGGCTCCAGGGCCACCCATGGATCGGTCAAGTCGGCCTCCCCGGCGGGCGATGCGGCGGTGCATCGCTGTGGGGACATCGTCGCGCCGGGGACGCATACGGACAAGCGTCCCGACACTGATCCGCACGGATGCGTCACAGTGCGTGCGCGCCGGGCAGGCCGACCCCGCTGCGCTCCTGGCCACCACTCAGGCGAAGTTGACCATCCTGATGTAGCGGGACCAGTCCCAGTACGGGCCAGGGTCGGTGTGGTCCGTGCCGGGGACCTCGTAGTGCCCGAGGATGTGCTGGCGGTCCATGGGTATGCCGTACTTGGCGCAGATCGCGGCGGTCAGATTGGCCGACGACTGGTAGAGCGCGTCGGTGAAGTACTCCGGCTGGTCGACCCAGCCCTCGTGCTCGATGCCGATGCTTCGGGTGTTGTAGTCCCAATTCCCGGCGTGCCAGGCGATGTTGCGCTCGCGGACGCACTGGGCGATGTGGCCGTCGGACGAGCGGACCACGTAGTGCGCGGAGACCTTCTTGGCCGGGTTCTGGAAGATGGCCAGGGCGTCGGCGTACGTCTCCTGGGTTACGTGGATGATCACGTAGTTCAGGGGATAGCTGGTGGGACGGCTGGACGCCGTGTAGTTGGAGGTGCTGGCAGGGACGGACTCGGCGCCCGGATAGTCGACGGCCTGCGCCCCGGCCCAGGCGCGGGCGGCGGGGAGCAGTGCTGCGGGCACGGCGGCGAGCGCGCCGGCCTGGAGCAACCGGCGCCGGCTCGGAAGTGGCCTTCGGTCCATGACTGGTCTGCCTCTCTGGTGGGGACGGTGGGGCAGGGCTTTGTCTGCGAACAGCGAACGGTGCGTCGTCAGAAGGTGCGGTGGTCCGGTCGGGGGAGCGTCGCGGCGACGTCCCTCAAGTGCGCGTGCAGCCCGCGATGCGTCTCCCGTGCCGGCAGCCACTCCTTACGGAGTTTCGCCACGCACGTGTAGTTCGTGTCGCAGACGTTGGCGAGCGGCGACTCGACGGTCTGCGAGGCGAACTGGTAGGCGTCCAGCTCACTGAAGCCGTAGTCGCGCTCCAGCCAGCGCACCAGATCGAGTTGGGATATCCGGAACGCGTCCTCGAGAGGCCGCGCCGACCCGGTCGAGATGATGTGCGTGTCCGACTCGATGCGCGGCCACGGCGTGGCGACGCCCTTGAGGAGCTCGACGATCACGACGGTCCGCATGGCGCACTCGACGGCGACGCCGCACGTCTCGCCCTCGCCCTGCCGCGCGTGCCCGTCGCCGAGGCTGAGCAGCGCGCCCTCGACGTTCACCCCGAGGTAGCAGGTGACGCCCGCCCGCATCTCCGGCGAGTCCATGTTGCCGCCGTGCGCGTCCGGGACGAGCGCCGAGCGGACCTCGAGGTTCGCCGGTGCCACGCCGACCGTTCCGTGCATCGGGTCCATCGGCAGCTCGACCTGGAAGTCGCTGTCGTGCGCAGTGAACCGGGTCGTGCGTCGCTCCCGGTCGAGGTGCCACATCCATACGACCTCGGGCAGCGGCGGCTGGAGCGTGGCCGTGGTGTGGGTGGACGTGAGTGCGCCGAAGAGCGGGACTGTCGTAGACGCCGCCCAGTCGCGGGCCGGCTCGACGGAGACGAAGTGCACCGCGACCGTGTCGCCGGGTTCGGCGCCCTCGATGTGGAAGGGCCCGGTCTGCGGATTGAGGAACGGGAACTCGCACACCTGCGACACCAGGTCCTTCTCGGACCGCACCCGCCCGTCGAAACAGTCCTCCGTGTACAGGTCCAGGACCGTGCCCGGCACGATCCGGGCGATGGGCGGCGCGCCGCCGAACGTGTAGGCGTACTCGCCCGGTTCGGGCCGCACGGTCAGGATCCTGGGGTCGTTCATCGCTGTGCTGCTCCGCTCTGTGAGGTGGGTGCGTCAGGGTCCGGGCCTGGGGCCGGTGCTCCGTCGGGTGCGTCGTCGTCGAGATGGACGCGTCCGGTCTCCGCTATACGTTCCGGATGGCGCCGCAGGAGCACTGCGAGCACCACGACCCCTGCGAGCATCCACGCGGCGACGACCGGGCCCGCGTAGGAAACCGGCGCCGTCAGCTCCGACACGAAGTCGAAGACCGGTAGGCCCGCGGCCGTGAGCAGCGCGGGCACGAAGGCGACGATGCCGAGGAGCGGGAGGACGAGATGGCGCACCGGGCGCAGAGCGGAGCGACCGCGGCGCAGGAAGTACCCGGCACAGGCGAGGTTCGCCACGATGTACACACCGATGATGACCGTGACGATCACCGTCGCCAGGAGCAGGAACGCCGTCACCGGGTCGTAGGCGAAACCGAGCCCGAGCATCGCCGCGACCGCGACGACGAACTGGACGGCGACGCCGGTGACGGGGGAGCGGCGCACCGGGTGCAGGCGCGCGAAGCCGCTCGGGAAGACGCCGATCCGGCCGAGGGCGAACGCCGTGCGTGTCGAGACGTTGGCGCACGCGTTGGCGTTCGCGATCGTCGAGTTCACCACCGCCAGGAACACCAGGACCCAGAAGAGGCCGAAGGAGGCGCGGGCCACGCCCTCCCACGACGCGGCGCCCTCCGCTCCGAACGTCGCGAACCTGCCGGGCCCGAAGTACACCGACATCGCGTACGTCGTCAGTACGTAGAAGAGCCCGATCGCCAGGGCCGCCCCGAGGACGGCCCGGTGCATGGTGCGCCGTGGGTCGCGGGTCTCCTCGGCGAGGGGCGCCGCCGCCTCGAAACCGGCGAACGCCAGCACCGTGTACACCGAACCGGCGAAGACGCCGCTCCAGCCCTCGTACCCCGGTGCCGAGTGCGAAGTGCCGAACACCGAAAGGGTGTTGTCGCCGCCCGCCTTCGAGATCAGCAGGATCGCGAAGGCCAGGAAGACGACGACTTCGAAGGCGCCGAGCACCGTCCCGAAGCGTGCCGACGCGCGCACTCCGAAGTAGCCTGCCACGGCGATGATCGCGGCTCCGGCGAGCGACCACGGCCACCACAGGTCCGCCGGGTACGACGACCACTCGTTGTGCAGCGTCCCGGCCGTGGTGAAGCCCAGCTGCAGCAGAAGCAGAGGCGGCACAAGGGCCTCGACGAACACATAGCCCCAGCCGACGAGGAAACCCACGCTCGGATGGAGGCCGCGCGCGGCGTACGTCGATACGGAGCCGGCCGCGGGCAGTTCGCGTGCCAGCTCCGCCACGCACGACGCCGTGAACAGACAGGCCACCAGCGCGATCAGCACGGACAGCGGCAGGCTGCCGCCCGCGAACGCCGTACCCGCCGGGATCGACGCGGCGACCGCGGCCGCCGGCGCCATCGCCGTGATGCTCTGGAACAGGACCTCGCGCAGCCCGATCGCCCCGCGCCGCAGTCCCGTTCCGTTCTGAACGTCCACCCCCGACACCTGAATCCCCCGATCCACGTGACCGCGCCACCGCGCCGAGGCGGTGGCGTTCCGCGTGAATTACGTTAAGGGCCTTGGCGGTTGGGGCGGAAGGGGGCGCGGCGGGCCTGTGGATAACTCGCCCATTGTGAACAACCGCACGTCAGAGGTCCGAACCTCTGGCACTTCGCGCGCCACGGCGCAGGGGGTCCACGCGACCCGCGCGCCACGGCCCAGGGGTCCAGACGGCCATCGGTGTCCTACACGCTCGCCGCCACCGGGTCGTCGAGCACCGCCCGCACCACCGAGTGCGCCGCACCGAGCAGAGGGCCGTCGGACCCCAGGCGCGACACCGTCACCCCGTCGGCCGGCGTCGCCGTCCGGCGCGTCAACTCCCGCTCCAGCGCGGGCAGTAGCCACGGCGCGAGACGCGACAGCGCCCCGCCGAGCACGACCGCCCGAGGGTCGAGGAGGTTCACCGCCCCGGTCAGCGCGATGCCCATGGCGGCCCCGGCCCCGCGCAGCGCCCGCCGGGCATCCGTGTCCCCTGCCGCGGCGCGCTCGGCGAGCAGGCCCACCCGGTCCTCGCCGGGACCGAGGCCCGCCGCGCGCAGCACGGCCTCCTCGCCCGCGTACTGCTCCAGGCAGCCGCGCCCTCCGCACGGGCACGCCGGGCCCTCAGGGCGGACCGGAACGTGCCCCAACTCGCCCGCGAATCCACGGGTTCCGCGCAGCAGCTTGCCGTCGACGACGAGCGCCGCGCCGATGCCGATCTCGGCCGAGACGTGCAGGAAGTCGGCGGGGGTCTCCTCGCCGAGCCAGAGCTCGGCGAGTGCCCCGAAATTCGCCTCGTTGTCGACGCTCAGCGGCAGAACGGACCGTGGCTCGGCCGGTGTCGGCAGCAGGGCGGAGACGTCCGTGTCGTGCCAGTCCAGGTTGGGCGCCCGGACCACCGTATGCGTGCCGCGCGCGACCAGGCCCGGCACCGCGACCGCGAGGCCCGCCGGGCGCAGCCCCTCCCGTTCGGCACGGGCCGTCACCTCCCGGATCAGCACGGACAGTTCCTTGAGGACGGGGCCGGGCGCGCGCCCGCGGTTGGCGACGCGGCGCACGGCACGCGCGCGTACCTCGCCGCTGAGATCGACCGCGCACACCGCGAGATGGTCGACACCGACCTCGGCCCCGATCCCGGCGGGACCGCTGCGGCTGACGACGAGTGCCGAGCCGGGACGCCCGACCCTGCCGGGCCGCTGCGGGCCGAGCTCCTCGATCAGACCCGACCGGATCAGTTCGTCGACGAGCGTCGAAACCGCGGCCCTGGTCAGCCCGATGTGCTGGGCGACCGTGGCCCGCGACAACGGTCCGTCCGTGGCGACGGAGTGCATGACCCGCGAGAGGTTGCGCCGGCGCATGCCCTGCTGGGTGTCGGGCGTGCCGGGCCGGGGCTCGTGCAGTGGTGCGGTCATGCCTCCGGACACTCCCATGGGGTCGGGCCGGCGCACGCGGCCGTCGGCCTTCCTGGATCCTCGGTCGACGGGGTGGTCAGCGCGGACCCCTGTCCAGGAGCGGGGCCGCGTCGGAGAGTACCCCGGAGATCCGTGCCAGCGCCGCCGCGTCCTGCTCCACAGGATCCAGAACAGGCCCCTGCGCCGTTCCCCAGCGCCGCGCCACCGCCGCCGGATCCTCCCCGGTCAACAGCCCGGCGGCCTGTGCCGCGGCGCCGAGCGCGACCAGCTCGCGGGCCTCGGGCACCTGCACCGCACGGCCCGAGAGCCGTCGTACGGTCTGCTGCCAGGCCGTTCCCCGGGCGCCGCCCCCGATGAGCAGCAGCGGCACCGACAGGTCGGCGTCAGCGTCGAGGACCAGGTCGAGCGCGCCCAAGAGCGCGTGGACTGCGCCGTCGTAGGCGGCCTGCAGGAGCTGGCCTCCCGTGGTGTCGTGCCGCAGTCCGTGCAACAGCCCTGAGGCGTTCGGCAGATCGGGGGTGCGCTCGCCGTCCAGGTACGGCAGCAGCGTGATGTCGCCGCCGGGTTCCACGGCCTCGCGGTCCAGGCCGAGCAGCGCGGCGACCCGGTCGACGGCCAGCGTGCAGTTCAGGGTGCACGCGAGTGGCAGCCAGTCGCCGCGCGCGTCGGCGAAGCCGGCGACAGTGCCGGTCGGGTCCGCGGGGCGGTGCCGCGACACCGCGTACACCGTGCCGGACGTGCCGAGGCTGAGGACCGGGGTGCCGGGCCGGAGTCCGAGGCCGAGGGCGGCCGCCGCATTGTCGCCCGTGCCCGCGGCCACCAGCGTCCCCCTGGAGAAGGGCAGTTCACCCGAGCCGTGGACCGTACCGGCCACCTCTCCGGGGCGCACGACCCGGGGGAGCAGCGCCGGATCGAGCCCCACGCGCGCGAGGATGTCGTCGTCGTACGACTCCGTGGCCGAGGCCCACCAGCCCGTGCCCGAGGCGTCGCCCCGGTCCGTCGTGCCGTCGCCGGTCAGCCGCTGCGTGAGGTAGTCGTGCGGCAGCCGCACGGCGGCCGTGGCGCGTACCGCGTCCGGCTCGTGCTCGGCCAGCCATGCCCACTTGCTGACGGTGAACGAGGCCCCGGGCACACTGCCCACCCGCTCGGCCCACGCCTTGGGGCCGCCCATCTCGTCGATGAGGCGGCGGGCCTGGGGCGCCGAACGCACATCGTTCCAGAGCAGCGCGGGACGTACCGGCCGGCCGGCGGCGTCGAGCGTGACGAGGCCGTGCTGCTGACCGCCGACCGACACTGCCGAGGCCCGGTGCGCCGCATCACCGCACTGGCGCAGCGCCTCGCACAGTGCGGTCCACCACTGCTCGGGGTCGCTCTCGCGGCCCTGCCCCGAGCTGACCGTGTGGGGTGCCTGGCCGCTCGCCACGACCGCGCCCGTGGCGGCGTCGACGACCAGGGCCTTCGTGGACTGCGTGGAGCTGTCCACCCCGACGACGAGTGGTCCATCGGCTGATGACATCCGGCTCTCCCGTTCCCGACAAAACGATTCCGTGGCTGTCCGAGGTACATGTGCGACAGAGCGTTCACCCGATGCTCTCCCGATGTGCCTCTTCCCAGTGGCGTGTCCGCATACTAATTTGTAAAGTGCCATGACGAAATAGGCGTGACTGGCGAGGAGCCGCGACATGACGTACCGACCCACCCCCGACGACAAGTTCAGCTTCGGCCTGTGGACGGTCGGCTGGCAGGGGCGCGACCCGTTCGGCGACGCCACCCGCGCCGCCCTCGACCCGGCCGAGTCCGTGCGGCGCCTGGCCGACCTCGGCGCCTACGGAGTGACGTTCCACGACGACGACCTGATCCCCTTCGGGGCCTCGGACACCGAGCGCGAGTCGCACGTCAAGCGCTTCCGGCAGGCCCTCGACTCCACCGGCCTGATCGTCCCGATGGCCACCACGAACCTCTTCACGCACCCCGTCTTCAAGGACGGCGCGTTCACCGCGAACGACCGGGACGTGCGCCGGTACGCCCTGCGCAAGACCATCCGCAACATCGATCTCGCCGTCGAACTCGGGGCGAAGACGTACGTCGCCTGGGGCGGCCGCGAGGGTGCCGAATCCGGCGCGGCCAAGGACGTACGGGCCGCGCTCGACCGGATGAAGGAGGCGTTCGACCTGCTCGGCGAGTACGTCGTTCAGCAGGGCTACGACCTGAAGTTCGCGATCGAGCCGAAGCCGAACGAGCCGCGCGGCGACATCCTCCTGCCCACTGTCGGCCACGCCCTCGCCTTCATCGAGCGCCTGGAGCGGCCCGAGATGTACGGCGTGAACCCGGAGGTGGGCCACGAGCAGATGGCGGGGCTCAACTTCCCGCACGGCATCGCCCAGGCACTGTGGGCGGGCAAGCTCTTCCACATCGACCTCAACGGCCAGACGGGCATCAAGTACGACCAGGACCTCCGCTTCGGCGCGGGCGACCTGCGCTCGGCGTTCTGGCTGGTCGACCTGCTGGAGACCGCCGGGTACGAGGGGCCGCGGCACTTCGACTTCAAGCCGCCGCGCACCGAGGACTACGACGGCGTGTGGGCGTCGGCCGAGGGCTGCATGCGCAACTACCTGATCCTGCGCGAGCGTGCGGCCGCGTTCCGGGCCGACCCGGAGGTTCAGGAGGCGCTGCGCGCCTCGCGGCTCGACGAGCTGGTGCAGCCCACCGCCGCCGACGGCCTGTCGGGGCTGCTCGCCGACGCGAGCGCCTTCGAGGGCTTCGACGTGGAGGCGGCCGCCGCCCGCGGCATGGCCTTCGAGCGCCTCGACCAGCTGGCGATGGACCACCTGCTGGCGGCCCGGGGCTGACGGCCACGCGCGCGTAGTGCCCGGTTCGGCCCCCGCCAACTCCCGTGCGGGGGCCGAGCCTCAGCCGTTGCCCCCGGGCGGCGCACCGGGACGTACGTGGCCTCTGGGATACTTCGGCGATGGACACACGCACGACGGAATACGCGGAACCGCCTGGTCAGAAGGGTTCCGAGGCCGCCCGGCCGCCCGGCGTCCGGTGGGAGCTGAGGGCCGCCGGGCCCGCCGACGTGGAGCCGATCGCCGAGCTGCGCGCCGTCGTCATGCGACCGGACCTGGTGCGCCTCGGCCGCTACGACGAGCACCGAGTCCGGCAGCGGCTGCGTGACACGTTCTCCGAGCGGTACACCTCCGTCGTCCTGGCCGACGGCGCGTTCGTGGGCAGCGTCACGATGCGCCCGGCGCAGTCCGGCGGCCAGTGGATCGAGCACTTCTACCTCGCCCCGGAACAGCAGGGCAGGGGTCTCGGCACGGCTGTCCTGCGCGCACTGCTCGACCGGGCCGACGCGGCGGGCGAGACCGTACGCCTGGACGTCGTCCAGGGCAGCGCGGCCCGCCGCCTCTACGAGCGCCACGGCTTCACCCTCGAATCGGAGGACCCGATCGACGTGTTCCTGGTGCGTGCCCCACGGGTCATGCCAGAGGCCCGCCCCTGATCCCTGACCTCAAGGGCATGGCGCGGACGGTTCAGGCCCCGACCCACACCGTGGTGATGTTGCAGAACTCGCGGATTCCGTGGGCCGAGAGCTCCCTGCCGTAGCCGGAGCGCTTGACGCCGCCGAACGGGAAGGCCGGGTGCGAGGCCGTCATTCCGTTGACGTAGACGCCGCCCGCCTCGATGTCGCGGGCGAAGCGGTCGATCTCCGCCGCGTCATGAGTCCACACGTTGGAACTCAGCCCGAACGGTGAGTCGTTGGCGAGGGCGACGGCCTCGTCCAGGTCGCCGACGCGGTACAGCGTGGCGACCGGGCCGAAGGTCTCCTCGCGGTGGATGCGCATGTCCTGCGTGATGTCGGTGATGACCGTCGGCTCGTAGTACCAGCCGCTCTTGGCGTACGCCTCGGGGCGCCGGCCGCCGCACAGCACCGTCGCGCCGCACTCCACGGCGTCGTCCACGAGTTCTTCCAGGTCGGCGCGGCCCTGCTCGCTGGCGAGCGGCCCGACGTCGGTGTTCTCGTCCATCGGGTCGCCCACGCGCAGGGCCCGCATCCCGGAGACGAACAGCTCGGCGAACTCGTCGTACACGTCCGTGTGCACGATGAACCGCTTCGCCGCGATGCACGACTGCCCGTTGTTCTGCGCCCGCGCCGTCACAGCGACCTTCGCGGCCTTCGCCACGTCGGCCGACGGCAGCACGACGAACGGGTCGCTGCCGCCCAGCTCAAGGACCGTCTTCTTGACCTCGTCGCCCGCGATCGAGGCGACGGAACGTCCCGCCGGCTCGCTCCCGGTCAGCGTCGCCGCCACGACCCGCTCATCGCGGAGTACGCCCTCGACCGCGCGCGAGCCGATGAGCAGCGTCTGGAAGCACCCGTCGGGGAACCCGGCCCTGCGGAACAGGTCCTGGAGGTAGAGCGCGGTCTGCGGCACGTTCGACGCGTGCTTGAGCAGTCCCACGTTCCCTGCCATCAGGGCGGGCGCGGCGAACCGTACGACCTGCCACAGCGGGAAGTTCCACGGCATGACGGCGAGGACGACGCCCAGCGGCCGGTAGCGGACATGGGCGCTGACCGCGCCGGAGTCCTCCACGTCCTTGGCCGAGGGGTGCTCGTCGGCGAGGAGTTCCTGCGCGTGCTCCGCGTACCAGCGCATCGCCTTCGCGCACTTCGCGGCCTCCGCGCGCGCCGCCACGACGGGCTTGCCCATCTCGGTGGTCATGACGCGTGCGATGTCGTCACGGTCCGCGTCGAGCAGGTCCGCGGCGGCCTGGAGCAGCCGGGCCCGTTCGAAGAACGTGGTGGTGCGGTACGTGCGGAACGTGCCGGCGGCGAGAAGGAGCCGGTGCTCGATCTCCTCGTCGGTCAGGGCGTCGTACGTCTTGAGCGTCTCGCCGTTCGCGGGGTTGACCGTCGCGATGGGCATGGGGGTGACCTCCTCTGCGCGGTGCTTCGACCTTGCCGCGCCACGTCGCGCCGCGCAACGCGGACGGACCGTGTACCCGGTGGCGCGGCAGTCAGACGTGCTCGGCGAGCCGGTCGAGGAAGACGGTCTGCGCCTGCACCACGAGGGGACGCGCCGCGTCGAGCCCGAGCCAGGCCGCGCGGTCCAGCTCGGGGAACTCGGCCATGCGCCCCGAGCCCTTCGGCCACTCCATCGTGAACGTGCCGGGCACGAAGCCGTCCAGGTCGAGGTCGCCCTCCACGGCCCACACGGTGACGTGCTTGCCGCCGGACTGCACGGTGTCGCCGAGCGGCACCGGCGTGCCGTCCGGCGGGGCAAGGCCCAGTTCCTCCTGGAACTCCCTGCGCGCCGCCGCCCACGGCTCCTCGTCGTCCTCGTACTCGCCCTTCGGCACGGTCCACGCCCCGGCGTCGCGCCGCTCCCAGAACGGGCCGCCCATGTGTCCGAGCAGCACCTCGGTGCCGGCGGCCGTGCGCCGGAACAGCAGCAGGCCCGCGCTCTGCTTCTTGTACGCCATGGCACCAGTGTCGGCGTGCTACATGTGAACGGCGCCTGGAATCGGGCGGGCGATCCACGGTGCCTCCAGAAGACCGTTTCGCCGTGCACGACGCGGGCGTCGCGTCCGCGATGGTCGACACCAGCCGGCAGGTGGGCGGTTCGTCCTGAGGACCGAGCGGGAGTGAGTCCTGTTGCCAGAACCCATGCGCAGTCGTGTGCCCCGGACGGTTTTGGGCACATTGGTCCCCGCCTTCGCTCCGCACCCGGGCGGCACGGATCGTGTCCGTGGTCCGGGCACCCGTACCGGGCGGCGACCTGGATGGTCTACGCCCGGTCGGGTGACCGGGTCAGGGCGAGGAGTTCGAGGCCCGCCCGGACGTGCCGTGCGCCTCCGCCTCGGGGCCGACCGGATCCTGCGGGTCCCGCTGCGCGGGCACGATGCTCGCGCCCGCGGTGACCGCCGCGGCCGGTGCGTCGCCGCGCTGCCGCCACCGCGACACGCGCGCGGCGACGGGCTCGGTGAAGCGCGCCGTCAGCGGTCCGACGATGACGAGGATCAGGACGTACGCGGTCGCCAGCGGACCGAGCCTGGGCTCGATCCCGGCTGTGACCGCCAGGCCCGCGATGACGATGGAGAACTCGCCGCGCGCCACGAGAGCGCCGCCGGCACGCCAGCGGCCCTTGACGGAGATCTTCGCCCGCCGCGCCGCCCAGTAGCCAGTCGCGATCTTCGTGCAGGCCGTGACGACCGCGAGAGCGAGCGCCGGAAGCAGGACCGGCGGAATGCTCGCGGGGTCGGTGTGCAGGCCGAAGAAGACGAAGAACACGGCGGCGAACAGGTCGCGCAGCGGCAGCAGCAGCGAGTGGGCGCCCTCGGCGACCTCACCGGACAGGGCGATGCCGACGAGGAACGCGCCGACCGCCGCCGACACCTGGAGCTGCTGCGCGATCCCCGCGACCAGGATCGTCAGGCCGAGCACCACCAGGAGCAGCTTCTCCGGGTCGTCGCTGGAGACGAACCGGGAGATGAGACGGCCGTACCGCACGGCGAGGAACAGGACGAGGCCGGCGGCCCCGAGCGCGATGGCCAGGGTGACACCGCCCGCCGCCCAGCCGACACCGGCGAGCAGCGCCGTGATGATCGGCAGATAGACCGCCATCGCCAGGTCCTCGAGGACCAGGATGCTGAGGATCACCGGGGTCTCCCGGTTGCCGACCCGGCCGAGGTCGCCGAGCACCTTGGCGATCACACCCGATGACGAGATCCACGTGACACCGGCGAGGACGACGGCCGCCACCGGGCCCCATCCCATCAGCAGCGCGGCCGCGGCGCCCGGCAGCGCGTTGAACGCGCAGTCGACCAGGCCCGCCGGGTACTGCGTCTTGAGGTTGCTGACGAGATCGCTGGCCGTGTACTCCAGGCCCAGCATCAGCAGCAGCAGGATGACGCCGATCTCGGCGCCGATCGCCACGAACTCCTCGCTCGCGCCGAGCGGGAGCAGCCCGCCCTCGCCGAACGCGAGGCCCGCGAGGAGGTAGAGGGGGATGGGTGAGAACCGGAACCGCCCGGCGAATCTGCCCAGGAGGCCGAGCGCGAGGATGATCGCCCCGAACTCGATGAGGAACACCGCGGAGTGCATCCGATCACTCCCTTCCGAGTATCGTCGCCGCCGCTTCCACGCCCTCGCGGGTGCCGATGACGATCACGGTGTCCCCGCCGGCGAGCCGGAAGTCGGGGGTGGGCGACGGGATCGCCTCGGCGCGCCGCAGTACGGCCACGATCGAGGCGCCGGTCTCTGTGCGCAGCTGGGTCTCGCCGAGCAGGCGTCCGTTCCAGTGCGAGGTCGCGCCGATCTCGATGCGCTCGGCGACGAGGCCCAGATCGGTGGTGTGCAGCAGGTTCGGGCTGTGGTGGGACGGCATCAGCGCGTCGATCAGCGCGGCCGCCTCACCGGACGTCAGCTTCAGCGACAGGTCGCAGGCGTCCGGGTCGTCGGTCCGGTAGGCGCTCAGGGTGCGCCCGCCGTCCCGGTGCGCGACCACCGACACCTGGCGTTGGTCGCGAGTGGTCAGGTCGTACCGGAAGCCGATCCCCGGCAGTGGCGTGCGGCTCAGACGTGAAGCGGGCACAGCTCTCCCCTTGTCCGTGCTTGTCCTGGGTGATGCATGGCGCCTGCAGGTACCGGGCGCCACGTGTCACCCTATCGGCCCCAATATTTGGCAAAGAAACGGTCTTGCTACGGGGCTGGGTGCGCGGCGAGCACCGTCTCGACCGTGTCCGCGTCCTCGGCTGTCTTGTCCTCGCGGTACCGCACCACGCGCGCGAAGCGCAGCGTGACGCCGGCCGGGTAGCGGGTGGACTTCTGCAGACCGTCGTAGGCGATCTCCACGACCAACTCGGGCCGCACCGTGACGACATGTCCGTCGTCGCTCGTGGCCAGCTCCCGCAGCCGCTCCGTCTGCCAGGCGAGCAGCGCGTCCGTGAGCCCCTTGAACGTCTTGCCCAGCATCGCGAAGGAGCCGTCCGGCCTGCGCGCACCGAGGTGCAGATTCGACAGCTTGCCCGTCCGCCGGCCGTGCCCCCACTCCGCCGCGAGCACCACCAGGTCCAGCGTGTGTACGGGCTTCACCTTCAGCCAGGACGCGCCGCGCCGCCCCGCGCTGTACGGGGCGTCGAGCCCCTTCACGACGACGCCCTCATGACCGCGGCGCAGGGTGTCGGCGAAGAACGCGTCGGCCGCCGCACGGGCCGCCGCGTCCTCCCCGTCCGGAACGACGACGTGGCGCACCCGCATCACCTTCGGTACCAGCCGCGCCAGGCGCGCGTGGCGCTCGGCGAACGGCAGATCGAGCAGCTCGTCCCCGCCCGCGTACAAGACGTCGAAGAACACCGGCACCACGGGTACGGACCCGGCGGCCGTCACCACGTCCACCCGCGAACCGACACGGCTCGCGATCTCCTGGAACGGGCGAGGCCGGCCGTCCCCGTCGAGCGCGATGACCTCCCCGTCGAGGATGAAGCGGTCCCCGTCGAGCCCGGCGGCCACGGCCGTGACCTCGGGCAGCCGGTCGGTGATGTCGTCGAGCGTGCGCGTGTAGACGCGTACGACGTCGCCGTCGCGGTGGACCTGTACGCGGATGCCGTCCAGCTTCTCCTCCACCGCGCACGCCCCGAGCTTGTCCACGGCCTCCCCGACCGAGGGCGCGCTGTGCGCCAGCATCGGGAACACCGGGCGGCCGACGGTCAGTTGGAACTCGCCCAGCGCGTCCGGGCCCTCGGCCAGCAGGGCCTGCGCCACCACCTGGAGCGACCCGGTCAGCATCACCGCGCGCCGCACCTCCTCCGGCGGCGCGCCGGTCGCCTGCGCCAGCCCCTCCAGAGCCACCGCGTCGAGCGCTCCCTGCCGCACCTCGCCGGTGAGCAGACCGAACAGGAACCGCTGCTCGTCCCCTGTCGCGGCGCCCATCAACTCCCCGACGAGACGGGTCCGTTCGGCCTGCGACCCGGCGCCTGCCACATCGCCGAGGGCGGTCAGCGCGGCGTCGACGTCCTGGACCGTCAGCCGGGGCTGCGCGGCCGGCGCCACCGGTTCGCGCAGCACCCGCCACCCGATGCCGAGACGCCCCTGCGGGAGACGCCCCGCCAGGTAAGGGATCACGATCGGTACGTCGTCCGGCTCCGCCGCCCGGAAGAGCTCGGCGAGCAGCGCGATCTTCCGCGACCGCGCCCTGGTGGCCGCGACCTCCTGGGACACCTGTGCGAGCCGGGAGAACAGCATGCAGCCATCGTGCACCGGGTCGCGGTGCGGCGCACGAGGGTACGGGCTCCCGCCGATAAGCCGCACCCATCAAGGGATTCCCGAAAGGGACTCGCCCTCCGTGTCCATTCTCCCTTCATCGGATGTCCGTTCCGCGATGCGAGACCGGCACCGAGATTTCTTGACTGGCGCGACGCGCCCCTGGTTGGATCGGTGGCATGAACACGAGACTGGACCTCACGCGGCGACGCCATGTCGACCTCGCACGCGTCTCCAGCTCCTTCTGTTGCCGCGCCCTCTGACGAGCCACACACGCCCCGGCGACCTGGCCGCCTCCGCGGCGGCCGCCGTCGTCGGACCTCCACCGTGCCGATCGATTTCCGCACGGCTTCCCACCGCACCGCACTGAACCGCACCGCGTATTCGGCATGCGCGAATTCCTGAATTTCGGCACTGCTGCGTTTTTGCGTTCGCGCCTTTCGCATTGCCCGCATTCCACGTGCCGAATTCCAGTCCGAAGGGTCCCGTCATGGCCACCGTCCTCTCCATTTCCGGAAGTCCCTCCGCCACCTCCCGCACGGCGCGACTCCTGCGCCACCTCGACGCGCGGCTCGAAGCGCAGGGCCACGACGTCATAGCGCTCGACGTCCGCACCCTGCCCGCCGAGGCGCTCCTCGGCGCGGACTTCGCCCACCCGGCCATCGTCGAGGCGACCGAGCTCCTCGCCCGCGCCGACGGGGTCGTCGTCGCGACGCCCGTCTACAAGGCCGCGTACTCCGGGCTCCTCAAGGCGCTCCTCGACCTGCTGCCGCAGTACGGACTCGACGGCAAGACCGTGCTGCCGCTCGCCACCGGAGGCACCACCGCGCATGTCCTCGCCCTCGACTACGCGCTGCGGCCCGTCCTCAACTCCATGGGTGCCGACCACATCGTCCAGGGGTGGTTCACCCTCGACAAGGACATCACCGTCGCCCCGGACGGCACGGTCGGTGTCGCGCCGGGGTCGGCCGAGGCGCTCAGCCGCGTCGTCGACCAGTTCTCCGGCGCGCTCACGCGTACCGCGAGGCCCCTGCTCGCCGCGGCGAGCTGACCGTCAACTCCTGCCCAGTCGAGGCCTGTTGACAGCCCGTTGTAGTCCCTTGCGATCGGAGCCCGCCCGTGTCCCTCACCTTCCACTGGTTCCTGCCGACCAACGGCGACAGCCGCCACGTCGTCGGCGGTGGTCACGGCACACCCGTGACCGCGGCGGGCGGTGACCGGCCCCCGTCCATCGGCTATCTCACGCAGATCGCCCGCGCCGCCGAGGACCTCGGCTTCGTCGGCGCGCTGACCCCCACCGGCGCCTGGTGCGAGGACGCCTGGCTGACCACCGCCATGCTCAGCCAGCAGACCGAGCGCCTGAAGTTCCTCGTCGCGTTCCGGCCCGGCTTCGTCTCGCCCACGCTCGCCGCGCAGATGGCGTCCACGTACCAGCGCCAGACCGGCGGCAGGCTTCTGCTGAACGTCGTGACGGGCGGCGAGAGCCGGGAACAGCGCGCCTACGGCGACTTCCTCGACAAGGAATCCCGGTACGCGCGCACCGGTGAATTCCTGGAGATCGTCCGGGGGCTGTGGGCCGGCGACACCGTCGATCTCGCGGGCGAACACCTCCAGGTGCAGGACGCCCGGCTCGCCCGGCTGCCCGACCCCGTTCCCGAGGTGTACTTCGGTGGCTCCTCGCCTGTCGCGGGGGAGATCGCGGCGCGGCACAGCGATGTCTACCTCACCTGGGGCGAGCCGCCCGCCCAGGTCGCCGAGAAGATCGCCTGGATCCGCGGCCTCGCCGAGAAGGAGGGCCGCACCGTCCGCTTCGGGATCCGGCTGCACGTCATCACGCGCGACACCGCCGAACAGGCCTGGGCGGAGGCCGACCGGCTCCTCCAGGGCTTCGACCCGGCCACCGTCAGGTCCGTCCAGGAGGGGCTGGCGCGCAGCGAGTCCGAGGGCCAGCAGCGCATGCTCGCCCTGCACGGCGGAAGCTCCAACAGCCTGGAGATCCACCCGAACCTATGGGCCGGCATCGGCCTCGTGCGCGGCGGCGCCGGTACCGCGCTGGTCGGCAGCCATGACGAGGTCGCCGACCGCGTCGAGGAGTACCACCGCCTCGGCATCGACGAGTTCGTGCTCTCCGGATACCCGCACCTGGAGGAGGCGTACTGGTTCGGGGAGGGCGTCCTGCCACGGCTGCAAGCCCGCGGGCTATGGGCACACCCGCACCGGGGTGCGGCAGCGCTGACGGCGCCCCAGGTCCCGTTCGGGAGCTGAGCCGAAGCCGGGCCGCAATGCCCTGCCGCGCGGTGGCGCGCTACAGGGCCTTCCCCTGGTCCCGCTTGTGCGGCCCGGGCTCCAACGCCGGTGCCGCCACGCCCAGATGCGAGCGGCACTGCGGCTTCGGAGCCTCCTCCAGCCGCGGCCGGACCGCCGCCGGACGGATGAACACGACGGCCGTCGCCGACCCCAGCGCGAACAGCAGGGCGCACCCCATGGCCGCCCGGTGGAACGACGTGTTGACGGAGTCCGGCTGCGTGTACGCGTCCCCGGACAGGCCGACCGCCAGCGGCAGCGCCGCCACCACGAGGAGCTGCGCGATCCGGGCAGCCGTGTTGTTGACGCCGCTGGCGAGCCCGGCGCGGCCCGGCTCGACCGACGCCAGGACCGTGGCAGTCAGAGGCGCGACGAACACGCTCATGCCCAGGCCGAGCACCGCCACCGCGGGCAGCACATCGGCCACGTACGACGCACCTGGCTCGATCCGCAGCATCAGGAGCAGGCCCACCGCCGCGATCAGCGGCCCGGCGACCAGGGGCGGCGTCGGCCCGACACGGCGCGCGAGATCGCCCGCGCGGGGGGAGAGGAGCAGCATCAGGACCGTGATCGGCAGCGTCGCCGTACCCGCCTGCAGCGCGCTGTAGCCGAGCGCGATCTGGAGCTGTACGGGCAGCAGAAACAGGATGCCGCCGATCGCCGCGTACAGGCACAGCGTCATCGCGTTGGCCGCGCTGAACAGCCGGGAGCGGAACAGCGAGGGCGGCAGCATCGGCTCAGCGCGATGGTGCTCCACGACGACGAAGGCGATGCCGGCCGCGACACCGAGTACGGCGGGCAGCGCCGTCGACACGAGGGACGCGCCGCCGGACGACCCGATCAGCGCGTAACTGATGCCCACCAGGCACAGGGCGGCGAGCGAGGCGCCCGCCATGTCGAAGCGGGTCCCGGCGACCCCGGCCTCACGGCTCTCCGGCACGTGCCGCACCGCGATCAGCAGCACGATCACGGCCAGCGGCACATTGATCAGGAAGATCCACCGCCACCCGGGTCCGTCGATCAGGTACCCGCCGAGGAACGGTCCGAGCGCCCCCGCCACACCCGTGAGCCCCGACCAGGCGCCCACGGCCCGCGACTGGTCGTCGGGGTGGAACGAGGACCGTACGAGGGCCAGCGACCCGGGGGTGAGGAGCGCACCGCCCACTCCTTGCAGCGCGCGGGCCGCGATGAGTACACCCTGGTCGGGGGCGAGCCCGCACAGCGCCGACGCGACCGCGAACCAGGCCACGCCGAGCACGAGAGTGCGCCGCCGCCCGATCCGGTCGCCGAGCGCGCCGCCCCACAGGAGCAGGGCGGACAGCGTCAGCATGTACGCGTTCACGACCCACTGGAGGCTCGACAGGGAGGCGTCGAGGTCGCGGCCGATGGTCGGCAGGGCGACATTCACCACCGTGCCGTCGAGCATCGCCATCCCGGAGGCCAGGACGACACAGGCGAGGATCCAGCGACCCCTGGCGGAGGAGAGCCGGATTCCGGGGGTGGACTCGACGGGTTCGGGCGTCATCGCAGCCATTGTCGTGGACGCGGGGGAGCGGCGCGAGACCGCGCCGCGAGCGAGCCGTTCCGCCGCGCCGTCATCACGCCCGACCCGGTCGGCCACGGAGCCTCCGACAGACCCCGCGCCGACTGCTCGGAGCGGGGCATGACGGAGGCCGGCGAGCGGAGTACCGCGTAACCGCTACTTCGGAAGGTTGGCCTCGATCGCGGCGAGCACCTCGGGGGCGTCCGGCACGACCTGCGGCGAGAAGCGGGCGACGACCTCGCCCTTGGGGGAGAGCACGAACTTCTCGAAGTTCCAGCGGATGTCCCCGTCGTGGCCCTCCGCGTCCGCCGTGGTGACCAGACGCTCGTACAGCGGGTGGCGCGCGTCGCCGTTCACCTCGACCTTCTCGGTCATCGGGAACGTCACCCCGTACGTCGCCGAGCAGAACTCGGCGATCTCCTCGGCGCTGCCGGGCTCCTGGCCCATGAACTGGTTGCAGGGGACCCCGAGCACGCTGAAGCCGCGGCTCGCGTACTCGGCGTGGAGCTGCTCCAGGGCCGCGTACTGCGGGGTGAGGCCGCACTTCGAGGCCACATTGACGATGAGGACGGCCTTGCCCTCGTACTGGGGGAGGTCGGCGGGGCCGCCCTGGAGGGCGGCGATCTCGACATTCTCGTAGACAGACATGCTTCGGATGTTAGCGACCCGTGCGGTCGCGCTCCTCGTCACCCCGGTCCGGATCGGGGGCCCATCTGTGAAGATGGCCAAGAACGATGCGACGAGCGAGTGGAGGGCTGATCGTCATGGCGCAGCAGGTGCGAGGCGTGATCGCGCGGGCCAAGGGAGAGCCGGTGCGGATCGAGACGATCGTCGTGCCGGATCCGGGGCCAGGGGAGGCCGTGGTCAAGATCCAGGCGTGCGGGGTGTGCCATACCGACCTGCACTACCGGGAGGGCGGCATCAACGACGAGTTCCCGTTCCTGCTCGGTCATGAGGCGGCCGGTGTCGTCGAGGCGGTCGGTGACGGGGTCACCGAGGTCGCGCCGGGCGACTTCGTGATCCTCAACTGGCGTGCCGTGTGCGGTCAGTGCCGCGCCTGCCTGCGCGGGCGCCCCCAGTACTGCTTCGACACGCACAACGCGAAGCAGAAGATGACGCTCCTCGACGGCACGGAGCTCTCGCCCGCGCTCGGGATCGGCGCGTTCGCCGACAAGACGCTCGTCGCCGCCGGGCAGTGCACCAAGGTCGACCCGGAGGCGTCGCCCGCCGCAGCGGGTCTGCTCGGCTGCGGCGTCATGGCCGGTCTCGGCGCCGCCATCAACACGGGCAACGTGGGCCGCGGCGACTCCGTCGCCGTCATCGGCTGCGGCGGGGTCGGCGCGGCGGCCGTGACCGGCGCCCACCTCGCCGGTGCCGGGAAGATCATCGCCATCGACATCGACGACAAGAAACTGGCGACGGCCAGGAAGCTCGGCGCCACGCACACCGTCAACTCCCGCTCCACCGACCCGGTCGAGGCCGTACGCGAGCTGACCGGAGGGTTCGGCGCCGACGTCGTCATCGAGGCGGTCGGCCGCCCGGAGACCTACAAGCAGGCCTTCTACGCCCGCGACCTCGCCGGAACCGTCGTCCTCGTCGGCGTCCCCACGCCCGAGATGCAGCTCGAACTGCCCCTGCTCGACGTGTTCGGGCGCGGCGGCGCTCTCAAGTCGTCCTGGTACGGCGACTGTCTGCCCTCGCGCGACTTCCCGATGCTGATCGACCTCTACCGGCAGGGTCGGCTCGACCTCGACACGTTCGTGACCGAGACGATCGCCCTGGAGGACGTGGAGAAAGCGTTCGAGCGGATGCACCACGGCGACGTGCTGCGCTCGGTGGTGATCTTCTGATGGCGGGCGCGCGCATCGAACACCTCGTCACGTCCGGCACGTTCTCCCTCGACGGGGGCACCTGGGACGTCGACAACAACGTATGGCTCGTCGGGGACGACAGCGAGGTCGTCGTGATCGACGCGGCGCACGACGCCGACGCGATCGCCGAGGCCGTGGGCGACCGGAGGCTCGTCGCCATCGTGTGCACCCACGCGCACGACGACCACATCGACGCGGCACCCGCGCTCGCCGAGCGCACCGGGGCGCCCATCCTCCTGCACCCCGCGGACACGGAGCTGTGGAAGCAGAAGCACCCCGACCGCACGCCTGACGGAGAACTCGCCGATGGTCAGCAACTTGCCGTGGCGGGCGTGGAGTTGACCGTGCTGCACACGCCGGGGCACTGCCAAGGCGCGGTCAGCCTGTACGCGCCGGAACTCGGCGCCGTCTTCACGGGGGACACCCTGTTCGCGGGTGGCCCGGGTGCGACGGGGCGGTCGTTCAGCGACTTCCCGACCATCGTCGAGTCGATCAGGGAGCGGCTCCTCACGCTGCCGCCGGAGACCGTCGTACGGACGGGGCACGGCGACGGCACGACGATCGGGGCGGAGGCGCCCCACCTGGAGGAGTGGATCGCCAGGGGGCACTGAGCCGGGCGATCAGGCCGGATGATCAGGCCGGGCGGCAGACAGCGCGCTGCCGCCCGGAAGGGCCTGGTCGTCAGGGGTGGGCGAGTACGGCGCGAACCGTCTTTCCGCCGTAGGGGTCGCTCACCACGCACATACGGCGCGACAGCGCGTCGACGAGCGAGATGCCGCGGCCCGACTCCGCGGACAGCGAATCCGGCTTGCGGCGCGGGTGCTGCGGGCTGTCGTCGTGGACCGAGACGGTCAGCTCGTCCGCGTCCAGGCACAGACTCATACGGCAGTGACTGCCCTTGATCCGGGCCGCGTTGGCGACCAGCTCCGAGACGACGAGCACCGCGTCGTGCGCGCCGCCCGCGCTTCGTCCCGCGAGAAAGTCATGGGTGAGGCGCCGGGCCCAGCGGGCCGAGCCCGAGCCCTGCGGCAACAGGTACTCCACGCGTGCTGGCCGCCGTACGGCGCGCTTGGGCGCACGCATGACGATCACTTCCTTCCGTCGCCTGTGGCGCCGGGTGTTCTCCGGTAACGAGCCCCATTCCCCGGCATCCTGATCGCCAAGCGGTTACGGCCCGACGGCCGTGCGAGGGCGTGGTAGCTGTGTCCGATGCGGCGCCCGAGCAGGAAGTAGGCGATCAGGGCGCCCGTCGTATTCAGGATCACGTCGTCCACATCGAAGGCGCGCCCCTCGACGATCGCGCCCTGCGCCAGCTCCACGAGCGCCATCACGAGCACCGTCACCGCGAGCACCCGCATCATGCGGCCCTTGCGCGCCACAAGCACCGGAAGCAGCAGCCCGAAGGGCGCGCCGAGCAGCAGGTTCCCGCCGATCTGCTTGCACGCGCCGAGGAACGTGTACGACTCGGCGTACTGGCGCAGGGAGTGTCCCGGCCGCATGTTGGACCCCGCGACGTCCGCCGACGCCGGGGACGGCGTCAGGGTCAGCCGGGCGAGGACCGCGGAGAACGCCACGAGCGCCAAGAACGCGAAGCCGGCGATGAGCGCTCGGGCGGCGATCCGCCCCCACGGCACCGGCTTCCGTGTCGCCGGCTTACGCGCCACCGGTTTCCGTGGCACCCGCTTCCTCGACGACCGCTTCCGTGCCTCGCCCTTACGATCCCGGCCCTTACGGTCCTGGCCCTTTCTCCGACGTGCCGCACTCTCTGGGGTCATGGAGGCCGGTTGCCCCCGCGCGCCCCGGCCAATCCGGCTCGGGACCGTCCGCGTCAGCTCTGCGTCTCCGGAGGGTGCGTCAGGGAGTCCAGGAACCGCTGCAGCGCGGGCGGTCCTTCGCCGCAGCGGCCGCGCTCGACGTGCGGTATCGACAGCTTTCCCAGGCGCAGGTCCTGCGCCTCCATGGCCTGCGCCAAGTGCAGTCGTTCCAGGGCACGTTCGGCGGCTGTCTGACGTACGTACTCGACCACCGTCACGCCCAGGTGGTCCGCGTGCGAGCGGACCGCGTCGTACTCGTCCGGCGTGAAGAGGTCCCGCAGAAGGGCAGTACCGTCCATGGCGGCATGATGCCGCTCCCGGCCGACGCGCGTGGGCGTACGGCATATTCAGCGCCCGATCGCGTGGCGTTCGCCGTCATCACGCGTACTGGTCTCCTCCGCAAATCTCCGATAACTTAGGCAAGGCTTACCTAAGGAGGTTCGGATGGGTGTCCGACAGATCAGTACCGCCGCTCCCACCGCGGCGGCACGCGCGCGATCAATGCTCGCCACCGCCTGGTCGTGCGAAGTGACGACGGACATCGGGCGGGAGGACCTCGTCGGATCCCATCGCGTCACCGATGACGGCGAGCTAAGGATCCAGCCGCCGGACGACAGCCTTCTGTCCGCCGCCGTGCTCTGCGCGCCCCGGGGTGAGCCGACCGCGCTCATCGAGTTCGCGGACGCCGCGCCGGTACCCGTCAGGGACCGGATCCGCGCGCGTCTGTGGCTGTCCGGGTCGCTCGAGCCCGATGGCGACCAGTTCGTGCTCAGGCCCATCCGCGCCGTACTCCAGACGCGTACCGGCCGCACGGGCATCGATCTCGACGAACTCGCCGAGACCGCGCCCGACCCCCTCACCGCGGCAGAACCCCGCCTGCTCACCCATCTCGCCGACTGCCACCCCGAGGCCGTCGAGCAGCTCACCCGGCTCGTCGACGTGGACAGCCTGCACGGCGTCGTCCGGGTCCAGCCCCTGGCCGTCGACCGGCACGGGCTCACCCTCCGGCTCGAACGCATCCGCGGCCAGGCCGACGTGCGCCTCCCGTTCCACGCGCCCGCCGACGACCTGGCCCAGCTGAACGAGCGCATGCACGCCCTGCTTTCGTCCGCGCAGGCGGTCAGCCGCCGTCGCAGGTGAGGTCGGCGGCGCGCATGAATCCGAGGGGCGCGCCGTTGTCCGTACGCGAGACCCGCCACAGCTCGTCCGCGCCCTGCCGTGTGCCGTTGACCGGGACGCCCGGGTCCAGATAGCCGACGATGTCCGTCCACGGATTGTTGCCCGCGTAGATCGGGGCGTCCTCGTGCGTGGCGAAACACGTGCCGCCCGCCTGCGCCGTGCCGCCGAGCAGGGGCACGGAGGCGAGGAGCAGGGCCGCGGGCAGCAGCAGTCGGAAGCGGGTGCGGATCACGGGGGTGCCTCTCTGGGGGGCGGCTGAACGTCGGCTGAAGGTTCGGCGACCCGGCACAGGCTAGGGGCGCAGGATCCGCTCGCCGGGGACGCCGCTCACCGGCGGTTCGGCCTCCCGCACCGGTTCCGAACGCCGAAACGCCCACGGCACGCGCGGCTCCACGGCGAACCGGAAGACCCACCGCACGGGAGACGTACACAGAAGGGTGATGACGGCGACCGCCGTGGCCGTCACCGCCAGTTCGCCCGCCGGAGTGTGCAGCCATGGGTGGTCGTACCAGCCCCAGAAGCGCGACGACTTGATGAGGAAGCCGTGCAGCAGGTACGCGTACAGCGTCCCCGTGCCCAGTGTCGTGAACGGTGTCTTCCGTCCCGGCACCCACGCCAGGAAGCAGGCGCTGAGGACGACGGCGAGGGCGAACAGGGCAGGGGTCGTGACCAGTCCCGCCCAGGCGGGGGCGCCGAGGCCGGTGACGCTGCCCCGGTGGTAGAACCAGCCCGCGTCGAACCAGGGAGCCACCGCGTACGCGGCGATCAGCGTCGCGGCCGCCACGGGCAGCGCCCACAGCCGGGCCTGCCGCGTGCGCAGCCGCTCGAAGTGCTCGGGCCGCAGCGTCAGTCCGAGAACGAAGAACGGCAGGAAACCCACCACCCGTTGGAGTGCCAGGTCCCCGCCCGCGTCCGGTGCCATCGACACGAGCATGGCCGACGCCAGGGCGACTGGTACCGGGTGTCGCAGTTGCAGCCAGAGGGGTGTGGTGAGCCGCCAGATGAACAGGGCGACCAGGAACCACATCAGATACCAGGGGTCGAGCAGGCTGATCGGATACCCCGGATCGTCCTGCGCCCACCGGTAGAACAGCGTGTACGCGACCTCGAACACCACGTACGGCACCACGACCCCGCCGACGAGACGGCGCAGCCGGCCCGGCGCCATGTCGAAACTCCGCGAGAAATAGCCGGAGATGAGAGCGAACGCCGGCATGTGGAAGGCGTACACACCGAGATACACGGCCGTCACCGTGCGGCTCCCGTACGTCAGCGGCTCCCACGCGTGCCCGCATGCCACGAGCACGATCGTCAGGTATTTCGCGTTGTCGAAGTACGGGTCCCGTGCTCCTGGTACGGCCGGTCCGTGGCGCCTGTCCATCGTTCCCCTTGAGCCCTTCGCGGTGCATGACCCATGGTGCCCTGCCCGATAGGGCCCGTTTCATGACACACTCCCGGGTGCCCTTTTTCCGACCCTTCGGAAGGTCAGGATGAGCAGCAGGAAGCTGATAACGGCGGCGCGTGTGGTGACCGGTCCGGGCGGCCGCTGTGTCGAGGACGGTGCCGTTCTCACGGACGGGGACACCGTGGTCGCGGCCGGGAGACGCTCCGACGTCGAGGCCCTGGCGGACGAGCGGGACGAGCGCATCGCGCTGCCGGGAACCACCGTGCTGCCGGGACTCGTCGACGCGCACGTCCACCTCGTCTTCGACGCGGGTACGGACCCGGTCGGGACGCTCGAAGGGCAGGACGACGACGCGCTGCTCGCCGTCATGAGGGAGCGCGCCGCGCGGCTCGTGGCGAGCGGCGTCACCACGGTGCGGGACCTGGGGGACCGCGGGAGGCTCACGCTGCGGCTGCGCGAGGAGATCGAGTCGGGCGCGGTGCCGGGACCCAGGATCGTCGCCGCGACGACGCCCGTCACCCCTGAGGGCGGTCACTGCTGGTTCCTGGGCGGTGAAGTCGGCAGCGAGCGCGAACTACGTGACCTGGTAAGGCGGAACGCCGAACTGGGCGCCGACGTGATCAAGGTCATGGCGACCGGCGGTGCCCTGACGCGCGGTGGACCGGCCACGTGGCAGGCCCAGTTCGGCGCGGGTGAGCTTGCCGTCGTCGTCGAGGAGGCGCACGGTGCCGGGCTGCCGGTCGCCGCCCATGCGCACGGCACTGCGGGGATCGAGGCCGCGGTGACCGCGGGCGTCGACACGCTCGAACACTGCACCTGGATGACCGAGGACGGCAACGATCTGCGCGATGACGTGCTCGACGCCATCGTGGAGCGCGGGATCCGCGTATGCCCGACCGTCAGTCCGCACTGGCGGATGCTGCCGACCGTGTTCGGGGCCGAGCGCGCCGAGAGGCTGTTCGGCCAGGTGCGGACCATGGCGGAACGCGGGGTTCGGTTCATCGCCGGTACCGACGCAGGGGTGCAGCGCGCCGGGTTCGACGGCCTGCGCCCGAGCCTGACGTTCTTCGAGCACATCGGGATGCCGGCGCCGCGCGTCATCGACATGGCCACCACCGAGGCCGCCGACGCGCTCGGCGCCGGCGGCCGCGCGGGACTGCTCGCCCCGGGGCGCCCGGCCGACCTGATCGCCGTGGGCAGCGACCCGCGCGCCGGCCTCGAGGCGCTCGCGGACCTGCGGTTCGTCATGAGCCGGGGGGAGCTGATCCCGCCTCAGCGCGCGGTGTAGGCGCCGTCCACGAGGTGGTAGCTGCCGTGCACGAAGGAGGCCCGGTCGGAGAGCAGGAACGCGATCAGTTCGGCGACCTCCTCGGCGTGACCGAGGCGGCCCGCCGGGTGCAGCGCCGTCAGCGCGTCGTACGCGTCCTGGTCCATCTGCCGCAGCAGCGGGGTGTCGATGAAGCCGGGGCCGACCGCGTTCACGCGGATGCCCTTCGCCGCGTACTCGGTGGCCGCGGTCTTCGTCAGGCCGACGACGCCGTGCTTCGCGGCGACGTAGGCGGGGGAGCCGGCGAAGCCGACCGAGCCGAGGATCGACGCGACGTTCACGATGGCGCCGCCCTTGCCGGACGCCTCGATGGCGGGCAGCTCGTGGCGCATCGAGTAGAAAACACCGTCGAGGTTCGTGCGGAGGACGCGATTCCAGACATCGATGTCGTAGTCACCGGTGGGGGCGCTCTCGCCGCCGATCCCGGCGTTGTTGACGGCCAGTTCGAGGCCGCCGAAGGTGTCGACGGAGAACTTCACTGCGGCCTCGACCGACTCCGGCTTCGTGACGTCCACGGCGACGGCCGCGGCGATGATGCCCTCGGCCTTCAGCTCGGCGGCGGCCTTCTCGGCGCCGTCGGCGTTGTAGTCGGCGATCACGGCGTTCGCGCCGCCACGGCCCAGGCGTCGGGCGGTGGCGAGGCCGATACCCGAGGCGGCTCCGGTGACAAGGGCGGTCCTGCCGGCGAACTCGGTCGCGTAGTCGCTGACGGGTGCCGGGGTGTTCGTGTTGCTCATGGTGCGGTTCACTCTCTGGTTGCGATGTGGGGGGCCGACGAGAGGACGGCCTCCCCGGTCAGGGCGTCGTAGGCCTGCCCCACCAGGTCTGCGAGTTCTGTGTCGTGCCTGCCGCCGCGGGCCCACTGGCGCAGGGCGGCGGTGAGTACGCCGGCCGCGGCGCCGACGACGACGGCCGGGCGCAGATCCCGGTCCCGGTCGGTGCCGAGCCGGTCGGCGATGATGCGCACGGACTCTTCCTGGGCGTCCACCCGGAGGCGTTCGTACGCGGCGAAGAGCGCCGGTTCCGTGTCGAGGGTCGCGAGCAGGGCGCGCATGTGCGGCCTGCGGTGCGGGGCGGACGGCTCCGCCAGCCACTGCTCGACGGCCCTGCGGTAGGCGAGCATCGGGGGTTCGCTCACGGGGCGGGCGCGCAGGGCCGCGTTGATCCGGTCGGCATCGGTGCGGGTGAAGTCGAGGGCGGCGTCCTCCTTGCCGCCGAAGTGGCGGCTGAAGGTGCGGCGCGTGACGTCGGCGCGGTCGGCGATGGCCTCCACGGTGACGGCGCCCAGACCCCGCTCCAGCACGAGCCCGACGGCCGCGGCGGCGAGCGCTTCCCGGGTCTGCCGGGCCTTGCGCTGCCGACGGTCCTCGACGGGTTCAGTGGGGGGAGCGGGGTCCTTCGCCTTCATGTCTTCGAGCGTACACCCATGATGTCCCAATGGGACATGTGTCTCGATGGGACACGAGGGGAGCGGTGCGTCAGGCGTGCCAGTGGCCGTGGAGGGCGGCGGTGGTGAAGCCGGGCCCGTAGGCGACGGCGACGCCTTTGGTTCCGGCGGCGGGAGGCGCGGTGTGGGTGCGCTCCAGGACCCGGAGGATGCTGACGCCGCCGAGGTTGCCCTCTTCGGAGAGGGTTTCCGTGGAGTGCCGGGCGGCCTCGGGGGTGAGGCCGAGGGCGGTGGCCGTGTCGGCGATCATGTTCGGGCTGCCGGGATGAATGGCCGTGAACCCGACTTCCCGTCCCCCGAGCCAGTCGATGAGAGCCGGGTGCGTCTCCGTCGCGGCGCGCGGCGCCTTCTTGGTGGAGTCGAAGTGCATGCCGTGGGCGTCCAGTCGGCCGCGGTAGCGGTCGAAGGGGTCCGGAAGCGTGTACTCGAACGTGTCCTCTATCGCCAACCCGGAGGTCAGCGGCTCACTGGTCACGACGGTGGCGCCGGCCGCGTCCGCGAACAGGGCCTTGTAGATCATCGCCTCAATGGTGGTGGCGGAGTGGTTGTAGGCGGTGGAGAGCACCTCCGCGGCCACCACGAGCACCGTCTCCGCCGGACGCGCGGTGACCAGGTCCGTGGCCCTGATGAGGGAGTGGACCCCTCCGGCGCACGCCACCGTCGTGAGGGCGACCCGGCGCGTGGTGGGGCGCAGGCCGAGGCGGCCGATCAGATGGACGTCCAGATTGGGGACCGCGTAGCCGGTGGCATGCGTCGTCACGATGGCATCGATGTCAACCGTGTCGAGCCCCGCTGCATCGAGCGCGGCTTCGGCGGCACGCTCGGACATGTCCACGGCGTCGTCGAAGGCCGCCTGGGTTCGCGCGTGTACGTCTGCCGTGCCGCCGACTGTGGGGGAGTTCAGCGGCCTGGTGAAGTAACGGGTGCGCACGCCGCAGTTGTTGACGACACGCAGGAAGGCGCCCAGGCGCGGGTGATCGGGGTGGTTCGTCCGTATGTCGTCGGCTATCTCGTCGGTGGTGACCTTGTGAGCGCCGAGGACGGTCCGAGGGGGCGAGACGTAGGCGGGCATGGGGTGTCTCCCACAGGGCTGAGTCGGGCGTGGGGGGTGTCGCTCAAAGTACTCGACGCCCGTCGACTCCGACTATCCGCTCAGTGGGCCCTGAGCATCGGCCTCCGGGGACGCGGGCGTTCGGTGCCACGGCGGAAGACGAGGATGAAGAGCCGCGAGCCGGGCGCGGTCATGGGCTGTGCGGCGCAGATCGACAGCCAGCCCTGGCCCTTCCTGCTGTGGAGTATGGGACGTTCGTGGCCGTCGGCATGGATGAGCGAAGCCCCGGTCTCGTAGATGTCCGACGTGTCGGGATCCTCCATGACCTCCTTCTCGATCTGCCGCAGCGTCTCGTCCTCCGGGCGCGCGACCAGCGCCGCGCGCAACTGCGGGAGCACCCAGGGGGCCCAGGCGTTCTCCCAGTCCGTCAGGATCCGGCGGCCCTGGGGTTCGAGGAGCATCCAGCGCATCGTGTTCGCCGGGACCTGCTCATTAGGGAAGAGGGAGGCGAACGCTGTGTTGTGGGCGATCAGGTCCCAGGAGGCGTCCGTGACGTACGCCATGTGCCCGATGCCGTCGACAGCGTCCTGCCAGAAGCCCGGGATCTCCTTCCCCGACGACTGGTGCAGCGGGCCGGGCGGATCCTGGAGCAGGGCGTAGCGGCACAGCGAAACCCACTCCTGTTCGTCGAGGTCGAACAGCAGGGCAACATCCCGCAGCAGCACCGTTGGTGGGTTCGGGTAACTCCCCGATTCCAGCCGGTGGTACGTCCCCAGGGTGCGGTGGAGCAGTTGGTCCACCTGGTGCTGGGAGAGGCCAGGGGCACGCCGGCCCTGGCCCGTGGGGCGGGTGAAGCCGTGGGATTCGGGGGCTATCAGGGCGCGCCGTTCACGGAGCAGGGCGCGGAGCGCCGTCTTGTTCATGGTGGGTAATCCCTTGAGGTCCACGCTGAGTTGAGCGAGTGGAGTCTAATTACTCCCATCACCTTTGGTAATAAACATTGCCCGAAGAAAACGATCAGCCAGTGCGTCATGATGGAGCCCGTGGGGTCGGCGACCTGCTGGTTTGAACGCCAGGGGCCGCGCGGCCACGCCGATGGGACACCTGGACCGGGACGCTCGAAAATGGCTGAATTTCCCGGTGTTGGGTATCCGTCGAACCCTCGGATCCGTTTCGGGAACAGTGCAAGGCCAGTTGTCATATTCCGATCCATGTGACCGGAAAGTGCATCGCTTGGCCCAGTTCGGGCACTTCTCCCGGCCAGATCAAGGGCTCACTGGCTGCGGCCGGTGCCGTCACTCGCCATTACGTAGCGGCCACGGTACCGGCCGCCCGCGCATGCCCAGGCGCGCAACAGCTGCCGCGCACCCTGGCCGGCCGCAGGGCGGGGCCGGCGAACCGACCCCGCCGTACAGCGCACTCACCAGTCGCCGTCCTCCACCGGCTTGCCCGCGTCCCCCAGGGGCTTGACCTGGTGCGCGCCCGGCGCCTGCCACGGCTCGTGGTCGTCGCCGAGCCACTCACCCGCGGGCTTCACCGCCCCCAGCGTGTCCGTCGGCGCGAGATCCTCCGCGCTCTCGTCGTAGTAGTCGAACCAGGGCAGCCCCGCCCTCGTGTACGCGGCCCGGTCCACCGGCGACGGCGGCGGCTCCTCGCCAGTGATGCGGCGCCAGTCCGGCGGCGTCACGAGGTGCACGAACACGCGGCCCGCGGCCGTTTCGGCCCAGTCGGACGCGGGCCGGTCGTCCCGGAACACCTGCTGGCGCATCGTGCCGCCCGCGCCGAGACCCATGGAACGCGCCGCCTGAGCCTGCGGCGCCGCACCCGGCGCGGCCGGCATGGGCGCGGCCCCGTAGCCGCCGGAGGAGGCACCCATCCACTGCATGCCGCCGGGCGCAGGCGGCATCGCCCGCGCGGCCTCCCGCTTGCGGGCCTCCTCCGCGCGCCAGGCCCTCAGCGCCGGCTCGCTCAGGGGGAAGGCCTGGAGCTGGATCCCGCCCCAGGTCTCCTCGCCCGTGACCTGGCCCTCGATCGTGGCGCCGAGCCCCAGGGGCAGCGCCACGAACTGCCGTACCGTGCCCTTCCCGGACTTGATGCCGTCGAGCCACGGCTGGCGAGGCAGCACCACGTAGTTCTGCGGATCCCGGGACAGCCGGCTGCTCCACGGCAGCCCCGAGATGGCGCACACCTTGCCCACGCCCACCTGGAGCGCGGCCGGTTCGGCCGTTCCCGCGAAGCTCAGCCACATCGCCTCGCGCAGATACATCGGCAGCATCACGCCGCCGCGCGCCCGCCACTGAGGCGGCACCGAGTCCGCGTAGTCCTCGACCCGCCGCACCGGGAACTCGCCGAGCCCCGGCGGCAGCGGATGCGTTCCGGTCTCCGGCAGGCGCAGCGTGCGCACGAACCGCACCCGCGCACCGCCCGGCAGCACCAGACTGTTCCCGTCGACCCGCACACTCCCGGCCATGTCCGTCTCCCCTCGTCGTGCGTCTTCCTCGGTGGTACCACGACGGGTCCGCGCCACCGGTTCCGTCCCTCACGATCTTCGTAGCGGGTGCGGTCAGGGCCGCGAGCGGCCGGCGATGTTCTTGACGTAGTCCGTGACCGCCGCGTCGAGACCGATGTCGTGCTGCGCCCGCTCGGACAGGTACCAACGGTGTTCGAGGAGCTCGTGGTAGAGCTCGGCCGCGTCCGTGCGGTCCGGCACGTGGTCGCGTACCGCGCGCACGGTCGGCCGGAACACGTCGCGTACCCAACGGTGGGCGAGGACCTCGGCGCGCGCGCCATGGGGGTCCCCCCTGTTCGAGCGCAGCCGAGAACTCGGGGGAGGATCGCCCGGCGCGTAGTCGTCCTGCGTGGCCATCCAGCTCTCCAGGTCGTTCAGGAGACGACGGGCCTGGTTCTCCTCGGCGTCCATGCCGGTGAGGCGCAGGAGTTGACGCTGGTGATGGCCCGCGTCCACGACCTTCGGCACGAACGTGACCGTGTCCCCCTGGTCCGCGTGCGAGATCTGCATCTCCGCGACGTCGAAGCCAAGGTCGTTGAGACGGCGGATGCGGCGCTCCATGTAGTGGTGCTTGCCGGCCGGGTAGACGGAGGTACGCGTCAGCTCCCTCCAGAGTGCCTCGTACCGCTCCCCGATCTCCGTGCCGAACGCAATCGGGTCGATGGACGGATGCAGCGCGCCCGACGCCTCCAGGTCGAGCATCTCGCCGCTGATGTTGACCCGGGCGAGCTCGATGTCGTACGCCCGTTGCCCGTCGCTGAGCCGGGGGTGCAGCTCCCCGGTCTCGGCGTCCACGAGGTAGGCGGCGTACGCGCCCGCGTCCCTGCGGAACAGGGTGTTGGAGAGCGAGCAGTCCCCCCAGGCGAACCCTGCCAGATGCAGCCGTACGAGGAGGACGGCGAGGGCGTCCATGAGGCGGTGCACGGTGCCGGGACGCATCGTCGTCTCGAACATGGAGCGGTAGGGGAGCGAGCCGCCCAAGTGGCGGGTGATGAGGACGGGTTCGAGGGGCGCGCCTTCGGCATCGGTGCGGCCGGTGACCACGGCGAGGGGGTCGACGGCGGGTATCGCGAGTCGGTCGAGGGTGCGCAGAAGCTCGTACTCGCGCAGCGCCGGCCGCTCGGCGAGCTCCTTCACGGCGACGACCTCGCTGCCCGCGCGGGCGTAGCGCACGACGTGCCGCGAGATGCCGCGGGGGAGCGGCACCAGATATTCGTCCGGCCACTGCTCCAGAGGGACGTGCCAGGGGAGTTCGAGGAGGAGGGCCGGGTGTTCGGGGTTGGTGGCGCTGATCTGCAAAGTCATGCGGTCACAGTCCCTGGGTCGCGCGACGGGGCCACGAGTGATCGGACCCCGAAGGGGCGGCGCGGGTCAAGACCCGGAGCGGGACCCGCTTTCGGCAGGCAAGGGCGCCGAATTCCCGTTGAGGCCCTCCGGCTCGCGCCCTAGGGTGCGAACCATGCTGCCCCTTGTGGAAACCGACGGACAATGGGACGCCGTGGTCTCCGACGAAGCGGTCATGCGGCGGGGAGCGGACGACCTCTGCGCCCGGCTCGGCCTCACCGGCCTCCCGCTGACGCGCTACGAAGGAGGCACCCAGCCCGTCTACGCCGTCGGTGACGAGCACGTCCTGAAACTGTTCCCGGCCGCCTCCGCGGAGGACGGTGCCACCGAGGCCCGGGTCCTCGCCCACCTCGAAGGCAGACTGCCCGTCCCCACCCCCGAGGTCCGCTCGGCGGGGGCATACAAGAACGGATGGCTCTACATCTTGATGTCCCGGCTGCCCGGCGCGGACCTGGCCGTGGCATGGCCCGGCATCCCGCGCGCCGACCAGGACCGCATCGTCGACGAGGCCGGAGCATGCCTCGCCGCACTGCATGCCCTCGACCCCACGCCCCTCGCCGGCGCGGTGGGACCGGAGGACTGGGACACGTTCGTGCGCAAGCAGCGCGCAGACGCCGTACAGCAGCAGCGCGAACACGGCCTTGCCGAGGGCTGGTTGGAACAGATCCCCGCCTTCCTCGACTCCGTCACGCTGCCGTGCGGGCCCGAACGCGTTCTGCTGCACACGGAGTTCATGCGCCAGCATCTCGTCATCGACCCTCGGAACCGCAAGCTGACCGGACTCCTCGACTTCGAGCCCGCCATGATCGGCGACCCGGCGTACGACTTCGTGGCAGTCGGCCTGTTCGTCACCCGGGCCGACCCACGCCTGATGACCCGCTTCACCGAGGCATACGGCCGCAAGTTCGGGCTCCGCACCGTGATGGCGTACACACTCCTGCACGTGTACAGCGATCTGCCCTGGTACCTGCGAGAACTGCCCGCGCCGCCGGAGGCGACACTCGACTCACTCGCCGGGGCCTGGTTCGCCGCCGGGTGACGCGAGACGGGCCTCAGCCGCCGCGAGGATCTCCGTGACGCGCAGCGCGAACGCGGCGTCGCAGGCGTGCGGCCGGCCCGTGTGCACGGATTCCAGGAGCGCGTCGATCGCCGCCCCGAACGCGTCGACCGACTCACCGCCCGTCGGCATCGACGCGATGCCGGACTCCCCGCGCAGCTCCACGGCGACGCCCGCCGCCTTCGCCGGAGTGGTCAGACTCAGCGCCGCGGTGGCGGACGCGCCCGAGGCGTGCCCGAGGACCAGATGCACGGTGTCCGCCGGGCCCCGCGCGGCCGTCACGGACGTGACGTCCCCGAGCACGGGAAGCAGTACGGACAGGGCGTGCGGGCCGACGTCCCACAGGGCTCCGCGCCCGACCCGCCACGGCGACGCGGTCAGCTCCGAGGTGTCGCCTGGGGTGTACAGGGACCCGTACCAGTCGGCCCGGCCCGTGAACCATCCGCCCTCGGCGGCCTGTTGGGCCAGCCAGCCCGAGGGGACGATCGCGAAGCGCATCGTGAAGAACACGACGGACGCCACCCCGGCGGCCCGTACGGCGTCCACGACCTCCCTGGCCGCGGGCACCGACGTGGCCAGCGGCTTGTCGAGGAGAAGATGACAGCCCGCTCTGGCGGCCCGCGCGGCGAGCGGCGCCTGCACGTCCGGCGGCACCGCGAACGCCACCGCGTCGCACGCCGCGAACAGCTCGTCGACGTCCTCGAACACCTGCGTCCCGTGGGCGGCGGCGACCTCGGCCGCAGCCTGGGGCCTGCGCCCCCAGACACCCACGAGATCCGTCCCGGGGTGGGCACGCAGTGCGGCGGCGTGCGTCTTCGAGGCCCAGGTGCCGGTGCCGACGAGCCCGACGCGAAGGATGGTGGCAGCAGAAGTCATGGTCGGCAGTATGGCTGGTGGTCCGCGGCCGGAACAGGAACGGCCGCCGCCGCAGAGACGCCGGGCGTCACCTCGCGGGCCGTAGCCCTGCGCGTCGTCCCCACCCCGGCCGGCCCGACCGCCACCCCCGTCACCACCGCGCCGACAGGGGCCCTCGCCGAGCACGACGGCGCCCTGCGCCACCGAGACGACGGGCCGGAGACAGCCGAACATCGCCGCACTGGTCGGGCCCTCGTCCGAGCCCAGGAACCCCCCGCTCACCGAACGGCGCGCCATCGACTTCGCCGAGCTCGCCGGCGAACCCTGGGTCGACACCGAGGGCGTCGCGGGTCCCTGCCACGAAATCGTCCGCGACGCCTTCGCCGCCGCCGGATTCAGCCCCGATTTCTCCGTCGCGAGTTAGCACTACGCGACCGCTCAGGGCTTCGTCGCCGCCGGAATGAGCATCGGGCTGATGTCTCTGATGGGTTTGAGGAACCGGCACCCCCGATGTCGTCCTGCGCAAGGTCCGCAAACCGGAGGCGATCCGGGTGACCTGTGCTGCCGCCCGTGACACGGCCCCCTCGCAGCCGGCCCTTCAGGGGTTCGTCGATGCGGTGCGCGAGGCGGCGGCGGGCTGACTTTTCAGGCCGGTATGCAGGGGTATGTGCGGGCTTCGTTCGGTTGCTCTGGCCATATGCGAGCGCTCTGGTGAATACTGATTCACCACATAGGTGAATAGGAATTCACCGCACCTCCCGCCCCCGCCCTGGAGGCGTCCACCGGAGCGCCCATGGAGCCCGCGATAAACCCCGACATGAATACCGACATAAGCCCCGAAATGGCTCCTCTGCCTGGCCTGCGCGGCCGGCTGACGATCCCGGTCCTCGCCTTCGGCGGCATCCTCATGGCCGTCATGCAGACGGTCGTGGTCCCGCTGCTGCCCGACCTGCCCCGGCTGACCGGCGCCTCGCCCGGCGCCGTTTCCTGGACAGTCACCGCGACCCTCCTCGCCGGCGCCGTCCTCACCCCCGTGCTCGGCAGGGCGGGCGACATGTACGGCAAGCGGCGCGTGCTGCTGCTCGCGCTGGGGCTGATGACCGGCGGGTCGGTGCTGTGCGCGCTCACCTCCGACATCCGCGTCCTGATCGCGGCCCGCGCGCTCCAGGGCGCGGCCGCCGCGGTCGTTCCGCTCTCCATCAGCATCCTCCGCGACGAACTCCCGCCCCACCGCACGGGATCCGCGGTCGCCCTCATGAGCTCGACCGTCGGGATCGGCGCCGCGCTCGGCCTGCCGCTCGCCGCCCTGATCGTCCAGTACGCGAACTGGCACGTCATGTTCTGGGCGACCAGCGCCCTCGGCGCGCTCGGCCTCGCGCTCGCCTGCTGGGCCGTGCGCGAGTCGCCCGTACGTGAACCGGGCCGGTTCGACACACTCGGCGCGGCCGGGCTCGCAGGCGGCCTCGTCTGCCTGCTGCTCGCCGTGTCGCAGGGCGGCCAGTGGGGCTGGGGCAGCGCCCGCGTGGTCGGCCTGTTCGCCGGCGCCGTCGTGATCCTCGCGCTGTGGTCGTGGCAGCAGCTGCGGGCCGACCGTCCGCTGGTGGACCTCCGGCTCGCCGTGGGCCGCCGCGTCGGCCTGCCGCACCTCGCCGCCCTGCTCGCCGGATTCGCCTTCTACGCCAATTCGCTCGTCACGGCGCAGCTGGTCCAGGCGCCCAGGTCCAGCGGTTACGGGCTCGGCCTCTCCATCGTGCAGACCGGCCTGTGCCTGCTGCCCAACGGCGTGATCATGCTGCTTCTCTCACCGGTGTCGGCCCGCGTCTCCGCCGCGCGCGGCCCCCGCGTGAGCCTCGCCATCGGCGGCGCCGCGATGGCGCTCGGCTATGTCGTCCGCATCGCGGACAGCCGCGACCTGTGGGTGATCGTCCTGGGTGCCGCGATCGTGTCGACCGGCACCACGTTCGCGTACTCGGCGCTGCCCACCCTCATCCTGCGGGCCGTGCCGGCGGGCCAGACCGCGTCCGCGAACGGGGTGAACGTCCTGATGCGGACCATCGGCCAGGCCGTCTCCAGCGCCGCCGTCGCAGCGATCCTCGTCCACCACGCCACCGGCGCCGGCTTCCCCGCACTGCGCGGCTATCAGATGGCCTTCCTCATGGCCGGTGCGGTCGCCCTCGTGGTGATAGCGGCGGCGTTCACCGTCCCTGCCGACGCGGCGGACAATGGAGGGCGCAAGTCCGTCAGCGGCACGACCGGGCGGACGGACAAGGCCCTCGAAGGAGCGTGACCCCGTGACGAGCCCGGCCCCGACGGCTTCCGCCGAGTCGGAATCCACCTCCGGTGTGAGAGATGACCACCGGTCGGGGCCGGCGCGCCGCGACGCAGAGGCGACCAAGACCGCGATCATCCGCGCCTGCCGCCACCTCCTCGCCCGGCACGCGCACACCGACATCACCCTCAAGGCCGTCGCGGAGCGCGCCGGGGTCAGCGCCCCGCTGATCCTCAAGTACTTCGGCAACAAGGACGCCCTGTTCTCCCAGGTCATGAACTTCGAGGCGGACGTGGAGACCTTCCTCGACGCCCCCCTGGAGGACCTCGGCCGGCACATGGTGCGCCACCTCCTCACCGGCCAGTCCGAGCACGGCGCCGACCCCATCCTGCGCATCGTGTTCGCCCCGCTCCACGGCGAACAGGGCGACATCCTGCGCGCCAACTTCCGTGCGCAGGTCAGCGACCGCCTCGCCGAGCGCCTGCGCGGACCGGATGCCGGCCTGCGCGCCGAGCTCGCCGTCTCCCTGCTCCTCGGTCTCGGCGTCATGTACGGAATCGCACGCGGCCCCCATGTGCGCTCCGCCTCGGTAGAAGAGATCACCGAACGCTACGGACCAGCCGTACAAGCTCAGTTGACTCCTGGCACACTGACCGGATGACTACAGCGGAGGCACATCCGGCGGCCACGACCGACCTGCTCGACCGCTTTCTGACCGGGCTGCGCGAGACACTGCCTGCCCCGTTCTCGCTGTGGGCGCACGGGTCGCTCGCCGGCGGGGACTACCAGGAAGGGCGCAGCGACCTCGACCTGATCGCCGTAGTACCGCACCCGCTCAAGCCGGACGAGGAGACACGGCTCGCCACGCTGCACGAGGGAATCGACGCGGAACTGCCCCTCGCGGCCCACCTCCACTGCTCCTACATGCCGCAGGGGGACCTCGACGACCCTGACCGTACGCACTTCACCTGGGCCCACCGGGAGGCCTACGCCCGCACGGTCACGCCCATCACCCGGCGCGAACTCCACACTTACGGCCTCGTGCTCCGTGGAGACCCCATCGCGGGCACCCTGCCGCCGGTGGAGGACCGCACGCTCAGGGAGTACATCCTCACCGACCTGACCGGCTACTGGCGGCCCAGGACCGGGCGCCCCGAGCTGTGGCTGGAGAATGTCTGGGTCGACCTGGGACTGATGGTCCTGGCCCGGGCGACGGTCACCCTGCGCGACGGAACCCTTGTCAGCAAGGCCGAGGCACTCGCCGTCCTCACCGAACTGGGCGCGCCCGCCGAGGTCGTGGCGGACATCGAACGCCGACGGTACGAGGGCGGCCCGGCCGACACCGCCCCCGATCCCGGCTGGCTCGCGCGCCGCGCGGAGTTGACCCTCGACTGGCTCGTCCCCGCACTCGACCGCACCGTCGCCGAGCACACCACCGACAGCTGAGAACCGGGCAGTCGGAGAGACCGGAGAGCCGCAGAGGTGCACAGCTGGAGGGCCGCAGGGCCGGATTCAGGCGGCCGGGTCCGGCGGCACCCGGTCGAGCTCGATGCCGAACGAGTCGCGGTACGTGTCAAGCACCTCCCGGTCGGACGCGAGTTCCGTACTGTGGCGCTCGCCGCCGGCTGTCGTCTTCAGCGTGCGTCCGCTCAGGGTCAGCCGGCCCTCGTCCGTGACCAGCGAGCAGACCAGCGACCGCGTGAACGTCGACTGCGGCGACGTGGAGTTGTACCAGCACCCGACCTCGAAATCCCGCAGTTCGCACGGGCGTTGTTCGAGGAGGTACTCCGGTACCCCGTCCTTGGACACACGCAGGTCGCCCTCCTCCGTCTCGGCGATCCGGAAGACGCCGCCCGGGTCCCGCTGCTCCCCCCGCTCACCGAGGTCGAGCGGGAAGTGGCTGTGCGCCCCGAAACCGACGTCCGCGAGCAGATCGGCCCCGTCGACGGTACGGACCCGAAGGGCGAGATGGTCGTACGGGATGCCGAGCTGCCCGTCCTTGCCGTACACCCGGCCCTGGAGCAGCGACACCTCGAAGCCCAGCGCGGTGAGCAGCGCCGCGAAGCCGCCGTTGAGCTCGTAACAGAAGCCGCCGCGGTGGCGGTCCACGAGCTTGGCGACGATCGCGTCCTCATCGATGGAGATGTCCTCGCCCAGGTGGATCGAGAGGTTCTCGAACGGGACCGTCCGTTGGTGCGCGAGGTGCAGGGTGCGCAGTGCCTGTGCGGTCGGCGCCGCGGGGCGCGGCGTAGCGATGCGGCGGAGATAGGCGTCGGTGCGTGAGGTGTCCATGGGGTCAGTCTGGGGGGCCGGGCGGACCTGGGCCACGGGCGGGAGGACCGTATCGACCCAGGTCGCGGCCTAGGACCAGCGGACCAGTACCCCCGGGAGCCGTCCCTCAGGCCGCCCCGGCCACCGGCCGCAGGCGCACCGGGAGTTGGTCGACGCTGTTGCCCACGAAGCCCGCCTTCCGCGCGAGCTCCGCGTCGGGCACGGCGAGATCGAGACCGGGGAAACGGGTGAACAGGCGCTCCAGGGCGACGGTGGCCTCCATGCGGGCGAGCGGCGCCCCCAGGCAGTAGTGCGGGCCGTGGCCGAGCGAGATGTGGCGGGCTGCCGAGGCTCGGGTGACGTCGAACCGGTCGGCGTCCGGGCCGTGCGCGCTCCGGTCACGCCCCGCCGCCGAGTAGCCCGCGAGCACCGGAGTGCCCCGGGGGATCACCGTGCCGTCCACCGTCAGATCACGTGTCGGGTAGCGGAACGGGAAGTAGCTGACGGGGCTGTCCCAGCGCAGGGTCTCCTCCACCACGTCGGACCAGGACGCCCCGCCCGACAGGACGAGGTCGAGCTGGTCGCGGTGGGCGCACAGGGCGCGCACGGCGTTCGTGACCAGGTTCAGCGTCGTCTCGTGCCCGGCGACGATCATCAGGAGCAGGGTGCCGATCAGCTCCTGCTCGCTCAGCCGGTCGCCGTCCTCCTCGCGCGCCGCGATCAGCGCGCTCGTCAGCTCGTCGCCCGGCCGGCTCGCCCGGGACGCGGCGACCGCCGCGAGGACGGACACCAGCTCACGGTTGGCGGCCACCGCCTCGCGTGGGCCGATGTCGGTGGCCACGACCTGGCCCGACAGATGGTGCAGCCGTCCCCTGAACTCCTCGTCCACACCGAGCAGTTCACAGATCACGCTCATCGGGAGCGGCAGCGCGAACTGCCGCCGCAGCTCCACGACGTCCTCGCCCTCGGCCACGGCTGCCTCCAGGGCGTCGAGCAGCTCGCCGGTCAGCTCCTCGACCCGCGGCCGCAGCGCCTCGACGCGGCGCGCCGTGAACGCCCGGCTCACCAGCGACCGCAGCCGCCGGTGGTCCTCGTCGTCCGCGGTCGTCATGCCCTGCACGGTTGCGAAGGTCATGAGCGGCCAGCCGTCGGGTATGTGGCCCTCGACCAGGGCGGTGAAGTGCCGGGCGCTCTTGGCGACATCGGGGTGCGCGAGGAAGTCCTTGAGGGCGTCGTGGCCGAGGACCACCATGCCCTCGACGTCACCGGGCAGCACGACCGGGGCGACGACGCCCTGGTCGAGCAGCCGCGCGTTCGCCGCGTGCGGGCAGCCACCGGCCGGGTCGATGCGGTGCGGGACCACGGGTGGGATCGTCAACGAGCTCTCCTGACCGGTCGCGGTAATGCGGGGGAACGCGGGAAGTGGACGTACGCACGTCACCTGCGGACGAACACACACGCACCTCACCTACGGACGAACACGCCTACCTCACCTACGGACGAGTACACCTACCTCACGTATGAACGCGCTTCTCCGTTCCCAAGTCGTACAGCTTCTCCAGCAGCCATGCCTCGTTTCCCGCGAGTCCCGCCCTGTCCAGGGCCTCGTCGGCCTCCGCGATCGGCAGGGCGAGCAGCGAGGCGGCGGTCGCCGGCTCGCATCCGGTCAGTGCGGCGCGCGCGGTGTGCAGCAGGCGCAGGCAGGCCTGGGCCGCGGCGAGTTCGGCACTCCTGGTCGCGTTCATATCGATGGGCCCCTCAGCTCGGCGAAGACGTGGATGTACAGACATGTGCCTCCACTCTTGCGCACGGGTCTGACAATTCGCCTTCGACGCGAGAGCCGAGGGGGGCTCAGCCGTCGAACTCAGGTGTCGAACTCAGTCCGCTGTACGGACTTTCGCCCGGCGTCCCAGGTTGAGCCGCAGGCCCTCCGGCATCAGCGTCAGGCGTTCCGCGACGCGCAGCCGGTAGCCCGGTTCGGGGTGCAGGTCGTAACGCCGCAGCAGCAGGCCGAGTACCAATGTCGCCTCGTGCAGGGCGAATTGGCGGCCGATGCATGCCCGCGCACCTGTGCCGAACGGTTTGAAGACATGCGGGGCGCGCGAACGCACGGCGGCCGGAGCGAAGCGGTCCGGGTCGAAGGCCTCCGGGTCGTCACCCCACGCCTCCGGGTCGCGGTGCAGGAGCGCAGTCAGGACCAGCGCCCAAGCGCCCCTGCGCATCGGGTGGATCCCGCCGAGCGTCGTGTCGACGGTGGCCTCGCGGGCGAACGCCGGAGCCGTCGGCCACAGCCGCAGGGACTCGTCGAGAACCCGGCGCAGATAGCGGAGCTTGGCCACCTGCTCGTACGCGGGCTCGTCCGCGTCGCCCCACACCCGCTCCACCTCTTCGCGCGCCTTCGCGAGGACGTCGGGGTGGTGCGCCAGATAGTGCAGCGCGAACGACAGCGCCCCCGACGTCGTCTCGTGTCCGGCGACGAGGAATGTGATGACCTGGCGCCGTATGTTCTCGGGGGAGAGCCGTTCCCCGGTGTCGGGGTGGGCGACCTCCAGCATGCGGTCGAGCAGGTCGCCCTGCCCGCCGGTGCGTGATCCGGACGCGGCCCGCCGCGCGGCGACGACGTCGTCCACGGTCCGGTTGAGGTACGCCATGTCCGCGGCGTTGCGCCGCTCCGCGCTCCGCAGGAGCAGGGGAGCGAGCGCCGGTGGCACCACGTTGCGGCGCTGCGCGAACGACAGCGTGCCGACCATGGCCGTCACGAACGGGTGGGGCCGCTCCCGCTCGAACGACCCGAAGTCATGGCCGAAACCGGTCCGAGCGATCGTCTCCAGGGTCAGCTTCGTCATGTCGCCGGGCACGTCCACGGCCTCGCCCGCCGCCTCCCGGGCGTCCCAGGCCGCCGTCAGGCGCCCCGCGACGTCCAGCATCAGCGGGTGGTAGCCCTCCATCGCGTCGCGACCGAAGCCGGGAGCGAGTACGTCGTGAGCCAGCTGCCAGTTGGGCTCGTGGTTGTACGCGGTGAACAGGCCGTCGCCGGCCATCGGCCGCAGATTGGCCACGCCCAGGCCGACATGCTTGGCGAAGCGCGACTCGTCGGCCATGTCGGCGGCGAACCGCGTGCCCCAGACGAACACGATCTCGTTGCCGAATGCCTTGCGGCGGAAGACGGGCCCGAGCTCCTTGCCGATCCGCATGGAGTCCTGCACCGGCGTGCGCACATTCGCGCCGAGGATGTCGCCGACGAAAGGCACCCGTCGCGGCGGGTGCGGAATCCGGTCGAGTCCGGGCCAGCCGAGCTCGGCGCTGCGAAAGCCCTTCGGCGGTGTCGAATCCGTCGCCGGCTGCGTCAACTGAGCCATGATCCCCACCTGCTGGACGTAGAGAGTGCGTGTACCCGAGCCGCTGTTATACGTGGGTTCAATACGCTTCCCAGTGTGGTCCCGCTATTGAATTCACGTCAAGCAATGCGGGTAAAGTGCTGCCATGGCCGCCAGGGAGCAGGAGCGCACGCGCCGCCGGCTGAGCACGGAGGAGCGCCGAGAACAGCTGCTCAGCGTGGGTGCGCGACTCTTCGCGCAGAGCACGTACGACGACGTCTGGATCGAGCAGGTCGCCGAGATCGCCGGCGTCTCGCGCGGGCTGCTCTACCACTACTTCCCGACGAAACGGGACTTCTTCGCCGCTGTCGTCCAGCGCGAGAGCGAGCGGATGCTGCGCCTGACCGCGGCCGTTCCCGGGATCCCGGTGCGCGAGCAGATCGCCGTGGGCCTGGACACGTTCCTCGGCTATGTGGAGGCCCACGGCGAGGGCTTCCGCGCCTTTCACCGCGCCGAGGCCGCGGGCGACCCGGCCGTGCGCGAGGTGTACCGGCGGGGCTTGGCCGCGCAGGAGCGCCAGATCGTCGAGGCGCTCGCCGCCGACCCCGACAGCTCCCACATCGACGGCGAATCCCCCGTGCTCCGGCTCGCCGTCCGCGGCTGGCTGGCCTTCATGGTGGCCGTGTGCCTGGAGTGGCTCGACGAGCCGGAGCTGTCACGGGATCAGGTGCGCGACCTGTGCGCGCGAGCCCTGCTCGGCGCGATCACGCCGTAGCGCGCCGCACGGGCCGGCCTCAGCCCCCCGGAGTCGCCCGGCCCGGAGTGACCTTGACGGGCTCCGTGCCGGCGCCGCTGTGCCGGTCCGCCCAGTTCCGCAGCGCCGTCCCGAAGGCGTGGTCGAGGTGGTGAAGACCGGACAGGTCGAGCACGACAGGCCGGTCCTGCGGCAGCGCCTCCAGGTTGTCGAGGATCTTCGGCAGCCGCAGGAAGGTCGCGTTGCCCGTCAGATACACCTGGATCGGTCCCGCGCCCTTGTCTATGACGTCGAGCCGCACGTGCGAGGCATCCCACGCCGTCTTCGCCACCGCGAGCGCCAGGCCGATGAGCACGCCTTCGAACATGCTGACGGCGACGATCGACACCGCGGTGACGATCAGGATCAGGGCCTCACCCCGGTGCTCACGCCACAGCCCCGCGATCTGCCGTACGGGGATGAGCTTGCAGCCCGCGTGGACCAGGACCGCCGCGAGCGCGGCGACCGGGATCACGCCGAGCGCGGCGGGCAGCAGGGCCGCGAACAGCAGGAGCCACACGCCGTGCAGGACCCGGGAGGCCTTGGTGCGGGCGCCCGCCTGGACGTTGGCGGCGCTGCGTACGATCACCGCCGTCATCGGCAGTGAGCCGAGCAGCCCGCACACGGTGTTGCCGGTGCCCTGCGCGATGAGTTCCTTGTCGTACGACGTGCGCGGCCCGTCGTGCATCCGGTCGACGGCGGCCGCGCTGAACAGGCTCTCGGCGGAGGCGATCAGGGTGAACGCGAGGACGGTGCCGATCACCCCGACGCTCGCGAGCTGCCCGAACGCGTCGGCGCCGGGCGGCTGCACGGTCTCGATCAGACCCTGCACCTCGACCCGCGCGACCGACAGCCCGAACCCGGCTGCCGCGAGCGTCGCGAGCCCCACCGCGGCGAGCGGCGCGGGCACCATCTGGGCCGCCCTGGGCAGCCGCTTCCAGCCGAGCAGCACGACGATCGTGCCCACGCCGAGGGCGAGCGCGGCGAGCGCCTTCGGCGAGGAGGCCGAGTCGATCAACAGGCCGGGCAGCCCGGCGAGTTTGTCCGGCCCCGACGCGGGCGCCGGCGTGTCGGCCATCGCGTAGAGCTGCCCGGCGATCAGTACGAGACCGATCCCGGCGAGCATGCCCTCGACGACCGCTACGGAGATCGCCCGGAACCAGCGGCCCAGGCGCAGGCTGCCCATGAGGATCTGGAGCAGCCCTGCCCCGAGCACGATGACGCCGAGCGCCGGCAGGCCGTACGCCTGCACGGCCTCGTACACGAGCACGGTGAGCCCGGCCGCGGGCCCGCTCACCTGAAGACTGCTGCCGGGCATGGACCCGGCAACGAGACCCCCCACGATGCCGGTGACGAGGCCGAGTTCGGCCGGGACGCCGGACGCCACGGCCACGCCCACGCAGAGTGGCAGGGCGACCAGGAACACGACGAGAGACGCGGCGAAGTCCTGCCGCGGTACCAAACGCTTCACGAGCGCATACCTCCAGCGCGCCCCGTGCGGGGCGCGTAGTCCTACACGTGCGGAGTGTCACGGGAGGCGGGCAGGAGGGTGCGCCGAAGACCCGCCGGAACTGCTCCTGCCCTCGGGCGCTCTCAGCAGCGGAAGACCTGGAGTATGACGGGGAGGGAGTCGGCCGCCCGTCTCGGCTGGCGGTGCGGGGACCTCTCGCCGGCGCCTGACGTCGGCGCGACGCCGGGCTCCCCGGCCTGGACCTGCCACGGGCACACGGCCCCGCGCACGGTGCCGTCGGGCACGTACTCCTCGGCGCGGTACCGGTCGCGGGGCAGGTAGTGGTGGGACGAACTCCGGGGCAGCTCGGTGTCGTCGCAGGTGGCGACCGGGCCGCCGGTGTGTGCCACCGAATCGTGGGCGGACGCGGACGGGGCGCTCCTGACCAGGAGTTGGAGGACGAGCATGCCGACGGTGAGGGCCATCAGGCAGGCCCTCGCTGTCGTCGTGCCGCGTGCCATCCGGTCGGCTCCCTGGTCGCGTCGCCTCGTAATCCTCATGGGCAGTTAGCAGATTAGCCTGGCGAACTGCCCATGTGGTTACCGTAAGGTTGCGCGGCGGTAAGGGCGCGCGGGACGGCGCGTGGTGGCCGGTTTCCGGCGGTCGGTTGTCAGCCGAGAGCGTCGTACACGGCGCTGATCAGGGCCATCTTCCGCGGGTCGTCGGCGATGTGAGGGCCCATCCGGTTCATCACATAGCCCAGCGCGACACCCGACTCGGGGTCGGCCGAGCCGAAGGAGCCGCCGAAGCCGTCGTGTCCGACCGCGCGCGGGTTCGGCCCGTACGAGCCGTTCGGCCCGCTCAGCCAGAGGCCGAGGCCCAGCTCCGTCTCGTGCGTGAACCCGGCGCCCAGGACCAGGTCGCGACAGCTGCCCTGACCCTCGCGGATCCGCTCGGCGGCCTCCGGGGACAGGATCCGGTGGTCACCGGACCGGCCCTTGCCCGCGATGATTCCGTACAGCGCGGCGACGGCGCGCGCCGTGCCGTGACCGTTGGCGGCCGGGATCTCGGCGGCGCGCCATGCCGCGGTGTTGGCCTCGGACGCGCCCGCGATCGGATTGGTCAGCGCGGCGAGGGCGGCCGGCGCCAACTGGGCGAAGATCGCGGCCTGTTCGCTGTCGGCCTGCGCGCGCGGGTGCACCATCTCCGCCGCGCGGCCCGACTCCTTGTCCGGCAGTCCGATCGTGAAGTCGATGCCGAGCGGGCCCGTCACCTCGCGCTCCAGGAACGCGCCCGGCAGCAGTCCGCTGACGCGCCGGACGACCTCGCCGACCAGGAACCCGTATGTCAGCGCGTGGTAGCCGGAGACCGTGCCGGGTTCCCACCAGGGCTCCTGCGCCGCGAGCCGGGACGTGGTGAGCTCCCAGTCGAAGAGCTGCTCCAGGGAGTGCGGCTCGCGCAGTCCGGCCAGCCCGGCGCGGTGCGACAGCAGATGCCGTACGAGGACGCCGTCCTTGCCGGCCGCGGCGAACTCCGGCCAGTACGCGGCGACCGGCGCGTCAGGGTCGAGCAGGCCGCGGTCGATGAGGATGTGGGCGCACAGGGCGGTCGGCCCCTTGGTCGTCGACCACACGTTGACGACCGTGTCGCGCTCCCACGCGCGCGTGCGGGCCGCGTCGGCCCAGCCGCCCCACAGGTCGACGACGGGCGCGCCGTCGATGAGGACGGTGAAGGCCGCGCCCAGTTCGCCGCGCTCGTCGAAGTTCTCCTCGAAGGCGCCGCGGACGGCGTCGAAGCGCGCGTCGCAGTGTCCTTGGATGCCGGGCGCGTGCTGGGTCATGACGTCTCCGTGGGCCGAAGCGGTGAGGCGGGGCGAGTCGGTATGGGGTCCGCAGAAGGTGAACATACCGACTGGTCGGACCGGCGGGAAGAGGGGCGAGGCGGATGGTTTCACCACGCCGGCCCGTCAGGCGAAATGCGGTGAAATTGCAAGGCTGCCTGTCGACCTTCTACGGTGAGGCCATGCAGCGAGAAACCGCGGACGAGCCGCTCGCAGAACAGGTGGCCGCCGATCTGTCGGCCGTCGTCGGACGGCTGCTCAGGCGACTGCGCACCGCGTCGCCCGACAGCCTCCTCACCCCGACACAGCGGACCGTGCTGGCGCGCCTCGACGGCGAAGGTCCCGCCACCACGGCCGCCCTCGCGCGCGCCGAGTACGTGCGGCCCCAGTCGATGCGGCTCACCCTGGCCGCCCTGGAGGAACAGGACTTCGTGGCGCGCACGCCCGACCCGGACGACGGCCGTCAGTCGGTCGTCGCCATCACGGAGAGCGGCCGGCACACCCTCGCCTCGGTCCGCGCCGCCAAGCACAGTTGGCTCGTCCAGGCCGTGGCCGGCGAGCTCGACGAAGCCGAACTGCGCACGCTCGCCGAGGCCACCGCGCTCATGGAGCGACTGGTGGAGAAGTGAGCGGTACCGGGAACGGGCACCCCGCCTCCCGAAGTTGATCTAGGTATGGCATTCTCCTCCCCGAGCGTCGGCGGGCACCGGCCCGCCGGCAAGGGGAGGGGACATCATGAAGACCCGAAACACCGTGATCAGAGCGCTCGCCACCGGTGCCTGCGCGATCGGCCTCGTCGCCGGCCTGCAGGGCCAGGCCTGGGCCGGAACGGTCACCATCTACGCGCCCAGCGGCGCGGGCAACGCCACCTGGAACGCCGATCCGGACGGCTCGATCCCCGGCGACGCGATCCGCGCCTGCGACACCAAGTCGGACGGCTGGGGCATCGAGACCGCGCTCGACTACAACTACGACGGCATCATGGACCGGCGCGTCGACACCCGCGGCCACACCGCCGGTTACTGCAGCTCGTGGAAGGGCGGAGACCTCACCGAGGGCAGGACCGTCCGCATGTACGTCACCCCGGTCAGCGGATCCAGCTACGGCCCCTCGACGTACATCGACGTCACGGCCTGACACCCACACACGCCCTGAGCCTCCCCCGGCGTCGGCTGGGGGAGGCCCCGTCAAGCGTCGGTTCAGAACCCGATCGCCTCGCGGAGCAGCAGGACGATTCCCTGGCCCGTGAGGGGTTGCGCGTTGAGGACCAGGAGCTGGTTGACGGAGCTGGGCTGTCCGTACACCTCCAGAGCGCGGGCGGTTTCGAGCGGGAGGGCGTGTTCCTCGAGGCGGCGCAGCGCGGTGTCCAGGTCGGGCACCACCTTCTGCGCCCCGACGACCCAGATCGCGCGCCCGGCGCCACCGGCGTACGCGGGCAACTGGCTTCCGCTCGCCGAGGCCACCACGAGGGAGCCCGTCTCGGTGAGCGCGGCGACGCTGCCCACGACGACGTCCGGGACAGCGATGAGGCGCCGGATGTCGTCCGCCTCGGCGGCCCGGTCCATGGTCACCGCGCGGGGCTTGACGGCCGCCCGGTACCGGCCGCTGGTGTTGATGTCGTCGTCGATGCCGGACAGCCGCAACGTCTCGCTGGCCGCGGTGAACACGCTGGCGTCCTCCGGGATCAGCTCCTGGACCCGGGTCCGCGCGGCGCCGGCGTCATCGAGGATCTCGACGGTGAAGCGGTGCGCCGCCAGCGCGGCGGCCGCTCGCTCCAAGCGGTCCGCGGGCGCCGGGCCGGTGAACGGCGTGGTCGGAGTCGAGACGGTCATCGTGCCTCCTGAGCAGCGTGGATGTCCCCGGCCGGAGCCGAGCCCGTCAGCGGGGTGGTGTCGAAGTACCGGATCTCGTAGACCCGTTCCGTGAACCTCCAGCCTTCGTCGGTGCGGCGGTAACGGTCGTGGTAGATCGCGTAGTTGAGGCCCTGGAAACCGCTTTGCATGCGCGCGATCTCCTGCATGTAGGCGCGGCCGGTCGCGGTGTCGCCGTCGATCCGGATCACGCCCGGATGCGTGTTCTGCACGAAGAAGTCCCACTGGGCCTGGAGCCGCTCGCCCCCGGTGCGGATCTCCTCCCGGCCGTTCATCTCGATGGGCACGTCGGGCATCCGCAGCACGCCGTCCTCCGTGAACAGGGACGCGAGGCGGGCGCGGTCGCGCATCATCGCCGCGTCGGTGAACTCACCGCGCAACGCCTCGATCTCGACGCGGTCGGCAATCGCTTGAAAGTCGGTCATCGGCTTCCTCCGTTCCGTATACCTCGTACGACAACGCAGCCCTCCGGAATGTGAGGCGACGCGAACGACGTCACATTCCGGAGGGCTGTCTCGTCAAAGAGATGGAGGGCAGTGACGAGGCCGAGGCAAGGGAGTGCGCGACACCATGGCCAACCGAACCGACACGGCACACGGCCACGCCGATCCGGGCCTGAGCGCGATCATGAGCGAGCGGCGCCAGCTGATCAATCTGGCGTACCGGCTCCTCGGCTCGCTGGCCGATGCCGAGGACGTCGTGCAGGAGACGTTCGTCCGCTGGTACGCCATGGACCGGCCGCAACGCGACGCCATCGAAGCACCCGGCGCCTGGCTGACCAAGGTGGCCAGCCGCATCTGCCTCAATCTGCTCGGCTCCGCCCGTGCGCGCAGGGAGCGCTACGTGGGCGAGTGGATCCCGGAGCCGCTTCCGGAACGCCGGGAGTGGACCGACGGCGTCACGGCGGACCCGGCGGACCGGATCACACTCGACGAGTCGGTCGACATGGCGTTCCTCGTCGTACTGGAATCCATGACGCCGGCGGAACGCGTCGCCTTCATCCTTCACGACGTCTTCCGCTACGCGTTCGCCGAGGTGGCCGAGATCGTCGGCCGTACGCCGGCGGCCTGCCGCCAACTGGCCTCCTCGGCCCGCCGCCGCATCCGCGCTTCCCAGGCTCCGGCCGGGCCGACGACCGCGCAGGCCGGCATCGTCCGGGAGTTCAAGCAGGCCTGGGCGGCGAAGGACGTGAGCGCCCTCGTGGGCCTGCTCGATCCCGACGCCACCGTGATCGCCGACGGCGGGGGCCTGGTCGGCGCCCTGCGACGGCCGGTCACGGGTCGCGAACGGGTCGCCCACGCCTATCTCAACGTCGCCCGCCTCGCACCCGACCAGACACTGCTGGAGCGTACGGTCAACGGCCGGCCCGGCCTGGTCGCCCAGCAGGACGGCGTCACGGTCACCGTGTTCGCGTTCCGCGTCGCCGGCGACCGGATCACCCACATCTGGGCGGTACGCAATCCGGAGAAGCTCCGCCCCTGGACAGAGGGTGACCGTGGCGGGGCCCGTGTGTCAGCGGGACGCCGCGGGGACTTGCCCGTCGGACGGTGACGTCGCCGTCTCCGGCGCCGCTTCGGCGAGGTGGTCGACGGTGCCGTCCGGGTCGGTGAGGCGGTTCAGGCGGCCCGGTATGTCGAAGCCGACCAGCAGGACCACGATCACCGTGCCCGCAAAGGTCAGCACGGCCAGGGCGCGCCCCAGGTCCATGCCCGCCGCGAGATGCGCGCCGAGCACCGGTGCGACGGCTCCGCCGAGCGCACCCACGTTGTACGTGAACCCCAGCGCGGCGGCGCGGTTCTCGGTGGGGAAGTGGCCGCCGATGTACCGGGGCAGCAGCCCGGAGATGCCGAAGCTGGTCGCCTGGAGCACGAAGAGCAGGACGCCGAGCAGCAAAAGGTCGTCGCGCACCGCGAACACCGGGAAGACGAAGACCAGCGAGGCGAGCAGCGTCAGCGCGTACGCCTTCTTCGTGCCCATCCAGTCCCCGGCGAAGCCCGCGAGCCAGCAGCCCGCCATCGTGCCGAAGCCCGCGAAGTACAGCGCGTCGGTGACCTGTCCCGGCGAGTAGCCCAGCTCGGTCTTGAGGTACGTGGGCAGCAGCGCCTGGATCGGCCACGAGTACAGGAACGCGAAGAAGATCGTCACGATCATCGACACATAGAGCAGCCAGCTCTTGCGCCCGCCCAGCTGCACGGCGAACGCGATCAGCGCCACCGCGGCCACGACGGACAGCGCGGGCACGAGCCCGTCGCCGACGGGCGTGAAGATCGCGAACAGCGACACGGTGGCGGCCACGGCGAGGACGACGTTCACCGTCGCCCTGGCGGGCGTGGCGAACAGCGGCCGGAACGGGTTCGGCCGCTCCTTCTCCGACTGCCTGCCGACCGACTCGCTCCAGTCCGCCGCCTCCGGCAGCGCCCGCCGCATCCACAGCGCGACAACGATCGGCACCAGGCCCACACAGAACATCCAGCGCCAGCCCAGCGTGGGCACGACCCAGTTGTAGACCTGTGCGGCGAGCACCGAGCCCATCGAGAAGCCCGAGATCAGGAACCCGCTGGCCCGGTTGCGCACGCGCGTGGGCCAGCTCTCCATGACGTACGTGGCGCTGGCGCTGTACTCGCCGGCCATGCCCATCCCGATCGCCAGACGCGCGACGAACAGGCTCGTGTAGTCCCAGGCGAAGCCGCACGCGAACGTGCCCAGGGAGTACAGCAGGATGCTGAGGACCATCGAGAGTTTGCGGCCGTACCGGTCGCCGAGCGCGCCCAGGACGGCTCCGCCGAGCCAGCGCGTGATGAACGCGCCGGAGATCAGGCTCGCGGCCTGCACGGTGCTCAGGCCGAACTCCGAGCTGATCTCGGTCAGCACCAGGGTGATCAGGACGAAGTCGAACCCGTCGAGGACGTAGCCGATCCAGGCGGCGAAGAACGCCTTCCACTGGGGGCGGCTCACCTCGCGGTACCAGGGGAGCGGTGGCTTGGCTGTGGTGTGCACGATTACTCCAGGATGCCGGAAGGACTCACCGTCGAGTCCCGTCTGCGGTGTGGGGTGCGGTACGGCCTGTGGGGGGAACTACGTACAGGGGAGTGCGGCCGCGAAGCGTGAGGTCAGCGCGGTGGGCGCGGTGATCGCGGTGCCGACGACGACGCTGTGAGCGCCCCGCGCGAGCGCCAGCGCGGCCTCTTCGGGGGTGCTGATACGGCCTTCGGCGACGACCGGGACGTCCACCGTGGCCGAGAGCGCGGCGACCAGTTCGAGGTCGGGGCCGTCCTGGCGGGGGGAGCCGGGAACGTAGCCGGACAGCGTCGTGGACACGAGGTCCGCGCCGGCGGCGGCCGCGGCGACGCCCTCGTCGAGGGTCGCCACATCGGCCATCACCAGGGCCCCGGCGGCGTGCACCGCGGCCACGATGTCGGCGAACGTGCCGCCGTCGGGCCGGGGGCGCGCGGTCGCGTCGGCCGCGACGATGTGGGCGCCCGCCTCGGCGACGGCCAGGGCGTGCCGGACGGTCGGCGTGATGTAGACGCCGGTGTCGCCGTCCTTCCACAGCCCGATGAGCGGCAGGTCGACGGCGGCGGAGATCGCGGCGACGACCTCGGGTTCGTTGGCCCGGATCCCGGCCGCCCCGCCGGCCGCGGCGGCCCGCGCCAGCCGTACGAGGGTGTCGGTGTCGCGCAGGGGATCGCAGGGCGGCGCCTGACAGGAGACGATCAGCCGGCCCTTGAGCAGGTCGGCGACGGGGGACGAGGGCGCGGGGTCGTTCATCGAGGACTCCAGGGAGGGGTGTTCAGGACTGCGGCGGCGCGTGCAGCGGCACCTGGGAGGGCAGGCGCGCGGCGCCGATGACGGCGGCGTCGGCCCCGAAGAGGGGCCTGGAGGGCCGGAGGCGAGCCAACGGCGGCATGAGTTCGGAGGCGAACGCCTCGGTCAGCGCGTCCCAGTAGAGCGGCCCGATGTGGGGCACTCCGCCGCCGACGACGACCCGGTCCGGCCCGAGCGTGTTCGCGAGACCGCCCAGGACCCGGCCCGCGGCGACCGCGCCCGTCACGATCGCGCGCACGGCAGGCTCCTCACCCGACGCGGCCCGCTCGGCCACGGTCTCCAGGCGTTCCAGGGGCCGGCCCGTGAGCCGCCCGTACAGCGCGGCGATCCCGGGCCCCGAGGCGACGGCTTCGAGGTGGCCCGTGCCGCCGCAGGTGCACGGCAGCCCCGCCGCTTCCGGACTCGGCACATGGCCGAGGTGGCCCGCGATGCCCGCGGTTCCGTGCACCATGCGCCCTCCCACGGCCACCGCGCCGCCGACACCGGTGCCGATCGCCGCGTAGACGAGGGACGCGCCCGCGCCGGCGGCGGCCAGTTCGGGGGCCGCCGTCGCGCGTACGTCGTTGTCGCACGCCACCGGGAGTCCCGTACGAACCGCGAGACCGGCGGCGAGCGCCGTGCCCGCCCAGCCGCGGATCGAGTGGGTGGCGCTGGTGACCCTGCCGGTCACAGGGTCGATCACCCCGGCCGCCGCGACCCCGAGTGCGCCGGGCCCTGTGCCGCCGTCGACCGAGCGGGCCGCGTCGGCGAGCGCGTCGAGCACGGCGCCGGGTCCGTCGGCGGCGGGCGTGGGCCGGGTGTGCCGGGCCAGGACCGTGCCGTCCGGGGCCACGAGCGCGGCGGCGATCTTCGTGCCTCCGAGGTCGAGGCCGATCGCGGGACCCGTGACCGTCATCGGACCGGCGCGAGCCCGGCAGCACGCAGGTGCCGCGCGACCTCGGCGACGGACTCCGCGCCGAGCTGGATCTGCGGGAACGCCGTGTCGCCGCACTCGATGACCCCGAGCAACCGCAGCGCCGCCTTGAACGAGCCGAGTGCGGACGAGCTGCGCCCCATGTCGGCCTCGGGGCCGACGTCGACCATGCCGAACAGCGCGACGAGACGCTCCTGCTCCTTGGCGGCGAGCGCCCAGTCACCGGCCAGCGCGGCGTCGTAGAGGCGCACGTATCCGGCGGGATCGACGTTGCCGATGCCGGGCACGACGCCGTCCGCGCCGGCCAACAGGGCGCAGTCCACGGTGAGTTCGGATCCGGTGAGTACCGAGAAGTGCGGGGCGGGCCCGTCCGCGCGGCCGTCGCGGCCGCCCAGCTCGACGATCAGCCGGCGCAGCCCGCCCTCGTCGCCGCTGCTGTCCTTGAGGCCGGCGAGCGTGCCGTCCTCGGCGAGCTCGCGCACCAGTGACGTGGGGAGCTTGCTGTGGACGGCGACCGGGATGTCGTACGCGAACAGCGGCAGGTCCACGCTCGCGTGCAGGGTGCGGAAGTGGCCCGCGATCTCCTTGGGGTGGGTGCGCGTGTAGAAGGGCGCGGTGGCGACCAGGGCGTCGGCGCCGAGCTCGGCGGCCACGCGCGCGTGGGCGATGACGCGCGCGGTCGTCGTGTCGATGACACCGGCGAGCACGGGGACCCGGCCCGCCGCCGTCTCCACGACGGTCCGCAGGGCGACGGCACGCTGCTCGTCGGTCAGATACGCGACCTCGCTGGTCGAGCCGAGCGCGAACAGTCCGTGCACGCCGCCCGCGACGAGGTGGTCGACGAGACGGGCGAGGGAGGCGGTGTCCACCTGGCCCGCCTCGTCGAGGGGGGTGCAGACGGGCGGGACAACCCCGCGCAGGGGTGCGGTCAGGGGCATGGCGGCGCTCCGGATTCTCTTCGGTTCAGAGGGGGTAGGGCATCAGACATAAGACGTCCTACGTCCTGGCGTCACCTTAAGTCGCACCCCGCGGGGGTGGTCAAGGGGTGGAGGTCACATTCCCGCGACGGTCACCCGGTCGCAGGGATCGTGTGGTCACATGGGCGTCAACGGCGCCCGCACCCGCCGCCCAGCCACTTCACGTCGAACGAGGCGTACGTCATGTACTGGTAGTCGCCGCGTTCGTACAGCAGGCCCACGCGTCCGTCCGGCAGGCGGGTCAGGGTGGAGTAGGCGGCCGCGCCGGGGTCGACGACCTTCTTCACGGGCCATGTCCTGCCGCTGTCGCAGGACATCTTGACGGTGAGGTTGCGGCGGGCCCCGGTGTCCTCGGTGTTGCTGAACAGGAGCCACTTCGAGCGGGGGTCGCTCGGCGGCGCGTCGGGGGCGTACCGGATGATCGACGCGTTGTTCGCCGGGTCGGGCAGCTGCGGGTCGGGCGTGAACGGCGTGTACGTGACCCCGCCGTCCGTGGAGTACGCGATGGTCCGGTTCGGCGCCGAGCGGTTGTTGAGCATGACGGTCCCGTCGGACAGCTCCACCGTCTTGTTCTCGTCGCCGCCCGGCCCGACCGGCTCGCCCATCCTCCAGGTCGCGCCATGGTCGTCGCTGTATGCGCTCGCCGCATAGTTCGCGCCGTCGATCCGGATCGCGTACTGCTGGAGGAGGCGCCCCTTGTGCGGGCCGTGGCGCAGCTGGATGCCCTCACCGGACGCGGCGAACAGTCCACCCCACGCGGGGTTCTTGACCATCGACGTGATGCGGCGGTGGTGCCACGTCACCCCGTCGTCGTCCGAGTAGCTGTAGTCGGCGTGCAGGATGTCGGGATCGTCGTCGCTGTTGCCGGTGTGCGCCCCGGCGAAGCCCTGGTTCACCGAGGCGGCGTGGAAGAGGAAGACCCTGCCCGTGGTGCGGTCGGTGAGCAGGCTCGGGTCGCCGAACCCCTTCGGGGCGGCCTCGCTCCGCACCACCTGCTGCGCCTTCCAGGTGGCGCCGCCGTCCGTGCTGCGCCGCACCACGAGGGCGATGTGGCTGGGCAGATCGGCCATCGTGGGCCGGCCGTCGTAGGCCGCGATCAGCGTGCCCTTTGTGGACGTGGTCAGGGCCGGTATCCGGTACTGCGGAAATCCGTCTCCCCGGGTGGAGAGGTCCTGGGAGGTCAACTCGCCCTGATGGTCGGGGCGTTGGTCGCCGTGGGCGAGGGCGGGCGTCCCCGATCCCAGGGCGAGAAGTCCGGCGGACATCAGTGCGACGAGCATTCTTCGATGCATGGACGGCTCTCATCTCTGCGGAGGTTCTGCGAGCACATCAGATGTCAGATGTCCGTGAGAGGGAGGACAGCAGACGTCAGATGTCCTGTTCGTTGAGGGACCCTAGGGGCGCCGCAGAAGGCCGTCAAGGGCGCGTGCGGGCCTCGGAGATGCGCCGGCGGACCGGCGCGTAGTGCTCACCGATGGCCTGGACGAACGCCACCGGGTCGCCCGCGCGGGCCGCCGTCACGATGCTGTGGTGCGCGGCGACGGTCTCCGCCTGCTCGGTGTGCGTGAAGCCGTCGATCTGCGGGGCCACAATGGCGTACACATCCCAGAAGGCCATCGAGAGCTGGCCCATCAGGTCATTGCCGAGCGGCGCGACGAGCAGGGCGTGGAACGCGCGGTCGGCCTCGATGAGGCCCCGGTCGTCGCCGCTGACACCGGCGTCGCTCATCCGGGTCACCAGGCGTTCCAGCGCGTCGAGTTGCTCGCCGCTGAGCGACACGACGATCCGCTCGGCCATGCCGCGCTCGAACAGTTCACGCACGTCGACGAGGTCGGCGAGCACCTGCACGTCGTCGTCGGGGCTCAGCAGCCCGCGGAACGTCAGGCTCTCCACCAGCGCGGACAGACTCAGGTGTCCCACGTACGTGCCGTGGCCGTGCCTGACCTCGACGATGTCGAGCGCGTGCAGGATCTTGACCGCCTCGCGGACGCTGGATCGGCTCGCGCCGAGCGCCTCGCACAGCTCCGTCTCCGTGGGCAGCGGATCGCCGGGGTGCAGCTTGTTCTCGAGGATGTACCGCTTGATGCCGTCGGCGACTTCCTGCCGGAGCAGCGGCCGGACCGGCCTGGTACCGGGCATGAGCGGTCTCCCCACCTCTGGACGCGCCTGGACCCGCGGCCCGGGCCGCTTCTACGCTACCAAGGCATCGGACATCAGATGTCCGGGGCCGGGTGGGCCGGCGACCCCGCCCCTCAAGGCGTCCTGCCGCCGTCGGCTCCGAGGAACAGCGCACCTTCGGGCTCCTGCCGACCACTGGTCTGGTGCCAGTAGTCCCGCGTCTCGACTGCGAGCCCGTCACCGCGGAACCGTACGAACACGCAGCCCGCCAGCGTCGAGACCTCGCCGCCCTCTTCGGCCACCACCCGGAACTCGGCCACGGCCAGTCCGTCGGGCCCGACCAGCGGAGGCCCGAACCGCACGTCGAGCGGGCGCTCGTCCTCGAACGACCAGCGCAGATAGTCGGCGAGCGCCGCGCGGCCCCGGTGCGGCGCCCTGAACGGCATCGAGCGGTGCACGCAGTCCTCCGCGTAGAGGGCGAGGAGCGCCGGGACGTCGTGCCGCGTCCAGCCCCGCTCCCAGGTCTCGACGAACCGCCGTGCCGCGTCAGCTGTGTCCATGCCGGTGCGAACGCGCCCCCGTGGCGCCGTCATTCCTCGGGGCTCGCCGGCTTCTTGTGTTCGCCCTCCTCGACGGCGGGCGGTGGGGGACCGGCCTGCTGTGCCCGTTCGAGGAAGCGCAGGAGTTCCACCGGGAAGGGCAGTACGAGGGTCGAGTTCTTCTCGGCGGCGACGGCCACCACGGTCTGCAGGAGCCGGAGTTGGAGCGCCGCGGGCTGTTCGGACATCTGGGCTGCGGCCTCGGCGAGCTTCTTGGAGGCCTGGAGTTCGGCGTCGGCGTTGATGACGCGGGCGCGCCGCTCACGGTCGGCCTCGGCCTGCCGCGCCATGGACCGCTTCATCGTTTCGGGCAGCGACACGTCCTTGATCTCGACGCGGTCGATCTGGACGCCCCAGCCGATGGCGGGGCTGTCGATCATCAGCTCAAGGCCCTGGTTGAGCTTTTCGCGATTGGAGAGCAGGTCGTCGAGGTCGCTCTTGCCGATGATGGAGCGCAGCGAGGTCTGGGCCATCTGCGAGACGGCGAACCGGTAGTCCTCGACCTGCACGATCGCGTTGGCGGCGTCGACGACCTTGAAGTAGATGACGGCGTCGACCCGGACGGTGACGTTGTCGCGGGTGATGCCGTCCTGGGCGGGCACCGGCATTGTCACTATCTGCATGTTGACCTTGTGCAGCCGGTCGATACCGGGGACGACGGTGGTGAAGCCCGGCCCACGGACCGCGCCGTGCAGCCGGCCCAGGCGGAAGACCACGCCTCGCTCGTACTGCTTGACCACACGGGCCGCCGCGGCGGCGTAGACAGCGCCGAACGAGGCGGCCGCGGCCACGGCCGTGAGCAGTTCCGCCAGCATGGCGACCCCCTGTCTTTTGAGTCGTCCAGCTCGATGTGCGGAGGCCGGCTCGTGGTGCGTAAGCCGGCGACGGTGTGCGTGAGCGGGTTGGTGCGCTCAATCAACGATATGCCCGAAATCTTCAAATGGGCGAGGAGTGCCGATCGCTCACGCGGAGTGACCGCGTCCGGCCCTCCGATGCGCGCCGAACGGGCCCTTCCGGCGGCCGGAGGGCCACTCGCGCCCGGGCCCAACTCCCGGCCGGGCCACGGCGACGGCTGGGGTAGTGTTACCGCTCCCAGCAGCGCTTCGGCCGAGGAGGTGAGCCCCATTACCGCTGTGTCAGGTCGGGTGCTCCCTTCGCAGACCCGCGCGGCCCGCCGTACGTAGGTGGCCGCAGGTCATCGGGAGCCCCATCGGCATCCCGAAAGGTCACGCTTCATACATGTCGGTTCACCCGTCACCCCCGTCACACCACGACCACCCCGCCGCCGTCGCCAGGCTGCGCGCAGCGGGCTGTGTCTTCGCCGAGGAAGAGGCGGACATCCTCCTCTCGACGGCTCGTACGCCGGACGAACTCGCCGCGATGGTCGAGCGCCGCGTGGAGGGCCTGCCCCTCGAACATGTCGTCGGCTGGGCGGAGTTCTGCGGTCTGCGTATCACGCTCGAACCCGGTGTCTTCGTCCCGCGGCGCCGCACCGAGTTCCTCGCCCGCCAGGCGGCCGCCCTCGCGCCCGCCGGGGCTGTCGTCCTCGATCTGTGCTGCGGCAGCGGGGCGGTGGCCGCGGCACTCGCCACCCACGCCGACCCCGCCGAACTCCACGCCGCCGATCTGGACCCGGCGGCCGTGCGCTGCGCCCACCGGAACGTGTCGCCGTTCGGCGGCGAGGTCCACGAGGGCGACCTGTACGCGCCCCTGCCCCCAGGGCTCAGGGGCCGCGTCGACGTCCTGGCCGCCAACGGCCCGTACGTTCCCACCGGCGAGGTCGCCCTGCTCCCGCCCGAGGCCCGCGACCACGAGCGGCGCATGGCGCTCGACGGAGGCGCCGATGGGCTCGACATCATGCGCCGCGTCGCGGCAGGGGCGCCTCAATGGCTCGCCCCGGGTGGGCACCTCTTCGTGGAGACCAGCGAACAGCAGGCCGCCGAGGCCGTCGCGGCGGTCATCCGCAGCGGTCTGTCGGCCCGGGTCGTGACGGACGACGACCTGTACGCCACCGTGGTCATCGGCACGAAGCGGGGCGCGGCGCGGGAGGGGTAGCGACCGTGCGCGAGGGTGTGGGGACGTGGCACTCTGCGTCCCGCACCTACCCCGCCCGGCTCGGGGCCCGGCGCGTGCGTGTCCAGGTGAGGAGTTCGTCGGCCGGCCAGGTGTTCACCACGCGGTCGGCCGGTACCTCGCACTCCTCGGCGCGGGCGCAGCCGAGGTGCTGCCAGTCGAGCTGGCCCGGTGCGTGCGCGTCCGTGTCGACGGAGAACAGCGTGCCCGCCGCCACGGCCTCGCGCAGGAGCCGGCGCGGCGGGTCGAGGCGCTCGGGGCGGCTGTTGATCTCGACCGCGGTGCCGGACTCCGCGCACGCCGCGAACACGGCTTCCGCGTCGAACTGCGACTCGGGGCGGCCCCGTCCGACCTTGTTTCGTCCCGTCACGAGCCGTCCCGTGCAGTGTCCGAGCACATCGGCGAGCGGGTTCGTCACGGCGGCCACCATCCGCCGCGTCATCGCGGGCGCGTCCATGCGCAGCTTGGAGTGGACCGACACGACGACCAGGTCGAGCCGGTCGAGGAGTTCGGGTTCCTGGTCGAGGGATCCGTCGGCGAGGATGTCGCACTCGATGCCGGTGAGCAGCCGGAAGGGCGCCCAGCGCTTGTTCAACTCCGCTACTACGGCCAGCTGTTCACGTAGCCGCTCCGGGGACAGGCCGCGTGCCACCGTCAGGCGCGGAGAGTGGTCGGTCAGCGCCGCCCACTCGTGACCGAGGGCGATCGCCGCACGGCCCATCTCCTCGATGGGGCTGCCGCCGTCGGACCAGTCGGAGTGCAGATGGCAGTCGCCGCGCAGCAATGAGCGCAGCCGTTCACCGCCCTCGGCGAGCGGCGCCGCCGCGCCCTCGCTCTCCAGGCCCTCCAGATAGGCCGGCACCTCGCCTGCCAGCGCCTCCCGCACCACCTGCGCCGTCTTGGGCCCGACACCCTTCAGCGATTCGAGCGTCCCGGCCGCGGCGCGCTCGGCCACCTCCCCCTCGGGCAGCGCGCCGAGCACCTGGGCGGCGGTACGGAAGGCCCCGGCGCGATACGGGGGCGCGAGCGTGCGCTCCAGGAGAAAGGCGACCCGCTCCAGCGCCTCGACGGGTTCCATGGCCATGCCCTTCGCCACCTCCCGCTCCCGCGTCGCGTACCGCTTCCCTCCAGCGTCGCTCAGCCCCGCGTGCGCCGCGACACGCGAGGCCGGTGAGGCCAGACACGGAGGGGAGTGCTGTTGCCTACGCCGCATGCTCCGGTGTACGGACGAGCCGGTCGCCGGACACTCGGGACCACCACACGCCCTCCCCGCGCGTCAGACCCGGCAGAGCGAGCTCGGCCTCCCGCACCTTGCGGGCCGGGAGCGTGCCCGTGACCACCCAGGACGTGGTGCCGCCCGTCGTGTTGCCGAACTCGGCCTCCGCTGTGGAGAGCCGGGCCGTCACGGCGGCGAGCGCGTCCAGCGGGATCTCCGCCTCGAACGCGTGCACAGGCTCGTGCACCGTCGTCCCGGCCCGCTCCAGCGCGCGCCGCAGTACGAGCCGCGTCAGCCCCCGGAAGTCCCCGGCGACAGTGATCGGTGACCAGAACCCGGAGCGGACGAGCGTGACCCGGCAGTCCGTCACGGACCAACCGCGAGGCCCCTCGCCCAGCGTCGTGTGGACCGTGTCCTCGATGGCCTGGTGGAAGGCGCGGGGCAGCGCGCCCAGCTCCGTCTCGTACGCGAAGACCCGTCCGGAACCCCGGGGTCCCGGCTCCACGCGCAGCCCGACGGTCGCGCAGAATCCCGTCTCGCGGTTGTTCGTGATGTCCTCGTACGCCTCGACGGTGCCTGCGGGGCGCTCGAGGCAGCGGATGCGGCTCGGCTCGAAGACGGCCTCGATGCCGTAGTCCTGGACGAGGGTCGCGGCCAGGACCTCCTTCTGCACCTCGCCGTAGAGCAGCAGGGCCGTGCTCCCGTCGGGCGCGGCCTCCGCGTGGATGAGCGGATCCTGCCCCGCGATGTCGAGGAGCGCGGTGCGAAGCGCCGCCGAGCGGCCGGGCCGCACGGCGCGTACGAGGGTCTCCAGTGTGGGCGGTGCGAAGCCGGGCGCCTGGTCGAGGCCGTCGCGTGGGCCGAGCCGGTCGCCGACCCGGACGTCCGGCACGCCCCGCAGTTCACCGATGTTCCCGGCCGTGAGCGTGTGGGTCGTTCGCCCCACCACGTCGAGGCCGGTGGCGCGTCCGGGTACCTCGGTGACAGAGCCGTCGGACGCATCCCGGAGAAACGTCACACGTTGACGCTCTGCCACCTCGCCCTCGTACAGGCGGAGATAGGCCAACCGCTCGCCGACCGGGCCGCGTCGGACGGCGAAGACGGTGCCGCGCGGTGCGGCGCGGTGCGGCGCCGGGGGTCCGTGCGGCGGGACGGGAAGGGATCAACCGTGGGATTTCCTCGATGAGTTGGGCGACGCCCTGGCCGCCGAGGGCCGAGCCGAACAGGACGGGGTGCACGGAGCCGTCCGCGGTGCGTGCCGCGAGGACCCGGCGCAGTTCGGCGGCGGTCGGTTCGGGGCCGTCGACCAGACCTGCGAGCACCGAGTCGTCGACCTCGGCGAGCGCTTCCGCGACAGTGGCCCGTACAGCCGGGTCGTCGAGGCTTCGCGGGACCGTCCGGGCCTGCCGGCCGCCCGCGTCGTGGACCTTCGTGAGCGGGACGACGTGCGGGGTCAGACGGCGGCTGACCTCGTCGAGCAGCGCGTCGTCCCGCGCGCCCGCCCGGTCGATCTTGTTGACGAAGACGAGGGTGGGCAGCCGCAGTCGGCGCAGGGTCTTGAGGAGGACCCGCGTCTGGGCCTGGACGCCCTCCACAGCGGACAGCAGGAGCACTGCGCCGTCGAGGACTTCGAGGGCGCGTTCGACCTCGGCGATGAAGTCGGAGTGCCCAGGGGTGTCGATCAGGTTGATCTGGACGTCGCCGACGGTGAACGCGGCGACGGCCGAGCGGATCGTGATGCCGCGCTGCCGCTCGATCTCGCCGGTGTCGGTGCGGGTGTCGCCCGCGTCGACGCTGCCGAGGCGGGTGATCGCGCCGGTGTCGAAGAGGAGGCGCTCGGTGAGGCTGGTCTTACCGGCGTCGACGTGGGCGAGAATGCCGATGTTCAGGGTGTGCCGCGTGGGCTGGGAAGGCATGGAAGGTCGAGTCCTCGAAAGAGTTCGTCCGGTCAGGGCGCTGAACTGCTTCGAAGGAATGACGCATTCCGTGCTCCAGGGCTGTCGGGGGCGTGGCCCGACCATGATGCGGGGCTACCGGCAGGCCCGCGCAACTCATTTTCCGTTGCCCGGCGCTCGCCGTGCCCCGCCGGCTCTCGCGGGTGGGGTCAGCCGGCGAAGTGCCGCACGTACCGCCTCTGCCAGGGCGTCTCCACAGCTTGCGCGTCGTAGTTCCGGCGCACGAACTCCACTGCGCGCTCGGCCGGTACGCCGTCCAGGACTGCCAGGCAGGCCAGTGCCGTCCCGGTCCGCCCGCGGCCACCGCCGCACGCGAACTCGACCCGCTCCCCGGCGGCCCGCTCCCACGCGTCCGCGAACACCTTCCGGGCCTCATCGCGGCTGCTCGGCAGCCAGAAGTCGGGCCACCGCAGCCACCGCGACTCCCACGGGACGCCGGGCGGCCGACGGCCGAGGAGATGTACCGCGTACGAGGGCGACGGGCCCGGCGGGAGCGGGCGGCGCAGACCGCGCCCGCGAACCATCCGTCCGGACGGCAGGAGGAGGACGCCGGGGGCGCCTGCCTCCCACGGGACCCCGGCGCCCGACTCGGACGGGGGCCCGGAATCGGATTCGCTCATCTGCGTTCCATTCCCTGTGTGAACAGTTCGTTCGACGGACGGGTGACCACGGCTCAGCGGAAGCGAGAGTATCTACGAGAATCCCCGAATCCCGAACCACGGAGGCAGTACGTGGAGTTGACGCTCACAGGACGTCGCGCACTCGTGCCGCTGCTCGCGACCGTACTCGTCGTGCTGCTCGCCGGGACCTGGCTCCTGTCGGGCGCCCTCGTCGAGGCCGCCGGTCCCCTGACGGTCGCCACAGGGCGCACCGCGGTGTGCTGCGTCGTCCTCACCGCCTTCGCCGCCGCCCGATCCTCGGGGCGCGTGCGGATGCGCCGAGTCATCCAACGCCCCTGGCTGGTCTGCCTGTTGGCCCTGCTCGGCTTCGCCGAATACGCCGCGGGCACCCTCCTCGCCATCCCGCGCGTAGGTACCTCCCTCACGAATCTCGTCGTCGCCCTCATGCCGTGTGCGGGAGTGGCCATCGGCGCGCTCTGGTTCGGCGAGCGCGCGAGCGGACGCTCCGTGGCCGGCGCCCTCCTCGCGACAGCGGCGGCCGGCGCATACGCGGCACTCGGCGGCCAGGGCACCCTCGACGCACCGGGCCTGCTCCTGGCGCTCGCCGGGATGCTCGGGTTCGCGGGGTACGGGTTCCTCTACCGGCGTACCCTCGCCGGTCTGCCGCCCCTTGCCGTACTGCCGGTGCTCCTCGCAGCCGCCACCATGATGCTGCTGCCCCTCACCCTGCCGGGGCTCCTCGCGCATCCGCCGTCGCCGGCGCAGTGGGCGGGGATCGCGCTCCTCGGGGGTGCCGTGTACGCCCCCGCCTATCTGGTGCAGCACCGGCTGATCCTGCTCAAGGGGCCCGTGTTCACCGCCGCCGTCCAGCTCGCGGTGCCGTTCACGGTGCGGATCGGTGACTGGGTCCTGGGCACGGCGTCCGCTCCGGGAGCCACCGAGGCCGCGCTGCTCGCCGCCGCCTGCGCGGGCATCGCCCTCGTCACCCTGGAGCGGCGACGGCCCGGGAGCGGTGTGAGCGCTCCCGGGCCGTCAGTGACTCCCGATTCCGTTGGATCTGCCGACTCTTGTGGGGCGGCGTTGCCTGCTACGTTGCCCGGCTGCTCTTCATCGACAAGCTCGCGCACAAGATCCCGAGCACGAGGATGAGACCACCGATGATCACGTTGTTGAGGATGACTCCCAGGTCGGGGCTGGAGCCCACGACCCACGGCGCGATGATCATCCAGGCGCCCATGGCGCACATGGCCCAGCTGAGGCCGTACATCCGGGTCGGGGTGACGGCGAACCCGACGGCCAGGACTCCGATCGCGATGCCCATGATCAGGTTATGGGTCGCGAGCTGGGGCTGGTTGGCACTGTAGTGGACCACCCAGGGAGAGATGGCGCAGTAGAGACCGATCAGGAAGACCGGTGCGTCCATGAGCGCCACATCGCGGCCACCGAGTACGCGCGCGTACCGGTCCCGCATTTCCGAGACATCAGGGTGACTTGAGAGGTCAGGCCTGTGGTGAACGTCGGCCATGAGAATCGACTCCTTAGGGTTTCGAAGTCTGACCGCGTAGCGCGGCGGGCTGCCACGCACTCTTCATTCTGCGCTTATTCATTCCTTATGTGTACTCGGGGCGAGAATAAGGTGCCTATTGGGACGAATCGCCGCCGCGGCGAGGTCCGGGATCTCCGCTACGGTCACGCCCGCGCCCTCCAGGATTCCGATGCCGTCGGCGTCCGCCACGAAGGTGTCGGGCTCGCGCCAGGCCGTCACCACGCGTCGCGCGCCCGCGTCGAGGATGAGCCGGGCGCAGGTCTTGGGCCGCGACGCGCGCCGGGCGCACGGCTCGAGGCTGCTGTAGACAGTGGCGGTCCCCAGCCGGGGGTCCGCCGGGTCGATCTTGGCGAGCGCCGCCTCCTCGGCGTGCACGACCGGGTCACCCCCCTCGCGTGAGTGCCCGCGCGCCAGCTCCGTGCCGTCACTCGCGACGATCACCGCGCCGACGCTGAACGCCGTTTCCGAGGGCGGGCAGTCGGCGGCGAGGGCGCAGGCGAGGGCGAGCCAGTGCCGGTCGGCAGCGGTGGGGGAGTCATCGGTGCCGGGCGCGCAGGGCGCGTAGCGCATCAGGACCACGTCGCCGACCGGGCGGGTCTCCAGGAGCCGCATCCGGTGCCGGCTGCCGCCGGGGTACGGGCCGGGGCCGAAGAGCCGGGGGGCGTCCGGTTCGCCCACGACGAGCGGGGCCACCGCCAGCTGCACCTCGTCGGCCAGACCGCTCTGGAGCAGCTGGGTGTGGATCCGGGCGCCCCCCTCCACCATCAGGCGCCGCACACCGTGCGCCGAGGCCAGGTCGTCGAGCAGTCTCGCCCAGTCGACGGTCTCTCCGAGGGCGATCACCTCGGCGAGCGCGCCGAGCCGCTCCCGCGCCAGGAGCGCCCCGGCGTCGGTGGTGTACACGACCTTGTCGCCGCCCGTCGTCCAGAACGGGTCTCCCGCGTCCAGTTCGCCCGACGCGGTCACCGCCACCTTCAGCGGATACGCGGGCATCCCGGCGGCCACCCGGTCGGCACGCCGCTGCGCCGACCTGACCAGGAGCCGCGGCCGGTCGGCCCGCAGAGTGCCCGCCCCCACGAGGATCGCGTCGCACGACGCGCGCACTGCGTCGACCCGGTCGAAGTCCTCGGCGCTCGACAGGAGCAGGCGCTCGGGCCCCGCGTCGTCCAGGCAGCCGTCGAGCGAGGCGGCGGCGGACAGCAGGACGTACGGACGGGACGGGCGGGACGGCTGGGACATGGCGGCTCCGGGTCCGGGTGGCGAGAGCTGTGCTGCTTCAACCTTCGAACACTATCCGGGACCTCCCGCGGCCGAGACGGTCGTCATCGCGGCCGCATCGACCGTGGCAGCGTCTTACATTCCTTGACCAGCATATAACCGATGAGGCATATTGAGGTCATGCCCGCACCCGCCGTCTGGACCGCGCTCGCCGACCCGCACCGCCGCGCCATCGTCGCGCTGCTGCTCGAGCGTCCGCGGCCCGTCGGTGAGATCGTCGAGGCGTGCGGCCTGAGCCAGCCGAGCACCTCGAAGCACCTGCGGGTACTGCGCGAGGCGGGCCTGGTCGACGTCGAGCAGGAAGCCCAGCGACGCGTCTACCGGCTCCGGCCGGGACCGGTCGCCGAGCTCGACGCCTGGCTCGAGCCCTACCGGCGCCTGTGGAACGACCGCCTCGACGCACTCGGGCGCCGTCTCGACGCCCACGCCCCCGAGGACGACGAACCAGCGAAGGACTGAAGGCCATGACCACCCCGCACCCCGGCCCCACCGGCAGCTACGCCCCGTTCGACGACGGCCGCCCCGCCATCCGCTTCACCCGCACGTACGACCACGCGATCGAGCGGGTCTGGCGATACGTCACCGATCCCGCCGAGCTCGCACATTGGTTCCCTTCCCAGGTCGAGATCGAGCTGCGCGCAGGCGGCGTGATCCGTTTCCACGGCGACCCGAACATGCCGGAGTCGACCGGCCGCGTCCTCGCCGTGGACGCCCCGCGCCACCTCTCCTTCAGCTGGGGCGGCGACGAACTCCGCTTCGACCTGGAGGCGCTCGACGCCGGCCGCACCCGCTTCACGCTGACCAATGTCCTGGAGGCCGCCGACACCGCGGCCCGCAACGCCGCGGGCTGGGAGGTCTGCCTCACCGCCCTGGACGCGGCCGACCGCGGCGAGAGCTTCGACGGCCCGCACGCGGGGACGCTCGCCCCGTGGAAGATCCACTACGACGCCTACGTCGAGGCCGGACTGCCTTCGGGGGCGCCGGTCCCGGGCATGGACGAGGCGTAACCCTGTCCCTTACGGAGAGCTGTCAGCCGTCCGGTGCCGCGGCCCGCGGTGGCCACACCCCTGGCATCAGCACGCCCGACGCGTAGGCGCGCGCGACCAGTTCCGTACGGTTCGTCGCGCCCCACCGGCGGGTCAGGCGCCGCAGGTGGTAGTTGACGCCGTCCGTGGTCAGGCCCGTTTCGCGGGCCGCCTGTGCCGTGGTCGCGCCGGCGGCGAGCAGCGCCAGGATGCGTGACTCGGCCGCGCCGGCCGTCGCCCGCGGCCGGTCGGGCAACGCGGCCGGGCGTTCGCCGACGACCCGCAGCATGACGAGCAGATCCGGCGTCCGCTCGACGGTGTCGCTGACCGGATCCACCGTCAGCTCGCCCTCCCGCAGCGCCCCGTCCGGCGTCTCCCAGGTGACCGAGACCTGGTAGCGGGAGCGCCGCCGCAGTCGCAGCGCCTCGGCGATCCGGTGGAGCTGCGACTCGTCCCGCGGGCGGAACAGGTGCAGGATGTCCCGGCCCTTCAGGCGGCCGGGAGTGGTGTCGCACTCCGCGGCCATCGCCGCGTTCGCCAGCATGATCGTCCCGCGGGGTTCGCACACCGCGACGGGCATCGGGATCCGGTCGAAGAGCAGCATCGCGCGATTGCGCCACAGCACGCCGTCCATCGCGTACCCCTTTCCCATGTCACGTCCGGTGCCGTGACCGTCACCGTCCGGACCCATGTCCGGTCCGGCGCCGTGCCGCGTCCGGACCCATGGCACGTCCGCCCCACGAGCGCAAGCACGGATCGCCGCAGGCCACTACACAATCATGCAGTGCGGAGGCCCGGCCCGGTGGGGCCGCGGGACCAAGCTGGACAGGCACCGAACTCCGTACCGCGAAAGGCAGTTGCCGCCCCCATGCCCGACTCCGCGCTGCTCCCGCCGGCCCCCACCGACGGCCTTCCGCTCATCGACATCTCCGCCACGGGTCCGGGACCCGCGCCGCTCCAGCAGGCCATGGAGCTGACGCGCCGCCACGGCCCCGCACTCGTGCGCAGGCTGCACGGCCGCGACGCCCTCTTCGTCAGCGACCTCGACCTCGTCACCGAACTCGCCGACGAGACCCGGTTCGCCAAGCACGTCGGCCCGGCCCTGGAGAACGTCCGCAACTTCACGGCGGACGGCCTCTTCACCGCGTACAACGACGAACCGAACTGGGCCCGCGCCCACGACATCCTCATGCCCGCGTTCGCCCTGGGCTCCATGCGGACCTACCACCCCGTGATGTACCAGGTGTCCCGCCGCCTCATCGAGTCCTGGGACCGCGCCGCGCGCTCGGGCAGCCCCGTGGACGTGCCGGGCGACATGACACGGATGACCCTCGACACCATCGGACTCGCGGGCTTCGGCTACGACTTCGGGTCCTTCGAGGGCTCCGAGCCGCACCCCTTCGTGGAGGCCATGGTCCGCTGCCTCGAATGGTCGATGAAGCGGCTCGCCCGCACGCCCGGAGCCGACCACTCGGCCGCCGACGCCGCGTTCAAGGCCGACGCGGACTATCTGGCGCAGGTGGTCGACGACGTCATCGCGGCGCGCACCGACGCGCCCGAAGGCGACGACCTGCTCGGTCTGATGCTCACCGCCCGCCACCCCGACGGCAGCGCGCTCGACACGGCGAACATCCGCAACCAGGTCATCACCTTCCTCATCGCGGGCCACGAGACCACCTCCGGCGCGATGTCCTTCGCGCTGTACTACCTGGCCAAGCACCCGGCCGTGCTCGACCTCGTGCGCCGTGAGGCCGACGCCCTGTTCGGGGACGCGGCCGACCCCGAGCCCACCTTCGACGAGGTCGGCCGGCTCACGTACACGCGGCAGGTACTGAACGAGGCGCTGCGGCTGTGGCCTACCGCTGCCGCGTTCAGCCGGCACGCGCGCGAGGACACGCTCCTCGGCGGACGCATCCCGCTGCGCGCCGGGCAGGCGGTCACTGTCCTCGCGCCGATGCTGCACCGGCAGCCCGTGTGGGGCGACAACCCGGAGCTGTTCGACCCCTCCCGGTTCACGCCCGAGGCGGAGGCCGCGCGCTCACCGCACGCCTTCAAGCCGTTCGGAACCGGTGAACGCGCTTGTATCGGACGGCAGTTCGCGCTCCACGAGGCGACGATGCTGCTCGCTCTCCTGGTGCACCGCTACCGGCTCGTCGATCACGCCGACTACGAGCTCACGGTCAAGGAGACGCTGACGCTCAAGCCCGAGGGCTTCACCCTCACGCTCGTCCCGCGCACCTCCGCCGACCGGAACCACCCGGCCCTGCCAGGCCACGCGCCCGTGGAGGAGCGGACCGCCGCGCCGGACACGCTGCCAGCCCGGGTGCGGCCCGGCACCGGGGTCCTGTTCCTGCACGGCAGCAATTACGGGACCTGCCGCGGCCTCGCCGAGCAGCTCGCCGACGACGTCGCCGCGCTGGGCTGCGACACGGCCGTCGCACCGCTCGACACCCACGCGGGAGCGCTGCCCACCGACCGCCCCGTCGTCGTGGTCGCGGCCTCCTACAACGGCCGGCCCACCGACGACGCGGCCGAGTTCGCCACCTGGCTCGACGGTGCGCAGGACGGCGCCGCGAACGACGTCACCTACGCGGTCCTCGGCGTGGGCGACCGCAACTGGGCCGCCACCTACCAGCACGTACCGACCCGCATCGACGAACGGCTCGACGCGCTCGGCGGCACCCGCCTGTGCGAGCGCGCCGCGGCCGACGCCTCCGGCGACCTCAACGCCACCGTCCGCACGTTCACGACCGGGCTGCGCGCCGCGCTCCTCACGCAGTACGGGGACCCCGACGCGGCTCCGGCCGACGCCGCGGAGCCCGAGGACGCGTACGAGATCCGGGAGATCGGCGGTGGGCCGCTCGACGCCGCGGCAGCCCGGCACGGGCTCGTCCCGTTCACCGTCACGGAGGCAAGCTCCCTCACCGCGCCCGACCACCCGCGCACCAAGCGCTTCGTGCGTCTCGCGCTGCCCGAGGGCGTCACGTACCGCACGGGTGACCATCTCACGGTGCTGCCCGCCCAGGATCCCGCGCTCGTCGAGCGGACGGCCGCCGCCTTCGGTGTCGGCCTGGACACGGTCCTCGACATCAGGGCCCGGCGCCCGCGCCGCGACGGGCTCGCGCTCGACCGCCCGCTGACCGTCCGTCAACTCCTCACCTCCCACGTCGAGTTGGGGCACGCTCCCACCCCGGCCCAGGTGGCGCTGCTCGCCGAGGCGAACCCCTGCCCTCCCGAGAAGGCGGCGCTGGCGGCCCTCGCCGACGACCCGCGCACGCTCGTCGAACTCGTGGAGGACCACCCCGCCCTGCGCGGCGCGCTGACCTGGCCGCAACTCCTCGACCTGCTCCCGCCGCTGAAGCCCCGGCACTACTCGATCTCGTCGAGCGCCGAGCGGAGCCCCACGCACGCCGACCTCATGGTGTCCGTCCTCGACGCCCCGGCCCGCTCGGGCCGCGGCCGGTTCCGCGGTACCGGATCGGCGTACCTGGCCGGGCTGCGGCCCGGTGACACGGTGCTCGCGCGCGTCCAGCCGTGCCGCGAGGTCTTCCGCGTCCCGAACGACTCGGAGACCCCGGTCGTCATGATCGCCGCGGGGACGGGTCTCGCCCCGTTCCGTGGCGCCGTCGCCGACCGCGGCGCGCTGCTGGCCGCAGGCACCCCGCTCGCGCCCGCCCTGTGCTACTTCGGGTGCGACCACCCCCAGGGTGACTTCCTGCACGCCGACGAACTGCGCGCCGCCGAGGCCGCTGGCGCCGTCTCCCTGCGCCCCGTCTTCAGCGAGGCGCCCGAGGCGGGCCACGCCTTCGTCCAGCACCGGGTGGCCGCCGAGGCAGACGAACTGTGGGCGCTGCTCGGGGCCGGGGCGCGCGTCTATGTCTGCGGTGACGGGGCCCGGATGGCGCCCGGCGTGCGCGACGCGTTCCGCGCCCTGTTCCGGGACCGCACGCCGGGAGCCGACGACGACGCGGCCGAGCGCTGGCTCGCCGGTCTGGTCGTGGACGGACGCTACGTGGAGGACGTCTACGCGGGCTGAGGACTCCGCGCACATGGCTCCGCCCCGGCGGCAGCGTGCGGCCGACGCCGCACGCTGCCGCCGGGGCGGACCCGGCTCAGGAAAGGACCAGCTCAGGGCTGTACATGTCGAGCCAGAGCGCGAGGTCCAGTGTGCGTTCGAGCCCGCGCCGGGACGCCTGCTCGGTCTGCGGTACGTCACGGTGCGCGGCCCGCGTCACCCGCTCCCGGTCGACCAGGTCGAACACCCGGTGCGACGGCCGGGCGAGCAGATCCTTCGCCTGGTTCTGGAGCGCCACGGCGTACTTCGGGTCCTGCGTCGACGGATACGGGCTCTTCGCCCGGTCGTACACCGACTTCGGCAGCACGTCCGCGGTCGCCTCGCGCAGCAGGCTCTTCTCCCGGCCGTCGAACGACTTCAGCGACCAGGGCGTGTTGTACACGTACTCGACGAGCCGGTGGTCGCAGAACGGGACGCGCACCTCCAGTCCGACGGCCATGCTCGTGCGGTCCTTGCGGTCGAGCAGGACCCGCACAAAACGGGTCAGGTGCAGATGGCACATCCTGCGCATCCGGAACTCGAAGTCGCTCTCGCCGTCCAGGCGTTGGATGCCGCGCACGGCGCCCGCGTAGCTGTTGCGGACGTATCCGTCCAGGTCGAGGGCGCCGGCCAGGTCGCCGCGCAGGACGTCGGCGTCGTCGCCGAAGTGCTGGGACATGCGCACCAGCCACGGAAACGTGTCGGCACTGCGCGCCTCCTCGTCGAAGAACTGGAGGTAGCCGCCGAACACCTCGTCGGCGGACTCGCCCGACAGGGCTACGGTCGAGTGCTCCCTGATCGCCCGGAACAGCAGATACAGCGACGCGTCCATGTCCCCGAAGCCCGCGGGGATGTCACGGGCCCGGATCACCCGGGCTCGCACCTCGGGGTCGGCCAGCTCGTTCGAGTCGAGGACGATGTCGCGGTGGTCGGTGCCGGCCGCCTTCGCCACATCGTGCACGTACGGGGTGTCGGGTGTGCCGCGCATCTCGTCGGCGACGAAGTTCTCCGTCTGGCCCACGAAGTCCACGGCGAAGCTGCGTACGGTCTCGCCTTGTTCACCGAGCTGCCGCGCCGCGATCGCCGTCATGGCGGACGAGTCGAGGCCGCCGGAGAGCAGCGTGCAGCGCGGGACGTCGGAGACGAGCTGGCGGCGCACGATGTCGTCGAGGAGCGAGCGTACGGTCGCGATCGACGTCTCGCGGTCGTCGGTGTGCGGGCGGGTCTCCAGCGTCCAGTACGCCCGCTGCCGCAGCCCGCTCCGGTCGACGGTCACGATGGTGCCCGGCTCCACCTCGTGCATCCCGTCCCAGACCGCGTGGCCCGGCGTCTTCACGATGGTGAACAGCTCTCGCAGGCCGTCCAACGTCACGCGTGACCTCGCGAGCGGATTGGCGAGGATCGCCTTGGGCTCGGACCCGAAGAGGACGCCGTCCGGAGTCTCGTAGAAATAGAACGGCTTGATGCCCATGCGGTCCCTGATCATCACGAGCTTGTTCTCGCGGCCGTCCCAGACGGCGAACGCGTACATGCCGTTGAGGCGCTGGGCCAGCCCCTCGCCCCACTCCAGGTAGCCGCGCAGTACGACCTCGGTGTCGGATTCGGTGGTGAACGTGTGGCCGTGTCCGGTCAGTTCGCGGCGGAGTTCCGTGTAGTTGTACGTCTCGCCGGAGTAGACGAGCGCGACGGTGCCGCGCGGTGTCTCGGCGGTCATCGGCTGACGCCCGCCCGGCAGGTCGATGATCGCCAGCCTGCGGTGGCCGAGCGCCGCGGGCCCCTCGGTCCACGTGCCGCGGTCGTCCGGGCCGCGGCACTCCATCGTCTGCGTCATCGCATCCAATGTGTCGGCCGAAGCGCGCAGGTCGCGATCGAAGGAGACCCAGCCGGTGATGCCACACATACGTTCCTCCTGCATGCCGTTCTGGCGCCGAATCAGTTGTATCCAGCACCTATATGTCGAGCGTGTGACATGGCGCTGTGTACGGTCAACGCGTCGGTAACCCGGCGGGGGTCGGTGACCCGACGGTTTCGGCCGCTCTTTGCTTGACAGGGTGGAACGGTCCCCATCGCAAATCGCGACGGCGCGCCGGTCATTGCCGGAATGCGGGCGGCCGCACGGGCGGGATCCGGCCAAGGGCAAAAACTTGATCAACTCCTGGCCGGACCCCGCGGTCCTCAGGCCGTCACGGCCGTCCGGTTCCAGTGCGGCAGCATGACCACTCCCGCGAGCGCCGCCGCGGCCGCGAAGCCGTAGAAGAGCACGGTGGTCGCGAGGAACCCCGGGAGCAGGCCGCCGAGGATCGCGCCGACGGAGCCGCAGCCGTTGACGAAACCGGTCGCGGTGCCCGCCCCGGCCAGGCCGCCCGAGTCGACGGCCGCGACGCCCGCGATCAGGGCGTCCGCTGCGTAGAGACCGAAGCCGATCACGGCCAGGACGCCGACCATCGTCCCGGTGCTGCCGGTCGCGGTGAGCGGCGCGAACGCCGCGAGCATCACCGTCAGCAGACCGAGCGAGAGGACGCACGGCGGGACGCGCCGGGACGAGAACAGGCGGTCGGAGATCCAGCCGACCGTCATCGGCGCCAGCACTCCGGCCACACCGAACGCCACCGGGATCAGCGTGGCCTCCAACTTGCCCACCTCGGGCAGCCGTTCACTGACGATCACGGGGCCCCACAACAGGAGCGCGTACCGGGCGGGCTTGAGCAGGAAGTACGCGGCGCTGAGCGTCAGGACCATCCGGTTGCGCAGGATCTCGCGGTAGATCTCGCGCGAGGTGGGCGGCGCCTCGGCGGGCTCGGGCACGGCGCCCGAGCCGGCCGTCGTCTCCGGGGCGTCGGGCCGCGGGAGACCCACGTCGGCGGGCTCGTTGCGCTGGAAGACGACGAACAGCACCAGGACGACGGCCAGTGTCGCGGACCCCGCCAGGAACGCGGCGTGCCAGCTGTCGAAGACCGAGTACGCCCACCAGCCGAGGAACGGCGGCGCCGCGAGGCCGCCGAACGCGTAGTTCGTGCACCACAGGCCGAGGATCCGGCCGCGGTCCTTCACCGGCACGAAACTGGTCACGTTCTTGCACAGCGGGGCCCAGCCCGTCGACTGCGCGAGCCCCTGCACGGCCATCGCGACGCCGAACACCACGAGCGAGCTGCTCAGGCCGATGACCGCCGAGGCGACCACCGCGCCCGCCATCCCGCCGATCACGACGACCCGCGGCCCGAACCGGTCCGCCCACGAGCCCCATGCGAACTGCCCCACCGCGTACGCCGCGAGATACACGGCGTCGATCACACCGAGCGTGTGGGACGTGAGCGTGTGGTTGACCGCTGGGTCGTCCAGAATGCCGAGTTTGGCGACCGGGAACGCCTGCCGGACGAAGTAGAAGCCCGCGTACGCGATCCAGGTGACTGCGAATATCTGCCACCGCCAGCGCTGCGACCGCCGGACGGATCCGGGGGCGGCGGCGGGGGACCGGAGCGGGTCGAGCGCGGTGCCTGGCCGGGTGCCGTCGGGCATGGTGGTCTCCTCTTCCTCGGTGCCTGGTGAGCGATGAGTGCGGGGGGTGACGTGCCGCAGTGCTGCGTGGTGCCGGGCCCCGCGCCGCGAGACGTGCTCGCGCCGCGGGCTGCCCTCTGTGCCGGGTGGTCGGTCAGGCCGTCGCGGCCAGAGACTCGTCGAACGTGGCTGCGGCGAGGCCGAAGGAGAGCGTCATACCGATGCCCGAGGTGACCGAGATGGCCCGCACGCCGGGTGCCATGTCGCGGACCAGGAGGGGGCCGCTGCCGCTGCTCGCGTAGACGCCCTGCCAGCGCTCCTTCACCTGGAGATCGCCCGTGCCGAGGACCTTGGCCGCCGAGTCGAGCAGCAGCTGTGCCGTCGGCTCGTCCTCGAAGGGGATCGCGGTCCGCCCGTAGGCGTGCGAGTCACCGACGAGGACCGTGCCGTCGGGCAGCCGGGTGAACATGACGTTCGCGACGACGTCGAGCAACTCCGGGCTGTGGCCGATGACCTCCTCGCGCAGCCTCGGCCCCGACGGCATGGCCGTGAAGGCGTCGTAGCGCAGCATGGACGTGGCGGTCAGGATCGCCGCGTCCGTGCGGAAGGCGTCGGGCGCCGCGACGCGCGCCATCGTGAGGCGGCAGCGCTCGATGCCGTGCTCCTCCGCCGCCGTGGGGTACAGGCGGTCCAGGTCGTGACCCACGCAGACGAGGATCCGGTCGCCGTGGACCGGGCCGCGGCCGGTGTGGACGGTGCCCTCCGCGACGCCGTTCACGTTCGTGCCCCACACCACGGTGACGTTGGGCTGTATGGACAGCCATGCGGCCAGGTCCGGGGCAGCCTCGCGGGGGTTGACGCGCAGGTCGTCGGGGAGGAAGGCGCCGCCCACGATGTCGGCGGCGTCGGCACCCCGGCCGAGTTCGCCCGCGACCTCCTCGCGGGTCCGCAGCCGGACGGTGTCCGCGCCGCGCTCCTCGCGCAGCTCCTCCAGGACCGCCAGTTCCGCCTCCGACCTCGCCACCACGAGCGCGCCGGCCTCCTTGGCCCACAGGCCCGAGCTCTTCGCGGCCTCCAGCCATCCGGCCCGCGAGCGGTAGGCGAGTTCCAGCAGGTCGCCGCGTTGTGCCGTGATGCAGCAGTGCCCGAAGTTGCGTACCGAAGCCCCTACGGGCTGCCAGTCCCGCTCGATGACCGTGACGGTCAGCCCGCGCCGGGCGGCCTCGAAGGCGTGGGCGAGGCCGACGACCCCGGCGCCGACGACGACCAGGTCGCTGCGGCCGCCGGGCAGCTCGGAGGCGGGCGAAGGGGTGGAGGGGGACGCTGTTGTGATGCTCATGGATTGCAGCGTGCGAGGCCTTGGGCGTATGGGGCAAGACTTGTGTGTACAAGTTTTCCGTCTGTTTACCTTCCGTGCCCCGGAGTGGGGGTGGACGACCCCGAAACGTCACCCGAAGGCCCTGCGCCGGCCACGTGCGGGCCTTGAGGGGAGGCGGGTCGAGCTGCCATAGTCGTCTTGTGAAGACAAGTAAGGGTGTTCCGCTCCACGAGAAGCTCGGCGCTGAGTTCCTGCGGCGTATCGAGTCCGGTGAGTGGCCGGAGGGCGAGCCGGTACCGAGCGAATCCCAGCTCTGCGAAGAGTTCGGGACCTCCCGCGGGCCGGTCAGGCAGGCCTTGTCGATACTGCGGTCCGATGGGCATCTCGTCGGCGGCCGGGGCAAGCCGCCCGTCGCCCGCAGAGCAGCCCCGTCGCAGCCTTTCGCGTCGCTCATGTCGTTCACGCAGTGGGCCAGATCCATCGGCCGCGAACCGGGGCAGCTGACCGTCGAGGTCGCCCGCCGCCGGGCCTCCCCGGAGGCCGCCGCACGGCTCGGCCTCGACGAGGGCGAACCCGTGGTCGACCTGGTCCGGCTGCGTCACCTGGACGGTGTGCCGGTCATGGTCGAGCGCTCCACGTTCGTCCTCCACGTCGGCCGGCACCTGTTCGACATGGACCCCGACGCGGGCTCGATCTACGAGGCGCTGTGCGCGCGCGATGTCGACCTGCACCACGCCCGCCACACCATCGACGCCATCGCCGCCGACACGCAGGACGCGTCGCTCCTCGGCATCGAGCCGGGCGAACCCCTGCTGCGCGTAAGGCGGTTGGCGCTCTCGCGGGACGGCGTGCCCCTGGAGTACGCCGACGACCGCTATCTGCCCACACTCGCCAACTTCACCATCGAGAACACCGCCGAGGGACGCACCGTCGTCGGCCGGTACCGCACTGACGAGGAGAACCCCAGTGATTGAACTCGCCGTCTTCGACATGGCAGGCACGACGATCGAGGAACACGGCGCGGTGTACGAGGCGCTGCGCCACGCCGTCGAATCGACCGGCGTGACCGTCGACGCGCAGGACCTCCAGACCTGGATGGGCACCGACAAGCGCGAGGCCATCGACGCCCTGGTCCGCCTCGGCGGCGGCACCCCGGACGCGGAGCTCGTCGAGCGGCAGTACGGGGTCTTCCGCCTGTTCCTGAAGCAGCGCTACGCGGAGGTCCCGCCGCAGCCCATAGCCCAGGCCGACAAGGCCCTCGCCGAACTGCGCGCCCGGGGCATCAAGGTCGCCCTGACCACCGGATTCAGCGACGACGTCGCCCTGCCGCTGCTCGCGTCGCTCGGCTGGTCCACGGGCGAGGGCGGCAACCTCGACGCGGTCGTCACCGCTGACGAGGTCGTCCGCGGCCGCCCCGCCCCGTACATGATCCACCGGGCGATGGAGAAGACCGGCGTCGTGGACGTCCGCAAGGTGCTCGTCGCGGGTGACACCGCGGTCGACCTGCAGGCGGGGCACCACGCGGGCGCGGGCGTCGTCGTCGGCGTCCTCACCGGCCAGCTCCCGCGCACGGAGCTCGAACTGCACCCGCACACCTATGTGCTGGACAGTGTCGCCGAGGTGCCGGGCCTTGCGGAGGCGATGGCCGCGGAGTAGTCGTACGCGGAGTACAGCGAAGGGACGTGGGCGGCAGTGCGCGGGCCGAAGCCCGCGCACTGCCGCCCACGTTCCGTCAGTCCTCCGCGAGCGCCGCGTCCACGATCGACTGCGCCTCCGTCTGCACCTGGGCCAGGTGGTCGGGGCCGCGGAACGATTCGGCGTAGATCTTGTACACGTCCTCCGTGCCGCTCGGCCGTGCGGCGAACCAGGCGTTCTCCGTGGTGACCTTCACGCCGCCGATCGCGGCGCCGTTGCCCGGCGCGTGGCTGAGCCTCCCGGTGATGGGCTCGCCCGCGAGGGTGTCCGCGGTGATCGCGTCGCCGCTGAGCTCGGCGAGCCGTGCCTTCTGCCGCTTGGTCGCCTTCGCGTCCACGCGCGCGTACGAGGACGAGCCGTGCTCCGCGGCGAGTTCGGCGTAGTACTGCGACGGGGTCTTGCCGGTCACCGCGGTGATCTCGGCCGCGAGCAGCGCGAGGAGAATGCCGTCCTTGTCGGTCGTCCAGACGCCGCCGTCCTTGCGCACGAAGCTCGCGCCCGCACTCTCCTCGCCGCCGAATGCGACCGACCCGTCGACGAGCCCCGGCACGAACCACTTGAACCCGACCGGGACTTCGAGCAGCTCCCGGCCGAGCGACGCGACGATCCGGTCGATGACGGCGCTCGACACCAGAGTCTTGCCGATCGCGGCATCGGACCGCCAGCCGGTGCGGTGCGTGGCCAAGTAGTGGATCGCGACGGCGAGATAGTGGTTCGGGTTCATGAGACCGGCGTCGGGCGTGACGATGCCGTGCCGGTCTGCGTCCGCGTCGTTCCCCGTCAGCAGGTCGTAGTCGTGCCGCTTCGCGAGGACGGACGCCATCGCGGGGGCCGACGAGGGATCCATCCGGATCTTGCCGTCCCAGTCGAGCGTCATGAACCGCCAGGTCGGATCCACCTGGGGGTTGACCACCGTCAGGTCGAGTCCGTACATCTTGGCGATCCGCGCCCAGTAGTGCACACTCGCCCCGCCGAGCGGGTCGGCGCCGATGCGCAGCCCGGAGGCCCGGATGGCGTCGGTGTCGATGACGGAGCTCAGCTCCTCGACGTACCGCTCACGGAAGTCGTACGACTCCGGAGCCACGTCCTTCGTGGTGCGCACGTCCCGGTTGCCGTCGGCGAGCAGTTCGTTGGCGCGGCGCGCGATCCAGGAGGTCGCCGTGGAGTCCGCAGGGCCGCCGTGCGGCGGGTTGTACTTGAAGCCGCCGTCGCGCGGCGGGTTGTGGCTCGGCGTGATGACGATGCCGTCCGCCTGCCCGAGCTCGTCGGGCGCGGTGCTGTTCCAGCGCAGGATGGCATGGCTGAGCGCCGGGGTCGGCACGTAGCTGTCGTGGATGTCGGCGAAGACGCGTACACCGTTCGCCGCGAGGACGCTGAGTGCCGTGTCGAGCGCGGGGCGCGAGAGGGCGTGGGTGTCGGGCCCGATGAACAGCGGGCCCGTGATGCCCTCGGCCGTGCGGTACTCGACGATGGCCTGCGTGATCGCCGCGATGTGCCGTTCGTTGAACGCGCCGTCCAGGCTGGAGCCCCGGTGCCCGCTCGTGCCGAAGACGACGCGCTGCTCGGGGCGGTCCATATCGGGGACCTTGGTGAAGTACGCGTCGACGAGTTCGTCGACGTCGACGAGATCCTCCGGCCTGGCCTGGGTTCCTGCGCGCTCAGTCATGGGGGCAGTCTCCCATCCGGGCCCCGGGCGACGCATGACCGCAGGGGTGTCCCGGAGCGCCACGCACACTCCGGGACACCCGGCCGGTCGACGGGCCGTCAGGACTCCCGCTTCGTCCGCTCCTTGACGATCGCGGCCAGCGTCTTCGCGATGTGTGCCTCGGAGGCGGCCTTGTCGATGCCGGACTCGGCGAGGGTGCCCGCGCCGTTCTCCTGCTCCAGGAGGGCCAGCAGGATGTGCTCCGTACCGATGTAGTTGTGGCCCAGGCGCAGCGCCTCGCGGAAGGTCAGTTCCAGGGCCTTCCTCGCGTTCGCGTCGAACTTGACGAGGCCGGGCACGTCGGAGACGGCCGGCGGCAGCGTGGCCGTCGCGTTCTGCCGCACGGTGTCCAGGAGTACGCCCTGGGCCCGGATGGCCTGCGCAGCGAGCCCTTCGGGTTCGGCGAGCAGGCCGAGGACGAGGTGTTCGGGCCGGATCTCGTCGTTGCCGGCGGCCTGGGCCTCGTTCTGCGCGGACATCACGACGTTGCGCGCCCGCGGGGTGTAGCGGCCGAAGCCCGAGCTGGGGTCGAGCTCACCGGCCTCTCCGGAGGCCTTGGGCACGAACCGCTTCTGGGCGGCCTGCCGGGTGACCCCCATGCTCCTGCCGATGTCGGTCCAGGACGCCCCGGAGCGGCGTGCCTGGTCCACGAAGTGGCCGATCAGATGGTCCGCGACGTCGCCGAGATGATCCGCGGCGATCACGGCGTCGGAGAGCTGGTCGAGTGCGTCGGTGTGGACCTTCTTGATGGCGTCGATCAGGTCGTCGAGGCGTACGGGTGTGGTCATGCCTACGGGCTTCGCAGATTCCGTCATGTGACAACCGTAGGTTGACGGTCTGAGGCTGTCAACTGTTAGTTGACAGTCGCTGAAGGTGCCCCCGCGCACGCCGTAGGCTGCGGAGTCCACGACGTACCCACCGCTGAATGAGGAGAGCCATGCCGTCGGCCCGAGTGCTACTTACGGACGTGCTGCGTGCGGCGGACGAGTCACGGACAGGCGCCCTCTGGAAGCTCGACGGCGCGGCCCGGCAGCTCGACGCTAACGTCGTCCGGCTGCGGCCCGGCACCGTCGTGGCCGAGCACGTCGAGCCGGACCTCGACGTCCTGCTCGTCGTCCTCGAAGGCGACGGATCGCTCCGGTACGCCGACCAGGAGGAGCAACTCGCGCCCGGCGCCCTCGTGTTCATAGCGCGCGGCGAACGGCGCTCCGTGACGGCCGGCCCCGACGGTCTCGCCTACCTCACCGCCCACCGCAGGCGCCCCGGCCTGACCATCGCGCGGACCCCGGCCTGCGAGGGCGGCGAACCGGCATGCCTGCTCAGCCGGATCTGCCCCGCCTGTGATCGGGTCTCCGACGACGCGACGGCGGCCTACTGCGCACGGTGCGGCGGACGCCTCCCCGCTGCCTGACGCGACCGAGCGGGCATTCATGCCCGCCCGACGGTCCGGCCTGCGCCGCCCCACGCGCCCTCGCCCGTACGGTGCCGGGGACGAGCAGGACCGGGCGACCGCAGCGAGGGAGAACCACCCGACATGGCCGACTACCGCATCGAGACCGTCCGCAACGGCTTCCGCGACTGGACCGCACGCAACGACCGCGGCGCCGAGGTCCGCATCGGAGCCGCCGAAGACCCCGACGTGCAGCCGTCGTTCACCCCGGTCGAGCTGCTCCTCGCCGCGCTCGGCGGCTGCGGCGGCCTGGTCACCGACCGCACGGCCCGCACCGTCGAACACGACGGACTGCGCATCGTCGTGGAGTCCGTGTCACGGCCCGAGGACGACGGCCGCGTCGGAGCGGTGCGCGTCAGCTACGAAGTGGAGCTGCCCGAGGGCGACGAGCACGCCGCCGACGCGTTCGCACGCGGCGTGCGCCTGACCCACGAGAAGTACTGCACCGTCAGCCGGACCGTGGAACACGGCGCCCGGATCGAGGCCCGACTCCCGGACGGCACGCTCGTCTTCATGGCGGGCTGACTCGTCTTCACGGCGGGCCGGCTCGTCTTCGAAGTGGGGTGAACGGTGCGGTGGCCGGATGTCGCCGCCGCAGCCGAAGATCGCCATAGTCTCCCTGAGTGTCCGCATGGTCACTGTGTGCATGCAGACCTGACGATCCGTCGAAGCATCGAGGAGACGACCGCGTGAAGTCCCTACGTCTGGTCCTGGCCGCCCTGGGAGCGATGGTGGCGCTCACCGCGCCGCCGTCCGCAGCGGCAGCGGAGTCTGCGCCCGCGCCCGCCGCACACGAGCCCTGCACGGGTGAGTTCCAAGGCGACGCCAGGCTCGGCCCGAAGTACCGGCCCAAGAAGTGGCAGGCCCCGGTCGGCCCGCTCCTGAAGGCCTACCACCGCACCGGCTCGCTCAGCCCGAAGGCGTTCCTGAAGAAGTACTGGGAGGGGCCGGCCGACTCCGGCAGCTGGAAGTACCCGCCGAACGACGGATTCACCGAGACCAACGGCCAGGTCGACCGCCGCCCCACCGAGCTGCGGCCCGGGCAGACCCTCGACCGCTTCGGCTCGGAGTACGGCTCCTATCTGGCGCCCGCCGGGGACGCGTACAAGAAGCGGGCGCTGCCGCCGCAGAACCTCAACACCCGTGAGCCCGCCTACGCGTGCGACTATCACGTCTACGAGGTCGCCAAGCCGTTCTTCGTGTGGCAGGGCCCGATCGCTCCCTGGTTCGAGCAGCCCGGCGGCGGCCGGCAGATCAAGCTCGACCAGGTGTTCCTCAACCCCGGTGAGGGCCGGCGCCTCAACGTGAAGTGGCTTCTGGAACACGACTACCTCGAGCCCGCGTAAGCGAGATCGGGACAGGAGGACGGTTTCGTGGACCGGCACGCGCTGGAGCGCGCTCTGCGGCAGGCTGCCGTGCCCTCGACCCACGACTGGATCGAGGGCGTCCACGAACCGTCCCCCACCCCCACCGACTTTCTCTATCTGCGCGAGGACCCCGGCGGGGGCTGGGAGACCGGCGCGTACGAGCGCGGCACCCACGAGACGATCGCGCGGCATCCCACGGAGGACGCCGCCTGCGCCCATCTGTGGCAGCTGCTGAACTGAGTGCCGCCGTAAGCGCCGCAGGGTCTTACGGGAGTGAATGCACCTTGGGGCCAACGCTGTTCGACCAGGCGTTGCCCGCCGTCGCGTCCCAGTTCGTGGACCAGGTCATCGCGCCACGCAGGCCCGGATACGTCCGCGCGGGCTTGAAGGAGCCGCAGCCGGTGCCGCGCGTCAGGCAGTCGAGGGCGTTGTTGACGACCGACGGGTCCACGTAGCCACTGCCCGCTCCGCGCGTCGATGCCGGGACGCCGAGGCCGACCTGCGACGGGTCGAGGCCGCCCTCCAGCTGGATGCAGGCGAGCGCGGTCAGGAAGTCGACCGAGCCCTGGCTGTAGACCTTGCCGTCGCAGCCGAGCATCGAACCGCTGTTGTAGTACTGCATGTTGACGACCGTGAGGATGTCCTTCACGTTCAGCGCCGTCTTGAAGTACTCACCTGAGGTGGACTGCATGTCGATGGTCTGCGGCGCCATCGTGAGGACCAGCTTCGCGCCGGCCTTCGCGGAGAGCTGGTGCAGGGCCTTCGACATATAGGTGGAGTTGAGGCCGTTCTCGAGGTCGATGTCGACGCCGTCGAACCCGTACTGCTGCATCAGGGAGTAGGCGCTGTCGGCGAACGCGGTGGCCGATGCGTCGCTGTTCACGGACACGCTGCCCTTCTCGCCGCCGACCGAGAGGATCACGGACTTGCCCGCGGCCTGCTTCGCGGCGATGTCGGCCTTGAAGTCGGCGGCCGACGCGTATCCGACGGCCGGGTCGAGGGTGAAGGAGATCTGGCCGGGCGTGCTGGTCGCGTCGGCGAAGGACACCGCGATGATGTCGTACTGCGAGGGGACGTCACGCAGTTTCTGCACGGTGGCGCCGTTGTTGAAATTCTGCCAGTAGCCGGTCACCGCGTGCTTGGGCACGGTGCCGCCGCCACCGCCGCCGGAGGTCGCGGTCTTCGCGGTGACGGCCGCCGACTTCGCGGACTCACCGGCCGAGTTGGTCGCGCTGACCTGGAAGCTGTACGAGGTGGCGGCGGCGAGCCCGGTGGCGGTGGCGGACGCGCCGCTGACGGAGGCGACCTTGGAGCCGTCGCGGTACACGTTGTAGCCGGTGGCGCCGGAGACCGGGTTCCAGGAGAGGTCGACCGAGGAGGAGGTCGTGGTACCGGCCGCGAGTCCGGCGGGGACTGCCGGAATCACGACGGGATCGCCACCGCCGCCGTCGGGACCGAGCACGCTCACATCGTCGGCGTAGTACGCGCTCTGCCCGTACCAGCCGTGCGTGTAGACCGTCACGGACGTCGTGTTCGCGCCGGTCGTGAAGGTGGTACTCAGCTGCTGCCAGCCGGAGGACCCCGGTGTCCACGTCGACACATCGGTGGTGCCCGTGCCGCTCGCGCCCAGGTACACGTAACTGCCCTGGACCCAAGAGCTCAGCGTGTACGTCGAGTTGGGCTTGACCGCGACGGTCTGGGAACACTGGGCGGTGTCCTGTGCGGTGGGTGTGCCCTTGAGCGCCCGGGCGCCGCCGTGCACGGGGGAGCCGACCACGGAACCGGTGCCGGCGGAGCAGGTCCAGTTGCTCAGATCCGATTCGAACCCGGCGTTCTTGGCGACGTTGATGTCGGCGGCCTGCGCCGTGGTCGCCAGAGCGGTGACGCCGAGCGCTGCGGCCGCGGTGACGGCCAGTGCGCCCTCGATCCATCTGCGTGCACGGTCCACTTACTGCCTCCGGTGGGGAGTGAAGGGGGCGGGAGTGAACGGTGGCCACCGCTGTAGGGCCCAAAGCTGGTCCAGACCAATCGAGTTGTCAAGACCTCAACCGTTGCCGGGGTTTGGGTCGGGGTTCTTCTTCGGGACGCGCGGTCTGGTCAAGGTCAGGGGCGCGGTCGACGGACACCCGTTCCGGAGCTCGTTCATGGCTCTGGGGGACGGCCGCCACAAGCTGCCTGTCAAGGCCGACGTGCGCCAGGCGATCGGCAAGGAGGCGGGGGGCGCGTCACGATCCGGCTCGAGGAGCGGCTGGAGGGCTGACTCCGGGGAGCGTGGATACGGGGCCGCCGGCCTGGGCGTGGGTAGGGAGTGGCCGGCGGCCCCTCCGCGCGGGAGCCGTCAATCCTGTGCGGGGTTCCTCTCGTAGTGGACTGCGTCGTTCCGATGGCTGGAAGCGTGCGAACACAGTGACTGGGTGCGCCCGATTCACACGGGGTACGCACCGGGTTTCAGAGGCGTTCGAGAATCCCGCGCACATAGGCGGCCTGTCCGGAGTGCTGGAGATCGTCCGAGATGACGCTCACCAGGCGCACGCCCAGCGTGACCGGCGGCGACCAGGTGTCGTCGATCACCTGGTCCAGATCCGCGTCGCTCAGTTTTGCCAGGTGGGCGAGGGTGCGCTCGTGCACTGCGTCGAAGTAGCCGAGCAGCAGATCGGCCGACGGGACGTGCACTTTGGCGACCTGTTTGTCGCTGTGGCCGTACCCCGTGTCGGAGGGTGGCAGGGCGAGATCGAGGCGGTCGACCCAGCCGTCGGCGAGCCAGACCTGATCGGTCTGGAAGGCGTCGGAAATGTGATCGTCCTGCACGCGTGACAGGTGCCAGATCAGCCACGCGATCGAGTTCGAGTCGTCATTGAGCCGGGTGTTGAGTTCCTCGGCGGAAAGATCTTCCACCGCCGAGTGAACCGTTTCGTGGATCCGTCCGAATGCGTCGGTGAGAACGTCCTTGGAGTGCATGACGTGCTGCTTCCTCGATGGCGACGATTTCACACCCGCGCACCCGTTCCATTCCGGCCATTAGAGGCCCTGAATATGCCAGGAGACTGGCCAGAAAGGCATGGTGACAGCGCGTCGGAAGTGTCGATACTCGTCTTCTGAGGAAGTTGAATGGCGCCCGACCAATAGATCATTTCGCCGGTCCCGACCCGGCGCACCCGAACGGACCACGCACATCGCACGGAATGAAAGTGAGGCCCGCAGGGCGGCGAACGAGCAACGGGGGAGAGCGTGCACGAGGAATTCCTGTGCCATGTCACCGCGTACGGAATCTGCGGCGGTCAGCGCGTCGGCGTACCGCTCGGCACGTATCGCGCGCCCACTCTGCCGCTCGCGATGTGGTGGCTGCGCGACCGTGCCTCCTGGATAGCCGAACGGCTCGATCCGCGCCCCGGCAATCCGCATTTCCCCGAACACGCCATTGCCCCGGTCGCCGACACCGTCCCCGATGTCCCCGGAGCGCTGCGCGACTGGTGCGGTGATGTCGAGCGGCAGGAACAAGTGGCCGAGGAGCTCGCCGACGGAAATCTCGTCCGTCTGATCACTCGCGACGACACCACGGAATACGAGTTCCTCGCCGAGTCGATCGACGCCCTGCGGATGCAGCGCACCCGCGCGTCCAGGGCCGCGCTCGTGCCACACGCATGATCGGCGCGGCGCCGATATGACTAGTAGCCGGTACGGGTGGCGCCGCGCTTACCTGCGTAAATGCCGGGGGATTGTGGTCATGCACAGCGTCGTCACCACACTTTCGGAGCCGCTCGAATGCGCCGCAGCACCACCTTGCTCACCACCGCTCTCGCCGGCGTCGCCGCCGCGCTGACCCTCGCCGCACCGACCGCCGTCGCCACCGCGCCGGCCGGTTCCGTACGCGCCGCGGGCCCCGGACAGGTCTGCTTCTGGACCGAGGCGGGCCAGCACGGCCAGGCCTGGTGCTACGCGCCACCCGGCTATGCCGAGGCGGAGAACGGCACCCAGCGCCACGCCTACTCCTTCGACTCCCGCGTCGACGGCACGGTCTACGCGATCAGCTACGGACCGGGGAACAGCTGCCTCTACCGCGAGATCCGCAAGGACGACTACGACGAGAACTGGGAGGCGTGGGCGACCAAGTTCGACGGCGTCAGCGACAACAAGATGGGATGCGAAGCGGGCTGATCCGCCGATGACCCATCGACCGCGCCCCTGGGCACGGCCGCTCCTGGCGCTCACCGTGCTCGGCCCACTGTCCCTGGCCGGACTGCTCGTCTCCGGTTGTGCGGCCCCGGACCCCGGGCCCGCACTCTCCCCGGACGACACCGTCAAGGCCGCCACCCAGCTCCTGACCGACCGCTGCCTCACCGCGCGGGGACTCACCCCGCCGCGCCCCGGCAGACGACCCGGCACGAAGGCCCAGGAGGAACATCTGGCTGACGCCCTCTTCGGCGCCGGACGCACGGAACTCTCCCTGAGACTGCCGACCGGATACTCCGTGCGCGCCCACACCGACGGCTGCCTGGCCTCGGCGCAGCGCGCCCTCTACGGCGACCAGCGCCGCTGGTTCCAGGTCTCGACCGTCGTCAACAACCTGAAGCCCGAAGCGGCCTACCGCAAGACCGGCCTCGCCTCGGTCCGGGCCGGACACCGCACCGAGATCGCCGACTGGCAGCGCCTTCGGGCGCACGCTCTGACCCGCGCGACCCACCTCCTCACCGACCAGCCACGGACTCCGTAGCAAGAGAAAGAGACACAGTGATCATCAAGAACTCCGCCGCGCTCCTCGCGGCCGTGGCCCTCGCCCTCGGCGGTGCCGTCGCCACCTCGTCCGCCGCCTTCGGCGCCTCGTGCCCCAGCGGCCAGTTCTGCGCCTGGACGGACGCGAACTTCGGCGGTCAGCGCACCAACTGGTCGGGCGACGACCACGACTGGGAGGACCCCATCCAGGACCAGGACTCCTCCTGGGCGAACCATGGCATTTCGGGCCCCGGTATCAAGGACCACGTACAGGTCTACGAGAACCCGGGCCTCGTCGGTCTCGGCACCGTCTGTCTCGCCCCGGGCCAGGAGATTGCCTCCAACAGCTGGGGCAATGACAGCGGCGACTCCCACACGTGGAAAATGAGCTGCTGACCTCGCGCACCGCGGGACCGGGACGGGCGGCGTGCCGCGCCGCCCGTTCCGGCCGGTTATGACTGCCGCACGCGCCACTGGGTATCAGGAGGTCTGCAGGGGAGTTACTGTGCCGACCGATCCCATTGAGAGAACCGCATGACCGAGTACCTGGACGGAGCCTTGATGCCGACCGGTGCTGCCGACCCCGTCGAGCCGCTGCGCCGGGCGACGCAGTACACCGGAGAGCCGGGCTGCATCGCCGACGCGCGCGCCTTCGCCGAGGTGTTCCTCGAGCAGCTGCGGTCGGAGTGGTGCGCCCTGATCGACGCCAGGTCCCGCGGCGATCTGCTGCTCCTGGTCAGCGAGCTCGTCACCAACGCCGACCGCCACAGCCACGGACCGTACGTCCTCGATCTCGAGGGATCGAGGGACGAGGTGGCCGTCACCGTCTACGACAGCAGCGCCGCCGTGCCCCGTCTCTTCGTCAGGGATCCCGGGCGCATCGGCGGGCACGGTCTCGAGATAGTCCACGCGCTCGCCACCGAGGTCATCGTGGAGCGGGTACCGGTCGGGAAGTGGATCAGGGCCGTCTTTAGACTGCGACCGTGATCGAACGGTTCTCGCGCGAGGAGACGGCGACATCGATACGGCACCCGACCGCGAGCTCCTGAACGACCTGGCCAAGGCGCTGCCCGGCCTCACGCTGATCGAGGACGGCGACGTGCTGTCCGGGCTCAGCCACGACGACGCGGAATGGGCGCCGGTGGGCCGAGCGCTCGCGGCGGTCCGGGTGACGGACGCCGGCGAAGTACAGCAGGTGGTGCGCGCCTGCGCCACGCTGTCCGTACCCGTCGTGACCCGTGGCGCCGGCACCGGGCTCTCGGGCGGCGCCAACGCCACCGACGGCTGCCTGGTCCTCGACCTCTCGCGGATGAACCGCATCCTGGAGATCGACACCGAGAACCTGCTCGCCGTCGTACAGCCAGGTGTCGTCAACAACGATCTGAAGGCGGCCGTCGCCGAGCACGGTCTCTGGTACCCACCGGACCCCGCCAGCGCCCCCTGGTCGACCATCGGCGGCAACGTCTCCACCAACGCCGGCGGCCTGTGCTGCCTCAAGTACGGCGTCACCCGTGACTACGTCCTCGGCCTCGAAGCCGTGATGGGCGGGCCCGCGGGCGAGTACGGCACCCGCGTCCGGTTCGGCCGGCGCACCACGAAAGGTGTCAGCGGCTACGACCTGACCGGCCTGTTCGTCGGCTCGGAGGGCACCTTCGGAGTGATCACCGAGATCACGCTGCGCCTTCGACCCGCGCCCGCCGCCGAACCCCGCACCGTCGTCGGCGCCTTCGACGGCCTCGTCGCGGCGGGTGCCGCGGTCGCGCTCACCACCCGGCGCGGCCTCCAGCCCGCCGCCCTGGAACTCCTCGACCGGCACTGCATGCAGGCCGTCGAGGACTGGAAGCACCTCGGGATCGAGCCCGGCGCCGCCGCCCTGCTCCTCGCGCGGATCGACGCGCCGGGCGACGCGGGGGCGGCGGAGGCGGCTGCAGTCGCCGAGGCGTTCGCGGACGCGGGGGCACTCTGGGCCGAACAGTCCACCGACGCCGTCGAGGCCGAAGCCTTGTTCGACGTCCGCAGGCTCGCCTACCCGGCCCTCGAACGCCTGGGGCCCGTGCTCACCGAGGACATCTGCGTACCGCGCTCGGCCGTGCCCGCCATGCTCGCCACCGTCGAGGAGATCGGGCAGCGGCACGGGGTGCGGATCGCGACCATCGCGCACGCCGGGGACGGCAACCTCCACCCGCTCCTGATCACCCCTCCCGGGGACACCGAGGCGCGCCGCGCGGCGCAGGCGGCGTTCGAGGAACTGCTCGCCGCCGCGGTCGCCGCGGGCGGCACCGTCACCGGTGAGCACGGCGTCGGCCTGCTCAAGCGGGGCGGCATGCGGCGGGAACTCGGTCCCGAGGTCTGCGCGGTGCAGCGCGCGGTGAAGAACACCCTTGACCCGCTGGACCTGTTCAACCCGGGGAAAGTCGTCGGCGACCCGGGCCAGAGCTGACCCTTTCGACAGTGCTTTGCCCGCCGCGCCGACCTAAATGAACTAATTGTGTGCTTATCCGACTTACGGTGCGTGTGTCGTCAGGGGGCTGCGCAACGTGTCCCTCGCGGACGCGGGTTGGGATGCCGATGAGTGAGATCAGCCGCAGAGGAGCCGTGGGTCTGGGACTCGGGATCGGCCTGGGCGCCGCTGCCGCGGGTCTCGCCGGATGCGGGATGGGCAACGACACGGCCCGCCCGCCCGCGGGCCGCGGACTCCTGGGCGGGAAGGCCGCTCCGCGGCTGATCGGTGACGGATCGACGGCGTACACCGGCAAGCAGCCGAACCAGCCCGAGTCGCCCGTCCCCCTCGAACCCGGCCAGACGCCACCGCAGTTCGTGATCTTTTCCTGGGACGGTGCGGGCGAGGTCGGCAAAGGCCTCTTCCCGCGCTTCCTCGAACTGGCCGAGACCCACGGCGCCCGCATGACGTTCTTCCTGTCGGGCCTGTACCTCCTGCCCGAGTCGAAGAAGCGGCTCTACGACCCGCCCAACAACCCCGTGGGCGCCTCCGACGTCGGGTATCTCACCGACGAGCACCTCAAGGAGACGCTGAAGTACACCCGGCAGGCGTGGCTCGACGGCCACGAGATCGGCACGCACTTCAACGGCCACTTCTGCGCCGGCTCCGGTTCCGTGGCGAACTGGACGCCCGCGCAGTGGTACAGCGAGATCGAGCAGGCGAGCTTGTTCATCAAGACCTGGCGTACGAACACGGGTTGGCACGACCAGGACCCCCTGCCGTTCGACTACGACAAGGAACTCATCGGCGGCCGCACGCCCTGCCTGCTCGGACAGGACAACCTGCTGCCCACCGCCCGCGAGCTCGGCTGGCGCTACGACGCCTCGTCCCCCGGCGGCGTGCAGCGCTGGCCCGAGAAGCGGCAGGGCTTGTGGGATCTGCCGCTCCAGGCCATCCCGTTCCCCGGCCACACCTTCGAGGTTCTCTCGATGGACTACAACATCCTGGCCAACCAGTCGAAGAACTCCACGCGAGGGCCGTCCTACAACTACGCAGGCTGGCGCCAGCAGGCCATCGAGTCGTACCTCGCGGGCTTCAAGAGGGCGTACGAGACGAACCGGGCGCCGTTCTTCGTCGGCAACCACTTCGAGGACTGGAACGGCGGGATCTACATGGACGCCGTCGAGACCGCGCTCAAGGAGATCGCCGGCAAGAAGGACGTACGCCTCGTCTCCTTCCGGCAGTTCGTCGACTGGCTGGACGCCCAGGACCCGAACGTGCTCGACCGGCTCCGCTCGCTGGAGGTCGGCGAGGTACCCGCGGGTGGCTGGGCGCGGTACCTCGCCGACGCGGTCACGGCACCCACCGGCGCCGCACGCGGCGGCACCTAGTTGGTTCTGACGTGTTGTCCGCCTCGCTGACGCACACTGGTCGGGACCTGATCTGCGACGGAAGGCAGGCGCATGGACCGCTGGATCACCGCGGGAGTGGACGGATCGCCGGAGAGCTCGGCCGCGGCTGCGTGGGCTGCGCGCGAAGCGGTGCGCCGCGGATACGGGCTGCGCCTGCTGCACGCCTGGTCCCCGCTGCCGGACGTGGCGGCGTCCGCGCCCGATCTCGCGGCGCAGGCCGAGTGGGCCACAAGTGTGGCCGACGAGGCCGGGCGCGCCGTGGCCGGCGGCCACCCCCAGCTGGCGCTTTCGGTCGAGTCCCCGTCCGACGAAGCCGTTCCCGCGCTCCTCGCCGCCGCGGCCGACGCGGAGTTCCTCGTCCTCGGCTCCCGCGGACACGGTGCGCTCGTCGGCTTCCTGGTCGGGTCGGTCGGGCAGCAGGTCATCGCCGAGTCGGCGCGGGCCGTCGTCCTGGTCAGGGCCGACGACCGCGCCGAACCGGAGGCGGCGGGCCGCGAGATCGTCGTCGGCCAGGAGGGCGCGCCCGAGGACAGCCGCGCGGTCCTCGAGTTCGCCTTCGCCGCAGCCTCCGCCCGCGGCGCGACGCTGAGGGCCGTCCGCGCGTGGACACTGCCACCCCTGTACGCGTACAGCCCCGCCTCGCTGAGGCTGCTCGACGAGGCCGGCGGCATGGAGCCGTACGAGAAGAAGGCGCTCGGCGAGGCGCTCGAATCGCTGCGCACGCGGTATCCCGACGTGCCGGTCGTGGAGCACGTCGAGATCGGCAGCGCCGGCCAGGTCCTTCTCGCGTCGGCCGCGGGGGCCCAGCTGGTGGTCGTGGGCCGCCGCGCCCGACGCTCGGCCGTCGGATCCCGGATCGGGTCCGTCGCGCATGCCGTGATGCACCACGCGCCCTGTCCGGTGGCCGTCGTACCGCCCGCCTAGCACTTGTCCTCAGTCGTCGGCGACGGTGATGGCCCGCACCGGACAGGCGCGGGCCGCCTCCCGCACCAGCGGGTCACCGGCGCCGTCTTCGCGGCCCTCCAGCACCTCGCTGAAGCCGTCGTCGTCCTGCGTGAACACGTTCGGCGCCGTCAGCGCGCACATGCCCGCGCCCACACACCTGTCCTTGTCGATCCGGATCCGCACGGTCTGCGCCTTTCTTGCGGCTCGGGCGGTCACCACGTGACCGGGAGTTCGAGCATGCCCTGGATCGTGTCTCCCGGCTTGAACGGGATCTCCTCGGCGGGCGCCGCGAGGCGCAGTCCCGACAGCCGCGCGAACAGCGACCGGAGCGCGATCTCCATCTCGGCCCGTGCCAGGTTCTGCCCCAGGCACTGGTGGACTCCGTAGCCGAACGCGAGGTGGTGGCGCGTGGGGCGGTGCCAGTCGAGGGAGTCGGGGGCCGTGAAGCTGTCTTCGTCGCGGTTGATGAGCGAGGTGGAGAAGACGACTCCGTCGTCCGCCCGGATGGTCTCGCCCGCGACCTCGATGTCCTCAGTGGCGACGCGCAGGATGCCGTCGGCGATGGACAGGAAGCGCAGCAGTTCCTCGACCGCGGCGGGCAGCAGCGAGTCGGCGGAGCGCAGCTCCTCCAGGAGGTCCGGATGCCGGAGCAGGGTGAACGTGCCGAGCGAGATCATGTTCGCCGTGGTCTCGTGCCCCGCGATCAGCAGGATCGTGGCGAGGCTGATGAGCTCCTCGCGGTCGATCTCCTTCTCGTCCGGCCCCCGGTGGATGAGCTCGTCGAGCAGTCCGTCGCCCGGCTCACGCCGCTTGCGGTCGATCAACGAGCCCAAGTACGCGTCGAGCTGCTCGCGCGCGGCCTCCGTGTCCGTCACGTCCGGTCCGCGCAGCAGGCGCCGTGACTGCTCCTCGAAGAAGTCGTGATCGGCGTAGGGCACTCCGAGCAGTGAGCAGATCACCATCGACGGCACGGGCAGCGCGAACGCGCTCACCAGGTCGGCCGTCGGGCCCTGCTCGACCATCGCGTCAAGGAGCCGGTCGACGATCTCCTGGATGCGGGGCCGCAGTGCCGTGATCCGCTTGAGGGTGAAGCTCGGGATCAGCATGCGGCGCTGGGTGTTGTGCTCGGGGTCGTCGACTCCGAGAAGGGCGATGCGCCGTTTGCGGGAGAGGGCGAAGCGCTCGGTGGGCATCGGGAAGGCGCGGTTCTCCCGGTCGGTGGACAGGCGCGGGTCGATGAGCAGGTCGCGCGCGGTCGACTGGCCGGTGACCACCCACACGGTCCGCCCGTCGTAGAGCGAGACACGGGAGAGGGGCCGCGCCGAGCGCAGCGGATCGTAGGAGGCCGGCGGGTGGTAGGGACACGTGCGGTCCTGGGGGAAGGCGACGGTGTCCGGCGTGGGGGGTGTCACGGTCATGGTGACCTCGCAGGCGGTGAGTCTTCCTCGGTGATCTTTATTAGATGCCTTGGGCATCCAGTCGGCCACTCGAAGATCGGCCAGTCCGCCCATCAGGGACATCTGGCCGAACCCTGTTGTTCCGATTCTGCCAGGGGTGTGTTTTGTCTGGTCGGGGCGTGCCGTCGGACCTGGCGGGGCGGACGGGGCATGTGCCGTACGGCCGGAGCCGATGGGGTGTCCTCGGGCGTGGCGCGGCTTGTTCGCGCCGGGGCGACCGCACCGGTGCCGGCCGCGCCCGCGGGGAAATGCGGATGCTTGTGCGAACGGCGGTGGGTATCGTCGCCGCACGTGGAACCACTGAATGAGAAACAGATCCGGGCGTCCTTCGTGAACTGCACGAAGGGTGAGGCCACGCGGATGAAGCTCCCCCTCGACTTCGCCGAGGTCCCCTGGGAGGACCTCGATTTCCTCGGCTGGGTCGACCCGGGAGCCCCCCTGCGGGCCCACCTGGTGCGCCCCGGCCCCGACGGGCCTCTAGGCATCACCCTGCGGGTGCCCTCGGTGGGCCGGACCAGCGCCGTGAAGTCCAGCATGTGCCAGGTGTGCCTGACCGGACACGCCTCTTCCGGTGTCGCCCTCCTCGCGGCGCCCCTGGCCGGGGCGCGCGGGCGGGAGGGCAACACCGTCGGCATCTATCTCTGCGCGGACCTCGCCTGCTCGCTCTATCTGCGCGGCAAGCGGCAGCCCAAGTTGCGGGCCGGGCGTTACGAGGAGTCGCTCTCGCTCGATGAGCGGATCGCCCGCGCCATGAGCAACCTGGACGCCTTCGCGGCCAAGGTCACCGAGGTTGCGTGACCGGTGCGTGACCCGTGCGTGACCGGTGTGGGGCTCGTCCGGGACCGGTTTTGGCGAGGCGGCCCTACATCGCCGCGTCCAGGAGCGGGATGAGTTGTTCCTCCTCGTGCAGCAGGTGCCTCTCCAGTTCGTCCGTGAGCCGTTCCACCTCGGGGAGCACCAGGCTGGGGTCGGCGGCGTCGGTGGAGACCGTCTCCTGCAGACGGGCGAGGAGCGCGGCGATCCGCTCGTGCTCCTCGCGCATCAGCTCCAGGACCGCGCCGAGCTCGGGATGGCGCGAGCCGATGAACGGGAACAGGGCGGCGTCCTCTCCGGCGTGATGGTTGTGCAGTCCCTTGCAGAGCGTGAGGCAGTTGACCCGGAGCTGGGCTCCCAGACCGAGACCCGGGCCCGACTCGGCCATCTCCTTGCGGATCAGGCCCAGTTCACGCCGGATCCCGTCGTGGACGGCCTTGAGCCCGTCGCCCCATGACGTCGCGCCCGTCACGTTCGGCGGGCCGCTCTCGATGGCCCGCAGGGCGACCACGGGGATCACGCGGGAGGTTTTCGCCTGGTACTCCGCCCAGCCGGGATCGCATTCGACCGCCCGGGCGAACGCGGCGTCGCGCTCGGCTCCCGTCAGGACCTCGGCCTCCGCCTCGTAGGTGAACACGCCGTCCTCGACGGAGACGCGCGGAGTGGCCAGCAGATTGTGGAACCAGTCCGGGTTGCCGGGCGCGCCTCCCGCCGAGGCGATCACCAGGACGCGCTCGCCGCCGTCGGGGAGGAAGCCGACCGGCGTGGTGTGCGCGGCGCCCGAGCGGGCTCCCGTGGTGGTGAGGAGGAGGATCCGGCCACCTTCGAAGGGGCCTGAGAGGCGGCCGCGATTGGCCCGGAACTCTTCGATGACGTGCTGATTGAAATCGTTGGGCATTCTCTTCTTTCGTCTCCGGGACTTACGAAATCTGGATCGCGGAAGCAAAAGAAGATCGGCGGGCCTCGCGCCCGCCCCGGCCTCACTCGGAGGCCGGGTGCCCTACTCGTTGATGGCCCAAGGCCGACCCGGCAGTCACGGGCCGAGACCCTAGTTCATGCGGGCGTGCGGCGGCAATGCGTTTCTATCCGGTGCGGGCTCGGGGGTGGTCGTTCTGCTGAGGTGTGCCTTCAGGCACGGGCTCGGGGGGGGGGGCTCGTCGGTTGCGTTCTCGGGTGCGGGGCCGCGGGGGCATGTACGTGCTCGCTGTTCTACGGGTGCACGTTGGCCAGTTGATTGCCTGTACGTGGTGCTGGTGGCTGCGCGCGCACATGACCCCACGTCCCCTCCCGATTCGTCGGCGCCTGGCCGTCACGTGGGACTTCGCTGTCTCCGGCCATGTCCCGTACGCGGCTGATCGCCTGTGGGGGCTCCGGTTGGGCGGCTTCCTACTGGACCTTTGCCTGGATTGCCGAGATGCACGAGGCGATGGCCTGCTGGAGGTCCTCCAGGCGCTTGAGCATGTCGTCCTCGTAGACGTCGTCCTCGGCGTCGTCGAGGGTGAGCTCCTCGAATACCTTCGTCGCCTTCTGCAGGCTGTTGTAGAACTTCGCCCTGCGCTCCTTCACCCGGAGGTCGGGGTCGCTCTCGACGGTCTTGGTGACGAGCTCACGGACGCTGTCGTACGCCTCACGCGCCCACTCACCGGCCTCTTCGTCGTCGTCCAGCTCGTCGATCAGGGAGAGGTGGCGCTCGGCCTCCTCGCGCAGCTCGCGCGGCGCCTCGATCTTCTGTCCCGCCGCCGTCTTGATCTGGCCGTTCTCCGCGATCTGACGCACGTACTCGACCCGGTCGCCGGCCTTCGCCTCGGCGGCTACGGCCTTCTTCAGGTCGTCGGTGCGCACGATGTCCCTGACCAGCTCCGTGCGCAGGGCGGGGTCCGCTTCCAGGCGGTCCATGAGGGCCTTCCTGGCCGCCTCGGCGGTGCCGGGGTCGGCGAGGATCGCGGCGCGCAGCGCGGTCGGGTTCTCGGCGACCTCCAAGGCCTTGGTCGGGCGGATGCCCTCGGCCTCGGCGGCCGCCGAGATCGCGTGGCCGCGCGGCGACACGGCGATGGAGCGCGACGCGTAGTACGTCAACCAGGCGTCGGAATCCGGGAGTTCGACGTCCTGGCCCGGGGCGAGCGCCTCGAAGTGCGGCACGAGACCGTCGTCGGCCGCCTTGTCCCAGGCCTTGTAGTAGCGCATGACGCGCTCCGCCGAGCAGCCCGCCAGCTCGCTGAACCGGCGGGCCGAGATCTTGGGCGTCTCGCCCACGGCCTGCCCGCCGGGACGCACGCTGCGCGCCACCATGAGGGCGAACGCCCAGCCGCCGGTCCGGGCGTAGACGCCGAAGGCCCGCGCGTCCTCGGCGACCAGGTCCGAGACCGGCGCGGCGTCCTCCGGGGCGTCCTCCTCCGACACGCTCTCCCCGCCCGGCACCCAGATGTTCGCCTCGGCCTCGACGGGCCCGGCCTGCGCCGGGACGGCCCCTTCGGACGTGACGTCTGCTGCTGCGGATTCTGTCGGGGCGGTCACTGAGGTCACGTGGCTCTCCTGAGGCGTCTCGGGCGGACGAAGGTTGACCCGCTACTTTATCCTTCCTAATTGACCGTTTTGTACGCGGGTGCTTGTGTGGGGTCTCAGGTGCTGTGCTCGATCTTGCCGCCCACGACGACTGTTTCGGCCACGGTGCCGGGGATGTCCTCGGGGGCGGCGCTCAGGATGTCGCGGGACAGGACCACGAAGTCCGCCGCCTTGCCCACGCTCAGCGAACCCCGCTCGTTCTCAAGGAAGTTGGCGTACGCGGAACCCATCGTGTACCCGTACACCGCGGTCTTCACGTCCACCGTCTCGCCCGGCATCCAGGGCTCGCCGCCGTCCAGCGGGCGTCGCGTGACAGCCGTGTAGATGCCGACCATGGGGTCCATCTCGGCCACGTTCCAGTCGCTGGAGAAGGCAAGGACCGCGCCCGACTCGTGGAGGCTGCGCATCGGCCAGGCCTTGTGCCAGCGGTCCGTGCCGACGTTCTCCGCCCAGTCCTTGCCCGGCCCGGCGACCTCGGGGGCGCAGTGCCTCGGCTGCATGCAGGCGACCACGCCCAGCGCCGCGAAGCGCGCGGTGTCGGCCGCGTCGAGGCACTCGACGTGCACGACCTGGTGGCGGGCGTCGCGCTCACCGTTGACCGTACGGGCGTGCTCGACGGAGTCGAGGACCGTGCGGATGCCGCGGTCACCGGTCGCGTGGACGAAGCACTGGAAGCCGCGCGCGTCGAGCTTGGCAAGGAGGTCCGCGAACTCCTCCGGCGGGTAGAAGGTCTCGCCGCGGTGGTGGCCGCACCCCGCGTACGGCTCCAGGAGTGCGGCGGTGCGCGGCTCGACGACGTCGTCGATGTAGAGCTTCAGCGGCCCGACGCGCAGCCGGTCGTCCGCGTGGCGGGCCGCGGCTGCGGCGAAGTCGTCGAGGTCGGCGTCGGTCGTGCCGCGCGGGTGGAAGAGCGCGGCCACGATCCGCGAGCGGAGCCGGCCTTCGGAGCGGGCGCGCTCGAACAGGGCGAGGTCGTCGATCGAGTTCTGCGGTTCGACGACGGTCGTGATGCCGAAGCGGATCGCGTCGTCGAGGGACTTGGCGAGGCGCCCGTACTGGCGGTCGGCCGAGGCCCACGGCACGCCGATCTCCTTGAGCGCGCGGTGCCCGTCGCGGGACAGTCCCTTCACCGCGAAGTCCTTGATGAATCCTGTGGGTTCACCGGTCTCGGGGTCGGTCGCGGCCTCGCCGAACGGCAGGCTCGTACGGTCCTTGTCGATGCCGAGGCGGCGCAGCGCGGCCGTGTTCAGCCAGGCGGTGTGCACGTCGTAGCTGAGGACGAACGCGGGGGTGTCGCCGGTCACCGGGTCGAGATCGGCGGCGGTGGGCATCCGGCCGCCGGGTATCGCCGAGTAGTCGAACGCCTCCGCCTCGATCCAGGCGGCGCCGGGGTGCGCCGCCCGCCACGTGCGGATCCGGTCGTGGATCTCGTCGAGCGTGTCCGCACCGGCCAGCTGGACGCAGGCGTCGTCGGAGCCGAGCCGTACGTGGTTGTGCGCGTCGATGAAGCCGGGCAGGACCAGCTTCCCGCCGGCGTCGATGACCTCGGTGCCGGGCCCCGTCCAGGTCTCGGCGTCCGCGTCGGCTCCGAGCCAGACGATCTTTCCGTCGCGCACGGCGAGCGCCTGCGCCTCGGGCAGCGCCGGGTCGACGGTGTGGACGCGTGCGCCGCGCAGGACGAGGTCGGCGGGGGCGGGGGAGTGGGACATGAGGGGTAACTCCTGTGGTGATACCGGTGGTTCGGGAGAAGGTCTACGCGGCGGGGGCGACGGTCCGCCGGGCGAGCGCCCAGTACACGAGGGCGGAGACGACCGAGCCGAGCAGCGTCAGGTCGGCGCCGCCGAGCGGGGCGACCAGCGGGCCGGTCCAGAGCTCGGAGTCGCAGGTCAGCGAGGCGAAGACGATGCCGGCGAGCAGCGCGACGACCCCGGCCGGGTGGTAGCCGCACCGGTACCAGTAGGCGCCCTCGCGGCCGGTGTGCAGGGACGGGGCGTCGTACCGGCAGCGGCGCATCACCATGTCGGCGAGGAACACGCCGCCCCACGGCGCGAACACGATGATCAGCAGGGACAGGAACGACAGCAGCGAGTCGGTGAAGTCCGTGAGGAACAGGGCGTAGAGCGAGCCGACCACGGTGACGCCCGCGCTGATGAGGATCGCCTTGGCCCGGCTCCACGGGATGCCGAGGACCTGGAGGTTCAGGCTCGACGAGTACAGCGTGATGATCGAGTTGGTGACTGAGCCGCCGAGCACCAGGGCGAGGAAGAGCGGCTGGAACCAGCCCGGCAGCAGCCCCTCGGCGCCGGCCACCGCGTCCGACATGTCGGCCTGCGTGGCGGCGGCGACACCCGCGACACCGAGTGCCACCGAGGAGATGAGCCCGCCGAGCGCGCCGCTCCAGGTGATCGACCGCAGCGAGGTGGTGCGCGGCAGGTAGCGGGTGTAGTCGGCGGGCATCGGGACGTACGAGAACGGTCCCGCCAGCATGACGACGAACGCGAGGCTCCAGCCCGAGGCGCCGGGGACGCCGCCGGTCGACGCGCCGGTGTCGGCGCCCGGGATCAGGAAGACGAGGAGTGCGGCGAAGCCCACGGCGAGGATGTACGCCATCCAGCGCTCGGCGAACTGCACGGTGGCGTGGCCCCACAGGGCGACGGCGAAGGTGAGCACCATCGTGACGGCCAGCGCGAAGGCGCGGGCGGTTGAGCCGTGCCAGCCGAGGTCCGCGCAGAACGCTTCGAGGGCGAGCGCGCCGACCACGGTGTTCACGATCGTGTAGCCGATCGAGACGATCCAGTTGAGCAGGCCGGCGGGCCAGTTCCCGCGGATGCCGAAGGGCGCGCGGGAGATCACCAGGGTCGCGGTGCCGGTGCGGATCCCGCTCAGTCCGGCGGCGCTGATCGCGAAGAACGCCAGGCCTCCGACGACGACGGCCGCGGTCGCCTGCCAGAACGAGAGCCCGAAGGACACGGCGAGCGCGCCGTTGATGACGTACGTGAAGGTGAGGTTCGAGCCGAACCAGAGCCAGAAGAGGTCCTTCGCGCCGCCGTGCCGCTCCTCGTCGGGGATGGGGTCGATCCCGTGGGTCTCGACCTGGAAGACCTCGTCACCGGTGGTGGCAACCGCCGGTCCGGCCTGCGCGGGTCCGGCATCCGCGGGTCCGGCCTCCTCGGTGTGCTGCTGTGTCATCCCGCCGTCCTTGAATGTTGTTCTTGAATATCGTTCTAACTTCTTGAACGGCATTCAAGATGCGCCTCCTCGTCCCGTACGTCAAGACCCCTCGCGAAAATCGCCGGATAGGGTCCTGGGTGTCGGGACCACGGATCAGGGAGGCGCGGCTGTGGCGGCTACTGCGCGACGGCGCGACGGGCAGGTCGCCCAGGAGCGAATGCTCGAGGAGGCGATGACGGCCATCGCCGAGGACGGCCTGGCATCGCTCACGATGTCGGCGCTCGGCAAGCGCCTCGGCACCAGCGGCGGCCACATCCTGTACTACTTCGGCAGCAAGGACCGCCTCCTCCTCGAAGCCCTGCGCTGGAGCGAGAGCGGCCTCGCCGACGAACGCAGGGCGCTGCTGTCCCGGCGCGTCACCGCCGAGCGCAAGCTCGACCAGTTCGTCGAGCTGTACCTGCCGCGCGGCCCGCGCGACCCGCGCTGGACGCTGTGGATCGAGCTGTGGGCCCGCACCTCGACCGACGAGGCGCTGCGCCAGGCCCAGGACGAGCTGGACCAGGGCTGGCAGGAGGACCTCGAGACCCTTCTCGACCGGGGGGTCAAGCAGGGGCGGTTCGCCCCCCTCGACACCGCCGAGCGCGCCTCCCAACTCCTCGCCCTGCTCGACGGGTTGAGCACGCGCATCGTGATCGGCCAGCGGGGTGCGGAGCGGTCCGCGGTGCTCGCCTCCGCGCGCTCTGCGGCCGAGCGGCTGGTGGCGCGGGCCTGATCGCCGGTGCGGGCGCGGTCGCGTGCGTGCCAGGGCCGGGCGACGGGGTGCGGCGTCCGCCGCTCACCGGCACTGGCATGATCGGTGTCATGGCAGATCGCGTAATCGCCGCGTGTGACGGGGCGTCGAAAGGAAATCCAGGGCCCGCCGGCTGGGCCTGGGTCATCGCCGACGGCGGGGAGACCCCGGTTCGCTGGGAGGCGGGCGCGCTGGGCACGGCGACGAACAACGTCGCGGAGCTCACCGCCCTGGAGCGCCTCCTCGCCGCCACGGACCCGGGCGAGCGGCTCGAGGTCCGGATGGACTCCCAGTACGCGATGAAGGCGGTCACGACGTGGCTGCCCGGCTGGAAGCGCAACGGCTGGAAGACCTCGGCGGGCAAGCCGGTCGCCAACCAGGAGCTCGTCACCCGCATCGACGCGCTGCTCGAAGGGCGCGCCGTCGAGTTCCGGTACGTTCCCGCGCACCAGGTCGACGGCGACCGGCTGAACGACTTCGCCGACCGGGCCGCGAGCCAGGCCGCCGTCGTCCAGGAACCTGCGGGCACCGAGTACGGGTCCCCGGAGCCCCCGCCGTCACCCGACACGGTCGCCGGCCCGTCGAAGAGGAAGCCCAAGGCGGGCCCGGCCCGATCGAAGACGGCCTCGTCGCGCACGCTCAACGCCAAGTTCCCGGGCCGCTGCGTCTGCGGCCGGTCCTACGCGGCCGGTGAGCCCATCGCCAAGAACCCGAAGGGCTGGGGCCACCCGGAATGCCGTACGGGCGCGGGTGCCGCGGAGTGAGCCGGGCGGGCTGTGGGGACCGGCGGGTGGCGTGATGAGGGTGGGATCCGCGTGACCCCGGAGCCGGACCTCGCCCCCGACCCTGACCTCGCCCCCGACCCTGACCTCGCTCCCGACCCCGCCGTCCCGGCGGCTCCGGGTGCCTGGGACGGTCGCCCGTCTCTGTGGCTGCTCAGGACCCCGGAGCGTGGAGAGCCGTACCCCCTGCTGGACGACTCCGCTCTCGACGCCGACGAGCGCGCCCGGGCCGCCGCCTTCGTACGGAGCTCGGACCGCGACCTGTACCTGGCCGCACACATCTCGCTGCGCCGGCTCCTCGGTGCGTGTCTGGGGACCTCACCGGGGAGTGTCACGTTCACCCGCGAGCCGTGTCCGCAGTGCGGCGGCCCGCACGGGCGCCCGGCGCTGGCCGGCCCCCGCCCGCCGCTGCACTTCTCCCTCGCGCACTGCGAGCAGCTTGTCCTGATCTGCGTGGCGGGTAGCCCGGTGGGCGTGGATGCCGAGCGGGTGCCGGACCCCGGGGCCGTTGACGACCTGGTGAAGGAGCTGCACCCGGCGGAACGCGCCGATCTCGCCGCGCTCCCTGCCGGGTCGCGCGCCGCGGCCTTCTGCCGGGTGTGGTCCCGCAAGGAGGCCTACCTCAAGGGCGTCGGCGTCGGCCTGGGGCGTGCACTGGACGCGGACTACGTGGGCGACCGTCCACGCCACGGAGCCGTCCACCCCTCCGGCTGGTCCCTGCGCTCGCTCGACCTCGGACCGCAGTGCGGCACGCACGCCGCCGCGGTGGCCCTGCGGGACACCGTGCTCCCAGTCGTGCGTGTCCTGCCCGACGCGTACCCGCACACCCCTCAACAGGTGCGCCTCACATAGCCGTTGCCGCCGGGAGTCGTCACGTCGTGGTCCCTGCGCACGATGTCCAACCGCGTTCCGAATGCGCTACAGGCCTTGCGCAGGCCGGTGTCGGTGTACTCGATCACCACGACCCGGTCGTCGAAGGCCTTGGCGTACACGCCGCACTCGTCGTAGGCGCCGCATTCCTCGGCGACGGCGAAGTCGACTCCCAACTGGTGGCCGTCAGGGGCCAGTTCGGCCGTGTTCTTCTGACCGACGGCGAGCCCGGCCCGGTGCGCGCGCCGCACCAGCAACGACATGAACGCCTTTGCGTCGCGGGCGCTCAGCCGGCCCTTCGAGCGTGTGTAGCTGTCGTAGTTGTCCGGCTCGACCGCGTCGAAGCCGTGGTCGGCGCACCCGTCGATCCAGGGGCCGACGCGGGCGGCCACCCGCTCACGCTTGTTCGGCGTGCCGATGTCCAAAAGCGGCTCGTCCCAGTCCTGGTCGATCACGACCCGTCCGTTCCGGTCGCGCAGCAGCAAGTCGGCGGGCCAGTCGTCCCGTTCGTCGGGCTGGGCCTGGAAGGCGTTGACGTAACACATGTTGTACACGCCTCGGGCGGGCCGAGCCGCCCGGTCGCGGCTCACGACACCGACGCCCTTCGCGGGCGGATAGGCACCACCGATCTGGTAGTCGAAACCCGCGTGCCGGGGCGGCGGACTCCAGTCCGGGCCTTCGCTCTTCGCGTCGCCGGACGAGCACCCCACGGCGAGCGGGAACAGCAGGGTGGCGACCAGGACATGGATGAGTACGTTCGTGCGTGACGCCATGCCGTATTCCATCATCAGGCTCAGGGATTGCCCTCAGCGGTGAGCCGGGGGCGGTCCAGCACCGAGTCCACACTCGAATTGTCCGTGCGTCGACTCGGCAGCTGTACTGGTGTGCTCAGCCCGCGGTCGTCGCACGGCCACCGCGAGGAGCCATTAGTGTTTCCGGTACCGGATCTTTCAGGGGAGTTGCGTTGACCAGACTGCGCTGCGCCGTGCTCGACGACTACCAAGGCGTGGCCTTGTCCATGGCGGACTGGACCAGAGTCGGGACGGACGTCGAAGTCCGGTCCCTGCAACGCCACCTGCCGACCGAGGACGCCGTCGTCGAGGCGGTCGGCGACTGCGAGATCGTGGTCGCGATGAGGGAGCGCACACCCTTCACGGACACCCTCTTCGCACGCCTCCCGCAGCTGCGTCTCCTGATCACCTCGGGGATGCGCAACGCGTCCGTCGACCTGGCCGCAGCGGCTCGGCACGGCGTCACGGTGTGCGGCACCGCCAGCAACTCCGAGCCGCCCGTCGAACTGACGTGGGCGATCATTCTCGGCCTCGCCCGGAGCGTGGTGCGCGAGAGCACCGCCCTGCGCGACATGGGCCCCTGGCAGAGCACACTCGGCGCCGACCTGCACGGACGCCGCCTCGGCCTCCTGGGGCTCGGGAAGATCGGGACCAAGGTCGCCCGCGTCGGCCAGGCCTTCGGCATGGAGGTGGCCGCGTGGAGCGAGAACCTCACCGAAGAGCGCGCCGCGGCGGCCGGAGTCACCCTCGCGCCCTCCAAGGAGGAGCTCCTGGAGAGCAGCGACTTCGTCTCCGTCCACCTGGTACTCAGTGACCGCACGCGCGGCCTGATCGGCGCGGACGAACTCAAGCGCATGCGTCCCACCGCCTACCTGGTCAACACCTCGCGCGCCGCGATCGTCGACCAGGACGCGATGGTGCGCGCCCTGCACGACGGCCGGATCGCAGGCGCGGGCGCCGACGTCTTCGAGACGGAACCGCTCCCGGCCGACCACCCCCTGCGCACCGCCCCGAACTTCCTCGGCTTGCCGCACCTCGGCTATGTCACCCGCCGCAACTACGAGGGCTACTTCGAGGGCGCGGTCGAGGACATCGAGGCGTTCCTGGCGGGGAGCCCGGTCCGCACGATTACGGCCTGAGCCGGGAGAGGGGCGGCTCGGGCCGGGCGCGGGGCGAACAGGCGGGCCGGGTAGGGTCCGGCGGTACGTGTGAGGCCACGGGGGCCGCACGGTTTCGGTGGTGACGGGGGCAGGGACGATGCGGCGCTGGATCAAGGTGGCGGTGGCGGCAGCGGCCGCCGTCGGCCTGGGTGGCTACATGGCCGAGCCGTATGCGCAGGACTGGTGGCTCGTCGGACGCGCCTGCGACGGGGCCCTGCCCCGCGACTCCGTCGCACAACTCACGCCTGACGACGCGCAGTTCACGAAGGAGGAGTCGCGCCGGGTTCCGGAACTCGGGTTCTACGGGTGCAGCCTCGCGTTCGACGGGGACGACACCGAGGGTGTGACCCTGGTCGCCATGTCGGCGTACACCGGTCGTGACGACCAGGACCGGGAGTTCAAGAGGGCCTTTCCAGAGGGTGGCTTCACGCCGAACGGCGTGCTTTCGGGTGGGTTGCCCGGAACCGTCGACGACGCCGGGGTCATGCGGATCGTGACGCAGTGTCCGGCGCTGGGCAAGGACGCCGAGGGCCGGCAGCGGAAGATGCTGGTCCGCGTCGGGACGTTCGGGGACGTCGACCGGAGTGCTCTCGGAGCCGTCTACCGTACGGCCGTGGCTCTCGCCAACTCGGCCTCGAAAAACCTCAGTTGCGGCGCCCGCCCCCTCAAGGTGCCGCACAGGACCACCGGGTTCGACACCGAGGAGCGATGGCGGCGAGCCGTGTCCCCGGCGAAGGCGGAAGGCACCGGGTGTGACTGGGTGTCCCGAGCGGGTCTCGCGAAGGACGCGGGGTGGCGTCTCGTGGCGGAGACGAACGACACGGCTCCCATGGGCACCTGCGATCTGCGCACGGATGAGGGTGGCGACGCATACCAGGCCGGCATGACGTTCGGTGCCTGGTACGGGGACTGGAGCAGCCGCCTCACGGCATCGGACGACAACGGCGAACGCCGGCCCCTGACCGCCACGGCCCGCTGCGACGGCGAGGCGGCCAACTTCGCGCTCGACGCGACGAAGGACACCCCCGGCGTCGACAAAGCGGAACGGAGACGACTGCTCAAGGCGTTCGCCGAGGACCAGGTGCGGCGGCGCGGCTGCTCCGGACTGCGGTTCTTCTGAGCGACAGCGACATAGCCTCGGCTCTTCCGAGCCGGAGCGACGCGGCGCTCCGGCTCAGAAACGCTCGACGGAGACCATCCACAGGGCCCGTACGTAGAAGTCGTCCATCAACTGCCGCATGGCCGCGGCTCGTTCGGTAGGTACGCCGCGCTCTTTCGCCCACCTGTCGAGCACCGTGAACATCTGGCGCCGGCCGTCCATCACGTCGCCGCGCAGGGGTCCCGACGTGGGCCGGTCGGCGATGTCGCCCATCGGTGGGCGGGTCGTGAGCTGGTGCGACGCGGGCCGGAAGGTGCCGCGGCCGTGCTCGCGTACCGACGCGTCGAACGCCGCGACGTCCTTGATCGTTCCGTCTTTCGCGTAGCCGGACCGCAGGGCCATGAGGGTGCCGATGTGGTCGGCCAGGTCCTGGAGGTCGTTGTCGGTCCAGGTCGTGGGGGTCCCGTACTTGTCGTCGGGACGGTACGAGGGGTCGCCGCCCTGGCGGGTCAGCCGCTCCAGATAGTGCGCGAGCTGGGCGCGGTGCGCGTCGTAGAGGATGGCGAACGCCTCGGGGTTCTTGGCGAGTTCGGCGACCAGATCGGGGATGTCGGCGGTCGCGTCCGCGTACCTGTCCCCGTACTCGAAGGTGGCGTGCGCCTCGCCGGGCGAGAGGAAGCGGCCCAGCCACACCCAGCCATGGTCGTCGAGGGTGGCTTCGGCCGGTGGAACGGCGGGTCCGGGCGCCTCGTCCGCCCGGAAACCCCCGAAGTCGTCGTCGCGGAGGGCGTCCACCTCGTACTCGGCGATCATCCGCGCCACCGAGGGGGCAAGGCCCGCCGGGATCTCGCGGTCGTAGAGGACTGAGGCCACCGCGTAGGCGCTGCGGGCCTGCGCCATGGTGTGCGGCCTTCTGGGCCCGGACGCGCGGGTGCCCGCGTCGATGACCCGCCCGAGGACGCGGGCTCCGTCCCCGCAGAACCCGTCGTGCGCGAGCAGCTTCCTCGCACCGCCTATACGGGCCATGCTGTCACCGGGGTCCAGCGCCTTCGTGGCAGCGGCGGGATCGCCTGCGAGGGTACGGGTCGCGTCGGACACCGCGGTACAGGGTGCGGCGTCAGCACCGGATCCGGCGAGGACCAGCGGGACGGCGACCGCTGCGACGACGGCGACCGCCACGGCCGAGGACAACAGCCGGTGAGCCCGCAACGGGCCGGTCAGGCGCCGCAGCGCGGTGGCGCCGGCGCCGTTCTCCCGTGTCGCGTCGTCGTGCTCGTCATTGCCCTTGCCGTCCTTCTCGCTCACGGCGCTGCCGTCGCCTCCCCCATCGCGCATCCGGGCAGAGTAGCGACCGGTAGGTGTCGGGGCATCGGCGGGGGAGTGCACCGAGGGCAGGGCCTCCTTGAAGGACGCGCGCATCCCCCATCCGACGCCGGGTATGTACGTGCGCTGCCCGGCGAAACCCGGAAATCCGACCGCGAAACCGCAGCTCAGTGGTTTTCGCAGGTCAGCATGGGTGGCGTAACTTCGGCGTAACACGGCAGGTGGGGGCGGTGGGGTAGCTTCGGGTCCGGAAAGCAGGTGACGAACGGTGTTGGAACGCCCCATGCGTGACGCATATCCCCCGCATCCCGGCGGCACCCCGCCCCGGGCCGAGCGGGCGCGGCGGGTCGCCGACACGCTTCGGCAGCAGATCACCTCAGGCGTCTACGAACACGGGATGCTGCCCGACGAACGCGAGCTCGGCCACGCGCTCGGCGCCACCCGTAACGTCGTCAGGGAGGCCCTCGCGCTGCTGTGCGACGAGGGGCTGATCGTCCGTAGGCGTGGCATCGGGACCCGCATCGTGACGGCGAAATACGGGCACGGCCTCGAACGCCTCACCGGCCTCGCGGAGACGCTCGTCGACTACGGCACCGTGACCAACGAGGTGCGCGCGGCCAGGATCGTGCCGCACGCGCCGAACGCGGTCACCGAACGGCTCCGGCTCCCCGACGGATCCGAGGCCGTGTACCTCGAACGGGTGCGCAGCCTGGACGGCCGCCCCCTCTCCGTCGACTCGACCTGGCTCGCCCCCGACATCGGCCGGCCCCTCCTCGACGGTGATCTGGCCCACCGGGATGTCTTCGACCTCATCGAGGAGACGACGGGGCACCGGCTCGGCAGCGCGGAGGTCACCGTGCATGCCGTCACCGCCGAACCGGACACCGCGCGGCTCCTCGAAATCCCCGCGGGCGCCGCCCTGTTCGCGATCGACCGCCTTACGTGTCTTGCCGACGGCCGCCCCGTCGACGCGGAGACCCTGCGCGTGCGCGCCGACCGGTTCGCCCTGGTCCACCGGGGACCCGTACTGCCCCGTTCCTGACCGAAGTCGCCTCGCACCTGGCCCAAGTCGCCCGCACCCACCGCCGTGTTCCGGAGTCACCCCCATGCCCATGCAGCTCGACGTCCTCACCCTGGTGGTCCTCGCCCTGTTCGGGCTCGCGGGAGGCATCGGGATCACCGCGGTGGGCCCCGGGGGTGTGCTGCCCACGATCGGGATGTTCGTGCTGACGGGGCTCTCTCCGGCAGGCGTCGCGGGCACCGCCATCGCCACCCACGTGGCGACCGGCGCGCTCGGCACCGCCGCGTACACGCGCTCGGGTCAGCTGCGGGACGCGGTCACGCGGCGCACGGCAACGGTCCTCGCCGTGGCCGCACTGGTCGGCACACCTCTCGGTGTCGTGCTCAACACCCTCGTCTCGGGACGGGGGTTCGGGATGCTGCTCGCGTGCGCCGTCACGGTGACGGGTGTCCTGGTGTGGGTGCGCGAGCGCCGTACGCGGGTCGCGGGGAGCGAGCCGGTCAGCGTGCCGGTGACACGAATTGCCCTGGTGGGCTTCGGAGTTGCAGTCGTGGCCGGGCTCTTCGGCCTCGGTGGTCCGATGCTGAGCGTGCCGCTCCTGGTCGTCTGCGGACTCCCGGTGCTCTCCGCACTGGCCGCGGCGCAGGCGCAGTCCGTGGTGATCGCGGCGATCGGCACGGTCGGGTACGTGCTGCACGGTTCCGTCGACTGGGCGCTCGCCGCGCTGGTCGGAGTACCGGAGCTGGCCGGCGTGATCGTGGGATGGAAGATCGCCCACGCGGTCCCGGCGCGCCGCCTCAAGTACGCCCTCGTAGGAACACTCCTGGCGCTGGCTCCGTATCTCGCGTTCCACTCCTGATCCTCGGCCTCCAGTGCTGAGGTCGGGGCCCGCCCTCCTCGTGGTCGAAGGGTGGGCCCGGGACGGGGAGTTCAGCCCCGATGAGGTCGCGGCTGGAACGAGCCGCCGTACATCGGCAGTTGCACAGCGGAGCCGTACCTCTCCAGCTGGGCCCAGGGCCGGTTGAGGCCCGAGGAGCCGAACTCGCGGACGCGGGTGACGGCGTCCAGGTCGAGGACGTCCGCGAGGAGTTCCTGGCCGGGGCCCGCCTGCTGGCGGACGGTGCCCTCGGGGTCGACGATGACGCTGCTGCCCACGGCGGCGGGGTCCGCGGCGTTGACGTTCACCACGTACACCTGGTTCGTCCAGGCATTGGCGCGGGCGCAGACGATCTCCATGTCGCGGTCCCTCGTGGTGGTGAGGGTGGGCTGGACGATCACTTCGGCGCCCAGCCAGGCGAGCTGGCGCGCGGTCTCCGGGAACGAGCCGTCGTAACAGATCGCGAGGCCGATCCTGCCGATGTCCGGGATGTCGAAGACGACGAACTCGCTGCCGGGCGCCGTCGTTTCGTAGGGCTGCCAGGGGAAGACCTTGCGGTAGCGGGCGGCGATCTCGCCCTGCGGGGAGACCGCGAGGGCGGTGTTGTAGACGGTGCCGTCGGCGGCCCGCTCGTAGACGCTTCCGGGTATCAGCCACAGTCCCGTCTCGCGGGCGAGGTCGCAGATCCGGTCGGTGAGCCGTCCTGGGACCGTGACGGCCGCCTTGTCCATCCAGTCCTCGCGGGCGTCGAACAGCGGCGCCTCCGCGGACAGCATCAGCTCGGGAACCACGACGAGCTGGACGTGCGGAAGCATCGCGCGGGTCGCGCGGACACGGTCGGCGAACAGCGCCCACGTGGCCTCGGGATCGAAGGGGACAGGGGCGGTCTGTACGGCGGCGATGCTGAGCGTGCGCATGGATCAGTCCTCGGTGACAGTCAGTCGGGTGACGGCGGTGCGGCCGTCGCGGAAGAAGGGGCGGAAGCGGTGGCGCAGCGCCAGCATCACGACCAGGCCGAGCAGGACGGAGCCGAGGCCCAGCAGGAGTACGCCGCCGACGCCGAACAGTGAGGTGGAGCCGTACGAGGGGTCGGTCATGTCGACCGCACTGCGGACGAACGCGGAGAGCATCATCAGCCCGCCTGCGAGCGGCAGCACCCCCTTGAGGAGCGCGTCCCGCCAGGACCGGCGCAGCTGCCCGCGGAACAGCCAGGCGCAGGCCAGGCCCGTCACGCCGTAATAGAGCGCGATGAGCAGGCCGATGGAGAGGATCGCGTCGCCGAGGAAGGCGGGCGAGAGCCAGGTCAGGGCCGCGAGGAGAACCGCGGCCGCCGTGCCCATGAAGACGGTGCCGAAGGACGGCGTGCGATGGCGCGGGTGGATGCGGGCGAATGCCCGGGGCAGCGCGCCGTGGACGCTCATCGACAGCGTGGCCCGCGAACTGCCGACGACGCAGGTGAGCAGCGCGGAGATCGCGGACACGCACACGGCGAGCTGGACGCCCTTCGCGAGCGCTGTGCCGAGGACGGGCGGTCCGAGGGCGGACAGGACGTCGGCCGCGTTGCCGGCGTTGCCGAGCCCCAGGCCCGAAGTGCCCGTCCCGGCGAAGCTGATCGCGGCGACCGCCGTGAACAGGTACGTGACCAGGAGGATGAGCGTCGAGATGAGCGCGGCCTTGCCGGGGGTGCGCTCGCTGTCGCGGGTCTCCTCGTTGACGGTGAGCAGCGCGTCCCAGCCCCAGTAGATGTAGAGGCAGAGCAGGACCGCCTTGGCGAACGCGCCGAAGCTGTCGAAGCCGAACGGGTCGAACCAGCCGAGCGACGGCGTGAGCGTGCCGTGCCGGGCGAGGGCGGCGGCGCCGAAGGCGAAGAGGGCGACGAGTTGAAGCCCGAGCAGGACGTACTGGACGACCGCGGCGAGCTGGAGGCCGCGGTACGCGATGACGGTGATGGCCCCGATCAGGAGCGCCGCGGTGACAGCGACCGCGGTCTCGTCGGAGGCCAGTGAGTCGAGGCCGAGGAGCCCGAGGAGGTAACCGGCGCCCACCTGCGAGAGCGCGGCCATGGCCGTGACCGTGGCGAACTGGGTGACCCAGCCGCCCAGAAGCCAGCCGGACGACGGGCCGAAGGCGCGCGTCGTCCACACGAAGGTGGTCCCGCAGTCCGGCATCTCCTTGTTGAGCTCGCGGAAGGCGAACGCCGTCAGCAGGATCGGCACGAATCCGAGGAGCAGCGCGGCGGGCGCGAGGTGGCCGACGGCCATGGTCACGAAGCCGAGGGTCACGGCGATGCTGTAGGCGGGTGCGACCGAGGAGAGGCCGAGCGCCACGGAGGCGAGCAGTCCGACGGACCCGCTCCGCAGGCCCTTGGAGGGCGGTGGGGACGTGGTGGTGGGGGCGAGTGTCTGAGGGGGATCAGGGTTCACGGCGGCCTTCTGGTCGTCGGCGACGTTTCGTTAAACGGAGATTTAACGAACGGGCCATGAAGCCTGTCAAGAGCGGGTTCGGTATCTTTACCGCGTCATCAGTGAATCGGGTTGGACCCGGGTCGGACGGAGGCGGTCGTGGGACGGCGCAAGGACCAGGAGGCGCGGCGTGCGCAACTGCACCAGGCCACGCTGCGCGCACTGCACAGCCGGGGTCTGGAAGGTCTGCGGCTGCGCGATGTCGCCGAGGAGGCGGGGGTCACGTCGGCTGCGGTGCTCTACTACTATGACGATCTCGACGAGCTGATGTACGAGACGTTCCAGCGGGCGATCGAGCGCTTCAGCCGTGAGCGCGAGGAGAGCGCCGAGAAGTTCCCGGACGCCCGGGACAGGCTGCGGGCCTGCGTCGAGCACGGCGTCGCCGACGGGCCCGACGACCTGCTGCCCCGGCTGCTCTTCGAGTACTGGCCGCGCAGCTTGCGTGACCCCCGCGCGGCCACTCTCGACGCGACGCTGACCGAGCGTCAAATTGCCGTGTACTACGCCACGTTGGTCCTCGGCGAGGCGCAGGGGCACTTCGTGCTCGTCGAGCCCGCGGGTCAACTGGCCGCCGGATTCGTCGCGATGGAGGACGGCTTTCAGATGGAGGTGCTCGCGGGGCGCCGCACACGCACCGAGGTGATCGCCATGCTGCACGGCTACGCCCGGATGGCTACGGGGTTCGACCCGTCGGTATGAGGCGGCGTGTGCCGGCGCGCAGGGTCACACTCCTCGTGGCCCCGCAGACCGCGTAGCCATCACAGCCCGAACCGGCGCGCCGACTGCTCCTCCTGGGCCAGCCTGCGCAGCGTGAGCAGGACCGGCTCGTACAGAATCGCCGCCGCGACCGCGATCTCGACCTTCTCGACCTCCTCGGAGAAGGTGTCGAGCCGGTCGATGTCGTGCTCGGCGACGCGCTCCATGTGCCGTGCGTACGGGGCGAGTTCGGGCGTTCCGCAGGTGTAGCCGAGGCGGTTGAGCGTGGCGACCGTCGTGACGAGGGTGCGGTACGAGGGGGAGAGGCTGCCGATCTCGCGCGCGGTGTCCCAGCCGAGTTCCTCGAGGAGCCGGTCGACGGCCGAGGTCGCCTCGACCGTCGCAGGGTCGTCCCCGGGCGCCTCCGGCGGCTGCGGCAGCGCCCACAGGGCCGCGCCCAGGCGGACCGTGCGGCCCAGCGAGTCGTCGTCCACCGCCGCGAGCACCTCGCGAGCGGTCGCCACCGGCACCCGGCCGACCTGGATCAGTGCCCGTACGAGACGCAGCCGACGCAGATGGGAGTCGTCGTACTCGGCCTGTGTGGCCGTGATCCGCCGCCCAGCGGGCAGGAGTTGCTCCCGCAGGTAGTACTTGATGGTGGGGATGGAGACCCCGCTCAGCTCGCTGAGTTCCGCGAGTCGCATCTCTTGCACCCTCCTTTGGGCAGTGCCACTATCCAAGCATGGGTGTCTGGGTAGCGGCACTCTCCAAATCTCCAGAACTCTCCAACACGGCCGAATCGGGGGCGACATGGGCACGAAGACACATGCCGGACGGATGACCGCGGGTGCACAGGGGGATGTGGTGGTCTTCCTCATCGGCATGCGCATCAACCACTTCTGGGCGGTCCACCGATGGCTGCCGGTGTTCATCGCGATGCCCATGATGATCAAGGAGCTGAACCGCGACCGTTCTCTCGGCCTCCTGCACCACATCCTCCTCACGGGCTCGCCGCGCACCTACATGGTCGTCCAGTACTGGGAGTCGAAGGAGAAGCTGCTCGCCTACGCCGCGGCCCCGGACAAGCGCCATCACCCGTGGTGGGCGCGGATCAACCGGTATGCCCGCAAGGGCGCGACGCACGTGGGGATCTGGCACGAGACGTACGTCGTACCCGAGGGCTCCTACGAGACGATCTACGGAGACATGCCGGCCCAGGGCCTCGCCAAGGCGTTCGGCGTCGCGGGCCTCGAAGACGGTGTGCAGGCGCAGGACCGGCTGAGGGTGTGAAGCGGAGCGCTTGAGTCCGGGCGTCGCCGTCGCCTCCGGTCGATTGTCAGTGCCACCAGGCACGATGGCAGCATGACAACGACTTCTGGTGAGTTCGTCCTGGCCGATGCCGCTGCCTATGCCCAGGCCGTCACGGACGCGTCCCTGGCGGCGGGCGCCTACTACACGGGCGGTACGTCCGCCCTCGACGACGACGCGTACGACCGGCTCGTCCGGGCCGTCGCCGCGTACGAGGCGGACCACCCCGACGAGGTGCTGCCGCAGTCGCCGACCGGGAAGGTCGCGGGCGGCGCCGTCGAGGGGGACGTGCCGCACACGGTCCCGATGCTGAGCCTGGACAACGTCTTCGACGGTGAGCAGTTCACCACCTGGACCGCTTCGGTGGCCCGCCGGATCGGCCACGAGGTGACCCGGTGGAACGTCCAGCCCAAGCTGGACGGCCTGGCCATCGCAGCGCGTTACCACGAGGGCCGCCTCACGCGGCTGATCACCCGGGGCGACGGGACGGCCGGGGAGGACGTCTCGCACGCGATCGGCACCATCGAGGGCCTGCCCGACCGCCTCACCGAGCCCCACACGGTCGAGGTGCGGGGCGAAGTCCTCATGACGATCAGCCAGTTCGAGCACGCGAACGAGGTGCGTACGGAGCACGGCGGCGCCCCCTTCGCCAACCCGAGGAACGCCGCGGCGGGCACACTCAGGGCCAAGGAGCGCGCCTACACGGTGCCGATGACGTTCTTCGCGTACGGCCTGCTGCCCCTGCCGGACACGTCGGCCGAGCACGCGGACGCGCTGCGCTCCCTGGCCCACGGCGAACTGATGGACCGCACGGCCGCGCTCGGCGTCAACACACCGGCCACGACGGCTGTTTCGGGACTCACCGTCGACACCGTCGAGGAGGTGCTCGCGCGGGTCGAGCACATCGCGGGCCTGCGCGCCGAGCTGCCGTTCGGCATCGACGGGATCGTCGTCAAGGCGGACCTCGCGGCCGACCAGGAGGCCGCCGGAACGGGCACGCGCGCCCCGCGCTGGGCCATCGCCTTCAAGCTGCCGGCGGTCGAGAAGATCACACGCCTCCTCGACGTCGAGTGGAACGTCGGCCGTACGGGCATCATCGCCCCGCGCGCCGTCCTCGAACCCGTCGACATCGACGGCAGCACGGTCACGTACGCCACGCTGCACAACCCGGCCGACATCACCCGTCGCGACCTGCGGCTCGGCGACCACGTGATGGTCTACAAGGCGGGCGACATCATCCCCCGCATCGAAGCGCCCGTCGCCCATCTGCGCACGGGCGACGAACAGTCGATCGCCTTCCCCGACGTATGCCCGCAGTGCGGCTCCGGCATCGACACGAGCGAGCAGCGCTGGCGCTGCGAGCGGGGACGGAACTGCCACCTGGTGGCATCGCTCTCCTATGCGGCGGGCCGCGACCAGCTCGACATCGAGGGCCTCGGCGCCACCCGCGTCGTCCAGCTCGTCGACGCGGGCCTGGTCGCCGATCTCGCCGATCTGTTCGCGCTCACCCGTGACGGACTCCTGGCGCTCGATCGGATGGGGGAGACCAGTACGGACAACCTCCTCGCCGCGATCGAGGCCGCCAAGGCCCAGCCGCTGTCCCGGGTGCTGTGCGCCCTCGGGGTGCGGGGCACCGGGCGGTCCATGTCCCGCCGTATCGCCCGGCACTTCGCCACGATGGACCACATCCGCGCCGCGGACGCCGAGGCGATGCAGCGGGTCGAGGGCATCGGCGCCGAGAAGGCCCCGGTGATCGTCTCCGAGCTGGCCGAACTCGCCCCGCTCATCGACCGGTTGGCGGCGGCGGGGGTGAACATGACGGAACCCGGCGCCACCCCGCCCGCCCCGGAGGAAGAGACCGAGAAGGACGGAGCGGGCGAACGGGCGGCGGACGCGGGCCCGCTGGACTGCATGACCGTCGTCGTCACGGGAGCCATGACCGGCCCCCTCGAGAAGCTCAGCCGCAACCAGATGAACGAACTCATCGAGCGGGCCGGCGGCAAGTCCTCCTCCAGCGTCTCCAAGCGCACCTCGCTCGTGGTCGCCGGTGAGGGCGCGGGTTCCAAGCGGGCCAAGGCCGAGGACCTGGGCATCCGCCTGGCCACGCCGGACGAGTTCGCCGAACTCGTCGCGGACCTCCTTGTCTGACGAGACGTCGCCGGGGGATCGTGGGGGAGAGGCTGCGGAGGTGACCGTCCTGACCGAATCGGTGGCCTAAAATGCTCGGCCGACGAGGGGCCCACCATGCGCCCCACAGGAAACGACGGCCGTCGACGGCAGGGCGCGGAGGACACATGGCAACGGGGGGATGGGGACCGGGAAACGGCCCCCAGAACAACGGCGGGCAGGCGCCGGCGGGCCCGGGCCCGGGCAACCCGTACGGCCCACCACCCACAGGCCCCTACGGCCCGCAGCCGGGGGCCGGGCCGTACGGACCTCCGCAGCCCATCCCGCCCCAGGTCGGGCCGTACCCGTACGGCCCGCCGCGGCCGCCCGTGCCACCCCGGCGCCGCAACCCGCTGCGCCGCGTGCCGTTCCTCAACATCATCTCCGCGATCATTCACTCGGGACACCGCGTGGCGACCCGGCTCTTCGTGCAGGACGGCGGCGTCCGGATCAACGACCCCCTGGTGCTGCGCGTCCAGCTGTTCCGCTCGGTGCTCGGCCTCGTCGCCACGCTCGTCCTGGCCTTCTACTACGGCAAGGGCGAGCAAGCGTGGAACGGAGCGGCGAGCGACGGCTTCGGCAACCTGATCATCACGCCGGTCCTGCTGATCGTCACAGGTCCGCTCGTCGTCCTGGGCTTCATCCTGTACGCCCCTCCCCACCTGCGGTCGGCACTGTGCTCCCGGCTCAAGGGACCGCTCAAGACGGTGGCCTGGTACGTACTGTCGGTGGCCGTCTTCGCCGCTGTGATCGTGGTGGCGGCCACCAGCGGCTACCTGGACAAGCTGCCCAAGTGGGCGGCGGCCGTGAGCGCGCTCGTCGTCCTGGCTGTCATTGTCTGGGGCCTGCCGTTCCTCTTCTTCGCCTCCCTCTACTCCGCCAAGACCGCCTTCAACACCGCCCACGTGCATCCGATGCTGCCCGCCGTGCTCACCGCCGTACTGGTGTGGGCGGTGGCGGTCTTCAACCTGATCGTGGAGGGCATGCCGGAAGGCCCGGTCGCGGCACAGCTCTGCTCCCTGCTGGGTGGCCCGCTGTCAGTCACGGCCGTCTCTCTGTGGGAGCTGCGGAGGATGCGAACCCGCCACGGAGTCGTCCTGCGTGGCTGATCTCGGGCGCATCGCCCTGGCCCGGCGGGGAGTTGACCCGATGTGACCCAGTCGCACGGACAGCAGAGCCCCGCCGATGCCGCCGACCCGCGCCCCGGTGAGCATCCGGCCGAGGCGGAGCGCCGGCCTCGGGCCTGGCGTGAGTACGGGACGCTTCTGATGGCGATAGTGGGGCTCACCCTGTCGCTCACCACCTTCTTGGCGACGGCTCTGCGCTGACCCCGGCGGCAGTGCGGCCCGCACGTCTGCGCCGACCCCCGCGGCCACGTGGCCCGCACGACTCCAGAAGCGCCGAAGGCGTCGGCGCTTCTGGAGTCTCCTGGCTCTGCGCACCCCGATCTGGATGCCACGAGGAGGCGCGCGGCGTGATCATCGTGGCGGGCCGGGCCGGGCTCGGACGCGCGGATCACCGGGATGCAGAGAAAGCTCTCACCTTCTTCACAATTTGTTGCGACGTCCACACCCGGAGTGGCGGATGTGACAGGGCTCCGACAGCCGCCCGGAGGGGAGCCGTAGACTCGAGACATGGACACCACGCGGCTCGCGCGGCTCGGCGCCGGGAAGTACTTGCTGGTCACCAGCTTCCGGAAGAACGGGAGCCCGGTGGCCACCCCCGTCTGGGTGGTCAGGGACGGGGCCGCGCTCGGCGCCTGGACCCCTGCCGACTCGTGGAAGGTCAAGCGGATCCGCAATCGCGCGGACGTCCTGGTGGGGCCGTGCGACGCGCGCGGCAACCCGACCGGCGATCAGTCGCCCGCCACGGCGGAGATCTGCTCCCCCGAGGTGACGGCCCGCTATCGCAACCTGATCGGGAGCAAGTACGGCCTGCTCGGCAAGGTGACGCTGTTCGGCAGCCGCCTGCGCCGCGGCCTCGACGGCACCGTGGGCATCCGCATCACGCTCGACGAGTGACCGAGGCGGTCAGGCCGCTTCACGGCGCCCGGGCCGCAGGGCACCCGGAGCCGTCTCCGCGCGGAACGCGACCACCATCTCCCGCGCGTGCCGCAACCCGATCCGCGTGAAGTCGGCCTCGAGAACGTCGAGTTCGGCGAGTGTGTCACGCCGGTCGCGGCCCAGCCGGGAGCGCGACTTGACCAGCCCCAGCCGGCACAGCGCGACACCGCGCGGCTCGTGCAGACGGCGGAACTCGGCGAGCGTCGACGCGTAGGCGTCCCGGGCTGCCTCATAACGCCCGTCCCGGTAAAGGACGTTGGCGCGCATCTTGTGGTTGTACGCGAGCGCGCTCGCCAGATCCATCGCGCGGCAGATGCCCTCGGCTTCCGAGAGCAGGGACAACGCCCGGTCGGGTTCGCCCCGGACGGACAGCACATCGGCCACGCCGCGCAGCGACCACGCGCGGCCCCGCGCGTCGTCCGCCTCGGTGGCCACCCGGACCGACTCCTCGAACAGTTCCAGGGCCTTGGCGTGGTCGCCGGTGTTGCGGTGTATCTGCGCGATGCCGGACATCGCCCAGACCATGTGCCGGGGTTCGCCGTGGACGCGGCCCTGTTCCAGCAGCTCCTCGTGGAGGGCGGCTACCGCCGCGTAGTCGCCCTGGATGCGTCCCGTCTCAGCCAGGCCCGCGAGCGCGTAGCCGTGGGCGAGCCGGTCGTCGCTGTGGGCGGCCAGGGTGACGGCGTGCCCGAGCAGACGCCGGGCCAGGCGCAACGAGCCGCACTGGCGGGCGAGTGTGCCGCCGTTCCACAGCGCCCAGGCCATCGCCCCCGTGTGCCCGGCGGTGCGCGCGCTGCGATAGCTGCTCCGCCACGCGTCGCCCGCTTCGCGGACGCGGCCGAGCCGCCGGTTCGCCTCGGCGAGCGCCAGTGCGGCGCGTGCCCGTTCCAGGGGGCCGGCCGCCGTGTCGAGGGACCGGCCCGCCGCCGCGCGCACATCCTCGTAGGAGGAGTTCACCCCGAGGGCCGTGCGCAACTCGCCCTGATACTCAGGGGCGAATGCCTTGCCGTACATGTAGCCGTGTCCCTTCGCCGGTCCCGTCGTGCCGCTGCGTTCTGATCAAGAACGTACGAGCGGCGAGGGCCTCGGCGGATCCGTCCACGTATGTGTTGTGCCGTACGACTTGAGTGCTACCTGACGTCGGCCGGTCATCACATGGACGTACGGGAAGTACGGAAGGCCGCCCGTCTCCGAGGGGGTGGGGAGGCGGGCGGCCTGGCTTGGATGTTCCTTGCTGGTCCTACGCGTCGGCCGCCTACTCGTCGATCGCCGCGCCGAACATCGCGTCGGCGGACGGTGCTCCGAGGGAGCCCGCGCCGTAGGTCCAAGAGCCGGAGGCCGTGACACCGCCGGAGCCCGCCGAGAACACCCAGACGACACCGTCGTTGGTGTTCTCGCCCGGCGCCGCGGCGAGCAGGCCGAAGCGACCGTCGCGGTTCGGGTCGGTGAGGCGGACCTGGCCGCCCCACTTGTCGCCCTTCTCGGGCGCGCCCGGCACGTTCGCCGAGTTCTGGTCCCAGGACTGCGCTCCGGTCGCGGTCAGGCCCGTCGCCGCCCCGCGCAGCACCCACACGGCGCCCGCGTCGGCGACCGTGCCGATGTCCTCGCCGGCCGCGCCGATCGCCACGTCGGCGTACCCGTCCCCGTTCGTGTCCGCGACGGACAGGTCCGTGCCCCAGCCGTCGCCGCGCTCGGCGGTGCCGGGCACGCCCGCGGAGTCCTGCGTCCACCACTGCACGTCGGACGACGGCCCCTCGGGCCCGCCGAGACGCACGCCCACCAGCCCGCCGGTCATCGAAGCACCGCCGTCGTCGGGGGAGTTGGGCTCGCCGGTCACCAGGTCGTCGTATCCGTCGCGGTTGATGTCGCCCGAGGCCGCCACGGGTCCGCCGCGCAGATCGCGCTCGTAGGTGAGGCCGTCGGCGTGCCCGGACAGGTACGACGACCAGCCGTGTCCCGGCTCGGAGCCCGCCGTCACGCCCGAGACGACGAGGTCCGCGAAGCCGTTGTTGTCGTAGTCTCCCGTCGTCAGCGACATGGGCACGATGTCGCGCGCGTCGGCGAGTTTGGACAGGCGGCTCGTGGAGCGTCGCTCCAGTGGCGCCTTCGACGCAGGCTGGGGTGCGGAGTCGTAGGCGAAGAGCTCCAGGTCGTCACGGTCGAGGACGGCGATGACGTCGCCCGGCGTGTCGTTCGTGAAGTGCGCCGCCGTGACGCCCGTGCCGAACTTCTCGCCGGCGGTGGGTTCCTGGGTCTCCAGCCAGTCGCTTGCGGCGCCCGTGAGGCCGGCCTTGGAGCCCCACAGGATGGCCACTCCGCCCGCGTCCGCGGTCGTGCCGATGTCCTCGCCGGGGATGCCGACGACCGCGTCGTCGTAGCCGTCCCCGTCCAGATCGCCCGTGGCCACCGCCTTCCCGAACGCGTCACCGGTCTCGGCGGCGCCGGCCACACCGGAGGTGGACTGGCTGAAGCGGGCGACATGAGTGGTTCCGATGCCTCTCGACGACCCGTACTGCACGGTGACGAGGCCGGCGCCCTTCTTCCCGCTGACGGTCGCGCCGGGCGCGCCGACGAGGACGTCCTCGTAACCGTCGCCGTTGAAATCGCTGTTGCGGTCGCCTGCGTGCGTGCCTCCGGGGGTGCCGGCGTAGGCGGAGGGGGCGGTGGCGATGGCCGCACCGGACAGAAGGAGGAATGACGCCGCGGCCAGGGCGGCGGAACGGTTCTTGCGCACGAGCGGCTCCTGATGAGAAGGACGACCGGGCAGCGCGGGGGTTGTCCGGAAAGGGCCCGTTCCTTGTCCGGCGCCCTGTTTGACAGTGCATGAGGGGGAAGGGTTGTGCAGGAGTTCGCCCGCGGTTCACCGACGTTCCGGGGGTCAACTGACAGGCGGCGAGGGCGTATTGGTGCACATGGCGCCAAACCGCCCCAGCAGTTGATTGTTTGTGCAAGAAATCGCCATACATCTTGCAGGAACGAGCTTCCCTCGGCACGGTGTCCCCGTCGCGTCATCCCCGGCGCGCTCGTAGACGCTCGTAGACGGGAGATCCCTTGTCCGGGAGAGCTCACAGAGAGCACAGATCCACACGGCGCCGCACCTCTCCGCACCCCTCGCGCCGCGGCCGGGCCCGCACCCTTCGCGCCCTGTCCGTGGCCGCCACCGCCACGGCACTCGCGCTCGGCGGCCTCGCGGGACCGTCCGCCGCACCCGCCGCCGCGGCCACCACCCCGTACCCCAACCTCACCCCGACCCCGCCCATGGGCTGGAACAACTGGTCCTACTACGGCTGCGACATCAGCGAGGAAACCGTTCTCGCCAATGCCCGCGCACTCGTCTCCTCCGGCCTGGCCGCCAAGGGCTACGACACCGTCACCACCGACGACTGCTGGATGACGCACACCCGCGCCGCCGACGGAAACCTCGTCCCCGACCCCACGCGCTTCCCGCACGGCATGGCCTACGTCGGCGAGCAACTGCATGCGATGGGACTGAAGTTCGGCATCTACGAGGACGCCGGCACGGCCACCTGCGGCGGCTACCCCGGCTCGTACGGGCACATGAAGCAGGACGCCGACCTCTTCGCCAAGTGGAAGGTCGACTATCTGAAGCTGGACGGCTGCAATGTGCCCGTTCCCACGGGCCAGAGCGCGGACGACGTCTACCACAAGCTCTACGGCGACATGAGCCAGGCGCTCCTCGACACCGGCCGGCCCATCGTCTATTCCGTCTCCGCGCCCGCCTACTTCGAGGGCGAGAAGGACTGGCACCACGTCATCTCCTGGTCCGCCGAGGTCGGCAACCTGTGGCGGGAGGGCGCCGACGTCGCCATGGAGTCGTCGTCCGCGCGGGGCAAGTGGGCCTCCATCAAGTACAACTACGCCTACAACGTGCCGCTGGCCGACCTGCAGAGCCCGGGCCGGTGGAACGACCCCGACTTCCTGCTCGCCGGGCAGTCCCGGCTCACCGGCGACGAGATCCGCAGCCAGATGTCGCTGTGGTCCGTGATGGCCGCCCCGCTCATCTCCAGCACCGACCTGACGAAGGCCTCGCCCGAGGCACTCGCCGTGCTCGGCAACAAGGACGTCATTGCCGTCGACCAGGACGCCAAGGGCCTCCAAGGTCGCATCGTCCAGCAGGGCGACGGCTACGACGTCCTGTCCAAGCCGCTCGCGAACGGCGACCGGGCCGTGGCTCTGTTCAACTCGTCCGACGAGGCGCGGACCATCACGACGACGGCCGCCAAGGCCGGGCTGCCCGCCGGATCCTCGTACCTCCTCAAGGACCTCTGGTCGAAGCGGACCACCCAGACCACCGGGACCATCGCCGCGAACGTGCCCGCCCACGCGACCGTGCTCTACCGCGTCCACGCCGGCGCCGCCCACCGCGCGCAACCCGCCACCGCGATCACCTGGACGCGGACCGGCGGCGAAGGTGCCACCTCCACCTGGAAGGTCGCGCTCGCGGACCACGGCCCGACGGGACTCACCGGCGCGCAACTGCGTATCAGCGCCCCGGAAGGCTGGCGCCTCAGCGCGTCGAAGGTGTCCCTCGGCAAGGTCAGGCCGGGCGGCTCGGCCACCGCGACCGTCACCGCGAAGGGCCCCGACGCCGAGCCCGGCACCACCGTCACGACCCTGACCGCGACGGCCCGCTATCGAGCGGGTGGCGCCGGCGAGGGTTCCGTAGCGGGACGCGCCTCGATCGTCACCGAAGTGCCCTACCCGAGCCTGGACGCGGCCTTCAACAACGTCGGCGTGACCAACGAGGGGGCGCCGCCCGCCGAGGGCAACTACACGACCGGCAACTTCGACGGCGGCGGCGACAGCTACTCGGCGCAGGCCCTCGCCGCAGCAGGGGTCACCCCCGGGGCAAAGGTCAGCAAGGACGGCGTGACCTGGACGTTCCCGGCCGCCAAGCCGGGCACCCCGAACAACGTCGAACTCGCCGGCCAGTCGATCACCCTCACCGGGAGCGGCTCCAAGCTCTGGTTCCTCGGCGCGGAGGCCGGCTTCGCCTCGGGCCAGGTCAAGGTGACCTACACCGACGGCACCACGAGCACCGGCAGCCTGGGGTTCCCCAACTGGTGCTGCACGGCGGGCACGGAGTACGGCGCGACGACAGTCGCCACGTCCGACCACCGCAACACTCCGACCGGCCCCGCCAACTTCGGCACCGGCTACAAGCTGTTCGGCAACTCGGTCCCGCTCACCGCGGGCAAGACGATCCGCACGGTCACCCTGCCCGACGCGGACGCGATCCACGTGTTCGCGATCACGGTTCAGTAGACCCGGGTGGGCCGGTGCGCCGGATGCCGTGGTCGCGGTGTCCGGCGCACCGGCGTGGACGTACGGTGACGCGATGGACAGACTCCGCGAACCAGTGACGGCGATGGTCATCGCGACCGGAAGGATCGAACTCCTGCCGCTCCAGGCAGAGTTCGCCGACGAGATGGCCGTGGTGCTCGGCGACCCAGCTCTGCATGCGTTCATCGGCGGCGCACCGCTGACATCGCCGGAGCTGCGTGAACGCTACGGGCGCCTGATCGCGGGCTCCCCGGATCCGGCCGTCTCGTGGTGCAACTGGGTGGTCCGGGTCAGGGAGGAAGGGAGTCTGGCCGGGACGGTCCAGGCCACGGTCGGCCCCGGCGACGACGGGCTCGAAGCCGAGATCGCCTGGGTCGTCGGCGTGCCGTGGCAGGGCCGCGGCCTCGCCACGGAGGCGGCGCGCGGACTGGTCGACTGGCTCGGGCAGCGGCCTGTACGCACCGTCGTCGCGCACATCCACCCGGACCACGCCGCGTCGGCGGCCGTCGCCAAGGCCTGCGGACTGGCGCCCACGGACCGGATGCACGACGGCGAGATCCGGTGGCAGCTGACCCTGGGGTGACGGTTCACCGGATCCCGGGGCAGCCACCTCGGAGTGCGCGGGGACCGTGCGGCGTCAGTGCTGCTGGGCCTTCTGCGGAGTCGCCTCGCTGGGACGCACGATGACGTACCCCTCACCCTCCAGCTTCAGCTGGACGGCCTCGCCCGAACCGCCACGGATCATCGACCCGATGGACTGCGACCGGTGCAGCGAGGTGTGCAGATGGGCGGTCCAGCCCACGACCGCGTCCGTGTCGACGAACACCGGCTGCTGCTGCGAGACCGGGATGACCAGCGGGTTGCCCTCGCAGACGAGCCCCAGCCGGCCCTGCCCGGTGAAGACGCTGTTGAACAGCCCTCCGCCGGATATTCCCGCGCCCTTCACGGTCTTGATCTCGTACGACAGCGTGGAGTCGAAGCACAGGACGTTGCGCCCGTTGACCGTCAGGGCCTCGCCCGCTTCGACGTCGACGATGAAACAGTTCTGCGCCTCGTGCGCGAACCAGGCCTCGCCCTGTCCGCGCACCGTCATCAGGGGCAGGCCCTCGCCCGTGACCGCGCGCTTGAGCATGCCGCCCATGCCCTGGCCCTTGCGTTCGAACTGCAGGTTCCCGCGGTAGGCGATCATCGCTCCCTGGCGGGCCATCATGTCGCCGTCGACGGAGTAGCGGATCGACTTGGAGTTCTGTGCGGTCATTCCCGGTGCGGAGGCGGGCTGTACGACGTGCTCGCTGGAAAAGAGATCACCCTTCATGCGGGCATCTTGTCCCGGACGGGTCCGTTCCGCCAAGGTCGGGCGGTGTACCGGCCGGAATCCGACCAGTGGCGGGGCGGCGGTCGGGGCACAACTCGCTTGTCAGGCGCGGGTCTTCGCCAGGAGTTCGGTGATCTCCTCGGACGTGCCGGTCTCGCCGAGGCGTGGGAAGATCCGCTCGATGCTGTTGCGGTGCGCCTCGACATCCAGGTCCGTCATCGCGTCGGTGGCCAGGGTGACGTGGTAGCCGTGCTCGTGGGCGGCGCGGGCCGTGGACTCGACGCCGATGCTGGTGGCGACGCCGGTCAGCACGACCTGCGTGATGCCGCGGCGGCGTAGCTGGAGGTCCAGGTCCGTGCCGAAGAAGGCGCCCCAGTTGCGCTTGGTGACCGTGATGTCCTCGGGGTGGCCGGACAGTTCGTCCACGATGACGTCCCAGCCCTCGGGCCGGGCGCCGGTGCGGCCCTGAGTCTCGTTGCGCCCCGGCACGGCGTCCGCTCCGTCGGGGGCGGCGCTGACGCGCACGAGGACGACCGGCAGGCCGTGTGCGCGGAAGGCATCGGCCAACTCGACCGAGCGGGCGACGACTTCGGGGCCGCTGTACGGAGTCGTGGGTGTGCCGACAATGCCGTTCTGAAGATCGACGACAACGAGAGCGGTGCGCTCGTCGAGGGTGGTGAGAGCCATGGGCCGGCCTTTCGGGGTGGATCGATCGATTTTTGGGGGGCTCCGGTCAGGCTTCTGTGAGCCGCTCCAGGAGGGTCAGTGCGGTGACGATGGTCCGGCGTTCCTCTTCCGAGTAGCCGTCCTGGAAGGTGCGGGCCAGCCATTCCCCGCGGGCCTGGCGGGTGCCCTCCGCGCTCTCGCGGCCGGCGTCGGTGAGGGTGACCAGCTGGCGGCGGCCGTCCTCGGGGTCGGGCCTGCGCTCGATCAGCCCGCGCTGGTCGAGCGCGGCGAGCGTGGCGGCCATCGACTGCGGCCGAACGCCCTCGGCGGCGGCGAGACCGCTGGCCGTGGCGGCCTCCGCCTTGCTGAGCCGGTTGAGTGCGGAGACCTGGGACGGGGTGAGGTCCTGGCTGTCGGAGACCTCGCGGAGCCGGCGCCGAAGGCGGCTGAACATCACGCGGAGTTCCCGCGCGGCACGGTCCGCGGATTCTGAGATGACCTCGGCGTGGTCGATGCCCTCGGCGTTGTTCATGCGTCCACGCTAAAACCTTCAGCCCAGACTGTCCAGTCTGAGCTGAAGGCCTGGCGGGGTGGGGGGCGACGCTACGTCTCCTGCGCTGAGGCCGCCGCTCTGAAGGACTGCCACGCACAGCCGCACAGTCGAATCACCTAGGACCAGGCCCCGCGCCCCCGACGTGACAGACGTGACGAGCGCATGGAGCGCACCGCCACCAGGGCGATCAGGCTGCCGCCGATGACCAGCAGGCCCGGGCCGACGCTGCGGGTGTTCACGACCCTGGAGATCGCGGCGACCGGGCCGGTGTCAGTGCTGGTTCCCGTGCCGGAGACGGTGCCGTCCCCGGTCTCGGCGGCCCCGCCCATGTTCGTACCGGGACCCGTACCCGTACCCGTCCCGCCCCCACCCCGAGCGCCCGCCTCGGAGCCTGCGGGAGGCGTGGACGGGGCTGAGCCGTCGCCGCCCGGCCGCGCCTGCCCGGAACCGGCCTCCGACCCGTCGTCCCCGGACGCGCCGGCCAGGCGTACGTCGAGGGCCGTCATCGCCGCTCCGACGGGCTGGAAGAACGTCGTGCCCCCGGCATCGCAGTTTCCATTGCCGCCCGACGTCAGGCCCAGGGCGAGCCCGTCGGCGAACAGGGGGCCGCCGCTGTCGCCGGGTTCGGCGCACACCGTGGTCTGGATGAGTCCTGTGACCGTGCCCTCCGGGTAGTTCACCGTCGCGTTCAACGCCGTCACCCGGCCGGAGTGCAACCCCGTGGTGCTGCCGCTGCGGAAGACCCGCTGGCCCACCACGGGATCGGTCGCCCCGGTGATGCGTACGCCACGGCCTCCGCCGATGGCGACGACGTCACTTTCTGCGTGAGGCACCCCATCGTCGTAACGCACGAGGGAGAAGTCGTTCCCGGGGAACGTGCCGCTCACGGTGGTGCCCAGTGCCGTGGCGTCGCCGGGTCGTGCGAACCATGTCGTGCCGACCGGGCCGCAGTGCCCCGCGGTCAGCAGGAACGCGTCACTGCCGTCGGTCACGTCGAAGCCCGCCGAGCAGCGCCCGCCGCTCGCGAAGATCGGCGAGGCGCCGTCGACGCGGGTGGTGAACGTGCCACGGGTCCGCTCCATGCGGACGGACGCGCCGATGGCTTTGGCGACGTCGGCCAGCCGCGACCAGTCGGCTGCGGAGACGGTGGAGTCGGCCCTCACCACGACCTCGTTCGAGCCGTAGTCCATCGCCCACGCCGTACCGGCCACGCGGGGCGCCGCCCGCAGCGTCGCGGCGGCCGAGCGCAGGTCGCGCATGCTGTGGCGCACGACCTCGGCCCGCGCCCCGGCCCGCCGCACGTCCGCCGCGGCGCCCGCGTCGGTCACCGCGATCACCGTCCGCCCGTCCGCGCCGAGCCAGCTGCCCGCCGTACGGGCGGTGCCGAGCTGCGTCACCAGCCGTTCGCCCACCGGGACGGGCGGACCGGAGGTGCCGGGTTCGCTCGCTATCGCGTGCGTGACCAGCAGGCTTCCGCAGAGCAGGCCGCCGACGGCAGCAAGGCGTGTGATCCGCCGGGCGGTGCGTCGCGCGTGCCTCATCCAGACTCCCCAACGTGCGAAACGGCGTACGGACAACAGGTCAACGACCTTGGGGGGAACGGGCGTTGAGAGCGCCGACCGGTCCGTCCCTCGCTTCACGTACGTACGGGCGGGGCGGCTCGTTCAGCGGGGAGCGACCCGGTCGCCGATGCGGGGGCGGGCCGAACGAGTGGACGCGCGGCCCGAGCGACCTGCGAAAGCCCGGCCCGAGGAGCGCACGGGTCATGGGGAGTGCAAGGATGTCGTCATGGCAATCAAGGCATATTTCGACATCACCATCGACGACAAGCCCGCCGGGCGCATCAGCTTCAACCTCTTCGACGACGTCGTCCCGAAGACGGTGGAGAACTTCCGCGCCCTGGCCACGGGCGAGAAGGGCTACGGCTACGCGGGGTCGTCGTTCCACCGCATCATCCCGCAGTTCATGCTCCAGGGCGGCGACTTCACCGCCGGCAACGGCACGGGCGGCAAGAGCATCTACGGCGAGAAGTTCGCCGATGAGAACTTCCAGCTCAAGCACACCAAGCCGGGCCTGCTCTCCATGGCCAACGCGGGCCCGAACACGAACGGCTCGCAGTTCTTCATCACCACGATCGTGACCGACTGGCTCGACGGCAAGCACGTCGTGTTCGGTGAGGTCGCCGACGAGTCCAGCATGGAGCTCGTCAAGAAGATCGAGGGCCTCGGCTCCCGCAGCGGCGCGCCCTCGGCGAAGGTCACCATCTCCGAGTCCGGCGTTCTCTGAGCCTGAGGAACGACGCCTGACCGCCGGCCACTCGAAAGCCGGCGGACGGACACAGCGACGGGCCGGGGCAGCCGATCAGGCCGCCCCGGCCCGCTCCATTCCCGCCTTCCAGAAACGCCTCACCCTTCAGCGCCTCAACCCTGAGCGCCTCACCGCTCAGCGGCTCAGCCTTCAGCGCCTCAGCGCCGGTGCCTCGCGACCGGCACATCGAGCGGCCGGGCGAGACCCACGACCCCCTCGTCGAGGCGCTGGAGATGCCGCAGCACGCGGAAGGTGACCGTGCCCGAGCGCAGCGCTCCCGTCCCGTCCGCCTCCAGCATCGAGGCGATGCTCGCGCCCGCCTCGACCTCCCCGCCGGTCTTCTCGTCCCGCACATGCGCGTCGATCACGTCGATGTTGTGCGCGATACGCACCCCGGCCCGCTCGAGCCGCGGATCCGCCGCGATGGTCTTGCTGTACGGCACGAGCTCGGCCGTCGCCGCCAGAGAACGGGCGTGATAGGCGCAGGTCTCCAGGAGTGCCACCAGATAGCGGGCCGTCTGCCTGCGCACCCGCAGCGGCGTGATCGGGTGCGTCAGCGGCTTCGTGGAGGCGCGCAGATCGTCCAGGGCCGTGTCCAGGTCCCGCGCCTTGTCGAGGAGATCGACCGCGGGCCCGCCGCTGAGCTGCTCCACGGCCGCCGACACGACGTCACCGAGCCTGACCAGGACCGTACTGAGGAGTTCGTCGGTACGGCGGTCCGTGTGCACCGGCAGCACGAGCACCGCGGCGACGATGCCGCACGCGGCGCCGAGCGCCGTCTCCTCGATCCGCAGGACGAGCACGTCCAGGCTGTACGTGTTGAGGAGTGTGTAGAGCAGGCCCAGCATCGCGGTGACGAAGAACGACATCAGGGCGTACGACAGCGGCGCCGTGAAGAACATCGCGAAGATGAAGACCAGGACGAGGGCGAACGCCGTCCAAGTGTGGTTGCCGACCACGCCCGCGAGCGCGACACCGGCGACCACGCCGAACACCGTGCCGAGAAGCCGGCGGTAGCCCTTGACCAGGATCTCGCCCGTGGACGCGGTGTTGAGGAAGACCACCCAGCACGTCAGGACCGCCCAGTACCAGCGCTGACTGGAGAGGAACTCGCCACCGACGATGGCCAGGGACGAGCCCACCGCGACCTGGAACGCGGCCCGCGTGGTGGGCCGCCGGAGCCCGGTGCGGTCGTCCTTGTCGCCCTCGTCCTGCTCGGAGCTGGTGATCGCGAGGTCCTCGGCGTCGAGTTCCTCGCGGGAGCGCGTCGTCGCCGGGGAGTCGTCGGACTCGTCCTGCGGCCCGTCGAGGGCGACCCGCAGGCCCATGACGGCGCGCGCCGCCTCACCGATCCCGCGGAAGACGTCCTGCACGGCGGCGGAGCCGCGCGGCAGATTGTCCTCGTCGCGGTAGGCGAGCAGCCGGTTGCGTACGTGCGCGACTGCCGTCCCGCGGTTGCCCGTCACCGGGCGGGCGACGAGCAGGTGCAGAGCGTTGAGGTCGCGGCGCAGGGTCGCCGTCACGTCGTCGTCGGCGTGCAGGCGCTTCGACGGCTCCGGCACGGGCGCGTGCGGCAGATGCAGGGTGAGGGTGTCGGCACGCTCGGCGCTGCGGGCGTTGAGCAGCAGGACGCCGAGCCGTTCGGCCGCGATCTCGGCGTCGGCGACCCTGCGTTGCACGAGGGCGGCCGTGGCCGAGTCCCGGGTGCCTTCCTCCAGGCGGCCCTGGATCATCAGCGCCGTCTCGTGCAGCCGTGCGGTGCCCCGCCGCAGGTCGTCGAGGACCCTCTCCAGCTGGTCCGGCTCGGCGTCGAGCAGTTCCGCCTGCGTGTCCACCAGTTGCGCGAGCCGGGCCCTGAACGCGTCACGCAGCCGGCCGAGCACACGCTCCGGTGTCTCCGGTACGACGGCGAAGCGCACGACCGCGCTGCACGCGAAGGCGACGGCCAGCGTCGCGTACAGCCGTGGCAGCGACGACACCGTCGCGCTCACGAACAGGGAGACGAAGTAGATCTGAAAGCCGATCAGGCCCAGCGCGGTGCCGCGGTCCCCGAAGCGGCGGCTGTAGACGGCGCCGAAGATCAGGGCGATGAAGAAGAGGTCACCCGCGACGACCTGGTTGTGCAGCAGCGCGGCCAGCGACACCGCCGCAAGCGCCACGGGCAGGCCGAGGGCGAGGGTGACGGCCTGGCCGCGTACGTCCTTCTCCCTGATCGCGAACGTGGCCACCATCGCGGCCATGGCGCCGGCGACCATGTGCGTCACATCGGTGTGGAACGCCGCGAGAACGGCCAGGGTGAGCGCGATCGCGCCGACCGTCCGCAGTCCCGCCATCAGCCGCAGCAGCCCCGGATCGGATGCCACGAACCGGTCCCACGTGCCCCCGATCCTCGTCACCCGTGTCACTGCCCTCACTCTGCCGCACCCTCCTGATCCAGCCATGATCCGCGGACGCCTCAGCATCCCATGCGCGTCAACAGCGGTCCGAGGCCGGTCGTACGAGGTGGGAGGAGGTACGGGAACCTCGACAGCAGCGCTCTGCAGCCGTCCTTCGATGTCCCTGGCTGTCATCACACATCGTCATATGTCGTCGTCAGATCGGGAGTCCGATCAGGCCACGGCCGCTCCGGGACGCCTCGCTCACGACCTCGCCCCAGTCGCGGAGCAGCATGACGAACTCCTCGAAGTTCGCGATCCAGCGCCCCGGACGCTCCGCGTGTATCGCGTACGGCTCGCGGAGCCCTTCGAGAAGGGGTGCGGCAACGGCCCACGCGCGCGCCAGGTGCGGAACCTGTTCCGGCGTACGGACGACGAGCAGCCGAGGGTGCCAGGGGTCCGGTTCGGCGGGGAAGAGCCCGACGGCCGGCTCGTCCTCCGTACCCGTGCCCGTGTCGGTGTCATCGTCGAGGCCCATCCAGAACAGCCCTGCCAGGAACGCGTCGAGCGCGGCCCGCAGGCCGGGTTCGGCGAAGTCACGGACGTCCTCCCACGCCTGGCCGGCCCAGAAGTGCGGCTTGAACGAACCGAGCGTCTCGAAGAACTCGTACAGGGCGCACCACGGCATCTCGGGCCACCTCACCCACCCGTGCTCGACCCGCGCGTGCGCACCGCCACCCTCGTCGCAGTCGTCGTCCGGGTACGCGGCGTCCTCAAGCATCGCGAGGCGCTCAGCGGCAGGCATCCGCCCGAGGTGGTCCCAGTCGACGACGAGAACGGTGATGTCCAGACCCATGGGGAGAGGCTATAGACGGCGCGTGGGGGAGGGCCGGGCGCCTACCTCAGGGGCCTGCGCACCCACAGCTGCCTGTCGCGCGCTCCGGGTGCGCCGCCGGGGTCCGATGTGCCGAGATGCAGCCAGCCCCAGGAGCGCAGCAGCGTGGAGCCCGGCGCCTCGGGGCCTGTGGGGTCCGGCAGGTCCACCGCGGCGACGATCAGATCGGTGTCGTGGCGCGTGAGGAGCCGTACCTGCAGGTCCGTCGCGACGCCGTGGCGTCGATGGGCGGGCAGCACCATCAGTTCGGCGAGGACGAAGGCCCGGCCGGACGCGGTGAGTTCCTCGAACTCGGTCGGCAGGTCACCCCGGAAGCCCGCCCACCAGTCACCGGTGCGGTCGGCCCGGAACCCGTACACACAGCCGACGAGGCCGCCCGAGTCGGCCACCACCATGTCGAAGTCGGGACGCCGGCCGTGTTTCTCGAAGCGGGTCAGGAACCCCTGCCGGTCGCGGTACTCGGCCCCCGCGGCCCCGTGGTACGCCGAGACATACACGTCAGCGACGGAGTCTCGCTGCTGCTCCGCCTGCCACCGAGACAGCCGCCGCAAGTACACCTGAGCCATATGAGCCTCCCGTCAGGCCGCGGGACATGCCCGGGCTCAGCATGGTGACACTCACGGACGACGAGGGGAACGGGGCGTCACGCACTGCCGCGCGAACTCCCGGTGACCTCAGGGTACTTGGGGCCTAATGTGCTTGGACGGCGTGGTCCTGCGGCCGTCAGGACAGGGACTGCACGGTCTCCCGCACCTGGGTCGCGACCGTGTCCGGAAGCGGCGCGTAGTGGATCCGGGTCAGCGCCTGCTGGCCTTCGTCGCTCGCGGTGTAGGTCAGGAAGGACTTGAGCGCGGGGAGTGTGGCGGCCCGGTTGCCCTTGTCGCACACGATCTCGTAGGTGACCAGGACGATCGGGTACGCCCCCGCCGCCGAGTGACCGTAGCGGAACTTCAGCGACATGTCCTTGCCCTCGCCGGCGACACGGGCCGCGGCGATTCCGGCGGACGCGGACTCCGGCGACGGTGCGACGGGCTCCGCCGTGCCCGTGTCGATGCTGACGGTCGGTACCTGGCTGCTCGCCGCGAAGGACAGCTCGAAGTAACCGATCGACCCGTACGAGGAGTTGACCTGCGAGACGACACCGCTGGAGCCGTTCGCCGAGCCGCCGCCGGTGCCCTGCCACGACTTCTCCGCCGAGTAGGGCCAGGCGGCCGGGGCGGCTCCCGCGAGGTAGGCCTGCAGGTTCTGCGTCGTGCCCGAGTCGTCCGAGCGGTGCACGGGGCGGATGCGGGTCGAGGGCAGTTCCGCGCCGGGGTTGAGCGCGCGGATCTCCGGGGCGTCCCAGGTGGTGATCCGGGTGTCGAAGATCTTGGCGAGGGTCGCGGCGTCGAGGACCAGGTCGTCGACGCCGGGCAGGTTGTAGCCGACCGCGATGGGGCCGCCGGCCATGGGCAGGTTGATGGCCCGGCCCTCGGTGCACGTCTGCTTCGACAGCTCGACCTCTTCGGGCTTCAGCGCGCTGTCCGAGCCGCCGAACGCGGTCGCGCCACGCAGGAACTGGGCGGCACCGGCGCCCGATCCGAGCGGGTTGTACGCGATCTGGACGCCGGGGCAGGCGCGCTGGTACTGGTCGATCCAGTACTTCATCACGTTCTGCTGGGCGGTCGAACCCGAGCCGGGAACCTGGCTCTTGCCCGCGCAGTCGATGTCGGCCACGGGGGAGGCGCCGGCCGAGGACGCCTGATCGTCGGAGTCACCCGGGCCGCCCGCGCCGCACCCCGCGAGCAGGAGCACGGCCGCGAGGGAAGCCACGCCGGCCGGAGCGCTCCGCTTGATCACACGTCTGGCACGGGCGCTCTGCACTGTCGTTCCCCCTGGTGAAACCGCGATCGGAAGAACAGATGGTTGCCGATCATGGCGGTCGCGGGGTGACGCGCGGGTTAACTCCAGGCGAAGCACCACCGTACGAAGGGCGAGCGGGGCGCCAAGCGGGCCCCGCCGTCCACTTCCGCTGACGCCCAGTTCAGCTCTTGGTTCCCGCTCAGTCCTTGCCCGGTCCTTGCTCAGTCCTTGTAGTCGGGCGCGATCCGGTCGAGCAGGCGCAGCATCGCCGCCCACGCCAGCTCGTACGCGTCCTCGTCCTGGAAGTCCGAGTCGGCCTCCGCCTCGCCCGCGAGCTGCCGGGCGGTGTACTCGCACACCTCCGGCGACGGCACGGTCAGCGGGACGCCGCCCGCCTGCGCGGTGACCTGTATCTCGCAGGCCTTCTCCAGGTAGTACATGCGCAGGAACGCCTGGGCCGCGCTCCCGCCGACGGTGAGCAGGCCGTGGTTGCGCAGGATCAGCGCGGGGTGGCCGGCGATGTCGTCGACGAGTCGCTTCTGCTCGTCCAGGTTGAGCGCCACGCCCTCGTAGTCGTGGTAACCGACCCGGTTGTGGAACTCCATCGACATCTGGTTCAGCGGCAGCAGCCCGCCCTGCTGTGCGGCGACGGCGCAGCCCGCCTTGGTGTGCGTGTGCAGGACGCAGTGGGCGTCCTCGCGGGCGGCGTGGATCGCGCTGTGGATGACGAACCCGGCCGGGTTGACCGGATAGGGGGTCGGCTCGACCGGGCTCCCGGACAGATCGATCTTGACCAGGTTGGAGGCGGTGATCTCCTCGAAGAGCAGCCCGTACGGGTTGATCAGGAAGTGGTGGTCCGGGCCCGGCAGGCGCAGCGAGATGTGCGTGAAGATCAGGTCGGTCATGCGGAAGTGGGCCACGAGCCGGTAGACGGCGGCGAGTTCGCGGCGCAGCCGCAGTTCCGTCTGCGCGGCGTCCTGATCGGCGGCGGGGGTCAGCAGGTCGGTCACGAGACGGCTCCTTCGAGGGTCGGGTCGACCACAGGCGTGAGCGGGCGGCCGGTGCGTTGCCAGGCGATGACGTTCTCGGCGGGCGCACACACGTACGCGCGCTGCGAGGCGTCGGACAGGAACGCGCTGTGCGGGGAGAGCTGGATGCGCGGGTGGGTGCGCAACGGGTCGTCGGCGGGCGGGGGTTCGACCGGGAACACGTCGAGCGCGGCCCCGGCGAGGTGCCCGCTGTCCAGTGCGCGCAGGAGCGCGTCGGGGTCGACGAGTTCACCGCGCGAGACGTTCACGAGGAACGAGCCCGGCCGCATCCGGGCGAGCAGGGCCTCGTCCGCGAGACCGTGGGTCTGCGGGGTGAGGGGGGTGTGCAGGGACAGCACGTCGGCGCGGCTCACCAGCTCGTCGAGGTCGAGCCGGTCGACCTCGGGCGGCCAGCCGGCCGGGTCGGCGTGTGGGTCGAAGGCGGCCACGCGGCCGAAGACGGGCGCCGCCATCCGTGCCACGGCGCGCGCGATACGGCCGAACCCGACCAGGCCGAGCGTCAACTCGCCGGCCCGGCGGGGCAGTTCACCGAATTCCGTGTTCCAGCCGCCGGTCCGCACCGTGGCGTCGGCGTGCGGCAGGTGGCGTACGAGGGAGAGGGTGGCCGCGAGTGCGTGCACGGCGACGTCCTCGGTGGCCGCGTGCGGCAGGTTGCTCACCCACAGGCCGCGCCGGCGGGCCTCGGCGGTGTCCACCATGTCGTAACCGGCGGACATCGTGGCCAGCATGCGCACCGTCGGCAGCCGGTCCAGGAGGGTCGCGTCCACCGGGGCGTAGCCGACGATCAGAGCCTCGGCGTCGTGCGCGGCAGCCGCGATCCTCCCGGGGTCGCGGCTCCCGACCACGCGGACCTCGAAGCCCGCGTCGCGCAGCAGGCGCGCGCCCGGCTCGACGTCCAGCTCCTCGGGGTCGGTGAAGACCACCACCGGCTGACCCATCACATTTCTCCCCACTCTTGGAGCGACGAACTCAGGGTGACGAATGATTCGTCGGTCGCTTCGGTGTTGAAGTTACGTTTCGTCTTCCATAATTGTCCAGTCCACATGAGACGGGTGTCCGTGATGGGCGTCACGGGTGTCCGGCACCCGCGTCCCCGTGGTCGACAATGGGCGCCGACCCCGGGTGCGGCCGTACCCGGGCAGCCGAGCTGAGGGGAAGCCCCGGTGGACCTGGACCACATCGACCTCGCCGTCGTCCGCGAGCTGCAGGCGGACGGCCGTCTGACGTACGAGACGCTGGCGCAGCGGGTCGGCCTCTCCCGGCCCGCCACCCGGGCCCGCGTCCAGCGGCTGCTCGAGGGCGGCGGTGTGCGTGTGGCGGCCGTCGTGCACCCCGCCGTCCGGGGTCTCACCGCGTCGGCGCATCTGTCGATCGGTGTCCGCGGACCGGCCGGGCCCGTGGCGCGCGCCATCGCCGCCATGCCCGAGGCGCCGTTCGTCACGCTGACCGCCGGCGGCTACGCGGTCATGGCCGAGCTGCGCACGAAGGGGATCGCCGATCTGGACCAGGCGATCGAACGCGTCCGCTGCCTGCCCGGTGTCGACGTCGTGGACCCGCTGATCTCCACCCGTCACCTCAAGGACCCGTATCTGCTCGCGGGCGAGCCGGCTGTCACGGAACTCGACGAGACCGACCAGCTCGTCCTGCGCGAGTTGGAGGCCGACGGCCGCCTCCCGTTCGCCGAGCTCGCCGAGCGGGTCGGCCTGTCGGCCGGTGCGGCCCGCGCGCGCACGCTGCGGCTCCTCGACGGCGGCGTCGCGAAGGTCCTCGCGCTGGTGCGTCCCGAACTCCTCGGCCTCGGCATCCTGTGCGGTTTCGCGGTGCGCGTCGAGGCGGAGCGGGATGAGGTCGCCGCGCGTCTCGCTGACCGCGACCAGGTCTCCTTCCTGTCCTCCTGCATGGGGCGTGCGGACCTGGTCGGCACGATCACGGTGGAGTCCCTCGCGGCGATCCGGACGGCCGTCGAGGACATGCGGGCCGTGAAGGGCGTGCGAGCGGTGGAGAGCTGGGTGCACCTGGAACTCATCAAGGAGCGCTACGAGGATCCGGCCGCCGAATGAGGCGCAGGCCGGATGATACGTAAGCGATGACTCGCCTGAACTTACGAAAAATTTCTCAGCAGTACATCTAGTCAAGTCAACGTCGGCTGTTTATCGTCCATGCGAACGAATCATTCGCCGCGCCTGTCTGTGCGCGGCTGCCCTCATGGTCGTCCCACGGTCGAAAGCAGGCCCCTTCATGCACCACCCCCTCGATGACGCCGACCGCACGCTCCTGGTGACCGGCGCGGCGGTCGCCGCCGCCGGAACTCCCGTACGCGCCGAGGCACTCGCCGTACGCGGCGGTCGCGTCGTCCTCGTCGGTACCGCCGACGAGGCGCGCGCCGCGCTCGGCGGCCGGATCGACGAGAGCCTCGAACTCGACGGCGGCCTCGTCCACCCCGGCTTCGTCGACGCCCACTGCCACCCCGTGATGTACGGACAGGCCCTGGCCTGGGTCGACTGCCGGCCCGAACGCGTCCCCGACATCGAGACCCTCGTCGCCGTCCTCACCGACGCCGCCCGCGAACTCCCCGCAGGAGTCCCCGTGCGCGGCTTCGGGTACGAGCACCGCAGGCTCGCCGAACGCCGCCACCCCACCTGTCACGACCTCGACCGCGTCGCCATCGACCGCGAGGTGTACGTCATGAACGCCTCCGGCCACGGCGGCGTCGTCAACTCCCACACCCTGCGCACCTGCGGCGTCACCGCGGGCACCCCCGACCCCGAGGGCGGCAGCATCGGCCGGCTGCCCTCCGGCGAACCCGACGGACAGCTCTGGGACGCGGCCTGCGACCTGCTCACCGGACCCGGCGGCGTGAAGATCGGCAACCACGGGCCGAACTTCCACCTCTCCGAACCCGACGCGATCATGGCCGATCACCTCCTGCGCGCCCAGGAGGTCTTCCTCGCCGCCGGCGTCACCACTGTCGGCGACGCCCAGGCCTCACGTCGCGAGATGGAGACCTACCTGAGGGCCCGTCGGGACGGCTCGCTGCGCCTGCGCGTCTCCGCCTACCTCACCTCCGCGCTCCTCGACACCGCGCTCGACCTGGGCGTCGTGAACGGCTTCGGCGACGACCACTTCCGCGTCCAGGGCGTGAAGTTCTACGCCGACGGCACGCTCGGCGGCTGGACCGCGTACTTCCCTGACGGATACGCGGCGGACTGCTGCCACCACGGGCAGCTCTACCACTCGGCCGAGGAGTACGCCGAGCTCGTCGGCCGCGCCCACCGCGCGGGCCTGCAGACCGCGACCCACGCCCAGTCCCCGTTCGCCATCGGCATGGTGCTCGACGCCGTCGAGAAGGCGCAGGCCGACCGCGAGCGGCCCGGCATCCGCCACCGCATCGAGCACTCCGGTCTGCCCACCGACGAACAGATCGTCCGCATGGGCGAGTTGGGCGTCGTACCCGTGATGCAGCCCCAGCACCACCTGCGCACCGGCGACGGCACGCTCACTGCTGTCGGCGACCTCGGCCACCGCTACAACCCGGCGGGCACCTGCCTCGCCGCGGGCGTGCCTGTCGTCTTCAGCTCCGACGCGCCCGTCGCACCGCCCGCCCCCCTTGAGGCGATCTCCGCGGCGGCCACCCGGCGCACCGTACTCGGCACCGTCCTTGGCGACGCCGCGCTGCGCATGCCCGTCGCGGACGGCCTGCACGCGCACACCGCGGCGGCGGCCGCCGCCCTGCACCGCGAACACGCGGTCGGCGCCCTGGCCCCCGGCATGCTCGCCGACTTCGCGGTCCTCGACAGCGACCCGCTCACCGCGGACCCGGCCGAACTCGCCTCCATCGGCGTGCGCGAGACCTGGATCGGCGGCGCCCGCGCCTGGGCCGCCCCCGGCCGCTGACCCTCCACCCCCTCCCCTTCCGCGCCTCTCCTGTCCCCGGAGGCTTCATGCCGACACAGCCATCCGCCCCCCGACAGAGCCCGTACAGAGCCCCCTTCGCGGCCCTCGCCGGCACCTCCATCGAGTGGTACGACTTCTACGCCTTCGCCACCGCTGCGGCGATCGTCTTCGACGACGTGTTCTTCCCGCCGGACATGTCGCCCTACCTCAAGACCCTCTCGGCGTTCGCGACCTTCGCCGTCGGCTTCCTGCTGCGCCCGCTCGGCGGCATCGTCTTCGGCCACATAGGCGACCGCGTCGGCCGGAAGAAGACCCTCGTCATCACGCTCATGATGATGGGCGTCGCGTCGTTCGCGATCGGCCTGCTCCCCACCTACTCCCAGGTCGGCGCGCTGGCCCCGGTCCTGCTCATCACGCTGCGCCTCATCCAGGGCATCGCGATCGGCGGCGAGTGGGGAGGCGCCGTACTGATCGCGGTGGAGAACGCCCCGCCCGGCAAGTCCGCGTTCTTCGGCTCGTTCGCCCAACTCGGCTCATCCGTCGGCGCGTTGCTGTCGACCGGCGCCTTCAGCCTCATGAACCTCTTCGGCGACGACGCGTTCATGAGCTGGGGCTGGCGCGTGCCGTTCCTGGCGTCCGCGGTCCTGGTGATCGTGGGCCTCGTCGTACGGGTGAAGCTGGAGGAGTCGCCCGTCATGTCCGAAGTGCGCGAGGAGCACGCCGCCGCCGAACAGAAGCTGCCCGTCGTGGAGGTATTCCAGAAGGCGTGGCGCACGGTCCTCATCGGCGTCTTCGCCCTGGCCACCGCGACCGGCGGTTACTACGTCGTGACCAGCTTCCTGCTCTCGTACGGCACGGGTGACCTGCACCTGTCCGAGTCCATGCTCCTCAACGGCCTCACCCTGGCAGCCTTCCTGGAACTCCTGGTCACGCCGTGGCTGTCCTGGCTGGCGGACCGGGTCGGCCCGCACAAGGTCGTCATCGCGGGCCTGGCCGGCGTGATCGTCCTGTCGATCCCGCAGTTCATGGCCCTCGGCACCGGCAGCGTCGTCCTGATCTGGCTGATGATGCTGGCGATGCGCCTGGTGATGTCCGCGCTGTACGGGCCCATCGCCTCGATCCTCGCGGAGGGTTTCGCCCCGCACGTCCGCTACACCGGCATCTCGCTGTCCTACCAGATCTGCAACATGGTCTTCGGCGGCCTCGCGCCGCTCGCGGCGGTCTCCCTCGCCGCGGCGGCGGGCGGCCACTACTGGCCGACGGCACTCATGCTCATGGCCATCTCGGCCGTCGGCATCTGGTGCACGGCCCGACTCCGGCACCTGCGGGTGCCGCAGCCGGGAGAGGGTCTGTCCTCGGTGACGCAACGGGAGGTGGCGAGCGGGGTCTGAGCATCGCCGACCGCTCACGTGGGCCGGGCAGGACCCGTGCACGTCCGGGCGCACCGCGCCGGGCGGCACGGATCCGGCCCGGCCGCGGTGCTGTCGTCATCCCGACGTCACCCCGCGCCCAGAGCCTCGCTCCTGCGCCGGTCGAGTTCCCCCTGCACCCGTGCCACGTCCTGCGCGTAGGGGCGGTAGAGCAGGGTGAGGACCGCGCCGTTGACGAGCATCAGGATCACGAGGACCCACAGGAACACCGGCCGGAGTCCGACCACGTCGCCCAGGAAGCCCGCGCCGAGGCTGAACGCCGCCCAGGCGATCGCCTCGAAGACGGACACGTAGATCGCGAAGGCGGCGGCACGCTGCTCGGGTGGGGTGACCGCCATGACCATGGGCCGGTTGACCGGCGGGTTGATCCCCTGGGCCATGCCCATGAGGCCGAAGAAGACCGCGAAGAGGGCGATGCCGTCGTACTCGATCTGAGTGCCGAAGAAGGCCGTCACGGCGAAGGCGAACTGCGCGCCCTGCAACACGGCGACCAGCCCGTACCGAGGGCTGCGGCGCGCGGCCCAGTCGGCCGCGAAGCCGCCGAGAAGGGTGCCCAGGAAGTAGCCGATGCCCATCGGGAGCAGGACCACCGAGGCGACCTGGGTGCTGAAGCCGAACACGTCCACCAGATAGACCACACCGAACGTGGAGATCAGGAGGTGGCCGGACAGCAGCCGGGACACCAGCAGGACGAACAGGCTGCGGACCCTGAACAGCGCCACCGCCTGCGACCAGGTGACCCTGGTGGCCTGGGCCGCGCGGGCCTCCTGGCCCAGGTCGGCGAGCTGCCGCTCCGCGGCGCCCCGTCCGGGGTCGCGGAACCACAGCCAGATCCCGCAGCCCAGCAGGATGTTGAACGCGCCGATCCCCCACAGACCCCAGCGCCAGCCGTCGTCGACGCCGGCCAACTGGCCTTTGAGCGGCCCGATCACCGAACTGACCAGCGCCACGGCGCCGTACACGAATCCGACGGCGCGGCCCCGTGACGAGCTGTCGAAGAGGTCGCCGATGATCTCGGTGATGACAGGGTGGGCGGCCGCGTAGCCCGCCGCGAGGATCGTGTAGAGCACCAGGAGCTGGGCGAAGTTCTGGGAGAAGCCCGCGGCCACACCCCAGACACCCCACAGGCCCGTCGCGAGGACGAGGACGCCCTTGCGGGACCAGCGCTGTGCGGCCCACACCCAGAACGGGCCCGTGAACACCCCCACGATCTTGCTCGCGGCGGTGAGGACGCCGAGTGCCCCGAGCGAGATGCCGAGCGACTGCCGGATCAGCGGGAAGAGGCCGCTGACGAGGCTCGCCTCGGTGCTGTCGACCAGCAGCGCACCGCCGAGCAGCGACAACTGGCGCCCGCGCCGGGACACTCCGGATGGTCCGATGTCCTTGGTCGTTCTCGCTGGCCCATCGATAAGCTCGGGCATGGCGCCACCCTTTCTTGGCATGGTTCTTCGCTGGAGCGGTGCGGGAGGGGAGAGGTGCCTGCCGGTGACGGGGTGGCCGCCCCGTCACCGGCGTTCTTTCGGTGGTGCGGCGGCACGGACCTTCCGGCCCGGGCCGCGGTTCGGTCAGAGCGCGGCGAGCTCCTCGGCGACCAACCGCAGCCGCGGCGCCGGGAAGAGCCCGCCCGCCATGGCGGCGACGTCGATCAGGGGTGTCGGCCCCAGGATCTGCAGGAGTTCCGAGTCCACGACTCCTGGCAGGTGGCGGCGCAGGACCTCCACCGCCACCGGGTCGGAGATCAGAGCCCGGATCGGTGTGCGCAGGGAGAAGCGGCCCTCCGGGTAGTCGTCCGCGCGCGGCAGGGGCTGCGTGGCGAGCTCGGCCTGTTCGCGCTGGGCGCGCACCAGCAGGTGTTTCTCGGTGACGGGCCCCACCGCGGGGAGGCCGAGCCGCTCGTACTGGCCGGGCGGCGCCTCGTTCGCCCGCATGAGATCCACCATCAGGCGCGCCATGCGCAGCTCCACCGCGTCGTCGGCGAGCGGCGTGCGCTGCTCGGGGTCCGACTCCAGGTCGTAGAGCAGCGTGCCGTGCTGGTAAGGGTTGAAGAGCGTGCGCCCGGACACGCGCAGCGTGCGGACCCCCTTGGTGAAGCCGAACGGTTCGGCGAGCTCCAGGTCCGCGAGCTCCTGCGGCGTGAAGCGGCCCCGCATGTGCGTCGGCATCAACGTGTGTTCGTGCAGTGGAGCGTTGTCGGGGGAGACGGGCGCCCTCATGTAGACGTAGCGGCCGTCGGTGACATTGACGTGTCCGCCGTGCATGCCGAACAGGCCTGCCTCGCGCACGGATGTGTCCGAGAGCGGCGCGCCCTGCATGTCGCCGGGTCGCGGGACGTCGAAGAACTCCAGGAGGGTGGGCGCCAGGTCGATGGTCTGCACGAGGTCCCGGCGCCGCTCGCCCGTCGCGCCGGTCCGGGGATCCCAGGCGAACAGCGGCAGATGGACGAGTTCGTTGTACCAGGGCTGCACGCTCTTGCCCCACCACCCCTTCTCGCCGAGCAGCAGACCGTGGTCCGTGCAGACGAGGAGCAACGTGTCGTCCCACAGGCCGAGTTCGTCCATCGTGTCGAGGACCCGCCCGAGGGAGTGGTCGCACATGGACAGCAGCGCCGCGTACTCGTACCGGGCGTGCCCGACCTGGTCGTCCGTCTCCACCACGCGCTTGTAGTCGGGCCAGTCGAAGTGCGGGCCGTCGTAGTCGTGCGGATAGAGGTCCTTGAAGCGCTGGTGGCTGAAGAACGGCTCGTGCGGGTCGAAGGTCTCTATCTGTACGAACCAGTCGTCCGCGTCGCGATTGGTGTGGACGAACTCCAGGCCGGCGTCGAACGTCAGCGTCTGCGGATGACGGTCCTCGGTCGCCATGTGCGGCCGGTTCACCCAGTCCTGCCGGTAGACGGCCCCGAACCGGACCTTCTTGAGGTCCTCGGGCATCTCGGGATCCGCGACCTGCCCCTTCCAGGGGTCGCCCTCCTGCCCGCGGAAGAACTCCCAGGTGTTGTACCGGCCGTGATAGGTCGCGCCGCCGTCCTCCCAGTAATGGGGGTGGTCGCTGACGAGGTGGGTGTAGACGCCGCTCTGCTTGAGCAGTTCGGGCATGGAGTCGTCGAACGGCTCCAGCGGACCCCAGCTGCGGTGCAGGAAGTTGTGCCGCCCCGTGTGGATCTCACGGCGGGCCGGCATGCAGGGCATCGAGCCCGCGTAGCAGTTGTCGTACGTGACGGACCGCTCGGCGAGGCGGGCGAAGTTCGGCGCGTGCGTCCAGTCGCCTCCGTACGGCGGCAGCATCCGCCGGTTGAGGCTGTCGAACATCACCATGATCGCCTTCATGCGGCGTCCCCTGTCTGCGTGGGTGTACGGCCTTCGGACTCCGGCCGTCCGGTCTCCAGGCGCCGCAGCATCCCTTCGAGCCAGGCCACCCAGCGGTCGACGGACGAGGCGCCGTAGGCGTGCAGCTCGTCGCTGATCTCGCGCGCGAGGTCCTGGTCCAGTTCGGGCAGCGGGTTCTCGAAACCGATGCGCCGGTCGCGGGCGCGGTTGCCGGCGATCTGGGCGCGCCGATAAGTGAGTTCGGTCCTGATCAGCCGGATCGCCGCGTCCTTGTCGAGCGGGGCGGCGAAGCTGAACCTGGCCAGGAAGTCGGCGTCCTGGAAGCGGCTGGGCGGGTCGTACGGAGAGCGCACCCACTCCATGAGGACGTCGCGCCCCCGTGGCGTCAGCCGGTACACCTTCGCGTCCGGCCGGCCCTCGCGCGGGTCGACCTCGTACGCCACCCAGCCGTCGTCGACCATGCGCCCGAGCAGCCGGTAGATCTGGCTGTGATGGGCGCGCGAACGAAGGAACTGCCCTTCTGTTTCCACCCACTTGCGCAGGTCGTACCCGCTGAACGGGCGGTACGACAGCAGCGCGAGCAGGACGTACTCGAACTTCACGACCTTCACCCCTATGTGCACAATCACTTATGTGCAGAGATTCATATCGCCGGGGGCAAGGGCAGTCAACAGATCGGACAGGCTCTTATCGAGGCGTTCACAGTCGGCCTGAGGTACTCACGGGTGCGGGCTCAGATCGGCTGCGTCCGGTGGATGGAGTACTGCTCCATGAGCTTGGCGCGGGTCGCCCCGAGCCGGTACGCGAGGATCTCGGCGACGGTGCGGATCAGGGTCATGCCCAGCGCTGGATCGGTCTCGCATAGGTCGCGCACCGCCTGCGCGTTGAACTCGTAGGCGCGCACGGGGCTGAACGCCTCGGCCCCGAAGTCCCATTTGTGTGGCGGGAACAGCCATGACCAGCCGAGCAGATCACCCGAGCCCAGCGAGGCGACAGTCACCTTCCTGTGCTCGGTGACCTGCTGGTCCAGAGAGACCGCGCCCGAGCGCACGACCCAGAACCGGTCGGCGATGTGGCCCTCCTCGAAGATCCGCTCGTCCTCGTCGAACGACACCTCCTTGGCGAGCGTCATCAGCCGTTCGCGGTGCTCGTGAGGAAGAGCAGTCAGCAGTCGCGTCGCGTTCGTCATGGACAGGCCTCCTCGCCGAGGTTCCCCACCCTCCATTGGAGCCGCCACGGGCCGATTGAGCACCCTGGGAGCGGCACCGATTCGCACGGATTACATGGAGTCACCCACCGGCTTCGCTGCGACAGCGGAAAGCCACTCGACGACGTCCGTGGCCTCCTGCTCGCGCGCGACGTCCAGAGGCGTCTTGTCGCCGTAGCCGACCCGGCCGGGATCCGCCCCCAGCTCGTACAGGTACTGGGCGGTGGCCAGGCGGCCGCCGTGACAGGCGCACCAGAACGCGCTGGACACCTCCTCCGGCGTCGGCGGTTCCCCGGCGGTCCCCCAGGCCCTGACCCGGTCGAGCAGGCCGAGCGACGCGGCCTCCTCGTACGTGACGTGGGCGCCGTGCTCGACGAGACGGAACGCCGCGCGCCACTGCCCGAAGGCGCAGGCGTCGGCGAGGGGCGTGCCGTCGCCGATCACCGCGCCCGGCGCCTCGATGTCCGCGCCGGCCGCGACGAGGGAGTCGACGGCGGCGACGTCGTCGTTGCTCGCCGCCCAGTGCAGGGGCGTCTCGGTGTGTGCGCCGGAGAAACGCGCGTCGGGGTCCGCCCCGGCCTCCACCAGGGCGGCGATGACCTGGGCACCGTTGGGGAAATGGCCTGGCCAGTCGGTCGCGATGTGCAGCAGCGTGCGGATCCCGGAGCAGTCCGGGCGGGCGGTCTCCGCGATCCCGGCGGAGGCCAGCCCCGGGTGTTCGGCGAGCAGATGGCGCAGGGCCGGTATGTCGCCCTGGCGGATCGCCTGCGTGACCGCGACGGCGAGCGGGTCCTGAGAGTCGATGGTCTTCGTCATGGGGGGTGCCTTCTGCCGGGACGGGATGGGGCAGGACGGGATGGGGCGGGCCAGGGCACCGCCATTCTGGCAGTGCCCTGGCGGGCCGTCCCGTGGTCGGCGGGACGGCCCCACCCCCGTCAGCGAGGCGACGAACCGCGCGCCCGCAGCAGGTCGGCCATGAGCTTCATCTCCGACTCCTGCGCGTCGACCATGCCCTGCGCGAGACTCCGCTCCACCGGTACCTCGCACTGCTGGGCACAGGCGCTCGCCATGTCGATGCCGCCCATGTGATGCGCCGTCATCAACTGGAGGTAGAGCACCTCGGCGTCCTTGCCCTGAGCCTTGCCTGTGAGCGCCCTGTTGGGCAGGGGGCGAAGCTCCAAGGTCTCTACGCGGAGTGGTGGGCGAGTGCCGCGTGCGGGTCGGGTGCGCCGGGGTCGGGCGCCGGGTCGGCGTGCACGAGCGCGCCGGTGAGCTTGGGGACGGCGTGCAACAGGGCGTGCTCCGCGGCGACCGCGACCTCGTGCGCGGCCCGCACGCTGAGGGCGCCGTCGACGACGATGGCGACCTCGGCGCGCAGCCGGTGCCCGATCCAGCGCATGCGCAGTTCGCCGACGGCCAGCACACCGGGTACGTGTTCCAGCGCGTGCTCGGCGCTGTCCACGACGGCCGGGTCGACGGCGTCCATCACGCGCCGGAAGACCTCGCGGCAGGCGTCGCGCAGCACCAGAAGGATGGCGGCGGTGATGGCCAGTCCCACGATCGGGTCGGCGAGCCGCCAGCCGACGGCGGCCCCGCCCGCCCCGATGAGCACGGCGAGCGAGGTGAACCCGTCCGTACGCGCGTGCAGTCCGTCGGCGACCAGCGCCGCGGAGCCGATGTCACGGCCGACGCGGATGCGGTGGCGGGCGACCCATTCGTTGCCGAGGAACCCGATCACGGCGGCCGCGGCCACGGCCGGCAGGTACGTGATGTCGCGCGGGTTGATGAGCCGGTCGACCGCAGTCCACGCGGCGAAGGCCGCGGAGGCGGCGATGGTCAGGACGATGACGAGCCCGGCGATGTCCTCGGCACGCCCGTATCCGTAGGTGAAGCGGCGGTTGGCGGCCCGCCGGCCCAGGACGAAGGCGACGCCGAGCGGCAGCGCGGTGAGGGCGTCCGCCGCGTTGTGGACCGTGTCGCCGAGCAGCGCGACCGAACCCGAGAGCACGACGACGACCGCCTGGGCCGCCGCGGTCACGCCCAGTACGGCCAGCGAGATCCACAGGGCGTGCAGGCCCCGGGCCGAGGCTTCGAGTGCCCGGTCGGTCTTGTCGGCGGTCTCGTGGGAGTGCGGGGTGAGGACGTGCGCGAGCCGGTGCCGCCACCGGGCCGCTCCCGACACGGGGCCGTGCTCGTGACCGTGGTGATGCGTGCTGTCGTGGGGTGCGTGTCCGTGCTGAGGGCTCAAGGGCCGGGCCTTCCTGGACGGGGCGGAGGCTGGGGGATCGGCGCGGAGCTGGACACCGGAAGGCGTCCCGTTCCATTATGTGCGTATGAGCGCACGCATGCACCTATCACCTGCGCACGGTGTGCACCCGCAAAACCCGAGCGACGAGCAGCTTGCCTACGCCGCCGACCTCCTCGGCCTCCTCGCCGATCGCACCCGTCTCGTGCTCCTGCACACGCTCGGCAGTGGTGAGGCGGATGTCACGACGCTCACCGAGACGTGCGGCGCGGCCCGCCCCGCCGTCAGCCAGCACCTGGCGAAACTACGTCTCGCGGGCCTGGTGACCGTCCGCAAGGAGGGCCGCCGCATGGTCTACGCGCTGACCGACGGGCATCTGCGACGCCTGGTGAGCGAGGCGCTGAACCTCGCGGACCCTCACCTCGGACGCCACCCCCTTGTGTAAGGGGGTGCGAGGGCGCGGATCGGGCTCCTAGGATCCCCGGCATGACGGATCACGACTGCTACCCATGCGGCAAGGAAGCGCAGTTCGCCGGTCTGCCGCCACGCGAACGCATCGCCTTCGACGAGCACTGGCGGGTGGTCCACGCCATTAGAACGGCGCTGCCCGGCTGGCTGGTGCTGCTGCCGCGACGCCACGTCACGGCCGTCCACGACCTCACTGACGCGCAGGCCGCGACGCTGGGTGTCTGGCAGGTCAGGCTCTCCCGCGCGCTGCGGAGCGTGACCGGCTGCGAGAAGACCTACGTGGCGCAGTTCGCGGAGGCCGAAGGCTTCTCGCACGTGCACTTCCACGTAGTGCCCCGACTGCCCGACCTCCCGCAGGAGCGCCGGGGTCCCGGCGTCTTCGCGATGCTCGGCCGGCCGGAGGGGGAGTGGGTGACGGACGGTGAGGCGGACCGGATAGCACGCGAACTCCGGGCTCATCTCCGCCCCGAGCCACCTCTGTGACGGCGATGGTGACGTAGCGTCAGCCCCCTGCCGGGGAAGGGGAATCCTGGTCCAGTACGTACAGCTCCGGCAGGTTGACGACGATCGCCTCCTGCGTGCTGCGCGCGATCACCACGACCGCCTCCTCGTCCGGGCTCGGGTTCTCCTCGCGGTGCGGGACGTAGGGCGGCACGAAGATGTAGTCGCCGGGTGCGGTGCGCAGCCTGACTTCCTCCGGGGCTCCGGTGGAGTCGTCCAGGAACACGAACTCCGGGTGGCCCTTCACGACGTGGATCGCCGTCTCCGAGGCGCCGTGGTGGTGGTTGGAGGAGGCGGTGTCGGGGGTCACGTGCGTCTGGCCCATCCAGATGCGCTCGGAGCCGACCGTACTCCCGCTGATCGCCGCGAACCGCCGCATGCCGCCGGTCTGCGCGGTGTCGCCGTCCAGTTCGCCCGCGCGGATGTGGTGGAGCCGGGCGCGGAGCGGCAGCGGCGCGTCATGGTCCGGGAGGTCGGGGTGGAACGCGTCGCGCTCAGGGGAGTCGCCGGCGTGTGAAGGTGTGGCCATGGCAGTCCTGCTCCTCGTGGGCGGGCCGTCGGCGGTGGCCCGGCGTGGAATGCGGGGGCGCGCGCCGGTGTGGTGGGTGTCGAAGACGACGGAGACAAGGTTGCTCCCGGCTCGCTCGATGCCGAGCCGTGAACGCTCAAGATCCACGGCCGACCGTAAGGAGCCGGTCGAACGGATGTCAAGGTTTGTCCGTTGCCGTCGCTTCGGGTGCTGTTCGCCGCCGGAGTCGCGTCGGGTGGTGGCCCGGCTGGGGGTGGCTGTAGGGGCCGGACACTTGAAGCCCGTGCGGCTGCCTGATGCGCTGTCAAAAACTCACAGGATGCGAGGAGTTCCTAAAATTCGAGGGCGTCACGTACGCGCGCATCCGGGCGAGCCGGCCGTCGGCGGTTGTCCAGTCGGCGGTGAACGTGCCTGCGTAGCGCCAGCCCGCGCGCTCGTAGAGCCCGATGGCGGTGCTCGCGGCCGTCTCGACCTCCAGGACCGGTGTCTGCCCGCGGGCGGCGCCGGTCCCGATCGCCCGGTCGAGCAACAGGGCGGCCACCCCGCGCCGCCGGGCGCCGGTGCTGACGAAGAGCCGTGACACGGCCACCAGGCGCCGCTCGGGCAGCCCCGCAGCAGAGGCCAGGGCAGGTCCCGGCGGGGTGAGCGCCATGTGCCCGACGACATCGGTGCCCGCCACGACGACCCACGCGTCGGTCATCCCGTGCGGGGTGAGCCAGCCCGCCGGATCGGCGGGCCAGTCCACCGGATAGCGGTCGGCCGCCTGGACCCCTGCGAGCGCCTCGACGCAGCTGGGCAGGTCGGCGTCGGCGCGCGGGCGCACCGTGAGTTCGTTCGTGTCCGTCATGCCAGGGATCCTGGCATCCGGGCGGCCTCGCGGGATCACTGCACCCCGTGCGGCCGGAACTGGATACTGATCCGTCCGCCCGCGGCCCGCGTCGTCTTCGGGATGGCGTGCTCCCACGTCCGCTGGCAGGAGCCGCCCATCACGATCAGGTCGCCGTGGCCCAGCGGCCGGCGGACCACGTCGCCGCCGGCGCGCGGGCGCAGGAGCAGGTCGCGCGGCGCGCCCACGGACAGGATGGCGACCATGGTGTCCTCGCGGGCGCCGCGGCCGATGCGGTCGCCGTGCCAGGCGACGCTGTCGCGCCCGTCGCGGTAGTGGCACAGCCCGGCCGTGGTGAAGGGTTCGCCGAGCTCGGTCGCGTAGTGCGCCGAGAGTGTCTGTCGCGCCTCGTCGAGGACGGGGTGCGGGAGCGGCTCGCCCGCGCCGTAGAAGGCGAGCAGGCGCGGCACGTCCACGAGACGCTCGTACATCTGCCGCCGCTCGGCCTTCCAGGGCACGTCCGTGGCCAACTGCTCGAACAGGGCGTCGGCGCCGGTCAGCCAGCCCGGCAGCAGGTCGATCCAGGCGCCGTCGCCGAGCGCGGTCCTGCGGACCCCGTCCAGTGGGCGCAGTCGCACGTCGTCGCTCTGGTCGAACAGGGACCCCTGGAGTTGGTGCGTTGCCATGAGGACAGCGTACTCCTAGATTCGAACATGTGAGCTAATTGACTGGACGGGAACACCCCGTGCCCTGCGAAACTGGGCGTGTGGACGAGATGAGGCGGTTCCGTCGGGCGGCCGGAGCATGGGCGGCACGCGGAGGAGACGACGGGCCTGCCGCGGAGGCGGCCCGCGAGCTGGCCGTCGTGGCCGGTGTGCGCAAGGTCGTCCTGGTCGAGGGGGAGAGCGACCTGGCTGCCGTCGAGGCGCTGGCCCGGCGGCGTGGACGCAGCCTCGACGAGGAGGGCGTCGCGGTGCTGCCGCTCGGTGGCGCGATGAGCATCGGGAGATTCCTCGCCGTGTGCGGCCCGGACGGGCTCGACGTCACCGTCGCCGGGCTGTGCGACGCGGGGGAGGAGCACTACTTCCGCAGCGTTCTCGAGCGGACCGGCCCGCGCCCCCACCTCACCCACGCCGACATGGAGCAGCTCGGTTTCTACGTGTGTGTCGCGGACCTGGAGGACGAGCTGATCCGCGGCCTCGGCGCGGACACCGTGCAGGAAGTCCTGGACGCCGAGGGCGACTTGAGGTCATTCCGCACCTTCCAGAAGCAGCCGGCGCAGCGGGACCGGGGCGTGGAGCGGCAGTTGCGCCGGTTCATGGGGACGCACAGCGGCCGCAAGACGCAGTACGCGCGCTCACTCGTGGAACGGCTCGACCTCGACCGCGTTCCACGCCCTCTGGACAGGCTCCTCGCACATGTCTGACTCCGCCGATCTCCGCTGACTCCGGTTCGCACGTCGCACCCCGGCGGGCACAGTTTCCCCGTCGCCGCGAACAGCGCTCAAACAGGCAGCAGCCGCGCGATGAGCGCACTCAGCTGCTGGGCGTTGCGGCACTCGTACATCTCGACGATCTCCGCGTACGTGTCTGCCGCCGAGTCGCCGGTGTCCCACAGCGAGCGCCGTTCGGGGTTGAGCCAGTACACCTTGCGGGCACGCCCGGCGACGTCACGCAGCGCCCCCCTGTTGGGGTCGCTCATGTTCGTACGGGCGTCGCCCAGGACGAAGACAGTGCTGCGCGGGCCGACCGCATCCGTGTACCGCTCGGCGAACTCGCCCAGCGACGTGCCGTAATCGCTGCTTCCGTGCCAGCCCGTCACGGACGCCGCCGAGAGGATGCGGGCACCGAGTCCCTCGGGCCCGGCGGTGTCGCGGCCGATGAGGTCGGTCACCTCGTCGACGCGGTTGACGAAGGCGAACACCCGCACCTTGCTGAACTGGTCGTGCAGCGCCTGCACCAGCAGCATCGTGAAGTTGGCGAACCCCGCGACCGAGCCGGACACGTCGCACAGGAGGACGAGTTCGGGGCGGGCGGGACGGCGGCGGCGCAGCACGGGCCGCATCGGGACGCCGCCCGTCGACAGGGAGCCACGGAGCGTGCGGCGCAGGTCGATCCGCCCGCGCGCGGCCCGGCGCCTGCGGGCGGCGAGGCGGGTGGCCAGCTTGCGGGCCAGGGGCTGAACCGCCCGGCGCAGTTCGTCCAGCTGGGCGCGGCCCGCGATGAGGAAGTCGACACGGTCGGCGGTCGGTGCGATGGCGCGGCGGGCGATCTCGTCGGTGCCGCGACGCTCGGCGACGCGGCGCCGCGCCTCGGTGCCCACGCGTCCGCGGAACGCCTGGATGCGGCGGCGGATCTCGTCCGCCTGGAGCCGGTCGGTGAACTCGTCGTCGCCGGTGGCCCCGGCCCGGATCCCGGCGAGGATCCGGGCGAGCAGGGTCTCCGGGCGCAGCCGGGCGAGCGTCTGGTGCGAGGACCAGCCGTCCGAGCGGTCCGACGGACCCGATCCTCCGGACCCACCCGAGCCGCCCGCCCCGTTCGCGGTGCTGTAGCCGCCGAGGCCGTCCACCGCCTCGGCCGCCAACTGGTCGAGCAACTCCTGGTCGTTGGCGGCGAGCGCGGCGGCGAGCCGCTCGCGCAGGTCGGCCGTGTCGGAGTCCTGCCACGGACTGCCGGAGCCCGGCTCGTGCCGTGTGTCCTGCGGGGCGCCGACACTCCGGGGAAAGTACAGATCGAAGACGGGATCGAAGACGGCCCGCTGCCCCTCGCTGTGCAGCAGCGCCGCCGCCAGGCCCTCCCGCAGATGCTCGCGGTCGGTCAGGCCGAGCGCCTCGACGGCGAGCCCGGCGTCGACGGTCTCGCCGGTGCCGATCCGGACGCCGTGCGAGCGCAGCGCCTGCACGAGTGCGGTGAGCCGCTCCGGGACGCCGGCCGCCGTCGCGCTCACACGGCGTCCAGGTCCAGCTTGGCCGCCGCCTTCAGCACGTCCTCCTGATGCTTGAGGACGACGCCGAGCGTGTCGCGTACGACCTGCTCGTCGAGCGTTCCGGCGCCGAGGGCGAGGAGCGTGCGGGCCCAGTCGATGGTCTCCGCGACCGACGGCACCTTGCGCAGGTCCATCGCGCGGAGCGCGCCGACCACGCGCACCACGGCCTGCGCCAGCGCCTCGTCGAGCCCCGGCACCTTGAGCCGCACGATCCGGCGCTCCAACTCCTCTTCGGGGAAGCCGATATGGAGGAACAGGCAGCGCCGGCGCAGCGCCTCGGACAGCTCGCGGCTCGCGTTGGAGGTGAGGACGGTGAACGGGCGGCGCGTCGCGCTGATCGTGCCGAGCTCGGGCACCGTCACCTGGAAGTCGCTGAGCACCTCCAGGAGCAGGCCCTCCACCTCCACGTCGGCTTTGTCGGTCTCGTCGATGAGGAGCACCTTCGGGTCACTGCCGCGGATCGCCGTCAGCAGCGGGCGCGGCAGCAGGAACTCCTCGCTGAAGATGTCCGTACGGGTCTCGTCCCACGACTCGTCGCGGCCCGCCGTGATGCGCAGGAGCTGCTTGGCGTGATTCCACTCGTACAGGGCGCGCGACTCGTCCACGCCCTCGTAGCACTGGAGCCGGACGAGGGTGGCGCCGGCGACCTCGGCGACCGCCTTGGCCAGTTCGGTCTTGCCGACGCCCGCGGGGCCCTCGACGAGGAGTGGCTTGCCGAGGCGGTCGGCGAGGAAGACCGTGGTGGCCACCGCGGGGGACGCCAGGTAGCCCGTCGCGGCGAGCCGCGCGGACACATCGTCGACGGACGTGAAGTACCCGGACGTCATGGGTGAGCCCCCTCCTCGTGCGGCGCCGCGCGCCGGCTGGTCTGCGGTCACTGGATCAGTTCCGCGAGGGGCTCCACAACAGGGACGCGGTGTTTGCGGCGTAGGTCACGTGCCACAGCCGTACGGAGCGCCCGAACCGGTCGGCTGCTGGAGTGTCCTCGGGCCCCGAACTGCTGGGTCTCAATCCGAGACCCTCGTATGCTGACGGCATGAGGCGGACCTCCTTTGCCAACTGGCCCTGCTCCATCGCCCGCACCATGGACCTGCTCGGCGACTGGTGGACGCCGCTCGTCCTGCGTGAGGCGTTCTACGGGATCAAGCGGTTCGACGTGTTCCAGGAGGAGCTCGGCATCGCGCGCAACACCCTGGCCGACCGGCTCCGGCGCCTCGTGGACGAGGGGCTCATGGAGAAGCGGGCCTATCAGCAGGAGCCCGTCCGCTACGACTACGTCCTCACGGACATGGGACGCGACTTCTTCGGAGTGCTCGCCGCCATGAACAGGTGGGGCGACCGCTGGCTGGCGGAGGAGGCCGGACCGCCCGTCGTGTTCCACCACGACCGGTGTGGCCACGAGGGTCACGCCGAGGTCGTGTGCAGCGAGTGCAAGGAGCCGATGACGGCCGAGAACACGCGGCCCCGGCTCGGCCCCGGCTATCCGCCCCGCCTCGCGGAGCGCCCCGACATCAAAGCCCGTTTCGCGGACTGACTCCCTGTCGTCCCGCCCTTCGGGGTTGCCCCTTGACGGGTGAGTCTATCTACGCAACTCTCATGCTCAGGGTCGCTTTTCACGGATCCGCCCAGTGAACTTCCCGCAGACGGAGAGGCAACCGGCAATGGAGTGGACGGGCGCGCGCTACGCCGACAGACCGACGGTCGAGGTCCGCAGAAGGGTTCAGGCGTCGCCGGAGCGGGTGTGGGAGTTCGTCTCCGACATCGACTTGATGCCGACGCTCAGCGCCGAACTCCAGTCGGTCGCCTGGCTGGACGGGGCGGTGGGCCCCACGCTCGGCGCCCGGTTCCTCGGGCGGAGCAAGCACGAGTCGCTGGGGGAGTGGGAGACCACCTCGTATGTCGTCGCGTGTGAGGCGCCACGCGAGTTCGCCTGGGGGGTCGAGGACCCCGAACAGCCCAGTGCCCTCTGGAAGTTCACCCTGACACCGCTCGACGACGGCGGCACCGAGCTGGCCCAGTGGATGCAGCTCGGCCCCGGCCGCTCCGGGCTCTCGTACGCGATCGACGCGATGCCGGAGAAGGAGCAGAAGATCGTGTTCGTGCGGCTGCGGGAGTTCGAGCGGAACATCACCGCCACGCTCGACGCGATCAAGGACCTGGCCGAGGGCGGCCCGGCTCCGGAAGGGCGGGGCGAGTGATGCGTACGTCTACGACGATCGAGGCCTCGGGCGGCAGCTGGCGCGAGACGGTCGACTTCGTGACCGAGGCCGAGCGGCTCGGGATGGACATCTGCTGGGTGGCCGAGGCGTGGGGCTCGGAGGCGCCCTCGCCGCTCGGATATCTGGCGGCGCGCACGGAGAGGATGCTGCTCGGCTCCGGGATCATCCAGCTGGCGACCCGCACCCCGGCCGCGATCGCCCGCGCGGCGATCACCCTGTCCAACATCTCCGAGGGCCGCTTCCTGCTCGGACTCGGACCGTCGGGACCTCAGGTGATCGAGGGGCTGCACGGTGTCCCCTTCGCGCGGCCCCTGTCCCGTATGCGCGAGACCGTCGAGATCGTCCGGCAGGCCGTGGCCGGAGAGAAACTCTCCTACGAGGGACGGGAGTTCACCCTCCCGCTGCCGGGCGGCGAGGCGAAGCCGATGCGCCTGTCGATGCGCGCCGAGCACGACCTGCCCGTCTATCTGGCCACACTCTCGCCCAAGATGCTGCGGCTCACGGGTGAGGTCGCGGACGGCTGGCTCGGCACGAGTTTCGTGCCGGAAGGTGCGCAGGAGGCCTACTTCGACCATCTGGACGCCGGGCTCGCCGCGGCCGGCCGCAAGCGGTCGGACCTGGACATCTGCCAGGGCGCCGAGGTGGCGTTCGCGGACGACGAGGACGCGCTGCGCGCGATGGTCGCGGGCCGCAAGAAGGAACTGGCCTTCAGCCTGGGCGGCATGGGATCCGCGACCACCAACTACTACAACAACGCCTACAGCAGGCAGGGTTGGGCCGACACGGCGGCCGAGGTCCGCGCGCGGTGGCAGGCCGGCGACCGGGACGGCGCGGCGGAACTGATCACCGACGACATGGTCTTGGCCACCACCCTCATCGGCACCGAGCCCATGGTCCGCGAACGCCTGCGGGTCTGGAGCGCCGCGGGCGTCGACACGGTCCGCCTCTACCCGGCCGGCGACACCCTGGATGCCCGTCTGACTACCTTGGGCAGGGCGCTGGATCTCGTACGGGACGTGGGGCGCGAGGAGCGCTAGGGCCTCTCGTTCGGATCACCCTGGGCTCGCGGGGTCTGGCACGCACTTCCCCGAGCTCTCGGCCGTGCTCGAGCAGGGGCCCCATGGCCCCGCTCCCAGATCCAGTCCGATCCAAACGAAAGACCCTGGTCAGGATGTGTGCGGGTCCGCCGTGTCCGCATAATTGCTGAGCTCGATCAGGTTGTCGTCCGGATCCCGCACGTACACGCTGACGATGAGGCCGGTGGCGCCCGTGCGTTCCACCGGCCCCTCCTCCAACGGGACGCCGTGGCTCGCCAGTTCGGCGGTGATCCGCTTGACGGGCTCGTCGACGATCAGGCACAGGTCCGCGCTGCCCGGCGTGGGGCGGGCCGCCTTCGGCTCGAACTCGTGCCCCGCCTCATGGAGGTTGATCTTGCTGTGGCCGAAGGTCAGGGCGCGGCGGCCGCCCCGGAAGGTGACCGCCTCCATGCCCAGGACCTTCGTGTAGAAGGCGACCGTGGCGTCGAGGTCGTGCACGGTGAGGACGAGGTGGTCGAGTCGGTCGATGCGCATGGCGCAAGCCAATCAAGCGTCGGGCGGCTTGTCGACGACCGCCCGAGCCGCTGTCGGTCCGCTGCGGGGCGCCGACCCGACCGCCGGCCGGAGAGTTCGTTCGCCGCCTTTTCGATCAGGTCGGCGACCGGGCCCGGCTGTGAGGCCAACGAAGCGTGCCCTGCGGCGGGTTCGGTGACGGCGCGCGGGCTCATCCGCTTGTCGGCCATGACGACGCACCGATTTCGATCGGTGAGAGCGGTCCTTTCCACGCTGAGCCCGAGGTCACGGCCCGGCCACTGCTGACGGTGGCCGGGCCGGTCTGCCGATCGCGCCCGGGTCCAGGGGTTAGCCCAGCACCCTCCCCAGCGCGGCGAGCGCCGACTCCAGCTCTTCGCGGGTGATGGTCAGGGGCGGGGCCAGGCGGATCGTCGAACCGTGGGTGTCCTTGACCAACACGCCCTCGTCCAGGAGGAGTTCGCTGATCCGGCGGCCCGTGCCGATGGCCGGGTCGATGTCGACGCCCGCCCATAGACCGCGGGCTCGGAAGGCATTGACTCCCTTACCGGTCAGGGCTTCGAGCCCGGCGCGCAGCACCTCGCCCAGATCCGCCGCCCGGCGCTGGAATTCGCCGGTGGCGAGCAGGTCGACGACGGCGGAGCCGACCGCCGCGGACAGCGGATTCCCGCCGAACGTGGAACCGTGCTCGCCCGGCCGCAGCACCCCCAGGACGTCCCGCCCCGCGACGACCGCCGACACCGGCACGATGCCGCCGCCGAGCGCCTTGCCGAGGAGCAGCATGTCGGGGCGTACGGCCTCGTGGTCGACGGCGAGCGTGCGGCCCGTGCGGCCGAGCCCCGACTGGATCTCGTCGGCGATGAACAGGCAGCCGGCCCGCCGCGTCAGATCGCGTACCCCGGTGAGATAGCCGTCGTCCGGGATGACCACCCCGGCCTCGCCCTGGATGGGTTCGAGCAGGACGGCCGCTGTCGTCTCGTCGACCGCCGCCTCCAGCGCGGACAGGTCGTTGTAGGGGACCACGCGGAAGCCCGGCGTGAACGGCCCGAACCCGGCGCGGGCCGACTCGTCCGTGGAGAAGCTGACGATCGTGGTCGTCCGGCCGTGGAAGTTGCCGTCCGCCACGACGATCGTCGCCCGGTCCGCGGGGACGCCCTTGACCTCGTACGCCCACTTACGGGCGACCTTGACGGCGCTCTCCACGGCCTCGGCGCCCGTGTTCATCGGCAGCACCATGTCGAGCCCGGTCAGCTCCGCGAGGCCCTCGGCGAAGCCGGCCAGACGGTCGTTGTGGAAGGCGCGCGACGTCAGTGTGAGCTGGTCGAGCTGACGGTGGGCGGCCTCGATGAGGGCGGGGTGGCGGTGGCCGAAGTTGAGGGCCGAGTAACCCGCGAGGAGGTCGAGGTAGCGGCGGCCCTCGACGTCCTCGACCCAGGTGCCCTCGGCGCGGGCGACGACGACGGGAAGGGGGTGGTAGTTGTGCGCGAGCACCGGTGTCTCGGCGCTGATGAGCTCGGCAGAGGAACGCGCGGCCTGGACGGGGGCGACGGTCATGAACGGATCTCCTGGGTGCAGCACTTGATGCCTCCGCCGGCCTTGTGGAACTCGGAGAGGTCGACGGGGACGGGGACGTATCCGCGGTGGGTGAGCTGTGCGATGAGCCCGGTGGCCTGCGGGGCGACGAAGACATGACGGCCGTCGGAGACGGAGTTGAGGCCGAAGGCCATCGCGTCCTCGCGGGTGGCGAGCACGGCGCTCGGGAAGAGCCGCGCGAGCACCTCGCGGCTCCCGGCCGAGAACGCCTCCGGGTAGTACGCGATGGTGCCGCCGTCCGGATCATCTGGATCAACCGGATCGTCTGGGTGATCGAGGGCGAACAGCGCGGTGTCCAGGTGGTAAAAGTACGGATCGACCAGGCGGAGTCCGATGACCGGTACGCCGAAGAACTCCTGCGCCTCGTCGTGCGCGGCACGCGTCGTACGGAATCCGCTGCCCGCGAGAACGTAGCGGCCCGCCGGTACGAGGTCGCCCTCGCCCTCGCAGACCGACTCCGGGCGGTGGACGTCGTAGCCCGCCGCCTTGAACCACGTCTCGTACTCCGCGGACTCGGGGCGGCGTTGCTCCGCATGGAAGTGGGAGCCGAGAACACGGCCGGCCACGACGAGCGCCGAGTTCGCGGCGAACACCATGTCGGGCAGGCCCGGGACGGGCGGCACGGTTTCCACGGTGTGTCCGTGCGCGCGGTAGGTCTCGATGAGGTTCTGCCATTGCGCGATGGCGAGCGCGGTGTCGACCCGCACGTCGTCACGCATCCACGGGTTGATGGCGTACTGAACGTCGAAGTATCGAGGCTCGCACACCAGATAGCGCCTGGGCACAGACGGGTACCTCCGCTTCCGGCGGGACAACGATCAGAGGGTGTCTCCACGGTAGGAAGCGGAAGTCGCGCTCGACAAGAGCATTTGGATGCGTGTGCCCGCAGTAATGCTGCGCAGATATGGAGGTCAGCGCTGGTTTGCTGCGTCGTCCGGGGCGGGCTCGCGGGCGCCGGCCTCCGCGCTGTCCGGCAGCAGATGGGAAAGAACCATGTAGCTGATCGTCTTGCGGATGAACGGCTCGGCCCTGATGCGTTCGAGCACCTCTTCGAAATGGCCGACGTCCGTGGCCCTGACGTGCAGCAATGCGTCGGCGCCGCCCGTCACGGTCATCGCGGAGGTGATCTCCGGGTGGTTGCGCACGACTTCGGCGAGCCGACGAGGCGGCGCCGCGCCGTCGCAGTACACCTCGACGAACGCCTCGGTGCTCCAGCCGAGCGCAGTCGGCCGGACCGTGGCGGTGTAGCCGGTGATGACGTCGTTCTCCCGCAGCCGGTCGGCGCGCCGCTTCACCGCGGTGGCGGACAGACCGATGGCCGCGCCGATCTCCGCGAAACTCGTCCTGGCGTTGGCGATCAGGGCGGCGACGATCTTGCGGTCGAGGTCGTCGAACGCGACGTGCTTGCTGTTCATGGCCGGTGGTCCTTCTCGTGCTGGTCACGGGCGCGCAGGGCGAGGGCCACCAGGGCGGCGTCCTCGGGGCGCCGCACATCGCGGCCGGTCAGCTCGGCGAACCGGTTGATCCGCTGCTGGATCGTGTTGCGATGGCAGTACAGGGCGGCCGCGGTGTCCGCGACGGACCCGGTCCCGGCCAGGTGCGACCGTACGGTATCGAGGAGGCGTTTCGTCTCGCCGACGGGCACCGCTTCCGCGTCGAGCCCGCTGAGGACGTCGTCGGCGAGATCCCGCCCGAAGCCTTCCGCGCGCTGCACCAGGACATCGAGCCAGCTGTCCTCGAGCCGCCGTGGACCCGCGGCGTCCACCGGCAGCACGCGCGCCGTGGCCGTCGCGAGCACCACGGCACGCGGCACCGCGGCAAGGCCCGCCGGGGCGGAAGCGACCCCGCACGGCGTCTCCTGAAGCAGCGCGAGCACGGTCTCCGCCGTGGTGCGCCGTCCCAGCTGCACGGCGAGGACCAGATCCGACGCGACCTCCTGCAACTGGACGGGTGTCTCCGCGGTGCGCAGCGCCGTCGCGGCCCTGCGCAGCCCCGCCCCGTGCTGCGGCGGCGCCACCGCGCACAGGAAGCGGTCGTCGGGCTGGAAGCCGAGAGCGAGCGCCGCGTCCCGTACCACCGTCGGATTGCGGCCCTCGCTGTCCAGGAGCCGGGCGAACCACATGCGCCGCTCGTCGGCCGCGCGGCGTCCCATGTCCAGGATGGTGCGCTGATACGCGGTCATGATCCCGGTGACATGCTTCTCCACGGCTTCCCACACGTGGTACGCGGACGTCACCAGCTCGGCCTTGTCCTTCTCGCCAGCCTTGTCGACCAGAGCCGCCCAGACCACGCGGAAGTCGAGGCGGGCCGCCGCGAGCAGGGAGTCCAGGGGGACGCCCTGCCGGGCGCGCCTCTCCCCGATCTCTTCGGAGACCGTGGCGATGCGCTCGGGCAGGGGCAGACAGGCGACCTTGCGCAGCAGGTACTCGAACGCCTGCCAGGCCGTGGCGCGGAAGTCCTCCTCCGAGACACGGTCCGCGTAGGAGGCACGGACAGGGCGTACGCACTCCACCCAGAGGCCGACGAGGCTGTCGATGTCCTCGAGGCAGCCCCGGGCCAGCTCGGTGACCCGGGGATCCGGGGGCGGGAAGAGGATGGGCTCACTGTTCATGTGCACAATCCTGGCCGCCCCATCGGCGCCATATCAACGTTGGCTTCGCGCCAGACCCCGTGAATTCTTGGAGTGTCCGGCAGGCCGTGGCCGGAATTCCACTGCATGGAGGGCCGGGTAGCTGTGCATTTGACCCCTCGCGAGCTGGAGCGGATCCAGCTGTTCACCGTCGCTGAACTGGCGCGCCGCCGCAGGACGCGCGGGCGCCGGCTGAACGCGCCGGAGGCGATCGCCCTGATCTGCGACGAGGTTCTCGAAGCCGCCTGGGACGGCCTGAGCCTCGACGAAGTGATCGCGGCGGGCCGCAAGGTCCTCACCGAGGACGACGTCATGGACGGGGTGCCGCAGATGGTCACCACGATCCAGGTCGAGGCCCTGTTCCCGAGTGGTACGTCCTTGGTGGCGATCGACCACCCGATCCCCACCACGGGCGGAAGCGGCGAATCCGGGCCGGGAGCCGTCCGCACCGCACCAGACCCGGTCCTGATCAACACCGGCAGGCTCCGCTCGCGGCTGACCATCCGAAACAACGGCGACCGCACCGTCTACCTGTCCTCGCACTACCCGCTCGCCGAAGCGAACGCGGCCCTGGAGCTCGACCGCGAGGCCGCCGCGGGCATGCGGCTCGACATCCCGGCGGGCACCGCCCTGTCCTTCGAACCCGGCGCCGTACGCGAAGTCGACGTGGTGACGGCACGCCATGAGGAGGCGTCATGACACAGGTCGACCGCCGCACGTACAACGCTCTCTACGGGCCCACGACCGGCGACCGGATCCGGCTCGGCGACACGTGCTTGTGGGTCGAGGTGGAACAGGACGACGGCACACCGGGCGACGAACTGCTCGGCGGCTGCGGCAAGACGGTGCGCGACGGACTGCTCGCATCGCCGCGCTCCGAGCGGGACTCCGCGCTCGACATGGTGGTCGCGGGGGTGGTCCTGATGGACCCGGTGCTGGGCGTCCGCAAGACCGACATCGGCATCAAGGACGGCCGGATCGTCGCCGTCGGCGGTGTCGGCAACCCGGATGTCATGGACGTCGACTTCGCCATCGACTCCCACACCTCGGTCATCCCGGGCGAGGGCCTGATCGCCACCCCGGGCATCGTGGACAGCCACGTCCACCTCTCCTCGCCCGAGGTGGCACCCGCCGCGCTGTCCGCGGGAGTCACCACGCTCGTCGGCATGGGCCTCGGCGGCGTCTGGGAGATCGGCTGCAACCCGGCGCACAACCTGCACACCCTGATGGCGTCCTGGCGCGGCACCCCGCTCAACATCGCGTTCCTCGCCCGGGGTTCCTCCACCTCGCGCGCCCTGCTCGACGAGTCCGTACTCGCGGGCGCCGGCGGCTTCAAGATCCATGAGGACTTCGGGGCCACCCCGCGCATCATCGAGACGTGCCTGGGCACCGCGGAACAGGCGGACCTGCCCGTCGCCATGCACACCGACTCCATGAACGAGTCCGGCTATCTGCGCGACACCATCGGCGCCACCCGCGGCCGCACCGTGCACGCCTACCATGTCGAGGGCGGCGGCGGTCACCCCGACCTCCTGGAGATCCTCTCCGAGCCCAACGTGCTTCCCTCGTCGACCACCCCGACGGTTCCGTACACCGCCAACACCGTCGGCGAGCTCTTCCCGATGACGATGACGGTCCACCGGCAGAACCACCACTCGCCCAGCGACATCGAGATCTCCAAGGGCCGCATCCGCGGCCATGCCATCGCCGCCGAGAACGCCCTGCACGACCTGGGTGCGATCAGCATCGTCAACTCCGACTCCATGGGCATGGGCCGGATGGCCGAGACCGTGCGCAGGACCTGGCAGCTCGCCCATGTCCAGGCCCTCGCGAACGGCGCCGGGGGAGTGGAACACGCCGCCAACGCACGAGCGTTGCGCTATCTGGCGAAGATCACCCTGAACCCGGCGATCGCGCACGGCCTGGCCCACGAGGTCGGCTCCCTCCAGCCGGGCCGCATGGCCGACCTCGTCCTGTGGCACCCCGCCTGGTTCGGTACCAAGCCCGAACTCGTCGTCAAGGGCGGCTTCGTGGCCTGGGGCAACACCGGATCGGGCTCCGGCTCCACCCGCCTGACCCAGCCCCGCACCTACCGCCCCTACTTCGGGGCACTCGGCGACGCCCCCGCACGCCTGTCCCGGATCTTCGTCGCGCAGGCCGCCCTGGAGGACCGGGCCGCCCGCGCCGCGCTCCCGCAGGGTCTGCAGTACGCGCCGATCGTCGGCGCACGGGGCCTGACCCGGGCCGACATGCTGCACAACACCGCCACGCCACGCGTCCACGTGCCGCGCGAGCCCGCTCCCGTCCTGGTCGACGACGTCCCCACCGGAACCGACGCCGTCACCGAACTGCCCCTCGCCCAACTGCACCACTTCGCCTGAGGGACGGACCCACCCCATGCTTCTCGATCTGCTGGTGCGCAACGCGCGCATCCTCACCCTCGACGACGACCGGCCCTCCGCCCGCACCCTGGGCGTCCTGCACGGCAGGATCGCGGGACTCGACGAGGACGTCGAAGCCCTGCCCGCGCGGCGTGTCCTCGACGCGGGCGGCGCCACCCTCGTCCCCGGCTTCAACGACGCCCACTGCCACACCGCGTGGTTCGGCCTCACCCTCGCCCAGCTCGACCTGTCCAAGGCCCGGTCGGTGGACGAGGTGTACGCCGCCGTCGCCGACCACGCGGAAGGCCGGCCGCGGGACGCGTGGGTGATCGGCGCCGGGCTCGACCACCACAAGCTCGGCGGCGTCCAGCCGCACCGCGACGCACTCGACCGCGCCGCGGGCGGCCGCCCGGTGTGGCTCAAGCACACCTCCGGACACGCCTGCATCGTCAACTCGCCTGTCCTGGAGAAGGCCGGAGCGCTGGCCGACGGGTTCGCCGACCCCACCGGCGGCGTCGTCGCCCGAGACGCGGACGGGCGGCCCAACGGACTTCTCGAAGAGACCGCGCAGCAGCTCGTGCAACGCCAGGTGCTGCCGTATCCCATGGCCACCCTCGCCGACGCCATCGGCGCCGCCACCCGGCACTACCTCGCCGAGGGCATCACCAGCTTCACCGAAGCGGGCATCGGCGGCGGCTGGATCGGGCACAGCCCGGTGGAGCTCGCCGCCTATCAACTCAGCTGTGACAGTGGCCGGTTGCACACCCGGGCCCAGGTGATGGCCGCCTCCGACGTGCTGCACCCGCTCACCGCTCACGCCGACGACGCCATCACCCTCGGCCTCGACCTCGGCATGCGCACGGGCTTCGGCGACGACCGGCTCTCGCTGGGACCCGTAAAGATCTTCCTCGACGGCTCGCTCCTCGGCCGCACCGCCGCCGTCACCGAACCGTTCTGCGGCTGCCCCCACGACACGTCCGCCACCGGATACTTCCAGGGCGACCCCGAGGCGATGGCCGACACCGTGGTGGCCGCGCACCGGGCCGGCTGGACCGTCGCTGCCCACGCCATCGGCGACCGGGCCGTCGACCTCGCACTCGACACCTTCGCCCGCGCCCAACGGGTCCACCCACGCCCCGAGGTGCGCCACCGGATCGAGCACGCCGGAGTCGTACGCCCCGACCAGCTCGCCCGCTTCGCCGAGCTGCGCGCCGTGCCCGTGCCGCAGCACAACTTCCTGTACGCCTTCGGAGACGCCATGGCGGCAGCGCTCGGGCCGCAGCGCACCCCGTGGTCGTACCGGCTGCGTTCCCTGCTCGACCTGGGCATTGTCGTGCCCGGCAGCTCAGACCGGCCGGTCGCTCCCGGCGCCCCGCTGCCCGCGATGCAGTCGATGGTGGAGCGCCTCACCGAGACCGGCGCGCCCTTTGGCGCGGACGAGAGCGTCACGGCACTCGCCGCGCTGCGTGCCTGGACCGTCGGCTCCGCGCACGCCACGGGCTACGGCGACCGCAAGGGCGTCCTGCGCCCCGGTCACCTGGCCGACTTCACCGTCCTGGACGCCGACCCCACCCGCATCTCGCCGGACCGTATCGGCGCGATCCGGATCCTGGCCACCTCTGTCGGCGGCACCGTCGCCCACGACCCGCTCGGCCTGACCGCCTTCGCCTGACCGCCTCCGCCAGAGGCACGCTCCCCGCTCCACCGTCCCCCGACCGCCCAGGCGGTCACCGTCCCCCGGGAGATTCCGTGAGCTCCAACAGCACGACGCCGCCAACAGGCCGCACCGTCGCCGGCACCGCCGACATCAAGCGCCTCCTGTCCGCCGCGTTCATCGGCACCGCCCTCGAGTGGTACGACTACTTCCTCTACGGCACCGCGGCCGCGCTCGTCTTCAACAAGCTGTTCTTCCCCTCGCTCGACGCCACGACGGCGACCATCGCCTCCTTCGTGACCTTCGCCGTCGGCTTCGCGGCCCGGCCCATCGGCGCCGCTGTCTTCGGCCACATCGGCGACCGCTACGGACGCAAGGCCGCGCTGATCATCACGGTCGTCATGATGGGTGTCGCCACCGGCTGCATCGGCCTCCTCCCGTCGTACGACACCATCGGCATCTGGGCCCCCGTGCTGCTCGCCGTACTCCGCTTCGTGCAGGGCATCTCGGTCGGCGGGGAGTGGAGCGGCGCGATGCTCCTGACCCTGGAACACACGCCGAAGGAGAAGCACGGCAGCTACTCGGCGGTTCCCCAACTCGGCTCACCCGTGGGCACGTTGCTCTCCAGCGGCGCCTTCGCCCTGGTCGGCCTGCTGCCCGACGACGCCTTCTACGCGTGGGGCTGGCGCATCCCCTTCCTCGCCGCCTTCGGCCTGCTCGTCTTCGCGCTCTACCTGCGCCTGCGCATCGAGGAGTCCCCGGTCTTCCGCGCCATGATCGAGGACGCCGAGAAGAGCGGCCCCGCGCCCGCCCCCCTCATCGAAGCCTTCCGCAAGACCTGGGGCCGCATGATCATCAGCGTCCTCGCGGCCTTCCTCGGCATCGGCGGCTTCTTCCTGCTGACCACCTTCATGATCTCGTACGGCACCGAACAGCTCGGCATCGCGAAGTCCGTGATGCTGAATGCCACGCTCCTTGCCGCCGTGGCCGAGATGGTCGTGATCTACATCGGCGGCCGGATCGCGGACCGCGTCGGCCCGTGGAAGGTGTGCGCCGTCGGCGGCGTGCTGTCCGTCCTGGTCGCCTTCCCGGTCTTCTGGCTCGTCGACACGGGGCAGACCGCCCTCGTCATCCTCGGTGTGACGCTCGGCGTCGCCGTCATCTCCATCCCTTACGCCACCATCGGCGCCGTCGTCACGGGCCTGTTCCCGGAGACCTTCCGCTACAGCGCCGTCGCCATGTCGTACAACCTCTCGGGTGTCCTCGGCGGGTTCGTCCCGCTGCTCGCCGCCTGGCTGACCGGCGTCACCGACGGCGCGTCCTGGGGCGTCGCCCTCCTCCTCGTCCTCATCGCCGCCTGCACCGCGGCCGGCTCCTTCCTGGCAGGCCCGCTGCTCGGCAGCCGGTCCACCACCACGCCCGAGAACACCTCCGCACCTCAGAAGGCCACCGCATGACCCAGCACCACCCCGCCCGTCCCGGCGGCCAGGTCCTCATCGACCAGCTGTCCGCACACGGCGTCGAGGCCGTCTACGGCGTGCCCGGCGAGAGCTACCTCGCCGCGCTCGACGCCCTGCACGACGCCCCCGTCCACATGGTCGTCTGCCGCCACGAAGGCGGCGCCGCCTACATGGCCGAGGCCCACGGCAAACTCACCGGGCGCCCCGGAGTCTGCTTCACGACCCGGGGCCCCGGGGCCACCAACGCGCTGGTCGCTCTGCACACCGCGCACCAGGACGCCACGCCGATGGTCCTGTTCATCGGCCTGGTGCCGCGCGGGCACACGGACCGCGCCTCCTTCCAGGAACTCGACCTGCGCGGCACGTTCGGCGCGAGCGCCAAGCTCGTCGAGACCATCGACGACGCCGTGCGCATCCCCGAGTACGTCGCCCGCGCGTTCGCCGTCGCGAGCAGCGGCCGGCCGGGACCCGTGGTCCTGGGTCTGCCGGAGGACATGCTCACGGACGTCGTACGGGTCGCCGACGCAACCCCGCTGCCCGTACCCGGCGGCGGCGTGACCCCGGCCGAACTCACTTCCCTGGAAAGGCTGTTGACGTCTGCCGAACGCCCCCTGCTCTTCCTCGGCGGCGGCCGCTGGACCCCGGACGCCCGCGCCGCCGTACGGGACTGGGCCGAGGCGTGGTCCCTGCCCGTGACGGTGGACTTCCGCTGCCAGGACCTCATCGACAACGAGTCCGAGGTGTACGTCGGCCCGCTCGGCTACGGACGCGACGACGCGCTCGCGCAGCGGGTGCGCGAGGCCGACCTTCTGCTGGCACTCGGGACCGCACCGGGTGACGTCGCGACCGACGGGTTCACGCTGCTTCCCATCGACGGAACCGGACCCCGGCTCGTCCAGGTGCTGCCCGAAGCGCAGCCGCCGGGCGCCCTGTACCCCGCCGAACTCACCCTGCTCGCCGCCCCCGAGGCATTCGCGGACGCGGTACGCACCCTGCGCCCCGGCAACCCCCTGCCGTGGGCCGTGCGGACCAAGCAGGACAGGGCCGCCCATCTGGCGTTCCGCACCCCGGTCCCCGAGGAGGACCCGCTCGACCTCGCCACCGTCTTCGCCACCCTCGACGACCGGCTGCCCGCGGACGCCGTCATCACCTTCGGCGCCGGCAACCACGCCATCTGGGCGCAGCGCTTCCTCACCTACCACGACGGCACACGCCAACTCGCCCCCCGCAACGGGTCCATGGGATACGGCATACCCGCCGCCGTGGCCGCCGCGATCCACGATCCGGACCGCCGGGTCGTCTCCGTCGCGGGCGACGGCTGCTTCCTGATGAACGGTCAGGAACTGGCCACCGCCGTGGCCGAGGGCGCCAAGCCGCTGATCATCGTGCTGAACAACGCCAAGTACGGCACCATCCGCCAGCACCAGGAGCAGGCCTACCCGGGGCGGGTCAGCGGCACAGGACTCGGCAACCCCGACTTCGCCGCGTACGCCCGCGCCTTCGGCGCCCACGGCGAAACCGTCACTGTCACAGGCGAGTTCGGGCCCGCGCTCCAGCGGTCCCTCGACAGCGGCAAGGCCGCCCTCATCGAGCTGAAGGTGACCGACGGGCGCCTGGGCCCCGGTGTCACTGTCGCCTCCCTGCGCAAGGAGAGCTGCCATGTCTGATCTGACCCTGCACAACATCGTCGACGGCCGCAGTACCGAGGTCGCGGACCGCATGGAGCTGACCGACCCCGCAACGGGTGAGGTCTACGGCACCGCGCCCCGCTCGTCCGCCGCGCACGTGGACGCGGCCGTGGCCGCCGCGCGCCGGGCCCTGCCCGCCTGGCGCCGCAGCACCCCGGCCCAGCGGCAGGAGGCACTCCTGCGCCTCGCCGACCTCGTGACCGCCCACGCGGACGAGCTGGTCGACGCGGAAGTGCGCAGCACCGGCAAGCCGCGCGAGACGACCCGCACCCTCGAAGTCGGCCGCGGCGCCGACCAGTTGCGCTTCTTCGCGGGCGCCGCCCGTGTCCTGGAGGGCGTTGCCGCGGGCGAGTATGCGCAGGGCCACACCTCGTACGTCCGCCGCGAGGCCGTGGGGGTCGTCGCCCAGGTCACGCCCTGGAACTATCCGCTGATGATGGCCGTGTGGAAGCTCGGCCCCGCGCTCGCCGCGGGCAACACGGTGGTCCTCAAGCCGTCCGACACCACGCCCTGGTCGACCGTCCTGCTCGGCGAACTCGCCGCGCGCGTCTTCCCGCCGGGCGTCGTCAACATCGTGTGCGGCGACCGGGACACCGGACGCGCGCTCGTCGCCCATCCGGACGTGGACATGGTGGCCATCACCGGCAGCACCCGGGCCGGCTCCGAGGTCATGGCCGAGGCCTCCCGCGAGGTCAAGAACGTCCACCTGGAGCTGGGCGGCAAGGCTCCGGCCGTCGTCTTCGCCGACGTCGACCCCGTCCGCACGGCCCGCGCCCTCGCCGACGCCGCCTTCTTCAACGGCGGCCAGGACTGCACTGCCGTGACCCGGATCCTGGTCCAACGCACGCTCTACGAAGCCCTGTTGACGGCCCTCGTCGATGCCGCCCGCGACACCCGGACAGGCTCACCGGACGAGGACGTCTTCTACGGTCCTCTCAACAGCGCCGCCCACGCCGCCCGCGTCGAGTCCGTCATCGCGACGCTCCCGGAGCACGCCCATGTAGAGACTGGGGGCCGGCGCGTCGACCGGCCCGGCTACTTCTTCCCGCCCACCGTCATCTCCGGTGTCCGCCAGGACGACGACGTGGTGCAGGGCGAGATCTTCGGCCCCGTCGTCACCGTCCAGCCCTTCGACACCGAGGAAGAGGCCGTCGCCCTGGCCAACGGCGTCGACCTCGGCCTGGCGTCCAGCGTATGGACCGCCGATCTGGGCCGCGCCATGCGGCTGAGCGCCGAACTCGACTTCGGCTGCGTCTGGCTCAACTGCCACCAGGTGGTCCTCGCCGAGATGCCCCACGGCGGATACAAGCAGTCGGGCATCGGCAGCGACCTGAGCCGCTACGGCTTCGACGACTACACGCGGATCAAGCACGTCATGGCCGCGCACGTCACGCCCTGACACTCCGCGAATGACGCGCCCTCGGCCCGCCATGGGAACTCCCGCCGGGCGGGGATGCTGTCCTGGCTCGGCTGGTGCCGTGAGCGCGGCTACGAGGGACCGATGGTCCCGGCCTGGGCGAAGGGGCTGGCGGTACCGATTCCGAGACCCCGGTGCGCTCGCCGCCGGGGCCGGGCGCGTGAGGACTACGTGCTGGAGACCGTGTACTGGGATGCCGGTCCGCTCGGCTGCTGCCCCGTCTGCTGAAAGGCCGCACGCGCCGTCCGGTGTTCGTCACCCACCGCCGCCCGGGGCCGGGCAAGGTCGTCAGCCCATGTGACGTGCGCCCGGACACCCGCCTGGTTCGTCTCTCCTACGGGCAGGCCCGCGCCCTGCTCGACGAGCACACCGCCCTGCGCGGACCGGGCACGGGCTGGGACCTGCACGAGTACCGCCACTTCGCACTGACCCATCTCGGCGGACAGGGTGCCTCGCTGTTGATGCGGATGGCGAAGTCCCGGCACAAGAAGCCTACGATCGTCCGCCGCTGCTTCAAGGCGTCTCCCGTGGCGATCGCCGAGCTCGCGAGCCTGCTCGCGCCCGGCGGCAGCAACCGCTGAGCCGCGTTCCTTGATCCTTCTCGGTGGCGACGGCGGAGGCGGAGAGGAGCGTCGCAGCGGCCAGGCTGCCCCAGAGGGCGGCCGAGCCGCGGGAGGCGAGAGTGGTGATGGCCGCCGGGGAGACGGCGAGGCCGAAGCCCGTGGAGAGCTGGAAGCGGGCGAGGGCACGTCCCAGGACATGTGCCGGGGCGAGGACGGTGACGAGCGCCGTGGCGCTGCCGGCATAGATGATCTCGCCGATGGTGCAGACCACGGAGACCGTGGCGACGGCCGGGGCACCCCAGCCGTGCCCCAGTGAGGTGGCCACCAGGAAGCCGAGGTAGGACGCGGCGAGTACCACGCCGGCGAGAGCCAGCACGGTCCGCCGGGAGAAGCGGGACATCAGGACGGTGACCGGGACCTGCAGGGTGACCACCAGCACCGTGTTGGCCACGAAGATGGCTGCCGACCACACCGAGGAGGCGTGCAACTGTGACCACAGGACCAGAGGGAGCGCGATTTCGGGGACGTTGAGGCAGAAGGCGTAGATCACGTTGGCGGCCAGCAGCGCGCGCATCCGGGGCGCGGGCCCGTCGTCCCTGTCCTTGGCCGGAGCAGCGGCCGGATGAGCGCGCACGTGGACCGACCACGCCAAGGCTGCCGCGGTGAGGTAGGCGAGCCCGGTGACGGCTGCCAGCGTCTGCAATGCGGTGGTGCCGCCCGTCAGGCATGCGGCGGCGAGGAGCGCGCCCGCACCCAGGCCGGCGTTGCGCAGGGCGCGGCCGGCCGCGAGAGCGGTGTCGCGTTCGCGGCCGTGGACGACCGTGGCCACGAGAGCTGCGTGGGCGGCCGGCCATGCCTGGTTGCCGATGCCGAGGAAGAGCGCCGCCGTCGCGAACAGCCGGACGTGCCCCGCCGGGGTGGCCAGCAGCAGCGCCACGCCCAGCACCCGCACCAGCATCGACGCTGCCACGACCGTGCTGCGTGCGCCCCGGTCCAGCCAACGGCCGACCGCGGGCATGCACACCAGGCCCACGACGACGCCGCCCGTCATGGCGATGCCGGTGGCGGGCGGGGACAGCCTCAGCACGTTCACCCCGTAGAGCAGCAGGAAGGGCCGCAGCAAGCCGGTGCCGAGCGCGTCCACGGCCAGAGCGACGGCATAGCGGGGGCCTCCGGAGGCACGGACGAGGGCGCGCGGCTGGATCTTGGTGGTGGTTGCCATGGCGTCAACGGTGCGTTCGGCCGCCGGGCCGACCGCGTCGGTTGACGAACACCGTCAACCGACGCGGTCGTCGGCTGTCGACCACCGAGAATGAGGGGATGACGTTGAGGATCGACATCGGCGGCCTGCCGTCCGGACGACTGCGGTTCGCTGCCTCCCCGCTGGCCGAGCTGACCGCGATGCTGCACGTGCTGGCCGAACCCGGTCATCACCCGCAACTCGCCGGCTGGGCCGGGGACGTCTGGGCCGGGCTGCGGCCGGAGCTGGCCGAGCGGCTCAGGGAAGCGGAGTTCCTCTGGCGTTCCTCACGAGCAGACTTCCTGGTCCCCGCCCGTCCCCGGCCGACCCTCGCCGAGGAGTTGGACGATGTGGACCGGATCGACGACGAAACCTATGTGACCGCCGCGCTCGTCACCACGTGCGGCAGCAACCGGGTCCACTTCGCCGCGCCGTCACCGCTCGCCGACGCGACGGCGCGCGAGCGGGCCCTGGACCTCGCCCAGGCCCGCGGCGCGCTCCAAGAGGCCTTCGCGGAACGGCTGCTCGCGGACCCCGCAGCCGTGCGGGCACGGGTGCGCGACACCCTCGAACAGTGCGCCGAGGCCTTCTTCGACGCCGCCTGGATGGGCGTCGCCGTGCAACTCGCCACCGACCTGCGCCTGAAGAACGACCTGATGAGGCGCCAGGGCATCGGGGCGGCACTCGCGTCGATCTCCAGCGCCGTCACCCTGGCACCGGACGGCAACTGCATCATCGTGGACAAGCTGCAGGACAATGCGACCGCCGCCCACGGCACCGGGGTCACTTTCCTCCCCAGCGTCTTCGGCCGCCCGCACCTGGTGGCGGTCCACGCGCCCGGTTGGCATCCGGTGGTGCAGTACCCCGTCGCCGAGCCGAGTCCCTCGGTGCCGGTATCGCTGGAAACGGTCACGCTACGCCTGGAGGCGCTCGCGCATCCGGTACGGCTGCGGCTGCTGCGCACTCTGGCCCGCGGCCCGCACACCACCGGTGAGCTGGCCCACGCCTGGGAGCTTTCGCCCCCGGAAGTCTCCCGCCACCTCGCTGTCCTGCGCCGCGCGGGCCTGCTCACGGCCCGGCGGCAGGGCCGTTACGTCCGTTACACCGTCAATCTGCCCGATCTGACGGCGCTGGGGGCCGACCTGCTGGCGGCCGTACTGCGCTGAGCAGCTTCGGTCTGCCGGAACGCGGGCGACCGCCGCCTTCGCAACATCGTCCGACTCGGCAGGCCGCCGAGCAGTACCGGCGCGACCGCCTGCTGCCCTCGGGCAGCCGGGCAGCGGACCGGCTGCAGGACGTTCCTCCTGGCCATACCCCGGGGGCGTCCTGTCCGGCCGTGCGGGCCAGGGCCTGTCACTCCTCGTCGATCGCGTCCTTGTCGCGAAGCGGACGCAGACCGCCGGGCAGGTTCGGGGGGCTGGAAGGAGGCGGTCGGCTGGCCGGTCACTTTCGCCCGAGGGGTCGCTGGATCGGGGCGACACGCGTGGGATGTCTTGGTTTCGTGCATGTCCTGAGGCGGTCGAGCGCAGGGGAGTCATTGAAGTTGAGTCCGGGTTCAGGTACGTTGCGAATGCTTCCCGAACCTGCGACCAGGAGGCTGTCTCTTGGGTACCCGAATCAGCGCCGTCCTCTTCGACTTCGGGGGAGTGCTGACCAGTAGCGTGTTCAAGGCGTTCGAGGCCTTCGGTACCAAGCTCGGCGTGGATCCGCGGCTCCCGCTCCGGCTGCTCGCGAAGGACGAGCCCTCCGGCGCCCTCCTCGTGGAGCATGAGGAAGGCAGACTCGGCCAGCGTGACTTCGAGGACGGTTTCGCCGAGCGGCTGCGCGCGCACGGAGCCGATGTCCAGGGCCCCGGACTCCTGTCCCTGATGCAGACCGAACTGCGCCCCGACCGGGCGATGCTCGACCTCGTCGCCGAGCTTCGGACCGCGGGACACCGCGTGGGCCTGCTCTCCAACTCCCTGGGCGACGACTGCTACGCGGGCTTCGACCTTGAGTCCATGTTCGACGCCGTGGCGATCTCCGGAGAGATCGGCGTACGCAAACCGTCCCGGCGTGCCTACGCCATCGCGTGCGAGCGGCTCGGCACCGAGCCCGCCGAGACCGTCATGGTCGACGACCTCGAACACAACATCGTCGCGGCACGACGTGCCGGCCTCGCCGGGATCGTCCACCGCGAAGCGGCGGCGACCGCCAAGGAGTTGAGGTCCTTGCTGCACCTGGACGTGGCGAAAGAGGCGACATAGACAGCGGCAGCACAGGCAGCACAGGCAGCACAGGCAGCACAGGCAACACAGGCAGCACACGAAGCACGCGCAACACGGGCAGACGCGCAGCCCGATGCCCGATCCCGCTAGCCGGCTGCGCCGCGCTGCCGCGCCGGTCCCTGAAATCCATCCCCCGTGAGGAGAACCACGTGTTCGAGCTGACCGACAGGGCCAAGGAGTACCAGGAGAAACTGCTCGCCTTCATGGACGAGCGGATCTACCCGGCGGAGTCCGTCTACGAGGCGCAGATGGCGGAGTCCGGCGATCCGCACTTCCACCCGCCCGTCCTCGAAGAGCTCAAGGCGGACGCGAAGAAGCGCGGCCTGTGGAACCTCTTCCACCCGCACCCCGAGTGGGGCCCCGGCCTCACCAACCTCGAGTACGCCCCGCTCGCCGAAATCATGGGCCGCAGCGCGCACTTGGCCCCCGAGGCCACCAACTGCAACGCGCCGGACACCGGCAACATGGAGGTGCTCACCCTCTTCGGCACCGACGAGCACAAGGAGAAGTGGCTCAAGCCGCTCCTCGACGGCGAGATAGCGTCCGCCTTCGCGATGACCGAGCCCGCCGTGGCGAGCTCCGACGCCACCAACATCCAGCTCCGCATGGAGCGGGACGGCGACGACTACGTCCTCAACGGACGCAAGTGGTGGACCTCCAACGCCCTGCACAAGAACTGCAAGGTGCTCATCGTGATGGGCAAGACGGAGCCGGAAGCCGCGACGCACCGTCAGCAGAGCATGATGGTCGTGCCGATCGACACCCCCGGCGTCACCGTCCTGCGCAACCTCCCCGTCTTCGGCTACAAGGACCGCGAGGGGCACGCCGAGGTCGTCTTCGAGAACGTCCGCGTCCCGGTCACCGCACTGCTCGCCGGAGAGGGCGACGGTTTCATGATCAGCCAGGCGCGGCTCGGCCCCGGCCGCATCCACCACTGCATGCGCGCCGTCGGCATGGCGGAGCGCGCCCTCGACCTGATGATCGACCGGGCCCAGGCGCGTACGACCTTCGGCGAGCCCGTGGCGAACCGTGCCAATGTGCAGGACTGGATCGCCGAGTCCCGCATCGAGATCGACATGGTCCGGCTGCTCACGCTCAAGGCCGCGTACCTCATGGACACCGTGGGGAACCGGCACGCGCGCACCGAGATCGCCGCGATCAAGGTGGCCGCACCCGAGGTCGCGTTGAAGGTGGTCGACCGGGCCATCCAGGTGCACGGCGGAGGCGGCGTCTCCGACGACTTCCCGCTCGCCAGCATGTACGCGCACCTGCGCACCCTGCGCCTCGCCGACGGCCCCGACGAGGTCCACAAGCGCACCATCGCGATGCGTGAACTGCGCCGCCGGGAACCGCAGTGGGGCCGCACCCGCTGACCGCACGGCACCGGCGAGGGGTCCTGCCGGGCCAAGGGGGAACGGAGGCGATCGGCGCACGCGGGTGTGCGAAGATCGCCTCGCTCCCGTGCCGGCGGGCACCACAGGTGAGCGCGCAGGTGTGCGGCGCCGGCGAGCAGTACCAGGTGTGCAGCGCCCGGCGGGCACACACGCGAGCAGCAGAAGCCACCACAGGAAGGCCCCACGACATGACCACCCGCGGCCACGCACCGGACGGGGAGGACATCCCCTCGCTCGCGGACACCTCCGCCCTGCGTGAACCCCCCGCCACCGCGCGCGGCGCCCGGACCCGCGCCGCGCTCGTGGCCGCGGCCCGCGTCGTGTTCGAACGCGACGGCTATCTGGACTCGCGCCTCACCGACATCACCGCCGAGGCCGCCTGCTCGACCGGCACCTTCTACACGTACTTCGCCGGCAAGGAGGAGATCTTCCAGGCCGTGCTCGAAGTCGCGCAGGACGACATGCTGCACCCGGGCATGCCGCGCCTCGACCCCGAGGACAGCTCGCCCGTCGGCGTGATCGAGGCCAGCAACCGGGCCTACTTCGAGGCGTACAAGCGCAACGCGAAGCTCATGCTGATCCTCGACCAGGTCGCGGCCGGTGACTCCGGGTTCCGGGAGGTGCGCCGGCGCCGGAGCCGCGCGTTCGCCGACCGCAACGCGCGGGCCATCAAGGACCTCCAGGACCGCGGGCTCGCGGACCGCGACCTCGACCCCCTCATGGCGGCGCGGGCGCTCTCGGGCATGGTGAGCCGCATGGCCTACTACGCGTACGGGCTCGGTGAGGACGACACGCTCGACGACCTGGTCGAGACGTCCACCGCGCTCTGGGCCAACGCCCTCAAGCTCGACAGAAACGCCAAGTAGCTCGACAGGGAGGCCGGGTAGGAGGAGTCGCGGCGGCTCAAGAGGCAATCGGGGCACGCCCCTTGACCGAACGGCACCCGCTCCCGGAGTGTGTGGTGGCTGAGCCGCGCTCATTCCACGGAGGCATGCGTGACACGTGCGAGAAGTCGTAGAACCCGCAGTGCGGTGGCCGCCGCGCTGGCTGCCGGGTTGTTGATGGGGGCATCGGCGGTGGCCTCGGCTGCTCCGACAACGTTGTCAGAAGCCAGGACAACGTTGTCTACGTCATCCAAGTCCCCTGCCACCGCGGCGAAGCCGTCCCTGGTGGGCGATCCCGCCGCGTACGTGGACCCGCTCATCGGCACGGGCCGCGGCGGGGCGAGCGTCGGTGAGATCAACAACTTCCCGGGCCCCGCCGCCCCGTTCGGCATGATGCAGTTCTCGCCGGACACGGCAGGCTCGTACGCCGGGTACCAGTACCACAGCGACAGGATCCGCGGCTTCAGCCTCGATCACGCCTCGGTCGGCTGCACGGCCTTCGGCGACGTGCCGATCCTGCCCGTGACCGGAGACGTCGGATCGGCTCCGTGGGACCGGACCGAGTCCTTCTCGCACGAGGACGAGAAGGCCGAACCGGGGTACTACGCGGTCACGTTGTCAGACTCGAAGGTGCGGGCCGAACTGGCCGCCACCACGCGTACGGGTCTGGCGCAGTTCACGTTCCCCGAAGGGGCGGACGCGGCCCAGGTGCTGGTGAAGGGCGGGGCCAGCCTCTCCGGCAACAAGCGCGCCGACCTGCGCGTCGTCGGCGACCGGCAGGTCACCGGGTCCGCGACGACCGGCAACTTCTGCGGCAAGGGCAACGAGTACACGGTCCACTACGCGATCACCTTCGACCGCCCGTTCACCGCGCACGGCACGTGGGACGGCAAGACCGTCTCCAAGGACACCGACTCGGTCGACGCCCCCAAGGCGGGCGCCTACCTCACCTTCGGGACGGCGGACTCGCGCACGGTGCGGGCCAAGGTCTCCATGTCGTACGTGTCCGTGGACGGCGCCGAGGCCAACATGGCGGCCGAGGTGCCCGGCTGGGGCCTGGACGCACTGCACCGGCAGACCCGCGACCAGTGGGCCGACACGCTCGGCATGATCCGCGTCGCCGGGCGCGACACCGGTGAGCTGAAGACGTTCTACACCGCGCTGTACCACTCGCTGATGCACCCGAACACCTTCAACGACGCCGACGGACGCTACATCGGCTTCGACGACAAGGTGCGCACGCTGCCCGCGGGACACAACCAGTACGCGAACTTCTCCGACTGGGACACCTACCGTTCGCTGGCGCCCCTCCAGGCGATGCTGTGGCCGAAGCAGGCCAGTGACATGGCGCAGTCGCTCGTCAACGACGCCGAACAGGGCGGCTGGTGGCCGCGCTGGCCCCTGGCCAACGACTACACAGGCCAGATGACGGGCGACAACTCCGTCCCCCTCATCGCCAACCTCTACGCCTTCGGCGCCCGTGACTTCGACGTCAAGAAGGCGCTGAAGTACCTGGTCAAGGGCGCCACTTCGGTGGACGACACCCCGGGTGCGTACAAGGAACGGCCCGGGATCGGCGAGTACGTCGAGCGCGGCTACATGCCCAACAACGACGCCTCGCGCGGCGACCATCAGCGGGTGGGCGGATCGGTCACCCTGGAGTGGGCGATCGACGACTTCGCCATCGCGCAGCTGGCGAAGGCCGGGGGCGACAAGGACACCGCCGCCAGCTTCACCCGCCGGGGCCAGAACTGGCAGAACATCCTCAACCCCGCCACCGGCTACCTTCAGCCGCGCGGCGAGGACGGCCGCTTCCCGGACGGCCCGGCCTACCAGCCGCCGCCCCCGGGCAAGTTCGGCCAGGACGGCTTCGACGAGGGCAACGCGGCGCAGTACAACTGGCTCGTCCCGCAGAACACCGAGGGTCTGATCGCGGCCATGGGCGGGCGCGACGCGGCCGCCGACCGCCTCGACACCTTCTTCACGAAGCTGAACGCCGGGCCGAACGAGCCCTACATGTGGGCCGGCAACGAGGTCAACTTCGGTGTGCCGTGGGTGTACAACCACCTGGGCATGCCGTGGAAGACGCAGAGGGCCGTGCGGGACGTCGCCACCACCCTCTTCAGCCCGACTCCGGACGGCGAGCCCGGCAACGACGACCTGGGGGCCCAGTCCTCCTGGTATGTGTGGGCCGCGCTCGGCCTGTACCCGTCGACACCAGGCACCCCGGATCTCGCCGTGCACAGCCCGCTCTTCGAGCGCGCGGTCCTCGATCTGCCCGGCAAGGGACGGGAGTTGGACATCCGCGCCCCGAAGGCGTCCGCCGACGCGCCGTACGTCCACGGGCTCGCGCTCGACGGCCGCACCTGGGAGCGCACGTATCTCCCGCAGTCCGCGGTGAAGGACGGGGCACGCCTCGACTTCACGCTGTCGGGCACCCCGGACAAGACCTGGGCGACATCCGCGAAGGCCGCGCCGCCCTCGTACCGCTCGGGCGAGCGTCCCTTCCTCGCGAGCGCGACACCCAACGCGGCGTCGGCCGTCCCCGGCGGCGACGCGGCGAAGGTCACCGTCCACGGCCGGCGTCTGGCCGGGCACGACAAGGCGCTGACCGTCTCCGCGAAGGTCCCCGAAGGGCTGACCGTCTCGCCCGCGGGCGGGCGGCTCGGCCTCGACGCGAAGACCGGCTCGGGCGAGCTCGCCCTGTCCGTGAAGGCCGCGGCCGGCACGGCCGAGGGCTACTACGAGATCCCGGTGACGGTCCGCGGGCAGGGGGCAGGGGACAAGCCCGTCCAGCTCTCCGTGTTCGTGCTCGTCGCCCCCGAGGGCGGTCTCGCCGCCGCGTACGGCAACACCGGCTCCTCCGACGACGCCGACCGCGGCCAGGGCGACTACGACGGCGACGGCAACACCTACTCCCGTCAGGGCCTTGAGGCAGCCGGCCTCAAGGGCGGAGCGCGCGTCGAGGTGGCGGGCACGTCCTTCGTGTGGCCCGCCGCGCCCCAGGGGCGGCCCGACAATGTCGTGGCCGCAGGTCAGCGCATCGACCTGGAGGACCGGGCCGAGGACGCCGGGAAGCTGCTGTTCGTGGGCTCGGCGACGCACAGCGACCAGCGCGGCAGCGCCACCGTGACGTTCACCGACGGCTCCACCGCCACCGCGGATCTGTCGTTCGGCGACTGGACCCTGCCGGGCGGCGGGACCGACCCCGTCTTCGGCAACACGACCGTGGCCCGCACCGACCACCGCAACCAGTCAGGAGGCGCCGGGCCCGCCGCGTACGTCTTCGCCACCATGCCCTTCGACGTACCGGAAGGGAAGCACATCAAGAGCGTGACGCTGCCCGACAACGGCAACCTGCACGTCTTCGCGGTCGGCCTCGGCTGAGGTCACCCGACCGTTCGAGTGCCCGCCTCACGGGGCGGGCACTCGAACACGGTCGCCGTGTCGAATCGCACGACCGCCGCGCGTCCACTAACGTCTCACCGCGCTCGGGCGCTCGCCCGAGCAGCCGCCGGCCAGGTCCGCGCGGGCCGCCGAGAGACGGGAATGCCGCCGATGAGCTCGGGGTTCGACGGGCAGACGACGAGCGGCGAGGAGCTGCGCACACCGCTGCGCGACTTCCTGCGCACCGAGACCGGCAGCGCCTCCGTGCTGCTCGTCGCCGCGCTCGCGGCACTGGCCTGGGTGAACATCGGACCCGGCACGTACGAGGAATTCTGGGGGACGCACTTCTCCGTCCGGATCGGGTCCGCCGGGGTGTCGCTGGACCTGCGGGAGTGGGTCAACAGCGGCCTGATGGCGTTCTTCTTCTTCGTCGTGGGCCTGGAGGCGCGGCGCGAGTTCGACATGGGGGAGCTCCGCGAACGCCGGCGCGTCACGCTGCCCCTCGTCGCGGGACTCAGCGGCATGGTCGTCCCCGTCGCCGTCTACCTGGCCATCAACGCGGGGCAGAGCACGGCCCACGGCTGGGGCGCCGCGATGTCGACCGACACGGCCTTCGCCCTCGGCATGCTGGCGCTGCTCGGCAACCGGCTGCCCGGCGGGCTGCGTATCTTCATCCTGACCGTGGCCGTCGTCGACGACTTCGTGGCGCTGATCATCATCGCTGTCGCCTACAGCGGAGACATCGACGTTCCCGCCCTGCTGGTGGCACTCGGCCTGTTCGGCGTGATCCTTCTGGTACGGGCCACCGGCACCCGGCGCGGCTGGGTGTATGTGCTCCTGGCCGGCGCGGTCTGGGTGGCGCTGCTGGAGTCGGGCGTGGATCCCGTCGTGATCGGCCTGGCCATGGGGCTGCTGACCTTCGCCTACCCGGCGAGCCGTACCGCGCTGGAGCGGGCGAGCGGCCTGTTCCGGCTCTTCCGCGAGCAGCCGACCCCCGAACTGGAACGGTCGGTCCGCCGGGGCCTCGCGTCGGCCCTGTCCCCCAACGAGCGGCTGCAGCGCCTCTACCACCCGTGGACCAGCTATGTGATCGTGCCGCTGTTCGCCCTCGCCAACGCCGGCATCGAGCTCAGCGGCGGCGAACTGGCCCGCGCGTTCGCCTCGCCGATCACCCTCGGCATCCTCTTCGGCTACGTCCTCGGCAAGCCGCTCGGCATCGTCGGCGCGGCCTGGCTGACGACCCGGCTCAGCCGCGGCCGGCTGCGCCCGTCCGTCGGCTGGGGCGCCACCACGGCCGGGGGAACCATCGCGGGCGTCGGATTCACGGTGGCCCTGCTCATCGCCACCCTCGCGTTCGACGGCGACCAACTGGCCGAGGCGAAGATCGGCATCCTCAGCGCGGTCGTCGGCGCGTTCCTGATGACCTGGCTGGTCTCCTGGGTCATCGGAGTCCTGCCCCGCCCCATCCGGATGAGGGCCCTCCTCGGAACGGCCGAAGGCATCGTCGACCTCGCCGTGCCGGTCGACCCGGACCGCGACCACATGCGCGGACCGCGGCACGCGCCCGTGACGGTCGTCGAGTACGGCGACTTCGAGTGTCCCTATTGCGGACAGGCCGAACCCGTCGTGCGGGATCTCCTCGCCGGCTTCGGCGACATCCGCTACGTCTGGCGCCACCTGCCCCTGAACGACGTACACCCGCACGCCCAGCTCGCCGCGGAGGCGGCCGAAGCGGCCGGGGAGCAGGGCGCGTACTGGGAGATGCACGACCTGCTGTTCACCCACCAGGACGCGCTGCGGGCCGCCGACCTCCTCAAGTACGCGAGTGAACTCGGCCTGGACACGGACCGGTTCCACAAGAACCTGCGGGCGCACAGCGGAGTGGGGCGGGTCTCCGAGGACCTTGAGTCGGCCGACCTCAGCGGCGTCTCGGGCACCCCCACGTTCTTCGTCAACGGACGGCGCCACCACGGGGCGTACGACATCGACGGGCTGTCGGCGTCGGTACGCGCGGCGAAGGAGCGGGCGGTGCTGGCCGGCCGGCGCGGGCCGCGGCGTCAGTAGTTCCAGGGACGCTTCTCGCCGTGCCGGATCTCGGCCGCGATGTCGTCGCCGAGCCGGGCGACGGCGGTACGTCCCTCGATCGCCGTCAGCCACTGGTGCGGGAGGTGTACGTCACCGTGAAGCGCGCCGAGGATGTTGCCGCACAGGGAGCCCGTGGAGTCGCTGTCGCCCGAGTGGTTGACCGAGAGCAGGAACGCGGCCTCGATCGGGGTGCGCGGCGGCTTAGGGTTGCACACGGTGCCCTCCTTGCCGACGTAGAAGGTCTGCGGACGGGTACGGGCCATCACCGCGTACACCCCGATGGCAAGGGCCTCCTCCGCGACCCATCCGGCGCCGAGCGTCTCGACCCTCTCCGGGGTCGCCTCGCCCTCCTCGTCGGCGAGCGCGACGGCCCGGCTCAGCGCGGCCGTGGTCTCCTCGTGGCCCCGGTAGCCGGCGAGCAGCCTCAGGGTGCGCAGCACCGCGCCTTCCAGGGACTCGCCGTCGACGAGGTGGCTGATGAGGGCGGCGAACGCACCGGAGGCGAGGTAGCCGGTGGGGTGTCCGTGCGTGATCTGGGCGCACTGGGCGGCGAGTTCGAAGGACCGGCGGGCGCCCAGGTCCGTCAGGCCGAAGGGCGCGGATCGCATGACGGCGCCGCAGCCCTTGGAGTTCGGGTTCACCGGCCCCGGCTCACCGGTGGGCTTCCCGTACGGGTCGGGGGCGAAGCCCGCCTCGATGCCGCTGAGGCAGGCGTTGCCGGGCGCGCGGCGCGCGTACAGCCAGGGCTCGTGCCGCAGCCACCCGATGCGGTGGCGCAGGTCCTCCTCGGGCGGCGGACCGGGGTGGTTCTGCGTCTCCAGCCACCGCAGATACGCGTCGCGCACGATCTGCGCCTCCGCGCCGCCGATGCCGCGGTCCCGGGTGCGGCAGTACCCCCGCAGATGCCCCTCGGCGGTGAACAGGGTCATCTGGGTGTCGTCGCTGACCCGGCCCGTCACACCGTCGGCGTCGGGCACCAGGCCGGTGACCCCGGCCGCGCCGTGCGTGGCGCGGATCGCGTCGAGGGAGAGGAACTCGACGGGGTACCCGATTGCGTCACCGATCGCGCCGCCGAGGAGACAACCGCGTACCCGGCTGCGGTGGACGGCGAGATCGGCCCAGGATCGGGTGTGCACGGTGAGCTCCATGGTGGTCGGTCAGAAGACGGCGCACCCATCATCGCCGCAGCGTGCTCCGCCGGAACGCGTGCCCCGTCAGTGCGCGGACGCGGCGGGCGACGGTGCGCCCGTAGGTGTGGTCGCGGCACTGTCGTCGGGGGCGAACCACGCCATGCCGATCAGGAGGGACGCGACGAAGAGAGCGGCAGCGGCGATGGCCCCGATGGTTCTCGGTCTGCGTCTCGCCGCCGCCATGACGCCGCCGCGCCGGGCCGCCCCGCGGCGTGACGCCCGGCCGGACGACGGCAGCTGATAGGTCGTGGAAGTGGTCCGGATCTCCGGGGCGGTGTGACGGTGCGGCACGGGCGCAGGCGCGGGGGCCACCGGCACGGGCTCCGGGAGGGGTTCGGGACGGCCCTGCCAGGCACCTGTACGGAACCAGTCCGTGACCTCCTGGGCCGTCGGCCGGTCCTCCGGCTGCTTGGCCAGCAGGCCGAGCAGATAGTTCTCGAACGACGGGGGCAGCTGGATGCCGAGCCGCCCCGGGGCGACGGGCGCAGTGTCCACGTGCTGGTAGAGCAGGCCGGTCGCGGTGTCGGCGCGGAACGGCGGGTTTCCGGTGAGGAGTTGATAGAGCACGCAGCCCAGCGAGTACACGTCGGACGGCGGACCCGCGTTCTTGCCGAGGGCGCGCTCGGGTGCCAGATACAGGCCGGTGCCGACGATCTGCCCGGTGGTGGTGAGCCCGGCGGCGGGATCGTCCAGGAAGCGGGCGATGCCGAAGTCGCCCAGCTTGACCGTGCCGTCGGGGGTGAGCAGCAGATTCCCCGGCTTGATGTCCCGGTGCACCACGCCCTGACGGTGGGCGGCCGCGAGACCGGCGGCCGCGCCGGCCGCGATGTCGGCCACGCGCTCCGGCGTCAGCCGTGCGCCGCCCGCGGTCTCGTGGGCCAGACTGCCGCCCTCGACGAGTTCCATGACGAGGTAGAAGCGTTGCTCCCAGGAGCCGAAGTCGTAGACACCCACCACGTGCGGATGGCTGAGCGACGCCGAAGTCTGCGCCTCCATGCGGAACCTGGCCGCCGCGGACGGATCCGCGTCCTGCGCGAGGAGCAGCTTCACGGCCACGGGCCGGCCGAGCATCTCGTCGGTCGCCTGCCACACCTCGCCCATACCGCCGCGGCCTATCGCCTTGTGCAACCGGTACCGATCCGCCAGCAACAACCTGCGCACCACCCTTGAAAGACAGCCCCGTCAAATTGGTTGCCACGGAACGTACTTCGCCCCGCGCGAGCGCGAGGACGAGCGGGAGGGGTGTGGCGGGATCAAGGATAAGGCGCGCGGAGAGCCGATGATCACACTTCGCCGGGTGGCTCGTACAGAAGGTGAGAGGTGGAGATCACACCGGGCGCTGTGCCTCCTAGGGGTCGCCTGCACGAGTACGGGCCAGGGGGCCGTGCCGCAGGAGTTCGGCCAGGCCCTGGCGCGTCGCGGCGAGCACCACGCGGTCCTCGGAACGCAGCACATACCCGGGGTGAAGGTCCCACACGAGGCCCGTGGGGCGGTCGGGGTCGTCGTCGGCGGGGGACGCGGCCAGGTCGGGGCGCCGCTCGCTCGGCGCCGTCGCGTCGAGCGCGATCACCCGCCAGGCACCGGCCCGGAACGAGTCGGCGACGGTCCGGCCGTCGAGCAGCGGATGTCCCGCCACCTCGAGGGCGGCGAAGAGCAGCACGCTGCGCTCGACGGGGATGGCGCCGAGGATCTGGCGGCCCATCATGGCGCCCGCGAACGCGGGTGCGGCGAGCGTGGAGACGCTCCGGCTGCGGGTCAGGGCCCGGGGATGCGCGGAGCGGAGCGTGCGGTAGACGGCGGTCGCGAAACCGTCGTCGAACAGGCGCAGCGCCACCCGTAGATCGGGCTTGACCGACCGCGCGTGGAGCGCGGCCTCGAGGTTGGTGATGTCACTGCTGGTGAGGGCGAGCAGGGCGTGGGCGCGGTGCACCTTGGCGGCCTCCAGGACGCCTTCCTGGGTGACGTCGCCGATGACGGTCGGTACGCGCAGGCGGCGGGCGAGGGCGACGCCGCGCGCCTCGGGGTCCTCCTCCACGCAGACGACGGGGATGCCGAGTTCACGCAGGCGGGCCAGGACGCGGGTGCCGATCTTGCCGAGGCCGAGGAGCACGACGTGACCGGACAGGCCGCGCGGCGGACGGCGCAGGGCCGATGCCGTACGGAAGGTGCCGAGCGCTTCGAGGACTGCCGCGAGGAGCACGGGCAGCAGGAGCAGTCCGGCCAGTCCCGTGAGGAGTTGGAGGAGCTGACGGGCGAGCGGCTCCCCGATGGCCGGGTCGTCGATGGCGAACAGGTCGAGGAGCGTGAGGTATCCGGCGTGCAGCGGGTGGTCGCCGGTGGTGGCCCAGGAGGCGACGGCGAGGCCGAGGACGCTCGTGACGAGACCGGCGAGGGACCAGCGCAGCCGGCGCGAGAACAGCGAGCCGAGGGGCATACGGCGGCTGCTCGCGCGGCCGTTGGGAGTGGCGACCGTGGGGGAGACGGCCTCCAGGACCACCGTGCCACGCCCGGTCGCGGCGGCGACCGTGCGTTCGTCGGGCAGCAGCAGCGGGCCTTCCTCGCCGCCCACGTCCGAACCCTCGGCGCCCGCCGGGTCGTTGGCGGTCGCGGACAGCAGGGCGAGGGTGCACAGGCCGGGGTCGGCGACCTCGCCCCGGCCCGGCGGGGTGCGCTCCACGGCGCGCAGCAGGAGCCCGTCGGCCTGGACGACCTTGCTGGTACCGGCGACGGCGGTGGCCGCGAGCGCCGGTGCGGCGGTGTCGGCGTCGGACAGCACGGTCGTCGTGGTGTCCAGTGCCTCGGGGTCGACGCCGGGGGCGGAGAGCGCGGCGGCCTGGTCGAGGAGGTGTTCCAGGTGCTGGCCGAGCTTGCGGTTGTAGAGCCGGATGACCAGGCGCAGCTGGGGGTTGAGACGGCGGGCGGCCAGGGCGGCCCGGATGTTGGTCTCGTCGTCGCCGTGTACGAGGGCCAGCGCGGCGGCGTCGGCCACACCGGCCTCGGCCAGCGCTTCCTCGTCGAGTTCCGGCGCCTCCATGACCCGCGGCGGCGGAACGCCGTCGCCGGCCACGGTGGACACGGTACGGCTCATGACCGCCTGCATCCGCGAGAGCAGGGCGGCCGCCCGCGCCCGTCCGGCCGGACCGGCGCCCTGCCTGGTGACGCGTACGGAGGGCACCACGACTGTGACCCGCTCGCCGTACACGGCGCGCAGTTCGGCGGCGAGCCGCTCGGCGAGCGCGTCACCACCGCACACGATCATGTGGCCGGTCGGTGGGGCCTGTTGATGCTGGCGGGGCAGGGTGGTCATGGCAACAGTCAAGTGGATGGGAGGGCGGGCCCGCGCATCGGGCCCTGATTGTGTGCAGGTGGGCGTGTTGCGCGTCCACCAGGTGGTACCCGGCGGAGTCAGTCCGTTTTCCCGGCACCCATGGACCGGTCGCCCGGCAGGCGCCACCCATGGTCCACCGGGCCGATGCCCGACCCCAGCGCGAACCCGGCGGCGATCGCCCCCGTGACGTACTCCTTCGCCAGGCGGACGGACTCCGGCACGGGCAGGCCATGGGCGAGGCCCACAGCGACGGCCGACGCCAGGGTGCAACCCGTGCCGTGCGTGTGCCGGTTGTCGTGGCGGGGAGCGCGCAGCCAGTGCTCCTCCGTGCCGTCGGTGAGCAGGTCCACGGCGGCCCCGGGCAGATGCCCGCCCTTGACGACCACCCAGCGCGGGCCGAACGACAGGAGCCGTGCCGCGGCCCGGCGCATGCCGTCGTCGTCCGTGACGGCGAGGCCGGTCAGCTGCGCCACCTCGTCCAGATTCGGCGTGGCCACCGTCGCGACCGGCAGCAGCTTCGTGCGTACGGCGTCCAGCGCGTCCTCGGCGAGCAGGGGATCGCCGTGCTTGGAGACGCTCACCGGGTCCACGACCACGGGGGCGTCCGTGCCGGCGAGCAGTTCGGCCACCGCCTCGACGAGGACGGGCGACGAGAGCATCCCGGTCTTGACCGCCTGGACGCCGATGTCGTCCACGACGCTGCGGTACTGCATGCGCACCGCGTCGACGGGGAGTTCCCACGCTCCCTGGACCCCGAGAGAATTCTGCGCGGTGACGGCCGTCAGGACGCTCATGCCGTGGGCACCGAGCGCCAGCATCGTCTTGAGGTCGGCCTGGATCCCGGCGCCACCGCCCGAATCCGATCCGGCGACGGTCAGGACGCGGGGCGGCGCGACGCGTCCGCCGCTCGCAGGCACGGTCATGCGCGGGCCTCCTCGTACGGTGCGGTGCGGGCGTCAGAGGTCGGGCGGCGCAGCCTCAGGGGCGCGTACACGACGAGCGCGGCGACGAAGGCCACGTAGTACGCGAGGTCGGCGCCGTGCAGGGCCTTTGCGACCGGGCCCACGTACAGGCCGCTGTCCATGAACGGGACCGCCGCGGCGAAGGCGGCGACGAAGGAGAGGAGCCCGGGCCACCAGGGCTGCTGCCGGGCGGACTCGGCGGCCAGGTCGACCGGCGCGCCGCCCCGGGCCCTGGCGCGCGCGAACCAGTCGACGGCCACGACAGCGACGAATCCGGGGATCCAGTAGCCGACGAACAGCAGCACGTTCTGGAAGCGGGCCGCGGTGTCGGCGGCGTGCATCCACAGCACCAGCGGGAAGCCGAGCACCGCGGCGAGCGCCGCCGCGAGCGGCCGCGGGATCCGGACGCCGATGGTCTGCAGGGCCAGCGAGCCGCTGTAGTCGTTCATGGCGTTGCTGCACAGGGCCGCCAGCGCCACGGCGAGCAGCCCGAAGGAGCCGAGAACGCCGCCGCCGAGCAGCTCGTCGACGCCGCGCGCGGTCTGGTCGGTGAAGACGGAGGCGCCCCACAGCCCGAGCGCCTGGACGGCGACGAAGGAAACGGTGACGCCGAGGAGGGTGAACCAGAACATGCGCTTACGGGATGTGGCCGCCGGAAGGTAGCGACTGAAGTCGCTGGCGTAGGGGGCCCAGGACAGGGACAGGCTGAGCGCGATCGTGCTGGTCAGGACGAACGCACCGGCCTGGTCGGCGCCGTGCGCGGCCCCGTTGGTGACCGGATGGACACCGTCGAGGAGCTTGACGGCGAGGACCACGAAGGCGGCGGCCAGTACGAAGGTCATCAGCTTCTGGAGCCGGTGGACGGCCTCGTAGCCGAGCACGCCCAGCGCGCCCTGCGCCAGCATCATCACGAGCACGCCGACCCAGAACGGCCAGCCGCACAACCGGGCGAGCGCGTCACCGCCGAACAGGCCGATCAGCGCGTCCCAGGCGACCGACGACAGCCACTGCAGGACGCCGGGCACCGCGACGGCCCGGCCGAACGCGAGCCGCGCCAGCGGGAGCTGCCCCGCGCCGGTCGCGCTGCCCCACGTACCGAGATACGCGGTGGGCACGGCGCCGACGAGGGTGCCGATGACGACGGCGGCCAGTGCGGTGGCGAAGTCCAGGCCGAGTGCGATGCCGACGGTGCCGGTGAAGACGCCGGTCATGGTCAGGTTCGGGGCGAACCACACGGTGAACAGGCGCCCGGCGCCGCCATAGCGGTGGGTCTCGGGGACCGGCGCGATTCCGCGCGCCTCGACGTGCAGGTCACCGGGCGCCGCGGGCATCCGCCCGTCGAAGACGGAGCGCGGTCCGGTGGCCCGGGTGCTGCTCGGGGCATGGGGCAACGACATTGGCTGACATCCCTCCGCCAGTGCTAACTGGTTCAGGTTCGACGGGTGTGATCTCAGCCCTCGTGCGGGGCACCCCGTGTCTGGTACGTCGGCCAGGGTAGCTTCCCCGTCCCGGGAGGCACACCAGGGGGGCGGTCTGCCGGCCACGAATCTATGCGGGCGGGTTCTCGCTCAGGAGTAGTGCCGTGCCGAGTTCGGCGAGGCGGTCGGCGAGATCCGTGCGGTCGCCCGTGGAGCCCGTACGGGCCGCGTTGTCGATGACTGTCAGCACCGCGGTGACGACGATCCTGGCCTCGGCGGTGTCGAGTCCGGGGCGCACCTCGTCGAGCAGGCGCACCCACAGCGCCAGGTACTCCCGCTGATTCTGCCGGGCCGCCTTGCGCTCCTTCTCGGGGAGCTGGTCCAGTTCACCGATCAGCAGGCCGATCAAGTGGCTTTGACTCAGGGTGAATTCGATGTACGAGCGCAGCAGCCGGTCGAGGGTCTGACGCGGGGTGCCGGGCTTGGCGAGTGCCTGTGCCGTGCCCGCGCGCCGCTGCTCGCCACCGCGCATCACGGCGGCCACGAGCAGGTCGGTCTTGGTGGGGAAGTGCTTGTAGATGCTGGGGCCCGTCGCTCCGGCGGCCTCGCCGATGTCGTCGGTGCTCACGGACTGGAAGCCCCGCTCGTCGAAGAGGCGGATCGCCTCGACGAGGATCTCCTCGCGGCGGGAGACCGCGAGGCCCGCGTATCCACCCGGCGCAGTTCCCGCCTCATCGCCGGTACTCGCCCCGAGCGGGCAGTGCGCGGCGGCGTGTGCGAGCCGGTAGAGGAGTTCTTCGAAACGGCGGCGGGGCAGCGACGTGCGGTGCCAGGAGATGGAGCCGAACACTGACAGGACGGACCACGCGAGGAGTTGGCGGTCGGGCTCGTCGAGGTCCGGGCGCTCGTCCCCGATCAGGGCGGCGATCCGGTCGGCGACGTCGTTGAGCGCGCGGCGCTGTTCCTTGCGGCGGTCCTCCGGCAGATGCCTGGCCTCGCGCTGCCACAGGACGGCCGAGCCGCGACGGTCCATGGTCTCGTTGGCCGTCGTGCGGAGGTAGGAATCCAGGTCCGGAGCCGCGACGAGGGACTCCAGGATCGTGTTGACCGTGGTGTCCACGACGTGGAGCAGCAGATCGGGCTTGCCTCGGAAGTGCCGGTAGAGGGCGGGTGCGGTGATGCCGACCTCGGCCGCCACGTCGGCCACCGACACGTTGTGGTAGCCGCGCTCGCGGAACAGCCGGGCTGCCGCGGCGACGATCCGCGCCTTGCGGTCCGGGGGTCTGCGCGCGGTCGTCCGACCCGACGCTTCCGTCTGCATCCCAGTTCGCCCCTCGCCGTCCGGCCGTCTTCGGCAAAGGTACAACATCCGAGCACCACCGTGATCAACAAGTAAACCGCATGGTGTGACGTTAGACAAAAATCACTCAGCTGCTGACCGATCGGCCTGTGCTCCGGAATCTACGTCTGATCCATTGTGCAACTTGGTTAGAGGTGTTTCACTTCCTGCTCACATCAGCCCCTTGGACCAGGGAGGGCCGCCATGGCCGTCGATCGACAAGAAGTGCCCGGCTTGCCGCTTGCGACCGCCACTGGGGCCCGTGTGCCCGCCGTGCGGCGCCGGGCGTGGTTCGTCCTCGCGCTGCTGGTCTGTCTGATGCTCGTCAACTTCGCCGACAAGGTCGTCGTGGGCCTGTCCGGCGTAGGTATGAAGCGGGAACTGGGCCTGGACAGCTCCCAGTTCGGCGTCATCCAGAGCAGCTTCTTCTGGCTCTTCGCCGTCGGTTCCGTGCTCGGCGGCTGGCTCGGAGGCAAGGTGCGGGCGCGCTGGCTCCTGGCCGGGATCGCCGCGCTGTGGGTGCTCAGCCTCGTGCCCATGGCCGCCCAGGTCGGCTTCACCACCATCGTCGCCTGCAGGGTGCTGCTCGGCTTCGCGGAGGGGCCGACCGTCGCGCTGGCGATGCAGGTGGCGCACTCGTGGTTCCCCGCGCACCGGCGGAGCGTGCCCAGCTCGATCGTCATCGCCGGCGCCGGGGCCGGCCCGCTGATCGCGGCCCCCGTGCTGACCTGGGTCATCGAGACGTACTCCTGGCACGCGGCCTTCGGTGTCCTCGCGGCGTTCGGTGCGGTCTTCGCCGTGCTCTGGCTGCTCGGCGGCGACTTTGGGCCCGAGGGTGCGCGGGCCGGCGATCACCACGTAGTGGCGACGGCGCTGCCCGAGCATGTGCCGCTGCGGCGCCTGTTCTCCACGGGAACACTGATCGGTATGGCGCTCCTGTTCTTCGTCGCGTACGCCAACACCTCCGTCGGCGTCAGCTGGCTGCCGCTCTACCTGCGCGACGGTCTGGGCTACGACGCCACCACCGCGGGCAAGCTGGTCGTCCTCCCCTTTCTCGGTGCCGCCGTCGCCGTCATCCTCGTCGGGGTCCTCTCCAGCGCCCTGACCAGGAGAGGGGTCGGAAACCGCGTCACCCGCGGGATTCTGCCTGCCGCCATGGTGCTCGCCTCCGGGGTGTGCACGGTGGCCTTCTCCTCGCTGGACCGCGGCGTTCCGCAGATGACGCTGCTCGTCATCAGCGCCTGTCTGAACTCCGCGGGATACGGCGTCGCCTTCGCCGGGCTCGCTGATGTCGCGCCGACCGGTCAGCGCAGCACCGTGTTCGGGATCGTCACCGGCATCTACAGCCTCGGTGGGGTCGTGGCCCCGCTGGTGATCGGCAGGCTGGCCGACGCCGGCACGTCCGCCGCGGCCGGTTACGGGGACGGCTTCCTGGTCCTCGGCTTCACGATGATCATCGGGGCCGTCGCCGCGCTCCTGCTCGTCGACCCCGACCGCGACGCGGCGCGCCTGGCGGCGGCGTCCTGACCGCCGACCGCACACCTTGCTATGCATTGAAAACTATCATTCTCAACAAAAGATGGCTTGACACCTGGCCAAACGAGCAAGAAAGTGAATCTGTAATAACTTGCTGGCCGGGCAACGAGAGTCGCCGTCGGCGACGAGGTGTTCGTCCAACCGGATCAGCGCCCAGGCCCTGTCCGCCGACGGCGGATACCGCTGAATCCCAGGAGTGACGAGATATGAAGCGCACTGTCTACAACGAGGACCACGAGGCGTTCCGGTCCGTCGTCCGGGACTTCATCGCCAAGGAGGTGTCCCCGCGCTACGAGGAGTGGGAGAGGGACAACCGCGTCCCGCGCGAACTCTTCCACCAGCTCGGCGAGTTGGGCGTCATGGGCTTCGGCATCCCCGAGGAGTACGGCGGCCCGGGCGAGACCAGCTACAAGTACCAGACGGTGATCACCGAGGAGTGTGCGCGAGTCGCGGTCTCCTTCGGGCACTACACCGTCACCACCGGCATCGTCCTGCCGTACCTGCTCAACATCGCAGACGAGGAGCAGAAGAAGCGCTGGCTGCCGGGCATCGCCAGTGGCGCGATCACCCTGTGCATCGCGATGACCGAGCCCGGCACCGGCTCCGACCTCGCGGGCATCCGGACGCGGGCCGAGCTGTCCGACGACGGCACCCACTACGTCCTCAACGGCGCGAAGACCTTCATCACCGGTGCCCTCAACTCCGAGTTGTGCGTCGTCGTGGCCCGCACCTCCCCGCCCACGGCCGAGGACCGCCGCTTCGGCCTGACACTGCTCGTCGTCCCGACGGACAGCGAGGGCTTCGCGTACGGCCGCAAGCTGGACAAGATCGGTCTGCGTGCCTCCGACACCTCCGAACTGTCCTTCACGGACGTCAAGGTGCCGGTGGAGAACGTCCTCGGCGAGGTCGGCAAGGGCTTCTCCTACCTGGGCAACAACCTCGCTCGCGAGCGCCTCTCCATCGGCGTCGGCGGTGTCGCCACCGCGAGCGCCGCGATCCAGTTCGCCAAGGCGTACGTCCAGGAGCGCCAGGTCTTCGGCAAGCCGGTCGCCGCCTTCCAGAACACCAAGTTCGTCCTCGCCGAGTGTGCCGCCGAGGTCGAGGCCGCCCAGGCCATGGTCGACAAGGGCATCGAACTCGACGACCGGCACGAGCTGTCGCCCGCCGACGCCGCCAAGATCAAGCTGTTCTGCACCGAGGTCGCCGCGCGCGTCATCGACAAGTGTCTGCAGCTGCACGGCGGTTACGGCTACATGCTCGAATACCCCATCGCCCGTCTGTACGCCGACACCCGTGTCTCCCGCATCTACGGCGGCACCAGCGAGGTCATGAAGACGATCATCGCGAAGGACCTGGGTCTGTAGGTCCGCCCCGACGTGCCCGGGCCGCCCGATCACCCCCGGCGGGCCGGCCCGGGCGCACTCCGGCCGCCCTGCCCCACCCACGGCAGGGCGGCCGTTCCCCCTTCCCGCCATTCCCGATGCCCTCCGCCCGCGTTCCCTTTCCCGCCGCCCGAGAGAGCCGCCTTTCCGTGAGCACTGCACCCACCGCCGCCACTTCCACCCCCTCCACCTCACCCTCCGCAGGACCGCTGGCCGGCATCCGTGTCGTCGAGCTCGGCGGCATCGGCCCGGGGCCCTTCGCCGGCATGCTCCTCGCCGACCAGGGCGCCGAAGTCATCCGCGTCGACCGCCCCGCCGAGGCCGGAACCGCCTCCAAGCACCCGATCCTGCACCGGGGCCGCCGCTCGGTCGCCCTCGACCTCAAGGACCCGGCGGGCGTCGAGGCCGTCCTCGCCGTCGTCGACAGCGCCGACGCGCTCATCGAAGGCTTCCGCCCCGGTGTCGCCGAGCGCCTGGGCCTCGGCCCGGAGGCCTGCCTGGCCCGTAATCCCCAACTGGTCTACGGCCGGATGACCGGCTGGGGTCGGGACGGGCCGCTGGCCCAGGCTCCCGGGCACGACATCAACTACATCGCCGTGGCAGGTGCGTTGGGCGCGCTCGGCGCCGCCGACGAGAACCCGCCCGTACCGCTGAATCTCATCGGCGACATGGGCGGCGGCGGCATGCTGCTCGCCCTGGGCATCACCACCGCCCTGGTCAGCGCGGCCCGCACCGGCAAGGGCCAGGTCGTCGACGCCGCCATGACCGACGGCACCGCCGTACAACTCTCCCTCATCCACGGTCTGTTGGCAGTCGACCGGTGGGAGGACGCGCGTGGCGTCAACCTCTTCGACGGGGGCGCCCCCTTCTACCGCACCTACCGCACCTCCGACGGCGGCTTCATGGCTGTCGGCAGCGTCGAGCCGCAGTTCTACGCGGTGCTCCGTGACGTCCTGGGCCTCGGCGACGACCCGCTGTTCGCCGAGCAGCACAACCGGGCGGCCTGGCCTGCGATGGGGGAGCGGTTCGCCGAGATCTTCGCAGGGCGCACCCGCGAGGAGTGGACCAAGGTCTTCGATGGCACACAGTCCTGCGTCACGCCGGTGTACGGGCTGACCGAGGCCGCCACACATCCGCACAACGTGGCCCGCGGCACGTACTACACCGACAACGGTCTGCTCCAGCCGGCGCCCGCCCCTCGTTTCCAAGGGACTCCGGCCGCGACCCCCAGCCCCGCGCCGATGGTCGGCGCGCACACCCGCGAGGTCCTGGAAGAGGCCGGCCTGGACGTGTCCGCGATCGACGCTCTCGCTCCGAAGGGCTGACGCAGCAGAAAGGGGAGGGCCGCCGCCGGCGGCCCTCCCCTTTCTGCTTTGGTGTGAACTCCCGGATGTATCAGAGCAGTTCGAGAATCGTCGCGTTGGCCATGCCACCCGCCTCGCACATCGCCTGGAGGCCGTAGCGGATGTTGTTGTCACGCATGTGGTGGACCAGCGTCGTCATCAGACGGGCACCGGAGCCGCCGAGCGGGTGGCCGATGGCCATGGCGCCGCCGAGCGGGTTCATCAGCGAGTAGTCGGCGCCGGTCTCCTTGAGCCAGGCCAGGGTGACCGGGGCGAACGCCTCGTTGATCTCGAACGCGCCGATGTCGCCGATGGAGAGGCCGGAGCGCTTGAGAGCCTTGGCGGTGGCAGGTGCGGGGCCGAGGGCCATGGTGACAGGGTCGGCGCCGGCGAGCACCGCGGTGTGCACGCGGGCGATCGGGGTCCAGCGGTTCTGCCGCGCGATCTCGCTCGTGGTGATGAGCAGCGCGGCGGCGCCGTCCGAGATCTGGGACGAGTTGCCCGCGCTGACCACACCGTCTGCCTTGAACGGCGTCTTGAGGCTCGCGAGCTTCTCCAGGGTCGATCCGCGCCGGACGCCCTCGTCGGTGTCGAATACGCGCGTGGTGCCGTCTTCGGCGGTGACTGTGACGGGCGTGATCTGCCCGGTGAAGCGGCCCTCGTCGATGGCGCGGGCGGCGCGCTCGTGCGAGTCCAGGGCGTGCCGGTCGAGCTGGGCACGGCTGAAGCCGTACTGCTCGGCGATCAGTTCGGCGCCGACGCCCTGGTCGAACTCGCCGTCGCCGTCCGGGAAGTAGCGGTTGAGGACCAGCGGGCCGTACGCCTTGCCGGCGTCCGGGACGCTGCGGGCCGAGCCCATCGGCACCCGGCTCATCGACTCGACGCCACCGGCGACGGCGATGTCGTACTGACCGGCGGCGACCAGGCCCGCGGCGAAGTGCACGGACTGCTGGGAGGAGCCGCAGGCGCGGGAGACGGAGACACCGGGGACGGACTCGGGCCAGCCCGCGGCGAGTGCTGCGAACCTGCCGACGACGCCGGCCTGCTCGCCGACCTGGGAGACGGTGCCCCACACGACGTCGTCGACGGTGGCGGGGTCGAGACAGGTGCGCTCGGCCAGGGCCGTCAGGACGTGGGCGGACAGATCGACGGCGTGGATGCCGGCGAGGGAACCGCCGCGCTTGCCGACCGGGGTCCGCACGGCATCGACGATCACTGCGTCACGCATGGGCTGCTCCTGGAAGAGGGGGAGGGGCGCGGTCGCGGACGGGCGCGACTGGCCAACAAGTTATTCCAACCTAACCTCGATGTCCAGGGTGCTTCTCGCATTCTGAACGCCTTGACAGCTACGGAAACGAGCGTAAAAGTGAAAACCGGCTAACCCACGATCAGGAGAGAGGGCGTCATGCCGTGCACGGTTTTCAACGAGGAGCACGAGGCGTTCCGGCAGGTGGTCCGGGACTTCCTCGCCAAGGAAGCGGTTCCGCACCTGCAGGACTGGGTGGCCGTGAAGGCCGTGTCGCGCGACTTCTATCGCAAGCTCGGGGAGCTGGGCATCCTCGGCATCGAGGTGCCCGAGGAGTACGGCGGCGGCGCCGAGACCGGTCACCACTTCGGTGCCGTGTTCGCGGAGGAGGTCGCCCGAGCCGGGGCCACCGTGGGCACCGCCATGACGCACGCCAACATCATCCTGCCGTACCTCCTGCACTTCGGGACCGAAGAGCAGAAGCGGCGCTGGGTCCCCGGCTGTGTCTCCGGCGACATCATGCTGTCCATCGCGATGACCGAGCCCGGCACCGGCTCGGACCTGGCCGGCATCCAGACGAAGGCGGTCCTTTCCGAGGACGGCACGCACTACGTCCTCAACGGCGCCAAGACCTTCATCACCGGCGGCATCCAGTGCGACCTGGTCCTCGTGGTCTGCCGCACCTCGCCCGCCCCCGCCGACAACCGCCGCGAGGGCCTGTCCGTCCTCGTCGTGGACACCACGAGCGAGGGCTACGCGGTCGGGCGCAGCCTCGACAAGGTAGGCCTGCACGCCTCCGACACCGCCGAATTGTCCTTCACCGACGTCAAGGTCCCTGTCGGGAACCTCCTCGGCGAGGAGGGTGAGGGCTTCTTCTACCTGGGCCGCAACCTGGCCCGGGAGCGCCTCGTCATCGCCGTCCAGGCGGCCGCCGCGGCCGAGGCCGCCGTGCGGTTCGCCAAGGAGTACACCCAGGACCGCACGGTCTTCGGCAGGTCCGTCGCGTCCTTCCAGAACACCAAGTTCGTCCTCGCCGAGTGCGCCACCGAGGTCGAGGCCGCCCGGCTCATGGCGTACGAGGCCCTGGAGCGCGACGCGCGAGGCGAGCTGTCCGCGGACTACGCCGCCATGGCCAAGCTCCTGTGCACCGAGACCGCCGGTCGCGTCATCGACAAGTGCCTCCAGCTGCACGGCGGTTACGGCTACATGCTCGAGTACCCGATCGCCCGCCTGTACGCCGACACCCGCGTCATGCGCATCTACGGCGGCACCAGCGAAGTCATGAAGACCATCATCGCCAAATCCATCGGCCTCTGACCCGCCGGTCCATCGGCCTCCGACCCGCCGAGCACCTCGGCACCCCATCCAGGAACGGAACCCACACCATGCAGATCAACGGAGTCTCCGCCGTCATCACCGGTGGCGCGTCGGGCCTCGGCCTCGCCACCGCCAACCGCCTGGTCGGCCAGGGCGCCCACGTCGTCCTGCTCGACCTGCCCACCTCCAACGGCGAACACGTCGCGAAGGAGCTCGGCGAACGCGCGCACTTCGTCGCCGGTGACGTCCGCAGCGCCGACGACGCCGCCCGCGCCGTGGCCACCGCGGCGGCGCAGGCCCCGCTGCGCATCACGGTCAACTGCGCCGGCCTCGGCAAGGGCGGACGCACCGTCAAGCGCGACGGAACGCCGTACGCCCTAGAGGACTTCGAGTTCGTCGTCGGCGTCAACCTCATCGGCACCTTCAACGTGCTGCGCCTCGCCGCCGCCGAGATGGCACGGACCGAGGAGGTCGACGGGGAGCGCGGCGTCATTATCAACACCGCGTCCGCCGCTGCCTTCGAGGGCCAGATCGGGCAGTGCGCCTACTCCGCGTCCAAGGGCGGCATCGTCGGCATGACCCTGCCGATCGCCCGCGACCTGGCCGCCGCCAAGATCCGCGTGATGACGATCGCCCCCGGCCTCTTCTCCACCCCGCTCCTGAACAAGAAGCCGCAGGAGTTCCTCGACGCCCTCGGCGCCCAGGTGCCGCACCCCTCGCGCCTCGGAAACCCGGACGAGTACGCGCATCTGGCCACGTCCATCATCGAGAACCCCATGCTCAACGGCGAGACGATCCGGCTCGACGGCGCCATCCGCATGGCTCCGAAGTAGACCGTCCCCACCCAGCTCTTGACCAGGGAGTTTCCCGTGTCCGCAAACAGCTCCGCCCAGAAGGTGGCCGTCGTCACCGGCGCCGCCCGGGGCATCGGTGCCGCGACCGCCGCACGACTGGCGCGCGACGGTTTCGCCGTCGCCGTGTTCGACCTGGACGAGGCCGCCTGCGCCCGTACCGTCGAAGAAATCGAGAAGGAGGGCGGACGCGCCCTGGCCGTCAGCTGCGACGTCTCGGACCCCGAGCAGGTCGAGGCCGGTGTCGCCAGGGTCGCCGCCGAACTCGGCGCCCCCGCCGTGCTGGTGAACAACGCCGGCATCATCCGCGACAACCTCATCTTCAGGATGACCCCACAGGACTTCGACTCCGTCATCGGCGTCCACCTGCGCGGCGCGTTCCTGATGGCCAAGGCCTGCCAGGCGCACATGGTCGACGCGAAGTGGGGGCGGATCGTCAACATGTCCTCCGCAGCCGCGCTCGGCAACCGCGGCCAGTCCAACTACTCCTCGGCCAAGGCCGGCCTGCAGGCGCTCACCAAGACCCTGGCGATCGAGCTCGGCCCGTTCGGCGTCACGGCCAACTGCGTCGCCCCGGGCTTCATCGCCACCGAGATGACCGAGGCGACCGCGCAGCGCATGGGCATCACCTTCGAGGAGTTCACCGAGCGGTATGCCAAGACCATTCCGGTCCGCAGGGGCGGACGCCCCGAGGACATCGCCCAGGCGGTCTCCTTCTTCGTACGCGAGGAGGCGGGCTTCGTCTCCGGCCAGATCCTGTACGTCGCCGGCGGCCCCAAGGGCTGACGCACCACCCCAAGATGATCGAGGGACTCCTTCATGGGCCTGCATCTGCCCGACGCCATCCGCCTGCACGCACGTGAGCGCGGCACCTGCGCCGCGCTCACGTGCGCGGGCAGCACCGTCTCCTACGCCGAACTGGACACCCGCAGCAACCGGATCGCGAGGGCCCTCCTCGCCGACGCCGACGCCGGGTCCCGGATCGGCTTCCTCGCCCGCACCCGCAATGAAGCGGGCGAGATCCTGGTCGGTGCCGCCAAGGCCGGCCTGGTCAACGTGCCGCTCAACTGGCGCCTCGCCACACCCGAGTTGACCGATGTCGCCCGCGACGCCGAGCTGCGCGTCCTGCTCGTCGAGCCAGAGTTCCGGGCCGCGGCCGATGCCGTCCGCGCGGCTCTCCCCGGCCTGCGGCTCGTCGTCGTCGGACCGTCGGACGACTCGGAGGTACCCGCCTACGAGACCTGGCTCGCCGCCCACCCCGACGACGACCCGGGCCGTGGCACCGCCGCCGAGGCGGACGAGGTGTTCCTGCAGATCTACACCTCCGGCACCACCGGCCTGCCCAAGGGCGTCCTGCTCACCCACGGCAACTTCTACGCCGACGCGACCGAGCTGGAGGAGTACCTCTGGGAGGCCGGGTCGGTGGCGCTCAACGCCCTGCCGATGTTCCACATCGGCGGCCTCGGCTGGCTGCGTGTGGCCCTCACCGCCGGCGCCAACAGCCTGATGCTCCCCGAATTCACGCCGGACGCGGCGGCCGAGAGCATCGAGAGTGAGGGCGTCACCCACGCCTTTCTCGTTCCCTCGGTGCTCCACATGCTCACCGAGCTCCCCGGGATCGAGCGGCGCGACTTCTCCCGCCTCACCCTCATCACCTACGGCTCCGCCCCCATCACCCCCGCGCTCCTGCGCCGCTCGATGACTCTCTTCGCCTGCCACTTCATGGGCAAGTACGGGCTGACCGAGGGCGGCGGCACGGTGACCCAGCTGCCGCCCGAGGACCACGAGGCAGACGGGCCGAAGCGGCACCTGCTCAAGTCGGTGGGGAGGCCGCGGCGCGGCGTCGGCGTCGTCATCGCCGACACCGCGACCGGGAAGCCCGTCCCGGCAGGCACCGCCGGCGAGATCCGCATCCGCTCCCGCCACAACACCCCCGGGTACTGGAAACGCCCCGAGGAGACCGAGGCGCTGTACGACGCCGACGGCCTGCTGTGCACCGGCGACGGCGGCTACCTCGACGACGACGGTTACCTGTTCCTCACCGACCGGATCAAGGACATGATCGTCAGCGGCGGCGAGAACGTGTACCCGGCCGAGGTCGAGTCCGTCCTTGCGGAACATCCCGCCGTCTCCGAGGCCGCGGTCGTCGGTGTCCCGCACGAGACGTGGGGCGAGGCCGTCACCGCCGTCGTCGTCCTGCGCCGCGGCACCGACGCCCCCGGCGAACAGGAACTCATCGACTTCACGCGGAAGCGGATCGCCTCGTACAAGAAGCCCCACCGCGTGCACTTCGTCGAGGTGCTGCCCCGCAACCCCAACGGCAAGGTCCTCAAGCGTGAGCTGCGGGCCGGCCTCGAGTAGGGAACATCCACTGAAGAAAGGGACGGCGATGGCCGATCTCGAGTACACGGTCCGCGACGGGATCGCGACCATCCTGCTCAACCGCCCCGAGCGCAAGAACGCCTTCACCATCGACATGGTGCACGCCTGGGCCGACGCCCTGACCGAGGCCCAGCGTGACCCCGAGGTGCGCGTCATCGTCCTCACCGGCGCCGGTGGCTCCTTCTGCTCCGGCGTCGACCTCTCGGCTTTCAAGGGCGAGGAGCGGCCGCCGCTGGGGGAGAAGGAACTGCTCACCCAGAACGTGCATCGCGTCGCCCTCGCACTGGAGGACGTCGACAAGCCCGTGATCGCCGCCGTCGCAGGGCCTGCCGTGGGCGCCGGAATGGACATGGCGCTCCTGTGCGACCTGCGCTTCGCGGGGCGCGGCGCGCGCTTCTCCGAGGGCTACATCAAGGTCGGACTTGTCCCCGGCGACGGCGGCTGCTGGCTGCTGCCCCGCGCCGTCGGCACCTCCACCGCACTACGGATGCTGTGGACCGGCGACTTCGTCGGCGCCGACGAGGCGCTGCGCATCGGGCTGGTCGACGAGGTGCACGAGGACGAGGACCTGATGGACGCGGTGTACGCGTACGCAGCCAGGCTCGCCGAGCGCCCGCCGGTCGCGATCCGCACCATCAAGCGCGCCGTCCGCCAGGGCGCCCGGCACGACCTGCGCACTGCGCTCGACCTGATCTCGTCGCACATGGCGGTGATCACCTCGACCGAGGACTCGGCGGAGGCGTTCGCCGCCTTCCAGGAGAAGCGCCCCGGCGTCTTCAACGGCCGCTGACCTCCACACCGTTACGCCCGAAAGGCCACCATGGACCACTCCCCAGGAACGGACTCCTGCGCCGAACTACGCGCACAAGTACGCGAGTTGACCGCCGAGTGGCGGGACACGGGACGCTACGTCCCACGCAGTGACTCCTGGCTGCGCTCCTTCGACCTGGAGTTCAGCAAGGAACTCGCCGCCCGCGGGCTTGTCGCGATGACGTACCCCACGGAGTTCGGCGGTGCCGAGCGCACCCATGTCGAACGGCTCGCCGTCACCGAGGAGCTGCTGCGCGCGGGTGCCCCCGTCGCCGCGCACTGGATCGGTGACCGGCAGATCGGCCCCGCGGTCCTGCGGCACGGCACGCGCGAGCTCCGGGAGGAGATCGTGCCGCGGATCGCCTCGGGCGAGGCGGTCTTCTGCCTCGGCATGAGCGAGCCCGAGGCCGGTTCCGACCTCGCCTCGGTGCGCACGAAGGCCGAGCGGGTCGAGGGCGGCTGGCTGGTCAACGGTCACAAGATCTGGACCACCCAGGCCCACCACGCCACCCACGCCTACCTCCTCGCCCGCACCTCGCGCGAGGAGCGCAAGCACGACGGACTCAGCGAGTTCATCCTCGACATGGACGCCGAGGGCGTGCAGGTCACCCCGATCGTGGACCTCGCGGGCGAACACCACTTCAACGAGGTGCGCTTCGAGAACGTCTTCGTGCCCGCCCACCGCGTCATCGGCGAGGTCGGCGAGGGCTGGAAGCAGGTCGTCGAGCAGCTCTCCTTCGAGCGCGGCGGCGCCGAGCGCTCCCTGTCCAGCTATCCCGTCTTCGTGGAGCTGATCGCCGAGGCCGCGCGGCAGCGGGACGACCGCGAACTGCACGCACTGCTCGGGTCGTTGGTCGCCCGTCTCGCCGTCCTGCGCCGCCTCTGCTTCGAGGTCGCGAGTGCCATGGACGCAGGCCAGGCCCCCGTCCAGCAGGCCGCCGCCCTCAAGTACCTGGGCAACGCCTTCGAGCACGACGTCATCGAGGCGCTGCGCCGCACCGACCTGTGCCAGGACCCCGCCTTCGACTCCACCTTCGGTCAGGCGCTGCTCGCCTCGCCGGCCTTCAGCCTGCGCGGCGGCGCGGCCGAGGTGCTGCTCTCCCTCATCGCCCGACAGGAGGCCCGTTCATGAGCAGGTTCGCGGACGAACTGCGGAGCCTGGTCGACGACCTGGCCGCGTCCGGCAGGCCCGATCTGTGGGGCAGCCTCTGCGACCTCGGCCTGCCCAGGGTCGGCATCGAGGAGGAGAGGGGCGGCTCGGGCGGCTCCCTCGACGACCTGCTCGTGGTCGTCGAATCCCTCGCGGGACACGGCATCGGCGTACCCGTCGTCGAGGCGTCCACCGCCGACTGGGTGCTCAGCCACGCGAGGGAACTCGACGGGGAGCTGACCACCGTTCTGCTTCTCGACCGGGCGCCCGGGACGGTCTCCGGCGTCATCACCGCCGAACTGACCGCCGTGCCGTGGGCGCGCGACGCGGCCCGTCTCGTGCTGTGCGCGCCGGGCGCCGCGCCGCTCCTGGTGAACCTGCGGCACCCCTCGGTGACCGTGCGGGATGGCGACAACATCGCCGGGGAGCCCCGTGACACCGTGACGCTCGCGGACACCCCGGTCATCGTCCTCGACGGCGCCCCCTCGCACGAGGTCGTACGCGAGCGGCTGGCGCTTGTGTGGTCCGCGGCCGTACTGGGCGCAGCCCGGGGCGCGTACCGCCTCACGAAGACGTACGTCTCCGGGCGGGAGCAGTTCGGCGCACCGCTGCTCAAGATTCCGGCCGTCTCCGGCAACCTCGCCCGCATGCGGGTCCAACTCGTGCAGGCCGACGCCGCGTTGGCCCTGGCGAGCGAGGCGGCAACGCTGAGCGGTGCCGTCGAGATCGCACGGATCACCACGGCGGCCGCCGCGACCGAGATCGCCCAGATCGCCCACCAGCTGCACGGAGCCATGGGCATCACCGAGGAGTACCCGCTGCACCGCCTGACCCGCCGCCTGTGGTCCTGGCGCGACGCCGTCGCCTCCGAGCGCCGCTGGGCCGAGAGTCTCGGGCGCCGCGCGGCCGAGGCCGGCGAGAGCGGCGTGTGGACCCGCATCACGGCCACCGGCCGATAGAGAGCGCACCCCGCCAACCGTCAGCAACGAGGAGAGCGATGCCATCCACACCCGAACCGGACTGGGAAGACACCACCGACCAGGTCAACGCCACCCGCGGCCTCGTCGACAAGCTGGAGCCCTGCGTCGTACGCAACGAAGCGGGCCGGGTCGTGTGGGACAACGACCGCTGGGACTTCCTGAGCAAGGACGACTGCCCCGACACCGTGCACCCGAGCCTGTGGCGGCAGAGCCGGATCAACACGGCCCAGGGCCTCTTCGAGGTCGTGCCGGGCGTGTTCCAGGTCCGCGGCCTCGACGTGTCCAACATGACGATCATCGAGGGCGACGCCGGCGTGGTCGTCGTCGATCCGTTGACGTCGAAGGAGGTCGCCGCCGAGGCCCTCGGGCTGTACGCACGCAACCGCGGTGAGCGGCCGGTCAAGGCCGTGATCTACACGCACAGCCACGGCGACCACTTCGGCGGCGTCCTCGGCGTCACCACCACACAGGCGGTCGCGGCGGGCGACTGCGCGGTCGTCGCCCCGGACGCGTTCATGCACCATGCCGTCAGCGAGAACGTCTTCGCGGGACCGGCGATGCTGCGGCGCGCCGTCTACATGTACGGCCGCTCGCTGCCGGTCGGTGCCGACGGCTCGGTCGGCTTCGGCCTGGGGCAGGCCCTGTCCACCGGCACCGTGGGACTGATCCCGCCGACGGAGTCGATCACAGGAACCGGCCAGGAACTCGTCCTGGACGGTGTGCGGCTCGTCTTCCAGCTGACGCCGGACACCGAGGCACCCTCGGAGATGAACTTCTATCTGCCGGACCACCGTGTCCTGCTCATCGCCGAGAACGTCAACCACTCCCTGCACAACGTCCTCACCCTGCGCGGCGCCCAGGTCCGTGACGCGCACGCCTGGGCGTCCTACATCACCGAGTCCATCCAGCTGTTCGACGAGGCCGAGGTCCTCATCGGCTCCCACAACTGGCCGACGTGGGGCGAGGACGAGGTGATCCGCGTGCTCACCGAGCAGCGCGACGCCTACGCCTATCTCCACGACCAGACGGTCCGGCTGATGAACCAGGGCCTCACGGGGCCCGAGATCGCCGAGGAGATCCAGTCGTTCCCGGGCGAGCTGGGCAAGGCCTGGAGCGTGCGCGGCTATTACGGCTCCATCAGCCACAACGTGAAGGCCGTGTACCAGCGTTACATGGGCTGGTACGACGGCAACCCGGCGCACCTGTGGCAGCACCCGCCGGTCGAGCAGGCCAAGCGGTACGTCGCCGCGATCGGCGGCACGGACGCGACCGTCGCCTCGGCCCGCGAGGCCGTCGCGAGCGGAGACCTGCGCTGGGCCGCCGAACTGCTCAACCACGTGCTGTTCGCCGAGCCGGAGCACACCGCCGCCCGTGAGCTGCAGATCGCCACCTACGAGCGACTGGGCTTCGCCCAGGAGAACGGCACCTGGCGCAACATCTACCTGACCGGCGCCAAGGAGCTGCGGGAGGCCGGCCAGGAGAGGCGCGGGACCGGCGCGCCGGGCAAGGAGAGCGTCGAGATGCTCGCCGCGCTCACCACCGCCCAGATCTTCGACTCGATGGCGGTCCGCCTCGACGGCCCACGCGCGGCGGCCCACCGACTGTTGCTGCGCTGGGAGTTCACCGACACCGACGAGGTGTGGACGCTTCTGGTCGGCAACGGCGTGCTCACCCCGATACGGGGCGACGCGCCTGGAGCGGAGAGCCCGCAGCTGACGCTGCGTCTGGAACGGGCCACGCTCGATCAGGTACTGGCCCAGCGCACCTCCTTCCCGGAGGCGATCGGGTCCGGCGCCGTGACCGTGGCGGGCGATGTCACCGTCCTCTCCACCTTCTACGGCCTCCTGGAGAAGCCCCGGCGGAACTTCCCGATCGTGCTTCCGTAACGCCTGCTCACAGCACCGGGGCCCGCGCACGCGGGCCCCGGTCTTCTGTGTCTCTGCACGACGATTCTGTCACGACGGCGGGGCCGGGCGGAGTGTCCGCTCCGCCCGGCCCCGCCGCGCCGTACCGACCCGTGTCAGGAACCCGACGCCCTCCTGCGCAGCTCCGTCTTGAGGATCTTGCCCGTGGCCGAGAGCGGCAGCTCGTCCACGATCACCACGTCCCGGATCCGCTGGTACGGCGCGACGCGCTCGGCCACGTACGCCATCAGCTCCTCGGCAGTGGCTGTCGGATCCACGCCTCCCGCTTCGGACTTGAGGGAGACGAACGCGAGCGGGATCTCGCCGTGCTCCGGGTGTGGCCGCCCCACGACCGACGCCTGGGCCACCGCAGGGTGCTCACGCAGGATGTTCTCCAGCGGGCCGGGATACACGTTGTAGCCCTTGTAGATCAGCATGTCCTTGGCCCGGCCCACCAGCGAGAGCCAGCCCTGCTCGTCGTACGTGCCGAGGTCACCGGTGCGCAGCCAGCCGTCGACGTACTGGCCCGCGGTGAGTTCCGGGTGGCCGAGGTAGCCGGCCGTGATCTGCGGACCCCGGACCCAGACCTCGCCCTTCTCACCCCTGGCCATGGGGGTGACGCCGTCCATGTCGCGGATCTCGATCTCGGTGTCGAACAGGGCGAGGCCGGTGCTGCCCGTGGGACGGGGCATTGCACTGTCCAGCGGGCTGATGGAGACGCCCATGGTGGCCTCCGTCAGCCCGTACCCGTCACTGACGATGGCGCGCGGGAAGACGTTGGCGAGCTCCGCGGTCGCGGCCGGGTTGATGGGGGCCGAGCCGCTGCTGACGAGGCGCACGCACGAGAGGTCGCGCTCGCGCACACCAGGCACCGCGAGAAGGGCGTGGCACAGGGCCGGGGAGCCGGTGATGGCGTGCACGCCGAGGCGCTCGGCGGTGTCCAGGTAGCGGACCGGATCGAAGCGGCCGAAGACCACCATGGTCAGTCCGGCGGCGGCGAACACGCTCTGGCTGACCATGCCCATGCCGTGGAAGAGCGGGGCGATGGAGATGCCGGTGGCGGAGCCGACGGGGATGTGGTGCTCGGTCCTCGCCTCCCCCACGTGGCTCAGGGTGATGCGGCCCTCCTCGTCGACGACTGGGACGGCGGCGCTGCGCCAGCACGCCACCTGGAGCACGTTCTTGACGAGGTTGCGGTGCAGGACCATGACGGCCTTCGGCACACCCGTGGTGCCGCCGGTGAAGGCGAGGTGCGCGATCGCGTCCCCCTCCACAGCGGTCGGGGGTGCCGCCTCCGCCTTCATGAGGTCGTCGAACGCGACCGTGGGGACCGGGAAAGTGACGGGAGCCCGGTCTCCCCCCGGCGTCGGCGCGGCGGCCGTCGGCGGGGCGACGGACACGAGCCGGACCGTCTCCGAGCCGACGATCCCCTCGGCCAGCTGAGCGGCCACGGACGGGTGGGTGAGGACGGCGACCGTGCCCGAGTCGTCGAGCTGACGGCGCAGCGCGATGGAGGGCTGGGCGGGGTTGACCGGCACCACCGAGGCCCCGGCGAACAGGATTCCGTAGTAGCCGACCGTGAACCAGATCGAGTTGGGTATGTGGACGGCCACCGCGTCACCCGGCGCGATGCCCTGGTCGCGCAGCCCCTGGGCGACGCGCAGGGCGCGCTCGTACAGTTCGGCGTAGGTGAGGCGTTCGTCGCCGTCGATGAGCGCGGCACGGTCGGGGTAGGCATGGGCCGACCCGGCGAGCAGGTCCGCGATCGTGCCGTCGGGGTAGTCGAGGGTGCGGGGCATCCCCGTGGGCCAGGTGGTGGTCATGGCGGAACTCCTTCGTCCAGTCATGCCCGAGCGCGTTGCCTCGGGACTGTAGCTGTGGATCACCCCGGTGCCGTGGAGCTCGACGATGCGTCGCACCGGGCGTGCGGCGGCGGGGAGGCCGTCAGCGGCTGCCCCAGACGGGGGCCCGCTTCTCGGCGAACGCCCGCGCGCCCTCCTTGGCGTCCGCCGACGCGAAGACCGGGGCGCAGGCGGCGGTGTTGTGCTCCCACGTCTCGTCGGCTGTCCAGTCGGCCGACTCGACGACGATCTGCTTGCTGGCCCGCACGGCGAGCGGACCGTTCGCGGCGATGTCCTGCGCGAGCGCGAGAGCACCCGTCAACGCCTCGCCCTGCTCGGTCAGTTCGTTGACCAGGCCGAGGCCGTGGGCGCGCTCGGCGCTGAGGAACGCACCGGTGAGGGCGTACTGCATCGCGATGTTGTACGGGATCTTGCGGGGCAGGCGCACCAGCCCGCCGCCGGCCGCGATGAGGCCGCGCTTGGTCTCCGGGAGTCCGAACTTCGCGGTCCGGGCGGCGACGACCATGTCGCAGGCCAGGGCGAGTTCCGTGCCGCCGCCGAGCGCGTAGCCCTCGACGGCCGCGATCAGCGGCTTGGCGGGCGGGGTCTCGGTGACGCCGCAGAAACCGCGGCCCGGGATCCCGGAACGCTCGCCCGCGGCAAGGGCCTTGAGGTCGGCACCGGCGCAGAAGGTGCCGCCGGCACCCGTGATGACACCGACGACGAGGTCGTCGCGGGCGTCGAGCTCGTCGATCGCCTCGGCGACGGCGTCCGCCACGGCGCGGTTCACGGCGTTGCGGGCTTCGGGACGGTTGATCGTCACGACGGCGACACCGTCGGAGAACGAGGTGAGGACCAGATCGGACATGCGGGGTTCCTTCGGTGAGACATTCAGGCACTGAGGCACTGAGCTGGGCGAACAGGGGGTTCAGCGTGCGGGGCGCACCACGGTTTCCTGCACCACGTGGGCGATGAGCTCGCCGTCAAGGCTCCACACGTCCGCGAAGGCGAGGCCGCGGCCGTCACCCGCGGTGGGGCTGCGCTGGGAGAACAGCATCCACGCGTCGGCGCGGAACGGCCGGTGGAACCAGACGGCGTGGTCGAGGGAGGTGAGGAACATCGACGGCGGCTCGTCGCGCAGCATCCGGGGCAGTTCGGTCGACAGGACGGTCGCCGGGGCCAGAAACAGGTCGGAGGCGTATGCGAGCGCGCAGGCGTGCAACATCGGGTCGTCGGGCAGGGGTTCGACCGAGCGCATCCAGAGCTTCTGCTCCGTGAGGCCGGGCGTCGCCACGTCGGGCCCGGGGACATAGCGCATCTCGAGAACACGGCGGAACTCGGCCTGCGCGTAGTCCTCAGGGTTGTTCCGCGACCAGATCTCGTACAGGTCGGGCAGCGACCCGGGGTGAGGGGCGTCCGGCATGGTGGTCTGGCGGTCCTCGGCCGGCTCCCGCTTCTTGAAGGAGGCGGAGAGGGTGAAGACGATCTCGCCGCCCTGGACGGCGGTGACCCGGCGCGACAGGTAGGACGATCCGTCCCGGACCCGCTCCACCGTGTAGACGAGGGGGCGTCTGGTGTCTCCCGCGCGCAGGAAGTACCCGTGCAGCGAGTGCACGGCCCGGTCGTCGGGCACGGTACGGCCCGCGGCCGTGAGCGCCTGGGCCGCGACCTGTCCGCCGAAGGCGCGCAGCGGGATGCCGGCGTGGCACCAGCCGCGGAACAGGTCGCGGTCCAGCTGCTCCAGGTTCAGGAAGCCACCGAAGTCGCCGGCCGGGCTCCGTCCCGTCGCGTGGCCCGGCGCTGTGGGTGTCGCGGGCATGGCGGGCATCGCGGGCCGCCCTCAGAGGAGTTCGAGGATGGTGGCGTTGGCCATGCCGCCGCCCTCGCACATGGACTGGAGTCCGTAGCGGATGCCGTTGTCGCGCATGTGGTGGACGAGGGTGGTCATGATGCGGGCGCCGGAGCCGCCGATGGGGTGGCCGATGGCCATGGCGCCGCCGAGCGGGTTCATGCGCTCGTAGTCGGCGCCGGTCTCGCGCAGCCAGGCGATCGAGACGGAGGCGAACGCCTCGTTGATCTCGAAGGCGCCGATGTCGTCCATCGACAGGCCGGCCTTCTTGAGGGCCTTGGCCGTGGCGGGGATGGGGCCCTTGAGCATCGTGACCGGGTCGGTGCCCGCGACCACGGCGGTGTGGATACGCGCCATGGGTGTCCAGCCCTGCGCCTTCGCGAACTCGCCGGTCGTCACGAGCAGCGCGCCGGTGCCGTCGGAGACCTGCGAGGCGTTGCCCGCGGTGATGGTGCCGTCCTCCTTGAAGGCGGGCTTGAGGCCGGCGAGCTTGTCGAGGGTGGAGCCACGGCGGATGCCCTCGTCGGTGTCGAAGACGCGGGTGGTGCCGTCCTCGTCGGTGACGGTGATCGGGGCGATCTGGCCCTTGAAACGGCCCTCGTCGACGGCCTGGGCGGCACGCGCGTGGGAGTCGAGGCCGTGCTGGTCCATCTCGGTGCGGGTGATGCCGTACTCGTCGGCGATCATCTGGGCGCCCATGCCCTGGTTGAAGCGGACGCCGTCGTAGCGGTCGAAGACGTCGGGGCCGAAGGGCTCGCCGAACGAGCCGTCGCCGCGCGTGGTGCCGAGCGGCAGCCGGCTCATGATCTCGACGCCGCCTGCCACAGCCACGTCGTACTGGCCGGAGATCACCCCGGCCGCGGCCTGGTGCACGGCCTGCTGCGAGGAGCCGCACTGTCGGTCGACGGTGACGGCGGGGACGGACTCGGGCCAGCCCGCGGCCAGTACGGCGGCGCGGCCGACACAGCCGGCCTGCATGCCGACCGCGGAGGCGCAGCCCCAGATCACGTCGTCGACGAGGGCCGGGTCGAAACCGACGCGCTCGACAAGGGCGTTGAGCACATGGGCGGAGAGTGAGGCGGAGTGCAGCTGTGAGAGCGAGCCGCCGCGCCTGCCTACGGGGGTGCGTACCGCGTCGACGATCACTGCGTCGCGCATGGAGTCCTCCTGAGGGGGCCTGGGGGAAGAGGGTGGGGGAGCGGGGCTCAGAGCCCGAGGTCCTTGGCGATGATCGTCTTCATGACCTCGCTGGTCCCGGCGTAGATCCGGTTGACGCGGGTGTCCGCGTACAGGCGGGCGATCGGGTACTCCAGCATGTAGCCGTATCCGCCGTGCAGTTGGAGGCACTTGTCGATGACGCGACCCGCGACCTCGGTGCAGAAGAGCTTGGCCCTGGCCGCGTCGGCCGGCGTCAGCTCACCCGCCGCGTGCTCCTCCAGGGCGCGGTCCACGAGGGCCTGGGCGGCGGCGACCTCGGTGGCGCACTCGGCGAGGACGAACTTGGTGTTCTGGAAGGCGGCGACCGGCTTCCCGAAGACCTGGCGCCCGCTCACGTACTCCTGGGCGAGGCCGATCGCGCCGGCGGCGTTGGCGTAGGCACCGATGGCGGCGCCGAGGCGCTCCACCGCGAGGTTGTGGGTGAGGTAGGCGAAGGCCGCGCCCTCCTCGCCCAGGAGGTCGTGTACCGGCACCTTGACGTCGGTGAAGGACAGTTCGGCGGTGTCCTGCGCGCGCAGACCGATCTTGTCGAGCTTGCGGCCGACGGCGAATCCCTCGGACGTGGTGTCCACGCACAGGATCGAGAGCCCCCCGCGGCGGTCGGCGGGGTCGTAGGGGGAGGTCCGGCAGACGACCAGGATCAGGTCTGCCTGCGCGCCGCCGGTGATGAACGTCTTGGCGCCGTTGAGGACGTAGTGCGTGCCGTCGTCGGAGAGGGCGGCGCGCGTGGCGATGCCGGCGAGGTCGGAGCCGGTGCCGGGCTCCGTCATGGCGATCGCGGTCATCGTCTCGCCGGACAGGAATCCGGGGAGCCGGCGCTTCTTCTGCTCCTCGCTGCCGAACTCGAGCAGGTACGGCAGGACGAGGCAGGTGTGCACGGACTCCGCGCCGAACCCGACGCCCGCGCGCCCGCACTCCTCGCGGATCACGGTCTGGTAGGTGAAGTCGGAGACGCCCGCGCCGCCGTACTCCTCGGGCACGTTGATGCCGAAGACGCCGAGGTCGCCGAGCTTGCGGTACAGCTCGCGCGGCACGTGGCCCTGTCGCTCCCAGTCCGCGTAGTGGGGGACGACCTCCTCGGCGATGAAGTCACGGACGGTCGTCCGGAATGCCTCGTGGTCCTTGGTGAACACCCTGCGACGCACGGTCACGGTTCCTTCCTCGCATGCCCGGCACGCTCGCCGAGCCGTGCCTAAGTTAATTCGCGATAACCACCCTGTCCAGGGTTTCGTGGTGTGTGCAGCCCCTGGACCAAAGAGTTAGTGTGAATTAACTTGATGGGTGAGTGGCTGGGTATTCATGCCCATCCCGTGTGTCTCAGAATGAGAAGCCGTTCACTTCAGGCCGGTGGTGGGGACGGTTCGCGATCCCATCCGGTAACCCCGGCATGCGCAACGAAGCGAGGATCAAGCACATGACCGACAGCAACGCCGTCGTGGAACACCGCACGCTCTTCATCGGCGGCCGCTGGGCCGAGCCGGCCGGCCGCGACACCATCGAGGTGATCTCGCCCGTGACCGAGCGCGTGGTCGGCCGCGTGCCCCACGCGACGCCCGAGGACGTGGACCTCGCGGTCGCCGCGGCACGTGAGGCGTTCGACCACGGCCCGTGGCCGCGGCTGCCGCTCAAGGAGCGCATCGAGGTCGTCACCCGCATCAAGGACGCCCTCGCCGCCCGCCACCAGGAGCTCGCCGAGCTGATCACCCTGCAGAACGGCTCGCCCATGCTGTTCTCGGTACGAGGTCAGGCCCTGTCCGCCGTCGGTACCTTCGGTGTCGCCATCGCTGCCGCCGGCCGGATCCAGGAGGAGGAAGAGCGCCAGGGCGCCGGCGGCCCGGTCCTCGTACGCCGCGAGCCGGTCGGTGTGGTCGCCGCGATCACCCCGTGGAACGTGCCGCAGCTGACCATCGCGGGCAAGCTGGCCCCGGCGCTGCTCGCGGGCTGCGCCGTCGTCCTGAAGCCGTCGCCGGAGACCCCGCTCGACGCCCTGTGGCTGGCTCAGGTGTGCGCCGACGCGGGTCTGCCCGAGGGTGTCCTCAGCGTTCTGCCGGCCGACCGTGAGACCAGCTCCTACCTGGTGGCGCACCCGGGGATCGACAAGGTCGCGTTCACCGGCTCGGTCGGCGCGGGCAAGGCGATCGCAGCCGCCGCCGCCCGGAACCTCACGCGAGTCTCCCTCGAGCTGGGCGGCAAGTCCGCCGCGATCCTGCTCGACGACGCGGACCTCTCCGTCGCCGTGCCCGCGATCGTGGGCGGCACCTGCGCCGCGAACAGCGGCCAGGCGTGCGTCGCCCTCACCCGCATTCTCGTGCCCGCCGCCCGCTACGACGAAGTGGCCGCCGTCCTCACCGGCGCCTTCGCCGGGCTCAAGGTCGGCGACCCGTCCGACCCCGGCACCGTGGTCGGCCCGATGGTGACGAGGAAGCAGCAGGAGCGGAACCTCGACTACATCCGCATCGGCCGGGAGGAGGGCGCCAAGGTCCTCACCGGCGGCGGCGTCCCCTCGGGCCTGACCACCGGCTGGTACGTCGAGCCGACCCTGTTCGGCGACGTCACCAACGACATGCGGATCGCCCGCGAGGAGATCTTCGGCCCGGTCGTCTGCCTCATCCGCTACGAGACCGAGGATGAGGCGGTCGCCCTCGCCAACGACTCCGAATTCGGCCTGTCCGGCGCCGTGTTCGGCGCCGACGAGGCGCGCGCCACGGAGGTCGCCCGCAAGGTGCGCACCGGCACCATCACCGTCAACGGCTTCCGCCTCGACCTGGCCGCCCCCTTCGGCGGCTACAAGAACTCCGGCATCGGCCGCGAGTTCGGCCCCGAGGGCCTCGCGGCCTACTTCGAGTACAAGACCGTCAACCTGCCGGCTCCGGCCAAGGCCTGACCGACCCCACGACCACCGAGGAGAAGAACACCGTGCACGCAGCAATCCTGCACAACACCGGCGACGGCAGCCTGGATGTGAGGGACGTCGAGACCGTGTCGTTCGGCCCCGGCCGCGTCCGCGTCAAGATGCACAAGGCCGGACTGTGCCACTCCGACCTGTCGGCCATGAGCGGTGTGCTCGCGCACCCCGCGCCGTTCATCCCCGGCCACGAGGGCGCGGGCGAGGTGGTCGAGGTCGGCGAGGGTGTCACGCACGTCAAGCCCGGCGACCGCGTCATCGTCTGCTGGATGCCCCCGTGCGACAAGTGCCCCTCCTGCAAGGCGGGCGAGGGCCACATGTGCCGCAGCGGCTACCGCAACCTCGGCAACCCCAACTTCAAGGACGGCGAGACGATCGTCCCGGGCATGCTCGGTGCCGGCACGTTCGCAGAGGAGACGGTCATCGCGGCGTACGCGGCGATCCCGATCCCCGACGACGTGCCCTACGAGATAGCCGCCCTGATCGGCTGCGGCGTCACCACCGGCATCGGCGCCGCCCTCAACACGGCCAGGGTGAAGCCGGGTTCGTCGGTCGTCGTGATCGGCCTCGGCGGCGTCGGCATCAGCATCCTCCAGGGCGCCAAGGTGGCCGGAGCCGCGCGGATCGTCGCCGTCGACCCGACCGCCGGCCGCCGTGAGATGGCCCTGAAGTTCGGCGCCACCGACGCCGTGGCCCCCGAGGACCTGGCAGAGACCGTCAAGGGCCTCACCGGCGGATTCGGCGTCGACTACGCCTTCGAGGCCGTGGGCAAGGCCGCCACGCTGCGCGCCGCGTACGACGTGACCCGCCTCGGCGGCACGGTCTGCCTGGTCGGCGCCGGCTCCCGTACGGAGACGACCGACATCAGCATGGGCGAACTGGTCATGAGCGAGAAGGCGATCCTGCCGTCGTTCTACGGAGGCGACGACGTCCGCCGCACCTACGCCACGATCATCGACCTGTGGCGCGCGGGCCGGATCGACCTCGACTCGATGATCACGCACCACGTCCCTCTGTCGGACATCAACGAGGCGATCCGCCAGATGCACACGGGCGAGGCGCTGCGCACGATCATCGACATCGCGTAACGCACCACGAGGTGCCGGGCCGCCCCGCGGCTGCGGCCCCGGCACCTTGCCGCACCCGACGCCGCACGGGCCCGCCCGAAAATCGTTCGAGGCCCGCGGCGCACCCCCGTACGGTGATCGTCTCGACGACCGCGGGGTGTACGGGCAGCTGGTGCCGGCGACTCCGCGAAACGACCACGCGGAGGACGGGACACGATGGAGCAGCGCAACGGTTGGGCCGACGAACGCTTCGGGGCGGTCGCCGACGTGTTCGCGCGGAACTTCACGGAGTTCCCCGAACTCGGCGCCGCCGTCACGGTGTTCGCCGGCGGACGCAAGGTCGTCGAGCTGTGGGGCGGCGTCGCGGACGAGCGGACCGGGCGTGCCTGGGGACAGGACACCACCGTCCCCGTCTTCTCCTGCGCCAAGGGCCTCGTGAGCCTCACCGCCCATCTGCTCGCGCAGGAGGGTCGGCTCGACCTCGACGCTCCGGTGAGCCGCTACTGGCCGGAGTTCGCCCGCCACGGCAAGGAGGCCGTCACCACCCGCATGGTCCTCGGCCACCGTGCGGGAGTGCCCGCCCTCGACCGGGTGCTCTCCTTCGAGGAGATCGCCGACTGGACACCGGTGATCCGTGCCATCGAGGAGCAGAAGCCCCTGTGGGAGCCGGGCACCGCGTACGAGTACCACGGTCACGTGTTCGGCTTCCTCGTCGGCGAGGTGATCCGGCGCATCACCCGCCTCACCCCGGGCGCCTGCTTCCGCCGTACGGTCGGTGACCCGCTCGGGCTGCGGGCCTGGATCGGCCTGCCCGCCGTCGAGTCGGAGCGCGTGGCCCGGCTCGTCGAGGCCGAGGGGCGGCCCGGGATGCCGGGACCCGAGCACCTGCTCACGCGCATCGTGACGATGAACGGCGCGCTCGTCTTTCCCGGGCTCGACGCGCCGCACGGCTGGAACGACCCGGAGCTGCACGCCATGGAACTCCCCGGAGCGGGCGCGGTCGCCTCCGCGAGCGGCCTCGCCGGGCTCTACGCGGCCGCCGTGACCGGTGTCGAGGGCGGGGAGCGGCTGCTCACGACGGACACGGTGACCGACGCGGTGCGTGAGGTGTCCTCGGGGGAGGGGTGGCTCGGCTTCGACGCGGGCGCGCGCTGGGGATCGGGCTTCCTGCTCGACTCGCCGTCCTTCCGCCCGATGCTCGGTGCCCGCAGCTTCGGCAACGACGGCGCCGGAGGCCAATTCGCCTTTGGAGACGACGAGTTCGGGGTCGGCTTCGCCTATGTGGCCAATCGCATGATCGGCCACGGCGACGCCCGCGCCAACCGCCTGATCGCGGCTGTACGCGAGTGCCTCGGCGCGTGATGCCGCCGCGGTGGGGGTGGGGGAAGCCCGTCGCCCCACCGCGTCCGGTCGCTCTCACCGCGTTCAGACCTTCGTACGCCCCTCAGCCGTGGCCGACGCGGCGGGCATGTGGGCGACCACGGGCCCGCCCTCGACGAGCCGCCGGATCCCCGGCGTGGCGACCGCCGCGATGACCATGGCGGCGACCAGGAACCACAGCCCGCCCACGGCCGACCCCGTGCGGTCGACGACCACGCCGATCCCCATCGGCCCGAAGCCGCCGCCCAGATTGCCCACGGCGTTGATCACCGCAATGCCGGACGCCGCCTGAATCCCCGTCAGGAAGCGTGAGGGGAGCGACCACAGCACCGGCTGCCCCGCGAAGATGCACATCGCCGCAAGGCTGATGCAGGCCATCTGCAGCACATGGTTGCCGGTCAGGGCGCTGGCCGCGAGACCGAGGGCGCCGAGGGCGGCGGTGCCCGCGATCCACGGATAGCGGGTGCCGCTGCGGTCGGCGAGCTTCGGCACGACGTACAGGCCGATGGCCACGAAGACGTACGGGATGGCGGTGATGAAGCCGGTGGCCGTCGTGGAGAGGCCGCCGAAGCCGTCGACGATCGTCGGCAGCCAGAAGCTCAGCCCGTAGGCGCCCAGCGGGAAGCACAGATAGAAGAGGGACAGCAGGAGTACGCGCCGGTCGCGCAGCGCGCGCAGCGGACTGCCGTGTCCGCGCTCGCCCAACGCGCCCGCCTCGGCGGTGAGTTCACCGGCGATCCAGGCCCGCTCGTCGGCGGCCAGCCAGCGCACGCCTTCGGGACCGTCGGGCAGGAGCCGCAGGGTGACGAAGCCGAGCACGATCGCCGGTACGCCCGTCGCGATGAAGATCCACTGCCAGCCTTCGAGCCCGAGCGTGCCGTCGAGGTCGTCGAGCGCGCCCATCACGGGGTTGCCGATGATGAAGGCGAGCGGCGCGGACATCATGAACCAGCCGGTCATGCGCGCCCGGTAGCGGTACGGGTACCACTTGGTGAGGTAGTAGAGGACTCCCGGGTAGAAGCCGGCCTCGGCGACGCCGAGCAGGAAGCGCGCGGCGTAGAACTGCCAGTCGTTGGTGACCAGCGCCGTCAGGACGGTCACCACGCCCCAGCTGAGCATGATGCGGGTGAACCAGCGGCGCGCGCCGAATCGGTCGAGGTAGACGTTGCTGGGCACCTCGAAGATCGCGTACGCGATGAAGAACGCGACCTGACCGAAGGTGAACGCGGCGTTCGACAGGCCGAGTTGGTCCTGGAGCGTCAGCTTGGCGAAGCCGACGTTCGACCGGTCTATGTACGCCACCAGATACAGCAGGACCAGGAACGGCATCAGCCGCCAGGTCACCGCCTTCATGACTGTCGATTCCACGGCTCTCCCACGTCGTTCGTGCCGGATCCGCGTCGATCCTCTGGACACGCCGGGACCGTATCGTGATTTGATAGCACCATTGAAGGGGTGCGTCGGACACGGCTTGATCACGGCCGCGGTCACGGCCCCGGCATCGCACCGGAAGGACCACACATGGCCGCGCTCGAACCCACGCCCGCCGACAGCGAGGCGCCGCTGCGCTCCCGCGCCTGGTTCGGCGACGGCGGCAAGAACGGCTTCATCTCCCGCCACCATCTGCGCGCGATGGGCCGCGGCGGTCACAACTTCGACGGCCGCCCGGTCATCGGCATCTGCAACACGTTCTCCGAACTGACGCCCTGCAACGGCCACCTCCAGCTCATCGCGGACGCCGTGAAGCGCGGCGTCCTCCAGGCCGGCGGCTTCCCTCTCGAATTCCCCGCCATGTCCCTGGGCGAGCCGTTCCTGCGCCCCACCTCGATGCTCTACCGCAACCTCGCCGCGATGGAGATCGAGGAACAGATACGGGCCAACCCCCTGGACGCCGTCGTCCTGCTCACCGGCTGCGACAAGACCACCCCCGCCGCCCTCATGGGCGCCGCGAGCGCGGGCGTCCCCGCGATCGTCTTCACCGGCGGCCCGATGCTCAACGGGCGATTCCAGGGCCGCAACGTCGGCTCCGGCACGGACATCTGGCGCATGACCGAGGAACTGCGGGCCGGGACCATCACCCAGGAGGAGTTCACCGAGTTCGAGAGCTCCCTCAACCGAAGCGCCGGTCACTGCATGACGATGGGCACCGCCTCCACCATGGCGTGCCTGACCGAGGCCCTCGGCATGATGCTCCCCGGCGGCTCGGGCCTGCCCGCGGTCGACGCACGCCGCGGCACCCTCGCCGAGGAGACCGGCGCCCGCGCCGTCGCACTCGCCGGCAGCGACCTCACCCCGGGGCGCATCATGACGCGCGCCGCCTTCGAGAACGCCATCCGGATCAACGCGGCCATCGGCGGTTCCACCAACGCCGTCGTCCACCTCCTCGCCATCGCGGGCCGACTCGGCGTGCCGCTCGCCCTCGACGACTTCGACCGTCTCGGCGCCGAACTCCCGCTGCTCATCGACCTGATGCCGTCGGGGCGCTTCCTCATGGAGGAGTTCGCGTACGCCGGCGGGCTGCCCGCACTCGTCAACGACCTGCGCGACCGGCTCCACCGCGACACGGTCACCGTCACCGGACGCGGACTCGTCGACAACTGCGAGGGCGCGCAGGTCCACGACCGTGAGGTGATCCGCCCCATGGACCGCCCGGTGCAGCCCGCCGGCACCGGCACCGCCGTCCTGCGCGGCAACCTCGCCCCGAACGGCGCCGTCATCAAGCAGTCTGCCGCCGACCCGAAGCTGCTCAGCCACACCGGGCCCGCGCTCGTCTTCGACTCGCTGGAGGACTACCTCGCCGTCGCCGAGGACCCCGACCTGGACGTCACCGCCGACACCGTCCTCATCGTCCGCAACACCGGCCCCAAGGGCTACCCCGGTATGCCGGAGGTCGGCAACCTCCAGCTCCCGAAGAAGCTCCTGGACGCAGGCGTGCGGGACATGGTCCGCATCTCCGACGCCCGCATGTCCGGCACCGCCTTCGGCACCTGCGTCCTGCACGTCGCGCCCGAGGCCGCGGTCGGCGGCCCGCTCGCCCTTGTACGCACGGGGGACGACGTACGCCTCGACGTGCCCGCGCGACGCCTCGACGTACTGGTCGAGGACGCGGAGCTGGAGCGGCGCCGCACCGCGTGGCAGCCGCCGGCACCGCCCGCCGACCGCGGCTGGACCTACCTCTACACCCAGCACGTCACCCAGGCAGACACGGGCGTGGACCTCGACTTCCTGGTCGGCGCCAGCGACTCCGCCCCGCCCCGTCAGGCGTTCTGAGGATCCGTCATGAGTACTGAAGAATCAGAGGAGTTGACGAAAGACTGCAAGAAGTCGGCGAAGGACGTCGACTCCCTCGTTCGCGGAGTCTCACCCGTGCTCGAAGTCCCCTTCCGTGACGACGGCGCTCTCGACCCCGACGGCTTCGCCACGGTCGTCGACCGCGTCCTCGCCACCGGCGTCGGCTCCGTGATGTTCCCGGGCTTCGCGAGCGAGTTCCACAAGCTCGACGCGGGGGAGCGGGACCTCCTCACCGGCCTGCTCCTGGAGCGCACCCGCGGCCGGGCGGACGCCGCCGCGATCGTGTCCGTCCCCGACCATGCCACCCGGCACGCCGTCGCTCAGGCCGTCAGCGCCGCCGAGCGCGGGGCCGACGCGGTCAACGTCCTGCCGCCGCACTTCCTCGGTCCCTCACGGGACGCCGTACTCACCCACGTGCGATCGGTGCTCGCCGCCGTGGACCCGCTGCCCGTCGTCGTCCAGTACGCCCCCGCCCAGACAGGCACCGCACTGGACGCACCCACCCTGCACACCCTCGCCGCGGAACACCCCAACCTCCGCTGGGTGAAGGTCGAGTCGGCCCCGCCCGGACGCCTCATCGCGGCACTCGCTCAGGGAGAGCGCCCGCTGCCCGCCCTCGTCGGCTACGCCGGTCTCCAGCTCCCCGATGCCCTGCGCCGCGGCGCGGTCGGCGTCCAACCTGGCTGCTCCTTCACGGAGTTGTACGTGGAGCTGTGGCGCCGCTGGGAACGCGGCGACGAGACCGGCGCCGTCGCCCTGCACACCCGCATGACGCCGTACCTCTCCTACTGGATGCAGGGTGTCGAGCTGATCGTCGCGGCCGAGAAGGAGATCTCCGTGCGCCGCGGCTGGTTCGGGTCCGCGCACTGCCGGGCACCCGGGCACACCCTCGACAGCGAGGAGATCGCCATGATCGACCGGTTCTGCGCCGAGTTCGCCGAAATGGTGCCTGAGCTGCTGCGATGATGCCGCGGGCACGCCACACCCGGTGCTCCGATTCCCACCGGAGGTGTGACAATCGACAACGCACCGGCACGGGATCACCGGCACACGATGCACACGACGACACAGGGAGTGGCGTGGAACTTCAGGGCCTGCACGGGCAGGTGGTCGACCGGATCGGCCTGTCCCTCGCGGCGGACGAGATCCGCGCCGGGGAGGTCCTGCGCCTGGAGGACGTCCAGGAGCGGTACGGCGTCTCGCGCACGGTCGCGCGTGAGGCCGTCCGCGTGCTCGAGTCCAAGCGGGCGGTGACCAGCCGCCCCCGCATCGGCATCACGGTCCGCCCGATGCCCGAGTGGAACCTCTACGACCCCCAGGTCATCCGCTGGCGCCTCGCCTCGCCCCGCCGCGAGGTCCAGCTGCGCGAACTGGCGGAGCTGCGGGCCGCAGTGGAGCCGTCCGCGGCGGCCCTCGCCGCGGCGAGCGGTGACGCGGAGGCCCGGCAGGCGCTGTCGGAGCACGCCCGTGTCATGGCGAGCGCGGCCCGGGCCGGCGACAGCGCCGGATTCGTCGAGGCGGACGCGGCCTTCCACCGAGCGCTGCTCGGCGCATCGGGCAACGGCATGTTCGCCCAGCTCGCGGAGGTGACACAGGAACTTCTCGTGGCCCGCCGCGAGCTGTCCCTGATGCCGCACGACATCGACATGGCTGCCGTACGCCGCCACCAGGAGGTGGCCGAAGCGGTGGCCGCGGGCCGCTCGGCCGAAGCGGCGCAGGCGGTGACGGCCATCGTCAACGCGGCCCACAGCGAGGTCCAAGACCTACTGGCGGGCGGGTCCTGCGGGTACGGGGTCTGAGGGGGAGGCGCAACCAGTCCCCTTGATCGCTTTCTGGGCGGCGCATAGGCTCTCGTACCCATGGGCACGGGGGAACAGGGCAACGGGCGGCAGGCGTGGCTCGGCCGGTTGATCAGGCATCGTGGAGTCGCAGCGCTGCTGGCCGGGGCGGCGGGGCTGGCCGTTCTGGGCGCGGTGTTCGTCGTACTGCCGGGTGTGGTGGTCGACCACGATCTCGCGGGGGCGAGTGTCGCCGCGCAAGATCGCCTGAAGGCGGTGAACGATGTCCGTACGGCGCTTCTGCAGGCGGCGGGCGGTCTCGTCGTACTCTTCGGCGCCTACGCCACATGGCGGCAACTGCGGGTGAGTCAGGACGGTTTGCGTGCCACCCAGGAGGGCTATGTGACCGACCGGTTCAGCCGGGCGGTCGACCAGCTCGGCAGCGACAAGCTGGACGTGCGCATCGGCGGGCTGCACGCGCTGTGGCGGATCGCGGAGCAGTCGGCTCGCGACCGGGAGGCCATCATCTCCATCCAGGCCGCCTATCTGCGTACGCACCTGCCCTGGCCACTCACCGGTCCGGAGTCGCCGGCGGCGAACGTGCCCATCAACGACATCGCCCCCCTGGAGACCCGCGCGGCCGACGCCCAGGTGGCGCTGACCGCGCTCGGTGTGCTGTGTCAACACAGGGAGCAGGCCTGGGTCAATCTCGGCAGCACCGACTTGCGACGGGCCGACTGCGACGGCCTGTGGTTCCCCGAGGTCAACCTCGACGGCGCCTGTATGGAAGCGGCGGGCCTGTACCGCACCAATCTCACCCAGGCATCCCTGGTCGCGGTCAACATGCGGCACGCCGACCTCGCGACTGCGACTCTCCGCCGGGCTCGCTGCACTCTGGCCGACCTGCGGGGCGCGAAGCTGGTCGCAACCGACCTGCGTGACGCCGACTTCACCGAGACCGACCTGCGCGAGGCAAACCTGCGCAAAGCCGACGCCCAGGGCGCGGTCTTCCGTCATGCCGACCTCCGCCTGGCCGACTTGCGCGGCACCGACCTGAGGACCGCCGACCTTCTCGAAGCACGCCTGACAGGCGCCGTGGCCAGCGAGCGGACTCGCTGGCCCGTCGGCTTCGATCACTCGGCCGCCGGGGTCGTCGACACCGACGACCCCGGCCCAGAGCCCTCGCCTCTGCTCCAGCCACCAGGGATGACGCAGCAGGCACCGCCACTGCGGTCCACACCTTGAACAGGACGCCCCCGTCAAGACCGCGGCGACCGCGCTCCGTCCGACCGGGGGCCACTCGCCGTACTGCGGGTCCGTCGCGCGCGCCGGTCCGGGGCGCCGCCGTTTTCGGGAACGTCCCCGGAGTGTGAGGGGAGCGGGGCCCGGCCCGCGCACGTGCCGGGCCCCGCTTCCTGATCGGCCTCAGGCCTTACGAGGCCGAGTTCCCCGAAGCGATGGCGAACGCCGGGTCCGGTACGGATTCCGCGGCCAGCAGTACCGAGGAACGTCCGTCGACACCAATCGGCACGTCGCCGTCGATCGTCACGCGGCGCAGCTTGCGCTCGTGTTCGTCGGAGTCGTCCTCGCCGTAGTGCTGCGTGGCGCGGTTGTCCCAGAGGGCGACGTCGCCCTCCTGCGATTGCCAGCGCACCGTGTTCTCGGGGCGCTCGATGTGCGAGTTCCTCACCGAGCACCCAGTGGTCCGCGTGCACCCGGAGACCGGTGAGCGCGTGCTACTGCTCGGCAAGCGCACCGCGCCCGGACAGCGTGCATCAGCTCATCGGCATGGCGCCGTTCCAGGGCATCAGCGTCGGCCGTCGACCGCAAGTCTCGGGTGTCCTGGCCGGTGCACGAGCGCCACGGCAGCTTCCGGCACACGGGGAGACTCAGGTCCGTGACCTACCGCCCGGGAGCGGCCGTGCCCAACTCCCCGGCGGCCGTGGCCGCCGCCCTGCGTGAGGCTGCGGCGGCCTTCGAGTGGCGTCTGGACGGTCCTCAGGCCGGCCGCAGCCACACCGTGGCCAGCGGCGGCACTGTCAGCTGGAGCGAGACGGGCCGGCCGTGGCTCGGCTGAGGGTCCGGCTTGAGGACGCCGGCGTTGACGACGTCGCCGCCGCCGTACCTTGCCGCGTCCGTGTTCAGGACCTCGAACCAGCCGGGGACCGAGTCCGGCACGCCGAGCCGGTAGTTCTCGCGGACCGCCGGGGAGAAGTTGCACACGGCCAGCAGGGGCGCGCCGTCCGCCGCGAACCGCAGGAACGCGAGGACGTTGTCGTCGGCCGCGTCCGCGGTGATCCACGAGAACCCCTCGGGCGTGGTGTCCCGTTCCCAGAGGGCGGGCGCGGCCGCGTACTCGTGGTTGAGGTCGCGCACCAGGTCGAGGACCCCGCGGTGGTCCGGCTCGGCTTCGTAGGCCGGGTCGAGGAGCCACCAGTCCGGGCCGTGCCCCTCCGACCACTCGGCCCCCTGCGCGAACTCCTGTCCCATGAAGAGGAGTTGCTTGCCCGGGTGGGCCCACATGAAGCCGAGGTACGCGCGGTGGTCGGCTCGCCGCTGCCACCAGTCGCCGGACATCTTCGACACGAGCGCGCGTTTGCCGTGCACCACTTCGTCGTGCGAGAGGGGAAGCAGATAGTTCTCGCTGTAGGCGTACACCATCGAGAACGTCAGCTCGTTGTGGTGGTACTTGCGGTGCACGGGCTCGTGCGCGATGTACTGCAGCGAGTCATGGCTCCAGCCCATGTTCCACTTCAGGCCGAAGCCGAGGCCACCGAAACCGCCGGGGCCGACGTGGTGGGTCGGCCGCGTGACGCCGTCCCACGCGGTCGACTCCTCGGCGATCGTCACGACGCCCGGGCAGCGGCGGTACACCGTCGCGTTCATCTCCTGGAGGAAGGCCACGGCGTCGAGGTTCTCGCGGCCGCCGTGCTCGTTCGGCGACCACTGGCCTTCCTCGCGTGAGTAGTCGAGGTAGAGCATGGAGGCGACGGCGTCGACGCGCAGGCCGTCGATGTGGAACTCCTCGCACCAGTACACGGCGTTGGCGACCAGGAAGTTGCGGACCTCCTTGCGGCCGTAGTCGAACTCGAGGGTGCCCCAGTCCGGGTGCTCGGCGCGGCGCGGGTCCTGCGGCTCGTACAGGGCGGTGCCGTCGAAGCCCGCCAGCGCCCAGTCGTCCTTCGGGAAGTGGGCCGGCACCCAGTCCACGATCACGCCGATGCCTGCCTGGTGCAGGGTGTCGACGAGGTGGCGGAAGTCGTCGGGGGAGCCCATGCGGGACGTCGGGGCGTAGAAGCCGGTGACCTGGTAGCCCCACGACCCGCCGAAGGGGTGCTCGGCCACGGGCATGAACTCGACGTGGGTGAAGCCGAGATCGCTCACGTAGGTGGCGAGCTGGTCGGCGAGTTCGCGGTAGTTCGTGCCCGGGCGCCAGGAGGGCAGATGGACCTCGTACACCGAGAAGGGCGCCTCGTGCACCGGGCGCTGCCCGCGCTTCTTCATCCACGCGGAGTCCCCCCACGTGTGGGACGACTCCGTCACGACGGACGCGGTCGCGGGCGGCACCTCGGTACGCCGGGCCAGCGGGTCCGCGCGCACGGTGTGTGAACCGTCGGGGCGCGTGATGTCGAACTTGTACAGCGCTCCCTCGCCGATGCCCGGCAGGAAAAGCTCCCACACGCCCGACGAGCCGAGCGACCGCATCGGGAACGCGGTGCCGTCCCAGGCGCAGAAGTCCCCGCAGACGCGTACGCCCCGCGCGTTCGGCGCCCACACCGTGAACCGGGTGCCCGCGACCCCTTCGTGCGTCATCGGCTGGGCGCCCAGAGCGGTCCACAGCTCCTCGTGCCGCCCCTCGCCGATCAGATGCAGGTCGAACTCCCCGAGCGCGGGCAGGAAGCGATAGGGGTCATCCACCTCCCGCTCGTCCCCGTCGTACGTCACGAGCAGCGTGTACGCGGGAATCGCGTCGAGCGGCAGCACCCCGGCGAAGAGACCGTCACCCTCGTCATGGAGTTCCGCGCGCCGGCCCTTGATCGACACGGCGACGGCCTGGGCATAAGGCCGCAGCACCCGGAATGCGACACCGCCGTCCACCGGGTGCGCGCCGAGCAGGGAGTGCGGGTCGTGATGCTCACCCCACAGCAGGCGTCCGCGGTCCGCCCCGTCCAGAACGGGGGCGGGCAGGACTTTGAGGCGACCGGGGCCGGGCTTGTCGGACAGGCCGACAGCCTTGGGGGCGGAGGTCTTGCGAGCTGCCACGGTTCTGTCTCCTCGGGGGGTGAGCGAGTCCTGCAGGCGGACGGCGGGGTTGCCGCCGCCTGGGTCAGCGGGGTTCGGCGAGGCGGCTGATCGCCGCCATCGGCACAGGCAACCAGTCGGGCCGGTGCCGTGCCTCGTACAGCACTTCGTAAAGGGCCCGGTCCGTCTCGAAGGCGCGGAGCAGGTCGGGTTCCTCGCGCGGGTCCGACTTCGACTCGGCCGCGTAGCCGGCGCAGTAGGCGTCCCGGCAGCGCAGCGACCACTCGGGCCGCCAGGGCAGACGGGTGCGGGCCGCGTAGTCGAAGGAGCGGAGCATGCCCGCCACGTCGCGTACGGGGGACTGCGCGTGGCGGCGTTCGGCGAGCGGGCGGGCCGGCTCGCCCTCGAAGTCGATGACGAACCACTGCTGCCCCGACCACAGCACCTGCCCCAGATGGAGGTCGCCGTGGATCCGCTGCGCGGGCCACGCCGAGTCGACGAGCGCGAACGCGTCGAACGCGGCCCGCAGCCCGGGCGCGTGCGGAAGTACCGCGGGCACGGAACGGGCCGTGGATTCCAGGCGTTCGGTCATCGCCTCCGCCAGGTGCCGGTTGCGGTGCGGCACAGGGGCGTCGACCGGGAATGCCGCGGTCAGCGCGAGATGGATCTCGGCGGTCGCCCGACCCAGTTCGTACGCCTCGTCGGTGAAGTCCCTGCCGGAGGCGAGCGACCGGAGCGCGAGGGTCCAGCCGTCGTCCGCGTCGGGCAGGAACGGCTGGAGGACGCCGAGCGTCGCCTTCTGGGGCTGAGAGGTGCGGAACCACGCCACGGGTCCCGGCACGCGGGTGCAGCCCTGCCGGGCGAGCGCCCAGGGCACTTCCAGATCCGGGTTGACGCCGGCCTGGACGCGCCGGAAGACCTTCAGGATGAACGAATCCCCGTACACCAGCGACGTGTTGGACTGTTCGGCGTCGAGGACGCGTGGCGTGAGCCCGGCGGGGACGGTGACCTGCGGGTCGCGTTCGAAGCGCAGGGGGCCCGCCGCGGCCGGGTGGCGCAGCCGCTCCAGGAGCAGCCCGGCCGACCGGGGCTCCTGGAGGGCGTCGTACACCATGAGGCCGGTCAGCGGGCCCTCGGTCGCGCGGCCGATGAAGGCCGGCGCGAGCGAGGGCGGCAGCATCTCCCGTACGCCGAGCAGGAGTTGGTAGAGATTGTCGGCCGGGGGTGTGCCCGAGCCGGAGCGGGTCGCCTGCGCGGCGTGCTCCGCGCGCACCAGCAGGTGCAGGCAGCCCGGGTGCAGCTCGGTCATCGAGGCCAGGGTCAGCCCGGTGACGGGCCGGCCCTTCCCCGCGAACCAGCGCTGCCGCGGCAGCCATTCGTGCAGCAGACCGGCGAGTGAGTTCAGCAGCAGAGAGGGGCTGACGCCGGTCGGACTCTGCAGTGCGGCCTTGGGCATGGCGACGACTCCTTTCGAGGGCGGACAGACGGACCCAGGGGCGTGGGGCCGCCGGTCACCACGTGGCGCTGACGGCTTCCTTACGGAGCCGGAACCAGTAGAAGCCGTGGCCCGCGAGGGTCAGCAGGTACGGGAGCCGGCCGATGGCGGGAAAGCGCACCCCGCCGATGAGCTCGACCGGGTGCCGGCCGTCGAAGGCCTGGAGGTCGAGTTCGGTGGGCTGGGCGAAGCGCGAGAAGTTGTGCACGCACAGGACGAGGTCGTCCTTGTATTCGCGCAGGAACGCGATCACGGCCGGGTTGGACGAGGGGAGTTCGGTGTACGAGCCGAGGCCGAACGCCTCGTTCTGCTTGCGGATCTCGATCATGCGTCGGGTCCAGTGCAGCAGCGAGGACGGGGACGACATGGATGCCTCGACGTTGGTGACCTGGTAGCCGTAGACCGGGTCCATGATCGTGGGGAGCGAGAGGCGGCCCGGGTCGCAGGACGAGAAGCCCGCGTTGCGGTCGGGGGTCCACTGCATGGGCGTGCGTACCGCGTCGCGGTCGCCGAGCCAGATGTTGTCGCCCATGCCGATCTCGTCGCCGTAGTAGAGGATCGGCGAGCCCGGCAGGGAGAGCAGCAGGGCGGTGAAGAGCTCGATCTGGTTGCGGTCGTTGTCGAGGAGGGGCGCGAGGCGGCGGCGGATGCCGATGTTGGCGCGCATGCGCGGGTCCTTGGCGTACTCCGCGTACATGTAGTCGCGTTCTTCGTCGGTGACCATTTCGAGCGTGAGCTCGTCGTGGTTGCGCAGGAAGATGCCCCACTGGCAACTCGACGGAATGGCAGGGGTTTTGGCGAGGATTTCCGAGACGGGGTAGCGCGACTCGCGGCGCACGGCCATGAAGATGCGTGGCATGACGGGGAAGTGGAACGCCATGTGGCACTCGTCGCCGCCGGAGGCGTAGTCGCCGAAGTAGTCGACCACGTCCTCGGGCCACTGGTTGGCCTCGGCTAGCAGGACCGTGTCCGGGTAGTGCGCGTCGACCTCGGCCCGTACGCGCTTGAGGAAGGCGTGGGACGCGGGGAGGTTCTCGCAGTTGGTCCCTTCCTCGGCGTAGAGGTAGGGCACGGCGTCGAGCCGGAAGCCGTCGATGCCGAGATCCAGCCAGAAGCGCAGCGCGGCGAGGATCTCCTCCTGCACGCGCGGGTTCTCGTAGTTGAGATCCGGCTGGTGCGAGAAGAAGCGGTGCCAGAAGTACTGCTGGCGCACCGGGTCGAAGGTCCAGTTCGACGCCTCGGTGTCGACGAAGATGATCCGCGCGTCCTCGTACTGCTTGTCGTCGTCTGCCCAGACGTAGTAGTCGCCGTACGGCCCGTCGGGGTCCTTGCGGGACTCCTGGAACCACGGGTGCTGGTCGCTCGTGTGGTTCATGACGAAGTCGATGATCAGGCGCATTCCGCGCTGGTGCGCGGCATCGACGAACTCCACGAAGTCCGCGAGATTGCCGAACTCGGGCAGGACCGCCGTGTAGTCCGAGACGTCGTAACCGCCGTCCCTCAGTGGTGACTTGAAGAACGGTGGCAGCCACAGGCAGTCGACGCCCAGCCATTGGAGGTAGTCCAGCCTGGACGTGATGCCCTTGAGGTCGCCGACTCCGTCGCCGTTGCTGTCCTGGAAGGAGCGGACGAGGACCTCGTAGAAGACGGCACGTTTGAACCAGTCGGGATCCCTGTCCTTGGTGGGGGTGTCCTCGAATTTGTCCTGGACGGGCTTGTTGACGATCATGTGGTGGGTGACCCTCCGGTGGGCGGTGAGGACGGTCGCAGGACGGTGAGGATGTGCGCGGGCGCGCGGCCCGGTTCCAGGCGCACAAAGTTCGTCCTGCCCCATTGGTATGTCTCGCCGGTCAGCTCGTCGTGGACCGGCACGCTCGCGTGCGCGTCGAGTCCGAGCTGAGGCATGTCCAGAGAAACCGTCGCCTCCTGGGTGTGGTGAGGGTCGAGGTTGACGACGACCACGACCGTGTCGGGGCCCGAGCGCTTGCTGTACGCGATCAGCGCGTCGTTGTCGGTCCGGTGGAAGTGGAGATTCCTGAGCAGGCGCAGGGCGCTGTGGTTCCGCCTGACGCGGTTCAGGGTGGTGATGAGCGGGGCGATGGAGCGCCCCTCGCGCTCGGCCGACTCCCAGTCGCGCGGCCGCAGTTCGTACTTCTCCGAGTGGAGGTACTCCTCGCTGCCCTCGCGGACCGGGGTGTTCTCGCACAGCTCGTATCCGGCGTACACCCCCCAGGTCGGGGAGAGTGTGGCCGCGAGCACGGCGCGCACCTCGAAGGCGCGGCGGCCGCCCTTCTGGAGGTAGCGGGGCAGGATGTCGGGTGTGTTCACGAACAGGTTGGGACGCATGTAGGCGGCCGTGTCCCGGGAGAGCTCCGTGAGGTATTCGGTGAGCTCCTGCTTCGTGTCGCGCCAGGTGAAGTACGTGTACGACTGCTGGAAACCGGCCTTGGCGAGCGCCCGCATGATCGGGGGCCGGGTGAAGGCCTCGGCGAGGAACACGACGTCCGGGTCGCTGCGGTTGATGTCGGAGATCACCCGCTCCCAGAACATGACGGGCTTGGTGTGCGGGTTGTCGACGCGGAAGACGCGGACCCCGTGACGCATCCAGAAGCGCAGGACCCGGGAGGTCTCCTCGATCAGCCCCAGCATGTCCTGGTCGAACGCGATCGGGTAGATGTCCTGGTACTTCTTCGGCGGGTTCTCCGCGTACGCGATCGTGCCGTCGGATCTGTGCTCGAACCACTCCGGGTGCTTCTCCACCCACGGGTGGTCCGGGGAGCACTGGAGGGCGAAGTCGAGCGCGATCTCCAGATCGAGTTCCCCGGCCCGGCGCACGAACGCGTCGAAGTCGTCGAGCGTGCCGAGGTCCGGGTGGATCGCGTCGTGACCGCCTTCGGGCGAGCCGACCGCCCACGGCACTCCGACATCCCACGGATCGGCCGACAGGCTGTTGTTCGGCCCCTTGCGGAAGGTGGTGCCGATGGGGTGGATCGGCGGCAGATAGACCACGTCGAAACCCATGGCGGCTACGGCGGGAAGGCGCTCGGCCGCGGTGCGGAACGTGCCGCTCACCGGGCGTTCGCCCTCGCGGACCACGGCGCCCTCTGAGCGCGGGAACATCTCGTACCAGGCCCCGTACAGCGCCCGTTCACGCTCGACCAGCAGTGGCAGGGGCGCCGAGCGGGAGATGTTTTCGCGCAGTGGATGCGCCGCCAGCGCGGCGGTCACGTCCGGCGCGAGGGCCGCCGCGTGGCGGGCGGCGGGAGGCCGGTCCTCGTCGCGGAGCGCGTCCACGGCCGCGAGGACCGCGCTGCGTCCCGCGCCTTCCGGAACGCCGGCGGCGGCACGCTCGTGCAGCGCGGCGCCCTCCTCCAGGATCAGCTCCGTGTCGATCCCGGCCGGGACCTTGATGCCGGCGGCCCGGCGCCACGAGGACACGGGATCGCCCCACGCCTCCACCGAGTACGTCCAGTTGCCCACGGCCGTCGGAGTGACGTCGGCGCCCCAGCGGTCACTGCCCGGGGACAGTTCACGCATCGGGGTCCACGGGCCCGGCCGGCCGTCGGGGCCGCGCAGCACGACATTGGCGGAGACGGCGGCATGGCCCTCGCCGAAGAGCGTGGCGGAGACCTCGAACGTCTCGCCCGGGACCGCCTTTGCCGGACGCCTGCCGCAGTCGACGGCCGGGAGGACGTCCACGATCGGGACGCGGCCCGTCACCGTGCCTGGGTTCATCAGTTGCACCTCCGCCGTGCTCGAGGCAGGGCCGTCCTCGCTCGGGGGCCCGCCGGGTTCACATGCGCCACGGGAGGCGCCGTCACTCGCACACCAGTTGGCCCGGCACGTGGCCGGGCACAGCAGGGTGTCATCGACGGGCTGCGTCCCTCCGGCGACACGCTACGGGAGCCGACCGGGCTCGGCCTGTCGGGAAATGCCCCGGTTCAGGCGTGTCGGCCGGCGTCCCGCTTCTGCCGGAGGGTCCGGCGTCACGGCCCGCTGAGGGCGGCGACGGCGACCGCGGGCGCCGCGAGCGGCGGGGCGGCCATGGGCGGATGCTCCACGCTGGGACGGAGATAGTGCTCGGCCGCGTCGGCGGCCTCGCGCCCGCAGCGCTTTCCCATCAGGACGCACAACGTGTAGGCCGTGTCCTCGAAGTGGGCCCGCACCTGGCGGTCGGCGGGGGCCGCCAGCCGCAGACGTTCCCATGCGCGGTACTGCGCCAGATGACTGGCGACTTCGGTCTTGGTAGGCAGCAACATGTCGCTGTTCACTTCCCACTCTTCGATGCGCACGGTGCACCGGGTCGGTGCGCTGGGGCCGTGCACGGAGAGGTACCGAACCATTACGCCGATCGGTACCCCGTTCCATGGTGCATTTGGCGGTACTTCCCGTCCTGTTGGAGCTTCAACGACGCCGGGAGCCGCTCCTCGTGTTGCACGAATGGAGTAGCGCTCTCATGCTGAGGCTGACTCAGGAGCGATCAGTGCTCACGCTACGTGTTCGGGGTATGGCCCGTAGGGGGCGAGCAACGAGCGGGAGCTTCGCCGGTGAGGAGCCGAAGACGATGAATACAGCAGTGCCCTGCTACTACCACCTCGACGTCGAGGTCAGCACGGAGCGTGTAGGGCAGGTCAGGCGCATCCTGGCCGCCCACCTCCGGTACTGGAAGCTGGACATGCTCGTCGACCCCGTCTGCCGCGGCGTCGAGGTGTTGCTTCACACGATCGACGAGCACGCCACGGACAAGAACACCACCGTTGAGATGTGGTGGAACAGTCAGCATTTGATCACCGCGGTGTCCGACCACGAGCGTGACCTGCCGGGCCCGCACTACGCCCCGAAGGAGGGATGCCTCGCGGAGATTGCCGCGCTGAGCGACGGCTGGGGCGGCTGCGCCACCGCCACGGGAAAGATCATCTGGTTCTCGCGCCGTGCTCGTCTCGGAGAGCGCGCCCCGCTGCTCCCGGTCGGACCCCCGCCGCGCATCAGCGAAGCGCTCGAGATGCCGCGCGAGGTGCCTGTTCCGGCGTTCGCGGGGTCAGTGGTCGCGGATCCGCTCGTGGTCGCCGCTCCGGCGGCCCGTGCACGCGGGCCCGAACTGTCCGTCCCACGCAGGGTGGTACGCCCGACGCCGGTGATGTGACATCAGCACCGCGCTCCGTCCGGAGCGTGTCGCACCGGGCCGCGGTCTGCTTCGGCAGCCGCGGCCCGGCGGCGTGCCAGGACGGCGGCACACGAGGGCCGGGCGCGCGGCAGACGGGGTGTGGGCGGCGCGGTGACGACACCGACTCCAAGATCATCCGTACGGTGGCCGGATGCTCACCTGGACCGGACGCCCCTATCCCCTCGGCGCGGCATTCGACGGCGACGGAACGAACTTCGCCCTGTTCACGGAGGTCGCCGAGCGCGTCGACCTCGTCCTCCTCCACGACGACGGCACCCACGACACGGTCACCATGACCGAGGTCGACGGCTTCGTATGGCACTGCTATCTGCCCGCCGTCGGCCCCGGCCAGCGCTACGGATACCGCGTGCACGGCCCGTGGGACCCGGCGGCGGGCCATCGCTGCAACCCCGCGAAGCTGCTCCTCGACCCGTACGCCACGGCCATCGACGGACAGATGGACAACGACCCGTCACTCTTCGAGCGGACAGTCGGCGGACCGACCCCGGACGACAGCGCGCCGCACACCCTCGTCGCCGTGGTGACCGACAGCGCCTTCGACTGGGGCAACGACCGCCCGCCCCTGCGCCCGTACGCCGACACCGTCATCTACGAGGCCCACGTACGCGGCCTGACCCGCACCCACCCCGAGGTCCCCGCCGGACTGCGCGGCACGTACGCGGGCCTCGCGCACCCGGCGGTCATCGAGCACCTGACCTCGCTGGGCGTGACCGCGGTGGAGCTGATGCCGGTGCACCAGTTCGCGCAGGACGGCTTCCTGCGTGACCAGGGCCTGTCGAACTATTGGGGCTACAGCACGATCGGCTTCTTCGCCCCGCACAACGCGTACGCCGCCCAGGGCAGCCGCGGCGGGCAGGTCTCCGAGTTCAAGTCGATGGTGAAGGCGCTGCACGCGGCCGGCCTCGAAGTGATCCTCGATGTCGTCTACAACCACACGGCGGAAGGCAACGAGAACGGCCCGACGCTCTCCTTCCGCGGCATCGACAACGCGTCCTACTACCGGCTCGTCGACGGAGACCCTGCGCACTACTACGACACCACCGGTACCGGGAACAGCCTGCTGATGCGGCACCCCAGCGTGCTCCAGCTCATCATGGACTCCCTGCGGTACTGGGTCACCGAGATGCACGTCGACGGCTTCCGGTTCGACCTTGCGGCAACGTTGGCCCGGCAGTTCCACGAGGTGGACCGGCTCTCCGCGTTCTTCGACCTGATCCAGCAGGACCCGGTGATCGGCCGCGTCAAGCTCATCGCCGAGCCGTGGGACGTCGGCGAGGGCGGCTACCAGGTCGGCAAGTTCCCGCCCCAGTGGTCGGAGTGGAACGGCAAGTACCGCGACTCCGTACGGGACTTCTGGCGCTCCGGCGAGAACACCCTCGCCGAGTTCGCCTCCCGGCTCACCGGCTCCTCCGACCTCTACCAGCACGACAGCCGCCGGCCGCGCGCCAGCGTCAACTTCGTCACCGCCCACGACGGATTCACGCTGCGCGACCTGGTCTCGTACAACGGCAAGCGCAACGAGGCCAACGGCGAGAACAACCGGGACGGCGAGAGCACCAACCGGTCGTGGAACTGCGGCGCCGAGGGGCCCACCGACGACGAAGGCGTGCTCGAACTGCGTGGCCGGCAGCAGCGCAACCTCCTCGCCACGCTGCTGCTCTCCCAGGGCATCCCCATGCTTGCCCACGGTGACGAACTGGGCCGCACCCAGCAGGGCAACAACAACGCCTTCTGCCAGGACAACGAGATCTCCTGGATCGACTGGCGCCTGAGCGACGACCAGCGCGAGCTGATGGAGTTCACCCGGCGCACCATCGCCCTGCGCGCCGCCCACCCGGTGCTGCGCCGCCGCCGCTTCTTCCGCGGCGACACGCACACCCACGAGGGTCAGCCCCTGCCCGACCTCGTGTGGCTGCGTCCGGACGCGCGCGAGATGACGGACGACGACTGGCAGCGCGGCGACGCCCACTCGGTCGCCGTTTTCCTCAACGGCGACGCCATCGCCGAGCCCACTCCGTACGGGCGGCCGGTGGTCGACGACTCCTTCCTGCTGCTCCTCAACAGCTACTGGAAGCCGGTCCGCTTCCGCCTCCCGGACGCCACCTACGGCGAGAGGTGGACCACCCGGATCGACACCACCGACCCGCAAGGTGTCGCGGACGAGATGGAACACAAGCCGGGCACCGATGTGCTGGTCGAGGCCCGCAGCCTGATCCTGCTGTCCCGGGAGGCCCGGACGGCACCCGGCGCGGAGGACTGAACGCGCCGTCCGGTGGGCCGGTTCCGTGACCGGCCCACCGGACGGCAACGCCGGCTCAGGCCCGCTTCAGACGCAGCGTCACCAGCTCGAAGGGGCGCAGCGACAGGGTGATCCGGTCGCCGACGCGCTCCGGGTCCGCCGCGTCGGCGAGCGGTCGCTCCAGGAGGTCCGTCGTCGCCGCGGCCGCGACCTCGAAGCCCGCCGTGAGCGTGGCGCGCACCCGGCCGCCGCGGGACTCGTGGAAGCGGATCACCACGTCGCCGCTGCCGTCGTCGGCCAGCTTGACCGCCGTCACGACGACCGCGTCCTGGTCGACGTCCACCAGCGGAGCGACCTCGCCGGAACCGGTCACATGCCGCTCCGGCAGGTTGATCCGGTAGCCCTCGCGGACCGCGTCCCCGATCGCCGCGCCCGGCACCAGCGCGTGCCGGAAGCGGTGCACACCCTGGTCGGTCTCGGGGTCGGGGAAGCGCGGCGCGCGCAGCAGCGAGACACGGACGGTGGTCGTCGTGCCCGAGTCGCTGTCCCGTACGGTCCGCGTCACGTCATGGCCGTACGTCGAGTCGTTGACGAGCGAGACGCCCCAGCCGGGCTCCTCGATGTGCACGAACCGGTGGTTGCACGCCTCGAACTTGGCCGCTTCCCAGCTGGTGTTGGTGTGCGTGGGCCGGAAGCAGTGCCCGAACTGCGTCTCGGACGCGTACCGCTCGGCGTGGATGTCCAGCGGGAACGCCAGCTTCAGGAACTTCTCCGTCTCGTGCCAGTCGACCTCCGTGTCGATGCCGAGCCGCCGCTCACCCGCCGTCAGCGAGAGGACCTGCGTGACGCGCGAGTCTCCGAAGCTGCGCACGATGCGCACCGACGCGCCCTCGCCGGGGGCCACCTCGTCGGCGTCCACGAGATCCGTCACGGTATTGCGGTAGAACTCGTCGACGTCCCACGCGTCCCACATGTTCGGGAAGTCCGGGTGGATCTGGAGCAGGTTCGCTGCCCGGCCCGGCGCCACGGTCTCGCGACCCGCGACGAGGTCGTACGCGGACACGACCAGGCCCCGGCCGTCGATCTCCACCCTCAACAGCCCGTTGTCCAGGACGAATCCGCCCGCCGCGCGCGAAGCGATCGCGGCCTCGCCCTCGATGACCGGGTTACGGGCGCCGCCCGCGGGCACGCCGTCGCGGGTGTGCGGCGCCGAGTTGAAGACGAGCGTCCCCGAGCCCTCACCGGCCAGGGCGCGTTGGGCCGCGCCGATGATGCCGTTCAGCTCCTCCGCGACCCGCTCGTATGTCCTGCGCGCCTCGCGGTGGACCCAGGCGATCGACGAGCCGGGCAGGATGTCGTGGAACTGGTGCAGCAGCACCGTCTTCCAGATCCGGTCCAACTCCTCGTACGGGTAAGGCAATCCGGCCCGCACCGCAGCGGTCGCGGCCCACAGCTCGGCCTCGCGCAGCAGGTGCTCGCTGCGCCGGTTGCCCTGCTTCGTCATGGCCTGGGAGGTCAGCGTGGCGCGGTGGAGTTCGAGGTAGAGCTCGCCGACCCACACGGGCGGGTTCGGGTACTCCGCCTCGGCCTTCTTGAAGAACTCCTCCGGTGTCTCCCACACCACCGTCGCGGACCCTTCGAGGTCGCGGAGACGGGCCGCCTTCGCGACCATCTCGCGCGTCGTGCCGCCGCCCCCGTCACCCCAGCCGGTCGGCGCGAGCGAGTGCCGGGCGACCCCCTTGTCCTTGAAGTTCTTCGCCGCGTGGGCGATCTCGCTGCCCTTCATGGAGCAGTTGTACGTGTCCACGGGCGGGAAGTGCGTGAAGATCCGGGTGCCGTCGATGCCCTCCCACTGGAACGTGTGGTGGGGGAACTTGTTGGTCTGCGACCACGAAATCTTCTGCGTGAGCAGCCACTTGGAGCCCGCAGCTTTGATGATCTGCGGAAGGCCCGCGGCGAACCCGAACGTGTCGGGCAGCCATGCCTCGTCGTTCTCGATCCCGAACTCGTCGAGGAAGAACCGCTTGCCGTGCACGAACTGACGGGCCATCGCCTCCGAGCCCGGCATGTTGGTGTCCGACTCCACCCACATGCCGCCCGCCGGCACGAACCGCCCGTCGGCGACCGCCTTCTTCACCCGCGCCCACACCTCGGGCCGGTGCTCCTTGACCCACGCCCACTGCTGGGCCTGCGACATGGCGAAGACGAAGTCGGGCTCGTCCTCCAGGAGCGCCGTCATGTTGGACGTCGTCCGCGCCACCTTGCGCACTGTCTCGCGCAGCGGCCACAGCCACGCCGAGTCGATGTGCGCGTGGCCGACGGCGCTGATGCGGTGTGCCGACGGTACGGCGGGCGCGGCCAGAACGCCCGTCAGCCGCTCGCGGGCGGCGGCCGCCGTGCTGTTCACGTCCTGGAGATCGACCGCGTCGAGCGCGCGCTCCACGGCGCGCAGGATGTCGTAGCGCCGCGCGGACTCCACCGGCAGCTCGGCCATCAGCTCGCCGAGCACTTCGAGATCCATGACGAGCTGCCACACGGTCTCGTCGAGGACCGCGAGATCCATCCGCGCCAGCGTGTACTGCGGCTCGCTGCCCGCGGTCTCCTTGTCGCCCAACTGCGTCGGCAGGAAGGGGTGGTAGTCGAGGATGACCGGGTTGGACGCCGCCTCGATGTGCAGGCGGACCTCCTCGCCGCCCTCCACCGGGGCGCCGACGCGCACCCACTGGTTGCGCGGGTTGAGGCCCTTCACCGGAGTACCGTCCGGGCGGTAGACCAGGCCCTCGCACTGGAAGCCGGGCATGTTCTCGTCGAAGCCGAGGTCGAGGATCGCCTCGACGGTCCGGCCCGCCCAGTCGTCGGGCACCGTCCCGGTGACGCGGAACCAGCAGGTGGCCCACGGAGCGCCCCAGCGCGCGCCCACCGCGATCGGCTCGGGCGTCGCCGCGAGCCCTTCTTCGACCGGCACCGGTTCGCCCGGCGCGTTCCACACCGCGACCTGCAGCGGCACGGACTCGGGGTACACGGCGGGTCGGATGCGCTCGTCGAGGACGCGCTTGAGACGGGCTTCGACCAGGGTGCGGTCGTCATGCATGAGGGGTACTCCGTAAGGTCCGAGGTGCGGGTAATCACCAGGCGGGGCGGGCGGGACGCTGTACAACTCCCCGACGCGGCGCACCTCGAATCGTGCGGTCCGCATCGGGTTCGACCTGTTAGGGAGCCGTGCCGACGGTCCGTGTGACGTGGTCCGGTGTGACCACTTCGGTGATGCCGCGCGCCATCAGATGTTCCTTGTCGTCGGCGCGGCCGGCGAGGACCGTGGTGGGCCGGGCCCCGTCGGCCGTGAGACGGGCGAACGCCTCGAAGACGGCGCCGCCGGGGGCACACACCGAGCGGTTCGGGGCGGCCTCGTCGTCACCGGCGTCGACGACGAGCGCGGTGGTGCGCGGCGCGGGTGCACAGGGACGGGCGCGCCGGTCCGCGACGATGCGGGCGAGGGCCTTCGCCGCGGGTTTCGGCTGCCGCTCGCTCGTCAACAGCCCCAGGCTGTACTCGAGTTCGGGGAAGTCGGCGAGATCACGGCTGACGTCGTGCGAGCACCACCACGTCACGCCCCACAGGTCCGGGCAGTCGAGCGCGTTCTCGACGGTGGCCTCGGTGAAGTGCGCCGCGTGCTCGGCCGGGACGAGCGGCGCGGGCGCGCCGACCTCCTGCAGCCAGACGGGCCGGTGCGGATCTCCGGCCCAGGCTTTGGACAGCTCGACGAGGTACGCGGCATGGTGCTCGGTGGCCGTCCCGGTGCGGCCGTGGCGCTGCGCCGTACCGTTGAACACCCACGAATGCACCGCGGTGAGCGCGCCGAGCCGTGCGGAGTGCGCGGGCGTGAACGGCTGGTCGTCCTGGTACCAGGCGGCGTCGTACGAGGCGTGCAGATGGGTCCGCCCCGGCGCGCCCTCCTCGCACGCGGCGAGCACACGGCGCAGCCAACTCCCCGCCTGCTCCGCTGTGATGCGGTCCGGGTCGGGGTGCGGGCCCGCCGCGAACTGGTTGACCTCGTTGCCGATCGTCATGCCGATGAAGTTGGGCCGGTCGGCGAGCGCCCCGGCGAGCGTGCGCAGATACGCCTCCTGGCCCTCGACCACATCAGGGTCCGTGAAGAGGTTCCTCCTGTGCCACGTCTGCGTCCACGCGGGCAGGAAGTCGAAGCTCGACAGGTGGCCCTGCAGACCGTCCACGTTCACGTCGAGCCCGCGTTCGGCCGCCGCGTCGGCGAGCTGGACGAGCTGCTCGACGGCGCGCGGACGGATCAGGGTGCGGTTGGGCTGGAAGTACGGCCACAGGGGGAACACCCGGATGTGGTCGAGACCCAGCGCGGCGATCGAGTCGAGATCGGCGCGCACGGCGTCCAGGTCGAAGTCGAGCCAGTGGTGGAACCACCCCTGGCTGGGGGTGTAGTTGACGCCGAAGCGCACGGCAGAGGTCATGCGGAGTCCTGGTTCTGTGGTACGTGGGGGCCTCGGTGACGAGATGTCCGCGGTACGGGCGTCAGCCCTTGACGGCTCCCTCGCCGACCCCGCGGAAGAAGTACCGCTGGAGGCAGGCGAAGAGGATGATCAGCGGCGCGACGGCGATGATCGTGCCGGCCGCGACGATCCGCTCGTCGTTGGCGAAGGTGCCGTGCAGATAGTTCAGGCCGATGGTGAGGGTGAACTTCGCCGGGTCGCTGAGCACGATCAGCGGCCACAGGAAGTCGTCCCAGGCGCCCATGAACGCGAAGATCGCGACGACCGCGAGCGTCCCCTTCACGGACGGCAGCGCGATCCGCAGGAAGCGCTGCCAGGCGTTCGCCCCGTCGACGAAGGCGGCCTCCTCGATCTCGTACGGCAGGTTGAGGAACGCGTTGCGCATCAGCAGGACGTTCATGGCGGCGATGCAGCCCGGCAGGACCACGCCGACGAGGGTGTTGTTGAGGCCGAGTTCGCGCATGGTCGTGAACTGCGCGATGACGATGCTCTCGACGGGCACCAGCATCGCGAGGATGAACACGAGGGTGGCGATCTTCCGGCCGCGGTAGCGCAGCCGGGCGAGCGCGTAGCCCGCGAGAGCGGAGCCGACGCAGTTGGTGACCACGTTCGCGGTGGCAACCTTCAGGGAGTTGAAGGCATAGTCCCAGACGGGGATGGTGTCGGCGACGCGCTCGTAGTTGTGGAGAGTGGGATCGCCCGGCAGGAACTTCGGTGGGGAGCTGAAGATGTCCTCGTGCGTTCCCTTGAGGGAGGTGGACAGCTGCCAGAGGAAGGGCCCGACGGTGATCGCGAGCACGGCGAGCAGCAGCGCGTAGCGCAGTACGAGCTCCCAGACGCGGATACGTCGGCCGTTCTCGTCGGTGACACACGGCGCGCGCCGGCGCCGAACGGGCCCCGGATCCGGAGCTGTTGTGGCGCGGACGTCCTCGGTGACGCTCACGCGTCCTCCTTCCGGTCGGCGCGGAGCACGAGCAGCATCAGCGCGACGGTGACGACGAAGACGACGACGGAGATCGCCGAGGCGTAGCCGACGCGGCCGGTCAGGCCCGTGCCGGTGCGCTGCACGAGCATCACGAGCGTGGTGTCCTCGCCCGCGGGGCCACCGTTGGGCCCCGCCATCAGATAGACCTCGGAGAACACCTTGAAGGCGGCGACCGAGGAGAGCGCGGCGACCAGGACCATGGTGGAGCGCACGGCGGGCACGGTGACGGTGAAGAAGCGGCGCACCGCGCCGGCACCGTCCACCGAGGCGGCCTCATGCAGCTCGCGCGGCACGTTGGCCAGCGCCGCCAGGTAAATGATCATGTAGTAGCCGAGGCCCTTCCAGACCGTGACGGCCATGGCGCTCAGCAGGAGCAGCCACTGGTCGCTGAGAAAGCCGACCTTGCCGATCCCCACGGCTTCGAGCAGCGAGTTCACCAGGCCGCGCTCGTCCAGCATCCACACCCAGATCAGGCCGACCACGACGATGGACGCGACCACCGGCGTGTAGAAGGCCGACCGGAAGAAGGTGATGCCCGGGATGTTCTTCTGGACGAGGAGGGCGAGCAGCAGCGGAAGGAGTACGAGGGCGGGGACGACCCCGACCATGTACAGGACACTGTTGCGCAGCCCCGTCCAGAACATGTCGTCGTGCAGCAGCTCCCGGAAGTTGGCCAGTCCCACGAACTCACCGGGGATCAGGGTCCGCCGGTCGGTGAAGGAGTTGACCACGGTGGAGACGAACGGATACAGGATGAAGACGGCGACGACCAGCAGCCCGGGAGCGGCGAACAGCCAGGGGCTGGTGGGCAGATGGCGTCGGACGCGGGAGGCCGGCCGCTCGCCCGAGGGCTTCGCGGGTGACGTCACATCTGCGTTCGCCGGGGATTTGGCGGCGGTCTTCACGGTCGGAAGGGGACTCGTCATGATGTACGGCTCCGGGGCTCAGCCCTGCTGCTGGAGCAGCCGGTCGCAGGCCTTGACAGCGTTGTCAAGTGCGGTCTTGGGGCTCTCCTTGCCCTGGAGGGCCTTGGCCACGGAGTTCCGCAGCTCGGTCTTCATCTGCTCGCTGAACAGGACCGGCGTGTAGTTGACCGCGGACTTCAGCGAGTCCGCCGCGGCGATCCGCACCCGCGTCTCGTCCGAGCCGTCCTGCTTCGTGAAGTACGGGTCGTCCAGGGAGCCCGCGGTGCTCGGGAAGATGGCGACCTTCTTGGCGAACTCCATCTGGTGCTGCGCGTCGGTGACGTAGTGCGCGAACGCCACGGCCGCGGGCTTCTGCTTGGAGCGCGAGTTCACCATCACGCCCATCACGTACATGTTCACCTTGCCGGTGCTGGTGATCTGGTCCGTGATCCCGATGTTCTTGTAGAGGCTGGGCGCGTCCTTCTTGAACTTCGACAGGTCGAGCGCGCTGCCCGGGTTCATCGCCACGGCCCCGGTCAGGAACTTCTTGCCGGTCGACTCGGGCGTCGCGGTCAGCGCCTGCGGGTCGAGCGCCTTCGCGTCGTACAACTCCTTGTACTTCGTGAGGAGTTCGACACCCTTGGCGTCGTTGAACGCGAAGCCGGTGCCCTCCTTGTTCATGAGCGGAGCGCCGTAGCGGCCGAAGTCCTCGATGGTGGGGACGTTGGCGAGCGTGGCCACCTTGCCCTTGCTCTTCTTCGCGAGCTGGAGTGCGTCGTCGAAGAGCGCGTCGTACGTCTTCGGAGGCTGCGACGCGTCGAGTCCGGCCTGCTTGAACAGGCTCTTGTTGTAGAACAGCGGCCCGGTGTTGAGGTACCACGGGAAGGCGTACGTGCCGTCCATGCCCGGTATCTGGTGGCTCGCCCAGGCCCCCGGCAGGTACTCCTTCTTGTACTTCGAAGCCGCCTTGTCGAGGTCGAGCGCGAGGCCGGCCTTGGCGAGCGGGGCGACGAGGTCGGGGGAGACGTTGACGACGTCGGGCAGCGTGCCGCCGGCGGCATCCGCGCTGATCTTGTCGGCGTAGCCCTCGCCCGGCTGGTCGATCCACTTCACGTGCGTGCCGGGGTACTTCTTCTCGAAATCCTTGACCAGGCCGTCGAAGTACGGCTTGAAGTTGGCCCTCAGGTTCCACGTCTGGAACGTGATGCTGCCTTCGATCTTGCCCGTGGCGTCCGTCGAGCCGCTGTCGTCACCCCCGGAACCGCACGCGCTCAGCGGCAGGACGAAAGCGATGGCGGCGGCAGCGGCTAGTGCTCTGCGAGAGATGGGCACGGTGACACGGCTCCTTTGCGGCGGCGTCGAATGTTGCCGTGCAGACCCTGCATTGCGATCACGGAAAAAGTCAATGCATTCTCTGGAACTGCCAGCGGTCGCCTGGAAGGACGCCAGGTCAGAGCAGTGGAGTAGACCTTTTGCAAGGCGAAACTAATGCGCTTTAGAGTCTTGAACTCAAGCGCATTAGTGGCTGACCGTATGCGCTAGGCTGGTCGGGGCCCACCGGGGTTCCACGGGGAAAGGGGCACCTGTGCCAGCCAAGCGGTCTCCCGCGCGCCGACCGACCATGAAGGACATCGCGCTCAGGGCGGGTGTCTCGGAGAGCGCCGTGTCCTTCGCGCTCAACGACCGGCCAGGAGTCTCCGAGGTGACCCGCGACCGGGTGCGGCGGGTGGCCGAGCAGCTCGGCTGGCGGCCCAGCACGGCGGCCCGCGCCCTGTCCGGCGAAGGCGCGGCCACGGTCGGCCTGGTCGTGGCACGCCCGGCGGACACGCTGGGCGTGGACTCGTTCTTCCTCCAGCTCATCTCCGGCATACAGGAAGTCCTGGCGGAGCGTCACCTCGGCCTGCTGTTCCAGGTGGTGGAGGACGTCGAGGCGGAGTGCGCCGTCTACCGGCGCTGGTGGGCCGAGCACCGGGTGGACGGCGTGCTCGTCGTCGACCCCCGCACGGCCGACCCGCGCCCCGCACTCCTCGACGAACTCGGGCTGCCCGCCGTGGTGATCGGCGGAGTGCCCGACGCCGAGCACCCTGGCATGTCGACGGTGTGGGCGGACGACGCCGGCGCGATGGCGTCGGTCGTCGACGAGCTGTACGCGCTCGGGCACCGCCGCATCGTCCACATCGCAGGCCTGCCGGGCCTCGCGCACACCGAGCGGCGCATCCGCACCCTGCGCGCCGAGGCCGAGCGCCGCGGCCTGACCGAGGTGCGCTCCGTGACCACGGACTACTCGGACGCCGAGGGCGCCGCGGTCACGCGCCGCGTCATGGAGGGCGACACACCCCCGACTGCGCTCGTCTACGACAACGACGTGATGGCCGTCGCCGGGGTCGCCGCCGCCGGTGAACTGGGCTTCTCGGTCCCCGGCGACGTCTCGGTGGTGGCCTGGGAGGACTCCCCGCTGTGCCGCATGGTCAAGCCCTGGCTGTCGGCACTGTCCCGCGACACGGTCCAGTTCGGCCGCACCGCGGCCCAGGAACTGACGGCACTCCTGGACGGCGGCCCGTCACGGACGGTCCAGGTCCCGCTGCCGCGCCTGATCGAGCGCGACAGCACGGGGGCGGCGCGGGGCGCCGAGACAGGGGCGAGCGGGGGCAGCTGACGAGCGGCCGACGTCGGTTGCCGAGCCCCCGTCACGTACTCACGCTCACGCACCCCGGCGCTCCCGTCAGTGGCCGTGCGGCAGCATCCGGCCGACGGCCTTCCACGCGTCATGAACGCGGCCGTGATGAGCGGACGCTGCCACCGGTCCGGCCGCGCGCGGCGAAGGCATCGTCCGCGGCTCCCAGTCGCAGGGCGGAGCCGCACGGGCGGTGCGCGGTCCGCCGTACTCCTCCTCGCGCCCCCTGACCGCGTCGTGTTCCTTGAGCGCCACGCTGATGAGGGTCAGCAGGAGCGCCACGTCGTCGTCGCAGTCGAGCAGCACGGTGATCCACGAGGCGCCGGGGCGCACCCGGATCGCGGTGCTGTCGCGCAACTGCGGAAGGAGGCGTTCGACCGCCGTCCGGGTGAGGTACAGATCTGCCGCATCGTTGGCATGGAAATGCACGATGTCGCACCCCGCTGTCCCGAAGGAGCGCCCTACAGCGCACCGGGGAGAGCCACTTACCAGGTTCGGCCACGACTCCAACTGGGTCATGGCGCGATGGGCCGCGGTCATGTGGACATGGTTGCGCACTCTTCACCCCGTCAACCAGCCCTATTCACCGCCTGCTTGATGAATCGGCGGTTTCGGGAACCTCATGGGGGAGGAAGGGGACGGACCGACCCCGTGTCGAAGCCTTCGAGCAGTGCCCCCCGGAACGCCTCGCGCCCATCGCTGAGCCACGCCTGAATCCGGTCCCAGCGCTCCCAGCCGCCGCGGTCGCGCAGCGCCTGGACGAAGGCGGGGTCCCCGTCGGCCACGCGCCGGGCGACGAAAGCCCGGCATACCGCGGCGGCCTGTTCGACGACCTCCGGCAATTCGGCGCGCTCCCGCTGCGAGAGCCCGTAACTGTCCGCGAGGAGCCGCAGCCGGCCCGGGGCGTCCAACGGGTGAGAGGGGTCAGGTACCGGATAGTGCGGGGCCGCGGACTCGGGGTCCCGCATCGGGACCCAGTAGCCGGCGGTCATCGCGACATCCCAGACCGGGCGCCCCGGGGCTGCCTGGTCGAAGTCGATCAGGGCCACGGCGCGGCCGTCCCGGAAGACGACGTTCTCCAGGCACACATCGTTGTGGCACAGCATCGTTCCGCCTTCGGGATCGGCCAGCTCCCCGGACCAGCCGGCGGATACGTCCACCGCGACGCGCGCACTCGCCTCGTGCAGGCGCCTCAGCAGGGCCCCGACAGACCGGAGCGCGGTCTGCGACATGGCCCACGGCGGAAACGGCGGGACGGCCACGTGGCCGGGAACGAACCCCAACTGCTCACGCCCGTCGGCACGGACGCCGACCGGCACCGGAGCCGCGTCGAATCCCTGATGCCGCAGCGCCGCGAGGTAGGCGTGGAGCGCCCGGACATTCGGCGGCGCCGGCCGCTCGACCACGTCGCCCCGCCGGAAGACCGCGCCCGCGTTCATCATGCCGCCCGCCAGTTCGTGGCTGTCCGCAGGCCCCGTGTCCCCAGTCATGCCCGTCACACTAGCGGCGTGGCCCCGGGCGTGGTGCTCGAGTCGCTACGGTGCTGAAGTGACCGGATCCGAGCACCTTCCGCTGCTCTTCCTCGACGTCGACGGGCCGCTGATTCCGTTCGGCGGGCCGCCGGAGTGCTACCCGACGTACCCGATGTGCCGGCCAGGAGGCCCCGACCCGCTGGGCGCCGACCTCAACCCCCTGCTGGCCAGGATCAACCCCGAGTACGGCCCCCGGCTCGCGGCGCTCCCGTGCGAGCTCGTCTGGGCGACGACCTGGATGGAAGAGGCGAACGACTGCGTCGCCCCGCTCCTCGGGCTGCCGCCGCTGCCGGTGGTGGACTGGCCCGACCCGCCGGTTCGGGACGCGCGCGATGAATGGCACGGCGTGCGTGGCCTGCACTGGAAGACCCGTGCCCTGGTCGGCCAGGCGCAGGGCCGTCCCTTCGCCTGGGTCGACGACGAGATCACCGACATCGACCGTGCCTGGGTCTTCGCACATCACGCGGAACGTGCCCTGCTGCATCGCGTAGACCCTCGACGGGGCCTCACGGAGGCGGACTTCGCCTGCCTCGACGAGTGGTTGCGCGCGGCTGCCGACTGATCCGGGGGGTGAGCGCGCCTGCCTCGACCGTGGTTGCGTGCCGCTGCGGACTGATCCGGGGCGGTGTCGGTGCGTGGGCAGGACGGATCATCAGGCCGCCGCCGTGTCGTCGGTGAGGAGTTCCGCGATGACCTGGCGGGCGATGGAGGCCATCACCGGGTTGCTCTCCCGGTAGGACCGGAGCTCCAGGAGGGCGACCGACAGGGCCCAGCCGCGGCCCCGTGCCCAGGCGTCGTCGTCCGAGCCCGAGCCGGTCCGGAAGACCTCGCGCGCACCGGCGGGCAGCAGGTACCAGGCCGCGATGAGGTCGACCGCCGGGTCACCAAGGCCCAGACAGCCGAAGTCGATGACGGCGCTGAGCCGTCCGTCCGCGACGAGCACGTTCCCGGGCTGCAGATCCGCGTGGATCCACACGGCGGGCCCGGCCCACTCCTGCGCCCGCAGGGCCGACTCCCAGACGGCGGACGCCGCATCACCGTCCAGCTCCGCCCGCAGCTCACGGATCGCCGCACGCGTCACCTCGTCCCGCTCCGCCAGCGGCTCGCTGCGGTAGGAAGCAGGGCCGCCGGTGGGGTCGACGCGCTGGAGTACGGAGACGAACTCCGCCAGGTCCTCGGCCAGCAGAACCGGTTCGGGGGTGAGGTCCGGGGCAGGGTTGGCGCCGTCGAGCCAGCGGTACACGGACCACGGCCACGGGTAGCCCTCGCCGGGATTTCCCTTGCCCAGCGGCGTGGGGACGGCCACGGGGAGCGCTCCGGCGAGCAGCGGCAGCCACCGGTGCTCCTTCTCCACGTCCTGCGCGGAACCGGCGAGCCGGGGCAGCCGCACGGCCATGTCCTCGCCGAGGCGGTACATGGCGTTGGACGTACCCGCCGAGACGACCTCGGTGAGCGGCAGCCCGGCCCACTGCGGGAACTGCGCGTCGACGAGCCGGCGCACCAACGAGGCGTCGATGTCCGCCTCTTCGGGCCGCAACTTACGAGGGCACATGGAAGCCTTTCGCGAAGAGCCACATGGCGCGTCTGCCGTTGCGCCAAGATACGGAGGCGGGCGCCGCCGGCCCAAGCGATCAACCGCCGATGACTGCCCGCCCTTTACGTGGCCCGACGTGCGACCTGGGCGTCGAGCGCGGCGCAGAGCCAGTCGTGGGCGGCCCCCGGTGTCGGCCGCGCAGGACCGGTCAGCTCGGCGACGAGCTGCCAGTAGTGGTCGATGCGCGGATCCGCGGCCAGCACCCCGCTGAGCGTGCGGCGGAACGCGGGGGTGTCACGTACGCCCCGTGAGGCGGCGTAGGCGGAGACGAAGCAGTCCAGCGCCTCGCCCTCCCGGGGTGACCGCTGGTCGCACAGGTGCGGTGACGCAAGTGCGTAGGCCTCGCTGAGCCCTTCGTAGAGCACCCCGGGGCGGAACCCGTCCTCCCTACGATGTGCCGCCGGCTGGCCGCGGTCGCCGCCCTCGCAGGAACGCGAGGTGAAGGCGTGCAGCCGGGCGAACGTCAGGACGTGGGCCGGAGTCGGGTCCTCCGGAGGCTGCGGTACGGCCTGTTCGAGGACGGCGGAGACGACCCGGGCGGGCATCCGGAGCGGCAGCCACCGGCGCCAGAACCGGGCCGGTGCCGCCGTGCTGGGCGGGGCGGACATCGCGCCGACGAGCAGCAGCCGCTCGGCGCGCTCGGCGGGCGTGCAGTCCTGGAGCAGTTGAAGCGCGGCCTCCCGCCAGCGCAGCGCGGCCAGTTGGGAGCCGATGTCCCGCAACTGCCCGGCGACGACGTCCTCAAGAGCGCCGTCCAGCCCGTCCTCCTCGCCCAGCACGCGCCGCACGTCGGGCACCGGCAGGTCGAGGGCGCGCAGGGAGCGGATGACGCGGAGCCGGTCGAGCGCCTCGGGCCCGTACCGGCGATGGCCACCCGTACTGCGCGGGCCTTCGGGCAGCAGACCACGGTCCGAGTAGAAGCGGACCGTCTTGACGGTGACGCCCGCGCGCTCGGCGAGCTCCCCGATGGACCACATGCTGTCGGCGGGCACGGCTTGAACCTCCCTCAGGGGGAGTTCCTACGGTACCGGCGAGCGCGGACGGCCGGTGCGGCCGGTCCGTGGACAACGGCGCGGAAGGAGAGGGACATGACGGCATTCATTCTGGTGGCGGGGACCCACACCGGCGGCTGGGTATGGCGGGAAGTGGCCGCCGGGCTGCGGGACGCGGGGGCGCGGGCGTACGAAGTGACTCTCAGCGGCATGGACGGCGGCGGTGGTGCGGCGGGGCCGGGTGTGGACCTGGAGACGCACATCGAGGAGCTGGTCCGGCTGATCGACCGCGTCGAGGGGCAGGACGTGGTCCTCGTCGGCCACTGCTACGGGATCCACCCGGTGCGCGGTGCCGCGGACCGGCGCTCCGAGCGGATCTCCAGGATCGTCAACGTGGATGTCGGCATCCCCGAGGACGGCGACCCGGCCCTCAAGCTGGTACCCGATCAGACGGACCGCGAGCGCGTGCTGAGCCTGGCCCGGGAAGACAGCGCCGGGACGCTGCCCGCGCCGACGGTGGAGGAGTGGCAGCGCTGGGGCAGCGTCGCCGGCCTTCCGGCCGACGCACTGGCACGGCTGACCGAGCAGGCCGCTCCCCAGCCCCTGCCCACGCTCACCCAGCCGCTGCGGCTGTCCGGCGCGGTCGCCGAACTGCCGACGACCGGCGTCCTGTGCACGGCCAACGGGTCGAGCATCGCCGTGGTCGAGGCCATGGTGGGCTTGGGTGATCCCGCGTTCCAGGCCCTCGCCGACCAGGGTGTCACCTTCTTCGAACTCGGCACCGGGCACTGGCCGATGCTCTCCGCCCCGCGTGAGCTCGTGGACGTCCTGCTCCGGGCCGCCGCGGGGAAGGGACACCGCGTGGCCGCCGTGCGCGAGCAGCCCACGCATCTGCGGCCGTTCCTCATGGACGTCAAGGAGCGGCCCCGGGAGCGGACCGGCCGCGTCGACCTGCATCTGCCGGACGCCGAAGGTCCCCGGCCTGCTGTGGTGTTCGTCCACGGCGGACCGGTACCGGCCGGTGCCCGGCCGACACCGCGCGACTGGCCCGCCTTCGTGGGCTACGCGCAGTACGCGGCGAGCCTGGGAGCCGTCGGCGTGACCGTGGACCACCGGCTCCACGAGCTGACCGCGTACGGGCGGGCCGCCGACGACATCGCCGGGGCGATCGAACTGGTACGGGCCGATCCACGCGTGGACGGCGACCGTGTCGCGCTGTGGTTCGTCTCCGCAGGCGGACTCCTTGCGGCCGACTGGCTCGGGGCGCCGCCGTCCTGGCTGCGGTGCGTGGCGGCCTCGTACCCGATTCTCGCGCCGCTGCCGGGTTGGGGGATCGCCGACAGCCGGTTCCGCCCGGCGGCGGCGGTTCGTGGTGCGGGGCGGCTGCCGATCGTGCTGACGCGGGTGGGGCTCGAACGCCCTGAAATCGCGGTGACGGTCGAGGAGTTCGTGTCCGCGGCAGCGGACTGCGGCGCCGCGCTCGAGGTGATCGACGTTCCGCTCGGCCACCACGGCTTCGAGACGATCGACCCCACCGACGAGTCGCGCGATGCGGTGCGACGGGCCATGCGCTCGGTACTCGGACACTTGGGAGCAGGGACCGACTAGGGCGTGTCCGCATCCGGGGTGAGGGTGTGGACCGCGTCGAGGAAGACCCGGCGGTCGGCCGCGGGGAGCCGGGCCAGGAGGCGGTCCTCGTGCGCGTGGATGTCGGCCTGCGCGGACCTGCGCAGACGCCGGCCGTCGTCCGTGATGGAGAGGAGCCGGACCCGGCGGTCGTGCGGGTCCGGGGTGCGGGAGATCAGCCCGGACTCCTGCAGTGTGTCCAGCGTGGAGATGATCCGGGTCTTGTCGGCGCCGATCGCCGTCGCGAGCGCGGCCTGGGTACGGACGGGGCCGTCGTCCAGGGCGCTGAGGACGACGTATCCCCACATCGAGATCCCGTGCGACGCGAGCACCGGCAGCTCGGCGGCGATGAGGGACCGCACCAGGGGCTGCAGCATCGCGGCGAGGTCGCGCCGTCCGCCGTTCTTGGCCATCACGCGCCGATGATAGACGTTGACATGTGATAGGCGTCAGCGGATCATAAGCGTATGCCTACGAATAAGGATCTGGTCGCGCTCGACGCGGAAGCGGTGCGTACGAGCGTCGACGTGGTGGCGCGGGCGACGGCCGGGGACCTGGTCAGGCCGACGCCGTGCGCCGGGTGGACGCTGCGTGACCTGCTCGGTCACATGGCCGCGCAGCACTACGGATTCGCAGCGGCCTCGCGCGGAGAGGCGGACATCGCGGTGTGGCAGCCGCGTCCCCTGGGGGACGACCCCGTCGGTGCGTACCGCGCGGCTGCCCAGCACGTCCTGGAGGCCTTCGCCGTCGACGGGGTGACGGAGCGGGCGTTCCCGCTCCCGGAGATCCGCGACGGCGGACCGTTCCTGGGAGCGCAGGCCGTCAGCTTCCACCTCGTCGACTACGTCGTGCACTCCTGGGACGTGGCCCGGACACTGGGTCACACGGTGACGTTCGACCCCGAACTCCTCGATGCGGCGCTCGCCGTGGCGCGGGTGGTGCCCGGAGGGGAGGCGCGCCGCGGCCCCCGTGCGGCCTTCGCGCCGGCGATCACGGCCGACGGCGGGACCCGGCTGGACGAGATCGTCGCGATCCTGGGCCGCTCACCGGCATGGCAGCCGGGCCCTGCCTAGGCTCTGTCGTGCGGAGGGCTCGGCCCGACAGCGGTGTGCCGGTCACCCACTCCGTCCCGCGAGGACCCCGTGCGGGGTGAGCCGGCTGCGGAGCGCTCCGAACAGGGCGTCCGCGGCCAGCGCCAGGACCGCCACCCACAGGGCGGCGGCGATCACCCCCGACAGGCCGTACGACACCTGGTTCAGGATGATGTCGCCGAGTCCGCCGCCGCCGGCGACCGCGGCCAGGGTCGCGCTGGAGATGACGTACACCGCCGCGATCCTGATGCCGGTGAAGAGCACCGGCAGGGCCAGGGGCAGCTCGATGCGGGTGAGGATCTGCCACTCCGTCAGGCCCATGCCGCGTCCGGCGCGCACCAGATCCGGGTCCACCTGCTCGACCGAGAGGTACGCGTGAGTGAGCACCGGCGGGACCGCCATCACCACCAGTGCCGTCAGTACATTGACGAATCCGATGCCGAGCAGCCCGAGGAAGATCGCGATGAGCGCCAGCGACGGCAGCGCACGGCCGATGTTGGAGATGCTGACGGTGAGGAAGGAACCCTTGCCGCGGTGGCCGAGCCACACGCCGAGCGGGAGGGCGAGGACGAGGGCCACCGCGACGGCGGCGGCGGAAAGCTTCAGATGGTCCACCGTGCGGTCGGCCAGAAGTCCGAAGTGGTCGGCCATGAAGGAGAAACTGGCGAAGAAGGTGTGCATCAGACGGTCCTCCGCGTCCGGGCCCACGGCGTGAGCAGCCGTCCCACCAGCACGATCAGTCCGTCCGCCGCCAGAGCGAGCGCGACGGCCAGCAGCCCGGCCCCGATGAACTGGGTGTTGAACGGCGACTGAAGGCCCTGGATGATCGGCGAGCCGAGCCCTTGGTCGATGATGAACGCGGCGACCTCCACCACGCTGATCGTGGTCACCGTCGCCACGCGCAGCCCGTTGATCACCGCGGGCAGGGCCAGCGGGAGTTCGATGCGCCAGAGGATCTCGCGCCGCGTGAGCCCCATGCCCTCGCCCGCCCGGCGCACCTCCTCCGGCACCTCACCGAGGCCCGTCAGCGACGACTTGAACAGCACCATCAGCGTGTACGACACCAGCGCGATCTCCGCGGTGAGGACGGAGAGGCCGAACACCGGGACGAGCAGCGTGAACAGGGCCATCGGCGGGATCGTGTAGAGGAACGAGGTCAGACCACCGAGCGGCTTCACCAGACGGCGCCGGAAGTGCGCGAGCAACGCCAGCGGAAACGCGATGAGGAATCCGACACCGACCGCGATCACCGTGAGCCGGACATGCTGGACGAGCGCGGGCCCGAACATGCTGGAGAAGTTGGCGGTGAACCAGTCGACGCAGAACAGGCCGTTGTCGCGCACGCAGGAACTGACCGTTCCGAAGTCGGGGATCACCGGCTGTGGGCCGGCCGCCGCGAGCAGGGCGGAACTCACGCCGCCTCCCTGATGAGGTCCACGGTCACGCTGCCGACGGTCTTCCCCGACTCGTCCGCGACCGGCAGCCGCTCGGCACCTCCCGCGAGCAGCGCCGACAGCGCGGTCCGCAGGGTGTCGCCGGTGCGGAGCGATGCCTCGTCGTCGCCGGTCGCCGGGTCGAGCTTCAGCTCGCCGAGGCTGCGCAGCGTCAGCGCCTTGAGGCCGCGGTCCGTGCCGACGAAACGCGCCACGTAGTCGTCGGCGGGCTCGCGCAGGATGCGTTCGGGGGAGTCGTACTGGAGGAGCCTGCCGCCCTTGGCGAGGATCGCGACGCGGTCGCCCATGCGGACGGCCTCGTCGATGTCGTGGCTCACGAACAGCGTGGTCTTGCGGACCTGTTCGTGCAGCCGCAGGAACTCGTCCTGCATGTGCTCGCGCGTCACCGGGTCCAGCGCGCCGAACGGCTCGTCCATCAGCATGATCGGCGGGTCCGCGGCCAACGCCCGTGCGATGCCGACGCGCTGGCGCTGCCCGCCGGACAGCTGGGCGGGATAGCGGTCCGCGTACTCCTTGTGGGGAAGGCCGACCAGTTCGAGCAGGTCGCGGACGCGGTCGGCGGTCCGTGACCGCTTCCAGCCGAGGACCTGCGGGACCGTCGCGATGTTCTCCTCGATCGTCATGTGCGGGAAGAGCCCCGCCTGTTGGATGACGTAGCCGATGGAGCGGCGCAGTTCGATGACGTCCTGGTCGCGGATGCTGCGCCCGTCGATGCGGATGTCGCCGGACGTCAGCTCGGTGAGCCGGTTGACGAGGGTGAGTGCGGTCGTCTTGCCGCAGCCGGACGCCCCGAGCAGGACGCAGATCTCCCCGGCCGGGACGGTCAGGGACAGTGCGTCCACGGCGGGTTCGGCGGAGCCCGCGTAGGTCTTGGTGGCCGCGTCGAAGACGATGTCGGCAGCGCTCTGCATGATCGTGGGCTCCTCGGTCACTTCAGGTCGTTGGCGCGCAGGAATCGGTCGGCGACCTTCGCAGGGCTCAGCCGCATCATGGCGGCGGCCTCGTTCAGCGCCTGCATGGCCTTCTCGGTGAGCAGTGCGTTCACCGCGTCGAGCGGCTCGGTGAGCCGGCTGCCGTACCGCTCGACGAGCGAGCGCCGCACCACAGGCGACACGTTCTGGAAGCCGAAGATCGCCTGGTCGTCCTCCAGGACGGTGAAGTCGTAGCGCCGCAGCTGGGGGTCGGTGGTGAAGACGTCGGCGGCGTCCACGTCACCGTTGTTGAGCGCCGGGTACTGCAGGCCGATGTTGAGCGGCCTGACCTTCATGGCGGAGAGCCGGTACGCCTTGACGATGGCGTCGTAGCCGAGCGGGCCCGTGATGTTGTCGGGGTACTCGGCATACGAGATCCGCCCCATCCGGCGCAGATCGCCGACGGTCCGCAGCCCGTGCTTACGTGCGTCGGAGGTGCGCACGGCGACGGCGTTGCGGTTCTGGAACGGGGTGGGTCTCAGCAGGGTGAGACCGCGCCCCTCCTCGAATCTCTTCGCCGCCTCATATGTTCCGTGCGCCGTGACGGGCATCCTCTTCGGCATCGCGAACGTCTGGAGGATCACGCCCGTGTACTCGGGATAGAGGTCGATCTGGTGGCTGCGCAGCGCTCGGTCGATGATGTCGGCGCTGCCGATGTTCGACTTGAGGACGACCTGGAAGCCACGGGCCGTGAGGATCTGCGCGTACAGCTCGCCCATCACCCACGACTCGGTGAACTGCTTCGAGCCGACGGTGATCACGGGGCCGGTGCCCGCGACGGAGCCCGCCGCCGTGCTCACCCCGGCGGCGGCCGCGACGGCGAGGGAGCCGGTGAGCAGGGTGCGGCGGCGCATGCTCACACTCCCCGGCGAGGTATCACGGCATCGGTGGTGCGGTGGTACACGCGATCGTCCCCCTCGTGGGCGGTGATGGTGTTGGTGACGGTGAACGCCTGGGCATCGGCGCTCATGTGACTGATCGTCATGACCTTCCAGCTCCAGTCGCCGCGCCCGCCCTCCTCGGTGCGTTCGCACTCGACGAGCGCGGAGTGGGGATCGCCTTCGGTGAGGGTGAAGCGGTCGACGCTGTCGGTGCGCCGCCAGGCCCCGTCCGCAAGGTCGGTGAACTCGCCGTCGTCGACGCGGAGGGTGACGACGGTCGTGCCGCTCACCGGATCGTGCTCGACGCGGCGCCCGGTGGCTCCGGGGGACTGGCGCAGCGGCGCGGGCAGATCCGGCAAGGGCTCCCCGTACGGGCGCAGCTTCGCGTCGTCGGCGCTCGCCGGGCGTACGGGCAGGTGCAGCGCGGCGGACGGCGCCGGGTGGAGCGTGACCGTGACGGGCCGCGGCGAGGGCCAGGCCAGGGGCCAGTAGGAGGCCGAGACCGCGACGCGGATGCGGTGACCGGGCGCGAAGGAGTGCGCTGTCGCCACCAGCGGCACGGTCACGTCGTAGGCCCGCCCCGGCTCAAGAGCCTGCGGCTTCTCGTGCCCGTCGCGATGGGTGAGGTTGAGCAGGCCGCGCGTGACCAGACGTGAACTGCCGTCGGGTGCGACGTCGTTGAGGCGTACGGCGAGCTGCGCGTCCGGGCGGTCGGCACTGACGCGAAGGGTCACGTTCGGCACGCCGAGGGTCTCGGCGCTCTCGTCGAGGGGCGCGGTCGTGAAGGTGTGCGAGAGACGGTCGTCACCGTCCTGCGGCCCGAACTGCCCTGCCGCGTCGCCGAATTGGAGCCAGCTGCCACCCGCGGTGCCGATCATCCGAGTGCTGTCGAGGTGCACGGCACGCTCGCGCAGCGGATCACTCCCGGCGGCCGTCCCCGCCGACTCGCCGCCCAGGGGGTACGCGCGCCGGTCGATCCGGGGCGACGGCCAGCTCTCCTCGGCGACCCAGCGCCCCGGCCGCACATCGCGGTCGCTGCCGGGCGCCGCCCACTCGGGCATCCACGCCCGCAGCGCCGGATCGTCCAGGGCGCCGCTGTCCCGCCCGCGCAGAAACTGGTCGAACCAGCGCACGACCTCGGCGTGGAAGTCGATGGCCGGGCCGGGCTCGGCCTGGTGCGGATAGGTGTGGGCCCACGGCCCCACCAGCCCTCGCACCGGCACTTCGAGCCCTTCGAGCAGACGCAGTACGGCCCCGCAGTACGGGTCGTACCAGCCGCCGACGGCAAGCACCGGGGCCTGGATCGCGCCGAAGTCCTCGCACACGGACCCGTGCTTCCAGTAGGCGTCGCGCGCCTGGTGCCGCAGCCACTCCTCCACGTACACGGGGGTGTCCGCCATCCGCCGCAGCCACTGCTCGCGCCGGCCGTCGCCGACGACGGCCGGATCGGCGGGGCGGGCGTTGTAGGCCAGCATGGTCGACGCCCACGGCAGCATCTCGGAGGCGATCAGCGAGCCGCCGGTGTAGTGGACGTCGTCCGCGTACCGGTCGTCCGTCGAGCAGACCGTGACGACCGCCTTGAGCGCGGCCGGGCGCAGCGCGGCGATCTGGAGGCCGTTGAAACCGCCCCAGGACTTGCCGATCATGCCGACGTTCCCGTCGCACCACGGCTGCCGCGCCAGCCAGTCGATCACCTCGACGCCGTCGGCCAGTTCCTGTTGCGCGTACTCGTCGAGCATCAGTCCGTCCGAGTCACCGCTGCCGCGCAGGTCGACGCGGACGGCGGCGTAGCCGGCCTCGGCGAAGCGGGCGTGGAGGCTGTTGTCGCGAGCCGCCGTCGCGTCGTTCTTGCGGTACGGGATGTATTCGAGGACCGCGGGGGCGGGGCGGCTCCCGGTGGCGGGCAGCCACACGCGGGCGGCGAGCCGCGTGCCGTCCGCCAGGGGGATCCAGAGATGGCGCAGCAGATTCGACGGTGCGTCGGGCAAGGTGAAGAACTCCTCGCGAACGAAGGTCACATGCTCAGGTCCGGGCGGGACGGCAGGGCACCGCCCACCACTACTCAACGGCCGTTCAGTAGTGGATGACTGGGCACCCTACCCGCGGCCCCCGCGCGCCGTAACCCCGTGTTTCACCAGTTGGGATCGGGCGGGGGAGAGTGGGGACATGGACACCACGGACAGTTCCGTACAGGACACCCGGCCGTCGTACAGGCTGATTCCCGGGAGCGCGGCATCGCCCGTCCTCCTCCACGTGCCGCACGGCTCGCGTGTCGTGCCGGCGTACGTCCGGAAGGCCATCGTGCTCGACGACGTCTCCCTGGAACGGGAGTTGGACCTGATCACGGACGCCCATACGCAGGACATCGCCGAACTCGCCGCGCGTGACGCGGCGATGACGCCCTGGCGCTTCGTCAACGAACTCTCCCGCCTCGTCGTGGACCCCGAACGCTTTCCCGACGAGCGCGAGGAGATGAGCGCGGTCGGCATGGGTGCGGTGTACACCCGCACCACCCACCGTGAGGTTCTCAGGCCCGAACCTCCCGCCGATGGTCCCGAGCTCCTCGAGACCTACTTCCACACCTACGCCGCCGCGATGACGGACGCCGTCGAGGACCGGCTCGCCGCCGCCGGGCGCGCGGTGATCGTCGATGTGCACTCGTACCCGAGCCGGGCCCTGCCGTACGAACTCCACGGCGCGGGCCCGCGCCCGCACGTGTGTCTGGGCACCGACCCCTTCCACACCCCCGACGCCCTGCTCGCGCAGGCGCGCGCCGCCTTCGGCGGGCTCGGGGGCATCGCCCTCGACACACCGTTCGCCGGGACCTACGTGCCGCTACGGCACTACGGCAAGGACCCGAGGGTCAGCGCACTCATGATCGAACTCCGGCGGGACGTGTACCTGGACGAACCGGTGACGCCCACGCCGGGCCTGCCCGAAGCCGCCACCGCGCTGGCGGAACTGGTGGACATGATCGGCGGCGCGGGCGGCTGAGTCGAACGCACTCCAGCAGATCGCCTCGGCCGAGCGGATTCTTTGCCGGAACGGCAAGAAGGGTCGGTGGCGCGCCATGGCCCGTTGCATGATCGGCGTCAGGGCAGCCATCGCCGGTCGCACCCGGCGTGGCCGCACGGTGTCTACAGGAGGTCGCATGTCGCAGCAGGCCGCGCAAGCCACACACCGACTGGTCGACGGGCCCGCGGGCCGGATCCACCTCGTGGAGCAGGGCACCGGGCCGCTCGTCCTGCTCGTGCACGGGTTCCCCGAGAGCTCGTACTCATGGCGCCGCCAGCTGCCGGCGCTCGCGGCGGCCGGATACCGGGCCGTCGCCCTCGACGTACGCGGCTACGGCCGCTCCTCGAAGCCCGCCGACCCGGTCGCGTACGGAATGCTCGACCTGGTGGACGACAACGTCGCCGTCGTGGACGCCCTCGGCGAGCGGTCCGCGGTGCTCGTCGGGCACGACTGGGGCGCGAACATCGCCGCCTACTCGGCCCTGCTCAGGCCGGAGGTCTTCCGCGCGGTCGCGCTGCTGAGCGTCCCCTACACCCCGCCCGGCGGACCGCGGCCCAGCGACGTCTTCGCGGGCATGGGCGGGAACGAGGAGATCTACGTCTCGTACTTCCAGGAGCCCGGGAGGGCCGAGGCGGAGATCGAGCCGGACGTGCGCGGCTGGCTCGCGGGCATCTTTGCCGCGCTGTCGGCCGACACGATGGCCGCGCCCGGCGCACCCGACCCGCACTTCGTCGCCCGGGGCGGAACGATGCGTGAACGCTTCCCCGTCGACCGGCTCCCCGCCTGGCTCGACGAGGCCGAACTCGACGTATACGCAGGGGAGTTCGAGCGCACGGGACTGACCGGAGCGCTCAACCGTTACCGGAACATGGACCGGGACTGGGAGGAACTCGCCGCTCTCCAAGGCGCCCCCGTCACCCAGCCCTCCCTGTTCATCGGCGGCGCCATGGACGCGTCCACCACGTGGCTGTCCGATGCCATCGACGCCTACCCCACCACCCTGCCGGGCCTGCGCTCGTCGCACATCCTCGACGGCTGCGGCCACTGGATCCAGCAGGAGCGCGGCGACGACGTCAACCGCATCCTCGTCGAGTGGCTGGCCGGGCTCCCCGACGCCTGAGGGCTCGCCTGCCCCGTGCGCGCTGCGGTGACGGGATCCGTGGAAGAAAATCGGGACGGGCTGTCGATCCGGCCCCGCACCGATCGACGCAGGGGTGAGAGCGGGAACGGACCCGCTACCGTCACCACCGAGGAGACGTCATGCCCAAGCTCCGCGTACACAACGTCACTGTCTCGCTCGACGGGTTCGCCGCCGGTACCGACCAGCGCATGGACGCGCCCTTCGGCGACGGGATCGACGACGGCCTGCACGACTGGATGTTCGCCGCGATGAAGGACCACGCCGACGGCAAGCAGGGCGTCGACGTCGAGTTCGTCGCCCGCAGCGAGGACAACATCGGCGCCACGATCATGGGCCGCAACATGTTCGGCCCCTATCGCGGACCGTGGGAGAACGAGGCGTGGACCGGCTGGTGGGGCGACAACCCGCCGTTCCACCACCCGGTGTTCGTGCACACGCACCACCCGCGTCCGTCGGTGTCGATGAAGGGCGGAACGGACTTCCACTTCACCGGCGAGCCCGTCGAGACGGTCCTCGCCAGGGCCTACGAGGCGGCGGACGGCAAGGACGTGCGCGTCGGCGGGGGCCCGGCCACGATCCAGCAGTACCTGCGCGCCGGACTCGTCGACGAACTGCACCTGGCCATCGTGCCGCTCCTCGTGGGCAAGGGAGAGCGCCTGCTCGACAACCTCGGCGACGGCGTAGACGGCTACGAGGTCGTGGAACTCGTCAGCTCCCCGGCGGCCACGCACGCCCGTCTGGTCCGCCGCTCCTAAGGCCGGCGGACGACCCGGCAACCGGCGACAGTCACTTACGGGCCACGTAGTACACGTTGAGGATGTCGCCCTCGACCTGCTCCACGTCGATGTCACCGAACCCGGCGTCGGCGAGCATCTGCAGCGCCCGCTGCCGCCCCCACACCGAGCCGAGCCCCGCGCCGCCCTCGCCCAGTGACACGGTCATGCAGTAGAAGACCGAGAAGGTGTACAGGGCGGGTCCGAGGGGATGGTCGATGTTCTCCTCCAGATTGCTGGAGGCGGAGATGTCGCCCATGAGGAACACGCCGTCGTCGCGCAGCGCGGCGGCCACCGCGTCCAGGGTGCGCGCCGGGCGGGCCAGGTCGTGGATCACGTCGAACGCCGTGATGAGGTCGTACGTACCGCTGAGATCGGCGGTGTCGACCACGTCGAACCGGACGTTGTCGAGGCCGAGCCGCTCCGCCTCGGCGCGTGCGGCCGCGATGCCCTTCTGGGAGATGTCGACCCCGCGGAACCGGCTCCTGGGGAACGCCTGGGCCAGCAGATTCACCGCATGGCCCTGCCCGGTCCCGATGTCCAGCGCGTCGATCCCGGCGCGCAGCCGCTCCGGCAGGCCCGGCGCCAGCGGAACGATCGTGTCGACCAGGGCCACGTCGTAGACGCGCCCCGTCTCCTCGGCCTGGAGCTCCTGGAAGCGCGGATAAGAGGAGTAGGGGACGCCGCCGCCCTTGCGGAACGCGTCGAGGACCTCGTCCTCGACAATGCCGAGGAGCGCGAGGTCCTGAAGGAGCGAGGCCGTGTTCTCCGGCCCTGCTGCCCGGGTGAGAGAGGCGGCGTGCTCGGGCGGGAGCCAGTACGTGCCGTCGGCCGGCCGGTATTCGACGACACCGGCGACGGTCAGGCCGCCGAGCCATTCCCGTACGTACCGCTCGTCGAGATCAGCGGCCTTGGCGATCTGGACGCTGGTCGACGGCGGAAGAGGTGCCATCGTGTCGAAGAGCCCTGTCCGATGGCCGAGGCTGCACAGATAGCCCAGACACGCGTCATTGACCACCTGGAGCATGCGCCCGGCGAACTCTTCTTTCCGCTCGGAATCGACTGCCTGCCCGGTCGTCATCGTGGACTCCTTCCGGTGGGACCGCGGCACCCCCCTCCCCGAGACCACGACGCCGACGCGGCACCACCTACAGCGTGCCCGTTCGGCACCTTTTATCCTGATTCTACGCTGGGCGCTCCGAGGCGCCTCCGGCTTCACGGCCTCTCGCCCGGCGGCTTCCGGCCAGGTGCGTGTCGCCCAACTGGGCGATGGCCGCACGAGGCCGTTCTTGCTGCAATGGGCGCAGGCCGTGATTCAGGGATGGTGCACGATGACCGACAGACTGGCCACCGAGGCCGGTGACGAGGACGGCCCGCCGAGCGGCGCCGTGCTCGGGGCCCCTTGCTGGGTGAGCCTCGCGGCGCACGACCTGGCCGCCACCACAGCGTTCTACGAGGCCGTGCTCGGCTGGGAATTCCGCCCGGGCCGCCTCGGCGACCGGTTCGCCGTCGCGATGGCGAACGGCAGACCGGTGGCGGGCATCGGCGCCGTGGCGTCCGCCCTCGGCGTGGCCACGGCCTGGCTGCCGTACTTCGCCGTCGGTGACCCGGACGAGACGGCGAGCCGGGTCCGCGAACGCGGCGGCACCGTGGGCGTGGGCCCGATCCCCTTCCCGCTGGGCCGCGCCGCACTGGTGGCCGACAGCAGCGGCGCCGCTTTCGGGATCTGGTCCGGGCACGTGGAACGGGACTGGAGCGGATGCCACCCCGAGGCGCAGGTCAGGCTCCGGCTCGTGACCAGGAACGCCTTCGACGCCGCCATTTTCTACGGCGAGGTCCTCGGCTGGACCGGGCCCGGAGGCTGCGACGTCCGCTACGAGAACGAAGAGGTCGTCCTGGTCTGCGGCGGCCTGTCCATGGCCCGGATCAGCTCCGGCGCTGTCGAGGCGGCTCCCGATCCCGACGTCCGGCCGCACTGGGAGGTCCAGTTCACCGTGGACGACGTCGCCGAGTGCACCCGCGCGGCGCTCAAGCAGGACGGCACCGTGGTGGGCGAGTGGGAGGACGAGGCCGGACGCTGGGCCGCCGTGCGGGACGCCCAGGGTGCGCCGTTCACGGTGTTCGAACCCGGTGGGGGCGTCTTGGCGGGGTGAGAGCTTCGGTCACCGGAGCAGCAGCTGGACGACGGCGAACGTCCCCACCGTCACGACGAGGGCGCGCAGGACCCCGGGGCTGAGGCGCCGGCCTGCCTTCGCGCCGAGCTGACCGCCGAGGGCGGAGCCGGCCGCGATGAGCAGTACGGCCGTCCAGTCGAAGTCGGCGACGAAGAGGAAGAAGAGGGCGGCGACGGCGTTGACGAGGGCGACCAGGACGTTCTTGACGGCGTTCAGACGTTGCAGCGGCTCGTCCAGGAGCATGCCCATCAGCGCCACGTAGAGGATTCCCTGCGCGGCGGAGAAGTAGCCGCCGTAGACGCTGGCGAGCGTGAGGGAGGTGAACAGCAGGGGTCCCACATCGCCGCGCGGGCGCGCGCCGGACCGCTCGCGCCGGCGCCGTACCCGGCCGCTGATCAGCGGCCGGAACGCGACCAGGACGACAGCGAGACCGACGAGGAGCGGCACGATCGTCTCGAACGCAGTGGCCGGAAGGGTGAGCAGAAGCGTGGCGCCCGCGAACCCGCCGAGCACGGCACCACCACCCAGCTTCAGGATGCGCCGCCGCTGCCCGGCGAGTTCGGTGCGATAGCCGACGGCGCCGCTGATGGATCCCGGGATCAGACCGAGCGCGTTCGAGACGGTCGCGGTCACGGGCGGCAGGCCGGTGGCGAGCAGAACCGGGAAAGTGATCAGAGTCCCGGAGCCCACCGCGGTGTTGATGGCTCCGGCGCCCACCCCGGCCGCACAAACGGCGACCATCTCCCACACCGTCACTCCGCCCCGCCCCTCTCCCCTTCGTTTCGCATGCCGCAGAGGCTAGACCGCGGACAGTTCGGCGCCGGTCGAAGCGTCCGCGGCGGCCGAAGCCGGGGGACGCCGAACTCTCCCCAAAGGATTCGCGAAACCAGGACCGCCGGACCGCACCAGGCCCGTGCCGTTCTTCGCGGACAAGCCCGATGAGAAGCTGTTCCGGCAAATCCCTTAATCGGGCAGGGAGTTGAGGAAGCGGATCAGTGCGGTGTTGACGGCATCGGGCTGTTCCATGTTCGGCAGATGTCCCGCGCGCTCGACGACAGTGAGAGTCGCGTGCGGGGTCAGCCGCTGAATGGCCCGGGCGTCCTCAGGTGGGGTGTACACGTCGTCCGCGCCCACCACGATGAGCGTGGGAGCGGACGTGGCCGCCAGCGTCTCGCGGTAGTCCACCCGTTCGGCGCGCCCGCGCAGGGCCGCGGCGGCGCCCGCCGGTTCGGTGGTCCGCATCATCTCCAGTACGTGCGCGGCGACTTGGGGCATCGCGGTGACGTTGTAGGCGGCCAGCATCTTGTCGATCACCTCACCCGCGTAATCGTGCATACCTTCCGCGAGGAGCCGGTCGGCGAGGCGGTTGCGGAAGACCCTGCCCTCGTCGGTCTCGGCCACCGGCGAGGTGTCGGCGAGGACCAGGGCCCGCACGCGCTGCGGGTGGCTGCGCTGGAACTCCATGGTGATCTGGCCGCCCATGGACACACCGCCGACGACGGCGCGGTCGAGCTCCAGGTGGTCGAGGAGGGCGGCGATGTCGTCCGCGAACGCGGGGAAGAGGACGGTGCCCGCGACTGTGTCGCTGTCCCCGTAACCGCGCAGGTCAGGGGCGATGAGGCGGTATCCGGCGGCGGTGAGCGCGGCGGTCTGGGGGCGCCACATGGTGCGGTTGAAGGGGTGGCCGTGGATCAGGACGACGGGCACGCCGTCCGCCGGGCCCAGGTCGTCGAAGTGGATCGTGACACCGTTCGAAGTGAGGCGGCTCATGCGGGCACTCTAGGGCCGCGATCATGACCGGCCGGCGGCGGGCGGTCACCACTCGTGTGCGCGGGGGCAGCGTTCGACGCGGGGGCAGCGCTCGGTGACCCCGTGTCGCAGGACGTGACGGTGTGGGCGGCCGGCCCGCGCGTCAGTTGTGGCCGAACTTCCGCGGAGGTTTGTGCGAGTGGTGCTCCGAGATCCGGCGTGCGGGCTCCTCGGAGGGGTCTGTCGCCTTCGTGATCGGCTCCGGCGTCGACTTCTTCTCGGCGGCGGGGGCGCTGCGGTCATGGTCGTGGCCGCCTGAGCGGGCGCCGCGGTTGTGTCGGCTCTGTTTCTTGCTCATGATCGCTCCTCCTGCCGGAGTGCGCCGGAAGCGAGTGCCCGACGGCAGTCCGACCATCTCCAGACTTGCACGCGGCCGCGCATGGTGCATGTCGGGCGCTCAGGGTGCACGGCGGGCAGGATAGGGCCCGTGACCTGGGGCTCTTGCCTTCCGATCACCCGGTCGTTAAGGTTTTCGACGTCTCTGTTGTCTCCGATTGAGGTGGACGTTGCGCATCTGAGGATCGCGATCACCGCGCCGTACGGCCTTCGCCGCCGTACGCCCGTCACACCGCAGCGGCCGTTCCGTGCCGCCCGTGACCCCGCGTGGATGCGACCTCGGTGCATGAGCCGTCCCCGATGATCTGTCGGACAGCCGCACCCCTCTTGCCCGGTTTCTCGGATCTCCGGATTCCCGGCTCGGTCGCCGCGTGGTGCTCGCATACGTAGCCCCCTCCCACCGCGCTTGCGAATGCGAGAACACCATGGCGACACCCACCGCGCCCAGCGCCTCCCTGACCTGCTCCGGCCTGTCCTTCCAGTGGCAGGACGGCACCCCTGTCCTCGACGGGCTCTCCCTCGCCATCGGCCGGGGCCGTACCGGACTCGTCGGCACGAACGGCACCGGCAAGTCCACACTGCTGCGCCTGCTCGCCGGCCAACTCGCCCCCTCCCAGGGGTCGGTGACCGTCGGCGGCAGCCTCGCGTACCTGCCGCAGAACATCACCCTCGACACCGCGATGCGCGTCGACCAGGCCCTCGGTATCGCAGAGCGGCGCGCCGCGCTGCGCGCCATCGAGAACGGCGACGTGAGCGAGGAGCACTTCGACACGGTCGGCGACGACTGGGACGTCGAGGAGCGGGCCCTCGCGACCCTGGGCTCACTCGGCCTCGCGGACGTCGAACTCGACCGCACCGTCGGCCAGTTGTCCGGCGGCGAGACCGTCCTCCTGCGCCTCGCCGCCCTGCTCCTGGAGCGCCCCGACATCCTCCTGCTGGACGAGCCGACCAACAACCTGGACGTCTTCGCGCGGCGCAGGCTCTACGAGGCCGTCGACTCCTGGCGCTCCGGCGTCCTCGTCGTGGTCAGCCACGACCGCGAACTCCTCGAACGGGTCGACCGCATCGCCGAACTGCGCTCCGGCTCCGTGAGCTGGTACGGCGGCGGCTGGTCCGCGTACGAGGAGGCGCTCGCCACCCAGCAGGAGGCGGCCGGCCGGATGCTGCGGGCCGCCGAGGCCGACGTGCGCCGGCAGAAGCGCGAACTGGAGGAGACCCAGATCAAGGTGGCCCGCCGCGCCAGGCAGAGCAAGAAGCTGGACGCCCAGCGCAAGGCCCCGCGAATCGTCGCGGGGGAGAAGAAGAGGTCCGCGCAGGAGTCCGGCGACAAACTGCGCGGGCTGCACGAGGACCGGCTCGGCGAGGCGCACGAGCGGCGCGAGGAGGCCGCGGAGGCGATCCGCAACGACGCCGAGATCCGCGTGAGCCTGCCCCACACCGCCGTACCCACGGGACGTACGGTCCTGAGCCTCGACGAACTGAGCCTCCCGCACGGCAAGTTGCGCGACGGCAGCCTCCACATCCACGGCCCCGAGCGCATCGCGCTGGTGGGGCGCAACGGGGCCGGGAAGACCACGCTCCTGCGCACCCTCACCGGTGAGCTGGAACCGCTGTCGGGCGAGGCGAAGACGTTCGTCCCGCTGCGGTTCCTGCCGCAGCGCCTCGACGTACTGGACGAGCAGTTGAGCGTCGCGGCGAACGTGGCCCGCATGGCCCCGGGCGTCACCGACAACCACATCCGCTCACAGCTCGCGCGTTTCCTGTTCAAGGGGGCCCGCGCGGAGCAGCCGGCCGGCACCCTCTCCGGCGGCGAACGCTTCCGTGCGGCACTCGCGGCGACGATGCTCGCCGCACCGGCTCCGCAGCTCCTGATGCTCGACGAGCCGACCAACAGCCTGGACATGGCCAGCGTGCGGCAGTTGACGAGCGCACTGGGGTCGTACGAGGGCGCCCTCCTGATCGCCAGCCACGACCTGCCGTTCCTCGAATCGATCGGCATCACCCGCTGGCTGCTGCTCGGCGAGGACCTTCAGGAGACGACCGCGGAGGAGGTACGCGACCTGTTGGAAGCGCCGGAGGCCGGGTGAAGCGAGGGCCGTGGTCGGGGCGGTCCCGGGTTCGTTGATCGATTGGCGGGGCCGCAAGTCCGGCATCAACGCCTCCGACCCGAAACGCCCCAGGGTGGCACCATGCCCCTCGCCGGCCAACCGGGCCACACGGGACGGTCCACCCCGGACGGCTGAGCCCTACGCGGTGCGCGGCGGGAGCCCGAGGCCGGACGGATCCAGGAACTGGATCCGTCCGGCCGTGCCAAGTCCCTCCGGGGTACCCGGGAAGAGCCAGAGGCCGCCCTTGCCACGCCGATAGCCGGGGGCGTTCGCCACCACGTCGGAGCGGCCGTCGCCGTTGACGTCGAGGAGCGGGAACGTGGCGGCGAACCCGTCACCGCCCGACGGGTCGTGCTTGCCGGGCACACCGGGGGTGTCGAGGTCGAAGGCGGTCGCGTTCGCGCCCGTCGGGGAACCGTCGGAACCGCCCGGCAGCAGCGTGAAGCGGCCGTTTCCCTGGTCCTCTCCCGGCGTGTCCACGAGCAGATCCGGGTGACCGTCACCGTTCACATCGCCGGTACCCGCTCCCCTTCCGAAAGCGTCCTTGCCCTGCGAGTCGCCCGGAACACCGGGTGTCTCCTGGTCGAAGACGGCGTTCGGCCGCCCGCCTCCCACACCCGACTTCGACCCGTACGCCACGGTGAGCCGCCCCGAGGCGGGGCCCTCCGCGACACCCACCTCGCGGTAGCCGGGCGCGAGAATGTCCTCGATCCCGTCGCCGTCGACGTCACCGCTGCGCGGCACCAGGACTCCGTCGTACGTATCGTTGCCGAGGTTCCCGGGCGGCCGGGCCGGCGTCAGCCCGCGGGGGCTGCCCCGGAAGTACGTCACGTACGGGCCGTTGTCCACCGGCGGATCCGTGTCCGCCTCGTCCGGGCTGGGGTCGGTGAACATGACATCTCCGTAGCCGTCGCTGTCGAAGTCCCCGCTGATCGCCTGGCCGGGGCTCGCCGTGTTCTCGAGTTCGGTGGTGCGGGCGGGCGCACCGTCCTTGCCGAAGGGGCCGTAGGCCACCAGGCCCTGCCGGTCCGGCAGTTCGGTGTCGTTCCCGTGGGGGTGGTACCCCGCGTAGACGAGGTCGACGGCCCCGTCGCCGTCGACATCGGTGGCCGCGCTCGCCGTGACGAGACCGGCCGCCTTGACGGGGACCGGGTCGCCGAGGCCCTTCTTGCCACCGGGCAGGATCACGGCAGCGCCTGGGCCGTCCCGGCGCGCCGGATCCTTGGCGAGATGGTCGGTCCGCGTCGCGACCAGGTCCGTGTAGCCGTCACCGTTGAGGTCGGCGCGGAGCAGCGGACCGTAGAAGAAGTCGCGGTAGGTCCTGCGGCGCCCGGGGTCCAGGCCCTTCGCGGAGCCGGGGAGGACGAGCAGGTGATAGCCGGTCGGCTGGCTGAACTTGTTCCGCGTGGTCAGGGACGTCACGAAGTCGTCGTAGCCGTCCCGGTCGAAGTCCCCGAGCCCCCGCTCGCCGGCGCCCCGGCCCGTGGGCACCCTCGGAGCCGGGTCGGCGGTGCGGTCCTCGCGGGCGTCGCCCTCCGAGCAGCCGGCGAGCAGCGTCACCGCGCATCCGCAGGCGATCAGGGCCTGCGACAGACGACGGCGATTACGGGACGCACGGGACAAGACGTTCCTCCTGGGTCTCCTGTGAGTTACGGATTGGACCCCTCGGGAACGGCCATGGTTGCGGTCCGGAAGGTCGCGGTTCAGCAACGTCGCACGGGGGCCGCCGCGATGCCATGCTGGAGACGAGATATGGAGGACCGCCATGGGGTTCTATGCCGAGCAGGTGCTGCCCCGGATCATCGATGTCGCCTGTGGCGTGAAGATGACCGCACCGCTGCGACGGCGGGTCTGCGAGGGGCTGCGGGGCCAGGTCGTGGAGATCGGGTTCGGCACGGGGCACAACGTCCCCTACTACCCGTCGACCGTCGAGGGCGTCGTCGCGATCGAACCCTCGGACGTCGGATGGCGACTCGCCGCCGAGCGGGTCGGCGCGGCGTCCGTCCCGGTGCGCCGCGCGGGCCCGGACGGCCAGTCGCTGCCCTTCGAGGACAACAGCTTCGACACCGCGCTGTCGACCTGGACGCTGTGCACCATCCCCGACGCCGGGGCCGCCCTGCGCGAGGTGCGCCGCGTCCTGCGGCCCGGCGGGACACTGCACTTCCTGGAGCACGGGCTCGCACCGGAAGAGGACGAGAACGTACGCCGCTGGCAGCGACGCATGGAACCGGTGAACAAGCGGCTCTTCGGCGGCTGTCACCTCACGCGCCCGATCACCGACCTGCTGACGGAGGCCGGATTCACGATCACGGCACTGGACGCCTTCTACGAGCAGGGCCCGCCGAAGCCCATAGGCGCCGCCTCCCTGGGCGTCGCGCTCGCGCCGTAGACAGGCGAATACCCCTAGTCGGTACGGCCCGTCGCCGCGACGGTGACGCCCAGGCCGATCATCGTGAGCCCACCGACGCCGCCGACCATGCCGAGCCGCCGCGGCGAGCGGGCGAACCAGCTCCGCGTCGTCGCCGCGACCAGGCCCCACACGCTGTCGGACGCCACGGCGATGACGTTGAAGACCAGGCCGAGCAGCAGCATTTGAAGGGTGACGTGCCCCTGGCTGCGGTCCACGAACTGCGGCAGCACGGCGGCGAAGAACACGATCGTCTTGGGGTTGGCCACGCCGACGGCAAACCCCTCCCACAACGTACGCAGGCTGCCGTGCGCGACCCCGTCACCCGTGAACGCGGCGTGCAGCGAACGCCGTTGGCGCACCGCCTTGATGCCCAGGTACACCAGATACGCGGCGCCGACGAGCTTCAGCGCGGTGAAGACGAGGACCGAGCGCTCCACGACGGCACCGACACCGAGCGCCACGGCCACGACGAGCACGTAGGCGCCGAGTGTGTTGCCCACGACGGTGGTCAGCGCGGCACGGCGGCCCTGACTCAGCGCCCGTCCGATCACGAACAGCACGCTGGGGCCCGGAATCACGATCAGCAGGAACGACATGGCCGCGAAGGCCAGCAGTCGGTCGGAAGACACCATGAGGGCCATACAACACGTTGGCGTGTCGTGACCGCATTTCCTTTTGCATCGAGGGGACTGCTTGGAGGGGACCGCTTTCGGGGGAGAGCCGCGCCCGTTCGGAGATCGAAGTGTGACTGCGGCCACTACAATCGGCGAATGGCGAAGTACTTCGACGTACACCCCGAGAACCCCCAGCGGCGCACGATCAGTGGTGTGGCCGACAGCATCCGGGCCGACGAACTCGTCGCGTATCCGACCGACTCCTGCTACGCGCTGGGGTGCCGGCTCGGCAGCCGGGACGGCATCAGCCGGATCCGCGCGATCCGCCACCTCGACGACCGTCACCACTTCACGCTCATGTGCCAGAACTTCGCCCAGCTCGGGCAGTTCGTGCAGATCGACAACGACGTGTTCCGTGCGATCAAGGCGGCGACGCCCGGCAGCTACACCTTCATCCTGCCCGCGACGAAGGAAGTGCCGCGCCAGCTGCTGCACCCGAAGAAGAAGACGGTCGGCGTCCGGATCCCCGACCACGCCGTCGTGCAGGCCCTGCTGGCCGAACTCGGCGAGCCGATCCTGTCCAGCACGCTGCTCCTGCCCGACGAGGAGGAGCCGCTGACGCAGGGCTGGGAGATCAAGGAGCGGCTCGACCACGAGGTGGACGTCGTCGTCGACTCCGGCGACTGCGGCACCGAGCCGACCACCGTCATCGACTTCTCCGGCGGCGAGATGGAGATCGTACGGCGCGGGGCGGGCGACCCTTCGCGGTTCGAGTAGCGCCCACAGGCCCCGCTCAGCGCCGCCCGCGGAACGTGCGACGCAGATCGTCGACCCAGGCGCCCGGGACCTCCCACGGGATGAAGTGCCCGCCCTCGTCATGGGCGCTGACGTTCACGTGGTGGTACCAGTCGGCGCGGTCGCTCGCGAGCCAGTTGTCGACGCGCTGCTGTGCCGTCGTGACGCCGGGCGGGTTCTCGTGACCTACGAAGGTCAGCCCGGTGGGGGCCTCGACGACGGGCGTGCGGGTGTGGGCGGGCGTCCACGGGTAACGGTTGGCGTTCGCGTAGTACCGCGTCGACGTGCCGATCGTGTTGCCGGCCCAGAAGATCGTGGCGTGGGTGAGCAGATCGTCCTTCGTGAAGACGTTCTCGATGTCGCCGTGGTGGTCGCTCCAGCTGACCCAGCGCTCCAGGATCCAGGCGAGCAGCCCGACGGGCGAGTCGCTCAGGCCGTAGGCGAGCGTGCTGGGGTCGAGGACGTGCACGGCCAGGTGGGAGGCGAAGCGGCGGTCCAAGGTCAGGATCCCGGCCCGGATGTCGTCGGGCAGTCCGTCGGGGACGGGCCGGCCGCCACTGAAGTCCCAGGCGCGGTCGCCGTTGAAGAAGTCCAGTTTCAGCCCCGATCCGATGTGGATGCCCAGGAGTTCGTCCGCGTACTTGTGGCCGAGCTGACCGGTGACCAGGGCGCCGATGTCGCAGCCGCCGGCGGCGTACCGGGTGTGGCCGAGAGTGTCGGTCATGAGGGTGTGCCAGAGATCGGCGACCTTCCAGAAGTTCATGTCGGGGTGGTCGCGCAGCGGCGCCGAGAAGCCGAAGCCGGGCAGGGACGGGACGATGACGTCGAACGCGTCGGCCGGGTCCCCGCCGAAGGCCGCGGGATCGGCGAGCGGGTCGACGACCTTGGACCAGTGCCAGAAGGTCCAGGGCCAGCCGTGGGTGAGGATCAGCGGCGTGGGGTTCGGGCCGGCTCCGGGCCTGCGCATGAAGTGCACAGGGACACCGTCCACGCGCACCTGGTAGTGCTCGTAGGCGTTGATCGCGGCTTCGGCCTTGCGCCAGTCGTAGCTGTGCAGCCAGTACTCGGCCAGCTCCTGGAGGTAGGAGCGGTCGACCCCGTAGAACCAGTCGCCGTTCCCCACGTCTTCGGGCCACCGCGTCATGTCGAGGCGCCGGCGCAGGTCGTCCAGGACGGCGTCGGGCACGTGGACGGGCGTGGGATCCAGGGGGAAGCGCGGTGTTCCGTCAGCCACGGGGCAGTCCTTACCTGTAGGGGACGAGAGGTGCCGGGAGCGGCGGAAGAGGCCTGCGGCGCAGCCACGCCGTCAAGAGGTCGCCGACCGGCGCCGCCGCGTACCGGGCGACGTGCGCCGTGAACGCCTCCGTCGTGACCACGCCGTGCCGGTGCGCCGAGACCCAGTCGCGCACCATGCGGAAGAACGGCTCGTCGCCCAGCGCGCACCGGATCGCGTGCACGGTGAGCCCGCCGCGCTCGTAGACCTGGTCGTCGAACAGCGACTTGCGGCCGGGGTCGGCGAGCAGCAGATCCTGCGGGAGCACGGACAGCTCACGGTGCGCGGCGGCGGCCAGTTCCTGCGTGGATCGGCCGCCCGAGCGCTCCGACCACAGCCACTCCGCGTACTTGGCGAAGCCCTCGTTCAGCCAGATGTCCCGCCAGTCGGCGATGGTGAGGCTGTTGCCGAACCACTGGTGGGCGAGCTCGTGCGCGACGAGCCGCTCCCAGCCCCGCGCGCCGTCCACGTGGTTCGCGCCGAACAGGGAGAGTCCCTGCGCCTCGACCGGGACGTCGAAGTCCTCGTCGGCCACGACGACGGCGTACTCACCGAAGGGATAGGGCCCGAAGAGGTCCTCGAAGAGCCGCATCATCTCGGGCTGCCGGGCGAAGTCCCGCGAGAACTCCGACAGCAGACGTACGGGCACGTACGCGCTCTGCGGCACACCGCCGAGCCCCGGCTCGCCCAGCAGGACCGTCTGGTACATGCCGATCGAGAGGCCCACGAGATAGCTCGGCGTCGGTGCCTGCTGCTCGTACACCCAGGTCGTCGTCGACGACTTCGTCGTGCGCGTGAGCAGGCGCCCGCCGACGACCACCGTGTACGGCGAGGGGACCGTGAGGGAGATCTGGTACGCGGCCTTGTCGTCGGGCCGGTCGTTGCACGGGAACCAGGACGGCGCCCCGACGGGCTGGCTCGCGACGAGCGCGCCGTCCGACAGTTCCTCCCAGCCGAGCCCGCCCCACGGGCTGTTGACCGGCTTCGGGTTGCCCGACCAGTGCACCTCCACCGTGAACGCGGCCCCGGCCCGCAGTGGCTTGACGGGCCGGATCCGGAGCTTGCCGCCACGGTGCGTGTAGCGCGGCTGCCGGCCGTCGACGAGCACCTTGCCGAGCCTGAAGGCCTCGAGGTTGAGATGGAACTCGGTGAGCGGGGCCCGGCCCGCTATGGCGCTGATGCGGGCGTGACCCGCGAGGCGGTTGGGGCCGGGGCGGTAGTCGAGGGACAGCTCGTAGCGGTGCACCCGGTAGCGGGGATCGCCGTGGCCGGGGAAGTACGGCTCCGAAGCCGCTGTCTGGCCGCTCACTGAAGTGTCCACTCCCTGCGCCGTACCCAACGTGTCTGTGTCGTGCCCCCCACCTCGTGCCGTACGCATCGAAGCCCTGACCGACCTTAAGGTGTGTCCGCCCTTCTAGGACCGCCAGGCCTCGATCGGATTGCCCAGCCAGCGTGTGTCGTCGGGGACGGACTCCGCGGCCATGACCAGGGACGCGGGGCCCAGAGTGGCGCGGGCGCCGACCGTACTGCCCGGCAGGACGATTCCGCCAGGGCCCACCGTCGAACCCGCGCCGAGTGCCACCTTGTCCATCCGCAGGATCCGGTCGTGGAAAAGGTGCGTCTGCAGCACGCAGCCACGGTTCACGCTGACCGCGCTTCCGAGGGTCACCAGGTCCGTCTCCGGCAGCCAGTAACTCTCGCACCACACGCCCCGGCCGACGCGCGCGCCCAGGCCGCGCAGCCACAGCGTCATGAGCGGGGTCCCCGGCACCGCTCCGATCAGCCACGGCACGGCGACCACCTCGACGAACGTGTCCGCCAGCTCGTCGCGCCAGACGAAGCCGCTCCACAAGGGGTGTTCACCGGCCCGGTGCCGGCCCACGAGGAGCCACTTCGCGGCGACCGCCGCCAACGCGCCCACGATGCCCGCGCCGAGGAGCACCGCCCCGGACAGTGCGGCAGCCGCCCACCAGCCCACGCCGGTCGCACCGGCGAGCGCGCACAGCACCCCGCCCGTAAGGACGGCGAGCGCCGCCGAGCAGAAGACGGGCACGAGCCGGAACAGTTCCACCGCGCCGCGCGCCCACAGCAGCCGCGCCGGCGGGTCGTACGTACGGGAGTGGTCGCCGCCCTCGGGAGCGCGCGGCAGCTTCATCGGCGGCAGCCCCAGATACGAGGTGCCCTTCTTGGCCTTCTTCGGAGTCGCCGACAGGACACCCACCAGACCGCCGTCCGGGACGCTGCGTCCCGGCCCGGTCATGCCGGAGTTGCCGAGGAACGCCCGCCGCCCGATCGCGGCCCGCCCGATCCGCACCCAGCCGCCGCCGAGTTCGTACGGCGCGGTCAGGGTGTCGTCCGCGAGGAACGCGCCGTCGCCGACCGTGGTGAGGCTCGGCAGGGCGAGGACCGTGGAGACCTCCGCGCCTCGGCCGATCTTCATGCCGAGCAGCCGCAGCCACAGAGGGGTGACGAGCCCCGCGTACAGCGGGAACAGCGTCTGCCGGGCCGCGTCCATGAGCTGTGTGACCGTCCAGGCCTGCCAGCCGGTGCGGCTGTGCGTCGGATGCAGCCCCGGCCGCAGCCCCAGGCTCAGCAGCCGCACGGCGCCCAACAGCAGCAGCGCGTACGCGCATCCGAAGGCCAGTGCGGCGGGCACCACCGCGAGCTGGGCGCCGCGCAGCGCCTCGCCGAGACCCGTGTCCACGGCTACGAAGCGGAGGGCCACCGCGAGCGCGGGCACGGCCGCGAGCGCCGGCAGCGCGGAGAGGGCGAGGCCCGACGCGCCGTACATCAGCCGCCACCCGTACGAGCGCTTCGGCCGCTGCTTCGGCCAGTCCCGCTTGGCCTTGCCCAGCTTCACGGCGGGGGAGCCGGCCCAGCGCTGGCCGGTCGGGATCTGGGCGGTCACCGCGGATCCGGGGGCCACCTCGGCCTTCTTGCCGACGCGCGCACCGGGGAAGAGCAGGCTGCGGGTGCCGACGACGGCCCCGCCGCCGACCTTGACGGCACCGATCACCAGACGGTCGCCGTCCAGCCAGTGCCCGGACAGGTCCACATCGGCCTCGACGGCGCAGCCGCGGCCCAGCTTGAGCATGCCGGTCACCGGCGGCAGCGAGTGCAGGTCCACATCCGCGCCGATCCGGGCGCCCAGGGCGCGTGCGTACCGCAGCAGCCACGAACCGGTCAGCGAGGTCGCGCCGCTGTACTCGGCGAGCCGCTCCGCCGTCCACAGCCGCAGATGGACCTGGCCGCCGCGCGGATACGTGCCGGGCTCGACGCCCCGCAGCAGCAGCCGCGCGCCGCCCGCGGCGAGCGCGAGCCGCCCCGCCGGGCTGAACAGCACCACTGCCCCCGCGGCCACCCACCACCAGGACACGGCCGGAGCCCAGGCATAGGACCCGAACCGGTGCAGGACATTGCCGAGCGCGGCGAGAGCCACACACCAGCGCAGCCCCACCAGCGTGAACAGCGGAAGCAGAAGCAGGAGTTGAACGATCTGGGCGCGCACCGGCACCGGACCGACATCGCGGTGAGTCTCTTTGCCCTGTGCGGACTCCTCCAGATGACGGGCGAGCTTGCGCAGCGTCGGGTGCTGGTAGATGTCGAGGACGGCGGCGCTGGGGTAGCGGGTGCGCAGCCGGGTGGTCAGCTGGGCGGCGGCCAGGCTGGAGCCGCCGATCGCGAAGAAGTCGTCCTTGGCAACGGTCACGGACACCCCGAGCGTGTGCGCCCACTGTTCCGCGAGCCATGCCTCCGTGCCGTACAGCTGCTCGGCGGGCCCCGTGGAGGTCTCCAGGTCGGGCAGCGGCCAGGGCAGCGCCGCCCGGTCGACCTTCCCGGACGTACGGGTGGGCAGGCTCTCGACGGGGGCGAGGAGCGGCACCAGGGCGGCGGGCAGCGCGGCCCGCAGGCGCTCGACGGCTCCGGCGCGGTCCCAGCCGTCCTGCGTGACGACGTAGCCGACGAGCAGCTGGTTGCCACTGCGCGCCGTGCGCACGGCGGCGGCCGCCCCGGCAACACCGGGCAGCGCCTGCAGAGCCGTGTCGACCTCGCCGAGCTCGATGCGGCGGCCGCCGAGCTTGATCTGCTCGTCGCCGCGCCCGAGGAAGACGAGGCCTTCCGGATCCGCCCTGACGAGGTCGCCGCTGCGGTAGGCGCGCTCCCAGCCGAGGGAGGGCAGCGGCGCGTACTTCTCGGCGTCCTTGGCGGGGTCGAGATAGCGGGCCAGGCCCGCGCCTCCGATGACGAGCTCGCCGGTGGCGCCGAGGGTGACGGGGGCGCCGGCCTCGTCGACGACGGCCAACTCCCAGCCGTCCAGCGGCAGTCCGATCCTGACGGGCTCCTCGCCGGTCATCAGGCACGCGCAGGCGACGACCGTGGCCTCGGTGGGGCCGTACGTGTTCCACACCTCGCGGCCCTCGGTGACCAGGCGCTGCGCCAGCTCGGGCGGGCACGCCTCACCGCCGAAGATCAGAAGGCGTACGTCGTCCAGGACCTGGGGCTCCCACAGCGCGGCGAGCGTGGGCACCGTGGACACGACGCTGATGTCCTGCTCGACGAGCCAGGGACCGAGGTCGGCGCCGCTGCGGACTCGGGAACGCGGCACCGGCACCAGGCAGGCGCCGTTGCGCCAGGCCAGCCACATCTCCTCGCACGAGGCGTCGAAGGCGACGGACAGGCCTGCCATCACGCGGTCGCCGGGGCCGATCGGCTCGTCGGCGAGGAACAGCGCGGCCTCGGCGTCGACGAAGGCGGCGGCGCTGCGGTGCGGGACGGCGACGCCCTTGGGCTTCCCGGTGGAGCCGGACGTGAAGATGATCCACGCGTCGTCCTCGGTGCCGGGCAGGCAGTTGGCCGATCCCGGGGGAGTCCTGATGCCGCGCTCCTCCGTGCCGTCGGGTCCCCACGCGGTCAGGTCGTGGCCGGCGCCGATGACGACCCGGACCCGGGCCTCGCCGAACACCAACTCGGCGCGCTCGTCCGGGTCTTCTGCGTCCACCGGGACATAGGCGGCGCCGACGGCGAGCACCCCGAGAATCGCGATGTAGAGATCATTGGTCCCGGACGGGACGCGGACCCCGACCCGGTCGCCCCTGCGGACCCCGGCCAGCGCGAGCCGCACCCGCAGGTTCTCCACCTCGTCGGCGAGCGCGCGGTACGTGAGCTGCTTCGAACCGTCGTCCAGGGCCGGCTCGTCGCGGTGGTCGCGCACGGACGCGCCGAAGATGTTCATGAGAGTGCGGGCAGGGGCGGCGGGGCCCGCGGTGAACAGGGCCATGCCGCTGTGTGCCGCGACGGTGCTGTCCTCGAAGGACTCCGCGTCGGGGGAGGCGACCGTCAGGTCGAGAGGTTCGATCGGCGGCGTCCCGTGCTCCTCCGCGACGCCCCCTGCGTCGTCGAGTGTCACCGTGCCGGGCAGCGGTCCGTCGAGCGGGGGGACGTCGCTGCCGTTGTGTGAGGTCGTCATGGGTTCCTTGCGTGTCGCCGCCGGAGCTGGATCAACGGTGATCCCGCATGAAAGCCGTGCTGCCGGTCCGGCCGGGCGCCGAACAACCTGACGAAGTGTAGTAACCCGCTCGATTGTTTACATGCAGGGACTTGCCTGGATCTGTGTGACAGTGCTAACTCCTCGGCGGCAGCCCGGGGCCGTCGGTGCAGCCGGGGTTGAGTGGACGCGAGTTACCCATTCGGCGCACATGAATTACCTATTCGTGTGTAGTGACTTGATGCGCCATCAGCAGTAGAACTCGTTTCGATTCCATCGAAAGTGAGGAACGTGCCATGAGTGGTCCCACCACGCCTGCAATCGGTTCCAAGAACGTCTCGCGACGCACTTTTATCGCTGGAACCGGTTCTATTCTGAGCGCCGCGGCGCTGTCGGCTCACGCCCCCGCGGCCCATGCCGCGCCCGCGCCCGTCGCCGCTCCGATCGACCCCGGAGCGCACGTCCGCGCCCTCGTCGTCGGCACCGGATACGGCGGCTCCGTGGCCGCGCTGAGACTCGCCCAGGCGGGCGTCGACGTCCACATGATCGAAATGGGGATGGCCTGGGACACCCCCGGACCGGACGGCAAGATATTCGCCAACACGACCAGCCCGGACGCCCGTTCCTACTGGCTCCGGACCAAGACCAAACAGCCCCTGAGCAACTTCCTCGGCTTCCCGCTCGACAAAGACGTCCCCCGCTACACCGGAATTCTGGACGCCGAGGAAATGGGCGGGATCATCGTTTACCAGGGCCGCGGAGTCGGCGGCGGTTCCCTCGTCAACGGCGGCATGGCGGTCACGCCCAAGCGCGAGAACTTCGGCGCCATCCTCCCGTCGGTCGACGCCGCCGAGATGTACGCGACGTACTACCCGCGCGCCAACGCGGCGTTAGGCGTCGGCACCGTCGACCCGGCCTGGTTCGAGAGCGCCGATTGCTACCAGTTCGCGCGCGTCGGCCGTAAGCACGCCCAGCGCTCGGGCTTCCCGTTCGTCTTCGTGCCCGACGTGTACGACTGGGACTACATGAAGCAGGAAGCGGCCGGCACGGTCCCCAAGTCGGCGCTCGCCGGCGAGATCCTCTACGGCAACAACTACGGCAAGAAGTCACTCCAGAAGACCTACCTGGCCCAGGCCGGAGCCACCGGCAAGGTCTCCATCTCGCCGCTGCACAAGGTGACTTCGGTCGCGCCCGCACCCGGCGGCGGGTACACGGTCGTCATCGAGCAGATCGACACCACCGGCACGACCACGGCCACCAAGACCGTCACCGCGGACAAGGTGTTCTTCGCGGCCGGCAGCGTCGGGACCAGCAAGCTCCTGGTCAAGCTCAAGGCCACCGGCGCCCTGCCCGCCCTGAACGGCGAGGTCGGCAAGGGCTGGGGCGACAACGGCAACGTCATGTGCGGCCGCGCCAACCACCTGTGGGACCCGACAGGCAAGGTTCAGGCGTCGATCCCCTGCGGCGGCATCGACAACTGGGCCGCTGGAGGGGCGTTCGCCGAGGTCGCGCCGCTGCCGACCGGGATCGAGACCTTCGCCTCGTTCTATCTGTCGATCACGAACACCCCGCACCGCGCCGAGTTCTCGTGGAACGCACAGGCGGGCAGGGCCGATCTGAACTGGCAGACGGCCTGGAAGCAGACCTCCGTCGACATGGCCAAGACGATCTTCGACAAGATCAACGCGAAAGAGGGCACGATCTACCGCACCGATCTCTTCGGCACGTACAAGATCTGGGGCGACCACCTCACGTACCACCCCCTCGGTGGCGCGGTCCTGAACAAGGCCACCGACAACTACGGCCGCCTGCACGGATATTCGGGCCTCTACGTCATCGACGGCTCGCTGATCCCCGGCAACACGAGCGTCAACCCGTTCGTCACGATCACGGCGCTCGCCGAGCGGAACATCGAGAAGATCATCGCCACTGATCTGTAGCAGGTGCACAGCGCGGGGGCCGGTCGTGGCCCCCGCGTCTCAGGCCGTGGGCAGGACACACACCGTGTCGAGGCCCAGCACGTGGTTGAGCCGGCCGAACGCCAGCCAGGAACCGATGCTCATGCTCAGCTCCACGATCTCGACCTGGCTGTACAGCGCGGTCATCCGGGACCAGAACTCCTCGTCCAGGCCGTGGTGGTCGAGTGCGTACCGCTCGGCGTACTCGGCCGCGAGCCGGGTCCGGTCGTCGAAGGCGTCGCTGGTACGCCACTCGGTCACCGCGTCCGCGAAGGACTCCTCGACCTTCTCCCCGTCCCGGTCGGTACGCCAGTCCAGGCAGAACTGACACCCGTTGATCTGCGCGATCCGCAGCCGGGCGGCCTCGAACTCCCGCAGTCCCAGGGTCGTATGGGCGTACACGGACAGCGAGAAGTTGGCGGCCGCCATGCCGATACCGGGGACCATGTCCCCCCAGACGTAGCCGATCGGTTCCTGTCCCTCGGGGATGTCGATGATCATCGTTGCTTCCTTCCGCGATGGCCGAGCTTTCCGACTGCGGGGCGCAGTGGGACGTCGAGAGCGTCGTAGAGGCCCGGGGCCTGGTCCACGAGCCAGTCGATGGCGTTCACGAGACGGCCGACAGCGGTGGCGTTGCCGCCGGCGGACCGGTTCTCCCCCTCGTCCGCGGCCTCGACGGTGACCTCGATGCGCGGACGGCCCTCGATGACCACCCGGTGCGCCCCGGTGCCGTCGGGCGGCGTCGGCCAGTCCGGTGCGCAGGACGGATGGATGCGGGTGACGTGCTCGATGACGATGAGGGGTTCGCCCCCGACGATGCCCTGCACCTCGAACCGCACGGCGCCCTGGGTACCGGCCTCGAAGTCGCCCATCGTGCGCGTGCTCACCGTGGCGTCGAGCGGGCGGCGGTCCAACGTCTCGCGGATCTCGTCGAGTTCGACCCCGAGCGCCCGCGCCATCAGCCGTATCTGCCCGCCCCACACCATGGTGGGGACGGTGTCCCACAGCATGGGCGGGTCGTAGTCCATCGGCTGGCCCATGCCGACCAGGAGCCGTACCGAGTCGGGCTGGTCGTACGTCGAGTAGTCGAAGATCTCCTGGCAGCGGATCGCGTCGACGGTGCTGCCGAGCCCGCTGACGAGGAGCGGCAGGACGTCGTTGCCCCAGCCCGGGTCGACGCCGGATGCGAACAGGGATCCGCCGCCCTCCGCGATCGCGGCCACCACCGGATCCAGGAACTCCGGCGGCGCGCTGCGGTGGTCGTAGAGCGGATAGAGGGCGGGCGAGACGACGACGGCGCCGGACCCGACGGCCCGGGCTATGTCGGCCAGGGCGTCGTCGGGGCGGATGTCGCCGGAGGCCGCGTACACGACGGCCCGGGGCCGGGCGGCCAGCACCGCCTCGATGTCGTCGCTCGCCCTGACCTCCAACTCATGGTCGAGGCACGCGAGTTCGCCCGCGTCGCGGCCGACCTTCGCGGGGTCGTGGACCAGCACGGCGGCGAGCTCGAGCGCCGGGTGGGCCTCGACGGCACGGATGGCCGCGCGCCCGACATTTCCGGTACCCCAGACAACGGTCGAAATCATGCGCGGAGGGTAGCGCCGGGGCCCGAACCTTCCTAGAGCCATGACAGGTCCACGAGATGCGGACGGACGGCCCCCGCACCGGGTGACCGTCCCGGGCGCCCCAGTATGCTCAGCAGTTCGGCCCGGGCGAGTTGTGCCCGGGCCGACATGCTGAGTTGTACGGGGATCACGGAGGAAACGTGCGCAGGACGGTAACCGGGATTGCTCTGGTCGCGGCGACAGCCGCTCTGCTGGCCGGGTGCGGCAGTGGCGGGGGAGACAGCAAGGAGGCCGGGGCGAAGCAGGACACGTCGAAGGCCCCCTCGCACGCGGCCTCGAAGCCGGCCGGGGGTCAGGAGGCGACCCGCGAAGTGACCTTCGAGGTGCAGGGTCAGGGTAGTACGCAGGTCCTCTGGACGGCCGGTGAGAGCAAGACGGAACAGGTGAACCTGCCCTGGACCAAGACGACCCGACTGACCATCAAGGGAGCCGAGTTGAAGGTCGGCAGCCTGGTCTCGGTCGTCCCCGGCTCGGTGGCCGCCTCGGACGGTCGGCTCGAGCCGGCATCCTGCGTCATCAAGGTCGACGGCAAGCAGGTCGCGGACAACAAGGACGGCAAGTCGATCGCGGGGTGCAAGTACCTCGTGAAGTGACCGCCGTCAGGTGACCGAAAGGCACTAGGCCTTCGACGTTCCCTTGAGCTCGATCTCGACGAACGCCAGCCACGTGCCGCCCGTGTTGACGACATCGTGCTCGCCGCCCGCCGGGCGCGCGTAGGACTCGCCCGCGCGCAGCTGCGAATCGGTCACCGTGCCGTCGGGGGCGAACGCGCTGATCCGGCCGTCCACCACGGGCACGACCACGTAGTCGTGCTCGTGGACGTGGCGGCCGGTACGCGTGTCGGGCTCGAAGTCCCAGCGGGTCACCCGCACCTGCTCGTCCTCGTGCTGCACGCTCGGCTTCGCGGTCGTCGTCATCGAACCTCTCCCTGCTGTCGATCATGGGGCGTCGGCGTCAACGCCCACGTCAGAGGCCTGACCGGCATCCGACGTCAGTGGAACACAGGCACGGGAGCGCGCAAAACCTCGTGCAGCTGCCCGGCGCCGACGGTCATGATGTCCGCATGACCCATCCTGTGGAGGCCCTGATCGTCGTGGACGTCCAGTCGGCGTTCGTCGTCGGCGACGGGGCGGTGCCCGAGGCGGACCGACTCGTGGAGCGCACGACCGACCTGATCGCACGGGCCCGCACCGGCGGGGCGCTCGTCGTGCACCTCCAGAACGACGGGCAGCCAGGGGCGGACGACGAGCCGCACACGCCGGGCTGGGAACTCCACCACCCGGTCGAGCCGGGCCCGACCGAGGTCGTGATCCGCAAGCCCAGGGACGACGGCTTCGACGGGACCACGTTGGGCGGCGTGCTCGCCGGGGTCGAGACGCTCGCCGTCTGCGGCGTGATGTCCGAGATGTGTGTCCAGGCGACCGCCCGCACCGCTCTCGCGCGGGGCTACAGGGTGGTCCTGCCGTACGACGCCCACGCGACGCAGAACGTCCCGGCGGCCCCCGGCATCAGCGAGGAGATCCCGGCCGCCACCGTCTCGCGGGTCGCGGCCTGGGCCCTCGGCAGCGACGCGGACACGACGACGCACTCGGCGGACGTGACGTTCACGGCCCCGGGGCGGGCCTGATCCGGAGCGCTTCCATCCGGGGAACCCCGTCAGCCCAGCAACTCGGTCCAGTTCGAAGGGACTCGGTCCGCCGGGCCGGGGGTGGACTGCGTCTCGGGGTGGCTGACCGGAGGCGCGAGTTCGGGACCCGATTCGATGAGCGAGGACGTGTTGTAGTCCCAGAACCAGCTCTCGCCCGGCTCGAAGCTGCGGATCACCGGGTGGCCGCTGTTCTTGGCGTGTTCCGTCGCGTGCTTGCCCTGTGAGTCGTCGCAGCAGCCGATGTGGCCGCACTGCGCGCAGCGCCGCAGATGGAACCACCAGCCGCCGAGCGCGTCGCACTCGGCGCAGCCGGTGCCGCTCGGCGGGACCGAGGGGTCGATTCCGTTCAGGGTACTCATGAAGGCTCCTGAGGGGGGTCGGGTACCGGGTCGGGTACGGGTTCCGGGTCGGAGTTCGTGGACGCGAGGGGGAGATGTACCTGGAAGCGGGTGTCTCCGGGCTCTGAGTGCACGTCGAGTTGGCCGTGGTGCTTGTTGACGACGATGCGCCACGAGATGTCGAGGCCGAGCCCGGTCCCCTCGCCCACCGGCTTGGTGGTGAAGAACGGGTCGAAGATGCGGCCACGGATGTCGGCGGGGATTCCCGGCCCGGTATCGCGGAACTCCACGAGCAGAAGGTCACGATCGAGCGCGGTGCGCACGGTCAACGTGCCCTCGCCGCCCGCGTCGTTCATCGCCGATACCGCGTTGTCGATCAGGTTCGTCCACACCTGGTTGAGCTCGCCGGGGTAGGCGGGGACCTCGGGCAGTGTGCGGTCGTAGTCCTTGACGACCTTGATGCCGTGGCCGAACTTCCCGGAGAGCATCATCAGCGTGCTGTCGAGCAGCTCGTGCACGTCGGCGAACCGGGACGGGGCCCGGTCGAGCTGGGAGTACTGCTTGGCCGCGTCGACGAGGTGGGAGATCCGCGCGGTGGAGTCCTCGATCTCGTTCATGAGGAGCTCGGTCTCGACCGTGTAGTTCAGCCACCGCACGGCGCCTTCGAGGGTCTCCTCGCCGACGGCCGACGCGACCTGGTCGAGCCAGTCGTTGTCGAGGCCCGCCTGGACGAAGTTGGGCGCCAGCTGCCAGCCGTCGGTGATCCCGTGGTCGTCCAGCCAGTCCGTGAGGGCGTCCTCTCGGTCGGACGTTTCGAGGGGGGTCAGCGCGGGAGTCTTGGACACCTGCTCGGCCGTCCGCTCCTGGATCTCGATGAGCGTCTCCAGCGTGGCCCGCCGGTACGGGCCCGCGGCGATCGCGCCCAGCTTGTGCCGCATGCCCGCGACCCGCTCCCGCAGCGACGACGTGGCCCGCGCGGCCGCAGCGGCCGGATTGTTGAGTTCGTGGGTGAGCCCGGCCGACAGTGAGCCGAGCGCGAGGAGCCTCTCCCGCTGCCCGATCCTCTGCTGCGCGCTCCGGACACCGAAGAAGACCCCTTCCAGCAGGTGGACGGCCATGGGGAACCATTCCCGCACGACGGCCGCGAAGGTGTCGGCCGGCAGGACGAAGAACCGCGAAGGCTCCGTGACCCGCATCGAGCTGTTGTATGTCTGCGGGGCGCGGTCGCCGAGATAGGACTGGAAGGCGCCGGAGTACACACCGCGGCTGGAACTCCGGTTCACCTCGACGTCGTCGGCGCCGACGCGGCGCGACAGAACGAGCTCGCCCTCGAGGAGTACGTAGAAGCAGGTCGCCGGATCGCTCTCCCCGTACACGGGCCCGGGGTCGAAGGCCTCCACGTGGCCCTCGCGGCACAGCCGGTCGAGCTGGTCCGCGTCGAGCTTCTCGAACAGGAACAGCGAGCCCAGTTCCTCGCGGCTGCACGGAACCCGCCGCCCGTTCACGACTGCTCCAGATACCGGTGTACGAGCATGACGGCCATGGCTCCCTCTCCGACCGCGGACGCGACGCGCTTGGCGGACTCGGAGCGCGCGTCCCCGGCCACGAACACGCCGGGGATATTGGTCTCCAGGTGGTACGGCGGGCGGTCGAGATCCCAGTCCGCGGGCGGCCGTCCGTCCGGGGTCAGGTCGGGACCGGCCATGATGAACCCCCGCCCGTCCCGCAGCACCGTCCCCTCCAGCCAGGCGGTCAGCGGCGCCGCCCCGATGAACACGAACAGCCATTGCGCGTCGACGAGCTCGGTGTGCCCGGTCGCCACGTCGCGCAGGGTGAGCTGTTCCAGATGACCGGAGCCGTGGGCGGCCTCGAGGACGGTGCCGGTGCGTACGGAGATGTGGGGCGCGTCCTCGATCTGCTGGACGAGATAGTGCGACATCGAGGCGGACAGCGACTGGCCCCGCACGAGGAGGGTGACGGACTTGGCGCCCCTGCCCAGGAACATGGCGGCCTGTCCCGCCGAGTTCGCGCCGCCGACGATGTACACGTCGTGCCCCTGACAGGCGCTCGCCTCCGTCAGCGCGGAACCGTAGAAGACCCCGCACCCCGTGAGTCCAGCGAGGCCCGGGGCGTCCAGCTGCCGGTACGACACACCGGTCGCGAGGATCACGCTGTGCGCGGAGACGGCGGAGCCGTCCGAGAACAGCACGGTGCGCGCGGCGCCGTTCACCTCCAGGCCGGTCACCTCGCGGGCGGTGAGGATCTCGGCGCCGAACCTCGCGGCCTGGCGCCGGGCCCGTTCGGTGAGCTGCGACCCGGACACGCCGTCCGGGAAGCCGAGGTAGTTCTCGATCCGTGAGCTCTGGCCCGCCTGTCCGCCGGTCGCCGAGCGTTCCACGAGCACCGTCCGCAGCCCCTCGGACGCGCCGTAGACGGCCGCGCCGAGCCCCGCGGGGCCGCCGCCGACGACGACCAGGTCGTAGAAGTCGGCCGTCGGTGTCGTCGCCAGGCCCACCTGCGCGGCCAGCTCCGCGTCCTCGGGTTCGACGAGCGCGGTGCCGTCCGGAGTGATCACGACCGGGAGCCGCGAGCCGTCCTCGCCGGCGGCGGCCAGCAGACACCGGGCTTCCGGATCCTCGGACGAGTACCACCGGTACGGCACCTGGTTACGGGCGAGGAACTCCCGTACGTCCGACGACCGCGCCGACCACCGGTGCCCGACGACCTTCGTCGTGGGCACAGGCTTGCGGTCGGTGGCCCGCCAGGTGTCCAGCAGGTCCTCCACGACGGGATAGAGCTTCTCCTCCGGCGGGTCCCAGGGCTTGAGGAGGTAGTGGTCGAGGTCGACGACGTTGATCGCGTCGATGGCGGCGCTCGTGTCGGCGTACGCGGTCAGCAGGACCCGGCGCGCGCCCGGATAGATGTCGATGGCCTGCTCGAGGAACTCGATGCCGTTCATCTCGGGCATCCGGTAGTCGGCCAGGATCACCGCCACGAGGTCGCCGCGGAGCTTGAGCTCGCGCAGCGCGTCCAGGGCCGACGCCCCGGACTCGGCGCGGACGATGCGGTACGACTCGCCGTAGCGGCGCCGCAGGTCCCGGGCGACGGCGCGGGAGACCCCCGGGTCGTCGTCCACGGTCAGGATGACGGTGCGCGCTGGGCCTGCGGCCTGTGCCATTGCGTCTTCCACCCCGAACTCATCGGCGTCTCGCCCGGCGCCGGTCCCCGCGAGCGTGCGCGGGGGAGGGGCCGGAGAACCCCATCGTAAGTTCGATTGCCCGGGTTTGCGCTGGAACGCCCGCGGAGGTGCACGCTCAGGACGGGAGGCGTGCGCTCCGCGTCAGGTCGCCGGGGTCCGTGTTCGCGCCGCACAGGATCACGGCGACCCGCTCGCCGGGTGCGGGCGTGTAGACGCCGGAGGTCACCGCCGCGAGCGCCGTGGCCGCCGCGTGCTCCACCGCGAGCCGCCTGTCGTCCCACAGGGCCTGACGTGCGGACACGATCGCCTCATCGGTGACGAGAACGGACCGTACGTGGTCCTGGCCCGCCCATTCGAGCGCCATCTCGGAGGTGCGGCGCGCGCCGAGGGAGTCCGCCGCGACCGAGTCGACCGGGACGTCGACCACCGCGCCCGCCTGCAGCGCGGAGTGCAGGGCGCAGCAGCGCTCCGGCTCCACGGCCACGACGCGCACGCCGTGCTCCCGCGCCGACGCGGCGATCCCCGTGAACAGCCCGCCACCGCCCACCGACACCAGGACGGTGTCGATGCCGGGCCGCGCCTGAACGATCTCCTCCATGACCGTGCCTGCACCGGCTGCGATCAGCGGGTGGTCGTACGCGTGCGACTCCAGGGCGCCTCTCTCGGCCGCGTCCTTCTGCGAGGCCGCCAGCGCCTCCGCGTACTCCGAGCCGACCTGCCGGACCGTGGCGCCCAGGAGCCTGAGCCTGTCGACCTTCACGGCGGGCGCCGTCTCGGGGACGAATACGGTGGCCTGGACCGAGTGGCGGGCCGCGGCCCAGGCGCAGGCGAGCCCGGCGTTGCCCCCGGAGGCGATGACGACGCCCGCGTCCGGCATCAGGCCCGCCTCTATGTGGCTGCTCACGAAATTGAAGGCGCCGCGCGCCTTGAAAGACCCGGTGTGCTGCATGAACTCCAGCGCCAGCCACCCTTCGGCCTCGCCGAACGCACCGTCGAACGCCCCGTCGCCCAGGGGAGCCATCACGAGCGGGCGAGTGTGCCCCGCGATGCGGTCGGCCGCGGCCCGTACGTCGTGGAAGGCAATGGTCACGAGCTTCTCCTCGGATGTGCGGGTGGTGACTGGTGGTGACGACCCTACGAGAAGGGGTCGGCGCCCCGGCCGTCACCCGCTCCCTCGGCCCGGCGTGCCGGGACGTATGGACCTGCTTCGAATGGAGGCCCAAGGTGCCCCTCACCCGGGCCACCGGCCACTTCTCCCTGGCACCCAGTCGCGGGAGGCCTCGACGTGCTCAGGGAGCACGAGCCGGCCGGCGGGCGGCTACAGCTCTGAGGTGGTCCTGCACGACGGGTCCAAGGCGCTCACCGGCTTCAAGCAGCCAGATCTCCTCCGCCGTCACCTCTCTGGGCAGGCTGCCGCACGCCCTGTCCGCCCAGAACCCGCTGCCGCCCCCGGCACGACGCGTCGACGGCGGGGCCGGGCCCGGCGCACCTCTGCGGAACGAGAAGCCCTTGCGCGCAACGGGCGTCGACGTGGAGTACGGCGGGCCGCCATCCTGCCGCACCTCGCCGCAGAGGGCGACGCGGAAGCACCGCCCGCCACCGTCCAGCCCCTGACCACCCACCGAGGTCCACGAACTGGACATCTCCGCGTTTGAATGCCGTATGCAGCTAGCCTGTGCCGATCCATTCGACAGGAGGCGTCAGTGAGCATCGGACGGATCGTCGCCGCCCTCGACGGGGCCTGCGTGCGCAGGTTCACGACGGGCCAGGTCATCCTCGACGACATCAACTGGACGGTGCGCTCGGGCGAACACTGGGCCCTGCTCGGTGCCAACGGCGCCGGCAAGACCAGCGTGCTCCGCCTCATCGGCGCCCTGATGCACCCCACCACCGGCACCGTCGAGGTCCTCGGCCACCGTCTCGGCAAGGTCGACGTACGCGAACTTCGCGCGCACATCGGCCTGGTGTCGAGCGCGCAGCGCGTGCCGCAGGACCTCACCGGGCACGCCGTCGTCCTCACCGGGCACACCGGCACCGTGCAACCGCTGTGGCGCAAGTACGACGCCGACGTGCGCGAGCGCGCGCACACGCTCCTGGCCGAACTCGACATCAAGGAACTCGCCGACCGGCCCTACGGCGTCTGCTCCGGCGGCCAGCGGGCCCGTATTCTCATCGCCCGCGCGCTGATGGCGGACCCGTCCCTGCTCCTGCTCGACGAGCCCTTCAACGCGCTCGACCTGCCCTCGCGCGAGGACCTCATCGACACGATGCGTCAACTCGCCGAGGGACGCAGGGAGTTGGCGACCATCACCGTCACCCACCACCTCGAGGAGCTGTCGCCGGCGATCGGCCACGCGCTGCTCCTGCGTGACGGCCGCGTTCTTGCCGGGGGCGGGGCCGACGAGGTGCTGACGGCCGCCCGGATGACGGAGTGCTTCGGCCGCCCCATCGAGGTGTCACGCCACGGGGGACGCTGGCTGGCCCGCTCGGGCACGGCGGGCTAGGGACTCTCGTTTGGATCATGCCGGGCTCGCGGGGCCTGGCACCGCACCTCGCGGCGTTGTCGTCAGTCGCCGCCCCCCAAGGTCTCGGCTTCACTCGAGCAGGAGGGACCCCCATGGCCCCGCTCCCTGATCCGGCCTGATCCAAACCAAAGGCCCTAGGTCCACCCGGTGACAGGCGGCCGGTCGGCCCAGCCGGTTGCCGCCAGCACCTCGTGGGCGATGTCTGTGACCGTCCGCCCGTCGGTCGCGACCCGCACGGTGTCCGTGGGTGCCCGCTCGTCCAGGAGCCGCGCCTTGCGGGCGCTGCCCCGCAGCTCCGTCTCCAGCTCCGAGCCGAGCTCCCGGGCGGCCAGCCGCTCTCCGGCGGTGGCGTCGGAGGCGGTGAGCAGGACCCGTACGATCCGGACGCCCGCTCCCATCGCGCGTTCGAACATGCCGGCCGTCTCGGGCAGCACACTCACCGTGTTCGTGTAGATGAGGCGGCGGTAGCCGCGGCGGGCGAAGTTGCCCCACACGGCCGTCAGATTGTCCTCGGTGACTCCGGCCCGGTGCGGGTCGCCCTGCGGCGCCGGATGCACCTGACCCATGAAGTCGCCCTCGATCACGGCGTGCGACACCTCCATGGAGCGCAGGAGGGCCGACACCTCCCAGCCCACGGTCGTCTTGCCGACGCCGGCCCGTCCACCGAGGAGTAGCACTTCCGCATCGCTCATGAGAGCAGGGTGCCAGGGCACGGCCGCCGCGCGCGATCCGAAATCGCGGCGATCTTCTGCGCCGCGGGCCCTGGACCTCAAGCGCGGTTGAGCTTCTAGGCTCGGAAGTGCCGAAGGATCGTGCGCACCGGACGGAGCGAACCAGTCATGGAGTACTCGCACAACGACGCGGAACTGATCGAGCAGCCCATCGGCTACTGGGCCTGGGCCGCCTACAAGGCCGTCGTCACCCGCACCAGGGGCGCCCTCGCGGAGAAGGGCACCACCCAGCCGCAGTGGTGGGTCCTCGCGCAGGTCGCACGGGCCGAGCACGTCAAAACGCGGGGTGAGGTGTCCGAAACCCTCAGGGGCTACCTAGACGTGGGGGAGGTTGTCCTGGTGGAGGAGATCGACGCGACGATCGCCCGCGGCTGGCTCACCGAGGATGCCGCGGGGCGGCTCTCGCCCACGGCGGCGGGTAAGGACTTCTTCGACGAACTGGCCGCGCTTCAGGGCGAGTTGTGGACCGAGCGGCACGCGGGCGTCTCGGACGAGGACTATCTGACCACCCTCAAGGTGCTTCAGCGCTTCATCCACAACACGGGCGGGCGCGCCTGGCACCACTGACGGCGGCCCGGCGGTCCGCCCGTCGGACACGCCGCCGATGACGTAATTGGAGCTCCGGCCCCTGCGGCTGGGACACCCTGTGGTCGTTCGACCGCGAGGTGCCCCGGCACCCGTCGCCGCACGCGCGGCACACGCAAGGAGGCGGGACGTGCCGTGAGGGATTTTGGAATCGACTACGAGCAGGTGTTCCAGGCGCTGCCCAGCTCGGTCGCACTGCTCAGGCCCGACCTCGTGTACGCGGATGCCAACGAGGCGTTCTGCCAGATGTCCGGGCGCACCCGTGAACAGCTCGTCGGCCGCTACCTGTTCGACGTCTTCCCCGACAACCCCAACGACGGTGCGGCGACCGGCATGCGCAACCTGGAGGTGTCCCTGCGGAGGGTGGCGGCCACCGGGGAACGCGACAGCATGGCTCTGCAGCGTTACGACGTCGAGTACCACGACCGGCCCGGCCAGTGGGAGGAGCGGTACTGGAGCCCCGTAAACGCCCCTGTCTTCGGCCCGGACGGCAGCGTCGTGCTGCTGCTGCACCGGGTGGAGGAGGTCACCGAGCTGATCCGTGCCAGGGGCGGCCGAGACGGCGACCGGGCCAGGGTGCTGGAGGCGGAGCTCTACACCCGCGCCAGGGAACTTCAGGAGGTCAACGAGCGGCTGCGCCAGGCCCACGCCCGCGAACGCCAGGTCGCCCTGACTCTCCAGTCCGCGATGCTGCCGGTGTCGGAACGCGTCGGCGGTGGCCGGGCGGCTGTACGCTACCGGCCGGCCGTGGGCGCCCTGAACGTGTGCGGCGACTGGTACGACCTGGCCGAACTGCCCCACAACCGGTTCGCCGTGGCCGTGGGTGACGTCGTCGGCCACGGACTGCACGCGGCCGGCGTCATGGGCCAGCTCCGCAGCGCCCTGAGCGCCGCCGTGCGGGTGGCCGACGGCCCCGCGGCCGCGCTCGACGCGCTCGGCCTCTACGCCCGCTCGGTCGAGGGCGCCGAGTGCACCACCGCGGCGCAGGTGGTCATCGACTACGACCACCACGCCATCGCCTACAGCAGCGCGGGCCACCTTCCGCCCGCGCTGCTCCACACCGACGGCACCGTGGAGTTCCTCGACCGGGCGACGGACCCGCCGCTCGGCGCCCGCCCCGAACCCACCCCCAGACCGGAGGCCGAGACCACCTTCGAGGACGGGGCAGCGCTCGTCCTCTACACCGACGGCCTGGTCGAGCGGCGCCGCGAGGACATCGACACGGGCCTGAACCGCCTCGCCGACTGCCTGACCCGCCACGCGTCGGCGGACGCGGAGCGCCTCGCCGACACCGTCCTCGCCGAAGTGATCCCGCGCGGTGGCAACACCGACGACACGGCTGTCGTGATCATCCGGCTCTGAGCCGAAGTGCCTTACCCGCGCGCGGAGTTGCGGTGCTGAAGGGTGCGGGCGAGACGGGGGCCCAGCCACTGCTTGAGTCTGCGCAATGACTGCAACTGGTCGGCGGCCCGGTCGATCCGGTAGTAGAGCTGGGGCGGGATGTGGGGGAGCAGCGGGGAGTGCCGCTGGCCGAGCAGGGCGAACATGTGGGCCGGCGGGAGCTGGATGTAGCGGGGGAGGTTCTCGTACCACTGGGCGCTGTGCCGGGCGGCGCTCTGCACGGACAGCAGCTCGCTCTTGCGGGTGTGCTCGTAGAGGGAGAGCGCCGGCTGGATCGTCTTCGCTTCGGTGAGGGAGCTCGCCAGCACCATCGCGTCCTGCATCGCGAGCGTCGTGCCCGCGCCGATGGAGTAGTGCGTGGTGTGCGCGGCGTCGCCGAGCAGCACCAGATTGCCGTGCGACCAGGTGCGGTTGGTGAGGGTGCGGAAATTCTGCCAGGGGGCCGGGCCGTCGTGGTCGCTGCGGCCGATGAGGGCGTGGCCGTCGAGGAGCGACGCGAAGATTCCCTCCAGACGGCGCAGGGCCTGCGGCTGGGGCAGGCGGTCGAGTTCGAGGCCCTGCCAGGTCGCCTTGGAGCACTCGACGACGCAGGTGCTGTGCTCGCCGCTGTACCCGTACGCGTAACACCAGATCCATCCGTGCGCGGTTTCCGCGAAGGCGAACGTGAAGGAGCGGAACACCTTGGTCGTGCCGAGCCAGAGGTACGGGTTGCTGCCCAGGGTGGTCTGCGTGCCGAAGTGGCCGGCGCGGCGCTCGCGCATCCGGCTGTTGGCGCCGTCGCCGGCCACGACCAGGTCGGCCTCGGGCAGTTGCTCGCGGTCCTGGATCTCGTGGCCGTACTCGATGGCGACGCCGAGGGACTCCGCGCGGCGGGCGAGGATGTCGAGGAGCCTGTGCCGGCCGATGGCGAAGCCCTCGTCGCCCTCGTGGGTCGTGGTGCGCTGCCCGACGTGGGCGACCCCGTCGCGCCAGCGGAGCGACCCGTCGCTGATCGTGGACGCGGAGTGCGGGTCGTGGCGCCTGAGCCGCTCCAGCATGTCCGGCCAGTAGGTGACGCCCCAGCCGTAGGTGGAGCCGGCCGGGTTCCGCTCGAAGACGGTGATGTCGTGCGACGGGGCCTGAAGCTTCAGCAGGATCGAGAAGTACAGGGTGGCGGGTCCTCCACCGACACAGACAACCTTCACGCACACTCCCAGGGTCTTGTCGCGGCCCGGCCTCGGCGCCCGGCGGCATCCGTGCAACGACGGTAGGGGGAAGTGGTTCCGCGAACGTGTACAACACCCGCTAAAAGCACCCGAAGCGCTCAGGGTGCGGTGCGGGCGTAGCGGCCCGGGGTGATGCCGAGGACCCGCTTGAAGTGCCGGGTGAGGTGCGACTGGTCGTAGAACCCGGCGGCGGTCGCCACCTCGCCCGGCGGCTGCCCGCCGAGGAGCAGGCGGCGGGCCAGATCGACGCGGCGGGACATCACGTACTGGTGCGGCGGGATGCCGAAGGCGCCGCTGAAGGCGCGTACGAGATGGGTCGGGTGGGCGTGGACGAGGCGCGCCGCCTCGTCCAGGGCGATGCCGTCCAGGAGCCGCGCGTCCAGGAGGTCCCGCAGGTCGTGGGCGACGCCCCGGCCGGGCCGCTCGGTGTCGGAGGAACCGGGACGCAGGTGGGTGCGCAGCCGTTCGCCGATCAGGGCGAGGCGGCTCTGCGCCTCGAACTCGTCGCCCCGGTGCTCGAGCGCGCTGTGGAGTTGGCCGACTCGGGTGCGCAGGACGGGGTCGGTGAGGTCGGGCCCGTCCACCGCCGCGCCGATGAAGGACTCGTCGAGCTGCGTCATGTCGAGGTAGAGGACGCGCTTGCGGAAGCCGTGTGCGGTGGCGGGTGACCCGTTGTGCGGGACACGTGGCGGGAGCAGGCTGACGGTGTCGTTCGGCGTGCCGCGCTCGTGGCGGTCCAGGTGGTAGCGGACCGCGCCGTCGTCGACGATCAGCAGCGTCCACGCGTCGTGGACGTGCATGGGGTACGCGTGCTCGGTGAAGTGGGCGTGGAACACCTCCACGACACCCGCGACCTGCGGGCGCCATGCGGAGATCTCCGGCCGGGGCACCATGCAAGGAACGTACAAGACCTGACCGGGGTGGACAGCGCAGTCTCGAAGCATGAGAACGATGGACGAGATCCCCACCGACATTGCGACGCCGACCCCGGCCGGGGCGGATGACCCTTCCGGCCGCGCGCCCGTCCGCTTCGACACCAAGATCGCCGTCCTGCTGCGCGACGACCTGGACCCCTGGCAGCGGCTCAACGTGACCGCTTTCCTGGTCAGCGGGCTCGGTACGGCGGCGCCCGAGGTGGTCGGAGCCCCGTACGAGGACGCCGACGCCACCGCGTACCTGCCGATGTTCCGCCAGCCGGTGCTCGTCTTCGAGGGGGCGAAGCAGACCCTGACCACGGCGCACGGACGCGCCCTGTCCCGCGCGCTGCCGACAGCGGTGTTCACGGCGGAGCTGTTCGGCACGGGCAACGACCGGGACAACCGCGCGGCGGTCCGGGCCGTGCCCGCCGACCAGCTGGACCTGGTCGGCATGGCCGTGTACGGCGCGCGGGGCGCCGTCGACAAGGTCCTCAAGGGGGCACGGATGCATCCCTGAGATATGCGCCTCCGGGCGCCTTTAATCGGGTGCCCTGCACGGCCCGGTTCCCTACACTCGCCACGTATCCACGCCGCTGCCCTTCGTCGCAGCGCGCGCCGTGACAAGTGAGGGGAGCCGGGCCGTGCGTCACCGCACCGCTGTCGTCGTTCCCCGGTCACGGTTCGAGGTGATCCTGGTGTCTCGGTGCGCCCGGCACCGGCTGCGCGGCCTGTACCGGACCCCCGCGACGAACATCTGACACCTCACGTGTCCGCACGACCCCGAACCGACCCTTCGGCGGGGCCCGTTGCGCTGTCCGTCCGGTAATCGCGCTGCCTCTGTGCGGAACCACCTGAAAGGCCACAGGCGTGCGTACCGACCTGCACCGTCATGACACCGACCCCCTGACCGCCGTCCGCAACGTGGGCATCCTCGCCCACGTCGACGCCGGCAAGACCACCGTCACCGAACGGATCCTCTACGTCACCGGCGCCACTTACAAACGCGGCGAAGTCCACGACGGCACCACCGTCACCGACTTCGACGTCCAGGAACGCGAGCGGGGCATCACCATCTCCGCCGCGGCGGTCAGCTGCGCCTGGGACGGGCACCGGATCAACCTGATCGACACCCCGGGCCATGTCGACTTCGCCGACGAGGTCGAGCGCTCCCTGCGCGTGCTGGACGGCGCGATCGCGGTGTTCGACGCCGTCGCGGGCGTCGAGCCGCAGAGCGAGTCTGTCTGGCGGCAGGCCGACCGCCACGGCGTGCCGCGCATCGCCTTCGTGAACAAGCTCGACCGCGCCGGTGCCGACCTCGACACGGCGGTCGAGTCGATGCGTCGGCGTCTCGACACGGTACCGATGGTGGTCCAGCTGCCGGTCGGCCGAGAGGACGCGTTCACCGGTGTCGTCGATCTGATCCGCATGCGTCTTCTCGTGTGGCGAGAGGGCCACGACACGTACGAGGAGGGGCCCGTTCCGGTAGAGCTGCGCGAGGAGGCGCGGCGGCGCAGGCGGCTCCTCGAGGAGACGGTGGCGCAGCTGCATCCCGGCGCGCTGGAGGAGTTCTGCGACGGATCGGCCCTGTCCGCAGGGACGTTGGCAGGAGCGCTGCGGGATCTGACGCGCAGTGGTGAGGGCGTCGTCGTGCTGTGCGGATCGGCGTACCGCAACCGCGGTGTCGAGCCGCTCCTGGACGCAGTCGTCGCCTACCTGCCGTCACCGCTCGACGTGCCCGCGGTCCGCGGTGCCGTCGGCGACGACGAGCAGGAGCGGGCCTGCGATCCGACGGCACCACTGGCCGCGCTGGTGTTCAAGGTGCAGGCGACTCCTCGCGGGCGTCTGACCTATCTGCGGGTGTATTCGGGAACGGTTCACAGGGGAGAGGCGGTGTGGGATGCGGGCGCACGGCGTACGGAGCGGATCGGCCGGATCCTGCGCGTCCAGGCCGACCGGCACACCGAGGTGGAGCGTGCGGTGGCCGGGGACATCGTCGCGGTGGCCGGAGTGAAGGCCGCCCGCAGCGGCGCGACCCTGTGCGCACCCGACGCGCCTGTCGTCCTCGAACCGCCCACGGTGGCCGAACCGGTCGTCTCCGTGGCGGTCGAGGCCCGCAGGAACGCCGACAGCGCCCGGCTGGTGTCCGCGCTGGCACGACTCGTCGAGGAGGACCCCTCGCTCGTCGTCAGGACGGACCGCGAAAGCGGCCAGACGGTGCTTTCGGGCATGGGTGAACTGCACCTGGAGGTGGCGGTGGAGAAGATCCGCCGGGCCCACGGTCTGGAGGTCGGCGTCGGCAGGCCGCAGGTGGCCTACCGGGAGACGGTCGCGCGCGGGGTGTCCGGTCTGGTGTACCGGCATGTCAAACAGGAGGGAGGAGCAGGCCAGTTCGCGCACGTCGTCATCGACGTACGGCCGCTGCCGGTGGCGCAGGACGATACGGGTGACGGCGCGGCGGACTTCGTGTTCCGGTCGGTCGTCACCGGCGGACGGCTGCCGAGGGACTATGTCCAGGCCGTGGAGGCCGGGTGCAGGGACGCCCTGAGCGAGGGCCCCCTCGGCGGCCATCGGGTCACCGGGGTGCAGGTCACGCTCACCGACGGGTCCACGCACCCCAAGGACTCCTCGCCGATGGCGTTCCGTACGGCGGGCCGTTCCGCGCTCAGGGCGGCCTTCCGGGCGAGCGTCATGGCGCTCCTGGAACCGGTCGTCGACGTCACGGCCACCGTGCCAGAGGATGCCGTGGGCGGGGTGCTGGGGGACCTGGCGGCGCGACGCGGACAGATCTCCGCTTCCGCGATGCGCGCGGGCACCGCGGTCGTCACGGCGACGGTGCCGCTGGCCGAACTCTTCGGCTACGCGTCCCAGTTGCGCGGCCGGACCCAGGGCCGGGGCACGTTCACCAGCCGGGCGACCGGCTACGCGCCGGTGCCGGGTGAGGTGTCCGATCAGGTGGTTCCGCGGTAGCCGCGAGAGCGATGGCCCCGTCCGTCCGAGGGCGGGCGGGGCCGTCCGGCCGTGGTGCGACACCGGGCCGCCACTACCGCCTCCCAGGTGCCGCCTCCCAGGGCGCGGCGCCGACGGCCTCCCCAGCCGCGTACCTTCTCCGTGTGCAGCTCATCGAGATATCCGATCTGGTCGTGGACCACGACCCCGGCACACGCGCACGCCTGCCGGTGCGGGGCGCCGACGTCGTCGCGCGGCTCGTCGCCGCGGGTGACCGCAGTGGCGCCCGTATCGCCGCCGGGCTGGCGTGCGACGACGACGGGAACCTCGATCCGCTCGCCGTGGACCGCCGGCTCGTCGCCGTCCACACCGAGCTCCAGCGGCTCAGCGAGGAACTGCGCCTCGGCGACCGCATCGCCGAACTCCTGCGTCCGCTGCTCGCCGTGATCCGCGCCGCCGGGCGGACCGACGGCCCTCTGCGGGTCGTCGACGTCGGCTGCGGCCTCGGCTACCTCGTGCGGTGGCTGGCCGCGTCGGGCGCCCTCGGCCCCGATGTCGACCTGGTCGGCGTGGACTTCAACGCGGCCCTGGTCACCGAGGCCGGGCGGCTCGCCCGCGCGGAGGCACTGCCCTGCCGTTTCGTACGGGGTGACGCGTTCGCCCTCGACGAGCCCGCCACCGTGTACGTGTCGACGGGCGTCCTGCACCACTTCCGGGGCGATGACCTCGACGCCTTCTTCGCCGCCCAGGCCACGCCGGGCACCGCCGCGTTCTGCCACTTCGACATCGCCGCCACGGGTCTCGCCCCGATCGGCGCGTGGGTCTTCCACCGGGCACGGATGCGCGATCCGCTGGGCCGCCACGACGGTGTGATGTCGGCCCGCCGCGCCCATGACGACGAGACACTGCTGGCGGCCGCCGCCCACGCCGACGGCCTGACCCCGCTCGTGTACGAACCGCGGGGCCGCAGCAACCCGTTCTGCACCACCCTGCGCCCCGTCATCGGCGTACGCCCGGACCTGCTGCCGCCGCTGCGGGCCGAGCTGGGACCCGGACCGTCGGGCCGCCTGGTCGGGCGTGCGGACACCGTGGGCGGGACACGTCACGGGGCTTCGGCGGGGGAGGGCGTCGGGTGAACGCCTTCCTGCTCGCCGCTCTGGCGCTCGTCGACGCGGTGTTCGCCGGGTTCCGTGCCTACACCGGACGGGACGGCCGCATCCGTAAGTCGAAACGGGCGCTGCTCGCGGCCCGCCGCGGTCTCGCGGTCGGCGCCCCGGCGCTGCTGCTGAGCGCGGCCCTCGCCGTGGCGCTGCTCGTCGCCGCGGCGGACCGGGACGCGCGCTATGCCGAACTCGACGCCGCCGCCCAACGGATGCTTCTGTGCTATGCGCCGTACGCGGTGATCGTCGCACTGAGCCTGGGCTGCTACCTGTGGGGCCCGTTCCGGGCCGGCACCCTCGCCGTGGTCGTCGGCCTGGGGCCGCTGACTCTGATGCGTCCGCTGGTGGTGCTCGCCGGGGCGGTCGCGGCCGCGTGGGGTTCGCTTCCGGCGGCCTCGGTGGCGGCGGTCGCGGCGGTGGGGGTGCTCCTGGTGGAACCGTTCGTCCACCGCCGCTGGTACGCGGAGCCGGTGTGAGCGGCGCCGCGTACCCGTGGACGACTACAGGCTCGCGTCGCGGTGCGTGGGGCGGCCGTCGAGGACGGTGAGCAGCACCGGCAGGTCCGGCAGCGCGGTGTCGGCCGTGGTGAGCGGGTTGTCGGCGAGAACGGTGAGGTCGGCGCGGAAGCCGACGGCGATCCGCCCGGCCTCGCGCTCCTCGCCCGCCGCGTAGGCCGCGTTGACCGTCAGACCGTGGAGCGCCTCCAGCGGCGTGAGCGCCTGCTCGGGTCCGTGCGGGTCCTGGGTGAGGTCGCGGCTCGGGCGGCGGTGGCGCGCGCCGGCCATGACCCCGAGCGGCGGATACGGGGCGATCGGCCAGTCGGAGCCGAGGACCACGGTGGCGCCGGAGTCCTGCAGATCGCGGCAGCGCCAGGCGCGCGACGCTCGCTCCTCGCCGAGGCGGCGCGACCAGTTGTCGGTGTGGTCGGCCCGGGTGAAGTCGCAGCAGTGGGTGGGCTGCATGGACGCGATGACGCCGAGCGCGGCGAACCGGCCCAGGGTGTCGTCGGGCACGGTCTCGATGTGCTCGACCCGGTGGCGCGCCCCGCGCCCGCCGGTGGCCTGCGCCTTCTCGACGGCGTCGAGGACATGGCGTACGGCGGCGTCGCCGATCGCATGGGTGGCAGTGGGCACTCCGGCGCGGTGCAGCTCGCCGATGATCCGCGTGTAGACGTCGGGGTCCGGCCAGAAGGCGTGGGTGGACTCGCCGTGGCAGTCCGGGCGCTCCAGCCAGGCCGTGCCGTTGTCGATGGTGCCGTCCATGAAGATCTTGACGCCGTCCGTGCGCCACAGCGCGCCGCCGGCGCCCTGCTGCTCGATGAGCGCCCGCACTCCTTCGGCGTCGGTGCCGGGCTGGCACCACGGCGCGACCCGCAGCCGGAGCGCGAGCTCACCGGCGGCGTCGAGCTCGGAGAACAGGGCGAGGCTGTCGCCGTTCGCGTCCATGACATGACCGCCGGTGAGCCCCGAGGCGGCCATGGCGCGCAGCGTGGCGGCGAGCCGGTCGCGGCGCTCCTCCCGCGTGGGCATCGGGGCGACGCGTTCCACGAGCTCGCAGGCGGCGTCCTCCTGGAGCAGACCGGTGGGACGGCCCTGCTCGTCGCAGACCACTTCGGCGGAGGCCTGGTCGAAGGTGCGCGGGCCGTCCACGCCGGCCAGTTCCAGCGCGCGCCGGCTGGCCAGCATGGAGTGGGCGTCGAACAGCAGCAGAAGGGCCGGTACGCCGTCGAGGACGGAGTCGAAGGGGGCGATCCCGACGGGCCGGTCACCGAAGACGTTCGGGTCGAGCCCCCAGCCGTGCAGCCACGCCCCCGGCGCCAGGTTCCGTACCTCGGCGGCGAGCAGCGCGCGCACGTCCTCCACGCCGGCACAGCCCGACAGGTCGAGGCCGCCCGTCAGCTCGGCGCCCGAGACGGGGTGGAGATGCCCGTCGACCAGGCCCGGGGTCACCACGGCGCCCTTGAGGTCGATCACCGTGGTCGAGGCGTCCACGTGCTCACGTATGCCGTGGTCGTCGCCCAGGGCGGAGATCCGGCCACCGGACACGGCGAGGGCCGTCTGCGGCAGGAACGCGCCGGTGACCGGGTCGAGCAGGCGGGCGGAGAGCAGGACGAGAGGGCTGGGCACAGCGGCTCCTTGAAGGGCGGGTGGGGGCGGCCGGGACGCGGGTCCCAGCCAGTGGGTGGTGGCCGGGACGCGGGACCCTAGCCGGTGGGTGACGCCGTGAGCGGCGCGTCGGAACGGGTGAGCGTCCCGTGCGGAAGGCCGAGTTCGCGTTCCGCCGTCGTGGCGGCCATGCGCGACACCGCGGCGGGACGGCTGCTGGTGTCGGTGTTGGCGTGCGCTCCGAGGCCGTCCAACACGACCAGGATCTGAACAGTCGTCACATATGGGTCGTCAGTACGGAATTCGCCCCGGTCGACGCCGTGCCGGATCAGGTCGGTGAGCCGCTCGCGCCAGGCCGCCTCCTGCTCGGCGACCCGGTCGCGCAGGACGGGCCGGTAGCGGCTGAGGTGGCGCGCGTTGATCCAGAGGCGGCTGATGTCGTCGTAGGACGTGCCCGTCGCGCGTGCGAAGAACCATCCCAGGTGCAGCGTGGGCGCCCCCTGGGCTCGCTCGGCGGGCAGGAGGCTGTCGAGCTCGGCGCTGGAGGCGCTGCCGAAGGCCTCCGCCACGAGGTCGTCCGCCGAGGGGAAGTAGTGGCTGATCAGTCCGGGGCGGACATCGAGCCACTTGCCGATCCGCCGCAGCGTGACGCACTCGAGCCCCTCGGCGAGGGCGACCGCGGCGGCCGCGTCGACGATCTCCGCACGTCGGGCGGCCGGCGTCTTCCGAATTCGCTTGTGCTGGACGCTTGACGGCATACCGAGATGCTATTGAGTGCATGACCAATAAGCAAGCGCATGGCTGGTCAGGGGTTCGCCGACTCACCACCGACGCAGTGGCCGCCGCGCTCTGCGTCGACGCCGCTCGGCACGACGGCGCCCGTCGGCGTCGACCGGGCCTACGGCACGTCGTACCGCTTGAGCGCCCGGGCGACGGGCTCACCGGACCGCTCGGCGTACGCAAGGCGCTCGCGCACCTCACGCAGACCGCGGGGCCGGAACCCCGGGCCGCCGCAGCAGCTCTTGTGGAAACCCACGCCCGCGTGCAGCAGAACCGAGAGCGTCCGCCACGCGGCGGTGTCGCGGCGGCGCGGTGCGGCGAAGGCCGATCCTGCGTGGATCAGCGGCTCGGCGCAGCGCAGACAGATCCGCTCCCTGTCCCGGTCGTAGGGCTGCTTGTACGAGACCCGGCAGGGCAGGCACACGTATGAGGTCTTCCCATGGGGCATGGCGCCACAGTAAGCAACACCGCCCGCGGCTTCGACGGAATTCTTCAGGCCGTGCGAGTGTCCGACATGGCACCGGCCGCGGCGAGATGGTCCAGGGCGGAGTCCGCCAAGGTGCGGACGGCCGGCTTCCAGGGGCGGGCCCGGGGGCCGGTCAGCACGAGGCGCCGTGAGGTCTGGGGGTGCAGCGGCAGCAGCGCCAGGTCGGGCGGGATCAGGGAGCGGGACACCTCCGACAGGACGGTCACGCCGATACCGGCCTGCACCATGCTGATCAGGGTTGCCAGATCCCGTACCCGGTGCGTGGGGGTGAACCTCAGCCCGGCGAGACGGTGGATCGTCCGGATGCGGTCCTCGCAGCCGTTGGGCGAGATCAGGAACGGATCGTCCTCCAGGTCGCGGATGTCGACGACCGGCTCACCGGCGAGGGGATGGTCCAGAGGCAGCACAGCGCGGTAGTCGTCGGCGGCGAGCTGGATGCCCGGGCCCGGGGGAGGGTCGATCAGGATGGCGGCATCGGCCGTCCCGTTCTCCAGCCAGCCGGCGATCTCGGAGCTGTCCCCTTCGAAGACCCTGACCGTGACGCGGGGCTGGTCCTCGCCCCAGTGCCGCAGCAGGCCGGGGATCAGGCCCTGGCAGACCGTCGGGGTGGCGGCCAGGCGCACCGTGCCCGTCATGGTGGCGGCGTCCGACGCGAGTTGCTCCACTGACCGGGTCGCCGCCACCGCTGTCCGGGCATGCGGCACGACCCGCTCGCCGAGCGCCGTGGTCCGCACCGGAGTGGCCCGCACCAGCAGCGGCGCGGTCAACTCGCGTTCCAGGGACGCGACCGCGTGCGACACGGCCGACTGGCTCAGACCGAGTTCGGCCGCCGCCGCGCTGAATCCGCCCGCGTCGACGACAGCGAGGAACGCCCTCAACTGGGAAAGGTTCACGGTCATGCGTGGGCCTCATATACCTATGACACGTATGCGTTGGATCAATGGTGCCAGGTCGGTGACGCTTGGTCCGTGCCGCCACCTCCGGCGGACACACCACCCCGGCACCTGCTCAGGAGAAGCCATGCCTTTCATCCGTGTCACCGTCACCGACACCGCACTTCCCGCCGACATACAGGGCACCCTCGCCGAGGGTCTGACGGGCCTGGCCGTCTCGGCGCTGCGCAAGTCCGGCGCCAGGACCATCGTGCACGTCGACCTGGTGCCGGCCGACCGCTACTACGTCGACGGCAGGCCGCTGACCGGTGGCCTCGACGCCCATGTCGAGGCCACCGTCACCATCGGCACGAACAGCGCCGCGGAGAAGGCCGCGTTCATCGCGGAGGCGGGCGAACTGCTGACCAAGACCCTTGGCCCGCTCGCCCGTTGCGGAGTCGCGCTGCACGAACTGCACCCCGAGAGCTACGGCTACGACGGCGTGACGCAGTTCGACTTCTACCGTCGCGAGGCCGCCCGGCGGTAGCCACCCCCGGAGCCCGCTCTCACGTGTCGAACTCGCCGTACCAGGCCCGGTCGAGGAGACAGGTGGGCAGATACGGCGACTTGCTGTCGACCGGGAACTCCGAGTCGAAGGCGAGGCACGCCAGCGCGAGCGGGCCGAGGGCCACCCGGCTGTGCGGCCCCGTCGAGTCGCTCCAGTAGCGCTCGTGATGGGCGAGCGCCTCCGTGAGCGCTTCCGCGAAAGCCTCGTGGTCGCCCGTCACGAGACGGTGGAAGAGCGCGACGGGCTGGTAGTCGACCAGGTTCAGGAAGTCCGCAGGCGTGCGGGTCGCCACATCGGGGTGAGAGGTGTTCATGGTGGCGAGCAGCTTCTGGACCACATCGTCCATGGGGCGCTGCAACCAGTATGTCTGGAGCGTATCGATCCAGTGGAAGACGTACTCGTCCATGGGCGCGGCCCGGCGCAGGTCGTCCAGCGGCACGTGGCACAACTGGGTGATGCGGTCCCGCTCACGGCAGACGACGGCGAGATAGAAGGCGTTGAGCCAGGCGCGGCCGTCCGCGTACGGGGCGGGGCCGGTGACCGGAAGCGTCACGATGTCATGCCCGATCCGGCAGGCGACGCTGCTCTCCCGGGAGGTCGTGGTGGCGAACAGCGCCGAGCCGACCTGCATGGCACCGACCCATGCCTCCCAGGTCTCCAGCGCGCCCCCGTCGGGGTCGGACGCGCAGCGCAGGTGGCTCAGAGCGAGCGAGGCCGCGAACGCGTCGCCGAAGACCCTGGGGGACTGAGGCAGCCGGGCTGTCAACTCTGCTGCTGTCTGGGCGAGTTGGTCGTCGGTCTGCGCGCCGGAGGACGGTTCCGGCGCGGCATCGGCGGAGTCCTGGCCGCGCAGGGACCTCATCAGGTCCATCAACTCCTGTGGCGGCACCACGGAGAACGACCGGTTCTCGTGGTCGAAGACCGTGAGCGAGACAAGCCGCCCCTGGTGCCACCAGTACAGCCGCGGTGAGAGCGCGCCCGGCCCGTCCTCGTAGGCGCCGATGGCGTAGGAGCCCAGGTCGTTGACGGCGTCCACCACGCTGCCGTCCATGATCGGGTGGAACGCCAGCAGGTGCCTGGTCGGCATCACGACGAGCGCCCCGGCTTCCGGCAGCTCCCGGCCGGTCAACTCCCTTACCAACTCCGGGAGTACGAGCGCCTTGCTGGAGACGAAGAACGAGTTCCCGTGCACGGAGTGCATCAACGCGCCCTGCGGGCCGCGGAATTCGTCGTGCTCGACCGGCTCACGGATCAGGTTCGCGCGGCCCGCAGCCCACAGCTGCTCAGCACCGACGCGCGCCACGTCCCGGTCGTCGAGTATCCGCACGGAGGTGGGTGCGTCCAGGGCGAGGACCGCGAGCAGCCCCTCGGCGACCGGCCGCGCATGGCGGAAGCCGTCGGCCGTGTCGCCCGGGAAGGCGTCGTCGGGAAGCAGCCGCCAGCACGTCCGCTCCAGGAGATCCGTGGCGCTCTCGCCTCCCTGGGAGGCGTTCTCCAAGCCGGCGAAGTGCTGCTCCACGATCCGCGGCCAGTCGTCCTCGGCGGACTGGCGACACCGCTGCGCGAGGTTCGACAGCGGGCTCAACCTGCCCTCCAGGCGCACCGCGTCTCCCGTCACGGTCATTTGGGTGCCGTGACGGGCGAGGAAGTAGGCGGCCGTCAGGCTCCGCAGGCGCTCGGCCTGAGGGACATTCAGCATCGGCAGGTGTGGATCGGGTGCGTGGTGAAGGTTCACTGCACAGACTCTACGAAGGTGTGCGGGAGCCGGTGACAGGTGGGCCCGTGCGTGCGGTCCGGGTCGGGCTCGCGCAGGTGAACCGGGGCAGGAAGAACTGCGTGACGGGGCCGACGGTCAGGGCGTACAGCAGGGTGCCGAGCCCCACGCCGCCGCCGAGCAGCCAGCCAATGGCGAGTACGGCGACCTCGATGAACGTGCGGACGACGCGGATGGAACGTCCCGTCAGGGCGGACGCACCGGTCATGAGCCCGTCCCGGGGCCCCGGCCCGAACCGTGCGCCTACGTAGACGGCGATGGACAGCGCATTGGTGAATGTCCCGGCGAGGAGGAGCCCGACTCGTTCGGGAAGGGCCAGGCCCCCGGGGACGAGCGCGAGCCCGAGGTCGGACGAGACGGCGATGACGACGATGTTCGCGGCGGTCGCGAACGTCGGCCGCTGCCGCAGAGGGATCCACAGCAGCAGGACGGACACACCCACGACCGCGGTGAGTGTGCCGAAGCTCAGCGAAGTGTGCTTCTCCAGACCCTCGTTGAGAACGCTCCAGGGACTCAGGCCCAGCTCGGCGCGGACCATGACGGCCATGCTGAATCCGTACAGGGCGAGGCCGATGAACAACTGAGGCAGGCGGCGGAGTGGGCGTTCGCCGAGGCGTACGTAGGTGAGCGGGGGAGCGGGGCGGTTGCGCCCGATCGCTTCGTCGCCCCGCGTCGCTCGCTCGGAGCGGGCCGTCGTGTCCGTGTCCTGCCGCATATGCGCCTGCCTCCACCGTGGGTGTCATGGGCCTTCAAGGCCATTGCGGCAACTCTGTAGAGTGATTGGCCCGGATGACATGGCCAATCTCGGGAGAATGGTTTGACTGACGCGAACGCCTTTCTGCCGGTGGACAGGGTGGGCCGCGCGGACCGGACCCTGGGCAGCCGTCAGCTCGCCGCGATGCTGCCCGACACCGCCGGCACGAGACCCGCCTATCGCCACCTCGCGCAGGCGATCAGCACGCTCATCCTGGACGGACGCATCGCCCTGCACGTCAGACTCCCCGCCGAGCGCGAACTGGCAGCCGCCCTCGACACCAGCAGAACCACTGTCACCGCCGTGTACGACCTGTTGCGCGAGAGCGGCTACGCACACAGCCGCCAGGGATCGGGCACGTGGACCGCCCTCCCCGAAGGCCGTACTCCCAGCGGCATCACTCGCCTCCTAGGCCCCCAGGACACCGCGATCGACCTTGCCAGAGCCTCCCCCGGGCTCCCACAGCAGGCACTCGTCGACGCCCTCGTGCACATCACCCCGCAACTTGCCGAGCAGGCCCACACCCCTGGCTACCACCCCTACGGCCTGCCCGACCTGCGCGCAGCCGTCGCCGAGCGCTACACGCGACGGGGCCTCGCCACCCTGCCCGAACAGATCCTGGTGACGTCGGGCGCACAGCACGCGCTGACACTCGTCCTGGGACTGCTGAGCAGCCCCGGCGACCGGGTCATGGTCGAGAACCCGTCCTACCCGAACGCCCTTGAGGCGCTACGTCGAGCCCGGCTGCGTACCGTGACCGTCCCCGTGACCGACACCGGCTGGGACATCGAGATCACCGAATCGACGCTCCGCCAGGTCGTGCCCCAACTGGCCTACCTGATCCCCGACTTCCACAACCCCACCGGCTGTCTCATGCCCGAGCACGAGCGGGTATGCGTCCTGCGCGCGGCGGAGCGGTCCGGTACCTGGCTGGTCATCGACGAGACCCTCGCCGACCTCGCGCTCGACGTCCCCCCGCCGCCGCCCTTCGCCTCCCACGCCGCGAAGGGCGGCACCGGGCAGGTCATCAGCATCGGCTCGATGAGCAAGACGCATTGGGGCGGACTGCGCATCGGCTGGCTGCGCGCGCCCGCACGCCTCGTCACCGAACTCGCGGGCCAGCGCGTGGCCACCGACATGGGCGGATCGGTCGTCGACCAACTCCTGGCCCTCGCCCTCCTGGACCGTGCCGACGGGCTTCTGCCACTCCGACTCGAGCAACTGCGCGTGCAGCGCGCCGCGTTGGCCGCCGCACTGACGCAGCACATGCCGCACTGGACCTGGCAACTGCCGCCCGGCGGCCTGTCGTTGTGGGTCGACCTGGGTGAACCGGTGGCCTCCGCGCTGTCCGAACGAGCCCTCGACAACGGCGTCCGGATCGAGAGCGGCGCCTGCTTCGCCACCGACCCCGGCATCTTCGAGCAGCGGATGCGCATCCCGTACACGACCCCGGCGGACACCCTGCGCGAAGCCGTCCACCGCATGGCGACGGCGCTCGCCGCCGGCCTTCCGTCGGCGTCCACAGCGCGACGGCCGCACTGGGTCGCCTGAGCATCAGAGGACGAAGGAGATCGCTGCATGGCGTACGGAGGCGAGTGTGCCGGGACCGGTCCGTTCTTTCGCCTCGCATGGCGTGGGTCCCACTACCCGGACCGGCCCGTCGAGGACCTGTGGATCACCCTCGACAGAGACGTGGACGGCGGCTGGTGGTTCGACGGGTACTTTCTCGGGCGCCTGCCACTGGGCCAAGGCGCGCCGCGGTCCGCCGAGTTCGCCCGGTGGCTCCTGGAGGCGCCGCCGACGGGCCCGTACGAGCGGGAGTTCACGCTGATCGACCGTGAACCGCAGGCCGGATCCGCGCGGATCGCCGCCGGCACACTGCTGACCGTCGGGTTCCTCCTGGGCCGCGAGGAACCCGGCGGGCCCGAGTATCTCCAGCTGCTGCCGTCGGGCGAGACGGCCGTACGGCACCTCGGCTTCGAGGTGTGCGCACCGCTGGAGTGCGAACCACTGCCGCGCGTCGCCCTCGAGGTGGCGGCTGCCGGACTTCTCGACGCCGCCACCGACCAGGGATCCCGGATGCGCGATCGGCGCGGTCTTGTCAGGCGAGCGCGCGATCGAGGTCCGCGCCGAGCTGGTGGTACGCCGCGGTGACCGTCTGGGCCAGGAGGACGGCGATGGTCATGGGGCCCACCCCGCCCGGGACGGGAGTGATCAGGCGGGCCCGCTCGGCCGCGGTGTCGAAGTCCACGTCGCCGACGTTGCCCGCGTTGTAGCCGGCGTCGATGACGACCGCGCCGGGCTTGATGTCCTCGCCGCGGATGAGCCGGGGCCGGCCCACGGCCGCCACCACGATGTCCGCCTCCCTCACGTACGCGCTCAGGTCGGCCGTGCGGGAGTGGCAGTACGTCACCGTGGCGTCCCGTGCGAGCAGCAGCATCCCGGCCGGCTTGCCGAGGATCGCGCTCCGGCCCACGACGACGGCATGCCGCCCCGTGACATCGACGTCGTACTCGTCGAGGAGCCGCATGATTCCGCCCGGTGTGCAGGAGACGAAACCGGGCAGCCCGAAGGCCATCGCGCCGAACGAGGTCATGGTGACGCCGTCGACGTCCTTCTCCGGGGCGATGGCCTCGAACGCCGCGCGTTCGTCGATGTGCGGGCCCACGGGGTGCTGGAGCAGGATTCCGTGCACCGACGCGTCCTGCGACAGGGTGCGGAGAGCGGCGACCAGCTCCGCGGTCGTCGTCTCGGCGGGGAGCTGGACGCGCCGCGACTCGATACCGGCCTTGGCGCAGCGGGCCTGCTTCATGCGGACGTACGTGACGGAGGCGGGATCCTCGCCCACCAGTACGGTCGCGAGGCAGGGCGCCGACCCCGTGCGCCGCACCAGCTCCGCCGCTCTGCCCGCGGACTCCTCGACGAGGCGCCGAGCGGTGCCGGTGCCGTCCATGCGGTGGGCTGTGTGTGTCGGGGACATGGTCGCCTCCCAGGCGTCATTGACCATTCGCCCAGGCGCGCGGCATGCATCGACCCTTTGGTCAGGCCGCTCCCCGGTGGTTCTCCACCCCAGCGCCAGTCACGGCCTGTGTGCCACTGTAACGGCTTCGGTCAGCCGCGCGAGAGCCGTGGCCTCCTCACTGCCTTCCTCGGCGCTGAAGACGTGCACGACCAGGCCCGTCTCGCCGGGCACGGCCGGTACGTGCAGTGTCTCGAAGTCCAGGGTGAGCAGCCCGGCCACCGGGTGCCGCAGGCGCTTGCGTCCCGCCGCGCACATCACGACCTCGCCGCTGTCCCAGATGCGCCTGAACTCCTGGCTGAGCGCGGTGAGTTCGGCGATGAGCGCGGCCAGTTCCGTGTCGTCGGGGTAGCGCCCCGACCAGACCCGGAGCTGGCCCACGGCCTCCGCCGCCCGGTCCTCCCACTCCGGGTGGACGACGCGGGAAGCAGGGTCGAGGAAGAGGTACCGCGCGTTGTTCCGGTCGCGGCCGGCCGGCTCGCCGAGGCCGCCGATCAGCTCGGCGCCGAGGGCGTTCCACGCCACCACGTCCAGGCGATGGTTCGTGGCGAAGGCAGGGAAGCCGGCCATGGAGTCGAGGAGCCGCCGCAGCATCGGGCTGACCCGGGCTTCGGGCGCGGGGCCCTGCCGGGCGCCTGCCAGGGTGGCGAGATGCCCGCGCTCCGCCGTGTCGAGGCCGAGCGCCCCGGCGAGCGCGCCGACGACCTCGGCGGACGGCTGGGTGGCGCGGCCCTGTTCCAGGCGTACGTAGTAGTCCACGCTGATCCCGGCCAGCTGTGCCAGCTCCTCGCGGCGCAGTCCCCGTACCCGCCGGCGACGGCCGCCGGAGAGCCCGACGTGCTCCGGTGTGACGCGCGCGCGGCGGGCGCGGAGAAAGTCTCCGAGACCACGCTGCGAGCCGCCGGTGGTGAGGGTGGCGCCCGCGCCCGTGTCCCCGATGTCGTTCACGCCGTCCATGGGCACAAGTATGCGTGGCCCTCGCAGTACCAGGATGAGCGTTCCGCCGTTGACCAGGGTGCTGGCTGACCGGACACCCTTGGGCGAGCGTGAGGGTATGAACGACACAACGCCTCAGCAGCCCAAGAAGATCCTCGTCGTCAGCGCCCACCCTGAACCCCGTTCGCTCAACGCCGCGTTGACCGGCTTCGCGGTCGAGCACCTGCGCACGGCAGGACACGAGGTGAAGGTGTCGGACCTCTACGCGATGAAGTGGAAGGCGACTGTGGACGCCGACGACTTTCCCGAGCACACCGGAGCGGGCCGGCTGCACGTGATGGCCGACTCCGAGCGGGCGACGCTCACGGACGGTCTGTCGCCCGACATCGCGGCGGAGCAGGAGAAGGTGCGCTGGTCGGACGCGGTGGTCCTGCAGTTCCCGATGTGGTGGTTCTCGGCGCCCGCGATCCTCAAGGGCTGGATCGACCGGGTCTTCACCAGCGGCTTCGCGTACGGACCTGCCGTCCCGCCGCCGTACGGCGAAAGCTCCCTGCCGGGCAGGCGGGCGCTCGTGTCGGTGACCGTCGGCGCGCGCGAGTCGGCGTTCTCCGACCGTGGTATCCACGGAAGTCTCGCGGACGTCCTGCACCCCATTCAGCACGGCCTGTTCTGGTTCACCGGCATGAACCCGCTGGAGCCGTTCGCGGTGTACAGCTCGAACGAGCTCCCCGACGACCGCTTCGTCACGGCACGGACGGAGTACGCCCGACGACTCGACACACTCTTCACGGCCACGCCGGTCCCCTTCCGCCCCCTCACGGGCGGCGACTACGACCACGACATGCGGCTCCTGCCGGGAGTCGAGGCACCGGGCACGAGCGGACTCGACCTGCACGTCCGCGACCGGGCCTGAGGACCGTCCCACTCGGCCGACCCTCCCGGGCACCCGCCTATTTGAACGTGTTCAAATACCTGCGCTAAGGTGGTGCCGACACGATGAGGGGGCTCCATGAAGATCGTGATACCCGGCGGCACCGGGCGGTAGGGACGATCCTGAAGCGTGAGCTGGCCGAAGCGGGACACGAAGTCGTCGTCCTCACGCGGCGGCCGGTGCGCGACGGCGAAGTCCGCTGGGACGGCGAGACCCTGGGCCCGTGGGTCGAGGTCGTCGACGGCAGCGACGTCGTGATCAACCTCGCCGGGCGCAGCGTGAATTGCCGCTACACACAGGCCAACCTCCGGGCCATGATGGATTCGCGCGTGCGGTCCGCCGAGGTCGTCGGCGAGGCCGTCGCCGCCGCCGCGCGACCTCCGAGGGCGTGGCTGCAGATGAGTACGGCCACCATCTACGCCCACAGCTTCGCCCCACCGAACGACGAGACAACCGGCGTACTCGGCGGCGACGAGGCCGGCGTCCCGGGCCACTGGGGTTACAGCGTCGAGATCGCCAAGGCGTGGGAACGGGCGCAGGAGCGGGCCGACACCCCGCACACCCGCAAGGTCGCCCTGCGCGCCGCGATGGTCATGAGCCCCGATCGCGGCGGCGTCTTCGACGTCCTCCTGCGCCTGGCCAGGCTCGGCCTCGGCGGTCCGGTCGCGGGCGGTGGTCAGTACGTGTCCTGGATCTACGACCGTGACTTCGCCCGAGCGGTTCAGTTCCTGATCGAACGCGACGACCTGGACGGGCCCGTGAACCTCGCCGCCCCCGAGCCGCTGCCGCAGCGTGACTTCATGCGTGCGCTACGCGCGGCATGGGGCGTTCCGGTGGGCCTTCCCGCGACGAAGCGGATGGCCGAACTCGGCGCGTTCGCGCTCCGCTCGGACACCGAACTCCTTCTGAAGAGCCGCCGTGTGGTCCCGGGCCGGCTGCTCGACGCGGGCTTCTCCTTCGACCACGCCGGGTGGCCCGACGCCGCCGCCAACCTCGCGCGACGGGTACGCGGTGGGCGTGACGCCACGCGGGCCATGGCGGACGGGGTGGTGTGAGGCGGGGGCGTCCCCGTCGGGCGACCTGCGTCCTCACCAGGGGAGAGGGCCCTCCGCGGCGACGTACGTGCCGGTCGGACCGTCGGGGCCCAGCTGGGCCATGCGCACGATGATCTCGGCGCCCTCCTCGACGGTCTGGATGCCGGTGTGGGCGTTCAGGTCGGTCGCGGTGTAGCCGGGCTCGACCGCGTTGATCCGCATGCCGGGGAACGCCTTCGCGTACTGCACGGTGATCATGTTGACCGCGGCCTTCGACGCCGGGTAGGCGACTCCGGGATACGCGTGGGTCGGCGTCCCCGCGTCGGTGACCCGCGCCAGCGAGGCCAGGCCGCTGCTCAGGTTGACCACGACCGGCGCGTTCGACTTCTGCAGCAGGGGCAGGAACGCGTGGGTGACACGTACGACGCCGAAGACGTTCGTCTCGAAGGTCGACCGCATCTCGTCGGCGGTCACGTCCGCGGCGCCGATCACGCCACCGTCCGGGGTCCGGCCTTCGATGCCGGCGTTGTTGATCAGCACGTCCAGACCGCCGTCGGCCTCGATCGTCTTCGCGGCGGCGTTTACGGACGCGTCGTCCGTGACGTCGAGCTGGACCCGGCGTGCGCCGAGCTGCTCGGCGGCGCGGCGCCCGCGCTCAGCGTCGCGGCTGCCCACGTAGACGGTGTGGCCTGCGGCGATGAGTCGACGGGCGGTTTCAAAGCCGAGACCCTTGTTCGCTCCGGTGATGAGTGTTTTCGTCATGCCACCAGCGTGCGGCCCCACGCTGCGATCAGCCAGGAGTCCCGTCTTCCTGGGACTGGTGGTACCAGGCGGGTCCCGGGCGGCTCCCAGGCGTGGTCCTGTCGACCCGCGTGCGATCCCAGGCGTGGTCCCGGGCGTGGTCTCATCGAGTGGCGCCTCGACCTCAACTTTAGGGTGAGGGTTCGGTGATCCTGAGGGTGCGCATCGGGCGGGGCGCGGCCCGTGTCACCGGCCGCCGAACGTCCTCCGGTAGGCCTCTGGCGGCAGGCCCGTGACGCGGGTGAAGTGTCGCCGGAGCGTGGCGGCGGTCCCCATGCCGGTCCGTGCCGCGATCCGCTCGACGGTGTCGTCGCTCGACTCCAGCAGTTCCTGCGCCTCCCGCACGCGCTGGCTCAGCAGCCACCTCAGGGGTGCCGTCCCGGTGACGGCATGGAAGTGCCGCACCAGGTTGCGGCTGCTCATGCCCGCCTGGCGGGCCATGTCCTCGACGGTGAGCGGCTGGTCGATCCGGGCCAGCACCCAGGGGAGCAGATCGGCGAGCGGATGGTCGCGCCCGTGCGTCACCGGCGCCGGAATGAACTGCGCCTGGCCGCCGTCCCGATGGGGCGGCGTCACGAGGTGCCGCGCCAGGGCGTTGGCGACCGTCGCCCCGTGGTCCGTGCGCACGATATGGAGGCACAGGTCCATCCCGGCCGCCTTACCGGCGGACGTGAGGACGCTGCCCTCGTCGGTGAACAGCACCTCGGCGTCGACCCTGACGCCCGGGTACCGCGCCGCGAGCCTTTCCGCGTGCGCCCAGTGAGTGGTGGCGCGGCGGCCGTCGAGGAGGCCGGCCGCGGCCAGGACGAAGGCGCCGGTGCACAGCGAGGCGATCCGGGCGCCTGCCGCGTGGGCGGTGCGGAGGGCGTCGAGCAGCTCCTGCGGAGGCTCCTGCTCGACGTCGCGCCACGCCGGGACGATCACCGTCTGCGCATCCGCGACGGCCTCGAGTCCGTGGGTGGTGTCGGCCCGGAGCCAGTCGCCGACGCGGGACCCGGCGGGTCCGCAGGTGGTGAACGAGTACCAAGGCGCGGCCAGGTCGGAATGGTCGGAGCCGAAGACTTCGAGCGCGCCCGCGGCCTCGAAAAGCATCGTGCCTTCGGGAAGCGCCATCGCAACCGAATGCGCAGGGGAACGTACAGCGGAAGGCGCGGCGGTATACATGTCCGAAACTGTATGCCCCTCGTCATTCCTGCCACTGGTTGGGCGGGGGCCCGCGCCCGGATCATTGCTGTCGAACCGCACACCACCGCCCTTCTGACACTGGAGCCAACGATGAGCAACACCCTCTCGGGACCCGCCGCGCACCGCACCGCCGGGTCGCTCGACGGGCGGCCGGTCGTCGTCTTCGGCGCCTACGGACACACCGGCCGCTTCATCGTGGCGGAGCTGCTGAGACGGGGAGCGACGCCGGTGCTCGTCGGACGGGACGCGGACAAGCTCGACGCGGTGCGCGACCTCGCTCCCGGCGCGCCCGTACGTCAGGCGCTCACCGACGACGCGGCCTCCCTCGACCGGGCACTCGAAGGAGCGGCGGCGGTCATCAACGCCGCCGGACCGTTCCTCGACACGGCCCGCCCCCTGGTGGACGCGGCGCTCCGCGCGGGCATCCCCTACCTGGACGTCGGGGCCGAACAGGCCGTCACCGCCGCCCTGTTCGACACCTACGGCGACCGCGCCAGGGAGGCGGGCATCGCCGTCGTTCCGTCCCTGGCGTTCTACGGCGGGCTGGGTGACCTCCTCGCCACCGCCGCTCTCGGCGACTGGCCGGACGCGGACGAGATCACACTCGCGTACGGCCTCGACAGCTGGCATCCGACGCAGGGCACCCGCCGCACCGGCGAGAGCAACGCCGGGCGTCATCTCACCTATACCGCAGGCAAGTTGAGCCCCTTCTCGTATGGGCAGGAAGTCTCCCCGTGGACCTTCCCGGAGCCGCTCGGCAAGCAGGACACCGTCGTGTTCGCGACGGCCGACCAGGTCACGCTCCCGCGCCACGTGCGCACCCCCGAGGTGCGCGCGGTGATGAACCTCGCGCCGCTGCGCGACATCCGCGCGGAGGACACCCCCGAGCCCGTACCCGCCGACGCCGACGGCCGCTCCGCGCAGTCCTTCCTCGTGGAGGCCGTGGTGACCCGAGGCCACGAGACGCGCCGCGCGGTGGCGGGAGGCCGTGACATCTATGCCGTCACGGCGCCGCTCGTCGTCGAGGCCCTCGCGCGCATTCTCCAAGGTGACCGCGTGGTGACCGGCGTGGTCGCGGTCGCCGAAGCGCTCGATGCCGAGAGCTTCCTGCACGCACTCACGCCCGAGCACCTGACGCGCCTCGAGCTGCCGGCCGAGCAGAGCTGAGCCTGGAGTTTCGCGCGGGACGGCGTGTCAGGAGCGAGGCGGGAGTACCGTGAGGCGCCTGCGGGCAGGTGTCCCCGGTCTGCCCACCGCGCCAACTCGGCCGTGTGCGTACGGTTGTTGACCGTCCGTCGACTGGTTGACTTTCGGCCAAGACGGGATCCGTTGAGGGCCGGGCCACTCAGGGGTGCCGCGTGCGTCCGTCCGGCCGGAACCGCCATCGAGCGACCGGCAACCCTGGCCCGGCCGCATCTGAACAGGCCATCCCTGCCGCACGGTCGTAATGATCTTGGGTAGGTTCCTCAAGGCTCTCGCGCCGCGGGGCGCGTCATCCTCCGGCCCCAAGATCCCGACCAGGCAGGAGCCACTTCATGGGACCGCAACCCGTCGCAATCGACCCGGCCGGTGCCGACGTCCACGCCGAGGCCGCGCGGCTGCGCGCCTCGGGCCCGGCGACGCTCGTCCGACTCCCCGACGGCCCCGAGGCATGGGCCGTCACCAGCCACAGCCTGCTCAAGGACCTGCTGACCGACCCACGCGTGTCCAAGGACCCCAACCTGCACTGGCCCGCGTGGCAGCGCGGCGAGTACCACGAGTCCTGGCTGGCCACCTGGGTCGGCGTGAACAACATGTTCACCGCGTACGGGAGCGACCACCGACGGCTGCGCAAGCTCATCGCACCGGCGTTCACGGCCCGCCGCACCGACGCCATGCTGCCCTCGGTCGAGCGCATCACCGCCGCCCTCCTGGACGAACTCGCCGCGGCGCCCCGGGGAACCGTGGTCGACCTCCGCGAGGCCTTCACGCACCGGCTGCCGATGCAGGTCATCTGCGAGCTGTTCGGTATCCCCGAGGGCGACACCCGCGCCGAACTGGCCCGGCTTTCCGAGATCATCATGACCTCCGTCGACCCGCAGGAGGCGGGCGCCGCGTTCGTCGAAATCCAGGCGCTGCTGAAGGGCCTGGCCGCGCTGAAGCGCGAGGAACCCGCGTCGGACCTGACCAGTGTGCTGGTCGCCGCGCGGGACGAGGAAGGCCGACGAATGACCGAGCAGGAGCTGATAGACACGCTCCTGCTCGTCCTCGTCGCCGGCCACGAGACCACGGTCAACCTCATAGGCAACGCCGTTCACGCCCTGCTCACGCACCCGGAGCAGCTCGAACTGGTCCGTGCGGGCAAGCTCTCCTGGAACGATGTGATCGAGGAGACCCTCCGCTGGGCCCCCAGCGTCGTCAACCTTCCGCTCCGGTTCGCCGTCGAGGACATCGAGATCCCGGACGGGCCCACCATCCGCAAGGGCGATCCGATTCTGGCGTCGTTCGCGGCCGCCGGGCGCGATCCGCGGCAGCACGGGGACACCGCCGACCAGTACGACGCACGCCGTCCGAGCGCCGAACACCTCAGCTTCGGCCACGGTGTCCACCGCTGCCTGGGCGCACCTCTGGCCCGCATGGAAGCCGCGATCGCCCTCCCGGCTCTCTTCGACCGCTTCCCCGACCTGGAATTCGCCCTGCCCGCCGAGTCGTTGGAACCGGCCGGCGGCTTCATCGTGGGAGGCCTGAAGGCGATTCCCATGAGGCTGACGAGGGACTGACCCTGGGCTTCGGATGTGCGCGGCGGCCGGATCTCCGCAGGCCCAGCCGGCCACCGCGCGCACCGGGACCGAGGACGACGCCATGGAGCGCTTCACCGCCGGGCGGCCGATCCTGACACTGACGAGTGAGCGCTTCACCCGGCGAGCGCCGGCCGCGGCCTCAACTCCCGTAGAGAGAGCGGGATTCGAGGTCGAGACACGCGACGGCTGCCTCGTCACGGTCGCTCCGGACGAGTCCGTCCTCGACGCCCTCGACCGCGCCGGCGTACGCACCCTGAGCAGCTGCCGCCAGGGAACCTGCGGCACCTGTGAGACGCCGGTCCTGGCCGGTATGCCCGAACACCACGACAACCTGCTCACCGACCAGGAACACGCCGAGAACCGGACGATGCTGTCGTGCGTGTCGCGGAGCGCCGGACCGAGGCTCACGCTCGACGTGCGACGGAGCGACGTCGCGGCTTCGCGGCGATCCGTCGCCGCTCGGATGTGTGTCCTGGGAAAGATCCTTCGCCAATGGCGTGGCCAGGAGGGGACGCGGTCGTTGGTCAGCGCATGAACGACCCGCGCAAAAGCGTTCCTGCGCCCCGACCGCGTCATGCTGCCCCGCTGGGCACGGGCGGGGCCGCCTCGCCGACGCCCATTTACGACGCACTCGTGCATCAATGGCGCGCCCTGCACCGGGAGGTCCCGCGCCCGCCCACCACACGGCAGGGCTGGGTGCGCGTAGATCCGCAGGATCTGTTCCACCGTGGTTGAGCAGTCCCACAAGAACCATTGCACAAGAGTTCTTGTGTAAGTAGTGTCACCCGTATGGCCCCTCCGATCACCGATTCCCGGGTGCTGGCCGCGATGGCCCACCCGGTCCGTCGCCGCCTGCTCGACCTGCTCAAGCTCGACGGCCCTTCCACCGCCAGCGCACTGTCGCAGGCGACGGGCGAAGCCGTCGGCAATGTGAGTCACCACCTGAAGGCTCTGGCTGCCGCTGGGCTGATCGAGGAGGCCCCCGAACTCGCCCGCGACCGCCGGGAACGGTGGTGGCGGCGCACCACGCCGAAGCTCCTGTGGTCCTCCGTCGACTTCGCCGACGACGCGGCGGGGGAGGCCGTCGCGCAGGCCGCCGAGTCCCTCAGCCTCGAGCGGCAGATCAACCAGGTGCGCCGCTGGGCCGATCAGCCCCAGTCCGAGCAGCAGCGCTGGCCGCTCGGCCCCTTTGTCGCCGAGGTGTGGCTGCGGATGACCGATGCCGAACTCGCCCAGTTCAAGGACGAGATCGTGGAAGTCATGGACAGGTGGGCCGGCCGGGAACTCCCCGACGACGGCCAGGAACGGGAAACGGTCTTCACCTTCACCCGTGCCGTACCGGGCCACCCGTAAACCGCCTTCGCAAGCCGCATCCGCAAGCCGCATCCGCGTACAGCGCATACGGCACCCGCGACCCGTGCCACCCCTACGGCACACGCAGTCAGTCACGCTCACGAAAGCAGGAGACATGTCTGTTTGGTTCATCACCGGCGCCTCGCGCGGCCTGGGAGCGGAGATCGCGCGGGAGGCGCTGGCGCGAGGGCATGAGGTCGTCGCCACCGCGCGCGACGCCGAGGCTGTGCGCCGCGCCTTCCCGGACGCGTCCGACGCCCTGCTCGCCGTCGACCTGGACGTCACCGAGGAGGCGACGATACGCACCGCGGTCGATGCCGCGCTCGCGCGCTTCGGCCGCATCGACGTCCTGGTCAACAACGCGGGGCGGGGCCTCCTCGGGGCGGTGGAAGAGGTCTCGGACGCGGCCGTACGCAACGCGTTCGACATCAACGTCTTCGGGGTGCTCGGCACCCTGCGGGCCGTGCTGCCCACGCTCCGGGAACAGCGTTCGGGACACGTGATCAACATCGGCTCGGTCGGCGGTTTCGCCACCGCTCCCGGCGTCGGCCTGTACGGCGCGACGAAGTTCGCTGTCGAAGCCATCACCGAGGCCCTGCACGGCGAACTCGCCCCCTTGGGCGTCCACGTCACCGTCGTCGAACCCGGCGGCTTCCGCACCGACTTCCTCGACGCGTCGAGTCTCTACACCGAACCCCACGTGATCGACGACTACGCGCCCACTGCCGGAGCCACCCGCAAGGCCCTCGCGGACGTCAACCACCGCCAGCCCGGAGACCCCGCCAAAGCGGCAGCCGCCGTCGTCGGCCTGGCCGAGACCCCTGAACCCCCGCTCCGCCTCCTGCTCGGCGCCGACGCGGTGGCCCGCGTCGAGGCCAAACTCGACCTCGTGACCCGCGAACTCGAACGGAACCGAGTCCTGGCCATGTCGACGGACCTGGCGTGACGTAGCGCGCCCAGGACTCGCTCAGTGGATCTGCTTGAAGTTGCGCGAAAGCTCCATTGACCGAGCAATTTCAAGCAGATAGCTTTCCTTCGTCCGCAGATCGTCAGTCCCCCGCGTCAGCTCCCTCGTCACGTTCCGGAGCTGCGTGGGCGGACAGGACGGTGGGCCGGCGGAGCCAATGGCCGCGCCCGCCCTCGTACAACTCGTACAACTCGTACAAGGAGAGTCCCGTTGTCGGCGCGCTACCACCTGCGATTCCAGCTTCCTCCCCGCAAGGACCCGGCCGAGGTGGTCGCGCATGCCACCGCCCTGGCCGGGGCCTGCCAGGAGGCAGGGGTCGACGAAGTCGTTCTTCTGCTGGCTGCGGAGGAAGTGTTCGACGGCTATGTCGTGGGTGGGGCCGAAGACCGCTGGTACGAGACCACGGCCACCGTCAGCGACATCCTGCGCGACGCCGGACTCGACGTCAGCCTCAACCCGTGGGTGACGGCCGGCCACGCGGACCGCGGCCGCAAGGACGCCCACGGCTTCCTGCCGATGGTCTCGCCCACCGGCAGGACCGCTGCCGCGCAGGCCTCGTTCACCTGCCCCCGCTGGCGGGAATGGCTGTACGCCCACTATGGACGCTTCGCCGGACTCGGCTTCCGCGTGCTGTGGCTGGAGGACGACTTCCGCTACCACAACCACGCCCCGCTGGACTGGGGCGGGGGTTTCGAGGCTCCCGTACTGGACCGGCTGGCCGATCTCGTCGGCCGTACCGTGACCCGCGACGAGGTCGTACGGGCGATCACAGAGCCCGGCCCGCCGCACCCGTGGCGCGCCCTGCTCCAGCAGGTCTGGCGCACCGTCCAGACGGAGATCGCCGAGCGGCTCAGCGAGGTCGTCGAGGAACGTTCGGCGGGCCGTTCCCGGCTCGGGCTGATGAGTTCGCTCCCCGACGTCCACTCCGTCGAGGGCCGCGACTGGCCGGCGCTGTTCCAGGCCCTGGCCGTCCAGGGCCGGGCTACGCACCGCCCGCACTTCGCCCCGTACAGCGACAGCGCCCCGCGCTCCCTCAGCAGTCAGATGTGGCTCCTGGAATCCCAGCGCGCGCTGCGGCCCGACTGGGTCGAGTCCGAGCCGGAGATCGAGAACTGGCCGCACACCACCTGGTCGAAGTCCGACGTGCAGACCTGGTCCGAGATGACTGCGGCCCAACTCTCGGGCGCGGACGCGCTGTTCCTCAACGTGCACCCCATGCAGGCCGGCCGCCCCGACCGCTTCCCCGGCACGGCTCAGCTGCTGCGCCGCTCACGCCCGGCCCTCGACTGGATCACGGGGCGCCACACCAAGCAGGCCCGGACACTCGGGGTCGGGCTGCCGTACCGGCAGGACGCGGCGGCCCACGTCCGCACTCGGACCGGCACCCTGGAGGAGCTGCGCACCGGCCCGCGCGGGGCAGCCGAATTCCTGCTGCGCTACGGCATCCCGGTCACCGCCTCAAAGGCTCCGGTCCAGGCTGTCTTCGGCTCGCTGGCCTGGGCGTTCGACGACGACGAGATCCGGGAGATGCTCTCGGGCGGCCTGCTGCTCGACGGGATCGCGGCCGACGTGCTGACCCAGCGCGGATTCGGTGACCTCCTCGGTGTCCAGGTCGCCGAGGTCGTCGACCGCGAGGACGCGCAGACGGCGGACCCGTTCAGCTTCGAACAGATCACCCACCACCCCGACCCCGACCTCGTCGGGACGCTGCTGAGCGTCAACACACAGCCCGCGCTGGCCCGCCTGCGCCCGCATCCGGACGCCGTGGTGTGGACGCACATCCTCACCCCGGGGGAGGACGCGTGGGGCGCCGGCAGCTGCGGATACGTGAACGAGCTCGGCGGTCGCGTCGCCGTACTCGCCGCCACCGACCCCGCGGATCTGCCCCGCGACGACTTCGGGCAGCGCGTCATGCACGCCGTCATCAGGTTCCTGGAGGGACAGGCCCCGACGCTGCCGTTGGTCAGCGGCGGACCGCACCTGATCCCGCATCTGTCCCACCAGGACGGGGTGACGCGACTCGCCGTAGCCAATGGCAGCTTCGATCCCGCGCTGCCCCACGTCGACATCCCCATGCCGCCCGACGCGGTCTCGTCGGTCCGCCTGGACCCGCTGAAGACCCCGGAACCGGCGAGCGTGTTCCACGGCGCGGAGGGCATCACGGCCGAGGCGGAACTGCCGCATCGCGCTTGGCTGATGCTGGCCTGGTGAGCCGCATGCCCCGCGAACCGGGAGACGTGGCATGACTGGAGGCCGGCCGCCGGATGGCGCCGAAAAGCACTTGATCCGCCCTCCTGTGGCGCAGAGGGTGCGGGCATGACGACGCAGCCTCGCCTGGAGGCGATCACCCCGGCCAACTTCGAGACCGCGACAGCCCTCAAGGTCCGGCCGGACCAGGAACACCTGGTCGCCCCCGTGGTGAAGTCCCTCGCCGAGGCCTACGTGCATCCCGGAGTGGCCTGGCCCCGGCTGATCATGGACGGCGGCAGGGCCGTCGGCTTCCTCATGGCCTTCTTCGACATCGATTTCGCCGGGGACGGTACGGGCAACGACGTGCGCTCCGGACTCTGGCGCCTGAACATCTCGGCCGGTGAACAGGGGCGGGGCTACGGCCGCTTCGCGGTCGAGTCCGTGGCCGACGAGATCCGGAGCCGCGGCGGGACCCGCCTCACGGTCACGTGGCACCCCGGCGCGAGCGGCCCGGAGGGGTTCTACCTGGGGCTGGGATTCCGGCTGACCGGTGAGATGAGCGATGACCAGGTGGTCGGGGAGCTGGACCTGGCTCAGCGGCCCGCGCCCGGAGGATCCCGGACGGCGTAACTCGGGGCGCCGGGCGAGGATCTTGTGCGTACGGTCGGCGATGGGCGCCCTGACAGGACGGCGCACCCGGGCGGCCCCGCGGACCACTTCGCACGTACCGCGAGGCCGCCCATCACCGCCTCCGGCAGGGGAGGGGCACTCGCCAACAGGTCCCCGACGAGCAGGACTTGCGCCACCCCAGCAGGCTCGAACGCGCCCCGCGCCGCAGGCCGTCCACGGAGGATCAGCGGCGGTCCAGGAAGTCGGCGATCAGAGGGGCGATCTGCGGCAGGTGGTCCTCCAGGGCGAAGTGGCCCGTCTCGAAGAGGTGCAGCTCCGCGTCAGGGACGTCCCGGAGGTAGGCGCGGGCGCCCGGCTCGGGGAAGAAGGGGTCGTGGACACCCCAGGTGATCAGCGTCGGCGGCCGGTGCTGGCGCAGCCACTGCTGCCAGGCCGGGTAGGCGGCGACGTTGCTCTTGTAGTCGTAGGCCAGGGCCAGTTGGGCCTGCTTGCGGCCCGGCAGGTCCAGGAAGTGCTGGTCAAGCAGCCAGCCCTCGGGGGCGACCAGCGCGGGATCGGAGGTGCCGCCCTCGTACTGGGCGCGGGTGGCCTCCTCGGTGAACAGGCCCATGACGGTCTGCTCGGCCCCGGGAGCGTCCGGGGTGAGCGCGGTGAAGTCGCGCGCCGCGTCCGACAGGCCTTCTGCGTAGGCGTTGCCGTTCTGCACGATCAGACCGGTGATCCGCTCCGGGTGGCGCAGCGCGAGGCGGAAGCCGACGGGTGCGCCGAAGTCGAAGAGATAGAGGGCGAACCGGGTCAGGCCCAGGCGTTCGACGAAGCCTTCGGTGACGGCGGAGAGCCGGTCGAAGCTGTACTCGAAGCCGTCGGGCGCCGAAGTGTGACCGAAGCCGGGGTAGTCGGGTGCGATGAGCCGGTAGTGCGTGCCCAGGGTGTCGATCAGGCGACGGAACTGGTGCGAGGCCGACGGAAAGCCGTGCAGAAGCAGGAGTACGGGGGCGTCGGCACGCTCCGGAAGGGACTCACGGTAGAAGACGTCGACGCCGTCAATGTCGATGCGCCGGTGGGCGGTTCGGGCGGGAAGCGCGACGCGGGGTGCGGTCCGGGACTCCATGTCACATGCCTCCGGTGCGAGAAGATGCATTAGTTAGGGTGACTAGTTATAGCGACTCCTCCTCTAACGCGTCAATGGCGAGATGTAGCATTAGGGGTATGAGTGACGGTGAACCGCTGACCGGCGAACCCCTGGCATTGGACCTCGTCAACACCCGGCCGACGGGGCCTGACGGCCGCCCGGCCGACCTGATCGACACGCCACGACGCCTCGCCGTCTGGCTGGACCTCGAGGGGGACCGACTTCCCGAAGGCTTCGGTCGCGCCACCCCGAGCGCGGACGACCTCGCCGCGGTCCACGCCGTCCGCGCTCACATCGAGGCCACCCTCCGCGCGGTGACCGACGGAAACGCACCCCCCGACTCCGCCCTGCGCGCGCTGACCGAGGCGCAGCGCCTCGCGCCGGCCGTCCGCGAACTGGCCTGGGACGGCGCTGCCGTGACAGCGGCGCCCCGCCGAACCGGATCACTGGGTGTCCGCCTCGCCGCCCACCTGGCGGAGTCCGCCGCCGACCTCCTCACCGACCCCGGGATCGCCAGGGTCAGGCAGTGCGAGGCCGAGGACTGCGTGCTGCTGTTCCTGCCGGCCCACCCCCGCCGCCGCTGGTGCTCGGCCGCCCGCTGCGGCAACCGCGCGCGCGTGGCCCGCTATTACCAGCGCCACAAGGCGACCACGGCCAACGGTTAGGCGGGGAGGGGGAGTTGGGTGCCGGGTCTTCGTGGCCGCGTGTGTCCATCCGTTCGCGAGGCGTGGTTCCGATCAGGCCCTGAGTCTGTGAAACTTGAACAGTCACGCTCGACGTGGCAGCCCCCGCCGTCCCATCCCCGTGACGGCGGGGTGCTACGCCGTCACATCGCGGCGAGTGGCGCCGGCGTGTTCACAGACCGAGATCGGTGAGGCCCGGGTGGTCGTCGGGGCGGCGCCCGAGCGGCCAGCGATATTTGCGCTCGGACTCCTCGATCGGCAGGTCGTTGATGCTCGCGTGGCGGGTGCGCATCAGGCCGTCGTCGTCGAACTCCCAGTTCTCGTTGCCGTACGAACGGAACCAGTGCCCGGAGTCGTCATGCCATTCGTAGGCGAAGCGGACCGCGATGCGGTGACCGTCGAAGGCCCACAGCTCCTTGATGAGCCGGTAGTCCAGTTCCCGGTTCCACTTGCGCGCCAGGAACTCCACGATCGCGTCCCGGCCGGTGACGAACTCCGCGCGATTGCGCCAGCGTGAGTCCTTGCTGTAGGCCTGGGCGACCTTCTGCGGGGAGCGGCTGTTCCAGCCGTCCTCGGCGAGGCGTACCTTCTCGATCGCAGTCTCGCGGGTGAAGGGCGGGAGGGGTGGGCGTGTGGACATGTTGCCTGCCTTCGAATGGTCAACTGGGGCTGTTCCAACAGGAGAACGTAGGCTTTCGGCGCGTAGGCGACCAGGACAAGTTCGATGAGGACAGGATCGAGCACGGCAGGTCGGAAGCAGAGGAGGGGCGCATGGCGAAGTCATACCGTGTCGGACTCGGGACACGCGCCGTCAACCGGGTGTTCGCGACCATGACCCGGCTGGGGATCGGCAAGGGCTACCGCTACATCCTGACCGTGAAGGGCAGGAAGTCGGGCCGCCCGTACTCCACCCCGGTCGACGTGATGTCGGCGGGCGGTGAGCGCTGGCTCGTCGCCGCCTACGGGGTCAGCGACTGGGTGCGCAACGCGCGCGTCGCCGGCGAGGTCGGCCTGAGCCGCGGCGGCCGGTCGCAGAACCTGCGCGTGGTCGAACTCGGCCCCGAGGAAAGCGTCCCCGTACTACGGCAGTACCTGCGGGAAGTGCCGGTCACCCGGGCCTACTTCGACGTGACGCCGGATTCGTCCGACGAGGAGTTCGCCGCGGAGTCGGCGCGGCACCCGGTGTTCCACCTCGTGTCGTTTGCCTGAATTCGTGTACGACCGTCCGTCCCCGATCGGGGTGTTGCCGGGAGCGGCGTGCGTGACGCGGGGGACGTTGAAAGTACGATCGCCCAATGTCTGATACGACCGAAACCACGCCCGGCTGGCTCACCTCCGACGATCTTGAACTGGCACGCGCCCGCATGCCGATCCTGTACGTCGAAGCCGTACCGGTGCGAGTCGACAACAATGGTGAAGTCACCCACATCGGACTGCTGTTGCGCATCGGGCGGGACGGGACGGTCAGCCGCTCCTTCGTCTCCGGCCGGGTGCTGCACCACGAACGCGTCCGTGACGCGCTGCTGCGTCATCTGGAGAAGGACCTCGGCCCGGTCGCCCTGCCGCGCGTGCCGGCGTCCCTGCAGCCTTTCACTGTCGCCGAGTACTTCCCGACGCTCGGCGTCACGCCGTTCCACGACCCGCGCCAGCATGCCGTGTCGCTCGCGTACATCGTCCCGGTGAGCGGTGACTGCCGGCCCCGGCAGGACGCACTCGACCTGGTCTGGTTCACCCCGGAGGAGGCCTCGTCGCAGATGGTCCAGAACGAGATGCCGGGCGGGCACGGCGTCCTCCTGAAGCAGGCCCTCGCTCACGTGGGGGCCCTTTCCTGAACCATGGTCCAGGGGGTTGTCCCGTGAACGCCGTGGCGGCTCCCCGGCAACTACCTCAGAGGTAATCGACCCCTCGAACGCCCCGGTCTACGTTCGGGTCCTCGTCTCCGCACCGCGAGGACCCGAACGAGGGAGCCCGACCGTGCCCGCCTATGGCTTCGCACATCTCCGCAGCCGCCGGCATCACGCCGACATCATCGAGTACCTGGAGCGCATCCAGGCCACGCTCGACCCCTTCGAGGGCCGCTTCGTCATCCACGGCCCGCCCGCAGAAGTGGTCGAGGGGAGCTGGCCAGGCAGCATGGTGCTGATCGAGTTCCCCGGCCTCGCCGAGGCGCGTGCCTGGTACAACTCGCCCCCGTACCAGGACATTCTGCGGCTGCGGACCGACCACATCGAGGGCGATCTGCTGCTGATCGAGGGCGTCGGACCGGCCTACGACCCGACCGAACGGGCCGCGAAACTGCGTGCGGAGGCGGCGCGGCCGGGCGAGTAGCCGAGGCCCGGAAACGTCACGCTCAGGACGCGGCCGGGGTCGGCGAGGCGCCTGTCCCGGACTTCGAGCGGGCGCCGTCGCACACGAGGTTGACGACGATCGTGACCGGCGTCGTGGGGGACGCGGCCGTCGCGGGCGGGAGGGTGGCCGCCGCCGTCCAGTTGCCCTTGCGCAGGGTGAGCGACATGCTGCCGATGTCCGGGCCGCTCTTCCAGCCGTGGTCGGAACGGGCACGGGCGAAACCGGACTTCAGGGCCGCGCCGGCCTTCGCCGGTTCGCCACGGCCCGTCAGCCGCTCGGTGCACTCGATCACGATCTGGTCCTGGGGCGCCCGATCGAGCGTGACGCCCTCCGCCGCCAGCGCGGACGTCAGCTCGCGCACCGCCGTGTCCGCCGACAGCCGCGGTTCCGCGGACCGTGACGGCAGCGGGCCCTTGTCGTCGAGAAGGCGGGTACAGCCCGTCGCGGCCGCTGTCGCGGTCACCGCCATGACCAGTGCCACGATGTGCGTCGTCACCTGACGGCGTCGCATGATCCCGTCCATCCCCTCGAAGCCACATGGCAGACCAGTCTCCCATCCGTGAGCTGCGGGACTGTGGGACCCCGGCCCTGCGATGCGGTGAGCGTGTGTCCACGGGGAATAGCGGCGTCAGATCGGGACTTGAACTTGTATATGACCGACACTTCGTTCAGCCCGCGCACGCTGCTCGCCCAGAGCCGACTCGGTGTTCTCGCCACGATCAAGTCGGACGGCCTGCCTCAGCTTTCCCCCGTCATGCCCTTCTACGACGAGGAGGCCGGCCTCCTCTACGTCTCGATGACCGAGGGACGCGCCAAGACGGCGAATCTGCGCCGTGACCCGCGCGCCGCCCTGGAGGTCACCAGCGCCGACGGCTGGTCATGGGCCACGGCCGAGGGCCCGGTGACGCTCGAGGGACCGGGAACGGACCCGCACGGCCCCGAGGTCGAGGCCCTCGTGAGCTATTACCGCGCCGCATCCGGCGAGCACCCCGACTGGGACGAGTACCGGTCGGTGATGGTGTCGGACCGCAGGGTGCTCATGACGATGACAGTCGAGCGCGTCTACGGGTCACAGGCAGGCTGACGCGTTCGCCGGGTCACGCCTCGTGAGGGAACCCGCCGCCGGCGCGGTCCGCAGCGGTTCTCCGGCCGGCGCTTCGCCCCTGATTACGCACAGTGTTACAAAGGGGATATGACGCAGTCCCTCGGGCGGCCTGCCGCCCGACAGGAGGGAACCGTCTTCGGGGCGCCACGGCCCTCCTGGGGACAGAGCCTCCGCTCCCTTGTCAGCGTGCACAGCGTCGCAGGCCAGGTGTTTCTGCTGCAGCTGACACTGACCGTGCTGCTCGTTGTCGCGGCCGGGGCAGCGCTCGTGCTCCAGACCAGGGACTCGTCCATGCGGGAGGCCAGGCAGAGCTCGGCCGCGACCGCCGAGGCGTTCGCCCACTCCCCGGGGACGCTGAGCGCCATGAAGTCCGCCGACCCGAGCGCCGCACTCCAGCCCAGCGCGGAAGCGGTCCGCAAGGCAACCGGCGTCGACTACGTCGTGACGTTCAACACGGCGGGCATCCGTTGGTCCCACCCCGACCCGAGCCTGATCGGCAAGCGCGTGATCGGCTCGTTCGCGCACGCGCTCGCCGGCCATATGATCACCAGCACCTTCAACACATCCGTCGGACCCGCCGTGAACACGACCGTCCCGGTCATCGACACCGACGGTTCCGTCGTCGGCCTCGTGAGCGTCGGGATCACCGTGGAGAACGTGAACGCCGGGGTGTCGCACAGACTCCCCATGCTCCTGGGGTCCGCCGCGGGCGCGCTACTCGTCGTGACGGCCGGTTCGGTCCTTGTGAGCAGGAGGGTGCGGCGCCAGACCCACGGCCTGGATCCCGCCGAGCTCTCGCGGATGTACGAGCACCATGACGCGGTCCTGCACGCCGTGAAGGAAGGCGTGCTCATCACCAGCGGGGACGGCCGCCTGCTGCTCGCCAACGACGAGGCGAAACGGCTCCTCGGACTGCCGCCGGGTGCGGAAGGTCGCGCCATCGCGGACCTCGGCCTCGCCCCGCACATGGCCGAACTCCTCGTCGCCGAACAGGTCGTGACCGACGAGGTGCACCGCGCGGGCGACCGCCTGCTCGCGGTGAACGTACGGCCGACGGCCCTGTACGGCGGGCCCGCCGGTAACGCGGTGACGCTGCGGGACTCCACCGAACTGCGGGCCCTCGCGGGAAAGGCGCAGTCGGCCAGGGAACGACTGCAACTCCTCTACGACGCGGGCGTGCGCATCGGCACGACCCTGGACGTCATACACACCGCGGAGGAACTGGCCGATGTCGCCGTCCCCCGCTTCGCGGACGTCGTCACCGTAGAACTCCTGGACGGCGTCATAGGGGGCGGCGAGCCCAGCGGCGACACCACCGAAATGCGGCGCGCGGCCGTCACGGGCATCTCGCGCAAGGACGTGTTCCATCCCGTGGGCGAACTGATCCGGTTCGCCCCCGCGACTCCGATGGCCCTGTCCATGAGCGACGGCCGTGCGGTACTCGAGGGCGATCTGCGCGCGGTCGGCGGCTGGCGGACGCAGGACCCCGAGCGCGCCAGGCGGATTCTGGAACACGGCGTCCGCTCCCTGATCAGCGTGCCCCTGAGCGCACGCGGCGTCGTGCTCGGCCTCGCGGACTTCTGGCGCATGGAGAGCACCGGGCCCTTCGAGCCGGACGACCTGTCCACCGCCGAAGAGCTGGCTGCCCGCGCCGCCGTGGCGATCGACAACGCCCGCCGCTTCACCCGCGAACACGCCATGGCCGTCACCCTGCAACGCAGCCTCCTGCCCGGAGCGCTCCCCGAGCAGTCCGCGCTCCAGGTCGCCCACCATTACCTGCCCGCCGAAGCGGGGGTCGGCGGCGACTGGTTCGACCTCATCCCGTTGCCCGGCGCCCGCGTCGCCCTCGTCGTCGGCGACGTCGTCGGGCACGGCGTACGCGCGGCGGCCACCATGGGGCAACTGCGCACCGCAGTCCACAACTTCTCGTCCCTCGACCTGACCCCCGACGAACTCCTGAGTCACCTCGACGAACAGGTGGCCCGCATCGACGCCGACGTGGCACGCGAGGGCGACGGCGCGGGCATCGTCGGGGCGACCTGCCTGTACGCGATCTACGACGCGGTCACCGGACACGTGACGATGGCCTCGTCCGGCCACCCCGGACCAGCGGTGGTCCGCCCCGACGGCACCGTCACTCTCCTCGACGTACCCGTGTCCCCGCCCCTAGGACTCGGCGACGGCATGCCGATGGAGACCCTCGAACTGCGCCTGCCCGAAGGCTCCCAACTCGTGCTGTACACCGACGGCTTGATCGAGGGCCGGCACCGCGACTTCGACACCGGCATCGAGCTGTTGCGCGCCGCCCTGTCCAACGGAGCGAACCGCACACCACAGGAGACCTGCACGGACGTCCTCGACGCCGTGATGCCGGAGCGGCCCGACGACGACGTCGCCCTGATGGTCGCCCGCACCCGGCTTCTCGACCCCAGCCGGGTCACCGAATGGGACGTGCCGTCCGATCCGGCGGCCGTCGCCCCCGTACGCTCCGCGTGCCTGCGCCAGCTCGACGACTGGGACCTCGACGGGATCGCGTTCACCACCGAGCTCATCCTCAGCGAACTGATCACCAACGCCATCCGCCACGGCACGCAGCCGATCAAGGTCCGCATGCTGTACGACCGCACCCTGATCTGCGAGATTTCCGACGGCAGCAGCACAGCACCCCATTTGCGCCGGGCCGCCACCACCGACGAGGGCGGACGAGGGCTGTTCCTCGTCGCCCACTACGCCGAACGCTGGGGCACGCGCTATCCGCCGCGCGGCAAGGTGATCTGGGCCGAGCTGTCTCCGTACGGCGGAGACGAGGAACTCGTACCCGACCTCGGTGACGACTTCCTTGAGCAGTGGGTCGAACCGGAGATCTGACGAGGCGTCACGCCCGGCGGCGTGCTCTGGCAGGGCTTGATCAGTCGGTGTCAGTGGCGGCGAGGACGGCGAGCCGGCGACGGTCCGGCGACAGCGTGGCGATGCCGTAGTCGGCGCAGAGGTCGTTGTGGAACCACTCCACGTCGGCCTCGAAGTGGAACCACGTGCTCTGGCTCGCGTGTCGCTCGACCTCATCGGCGCTCGCGTCCGCGGCGGTGCCACTGAGGCCGGCCAGCGAACGCCATGCCCAGAGCCGTCCGTAGGCACCGTCAACGCCCGTGCTGTACATGCCGCCCATCGACGCCGTGGCGAAGAGCAGCCGCCAGATCTCGTCCACCGGGCGGATCGCGATTTCGAAGCGGCCCGTGGGGCCGAGCCCGTCGACACAGGGCATGGGCAGTGTCGGAAGGAGGGCCGGCACCTGCTCCGGTGCGATGGCCTCGTCGAGCCGGAAGACCCACGCCCCGTGGTCACCCCATTCCCCGGCCTCCGGGGCGGCGACGATGCTCTCGTACACGTCCGTGGTGGCGACGTCCTGAAGGGCGGAACGGGCGGTCACCCTTGGCGTGGGCGGATCCATCCGGCCCTCGGTGGGCAGGCCCGATCCACCGCCTCGGGCCGAGCCGCGCAGTGACCGGCTGGGGAAGTCGACGGCGGTCTCCATGTCGCGGAGCTGATCCGGCAGCCATGCGAGGGCGGACCAGCCCGGCCGCACGATCGCCCAGGTGCGCAGCGGCCGGAAGTCGTCGATGTCCACGCCGCGAAGGATCAACTCGTGGAAGAGGCAGCCGCGCAGCTCGTCGAGACGGTCCGAGTGGGGCCGGTCGAAGACGGTGGCCGCCAGATCGGCGGGCTCCTGGTGCTCGGCGAGGAGCGAAGCGACGAAGCGCGGGTGAAGGCTGGTCGACGCCTGTTTCTCGTCGAGGAGGAGGAGCAACTGCGTCAGGCTGTCACGTCCGGGGGTGAGTGCCAGTACCCGTACGACATGGGCGAGATGGCATCCGTACTCCCGCGCCTGCTCTGCGGCGGCCTCGCGCCGCTCGGCGAGCCGGGCCGCCAACTCCCGCAGATACGACGTGTCACCACGCGCCGCGCGCTGCTCGACCTGGTCCCAGTCGAGCGGGCCGAAGTCATCCATTGGATTCCCGTCGGGTCACGACCACGATCTGGACCTCGTCCTCGTAGATGACCTGGCCCGGGTCGCGGGACCGGACCAGGCGGCAGTCGACTCCGTGTGCGGCGAGGATTTCCAGGTAACCGTCGACGCGTTCCATGAGGTGCGTAGCCGTCGGCTTGAACCAGGCCGTGGCGGTGGGGTTGACCGCCGGGTCGTAGACCGACGGGTCCACCTTCGAGGGGTCGGGGTACGCGAGGTCGTACCAGGCGTTGTTCTCGCGCCGGAAGAGTTCCTGCTCCTCGCTGAGCCTGCCTGCCCGGCCGAGACGGTTGACCAGCCCGAACACGCCCGTGAAGTGTCCCCGCTCGTTCGGCGAGACTGCCTGGAAACGTATGTACTCGGTGGGGCCGACACTGCCTGGAATCGTCATCGGGCGATCTTCGCACGCCTGAGCGGGGCGGCTTCCATGCCCGGCCGCCGCCTCCATCACCGTGGCCGTCGGCGTCGGACTCTTGCCGGCCGCGTCGCTCCTGGACGCCAGACGGCGGCAGGTCGCCAGGGTGCCGTTCCGGCCGGTGCCGGTCGTCGAGATCGTGCTGCGCACGGGCGTCCTCGCCGCGATCGCCTTCGCCACGGCCTGCATCGTCGACCGCCACCAGGGCCTGCCACTCGCCCTCCTCATTTTCCTGATCCTGCTGGTACTCCTCGACTTCGTGTTCCGCCGCACCACTTACGGGCGGCACGAGCCTGTTCGGCGGCCGGGGCTCGGTCCGGTCCGCGGCTCGGCTCTGCCGGCCGCCGTGGTCGTCGACGCCCTCTCCCGCACGAGCCAGAAGGCTGCTGGCCGCGCCTGACGAGCCGTCCAGCGACTACGCCGGCCCGGCCGACAGGAACACGGGGGTCACGGACACGGGAAAGCGGACGAGCGACCCGTCACGCGTCACCGGTACGGCGACCCCGAACGCGTCCACGGCGTGAACCTCCGCATGAGGCCACGGACGTGCGATCCGCGTGGGCGGCTCGTCCTCGCCGGTGAACACGTCCCCTGCTGTCCACACGACCTCCAGGGGGCCGCGCCCGGGCCGCGACACCTCGAAGACGTACAGCTCCGGACGTTCCCCGGCCGCCAGGCGGCGCACGCCGTCGGCACCGTCCAGATGTCCGGCCAGGCGGGCGAACGCGTCGGCCGAAGGGTGACGTGCGGTCAGCTCCGGTCCGTCGTAGTCGAGCAGGGCGAGCTTGCCGAACAGGAACCCCATCATGTTCAGCCGGTCGTGGTAGCCGGGGACCTCGGGCGCGAGGTTCCAGCAGACGGTGCGGGAGACGCCGGCGGCCAGGGCGAGAACGTTGCGGGTCACGACCTGGCGGCAGTTGATCCGGTCCCTGCGCGCGGCGAGTTCCGGAGGACAGTCCTCCAGGAACATCCGCAGCGCGTCGGGGAGTTCGGCCTCCCGGGCGTACAGAGCCCGCATGGTGCCGCGGTCCGGCGGCTCCGCCTCCGCGCCGGTGGCGGGGGACGTGAACGCCGCCATCATCTCCTGCTGGAACGCTGCCTGGGCCTCGGGGAACTCGAACAGGGTCGGCCCGTTGTACTCACCGGCCACCACAGGTCGTTCGTAGCCGTGCCGGCGCATCATCGCGCGCACGGACTCCACATGTTCCGGGATGTCGTGCGGGTCGCCGTACAGGTGCACGGAGAAGAGGTCGAACGCGTCGCGGCCGTGCTCCACCACATGGTCGAAGAAGGCGCGCTCAGCGCTGCCGGGCGGGCTCGACAGGACGTCGTATCCGCAGCCGCCGAGGACGATCCGCGCGCCGGGGTCGGCATGACGCACCGCGCGGGTGAAGGCCGTCAGCTGCTCGACGTACTCGGGCGCGGTGCCGTCCCAGAGGAGGCCCGTGTTGCTCGGCTCGTTGTTGCACTGCCAGTAGTCGATACGGCCCCGGCAGCGGGTCACCAGGTGGCTCACGAAGCGCGCGTACTGCGCGTTGTCATGTGCCGGGGACGACGGCAGGAACGCCGAAGGGTTCCGCGTGGCCCAGGGCGAGCTCGAACACACCGTGATCCACGCCTCGTCGGCCGGGTCCAACTGGTCGAGGATCGCGTCCACCACGGTCCAGTCGTAGCGACCGGGTTCCGGCTCGACCTGTCCCCAGTAGACGTAGACACGCACCAGCGAACCGCCCAGTGCCCGGATCTGCCGGACGAAGGGATCCGGCTTGCCGAACATGCCGTAGCTGATCCCCCGGACGATGCCGAGCCGGATCCCGGCGGGTGCGGTGGTCGGGTCCATGACGCTCTCCTCACGCTCACGCTTACGTTTATGGCATAAACTCTAGCTGATGGCATAAACTACAACCATGGAGGACGAGCGGACGGCGGCCGGAGACTTCGGTACGCCCTTGATCTGGACCCGTGCGGAGCCGCCGAAGCGCAGGCAGAGCCCGCTGGAGCGGGACGACATCGTGCGGGCCGCGACGGCGGTCGCGGACGAGGGCGGAGCGGAGGCCCTGACCATGGCCGCGGTCGCCCGACGCCTCGGGCCGTACACGCCGATGGCGCTGTACCGCCACGTGATGAGCAAGGACGGACTCGTCGACCTGATGCTGGACGCCGCCACCGCGGAGATTCCCGTGCCGGCGGAGCCGGGCCCCGACTGGCGTGCGGACCTGCGAGGGGTCGCGGTGGAGAGCTGGGCCATGGCGAAGAGACATCTGTGGTTCGCGCAGCTCGTTCCGACCCGCCCCCCGCTGGGTCCCCATATGCTGCACCGCACCGAGTTCCAGCTGCGGGTGCTCGTGGGGCGCGGCGCCGCATTGGGGGAGGCTGTCGCGTACGCCGCCCTGCTCGACCGCCACGTCTTCGGCGGCGCACAGCAGGAGGCCGAGGAGCACGCCATGCGCCGCCGGCTGGGAATCGACACCCCCGAGCGGCTGGCCGCGGCGGTCAACGCGGTCAGGGGAGTGGCGCAGCAGGGCGGGCACGAACTGCTGGCGCGCTGGATGGAGGAACCGTCCGGGCCTGATATGGACGAGCAGTTCGCACTCAGCCTGACGTTCCTGCTGGACGGCATCGAGGCGCGTCTGCCGGACCCGGAGGCGTGAGAGGTCCGGTGAGGGCGGGTACTCCGGTGAAATCCGGTGGACGGGTGCGGCGGCGCACGACTGTGATGGCTCAGGCTGCCTGCCGCAGGGGCGGGGCCGGGACGAGGAACTGTGCTTGGCGACGACGAATTCCGCGCAGGCGCGCGCTCTGCGATCGGTGAGGACCTCGTCAGGCTCCTGGTCGACAGGGAGTTCCCCAAGGGGCAGGGCTACCAGTGAAGTTGGTGGACCCGACCGGCTCGCCCCGCCTGCTTCGACGAGCCCCCGCGCGGGTCGCTGCCTTCGTGGGCCTACGCGTCGACGGACGCCCGCAGCCGCGCCCTCGCCCGCGACAGGCGCGAGCGGACCGTGCCCGGTGCCACGCCCAGAATCTCGGCGGCGGCCTCGGAGTTGAGCTCCGACCAGCCGCACAGGAGGACGACATCGCGCTCGGCGCGGTTCAGCGCGTCCAGTGCCGTGCGGGCGGCGGCGACCTGCTCGGCGTCCGCGATGCGGTCGACCACCTCGTCCGCGAAGTCCGGCAGGTGCTCGCAGGCGGGCAGCCGGGCCAGGGCCGCGCGGTGACGGCGGGCCGAGCGGGACTGGTTGCGCAGGACGTTCAGGCCGACGCCCAGGACGAACGGCCGGAGCGGGGCGTCCTCGCGGCGCACCGTCTGCCGGAGCCGCCATATCTCCAGGAAGGTCAGCGAGACGACGTCCTCGGCCTGCGCCCAGTCGCCCGTCGCGCGCAACGCCATGCGGTGCACCTCGGGAGAGGTGTCGTCGAAGAGCTCCGCGAAGGCATCGGCGTCGCCCGCCCTGATCCGGGCGCGCAGTGAGTCCTCCATGACCGCATGTCTCCGTTTCGCGGCAGCCGTTGCGTGAGCCACGCCATGGTGCCGGGCGCCGGCGCAACACCGGACGACTCGCAGGCGCCCTACCGGTGAACACCTGGTTGAGTGCTCAAAAAGAGGGGTGCGCGGCCGCAACACACGGGTCTGACCGGACAGTCCCAGACGTGACCAGGACTCCGTACGCCGTAATTCGCGCAAGAACGCACGCCGGACAGGCAGCAACCGAACCCGCCACGCGGTCGACGGGGACGGGGGAAGAGGAGCCGGCGTCCGACGCCGGGCGCACCGCACCTCCGCCGGGCGCGACACACGCCGCGCCTGGGCAGCGCCCTGACATCCAGGGGCTCCGGGCCCTCGCCGTCACTCTGGTCGTCCTGGGCCACGCCGGGGTCACACGGTTCAGCGGCGGCTACGTCGGGGTCGACGTCTTCTTCGTGATCTCGGGCTTTCTCATCACGTCCTCGCTCCTGCGCGAACTGTCCGCCTCCGACCGCATATCGATCCGTGCGTTCTACGCCCGCAGGGCGCTGCGCCTGCTCCCCGCCTCGGCCCTCGTCGTCCTGGTGACCCTCGCCGGATCGTGGCTGTTCCTGTCGAAGATCCGCTTCGCCGAGTACATGAGCGACGCGTTCGCCAGCGCCCTGTACGCGGTGAACTTCCGCCTCGCGGCCACGGGCACCGACTACCTCGCGGAGGGCAGCCCTCCGTCCCCGTTCCAGCACTTCTGGTCGCTGGCCGTCGAGGAGCAGTTCTATCTGGTGTGGCCGCTGCTCCTGTTCCTCGGCTGGCGGCTCTCGAGGCGGCGCCGCGCGCTCCTGGCGATACCCCTGGTGGCGCTGTGCGCGGTGTCGTTCGGGCTGAGCGTCCACGTGACCGGGCAGTCGGCGCCGTGGGCCTACTTCGGGTCGCACACGCGCGCCTGGGAGCTGGGCGTCGGAGCGCTGGTCGCCCTGCTCCGGCCTCCGCGTCTGCCGGCCGGCGTGGCCGTGGCGATGACGTGGGCTGGTCTCGCCTGCATAATCGCCGCCGCGCTGCGCTTCGACGCCGACACGCCCTTCCCGGGAACGGCCGCGGCGGCACCCGTCATCGGCGCCGCCCTCGTCATCGTCGGCGGTACCTCGCCCGCGTGGCCGGGAGCGCGCCGGATGCTCACCGCACGGCCGGTGACCTGGCTCGGCGGGCTGTCGTACAGCTGGTACCTGTGGCACTGGCCGTTCCTGGTCATCGGGCCGAAGGCGCTGGACAGGCCTGCCGGCACGCACCTGGAGCTGGCCCTTGGTGCGGCCGCTCTGCTCCCGGCCTGGCTGACCCTGCGCCTTGTCGAGAACCCGGTGCGCTTCCACCGGGCCCTGCGCGGCCGCCCGGGCCGTGGCCTGCGGCTCGGCCTCGCCCTGACCGCCGTCACCGCGTCCACCGCGCTGATCGCGGCGGCCTTCCCGCCGTCGATCAGCTCCGGCGAGCCCGCCCCCGTACTCAAGGACGCCCTCGCCGCCGCCCCGGACCCCGGCGCGCGCCTCACGAAGGCCCTCGGTACGACCGGCACCCGCCTGCCGGACAACCTCACACCGCCACTCACAGGGATCACGGACATACGGTCCGCCGTGTACCGGGACGGGTGCCACCAGAACTACGCCGGCACGAGCGCACCCATGTGCGTGTACGGAGACCGGTCCTCGAAGTACGTCGTCGTACTCTTCGGCGACTCCCACGCGGCCCAGTGGTTCCCGGCACTGAACGTCCTTGCCCTGCAGCACCATTGGAAGCTGATATCGATGACCAAGGCCTCCTGCAAGGCGGCCACGGTCACCATCGTCAACGCACACCGTCCCTATACGACATGTGACCGCTGGCGCGCGGACGCGCTCTCGCGGATCGAGAAGCTCCGTCCCTCACTCGTCCTCGTGTCCTCCTCCGACGCGGGCACCCCCGCGCAGACGATGCGGGACCCGCTCGCGGGATGGACCGACGGCTACGCCCGGACGTTCCGGAAGCTCTCGCGATCAGGCGCCCGGCTCGTCGCGCTCCTCGACACACCCTGGCCTCGCGAGGACGTACTCGACTGCGCGGCCATCCACCCTCTGCACCTGCGGGACTGCTCGGTCCGCGTCCCCAAGGCGTTGCACGACGTGACCCGCAGGAACGCCACGAAGGCAGCGGCACGTTCGACCGGCGTCTCCGTGATCGACCCGCAGCCCTGGCTGTGCACGACGCACGGAGACTGTCCCGTCGCGGTGTACGACACCTTCGTCTACCGGGACGAAAGCCATATGGCGGAGGGCTACGCCGAAGCTCTGGCGCCCGTCCTGGGAAGGGCGTTGGAGGTCAGGAGCGGGAGCTGAGCACCTGTCCGCCCAGGACCGTCACGTCCAGGGTCTTGCGCACGGGCGACCCGCCGGCGCAACGCGTCCATCGCGACTGTGCGATCTCGCCGCCCCCGAAGCCGACATCGACCGCATCGAAGCGCTCCGCCCTGGTCTCCTCGGCCTGGGCAACGCAGTCGTGAAGGCTCGCGTTGAGCGATCGTCAAACGAATGTCGATCACCGATCCCTAGCGTTTCAGTCGCATTGATCACCCATCGACAGCGAGGTGAAGTACGCATGTTGTTCGGCACGCGAGGTACGGGAAAGGCTTCTTCCTTACAGGCCGGGGCGAACCCGCCCCGGCGGCGGGCCGCGGTCATGGCCGGGGTGCTCGCGAGTGTGTCCGCGGTGGCGCTGGGGACGGCTTCCGCGGCGTCGCAGGGTTCGGAGGAGCCGACGACGGCCGCTGTGCAGGCGGCTCCGGCGGCCGATTCGGCGCGTGAGCACTGGCGGCCGCCGACGGTCCGGAGCGATGGTCCCGAAGACCCGCACCCAGGCAAGATCAACACCGACTACCTGATCAGTGAAGTATCGCCGGCTCAGTTCAGGGGTTATTGGTACCAGTCCCACGTCAAGGGGGTCAGTGTCACCTGGGTGGCGCCCTCGGGGCGGGATCCGTACAACGGCTGGGACTGGATCGAGATCCAGGACAGCAACGGCAAACGCGTCACGTGGGACTGGGCCTGCGGCAACGCCAACTGCGGCGCGTACGGCTCGACCCTGATCGACGCGAACCTGACGAAGGGCGCGGAGTACAAGGCCCTCTACTACAGCGACGGGGGCCGGGTCACCAGGGGCACGCTGCAGGCCGAGTTCGAGTTCTGGGCCTGACATGGGAGACACCGAAGAGATGACGCGAAGGGTTGAACGGGCCGAACGGTCTGAACGCGGGCCGGGGCGGCGTCGGTTGGTCAGCGCGGCTGTGGTGGTTTCGGTGCTGGCGGGCACGCTGGGCGCGGGAGGGGCTGCCACCTACGGCGCACCGGCCCGGACCGGGCAGGACCACAGCGCCCGGGCCCAGCCACAGCCCCAGGAACAGGCGCACCCGAGGGCAGTGACCGAGGACGAGGATTTCGCCGACCTCTACACCCGCACGGTCGCGAACGTCCGCAACGCGATGCTGGGGGACGAGAGCGTCCGACGGCCCGGCGCCGGCCACCTGATCCAGAACCCCGACCCCAATGCCTTCCAGTCGATCAACATCGGACGGTTCACCGAGGACGAGTTCATCCTGGGCGGCATGGTCCGAGGAGTCTTCCGCCGGTCCGACAGCTATCTGCTGGGGTTCTACGTGGAGAACAGGGACGCGAGCCGCCGGGTCTTCTACACGTTCACCGAGCAGGTGGACGGCCGCACGCGGGACATGATTCCGGGCAACGTGTACCCGGGTGTCCGCAGGGAGCACTTCGGCTGGGGCGTCAACTACCGGAATCTCTCCGGAACCACGATCAGCCGGGGCCGCCTGCGGAACGCGGTGCGCGACATCTTCCATCATGACCCGAACACGAGCACCCACACGCTGGCGACCGGCGTCGAGGCGCTGGCCGTGGCCCTGGCCGAAGGGGCGCGGTTCCAGGCGATTCCCGCGTACATCACCCAGGCGATCCGTGGCGGGAGGGACTGGGAGGTGCGCAGCCACGCGGACGAGATCACGAGCTGGGACCAGCGGTCCCAGGTCGTCATTCAGGCACGCGCCGCCGACCCGAGCGGTACCGGCGAGGTGTGGCAGCAGCGCCGTGAATACCGGTGGAACGGGGCCTTGGTGCTGCTGACCGCGCTGGATCTGGCCCGCCGGATGTACCTGATCAAGCCGCCGCAGCGCTGACCCCGTCACCGAGGGCGGCCGCCGCCGTGCTCCACCTCGTGCCGGAGGATGCACTGCTGCCAGTGGGCCAGTGCTGCGGCGCGGTCGCCCCGGCGTCCTCTGCGGTGAGGATGAGCGCGTCGGCGGCCCTCGCGGCCAGACGTGGGGGAGGGCGTGCCAGGCCCCGCGAACCCGGCATGATCCGAACGAGAGCCGTTAGTGCGGCGACGTGACCGGGAACTCCGTACCGCAGGGGCCGCCCCCCTCCGCCTCGGCCAGGAAGACCTCCTGGCCCTCCAGCGTGAACGTGCGGTAGTGGCGGGCGATACGGCGGGCCGAACGCGGGGCGTAGTGGCACACGAAGCTGCGGCGGAACCGGTCCGTGGTCGTGTTCGGCTCGGAGCCGTGGACCAGGCTGCCGTTGAAGAAGAGGACGTCGCCCGGCTCCATGTCGACGGGCACGCGCGCGAGGCCCGCCGGCGGTGGCACGTACTCCCTCGTGAAGTACGTGTCGGGGTCGGCCTCCTCGGGGCAGAAGAGGTCCATGAGGTGCGTGCCGGGGACGACTTCGAGCCCTCCGTTGTCGCGGTCCACGTGGTCGAGCGCCACCCACGCCGCGACGCAGGTGCCCGGCTCGACCCGCAGATAGAAGTTGTCCTGGTGCAGCGCCTGCCCGCGGGCGCCGGGAGGCTTGAAGTACAGCATGCTCTGCGCTGCTATCGGCTCCTCGTCGATCAGCTCGGCGACGATCGTGGTGATCCTCGGGTCGAGCAGGTAACGCATGGCGGTGTCGTCGATCAGGTGGGGGTGCATGATGCGTGGGTACTCGCGCAGCGGATCGTGCGGGCCGTTGGGATTCTGCGCCGACGGCTGGAAGTGACCTGGTACGGCGCCTCGTTGGGGATATTCCATGAAGCTGTCGGTGAGCGCGGCCACCTCTTCGCGTGACAGGAGCTGGCGGGCGATCGCGTAGCCCGAGGCCTCGAAGGTCGAGATGTCGACTGTGTTCATACAGCGACCGTAGAATCGCGCCGGTGTGCCAGGCTATGCGCGTGTCCGCCACAGACCTTCGTGAAACTGCTGCGCCGCCCTCGGGTGTCCTGATCGTCGGCCGCTACGACGGGCAGCCCGACTACGCGGTCCGCAGGAAGGCCGGCGCCCCGAGCTGGCTCCTGTTGTGGACGGAGTCCGGTGCCGGTCACGTCCGCCAGGGTGGCGCCGGGACGGTTGCGGGACCCGGGAGCCTGGTGCTGCTCGCGCCGGGTGTGCATCACACCTACCGGACCGCGCCGGACGCCGAGCACTGGGGGCTGTGGTGGGCCCACTTCCTGCTGCGCCCCGGCTGGGAGCAGCGCCTGCGCCCGTACGACCTCGGCAGCGGCTGCCACGTGATGCCCGATGTCCACCCCGGAGCCCGTACCGGCGTCGCCGCGGCGCTGCGACAGGCGCACGCCGACAGCCGCTGGACCGGCGCCGGCGCTCCACCGCGCCCGGTGAGCGCCACGCGCCGCACCGTCCCGGCCTCGGTGGCGACGGGCCCGGACGCCGCCGCGCTGGCCCTGGGCTCCGTGGAGCGCGCCCTGCTGCTCGCCACCTCCCCGTCCGGCGTCACCGGCCCCGGCGACGCGCGCGTGCGCCGCGCCCAGGCCCTGATCGACGCCGACCCGGCAGCCGCGCACACCGTTGACTCCCTTGCCGCGGCTGTGGCCCTGTCACCCTCACGGTTCGCCCACCTGTTCGCCGAGGAGACCGGCTCCACGCCGATGCGGGCCCTGCGGGAGGCGCGGCTGCAGCATGCGGCGTGCCTGCTGACGGGTACCGAACTCACCGTGGCCCAGGTGGCCGCGGCCTCGGGCTTCGCGGGGCCGTTCCACTTCAGCCACGCGTTCCGCGGCAGGTACGGATCGCCTCCGAAGGAATACCGGTCCGCCGCCGGATGAGGACCGGCCCACGGCACGGACGCGGTGTCACGCATGCGCGGACAACATGGCTCGGCGGCCCCCACAGCCGGCCCGGCGATGGCAGAGTCTCGTCCATGCCGACCTTGACGACACCGCAGCGCAGACGGTGCGCCGCGCTCGCACTCCTGCTGGGCGCTGCTGCCGTGACGCTGACCGGCTGCGGCGAGGACCACGCCGCGGACACGGCGGCCGGACTGCCGACCTCGTCCGAGAGTTCCAGCCCGCCTCCCTCGCCTTCTTCCGCCACGACGCCTTCTTCCGCTTCCCCCTACGTGGAGCCCGGAGTGGTCGACGGCGCGCCGCACATCGGCGACAACAACGCCTACCGCCGCGCGGGCGACATGTCGCCCGCCGGTGAAAAGGACGCTCGGCGGGAAGCCGCCCGCATCGAGCCCGTGCTCAAACGCCTCTGGGGGCAGAAGGAGTGGGACCCCGAGAGCGTCCGCGCGGCACTCCTCAAGCTCGGTTACGCGCAGGAGGGGAGCGGCGACGGGGGCGAGCGGGCCGGCGGGACGCTGACCGTACGGGGGATGGACGCGCGCTACGAGACCGACCAGTACGTCACGCCCGAAGGCGCGCAGGTCGGCCTTCGCGTGCATGCCGACGCATGCGTCACGGCGTTCGTGCAGGAGACGAACTACGAGGTCGGTGTCAATGGCCCTTACATGGAGACCGGTTGCTTCGAGCCGCCCTACGGCCACTGAGCGCCCAACTGGTGTCCGGCGAGTGTCTGGGTGCCGATGACGCCGAGGAGCGCGAGACGTTCGGCGTCCTGGGTGCCGGGCTCGGCGGTGTAGATGATGATGCGCAGGCCGGTGCCCGCGACGCTGAGGATGTCGCAGTCGAGCGTCAGGGCGCCCACCTCGGGATGATCGATGGTCTTGCGCGACGCCGCGGCCTGCCCGACGGCGCCGGAATCCCACAGCTCGGCGAACCGGTCACTGTTTGCGCGCAGTTCCGCGATCAGGCGCCGCAGCCGCTGGTCCTGCGGATAGCGGCTCGCCGCGGCACGCAAGTCGGAGACCTGTGCCGTCTCGAGCGCGCGCAGAGACTCAGGCGTGTGGCGAACGCGGCCGGCGGCGCCGAGGAAGTTGCGCCACACCGCGTTGCGCTCGTCGCCGTGCCGCTCACCCATCAACGCCGTGTACAGGGGGTTGGCCAGCAGCAGCGTCCAGGTGGCGTCGGAGACCGCGACGGGCGTCCCGGTCAGCCGGTCCAGCATCCGCTGGACACTCGGCGTGATGAAGGCGGGCACCGTGCCCTGCCCCGGCGGTACGAGCCCGGCCAGGTGGAACAGGTGCTCACGCTCGGTCGCGGTCACACGCAGCGCCCGGCCCAGCGCCTCGACGACCTGCTCGGAGGGGTTGGTCGCGCGGCCCTGTTCGAGGCGGGTGACGTAATCGACGGAGATACCGGCCAGCAGGGCGAGCTCCTCGCGGCGCAGCCCGGGCGCGCGCCGGCCACCGCCGACGGGCAGCCCGGCCGCCTCCGGCGGGACGCGGTCACGCCAGCGCCGCACCGTGTGCCCGAACTCCGTGGTCGCCATGACTCCACTGTGCACCGCCCGGCGCGGATCTACCTGGTACTGGGAGTCCCACCCGGCGAGCGCAAACCCGTGACGATCAGGCGATGACCACAACCTGTTGCTGCCTTCGAAGGTCTACTCCGGGCAAGGCGGCGAGCTGCGCTCCATGAACTCGTCCGCGCCGAACGCCTGTGAAGGGTGCCCTGGCTCGTGTTCGTCTTTCTGGCACTGCCCGCTCTGGTCGCGATCCCCGTCTGGGTCGTCGCTGTGGTCGTCAAGTTCGTCTCCGTCGCCCTTCCCGGCCGCCGGGCGGACTGGTCCCTGGATCTGCTGCGATGGTGTGCCGCGATGGCGGCGGCAGCGGCAGCCGGCCTGTACGTGCTGGGGCTCGGCGCGGTGCAGCTGTCCGAACACGAGTCGGAGAGCGGCGCCTCCTCGTCTCCGGCGCCCTCGTGCCGCGACGCCGTCGACGACAGCACCCTCCAGCACCTGGTCGGGCACCGGACTTCCTATGTGCCGCTGCGCTTCGACTGCGTGCTGGACGACGGAACCACGTATCCCAGCAGCAGTGGCTACGCGTGGCTGAACGGCCTCACCGCCGCCTTCGGTGTGACCGCCGGCCTACTGGTGGTGACGGCCGGGTTGGTCACTGAGGCCAGGGCCCGGGCTCACACGAACGGAGCTGGCGTGTGAGCGTGGGGGGCGAGACGTACGGGGCGTGGAGACGCGGCGACTGAGGCGCGAGCCGCGCGTCGAAGGGATGGTGAGCCGGCCATGACGGACGAGCTCCAGGCCGCGTGCCGGCGTGATGCAGTAGCCGGTCCAGGCGATCTCTTCGCGGGCGATCCAGCCGATTCCGTCGCTCATCCTCTCCTGTGCAGGTCGCGGGGGACAACCCATGGCGGCCGTCCCCCGCGCCGCCCCGTCGCGCAACCGACGGGGCCGGTGCTACTGAGGTGCTGCCGCCACCTGCTGTCTCACTTCACGATTGCCGCGCTCCCGTCCGAGCCCGCGCGCTCAACTGGCAGCAGTACCGAACCACTTGGACAAGTGGCTGAGCAGATCCGGCTGATCCTCGCCGACCCACGCCACGTGACCGTCCGGCCGCAGCAGTACCGCGGGCACGTCCAGTTGCTCGCTGACGTCGACGACGTGGTCGACCCGGTCCGCCCAGCCCTCCACCGAGAGGCTGCCTGTCCGGTCGAGGAGCAGCCCGCGGCCGTCGTGCATCAGCTCGTACAGGCGGCCCCGCTTCAACTCCACGTCCCGCATTCGACGGCCGAGCAGTTCGTGGCCCTCGCCGAAGTCGTAGCTGACCCCGACCGCGGTGATGATCCCGGTCACGTACCGGTTCACCTCCTCGAAGTCCATCAGCTTCGAGAGCAGCTCCCGCAGCGCGGCCGCGCCCGGATCGGTGCCCAGCAGGGTGATCTGCGCACGGGTGTTGTCCAGCACACGGGCACCCACCGGGTGCCGCTCGGCGTGGTAGGTGTCCAACAGCCCTTCCGGCGCCCAGCCGTTGACCGCTGCGGCTAGTTTCCAGCCGAGGTTGAAGGCGTCCTGGACGCCGAGGTTGAGCCCCTGCCCGCCGGTCGGCGGGTGGATGTGTGCCGCGTCGCCGACAAGGAACACCCGGCCGACCCGGTAGCGCTCTGCCTGCCGGGTGGCATCGCCGAACCGGGACAGCCAGCGCGGCGAGTGCACGCCGAAGTCGGTGCCGGCGATCGCCAGCAGCTGCTGCTTGAAATCGTCGAGGGTCGGCGCGGTCGCACGGTCCTCGGCCACTTCCGCGGCGGGCACGCTGATGCGGTATATCCCGTCCCCCTGGGGGATGAGACCGAACCGCAGTTGAGTCTTGCGGACTTCCTCGACGACGGCGGCAATCGCCTCCGGATCCTCGGTCGCCCCCATTTCGCCCAGCAGCGTCTCGACCGTGGCGGGCTCGCCGGGGAAGCCGACGCCGACCTGCTTGCGCACCAGGCTGCGGCCGCCGTCGCACCCGACGAGGAAGCGCGAGCGTAACTGCGTGCCGTCGGTCAACTCGACGGTCACCCCGTCTTCGTCCTGGCTCACCACGGCCACCTCACACCCGCGCCGGATCTCGGCGCCGAGTTCGAGCGCACGCTCATTGAGCAGCCGCTCGGTGACTGGCTGCCAGGCCTTGACGCCGAACGGGTGAGCGGTGTCCAACTGGTCCGGCCACGGCTTGATGATGCCGCCGAAGAGACCGCCGACGCTGAACTTCTCGCCGACCTCGAGGAACCGGTCCAGCAGGCCGCGCTGGTCCATCATCTCCACGCTGCGCGCGTGCAGGCCCTGCCCGCGGGACTCCTTTGTCGGCTCGTTCAGCTTCTCCAGCACGACCACGTTCACGCCGTGCAGCCGCAGCTCGCTGGCCAGCATCAAGCCCGTCGGTCCGCTGCCCACAACGATGACGTCGATCATGAAATCCCCTACGTGACGAGTTGAATATGGGCCGGGCGGTCCGCGAAGCCCGGCAGCGATGACGACGATGACGGCGATGGCGAGGTTCACGTATGCCCCATACGTGAACAAAGTTCATGTACTACGCGAATCTCTGACTTCCGCAGGTCGTGGCCCAGGCCGGCCATTCTGCGGCAAGACGGGGGCCTTGCCGCAAGGCCCCCTGTGCGCTATATGTTGAAGAGGGCAAGGGAGTGAACACTCTCCTTGCCCTCTGTCGTTTGCTGGGCAGTCAAGGTCGGTCAGGCCTCCATGACGACCACGGCAGCAGTCCCGGCGTCCACAACGTCAGTGCAACGCAAGCCCGTTGACTTGGCCAGAGAGCCACCGGGTCGCCCGCGTGTAGCCCGGCCGAACTGAATTTCTTGTATCTGCCCGACAGCTTCCCGACCGAGTTCATCGGGACGGCAGCACGTGGGCGGTGAGCGAGTGCCGGTACCCAGCCGCGTTCACCGATTAGCGGCCAGCACTGCCGCGAGGCCCTCTTGTAGATCTTTCACGAAATACTCGGGAACCTCCAGCGACGGGAAATGCCCCCCGATTTCGGGCGACCTCCATCGGACGATCTGTCGGTACCGCTCCTGTGCCCAGGCACGCGGAGTGCGCGACTCGATGTCGCGGGGATACATAGTGATTGCTGACGGGACGTCGACCCGAAGTTCGGGATCGAGCGAGTTGGGGCTTTCGTAGTAGATGCGGGCCGCCGATGCGCCGGTCCGCGTCAGCCAATACAGGGTGACGTCGTCAAGAATTCTGTCTCTTGAAATCGTCTCGAACGGGCTGTCTTCGGTGTCTGACCACTCGGCGAACTTGTCAAGGATCCAGGCAAGAAGCCCGACCGGTGAGTCGACGAGCGAGTAGCCGATGGTCTGCGGTCGGGTCGCCTGCTGCTTCGCGTACGCCCGGTGATGGCGCCAGAAATCGCGGGTTTCCTCGGTCCATTTGCGCTCGACCGCCGTCAACCCGTCCGTTGTCAACCCGGGCGGTGCCAACGCGAACGTTGTGTGGATGCCGAGCACGTGCGCCGGGAACCTGCCGCCGAGAACCGTGGTGACATTACCTCCCCAGTCGCCGCCGTGGGCTGCGAACTTGCTGTAACCGAGCCTTCCCATCAGTTCCACCCATGCGGCCGCGATCTTTTCGATTCCCCACCCGGTGGTGGCCGGCTTGTCGCTGTAACCAAAGCCTGGTAGCGACGGGACCACGACGTGGAACGCCGGCGCGTCTGCATCCTTCGGATCTGCCAGCTCGTCCACTACATCGATGAACTCGGCAATGCTGCCTGGCCAGCCGTGCGTCAAGATCAGCGGAGTGGCATCTGCGCGCGCGGATCGGAGGTGCAGGAAGTGGATTCCCAGACCATCAATGGTCGTGCGGAACTGGCCGATTCGGTTAAGGCGCGCTTCGAACGACCGCCAGTCGTACCCGGTGCGCCAGTAGTTCACGACCTCCACGAGGTCGGCGAGAGGAACGCCCTGTTCCCATCGGCGGGGGTCGGGCGCGGCGCGATAGACCGTCTCGGCCTCCGGCAGCCGCGCCGCGGCCAGTCGCGCGCGCAGATCGTCGAGGTCAGCGTCAGTTGCCTGGGCTTCAAATGCTTGCACGTCGCTGCTTGGACGGGGCATGAGACCTCCTGGCCATCGTGGAACCGGCTGCGAACCAGTGCGAACCGGCTATGGCGGTTCTACCGTGCCTTCATGCCGGCGTGCAACCGGCTAAGGTGGTTCCATGCGTGCTGGGTTCCCTGACTTCCGCCTCGGTAGCGTGCTGGCGACCAGCTTCACGGGGACTCTGTCGGAGCGTCATGGCAACGCCGTCGAGCGCATTCCCACGCCGCACCGACTTGTCGACTGGCTGGCAGCGAACGGCCTCGCCGTGGCGTCCTGCACGACTGCTCAGCTCGACCTCGCTCGGGAACTGAGGGAGTCGATTCACGCCGCCGCGACAGCGGCCGCGATCCAGGACGCTCTCCCTGCGTCTGCTGTCCAAGTCATCAATGACTGCAGCACTCGGGGTCGGGCCGCGGCGATCCTGACGCCCGAGGGTGAGCGGCGATGGCGGCTCAGCTCGGCTTCCTGCGTGGAAGATGCCCTCAGCGTGATCGCCGCCGACGCGATCAGCATCATCGCAGGCGAGCGAGACGGAAAATTGGCCTTGTGCGCATCACCGACCTGCCAAGCCGCCTTCTTCGACACCAGCCAGAGTCGCACCCGCAAGTGGTGTGACATGAACACGTGCGGGAATCGTCAGAAGAAGGCGCGCTTCAATGCCAACCAGCGCAAAAACCCCAGATCGGCGGAGTGACCGCTACCTCGGTACATCCGAACGGGCCCCACGCCTGCGACACATCTGTCGCGTCGGGTCCGCCCCAACGGCACCACTGAGAGCCATCCGGCGCCTTCGATCAACGTCCTCAATCAGTACGTCTACGTGTACTGATCGGCGACGTCCATCGGCTCTTCGCCGCACCCTGCACACCGGCGCGGGCTTTCTCACCGAGAAGCAGCGCACCCGACTGGAGGCGGTGTTCGCCGTCGAGGAGCACGTCGAGGTCGAAGCGACCTGGGGCGTCTACCAGCGGACCATCGCTGCCTACCGGGATCTGGACGAGGCCAAGGGAAAGAAATTGATGCAGTGATTCAGACCCCGCCTGCGCCCTCGAATGCGATGAGCCGATAAAGCGCGGCCCGTGAGATTGCGATCGACGGCCGTGCTTTTGAATGCCCCTGTGAAAGGGAGATGCGCGTGGCCCGTACCGGACGTCTCCGGTACGGGCCACTGCCAGGCGGGCGCGGGCTAGTTGACGGCCGCCAGGTCGGTGATCTTGCGGGTCTGGAGGTCCGACTGGACCTTGATCTTGGTGACCTCGGGGTTGGCGCCGTCGCTCCAGGTGAGCGTGACGAGCGAGGTCGCGTGGCCGGCACCGGAGCCCGTGTAGTCGACCTTCCACTTCACGGGCACGTTCTGCGCGAACAGGATCCCGTCGGCGTGCTCCTTCGCCTCGAACGCGGCGACCTTCTTCTGCGCCGCCGCCGACAGGTAGAAGGAGCGCAGTGCCTTCGCGTTGGCGCCGGCGGCCGGGTCCTCGTTGTCCCAGATCGAGTCGATGTACGCACCGTAGAAATCGGCGACGCGGTTGGTGGTGCTTCGCGGGTCGCCCTGGGACGGCGCGGGGGCGGCGACAGCCGTGGTGTGGGCGGACGTGCCGGCCAGGGCCGGGGTGATCGCGGTGAGGGAGAGCGTGGCCGCGATAGCGGCGGAGGCGAAGAGAGCGGTGCGAGTGCGAGCGTGCATGGTCGGTGAAACCTTCCCCGTCATTCGGTGCCGCAGTGAATCCTGCGGGCTCCTGGTCACGGGATAAGACTGCACTCGCGGTCCGCCAGTTCCAGCATTCATAGAATTCTTTTTGCGCGTCGCCGCGCGAATGGCATTCATAAAATGGTTGTGCGGTCGGATGCAAAAAAGACGGCAAAATCGCGCCGGCGTGCAGGGGTCTGAGTATCCGTACTCAGGCCAGGATCCGGTCGGCGCGAAAGCATGGGGACGTGTTGGGTTGGGTGATCGATCTTGTCTTGGCGGTGTTGGTCACCGGCCTCGAAGTGGCGGCTCTGGCGTTGTTCTGGTTCCGGGAGAGCCTGAAGGTCTGGGCGACGCAGGGGAGTTCCGTTCCCGGCGGGACACGTCGGATCGTCGTGGTGCTGGGTGCCGGCTCAGCGCTGCCCGGCCTGGCCGCCGTCGGCTTCTTCGAGGTGGACTTGCGGGCGGCAGCCGTCTCGCAGGCTCTGGTGGCATCGGTGCTGGGCTCGATACTCGTGCTGGGCCTCGCGACGGAGGCCGGCCGGTCGATCTCCCGGTACCGGCGAAGACGAAGCGCGGAACGCTAGTTGGTCTGCGCGAGGGTCGTGGCGCAGGCCGGCGGCGAGCTTGTCCGTACGGCCGGTGTCTCCGTAGGTTGACCCGATGGGCCTCTTCGACAAACTGACCGGCACCAGGCATCCCGACGCCGGTGTCATACCGCGCCCGGCCGGAGAAGTCCGGGCCGCGCTGCTCGCGATCAACGGGCCCGACGTGCCGTACGTCGTACGTAATGGCACCCCGGCCGAGGGTGCCGACCTCGTCGCCGAGTGGCGGGTCATGGAACCGGCCTGGCGCACCTTCTTCTCGCGGAGCCAGATGAGCCGGACGCTGAAGACGAGGATGCGCCTGGTCCCGGAGAGCAATGAGGTTCGCGCGCTCGACGAGCAGTGGGAGGTCACGTGGGTCGGGGACACGCCCAGGCTCGCCCGGTCACGTGAGTACTCCCGAGGGCAGGTGACCACGGTGAGCCGGCAGTGGGAGGTCAAGCGGGGGTCCGACGGCCGCCTGCACAAGACGGAGGTGTTCCGCTTCGACCCCGCGGAGATGAAGGCACCGTTGCGAACGCGATCCTCGGTGCGGGGTGGACGTGGCGCGGAGTGGTGTTCAAGCTGTGACCGGCGGCCCGCCACATCGGTGGCGGGCACTCCGACGGGACGTCAGGCCGTGGGCAGGCCGTCGATCAGCGCGGCGAGCTCGGCCAGTTCGTCCGGAGTGAGATCGGTCAGTGGCGGTCGGACCGGGCCCGCGCTGTGGCCGACCGCGGTCATGCCCGCCTTCACGATGCTCACCGCGTAGCCGGGCCGCCGGTTGCGGATCTCGGTGTACGGCAGGACGAAGTCGCCCAGGAGCTTGATGACGGTGTCGTGCTTGCGCTCGCGGACGGCGCCGTAGAACTCGAGGGCGAACTCGGGCAGGAAGTTGAAGATGGCCGACGAGTACGTGGTGACGCCGAGTTCGAGGTAGGGGAGAGCGAACGTCTCCGCTGTGGGCAGGCCGCCGATGTAGGTGAGGCGCTCGCCGAGGCGGGCGTAGATCCGCGTCATGGTGTCGATGTCGCCGACGCCGTCCTTGTAGCCGATGAGGTTGGGGCAGCGGTCGGCGATGCGGGCGAGCGTGGGTGCGGTGTAGACGGCGTTGGCGCGGCTGTAGACGATGACGCCGAGCGAGGTGGAGCGGCACACGGCCTCGACGTGGTCGGCCAGGCCCTCCTGCCCGGCCTCGGTGAGGTACGGCGGGAAGAGCAGGATGCCGTCGGCGCCCGCGCGTTCCGCGGCCTGCGCGTACTCGACGGCCGTACGTGTGCCGTATCCGGCCGGGGCCAGGATGGGCGTCGACTCGGGGGCGCTCTGCACGGCTGCGGCGACGACACGCTCGACCTCGGCGCCCGTCAGCGAGAAGAACTCGCCGGTGCCGCCGGCGGCGAACAGGCCGCCCACCTCGTACCCGGCCAGGCGCGTGATGCTGTCGCGGTAGGCGCTCTCGTCGAAGGAGTGGTCGTCGGCCGTGAAGTGGGTGACGGGGAAGGACAGCAGGCCGGATCCGATGCGCCTGCCGAGCTCTGACGGGGTGTAGGACGACGTCATCTGCGTTCTGCTCCTGGAATCGAGGTAGGGCGTGATGGGTGCCCCTGGTGACGACGCTACGAGCAACGACTCATGCCGGTCCAACACTGATTTCGCATCCGGTGATACAGGATCGGTATTACGCGAGCGGGGGAGGTGCGGGCATGCGTCCGGCGCCCCCTTGAGGGGGCGCCGGACGAGTGAGCGTTGCGCCATGAGGCGTCAGTGGCGCTTGCCGGCCTCATGGGTGGCCTGGGTCCAGGCGCGGGCCTGGTCGGTGAGGGTGATGCCGAGGCCGGGGCGGGACGGGACGTGCATGCGGCCGTCGCTGATGGTGAGGCGCTCGTTGAACAGCGGCTCCAGCCAGTCGAAGTGCTCCACCCACGGCTCGATCGGATAGGCGGCCGCGAGGTGGAGGTGGATCTCCATGGCGAAGTGCGGTGCCAGCTGGAGGTTGTGGTGCTCCGCGAGCGCCGCGAGCTTGAGGAACTGCGTGATGCCGCCGATGCGCGGGGCGTCGGGCTGGATGATGTCCGCCGCGTTGTTGCGGATCAGCTCCCAGTGCTCGGCCACGCTGGCGAGCATCTCGCCGGTGGCGATGGGGGTGTCGAGCGAAGCGGCGAGCGCGGCGTGCCCCTGGGCGTCGTAGGCGTCGAGCGGCTCCTCGATCCAGACGAGGTCGAACTCCTCCATGGCCCGGCCCATCCGCTGGGCGGTCGGCCGGTCCCACTGCTGGTTCGCGTCGACCATCAGCGGGGCGTCGTCGCCGATGTGCTCGCGGACGGCGGTCAGGCGGCGCAGGTCCTGCTTGCGGTCGGGGTTGCCGACCTTGATCTTGATGCCGCCGATGCCACTCGCCAGGGAGGCGGACGCGTTGTCGAGCACCTGCTCGGTCGGGGTGTGCAGGAAGCCGCCGGAGGTGTTGTAGCAGCGTACGGAGTCGCGGTGGGCGCCCAGGAGTTTGGCCAGCGGCAGGCCCGCGCGCTTGGCCTTGAGGTCCCACAGGGCCACGTCGTACGCGGCGATGGCCTGTGTGGCCAGACCGCTGCGGCCCACCGAGGCGCCGGACCACGCCAGCTTCGTCCAGATCTTGCCGATGTCGCTGGGGTCCTCGCCGAGCAGATCGTCGGCGATCTCCCTGGCGTGGGCGAACTGGCCGGGGCCCCCGGCCCGCTTGGAGTAGCTGAAGCCGATGCCCTCGTGCCCCTGCTCGGTCTCCAACTCCACGAAAAGGAACGCCACTTCGGTCATGGGCTTCTGACGTCCGGTGAGGACCTTGGCGTCGCTGATCGGCGTGGCCAGCGGCAGCGTTACGGAGGAGAGCCTGATCCAGGAGATCCTGTCGAGCGTCGCCTCGCCTGCGACGTGCGCGGCGTTGGTGGTCGTGTGGGTCTTCGTCACCACTGCGTGTCCCTGGGGTGTGAGGCGGATGCGACCAGTCGGCGGGCTGTGCGCGCCCGGTCGTGTCGGCGGGTGGGGGCGGGCTGATGTCGGCGCGGGCGGCTGCCGGCCTGCGGCCGACGGAGGCGTTGATTCCCCTTGAAGCTAAAGTCGGCGATTGATCCACGTCCAAGACCAATTTTGCATGCGCTGATACCCGGAGGGAATCATTGTTCACGCTGGCACAGCTCGTGAGCTTCGTGGCGGTGGCCGAGGAACTGCACTTCACCCGCGCCGCGGAGCGCCTCCAGATGACGCAGCCCCCGCTGAGCCGGCAGATCCAACTCCTCGAGCACGACCTCGGAGTACAGCTCCTCGACCGCACCAACCGGTCCGTGCGGCTCACCCCGGCAGGCCGGACCTTCCTCAACGAGGCGCGCCACATCCTGCGCCAGTCCGAGCACGCGGCCCTCGCCGTACGGCAGGTGTCGGCCGGTGAGGCCGGCGCCATCGCCATCGGATTCACGGCGGCCAGCGCGAACTCGGCCCTCGGCACCCTGCTCGAAGTGGCCCGCTCGGCCATGCCTCGAGTGGAGGTCGTGCTGCGCGAACTGGTCACCCGCGACCAGCTGGAGGCCATCACCGAAGGCTCCCTCGACCTGGGCATGATCCGCCCCGCGAACACCGGGCCCGATCTGGAGACCCGGCCCGCCGTCAGGGAGGGTCTGCTCGCCGCTCTGCCCACCGGTCATCCGCTGGCCGCGCGCGAGGGCGATCTGCGCGTGGAGGACTTCGACGGGGAGCAGGTGCTGATGTACTCGCCGGTCGAGGCCCGCTACTTCCACGAGCTGCTCGTCAGCATCTTCCGCGCGGCCCAGGTCGCACCCGTCTTCACCCAGTACCTCAGCCAGGTGCACAGCATTCTGGCGATGGTGAACGCCGGCTGGGGCATCGCTCTGGTCCCGGAGGCCGCGGCTCAGATGAGGTTCAGCGGGATCACGTACAAGCCGCTGTACCTGAGGGAGCCCAAGCCGGTCGAGCTGAACCTGGTGTGGCGCAAGAACAACGACAATCCGGCGTTGGAGGCCCTGCTCCGACACCTGTGACGAAGCTCAGAGCTCACCCCGGCGCACCGACTCACCGCCAATCAGGCGCCCCCGAGCGAGGCGACAACAGCGCCTCGATCTTCGTCTGTACGTCCCGCATCACGGCGACGACGCGTTCCTGACGTTCCCCGGTGAGGCGGGCGACCGGGACCGAGCAGCTGATGGCGTCGACCGCCGGCACGTCATACCGCAAGGCGAAGCCGAAGCCCGCGATGCCGGTCACCGTCTCCTCGTGGTCGAGGGAGTAGCCCCGCTCGCGGACCTCCGTCAGGTCGGCGAGCAGTGCGGCGCGGTCGGTGTGGGTGTTCTCCGTGAGAGCGGTCAACGGGCCGTCGCCGAGCGGTAGTTCACTGTCCGCACGCTCCGCGAGCAACGCCTTTCCGAGGGCGCCGGCGTGCGCGGGGACCCGGCGGCCGACACGGCTGATCGTGCGCAGGTACTCGTGGGACTCGCGGGTCGCGAGATAGACGACGTACGGACCGTCGAGCCGCGCCAGGTGGATCGTCTCGCCGAGCGCGTCCGACGCCTCGTCGAGGTACGGGCGCACGGTACGCACGTGGGGGTCACTGTCGAGGTAGCTCGTACCGGTGAGGAGGGTGCGGATCCCGATCCCGTACAGCGAGCCGGTGGTGTCCGTGCGCACCCAGCCGCAGTCGACGAGGGTCCGCAGGAGTTGGTACATGCTGCTGCGCGGCACGTCCATTTCCTCGGCGAGTTCGTCCAGGCGCGCGGGCCGGTCGTCCCTCGCCGCGAGCAGCTCCAGCAGCGCGACCGTGCGCAGTGCCGACTTCACCCCGCGAACCCCTGATGTCACTTGTGTCCCCCCGCTTCCCGGTGCCGGTCATCGTAAATCGGCGGCGCTTCACCCATTGACCCGGCCAGTTCACCGACTTAGCCTCCATTCTCATACATGGACGTCATCTGCATATGGGGATCAGATCTATGAACGAGATCGGTAGGCAACCCGAGGATGTCGCGCGGAGGCTGCGTGACGGGATGGCGAAGGGGGTGCTGTCCTTTCCGCTGACGAGCCTTCGGGACGACGGCAGCCTGGATCTGGACTCCTACCGGACCTATCTCACCGCCCAGTTGGCCAACGAGCCGGGCGTGGTCTTCCCCGCCTGTGGAACGGGGGAGTTCTTCTCGCTGAACGAGGAGGAGTACCGGGCTGTCCTCAGGGTCACGGTCGAGGTCGCCGACGGGCGGCTGCCGGTCGTCGCGGGCATCGGCTACGGCTGGTCGCAGGCGCTGCGGTTCGCCCGGATCGCACAGGAGGAAGGCGCGGACGCCCTGCTCGTGCTGCCGCACTACCTGGTCGGTGCCCCGCAGGACGGGCTGGTGGAGCAGTTGCGCCGGATCGCCGCGGGCACCGGGCTGCCGCTGATCGCGTACCAGCGTGACCAGGTCACGTTCGACGCCGACGCCCTGCGCCGGATCGCCGAGATCCCCACCGTCATCGGTCTGAAGGACGGGCACTCCGACCTCGACCGGCTCCAGCGCCTGACACTCGCCGCACCCGACGGCTTCCTCTTCTTCAACGGAGCCGCCACCGCCGAGATGCAGGCCCGCGCCTACGCAACCGTCGGCGTGCCCGCCTACTCCTCCGCGGTCCACGCCTTCGCGCCCGAGATCGCGAACGCCTTCTTCACCGCACTGCGCGCGGGCGACGACGAGGCGGTGAACAAGCTGCTGCGCGACTTCTACGTTCCCCTGGTGGACCTGCGCGACCGTGTCCCGGGCTACGCCGTCTCCCTGGTCAAGGCCGCGGCACGGCTGCGGGGTCTCCCGGTCGGCCCCGTACGCGCCCCGCTCACCGACCCGTCCCCGGCCGACCTCGCGGATCTCGAGAAGGTGCTGGACGCCGGGCTGAACCTCGTCGGAGCCGTGCGGCGCGTCAACTGACCGTCAAGCGCACGTAGTCGAAGCCCTGACCGCTTCGACGCGCTCCCCCCCCCGTAACCGCCCGACTCGCGCTCCACAGTTCAAAGGGGAACTGACTTGCCTCTCGTCGTAGTGGGAATCAGCGTTCTGATTCTGCTCTTCCTCATGACCAGGCTGAGAATGAACGGGTTCGCCGCCCTCCTCCTCGTGGCGATCGGCGTCGCGCTGGTGCAGGGGATTCCGGCGGCGACGATCCCTGACGTCCTCTCGGAGGGCATCGGCGGCCAGATCGGCGACACGATGCTGACCATCGGCCTCGGCGCCATGGTCGGCCGCGTCATGGGGGACTCCGGGGCGGCGCAGCGAATAGCCAACCGGCTCCTCGACGCCTTCGGGCCGCGCTGGGTGCAGGTGGCCATGGTGGTCACGTCGATGCTCATCGGCGTCACCATGTTCTACGAGGTCGCCTTCATCATCATCGTGCCCATCGCGTTCACCCTCGTGCGGGTCACCGGCGCGAAGCTGCTGTGGGTCGGGCTGCCGATGTCCATCGCGCTGTCCACCATGCACAGCTTCCTCCCGCCGCACCCCGGCCCCACCGCCGTCGCCGCGACCTTCCACGCCTCCGTCGGACACACCCTGTTCTACGGCCTCTTCATCGCCGTACCTGCCGGAGCGCTCATCGCCCTCGCATGGCCGCGCCTGCCGTTCGTCAGGGCGATGAACCCGTCCATCCCCAAGGGCCTGGTCAGTGACCGCGAGTTCACCGACGAAGAGATGCCCGGCATGGGCTGGTCGCTGCTCGTGGCTCTCTTCCCCGTGGTCCTGATCGCGGGCGCCGCGGTGATCGACATGGTCACGTCCGGCGAGAGCCCGCTCCTGCACGCGGTCGCGTTCATCGGCTCGGCGCCGATCGCGCTCATGCTGACGCTGCTCCTGGCGATCTGGGCCTTCGGGCCGCGCATCGGCCGCAGCCTTACGGAGGTCAGCGCCTCCTGCGCCTCGGCGGCTCAGGCGATGGCGATGATCCTCCTGGTCATCGGCGCCGGCGGCGCCTTCAAGAACGTCCTCGTGGAGGGCGGAATCGCCGACTACATCAAGGACGTCACGGACAGCTGGGCCATCTCGCCCCTCATCCTGGCGTGGCTCATCGCGGTCATCCTCCGCGTCGCCCTCGGCTCGGCGACGGTCGCCGTCGTCACGGCGTCCGGCGTGGTGCTTCCGCTGCTCGCGGGCAGCGGTATCCACCCCGAAATCATGGTGCTCGCCGTCTCCTGCGGGTCGATCGCGTTCTCCCATGTGAACGACCCCGGATTCTGGCTCTTCAAGGAGTACTTCAACCTCTCGGTCATCGAGGCGATCAAGGTCAGGACCACGTACACGACGGTGCTCGCGGTGCTGGGCCTGGGCGGCGTACTTGCCATGGAATGGGCCCTGGACGTCCTGAGCCTGTGACACACATCAACCCACACACCTTCTGACCACAGGAACCGCAATGACCTTGAGCAAGCAGCCGACCGTCACCGCGTTCGCCGTGTATCCGGTCGCCGGCCGGGACTGCATGGAGCTGAACCTCTCCGGCGCGCACGGCCCCTACTTCACCCGCAACGTCGTCGTCCTCCAGGACTCGGAAGGCCGCACCGGCCTGGGCGAGGTGCCGGGCGGCGAGAAGATCACCCAGACCCTGCGCGACGCCGAGTCCCTCGTGGTCGGCGCGAAGGTGGGCGACTACAAGCGCGTCCTGGGCGAGATCGGAGCCAGGTTCGCCGACCGCGACTCCGGCGGACGAGGCGCCCAGACCTTCGACCTGCGCACCACCGTCCACGCCGTCACCGCCGTCGAGTCGGCGATGCTCGATCTCCTGGGCCAGCACCTCGAAGTCCCCGTCGCGGCACTCCTCGGCGACGGCCAACAGCGCGACTCCGTAAGGGTGTTGGGCTACCTCTTCTACGTCGGTGACCCCGGCCGCACCGACCTGGAATACGTCCGCGAACCCGACGTGGCCGTCGACTGGCACCGCGTCCGGCACGAAGAGGCCCTGACACCCGAAGCGATCGTCCGCCAGGCCGAAGCCGCGTACGACCGGTACGGATTCCGTGACTTCAAGCTCAAGGGCGGTGTCCTGGAAGGCGCCGAGGAGGTCAAGGCGGTACAGGCGCTGAAGGACCGCTTTCCCGAGGCCAGGATCACCCTCGACCCCAACGGCGCGTGGTCGCTGCGCGAGGCGATCGAGCTCTGCACGCCCCTGTCCGGCACCCTCGCCTACGCCGAGGACCCCTGCGGAGCCGAAGGCGGCTACTCAGGCCGGGAGATCCTCGCCGAGTTCCGCCGCGCCACGGGCCTGCCCACCGCGACCAACATGATCGCCACGGACTGGCGCCAGCTCACCCACGCCCTGGCCCTCCAGTCGGTCTCCATCCCTCTGGCCGACCCGCACTTCTGGACCATGCAGGGCTCGGTCCGCGTGGCCCAGCTCTGCAACGCGATGGGCCTGACCTGGGGCTGCCACTCCAACAACCACTTCGACATCTCCCTCGCCATGGTGACCCACTGCGGAGCCGCCGCTCCCGGCGAGTACAACGCCCTGGACACGCACTGGATCTGGCAGGAAGGCCTGGAGCGCCTCACCACCGCCCCGCCCCGGATCGTCGACGGTGAGATCGCCGTGCCCGACGCCCCGGGCCTGGGCGTCCAGCTCGACATGGACCGGCTCCTCGCGGCCCACGACCTCTACAGGACGAAGGCCCTCGGCGCGCGCGACGATGCCATCGGCATGCGGTATCTCGTCCCGGACTGGCAGTTCGACAGCAAGCGTCCGTGCCTCGTCCGCTAGCGCTCGGCGGGCACATGGTCATGGGGACCGGCTGCGATGGCGTAGGGTGGTGTCTACCGACGCGGGGTGGAGCAGCTCGGTAGCTCGCTGGGCTCATAACCCAGAGGTCGCAGGTTCAAATCCTGTCCCCGCTACTGACGGTCAAGGCCCGGATCCTTCTGGATCCGGGCCTTGCTGTGTCTGGAGCCGATGCGGGATGCGGGCCCGGTCACGTGGCGGGGTGGGCACACGGGCCGGACTGCTGGTGCAGGCACCTGGAAGACCCCTGGTCGTACGTCCTCGGCCGTGTTGGTCGTCGCGGACGGCTGTCGCGGCAGAGAAGGTGACAAACGCACCTCAATCGCGCCTTTCCGGCGACCCTTAGGTGCAATCGCCCGGCCCGGCGCCGCGAACCGAGGAGAAGCATGGACGACGACAGCGCACCCCGCCACGCCGCAGCCAAGGCGCGCGCCTCCGCACTCGTGCGTCGCCCGAAGCTGTGGCTGGTACCCACCATTCTGACCGGGATGCTCGCACTGCTGCTGTCCCTGCTCTACATGGGTGGCATCGTGAACCCGAACCGCGACTTGCAGAACCTGCCCATCGCGCTCGTCAACTCGGACCGCGGCAAACCCCTGCCGGGGCAGAGCCGGAACCTGGGGACGCAGGTCGCGCAGGCCGCCCTCGCCAACACATCCGGCGGCAAGGTCGACTGGCATCCGCTCACCCGCGGCATGGCCCAGGACGAGCTGGAATCGGGCAAGGTCTACGGTGCCCTCGTCATCCCGCCGGACTTCACCGACTCCATCGGCGCGCTCGGCACCAGCAGGGCCACGCAGCGGCCGACGCTGACCGTGCTGACCAACCCCGGCATGGGCAGCCTCGGCTCCTCCCTTGCCGGCAGAATCAGTACGACGGCAGCCGAGCAGGCCTCCCGGACCATCGGCAAACAGCTGACGGAAGCCAACGCCGACCGACAAGTCACGCCCACCGCACGCCTGTTGCTCGCCGATCCGATCAGCGTCACAACGCAGGTGGGGCACCCCATCGGAGACCACAGTGGCCTGGGCCTGAGCGCCTTCTACTACACCCTGCTGCTCGTCCTGACCGGGTTCCTGGGCGCCAACCTCACCAGCATGGGCGTCGACACCGCTCTGGGCTACGCCGACAGTGAGATCGGCCCCTGGCACGCCCGCCGCCCCACCGTGCCGATCAGCCGTACGCAGACGTTGCTGCTGAAGATGGTGATGAGCGCCGGCATCACGCTCCTCACGACCACATTGATCATGCTGGCGACCGTCGGGATCCTCGGCATGGACGCCTCATACCTGCCGCTGCTGTGGGTCTTCTCCTACTGCGCCACCCTGGCGGTCAGCCTGGGCGTCCAGGCCATCAACGCGGCCTTCGGCGGGATCGGGCAGCTCGTGTCCATGTTCGTGTTCATCGTCCTGGGGCTGCCGTCGTCGGGAGCGACCATTCCGCTGGAGGCGGTCCCCGGTTTCTACCGCTTCCTCGGCATTTTCGAACCCATGAGGCAGCTCAGCGGCGGGGTCCGCTCCATCCTCTTCTTCGAAGCGCGAGCCGATGCCGGTCTCCTGCGCGCCTGGATCATGATCGCGGTCGGCTCCGTCATCTCCGCGGTCTTCGGGTTCGCGATGACCCGCTACTACGACCGTAAGGGGCTGCACCGCCTGACCCCGCAGCCGTCCGAGTGACCCACGCGGGGGATCGGCAGGTGAAGGTCCGGGACTTACGCGGCCTTCACAACCTCGCCACGTACCGCCGCGGACCACTCGATGACGAGAACTTCGTACTCCCGGCGCTGCTCTGCGCTCAACCGGCCACCGCTGCACAGCATCAGGCAGCGAATCTCTTCGTTCAGATCGTCGGCGGACCGCACGGAACCAGGGATCGGAGTGGTGGACATGTGAAGAAGCCTAGAGGGTCGGTGTGACAATCGGCGTCGCTGTGCCGCGGGGCGGAGGTCGGGAGTTGCCCTGCGGTCGGCCCTGACCTGGGAAATTGGGCTTGGAGTCGGCCACTCCGCGCGAAACTGTGACCTTGGCCTCACGTAGTGTCGCGGCACTCTGACACGCTCAGGAGGGCGAGTTGGTGTCCGCGTCGGTGCCGTCGTTGCCGGGCTCGGGGTCGGGCGCCCGGGGCGTTCGGCGGGCCACGACACCGCCAGGCTGATGACGGCCGTCACGGACACGGCGAGCCCGCCCAGGCTTGTGATCGCGCCGGAAATCCACCGCCACGCCTGATTCACCCATGCGAAGCGGTGACCGGGCCGGGCCGCCACCTCGACGTGGGCCGTCGCGGGCGGTTGTTCGAAGAGCACGGTGTCGGTGTCCTCGTAGTAGGCGGTGACCGTCACGGAGAGAGTGACAGTCCCCGCCTTCTCGGCGCTCACCTCCCACAGCCACGTCGCCGTGTCCTTCTCGGAGATGACGTTCTGGCGCTCCGACGACAGCGGCGTGCACCGCACTTGGGCACCCGAGCAGTGCAACTTCACGCCGATCTGAGCACCCGCGCTGGTCGGGGAGTGCGTCTCACCGGCTCCGTCCGAGCGCCAACTGCCCAGGATCTGGGCCCGGTAAGGGACTGGATCGCCGCCGGCCACAAGATGCAGCGACTTCGTACTGGTGCGGACGAGTTCACCTTTGAAGAGCTGCTGCCGCGCTTCGTCGATCTCGTCGACATAGGCCTGCTGTTTACCTCCGTCGGGGTGGCCGTTCCCGGGTTCGCCGCCGCGGCCGAGGATCAGGAGCAGCCCGGAGACCAGGGCGATCAGAACCGCGTGCACCGTCCACGGGAAGCAGCCCGAGCCAAGGCTCATTGCGACCGGTGCCGGAGAGTGCGGCGGTGGCTCGGGCGCCGTCTGTTCGGCCATGGCTCCCTCGTCCCCCGTACGTGTCGACCGCTCCCCGGCCCGCCTCCGCAGGCGTCTCCATGGTCACTCAACTCCCTTGTACGCCACATGCGTTCAGTCAGATCCTTGGCCGTATCGTCATGGCCGGCCGGCGTCGCCGAAGAAGTGGACCTGGGGAGCGAAGGCCCGTACGGCCCGTTCGAGGCGTGCCGTGTCCACCCTGCACAGCACCATGGAACGGGCGGACTCCGTGGTTCCTCTGAAGGCCTCGACGAAGTCGGGATCCACGTACGCAGTCAGATAGGCGTCGAGCTCGCGCAGCGCGCTGGACGTGGTCCGCCCCCGTCGCGGGGCAAGCCGCCTGTGGTGACGCACTGTGAGCTCGGGGATCCGGAGACGCCCTGGTCCCCGCGCGCCGTCGGAGAGGCTGACGGACACGATCTCGGACCAGGGATGGAACTCCGGTTCACGGAAGAACAGCAGGCGGCCCAAGGTGATGCCGTTGGGGCCGATACGTGCCGCGGTCAGTCGGAGCGTGGCGGGCGGCACGATCAGCGCCACGTAGGGCGCGAGGATCAGCTCGACGTGGTCGCTTCCCGGTGGTTCGGCGCCGGGGATGAATCCCGCGCCGATGAGCAGGGCGAACGCCAGAGCCACCCATGCCGGGGCGGTCCACCCGTAGCGGATCTCGTAGGCCGTGCCCGGCTCGTCCATGGGGCGAATGGTCCCAAGCGCCGCGGGTCGGCTCAACAGGGTTGCGGTCAGGGACTGTTCAGGGCGGGGTAAGGCTGCCGTGGCGCTGAGGCGGTGTGACCTGCGTGCGGCGGCGCAGCGCTCCGGGACTGCGGTCGGCCCCCATGCCTGGCGCGTACGGCTCGACAGGTAAAATCGTGCGTGGACTGCGCCCGCCCCATCCGGACAGGTGCAAGGTCAGAACCACTGTTGATCACAGAGGTGTGCTCCGCGCAGCTACGACCGTTCCTTCTCCCGTCGTCCTGCCGGCCGCGAGCCGCCTGCCCCAGAAAACGTCACCGTGAGCACCGATTCCGTGCTGCGCCAGCAGCCCACTCCCGCCCCCGATTCGCCCCGAACGCCGCGCCGAGTCGGTAGGGCACCGGCCCGGCCCACCGCGGCGGCGGCCCTCCACAGCATCAGCGCGGTCACCGCGGTCCTGCTCGGGCTGGTGGCGATCGGCGCGATGATTCACGAGCCGGTCCTGATACCGCCGCTGGCCGCGAGCGCAGCCCTCGTGCACAGCGCACCCACCCTGCCCCTGGCCCAGCCCCGGAGCATCGTCCTCGGCCACCTGCTCGGCGCCGGGGCCGGTTACGCGGTCCTCGCGCTCACGAACAGCAGCCCGTGGACGGCGGCACTGGCGGGAGGCATCACGCTCGCCGCGACGATCCTCGCCCGTACCCCGCACTCGGCGGCCTGCGCCACCGCCGTCATCGTCGTGCTCCAGACGCCGGCCCCCGGCCGCTTCGTTCCGCTGCTGTTCGGCTCCACCGTGCTGCTCGTGCTGACCGGCTTCGCGGCCTCTCGGGTACGACGCGGGGCGCCGAAGTACCCGGCGTACTGGTGGTGACCTCCGGGACGGCGCGTCTCGTGCCGGTCCAGCCGGAGTCATGATGCTCAAACGCAGAAGTCCAGGCCGGCCCACTGCGGGCCGGCCTGGACTTCGTGTGATCAGGAGAGGTCGAACCGGTCCAGGTTCATGACCTTGTCCCACGCGGCGACGAAGTCCTTCACGAACTTCTCCTTCGCGTCATCGCTCGCGTAGACCTCCGAGACCGCGCGCAGCTCGGAGTTCGACCCGAAGACAAGGTCGGCACGGGTGCCCGTCCAGATGACCTTGCCCGAGGCGTCGCGGCCCTCGAAGGTGCTGGCGTCGCCGGCCGTCGCGCTCCACGTCGTGTCCAGGTCGAGCAGGTTGACGAAGAAGTCGTTGGTCAGCGACCCGGGGGTCGTGGTGAGGACGCCGTGCGCCGACTGCCCGTAGTTCGCGCCGAGGACGCGCAGGCCGCCGACGAGGACCGTCAGCTCGGGGGCGCTCAGGTCGAGCAGGTTCGCCTTGTCGATCAGCAGGTACTCGGCCGGCAGGCGGTTGCCCTTGCCGAGGTAGTTGCGGAACCCGTCGGCGGACGGCTCGAGCGCGGAGAACGACTCCACGTCGGTCTGCTCCTGAGTGGCGTCCGCACGCCCTGGCGTGAAGGGCACCTGGATGTCGGAGCCCGCGTCCTTCGCGGCCTTCTCGACGCCCGCGGCACCGGCGAGCACGATCAGGTCGGCGAGCGAGATCTGCTTGCCACCGGACTGGGCGCCGTTGAAGGTCTGGCGGACCCCCTCCAGCGTGCGCAGCACGGCCGCCAGCTCGTCGGGCTGGTTGACCTCCCAGCCGCTCTGCGGCTGGAGGCGGATGCGCGCCCCGTTCGCGCCGCCGCGCTTGTCGCTGTTACGGAAGGACGAGGCCGACGCCCAGGCCGTGGACACGAGCTGAGAGACCGTCAGGCCCGAAGCCAGGATCTTGTTCTTGAGGGCGGCGACGTCAGAGGCGTCGACGAGCGGGTGCGTCACCGCGGGGAGCGGGTCCTGCCACAGCAGCTCCTCGCTCGGGACCTCCGGGCCGAGGTAGCGCACGATCGGGCCCATGTCGCGGTGGGTCAGCTTGAACCACGCGCGGGCGAAGGCGTCCGCGAACTCGGCCGGGTTCTCGTGGAACCGGCGCGAGATCGGCTCGTAGGTCGGGTCGAACCGGAGCGAGAGGTCCGTCGTCAGCATCGTGGGAGCGTGGCTCTTCGACGTGTCGTGGGCGTCGGGCACGGTGCCCGCTCCCGCGCCCTCCTTCGGCCGCCACTGGTTGGCGCCGGCGGGGCTCTGGAAGAGCTCCCACTCGTAGCCGAAGAGGATGTCGAAGAAGGTGTTGTCCCAGGTGGTCGGGGTGTCCGTCCAGATCCCTTCGAGACCACTGGTGATCGCGTCGTCACCCTTGCCGGTGCCGAACGTGTTCTTCCAGCCGAGGCCCATCTCCTCGATCGTGGCGGCCTCGGGAGCGGGGCCGACCTCCTCGGCGGGGCCCGCGCCGTGGGTCTTGCCGAAGGTGTGGCCGCCGGCGATCAGGGCGACCGTCTCTTCGTCGTTCATCGCCATCCGGTGGAACGTCTCACGGATGTCGCGGGCGGCGGCGAGCGGGTCCGGGTTGCCGTTCGGGCCCTCCGGGTTGACGTAGATGAGGCCCATCTGGACTGCGGCGAGCGGGTTCTCCAGCTCACGGTCACCCGTGTAGCGCTCGTCGCCGAGCCAGGTGGTCTCGGGACCCCAGTAGACGTCGTCGTCGGGCTCCCAGGCGTCGACACGTCCGCCGCCGAAGCCGAAGGTGTCGAAGCCCATCGTCTCCAGGGCGACGTTGCCCGTGAGGATCATGAGGTCGGCCCACGACAGGTTCTTGCCGTACTTCTTCTTGACCGGCCACAGCAGACGGCGGGCCTTGTCCAGGTTTCCGTTGTCCGGCCAGCTGTTGAGCGGGGCGAAGCGCTGCTGCCCCGTGTCGGCTCCACCGCGGCCGTCGCTGATCCGGTAGGTGCCGGCGCTGTGCCACGCCATGCGGATCATGAACGGGCCGTAGTGGCCGAAGTCGGCGGGCCACCAGTCCTTCGAGGTGGTCAGCACCTCGGCGATGTCCTGCTTGACCTCGGCAAGGTCGAGGGTCTTGAACGCCTCGGCGTAGTCGAAGCCCTCGCCGAGCGGGTTGGACACGGCAGGGTTCTTGGCAAGGATCTTCAGGTTGAGCCGCTGCGGCCACCACTGGCTGTTCGCGCCGTTGCCCTGCGTCGGGTACGGGGCGCTCCCGTGCACGACCGGGCAGCCTCCTCCGTCCTGTGTTTTCGCGTCTGTGACGATCGCATCTTGGTTCTCAGACATTGGGAATCCTTCCGGACGGGGCGGATCACACTGCTCAGGAACTACGGCGGTGGAACGGGTGGGGCGAGGGCCCCGTGGATGGCCTCAGCCTCGTCGATCCAGACAATCGAGACGCGGGTGTCGATCGAGCGGATCGTGTCGATCGCGAGGCCGCGGTCTTCCGGGACAGTTCGACACTACGGCTCAAAGTGAGGCGAAGCGGTACGAATTCGGCCGCGTCGATGGCGCGGAGGGCCTCAGTCGGCGTGGAGGGAGCGACGACCGACGCACGACCGCGCGCCCCTCGGAGCTGATCAACTTCTGTCTCCTGCCGCACTGGAGTCTTCCTGTCCCTTGGCTATCGCCATAACCGATCCTACGATGGACAGAATCCAAGTCAAGAAGTGCACCAATCGCATTTCCGATGGGACCGGAAGTGCGCCGGTCAACCTCGGGTATCCCACCGAACCTGAAAAGGTGAAGCGATATGAGTGGCCTGCTTGAGCGACTGCGGGGGCGTGGCTGGCGGATGACCTCTCAGCGGCGCGTCGTGGCGGAGGTTCTCGACGGTGATCATGTGCATCTCACCGCCGACGAGGTGCACTCCCGCGCGGTGCAGCGGCTGCCCGAGATCTCCAGAGCGACCGTGTACAACGCGCTGGGCGAGCTGGTCGCGCTGGGCGAGGTCATAGAGGTCTCCACCGACGGCCGGGCGAAGCGCTACGACCCGAACGCGCACCGGCCGCACCAGCACTTGGTGTGCTCCAGCTGCGGAATCATCCGCGACGTGCATCCGACCGGCGACCCGCTGTCCGGCCTCCCGGCACAGGAGCGGTTCGGCTTCAGAGTGTCCAAGGTCGAGGTGACCTACCGAGGGCTCTGCCCGTCCTGCGCCTGAACCCAGCTGAGCGGCGCGGCGGCCTTTTCGGAGCCGGAGCCGGAGCCGGTGCCGACGGCCGGGGCTTCGGCTGGAACCGGGCCCACCTCGAAGGGGGCGCTGTAGCCGCGTACACCCGTGTCGCGGGCCGTGACCTCGACCGTGTAATCGGCGCCGTCCGGCACCGGGGGCACCGCCGCGACCAGCTCAGTCTCCGGTTTGCTGCTCGCTTTCGAGGCCAGCTTGAACAGGCGCTGCGCTCCGCCCTCACTGTCGCCCTGCGTCAGCCAGACGTCGACCTCCTGTCCGGTGTCGTTGCGCCACCGCACGAAGAGACTGCTGTTCACGGGGTGCACGGAGTCGGCGGCCGGGGACGTGACGGTGACCGTGGCATCGGGCGGTTCGGAGACCGCTGGGGCCGCCGGACCGAGCCAGGCAAACAGCGATGCGGCGGCGACGGACAGGAACCTTGTGCGGAGCATGGGACGACCTCGTTCCGGTGGCGGGAGGTACGGCCATACCCCTCCCACATGTCCTCGGCGGCGAACGGGCGTGCCTGCAAGCTTCACCCCATGGGGTGCCGCTCCTATGAACAATCTGCCGGTGCGGCGATGAGTTCCGGCGGACGATGAGTCTTATGAAGCAGCGGACGCACGCGGCGTCCGGCCGAGGAGAGGACGACGCCCCATGCTCACGGACGCGCTGAAGGACAAGGTCGCGGTCATCTACGGCGGAGCCGGCTCCCTGGGAGCGGGTGTGGCGCGGGCGTACACGGACGCGGGCGCGCGGGTCTTCCTTGCGGGGCGCACGGAGGACACCCTGCGGAAGGCTTCGGCCGAGGTGGGCGCGGAGTACGACGTCGTCGACGCCCTGGACGAAGCGGCCGTGGAGGCGCAGGCGGACGCGGTGGTCGAGCGGGCCGGCCGGATCGACATCTCCTTCAACCTCGTGCCGCGAGGCGACCTCCAGGGCATCCCGCTTACGGAAATGTCCGTCGACGACTACACGCGGCCCGTCGTACAGGGCATCTCCTCGCAGTTCATCACCGCGCGAGCCGCCGCCCGGCGCATGGTCAACCAGGGCGGGGGAGTGATCCTCTCCCTCGACAGCGGCTCCAAGAACGGCACCCCGATGCTGGGCGGCACCGGCGCCGCCGACGGCGCGATGGACGCGCTGATCCGCCAGCTCGCCCAGGAGCTGGGCCCGTCCGGCGTGCGTGCCCTGGGTATCTGGACCGCAGGTGTCGCGGACACGCTGACGCCGGAGAAGCTGGCGGGGGCCGGTGCCCCGGGCATGGACGAGGCGGCCCTCCAGGGGGTACTCGCCCACCTCGACAGCCTGCGCATGACGAAGCGTTCACCGAGGATCGCGGACATCGCCGCGCTCGCGACCTTCCTGGCGTCGGACGCGGCCTCCTCGATCACGGGTACATGGATCAACGCGACGGCGGGGATGTTCCCGAGCTGACCGCCTGGCTGCGCCGGGTCGTCGCCACGCCCCCGATGGGTGCAATGAATCGCGTATGGCGGGTGAGGGGGGTGTTATTGGTCCGGAAGTACCGTCATCTCACTTGAGGAGAAGAATGCGTATCCGGACCTTTATCGTCACTGCCGCCCTGGGTGCCGCCACCGTCCTCGCAGGGGCCGGTGTGGCCAGCGCCGACAGCGACGCGGACGGCTTCGCCGTCGGCTCGCCCGGTTTCCTCTCCGGCAACGTCATCCAGGTGCCGATCGACGTGGACGCCAACATCTGCGGCAACTCGGTCAACGTCATCGGTCTGCTGAACCCCGCGATCGGCAACTACTGCTCCAACCACTGATCTGACGCCGGAGCACCATGGCTGGGCCCGCCCGGGAACCCCTGGGCGGGCCCAGCGCCGTACCGGCACGGCCGTAGCCGGGTGACCCGGCCGCCACCGCGTAAAATGGACCGGTAGGTCCACAGTGGCAGCGAGGGAATCCATGATCTCCAGCGGGACGACAGCGGCGCGCCTCACCACGAAGGGTGCCGCCACCCGGCTACGCATCGTCGAGGGCGCGGCCGCCGAGATCAGGGAGCGGGGCGCTGCCACGACCACGCTCGACGACATCCGCGCCCGCACCGCGACCAGCAAGAGCCAGATCTTCCACTACTTCCCAGGCGGCAAGGACGAGCTGCTCCTCGCCGTCGCCGCCCTGGAGGCGCAGCGGATCCTGGAGGACCAGCAGCCATACCTGGACGACCTCGGCCGGCTGGACACCTGGCAGGCGTGGCGCGACTGGCGCGGCGCGGTCGTGCGGCGCTACGAACGGCAGGGCGTCAACTGCCCCTTGGGTGTGCTCATGACCGAGCTGGGCCGCAGAACGCCCGCCTCGCAGCAGCTGACCGGGCAGCTGCTCGCCCAGTGGCAGTCCGCGCTGAGGGACGGCGTGCGGTGCATGCAGGGCAGCGGGCGGATGGACCCCGCGCTGGACGCCGACCGTACGGCGGCGGCTCTGGTCGCCGCGGTGCAGGGCGGGGTGACCGTCCTCATGGCCACCGGCAGCATCGCCCATCTGGAGGCGGCGCTGGACACGACGTTGGAGCTGCTCGGCAGATTCAGCGCGGAATGAGGCGATCCGGCTGACGTCGTCCGCCTCTCCTACGACTGCGACTTCGGTCGCACGGCGTCGACGACCAGGTCGAGCAGCCGGCCCGTCTGCTCCGGCGTGCTGCTGTTCGCGGCCGTCGACAGAAACGCTCCGAGGACGATCGCGGTGACGTCATCCGGGTCGACGTCCCCGCGCAGCGAGCCCGCTTCCGCTCCCGCCGTCAGGATCGTGCCGATCGCGGCCGTGATCCGTTCGCGCGTGGTCGGCGTCGTGATCCGTCCCGAGGCCCAGCCGGCTCGCAGCGTGTCGATCATCCCGCGCTTCGTCGCCGTGAACTTCGCGTAGTTGTCGAGCCAGGCGCGGAGCGCGACATCGGGCGGGAACTCCTCGAGCAGAGCGGGAGCGCTCGTGGTGACGGCGTCGAGCTCGGCGGCGTAGACGGCCTCGACGAGCGCCTCGCGCGTGGGGAAGTGGCGATAGAGCGTGCCGATCCCGACACCTGCCTCGCGGGCGACGCCCTCCAAGGCGACGGTGCCGTCGGCGGCGGCGAAGACTGCCCGCGCGACAGCGACGAGGTTCTCGCGGTTCCGCCGGGCATCGGCGCGCAGGGGGCGTTCGCCGCGCTCGGCAGGTTGAGGCATGTCTGCGGGCGCGCCGGTGGGCGTCGGTTCCGGCGGAGTCAAAGCGGAGGTCCCTCCGGTAGTGGTACGGTCGATAGAGCGGAGGTTCCTCCGCTTAAGCCAATCGTCCCACAGGAGCGACTTCCTATGACGACCGCCGGCACTCCCTCTTCCGACACCACGGCCACGGGCGCGGCACGCCCCGGCGGCCCCGGACAGCTCGCGGGCCGCACGGTCTCGCGCGTCGGCTTCGGAGCGATGCAGCTCGAGCGCCTGCGCGACGACCGCCGCGCCGGACTTGCCCTCCTGCGCCGAGCCGTCGACCTCGGCATCGACCACGTCGACACCGCGCACTTCTACGGCAACGCCTTCGTCAACGGGCTTCTGCGCGAAGCGCTCCGCCCCGAGGACGGCGTACTCGTCGTGAGCAAGGTCGGCGCTGACCCCGATCCGGGCGGTCGCATCCCACTGCGCCCCGCGCAGCGGCCCGAGGAGCTCCGGGCGAGCGTCGAGGACAACCTCAAATCCCTGGGTGTCGACCAGGTCCCTGTGGTGAACCTGCGGCGGCTCGACTCCGGACCCGGGCTCCGGGCCGAGGGCGACCAGGTGGTCGACATCGACGACCAGCTCGCGGCCATGACCGCGATGCGCGACGAGGGCATGATCGGCGCGATCGGACTGAGCAGCGTGACGGCCGAGGGCCTGCGCCGGGCGATCCCGGCGGGCATCGTGTGCGTGCAGAACGCGTACAGCCTCGTGGCGCGCGACGACGAGACCATGGTGGAGATCTGCGCCGTCGAGGGAATCGCCTGGGTGCCGTACTTCCCGCTCGGCAGCGCGTTCCCCGGCATTCCGAAGGTGACTCAGGAGCCTGCGGTCCTGGCCGCCGCGCAGTCCCTCGGCAGTACGCCTTCGCAGGTAGGTCTGGCCTGGCTGCTCCAGCACTCCCCGAACACGCTGCTCATCCCGGGGACCGCGGACCCCGATCATCTCGAGGCCAACATCGCGGCGGGCGCGATCGCACTCGACGAGGCGATGGTCGCCTCCCTCGACGCCGTTCCGTCGCGCTCGGCGGACGTGCCCCTCGACTGATCGACCGCGGCAGGGCCTGCGTTGTCAGACCCCTCTGCCATGGTGTTCGTACGGGGGGCGGTGCGACGAACTGCCCGCGCGAGCTATGGAGGGGGCGGACGATGGCAGAGGTCGACAGCGGCTGGGCGGGCGTGAGCTGGGAGGACTGGCAGGACGCCGGTAACATCCGGCGGCGCCTCGATCAGGGGGCCGATCCCGAAGTCTGGGGCGGAGGACGGCCGTTGCACCGGGCGGCGAGCTTCGGCTCACCGGAGGTCGTGGCGGAACTGGCACGACGCGTACGGGATGTGGACGCGTTCGACGACGGTACGACCGCGCTGTGGGAGGCGGTCATGGGGAGCCGGCCCGACAACGCAAGGGCGTTGGCCGCCGCCGGGGCCGATCCCTGGCGACTCCAGTTCGGCGGTTGGTCGCCCGGCCGGCTCAGCCTGGCCGGACCGACACCGGATCTGTTCCCGGTGCCCGAAGGCGAACGCGGGCTGACCGAGGCGGAGCGCACGGTGGCCCGGGAGGGCAGACGGCTCGTCGAGGCGCTGGGCACCTTCCACTACGAGGGCACGGGCCTCGCCTGCGTGGCCGGGATCGACGCGCAGGAGGCGATCCGCCGCCTGGAGGCGAAGCCCGCGGACGGCGAGGACCTCGAAGAACTCCTGGACGACCCCTACGCCTACGACATGGACGAGAGCCTCCAGATCATCGGCGTGACGACGGTGCCAGGAGGGTGCGTCGTCACCCAGCCCTGGGGCTACGCGCCCCAGATGCCGGGCGTCATGACCGCGCTGTCCACCGGCACCTACTCCTACGGCCTGTACGCCAACCCCAAGAGCGGCAACCAGGGCATCGTCGCGCGCGACGGGGTCATCGAAGGCTCGGACCTCCACCCGGGCGGTGGGCCGGACCACGGCGACACATCGGAAGAAGTCCTGCTCTCCTACCTCTTCCACTGCAACGCGGTGGCCTATTCGTGCGCCTGTGCGGGCCTGCGCCTGCCCGACGCGCGCGCCGTCATAGGCCCACCGGACGCGTGGGTCGAACTGCCGCAGCGCGACTACTGGAAGACATGACGCAGGGACGGCTCCCGCCCATCTCCCACCGGCGACCGACCGCGTCCCGTCCGGCGTCAGCGGATCTGCTCCGGCGTCACCGTCAGCGGATCTGCTCCGGCGTCACCGTCAGCCACTGCTTGTCCGCCGTGACCTTCTGGCCAAGCTCCTTCTGCCGTTTCGCTCCCGCGGCCTTCATGCCGTCGATCTCCTTCATGTAGCTGTCCTTGCGGTTGACCCACACGCGGACGCCGCCGTGCTCCACGTCCGTCGACCGCAGCAGCATCGGGCCGTCGCTCTTCGGGGTGTCGCCCGCTGCCAGGATGGGCTTCTGCCAGGCGTCGATGTACGTGCTGATCGCGGCGGGCTTGCCCTCGTACCAGGTGGCCGGCGCCCAGAGGGTGGGCGTCAGTTCATGGTCGGCGAGCTTCGCCTGGTCGTAGTGGCCGGCTGCGATCTCCTTGCGGGAGCTGGTCACTTCACCCGTCTTGCGGTCCTTGAGCAGGGCGGAGACGCCGAGTACGTTCTCGGGCCGGACGCCGTAGCCGTACTTGGGGTCGGCGAGCACCATCCGTACGAGGTCCTCACTCGCGGCGCTCACCACGTACACCTTGATGCCGTGCTTGCTCAGGGTGCGATAGAGCTCCTGCATGCCCGTCGAGAACTGCGGCGGCTTCACCCCGCCCGGCAGCGGCTTGTCGTAGGCCAGCAACTCGTCGATGTAGCCCTTGAGTTGCTTCAGCGTGAACCCGGAGAAGATCTGCGCGGCCCACGGGTACGAGACCTGGTCGTCGATGTCGCACAGTCGGGCGTAGTACTCGGACAGCGTCTCCTTGTGCGTGGCCGTGTCCTTGAAAGGAATGATCTTCAAGGACGGGTCCATGGTGTCGCGCGTCAGGACGCCCTTCATCTCCAGGAAGGGGAGCAGGGCCTCTTCGAGGTCGTTGCGGTACGTGGTGTTGTCCGCGTCGAAGACCGCGTACGCGCCCTGGTGGTCATGGGCGGCGATGGCCTTCGCCAGCTTCTTCGCCACGGGCGCCGGCCAGTGCTTGAGCTCCGCCGCCACCGAACGCTGCTGTGCGCCGTCCGCCGCCGCCGTGGCCTCGGTGTCCGGCCACAGGGCGCCCGCGGCGACCACCGCGCCGGTGAGGGCGCCCGCCGCGCCGAGGAGGACGAGCTTCTTGCGCATCGGGTGTCTGTTCACGGCGCGAATGCTAGGGCGAAGCGCGCGGATTACCCATGATCGAAATCATGGAGTGGGGATGCGGGGCGGGGGTAGGCGCCACCCGCTGTCCGTTGTCACTCGGACGCCGTCGGGGTCCGCGGCGGCGGGAGGGTCCAGGTGGTGTCCGTCGCCCACCGCTCGGCCGCGGCCATCAGGATCTCGGTGGCGGTCGCCTTGATCTGCCCGTAGTCGAACAGGTCGGGCACACTCGCCGCCAGCCTCTGCTTGAACGCTCCCCATGCCCGCCGTGCCGGCTCGTCGGCTCGCAGATAGTCGCGGAACAGGAGCGCGTAGCGGGCGTTGGGCCCGGCGCTCTCCCGGAGATGGACGTTGCAGGGCCTGGCGCCGACGGGCGGTGCGAAGACGAGTTTGCGGCACGCGATCCCGCCGGAGACTTCTGTACGGTTCCACGGCTCGGGCCGACACCGGAAGCCGACAGCCGAGAGCAGGGCGACATCGCGCGCCTCGTCGATCGCAGGCACCCGGATCTGGACGTCGATACAGTCCTTGGCTGCCAGCCCCGGCACCGAGGTGGACCCCACGTGATCGATGGCCGCCGGCACTCCACCCATGGCCGCACGCAACTGCCGGGCCAACTGCTCGAACTCCAGCGGCCACTGCGGCCGGTGGTCGACGACTGCCAAGGGGCTGACGACCTCATCGGGAAACGGCATGCGACGAGACGTTACCGTCCGGCCGTGGAATCATCAGCCCGCCGGACATGTGCGTGAACTCTGTGACGGGCGGTGGGTGGGGATGAGCGGTCGATGGGAGTGGGACGACACCCTGTTCGCAGGCACCGCTCGCTACTACCGGCTCGGGCGACTGCCGTACGCCCCCGGGCTGGCGGACACACTCGCCGAGGTTCTGAGGCTGGACGGGCGCGGGAGGCTCATCGATGTCGGATGCGGACCGGGCGTCATCGCCCTGAGCCTGGCGCATCTGTTCAGCGAGATCGTCGGCGTGGACCCGGACCGCGGGATGATCGCCGAAGCTACGCGAGAAGCCGACGATCAGGGCATGGCCGCGAAGACGCGGTGGGTCCAGGCCCGGGCCGAGGATCTGCCGGCCGGCCTCGGCACGTTCGACGTGGCGACCTTCGCCCAGTCCTTCCACTGGATGGACCGTGATCGGGTCGCGGCCACCATCAAGCGCATGCTCCGGCCTGGCGGGGTCCTCGCGCACATCTCCGACCTGAAGACGGAGAGGGAGTCGGACACGCGCGCCGTCGATCGGCTTCCGCACCCATCGGTGCCCTGTTCGGCCATTGACGAGCTGGTGAAGCAGTATCTCGGACCGGTCCGCCGGGCCGGTCGGGGCGTGCTGCCTCACGGGACACCGGGCGACGAGGCCGCAGTGCTCACGCGGGCGGGATTCTCCGGACCACAGCGCCACGTCGTGCCAGGCGGACAACCATTGGAACGCACCGCTGACAACCTGGTCGCAGGCGTGTTCTCGATGTCGTTCTCGGCGCCGCACCTGTTCGGCACGCGCCTCGACGCCTTCGAGACGGACCTACGCCAACTGCTCTGGGATGTCTCTCCGTTGGGCCGGTTCTCGGAGCGCCAGCCGAGCGCAGAGATCTTCATCTGGCGCAATGACCCCTGCTCGGCCACGGCTGGGAGGTAATGGGAGGTAATCGGCCTCACGCCGGATTCAGTGCGGTGGCCAGGCTCCGCTTGACCTGTCGGGTGACTTCGTCGGCGAGGATTTCGGGGAGGCCGTCCTCCACGGCGTTGAGGGCCTGAGCCGCCACATCCACGGGGTCGACCTTCTGGTCGGCGGGGACGCCGGCGGCCATGTCGGTGTCCATGTACGCCACGTGCAGAGCAGTGACCGCGATGCCGCGGGGGGCCAGTTCCTCGCGTACCGCGTTCGTCTGCGCCCATGTGGCGGCCTTGGTCGCCGCGTAGGAGCCGAGACCGGCCGGGTGCAGCCAGGACAGCGCGGAGAGCACGTTCAGTACCGCGCCTCCGCCGTTGCCCTCGATGACCGGGGCGAACGCCCGCGTCAGGGCGAGAGGCCCGAAGAAGTTCGTCTCCAACTCGAGGCGTACGGCGTCCAGTTCGCCGGTGATGAGGGTGGTGCCGGTGGAGATCCCTGCGTTGTTCACGAGCAGGGTCGCGTCGGATGCGATGCGAGCCGCCTCCCGGATCGACCCCGCGTCGGTCACGTCCAGGCGGAGAGGGGTGGCGCCCGCCAGGTCCACGCTCTCGGGGTGCCGCGCCGCCGCGTACACCTTCGCTCCGCGCTGCACGAGCTGGTCGGCCAGATGGCGGCCCAGCCCTCGGTTGGCCCCGGTGACGACTGCGACTGCGCCCTTGAGTTCCATGTCCGCTCCCAGCGATTCGGGGGACCGATGTCCGGGTCCCGCCAAGTAGATTACGTACACAATCTAAACGAGGTCCAGGATAGATGTCAATCGACATCCAATGGGGGCGCACGTCAGCGTTGCCGAGCTCATGAAGGCGTCCGGCCTGACCCGTCTATCTCCCCGTCGCCCACTGCGACAACTCGGCGGACGGCTGTCCCACCGCCGCACTCGCCACGGATATGGCACGCGGGTCGGGTGACCGTGAGGCCCGCCGCGTGTACAGCGAGGGAGTCGGCGACTTCGCCGACTGGCTGGCCGCCGAGGACCAGGACGGCATGGCCCGGCTCTGCACGGTGGTCGGCGCGCTCGTTCTGGCCCGCGCCACCAGGGAATTCCCGATCTCGGAGGAGACCCTCACCGTCGCGCGCGAAGCGCTGACGGCAACCGGCTGACGGGAGCGCCGGGGAGTTCAGCCCACGTGGACATGGGGCCGGCGGGCGGGGTCGGGTTCGGCTTCGCGTAGGACCTCGCGGGTGACGGGGGCCACCTCACCCTGGCCGAAGAGGAAGAAGCGCAGGAAGTTGGCGAGCGGATTGCCCTCGGTCCACTCGAAGTAGATGTGGGGGACCCGGCCGGTGGTGTCGCGGATGTGCAGGAGCAGGGCGGCCAGGGCGTTGGGGATGGAGGAGCCCTCCAGGGTCAGGACTCGGTAGCGTCCGTGCAGCACCTCACCGCGCACGTTCAGGTCCCCTTCGAACTCCGACGGGTCGACCACCGTGACCTCGACGAAGACGAAGTCCTCGTGGGCCGGGACGTCGTTGTCGTGGCGGATCTGGTCGATCTTCGCGCGGTACTCGGCGAGGTCCCGGTTGTCGGGCTCGTTCGCGATGAACCTGACCTTGCGGCTGGCGATGTCCCGTACGAAACGCTCGGCCATGGAGTCGAACGTGACGTGGGTGACCCGTAGTTCGAAGGCGCGGGCCAGCCGGGAGAGGAGCGAGACGAGGATGATGCCGGCGATGAAACAGGCACCGATCTTCACACCGTCAGGGCGCTCGATGACGTTCACGACGGTCGTGTAGAGGAACACTGCCGAGATGACGGCGAAGCCGATCGTCCAGTTGCGCTGACGGGCCTTGCGCGCGGCGATGGTGACGGCGATGGCGGCGGAGCAGATCAGGACGAGGACACCGGTGGCGTAGGCGCCGCCCTGCGCGTCGACGTCGGCGTTGAAGATCCAGGTCACCAGGAACGCGACCAGGGTGAAGACGATCACCATCGGACGTACGGCGCGGGCCCAGTGCGGCGCCATGCCGTAGCGCGGCAGGTAGCGGGGCATCAGGTTGAGGAGCCCGGCCATCGCGGAGGCGCCCGCGAACCACAGGATCGCGATGGTGGAGATGTCGTAGACCGTGCCGAAGGTGTTGCCGAGGTACTCATGAGCCAGATACGCGAGCGCCCGGCCGTTGGCCTTGCCGCCGGACTCGAACTCCTTCTCCGGGATGAGCAGTGTGGTGATGAAGCTCGTGCAGACGAGGAACACGCTCATGATCGCGGCGGCCGTGGTCAGCAGCTTCTTGGCGCCCCGGATACGGCCCTTCGGCTGCTCCTCGGTGTCGGTGGGGTCGCCCTTTACGTGGGGCATGACCGCCACGCCGGTCTCGAAGCCGGAGAGGCCGAGCGCGAGCTTGGGGAAGACCAGCAGGGCGACCCCGATCATGGCGAACGCGTTGCCGTGTTCGGCGGTGAGTGCCGTGGACCAGTCGGTGATCACATGCTCCTTCGTGATCACGTGCCAGAGGCCGGTCACCACCACCACGACGTTGAGCGAGAGATAGATGCCGACCAGGACGACGGCGACGCCGATCGCCTCCAGGAACCCCTTGAGGAACACCGCGCCGAGCAGGGCCACCAGCACGAGCGTGATGACCATTTGTTTGTTGTGCAGGGTGTCGGTCAGATGGGGGTTCTCGACGAGGTGGGTGGAGGCGTCCGCCGCCGACAGGGTGATGGTGATGAGGAAGTCGGTCGCGGCGAAGCCGAGCAGGGTGAGGACGAACAGCTTGCCCTTCCAGAAGGACAGCAGCCGCTCCAGCATCGCGATCGAGCCCTCGCCGTGCGGGCTCTCCTCCGCGACCCGGCGGTACACCGGCAGCGCACCCACAAGAGTGACGATCACCAGCACGATGGTCGCCACCGGCGACAGCAGACCGGCCGCGAGAGCCGCGATGCCGGGCTGGTAGCCGAGGGTGGAGAAGTAGTCGACGCCGGTCAGGCACATCACGCGCCACCAGGGCTGCCCCTTGTGGGACGGCTCCGCGGCGGCGCCCGCCCCGTGCGGAGCGGTCTTCGCCATGTCGGACAGGCCCTCGAGCATCCACGCGCGCAGGCGACTCGTACGGGGCCCGTGGGTGGTGGCCATCGGTGTACTCCTGACGTGCTGCCCAGCCCGGGGTCCCGGCCATCACACGGACACCCGGGCCGACGTCCACAGCTCGCGAGACCCAGGCCCACGCCCGGCTCCGCGCTGAGAGGAACGGTTCCGCACGTCCGTGCCGCCCATTGTCACCAGCGGCCGGGCTATCGGCACGGCGACGGAGCGCATCCGGCGGGGCCACGGCCGGGGCGATGGACGGTGCCCACGCCGCGCAGCACACTTGAAAGGAAGGCAGGTCACGCGGCTGCCCCCGGGCTTCGCGGGGCGGGCGGAGCACCCCCGTGATACGTAGATCTGGGGGCGGTGCCCGAGAGCTGGAGGCGACACGTATGACCGGCAATCCGCTGACCGGCTACCCCGTGCGGGACCGGATCGCACTGGCCGCCGGCCTGGTCTGCCCCTTCCTCGTCGCGCTCGTGCTGGTGCCCTTCCGTACGGACCTCTCGTCCACCAACGCGGCCCTGATCCTGGTCGTGGTGGTCGTCGCCGTGGCGGCCGTCGGCAGCCGGCTGGCGGGCGCCGTCGCGGCGCTCTCGGCGGCGGCCTGGTTCGACTTCTTCCTCACCCGCCCGTACCAACGGTTCAGCATCACCGACTCCGACGACGTCGAGACGGCGGTGCTGCTCCTGGTCGTCGGGCTGATCGTGTCGCAGCTCGCGGCCCGCGCGCGCCGGCTGAAGGTGGTCACCGTGACTGACGCGGAGTACCTCGCACGGATCCACGGGACCGCCGACCTCGCCCAGTCCTCCACCTCCGCGGACGCGGTCGTCGGCCATGTGCGCGAACAGCTGACCGAGCTGCTCGGACTGCGCGGCTGCCGATTCGAGTACGGCACGCTCATGGGGCGGCCGCCGCGCCTGGAACAGGACGGCACCGTGGTGGTCGGCCGCAGGCGCTGGGACGTCGACAGCGGGGGCTGGCCGCACGGCGAGATCGAACTGCGTGCGTACGGCAACGGCCGCTACCTCGGCCGCTACATGCTCACGCCTGGCCCCGGCCCCGTCCCGTCACTCCAGGCCCGCCTCGTCGCTGTGACGCTCGCCGATCAGACGGGTGCGGCGCTGGACATCACGCGCCCGGCCAAAGGCGGCTGAGGGGCGTGGGACGCGGGGGTGTCAGGTCGTGGCCACCAGCAGATCCTCGCCGCTCGACGGGCGGAGACCGTCGGGCCGGTCGGCGAAGTAGCGGTCGGCCAGGGTGGTTCCCGCTACGTGCCGGACATCCTTGAAGCCGGCGTCGTGGGCCAGCTCCAGCATCTCCTTCGGGGTGTAGAAGCTGATGAACGGAGTTCCGGCTGCCTGCGCCTGCGGCTCGGTCGCCTCAAGCGCGGGGCGGTCGGCATCGTCGACGAGTTCGGCCGGCAGCATGAACGTCATGGCGAGCGTCGACCCGGGGGCCAGCCCGGCGAGCCGGCGCAGGGTCGCCGCGGTGGCGTCCTTGGTGAGGTACATGCTGACACCGGTGCACACGACGACCGCCGGGCGGGCGGAATCGAAACCGGCGCCCGACAGCTGCTCCCACCAGTCCTCGCCCGCCTCGAAGTCGACCGGCATCAGCCGCAGCCAGTCGGGGACCCCGTAGCCGACCTCGATCAGGCGCCGCCGCTTCCAGGCCTGGGTCGCCGGCTGGTCGATCTCGAAGACCCGCAGGTGTCCCGCGACGTCGGGCCGGCGCTGGGCGAACGTGTCGAGCCCGGCGCCCAGGACGACGTACTGCGTGATGCCGTCGTCGATCCGCTCGTCGATCAGGTCCTCGACGAATCGAGCGCGGGACACGATGGCGGCCCGGAATCCGCTGGTGGCGTGCGGGTCCATGTCCGGGCGGTCCTGCCATCCGGCCTCAGGAGCCGCCAATTCCAGGCCGACCTCGTCCTCGAACACGTGCGGTGGCGCGTCGATCCGCACATGCAACGCCCGCCAGAGGGCAACCCGTACGGCGCTGCTGTCCGGCACTTCGTTGCGCTCGTCTGCCACGTCGTCCCTCTCCTCACGGCCGGTACTTGTCGATACGACACCAGTATCCGAAGGGAATGTTGACCGTGACCATGGCGCTGCGGATTCGGGCCATCGCCGATTGCCGCGGCGTATGAGGCACGTGAAGAGTGCTCCGGCGGGCGTATGGATCACGGCAAGACGGATGGGCCCTTCCCGAACGGCACGCACGCTGGTCCTCGAATTGCTCTATCGGAGGACCGGCAACATGGTCATACACGCAGGCAGCGCGAACACGGCGGCAGACGGCGACGGCGTCCAGGAACCGCCTGACACCCGGCCTGATATCGGGGACGCCGGAGCCGCCCGGGCCGGTGACCGGCACAAGCTCACCGCGCTCCAGGGGCTCGCCGCACTGTCCCTGGACGCGATGGCCTCGGTGGCGTACGGACCGGAGTCGATCGTTCTGGTGTTGGCCGTGGCCGGTGCCTACGGGATGGGGTTCACGCTTCCCGTCACGCTGGCGATCGCCGTGCTTCTGGCGGTGCTGGTGGCCTCCTACCGCCAGGTCATCGCCGCGTTCCCGGACGGCGGCGGCTCGTACGCCGTGGCGAAGCGGCACTTGGGGCGGCGTACCCGCCTGGTGGCCGCCGGTTCCCTGACCCTCGACTACGTGCTGAACGTCGCGGTCTCCGTCACCGCCGGTGTCGCCGCGCTCACCTCCGCCTTCCCGCAGCTCTACGACGAACGGACCTGGATCTGCCTGGGAGTTCTCGTCCTGGTCACGGCGGTCAACCTGCGGGGCGTGGTCGACTCGGCCAAGGCGTTCCTGCTGCCGACCGCCCTGTTCGTCGGTTCGATCCTCGCGATGATCGTGGTCGGGCTCTTCCGCGACGGCCCGGTCAGCACAGCGTCGGCCGACGGCCACACCTCCGCGCTCGGCAACAGCGCCACCACCGTAGGGGCCTTGCTCCTGCTCAAGGCGTTCGCGGCCGGCTGCTCCGCCCTCACCGGTGTCGAGGCCGTGGCCAACGCGGTGCCGTCCTTCCGCGCCCCGGCCGCCCGTCGCGCGCAGCGCACCGAGGTGGCGCTCGGCGCCCTCCTCGGCGTGATGCTGATCGGCCTGTCCATCCTCATCGGCCGCTTCCATCTCCAGCCGGTCGAGGGGGTAACGGTCCTCGCACAGCTCGCGGACGCCTCCTTCGGGCACAACGTGGCCTTCTACGTGGTGCAGTTCGCGACGATGGTGCTCCTCGCCCTCGCCGCCAACACGTCCTTCGGCGGGCTGCCCGTACTGATGAGCCTGCTGGCCCGCGACAACCACCTCCCGCATGTGTTCGCCCTCAAGGCCGACCGCCAGGTGCACCGGCACGGGGTGCTCGCGCTGGCCCTGGTCTCCGCGCTCCTGCTGGTCTTCTCCGGTGGCGACACCAACACCCTCGTACCGCTTTTCGCGATCGGCGTGTTCATCGGCTTCACCATCTGCCAGATCGGCATGGTCCGGCACTGGTACGGCGACCGGGTCAAGGGCTGGCGTGCGAAGGCCGTACTGAACGGCCTCGGCGCCCTGCTCACCGGCGTCGCGGGAGTGGTCGTCACCGCCACCAAGTTCACCGAGGGCGCGTGGCTGATCGTCCTCGCCGTGCCGCTGCTGGTCGTCGGCTTCGAGAGGGTGCATCGCGCGTACGGCCGGATCGGCGAGCGCCTGGAACTCGGCCGCGTCCCCGAGCCGCCGCAGCAGGCTCACTCGCTGGTCGTCGTGCCCGTCGCGGGTCTGTCCAAGCTGACGTGCAAGGCGCTCACCGCGGCCCGTTCGCTGGGCGACGAAGTGCTGGCGATCACCGTCACCCACCCCGCTCCCGAGGACCGTCGCGAGGCCGAAGCCCTGCACCGCGACTGGGAGTTGTGGAACCCGGGCATCGATCTCGTCGAGCTCAGGTCACCCACCCGCGCCCTCGGCCGTCCCGTTTCGGCATACGTACGCGAGCTGTCCGCCACCCACGCCGACTCCCAGATCACCGTGCTGATCCCGGAAACGGAGTCCGCCCACTTCTGGCAGCGGCTGCTCCAGAACCACCGCGGTTCCGTCGTCGCCCACGCGGTACGCCGTGACACCGACGCGGTGATCTGCAGGCTTCGCTTCCGCATCGACGCCGACGGGCGCTGAACAGCCCTCTCCGCCTCCCGCGGGCCCACCCCTGCCTCCTGCTGTCTTACTGTCGTAGGACATTCAGTCTTGACATCCGGAGCCAACGTCAGCAGGCTGTCTTACTGTCGTAAGACAACGGGAGAAGCAGTGATCGAGTTCGTACTTGACGGCCGTTCACGGGTGGCCACCTACATGCAGCTCGTGCTCCAGGTACGCCAGGCTCTGCGGGTCGGCCTCGCCGAGCCCGGGGACCAGCTGCCCAAGGTGCGTCAGGTGGCTCAGTCGCTGGCGATCAATCCGAACACGGTGCTGAAGGCGTACCGCGAGCTTGAGCTCGAAGGACTGGCAGAGGGGCGCCCCGGCGTGGGCACCTTCCTCGTGGGCACCCTCGCCGGCCCGGCCCTGGCCCACCAGGCCGGGCTGCGCGAGGACCTGCTCGCCTGGCTGCACAAGGCCCAGGCCGCGGGTCTGGGCCGCGAGGACATCACCGCGCTGATCGACACCACTCTGCGCACCACGCTCGACGCACCGCCGGCCGAGGACGCCTCGTGACCAGTTGAGGGACCAGACATGCGTGACCAGTTGGGGGATGGCACATGACGGAAATGGCGTTGGCGACCGATGCGCTCGGCAAGCGGTACGGGCGCACATGGGCACTCCAGGAGTGCTCCCTGCACCTGCCCGCCGGCCGGATCGCCGGGCTCGCCGGACCCAACGGCGCGGGCAAGTCCACCCTCCTGCATCTCGCCGTCGGACTGCTGCGGCCCGACGCCGGACAGGTGCGCGTCTTCGGCCAGGATCCGCATAACAACACCGCGGTCCTGCGGGAGGTCGGGTTCGTGGCTCAGGACACGCCGCTCTACCGCGAGTTCACCGCCGCCGACCACATCACCTTGGGCGGCAGGCTCAACAGCCGCTGGGACGCCGCGTTCGCGCGTGAGCGGATCGACCGACTCGACATTCCGCTCAAGAAGCCGGTCGGGAAGCTCTCCGGCGGGCAGCGCGCTCAGGTGGCGCTGGCGCTGGCCATGGCCAAGCGGCCTCGTCTGCTGCTGCTCGACGAGCCGGTCGCGGCTCTGGATCCCCTGGCCAGGCGGGAGTTCATGCAGGCGCTGATGGGCGTGGTCGCCGAGAGCGGCACGACCGTGCTGCTCTCCTCACACCTGGTGGCGGATCTGGAACGGGTCTGCGACTACCTGATCGTGCTGCAGAAGGCACATGTCCGGCTGGCCGGCTCGATCGACGAACTGCTCGACGAACACCGGACGTTGGTCGGCCCGCGCACCGAGCCGGGTGCCGTCCCGATGGAGGGCCCGGCACAGGTCATCAACGCCAGCCACACCGACCGCCAGTCCACGCTGCTCGTGCGCACGCAGGGGCGACCCGTCGACGACCCGGCCTGGACCCGGCACGAGGTGACGCTGGAAGACCTCGTCCTCGCCTACCTCCACACGGCCGACAGCCGTGCGGCGTGCACCGTTTCGGAGGTGACCGCATGATCTGGCTGACCTGGAAACAGCATCGCAAGCAAGCTCTCTTCGCCGGGATCGGGCTGGCCGTACTCGCTGCCGTCATGATCCCCACCGGCCTGCGGATGCACGATGTCTTCGACAACTCCGGCCTGGGGTCCTGTCTTTCCAAGCTGGGCACGGACGCCTTGGCCGCGAACAAGGCCGTGGACGGTTGCAACGCCCTCAGCGCGCAGTTCCAGAACGAGTTCAAGGATCTGTCGTTCGTCGGAATCCTCTTCGTGGTCCTGCCACTGCTGGTGGGGCTTTTCCTCGGTGCACCGCTGATCTCCCGCGAGGTGGAACACGGCACCCACCGGTTCGTGTGGACCCAGGGTGTCAGCCGACTTCGGTGGGCGCTCGTCAAGTTCGGCCTGGTGGGCGCCGTCACGGTCCTCCTCGCCGTCGTGTACGCCCTTGGGGTGTCCTGGTGGTACGAGCCCCTGGCCGCCAACGGCAACGGGCGATTCGGCTACCTCTGGTTCGACGTGCAGGGCATCGCGCCGATCGGCTATACCCTCTTCGCCGTGGCGCTGGGCATCTTCGCCGGCACCTTCGCGCGCCGGGTCCTGCCGGCCATGGCGGTCACCCTCGCCGGATTCGCCGTCGTACGTATCGCCGTCGAAACCCTCGGCCGGGCCCACTACATGCCCGCCAAAACCCTGAACTACGGCCTGGCGAGTTCCCAGGGACCGAACCCCGCGTCGAGCGACTGGATTCTCAGCCAGGGGTTGCGCGACGGCGCCGGGAAGCTCGTGAGGGAGAACGCCCAGGTGGGGTGCCCGCCCTCCAACGAGGCCAAGACCGGCGCGAGTTCGTGCCTGGATCAGATGGCGCATCAGGGCCTTGGACCCGGGTCCCACAACTGGCAGCTCTACCAGCCCGGCGACCGGTTCTGGGCCTTCCAGGGCATCGAGACGGGCGTCTTCCTCGCTCTGGCGGCGTTCCTGGTCTTCCTCGCCGTGCGCCGGATCCGTCACATCGCCTGACGGGGGGCGGGCGGTTCTTCAGGCGGGAGGGCTCTGGGCCGATGGGTCCGGGCCCTCCCGCCGACGTCGTCAGGCCAATGTCTGCGTGAGTTCGCTTCGGGTCGACGTGTGAACGATACGGCCGAGCGCGCCGTTGACGATGGGCATGTAGGGCGGGACGTGGCCGCATTCCAGGTCGGCGACGATCGGCACGTTCAGGGAGCCGAGCGCGTCGAGCACGGCCTCGTGCTGGGTGAGGGTGCGGCGGTCCGGTGCGTTGGTCCGGCCGACGAGGATCGCGTTCGCGTGGTCGAAGAGGCCGGCGAGCTTCAGGCCGTGCAGATTCCGGCAGATGGTGAAGGCGTTGTCCTCGCACGCCTCGACGTAGACGAGGAGTCCGACGGGGGACTCGTCCCGGGCGAAGGCCGAGGCGTCGAGGTACGGCGTTCCCGCGAGATTGCACAGTGTCTCGATGCATCCGCCGATCAGCCGTCCCTCGGCCTCCACGTCGCCGCTGCCGTCGATCCGGGTCCAGGTGCCCGGGACATCGAGCGTGTACTCGCGAACGTCCGGGAATACGGCGTAGTCGTCGAAGCCGCTGGAACGGTGGCTGCCGGGCGGAGTCTGGGTGAAGCGGTGGCCCGGGGGAGCGGCGACGATGTCGAGCCACGACAGCAGCCCTTCGGGCACGCGATAGGGCGTGTCCATGAGGTTGTTGCCATGGACGGTCGCGGTGCCGGTGAGCAGGGTCAGCGGTGTCATCAGGGTCGAGGTGTCGGAGTACCCGACGAACCAGGTCGGCTCGGCGTCGCGCAGCCGGTCCCAGTCGAGCAGCGGGATGAGATCGATCGCGGTCTCCCCGCCCCACGGTGGGACGACCGCCCTGATGGTGGGATCGGTCAGCATCGACATCAACTCGGCCGCGCGGTCGGCGGCCGATGCGCTGATGTGCCGGGAAGCGCCCATGCACCGCCCGACCACAACCTCGTACCCGCGGTCCTCCACCTCACGGATCGCGACCTGGAGGCGCGCACTCAACTCCTTCGAGACACCACTCGACGGAGAGGTGACACCGACACGGTCACCGGGACGCAGGGGGCGCGGGTATCGAACCGACATGCGCGGATTCTGGCACGAAGCGCTGCGCGGCCGACAGGGGTTTGTGAGGCTTCAGAAGCGGCCAGGCGGCGGGGCGGCATCGCAGCCCAGCCCAGCCCAGCCGAGACGGTTGCCGCAGTCGGCTGCGCGAGCCGGCCGATCTCGCGCAGCGTCTCGGCGGGCTGACAGTGGGGGAGGACTCGTCAGGCGAGCGTGACTTCCACGGGCAGCTTCTTGATTCCGTTGACGAAGTTGGAGCGGACGCGTGGGACGTCGCCGGTGAGGCGGATGCCGGCCAGGCGCGGGATCAGCTCCTCGAACATGATGCGGATCTCGGTGCGGGCAAGGAGGTTGCCCAGGCACAGGTGTGGACTTCCCTTGCCGAAGGTGACGTGGTCGTTGTCCGCGCGGGCGACGTCGAAGTCGTACGGGTTGCCGAAGACTTTCTCGTCGCGGTTGCCGGAGGCGTACCACATGACGACCTTGTCGCCCTCCTTGACCTGCTTGCCGCCGAGTTCGACGTCGCGGGTCGCGGTGCGGCGGAAGTGGTAGACGGGGGACGCCCAGCGCAGGAACTCCTCGACCGCCGTCGGGATCAGGGAGGGGTCCTCCTGGAGGCGGGCCAGCTGCTCGGGGTGCTGGAGCAGCGCCAGCATGGAGTGGGTGATGGTGTGGCGCGTGGTTTCGTTGCCGGCGACCACGAGGAGCAGGAAGTAGTTGTCGAAGTCCTGTCCGGACAGCGGCAGTCCGTCGCGGGGGGTCTCGTTGACCAGTTTGGAGACCAGGTCGGTGCCGTGGCCGCCGCGTCGCTGACGGGCCAACTCGCGTCCGTACTCGAAGACTTCGAGGGAGGCGGGGGAGCGGAACGGCAGGTCGCGGTACTTCTCGCTCTCCTCGCTGCCGAGGAGCACGTCCGCGTAGTCGGGGTCGGTGTTGCCGATGATCCGGTTGCCCCAGTCGATGAGCTGCTGGTTGTCCTCCGACGGCACGTCCAGGAGGCGGGCCAGTACGTTGATGGGGAAGTCGGCGGAGACCTCCTTGACGAAGTCGAAGCGGCCCTTCGCGAGCGCCGCGTCCAGGGTCTTGGCGGTCAGCCCGCGCAGGAAGTCGGTGTAGCTGTTGATGACGCTCGCGCCGAACTGGCGCTGGAGCAGGCTGCGCATCGCGCGGTGACGCACGCCGTCGAGTTCCAGGATCGAGGCGCGCTTCTTGATCTGGTCGTCGTCGACCTCTTCGAGGTTGACGAATTTGGTGGAGGTGAACGTCTCGGCGTCGCGGTCGACGCGTGCGATGTCCTCGTGCCGGGTGACGGCCCAGAAGCCCGAGTTGGGGGCCTCTTCCGGCTGCCAGTGGACCGGGTCCTCGTGGCGCAGGGTGTGGAACATGCGCCAGGGGGTGACGCCGTCGGTGAAGTTGTCGAGGTCGGCGAGGTCGACGTCGGCGAGCGGGATGGGGTCGGCCGGGTCGATGGCGTCGGTCGGGTTCGTCATGAGGGTGCTCCTGAAGGTGGTGCGGCCGGTCAGAGGTGGTAGGAGTACTCGGTGAACTCCCAGTCCGTGACGTGGTGGTTGAAGCGGTCGACCTCGTCGCGCTTGTAGGTGAGGAAGGACTCGGTGAAGTCCTTGCCGAGGACCTCGGTCAGCGCGCCGTCCGCTTCGAGGGCGTCGAGTGCGGCGGGCAGGGTCGTCGGCAGCATCTGGGACTTCTCGGGGTCGTAGCCGTAGCCCTGCAGGGGCGCCGGCGGCTCCTTGCCGTCCTGGATGCCGAGGAGCGCCGCGGCGCAGAGCGCCGCGGTCGCGAGATAGGGGTTGGCGCTGGCGTCGCCGAGCCGGAGCTCCAGGCGGGCGCCGGAGCCGCGCTCGGGCGGGATGCGGACCATGGCGCTGCGGTTGTCGAGGCCCCAGTCGATCAGCCACGGGGCGAGGGTGTCGGGTCCGAAGCGCTTGTACGAGTTCACGGTCGGGTTGAGCAGGGCCGTGAGCGCGGGTGCGTGGGCGAGGATGCCGGCGATGGCGTGGCGGGCGGTGTCCGACAGACCGTAGGCGCCCGAGGGGTCGTCGAAGACGTTGCGGCCCCCCTCGACGACGGAGCCACCGGTGGCTTCGCCGGAGAAGTGGAGGTGGAAGCCGGAGCCTCCCGCGTCGTTGAAGGGCTTGGCCATGAAGGTGGCCAGCTTCCCTTCCTTACGGGCGAGTTCCTTGACGGCCGACTTGAACAGGAAGGCGCGGTCGGCGGCGTCCATCGCTTCTGAGTGGGTCAGGTTGATCTCGAACTGGCCCGCGTCGAACTCGTGGTTCGCGCTGATGACGCCGATGTCGAGATCGCGCAGCTTGCGCAGGGTGGGCAGTAGGTGGTTGTCGGCGTCGGCGCGCAGTCCGGCCGTATAGACGACTCCGGCGACGCCCTGTCCGTAGCGGCGCCAGCCGGTCGGCGCGGCCGTGTCCTGTTCGAGCAGGAAGTACTCGAGCTCGGGGCCGACGACAGGTCGCAGACCCGCTTGTTCGCAGCGGGCGAGCACCGAGCGCAGCAGGTCGCGCGGGGACTCCGGGCTGGGCGAGCCGGTGGCGGGGTCGGTCGTCTCGCCCAGGCACCAGGCGACGCCCGGCTCCCAGGGCAGGCCACGGGCGGTGGAGAGGTCGGGTCGTACGGTCACGTCCGGAAGGCCCGCGTCGAGGCCGCCCCGAACCGGGACCACGTCGCCCTGCGGGGTGGTGTGGTAGACCGCGCGGCAGAAGGCAAGGCCGTGGTCGCAGGCCGAGGGCAGATGGTCGAGCAGGACGTCACGGGCGCGGTCGGTGCCGATCAGGTCGGGATACGTGACCCGGACCACGTCGATGCCGTCGGCGGCGAGCCGGTCCATGGCGGTGCGGACTTCTGGGGTGTCTTGAGCGCTCACCGATGTCTCCTCGGCGGATGTGAACGGGGGCGTGGCGGCCGGCAGCCGGGCGGGGTGGCCCGCCCGGCGAGGGCCCGGCGTCGGGGTGCGGACGCCAGACCGGCGCCCACCCGTTGTTTGGTGCCAAACGGTATGGACGGCCGTCCCTCTCCGCAAGGGGTGCAGGGAAAGAATTTATCCATCTGGATAGCTCTTGACCAGGCTCCGTTCGCTTTCTATGTTGTTTGAAGCCAAACGAGTTAGGGAGTGCGGCCATCCGTACCCCTTTGGCAGGGGCCCGGCCACCGAGCCGGGCCCCACTTCCCTCAGTGCGCCCCGACGCCCTCACCTCCAGGAGGACCGGCCATGAAGGTCGTCGTCGACATGAACAAGTGCCAGGACCACGGACAGTGCGTCTTCTCGGCCCCCGACGTCTTCCAGCTGGACGACACCGGGCGCCTCGCCTACGTCAGCGACCCCGACGACGCGCTGCGCGACGAGGTCGAGGAAGCCGCCGACGTCTGTCCGCTGCAGGCCATCCGGATCGAGGCCTGAGATGGCCGAGACGGCTCACGTCCCCCGGAGTCCGGGGCGCGTCGTCATAGCCGGTGCCTCGATGGGCGGCCTGCGCGCCGCCGAACAGCTGCGCGCCGCCGGCTGGACGGGCGCGATCACGGTCATCGGCGACGAGCCCCATATGCCGTACAACCGGCCGCCGCTGAGCAAGGACGTGCTCGCCGGGAAGGTGCCGTTCGAGTCCCTCGCGTTCACGCCCCGAGCAAGTGCGGCGGACGTCGAGTGGCGGCTGGGCACGACCGCCACTTCCGCCCGCCTCGACGAGCGCGTCGTCGGACTCGACGACGGTACGGAACTCGCCTTCGACGGCCTGGTCGTCGCCACCGGCATGCGGCCGCGCAGGCTGCGCTGCGACGGCCCCTCGGGTCCGGGCAGCGGCCGGCACACCGTGCGCACTCTCGCCGACGCCCGGGGCCTGCGTGACGAACTGACCCGGCCCGGCGTCCGCGTGGTCGTCATCGGCGCGGGCTTCATCGGCTGCGAGGTCGCCGCCACCGCCAAGGGCCTCGGCGTCGGCGAGGTGACGGTGGTCGATCCCGAGACGCTGCCGATGCTGCGCCCGCTCGGCGAACTCCTGGCCCGCTCGCTGCACCGGCGCCACGAGGAGCGCGGCGTGCGCTTCGCCCTCGGCGCGGGTGTCGCGGGCTTCGCGGGCGAGGACCGGGTGACCGGTGTCGTCCTGACCGACGGGACGGTGCTTCCGGCCGATGTGGTCGTGGAGTCCGTCGGCTCGGTCGCCAACACCGAATGGCTGGACGGCAACGGCCTGGATCTGTCCGACGGGGTCCTGACCGACGAGCAGCTGCGCGTCGGCGGCCACCCGGACGTCGTCGCCGTCGGTGACATCGCCCGCTTCCCCAATGCCCGCTACGACGGCGTACCCCGCCGTGTCGAGCACTGGTCGATCCCCACCGACACCGCCAAGCACGCCGCGAAGAGCCTCGTGGCGCATCTCGTCGGCAGCGTGGCGCAACCCCCGCCGTTCGCCCCGTTGCCCACCTTCTGGAGCGACCAGCATGAGTTCCGGCTGCAGTCCTTCGGCGCACCCGCCCTGGGCATCGCCGACGTGCGTGTCCTGGACGGCGACCCGGAAGGCGACGTCCTCGTCGGCTATCACGCCGACGACCGGCTCGTCGGAGTGGTCGCGCTCGGCGGCCCGGCCGCCACCACCGGCGCCGCCCGCTACCGCGCCCAGCTCCTCGCGCAGCCCGCCCTCACCTCGTAAGGAACCCCCAGTCATGGCCAGCGTCCGTGGATACTTCCACCCCAAGACGGCGACCGGCGACGCCTCGCTGATCCCCTCCCCGCCGTGGCACTACTCCGGCGACCTGCTCACCGTCGAGTACCGCACCGACCCCGCCCGGGTGCGTGAACTCCTGCCCGAACCACTGGAGTTGGCCGACGAGGACCCCGGTGCCGTCGCGCTGATCTGGGCCGACTGGCAGTCCTGCGCCGCGGACGGGAGCCAGCTGCTCGACCCCGTGCTCGCCCAGTACAAGGAGGCCTTCGCAGTCGTGCGCTGTCAGTACAAGGGGCGCACCTACTCACGCTGCGTGTACATCTGGGTCGACAAGGACTTCGCCGTCGCGCGCGGCCTGCACCAGGGCTACCCGAAGAAGCTCGGCTCCATCCACCAGACCCGCCCGCACCCCTACGGTCCCGCCCCGCGGATCGAAGCCGGCGCCCGCTTCGGCGCGACCCTCGCCGCGGCCGACCGCCGCCTGGCCCAGGCCGTCGTCACCCTGCGCGAACCGTCCGAGACCAACGGCTTCGTCAACAGCCACCCGATGGCCCACCACCGCTGGCTGCCCTCCATCGAGAAGGGCAAGGGACTGGCTCTCGACGAGCTGATAGAGACCGGCGCCGCGTCCTTCGAGGCCGGTCAGGCGTGGGTCGGCGACGCGGAGCTGGAGCTGTTCGAAGCACCCACCGAGGAGCTGGCCCGACTGGAGATCAGGGAACCGATCGCCGCCTACTACCGGCAGGTCGGCGTCGTGTGGGACGGCGGCACGCTGCTTGAGTCCGGCACCTCCGGAGCCGAGTAACTCCGCCCACTACATGCCATTTGGAGACTGGACATGAGCGAACACACCCTCACCGTGGCCGGTGTCACCGTCGACACCCGGCACTGGATCGGCGGCGAACGCGTCGCCTCCGCCGACACCTTCGTGGACGTCTCGCCGATCGACGGGAGCGTCCTCGGCGAGATCGCCCGCGGCACGGCGGCAGAAGCGTCGGCCGCCGTCGCCGCTGCCCGCGCGGCCTTCCCCGGCTGGGCGGCCACCCCGCGCGCCGAACGGGCCCGGATCCTGCATGCCGTCGCCGACGCCGTCGAGAAGCGCATCGAGGACCTCTCGATCGTCGAGACCCACGACAACGGCGCCCTGCTGCGCTCGCACCGGCGCGGAGTCATGCCGCGCGTGGCACACAACTTCCGCTTCTTCGCCGACCGGCTCCTGGGCCTCGGCCACGACGACTTCGACACCCGCGGCCACACCAACCACGTCAGCTGGGACCCGGCGGGCCCCTGCGTGCTGATCACCCCGTGGAACGCACCGCTGATGCTCGCCACCTGGAAGATCGCCCCGGCGCTCGCCGCGGGCAACACCGTGATCCTCAAGCCCGCCGAGTGGTCGCCCCTCACCGCCTCCCTGTTCGCCGACATCGCCGCCGAGGCCGGACTGCCCGCCGGGGTCCTGAACGTCGTGCAGGGCCACGGCGCCGAGGCCGGCAGCGCCCTCGTCTCCCACCCCGACGTGCGCCGCATCAGCTTCACCGGATCGGTGCCCACCGCGAAGACCATCGCCGCGGCGGCCGCGGCCAACCTGGTGCCCGCCAGCTTCGAACTCGGCGGGAAGTCACCACTGTTGGTGTTCGCGGACGCCGACCTCGACCTCGCCGTCGACCTGGCCGTGGAGCAGTACGACAACGCCGGACAGGTGTGCCTGGCCGCGACCCGCATCCTCGTCGAGGAGACGATCGCGGAGGAGTTCACCCGACGCTTCACCGAGAAGGCCTCGGCCCTGCGGCAGGGAGACCCGCGCGACGAGACCACCGACATCGGCCCCAACATCCACCCCCGCCAGCTGGAGAAGATCGACGGCTTCGTGCAGCGGGCCCTCGCAGCCGGGGCCCGCGCCGTCATCGGCGGCCGACGGGGCGAAGGCCAGTACTACGCGCCGACCCTGCTCACCGATGTCGCCCAGGACTCCGAGATCGTGCAGGAGGAGGTCTTCGGCCCCGTCCTGACCCTGCAGACGTTCGCCGACGAGGACGAGGCGGTCCGCCTGGCCGACGACACCCGCTTCGGGCTCGCCGCAACCGTCGCCACCGGCGACCGCGGGCGCGCCGAGCGCGTCACCGGCCGGCTCGTGGCGGGCACGGTCTGGGTCAACTGCTTCTTCGTACGCGACCTCCAGGCGCCCTTCGGCGGCTCCCGGCACTCCGGGGTGGGCCGCGAGGGAGGCACCTGGAGCTTCGACTTCTACTGCGACCTCAAGAACACCGTGACGGCGCCGAAGGGCTGGCGGGACCATGGGTGAGATCGTCGGGGCGGGGCTGCTCGCCCACGTGCCCACCGTCGTGCTCCCGCAGGAGACGCGCCTGGAACTGAACGAGGGCAAGGAGATCACCCTCGTCACCGGCCTGAAGGAACTGCGGCGCGAGGTCTTCGAGCGGGATGCCTCCCAGGAGTACGACACCGTCGTCGTCCTGGACTCGCACTGGGCCACCACCGTCGAATTCGTCGTCACCGGCCAGCAGCGCCGGGCCGGCCTCTTCACCTCCGAAGAGCTGCCGCGCGGCATGTGCCGGATGCCCTACGACTTCCCGGGCGACCCCGAACTCGCCGAGAACATAGCCGGGTTCGCCGACAAGCACGGCACCTGGATCACCGCGATCGACGACCCGTACCTGCCGATCTACTACGCCACGACCAACCTGTGGAAGTTCCTCGGCGAGGGCCTGCCCGACAAGAAGTGGGTCACCATCGGCGTCTGCCAGACCGGTGACATGGAGGACCACCTGCGCCTCGGACGAGCGCTCGCCGACGGCATCGCCGCCACCCCGGGCCGCCGCGTCCTGCTCATCGCCTCAGGTGCCCTCTCGCACACCTTCTGGCCGCTGCGGCAACTGCGCGACCACGAATCGAGCGACCCCGCACACATCTTCACCGCCGAGGCACGCGAGGCCGACCACGAACGCATCGGCTGGTTCAAGGAAGGCCGCCACGACAAGGTCCTCGACACGATGGACGAGTTCTGGAAGTTCAAGCCCGAGGCCAAGTTCTTCCACTACCTGATGATGGCGGGCGCCCTCGGCGAGCGCGCCTGCGTCGCCAGGGCGCGCCAGTACGGCGAGTACGAGAACTCGATCGGCACCGGCCAGGTCCACCTGTGGTTCGACCGCCCCGCCGGCGGCTGGACCGGCAACGGCCTGCCCGCACACCCCGTCCCGCACAACCCCCACAGCCGCGCCTAGGAGCCCCCTCATGCCCGAGTACCGCCGCATCCTCCTGGACGGCGCGGCCGTCCAGGTCCTTCGCGAGGACGACGAACTGGTCGCAGGCGACGGCCGACGCGTCAAGGTGGAGGACGCCCAGCACCTTCCCCCGGTCGTCCCCTCGAAGGTCGTCGCCGTCCATCTCAACCACCGCAGCCGCGTCGACGAGTTCCAGATCGAGCTCACGCCCACCCCGACGTACTTCCACAAGCCCACCTCGGCCCTCAACTCCCACAAGGGTGCGATCGTGCGCCCCGAGGGCTGCAAGTGGCTCAACTACGAGGGCGAGGTCGCCATCGTGATCGGCAGGACGGCGCGCAACATCTCGCCGGCCGACGCGGGGGAGTACATCGCGGGCTACACGATCGCCAACGACTACGGCCTGCACGACTTCCGTGACACCGACGCCGGTTCGATGCTGCGGGTGAAGGGCTCCGACACCCTGTGCCCGCTCGGCCCGGGCCTGGTCACCGACTGGGACTTCCACGACAAGTACCTGCGCACCTACGTCAACGGAGAGGTGGTGCAGGACGGTTCCACGGCGGAGATGGAGTGGGACATGCACTACCTCGTGGCCGACATCGCCCGCACCATCACGCTGTACCCCGGCGACGTGCTCTTGTCGGGCACACCGGCCAACTCCCGCCCCGTGCAGCCCGGTGACATCGTCGAGGTGGAGGTGGAGGGTCTGGGGCGGCTGACCAACCACATCGTCACCGGACCCACCGCGATCCGCACCGACGTGGGTGCCCAGCCCACCGAGTCCGAGGAAGTCCTGTCCACCGCGCTGGGCGGCGACTGGGAGTTCCGCGGCATCCGCCCGCCCAGCCGGAGCTGACGGACCACGAACCGCGTCGTGCCGGGCCGACTCCGAAGCCGCCCGGCGCGGCGCCCCGAGCGCGGTGCTGCGTAATCGACTGGCAGCCACCGCGAGCTAGGTAGGGTCCCTGACGTGACCGAATCCGCCGAAGCGCCAGACGAGAAGAAGAGCCGAAGCCCTCGTGGCGGGGCGCGCAAACGGCTGGACTACGGAGCGGGCCGTGACGCGCTCCTGAGCGCGGCCGTGCGGGTGGTGGCCCACGGTGGCCTGCGCAAGCTGACCTACCGCGCCGTCGCGGAGGAGGCCGGTGTCACCCACGGTCTGGTCGTGCACCACTTCGGTTCCCGCGATGCCCTCATCGAGGCGGCGCTGGCCCACACGGTGCACACCAGCCTGCACACCAGCGCCATGGAGTCCGGCACCGGCAGGACCGCGGACTTCTCGGCAGGGCTGTCGGAGATGGTCGCGGCCAACCCGGACCTGCAGGCGTTCCAGTACGAGCTGATGCTGGAGTCCCGGCGCAGGCCGGAGCTGCTGCCGCCGCTGCGCACCCTGTACGACGAGTACTTCGGCGCGGCCCAGCGCGAGTTGAACCGCATGCTTCCCAAGGATGCGAGCCCGGCCCTCATGCGGCTCGTCTTCGCCGCGCTGGACGGTCTCGTCCTGCACCAACTCGTGCTGGGCGAGCCGGAGATGACCGAGGCCGCTCTGGAGGAGCTGAGGTCCCTGCTGCGCGGGCTCGGAGCCGACTCCGAAGAAGACGCCTGACCTTCGCCACCCACGGGTTCGGGGGACAGGCGGAGCCCAGCCGGAACCATCCCGCAGGGCCTTGCCAAACGCCGAGTCCCATCCGACTATGGGGCAACTCGTTTGGCCTGAAACGAATCGCTCTCCCTCATCCCCGGCAGGTGATCCGCGTGGACAGTCAGACGGTCACAAGGCAACAGACCGTGCAGGACCCGCCCACAGCAGGCAAGCTCAAGTCCAACGCCCTCGGCGTCGTGGGCATCCTCTTCTTCGTCCTCTCCGCGCAGGCGCCGCTGACCGGCATCGCAGGCGCCCTCCCCATCTCCGTCGGCCTCGGCAACGGCGCGGGCGCCCCGGCCGGATACGCCGTGGCCGGGGCGGTGATCTTCCTCTTCTCGGTCGGCTTCGTCGCCATGGGTCGCCATGTCGTGGACGCCGGCGCCTTCTACACGTACATAGGCAGGGGCCTCGGCCGGACCACGGGCACCGGCAGCGCCGGTGTCGCACTCTTCGCCTACTGCACGATCCAGGCCGCCATGTACGGGCTCTACGGGTCCATCGTGAGCGGGCTTGTGGCGCAGTACACGGGCCTCGACGCGCCCTGGTGGGTCTGGGCCGTGGTCACGATGGTGATCGTCCAGGTGCTCGGCGCCGCCGGCATCGAGATGGGCGCCAAGGTGCTCGCGGTCTTCGTCCTCGCCGAGTTCAGCATCCTGCTCGTCTTCGCGCTGGTCACCCTGGTCAAGGGCGGCGGCCCGGAAGGACTCGGCTTCGCCGAGAGCTTCTCGCCGAAGGCCGCGCTGCAAGGGGCTCCGGGGGTCGCGCTGATGTTCGCGGTGGCATCGATGTTCGGCTTCGAGGCCACCGCGATCTACGGAGAGGAGGCGCGTGAGCCCAAGAAGACCGTTCCGCGCGCCACTTACCTGTCCGTCGCCGTCGTCACCGGCTTCTTCGCCTTCACCTCCTGGATGCTCGTCTCCGCCTACGGGGCCTCGCACGCCACCGCGGCCGCGGGCAAGGCGCTGGCGGGCGGCGACGGCGTGGTGTTCGTCCTCTCGCCCGTCGCGGACCTGTTCGGCGGCTGGGCGGGCGACGTCCTGCCGGTCCTGCTCGCCACCTCGCTCTTCGCCGGCATCCTCGCCTTCCACAACTCCGCCAACCGCTACCTGTTCTCGCTCGGCCGCGAAGGGGTGCTCCCGCGCAGACTCTGTACGCTCAACCGGTGCCACTCGCCCTGGGCCGCCGGCACCGTGCAGACCACGCTCGCGCTGCTCCTTGTCGTGCCCTTCGCGCTGCTCGGCAAGGACCCCGTGCTGAGCCTCTTCTCCTGGTTCAGCGGTGTGGCCGTCCTCGCGATGATGCTGCTGTACTTCCTGACGTCGGTCTCCGTGATCGTCTTCTTCCGCAGGGAACGCCTCGACACCCGCCCCTGGAACACGCTGATTGCACCGGCCCTGGGCGCGCTCGGAATCGGGGGCGCGATCTGGGTGATCCTGGCCAACTTCACGACGCTCATCGGCGGTTCGGCCGAGACGGCGACCTGGCTCGTGCTGAGCGTCCCGGCCGTCCTCGTATTGAGCGCCGTCGCGGCCCGGGCGGTTCGTGCGCGGGCTGCGACGGCCTGACTCTGCCCGCTCTCTCTCGGGGTGCGCCGGCGCACAGGCCGCCGGCGCACCCCGACAAGCGGGCGCGATTTCCTTTGACCTCAAACACATTCAGTGAGCCGGAGGCCACACCATGCTGGAACTCACCCACGACGAGTGGCTGAGCCGCGCCAAGGAGCTGGACCTGTCCGGCTTCCACCACATCGACGGCTCCGACGAACCGGGCGGCGGCGCAACCTACGCGGCAGTGTCACCCTGTGACGGACAGATTCTCGCCCAGGTCGCGGACGGTGGCGCGGCCGAGGTCGACGCCGCGGTGGCCGCCGCACGCCGCGCCTTCGACGCCGGCCCGTGGCCCCGCCTCGCCCCCGCCGACCGCGGCCGCGCACTGCTCCGCCTCGCCGACCTCCTGGAGGAACGGCGCGACCGCCTCGCCCTCACCGTGAGCCTGGAGATGGGCAAACCCATCACGGACGCGTACGACATCGAATTGCGTGCCGCCGTCAACACCTTCCGCTTTTACGGGCAGTTGGCCGACAAGCTCACCGACGAGTCCCCGCACACCGCGCCCGACGCGCTCGCCCTCGTCACCCGCGAGCCGGCCGGAGTCGTCGGCGCGGTCGTCCCATGGAACTTCCCTCTGACCATTGCCTCCTGGAAGGTCGCCCCGGCGCTCGCGGCCGGCTGTACTGTCGTCCTCAAGCCGTCCGAGAGCTCGCCCCTGTCGGCGCTGCAACTGGGGCGGCTGGCCACCGAGGCGGGCCTGCCCCCCGGCGTCCTGAACGTCGTCACCGGCGACGGCCCCACCGCCGGGCGTGCCATCGGACTGCACCCGGACGTCGATGTCCTCGCCTTCACGGGGTCGACGGCCGTCGGACGGCACTTCCTGCACTACGCCGCGGACTCCAACCTCAAGCGGGTCTGGCTCGAACTGGGCGGCAAGTCGCCCAACATCATCCTGCCCGACGCCCCCGACCTGGAGAAGGCGGCCGCGACCGCCGCCTGGGGCATCTTCTTCAACCAGGGCGAGATGTGCACCGCACCCTCCCGCCTCCTCGTCCACACCTCCGTCGCCGAACGTGTCACCGAGGCGATCGTGCGACGGGCCGGCGAACTGCGTGTCGGCGACCCCCTCGACCCCGCCACCGAGATGGGCGCCCTGGTCGGCGAGGCCCACCTCGGCCGCGTACTGGACCACATCGACACGGGCACGAGCGAGGGTGCGCGACTGCGCACCGGGGGCACCCGCACCCTGACCGACACCGGCGGCAGCTTCCTGCAGCCCACCGTCTTCGACGAGGTGAACCCAGGGATGCGGCTCGCCCGCGAGGAGATCTTCGGGCCCGTCCTGTCGGTGCTCACCTTCGACGACCTCGACGAGGCCGTGGCGCTGGCCAACGCCACCGAGTACGGGCTGGCCGCCGGACTGTGGACCTCCGACCTGTCCACCGCTCACCAGGTCTCCCGCGCCCTCAAGGCCGGAACGGTGTGGGTCAACTGCTACGAGGAGGGCGACCTCACCGTGCCCTTCGGCGGCATGAAGCAGTCGGGCAACGGCCGGGACAAGTCCGCCCACGCGCTCGAGAAGTACACCGAACTCAAGACCACCTGGATCCAGCTGTGACGACCCGACCCCTCATCGCCGTACCGGCCCGCTTCGCCGCCTCCACCTCGGCACTTCGATACGCCGCAGAGGTCAACGCCCGCGCCCTGATCGAGGCGGTCTGGAACGCGGGCGGGGAACCGGTCACCCTCCACCCGCACGCACCCGGCGGCACCGCCGACCCCGGCGAGGTGGCCGCCCGGCTGGCCCGCTTCGACGGCCTGCTGCTGCCCGGCGGCGGCGACATCGCACCGCACCGCTACGGAGTCGCCGCGGCACACGCAAGCGTCTACGACGTCGACGACACCCAGGACGCCTTCGACCTCGAACTCGCCCGCCAGGCCCTGGACGCCGCGATACCGCTACTGGCGATCTGCCGGGGACTCCAGGTGGTCAACACCGCGCTCGGCGGCACTCTGCACCAGGACATGGGCGGTCCCGAACGCGAGCACCGGCACCTCGTGCACCCGGTGGCGATCGAGCGCCTCTCGCTTCTCGAACAGGCCACCGGGACCGAGAAGGTGGACGCGTCCTGCTACCACCACCAGCGGGTGGACCGGCTCGGCTCCGGACTCAGTGTCACTGCACGGGCCGGAGACGGAACAGTGGAAGCGCTCGAACTCCCGGAAGCGCGTGGCTGGTTCACCGCCGTGCAGTGGCATCCGGAGGACACGGCACACGAGGACGGCGCACAGCAGGGCATCTTCGATGCCCTGGTCCGGGCCGCGCGCGCTCACGGCTGACACCTCCCGTGGCGCCGGTCAGGCCTTGGGGCGGCGCCCGCTGCGGCGGGGGGCGGGCTCGGCGCCGTCCAGGAGGGCGAGCCGGCGCTCCTCGCCGTGCTCCTCGACCTGGAGCACCACCCTGCGCAGCCCGTCCGCGATGCTGCGGCACTCCTCGTCGCTGAGCTGCCCGGCGACGAAGGCCTCTTCCTCGTTGAACTTCGGGAACACCCGTCGCATCAGCTCCTCGCCCTCGTCCGTGAGGCTGAGCAGCACGAGCCTGCCGTCGTTCGGGTGCCCGGCGCGCCGGACCAGGCCCCGCGCCTCGAGCGTGCGGGAGACCCCGGTGAGCGTGCCCTTGGAGATACCGGCCTCCTCAGCCACATGGCGGGTCTCCGACTCACCCCAGACCCAGATCACCCAGAGCACCACGAATGCGGTCCAGGTGAGGTCGGACTCGCGCAGGACCGAGTTCTCCAGGTGCTGACGGACGGCCGAGGCGGCACGGTAGATGTTGGCAACCACCGCCATCTGTTCATGGCGGACCGGCATTCCACCGAGCTTCGCCTCCGCCAGCTTCTCGGCTTCGGTGATGGATCGTTGGCCTGGCACGAGCACACTCCTTCGGCGCCACCGCGGCGCGTTCCGGGCAGGGTATCGTTCGGGGCCAAATTGTACGAAGTGCCGCGCATTCCGTCGCGCGGCGAGGTGTTGCCGGCTGGTCATGAGGTCCCGGTCATGAGGTCGGGTCGGCGGGGTCGTACGTGTTCACCCAGCCGCGGCGGATCTCCCATGTGCCCCCGTCGGCGGTCGCTCCGCGCAGGCCGTGCAGGGTGTCCGGGCCGGTGAGTGCCGGCACGCGGGAGTCGTTGAGGGAGGCGAACGCGTAGGTGCGGGACGGGTCCCAGTCGGTGGAGTGGCGCAGGCGGCGGGCCAGTTGGGCGAAGCCGAGCGGGGCCGCGGCCACCACCCATGCGTCGGGGAGTCCGGCGGTGAGCCGGGTGGCCGGCTGCAGCCAGGAGGCCGCGTTCTCGGGCCAGTTGACCGTCGTGAGCACCTTGCCGCCCCGCGCGGCCCAGGCGGTGGCGAACGCGCCGGCGGCCTGGCGGGACGCCTCGTCACGGCTGTGTCCCACGGTGACGGTCTCGATCCGGGACATGGGGAGCGTCAATAGGCGTATGAGTGCGGCGAGTTCGGCCTCCGTGTGCGGCGAGGGGCGGGGCAGGTCGCCGTGCGCGGCCAGGTCCGCAGGGCTGATCAGGGGTGATCGGGACGATTCCCGGTCGGAGAGGTTGTTCATGGCGTGGTGGGTGCTCTCTCGGTCGGCTCTCCAGCTGGCGTACTCCTCGGGCAGGCAGACCGCGCACGGCCGGAATCCGGCCGCGACGGCGGTGGCCTCGTCCGGGAAGAACACCCGGTGCTTCACGTAGTGGCCTCGGGAGATGGCCCGCAGCGCGGACGGGCAGTCCAGACGCCCGTAGAGGCGCCCGCGGCTGTGCCCGCCGAGCGTTCCCGGGGTCGTGCTCAGGTAGGGCGTGCCGCTCCGGCCGAGCAGTGTGTATCTGCGCTCACGCTCGTGCGGGGCGGGCGGGCCGTCACGGTTCATGCCGCGTCGTGGAAGACGAGCCCGAGGGTGTGCCGCTGCCCGGTGCGCACGGTACTCACGCCGTGCCGCATGGGGGCGTTGGACCAGCCGCGCTTCGAGGCGACGGGCCGGTCGCGCGTGGTGAAGATCAGCCCGTGGCCCTGGAGCAGGGTGGTGGACGATCCCCTCGACTGTGCGCGGGCGCGCTGTTCGGTCATCAGGAACTCGCCACCGGTGAAGTCGGTTCCCGGTGCGTCGAGGCCGATGACGACCTGGAGCGGGAAGAGCATGTCACCGAACACGTCGCGGTGCAGCGCGTTCCAGTCACCGGGCCCGTACCGCAGCAGAATCTGTGCCGAGCGGTCCTGCCCGGCCGTGTGGCACATCTCGATCCACTCGTCGAGTGAGTCGGGCCAGGGCGCGGGTTTGCCGAGCTTCTCGGCCCAGTCCCGGGCGATGGGCAGCAGCCGCGGATAGAACGCCTCCCGCAACTCACGTACGACGTGCGGCAGTTCATGTGTGAAGTAGCGGTACTGCCCGGAGCCGAAACGATGGCGGGCCATGTCGACGGTGGTGCGGAAGCGTTCGGCGTCGTCGTAGAGACCCGCGATCCGACGGCACTCTTCGGGTGTGAGGAGCCGGCCCGTCGGGGCGTTTCCGTAGGTGTTGAGCTCGTCGGCCAGGGCGCCCCACTCCTCGTGAGCGACGCGGTCCGCGACCGGGCCTGTCAGGCGGGTGGTGTCCAGCATGGTGAGGATCCTCGGGTCGAAGGTGTCACCCCGGCTCCGTCGACGTGTGTGTCCTCGGAGCCGGGGGAGCTGTGGGGGCGGCGTTCAGGGACCCTGCGTTCATGCGGTCTGCCGCAGGCCCTCCAGGTCCAGAAGCTGCCGCTTGCGCTCAAGTCCGCCCGCGTATCCGGTGAGGGCGCCGTTGGCGCCGATCACGCGGTGGCAGGGGCGTACGACGAGCAGCGGGTTCGCGCCGATCGCCGTACCCACGGCGCGGACGGCGGCCTTCGGGGCGCCGATGCGCGCGGCGACGTCGCCGTAGGTCAGGGTGCTGCCGTAGGGGATGGCTTCCAGCGCCTTCCACACCCGCTGCTGGAACTCCGAGCCGCTGCCGGTGTACTCGATGTCGAAGTGCGTGAGCCTGCCGTCGAAGTACGAGCGCAGTTGCGCGGTGATCTCGGTGAACGCGTCCGCGTCCTCGGCCCAGTCGTCCTTGACGACGGTGCCGTTCTTCTGGCCCGGTACGGTCAGCGCGGCGAGTGCGGTGCCGCCCTTCGCGGTGGCCGACTCCTCGCCCACGAGCAGCAGTTCACCCAGCGGGCTGTCGAGCGTCGTGTAGACGGTCATGGGTCTGTTCCTTCCAGATCTCCTCGTAAGGTGATGTCCTGCTGCCAACTCTGCGCCTTATGCGCCGCTATGTCTGGCGGGATTCGGACATTGCCCTGACGGGGGTCGGTGCCTTGTCGTGAGGGGTGGCGGCGTGGGGTGGGTTGGCCGAGCGCGGGCCGTCAGCGGGCGTTGTGGAAGATGAGGCCGAGCGTGTTGCGGTGTCCGGACTCGACGGCGTTCGTGCCGTGCCGCATGGGGTGCCGGCGGAAACCGTTCGTGCCGCGGACCGGGCGGTGCCGGACCGGGAAGATCATTCCCTGGCCGAGCTGCGGCTTGACCACCATGGCGCGGGACTGGAAGCGCGGGCGCTGCTCGACGAACACGTTCTCGCCACCCGTGAAGTCCTCGCCGGGCTGGTTGAGCATGACGGCGATCTGCAGCGGGAAGACGATGTCGCCGTAGATGTCCTGGTGAAGGCAGGCGTAGTCGCCTTGGCCGTACTGGAGGATCAGCGGGGTCGGCCGCTTCTGCCCGTTGCCCCCGCACTCGTCGATCAGCTCGTCCAGCGTGCCGGGGAAGGCGCGCTCGCCGAGCTGAGGCGCCCACTGGTTGGCCATCCACGCCATCGGCGGGTAGAGCCGCTCGCGGAGGGTCTGGACGAGCGGTACGGCGGTGGGGTCGGCGTAGTACTTGTAGGTGCCCCGGCCGAACTGGTACCGCTGCATGACCACGGTGGACCGGAACAGCGCGGGTTCCCCGAACGTGTCGATGATCTCCTGGCACTGTGTGCGGGACAGGAGAGGCGGGGTGACGGCGACGCCTTCGTCGTTCAACCGGCCATACAGATCGGCCCAGTTGAGCTCGCTGAGTGCCGGGACGGTTGGGTCGTACGGGATGCGGGGTGGCGCGCCGGCGGCCGGTGCGTGGTCGCTGAAGAGTGTGTCCGGGGCGGGGGTGCGCTGGTGCGGCTGGTTCAAGTCTGGGGTCTCTCGCGCGGCGGAACGGGGCGGGGTGGGGCGGGCCCGAGGTCCTGCCCCTGGAGGTGCGGCCGCAGGCCGGCACCTTCGGCCTTACCGATAGTCGCTGCCCGCGTGAGCCGACGCTGGCGGGATTCGGACGTCGCGCTGCCGCGACGTCATGTCGCTCGCGCCCGCCCCGTGGACAGAGCCCGCTCAGCCGATGACGAGCGGGAGCCTCGCGGCGAAGTCGCCCAGCGCGGCCTTCTCCTCGTCGGTCGGTGTGCGACGTCCGGTGCCGACCAGGAGCGCGTCCGTGTCGGAGAACGAGACGGGGAACGGGGTCCCGGCGATCTTCTCCAGCGTCGCGCGAACCGCTGCGAGGGCCTCGGCGGGCGGCTCAGCGGGAGGCTGCGCGGCCGACGGCAGGTGGGCGATCAGGTCGAAGTGATGCAAGGTCCATTCGAGGACGTACGCGGACAGGAAGTCGCCGACGGTCAGTACCTCGTCGCGGGTGCTGACGCGGGCGGCGGGATCGGCGAGCTGGGCGGCGCGGCCCGCCGCGGACCCGACGTCGTCGAGGTGGAACTTGAGCCACCGCGGCTCGCCGTAAGCGGCGGCCAGCCGGGGGATCAGCGCGTCGAGCGGGTCCTCGCCGGTCGGGGGTTCGACGATGCCCCAGTACGCGACGGCGTCCACGGTCGGTTCGGATTCCGCCGGCGTGACCAGGGTGATCAGGACGTCCTGGGCGCCGATGACCAGGTGGCACACGAGGTCCCGCACAAGCCAGCCCGTACAGCCGGAGGGCCGCTCGAAGTCCTCGTCCGGGACTTCGGCGACGGCGGTGCGCAATGCCGTCCAGGAACGTGAGAAGAGATCCACCGCTGCACGGTAATGCGGGCTGGGACGGGCGGACAAGCGTATTCGGGCGGGTGGGGCGTGTCGGCTTCGTGCGGGTGGCACGTGGGTGGCCTGTTCAACGGCCTATGTGGGTAAGGCCTGTTCGACCACCCAAAGGACGCGCTCTGTTCGGCCCCCTGCGCTCCCCCCGTGTCGTTTGCCGCCCCGGTGGTCAATTCATCCATGAACAACATCACACGCAGCTAAAACGCCCATAGCGGGCATATCGACTCACTTTTCGCCCGGCCGCCGCCCCCGTCCCTGTAGCGTCGCCGTCATTCGGGATCCGGGTCGTTCATCCGACCGCCGGCCGCCCGGCGGGCGCGCGACGAAGCGCTGCTCACCGAGTGTGACGGACGGACTGTGCGCACCGGTCGGTGCGAAGCCCTGGTGTGGGGCATCGGCCGCAACCCCGACCTCGTCGCAGGACGTGGACCTCGCCGCTGACGGGTCAGCACCGCTGCCGATGCGACCGCAGACACAGAGCAGGACGGAACCTCCATGCAGGGAACGCACATGCCGCTGCCGCGGCGCGCAAAGCAGGGACTCGCCGCGGCCCTGGCCGCCGGCTCGGCGCTCACCGCCTTCATGGCCGCCACCCCTGCACAGGCGAGCACCGCGGGTACGAGTCCTGCCGCCACGAGCGTCGGAGGCTCCCCGGTGACGTGCACCTCGCATCGGCCCGGACTGGCGGACCGACTGGAGCGCGACATAGCCGCTTCGCTCCACGGGCACGGCAAGGCCTCTGCGCTCGCGCTCTACGACCGGACCACGGACACGTCGTGCGCGTTCCGGGCCGACACGGCCTTCGACTCGGCGAGCGTGGTCAAGGTCACGATTCTTGGAGCCCTGCTGCGCCAGGTCGCCGACGAGAACCGCCACCTGACCTCCCGCGAGGTCGACCTGACCACCGCCATGATCACCAAGTCGGACAACGCCGCCACGAACGCCCTCTGGCACCAGATCGGCCATGACGGCATCCAGCACTTCCTGAACCTGGCCGGAATGCGGGACACCGTGCCCGGACCGAAGGGCGCGTGGGGTCGCACCCAGATCACGGCGGGCGACCAGGTGAAGCTGCTCCGCTTGCTGACCTCGGACAACAGCGTTCTCGGCGCGCGCTCCCGGAGCTACGCCCTGCGGCTCATGAACCGTGTCGTCCCGGATCAGCGCTGGGGAACGCCGGCCGGCGCGCCCGGGACGGCGACCGTTCACGTCAAGAACGGGTGGCTGCCGCGTTCGACCAACGGCTGGCGCGTACACAGCGTCGGCGTGTTCACCGGAGGCGGTCACGACTACGGGATGGCCGTGCTCTCCCACGACAACCGAACCATGGAGAACGGCGTCGCGACCGTCGAGCGCGCGGCCCGCGCCATCAACCGCGACCTGAACCTGCCGAAGGCTTCCTAGCCGCGTCGGGCTCCCGTCCCATCCGCCACTCTCGGGCCGGCCGGACTCACAGCCGGCGCTGTGCCGCCTCGACACTGTCGCCGCCGTTCGTGTTGAACGCGATCGCGGCTTGGGGCGCATGGATGCGGATCAGGTTCATGATCTCTTCGAGGAGCGGGAGCAGCTGCTCGGTCTTGCGGATCCCACCGCCGACGACCACCACGTCCCACGGGCGCTCCGTCAGCGCCGCCACGAGGACGGACTCGGCGGAATCGTCGAACACGACCAGCGCCATGGCCGCATCGATGCCGTGCTCGCCGAACCGGTCCAACTCCTCGTCAAGACCCTTGCGAAGGGCTCCCGTATCGACGCCGGGAATCGCCTCCGGGTCATAACCAACAACAAGTGCAGAGGGCATAGGGCCAAGCTACCGGGGTCCGGCCGAGCGCGGTCTGCCGGACGGCACTTGGTATCCGCTGACGAACGGCGGAACCCGGCGCCGCTCTCTCCCCCCTCCTTCCCTCTCCGTGATCAGCGCTCCCGTCATGCGGTACCTGGGCCGGACGTGCAGACTGCCTAACGGGACGCCGAGGGCTGGGCTCTCGCGGCAGGCGCCCGGGCCCGGAAGGCCTGTGTGGCGCGCGTCACATCCGGACTCGTCACATCGTGCCGAGCCGCTCCGTCAGAGGGATGTAACCACCGGCACGAACTAGGAGCTCGCCATGGAAGAAGCCCGCCTGAACCTCTTCGCCAACCACGTCGGGGCCAAGGTCCTTAAGCACATCAACTCGGGCGCCAAGGTGGTGACGGACTCGACGCTTCCGGCTGCCACGCAGGAGCTGGTGAAGATCCGCGCCAGCCAGATCAACGGCTGCAGCTTCTGCACCGACATGCACACCAAGGACGCCACGGCGGCCGGGGAGGACCAGACGCGCCTCAACATGGTCGCGGCGTGGCGCGAGGCGAAGGTGTTCAACGATGCCGAGCGCGCCGCCTTGGAGCTCACCGAGCAGGGCACCCGTATCGCCGACGCGGGTGGCGGCGTCTCCGATGAGGCCTGGGCGAACGCGGCCAAGTACTACGACGAGGACCAGCTCACCGCGCTGGTGTCCCTCATCGCCCTGATCAACGCCTACAACCGCGTGAACGTCCTCGTTCAGCAGCCCGCCGGCGACTACCAGCCCGGCCAGTTCGGGTAACCGGCACCGCCTGCAACCTGCGCCGAACGGCGATTGTCAGTGCGGGCTGCCATGCTGCGTTGCATCGGGATTCGTCAGTACACGAAAGGCCTGATCATGCTTTCGACGACGTACGTACCGGGCGCGCCGAACTGGCTCGACCTCGGTGTGCCGGATGTGGACGCGGCCGCTGCGTTCTACGGCGGTGTGTTCGGCTGGATCTTCCGGTCGGCGGGACCGGAAGGGGGCGGCTACGGGTTCTTCCAGCTCGACGGCAAGGACGTGGCCGCCGCCGGTCCGCTGACCGAGGAGGGTGCCTCCCCTTCCTGGACGATCTACTTCCACACCCCCGACGCGGACGGTGTCGCCAAGGCGGTGGAGGCGGCCGGAGGCACGGTCCGCGTTCCCCCGGGTGATGTCTTCACCTCGGGGCGGATGGCCGCCTTCACCGATCCGGCCGGTGCACAGTTCGCGGTCTGGCAGCCCGGTGACGTCCAGGGTCTCGAAACGGTCATGCAGCCCAACGCCCTGTGCTGGACCGAGCTCTACGCGACCGACGCCGGCGCGGCCAAGGACTTCTACCGCCAGGTGTTCTCCTGGCTGTACCAGGACATGCCGACGGGCGGGGCCGGCCCCGAGTACACGGTCGTCGCCCCGGCCGGCTCCGCGGACGTGGGCGAGGCGGGCCACGGCGGCATCCTGCAGCTCCAGCAGGAGAACCTCGACGCCGGGTCCGGCGCCGAGTGGCACCCGTACTTCGGCGTCGAGGACTGCGACGCGACCTACGCTGCCGCCACCGAGCGCGGTGCCACGACGCTCTTCCCGCCCATGGACGTGCCGGGCGTCGGCCGCCTGGCCATGGTGAAGGACCCGTTCGGCGCCACCTTCGCCCTCATCAAGGGCGACCCGTCCATGGGCTGACGGACGAGCGGACGCGATCAGCGCACGACGAGGACCAGCTTGCCGGTCGTGCGGCCGGTGTCGCCCAGCTCGTGTGCCTTGGCGGCCTCGGCGAGCGGGAAGGTGTCGGCGATCGTCGCGCGGAGCTTGCCCGTGGCGATCAGGTCCGCGATCGCGTTCATTCCGGCGTGATCGGCCTCCACGAGCATCTCCACGGCCCGCACGCCGACCCGCTCGGCCTCCTCGGCCAGCTCCGTGGTGCCGGTCGGCAGGATGGAGACCAGCAGACCGCCCGGGCGCAACGTGGGCAGGGACCGGGTGCGGTAGTCGTCGCCGATGGTGTCCAGGACGACGTCCACGTCGCGGACCGCCTCGCTGAAGTCGGTCGTCCGGTAGTCGATCAGTTCGTCGGCGCCCAGACCGCGCACGAAGTCGTGCTTGGCCGCGCTGGCCGTGGCGATCACGTACGCGCCGCGCGCCTTGGCGATCTGCACGGCGAGATGGCCGACGCCGCCGGCCGCAGCGTGGATCAGGACGCGCTGCCCCGGCTGCACCTGGGCGGTGTCGACCAGGGCCTGCCAGGCGGTCAGAGCGGCGAGCGGAATGGCGCCCGCCTGCACGTGGTCGACCTCGGACGGCTTGAGCGCGAACGCGCGGGCGGGCGCGGTGACGTACTCGGCGTGCGAACCCACGCCGTGCGGGTAGGGCAGCATGCCGAACACCTCGTCGCCCGGCTTGAACAGGGTCACACCGAGACCCGTCTCCTCGACGACGCCGGACACGTCCCAGCCCAGGACGAACGGCGGTTCGCCGAGGAAGATGCCGTGCTCCCGGTGCTTCCAGTCGGTCGGGTTGACGCCTGCGGCATGGACCCTGACAAGGATCTCGCTCAGTCCCGGTACCGGGCGTTCGCGCTCGACCTCCTTCAGTACCTCGGGGCCGCCGAGGGTGTCCTGGCTGATGGCCCGCATGGTGGGGGCGGCGGGCGTGACCGGCGTGGTGGGTGCGGTGTTCTCTGAAGTGCTCACGGCTCCAGCGTGCCGTGGCCGACCGTCCGAGAAAATGGCATGACTGCCACCATTCGATAGGATCGTGCCATGAGTGGTGGCAGCGGTGGCAGTGGTGTCGGTGACGCCAGGCGCGTCAGTGGCGTGCACAGGGTCGTGGTGCTGGCGCTCGACGGGGTGCACCCGTTCGAGCTGGGCATTCCGCGGCGGATCTTCGGCGCCGCGGACGGCCGGTACGAGATCCGCACCTGCAGCGTCGACGGTGGTCCCGTGCGCACGGACGCCGATTTCCTGATCACCGTCGAGCACGGCCCCGAAGCGCTGGCCGAGGCTGACACCGTGGTGATCCCGCCGGTCGACGAGTACCCGCCCAACGGGACCGTGCTCCCGGACCCGGTGGCCGCCGCGCTCGCGCACATCCCGCCCGGCACCCGCATCATGTCCATCTGCACCGGCGCCTTCGTCCTCGCGGCGGCCGGCCTGCTCGACGGCCGTCGGGCCACCACGCACTGGGTCCTGGCCGACCGGTTCCGGCGTCTTTTCCCGCAGGTGAGGCTCGACCCCGATGTGCTCTTCGTCGAGGACGGCGACATCCTCACCTCGGCCGGCGCGGGCGCCGGCGTGGACGTCTGCCTCCACGTCGTACGACAGGACTTCGGCGCCGAGGTGGCCAACCAGGTGGCGCGGAGGTGTGTGGTGCCGCCCTGGCGCGAAGGGGGTCAGGCGCAGTACATCGAGCAGCCCGTTCCCGAGGCGTCCGTCGCCGGTACGGCAGCCACCAGGGAGTGGGCACTCGACCACCTCGACCTGCCGCTGACGCTGGCCGAACTCGCGGACCATGCGCAGATGAGCCTGCGTACGTTCGCCCGGCGGTTCCGGGACGAGGCCGGGATGAGCCCGGGCCGGTGGCTCACCCAGCAGCGGGTTGCGAGGGCGCGTCACCTGCTGGAGTCCAGCGATCTGCCGGTGGACCGGATCGCCGGCGAAGTGGGCTTCGCGACGGCCGCGTCACTGCGGCAGCATCTGCACGCCGCGATCGGCGTCTCGCCGCTGGCATACCGGCGCACGTTCCAGGCGGCGACGCGCTAGGTGAGCGGGACGGTCGCGGCCTGAAGGGCGGCGCACGAATACATGGTGGCGGCCCGGTTCGTCAGCCACTACGCGGCGGCCCGCTCGTCCCTCGTACCACCAGCTTCGGATCGAGTACCGCCTCCCTCGGCGTCAACTCACCCTTCTCCAGGCGCTCCACGGCGAAGCGCGCCGCGTGTTCGGCCATGAGGAGGGCGTCCTGGCGGACGGGCGTGAGGCCGATGGGCATCAGGTGGGAGAGGTGGCTGTCGTCGTAGCCGACGACCGACACCTCGCCGGGAACGTCCACCCCCGCTCGCGCGAAGGCCATCAACAGGCCTATGGCGCAACGATGGGATTCCTGCCGTCACCCCACCTGCCTGTCGAGGACCTCGTGACGGGGCGGCTCGCCCCGTCACGACTATCTGCAGGCCTTGTTGGAGGCCGGCGTCGAACTGACCGGCGTGAACGGCAATCCGCTCGCCCCGGACCCGGTGGCAGGCCCGCAGTACGCCGCCGACCTGCGGCGGGCCATCGCACGAGGACCTGGAGCGGGGCAGCTCGAAGGCCTGGAGGTGGCAGCACGAACGCTGCGCGGTTGGCCGCTCAGGCATCCCAGGCCTCCTACGCTTCCCGGGCCTCCCACGCTTCCGAGCGGGGCAGTCTCGCGGGAGGCGATCGGACTCAGCTGCTCGACGCAGAATCAGAGGTTGCGGCCCAGCAGGTCGAGGAGCGCGACCCAGTGCCGTTCCGCGGCCTCGGTGTCGAAGCGGTTGGTGTCCGCCATGGTGAAGCCGTGGTGGGCGCCCGTGTAGACATCGGAGTGGTGGCGGACGCCCGCCGCGGAGAGCGCCTTGTCGAGGCGTTCGATCTGCTCGGGTGGCATGGACGGGTCCTGGTCGGCGTGACCGAAGTAGAGCTCGGCGGTGATCCGGCCGGCGAGGAGGTGGGGGCTCGTGGGGTCGTCGGTGGCCAGCCCCGCGCCGTGGAAGCCGGCCGCCGCCGCGACCCTCTCGGGATGGCTGCCCGCGGTGAGCAGGGCCAGGCGGGCGCCCAGGCAGTAACCGGTGACGCCGACGGGCCCGGCGGCGGCCGCGGGGCAGTCGGCCAGCCAGGACAGGTACGCGGCGGAGTCGCCTGCCACCGCGTCCGCGGTCAAGTCGCCCATGAGGGGGACGATCTGCTCGAACAGCGCCGGTCGCTCGGCGTCGCTGATGAAGTCGGGCAGCGCCACGACCGGCGCCCTGCCGTGACGGTAGAACACGTTGGGGACGAGCACGGTGTAGCCGGCCGCGGCGAGCCGGTCGGCCATTGCCCGGAGATGAGGGCGCAGCCCGAAGGCATCCATGTAGAGCAGGACGGCCGGGTGGGCGGCGTCGTCGTCGGGGTGAGCGAGATAGGCGTCGGCGGTGCCGTCCCCGGTGGGAATCTCGACAGTGGTGCTGCGTGTGGCGGTGGTCATGACGTGCAGTCTCTCAGGGAGCGCCGTGGGGGATGTCCCTGAGGCTGAGTCGGTACCAGTCGTTGCCCGAAAGGACGTGCAAGTCCGGGCCGCGGCCGATCACTTGTGTGTACTTCGGCAGGGGATCACCGTTCGGCAGCACGATCCGGTACTCGGCTGTGATGCGGAGCTCTTCACTGTCGAGGGTGCCCACGGACAGCCGGTCGTGGTGCGGTCCGTAGCCGCCGAGCAGGGCGACGCGTGAGTCCTGGACGGCGAGGGCCGTGGCTCCGGCCACGCTGTTGTGCCAGGACGTGACCACGCCGTCGCGTATGCGGACGATCGGGAAGTCCGTGTAGTAGCAGGCCCAGGCGGCGTCACCGTCGATGTTGAGTGCGTAGCAGTCGCTGATCGCTCCCCACGGCTCGGATGTGTGCGACGGGAAGTGCCACTGCGTCTCAAGGTCGGAGGAGAAGCGGGTCAGGCCGTACTGGCCCATGGGCGCCGGTGTGCCCGGGTTGCCCCACCCGAGGTTGCCGTAGACCCCTTCGTCGAAGTAGCCGACCCAGATGTCGCCGGTGTGCGTGGTGAAGACGTGCGAGATTCCGTCGCCGAGGGTGGCTTCGGCGACCACGCGGCCGTCGGCGTCGTAGACGATCGCGTTACGGTCAGCGCCTTCCGGCCGCCACCTGGTTCGGGCGCCGACGACAAGCACCCGCGCCCCAGGCAGTGGCTGAACGGTGACGTGGGCGAGCTCCAGGCCGGGCAGTTCAACGGAGGCCGTGGGGTGCGGCGCATGCACCGTCACGCGGGCGTCGACGGCTTTCGCCGCGCGCGGTTCGGGGAACGTCGCGCCTCCGGGGCCGGTCGTAGTGGCCGAGAGTCCGGCGACGTCGCGCGGCTTCGACCACAAAGCGATGACCTGCCCGTCCGGACCGACGGACGCCGCAACCTGCTCCTCACCGTCTTCGCCCGCGATGACGGCGTGATGCCGGAGCTCCAGCGTGGGCAGCGTCGGCACGGCCGCCCGGCTCTCCTTGTCTTCGTTCATCCTCACACCCCACCAGGGGGCGGAGTGCCGCGCCAGCGATTATCGAGGGGGAGTGGCCAAGTGCCCTACCCCCGCGGAAACACCGGCGGGAAGAGCTCGTCCACCGGGCGACGCCGATGGTCCCGCTCCGGATACGCCGCCCGCATCAGGTCGAAGAGCCCCTGCCCGGCGCGCCTCAGCGCGGGAAGGTCGACGCCGGGGATCGCACCGTCGCGCATCACCACCTTGCCCGCGACCATCGTCAGGACCGCGTCGCGGGCGGTGCCGTTGAGTACGAGGGTGCGCAGCGGATCCTCGGTGACGCCCATCCGGAAGTCGTCGAGGGCGAAGGCCGCGAGGTCGGCGGTGGCCCCCGCGGCCAGGCGACCGAGGTCAGGCCGGTGCAGCGCTGTCGCGCCACCGGTCCAGAGGGCTTCGAAGTAGCCGGCGAGATGTCCCTGGCCCAGGTCGCCGGCCTGGATCTTGGCGACCTGGGTGCCCACGTCGATCCCCCGGATCAGGTCCGGCGGGAAGGAGTCCGTGCCGAGGCACAGGTTCACCCCCTGCGCCCGGTAACCGGCGAACGTATGCAGGTTGTGGGCGTACCGGGCGTTGGTCAGCGGGCAGTGCACGATCGACACACCTGCGTCGGCGAGCACCGCGACATCTCCGGTGTCGGCACCGAGCACTTCCGGGTGCACGTCCAGCACCACTCCGTGCGGAACGATCAGCCGGTCCGACAACAGCCCGGATTCGGCGATGAGTTGAAGCGGCGTACGCCCGTAGGTGTGCTGGATGAAGTCGCGCTCGGACACGCCTTGCAGGGCGTGCAGGCGTACCAGCGCGCCGCGTTGGTGTGCGGCCCGGGCGACGTCGCGCAGGAGGTCCGGGGTGAGCGTCTCGATCCGGCAGGGGAGCAGGACCCCGGTCACCAGCGGGTCGGCGAGCTGTGTGGTGTGGTCCAGGAAGCGCAGCGCGTCGGCCAGGCCGCGCCGGCCCGCCTTCTCGTCGAACTGCACGGTGCGCTTGCCGTCCGCGCCGATCACGTTGACCCCGGACCGGAACGACGGCCCGAGGAAGGCACGCAGACCCAGCTTCGTGGACACCTCGGCCATCGCCACGAAGTCCTCGTACGTCTCGGCCCAGTCGCTGTGCACCTCGGAGGCGATCGGCATGTAGCTGGTGACGCCGTGCAGGGCGAGCTGGGTCAGCGCGTACTCGCGCACCGTGCGCCGTTGCGCTGCGTCGAACACCGCGCGGGGCGCGGCGAAGTAGTCCGTCGACCAGGTGAAGCCCGAGGACAGCTCCGGGGACGCCCAGGAGTCCAGGATCAGGTGGTCGATGTCGGTGAGAGCGTCGAGGTCGATGAGGCCAGGGGTGATCACCGCGTCACCGAGGTCGATGTGTTCGTCGGCCTCGTGGCGCGCCAGTTCGGCGCGCGCACCCACGTCGAGGACGGTGTCGCCGTCGATCAGCACGGCACCGTCCGGGACCTCCACGTGTGAGCGTCCGTCGTGGGCTATCACCCAGGAAGCGGTCACCAAGGTTCTCATCGACATCCCTCTCAGATTTGGTACACCAAGTAGGCGGATCGGCCGCCGAAGTCTCGGGGTGCAAAGGGCTGCGCCGCACCATCGGGCAGGTCGCCGGCGCCGGGCTCGCACCGCGCTGCGCATGACCATAACCCGCCGATGACAAGGGAAGTAAGGCCGATTTGTGGGCTGCGCAACGGAGCTGCACCGGATGTCGGATCACCCTGGTGGAAACCACGATGCTTGGTATACCGTTCCGGCCACCCACACCCCCGAGCACCGAAGGATCGACGTGCCGGATCCGCATGAGTCGCCGAGTCGGACGCGCCGCGCCAGCGCGCCGGAGCCCTCCGAAGGGCAGGTGGCCACCCTGCCTTCACCGGAGTCCGAGGCCGCACCAACCGAGCGCGAGCCGACCGCCGAGATCGCCACCGCGCGATCGCTGCTCGGCACCGCATGGCTTCGCATTCGGCGCAGCCGGATCGCCGTCGCCGCGCTGATCGTGGTGGCCCTGATGGTGCTGTTCGCCATCCTGGCCCCGGTGCTGGTGGCCATCGAGGGCTCCGACCCGTTCAGCGCCAGGACCGGGCCCGAATTCCTGGACGACTTCGACACACCGGGCCTGCCGCTGTCGTACTACCGCTTCCCGTCCGGCGACCACTGGCTCGGTCTCGAACCAGGGCTCGGGCGCGACATCTTCGCCCGCATGGCCTATGGCGCGAGGATCTCCCTCACCATCGCGCTGCTGTCGACCGTGGTGTCGGTGGTCCTCGGCACCGTGCTCGGCGCGGCCGCCGGATACTTCGGCGGCAAGGTCGACATGGTGATCAGCCGCGTGATGGACCTGTTCCTGGCCTTCCCGCACCTGCTGCTCGTCCTGTCGCTGACCCCGATCCTCCAGTCCCGGCTGCGGGGCACCTCCCTCGACTCGGGCAGCCTGGTGCCGATCGCCTCACTGGTGATCATCCTCGGCTTCTTCGGCTGGGCGTACCTGGCGAGAGTCGTGCGTGGCCAGGTGCTCTCGATCCGGCAGCAGGAGTTCGTCGAGGCCGCCCAGGCCTACGGTGCCTCCCACCGGAGCATCATCTTCCGGCAGATCATCCCGAACGTCATGGGGGTCGTGCTGGTCTACGCGACCATGATGATCCCCACCAACATCACCGCGGAGGCGGCCCTCTCGTTCCTCGGCGTCGGGGTCAAGGACCCCACGCCCTCCTGGGGCCAGATGCTCAACGCGGCCCAGTCGGGGAACTGGTACCTCTCCGACCCGTGGTTCCTGGCCGTCCCGGCCGGCGCACTGGTGATCACCGTGCTCGCCTTCAACCTGCTCGGCGACGCGGTCCGGGACGCCCTCGACCCGAAGTCGTCCCGGAGCTGATCCACCCACCTCTGATCCACCGTGGCGCACCCCGGGTCGGCCCCAGACGTGCGCCATCCCTTTCCCGTCCGCAAGGAGACGCAGTGAATCGAAGCACCAAGGCGGCGCTCGCCCTGACGGTGAGTGCCGGGCTGGCCCTCACCGCCTGCGGTGGCCCCAAGCCCACCCCCGGTGACCGGGCCGGCGCCAAGGCGGACGCCTACGCGCCGGTGACCGTCGGCAAGGGTTACACCGCCAAGGGCGGGAACATCAACGTCCTGATGTCCTCGGACTTCCAGACCCTGGACCCCGGCAACAGCAACTACGTACAGACCGCCAACGTCGGCCAGCTGTACTACCGCACCCTGACCATGGCCAAGGAGACCGCCGGCCGGCCGCCGACCATCGTGCCGGACCTGGCAACCGACCTGGGCAAGGCCTCCGCCGACGGCCTCACCTGGACCTACACCCTGAAGAAGGGGCTGAAGTTCGAGGACGGCACGCCGATCACCAGCAAGGCCATCAAGTACGGCGTCGAGCGCACCTACGCCCGCGACGTCTACACCCAGGCACCGCAGGAGCTGAACTCGGCCCTGGCCGACGACGGCTACAAGGGCCCGTACGCCGGCGGCGACTTCAAGGCGATCGACACTCCCGACGACCACACCGTCGTCTTCCACCTCAAGCAGCCGTTCGCGGAGTTCCCCGCGCTGGTGTCGCGGTCGAACACGGCGCCGGTGCCGAAGGCCAAGGACACCAAGCTCGACTACACCAACCACCCGGTCTCCTCGGGCCCGTACAAGATCAAGTCGTACGACCGCGGGCGTTCGATGAAGCTGGTCCGCAACGACCAGTGGGACCCGGCGACCGACCCCAACAGACCTGCCCTGCCTGACACGTTCACCTTCTCGCTGTCCACGGCCCAGGCCACGATCAGCCAGCAGCTGCTCGCCGACTCGGACCCGACGGCGATCACGCTGGACAGCAACGGCGGACTCCAGGCGTCCGACGCGGCCAAGCTCAACGACCCCAAGGTCAAGAAGCGCACCGCGGCCGGTCTGCTGGGCTGCACGGACGTGCTCAACTTCAACACCGAGACCGTCAAGGACCCCGACGTCCGCAAGGCGATGGCACTCTCCATCGACCGCGGCTCCATCCAGGTCCAGTACGGCGGCGCACGCTTCGGCAAGGTGGCCCAGTCGTACATCAACCCGGCCCAGCGCGGTTACGTCGCGCAGCACACCGATCTGGACCCCGCGGGCAACCCGAAACTCGACGAGGCCAAGAAGCTCCTGAAGGGCAAGAAGGTCCCCAAGAAGCTGGTCTACGGCTACGCGGACACCAACGCCCGCTACAAGAACGTCGGCACCGTGCTCCAGCAGAACCTCAAGAAGCTCGGCATCGACCTGCAACTGCGCCCGATCCCGGCCGCCAACTACTACACCGTGCTGGCAGGCGACCAGATGCCCGACATCGCCCGCAGCGGCTGGTGCGGCGGCGCCGACAGCGGTTCGGTGCGCACCACCGTAGACCCGAACGTGGGGCCGAGCCTGGACGGCAAGACCTACGGCTTCTCCAACATCCCGCGCTTCCACGACCCCAAGATCGCCCGCGACATGTACAAGCTCCGCGGCACCAACGGGACCAGCGAGGAACTGGGCAAGAAGTGGGCCACCCTCTTCGACCGGACCATGCAGGCCTACCCGCTCGTCCCGCTGGTGCGCAGCTACACCAGCAGCGTGGTCGGCTCCAAGGTCCGAGGCGCCCAGATGGGGTACTTCTTCGGCGCCATAGACCTGTCGATCGTCGGCGCCGAGCACTGACGCCCGCTGCACAAGAGAGGTAATCGAACGGTGAGTTCATCCCGAGCCGGCAGGTCGCACCCATGACCAGTTTCCTGATGCGGCGCTTCGTCGCGATGATCGTGCTCTTGTTTGTCATCAGCTTCGTGACGTTCAGTCTGTTCCAGCTCGGCCCGGCGGACCCGGCCGCGGCGGCCTGCGGTCAGGAGTGCACACCGCAGCGCATCGCCGAGGCCCGGGTCGCGCTCGGGATGGACAAGCCCTTCCTCACCCAGTACTTCACGTACATGTCGGGGCTGGTCGGCAGCCACACGGTCGGCGCACCCGGCGCCGAGACCCTGTGCAACTGGCCGTGCCTGGGCAAGTCGTTCCAGACCAACGAGGACGTCACCACGATCATCGGCCGGGCCCTGCCGTACACACTGTCGGTGGCCAGCGGTGCGATCGTGCTGTGGACCATCGCCGGTGTCGGCCTCGGCCTGCTCGCGGCGCTCCGCAAGGGCCGGTTCGCCGACAAGCTGATCGTCGGCGGCGCCTCCGTCGGCGTCTCGCTGCCCATTCCGGTGACCGGCCTGTTGCTGCTGCTCCTGTTCGTCAGCACGCTGGACCTGCTGCCGTTCACCACCAACGAGATCGCCACGCCGTTCGACGCGGCGGGTCCCGGCGGCTGGCTCCTGAACTACCTGTTGCCATGGGTGGCGCTGGCCGTTCTGTTCAGCGCGCAGTACATCCGGGTCACCCGCAGCAACATGCTCGAGACCTTCGGCGAGGACTTCATGCGCACCGCCCGCGCGAAGGGACTGTCCCGGCGCAACATCGTGTTCAAGCACGGCGCGCGAGCCGGCATCACTCCGGTCGTCACCATGCTCGGCCTCGACATCGGCGGGCTGCTCGGCGGCGCCGTACTCACCGAGCAGATCTTCTCGGTGCCCGGCGTCGGATTCACCGCGGTGCACGCCGCGCAGGCCGGCGACCTGCCGGTCACCATGGCCATCACCATGATGGCCGCGTTCTTCATCATTGTCGCCAACGTCGTGGTCGACATCGCCTACGCGGTGATCGACCCGCGAGTGAGGGTCGCCTGATGACCACGCCCGAAGCCGCGCCCATGCTGGCAATCCGCGATCTACGGGTGTCCTTCCCGACCGACGACGGCGTCGTGCACGCCGTCAACGGGATGGACCTGACCCTCGCGCGTGGGGAAACCGTAGGAATCGTCGGCGAATCCGGCTCCGGCAAGACCGTCACGTCCCAGGCGCTCATGGGCCTGCTCAAGGACACCACGGCCGCCGTCACCGGACAGATCCTCCTCGACGGACAGGACCTCAACACGCTCACCGAGACGCAGATGCGCGCCTACCGCGGCAAGAAGATCGCGATGATCTTCCAGGACCCGCTGTCGGCCATGCACCCCTTCTACCCCGTCGGCGCCCAGATCGCCGAGGCCTACCGGGTGCACAACAACGTGTCCAAGAAGGCCGCGGCACAGGTCGCCGTCGACATGCTCGGCCGCGTCGGAATCCCCGACCCGAAGCGCCGCTACTCGGCCTACCCGCACGAGTTCTCCGGCGGTATGCGGCAGCGCGCGATGATCGCCATGGCCCTTGTCTGCGAACCCGAGCTGCTGATCGCCGACGAACCCACCACAGCCCTCGACGTCACCGTGCAGGCCCAGATCCTCGACCTGCTGAACGAGTTGCAGGACGAGACCGGGACCTCCGTCATCCTGGTGACCCACGACCTCGGCGTGGTCGCCGAGGTGTGTCACCAGGTCGTGGTGATGTACGGCGGCGAGTGCGTGGAGCAGGCGACCGTCGCGAACCTCTTCAAGGACCCGCGACACCCGTACACCCAGGGGCTGCTGGCCTCGATGCCGTCGCTGGCGCAGCGGTCCGAGCGGCTCAACCCCATCCCGGGCTTCCCGCCCTCACTGTTGGCGCTGCCCGACGGCTGCCTCTTCGCCGACCGCTGCCCGAAGACGCATCTGGTGCCCGACGACGCCTGCGGTACGCGCCGCCCGACACTGACCGGCATCGACGGGCACCCCTCGCGGTGCCACCTCGAGACGCTGCAACCGACCGGAGAGGCGGCCCGATGACGCCGCTGCTGGAGGTCACCGACCTGACCAAGCACTTCCCGATCCGCTCCCGCGCCTTCAGGCCCGGCGGCGGCGCGATCAAAGCCGTGGACGGCGTCAGCTTCTCCGTCGACGCCGGACAGACCCTCGGCCTGGTGGGGGAGTCAGGCTGCGGCAAGTCGACCACCGGCCGACTGCTCATGCGACTCCTCGAGCCGACGTCCGGGAGCATCCGGCTCGACGGCCGGGAGATCGCCGAGCTACGCCGGTCGGAACTGCAGGAATACCGGCGCCGGGTGCAGATGGTGTTCCAGAACCCCTCGTCCTCGCTCAACCCCCGCCAGTCCGTGGGCAGCGCGATCGCCGCACCGCTCCTCGCCCAGCGGATCACGCCGGCCGGCGGCGTCAAGGCCAAGGTGCGGGACCTGATGGACCGGGTGGGCCTGCGCCCCGACCACTACAACCGCTTCCCGCACGAGTTCTCGGGCGGCCAGAAGCAGCGCGTGGGCATCGCCCGGGCGCTCGCCCTGGACCCGCAGCTCATCATCTGCGACGAACCCGTGTCCGCGCTGGACGTCTCGGTACAGGCGCAGGTCATCAACCTCCTCGAGGACATCCAGCGGGACACCGGGGTGGCCTACCTCTTCATCGCCCACGACCTGTCCGTGGTCCAGCACTTCGCCGACCGCATCGCGGTGATGTACCTCGGCAAGATCATGGAATACGGAGACACCTCAAGGGTCTTCGGCGCTCCGGAACACCCGTATACGCGGGCGCTGCTGTCCGCCGTACCGCAGCCCGACCCGGCGGCGGACCGGAGCGGGCGGATCCGGCTGAAGGGCGATCTGCCCAGCCCGGCCGACCCTCCGCGGGGCTGTGTGTTCCAGTCCAGGTGCCCCGTGCATACGCAACTGGACCCGGAACGTCGCCAGTTGTGCACGGAGAGCGTGCCGAGCGGAGACATCGCCTGCCACCACACCGAAGTCACCGCCGAGACACTGGCCACGACGACGTCCCGGTGACCCGGCCCCTGTCCACACACACAGCAGTACCGCCAACAGCACACCACAAGGCACAGCAGAAAGGTGACAGCAGTGTTGATCCGTGACGTCCGTCCGTGGGGTGGCGAGCGCAGTGACGTCGTCCTGTCAGGTGACCGCATCGTGGCGATCCGCCCGCACGACCCGGCCGCGCAGCCGGACGGTGAGGTGGTGGCGGGCCGCGGCCGGCTGCTGCTGCCGTCGTTCAGCGACGTGCACGTGCATCTGGACTCGACCCGGATCGGCCTGCCGTTCCGGCCGCACACCGGCGGTCCGGGAGTGTGGACGATGACCATGAACGACCGCGAGAACTGGCGCTCCGCGGAGGTCCCGCTCGTGGAGCGCGTCGCGGGCACGCTGGAGCGGATGATCGCCCGCGGCACCACCCGTGTGCGGTCGTACGCCCAGGTCGACGTGGACTGCAAGCTCGAGAAGTTCGAGGCGGTGGTGGCCGCGAAGGAGAAGTTCGCCGATCAGGCCGAGGTCCAGATCATGACGTTCCCGCAGGCGGGCATCCTCCGCGAGAAGGGCACCGTCGAATACCTGGAGGCCTCGCTGAAGGGGGGCGCCGACGTGATGGGCGGCATCGATCCCTGCACCTTGGACCGGGACCCCAAGGGCCACCTGGACGTCGTGTTCGGGCTCGCGGAGAAGTATCAGGTCGAGGTCGACATCCACCTGCACGAGCCCGGGGAGCTGGGCGTGTTCTCCACCGATCTGATCCTTGAGCGTACCCGGGCGCTCGGCATGCAGGGCAAGGTCACGATGTCCCACGCCTATGAACTGGGCTCGGTCTCCGAGTCGGTGAGCCGCCGCATCATCGACGACTTCGCCGAGCTGGACATCGCGATGGCCACGGTGGCGCCGTCGGCCCGTGGGCAGCTGTCACTGGTCGATCTGACGGAGGCGGGCGTGCGCGTGGGCCTGGGCGAGGACGGCCAGCGCGACTACTGGAGCCCGTACGGCAACTGCGACATGCTCGACCGCACCTGGCAGCTCGCCTTCACCAACAACTTCCGCCGTGACGAGCTGATCGAGATGTCCCTGGCGGTCGCGACGATCGGCGGGGCGTCGATCATGAGCCACGACGTGGCCCGCCCGGCCGGGGTTGCCGACCGGCCCGGCCTGGCGGTCGGTGACCGCGCCGACCTGCTTCTTGTCGACGGCGAGACACCGTCCAGCGCGGTGATGGACCGGGGAACGGACCGCACGGTCCTGCACGACGGAGTGGTCGTCGCCGACCAACTGGCGTTGGTGCGGGGCTGATACGAGGCCGCGGGTCTGCGGTTCAGGACGCGTGATCACCGACGTTGCGGGAGTCCACGACCGTCGACCAGAATGCGGGCATGACGGGTGAACTCAGGCCGGCAGATGACTCTTCCGGACACGGCGCGAGGCCCGATCTGCGGGCGTCCGACCGGGACCGGGACCAGGTCGTGGAAATCCTCCAGGTGGCCGCGGGTGACGGTCGGATCACCGCGGAGGAGCTGGACGAGCGCTTGGACAGTGCGTTGTCCGCCCGTACCGTCGGTGAACTCGCCGCCCTGACAGCCGACTTGCCCTCGGAGGGAATGCCGCCACAGGCCAAGGAACTCGTCCGGATCGATCAGCGTTTCGGCGATGTCACCTGCGCCGGCCGCTGGCTGGTTCCGCGCCGCATGGAAGTCCGGCTGATGTTCTGCGACGCGAAGCTCGACTTCACCGACGCGGTGATCACCCACAGGACCCTCGACATCGAGCTCGACCTGCGCGTCGGGGGAAACCTGATCCTGGTCACCAGGCCGGGGGTCGAAGTCGACACCGACGGCCTGGTGCGCGGCAGCGGAGACATCAGCATCCGGTCGGCGTCCGGCACGGACACCCCCGTCACCCTGCGGGTGCAGCTGGCCGGACAGTCCCGCGGCGGCGACATCACCGTGCGGCCCCCGCGACGGACGTTCTCGCAGTGGCTGGGCCGCGGCACGCCACCCAGGGGCATCGGCCGCTGAGCGGGGGCGGGGGCGGGGGCGGAGGCCGGGGCTGTGGTCAGTGGGGGCCGTTGGCGATCGCGCGCCGGCTGCTCGCCAGGTGCTCGACGACGAGTTCCTCGACGAGTGAGACATCGCGGTCCTCGATGGCGCCGTAGAGGGCCTCGTGTTCCAACGCCATCGCCAGCAGGTCGTCGTGCTGGCCAAGGAGCCACCGCATCCGGCTGCGCAATGTGACTTCGAGCTCGCTCAGCAACTCGTTGGCCGCCATCGACGTCACCGTCTCGTGGAAGTCGGCCGCCGCGCGCCGGGCGCGCACGGCGTCGCCCGCCCGGGCGGCGGTCAGCTCCTCGTCCAGTTTCGTCCGCAGCTGCTCGAGCCCGGCACGGTCACGTCGTTGAGCTGCGAGACGGAACGTCATCACCTCAAGGGCCTCGCGGACCTCGTTCAGATCCGCGATGTCCGTAGGTGTGAACTCCCTTACGACCGCCCACGTCCGCGGTCGCGGCGTGACCAGACCCTCGGCGACGAGCACACGCAGGGCATCGCGCACGGGTACGCGGCTCACCCCTATCTGCGCCGCCAGCTCACGCTCGACGAGCTTGCTGCCGGGCTTGCGCACACCGTCGAGAATGTCGTCCCGGAGCTGCCGCGTAACCCGCTCCGACTCCGGCTCGAACTCCCCAGAACCTGCCATGCCCCGAGTCTCGCACGGCAGCGGAACCGTTCGGTGTGCGGTCGGGGTGAAGCGGGCGGCGCGTCAAGGTGTGCGGGCGAGCTCGATGAGGTGCTGTGCCGTGGCTTCCGGGGCGATGATCTGGTGGAGGTGTTCGCCCGGCAGGTGTGCCAGGCGCCAGCCGCGTTCGCGGGCTTCGGCGGCGGCTTCCTCGTACGGCGGGGCGAACAGCAGGTAGGAACACGGGTGGTCGTCCCACCCGTCCGGGACGGGGACGCGCTGCTCGTAGTAGGACAGCGGCAGGGTGGGCTGTTCCTCGACGACGGTCTGACGCATCGTCGGATCCGAGAACATGGGTGCCACGTCGGCCTCGTCCCACCAGTCGGTCCAGCGCGGCAGTCTGCCGTTCACAGCCATGGGGGTGAGGAACTCCAGCAACTCCGGTGGTGCCAGGGGAGTTGGTCCGACGCGGGCCGGCAGCGCGGCATCGACGAAGATCGAGCCGCTCACCGGATGGTCGAGCCCCGTGCGGATCACGGGGAGGAACAAGCCGGCGTTGCTGTGGGCCACCAACGTGACGGGGCTGCCGGCCGGAACCTCCCGGAGTCCGTCACGGACGGCGCTGACGACGCGGGGCCAGAAGGGTGGGGCACCGGCGCCGATGTGCAGGAGTGACGGCACCCGCACCTGGTGACCCCTCGCCATGAGGTGCTCGGCTACCGGGTACCAGGTCGAGGGACCCACGGAGGGACTGTGTACGAGAACGAAGACCGCCTGCGTCATTCGACGATTCTGCCGCCCATGCCCCGCCGGAGGTGAGGTCTTGGCTGACAGCAGAAGACCTCGTACAGGCCCGGTGCGCCGGCGACGCAGAGCTGATCCATACGCGGGTCGTCGACGCGCCGCAGACGCACGGCGACGTCCTCGTTGCGCCGAACGGCACGGGGCGCTGCGGTACGCCTCCCCGACGACGTCGGTGAGGGGGACCGAGGCCCCGACCTGTGAGGCCCGGTCCCCTTCACTTCCGTCTGGCTGACCCCTGACGGGTGGGCCGCCGAGAGCGCCGGCCGGACTGAAGTGCCGTTCCGTCAGGCGTACGTCCAACGCCAGGCGTTGGAGCTGTACACGCACTTGATGCGCGTGCCGCCCTCGTTGGTGGTGACGGCGCCGTGATCGCTGTTGCGGCAGAACTGGCCGGCCGAATAGCAGTTGCCCGCGTTGGAGGTGATCGAGCAGGTGCCGGTGGTGTCCTGGCTGCCGCTTCCACTGCCCGTATCGCTGCCCGTATCGCTGCCGGTGTCGGCTGCAGCCCGGGCGGTCTTGGTGACGGTGACCGTGGGGCGCGGCTTCGCCTTGGCCTTGATGGTCTCCGTGACGGTCGGCGCGGGCTCCGGCGTGGCGGTCACGGTGGTGGTGACGGTCGGCGCGGGCTTGGCCTCGGCGGCGACGGGCTGCTGATCGCCGTTCCCGGCGCCCACTATGAGCGCGCCGGTGAGCAGTAGCCCCGACCCGCCGAGCCACACGCGCTTCCGCTTGCGCAGCGGACGGGTGTCAACCGGGCGCGGCGCGGGCGGCGTTGTGTACGAGTTGGTCATGTCGTCCCCCCTGAGGTGTTACAGGTGGGATGAGGCTATTGCGTCGGCGCAGTATGTGAAGGAAATATGAACAACAGGTGATTGATTTGTGACTTCATTGTTGTATGGCCTCCGAAGTCCATCTCCCTAACACGTGACGGTGACCTGCTCGAGCGGCTCGCGGCAGGCGCCGCCCGGCTCACTGCCATTGCCGCGCATGGGCGGCGATGGCGCCCAGCACCTCCGGCATGTCTTGTTCCGGTGCGCCTATCAGTACCTGCGAGCCGCGGCCCGGGCCGTCGAGAACCTCGCAGACGGCGACGAGGGGGTGGGTCGGTTGGGACTGCGGCCCGCGGGTGTACCAGCGCTCCTGTTCTGCTCTACGTGCGCGTGCTTCTTCGTCGAGGTAGGGCTGGATCGAGTACCGGCGTACTGCGCGCGGGTCGCTGCGGTACGGCGGCCGTACGGTGATCACGCGCAGCGGACCCGGCAGCGGCTTCAGCGCCACCTTCGCGGCCGGGTCGGGGGTCGTGCCGATGACCTCCGGTCCTACGTACAGCGGGCCCTTGATGCCGAGTTTCCATGGGCCGGTGCCGGAGACACCGCCGTCCACCGGGTGCACTTCGACCGGCCGAACCGGCTCCACGTCGCACTTGCGCGGCAGCCGGATCCGCGTCCACCGGCGCAGCCCGAGCAGAGCGGGTACCAGGAGGGCCACGGCCGCCACCGCGAAGCTCAGCACCACCGCTCCGGGCCGGGGCTCGATCAACGCCGCCATTGCCCCGACGCCGCCCGCGGTGGCCAGGGCGAGTACAGGTGCGAGCCACTGCCACGCCATCGTCAGCGGGTTGCGCCGACCACGCAGCAGCAGCCACATCGCTGCCCACAGCGGCCCGAGTCCGAGCCCCCAAAGGACGGAGGCCAGGGCCGCGGGCGCGGTGAAGAGCCGTCCCGGGTAGTGGCTGGTGTGTACGACGGACCTGTCGTCGCCGCTGTCCTTCCCTGCCTGGATCATGCGTACCGAATCGCGCCACCAGAACAGCGTCACCGGCTCCCCGGCACGTGCCCGCCCGTACACCGAGTCCCGCTCGTCGTGGGAGCGGTGATCGCTGTAGGCGAGTTCCATCGTGCGGCGGTGGTCGGCCCGGGTCAGTTCCAGGGTGTACTTGGTGCTGGAGCGTTTGAGTGAGTAGGCGGAGTCCCGGACGGTGACGCGTTCGCGCTGCAGGCAGTACGGCTTGCGGTTGAGGTCTCCGCACACCTTCAACTGGCCGGTGCGATGACCGTTCTCGACGACGGCCACCTTCGAGAAGTCGACGTCGTCCTCCCGTGCCTGTTGCGCGGTCTGCCACAGCGGCCAGGCCGCGCCGAGCAGTACGACGGCCAGCAGTAGACACACTCCCGCGCGGACGAAGTCCCCGACCCCAGATCTCATATGCCCCTCACTGCCCGAATCCCTGCCCAGTGCCTCACCCTTCGGGGTGGGGCGCGGGCATCCTACTCAGCGGGATCACGCGGCCGGCAGGTGATTGGTTCCGTCGTGCACGCGCCCGATGTCGACTCACAGACACGGCATCCATGGACTGAGCGCTGACGACTCCCCAGCGCGGCTCGGGGATTCTTTCCGGAGGCGTACGGCCATGACCAGGCCCTGGACTTCTCGCTGTACGCCGTCCGCCGCCTGGGCATCGAGCCACCGGCCGGGAGCCGAGACGCCGCACCGCGTCGCCGGAAGCCACTGGGCTGCCCGCGGAGGTATGGCCAGGCGGGCCCTAACTACAGGGGGGAACATCCCATGCAGATCACCAAGCGAGTCGCCTCGGTCGCCGCCGGCGGCCTCGTGATCACCGCTGCGGCTCTCGGATTCGGAGCTGGGCCCGCGGGCGCGGCACCTTCGGTCTCCTTCCACAATTCGCCCGACCCGAACGGCACGACGATCTACGCGTGCATCCGCGCCGAACTCGCCGTCGGCCTCCCGGCGAACACCGATCACGACACCGCTCCGGCTGTCCACTGCAACACCCAGAACCTTCCGGACGGCCACACCTTCAGCATGCGCGTTTGTGTGGTGAAGGGCGAGGCCATCTGCTCCCGGTGGTACACGGCCCCGCACTCCCGGAGTGCGGGGCCCGCGGTGTCTCCATCGGCCCGTCCAGACCACTCAAGGCTGAGCCGCGTCTCTGCCTGCGGGGCGAACCGGGGGCGCCATGCGGCTCACCGGGCCGTCGTTGCCGGGCGTTGCGGGAGCCGGGTGAGGGTGGCCGTTGCCGCGAGGGAGAGCGTGACGCCGACGGCGGCGGCGATGGTCGTCGCCCAGTCCGTGTCGAGGGAGTCGGACAGGACGGCGCCGGTGAGCCGGCTGCCGCCGTACAGGAGGGCCACTGCCGCGAGTGCGGCCGGCCAGCGGTGCCGCACGCCCGTGATGATGTCGTCGATGACGTTCAGGACGACGATCACCATCATGATGTCGGCGCCGCCGTACTCCTCGGCCCCACCGGCCGCGGTGACCGCCGTCCCGACGGCGATCGACGCCAGCCAGATCCCTGTCAGGCGCGCGTACGAAGTGGGTTGATGCCGTTCCGTACCGCGCGGAAGCCAGAAGAACCGCGTGATGTGCTGGGCGACCGTGTATTTCGCCATGGCCCGCGTCCCCGTTCCCCGTTGTCGGCTCCTGCCGGCGCTCTGTGGTTGGACACACGACGGCGCGCCGCGGTTGTGCCGAGCGGAACCGGCCGGAAATTACGCGCGGTTCACTGATCGTGCCCGGTACCTTCGGCCGCATGGCAGATGAGGGTTTTGAGCATCCACGGCTCGCCGCGGTATATGACGCACTCGATCCCGACCGCAGCGATCTCGACGCCTACGTGGGTATGGCGGAGGAGTTCGGAGCACGTCACGTGCTGGACATCGGCTGTGGGACGGGGGTGTTCGCGCTGCTGCTGGCCGATCGGGGGATCGACGTCGTGGGGGTCGACCCCGCGCGGGCGTCCGTCGATGTGGCCCGGGGCAAGCCCGGCAGCGAGCGGGTGCGCTGGATCTGCGGTGACGCGTCAGCGCTCCCGCCCCTGCGGTCGGATCTGGCGACCATGACGGCGAACGTCGCGCAGGCCATCGTCGATCCGAAGGTCTGGCAACGGACGCTGCAAGGGGCGTACGAGGCACTGCGACCCGGCGGTCGCCTGGTGTTCGAGACCCGGGACCCGGCCAGGCGCGCCTGGGAGGAGTGGAACCGCGAGGAGTCGTACTCACAGACGCGGATCCCGGGAGTCGGTGTGGTCGAGAGCTGGGTCGAGGTGACGGACGTGAGCGGGCCCCTGGTGACCTTTCGGTGGACGTACGTATTCTCCGGGGACGGTGACGTGCTGACGTCCGATTCCACGTTGCGGTTCCGCGAACGGCCGGAAATCGAGGGGCAGTTGGCCGCACACGGGTTCGTGGTCGAGGAGGTTCGTGACGCCGCTGACCGTCCCGGCAGGGAGTTCGTCTTTGTGGCACGGCGTCCGTAGGGGCCACCGCATGCCCCCACGGACGCCGGCGCCTGAGCCGGCCTCGGCGCCGGATTCACACCGAGTCGAGCCACTCCGCGGCGGCGTCGAGCAGATGCGTGACCCCGTTACGCAGCGCGGGATCCGCCACCGGTGCGAAGAACGGCGAGTGGTTGCCGTGCACGGTGGGCGGCTGCTCGCCCGCCGGATCGGCGCCCTCCCAGCCGCTGGGCTCCGTACCGCCGAAGAACCAGAAGACGGACGGACACTCGGCCGCAGTGGCGAGCAGGCCGAAGTCCTCGCTGCCCGACAGCGGGGAGCGCAGGGTGTGCACCTGAGCGCCGCCCGCCCCGAGCGCCTGGAGGACGCGTTCCGTCGCCCCGTCCGAATTGACCGTCAGGGGAAAGGAGTTGAGCTCGCTGAACTCCGGGGGGCGAGGCGCGCCGGAGGTCGCCGCCTCCCCTTCGACGGTACGGCGCACCGCTGCGAGCACGCGCTCCCGCACGGCGGCGTCGAACGTCCTGATATTGATCTTGAGCTCGGCCTCGTCGGGGATGATGTTCTCCTTGGTGCCGGCCCGCAGTGAGCCCACCGTGACGACCGCCGACTCCGTCGGCGAGACCTCGCGGGCCACAATTCCCTGCAACCGCATGACCGTCGCCGCCGCCATGACCACGGGGTCGACCGTGGCGTGCGGAGCCGAACCGTGCCCGCCCCGCCCGAGCAGACGTGCCCTGAGACTGTCCGCCGCGGCCATCACGACACCGGGGCGCGTAGCCACCGAACCCAGGGGGAGCGGCCCCACATGCTGGCCGAGCACCACGTCGGGTCGCGGGAATCGCTCCAGGAGACCGTCGGCCAGCATGGCCCTCGCCCCGGCGCCCGTTTCCTCCCCCGGCTGGAAGATCGCCAGCAGCGTGCCGCGCCAGAGTTCCCGGTGCGCCGCCAGCCGGCCGGTGGCGCCGAGCAGAGCCGCCGTGTGCAGATCGTGGCCGCAGGCGTGCATGAGCGGAACCCGCTCGCCGTCCGGCGACAGCGCCGTATCTGTGGACGCGTAGTCGAGTCCTGTCGCCTCGCGTACAGGGAGGCCGTCCATGTCGGCCCGGAGCGCGACCACCGGTCCTTCGCCGTTACGCAGCACCCCGACGACCCCCGTGCCGCCGACGCCCTCGGTGACCTCCCAGCCCTGCCCGCGCAGCTCCGTGGCTACGATCCCGGCCGTGCGGTGCTCCTGCATGGACAGCTCGGGATGGGAGTGCAGATCGCGGTAGAGCAGGCCGAGGGCGGGCAGTCGCGGGTCGAGGCCGTCCCGCAGGGCATCGCCCTCGCGCGGTGCGGCAACGGTCAGGGACCCGTCGGTCTCCATGTCATTCCTCCCAGATCTCCGGCGGGGTCCGGGGGTCGGGGGTCGACACCTGGGCCGAAGTGAGTCCAGGATGGTGATCATTGATCACTCACTCGTGATAACGCAGGAATTCGACGGAGAATCGTGCACGATGCCTGATGCCAGCACAGAAGTGCCGGAAGAACGCCGGGATGCGGCGGCGGGTTCGCTTCAGGAGTCGGACCTGGCGTTGATCGAGGCCCTGCAGCGCAGCCCGCGTGCGCCGTGGTCGCAGATCGGGCCGGCGCTCGGCGTGGACGCCACCTCCGCGGCCCGGCGCTGGCACCGGCTGGTCGCCCAGGGGCTGGCCTGGCTGACGGCCTACCCGTCCGCGAGCACGACGAGCTTCGCCTACGTCGACGTACGCTGCCGACCGAACACCGTCGACGACGTGACGCGCCACCTGTGCGCGCTGCCCCAAGTCCTCAGCGTCGAGGAGGTGACGGGTGACTTCGATCTCTTCATGACCGTGGCCGCCCCGACGCCGGCCGCCCTCGCTGCCCTTGTCCGCCGGGACCTGCCCACCGCGCCCGGCGTGGAAGCGACAGCCGTCCACCTCGGCCTGCGCCTCTACCAAGAAGGGAGCGGCTGGCGCATGCGCGCCCTGGACCGGCAGCAACGCTCACTCCTGGCTCCCCGGCAGCAACCTCCGCGCCGTTCCCCGAAAGCGGCCACCGCCGACGCGGCACTCATCGCCGCGCTCGGCCGGGACGGGCGGCGAAGCCACCAGGAGCTGGCCCGGGATCTGGGCGTGAGCGAGGCGACGGTGCGCCGGAGGGTCCAGCGACTGATGGAAACGCGGTCCGTCCACTTCCGCTGCGACTTCGCCCAGAGCGCCGCCGGCTGGCCGCTCGCCGCCACCTACCGCATCGACCTCCCCGCCCACCAACTGACGGCGGCGGCACGCACGCTCGGCCTCATGCCCGAGGTCCGGCTGTGCAGTGCCGTGAGCGGGACAGCCAACTTCCTGGTCATCGCGTGGCTGCGCACGACGGAAGATGTCACGGGGTTCGAGGCCCACATGTGTGAGCAACTGCCGGATCTGCGCGTGCGCGACCGCACCGTCACGCTCGTCACGGCCAAGCGCATGGGCCGACTCCTCGACCCTCACGGCCGGGCGGTCGGCCACGTCCCGTGGGACGACCCGAGCACCACGCCCTGAGGGTGTCCACCCGTCCGCCGTGATGAGCGAACCTGCCGAACTCTGTGACCAGGGTCTGTTGATGGTCCTGCGCCGGCCCTGGGCGGGAGACGCACTGCCTCACACTCCGGACCCCGGCGGAGACGGAGTTGCGAACGCTGTGGGGCGCCTTCACCGGACAGTGGGCAGCGCTCATGACCGATTCCGCTATGGCCGTGCAGGCCGGACCAGCGCCGGGCGACGATGACGTTCTCACGTTGAAGGTGACCCCCGTTTGGCGCCGCATGGCCTTGCCGCGCGTCGCGCCGTGCGCGCCGTCGGAATCCGTATTGTGAAACGCCGTCCCGTTTGCGCGGTTTTCGCTCGCCGCCCGGCGCAGAAAGGCGTCCCATGGAATTGAAGCTGCAGGGCAGAGCCGCGGTGGTGACCGGTGCGAGCAAGGGCATCGGGCTGGCCATCACCAAGGCCCTCGCGGCCGAAGGGGTCCGCGTGACGGCCGGGGCGCGCCACGTGGGCGGCGAACTGGCCGACCTCGCCAGGACTGGATCCGTACAGGCCGTCGAGGTGGATCTGGCGACTACGGAAGGGCCCGCCGTGCTCGTCTCGGCGGCGGGCTCCGCCTTCGGGCCGCCCGACATCCTGGTCAACAACGTGGGTGCGGTCCGGACACGCACCGGTGGCTTCTCGTCCGTCACCGACCAGGACTGGACGACCACCCTGGACATCAATTTCCTCGCCTCCGTACGCGCCACCCGCGAGGTGCTGCCGCTGATGCTCCAGCGCACCGCTGGGTCGATCATCACGGTGGCGTCCATCAACGCACGCCTGCCCGACCCGCTCGTGATCGACTACTGCGCGGCGAAGGCGGCGCTGCTGAGTTTCAGCAAGTCGCTGTCCAAGGAGCTGGGGCCGAGCGGTATCCGCGTCAACACGGTCAGCCCGGGCCCGGTCGCCACGGATCTGTGGCTGGGGAAGGACGGCGTAGCGGCAACTGTCGGTCAGGCCGGGGGACTTGAGGCGGACGCGGTCATCGAACACGTCGCGCGGGAAGCCGCGACCGGCCGTTTCACCCACCCCGAGGAGGTCGCCGAGCTCGTACTGCTTCTGGCCTCCGACCGAACCGCCAACGTCACCGGCTCCGACTTCGTCATCGACGGAGGCATGATCACCACGGTGTGATGCCACCGGGAGTGGGGCCGTCCCCCGGTGGCATCGCGGTCACGTCGGTGGTCTCAGGGGGCGATGCCCACGCCGTCGATCCGGCTCCAGGTCTTCTCCTGGGCGGCGGTCATGGCCGGCCAACGCAGGCCACCCGGACGCGGGTTGACCCGTGACGCGTAGGCGCTGGGGGAGAAGCCCGGGTCGTAGAAGCAGCCGGTGCCGTACCTGCCGTCGAACGCGGCGCACGAGGCCGCGATCGCGTTCGGCGTCGGCTTCTTCCCGGTCCGCACCCAGGCGTCCAGTGCGGTGATCGAGTTGGCGTACTCGGAGTTGCTCAGCTCACTGTGTTCGCTTTCCCGAGTGAACGTCTGCACCAAGTGCCGCTCGCGGTGGGCGCCTTGGAGACTGGCACGGTAGGCCGCCTCGTGCTCGACGAACGCGGTGGGGTCGCCGATCGCGTGCATGGTGAGCACGGGGATGGTCACCTTGCCGGTGAGGTCGCTGTCGTACGAGAGGTCGCGTACGGCGGTCGGGTCGGCCGAGAACCGCTCGACCCCGGCGTTGAGCGCCCGGTCGTCGTGGGAGCCGGAATAACGTACGCCCTGATTGCTGAAGGGGTTCCGCCCGCCGAGCCGGCTGTGCACGATGTCGCGGAACGTGAACGTGGCGAACCGCAGGTGCGACTCGAGGGTGCGCTCGGGGATCTTCGTGACCGCGAGGATGTCGTCGAGGTTGCGCTGCTGAGTCGCCGTCCGCTCCTTGGGTTCGGAGGCGTACCCGGTGCATTCCTGAAGGCGCGCCCGCAGTCCGGCGGCCGTCATGGTCGAGTCGGCGCGCAGCCCTTCCCACAGCGGGTACTGAGGCTCGGTGGGCCGGGGATGGTTGCGGCAGTAGTACTGATAGACCACGCGCAGGTCGACCCGGTAGTCGTATCCGCGAGAACCGCCGCCGAGAACGCCGCTGGTGAGAAGGGCTCCGTCGTACGGGCCGTGCTTCCCCGCGCCGTAGGCTTCGACGACCTTGGCGGCGACATTGCCGCCCCAGGACTGGCCGTGCACGTAGGTCCGCCTGGGGTTGCCGAATTCACCCACGAACAGGCGACGCAGATTCTCGGTGTCGGCGGCTGCCATCCGCGTCCCGTAGCCACCACGCCGATACGACGAACCGGCCCAGGCGTAGCCCTCGTCCACCATCACCGCCCAGCGGTTCAGGTCGTCGACGCTGCGCTCGGGGTCGGAGCCCGCGCCGAGGTCAGGGCCGCCGTGGGCGTGCACCACGAGCGAGCCGTTCCACGTCTTGGGGACGGCGATCGCGTAGTAGGCGCCGTTCGAGTCCTGGCCGGTGTAACAGGTCGCCTTCCCGGCCAGATGCGCGGGGCAGGCGGTGGAGGCCGGTCTGCGCGCGGGGGCGGCCGACGAAGCGGAACCCGAACCTGAAGCCGGCACAGGGAGCGCGCAGGCGATCAGACCAGCGATGCCTGCAACCGTCGCCGCGCGTCGGTGGCGCCGACCGGACACGGACCTCGTGCGGAAACCCGATGTGATGCGTCTGGTCATCATGCCCATGGGCCTGCTCCTCGTCACCCGGCGCGCACCGTTGCGCGGCGGGGGAGATGCTAAGGACGGCCGAGCCGAAATCCTACGACGCGATCAGTAGCGTTCATATTGTTCGCTGACGAGGGTGAACGACGATCGCGCGGGCGGCAGACTGGCCCCATGAACGCTTCGGAGCCCAAAGCTGACCTTCACTTCTATCTGCAGTCCGCCCGCGATGCCCTGCTGTGGAAGCTCGAAGGGCTGTCCGAGTACGACATCCGCCGCCCGCTGACACCGACCGGAACCAACCTGCTCGGCCTCGTGAAGCACGTGGCCGGCGTCGAACTCGGCTACCTCGGTGACACCTTCGGGCGGCCGTCCGGAGAGCCCATGCCCTGGGTCGAAGAGAGCGCAGAGCTCAACGCGGACATGTGGGCCACCGCCGACGAGTCACGCGAGTTCATCGTGGAGCTCTATCGGCGCGCATGGGCGCATGCCGACGCGACGATCGACGCGCTGCCGCTGGACACTGTCGGCAAGGTGCCGTGGTGGCCCAGCGGCAGGGACGAGGTGACGCTGAATCATGCCGTCGTACGCGTTATCGCCGATACGCATCGCCACGCCGGCCACGCCGACATCATCCGCGAACTCCTGGACGGCGCCTCGGGGATGAGCAAGGGCAACGACAGCATGGCCTCGGACGACCCGGCCTGGTGGGAGGACCATCGAGGCCGGGTCGAGCGTGCGGCTCGGGAGGCGGACCGCGGGGCGTAGTTTCAACTTACGTGATGTGTACGGCAGTTGAGCCCGCCCTGGGCCGCTAGTGAACCGAGAATCCGCCGTCGACGAAGATTGCCTGGCCGGTGACGTAGGCGGACGCCGGGCCGGCCAGGAACACCGCGGCTCCGGCGAAGTCCTCGGCCAGGCCGTTGCGGCCGACCATCGTGCGGGCGGCCAGCGCGGCCACCTTTTCCGGGTCGGACGACAAGCGCGCGTTGAGCGGGGTCATGACGAAGCCCGGCACGAGCGTGTTGCAGGTGACGCCGTGGGGCGACCACGCCTCGGCCTGCGAGCGGGCCAGCGCCTCCAGGGCGCCCTTGGACACCCCGTACGCGCCGCTCTGGACGAACGCCCGGTGCGCCTGCTGGGAGGTGATGTGGATGATCCGCCCGAAGCCCCGCTCGGCCATGCCGGGTCCGAAGCGCCGGCCCAGGAGGTGGGGTGCCTCCAGGTTGACCGCCATCGTGGCGTCCCACACCTCGTCGTCGAGCTCGCTCATCGGGGGCCGCAGGTTGATCCCGGCGCTGTTGACGAGGATGTCGGGCTCGCCGAACACCCCGGCCACCCGCTCCGCCGCCGCGCGCACCCCGTCGCGGGTGCTCAGGTCCGCGCTCACCCAGGCCGCTCGGCAACCCTCCGCCGTCAACTCGTCGACGGTGGCGGTGAGTTCGGCCTCCTTGCGGGCCACGATCACCACGCTCGCCCCAGCGCGGGCGAGCGCACCGGCGATGGCTTTGCCGATGCCGGAGCTGCCACCGGTCACCACAGCGGTCCGGCCGTCGAGCGAGAACAGTTCGGAGAGGTAGTTCTGCGAGGTCATGACCGCACCCTAAACGGCGCGGTCATGGTGACAGCACCCGGGCCGACCTGCGGAAAATCACTTGACCTGGGCGGCGATGGTCCGCGCGCACTCCAGGGACTCCGTGTGCGTGGTGTCCACCTCCAGGTCGTAGACGACGCCCCGGTGGACCGTCTCCGCCTGCCCTGCGGCCATCCCCTGGGCGCGGTCCCCGCGGACGATCTCGCGGCCCGCGGCGACCTCGCTGTCGCACCTGACGCCGACCCACAGCACGTCGAGTCCGCCCAGAGCTTTCTGCCACCGCTGCTGGGACTCCGTCCCGCCGAGGAACACGTCATCGATCACGATCCGGGCGCCTGCACCGGCCGTCGCGGCGACACCCTCCATCCATGCTGCTTCCAGCTCCTGGAACACCGCTCCGACGCTCACTGCGCCGGCTGAAGTGATCTCGATTCCTTCGCCCGATGCCTTCATGGACGCGGGCATCGCCTCGATCAGCCGGTCGATGCCGAAGGCGAGCCATGGATCCGGCAGTACCGCCTGTAGGCACCGGACGATCCCGGACTTGCCCGAACTGGACCCACCGTTCAACACGATCACCTGAGTCGTCACCGGGTCAGGGTAGAGGCACCCACCACGGCACACGAAGCGAATTTCGGCAACCGTCTGAATGACTAAGGATGTGAAGGTCTGGGGATGCGTCAACCATCCGCCCGTACCGGGTGTTTGCTGAGGATCGATACGCGGTTGAATGCGTTGATCGTTACCGCGACCCAGATCACGGCGGCGATCTGATCCTCGGTGAGCTCGGCCCGGGCGGTGGTGTAGGCGGATTCCTGCGCGACGGCGTCGGACGGCACGGTCGTCGCCTCCGCCAGTCCCAGGGCCGCTCGTTCCGTGGGGCTGAACAGTTCCGTGTCCCGCCACGCCGACAGCACGCCCAGCCGCTCGGTCGTCTCGCCGGCGCGCTGCGCCGCCCGGGTGTGTACGCGCAGGCAGTAGGCGCAGCCGTTGATCTGTGACACGCGGAGGTTGACCAGTTCCACCAGCCTGCGGTCGAGGCCCGCGTCGGCGGCTGCCGCTCGCACCGTCTCCGACGTCTGCACGAGTGCGTGGTAGGCCTTGGGGCTCTGCTTGTCGATGAAGATCCGCCGGGGTGTGGATCCCGCCGCCGACTGGTTCGACGTGGACTTCTCCGGGCCGCTCGCGGGCCCTTGCTCCGATGTGTACATGGGGCCGTTTCGTGTTCTAAGATCGAGACAAGTTGTTGAACATAAAACTATCATGGTTGGAGGAGGTGGCCGCGATGAGCAATGCGGAAGCAGGTCCGGTCGGAGTGCATGGCGGCTCCCGGGTGGCAGGCGAGCTGTCGGCCGAGGGGCAACGGGTCGACGTGCTCGCCCCGCGCGACGTCCCTCTGGGCGGGCCGCGGGCGATGACCGTGCGACGAACGCTCCCGCAGCGGTCCCGGACCCTGATCGGTGCCTGGTGTTTCGCCGACCACTACGGCCCCGACGATGTCGGCCGCACGGGTGGCATGGATGTCGCCCCGCATCCCCACACCGGACTGCAGACGGTGAGCTGGCTGTTCAGCGGGGAGATCGAGCACCGCGACAGCCTCGGCAGCCACGCCTACGTTCGGCCCGGTGAGCTGAACCTGATGACCGGCGGACACGGCATCAGCCACAGCGAGGTCTCCACCCCGCGCACCACGACCTTGCACGGCGTCCAGCTCTGGGTGGCGCTCCCCGAAGAACACCGGCACACCGGGCGGGACTTCCAGCACCATGTGCCCGAGCCGGTGCGGACGGAGGGCGCCGAGATCAGGGTCTTCCTGGGTGCCCTGGCCGGATCCGTCTCCCCGGTGCCGACCTTCACGCCCCTGCTCGGCGCCGAGATCACCCTCGCGGCGCGTGCGTCGCTCACGCTCGCCGTGGACGCCGATTTCGAACACGGCGTACTCGTGGACCACGGGGACGTCCGTGTGGCCGACACCCTGCTACGCCCAGCCGACCTGGGCTACGTCCACCCCGGCGCCGACACACTGACCCTCGTCAACGAGTCCGACGAGACGGCCCGGACAGTCCTTCTCGGCGGAACGCCGTTCGAGGAGGAGATCGTGATGTGGTGGAACTTCATCGGCCGCACTCACGAGGACATCGTCCGGGCGCGAGAGGAATGGGAGAGCGCCTCGGAGCGTTTCGGCGCTGTCGAGGGCTACCCCGGAGACCGTCTCCCCGCCCCTGCTCTGCCCCATGCCACCCTCGCGCCGCGCAAGAACCCCCCGCGTCGCTGATCTCTTCCAAAGGAACCCGATGACCCAGCCTTCCTCTGTTCCCCCTGTTCCCTCCGTCGAGCGGAACGATGAGCGCCACCGGTACGAGATCCTCGTCGAAGGCGCACGTGCCGGGCTGACCGCCTACCGAGACCGCGGTGTGCAACGTGTCTTCTTCCACACGGAAGTTGACGAGGCGTATGCCGGACAGGGCCTGGCCGGCCAACTGGTCCAGCAGGCACTCACCGACGTGCGCAAGCTCGGCAAGAGGATCGTCCCGGTCTGCCCCTACGTGGCCAAGTTCCTGAAGAAGCACGAGGAGTTCGCCGACATCACCGACCCGGTCACCCCCGAGGTCCAGCAGTGGCTGGACGCCGAACTGGCCTGATCCGTCGGGTCGGCCGCGCTCCGCCGCGCAGCTCCCTCTGTCCTGCGCGGGCACACCGCGTATGCCGGATCTCGCCCGCCAGGTCGTCTGTAACAGCCATGTATTAGAGGACGGTTGAACGGAACGACCCCCGTGCAGCCAGGGTCTCAATGATCAGCAAGCGATCGACAGCCGATCAGGAAGCGATCGGCAAGCGATCGATCAACGATCAGTACGGCTCGCTCAAGACGATTGAGCGGACACCCTGAAAGGGACCCCCCATGCGCGTCCAGAAGCTCTCCCTCCTCGCCGTCGCCGTCGTCGCGGGCCTCTCGCTCACCGCCTGCCAGAGTGGCGACGACTCCTCGGCCGGGTCGGACGACTCCTCGTCCTCCGCCCAGAGTTCCGGTTCCCAGAGCTCCGGTTCTCAGGACTCCGGCGGCAGCAGCGCATCGACCGGCAACGGCACCAGCACGGCGGGATCCGAAGCGAGCACCGGGGGTTCCTCCAACGGCGGTTCCGGAACGGGTACGGGTGCCTGCCAGACCTCCCACCTCGCCTTCAGCAGTTCCGGCGGCATGGCCGAGGGCACGCTCATCGTGAACCTCAAGAACACCGGTTCCGCCACCTGCACCCTCAAGGGTTTCCCCGGAGCCGACCTGAAGGGCAAGGACGGCACCGTCAGCGCCGAGCGCAGCAAGCTCGCCGCGCCGAGCGTCAGCGTCAAGCCCGGCGAGGAGACCCGCTTCACGCTCCACTACCCGTCGAACGACTCCGGCGGCTCCGGCGTCACCTTCACCAGCCTCGTCGTCACCCCGCCCAACGAGACGCATTCCCACACCCTGCCCGTCACCATCAACGTTCCCGCCACCGACGGCTCCGGCCCGGCCATCACGGTCGACCCCGTCGGCACCGGCAAGTGACCTGCGGGCGCGAGGGATCCGTCACGTAAGGACCGCACTCCCCAGCCAGTGCGCGGCGAGCAGCGCGGCGCGGACGTGGAAGTCGTCGTCGAGGCTGTGGGTGCCGTCCGGCAGCAGCGCGGTCGCCTGCTGTACCCGGTACTGGACGGAGTTGCGGTGCAGGTTCATCGCCTGTGCCGCGGCCGCGTAGCTGCGGTGGTGGGTGAGGAACGTCCGTAGCGTCTCGCGCAGGGTGGCACCGCGTGGCCCGGCCTGCGCCAGTTCGCCCAGCGTGGCCGCCACGAAGTCGTGTACGGCCGGGAGGTCTCCGGCCATCAGCGCGACCGGTGCCACATCGGCGTAGTGCACCCAGTGCGGCGACGGGAGCAGCATCGCGGGATTCGGCCACGTCGGCCTGCTCGACGGTTGGCGGCCGTACCGCTCATCGCGACCGTCGCCGTGCTCGGCCTGCGGGACAAGACCATCTTCCTCGCGGCACGCGGCGAGCAGTACTGGCTCTCGCTGCTGATCTTCTTCTTCCCCTGCAGCGGCATGTTCATCGGCTTCAAGCTCGTCATGCTGGCGCTGTGGTGGGGAGCCGCGACGTCCAAGCTCAACCGCCACTTCCCGTTCGTGGTGGCGACGATGATGAGCAACGCGCCTTTGATCCCCTCGGGCCGCGTCAAGCGGGTCTTCTACCGCGACCACCCGCGCGACCTGCGCTCCTCCCGGCTGCCGCTCCTCCTCGCCCGCATCGGAACCGCGGCCCGCTGCGGCTTCGCGCCCGGCGAGGTCCGCGTGATCTGCCTGGAGAGTCAGCCCATCCACCGGCAGAATCAGACGTATGAGGTCCACGACGCCGCCCTCGGCCTGCTGGAACGTGGACACGTCAAGGTGCACGACATGGTGACCCGGCAGCCGTGGCCCACCGACGGCCCGGGCTACCCGGTCTACGGGGTGCAGTCCGGGCACCCGCTGCGGCCGGTGCCCGACGCGGACGGCTCCGTCGAGGGACTGCCGCCCATGGACACGGCGTCATGACGTCCGCCGTCATCGTCGGCGGCGGGCCCAACGGGCTCGCCGCCGGGGCCCTGCTCGCGAAGGCGGGCCTCGAGGTCACGCTCCTCGAAGCCGCGGACGAGGTCGGCGGCGGCACCCGCAGCCACGAGGCCGTCCTTCCCGGCCTGCTGCACGACCACTGCTCGGCCATCCACCCGATGGCCGTCACCTCGCCGGCGCTTCGCTCACTCGGCCTCGAACGGCACGGACTGCGCTGGAAGTTGGCGGACGTCGACTGCGTACACCCGCTGGACGACGGCAGTGCGGGGGTACTGATGCGCTCCGTCGAGGACACCGCCCGCATGCTCGGTGCCGACGCCGGACGGTACCGGGCACTCTTCGAGACGCCCGTGCGCCACTGGGACGCGCTCGCCCAGGACGTCATGCGCCCTCTGCTGCGCGTCCCGACGCACCCGCTGCTGCTCGCGCGCTTCGGCCTGCCGACCGCCCTGCCCGCCACCGTCCTCGCACGTCTCTTCAGAACCCCCCAGGCGCAGGCGCTGTGGGCGGGCGTCGCGGCGCACGCGTTCCGTCCGCTGACCCACCCGTTCACGTCGGCGATCGGACTGGGCATCCTGACCGCCGGGCACGCCGCCGGATGGGCCGTCGCCGAGGGTGGCTCACAGTCCATCGCCCGCAGCCTGGGGAACGTACTGGGCGAGCACGGCGGCACGATCCACACCGGCGTACACATCACCCGCTCCTCGCAGATCCCGCCCGCCGACGTGACGCTCCTCGACCTCGACCCCGGCCAGATCGCCCGCATCTACGGCGACCGGCTTCCCGCCCGCGTACGGTCCGCCTACCGGCGGTTCCGCCGCGGTCCGGGCGCGTTCAAGGTCGACCTGGCCGTCGAGGGCGGCGTGCCCTGGACGAACGAGGACGCGCGACGCTCAGGCACCGTCCATCTCGGCGGCCCGTTCGCCGACGTGGCACGTGGAGAGCGGGACGTCGTGGCCGGGCGGATGCCCGAGCGCCCCTTCGTCCTGGTCGGCCAGCAGTACCTGGCCGACCCCACCCGCTCGGTCGGCGACGTACACCCTGTCTGGGCCTACGCGCATGTCCCGTACGACTACGACGGAGACGCCACCGAAGCGATCCTCCGCCAGTTCGAGCGATTCGCCCCCGGCGTACGCGAACGCATCGTGGGCCGGCACATCACCCGGCCCGCCGACTTCGCCGCGGCCAACCCCAACTTCGTCGGAGGCGACATCGTCACGGGAGCCAACACGGTCCCGCACCTACTCCTCGGCCCGCGCCCCGCGCTCGACCCCTACGGCACCGGCCTGCCCGGCGTGTTCATCTGCTCGGCCGCCACGCCGCCCGGCCCCGCCGCACACGGCATGTGCGGCGCCGGCGCGGCGAGGTCCGCTCTGAGGCACCTCGGACTCCGACAACCCGCCTGACGCCGTGTCACGAGCGAACGCGACGGGGCCCCGACCGGTCGTCAGCCCGGCCGGGGCCCCTCCTTCGCGCGACTTCCTGCTCAGGCGGCCGCTTCGATGGTCACCTTGACGTGCTTCATGATCGGCTGGTCGCTCTGCGTGCTGTAGTCGACGAGCGCGCACAGCACGTTCATCTCGGGCATGTACCCGGCCGCGCAGCCGCGCGGGATGTCGTACGGGATGGCGAGGTAGCCGTTGAGGTAGCGGTGGCTGCCGTCCCTTGCTGTGCTGGTGATGTCGACGGGATCGAATTCGGAGATCCCGCGCTCGCGCATGTCGTCCTCGTTCATGAAGACGAGCTCGCGCAGGTTCTTGATGCCGCGGTAGCGGTCGTTGTCCGAGTAGATCGTGGTGTTCCACTGGTCGTGGGAGCGCATGGTGCCCAGGGCCAGGGTGCCGGGTGCCGGTACGACGTCGGGCAGGGCCGCGTCGGAGAACTCCGCGCCGCCGGACGGAGTCAGGAAGACCAGTTCGCGGGCGGGCTGCTTCAGGCGGAAGCCCAGGGGCAGGCGCACGCGGCGGTTGAAGTCCTCGAACCCGTCGAGGGCCTGGGACATGGTGTCGCGGATCCGGTCGTAGTCCTCGATGTACCACTCCCACGGCGTGCTGCTCGCGGGCAGGGCCGCGCGGGCCATGCCCGCGACGATCGCGGGCTCGGACAGCAGGTGCGGCGACGCGGGGCGCTTCATGCCGACGGACATGTGCACCATGCTCATCGAGTCCTCGACGGACGTGCTCTGGATGCCCTTGCGCTGATGGTCCTTCTCGGTGCGGCCGAGGCACGGCAGGATCAGCGCCTGGCGGCCGTGCACGAGGTGGCTGCGGTTGAGCTTGGTGCTCACCTGGACCGTGAGGTCGCAGTTGCGCAGGGCCTCGTACGTGATCGGCGAATCCGGTGCGGCGAGGGCGAAGTTGCCGCCCATGCCGACGAACACCTTCACATCGCCCCGGCGCATGGCCTGGATGGTGCCGATGGTGTCCAGGCCGTGCTCACGCGGCGGGTCGATCTTGCAGTACTCGGCCAGGCGGTCGAGGAACTCGTCGTCGGGTCGGTGATCGATGCCGCAGGTGCGGTTTCCCTGGACGTTGCTGTGACCGCGTACGGGGGAGGGGCCGGCTCCTTCGCGGCCCAGATTGCCGCGCAGGAGAAGGAGGTTGATGATCTCGCGGACGGTGTCGACGCCATGCTCGTGCTGGGTCAGGCCCAGGCACCAGCTGATGATGCTGCGGTCGGCGTCGCAGTACACGCGCGCCGCTTTGAGGATGTCGTCGCGGCTGACCCCGGACTGCCTCTCCAGTTCCTCCCAGGAGGTGCTCTCGCACAGCTGCCGGTACGAGTCGAATCCGGTGGTGTGGCGGTCGATGAACTCCTGGTCCAGCGCCTTGGGGTCCAGCTTGGATTCCTCGATGACCGCCTTGGCCATGCCACGCAGGAGCGCCAGGTCGCCGCCGATGCGCACTTGGAGGTTCAGGGTGCTGGTCTTCGTCGTCTTGAACAGCGCCATGTCCATGAAGTCGTGCGGGACGATGGTGCGTGTGGCGGCCGCCTCGACCAGCGGGTTGACGTGCACGATCTGGGCGCCGCGGTGGTACGCCTCGGCGAGTGCTGTGAGCATTCTGGGCGCGTTGGAGGCGGCGTTGACCCCCATGATGAACAGCGCGTCCGCGCTCTCCCAGTCCTTGAGGTCGACCGTTCCCTTGCCCGTTCCCAGGGACGCCTGCATGGCGCGGCCGCTGGCCTCGTGGCACATGTTCGAGCAGTCGGGCAGGTTGTTCGTGCCCAGCTCACGGGCCATCAACTGGTAGAGGAACGTGGCCTCGTTGCCGAGCCGGCCGGACGTGTAGTACGACGCCTGGTTCGGGTTCTCAAGGCCGCGCAGGGTGCTGCCGACGAGCTCGAACGCGTCCTTCCAGCTGATGGGGACGTAATGGTCCGTGTCAGGGTTGTAGACCATCGGCTCGGTCAGCCGGCCCTGGTCCTCCAGCTTGAAGTCGCTCCACTCGAACAGCTCGGTCACCGTGTGGGCGGCGAAGAAGTCGCGCTCGACGCGCTTGCGCGTCATCTCCCACGTGACGTGCTTGATGCCGTTCTCGCAGATGTCGAGCTTCAGGCCCTTGGTGTCGTCCGGCCACGCGCAACCGGGACAGTCGAAGCCCGTGTTCTCGTGGTTCATCTTCATGATGGCCCGCGGGCCATCCACCAGTTCGCGCTCGCGCACGAGGAACTGGGTCACGCTCTTCGCGGCACCCCAGCCGGCAGCCGGGTGGTGGTAGGGGTGATACTCCGGATCCTCTTTGGGGATCGGCCCCACACTGGGTTCCAGTTCTTCCGGCGCCTCACTGTCGATGCTCAAGACACTCAACCCTTCGACCATGCAAATACGGGCATAAGCTGACAAAATACTAGTTTCAGTCAGGCTATGTCGGTTGATCAATGGGCGCCACCTGCCCGGGGACACCGTCGCCCGCGGCAACCAGGGCGTCCGCCCGCCGCTCACGGAGCCACATGGCACGGAGCCGTCCACCCTGGGGGTCGATGAGCTCGGACCGGCTGCCGCGCTCGGCGATCCTGCCGTGGTCGAGAACCAGAATCTCGTCGACGGCGGCACTGTGAAGTCCGGCAAGGCGGTGGGTGATCAGCACCGTGTTACGGCCCTCGGTGACGGCGAGCAGATCCGCGGTGAGGGCGTCGGCGGTGGGCAGGCCGAGGTGTTCGGCGGGCTCGTCCATGATCGGTACGGGGAAGTCCGCGAGCAGCGGCCCGGGTCAGCGCCGGCCGCTGCCGCTGCCCCCTGAGAGGCGGGCCCCGTGCTCGCCCACCATCGTGTCGAGACCGGCGGACAGGCTGTCGACCCAGTCGAGCGGGCGGGCCCTGGCGAGTGCGGCCCGCAGGCCGGGCTCCTCGGCGTCGGGGCGGGCGAGACGCAGGTTATCCCGCAGTGAGCTGTCGAAGACATGGGCGTCCTGCGCGCACAGCCCGATCACCCGGCGTACGTCGTCCGATGTGAGCGCCCGGGTGTCGACGGCCCCGGCACCGGCGCCGACGGTGACGGCACCCGAGGTCTGGTCGAGGAACCGGAGCAGTACGAGGGCGAGGGTGGTCTTCCCGGAGCCGGACGGGCCGACCACGGCGATACGTCTGCCAGGGGCGAGGTCCAGATCGACGCCTCGGGGAGCGTCGCGCTGCGCACCCGGCCGGCGCGCGGTGGGGCCTCGGACGGTCAGGGGCGCCGGCTCGGCGGGGAGCGCGACCGGGGCGGTGGGCTCGGCGACCGGCGCGGGGGACGCGAGGACCTCGTCTGGGCGGGCCCGCGCCGCACGCGCACGCTCGCGGAACCGGACGGCCGTGGGCATGCCCGCCACGGCCTCGAAGGCGGCGAGGGGGCGAGCACGACGACGGCCAGACACACGCCCGGGAGCGCACCCCCGGCCACACCCTGGATGCCCAGCGCGGCGGTGGCGGCGACGGTCAGCCCGGTGATCAGGGCGATCAGGCCCGCCGAGAGCGCGGCGGTGGCGGCCGCGGCCCGTCAGGTAGGACGGGCCGAGCGCGGTGGCATGGTCGGGCAGCCGCCCCCGCAGCGTGGACTTCACCCGGGCCACCGACCGATGTGCCGCCAGCTCGGTCAGCCAGGCCACGAGCGCCCGCCCGAGCGCGACGGCCACCAGACCGAGCAGCGGCCACGTCAGGTCGTACGCGTGCTCCTTGAACGCCGGCACCACGATCTCGGCGACGAGGCTTGCCTGGGCCACGAGCAGGGCAGCGCCCACCCCGCTGAGGACCACGGATCCGGCGAGGAAGGCGCGGGTGGTGCGGGCGTACGCCGACAGCCGGGGATCGACAGGTCGCACGATCAGTGACCCGCCGGGATGTGCTGGACGCCGATCCGCCGACGGAAGACCCAGTACGTCCAGATCTGGTAGATCAGCACGATCGGCGTGAACACCGCCGCGACGATCGTCATCACCTTCAGCGTGTACGACGACGAAGAGGCGTTGGAGACCGTCAGTGACCAGTCGGGGTTGAGCGTCGACGGCATGACGTCGGGATACAGGGCCAGGAACAGCATCGCGAACGCCGCCACGACGGTCAGCCCCGACAGCGTGAACGCCCAGCCGTCACGGCCGAGCCGGGTCATGACCAGCGCCCCGATCAGTGCCAGGAACGCCACGATCATCACGCCCAGACTCCGGCCGTTGCCCGACTCCACCTGTGTCCAGATCAGGAACGCCAGCAGCAACAGGACGGCCGGCGCGCCGAGTTGAGTCGCCTGCGTCCTGGCCCGGTCACGGATGTCCCCGAGCGTCTTCAGGGCCGTGAAGACCGCGCCGTGGCAGACGAACAGCACCAGCGTCATGAAGCCGCCGAGGATCGTGTAACCGTTGAACAGGTCCCCGAGGCCCCCCACGTACGACTTGTCCGCGTCGATCGCCAGCCCGCGGACCATGTTCGCGAAGATCACCCCCCAGAGGAACGGGGGCAGCAACGACGTCCAGAAGGTGGCCTCCTCCCAGTTGTGCTGCCAGCGCGCCCCGGACTGCTTGGCCCGGTATTCGAAGGCCACGCCCCGCACGATCAGGCAGAACAGAATGATCAGCAGCGGAATGTAGAAGCCGCTGAACATCGTGGCGTACCAGTCGGGGAAGGCCGCGAAGGTCGCACCGGCGGCCGTGATCAGCCAGACCTCGTTGCCGTCCCACACCGGGCCGATCGTGTTGATCAGGACCCGGCGCTCGGTGCTGTTTCGGGCCAGCGACTTGGTGAGGACGCCGACGCCGAAATCGAAGCCCTCGAGGAAGAAGTAGCCGATCCACAGGACGGCGATCAGGATGAACCAGAGATCGTGGAGGTGCATGACGATCCGTCCTCAGTACGCGTGGGCGAGGGGCTGGTCGGTGTCCTCCGCGGAGGGCCCGCGCAGGGTCGGGTCCTTGGTCGGCGGCCGCTCACCGGAGTCCGGGCCGGCCATGGCGTACTTGGCCATGAGCTTCACCCAGATCACCGCAAGTACCGCGTAGAGCACGGTGAACGCGGTCATCGAGCCGATCACCGTGCCGGTCGTCACGTGGGGGGAGTCGGCTTCGGAGGTGCGCATCAGGTGGTAGACCACCCAGGGCTGGCGGCCCATCTCGGTGAAGATCCAGCCGAAGCTGTTGGCGACCAGCGGGAACGCCATGGTGAGGATGCCGACCCGCCAGCTCCACTTGGTGAAGAAGGCGTTCATCTCGACCTTGTCGGTGAGCATCAGCATCGGCGGCTCGTCGTCGTCGGTCTTGCGCCCTTGCGCCAGCCAGAACTTCCGCCGCGTGGTCCACAGACCGATCAGACCGACCACGAAGCTGGTCATCCCGAAGAAGATCATCAGGCGGAAGCCCCAGTACGTCATGAAGATGTTCGGGATGTAGTCCTCCGGCTCGCCGCCGAACTCGGCCGCCTGGTCACGGGCCCTGTCGTTGATGCCGGGGACGGGGGAGTGGAAGTTGTCCTTGGCGAGGAAGGACAGCAGCCCCGGGATCTCCAGTGCGACGGTGTTGTGGCCCTCGGAGACGTTGCCGACCGAGAAGATCGAGAACGGGGCGGGACCCTGCGTGTCCCAGAGCGCCTCGGCGGCAGCCATCTTCATCGGCTGCTGATCGAACATGACCTTGCCCAGCCGGTCGCCGCTGAGCGCGGTGCCCAGCCCTGCCACCACCGCGATGATCAGGCCGACCCGCAGTGAGGTCCGCATCGGCGCGATGTTCCGGCGGTTCGTCTCCTTGCCGCGCTTGGCGCGCAGTAGGTGGTACGAGGAGATACCGATCACCAGCGCGGAACCGGTGAGGAACGCAGCGGTGACGGTGTGGAACATCTGCACCTGCGTGGTGTTCTGGAACAACACCCGCCCGATGTCGGTGAGTTGGGCCCGCCCGGACTCCTTGTCGATCCGGTAGCCGACCGGGTGCTGCATAAAGGAGTTGGCCGCCAGAATGAAGTACGCGGAGAGCAGGGTGCCGATGGCGACCAGCCAGATGCACGCGCAATGCAACTTCCTGGGAAGCCTGTCCCAGCCGAAGATCCACAGGCCGATGAACGTGGACTCGAAGAAGAACGCGATCAGCGCCTCCATCGCCAGCGGGGCACCGAAAACATCGCCGACGAAGCGTGAGTAGTCGGACCAGTTCATCCCGAACTGGAACTCCTGGACGATGCCGGTGACGACACCCATCGCGATGTTGATGAGAAAGAGCCTGCCCCAGAACTTCGTGGCGTGAAAATACTTCGCGTTGCCCGTCCGCACCCAGGCCGTCTCGAAGCCCGCCACGATGGCGGCCAGACTGATCGTCAGCGGGACGAAGAGGAAGTGGTAGACGATGGTGATGCCGAACTGCCATCGCGCCATGGTCTCTTGAGCGACTGCTAGTACCACTGCACCTTCTCTCGGCCGGAGTTCCTCGCATTCGGGCAAAAGCTATCTTTAGCACAAAGCGGCATCGGGCCGGGCAGGGCTGGGGCCGGGTGAAGGCGGCCGATTTCCGCTCCGCTTGCGGATCGGCAACCACCGGGATTGAGTGGAAACGGTGCCCTCATCAGAGGCGTCGGAAGCTGTCAGCATTAGAGGCTGATCACATGGAAGCCAAGAAGGGCGATTATCTGACCCTGCACGGCCTCAGGGGTGACAGGACCGTAAGGGTCGAGGAGATCATCTCTGGTACGAACCGCGATCTCTACCAAGTGGCCTTTTCGGACGGCCATACTGCTGTGGTCGCGCCGGGGCCAGACGTAGAAAAGGCCCACTGCAAGCGCCACACACACGTGGTCGATGTATCCGGTTCGCCGTATCTCTAATTGCGCGGAAACAGACACGAGAGATGGGATCCCTCAGTGAGGGATCCCATCTCTCGTGCGCCCGTACGTGGGGATCAGTAGCGCAGCAGCGCCGCCACGCCGCCGGCCTCCGGGAGCGTCCCGTCGGGCACGAACAGAACCCGGGCGTCGGCCGCGATCGCGTTGTCCACGAGTCGCTCGACGATGTCGGTAGCCACACCAAGTGCGTGCGCCGACGGTTCCATGTCCTTCTTCGGGTCCGGCAACGTCACCGGCTTCGGTACGTCCACGAGCTCCAGGACGCGGTCGTCCTCGGTGATGCGGCCCGCCAGCATCAGCCCCTCTTCCACCACCAGGCGGTGCACGCGCTTGTCGGCGACCGAGGTCCACACCTCCGGCGCGCCGCCGACGTACTTGCCCTGTCCACGCGCTTCGCTCAGCTCGGAGACGGCTTCGGCGACCTGCTTGGCGTAGAAGTCCGCGAGGACCGGCTGGAGCCGCTTCTCCAGATCCTGGGCCGATTCCTTGTCCATTCCCGTGAGCGGCAATGACCCGGCGATCAGATTCCCGTAGCGGGTGATGCTCTTGAACGTCGAGAGGATCTTGTCGCCGCCGATGACGAACAGCGGCAGTCCGTCGTGCTCCTCGAAGGACTGCCCCAGCCGTTTGTCCACGGTCCGCAGGTACTGCTCGACCCGCTCCTCATGCCCCTCGTACGGCGTGGAGTGGGGGATGGACCCGGGAATCGCATCCTCGGGGGACGGGATCTGCGGCTTGTCCGGCCACCCGTTCTTCTCCACTTCCTGCAGTCGTCGTACAGACCCGTGGTACAGACGGCACATCTCCTGGTCGAGGACAAGAACCAGGTACGGGCGGGAGCGCTGCTCGGCAGCCACCAGGTACCGCGTCAGGAATGCCGTGCCGAATTCCACGCGGGGTTCCACCGGTGCGAGCGATGTCATCCGCCATACCTGGACCGGCTCGTTCACGGCCACATAGACAACCATGGCGTCGTCCGGGTGGAAAGGATCGGTCGCGCGTTCGATCTCCGCGGGATCCAACAGTTGATCCCGCAGCTCCAACCTCGTCTCCCGCTCCACGTCAGGGTCGTCCACCAGCCGCCGCTTGGCCTCGGTGACCAGGTCGCGGATGAGGATTCGGTCCTTGTCGCTGAAGGGGAAATCCGGATCGGTCGGCGTGACCAACGTGATCGCGGGATACGGCCGCTTCTTGCTCAGGGCGGCACGGATTTCAGGAGTCAGATCGGAGGTATGCACGATTTCAGCCTCGCATTGATCACCGGGACACGCAGGGCGGAAACGGCCGACCGACGGGTAACGGGTCCCTGCCCTGCGGGGTGGTTCGTCTCGCCCCGCCGTCATTGTCTCGACCCGCGACCCGCCGTCATCGTCAGGAGCGGCGTACCGTGAAATCTACGGAATGCGCGACCGGGGACTTCTTCCGGGCCCGCGAAGCCGACGTGAGATGGCGAGGTGCCGAGTCATGAGCAAGAACTCACCGGCGAAAGGGCACCACGGCATAGGTGCACGAGGGCAGGGCAAGCTGCTGTACTTCCACTCGCAGATCCCGCAGGCGGCCGTCAAGCAGGCGAAGGACCAGCTGCCCGGTAAGTCCCAGCAGCCCCACGATCATCGCAAGGCCAACGGCCGCTGGGCCCCGTGACGAGGTCCGGCAGACCAGTTGGAGGGCCTCACACGGGCGTGTGGCCCTCCAAGTAGTTGCGCACGGCTCCCGGGGGCGTGACGTCGACGGCCGCCGCGACCGGAACCCAATGGATCTGCTCCGGCGTGAGCCGCGCCCCGTCCGACGGGTCCTCGGTCAGCAGCTGACACAGGACGGCCGGCCGGGGATCTCCCTGAGCCGCCTGTGGTTCGAGTGTCGATGAACCGTCGACGAGATAGCCGGTGAGCTCGTACACAAGGCGCGCGGCGGTGGCCTCCGCCGACTCGGCGGGCTCGGGAATGCCGGACGGCAGCTCACTGCCGTCCGGCTGTTCCACCAGGAGCAGGCGTCCGTTGTGGATGACGACCGCCTGCACCATGCCGTGGGCCGTCTGCTCCAGCGCCATGATCCGACCGCCCTCTCTCTGTTCCGCGTGATCCGTCCGCCCGGTGTGCGGGCCTTGCCTTCCTACCCCACGAAGGCCGGTTCACGCGGACGTCGCCGGATCAGGGATCAGGGATCAGGGCGGGGCCGGAGTCAGACGCGGTCGGCGACGATCATCAGGTACTGGAAACTGCCGTTCTTGTACGCGGTGAGGAACGTGTCCTCGATGCCGGTGACCAGATGGTCGGCCTGCTTGCGCAGTTCCCAGTACGGCAGCGCGGCCTCGGTCAGGTCCTCGACGTGCACGGGGACCAGGCGGTTGCGGGCCATGGCGCGGAAGTACTCCGACCGTGGGTGGATGTCGCAGATGTAGTGGGCGTTGATCAGGGACACCTCGCGCGACGCCCGGCCGTAACCGTCGTTGTAGCAGCCGGTGATGACCACGTACCGGCCGCCGCGGCGCAGCAGCCGGGCGTGTTCGGCGAAGAGCAGCTCCAGCTCGACGTACATGGTCGACTCGTTGTTCCACGACGCGCCGAACGCGCCGGTCGGCAGACCGGTGTCGAGCATGTTGCGGTGGTGGTAGCGGACCTGGCCGTCGATGCCGCGCTTGGCGGCCTGGGCGTTGGCGAAGTCCGCCTGTTTGGCCGAGATGGTGACGCCGTCGGTCTGGCAGCCGTACCGCAGATGCGCCACGACACTGCCGCCGCCGCGTCCGCAGCCGGCGTCGAAGGCCCGGTCGGTGGCGGTGAGCGGGCCGAGGTGGTCGGCGAGGCAGTTGGCCTGGGCGTGTTCGAGCCGGTGCAGCTCGGCCGTGATCCGGTCGTTGCGCCGCGTGGGGTCGGGCTCGTCGAGCACCGAGTTGTCCGCGGGTCCGATCCCGTAGTGGTGGTGGTACAGGTCGTCGATCTTGCCGAGTTCGAGGTTGACCGGGTTTTCCTCGGCGTTCCAGTATTCGGCGACACGGGACTGGTACGTGGACTGGGCCGGCAGCGGAACGGCCGAGGTGAAGTGGGGAGCGGTGGTCAACAGGTACTCCTCGCAGTGCATTTGACGATGGATCAGGTGAAACGGACTTCGGGTCCGAGTGGCTGGACCGGTGCGCGGACTACCAGTAGTTGGGCAGGTGGTAGCGGCGGCTGTTCGTGGCGTGCCACTCGTGGTTGCCGGCCACCCAGGTGCTGAGGCCCTGGACGTACCGTTCGACGAGGGGTGACATGGCGGACAGAAGCGCGGCCTTCTCTTCGAAGGCCGTCTGGATCTCGTTGTGGATGTCGACGGACTTGAGGTAGGCGGCCTTGAGGCCGCACCGTTCGTTGGCCGCGACGACCTGCGGCAGGTTGAGGTGGGTGGGGTCGTTGGCCAGTTCCTTGGTGAAGGAGTACAGGTCGTTGACGAGCGTCGTCGCATTGCACGCCAGCGCCGTGACCCGCTGGATCTCGGGGCGGGCGTAGACGGCCTCGGGCAGTTCGTAGCCGTCGACCGCGTCGACGAGGGACAGGCAGGGGCGGAAGTTGTTGAACTGCCGCATGACCAGGTACTCCCACACGCGCGGCATGTGCCGGGTCTCCGCCCAGGCGGCCTCGGCGAGGTACCCGAGGTGCAGCCGCGCGATGTCGTGGACGAACCGGGACGCCTGGCTGGGTGTGGCGAAGGCGGCGTAGTCCTGGAAGGCCACGTGGTACGAGCGCAGCGGGCCGTCGGCCTGCACACCGTGGCGCCACTGCTCCTCCGCCTCGGCCGTCCCGTGGTACGGATCGATCGCGGACTGCGCCATGATCAGCCGGCCGCCGAGGCCGCGCGGTGATCCGCCCTTGTCCTCGCAGTAGCAGTCGTCGACCATGTTCTCCGCGAGCAGCAGCTTGCCCGCGGCGGTGAGGCGGTCCAGGTCGGCCGCCCCCGGGTGCTGGAGCACCACGGCCCGCCCGACCTGGAAGCTCGCGAAGTCCTCGAACCACGCCTCGGGGAACAGATCGAGACCGCGGGCCCAGATCTCCAGCCTGCGGTCGACCTCCTCGACCTTCACGGGATCGGCGGGGACCGCCGGCTGGTGACGCAGCCCGGGGACCGCGCCGCCGCGCCGTGTCTGCAGGGCGTGGGCCAGGCTGGGCGGCCCCGGCGGAGAGAACGGGGCGGTGGTGTCCGGCGGTGCACTCATCGCGTACCCCGTCCGTCGGCGTGCGTCATTCGGCGGTCCGTCCGATCTGCACGTTCTCGAGGATCCCCGCCGCGTCGGGGACGAGAATCGCCAGCGAGTAGTAGGCGGTGACGAGGTAGTTGATGATCGCGGTGGTGTTGATGCCCATGAACCTGACGTTCAGGCCGGGCTGGTACTCCTCGGGGATGCCGGTCTGGTAGAGGCCGACGACTCCCTGGTCGGACTCCCCGGTGCGCAGCGCGAGGATGCTGGTCGTGTGCTGCGGCGTGACCGGGATCTTGCCGCAGGGGAACAGCGGAACGCCTCGCCAGGCGGGCACCTCATGGCCGTCGACGTTCGCGGTGCCGGGCACCAGACCGCGCCGGTTGCACTGCCGGAAGAACGCGGCGATCGCCTTCGGATGGGCGAGGAAGAGCTTCGTCTTACGGCGCATGGAGAGCAGTTCGTCGAGATCGTCGGGGGTGGGCGGGCCGGAGAAGGTGCTGATGCGCTGGCCGTAGTCGACGTTGTGCAGCAGCCCGAACTCGTGGTTGTTGAGGAGTTCCCACTCCTGGCGCTCGCGGATCTCCTCGATGGTGAGGCGGAGTTGCTCCTCGGTCTGGTCCATCGGGTCGTTGTAGAGGTCGGCGATGCGGGTGTGGACGCGCAGGACGGTCTGGGTGAGGGACAACTCGTATTCGCGAGGCGTGAGTTCATAGTCGACGAAGCCGCCGGACAGCGTCGGCTCACCCGTGTGCCCGGACTGCACGGGGACGTCTGCCTCACCCTTGCGGTTCCTCGGCAGCCGCTGCCGTTCGACGTACTCCCGCAGGTGCGCGTCGAGGGACGGTGTCCGCTCGGTGAGCTCCTCGACGACGTCCCAGGGCAGTACGAGAACGGTGCCCGCGGTCTCGGCCCGGACCGAGCTGAGCCACAGCGGGTCCGGCTGGCCGATGGCCTCGTCGCCCATCTGGTCGCCGTCCGTGACGACGCCGATGACCTCCTCATCGCCGTACTTGCCTTCGGTGAAGCGGGTGAACCGCCCGTGGGCCACCAGGTACGCCTCGGTCACCGGCTGCCCGGCCTCGAAGAGGATCTGCCCGGCCCGCACCTCCCGGGTCCGGAACCGGGTGGCGATTTCCTTCAGTACGTCGATGTCGTCGTACCCGCGCAGGACGGGGAGTTCGGTGAGCGTCTCGGGGATGACTTTGATGTCGTTCCCGCCGTTCTGGTCGAACTGCACCCTGCCGCGGCCGATGCTGAGCTGGAGACGCCGGTTGACCCGGTACGTGCCGCCCTTGACGTCCACCCATGGCAGGGACTTCAGCAGCCACCGTGAGGTGATGGCCTGCATCTGCGGTGCGGACTTGGTGGTCGTGGCCAGCCGGCGTGCCGCATGGGTACCGAGACTGGTCAGCTGCTGGTCGGTCGGGACTTCAGGTGCGGTCTCTTCGTCGCTCGCGGGACCGGTGGCACTGTCCGGTACGGACACATTCCCTCCCAGGAGATGTAACGAGGGTGGGCGAAGCGATCGGTGGTACGAAAGCTCCTCGTTGCACACACAAGGCAAGCAGCCGGGAGTGGTGGCCAGGTACGGCGCGAAGGGGGCGATTTCGTGTCCTGGAAGTGCAAACCTGCCGAATGAGGCAGACGGTCAAGCGGACCGTGATCGCGCGCCGTCCCGCACCACGGGAACGTGTGCGCGGGACGCGTACGAGCGATGGGGCGCCGCGGTGGGTGGCTATTGGGTTTGCCATTCCCGGGCGCGCGGTGTCGTGGTTACTGGGCGCGCCACTCCGGAGCGAGGATCGCCCAGAGCTGCGTGCCGTGACGGGTGCCGTCGTACGGCCAGGACTCGCGCTGAACGCCTTCGAGTGTCATGCCGAGCCGTTTGGCCACCGCGGCGCTGCGTGCGTTGTCGGCCCGGCAGTGCCATTCGGCGCGGTGCAGGCCCCGTGTGGTGAACGCCCAGTCCAGCAAGGTGCCGCACGCCGGTGTGATCAGGCCGTGGCCCTCGGCGTCCGGATCAAGCCAGCAGCCGATCTCGCAGGAACCGGAAGCGGCGTCGAAGTCCACGAACATCACGCCGCCGACGAGCGTGCCGTCGAGCCAGATGCCGTAGAGGCGGCCGCCGTCCGCGGCCTGGCGCTCGGCGTACCGGCGCAGTGTGGCGCGCGCCCCGTCGACGTCGACAGTGACGAACCCCGCACCGACCCACGGCCGGATGTGCTCGCGCGCCCGGTCCAGGTGGGCGGCGAACTCCTCGGCATGCCATATCTCGAGCGGGGCGAGACGGGCGTCGTCCCGCAGGGGGAGAGAGAACATGAGGACCCCATTCACACAACAAGCGTTTTGGCTATGTACCGTAGCAGGATGCCACGTACCAAGGGGGACCATGAGGCCCGTCGCCGTGACGTCTCCGAGGCGGTCTGGCGGGTGCTGGTCGCGCACGGATTCGGCGGCCTGACCATGCGCGCCGTCGCCGCCGAACTCGACGCGTCCACCGGCCTGCTGACCCACTACTTCCCGGCCAAGCGCGACCTGGTCGCGTACGCCCTCGACCTGCTCGAGCAGCGGACCGTCTCGCGCCCCCGGCCTGCGGCGGGGGAGGGCCTGGCCGCGCTGAAGGCCGCCCTGATGAGCATCCTCCCGCTGACGGGCGAGGCAACCGACAGCAACCGGATCTGGGTGTCCTCCTGGGACACCGCGCTCGCCGACCCCGGGCTGAGTGCCGACTACGCCGGCAAGTACGGGCGAGGTCGCGACAAGCTGCGCGACCTCGTCGAGGCCGCTCAGGAGGCGGGCGCACTGCGCGCCGGGGATCCGGCGCGCATCGCGGCCGGCGCCCAGGCCTTCGTGCTCGGCCTGGTGGTGCAGGCGCTGTTCGACCCCGAGGCGTTCCCGCCTCGTCGCCAGGCCGAGCTCCTTGGCGACTATCTGGACGCGTTGACCCGCACTCGGTAGCGGGCCGGCGGGGCTACCGGTTCGCGGGCGGAGCCGTCGACGCGCGCAGGACCGGCCGGGACGGCAGCCGGGAGGTGACCGTGACGTGGTGGCCGGCGAGCAGGTCGATGAGGCGCGTGACGGCGAGTGCGCCCACCTCCTCCACCGGGACGTCGAGCGCGGTCACGGAAGGTGTCGTCGACTTGAGGCTGCTCAGATCGTCGGCCGCGGCCAGACTGACGTCCTCGGGCACCCGGCGATGCGCTGCCGCGAGTCCGTGCAGCAGACCGAGCGTCAGGTAGCTGTTGTACGCGAGCACGGCCGTGGCCTCGCGCGGGAGGGTGCGGGCGGCCTCGATCCCCGCGTCGAACGTGGGCGGCATGGGGCCGAGGACATGCAGCCGGGCCTTCGCCTGTTCCGCCCGCTCCCTCAGGATCGCGGACCGCTGCCCGTCGGCCCAGGAGCCCGCGGGGCCCGAGACATACGCGATGTCCCGGTGACCCTGGTCGAGGAGGTGATCCATGAGCTGCGCCAGGCCCGTCGCCGTGTCGGCCACGACTGCGGGCAGCCGGCCCACCTGGCGGTCGACCAGTATGAGGGGCACGCGCCGCGCGCGTTCCCGCAGCGCGGCATCGGTTCCTACCGGAGTGACCATGATCAGCCCGTCGGCCTGTTCCGCGAGGCGGTCGGCGAGCTCCGCCTCGCGCGTGGGGTCGTACTCCGAGACGGCGATCAAGAGGTGACGGTCGGTCTTCTCGGCGGTCTGCTGGGCGCCCATCACGAGCGGCGCGAAGAACGGGTTGGAGAGCGTCGGCACGACGAGACCGACCAGTCCCGTCCGCCCGGTGGTCAGCGCGCGGGCGGCGGCGTTGGGGTGGAAGCCGAGGCGCTGCGCGGCGTCCAGTACCCGCAGGCGGGTGGGTTCCGCGACCAGCTCGGGGCGCTGCAGGGCCCTTGAGGCCGTGGCCTTGGACACCCCCGCCGCGCGCGCCACATCCATCAGCGTCGCCATCGCCGCCCCCTGCCTGACGTGCCCGCCGAGCATGCGCGGGCCCCTGTGTTCACATTCGCTTTACGGCATGTCATCATACCTGCAACCGGTCTCTGCAACCGGTTACAGAACCCGGTTGCAGAGACCTGGCCCAAGCCGGGTGTCCCCACCTCCCGCGAGCCCTCCCGCGCCGACGCCGCCGCAGGCAGTCCTGCCCGACCCCTCATCCCCGCCGAGGATTCGTATGCCACCCACCGCTCCGACCACCGGCGAGCAGACCGCCGTCACGACCGAGCCACCCGCCTCGCTCACCGAACGTCTCTTCAGCGTCCGAGGCCGAGGCAGCACCCACCGCACCGAAATCGTGGCGGGCGCCTCGATGTTCATGGCCGCCGCCTACGCCGTGGTCGTCGTGCCCGGTCAGCTGGCCGGCGCCGGTGTGCCGCACGGCGCCGCCACCACCGCCGTCATCATCGCGATAGCCCTGGCCACCCTGGCGATGGGCCTGATAGCCAACCTGCCCTTCGTCGTCGCCCCGGGCCTCGGCGGAGTGGCGCTCGTCGCGTTCACCATCGTCGGCCAGGATCACGTTCCCTGGGACACGGCGCTCGGCATGGTCTTCTGGTCCGGCGTGGCCTTCCTGGTGCTGACCCTCCTCGGCATCCGCGACCTCGTCACGCGCCTGATGCCGATGCACCTCAAGTACGCCATCAGCGGCGGCCTCGGCCTCTACATCGCCCTGATCGGATTCCGGGACGCGGACCTCGTCGTCGGCAACGCCGACAAGGCGGCGCTCGCCGTCGGCGACCTGTCGAAGCCCGCCGGTCTCCTTGCCCTTGCCGGGTTGCTGCTGCTCACGGCGCTCGCCTCGCGCAAGGTGCCCGGCGCGTTCCTCCTCACCATCGCGGCGGTGACGATCGCCGGTATCCCGCTGGGCGTGACCGAGGTCCCCGACAGCCTCTTCTCGGCGCCGGACTCGCCCGGCCCGCTGCTCTTCCACATCGACATCCTCGGCGCCCTCAAGCCCGAGTACTTCCCGTACATCTTCGCCTTCTTCGTCTCGGAGTTCTTCTCCATGACCGGGACGCTGCTGGCCGTCGCCGGGCGGGCCGGGCTCCTCGACAAGGACGGCAACATCCCCGGCTCCCGCCGCCCGTTCCTCGTCGACTCCGTCTCCGTGATGGGCGGGGCCGCCGTCGGCGCGCCCTCGATGACGGCCTACCTGGAGTCGTCGGCCGGTGCCGACTCGGGAGGCAGGACCGGCCTCGCGTCGGTGTGGGCGGCCTGCGGCTTCGGCCTCCTGCTGCTGGTCACCCCCTTCGCGACGCTGATCCCGTCCGCGGCCACGGCGCCCGTCCTCATGTACATCGGGCTGAACATGCTCGGTGCCCTGAAGAACGTCGACTTCAAGGACCCGACCCACGCCGTCCCCGCGGCACTGACCGTCGCGACCACCTTGTTCTTCGGCAACTTCGGCACCGGCATCGCGACGGGCCTGGCCGCGCACGTTCTGGTCAAGACCGTCAGCGGGCGGATCCGCGAGGTGGCCTGGCCGCTGTGGATCGTGATGATCCCGCTCGGCTACTACTTCTACACCCTCGTCCCGTGACGGCACCGTCCACGAAGGAGCACGACGACATGAGTGAACAGCACGACCTCCGGATCTTCGGCGGGAGCGTGGTGTCCACCTTCACCGGCGAGGAGTTTCCCGCGGACGTGCTGGTCCGGGGGAGCGCGATCAGCGCCGTACTGCCGCCGGGCACACCCGCCGAGGCGCGCGAGGAGATCGACGCCACCGGCATGCGGATCGTCCCCGGTTTCGTGGACGCCCACATGCACATCGAGAGCGCCTTCCTCACGCCGCAACAGTTCGCCGCGGTGACGCTGGCCCGCGGCACCACCACCGTCCTCGCCGACCCGCACGAGATCGTCAACGTCGCGGGCCGGGACGCCATGCGGTGGATGATCGACGCCGGTGACCGGACGCCGCAGACCCAGCTGTGGGGCGTGCCCTCGTGCGTGCCCGCGCTGGAAGGTCTTGAGCACGCCGGTGCGGCGCTGTCCGCCGACGACATCGCGGAGATGCTGCGCTGGCCGGGCGTGGTGGCGCTGGGCGAGGTCATGGACTACCGGGCGGTCGTGGCCGGCGACCCGCGGATGGCAGCGGTCACCGCCGCCGCCCGGGCACAGGGAACGATCCTGGACGGCCACTGCCCGAACCTCAGCGGCGCCGAACTCAGCGCCTACCTGGCCACGGGCGTGGACTCCGACCACACCAAGAACCGCACCGAAGTGGTCCTGGAGAAGGCCCGCCTGGGCATGACGATGATGCTCCAGGAGAAGTGCCTCGACGAGGACGTCGCGAAGGCACTCCTCGACCTGCCCCAGCTGCCGCCGCTGTGCCTCGTGACCGACGACCTCGCGGCCGACCACATCGTCACCAAGGGACACCTGGACCACATTGCCCGTGTGGCGGTGGCGGCGGGCTTCCCGCCGCACGTCGTCCTGCGCGCGCTGACCTGGACCCCGGCGCAGCGGCTGCGGCTGTACGACCGGGGAGTCGTCTCGCCCGGCAAGCGCGCCGACCTGGTCCTCCTGCGCGGCGAACTCGCCGCGTTCGACCCGGCCGTCGTGCTGGCCGGCGGCCAGGTCGTGGGCAGGGACGGAGCCGCGGTCTACGAGGCACGGTCCGGGGAGGCAGGCGCCCTGGAAAGCCGGGTCGACGTTGAGGCGCAGGACGCCGAAGGGTTCCGCTGGCGCGTGGACCTGCCCGACGGGACGCACCGGTTCCGGGCCATGCGCGTGAACCCGCGTGACACCTATACCGAGGCCGCGGAGGTCGAACTCCCCGTGTCCGGCGGTGAAGTGGCGTGGGAGGGCCGGGCCGTGCTGGTCCGCGTCCGCAATCGCCACGGGCGCGACGGAGTCGTCTTCGCGCCGCTGCTCGGCCGGGACCTGGCCTCGGGCGCGGTGGCCACCACGTACGCCCACGACAGTCACAACCTGCTGACGATCGGTACGTCCCGTGCGGCGATGGCCGCCGCGTCGGCGACCGTGGTGGCCGACGGTGGCGGCGTGGCCGTCGTCCGCGGGACCGCCGGAGAGAGCGTGGCGGCGCGGATGCCGCTCCCGGTCGGTGGCGTGCTGTCGGCCGAGCCCGCAGCGCGGGTCGCCGAAGAGGCGGGCGCCGTGCGAGCCGCCCTGGAGGCGTGGGGATGGGAACACCTCAACCCGTTCATGAGCGTGTCCACTCTGACGCTCGCCGTGTCCCCCGCTCTGAAGATCACTGACCGGTCACTGGTGGACGTCGCGCGGCGCGCGCCGGTGGGGGCGACGGTCGGTTCCTGAACGGGGCCGGGGGAGTGACGGCGCCCGCCGCCACTCCCCTCACGAGCCTCAGGCGGGTTGCCTCCGACTCGGCTTCCAGCCGGGACGCGGGACCGCCGCGCGCAGTGCCTGGGTGTACTCCTCCTGGGGATCGCGCAGCAGATCGCGGGTGTCCCCGCGCTCGACGATCCGGCCGCCGGACATCACGACGGCGATGTCGCTGATCTGGTGGACCACGGCGAGGTCGTGCGAGATGAACACGTAACTGATGCCGCTGCGTTCGCGGATGTCGGCGAGCAGATTGAGGATCTGCGCCTGGATGGACACATCGAGCGCCGCCACCGCCTCGTCCAGTACGAGGACCTCCGGCTCGACGGCGATGGCGCGGGCGATGGCGACGCGCTGCCGCTGCCCGCCGGAGAGCTGGCGGGGGAGCATGGACGCGTGCCGCTCGGCCAGCCCGACCGCTTCGAGCAACTCCAGTGCGCGCCTGCGCCGTTCGGCGGGAGTCAGCGGGAAGTGCAGGGCGAGGCTGGTCTCCACGACATCGCCGATCCGCTGGAGCTTGTCGAGCGACGAGTAGGGGTCCTGGAACACGATCTGGATCTCGCGGGCGCGCCTGCGGCGTTCCGCCGATGACACCCGCCCGCCCCGACGCGGCCGACCGCACACGCCGATCGACCCGCCGGTCGGCGTCTCCAGGCCGACCAGCATCCGCGCGACCGTCGTCTTGCCGGAGCCGGACTCGCCGACCACAGCCAGCGACTGGCCGCGCGAGAGCGTGAAGGACACATCGTCGACGGCGACCGCCTGCCCGAACTCCTTGCGCAGACCCGCCGCCTCGATCACGAAGTCGCTCATGACTCTCCCTGCAAGGTGAGTTCGCCGGCCCGCGTGCACGCCACGCGCGCCCCCTCCAGCTCCATCACGGCCGGCCGCCCGTCCCCGCAGAACGGTCGCGCATGCGCGCACCGCGGGGCGAACGCGCACCCGTCGTCCGCCTCGAAGGCGGCAAGCGGCCGCCCAGGGATGACGGGCAGCCGGTGGACGACTTGATCGATGCTCGGCCGCGAGAGCATCAGACCGGAGGTGTACGGGTGCCGGGGGGTGGCCGTCAGCGCGCCGGCGGCCTGGGTTTCCACGATCCGGCCCGCGTACATGACGGCGAGCCGGTCGCAGGTGGCCGCCGCCAGCTCCAGGTCATGGGTGATCAGCAGCATGGCCGTACCGCGCTCCCGGCGCAGCTCGTCGAGGATGGCCATGACCTCGGACTGCGTGGTGACATCCAGGGCGGTGGTGGGCTCGTCGGCAAGGATCAGATCGGGCTCGACGGCAAGGACCGACGCGATCATGACGCGTTGCAGCAGCCCGCCGGACAGCTCGTGCGGGTACTGGCGCATCCGCCGCTCGCCGTCCGCGATGCCGACGTCCGACAGAAGCCGCACCGCCCGCGCCTTCGCCTCGGGGGCGGGCACGTCCAGGTTGGCGATCATGGCTTCGGTGAGGAAGTCGCCGATGCTGCGCACGGGATTGATGTGGGCCCGCGGATCCTGGAAGACCATCGCGATGCGCTGGGCCCGCAGGCCGCGCAGGGCCCGCCGGTCCATGTCGGTCACCCGGATCCCGTCGAAGACGATGTCACCGGTGACGCGCGCTCCCGGCGGCGTGAGCCCGAGGATCGTCCGCGCCGTCATGGACTTGCCCGAGCCGGACTCGCCGACCAGTCCCACGGATTCGCCCCGGCCGATCGACAGGTCGACCTCCTCGACGAGGGGCCGCCACTCCCGGCCGGCCGGAACCGCTAGCCCGAGCCCACGCAGATCGAGCAGACTGCCCCCGGGCAGACCCGTCTCCGTTCGACTCTTCTCCGGCTGATCCCTCTCACGCTTCAGGAGACTCATCGGTGGTCACGCTCCTCCTTGCCGAGGCGGTCGCCGAGCACGATCACCGCGGCGACCACGAGCACGATCAACAGGCCCGCACCCAGTGCCTCCAGCGGCTGTCCGCGCGTTGCGCCGTCCAGTCCGCTCTTGACCATCAGCCCCCAGTCAGCGGTGGGCGGCTGCACGCCGAGCCCCAGGAAGGAGATCGCCGCGAGGTCGATGACCGCGAAGCCCAGGGCGGACACCGACTGGGCGACGATGATCGGGCGCAGATTGGGCAGCAGGTGCCGTACGCAGATGGCGAACGCGGACCTGCCCTGAACCCAGGCCGCCGCTACATAGGGCATGTTGCGTTCCCGCAGCGCCGCACTGCGCACCACCCGTGCCACGTACGGGGTGTAGGCGACGGCAAGGCCCAGGACGACGCCGGTGACGCCGGGGCCGAGTACGGCCACGGTGATCAGGGCGAAGACGATGCCCGGGACCGCGAACAGCACGTCCAGCAGGCGCGAGACGACCGCGTCCACCTTGCCGCCCGCCCATGCGGCGGTGATCGCCAGCGCGGTGCCGACGACGGTGGACAGGCAGATGATGAGGACGGGACCGCTCAATGTCGTACGGGCGCCCCACATCAGCCGTGACAGCACGTCCCGGCCGAGGGCGTCGCCGCCCAGGGGGTGCGCGGCCGAGGACCCGGCCAGCGAGTTGAACAGGTCCGGCTGGTCGGGGTCGTAGGGAGCAAGGACGGGCGCGAGCAGCGTGACCGTCAGCACCACGGCGAGCAGCGCCGCCGCGGTGACGCCGGACACGCCGAGCGCACGCACCGCACGGGACGGGCTGAACCTGCCGAGTGTCCCGCGGACGCGGGTGGCCACGGCGGTCATCGGGACATCCGCGGGTCGAGGGCTTTGTAGCACAGGTCCACCACGAGGTTGATGAGGACGAAGGCGGCGACGAGAACGAGAACGACGGCCTGCACGACCGCGAAGTCGCGCTGCAGGATCGCTCGTACGAAGAGGGAGCCGAGGCCGTCGAGGGCGAACACGTTCTCCACCACGACCGAGCCGGCGATGAGACTGGCCACGGTCAGGCCGGTGACGGTGATCACCGGGATCGACGCGTTGCGCAGTACATGCCGGCGGATTACCAGTGCCTCGGCGATTCCCCGGCTGCGGGCGGTCTCCACATGCTCGCGCCCCAGTTCCTCGCGGACCGAGGCGCGGGTGATGCGGGCGAGGAAGGCGGCGCTGCCGAGGCTGAGGGTGATCGCAGGGAGCGTCAGGTGATACAGCCGGCCGAACAGGCCTTCCCCTGGCCCGAACACCGGGAACCAGCCCAGGCCCAGGGCGAACACGATCACGAGGAGCACACCGATCACGAATGTCGGCGTGGCGAGGAACGCCGAGGAGACTGCGCTGATGACGGCGTCCACGCGCCCCCGGCGCAGTCCGGCCAGCACGCCGCCCGCCACACCGACCACGACGATCAGGACGGTGGAGTAGCCGACCAGGAACGCGGTGGTCGCCGCGCGGGCGCCCATCAGGCCCGAGACATGCTGGCGGTACACCAGGGAGCTGCCGAAGTCGCCGCGCACGGCGTCACCGAGCCACGCCGCGTAGCGGACCAGGAAGGGGTCGTCGAGCCGGTACTGGGCCCGGATGGCGGCGATCTGTTCGGGCGTGCCGCTCCGGTTGCCGAGCAGGAACGCCATCGGCCCGCCCGGTACGAGGTAGAGCAGTCCGTAGACGAGGAACGAGGCGACGACCAGGACGACCGCCAGTGCGATCAACTTACGTGCCAGATAGGTGATCATCTGGCCCCCAGCCCTGCGGCCCACGGGTAGTACAGGTAGGGGAAGGACGGCACGGCGCCCGTCACCCGCTTGTTCATGTAGAGGATCACGGGCAGGTTGTTGAGCGGCATCCACACGACGTCGCGGGTCACCTTCTCCTGGATCCCGGTGACGAGCGACGCCCGTGCTGCCGGGTCCCCCTCGGCCCGCGCCTTGGCGATGGCGCCGTCAACTGCCTTGTAGTCGCTGAAGTTCGTCCGCCCGCCTTTGCGGAACACGGTGTAGATGTCCAGCGGATCCGGCACATTGCCGTACCAGGTGCTGAGGAAGGCGTCGATGCCCTTGCGCGCCTTGGGGTCGCTGTAGAGGTTGCCGTACTGCTCGACCGGGACGACCCGGATCTCGATGTCGAGGCCGAGCGCTTCGCCGGTGGCCTTCAGCAGGTTGGCGGTCTGCTCGTGCACAGCTGAACTGCCCTGGACGCCGATCACGATGGGCTTCGTCGGCGATCCCGCCTGGACGAGAAGCTCCTTGGCCTTCGCGAGATCGGTGGTCTCCGGTGGGAGGGCTTCGTACGCCTTCTGATACGTCTTGCGCTCGTAGCCCCAGTAGTCGCTGCCCGTCAGCGCGCGTTGCGGGGAAGCCGTTCCCTGGAAGACGACCTTGGATATCGCCGCGCGGTCCAGCGCGAGCGACAGGGCCTGGCGCACCCTCGGGTCGGCGTAGGGGCCGGACTTCGCCGAGCTGAGCAGCGCCCAGAACGTGAGGGAGCGGCCGAGGGTCACCGAGCCGGTGGTCGATTTCTGGAGCTGGCTGAGACCCGCGGGCGGCAGATAGAAGTACTGGCCGTCGACCTCGCCGGAGCGCAGGGCGTTGACGGCGGTCGTCTCGTCGGCGATGAACCGCAGGACCAGGGACTCGGACTTGGCCTTGAGGGGCTTGTTCCAGTAGTGGTCGTAGCGCCTGAGCGTCATCGAGTCGCCCGACTTCCAGTCATGGAACCGGAACGGTCCGGTGCACATCACGCCGCTCGACGGCGAGCCGAGCGACTTGCCGGCCTTGTCGAGGAACTTCTTCTGTACGACGGCGCCGGCGCCGGTGGCCATCGCCTGGTTGAACAGGGCGTCGGGCTGCTTGAGGGTGACCGTGACCTGCATGGAGTCCGTGGCCCGGACCGACTTGACGGTGTTGAAGTAGTCGCCCCACCAGGTGCCGAGCTTCGGGTCGAGGTGCCGTCGCAGGCTCGCCGCGACGTCGTCGGCGGTCAGCGGATCGCCGTTCCAGAACGTCACGCCCTTGCGGATCGTGTACACCCAGGTGGTGGGCGTCGGGTTGGCCGCCTTGACGGCGAGGCCCGGCTTGATCTTGAAGTCAGGGGTCAGCCGCAGCAGGCTCTCGCACATGTTGGCGAGGGCCGTGTTCTCCGCGTAGTTGAAGGAACGGATCGGGTCCAGGGTCTGCGGCTCGTACGGGAGGTTCCACGTCACCTTGCCCAGGCCCTTGGTGGCGGCGGGGGTGGTGGTCTTCAGGTCGAGCTTCGCCGGGGCGGCGCCCTGCCGCGGTTGTTGAGCTCCGGAGGTGCAGGCGGCGAGCGTCAGGACGAGCCCGATCACGGGGAGAGCGCGGCGCATCATCGGGAGGCCCCTTCGACGAGACGGTCTCGCTGTTGCCGGCCGTCGACCAGCTGTCCCTTGCGCGCGATCACGCGTCCGCCCCGCACGACCAGGCTCGGCACGGGCCGGTCCACGACGACCTGCGCCACCGAGTCGCCCGGAAGCAGCACGAAGTCGGCGGGGTCACCGACGCGCAGCTCCGTCCGCTCAAGGCCCAGGAGCGCGGCGCCCCCGTGTGCCACGACCGCGTAGCACGCGGCGAGTTCGGCGTCCGTACGGGCATCGGTGCGGTACGCGAGAAGGTGGGCCCGAGCGATCATGTCGCCGTCGCCGAACGGGGTCCATGGGTCGCGTACGCCGTCGGAGCCCGCCGCGACCAGCACCCCATGCGCGCCCAGGGGACCGAAGGGGACGACAGGGTCGGCTCCCAGGGCACAGGTCGTGAGGGACACCCCAGCCCCGGCGAGGATCTCGCCCATCCGCGCGAGTTCGTCGCCTTCGAGATCGGCGAGGCAGAAGGCGTGGCTGACGGTGACGCGTCCCTGCATGCCGTGCGCCACCGTACGGCGGGCGATCTCGGTGACCTGCTCGATGCCGGCCGGACCACCGTCGTGCAGGTGGATGTCGAGCGGGACGGCCGCCCTCTCGGACAGGCCGAACAGGACATCGAGCTGGCCGTGCATGTCCCCGTCCACGCCCACCGGATCCAGGCCGCCGAGCACGTCGGCGCCCTCGGACAGGGCCTTCTCGAGAAGCTCGGCCGTCCCCGGCGCGGTGAGCAGACCGAGCTGGGGAAAGGCCACCACCTGTACGTCGAGCAGGTCGGCGCGCGAGGCGGCGGCGGCACGGACGCCGTGCACATTGGAGAGCCCGTGGACGGGCGCGACGTCGACATGCGCACGCATCGCGCGGGTGCCGCGGGTGAGGGCACGGTCCATGAGCGCACCGGCGCGCTCCTCGACCGGCGCCGCCATGCCGGCCCGCGCGGCCACATCGCCGTCGATCAGATCCCGCAGGGTCGACGCGGGTGTACGGCTGAGCCAGCTCTGACCCCACGTGGTCTTGTCGGGGTGGATGTGGGCGTCGACCGGCGAGGGCAGGGCCAAGGCGCCGCCGCCGTCCACGACTTCGTACTCTTCAGGCAGAGCGGGAGGGGCGATGGCGGCGATACGCCCGTCGGCGACCAGAACGTCGCGGGGCTGCCCGCCGTCCAGACGTATTGCTGTGAACAAGATGTGCGTCATGACGGCATAGCTCCTTCGTTGGAGAAGAACCGACCGCTAGAGTTACCAGGTCATCAGATGACTAGAGAAGGGGTGGGGATGAAAAACGTGGAACGGGCGCCGTCCCTCGTCGACACCGTGATCGCCGCGCTGCGACAGGAGATCACTACGGGCACCTGGCAGCTCGGCGACAAGATCCCGTCCGAGAGCCGGCTCGCCGAGACGCTGGGCGTCAGCCGCCTGTCGGTGCGCGAGGCCGTGCGCGTCCTCGTGCACTCGGGCCTGTTGATGACCCGTCAGGGCAACGGGACCTTCGTGACCGCCACCGACGAGGCCCAGGTCGCGCTGCGCCGCCAGCTCGACCGCGCCGCCGCCCAGGACATCATCGACGTACGCCGCGGCCTCGACATCGTCGCCGCCCGGCTCGCCGCTACGAGGCGCACGGCGGACGATCTCCAGCAGATGCAGCAGGCCCTGGACGACCGGGCCGACGCGAGCCGGAACGCCGACGTAGACGCCTTCGCGGACGCCGACGTCGACTTCCACCTCCGCATCGCCGAGGCCTCCCACAACCCCGTACTGCAGAACCTCTACCGGGGGATGAGTGACGCCCTGCGCGACAGCGTCAAGGCCGACCAGTGCATGCAGCACACCCTCAGCGGCGATGACACGTCGCACGAGGACCTGCACCGGGCCGTCGAGGACGGCGACGCGGCCGGCGCGGCCGCCGTCGCGGTGGCCATCCTCGACCAGCAGGAGCACGGATCCGACGACCCGGCCGGCCGGCCGTGACCCGGGCCTCCGTCTTCTGCCGAAGGCGGGGTAAGGCCGAATGACCTGTGACGCGGTGCGAGAATAGGGATCATGGCAGGGGATGACACTTTTGAACCCGAGTCGGATCGGGTCACGCGCACGCTGCGCGATCAGATTCTCGACGGTGTGCGGGCGCCGGGCAGCAAGCTCGTGGAGCGGGAACTGGCGGCCGAGCTGGGGGTGAGCCGCCTGCCCGTCCGTGACGCCCTCAAGGACCTGGTGAACGAGGGTCTTGTCACCCCGCGCCCGCGGAGCTGGGCCGTGGTGCGTGAGTTCACCGCCTCCGATGTCGAGGATCTGGACGAGGTCAAGGCCGCCCTGGAGATGCTGGCGTTCCGTCTCGCCGCCCAGCGGCGCACCCGCGCGGGACTTGCGCGGTTGAGGGCCGACCTGGACGCCGAGCTGACGGCGGCGGCCAAGGGGGACGCCGTACCGGCGCGGCGGGCCGCGGCCGACTTCCACGAGACGGTGACCGCGCTGGCCGACAACGAGCTGCTGAACGAGCTCGGCCGCACCCTGAGCAGCCGCATGCGCTGGCTGCTCGGCCAGCACGACGACATCGCCGGCGTCGCCAAGGAGCACGAGGAGCTGTACGAGGCGATCGAGGCCCGGGACGTGCCGCGCGTCGAGGAACTGGCCCTCAAGCACCTGGCGACCGGACGCAGCGAAGCCGCCGCACACCGCAGGCGCACCCCGGAGCAGTAGACACACACCCGAGAGACACACACCTGCGTCCGCCATCACGCACCCCGGCTTCGTACGGGCATCCTCTCCAGTGCGACATAGGCGATCAGGGCGACGAGCAGGCCGGTGACCGCGTCGGAGAACTGCGGCGCGTACCAGTGCACGAGCCCTCCGGCCGCTGCTCCGGCGGCCCACGCGGCGAACGCGGTGGGACGTACCGCTGTCGCGGCGCGTTCATCGAGCCGGCGGCGCAGGAGCACCTGGTCGGCGATCAGCACACCGCCGAGCGGTGGGACGAACACGCTGAGGACGACCAGCCAGTCGAGGAAGTGGTCCCAGACACCGGCGAGGGCGGCGACCGTGCCGACGGCCCCCAGGACGAGCGTCATCACGCGCATCCTCGTACGCGTCAGATGCGACCAGCTGAGGGCGCCGTTGTAGAGGCAGTGGCTGCAGACGGAGCCGAGGTTGACGAAGACGAACACCGCGGCCAGTACGTCGAGGGCGATCCCGTGGCCGCCGGTGAGGATCGGGAGGAAGTTGCCGCCGACCGTGCCGGCCGAGGCGACGGCGCCGGCCGCGACGACGATGCCTCCGGTGACCTGGGCGACGAGACTTGCCACGGGGAACGCGGTGGCCGTCGCGATGACGGCCTGTCTGCCGTTCCTGGACCAGCGGGTGAAGTCGGCCGTCATCGTTCCGGAGTCCGCGAAGGTCGCCATGATGAGGGAGACGGCGGCGCCGAAGGTGAGGGCGCTGTTACCGCCGACGCCCTGGTAGTCGAGGACGGTCGTGAGGTCGTGGTCCCTGGAGACGATCACCAGGGCTATCAGGCCGACGAGGATGAACAGCGGGGCGGCTACCGCGCCCAGCCAGGACAGGGCGCGGATGCCGAGGAACGTGATCGCGACGAAGGCGACCCCGGCGACGGCGGCGACGAGTTGTTCGTGCCAGCCGAACGCCTGGTGGAGGGTGGCACCCGTGGCGCCGGTGTTGAAGGCGAACCACCCGACGACGACCGTCGCGAGGAAACCGGACGCGACGACGTAGCCGACCCTCCCGAACGTCTTGGTCGCCTGGAGCGAGAAGCTCTCGCCCGTGCTGCCCGCCCGGTGGCTGAGCAGACCGACGTAGACCAGCATCACGAGGTTCGCGGCGACGATGGCGGCCAGACCGCGCCAGAAGCCCATGAGTGCGACGACGATTCCGCCGGGGACGGCGTTGGTCAGGATCATCGGGAACCCGAACCACACGGCCGACACGGTGAGAAGGGACTTGCGGCTCTCCGTCGGAACGGGAGTGTGCTCGTATTCCGGGTCCAGCTCGAGGCCCGCGTGGGCCGTGTCCGCCGCGGCGGGATCGCGTCTGTTCATCCTGGCCTCCGTGGGTGGGCCGGCGCGCCGTCAGGCGACCGTGCTGGAAAGGGCTAGGGCTGTGGCGGCCTGCTCGAAGACAGCGGCGGGCGGGTGTGTGATGCCGGCGCCGATCATCCCGATGCCCGCTTCCTTGTGGGCGATCGCCGTGTTGATGACCGGCAGGATCCCCGTGGCCAGGACCTTGCGGACGTCGATGCCGGTGGGGATGCCCTGGAACCCCAGAGCGGGGATGGTGACGTTCGGGTTCTCGGTCGTCGTGATCTCGCCCATGTCCCGGGTGAAGGCGACGGCCTCCTGCACCGTTCCGCCGACGAGCGCGACGATGGCGGGTGCGGTCGCCATCGCGAAACCGCCGAAGCCGTACGTTTCGCTGATCGCGCTGTCACCGATGTCCAGACCGGCGTCCTCGGGCTTGAACCCGGCGAACATCGGCCCGACGACGGGCTGGGCCGGGCCCGTGAGCCACTGGTTGCCGGGCAGGCCGCTGACGCGGAGGCCGAACTCGACGCCGTTGCGGGCCATCGTCGTCACGATCGTCGAACCCTCGATGCCGTGAGCGGCGTCCATGGCTGCCTTGGCCATGGCGAGCCACGTGGGTCCGGAGAAGTAGTCCGAGCTGGCGATGAAGTCGAAGACTTCCTTCTTCTGCTCGGTGGTGAAGCTCGTCTGCAGCAGGGCGGGAGTGAGTGCCTGCGCGAGGAGCAGGGTGCCCGCGATGTTGCGGTTGTGGCACTCGTCGCCCATGTGCAACGCCTGGGAGAGCAGGAGGCGCAGGTCGACGGGGCCGCCGATCTCCATGGCCTCCTTGAGCATGGGGCCGAGGACGTCCCGCATCCAGACGAGGCGCTCGACGACGCTCTCGTCGTTCGCCCCCATGCGGAGGATCTTCGCCATCTGCTCGGAGAGGTTGGTGAAGGCGGTGTTGCCGTGGGTCTCGTTGCGGACGATGTGCATGTACATCGACGCGGACGTGACACCGGCCATCGAACCGACGCAGTCGTGCTCGTGGCAGGGCGAGAAGGTGATCTCGCCGGAGGCCGCGAGCCGTTCGGCCGCATAGAGGTCGCGCGCCAGGCCCTCGAACACGAGGGCGCCGGTGACGGCCCCCTTCATGGCACCCGCCATCCGGTCCCAGGTGATCGGGGGTCCGGCGTGCAGGATCGTCGTCGGGGTCATCCCGGGCACCACGTCGATGGCCCGGCCGAAGCCGACCAGCATCGGCCGTGCGCCGATGATGCGGTCGACGGCTTCGGCATTGGCCGCCTCGGTCCGCTCGGCGACGCGCGGGTCCTCCAGCGCGTCGAGAGCCGCGAGGACCTCGGGGCTGCCGCCACCCGGCGGAGTCCAGTCGAGGGTCGATACCTGCGCGCCCTGGGCGGTGATGTCCCGGTCGAACATGGCCAGTCCGACGTTGATGACGCTGAGGTCGCTGTTGAAGAGGCTGGTGGCCTGAGTACTCATGCGCGGTGTGCCTTCCGGGCGGTCTCACGGGCGAAGTGGCCCGTCTCGGTGCTGCTGCGGGTGACGGTGACTCCGGCGGCCTCCAGGGCCGCGACCTGCTCGGCGAGGGCCGGGGTGTCGAGGTCGGTGCCCAGGACGTAGCCCACGATCTCCAGGTGACGGCCCGCGTCGGAGGCGATCTTCCTGGCCTGCGCGATGGCGGGGAGCGTGACCGCGACCGGGTCCTCGTGGGCGCCGAATCCGAGGACGAAGTCCATGACGACGACGGCGACTTGGGGGTCCGCGGCCTCCTGGACAAGGCGCGCCAGGCGCAGCGACGGGTCGATCATCGGGTGCGGGCGGCCGTTGGTGAAGTCGTCGTCGCCGAAGTCGAGGAAGGTGTGCCCGACACTGGGACTGCCGGCCGCAAGACGGCGCTCGGGGTCCTTCTGGATGTTGCTCCATACGTTGTCGCTGACTTCGAGCAGCGCGTACATCGACTCGTCGCACAGGGTCCCGCCGCAGAACAGGCCACGCACGTAACGCTGTTCAGGTGCGAGCCGGGCGCACACCTCGTCCACCTGTTTGGCGGCCAGTTCCTCGACGGCAGCATGAGAGTCGAACCCGAGGCGGACGGCCTGGAGCGCCGCGTCCTGGGTGCTCGCGGCGAAGTGTCCGCCGGCCGCGGTCACGGCCTCCTCGGATCCTCCGACGAAGTAGACGACGACGGGCTTGCCCGCGTCCGCGATCTCGGCCAGCACCTTGTCCTGTACGGCCGGGGCGGGCGGCTTGGACACGAGCACGATCACGCTGGTTCCGGGATCGGCGGCAAGGGCCCGGATCCCGTCGATCATCATGACGCCGCCGACCTGCTCACTGAGATCGCGGCCGCCCGTGCCGATGAGCTGCGAGATGCCCGCGCCCAGCGCGTGGATACGGACACTGACCTCCTGTGCGCCGGTGCCGGACGCCGCGACGACACCGACGGTGCCGGGCCGCACGGCGTTCCCGAAGCACAGCGCGACGTTGTTGATGATCGCGGTGCCGCAGTCGGGCCCCATCATGAACAGGCCCTTGCTGTGCGCCAGTTGCTTGAGGCGGACCTCTTCCTCGATCGGGACGTTGTCGCTGAAGACCATCACGTGCAGGCCGTTCTCCAGCGCCTTGCGGGCTTCGCGGCCCGCGTACGCGCCGTTGACCGAGACGATCGCGAGGTTCGCCCCGGGAATGCCGCGCGCGGCGCTGTCGACCGTCCGGTACGTGACCGTGTCCGCACCGCTCGCACCGGGTGCTTTCTGTACGAGGAGTGCCTCGACCTCCGTCAGCAGCGCTGCCTGATCGGCTTCCTCGCCCGCCTCCACGACGATCATGAGATCCCCGGTGCCCGCGGCACGGAGATCCGCCGTGAGGAGGCCGAGGTTGCTCAGCACGCCCTTGTTCATCTCGGTGCCCATGGCGACGAACGCCTGCTCCACGCCGGGCAGTTGATTCGCCCGGGTCGAGACGGACATCAGGGACACCGAGTCGAAGTAGGTGTTCTTCTTGACGACTGCTGTGGTGCTCACAGCGAACCTCGCAGTTCTTTCTCCAGGCGAAGCCCGGTCACGAGACCGGACAAGATGTCGGTGCCGGACGTGTGGCCGATGGCCAGCACATGTCGGACCGGGGTGCGGATGGATTGCGTTACGTGTACCTCGCCCCACCGGTCGGGGCGGGCCAGCGCGTGCAGGACGTCGAGCAGTGAGGCGCGGGCCCGTCCCGCCAGGGCCTCGTCGAGCGTGGTGACGCTCAACCGCGTGGTGCGGCCGGGGTGTTCGAGCAGGACGTCCTGAAGCGCCCGCCCGAAGTGGCCGAGCCCGCTGCCGTGGAGCGAGGACAACAGGGCCAGGGCGGTCAGGAAGTCGTCGCCCGCGGGCGTCAGTCCCGGGCCGAGTCCGAGAAGTGACAGGGCGCCGCGACGCATGCCCGCGTCGTCCGCGGACCTGATCGCGCGTACGAGGGTGTCCTGCCCGTCGGCGAGTGCCCGGGTGACGGCCACCGCCATCGGCGATGCGGCGGGAGTCGGACCGAGCATGCCGCCGCGTGAGCCGTGTGCGCGTGTCAGCCGGTCGAGCGCCGAGGCGGCGGTCGCGAGTTCGCCCGGGCCGAGCGCCGCGAGCGACGGCAGAATGGGATGCCATTCATCCGCACCTTCCGTACGCACCCGCAGGCGTCCGCGCGCCGCACGGATGGTGATGACCCCCGGCGCGAACTCCACGGTCCGACTCGCCACGATGCCCCGGCCCGACCAGCTGTCCGCATCGGTGACGAGGGTGCTTGGAGCGTCGCCACCGCCTCGGGCGGCGAGAGCGATGAGCCTGTCACCAGGCGTCAGTACGTTGACCGTACGGTGGAAGACGCCTTCGACGACGCCCTGCCCGCGGAGTGCGCGCAGGTGTGCGATCAGAGCGGCGTCGCCGGATATGGCGCGCAGCTCAGTGGCTGTACGCAGAGAAGTCACTGCACCCTCCTCGCCCTCACCGTGCCCATGGGGCGTGATGGGTTCCCCTCAACATTCACTCACTGGTATACCATTTGACAATGGGGAAGCGAACAAGTCTGTGGAGGGAATCCATGCGCATCGTCGTGGCTCTCGGAGGCAACGCGCTGGCCCGTCGGGGAGAGCCGATGACGGCCGACCATCTGCGCGCGAACGTGAGGTCCACGTGCGAGGCGCTCGCCGGCCTCGCACGTCAGCACGAGCTCGTCATCACACACGGGAACGGACCCCAGGTGGGTCTGCTCGCTCTGCAGAACCTCGCCTACCAGGACGTGGCGGCGTACCCGCTGGACATCCTCGGCGCGGAGACGCAGGGCATGATCGGTTACGTCATCCAGCAGGAGCTCTCCAACGCTCTCGCCGGAGAGCGCGAGGTGGCGGCGGTCGTCACGACCACCGAGGTCGACGAGGCGGACCCGGCGTTCGAGCGCCCGACGAAGCTGATCGGCCCCCAGTACTCAGCGCAGGACGCCGCTGAGGCAGCGGCCGAGTACCGGTGGACGATCGCGCGCGACGGTGCGGCGTTCCGGCGCGTGGTGCCGTCCCCCGCCCCACGGCGCATCGTCCAGGCACCGCTCGTGCGGATGCTCCTGGAGAACGGCCGGCTCGTCGTCTGTGTCGGCGGCGGAGGCGTGCCCGTGAAGATCGACGGCAAGGGCCGCCAGACCGGCATGCAGGCCGTGGTGGACAAGGACCTCGCCAGCGCGGCACTCGCGGCCGAACTCAAGGCGGACATGCTGGTCATGCTCACGGACGGCGACTACGTCAGTGAGAACTGGGGGACACCCGAGCAGCGGGACATCCTGACGGCATCCCCGGAAGCGATCTCCGAACTGACCTTCGCCGAGGGGTCGATGAAGCCGAAGGTCGACGCCGCGGTGCGGGTCGCGAAGGCCGGCGGACGCGCGCTCATCGGACCGCTCGAACGGATCGACGACCTGCTGGAGCGCCGGGTGGGTACGGAGATCCGGGCCGACGTCGCGGAGGGGATCGTCTTCGCCTGAGCCGAGGAAGCCTGTTCAGGAATTTGCGGACGGTAGTGGTCCGGCTGCCCGCTGGAGGAGTCGGATCACACCTTCGGGATTTCCTTCTATTTCTCCGCGTCAAGCGCCGTGATTTCCGCTTCCCTGCCCTTTTACGACCCCTTCAGGATTACGGCGCAAAGTATTTGCGTGCGCATATACGCGGGTAGATTGGTGGCCGGCCAGCGTGGCCGTCGCGACCGCTGCCAGGAGAAGCAGGGCGAGGGGGATCCAGATGGCCGACGTGAAGCCGTGCAGAGCGGCAGCTCGTCGGCTCCCGTGGAAGGCCGCTGCCGCACTCGCTGCCACTGTGTTGAACACGGCAGATCCGATGGAACCGCCCATCTGCTGCGCGGAGTTGACCGTCGCCGAGGCGATGCCGGAGTCCTGCGCGGGCACGTCGGAGGTGGCGCCGGTCATGATGGCCAGGAAGCTGCCGCCCTGGCCGATGCTGAAGGTGATCAGCGCCGGGAGGACGTTCGCGGCGTACGTGGAATCCGGGTCCAGGAGCGTGAGCTGGAACAGCCCGCACGCCGCGATGCACAGGCCGGCCGTCATCATCACGCGCGGTCCGAGCCTGGGCAGCAGGCGGGTGCCGAGCTGGGTGGCGGTCGCGGTGGTGACGAGGCTGATGGGCAGGAAGCCCAGGCCGCTGGCCAGCGCGGACCAGTCGAGAACGGTCTGCAGGTAGTACGTGAGATAGAGCGAGACGGACAGCTGGCCCGCCATCAGTGCGCCGCCGGCAAGGAGTGAGGCGACTCGGCGGCGGTCGCGCAGCAGCCGCGGAGGCAGCAGCGGGGCGGCGGCCCGGGTCTGCCACCAGGCGAACGCCGTCAGCAGCACGGCCCCGGCGAGGAGCACGCCGACTACGCCGGGAGACGTCCAGCCCTGAGCCTCCGCCTGGCTGCACCCGTACACCACCGTCGTCAGGCCACCGCAGCCGAGTACCGCACCCGCGAGGTCGATGCGGCCGGTGAGGCGCCGGGCGCGATCGCGCGGTGTCCACAGCGTGCCGAGCAGGGCGGCGAGGGCGATGGGTACGTTGACCAGCAGGCACCAGCGCCAGCCGAACCACTGAGTGAGCAGCCCGCCCAGGACGACGCCGAGGGAGGCGCCGGCCCCGCCGAGAGCACCGAAGACGGCGATGGCCTTCCGGCGTTCGCGCAGGTCGGCGAAGGTCGTGGCCACCAGTGCGAGGGCCGAGGCCGCCAGAAGTGCGGCGAAGGCGCCCTGTACGGCGCGGGCGGCGAACAGGGCCTGCGCCGTGGGAGCGGCTCCCGCCGCCGCCGAGGCGACCGCGAAACCGAGCAGACCCGAGGCGAAGACGCGCTTGCGCCCCGCATGGTCGGCGATGCGGCCCGCGAGCAGAAGCAGCCCGCCGAACGCGACCGTGTAAGAGGTGACGACCCACGGGCGGTCACCGTCCGCCATGCCCAACTCCGTCTGCATGGACGGCAGGGCCACGTTCACGATGGTGCTGTCCAGCAGGATCATCAGCTGGGCCAGACCGAGGACGCACAGGGCCCACCAGCGCCGGGGATCCGGGAGCTGTTCCTGCTGGGTGCTGGGTGAGGGTGGCGGGGCTGGCATGAAGATTTTGTATACCAAAACACGGGTGAACGTAAAGGTCACGCTCATGGACCCAGTGCGACACTATGTCTTGGTATGCAGAAAGCCTGCTCGCGGGCGTGCGAGGTGGCGACGGGCGGTCCGAGGGGCCTGCGTCACCCGGAAACAATTTGCTCACGCAATCTTCACGTCGTGAGAGATGTCACGGTCGAGCGTCGCGCGGTTGCGCATAAATTCTGGGCAGCGACCTATTGACCGCCCCAACCACCCCCCGTAATCTCCCGTTCCGAAACAAGGAAAAATTATTCCGCAATACGGAAACGCCGGGAGTGTGTCATGGCCGCCGTGCACGAATCGCCACCCACCGCTGCGGTCGACGGGAAACCCCGGACGAGCCCCGGGCTGTACAGCCCCGACCTCGCCCCCACGAAGAAGGAAGGCCGTCGCTGGGGCGCCTACAGCGTCTTCACCCTCTGGGGCAACGACGTGCACAGCCTCGGCAACTACGCTTTCGCGATAGGCCTGTTCGCCCTGGGGATGAGTGTCTGGAACATCCTGGCCGCCTTCGCGATCGCGTCAGCGCTGCTCTTCCTGCTCCTGACCCTCTCGGGATACATGGGCAGCAAGACGGGTGTCCCGTTCCCCGTCATGAGCCGCATCTCCTTCGGCGTCAAGGGAGCGCAGATCCCGGCCATCGTCCGTGGCGTCGTGGCCATCGCGTGGTTCGGCATCCAGACGTACCTGGCTGCGTCCGTGCTGGGCGCGCTCGTCAAGGTGCTCTTCCCCGGCCTGCGCCCGCTCGACGAGAACTCGATCCTCGGGCTGTCGACCCTGGGCTGGGCAACGTTCTTGACCCTGTGGGTCATTCAGGTCGTCATCGTCAGCTACGGCATGGAACTCATCCGCAAGTACATGGCGTTCGCGGCGCCGACGATCCTCATCACCATGTCCGCGCTGGCGATCTGGATGTTCATCCGCGCCGACGGCTCCATCTCCATGTCGACCGGGCACGCACCGCACGGCCTCGACATGTGGCGCCAGATCTTCGAGAGCGCTGCCCTCTGGGTCGTCATCTACGGCACGTTCGTGCTCAACTTCTGCGACTTCACGCGCTCCGCCAAGAGCCGCCGGGCGATCGTGCGCGGCAACCTCGTCGGCATCCCGGTGAACATGCTGTTCTTCGCCGGCATCGTGGTCGTGCTGAGCGGGGCCCAGTTCAAGCTGAACGGCGAGGTCATCACCGGGCCCGAGGACATCGTGCGCTCGATCCCCAACACGTTCCTGATGGCGGCGGCCTCACTCGCGTTCATCACGCTGACGATCGCGGTGAACCTCATGGCGAACTTCGTGGCGCCCATCTACGCCCTCGTCAACCTCTTCCCGCGCACGCTCAACTTCCGCCGCAGCGGCGTGGTGAGCGCCGTCATCGGCCTGGTCATCCTGCCGTGGAACCTCTACGACAACCCGACCGTCGTGAACTACTTCCTAGGCGGCCTCGGAGCACTGCTCGGCCCCATCTTCGGCGTCGTCATGGCCGACTACTGGCTGGTCCGCAGGACCCGCGTGAACGTCCCCGACCTCTACACCGACGACCGGCAGGGCGACTACTTCTACCAGCGCGGGTTCCACCTGAAGGCCATCGCCGCCTTCGTGCCCGCCGCGGCCGTCGCCGTCGTCATCGCGCTCGTCCCCGCCTTCAAGTCCGTTTCGGGGTTCTCCTGGTTCATCGGCGCGGTCCTCTCCGCCGTCGTCTATCTGGTCCTCGCCGACCGCCAGAAGGCGACCCGGGATGTCGACGGTGAGTCCATCGCGGTCGACGCCGCCTGACGACTCCACGCCACGCCCCGCGCACCCTCCGTACCACCCTCGTACCACCTTCGGCCCAGGCCGGCCTCAGCAGAGAAAGCCAACAAATGCGCATCCTCGTCGTCAATGTCAACACCACCGCCTCGATGACCGAGAGCATCGGCGCCCAGGCCGCCGCCGTCGCCTCACCGGGCACGGAGATCGTGCCCCTCACCCCGTCGTTCGGGGCCGAGTCCGTGGAGGGCAACTACGAGAGCTACCTCGCGGCCGTCGCCGTGATGGAGGCGGTCCGCTCCTACCCGCACTCCTTCGACGCCGTCATCCAGGCCGGGTACGGCGAGCACGGTCGCGAGGGGCTCCAGGAACTCCTCGACGTCCCGGTCGTCGACATCACGGAAGCCGCCGCGAGCACCGCGCAGTTCCTCGGCCACCGCTACTCCGTGGTCACCACGCTCGACCGGACCGTGCCGCTCATCGAGGACCGCCTCAAGCTCGCGGGTCTCGCCGACCGCTGCGCGTCGGTGCGGGCCAGCGGAATGGCCGTACTGGACCTGGAGAGCGACGCGGAAGCCGCCGTCGAGGCCATCGTGGAACAGGCGGCCCAGGCCGTCGAACGTGACAAGGCCGAGGTGATCTGCCTCGGTTGCGGCGGCATGGCCGGCCTCACGGAGCGGGTCGTCGAGCGCACGGGCGTCCCCGTCGTGGACGGCGTCGCGGCGGCCGTCACCATCGCCGAGTCCCTCGTCCGCCTCGGCCTCTCCACCTCGAAGGTGCGCACGTACGCGGCGCCGCGTACGAAGGCCATCAAGAACTGGCCGCCGCGGGCCGCCTGAACAAGAGGCCGGGGCCCGCTTCACACGGTGGCGTCATGCGGGCGGTGTCGAACATGGATACCGCTCGACTGGGCGTCACCGTCAGCGGGGGAGGCCACTTCGACTGTCCGGTCTCGTCGGACCCCACGCTGTCCAGCGGCGGATTCACGGTGCCCTGCACCAGTCAGTTCTGTGCTGCGCCCTGACCCGGGGATCGGGCACGTTGACCTACACCTGGAAGCACCACCGGAACCGTGACGGCGGGTGAGTTCAAAGGGGACGCCGCTGTCTTCGACATCGGGCGGCCAGGAGCAGGCGCCGACTCCTGGCCCGCGCGCTGCTCGCCGACCAGCCCGTGCTCGTCCTGGACGAGCCCGGCGAGGGACGCGACCCGGACCCCGCCGCCGCCGTGCTCGCGGACACATTCGACGTCACCCGCGGCCGAATGACGCTGCTGATCACGCGCGAGCCGCCGGGCCCAGCGGCCGCCGACCAGGTCGTAATCCCTGACCGGGGCCGGATCCGCCCCGCGGCCCAGACGAGGTCGACGCGCCTCAGCCCGCTTGAACCGTCACCCGGTGCTGTCAGCGGACGACGTCAAACACCTGCTTCTGCAAGCCGTTGGCGTACGCCTCGGACTCGACCAGCTTGAGTTTCTGGGTGTCCTTGTCCGTGTCGCTGAACAGCCGCTTGCCCGCGCCCAGCAGCAGCGGGAAGACGAGCAGGTGGTAGCGGTCGATGAGGCCGGCGTCTGAGAGGCTCCGGTTGAGGGCGGCGCTGCCGTGGATGATGATCGGCCCGCCCTCGGTCTCCTTCAACGCGGCGACCTTGTCGAGGGAGCGCAGGATCGTGGTCTCGCCCCAGTCCGCGACGAGATCGTCCTCGGTGAGGGTGGTGGAGACGACGTACTTCGGCATGACCTTGTACTGGGCGAACTCCTCCATGCCGGGCCAGACGGGACTGAACGCTTCGTAGCTGACGCGGCCCATCATCATGGCGGCGGCCTCCTGCTGCTCGCGGCCCTTGATCTCGAACGCCTCCGGGAGGAATTCGACTTCCTTGAAGGTCCACCCGGAGTTCCGGTAGCCGGGCTCGCCACCCGGGGCCTCGACGACGCCGTCGAGCGAGACGAAGGCGGTGCTGATCAGAGTGCGCATGTCACGGTCTCCTGGTGTGCTTCGTACTGGCCGGCCGCTACGGCTGCTCGCCCGCGGATCCCCACTGTCACTGACTGAATGACTGCGGAGCCTGCACAAAATCATCGGCGTGCACCGGGCCACTCAGGTTTGGTGTCCGACGACGGGCCACCTGGTGGAAGGTGGCAACTGACACCCCTTAGTTACCAGCCGCCGATGGCGGCATCAGGGACAGGAGTTGCCGCGTGTGGCCGGGCAGTTCCACCTCCGTCAGACCAGTGACGAGGTCCCTGAGCGGGAGGGGCTGATTGACCTGGACCTTGTCGTGGGACAGCAGCAAGGTGGGCACCAGCGTGTCGAGTTCGGTCTCGCTCAGCATCGGCCCGGCGAGGGCGCAGAGAGCGTCCGCCTGGAGGCGGATGCGCTCACGGAGTCCTGCGTTGTCACCGGCGAGACCGATGACGCGCTCGATGGTCCAGGTGTCGTGCGCCGTGCGGTTGTCGTACGTGGTGGGTGCTCCCGAGGACGCGGCGGCGACGGTCGCGATGGTGGTGGCGTTGACGATGGCGACGTGCGCCAGGATCTGGTCGGCGTTCCACTCGCCGGTGGGCGGGACGGGCATCGTGCCCCCGGAGCCGGCCACTGTGGCGGCCGCGTCCATCAGCGAGCGGTAGGCGTCCCGAAGAGGGACGGTGTCCATAGCGTCTTCTTTCTTCAGTCCTGCGCGGGGTGACCGGGGGAGTGGCGTCGTATCTGTCGCTTCAGGCGTGCGTGCCGGCCATGTCCCACGGTGCCTGCGGGAGCACCTCGCCGGTCTCGAGCAGCGACTTGAGGTTCGCCAGGACGGCCGGCCATCCCTGTGAAATGCCGTTCAGCATCTCCGCGTTGGGAAGGTTCTCGTGGGTCACGGTGAGCCGGACGATGTCTTCGTGCGGCTCGACGAGGAAGGTGACGACGGACGGGTCGCGCGGCGCCTGGGCGTCCGGGGTGTCCTCGAACGTGATGACCAGGCGCGTCGGCGGTTCGGCCTTGAGGACCTGACCGACGACGTCGACGGCCCCCGATCCGTCGACGCGCCGGTGCTCCCAGGCCGAGCCCGGCTCCCAGTCGGAGACGTTGGCGTGTCCCCAGTAGCGCGCTGTCAGGTCTGCGTCCGTCAGCGCCTGCCACACCTGCTCCGCACTGGCCCGGATGTAGGTGACGTAGACGTAGGACGGAACGGATGCTGATCCGCTGGTCATGGCGTACTCCTCTGCCTGGTTCTTGATGGCACTGATCGCTTGCAGCCGGGGCTTGTCGAACTCGGAGATCCAGCGTTCCTCGATCTCGTGGATCGGGGCCGGATTGAGGTAGTGGAGCCGTTCGCGTCCGCGCCGGACGACGGTCACGAGGCCGGCCCGCTCGAGGATGTCGAGATGCTGGGTGGCCGACTGGCGCGCCATGTCCAGGCGGTCGCACAGCTCGCGCAACGTCTGGCCGTTGTGCTCGCGCAGACGGTCGAGCAGCCGCCGCCGGGTGGGGTCGGCCAGTGCCTTGAATGCCTGGTCCATCGCAGTCGCTTCGAAACTCACCCTCCGATTATGCAGGTATTCACCTGCATAATGCCAGCGGCGGTGAGGAGCGGGTTCATGTACGCCCGGTGTGTCCTGGTCGTCTCCCGTGTCAGAGGTCGGCGGGGGACGGTGCTTGCGCGGGTGTGACGGTGGATTCGGGGGCGGATTCCGGGCGTATCGGAACGCCGCGTCGTCCCGCCAGTCGGCACCCGAGGCAGTCCGCGTGCCCGTCGCGTGCGGCGCGGTCGCGGCCTCTGAGGTCCGAAGGTCGCGGGCCCGGCGGCTTGCCCCAGCCCGCGAGGTGCAGACCCCATGTGACCGGCGCTGCCACGGCCAGGGCGCAGATCCCCAGCCAGATCCCCGGGCGCCAGCCGCAGATGCCGAGCCCGGTGACGACCGCCCCGGCCGTGGCAACCGCGAAGCCTGCCCACCCGGCGACGGTGTGCCCCTCGTCGTGGCGGTGCGTGGTGAGCTGCCCGCCGAGCTGCCCGCTGGGATGCCTCTCCCGCTGCCCGTTCAGGTGTCCGTCCAGATGCCCGTCGAGATGTCCGTTCATGGGCTGAGAACCTCCCTGATCGAGTTCGCGCTATTTGTTGAGTGGCCGATCAAGAAAGGACCGTAGCATGAGTTTTTGAGTGAACGCTCTAGAATGGTCAGCATGAGCAATGCACGAGGACGTCCGCGCACGTTCGACCGGGACGCGGCGCTGTGGGCGGCCATCCGGCTGTTCTGGGAGCGTGGCTTCGAGGCGACGTCCCTGGGGGAGCTGACGGTGGCGATGGGCATCCGCCCGGGCAGCCTCTACGCGGCGTTCGGCGACAAGAAGGCGCTCTTCAGGGAGGCCGTGGAGGCGTACGGGCGGTCACCGATGGGGTCCTTCCCGGCGCGTGCGCTGGCCGAGGAGCCGACGGCCCGCGGGGCCGTGTCTCGGATCCTGCGTGAGGCGGCGGCGGTCTACGCGGATCCGTCGCACCCGCCGGGCTGCCTGGCCATCAGCGCGGCCACCAACGTCACCGTGCATGACGAGGAGATCGCGAAGTTCCTGCGCGACGTGCGCAACACGGGCGTCGCTGCCATCGAGGAGCGGCTGCGCCGGGCTGAGGGAGAAGGGGAGCTGCAGGCTGGGACCGATGCGTCGGCCCTGGCGTCCTACTTCGCCACGATCGTGCAGGGACTTTCGCAGCGCGCGCGGGACGGAGCCGATGCGCACGAGCTGTCCCAGGTGGCCGAGCTGGCGCTGGTCGCGTGGCCGAGCGGCGATTGACAGTTCCTGGCACCCACGCCCGCCCCGCGGCTGCGGCCCACCAGCACGACGGAACCTGACGTCGACGGGCCCGACGCTCATACAGGGGTGTGGATCAGTTGCCGCCCAGGTGCTCGCGCAACACCGTGCTCAGGGAGGTGGGTTCGCGTCCGATCAGGTTGGCGAGCGTTGGGTCGACTGTTGCGAACTCGCCCGCGCGGCTGGCGGTGAAGACGCCGAGCAGCTGGTCGGCAGCCTCGGCGGGGACGCCGTGGCCCACGAGCTGCTCGCGGAACGCGTCATCAGGTGTCGTGATCCTCTTGACGCTGCGGCCTTGCGCTTCCGACGCGATGCCGGCGATGTCGTCGAAGGTCAGCGCCTGCGCGGCGGTGAGCGGCGGCGTCGGGCCCTCGAAGCGCCCTTCGTCGGCGAGGACGGCGGCCGCCGCGTCGGCGAGGTCGGCGTGCGCGGTCCAGCTCACCGGCCCGTCCGCGGGGAGTTCTGCCTCACCGGACTCCAGCCCATGCCCCAGGAACTGCAGCGCGCTCGTGGCGTAGAAGCCGTTGCGCAGCGCGGTGTACGGCACGCCGCAGGTCCGCAGGGTCTCTTCGGCGGCGGCGTGGTCACGGCAGGGCTCGAAATGCGACGTGGCGCTCGCGCCCATGTGGCTGGTGTAGAGGATGCGCCTGGCGCCCGCCGCGACCGCGCCCTCGATTGCGGCGCGATGCTGCCGCACGGCCTCCTCGCCCATCTTGTCGACGGAGACGATCAGCACTTGCGAGGCGCCCTCGAAGGCGTGAGCGAGACCGGCCGCGTCGCTGAAACTGCCTTGCCGTACACGTACCCCCCGGTCCGCGAGGTCCTGCGCCTTCTGCGGGTCGCGGACACTGACGCCGACCCGGTCCGCGGGTACGTGTGTCAGCAGGCTCTCGGCGATCTGACGCCCGAGCTTTCCGGTCGCTCCGGTCACGACGATCATGATGTGCTCCCATGCGTGGTTCCAGTGAAATCGCATTTAGCGTATCACTGATATTAACGATGGTATCGCTCGTGCTGTATCGTTGATATATGCCACCACGTTCACGAGGTAGCCGCGGTGCGGCCGCCGTCGATTCCGGGACACCCGCACCCGCGGAGCGCGAAGAGCCCCGGCAGCGGGTGATCGAGGCCGCCGCCGACCTGCTGGCGCGCGAGGGTCGTGACGCGGTCACGACGCGCGCCGTCGCTGTCGCCGCCGGCCTGCAACCGCCCGCCATCTACCGGCTGTTCGGCGACAAGGACGGACTGCTCGAAGCGGTGGCCGAGCACGGCTTCGCCAAGTTCCTCGCGGGCAAGACCGTGGCGCCCCATCCGCAGGACCCCATCGAGGACCTGAGGGCCGGCTGGGATCTGGCCGTCGAGTTCGGGCTGGACAACCCCGCGCTGTACACGTTGATGTACAGCGAACCCACGACCACTTCGTCGGCCGCGTTCGAGGCGGGCATGAAGATCCTCATGGGGCGGATCCGGCGGCTGGCCGCCGGCGGATGGCTGCGGGTCGACGAGGAGCTCGCCGCCATGATCATCCATGCCACGGCGCGCGGCGCGGTCCTCACCTGGCTGTCACTGCCCGACGAACAGCGCAATCCGGCCCTGTTGACCACCCTTCGAGAGTCCATGGTCGCCACCGTCACCAACCAGGAACCGGCTGTGCAGGCCGCGGGCCCGGCCGGCGCCGCGCGCGCCCTGCGCGCCGCGCTGCCCGAACAGACAACCCTCAGCGGAGCGGAGCAGCACCTGCTGACCGAGTGGCTGGAACGTCTCGCCGCCGACGGCTGAGCCGCCGGGCCATTCGAGCGCGTTTGCTCTTACGCAGCCATAGCCGCAGTGGCCGCGGCGTCCCCGGGAGCGGGGGCCGGGCCAAGGGGATGACCAAGCGCAGGGGAGGACATCACGGTGAGCGCGCAGCAGCAGTACGACGAGATCGGTGAGGCGTTCGAGGGGTTCAAGGCCCTGCCGCTGGCACAGTACGGGGAGGTGCCCAGCTTCCTGAGCATGGTCGGGGATGTGCGCGGCAAGTCGGTCCTCGACCTGGCCTCCGGTACGGGCTTCTACAGCAGGGAGTTCAAGCGGCGCGGCGCCACGGAGGTGCTCGGAATCGACATCTCCGGTGAAATGGTCGCCGTGGCCGAGAGGTTGGAGCAGGGCGATCCGCTGGGCGTGCGCTACGAGGTGGGTGATGTGTCCCAACTGCGGCCCCTCGGACGGCGCTTCGACATCGCCACGGCCGTCCAGCTGCTCAACTACGCCGTGGACGTCGCCGCCTTCGAGCAGATGTGCCGCAACGTGCACCGCAACCTGGCACCCGGCGCAGAGTCTTCCTGCTCAACCAGTCACCTGACTACCGCTTCGACGGGCCGTCCCTCGACAAGTACGGCTTCCGCTCCGAGCTGACCGGCGAGGAGGCCGAGACCGGCCCGCGCGTCCAGATCTCGGCGCTGCTCGCCCCGCCGGTCGGGCCGATCTCGTTCGTCACCACGTGCCCGCGCCGCGAGGTCTACGAAGAGTGCCTGCGGGCGGCCGGGTTCGGCGAGGTGACCCGGGTCCCGCTGAAGGTGTCCGACGCCGGCGTGCGCGAGTTCGGCGCGGACTTCCTCGCCAACCCCCCGCTGGAGATGCTTCGCTGCCGCGCCTGACGACCGACCGGAACCCCGAGGCCGCCGCCTGAGCCTCTCTGCAGCCGGCACAGCTCGCATGGCCGGCCCTGTAGCCCGCCCGGTGGCAAAGTGCCTCGCGCCCGCTCGTGCCTGTCGTCAGGTCACCCGCACCTGGCAGCACAATCGCCCCTGTCAGAACGCACGGGCGTGTGTGAGCGGCACGCGGCACCGAGGGGATCGACCGATGGACACAGCAGCATCTCCGGACCGCAGACTTCTGCTCGCCGGCGCACTCGCGAGCGCCACGGTCGCGCTCGCGGGGTGCACACCGACCAAAGCCGTCACAGCACCGACCAGCAGCAGCACCACGTCGATGCCGAGGCCCTCCACGCCCGCGGCGGCATTCGCGAGACTGACGGAGGGCAACAAGCGCTGGGTGAGCGGAGACCTCCAGCACCCCGACCGGGATCCGGACCGGCGCGAACTAGTGGCTCAGCAACAGGAGCCGTACGGATCGGTCCTCTCGTGCATCGACTCCCGTGTACCGCCCGAGCTCCTCTTCGACACCGGGCTCGGCGACCTCTACGTCATGCGCACGGGCGGCGAGGCGGTAGGGCCCGTCGTCACCGGCTCCGTCGAGTACGGGCCCATGACGAGCGGCACCCCGCTCATCGTGGTCCTCGGCCATCAGCGCTGCGGGGCCGTCAAGGCGGCGTACGAGTCCCTGCGCGACGACAAGCCGCTGCCGGGCAACCTGCAGGCGATCGTCGAGGCTCTGCAACCGGCATACAAGCAGGCAGTCCGCGAGGGCGGCGGCGACCCGGTCGAGACCATGGCCCGCGCGCAGGTCACCTTGACCGCGACCGAACTGCGCACCAACAACGACCTCGCCCCTCTCGTGAAGAAGGGGGACCTCGCCGTCGTGGGCGCCTACTACTCACTCGACACCGGCAAGGTGGAAGTCCTGGACGGCGCCCCCTCCTGAACAGATCCGCCCTGAACCGATCTGCCCTGAACCGATCTGCCCTGAACCGATCTGCGCCGCAGACCACTTCAGCCGGTGAGGCAGCCGATGAGGCTGTGCGGTGCCCGGTCGTCGAGGCAGAGCGCTATGAGCAGCTGCGCATCCTCGGATTCCGACTCGCTGCGCGGGAACATCGCCTCTTCGTAGGTGGCGAGTGCCGCTTCGATGCTGTCGGGGGTGCGCGGCGATCGACTTCCCGAGGTAGGCGCCGTCGAACATCGCCAGGTTGGCGCCCTCGCCGGACGGCGGCATGCGGTGCGCGGCGTCACCGAGGAGCGTCACCCCGGGCACGCGGTCCCACCGGTGCCGGGTGGGGAGCATGTGGATGGCGCCGGGACCGGTGCCGTGTCGCCGTCGGTGATCAGCGCGGTGAGCTCCGGCGCCCACCCGTCGAACTCGGCCGCGAACGTCCCGCCGTCGCCGACCGCTTCGGCCGCCGCAGAGTGCCGCTCGTCGGCGGCGTACAGGTAGGTCTCGATGAACATCGTTCCCGCATACTCGGGCTTGGCGTCGGAGAGCAGCGGCCTGACCCTTGACCAGGCGCCGTCCGTGCCGACGAGGAGTCCGCTGCTCACGCTGGAGCCGTCCGTGAACTTCAGTTCGTGCCGGTCGTCACCGAGCCCGAGCAGCCGCAGGACCGTGCCGCCCGCGTCGGCGGTGCACGCGGTGGCCGCCCGCGATCTCGTCCTGCGTGACCCGGGCGGTCTACGCCGCCGGGAGGTGTCGTACGGATCGGGGAAGGGACTGAAGATGCGTCTGGTACCCGAGCGGCTGGCGAAGCTGCTGAGCCGTGTTCCGAACGGGCGTCAGCTCGTGAAACGGCTGCGGCACCCGGTCGCCGTGCAGACGCTGAGGGCCACCGCCGCGGCGACGATCGCCTACGTCATCGCCCTGCACCTCAGCCGCGAACCGGCCCCCCTGACCGCACCCCTGACCGCTCTCCTGGTCGTGCAGGTGACCCTGTACGCGACCGTGAAGATGAGTATCCGCCGCATCAACTCCGTGGTCGTCGGGGTGTTCATCGCCATCGGCTTCAGCGCCTTGGTGGGGCTGACCTGGTGGAGCCTGGCGCTGATCATCCTGGCCTCGCTCACCATCGGCCCCTTCGTGCGCGCAAACGAGTTCGTGCCCGAGGTGGCGATCAGCGCCATGCTCGTGCTCGGCGTCACCCGCGTCGCATCGAGCGCATGGGATCGCGTACTGGAAACCCTGATCGGAGCCCTGACCGGGCTCGCGTTCAACCTCTTCTTCGCCCCGCCCCTATGGGTGGACACCGCGGGCGACGCCCTGGAGGACCTCGCCCGGCGCATGCGCCGACTGCTGCTTGACCTGAGCGACCAGCTCGACGAGGAGACCCCCTGGCCACTCGCTGCGGCACGGCTCCACGAGGCGCGCCGCCTCGACCAGGACATCGCCGACGTGGACGCCTCCCTTCGGCAGGCCGAGGACAGCCTCCGGCTCAATCCGCGTGTACGGGAAGGGCGACTGCACCGCGTGGTGCTGCGGACCGGCCTCGACACGCTCGAAATCTGCACCGTCGTGCTGCGCGTCATCGCCCGGACCCTCACGGACCTGGCCAAACAGCGTGACGACAGGTGGCTGCTCGAACCCGAGGTGTCGAACGCGATGCGTGATCTGTTCGGCCATGTCGCGGACGCCGTCGTCAGTTTCGCCGTACTCGTCGGCACCGGAACCAGCTCGGAATCGGAAACGGCCGAGGACCGCCTGATCAGCCACCTCGCCGCCGCCAATGTCCAGCGCGAACACGTCGCTCGACTGCTCCTGGACGCCGTCCAGGACGACCCGAGCCAGTGGCAACTGCAGGGGGCCCTGCTCACCGAGATCGACCGCATCCTCGCCGAACTCGACACGGAACACCGCTCACAGCGCCTGATGGAGGAACTGGACCGCAACGCCCAACAGCTGCACGAACGCTTCCCGTCGCTCGTCGGCGTACAGCAATGGGCACGCAGGCACCGGCCTCGCGTACGCCGAAAGGGTGCGTGACAGAGGAGAGGCGGGCTAGTTGCCCGTCAGCGCGGTCCTGAGCGCGTCCAGTGATTCCCGCATGCACTGCGACATCTCACGTTCCTCGACCGCGCCGATCCACCGCTCGAAACCCACCTTGAAGACGGCGACGCCCGCCTCGGCGGTCAGGCTCGCGGCCGGTTCCGCCACGCCGCGTCGGCGCAGGGTGTCGGCGAGCGCGGCCGACATCGAGGCGAGCTTGATGAGCTCGCGCTCCTGAAGTTCCGCGGTCGCCATGATCACGGCCTGACGCTGCCGCGCGAAGTCGCGGCGGTCGGCGAAGAACTCGGAGACCGTGTCGAGGCCCACCGCCACCGCGTCGATCGGCGCCGCAGACTTCGCAACGTCGGCGACCGCTTTCACGAGCGCCTCCTCCAGCTGGCTGGAGCCGGCGAACAGGACCTCGCGCTTGTCCGCGTAGTGCCGGAAGAACGTGCGCTCCGTGAGTCCTGCCCGTTTGGCGATCTCCGCCACGGTCGTCTGCTCGAACCCGCGCTCGCTGTAGAGCTCCAACGCCGCGTTCGCCAGACGCCCACGCGCGTTCGGCTCCCATCTACCCATACGCAGATCTTACGTGATGACAGTGAATGACATCAGGTGTAGCGTTGATGACAGGCACTGACATCACCGTGGTGCCACCTGCCATCGACTCCTTGGGGTTTTTCATGCGCATTTTCATGACCGGTGCGTCCGGCTGGATCGGCTCCGCCGTCGTTCCCGAGCTCATCGACGCGGGGCACGAGGTCGTCGGGCTGGCCCGCTCCGACGCCTCCGCGGCCGCGCTCACCGCAGCCGGGGCTGAGGTCGTGCGCGGCACCGTCGACGACCTCGACGTACTGCATGACGCGGCCGCCGCCTCGGACGGGGTGATCCACCTCGCCTTCAAGCACGACATCGCCTTCACCGGCGACTTCCGGGGGGCCGCGGAGGCGGATCGTCGCGCCGTCGACATCATCGGCGCCGCGCTCGTGGGCACCGACCGGCCCTTCGTCATCGCCTCGGGCGTGGCCGGCCTCGCGCCCGGGCGGGTGTCGACCGAGCACGACAAGGCCACGAACGACGGCTCGCCGATCTCCATCCGGGTGGCCACCGCAGATGCGGTGCTCGCCCTCGCCTCGCAGGGCGTGCGCTCGTCCGTGGTGCGGCTCTCTCCCACCTGCCACGGCGACGGGGACAACGGCTTCATGGCGGCGCTGGTCGCCACTGCCCGCGCCAAGGGCGTCTCCGGCTACCTCGGCGACGGTGCCAACCGCTGGCCGGCCGTCCACCGGCTCGACGCCGCCCACCTGTTCCGCCTCGCGGTCGAAGAGGCCCCCGCCGGATCGGTCCTGCACGGCGTCGCGGAGGAGGGCGTCGCAATCCGCGATGTCGCCGAAGTGATCGGCCGTCACCTCGACGTGCCGGTCACCTCCGTGGCGCCCGAGAGCGCCGCCGAGCACTTCACCTGGCTCAGCGCCTTCGTCGGGATCGACGCCCCGGCGTCGAACACGCTGACCCGCGAACTGCTGGCATGGGAGCCGACCCGGCCCGGCCTCCTCGAAGACCTCGACAAGGGGCACTACTTCCAGGCGCCGTCGATGACTGCCTGACGCGAGCCGCGAGCCGCGGGCACGGCGCCGACGCTTGCGCACACCCATCGCGGCACAGCTCAGTGACCTCGTCTCACGTGGAACGGTCGCTGCCTGGGCGGAGCATCTGCTCAGCGGCCTGCTCCACGAGGTAAGCCTTCTCCGCCCGTGGACTCCTCTTGATGAGGGCACTCATCCGCTGGGGCCTCCCTGATGGTCGGCAAGAGCCCCACCAGGAGGGCCGGCAACAGCAGTCGCCGGGCACGGAGTTCATCCTCGGGGGTGACCTGCGGCCGACGTACGAACGAGACATTGACGCGATCCGATTGCCCACTGTCGTGCGAGTTTCTCCAGTCCGGGCTTTCGGGCAAAGCGGTCTACTCCGACGCCCGACACCCGGCACCTCGACTCCACCGACGCCGACAGACCGCCTCGCCTTCCTGGAGGCGTTCAGTTGGCCAGAGCGCGGATTTCGTCGTGGATTCGTTCAGCGAGCGCTTGGGCCAGGTGGCGGTGGTTGTGGTCGGTGACGGCGGTGACGACCGAAGTGCTGCTGTGATGGATGGCGGTGACTGCGAGGGGGTGGCCCGGGCCGAGCGGTGGGATGCCTGCCATCGCGGTGAGTCGCGCCGGTCCGAGGGTGAGTTCGCCGGCGTGCGTGGACACGCTGCTGCAGAGGAGGGAGAAGTAGCGGGGTGAGTCGACGTAACGGCCCGCCGCGTTGCTCAGAGGGGTGATCCTGCGTGGTCGTGATGAGACCACGGCGGCCTGGGCGCGTGCCCTGGCGCCGATGGCACTTCGCCGGATGAAGGATTCGACGGCGGCGAGTCTCAGCCGCGCGTCCCGCTGCCGGGGGAGCGGCACCCGGACGGTGGCGTAATGATTGCCGAGGAGTTGTGACTCCTCATTGGTGCGTACGTCGACGGGGACCAGGGCGCAGATGCCGGGCAACATCGGCAGTGGCCGGCCGGTGATGCCCATCGTTCGCAGCGCTCCCGCCGTGGCGGAGAGGAAGACCGCGTTGGTGGAGGCGCGTTCGGCTGACCCGGCGGAGCGCAATGAGTCGCGGGCGGCGTCGAGTTCCTTGCGCGGCACCTGGCGGAAGGTCAGGACGCGGTGAGGGTCCACCGGACCGTGAAAGGGCAGTGGGCATGCCTTGGGGAGCAAGTCGCCCACATTCCAGGCGAGTTGACGGGCTCGGGAGGGTGCGTCCGCCGTCGCCGGGCCGCCGACTCGCGGAGGGCGCAGGGCGCCGGTTTCGTCGAACAGGGCGCGGAGCAATGTGGCGATCGACCTGCCGTCGAGCAGTGCGTGATGGGCGCGGAACAGGAGGACGAAGCCGCCCGTGGTGGGGATGAGGTGCAGCTGCCATGGCGGGCGGCGTGGGTCGAGTGGTGCGGTGAACAGGGCTGCGATGTGCGCTTCGAGCCCGGTCGTGGTGACGTCGGAGCTCTCGGCGACGTGGTGGTCGGCCTCGAAGGGCCCGCCGGTCGACCACAGCGGCCAGCTGTCGCAGGCGGGATCGGTCTCGGGTGCGCTCGGCATCTGCCGTAGCCGCTCGTAGCGCGCAAGGCGGTCACCGGCCAGGCGGCGAAGGGCTGAGAGCGTGGGCGGAGGGCCCTCGAACCAGGCGAGCAGCGCCGCCGTCATGTTGGAGCCGCCGCTGCTCTGCTGGCGGTGCATCCAGGCGTCCAGCGGTGGCATTGGAGTGCAGGGGTGCGAGGTGTCGTGTTCGGGTGATGCCAAGGGCATGGCGAGGTGTGGTGGCGGGGCTTGTTGCGTCATAGGAAATCCTCACGCTGATGTTGGCGGTGGCCTGCTCCGTCGTTCGGTGCGTCCGGCGAGCGCCGGGCCGGCGGACGCACGGATGACCCGGATCAGCCGAGCGCGGCGACCGCGCGGGCGACGGCCCCCGCTCCGTCCTCCTTCGCCAGTCGTACGGCCGCTGCCGCGGCGTTCCGCGACAGCGCACGGTCCTGGGTCGCGCGGGTGAGCGCGTCGGCCAGCCGTGCGGCGGTCAGTTCGGTGCAGGGGACTGCTTCCGCACTCACCCCGAGCTGGACGAGTCGGGCCGCCCACCATGGCTGGTCGGTCATGACCGGGACAGGCACCGCAGGAACCCCCGCCCGAAGGCCGGCCGCGGTGGTGCCCGCGCCCGCGTGGTGGACCACCGCGGCCGTCTGCGGCATCAGCCAGCTGTGCGGGATCTCGCCGACAGTGATGACGTCGTCGTCGACCACCGAGAGACCGGCCCAGCCCGACTGGACGACCCCACGCAGCCCCGCGCGCCGAAGAGCCTGCGCTGCGATCTGGCCGAGCTCCTCCGGGTCACCGGGCATCATGCTTCCGAAGCCGATGAGTACCGGGGGTGGTCCTGCGGCCAGGAAGTCCCTCACCAGGGTGGGTGGTTGCCAGTTCGGGCACTCGTGCGGCCACCAGTAGCCGGCCACGTGCAGTCCTTGCCGCCAGTCCGCCGGGCGTGGAACGACCCAAGGGCTGTAGCCGTGCCAGATCGGCCACTGGTTGCGCTCGCGGACGTTGCGCAGGCGGTGGGCGCTGCGGTGGTCGACACCCAGGCGGGCGTGGACGGCGCGATGGGCCGTGCGGTACAGGGTGTCGAAGAGGGCGTTCGCGGCGTGGCCCCGCAGACGGTTGGTGCGGCCTGGGCTGTGCCAGGCCATCGTGCACGGGGCGAACTCGGCTGTGGGTACGTCGGGTTGAAGGAAGACACCCATGGTGGGAATGCCGTGGTAGCGCGCGATGGCCGCGCCGATCGGGGCCGCGATGGTCGACAGCAGGATGAGGTCGGCCTTCGGATCCACTGCGGCGAGGATGGCGTCCACCAGCGAGAGCATGGCCTGCTCGGTCGACCGGACGAGTGACCGGAGCGACTTGACCGCCTGGAGCTGGGGCGAGTGGGGAGCGCTGGACGGATGCACTGCACCTTTGGCGCCGCCGGTGGCTCGGCTGTGGGCGCCGATCAGCGCCTCAAAGGGATCGGCTTCGAGCGGCTCCATGCGAAGTCCGCAACAAGCAACCATCGGGGCGAACTTGGTGTGAGTGACGATCTCGACGGTGTGCCCGTCGGCCAACAGCCGATGTGCGAGGCCGGTGTACGGGGCGACCGAACCGGTCGAACCCACCGTGATGACTTGGATGCGCATCGAGTGCGGGTCCCCTTTCAACCGGAGTCGCGCAGCCCGGGGTTCCTGCCAGGTCGATGGGCTGCCGCGACTCGCGTCTTTCCATACGCCACCAACGAGCACGCGGACCGGGAGTCACATGATCACGTACTGCCCGGGACGCCGCCGGGCGTTCTCACCGTGCTGGGCGGGGCGGGGAAGTCCGCTCGACTTCGCGGCAGTACGCGAGCTGTTCCAACGCCTCGCCCGCCAGGAAGTGTGTGATCAGATCGGCGAGTTCGACCGGTCGCTCCAGCGGAAGCATGTGGTCGGCGTCCGCGACCTGCGTGAACCAGCTGTCGGAGCACGTGGCGGCGAGGTGCCGGCACAGGTCCGGAGTGGTGAACGTGTCGTGCTCCCCGGTGGCGACCAGCACCGGCATGGCCGGAGGCCGGCTCGTGTCGAGCATCTCGTGCCTGAGCAGACGCATCGTGTTGGCGAGGTGCTTCGCGACGTCCTCCTCGCTCAGATTGAGCATCCGGCGCATCAGGAAGCGGCGAACCCGGGAGCCTGCGGTGACGGAGTCGATCCGGTCGGCGTTGACCATGAAGGCGACCGTCTCCTCGGCGAACTCCTCCATACGTCGCTCCACGAGCAGGTCGAGAGTCCGGCGCATGGCTACCCGGGCGTGCCGGGGAATGGACGTCATGGTGCCCACCAGCACCATTCTCTCGACCAGTTCCGGCCGCCGCTGCGCGAGGCGGTAGACAATCGCCGTGCCGTAGGAACCGCCCACGAGATTGACGGAGGTCAGCCCCGACTCGTCGAGCATGTGACCCAGGGCGTCCGCGAGGAAGTCCGCACCATGGCGGTCGGGCAGGACGTTCCCGGCACCCCATCCCGGCAGGTCGACGGTGAACACGTCCACGTGCGCGAGGAGTTCACGTTCCAGACGGCCCCAACTCTCCTTGGTCTGGAACGCGCCGCCGACCAGCACCAGTGGTGCGATACGCGGCGCGGCCGCCCGGACCAGCCGCGACTCGCAGCGGTATCCCTCCCATTCGTGGCGGGACACGAGAGCGGACCGGGTGCGGGTGTTCGGGTCGGCGAGTGCCGGGGACATCAGAGACACGGGGCGTCAACCCCCGTTCCGTGCACCAGGTCCCGCGGCGGGCCGCCTCGGCACCTGCGCCGCGTGGTGGATCCGGCCCAAGTCCAGACAAAACCGTGCATTGGCATGCCATCAAGATATCGTTCCGAACGAAACATTCCGTCCCATTCGCTGGATAGTGGTCGAGCCGTGGCATATCAACTCTCTAAGCTCGCAGACTTGTTCCCCTGACGCCGGTGCGCAGCCGCAAGCGCAAGCGCAGGCTCAAGTACGGCGGTCGGCGAGTAGGCGCTGGAGCCAGCAGGTGCGTGCGTTGCGTGCGTCTCGGCTCAGGGCCGCCTTTGGCGCCAGGCTGTCGAAGCCGTGGTAGGCGCCGGGCCATACGTGCAGTTCAGCCTGGCCACCGGCCTGCCAGATCGCGTTCGCGTACGCCACGCCCTCGTCCCGGAACATCTCTGCCGACCCGACGTCGAGATACGCCGGGGGGAGTTGTGACAGGTCCGTGGCACGGGAGGGGGCCGCGTACGGGGGCAGGTCCTCAGCGCCGCAGAGGTCACCGAGCAGTGCCTGCCACGCGGTGGCGTTCGAGGTGAGGTCCCAAAGCCCGAGGCCCGACATCTGCTGGCTGGAGAAGGTGCTGCCGCGGTCGTCGAGCATGGGGCACAGCAGCAGTTGCCCCAGCGTCTCCGGACCGCCGCGATCGCGGGACAGCAGAGCGAGGGCCGCGGCGAGCCCGCCGCCGGCGCTCTTGCCTCCGATGATGATGCGGTCTGGGTCGACGCCCAGTTCGGCCGCGTGCTCGGCGGCCCAGGCAAGCCCGGCATAGCAGTCCTCCAGTGGCCCCGGGTGCTGAGCCCGCGGCGCCAACCGGTACTCGACCGAGATCACGGCCATGTCCAGCGGAAGCGCCCACTCGCGAAGAATCCGGGGAAGCACGGACCATGCGTTGCCCATGACCATCGCGCCGCCGTGCATGTAGTAGAGCAGCGGCAGCGGTCCGACGAGCCCGGACGGCCGGGCGCTCACGAGCGTGACCTCCGGCCCGCCGGGCGGTCCCGGTATGCGTAACTCCGTCACCTCGAAGCGGCCGTCCGCGCGAAGGTCCTCGACGGTTGGCCTGGGCCGGGCCGTGGCATCCCGCTTCTGCCGGGCCGCAAGATTCTCCGGTGTGAGCGGCTTCCTCGACTCCTTGTCCAAGTCGGCGAGTACGAAGCTCAGTTCGGGATCGAACGGGGGCACCGCCGTGGGTGCCGGGGCCCGGCCGGACTCCGATTCCGAGCGCGCGCGGCGGACACTCATGACTCACCCTCTGTCGGACTGCGGAACGATCGCCTGAGACCCGTACAACGCAGCCAACCACAGTGATTCGACGGGGGAGACAGGGCCGTTATTCATCCCTGCGAGTGAATTGATGAATGGACGTCTGAACGGTCGTCCCGACGGTGCGCTGTGCTGGGTGAAAGGACAACGGATGCCGAGGGGGAGCGTATGCGTGTCGCCGTGCTGTGTGTCTGGCTGGTCACCGCGAGCCTGGGCGGATATCTGGCCACGGTGTGGATCCGCCACGGCGGGCTGCAACAGCGCACGCCAGGCGTGACGCGGCTGCCGCTGTGGCTCGTCCTCGGCCACATCGCCCTCGCTGTCGCCGGACTTGCCGCCTGGACCGCGTACCTCCTCGGCAACGCGCGCGGCTCCGCCTGGGCCGCTTGCGCCGTCGTTCTGATCGTCGCCGCCTTCGGCTTCATGATGCTCTTCCGCTGGCTGCCCAGCCGGGGGAGACATGCGCAGGGCCATGCCACCGCAGAACGGAACTTCCCGCTCACCGCCGTCGTCGCCCACGGCATGAGCGCCGCCGTCACGGTGCTGCTGGTCGCGCTCGTCGTCCTGGGGCGCGCGTGACACGAACAGTGGCGGCGTCCCCCTCCCTCAGGAGCGCTCCCGCACCGCGTCCAGGCGGTCACGCACCCAGGCGTCCACGTCGTTGACGTGCCGGCTGGCCGCGGTGAAGGCGGCGAGGCTGTCGTGGTCGCGCAGCGCGCGGTAGATGTCCATGTGCTGCTCGTGGGTCCAGGCGAGTACATCGGACTTGATCAGGGCCCGCCAGATACGGGCCCTGGCCGTCTGCTGGGTGACCGAGGAGAGCAGCGACTCGAGGGTGCGGTTGCCCGTCGCGGCGACGATGTCGGCGTGGAACGCGAGGTCTTCGCGGACCAGCTCCTCCGGGTCGTTCAGTGTGCGCATGCGCTCGATCCGCTGCTGGAGACCATCGAGGGTGGCCGCGTCGATCCGGGTGGCCGCGAGCGCGGTGGCGCCCGGCTCGATGACCTTGCGGCACTCCAGCATCTCGTCGAGCCCGGTGTCGTTGGCGAGGTCCAGGAAGCTGCCGATGGCGCGCACCAGCCGGTCCGGCCGCAGATCCGTGACGAACGTGCCGTCACCGCGCCGTACGTCGAGGACCCCGGCCATGGCGAGCGCGCGTACGGCCTCGCGGAGAGAGGGGCGGGACAGCTGCAGCTCGTGCGCGAGCGCGGTCTCCGGGGGGAGTCGCTGCCCCGGCGCGAACTCGCCCGATTCGATGCGCTTCTTGAGCCGGTTGATCGCCACGTCGACGACACTGTGCCCGCTCTCGCCGATGCCGTACGCATCCCTCTTCGTTGACATGGGGTCAGGATCCCATCCGGTCTGCCTCGCCCCAGACCGGACCGGTGGGGTAGCGGTAGGTCTCCAGCGTCTCGCGGCGGATCTGCGCGCTGTAGCCCGGAGCCTCGGGCACCAGGTAGCGCGAGCCGCGGATGCGCACCGGGTCGTGGAAGTGCTCGTGGAGGTGGTCCACGTACTCCACGACGCGGTCTTCCATCGAGCCGCTGACCGCCACGTAGTCGAAGATCGACAGGTGCTGCACCAGCTCGCACAGACCGACGCCGCCCGCGTGCGGGCAGACCGGCACATCGTGCGCGGCGGCGAGCAGCAGGGCGGCGACCGCCTCGTTCACGCCGCCGAGCCGGCAGGCGTCGATCTGGCAGATGCCGATCGCCTTGCTCTGCAGGAACTGCTTGAACATCACGGCGTTGTGGGCGTGTTCACCGGTGGCCACGTGGATCGGCGCGATGCGCTGCGCGATGGCGGCGTGGCCCAGGATGTCGTCCGGGCTGGTCGGCTCCTCGAACCACCAGATGTCGAACTCCGCGAGCGCGTCCGCCCAGGCGATCGCTTCCTCGACGCCGAGCGTCTGGTTGGCGTCGATCATCAGCCTGCGGTCGGGGCCGATGATCTCGCGGGCGATGCGGCAGCGGCGTATGTCGTCCTCGAGGTCGGCGCCGACCTTGAGCTTGACCGCGTCCCAGCCCTGCGCGACGGCCTCCTTGCACAGCCGGGCGAGCTTGGCGTCGTCGTAACCGAGCCAGCCCGCGCTGGTGGTGTACGCGGGGTAGCCGTGCCGGCGCACGTACGCCTCCCGTTCGGCGCGGCCCGGCACCCGGGACTCGAGGAGTTCGAGGGCGGCCTGCGGAGTCAGCGCGTCCTTGAGGTAGCGCCAGTCCACCAGATCCACCAACTGCTGCGGTGAGAAGTCGGAGAGCAGCTTCCACACCGGCTTGCCCGCCAGCTTGGCGGCCAGATCCCAGGCGGCGTTGACGACCGCGGCCGTGCCGAGATGGATCGCTCCCTTGTCGGGGCCCAGCCAGCGCAGCTGACTGTCGCCGAGCAGATGGCGGGAGAAGCCGCCCAGGTCGCTGACGATCTCGGCGACGGACATGCCCACGGCCCGCTCGCCGATCGCCCGTGCGGCCTGGACCGCGAGGTCGTTGCCGCGGCCGATGGTGAAGGTGAAGCCGTGCCCCTCGGACACGTCCGTGGCTTTGTCGCCGCCTGCCACGCGCAGCACCACATACGCCGCCGAGTAGTCCGGCGAGTCGTTCATCGCGTCGGAGCCGTCGAGATCCTTGGACGTGGGAAAGCGGACGTCGATCGTTTCCACATCGACGATACGAGCAGTCATCGGCGGTCACTCCTGATGTGTTCCGGCGGATTGATGGCCAAGATGTCAGATGTCTGCCGCGCTCGCCAGATGTTTCGCTCAGATCATCTCGTTGGTTCCCAGGTATTGCCCGCCAGTTGGGCCATCGCTACGGTCCAGTGGTCAGATGTTTGCGGCGCCCCCAGGCCAGACATCTGACAGACAGCCGCAGCCCCTACGCGAGTCAGCGTGGACCGCAGGGAGGTCCGATGAACACGGTGTCCACCGTGGAGAACGTGCGCCGGAAGGTGTCCCGGCGCTTGCTCCCCCCACTCTTCTTGATGTTCGTACTGAGCTTTCTGGACCGCACGAACGTCGCGCTCGTGAAACCCCACCTCGAGGCGGACGTGGGTATCGACGCCGCCGCCTACGGCCTCGGCGCCGGCGTCTTCTTCGTCGGATACGCCGTGCTGGGAGTCCCGTCCAACCTCGCTCTGCACCGGATCGGCGCCCGCCGCTGGCTGGCCGGCCTCATGTTCGTATGGGGCCTGCTGTCCTGCGCGATGGCACTCGTCAACAGCCCTACCAGCTTCTACGCGTTGCGCTTCCTGCTCGGTGCCGCCGAAGCCGGATTCTTCCCCGGCGTGATCCTCTACATCACGTACTGGTTCCCGGCCGCCGACCGCGGCAAGGCGACCGGGATGTTCCAGTCTGCCGTCGCCATCTCCAGCATCATCGGCAACCCCCTCGGCGGCTATCTCATCGGGCTCCACGGCCTGGCCGGGCTCGACGGCTGGAAGTGGATGTTCCTCCTGGAGGGAGCGCCCACCGTCCTGCTGGCAATCGCCGTCCCCTGGCTCCTCACCGACCGGCCAGAACAGGCGAGTTGGCTGACGAGCGAGGAGAAGGTCCTCCTCACCGACCGCATCGCCGCGGACCGCCCGGACCCGAGCATGCGCTCACCGCAGCGCGCCCGCGCCATCATCAGCGACAGTCGGGTGCTCCGACTGATGTTCGTCTACTTCGCGATCCAGATCAGCGTGTACGGGGTCACCTTCTGGCTGCCGGCGCTGGTCGGCCGCATCGACGGTCTCGGCGATGTCGGCATCGGCTTCGTGTCCGCTCTGCCCTGGGTGTTCGCCCTGCTCGGCGTGGTGATCCTGCCCTGGTACTCCGACCGCACCGGCGACAGGCGCGGGCCCCTGCGGCTCGCCCTCGTACTGACCGTCGCCGGACTGCTCGGCGGCGTGCTCCTGCCGCCGGTGCCCGCGGTCGCCGCCCTGTGTGTCGCCGCCTTCGGCTTCCTGGGCGCGCAGCCGGTGTTCTGGACGGTGCCGCCCACGATCCTCGCCGGCATCCAGATCGCCGGCACCATCCCGCTGATCTCCGGCTTCGGCAATCTCGGCGGTTTCGTCGGCCCGTATGTGATGGGTGCTGTCGAGTCGGGTACCGGTTCGGGGGCCGGCGGCCTCTATGTCATCGCGGCGATCGCCGCCGCCGGGGCCGTCGTGGCCACCGGTTTCCACTGGGTGGGTCAGACCACCCGAACTCCCGCAGAGGGGAACGAAAATGACGCGCATCGTGCGCTTCGCTGACGACACCGGAACCGTACACACCGGAGTCGGCGACGGGACCGGAACCATCCGCACCTTCGATGGCGCGCCGCGCATCGCCGACCTGCTGCGACTTCCGGCAGCGGAACTGCGCACGCTGGCGGAGGCCACCGCGGCCTCCACCGGGCCCGGCCTTCCGGTGGGCGATGTCCTGCTGCTGCCGCCGCTCGACGGCCTGATGGAGCTGTGGGCCGCCGGCGTCACGTACGAGCGTTCCCGGGACGCCCGGGTGGCGGAGAGCACCGAGCAGTCCGTGTACGAGCGGATCTACGACGCCGAGCGCCCGGAGCTGTTCTTCAAGTCCCAGCCCTGGCGCGTCGTGACCGACGACGAGCCGATCGCCGTACGGGAGGACTCGGACCTCGACGTCCCCGAGCCCGAACTCGGCCTAGTGCTCAACCGGCAGGGCGAGACGGTCGGTTACGTGATCGTGGACGACGTCAGCTCCCGTTCGATCGAGGGCGAGAACCCCCTCTATCTGCCCCAGGCCAAGATCTACGCCGGAAGCGCGGCGGTGTCCGCAGGCATCGCACCCTTCTGGGAGATCGAGGACGCGACCGCCCTGAAGATCGCCCTCGTGGTGCGGCGGGGCGGGGCCGTCGCCTACGAGGCGACGACCACCACGGCCTCCTTCCACCGTCCGCCGCAAGGGCTGGTGGACCATCTCTGGCACTCCCAGCCGTTCCCCGACGGCGCGGTGCTGTCCACCGGCACTGGCATCGTGCCGGGACTCGACTTCACCCTCCGGGGCGGCGACATCGTCGAGATCACCATCGACGGCGTCGGAACGCTCTCGAATCCCGTACTCGGGGATCAGGCAGAGCTGGACTGGCTGGTCGACGCGATCGACCGCCCACTGACGCGGCGTGCGCACCGAAAGGGGCTGAGTGGGGGCCGGTGACCGACGTGTGCGCGGCGGGGGCCTGATGAGGGGTTGGCTGCGTCAAACTACTGGCGGAACAAGGGAGTTGACAGAGTCATGGAGCCCTGAGAGGGGGGAGGCCCACGACGGGGCACTTGTCAGCGCGAGGCTCTAGTCTCGTCGCTTGTGACTGAGACTCCCTCCCACCACCATGCGACAGCGGACGCCTACGACGCCGTGGCCACCCTCTACGCCGAACTCGTCCGCAACGAGCTGGACACACAGCCGCTGGACCGCGCGGTGCTCGCCGCGTTCGCCGAACTCGCGCAGACGAACGATGGCGGGCCCGTGGCCGAGCTGGGCTGCGGCCCGGGCCGAGTGACCGCGCACCTGCGGAACCTCGGCCTCGATGTCTTCGGCATCGACCTGTCGCCGGCGATGATCGATCTGGCCCGCGAGAGCTACCCGGACCTGCGGTTCGAGGTCGGCTCCATGGACGCCCTGAGCCTGGCCGACGGATCGCTGAACGGCATCGTGTCCTGGTACTCGGTCATCCACACCCCACCGCGGGACGTGCCCTCGTGCTTCGACGAGTTCCGCCGTGTACTCACGCCCGGTGGCCACCTCTTGCTCGCCTTCTTCGAGTCCGGGGACGATCCGGTCACGGAGTTCGACCACAAGGTGGTGACGGCTTACCGGTGGCCGATCGACGACCTGGCGAAGACGGCCGCCAAGGCCGGGTTCACCGAGGTGGGCCGGATGCTGCGCGAGCCACGCGAGGGCGAACGGTTCCGCCAGGGGCGTCTGCTGATGCGCAGGGGCAGCTGACGCACACCGCCCGTCCGCGAATCGCCCGGCATCTGCGGCTGGTCAGGCGCCGGCCTCGCTGATGTTCACCATCCAGGTGATGCCGAACTTGTCGTTGCACATGCCGAACACGTCGCCCCACATCTGCTTCTCCAGCGGGACCGCCACGTTGCCGCCGGCGGACAGCTTCTCCCAGTAGCCGCGGAGCTCGTCGGCGTCGTCGCCGCTCAGGCTCACGGAGAAGTTGTTGCCCTGCTTGAGCTCCATGCCCGGAGGGTTGTCCGCGCCCATGAGCGTGAAGCCGTTCGGAGCCTCGAGCATGCCGTGCATGACCTTGTCGGCGTACCCGGGGGGCGTCTCTGAGCCGAATGAGCTGTACGTGTTCACCGACAGGTCGCCGCCGAAAACGCTCTTGTAGAACTCCATGGCTTGCTTGGCGTCACCGGCAAAGCTGATGTACGGGTTGAGTCGAGAGGCCATGAGGGATTCCTTTCGTGACGTTTTGTCAGGGGTGCACACTAGTCGCGTTCCAGCTGCTCAGCGGGGATAGGCGCAGACCGATTTCCCGGGGGGCGGGCCCTGGACGAGTGGATTCGTCGGCGGCAGCGGAATTCCCGACACTAGAGTGAAACGGTGAATCTCCCGCAGGAAAACCCGGCACGTCCGATCAGCGAAGACGACCGCAACACTGCTGTGCAACGTGTGCAGGAGGCGTACGCCGAGGGGCACCTCTCGCATGAGGAGATGGACGAGCGGCTGCAACAGGTGCTCACCGCCAAGACGCACAGCGACCTCGGGCCGGCTCTTGCCTCGCTCCCCCAGGAGGATGCGGGCACCTCGTCCACGATTGGCGCCCTGGGCGGACGGATCCAGCGGCGCGGAGCATGGCGGGTCCCTCGGAATCTCAAGGTCGAGTCCGCGTTCGGAAGCGTGCGCCTGGACCTGTCCCGGGCGGTCTTCGAGCATCCGGCAGTCGACATCGAGCTCCAAGTCGGCACCGGCAGGGCCAAGATCACGGTTCCTCGCGACGCGATCGTCGACGTCGAGGGTCTGCACACCGGGTGGAAGGACCTGCGCTACAAGGTGCCGCGGAGCTCCGGCCAGGGCGGGCCGAGGATTCGGATCTCCGGGACCATGGGGTTCGGCCGGTTGAAGATCCGCCACGCGCGGCGTTGAGAGTCACCCGGCACTCCGGACCGGCTGGCGCCCAAGCCGACTGGCGACGGCTGGTTCAGTGGTCCCGGCCGCGGTCGGCTGCTGGTGGTGTCGTGCTCATGCGCCAGCCGTTGCAGCGGGGTCCGATCAGGTCGGCCGGCCAGCCCGCCGTTTCCACGGCCGCGTCGTAGACGGCGTCGCCGAAGGCCACGATGGCCTGGTGCGGATCGGCCATGTCCCTGAGCGTGGTCCATGGCAGCAGGGCCAGCCCCGCATCGGCACTCCAGGCCGCGCCGTCGACACCCCAGGACCGGCCTTCGAGACCGTCCGGCTGGGGCCAGATGTACGCGTACATACCGGCGTTGGGCGACTTGGCGTCCCCGAACGTGAACCCGACCGACACGTACTCGTCGCGTGCGGCGTTCTGCATGAACGCCGGACGGTCAGCCTCCGGAGTGGCTCGATGCGCCCGGTAACGCGTGGCGGACAGATCGAAACCGCCCCACATCACACCGACCCGCGGGCGATGCCCCTGGAAGGGCGCCTGCCACGTCTCGAGCCCGCCGGCCGCAAGGTTGAACGCCGTCGACATCAGCCGAGCCGCTTCCCCGTCCCAGGTACGTTCGATCTGATCGTCCTCGAACTTTCGCGGGGCACCAGGGATCTCGCAGATCAATGACGTGCGCGGTGGGCGCACACCGAGCTCGGCAGCGGCGTCGCAGAACGACGTGTAGAAGGCGGCGAGGGACCCGTTGGACAGGGGTACCGTCACCGAGCCCCGGTCGGACTCGATGACCACGTCACCGTCGAGGAGCCGGTAGTGCACCTCGAAGGTCACTCCCTGCCGCCGGTGGGTCGGCGTCCGGAGCCCACGGGAAGTGACATCGAGAACGATGTTTCCCCAGCCGGCCTCGAAGGGCTCGTCCAGGGTGTACTTGCCTCCGACCTGCACCAGCCGGTTGACGTAGCCGACCATCGGCGCCAGATCCTCGTAGACCAGCTCCGGCCACGTGGCACGTCGTTCGCTCATGGAGAGCCTCCCGGCCCGTCGACGGGATCGGCAAGAGGGCAGTGGCGGCGCCGGGTGACTTCCCCTTTACGGCGCCCCAACGCCGTCAGGGATGCCTTCGAATGACCCGGCAACCATTTTCGCACGCAGGTCACGGCGCTGCCTGCTCGGCGGCGAGGGCTGCCCATCCGGCCAAACTGGCCGCGGTGGGAACGTTGCCGTCCACAGCCCGGCGCTTTGCACCGTCCCCTTTCCGGGTCTCACCCGCAGGGCCGCGACCAGGGCATGAAGCGAACCGGGCGACCCTTCGAGGCCGCACCCGGTTCACGCAGAGCGCTGTCCGCAGAGGGAAATGAAAGGTCTGAAAGTGGATATGCGAAACGCTCTTCGGTGAATTGATGGATTGGCCGTTGATCACGGCAGGGAAGGCTCACCGCGCCACCGGCATGCGATCTTCACCGGCTCACCCCGGCACCCGTCGCGTGTCTTCCGTCCGCCCTGAGAGGGGGTGCAGTGATGAAGCTTCTCTTCGCTATCCGCAACAAGGCCGCGGCCCGAAAGTCCCTGAAGGCGAGCGCCTGGTACCTCTGGTACTGATCCGGCACGCCTCCACCCGCCCCCGCTGTTCGGTGGCAGCGAGCATTGCGCCCGACGCCGGCTGCCGTACAGCGGGGGTTCCGCCACCCACCGCCACCGGAGACCCCGTGTCGCTCACCTCCGCGCCGCGCACGCGCCGTACCGTGCTCGCCCCGCGACTGACAGCCCTCCTCCACGACCACCTGGGCCACGACGTCTTCCGGCTCGAGAGCGACACCGTCGGAGTGGCCGGATACGACGTCGCCGACCGGATCCTCGCCGCGCGCCGGGCGACGGAGACCGAGCGGCCGACGTTCAAGCCGCTGCACGGCCGCTCGATCTCGCGAGGCGAAGCCTCTTCGGTCACCCGGGCGATAGGCGACGACGTCCGCGAGGCGCTGAAGCGCCCCTTGCCGACGGACGCCGACCTGTCGGGTCCTTGGCCTCTCACCGGACACCTCTTCCTGAGGGACCTCATCCTTGGCCAAGACCCCCTCCGTCTGCGGATATTGATGAGCCGTAACCTCGAACTGACGCCCAAGCTGACCTGGTCCGTGATCGCCGCAGGCGCCGCGCTGCCCGGCTGGCCGCGCCCCGGCGCCCACCTCACCGGTCTCGCGGGGCGGGCGGCCGAAGCCGTCGGCTACCAGGACCGCAGGTACGCGATGGGTGTCTACCGGCGAGCGGCCGCACCGGTGTGTTTCACGGTCTCGACGCTCGTCGCGAACGCGCTGTGGCTCGGCTCCCCCTTCGACGACAGCACGTCGAACCGCAACATCGTTTGCGAGGCCCTGCGACTGCTGCCGCCCTCCTGGAACATCCTCCGCAACGCCTCCCCGGAGTACCCCGCGATCGACGGCCGGATCCGGGACGACGACGACGTCCTGCTGCTTCCGCTGCTCTCGCACCGCGACCCGGCCCGGTGGGAGGACGCGCCCGCGTTCCGGCCCGAGCGCTGGGACGAACTCGACCCCGATGCCACGCCGGGCTATCTGCCCTTCGGTCATACCTCCGAGCGCTGCTGGGGACGGCACATGGTGATGCCGCTCGCCGAACTGCTGCTGGACCGGATCCGCAGCTCAGGGCTCGTCGTTGATCCCGGGCAGCGCACCGGCAGGGTTCCGCTGCTCGGCCTGCTGGGGGTCGAGGAAGTACGTTTGATGAAGGCGCGAACAGTCTGACGAATGACGAGAGTTGCCGCGGGTCCGTCGAACTTCCTTTGGGAGACGGCTACTTGGTGGTGCTGCGCAGAGGCAACCCCCCCATGAGTCTTCCGGCCCGACGCGCACGATGGCAGGGCGCCGTCTCACGGGAGGATGGCGTCGATGTATCCGCCGTCGACCCGCAGCGCGCCGCCTGTGGTCGCGGACGCCAGGTCGGAGCTCAGGTACACCACCATGTTGGCGATCTCCTCGGGTTCGATCAGGCGCTGCAACAGCGACTGCGGGCGGTACTCGCGCATGAAGACTCGCTGCGCCTCGTCCCACGGCAGGTCACGGTCGACGAGTTTGTACACGAAGTCCTCGACGCCGCCGGTGTGAGTAGGGCCCGCGATGACGCAGTTCACGGTGACGCCGGTTCCCGCGGCGTGCTTGGCGAAGCCGCGGCTGACCGCGAGCAGAGCGGTCTTCGACATGCCGTAGTGAATCATCTCGGCGGGGATCACCACCGCGGAGTCGCTCGCGATGTACTGGACGCGCCCCCGGCCGCGTTCGGTCATCCCCGGCAGGTACAGCCGCGTGAGCCGGACGGCGGCCAGCACGTTCACCTCGAAGTAGCGGCGCCATTCGTCGTCCGTGATGTCCAAGGGGTTCTTCGCGTCGAAGATGCCGAGATTGTTGATGAGGATGTCCACGTCAGGCAGGGTTTCCCAGGCGCGTCGAGCGCCCTCATCGGAACCGACATCGGCGGCGACCGGAACGAAGTCGCCGTCCGGCACGCCGACTCTGAGCTGCTCGACGGCCGCCTCCACCCTGCCCTGGTCACGTCCGTTGACTCCGACCCGCGCGCCGGCGCGTGCGAGCCCGGTCGCGATCGCGGCTCCGATGCCTTGCGTGGAGCCCGTCACGAGAGCGGTCCGGCCCGATAGATCCAGGTGCACGTCTTGTTCCCTTACTGGAATGGGTGGGTGATCGGCAGGTCGTCACGAGACTCTTCCCGCTCCCAGACCCCCGGTGATGTCCGGGTGCCCGGAATTGGGGCCGAACGAGTGGGGAGCGGCACGGCTGTTACGCGCTTCCGGGTGACGGGACGCCGCGAGGCGCGGCGGAATCCGGGCCGGAGCCGTGCGGGATAACGGCTGAGGCGTCAACTTGGTGCCTTCAGTGCATAAATGGACGATACACATGAGAGCAACAGAAATATGGACGACTTGTAACCGCCTTCACGCCGTGCGCACATTCAGGACGATTCGTTGGCAAGTTGTGCGTTCTCGGCCACCGGGCCGGGACCCGCACATAGCAGACCTGCGGCGCACCACGCCGGTACACGGGTCTGCAGTACGAAATGAAGGGGCGTTCATGTCCGCTTTCATGTCAGTTACTGCCCGCCGTACGGCTGCCGCCGCTCTCGCGGCCGGCGCGCTGGTCGGAACGTTCGCCGCGTCGGCATCGGCCGACGCCGCCGGTCGCCCGCACCGCGACCGCGTCGAGATCTCCGGCGCGCAGTACGACTCCCCGGGCTGGGACAACGGCACCAACCGCTCCCTCAACAAGGAGTGGGTCGATGTCACCAACACGTCCCGCTATGCGGTGAACCTCGACGGGTGGACGCTGTCGGCCAGGGACGGCCGCACCTACACCTTCCATCACTACCGCCTGGCGGGCCGCTCGACGGTCCGCGTCCACACCGGTGTCGGACGCGACAGCGGCCGTGACGTGTACCAGGACCGTCGCAGGTACGTGTGGGACAACCGGTCCGACACCGCCACCCTGCGCGATGACCGCAACTGGAAGGTCGACACCCTTTCCTGGGGCGGCCACCGCGACCACCGCGACGACCGAGGCCACCACGGCGACGGACGCGGGCACGGCGGCGGCCACCGCTGACCTGACCTGAACCTGCCCGCGGGACTCCCAGCCCGCGGGCAGCGATGACCCGCCTCAGGAGGGGGCGTTCCGCAGCACGGTCTGCGGGTCGCCCCCTTTGGCTGCCGCCGACAGTACGGTTACCGCCCCGACGTCACCCCTGCCAGTCGTAGCGGCGCTCCGGTCGGCCGGCGACGCCGTAGCGCAGCGACACGGCGGCGCTGCCGGTGCCGTGGAAATATTCGAGGTAACGGCGGGCGCTGACGCGGGAGATGCCGGTCAGGGCGGCGCATTCGGTGGCGGACAGCGAACTGCCGGCCTCGCGCAGGGCGCGTTCGACCACCGCGGCGGTCTCGACGCTCATGCCCTTGGGCAGGCCACCGCCCGGAGTGGCCAGGGCCGTTCCGCCCAGCACGCGGTCCACGTCTGCCTGGCCCCGTACGACCGCGGAGAGCAGCCTGCGGCGTCGGGCGGCGTACCGCTCGAGCCGGGGGAGCAGGTCCTCGAAGTCGAAGGGCTTGAGCAGGTAGTCGACCACGCCGCGGCGGACGGCGCGGCGCACCGTCTCCGCTTCCTGGGCGGCGCTGATGACCATGATGTCGCAGTCGTGGCCGGCGGACCGCAGCCGGGGGATGAGATCGAGGCCGAAGATGTCCGGCAGGTACAGGTCGAGCAGGATGAGGTCGGGGCGCAGTTCCTCCACGGCGTCGATCGCCTGTTGCCCGGTGTGAGCCGTGCCGATGACGCGGAACGGCACGACGCGTTCGACGAAGCTGCGGTGCACCCGGGCCACCATGAAGTCGTCGTCCACGACGAGCACGTCGATCGAGTCTTGTCCTGCGGCCGTGTCGTGCGAAGCGGTCATCCGGGGACTCCTTCGGGCGCCACATCGGCGGGGTGACCGAGGGGCATGTGGGCGGTGAACATGGCGCCGTCAGCGGTGTTGGCCACGGATATCTCGCCGCTGTGGCGCTCGCAGACGAGCTTGGTGAGGGCCAGGCCGATCCCGCGCTCGCCCTCCTGGGCGGCCTTGGTGGTGAAGCCGTGCGCGAAGACCTCCCGAGCGACTTCGGGCGGCAGACCGGGGCCGGAGTCCCGGACCACGACCTCCACGCTGGACGCGTCCTGCCGCAGCTCCACCTCGACCCATGCGTCGCCGGTGTCGTCATCGGAAGCGGCGGCGTCCACCGCGTTGTCGACGAGGTTGCCGATCACGGTGGCCAGATCGGCCGCGTCCTCCGGTGCCAGCCGGCCGAGTGCGGTCCCGGCCGAGATTCGCAGGCTGACCTTGCGTTCGGCAGCGAGGGAGGACTTCGCCATGAGCAACGCGGCGATCGCGGTGTCGCCCACACGCCGGGCGAGCGTTACATCGAGCGATTGGCGGCGCTGGTTGAGGGCGCGGATGTAGCGGACCACTTCGTCCTGCTCCCCGATCTGGATCAGACCGGAGATGGTGTGGAGCTGGTTCGCGAACTCGTGGGCCTGCGCGCGCAGCAGCTCGGAGGAGCTGCGGAAGGAGCCGATCTCCCGTTCCAGCTCGGCCAGTTCGGTGCGATCGCGCAGGGTCGTGACCGAACCGAGCAGGCGGCCGTCCTTCATGACGGTCATCCGGTTCATCACCAGCAGGCGCCCACGGCGGATCACCACCTGGTCGTGCCGGTCGGCCGCGCCGTGCCGGGCCCCTACGAGGACGTCCCGCAGCCGCCCCTCGAGCCCCAGGTCGTCGATGCTCTGCCCCACGCAGTCCTCGGGCAGGTCGAGGAGGCGCCGGCCCACGTCGTTGACCAGCGTGAGACGTAATTGCGGGTCCAGGGCGACGACGCCCTCCGCGATCCCGTACAGCATCGCCTCGCGGTGCTCGGCGAGGCCCGCGATCTCGCGCGGCTCCAGGCCGTACGTCTGGCGTTTGACCCGTCGGGCAAGGAGCCAGGACCCCATCACGCCGAGCCCGCTCGCGATGCCCAGGTAGGCGAGCAGGTACGACGAGGTGCCGCTGAGCCGCTGCCACACGGTGGGGGAGGCCTCGCCGATCATCACGGTGCCGAGCTGCTGCCCGAGCGTTCTCCGAGCGGCGCTCAGAACCGGCACCTGCGCCACCAGCTCCCGGCTTCCGTCCAGCGTTAGGTCGCCGGACCAGCTGCGGCCCCTGGCAACCCCCGCTCCCAGGCTCAGCCGTTCACCCACCACCGTGGGGTTGGTGGACGAGACGATGCGGCCCTGCGCGTCGGCCACGGTCACCGACGTGACGCCGGACTGCGCCAGCGTGGAGTGCACCAGCGGAGCCAGTGCCTCCCCGGGGGAAGGTCTCACGAGCTGGCTGCGGACCAGGGGGTTGGCGCCCAGTTGCTCGGCCAGCGCGTCGACCTTGCGACCTTCGACCCGCTGGAAGGTGGCCTCGGACTGGGCGAGCGAGACACCCGCGACCGCCAGCAGCACCACCACGACAATGGCGAGCTGGAGCACCAGCATCTGGCCCGCGAGGGTATGGCGGCGGAACGTTGTGACCACAATTAACTCAATCTTTGCTACTGACACAACGTGGGCAGCCCGCGTGCCATGTCGGACAATCATGACGCCCAGCAGTTGAAATCGAAAGCGAGGTGCCATGAGAGGTCCCGCACGTGCCCTTCTCGGCACCGTCGCCGCACTGACACTTCTCACCGTCAGCGCATGTGGGGTGTTTCCGGGCGGGCAGGCACAGTCGGACCGCGATCTGCGGATCATGGTGCCCAACACACCCGGTGGCGGCTACGACACCACGGCACGGACCGCGGCCCGGGTCATGGACGAGACGCACATCGCGCCGGATGTACAGGTGTTCAACCTTCCCGGCGCGGGCGGCACGGTCGGACTGCAGCGCATCGTCGACGAACGAGGCAACGGAGAGCTCGCGCTCCAGATGGGCCTCGGCGTCGTGGGTGCGTCGCATGAGGCGAAGGCGAAGGTGACGGTCGCCCGGACCACACCGATCGCCCGTCTCATCGAGGAGGCAGGCGCGGTCGTGGTCCGCAAGGACTCGCCGTACAGAACGGTCGGCGACCTCGTCACCGCGTGGCGAAAGGCCCCTGAACGCCTCGCCGTCGGTGGCGGATCATCCCCCGGTGGACCGGACTACCTGCTGCCCATGGAGCTGGCGAAGGCCGTCGGCATCGACCCCAAGAAGGTCGACTACGTCGGCTACGGCGGCGGTGGCGGCGACTTGCTGCCGGCCCTGCTCGACGGTGAGGTCGACTTCGCCACCAGCGGCCCGGGCGAGTTCCTCGACCAGGTCGACAGCGGCCAGCTGCGTGTCCTCGCCGTCACCGGCGAGCATCCGGTCGAGCCCCTGGCCGGGGTCCCGACGCTCACGTCGTCGGGCATCGACCTGGTCTTCAGCAACTGGCGGGGCATCGTCGCCCCGCCCGGCATCAGTGACGCCGACAGGAAGCGCTGGGTCGATGCGTTGACCGATTTGCATCGGTCCGCGCGGTGGCAGGCCGAGCTCGACCGGCACGGCTGGACCGACGCGTTCGCCACCGGCGACACGTTCGCGGCCTACCTCACCCGGCAGGACAAGCTCGTCGCCGATCTCGCCGCCTCCCTCGGACGGGAGTGACCAGGCGGTCGTCCACCGACGGCTCGCTTCGACACCGAAGGCTTTCACCACGGGCAGCTGCCCGACGTGACCCCACCCACCCATGACCGGGACGGTCCAGCCCCCGTGCGCGCGGGCTCGCCGAGCCATGCCCGTTTTCCCCCGGCCCGACCACGGCCGGATCCCGAAAGGCACCCCCTCCCGTATGACTTCACACACCTGGTACCTGTTGCTCGTCCTCGCCGTGGCGATCGGTCTGCTGATCTACTTGATCAACTCCCGGCTCCGCATCCACCCGTTCATCGCCCTCATGGTGGTGACCATCGGCACCGGGCTCGCCGCCGGCGAACCCGTGGCGAAGCTGACCGGGTCCATCGAGGAAGGAGCGGGCGGCACGCTCGGTGACATCGGCCTCACACTTGCCCTCGGAGCCATGCTCGGCCGCCTCCTCTCCGACTCCGGCGCCACCGACGCCATCGCCCACGCCATCGTCGACCGCTCCAGCAACCGCAGGCTCCCCTGGCTCGTCGCGGCCGCGGCATTCGTCATCGGCATTCCGATGTTCTTCGAGGTCGGCCTCATCGTGCTCCTGCCGCTGATCTTCAGCGTCGCCCGCCGCCTGGAGGGCGACGGCGCGACGAAGGGTTCTCCGTACGTGCTGCTCGGCGTGCCCGCCATCGCCGCGCTGTCCACCCTGCACGGCATGGTGCCGCCCCACCCCGGACCGCTGACCGCCATGACAGGCCTGCACGCGGACCTCGGTCTGACCCTCGGCGTCGGCATCATCTGCTCGATCCCGACCGTCATCCTGGCCGGCCCTGTGTACGCCCGCTGGATCGCGCCCCGCCTTGCCGACGTACGGCCCGACCCCGTGCTCGTGGCCCAGTTCACCGGAGCCGACCGGAACAACGCAGCCGACACCACCACCAACGCTTCTTCCACCGGCCCGGCCGAGGGCACGGACATCGACACTCTGCAGCGCGCCGGTGTGTCCACGGGACTGGCCGTCACCTCGGTTCTCATACCCGTCGCCCTGATGCTGCTGCGCACCCTCGCCGAAACCGCGCTCGACGAGTCCAGCACCGTGCGTGCGGCGCTCACGTTCGTCGGTGAACCGCTGGTGGCGATGCTCGCCGGTTTCCTGTTCGCGCTCGGTGTGACCCTCGTACGCGGTGGCCGCTCCAGCGAGGCGACCCGCTCCTCCCTGACGGACAGCCTCAAGTCCATCGCCGCGATCCTGCTCATCATCGGTGGCGGCGGCGCGTTCAAGCAGGTGCTTCAGGACTCCGGTATCGGTGACGCCATCGCCTCCGCAGCCGAGGGAGCCCACCTCAACGTGATCGTGCTGGGCTGGCTGATCGCCCTGCTCCTGTCCCTGACCACCGGTTCGGCCACCGTCGGCATCGTCTCGGCCACCGGCATCGTCGCCCCGCTGATAGGCACGGGTGGTGGACTCGAGGCCTCGCTCCTGGTGGTCGCGATCGGCGCCGGCTCCCTGGGCCTCAACTACGTCAACCACGCCGGGTTCTGGCTGGTCAAGGAGTCCTTCGGCATGGACCTCACCCAGGCCACCAAGACACAGACCGTCGTGCAGACGCTGGTCAGTGTGATGGGTCTCGGGATGGCCCTGCTCCTGTCCGTCCTCGTCTGACCGGACGCGAGCGCTAGGAGTTGGACCAGTTGCGGGTGGACAGCACCAGCAGGTAGCCGTCCGGGTCCTGGATCGTCACACCCCACGTGTCCCAGTACGGGTTGTGCGCCGGGACCCGCTTGCCGCCGTGCTGTTCGAGGCGTTCCACGAGGGAGTCCGGGACCGGTTCACCGAGGTAGATCACCAGTAGATCCTCGGCGGTCGGCCGCGGCTCCACGGGTGCGGCGGGATCGCTTACGAGTTCCAGGTGCCAGGCCGCATCCGGCCAGCCGGTCATGAGGAGTGAGTGGTCGTCAGGCGTGCCGTCCGACGCGTGCCGGTAGAGGACGTCGAGGCCGAGTCCCGAGATCCAGAAGTGTTCCGCCGCTTCGAGGTCACGCGACGGACGGGCGATGCGTACATGAGCCGCGGCGTTGGCCGGCATCGTGTCAACTCCTGGTCGGTGAGGACTTCTTGTCGACTGACAGGTCGTACGCGGAGCCTAGCGAGCAAGCGATCACTCGCCCATCCGGCGCAGGCCCTAGGTCTCCGGGCGGAACCCCGGTTACCGCGAGCCGCCTGCGGCGGGTAGCCGTCGGTGATCCGGCAGAGCCGCTGCCGGTCGAAGCAGGGGCCGTGGCCCGGGCGGACGATCCGGACCGGCAGTTCACGTAGCCGCTGCATGGTGTGGACGCACTTCTCGCGGTCGCGGCCTCGGACCAGCCAGATGTTGGCGTCGAGCAGTTCATGGACATGGGGTCGTCGGTCAGCGTGAGCGCGCTGTCGATGGCAGTGACCCTGAACGGTCCTGGACCACGGGGAGTGCCGGATGGGTTGCCATCATGTGCCCCTGATCGAGGGCCCGTTGGTGCGACCGCGGGGTCCGTGCGCGGTTCGTCGTCCGGTCGCCGTGTCGGTCCGCCTGGCTATGTGTCGGTTCTGCCGTGGTCCTGCGCCTGGGCGAGGACACCTTCGTCGAGCCCGAGGACGCGTTCCGTCGTGGCGGTTATCAGCTCGCGCACTTCGGCGTAGTCGATCTGTGTGCGCATGGCGGCCTGTGGGCTGAGGCCGTCGATGAGGACGAGGATGTGCATCGCCGCGTAACCGGCGTTGTCGACGCGGAAGCAGCCTCGCGCGACCCCGGCCTCGATGTGTGCCGCCAGCCGGTCCTGGGCGGCGTTCATCTGGCGCGTGACCGCCGTGAGCAGCGCCGGGCGGCGCCGGCTCGCCTGCCAGGCGTCGAGCCACAACAGGCTCACGGGGTCGCGGTCCTCGTGCAGCCATGCCTGCATCAACTGCCGTACCCGGTCCACCGGATGGTCCAGGCGCTCCGCGTGCTCGAAGACCGCGTCGTTGTCGGCGGTCGCGGCGTGGCTGAAGGCCGCGGCGATGAGTTCGTCGGCGGACTTGAAGTGATAGTCCACCAGACCCGGTACGACGCCCACGGCCTGGGCGACCCGTTTCGCCGTCAGCTTGTCCAGGCCCTCGCTCACGGCGATCACGCTCGCGGCCCGCAGAATCTCCGCTCGCCGCTCGCCGGCGGGCAAGCGGCGTCGTCCGGTCCGTGAGGTCGACGTCATGACCTGGGATGCTATTGACGCCCACCCCAACAAGCAACTGGTGCGCATCCCAATAGTGGGTTTCCGGAGGTCAGGATGGCGTTGAGGGCAACCGGCGGCACCAGTGAGGGGCCCGAGCGGGGCGAGCCGGTCACCGACCGCACCGGTCACGTGGAGACACACGGAGTCGACCACATCCCGGACTCCGACCGCCACGGTCGGCCACGTTCCCTGTTCACGGTGTGGGCGGCCTCCAACATGAGCTACCTGTACATCGTGCTGGGCGGCGCGATGGTGCTGCTCGGCCTAGACATCTGGCAGTCCTTCGCGGTGATCGTGGCCGGCAACCTCCTCTGGGCCGGCGTGGGGTACCTCGCGATCAGCGGCCCCACCTCCGGGACGCCGAGCTGGGTGGTGACGCGGGCGATGTTCGGTGTCCGAGGCAACAGAGTCCTCAACGTGACGCTCGGTTGGACCGTCGCGGTGGCCTACGAGGCGATCAGCCTGGCCCTGGGGTCCCTCGCCGGATTCGCACTGGTCGAGCACTTGGGCATCCACGCGAACACCCCGGTCAAGGTGGCGATTGTGCTGGTCACCGCCGTCGTGACGTTCTCCATCAGCGTGTACGGGCACGCCACCATCATGCGGTGCAGCATCTGGTTCACCTGGGCGCTGGCCGCCTGCGTCCTGGTCCTGGCGTACTACGTTCTGCGCCACACGGACTGGGGCTACCGGACACCTGCCGCCACCGCGGTCCACGGCCGCGAGCTGTGGGTGATCCTCGCCTCGGGATTCACGATCATGGCGGGTGGCCCCCTGTCATGGAGCAGCAGCGCGGACTACGCCCGCTATCTGCCCGCCGACACCTCACGCAAGGCGGTGTGCTGGTGGACGGCCGTCGGCGGATTCGTGCCGGCCGTCCTGCTGAGCGGACTCGGAGTCCTGGCCGGGACGGCGGTGGACATGACCGACGCGCAGACATCACTGAAGGCGGTCGTGCCCGACTGGTTCTATCCGGTCTTCCTGCTGGTCGTCATCTTCGGCTCGATCACGAACAACGTACTCACCGCATACAGCGGCGGCCTGGCCCTTCAATCCGGCGGGATCCCCTGGAGCCGCGCGTTCACCGTCATCTTCGACGCCTCCATCGCGCTCGGCCTCACCTTCTACTCCCTGTTCGTGTCCGACTTCCTCGACACCATGAACAGCGGTCTGGAACTCTCCGTCGCGTTCCTCGGCCCTGGGTTCGCGATCTACGCCGTGGACATCTTCCTGCGCCGCAACCGCTACGACGGAGTCGCGTTGCAGGACCAGACCTCCAACAGCCGCTTCTGGTACCGGCACGGAGTGAATCCCGCCGGAGCCGCCGCGTGGGCCATCGGCGTCGGGGCGGCGCTCCTGTGCGCCAACACGGCCATCTACACCGGCCCGGTCGCAGCCGCCCTCGGCGGCGCCGACCTGTCCGCGGTCGTCGGGATGTCCCTGGGCGCCTTGGTCTACGCGGGATCGATGCTTCGTCAGCGGCGCTCGCCCTGAAACGGCCCCGAATCAGCAGAAGGGCCCCTGCCCGGCATCGATGCCGGGCAGGGGCCCTTCTGGGATCTGCGACCTGGGATCCGCGCTCTGACTACGTCAGCCGTCGGATTCCGGTGACGGGATGTAGGCGCCCGGCACGTCCTTCGGGGCGAAGATCTTGTTCTCGCCGGGGTACGGCTTCGACCACTCGTGCGTCTGGTACCACGTGAAGTGGTTCATCTGCGCGGGGTTCGCGAAGTCGGGCTTGGCGTCGCGCCCGGTCAGCCGCTGCTGCGACTTCCAGGCGTCCCACTGCGCCGCGAGCTTCTGCTTGTCCGCCGGCACCTTCGCCGACGGCGCCGCCGCGGCATTGGGGTTCTGCGGCGCAGGGGTGTCCAGGCCGCAGGAGGGCGGGGTCTTCAGACCGCCGGTGAGCGAGGTCCGGTTGGGCAGCGTCTTGAAGGGCGTGGGGTCCGCCTTCTGGCTGAACGCCCCACGCATCGGGCTGGCCGCGCTGTCCTTCTGGTTCATCGGGTGGACCCCGAGGATCTGCTCGATGGTGCGGATCATCGTGATCTGCGAGTAGTAGTGGCTGTCGACGACGCCGTGCCTGGCCCAGGGGCTGATGATCTGGATCGGGGCGCGGTGGCCGTCGACGTGGTCGAGGCCGGCCTGGGAGTCGTCCTCGACCACGAAGATCGCCGAGTCCTTCCAGTACTTGCTGTGCGAGATCTCGTCGACCATCCTGCCGACCGCCAGGTCGTTGTCCGCGACCTGGGCGGCGGCGTTCGCCGGACCGCCGGTGTGGTCGCTGGACAGCCAGAACATGTTCAGGTTGGCCGGCCCGTTCTTCTCGAAGTCACGCTTCCAGATCTCGGACCGGTAGATGTCCGGGACGCTCGTGTCGAACTTCGGGAACCCGTGCACCGACACGGAGTTGAGGGACGGGATGGGCGAGGAGGACACCAGGGGGTAGGCGGTGTCCTGACCGGTCGCGCCCATGTTCTTGGAGTCGCAGTACAGGTTCTGCCAGCTCGCGTCCGCCGGCTTGGTGAGGAACTGCTGGAACTCGCCGAAGTCCCGTACGGACTTGCCCGCGGCCTGGGCACCGGTCCAGATGAAGCCGGTCCTCTGGTGACCGAGCGCGTCGTCCTCGGTGTCGTAACTGCGCGCGTACTCACCGGCCGAGGACTCGGTGTACTCCGGGTCGTCGGCTTGCATCAGCCAGTTGTGGCCCTCGGCGGAGTTCGTACCGATATCGTACGTGTTGTCGTACAGGCCGAACTGCTTGGCCAGCGCGTGCTGGTTCGGCGTCACGTTCTCGCCGAACTGTGCCAGCGACGGGTCGCCGTTGCCCTCCGGGACGTCGCCGAGAACCTGGTCGTAGGTCCGGTTCTCCTTGACGATCAGGAAGACGTGCTTGATCGTCGACGGGTCTCCGAGCCGCTCCGGGACCGGCACCGGCTTCGGCTTCTTCTTGCCCTTGCCGTGGGTCAGTGTCACCGAGCCGCTGGTCCAGCCGTTCTGCCGGAAGACCTTGGCCGTCTGCGACTTGATGACGCGGTCGTTCGGCAGGGTGAACCGCTGCACGCTCGACGTCGTGTCGTGGGTGGCGTGCCCGGCGCTGGTGGTGGGGCGGCGGGCGTCGATTCCACGGGTGTTGGAGACGACCACCTGCTTGCCGACGGTGGCGATCTCGGCGGGGAAGTAGTCCGTCGGGAGCAGGCCGACGTAACTGACCGGCTCCTGCGGGGTCGTGTACCGGTAGACGGCGACCGCGTTGGCGCGGCCGAGAGTCACCAGCAGATGGCCGTCGTCGGTGAGCGTCACCGCGTCGGGCTCGTAGCCGACCGACGACTCCGGCCACGGCTGGGTGGCGACGGTCTGCACGACCTTGTTCTTGGTGGTGTCGATGACCGACACGTCGTTGGTGGCGGTGTTGGTGACGAACAGCGCGTTCTTCTTGGCGTACAGCGCGGTCGGGTGCAGACCGACGTTGATGCTCGATACGGCGGCATCCGGGTTCGCCAGGTCGATGACGCTGACCGTGCCGGTGGTGGTGGAGGCGGTCACCGGGTCGGCGGGCACCTGGGTGTTGTAGGAGTTGATCGTGGTGTCGCGGGGCTTCGCGGGACGCCCGCCCTCGTTACTGACGTAGAGCTTGGTGCCGACCTCGGCCATGTCACGCGGGGCGTTGCCCACGGACCAGCTCCGCTCGATGGCGCCGGTCGCCGCGTCGATGGCGACGACGCGGTTCTGGCCGTTGACCGCCGAGTACACGGTGGAGCCGTCGGACGAGAACACGGGCTCGCCCACCAGCGCGTGCCTGGGCCCGTCCGCCGGGATCTTCACGGAGGTCGGGTTGGCGACGCTGCCGTCCGCGTTGACGGTGAATCTGGTGTAGCCGTCGATCTGGCCCAGCCACAGCTGCGAACCGTCGGGCGAGTACGTGGGGCCTTCCTGGCCCACGTCGTTGCCGCTGATCCGCAGGTCGGCCGACGCGGAGTTGCCGACGAGCTGCTGCACCTTCCAGCTCTTGAGGTCGACGACGGAAAGGGCCATACCGCCGTCGGTGATCGAGGCCGCGAGATGCGTGCCGTCCGGGCTGACCGAGGACGACATGATCTTGCCGTTGTTGACGACGAGACGGTCGCCGTAGGGGGCGATGTACTGATCACTGGAGATGACCTGGCCCTGACGCGTGCTCTGGCCGACCTGGTCGGTGCCGAACTGGTGCGTCTGGGCGAAAGCGGTGCCCGCGGCGGCGAGGGCGAGAGCCGAGATGCCGGCCGTGGCCAGGGGTATCCGGCGGCCGATGCGTCTGCCGAGAAGGCCGGAACGGTCCTTCGCGGTACGCCTGCGACGGCGTGTCACCTGCATGGACTTATCCCTTCGAGGTAGGGAGCAGTTCGACGTTGCCGTCGAACTGCCAGAGCGGGTTCGGTCCGTCCCCGGTCGGGGTCCGCACCAGGAAGTAGCCGTTCACTTCCTTCGGTCCGTCGCCGTCGGCCATGAACCGCCCGTCAGCGGTGACGTCGAGCTGGTAGATGGCCGACCCTGTGGCCTCGACGTCGGGGAGATGCCAGGAGACGACGCAGCGCCAGTCGTTGCCCGGCCCTTCGGCCGCGACCCTGGTGCTGCCCTTGGTGCACACCGCGCTCGCCTTGAGCTGCGCTTCGGTGACGTCGGGGCGGTTGAGCTGCTCGGTCTGCAGGCGGTAGAGATGGGCGAATGCCGTGGCGACCGAGCGCTGCACCTTGTCCTGCTCGATGCCGGAGCCCGTGGCCGAGGTCGCCGGGGCGACGACGACGGCCGTCAGGACGAGGAGCCCGACGAGCGGCAGGGCTCCGACCGTGATGGCGCGGCGCCCCGAGCCGTCGTGGGTCAGGTTGGTGAAGTCCCGCCTCAGAAAAAGGGCATAGGCCAGCGCCGTCGCGGTCACCGCCCACAACAGGCTGACAACGATGCCGATGAGGAGCGGACCGAGCTGTGCCGGGCCGGTGAACAGACCGTTCCAGGCAATGAAGGCGTAGCTGGGCAGGGCCAGGCGCACGGCGACGGGGAGCGGCAGCATCTGGGCGAGCTGCATCGTGAGCGCGACGAGCATGGGCAGCAGGAGCCCCATCGGGGAGCGCCCGAGCGCGACGGAACCGAGCAGTCCGATCGCGGCGAAGGCCAGGGTCGGGGCGAGTACGCAGACCCAGGCGAGCAGGACCTGGACGGCTGCGTCTCCCGGCGACAAGAGGTGTCCGTCGAGACCGACCAGCGGCTGGTTGCCGACCGCCACGATCCCACCGGCCGCGCCGGAACAGGCCAGCCCGGCGACGAGCAGCAGGATGACGGTGAGGCTGGCCAGTGCCTTCGCCGCGAAGATCCGCCGGGGCGAGCGGACCGCCACGAGCAGATGGCGCCAGGTACCCAGCCGGTCCTCGGAGGCGAACACGTCACCGGCGACCACCGAAGTCAGCAGCGGGAGCGCCCAGGTACCCGAGAAACCGAGCACCACCAGCGATCCGGCCCATCCCGTGGCGTGCATCCAGCGACCGAAGAGTGTGTCGACGGGGAGCGAGCTCTGCTGGCTCACCGCTGCGACGAAGAGCGCCGGCGCGATCCAGCAGGCGAGGACCAGCAGGCGGACCCGCCATTGCGAGACGAGCTTGACGAGCTCGAAGCGGTAGCCGCGGGCCACCGAGACGCGGGCAGCGGCGGCGGGGCCGGCGGCGATGGTTGCGGTCATCTGCTGTTCTCCTGCTGCTCGGTGAGGGCGAGAAACGCCGCTTCGAGCGGCGACACCACGGGCGCGAGCTCGCGCAGCGCGATGTCCGCGTGCACGAGCCGCACCACCAGTTCGTCGAGGGCGGGCACCGGGGCGCGCACGACGAGCGCCTCGGTGTCGTGCCGTCCCACGGCGTTCTCGACGACGCAGATCCCAGAGGTGTCGGCCGCAAGGCGGCGCGCGGCCTGCGGGTCGGAGGTCAGCAGCCGGTAGTCGAGCTCGCTGTTCTCGGCGGCCAGCTTGCTCAGCGGGCCGGAGAAGACGATCCGTCCGGTGGCGAGGATGGTGACCTCCGAGCACAGCGCCTCGAGGTCGTCCATGCGGTGGCTCGACAGCACGACGCTGGTGCCCTCCGTCGCGAGCCGGGCCAGGACACCGTGTACGTGCTTCTTCCCTGCCGGGTCGAGTCCGTTGGACGGCTCGTCGAGCACGAGCAGCCGGGGCTTGGTGAGCAGGGCCGCGGCGAGCCCGAGCCGCTGACGCATGCCGAGGGAGAAGCCGCGGGCACGGTCGTCGGCGACATCGGTGAGCCCGACCTGTTCGAGTACGTCGCCGATCCCCGATGCCCGTGCGTCGACGCCGCGGAGGGCGGCCAGCGCGGCCAGGTTCTGCCTGGCGGTGAGCGAGGGGTAGAGACCGGGACCGTCCACGAAGCCGGCGACGCCCTCGGGAGCGGCGAGCGCCCGTCCGATGGGCGTACCCAGGATGTCCAGTCGGCCGTCGTCGGCGACGGCCAGGCCCAGCAGGAGCCCGAGCAGCGTCGTCTTCCCGGCGCCGTTCGGTCCGACCAGGCCGTGGATCTGCCCCTGCGCCACATCCATATCGATGTCGTCGAGCGCGATGACGTCGCCGAAATGCTTGGTGATCCCGCGAGCCCGTATGGCGAGGCTTTCGTCCATGACTGCCTTCCCTGGAAACCTCCGAGGACCTTAGGGACGGCATACGACGCAGGCGGGGACGGACGCTTGACGTTCAGAGAACGGGAGACGACCGGAATGCGTCGCGCCGATGCCTGGCCGGTTACGGTCGGTATTTCGAACAGGCTGTTGTTCAGGGGGAGTTGGCGCGCAGTCATCCACAGTCTGCGCCACACAGAACCACCGGCATGGAGACACGGACGTGACGACGCACTACCTGAGCACGCGCCTTCATCACAGTCATCGACGCACTCGTCGCACCGACATGACCGTCCACCGGTGACGACCGGCGCTACCGGGCATGGGCACACAAGTACTGACGAGCATGACAAGCTGTCCTTCCCATTGCCCGAACCCAGGAGGTCACCATGGCTGCAGAGTCTGCATCGCAGGAAGGTTCGGAGCCGACCGAGGCCGAGACGGAACAGCCGGCGCCCGAAACGCAAGGACTGGCGCCCGACGAGGAGGGTCAGTACGACCTGAAGCGTAAGTTCCGCGAGGCGCTCGACCGTAAGCGCGGCATGCAGGCGGACGCCGCCGGCGGCGCCGCGAAGACCGCGTCGAAGATCCGTGGCGCGCACGGTCCGGCTTCGAGCCAGAAGTCCTTCCGACGCAAGAGCGGCGGCTGAGCACGGCAGAGCTCCTTCGACGGTGAGGCGCCGCATGGCACGCTGAGCCCCCTGGGTCTGTGATCGTCTGGGAGGTTGGCCACGTGGCGCAGTATCAGCCGGCGGGGACTGTGGGCGATGCGGACGCCCGAGCCGAGGAGAACCGGCTCCGCAAGGATCTCGGTTTCTGGGGCCTGACCGCGATCGGCTTCTCCAACATCCTCGGCTCGGGCTGGCTGTTCGCCGCCCTGTACGCCGCCCAGACCGCCGGCCCCGCCGCACTGCTGTCCTGGATCGCGGCCGGCGCGCTCTGCGCACTGGTGGCCCTGGTCATGGTCGAACTCGGCGCTACCAGGCCGGAGGGCGGCGGCACCGTCCGGTGGCCGCTGTACGCGAGCGGCCGACTGGTCGGCACGGTCGTCGGCTGGTCCGTCCTGCTCTCCGTGGGCGGCACCGCCGCCGAGATCAGCGCGATCATGCAATACGCCGCCCACTACGTGCCCGGGCTCTACGAAGGCGGCAGGCTCACCGCGTCGGGCCTGGGCGTCGCCTCCGCGCTCAGTGTGCTGCTCACCGCGCTGAACTGGTTCGCGGTAAGAATGTTCGCCCGCCTGAACAACCTCGTGTCGGTGTTCAAGGTCGTCGTCCCCGTGGTCACGATCGTCGCGCTCTTCCTGTCCGGCACCCACTCGGGCCGCCTCACCGACCACGGCGGCTTCGCCCCGTACGGCTACGCCGCGTGCCTGGCCGCACTCGCCGGCGGCGGCATCGTGTACTCCGTGAACGGCTTCCAGGCCCCCCTGGACTTCTCCGGCGAAGCCCGCAATCCGCGCCGCAACGTGCCCGCAGCCGTGCTCACCGGCATCGCCCTCGCGGTGCTGGTCTACCTCGGACTCCAGCTCGCGTTCCTGTACACGGTGCCCGACTCACTCCTCGCGCACGGCTGGCAGGGCGTCAACTTCGATTCCCCGTTCGGCCAGCTCGCCCTGGTGCTCAACCTGCACTGGCTGGCGACCCTGCTCTACGCCGACGCGGTCGTCTCCCCGGGCGGTTCGGCCTACGTGGGCGTCGCCATCGACGCCCGCCACACGTACGCCCTCGCGAAGAACGGCCTGGTGCCCCGGTTCTTCATGCGGATCGACCCCCGGTCCGGCATCGCGCGCCGCGCCCTGGTCCTCAACCTCGTCGTCATCATCCTGTTCATGCTGCCGTTCGGCGGCTGGCAGGACATCGTGAGCGTGATGGGCGACATGTACCTCCTGATCTACGCGGCCTCGGCGGTCGCCGTCGCGTCATTCCGGGCTCACGACCGCGAGCGCGGTGTGCCCCTCGCGGACGGTCAGGTGCCGGGCGTGCGCTGGATCGCGCCGGTCAGCTTCGCCGTGTCCACCGAGTTCGTCTACTGGTCCGGCTGGGAACACCTGCGGCTCGCCCTGCCTCTGGTCCTGGCCGGAGTCCCGCTGTACCTGCTGCAACGGCGCCGGACGGCGGGACGCCCCGTACGCGAGGAACTGCGTCAGGGGGCCTGGATCGTCTTCCATCTGGCGGCGCTGACCCTGCTGTCATGGCTCGGCACGTTCGGAGGCTCCGGACATCTGCCGGCCCCGTACGACACCGTCGTGGTCGGTGTGCTGGCGCTCGCGGTCTTCGTATGGGCGGTGCACTCGGGCGCAGCCCATCTCCGCACGGATCCGTCAGGTGAGCGGGCGTTCTAGGGGTGCGAGGGTCCGGCGACGGAGGCCGGCTCTCGGCGGCGGGCCTGGGTGCGTCTGGCGCCGGGGCCATCGGCTTGCCGCGCACGAGGACCTCCTTACTCGGCGACGGAAGCCGCGTTGGCGGCTGAACTCGCTGTCGTGGCAGTGGACTTGACGGACATGACGCTCTTCTCGCGGCTGCGGCCGGATCCCGGCGGGATTCCTTGCGAAGCGCTTGATCCTTCAAGGGGAGCGGAGAGCGGTCGGTCGATTACCCCGGGGGTAACGAGCGGAGGCCACACCGCTGGCGCAGCCTCGTCGGGCGGCGCGTCTGCCCAGGTCAGGTGGCATGGCCGCATGGGTGTGCCCGGAGTAGATTGGTTGATGTCAAGCAACTGACTCCCGGGCGGGAGTGATGCCCTGTGGCAAGGACAACCGCTGAGTCGGCCGCCGCACGTCGGGGTCGTTTCCGTGAGCCGGGACCGCGCTACAAGTGGATCGCGCTCTCCAACACCACGCTGGGCGTGCTGATCGCGACGATCAATATGTCGATCATGCTCATCGCGTTGCCGGACATCTTCCGGGGGATCGGCGTGGACCCGCTGCAGCCGGGCAACACCAGCCTGCTGCTGTGGTTGATCATGAGCTACATGGTGGTCACCGCCGTGCTGGTGGTCAGCTTCGGTCGCCTCGGTGACATGTACGGCAGGGTCCGGATGTACAACATGGGGTTCGCGGTGTTCACCGTGTTCTCGGTGCTGTTGTCGGTGACCTGGATGCACGGCACGGCGGGCGCCCTGTGGCTGATCGGGATGCGGGTCCTGCAAGGCGTCGGCGGGGCGATGCTGATGGCGAACTCCAACGCCATCCTCACCGACGCCTTCCCCGCCCGTCAGCGCGGCCTCGCACTCGGGCTGAACCAGGTGGCGGGCATCACCGGATCGTTCATCGGCCTGGTCCTCGGGGGCCTGCTCGGCCCCGTCAACTGGCATCTGGTGTTCCTGGTGTCCGTACCGTTCGGCCTTTTCGGCACCGTGTGGGCGTACCTGAAGCTGCACGACACGGGCGTACGGGCAGGGGCCCGGCTCGACTGGTGGGGCAACCTCACCTTCGCCGTGGGCCTGATCGCCGTACTGGCCGGCATCACCTACGGCATCCAGCCCTACGGCGGCGCCATCATGGGCTGGGCCAACCCATGGGTGATCGCCGCGATCGCCGGTGGCGTGGCGGTACTCGTCGTCTTCTGCGTGGTGGAGACCAAGGTCCCCGAGCCGATGTTCCACCTGTCGTTGTTCAGGATCCGCGCGTTCACCGCGGGGAACGTGGCCAGTCTGCTGGCGGCGCTCGGGCGCGGCGGCCTGATGTTCATCCTGATCATCTGGCTGCAGGGCATCTGGCTGCCCCGCCACGGCTACGGCTTCGAGCAGACCCCGCTGTGGGCCGGCATCTACATGCTTCCGCTGACGGTCGGGTTCCTCGTCGCGGGGCCCTTCTCCGGCTGGGCTTCCGACCGGTTCGGGGCCAGGGCCTTCGCCACCGGGGGAATGCTGCTGGCCGCCGCCACCTTCCTGGCGCTCCAGGCGCTGCCCGTCGACTTCAGCTATCCGATGTTCGCCCTCGTCCTGCTGCTGAACGGGCTCGGCATGGGCCTGTTCGCGGCACCCAACCGGGCGGCCATCATGAACAGCCTGCCGCCCGACCAGCGGGGGGTGGGCGCCGGGATCAGTACCACGTTCCAGAACTCGGCCACGGTGCTCTCCATCGGCATCTTCTTCTCCCTGATGATCGCGGGCCTGTCCAGCGCCCTGCCCGCCGCCCTCAACCACGGCCTGACCGCCCAGGGGGTACCCGCCGCCGACGCCGCCAAGGTCGCGGCCCTCCCGCCGGTCGGCGTGCTGTTCGCCTCGCTCCTCGGTTACAACCCGATCCAGACCCTGCTCGGCCCGCACGTACTCGCTCAACTGCCCCCGGGCCACGCCCACTACCTCACCGGACGCGGCTTCTTCCCGGAGCTGATCTCCCAGCCGTTCGCCGACGGCCTGTCCGTGGCCTTCGGCTTCGCGATCGCCGCGTGCGTCGTCGCCGCCATCGCTTCTCTGTTGCGTGGCGGCCGCTATATCTACGACGACCGGACCCTGCCCAAGCCCGTCACGCTCCCGGCGCCCGCCCCTCCTCCCCAGACGTCCACGCTCCCTGAGGCTCCCCCGCCGACGCACCGATCCGAGGGGCCGTGATGACCTCCCCCACCTCCCCCACCTCCCCCTCCGACCACGAGCAGTCGGTGGAGATCGCCGAGCGGCTTCGTGCCGCGATCCAGCAGCTCCTCCCCGAACTGCGCGCCCAAGGAATGCAGAGCCAGCTCACCCCCAGTCGGCTGGCCGCACTCGCGGCGCTCGCCGCTCACGGGCCGCTGCGCATCAGCGACCTCGCCACGCGCATGGGCATCGCCCTGTCCACCGTCTCCCGCATGGTGGACCTCCTCGACGGCTTCGGATGGATCGAGCGCGACGCGGACCCGAAGGACCAGCGGGCCACCTTGATCGCCCTCAACGACGCAGGTCAGGCTCTCCTGCACGCCACGCGCCGCCAGGCAGCCACCCGCCTCGCCGAGCGGATCGACCAGCTCACCCCAGGCCAGCAGCGCTCGCTGCACGATGCCCTACCGGCGCTGGACGCTCTCACCGAACAGCGGCCCGGCGAACCGCCGAGGATCAGCCGACGCTAGGCGCCCTTTCGCAGGCGGACCCGTCAGTGCCGGTCCGGCCGAGCGGCCGGTGTGCGCTGGATGGCGATGACGGCGGCATCGTCGCCGAGATGTCCTTGGCAGTGGGCGAGGAGGTCCCGGCGGAGGCGATCCAGGAGTGCTTCCGGGCGGTTCTCGGCCCACTGCTCGACTCGCTGCGCCAACGGGAAGAAGACCCCGTTCTCATCGCGGGCTTCCGTGACCCCGTCGGTGTAAAGGATCAGGGTGTCACCGGCGTCGAAGGCGAACTCTTCGACGGGAAACTGCGCGGCCGGCAGCGCGGCCACGCCGAGGGGCGGGGCCGGGTGGGCGGTGGTGAGAGTACGGACGTGGTGCTCGTGCAGCAGTAACGGCGGGGGATGTCCGCAGCAGGTCATGCGGGTCATGTGCCCGTCATCGGGGATTTCCAGGAGCAGGGCGGTGATGAAGTGCTCGTCGATCCCGTCCTCCGCCTCGACGAAATCGGTGAGGTAACGGGACACGCTCCGGTCCAGGGCGCCGGCGAGCGCGGGCAGCGTGGCGTGCTGGTCGGCGACCACGCGGAACGCACCGAGCAGCTGCGCCGACTCGCCGACCGCGGACAGCCCGTGTCCCCGTACATCACCGATGATCACCCGTACGCCGTCGTCGGTGCCTGTCGCCGTGTAGAGGTCACCGCCGATCACGGCCTCGTCCTCCGCCGCCAGGTACAGCGAGGCGATCCGCAACGGGCCGATTCGGTGGGGGAGCGGCCGGAGCAGGGCCTTCTGCGCGGCCTCGGCCACGGAGCGCACTTTGGCCAGCTCCCGTTTGCGGTGCTCACGCACGCGGCAGAAGAACGCGATCAGGGCGGAGAGCACGGTGAGGGAGAAGACCTGCACCATCACGTTGCGCGTGGTCAGGACGCCGAAATGGATGCCGATGAATATCTGGGCCCCAATCGCCAGGGCCCCGATGAATGCCGTCAGGCGGGGTCCGGCGAAGGAGGCGGTGAGCGCGGGGGCCACGACGAGTAGCGGCCCCAGATGCACGTCGGCCGGCACCAGGATGTCGACGACCGTGATCACCACGATGAGCGCGAGCGGAAGCATCACCAGCGCGTGACTCGGCTGCCACCGCTGCCACAGACCTCCCAGGCGCCGCCGTAGGCCCACCCATCCACTGTGCACCCTCGGCGGGCGGCGTGGGTGTCGAGAGGCTCCTCACATGTGGAGATTGCACAGGGTGACGACTCTCGGGGACCGCACCGTCCGCGTCCAGACGTCCCGCTGTTCCACCTCGTAGAGTCCGGGGCCATGGTGAACGTCTCGATCGTGTTGTTCACGTCCGACCTTCGTGTGCATGACCATCCGCCGCTGCGGGCGGCGCTCCGGGCGTCGAGTGAGGTGGTGCCGCTGTTCGTACGGGACACGGGGATCGCGTCCGTCGGGTATGCGGTGCCCAATCGGGAGGCGTTCCTCGCGGACTGCCTCGGTGATCTCGACGCGGCGTTGCGCGCGTGCGGTGGGCGTCTCGTGGTGCGGTCGGGGGACGTCGCCGATGCCGTGGCCGGGGTCGCGGCCGAGACCGGCGCGGACGAGGTGCACATGGCGGCCGGCGTCAGCGCTTACGCGCAGCGGCGCGAGGAGCGGCTGCGGAACGTGCTGGAGGCGCAGGGGCGGAGGCTGATCGTCCATGACGCGGTCGTGACCGCGGTGGCGCCGGGCGCCGTCACCCCGGCGTCGTCGGACCACTTCGCCGTGTTCACCCCGTACTTCCGGCACTGGTCGGCGCAGCGTCTGCGCGATGTCCTCGCGCCGCCGCGCACGATCCGGGTCCCGGACGGCGTGGCCACGGAGGAGGTGCCGTCACACGCGCGGGTCTCCGGGACCTCCCCGGGCCTCGCGGCGGGCGGGGAGAGGGTGGGCCGTGAACAGCTGACCGCGTGGCTGCGGCACGGTGTCGGAGGCTACGAGGACGGGCACGACGACCTGCCCGGCGACGCGACCTCACGTCTGTCGCCCCATCTGCACTTCGGCACGCTGTCCCCGGTCGAGCTCGTCCAGCGGGCGCGCCGCGCCGGCGGTCCGGGCGCCGACGCGTTCGTACGTCAGCTCGCCTGGCGCGACTTCCACCACCAGGTCCTCGCCGCGCGCCCGGCCTCCGCGGCGCACGACTACCGCACCCGCCACGACCGCTGGCGCTCCGAACAGGCCGCGGCCCGCGACATCGAGGCATGGCGCGAGGGGCGTACGGGCTATCCCGTGATCGACGCGGCGATGCGGCAACTGCGTCACGAGGGCTGGATGCACAACCGCGGCCGCCTCCTGACGGCGAGCTTCCTCACGAAGACGCTGTACGTCGACTGGCGCGTCGGCGCCCGCCACTTCCTGGACCTCCTGGTCGACGGCGACATCGCGAACAACCAGCTCAACTGGCAGTGGATGGCGGGGACGGGCACCGACTCGCGCCCCAACCGCGTCCTCAACCCCGTGACGCAGGCGAAGCGTTACGACCCGGACGGCGCGTACGTGCGCTGCTGGGTGCCGGAACTAGCGGGCCTCGCCGGGCCCGCTGTGCACGAGCCGTGGAAGCTGTCCGGACCCGAGCGCGCCAAGTACGCGTACCCGGACCCGATCATCGAACTCGCCGAAGGGCTCGAGCGATTCAAGCGGGCGCGAGGGCGGGACTGAGCGCGCTGGTTGCGCGGCCCGCGTCAAGGGCCTCTTTCAGGCGGGCGAGGGACGAAGCTGTTGGTGCGGGCGGCGTATGCGGCGTGTCCGGGGCGCTCGGCCGCGTGCCGTAGTTCCAGGAGAGGTTTTCCGCTGCCCCTGACCAGCGGGTAGCTCATCGTGAGCGGGGCGAGAGAGCGACGGCGGCCGGGTGCGGAGCGTGTGCCGCGTGGAAAACTCGTCCGGATCAGGACCAATCCGCCGGCCCGCCCGCTACGCATTACCGGTGTCCCGCCGTTGCCTCCCGGAAGATCGCCACGTGAACCGAATCGCACCCCTTGGGGCGTCCCCCGTGCCGGAGCCCGATCTCCAGGCACTGATGGGGCGGACCGCCAAGGGCAGCCAGGAGGCATTCGCCGCCGTCTACGACCGGGTGGCCGGGCCGGTGTTCGGCGTGGTGCGCAGCGTGCTGCGCGACCACGCCCAGTCCGAAGAGGTGGCCCAGGAGGTCCTGATCGAGGTGTGGCGCAGCGCCGCCCGCTACCGACCCGACCGCGGTACGGCCATGAACTGGATACTCACCCTCGCCCACCGGCGGGCCATCGACCGGGTCCGATCGGTCGAGGCATCGGCCGCCAGGGAGCGGCAGGCCGCCCTCCTGGACCGCACCCCCGAGTTCGACGAGGTGACCGAACAGGTGGAGCACCGCCTCGAACGCGAACAGGTACGCCGCTGTCTGCGCGGCCTCACGGAGCTCCAGCGTCAGTCCGTCACGCTGGCCTACTACCGCGGACTCACGTACCGGGAAGTGGCCGAGCTGCTCGCGCTGCCTCTCGGCACGGTCAAGACGCGCCTGCGCGACGGTCTCATCCGCCTGCGTGACTGCCTGGGGGTGAACGCATGACGAACGCCGATGTCCACACGCTGACCGGCGCCTACGTGCTCCACGCGCTGTCCGAGGACGAGCGGGCCGCCTTCGAGCGCCACCTCGTGGCCTGCGAGGCCTGTACTCAGGAGGTCGCTGAACTGGATGCCACGGCAGGCAGGTTGGGGCTTGCCGTCAGTGAGACGCCGCCGCCCGCGCTCAGGGCCCGGGTCATGGGACGGATCCCCAATGTCCGCCAGGAGTCGCCCCTCCCGAAGCCGCCCTCGCGCGGTGGCGGGAACCCGGGGCGGGGACGCCGGGCCTCGCGCTGGGCGCTCGCCGCGTGCCTGGCGACCGCCGCCGGTCTTGGCGGCGTCGCGGTGTGGCAGCACGAGGAGGCACGGGACGCGCGCGCCGAGGCCGGCGCGGAGCAGCGGCGGTCGGCCGAGCTCGCGGCAGTCCTGGGGGCGCCCGACGCCAAGGCCGGCACCGCGCGTCTCGGCGACGGCGCGAGTGGCACGGTGGTCGTCTCCAAGAGCCGCGACAAGGCGGCATTCGTGTCGTCCGGCCTGGCCGCACCGCCGTCCGGCAAGGTTTACCAGCTGTGGTTCGCCGACGGCGGAACGATGCGTCCGGCCGGACTCCTGGACCCCGCCTCGCGGTCGCAGGCCGTCCTGTTGGACGGTCCCGTCGACCGGGCGTCCGGCATGGGCATCACCGTCGAACCGGCGGGCGGATCTCCCAAACCCACCTCCGCGCCGGTGGCCCTGATGAACTTCCCTGCCTGACCGTCCATGGCACCGGCGAGGCATGGAAATGCCTCGCCGGAACTGTCTTGAGCGGGCGCAGGCACGTCCCTGTCCTCTCCATAAGCAATTCCTGGCGCGCGGGACCACCGGATCGGTCCGCTGTCCGCCGGTCGACAAAGGGACTTGTTCCGCGGGGCCCCGCAGTACAAGGGGACCGCGACGCCCCGTTCATTCGTACCCGCGAGCCCTTCGGATTGGTCGGAAAGAAATTCTCCCTCGATCGAGTGAGAGGCCAATCCGAACCCGGCCACTGCTCCGGATGACCGGTGTGAGTACAGAAGCGAAGACATCAAGTCACCCCCGTGGGTGGCGACTTGTCGGGCTCGGTGCGTTGATCGGCCTCCTGGCGGGCTACGCCGCGCTCGCGACGGCCGAGCTCGTGTCTGCCGCGGTACGTCCCGAGTCGAGTCCCGTCGTCGCGGTGGGCGGGGCGGCGATCGACCGCACGCCCGCAGGCGTGAAGGACTGGGCGATCCGCCACTTCGGCACGAACGACAAGCTTGTCCTGCAACTGGGCATCCTCGGCGTCCTCACGCTTCTCGCACTCGTCCTCGGCGTGGTGGCGGCACGGCGCCGGCGGATCGGCTCGGCGGGCGTCCTCCTGTTCGGCGTGGTCGGGGCCCTCGCCGCGACCGGCCGGCCCGACTCCACGAGCGTCGCCGACGCCCTGCCGTCGGTGGCCGGAGCCGTGGTGGGAGCCGGGCTTCTGTACTGGCTCTCCGGGCGCCTGCAGCCACGTAGGAGTGAGACTCCCGTCGGCCAAGGTGCGACGGCGCCCGCGGAGGCAGAGCCCGCTCGCGGCGAGGAGGAGGCGGGCTGGGACCGGCGGGGGTTCATTGTCGCGGCGACTGCGGCCGCGGCCGCGTCGACCGGGCTCGGCCTCCTGGGCCGCTCCCTGAACGGTTCGCAGGGCGAGAACGCCGTCGCCTCCCGCCGCCGGATCACGCTGCCCGCGCCCGCCTCCGCCGCCGTACCCGTACCCAAGGGGGCCGCGCTGCGGATCAAGGAAGTCAGCCCGTTCATGACGCCCAGCAAGGACTTCTACCGGGTCGACACCGCGCTCGTGGTGCCCAAGGTCGACGCGAACGCGTGGCGGCTGCGGATCCACGGCAAGGGCGTCGCCCGCGAGACGACCGTGTCGTTCGCGGAGCTGCTGCGCATGCCGCTCATCGAACGGAACATCACGCTCGCCTGCGTCTCGAACGAGGTCGGCGGCCCGTACGTCGGCAACGCGCGGTGGATCGGCGTGCGCCTGGCCGACCTCCTGCGCCGGTGTGGCGTCGAGCCGCCGTCGAAGGGCGGGCCCGCCGACCAGCTGGTCGCGCGCTCCGTCGACGGAATGACCATCGGCAGCCCCGTCGAGGACGTCATGGACGGACGCGACGCGATGCTCGCCCTCGGGATGAACGGTGAGCCCCTGCCCTTCGCCCACGGTTTCCCGGTGCGCATGGTGGTTCCCGGCCTGTACGGGTTCGTGTCCGCCTGTAAATGGATCCACGACATCGAACTCACCACGTTCGACGACTACGACCCGTACTGGGTGAAGCGGCACTGGGCGCGCAGGGCGCCGATCAAGACGCAGTCCCGGATCGACACCCCAAAGCCGTTCGCGCGCCCCGGGGCCGGAACGGTCATGGTCGCCGGAGTGGCCTGGGCCCAGCACCGCGGGATCGACAAGGTCGAGGTCCGTGTCGACGACGGGCCCTGGCGGCTGGCGGATCTGGCCGCCGAGGACACCACGGACACCTGGCGCCAGTGGTCCTTCCCCTGGAAGGCCGCGTCGGGCGGTCACACCCTGACCGTCCGGGCCACGGACCGCACGGGCGAGACCCAGACGGAGAAGCGGACCCGCACCATCCCCGATGGGGCCAGTGGCTGGCATTCGGTGGTGGTCACCGTGGACTGACCGCTGCGCCGATCTCGGCGCACGACCTGAACTCAGCACCCTCACCACACCTTTCAAGGAGCAGAAATGAACACCGTCACCCGCCGAACCCGTCGTGGAGCCCTCGTTCTCGCCGCGGCGGCGATGCTGCCGCTGGCGCTGACCGCCTGCTCGAGCGACGACGGCAAGGACAAGGCGGCCTCGGACACGAAGTCGTCCGCCGCGTCCGACCAGGCGTCCGACAAGGCGAACGACAGCGGTTCGGGCGACATGAACAACGCGGACGAGCCGTTCGGCCCGGCCTGTTCCTCCGTGCCCAAGGACGGCGCGGGCTCCTTCGACGGCATGGCGAAGGACCCGGTCGCGACCGCCGCGTCCAACAACCCGGCCCTGTCCACTCTCGTGACCGCGGTCAAGAAGGCGGGCCTGGTCGACACCCTGAACAACGCCGAGAACATCACCGTGTTCGCGCCGACCAACGACGCCTTCGCGAAGATCCCGAAGGCCGACCTGGACAAGGTCCTGAACGACAAGGCCACGCTCACCAAGATCCTCACCTACCACGTCGTGGGGCAGAAGCTCGCGCCGAAGGACCTGGAGAACGGCTCGTACGCGACGCTGGAGAAGTCCAAGCTGACGACCGCGGGCTCCGGCGAGTCCTACAAGGTCAACGACTCCGCCAGTGTGGTCTGCGGCAACGTCAAGACGGCCAACGCCAACGTCTACATCGTCGACACGGTGCTGATGCCCAAGTAGTGACGCGGGTGGCGCCGAGGGGCCGGCCGTCGGCTGCCGGCCCGTCGACGCCACCGCCACCACGGCGAACCTCCCGGGCAGGGGCGCCAACAGCAGCTCGAGCGGTACGCGACGTCGGAGGACAGGACAGGACACGAGCGGCGGGCGATGGCCTCCACTTCGTCTGAGCGGGAGTGTCCGGTCGGATCATCCATCAGTCGAGCGCGCAGTGGGAGACGGCGATCAGCAGGTCCAGGGCGAGCCGCGGACGCAGGCGGCCAGTCCGGTTCGCGAGGCCTATCCCAGCTTCTTGAACATGTGGACATCTTCGGCGCCGCCCGGGATTCCCAAGGTTCGGCCGGTCTCGACATATCCGTGGCGCTGGCAGAACTCAGGTGCCTGGAAGGTGAAGGACGATACGCAGACGCGGAGGCAGCCTCGCCGGCGCGCCTCCGCCTCCGCAGCCAGGAGGATCTTTGATCCCCACCCGTCCTTACGGCTCGTCTCACGGATCCAGAGCATCTCGATGCCGAACAGCCCGCCCCACGTCCAGCCGGAAACGCCTCCGAGCAGCTCACCGGCGTCGTCGACGACCTTCACCGACAGCGAACTCTGATCTGAGCAGTGGTTCCGGTGGCGGGGAAGTTGACCTCGTCCAGGCCCTGGGACAAGCGCTCGTTGAGCTCAGAGTCGCGCTGCAAGACGCTCAACGTCTCACCGGTCGCGATCCTGCCCGCCATGCAGGCCGCCGGGAGCTCGAGCGGCCAGGGACACCTTGGGGGCGAGGCTCACCGGAGCCGCGGTCATGGTGCTCGCGTTCCTGATGTCCCTGCTGAGTCCGCGCCCGGCCGACGCGGAGACCCCCGAGTCCGTATCGCCGGTGCGGACGTTCCGGGACCCGTCGCCCGCGAGGTGAGTACAGGCCCCGAGCCTGCCGGGCACGGATCGTCTACGGTGACACCGGCCGCCGCGAACGAGGCCTCGGCAGCTCATCGCGCCGGGGCCGGCCCGGCGAAGGCAGAAAAGGAAGAGAGCAGGGATCGGTGTACGTAAAGATCTGCGGTCTGCGCACGGCGGACACACTCGACGCGGCGGTCGCGGCAGGCGCGGACGCCGTCGGATTCGTCTTCGCGCCCGGCAGCCCGCGACTGATCGGGGCCGAAGCCGTCCGCGAGCTGTCACGACGCGTGCCCGCCGCGGTCGAGACCGTGGGCGTGTTCCGGCGACAGCCCATCGAGGAGGTCCTGGCAACGGCCTCAGCCGCGCGCCTCACCACCGTCCAGCTGCACGGTGGTGAGGAGGACGCGGCGTTCGAACGCCTCCGCGCCGAAGGGTTCCGGACGATCCGGGCCCTGGCCTGGGACGGCTATCTCGCGCGTCCGGAGATGGATCCCGCTGACCGGCTGCTCCTCGACGCCCCGGTGCCGGGCAGCGGTGCCCGCTTCGACACCGACCTGCTCGCCGAACGCCCGCCCCAGGGATTCTGGCTGCTGGCAGGGGGGCTGGACCCTGACAACGTAGGCGCGGCCGTACGGTCGGCCGCCCCCGGTGGTGTCGATGTGTCCAGCGGCGTCGAGTCCGAGAAGGGCGTCAAGAGCGCCGACCTGATCCGCCGTTTCGTGGCGGCCGCGCGCAACGGGTAACGCATTCGCGTACCGCGCCGTCGGCCCGGTGGCCGCGCTCGCTGAATCCGCTGGACCCGAAACAGCCATCGGACCACCGGCCCGCTACAGGCTTGATCTGTGGGAATCACGTCGCGCCAGATCGAGATCTTCGTGACGGTCGCCGAGCATCTGCACTTCGGCCGGGTGGCGGAGGCACTCCATATCTCCCGGCCGACGGTGAGCCAGGACGTCAGCAGGCTCGAACGGGGTCCGGGGCTTGCGCTCTTCGACCGGTCCCGCCGCTCGGCGTCACTCACGCTGGCCGGCGACGCGATGGCCGTCGAGGGGCGCAAGCTGCTCTCACGGGCCGGCGAGCCCCGGTACGGATCCTTCCTGCTGGACGACCAGGAGTGAGGTCACAGGGGGGAGGCGGAGAATAGGTACGGCAGGAGAAATCCCGACGGAACTCTCGACAGAATTCTCGACCTGGGAGCGTTGCGATGACAGGACGATCCGGGCCGTTCTGGGATGGCGTGGAGGGGCGCGCGCCGCTGCCACCGGCGGCGGCCACGCTGGGGTTGGAGGTCCTCGACGCGGACGGTGACAACGGCACCGTCGAGCTGGCCTTCACCGCGACGGAGGACTTCACCAACCCGGCCGGGAACGTGCTGGGCGCCTTCCTCGCCGCGATGCTCTACGACACGGTCGGTCCCGCACTTCTGGCCACGCTCGAACCGGACCAGTTCCAGTCCACGCTGGAACTCCACACCCAATTCCTGAGGCCCGTCCGCCCGGGCCGGATCATCGGGAAGGGGCGCGTGGTGCACCGGGCAGGGGACGTCGCCTTCCTGGAAGCCACCCTCTCCGATTCCGGCGGGGCGACCATAGCGACCGCCAGTGCCACGGCCCGAGTCATCCCCCTCGACCAAGCGCCGACGTCGGCCTGACCGCATTGTGAACTGAATTACATGCTCGGACTGTCGCGGTTTGCTCGTCACCACGCGAGCTGTCACGAGACACGAGACACGAGACACGAGACACGAGACACGAGACACGAGACACGAGACACGAGACACGAGACACGAGACACGAGACACGAGATGTGAATCCGGGGCCCTGGGCCCCTGAACTCGGCGCCGATGTCCCGCTGTTGGTTGAGTCGCGGCTGGATGGAACGATCTCTCGCATGGCACTACAGAACGAAGCGCAGACCATCGAGGAACATGGCGAGGGCCTCGTCGCCGCCGCGGTAGCGGGCGACGAGGAGATCGCCCGTCGCCACACCGACTTCTTTGTACTCGGCCGCCGGGTCGACGAGGGAATCCCCTACTGGGAGCGGGCAGTTGAGGCGGGTGACGCCTTCTCGGCGTACACCCTCGCCCGCTACCGGAAGATCCGGGGTGACCGCCGGGAGGCCGAGCGGCTCTACCGCCTTGCCGCGGACCGCCACTCCGGCTGCGCGTACGGTCTGGCCGTACTGCTCAAGGAGAACGGTGACCCGGAGGCTGCGGAATGGTTCCGGGAAGGCTGGGAGATGGGCCGTCTCGACTGCAAGATCGAGCTGGGCAAGCTCCTTGCAGCCGAGGGAAAGCCGGACGAGGCAGCCGAGTTCCTGATGAAGGGCGTGGACATCGGGGACATCGCCGTCTTCCGGTGGGTGCAGCTCTTCGAGCACATTCGCGAGACCTTCGACCGGGTCGCCGATGACCTCGAGGCGGCGGAGGACGCCGAGGACGGCGAGGCCGCGGGCGAGGCGGTGGAACCCCTGGGGGAGTTGGACGGTGAGTTCAAGGACTATCCCGGTCTGACCAACGAAGCTGGGAACTACTTCTGCAGGGCCGGACGCCTCAGCCCGGTGGCTCTCGTCGAGCACGCGATCTTCCTTGAGCGGCACCACTCCGACGACCGCTGGCCCGAGGTCCGTGAACTCCTCCTGCGCTCCCACCGCGAGGGGTACGACGGCGCGGCCTTCATCCTGGGCCTGTTCAACGAGGAGCGCGGGGAACTCGCCGAGGCCGAGCATTGGTACGCCCTCGCGGCCGACACGGGGCACCGTGCTGCGCTGGTGAGGCTCTCCGACCTGTTCCGCCGGCAGCGCCGGCTCGATGAGGCCGAGGCCTGGCTGAGGGAGGTCGACCCCGACGACGAGGTCGTTCCCGATCGGCTCGCCAAGATCGCCCGGCTCCGTGAGGAGGACGAGGTGCCGCCCGAGCAGGATCTGCGCCGTTTGCAGGAACTGCGTCAACGGGCCGAGGCCGGGGATCTCCAGGCTTCGTACGCGTACGGGAAGATGCTCTACGAGTGGGGTGGGGCGGCGGCACGCTGGATGCTTCCCTGGCACGAACCCGCGGCGCTGGCGGGCGACATGGCGGCTGCGGCCGATCTCAGGTGGCTCTATGACGACCTGGGTGAACCAGTGCAGCGCGATCACTGGAAGCGGATCGCCGCGGAGGCCGGGGACCACGATGCCTGCGGTGCCATGGCCTGGCTTTCCGAATACCACAAGGACTACCAGGAGGCCGAGCGGTGGTACGTCCGCGCGGCAGCCGACAACAGCGCACTGAACGCGATGCTGGCGGGTAAGGCCATCGCTCAGCGCGGTGCGTACGAGGAAGCCGAGCCGTTCCTGCGCAAGGCATGGGAAGAGGGCCGGGACGAGGCGTTCGGCACCGAGACGGCGGGGTACTACGGCCTCGTGCTGAACCGGACCGGACGCCACGAGGAGGCCGTGGACGTGCTGCGCGTGGCCGCCGAGCACTGGCGGGAGGACGTCAGGTCCCGCTACGACGCGGATGATCTGGACGTGCTGTCCCGGATGCTGGACCCTCAGGACGAGCTGGAGGCCGCCGAGGAGGCACTGGCGGCGGGCTGAGGGGAGCCGGGCCCGCCGGCCGGTTCTGCCGTTGGCCGTCGGGGCGCGCCCGGTGGGCTCCTACTGCTCCGGGGGCTCCAGGAGCCGTCCCACCGCCTCTTCCAGTACGGCGATCCGGTCGGCGAGGCCCGCCGCCTCGGGTGCGTCCGAACCGTCTCCTTCGCGCAGCAGGCGTTGCACCTGGGCGAGTTGACGTTCGACGTCAGCCAGCCGGTGCTGCTCCTCGGGTGGGTGCGTGGGCACATCGACCGCCAGAAGGCGCGTCAACTGCTCAGCCTGTTCCGCGAGTTGACGGTTCTTGCGGTGAAGGTCCAGGAAGACGTTGACCTTGGTCCGCAGCAGCCACGGGTCGAACGGCTTGATCAGGAAGTCGGCCGCTCCGACCGTGTAGCCGCGGTAGGCGTAGTTCGGATCGACCGCCGCACCGGTCAGCAGGATGATCGGGACGTCCTTGGTCTGGTGGAGCCCCTTGATGTTGGCTGCGGTCTCGAAACCGTTCATGCCGGGCATCATCACGTCGATGAGCGCGACGGCGAAGTCCTGCCGCAGCATCGCCTTGAGAGCTGCCTCGCCCGAGCGCGCACGGACCACCCGGGCGAGCGAGCCGAGTACGGCTTCGAGGGCGACCAGGTTCTCCTCCATGTCGTCGACGATGAGGATGCTGGAGGCGTCCGCCGCTGCTCCCTGCGGTGCTGTCATGTCGCCTGCCCCGTGGTGTCGCCGGGGTTGCCCGGAGGCGGTTCCGAGGGGGTGTGCGGGTCGAGGAGCCGGCAGATCACCGACAGCAGCCGGTCGACGTCCACCGGCTTGGGGATGTAGTCGTTCGCGCCGCTCTCGATCGCCTTCTCGCGGTCGCCCGGCATGGCCTTGGCGGTGAGCGCGATGACCGGCAGGTTCGCGAAGCGCGGTGTGCGCCGCATCGCTCCGATCATCTCGTAACCATCCATCTCGGGCATCATGATGTCCATCAGCACCAGGGACACATCGGGTGTCCGGTCGAGGACCTCGAGGCCCTCGCGGCCGTTCTCGGCGTACTTGACGCTGATGCCGACGCGGCCCAGCACATGGGTCAGCGCGAAGACGTTCCGGATGTCGTCATCGACGATCAGGATGCGGCGGTTGGCCAGTACCCCGGCCGCGTCGCCGGTCAGCCACTCCTTGAGCCGGGTCGTCTCCGGCCAGCTGGTGTGTTCGTCCGCGATGGCGAGGCTGCCGAGTTCGTCGGGGGTACGGACTCTCGTCAGGGGCGCGGCCTCCCGCGTGCTCAAGGCCTCGTACTGCGCGGTCCCGGAGAGGGCCGCGGGCCGGCTGCCCGCAGAGCCCGGTCCGGCGATGGCCTGCACGTCGCCGCTCGCGGGGAGCGGTTCCACGATGGGGGCTGTGTAGTGCACGGGCACGAAGAGCGTGAAGGTGGAGCCGACGCCCGGCTCGCTCTCGGCCATGATCCGGCCGCCGAGCAGGGCCGCCATGTCCCGGCTGATGGAGAGGCCGAGACCGGTGCCGCCGTACTTGCGGTTGGTGGCGCCGTCGGACTGCTGGAACGCCTCGAAGATCCCGCTGAGCATCTCCGGCTGGATGCCGATTCCCGTGTCCTTGACGGCAAGGCCGATGACGGCGTCCGCGTCGCGCAGCGTCTCCTCCTCGAAGTTCGTCGGCGTCGCACGTTCCACGAGCAGCTCCACCCCGCCGGACGAGGTGAACTTCACCGCGTTCGAGAGGAGGTTGCGGAGGATCTGCTGGAGTCGCTGCTCGTCGGAGTAGAGCTCCTGGGGAACGTCCTCGCCGACCGTGATGTCGAACGACAGGCCCCGGTCCCCGGAGAGCGGCTGGAAGGTGGCCCGTACGTAGTCGAGCAGTTTGTTCAGCGGCAGCTTCTTGGGGTGCACATCCATCCGGCCCGCTTCGATCTTCGACAGGTCGAGGATGTCGTTGATCAGTTGCAGCAGGTCGGAGCCCGCCTGGTGGATGGTGACGGCGAACTCCACCTCCTCCGCGGAGAGCCGGCCGGAGGGATTGTCGGCGAGCAGCCGGGACAGCACGAGGAGCGAGTTGAGGGGTGTGCGCAGCTCGTGCGACATGTTCGCCAGGAACTCGGACTTGTACTGGGAGGACGTGGCAAGGAGCGCCGCCTTCTCCTCCAGCTTGGCGTTGGTGAGCTGCAACTCGTCGGAGCGCTGGCGCAGTTCGGCGGTGAGGCGCTGGGACTCGGAGAGGAGGGACTCGGTGCGGGAGTTGGCGATGATGGTGTTGATGGAGACACCGATGGTGTTCACGAACTGGTCGACGAAGGCGAGGTGGACCTCGCTGAAGCGGCTGAACGAGGCGAGTTCGATGACGCCGAGCACCCGGTCCTCGAAGAGGATCGGCAGGATGACGATGCTGGCCGGCGGCGCGGCGCCGAGGCCGGAGCTGATGGTGATGTAGTCCGCGGGGACCGCGTCGACGAGGATTCGCCGTTTCTCCGCGGCGGCCTGGGTGATCAGGCCCCAGCCGGGCCCGCCGAGGCTGAGCCGGGGACGCGGCCTGTGGCCTTCTTCCTGGCCGGTGCCGTAACCGGCCAGGAGCTCCAGGTCCTCGCCCGATTCCGCACTCGCCTCGGCCAGGAAGAACGCACCGTACTGGGCGTTCACCAGAGGGGTCAGCTCGCGCAGGATCAGGTCGGCGACCTCGACCAGGTCGCGGTGGCCCTGCATGAGCCCGGCGATACGGGCCAGGTTGGACTCCAGCCAGTCCTTCGCCCGGGTCGTCTCACGGAGGTTCGCCACCATGAGGTTGATGTTGTCCTTGAGGGTGGCGACCTCGCCCTGGGCCTCCACCGAGATGGAGCCGGACATGTCGCCCTGCGTGACGGCGCTGGCGACCTCGGCGATCGCGCGCACCTGGGTGGTCAGGTTCAGGGCCAGCTCGTTGACGCTGGTGGTCAGCCGCTTCCACGTTCCGTAGACGCCCTCCACGCGGGCCTGGCCGCCCAGCTGCCCCTCCGAGCCCACCTCGCGGGCCACACGCGTGACCTCGGACGCGAACGCGGAGAGCGTGTCGACCATCGTGTTGATCGTGGTCTTGAGCTCCAGGATCTCGCCACGTGCGTCGACGTCGATCTTCTTGGACAGGTCGCCGCGCGCGACGGCGGTGGCGACCTGGGCGATGTTGCGGACCTGGGAGGTCAGGTTGTCGGCCATGAAGTTGACGTTGTCCGTGAGGTTCTCCCAGACCCCGGACGCGCCGTGGACCTGGGCACGGCCGCCGAGCCGCCCCTCGGTGCCGACCTCGCGGGCCACGCGGGTCACCTCGTCCGCGAACGCCCTCAGCTGCTGGACCATCGTGTTGACGGTGTCCTTCAGCTCCAGGATCTCGCCGCGCGCGTCGACGTCGATCTTCTTCGACAGGTCTCCGTTGGCCACGGCGGTGGTGACCTGGGCGATGTTGCGGACCTGCGACGTCAGGTTGAGCGCCATGAAGTTCACGTTGTCGGTGAGGTCCTTCCAGACCCCCGAAGCGCCCCTGACCTGGGCCTGTCCGCCCAGGTTGCCCTCGGTGCCGACCTCGCGGGCGACGCGGGTGACCTCGTCGGCGAAGGCGGAGAGCTGGTCGACCATCGTGTTGATCGTCGACTTCAGCTCGAGGATCTCTCCCTTGGCCTCCACAGTGATCGTCTTGCCGAGGTCGCCCTCGGCGACGGCGGTGGCGACCTGGGCGATGTTGCGGACCTGGGAGGTCAGGTTGTCGGCCATGAAGTTGACGCTCTCCGTGAGGTCTTTCCAGACCCCGGACACGCCCCTGACCTGCGCGCGTCCGCCGAGCTGTCCCTCGGTGCCGACCTCGCGGGCGACGCGGGTGACCTCGTCGGCGAAGGCGGAGAGCTGATCCACCATGGTGTTGATCGTCGACTTCAGCTGAAGGATCTCGCCCCGGACCTCCACGGTGATCTTCTGGCTCAGATCGCCGTTCGCGACGGCGGTGGTCACCTGGGCGATGTTGCGGACCTGGGAGGTCAGGTTCGACGCCATGAAGTTCACGCTGTCGGTGAGGTCTTTCCAGACCCCGGAAGCGCCCCTGACCTGCGCGCGTCCGCCGAGCTGTCCTTCGGTGCCGACCTCACGGGCGACCCTGGTCACTTCGTCGGCGAATGCCCGCAGCTGGTCCACCATCTTGTTGACGGTGAGTTTCAGCTCCAGCAGCTCGCCGGTGGCCTCGACGGTCACCTGCTGCGTCAGGTCGCCGCGCGCCACGGCGGTCGTCACCACCGCGATGTCCCGCACCTGGGCCGTCAGCCGCGACGCCATCGTGTTGACCGCCTCGGTCACGTGGAGCCAGTCGCCCGACAGCCCCTGTGCCTTCGCGCGGCCACCCAGGCGCCCCTCCGTGCCGACCTCACGGGCGACCCGGGTCACCTCACCGGTGAACAGGGAGAGCTGGTCCACCATGCGGTTCACGCCGATGCCCAGGCGCCGCAGGTCGCCGCGGAGCTGGCGGCTTCCGTCGTGCAGATCGACATGCTGCGTCAGGTCGCCGTCCGCGACGGCGTCGAGGACCCGCGTGGCCTTGGCGACGGGCCCCACCAGTGCTTCGATCGCCGTGTTGGCGGCCTCCACGTTCGTCGTCCAGGTGCCCGAGCCCGGACTCGCGGAAATGCGCTCGTCCAGCCGGCCCCGCCGGATGATCTCGTGCCGGACGCGCTGGAGCTCCGTAGCGAGATGCGCGTTTCGCGCGGTGACCTGGTTGAGGACGGCGCTCATCTCCGCGACGACGGGGTCCTGCGGGGCGAGTTCGCCCACTTCCCGCGAACCGTCCGCACGCACTGTGAAGTCACCGTCGCGCAGGGCCTTCATCGCGGCGAGAAGCGGGCGCAGCTCACTCGTTCGGACCCAGTGTCCGGAGGTCTCAGTGGCCGGGTTGGCCGGGTCGGGCCGAGTCGTGTCCATGGTCATGAACCACCCTCTGCCGGGAGTTCGTCGCGCACACCAGCGGCCTGTTTAGGCATGTTTGTCATATTATAAGGGGCACGAAAATACTTCTCCCAGACGCTGTCGGCGGACCCAGGGGGCGTCGTGATCCCGTTGCCCGCACACTCGGCTGATTTCGTGTGCAGCAAGGAGTTGCCGGCGAACCAGCTCGCGTCCGCACAGGCGCGAAGATTTCTGCGTGAGGTGCTGGCGGGCAGAATGCCGTCCACCGCGACGCCTCCCGGCCAAAACCCCGTTCCGGCCGCCGGGCAGGTCCCGCAGGGGCTCATCGACAATGCCGTCCTGCTGGTCAGCGAGCTGGTCACCAACGCCGTCGTGTACGCGGGCACCGACATCGACGTGGTCTGCCGCCTGGAGCGGCACCCGGACACCGGACTGGCCGTAGTCGTGGAGGTCGTGGACCGCCACCCCTCCAGAGGCGTACGCGCCGCGGCGGACGCCCGGCACGGCGAACCCGGCTACGGCCTCCAGCTGGTGAGCGCGATCTCCCAGGCCTGGGGCGTGACCTACCGACGGTCGGAGAAGCGGGTGTGGTTCCGGCTGGAGGCCTCGTCGGCGGAGCCGGGATCCGTGGTGACCCAGGCCGCTGCGGCCCGTACCGGCGAGGCCGCGGGGCCCGGGACCGGGCAGGCACCGCCCGGCATCGCGGAATCGACCGACGCGAGGGAACACCTGGTGCGCAGCCATGGGTACGCCGCCGAGTGGGTCGACCACAGCGGCCCGTCGTTCCTCGCCGAGACCAGCGAGCTTCTCGCCGGGCAGCTTGACCAGAGCATGGTCGCCGCGCTCGCGGCCCAGCTGCTCGTACCCCGCCTCGCGGACTGGTGCGGCATCTGGCTGAGAACCCAGGGGGGAGGGCTGCAACTGGCCCGGGTCTGGCACGTCGACGAGCGGCGCATCGTGCCGCTGCGCGAGGAACTGGAGCGGATCCCGCCGTCCGCGGGCATCCGCGCCGGGGGCACGCCCTGGCCCTGGCCGGAGAGCGGCGGGGCCGACCGTGCGGGCGGGTCGGCGTTCGCCTTCCCGCTCGCCATCCGTGACACGGACGTCGGGATACTGCTCCTCGGCCGGACCGGCCATCTGCAGATGACCGACGCGGTGGTGCGCATGGTCGACGACGTGGCCCGCCGCGTCGCACAGGCCGTGTACACCGCCCGCCAGTACACGAGACAGACGACCATCAGCGTCGCCCTCCAGCGCAGGCAGCTGCCGACGACCCTGGCCAGCATCGCGGGAATCGACACCGCGATCGTCTACGAGCCGCACGGCGAGGGCCAGACCGTCGGCGGCGACTTCTACGACGTCTTCCCGAAGGGCGAGGGCCGCTGGTGCTTCCTGCTCGGGGACGTGCAGGGGAAGGACCCGGAGGCGATGTCCGTCACCGGCCTCGCCCGGCATCTGGTGCGACTCCTGGCGCGCGAAGGCCACGGCGTCGAATCGGTTCTCGACCGGCTGAACATCGCCATGGCGGAGGACAGCGCCGAAGCGCTGACGGCCGACGGCGAGCAGGCGGCCACCCGCTTCCTGAGCCTGTTGTACGGGGAGCTGGCCGTCGAACCGGGCGTGGCAGGAGCCCGCTGCCGGGTCGCCAGCGCCGGCCACCCCCCGCCCCTCCATCTGTTCACCGACGGCAGAGTGGAACCGGCGTGCGAGCCCCGGATGCTGCTCGGCATCGACGAGGGCGCCGAATTCCGGGCCAGCACCTTCCATCTCGCACCCGGTGAAACGCTGCTCTGCGTGACCGATGGCGTCACCGAACGACGCCGCGGCAACTGGCAGTTGGACGACGACGACGGTCTCGCGGACGTGCTCCGCCAGGGCATGGGCCTCGGCGCCAAGGCGCTCGCGGAGCATGTGCGGCGAGCGGCACACGACTTCGGGACGGGCCCGGTCGAGGACGACCTGTCGGTACTGGTGCTCCAGGCGCTGGCGGCCGACGCGCGCACGTGCCACGTTCCGAAGCCGCCGCCCCGCGCCTGACGTCGGGGTTCGGGCCGTCCGGCCGCGATTGATGCAAGTCGGGACGGGGTTCCCCTTCCATCGACAGGTGCAGGGACCATACTGGTCGAGCCCCCGATCACCCACAGAACGATTCCATGGCCAAGAACAGCAGCTCCTCGACCATCGCCCCCGACACCGCGTGGCTGGGGCGCGGGCGCCATCTCGGGCCCGAGCCCGAGCAGGACGTCCGGCGCAACCTGATCGCCCTCAAGGCGGCCGGGGTGCTCGACGACTTCCTGGACCTCGACCCCGTCGAGGCGGCCCGCTCCACCGCCCTGCACCCGCGGGACGAATCCGCCGACCCCGGTCCGACGGCCCGCCGCCTCTTCGAGGCCCGCTGGCGCGTCGCCGACGACGTCACCGTGCGCGCACAGCTGACGACGTACGACCCCGAGGCCCGCCGCAAGGAGGGCGAGGGCGTCACCTGGGTCCTCGCAGCCGAGGCGCAGCGGGCGTGGGACGCGCACTGGCCCTCGCCCGCCACCATGTTCTGGCCCGACAGCGACCGGGTCGACTGGGACCACGACACCGTGCCGGGCGTGCGCCTGCGGGCCGCGAACTACCTGCCCAAGGACGACGACGAGCTGCGTCACCGGCTGCGGGACTGCACCCGTAACAGCTGGTTCATCCATGTCGTGGTGCACGAGGCGATGACGCCGGACGCCATGGGGCAGAAACCTGTCTCGGCGTTCCTGCCGCCCAGCCTGCGGCACCGGGTGGTCGAGCACCGGGGCACGCCGGACCAGGCCCAGATCGCCGACGTCGCGATGAAGCGGGAGCTGAGCCTGCGGATGCCGCGCGGCGGCGCCGTCGTTCTGCCCACGGTGCCGCCCGTCCCGGGGTACGAGGCGGAGCGCTTCACGGTGCGCAGCGTCTTCCTGGACGGTTCCGAACCGACCGAACTCCTCGACAGGATCAGGGAGTTCGCCGCGCTGCCGAGGTCGATGCCCGATGACGCCGAGCGGGCCCTGACGCGGCTGCGCCAGGGCTGGCACCTGCTCACTCCGGACGAGGAGCTGGTCCATGCCCAGGGCATGGTCGTCAGATACGCCGAGGCACTGGAGGCCATGACGAAGTCCTGTGACCTCTACCGGGAGGCGGCCGAGGCGGCGCAGGCCGCGCTGGCGGAGGCGACCGGCGGCGCGGGTGTGCCCCGGCCTGTCGACCCGGGCTCGGCCAGACTGGACGGCTCGCCGCTGACCGCCTTCACGAAGGCGTTCGGCCGCTTCCGGGGCCCGAACAAGTAGGGGCGCCGACGCCCTGGGGGCAACGGCAGGGCAGTGGTCCGGCCAGTTGGCTGATCATGCGGGTCCGGAAGCTGACCGTGCGGGCTCTGAAGGTGCCGGTTGCCGCCGCTGGTGCGATCTTGCTGGGGGGCGACCGATGACTTCCGGCCGCCCCGGGAGTCAGTAATCCCAGACAGGCACCTGATCCGTCCGGAGGCACCATGGCCACCACCGAAAACGCCCTGCCGTCCGTCGTCGACGCGGCCACCTGGCAGAAGGAGCTGGCGGCGCTGCGCGTCCGGGAGAAGGCCGCCACCAGGGAGCTCGACGCCATCGCCGCCCAGCGCCGTCAGCTGCCGATGGTCGAGATGCCCGACTACGTACTGGAGGGCGAGGACGGCCCGGTCCGCCTCGCGGAGATCTTCGGCGACCACCCGCAGCTGATCGTCTACAACCACATGTGGTTCGAGGACGCGGAGTGGCAGTGCAGCGGCTGCACCGGCTTCACGACCCAGTTCACCCGGCTCATGGGCCTGGAGAAGTTCGACGCCCGGTTCGTGATCGTCACCCAGGGCCCGATCGACGAGGCGCTCGCCTACAAGCGCAAGGTCGGGAACGAGATGACGTGGTACTCGACGGCGAACAGCTCGTTCGGCGGCGACGTCGGCGCCCCGCCGAACGCCGGATTCGCGGTCAACGTGTTCCTGCGCGACGGCGACAAGGTGTACCGGACCTGGCACACCGACGGCCGCGGCGTCGAGGGCCTGAGCTATCTGTTCGGCCTGGTCGACCTGCTGCCGTACGGCCGCCAGGAGGAGTGGCAGGACTCGCCGGAGGGCTGGCCGCAGCAGCCGACGTACAGCCGGTGGGCCGAGTCGGCGGAGATGGCGGCGGCATACGGCGAGAACAGCTGACTTCACCCGTCCGTGGTGTCCGCGCGTGCGCTCAGCTGATGCCCGTACCGCAGTCCGCACGGATGCCGGCGCTCGCGGCCGGGGAGTCGTCCGCCCAAATGCCGGCGACCTCGACCGTGACCGCCAGGCGGTAGTTGTAGGTGCCGACCGGTCCGCGCGGGCAGGGCGCTGAGACGGTTCCGTGGGCCTGGTGTTGGGCGGTTGTCCAGGGGGTGTCGCGGCGCTTGCTGTAGGCGCGCCGGCCGGACCAGCTGTCCCGCTGGATCTCGTGGCGCTGCCGGATCCGCGCGTGGTGGCCAGAACAATGCGTGCGGAAGCCTGCGGAGTGGATCGTCGCGCGGGGTGCGGCGCCGCCGAGCACGATCTCGCCGTCCTGTGCGACGGAGGAGACGGTGGTGGTGCACCACCAGCCGTGGACCTCGATGATGTCGACGTTGTCGCACTCGGTCTGGCCGACGGGTGCGCGATAGTCGTTGCTCCGGACGGACTTGGGGTCCTTGGGTGCGGCGTCGACATCACCGATCGTCATGCGCAGGGATCCGCCGGGCAGTTCCTCGGCCCGCCAGGCGTCTTCGTCTGGTGCGGCTCGGCGGCGGCTCTCGGACTCGCGTGGTTCCTCTGTGTATGCCGCGTCGTCGCTGGTGGGGGCCGACAATCTAGTACGCCGAATCCCGCCGGGGACCAGGACCCCGGAGTTCCCCTGCGTCGTGATCGACGTGCGTGGGGGCGGGTGCGCAGCGGTTTTTGCACTTGGGATAGCGTCCTCTCACTCCGGACAAGTGAGAGGGACGTTGTGCAGGTTCAGGTACGTGGGCGGCGGAGTGCCGGCTGGTGGATCACGTTCGGGGTCATCGCGTTCGGGACGCTGTTCTTCGCCATCGGGGCGATCGTGGGAGGGGTTTCGATCTCGTTCGTGACGGATGCGGAGCGTGCCGAGGGAACCGTGGTGTACCTGGAGTGGCAGGGCGGCCACGTCAGCTCGTCCAGCAAGTCACGGCAGAGCAGCGGGCCCACGGCGCACCCGGTCGTCGAGTTCACGCCGGCGGGCGGTGCGCCGACGACGTTCCGGAGCTCAATGGGCTCCAACCCACCGGCGTACGACGAGGGTGAGCGGGTTGACGTCCTGTACCGCGCTGATGACCCGGAGGACGCGAAGATCGACGGTTTTGTCTCGCTGTGGCTGATTCCGCTGGTCTTCTGTGGGATCGGACTGCTGATCGCGGGCATCGGTACGGCCATTGCGATCGCGACGCGGCGGCGCTCCCGCCTCACCCTCAGCGGATCCGGGACCGCGGTTCCTTCGGTCGGCTGACAGCTCGGTGCGGCGGGCGGGGCGTTTCGCCTTCACAGAGCCCGAGTTGAATGAGGCTCCTGGCGGTGTCGACGATCGTGGTCGCCGTGTCGCGCGGTTCCCAGCCGAGCATGGTGCGGGCCTTTGCGGTGTGGAGTACGGGGATGCCGCCCGACTGCCGGACGGCGTCCCGCAGGGTGGGGTTGCTGACGGCGGCCTCGCGCACTTCGTCGGGGGTCAGTTCGCGGGTCGGGACGCGCGCGGCAGCCTCGCCGAGGTGCTCGCGGAGGATCCGGGCCAGCTGGAGGAAGCTGATGGCGGGGCCGTTGGAGGCGAGGAACCGTTCGCCGGCGGCCGCCGGGTGGGTCAGCGCCCGGACGTGGATGTCCGCCACGTCACGCACGTCGACCACGCCGAAGTACACAGGCGGCACGACGGGCATCGCGCCGTCCAGCATCGCCTTGACGAGGCCGGTGGATGCGGACAGGTGAGGGCCGAGAAGCGGGCCGAAGATTCCGCTCGGGTTGATCACCGAGAGTTCGAGTCCACCGCCCTCCGCCTCGATGTAGTCCCATGCCGCCCGTTCCGCGATCGCCTTCGACCGGACATAAGGAGTGTTGTCGTCCGCTGGGTCGGTCCAGTCCGTCTCGGTGTAGACCTCACCGGGCTTGCGGCTGTAGCCCACAGCGGCGAACGACGACGTCAGCACGGTGCGCTTGACGCCCGCGTCCCGCGCCGCCCGCAGGACGCGAAGGGCACCGTCGCGAGCGGGGACGATGAGCTCGTCGGGGTCGTCCGGCTGCGCAGGCGGGAACGGCGACGCGACATGCGCGACATAGGTGCATCCGTCGACGGCGTCCTCCCAGCCCGCGTCATCGGTCAGATTCGCCTGCGCGAACTCCAGCCGCTCGGCACGCGGGCCCACCATGGCCCGCACGTCGTCCGCCCGGTTCATCGAGCGGACCGTCGTGCGGACCGGGAAACCCTCGTCGAGCAACCGCTTGACGACATGCGACCCCAGATAGCCGCTGCCGCCCGTCACCAGAACGAGATCGTTGTTCATGGCGTACTCCTGCCTTTCCTTCTCATCAACGTAGGTCGGCGATGACGGGGGTGACCTCGGCGACGGCGCGCTGCTCCGCCGCGGTGTCCCCACGCTCGCGCGCGGCCCACAGATCGGTCTTGAGCTGCAGGTAGCGCAGCCGGATCCGCATGCGCTCGATCTCCTCGGCAACGCGCTCGGCGTTGTCCTTGAACAGCTCGCGCAGACGCGGCGCGTCGCCGGTGTCGAGGTGTGCGAGGTAAGCGCGCATGTCCCGCACGCTCATCCCTGTCGACCGCAGGCAGCTCAGCGCCTCGATGGTCTCCACGGCAGCCGGGCTGTAGCGCCGGTGACCGCTGCTCTCGTCGCGCCCCACGGTGCCGATCAGGCCGATCTTCTCGTAGTAGCGCAGCGTCGGCTCGGAGAGACCGGTACGCCTGGACACCTGCTGGATCGTGAGCGGTGTGGCGTCGTCCACCGCGCCGGGCCTGTACGTCATCGCCATGAGCCAACCCTCCAATACTTGAAGCGCTTGAAGTCAAGGCGCGCCCCTGGACCGTCGCCGGGTGGGTCGATCGGGCGCGGGGAGGGAGCTGAGCGCCCGACCTGAGGCCCGTCAGGCACACGTCGCGGCGTCAGGCGGTGAAGGCCTCGATCAGGGTCCAGATGGCGAGTCCGGCCATGCACGCGGCACCGATGCGCTGCACGGTCTTGAGAGGAACGCGCTTGGCGATGAAGCGGCCCACCAGCAGGGCTAGGGCGGAGACCGACATCAGCGCGAGGGCCGAGCCGAGGGCGGTGGGCAGCCAGGGGTTGGTGGCGGCCAGGTTGGCGGTGGTGATCTGGGTGAGGTCGCCCCATTCGCTGATGAAGACGGCCATGAAGGCGGTGGTGTAGACGGGCCAGAAACCGGTGACGGTCTTGGCGGCGCCTTCCTCGTCGTCATCGTCCCCGCCACGCAGCAGGACGACGGCGCCGAACGCGAACAGAGCGGCGGAGACCAGCTTGACGGCCATGGCCGGAAGCAGGCTGAGCAGGCTGCCCGCGCCGACAGCGATCGCGACATGCACGATGAAGGCGGTGGAGGTGCCGAACCACACGTAGAGCGGCCGCATCCGGGTGCCCATGGCCAGCGAGGCGAACATGGTCTTGTCGGGGAGTTCCGCGAGGAAGATCAGCCCGAAGGCGGTGAGAAACGCCAGGGGGTCGAAGGTCATTGCCTTGCTTTCTGCTGGGGCCGGGCCGTCAGCTCATCGGCGCCCATAGGGCGACGGGAGAACCACCCGGCCGGGCACGATGGAACGGCCCACACGTCAGTGGGGCCGGATCATGCCTCGGCCGAAGGTCTCGTCCGCCCCCGCACAGTGTGCGGGAGCCCGGTGGCCGGGGTGCTCCGGAGCACCCAGCGTGTCGACCGGCGGTTCTCGGAACTGCTCCCCTTCGCTGTGATCCAGGCTAACTGGGGGTGCTCCGCGCAGGTGTTGGCGAGGAGGGCGGAACGGGGCGGGGAGTACGGGTTGCGCGCTCAGCACGGCGTCGGCGGGCGGGACCTGGCCGCCCGGGCTCTGCGCGGCCACCTGGACGGCCTGCGCAGAGCATGACGCCCTGAGGGCTGTCGGTGTGGTCCGCACGGCAGGTACGCGCCGTGCGGACCACCGGTCAGTTCGTGTCCCGCCCGGGATCCGTTCGGTCAGCCCCGGGCGACCGCGATGGCCCCGGCCAGCCGCTCGCCCGCCTCGTACACCATGTACGGCACCCCGTGCTCCGTTCCGAACGACGGCGCTGCCGCCCGGCCGTTCTCGGGGGCTGTGGAACGGGAGTCGTAGAAGACGCCGAGGTGCTTGCGGAGCGAGAAGTCCGCGCCGACCTCCGTGATCATGAGGTCGCCACCGCTCTCCTTGTCCTTGTTGTAGACGACGTAGGCGGAGCCGTTCCGGGTCAGCAGGTGAGGGCCGCCCACGTTCACCGCGCCGACGTCCGAGTGCCGGACGAGCGGCGTCTGGTCGAAGGTCCAGCTTCTGCCGTCGGCCGACCAACCCCAGCAGATGTCACGGTGGTTGGTGGTGTTGTTCAGCATGAAGAGCATCACGTAGCGCGCGCCGCGCGCCGGCAGGTCGTGGCGGAAGACACGGGCGTAGGACGTCTCGGTCGTGCCGGTGGGCATCATCGACGTCGACAGGACGACCTTGTCGTACGTGAAGTGCACACCGTCCGCGGACCGGGCCAGGCGCGTCGTGGTGTTCTCGCCGTGGAAGTACAGCCAGAACTCTTTGGGGTCCTCGTTCCACAGCACGTGCGGGGACGACACGTGGCTGACCGAGTAGTGCGGGTCCCACTTGTTCGACACGATGGGGTTCGCCGGGTACTCCGTGAACGGGCCCTCCAGCGAGTCGCCGTACGCCAGGCAGATGCCGCCCGGCGCGTCGTGCGGCGCGTAGTACAGGTAGTAACGGCCCAGAGGTGACGCCAACTTGTCGTACACGCCGCGCACGGTCGGGAAGATGATCTCGCCCGTCGGGTTGTACTTGAGCTGGGACGGTGACAACAGGGTGCGGACGTAGGTGTAGTCCGGGAACCCGCCGGGCGCGGCCGACGCGGACGCCGTCGAAAGGCCGCCGAGGGCGAACGCGGCGCCGGTGACGGCGGTGGTGCGCAGGAACATGCGACGGTCGAGGCCAAACTGCGGCTCTTGCATGATCGGCTCCTGAAGTCGGTTGCTTTCAGAGGGGATTCACAGGTAGGTGGCGGCGGTGACGCACAGACCGCCGAGCGCCACCGCCCACACGTACGGCAGCGTCCGGACCATCACCTGCTGCGGAGACACCCCCGCGTACTGCGCGCTCCACACCGTCTGGGTGCTGGTCGGGTCTGCGACGCCGAAGACCTGGTTGTACGAGGTGGCCATGCCGAGGACGGCGACGGCCGGGTAGATGCCGGTGGCGATGAGGACGCCCGCGATGCCGGCGCCCAGGCCGAACACGTTCAGCGGTCCGCGGTAAAGGCACAGCGGTACCAGGAGGGTGAAGACCAGGACGAACAGCACCGCGTTGTGCGGGCTGACCGCCTTGACGAGCGGCTCCAGCGCGTCGACCGCGCCGGGCAGCTTCACCGCGGCGAGCAGAATGCCGATCGCCACGAACAGCGTGATCGGCGGCGCCGCCACCTCGAAGCCGCCGTACAGGGTGCGCAGCAGGCGGCGGTTCATCTCGCGCGGCCGCGTCGTCGTCACCAGCGCGTACAGCACACCCGCAAGGAGCGACGGGATGATCGCCAGATCGAGACCAAGGGCCAGCACCAGCGGCACCACCGGAGTGAGCAGCGCGTACCACGGGGCGTCGCTGAGCCGCTGACGCCGACTGCTGCCCCGCGAACCCGGTGTTTTCTGAACCGACTTGAGCGACCACGCATGCTCCACACCCCGGCGCCGCGACTCCACGAGGACGTAGGCGGTGGCCGCCACCAGTGCGAACGGGAACAGCTTCAGCATGAAGCCGCGCACCGTGTCCACCGGCAGCTCGAGCGCCGTGGAGAAGAACTGCCACACCGGCAGCTCGAACGGCATCCCGGCCGCGATGCCCATCAGGATCGTGCCCGCGGCGGTCACCTTCGGGATGCCCACCGCGATCATCGCGGGGATGCCGATCAGCCCGGCGAGCATCGCCGCGGGCGCGGAGCCGGTCACGGTGCCGACAAGCGCGGACACCGCGAGGACACCGAGCGCCACGAACACCGGCCGGTCTCCGCCGAACTCGACGATCTTACGGACCAGAGTGCCCGCGATGCCGGTCTCCTCCAGGAGCTTGCCGAGCCACGATCCGAGCAGGATCGCGATCATCGTGGCGGCGAGCGCGGGCGCGCCCTCCTGGAGCACCGTGTCGAACACGCTGTTCTTGCCCGTCAGCGGCGCGCCCGCGAGGAACGCGATCACCACGGCGAGCAGGACCAGCGCGAACGCGGTCGGCAGCTTGCGGCTGAGCATGGCGGCCACTCCGGCCGCCATGACGAGCAGAATGACGACACCCATCGGTCACTTCTCGCTTTCACAGGACACGAAGGCGGCCAGCGCCTCCGTCAGCAGCAGGGGACTGCGGCCCAGGCCGCAGGCGGCGCGGGCATAGGCGTGCGCGGCCAGTTCGTCGGCGCCCGCGACATGTGCGTAAAGACGGCGCCGCCCGAGCCTCATTGCCGTGTGGCCGAGCGCCCGCTTGAAATCGGCCCGGACATGCGCGTGGTGGAGCCAGGCGTGCGCCTGCTCGTGGGCGAGGGCGGCTGCCCGTACCGACCCCTCGGGGAACCAGTGCCGCCAGTCGCGCTCGGCGATCAGCTGCTCGGCGCGGTCGACCGTGTCGACGTAGATCTCGACCACCGGCGGCCTCGACCGGTACCGGGCCAGCAGGCCGGCCGCGAGCCCGCCGTCCCGCTCGACGACTCGCACCGGTCCGGGATCCGGAGCCATCCGACTGCCGAACTGCTCGGCCGTCAGCGCCCATTGACGGAGCATCAGCGGATCACGTCCCTCGTGCGTGGGCGTCCCGGCGAGCAGCCGCACCGCGAGGTCCAGCTCCGCGTCGTGATCGCCGGTCATGCGCGGGGCTCCACGACCGCGACGACCGGTTCGTCGGCGGCCCGCGAGCGCAACTCGCTGCGGGCCAGGGCCAGCAGGGCATCCGGTTCGAGCACGCCCGACAGATCCGCGATCCGGCCGCCCACCAGCAGCCTCACGGCCGGAGCCCGCACACCGCCGTCGCCGTACGAGGTGGCGTCGCGCACCAGCGACGCCAGCGCCTCACCGGCCGCGCCCACCGTCGTCGTCGACACCCGCGCGTGCGGTACGCCGAGCCGCACCACCCCGTCCGCGTCCACCACCCGAACCGGCTGCCGGTCGGCCCGGAACCTGCGCCGCACCTCGGTGCCGTAGACGGTGTACGCAGCCGTGCCGGCCAGCACCTTCACCCGCGCCTGCTGCGCCTTGAGGCTCGCGGCAGCCGCGCTCAGCCGCTCGGTGTCGTCCGCGCGGGGCGCCCGGTCCTGGGTGCGCAGCTCGGTCGCACCGGTGGCTACGGCCCGTACGGTGCTGGTCTGCGGGTCGACCGTCACCTCCACCTCGACCCCTTCGGCCGCGGCGCCCTGTGCGACGACCGCCCGTTCGGCCTCGGCGCGCACCGCGAGGATCTGCTCCTGCGTTGCGCCGGGCACGATCCGCTCGACCTGCTCGCGGACGAGGGCGAGGGCCACGCCGATCGGGCTGATCACCTCGCTGTGCCGGGCGATACGGCCTTCGAGTCCCGCGTCGGCGGCGAGGTGCGGGGTCACCGCCGCGGCCCCGCCGCCCCCGCCGACCAGCACGGCCGTGTCGCGGTCGAGCCGGTAGTCCCGGATCATCGCGTCCACCACTGCCTTGACCTGCGCGGTCCCGGCGTCGAGGACGGCGCGCGCGGCGCCCGCCACATCAGTGCCCAGGGCGGCGGCGAGGGGCTGAATCGCGGCCCGTGCCACCTCCTGCTCGCAGCGCGCGAAGTCGCCCTCAGGGACCCGGCCGAGCGCGTTCGCCGCGCACGTCATCGTCACGGCGAACCGGCCCCCCGCCGCATCGAGCACCAGATAGTCGTCCGGGTCGCCGCCCATCGGCCGCACCGTGGCGATCCGCGCGTCCCGCAGGTCGTCGAGCGAGGCGAAGCACGCGTACGGCAGCCCCGCGATGTGCGCGCTGCGCGGCCCGACACCGACCACTCGGTTCCCGGCGATCCGCACCATCGAACCGCCGCCGACACCGACTGTCCGTACGTCGAGGGCGTTGAGGTACGAGGTCCTGCCGAGGATCGTCGCGTGCCGCACCGCCACCTTGCCGCGCCGCACCACACTGATGTCCGTCGACGTGCCGCCCGTCTCCAGGAACACGCCCTCGCTGATCCGCTCCTGCATCAGCGCGCCCGCGACGCCCGCCGCTGGGCCCGACAGGATCGTCAGGAGCGGGCGCCGACGCATCTCGCCCAGCGACATGACCCCGCCGTCGCAGCGCATCACCATCAGCGGTGCCGTCACCCCGGCCTTGGTGATGCACGCGTCCACGAGATCTGCCGTGGCCAGCATCCGGGGCAGGATCGCCGCGTTCACCACGGCCGTACGCGTCCGCTTGTGCAGCCCGTACAGCGAGGTGATCTCGTGCGCCGCCGCGACTGGCAGCCCGGAGGGACGCGCGGCGTCGAGGACAGCCTGCTCGCCTTCGGGCCGGTCCACCCCGAACGGCTCGGTCGCGACAAGGACTTCGGCCCCCTCATCGCGCACTTGCTCCACGGCGGCACGCGCCGCATCGGCGTCGAACGGGTCGGCCACATGCGCGTACGCCAGCGGAAGCCGCTTGCCCGGGGCGAGTTCGAGCCTGCCCAACGAGGCGAGCCGACGGGTGAACACCGCGCCCGCCCCGCTGCCTGTCCCGATGAGACCCACCTTCGCGACGTCGCCCTCCAGCAGGGCGTTCGTAGCCTGCGTCGTGCCGTGCGCCAGGAACGTGACGTCCGCCGCCGTTCGCTCGGCCTTCTCCAGGAGCTGTTCCAGCGCCTGGACGATGCCATGCGCGACACCGTCCTCGTGGTGGTGGCTGGTGGGCACCTTCACCTGGCCCACCAGCGCGAGCGTCGCGGCGTCGACCGCCACGGCGTCCGTGAACGTGCCGCCCACGTCGATGCCGACGCGGATGCGACGGTCAGGGATCATGCCGGTCATGTCAGGGCACCTCCATGTGCGTTGACGTGCGTTGACGTGCGTTGACGTGCGTACATTGCTGAAGGCGTGGGGGAGTGGGGGGAGGGGTTGTCAGTACCCGCGGACGTCGGGCCAGTGCCGCTGCACGCCCGACCGGTCGAGCAGCCGCGCGAACACCTCGAACCGCTTGTCCTCGGCCTGCACCTGCTGCGGCTCGACGTCCTCGCTGAGGCAGTGCGCCGCGAGCGCGCCCGCCACCTCGCCGACGTTCCACTCGACGGGATGCAGCCGGTAGCAGCCGTTGGTGATGTGGGTGGTGCCGATGTTCTTGCCGGCGGGCAGCAGATTGCGCACCCGGCGCGGCACCAGCGCGCCCAGCGGGATCTCGAACGGCGCCGAGCCGATGTCGATGTACGAGTCGCCGCCGGTGGAGGGGTGCAGATCGAGCCGGTAGCCGCCGACCCCCACCGAGTCGCGGTAACGGGTCCTGCCGTACGGGCCGACCACGTCGATGGCGACGTCCTGCTCGACGACGGTCGTCACCGCCTTGATGCGCCGCGACTCGCGCACGTACGCCGACTTGGCGAGCCCGTCGGCGGTGCCGGTGACGTCCGGACGGATGCGCAGTCCCGGGAACCCGGTGCCGCCGTCGGCGCGCGGGGCTTCCGTCTGCAACCAGTACAGAACTGACAGTGACAACTGCCGCGCCTCGCGCAGCGCTTCGGCCTCCTGGCCGATGTACGGCTTCAACCAGTAGTCGTTCAACGGCCAGTTGACGAGCGTGATGTCCGAGTCGAAGGCGCCCGGCCGGTGCAGCTTGCGCGCCAGGATCCGCCGGAACCCCCACAGCTCCTTGTCCCCGGCGTCGGCGCTCTGGTCGGCGCTGACCGCGAGCGGGTCGAGGTCCGGGTTCGGCACGAAGGTGCGGGGGACCGGCTCCAGGGTACGCGGGTCGGGTGCCTCGAAGCCGAGCAGGGGCCCCGGCCAGAAGTCGGGCCGGTAGGCGCGCCAGAACTCGTAGTCCTCGGGACGGTCGATGATGTGGTCCTCGCCCTCGTGGTGCGAGAGCGCGAAGCAGACCGTGATGCCCTGCTGGTTGTCGGGCTGGGCCTGAGCAGGTGCGTGCGGCTCGCCGAACTCCCCATGCGCTTCGGCACCGTTGGCGTGCTCAACGCCTGCGAGTGCGAGGAGTTCGCCGGTCTCGGTGGCGTCGATGACGTAGCGCGCGGGGACGGTCGTGAGGGTGTCGCCGCGCAGATCCCGCAGTGTGACGGCACGGATGACATCGTTGTCCGCCTCTGCGGAGACGGCGCGGTGCTCGGTCAGGACGGTCAGCAGGCCCGACGCCCGGTGCGGGGCGAGCATCGCGTCCAGGACGGCGAGTGCGATCCGCGGTTCGTGGCACAACTTGCTCACGCGCCCGGCGCCCGGGTTGAGGTCCGCGAGCCCGAGCGCCTCGCCGCGCAGCGGATACCACTGCCGGTAGTACGCCCGGATGCCCTCGCGCAGCGCTCGGTACGACGCCGTCGTGCCGAACTGCTCCACCCACGGATGCTCGTCCGGCGGCACGGCCTGGGCGGTGAGCTGCCCGCCGATCCAGTCCGTCTCCTCGGTCATCACGACGCGCCGGCCCGCCCGGCAGGCGGCGAGCGCGGCGGCGACACCGCCGAGGCCGCCGCCGACGATCAGGATGTCCGGTTCGGGTATCACAGTGCTCCTTGTGGTTGTTCTCGCGGTGTTCCGAACTGACTGACGCGTCAAGGGAGTTGGTCGACGCATGGCCCCGCCGTCACCCCGTCGCGGACCTCGCACGCCACCAACGGCTCGTCGGCTTCCTCCCCGGCGACCATCGAGGCGAGCAACCGCACCGCGGCGGCGCCCAGCGCGTGCCGGGGCACGTCGAACCCCATCGGCACCGGCTCCCGGGCGAGGTCCGGCGGAGGGCTCCCGAGCAGCGCCAGCGAGACGTCCTCCGGACACGAGAGCCCGGCCGCCCGCACCGCCCCGCTCAATGCCCGCCACGCGGCGCCGGTGTCGGTCTCCTCCGCCACGAACGCGGTTACACCGTCCGTGACCAGCGCCCGGACCCGGTCCGCCGTCAGCTCCGCCACCGGATCGACGCAGCGCAGCACCGCGTCGGGACCGCCCGGCAGACCTGCCCGCGCGAGACCGTCGAGGAAACCCTCCTGGCGGTCGCCCGACGCGGGAGCGTCGTCGTCCTCGCGCACCAGCACGATCCGCCGGTGACCCGACTCGGCGAGTCGCGTGACGACTTCGCGGCTCGCGCTCACGTAGTCGGCGCCGACCCAGGCGAGCCCTTCGAGCTCCTCGCGCCGTCCCAGATGCACCACCGGGAACCCGTCGGCGACCAGCCGCTTCAGCTCGGCGCGCGGCACGTGCCGGCCGAGGAACAGGCAGCCGTCGGCGAGCCGCACCCGGCTGAGCGCGTCCGGCCCCGCGGCGCCCGCGCCCCCGCTGCTCGACCCGGTGAACAGCACGAGGTCGTAGCCGCGCGCGGCCGCTTCCTGCTCCACGCCCACCAGGAACGGGTAGTACGAGTGCTGCACATCGGTCGGGAAGGTCGCCGTGAAACTGAAGACGCCGAGCAGGTTGTTGCGGGCGGCGGCCAGCCGGCGCGCCGCCGGGTCCGGGACGTAGCCGAGGCTGCGCGCCGCGTCGAGGACCCGCTGCCGCGTCTCCTCGGAGATCGTCGCGCCCTTGCCGTCGCGACGGGCGTTCAGGACCAGGGAGACGGTCGCCTGGGAGACATCGGCGAGGCGGGCCACCTCGGCCTGGCGCGGGCGCGACGTACGGCCGGTGGGGGACGGGGCCCGGCCGGGCTTCGCGCGCTTCCTGGGTTGCTCCACGCGTGGTGCTCCTTGCTGTCGACACTTGGTTGTCGTGTCACTGAGTGCTGGTAATGCGTATTAGGTAATGCGTATTAGCCCGTACTGTGCGGGCGCCCCAGGGGGCAGGTCAAGGGGCCGGACGAAACTTTCCGGTGGGGTGTGGCCTTGCTGTGGCGGGGAGTTGAGGTCGCAGACGCAGACGCAGACGCAGACGCAGACGCAGACGCAGACGCAGACGCAGACGCTCCGGCGAAACGGCGAGGGACCCGGCCTGCTGTGCGTCAGGCCGGGTCCCTGGGGATGCGTTCTGTGTGAGTCTCAGCGCAGGGTGAGCCGGGTGAGGCGGGCGTCCCTGGACAGCCGCCCCTCGACCTTCACAGCGACATACCGCGCCGACGTGTCGAGGCCGAGTGCACGGACACGGCCGCGCCCGTCGGCGCGGCCCGCACCTCGGTAGGCGACACCGTCGTCGCTGACCTCAACGCTGAGAGCGGGCGCCCCGGCGTCCGTCCAGGTGACCTCGACCGAACGCAACGGCAGCCGCTCGCCAAGGTCGACGACCATGCGCCCGTCGGGACCGGGCCGCCACGAGGTCGCCGGATTGCCGTCCACCGCCGCGGACGGGTCCGACATGCCGGCAGGCAGTGGACTGGTGGGGAACACGGTGCGGTCGAGGGCGAGGTCGTCGAGGGGGAAGGCGGTCACGTCGTGAAGACGGAGAGTCGTCTCACGCCCACGCCGCACGACGGCGACCTCGCTGCGGTGCTGCCCCTCCACGCGAACGCGGCAACTCGCCCCGGAGAGCTGCACGGTGGCGCCGTCCATCACCCGTACGCGCAGTCCAGAGGGCAGCCGTCCCGCACCCGCCACAGGAGCCAGCGTGAACCGGGGAGCGAGCAACAGGGCCTCAGATGCCTCGACTTCGGCCTGGTAGGTCGTTCCGCCGTCGGTCAGAGTCTGGTCTCCCTGGAACACCAGACGACGTGCACCGGACTGTGGCACGTCCACCGTCGTGGTGACCGCGTCGCCCGAGAGGTTGAACAGGCTCAGGTGCTCCTGAGTGAATGCCACCTGGATCGCCTTGCTCCCAGCCCTGGGCGAGGCGATCCGCGCCAGCGCGCGCAGCGTGTTGGCCGACGCACCTGCATATCCCTCGACGACGACCGGCGCCGCCGGCCCGTCGGCCGCCAGGATCGTGTCGCCGTACACGGCGATCGGATGGTCCGCATCCGATCCGCGCACGACGAGCCCGGCACGCCCATCGATGTCGAGCCAGCCACCCCGGCTGCTCACATCGGGGACCGGCCAGGCCGCCAGGTCCTCCCAGCGCTCGCCGTCCGCCGACCCCTGCACGCGATACGCGCGCCCGGCCGCAGCCTCCCAGCGCAGCGTGACGCGGTCGACCTCGCGCTCGGGGCCCAGGTCCACCGTCAACCAGCTGTCGGCACGCGGGCGTTCGGCCTTGGCGACCGCCCAGCGCGTCGCGAGATCACCGTCGACGGCCAGCTCCGGACCCTTGCCCGGATCGTTCGAGGACGAGGTGGCCGTCGCGCCACGTGCGAGGTCGGTGCCGTCGGCACCGTCGCGCACCTCGAACGCATACAGGGAGTAGCCGTACGTCGGATCGGGGCGTACCCCGAGCATGCGTATGTGCCGCACGGTGGCGCGGGAGAAGCTCACCTCGTCGACGCGCGCCGCGGCCGCGGTCGGGGAGGTATCCGCATCCTGCGCGCGCACCTCGACCTCACCCTCCTCGAAACGGTACGTACGTGCGCCGTCGAGGCCGGCCATCCCCGGCATGGTCAGGTTGTGCACCTCAAGGTGCCCTTCCCCGGCGGTCGTTCCGGAGGTCGCGTAGACGACGGCGCCCGTCGGCAGTGTCGTGAAGCCCGCGTATCCACTGTCCAGACGCAGTACCGTGGCGCTGCCGTCGAAGCCGTCGCGCCGGGAGGTGTACGTCCGGACGGTTCGCCGCGCGACCTTGCCCGTGGTCGCCGGCAGGAACATCGGCGTACCGCCGCTGAGCTTGAACAGCCAGTCGTCGTGGGCCGGTTGCCAGGCGAACTTCACGAAGCCGGGCTTGCTGACGGCACCCGCCCACGCGGCCCGCGTCTGGTGCGAGACGAGACCAGGACCCGAGCCGAAGTCCGTGACCCCCGACGCCTGGGCGAAGAGCTCGTCCGCAGACAGCGGCCGGACCCGTTCGCCCTTCGCGGCCGCCCACATGTGCAGGAGATAGCTGATGGCCAGCTCGGCCCGGGCCTCCGGCTCGTACTTCGGCTCACCCGAGAACTTGGCCAGTCGGTACTCCGGCGGGTACTTCTGGTACGCCTCGAGCCGTTCGGCGAGTGCCTGTTCGGCCCGTGCCGCCGCCCGGTCGCCCGTCACCTGCGCCAGGAACGCGAGCGGGATCACGTCCCTGCCGTACAGATGCTCGCGGTCGTTCACCATCGGCATCAACGGCTCACCGGCGTCACTCATCACCCCCAGCAACGTGCGCCACAGCGGCTGCGCGTTGGGCTGTGCGGTCAGTACCTGCGGCAGCGGCTGCCCGGCGGCCAGGAAGTGCGCCGCGTTGCGTCCCGAGGTACGCCACAACTCCTCCTGGTAATGCGGGCCGAAGGATCCGTGGTTCTCGACGATGAACGTGTCGTACAGATTCCGGGCCGTGTTGCGGGAGACGGCTACGCCGTCGACGAGCGCCGGATTGGCGAGATCGGCCGGGGGGAGCCCCGCCTCGTTGCGCGACCAGGTGCCGTAGCCCGACTCCCAGTCAGGGCGCCGCGCGTCGTCCGGCGCCCATGCGAGGGCGGGTGCGAGCGTCTGCGCGTACAGCCCCATCTCCTCCAGCTTCGTGTCCCCCACGTGGCCGCCCTTGAGGCCGTTCGGTGTCCAGTCGCCGGAGTCCGGGTCGTCACCGGTGCCCAACGTCGTTGTGTACGCGGCCTGTTCACGAATAATGGTGTCGACGTTCGTGCGCGTCGCGCTGTCGAGATCGTCCCAGAGGAGACGCGCGGCAAGGATGAAGTACGACTGGAACGTGGTGTCGAAGAACAGCTTGCGGCCCCACTGGGTCCCGCCCGTGAGCCGGTTCGACGCCGCGAAGTGCCGGATCGTGGCGAGCGTGCGTGCCTTGAGGGTGTCCCGGTCGACGCCGGCCAGTTCGTTGTCGTACGTGCCGTGCCTGAGCAGCACCGCATGGCCGAGAACGACGGCGAATCCGAAATCCTTGTCCGTGTAGTGGCCCCGCGCCTCGTCCCACTGCGTCTCGGACCAGTGGGTGTGCTGGAGCAGAACGCGGTGGTATGTGGCTGCTGTCTCGTCCGGGGGAGAGGCGGAACCGGGGGAACTGTCCAGAGCCTGGGCGGAGTTCGCGACGGCGACGGTGGGCAGGGCGGCCAGGGCGCTCGACAGGCCCAGGAGTTGCAGGAATCTCCGGCGGTCGACCTGCATGGGGTGGTGCGACATGGGCGGGACCTCTTTCACGCGACAACGTTGTCAGAAGGGAGGTGCCCATTCTTCGATCTGTCGCGCGGAGCGTCAATGGGTGGGAAACCGCTGGTGATCGAGGGGGTACGCGGTATGCGGCTGGCGGAAGCGGTCCGGGGCCGCCCGGACGGAGGCCCGCGTGGCTCGGGTCGGGTCGAAACAGGAGTCGCAGCGACCCTGATCTGCCACCGCAGACGGACCAGGAGAGGCAAGCGAGCCGTTCATGGCGCTGCCGCAGGCGCAACCCGTTGACGTACAGAGGGCCGTAGAAGTCGATGAGCTGGCGATGCTGCGAGATCACCGCCGCACGATGGGCACAGGACAGCTACGACCAGCACCTTTGAGTCGTACCGTTCCCCAGCGAGGAGATGGCCGCGTACGCACGCAGAGGCTTCGCCCAGCTGAAGAGGGAACAGGCCCGCCTGCTGGGGCAACGGCACGACAGCTGATCAACTGCAAGGACGTCTCAGAGCACTGGCGGCCCCGCCTCGATTCGGCGTAGAACCGGGGTCAGACGGTCCAGGTCGGGGCCGGTCTGGATCTGCCGTTCGTCCCACCAGGTGGCGCCCGCGTCGTGCAGCGGTCCGATCACGTCCTTGGCTTTCGCCGCGTCCGGGGGCGTGGCGCCGCCGAGCACGAACTCGAACGGTCGGTCCGTCCCGGCCGTACGTTGACTGCGCACGTAGCTGATCAGTTCCCGTACCTCTGCGGCATCCGGCACATGCCCATGCCGGGCCGTCTCGAACAGCGGCACCGCGCCGTCCCAGCGCGCTGCCCGCCGCATGGGCGCACGGCGTGGCCAGAATCCGCCTATCCACACCGGGGGAGCGGGCCGCTGCACGGTGGCGGGGAGCATCGTCACGTCCCGGACCTCGTAGTGCCGGCCGTGGTGGTTCACCGGCTCGCCTGACCACAGGCGCCCCAGCAGCTCCAGCCCCTCGTCCAGTCGCTCGGCGAGGACGCGCGGTTCGGCGGCGTCGCCGAAACTGCGGTACTCGTCCTCGATCGGACCGCCCAGCCCCGCGGCGAAGATCACCCTGCCGCCGCTGAGCTGGTCCAACGTGGCGACCTGGCGGGCGAGTTGCTGTGGCCGGTAACGAGGGACCGGCGTCAGCAGGGTGCCCAATCGGATCCGCGAGGTCGCCAGCGCGGCGGCGGTCAGGAGCATCCACGGATCCCCGAAGGGACGCCCTTGGTGATGCCGGTGCAGCACGTGATCCCAGACGAAGAGTCCGTCCCAGCCCGCCTGTTCGGCGGCGGCCGCTACGGTCGCGACGTTACGGGGGTCGGCGAAGTCGCCGAAGTTGGGGATGTTGATGGAGAAGCGCATCCCAGCAGGATGCGGTGCAATCGGAACCGGATCCAGAGGTTTTCCCGGCAGTCCACCGAAATGCGGTAGGCAAGCTGAACGACTACCGGCCTGGGCCGTCCCGGCGGCCGGTCGGCAAACGGCTGCTGCCCGATGAGCGGCGCACGGGCCAAGGATGTTGACGCATTCCTTGAGGGGGCGTTGGGGGTGGGGTTCTGACGGCGCATGATGAGGCGATGCAGGACGAACAGCGCCGCCCCTTTGATCAGTTGCCACAACAGCTGCGTGCAGTCGGTCCCGGCTGGCATCCCCTCCTGTTGCGTTTGCATGAAGGCCTCCGCGTCCACGCTGCCGGCTATCGGGTCGACGATCTGAAGGAGAAGTTCGGCACGGTGCGGATCCAGGTCTCCGGAGTTCCGGACTCGGCCGGCGGTGAGATCTGTGTGCTTCTTGCCGCGGCCGAGGAACGTTCTGCCGTCACCTGTGAGTTCTGCGGGGCAGCCGGACGACAGCGGCGCCGCGATGACGCCTCGCTGGGATGGATCAAAACGGTGTGCGACAGCTGCCATTGCGCGTGGTCCCAGCACGCGATCATGATCGTGGGCGGCGCCGTGCGCAGCAGACCGGATCGTCGTACGCAGACGTGACCGGTGGTCCCGGAAGCGGCGCACGCTGCCGTCGCAGACCGAGAGCGTGACGACGGAAGCGATCTGTGAGATCGGGTGTCATGTTGAGGCCGGGTGCTGTCAACGTGCCCGAGGAATGACGTCCTGCTGCCGCATGTGCCGGCTTGCTAGGCGGTTTTGACGGATCCGCCGTCGATGAGGTGGTCGGTGCCCGTGGTTGCCGCGGCGCGTGGTGAGGTGAGGTACGTGACGAGGGCTGCGACCTCGTCCGGTTCGATGAGCCGGTCGATGAGCATGCCGGTCGCCGTGGGGAGTCCGGCCACGAGCTCGGCATGCGGGATGCCCAGGGACGCCGCGAGCTCCGCTCCGTAGCCGGTGGGGCTCTCCCAGATGGCGGTTCGGACCGGTCCGGGGGAGACGGTGTTCACCCGGACACCTTGCGGGCCGAATTCCTCCGCGAGTGCCTTGCCGAAGGCGGTGAGTGCGGCCTTGGCGGTGGTGTACGCGATCGGTCCGCTGCTCGGGACACGGGCGCCGATGGACGACACGTTCACGATCGCGCCGCGGGTGGCCAGCAGCGCGGGCAGGGCTGCGCGGGTCACACGGACCGTGGCGAAGAAGTTGAGGTCCACCACCTCCGCCCACTGCGCGTCGGTCATGTCGAGGAAGCCGCCGCCCAGGCCCCCGTCGCCGCCCCCGACGTTGTTGACCAGGACGTCGATGCCGCCCAGTTCGGTCACGGCCTCGGTGGCCAGACGCTCCGCCGAGGCCGGATCGGACAGGTCCACCGCCACAGACGTGGCGCCGGTCGACTTCAGTTCCGGTGTGGGGTTACGGGCTGCTGCGACGACGCGGACGCCTTCGGCGACGAGGGCTCGAACGACGGCCAGCCCGATACCCCGGCTCGCGCCCGTGATCAGCGCGGCCTTGCCGTTCAACTGCAGGTCCATGGTGTACCTCCGTAGATAGCTGCGTCCCATGTGATGCGCAATCATTAAAACATGCATCACGAATGTCGCAAGTTATCGGTGAGTCGCCACGCCGTCGTATCCTCATGGAGTCACCCACAGACCCGGAAGGATCGGCACCCATGGCGCTGCCCGCCCCCGCCAAGCCGCTGCGTGCCGACGCCGAGCGGACCGTTCGAGCGATCCTCGAAGCTGCTGAGCGGGTGCTGTCGGCGAACCCGGCAGCGACGATGGAGCAGGTCGCCGAGGCCGCCGGGGTGGCGCGGACGACCGTGCACCGGCGGTTCGCCTCACGGGACGCCCTGATCACGGCACTGGCCACATGGGCGACTCAGCGGTTCTACGAGGCCGTCGAGGCCGCCCGGCCGGAGACCGCCCCGCCGGCGATCGCCCTCTACCAGGTCACCGCGAACGTGCTCCGCGTGAAGATCGGATGGGGCTTCGCCATGGGCGCCGAGCCCACCGGCGCCCCTGAGGCCGCGCGCGTGCACGCCGAGGTCCTGGCCCGGTGCGAGCTGCTGTTCGCGCGCGCCCGCGATGCGGGCCTTCTTGCGCCCGACACCGATTTGGACTGGGCGCGGCGCGTCTATTACGCCCTCATCCACGAGGCTGCGGCCGAGGCGCCGGACACCGACGCCGCCGTGGACGCCCTTGCCACACGCGTCGTTGACACCTTGCTGTACGGCATCGGCAGGCCGGCCACCCGCTGACTGGCTCTTCGAGCGCTCTGCCCTGGCACTTACCTCGGCTGCGCGGTGGATTGCTGTTCAGGTTCGTACTCACCGGGAAACATGTGACCGACGACGAGTGAGTGGCACCGGAACGATTGCCGCCCGGAGCAAATGGCCCCTGCGGCCGATGGCGAACCCGGGAGGGATCCTGTCGAGGATCGTGACTACGCCCCCGGTCGGCGACCAGGGGCGTGTGTCGGGCTGCGCTCGTCGTGGCGCGTGTGTGTGAGGGGTTCCGGTAACTGTCGTCTTGGCGGGCCGCACCCCGGGGGGAGCAGGAGCGGTGCGTGCCGACACGCATCCCGGCCATCCGTCTGCGGTCGGGAAGCGCCGTATCCCGTCAGGACTCCGTGAGGGTGTCCGCCGGGCGCAGGACTCGGGCGAGGAACTCCCGGGTGCGCGGGTGGCTGGGGTTGCCGAGGACCTCGTCGGGGCTCCCCTGCTCGACGATGACGCCGTCGTCCATGAAGACGACACGGTCGGCCACTTCCCGGGCGAAGCCCATTTCGTGGGTCACGACCATCATCGTCATTCCGTCGTCCGCGAGGCCGCGCATGACGGCGAGGACGTCTCCGACGAGTTCCGGGTCGAGCGCGCTCGTGGGCTCGTCGAACAGCATCAGCTCGGGGCCCATCGACAGGGCGCGGGCGATGGCAACCCGTTGCTGCTGACCGCCCGACAGTTGTGAGGGGTAGCTGCCTTCCTTGTCAGCGAGTCCGACGCGGGCCAGGTTCTGTCGGGCCACCTGTACCGCTTCGGTCTTGTCCCTGCCCAGAACTCGGCGCTGAGTGATCGTCAGGTTGTCCAGGACGCTCAAGTGCGCGAAGAGATTGAACTGTTGGAAGACCATCCCGATACGGCGACGCAGCCGGTCGATGTCCACATCCGGGTCGGTTATGTCGGTTCCGGCGATGAGGACGCGGCCCTGAGTGGGCTGTTCGAGCAGGTTGGTGCAGCGCAGCAACGTCGACTTGCCCGACCCGGAAGGGCCGATGACGCACACCACCTCGCCTGTGTCGACAGTGAAGTCGATGCCGCGCAGGACCTCGAGGTCACCGAAGGACTTGTGGAGCGCGCGGATCTCGATCGCCCGGGTCGGCGTGGGCGCGGACGTGTCGGTGGTGGTGGCATTCGTCATGCCCGTCCCCTTGTGTTCTCTCATGGTGCCGGAGGGCTCGCTGGCGCTCATCGCCTACCGCGCCTTCGCATGGCCCGCCTCCAGGAGGCGTACCACGTAGCCCAGCGGGACGGTGATCAGGAGGTAGCAGAGACCGGCCACGAAGATCGGTGTGGTGTTGGCGGTCTCGCTGGCCAAGTCCCGTCCGAACTTGGTGAGTTCGCGGGTCTGCAGGGAGACGCCCAGGAACAGCACGAGTGACGAGTCCTTGAAGAGAAGGACCAGTTCGTTGGTGAGGGGCGGCACGATGATGCGGAAGGCCTGGGGGATGACGATCGACCACATGGCCCTCGCGTGGGACATGCCCAGCGTGCGTGCGGCCTCCATCTGGCCGCGGGGCACGGCCTGGATGCCGGCCCTGATGGTTTCCGCCATGTACGCGGCGGCTACGAGGCCCAGGGCCACGGCGACCTGACCGTACGCGCCGCCGGGGATGGCGAGACCGGGGAACGCCAGGGGGACGCCGACCCCGATGAAGATGAAGATCAGCAGGGCGGGCAGTCCGCGGAACACCTCGATGTACAGCGAGGCGAGCCAGCGGTAGGGGGCGACCGAGGAGAGCCGCATGAGGGCGATGACCAGTCCGAGTACGAGGCCCACACCGAATCCGGACAAGGTGTACGCCACCGTGTTGGCCAGCGCCACCGTCAGTAGATCCGGGAACATCCGCTTGGCCACGGACAGTTCGAGGAACTGCTGCTGCAACTGGTGCCAGTCGGCCAGTACGGCGACAGCGATCACCGCGCCGGTCAGGACGACGTACTGCGCACCGCGGAGCATGCTGCGCCGCCGGCGCGGGGAGAGGCGCGGGCGCGCGGGCGGCTGGGCCGGCGCCTTCCCCGCGACGGGTGCGTGAGAGGAGGTCACTGGGACGCGGCCTCCGCAGGCATCGGGCCGATCCACTTCTCGTACAGCTTCTTGTACGTGCCGTCCTGTTTGGCCTTCTTGATGGCCTTGTCGATGGCGGCGAGGAGCTTGGCGTTGCCCCCCTTGCGTACGGCGAAGCCGTACTTCTCACCCGTCTGAACGGTGCCCGTGACGCTGAACTTCGCCGCGTTGGCAGGGTCCTTGAGCCAGTTCTGGACCACCGGGTAGTCCTGAATCACGACGTCCACCTGACCGGTGCGCAGTCCGTTCAGCTCGGCGTCCGAGCTCTCGAACGACTTCGAGTCGATGCCGCCGGCGTGCGCGGTGTCCTCGCCGGTGGTGGCCGACTGCGATCCCAGCTTGATCTTGCCGCTCTTGATGGCGTCCAGCGACTTCGCCTTGACGCCCTTACGGGCCAACAGTGCCTGGTTGGCGTCGAAGTAGGGGGTCGAGAAGTCGAGGTGCTGCTTGCGCTCAGGGGTGATCGTCATGCCCGCGGCGGCCACGTCGCAGACCCCTGCGTTGAGGTCCGCGCCCGTCTTGATCGTCTCGAACGACTTGTCCACGATCTCCTGCGTCAGACCGAGGTCGTCGGCGACCAGATCGATCAGGTCGACGTCGAAGCCGACGATCTTCTTCCCCTTCTCCGACTGGAACGGCGCGTACGGGAGATGCGTACACGTCGTCAACTGGCCGGATTTGACCAGCTTCACGCCGCCGGCCGTCGTGGTGGCCTGTTCCTTGCTGCAGGCGGTGGCCGACAGGGCGAGCGCGGCGGCGAGCACGAGCGGGGTGGATCGGCGGACGAGTCTTCCGTGAGGGCTCACTGGACTTCCCTTGGGCATGGAGAATCGCAACTTCCGTTGGGCAGGGAGAAGTTGACCTGGAATGGGACGGGCACCCGTCGGGTGCCCGCGCAGCCGTGACCACGGGCCACTGGGGGGACAGGCCCAAGCTGAGCTCCGACTGCGGTGGGCACACCCTGCATCAGCGCGAACACGAAAGTCCAGAGCTGTCACCAGCCACTCCGGAACCCTTCACATTTTCGATCTTGAGCGGTGCGTGTCGCGCGCGGGACGCCTTATCGGCTGCCTGCGCCCGAGGTCATCGACCGCGTCGCCGAGGGATGACGTGCACATGCCTTGACGAGTGGTCTCGACCACAAGCACCGTTGCGGGAGAGTCGTTCTTCGTCCGGTGGGGGGCACGTGAACAGCAGACTGTTCGGCGTGGGCGCGGTGTTGTCCGTTCTCGCCGTCGTGGGAGGCATGTCGGTACCGGCCTCGTCGGCGCCCGTCCCAGGGTCGGCCGGCGCACTGCCGCTCGGCCCCGCCGACCTGCCCGAGACGCGGACGACGCAGCAGCTCCAGCCCGGAGTCACCCTCACCCGTATCGTGCGCGGAGCCGATGCTCCGGCGCTCGGGTGGACGGTCGAGGTCTCCATCCCCGGCGGTGCCGGCTCGCCGGATCCCGATGCGCCACCAGCAGCGCTCAACGACCGCGCGAGCGCCGACGAACTGGTCGCCCACCTGCGCGAAGACGGCTTCGAGGCGCGCGCCGAGGAGGTCACCACACCAGCGACGGCGGACTTCGCGGGCGGCACGCTCGGATGGCGCGTGCGGGTCGGGGAGTTCGGGTCGCAGTCCGCGGCCACGGCCGAGCGCACCCGGCTTCGGACGGTCGGATTCACCGGTGCCGCCGTGTATCGCGGATGGGACGGGGAGCCCACGGACCGGGGCCCGTGGCGGATCGACGTCCTCATCATCGACCCGCACGGCTTCCGCGGCGCGCTGAGAGCGTCGTACGGGCCGGATCTCGAGAACCGTGAGAAGACCAGTCAGCTCGTGGCCGCGGCCGGGGCGACCGCAGGGGTCAACGCCGGGTTCTTCGTGCTCGACCCGAACGCCGGTGCCCCCGGCGATCCGGCCGGCGTCGGTGTGTACGACGGCCGCCTGTTGAGCGAACCGGTGGGCACGCGCCCCTCCCTCGTGATCCAGGACTCCGGGAGGCGGACCGGCGTCGCCCGGCTCACCTGGCAAAGCAGGCTGACCGGCCGGGGCGCCTCGATCCCGCTGGACGGGATCAACCGCGTCCCCGGCCTGATCAGGAACTGCGGAGGCACCGCCGACGACACGCCCACCTCGCTGCCGCTGCACGACACGACCTGCAAGGACGACGACGAACTCGTCGCCCTTACCGGCGAGTTCGGCGGGAAGACCCCGAGCGGCGAAGGAATTGAGGCCGTACTCGACCGCCACGGACGGGTGCTTGAGGTGCGATCGCCGCGTGGTGGGTCGCTACCGGAAGGCGGCAGCTCTGTACAGGCGACCGGACGCTACGTCGCCCGACTGGCCGAACTGGCGCAGACTGGGCGCCAGTTGCGGATCCAGGCCGTGCTGAAGGACGCCGACGGGCGCACCGTCTCCCCGTCCACCAGCACAAGCATCCTCAATGGCGGTCCCGAACTCGTGCGGGACGGCCGTGCACACATCACCGTGGCGGCCGACGGCATGGTCCAGCCCGGTAACCCGAGCTTCTATTACGGCTGGGTGCACAAGCGCAATCCGCGCACGCTGGCCGGAGTCGACGCCGCCGGACGGACCGTCCTCGTCACGGCCGACGGACGCAGCACGGGCGCGCTCGGACTCAGCATCCCGGAGAGCGCCGCGGTCGCGAAGGCACTGGGCCTGCGCGACGCGATCAACCTCGACGGCGGCGGGTCCACCACCATGGTCGCCGACGGGCACGTGATCAACGCCCCGTCCGACGCGACCGGCGAACGCCCGGTCGGAGACGCCCTGTTGATCCTCCCCGGCAGAGACTGATCCCACCGACAGGAGCCGCCATGACCGCCGCCTCGATCCGCCGCGCCAGATGCCTCCTGCTGCTCCTGGCCGTCCTGCTGCTCGCCCTGACGCCGAACGCACCGTCCGTGGCCGCCGCTCCCGCCCGTGGCGCCGAGGTCGTCGCCGTCACCCAGGTCGCCGACCGCCAGGTGGATCTGTCCGTACGCTCCCCGGCTCTCGGCGGCCGGACCGTCAAGGTCCGTCTTCTCACGCCCGACGGCTGGAACCTGGACGACCGCCGCCGGCACTGGCCGACCCTGTGGCTGCTGCACGGCTGCTGCGGCGACTACACATCGTGGACGAGCCGGACCGACGTCGCGCGCGTCGACAGCCTGCGCGACGTCCTCGTGGTCATGCCGGAGGCCGGCTGGAACGGCTGGTACAGCGACTGGTGGAACTACGGGCAGGCTGGCGACCCCGCCTGGGAGACGTTCCACACCAAGGAGTTGCGCCGGCTTCTTGAACACGACTGGGGAGCGGGACCGCGTCGCGTGGTGGCCGGACTGTCCATGGGAGGGCAGGGCGCGCTGATGTACGCGGCCCGCCACCCGGGCATGTTCAAGGCGGCAGCGGCGTACTCCGGATCCGTGCACCCGTTGCTGAACGACGAGTCGGTGAACCGCATCATGGGCTTCTTCGCGGGCCAGGGCGACGACCCGCGCCGGGTCTGGGGCGACCCCGTGGCGCAGCGGGATGTGTGGGCCGCCCATGATCCGTACTACCTGGCCGAGCGACTCAGGCCGATCCCCGTGTACCTGTCGTGCGGCGACGGCACCGCCGGCCCGCTGGACCCGCCGGGTGCCACGAACGCCCTCGAAGCGGACTTCGACCGGCAGAACCACGCCCTGGCGGGCGCGCTCGAGAAGGCGGGCGCCCGCCATGTGACGACCAACTTCTACGGGCCGGGGACCCACAGCTGGCCGTACTGGGAGCGAGAACTGCACGCCTCGCTGCCGATGCTCCTGGGGGCGTTGCGGGTCCCGAGCTGATGTGACGTGCGGCGGGCGCCGGGGTGGGGGCGGAAGAAGCGGGTTCCGGGCCGTGTCATCATTCAATGACATCGTCTGATGACAAGAACGGGAACCCTCCCTTGCAGCCCTCCATACCGGCGTCTGCGCACACCTCCGTCGCAACGGCTCCGACACCGGCACTTCGGCATCCGCGGGCCCTCGTGCCCGTCCTCGTCTCGCTCGGCATGCTCGTCGCCGTGGTCAGCAGCCTCGGCGCACCGCTCATCCCGACCATCGCGGCCGAGGACCACGTCGCCGCCTCCACGGCACAGTGGGCACTGACGCTGACGATGCTGGTCGGAGCCATCGCCACACCGGTCATGGGGCGCCTCGGCGACGGCCCGCACCGCAAGAACGTGATCCTCACGGGTCTCGCCGTGGTCCTGGTGGGCAGTCTCCTGGCGGCCCTGCCCCTCGGGCTGACCTGCCTTCTCTTGGGCCGGGCGCTGCAGGGCGTCGGCATGGGCCTCGTCCCGCTCGCCATCGCCACCGCCCGTGACGCACTTCCTCCGGAGCGGGCACGGTCTGCGGTGGCGACCCTCTCCCTGACCACCGCCGCGGGCATCGGCCTCGGCTATCCGATCACCGGCCTGTTCGCCCAGTACCTCGGCATGTACGCGGGATTCTGGTTCGCGGCCGCCACGGCAGCCGCCGCGTTCATCGCCACCTTGATCGTCGTGCCCGCGGCGCCGAGCCGCCCCACCACCCCGATGGACTTTCCCGGCGCCCTGCTGCTCGCCGGCGGCATGGCGGCCCTCCTGGTGACGCTTGCCGAGGGGGAGCGGTGGGGCTGGGGATCCGCGCCGCTGCTCGCGCTCGCCGTCGCGGCCGTCGTCCTGCTCGCCGGGTGGGTGCTGCACTCGATGCATTCCACGCATCCGCTGGTGCGCGTACGGCTCATCAAGGATCGCGGCGTACTCGTCGCCAACCTGACCACGATGGTCGGGGGCGTCGGCACCTACCTGCTGATCGCCCTGGTCACCCGATACGTCCAGACGCCCGTGTCCGCGGGATACGGCTTCGGCTCGTCCATCGTCGTCACCGGCCTGCTCCTCGTGCCGTTCTCCGCGGCCAGCCTCGTCACCGGCCGCCTCGTGCGGATGCTCGGCGCAGCGGCGACGCCCGCCCGCATGCTGCCGCTGGGCTGCCTGCTCTCCCTCGCCGGCCTGGTCTGCTTCCTGCTCGCCCGCTCCAGCCTGTGGGGCATCGGCACGATGATGGCGCTCGCCGGACTCGGCGTGGGCGTCACCTTCGCGGTCACGCCCGGCCTGATCGTCGGCGGGGTGCCCGCGCAGGAGACGGGCAGTGCGATGAGTTTCAATCAGGTCATGAAGTACATCGGGTACTCGACCGGCAGCGCGCTCAGCGCGGTCATCCTCCAGGCCGCCACCGCCCCCGGCGCGGCGCTGCCGGCCAACGACGGATACCGCAACGCGGGCCTCGCCGGCTGCGCCGCCTTCGTGATCACCGGCATTCTCGCCGTGGTACTCACCCGGACGGGCACCCGGCTGCGGCCCTCCGTGGTCGCGGCGGGGCAGACCACGCCGGTCGCCAAGGGGGAGCAGGCGCGCCCCGAGCCGAGCCGCCCATGAGCGCGGAGGCCGCGGGCCCGCGCCGGAACTCCGCCCGCACCCGCGAGGCGCTGCTGCGGGCGGCGACCGAACTCTTCTCCGAGCGTGGCTACGACCGCACGACCATCCGCGAGATCGGCGAGCGGGCCGGTGTGGACCCGGCCCTGATCGCGCGCTACTTCGGCAGCAAGCCCCTGCTGTACGTGGAGGTGCTGCGCGCCGAACACGGCGACACCGCGCCGGACGACCTGCTCACGGAGCCCCGCCTGCGCGAGGTCGCCGAGCGGGCGGAGCGGCGCGGTCCGGTCCCTCTGCTGAGAGTCGCTGTCCAGCCGTTGAGTGACGGGGCCGCGCAGGACGCCACCCGCGCGGCCCTGCGCGCCCGGCTCGTGGATCCGCTGCGGGCACGCTTCGCCCGCGAGGGCAGGGACCGGCCCGGGCTGCGGGCCGACGTGCTGGTGGCGGCGGTCGCCGGGGTATTGCTCGCCCGCCATTCCGGGGCGTTCGAGGACCTCGCCGAGGCGGACGTGGACGAGGTCGTCGACGTACTGCTGGAGACGTTCGGCGGCGGGGGACCTGCCGGCGATCGGTGAACGCCGGCAGGACCACCGGTTCACGCGTCCGCGAGCCATTCCAGGGCGGCTACGACGAGTGCTTCCACGCCCGTGCTCAAGGTGGGCTCGACGAGGGGGGCGAAGTGGGGGGAGTGGTTGGCCGGCAGTTCGTCCAGCCGGTCTTCCGCGAGCGCGGTGAGGACCGTTTCGGTGTCCAGGCCGCCCCAGAACCAGAACACGGTGGGCACGCCGAGCACCTCACCGAAGACGCCGACGTCCTCGCTCGCGTTCACCTGAGGCATGGGCATGATCCGCTGCTGCCCGAAGTGCTCCGCGAACGCGGCGACCGTGGTCTGCGTCGCGGCCGGCTCGCTCACGAGCGCCGGAGCGGCGCCGGTCCAGTCGAAGTCCGGCGGCTGCTCCGCGCCGCTCGCCTGCGACTCCGCCGTGACGATGCGCTCGATCGCGTTGCGGACCTTGTCGCGGATCGCCGGGGTGAACGTACGGACGTTGACCCCCAACTCGGCCTTGTCGGGGATGATGTTGTCCTTTGTGCCCGCCTGCAGGCGACCCACCGTCACCACGGCCGTCTCCGCCGGAGGCACCTCCCGCGCGACGATGCCCTGCAGCCGCGTGACCACGTTCGCCGCCATGAGCACCGGGTCGATGGACGCCTCGGGCCGGGATCCGTGGCCGCCGCGACCGTGGAGGGTGATGTTGAGGGAATCCGCAGCAGCCATCACCGGGCCCGTGCCGTAGCCGATGACCCCTGCGGGCAGTGGCCCGACGTGCTGGCCCAGCACGATCTCGGGCTTGGGGAACCGCTCGAACAGTCGGTCATCGACCATCCCGCGCGCGCCGACCGCGAGTTCCTCAGCCGGCTGGAACACAACCAGCAAGGTGCCGCGCCACTGATCACGTGCCTGCGCGAGCAGCATGGCGGCGCCGGTCAGGCAGGCGGCGTGCATGTCATGACCGCAGGCGTGCATCACCGGTACGTCACGGCCCTCGTTGTCCACACCACGCGCCTGGCTGGCGTAGGGAAGCCCGGTCTTCTCCTCCACCGGCAGCGCGTCGAAGTCCGCACGCAGCATGACCACCGGCCCCTCACCGTTGCGCAGCAGCCCGACCACGCCGGTGATGCCGATCCCTTCGGCCACCTCGTCGAATCCCGCGTCGCGCAAGCGCTGCGCCAGCAGACCGGCGGTTCGCGTCTCCTGGAGCGAGAGTTCCGGGTTCTGGTGCAGATCCTTGTAGAAGGCGGCGAGTTCATCGCGGATCTCCGGCAGTTGCGCGGTCACCGTCTTCGACATGGCTACCTGACCTTTCTGAGTACCGATGTGCGTACCGTAACTCCGCACAGATGTGATGCGCGTCGCCCCCCGGGGCAGGTGGAGCTGATTGATGTACGTGCCAAGGTGGCTGCGCGGGGGTGTTGGACGAGCTCACCGAACTCATCGCACGTCCCTGACCTGAGGAACGCGTCCGCCCTGTCAGGGCTTCCAGTCGCCCGTACGGTCCAGGCGGCGGCGTTGCTGTCCGGCGGTGGGTACGTCGAGGGCCTGGCCTCGTGCCGTGAGGCGGTCGGCGACCGTCGTGCGGTGCTCAGCGGGCTTGTTGTCGTCGTACTTGAATTTGGCGCGCACCTCGGTGACGTCCAGGCGCAGGCCGCGGATGCCGGACAGCATGCGGCCGTACGGCGGCTGGTCCACGGCGACGAGGGCGTGGTCGCCGTTCGGCTGGAAGTGGGCGAGCTGGCGGCGCAGGAGTTCGGCCTTGGCCTCGGGGGTGTCGACGATGTGGGCGCGGCAGGTGAACTGGACGGCCGCGTAGTAGCTGGTGGGGACGCCGTCCGTGGGCGGCGTGTCGGGCTTGGCGCGCCAGGGGCCGGGGACGAAGGCGTAGTCGCCGATGACGGTGAACGTGACGATCGGGTCGTTCTCGATCGCCTTCCAGACCGGGTTGGGGCGGGCGAGGTGGATCAGGAGCCGGCTGTTGTCGCTGGTGAAGTGGGTGGGGACGACCATCGGAGCCTGGCCGGGGAGGCCGTTGACACTGAGCTGGCCGAAGTCGTGGCCGTCGGCGATCCACGTCTGCCATTCGGCGTCGTCCAGTGCGGCGTCCCAGGGCTGGATGAACACGCTCTGCTCCTTGCGGGGTTGTAGGGCGGTCCAGGGTATTTCGTTTGCGAGAGGTCCATGCGAGAGGTCTAGGTGAGAGCGAGGAGGCCGACGGCGACGGCTGCGGTACCAGGCCGACGAGCTGGCCGCGGGAGACGGAGGGGACGGGACAGTCGGCGGCGACTCTATGTGGTGGCTCCCGACCGGCCTCGGGTCCGGGTCAGGATTCCGCGCAACTCCGCCTCGGGGAGCTTCGGCTGGCGGTCCGCGGTGAACAGGCCGTTGATCTCCTGCTCGGTGTCGGTGAACTGGGTGAAGCAGAAGCCGGCGAGGCCGGAGTCCACCGCGGCCTCCACCAACCCGGCCAGGCGCTCGGCGAAGTCCTCCTTCGTGCTCACGGTGTCGTAGCCGAACCACTCCGCGCCTTCGGCCGGTTCGAAGGTGGCCCCGCCGAACTCACTCAGTACGACGGGCTGTCCCTGGTGGCGCACGCCGTCCAGGACGAACCGTTTGGCACCGGGCCACTGCTCGACGATCTCGCCCTGCCGCAAGGAGGAGTGCCCGTAACGCTCGCGGAGCACCTGCGCATGCTGCGTGTAGTCGTGCACACCCCAGATGTCGGCGGCGGAGATCTCCCAGCCGTCGTTGGAGACGGCCGGGCGTGACGGGTCGAGGGCCTTGGTCAGGTGGTAGAGGCTGTCCATGAAGTGCCGCTGGGCGGGGACGAGCGCCGGGTTCGGGACGGACCAGGACTCGTTGATCGGAACCCACGCGACGATCGACGGGTGGCTGAGGTCGCGGGAGATCGCCTCGGTCCATTCGCCGACCACCCGCTCGACGGTCTGCGTGCCGAACGTGTACGCCGACGGCATCTCCTCCCAGAGCATCAGCCCCAGCCGGTCGGCCCAGTAGAGGAAGCGGGGGTCCTCGATCTTCTGGTGGATGCGCAGCCCGTTGAGGCCGATCGACTTGGCCAGTTCGGCGTCTCGGCGCAACGCGTCTGCCGGGGCCGCCAGATGGGATGCGGGCCAGTACCCCTGCTGGAGCGCGAAACGCAGCAAGTACGGCTTGTGGTTGAGGAGGAAGACACCGTCGTCCCAGCCGATGTCGCGCAGACCGAGGTAGGACGTGACGCGGTCGACGGGGGTGTCGTCGGCCGCGTCGTTCAGAGTCACGATCGCGTCCACGAGATGGGGTTGCTCGGGGCTCCAGAGCAGGTCGTCGAGGTCCTGAGCGTGCCGGAGGGCCGGCACCGCGACATCGAACTCCGTCTCCCGGCCGTCGGCCAGCGTGCGCTGTTCGGCGAGCACCCGATCGCCTCGGGCGAGGCGCACCGTGACGGTCAACGGGCGTCGCGGCCACTCGCTCAGCCGGATCCGGCAGCGGACGCGGGCGTGCGCGACATCGGGGGTCCAGTGCAGGATCGTGATGTGTTCGTCCGGCACGTCCTCCAGCCATACCGGCTGCCAGATGCCTGAGGTGCGGTGGTACCAGATGACGTGCGGGTCCCGCCGCCAGTCCTGCTTGCCGCGAGGTTGAGTGGCGTCGAGCGGCTGGTCCTCGGCCCGCACCACGACGGTCTGCTCACCGTCCCGGCGGACGGCATCGGTGAGGTCGCAGGAGAAGCCTGTGTGGCCGCCTTCGTGACGCCCTACGAGTTGTCCGTTCACCCACACCTCGGCCCGGTGGTCGACTGCGCCGAAGTGCAACAGCAGGCGCCGGCCCGCTGTCGGCCGCGTGACCTCGATCGTGCGCCGGTACCAGAGCACGGGGTGGAAGGCCGTGTCGCCGACGCCGGAGGCCTCGGACTCGGGCGGGTAGGGCACGGTGATGGTGGCGGTGAAGGGTTCGGTGGATTCCGGGTCCATCCAGCGCCCGGAGCGGCCGCGGTTCGCGTCGTCGTAGGCGAACTGCCACGGACCGCTCAGGTCACGCCAGTTGGGGTCGCGGACGAGCTGCGGCCTCGGGTGGCCGGCGGCGTCCAGATGGGAGTACGGCATGCGACAACTCCGGTGGTGTCGTACGGGAGTATGGAGGAAGTGGGCGTCGCCGCGGATCAGCCCGCGGTGGAGCGGAGCCCCACGACTGTGGCGGCGAACGCCAGCGGACCGGACAGCAGCGGAGCCAGCAGGGGAATCGACCAGGCGAGGAGCAGGCTCAGGAGTACGGCACCGGCGAGGAGGAGCGAGCCGCGCGGGTCGGCGACGCTGCGGAAAAACCCCTCGCGTGCGGACAGCCGGTGCGGAGCCTCCAGCGCCGTCGCGCGCAGCCCCACGACCATGACGCCCAGCGTGAGCAGCGCCAGCGCGGGTGACATGACGGCCGCTCCGGGCAGCGAACTGCGCAACAGCGCGGCGTCGATCAGGAGGACGAGTGCGAGCAGCGGCGGAACACACCCGGCGGCCAGCACCCGCGCGGTCATGTGTGCGCGCAGGTGAGCGACGTACGTACCGGCCCGGACAGGCAGGCCATGGACAGCGCTCTGCCGGAGGGCGGTCGACGCGGCGGCGAATGCGGCGGGTGCGGTGACCACCGGGAGGCAGGCGGCGGTGGTGAGCAGGCCGACCAGGAGCACGTCGGCGAAGAGGGAGAAGCCCGGACCGAAGACCTCGCCGGGCTCCCGGCGATCGCGGCTGTCCCGGCTGGACTTGCTGGACGTGGTCGGCGCGGTGGGCGCGTGGGTCATGGCGGCTCAGCCCTTCAGCCCGGAGGTGGCCATGCCCTGCACCAGATAGCGCTGGAAGACGAAGAAGAACAGCACGATCGGCAGGACCGAGATCACCGACATGGCGAACATGGGCCCGTACGCGGACGTGCTGGACTGGTCGACGAAGCTGCGCAGGGCGAGGGTGATGGTGAACTTCTCCGGTGCGAACAGATAGATCATCTGCGTGAAGAAGTCGTTCCACGTCCAGATGAACGTGAAGATGGCGGTGGTGATCAGCGCGGGCCGGGTCAGGGGGAGCGTGATCGACCAGTACGTGCGGAAGGCGCCGCAGCCGTCGATGCGGGCGGACTCCTCCAGCTCGCGCGGGAGTCCGCGCATGAACTGGACGATGAGGAAGACGAAGAACGCCTCGGTGGCAAGGAACTTCGGCAGGATGAGCGGCCAGTAGGTGTCCACCATGCCGAGCCGGTTGAAGATGATGTACTGCGGGATCAGGACGACGTGGTGCGGCAGCATCAGCGTCGCCACCATGAACGCGAACATCACCTTGCTCATACGGAAGCGCAGCCGGGCGAAGGCATAGGCGGCCAACGAGCAGGACAGGACGTTGCCCACGACGGCGCCGACCGCGATCAGCAGGGTGTTGCCGAGCAGTCGTGTGACGGTGATGCCCGAGACGCCGTCCAGCGCGGTCGTGTAGTTCGACCACTCGAAGTGGCCGGGCCACAGGTCGAGGCTCGTCACCACCTCGTCGGCCGGCTTGAGCGACGTGGCGAGGAGCCAGGCCAGTGGATACAGCAGTACGAGCAGGCAGACGGCCGCGGCCGTGTGCGGCAGCCACCGCTTCATGGCGATGTTCATCGTCCCTCCTCGTCCGCGTAGAAGACCCAGGACCGGGACGTCCGGAACAGGATCAGGGTGATCGCGGCGATGGCGATCAGCAGCATCCAGGCCATGGCCGCCGCGTAGCCCATGTGCGAGGCGGTGAAGCCGCGTTCATACAGATAGAGCGTGTAGAACATGGTGGAGTCGGCGGGGGCGCCCTTGCCGCCGCTGATGACGAAGGCCGGTGTGAAGACCTGGAAGGAGTTGATGATCTCCAGCACCAGGTTGAAGAAGATGACCGGGGACAGCATCGGCACGGTGATGGAGACGAACTGCCGTCGGCGGCCGGCGCCGTCGAGCGACGCGGCCTCGTAGAGATCGGGCGAGATCTGCTGCAGACCCGCCAGGAAGATCACCATAGGCGCCCCGAACTGCCACACCGTCAGCAGGACGACCACGTACACCGCGAGGTGGGGATTGCCCACCCAGCCGCCCACGTCGATGCCGACCGAGTCGAGAAGTCCGGAGACCGTGCCGCCGTCGTTGAACAGCGCCTTCCACACCAGGGCTATGGACATGCTCGCCCCGAGCAGGGAGGGCGCGTAGAAGGCGGAACGGTAGAAGGCACGGCCGCGGTTGAGGTTCTTGAGGAGCATCGCGACACCGAGGGCGAGGCCGAGCTTCAGCGGGACGGCCACGACGACGTACAGCATCGTGGTGCCGACCGACCGCCAGTAGCGGGGGTCTTCGGTGAGCATCTCCGTGTAGTTGCGCAGGCCCACCCAGCGCGGCGGATCGAACAGGTTGTAGTCCGTGAAGGACAAATACAGGGAGACGGCCATCGGCACGAGGGTGAGGACGAGCGCGCCGATCATCCACGGGGAGAGGAACACGTAGGCGGGCCACTGCCGTTCACGTACCTGGCGGCGCCGCCGCCGGGCCGGCACTTGGCGGTCCGTGTCCGGGGCGGGGCGCGAGGGCGCCCTGGTCGACACAGTGCTCATGACCTCAACTCCCGGTTCGCCTCGTCGATGAGTTCGCGTGCCGCCTGGCGTGGTGTGGCCAGGCCGTACATCACGCGCTGGTATTCGCGGGTGAATGCGGTCTGGATCGCGACATCGCCCCGTGGCGGGGCGGTCGGCGGGGCGTCCAGGCCGTACTTCTCCAGGGTCTGCGCGTACTCGTAGATCTCCCGCTCGGGGCCCTTGAGCGTCTTGGCGACGCGGGCGGCGATCCTCCGGTTGGGCGGGGTGGACCGGGAGAAGGCGAGGATATCGCCGACCCGTTGGTCATTGAGGAGGAAGTCGACCAACTGTGCTGCCTCTTCGGGGTGTTCGCTGTCCGCGCTGACGCCGATGAGCATGCTCGGCTTGAAGTACGAGCCCTGGTGGCCGTCGGTCGTGGGGACCGGTGCGAAGTGGACGGAGTCGCCCAGCAGGGCCGGGTAGCTGGGGAACGGCGCGTCCCAGGTGAAGTCGGCGGCGGCGAGATGACGGCCCATCGGGCTGGTCTCGGTGCTGTTGGCCTGCGCGGTGTCCCTGGCCTGAGCGATGGTGCCGTCCTTGCGCAGCCGGTCGCAGAACGTCCAGAACGCGGTGAGGTCGTCCTCGGTGAACCCGAGCTCGGTCTGGCTCGCGTAGAGCTTTCCGCCGCGGCTGCGCAGCCAGGTCTCGAACACGTCCTCGTTGGTCCCGCCGTCATTGGCACCCGCGAAGGGGCGGCCGTCGGGAGACTTCAGTCCCAGGGCGACGATCTTCCTGTTGGCCCTTTCCCAGTCCTGCCAGGTCCAACTGGGCTTAGGTGAGGGGATGTTGGCCTTCTCGTAGACGGCGGAGTCATAGGCGTAGCCGGTGATGCCGCGGCCCATGGGAAGGGCATACTGCCCGCCCTTGTACGTGCCGGTGCGCAAGAAGTCCCTGCTCATGTCGGACGTGCGGATCGTCCCGTTCTTGATGGCGTCGTCCAGTGACATCAGCGCGCCCCCGCCCGCGTACTGGGACACCTGCCGGTAGTCGAGCTGCGCCACATCGGGCATGCCGCCGCCGGCCGCCTGGGTGGCAAGCTTCTGCAGGTATGCGCCGAAGTCCCCGCTCGATGTGCGGACGGTGACGCCGGGATGCTCCTTCTCGAAGAGCCGCACGGCCTGCTCGGTGCGTGCGGCACGGTCGTCGTTGCCCCACCAGGAGAACGTGAGGGTGACACCGCCGGATGTACTGCCGCTCGCGGTGGCGCAGGCGGTGAGCGTGGAGTTCAGCGCGGGGCTGAGGCCGACGGCGGCCGCGGCCAGGACGGCCCGGCGGGGGAGTGGGCGCCGGCCGCTTCGGGGCTCGGGCATGGGGGGCCTCCCGGGGAACGGTGCGTGGATGGAGGGGGAGGGGCGGGGTGGTGAGCAGCCCCGTGGCCGGGTGTCCGGCGGTCGGGGTGGTGGCGATCAGCCTCGCGGCCGGGGGTGGACGGTCGAGGTGGTGACGACCAGCCCCGCGGCCGGAGGGCAGGTGGAGAGGGTGGTGACCAGCCTCGCGGCAGGGTGTGAGCTGGACGGGGTGGCGACCAGCCGCGAGGCCGGTTGTCAGATGCCGAGGTAGACGTCCAGACGGCCGCACATGCCGAAGCGTCCCCGGGCGGTGGGCCCGGTCGCTGTGACCCTGGCCCCGGCCAGGTGTCCGGCGTCCTTCGCACGCAGAGCGCCGAGTTGTGACCCGGTCGCCGCCGCCGCGGCATGTGCACCGTCCTGCCAGCGCTGCTCCCAGGCGTCGAGGCGCGGGCGGATCAACTCGGCGGCGGCCCGCTGGAACGCCGCCAGCGGTTCCGGATCGCCGCCCTCGGTGGCTTCGCGCAGTTCCAGGAACCGGCGGGTCGCCAGATCGCGGCGGGCGCGCGCGACCTCCACCTGCTGGGCTTCCGGGACGTCGGTGGGGATACGGATCGCGGTCGCGTAGGTCTCGGCGTCGGTCAGGAGGTCCTGGGGGAGGGTGAGCACCGCGTCGCCCGCTTCGGGCAGGCCGCTGTTCTGCATCACGACGGTGATCTGCAGGCCGCCGGCATTGGTGAGTCGATGGATCGTGCCCGGCGTGAACCAGGCCACGGTGCCCGGCTCCAGAGGTGTCTCCTGGTAACCGGACGTGGTCAGGGTCTGCACGGTGCCACGCCCGGCCGTCACCACGTATCCCTCGCTGCACGTGAGGTGCAGATGCGGGGTGCCGCCGCCGGGCAGCCCGTCGACCGTGGGCCAGTCGTAGACCGTCAGGTGGGACACACCCACCGCCGCCGGGAAGCCGTCGTACGTCGCGCTCACCACGCGTGCCCCCGCAGGTGCGCGGCGACCTGCTCGCGGTCCCAGGCGCCGTCGGCGATCGTCACGCGGTAGCTACGGGTAAGGGTGTCGCCCGGCGCGAGGACGAGCTCCTCATGGAAGGCCCAGGACGGCGCGACCGCGGCGAACGGGTCGCTGCGCACGAACCAGTGAGCGGGGTGCGTTCCCTTGTCGCCCGCGTGGTCGTTGGCGGCGGCGTGCTCGAAGACAAGGGTGGCGTGACCGTCGCGCCCGTCGTGTTCACCGACGTACGCCAGCCAGGATGCTTGACTGCCCATCAGGTCTCCGCCGTCCGCTTCGGCGGTGAAGACCCGCCCGTCGCGGAAGGCCCGCGGCCCGCGCCAGAACAGGCCGGTGTATCCGGCCGCGGGACGGCCGTGGGTGGTGGGGCTGCCGAAGTGCAGCGGTTCGTCGCGCCGGTTGGTGATGGCCGAGGTCCACGTGAGCGACCAGCTGCCGGACTCCGCGTCCACGTCGCGCACCTCGATGCGGCGTTCCTCGTCGGCCCACAGTTCCTTGGTGTGCGGGTGCCAGGTCAGACGCTCGGCGATGACGGCGCGGCCGTCCGTGGCGGAGACCTCCTCGAAGGCGACGTGGGCCATCGAGCCGACCTTCTCGGGCTGGGCGAGGTATCCGTCGCCGTGCACGTAGGTGTTGCCGCCCCACAGGTTCTGGCCCGACAGATGAGAAGCCGTCAGCTGCAGTCCCTTGTGCCAACGGTGGTCGTTGGGGCGGTAGTCGGTGACGACCGCGCCGGAGAGGGTGCGGATCGGGTGCAGATACGGCTTTGGGGCCTCCCATGCGGCCTCGGGCCGGTACACGTAGGCGAACAGCTCGGTGCCGGTGGCCGCGTGGGCGACGGTGATGCGGTCGCCGTGGGCGTGGGTCAGTGCGAGCGTCATGCGGGGGCCTCCTCCTGGTGGGGGCCGGCAGGCGCCCATCCCTGGGCGCCGCCGTGCAGGGCGGTGTAGTAGGGGTCGCCCGGGGCGATGTCCCCGGCGCGGACGGGCACGTCGGTGAACGCGGACTTGTACAGAGCGGTGATGAACTCGAGCGTCTGGCGTCCGCCCGCGCCGCTGGTGGCGTGGCGTCGTCCGGCCTTGATGTCGGCGACGAGCGCCCGTAGTTGGGCGAGGTGCGAGCTGGGCTCGTCCTCGCCGAAGTCGTGCCAGCCGGCGACGGTCTCCTCGGGGACGCCGGGAGCGGGCGTGATGCGCCAGTCGGCGTTGCGGTAGCCGTACAGGTGCGTCAGCTCGATCGTCGCGAGCTCGCAGTCGATGCGGATGCGGCTGACCTCGTCGGGGCTCAGCACGCTGTTGACGACCGTGCCGACGGCACCGTCGGCGAACCGGACCTGGGCGGTGGACACGTCCTCGGTCTCCACGTCGTGCACGAGCCGCGCGGCCATGCCGCGCACCTCGGTCCACGGCCCCATCAGATCGAGCAGCAGATCCGTCTGATGGATGCCGTGCCCCATCGCCGGGCCGCCGCCCTCGGTCGCCCAACGGCCGCGCCACGGCACGGCGTAGTAGGCGGTGTCCCGGTACCAGGTGGTCTGGCAGTGTGCCACCAGCGGCCGGCCGAACGCGCCCTCGCGCAGCAGCCGGCGTATGTGCCGGGCGCCGGAGCCGAAGCGGTGCTGGAAGACGATCGACGCGTACGGGTCCCCGTCACCGCCCTTCTCGGCCGCCTCGACGGCGTCGTAGTCGGCCAGAGACGGGCACGGCGGCTTCTCGCACCAGACCCAGGCACCGGCTCGTAGCGCCGCGACGGACTGTTCACGGTGCACGGCGGGCGGGGTGCACAACACCACGAGATCCGGCCGCACTTCGGCGAGCATCGCGTCGAGATCCGTGGACGCGTAGGGAATCTGGAACGCGTCGGCGAAGGCACGTACCGCGGTGTCGTCCACGTCCACCACGGCTACGACGTCCGTCTCCCCTTCCGCGGCCAGCTTCTGCAAGGCCGGCAGATGGCTGGACCGCGCGATACCACCCGCTCCGACGACGGCCGCGCGCAGCGGACGATGGGGACGATCTGGAGACATGGGAACCCTCTCGAGAGACGGACGGCAAGCGCTTGCCGTGAGGTGGTTCCAACGTTGTAACTGCCACGTATCCGCAGGGTCAACCCCCTCGCCGGAAAGAGTTTGCCGGCGGCGGGAACCTGGTGATTCGTGCTCACGAGTGCATAATCTGGGGGAACTTCGAGTGCGGGGGCGATCGAATGGCAGCAGTGACACTCAAAGACGTGGCGGAGCGTGCGGGAGTGTCGATCAAGACCGTGTCCAACGTTGTACGTGACGCCCCGAAGGTGTCCGAGGCGACGCGGACACGGGTGATGCGCGCAGTGGCGGAACTCGGCTACCGGCCAAATCCGTCGGCGCGAAGACTCAGAACCGGGCGCAGCGGCCTGATCGCGCTGGCGGTCCCGGACCTCGCGACGCCCTACTTCGCGGAGCTCGCACACCATGTGAGAACAGAGGCGGCGGCGCTCGGCTTCACCGTCCTGATCGAGGAGACCCTCGGGGACGCAGGCGAGGAGCTGCGTCTGGCTACCGGTGTCGGCGCGTCATTGCTGGACGGCGTGATCCTGTCACCGCTGCACGTCTCACCCGACGAACTCGCCTCGGTGGCCGACGCGTTCCCCCTGGTGCTGCTCGGCGAGCGCAGCTACGAACACGATCGCGTCGTCGCAGACCACGTCCTGATCGACAACGTCGCCGCGGCTCGCGAGGCCACCGCGCACCTGGCCGGTCTCGGCCGCACCCGGATCGCCGCCGTCGGTGTCGACCGACCGGAGTCCGCGACCAGTCGCCAGCGCCTGGAAGGGTTCCAACTGGCGCTGCACGAAGCACGGTTGACCTATGACCCCAGGCTTGCGCCGCTGGTGAAGGAGTTCGACCGCCGTGACGGGCTGCTGGCGATGCGCACCCTGCTGGCGCTGCCGGCGGATGTGCGGCCCGACGCGGTGTTCTGCTTCAGCGACCTGCTGGCCGTAGGAGCCCGACGGGCCGCGTTCGAAGCGGGCTTGCGCATCCCCCGGGACGTCGCCTTGGCGAGTATCGACGGCTCCGCGGAGGCGCTGTACAGCACGCCCTCTCTCACCTCGGTGGTTCCTGACAAGGCCGCGATCGCCTCCCTGGCCGTGAAGTGCCTGGCGACCCGCATTCGCGCGGACGACGCCCCGCCGTTCGAGGTGCACGTGGCCCCCCACTGGCTGGAGGTGCGGGAGTCCACGAGCGGTGAGCGGCAGCCGCTGCCCGCCGCCTGACGGATCGGCGCCCGGCCTGCGGCCCGCACGCGCGGGCCGCAGGCATCAAGGACGCGGACCGGCGGTTCGGGAACGGGCCTCACCCATGGGTGACGCGCACCGGTTCGAAGGCCACGGTGGTCTGCGGACCATCGGCCCACAGCACGCGCAACTCCCCTTCGCTGAACCGCACGTCGGTCACCACGTCGGTGAGCGGAGCGCTGGGCTCGTCGGCGCTCAACGACGCCAGTGCCACGAATACCGCCGTTCCCTCGGCCTCGCCGGAGAGTCGCGGCACCCGCACCCACCGCTCGTACGCCGTCCCCTGCGGCGCCCGCACCTCGTCCCGTTCGCCCCACCCGTACAGGCCGTGCAGCTGCGAACTCAAGGCGTCCGAGGCCCACCCCGTGAGCGTGACCCCCGCCCCGTGCGGTGCCCCCACGACCCGGTGCACCCGCAGCTCGTACCGGCCCCGGGCCACGGTCACGCTCTCCGCGCGCAGCCCCGGCACCATCGGCGGGCCCGAAGCGAACACCGGCAGGTGCGAGGACGCGGCCCAGCCCCAACCGTCACCCTGGCCCGCGCCCAGCGGACGGATCCGGCGCCGCGCGCTGGCCGCGCCGCCGACCACGACCGACAGATGGTTGTCGGCGACATTCGTCCGGGACGTCGGGCCCGTGTGCGTCGAGTACGCGTGACGGCCGTACAGCGGGTCGTCCTGAGCGGCCGACTCCGATTCGTGCGGGCGGACGTGGTCGCTGCCGTGGTTGTGGAGCCGTACGATCCCGTCGGCCTGCGTCGACTGGACGAGCAGTCCCGGCGCGGGCAGTGCGAGCACCCGGTCCGGGCCCTCGCTCGGCGCGGGCTCCTCGGTCGCCGTCCACAGCGGATCGTCCTCCGGCGCGAGCAGCGCCACGAACCCCTTCGACGCCCAGTACGGTGATGCCGGCCCCGAGTACGTCTGCAACGTCGCGTCGTGCGGGCCGTGCCAGCCCAGGCTGAGCAGCCCGTCGTCCGTCACCCCGCCCCGGTCGAGGAAGTAGCGCAGGCTCCCGCTGATGAGGCGGCGCGACGTACCCGGCGTCAGCGGAGTGTGGCCGGTGACGGCGCCGATGCCGACGGCCGCCGACGCCGCGAACCGGTAGGTCAGCGAACGCCCGAAGTGGATCGGCGCCCCGTCGGCGCCGAAGAGCAGCGAGAACCCTTCGAGGTGCTCACGCAGACGGGGCCCGAACCGGGCGGCCAGCGCGGTGTCGCCGGACAGGTGCGCGTGCAGCATCGGGTACAGGTGCAGCGCCCACCCGTTGTAGTGGTCGAAGGCCTGCCCGTCGCCGTCCGCATACCAGCCGTCGCCCCGGTACCACGTCTCCATCAGCCCAAGTGCCCGCTCCATGACGCGCGTTGTGGCCGCGTCGCCGCGGCCGACCGACTCCAGGAACGACGCCACCGTGAACGGGAACAGATACCAGTTGTTGGGTGCCGGCGTGTGATTGATCGCGCCGCGCAGCCAGGTCTCCGCCCGGTCCTGCACATCGTCGTCGAGCCGGTCCCACAGCCACGGCCGGGTCAGAGACAGGCCGAGCGCCACGGACGCCGACTCGACCATCGGCTGGCCCTGCACATGGTGTTCGAGGATCAGTGGCCATGACTCGGCGTCGTCCCGGCCGGGCGTCCGAGTGCCCGCCGTGAGGCCCTGTGCGTACCGCTCCAGCCAGCCGTGCGGGTCCTTTCCACCGGCGCCCGCGACCCGGAAACCGGCCGTCAGGAACGTACGGGCGAAGCCTTCGAGGCCGTCCGAGCGGACTCCGGACGCGGAGGGGCGTCCCGGAAGGTCGAGCAGGGCGCCCTCGGGTGTGGCCCAGCGCCACGCGGCGCCGAGCAGCCCGTCGGCGACGGCCTCCCAGTGTGCGCGCGTGTAGCCCGTGCGGGGACTCAACTCGCGGTCTTCTTCGGGCAGTTCGAACGGGATGGTCATGCGAGGAACGCCAGCCTTTCGCGTCGTACGGGATGGGCGAAGCCGTCGCCCGCGGCCCACCGGGCCACCTCGCCGACAGCCGTGTCGGCGAGGCGCTCCCACTCGTTGCCCTGGGAACCTGCGAGGTGGGGTGTGATCAGTGCGTTCGGACAGGCCCACAGGGGGTGAGCGGCGGGCAGGACTTCGGGGTCCGTCACGTCGAGCACCGCCCGGATGCGGCCCGTGCTCACGACATCGGTGAGTGCGTCCTGGTCGACGACGGCGCCGCGAGAGGTGTTGATGAGGGTGGCGCCCGCCCGCATGGAGCCGAGCAGCCCCCGGCTGACGAGGCCGCGCGTGGCCGGCAGCAGCGGCGTATGGACGCTCAACAGGTCGCTGCGCGCGAAGAGTTCGGACAGCTCCACCCACTCCACGCCCAGTTCGGCGGCCTCCGCCTCGGTGACGTACGGGTCGTGCAACAGCACCTCGAAGTCGAAGGGCCGCAGCAGCTCGATCACCCGCCGGCCGATCAGGGACGCGGACAGCAGGCCCACCGTGCGGCGGTAGTTGCCCACCTCTTGCGTGGTCAGCAGCCAGTTGTCGCGCGCACGGGTCCGCCGGAAGTCGCGGGCCCGTTCGAGGACGTTCTTGCCGTGCAGCAGGATCATCGCGAGGGTGTACTCCGCGACCGGCAGCGCGTTGGCCGCGGCCGCCGAGGACACCTCGACGCCCTGTTCCCAGCAGGCGTCGGTGACATGCCCGCGCACCGAACCGGCCGCGTGCACCACGGCCTTCAGGCGCGGCGCCGATGCCAGTACGTCCGCGTCGAGCGGCAGGCAGCCCCAGCCGGTGACCAGCACCTCGACATCGGCGAGGACATCCTTGGCCCGTACGGTCGTCAGGTCGTCCAGTACGGGCAGCGGCGCCAGGTCGCACACCTCCGCGAGCGCGGCCACGGACCGCGGCGTGAAGACGGCCGCCGCGGCCTGGGGGGACATGGCCAGCGCCACGCGGGGCTTGCTCACTTGACCGCCCCCGCCGTCAGGCCGGACCGCCAGAACCGCTGGAGGAAGATGAACGCGAGGACGAGAGGGAGGACCGCGAGGAGCGAACCCATGATCACCACCGGGTAGTACTCGGGCGAGACGGTCGCCTGGCTGTTCCACTGGAACAGGCCCAGGCTGACGGGATAGAGCTTCTGGTTGGACAGCATCACCATCGGCAGGAAGAAGTTGTTCCAGATCGCGGTGAGCTGGAAGAGGAAGACCGTGATCAGGCCGGGGCCGAGCATCCGCAGGGAGACACGGACGTACGTCGTCAGCTCACCGGCGCCGTCGACGCGGGCCGCCTCCAGGACTTCGTTCGGCACGTAGCCCTGGGCGAAGATGCGGCCCAGGTACACACCGAAGGGGTTGAACAGGACCGGGACGAAGACCGACCAGAAGGTGTTCACGACGCCGGTCGCGGACGCGAGCAGGTACAGCGGCAGCGCGAGCACCGTCTGCGGCACCATGACCGCCGCGAGCACCAGGCCGAACAGCTTCTCCTTGTGCCGGAAGTGGTACTTGTCGAAGGCGTAGCCACAGGCGACGCTGATCATCGCGCCGATCGCGGCGCCGAGCACCGCGTACAGCAGGCTGTTGCCGTACCAGCGGGTGTAGAGGCCGCCGTCCATCGCGAACAGGTCCTTGACGTTCTGGACGAACGAGAAGTCCTTGAAGGAGAGGATGTTGCTGCTGAACAGCGCGTCGCGGGACTTGCCGGCGGCGAGCACCAGCCACAGCGCCGGCAGCATGGTGTAGAGGACGGAGATCGCGACGACGACGTTGACAGTCGTACGGCCCAGCAGACGGGGGCGCAGCAGGGTGGACCTGCTCAGCTCGGCAGTGGTCATCGGGCGTTCTCCTCGGCCGAGTTGACGCGGTTGGTCCAGCGGGTGACGCCGTAGGAGACGGCGATCGTGATGACGAGGAGGATCACCGACGCGGCGGCCGCGAGCGAGTAGTTGTTGCGGCTGAACGCCGCGTCGTAGATGTACATGCTCGGGGAGAACCGGGCATCGACGACCTGCGAGCCCGCGCGCAGCAGCATCGGTTCCGTGAACAGCTGCAGTGCCCAGATCAGTGTGAACATCGCGACCATGACGATCGAGGAGCGCACCAGCGGTGCCTTCACCTGGAGCGCGGTGCGCACCGGACCCGCCCCGTCGACCACGGACGCCTCCAGGACCTCCCGGGGGACCGCTTGAAGGGCCGCGTAGAAGACGACCATGTTGTAGCCGAGGTTGCTCCACACCGCGATGTTCACGATCGACGGTATCGCGGTGTGCAGGCCCAGGAAGTTGACGGTGATGTCGGCCTTGCCGAGCACGTCGATGATCGGGCTGATGCCTGGTGTGTAGAGGTACAGCCAGATCAGCGCGGCGATGATGCCGGGCACCGCGTGCGGCAGGAACAGGCCCAACTGGGCCCAGGAACGCAGCCGTACGAGACCTGAGTCGAGCAGCAGCGCCAGTGCCAGCGAGCCGATGGTCATCACCGGGATGTAGATCACGCAGTACAGCGCGACCGTGCCGAGTCCGGACAGGAACGACGGGTCTGTGAGCACGGCGGCGTACGAGCGCAGGCCGACGAAGACCGTGTGCTCCGGGCCGAAGCCGAGGCCCGGCTGGTCGTCGCTGAAGAAGCTCAGCCACACCGCGGTCGCGACCGGGATCAGGAAGACGAGCGTGAGGAGGATGAAGAACGGGGCCATCAGGACGCCCGCGGCGCCGCCCCGGCGGCGCCCCGCCGCACGCTGCGCCTTGCGCCGGGCGCCGTCCGCCTCCCGCGGGGGAGCCGCCGCCGTAGCGGGGGCATGGGTTGTCGCGGTCATGGGACTCACCTGCCTTTCGGGATGCGGGGCCTCACGTGGAGTGCTGGGTGGTCTTGAGGCCGAGCGCCTTGAGATCGGGCATCGTTCCGTCCTGCGCGGCGCGCATGGAGGACTCGATCGTTCCGGACCCTGCCGCCGCCCGGGCGAAGGCGTCCGACATGACCTGCCCGGTCGCGGTCATCCGGGGCCCCCAGACCCAGCCGTCGCTGATCTTCTGGGCCTCGTTCTCGAACAGCGTGTAGATGTCCTGCCCGCCGTAGTACGAGCGGTCGAAGGCGGCACGGCCCTCCTTGATCAGCTCGGTCGCGGCCGGGTACTGGCTGCTCGCGCCGCTGGACAGACGGGCCTTGATCGCGTCGGGGCTGGAGACCTGCCACGCGATGAACTCCATGGCGGCCTCGGGGTGCCTGCTGTCCTTGGTGATCGCGAACGTCGAGCCGCCCTGGGTGCCGAGCGCCGGCTTCGCCGGGTCCCACTGGGGCTGCGGGGCGATCCGCCACAGTCCCTTCTGCTGAGGCCGCGCGTTCATCTGCGCACCCGCGTCCCAGGCGCCGCTGTGCCGGGTCAGGACGAGGCCGTTGCCGACCTGGGCGTCGGCCTCGCGGCTGTTGGGGGGATTGACATAGACAAGGTCCTCGTCGATGAGCCGCTGCCAGTACTGGGACACGCGGCGCGTGGGCGCGTCGGCGAGCGACACGTTCCAGGCGCCCTTCGAGGTGTCGAACCAGTGCGCACCGGCCCCCCAGCACCAGCCCGAGAACTGGCCCATGTCCGTGGAGAAGAAGGTCACCTTGCGCTTGCCGCCGGTACGGCGCACCGCGCGGGCCAGATCGGTGTACTCGTCCCAGGTGGTGGGGACGTCGAAGCCGTACTTGTCGAAAAGGTCCTTGCGGTAGTGCAGCACCATCGGCTCGACGTCCAGGGGCACGCTGTAGGTACGCCCCTCGAACGTCGTCAGTCCGAGCGCCTGCGGCAGCAGCTTGGCCTTGAGCTTGTCGCTGATCACGTCCGTGATGTCCCGGGCCACACCGTCGATCGCGTAGCCCGGGACCTGCGGGTACTCGATGGTGGCGACGTCGGGCGCGTTGCCCGCGCGAGCCGCGTTGCTGAGCTTGAGATATCCGCCTGAGGTGCCGGACGGTATCTGCTCGAAAGCGACCTGGATGGTGTCGTGAGTCTTGTTGAACGCATCCACCACCTCCTGGCTGCCGCGGAGCGCGGACCAGAACGTAATGGTGGTCTTGCTTTTGGTACCGGTCTTGCTGCTGCTCCCGGATGACGCGCTGTCGTTCCCGCTGCAGGCGCTCAGGGCGCCCGTCAGGGGCAGCGCGGTGATCGCGGCGAGCACCGATCGACGGCTCTGTCGACCAGGCATGGGCGCCTCCCGCGGCTCCTGCGTGTTCGAGTCACGGGAATCCTGATCGGCTGACCGGACTTGGTCAATAGAGCGATCAGAAGAAAATGAAACGGTCAAACGCTCATTATGAGGCGGCAGTTGTGCCGCCGGTTCCTGTGGTGTCGGATGCGTGCGATTCCGCGGTGTGCGGGGCCTGAGTCGAACCGCGCACCTGCAGAGTGGGGAGCAGCTCCAGGCGTCGCGCCGGTTCCGCGCCCGAGGCCGACGACTGCCCGCCGAGCCGGCGCAGCAGCAACTCCGCCGCCGCCCGGCCCACCTCGGCCTTCGGCGGCGAGACGGCCGAGAGGGGCGTGCTGCCGAGACCCGCGACCACGTCGTCGTACGCGATCACGGAACAGTCCTCCGGGACCCGCACCCCGCCGTCGCGCAGCGACTGCACCAGCATGAGCGCGTCCACATCGCCGTGCAGCACGGCTGCCGTCGCACCCAACTCGGCCAGCAGCCCCGGGAGTTCGATGGGCTTCTCCGCCGCCTCCGCCGCCGGGTCGGGAGCCGCCCCGGGCGAGCTGAGCGCCACCGCCCACTTGTCGACGTCCGGATGGTCCGCGGCGATCTCGACGAACGCCGCGCGCAGGGCGCGGGCAGTCGGGCTGTCGTCCCTCGCGGCGAGCACGATGCGCCGGTGGCCGAGGCCGGTGAGGTGTTCGACGGCGAGATGGATGCCGTACCAGTGATCGGTACAGACCGTGTCCACGGCGTGCAGCGCGCTGCCGCGCCGCGGCCTGCGCTCCATCACGACCGCGGGCACCGGCAGGGAGGCGAGCCATGTGTAGTCGGCCTCCTCCGTGGCCCTGCTGCGCCAGCGCGGGGCGATGAGCAGGCCACGCGCGCCGGCCGCCAACGCCTGTTCCACGATGGGCTGTTCGGCTCCCGCGACAGCCGGCGCGATGTGCAGCGCGATCCGGATCCCCGCCTCTTCGAACGCGGTCCGGGCGCCGTGCAGTGCCTCGTAGAGATACGAGTGGCGTTCGGGAACGACGACCGCGACCGGACCGCCGTCGGCCATCGGTTCGACGGGGGCAGCGGCCTGATCCGTCTCTGGCAGCACCGGGCGGGCGACGCCGTGACCACGGCGCAGCTTGCCCTCCCTGGCGAGTTCCTCGACATCGCGGCGCAGCGTCACCACCGACACGGCGAGCTCCGCGGCGAGATCGCTCACGCGCGTCGCCCCGCGCGACTGAACCACGGCGAGAATCCGCTGCCGCCTGAGATCGACCGGCTCACGCATGCTGATGGCCCCCTCGACACCCGCTGTTCGTTTGAGCGCTTCCATGAACGCTTCGGCGGCAGCATAACCAGCGGCTGCGGGAAGGTCAGCCCTTCGACGGCAGGGACCTCGGTGTGGGACGGGCTGCCCTGTGCGCGGATCCGCCGGCCCGAGTCGGGCCGCACGGTCGTGCTCGCCCGGCGGGGGCCATCAGTCCAGAAGCCCCAACTGCCCAGCCGCCCGGATCGCGAGCCACACCTCGGCGAAGGACGCCGTGGCGGACAGATCGCGGCCCGTCAGCTCGCTGAAGCGGCGGAGGCGGTAGGAGAGGGTGTTGGGGTGGATGTGGAGCGCGGTCGCGGCCTCGTCCGTGCGCCGGTCGCGCTCCATCCAGGTACGCACGGAGGGGAGCAGACGGGAGCCATGGCTGCTGTCGTAGCGCAGTGCGTCGCCCAGCACGTGGTCCACCAGGGCTGTGAGCGCGGCGGGGTCGTCGGGCAGCCAGCGGCCGGTGGCGTCGTCGGCGTAGCGGACGAGCGGGCGGCCGGATGCCGCGGCGTGGGAGGCGGCCCACAGAGCCTCGCGCCGGGCGACCCGCAGCGAGGCGCCGGGCCGGACGGGGCGGCTCATGCCGGCCGTCACCCCCGGGAGGGCGGCGATCGTGTCGCCGAGCCGGGGCGAGCCGAAGAGGTAGCGGTCGTCGCCCCGGTTGAGGAGCAGGCAGGGCTCGTCGTGGAGGGCTTCCAGCACGGCCTGCTGCGTCACGCCCCTGACCACCGCCAGGGAGGCCTCGCCCTTGATGGAGTGGCGCAGCAGATGGCGCTTCGCGACGGCCGGATCGAGCGCGTCCTGCAGCAGCTCTGCCAGGATCTCGGTGCCTTCGCGGCGCAGCGTCTCGCGTTCCGTGCGGACCATGGCGAGCTGGAGTGCGGCCACGGTGGCGATGTGCTGCACGACGGCGAGGCCCGCCGGGCGCGCGCCGTCGTGGGCTATGGCGATGAGGAACCCGGCGGGTCCGCCGGGTGAGGGTACGGGAAGCGCGAATCCGCCGGGGATCGTCGGCGGGGCGTCCGCCGAGCGGGGCAGCAGGGACGGGTCCGGCGCGGGCACGCCGGGCAGCAGGGGCCGGCCCTGCCGGGTGCACAGGTAGATCGCGTATCCGGAGAGGTTCTCCAGGCGGCTGAAGAGTTCGGCCGTGTCCAGGTTCTCCGAGGTGAGCCAGCGCAAGGCGCCGAAGACCTGTAGCTGGGCGCCGAGCCGGTGGCGGGCGTCTTCCTGGACCGCGGCGGCGACTTCCTGCGCGACCGCGATGAAGGGAACGGCGAGCGGTACTTCCAGAACCGGCATGCCGCGCTCCTCGGCCGCGGCGTGGAACGCCTGGCGCAGCGGAGGCATGTGCAACTGGGCGGAGACGGCCAGGGCGGCCACCCCGGCGTCGTCGAGCCGTTCCAGGTAGGCCCGCTGCCCGGCGGCCGAGCGCGGCATCGCGAGACCCGTCGTCATGATTATTTCGGCGCCCAGGAGCCAGGGCGTGGGGTCGTCCAGCTCGCTGACATGCGCCCACGACACCGGGCGGGTCAGGCCCGCCGCGCCTGCGACCAGGCGCAACTGCAACGCGGGGTAGGACAGCAGGTCCGCGACGGTCACCCGCCGGCGGTTCACCCCGTCGGTGCGGTGTTCTTTGTGCTCAGCCACAAAATGAGGCTACCTCTTCGTGCCTGCACCGATTGCCGTGGCAATCCCTTGCCGTGCACACTCACCCGACCACCTGCACATGTTTCGCTGTCGCGCAAGAAACTGCCCGCCGCGTCCGCCGACGACCTGATCAACCTGCTCGCTCCCAAGGAGGACGAATGAGTGATTCCCCGGCTCTGACGGAGGTGGAGCAGTACGGCGTCGAACGCATCCCTGACTCGGACCGCTCCGCCAAGCCCCTGGACCTGTTCCGGGTCGCGTTCGGTGGCGCCAACACCTTCGCCACCTGCGTCCTGGGCGCCTTCCCCATCCTGTTCGGCCTCTCGTTCTGGCAGGGTCTCGCGGCGACCGTGCTCGGCCTTGTGGCCGGTGCGCTGATCCTGGCGCCGCTCGCGGTGTTCGGCCCGCGCAACGGCACCAACAACGCCGTGTCGTCCTCGGCCCACCTGGGTGTGCACGGCCGGATCGTCGGCTCGTTCCTCTCGCTGCTCACCGCCGTCGCGTTCTTCTCGATCTCCGTGTGGTCCTCCGGCGACGCACTGGTCGGCGGCGCACACCGGCTGATGGGCGTGCCGCAGAACGACGGCGTGTTCGCGCTGGCGTACGCCGTGTTCGCGCTGCTCGTGCTGACGGTGTGCGTGTACGGCTTCCGGTTCATGCTGTTCGTGAACAAGATCGCGGTGGTGGCGGCGTCCACGCTGTTCGTCCTCGGCTTCTTCGCCTTCGCCGGGGACTTCGACCCGGGCTACCAGGGGTCGTTCTCGTCCGCCTCGGCCGCCGGGTTCTGGCCCGCCTTCATCGGCTCCGCCCTGATCGTGCTGTCCAACCCGGTGTCCTTCGGCGCCTTCCTCGGCGACTGGGCCCGCTACATCCCGGCACAGGCCTCGAACCGCCGGGTCGTCACGGCCGCGTTCGCCTCGCAGATCGCCACGATCCTGCCCTTCTTCTTCGGACTCGCCACCGCCTCGATCATCGCGGAGAAGGCGGCCAAGTACATGGACCCGAGCGCGTCGAACTACGTCGGAGGGCTCCTCGCGATCGCCCCGGGCTGGTACTTCCTGCCCGTGTGCCTGCTCGCGCTGATCGGCGGCATGTCCACCGGCACCACCTCGCTCTACGGCACCGGGCTCGACTTCTCCAGCGTGTTCACCCGCTTCAGCCGTGTGCAGGCGACGCTGTTCGTCGGTGTGCTGTCGATCGGGTTCATCTTCGTCGGGCGCTTCGCGGCCAACCTGTCGCAGTCCATCTCGACGTTCGCGACGCTGATCATCACCTGCACCGCCCCCTGGATGGTGATCATGATGCTCGGCTGGCTGACCCGCCGCGGCTGGTACGACCCCGACTCGCTCCAGGTCTTCAACCGGCGCCAGAAGGGCGGCCGTTACTGGTTCACCCACGGCTGGAACTGGCGCGGCATGGGCGCGTGGCTGACCTCCGCGGTCCTCGCCCTGATGTTCGTGAACCTGCCCGGCCAGTTCGTCGGCCCGCTCGGCGACCTGGCCGGCGGAGTGGACCTCTCGCTCCTGGTGGGCCTGGGCGTCGCCGCGCTCCTCTACCTGGCCCTGCTGTGGCTCTTCCCCGAGCCGCGCGAGGTCTACGGGCCCCAGGGGCCGCGCCTGGTCCGCGCCTCGAACGCGCCCGTCCCGCCGATCACCGACGACGTCCCCGCGCCCGCCGTCGCCGCCGCGGAAAGGGCGTGACGGCCATGCGCCTCGTAGACCTGTCCGTCGAGCTCGCGACCGGCATGCCGGTCTACCCCGGCGACCCGCGCGTCACGATCACCCCGGCCCTGAGCGTCGCGGCGGACGGCGTGAACGTCCTGCACCTGGACATGGGGTCCCAGTCCGGTACGCATGTCGACGCGCCGTTCCACATCGACGATTCGCTGCCCACCCTCGACCAGCTCCCGCTGGACCGCTTCGTGGGAGAGGCCGTCGTCGTCGACGCCCGCGGCGCGCAGCCGCGTTCGCCGCTCGGGCCGGACCTCTTCGAGGGCCGGATCCGGGCCGGGGCGATCGTTCTCGTCGCCACCGGCTGGTCGGCGCACTGGGGCACCGACGACTACCTCACCCACCCCTACCTGACCAGGGAGGCGGCCGAACTCCTGGTCGCCGCGGGCGTGCGTACGGTCGGCATCGACGCGCTGAGTGTGGATCCCACCCCCGCCGACGAGTTCCCCGCCCACCAGATCCTGTGCGGGGCGCACGCCGTGATCGCCGAGAACCTGACCGGACTCGGCCCCCTGGTCGACGCGCAGGCGGCGGGCGAGCCCATCGAGGTCTCGCTGCTGCCGCTGAAACTGCCCGCCGCCGACGGCGCACCCGTACGCGCCGTCGCCCGCATCGGCTGAACCGCCCCGCACCCCTGCCGGAAGGAGCACGACCGATGACCGACGACGTCTTGAAGGCCGCCGACGCCCTGGTGTCCGCGTTCGGCGAAGGCCGCCTCGACGACTACTTCGGCGCGTTCACGCCGGACGCGACGTTCGTCTTCCACACCACCGCCGAACGCGTCGCGTCCACCGCCGACTACCGCGCCCTGTGGAACCGCTGGGTCGCCGAGGACGGATTCCGGGTCGTGCGCTGCACATCGGCCGATCAGCTGGTGCAGCCCTTCGGCGACACTGCCGTGTTCAGCCACCGGGTCGAGACCACGGTGGCCACGACGGCCGGCGAGGAGACGTTCCACGAACGCGAGACGACCGTGTTCGCCCGCCAGGACTCCGGCCGCTGGCTCGCCGTCCACGAGCACCTCTCACCGGCGCCCGAAGCCTGACGTGCCGCTCGGCGACGTTGCCCGGAACGCCTCAGGCGTCCCGGGCAACGTCGCTGTCATTCGGGCACCGTCACCCCCGCGCCGGTCCACTCGTCGAGTCCCTGGCCTGGAGGGACGTACGCGGGACCACCGTCTGCAGTGGTTATCCGTGCCCGCGATGCGCTCCTGAAGGAGTCCCGCCGCTGCGAACCCCAGGTCACACGACGGGAGTTGGAGCGAGGTCAGTGACGGGGTGACCAGTTCGGGCCGGCTCGCGGCCCGCGTCGCGCAAGGCGGCCAGGGCGCCCACCGTCATGAGGTTGTTCGCCACGGACACGGCGTCCCGGGGTTCCGGCAGGGCGAGGAGCCGCTCCATCGCGGCCCGTCCGCCCTCGACGCGGAAGTCGCCGTGGCAGGCGTACTCGGCGGGCGACTCGACCTGCCCCGTCTCCCGCAGACGGCCCTGCAGGACCGCGCGGTATCCGGCGAGACACTCGTCCGATTTGACGGTCATTCAGGTGGGTACCGCGTCGTTCAGCCTCCTCCGCGGCCAACCCTTCCAGCCGGCACCCAGTACGGCGCGAACTGGAACCACGTCCTGGCCGCCGCCGTGGTCGCCGTGATACCCATGCTCGCCCTCTTCCTCGTATCCCAGCGCCAGATGGTCGAGTCCATCAAGACTTCCGGCCTGAAATGACCCCAGCGCAACGCTCCGGAACGAACCGAGAAATACGGTGCTCGTATGCCTCAGTCAGCAGTCATCGGTGTGGACATCGGAACGTCCAGCAGCAAAGGCGTCCTCGTCGGCCTCGACGGCACCGTGCTGCACACGGCCGTCCGTGAACACGCCGTCGACCGCCCGGCCCCCGGACACGTCGAGATGGACGCGGACATCTGGTGGGGCGAATTCGTCTCCCTGACCCGCGAGTTGACCACCGCGCACGACGCGGAGGTCATCGCGGTCGGGGTCAGCGGCATGGGCCCCTGCGTGCTGCTCGCCGACGAGAACGACACACCTGTACGCCCCGCGATCCTCTACGGCGTGGACACCCGCTCCGTCCCCCAGATCGAGCGGCTCGAGAGCGAGCTGGGCGCCGAAGAGATCGCCCACCGCTGTGGCTCGCGGCTCACGACCCAGGCGGCGGGGGCCAAGGTGGCGTGGATCGCCGAACAGGAACCGGAGCTCTACGCCCGCGCCCGCAGGCTCTACATGCCCAGCTCCTGGCTCGTACGCAAACTCACTGGCGCCTACGTCCTCGACCACCACTCGGCCAGCCAGAGCACCCCGCTCTACGGCACCCTGACCCGCGACTGGTACACCCCGTGGAGCGACCTGATCGCCCCCGGCATCGAACTTCCCGAACTGCGCTGGTCCGGCGAGGCGGCTGGCACGGTGACCGCCGAGGCCGCGCGCCTCACCGGCCTGCCAACCGGTATCCCGGTCACCACCGGAACCATCGACGCCTGGGCCGAGGCGCTGAGCGTCGGCGCACACGGGATCGGCGACCTCATGCTCATGTACGGCACGACGATGTTCCTCGTCCACACCGTGCCGGGGCTGCTGCGCGACCCCTCGCTGTGGAGCACCGTCGGCGCCCTCCCCGACACCCGCAACCTCGCCGGCGGAATGGCAACGTCCGGCGCTGTCACGAGCTGGCTGCGCGACCTGTTCGGCAGCGACGACTACCGACAACTGCTGCGCCTGGCCGAGGAGTCGGGCCCAGGTGCGGGCGGCCTGCTGATGCTTCCGTACTTCGCCGGGGAGCGCACCCCGATCACCGACCCACGGGCGCGCGGCGTCATCGCGGGCCTCACGCTGTCCCACACCCGCGGAGACCTGTACCGGGCAGCCCTGGAAGGCACGGCGTACGGAGTGCGGCACAACGTCGAGGCCATCGAAGCGGCCGGGGGTGACATCCGCCGCGTCGTCGCTGTCGGCGGCGGCACCCAGGGACGCCTGTGGACCCAGATCGTCTCCGACGTCACCGGCAGGGCCCAAGAGGTGCGTACGACCTCGATCGGCGCCTCCTACGGAGGGGCGCTCCTCGCCGCCCAACTGGTGGCCGACGCCCGCATCGACGCATGGAACCCGGTCCAGGAAGTCGTCACCCCCCGCCCGGAGATGACGTCCCGCTACGACGAGCTGTACGCGCTCTACCGCGAGCTCTACCCGGCGTCGTCCCACGTCGTCCACGCGCTGGCCGACTTCCAGTCCCGCTGAACACCAGGTGGTACCCCTGCCGTGCAGGGCCTCTCCCACACTCTTCCCTCCCGCACACCTGCGGAGCATCCGCATGCCCCACGCCGTCCCGCAGCCCGTCACGCCGCCCGCCGCCGAGCCCGACACCGTATGGCGAGCCCGGGCCCCGGTTCGCTCCCGAGCTCGTCTTCAACGCTCCGGTGCCGCACGCGATGTGGGCGTTCGACCGGAGATCGGACCGGAAAGTGAGAGGGTCTTGAAAATGCGTACCACGGGATACACAGCGGCAGAATATGGCGACGTCAGCGTGCTCGTAGGCGCCCAGCGAGGTGCCTACCCGTACGGCAACACGCTGTTGGTGCGTGGCACGGCCGAATCGCTGGTCGTCGACCCGTCGTTGTCGCTCGTCGAAGGCGCGCCACCCGCGGACCTGGTCCTCGTGAGCCATGCGCACGAGGACCACATCGCCGGTCTCGGCAGTTACGAGGTGCCGGTCCACACTCACGAAGGTGACCTCGACGCGCTGCGATCCCGCGAAGCTCTGGTCGCCGGGATCGGGCTGCCACCCGAAGAGGTCGACGCCGTCGACAAGATGATGCGGGACGAGTTCCATGTGCAGGGGCGACCGGACGCCAAGGGGTTCGAGGACGGGACCGTGTTCGACCTCGGCGGCCGCACCGTGACCGTCGTGCATCTGCCCGGGCACACCGCGGGCCACAGCGGCTTCCTGATCGAGCCGGACGGCTTCCTGTTCGTGGGGGACATCGACCTGACGTCGTTCGGTCCCTACTACGGGGACCTCGGCAGCAGTCTCGTGGACTTCGAGGCGTCGATGCGCCGGTGCCGGGAGATCGACGCCCGCTGGTACGGCACGTCCCACCAGAAGGGCGTGATCGAGGGCGCCGAGGAATTCCGGCGTCGGCTCGACGCCTTTGCCGGCGTGGTGGCCAAGCGCGAGGCGGCACTGCTCACGTTCCTCGGAGAGCCGCGGACCGTCGAGGAGATCGTCGAGCACAGGCTCGTCTACCGGCCCCACGTCGAAGGGCCGCATGTGAGGCCGGTCGAGCGGAGGACGGCGGTGCAGCACCTGGACGTGCTGAGGGGCGGAGGGCTGGTCGCCGAGGTGGAGCAGGGACGGTTCCGCGCGACGTAGGCGCTTTGCGGTCGGCTGCAACAGGCCTGAGTCTGTGGGGACTTCGCGCGGAGACCGGCCAACGGTGGCTGGTGTGCTCACCGTTGGCCGGTCGGTGGTGCGTCGGTCAGCTGTGCGTTGTCGCGCGGCGAGCGATCAGCGGGTCGTGGTGACCCGGTGCTCCCGGAGCGCGGCACAGTTGGACCCGGTCACCTGGACGTACACGTTGCTGATGTTGCCGCCCCAGTCGACGCAGTGGCCCTTGCCGTAGACGTAGATGGGACCCGCGTAGGACGTGTACTGCCCGTAGTCCTGGTCTCCCTGGTCGGTGTCGGAGACGTAGATCCAGGCGGACATGTCCAGCCGGGTGCCGGGGTTCTTGCGGATCGTCGCGACGCAGTTCTTGCCGTTCGTGGAGTTGTACGTGAGGTAGACCGTGCCCAGTGAGCCGATGGGGGCCGAGTTCACGGTCTTGTAGCTGCTCCCGCACACCTTCTGCGGCGTGGTGTTGGGTGTGGCGGAGGCGGGTCCCGCCAGAGCGGTCGTGCCCCCGAGGGCCAGGGCTGCCAGGGCGGCGCCAGTCAGGACAGGTCGGCTGAATCGCATATTTCCCCCTTGTGATCTTTGCGAGTTTGTTGCTCTTACATCATGTGACTCGCGACACATCAGGATGGTTGTGCCTCTCCGCAAGAGAAGTCGGATCCGGATCCTCGGGCCTGCCGACAGCGCCCAACGCCCTTGCGTGGACGACCGGTTGGCGGCATCACGACTTCTGGATGCGGAGCGGTACGGGGGAGGGCGTCTGCCGGGGGACGGGTGACGCCCTCCCCCCGTACACCGCGTTTCAGCCGGTCGCTGCCAGCACCTTGCAGTTCGCCCAGTGCGCGAGAGTCAGCGACGCGGTCCGCTCCGGGCGGCGTCGACGGGGCATGCTGCGGCGCGACTCGTCGGCCAGCGCCTCCCGGAGAGGAATCAGGTGAGCAGCCACCGCCGCCAGGCAGTAGTGCTCGTCCCGGCACGCGGAACAGGTCGCCAAGTGGGCGGTGACGGCGCGGGCCTCTTCCTCGGAGAGTGCGTCGAGCGTGTAGCCGGCCAGCCGGTCACGCGTGGTCTGGCATTCCTGGGAGTTACTGAACATGTCGAGTCCTCTCCTGGCCACCGCACAGGCGCGGAATCGCGCAGCTGCGGCACATGAGGCGGGCAGGCGCCGAGGGCCGGTCGTGCCGCGGGGCACTGGGGCTCGAGAACCTGCTTCCGTTCATACGTTCAATGTGGCCGACGCGGTGCGATCGCGCGTCGTCCCCCTGAAGCGAATCGCGTCTACTGCATCCGTGGTATCCGATGCCCGGGCGTACGGCCGACGCCGTCCCGCCTGCTCCGACCGGCCCTCAAGCCTGTGGGCCGGTCGGTTCCACCGCTGGGCTGACCAGGCCGCACTGGTAGGCCATGACCACGAGCTGGGCCCGGTCACGCGCCGCCAGCTTGGTCATGGCGCGGTTGACGTGCGTCTTCGCGGTCAGTGGGCTTACGAACAAACGTTCGGCAATATCTTCGTTCGATAGGCCCAGCGCCACCAGGCACATCACATCGCGCTCCCGCGGCGTCAGGTACTGCAGGCGTTCCTGGACGACGGCCGGGTACAGCTCGGGCTGCGCCAGAAAACGGGAAATCAGCGCGCGCGTCGCCACGGGGGAGAGCAGCGCCTCACCGGCGGCCACCGTGCGGACGGCTTCGAGCAGGACGTCGGGCCGCACCCCCTTGCCGAGAAAGCCGCTCGCTCCCGCACGCAGCGCCTCGGCGACGTGCTCGTCGTCCTCGAAGGTGGTGAGGATCAGGACTTTCACCCCGGCGAGGTCCTCGGACTCGCTGATCAGGCGCGTGGCGTCGAGGCCGTCCATCTCGGGCATGCGGATATCCATCAGGACCACGTCCGGATGGAGCTCTTCGCAGAGGTCCACGGCCTCCCTGCCGTTCGCGGCTTCCCCCACGGTTTCCATGTCGTCCGCGGAATCGAACAGCATCTTGAAGGTGCCCCGCAGCAGAGCCTGATCATCGGCGAGAAGGACTCGGATCGTCACGCTCGTCCCTCCTCGGCGGTGCCCCTCGAACCCGTCTCGTCGGTACCCGCCGACGCCGGTTCGCCCTCGGCCGTGCCGGACAGCAGCGGCAGCTCGGCAGTCACGGTGAAACCGCCTTCGGCGCGCGGTCCCGCTTGCACCCTGCCTCCGACTGTGCCGGCCCGCTCGCGCATCCCGATCAGGCCGTGGCCCTTTCCCGGGTCGGAGCGGGTGGGCTGCGACGGTCCGTCGTCCTGCACAGTGATCGTCAGCAGGTTCGGGAGGTAGGACAAGTCCAGTCGGGCCTGGTCCACACCCGAGTGCTTGCGCACGTTGGTCAGGGCCTCCTGAATGATGCGGTACGCCGCCAGGTCGGCCGCCGGTGGCAGGGGTTGGGGGTCGCCGCTCACCGTCTGTTTGACAGCAAGCCCAGCACGGTCGAAGGACGCCAGAAGGTCGGGTACGTGACCCATGCCCGGCGTCGGATCACGGGGCGCGGCTGTCTCGTCCGGCTGCCGCAGCAGGCTCACGGTCACCCGCAGTTCGTCGAGCGCGGACTGACTCACGTCGCGGATCCCCTCCAGGGCCGTGAGTACGTGTTCGGGCCGCTGCTCCACAAGATGGACGGCGACGCCCGCCTGGGCGTTGATCAGGGCGATGTGGTGGGCCACGACGTCGTGCAACTCACGCGCGATCCGCATACGTTCGGCCGCCACCCGCTGACGGGCCTCCTGCTCGCGGGTGCGTTCCGCGTGCTCCGCCCGTTCTTCCACGGCTGCCACATAGGCCCTGCGCGATCGCACTCCGTCCCCGATCGCCGCCGGCAGAGCCGTCCATGCCAGCATCGCCGCGTTGTCCGGGGAGAGCCACGTCCGTGGGTCGGTCACAAGGGCCGCCCCCACCAGCACTGACGCCGACACGCACGCTGTGGTCCAGGTGGTGCGCCGGTCGGTGCACGCGGCGACGGTGTACACGGACAGGATGACCGAACTCGTCCCCAGCGGACCCTCCCGGAACCCGAGCGACTGAAGCACCACTGCGCAGGCGACGGCCACGACGAGTACGCCGAAGGGGTGGCGGCGCCGCCACACCAGCGCGAAGGAGCTGGTCCCGAGGAGCACCACGGCCTGCCATCGGATGGAGATCCGGTGCTGCTCATGAATGATCGAGACCGCCACCATCGACAGCAGAAAGACCACGGCCGCCAACAAGACGTCCTTGACGCGAACCCGAGCCTGCGCTCCCGGACGTTTTGCGGTCATCACTGCCATGTCACCAACGTAGGGCTGGTGACCGGACCAGGCACCGCGAGCGCAGGCGTCGTAACCGCGGACGCATCGGCTGTGGGATGCGTGGATGCGTCCGTGGACGCGTCCACGGACAGAGCCGCGGGCACGTCCTCGTCAGCGGTCCTCGGCCAGTTGGAAGGCGGGGGCCAGGAAGGTCTTCGCGCCGGGGGCGCTCGGCATCCGCATCAGGGCACGGGCCTGCTTACCGAGGGCTTCCATCTGCTTCTGGGCCCGGCGGAGCTCTTCGGGGTGGCCGTCGAACACGCGGTTGAGCGTCCTGAGCATCTCGGTGTAGGCGCGGTCGCACCGTTCGGACGCTCTGCGCGCTGCCGAGCCCTCCTCCAGCCGCTGGGTGTCGGGATTCTCGACCAGGCGATGCACACCGCTCGGATCGAACGGGATCCGCGGACCGTCGAACGCCCAGTAACCGTGCGTCTTGACCAGCCGGCGCCCTTGCACGATCTCCCAGAACCGGTAGTAGTGCGCCAGCTCATCCGCGACTGGCTCGGCCGGTAGTGGTCCGTCGGCCGCCGATGGTCCGGTGACGGCCGACGGTTCGGTGTCGGCCGACGCCGAGGCCGGCGCCCCTGTGCCGGTGGCGAGCACCCCCGACACAGCGGCAGTGGCCGCCAGTTGCAGAGCGGTACGTCGGTCGGGCCCGCCGACGGCCCCGTCCTGATCGGTGCTGGTCATGACGCCCTTCCCGGTAGCGGGCCCACGGTCGGGTCCTGGGCATGGCCCTCGCCCTGGTCGATGATCTCGAGGATGGCCCAGAGCGCTGTCTGCAGATTGGTCACCCGGTACAGCCGTCCGGGGGCGTGCGGCCAGCTGACCTGTCTGCGTGGATCGCCGCCGAACAGATTCTCGTCACTCGCGTCGAGATCGGTCAGTGCCTGTGCGATGTGCTGGTAGAACCCGCCGACGGTGGTGGCGTCGTAGTCGGCCAGGGCGAAGAACTTTCGAGGGGCGTCGAGGGCCTCTTCGTTGAGGTTCTGGATGTTCCCGTGCTCGTCCAGCAGAGGGTTGTACCCAGAGATGGCCTGGAGCGCTCTTTGGCCGGCCGGGGCGAGCGGTTCCTCGGGCAGCTCGATGCCCATGAAGACCTGGCGTACCCGTTCGATCGAGCAGGCGCCGAGCGAGACCTCCAGGTCGGGCATCACCCCGCCGGGCAGCCGCCCCGGGTAGACGGGAACCAGGTCCGGGTCGTCGAACCTGGGGGTGGTACCGATCGAGTTCATGATGTTTCCGATCAGTGCCAGGTGCAGCATCTCTTGCATGACGACGCTGCGGATGATGCGTTCGACCTCTCGGTTCTTTCCGTCCTTGAGGGAGAACATCGCGCAGAGGTACGGGGGAATGGTGGCATGTTCGAGGGCGAGAGCTGATCGCAGGAGCAAGTCCAGCTCTGCCCGGGTGTGCACCGTCGTGGTCGCCGGAGGGAAGACGTGATCATCCCCGGCCTCGACCGTTCTGGGAGGAATTGAAACGGTCTCGTTCATACGTTCCTTTGGTCGCATCGCTCTGACGCTGCACGATCGCACGGCGTCAACGTGTCGACGGGGAACGGCGAAGCCCAGTACCGCGCTCAGGGGAGCCGAACAGGCAAATGGAGCAACAGGGGGCCGTCTCCCGGCCTGCGGGGGCGTCCGGTCCCGTAGTGGACGCGCCTTGTCGTGTTCGCGCCGGCCGCGCCGTGACGGACCGGCGATGCACGCTGTCGCAGTTGCCGTTCGGTCCGGCTGCTACCACCGTGGAGGAATGGAGTCCTGCTGCGGCAGGCGGAGCGCCCTCGGCCTCCGGTGGGTCGGACCGAACCGATGCCGTCGCCGGCGCGCCCGCTGATCGGCAGCCACCGGACCCCTGAGGCTCGGCCCGGGACAGACCGGCCGCGCGACGCGCGTACACCTCCGGGAGCCCGGTGCTTCCCTGTCCTGCCGGCTCCAGCGCAAGGGAGCAGTACATGACCGAGGCCCTTCCCCGAACGGACGGGTGCAGCGCCGACGGACCGGCGGGCTTCCCCCGTCGTCCGGCGGCCGAACGCGGAGAGGCCGTCGCCGACCTGCGGCGGATCGGGATCGACCCGGATTACTGGTATCCCGTGGCCCGGTCGCGGGCTGTGCGCAGGGAGCGCACCTTCGCCGCCGTCTTCGCCGGACAACGGATCGCGCTCTACCGCGGCCGGAGCGGAAGCGTCTACGCCTTGGAGGACCGGTGCGCGCACCGCCAGGTGCCACTGAGCCTCGGAGTCGTCGAGGGGGACGCCCTGCGCTGCTGCTACCACGCCTGGTCCTACCGCGGAAACGGCCGCATCTCGCAGATACCGTACCTGCCCAAGGGGTGCGAGCGGCCGCCGCGCGGAGTGCGGTCGTATCCGGTCCGCGAGGCGTTCGGCCTGGTGTTCGTCTTCCCCGGCGACCCCGAGAAGGCGGAGGCGGCGCCGTTCCCGGTGCTGCCGGAGTTCGGCGCGGCCACGCACCGGACCATGACCTTCTCGCGCACCGTGCGCTGCCACTACTCGTTCATGCACGAGAACTTGCTCGACATGAACCACCAGTTCCTGCACCGCAGCGTGCTGGGCAGAATTCAGCCCGAGCTGCTGGGGTACGAGACCGGCCCGCAGTTCGTCGAGGCCCGCTACCTCTTCGTCCCCGCCGGGGGCAAGAAGGACCGCGGCGCCGGACTGCTGTCCGCCGAGGGGCTCGGTGGACAGCAGACACCCGACGAGATCACCATCCGCACCCAGTACCCGTACCAAACCCTGCAAGCCGTCCCCGACGGCGCCGAACTGCCGTCGTTCTCCCTCTGGGCGGCCTACGTGCCGGAGGACGCCGAACAGCGCATCAACCACGCCTACGGCCTGCTGATGATCGCGAAGCCGCCGGTCCCCGGGGTGCTCCATCTGGCATGGCCGCTCATCCGCCGCTTCACTGAACGGGTGTTCGCCCAGGACCGGATGGCGGTCGAGGCCGAGCAGCGAGCCTGGGACGAACAGGGCGAGGACCAGAACCACGAAGTGTTCCCACTGATCCTGGACGTGAGGCACATGCTGCGGACGAACGGCGTACCGCTCGACGCCGAGTCCGTCGGCGAGGGCGGGCAGCAGGGTGCTCCGCCGGATGCCGACGACCACGAGAAGGATCCCGGGCCCACGAACTGACCGGCACGGGAAGGGCGTTGGCGGTCAGGAAGGGAGCGCCGTGCTGCGGGTCTCCGGGGCGAGGCGTACCAGGAGCATGCTGATGACGAAGACGGCCGCGGTGAGGGGGAGGGTGAGCGAGCCGGTGGCGTGGGTGCCGTAGCCGATGAGGAAGGTGCCGCCCGCGGCGACCCATCGGGAGAAGGCGGTCGTGAAGGCGAAGGCGGTCGCCCTCATCCGTGTCGGGTACTGCTCCGGCAGCCAGATGGCGAAGACCGCGAAGCTGGCGCCGCCCAGGCCGAGTACCGGCAGGAAGGCGAAGAGCAGGACGATCGAGTGGTGGGGATAGGCCCAACCGTAGGCGCCCACGATTCCGACGATCATCAGCGCGAAGAGTGAGACGAGTGCGCCGCGCCGCCCCATGCGCGCCGCGATGCGCGGCACTGCAACGCAGCCCAGGATCGTGAAGGCGGCGGAGAGCCGCAACGAGTCACTGCGCCAGCCCGGCCGCCCTGCCCAGTCACTCGAACAGCATCAACTCGTCGCTGACGCCGTGCGGGCCGGCTCACCCGAAGACGCGGCCCGGGCCATGCACACCCACGTCGACAACGTCGGCAAGGTCAAACTCCTTGACTGGCGGCCCGAGGGGGAGTGACCGCCCCTCCAGCCGCTCCCCTGCAGGTCGCTACGCCGAGTCCGCCTCCATGAGAAGCGCCGAGACCGTCGCGACGCCGGGCGCGGCCGTGAGCAGTGTGCCGAGGGTGGTCTGCTCGGAGCGCTCGCCGGCGGCTTCGATGCCGACGAGCAGGACCCGCCACGGCACCTGGGCGCCCTCGCCCTCGGTCTCGACCGTGATGACGTCGCCCACCCGCCGCGTGCGGAAGGTGGCACCCGCGAAGCCATCGGCAGCAGGGATCCGCGTGAGCGTCATCGTGCCGTCCGCCGGAGCATGGACGCGCAGTGTCACCCCGTGGGCCCAGTCGTACACTGCGCTGTCATCACTCTCCCCGAACGGGATCACCGAGCCGGGGCGGGCCAGCAACGGCAGGCTGTCGAACCCGTACCGCTCGCGTCGCCAGCCCGGCCCCCGGACCCGCTCGCCCGACAGCAGATGGGTCCACGTCCCGTCAGGCACGTAGTACTCGACAGTCCCCTCCGCCGAGAACACCGGGGCGACGAGCAGGTCCTCGCCGAGCATGTACTGCCGGTCGAGGGCGTGGCACGCCGGGTCCTCGGGGAACTCGAGCAGCATGGCGCGCATCACCGGCGTGCCCCGCTCCCGCGCCTGCTCGGCCGCTCGGAAGAGATACGGCATGAGGCGGTGCTTGAGGCGCGTGAAGTCGCGGGTGACCGTCACGGCCTCCTCGTCGAAGTCCCACGGCACACGGTACGACCTGCTGCCGTGCAGCCTGCTGTGCGAGGACAGCAGGCCGAACTGCACCCACCGCTTGAAGACTTCGGGCGTCGGCGTGCCCTCGAAGCCGCCGATGTCGTGGCTCCAGAAGCCGAAGCCGGACAGGCCGAGCGAAAGGCCGCCGCGCAGCGACTCGGCCATCGCCCCGAAGTGGGACTCGCAGTCGCCGCCCCAGTGGACCGGGAACTGCTGCCCGCCCGCGGTCGCCGACCGAGCGAAGAGCACGGCCTCGTCGGCACCCCGCGCCTCGCTCAGCACTTCGAAGACGGTTTCGTTGTAGAGCTGGGTGTAGTAGTTGTGCATGCGCTCCGGGTCGGAACCGTCGTGCCACACCACGTCCGTCGGAATGCGCTCGCCGAAGTCGGTCTTGAAGCAGTCCACGCCCTGTGCGACAAGCCCGCGCAACTTGCCCGCGTACCACTTCCGCGCCTCAGGGTTGGTGAAGTCGACCAGCGCCATGCCCGCCTGCCACAGGTCCCACTGCCACACATCACCATTGGCCCTGCGCACCAGGTAGCCATGGCGCATGGCTTCGGTGAAGAGCGGGGACTTCTGGCCGATGTACGGGTTGATCCATACAGAGACGCGCAGCCCCTGCTCGTCCTTGAGGCGGCGCAGCATGCCCTCCGGGTCCGGGAAGACGTCGGGGTCCCAGGTGAAGTCGCACCACTGGTACTCGCGCATCCAGAAGCAGTCGAAGTGGAAGACGCCGAGCGGGATGCCGCGCTCCGACATGCCGCGGACGAACCGGTTGACCGTCTCCTCGTCGTACGAGGTGGTGAAGGAGGTGGACAGCCACAGCCCGAACGACCAGGCGGGCGGCAGCGCCGGGCGGCCGGTGAGGGCGGTGTAGCGGTCCAGGATGTCCTTGGGCGTCGGGCCGTGGATGACGTAGTACTCCAGCGACTGGTCCTCGACGCTGAACTGCACCTGCCCCACTGCCTCGGACCCGATCTCGTACGAGACGTGGCCGGGGTGGTTGACGAAGACGCCATAGCCCCGGTTGGTGAGATGGAAGGGGATGTTCTTGTACGCCTGCTCGCTGGCGGTACCGCCGTCGGCCTGCCAGATGTCCACACTCTGGCCGTTCCTGGTGAACGGGGTGAAGCGCTCGCCGAGCCCGTAGACCAATTCGCCGACACCCAAGGACAGTTGTGCCAGCGAGTGGTGGCGGCCGTCGCCGGTGAGGGCGAAGCCGGTGCCGCGGGACCCGGCGGAGGTGAGGACGCGGCCCTCGGCGGTGAAGTCCAGGCGCCAGGGTGCGGCGGTGTCCACCCGCAGGGACAGCTCCCCGCTGGTCAGCTCCAGCAGGGACCCGTCCCGGATGATCTTCGGGGTGTGGTCGGGGTCGGTGCGCAGGGCGAAGTCGGGGCCGTGTGCGGCGGAGCCCGCGTGGTGGGTGGAGCGGACACCGATCACGCCCTCGGCGGGTGACCAGCATTCGACGGTCAGGAGCGGGCTGTTGAGGGTGTGGCCCCGCTCCTCCACCCGTCGCACCGGGGCGTACAGGGTGAGCCGGTCGTTGTCGACGCGCGCCTCGGCGATCTCGGTGGCGTACGACGCCCGGACACCCTCGCGCATCAGCCAGTAGCCGTCGGTGAACTTCATCGGTGGTCCTTGTCAGCGGTGGTGGTTCGCGCGCGGTGGGTGGCGATCAGGTCCCGGAACCAGCGGTAGCTGTCCTTGGGGACGCGCTCCTGGGTGTCGTAGTCGACCCGGACGATGCCGAACCGCTGGCCGTAGCCGCGGGCCCACTCGAAGTTGTCGAGCAGCGACCACACGTAGTAACCGCGCACGTCGACGCCGGCGCGAATGGCGGCGGAGAGGGCTTCCAGGTGACTGCGGAGGTACTCGATCCGGTCGGTGTCGTGGACCCGGCGGTCGTCCGTGACCGTGTCGGCCTCGGCCGAGCCGTTCTCGGTGATGACCAGCGGGGGCAGCTCGGGGTAGCGCTTGGTCAGGTCGACCAGGAGGTCCGTGAAGGTGTGCGGGACGACCGGCCAGCCCATGGTGGTGTGCCGTACGTCGTCGCGCCAGGTCTCGGCGACCCGGATGTCGACGGCCGTACGGGTCGCAGGGTCCGGGTCGCGGTGCGGGGCGTCCGCGACGGTGATCGGCCGGTAGTAGTTGATGCCGACGAAGTCGAGTGGGGCGGCGACAAGTTCGAGGTCGCCGTCGAGACGGTACGAAGTGTCGAGACGGTACGAAGTGTCGAGACCGCATGAACTGTCTGATCGGCTCGAGCCGTTGGCCGGCTCGCCCCAGGTCTCCGCTTCGTGCTGCGGATAGCGCCCGGCGAACAGCGGGTCCAGCCACACCTCGTTGTGCAGGGTCTCGGCCCGGCGCACGGCGGCGAGGTCGGCCGGTGAACCGGGGGTGGTGGCGAGCAACCGGTCCGGGTTGAGCGTGATCCCGACCTCCTGGGCGCCGGCCTCGCGCAGGGCGCGGACGGCGAGGCCGTGGCCGACGAGGAGGTGGTGGGCGGCGGCCAGCGCGCCACGGCCCTCCCGTGCGCCGGGGGCGTGGGCGCCCGCGGCGTAGCCGACGAAGGCGCTGCAGAACGGCTCGTTGAGGGTGATCCAGCGGCCCACCCGGTCGCCGAGCCGCTCCACGACAAGGCCGGCGTAGTCCGCGAAGCGCTCCGCTGTTTCCCGTACCCGCCAGCCGCCACGGTCTTCCAGAGCCTGGGGGAGGTCCCAGTGGTAGAGGGTGGTGGCGGGGGAGATCCCGGAGGCCAGCAACTCGTCGACCAGGCGGTCGTAGAAGTCCAGTCCGGCCGCGTTGGCCGGTCCTGTGCCGTCGGGCTGGATGCGCGGCCAGGCGACGGAGAAGCGGTAGCTGTCGACGCCGAGGCCGCGCAGCAGAGCCACGTCCTCGCGGTAGCGGTGGTAGTGGTCGCAGGCGATGTCGCCGGTGGCGCCGCCGGCCACGCGTCCGGGCTCGCGGCAGAAGGTGTCCCAGATGGACGGCCCTCTGCCGCCCTCCCCGTACGCCCCCTCGATCTGGTAGCTCGCCGTGGCGGCGCCGAAGAAGAAGCCGTCGGGGAATTCCGGGAATGCGGGGGTGCTCATGCGGCTGAAGCCCTTATCGCTGTGTGGTGCCATTACTTGATGGACCCGCCGGTGATCCCGGCGGAGATGTACTTCTGGGCCACGACCAGGAGGATCGCCGCGGGTACCGCGGACAGCACCGCGGTGGCCATGACCGCGCCCCAGTCGCTGACATGCGCGCCGACGAACTGGTAGATGCCCAGGGTGATCGGCTTGACGTCGTCGGTGGTGTTGAGGGTCAGCGCGAACATGAAGTCCGACCAGGCGAACAGAAAGGTGAACAGCCCGGCAGTGATGAGGGCGTTGCGGCTCATCGGCAGCACGATGCGGACGAACGCGGTGAAGCGGTTGGCGCCGTCGACCATCGCCGCCTCGACGACCTCATTCGGTATGGACACCATGAAGGCCCGCAGCAGCACGATCGCGAACGGCAGGCCGAGCGAGGCGTCGGCGAGGATCAGCCCCAGGTATGAGTTGACCAGGCCCAGCTCCGCGTACGCGCTGTAGAGGGCGTTGGCGATGACGATGCCCGGCACCATCTGTGTGATCAGTGTGGTGAACACGATGCCCTGGCCGCCGCGCAGCCCGAACTGGGCGAGCCCGTATGCGGCGGGCGCGGCGAGCGAGAGGCATACGGCGACGGCGCCGAGGGCGACGACGAAGCTGGTCAGCAGCGAGCCGCCCTGACTGGAGAACGCCGTGTCGAAGTTCTCCGGGCCGGGTGAGGCCGGGAACCACTCGGTCGCGGCGACGCTCGACTCGGGCTGGAGCGCGGTGTTGAGCATCCAGTAGACCGGGAAGAGCAGGACGCCGAGGATCAGCAGCGCGGCGGTGGTGTTCCAGGCGGCGCGCAGGCGGCGACGGTTCGAGTTCGGGTTCACGGTCGGTCACTGCCCCTTTCCGAAGTCGGCGCGGTTGGCCCGCAGGTAGAGCACGGCGAAGACCGCGCTGATGAGGATGAGGACGTTGCCCACGACGGCGCCCTGGCCGAAGTCGAGCTGAAGGAACGACAGTTGGTACGTGACCGTGCCCAGGGTCTGTGTGGAGTCCGCAGGCCCGCCCGAGGTCAGCGCGAGGATCAGGTCGAGGATCTTCACCGTGGACATGAAGCCCAGAACGAGGACGACGGTGACCACCGGGCGGAGCAGCGGCAGGGTGATGCTGCGGAAGGTTCGCCAGGGGCTTGCCCCGTCCAGTGACGACGCCTCGTAGAGCTCGCGCGGGATCTCCTGGAGGCCGCCGTAGAGGATCACCATGTTGAAGGGGATGCCGATCCAGATGTTGACCATGATCGCCGACAGCAGTGCCACGCCGGGGCTGCTCAGCCATGGCACGCCGCCCTCGGTCAGGCCGACGGCGTGCAGGGCGCTGTTGAGCATGCCGTGGTCCTGGTCGAGGATGCGCCGCCAGACGACGGCGGACACGACCATGGGCACCAGCCACGGCAGCAGCAGGATCGCGCGGACGAAGCCGGAGAGCCGGAAGCGGCGGGAGAAGAAGACGGCGAGGGCCAGTCCGATGGTGAACTGGCCGAGCAGGGAGCCGGCCGTGAAGAGCGCCGTGTGCCACAGGGAGCCGGCGAACAGTTCGTCGGTGAAGACGGCCCGCCAGTTGTCGAGGCCGTTGAACGGTGCCTCGCCGGTGAAGTACGTCTTGGGCGTGTAGTGCTGGAAGCTCATCACGATGTTGCGGACGAGCGGGTAGCCGAAGAAGAGGGCCATGTAGGCGAGCGCGGGGGCGACGAAGAGCCACCGGAGCAGCCCGCGGCGGCGGGTGCCGGAGCCGGCTCTCGCAGGGGCGGCCGAGGAGCCGGAGGTCTTGGTGGCCGGGGCGGTGGAGGCGAAGGTGCTCATGTCCGGTTCCTCACTTCCCCGTGGAGGCCTGCTGCTGGGCCCGGTGCAGGGCCTGTTCGGGACTGGTCCTGCCGGTCAGCACCGACTGGAAGGCGCCCGCGAGCGCGTCTCCGACCACCGGCCAGCGGGTGCCGACCTCGGCGGTCCGGGAGCGGGCGGTGGTGACCAGGTCGGCGAAGGCGGCGAGCTTGGGGTTCTGTTCGGCGTAGGCCCGCGCGGCGGCGGACCGGGTGGGTACGTTGTTGACCGACTCGCCCCACTTCAGCTGATTCTTCTGGGAGTTGAGGCAGTTGAGGATCTTCCCCGCGTTCTTCTCGCGGGAACGGTCCTCGTTCTTCGGCACCGCCATCACGGTGCCGCCGATAGGTGGGATCGCGTCCTGTCCCGCCTCGGGAACCGGGATGCGGGCGACCGCCCAGTCCACCTTCTTCTGGGCGTCAAGCACCGGCACCTGCCACGGCCCGTTGATCATCATGGCGGCGCGGCCGGCCACGAACTGGTCGTTGACGTCCTGCTGGTTCCAGTTGACGACGGACTTCGAGGCGGACCCGTCCGAGACCAGGTCCTTCCACAGTTGGAGTGCGGCCTCGCCCTTGCCGTTGTCGAGCTTCGCCTCGTCACCGCCGCCGGACCAGAAGAACGGCAGGAACTGGTACACCCCGTCGGCGTTCGGGCTCGCGCTGAAGGCCATCCCATAGGTGCTGCCGTGAGTCATCTTCTTCGCGGCGGTCTTCAGCTCGGCCCAGGTGGTGGGCGGCGCGACGCCGGCCGCCTTGAGAAGTTTCGTGTTGTAGATCAGGGCCAGGGAGTTGACGGAGCGCGCGATGCCGTACTGGGTGCCGTCGTACGAGCCGAGGGAGGTGGCGCTGCCGGAGAACCCGGAGGTGTCGACGCCGATATCCTTCAGCGGGCGCAGGCCCTCGGTCCCGGCGAACTGCGGCAGCTCGGACCCGTCGAGCTCCAGGATGTCGGAGAGCGACTTCGACGAGGCCATCCGGAGCGCCTTCGAGGCGACCTGATCCGCTGGCACGCTGATCTGCTCGACCTTCAGCCCGATGGGCTTTGCACAGCGATCGAAGAACTTCTGGTTGGCGGTGTGCTCGGCGGTGTCCGTGGCCGAGTTGAGCACGGTGACGGTGTCGGCGGCCGGTGTGGCGGCGCACCCGGTGAGGCCCAGCGCGGCCGTGGCCGTCGCCAGGCCTGCGGCTATGGCGGGTGGCAGTCTGCGCTCTGCGCGGGAATGCACGAGCGGTTCTCCAATCGGGGCTGCGGCTAGGGGAGTTGAGGGTCTTGCCGTGCGGTTCGGGGATGGTGCGCGGCAGTGCGTTGGGGGGCGTCTCGCGAGCGGTTCTTTGTCCGTGGTTCGCGGCTCGCGGCCGCCGCATCGTCGGGACGACGCTCAGGCATGCCCTTTCGGCGGCGCGATGGTGAGCCCGGGCGCCATCTGCGGCGCGATCAGGCGGTGAGGGGCGAGGCCCGGGGCCGGATGGGCCTGGGTCCCACTGCCGGGGCGCGCGGCGGCAATGGCCCTGACCGCGAGTTCGACGACTGCCAGGGACATCTCTGCGACGGGCAGTTCGATACGCGGCAGGAGCCGCCCGCCCAGGTCGTCGGGGAGGGTGCCGACGGGCACGACGGCGAGGTCCTCGGGGACCCGTAGGCCTGTCGCGGCCACTTCGGCAAGCAGGTCGGGGAGGCGGTGCAGGTGCTGGACGACCAGCGCGGTCGGGGCGGGCCGCGCGCCCAGCACGTCGCGCACTCGGCGCCGCAGCACGTCGGGGTCGCTGCTCGAGGGGTGGACCCGGATGTCCGCGCCCGTCTCCTTCGCGGCACGCCGGGCGCCGTCGAGGCCGTGGACGGCGTAGCCGCGGCGGGCCGCGATCTCGTGGTCGGCCGAGGCGAGGAAGATGATGTGCCGGTGGCCGGCCGCAGCGGTCTCGCGCAGGGCGAGGGCGACGGCGGCCTCCCAGTCGAGGTCGACCCAGGGCAGCGCCGAGTCGTCGTCGCCGCGGCCCAGCAGCGCGGTGGGGAAGCCCAGTTCGCGCATGGCGCCGATACGGGGGTCCTGCTCCTCCACCGCCATCAGGACCGCCGCGTCGGCCAGTCCGCTGCCGGCCACCCGGCGCAGCCCGCCGACCCCGTCCCGGTCGGTCATCAGCAGCAGGTCGTAGCCGTGGCTGCGGGCGGCATCGCTGATGTCAATGGCGAACCGGCCGTCCACCGCCCGGTATGCGCCGGGCACGCGGGGGACGGCCATGGCGAGAACGTCGCTACGGGCACTGCGCAGTGTGCGGGCGCTGGCCCGGGGGTGGTAGCCGAGCTCGGCGATGGCGGCCTGTACCGCGCGCCGGGTGTCCTCGGAGATCTTGCGGGAGCCGCTGAGGACATAGCTGACGGTGCTGGGCGCGACGCCCGCCCGTTCGGCGACGTCTTTGATCGTGGCCATTCCCGCTCCTTTGCGGTCCGGTCCTGGTCGTCCTGGCCGTTCTGGTTCTGGCCGCTCCCGCGGCGCTGTCCGCTGTGATCGTCGAATCGATTCGACTGACGGCGTGCGTGACTGTAGGAGGCTCTGGGGCGCGAGGGCAAGACCCCTGCGATAGATCGTTTGCGTTTATGCACATGAATCCACGTGGAGCTTGGGAGTGTGAAGCGTGCCAAATGCCTGCTTTGATAGGCCAGTTGATCGAGTACGTGAACAACTTTCACTGGTACGAACTCTTGAGGGTCCCGAACGGCGGGTGATAGTTCTATGCCCCGACGATTTTTCCCTTCCCTGACACCCGAGTTGTGGGGCCGTCTTGCCTACCGGCGCGCACCCCGCGACGCGCATCCGTCATGCCTGGAGGCGACACCGTTGAGAACGCCCATGTCCAGACGCACCTTCGCCCGACTCGCCGCAGTGCCCGCCGTCGGAGCGCTGGTCGGGCTGCAGACCGGCAGCGCGTCGGCTGCGCCGCGGTCCGCCGCGCACCCGGCAGGGTCACGCACCGTCGGCCGCACTCACGCCGAGCGGGCGATGCGCCGCGCCGCGGCCTTCATGGACGAGCACGTGTCCTACCGCGGCGCTTACGTCTGGAGCTACCTCCCCGATCTGTCCACCACCTGGGGGGAGATGGAGGCGAAGCGGACCATGTGCTGGGTCCAGCCGCCCGGCACGCCCAGCGTCGGCCACAGCCTCCTCGACGCGTACCACGCCACTGGTGACGAGACCTTCTACCGCGCCGCCGAACGCACGGGCCTCGCCCTCGTCGAGGCCCAACTCCCGGTCGGAGGCTGGAACTACATCCACGACTTCGCGGGCGAGCGTTCCCTGCGCGACTGGTATGCGACCATCGGCGCGAACGGCTGGCGCCTGGAGGAGTTCCAGCACTATTACGGCAATGCCACCTTCGACGACGCCGGCACCTCCACGGCGGCGCAACTGATCCTGCGCCTCTACGTGGAGCGCAGGCACCCGAAGTTCAAGACGTCCTTGAACCGCGTCATCGACTTCATGCTCAAGGCGCAGTTGAGTGGAGGCCCGGCCGACGGCGGCTGGCCGCAGCGGTTCCCCGCGTTCTCCGGCGCGGTGGGCGAGATGCCGTGGCCCGATGAGCGGCCCTCCTGGCTGCCCTCGGACGTCCAGCACGGCATGCAGGACGGCGACTACACGGGCCACGTCACCTTCAACGACGACGTCCTCGGCGAGAACATCAAGTTCCTGCTCATGTGCATCTCGGCGCTGGGACGGCGTGACCTGACCCGGCCCGTGCTGCGCGCCATGGCCTGCCTGCACCGGCTGCAGCAGCCCGGACCCCAGGCCGGATGGGGCCTTCAACACCTTTCACACACGGTGGGCGGCCGGCCCGCCGGCGCTCCGGCCAGCGCCCGCTCGTACGAGCCGCGGTCCCTGACCACACACACCACGCAGACCAACATCCGGCAGCTGTTCCACTATTTCAGACTCACCGGCGACCACGACTACCTGCGCCGTGTGCCCGAGGCCATCGCCTGGCTGGAGTCCTGCCCGCTCACCAGCGAGCAGAAGGAGGAGAACCCGCTCCTGAAGAACTCCACGCACCCGACCTTCGTAGAGCTGGACACCAACCGGCCGCGCTTCGTGCACCGCTTCGGCTCCAACATCCGCAACGGCTCCTACTACTACGACCACGACCACCGCAACACCCTCAGCCACTACTCCGGCGGCCGCTCCGTCGACCTCCCCGGCCTCAAGGCCACGTACGACGAGCTGATGGCGCTGAGCCGTTCCGAAGTCGCCGATCTGCGCGACCGGTCACCGCTCACCCCCGGCGGAGTGCGGGAACTTCCGCGTTACTTCAGCGTCCGCGACCTCGACCTCACCGACCTGTTCCGAGGCGCCGACCCGGCCCTGCCCTAGGTGACCGACGACCAGGCGAGCGCCCTCGTCGACGGCCTCGGCATCAAGGACCACTGGATCACCCCCATCGGCACCACCACCAACCCGTACCTCGGCCCGGCACCGGCCACGCCGTACGAGGGCATGGCCTACATGAGCAAGCACGTGGGCGACCTGCACGACACCTCGCCGTACGACCCGGCCACACCGCCCGCAGAGCCGCCGTACCAGCCGCACGACAGTGCCGAGGGCATCACGACGTCCGCCTACACCGGCAACATGGCCAAGCTCATCGCCTACGTCGCCGACTGAGCCCTCCACCGCCAAGGTCCCGGCCTCAGGGGGAGGCCAGGATCGGCTCTCGGCTCCAGCGGAAGACGTGGACCAGGCGCGGCTCCACGATTCCGGCGGTCGGAATCTCGCCGTCGAACCACCGGTCCACGCAGGTCCAGTGGAAGGGGTGGCCCAGATACTCGCCGGTCAAGCCCTGGACGTCCGCGTACTCCTGCTCCCATACATGGGTCCAGTGGGAGGGCGTGAGCGTCTGGTCCACTGTGCTCAGAGACCAGGAGCGGATGGTGGAGATGTGCTCGGGCATCGCCATGAGATCCGCCTCCAACTGCCCGACGAGAGCGCCGGGTGTACCGGGGCGCACCGCGAGCAGCAGTGTTCGTTTCACGCGCGGGCCGCGCAGGGGCACGTACCCCCTGCGTACCTGCGCGAGAGCGACCGTGTCCAGAGGCTCCGGCAGACCGGCCTCCGCAGCGATGTCCGTGGGAGTCCGGTCCGCCGTCACGTCCCAGGTGGCGCCGGTGCCGCCGAAACTGCCCGGCAGATCGGCCGCCGCGGAGCCGCCCAGGACGCCGGTCCCCGCAACAGCCGCCTTGCTGTACGCCTCGGTGTCGTCGTCCGGGAGCAGAGCCACCCAGCGGGTCACGTCGCCACCTCCTCGTGAACACGTGAGACCGGTTCCAGCACATGACGGTCGCGGTCGAGCGCGATCTCGTCCGTGTACGCCCAGAACGCCGCGACCCGAGGATCGGCACCGGCCGCGGCGCGCGCGGCGAAGAACGCGCCGCTGTCCGGCAGCGACCACAGGATCCGGACCATCACGGTGTCCGGGCCGGTCCAGGCGCGCCAGAGACGCTCCTCGGCCATGCCCCGGCCCACGGCACCCGGCAGATACTCCGCGCGCCAGCGTCGCAGCCACTCCTCGACGGCATCGCCGGCGAGGACGACGACGTCGAGCACCTGGACCCCGCTCAAGACAGCTTCTCCAGTACCTCGGCCCGGTACCGGTCGACCTGTTCACGCAACGCGCCGAGACCCCGTGGGCCCGAGAGGCCGTCGGCGCCGCGGATGTGCGGGGCGATGACCAGGCGCGTCGCGCCCGCGTCGACGAAGCCCCGTACCCATGAGGGATCCCCGGCGCGCTCACGGTCACAGGAGCCCGGCCACACCGTGATCTCCACGGCGTCCTCCGCCCTGCCCGCCCCGTGCGCGGCCTCGCGCAGCAGACCGGACTGGCGGGCGAAGTCCTCGGGAGTGATCGTGTAGGGGAACCACCCGTCGCCGATACGGCCCGCGCGGCGGACTGCGGGGTCGCTGTTCCCGCCCAGCACCACGGGCACAGCACCGCTCGCAGGGCGCGGCAGCGAGTGCAGACCGTCGAAGGAGACGTGTCGCCCCAGGTACGAGGCGGGGCCGCTGCCCCACAGCGCACGCATGGCGCCGACACACTCCTCGAGCCGCTGCCCCCGGTCCTTGTAGGGCACGCCGACGGCGGCGTACTCCTCCTTCTGCCAGCCGATGCCGAGTCCCAGCATCAGCCGCCCGTCGGAGTGCCGGTCGATCGTCGCGGCGCGCTTGGCCAGGACCACCGGGCTGTGCAGCGGGGCGACGATCATGGCCGTACCGAACCGTAGGGCGCTCGAAGCTCCGGCGAGGAAGGCGATGGTCTCCAATGGGTCGGGCATGGGAACGCCGCCCGAACTGCCAGGTATCCGGCCGTCGTTGGAGTACGGATAGAGGGGTTCGTACCGTTCGGCGACGGCGACGTGCTCGACCGTCCACAGCGACTCGACGCCGCACTCTTCGAGCGTGCCCGCGAGGTCGCGGAGGAATCCGCCCGAGGTGATCAGGCCGTCGGTGAACGGCGCCATCATTCCAAGTCGGAGCATGCCAGAGGTCCCTCACTTCAGCGCATCACCACTATGCCTGTTAGAAGTGTTCCTATCAGGAATAGGGGGAGCGTGGAAGAGAGTGAACACGGAGCGGGTGCCGGCGCCCGCCCTGGCGCTGTCGGGCTTACGGCAGTGCAGACGGGTGTAGCCCGCCGGTCAACTGTCCTTGCGGGCCCCGCTGGCCTTGATCCACGCGTGGGGGGCGTAGGCCACCTCGACCCTCGTCTCGGCGCGGGGGTCTGCCTTCCATACGAGCAGCGCACCGGCGTCGATCGAGTACGAGAACTTGCCTTCCTTGCCGTCGACGAAGTGCAGCACCTCGCCTTGGTGCTCCGAGGTCTGTCCCTCTTTGCCAAGCACTACGAGATTCACGGACATAATTCGACGTTACGGCGGGAGCGCCGATTTCGCCCGCCGGATGCAGGGCGGGGGCCCCCTGGAGGGCCGTCGCGTGCGGGCTACCTGGCCAGTCGGGGCAGCAGCGAGGACGCGGCGACGATGCCGAGCGCGGCGGCCACCGCGAGTACCGCGTAGTCCAGAGGGAGATGCGCCGGTGTGCCCAGCAACAGCCCGCGCAGCGCGTCGACTTGATAGCTGAGCGGGTTGATCCGGCTGATCGCCTGAAGCCAGCCCGGCATGAGCGAGACCGGGTAGAGGGCGTTGGACGCGAAGAAGAGCGGCATGGTGATGGCCTGGCCGATGCCCATCAGACGGTCCCGGGTGAGGACGATGCCGGCGATGGTCATCGACAGACAGGAGAAGAACGCCGAGCCCAGCACCACCGCGACGGCAACGCCGAGCAGACGCAGTGGGTTCCAGGTCAGGGCGACGCCGAGGAGCGCCGCGATGACGATCACGACGACGGCCTGGATCAGTGCCTTGACTCCGGCGGCGAAGGCCTTGCCCGTGATGAGTGCCGCGCGCGGTGTGGGCGTGACCAGGAGCTTGGTCAGGATGCCGGCGTCCCGCTCCCAGATGATCATGATGCCGTAGAAGATGGCGATGAACATCGCGGACTGGGCGATGATGCCGGGCGCGAGATAGTCGATGTAGGGGATGCCGTGGGTCGGGATCGCCTTGATCCGGGTGAAGGTCTCGCCGAACACCAGCAGCCAGAGGGCGGGTTGGACGGCTCGGGTGTACAACTCCGAACGGTCGTGTCGGAGCTTCTGCAGTTCTACGGCGCACAGGGCGACCACCCGGGCGGGCGCCACGCGCCATCCGGTACGGGCCGTGGGCGGGGTCAGGAGCAGGTCGAACTCGCCCGGGTCAGCCGAGCCTTGACGCGGTGCGGCGGGTGCTGCGGACATCGCGGAAGTCACCACCTTCGCCACCGTCGCTGTCGAGCCCGCGGCCGGCGACGTCGCGGAAGACGTCCTCCAAGGTCGGCCAGGGCTCCTGGGATCCGGCGTTCCCGCGCTGCTCGTGCAGGTCGCGGCGGAGTCCGTCGGGGGTACCGAGAGCGTGCACGCGCCCGCGGTGCATGAGCGCGACCCGGTCGCAGTACTGGTCGGCCTCGTCCATGTAGTGGGTCGTGACCAGGACGGTCATGCCGGTGGCGCCGCGGACCGCGTTGATGTGGTCCCACACGCTGGTCCGGGCGATGGGGTCGAGCCCGATGGTGGGTTCGTCGAGGATCAGCAGGCGCGGGGCGCTCACCAGTGCCTGGGCGAGTTCCAGCCGGCGCACCATGCCGCCCGAGTAGGTCTTGGCCAGCCGGTCCGCGGCGTCCGTGAGGTCGACCGCGGCGAGTGCCTGGGCCACCCGACGGGCCCGTTCGCGCCGGGAGACGTCGAAGACGCGGGCGAACAGCGTCACGTTCTCCCGCCCCGTCAGGCCGGAGTCGGCGGACAGCTGTTGCGGTACGTACCCGAGGAGCCGGCGGACCGCCATCCGCTCCGTCGCCGCGTCGTGCCCGAACACGGATACGCGGCCGCGTGGCACCGGCAGAAGTGTGGTGATGCAGCGGATCGCGGTGGTCTTGCCGGCGCCGTTGGGTCCGAGCAGCCCGAAGACCTCGCCCGGCCCGACCGTGAGATCGAGGCCGTCCACGGCCCGGGTCTCACCGAACGCGTATTCCAGTCCGCGGCAGCACACCGCGGGGTCCTCGCTCATGCCTGTGCACCTCCCGGTTCTCCCTGTACTCCCTGTACTGCGTGGGGCGTTTCACCTTCTGCGCGGACGGTTTCTGCGCGGACGGTTTCTGTGCGGATGGTGGGCGTGCGGTCCTCGTGCAGGTTGTCGGCGAGCTTGCGCAGGGCCGGCAGCGCGGCGGCGAGCGCGGCCCGGTCCGCCGGGTCGAGCGCCGCCAGTTGTTCCCGCATCAATGTCCCCCGCCGGACCTGCCAGTCGCGCAACCGGGCCGCGGCGGCCGGGGTCGCGTACAGCAGCGCCGATCTGCGGTCCGAGGAATCGGTCTCGCGACACAGAAAGCCGGCCTTGACCAGCTGGTTGACGAGCGTGGAAACGGAGTTCCCGGCGAGACGCAGCTCCCGGGCGGCGGCCGACACACCGATTCCCGGCCGGTCGACCACCAGGCGCAGCAGCTCTACCTGGGCGCCGCGAAACGGGGGCGCACTCAGGCCGTGCCGGAGCCTGCGCCGGGTCAGGCGTTGCACGGCGGCGAGCGCGTCGGCGAAGGAATCTGCCAGCTCGTCCGTGGCCATGAAATAAGTTTAGCTCTGTGTACGAGCTATTCCCAGACCCCTACGGTGGGCGCACGGAGCCTTTCCCTTCTCCAGAAAGCTGAGGCCATGGCCATCGATGTGAACGCTCTCCGGGCCCACTTCCCCTCCCTGGGCCACGGGTTTGCCTTCTTCGACGGTCCGGGCGGGACGCAGACCCCGCGCCCGGTCGCCGACGCCATAGTCGCGACGCTGACGGGCCCTCTGTCCAACCGGGGGGTTGTCAGCCGCTCCGAGCTCAACGCCGAGCGTGCCGTCACGGATTTCCGCGCCGCCTACGCGGACCTGCTCAATGTGCCCGCCGACGGCGTCGTCCACGGGCGTAGTGCGACCCAGCTGGCGTATGACTTCTCCCGTCACCTGGCCAAGGGCTGGAACGCGGGCGACGAGATCGTCCTCAGCCGCCTGGACCACGACTCCAACGTCCGCCCCTGGGTACAAGCGGCGGAGCGTGCGGGAGTGATGGTCCGCTGGATTGAAATCGACAGCGAGACCATGGAGCTCGACTTCGATTCGTTCGAGCGGGCGCTGTCGCCCCGGACGCGACTGGTCGCGGTCACGGCGGCCTCGAACGTGCTGGGCACCAAGCCGCCCCTGCGCCGCATCGCCGACCGGGCGCACGAGGTCGGCGCCCTGGTGTACGTGGACGGGGTGCACTACGCCGCCCACCACCTGGTCGACGTGCCCGCGCTGGGCGCGGACCTCTTCGTCTGCTCCCCGTACAAATTCCTCGGACCGCACTGCGGCGTGCTCGCGGCGGCGCCCGAACTCCTCGAAACGGTCCACCCCGACAAGCTCGCGCCTTCCCCCGACACCGTGCCGGAGCGCTTCGAGTTCGGCACCCTGCCGTACGAAATCCTGGCGGGAGCCACCGCAGCCGTGGACTTCCTCGCCGCGATCGACCCGGGCACAGGGGCCGCACGCAGGGAGCGGCTCGCCCATTCGCTGGGCTCCCTGCACGAGCACGAGCGGACGCTGCGCACGAAGCTCGAAGAGGGGCTACGTGCTCTGGGCGACGCCGTCACCCTGCACTCGAAGGCGGCCGACCGCACCCCGACCCTCCTGATGACGATCGAAGGCCGCGACGCCCGCGAGGCCCAGGTCCATCTCGCCGCACGCGACGTCCTGGCCCCCGCCGGGTCGTTCTACGCCTACGAGACCTTCACCGCCCTGAAGCTGGAGAACCCCGCCCTTCGAGTCGGCCTGGCGCCGTACAACTCGGCCGATGACGTGGACAGGTTCCTCGACGGGCTCGCGTCTTTCCTCTGACCCGCTTTTCCTGTGTGTGGCTGGCAGGGCCTCGATCAACCGGTCATTGGCCGGGACTGAGGGCCTGCCCGGTCAGCGCTTGGGCGCGGTCTGAGACGGCTGCCCTTCAACGGCGAACGCCTACCTCGAGCCCTTGGCCGGACCCGATGGGCAGCAGCGCTGGATGGACCAGGTCGCGTCCGTCAGCTGCGAGGACGGTCAGTGCTCCGGCTCGGAGGCCGTGAGCTGGAGGCCGTTCTCCCAGAGCTTGTTGAGTGTCGTGACGAGCCGCTCGAAGGGAATGCGCTGGCCCAGCACGAACACCATGTAGGCCATGCGGCTCACCATCACGGACAGAGCGTGCGCCGTGACCAGCGGATCCAGGCTCGTGTCGGCTTCGCCGTTCTCCTGCAGCGTCCGGATCAGCTTGGCGTTGCGGCGCGCGAACGCGTTGCCGCGCTCGATGCGCAGCGCCATGAACTTCTCGTCGACCTGGGCCACTTGCTCGAACAGTGCCATCAGGCGCGCGTTCTTCTTGTACGCGCGCAAGTACTCACGGTTCGACGCGTCGATGAGCTGCCGGGTGTCGGTGATCCCGGTGCGCTCGCGCAGGTGCGGGTGGAGCATCTCCTCCTGCACCTGCGCGACGAGCGCCTGGAAGATCTCTTCCTTGCTGTTGAAATACGTGTAGAAGGACCCGGAGGCGACATGCGCCGCCTTGGAGATGTCCGTGATCCGGGCGTCCAGATATCCGTCGCGTTCGAAGACCTCTCGGGCGGCGGTGATCAGCGCGTTACGTGTCCGGACACCGCGCGGGCTGCGGGGCGTGATCGGTTGTTTCTGGCCGCCGTCTGCGGCCGGGGCCTGGGCAGCCACTGGGGTCCATCCACTCTTGATCGGTCACGTACATCACCGGTAGCGGCGGATATTATCAGCCGAGGGTGGAGAGGAACTCCAGCAGCGCGGCGTTCACATCCTCCGCTCGCTCCTGTTGGATCCAGTGCCCGGCGCCGTCTAGGACGACGTGTCCACGGAGGTCGGTGAGCATCCGGTCGAGGTGCGCGGGCATGAACTTCCCCACCGGGTCCTTCGACCCGGTGACGAAGAGTGACGGCTGGTTGATGAGATGGCCGTCCAGGTGCTCGGTCAGCGCCCAGTTGCGATCGAGGTTGCGGTAGTAGTTGAGGCCACCGGTGAAGCCGGTCTCCTCGAACGTCTTGACGTAGTAGGTGAGTTCCTCGTCGCCCATCCATCGCGGAGGCGGCAACTGCTCGTCGGCCTTGGCGGCCCACTTGGCCGAGTAGATCTCCCTCGTGACGAGGGTTCTGCGCACGTTCTGGCTCAGCGCCCGGTCGGCGACACCCGGCTCCTGGAACCACACGATGTAGAAGTCGTCGCCATTGCGTGAGCGCAGGATGGGCAGCGGCGGGGCCGGGGCGCGCGGCGTCGGCGGCACGCTCATCCCGGCCACCGCGCGTACCCGCTCGGGATGGAGCAACGCCATGTTCCACACCACGGAGGCGCCCCAGTCGTGCCCGACGAAGAAGGCGTCGTCCGCGCCGACGTCGTCGAGGAGCCCGGCCAGGTCGGCGCAGAGCGTCAGGATGTCGTAGGCGTCGGCATCGTCGGGGCGTGAGCTGCCGCCGTACCCGCGCATGTCGGGAACCAGGACGCGGTACCCCGCCTCGGCGAGCGCGAAAACCTGATGCCGCCAGGAAAAGGCCAGCTCAGGAAAGCCGTGGCACAGGACCACGGGAGGCCTGCCCGGCCGTCCTTCGCCGTGTTCGAAGACGCGGAGGGTGATGCCGTTGGTCGTGACATCCCGCGCCGCGACGCGCTCCCAGTCGGTGATCGGCATATGCGTCGTCATGTGCCCAGAGCTCCTGTCGTTCGCATGCTGGCCGGCGCAAGGAACTCACGCCGGTGAGGGGCGTGTTGTAGGTGTTGAACTTGACGTTGGGTTCAAATATACATGAGGCGGGCCCCACAGGCGCGAACCGCTGAAGAGGAGACGACGACGGTGACCGGAAGCATCCAAGCAGCCCAGTCGACGACGGTTCTGGCCGAGCGACGAGGTTCCGTGCTCGTGCTGACGCTCAACCGCCCGGACCGTCTCAACGCCTGGACCGACGAGCTGGAGGAACGCTACTTCGCTCTGCTCGACGAGGCCGAGGTGGATCCCGGCGTGCGGGCGATCGTCCTGACCGGAGCCGGCCGCGGCTTCTGCGCGGGAGCCGACATGGACGACTTGCAACAGGCCGGTGCGACAGTGGAGTTGATGGATGGCGCGATGCCGAAGAGGGAGCGCCCCCGGTGGTTCCCGCTGACGCTGCGCAAGCCCCTCATCGCGGCCGTCAACGGGGCCGCCGCCGGGCTCGGCCTCGTCGAGGCCCTCTACTGCGACATCCGCTTCAGTACACCCGATGCCAAGTTCACGACGGCGTTCGCGCGCCGCGGCCTGATCGCCGAGTACGGCATCGCCTGGCTGCTGCCGCGCCTCATCGGCCAGAGCCGGGCCATGGACCTGCTGCTTTCCGGGCGGGTGGTGCGCGGTACGGAGGCGTACGAAATGGGGCTGGTCAACAGGGTCGTCGACGCGGATCGGCTCCTCGACGCCGCAGTCGAGTACGCCACCGAACTGGCCACCTGGTCCTCACCCGCGTCGATGACCGTCATGAAGCGCCAGGTGCTCCAGGCTCTCGACACCGACTTCGTCACGGCCGCCGGCGCGGCGGACGCACTCATGCCGGAAGCCTTCCGCCGACCCGACGCCGCCGAGGGCGTCGCCAGCTATCTGGAGGGCCGCGCGCCCGCATTCCGCCCCCTCGACCCCAAGTGAGCACGGAAGGTCGCCCCGCATGGCCAACGCTGCCGCACCAGTCTGGAATCACGCCTCGTCGACACCCGACCACATCGCCCTTCGCGGGGAGGACGGCGAAGAGTGGACCTACGGCCGCCTCCGTGAGCGCGCCGCCGCCGTCGCGGGCCGCCTGGCCGAGCACGGCGTACGCCCCGGCGACCGAGTCCTGCTCGTCGCGCCTTCCGTGCCCGAGTTCGCCTTCGCCTACTACGGGATCCTCGCCGCCGGTGCGATCGCCGTCACCGCCAACACCATGGCCACACAAAGGGAGTTGGCGTTCATGGCGGGCGACGCGGACGTGTCGCTCGTCCTGGGCTGGCATGCGATCACTCCGGCACCCGAGCAGGCCGCGGACGGACTGTCCCTCCCATACTGGGAGTTGCAGCCTGGTCTCACCGAAACGGGTCCGACAGGGACCCCCTCGATCCCTGATGTGCACCCGAGCGAGGATCACGACACAGCCGCCCTCCTCTACACCTCCGGCACCACCGGACGGCCCAAGGGTGCCCAGCTCACCCACGGCAATCTCAACGCCTGCGCGGCGGTCTTCTGCGACGTGCACGCCATCACCGCCGAGGACTGCGCCGTGACCGGCCTGCCCCTGTTCCACGTCTTCGGGCAGGCGTGCGTGCTGGCCACCACGATGCGCGCCGGCGGCAGCCTCACCCTCCTCGAACGGTTCCACCCGTCGACCATGCTGGCCATGATCCGCCGCGACCACCCCACCTTCATCGCGGGCGTACCCACCATGTGGAACGCGATCCTGCGCGCCGCCGACGACACCGGCGCCGACTTCACCGGCCTGCGCCTCGCGTCCTCCGGCGGCGCCTCACTGCCGGTGGAGGTGATGCGCGCCTTCGAGAAGCGGTTCGGCTGCACCATCGTCGAGGGGTACGGCCTGACGGAGACCACCGGCGCCGCGACCTGCCATCTCGCGGGCCGGCCGGCAAAGCCGGGACACGTGGGACGGGCCCTGCCGGGCTGCGCCATCTCCGTACGGGACGACGACGGTCACGAACTGCCACCCGGCCAGGTCGGCGAGGTCCACATCAAGGGCCCCGTTGTGATGAAGGGCTACTGGAACCGACCCGATGCCACCGCCGAGACCCTGCGCGACGGGTGGCTGCGCACCGGAGACCTCGGCACCACGGACGACGACGGAGACCTGCGCATCGTCGACCGCAAGAAGGACCTGGTCATCCGCGGTGGCTACAACGTCTACCCGCGCGAGGTCGAGGAGGTCCTGTACGAACACCCCGACATCGTCGAAGCGGCCGTCGTAGGAGTCCCCGACGAGTTCTACGGCGAAGAGGTCGCGGCCGTCATCGCGGTACGGCCCGGCGCCCGCCTCGGCGTGGCCGAACTGCGCGCATGGGCCAAGGAACGCCTCTCCGCCTACAAGGTGCCCCATCTCGTCGCCGTCGTGGACGAGTTGCCGAAGGGAGCGACCGGGAAGATCCTCAAGCGCGCGATCGATCCCGCCCTGCTGAAGGCGGACACGAGCACGGCCGACGCGCCGCGGACGATACTGCCGGACTGAGCAACCGCGCTTCCTGGAACGCCTCGAACCAGTGACGGGACACACGCATGACGACGACACACGCACCTGCCTACGCCCGCCGGACCTGGCAGACGGTCGAGCCCTACCACGGCGCGGTCTATTTCTCGGCCGAGGCACATGCCGCCTACGCGGCTCTGGGGGTGGAGAGCGGGCCCGGATACTTCGCCTCCCGCGCGGCGGCCCTGGGCCCGGTCGCACCGGAAGTCGTGATCGCCACCTTCTACAACTTCAACCCGAAGGCCGTACGGGCCGCGCTGCCCGCCGCCTGGCGGACCGCTTCGCCCGAGGCGTTCCTCGCCGCACGGCTGGCCGGCATCGACGGGACGCTTCGCAGGATTCTCGGGGCGGAGGTTCTCGCGTCGGAGGAGACCCGACGGGCCGCGGAGTTGTCCAGGCGCGCCGCGGAGGCCGCGCTGCCGTACCTGCACGGACGGCCCCTGTTCGCCGCGCACGCCGCGCTGCCCTGGCCCGACGAGCCGCATCTCGTGCTCTGGCATGCCCAGACGCTGCTGCGCGAATTCCGGGGAGACGGCCACGTGACGGCGCTCCTGGACGCCGGGCTCGGCAACGTCGAGGCGCTGGTCACCCATGCAGCGGCCGGGCCCGTGGGGGCCGAGCCCCTTCGGACGACGCGCTCCTGGTCGCCGGACGAATGGGCGCAGGCGGTGGAGGGACTGCGTACGCGGGGGTGGCTCGCCAGCGGCTCTGACCTGGCCTTCACCGCGGAAGGGGAGGAGCGGCGATCGGCGGTCGAGGAGGCCACCGACCGATTGGCCGCCGCACCCTACACGGCCCTGGGACCGGACGGCTGCGCCGAGTTGCGCGACCTGGTGAGGCCCTGGAGCCAGTCCCTGGCAGCGGAGTTGATGCCGTGGGCGGCGACGCGTCTGAAGGCCTGACGTGCGCTCCGCGCGGGTCGGGTCCAACGCGACGAGGCATTGAAGGTGACACCGGATTCAATTACGGTGCAGGGGCCGCAGGAGAGACGGTCGAGCAACTGAACGGGAGAGTTCGTGCAGATCAACGGGAAAGTCGCGATCGTCACGGGAGCAGCGGGCGGCATCGGCGCCGCCATCGCGCAGCGCCTCCTCGAGCACGACGCCCAAGGCGTCCTGCTGACGGATCTCGACGCCGGCCGCCTCGACGCGACGGTCAAGCAGCTCGCCGGTTCGCACGGCGAGCGGGTCGGGGGAGTGGCGGGCAATGCAGCGTCGACGGCCGACCTGGAGCGGATCGTCGACGCGGCCGAGGAGCGGTTCGGACCGGTCGACCTGTACTTCGCCAACGCGGGTGTCGGCGGTGGCGCGGGGCTCGACGCGAGCGAGGACGAGTGGAGCCGCGCGCTCGACGTCAACGTGATGGCCCACGTGCGTGCCGCGAAACTGCTGGTGCCACGCTGGATGGAGCGCGGCGCCGGCTACTTCTTCAGTACGGCGTCGGCTGCCGGGCTGCTCACACAGATCGGCTCCGCGACGTACTCCGTCAGCAAGCACGGCGCGGTGGCCTTTGCCGAATGGCTCTCGGTGACGTACGGGGACAGCGGGGTGCGGGTGAGCTGCCTGTGCCCGCAGGGTGTCGAGACCGAACTGCTCATGGCCGGCACCCGGTCGGACGATCCGGTCGAACGCGCCGCCGCCCGCGCCGTGTTGGACTCGGGGGAGCTGCTGCGGCCGCTCGATGTCGCCGACCGCGTGATGGAGGCGGTCGGGGACGAACGGTTCCTCGTCCTTCCGCACCCGCAGGTACTCGATTTCTACCGCCACAAGGGCAGCGACTACGACCGGTGGCTCCGCGGCATGCGGCGTTATCAGGCGTCTGTGAAGTGACCTGAAGCAGCACGTCGCCGCCGCGCACTGCCACCACAGGCCTGAAGATGGCGGACCTCGCGCCGGCCGGCCGTCGGTGAAACCGTAAGAGACATGACCGTTGGAGGATGCGTGGTCGAGCTGTCTGATCGGGGGGAGGAGCACGAGGTGAAAGTCGTCGTCGCCGGGGCGCCGACGGGCACCGGCCTCGGCGCGCTCGCCCGATGGCTGGGGGAGCGGGGCGAGCAGGTCACCGGGCCGCTCACCGTCCGGCGCATCGGCCTCGGCCAGAGCAACCTCACCTACCGCGTCGACGACGCCGACGGCCGCTGCTGGGTGGTGCGCCGTCCCCCGCACGGCCCCCTGCTGCCCACCGCCCACGACATCGGGCGCGAACACCGCATCATGGCGGCCCTCGCCGGCACCCAGGTCCCCGTACCCGCCGTGGTCGGCCTGTGCGACGACGACGGCGTGCAGCACCTGGTGATGGAGCACGTCGACGGGATCGTGCTCGACGGCCTGGAAGTGGCCAAGGCTCTGCCCACCCGGGTACGGGCAGGCGTAGGACCGTCGCTGACACGCACCCTCGCCGCCATCCACGCGGTGAACCTGGAGACGACGGGCCTGCACGACCTCGCGAGCCACCGGCCGTACGCCGAGCGGCAGTTGAAACGGTGGTCCCGGCAGTGGGAACAGAGCCGCACCCGCGACCAGCCCGCCCTCCACCGGCTCACCGAGCTGCTGGGCCGCCGCGTACCCGAGCGACAGAGCCTCGTCCTGGTCCACGGCGACCTGCACGTCCGCAACGTGATCTGCTCGCCGGGCACCGGCGCCGTGCGCGCGGCGCTCGACTGGGAGCTGTCGACGCTCGGCGACCCCATGGCCGACCTGGGCACCCTGCTCGCCTACTGGCCCGAGCCCGGCGAAGTCCCGCCCGACCGCCCCGCCCTCGGTGTCACGGCGCTGGACGGCTTCGCCCGACGCGACGAACTCGTCGACAGCTACGCCCGGTCGAGCGGCCGTGACATCGGGCCGGAGCTCGCCTTCTGGCACGTACTCGCCGTGTGGAAGGTGGCGGTCATCGGCGAGGGCGTCCTGCGACGCGCGCTCGACGAGCCACGCAACGCCGCGGAGGGCGGCCCGCCCAGCGCCGCCTACATCGACCAGATGGTCGACCAGGCCTGGGCACTGGCCACCCACTACGGCCTCTGACACTGCGCCGTTCCCCCGCCCCGCCCTCCCATCGATCACCCCAGGAGAAGCACCTCATGTCGTACGTCGTCATCGCCACCATGATCGCCAAGCCCGGTCAGGAGGAACTCGTCGAGAAGACACTGCGAGCGGCCGCGGCCGATGTGCACGCGGAGCCGGGGTGCGCCCGCTGGGCCCTGCACCGCAAGACCGGCACCACCGGCCACTTCGTCATGGTCGAGAAGTGGCAGTCCAAGGAGGCGCTGCACACCCACGGCAAGGGCGCCGCGCTCGCCGGGATCGGACGCGTGCTGAAGGACGCGCTGGAGGGACCGGCGGATGTCGCGGTCTTCGACGCGCTTTTGGCGGGAGACGCTGAGAAGGGCGCGCTGTAGACACGCACGAACCAGACACGAATGAGGCAGCCGTGCCCCGGGAAGGAGGACGCCCCCGTCGTCGTCGGCGTGCAGGATGTCACCCGTGGTGAAGGTGACGCCGCCGAAGGACACGGGGACGTCCACCGCTCCACGACCGGTCTCGCCGCCGCGGCGTGGATCGACGCCGACCACCTTCCGCTGTTGGGGAAGACGTACTACTCGGTCGGTGGCGGGTTCGTCGTCATCGCGTGCTGACGCGACCGGCCCTGACCGCCGTCGCCTGCCAGTGATCTGAGCGGCCGTCACGGCCGATTCCGGCGCCACAACCGGGGCCGTAGCCGTAGCCGCAGCCCAGCCGTCATCCGGCCCCGATCGTGGCGGAGACGCTAGGCCGCCCACTCCCGCAACAGCTGTTCCCGCTGCGAGCTCCGAGGCGACCCGCCCTCCCAGGTGCGGCCCCAGGCCGACATCGCCGCCAGCGTCGTCTCCATCGTCGCGGCGCCCTGTGTGAGGCGGGACAGGAGGGCGCGGGAGAGATCGACCTCGGTCTGGGGGTAGCCGACGGCCGCGGCGACGTAGGCCGCCAATTCGTGGTCGCCGTCGGACGATTCAACGTGCACGGCCATCAGCGGCGGGGCCTCGTCGATCCGGCCCGAGCTCACAGGCAGCGCCAGCTCCGTCACTGCGGCCAGAGCCAGGTCCTTGACCACGCCGACCTGCCGCATCAGGGACTTCACGGGGACGTCCGCCACCGTCAGGGCGGTCACGTCCTCCCACAGGTAGAGGGCCGACTGGCCTTCGCCGAGGCCCACCACGCCCTCGGGTGTCAGGCGTACCCCAGTTGCCAGACCGGACGGCTTCGCGCCCACATACACATCGCCCTCGGCGATCCAGAAAAGCCCCACCATGGCCATGGCTGCTCACTTCCCCCGACGACGGCACGGCCGTCGTGTCACTTCTCAAACGATCAGGTCGTCCACCGTAACGCGCGAGAACACAAGTTCCCACTTCGCGCCCGTGCGCACGCGGGCATCGACGTCTGGCGCAGGTTGGTTTCATGTTGGGTAGGTGGCTGACTTTCGCTGGCGTCCTCGCGCAGTCCACCCCGCTCCTGCTGCTCGACGAACCCACCGCCGCGCTCGACCTGCGCCACCAAGAGCTGGTCCTGCGCCTTTGCCGCGAGCGCGTGGCAGCCGGGGACGCCGTGGTCGTCGTCCTCCACGACCTCACCCTCGCCGCGGCCTACGCCGACCGCACCGCCGTGCTCCACGACGGCCGCGTCGCCGCGACCGGCACCCCGTCCGAGATCTACGACGAGCAGCTCCTCGGCGACGTATACCGCCAACCCGTGGAGGTACTGCCACATCCCCGCGCGGCACCTCCATGGTCATCCCGCGCCGGAACCGCTGACGCCGGGGTGTCACGGCGCCGGCCGCAGCGGTACGCCGGGGGGACGCATGCCGCACGCGATCACCACCCCCTATTCTTCCGCTGATCGCAGCACATACAGCTGCAGGGCCAAGGTGGGGGACGACACATGACATACCGGCGCGCGGTGATACCGGCACTGGTCGGAGGCTTGCTGATCACGCTGTTGCTGTGGTGGGCGGGGGCGAGCACGCAGGCGCTACAACTGCGCGGCACCACAAGCGTGTTCGACCCACAGTCCGTGAGCGAACTCATGCGATGGCTCGGACCGTGGTCGTACGACTCCCCGGCGGAGCTGATGTCGGGCGGGCCTGTGGGCGCAAGCACAGGGGCGGGCGGAAGCACCCAGTACGCCGATCTGTACAGCACGGCGATGCAGATCAGATTCGTGGCGGTCTTCGTGTTCTTCCTGGTCGGCGCGCTGCTCCTGGTCCGCAGGATCCCGCCGGCGCAGGGCCGTACGCCGGCCACCCTGCTCGCGTTGTGGGCCTGGGCCCCGGTGGCCGGAACGCTGGCCGTCACAGTCTCCGCGCCGTGGCTGATCGCATCCAGGGGGCACGGCAGCTACCGCGTCCTGCCGGCACTGGCGAGTGCGGTCGCGTCGAGCGGCCCGGTCACGGTGTTCGCAGGACTGTTGACCGCCGTAGTCACGGTGCTCGTGGCGCGTGTCACCGTCAAGGGTGAGGAGCCGCTGCCCCGGCAGAGTGTGCCGCCGCGCCCTGCCCGCCTGGCCGCGAGCGTGGGGACGGCGGTGGTCGCGTTGTCGCTGGTGGTCCTCTCGTACCAATCGGTGGCGGCCTGGATCCAGACCTCGTTCGGCAGCGGAGGAATGCTGTCCGAGCCGGGCGACCTGCTGCGCCAGTGGCTGCTGCTCGGCGGCTGGACGGGCCCCGGGAGCGCCGGGCTCGGGGACTGGCTGCTGTACCGCGCCGTCGACGTGATCCTGCTGGCCGTGGTGTGGTGGGCGCTACGTCTGCTGCCCGGCCTGCTCACACGCACCACGGTGCCGGCGATGGCGGTGGGCGCGGTCTGCGCAACCGTACTGGGACTGATGGCGAGCCAGGTGCTGCACATGGCGATCGACGACACGGCCACCGTGTACGGGCCTGTTCACGTGTTCTCGACGCTGGGCACCGGTGTCCCGGCCGCGCTCACCTTTGGCGTCGCGGCGGGGCTCGGGGCCGTTGCGACCCTGCGGCTGGCGGGGGGACGTGACACGGCGGCCGTTCCCGGTTAGCGACCCGGGTGGGGGTGTTGCCGGCACCACCCCCATCGGGGCTTCAGGCCAACTGACTCGCCGTCGGCCGCGCGGCAGGCTTTTCCCAGCACCGGCGAGGACCCGCCGGGCACCGGCCAAGGACGGGGAAGAGCGATGAGCAGTCACACACGCCGAAGGATCCTCAGGGGAGCGGCAGTCGCGGCAGCCGGCAGCGTTGTCGGAGGCTACGGCCCCGGCCGCTGCTCCACCGAGGCGCAGGCCGCCACACGCGGCACGGTGGCCGGGGGAGGTGGGTCAACTCCGTTCCTGGAGGGCGCGTTCGCGCCGGTCACTGAGGAACTCACCGCGTTCGGCCTCGAGGTGACCGGCCGGGTACCGCGCGATCTGGACGGCCGCTATCTGCGAACCGGCCCCAACGCATTGGGAGTTGAGGACCCTCGAGCCCACCACTGGATGCTCGGGGACGGCATGGTGCACGGGGTGCGGCTGCGCGGCGGGCGCGCCGAGTGGTACCGCAACCGCTGGGTGCGTTCCTCGCAGGTGGCACGGAAACTGGGCGAGCCGTACCCGGGCGAGGTGCCGCCGGACGACTTCGCCTGCAACACCCACGTCATTCCGTACAAGGGGCGCATCCTGGCCCTCCAGGAGAGCGGCCCGCTGCCGTACGAACTGGACGGCGAGCTCAACACGGTGCGGCCCTACGACTTCCGCTCCACGCTGGAGGGTGCGTTCACCGCGCACACCAAGTACGACGCGGCGGCGGACGAACTGCACGCGGTGACGTACTACCCGACCTGGGACCACGTGCGGCACCTTGTGATCGACGGGACCGGCCGGGTGGCACGGACCACCAGGATCCCCGTCGCGGACGCGCCGATGATGCACGACTTCGCCCTGACCGGGAAGTACGTGGTGATCGTCGACGTGCCGATCACCTTCGACATGGCAGCCGCCGAGGCGGGCGCCCTCGTGCCCTACGTGTGGAACCCGAAGCACCCGATGCGGGTGGGGGTGATGCCCCGAAGTGGCGGCGCCACGCGCTGGTTCGAGATCGATCCGGTGTTCTACTCGCACACGCTCAACGCGTACGACCAGGGCGACACCGTCGTCATGGAACTCACCACCATGCCCGCGCCGTTCTACGCCGCGGGCCGGGGCAACGGCGGGCCCTCAGCGATCGGTGCACCGGCGCTCGACCGCTGGACGATCGACCTGCGTGCCGGACGCGTGACCAGCAACCGGCTCGACGACCTGCCGCAGGAGTTCCCGCGCGTCAACGAGTCCCTGGTGTCGCGGCGGCACCGCTTCGCGTACACGGCGAGCGCCGCGGAGATGTGGCGCGCCTACGAAACGGTCGACGGGGTGCCCCCGGACGACAAGTTCACCAACTGCCTGGTCAAGCACGACATGCTGCGAGGCAGCCGGCAGGTACACCGCTTCCCGCACGGCGCGGCGGCCGGAGAGCCGGTGTTCGTACCCCGCCGCGGGGCACGGGACGAGGACGACGGGTACGTCCTGTCCTACGTGCACAACCCCGACCGCGGAGCCGGCGACCTGGTGATCCTCTCCGCCCAGGACTTCACCGCCCGCCCCCTGGCCCACATCCACCTGCCGGGACGGGTACCACTCGGCTTCCACGGGAGCTGGGTCCCGGACGCGTGAGGCCGGAACCCTCAGCGTGTCACTGCTCGAGAGTTTCGGAGCGACTGAGCCCTTCGACCGCCTGCGCGTGCTCTCTTGGATACCTGGCGGCGCCGGGAATGGCGAGTGCAGTGCGGAACTGGTCTCTCGCATCCGTGATCCGGCCCGCCGCGTAGTAGGAGTGGCCCAGCCGGCAGCGGATGTCCATCTCATTGCGGCCGTGATCGGGATCGTCTCGTGGTGCCAGAGTCCGGTGCTGCGCGAGAGCGTGTTGGTAGGCGGCCGAGGCGGCGCTCAGGTTTCCTGCGCTGTGCTCTGCTGTACCCAGCCTGGTCAGGGTGAGGGTGTGCAGAGGGACGTCGCCGGTTTCCTGAATGAGGCTGGCCACCTGACGGAGCAGGGTCTGGGTCCCGGGGCGGTCGAGGTAGAGGTAGAGGTCGAGGGTGGACGTGAGGGCCCTGTTGATCGCGCGCGGGTGGCCGAGGATCATGCTGGGGGCAAACGCGGTGCGGAAGCAGGCCAGCGCTTCCTCATGGTGCCCCTGGGCGTGGTGGACGAGCCCGAGGGCGAAGGATGCCATCGCGGCGAGCCAGTGATCGTCACACTGCTGAGCCAGTGCCAGTCCCGAGGCGAGCCAGGAGGCTCCTTGTCTGCCTCGCTCCGTGCTCGGCCCGGCGGTTCCCAGCCCGGCCATGGCCCCCAGTCCGACCAGGGCCCGGGCCTCCTCGCGGCCGTCCTCGCGCTCACGGCTGAGTGCCAGTGCCTGGTCGAGGCAGGTGAGCGCCTCCGGGAAACGGGCCCGGTGCATGAGGGTGAGGCCGAGCGCGTTGCGCAGCGAGAGCTCCATACGCCGGTCGGTGGCCCGGTCCGCTTGCGTGAGCGCGATCTCGAGGGCGGTCTGGCACTCGTGAAACCGGCGCCGGCTGAGAAAGTGGCCGGTCAGGGCCTCGGCGATCCAGCATGCGTAGTCGGCTTCGCCGAACGCCGCGGCGTGTCCGACGACGTCAACGAGCTCCGCGCCGGCCGAGTCCAGCCAGAGGGTTGCGTCCCTCCACTGCGTGAAGGGAGCTCCAGCGGGTTGCGGACCATTGGGGAAAGCGTCGGACCCCCATGCGCTGGCGATCCGGGCGGCGTCGAGATAGAGGCGGAGGGAGGCCCTGCGCGCGGCGCCGGTTTCGGCGGCTGCGGTTTCGGCCAGCCGCCGCGCGTGGACGCGCACCAGGTCGTGCATCCGGTAGCGGCCGGGACGCGGCTGCTGCAGAAGACTCGTGTCCACCAGACTCTCCAGGACCAGCTCGGCGTCCTGGGGCGACCAGCCCAGCATGGCCGCTGGAGTCCGCAGGTCGAACTCGACCGTCGGTGCCAGGCCCAGGGTGCGAAATCCCTGCTGCTGCGTCGGCGAGAGCTGCTCGTAGGACAGGCGGAAGGCCGCCTCCACGCTGCGGTCCCCGGCGCTCAGTTCGCCCAGACGGTGGGCGTCGCCCGTCATGCGTTCCACGAGGTACGCCAGGGTCCAGGCCGGCCGGGTCTGCAGTCGCGTACCCGCGATGCGCAGTGCCAGCGGCAGTCCGTCGCACATCCGGACCAACTCCCCGGTCGCCTCGGGCTCTTGGTCGGTGCGCTCCGGCCCGACGATGTGCCGGATCAGGCGTGTCGCGTCGCCGGTGCCCAGAGTGTCCAGGGTGACCCGCCGATCGGCATCCAGTGCGGGCAGTCGCTGCCGGCTGGCCACGATCACGCTGCTGCCCGGGCCGGCCGGAAGCAGCGGCTGTACCTGCCGCGTGCCCAGAGTATCGTCGAGCACGAGAAGAAGCCGCAGGGAGCTGGTCGCCGTGCGCCAGTGAGTCATGAGTTCGTCGAGGTCGTTCGGCACCTCACGGTCGTCAGCACCGATGGAGCGCAGCAATCGCCTCAGCACTCGCTGCGGCGACAGTTTCTGACGCGCCGTGCTGTGCGCGTGCAGGTCCACGAACAGGCAGCCGTCCGGGTAGCGGTCGCGGATGTGCTGGGCCGCGCGCACGACGAGCGCGGTCTTGCCGACTCCTGCCGGACCGTCCACCGCCACGACGGAGACCGAGTCGGGCTCGCAGGACACCGTCAGGAGAGCCAGTTCGTCCTCACGCCCGACGAGCTGCCCGGTGTCGCCCGGCAGCTGATTGACGGCGGGGCGAAGCCGCGACCGGTCCGGCGCAGTGGCCGGGCCCGCCGCGGGACCCAGGAGAAACGCGTTGTCCTGTCGCAGCACGGCGTCGTGGATCCGGCTGAGCTCCTCACCGGGATCGACGCCGAGCTCGTCGCGCAGCCGTACACGCAAGTCCTCATAGGCGTTGAGGGCCTCCGCTTGGCGCTCGCAGCTGTACAGGGCACGCATCCGCAACGCCATCAGCGACTCGTCGTACCGATCGGACTCGGGCAGGCAGGCCAGGTCGTCCAGGGCATCGGCGAACCGGCCGAGCAGAACGAGACATTCGAGCCGGGCCAGCCGCAGCGTTCGCCGGCGCTCGAGCAGACGTTGCCGCTCGGCCTGCGCGAACGGTCCCGGCAGGTTGGCCAAGGGCTCGCCCTGGAACAGCGCGAGCGCTGCCGACAGCTGGTCCGCGGCGCTGGGCAGATCGCCCGATGCCTTCGTTCGCAGCGCCTCGTCGCCCCGTGGGGCCAGGTCCGCCACATCGAGACGGATGAAGTCGGCCGCGCAGCGGTACCAGCCCTTGCCGCTGAGGATCACCGACTCGGCGGGCCGGGTGCCTGCGGCGTCGAGTGCTCTGCGCAGCGGATTGACGTGACTGGCCAGCACCTTGTGACCGGTTGCGGGAGGATCGGCCCCCCACACTCCGTCGAGCAGCCGCTCGTGACTCACCACGGCCCCGTGGCGGAGCAACAACGCGGCGAGCACTGCCTGCCGTTTGGCCGGCCCCAGGTCCAGGGGTGTCTCGCCCCGCCAGGCCCGTAACGGCCCGAGCACCTCGATACGAAGCCGCTGAGGCGGTCTCTCGTCCACCCCCAACCTCCACTCCCGTCCATCATCGGAAATTCGTCAGCATTGCAGCACGCCCGGCCAGGAAGGCGGACGCTACATCGCACAATCCGCACAACTGAAGGTGGTACGAGCAAGTGTCGGCCGAGCTGGCGATGTTCCTGAACCGGCGCTGACCGGACACGAACTCGACTCCGTGCGCACCCGTCGTGATTTTTGGGTACGGGCGGACGATCCGCGCTTGGACGCGATCCGGGCGTCCGATGTCGCCGGCGTCCCGTGGCGGTCACCGCCGAGGTCGGGTAGAGCGGGCGGGCAACGGGCTGACGGGCCGCTCCCCGGCGGATACGGCCCGTGGCTGACTGCGGGCCGCCTCGCGTGGCGGTGTGTACGGGTTTCGGACACTGTGGAGGTAAAGGTATTGAAAGGGTGAACGCGATGGACAGGCTGCCGAGGATCGTAGTGGGCATCGACGGTTCGCCCTCTTCGCAGGCCGCGCTGCGCTGGGCGGTCCGGTACGCGGACCTGGTGGGTGGGAGGGTGGAGGCGGTGTCGGCGTGGGAGGTACCTGGTATGGCGTCGTGGTCGGCCCCGGCGGTGGACGCCGACTTCGACGAGGGGCAGGCCGAGCAAGGTCTGGTCGCGGAGGTCCGCGCTGTCCTCGGCGAGAACGGCGGCTCCCTGGTGCACGAACGCCTCGTGCGTGGCAATGCGGCCGACGTGCTGGTGGATTCCGCCCAGGGCGCCGAGATGCTGGTCGTGGGCGGCCGTGGCCACGGCCGTTTCCGACGGGCGCTGCTCGCTTCGGTCAGTCAGCAGGTGGCGCAGCACGCCCCGTGCCCGGTGACGATCATCCGGCCGGACGTGCCTGTCGAATGACCTGTCTGGTCAGAAGTGCTCCGGCGCCACGGCGCCGGCCTAGTGAGCGGTGATGTTGTCGGCGTCGTCGGAGTCACGGTCGACGGTGCTGTTGGCGATCTGTCCTACCAGGCCGAGCAGCAAGAACTCATTCCCGTACGGCTGACACCGACATGCTGTGCCCTCCCGACCGAGCGCGCGCGGGCACAGAGTCGAACGGAGGCGGGCAGGGAAGTGCGGGGGAGCCCACCACCTGGGCCCGGTGCCACGACTGGCACCGGGCCCAAGTGCTACCTCATGCCACCCGGCCCTCTCGGTCACACGGCCGCCGGCGTGCCCGCCTCCCGTGCCTGCGTCGCCGGGAGCCGGAATTCCTGGCCCGCCAGGGACTCGTAAAGACGGACCGGGCTCATCTCGCCCGCCAGGTCGCCGTGCTGGGCCTTGGAGCGTCGGTAGATCTGCTCGACCAGGGCCGACAGTTCGGTGGAGACGCCGATGTCGCGGCCCAGGTCCACGGCGAGCCCGAGGTCCTTGCAGGCGAGTGCCATGGCGAACGAGTCGTCGTAGTCCCCGTCGGTCAGGATCGACATGATGTCGTTCTCGAGGAAGTTCGAGGCGGCCGGGCTGGCCAGGAGCGCGTTGCGCAGGGTGTCCAGGCCGACGCCCGCCTTCACGCCCATGGCCAGGACCTCGGCGGAGGCCGTGAGGTGGGTGAACCAGAGCAGGTTGATCATGAGTTTGACCGTGTAACCGGCGCCCAGCGGACCCACGTGGAGGATGCGGTCGGGGTCACCCATCACCTCGAGCACGGGCAGCGCCGCCGCGAAGTCGGCGTCGGAGCCACCGACGAAGATCTGCAGCATCCCGGCCTTGGCGCCGTGCGCCATACCGCTCACCGGTGCGTCGAGCCGGCGCACACCGCGCTTGTGGAGCACCTCGGCGGCGACCCGGTCGGCGGCGGCCGGCGTGGACGTCGACATGTCGATCCACAGGGATCCGGCGGGCAGCGCCTCGGCGACCCCGCCGCGCAGCAGCACGTCCTCGACGATGCGCGGGTTGGGCAGCATCGTCACCAGGACCTCGGCGTCGCTCGCGCACAGAGCGGCGGTCTCCGCCCACGCGGCACCGAGTGTCACGTGCTCGGCGGCGGCCTCGGGGCGGGTGTCGTGCACCGTCACCTGGTGCCCCGCCTGGATGAGATGACGGGCCATGTGGCCGCCCATGTTGCCGAGACCGATGAATCCGATCCTCATGATCTTTCCTTACTGCAGCGGCGTACGAGGGTGTGAGGGAAATGCCGTAAGTGTGGTGCAGGGATGGGGAGTTGCGCGGAGGGTCAGGCCTCGGGCGCCGAGTCCGCAAGCTGCTGCGCCGACGGCGTGTAGAACGGGTTGGTGACACCGGACTTGACCGCGTCGATCACGTCCCCGGCTGTCGGCCGGCCCTCGACGGCGGCGCGCAGCGCCTGGTGGGCGGCGACACGCTGGTTACGGAAGGACTCGTCGAGGTCGTCGACGCCCGGGTTGACCCAGATCGCGGCGATGATCAGCAGGTCGTCCGCCTCGCCGGCGGGGACGGTCCCGTCGAGCACGGCGTCGGCGACGCCCTGTGCGAGGCCCGCCTGGGCCGAGCCCCAGGTGGCGCGCTCGTGCAGCTCCCCGTCGGCCGCCGCCTTGTTGACGAACAGGGTCAGCGGCTTCACCGGCACCGAGGGGCGCACGACCGTCATGAACGGCACGTGCCCCGCGCTCGGCGTGGCCAGGGCGGTGGACCACGCGGTCTCCACCGGACCACCCTTGCGGCCGAGGACGATGTTGGTGTGCGCGGCGTTGACGCCGTCGCCCACGAAGGATTCACCGATGAGGGCGGTGGAGGCAAAGGGCATGGTGGTGCTCCCGTACGAGGATCAGGGCGGGACAGGGTGGGATCAGGCCAGGGGCGCAGAAGGCCCAACAGGCTGGCGCGCCGGACGAGTTGGAGGGTGTGCCGACTCGCGGCACGAGACGTAGCCGCACCGGCGGGACGTACCCGCCTTCGGCTGGCTGCCCGGCGAAACTAGGTCGCCGCGCGACAGGTGTGCAAGCTCGCACCGGAAATCGAAACCGGGGTTGCGATGCGCGCAACCCCGACGCTCCCACCCGCGCCGACCCCTCGCCTGACCACACTCTGACCAGGCACTTCGCCGGCAGGCCGACGCCTTTACGATGCGAGCGTGAACGAAGCGAACGCCCCCCGGTCCGTCCGCAGCCAGGGCCACGGCCTGCGCCGCGACGTCGACCTCCTCGAAGCCCTCGGCTCGCCCGAGGCCCACCGCACCGGCGGCCTCGGTGTCGTACGCATAGCCCAGCTGGTGGGGCGCGACAAGAGCCAGGTGTCCCGGGCGCTGAAGGCCCTCGCCGACGAGGGCATCGTCGAGCGGGACCCCGACAGCCTCGAGTACCGGCTCGGCTGGCGGCTGTTCTCGCTGGTCGCGCGGACCTCGGAGAGCCGGGTCGTGCGCGTGGCCGGGCCGGTCATGCACCGGCTGGCCGCTGACCTGGAGGAGACCACCCACCTGTGCGTGCTGCACGACAGGGAGGTGCGCACCCTGCTCTCGGTGTCCGGGCACTCCTACCGGCTGCGCGAATGGGAGGGCCGCGGCTGCTCCGCCTGGATCACCTCCGCGGGGCCGGTGCTTCTGGAGGGCGCCAGCCCCGACGAGCTGTATGTGCGGTTCGGGGCCACCGAAGAGGTGTCGGTGCCCGACCTCTGGTCCCGCATCCGGCGGGCCGAGGCGGAGGGGTTCGCCCGCGAGGTCGAGGAGTTCGAGCCCGGGCTCGTCGGCGTCTCCGCCGCAGTGCGCGACTTCCGCGGCCGGGTCGTGGCCGCTCTCAACGTCACCGCGCCCGCCGAGCGTTTCGCGGCGCGCCTCGACCACGCGGGACGGGCCGCTGCGGCCGCCGCGGCGAAGGTGTCGGCCCAGCTCGGCTGGGAGCCGCGGCAGTAGACGGAGGCACGGAGGAGCGGTTGCGCTGAGCGCAACTCACGTCTCGATCGCCACAGACGTCTTGTTCCAGGCGGTTGACGGCCCGTAAATTCCTCGCATCCCGGCCCCAGCGCGACGGACAGAGACCCCAGAGACGTCCCCGCCCCGCACCGGGCCTGCCCTTCGGCACGCCCTTTTTGGCCGGTCTGCTTGGCAACACTTTCTTCCACCTGCCGGTTCCGTGCGCCCTGAGCGCCCGCGACCCGGTGCAAGGAGCAGTCCATGGACATCGACCTCGCCGTCGAAACCGACCTCGCCACCGATATCGAGAGCATCGTCAAGTCGCCTTATGGAGAAGGAGACTTGTGGATCGGCGGGCAGTGGCGCGCCGCGTCCGACGGCCGCACGTACCCGGTGTACGACCCGGCCACCGGCGAGGTCGTCCGCGAGGTCGGCGCCGCCTCGGCGCAGGACGCGGCCGACGCCCTCGACGCCGCGTCGGCCGCGGCCGAGGAGTGGCGGCGCACCCCGGCCCGCCGCCGCTCCGAGATCCTCACCGGCGCCTTCCGCCTGATGCACGAGCACAGCGACGCCCTCGCCCGGCTCATCACCCTGGAGAACGGCAAGGCGTACCGCGACGCCAAGGCCGAGGTCGGCTACGCCGCCGAGTTCTTCCGCTGGTTCGCCGAGGAGGCCGTGCGCATCGGCTCCGGCTTCGGCGAGGCACCGGCGGGCGGCTTCCGGCACGCGATCCTCAAGGCGCCCGTCGGTGTCACCGCGTTCGTGACGCCGTGGAACTTCCCCGCCGCGATGGCCACCCGCAAGATCGCCCCCGCGCTCGCGGCCGGCTGCCCCGTCCTGCTCAAGCCGGCCCCCGAGACACCCCTGACCGCGCTGGCCGTCGCCGCGCTGCTGGCCGAGGCCGGACTACCGGCCGGCCTGCTCAACGTACTGCCGACCGACCGCGCCCCCGAGACCGTCTCCGCCTGGCTCGACGACGAGCGTGTCCGCAAGTTCTCCTTCACCGGCTCCACCGCCACCGGCCGCGTCCTGCTGCGCCAGTGTGCCGACCACGTCGTCAACGTGACGATGGAACTCGGCGGCAACGCCCCGTTCGTGGTCCTCGCCGACGCCGACATCGACGCCGCCGTACGCGGTGCGATGGACGCCAAGATGCGCGGCGGGGGAGAGGTGTGCATCGCCGCCAACCGGTTCTACGTGCACTCGGACGTCGCCGCAGAGTTCACCGAGAAGTTCGGCGCCGCGATGCGTGAGGTCAAGGCCGGGCCCGGCCTCGCCCAGGGCGTCACCCTCGGCCCGATGATCAACCCGACGGCGGTGGAACGGATCTCCGGTCTCGTCGCCGACGCCGTGAACCGCGGCGCCCGGATCGCCGCGCAGGGCGAGGTCCCCGCCGACGGAGGCTGGTACCACCCGGCCACCGTCCTCACCGACGTCCCCGCCGACGCCGACATCCTGCACACCGAGGTCTTCGGCCCGGTCGCCCCGATCGTCACCTTCACCGACGAGGAGGAGATGCTCGCCGCCGCCAACGACACCGCGTACGGCCTCGCCTCGTACGTCTACACCCGCGACCTGGCCCGCGGACTGCGGATCGCCGAGCGTCTGGAGGCCGGCATGGTCGGCCTCAACCGCGGCCTGATCTCCGACACGGCCGCCCCCTTCGGCGGCGTCAAGCAGTCCGGCATCGGCCGCGAGGGAGGCCGCGAAGGAATCGAGGCGTTCCTTGAGACCAAGTACGTAGCCCTGGACTGGCCCACCCCCTGAATCCCGGCCCGCCCCTGCCCCCACAACCTACGGAGTCCCCATGGCAATGACGCCTGTCTCCCAGCGCCCCCACGGCTCGCCCGCGGCGGGCAGCCCCCGCGACCGGGCCCGGCTGCACTTCCGCCTGAAGACCGCGACCCAGTTGGGCCAGGGCCTGGACGGCTACGTCATCGGCGGCATCGGCATGGCGATGACCGCGCTCACCGCGGACCTGCACCTGGGCACGGTCGCTCAGGGCCTGGTCGGAGCCTCACCGCTGATCGGCATCTTCTTCGGCGGACCGGTCTTCGGCTGGCTCGCCGACCGGTTCGGGCGCCGCCCCGTCTTCATGGTCGACATGCTGATCTTCCTGATCAGCTCGGTGGCTCAGTTCTTCGTGGCGGACGGCACCCAACTCTTCCTGATCCGCCTGGTGATGGGCCTGGCGATCGGCGGCGAGTACGCGGTGGGCGCGCCCCTGCTGTCCGAGTACGCGCCCAGCAAGGGCCGCGGCCGACTGCTCGGCAGCCTGGAGATCAGCTGGTACGTGGGATACGCCCTGGCCACCGTGGTCGGTGCCCTGTTCGCCGAGATGGACGGCGGCTGGCGCTGGTCCCTGTCCAGCGGCGCGGTCGTCGCCGTCGTCTGTCTCGCACTGCGCGGGGGCGTGCCGGAGTCGGCGCGCTGGCTCCTCAGCAAGGGCCGCACCGAGGAGGCCCAGACGCTCATCGAGCGGTACGGCATCGAGATCGACGCGGACGCCGAACTCGCCGAGACCGGTGAACAGGCGGGATTCCGGGCCCTGTTCAGCCGCAAGCACCTGCGGGCGACCGTCTTCGCCGGCACGTTCTGGGCGGCGCTCGTCCTGCCGTACTTCGCGATCGGCGCCTTCTGGAGCGAGGTGTTCGAGGCCTTGAACATGGGCGACAACGCGGTCGCCGCACTCCTCGTCTACGCGTTCACCGCCGTCGCCGGTGTGACGCTCGGCTGCCTCGTGGTCGAACGCATCGGACGCCGCAAGCTCCTGATCCCCCCGTTCTGGATCACGGCGGTCTGCCTCGCTCTGGTGGCCATGTGGCCGGACGTCACACCTGTAGTGGTGGGTGGCTTCCTGTTCTTCATCTTCCTCAACGCGGCGTCCAGCGCGCTGACGGCGGTGTATCCGCTGGAGGTCTTCCCCACCGCGCTGCGCACCACGGGCGTCGGATTCGCGGCGGCCATCAGCCGGGTGGGTGCCGCGATCGGTACGTTCCTGCTGCCGATGGGACTGGAACACGTGGGCCCGCGATTCGTCCTGCTGGTCGGCGCGGCGGTGCTCGCGCTCGGCGGTCTGGTCTCCCACTTCCTGGCCCCGGAGACGACGGACATGGACCTCGCCCACACGGCGCGCGCGGGGCGCTGACACGGGACTCTGCCTCCGGCTCTCGCTCTGCCTCTGTGCTCCGGCTGTCTGGGGCGGGGCGGGTCCCCGACACCGCTGAACCCCACCGGCTTCCGGTACAGCAAGGAGGGCCACGCCCCTGCACGGGCCAGGTCCGCGCGCCTGCCTGTCATCAGCTCAGGGCCAGGTTCACGGCTTTGTCCCCCGGGCCAGGATGACGGCGTAGCGGCATTCGTCCGTGCTGGTGTTGGCGAAGACGCGCGGGGAGGGTTCGCCCAGTTCGATCGTGTCCCCCGCGTCGAGTTCATGCACCGCATCGCCCTCGTGGAAGGTCAGATGTCCGTCGAGCACCCAGACCACCTGGCGCAGGAACGCGAAGGCGGCGGCGGGATACGGCACGCGGGCACCGGCGGGCAGGCGGATCTCGGCGACCTCAGTGGGGAATTCCAGGCCGGTGATCTGGCGGCGGCGGTACCCGGTGGCGGGATCGGTCCACTCCACTGCCTCGCCCCGGCGGCGCACCCCTCCAGACTCGCTCTCGCCGACGGGGGACCCGCCGTCGGCCGGTGCTTCGGCCGCGCCTTCGGCGAGGGCGAACAAGGAGGAGACGCTGAGCTGGAAGGCGGCGGACAGTTTGCCCAGGATCGCGGCGGTGGGGCTGCTTTCTCCGCGCTCGATCCGGTGGATCATGGCGCGGGACACCCCCGACTCCTCGGCGAGCCGGGCCAGGGTCCACCGGCGTCGCTCCCGCTCGACGCGAATGCGGGCCGCGATCTGCGCCACCAGTGGGTCTACCATGTTGGACATGGATCTAATATACGAGAAGTCGGGGGTGGCGGTAAGCGTCCGCACGGCATGCGTCGGTGACGCCGAGGCTGTGCGCGTCATCCGCAACGACGCGATCGAGCACTCCACGGCCCTTTGGACGACCAGAACCCAGACGTCCGCCGAAGCGGCCGCCTGGCTCACCACACACCTGAACCGTGGCTCGGCGTTCGTGGCCGAGGTCGACGGCGAGGTCGCCGGGTTCGCGGTCTACGGCCCGTGGAAGGACTTCGACGGGTTCTGCCACACGGTGGAGAACTCCGTCTACGTCCGAGAGGGACTCCACGGGCTCGGCATCGGATCCGCGCTGCTGACCGTACTCATCTCCGGCGCGCGCAAGGCCGGCCACCACGTGGTGATCGCGGGAATCGAAGGCAGCAACACCGCCTCGATCCGGCTGCATGAACGCTTCGGTTTCCAGCATGCCGGCACGGTGCGTGAGGTCGGAACGAAGTTCGGCCGGTGGCTGGACCTGACGCTCATGCGGCTTCTCCTGGCGTGACTTGCCGGTGAACGAGATCTGGATCCTGGGGGCCACGGGCCGGGCCGGCCGGGTGATCGCCCCTGGTCCGGCGGCGCGGCAGCTGCCGCTGGTCCTGGTGGGACGTGATGGTTCGCGCCTGCGGGACGTGGCGGACACGCCTGACGGACAGCACCGCACGCTGGTGGCTGCCACCACCGAGGCCATGGCTCAGCACCTAGCCTCCGGCGCACCCGCCGTGGTGGTGAACACGATCGGCCCGTTCACTGCGACGGCGTTGCCCATCGTTCGGGCCTGCCCGCCGGGCACCCACTACCTCGACCTGTCCAACGAGTTGTCCGCCGTGACCGAGGTGCCGGCCGCGCATGACGAGGCAGTCGCGACCGGCAGGCGCCTGGTGCCCGGCGCCGGATTCGGCGTGCCGGCCATCGAGAGTGTGGTGCTGAAGCTGTGCGGGAACCGGCCGGTGCCGCAGCGGGTCCGGGTCGACGCGATGGCCGGCATCGAGGGCGGCGTCCTCGGGCCGACCGTGGCGGCGAGCGCGGTGGAGGGCCTGCCCGCCGGCGGCCGTCGCTCTGCAAACGGCCGGATGGTCCGAGCGGGCATCGGCTCGGCGGCCGAGCACATCACGCTGCCGGAGGTGCCGCTGTCGACGACTCGCACGTGCGCCGAGTGGTCGTCAATCTCTGCGCTTTGGAGTGACGACGCGGCCCGGCTTCGGTGTGCCTCCTGCCCCGTGCCCGAGGCTGGCGCCCGACCGGACCCGCTCCGGTCTTGCAGCCGCGGGGCTACGGGAGGTTGCCGTGCACATTCTGCTGGTGGCGAGCGCGTTCAACAGTCTCACTCAGCGCGTCCACGCCGAGTTGCGGGACCGAGGCCACAGCCTGGACGTGCATCTCGCATCCAGTGACGATGCGCTGCGCGGCGCACTCGGCGCCTGTAAGCCGGAGCTGGTCATCGCGCCCATGCTGAAGAGGGCCATCCCAGAGGATGTGTGGCGGGAACACACCTGCCTGATCGTTCACCCCGGACCCGTCGGTGACCGGGGCCCCTCCTCGCTCGACTGGGCGATCAGCGCGGGCGTTGACCGTTGGGGCGTCACCGTGCTCCAGGCCAACGGCGAGATGGACGCCGGCCACGTGTGGGCATCGGCCGGCTTCCCGGTGTCTCCGGTCGGCAAGAGCGACCTGTACCGCAACGAGGTGTCGGACGCCGCGTTGGACGCGGTGCTCCTGGCCGTCGACCGATTCGCCTCGGGCACCTATTCGCCCCTGCCCCAGGCCCAGGTGAGGAACAGGGCGGCGGCAGGAACCCGCCCCTCCTACCCCCAGGGCCTGCGGCGCATCCGCTGGGCGCGGGACAGCACCGAGACCGTGTTGCGCAAGCTGCGCGCTGCCGACTCGTCCCCAGGCGTGCTGGACGAACTCCTGGGTGATGAGTGGCACTTGCACGGGGGCTACCCGGAGGACGAACTGAAGGGGCGCCCAGGGGAGTTGCTCGCCACCAGGGCCGGGGCGATCTGCCGGGCGACAGTGGACGGCGCCGTATGGATTCCCGAACTGAGGCCCCGCCGCAGACCGGGGCAGCCCAGGCCGTTCAAACTGCCGGCCGTCGAGGCCCTCGCCGACCGGCTCCCCGACCTTCCGGAGAGCGTCTTCGCGCCTGACGCGGACCATGACCGGCGTACCTGGTCCGACATCAGCTATCGCGAGGAGGGGGCGGTCGGGTTCCTGTCCTTCTCTTTCCCGGGCGGCGCCATGAGCACGTCGCACTGCCGGCGCCTGCTCGACGCCTACTGGGCCGCCTGCTCGCGACCCACTGCCGTGCTCGTCCTCGGCGGCACCCGGGACTTCTTCTCCAACGGAATCCATCTGAACGTGATTGAGGCGGCCGATGATCCGGGCGCCGAGTCCTGGGCCAACATCAACGCGATGAACGACCTGGTCGAGGCAGTCCTGACCACCACTGACCGGCTGGTGGTCAGCGCCCTGGGCGGCAACGCAGCCGCGGGCGGGGCCATGCTGGCCCTCGCCGCGGACGAAGTGTGGTGCCGTGCGGGCGTGGTGCTCAACCCGCACTACCGTCTGATGGGGCTGTACGGGTCCGAGTACTGGACCTACACGCTGCCGCGCCGCGTGGGCGCCGACGTGGCCGACCGACTGATGCAGGAGGCGCTGCCAGTGAGCGCGTCGGCGGGGCTGCGGCCGGGTCTGGTCGACCGCCTCGTCGAGTGCTGCCCGCAGGATTTCCCGGGCGAAGTGACCCGTTTGGCCGTCCGGCTCGCCAATTCCTCCGGGATGCAGGAGCGCATCGCGGCGAAGAAGCAGACACGGGAGCGGGACGAATCCGTCAAGCCGCTGTCCCTCTACCGGGAAGCGGAGCTCTCGAGCATGCTCCGCACCTTCTCGGATCCCCACGCCCCGTACCACGCGCTGCGGCGTGCATTCGTTCGTAAGCAGCCCTCCACCGAGGCGCCGTCCCACCTGATCCGCGCCGGTGCGGCGGGTCGGTGACCTGTCCGGGTGGTCCGCGCGCGCCCGCGCACGGCCGCGTCGCGCACTGACCGGGTGCCTGCTATCAAGGAATACGAGGGCCGATTTGTGCCCTTTCGTTGTATCCCTCCCCCTAGGAGGCATCCCTATGGATGCAGCAACGCCGACCGTGGTCGATTCCGACGTACCCGGTCTGCCGGCAGAGGAAGAATCCCCGACGATTCACATCCTCTGGATCAACGCGGGACTGAGCTGCGACGGCGACTCCGTGGCCCTGACGGCGGCCATGCAGCCGAGCATCGAGGAGATCGTGCTCGGCGTGCTGCCCGGGCTGCCGAAGATTGCCGTCCACTGGCCGCTGATCGACTTCGAATGCGGACCCGTAGGCGGCGCGGACACCTTCATCGAGTGGTTCTTCAAGGGGGAGCGCGGCGAGATCGACCCCTTCGTGCTGGTCGTCGAGGGTTCGATCCCCAACGAGGCCATCAAGCCGGAGGGCTACTGGTGCGGCTTCGGTGACGATCCAGAGACGGGCCAGCCGATCACGACGAGCGAGTGGATCGACCGGCTCGCGCCCAAGGCGCTGGCCGTCGTGGCCATCGGGACCTGCGCCACCTACGGCGGCATCCACGCGATGGCGGGCAACCCGACCGGTGCCATGGGAGTGCCCGACTACCTCGGCTGGGACTGGAAGTCCCAGGCAGGCATCCCGATCGTGTGCGTACCGGGATGCCCCATCCAGCCGGACAACTTCTCCGAGACCCTGACCTATCTGCTCTACCAGGCGGCAGGGTCGGCCCCGATGATTCCGCTGGACGACAAGCTGCGTCCGACCTGGTTGTTCGGGGCCACCGTCCACGAGGGCTGCGACCGGGCCGGCTACTACGAGCAGGGCCAGTTCGCCACCACCTACGACTCGCCCAAGTGCCTGGTGAAACTCGGCTGCTGGGGACCGGTCGTCAAGTGCAACGTGCCCAAGCGCGGCTGGATGAACGGCATCGGCGGCTGTCCGAACGTCGGCGGCATCTGCATCGCCTGCACCATGCCCGGCTTCCCCGACAAGTTCATGCCGTTCATGGACGAGCCGCCCGGCGGCAAGCTGTCCAGCGCGGCGAGCGGCGCGTACGGGTCGGTGATCCGAAAGCTCCGCTCCATCACGGCCAAGACCGTGGACAAGGAGCCCAAGTGGCGCAACCGCGGCAAGGCGTTGACGACCGGATACCGGCCGCCGTGGTGAATGGGTGTCCCGCACGGCGCCCTCGGGGTGGCCGTCCCAGGTGATCCGACCTCCCGTACGAAGACTTGACGAAGGGCGCTGCACAGAAGATGGCACCAAAGACGAAGACCGACAGTAACGGCCTGGTGGAGATGTCCTGGGATCCGATCACCCGGATCGTGGGAAGCCTCGGCATCCACACCAAGATCGACTTCAAGCAGAAGCGGGTGGCGGAGTGCTACAGCACGTCGTCGGTCTTCCGCGGCTACAGCGTCTTCATGCGGGGCAAGGACCCCCGCGACGCGCACTTCATCACCAGCCGCATCTGCGGCATCTGCGGAGACAACCACGCCACCTGCTCCGTGTACGCGCAGAACATGGCGTACGGAGTGAAGCCGCCGCACCTCGCCGAGTGGATCATCAACCTCGGCGAGTCCGCTGAGTACATGTTCGACCACAACATCTTCCAGGAGAACCTGGTCGGGGTCGACTACTGCGAGAAGATGGTCCGCGAGACCAACCCCGGCGTGCTGGAACTCGCCGAGCGCACCGAGGCGCCGCACGCCGCAGAGCACGGCTACCGCACGATCGCCGACATCATGCGCTCGCTCAACCCGCTCGAGGGCGAGTTCTACCGCGAGGCACTCCAGGTCAGCCGCTACACGCGCGAGATGTTCTGCCTGATGGAGGGCCGCCATGTGCACCCCTCCACGCTCTACCCGGGCGGCGTGGGCACCATCGCGTCCGTCCAACTCTTCACCGACTACATGAGCCGCCTCATGCGCTACGTGGAGTTCATGAAGCGCGTAGTGCCCCTGCACGACGACCTGTTCGACTTCTTCTACGAGGCCCTGCCCGGGTACGAGGAAGTAGGCCGCCGCCGCGTTCTGCTCGGCTGCTGGGGCGCGCTCAACGACCCCGAGTACTGCGACTTCACGTACGCCAACATGACCGACTGGGGACGGAAGATGTTCGTCACCCCGGGCATCATCGTGGACGGCAAACTCGTCACCAACGACCTCACCGAGATCAACCTGGGCATCCGTATCCTGCTCGGCAGTTCGTACTACGAGGACTGGCAGGGCAAGGAGCAGTTCGTCACCCACGACCCGCTCGGCAATCCGGTCGACCCGCGCCACCCCTGGAACCAGCACACGATCCCCGCCCCCCAGAAGCGCGACTTCGAGGGCAACTACAGCTGGGTGATGTCGCCTCGCTGGTTCGACGGCAAGGACTACCTGGCGCTCGACACCGGCGGTGGCCCCATCGCCCGCCTGTGGTCGACCGCGCTGTCGGGACTCGTCGACACCGACTACGTCAAGGCCACCGGCAACAGCGTCGTCATCACCCTGCCCCGCACGATGACCAAGCCCGAGACGCGCTTCGAATGGAAGATCCCGAAGTGGAGCAACGCGCTGGAGCGCAACCGGGCGCGCACCTACTTCCAGGCCTACGCCGCCGCCATCGCGCTGCACTGCGCCGAGAAGGGCCTGGCGGAGGTCCGCGCCGGGCGTACCCAGACCTGGGAGAAGTTCGAGGTGCCCGACGAGGGCCTGGGCGTCGGCTTCACCGAGGCGGTACGCGGAGTCCTGTCCCATCACATGGTGATCCGCGACGGAAAGATCGCCAACTACCATCCCTATCCGCCGACTCCGTGGAACGCCAGCGTCCGGGACACCTACGGGACCCCGGGCCCGTACGAGGACGCCGTGCAGAACACGCCGATCTTTGAGGAGAACACCCCGGAGAACTTCAAGGGCATCGACATCATGCGGGCGGTGCGCAGCTTCGACCCCTGTCTGCCCTGCGGTGTCCACATGTACGTCGGCGGCGGCAAGACCGTGCAGAAGATGCACGTGCCGACCGGACTGAGCGGGCTGGCCGGATGAGCGCGTCCACCACCACGGCCCGGCCGCCCGGCGGAACGGCGGCGAACGCGGAGGAGGCCGGCCGGCGGGTCGAAGAAATCATCGACCACCTGACCGCCCAGGGTGACTCCGAAGCCGCCGGTGCGGCTGAGGAACTGGTGCGCGTACTGATGGACTTCTACGGCACAGGCCTGGCCCGCATGGTCTCGCTGCTCGAAGCCCCCAAGTCCAAGGGCGACCCGTTCGCCGCGCTGCTCGACGACGCCCTGGTCACCAGCCTGCTCGTCCTGCACGACCTGCACCCCGAGGACACCGCCACGCGCATCTCCCGTGCCTTGGGCAGCGTGCGCAGCCATCCCGTCGAGCTTCTGAGCTTCGACGATGCCACCGGCACGTTGCACCTGCGCTCCGCGGAGAGCTCGGGATGCGGCTGCGCGAGCACCGCGGCGGCCGGCCGGCAGGAGGTGGAGGCTGCCCTCTCCTGTTTCGCGCCCGAGGTCACGACGGTCGAGATCGAGGGGGCGGCATCCTCGCAGGAACCCCCTCTGCTGCAGATCTCGCGGCCGCCCTCCGGTGCACTCGGCAGCGCACCCGCCTCGCCGAAGACACCATGAGTACGGCACACAAGCGGACACGTCCGCCTGCATCGGGGCTGCGGCGGTTCGCCGCGCCGCGCACGTCTCGGCCTGAGGTGTGCGAACTGTGCGGAGCGCCGATCGACGACGGCAACCACCGGCACATGGTCGACACCGAGAACCGCGCCCTCGCCTGCGCCTGCACGCCGTGCGCCATGCTCTTCGAGCAGAGCGGCGCGGGCGGCGGGAGGTTCCGCACCGTCCCGGACCGCTATCTGGCGGACCCGGACCACCAACTCGACCCCGGTGCCTGGGAGCTCCTGCAGATCCCGGTCAGCGTCGCGTTCTTCTTCCGCAACGCCTCGCTCGACAGACTGGTCGCGCTCTACCCCAGCCCGGCGGGCGCCACCGAGAGCGAACTCGACCCGTCCACCTGGCAGACCGCACTCGGCAAGAGCCGTCTGGCCGAACTGCTCGAACCCGACGTGGAGGCATTGCTCCTGCGGCGGGTGGAGGAGCGGACCGAGTGCTATCTCGTGCCGGTCGACATCTGCTACGAACTCGTGGGACGGATGCGCATGTTGTGGCAGGGCTTCGACGGCGGGGCGGAGGCCCGTGCCGACCTGACCGCGTTCTTCGATCACATCGCGCAGCGGGCCGGGACACCGGAGGAGGCGCACCGTCGATGACGGAGTTCTCGTTCTCCTGCGTCGGCGTGCGCGCCGACCAGTACGCCGCCGGCCCCACCCTGGTCTTCCGGCTGCGCATCGACGCATCCGAGCAGACGCGCGTGCACGCGCTCGCCCTGCGGTGCCAGATGCGCATCGAACCGGCCAAGCGCGGCTACGACGCCGACGAGGCCGAAGGACTGCATGACCTCTTCGGCCGCCGAGCCCGCTGGGGCAGCACCCTCCAGCCGCTGCAGTTCGCACAGATCTCCGTCATGGTCCCCAGTTTCACCGGACAGACGGAAGTCGACCTGGTCGTGCCCTGCACGTACGACATGGACGTCGCCTCCACCCGCTACTTCCACGCTCTGTCGAGTGGCGACGTGCCGCTCCTCATGCTCTTTTCCGGGACCGCGTTCACCGGGGCCGGAGGGTTCCACGTCGAGCCCGTGCCCTGGGACCGCGAGGCCGCCTACCTCATGCCGGTCAAGGTGTGGCAGGAGATGATCGACCAGCACTTCCCGGGAACCGGCTGGGTACGGCTGCCCCGCGACACCATGGACGACCTGCTGGCCTTCCGCTCGCGTCGGGCGCTGTCCTCCTGGGAAGCGACGGTGCGCACCCTCCTGGAATCCGCTGGCTCGGACGCTCTGTCCCAGACCACCGAGAGGTCGGCGCCGTGACGACAGCCGTGTTCAGCCAGGAGACGGAGTCACGGTTCGCCGCCGCCCGCGCGGTGGCCGACGCGGTGCTGTTCGAGGGCTACGTGCTCTATCCGTATCGGGCGTCGGCGGCCAAGAACCGGCTGCGCTGGCAGTTCGGAGTTCTGGTCCCGCCCGCCTGGGGTGCGGACTGCGACGAGCACGACTTCCAGCACACCGAATGTCTGATGGAGCCCAGGACGGGCGCCACCCTGTCGGTCGAGGTGCGCTTCCTGCATGCTCGGCGCCGCACGGTGCAACGGGCCTGCCAGGACGGCTCGTTCGAGGACGCGTCCGAACTGTCGCTACCGGACCGCGTGCTGGTTCCCTGGGACGAGGGCGCGGAGGAACGCGTCGAATTGACCGCCAACGTGGCCGAGCTCGCCGGCGACGGAATCACTGTCCCCTTCAGCCGCCCCGCGCGCGAAGAGACCGAACTCGTACATGACGCCGAGGGCCGGCTGGTGGGACGACTGGTCCGCCGGTGCGAAGAGGTCAGCGGAGTCGTCCGTCTCTCCACGAGCGAAGTCGACGGCCCCTACCGGGTCTCCCGGCTGACCGCCGTGGTGGAGAACACGAGCACCTGGTCTCCGGACGACGGGAGAGCCGACCGTGACGCCGCGCTCCCGCACTCGCTCGTCGCCGCGCACCTGTTGCTGTGTCTCGGCGCAGGCTCGTTTCTCTCCATGACCGATCCTCCGGAATGGGCCAAAGGCCTTGTCGCCTCGTGCCGCAACCTGCACACCTGGCCGGTCCTCGCCGGCGAGCCGGGCCAGGCGGACCTGATGCTCTCCTCGCCGATCATCCTGGAGGACCATCCGGCCGTCGCTCCCGAAAGTCCCGGAGCACTGTACGACGCCACCGAGATCGACGAGATCCTGGCCCTGCGCACCGCGGCCCTCACGGATCAGGAGAAGCGTGAGGCCCGCGGTACGGACGCGAAGGCCGCCGCCGTGATCGACCTGGCCGAATCCATGCCTCCCGAGGTGCTGGAACGCCTGCACGGCGCGGTTCGCTCACTCCGGGAAGTAACAGGCTCTGCCCCGAAGACGCCCGGCGACGAGATCGAAGCGGACCTTCTCGTCGAGCCGGGTCAGCCGCATGTCGTCATGCCCGAGACGCCCTGGTGGAATCCGGAGGGCGACGCCGGTCCGGACCCGGCCCGCGACGAGATCTCGGTCGACGGTCGGCCGGTGAGTGCCGGAAGCCGGGTGATGCTGCGCCCGGGACGGCGTCGCACCGACGCCCAGGACCTCTTCCTGCACGGAAGCACCGCGCTTGTCGAGGCGGTGTTGCACGACGTCGACGGGGGCGTGCATCTGGCGGTGACCGTCGAAGGCGACCCCGGCGCCGACATCCGTCGGGAGCAGGGCCGTTTTCTGTACTTCCAGCCCGACGAAATCGCACTACTGGAGGACGAGTGACCGGGGACGACAAGACCGGCGCTCGAACGCTCGTCGCCGGCGTGGGGAACATTTTTCTCGGCGACGACGGATTCGGCGTCGAGACGGTGCGCGTACTCGCAACACACCATCTTCCCGGGCACGTTGAGGTCATGGACATCGGTGTGCGGGGTGTGCACCTCGCGTACCAACTGCTCGACGGATACGACACCCTCGTGCTCGTCGACGCCACCGCCCGAGGCGGTGACCCCGGAACGCTCTACCGCATCGAAGTCGACTCGCCTGGTGACATCGCGCCGCAAGGCCCCGTGCTCGACGGCCACCACATGTCACCGGACGCGGTCCTGGCCCTGCTGGAGACACTCTGTTCCGGGACCGGCGGGACACCTCCCGGCCGCACCGTCGTGGTCGGCTGCGAGCCCGCCTCCCTGGAGGAAGGCATCGGTCTGAGTGCTCCGGTGGCCGCCGCGGTTCCGGAAGCCGTGCGTCTGATCCAGGCGATCGTGTGTGAGGGCGAGGCGCCTGCAGTGGGGACCGCTGCCCATGAGGCCCGTAAGTGAGGAGAAGTTCATGAAGAAGTCCGTGATCGGGGCCATCGCCGTCGTCGCGCTCGCCGCGCTGGCACGGCAGTTCATGCCCGACGTCCAGCGCTACCTGCGTATGAGAAGCATGTAACGGCCTGCTTGCGCCGAACGGTGCACCCGGGCAGGGGAGTCGGCGAGCCCCGTGGTCGCTCGGCAGCGGGCCCCCTGTAATGGAGCCGAGCGCAATGGCCGCCCCACGATCGGCCTCTGCCAGGACGGAGACCGATGCACGAGATGTCCATCGCCATGGCCGTCGTCGGCCAGGTGCAAGAGGCGGCGGAACTGAACGGCGGGGTCACCGCGGTCAGCTCGGTGCGACTACAGGTCGGCGAGCTCGCCGGAGTCGTCCCGGACGCGCTGTCCTTCTGCTTCGAACTCGCCTGCGCCGAAACCCTCCTTGAGGGGGCCGAGCTCGTCACCGAGTCCGTGCCCGGCCGGGCACGTTGCTCACCTTGTGCCGACGAATGGGCGGTGGGCATGCCGCCGCGACTGTGCTGTCCGCGCTGCGGTGAGCCGACGCCCGAGCTGCTGGCGGGCCGAGAACTGCAGATCGTCAGCGTGCGCTGGGAGGAAGAGCCGACCGCCCGCCGACGAACCTGCGAACCGATCTTCGAGGAGCGCTGAGACATGTGCCGAACCGTGGACCTGCACCAGGCGGTACTCGCCAAGAACGACGCGACCGCACACGCTCTACGCGCCGAACTCGCGGGCCGCGGCACCACGATGATCAATCTGCTGTCCAGCCCCGGAAGCGGGAAGACGGCCCTGCTGGAACGCGAACTCCTGCGCGCGCGTGAGCGCGGAGTGCCGACCGCCGCGCTGACCGCCGACCTCGCCACCGAGAACGACGCCAGACGACTGGCCCGGTCGGGCGTGCCGGTCAAGCAGGTGCTCACCGACGGGCTGTGCCACCTCGAAGCCTCGATGCTCGGGCGGCACCTGGAAGGCTGGCTGCCGGAAGCCACCCGCCTGCTGTTCGTGGAGAACGTCGGGAACCTGGTCTGCCCGGCCTCCTACGACCTCGGAGAGGACCTTCGAGTCGTCCTCGCGTCAGTCACCGAAGGCGAGGACAAGCCTCTGAAGTACCCCACTGCCTTCGGCCTCGCGCACCTGGTCGTGGTCACCAAGGCCGACATCGCCGAAGCCGTCGAGTTCGACGAGGAGGCCTTCCGCGCGCACGTCGAGCAGGTCAACCCCGGAGTGGAGGTGGTCCTGACCTCGGCCCGACGGGGCAGCGGCGTGGGGGAGTTGCTCGATCGTGCCCTCGCGGTTGCGGACGGCGGGGCCGTCCACGAACCGGTCATGGCCGCACAGCCGCACGAGCACCACCATCACGATCACGTGGACGATGTCGTCATGACGCGGCCCCTCCCGTGAGCACACTTCAGCCCGGCCCGGCCGTCGCCCAGGCGGTTCAGCGCCGTCGCGTCACCGTACGAGGCGTTGTGCAGGGTGTCGGGTTCCGTCCGTTCCTGTACACCCTGGCCACATCGCTGGAGCTGGCAGGGCATGTGACGAACACCGAGGACGGTGTCGTCGCCGAGGTCGAGGGAGATCACTCCGCCGTTGCCCGGTTCTGTGACCGGATCGCTCAACAGGCCCCGCCACTGGCCCTGGTGGAGTCCGTGGAACACGAGCAGGTCCCCCTCGCGGGCGGTAGCGGATTCGCCATCGTCGCCTCGCGGTCGCAGGGATCGTCACGCACACTCGTCTCCCCTGACACGGCCACCTGTGCCGCGTGCCTCGCCGAAATGGCCGACCCCGGCGACCGTCGGCACCGTCACCCGTTCATCACGTGCACACACTGCGGGCCGCGCTTCACCATCGTCACCGGACTCCCTTACGACCGTGCGCACACCACCATGGCCGGCTTCCCGATGTGTGCCGAGTGCACAAGCGAGTACACGGACCCGGCAGACCGCCGATTCCACGCCCAGCCCGTCTCCTGCCGTTCCTGCGGCCCGCGCCTGAGCCTTGTGTACGCGTCGCCCCGACCCGATACCGACGTCGACCCGATCCACGAGGCACGCGCCCTCCTGGCCGCCGGCGCCATCCTCGCCGTCAAGGGCATCGGCGGCTACCACCTCGCCTGCGACGCCGAGAACTCCCAGGCCGTGTCCGCGCTGCGCAGCCGCAAGGGACGGGGCGACAAGCCGTTCGCGGTGATGGTGAAGAACCTCGCCGACATCGAGCACCTGGTGCGCATCAGTCCCCACGATCGGACCCTTCTCACTAGTGGAGCCCGGCCGATTGTCCTGCTGAGAGGCCGAATTGAAGCCCCATCAGAGGATCTGCGACTCTCGGGAGCGGTGGCACCGGGCAGTCCCGATCTGGGGGTCATGCTTCCGTACACCCCCGTGCACCACCTGCTGCTCGGCCTGCCCGGGGACCCGGACGGGCCGCGAGTGCTGGTGATGACCAGCGGCAACGTGGCCGGTGAGCCCATCGTCACCGACGACGCCGAAGCATTGGAGCGGCTGGCGCCGCTGGCCGACGCCTGGCTCACCCACGACCGCCCCATCCACGTGCCCTGCGACGACTCTGTGGTGCGCGTGTGCGACGGGGAACGGATGACGGTACGCCGCGCTCGTGGCTACGCCCCGCTGCCGGTCTCTCTGCCGGTGCCCGTCAGGCCCTCGCTCGCGGTGGGGGGAGACCTCAAGAACACCTTCTGCCTCGGCGAAGGCAGGAGGGCCTGGCTGTCCGCGCACATCGGAGACATGGACGACCTCCAGACGCAGCACGCCTTCGCGCGCGCAGAACGGCAGTTGGAGACGATCACAGGTGTGGAGCCCGGACTGCTGGCGGCGGACCGGCACCCCGGCTACCGATCCGGGCAGTGGGCCGAACGGCACGCGAACACCCGCCGGGTCGTACGGGTGCAGCACCATCACGCTCATGTCGCCGCGGTCATGGCCGAGCACGGCCTGGACGGCACCGAGCCTGTCATCGGCATCGCATTCGACGGCACGGGATACGGCGACGACGGGGCGGTGTGGGGCGGCGAGATCCTGCTCGCGGATTACGACACGTCCCGTCGTCTCGCGCATCTGGCGTACGTCCCTCTGCCGGGCGGCGACGCCGCCGTGAGCCGCCCGTACCGGATGGCGCTCGCGCATCTCCGGGAAGCGGGCATCGCATGGACGGACGACCTGCCCAGTGTGATCGCCTGCCCGCATGACGAACGGCGGGTACTGGCACGGCAGTTGGAGCGGAGTCTGAACTGTGTACCGACGTCGAGCATGGGTCGGCTCTTCGACGCCGTCTCTTCCCTGGCGGACGTGTGCCACCTGGTGGGATACGAGGCACAGGCTGCCATCGAGCTGGAGGCGGCCGCACTGCGGGCGGCCGTGGACGGAGACGGCGCCGGCTACCGATTCGCGCTGAGCCCGCAAACGTCGGAGCCGATGACTGCCGACCCCGGACCTGTGGTGCGAGCCGTGGTCGAGGACGTTCGCGCAGGCGCGGAGCCGGAGGTCATCGCGGCCCGCTTCCATGCTGGGGTAGCAGATCTCGTACGCCGGATCTGCGCGGTGGCGCGCGACCGGCACGGCACGGCCACTGTCGTCCTGACCGGCGGTGTGTTCGCCAACGTCCTGCTGTCCTCGGCTTGCGCACGGGGGCTCGGGGAGGACGGATTCACCGTGCTGCGCGCCGGCGAAGTCCCGCCGAACGACGGGGGGCTGGCGCTCGGTCAGTTGATGATCGCGGGGCGTGCCATCGCAGTATGACACCGCAGTCGGCAAGCCGGATCGGACCACCACAGCGAGGAGAGTTCCCATGTGCCTGGCGGTACCCGGGAGAGTGACGGAGATCGAGGATCGAGACGGCACCCGCATGGCCACCGTCGACTTCGGCGGCGTGGTCAAGGAGGTGTGCCTGGAGTACCTGCCCGACCTTCAGGTGGGCGAATACGCCATCGTCCATGTGGGATTCGCGCTCCAGAAACTGGATGAGGAATCGGCAAGGCAGACGCTGGAGCTCTTCGAGAATCTCGGCATGCTCCAGGAGGAGTTCGGCGACCCGTGGGAGCTTGCGGCCGAAGCAAGCGGACCTCAGTGGGCCGACGACGAGGAAGTTCCACAGGAGGCCCAACAGTGAAGTACCTCGACGAGTTCCAGGATCCGGACCTGGCGCGGCGTCTGCTCGACGACATCCACTCCGTGGTGACCAGGCCATGGGCCCTCATGGAGGTGTGCGGCGGACAGACGCACACCATCATCCGGCATGGGATCGATCAACTCCTGCCCGATCAGGTGGAGTTGATTCACGGGCCGGGGTGTCCCGTGTGCGTCACTCCGCTCGAGGTCATCGACAAGGCTCTCGAGATCGCCTCCCGGCCGGGAGTGATCTTCTGCTCCTTCGGTGACATGCTCCGGGTGCCGGGCACCGGACGAGACCTCTTCCAGGTGCGCGGTGAGGGCGGCGACGTGCGCGTCGTGTACTCGCCGCTGGACGCTCTGCACATCGCCCAGCAGAACCCCGACCGCGAAGTGGTGTTCTTCGGCATCGGCTTCGAAACGACCGCCCCACCCAACGCCATGACGGTCTATCAGGCACGCAAGCTGGGCATCAGGAACTTCAGTCTCCTGGTGTCGCACGTGCGGGTCCCGCCGGCGATCGAGGCCATCATGCAGTCCCCGAACTGCCGGGTCCAGGGATTCCTCGCCGCCGGACATGTCTGCAGCGTGATGGGCATCGGCGAGTATCCCGAACTCGCGGACCGATATCGCGTTCCGATCGTGGTCACCGGCTTCGAACCTCTCGACATTCTGGAAGGCGTACGCCGGACCGTGCTGCAACTGGAGCGGGGTGAGCACAAGGTCGACAACGCATATCCGCGCGCCGTCCGGCCCGAGGGAAATCCCGCGGCCCAGGCCATGCTGGCGGACGTCTTCGAGGGCACCGACCGGGCCTGGCGCGGCATCGGTGTCATCCCGGACAGCGGCTGGCGGCTCTCCTCCCGGTACCGCGACTTCGACGCCGAACACCGATTCTCGGTGGCCGGCATCGACACCCGTGAACCCGCGGAGTGCCGCAGCGGCGAGGTTCTGCAGGGCTTGCTGAAGCCGAACGAGTGCGCCGCATTCGGCACCACCTGCACACCGCGCAACCCACTCGGAGCCACGATGGTCTCGAGCGAGGGCGCGTGTGCCGCCTACTACCTGTACCGACGCCTCGACATCACCACCGCACCGCTGGAGGCGAGCCCCGTTGCCTGAGACCACCCGACTCACAGCCGTGGACCCGACCGCATGGACCTGCCCGGTCGCGTTGCGTGATCATCCGAGGGTGGTGATGGGACACGGCGGGGGAGGGGCCCTGTCCGCCGAACTGGTGCAGCACATCTTCGCACCCGCCTTCGGCGGCGAGACACTGTCGCAGCTCGGCGACTCCGCCGCCATCTCCCTCGGCGGTGTCCGGATGGCGTTCTCCACCGATTCCTACGTGGTGCGGCCCCTGTTCTTCCCGGGCGGCAGCATCGGCGACCTCGCGGTCAACGGCACCGTCAACGACCTAGCCATGAGCGGCGCACGGGCCGCCTACCTGTCCTGCGGCTTCATCCTGGAAGAGGGTGTCGAGATGTCCGTCGTGGCTCGGGTCGCCGAGACCCTCGGCACGGCCGCACGGCGCGCGGGAGTCGAGGTGGTGACCGGTGACACGAAGGTCGTCGAAAGCGGTCACGGAGACGGTGTCTTCATCAACACCGCCGGGATCGGGCTCATCCCGTCAGGCGTGGACATCCGCCCCCAGCGCGTCGTCCCCGGCGACGTCGTCATCGTCAGCGGTGACATCGGCGTTCACGGAGTGGCGATCATGAGCGTGCGTGAGGGTCTGGAATTCGGTGTCGAGATCGAGAGTGACTGTGCGGCGCTGGCCGGCCTGGTGGACTGCATGCTTGCCGTAACACCGGACCTCCACGTGCTGCGCGACCCCACCCGGGGCGGACTGGCCGCAGCGCTCAACGAGATCGCGGTCGCCTCCGGCGCCGGCGTCGTCATCCGGGAAGGTGACGTGCCTGTCCCGCCTGCCGTGGCCAACGCGTGCGCGATCCTGGGTCTCGACCCCCTCTATGTGGCCAATGAGGGCAAACTCGTGGCGTTCGTTCCGCGCGAACACGCGGACGCCGTCCTCGATGCGATGCGCGCACATCCACTCGGTGCGAACGCGCGAGTGATCGGCGAAGCCGTCGCGGAGCATCCGGGCATGGTGGTGGCCCGCACGGGCCTGGGCGGCACACGCGTCGTCGACCTGCCGATCGGCGAACAACTCCCCCGGATCTGCTGACGATCGAAGCAGTTCGGACAGGCGGTGCGACGGAGCGTGGATGTGGGCGGCGGTGCCCAGCGTGAGCACCGCCGCAGGGCCGCACCGTCGCGGTGGACATGGCAGCCGTGCCGCCGAGGGCACCGCCTGGGAGGACAGGAGAAGCACATGCGCGCGAACCGCATCATCGCCAACCTCCATGTAGCCGACGCCGACACGGCGAAGGGCTTACACGCCGACCACCTCGAACTGCGCACCGAGGAGTTCAACATGGGGTGGGTATCCCGGTACACGTCTCCCGAGACGGGGGCGAACATCCAGCTCGTCACGCGTGACGCCACCTCAACCGCGGACGCGGCCGTCTCCGTACTCACGGACGACGTCGACTCCGCCTACGCGGAGGCGCAGGAGTTGGGTTTCACCTGGAGCCGCGCGTTGGAGGGTCGATCACCAGCACGAGCTTCCCGCGCACGTGGCCGTCCTCACTGACCCGGTGCGCCTTGGCGATTTCGGCGAGCGGGAAGGTCTGCACGACGGGGAGTGAGAAGCGCCCGGAATCAATCAGCTCGCCGATCTCGCCGAGCACATGGACCGCACGGCCGGTGTCCCCGCGGCTGAATGTCACCCCGTGCTCCTGAGCGCCGGTGAAGTCGGCGATCGTCACGACATGTTCCGGGCCGCCCGCGAGCCCGATGAGCTCGGGCAGGATGCCGTTCCCCGCCACGTCGAGTGCGAGATCGACGCCTTCGGGCGCGAGTGCGTGAACCCGGTCGACGAGGCCCTCGCCGTAGGCCACGGGCTCGGCCCCCAGCGAGCGAAGATATTCATGGTTCGACGGACTCGCGGTGCCGATCACGCGCGCACCGCGCACCACGGCGAACTGAACCGCGGCGCTGCCGACGCTTCCGGAAGCGCCATTGATCAGCAGCGTGCTGCCGCTCACTACGCCGAGCTGGTCGAGCGCGCGCATGGCCGTCTCGTTGGCGGCCGGCAGCGCGGCAGCGCCGGGGAAGTCGAGCGACGGCGGGATCGGCGCGTAGTACGACAGCACCGCCAGCTCGGCCTGGGCCGCCCCCTCGGTGGAGAAGCCGAACACGCGATCGCCGACGACCACGTCCGTAACGCCGTCGCCCAGCTCGTCGACGACGCCCGCCGCCTCGTAGCCCAGAGTCTGCGGGAGTTCCTCATCCATCAGGCCCTTGCGCTTCTTCCAGTCGCTCGCGTTGACGCCGGCTGCGCGCACAGCGATCCGGACCTCGCCCGGACCCGGATGCGGATCGGGCAGATCCACGATCTCCAGAACCTCCGGGCCACCGAACCTGCTGAAACGGACTGCCCTCATCATTCACTCCGATCTCGACCCCGAGGTGTCGCGGGTTGCCGCGCATGGACAGCCTGCCACCCTCGCCTGCCGGACCCGAGTCCGCAGCACCACACGCCCGGCGGAGAACGCGCCGGCGCCCGATCCAGTCGCACACCGCCTCGATCAACGTGAGCGATGTGCGGTCCGACAAGTCCAGCGCGTCCGCGCCGACGGCGTCAGCATCCAGTCCCCGAGCAACGGTCACAGATCGGCCCAGCACACTGCGTTGAATCCGGGCCAATCACCGCCGCGAACGCCCCGGAGCGCCAACCGTGACTTCCTCATCTCCGCCCCACCGTTGATCGTCACCAGTTCCGGCTCTCTCAGCGCCCCGTCCGGCAGCCCGGTGAGGACACTCGTCGCGCACCCCGGCATCGTTGCCACGAATCTGGCGGGCCACTCCGCCTCCGGCAAGGTGGCCCGCGTACTGGGCTTCCTGTTCATCGACGCTGAGTTCGGCGCCCTGCCTTCGCTGTACACCGCCACGCAGAACATTCCCGGCAACGCGTATGTCGGCCCGAACGGGCCCGGCAGCCTGAAGGGCCGCCCCAAGCTCCGTAAGCCCGCTGCCGCCGCACTCGACCTCGAGACGGCCATGCGATGTGAGCCCTGACCACCCAGCTGACCGGCACCGGACCGGAGCTGCCCGCCGTCTGACCCCTGAGTCGCACGCACCCGGCGCGCCAGGTCTCCAAGGGGCGCGGCCGGGCAGGTGGGCCGTGGCGCTCATGGCCGTCGTGTTGGGGCTGGACTGCATCGGCAGGCTGCCCCCGGAAAGCACGGTGAGCGCCGTGGCCGCCGTCTGGTCCCGAACGACGGGCAACCCCTTGGAGGCATCGACATCGGGTCACCCCCCTGTGACCGCACGGCACGGCAGCGGCTCTCAAGGACCATCCCCGTCAACGTGCCTTCGCCATCCGGGAGATGAGCAACAGCGTCCCCCTGCTATGGTGCGCCGATGTCATCGATCAAGAAGTTCCAAGTCACCTTCGACTGCGCGGATCCTGAGCGCGTCGCTCGTTTTTGGTGCGAGGTGTTGGGGTACGTCGTACCGCCGGCGCCCGAGGGGTTTGCTACTTGGGACGATTACAATCGCTCGCTGCCGCCTGAGCGTCAAGGTTCAGGGTTTGTCTGTATGGATCCCTCAGGCGTGGGCCCGCGAATGTACTTCCAGCGCGTTCCCGAAGGCAAAGTTGTCAAGAACCGGGTGCATCTTGACGTGCGGGTCGGCACCGGGCTCGTGGGTGAAGAGCGCCTCGCCGCACTCGAGGCCGAGTGCGCACGTCTGGTCCCGCTCGGCGCGGTACGCGGGCAACTCCTGCTTGCCGATGAGTACAACGAGTCGTGCCTCGGGATGCAGGACATCGAGGGCAACGAGTTCTGCCTCGACTGAGCATCCTCCGAGAGGGCAAGGTGGAGAGGCGTCTCCCTGTTTGTCGTCGAGGTCGCCGCGGGATGGGTTGAGCATGTGGTGCACGGCCACACCCCAGTCGCCGGGTGCCGGGTCGTCGCTGTAGGCGAGTGGCGCCCGGTGCTGGGCAATCAGCCCTTCCGCCAACTCGGTCCACGGCGGCGTGGTGCGTGGCCCGAAGTCGTTCCGCAACTTGGGGACTTGGGTTTGTGCCTCGTTGCCATCGCGCTCCATTGGTCGCGCGATGACCATGACCGGCTGCCTTCGTGCGCGGGGCCCTCTCCACGCGCTCGGCGAGTTCCGCTACATCTGCCACATACGCGAGCACTTGCAAGTCCCGGCGACGGCGTTCCCGCTGCTGAGGCCGGCGCCGGTCCTGCAAGCAGCCACCGCACTGGACGCCGACGTGGCCCCGGCGGGAGCTTCAGCGGGTGGCTACGACGGGTCGCCCGTCGCGGAGGCACTGCTCGAGGCGTTGCAGGAACCCGTCGAAGGGCTCGTCATCGGGCCAGGTGTCGTAGGCGGTAATGGCGGCGGCCAGTGCGAGGTTCACCTGCAGGGTCGCGGTGAGCTCGTCGGCGGGGGTGGCGCGGGATGCCACCCACTTCCTCAGTTCGGTGAAGAACGCCTCGCCGAAGTTCTGGCCCGACTGGGCGAGGGCCGGTGACTGGGCCTTCAGGCGGCGCTGCAGGGGCATGCGGTCGCGCAGGCTTTCGAGGAACCCGGTCAGGATTGTGGTCAGCGATTCCCACAGCGGCTCGTCCGCGGGCCGGTCGTCCATGAGGGTCTGCCAGGCGCCCCGCTCCTCGGAGTCCTGGTCGAAGACCACGGCTTCCTTGCCGGCGAAGTAGTTGAAGAAGGTGGCGCGCGAGACATTCGCCGCGGCCACGATCTGCTCGACGGTCGTGGTCTCGTAGCCCTGCTCTTCGAACAGCTGCAACGCGGCGGTCCGGATGGCGCGCCAGGTCGCCAGTTTCTTGCGCTCCCGCAGGTTCATGCATCCTCTTTCTCTCCCTGGCTCCATTCTATGGCTGTTCGTGGACGAATATATGTTTGGATGCATCCATGCTTCGGGGCGGTCGCGTACTCTCTGATTCTTTCTGTTCAGTCGCCGGGACCGCGCGGGGGCGGAGGCAAGTGTGACGGCGCAGCAGGGCCCATTGCCCGTGGCGTGGTCGTAGCGGGCAGCGTGGAGCGCTAGCGGACGAAAGCCTCGGACACGGCCCACAGGCGAGCCGCGTTGTCGGGGTCGAGTGCGTACGGCGCGACACCCGCGACGGTGCCGGCCCGCTGAGTTACCGGCTTCGCCTCCGCGCAGTCCTCGAAGTAGCGGCCGGTGATGCCCTCCACTGTCGGAGAGGCGGCCACCAGGACCGAGGTCGCGGCGCCCTGCTCCACCGTCTTGCCCGGCGGCAGGGCGAGTTCGCCCGAGGCGATGAAGTCGGCCACCTGCTGCATGTCCATGTGCCGGGCCAGTGACGTGTCGGCGATGTTGCCCGGCATCAGCGCGTTGGCGGTGATGCCGTCGTCGGCCCAGCGCTCGGCGGCGCCGACGGCGAACAGGGCGTTGGCAGTCTTCGACTGCCCGTAGGAGGTCCACGGGTCGTAAGGGCGGAAGCGGTAGTCCAGATCGTCGAAGACCACCGGCGAGAAGAGATGGCCGATGGAACTCACCGAGACGACCCGGGCTCCGCCGGCCGCCGCCAGCGCCGGGTGGAGTCCGACGGCGAGGGCGAAGTGCCCCAGGTGGTTGACGCCGAACTGCATCTCACGGCCGTCAGGGGTGCGGGCGACCTCCGGCGGGGCCATCAGTCCGGCGTTGTTCACGAGGATGTGCAGCGGGCCGTCCCAGGCCGATACGAACTCAGTGACCGTCGAGCGGTCGGCGAGGTCGAGCCGTCCCACGGTCAACTTCCCCGAGCTGGAGGGCAGTTCGGCCTCCAGGCGCTCGGTCACGCGGGCGCCCGCGTCGGTGTTCCGCACGGCCAGCGTGACGTCGGCACCCGCCGCGGTGAGCGCCCGGACGGTCTCCACGCCGATTCCGGAACTGGCTCCGGTCACGACGGCCCGGCGGCCGTGCAGGTCGACGCCGTCGAGGATCTCGGCGGCGGTAGTGGTGGCCCCGAAGGTTCGGGGCGTCTGCGGTGCGGTCATGGGGGTGTCTCCTGCAGGTGAGGGAACCGAGGGGCGTGCGGTGCGTGGCCGGAGCCTCGGGTGTGCGTGTGGTGGATGTTGTTCGTAGCCAACTGGAATGGCGCCGGGCTGGGCGTTTGACGTGACGCAGCGCGGCGCGCCCGCTCAGCCCTGCGCGATCCGGGACACGTCTTGCCAGTCGGCCCACGTCTGCAGACGCTGGGCGTAAATGGGCTCGAGGATCTCGATCGGTTCGGTGCCGAACAGCACCCGCAGCGGCGGGTTCTCCGCGTCGACGATCCGAAGCAATGCGGCCCCGGCGTCGGAAGCCTCGGCGTACCGGGCGTCGCCGAGGCGGGCCCCGATGGCCTCGCGGACCTGGTCATAGGCGGGGTTCGGGTCTGCGTGTACGCCGGAGGAGCCGGCCCAGTCGGTGCTGAAGCCGCCCGGCTCGACCACGGTGACCTTGATCCCCGCGCCGGCGACCTCCTGGGCGAGAGCTTCGCTGAATCCCTCGAGGGCCCACTTGGAGGCGTGGTATCCGCCGAGAGAGGGGAAGGCGGCGACGCCGCCGACGGACGAAATCTGCACGATGTGGCCGCTGCCCTGGGCGCGCATGATCGGCAGTACGGCCTGGGTGACCCAGAACGCGCCGAAGAGGTTCGTCTCCATCTGGTCGCGCAGCTGCTGTTCGGTGACCTCCTCGACCATGCCGAACAGGCCGTAGCCGGCGTTGTTGACGACCACGTCGAGGCGGCCGAACTTCTCGTGCGCGACGGCCACCGCGGTGGCGACGCCCGCCTTGTCTGTGACGTCGAGCGCCAGGGGAAGAACCGCGTCGTCGCCGTACTTGGTGACCAGATCGTCCAGCGACGCCACGTTCCTGGCGGTCGCGGCAACCCTGTCCCCGCGCTCCAGGGCCGACTCTGCGAACGAGCGGCCGAGGCCGCGGGACGTACCGGTGATGAACCAGACCTTGCTCATGGTGTCTCCTTCGGGACCGGCCTTCCGGAACTGACCTCCGGGGCCGATTCCACTGTAGCGCAAAACGTAGACTCATCTAAAAATAGACTTGCCCATGAATATTTGGCTGGGGTCTGGGAGCTCTCCATGTGGGGGGTGAATCCGACGACTGGCTGCCAGCCGTCGAGTACCTGCGCCCCCTCGGGTGCGTCGCGGTCGCCGAGCTGGCCGACCGGGCCGGCGTCACCAGGGCCACCTTCTACAACCGCTCCACCCGCCCTCTGGAGCTGTTGATCCAGGTGCTCGATGCCGATCTGGACCGCTGCGCGCACCCGGTGCTCCCGGGGGCGAACCACGAGGTGATCGCCCAGTTCGTGGCCCATGGCTTCGCCGGCGCCATCCAGGCGTGGAGGACCGACGATGCTGTCGCCAAGGATGACCTCGTTGACGCCGCCCTGGCCTGCGCCCCCGCGTGGTGGACCTGAGCCTGGCCGAGAGGTGCCCATCCCACCGTTTACGGCCCGGGGGCGCCGGGCCTGGGAAACGGTGGGGTCAGGCGGCCCGCGGGAGCCGGTCCAGGGATCAGCCTGCGTTGGGCTCATGGATTTCGGGAGGAAGCGGCGGCCCCGGAGAAAGGTATGAACTGGCCCCGGGGGTACGGTTGTTGTCGCGACCGGGCCTCGGCATGATGGGTGTCCATGCCGTGGAATGGCGCTGACCTTCCTCATCCGTGATGAGGCCCAGCCGAGACCCTGTCGCGATATAGCGTTAGTCTTTTGCTTGCGCCGCAGCCCGCGTCGCGCGGAGACGTTCGACAGGACCAGGACGGAAGCATGTCGGGAGAGATTTCGCCCACCGGGAAGCGCTCCGGCCCCGGCTCGCCGCCCGAGCTGCGAGCCTCTCATGCGGACCGGGACCGGGTGGTGGATGTGCTGCGTATCGCGGCGGGGGACGGCCTGCTGACCGCGGACGAGTTGGACGAGCGTCTGGAAGTCGCCCTGTCGGCGCGGACCCTGAGCGAACTGGCCGCGCTCACCGCCGACCTGCCGCCCGCATCGGCTACGGTCGGCGGGACGGGAGCAGGGGTCAAGGACGTAGTTCGGATCGAACAGGTCCACAGCGGCGCAGTCGAGCGCGTGGGGCGCTGGGTGGTGCCGCGGAGGTTGGAGCTTGCGGTGACGTACTGCGAGGTGATGCTCGACTTCACTGACGCAGTGATCACGCACGACACCTTGCGGATCGATGTGGGCATGACGGGGAAGACCCTGACGCTGGTCACGAGGCCGGGCGTCGTGGTCGATATTGATGCTCTGCAGCTGGTGCACAGCAGGGTCAAGTACCGTCACACGCCGACGAATCCGGATACGCCGGTCACTCTGCGAGTGGAGTTGGCTGGTCAGAAGGCCCACGGCCGCGTGGTGGTGCGGCCCCCGCGTCGGACGTTCGGGCAGTGGCTGCTGCGCAGGCCCCCGCCCCCTTCTCCAGGTAATTGACTCGACCGCGTGCTTCCTTTGTAGCTGAACTCTTGCGGACGACCCGGTTAAGGTCGTTCGATCTTGGCTCAGGTATGACGGATTCTGATTAGTCTCCGCTGTTATGAAACACATTCGCGCAGCAGGCGGGCTCTGTCTCGTACTGCTGTTCCTCGCGCTGGGCGCCGGTGCCCAGCCCGCCATGGCGCATGTCTCGCGCGAGCACGCCGAGCTCGTCGTTTCCACCGGTGCTGACGTAACCAGTGGTCGTCTCATCGTGCACCGCGACGTGGTGTCCGCCGCCGATGCCGGTGCCTGGGCATCCAGGGTGCTGGCGGCAGGCTGCCCGGCCACCGGCTCGGGTGTGCCCGGTGACGACGGCGGGGTTCCCGGCGGCGTCGTGATCGAACTTGCGTGGAGTTGCCACCTCGACGCGCTCGACCTGAGCACGCTGCTGAAGAAGGGCGGACTGAGCCAGATCGTCGTCGAGTTCGACGGCACCGCGGTCGACGCCTCCGCGGCCACGCCCCTCGTGGACGCCAAGGGCGCACACGCGCCACCGGAGTTCCCCTGGCTCACCGTTTCACTGGTGGCGGCTGGCGGTGTCGTGCTCGTACTCGCCGCCAGATCATTGCCGTCCCTGCTCCGTGGCTTGCGCACAGGCCGCCGGCTCCGCGTCGCGACCGCCGGAGTCGTCGTCCTGTCCTGCTTCGCGCCCCAGGTGGCCTTCGCCGACGACGCGGCGCCGGCCACCGTCACCGTCAAGGGCACCGCTTTCAGGGACGGCAACGCCAACGGCCAGCGGGACAAGGGCGAGCGGGCCATGCCCGGCGTCGATGTCACCGACGGAGCCGCATGGACGACCACGCGCGCCGACGGCTCGTACACCCTGGAGATCGATCCGGCGCGCCGCGAGACGGATCTCGTCAGCATCGTCTCGCCCGACGGCTACACCCCGGCCCTGCGCAAGGACTACGTCCCGCAGTTCTTCCACAAGGTCCCCGAGACCGGCGGCAGTGGTGTCGACTTCGCGCTCGTTCCGGACCGCAACGCCTCTCGGCCCACCGAGAAGTGGGTGATGAACTCCGACCCCGAGGTCGGCAACCGTACCGACGCCGAGGCGCGCACGGCACTGCCCCAGTGGACCGGCCAGGTGCGGGCGATGTCGGAGGTCGACGGTGCGACGATGCAGATCGCGACCGGGGACCTGACCGTCACGGACTACGCGGAAGAGCCGCGCCGTCAGGGCGCGTACGACCTGTTCAGCAAGGGGCTCGAGACGGGGCGGCTCGGCCACCCCTTCTACCCCGTGATGGGCAACCACGACTTCGGCGGCACGGCCACCTCCAAGGGCTATGCGGGCAGCATGGAGTACTACCGCCGCAACCTCGCTCCCGAGTGGTACAGCTTCGATCGCAACGGCCGGCACATCGTGGTGCTGGAGGACAACTACGACGCCAGCGGGCTCGGACCGCAGTTGGAGTGGCTGCGCAGGGACCTGGCACAGCACGCGGTCGGCAAGCAGGTGCTGGTCTTCGCGCACCGCTCGCTGTTCACCCAGTGGGGCCCCGGCGCGGGCATGCAGCCGACCATCGACGAACTGGCCAAGTACGACGTACGGATGGTCGCGGCCGGACACAACCAGCAGGCGGAATTCCGGCGCGGGGCATTCAAACGGTCGGTCGAGATCAACAATCAGGGCACGTACGGCATCGACGGAGCCCACCCCGACTACAAGGTGCTCGATTTCAGCGGGATCACCGACGATCCGCGTACGAGCCGCAACGAGGACACCGGTCATGTGACGGGCATCCACCGGCAGTTCGACATCGATGACGACTCCGCCCTGGTAAGCCCAGGTCAGGGCAGCGTCCACGGCACGAGGGCCGGGGTGCCCGTCGAGGTGTACGCGGAGGACGACGGCCGTACTCCCGCGAAGGCCACACTGACCGTGCGGGACAGCCGAGGCCATGTCGTGAAGCGGACGAACGCGCGGTTCGGCACGGGAGCCGCCAAGCCAGGCACCCAGAACTGCTACACCCCACCCGGCGGCAAGGCCGAGCCCTGTCCCGACGCACGCGGGGCATGGACCCGTGCGAGCGGCACGCCGCTGCGCGGCCTGCGGACCGGTGGCTACACCGCCGAGGCAACGGCGTACGACACCAAGGGCAAGGCGTTCCCGGTGCAGAAGAGCACCTTCGACGTCGTACCGGACTCCAGGCTGACCCAGCCGAAGAGCGGGCAGGACTGGCTGCGGCAGGGCGGCGACGAGGCAGGACGTTCCGCGAGCGGCGACAACCCTGGCGCCCGGCTCGACCTCAAGTGGACCCGGCACACCGGCGAGCAGTTCAACCTGAACGGCTCGTTGATCGCGGACGGAAGACTGATCGTCTCCTCCCGCGCCTTCGACTCGCCGTACAGCATGATGCTCGCGTACGACATCGCATCCGGCCGGGAACTCTGGCGTACCTACCTGGACGGCGACGCCGAATCGGCGCCGACCCTCCACGGCGGACAGGTCTATCTGACGACCGGCGTCGGACGGGTCTATGCCCTGGACGCCGGGGACGGGCATGTCGCCTGGGAGTCGATCGACCGTGAGGAGACCCACGGCGACACCGTGCGCCGCTATGGACGCGCGGGCGGACCGGTGAGCGTCTTCGCGCTCACCGGCCAGGACCGTACGGTCGCCGTCTACCAGGACGCGAACATGGTCCGCTGCCGGGACGCCAAGACCGGCGTGCTGTTGCCCGGCGGCTTCGGGGCCGCGTTCTCCTGGGGCCAGGCGCACAGCACCGCCATCCGCGAGCCCGGCTCCAACACTGCCTATCTGCACTCCATGTCGAGCAACACCGTCATCGCGATGGACCTCGCGAAGTGCACCCAGCTGTGGGCGAAGGACACCGCGGGTGACATCGACAGCCACTCCTCGCCGGTGCTGACGCAGCCCGCGTCGGGCCCGGCGAAGCTGGTGACGTTCACGGCGTACGGCGTTCGCGGGCACGACCCGCAGACGGGCGCGGTGACCTGGGAGTCCAAGCTCGGCGGCGGCAGTGTCTGCGAGCCGGGCCGGGCTCCACTCACCACCCCCGCCGTGTGGGGCGACATCGCCTATGTCGCGGGCCGTGACGGTGTGGTCCGCGCCTACGACACGAGTGCGTCCGATCCGTCGAAGCCCGTGTGGGAGACCAAGGCAGGTTATCTGCCGGGCAAGAGCCCCCTTGACGATCCCTGGCGGGTCGCCATGGGCTGCGAGTCCGGCGCAGGATCGCCCACGATGCACCCCTTGGTGACCAAGTCCTCGGTGTACGTGGGGACATGGGACGGCCGCCTGTTGGTGCTCGACCGCGCCACCGGCAGGCAGCGGGCCGCGTACAACCTAGGCGGGGGAGTGGCTTCGGCGCTCTCCGTCAGCGGTGACTGGGTCTTCGCCCTCACCGACGACGGTACGGTCCACGCGCTGGCCGCGCGCCGGGACTGAGAGGAAGCATCAGCGTGCAATCACTCCGCACCGGGGTGCTGCTCCTGCTGGCCGCCGTCCCCGTGCTGCTCTTCGGCAGCGCGGGGACGGCGCAGGCGCACCCCTTCGGCACCCCGCCCGTCGTCAGGATCGAGGCGAACGGCCCGGTCGTGGAGACGGCCTGGTCCGCGCAGAAGGACGACATCGCCGTCGTGAAGAAGCATTCCGGTGGCGATGTGGCTCGGTATCTGCGCTCGCACATCGTCGTACGTCAGGACGGTGCCCCGTGCCGCGTCGCCAAGGCGGACGGCATGAAAATCCGCTTCGTCTGCCCCCATCGGGTGGACCGCATCAGTCTGACGGTCACCGCGCTGACAGACGTCAACCCCGCCTACCGCACGCTCTCCGTGACAGACCAGGGTGGCGGCGCACTGCACACGGCGAGGGAGCCCACGCGGGAGCTCTCCCTCGTGTCGGGCGAATCCGGTGCAGGCACCGGCTCGTCGGCTGCGGGCGGGATGTGGACCACTAACCTGGCTTCACTGCTGGACCACGGCGCGGGGCTTCCGACGGCCCTGCTGGTGGCTGCGGCCGTGGGCGCGCTCCATGCCTGTGCGCCCGGGCACGGCAAGTCGCTGGCCGCCGGTTATCTCGTGGGAGGCAGGGGCCGACCCCGCGACGCGGTGTGGCTCGGCGGTGTCGTCGCCGTGATGCACACGTTCTCGGTCGGGGTCCTGGCGGTCGGCTGGTGGCTGCTGGCCAAGAGCGCGCCGGACATGGCGGCGCTCACGGGATGGCTGCAACTGATCGCGGCGCTGGTGGTGGTGGGGGTGGGCGTGCGCCTGCTGCACACGCATCTACGCCGCCGCAGGCAGGTCGACGTGCGTACACAGACGCATCACGGGCACGGGCACCGGCACGAAGGTGGTCATGAGCACGGGCATCGTCACCACATCCCCGACCCACCGTCCCTGCTCACCTGGCGGGGGCTCGTCCTGCTCGGCGCGGCCGGTGGTCTCCTGCCCTCGCCCTCCGCGTTCCTCGTCCTGCTTGCCGGGCTCCTCACCGGCAAGGTGGCCGTTGCCCTGGCATTGGTGGCCGCGTTCGGTGTCGGTATGGCCGTGACGCTCACCGGCGTCGGAGTGCTTGTGCTGCGCAGTCGTGACGCCCTGCTCGACCGGCTCTCACGCTCACGGGCCCTGCGCACCTGGACCCTGAGGGTTCCGGTCTTCGCGGCCTCGGCGGTGGTGGTCGGCGGCACGGTGGCATCGGCACTGGCCGCGGGCCAACTCCTGGCACCCTAGGTCCCGTTCAGGTGCCCCGTCCGGCTCGCAGCCGGACAGGGCGCCTGCCACACGGCAGTTCTGCCTTCGGCCAACTCCGGGAGCCCGCTTGCCGAGTTGGACCCAGCGGCATCGCATGCGAGGGCGCGATCTCGGGAACCCGTCATTCCAGTACGCGGCCACGTCGTGCCGGATTCAGGCGCCGTGGCGGACTACCGACATCGTGACCACCGTTCGCCGCGCCGGCCCCGGCGGAGCGAAGGTCTTCAAAGCGGTGATCGTCCGCTCCACTTCGCGTTCGTCGGATCTCCCGCCCCCGCCGCCGACGGGAACCGGCGACAGTCACAAAATTCGCCGGACAGGCCCTAGTCCTCCCGCGCCCACGGCCGCAGCTTCTCCGGGTTGCGGACCACCCAGATCCGGGTGACGCGCCCGTCGGAGACGTCGAACGAGGCTACGGTCATGACGACGCCGGCACGCTGGGCCACCAGGCCCGGCACACCGTTGACCGACCGCTGCAGGAGTTCAAGACCTGGCGCCTTGTCGGCAATGGCGACCATGTACTGGGCGATGCGCGCGCCGCCCTCGACCGGGCGCAGTACGGTGCCGACCATGCCGCCGCCGTCGGCGGTCATCACGGCCGCCGGGTTGAGGAGGCCGACGAGGGCTGCGATGTCCTTGGTCTCCCATGCCTCTTTGACGTGCCTCACCACGTCGGCCTGGCCGGTCACCGTCACCGGAGCGCGCGCGACGCTCACCCGTCGCCGGGCGGAGGCCGCCAGTTGCTTGCAGGCCGCAGGGGTCCGGCCGAGAACGCCGGCGATCTCGGCGAACGGGTACCGGAAGACGTCGTGCAGGACGAACGCCACTCGCTCGGCGGGCGTCATCGACTCCAGGACGACGAGGAAGGCCATGGCCACCGACTCGTCCAGGACGATCTGGTCGGCGGGGTCTTCAGGGCCGGTGGGGTCGGCGCCACCCCCGCGGTCCCACTCGGTGCGGTCGGGCAGCGGCTCGGGCAGCCACGCGCCGACATAGCGTTCCCGACGGGCCCGCGCCGAGCCGAGCAGGTCCAGGCAGATGCGGCCGGTCACCGTCGTCAGCCAGGCGCCGGGGGACAGGATCTCCTCCTGCCGGCTTCGTGTCAGCCCGTACCAGCGTGCGTAGGCATCCTGTACGGCGTCCTCGGCCTCGGTCACCGAACCGAGCAACCGGTAAGCGACATTGATCAGTTGGCGCCGCTCGCCGGCTACCTCATCGGTGCTGGTTCCTACAGTCCCCATGCTTCCGGCCGCCCCCTCGCCTTACCTTTCGCAGCCCTGTGTCGTCGGGCTGGTGAGACCTTATCGATCTACTGCCCACGGGCGGACAAGGGGACTGTGACATGGCCACTCAGGTGACGGCGACAGCGACCGCGACAGCACAGCGCAGCTCCTCGTTCCTGCAGATCGCGATCGCGCTGCAGACCCTGACCATCTTTCTTCAGGCGGTCTCCGCCGGACTGCTGCTGACCTCGTCCTACGGAGAGACGCTCCACAGCATCGGAGCCCGCGTGATGTACGGGGCGTCGATGCTGTACGTGCTCGCGGCGGTGCTGACGTGGAAGCGGGGCGGCGGCTCGCTCCGGCCCGTCTGGCATGCGTCAGGTTTCCTCGTACTCGCCTCGATCCAGGTCGTGCTCGGCATCGCACACGTCCCGTCGGTCCATCTCCCCCTGGGGGTCTTGATGTTCGGTCTGAGTGTGCTGGCGCTGGCCCGGCGCTGAGGTCCGATACGGTCCCCGCCCGGATCAACCAGGCGTCTTCTTGCACAGCGCCTGATCGTTGGCCTGGGTGTGCCGTTGGCCGATGCCCAGTGGGCACGGTCGAGCTGCTGCTTCACCCCGTGGTCGACTCCTCTGGATCATCGCCGCCCGCGCGGCACAGGCCGAAGAGTGGCGACCACCGCTGAGGAGGTGATCGCCACATTGGTCGACATGACAGTCAGTACTGGAGTCCGCGCGATCCGGCGCGATTTCGGCGCTGAAGTCCGGGCATACCGCGCGGCGCCCCCTAATTGCGGGGTAGCGCGTCGGCTCGAACCAGGGACCGTGCCAGGGCAGTGCTCTCCGAAAGGGTGTCGAGCGGGAGCGGCTGCGTGGCGAGAGCGCCCTCGTGCAGCACGAGGAGCTGGGTGGCGAGGGCGGCGGGGCCCGTGCAGCCCGCCGCCGTGGCGAGTTCCGTGAACAGGTTCAGTAGCCAGAGCTTCTGGTTCGCGGCGATGCGGTGCGCGGGATGCGTCGGGTCCGGGAGCTCGGCCAGCGCGTTGATGAATGCGCATCCGCGGGTGTTGGCCTCGCTCCAGGTCCGCAGTGCGTCGAAGGGGGCGGTGACGGCCTCGACGGGGCCGTCACAGGCGTCAACGGTGGCGCGGACAAGTGACCGCCAGCGCTGGTCACGTTCCGAGAGGTAGGTCGCCACGAGGCGGTCTTTCGAGCCGAACTGGTTGTACAGGGTCCGCTTGGTTACGCCTGAGTGTTCAGCGATCAGATCCACGCCGACCGTTGTGATCCCACGGTTGTAGAACAGCTCCTCGGCAGCCGTCACGATGAGGCGACCGGCCGGTGTCATGGGCTGCGCTTCCCGCATCGGGCGCCCCTTCACTGATCGGTGTACCGTGGTTGAAGTTCACAGATCAGTATACCTGTGGGGGTGTCAAGGCGATGAGTGTGCCCGAGACCATGCGCGCGGTGCGGATCGCGGAGCACGGAGGTCCGGAGGTTCTTGATCTCACGGAGGTGGCAGTGCCAACTCCGCAGGCAGGAGAGGTGCTGGTCCAGGTCCGCGCGGTAGCGCTGAACAACACCGACTTGTGGACCCGGGACGGTGCCTACGGAATCCCGGGAGACCCGAAGGCGCTGTCGGGGTGGCGGGGCCCGATCGACTTCCCGCGCATCCAGGGCGCCGACGTAGCCGGCCGGGTCGTGGCAGTCGGCGCCGACGTGGACGAGAGCCTCGTCGGTCGCCGAGTGGTCGTCGATCCGGCGATCTACGACTCCGAAGGGCCGGATGCGAACCCGGTGGGCCTGATGGGGAGTGAACGCGACGGCGGATACGCCGAGTACGTGACTGCGCAGGAAGAGCGCGTACATGATGTGACGGTATCCCCGCTTACGGACGATCAGCTCGCGGCGTTGCCCACCGCATACGGCACGGCACTCGGCATGATCGAGCGGGGCGGGCTGCAGGACGGAGAGACAGCCCTGGTCTCGGGAGCGTCCGGCGGTGTCGGCCTGGCGCTGGTGCAGATCGCCCGTGCGCGCGGTGCGAGGGTGATCGCCATCAGCAGCGGATCCAAGATCGATTCGGTGCGAGAGGCGGGCGCACACGAAGTCATCGACCGCGCACGGGACATCGCCGAGCAGATCCGCGCCGCCGCCCCGGAAGGCATCGACGTCGCACTCGACGTCGTCGCCGGGGACCTGGTGAGCGAGGGACTGCCGCTGTTGCGCGAAGGTGGCCGGTGGGTCGTCGCCGGGGCACTCGGCGGGTACGACGTGGCGTTTGATGTGCGCCGTCTCTACCTGCACAACGCGCAGGTGATCGGCTCCACGATGCATACGCCCACGCATTTCGACCTCCTCATGGACCTGGCTCGGCAGGCCAAGATCCGGCCCATCATCGCCGCGACGTTCCGACTGGACCAGGCCGCTCAGGCGCAGGAAGAACTCGCCCTCAGGGGGCACGTGGGAAAGATCGTCATGCATCCCTGGGGGATGCAGCCCGGGCAACTTCCGGGTGGCGCCGCCTGAGGGCTGGAACCCGACCTGGGTAGCCCCGTGAACGCGTGTCCGGAAGATAGGTCACGTGCTGGCTACACCCAGGCCGACAGCATGAGCGATGAGGCTCGCGCCGCCGGCGAATTCTGGGACCTTTGCATTCTTCCGGCCGCGGTCATGCTGCCGTTGAAGCCTTCCTCGCGGCGTCGAACGGCGTCCGGTCGAAGATGATCCGCAGGTGGGTGATCGTGCCGTCCTGGACAGTCAGGCACTCGGCGGCCGGTGCGCTGGCGACCGGTTCGGTACTGGTGTCGTACATCAGCAGCGCGGTCGTCTCATCACCGAAGGAGGCGATCAGATCCGAGCCGGTGAGGATCTGAACGAACGGTCCCATAAAGCCCCGGAAGGCTTCCGCGCCTTCCAGGCGTCCGGCCGGTGCCTGGCAGACGATGTCCTCGGCGATGTAAGTCATGGCCTGCTCGAAGTCGCCTCCGGTCCAGGCCCGGTGGTAGGCGAGCGCGGTCTGAAGGGCCGGGCTGGGCGTCTGGGGCATCAGCGGAATTCCTTCCATGTCGTCCGGCGGTGGTCACCGGGTGGCGAGCCCGGTCGCGAACTCCCGTGCTTCCGCCAGGTAGGCAAGGCACAGCTCGGCATCGGCCGGGGGTGAGGCGGACCCACTGCCGCATCGGCCGCCCCGGGCGGGGCTCGCACGGCCGACCGGCGCCGGCGTCGATCAGCTCGTCGACCCGCCCGGCGGGCAGCTTGACCACAAGGTCGCTACCGGTGGCGAAGGCATACAACGCGCCTGAGGTCTTCTGGCCGGGCGAGTGCAGCATGCGGCCTCGTTCGTCACCGGGTGCTCATCGAGCAGCGTCCGGCCGGCATCTTCGAAGGCGGCCGCGTCCATGGCTCTCCTGCCCGGCTGGTTCGGAGACCCGCCGCGCCGGACGAAGTGGCCCACGCGGACGTCCTCCTCCAAGCCTGCCGTGCAGGTCATGGCCCCGCCATCCGGCACCACGCACACACTCACCCCGTACCGCTCCGGGTATCAAGTCATTCGACAGGGGCTGTTCCCAATCCTGCCGATGATCATGAATAGTGTCCTCGTCCATCCCCGCGCGCAGAGAGAAACGTGGTTCCTCCGGGCCGGCGGAACCGACCGGTGCCACAAACGCCGTCGAAACTTCAACCGGAACAACCGCATCCCCGAGGCGGGCGGCCGTCAGGGATCAGGAAGAGGTGCCATGAAACAGGAACTCGAGTTCTTTGCGGGAGACGCTGCGCCGTGGCGGGAAGCCGCGCAGCCGGGCACTGAGGAGAAGGTGCTGTCGCGGGATCCGGATGACCCCGCTGTGCTGACCCGGCTCGTGCGCTGGCTGCCTGGTCTGGACACCAGTGCCGCCGGAGTGATCACCCACGACTATGTCGAGGAGGTGTACCTGCTGGAAGGCGAGCTGGTCGACCTCACACTCGGGCAGACGTTCGGGCCAGGCCACTACGCGAGTCGCCGGCCCGGCATGCGCCACGGCCCCTATCGCACTCCGGCCGGCTGCACCATGCTCGAAATCCGTTACCGCGCCTGATCTGCGACCGGGATGAGGGCGCTGCGGTCGAACGACCCGCCCTGCGTTGCCGCGTACGCGACGGGGGCATTGGTGCCCGCCAGTTCGGAAGGGCCATCTTCGTCAGCGGGGCCAGAGGCGGCGAGTGGGCGCCGCGTCCGACTTGCTCGTCGGTGCCCGAACCAACGCAGGCCTCGAGCCACCGGGAGGTCCCGGGCCGTTCCCCGTCGGTCAGCCCCGCCGTTTCGGTCGCAGCAGTTGTTCCCGAAGTGCCGTGAGCTGGTGGGAGGAGTCCACCGCGCGGGACTCGTCGAGCGTGGCGAGTGCGAGCAGGAGTGCGTCGGCGACGAGGAGGCCGGTCAGCGACTCCGCCGTGATGCCGGTCGGGGTGTGCGGCGCGGTCAGGACCGCCTCGACCTGGTCCTCGTAAGCCTCGCCCAGTTCGTCCGTGACCAGGACGACCTTGGCGCCGACCGCGCGGGCCCGGTCCATCATCACGGTGAGTTCGACGAGTTGGCGGCCGGGCTGGAAGATGACCACCGCGTCGCCCTGCCCGAGGGCGAGGAGCTGGTCGGCGAGCGCGAAGCCGGTCTCGGAGACGAATCGGGCCCGGTGGCCGATGCGGCCGAGTGCGAGGGCCAGGTGGCGGGCGCCCGGTTCCGAGGCGGCGATTCCGTAGCAGAACACTTCGTGGGCTTCGGCGAGTGCGGCCACGGCGCGCTTGAGGGCGTCCGGTTCGGTGAGGCGCTGGGTGTGGTCGATGCGCTCGCGGGCCTCGTCGAAGACATCGGTCCAGATGGACGCGAGGTCCCGGCCCACGTGCGCGATGCGCTGCTTGAGGCGGACCTCGGGGGCGACGGCTGAGGTGAAGTCGCTGGCCAGTTCGCGCTTGAGGGCGGGCAGGCCCGCGTAGCCGAGGCGCTGGAGTGCCCGGACGACGGTGGCGTTACTGGTGGAGCTCGCCGTGCCCAGCTCCTGCGCGCTGGCGAAGAGCAGCTGTTCTACGGGCGCGCTGGCCAGGTGCTGGGCCACGGCCCGCTCGGATGTGGACAGTTCGTCCCATTGGTCGCGAATCGCTGCCCGGAGCCGCGTCGCGCCGGTCCCGTCCTCTGAAATTTCCATTACAACCATTGACTTCCGTGTGGTCGACGTTACTGTCCTGGGCAGAACGTTCCAAGTGGAGCTCTTTCTGAAATTGACGTTACAGGATCCTGCGATCCTCCGCCGTCGTTCGGGAGAGCTCCGTCGCGAGGAGAACAATGACACCCCGTCCCACGGAAACCGCCCCCACCCGGGTCCTTCCGGTCATCGAGATCTCCGGCAGCCCGCTCGACCGGGGCCGGCAGTACGGCGAGGCCGTGCGGCCCCAACTGCACGCCGCCCTCGGCTACTACGAGGAGGCCTTCGGCCAGTCCGCCGGACTGACCTGGGACCGCGTCACCGCCCGCGCCGCCCGCTGGCTGGACCCCGTACGCGACTACGCACCCCACCTCGTCGACGAGATGCGGGGCATCGCGGACGGCGCGGGAGTCGACCTGCTCGACGTCCTCGCCCTGAACGCGCGGGGCGAGGTCATCTACGACAAGTCCTTCGCGCAGATGGAGGCCGACGGCAGGACACCCGAGGAGGAGCCCGCCGAGGGCTGCACCTCCTTCGCCGCCTACGGAGAGGCCAGCGGCGACGGGCACGTCTACGCCGGGCAGAACTGGGACTGGCGCGCCGGGGTCGCGGACACCGTCGTCATGATCCGGATCGTCCAGCCCCCCAAGCCGACCCTGATCATGCAGGTCGAGGCCGGCCAGATCGGCCGCCAGGGCGCCAACTCCGCCGGGATCGCCTTCAACGCCAACGGGCTCGGCGGCCGCTTCGACGACGCGATCGGCCTGCCCCAGACCGTCGTGCGCCGCAGCGTCCTGGACCAGAGCAACATCACCGACGCCCTCGACGTGCTCTGCCGCACCCGCGCCCACATCGCCAGCAACGCCCTGCTGACCTGCCGCGAGGGCTTCGCCATCGACCTGGAGACCACACCCGCGGGACACGGCTGGATGTATCCGACCGACGGCCTGCTGGTGCACGGCAACCACTACCAGGCAGGCGTCCCCGCCCAGTTGGCCGCAGCCGGCTACCGGCCCATGTCCTCCGACTCCTTGGTCCGCGTGCCGCGCGCCGAGCAGGGGCTCAGGGCGTTGCGCGGCTCCACGGGGCCCGACGAATCCCGCAAGATCATCCGCCACGCCATGTCGGATCACCTCGGTCTCCCCGAGTCCCTGTGCACCCATCCGGACCCCCGGCAGCCGGCCGTCAAGCACTGGACGACGCTCGTCTCCTCCCTGGCCGACCTGACCACCGGCGACTACCACGTGACCGCCGGAACGCCCTGCGACCGCGAGTACCAGCACCTCCCCTGGAACCTCTACGACGGCCCGTACGGCCAGAACTGACAGGAAAACAGCGATGACCCACACCAGTTCCAGAAGAAGGGCGGCCGTGGCCGCTGGCCTCGTCGTCGCGACGATCGCCGCGGCCGCGGGCTGTAGCGGAGCCACCCGGAACACCGCGGGGGGCTCCGCGACCGCCGACGCCGCCAAGCTCACCCTCACCCCCGCGACCGCCGCCGCCAAGGGTGAACTGGCCAACGCCGACTGGCTTCTGGAGGACGAGCCGGACTCGCTCGACCTGGACACCCAGGGCACCAGCGCGGGCCGCGTCGTCCTCACCAACGTCTGCGAACGCCTCTACCAACTTCAGCCGGACATGTCGACGAAGCCCCTCCTTGCCGAGAAGGCCCGGACGCCGGACGACAAGACCCTCGTCCTCACCCTGCGCTCCGGCGTGACCTTCCACGACGGCACCTCGATGACTGCCGACGACGTGCTGTGGAGTCTGAAGCGGCACGCCGACCCCGACATGGAACAGGGCGACGAGTTCGGCAATATCGCGGCCATGAAGAAGACCGGCGCCCGGCAGATCACGATCACCTTCAAGGCACCGGACGCCATGTTCTTCAAGGCACTCGCGGGCGACGCGGGCATCGTGTGGAACAAGGAGCAGGTCGAGAAGGCCGGCAAGGACTTCGGCACACCCGGACAGCCCGACGCCTGCACCGGGCCGTACGAGCTGAGCGGTTGGAAGTCCGGCGACTCCATCACCATCCGCCGCTACGACTCCTACTGGGGCAAGAAGCCGCTGACGAAGCAGGTCACCTTCCGCTGGGCCGCCGACAGCGCCCTCGTCAACGCCCTGACGACCGGCGCGGCCGACGGCGCGTACGCCGAATCGCCCAACACCGCCGCTGCCCTCCAGGGCAAGAAGGGCATCGAGCAGCACTACGGCCCCTCCACCGCGTCGCTCGTCCTCATCCCCACCGAGCGCGGTGGACTGAAGGACGCCAAGGTCCGCCGGGCGCTGTCCCTCGCGCTAGACCGCAAGGGCATCGCCGCGTCCGGCTACGGCGGCATGGTCCAGCCCTGGGGCACCCCGGTCGGCTCCGGCGCCTGGGGCTACGAGAAGCCCGTATTCGAAGCCGCCCAGAAGGCCGTCGACTACGCCCCAGCCAGCCCTTCGGCCGACGATCTCGCCACCGCCAAGCAGCTGGTGAAGGAGTCCGGGACCGATGCCGCCACCCCGATCGTGATCGGTACGGACGCCAGCCAGGGCCGCACCGTCATCGCCAACGCAGTGCGCGCGGCCCTCCAGCGGATCGGCCTCAAGGGGCAGATCAAGACGGTCGCGACCTCGCAGTTCGAGCAGTTCTACAGCGACCCGCAGGCCCGCGCCGACATCGACGTCCTGGTCGGCGACTGGTACATCTCCAAGGCCGACCCGATGGGCTTCTACGACAACGCCCTGTCGGACTCGTCGAACAACTGGGTCGGCTTCAAGGACGCGGCGTACGACACCGAGGTGAAGAAGGCACTCGCCACCCTCGACGACGCCGAACGGGCCAAGCTCGCGGTGGATGTCCAGAAGAAGTTCACCGACTCCGCCGTGTGGATCTCCGTCGCCCAGGTCCCCTCCGTCCTCGTCCTCAACACGAAGCTCACCGGGCCGCCCGCCTCCATGGCGTACCTCTACTACCCGTGGGCCGCCGAACTCGGCGCGAAGAAGGGCTGACCACCGATGCTTGCCCGGATCTCCCGGCGCCTCGCCGGACTGCTCGCCACCCTCGTCGCCGCCTCCTTCGTCATCTTCGCCGCCGTGTACGCGGCACCCGGCGACCCCGCCGTCTTCCTGGCCGGCGGCCGCGACAAACTCACCCCCGAAAAGCTCGACCTGGTGCGCGCGCAGTACCACCTCGACGAGCCGCTCGTCGTGCAGTACGGGCGCTGGCTCGGCGACTGTCTCCACTTCGACCTCGGCCGCTCCTTCAAGTACGGCGACCAGGTCGCCGACCTGGTCGCCGCCCGCTTCCCGACGACACTCGCCCTCGTCGTCTACGCGACCGTGCTCTTCGTCGTCCTCGGCGTCGGCGCGGGAATCCTCGCCGCCGTACGCCGCGGCACCTGGATCGACTCGGCTGTCGTCGGCGGCACGACACTCGCCGCGTCGGTGCCCTCGTTCGTCTCGGCCATCGCCCTGGTCGCCCTGTTCGGCGTCCAACTGGGCTGGTTCCCGGTGTCCGGCAGCGGCGAGGGCTTCGCCGGCGGCCTGCACCATCTGACCCTGCCCGCCCTCTCACTCGCGCTGGGCGCGCTCGCCCTGATCAGCCGCGTGACCCGGCAGTCCATGGTCGACGCGGGCACCGCCGACCATGTGGAGGCCGCCCGCGCCTCAGGCATCCCCGAGAGCGAGATCGTGCGCCGGCACATCCTGCGCAACGCGCTCGGCCCGATCGTCACCATGTGCGGCCTCGTCATGGCGGGCATGCTCGCCGGCACCGTCGTCGTCGAGACGGCGTTCGGGATCAGCGGCGTCGGATCACTGCTCGTCGGCGCGATCAACACCCACGACTTCCCGGTCGCACAGGCCGTACTCCTCCTCATGGTCACCGGCTACATCGTGGTCACCACCCTCGTCGACCTGGTCCACCCGCTGCTCGACCCGCGGGTGAAGGAGGCCGCCGCATGAGCACCCAGACCCTCGCCCCCGGCGGCCTGCACCTCACGAAGAACCGGCGCCCCTTCGGCGTCGTCGTCGCGGGCGGCGTGATGACCCTCGTCGTACTCGCCGCAGTCCTCGCACCCCTGCTCGCCCCGTACGCACCCGACGCCATCGACCTCTCGGCGTCCCTCGTCGGCACGAGTGGCGACCACCTTCTCGGCACCGACTCCTCCGGGCAGGACCTGCTCTCCCGGGTCCTGTACGGAGCCCGCACCAGCCTCATCGCCCCGATCCTGCTGCTGGCCATCGCGGCCCTCCTCGGCGTCACCCTCGGCACGCTCGCCGCCTGGCGCGGCGGCTGGGTGGACACCCTCGTCTCCCGCCTCACCGACGTCATGTACGCCTTCCCCGGGCTCCTGTTCACCGTCCTGATCATCGCTGTCTTCGGCTCCGGCATGACGACGTCCGTGCTGGCGCTCGGCCTCGCGTACACCCCGACCGTCGCCAAGTACACCCGCTCAGTGGCGCTCGCCGAACGCCGCAAGCCGTACATCGACGCCTACCGGGTCCTGGGCATGGGCGGCGCACGGATCTGCGCCCGCTTCCTCGTCCCCAACCTCGGCCGGTCCGTCGTCGGCTATCTCGTGGTCCTCTTCGGTGAGGCCCTGATGTCCCTGGCCACGCTCTCCTACCTGGGCTTCGGCGCCCAGCCGCCCAGCTCCGACTGGGGACTGATGGTCCAGGAAGGGCAGGCCGCCGTCGTCCAGGGCGCGCTCCTGCCCGCGCTCGTCCCGGGCTTCGCCATCGCCCTCGTCGTCGTGTCCTTCAACGTCGTCGGGGTCTGGGCCGCCGACCGACTCGGCAACAGGAAGTAGCCATGCTCCTCGACATCGACAACCTCACCCTCCAACTGCCCGGCACCGCCCGGTCCGTCCTCAGCAGCGTCTCCCTCCAGGTGGCGAGCGGCGAAGTGGTCGGCCTGGTGGGCGAGTCCGGCTCAGGCAAGTCGACCACCGCCAAGGCGGCCCTGCGCGCGCTTCCCGACGGAACAGCCATATCCGGATCCGTGCGCGTCGACGGTACGGACGTCCTCGCCCTGACCGGCGACGACCTGCGCCGCCACCGGTCCCGTACGGTCGCCATGGTCCACCAGGACCCGCGCTCCGCCCTCAACCCGGTCCGCCGCATCGGCGACTTCCTCGTCGAACGGCTGACGGGAACCGGCCTCGACAAGAAGACGGCCCGCACCCGCGCCGTCGAACTCCTCGACACCGTCGGCCTCTCCGACCCCGAACGGCGGGCCCGCCAGCGCCCGCACGAACTGTCCGGAGGCATGCTCCAACGCGTCGTCATCGCCGGCGCCCTCGCCGCCGAACCCCGGCTGCTGCTCGCCGACGAGGCGACCAGCGCCCTGGACGTCACCACCCAGGCGGAAATCCTCTCGCTCCTGCGCACCCTGCGCGCCGACCGGAGCCTGGGCCTGCTGTTCATCACGCACGACCTCCACCTGGCCGCCGCGTACTGCGACCGCGTGTACGTCATGTACGCGGGCCGCGTTGTCGAGCAGCAACCCGCCACCCAGCTCTTCGACCGGCCACAGCACCCCTACACGAAGGGACTGCTCGCCTGCTCGCCGACGCTGGGGGAGGGGCGGCGCGAGCTGCGCCCGATCCCCGGGCGCCCGCCGTCCCTCGCGGACACGTTCGGCGGCTGCGAGTTCGCGGACCGCTGTGCCGACGCGGAACCGGCGTGCTCGACCTGGACGCCCGAGCCGTCGCCCCTCTCTGGCGGGGGCAGCGCGACCTGCCGCCGACTGCCCGAACTCACCGGCCCGGGCCCGGCCCCGCTGAAGAGGAGCGTCCGATGACCGCCGAAGTACCGCAGGACGCACCGCTGTTGGCAGTGGAAGGACTGCACAAGACGTACGGCCTGCCCGGCGGAGGGCGCCTCACCGCAGCCGACAGCGTCACCTTCACCGTCCCGGCGGGCGGCTCGCTCGGCATCGTCGGCGAGTCCGGATCCGGCAAGACGACCGTCGCGCGCATGCTCGTCGGCCTCGTACGGCCGGACGCCGGCACCGTCTCTGTCGCCGGCCGGACCCGAACGCCACGCACCCCACGTGGCCGCCGGGCGCGCCTCGCGCGGGCCCGCGAGATCCAGATGGTCTTCCAGGACCCGTACGTGTCCCTGGACCCCCGGCTCACGTCCCGCCAGTGCCTGACCACGGCCCTGCGCCTGCACGGCCGGGAGGAGTCCCACGCCGACGGACTCCTGGAACAAGTAGGCCTCGGCGCACGTGAGTCGGGGGCCCGGCCGCACGGCCTGTCCGGCGGGCAGCGCCAGCGGCTCGCCATCGCGCGGGCGCTGGCGGTCGAACCCAAGGTGCTGGTTCTCGACGAGGCGGTGGCCGCGCTCGACGTGTCGATCCAGGCGCAGATCCTGCACCTGCTCGAAGAGATCCGCCGCGACACCTCGGTCGCTCTCGTCTTCGTCAGCCACGACCTGGCGGTCGTCCAGCACATCACGGACGAGGTCGTGGTCATGCGCAGGGGCATCGTGGTCGAACAGGGCCCGACGGCCGATGTCCTGGCCGGCCCGCAGGACCCGTACACGAGGCTGTTGCTCGCCTCGGTGCCACGCGAGGGCTGGGACCCGGCGGACGCGGTCAGGGCGCGAGCGGCCACGGTGTGAACGTTCTGATCGGCTGAGCCCGTCCCTTGCGCCGGTGAGCGGCACCCTGCCGACGGCCCGGTGAGCGAACCGTCGCCAGGGTGCCCTGCGGAAACAGCCGTGTCAGGACAGTGGCTCCACCCACACGTCCCGGAATCGCACCTTGTTCCCGTGGTCCTGGAGCCGGATCGCGCCTGCCGCCGCGGACTCCGGGTCGCCCGCGCCCGTCGGGCCGTCGACCGCCACGTTGTCATGGACCTTCTTGCCGTTCCACACCACCGTGACCCGTGCGTCGGACGTCTTCTTGCCGTCCGCGTCGAAGCGGGCCGCGCGGAACGTGATGTCGTACGTCTGCCAAGTCTCCGGCGCAGTAGACGCGTTGAGGTCGGCGGCCTTCTTCTGGTAGATCGCCCCCGCCTCGTTGTCCGCGAGCTTCTCCACACCGAACGAGTCGAGGATCTGCACCTCGTAACGCTCCTGGAGATAGACCCCGCTGTTGCCCCGGTTCTGACCGGTCACGTCGTCCGGCAGCTTCGGTACCCGGAACTCGACGTGCAGTTTGAAGTCCTGGAAGTGCTGCTTCGTGCGCAGGTCGCCGCAGCAGACCTCCATGGACTTCTCGGCGGTGTGCGGCCATTCGGCGCTGCGGCCGTCGGAGTGCTGCCAGGCGGTGGAGATGCTCCCGCCGGAGAACAGGTCGATCCGGGCGCCGGGCCGGCGCACGTCGAGCGCGTCGAGATTCACATGACCGGTGTCACCGGCCCCGACGGCGTACGTGATCGTGTTGCGGCCCTTGCGCAGTTCGAGCCGCTCGGTCCTGGTGGACCAGCGGTTCCACTCGCCCGTGGACGGCAGGCTCGTCCGCTTCGGTTCGCCGCCGTCGACCGTGACGCTGATCGTCTTGGTGCCCGGTGCGGGGTGCGGGCCGTTCGCGTACCGCAGGCCCACGTCGTACGCGCCCTTCTTGTCGACCACGACGTCGAAGCTCGCCTTCGCCCCTTGCTCGCCGAAGCCGTCGACGAAGCCCCCGCCGGTGTAACCGGCGTGCTCGGTGTCGATGCCGGCACTGCCGGAGAGCTTCGCGGACTCGGCGTCGTAGGTGGTGACCGCCTCCTCGGGACCTGGCTTCGCGTTGAGCGTGTACCAAGCCTCGGTCGACCACAGCTGCTCGCCCTCGGACGACGAGAACGGGCGGGGCGAGCGCACGTGCACCACGCGGTCCGGCTTCAGTCCCGGGATGGTGAGCCGGACCTTGCGGCGGTCGTCGGAGAGCTTCGCCGACGCGACCGGCAGCGACTCCTCGTCGACCTTCGGTCCGCCGTACGCGGGCGTCGGCACATAGCGCCACTGCTCGACGGAGTACGCGCCCGTGGTCAGCTTGGTCGCCGTCTCCTCGGACAGGGGCTTGGTGTAGGTGAGTTCGAAGCCGTCGCGGGTGGCACGCATCGTCTTGATGTCGAACGCGGTCTTCCCGGTCGGCGTCAGCTTCTGCAGTCCGAAGCGGAGCTTGCCCTCCTGGCCCCAGTTGCCGTCGGCGCCGAGCCCGCCGGTGTAGATCGCGCCGTCGGGCCCGGTGCTGATCCGGGTGATGCCGGACTCGAGGCCCTGAGTGTGCCGGAACACCGCGCCCTGGTACTCGCCACCGACCTTCTCCAGGTCGGCTCTCTGGAGTCCTCCGTAGGTGACGTCACCGAAGACCATCTGCCCGGCGAACGGCCCCTTCTTCAACTGCATCGGCGTACTGGGGGAGTTGGCGATCTCGTTCTGTGGCAGCCAGAGCACCGGCTTGGTGACGGGTTTGTCGTCGAACGGACCGTCCGGGTTCATGTAGTGGTTGAAGAACCGGTCCTGCTTGATGTGCACCAGCTTCGACGCGGGCAGCCAGCCGCCCTGGTTGTCCGCAACGAACAGATCGTTGCCCGGGCCGCGCCCGATCCCGTTCGGGGTCCGCAGGCCGCCGGCGAGGTAACTGACCTTGCCCGTCGCCTTGTTGACCTTGATGGTCGTACCGCGGTTCGGCGCGGGCTGCGGATCGGTACTCGCTCCGCCGTAGTTGATCGCGACCGAAAGATTCAGATAGAAGTCGCCCTTGTCGTAGAGGAGCCCGAAGGCGAACTCGTGGAAGTTCCCGCCGTACGGCCACTCGGCGATCTTCCGCTTCTCGTCGACGACGTCGTCGCCGTCGGTGTCGTTCAGCTCGGTCAGCTGATGCTTCTCGGAGACATACAGCTTCCCGTCCACGTACTTGATCCCCATCGGCTCCTTGAGCCCGTCGGCGATCTTCTTGTACGTGACCTTTCCGGGCCCGGTGTCCCCGGTGACGTGGTCGAGGAGATACACCTCGCCCTTCGTCTCGGTGCTGCCGCCCCAGGTGGTGATCGCAAGCCGGTCGTCGGGCAGCCAGTCCATCGCGGAGACCTGCGGCTCGAAGCCCTTGGGCCGCAGATCGGTCAGCTTGTACCCGGGGTTGACCTCGGTCAGCGGCAGCCCGTCACCGGGGGTGTCGTACGTCCCCTCGCACTCCTTGCGACCGGGCGCCGTCACTCGTACGACACCTGCGTCCGTGCTCAGCACGGAGTTCGGCACGGTGGTGAACTCGCGTGCTCCCGGCGGCTTCCACTGCAAGGTGACCTGTTGGCCGCCGCCCGCGTCGAAGTGGTCGATCCGCAACGACTGATAGCCGGCGTTCAGCGTGATCTCGCCGTCCTTGGGCTCAGCACCGTGCAGGCCGTCGTGATCGATGACCTGCTGTCCGCCGAGGAAGAGCCGCGAACCGTCGTCACTGATAAGCCGGAAGCCGTACGAGCCGGCCTCCGGCACGTTCAGATTGCCGAGGATCTGCGAGACGAAGTTGTTCTCGAAACCGAAGCCGTCGGTGGAGGTCCAGTCGGCGTTGGGGATCAGCTTGTCGACGTTCGGGGTCTGCGCGGGCTTGAGATCGCACAGCTTGCTCAGCGGTGACTGGACGTCGAAGACACGTAGGGTCACCCCCGGTTCCTGCGGGGGCAGATCCGCGAACGGCCGCGGACCGTCATCCGCCGCGCCCGGCGTCGGGGCGACCAGGCCGGCACCGAGGAGAGCGGTGAGCAGCAGCCCGGTGGCTCTTCGGGCGCCGCGACGTCTGGAGCGGGATATGTGCACGGGGCGTGGCGTCACTCTTCCTCCTGCGTGGTTCCGCTGTGGGTAACGCAGACTTCTGTGGCCGAGCGACGCTCAGCGTAGGGATGGGGTCGCGGAGCGTCCACACTTTGTCCACAGAAAGGAAGAACTGAAAGAGAGTTGGCCGAGACGCTGCCCTGGCAAGAACGGTCTTGTGTGACGCTCGGCCAAGCTCTCGCGCGGTCGGTTGTCAGCGGGCGGTTGGCGAAGTCAGCTGCCGCGTTTGAGGCGTACGACGACGGGGGCGCCGAAGGGGTCGCCGGACTGGTTGACCTGGACGTGTCCGGCACCCAGCCATTCGTCGGTGCCGGGCACCCGGTGGATTTCCTCCAACCACAGCGACTGGTTCGATCCCTTGCGGGCGCCGGTGGACAGGGGGAGGCGGTGGCGCTCGACCTTCACGCACTTGCCGTCGTCGGTGAGGTACCAATTGCCGTCGAGGATCAGGCCCTTGTCGTCCTGAGCGACCGGTCTCCGCAGCGCGCAACCGCCGGGCGCGGGCTCCTGATCGACCCACTTCGATCCGTCCCAGCGCAGCCGGATGAACTGGTCTGCGGGTTCGTCGTCGACCTCGCCGTGGTTGAAGGTGTTGATCCCATATGCGCGGACCTCACCGGTGGTGAGCGCGAAGACCTGGTCGAGGTCGGCGCCAGGCTCCGGCGGGATGGGGTCCTTGAAGCGGGCCTGTGGGGTGTCCACCGACTTCCAGGACGTACCGTCCCAGTGCATCGAGGCGGGCTGGCTGTATCCCTCGCCGGAGCCCAGTTCGGTGCCCGGCCCGGTCGAACGGCTGCCGACCGCCCAGACGTCGTCCGGTCCCACCACCGCGAGGTCGGAGGCTCCGTAGGGCAGGCGGGTCGTGGCCCAGTGGGTTCCGTTCCAGTGCTGAGCGGTCTGCTTGCTCGCGTCGAGGGTCCAGATGTCGTCCGGGCCCGTGGCCTCGAAGTCACCGGCAGTGCCTGGCGGGGGGCTCGGCACCGCGGACCAGCGGGTACCGTCCCACTGTGCCCACCGGTTCGCAGCGGGGGCCGCTTCAGCGGTCTGCGGCCGCAGCCACAGCGTCTTCTCACCGACCTCTTCGAGGAAGGGCGGGTAGACACCGGCGCCGAGCGCTTCGGGCAGGGGCTCACGCTTCCACCGCGTACCGTCGTAGTGCAGCAGGTGGGCGTTGGACTCGCCGTTGTTCTCGGTCGCGACCGCCCAGACGTCGTCGTTGGCCAGGGCGGCGACATCGGCAAGCTTTCCGCTGAAGTCCGCGATGTGCTCGAACTCCCAAGTGAGGGAGCCCGCAGGAGCCTTCGGTGAGGCGCTTTTGCCACTGGAGCCCGCAGTGTCGGCGGAGCCCGAGGCGCCGGAATCGGTCGGCTCGGCGCCGGTGCCGCATCCCGCAGCCGTGAGCAGCATGCCCAGCACGGCGGCGGCCACCCCGCACCTGTGCCTGATTCCTGCCGCTCTGCGCATGATCGCACCCCTTCTCGCTCCTCCCCGGAGCGATTCCCCAGCATTCCCCGGCGAGCGGGCAGCGTACCCGCTCGGTGCCCAGGCCTGGCGCACTGCCAACTCGGGTGCTTCGGCGCGACGCGTGTCACGCCGACGTGACGTGCATGCCGCCCTCGGCGAGGGTGCTGAGTGCCTCGGCGAAAAGGTCGTACGGCCGACCGCCGGGTGTGAGCATGCGCGAGAGGTGTTCGCGGGCAGTCGTCGAGTTGTGCCAGAGCAACGTGGCGGGGGAGGTGTGGCCGAAGGCGCCACGGAGGCAGTCGTCGATGGCGGCCAAGCAGGTGCCGAAGTACCCTCCCGGACCGTTGATCGCCTCACCCAGGGCGAGATAGAGGCCTGGTGCGTCGGTGACATGTCGGCCGTCGAGTTCGTAGGAGTGGCCGGCAGGCCGGTCAGGGTGTGCCCGCGGGGGTCGCTCACGGACGAGGTCGAACCAGGCCAGACGCTGGCGGGTGCCGAGTTCGGCCCAGGCGCCGGGGGTCCGCGGCGGCCCGTTCATCCATTGCTGCCAAAGGGGCCGAGCGTGTTCGGGAACAGGTCCGGGGTGTTGCCCGTCCAGTTCGAGGTCGATCAGATCCGTGCCGTGCGAGGAGGATCGCCACGCGCTGACGCTGGTCCACAACAGCCGTGTGGCGAAGGGCTCTCCGGAGTCGTCGCGTATCTCGAGAGCGGCTTCCTCCAAGGCCGCCGCTCGGCGTGTGCCCTGCGCCAGTGCCCGCCGCAGCCGGTCGCTGGGTGAGAGTCCGCGAAGGATGAGCGGGGCCGCTGCCCGCTCGGCCGGGAGGATGCGGGCGAATTCCCGGCATACACCCAGCGGTCTGTACTCGTTGTGTACACGAACGGCTTCCCGGTATCCCTCGGGCGGGCCCTCGTAGTCGTCCAGGCCGGTGAGGACAAGACTGCCCGAACCAGCGGGCCGTTCAAGGCTGTTGACGTCTTCCAGGAGCCAAGGCCCGAGGGTCTCGTCCCTCGGCACCAGCCAGACCCGGTCACCGATCCAGCCCTCTGGCTCGATCTCCTCCGGCTGCCAGCCCAACAGCTCGTACGTCTCCCGAGGCGGTTCGCCGAACAGTCCGTCAACTCCGAGGCATACGCCCCAGCTGTGGCCGCTCGCCGTATCGATCAGTGCGTACCGCGCTTGCTCACGATGGCCTCGGTTCTGATGCACGAGGGAATCCTGCCCGGCGCGGCCGAGGAGGTGAAGCCCATTTACTGCTGGAACTCCGGAGTGCCGGTACGCGTCAGGAGTCCGCCACCAGCAGGCGATATCCGACGTCGATGCCGTCGAGTGTGAGCCGGTCGGCGTGAAGCTGCCGACGAACCCCTCAAAGATCCGATGTGACGCGGCCATTGACATCGGCCCGGGCCGGGGCCAAGCTCCCCGCAACGAGTGTTAACGATAACACGATCTTGGTCAGCAGCCTGAGGGAGCCGCCCCATGACAGGCCGTCACCCGCCCATCGGACCCGCTCGAACGTCCACCGGACGTACCTTCCCCAGCCGCCGCACGCTCCTGCGAGCCGCCGTGGCCGGCACCTCCGCCGCCGTTGCGGCGCCACTGGTCACCGCGTGCGGCACCGCCGCCGGACAGCCGCCCGGCAAGGTGGCCCTGCACGGGGACAACCCGTCATGGGCCGCTCCCCTCAAGGCGGCGGGCGAGGCGATGCGCTCGGTCGACGGCCTCGAACTCGTTCCCGAGGTCATCCCGTCCCTCGAGTCCTTCGAACAGGTCGTCAAGTCCTCGTTGCGCACCAGCAAGACACCGGACATGCTCAAGTACTGGTCCGGGTACCGCCTGCAGGATCTGGCCCGCACCGGCGGCATCGTCGATCTGTCGGACCACTGGGCGAGCGCGGCCCGCAAGGGCTGGGTCGACCCGGCGCTGCGCTCCGCGGTCAGTTACCGCGGCCGCGTCTACGGCCTTCCGATGAACCTGGCCTACTACGTCTTCTTCTACAACCCCGAGGTCTTCCGTGCCAACGGCCTGAGGAAGCCCGAGACATGGGACGACTTCCTGCACGTCGCCGGCCGGCTCAAGCGTGCCGGCATCACGCCGCTGCACGGCACCACTGCAGGTCGGTGGCCCGCGTTCATCTGGTTCCAGGAGATCCTCAGCCGCCAGGACCCGCAGTTCTACGAGGACCTTCTCAACGGGCGGGCCCGCTACACCGATCCGCGCGCCGAACGGGCTCTGCGCACCATCGCGTCCTTCTTCGACAAGGACTGGTTCACGTCGATGGACATGGAACACGCCGCGGCCGCCGCGGGCGTTGTGCACGGCAAGGTCGGCATGCTGCCCTGCGGGAGCTGGCTCGGCGGCACCTTCGTGGGCGTCGGCGGAAAGCCCGGCAAGAACGTCGACGCGTTCGTCCTGCCGATGCAGAACACGCGGGTCCGCCCCGCCGCCGTCTTCGAGACCAGTGCCCTGGTCTGCACGGTCAAGGGGCCCGACCGCGACGAGGCCTACCGGGCGGCCGGAGCCTGGCCGCACCCGCAGGTGATGAAGGCGTTCTCGCACACGCTGCAGGACGGCTGCCCCAACCCGACGGTGACGCCCGCCAACACGATCATCGACGGCGTGGCCACGACGGTGCGGGAGAGCAAGGCCCGCCTGCTCAATCGGTTCTGGGAGCTCGGCCCGCCCGAGCTGGTCGAGTCCACGGTCGACGACCTGGCCGGATTCCTGATCAATCCGTCCTCGTACCGGAAGGTGCTGCGGACCATGCAGGACCGGGCCGACGAGGCGTGGAAGGTGTGGAAGGAGGCGGAGGAGTCATGACGGACGCGATGAGCACGGTCACCACGACCGAGTCGGACACGACCGTTCAGGTGCGTCGCCGCATTCCCACGCGGACACCCCATCAGGCGGCGGGCCGTGCGCGAGGTGCGGGCCGGATGGGGGGACCCCTCACCGGTCTTCCCTGGGCGCTGCCCGCACTGCTCCTCGTCGGGGTGCTGCTCGTGTACCCGTTCTTCCGCAGCGTCTACGGCAGCCTTTTCGAGGACAACGGTTTCACCAGCCACTACACGGGCCTCGACAACTACGTACGGCTCGCCGAGGATCCGATCTTCGGCCGGTCGCTGCTGAACACGGTGATGTGGGTGGCGGGCACGCTCCTGCTGCCCGTCGCGGCCGGTCTCGCCATCGCCGTGGCGACGCACCGGATGCGCTTCGGACGGATCGCGCAGCTGGTCGTCGTGCTGCCGTGTGCGATCTCGGGTGCCGCGACCGCCGTGCTGTGGAAGTTCATCCTCACCTCCGAGGGTTCGCTCAATCAGGTGCTGCAGGGCCTCGGCCTGGGCTCGCTCGTGCGGCCCTGGTTGCTCGAATGGCCGCAGAACACCCTCGCGATGATCGTTGCCGGCACCTGGCAGGCCACCGGACTGAACGTCGTCCTGTTCGCCATCGGTCTCAGTGCCATCCCGCGGGAGACCGTCGAGGCGGCCGAGCTGGACGGCGCGACCGGATGGCGGATGTTCCGCTACATCACGCTGCCTCAACTGCGCTCCGTGAGCGTGGTGGTGATCGGCATGGCCATCGTCAACAGCCTCAAGGCCTTCGACATGATCTGGGTTCTCACCCAGGGCGGCCCCGCCCGCTCCTCCGAGACCCTGGCCCTGACCATGTACCGCGAGTCCTTCCGGCTCTTCCACGTCGGGTACGGCTCCGCCGTCGCCCTCGTCCTGTCCGTCATCGTCGTCGCGTCCTCATGGATGTATCTGCGCCGGCAGATGCCCGAGACGTCCCCGCGCTGATCCGAGCCGCTCGACAAGGAGTGACATCCCGTGGGAAGGACCTTCCGCAATCTCTTCGTCGCCGGCTGTGTGGTGCTCTGGCTGATCCCCATGTACCTGCTGGTCGTCAACGCGCTGACGCCGGTCGCCGAGTACGCCGGCCAACCCGACTGGGCCCCGCAGGGCTTCGCCCTGTGGGACAACCTCTCGACCGCCTGGAGTCAGGCGGGCATCGGCGACAGCTTCCTCAACTCACTGGCGTACGCCGTGGTGTGCGGCGCCGCCGCCGTGATCGTCGCCGCCATGGCCGCCTTCGCCGTGGTCGTGCTGCCCATCCCCAAGCCCGCGTTCTGGTTCTGGCTCATCTACTCCGGGACTCTCTTCCCGCTGCAGATGTTCCTGGCGCCGCTGTTCGGCATGTACGCCGACGGCAATCTCTACGACACCCGGCTCGGCCTGATGCTCGTGTACGCGGCCTGGGCCGTCCCGTTCGCCTTCTTCCTCGTCCGCAACCAGATGACCACGATGCCGCCGGAGATCACCGAGGCAGCAATGATCGACGGTGCCTCGTTCCGGCGCATCTTCTGGCGCATCCATGTGCCGTTGATGGGCTCCAGCCTGGGGGCCGCGTTCATCTTCCAGTTCACCGCCGTCTGGAACGACCTGCTGTTCGGCATCACACTGAGCCGCAGCCCCGACATCCAGCCGGTGATGGCGGCCCTCACCTCGCTCAACAACGCCTACGCCTCCTCGGGCCCGCCCGTCATCCTGGCCGGCGCGCTGATCGTCTCGCTGCCCACGCTCGTCGTCTTCCTGACGTTCCGGGGCCTGTTCCTGCGTGGCGTCACCGCGAGCGCACGCTGAGCCCAAGCCTTTCAACCCGACCTGCTCTCACCTGATTTGGAGATGTCCGCATGACCACACGGGCCCTCGTCCGTACCACCGACTGGGACAACGACCGGATTCGCGAGAGCCTGCGCGGCTCCGTCGTCAGCGCGGAAGGCAGCCTGGGCGAGAGCGCGCTGCGGCTGACCACCGAGCCGCTGATGCGCCGGGCTGAGGGGGGCGGCCTGCTGCAGTCCCTCCGGGTGGAGGCGGTGAACGGCTCCTCGATACCGGCCGACCTCGCCGTGCGCACCACCTCCGGGGCGCTGCTGCCCGCCGAGCGCATCCCCGGGCCGAGCGGCTCCGTCCGGCTGCTGCTGCCCGCCGTCGACACGGCGCAGCGGGTCACGCTGACCCTGCCGGAAGGGGCGGGCGGCGACGGGATCGACGTGACGCTCACCCCGCAGCGCCAGTGGACCATCCACCTGGTGCACCACTCGCACCTGGACATCGGCTACACCGACCCGCAGGGGCGGGTGCTCGCCGAACACCTCTCGTTCCTCGACTCGTGCCTGGAGCTCACCCAGGCCACCGACGACTGGGCGCCCGAGTCGCAGTTCCGCTGGTGCGTCGAGTCCCTGTGGTCCTTCAAGCAGTGGGCGGACGCACGCCCGGCGGAACAGGTGGAGGAGTTCGTTCAGCGGGTGCGCGAAGGCCGGATCGAACTCACGGCGATGCCGTTCAACCTCCACACCGAGACCTGCTCCACCGACGAGCTGCACGAACTGCTGCGCCTGGCCCATGACGTGCGCGAGCAGTACGGCATCCCCTTCACCTCTGCCATGCAGACCGATGTGCCCGGTTCCGTCGTGGGTCTCGTCGACGCGCTCAGCTCGGCAGGCATCAAGTACCTGTCCGTGGCGCACAATTGGGCCGGACGGTCGGTACCGCACCTGGTGGGCGGGGAGAAGCTGCCCCGCCTCTTCCGCTGGCGTGCGCCCAGCGGGAACAGCCTGCTCGTCTGGGTCACCGACACGCCGCACGGCCTGGCCTACATGGAGGGCCCGCTGCTCGGCTTCGACACCGACTACTCCAGCGTCGACGACCTGCTCCCGGCCTACCTGACCTCACTCGCCACGAACCCCTACCCTTACCGCGGCGGGGTCTTCGGCTGGACCATGGACCAGGAGGAGATCAAGCGCGAGCCCTACCCGTGGGACGTGCTGCACCTGCGCGTGCAGGGCAAGTTCGGTGACAACGCCCCGCCGCGACGGATCATCGCCGACACGGTGCGCCGCTGGAACGAGACCTGGGCCTACCCGCAGCTGCGGCTCTCGCGCAACGAGGACTTCTTCACCGATGCCGAGTCCCGGCTCGGCGACCGGATCCGCAGCTTCGAAGGCGACTGGACCGACTGGTGGGTGGACGGCGTGGGCTCCGGAGCCCATCCGTTGTCCCTGGCCCGTACCGCACAGGCCGTCGTCGCCGACGCGCAGACCCTCGGCACCTTCGCGGGCGTCCTCGACGCCTCAGGTGCAGCAGATGACACCCGCGACGCGGCCGGCGTGTACGAGGCCGTGTCGCTGTTCGACGAGCACACCTGGGGCGCCGGAGACCCCTGGACGCACGGCCACGACCACGGCCACTCCGGAGAGCAGCAGTGGCACTGGAAGTACGGGCAGGCCTTGCGCGCCCACGACGACGGACAGTCGCTCCTGAACCGGGCGGGCGCCCGTCTGGGCCAGCGCCTTTCCCGTCCCGCCGACGCCCCGGCCTCGTACCACGTGGTCAACACCTGCTCCTGGCCGCGCACCGACGTCGCGCAGATCTTCCTCCCGGAATCCAGTGTCCCGCTGGAACGGTCCGTGGCCGTGCACGACGCCCGTACCGGCGAGCGCCTGCGGCACGAGGAGCGCCCGCAGATCAACGACACCCACCGAGACGCCGGCCGCTTCCTGCTGGTCCGCGTCGACGACGTGCCGCCCGCCGGTTCCGTCCGCCTGGACGTGCGCACCGTCGACGACCAGGGTGCGAGCGCGGGGGAGGACAGTTCGGTCAAGGCCGCCACCGGCTGGAACCCGACCGGTGGTTCCGAGCGTGAGGACCCGGCTCGCAGCGCCGCCGCGGCCCACGCGCACCCCGATCCGCTGCTCCTGGAGAACGAACACCTCGCTGTTCGGGTCGACCTGGCCGGTGCGTGTATCGCCTCCGTCGTGGACAAGGCGAGCGGGCGCGAACTGGTCCGCGCGGACGCCATCACCGGCTTCAACGCCTACATCCACGACAGCTACACCACCGCGGGCGGCTTCAACCACAACTCCAGCCGCACCACCGCCTCCGACCGCCTCGAACACCTGGGCAGCCGTTCCGTCGCCCCGCCCGCCGCGCTCATCGCCCGCCACTCCACGGCCACCGCCGAGACACTCACCTACGAGACGCGCCCGCCGGGCGCCAACCGGGTGCGCACCACCCTCACCCTGCCGCACGGTGTCGGCCGCCTCGACATCGAGAACCAGGTCGACAAGGACTCCACTCTCGGCAAGGAGAGCGCCTACTTCGCCTTTCCCTTCGCCTTCGAGACGCCCACGGTGCGCATGGAGGCCTCCGGCGGCGCGACCGGCACCGGACTGCCGGTCATCCCCGGCTCGGCGCTGCACATGCGGGCCGTGCGCCGCTGGATCACTCTGCAGGAGGGCGAGCTCGCCGTCGCCTGGGCCACGCAGGACGCGCCCCTCGTGCAGTTCGGCAACATCGCCCTGCCGTACGCGCCGTTCCCGAAGACCATGGGCCACGACGAGCCGGCGACCGTCTACTCCTGGATCCACAACAACCTCTGGGACACCAACTTCCCCAGTGAGCAGGCCTTCGAGTTCACCTTCCGCTACAGCCTCTCCAGCACGCGCAGTGCCGATGCCGCCGGGCTCGGCCCGCGCACCGCGGCCGGCCTCTCGCGTCCGCTGCACGCCGTACGGGCCCGCGGACCGGTGTCCGACGAGGCGGCGGACCGGCTGGGTTTCGTGACGGTGGGCGACCCGCGTGTACGTCTCGTCGGAGCCACCACCCCCGACGCGGACGGAGCCGTGCTGCTGCGCCTGCAGTCCTTCGCCGAGGAACCCGTCGCGTGCCCGGTGCGCGCACTCTTCCCGGTCTCCGGGGCCCGAAGCGCCGACTACCACGGCCGGGCCGCAGACGAACTGACCGTCCGGGACGGCGAGGTCACCGTCGACCTGCCCGCCCTCGGTACGACCGCGGTGCTCTTCCGCCGCTGACACCCATGCCCGAAGGAGACTTTGTGTACCGGCTCGACCCGCGATACGCCCCCGCTCCGCAGGCCGTTCTGAGCACCGGCTGGCAGGCGGTGGCCGCTCAACTCCCCACAGGCCCGGCGGTCTTGGCCGTGGAGGGATCGCCGTCCGTCGACTGGGACGCGCTCGGCGAACAGCTACGCAGTGAACTCGCCGCCCGCGGCATTCCGGTTGCTCTGCTCGACGTACGCGCCCACTACGCACCACCCGCCGAGATCCGTAAGCGCACCGAGCGGCCGGAGGACGAGGAAGACCCCTACTTCCGCAAACTCGCCGACAACCCTCTCGACGATCTCTTCGACACACTCCCCACACCGACCCCGCCGGACGAGGGACTGCTCATCGTCCACGGGCCCGGCGCCGCACTCGTCGACCACGACCTGCTCTGGTACGCCGACGTGCCCAAGCGGTACGCGGAGGCGGCCGCGGTCGCGGGCGCCGGTGGAGTGAACCTCGGCCTTCCGGGCGAGAAGCCCGACCTCCAGCGGCTGTTCTACAGCGACTGGCCGATGCTCGACCGGCAGCGTGACGCGCTGGCCCACCGGCTCGACGGCTGGCTCGACGTGCAGAACCCCGAACACCCGGTGTCGCTCGACGGTCCCGGTCTCCGGGCCACGTACGCCGCTCTCGCGAGCAGGCCGGTGCGAACCCGACCCTACTTCAACTCCACTCCATGGGGTGGGCATTGGGCCCAGCGCACGCTCGGCATCAACCCCGACGCGCGCAACACAGCCCTCGGCTACGAGCTGATCGCGCCCGAGGCGGGGATTCTCGTCGGCACCGGGCCGCTGGCCCAGGCCGAGGTGCCGTTCCAGCTCATGTGCGCCCTGGAGCCGGACCGCGTCCTCGGCCAGGAGGTCCACACCCGCTTCGGCACATCGTTCCCCCTGCGGTTCGACTACCTCGACACCGTCGGCGGCGGCAACCTCTCGCTGCACTGCCACCCCAAAGAGCCGTACATGCGCGAACGGTTCGGCTGGCCGTACACCCAGCACGAGACGTACTACATGACGCTCGGCAGCCCCGACACCAAGGTGTTCCTCGGCTTGCGCGAGGACGCCGACGTCGAGGCCTTCCGCGGACAGGTGCGGCAAGCCGCCACGGACGGCACACCCCTCGAGGTGGAGGACCACGTCCTGACGTTCCCCGCCGAACAGGGCCAACTGTTCATGATCCCCGCCGGCACGCCGCACGCCAGCGGGGCCGGCAACCTCGTCCTGGAGATCAGCGCCACGCCCTACCTGTACAGCCTGCGGTTCTACGACTGGCTGCGACCCGACGCCGACGGCAACCCGCGCCCGCTGCCCTACGAGCACGGCTTCGCCAACCTGGAGACCGGACGGCGCGGCGACGCGGTCGCCCGCGACCTGGTCCAGCAGCCGCGCACCCTGCGCACCGGAGCGGGCTGGCGAGAAGAGGTCATCGGCGCACTGGAGGAGATGTTCTACGAGGTCAGGAGGTATGTGCTCGACGCCGGGGCCGAAGCCGATGACGACACCGCGGGACGGTTCCACATCCTGAACGTGGTCGAGGGCGAGGGCGTGAGCGTGCACACCGCGGCGGGCGACCGGCACGAGCTGGCGTACGCGGAGACGCTCACCGTTCCGGCTGCCGTGGGCCGGTACTCCGTGCGCGCGGCGAACGGGGGACCGGTCCGGGTCGTGAAGGCCCTCGTCCGTTGATCCCGGTCCTCGAAATCGGCGGCACCCATGTCACGGCGGCCGTCGTCGACCTGCCCGACGGCCGGGTCGGGCGGCGCACGCACCGGCCGCTCGACCCGCACGCCGGCGCCGAGGACATCCTCGGCGCCATACGGCGCTGCGCCGACCACCTCGACGTGCCCACGGGCACGCGATGGGGCATGGCGGTGCCGGGTCCCTTCGACTACGCGCAAGGCATCGCGCTCTTCGCCGGCGTCGGCAAGTTCGAGGCCCTGTACGGAGTTGACGTCCGCACGGCACTACTGCGCGAGCTGCGACAACGGCCGGATGACGTCGTCTTCCTCAACGACGCCCACGCCTTCATGATGGGCGAGTGGTCCGCAGGTGCCGCGCGCGGACACTCCCGTGCCGTCGGTATCACCCTCGGCACCGGTGTCGGCTCGGCCTTCCTCGTCGACGGCGGGATCGTCGCGCGCGGGCCGGGGGTGCCGCCCGAGGGGCGCATGGACCTGACGGAGGCTGACGGCGCACCACTGGAGGAGTCCGTGTCCCGCCGGGCCATCCTCGCCCGGTTCGGCGACCCGTCCGCCGACGTGCGCGACATCGCCGACCTGGCCAGGGCGGGGCAGCGGCGGGCCCGACGCGTCCTGGACGACGCCTTCATGACACTCGGCGCCGTCCTCGGACCACGGCTCACCGCCTTCGGGGCGACCACTCTGATCGTCGGCGGTTCGATGGCCGGCTCCTGGGACCTGGTCGCCCCCGCGCTGCACGCGGGACTCGCGGACGGAGGCTGGACGCCGGACGCCACAGACCCGGATGACGGTCCGGAACGCCCCAGGCGGCATACTCGTTCGGTGCAACCCGCCGGCCTCGCCGGGGACGCCGCGCTGATCGGCGCGGCCCGCGCCGTTGCCGTACGCGACTGACGACGGGGGAGACCGCGACCATGCCCGACACCCGCGGGGCGAAGGACCCGCAACCGACACTGCGCGACGTCGCGCAGCGGGCGCACGTGAGCGCCATGACGGTCTCGCGTGTCCTGCGCGACGACCCCAAGGTGCTGCCCGACACCGCTGAACGGGTGCGAGCCGCCGTCGCCGAACTCGGCTACCACCGCAACGAGATGGCCCGCAGCCTGCGCCTGGGCAGCGGCACGGGGCTCGTCGGGCTCGTGGTCACCAACCTCGCCAACCCCTTCTACTCCCGGCTCGCTCTCGGCGTCGACGCCGTCGTCGCCGAGCACGGCCTGAAGACCGTCATCGGCAACACAGGACACGACCTCGACAGCGAGCGCGGCCTCGTGGCGGACCTGGTCGCCCGGCGGGTCGACGGCATCATCGTCGTCCCCGCCGATGACGACCAGCGCCACCTGGCCGCCGCGGCGGACAACGGCGTACCAGTCGTGGTGGCCAGCCGACCGCCGAATGGTTTCACCGCCGACTGCGTCCTGGTCGACGACTACGGCGGCTCGCGCACAGCGACCCGACAGCTGCTCGACGCGGGACACCACAGGATCGGTTTTCTCGGTCCCCCGCCGGCTGTCTATACGGGCGCCGAGCGATTGCGCGGCTTCACCGACGCACTCGTCGACGCGGGCATCAAACGCGAACCGGGCTACGTACGGCTCGGGCAGCAGCAGACCGCTGAGGCTTCGCGTGCCGCGGCCGAACTGCTGGCACTGCCTGAGCCGCCGACGGCACTGTTCTGCTCCAACAACCGCAACACCATCGGAGCCTTCCGCGCGATCCGCGCCGCCGGTACCACCACCGCACTCGCGGGCTTCGACGACTTCGAACTGGCCGACGCGCTCGGACTGCCGCTGATCATCGTGGCTTACGACAGCGACGAACTCGGCAGGGAGGCAGGCCGGTTGCTCGTGGCCCGGCTCGGTGAGGCGCGTTCCCGTGACACCGCCCGTCGTGTCGTCGTGCCCACCACTCTCGTCCACCACGGCACACCGGGGAAGTCGTGACCATGCGTGACGCGGAAGAACGACGGGCCAGCCGGAGAGGGCGGCCGTGTGGTGGACAGGACTGTCGATGTGAGTGGTCACCGGAACGCTGATCGAGGCCGCGACGCTGGCCAAGGAACGACACCGGCGGCACGGCAGCTGGGGCAGGCCACGCAAACCGCGGAGAACGTAGCCGCCACCAGCCAAGAGCGATCTACGACTGGAGTACCAGACGACCCACCGGGCCCGTCGACTCGCCGCCGCGTCCGCAAACGGGGGTGGCCCAGGTCCTACGGCCGGGGACCTACCGGCGGGGCAGGTCCCCGGGCCGACCTCTCACGGGCGACCGGACGGTACCGGGTCCGCGTCGAGCTCCTCGGCGGCCAGCTCGCCCGTGGCGACGCGGCTGTTGCGTCGCCCCCACAGTGCGTAGATCACCAGACCGACCGCCATCCAGATGAGGAAGCGGACCCAGGTGATCAGAGGCAGGCTGCCCACCAGGAGCAGGCACAGGAGCAGCGCCACGACGGGCACGAACGGCACCCACGGCGTACGGAAGCCGCGAGGCAGGTCGGGGCGGGTGCGGCGCAGGTACATCACTCCGACGCAGACGACGACAAATGATGCCAGCATGCCGATGTTGCCGAGCTCGGCGAGGTCCTGGATCGGCAGGACCGCCGTCATGAACGCCACCGCCAGGCCCAGGGTCCAGGTGATCCGACGTGGGCTGCGCGTGATCGGGTGGACGTGGGAGAACCACTCGGGCAACAGGCGGTCGCGGCTCATGGCGAGGAAGACGCGACTCTGCCCGAGCAGCATGATCATGACGACGGTGGTGAGCCCGCAGATCGCGCCGAGGCCGACGATCCGGACGGCCCAGTCCGAGCCGACCGCGGCCAGCGCGCCGGTCACGGGCGCAGCTGTGTCCAGCTGTGTGTACGGACGCATTCCGGTGATGACGAGTGACACGCCGACGTAGAGAACGGCGCAGACGACGACGGTCGCCATCAGGGCGATGGGCAGGGTGCGTTGGGGGCGTTTGGCCTCCTCGGCGTTGCTGGCCATGATGTCGAAGCCGGAGAACGCGCCGAAGACGATGGCGCCGCCGGTGAGGATGCCCGCGAGGCCGAAGGTGGCGTTCGTGCTGATGCCCGCCCAGCCGAGAAGCGGCTGCTGCCACACGTCGCCGTCGCCGCCCGGCGGACGCGAGTCCGGGATGAACGGGGTCCAGTTGGCAGGGTCGATGTGGAAGACGCCGACGCAGAGGAAGAGGACGATGGCCGCGAGCTTGACCAGCGTCATGATCGTGTTGATGCGTGCCGTCGTACGGACGCCCGCGGCCAGGACGGCCGTCAGGACGAGGATGACCAGCACAGCGGGCACGTTCACCACGGCGTCAGGGCCCGCGACGGCGGAGGGCAGGTGCAGTCCGAACGTGGCGAGGAAGTCGACCACGTACTGCGACCAGCCGCTGGCCACGGCCCCCGCGCCCATCGTCATGTCGAGGATCAGGTCCCAGCCGATGAGCCACGCCGCCAGTTCACCGAGCGAGACGTACGCGAAGGTGTACGCGCTGCCCGCGACCGGCACCGTCGACGCGAACTCCATGTAGCACAGGGCCACCAGGCCGGAGGCGAGGGCACCCAGCGCGAAAGAGATCGCGATGGCGGGTCCCGCGTAATTCGCGGCGGCCGTGCCGGTGAGAACGAAGATGCCGCCACCGATGGTGACGCCGATGCCCATCATCGTGAGCTGGAGCGGCCCCAGCGAGCGGGCGAGCCGGGTCGTGGGGCGTTCGGCGTCCCGCAGGGTCGCCTCGATGGATTTGGTGCGCACGCTGACTGCCCTTTCTGGGAGCGGTGGATGGCAGGCCGTCGAGCCGTGCCCGCTACGCGGCCGCCTCGGTCAGGGCTGCGGGAAGGTGGTCGGCCAAGTGCGCGTAGTCGGCTCGATCGTTGTAGAGATGCGCGGACAGCCTCAGGTAGCCGCGCCCGTGCCAAGTGGTCACGGCGGTCTCGCAGCCGATGGTGACGGAGAGGTGGCGTTGCAGGGCGTGCGCGGCCGCCTGGTCGGTGGCCGTGCCGTCGGGCAGCGGCACCAGGCGCATCGCCGGGGCCTCGCTGCCGCCGACCGCGGCGGTGTCCGTGCTGAGTGCGTCGGCGAGCATCCGCTGTGCCTCGCCCGCCAGTTCGGTGATGCGCCCCCGCGCGGCCTCCCAGCCGAACTGCTTCTCCACGAACTCCAGGGAACGCGGCGCCGCGAGCCAGGGAGTGAGGTCCACTGTGCCCTGCTGGTCGAAGCGCAGCGGGAACGGGTTGGGCGAGCCCCACGAGTCGGTCAGCGGGTACAGCTCCTGCGCCAGATCTCCGCGCGCCACCAGGGCGGCCGTACCCCGTGGTGTGCAGGGCCACTTGTGCAGGTTGCCGACCCAGAAGTCGGCGTCGCCCGTCTGCGCGAGCGGGTCGGCGAGCATGCCCGGTGCGTGGGCGCCGTCGACGAGGACGAGCGCGCCGGCCGCGTGGGCGTGGCGGGTGATGTCGGCGACGGGGAGGAGACGGGCCGTCGCCGAGGTGATCTGGTCGACGACGACGAGCGAGGTCGGGGCCTGCGCGTCGGCGAGGGCGTCGGCGAACCGGGCGGTGATCTGCTCGGGCGTCGCGTCGAGCGGCACATGCAGGGTCCGCACGCGCGCCCCCGCACGTGCGGCGGCGCGGGCCACGCCCATGGCAACGGCGCCGTACGCGTGGTCGGTGATCACCACCTCGCTGCCGCGCGGGAGCTCGAGCGAGGCGAGGACGGTGCTGACGCCGGCGCTCGCGTTCGGGACGAGGGCGAGGGTCTGCGCAGGGGTGTGCAGATAGCCGGCGATGTCGGTGCGGGCCTGCGCCACCCGCTCGGGGAGGCCGCGGAACCAGCGGTCCGGGTTCGCCTCCATCTCGGCGCGCAGGGCGTGCAGTTCCTCGATGACGGTGCGCGGCACCGCACCGAACGAACCGTGGTTGAGGTGGCGTATGTCCGGGTCGAGTGCCCAGGGGTCCAGGTGGTGCGAAGGCATATCAGCTTTCCGAGTCATCCGATGACTGTCGCTCTCCCGGAGGACCGTAGGCGGTAACCTACCCGCTGAACAGGGGGATGGAGAGATCTTCACGTCCAGCCACAAGCGCAGTCATTAGATGACTCGAGGGATAGCCGTACGTGGCATCGTTGCGGACACGGCGGCGGGGGCGTCCCGCGGCAACCGGAGGGGGTACGAGGATGGCGGCCACCGAGACCGCGGCTGCGGGCTTGCGTGCGATGATCGCGAGCGGCGAGCTGGGGCCGGGCAGCAGGCTCCCGCCCGAACCCGACCTGTGTGCCCGCCTCGGCGTCTCTCGCGGTTCACTGCGCGAGGCGGTCCGGTCGCTTGCGGCCCTCGGCATGCTGGAGTCCCGGCACGGCGCGGGCACGTTCGTCTCGGCGCTGCGCCCGGCGCAGATGCTGGCCGGTTTCAGTGCGACGGTCGACGTCCTTCCGCTGGACGGTCTCCTCGAACTCTTCGACGTGCGCCGCGCCATCGAGTCACACGCCGCCGCACTCGCCGCGGCGCGCGCGGACGAGACGGTCGTGACGCACCTGCGCGAACTTCAGGAGCGCCTGTCCCGCACGCAGGACCAGGAGCAACTCCAGCTGCTGGACCACGAGTTCCACGCCACGGTCTGCGCGGCGGCGGGCAACGAGACGCTCGCCGCGCTCGCCGGCCTGCTGCGTGCCCGCGGTGCCCACTACAGCGTCTACGGCACCCGGGAAGCGGCGACCGTGCGACTGGCCAGCGACCTCGGCCACGAGGCGCTCATCACCGCTCTTGCGGCCGGCGACCCCACGGCCGCGGCTGCCGCGGCCTCCGCCCATCTCTCACAGACCGAGGCGTGGCTGCGACACCTGCGACCGTCACCGGAGCCGCGGTGACGCGTCGCCGGCAACCGAACGAAGCGTCGTACGCATCAACTCTCGGATGCCTTGCGCGGGTCGGTTCGTGGGGCAGAGGCCGTCCACCCGGCTCAGCTTTCAAGACGGGCGGGCACTCGGGTCGGGCTGCGGTCGATGAGGAGTAGTGCTCGGCCCGGGACCAGGCCGACATCGGCGTACGGGGCAGCTGAGACGGAACCGCTCGTGCGGACCCGCGTACCCGCCGTCCGGGAGGCGGCCGAATGCGAGACCGCTCAGCGGGCCGGGCGACAGAGTCCGCGTGTGCGTTGACCTTCCGGGCGGTGGCCAAGCGCCACCGCAGACGGTGCGGGCGACCTGTTCCCGTAGGGCATCGACGTCATCGACGAGGAAGGTCGGCGGCAGTCCCGCACGGTCGACGCCGGCCGGGTCGCGCTGTCTGATCCAGGCGACGCGGGCGCCCCCGTCGTCATCCAGGCGCCGTCGCGCTGCCGGCCCAGGGCTGCCCGGTCGAACGCCCGCCTCTCCGATTGCCCCGGCCCCCGGGATGGCCCACGCCCCGCCATCATGTGTGCACCTCTGCCACTGCCGCCGGACAACTTCGCGGCACCGAAGCGGGTCGGGTCACCTACTGGTGCCGCCCTCTGTAACGCCCGCGCGAGCACTATGATCCTCGGCGGATCAGCCCTCATCTGCAGGAGGCCTGCATGTCCCACCCCTCCGTCCTCGCCGCGCTGACGTCCGCGTTGCGCAGTGGCTCCATCGAAGTCGTCGACCTCACGGCGCCGTTGTCGTCGTCCACACCGGTGCTCCAACTGCCCGCCCAGTTCGGCCAGACCGCGGTCTTCGAGCTCGAGGAGATCAGCCGCTACGACGACCGGGGACCCGCCTGGTACTGGAACAACTTCCGCAGCGGCGAGCACACCGGCACGCACTTCGACGCACCCAACCACTGGATCACCGGCAAGGGCCTCGCCGACGTGGCATCCGTGCCGGCACAGCAGCTGATTGCCCCGGCAGCCATGTTGGACTTCTCCGTCGAGGCGGCCGCGAACCCGGACTTCCTGGTCGAGGTCGAGCACGTCAAGGCGTGGGAAGCACAGCACGGGCCGCTGCCCGACGGGGGCTGGCTGCTACTGCGCACAGGATGGGACGATCGCTCGCACGCTCAGCAGGAGTTCCTCAACGCTGATGAGAACGGCCCGCACACCCCGGGGCTTTCGGCGGAGTGCGCCCGCTGGGTCGCCGAAGAGGCGCCCGTGATCGGTCTCGGGGTCGAGACGGTGGGCACCGACGCCGGCCAGGCACCGGGCTTCGATCCGGCCTTCCCGTGCCATTCCTTCCTGATGGGCAGCGGCAAGTACGGCCTGACCCAGCTGCAGAACCTCGCCGCGCTGCCGCCGACCGGCGCCGTCGTCCTGGCCGGACCGCTGCCCATCGTCACCGGATCCGGTGCGCCCGCCCGCGTGCTCGCACTGGTGGAGCGCGCGTGAAGGTCGCAGAAGCGGTCGGCCGGGCCCTGGCGGCGGCCGGCGTCGACCACGTCTTCGGTGTGGTCGGTTCGGGGAACTTCCATCTGACCAACGCCTTGGTCGCGGCCGGCTCCCGGTACGTCGCGGCCCGCCATGAGGGCGGGGCGGCCACCATGGCCGATGCCTACGCCCGCATGAGCGGCAAGGTGGCGGCGCTGTCGGTGCACCAGGGGTGCGGGCTGACCAATGCGCTGACCGGCATCGCCGAGGCGGCCAAGAGTCGTACCCCGCTGCTCGTCCTGGCGGCGGAGACCGCCGAGACCACTTCGAACTTCTACGTCGACCAGGACGCGCTGGCGCGGTCGGTGGGCGCCGTCAGCGCGCGTGTGACCTCGGCGGAGGACGCGGTCGAGCAGGCATGCGCCGCCGTGCGGCGAGCCCTGCACGAGCGCCGTACCGTAGTGCTCAATCTCCCGCTGGAGATCCAGGCCCTGGACGTTTCCGAGGGCGCATCGGTCACGCCGCCTCCTGAACGAACGTCGGTCGAGCCCGAGTCGGGCGCTGTCGTCCAGCTGGTGCAGACCCTCGAACGCGCGCAGCGCCCGGTCTTCGTCGCCGGCCGGGGAGCGCGGACACCCGACGCCCGCGACGCCCTGGCCGCGCTCGCCGAGCGGCACGGTGCGCTCCTGGCCACCTCTGCCGTCGCCCGCGGGCTGTTCCACGACAACCCGTGGTCGCTCGACGTGTCCGGCGGATTCTCCTCGCCCCTGACCGCGGAACTCGTAAAGGGCGCGGATCTGATCGTGGGCTGGGGCTGCGCACTGAACATGTGGACGATGCGGCAGGGCCGGCTGATCGGCCCGGAGGCCACCGTCGTTCAGGTCGACGACGACCCGTCCGCTCTCGGCAGGCACCGCACTGTCCACCTCGGCATCATCGGGGACGTGGAACGCACCGCACGGCGCGCCCTCGAAGCGAGCGGAGGGCGACGAACCGGCTACCGCACCCCCACCATCGGAGAGTCCATTGCCGCACGCGTGCGCTGGCGCGACGTGTCCTACGAGGACGAGAGCAGCCATGAGCGCATCGACCCGCGCACGCTGAGCATTGCGCTGGACGACCTGCTGCCCGCCGAGCGCGTGATCGGCGTGGACTCCGGGAACTTCATGGGCTACCCCTCCATGTTCCTGTCCGTGCCCGACCACAACAGCCTGTGCTTCACCCAGGCCTTCCAGTCCATCGGGCTGGGCCTTTCGACGGCGATCGGTGCGGCGCTGGCCCGGCCCGACCGGCTGCCCGTCGCCGCCCTCGGCGACGGCGGCGCGCTGATGAGCGCCGTCGAACTGGACACCGTCCGCCGGCTGGGTCTGCCGATGGTGGTCGTCGTCTACAACGACGACGCATACGGGGCAGAGGTCCATCACTTCGCCCCCGGCCAATTCCCCCTGGACACGGTCGAGTTCCCGCCCACCGACATCGCCGCCATCGCCCGGGGATACGGCTTCGAAGCGGTCACCGTACGCACCCGCGCCGACCTCGAACCTGTCCGGGACTGGGTCGCCGGGCCCCGCTCCACACCCCTGCTCATCGATGCCAAGGTCACCTCGGAGCACGGGTCCTGGTGGCTGGAGGAGGCCTTCCGCGGCCACTGAGAGACGGCGAGAAGCCGTCGAAGACCTCGGCCTGGAGGCGGGGATGCGGGCCAACGCCCGCCTGAAGTCGACCAGCGTGCGTGTTGATCGCCTCAGGCCCGCACCCGCCCACCTGGGTGATCGACCAGGACAGCACTCAGTAACTCGGACGAGGCAGGTGTCCTCATGCCGCCCGCCAGTTGTCGGCACCTGCTACCAAGAGCGGCTACCAAGAGCTGATCGGCTCCGGCCGTGTCGACGGGAATCCCCGCCGGCGGAACGGAGTTACTCACTGTTACAACGTTTGACAACGGGTGGGCCCCGGTCCGCCGCAGCGAGGGAACGGGAGCCGATGAGTCTTCGTCAGTTCGAGTACGCCCTGGCCATCGCCGAGGAGGGCTCGGTGACGGCGGCCGCGGAGCGGCTGCACGTCGCTCAACCGTCGGTGTCCCAGCAGATCCGCGGCCTGGAGCGGGAACTCGGCGTGGAACTGTTCGCCCGCACGCCGACCGGACTGGTGCCCACCGTGGTCGGCCGCGCGTTCCTGAGGGAGGCGGAGGCCGCGGTGAGCGCGGCGCGGCGGGCGAGGGCCACGGCGCGGGCCGGTGCCGACGAGCTGGTCGGCGAGCTGGTGGTAGCGGTGCAAATGGGCTTTGGCACACGGCAGTTGCCGGGTGCACTGGGCTCGCTGCGTCGCCGCTTCCCGCGGCTGGAGGTCACCGTCTTCGAGGAGCCGAGCTCCGCCGAGCTGGAGCGGCTGGGGCGACGGGGCGTGCTTGACCTGGCCCTGATGGCGGCGTGCGAGCAGAGCCCCGCCGACGCCCACCACCTCGGCGACGAGGAGTTCGTCGTGGCCCTTGCCGCCGGGCACCGGCAACTCGCCGCGGAGCGGGTCGAGCTGCGCGAACTGGAGAGGGAGCCGTGGGTGAGGTTCGACCGCGACAGCGCGCTCGACGGCGTACTGCTGAACGTACTGCGGGACAACGATCTGGCCCCGACCACGGCCGCCCGCGTGTCCCAGACGGCGACGGCCGTGCGCTGGGCCGCCCACGGCCTTGGGGTGACGCTCGTCCCGGCCTCCGCGGTGCCCCACGGTTACGAGCACCTCGTGCGCCCGGTTTTCCCGGTCGTGTCCCAGCCCGTCATCGCTGTGGTCCGGCCCGGCGCGGGCCCGGCGGAGACGGCCCTGCTCGAACTCCTGCGTCATGAGACCTGGTCCGAGTCCGCTTCCTTCTCACCCGCGTCCTGACGGCCGAGAAGGAAGCGGGGCGCTGCTGAACTTCTTTTGTCGAAACTGGCGTTCCGGAATCATGTCGGCGTCAGCCCCTGGGGAATTCGCCGCCGTCCACGACGAGACTGCTCCCGGTCAGCCAGCTCGCCCGGCCGGACGCGAGGAACAGCACCGCCTGGGCGATGTCGTCGGGCCGGCCATCGCGCCCCAGCGGCGCGGTGGTGGCGTCGTTCTGGCCCGGCGCCAGATCCAGGCGCGCCCACTGCTCCCGCGTCTCTTCGCCACCGGGAGTGGCGACTCTGCCGGGAGACACCGAGTTGACCCGGACTCCGAACGGGGCCTGTTCCACGGCCAGTCCCCGGCTGTAGTTCTCCAGTGCCGCCTTCGCCGCCGTGTAATGCAGGAACGGTCCTACTGGGGTGAGGACCGCGGCCGATGAGATGTGCACGATGACCCCCGAACGCCGTTCCCGCATCCCCGGCAGCAGCAGCGAGTCCAGCCGCACCGACGCCAGGAAGTTCAGGTCCAGCGCGTTCTGCCACTCCTCGTCGGGGATGGCCGCGCTGCCCTCGTGAGGTCGCGCCCCACCCGCGTTGTGGACCAGGACGTCCACCCCGCCGAGCACCTCCTGTGCGGCCGCGGCGAGCGCCCGTGCTCCAGCCAGTGTCCGCACATCGGCCGCCACGAAGGTGGCGCCCTCGGGCACCGTGCTTGTCGCCGACCTGGCAGTCGTGAGCACCTCGGCACCCGCGTCCAGGAGTTGGCGCACGACGGCCGCTCCGATTCCGCGAGAACCACCCGTGACCAGGGCCCGCTTTCCCGCGAGTTCTCGCATTCCCGATCCGTTCTCGATCGTGGTCATGCCACCGGTCCTCTCAATTCGCGTGTCAGTCCGCTCGACGGAAAAGGATCGACATGCGCAGACCGCGATTCCTCGGAGAAATCGCAGTGAGCACCTCGTCGAGCTGTTTCACGGTACGTACGGAAAACAGTGAGAGGCAAAGACGAAATGTCAGCAGGCGGTATAGGAAATCCCTATGGCGCTCCGGACGGCTAACGCGGTGTGGGCGTCGGTGTGCAGGACCGGTGCGGTGACGCTGTCGTGCCAGCGGGTTTCGAAGGGAGCTAGAGATGTAGGCGCAGACGACATCGATGAGCGGTGGGCTGGTCACGTGGCGAGTCCCAGATGAGACGCCGAGAGGTGGCCGAGCGGGCATGTTGGACAGGCGTACGTTGCGGGACGAATGGCCCAGGCCCTGCACGGCGTTGTGGTAACGGTCGGTGGACTGACTCTGCTGGGCCGTCTGCTGTTCGGTGTCGACCTGCTCGATCGACATCCAGGGACCGGTTTCGGTGCACCGGACGCGAAGGACCCACTGTGGTCGTCCCGACGGCGCAGAGAGCGCTGCCGGCCCACCGTCCCGATGGGCCGGCAGCAGAGGGCGATGTCCCCAGCGCCTCGCCCTCCCGGCGCCTTGGATCGCGTTCGAGGGCCGACTCACCTCAGCCGTGACTGAACCTCGACAACGTCGTCAATGCGGCGCGTGTCGATCTCCGTCCCGCCGGTCCGCATCCGTCAACGCGTTCGATCCCGATCGGGAGGTCGCAGAGCGCCGGGGGGTGAGTGAGCAGGCGAGGTAGGGCGGATCGACGGAACATGGGAGGAGCGAAAGGCAGAGTGCGCCGAGCAGACGGGAGTGCCGCAGGTGGGTGGCGGGCGCGAGCACGGCGATTCCGAGGAGTACGACGCCGAGGTGCGCCAGCTCGCGACTCTCAACCGGTTGGCGGGCCCGACTGCCGCCGGATCCGCCAAGGCGTCCGAGCGGACGCGCCACCGCGGAGCCGACCTGCTCGTGACGGGGCACGCCCTGGCGCGGGCCGCATCGCTCGGGGAGGCGCTCACCCTGATCTCCCAGCTGGCCGACGCCACCCTGCCGTTGTGCGGTCAGGCGGTGTTCCGGTCCGACCGCGAAGTCCTGAAGTGCGTGGGCCAGGTCGGCTTCCGCGACGGCGAGGTCGACGCGCTTCGACTGCCTCTCGGCACGATTCATCCGGCCGCGCAGGTGGCCCGGACCGGGCGCCCCGTCTTCCTGGCCTCCCCGCAGGAGTACCGAGACCGCTTCCCGTCCGCCTGGGAACTCGCAGGACAGCAGGGCTACGAGGCATGGGCCTTCCTGCCCCTGACGACGTACAGCCAGCTCACCAGCGTATGGATGGCGGCCTTCGACGCCCCGGTACCGATGACCGGCGGCCTGGGCACGTTCCTGTTGACCGTGGCCCGCTTGCTCGGCCAGAGCATCGAGCAGTCGTACGACGGCCAGGCGGACCGCGCACTCTCCCAGGGCCTGCGCAGCAGCATGAGCCGGATCGCCCCCGGTGTCGACGGCCTCACCGTCGCAGGCCGGTACGTGCCCACCGGCGGGGGCCTCATGGTCGGCGGTGACTGGTTCGACAGCATCCTCCTGCCTGGCGGGCGCCTCGGTGTGGTGATCGGCGATGTCCAGGGCCACGATGTGCAAGCGGCCGGGCTGATGTCGCAACTGCGTACCGCCATCCACGCCTACGCCGCCGAGGGCCATGGCCCCGACGCCGTCCTGGTGCGCGCATCCCGCTTCCTGACGTCACTGGGCGAAGGCCGCTTCGCCACCTGTATCTACCTGGAGGCCGATCCCGCCACCGGCGTCCTGCGCATCGCCCGGGCCGGGCACCCGCATCCCGTGCTGCGTCTGCCGGACGGAACCTGTCTGCTCAAACACGTGCGGGGTGGTCTGCCCCTCGGGCTCGACCTAGGGGAGGACGACTACCCGGTCAGCGTCGTCTCCCTGCGCGAGAACGAGATCCTCATGCTCTGCACCGACGGTCTGATCGAGTCCGGCGGACACGACATGTACTCCGGTTGGCTCCGTGTGCGCGACGCGCTGACCCCGGGCGGTCCTGAAGACCTCGACGGCCTGGCGGACCGGCTTCTGAACGCGGTCGTGGCCCCGTCCCCCGCAGAGGCGGGGGACCAACCCGGCGCCTCCTTCACGGAGGACGACATCGCGCTGCTGCTCCTGCGCCGAGACCCGTCGGATGTGCATGCGAACCGGGCCGGGCGGCATCTGCGCTTCACCCTCGAACAGGATCAGGCCCAGGGACTCGCCGACGCACGGATCGAATTCCAGGGCCTGCTCCACGACTGGGCGCGGCCGGAGCAGGTCGACACGGTTCTCCTGCTCGTGTCCGAACTCCTCGGGAACGTACTGATCCACACCGATCATGCCGCTGTCCTTCGGGCCGAAATCAGCGGCGTTGTTCCAGGCCGGCGACGACTGCGCGTGGAGGTCACCGACCGCAGCGACGAGGTCCCGAACCGGCGCGCCCCCGGCGAACTCTCCTCCTCCGGACGCGGCCTCGTCCTCCTCGACCTGCTGGCCCACCGGTGGAACATCCGCCCCGAACCGGAGGGGAAGACGGTCTGGTTCGAACTCGACGAGGAGGGCCCGGAAGAACCCTGACCCGCGGCTGAGCGAGCGTCTCCGTTGTTCTCTCCGCCGCGCCCGACAACCGACTCAGCCCCGGAGCCGTGCCATCTTCGCCCGAACGGCGCCTTGGTGAGGTCGCTGCCGATGCTGACCGTGAAGGCGCCCGCGGCGAGCCACTGCGCCGGGTTGTGGACCGTCACGCCGCTCGTTGCGTGATGCGCGGTCGATGATCTCGTCGTCGGACTCGTGTCAGCGGTCCCGTGGCCGTGGAGATCACCTTCGATGCAGCCGATTACGAGCGCCTCGCCGGGGCCGAGTTCGCCAGGATGGTGGACGAGGTGAAGGCCGTGGAGGTGCGACGGCCGCGGACGACGCGGCGGCCTCTGGTTCCTTCCTGGCCTGTCACAAGGGACCGGTGCTCCCACCTGTAGTGGTGGGGGAGTGGGGGCGTTTGTGCGGGGTGGTGCGGTTAGGCGATGGGTGTGGAGCGGATGGCGGAGATGTCGAACTGCAGCCGGACTTTTTCGCTGACCATGGTGCCGCCTGCTTCGAGGCGTTGGTTGTAGACGAGGCCCCATTGGGTGCGGTCGATGGTGGTGGTGGCGTCGAAGCCGGCCCGCTCGTAGCCGAAGGGGTCGAGGACGGAGCCGAGGTAGTCGAGTTGGAGTTCGACGGGCCGGGTGACGCCGCGGATGGTCAGGTCGCCTGTCATGCGGAAGGTCTCTTTGCCTTCGTGGGTGGTGGAGGTGCTGCGGAAGGTCATTTCCGGGTGGCGGCGGGCGTCGAAGAAGTCGGTGCCGATGAGGTGGGCGTCGCGTTGTTCGACGCCGGTGTCGACGCTGGCGACCCGGATGGTGATGTCGGCCCGGGACTGGGAGGGGCGGGCTCCGTCGAAGTAGAGGGTGCTGTCGTAGTCGGCGAAGGCGCCGCGGACGGTGGTGACCATGGCGTGGCGTACGGAGAAGCCGATGCGGCTGTGGGGGCGGTCGATGGTCCATTGCCCGGTGAGTGCGCGAAGGGCGGGGTCGAGTGTGGCGCCGGCGGCGGCGTCGGGGAAGGGCGTACGGGGGCCGGCGGCAGGCGTCGGCTCGATGGTCGTGCTCTGGCGACGGCTGAAGATACCCATGCGGTCGTAGCCCTCCTCGATTTTGATTACTCCGTGTTATCACGGTGTGGGGAGGGGGTGGACGGGGAGATGGGTTGTCTCGTCCGATATCTCTGTCGCGGCCTGCAAAGATGCACAGGATCGACCCAGGATCGTCATGAGTGTGGATGCACTGTCCGGCGATACGTCTTCACGTAAGGTCACTGCACGGTTCGGTGAGGTGGCGAGGTCGGCGTTCGTGGCGAAACTCGGTGACCGCCCCCCGCAGCCCGAACTCGTGAACAAAAGGCCGTCTCCAGCGTGCAGAGATCAGCCCTGTTCCGATGTCCGGGGCAAGGCGCCGCGATCGTGTGGAACCGTCCTGCTGTCCGCAGGGCCCTTGTGCGGGCGGCTCGTCGGGCCGGCTGTCCGAGGTCGGGCGGGGCGGTCGCGTAGTTCACTTCGAGGGTGGATACGGCGCCAGGTGCTGTGCTCCTGCGAGGCAACCACTCTGCCATTCGTCCAGGTACGGGGCTTGGTAAAAGAGTTCGCCGCAGGTTTCCCGGGCGGCATCGGCGGTGATCTCCTCACCGGCGCCCGAAATTTTCTGCCCCGCCAAATATCCGTCCCGGTAGACGTCGGCCCGGCTCTCGCGCTGGGTGCCCTTGCTGTGACCGCTGGTCGCTGTGGCGGTGCCGACGCCGTAGCCGGCCGCGAAGACTACGAGCGCAGCTGTGACCGAGCCGATCGCGAGCCGCGCCTTGGGTATCAGGAACGGGCGGCTTGGTGCGTCGTCCTTCGCGGCCATCCGGTCTCCTCAGGTGGGGACGCTGAAACTGATCAACAGTGTGGCCGTGGGTACCGCGCGTGTCAGCTGCTTGTGCACTCTTGCCGTTCCTGAGGCGGCGTTCAGGCCTCGGTGGCCCGGCCGGCGTGCCGTTCGATGCTGGTCGTTGGGTGACGGGCTGAGAGCCAGGGGAGATGGCCGTGACCGGACTCTTTGAACGAGTGAGCCTGGGCGGTCGGTTCGGGGTGAGGGCTTCTTCGTCCACTTTGGTTGGGTTCAGGTCAGTTGTGTGGCCGTGAGGGTATGGCCCGAAGCTTATGGGCCGTGCCCGTCTGTCCCGGCTCCAGCAAGGTCACCCGCCATCGGGCCTCGACCGCGTGTGCGCTGCCGCGTGCGTGCGGTCGGTGCCGCTGTCCGGGCCGGTCGGGGGTATCGGCGGGGGTGCAAGCGTGTCGGTGCCACGCTCCGCGGCCAGGTGTGCAGCACGCAGACTCGCCTCTGACCACGCGAGAGGTTGTCCGAGCCAGATGACTGCTTCCGCCCCCAATGTATCGAACGAAAATCGAGCATGGTGAGTCGCATGCCTGGAGTGCGTTCAGCGTGCGGGGATCACGCTCCTGGGCTGTGTGAGTGGGTGATCGGGGAGAGAGTGGAAGGGGTGTCTGCGTCGGGCCGTCGAGACCGCTGCCTGACCGTGTACAGCGGCTGGGAAGGAGATTGCCGCATCGGCCGTGCTGCGATGCGAGGAGTGCGAGCCCTGACGGCCGGGTTGCCACCGGGCCGTGATGAGCGCCGAGAGGAATTGGACATGACAGCCTCGTACGAAACCATCAGCACCAGGTTGGACGGCAACGTCCTGTCCGCCACCTTCAACGCCCCGCCGATCAACCTCATCGGTCCCGAGCTCGTGCGCGATCTCGTCGGACTGCTCGAGGAGCTTTCCCGACCGGCGACTGCACGAGTGGTGGTCTTCGACAGCGCGGACCCCGACTTCTTTTTCCCGCACGTAGACCTGACCAAAGTGTCCGAGTACACCGCTGAAGCCGCTAAAGCCGGAGGTCCGGGGGACGCCTCCCTGGGGATGCTGTTCCGCAGGCTCAGCGAGATCCCGGCCGTCACCATTGCCAAGTTGCGCGGCCGGGCACGGGGGGCGGGAAGCGAGTTCCTCCTCGCCTGCGACATGCGCTTCGCCTCCCGGGAGAACGCTGTCCTGTGCCAGCCCGAAGTCGGCATCGGCACCCCGCCCGGGGCGGGAGCGATCCAGCACCTGACCCGTCTGCTGGGCCGGGGCCGAGCGCTCGAAGCCGTGCTGACGTCGGCCGACTTCGATGCCGAACTCGCCGAACGCTACGGATGGATCAACCGCGCGGTACCCGACGCCGAGCTGGACGAGTTCGTAGCCGGCATTGCCGCGCGAATGGGGGGCTTCCCGCGTGATGCGCTGATTGCGGCCAAATCGGCCATCAACGCCATCAGCCTGGCAACTCCCGCCGATGTACGCGCAGATGCGGCCCTGTTCCAGCAACTCGTTCGGGGTGAGGCAGCACAGCAGCGCACGGCAGAGCTTTTCCAGCAGGGCTTCCAGACCCGTGGCCGTACCGAGCTCGACCTCGGTGACGCGCTGGGCGAGTTGAAGGCTGTCGACTGATGCAGACGACGGAACCATGCCTCCGACGCGTGGCCTCCAAGTACCCCGATCCGCGGCTACGACGTTGACCAGCCGGCCACGCGAAACGGAGCACCGGCACGGCCGTTGGAACCGCAGTCGGCTCGCGTGTGGAACGCACGAGATCTGTATCCGAGGACTTGCGCACCCTCACTGTCCTACGGCCAACTGCGATGCTCGGAGTGGCCAACCAGGTGCTCCGTCACAGCTGTGACGGAGCACCTGAGGCTTCGCACGGCAGCCGGCGCCCGGCACTCGCGGACGCGACCGGTGCCGCGGCGGACGACGTCACCTCGCGTCGGCGGCGGCGCTCGGCGCGGCCGTGCACCGGGTGGCATTCCGGGGACGCTCACGGACCTGCGCGGTGTGGCCAGTGGTTGCCCCCGGGGCGCGGGCGTAGCGGGTTGGGTCAGGCCTGTCCGTGGATGGTGCCTTTCAAGTCCGTCACACGCGAGGGGTGTGCTCGTCCAGAACGGCGCGCAGCCTGTCGAGGCCCTCACCGTCATGCACGCCCCGTTTGGGAAGGACACCGAGCCACGAGATGCTGGGGTCCCGGCTGAGCAGGACGAAGTGACCTGCCGTCTCCCGGTAGCCCCGGAAGACGGACCACTTCTGGATCAAAGTGCTGTGGTCGGTGCGGCAGGTGATGCCGACCGGAGACACGGTGGCGCGGTACTCGCCCTGCCATCCGACGATCCGCTGCACTTGTGCGGCTTGTAGCCGCGGATACCCCCACACCACCAGCACGACGAACAAGAACAGGACCGTCGAGACCACGTCGATGCTCCCGCGGCCCACGGTGGAGAGCAGCCACTGCCCCACCCAGAGTACGAGGAACACGCCTCGCAGCAGTAGCCCTGTCCGCTTGATCCGCTCGCGGACCCGCAGGCCGACCAGTGCGTCGGCAGACTGGGGCCGGTACACCAGCTGGACCGCGGTCTGTTCGTCCACGACATCGTCATAGGTTCCCGCGCTGTTGTCGGTGCCTTCGGCACCGCCGCTCTCGGCCATGATCCCTCCCCGGTACGAAGAAGTGCGGATCGTACCGGAACCTCAGTGCTGGGGCGGACGGCCGCCGTTGCGCACGGTGCCGCGAGCCTCGGAGCCAGGCTCCGCCGCGCGTTGCGCGCCCTGATCCTCAGGCTGCGGTGTGGGCGCCCGTGTCGCGCTGTGACATGGCCATGTAGCCGACGAATCCGATGATCGCGACGGTCCACGCGAGGGTGACCGGCGCCAGGCCGAGGCCGAGGCCGCCGCGGGCGTGGCCGAGGGCCATCCAGTCGGCGAGGGAAGCTCCGAGGGGGCGGGTGATGACATACGCGGTCCAGAACGCGGTCACCGCGCTCAGGGCGCCGAAGCGGTGGGCGAGGGCGGGCACGCAGATGCCGACCGCGAAGAGGACGACCGACCCCAGGTAGCCGAAGCCGACGGTGGCGGTGAGGTCACCCGCGGCGGTGCCGAGGGCGAACGTGGCGAGGACGGCCGCCCAGTAGAACGCCTCGCGGCGGCGCGTCTGGATGGAGTGGATCGACAGAGTCCGCTCACTCGCGTACCAGAGCATGAAGACCGCGGCCAGTACGGCGAGGAAGGCCGGCGTCGACAGGGCGTACGGGACTCCGAGCCCGATGTGCAGGACGTCGGCGGCCATGGTGCCGAACACGCTGACCATGACGACGGCGGTCCAGTAGGCCCAGGCGACGTACCGGCGGAGGGTGAACTGGACGGCCAGGGAGGCCACCAGAGCGAGGCCGCCGAGCGCGACCGCCGGCACCGGGCCGAGGATGCGGGCCAGGATGTCCGACGCCGTCTCACCCATGCCGGTGGTCAGCACCTTGATGATCCAGAAATAGATGGTCACCTCTGGCACCTTGTTCGCCATCCGGCGTACGGGGACGAGGGGGCGGTCGTCGAGGACGTGCTGTGCGGTCATGATCCGCACGATGGCACTTTGAGCCTGTACGCAACCTGAACGGGCGTGCGCACGGCAGCGGTGTCACGTAGCACCGCGGTACGACCCGGCGGGCGCGGATCAGTCCGCGGCACCACCGAATCGGGGTGCTTCGGTCCTCAGCGTTGTCGGTGAGGCGTCAGGGGTGACGGACGGGCGCCCGTGTCCCCTTCAGCGCGCGGCCCTCAGAGCATCCGCGGCCAGCAACGACACCAGGCCGATTCCCGGTAGCGGGCGGCGTCCTCGCCCTGCGTACTGCAGGGTGATTCATTGACGCTGCCTGTGCAGTGGTTGACAGGATGAAGGCCGGGTACTCGGGACTCATTGGGAGCCATCTGACCTGCACCGTGGGCGCAGGCCGCGAGACCTCCTCTGCCGGGGTCCGCCCCGTGATGAGGTCGGGGCGGCGTGGGTCACCGTACGGGGATCACGGACAGGTTGTCTTGTCCGCGTGGGGCAATGCCGTGACCAGCGAATATGGCCTCTTGGAGCTCCGTCGGCGACCCCTCGGACACGATTTCAGGGCGTATGGGTGCGCTGCGACGCGCAGGCACTGCCGGGCAGTGCGCAGGAATGGGTGTCCCGCAATCCGGGGGTCCGTGGCCCTGGAAGTACGCACGTGGGACCCCTGCTGCACGTTTGGACGCTCATGTCAGGGGGACGCGATAAGCGCGTAAGAGCGACCTTCTCGGAGGCGAACCGTGGTTCGACCCCGCTTCGTGATCGGCGGCGCCGACTTCGCCGGGTGTCAGCCGGACTGCACTGCGCCCCGGGCGTCCCTGCCCAAGGCCGCCCGGAACGGCAACAAACTGTTGCCTTTTCCAGGCGTCGCCGCGTACTCGGGCTGCCCGAGGCGCCGCATCTGTGCGACCACGGGACACGGGATCAGACACGTCGAACTCGTCCCGCCGTTGCCGACGGCCCCGGGCGCTGGTCCTCGCGCTGCACGTTCGTGGCTTCGGGGCCGGACACGGGGACGGAGGTCGCCGCGTACGGGCATCTGTTCAGCTGCGCGCCGGTGCGCAAGCAACCGCCGGCGTGCGTAGCGGGAGCCCTGTCCGGTGCGACAACCCCTCGGAAGGAGTGACATGAATACCCGTCAACTTTCGGAACTCGCCCAGCAGTTGCGTGTCGACAGCATCCGCGCCTCCGCCGCCGCGGGCTCCGGGCATCCCACCTCCTCGATGTCTGCTGCCGACTTGATGGCCGTTCTCCTGGCGAACCACATGCGCTACGACTTCGACCGCCCCGCACATCCCGGCAATGACCGGTTCGTACTCTCGAAGGGGCACGCTTCCCCGCTGTTGTACGCCGCGTACAAGGCGGCCGGCGCGATCAACGACACCGAGCTGCTGACGTTCCGCAGGCTCGGCAGCCGTCTCGAAGGGCATCCGACGCCACGGCAGCTGCCGTGGGTCGAGACGGCCACAGGCTCCCTCGGGCAGGGGCTGCCCGTCGCCGTCGGCATCTCGCTGGCCGGCAAGCGGCTCGACCGAACCGGATACCGCGTCTGGGTCTTGTGCGGCGACAGCGAGCTCGCCGAGGGCTCCGTGTGGGAGGCCGCCGAGCACGCAGGTTACGAGCACCTGGACAATCTCACGGCGATCGTCGACGTCAACCGCCTCGGCCAGCGCGGCCCGACCCGGCACGGACACGACCTGCACGCCTACGCACGCCGCTTCCAGGCCTTCGGCTGGCACACCGTCGAGGTCGACGGGCACGACGTCGACGCCATCGACCGCGCCTACGACGAGGCCCTGTCCACCGCCGGGCAGCCGACCGCGATCCTCGCCCGCACCCTCAAGGGCAAGGGCGTCGCATCCGTCCAGGACCGCGAGGGCCTGCACGGCAAGCCGCTGCCGGACGCCGAGGAAGCGATCGCCGAACTCGGCGGCGTACGCGACCTACGGGTAGAGGTGCAGCATCCGTCCGCCGCACGGATGCTGCATCCCGTGGGCTCGGGCCATGCCGACCTTCCCCGTTACGAGACGGGTGACGAGGTCGCCACCCGCGACGCCTACGGGAAGGCTCTCGCCGCTGTCGGAACCGCCCGTGGCGACGTCGTCGCCCTGGACGGCGAGGTGAGCGACTCCACGCGCTCCGAGTTCTTCGCCAAGGAGCACCCCGACCGCTTCTTCGAGTGCTACATCGCCGAGCAGCAGATGGTCGCCACGTCGGTCGGGATGGCGACGCGCGGTTGGGTGCCGTACGCCTCCACGTTCGCCGCGTTCCTCACCCGCGCGTACGACTTCGTGCGCATGGCCTCGATCAGCGGGGCCGGGATCAACCTGGTCGGGTCGCACGCGGGCGTCGCCATCGGTCAGGACGGGCCCTCGCAGATGGGGCTCGAGGACCTGGCGATGTTCCGGGCGATGTACGGCTCGACGGTGCTGTACCCGTGCGATGGCAACCAGACGGCGAAGCTCGTCGCGGAGATGGCCGACCTCGAGGGCATCCGCTATCTGCGCACCTCCCGCGGCGACACCCCCGTCATCTACAGCCCCACCGAGGAGTTCCCGATCGGCGGAAGCAAAGTGTTGCGCGCATCCGGCGAGGACCGACTGACCGTGGTCTCGGCGGGCGTCACCCTCCACGAGGCGCTGAAGGCCGCCGAGTTGCTCGACCGCGAGGGCATCCAGGTCCGGGTGATCGACCTCTACTCCGTCAAGCCCGTCGACCGCAGCACCCTGCGCGAGGCCGCCGAAAGCACCGGCTGCCTCCTGACAGTGGAGGACCACCGCGCGGAGGGCGGTATCGGGGACTCGGTGCTCGACGCCTTTGCCGACGGCCGTCCCGTACCGCGCCTCGTGCGCCTGGCTGTCCGGACGATGCCCGGCTCGGCGACTCCCGCGGAGCAACTGCACGCAGCCGGTATCGATGCCGAGTCGATCGCGGCGGCGGCGCGGCTGCTGGTCGAGACGGCCGTCGTGCGCTGACCGAAGGACACCGAGATGACCAGCTCCGAGACGGTCCGTGTGGGCCGTCGGACCGTCGACGTCCACCGCCCGGACAAGGTGCTGTCTCCCGCGAGCGGGCGCGGCGAGGCGTACACGAAAGGCCACCTCGTCGAGCACTACCGCGCGGTCGCACCTGTCATGCTGCCGCACCTGCGGGGCCGCCCGCTGATGCTGGAACGGCACCCGGACGGCATCGACTCCGGGCCCCCTGTGCCGGAGCTGTCACCTGGCGCGGAGCGTCAGCCGGACGGTTCGTCGGGCACGGGGTGCTCGGGGCTCGGGCTTCCGGAGTGCGGGGTGGTCCCCCGTCGGCCGGTACCCGCTTCGTCTGTGTCGGGGATCTCCGGGTCGGGCTCGGGCGGCTCCCCATCGGTCGGCTGTGCCACATCGCCTGCGGCGTCCCAGGGATCAGCGCCGGTGCCTGCCTGCTGGTCGGGCATGTCCCTCGGGGTGGGCCCCGGTACCGGTTCCTCGGGTCGGCGGTCACTCACAAATCTCTCCCTTCCTCGGTGGGCTGGTGTGGCACGCGGGTACCCACGTGGATGGAAAGGATGTCTGATACTGGCGGCTCTGTGTCCCAGGTTCCCCGCACAGGACGGGTCGTGCCGTTGAGAGGAGCCGTCAGGCGACGCGGTCCAGGCAGTCCGCTGCGACTGCCTCGTCCAGGGCCGCACGCACCAGCGCCGAGGCCATCTCCGCGTGCGTCCCATCACCGGCGAGCCGGACGAGCTCAGAGGCTCGCCGCGGCAGTCCCAGACGCGTGGCGCCCTGAAGAGCCTTGGAGTCCACGAAGGGGGCGAACTCCGGCCACACGTCCTGAACCTCCCGCAGGAAGATGTCCGCCCCGACCGGACCGACCCCCGGCAATTCCCGCAACAGGTGCCGCAACTCGTCCGCATCTCCGTCCGCCTGCTCCCGCATCCTGCGCAGGTCGCCGCCCCAGTGGTCGATCAAGATGTGGCCGCCCTCACCCAGTTGGGTTGCCGTGCGCTCGTCGTAGCGGCGGTAACCACCACGCCCGAGGGCATCGACGCGCTGCTGCCAGGTGGCTGCGCACATGCGTTTCGGGTCCCTCAGTCCGGCCTCGTACAGGGACCGCGACGTCGAGACCGCGGCAGAAGCACGGATCCGCGCGCTGAGCAGGTGCGCCAGGACGAGCGTCCGGTAGAGGGGCTGCGGTGTGTTCTTCAATTGGATGTGGGCCTCGGCGGCATAGGTCTGCCCGTGATAGCGGAGCAGTTCCCGCATGACTTCCTTGTCTCTCTTGTTGTGGGTCATGGCTACAGCTGCTCCTCTGCGTGATTGCTCAGCCCCTACCGCGGGCAGCTCGCCCGGCGACGGCTGGTGTAGGGACCACGTACGCATGGCAGATCGCGGAATGTCACGTTCCCCGGGTGTCCCGGGACGGCGGGGGTATTCGTGGTCAGCCGCGGGCGGCGCTCGGTGTTCGGATGCCGCCGACGATGAACCGCTGGTCCACCCCGTGGACCAGCCGACCGGATTGATCGGAACGTGATCGGTGAGGCGCTGCGGCTATGGCCCGCGAGCCTCGCCCCTGGGGGCGGCGTGACGCACGTGGGACCGCCCCCAGGCCCGGCTCCGGTGCAGGGGCAGGGCGCGCGGGACGGCGTACCAGCACGGACATCTGCAAGACCGTGGGGCAGCGAGGAACAGCGCCCTCGTAGGAGCCGATCTCTCCCTGTCCGTCGGCGTCATACGATCCGCCGACCTCGTACAGAACGTAGGGATTGTCCGGGTGCTCGGTCAGCAGTTGCTCGAAGAAGTCGACGGTCGGCTGTAGGTTCGCCCGGTCCCGGCGGGCGAACGCGTCTTCTATCGTCGCGGCCAACTCGGGTCGGGGGCCAGCGTTCGAAGACGCCGGTCAGGCGGCCGCCCTCGGCCGCGCTGTCCCCGGGTTGGGCGCCGGGGTGGCCGCGACGTCAAGCCTGCGACCTTGCGGCCATCGTGCTCTGCGAGCGCTCGCAGGAGTTGTCGAGAGTACCGATCCGCAGAGCGGACGCGGCTGCATGCCCGCTGCCCGTCCCATTGCGACCCTTGTGAGAAAGCGCTTGCTGGAAGCATTGACGGCTCTGCGAGCGCCTGCAAGAGTCGCGCCTCAACAAGAAATTGACGCAACGCAGTTGACCTACCTCGCGGAGGAGCCGCATGGGCAATGACGCCCCCTCCCGCCGTACCGCCCTGGCAGCCCTGCTGTCCGCGGGACTCGCCACGGGCTGCAGCAGCGGCGCGCGTTCGGTCGCCTCCGGCGGCACGGCCACGCTGCGCTACTTCTTCTGGGGTGATGCCGGCCGGGCCGAACTCATCAACCAGTGCATCGCGGTATTCGAACGCGATCATCGGCGTATCCGGATCAAGACCAGCTTCGTAGGCTTCGACGCGTACTGGCAGAAGGTGACCACCGCGCTCGCCGGCGGCAATCCGCCCGACCTGCTGCACGTCGACTATGCCTGGCTGCGCACCTTCGCCAGTCACGACCTCCTCGCCGATCTCGCCGAACTCACCGGTGCCGGCAAGGAGATCGACGCGAGCGCCGTCGTGCCCGCGCTGCGGACCGCCGGCCTGATCGAAGGTCGCCGCGTCGGCGTTCCGCTGTCGCGCAACAGCATCGCGCTCATGTACGACGCCGGGCTCTATGCCGAGGCGGGGGCCACTCCGCCGGATCTGAAGACGGGTTGGGAGACGTTCGCCGAACAGACCGCCAGGATCTCCAAGTTCACCAAGGGCGCACAGGTCGGTGTCGACAACCCCGGCCAGAACTACATGGGCGTCGAGATGTGGATGATGCAGCACGGTAAGACGGCGTGGACCGAGGCCGGTCAACTGGGCTTCACACCCGACGACTTGCACGGCTACCTGTCGTTCATCGAGCGCTGGCGGGACGCCGGCGGGATCGCGGGTGCCCGGGTCATCCTGGAGGCGAAGCCGGGCGCTCCAATCACCGCGCGCCGCGCGGCCTCGATGTTCGAGTGGGACAACCAGGTCGGCAGCCGGAGCGAGGCGCGCGGGACCCGCCTGAAGCTGACCACCCCGCCCACCGACACCGGCACGAGCGGCCTCTACGCCAAGCCGGGCATGCTGCTCAGCGCTTCGGGCGCGACGCCGTACCGCAGTGAGGCCGCGCAGTTCATCAACTTCATGATCAATGACCGGCGCGTCGCGAAGATCCTCGGCACCAACATCGGCATGGCGCCCACCACCCGCCAGGAGGGCGCGGCCAGTACCGACGACCCGTTCGTGCGCCTGACCCAGGGCTACGAGAAGCGGATCGCCGGCGTGGCAGCGGCAACACCGCCTGCCCCCGGAGTCGGCGGCTCCACCCTGAACGTCCGCCTGGAGCGCATCGCCGAGAAGCTCGGCTACGGCGTCATCTCCGTGGACGAGGCCGTCGACCTCTACTTCGACCAGGCGAAGGTCGTCCTCTCCTGACGACTGCCGGCCCGAGAACCCCCACGACCTATGGAGAACCCATGGCCGGTACGACGACGACCGAGGCCGCGATACCGGCGGCCCGCCGAGACCCCCACACTCGCCGCGTCGCCCCGGGCAAGCGCCGCCGGGGCAGCGATCGTGCGGCGTATGTCTTCCTGACTCCCTGGATGATCGGCGCGGGTCTGCTGACCCTCGCTCCGATGTTCTATTCGCTGTTCATGTCCTTTACGGACTACAACCTCTTCGACACCCCGAACTGGATCGGCCTCGAGAACTACCGGCGTATCCTCTTCGACGATCCGCAGGTGCGCGACTCGGTCCTGGTCACGCTCCAGTACGTGCTGATCGCCACTCCGCTCAAGCTTGCCGTGGCCCTCGGTGTGGCGCTGCTCCTGCACACCAAACGCAGGGGCCGCAACTTCTACCGGGCCGCCTTCTATCTGCCCTCGCTCATCGGCGCCAGCGTCGGCGCGGCCATCGTCTGGAGGTTGCTCTTCTCCACCGGCAGCGTCGTCGACCGCGCCGCCGGCATCCTCGGCATGGACACCGGCGGCTGGGTGTCCAACCCCGACTGGTCCATGATGTCCCTGGTCGCCCTCTCCGTCTGGCAGTTCGGCGCGCCCATGGTCATCTTCCTGGCCGCGCTGCAACAGATCCCGCGGGACCTGTACGAGGCGGCCGAGGTGGACGGCGCCGGGCCGATCCGCCGCTTCGTCTCCGTGACCGTGCCGATGCTCTCTCCGGTGATCTTCTTCAATCTGGTCCTGGAGATGGTGCACGCCTTCCAGATGTTCAATTCGGCCTTCGTGCTCTCCAACGGCACCGGCGGCCCGGCGGGCTCCACGTACGTCTACTCGATGTACCTGTACGAACTCGGCTTCAACGACTTCCGGATGGGCTACGCGGCCGCCCTGACCTGGGTGCTGCTGATCGTCATCGGTGTCGTGACCGCGGTCCTGTTCAAGACGTCGGGCCGCTGGGTCCACTACGCGGGCGAGGAGAAGTGACCATGACGACCCCGACCATCCCTCGAACCCAAGGGGTCCGGCACAGGCCGTTCGACCGGGGCGCCCTGCTCTGGCACGGTGGCGCCGCCGTGCTGCTGCTCGCCCTTCTGTACCCCGTGGTGTGGGTGTTCACCTCATCGGTCAAGCCGCCCCAGGAGATCCTCTCCAGTTTCGACCTGCTTCCCTCTCGGCCCACGTGGGAGGGGTTCCGCACCGCTCTCGAAGGCATCGCGGAGGTGCCGACCTGGCGATTCTTCTCCAACTCGCTGATCCTCTCGGTGGGTTCGGTGATCGGCAACGTGCTGTCGTGCTCGATCGCGGCGTATGCGTTCGCACGGCTGCGCTTCCGCGGCCGCGGCGTCATGTTCACCGCGATGATCGGCACCATCCTGCTCCCGCACCACCTGCTGCTCATCCCGCAGTACACGATGTTCCAGCAGGCCGGCCTGGTCGACACCTTCGTGCCACTGCTGCTCGGCAAGTTCCTCGCCACCGACGCGTTCTTCGTGTTCCTGATGGTGCAGTTCATCCGCAATCTGCCGCAGAGCCTCGACGAGGCCGCCCTGATCGACGGCTGCGGCCACTTCCGGATCTTCTGGCACATCGTGCTGCCGCTGCTGCGACCCGCACTGATCACCACGGCCATCTTCACGTTCATCTGGTCGTGGAACGACTTCTTCGCCCCGCTGATCTACCTCCAGTCGCCGGAGAACTATCCGCTGCCGCTGGCCCTGCGTCTGTTCGTCGACTCCTCAAGCGCCACCGACTACGGAGCGATGCTGGGCATGTCGGTCCTCTCCCTGTTGCCGGTGATCGCCTTCTTCGCCGCGTTCCAGCGCCTGCTCATCGAGGGCGCAGCCACCTCCGGGCTCAAGGGCTGAAGGGCGGTCACGGTCATGACGTATGCGATGGCGACCCGGCGCGACCCCGGTCACCGAGACGGCCGGGTGCGCGATACCCCGTACGGTGAACGCTTCACGCTCTTCGCCGAAGTCATCTGGATTGGCGTGCTCGTGACGCTGGCTTCCCTGCCCCTGGTGACCTGGCCCGCAGCGATGGCAGCGGGCTGCGCGGCGGTGCGCCGCTGCGTGCCCGACGGCCCGAGCGTGGGCACGGCCCGCCGCTTCGCCGCCGACTGGCGCCGCGCACTGCGCGGTGGAACCCTGCGCGGTACGGCGGGGCTCGCGTCCCTCGCGTTCCTCGCGGCCGACCTGCGGATCGCCGCTGTGGCCGGCGATCTGCCCGGCCACGGACTGCTCGTCGTGGTGTGTGCGGCGGCCGGCGTCGCCGTGGTCGTCGTGCAGCTGCGCGCGGCTGCCGCGTGGAGCGAGCCGGGCGATGCCGGCCCTGCGACCCTCGCCAACGGCTTCGCCGGGTGGCGGCGCGTCGCCCTGGCGCGCTCCCGCGACGACCTCGTGGGCTCGGTGATACTCGCGGCCGCCGTATGCGCGACGGCAGTCTGCGCCTGGCAATTGCTGCTCCTCCTCCCGCTGGTGTCGGGCGTCCTCGCCCTCGCGGCTGTGGCCGTGGAGCGACGCGGACGCGAGGAGAAGGCCGCGCGGACAGAGTGTCGCCGTCACGGTGGGACGGTCCTGCGCACAGGACAGTCGAGCTCTTCTGACGGGTCGAGTTCATGACTGCAAGCGCCGAGGACGTGGCAGGGGAGGCCGGGGTGTCTCCCTCCACCGTCTCCCGCTGCTTCGCGTCGCCCGAACAGGTGAGACCCGAGACCCGTGAGCGGGTCCTCGCAGCGGCGGCCCGGCTCGGCTACACACCCAGCCGCGTCGCCCGCTCGCTCGCCCTCGGCCGCACCCGGACCCTCGGCCTGATCGTGCCCGACATCGCCAACCCCTTCTTCGCGGTGGTCGCCAAGGCAGTACAGGCCCGCGCCCGCCGCAAGGACTATGCGGTGTTCCTGGCAGACACGGACGAAGACCCCGACGACGAATACGAGTTGGCCCTCACCCTCGCCCGCCAGGTCGACGGGCTGCTCCTCGTCGCGCCCCGCATGGACACCGAGCGCCTCGACGAGATTATCCAGCAGGTACCCAGTGTCATTGCCAACCGGCCCGTGCGGGGAGTGCCGACGGTCGTCATGCCCACAGCCGACGGGTTGCGTCAGGCGGTGGCGCATCTGCATGCCCTCGGGCACCGTCACCTCGCCCTCGTCCTGGGCGCCCGCGACTCCTGGTCGAGCGAGCAGCGCGGCCACGCCGTGCGCGCGGCGTGCGAGGAACTGGGCCTGAAGATCAGCGAGTTCGGCCCGCACGAACCGAAGTTCCATACCGGAGCGCAGGTCGCCGACCTCGCCCTTGCCTCCGGTGCCACTGCCGTCGTGGCGCACAACGACCTGCTGGCCTTGGGGATCCTGTCCCGGCTGAGCGAGCGCGGTGTGCGCGTGCCCGACGACGTCAGCCTCGTCGGCGTGGACGACATACTCCTCGCCGCGACCTCCACCCCGGCGCTCACCTCGGTGCGCCTGCCGCTCGATGCGCTGGGGGAGCAGTCCGTGAATCTCCTTCTGCGCCGCATTGAGGGCGGCGGACCGCAGTCGGCCGGTCCCCAGCAGGTCGTCCTCGACAGCGAGTTGATCGTCCGCCGTTCCACCGGCCCCGCCCCACGGAAGGAACCCTGACCATGACCGCCCTCACCACCCGGCGCGCCGCCGTCGTCGGCACCGGACACCGTGCCCAGATGTACACCCGGGCCCTCGGCGCCCGCGCCCACTACGACGTGGTGGCGCTCGCCGACCCCAGCCCGACCCGAATCGCCCACCACAACCGGCTGCTCACCGGCCTCGGCCGTCCGGAGGCAACCGCCACCGCGCCCGACGACTTCGCGGACCTGCTGCGGCGCGAACGGATCGACGAGGTCGTCGTCACCACCGTCGACGCCACCCACGACCACTACATCATCACCGCCCTTGAGGCGGGCTGCCGCGTCGTCACGGAGAAGCCCCTGACGACCGACGCCGCCAAGTGCCGTGCGATCCTCGACACGTTGGAGCGCACCGGCGGCGACCTGTCGGTCGGCTTCAACTACCGCTACAACCCGGCCCACGAAAAGGTCTGGCAGCTGCTCGCCGACGGCGCGATAGGTGACGTGCGGTCGGTGCACTTCGAGTGGCTCCTCGACGTACGTCACGGCGCCGACTACTTCCGCCGCTGGCACCGCGAGAAGCGGCACAGCGGCGGTCTCCTCGTGCACAAGTCGGGCCACCACTTCGACCTCGTCAACTGGTGGTTGAACGCGACCCCCTCACGCGTCCACGCCGAGGGCGGGCTCGTCTTCTACGGCCGGGGCAACGGCGAGGCGACCGGACTGCGCCGCGACTACGAGCGCGCGCACGGCGACGCGGCGGCAGCCGACGACCCGTACGCGATCCACCTGGCGGACGACCCCGGGCTCACCGCTCTGTACCTCGACGCGCAGGCCGCGGGTGACACCTATGTGCGCGACCGCAACGTGTTCGGTGACGGCATCGACATCGAGGACGACCTGGCGGTCCTGGTCCGCTACGACACCGGCGCCACCATGACGTACCACCTGACGGCGTACTCGCCCTGGGAGGGCTACCGCGTCATGTTCAACGGCACCGCGGGCCGCCTGGAGCTCGAGGTGGAGGAGAACACGTGGCAGCCCCCGCGTACCGCGGCCCCTGGGGGAGAGGCTGCGCATGGCGGCGTGCCGATGGCCAACCCGGGCCGTACGCGCATCCTGCTGCGTCCCCTGTGGGAGGAGCCGCGCGAGGTGACCTTCGAGGTGGCGGCGGGCTCGCACGGCGGTGGGGATCTGCGCATGCTCAAGGAACTCTTCGGTCCGCTCGGCGACGGCTCCGACGAGGGGGCGGCTCCGGCAGCGGGCAAGGGTGCCACGGCCCGCGACGGCGCGTTCGCACTGGCGGTGGGCATCGCCGGCAACGAGTCCCTTGCGACGGGGCGGCCCGTGGACGCGACGGACCTGTTCGGGGAGCGCCACTCGACGAAGCACTGACGGCCGCGGCCGACATGCTGTCGCCCCGAGGGCAGCAGCCGTGGGGCGGAGGCCGGAGGTCAGCCCTCCGTCGCCTTCGCCCAGGGCGCGTCCAGTTCGGAGAACAGCGCGAGGCGACCGGCGCTCGATGCGGTGAGGGCGTCGATACCAGGGATCACCCGACGCTGCTCGGCACCCTCGCCGAGCATGTGCCAGACGCCCGGGGGCAGGCGAACCGGCTCGGGCGCGATGCGGACAGCCTCCAGCACCCGGGTGAAGGCGCCGCTGCGTTCCAGCGGGCTCAACAGCTCGTCGCCGTCACGGAGATGAGCGATCAGGTTCTCCAGGAGGTCCGTACGTGGATGTTCGTACTCCTGGGATACCTGGCCCCGCCGTTCCAGAAGTACACGGTCCTCGGTGTAGTGCAGTGTGATACGGCCCTGTTCGCCGTGCACGACGATGTAGGGCGCGACGTTCTGCTCGGCGCACAGGGTCGCGGCCAGCGTGATGGTTGTGTCGTGTGCAGTCGTCACACGGACACATGAGGTGTCGTCGGCCTCGATGTCATGGGCCCGGTAGAGCTCCAACTCCACGCCGGCCACGTCGTCCTGGCGATCGCTGCCGTCCACACGCAAAGCGGTGGCCAGGGCGTGGGCGAGGGGATTGGTCAGCACGCCGTCGACGACGTCCACCATGTCCTGCGCCCCGGGGCCGACGGCAACGCGGCGGCGTCCGGCCCAAGGCGAGCGGGCGTAGTACCGGGCCTCTCGCACCCACGCCCCGGCGGCACCGATGCCCACGGGCCGCCCGATTGCGCCGTCCGCTATCAACTGCCGTACGGATGCCACCGCCGCGGAGCCGAAGGACTGGAACCCGACCTGACACACGCGACCGGACCGGTCCAGTTCCTCGGCGAGCTGCTGGAAGCCGGCCAAGGAGGACGCGGGCGGCTTCTCGAGCAGTACGTGCGATCCGGCCCGGACGGCGGTCAGCGCGAGTGGGACGTGCGTATGGAGGGGTGTGCTGATGATGGTCACCGCGGGGCGGGTGCGCTCCAGGAGTGCCTTGAGGTCCGTGGACTGCGAGATGGACGCGAAGGGCCCGAGCCCGTCCAACTCTTCCGCGTCGAGGGGGCTTTGGTCGCAGACCCCGACGACCTGGACCTGCCCTTGTCCGGTGAGCCGACGCAGGTTCGCACGGTGGATGCGGCCGAAGCCACGGCCGCCGACGAGGACGACGGCGACGGGCTGCGCCGTCACCGTGCGGTGCGGCGGACGAACGCCGTCCGGGTGCACGGGCTTTGATCGCGGATGCAGTCCGACGCCAACGCGTTCATGTGTCTCCTAGTGGGCCGTCCTGTAAGCCGGCCTGGACGGTGGGCTGGTGTGGAACGGGCCTACGGCTGGCGTAAGGGGCTTGCGGCCACAGCCTTCCAGACGTGACCCGGTAGTTGGTCACATGGTCGGACCCTGTCCCGCGGGTTTTTGGCACTTCGTCTCGTTGTTGTCCGACCGCCCGAACACCTTGTCTCGCGTCGTGAGATGGGTGCGGACGAGGTCAACTTCCGTTCGGCCGGGGGTTGTTTCGGCATGGTACAGCGCTCTGGGGCCATGATCCAGAAAGCGCTTTCTCCGAGTTCTGCAATCAGCTCTGGAACGGAAGCCGAAGGAGCAGCCCCACATGCCCGCAGCGCCCCCCACCTCACATCCGTGTCGCCGCGATCGAGTGGCAAGAGTGGAGCGCCATGTACAAACACGGCGATGACCGGCCTGGCGAGACGAGACCCTCGAGTGGACGAGTGGTGAGAGGCTCCCTACCGGCCATCGCATTACAGGACCTCCTGTTCCAGCGCCTGTCGTCCGACCCCGAGTACCTTGAGCATGGCTCGAGTGGCTGGGCTGGGGTTGAATCGGCTCCAGGCCAGATACTCGATGCGATGAGGGCCGTCGACCACTGGGACCAGTGCCAGTTCGGGGGTGTCCGTGACCAGTGGTCGGATGAAGGCTGATGGCAGCAGCGCAATGCCGAGCCCGCGCGCAATGAGCCGGGTGATCAGCTCGACGACGCCGGACTCGTACGCAACGTCGCGGACCAGGCCTGCGGCGGCGAACGCCTGATCGGACTGGGCTCGGGCCGGTGTCCCGGCCACGAAGTCCACGAACGTCTCGTCGGCGATCTCCCGCAGGGTGACATGGGATACGCCCGCAAGACGGTGACCGGCCGGTACCGCCAGTACGTGCTCGTCGTGATCGAGCACAACGCTCTCCACACCGGACGGCCGATCACCCTCCGGAAGGCCGAGGAAGGCGATGTCCAGATCGCCGTTCCGGATCGCCGTCGCCAGTTCGTCACTGCGTCCGGAGCGGAGGGCGACGTGGACGTCCGGGTGCTGGGCGCGGTACCGCTGCAGCAGATCGGGTACGTCGACGGCGGCCGTGGTCACGATCACGCCGACGGCGAGGCGGCCGCGTATCACGCCGGTCGCGGCGGCAGCGTCGGCGACTGCGCGGTCGGCAGCGGCCAGACACTCACGCGCGCCCGCGACGAACGCCGCACCGGCGCTGGTCAGTTCGACCCGCCGGCTGGATCGGGCGAACAGCTTGATCCCGAGCTCTCGTTCCAGGCCGGCGATCCGGTGACTGAGTGACGACTGCACCACGGAGCAGCGTTCCGCGGCGCGGGTGAAGTTACGGGTTTCGGCGACGGCGATGACGTAGCGCATCTGCTGGAGGTCCACACTGCAATCGTTCTGGTTCATGGCTGCCATCGCAAGCATGCGTTGGATTCATGACGCGTTGTGCTGAGACTTCATCACATGCACTCCTTGACCAAGCGGTCACCCGGCCTGCGGCGGACCCCGCACGCGCAGCAGGTGGCAACCGTCGCACTGACCGCACTCGCTCCCGCTTCCTGGGGCACCACGTACGTCGTGACCACGGAACTGTTACCGCCAGGGCATCCGCTCTTCGCCGGGCTGATGCGCGCGTTGCCGGCCGGGTTGCTCGCGCTGGCGATCACCCGGGTGCTCCCGCGCGGGGACTGGTGGTGGAAGGCCGTCTTCCTTGGCGTGCTCAACATCGGAGGGCTGCCTCTGCTGTTCTTGGCGGCCGAACGACTCCCCGGCGGCGTCGCCGCCACACTCGGCGCTGCCCAGCCGCTGCTGGTCGCAGGCTTGGCCATCGCGGTGCTCCACGACCGACCCACGCTCTGGCGACTGACCTGGGGTGTGATCGGCGTGGCCGGTGTCGGACTCGTCGTGCTCGGTCCGGAGGCCCGGCTGGACGTCGTCGGGGTGCTCGCCGGCCTCGGCCATACGGCCCTCATGGCCGGCGGGGTCGTCCTCACCAAGCGCTGGGGCCGCCCCGCGGGCGTCGGTCCGTTGACCCTGGCCGGCTGGCAACTGACGGTCGGCGGCCTGCTGCTGCTCCCGCTCACCCTCGCGATCGAGGGGGTGCCGCAGCGGATCGATGCCGGAGCTGTCGGCGGCTACCTATGGCTCGGCAGCATGGGTGGGCTGATCGCGTATGCCCTCTGGTTCCGCGGGATCGCAGAGCTGCCGGTCGGCGCGTCCGCACCGCTGGTACTGCTGTCACCGCTGGTCGCGACTGTCATCGGAATCGTGCTGGGCGAGTCACTGAGCCCGCTGCAGACCCTTGGCTTCGTTGTTGCCCTGGCCGCCTTGCTCGCCGCGCAGTTCAACGCCCCGAGCCTGTCCGGCCGCATCGCGCGCGGCAGGTCGACAGAACGTCACATTCGAGAAGGCCAAGTTCGAGAAGGACGGATTCGATGAAGACCGATTCGACGAGGGCAGGCATGACGATCGCCGTGCTGGGTGCCACCGGGATGGTCGGCAGCCGGGTGATCACCGAGGCCAGTGCACGCGGGCACCACGTGCTTGCCCTGTCCCGGAAGCCTGCAAGCAAGGACCCGAACGTGACGCCACTCGCAGTCGAGGTGAGCCACGCGCACGCTGTGCGTGAGGCCCTTACGGGCTCCGTCGCGAACGGCACCGCGGACGCCGTGGTGTTGACCGTGCGGACCGTCCCGGTCGACGAGGAGTTCTTGGTCGGCGCTACCCGTACGGTGCTGGACATCGCGGCACGGCTCGGGATTCGTGTCCTCGTGGTCGGCGGCGCCGGCGCCTTGCGCAGCCCCGACCGTCACGATCTGCTGGTCGCCGACAATCCCGCGTATGTGTCCCCTGAATTGAAGACCGTCGCCGCTGCCGGGATCGCTCAGTTGCGAACCTGCCAGGCTCATACCGGCGCCGATTGGGCCTACTTGAGTCCGCCCGCCCTGCTCGAACCCGGTGAACGTACCGGCCACTATCGCCGGGGCACCGACACCTTGCTCACCAGCGACGAGGGCCGATCGTGGATCAGCGCCGAGGACCTGGCCGTCGCGGTGGTCGACGAACTCGAAGCCCCTGGCCCCGAACATCACATCACGGTTGTCCACCGCGACAAACGGCCATCAGCGTAGGCGGTCAGCCACGTGCTGTGGCGGCAGAACGTCAGCAGCCTGCCGAGCGGCTTCGCCCTCGAGTACTGGTTCACGTACGAGAAGAACGGCCCGCTCTACGACACCCCGCACTTCACCTACACAGTGGGCAGCGGAGGAGGTGGTGGCGGGGGAGGAGGTGGCGCGGGCACCTTCCCGATCACCTTCCAGAACAACACCCGTGGCGTCTACGCCGGTTCACAGATCTACATCACCGTGCTGGGGCAGGTGAGGCCCGGCCAGTGGTCGTACATGAAGGCCGACGGGACGATGGCCCACATCAGCCACCTGGACCCGACAGCACCAGGCCATCTCACCAAGGGTGGCGTGAACTACCCCAACATGTCGTTCACGCTGACCCAGGTGGGAGGCTCCGTCCCCTCACCCACATCCATCCGCGGGGGACGGATCTACGTCTCGCTCGGATCCCCGATGTACATCCCGGTCTCTCCCGACGACCAGGGCTGGGGCGGCCCTGACCTGCGCAACCCCAATGACCCCAACACCGACGTCTACTACGACTGGTACGAGTACACCTACGTCCACGGGCAGGTGGCGTTCGGCGGAAACACCACCCAGGTCGACCAGTTCGGCTTCCCCATGACCGCGCACCTGACGCAGGCATCCAGCGGCTATGACAACACCCAGGGCATCACACTGACCCGCGCGCAGGTCATGTCCCGGTACGCGGCCTCGGTAGGCGAGGCCTTCAAGCCGCTGCAGAGCACCCATCGCATCATCGCCCCGCGCTCCTCCAACCTCTTCCTGGCAGGAGGCCCGCAGGCGAACTATCTGCAGGCGTACATCGACCAGGCCTGGAGCTACTACGCCACCCATCCCTTCAAACTGACCCGGCTGGGCGAGACATTCAGCGGCCAGGTCAGCGGCACCACGCTCACCTTCACGAAGAATGGCACGGGCTCCTTCCGCCGAGAGGGCCGCCACCGCCGGGGCGCAGCAGCGTCCGGTAGAGGCCGGCGTGCGGGACGACGCCGGCGAAGAAGGCGCTCAGCGCGGGCGGCGGGCTCGCGGGGTCCGGGGTGCCGCGCCAGGCGTGGAGGGCGTCCACTGCTTCGCGGACCACGTCGGCGCAGGCGTCCACGGCCAGCGCCTCCAGGTCGCCGTAGTGGACGTAGAACGTGGCGCGGCCGACCCCGGCCCTGCGTGCCAGCGCGGCGACGCTGACGTCCGCCAGTGGGCGCTGCGCGCACTCGTCGAGCACCTGCGTTACGGCAGTTGCACCTTGTTCCGCCTCCGGGTCGACGAGGGCGCGACGCTTGGCCTACGACCTGAGCAGTGACAGCACGTTCGACCGGCCGAGAGGTGCCCGTGGTTTCGCGATCGCCCCGGTCACGCGCTGGGAGGAGTACGAGCAGTCCCGGGCCCTGTGCGTCGGCCACCGCACTCCGCCGGCAGTCCGCTCGGTGGCATGGTCCGGCTCGAGGCCTGGAGTGCGACCGGCAATGCCGCGTCGAATCTGCAGACCGGCAGGGAAGCCGGCACCGATGACGCCTTACAACTGATCACTGGGCGGGCCGCCGCAAGGGGCAGCTCACGCCGGGGCATGCGGCGTCCCGTGCCGCGTTCCCTGGGAGCTCTCAGGCAGAGGCGCGCCGCACCAGGGTCGTCGGGGTGATCACCGACGCCGGGGCCTCGCCGTCCGCGTTGTCGAGCCGCTGCATCAGAAGCTTGACCATCAGCCGGCCCATTCCCTCGATGTCCTGCCGGACCGTGGTCAGCGCAGGCTCCGTGGTCCGCACGACGGACGCCATGTCGTCGAAGCCGACCACGGCCACGTCCTCGGGTACCTGCACTCCCCGTTCGCGGAGGGTGCGCAGCGCGCCCGAGGCCATGAGGTCGTTGGAGACGAACACGCCGTCGACGTCCGGCCGCCGGTCGAGCAGTTCGGCCATGGCGCGGGCGCCGCTCTCCTCGGCGAAGTCGCCCTGGCACAGCAGGGCGGGATCGGCCTTGAGCAGCACGTCGTGGTAGCCGTCGATCCGGTTCAGCGCGGACATCTGGTCGCGCGGGCCCGCGATGTGCGCGATGTGCCGGCGGCCGAGCGACACCAGATGCCGGACGGCCTCCCGCGCGCCGCCCCGGTTGTCGCAGTCCACGAACGGCACGTTCAGGCCGGAGCCGGCGGCGGGCCTTCCGCCGAACACCGCCGGTATGCCCGTCCGCCCGATGAGGGCGGGCAGTTCGTCGTCGTTGTGCAGGGAGAACGCCAGCGCCCCGTCCACGTGCCCGCCGCCGAGATAGCGGGCGATCCGGTCATGGTCGCCGGGCCCCTCGACCCACAGCAGCACCAGCTGGGCGTCGTGCTCGGTCAGCTCCCGGCTGATGCCGCGGACCTGTTGCTCGAAGAACGGGTCGGAGAAGATCCGGAGTTCGGGCTCCGCGATGATCACCGCGACAGCACCGTTGCGCCGGGTGACCAGTGTGCGGGCCGCGTGGTTGGGAACATAACCGAGCTCCTCGACCGCCCTGCGCACCTTGTCCACCAGCGGGGCGCGCACGCCCGCGCCGCCGTTGACGACCCGGGACGCCGTGGCCCGGGACACGCCGGCATACGCGGCGACAGCTTCCAGCGTGGGGCGGGACCCCGTGGTCTGCTCGGGCAAGGCGGGCGCTCCTTCTGCGGCGCTGCTCGGTCTGCGGTGTGGGCTCGGGTCGGCCGGGCGGTCGACGCCGACCAGGATATCCGCAGACGCAGACGCAGACGCAGACGCAGACGCAGACGCAGACGCGCTGAGAGAGCTCCCGCGTGCCCGGGGTACGGCAGGAAAGTGCCCGGTCGGCGCCTTCGTCAGATAGGGCGGCTGCGGGCGGGCGGGACTTCAGGCTCCGCGCGTGGCGGTGACGAGGAGCCGTACTCATGACGGCCATGCGTCTCGACCGTGAGGCCGGGGACGCGGCTGCCGCCGGCCTGCGCATCGGGCCGGCGGGGCAGTCGACGATCGGCCTCGGCGCCAGTCCGGCGACGGGGCCGATCCCCACATTGACCACGATCGTGTCCAGGCCGCCCAGCTCGCGGGCGCCTCCTCGACTACGGCCGGCCGACTGCCGCGCCTCCATGGCGTCCCGGGCTGTTCAGCCGGATGAACGCGACGATGCGGTTCCTGATCGGGGGGCGCGATCCCCTTCGGGGCGCTGCTCATCGGCCTGCTGGTCTCGACGACCGGCGTCCGCGGCACGCTGCTGGCCGGGGCAGTCGGCCAGTCGCTCACCTTCCTGCCCGTCTTCCTGTCGCCGTTACGCCGGATGCGCGAACTGCCGTCCTACGCGGAGCCGTCGGGGGAGGGGCGCCCCGGCGCCGGCCCGTTGGCGCCGAGATAGTCCTGAGAACGGGGGTGACCGCAGCCCGTACGGTGATGAGACGGGATGGATCGGCTCGAGAGGCACGTGCGGCAAGGCCTTCTTGCCGGGACCGGCCGGGCGTCGTGCAGTCGACGTGTGCGATCAGTAGGACGACAGCCGGTTGCGCAGCAAGCCCTCATTGCCCCCGACGTGCGGGCTCCGGAGCCGGACATCTGGCGCGGAGTCGTTCGCCGAGTAGGTAACGCGCCTTGGGTCAGCAGAGGTTGAGGCCACTGGGACGTCCTACGGGGCCCTTCGCGCGTTCAACTCCTTGCGAGCACAGCTCGGTTCAGGCCCTTCTTGCTTCACCTCTTGACGTCGTTGGTGCAGACCTTTAGGTTCCGGATCGCCACAGCTTCATGAATGCACTCTCTGTTCATCAACGTGGACAGAGGGACCCCCACCGCCGGCCTCCCATGAAGGGCTGTGATCCCCGATGACCAGACCACCCCTCGCGCGATCCACCGTGATCCGCGGCGCGCTCACCACCACGCTGCTTGCGCTCTCCGCCGGCGCCTTCGGTGCGGCATCCGCTTCTGCCGCTACCGGCACGATCACGGGTCTCGCCGGCAAGTGCCTCGACGTGGCCGGGGCGAGCTCGGCGAACGGCGCGGCCGTTCAGCTCTACGACTGCAACGGCACCGCCGCCCAACAGTGGACGGTCGGTTCCGACGGAACGATACGAGCCCTCGGCAAGTGTCTTGATGTCACCGGCAATTCGACCGCCAACGGGGCCAAGCTCCAGCTGTGGGACTGCACGGGCGGCTCGAACCAGAAGTGGTCGGTCTCCGCGGCCGGCGACATCGTCAACCAGCAGGCCGACAAGTGCGCCGACGTTACGGGCAACACCTCGACGAACGGCACCCCCGTCCAGATCTGGAGCTGCACCGGCGCCGCCAACCAGAAGTGGACCGCGCCCACCGGCGGCGGCACCACCCCCACCGCGCCGATGGCGGTCGCCCCGTACCTCTACAACGGCTGGGGCAGCCCGCCGAACCCGACCACGGTCATGAACGCCACCGGCGTCAAATGGTTCACCCTCGCCTTCGTGCTCAGTAACGGCACCTGTAATCCGCAGTGGGACGGCAGCCGCCCGCTGACCGGTGGCGTCGACCAGCAGACCGTGAACACCGTGCGGGCGAACGGCGGTGACGTCATCCCCTCGTTCGGCGGCTACAGCGGCAACAAGCTGGAGAGTTCCTGCACCAGTGCCGGCGCGCTGGCAGGCGCGTACCAGAAGGTCGTCAACGCCTACGGGCTCAAGGCGATCGACATCGACATCGAGGCCGACGCCTACAGCAATCCGACGGTCCAGCAGCGCACCGTGGACGCACTCAAGACCATCAAGGCCGACAACCCCGGCATCAAGGTGTACGTCACCATCGGCACCGGCCAGTCCGGCCCCGACACCAGCCTCATCAACCGTGCCGCCAACTCGGGTCTGACCGTGGAGAGTTGGACGATCATGCCGTTCGACTTCGGTGGCGCCGGCCAGAACATGGGCACGCTCACCCAGCGCGCCGCCGAGGGACTCAAGACGGCCCTCAAGAACGCCTACGGCTACAGCGACGACCAGGCGTACCGGGACATGGGCATCTCCTCGATGAACGGGATCACCGACCAGAACGAGACGGTCACCGTCGCCGACTTCCAGACCATCCTCACGTACGCGCAGCAGCACCACCTGGCGCGGCTGACGTTCTGGTCGGTCAACCGGGACCGCCCCTGCACGGGCGGCGTCGCCGACAGCTGCTCCGGCGTGAGCCAGCAGAACTGGGACTACACGCGCGTCTTCGCGAAGTACACCGGCTGACCTTCCCCACCCCCCCATCAGCGTAGGAGGGCCACCATGCTCAGAACCACAGTCGCCCCAACCACATCGAGAAGAGCCTCCGGCCGCCACCGGATACCGAAGGTGCTCACCGTGCTCGCCCTCATGGCGAGCAGCATGTCCGGCGTGGCAGTCGCCGCACAGGGCAACGCGACCGCCCGGGAGCCGGTCACCGCCCAGGCGGCCGCCCCGCCGACCGGCTGGGCCACCGTCGTCAACGCGGGCAGCGGCAAGTGCGTCGACGCGCGGGCCGCCGGGACGACGGACGGGACCGCCGTCCAGCAGTACACCTGCAACAGCACCCAGGTTCAGCAGTGGCGGATCGAGGCCACCTCCGGTGGGTACTCCCGGGTCGACAACCGGGCCGACGCCGGCAAGGCATGGGACGTCACCGACGTCTCGACGGCGGACAGCGCGCCGGTGCAGCTGTGGACGTACAGCGGCGGCGCCAACCAGCAGTGGCAGGCCGTCGCCGAGTCGAGCGGCGCGTACCACTTCGTGAACCGCAACAGCGGCAAGTGCCTCGACGTGCCGAGCGCCTCCACCTCGGACAGCGTGCAGCTGACGCAGTACACGTGCAACGGCACCGCGGCCCAGTCCTTCTACGTCAATCCCGTCGATGTCACGCCGCCGCCCGGGACCCCGGATCTCGGCCCGAACGTCACCGTCTTCGACCCGTCGACGCCCGCCGCCACGATCCAGAGCAGCCTGAACGCGGCCTTCGCGCAGCAGGAGACCAACCAGTTCGGTACTGCTCGCAAGGCCTTCCTCTTCAAGCCGGGCACGTACGACGCCAACGCCAACGTCGGCTTCTACACACAGGTCGCGGGCCTGGGTCTGTCCCCGGACGACGTCACCATCCGTGGTGCGGTGCACGCCGAGGCCGACTGGTTCCAGGGCAACGCCACCCAGAACTTCTGGCGGTCGGCCGAGAACCTGTCGGTGACCCCTACGGGCGGCACGGACCGCTGGGCGGTGTCGCAGGCCGCCCCGTACCGGCGCATGCACCTGCGCGGCAACCTCGCCCTGGACGACGGCGGCTGGTCCAGCGGCGGCTACATGGCCGACACGAAGATCGACGGGCAGGTCAACTCGGGTTCCCAACAGCAGTGGCTGTCGCGGAACACCGAGTGGGGCAGCTGGACCGGATCCAACTGGAACATGGTTTTCGTCGGCGCCAAGAACGCTCCCGCGAACAGCTTCCCCAGCCCGCCGTACACCACCGTCGCCCAGGCGCCGGTCACTCGCGAGAAGCCGTTCCTGTACGTCGACGCGGCAGGTTCCTGGAAGGTGTTCGTCCCCTCCGCGCGCGCCAACACGAGTGGCACGACATGGAGTTCAGGCACACCTGCGGGTGCGTCACTGCCCCTCGACGACTTCTTCATCGTCAAGCCGGGCGCCACGGCCGCGCAGATGAACGACGCGCTTGCCGCAGGTAAGAACCTCCTCGTCACGCCCGGGGTCTACCACCTCGGCCAGACCCTGAAGGTGACACGACCCGACACCGTCGTCCTGGGCCTCGGCCTCGCCACACTCATTCCCGACAACGGCATCACCGCGATGACGGTCGCCGACGTGGACGGCGTCCAGCTCGCCGGTCTGCTGATCGACGCCGGGACCACCAACTCCGCGCAACTCATGGAAATGGGCCCCAGCGGCTCCTCCGTCGACCACAGCGCCGACCCCAGCGCGCTGCACGACGTGTTCTTCCGCATCGGCGGGGCGGGAGTCGGCAAGGCCACCACCAGCCTGACGATCAACAGCGACGACGTCATCGGCGACCACCTGTGGCTCTGGCGAGCCGACCACGGCAGCGGGGTGGGCTGGACCAGCAACACCGCCGACACCGGGCTCGTCGTCAATGGCGATGACGCGACGATGTACGGCCTGTTCGTCGAGCACTACCAGAAGCACCAGACCATCTGGAACGGCAACGGCGGACGCACGTACTTCTACCAGAACGAGATGCCGTACGACCCGCCCAACCAGGCAGCCTGGATGAACGGCTCCACGCAGGGCTACGCCGCCTACAAGGTGGCGAACTCGGTGACCAGCCACCAGGTGTACGGCTTCGGCAGCTACTGCTACTTCAACGTCAACCCCGGCGTCGCCGCCGAGCACGCCATCGAGGCGCCCAACAACGCGAATGTGCGCTTCAAGGACATGGTGACGGTCTCACTGGGCGGCACCGGCACGATCCGGCACGTCGTCAACGACCGGGGCGGCCCCTCCAACTCCTCCACCAACGTCGCCAACCTCGTCAGCTACCCGTGAGCGCGTGACCAGCCTGGAAAGGACCGATCCAACGATGCACACCTTCAGATCCGGCTCGGCGCGCGTGACCCTGCGAGTCCTCCTCCTGCTGGCGACGCTGCTCACCCTGGCGGCGCCGCCCGCCGCCCGGGCGAGCACGGCGGCCGCGCCGTTCAAGGTGCTCGGGCTGTACAGCGGCACCTGGGACGCGGCGCATATTGATTTCGAGAAGGAGGCGAACGACTGGTTCCCCAAGCAGGCCGCGGCGAACGGTTTCACCTACACCGCCAGCAACAACTGGGACCTGCTCAGCAACGGCGGCGTAGATGCCTATCAAGTCGTGCTGTTCCTCGACGACGTGCCGCAGACCTCCGCCCAACGGGCCGGATTCGAGCAGTACATGCGCGGTGGTGGCGCCTGGATGGGTTTCCACGTCTCGGCCTTCACCACCGACGCGGCGAGCTGGCCGTGGTACCACAACCAGTTCCTCGGCAGCGGCAATTTCAAGTCCAACACCTGGGGCCCGACGACCGCGGTTCTGAAGGTCGAGGACCGCACCCACCCGTCCACCAGGAACCTGCCGGCCACGTTCACCTCGTCGGTCAGCGAGTGGTACAGCTGGTCCAACGACCTCCGGCAGAACCCGGACATCAAGATCCTGGCCTCCGTCGACCCCAGCAGCTTCCCGCTGGGCACGGATCCCAACCAGTCCTGGTACAGCGGCTATTACCCGATCCTGTGGACCAACACGAAGTACAAGATGCTGTACGCGAACTTCGGCCACAACGCGATGAACTACGACACCAACACCCGCCTTTCGTCGACGTTCGCGAGTGAGACCCAGAACCGGTTCCTGCTGGACGGGCTGAAGTGGCTGGGCGGCGCAGACCCCACTACACCGCCGGAGGATTCGATCTCCGAGACCTCCTGGTACACGCTGGGGAACAGTGGCAACGGCACCTGCGTGGACGCCCGTTCGGCTGCCACGGCGAACGGGACAGCGATCCAGCAGTACGCCTGCAACGGCACGCAGGCGCAGCAGTTCCGGCTCCGCTCGACCGAGGGCGGATACCGTCAGATCGGCATACGCGCCAACCCGCAACAGGTCATCGACGTCACCGGCGCCTCGACCGCCGACAAGGCGCCGTTGCAACTTTGGAGTTACGCCGGAGGGCAGAACCAGCAATGGCTGCCCGTCAAGGAAGGTGCTGGGCGTTACCACTTCACCGCCCGACACAGCGCCAAGTGCCTGACGGCGGCGAGCGCCGCGACGAACAGCACACAGCTCACCCAACGCACCTGCGACGGCTCACCTGCGCAGAGCTTCATGCTGACGGCACAGTCCTGACCGTTCAGAGCGGAGGCCGTAGGAGGGTGCCCCCGTCGCCGCAGGCCGGCGACGGGGGCACCTTCGCTTCCCTGCTGGTCGAGTCCCAGGTGGCGATGCCGTCGGCGTCCGAGCGCCAGTAGCAACAGGCCTTGCCGCCCTTGGACGGGTGCCCCACGCCGGCATTCACCGATATTCCCCTCCCCAGGAGCGCAGCAGGACCGCCGCAGGCCGTGAGTACACCCCTCACGGGCGCGTTCCCACCTCCGCGTGACCCGTGCGATCCAGATGCCAGCGGTGTTCCACCTCGAAGCGGTGCAGCCCGGTGCGGCGTTCGACGATCACGTCGACGGTGGCGCGTTCCGTGTTGGTGCACGTGGCGGTCGCTCCGTCGGGGTCGGTGTAGGAGAGCTGCACACAGTCGGCCGGGTCCTGGGTCACATCGATCCGTACCCTGCGCCGCGCGGTGCCGCCTGCGACCGACCAGTCGGGCAGCCCCATCCGTGCGCGCAGCAGTGGCGCGGTCAGCAACGGGTCGCGCGGCCAGTCGGTGCCACCGATCCGCAGTTGGAGCATGGGCAGAGGTGGCAGCCACCGCATCGTGGGACGGCGGGCGACAGCGGCCACCACTTCCAGTACGTCCCCGCCGCCGAGGCCCGCATGGAGCCACGCCCATCGCTGGGCATTGCCGTGACCGGCGATCCGGGCGACGCCTCCCACGGCCCCGGAGGGGGTGAACCGCCGCTCCCCGACGACGAGTTCCCCTTCGAAGACCGCGTCGGGGGCAGGCAGGATCTGGGCGGCGGGCAGCAGTTCACGCTGCCAGGACCAGCGCGGAAAGGTGTAGAGGGGCTCGCCGCCCCCGGTGACCGTCAGGCGCCAGGTGATCGCGCCCGCGGTGCCCTCCAGCAGCCGGGGCGTTGCCCGCACCCCCGGCACCTCGAAGTACGCCTCGCCCTGGGGCGGCGGGGAGTCCGGGACCCCGAACCGCTCGGTGACCGGCGGCCCGTCCGGCGGGAAGACAGATATCCAGCCATGCGCCCGGGCCGGGCCGCCATGCTTGGGCGCCACCACTCCGTGGTGGATCCACACGCCGGTCCCGGTCCGGGGATCGGTCAGCGTCGCGTACCAGACTTCGAGCCGCCCTGGACGACCGGTCATCCGCGGCGGATAGAGCGAGCTCACGAGGGATTCCTTTCACCGGGGCGCGGGGGCCCCGTATCGTGCGCGGACGCCCGTCTCGGCGGTGCTCTCCACGATGCCGGGACAGGCCCGTTCGGCCAGCGCCGCGATCGTCAGTGAGGGGTTGACGCAGAGCGAGGTCGGTACTGCCGAGCCGTCGGTGACGAACAGGCCGGGATGGCCTCGCAGTTCGCCGCGTTCGTCGAGCGCCGAGGTGGCCGGATCGTCACCCATACGGCAGGAGGCAAGAGGGTGCGCGCTCACGGACCCGGCGGCGTTCTCGCTCCAGGGCCGCACCCGCGCAAGACCGTCGCGCTCCAGCACCGCCCGGGCCTCGGCATCCGCGGCGGCCCAGCCACGCAGGGTGTTCGCTGTCGGCCGGTACGAGAGGGTGGACAGGCAGAGCGATGTGGCCACGCGCGTCGAGCTTCCGGTGGGCGGCGGCGGGCCGAAGACGCCCTCGTTGTCGTCCTCGGTCATGGCGAGCACGGAGAGCCACGAGGGCCAGCGTGCTCGCATCTCCTTCTTCCGGACGCCGAACCAGCTCGTCGCCGGGGTGTCGGTGGCCTGGGCCAGCAGGTCGGTGATGCCGGGGAAGTAGATCTGCTGAAGGGAGAAACGGGTGAACTCCGCCGTTGCCGGGTCGAGCCGGTCGTACGACATGGAGCCGATGGGCTTCCCGATGGGGAAGCCCTGGTACGGGATGCCCGGGGCGCGCTCGAGACCGAGCAGGTCGCGCACCTTGCCTTCGTCGACGTCGGCGATGGACACGCGGTCGCCGTTGCCCGAGAAGTAGCGACCGACGGCTTGCGGGACACCGCCGAGCAGGGGAGCCGAGCGCTGCAGCAGCACCGGGCTGGGCCAGAGCGCCCGCGGCCAGCACCACGGTCTTGGCCTCGATCGCCCCCACGCCGGCCGGCAGCCGGTAGTCGCCGGCGTCGAGCTGTGTGTACGAGACGCGGTAGCGGTAACCGGGTGTGGTGGCCGGTGCGATCGTCTGTGCCTCGTGGAGTGGGCGGATCTCGGCGCCGTGCGCGGTCGCGGCGGGGAGGTAGTTCAGCAGCATGGAGCGCTTGGCGTCGAAGTGGCAGCCGTTCAGCATCCAGTTGCAGTTGGTGCAGCGGGCCAGGTCGACGGCGACGGGCACAGGGTTGCAGGTGCGGCCCGCACGGGCACACGCTGCAGCGAACAGCCCTCCGGGGTAGGGGACTTGGTCCCAGCTCGGCTCGGCGACGGGCAGAGCCTCCTCGACCCGGTCGTACCACGGGTCGAGTGCCGCGCGCGTCAGGGTCGAAGGCCACAGGCGGTGGCCCAGACTGCCGCGGCGGTCGAAGACGAAGCCCGGAGCCCGCAGCGAAGCGGCGAAGTAGACCACGCTGGACCCGCCGACGCAGTTCCCGGCGACGACGGTGATGCCGTCGCCCTGCACGAGGTCGACGATCCGGGTATAGCTGCCCAGTCGCAGGTCATGGGTGAAGTCGGGGGCATTGAGGTGCGGTCCGCGTTCGAGGATCACCACCTTGGCGCCACCCGCGGCCAGATGGTAAGCGGGGATGGCGCCCCCGAAGCCGCTGCCGATGACCAGCACGTCGGTGCGTTCGGTGACGCTCATGCGGGGTGCCCTCCGGGGGTGGTGAGCGGGTGCTCGGAGGCGAGCCTTCTGCCGTACGAGTAGTCGGGGAAGCGCCACAGTCCGTCGGCGTCGGGCGCCGGGAAGCCGATCCAGGCCAGGCCCGGGTGGCGTTGCCGGATGGCTGCGGCGGTGTGCAGGTGGGCTGCGGTGTCGAAGGCCGCGGCGGCGAAGAGTGCGAGCAGCACGTACAGCTGGCGGTCCGGGGCGCCGGGTGTGAGCAGCTCTCCGGCGAGCGCGGTGCGGTCGGTGAACCGCAGGGCGACGAAGGGAGGTTGAGTGGGCAGCAGGACCCGGCCGTGGGTGGCCGCGTAGGCGAGGGCGCGGGTGTTGACGAGCAGTGCCAGCTCGGGCAGCAGTACGCCGATGCCGAGATCGGGAAGGTTGAGCAACTCGACGGCCCCCGCCTGTACGGCGCCGGGACCGGGGGCCGCCCCGGCGATCGCCACGTCACCGCCGTACCGCTTCTCGCCCGGGACCATGGTGTCCGCAAACGCCTCCAGCGTGGCGGTCGTCGGGTCGGGCAGCGCGAGGGAAGCCGGCTGCAGCCCGGCCCCAGCCACCGGGACCGACTCGGACACAGGACGCGCCGACGGCGCGGCCTCGGCGGTCAGCTCCCCTGCCCGCAGGGCGGCGACGGCAGCGGTCAGCCCGACGAGCAGCCGGCGCCGATCGGGACGTGCGGGCGGTTCGCTCAACACAGCCCGCTCACCGGCAGCCGCACCTTCACACCCGCGGCGTCGCGCACGAGCGCGTCGGCGAGCCGGGCGTCGTACGCCCGGATCACCTTCGCGGCGTCCTCGGCCCGCGCGGGCTGCCCGGCGACGGTGATGTTGCGTACCCTCGCTGCGGCGCTGCCCTCCGCCTTGTCGAACCAGTAACTGCCGTCCCAGCCGACCAGTTCGGTTCCGCCGGCCGTGGCCTGCACGCTCCAATGGTCCAACTGCCAGTAACGGCAGGCCGGTACGGCGATCGCGAAGCGCGCCGGCTCGGCCAGCAGAAAACGTGCCGCGCCGCCGTTGGTCACGGTGATGTCCCGCTTGGCGTACTCGACGCACAGCGGGTCGGCGGCGAACAGGGAGAGCGGCGGCGTCTCGCCCTCGCCGTAGCGGTGGAAGGTGCACGCGGAGGCGTACGGGGGGTCGGTGTAACCGCCGACGCCTGGTTCTGCAGCTGAGACTGATGTGGCGGGGATCAGGGCGGCGGCTGCCGCCACCACTGCGCCGAAGACGGTGAGGCGGAGGTTTGTGGACAGGGCGCCGAGGGCGTTCGGCGTGTGGCGAAGTACGGGCACAGTAGGACCTTCTTCACGTCCTAGCCCTGATGGGCGACGGTTACCGGCGGTCACATGCGGTCAGTATCTTGATCGCTGCGCGCCGTCGGCACAAGACATGGGACGGAGGTGATCCCGGTCGCTGGAGAGGCATGGGTGGCAGAGCGGACCTGCTTCGGCCCCGTCCCAGTGAAGACCACCGTCGAGGGAAGCAAGATTGCCGACATCATGGTGCTCCAGCACCTCAGCGACAACCCGCGGTCACGGTGTCTCGGCCGGGCGGGGGCCAGGGCGAGGGTGTCCGGCGCCCAGTTTCGTCCACGTTTCACAGCGGCAGCAGGATCCCGTAGCAGAAGACGCAGACGAAGTCTCTCAGGCCGTGTGGCCACTGGTGGTGGCCGTCTCCTGCCGTGGGTGGTCCGGCGGGTCGCCGGCGACGGGGGCGCGGTGAGCCCGGGCACGACGACGACATCCCGCCCGATCGAGACGATCGGACGGGATGCCGCGAGCGGCTTACGCTCCTACGAGCCGACTGAAGCTGTTACGCCGGGTCGATGCGGGAGATGCTGCCGCCAAGAGCGAGCACGTACAGCTCCCCGTCGCCGTCCTCCACGAACGAGACGACCTCGCCGCCGTTGACTCCGAGGTCGCTCCGGCCGGTCACCTCGCCGTTCTCGATCGTCAGACCGCGCATGGTGCCGTCGCAGTAGTCGCTGTACAGGTACTGCCCCTGAAGGTCCGGGATCGCGTCGCCGCGGTAGACGTATCCACCGGTCACCGAGCAGCCCAGCCCGTTGCGGTCGTACTCATGGACCGGCGGCACGTGGTTCGCGGGCTCCGTGCCACCCCGGAAGGGATGAGTACCCTCCATCGAGGCCCAGCCGTAGTTTTCGCCGCCCTCGCTGTCCGCCGAGGCCCAGTCGATCTCTTCCCAGTCGCTCTGGCCGACGTCACCGATCAGCAGGTCGCCGGTGCCCGAGTCGAAGGAGAACCGCCACGGGTTGCGCAGCCCGTACGACCAGATCTCGTCCTTCGCGTCCGGGTCGTCCACGAACGGGTTGTCCGCCGGGACCGCGTACGGCTCGCCGCCGCTCGGGTCGATCCGCAGGAGCTTGCCGAGCAGCGTGTCGAGCCTCTGCCCGTTGCCTTGCGGGTCACCGCCCGAGCCGCCGTCGCCGAACGCGATGTAGAGGTAGCCGTCGGGGCCGAACTTGATGTCGCCACCGTTGTGGTTCTCGTACGGCTGCGTCTGGGTGAGGACCGTACGCCGGGAGTCCGTCTGGATCGCGCCGTACTGCACGGCGAACTCGTCGATGGTGCTGGTGCCCTCGAGGTCCGTGTACGAGATGTAGAAGTGCTCGAACCCGCTGTCGAACGCCACGCCCAGCAGGCCGCGTTCACCGTCGGTGGTCGTCTCACTGGATATGTCGAGAACGGGCTCACCGAGCCCTCGGTCGTCCAAGACCCGTACGGTGCCCGCGCGTTCGGCTATCCAGACAGTGCCGTCGGGCCCGGCGGCACCTGCGGTCGGATTCTGGGCCGTGGCCACTTCCGTGAGCGCGACACCTGCCGCCGCCCGGGGCGGGGCGGCCGGCTCGTCGGCGTACGCCGTGGCGAAAGCGAGGGAAGCGGCAAGACAGATGGTGCCGATGATCGCCGAGCTTCTGGTGCGAAATTTCACCGTGACTCCTAGAGGCGGCGAGTGGGGGGAGTTCACCCGGCTGCTTTGGGCGGAGTTCAGCGGGCGTCGCCCGCGCCGGCACGCAACGTGGGTGGGGGGATCGTGTGCCACTGGCTACGGGCGAGGATACTGGGGACAGGGGCGGTTGGCCTAGACCAATGCCTCACCTGTCTGTGCCGAGCACCTTGACCCTTCTTGGGGCAACCGAGCGCCACTTGGCCAGGCGCGCCAACTGCAGTGCTCTTCCACCGGCCCCGGCCGACCTGCTGTTCTCCGAGCGCGGCCGCGATCACGCGGCGCGCGGGCGGGCCTGAGGGGCCGTCCCCGTGCGTGCTGCCGAAGGTGGCTTCAGTGCTCGATGCTGAACAGGCGGCTCTCCACTCCGTCGAGGGCGAGCCGGAGCGCTCCGTGGGCCACCGCCTGGTCGCTGAGTTGGGAGGCGACCACGGTCACGGGGAAGAGGCAGAGCTCGGCGAGGCGGCTGCGCAGGGGAGCGAGGAGGAGTTCGCCGGCACGGGAGAGGCCGCCGCCGATGACGACCGCCTCCGGGTCGACGGTGAGGACCACGGCGGCGACGCCCTGGACGAGGTCGGCGGCGAAGTCGTCGAGGGCCTTGATCGCCGAGGGGTCGTCGCAGCGCGCCGCGTCGAAGAGCCGCTCCGGCGTGCCCCACCGGTCCAGGAGCCGCCGGTGTGCGTTGTGCCAGCCGGAGCCGGGCAGTACGCCGATCTCTCCGGCCGCGCCGTGCCGGCCGTGCAGGACGGTGCCGTCGAGCAGGATGCCGGCCGAGATGCGGCGCCCCACATGGATGTAGACGACGTCGCGGGCGTCGGTGGCGCCGCCGCGCCAGCGCTCGCCGAGCGCGGCCAGCTTGGAGTCGTTGCCGGCGACGACGGGCGCGCCGAAGGTCGTCTCGAACGCGGACGCGAGATTCGTGCCCTGCCACTCGGGCAGCACGGCGCTGATCGTGACGGTGTGGTCGGTGTCGACGATCCCGGTGGTGCCGACGCCCACAGCCCGTACGGCGCCGGTCTGCTGCCCGGCGCCGCGCAGCGTCCGGTGGCCCAACGCCCGTGCCGCGGCGATGCGTTGGTCCGGGTTCAGCTCGGGCCCCATGGCGGTGCGGCGCACCCCGAGCACGGTGCCGGCCAGGTCGCAGACGATGGCGAGCGCCTTGTGGACGCCTATGTCGAGGCCGAGGACGCAGCCGGACTCGGCGCGGAAGCGGTAGCGCTTGGCGGGGCGGCCCAGGCGTCGGGGCGCGTCGGGGTCGGGGGCGACCTCGGCGGCCAGGCCCTGGTCGACGAGTCCGGCAAGCGCGTTCTCGACGGTGGCGCGGGCGACTTCGGTGGCCTTGACCAGCTCGGTGAGGGTCAGCCCGGTGTCCGCGGCGGCGTGCAGGGCGCGCAGCACGGCGGCCTGGTTGAACCGGCGCAGCAGTGAGGAATCGGCCCCCGATGTGGCAGCGATGTGAATCGACCCCCTTGACGTGGTGGCGGCCCGGGTGGACTATCGAGCCGCTTTATTTCAGAAGGTAGCAGAAATAAAACCGCACGGGCGGCAGCGCGTTCCCGTCCGCCGCGGCCGTCGACCTCCGCCTGAAACGAGCGTGATCCGTGCACCGTATCGCCCGAACCACCATGCCCCTGCTGCTTCTTGGCCTTGTCGCCGGTGCGTGCAGCCCGGCCGGCACGACGTCCGCCGACGACGGGGACGGCAAGGCCACCTTGACCTTTCTGACCTTCGAGACGCCGAACCTGGACGCGAAGTACTGGGACGCCGCCATCGCCCGTGCGGAGAAGAAGGTGCCGGGGGTGCGGATCAAGAAGCTCGTCGCGCCGAGCGCCGACCGCACCGGGTACGCCAAGCAGCTGCTTGGCTCGGGTCAGTTCCCGGACGTGATGATCGCGGTGTCGCCGTCGGGGTTCGCCGAGTCAGGGCAGCTCGCGCCGTTCAGCGACGCGGAGTTGAAGTCGTTCACCTTCCCCCGCTCCAACCCCATCGGCGGCAAGATCTACCAGCTCCCGTACAACACCCAGCCGACGCCGCTCGTCTACTACCGCAAGTCCATATTCCGCACAGCCGGTATCGAAGCGCCTCCGAAGACGTACCGGGAGCTGCTGGAGGACTCCGCCACGCTGAAGAAGGCGGGCGTCGACCCGTTCGTCGTGGGCGGCGGCGGCAAGGACTCCTTCGCGGCCTCGTACCTGTGGACCGCGCTCGTCGGCACCGACGTGTACGGGAAGAGGCCGGACTGGCTGGCCCAACGCCGGGCGGGCAAGGTCAAGTTCACCGATCCGCTGTTCAAGAACGCCACCGGGAAGTTCGTCGGTCTGGTCGACAAGGAGTACGTCGACAAGTCCGGCCTCTCCCGCGACTACGCGGCGACCGAGAAGGCGTTCCTGGCCGGCAAGGGTGCGATGTACCCGATGGGCGGCTGGTTCGCCACCGCCGCCGACAAGAGCCCGGTCAAGGACGACATCGGTGTCTTCCCGTTCCCGACCGAGGACGGTTCGACCGTGCTCCCCTCCTACACCGGCGGCGGCATGTCGGTCAGTGCGAAGTCCGCGCACGTCGACCTGGCCAAGAAGTTCGCGCTCGCCTTCAACGAGGACCGCCAGAACCTCGACGCGGTGGTGAAGTCCGACGGCGCCATCATCGCCGAGAAGGGCTATACGCCGCCGCGGGGCATGGGCCCCGTCTACCGGGCCACGGCCGAGGTCTACGACAGCGCGGTCGCGGCGGACGGCGTCGTCAACGCCTTCCTCGTGGAGACGGGCGACGACGCGATGCTGCCCGGCACGGTCGACCAGTCGTACGCCTTCGCGCAGGACATCATCGCGGGCCGCAAGAACGCCGACCAGGTCACCAAGGCCCTGGACGAGGCGTGGGCGAAGGCCGACACCGAATGAGCACGCTCACCGACGACCGTGCCACCGCCGTGCGGTCCCGCCGCACGGACCGCGCCGACTCGTCCGCGCGCCGCAGCCCGTGGCCCGCGGTGCGGCACTTCCTCGGCTTCGGCGCTCCGGGGCTGCTCTTCTACGCCTGCTTCGTGGTCGCCCCGATCGCCCTCAGCGTGGGCTACAGCTTCACCAACGCCAACCAGTTCGCCCCGCACACCCGCTTCGTCGGCCTCGACAACTACACCGAACTCCTCACCGACGACACCTTTCTGACGGCCCTCAAGGTCACGACGATCCTCTCGCTGGTCATCGTGATCGTGCCCAATGTCGCGGGCCTCGCGGTCGCCGTCCTGCTCGACCGGCGCGGCCGCCTCTACCACGCGCTGCGCGGTGTCTTCTTCGTCCCGGTCGTCCTGTCGTCGGTGGTCGTCTCCGTTGTGTGGCAGGCGATGCTCACCGACGACGGGCTCGTCAACACCCTCCTGCGCTCGGCGGGAGTCTCCTCGCCGCCGGGCTGGCTGTCCGACCCCGATCTCGCCCTGTACTCCGTCGGGTTCATCATCAGCTGGCAGATGCTCGGCTTCTGCGCCGTCGTCTATCTGGCCGGACTGCAGGGCGTGCCCGGCGAACTGCGCGAGGCGGCGCAGCTCGACGGCGCGGGGCCGTGGCTCCAGTTCCGCAAGGTCACGTGGCCGATGCTGGCGCCCGCGCTGACCATCAACACCGTCATGCTGCTGATCACCGGCTTCAAGGCGTACGACCACATCCAGGTCCTCACCGCCGGCGGGCCGGGCACCGGCACCACCGCCACGCTCGCCTTCAGCGTGGTCCGGACCGGGTTCACCGCCAACCGCACGGGCGAAGCGTCCGCCATGGCCCTGCTGATGCTGGTGATCGTCGCCGCCGTCTCCAGCGTCGCCCTGCGATTCCTGCAGCGCCGAGAGGTCGACTTGTGATGACTGCAGCCAACTCCCGTACAGCAAAGGCACCGTGGGTCCGACCCGTGGCCGCCCTCGTAGTCACCGCCGCGTTCTTCCTGCCTCTCTATCTCGTCCTCACCAATGTCTTCAAGCCGGGCAAGGACATCGCCGGGCACCCGGCGTCCCTGCCATGGCCGCCCACCCTGGACAACCTTCGCGCCGCCCTGGACCGGCCCGACCGGCTGTTCTGGAACGGCCTGATCAACTCGGTGACGATCACTCTCTTCTCGATCGTCGTCCTCACCGTCGTCTCCGCGCTGCTCGGCCACTACCTCTGCCGCTCACGCAGCCGCCTCGCGCGCCTGACCCTGCTCGTGCTGCTCGCGGGCCTGATGATCCCGCCTCAGGTGATCCTCGTCCCGGTCACCGAAGTCCTCCGCCTGACCGGGATGATGACGACTCTTCAGGGGATCGTCGCGTTCAACGTCGGCTACTACGTGCCCTTCGGCGTCTTCGTCTTCTCCGGGTTCATCCGCACCGTACCGCTCGAACTGGAGGAGTCCGCACAGCTCGACGGCGCCGGCCGGTGGCGCACGTTCTGGCAGGTCGTCTTCCCGCTGCTGCGGCCGGCCACCGCCAGCGTGCTGATCTTTCTCGGCGTGTGGATCTGGAACGACTTCCTCAACCCGCTGATCATCCTCGGCCCGGCCGGCGGCACCACCGTCACCGTCGGCGTCTACCGCGCCATCGGCGAGCACCAGGCCGACTACGGCCAGGTCTTCGGCCTGATGTTCCTTGCCGCGCTGCCCGTCCTGATCTTCTACCTCGCTCTCCAGAGGCATTTCGTCAAGGGCCTCACCGGAGGAGCGGTCAAGGGATGACTTACGTGACCCAACTGCACACCCACACCGCCCCGTTCGCCAATCTGCACGCCCATCACGGCCGCACCCTCGAACGCCCGCTGACCCTCGCCGTCGCCGGGGCCGGGGCGCGCGGCACCGGATATCTGGAGCTCGCCCACCGCGCGGAGACACCCGTACGCATCACGGCGATCGCGGAACCGCGAACCGGGCGCCGTACCGCACTGGCCCTGCGTCACGGCGTCCCGGACGACGCCCGGTTCGCCGACTGGCGCGAACTGGCCGCCCGGCCACGGCTCGCCGACGCCGTAGTCGTCGCCGTACAGGACGCCCAACACCTGGAAGCCGCCCAGGCGTTCGCGGCGCTCGGCTACGACCTGCTGCTCGAGAAGCCGATGGCGCTCAGCGCCGAGGACGTCGACGCGATCGCCGCCGCAGCGCAACAGGGCGGGGTCTCGCTGACCGTCTGCCACGTGATGCGGTACGCGCCGTACACGCGCCGCCTCAAGGAGTTCCTGGACGCGGGACGCATCGGCGACATCGTCTCCGTCCAGCACCTGGAACCCATCGGCTACTGGCACTACGCCCACTCCTTCGTCCGCGGCAACTGGCGCCGCACGGATGAGTCGACGTTCGCGCTGCTGTCCAAGTCCTGCCACGACATCGACTGGCTCAGCCACATCGTCGGACGGCCTGTGCGCGCCGTCTCCTCATTCGGTTCGCTGCGCCACTTCCGGCCGGAGAACGCGCCCGCCGGCTCGACCGAGCGCTGCCTCGACTGCCCATTGGCACAGCGCAGTTGCCCCTACGCGGCGCAGAAGCTGTACCAGGTGGGTCTGCGCGAGGGCGGCGTCAAGCAGTACTTCACCCGGATCGCGGCAGAGGAACTGACCGAGGAAGCAGTCGACCAGGCCCTGCGCACCGGACCGTACGGACGCTGCGTGTACCGCAGCGACAACGACGTCGTCGACCACCAGGTGGTGAACCTGGAGTACGAGGGCGGGATCACCGCCGCGTTCACGCTGACCGCGTTCACCCCGCAGGAAGACCGCCACACCAGGATCTTCGGTACGCGCGGCCAGCTCACCGGTGACGGCCGGACCATCGAGATCTACGACTTCGCCACCGACGAACGCACCGTAGTCGACACGGACAACGGCGGCTCATCGGCCCCCGAGGGCCACGGCGGCGGCGACGAAGGGCTGATGTCCGCGTTCCTGCGGGCCCTGCACGAAGGGCGCCCCGAACTGCTCCTGACCGGGGCCCAGGAGAGCCGCGAAACCCACCGCATCGTCTTCGCCGCGGAACACGCGCGGCGCACGGGACAGGTCGTGCACCTGTAGCCCGTGCCACCCCGACCTGTGACCACTGTGGAAGAAGGAGAGAGCCATGAGCACGCACCCGTCCCGCAGATCGATCCTCGGCGTCGGCGCACTGGCGCTGGGCATCGGCGTCACCGCGACCGCACCCGCCGGCGCCGCCGGACAGTCCGCTGAGGCCGCGCCGCAGCACACCAAGGGCACGCTCACCCTCACGGCAGGACACCTCGCCGTCGGCCTCGACGCGGCAGGCACCGTCGTGTCCCTGCTCGACACCCGCACCGGCCACGAGTACGCCGCCGACGGGAGATCGGCCTCGCTCGTCAGCCTCGTCGTCGACGGGAAGCAGGTTCGGCCGACCCGCGTCGCCCGCGTCAGCCACTCACTGCTGCGGTTCACCCACGACACCGCGGGAGTGACCGTCGACGTGGAGGTGCGGGCGAGGAGCACCTACACCACGCTCGAAGCCGTACGGGTCCAGGGCCCCCGCGGTGCGGACGTACAAACGCTGCTGTGGGGCCCGTTCGCGACGAACGTGACGCAGACGGTCGGCGAGTGCGTCGGCGTCGTACGCGACGACACGTTCGCGCTCGGGCTGCGTCCGCTCACCGACCGCACCGAGGGCGCCTGGCCGCAGGAGTACCAGGACCTCGGCTGGGAGAGCGAGGTCGCCGACAACCCCTCCGACCTCCAGGTGGCCCCGCACGAGGAGTGGAGCGTGGCCGGGCGCACCCCATGGGGCTCCGTGCTGCGCGCGTTCACCTTCGACTACACCAAGGAGCGCCCGCGCGGGACCCGCGCCGGATACCGCATCCCCGTCGGCCCGCTGCCCGGCGGCCAGGGGCGAGTGACCGGCTCGCGCATCGCCCTGTTCGGTGCCGCACCCGACCTCACCCCGACCGTCCTGTCGGCCGTCGCCGCCGGCGAAGGACTGCCGTACCCCACGCAGAACGGCCAGTGGCAAAAGATGGCCCAGGCCAGCAGCGAGTCCTTCCTCGTGTTCCACGACCTCAAGAGCGCGAACGTCCCGGACGCGGCCCGTCTCGCGCAGGCCGCGGGCGTCGGCTGCGTCTACTCCCTGCCCAACGCCGTCGGCCCCTGGCAGACCACCGGCCACTACCAGTTCGACTCCTCGCTCGGCGGCGACGACAGCGGCGCCGCGGCCGCCGTGCGCGCCGCCGAGGCCGACGGCGTCCACCTGGGCGTGCACACCATCTCCGACTTCATCTCCACCAACGACGCCTACGTCAAGGCCCCCGCCGACCCGCGCCTCGCGCTCGGCGGCCGCGCCCGTCTCACCCGCCCGCTCACCGCGACGGACACCACCCTCACCCTCGACGCCGGCGCGCTCCTCGACAGCGGCCCGTACGGCCAAATGCTGCGCATCGGCGACGAGTTCGTGCAGTACACGTCCGCCACCCAGGCAGGTGACGCGTGGGATCTGACGGGCATCAAGCGCGCCCAGTGGGGCTCGACCGCCGTCGCCCACGCCGACGGCGCCACCGTCGCGCGCGTCCTGCTCAACAGCTACAACAGCCCCATCGGCGGCATCGGCATCATCGACGAGATCGCCGACCGCCTCTCCACCGCCTGGAACACCACGGGCATCCGCGCCAACTCCTACGACGGTGTGGAGTCGGCGGGAGAGTCGGGCTGGGGCACCTACGGTATGGCGCGCCTCATCAACGGCACCTACAGGAAGAACCAGCGCAAGGACGGTTTCATCACCGAGACCAGCCGGATGTCGTCCAACACCTGGGACGCGCTGACCCGGGCCAGCTGGGGCGAGGTAGGCGTCACCTCCTGGAACCAGGTCCTCGTCAACAACGACTTCTACCGCGCCAACTTCCTTCCCGGGATGCTGGGCTGGATCAGCCTCAAGTCGTCCGAGACGCTCGTCAGCATCGAGGGCAAGCTGGCGCGCGCCGCGGGCCTGAACGCAGGCGTCGGCTTCCAGGGCAGGATCGCCGACCTGGGCGCGGGCGGCGACCAGGCCCTGCGCATCCTCGACGCCATCAAGCAGTGGGAAGCGGCCCGCAACCTCGGCGCGTTCACCGACGCACAGCGGACCCGGCTGCGGGACCTGACGACGAACTGGCACCTCGACCTCGTCACACCCGGCAAGGAGTGGTCCCTCCAGCAGACCGATGCGGACGGCACCCCGATCGGCACGCCCGAAAGCGTCCTCACCCCTACCCCCGCCCTGTCCGCCGACGCCCTGCCCACCGCAAAGCACAACCGCCTCTACGGGGCCCGCGTCACCACCAACACCCCTGCGACGGTCCGCTACGAGATATCTGCGGGCGCCCTGCCCCACGGCCTGCACCTCAACCAGGACACCGGGGGCATCACGGGCACACCCACCGCGCCGGGCACAGACCGCTTCACGATCACGGCACGCAGCACGGCGGGCCTCGCGGACGCTTCCCGGACGTACCGGCTGACCGTCGGGCGGTGAGCGAGCACGCGGCGCGCGGGGTGGGGCCCTGACCTCGGTGGTGGGCACAGCGGACGGGGCAGGGGAGCAGGGTCCCGCGACAGGGAGATGGGCTTGAGGTGCGCGGTGGCGAGGTTGGCCAACATGATGACCAGTGAGACGAGTTCGACATGTGCGGCGATGCGCAAGGGGCGATAGCGCACGGTCATGCTCCTGTGGTGGAGCCGGGACGGATGATCATCAGGACGGTGACCGTCGCCCACAGGAGGTTGAACACGCCGGTAAGCATGGCGAGGCGGCCGGCGGCTCGGGAGCCGGGACCGGGCGTCTGCGCGACAGCGAGAGCGTTGTCCTGGGCGGGAAGGATCAGCAGCGCAAGGGTGGCGGCGGCCGCGGCGGTCAGCAGGATCGAGGCGATCAGCCACCCGCTGCCGAGGACGCCGAGGCTGCCGGCCGTGGCGAACCCGAAGACGGGAACCGCGATGCCGACGGCTGCGTAGACGCGGCAGATGCGGTGCAGCATCCGCAGGGTCAGGATCGCCTCGTGGTCACTCGGGTCGGCGTCGATGCGGCGCAGTGCTCTGGGGAACATGCTCGCGGCGACGGTGACTGGACCGATGGCCAGCACGGCGGCCAGGACGTGCAGGGAGAGGAGGAGTTTCGTCATGGTCAGTGTTCCGTCGCCGCTCGGACGGCACGGCGCCGGCCGGTGACCTTCGATGCCGGGAGGCGTCCGGCCTTGGAGGTGCCGGTCAAGGTGTCGCCACTGATCGTCACGGCGAAGGCCAGGTTCAGGCGCAGGGGCTTGGTGACGGTCTGCTTCCAGGTGAGCCGGTCGCCGTCGAGGGCGATATCGCTGAGTGGGACTTTCTCTCCCGTCCCATGGGCGACCCCGGACAGGACACCGTCCTGGCGCAGTAGTTCGACGACGGCCTTGATCTTGCCGATGGGGGTGGAGACGGACAGGTCCCACGTGCCTTCAACGGACATGCTGTTGTTGCTTCCTCACGGTGCGATGTGAGCAGAGGTGATACGGGTGGAGGTGCGGTGTGTGGTCAGAGGCCGACGGGCGCCGGGCCATGATGACGCCAGACGGTGCCGCGGCGTTCATGGGCGAACAACTCCTCGACGGCGTGGGCGATCTGGGGTCCCACCTCGCGCTCCAGCAGGTACAGGCCCAGGTCGAGGCCGGAGGTGACACCGGCGCCGGTGACGAGGTCGCCGTCGTCGACGACGCGGGCGCTCACCGCGTGGACGCCGGTGGCATCGAGCATGTCCAGGCCCAAGTGGTGGGTGGTCGCATGACGGCCCTCCAGCAGGTCTGCCATGGCCAGGACGAGCGAGCCGCCGCACACCGCGCCGACCGTCACCTCCGGATTGTCCATCGCCGCCTTCAGCAGCGCAGGCAGCTCGGTGGTCAGGGTGCGGCCCAGTAGCACGGGGATGAATTCGTCCCGCTGCCACTCCCCGGCCCCCGCGTCATGGTCAGGGACTTCGCCGGGTTCTCCCACGCGGCCCGAGGCGCCGGGGACGAGAATCAGGCCCGCGCGTGTGGGGTCGAGGGCGGCGGTGGCGCGCAGCACCAGGCCCCCGGTGCCGCTGACCACCTCGCGCGGGCCTTCGGCGGAAACCAGCTCCACGCTCACCGCACCGCCGGAGGCGGTGCCGCCGGCGTACAGCACTTCATAGGGGCCGATGGCATCGAGCGGATCGAAGCCATCGAACAGGACGATCTGGGCGTGCATGAAGGGTTCCTTCGGAGTGCGACAGGCCCGGTCTGCACCGGGCTCACTCCCGACGCTAATCGGCTTCCGATTCCTACCCCAGTGGCATTAGTGACACCTTTCAACGGGATAGCGCCATCACCGGTGAAGAGGCCACTGAGCTGGCCAAAGAAGGAATCACAGGGTGCGCGGGCCAAGGCCGTGCACCTGCGGGAGCGGTATCTTCTGGCCATGCACACTGTCGCTGTCCTGGCACTGGACCGGGTGATCCCGTTCGACCTGTCCACCCCGATCGAGGTCTTCACCCGCACCCGTCTCCCGGACGGCCGTCCCGGCTACCAGATCCGTGTGTGTGCGGAGACGCCGGAGATCGATGCGGGTGCCTTCACCCTGCGCGCGCCTTGGGGGCTGGAGGGGCTCAAGGGCGCGGACACGATCATCGTGCCTGGCACCGACGCCCCCGCGGCGCCGCTCGCCCCCGCCGTTCGCGACGCGTTGCGAGCGGCGGCCGAGGACGGAACGCGCATCGCCTCCATCTGCTCGGGCACCTTCCCACTGGCCGCGACCGGGCTCCTGGACGGCCTTCACGCCACCACGCACTGGATCGCGGCCGACCTCCTCGCTGCCGCCTACCCGGACATCGAGGTCGACCCGGACGTCCTGTACGTCGACAACGGCCAGATCCTCACCTCCGCCGGCGCTGCCGCCGGCCTGGACCTGTGCCTGCACATGATCCGCAAGGACTACGGCTCGGCCGTCGCCGCCGATGCCGCCCGGCTGTCCGTCATGCCTCTGGAACGCGAGGGCGGACAAGCGCAGTTCATCGTCCATGACCGCGCGCCCAGCCCCCAGGGCTCCGTCCTCGAACCCCTGCTCAACTGGCTGCAGGAAAACCTGGGCGCCGACCTCACGCTCGCCGACATCGCAGCCCATGCCGGAACGAGCACCCGGACCCTGATCCGCCGCTTCCGGGAACAGACCGGCACCACGCCGCTCCAGTGGCTCCACCGCGCCCGCATCCGTCAGGCCCAGCACCTCCTCGAGACCACACGCCACTCCGTCGAACGCATCGGCACCCAGGTCGGCTTCGGCTCACCCACCGCCTTCCGTGACCGCTTCAAGCGCACCACCGGAGTCAGCCCTCACACCTACCGGCGCACGTTCAGCTGATTGAAGATCGTGGTGGGTCGGTGTGGTTGGCGGTACACACCACACCCAGCCGTCCCTTTCGGGCGGAAGCGGGATCGTGGTCAGCCGCAGGTTGTCCATGGTGCCGGGGGCGGAGAGCCGGACGGCGCGCATCGTGGCCGGCGAGGAGGTCATGGGCCTGCCTTCTTCCAGGGGTACGACAGTGGGAGGGCGCTGGTCAACAGGCAGCCGCTGCGACTTCATTCCCGACTCGCCCCGGTTTTCCGTCTGTTGAGATTCATCCCCGAACATCTCCCCTTACGTCCGCACATGCTCCTCCCGCCTCTACCCGGGGTACCGCCGGATCCGCACCATCTGGAAGAGGGCGACCAGGCCGGGGACCGGCTGCACGCAATTCCACCGGCGGACGCCCATCGGGCTTCGGCCGGGAGCGCTATAAGGCGCCCGCCACCGCGTCGTGTGCCGGATCTGGCTGTTGAAGCAGGCCAGGGCGGCGCGACATGGCCGCCAAGCTCGCCGCCGCTGCGAGGCGATCATCCAGGTCACCCTGATACGGCAGTACGTGTGAACTCATCGAAACTTGTGAACTCATCGAACCCATCACCAGCCGGTGCACGCCAGCACCGCCTAGGACCGAGTCAGCCTGCAGCGGAACAAGCACACCGGCCCGCTGACGATCCCGACAGCCCTTCGCACTACCTTTGGCCGGATGGAATCACAGCAGCCTCACGCCGTGCCTGCCCAGGCAACCACTCCCATAGCAACCTCGGCGTCCCGAAGCCGTACGACAACTGTGGTTGTCTCGCTGCTGCTGGGGCTCGTGCTCGGCGGCGGGGGAGTAGGAGTGGCTTGGTCACTCGGCGACGACAGCAGCAGCGCCACGGCCGCGGGATCCACCCCGGCAGGCGACGCCCGCGCGGCCTGCCAGGCACTCGACGGATTCGATGAGTCGAAGTACGTGGCGAAGGGACCGGACGGCGACATCGCTGTCAACCGCTATGCCGCAGCGGGAGCACTCTCCGCCTCCGCTACCGCGGGGGACGCCAAGTACAAGCCGCTTGCGCAGGCCATCCGCCGCTCCCAGGACCGCCACGCCCGAGTCTTCGACTTCGACGCGAAGGTGAAGAAGGAGCTGGACGAGGCCCGCCGGATCTGCAAGGACCTGTAGCCCAGACGCGGATGATCAGTGACGCTCGCGCCCATGACGGGTTCCACGGAAGGCCGACGCCATCAGGGCGGGATCCTCGCAGGCGCGAAGCTGCGACCCGCAGGTGGACAAATTCCGCCGGTGGGCCCGCCCCCCCACAGCATTGCGAGCCAGGCACCTTCCATCAGGATTTGCGAAAGCTCCGTGAGCGGTCGTCGTTCCGCGCTCCCGGGCATCCACACTCTGAGGAGCAGAGGCCCGGGAGCCACGAGTACGACGAAGATCGCCAGGAGCAGGAGGCCCAGGCCCCTCGTCTTCGTGAGAGCTGGAGTTGTTGTGCCGGAAGTCCGTGGCTGTGTCGTGGTAGGTGTCTGCCGAAGCGCCGGCAACTCCCGCAACGGCGGCAGCCGGGCGGGGACAGCGACAAGGCGGGCCCGGTCAACGGTGCGCTGATGCCGGCCACGGTGGCCGGCGAGTTGGTGGCCCCATGGCTGGCAGCACACTGTGGCCACCGCGTGCTGTTGGGGGCGGGGTTGTTGCGGCTGGGTGCTCCGGCGTCGGCCTTCCAGGTGGCGCAGTTGGCCGGCTGGAGTGCTCAACATCAGATTCTGTGAGCGGCGTCAGCCGAGTGCGCGGTCGAGGTTGAAGGCGGCGCTGATCAGCGAGAGGTGGGTGAAGGCCTGGGGGAAGTTGCCGAGTTGTTCTCCGGTCGGGCCGATCTCCTCGGCGAACAGACCGAGGTGGTTGGCGTAGGTGAGCATCTTCTCGAAGGCGAGCCTGGCCTCCTCCAGTCGGCCTGCGCGGGTCAGTGCCTCGACGTACCAGAAGGAGCAGATCGAGAAGGTGCCCTCGGGGCCGTGCAGGCCGTCGGGGCTGGCGGCCGGGTCGTAGCGGTGGACCAGTGAGTCGGAGACCAGGTCTGCGGTGAGGGCGTCCAGGGTGGAGAGCCACTTGGGGTCGGTGGGCGCGATGAACTTGGCCATCGGCATCATCAGCAGCGAGGCGTCCAGCACGTGGCCGTCCAGCCCCTGGACGAACGCCTCTCGCTCGGCCGACCAGCCGCGCTGCATGATCTGCCGGTAGATCGCGTCCCGGGACTTCCGCCAGCGGGTCAGGTCCGCCGGCAGTCCGCGGCGGTTCGCCATGCGTATCGCGCGCTCCAGTGCCACCCAGCACATCAGTCGCGAGTACACGAAGTCCCGCCGGCCCCCGCGGGTCTCCCAGATTCCCTCGTCGGGCTGGTCCCAGTGCTCGCAGAGCCAGTCCACCACGGCACCGACCTCGTCCCAGTGGTCGCTGCTGATCGGCTGTCCCCACTTGTCGTAGAGATAGATCGAGTCGATCAGCGCACCGTAGATGTCCAGCTGGAGCTGGCCGGTGGCTGCGTTGCCCACCCGGACCGGTGCGGAGCCGAGGTAGCCCTCCAGGTGCGACAGCTCGTACTCGGGCAGCTCGCTGCGCCCGTCGATGCCGTACATGATCTGCAACGGACCGCCCTCCCCCGTGCCCCGCAGGATGCCCCGCTCGGAGATGAACCCCATGAACGCCTCGGCCTCCGAGGTGAACCCCAGGCGCAGCATCGCGTAGACGCAGAAGGCGGCGTCGCGGACCCAGACATAGCGGTAGTCCCAGTTGCGCTCGCCGCCGATCTGCTCGGGCAGGCTGGTGGTCGGTGCCGCGACGATCGCCCCGGTCGGCGCGTAGGTGAGCAGCTTCAGCACCAGCGCGGAGCGGTTCACCGTCTCCCGCCACCGGCCGTGGTAGCGCGAACCGGCCAGCCAGCGGCGCCAGAACCGGACGGTCGCCTCCGCCTGCTCCTGCGCCTCGGCGCGCGGGCACGACCGGGCGGGGACGTCGTCGCCGATCTGGTCGAGGGCGAACACGTTGGACTCGCCCTCGAGGAGTTTGAAGTGCGACCACACGTCCAGGCCGTCGCTTTCCAGGGGTGCCGTGGCGGTCAGCGCCAGCGTCAGTGACGGGGAGCGGAACACCGCCGTGTGGCCTTCGAGGTGCGTGGTGTGCGCTTCGGCGCCGTAGCCGAAGCGGGGGGCGATCCGTGCCTTGAAGGGGAGAGTTCCGCGGACGCAGATCACCCGCCGGATCAGCCGGTGTCGGGCTGCCTCGCGCGACTCGTCGACCACGGGCATGAAGTCCTGGATCTCCGCCACCCCGTCCGCGGCGAAGAACCGGGTGATCAGCACGTTCGTGTCGGGGAAGTAGAACTGCCTGGTGCGGGTCGGGACCTCGGCGGCCAACTCGAACGATCCGCCGCGGTCGGCATCGAGGATGGACCCGAAGACGCTGGGCGCATCGAAGCGCGGGCAGCAGTACCAGTCGATGGTGCCGTTCGTGCCGACCAGGGCGGTCGTTCGAAGATCGCCGATCAGACCGTGTTCGGGGATCGGAATGTAGCGGCTGTCGGCCTGCTCGAAACCAGTCGTGTCGAACGCCATGACGGCCTCCCTGCCGCTGCGGCACGGGCCTGGAGATGAAGCCTTACCTTTCATGCTAGGCGGCTTTTGTGGAGTTCGCTGCTGACCCTTGGAGGCCTGCGCATTGACGGTTCAGGGCTTGGCCGACTGCGGTGCCGACCGGCTCGGTGGTGGTGTGGACGCCCCGTTGGTTGAGCTGGTCAAAGGTGTGGTGTGGGGGCGGCGGGTAGCTAATTGCGCCTTCGAGATCCCGTCGATCGTCAGTCGGCGGGACCTGAAGCTGGATGGGTCAACAGGGCCAGGCGGGCAGCTCAGGCGGCGACGGCCGCGGCCGTGCGCAGCGGTGCGAGCGCGGTGCTCCAGGCGATTACCTGGTCGAGCATTGTGTTCAGGGCGGGCAGGTTGTGGGCGCCGGGCTTGAAGGCGCTGAAATTCTCGAATTCGGTGATCATCGAGAGTGCGACCTGCTGGCGTACGTCAGCCATCTGGAGCTCGGCGACGACGAGACGCAGGTGTTCGACGGCCCGCACCCCGCCGACCCCGCCGTAGGACACGAAGCCGACCGCCTTGTTGTTCCACTCGGCGTAGAGGAAGTCGATGGCGTTCTTGAGCACGCCGGGGATGCCGTGGTTGTACTCCGGTGTCACGATGACGAACCCGTCGAACGACGCGATCTTGGCCGCCCATTGCTTGGTGTGCTCGTGCTGGTACTGACCGAACATCGGCGACAGAGGCTCGTCGAAGTGCGGCAAGGGGTGGTCGCGGAGGTCGATGAGCTCAAAGGTGGCGTCGTCGCGGCGCGAGGCGGTGTCGAGTACCCATTTCGCCACCTGTTCGCCGTTGCGGTTCGGGCGGGTGCTGCCGAGGATGATGCCGATCTTGAGCATGACGTTTGCCTTCTCATCTGCGGCGCTTCGTCGCGGAAGTGCGTCGTCTGATAGATCGCATGCTGCGCAGATGATGTGTGCAACAACGAGTGGGCCGGTGTCATTCCTGTTATGAGTACCGAGACACCGGCCACGCCGGTCGGCGGTGTCGACGTCGCGGGGGACTTCGGTCTCTGCCTCCTCGCCCTGATGCGCGGGTACCGGACCGTCGTCGCATCGGCCCTGGATGACGTCTCGCAGGGTGCCCGCGGCTACCAGACGCTCGCCGTCGTCGTCCGAGGTGACCAGCAAAATCTGCTCGCCCTGGCCACGTACCTGGGGATCGACCGCACGCTGATGACCTACCTGATCGACGACCTCGTCACGGCCGGCTTCGTCGAGCGCCGGCTCGACCCCGCCGATCGGCGCCAGCGCAAGATCGTCGTCACCGCCCGGTGCGTCAACACCCCTCAGGACCTGCAACGGCAGATACGGGAAGCCGAAGACCGGCTTCTTGAGGCGTTCGATGAGAATGAGCGCCAAACCTTCCGGACCCTCCTCAGCCGGGTCGCCTGCGGTGTCCGGAACGTGGACTTGGCCGCTGCCCCCTGCGACGTCAGATCCGACCCCGCGACATCGCCGAACTCGGGTCCTAGCTCGACCGCGTACCCACCGGCGCGCGCTGGGCGACGACCCGACAGGCCGGCCGGTCACCGGATTCCTCCGAGGATGCGCCGGCCTTTGGGCCGGGGAGGTATCGGACTCCTGGGGAGCAGGGCAGAGAGAGCCGGATCGTCGGCAGGGCGATCCGGCGTCCACCTCGCGTGATGATGAGGAACCCCAGCGAGATCGGTTGTTCTCAACTGTCAGTCCTCCCAGATAGGTTGTGTTTCGTGACGAGCGGAGCGTTGACGGCAGGTGGCGGGCATGCCCGCCACACTTTCCGGCTGCGTCTGTCGTCCTCGGCGGTCCGCGCGCTGGAAGCGGAATGGGCGCGCTGCCGCTGGGTGTGGAACGAGTCGGTGGCCAAGTCGAAGGCCGTGCATCTGCACAACAAGGCCACCGGCGAGAAGACAACGTGTGGCCCGGCGCAGCTCGACAAGATGCTGACCGCGGCCCGTACCGCGAACGCGTGGCTGCGTGAGGGCTCCAGCGTTGTGCAGCAGCAGTTGATACGGGACTTCGCGAAGTCCCGGGCGAAGGCACTGAAAGACATCAAGGCCCAGTTGCCGATACGGCAGCGGGCCGGTATGCCGAAGTACAAGAAGAAGCATCAGGTCGACCCGAGCCTGAACTACACCCAGCGCGGTTTCCGGGTGAAAGACGACCGTCTGCATCTCGCCGGCGGCATCGCGGCGACGGTCGTGTGGTCGCGTGAGCTGCCCGAGCCGCCGTCCAGCGTGCGCGTCTACCGCGACAGTCTCGGCCACTGGTACGCCTCGTTCGTTGTCGCCACAAGCACCCAGGCGCTTGTCGAAACCGGCTGCGTGATCGGCATCGACTGGGGTGTGAAGGAGACCGCGACCACCACATCCGACGACTACGACCTTCCCCATCCCGAGCATGGCCACAAGGCCGCGCAGCGCCTCGCCCGCTACCAGCGGATGATGGCCCGCAGGAAGCCGAAGAAGGGCCAGCCCTGTTCGAACGGCTACAAGGTTGCCAAGAAGCAGGCGGCGAAGCTGCACAAGAAGGTGGCCCGGCAGCGTCAGGACACCGCCCGCAAGTGGGCCAAGCGTGTGGTCCGCGACCACGACGCCTTGGCGGCAGAGGACTTCCGCCCGAAGTTCCTGGCGAAGTCGACGATGGCCCGCAAGGCCGCTGACGCTGCGATCGGCGCGACCAAGAGCGCCCTGGTCGAGATGGCCCGTAAACACGGCCGCGCCGTGCACCTCGTCAACCCCGCGCACACCACCATGGACTGCGCGCACTGCGATGCGAGAGCCAAGCATCGCCTGCCTCTCTCCGAGAGAACGTATACGTGCACCGCGTGCGGAACCGTGTCCCCCAGGGACAAGAACTCCGCCCGCGTGATGCTCGTCCGGGCTGGTCTCAACCCGGCTAGTGCTGATCTTGTAAGCCCTGCCACCTGCTAGGTGCCAGGCAAAGTGAGCTAGGAATCCCCCTGCTTCAGCAGGGGGAGGACGTCAAAGGACTGTTCAACTGGCATGGCCACGCACTGCGTCGGAGGCGTCCCCGCCTCCGACTGGGGCATGGACGTGGGCAAGGAAAACGCCCTGTGCACGCCGGGAATGTACTGAGCCTGTTCCAAGCTGAGGGCGGGGTTGGGGCGTTGGCGGCCCGCGTCTGCACGGAACGACGGAACTCCTGGTAGAGGGGTTCTCGACCAGGAATTCCCGTGTCCGCCAGAAGCTTCGCGTGTTTGTCCACCCGTCGTCGATCGACCTGTCCAGCCACAGTCTTTGGCTTCTGACCGCGCAATCTTGGTACCAGGCATCGCGAGATCGGCACATGCTCCCGGCGGCTCCCGGCGGCTGCGGCTCCCTGCGGGCCGGCAGGCCCTGCTCGCCCTGGCCCATCTGTGCTACGGCGACACCTGCCGTCAGCTCGCTGCCGGGTTGCGCATCGGCATCGCGACCGTCTACCGCTCCATACGCGAGGCCATCGACGTCCTGGCCGCCCTCGCTCCGGCGCTCGCCGAGGCGATGAAGGCGATGAAGGCGATCCAGGCGAAGGCGTTCGTCATCCTGGACGGACGGCACGCTGCTGCCGATCGACCAGATCGCCGCAGACTCCGGGAAACACAAGCGTCACGGCATGAACGTCCAGGTTCTGACCGATCCCTTCGGGAGGCTGTCGTGGGCCTCGGCCGTGCTGCCGGGGGAGACCCACGTCCTGACCGCCGCGCGCACCCACGGGATCACCGACGCCCTTGCCGACACGGGTCTGAACTGCTGGGCAAACGAGGCGTATCAGGGCGTCGGCCGCGACGTTCGGGTGCCCTTCCTAGGCCGCAAGCTCAAGCGGTGGAAGTGACGCCACAACCCTCCTCACGCCAAAAGCTGCTGCGTCGGCGAACAGGCCATGGCCACCCTCAAAGGGATGGCGACTACTGCGGAAGCTCCGCTGCACCACGAACCGGGTCACCGACGTCGTCAAAGTCGTCGTCGTACTTCAACACGCCTCAACGTGAGGTTGGAGACAGCTCAGTGCCTTCAGCTGATGGGGCGTCTCGGATGCTTCACGTGTGGAGAACTTGTTCCGCCATGTCCCGGATGGCGTTGGCCAGTGTGTCAGGAGCGGTGAGGTGAGCGATGTGTCCCTGGCCGGGGAGGGTGACGATCCGTGTGTTCGGCAGGGTCGCCGCCAGATCGGCCAGGCGCTCGCGCAAGTGGGTGGGGCTGAGGTCTCCTTCGATCAGGGTCGTCGGCGTTTCGAGGTTCGCGAAGCGATCAACACCGACGCCGAGCGCGTCGATTGCCTCGTCGTCAGCGATCTGGGCCACCGCGTAGGCGGCGAACGCCGCTTGCACTTGCTGGTCGGCGAACATCGCGTCGACCATGTTCGCGGGCATGCGGACGATGTCGCGCATGTGGATACGCATCGCTTCGACCGGGTCGCCCGCGTCGAGCGCGGCACGCGCATGTGCTCCCGCCGCGCCGGCGATCAACTCCCGGGTGGGCATGGGAGGTTCGTAGAGGCATAGTCCGGCGAATGCCGACGGGGCGAGTAGCGAGGCTTCCAGCGCGGCGACGGCGCCCGAGGAATGCCCCACGAGAAGCACCGGGGAGTCGAGGAGTTCTGCGACGGCGACGATGTCGGCCGCCTCGACGCCCATCGAGTGGGGTAGCGCAATGTCGGTGTCTGGTCCGGGGGAGTAGATCCGTCGGTGGATCCTGACGACGCGAAAGTCGTCGGTCAGGTGGCGGGTGACGCTGTCCCAGGTGGTCGCGTCTCCGCCACCCGGGTGGACCACCAGCAGGTTCGGCCCGGATCCGTCGTCGAGAGCGGTGATGGGGTGGGCGTCATCAGATGATGCGAGAAGCTCGGCCATGCGCACAAGTTTGTACGTGGCGGCCGACATCGCACCGACAGACTGCCGAAATTCTGTGCTGCCGACAGCGGTCGGCCGGCGATCCTGCCGAATTGCAGCTCCTCGGCCCTACTTCGGAAGGCACCTGAGCGAACAGTGAGAATCGTGACCCTCGCCACCCGCCCTACATTTTCCGCCTGTCTCACCCCGCACCTGCCGCACCCCGGAAGCCTTTCCGGGGCGCGGCGTCTTGGCATGGCGGGTCCGTCAGAGGGCTGCCGTCAGGGCGGACATGGTGGTGAAGCTGTGGGCCAGGCTCGATGTCGACGTCGCCGCGTCCACGGTGTAGGCGTCGATGGTGAGGCTCTTCGCCGATGCCTTGAGGACCATGAAGCCGTTGTGCGAGAAGTCCTGCCAGCGTGCCGGGTGGGTGCCGTGGGTCTTGCCGTCGCCTGACTTGCCGGCGGTGCCGCACACGATCTGGCGGGTGCCGCGGCTGCGTGCGGTCGGCTCGAGGATCTGCTGGGTGTGGTCGTGGCCGGAGAGGATGAGGTCGGCTCGTCCGCAGACCACTTCCTCGTACAGCTCCTTGAGGTGGATGCCGCTGGTGTAGTTCCCGATGACGAAGCCGTCGTAGGAACCGGCGCTGCCGTGCTTGCCGTTGTTCAGGTACGGGTGGTGGCCGACCACGATCTTCCATGTGGCGCGCGAGGCGGAGAGTGCGGAGTCCAGCCAGCGGCGCTGTTCGCGCATGTAGGGGCCGTTCCACTGGAAGTACGGGTCCAGTTGGGTCACGGTCGAGGCGATGGGGTTGGTGTCGATGGCGAAGAACTCGACGAGCGGGACGTCCGGGTCCGCGGCCGACGGCAGCGCGGTGGAGTAGTAGCGGGCCGGCATGTGCCAGCGCCTCGACGTCGTGGCGTAGGCGACCTCGCGGTCGCCTCGCGAGGGGTCGCCGCCGCTGCCGGGGATGAGGCCCGAGCAGTCGTGGTTGCCGAGAACCATCAGCCATGGGACGTCGATGCCGTCGTTGGGCTGCTCGAACTTGGTCGCGAACTCGTCGTCGTGCGCGGACTCCGGGCCGTTCTCGTAGAGGTTGTCGCCAAGGCCGACGGCGAGCGAGACGCCTTCGGTGCGGCATATCGCCTTGGCGGCCGTGGCCACGGCGTACTGCGCTTCATCGCCCGTGCCAGCGTCCCCGGTCAGGAGTACGGCGTACTGTCCGCCGCGGCCGGGCCGGCCGGGGAATGGGAACTTGGCCACCGGGGCATCGGCGGCGGTCGCCGATCTCGGTGAGGCGGCGGCTGCCTGCGGCAGCGCGGCCAGGGCGGCGGCCCCGGCCACGGCGCCGCCCAGCACGGTGCGCCGGCCGACCAGTCCGGACGGCCCGCCGGCGGTGGGTGCCGGGCGGCCCGTGGTGGTGATGGTCGTGTCCAGGTCCAGCCACTGGGACTCGGTGAGGTCGGGCCGCGGGGGGATGTACTCGTCATCGCACATCCCATGTTTCTCGCAGGTAACTTCGCCCGCCTGGTGAATGATCGGCGAACCTTGCGTGGAGGTCCGACGCAGGTGGTACGCCGGGCACGGCCGTCGCCGTCACGGTCCGGTTCGGGTGCGCGGAGTCAGCGCTTGTGGCAGCGCAGAGCGGCAACTAGCCCAGCGTGTGCCCGCTCAGGCGGCTGACACGGGGCTGCACACGCGCGCCAGACGTACTGCCGGTCCCGGGCGTGCCTCGCGGAACATCGTCTCCGGCGCTTCCGCTGCCGTCGGCGGCACTGCGCTACGGGCGCAGGCCGCGGAGCACGATGTCGAGGTAGGCGTCCGCGGACGCGTCGTGTTCCGCGTGCTTGGGGAGAGCAGAGATCAGGGCAAGGAGCTGAACTGCCGTGACGTCGCCCCGCACTGCGCCTTCGTCCTGCGCGCGGGCGAAGAGCCGCGCGAAGCTCGCCTTCATCGGCGCGCATGCCGAGGCCATCGGGGACCCGTCGTCGGCCAGGCCGTCTCCGACGCGCGTGCTCATGCCGCGGTACTCGGTCGCACTCCGGTCGTACCGGAGCAGCCACTGCACCAACGCCTCCCACACGTCCGGTGCGCCGAGGAACTCGCGAGCCTGGGTGTCCAGCAGGTCGACGCGGTCCTGCATGATCGCGACGAAGAGGTGCTCCCTGCTGGGGAAGTGCCGGTAGAGGGTGGCGCGCCCGACACCCGCCTCTTTTGCGACGTCGTCCATGGGTGCGTCGGTGCCGTCGCGCATGAAGACGTTCCGGCCCGCGGCGAGGAGCGCTTCGTAGTTGCGGCGCGCATCCGCGCGCGCCGGTTTCGCGCTGGGGATCGAGGCACTCATGGGATCAGGCTATTTGACAACCGGACACAGTGTCCATATCGTCGAAACGAATAAACGGACAGAGTGTCCGGATGCGGTTTCATGTGTATCGCTCGAGGCCGGCCCCGCCGCGCCCCGGTGGTGAGCCTGCGCGTGGCGGCGAGCGCCGGCGCCGCTCTGCCCACGCGAATCTGCAAGGGAGCACCACCATGGCATCACCGGGCAGCGACCCAATTGTGGCCGTCGTCACCGGCGCGAGCAGAGGAGCCGGCCGGGGTATCGCTGAAGCACTGGGCAGCCAGGGGGCGACCGTCTACGTGACCGGCCGCAGCCGGTCGGCCTCCGACTCGCCGTACGGGGGAACCGTCACCGAGACAGCCGCCCTGGTCGACGCGGCCGGCGGGACAGGCGTCCCCGCGGTCGTCGACCACGGCGACGACCAAGCGGTCCAGAACCTCTTCGCCGCCATCGGGCAGGAGCACGGGCGGCTGGACATCCTGGTCAACAATGCCGCCAATTTTGCAGGCGCACCCGTGCTGGGCGGCTTCTGGGAGATGCCCCTGGAGAGGGCCGATCTTCTGACCGTCGGACTGCGCTCGCACTACGTGGCGAGCTACTACGCAGCGCCGCTGCTGATCGCCAACGGCCGCGGCCTCATCGTCAACACCGGCCACTACGGCGCCGTGTCCTACCACCAAGGCCCCGCGTACGGCGCGCAGAAGGCAGGCGCCGACAAGATGGCCGCCGACATGGCAAAGGAACTGCGGCCGTACAACGTCGCGGCGGTCTCCATCTGGATGGGCGGACTCGACACCGAGCGCGCTCGGGCCTACATCGCCTCCCTGCCTTCGCAGGACCGGCCCACCGCGAAAAGAGAATCACCCCAGTTCACGGGACGCGTGATCGCAGCCCTCTATTCCTCGGACGAACTGGCGGCCCTTTCCGGCAGGGCGCTGATCGGCGCGGAGTTGGGCTCTTTGCTCTCAGTCACCGATATGGACGGCAGCACACCCCGGTCCATGCGTCATGTCCTGGGTGGACCGCCCGAACCTCACCCAAGCCTGCTGGGCTGACCGACCCACGCCGATCCTCTCGCCGTCGTTATGTGGTCGATGACCATGCTCGTGGGGTTGCATGGTGAGCGCCGGTTGGGGAGCCATCTGGGGCCCCGTTCATCGGGGAGCTATGGCCGCATCGCGACGGCCACGGCCAGAGTGAGCTTGTCGCGGAATTGCGGGCGGTCGGAGACGCGGTGCTTCCATCCCTCGCCGGCCGCGGCCAGGACCTCGGCGATCTGCCGCGGCGTGACGTCGCCGGTGGTCCCGCCGGAGGCACTGATGGCGCCGGCGAGTGCGTCGCGAAAGGCGGCCCGGTAGTCGTCGTACATGCTGTCGAGCTTTGTTGTGTCGTGCTCCAGCAGTGCGTCGACGCCCTCGTCGAGGTTGGTACCGACGTAGCGGCCCAGATGGGCGTCAAGCGCGGCCACCAGGCGCGCGTCGAGGTCTGAGTCGGGCGCGGCCAGCGCCGCGCGGACGTCTTCCAGGGCCTTGTCCAGCTCCTGCCGCATGGTCGCGCGGAACAGTTCCTGCTTGCTGGAGAAGAGGAAGTACAGGCCGGGACGGGAGATGTCCGCGGCCTGGGCCACGGCGTCCATCGACGTCTTGCGGTAGCCGAAGGTGGCGAACACGGTCAGTGCTGTCGCAAGCACCTGTTCGCGACGTTGGGCGTCACCTCGGGGCGTTGGCATAAGCACACCATACCCACTGGTCTTACTAGACAGAAATTACGTAGTTTGTTAAGTTGTGGATGGGGGTCGCAGAGAGAAGAGAGCATCATGAGCAAGACCGTTCTGATCACCGGCGCCTCGACCGGCATGGGCGAGGCACTCACCTTCGAGTACGTCGAGCGCGGCTGGAACGTCTCGGCCACCATGCGTGACACGGCCAAGGCCAACCCGGCCTTCGCCGACCTCGACAAGGTCCTGGTCACCCGACTCGATGTCACGGACCGGGCCGGCATAGAGAAGGCCGTCCAGGAGACGGTCACGCGCTTCGGCACCATCGACGCGGTCGTCAACGCCGCCGGCTACGGGCAGCTCGGCGCGGTCGAGGAAGTCAGCGTCGACCAGCTGCGCGACCAGCTCGAAACCAATGTGGTCGGCGTCGTCCAGGTCATCCAGGCCGTCCTGCCCCACATGCGGGAACGCGGCAGCGGCCACATCATCAACATCGGCTCCATGGGCGGACACGTCAGCCTGCCCACGATGGCCGTGTACTGCGCGTCCAAGAGCGCTGTGCAGAACCTGACCGAGGGACTGGCCCAGGAGGTCGGCCCACTGGGCGTCCACGTCACGCTGGTCGAGCCGGCGGGCTACGACACCAACTTCACGGCCAGCTCGAAGTTCCCCGCCACTTCCATCGCCGACTACGCCGACTCGTACGCCACCATGGCCGAGTTCGACAAGCAGGCGGTGCGGGGCGACCTCGTCAAGTCCATGGCGGCCGTCGCCGACATCACCGACGTCGACGAGCCTCCGCTGCACCTCGCCGTGGCCCCGGCGAGCCTCGAGATGGTACGCGGGCGCTTCGCCGAGCTGATGGCGGAGTACGACCGCTGGGAGCCGGTCACGGCCGCCACCCTCTGACGGTGACTCACCCGCACGGCCGCCCCGCGGATCGCCGTCCGGCGCTCCGACACGCGCGTGAGCGGGACCAGGTTGCCGGCGCAGGAGGGCTAGGTCCAGCGCCGGGCCGCGCCTACCTGTCCCAGGCGAATCCGCCGGGAAGAAAGTGGTCTCCCCGCTCGTGAAAAGACCTGGCCGGGGACGGGTTCCCGTCACGGTCGGACGGGTTTCCCGGCGCGGTCACATGCCGGGTCCACGACCTCGCTGGAGCGCCCTGCTACCGCTGCCTCGATGAGCATCTCGGCCGGGCCGGCTGTGGTCACCGGCGGCTTGTCCGCGCTGATCGGTGCTGCTGAGACCACCGCGATGCGGCAGCCGGACAGCGGACCGGCCGCAGGCACACGCCTGCCGCACCGGCCTGTGATGAGCTTTGGCCCGTTGGGGAGCAGCCGGACGACGGAAACCGCTGCAGGCGCCGGGTGGCGGGCCGCCCCGGCACGGGATCTTGTGCTGTCTGGGCGCCAGGTCCTCAGGCGGGGCGCCCGGCCATGACGAACACACCCGGCCCGCTCTGCTCGTCCGCGGGGAGCCGGAGTTCGGCGACCGGGTGCAGTCCGGCCTGCTCGACCTTTGCGGCCCTTCAGCCCTTTGACGGACAACGAACGGTACGTCCATGCGGGTACACGTCTGCACAACCGCCGTGCGGCCACGGCCCGGGCGTCGTTGAGGAACGTATGACCTCAGACGTGACCAGCCTCATCCCGGACCAGGACGCAGCCGCGCGCCGCCTGGAGACCCTCACGTTCGAGGAGGCGCAGGATCTTCTGCGACTGTTGCAGCTCATCGCCGGCGAAGGGCTGGACGAGTTGTCGCAGGAGGCGGAGTGGTTCGCCCGGGAGATCGCTGCCCGTATCCCCTCGGAGAGCTGAGGAATCGTTTCAACTGGCTTGCTCACTGGGCTGACTGCCGTGATGGCGATGGTCGATCGTCGGGTTCCTGACGGGGTGTGGGAGCTGTTCTAGCGGGTGGTCCCAGCTGCTCCGGTGCGTCGTGCGTCCGCCGGGGTGGTTCCCGCGTCGGGTACGGGGACCGGCGCGTCACGTGATTCCCGCGCCCTCGCGTCGTCGGCGAGTCGGTCGGAGGCTCGCCGGTGCCGACGTCACGTATCAGTGCGTTCTGTCAGGACGCGCGGATGACCTCAATGGACGTCCTGCTCACCGCTCCTGACGATCAGCCGCGTGCTCAACTTCTGGAGTCGGTCGGTGCCATCGAACCGTGGGACTACCTGGAGCACGCCCACCTGAACACCGCCACCCAGTGGATCGCCGACGAGCATCGCCTCTTCCTCACCGTCACCCGGACCCGGGGGATGGCGTACACACCGACGTCTCGCTGTGGTACCTCCTCAACGCCGACGCCGACGCCGACGCCGACGCCGACGCCGACACCATCACCCCCTACGACCGGAGCAGGCTCGACACAATCCGGTGGCGGCTGATGAGCAGGTACTCGAGGAGTCTGACGAGCTCCTCGACCCCCACATGCACCGCGTTACCCGCAAGCTCCAGCAGGTCCGGACCACGAGGCGCGGGTAGCACGCACGCCAAACCCTTCCTCGACCTCAAGTAGGAGTCGGCGAGGCGGGGATCGGCCACGTGCGCTTTGCGGCAGGGTGGGTGCCAGTCAATCGACATGGTGACGGGCGAAGGGATGCAGTGGCTACCTCGTGGAGGACCACATGACTGACCATGACTACTTCCCAACAGAACAAGGCACTGGTGCTGGAAGCATTCGACACGCTGTTCAACAAGCGTGACTACGTCGCCGCCGAAGATTTCTGGTCCGAGCGCTACATCCAGCACAGCGCGCACATCGCACCGGGACGCGCGGGTCTGTTCGACCTGATCCGCTCGTTGCCGGACACACTGCGCTACGAGCACCAGCTCGTCGTCGCCGACGGCGATCACGTCATGCTCTACGGCCGTTTCAGCGGCAATGGCAGCCCCGCCGCCTCGGTGGCGGCCGACGTGGTCCGCATCGAAAACGGCAAGCTCGCCGAACACTGGGACGTCCTACAGGATGAGGCGACCCAGGCCGAGTCCGCCAGCGGCCTGCCGATGTTCGGTGACCGGTTCCCGCCCGACCGCTGACCGGCTCCGTCGCATGATTTCCGCTCACGACGGCGACCAAATCCGCGGCCCGACGCGCCGCTGGAGGGCAACCCGAATGCCTTCACCCGGCGCGCACCCTGACGCAACCGTCAGGACGATTGGTCGAGCAGTTCCTGACGGTGTGTGGTGGCCCATGAGCCGAAGCCATGGGGATGAATGCCGGAGTCAATAGGTTTCCCGAACCCACATCGTGAACTGTTGTGAACCGCCCCACTGGCCGAATTCTGTTCACCTCGGGAGCAATTCACTCGCTGGATCGGTTCTCCTTCAGCTTTGAGTCAGCGGCCAGCGCGATCCGTGGGCATGGGCCCACCCGAAGCGTTCTCATGGCCTAGACACAGGACCGCCGCCTGGCGCTTTGATTCCGCCCTTGGGCGTGGGCATATCTGCTCGATCCGATCTCCGCGAACTAAGATGTTCGCAGGGCATCCGAGATGAACTCGAACCATCCGCCAGTCATGATTGAGAATGTCGGGAGTAGCGACTATGGGAAAGTTGCAGGGAAAGGTGGCGGTCATCACCGGCGGCACCGCTGGGATCGGACTGGCCACAGCAAGGCTCTTCGTCAGAGAGGGTGCCTATGTCTTCATCACGGGCCGCCGCCAGAAAGAACTCGATGAAAGCGTGAAGGAAATCGGCGGCAACGTATCCGGCATTCAGGGTGACGTCGCTGAACTGGCCGACCTTGACCGTCTCTACGAGACCGTCAAGGCGAAGGGGCGAATCGATATCGTTTTCGCCAACGCCGGGCTGGGTGAGTTCGCTTCACTGGAAGATGTCACGGAAGAGCATTTCGACAAAATCTTCAACGTCAACGTGAAGGGGGCGCTCTTCACGGTACAAAAGGCCCTGCCGCTATTGAATGATGGCGCCTCTGTCATTCTCGCGGGCTCCGTTGCGAGCGTCAAGGGAACACCCGCGTTCTCGGTCTACGGTGCGAGCAAGGCTGCCGTCCGAAATTTCGTCCGAGGATGGACGGTGGAGCTGAAGGATCGTCGTATCCGGTGCAACGTCCTCAGCCCTGGCCCGATCGAGACGCCGCTTGTGGCGGCGCAACCTCAAGATGCCATCGCGAAGATTGCATCCACCATCCCGATGGGCCGCATGGGGGAGCCCGACGAAGTTGCCAAGGCGGCGCTCTTCCTGGCCTCGGATGACTCCAGCTTCGTCACCGGGATCGAACTGTTCGTTGATGGCGGCAGAGCGCAGATCTAATTCCGCAACGGTGCGTGTGACCTTGTCGTTCAGTTCGCGGGGCCCGTCGTGACCACATGCCTGTGCAGAGCTGCGGATTCAGTCCCGCTCTCCAAGGCAGCGATACAGGCGAGTGTCTATCGAGTCCCGCCGGTGACCGCCGTCGGCGGGCCGCCGTTCGAGATCACCGATCGTGAAGTGCCGCAGCCGGCCCGACCACGTACGGGTTGCCGTGGTCGTCCGCGGAATCTGCCACGGCCCCACCGTGTTTTCGTGACCGCCCAGGTCCCGCCCAGCTTCAGGGGCCCAGGAGTGAGCCTGGGAAGTGGGGATTTCCTTACTCTCCAAGGAGGCTGACCGATGGAGGTGTCCTGTCAGTTCGCCACATCTCTGCACTCTCCTGAACACATCGCTACCCCTGAAGAGTTGGGCTCCGTCGCGCCTGACTCCACGACACCCCCGCCTAAAGACCTGACGTCTGGGCGATGCTTGCGCTGGCCGCCGAACGCACCCACCGCATCGGCCTCGCCCCGGTGTCCTCGTCCCGACGCTGCGCCATCCGATGGTCAACGCCTCCGGCGCCGCCACCCTCGCCGCTTTCGAACCCGGCCGAGTGGCCCTTGCCTTCGGTACCGGTTTCAACGGCACGCGCGCCCTCGGCGCAGCCCCAGCCACCTGGTCCTACCTCAGCACATACGTTCGGACGGTGCGCGGCCTACTGCGCGGTGACACTGTGGAATGGGACGGCGCCCCCATGCGCATGATGCATCCCGGCACGAACTGACCGCAGCGCCCCATCAACATCCCTGTGCTGGTATCCGCTCTCGGCCCCATAGGTCTCGCCCTCACCCATGAGATCGCTGACGGTCTGTTCACCGTCAACGGCGAAACTGCCCACGCCCACGAATTCACCTGGGCCGCCCTGGGCATCCACGGCACGGTCCTGGGCGAGGAGGAACCACTCGACTCTCCCCGTGTCCGCGCCGCCGCCGGCCCCGGCAACGCACTTGCCTACCACGCTGCCTACGAATTCGGCGGCGCCCACCACCCTGCCCGGCGGAGAAGCCTGGCTCGACGCCGTCACCGCCCCCCGCACCGAACGCCACCTCGCCGTACACGATCAGCACCTCACTGACCTCAACGCAGCGGACAATACTGCCTGGAATGCCGGAAGCTGGCAGGCAATCACCTACACCACTGTCAACGGGCCCCCGACCGCATCCGAGACCAGCTCAGCGCCTACGCACGAGACGGCATCACCGAAATCGTCTACCAGCCCACCGGCCCGGACATCCTCGGCGAACTTGAACGCTTCATCGCCATCGCCATCGCCATCGCCATCGCCCGTGACGTGTAAGTCTCGATTCACCGAGTGAGTGTCTGTCCGTGAGCCGGACATGAAGACGCGGATGCCCTCTGAACCAGGACGATGGGACTTCGTACGATTCCACGTTCACAGATCTGTCTTGCGAGAGCCCCAGGCGTGGTCTGTTTCTCCCCGTCCTGTTGGTGACTTCAAGCGCGTGGAATCCCAAGCCTGCCCGATGCCCACCTGTGCCTTCCCCGCGGGCTCGCCGTGCCGGACCGGCAAGGTCCGGCGGCCACGTCGTAGCCTCGGAATACCCCTCCACGATACTGATCGGCTACAACAACGCCGCTTGTGAACAGATTTGACAAGCCCCCCGGGGACAATAGGGCAATAGGGCAATTTGACCGGATCCCCAAACGCTGCCACTACTGGTGGCGAAGAAGTTGTGCGAGGTACAGCGGTGGTTCTGCTCATCCTTGAGGCAACAGCTGCTGACCGCCGTCGATGTCGTACGTTGCCCCCGTCAATGCTTCGTTGCACATGATGTGTATGGCCAGAGCAGCGACATCCTCCGGGCCGACGACCCGTCGGATGGGGAGCGAGGAGCGGAGCTCTTCACGGCGTGCATCGATCTGATTGCCCAGGAGCGAGGCCGACAACGCCGTGTCGACGAATCCGGCAGCGATGAGATTCACCCGGATCGGCGCCAGTTCGAGTGCCAGGTTCGCGGTGAGGGCGGGAAGTGCCGCGGTGAGCGCTGAGGTGACGGCCCTGCCGACGCCGGGGCGGCGACCGCCTGTGCCACCGATGAACAACAGCGTTCCTGCGTCCCGGACTCTGCCCTGGCTGTACTTGGCTATCCCGAGGGTCATGGAGAGGCGCTCGCCGAAGTGCCGACTGGTCTCCGCCAGGTCCATGTCGGCCAGGGGCGCGTACAACGGGCCGCCGGCTGTCGATATGACGTGGTCGACCGAGTAGGGCAGGTCACTGAAGAACTGCTGGAGTCGGTCCGTGTCAGTGGCGTCGAGGGCCGTAGTGCTCCGCGGCCGGACTTCCGCAGCGGCTCGCTCCAGCCGCTGCGGATCTCGTGCCACCATCACCACCTGGCCACCGGCAGCGCGGACTTGACGCGCGGTTTCGAGGCCGATTCCCGAGCTTGCGCCTATCACAATGACGGTCTGGTCGACCAAATCCTGGTGTCGGTTCGGCTCACTTCCGCTCATCAGCGCCTCCGATGATCTGACGGCGGCAACGAGACGACGGTACGGGGGGCTGGGCCTCCCCCTGGTGCGTCAGACCAACGATTGCCCACCGTGCAGTTGTGGATACAGTTCGTGCGGTCCCCCGGGCAGTGCGGCCTGAACCTGCTTGCTGACCTCGTCGGCAAGTACCTCGTGGCGTCCGGCCTCCACGCCGGCGAGCGCCGCCCGGGCAACTTCGCCGGGATCGGCTTTCGGGCCGCGCACATTCGCAGCCATGTCGGTCGCCAGGTAACTGACATGCAGCGCGGTGACCTGCGTGCCCTGTTCTGCAAGGGCGACGCGCAGGGCGTTGGTCACTGACCATTCGGCGGACTTGGCTGCGGCGTACCCGGCGCTGACCGGGATCGACACCCACGACAGCACGGAGAGAACGTTGACCAGTGCGCCGCCGCCATTGCGCTCGAGTACGGGGGCGAAAGCTCTGCTCATCGCCAGCGTGCCGAGCACATGAGTTTCGAACTCCGTCCGGAATGAGTCGAGGTCGGACGTGAGGATGCCGGCACGGGTGGTGGATCCGGCGTTGTTGATGAGGAGCGTCACGTCCTGCGCCTGGGCGCCGGCTGCCCGGACCGACTCGTGGTCTGTAATGTCGACGGTCACCGGGACGGCTCCCGGCACCGTGACCTTTGCGGGGTCGCGGGCTCCCGCATAGACCTTGGCTGCTCCAGCCTCGAAAAGGGCCCGTACGAACTGCTCTCCCAGCCCTCGATTGGCGCCCGTGACAAATGCAACGGACCCGTCAATCTTCATGGGATACCTTTCCCGCAGGGCGTTTGAAAGGCTATAGACCGCTTGGTCGCGATGCTCCACCGCAACGTTTCCAACATTTCCGAACGTACCTCGCACGGCTGTCCACCACCACCCGGAGTGCACTCACCTCAGGGCGCGCGCCCTTGCCGGGAGGTCGGCATGATTCCGCACGGCGCGGCTCCGACGGCAACCACCCGGATCCGCTGCGCACCCGGAGAACCGCCGCCCCCCGAAACGACGAACGCCACAAGCCCTTTGCCCCCGCGGGCTCGCCCTTTGGCGTAAGGCCAGGAACAAGCAGCATCTGTTGCCGGGGTGACCAGGCAGTGGTCGGATGGATGTGCTCTCGTGTCGACCGAGGGAGGAGTCGATTGCCCGGCGACAGCCTGCCCCACACGCAATCGTCAGGACTCGACGCTGGTGCCAGTGGTTCGGCAGGGAGGCCGGCCCCCTCCATCCCCTCATGCAGACTGCGGTCGATCCGCGGGTCGACCGCTCCGGAGTACGGAGACAGGTATGACCACCTATCGAGCCGCGCAGGTCATCACCCCGGACGGGCGCTTCGAGATCGTCGAGCGCGAGGTGCCACGCCCAGGTCCCATGCATGTGCGGCTGGCCGTCGAAGCATGCGGGATCTGCCACAGCGACGATGGGTTCGTCAGCGGTGCTATGCCCGGAGTGCGGTTCCCGCTGGTTCCAGGGCATGAGGTCGCCGGGCGTATCGAAGAACTAGGAGAAGGAGCCCAGAGCAACAATTGGAACGTGGGGGACCGCGTGACAGTGGGGTGGTTCGGAGGCAGTTGCGGTCACTGTGTCCCTTGCAGGCAGGGCGACTACATGGTCTGCGACAGCCTCAAGATTCCCGGCTTGGCATACGACGGGGGCTACGCTGAAAGCATGATCGCGCCGATTGATGCCCTCGCGCGCATACCCGACGCCCTTTCGGCGACCGACGCGGGCCCCATGGCTTGCGCGGGAGTCACGACCTACAACGGGCTGCGGCGCAGCTCCGCCCGCGCCGGAGACCTGGTGGCGGTCCTGGGCATCGGTGGGCTCGGCCACCTGGCTGTGCAGTACGCAGTGGCCATGGGTTTCGAAACCGTGGCTATCGCCCGTGGCTCCGAGAAGGCCGGCACCGCCAAGGACCTCGGGGCCCATCACTACGTCGACAGCACGGGGGCGACCTCCGTCGCGGAAGCCCTGCAGTCTTTGGGAGGCGCGAAGGTCGTACTGGCTACCGCCGGAAGCTCTGAGGCCATCGCGGCAACTGTCGACGGCTTGACGCACCGCGGTGAACTCGTAGTCATTGGAGTTTCGCCGGACCCCATCGGCATCAGCCCGCTTCAGCTCATCCTGCGGGGCCGGATCCTTCGAGGACACCCGGCCGGTACCGCTCAGGACGTGCAGGACACGATGGCCTTCAGCGCCCTGCACGGTATCCGTCCCATGGTCGAGACGATGCCACTGAGTGAGGCCGACGGGGCCTACCGGAAGATGCTCTCCGGCTCGGCTCGCTTCCGCATGGTGCTGACCTCCGGCTGACTTGCGTCTGTGCGGATCCATGACGACGACCATCCGTGGACCTTGGCCGACCGCCTTGAACTGTTCGGGCGCACCGGCGAGATACGGACTGAGGTGGCCCGAACTACCACGAGGCCCTGCTGCCATGCGCCGACTCCCGCGCGATCACACGATCAGGAACCCTGCTCGACCAGGCCGCCCCCGTCATCGATAGCGGATATGGAAGCCACCGATGCGGGCTGCAAGTCGGTCTGCTCGGTGGTGGGCCGCCGTCCTGTCAGCTGCCGGATGGCGGTCACGAGGTAGGGCTGCGTGTATAGCCACGACCTCGAAACACCGGCAGCCCTCGCGATCGACGCGAGGCTGGTGCCCGCCGTTGCGTTGTGCTGCCGAGACGGCCTTCTCGGTGTCGCTGCCTGCGCGCTCGCCGAGTGGCCTCGGCGAGTGCGGTGGTGTTGTCAGCTGGCGGCATCGACGTCCTCCACCTGGCCGCCGACGACGATCTGGTTCTCGGCGGTCCCTCCAGAGGACTGATGATCTTGCTGAGTGTACGGCGGTTCTTCCCTGCGACCCGGCCGAGCCCGGCTTCCTCGGTGCGGGCGATGAGTTCACTGGTCTCCTGCCACTGCTGGCGGTGCTGCCTCGAGGAAGTCGTCGGTGGTGATGAACAACTGGCAGTCCAGGCTTGGGTTGACGTACTCACAAGCAGTCTGCACCGGGGCCCGCAGTAGCCGTTGGGCAGCGTCATCTTCACGCGAACCAGGCTCGACTTCGCCCAGGCCGCCCAGGCCGCCCAGGCCGCCCAGGCCGCCCCGGCGAGCGGGTGATCGGCGGCGGTTGATGGGGATCCTTGAAAACGGCTCTGTCTGGAGTTCCGTGAACTTCATGGTCGAGTGAGGATCCGGGTGCGGAGGAGCCG
>NZ_NNBL01000030.1 GCF_002803065.1 Streptomyces sp. CB01635
ATCTGGCCTGCCGGCCGCTCTTAACTCCGGATTAGGCCAGGTAGTTGGCGGGTTGGCGCTCGTAACGAGGGCTGAGTCTGCGGTAGCCCGTCAGCCACGACATCGTCCGCTCGATCACCCACCTGCGGCGCCCTAATGCACCGTTGCGCAGCGCCTCGGTCACGTAAGTACTGCCTGCGGCAGCAAGCAGCTGGTCCCGCAGGCCCTGGTCGTCGATCCGCGCCAACAGATGCGGCAGGACCTGTTGGAACACCGCATGCTGCCAGTCCGTTGCCTCCAGCGGCCCGTCCTCTTACGAGGGGATCAGCCCCGCCACGAGTGCCGGAAATGCGGCCGGCGGCACGTCGTCACGCAGCGCCAGGTTCTTCCACGTCCGCTACTCCGTACCGTTCACCGCCATAGCGTCCTCCCCCGACCAGCCGGTCACGCTGATCCACGACACGCCACCGTACGCCACCGGGTCGGCGTGGAGCTGGAGTACGAGCTGTACCTCGCCGCGCTGCGCAATCCCGCGCTGCGCAAGCCCGCGCTGCGCCTCGTCGCCGCCGAGTGGTGCCAGGAGCTGTCCGACGCCCTCGCCGAGCGCATCGATCCCGTCACGGCACGGGCCCTGGTCGCGCTCATGGATGGGATCTCGCTGCTGGTGCTGCTCACGGGCGGGGTGTACGACGCCGGGTACGCACGGGAGATGCCGGCGCGGCTGATCCCGTAGGGTCGCGCCCGCTCCCTGAGAAAATCCTGTGCGGACGTGAACTCTTCGCGGGGCAGCGGGGAACAACGGGTGACACGCTCGACCCCACCCGCTGACGGAGGACCCGTGACCCGACCACCGGCGCTCGACCCCGGCGACGAGCGCGACGGCCATGTCATCGCGCAGTCCCTGGATCATCCGGAGCTGTTCGCCCGGCTCTACGACCGGTACGCACCCGACATCCACCGGTACGCGGCCCGGCGCCTCGGCGACCACGCGGCGGACGACGTCACGGCCGACACGTTCCTGACCGCGTTCCGGGTGCGTGCCCGCTACGACGCCTCGCGCGCCAGTGCCCGGCCTATCAGGGAGCTGGCGCCACCGTTCACACCCCCTACCACCACCGCGAACAGCCCAAGCACTACCAGGACTTCAACGGTGATCACGCACGGCTGCGGGCTCCTGGAGAACGTGCCTTCGCGCAGCTGAAAACCTGGCGACTGCTCCGACGGGCCAGATGCTCCACCCGCCGCATCGGCACCATCGTCCACACCCTCCTGACCTGCATGTATTCAGGCTAGAAGAGGTTCAGTGCTCGCAGAGGGAGAATTCTCGTTCGTAGAGCTGCTCGTTGTGTTCGTCGACGAAGAACTTGCGTTCCTGCATGAGTTGTTCGCGGTAGTTCTTGGCCTGTTCAAGCGTCATGGTCGAGGTGTCGGACCATGGTTGTTGCGGTGGCACATCGGATGTCGAGACGATCTTTTCCGACGGGTCGACCAGGAAGAACGCGAGAATTTTGCGATATCCCGGGCGGGTGGGGTCCGTGAGGCGGAATGAGCCGACGCGGTGTTGCAGGATGTTCGGGAACGCCAGGCAGCGGCCCGCTGGGGTCGACGTCGATCCCAGCATCTGGTTCAGTGCGTCTTCGTTCTCCAGGCCGTAGACCTCACGCAGGCCGTTGTCGTCGTTCTGTTCGTAGTTTGGGTCGTCGAGTGCCGCCCGGAAACTCAGCTGGCTTTCGGTGATGTTTTCGCTGTCCCAGTAGTAGATGCCGGTCGAGACGATCCGCTCGTTCATCATCCCCTCGACATGCCAGGAACCGCCGGGGTATTCGGGCTTGTCCGGGGTGAGATGAATGGTGGCGAGCTTGACGATGACCTGGAGACGGCGGCCGCGCAGGTCGACTCGGGCGGATTCATGGGGCAACTCGGGCGGGGTGAAGGCCGGGGCATCCGGGATGGCCGGGCGGCGGTTTTCCCACCAGTCGTCCTGGGCCTCTTCCCATGCACGGAGGGCTTCTGCGTAATCCCCGTCATCACTGTAGGAGGATTTGGGCGGATACTCCGGCTCCGATTCGTACCACCCGTAAGGATCGGCCTCGATTCGCAGGGGCCGCGGATGGCGCAAATCGGTGAGCACGTTCTCCAGCAGCGGGCGCAAGCGCGCGAACAATTCTGGCAGGACGGAGGCTAGTTCGCGATGAGTCTCGGGGTGGACGTTGTTGACGTACGAACGGAAGGCGACATCGCCGTCGTCACTGACATCGACGTCCGTGGGTAGCCACTGGAATTTCTCCGAGAATTCGTACCTCGAGTAGCGGTCCGTCGGGTTCTGCCAAGCCCTCTCGGGCGCACCGCTCACCTCCCTCACCAGGCAGAACAGTGAGGGATGAACCAGATCCAGTACCTGGCCGTCGGATCCGGGATGCCAGTCCTGTTCTGCTTCGGGGACCTGCTCCAGAACCCGAACCGCTTCGCGCAGCCGGGATCTGAGCTTGTCGTCGACCAGTGTGTCCGACTGCCACACCCCATCGACGGCGGACGCCTCGACGCCGGTTCGTCCGTCCCGCAGCGCGGCGTAATGCAGGAGTTCGGCAAGCACGTAACGAACCTGCGCCTCGGTGAGGCCCTGGGCGACCGCTTCTTGCGTCCACCTGGCGACGATGTCGGCATCGTTCATCTTGTCGAACCACCCCGGCTTCGCCCGGATGAGTGAGCTGCACTGCATCATCTCAAGTTCCCGCAGCGTTCGGGGTGTCGCGAACGATATGGAACGGGAGGCATGAAAGGGCAGCGGGAAAGCAGACAGGCCAGTCAATTCTCTTGGTCCTCCCAGTCGGTGTGCGGTGGCGGGAAGGATACTTCAGCAGACTGACACCGCAGCCGTGGTCCCTGTCATCGCTGTTCCGGGAGCCAGGGCTTCGACGTAGTCGCATGATGTCCGGTTCGCGCCCATTCGAAGCCGAGGAGTGCGAGGGGATGCGGGGGTTGCAGGCGTTGCGGCGCAGGCCGGCCGTGATGTCTTCACTCCGGCTGCGCGAAGGGCCCCCGATGGCGAGTCTTGGAGCTTGAGCGGGTCTGGCTGTAGTCGACCTGTCACACCGTCACAGATAGTGGGAGGAGGGTGAGTCGGGTCCTGGACACAGGAAGCCCGCGGCCGTGGGTGATCATGACTGTTCTCTACGCAGCTTGATCACCTGGACACATCCGCTTGGACGGCAACGAGCAGGGCTGGTTGAAGCAGCTCAACTTCCGCCAAGGTGATCGGAGTTCACGCCTTCGAGCGTAGATGAGCCAGGAGACATGCTCGACGAGCTCGTACGGGTCATCGAGCATAGAAGGATACGGAACCATCAGGGCCACTCGGTCGCCGGTGTGATGGGCGTGATCACCACGCCAACGACGAAGGGCCCTGTCCTGTCAGACCTCCGCCCACCGGGCCATTTCACCCCTGCCACACAGGATGAAAGAGGTTTACTCACAGGATGTGATGGAGCGGAACCCTCCGCATGCCTGGCAGGGGTGGCGTTGAACGGGACGCTGCACCTGAAGCAGTGGCCTCGTGCGAATTCCTTCTGAAGCAGGGTGATGCAGGTGTCGTTGCTGCCGTCCTGAGAGGGGCGAATCGACGCCGCCTTGTCAGCGCAGCGCTGCGTCGAAGGTCCTGCGGATGGAAGGCCTCCTGCTCAAGGCTCCTCGGGGAGTGCGCGGTTCGTCCCACGGGGTCGGCGGGTGCTGGAGCCGGCTGACGGACTAGGGTCTCTCGTTTGAATCATGTGAGAAGGGCGAGTCACCGAAAGCGGAACGAACCAGTTCGCCCCGAGCTCCGTCATGTTCATGAATTGATCGGGAGACACACCCGGGGTCCGAACTCCCCATGGGTTACGCGGCACCCGGTGAGACGGAGCGCGCACGCTCCAGAAGGAGCCCACTGATGCGAATCAGAATTCCACGCCGACGCGACGCCGACATGTCGACGCGGTCGCGGCGGCTGCCGTTGTACTCGGGCATGATCATGGTCGTGGCCGCGCTGACGACCGCCTGTTCAGCGCAGGGCGGTGGCGGGGAGGCCGAAGGGGCATGCGCGATCGCTGCCACGTACGGGGGCCGCACCTATACGCAGGTGGCCAACGTCGACTTCACCGTAGGCAAAGCACTCGGCCCCGCCGAGTTCCCGCCCTGCGATGACACACCGGGCCACAACGACGATGCCGCAGGGCCCAAACCGACTACCGTCTATGCCGTCGACGGCTTGAATCCACGTATCGCCATCGCGATGCGGTACACCTCGGACGAGGTCATGCTCCTCGCCGTCCAACCCGGTGGCAGCCTGCCTCCTGAGGTCAAGGCCCTCACACGAGGCTAGCGGCCATGAGGCGATCACCGCAGCCGTGAGCTGAGCCCGCTGGCCTTGCGCCGAGCGTTGGCGGGCGCCGCGCGCTGTTTCTACCAGGAGATGCGCAAGCAGAACGCGCATCTTGCTGGGGTGATGGAGCCCTCCTTCCGTGAGTTGGCTGGCCCCAGTGCCGTTTCAGTGGCGAATCCCTCAGGAGTGGTTCCAAGTCACCTGGCTGACCACAAGACGATGCCAGCGACGTGCCGGCCTGGGCCCGTCGGCGAACCGGACGACCACGCCATCGGCCGCTCCCGTGGCAGCAACTTATCGATGAGTGCATCAGAATCAAGTCGATGGGGTCCTTCCCCAGCGAGCCGGGGTTGTGCTCCGAGGTGCGCTTGCCGTTCTCGTCCGGCGCGCCGGCACGGGTCGACGGGTACAGCGCGGTCATCAGCTCCAGGCCGGTCACCGCGGTGGAACCGTGCGGCGTCATCACCCGGGACGCGTACGTACCCAGGAGCCGTGCGGGTTCGGCGGGCGGCAGCTGGGCGGCATGGGTCCAGTGCCGGGTGTCGAGCGCATCCCACGACGGGATGCACAGCCGCACGCAGGCCCGCCCCGAACCCTGGATGGACGAGTGCGCCCCTGGGCACCGGCCACGGCCGGAACCGATTGACGGCACGTTCGCCCGCTGCGAACGAGGTCGGTTCCGGATACTCCCCGGTCTCCAGGCTCGGATCCAGGGCTCCGGGACACTGGTACCTGCTGTCCTTGCCCAAACTCAGTTGCCATGGATGCGCAGGTCAGGGAGCAAGCTGTACGCGGGCAGGGCGCACGCGGTGACCCGATTGCCCTGATGGAAAGATTCGTCGCAGAGGAGCAGCTGTCCATGGATTCAGATTCGCCGACCAGGAGATTCCCCATGCCGCACCGTCCCGTTGCCCCATCGGCGGCGCCGATCTGTCGCCGTATGCCGCCTCACGAGCAGCGCAGCCACGGCCTCGCACGCCGACCGCGAACCGCGAGTCCGCTGTCCGGCTTCAAAGCCAACGGGCCCGCAGCGCCTCTCCGTGGCGCGTGCACGGCGGTCGCCCGATGAGGGCCGTCCTGGTGACCGGCGGATCGCGGGGCATCGGCCGGGCCGTCGCGCTGGCGTTCGCTCATGGCGGTGACCGGGTTGCGGTGCAGTACGCGGGCAACCGCGCGGACGCCGAGGAGACACTGCGGCAACTGCCCGGCGAGGGACACGTGTTGCTGCAGGCAGACCTCGGCGAGCCGGACGCCGCCGAACAGCTCGTCTCTCAGGCGGTTGCCGCCCTGGGATCGGTTGACGTGCTGGTCAACAATGCCGGTGTGGCGCCGACGGAGGCCAACCGCCACCCGGTCGCCGACACCCCGATCGCTGACTGGCAGCGCGTGTGGCGGCGCATGGTCGACGTGAACCTGCTCGCCCCGGCCGACCTGTGCTGGTCCGTTGCCCGGCACCTGATCGGCCGTGGAGCAGGGGGCGCCATCGTCAACGTCGGCTCCCGCGGCGCGTTTCGGGGGGAGCCTGACTTCCCGGCTTACGGGACGACCAAGGCCGCCCTGCACGCACTCGGCCAGTCACTGGCTGTTGCCCTGGCACCGCACGGCATCGCGGTCACCTCCGTCGCTCCGGGGTTCGTGGCTACCGAGCGCCAGGCCGCCAAACTGGCGGGGCCGGAGGGCGAGCGCCTGCGCGCGGAGAGCCCGTTCGGCAGGGTCGGCACACCGGACGAGGTCGCCGCCACCGTGCACTTCCTGGCCTCGCCCGCGGCGACGTGGGCATCGGGGACCATCGTGGACCTCAACGGCGCGTCCCACCTGCGTACCTGACGATGGAGGGCACGCGCTCATGCGCACTCTTTACGTCGTCGCCCATCCCGAGGCGACGCACCACCTCGAGGGCGTCGTCGGCGGATGGCACGACTCGCAGCTGACGCCCGTCGGCATCCGTGCGGCGGTCTCCATCGCCCAGGTGCTGCGGGCCCGGATCCCGGACGGCGCCGGGGTGGAAGTGTTCTCCTCTGATCTGCAGCCCACCTCGCGGACCGCCGAGGAAGTAGCCGAACTGTTCGGCGTGAAGCCGATCCTGGATCGCAGACTGCGAGAGAAGTCCTACGGTGAGGCAGAGGGAAAGCCGCAGGAATGGCTGGACCGGCACTTCGTCCCACCGCGGCTGCCGGAGAGCGAATGGACCACGACGAGAACGTGGAGGGTTCCGAGACCAAAGCCGCGTGGGCGCAGCGCCTCTACGCAGCCATGGACGAGATCCTGCAGAGCTGGTGCGCACACGAGATCATCGTGACGCACGGAGGCTCCCTGACGTTCGTCGTGGCGTCCTGGATCAAGATGCCGATTGAGTCGGCCGGCTACCCCGGATTCCGGGCGCCCTCGGGCAGCATCACCACGCTGCACGAGGACGACGTCTTCCACAACCGCCAAGTCGTCAGCCTCGGTGACACCCTCCACCTCGACTCCGCCCAAGCCGACTGACCTCAACTTGGCTTACCTCGACGGCCCCCGCCGCCCTCACGGGCCGCGCACTGGGCCTCGCACCCGCTCCCCCGGTTCGCCCCTGCGATGCTGCCCGGCGCTGTTCAGCTCGCCGCGCTCACCGTGGCCGCACACACCCGCCCCGACGGCACCACCAGCGCCGACCTGGACCTCCTCATACACCTGTGCGGACCGACTCCCCAACAACTGACCGACCTGCTCGATCAACTGGCAGGTTCACAGCTGCCGGCCTCCTGGCACCAGGAAGGGGAAGTCCTGTGACAGCTTCCAGGCTCCGGATGAGCCCCACGCCATGCAAGCCTGCGAAACACAGCGCTTCAGACTCTCGACGTCACATCGAAGGATCACTCGTGCCGCGCAGGAGGGTTCCCTCCAGAGCGGGCAGCGGCCCACTCGAGCGGACCGCAGAAATTGCGCAGCAGAGGAAGGCCATCCCAGGGGTCAGAGTGCCTTCGCCGAGCCGGAGGACCGGAGACCGACGATGGAGCAGGACGAAGCCCTCGAAGGTGACGGCTGCAGAACTCTCCTCACACCCACCGGGCATCGCTTCGCCGACCGCACCCGCGCCCAGCACGCCACTGTCCACGCGCTGCTGGTGGCCGCGCCGACCACACTCACCGTCACCTCGTCACAGAAGTTGGGCCAGAGCCGCCACGCATCGATAAACACTGTCGCTGGAAGCGAGCGACGCCAATCTGCGGCTTTTCAGGCCGTTGTGGGCGAGCGTGGTGAGTCGACGGGTGGATGAGTTCCGCGCCGTCGCCGGTGCGGGCGCAGACAGATCAGGGCGCTGGCACAGGCCGTGGTCGAGCGCGGGCCGCGGCGCCCGGGTCGGGGTCTGGCGTGTTCTTCCGGCCGAGAGCGAGCGGCTGTGACCTGGGCAGGAACATGGCGAACATGTCCGGGACATGGTTGCGGACTCGCTGTATCTGACTCGAGAGCATCATCCCGGGAGATGGTTGTCCACCTTCGAGTGCTGAGGCCGTCTCACGCTGTGGCCAAGCTACGGGACCGACCGGCTCGACGAGGGTCTCGTCGAGCCGGTCGACGCCGCAGGCGCGGTCCCAGACGACCTGGCCGTCCGCCTCGAAGAATGCTCCTGGCGGAAGGTCCTGCTCATGCCGCAGATGTCGAAGGTTGACGCGGCGATCCGGCGTGATCATCATGGCGGCATGAAGATGCGGGAGGTTGAGCGCAAGTACAACGTGTCGTAGGGGACGGTCTGCAAGGCTTTGACTCCACTTGGCCCGAGCGCCGGAAGAAGCTCCCGCCAACGGGCGACGGCCTGCCGGAAGGCCCTGTGTCCACTCCGCGCCCGCGATCTCGGGCGTGCCAGAGCCGAGCCGCACGCTGCGGCGGTCCGCGCCCCCCGCGCTGCCGCCTTGGCAGGGCGCCGAGGCCGTGAAACGCTCGCTTTATGGCATATCTGTCCCGCGCCTGCACACCGATCTCGAACGGGTGAGCCCGGCTGCCTGTCGGGAGTCCCCCAGATCCACGCTCCCGTTCGGGAGTAAGGAACAGCCATGACGACGACCGAGCATGCTCACGACCGCGACGACCACAGTGACCCCACCTTGTACCGCACTCCGGCGGACGCCGTCGCCGCGCCCCCGGAGAAACTCGCCTACGTCGTCGGTTTCGACCCCACCGCACAGCGCGCGGACGCGTTGTTCACCGTCGGCACCGACCCCGAATCCCCCGCATACGGCCGCGTGACCTCCCACGCCGAGCTGCTCGACCTGGGCAACGAACTGCACCACTTCGGCTGGAACGCCTGCTCGAGCGCGCTGGCGCATGCCGGTCATCATCACGCTGCGCGGCGCTACCTCATCGTCCCGGGACTGCGCTCCTCCCGGCTGCACGTCTTCGACACCAGCCCCGATCCCGCCCGCCCGCGCCTGGTCAAGGTGATCGAGCCCGAGGAGTTGGCCGCCAAGGCCGGATATTCGCGTCCGCACACGCTTCACTGCGGCCCAGACGGAATGTTCCTGTCCTGCCTGGGTAGCGCGGACGGTGCGGACGGGCCTGGCGGCGTCGCGCTGCTGGACCACGAAAGCTTCGAAGTGCTGCGCGCCTGGGAGAGCGATCGCGGACCGCAACAGCTCGCCTACGACGTCTGGTGGCATCTGCGCCAGAACATCGCCGTGACCAGCGAGTGGGGGAGCCCCTCGATGATCGAGGACGGCCTCGTCCCCGAACTGCTGCTGGGTCGCCAGTACGGCCACTCGCTGCACTTCTGGGAGCTGGACTCCGGCCGGCACCTGCAGCGCGTCGATCTGGGGAATGAGAACCAGATGGTGCTGGAGCTGCGTCCCGCGCACGACCCCGAGGCAACGTGGGGGTTCACAGACACCGTGGTCAACGTGGAGGACCTGTCGGCGTCGGTGTGGCTGTGGAACCGGGAGGGCGAGGACTTCGTGGTCCGCAAGGTGATCACCGTCCCTGCCGAGTCCGCGCAAACGCAGGACCTGCCCCCGGCGCTGCAGCCGTTCGGCGCGGTGCCCCCGTTGATCACCGACATCGACCTGTCGGTGGACGACCAGTGGCTGTACGTATCCGCATGGGGAACCGGCGAGCTGCTCCAGTACGACGTGAGCGACCCGTTCCATCCGAGGCAGACCGCGTCCGTGCGTCTTGGCGGCATCACCGGCCGACAGCCGCATCCCGCCGAGCCGGAAACTCCGCTGACCGGCGGAGCGCAGATGGTCGAGCTCAGCCGCGACGGGCGGCGCGTGTACCTGACGAACTCCTTGTACGCCGCCTGGGACGCGCAGATCTATCCCGCGGGCATCGACCCGTGGATGGTCAAACTCGACGCCGACACCTTGCACGGCGGGCTCTCCATCGACAGCCGCTTCTTCCCACACGGCCCGGACTTCCTGGGCTTGCGCGTGCACCAAACGCGCCTGGAAGGCGGCGACGCCTCCTCGGATTCGTACTGCTACCGCCGCTGACCGCTTGTGCTCCACGAGAGCCGACGGCGTCGGCGCTCACGGCGGTTGCTGCCGCGGTGGCGAGGCCTCTGCCTGTCATGCCGGCCCCCGGGCGTTCCGGGCGGCAAAAACACGGACAGCCTCCACGACACCGGGCCACGCCGATCTCAGGCGTGGCCGCCAGCGGCGCCGTGCCCCCCCACCCCACGGAGCTGCTCGCCTCGGCTCGCATGGCAGAGGTACTGCACGAACTGGCGGACACCTACGAGGTCGAGGTCGATGCGAGTGAAGACGGATAGGTCGGTGCTCTTCGGAAAGCACTGCCTCAGAAGGCCGTTAGTGTTCTCATTGGCGCCTCGCCGCCAAGGGCTGGCAGGGTCGCAGAAGAAGACCGGAACTCCAGTGGTCTTGGTGAACTGCTAATGATGCGCCATCTCCCCGCCTTGGCCCCATGTGACCGATCGCCGCAATAGCGTGGGAAATTCCATCATGGCGGCTGTCAGCTGCCCTCCCCCCAAGTTTCAGGCCGCATTATCTGATGCTCTGCCAGTGCAGTCCTGGGACACGGCGTTGCCCCACATCAGGACGAATAAAACCGACGACATTGTCAAGTCCGGTCAGGGGACAAGGCTGGGCGACCTCGCCCCCATTGGCAGTTTCGGCATCTTGTGCACCGCCGTTTCGCGGAGACGGATGAAATCCTGCGACAGGCATTTCATCAGGTCAACGAACAAACGGCACGACCGCTGGACTTCGGACTTACCGCACGAAGTAAGGGGCCCGGAGAGGGGATTACGACCGGTAGGGCGCGGCAGGCGCACTCACGGCCCGCATCGTGATCGTCATGCGCCGGTTGCACTCGCCCCCGTACCGGGAATGGCGGGCTGTCGGCACGGGTCCTCTGCGGTGGGGCGGTTCGGCCAGCGAGACACTGACGACACCTCAGCCGCGCTCTCGATAAAGTCGGTGTCGGAAAGTGCAGGTTAGGAGAGAATGGGGCAGTATCAGCTCTATTCTCCACGCGTCCTGACGGCGCCGAGGCGACAGCTGAGGAAGAATATGGGCCAGAATGGCACTCGTCTGATGGCCGTGTCGGCCGCTCTTGCCGGAGCGCTCGCGCTCGTGCCGGCCGCTCAGTCCGCGGCCGGCGCCGATCACCGGACCGGGACCGCGCTCTCGTTCGGGACGGTGGCCGCACCGCAGGCCCCCTCCCCGACTCCAGCTCCACCCCGCCTCCCCCGCGACTTCCGCGGCAAGGGCAAGTGGATCGTCCGGGACCTGGACATCACGGTGCCCTTCACCTGGGAGGGGCGGGACGGCAACAGCCAAATGACCGCCGGGGGCCCGCAGTACCCAATCTGGTTCACCAACCTGATCTACCACGACACGCTCTACACGCTCACGTACAAATGGCCGGGCCTGTACGAGCACCCCTGCTCACGCATCCCGGGCTTCAACCTGAAGGCACTGAACCAGGGGTTCGAGAAAGCCCGGTTCGTCGGGCGGGAGACCCTCAGGCGCACCACGCCGCGGTACGTGAACCACTGGCGGGTGGGCGTGGTCCTGCCCGAGCTCCCTCCCGGGAACCACCCGCGCCTGCCGCTCGCTCTGGGCGACATCTATGTCGACGAGAACAACCGGGGCACCTTCTGGCAGGTACTGCAGTTCGGCGTCCAGAACCTCTACGACCCCGAGCTGGACGAATGGCTGGTCATGGACACCTTCGAGCACCGCCCCGGAATCGTCACGCTCCCCCAGCGATGCGCACCGCCCCACTGAGCACGGCCCGATCCATCGAAGCCGCCACGCCGCAGCACCGCAAGCGGTCTGATCGGCAACCGTGCCACCACCATCCAGCAGCAGGTACGGACGGGGCCACCGGAGGCGGGGTGCTCATGAGGGGACGGCCTCCGAGGGCGAGCGCTGGCCGGCGACGAAGACGCGGCGGCCGGCGTCGCGTTCCGCCGGGGTGCGCCCCGCGACGAACAGCTCAGCACCGCGAGATCGGTGATCGTCTCTCCGCCGTCGGCGATCATCACCGCAAGGTCCACGGCGATCCGGCCCGGATCGTGACCGGTCGCGCGTGGCCGCAGCGGCTGGAGCACATCCGCGTACGCGGACGTCAGCCCGGTCGCGTCGGCGAGATCCGCCAGCAGCCGGGCCCCGGCATGCCCCACCGCCCCCGAACCGTCGGTGGAGACATGAACCCGAGGACGTGAACGGATAGCCTGCACGCAGAAAATGCCTTCCAGTAGCGACGACCGAGTCCCTCGACAAGTCTCATCGTCCCTACCCAGAAGGCACTTTCGCGTTCACGGCACCGTGACCGTCCTCACCCCAGGTGAAGAGTGAGGCTAGGGCCCGGTGGGCCATCGGCCGGGCGGGAGCACCATCCGGCCGATGGCTCTTCGGATCAGTCGCCGATCCTCGGCAGCAGGGAGACGAGCTTGCTGCCGCCGTTCCGGGCGATCAGCACGTCCTTGTAGAGCAGGAGTTGGGGCGGGTTCCTGATGTCCGGCCCTGGCCCCGGCCGGGGGATGTCGACATGACCGCGCCAGACCCGCTCACCCGTGCGCAGATCGAGGCCGGACAGATCTCCGGTCGGGCCGAAGAAATAAACGACCCCCTGCCCCGCCGACACCACGGGAGGCGCGATGCCCAACATCGTGTTCTTGCCGGGCATCTTGACGCCGACCGGGCCCGTCCATAGGGTCTTTCCCTTGGTCAGCGAATAGGCCGAGGCCTTGCCCTGCCAAGACACGGAGATCAGAAGATCACCGACGACATCCGCGCGGGCCGGCGACCCCTCGATCCGATAGGGGTGCGAGGTCTGCTGCCCGGAGCTGCTGACGAAGGTCAACTGCCGGTCCTTGCCGGCCACATCCTTCATCTCGCCCAGGATCATCCGGTCCCCCGAGGTCCCGGTGAGCTGCTGCCTGCCGGGGACGGTCGTGACCTTCTTGGCGGTTCCGGTGGCGGGGTCGAGACGGAAGACGTCGGTGTCGTGCGGTTCCTCGGTGTCCCGCGTGCACAGGAGATAGGGCACGCCGCTCAGCACCGCTCGTTGGCACACAACGCCCTTGTTCCAGGTGTGGCGCCACTTCTCCTTGCCGGTCAGCGGATCGAGGGCCGACATCGTGCGGAGCGACGGGGTGTTCGCAAGGACGGCGCCGTCGATGAGCATGGCGGCCTGGCCGCTGCGGTCGTCCTGCGGCATCTCGACCGCCCACAGCACGTCGCCGGTGCCGGCGTCCACCGCCATCAGATCGGTACCGCCCATGTAGTCCCCGTTCGGCAGCTTCTTCGCGGTGTGGTTGCGGTATGCATAGACCACGCCGTCGCGCACGGCGAACGGGTGGTCGATCCCGTCGCCTTCGCGATTGACCCTGACGGTCCACAGTCGTTCGCCGGTGTTGGCGTCGAACTTCGCGACGTCGTACTTGGACCCGCTGCAGTACAGCGCGGAACCGTTGACCAGGCAGCCCCGCTCGCCGGTGCCCGGGGCATCGCTCTTCCACGGCTTCCAGCCCTCCGGCGACGCCGCCGTCCTGACAGGCCGGTCCCGCTCGGCCGCATCGCCGCCCTCAATGCCGAACACCGCCCCCACGGTGATCGCGGCGACGGTCACCGCCGCCCCCGCGGCCTGCGAGAGACGGCGCCGGCCGCGTCGCCGCACCACCTTCTCGACCAGGTCCCCAGGCGCCCGCACCCCATCCAGGGCGACCGCGTGCAGCGTCTCCCGGATCTTCTCCTCCACCCGCTCCGTCGTCATCCCTGGATCCCCTTCGCCTGATAGCCGAGCGGCTTCTCCTGTTCCGTGGGCCCTTCGGGCCCGAGCTCCGGTACGAGCGACCGGAGCTTGGCGAGCGACCGGTACGCCGTACTGCGCACCGTGCCGACCGGGCACCCCAGCAGCGCCGCCACCTCGGCCTCCGGCAGATCCTCGAAGTAGCGCAGCACGACTACGGCGCGCTGCCGCATCGTCAGACGACCGAGCGCCGCCCACAGGGCGATCCGCAGCTCGGGATTCCGACCCGACGTCGGCGTCCGTGCCGGGCTCGGGCAGTACGGGCACCGTCGTCTCCGCGCGGTGCCTGCGCAGCCGCCAGCGGTTGACCTGCTGGCGGTACAGGACCTGGCGGACATACGCCTCGGGCTGCTCGATACGCGCCCAGCGCCCGTAGGCCTTCATCAGCGCGATCTGCAGCAGATCCTCCGCGGCATGCCGGTCCCCTCCGGTGAGCAGCACCGCGAGCCGCAGCAGCGCGGTGGAGCGCATCGCTACGAACTCCCGGAACTCGTCGTGACTTGAGCCCTCCATCGGCCCTCCCCTTCTGGCAGCCATCACGACGCGATGAGCCGCCCGCTGCTATCCCTCAGCGGGCTAGAAAAATGGGAACGATCAACCGGGAGCGGCTGCCGAGTGCTGTCCGCCGATCTCGTGAACATCGCCCCCGAACCAAAACGAGCGACTCCCATCGAGCTGAACATCTGCTGTCGAGAGTCACGAGAGTCGTGGATAAAGCCGCAAGGTTGCCCCGCTACGCACCGGGGCGACAGTGCACTTGTGGGACCGACAACCGGTTACCGACTGAAGCGAGGCCTGCCCCGACGTCGGGCAGGCGCTGCGCGCTCAGCCGACGGGCTTGACGCGCCCGGCCTCGACCTTCGCCATGCGGACGTTGCACAGCGGGCTGGCCGGAGTAGGGGGTGTCGGTGAGGAACATCTGGTGTCGCAGGCCCTCGTCCTGGTCGAACAGTGAGAGGCGGGCGCCGTGGTGCGGTCGTTCGCGGCGCACGAGCATGAAGCCTGGGACGAGAACCGATACCCTGCACGCAGAAAGTGCCTTCCGCTAGGACCGACAGAACCCCTCGACAAGGTTCATCGTCCCAGCTCAGAAGGCACTTTTGCGTTACCGCTCGCGATCCGGACCAAAGCCCAAGTGAAACGCGCAGGTTAACGGCACACCTGGACCAACGACCAGCTCTTCCAAACGGAACTGCCTAGCCTCGCCCGCCTTCTCGCGACGGCGGTTGTCCCGTGCTCTCCCGCACGACCAGCCGTGTCGGCACCAGCGTGGTACCGGGTTCCGCCTCGCCCTGACGGACCTGACGCAGCGCGCTCTCCACGCAGCGGCGGCCGACCTCGGCGAAATCCTGGTGGACCGTGGTGAGCGGCGGCTGGAACGAGCCAGAGTCGGGAATGTCGTCGAAGCCGATGACCGAGACGTCCTCGGGGACCCTGCGGCCCCGCTCTTCCAGGGCCCGCAGTAGGCCGAGCGCCATCTGGTCGTTCGCCGCGAACACCGCGGTGCAGTCGCCCTGTTCGGCCAGGCGCAGGCCCGCGCGGTAGCCCGAACCGGCCGACCAGTCGCCGCGCACCAGCGGTGGGACCGCGCGGCCCGCGGCCTCAAGTGCCCTGCGCCACGCGTCCGTTCGGCGCTGCGCGGCGAACGACTCGGAGGGGCCTGCCAGATGCCAGACCGTGCGGTGGCCGAGGTCGAGGAGGTGGCGTACCGCGTCGCGGGTGCCGCCCGCCTGGTCCGTGTCCACCACCGCGTAGCGGTCATCGGCGTCCGAGTCCGCGACCACGACCTTCACGTGTGGCGGCAGCGTGAGGCTCGCCGAGTCGAGCAGATGGACCTCCATGATGACGATGACCGCGTCCACGGCCAGCTCGCCGAGGCGTGAGAACGCGCCGCGCACCTCGTCCTGGGTGGGCACCGCGACGGGGAGGAGCGTGACCGCGTAGCCCTCCTGTGCGGCCGAGGTCGCGATGGCCTCGAGCGTGCGCATGTTGCCTGTCGTGGAGAGCGTGAACGTGATCACGCCGATGGTGCGGAAGTCGCCCCGCTTCAGCGCCCGCGCCGCGCTGTTGGGGCGGTAGCCGAGGTCTTTCATGGCGGCGAGGACCCGCTCGCGCGTCTCCTCGTTGACGCCGGGAAAGCCGTTCGAGACGCGGGAGACCGTCTGGGACGAGACACCGGCGACCCGGGCGACGTCGGCCATGGACGCGTTGTGTGTGCGGCGCCGGGCGTGGGTCCTGCCGCGCTCCGGGGCGCTGTCCGTTGCTCCCACCGTTGGCCTCACCAGTCGAGTTGATCGTTCACGGGCGACTCTTGACCGTCCTCTGCGAGGCAGTGTAGACATGCCGCCACCGAATGTTTACGCAAACATAACACCTGGCGGTCGCTTGCGCGCCGGAATGTTTACGCAAACATCCGAGCACATCCGCGAGACACGTACGAGCGAGGGACGCGAGATGACGACGCTTCAGCCGCCGGCCGCCGCAAGGCCGCGACCGACCGGGCCACCGGTACGCAGGGCGCGCCGCTCGTGGACGGGGTGGGGGTTCATCGGCCCCTTCGTGCTCGTCTTCGCCCTGGTCTTCCTGGCGCCGCTCGCGTACTCGGTCTATCTGAGCCTGTTCCGCACACAACTCATCGGCGGCACCACCTTCGTGGGCCTGGACAACTACCAACAGGCCTTGCAAGACGGCCAGTTCTGGGACGGAGTCGTCCGCGTCGGACTGTTTCTGCTGATCCAGGTGCCGATCATGCTCGGCATCGCCTTGCTCGTCGCCCTCGCGATCGACAGCGGCCGCCTCTACGGCAAGGACTTCTTCCGGATCACCGTCTTCCTCCCCTACGCGGTACCCGCCGTCGTCGCGACCCTCATGTGGGGCTTCATGTACGGCACCCGCTACGGCTTGGTCGGCGACGTCAACGACGCGTTCGGCGTGAAGCTGCCCGACCCACTGTCCGCCGACCTGGTCCTCGCGTCCATCGGCAACATCGTTACCTGGGAGTTCGTCGGCTACAACATGCTGATCTTCTTCGCCGCGCTGCGCGTCGTACCGCACTCGCTGTACGAGGCGGCCGAGATCGACGGCGCCGGACAGTGGCGCGTCATCACGGCCATCAAGCTTCCCGCGATCCGCGGCGCCCTCGTCATCGCCACGATCTTCTCGATCATCGGCAGCTTCCAGCTCTTCAACGAGCCCGCCATCCTCCAGAAGCTCGCGCCGAACGCGATCACCACCGACTACACCCCGAACTTCTACACGTACTCGCTGTCCTTCTCGGGCCAGCAGCAGAACTACTCCGCGACGGTCGCCATCGTCATGGGCGTGATCACGATGATCGTCGCCTACGTGGTCCAGCTGCGCGGCATGCGCAAGGGAGCGTGAGCGCGATGACCACCACCACCGGCTCCGTGCGGCCGACGGCGCCGCTCAAGTCCGACGCCCCGCGCCTGCGTTCGCCGCGCCGCCGGATGCCCGGCCGCCCCCGGCGCAGCGTCCTGCTGACCGTGCTCACCGGCGTCGTCCTCGTCTACAGTCTGCTGCCGCTGGTGTGGCTCCTGATCAGTGCCACCAAGTCCCAGCAGGGCCTGGCCCGTTCGTTCGGCCTGTGGTTCGACGGGAACTTCGACCTCTGGCACAACATCGGCGAGACCTTCACGTACCAGGACGGTGTCTTCGGCCGCTGGCTCCTCAACACCCTCCTGTACGTGGTGGTGGGCGCGGGTGGCGCCACCTTCCTCGCGGTCCTCGGCGGATACGCGCTCGCCAAGTTCGCCTTCCCCGGCAAGCGCGCCGTGTTCGCCGTCGTCATCGGGGCGGTCGCGGTGCCGGGCACGGCCCTTGCCGTCCCCACGTTCCTGATGTTCAGCAAGATGGGGCTCACCGACACCCCGTGGGCCGTCATCATCCCGTCGCTGATCTCGCCGTTCGGCCTGTATCTGATGTGGGTGTTCGCCACCGAGGCGATCCCCACCGAGCTGATGGAGGCCGCCCGCATCGACGGCGCGAGCGAGCTGCGCACCTTCTTCCAGGTCGCTCTGCCGCTGCTCGCGCCCGGCACGGTCACCGTCCTGCTCTTCACCACGGTCGCGACCTGGAACAACTACTTCCTGCCGTTGATCATGCTGAAGGACCCCGACTGGTATCCGCTCACGCTCGGTCTGGACTCCTGGAACAAGCAGGCGCAGACGGCCGGCGGCGAGGCCATACCCCACCTGGTGCTCACCGGCTCACTGCTCACCATCGTGCCGCTGATCGCCGCCTTCCTGCTGCTCCAGAAGTACTGGCAGTCCGGGCTCTCCGCCGGAAGCGTCAAGGAGTAGACACAGCACCGCAGTTCACGCCCCGCACACCCTCTGTAGGACCACGAAGAAGTGGAAGCCATGCCCATGCCCAAGAACTCCCGCCGCCTGCTGCGCGGCATAGGTCTCCTCTGCGCCGTCGCCCTCGGGGCCACCGCCTGCGGCGGCTCCGACAACGACAGCTCGAGTGACAAGCAGGTCAGTTCGGCCGACATCCAGTCGGCGCTGAAGAAGGGCGGCACCGTCACGGTGTGGGCGTGGGAGCCCACGCTGAAGCAGGTCGCCGCCGACTTCGAGAAGAAGTACCCGAAGGTCGACATCAAGCTGGTCAACGCGGGCACCAACAACGACCAGTACAAGGCTCTGTCGAACGCGATCTCGGCGAAGAAGGGTGTTCCGGACGTCGCGCAGATCGAGTACTACGCGCTCGGCCAGTACGCCCTGACGAAGCAGATCACCGACCTCAAGGCGTACGGTGCCGAGAAGCTGGCGGACTCGTACTCGCCGGGGCCGTGGAACTCGGTGAAGTCCGGCGCCGGCGTCTACGGCCTGCCCATGGACTCCGGCCCGATGGCGCTCTTCTACAACAAGAAGGTCTTCGACAAGTACAAGATCGCCGTCCCGACGACCTGGGACGAGTACGTCGAGGCCGCCCGCAAGCTGCACAAGGCCGACCCGAAGGCGTACATCACCAGCGACGCCGGCGACGCGGGCCTGACCACCAGCCTGCTGTGGCAGGCCGGTTCGCACCCGTACAAGGTCGACGGCACCAAGGTCGGCATCGACTTCACCGACGCGGGCGCGAAGAAGTACACCGACACCTGGCAGAAGCTGATCGACGAGAAGCTCGTCGCGCCCGTCACCGGCTGGACCGATGACTGGTACAAGGGCCTCGGCGACGGAACCATCGCCACGCTGCCCACCGGCGCCTGGATGCCCGCCAACTTCGCCTCCGGCGTGAAGGGCGCCTCCGGCGACTGGCGCGTCGCCCCCATGCCGCAGTGGGAGAAGGGCGCGCACGCCAGCTCCGAGAACGGCGGCAGCTCGCTCGCGCTGCCCGAGCTCGGCAAGAACAAGGAACTCGCCTACGCGTTCGTCGAGTACGCCAACTCCGGCGCGGGCGTGCAGACCCGCATCAAGAACGGCGCGTTCCCCGCGACGACGAAGGACCTGAACTCCTCGTCGTTCCAGAACACCGAGTTCCCGTACTTCGGCGGCCAGAAGGCCAACAAGGTCTTCGCCGAGTCCGCGAAGAGTGTGCCCACCGACTGGAAGTACCTGCCGTACCAGGTGTACTCCAACTCGATCTTCAACGACACCGTCGGCAAGGCGTACGTCTCCTCGACCAAGCTCACGGCCGGGCTGAAGTCCTGGCAGGACGCGTCCGTCAAGTACGGCACCGAGCAGGGCTTCACCGTCGAGAAGTAGCCCGCCGCCTCCCGCGACCGCACCTGTGGAAGACCGCTCCCCGAAAGGACGCGCATGACCGCCCCCCTCACCTCCCGTTTCCCGTACGCGAAGGGCTCGGACGGCACCCGGCGCCTCGGCTACGGAGCCGACTACAACCCCGAGCAGTGGTCACGGGAGGTGTGGGCGGACGACATCCGGCTCATGCGTGAGGCCGGGGTGAACATCGTCTCCCTCGCCATCTTCTCCTGGGCGCGGCTCCAACCCACAGCCGACACCTGGGACTTCGGCTGGCTCGACGAGATCATGGACCTGCTGCACTCGGGCGGCATCGGCGTCGACCTGGCCACCGCCACCGCGTCGCCGCCGCCGTGGCTCACCACCGCGCACCCGGAGATCCTGCCGGTGACCGCGCGGGGCGAGACACTGTGGCCGGGCGCCCGGCAGCACTGGCGGCCCACCTCGCCCGTCTTCCGCGAGCACGCCCTGAACCTCGTCCGCCGCCTCGCGTCCCGCTACGCCGACCACCCGGCCCTGGTCGCCTGGCACGTCAACAACGAGCTGGGCTGCCACAACGTCTACGACTACTCCGACGACGCCGCCCGCGCCTTCCGGGCCTGGCTGCGCCGCCGCTACACCACGCTCGACGCCCTCAACAACGCCTGGGGGACGGCCTTCTGGTCCCAGCGCTACAGCGACTGGGAGCAGCTGCTGCCGCCGCGGCTCGCCGCCTCGCACCCGAACCCGACCCAGCAGCTCGACTTCAAGCGGTTCTCGTCGGACGCTCTCAAGGACCACCTGATCGCCGAGCGGGAGATCCTGCGCGAGCTCAGCCCGGACACGCCGGTCACCACCAACTTCATGGTGATGCCGGGCACCAAGGGCATGGACTACGCGGACTGGGCGGACGAGGTCGACTTCGTAGCCAACGACCACTACGTCACCCCCGGAGCGCAGGACCGCGACGAACTCTCCTTCTCCGCCAACCTCAGCAGCGGCATCGCGGGACACCGCCCCTGGTTCCTGATGGAGCACTCCACCAGCGCCGTGAACTGGCAACCCGTCAACCCACCGAAGACCCCGGGAGAGCTGGCCCGCGACTCGCTGCTGCACGTCGCGCACGGCGCCGACGCCGTCTGCTTCTTCCAGTGGCGCCAGTCGGCGGCCGGAGCCGAGAAATACCACTCGGCGATGGTCCCGCACGCCGGAGCCGACAGTGAACTCTTCCGCTCCGTCGTCGAGCTGGGCCGCACCCTCGACGCACTCGCCCCCATCGCGGGCAGCGAGCGCGAACCCGCCCGTGTGGCGATCCTCTTCGACTGGGACTCCTGGTGGGCCGGCGAGCAGGACTCCCACCCCACCTCCCGCCTCGACTACCACCACGAGGCCCTCGACTGGTACTCGGCGCTGCTTCGTCTCGGCCACCGCGCCGACGTGGTGCCCGCGCACCGCACCGACCTGTCCGCGTACGACGTCGTCATCGCGCCCGTCCTGCACGTGGTGCCACAGCCGCTCGCCAAGGAACTCACCCGGTACGTCGAGGGCGGCGGCCACCTCGTCACCACGTACTTCTCCGCGATCGTCGACGAGAACGACCACGTCTGGCTCGGTGGCTACCCTGGCGCGCTGCGCGACGTCCTCGGCATCCGCATCGAGGAGTTCGGGCCGCTGCTCGACGGCGACACCGTCGACCTGGACAACGGCACCACCGGCAGCCTGTGGACGGACCGGATCTCCGTCACCGGCACGGACGTCGAGGTCCTGGCGGGCTACCGCACCGGCACGTACGCGTCGCGCCCTGCCGTCACCCGGCGCGGCACGGGCCGCGGCTCGGCCACGTACGTGTCCACCCGGCTCGGCGCCGACGGGCTGACCGTGCTGCTGCCCGAGCTGCTCGCGCCCGCCGGGGTGACCAGCGAACTCCCGGAACACGCACGGGGGTTGGTGGAGCACGCCGTGCGGCGCGACGCCGAGCACCGCTATCTGTTCCTGGTCAACCGGAGCGACGAGCAGGTGGCGCTGCCTGGTCTGACCGGTGACGTGCTCGTCGCGCCGCGCACCGAGGGCGACGGCCTCGTCCTGGCGCCGCGCCAGGTCGCCGTCCTGCGGCAGTCCGCCTCCTGAATCCACCCGCTCTCGCACCACCGACACTCCACCCACACCACGACATTAGGAGCACACGTTGGCGCGCTTGACCCGCAGACGGTTCATCGGCATCGCCGCGGCCACGGCCGCGGCCGCAGGAACCCAGCTCTCAGCCGCACCGCTCGCCGCGGCGGCCGCCGCGGCGGTCACGGTCACCCCCGACCCCTCGTACCGGCAGGAGCGGTTCGAGGGGTGGGGCACCAGCCTGGTCTGGTTCGCCAACGCGACCGGACACTACCCGGACGAGATCCGCGAGCGGATAGCCGACCTCGCCTTCGGCCGTGACGGCCTCGCCCTGAACATCGCCCGCTACAACATCGGCGGCGGCAACGCCCCCGACGTTCCGGCCTACTTGAGGCCGGGCGGCGCCGTCGAGGGCTGGTGGAAGGCGCCCGAGGGCACCACCCGCACCGACACCGACTGGTGGGACCCCGACAACGGTGACCACTGGAACGGGGACGCCGACGCCACCCAGCGCTGGTGGGTGGACCGGATCAAGAAGGACATCACCCACTGGGAGACGTTCTCCAACTCGCCGCCGTACTTCATGACGGTCAGCGGCTACGTCTCCGGCGGCTTCGACGCGTCGAAAGACCAGTTGAAGGAGGCGTCCGTCGACGACTTCGCCACCTACCTGGCCGGAGCGACGCGGCGCCTGGAGAAGGCACACGGCATCAAGGTGAAGACCGTCGACCCGTGCAACGAGCCCAACACCAGCTACTGGGGTACGAAGTTGGGCGCCGACGGGAATCCGACCGGTGGCCGTCAGGAGGGCTGTCACATCGGCCCCGCCCTCCAGCAGAAGATCGTGCCCGCGCTGCACGCCGCGCTCAAGAAGGCGCGGACGACGGCAGTCGTCTCAGCAATGGACGAGACCAACCCGACGACCTTCACCACGAACTGGACCAGCTACCCGGCCGACGTGAAGAGCCACGTCACCCAGATGAACGTCCACACGTACGGCACCGGCGGCCGGACCTCCGTCCGCGACCTCGCCAAGGCCGACGGCAAGCCGCTGTGGATGAGCGAGGTCGAGGGCGACTGGGGCGACGGCCAGTCCTTCACCGACATGCGGCCCGGACTCGGGCTCGCCCAGCACATCGTCGACGACCTGCGCGAACTGGAGCCCAGCGCCTGGGTGTTCTGGCAGCCCGTCGAGGACTGGGACAACATGAAGCCCGGCGGGGAATCCGCCGAGGGAGGCAACTGGGGCGAGATCCAGGTCTCCTTCAGCGCCGGCCCCGACGACACCTTGGAGACCTGCCCGGTCCACACGAACACGAAATTCGACACCGCCCGCAACTTCACCCACTACATCCGCCCCGGCGACCACCTCATCAAGACCGACGACACGAGCAGCACCGCGGCCGTCACCCGTGGCGGCAACGGCGCCACCGTCGTCCACGTCAACAGCACCACGTCCTCCCGCACGGTGACGCTCGACCTGTCGAAGTTCGGGACCGTACGCCAGGGCGCGACCGTCACCCCGGTCGTGACCAGCACGGACGGCAAGCTGGCCGAGCAGACGCCGGTCGCGGTGACGGGCCGTACGGCCACCTTCACGGTGCCCGCGCAGTCGGTGACCACGTTCGTGATCAAGGGCGTGTCCGGGGTCACGAAGGACGCCGCGACGCTGCGCAAGGGACGAACGTACGAGCTGACCGGCGTGCAGAGCGGCAAGGACCTCTCCGTCGCCGACGGCGGCAGCACACTCGTCATCAAGTCGGGGACGGGCGCGGCCGGTCAGCGGTGGCGGCTCGCGCAGATCAGCGGGGAAGGACCGGCGAACCGCAGGCGGCACGTCTTCACCAGCGCCGCCGACGGCAGGCGGCTGGCCGTCCGCGACGGTGCACCCGTCGTCGAACCCGATAGGGACGAGCGGGACGCGGCCGCCCAGTGGATCCTGTCGACGACGGGCGACGGCACGTACACGCTCGTCAACGCCGGTACGGGCCGCCTCCTCGAGGTCGGCGGACAGGCCACGCACGAGGGCGCGCCCGTGGGGACCTGGCAGCCCAACTCCGGTTCCAATCAACGGTGGAAGGTCACCGACGTCACGTCTTGAGGACCGCGTCGGCGCGCCCCACGGCCTCGTGCCGTGGAGCACGTCCCTCGCGGGGTTGTCCCACTGGTGTCACCCGCTCCCGAGCGGCGCCGACTCCATCCGGGACGGTTGCGCGTTCCCGACCGGGCAGCGCCGGCCGACGTGATGTATGTGCTGCGAACCGGTTTGGCCTGGCGGGACGTTCCCGCGGAGAGAGTGGGCTGCTCCGGGAGTGACGGCCTGGCGCCAGCTGCGGGGCTTGACCGAAGCAGGCGTCCGGCCCTACCTCCGACGGTATCCACCTGCGGATCCGTCTCGAAGAGGCCTGCGAGACGTGCGGCCTGTCCGTCGCGAACCGGATCGACGACTGCTCGCTCTGGCAGGCGGTCTGGCTCGCGCCGGACGCCGTATCAGTCGGCATGGTCCGGCGGCGCCGCGAAAGGCATCACCAACAGCCAGTGCTGGTTCACCCCGGAATGCCTGCTCCACAGGTGAGGCACGATACCGCGCTCCGCACCGTGCGGCCGGTCGAGCACCAGACCGGTGGCAGCGCTCTCCAGATAGTGGGCGCGACCGCCGGGGGCCGGCCTGAGCCGCCAACGCTGCCGCGGCTCACGGGCCTCAGCCCGCATCTGTACAAGGTCCCCGTTGTGACTGCCGTGGCCGTCGAGGAACAGGTTGTTGTTGTGCGAGACGATGCCGACTTCGCCGTCACGCCCCGCGGGGACGAGCCGCCACAGCTGATGAGCTTGGCCGTGTGCTGTCCACAGGTTCGGATGCTGGCCGTCCTCGTTGTGGAGTGCCGTGTCCAATGCGAGGCCGGAATCCACGGAGATGATCAGGAAGGGGCCGGTCTGTGTAATGCTGCGCCGCCGCCGTTTGAAGACAGCACCCACATCATTCGTGGTGATCTTCAGGAAGGGCGGAAAGGGACTGATCTCCGCGCCGAATCGTCGGGTCTCGTCTGTCACGGACTCAGCCTAGGGCCGCCATCCCCGCTATGGGGGCGCTGCCTTGAAACTCCGTCACCACCCACGAACCGGATCACCGGCGCAGCACGAAACACCGCACCCCACCCAGCGCCAGGTCGTACCAGGCCCCGCTCCCCCACCCCGCCAACAGGCCGGCCATCTCCTCGCCGGCGATCTCGATATGCGGCCGCGCCGACAGGCGGTCGGCGAGCAACGTCGTCACCACTCACACCCGGCGCCAGCAGACGACGTACCGCCCGGCGGCCGTCTCCTTGCCCCGCATGAACGCAAACACCAGCTGCATCGTCACCACGTCGAACTCGACCCGCGGGAGCATGCCGACGGCAGGTCGTCATCGAAGTCGACGGTGTCTAGAACTACGGCCGCGAGAACCCGCCCGACGAAAAGGGACGGGGCACCTACACCGCCTCGCCCCAGCTGTACTCGGAGATGGTCGCCGAGGATCGGCGGCTTCGTCTGGCCGGCTACGAGATCTACCGCTTCGGAGGCTGGGAACTCACCCAGCCCCAAGGCGAGCGGACCTTCATCGACTTCTTCACCGAAATGCCCAAACGGCATTAGAAGCGGGACTGTAAGAGGAACGGTGTAACTCCTGATCATGGAGGATGCACTGATGACCAGTAACAGCGCGCCTGAGAACGAAAGTTCAAAGGTGGCGGCCCCGCAGTCGGCGAAAGCGGTGGATGACCAGCTGATCGAGGAGTTGGTGGGCCGCGCTCAAGCCGAAGGGCTGCAGCTGACCGCGAGGGAGGTCTGCTGCAACAGCTGACGAAACGACTTCTGGAGTCGGCTCTGGAGGGCGAGGTCACCGATCATCTCGGCTATGACCGGCATGATCCGGCGGGCAAGAACGGCGGCAACACCCGTAATGGAACCCGCTCCAGAACGGTGATGCCCGAAGTCGGGCCCGTCGAGATTGCCGTGCCCCGTGACCGGGACGGGTCGAAGGTGGTGAGTTCCATCGTGGGCGCGGTGACCATCGCCCGGGCCCTGCCCGAGGGTGATGAACAGGCGGACTCCGTGCTCAGTGCCGTGCGCGAGGAGTTCCTCATCATGTATGGGGCTGACGTCTCGAGGTCACATGCGCACGTACTGCTCGGTGTCCTCCGCGAAGTCTTTCAGCGCTTGGTCAGTCAGTGTGGGGCGGGTCTGCGCAATAGCCTGGAGGTAGTCCTCCGTGCTGGGCGGTGTGCCTTTCCCGTGAGCGACTTCGCGTTCGAAGGCGGTCTGCGCGCCCTTGCGTGCTGCGAACTCGATGTCGGCCGGTGTGAACATCTCGCTGGCTTCCACCAGGCGTTGCAGGTCGACATCGGCCGCGGCAGGGCGGAGATAGCGCTGCCAGACCGCCGTCCGGGCCACCGGATCCGGAGGGCCGACGGGGATGACGTAGTCGAAGCGGCCCGGCCGTAGGAACGCTGGGTCGAGGGAGCGGACGGAGTTCGTGGCACAGATCAGGAGCCGATCATCGTGGTCGCGGAAGCCGGGTATCAGCTTGAGGAGTTCGTTGGTGACTCCGTGACCGGGGTCGCCGGCCATGCCGGACCGGACGGAGGCGATCTCCTCGACCTCGTCGATGAAGAGGATCACCGTCTCCAGCTCGGCCAAATCGGTGAACGCCTCGCGAAGCGAGGTCGCCAGTCCTCCCTCCCCCGATGATGCGAGCCGGGAGGGGAAGAGCTCCACGAAGGGCCACTCCAGCCGGGAGGCGACCCCTTTGGCAAAACTGGTCTTGCCAGTGCCCGGCGGCCCGAAGAGGATGACCGCCTTCGGCGGCACCACTCCGTACTGCTCGGCGAGCGCGGGCTGGGCCAGCGGCAGCACGATCCGCCGCTCGATCGTCTCCTTCACCCGTTCCATTCCCGCGAGGCTGTCCCACAGTCCCCCAGGCACCATCCTTCCCCCGAGTTCCGCGAGAAGTCCCGCGTCGCTCGCGCCGAGGTGCTCGACCTTCTCGTAGAAGACGAGCCCACCGCGGGACCGATAACCGGAGTGCTCCAAAGCAGCGGATCCGGTCGCCCCCGGTACAAGGAGCGCACCGATCCGGCGGACCCCCTGTGACCGCAGGCGCCGCTCGATCTCGGCGATCAAGGCGCTTCCGATCCCGCGGTTACGCCACCCGACGCCCAGGGCCACCAGGGTGATCCAGCCCCGTTCGCCGTGAGTCTGCGCCACAGCGATGCCCACCAGCTCGTCACCGACCACCGCCACGACGGTCGGCCCGTCGGCCCGGGCCGCGGTCACGACCTCCGATACGGGGAAAACAGCAGGTGCCCCGTCCGCCTGCTGATTCTGGTCCCAGATCTGGATGGCACGGTCCAGATCGTCGTCGCGGAAATCCCGCAATCGCCACGTCGGCATCGTCACCACCTTCGTGAGGAGACCACCGCCACTGCCCCGGGGCATGGCGGTCCTCCCGCCACCGGACCCTTTCCTCCATTCTCCGCGCCGTCGTCACGCAGCCGCACGTCGAACGACCCGCCGATGACGACAGACAGGGCCGGCGCGGCGCCATACTCCCTGCCTGGATCGACGCGGTGCCGACTTCCTGCACTCCCAGGCCGACGCCCTCCTGGCGACGGACTTCCTCGAGACCATCACATTGACCGGGCAGCGCCCGTACGTACTCACCACCACCGAGCACGCCACCCGCCGCGCCCGCATCCCGGGCACCGCCCCGCACTGGACCGCGGCCCGGGTCACCCAGACGATCAAGAACATGGCCAGGCACCTGGAAGACACCCGCACCAAGCCCAAGTTCGTCACCCCGACCGCGACACGAAGCACCCCGCCCTCATCGACGAGGTCCTCGCCGACCCCGGCATCCGAACCGTTCCCACGAGCATCCGGACACCACGCATGAACTCGATCACGGAACGCTGGGCACAGTCCTGCCGCCACGAACTCCTTGACCACGCCCTCACCCGGAACGAAACCCACCTGCGCCACGCCCTGCACGAATACGAGCCGTACTACAACTCGCACCGCGCTCACCAGGCCATGAAACAGGCAGCACCCCTACGCGCCCTCCCCGAACCGATTGCCGATCCAGGCCGGATCGCCCTCCTCGACATACCTCGGCACGACCGCCTCGGCGGAGTGATCCACGAGTACCGACGTACCGCCTGAGATGCACGGATGAGGATTTCGGCAGGTGCAAGGCTTCGGAACGGAGCCGCTGACGGAGTCACAGCCGAATCGCGGCGAGGGTGACCGTGCGGTGGAAGACGCGCGATCGGCGCTGTCTGCTCCAGCCTGAGCCGAGGACCGCTGTCCGGGTCGGAGCCCGACCAGTCTCAGCTTTGGGCGGCATGACAGTGCCCGTGGACGACTTCGGGCGGGCACGGCGCCGCTGTTGTTGCCCCACGGTCGGTACGCCACTCGATCAGCGCGATGCCCAACGCCGCCAAGATGGCGGCGATGCCGACGCCGACAGACGCTGCCACGGCCAGCCGGTAGTCGTCCCCGCTTGAGGCCAGTACCAAGTAGTACGTGCCGGGCAGTGCGGCCGTCCCCACTGCCCCGCCCAGGCGCTGTCCGGTCTGCAGCGCACCGCCGGCGGCGCCCGCCATCCGCACCGGAACATCCCGCAGCGTCATCGTCACATTCGGGGAGATGACGAAGCCACTGCCGATACCGCCCACGAGGAGGGCGGGGACAGCGGCCCAGACGGCGACCGATGGCGGGGCGAACCTGAGCAGCAGCGCCGCTGCGGCGAGCCCGACAACGACGCCGACCAGGCCGAGCACGGTCAGTAGCCTGCCCATCCGCTCCACAAGCCGTCCGGCCACGACGGCCGCTCCCGCGGAGCCCACGGCGAACGGTGTCACGGCCAGTCCGGACTGCAGCGGCGAAAAACCCAGGCCGTTCTGGAAGAACAGCGCGAACACGATCCACACACCGCTGAATCCCATGAAGTAGAGCGTCGCCAGGCCGGCACCGGTCGCATAGCCACGGGTTTCGGCAATCAACCTTGGATGCAGCAGCGGTTCGCCGCCTTGGGCTGCGACTCGGCGCTCCCACCGCCCGAAGCCGACCAGCAGCAGTGCCCCTACCGGGAAGAGCCACCACAGACGGCGCACGCCGCCGGAGTCGGCTTGGACCAACGGCAGCAGGACCGCCAGGACACCGCAACCGATCAGGGCAACGCCCGACAGATCGAGGTGTCCCCTCTTGCCCGGGGCGACGCGGGGCAGCAGCCGGTGGCCGAGTACGAGTGCCACGGCACCCACGGGGACGTTGACGAAGAAGATCCAGCGCCAGCCCTGAGGTCCGGTGGCCAAGGCGAGGATGACGCCTCCGGTGATCGGACCGACCGCACTGGAGATGCCGACAGTGGCGCCGAACAACCCGAAGGCACGAGCACGCTCGGCTCCGGTGAACATCTGTTGGATCAGCGCAGAATTCTGCGGAGCAAGGCAGCCGGCGGCGATTCCTTGCGCCATGCGGGCGATGACGAGCAGGGTGATCGTCGGGGCCGCCCCCGCTGCGACGCTGCACAAGACAAAGGCCGCGAGCGCTCCGAGGAAGATCCGGCGTCGGCCGATCGCATCGCCAAGACGTCCGGCCGGCACCAGCGCAAGCGCGAACGTCAGCGCATACCCGGACACCACCCATTGCACTGCGGCCGGTGAGGCGCCCAGTTCCCTTTGCATCGAGGGCAGCGCGACCGCGACGATCGTCACATCGAGCAGGATCATGAAGCCCGCCACCAGCGTGACCCACAAGGCCCGCCACCGGCTCGGATCTGGCCGGCCTGCTGACTTCGCCGGGCCTGGTGGTCGCCCACTCGATTCCACGGGGCTCCTTTCGACGGAGTCACGACCCAGTGTCCGTGCACACGAGGGCCAGACATCGCGTAATTAAGTACGACTACTCATCCGATCAGAGCTAGGCCCTGCGGTTTTCCGGTCTCAGAGGGAGGAAATCAGCACCAACCAGCACCGGAATCAGGCGTGCTGACTACCAGAGCGCCAAATGCCTGGAGTTACCGCGGTACAGCAGCGGGGCCATCTGCCACTGGCAATCATCACTGGTCGTGACGGCACCCATCGTCACCTGAATATGGGCGTGGTGGCACGACCTTGCGGTCATGGCGGCGTGTCCCGCTCTCCTGAGCTGCAGCGGCGCCGCTCCGACGGCCGTGGAGCGTGCGGCAGCGGGCCATGCAGGCGGGGCCGCTCGGCGAGTTTGTTCAACTACCTGGCCCGCAAGTCTTTTTAACGATGTAAGTCCTGTGCTGTGATGAGCGCCATCGCTGAGGCCGTCCCAGGAGACAACGATGTCAACTCTGTCTGAAGAGCGCCCCCATCCCGATCCCCAGAACGCCGGCGTCCCCCGCCCCGAATACCCTCGCCCCAGCTTCGTCCGCGACGAGTGGCTGAATCTCAACGGCACCTGGCAGTTCGCCTTCGACCCCGGCGACAGCGGCCTGGAGCGCGGGCTCGTCGATGCCGAGCTGCCCGGCACGATCACCGTTCCGTTCTGCCCGGAGTCGGAGCTGTCCGGGATCGGCGACACCGACTTCCACGCCGCCGTCTGGTACCGCCGCACGGTGCGGATCCCCGAGGGCTGGCAGGGCCGGCGCCCCGTGCTGCACTTCGGAGCCGTCGATCACGACGCCACGGTCTGGGTCAACGGCCGCGAAGTGGCCCGACACAGCGGCGGGTTCACCTCCTTCAGCGCCGACCTTGCTGGCGTGGCGCGCGCGGGCGAGGACGCCGTGATCGTCGTACGCGCCAGGGACACCCGGCAGGGACCACAGGCCCGCGGCAAGCAGTCCGACCGGTACGACAACTACACCTGCCTGTACACACGCGCCACCGGCATCTGGCAGACGGTCTGGCTGGAGCCGGTGGCCGACACCCACCTCGGGCGGCCCCGCATCACCCCCGACCTCGCCGCCGGCTGCTTCCACCTCGAACTGCCCCTGTCCGGCAACCGCAAGGGCCATCACATCCGCGCCCGGCTGACCGACGAGCAGGGCACCGTGGCCGAGGGCTCGGTCGCGGCCCACCTCGATCTCGCACCACGCCTGGTCCTCGCCGTCCCCGAGGAGCGGCGCAGGTGCTGGTCGCCCGAGGATCCGCATCTGTACGAGATTCACCTGGAGGTGGTGGACGGCGACGCCGCGGTGGTGGACAGCGCCCGGTGCACCGCGGGCCTGCGGTCGGTCACGATCGAGGGAAAGCAGGTACTGCTCAACGGCCATCCGGTCTTCCAGCGCCTCGTCCTCGACCAGGGCTGGTACCCCGACGGCCTGATGACGGCTCCCAGCGACGCCGCGCTGGTCCGCGACATCAAGCTGTCGCTCGCCGCCGGTTTCAACGGGGCCCGCCTGCACCAGAAGGTCTTCGAGGAGCGCTTCCTCCACCACGCGGACCGCCTGGGCTATCTGGTGTGGGCCGAGTTCGGTGACTGGGGGGCAGGCACCGGGGCATCGAGCGGCGACACCCACCAGCAGACCATCGGCTTCGCCGCCCAGTGGCTGGAGGCGGTCGAGCGGGACCACTCCCACCCCTCGATCATCGGCTGGTGCCCCCTCAACGAGACCCGGCAGGAACTGCACGACCGCCGCACCACGCTCGACGACGCCACCCGCGCCCTGTTCCTCGCCACGAAGGCCGCCGACACCTCACGTCCCGTGCTGGACACCTCCGGCTACTCCCACCGCGTCCCCGAGACGGACATCTACGACTCGCACTGCTACGAACAGGACCCCGACGCCTTCCGGCAGTTGATGGCGGGCCTGGACAAGAACGAGCCGTTTATCAACCCGCAGGACGAGCCGGGCGACACCGAGTGGTCGGTGGCGTACCGCGGACAGCCGTACTTTTGCAGCGAGTTCGGCGGCATCTGGTGGAATCCTGACGAGGCTGCTCCCGACGACGGCAGCCGGAACAGCTCCTGGGGATACGGCGAACGACCCCGCGACGAGGAGGAGTTCCACCAGCGCTTCGCCGGGCTGACCGGCGTGCTCCTCGACGACCCGGACATGTTCGGCTACTGCTACACCCAGCTCACCGACGTGTTCCAGGAGGAGAACGGCATCTACCGGTTCGACCGATCCGTCAAGCTCGACGTGACGCGGGTGCGCGCGGCGCAGCAGCGTCCGGCCGCTTGCGAGTCGGCTGCCGAGAGGATGAAGTAGTGGCCCTCTCCCGGAGGAACCTGCTGCGCGGCGGCCTGTACGGGGCCTCGGCCGCCGCGCTGGCTCCGGCGCTGTCCGCGTGCGGATCGATCGCCGAAGCCTCGTCGTCGGCCGGCGGCATCCAGTACTGGAATCCGTTCACGGGCGGCGACGGCGGCCTGATGAAGACGATGGTGGCGCAGGTCGAGCGGCGTGTGTCGGGCCTGGACGCCCAGAGCATCGTCCTGGAGGGCGGCTCGTCGTACTACACCAAGCTGGCCATGTCGTCGGCCGGCGGCCGCGCCCCGGATCTGGCCATCATGCACATGTCGCGCCTGGCGGGTTACGCGCCGGGCGGGCTGCTCGACCCCTGGGACATGGACACCCTTGCAGAGTTCGGTGTCACGGCCGACCAGCTCAACACGGATGTGTTCCGGCGCGGCCACCACGACGGAGTGCCGTACGCGATCCCGCTCGACACCCACCCGTTCGTGGTGTTCTTCGACCGGGAGGTCATGGCCAAGGCCGACCTCGTCGGCAGCGACGGCCACCTCGTGCCGCTCAAGTCCCCGGAGGGCTACCTGGACGCCGCCGAGCGCCTTCGCGACGTCACCAAGGGCGGGATGGGTCCGGTCTTCGGCCACGTCGGCGACATGGCCCAGAGCTGGCGGATGTTCTGGTCGCTCTACCGGCAGACCGGTGCCGAGTTCGACCTCACCGGCCGGCGGATCAGGATCGACCGGGACACTGCTGTCGAGATCGTGGGCTTCATGCAGAAGCTCACGGCTCCGGACTGCAAGCACATGGACGTCGGCATCGCCGTCGGCTCCTTCTCCAGCCGCTCCGCCCCGATGATCTTCTCCGGTGAGTGGGACGTCCTCGCCTTCAGCCAGATCAAGGGAATCGACCTCGGCGCCGCGCCCTTCCCTCAGCTCTACGACCGCCCCGCCTCCTGGGCGGACAGCCACGCGTTCGTCCTGCCGCATCAGAACGATCCCGATCCGCAGCGGCGGCGCACCACGCACCGGCTGGTGGCGGAGCTGCTGAAGGCCAGCCTCACCTGGGCCGGTGCGGGGCACATCCCGGCCTATCTGCCGGTCGTCGAGTCACGGAAGTACCGCAGCCTCGAACCGCAGGCCGACTACGCCGCGGCGGCGGAGGCGACCGCGCTCGAACCGTCGGCCTGGTTCATGGGAGCGGGCAGCGACGCGCAGGGCCAGATGTGCCAGGCGATGCAGCCGGCGCTCATCGGTACGGGAACGGCCGCGCAGGCCGTCGACGACATGGTCAGCGCGATCAACTTCTCTCTCGGCAAGCCGAACCCGGCCTGATCCCGAACTTGGCCTGATCCCGAACCGGCCCGAACCCGATCCGGCCCGAACCCGCTCAGAGGACAACGATGTCATGAGTGCACCTTCCTTCCGCCCCTTCCGACCCTCCCCTGTCGGCAGGCCCCGGCGGCGCAGCGCCGGCCCGCTCTTCGTCACCCCGTTCATGCTGCTCTTCGTGATCTTCCTGGTGGTGCCGTTCGCCTGGGGTCTGTGGATGAGCTTCACCGACGCCAGCCTCACCGGAAGCGGCGATTCCACGTTCTCCGGTCTGAACAACTACGCCGAGGCCCTGACCGATCCGGTGATGTGGGACACCATGGGCAACACCGTGGTGTTCACCCTGCTGTCGACGGTCCCCCTGGTGATGTTCGCGCTGGGGATGGCACTGCTCGTGCACACCGGACTGCCCGGCCAGTGGCTGTGGCGGCTCGCGTTCTTCACCCCGTACCTGCTGACCAGCGCGGTGGTGTGGCAGGTCGGGCTGATGCTGTTCCAGCCGGACATCGGCATGCTCAACACCGTGCTCAAGGCGGTCGGCCTGGACGGCATCGGTTGGCTCCTTGAGGAGAAGTACGCGATGTGGTCGATGGTGCTGATCACCGTCTGGTGGACCGTCGGCTTCAACTTCCTGCTGTACCTGGCGGCCCTCCAGACCGTCCCCGACCAGCTCTACGAGGCGGCCGCCATCGACGGCGCCGGCGCGTGGCGACGCCTGTGGTCGATCACCCTGCCCCAGCTCCACCGCACCACCGCACTCATCGCGGTCCTGCAGATCCTCGGCTCGCTGAAGGTCTTCGACCAGATCTTCCTGCTGACCAGGGGCGGCCCGAACGGCTCCACCCGCCCCGTCCTGGAGTACATCTTCGAGACCGGCTTCACCGGCTACCGCCTCGGCTACGCCTCGGCTATGTCGTACATCTTCTTCGCCCTGTTGCTCGTTCTCTCCATCGGCCAGCTGAAGTTCTTCTCGCGCAGGGAGGCATGACGATGACCACGGACACCCTCACCCGCCCGCGCACCACACCCTCCGCAGCGCCGGGAACGGTCCGCCGGGCCCGCCGCTCCACCGCACCGCAGCAGGTGCTGGGCTCCGGCCGGGGCGCCAGGGCGGCCGCCGTGACGGCACTGATCCTGATGACGGTGATGTGGCTGGCGCCGATCGCCTGGGCCCTCGCCGTCTCGCTCAAGTCCGAGCCTGACGCGGCCACGGTCGGCGACGGCTGGATACCCGCGAACGGCTTCACTGGCGAGGCCTACCGCAAGATCTTCGCCGCGGGGAAGATCCCGATGTGGGCGCTGAACAGCCTGGTGGTGGCGGTGGCGGTGACCGTGATCACCGTGGCTGTCTCGGCGCTGGCTGCCTACGGCTTCTCCCGTACGCTCTTCCGCGGCCGCAAGCTGCTGTTCGCCGTGACGATCGCCTCGATCATGATTCCGCCGCAGATCATGATCGTCCCGCTGTTCCGCGAGATGGTCGCGTTCAACCTCCTGGACACCTACGCGGGGATGATCCTTCCCCAGGTGGTGGCGGCGCCGATGGTCTACATCCTGAAGAAGTTCTTCGACGGCATCCCGCGTGAACTCGAGGACGCGGCCCGGATCGACGGCGCGAGCAGTATCCGTGTCTTCCTGAGCATTGTGCTGCCGCTGTCGCGGCCGGTGCTCGCAGCCGTGTCGATCTTCGTGTTCATCGGCACGTGGAACAACTTCCTCTGGCCGTACATCAGCACAAGCAAGCAGTCGCTGATGACGCTGCCGGTCGGTCTCGCGACGGTTAAGGACGCCTACGGCCTGCAGTACGCGCAGTTGGCCGCTTCTGCGATGCTGGCGTCGATTCCGCTCGTCGTCGTGTTCATGCTGGCGCAGCGCCAGATCGTGAAGTCCGTCGCCACTACAGGGCTCGGCGGCCAGTAGATGCCGCACCACGCGAACCGCCCGGTCGGACCGGCAGCCTTGCCGGTCCGACCGGGCGGTTTCATGTCCCTGGCTCTCAGCCGATCGCCCGGCGCAGCCTGTCCGCGATGCCGGCGCTCTCCTCCGCGGTGTGTGCGAGCACCCCGTTCTCCGTCATCAGGGCGCGGTACTGCTGCTGCTCGTAGGGCACACCCTGCGGCAGCCCGGCGATGTGCCAGGGCACGTGGCTGTTGCCCTGCGCGCTGCCCAGAGACAGCAGATACGTCCGCTCCGGCGCAAACACCGCCTCCACCGCGAGCGCCACCCTGCGCACCACGAGCATCAGCCTGCCGTACGCCGCCTCGTCCAGATCCCTGACGACGTGCTCGATGTGCGCCTTCGGCGCCACCAGCACCTTGCCCGGCAGGGTCGGGTACTTGTCCAGGTAGGCCACGTGCGCGTCGTCCTCGTAAACCGTCTCGTGCCGGTGCTCCGGGTCCCCCGCGAGGTAGGCGCAGATGTAGCAGGGGCTGGTGCGCGTGCGGGCGACGTACGCGTCGAGGTCCATGGCCTCCCGTTTCATCCGGCTCACCCTTCCTCGGGAAGCCGCGCGCTGATGGCCTGCTCCAGCTCCGTCATCGTGCGGCCGAAGGCGGCCCGCAGATCCACGTCGTGGCGGTGCGCCAGAATCAGTACGGACCACAGGCAGTCGGCCAGTTCGTGCTCGAGTGCCTGCCGCCCGCCGGGCATCTCCCGGGCGCCCTCCTCGGCCATCACCAGCTTGGCAAGGTCACCGACGTCGCCCATGAAGCCGAGCATGAACTCCTCCCGGGTCCACACCCGCCCTCGTTCGTGCAGGTTCACCCGGTCGTACAGATCGTGGATCCGTCGTGCTCGCTGCAGCAGCTCGTCAAGTTCGGCCACAGGCACCTCCTTCATCGGCGGCTAGTGACGATGCGTGGCGTCCGCGTGGCGGGGGTCCGCCGGGTGTTCGTAGCCGGGCATCAGGGTCACCGATTCCGCGTGGCGGCGTTCCAGCCACAGTGTGAAGTGGCGGTCGGCGGCTGCCTGGTGGAGTTCGTGCTCGATGGCGGGGCGCTCCGCTTCGTACGGGCCGGGGTGCAGGTCGCGGTTGCGGGCGTAGTAGTCGCGGACGGCGGGCTCCGGAACGGCGATGTCGGCGGTGACCCGGGCGCGTACCGCGGGGGCCACCGGCAGCGACGTCAGGACTGCCGCCGTCACGCCGCCCATCCTCAGGGCGTCCGTCAGGCGCAACTCGACGTGGGTGTCCGGCGGTTGAGGTGGCAGGTCCAGTGTTGCCGCTTCCTGTTCGACGACTGCCTCGTACGTCATGACCTGGACCACCCAGCGGCGCAGGTTGCGCGCGTCCGCGGTGCCGGGGCGGGGCAGGCGGGGGGCGAGGGGGCCGCTTCGGAGCGCGGCCACCCTGGCCTCCACCTCGGCCTCGGTGAGGGTCCGGTCACCGACGACGGCGGCGACGTGGGTGTGCGTCACGGGGTGACCTCGATCTCGACCGCCTCGGTGTAGTGCAGATGGCCCGCGGCGGCCAGTTTGACGACCGCCCACCAGCGGCCGGGCCGGGTGCCGGCGGGGACGGACACCGGGAAGCTCAGCGTGTACTCACCCCGCGCCGGGACCTCCGCGCCCGTGTTCCACCCCGGGAACAGGTCGAACGTCTGCCAGGGGCTGATGAGCTGGGCCTGGACGTGGACCGGCGTGCGGGCGTCCGATGCCAGGTGGACGTCGAGCGTGCCGGCCTCTCCCGGGGCCAGGCGCAGGGCCGTCGTCCGGAGGGTCGCCACCGGCTCGGCGGGCGGCGCCTCGCCGATCTGGACGCGGGTCACGTCCTCGAAGGTCTGCCCGTCGTACGTCGTGCGCGCTCGCAGCCAGTACGTTCCCGGCTCGGCGGACGGCGGCGGCGTGATGCGCAGCTCGTGGGCGAGGTGGCCGCCCGGTTCGAGGGCGTACGGCACCGTGACCGTATCCGCCGACCAGCCTTCCGGGAGCAGGACCTGGACCTCTCCCCCGATGGACGCCCCGGTGAGACCGGAGGCCACCGTGACCGTGAGGTCGCCGGCTCCGCGCAGCACCTGCGGGTGCAGGTGGACAGCCACCGGAAGGTTGCCGGTCGGCGCCGGTCCGGTGTTGTGCAGCCAGTAGCGGGTGAACACCGGCTGGTCGGGCTCGCGGCCCGGCTCCACCCCGCCACGCCCCTCGGCGAGCGGGGCGACGACCGTCGCGATGTCCATGCCGCCGAGGTCGACGGTGAGTGCGGCGAGGGGTGCCTCCGGGCGCTCCAACAGAGTGGCGCGGCGGGCCCCGGTGAGCGGCAGGTCCGTGACGAGTCGGGCCTGGACCTGCCGTCCGGTCGCCTCGTAAAGGCGCATCGTCAACCCCGGTACGAGGCCCGGCAGTTCACCCTCCGACAGGGGGTTCCCCGTCGGCTTGAGCGCGCTGAGGACGACCTGGCCCGCCGGTTCCACCGCGAGGAACGACCGCGTCTCCGGTTGGCCCGCGCGCTCGCCGCGTACCGCGCGCAGCGGGTGGTTGACGTCGTGGGCGCGCGGGACCACGTTCTGCGCGCGCCAGTCGCCCGGTCCGGCCGTGAGCGTGTAGTCGAAGGAGTGGGTCCAGTGCTGCTGCTGGAACGTGGAGCCGTCCGGGTGCGTGCGCCGCGGCGGGTCGATCCACACGCCGGACGGCCAGCCGGTGCAGGAGCGCATCAGCGACAGGTGCAGGGCGCCGCCGGAGTCCACCGCGAAGCCAGGAACGCCCTGGTTGACGAGGGCGACCGTGTAGTCGTCGAGCGGTGGTTCGGTGAGCGGGCCGCTGTCCGCGACCTCGATCGTCGCGTCGTCCAGGTCAGCGACCAGGTCGTCCACCGCGCCCTCACCGGCCACGACGAGCACCGGCAGCGCGTGTGCGGCGCGCAGGTCTGCGCCCGGCACCCACACCTTCTCCAGCGGGCTGTCGGCCGGGACCCACAGGCGGGCCCGGCCGGTCGCCGCGAGCTGCGCGGCGAACGCGTCGGCGTACTCCCCCGTCAGCACCTCGGCGGTGAACGGGTTTTCGTCCGGGCCACCGATCGCGATGCGTACGTCGGGGAGGTTGGAGTCCACGGCGAGGTCGCCGTAGCGGGCGCCGGGCGCGGCCGAGCAGGTGCTGGTCACGCCCGCCTGCACCAGGGCGACGGCGAGGTCCTTGGCGCCGGCGCCGTCGGGCGTGACGATCTCGGCGATGCCGAGGGCGCGGTCCCCCTCGGCGAGCCGGACGCGTGCGGTGGACGACAGGGCGAACCAGTTGTTCGCCGGGTTGTCGAGGGTCCAGGGATGCTCCGCCGAGTCGACGTCGATCAGGCCGAACCCGCGCCCGATGACGGCGTTCGCGACCTCGCTGACCGGCAGGGCGCCGGGCACCCGGACCGGCCAGCGCAGCCGCAGCAGCCGGTCGGCGCCGTCGAACGCGTCGACGTGCGTGACGCCGTCGAGACGGTCGACGCCGTGCCAGAGGGTGAGGGTCTGCGTGTAGCGCACCGGGCCGACCGTGCCGGTGACCGTGATCCGCTCGCCGAGGGCGCTCGTCTCGGTCCGCACGGATGCGGCGGGCGCGGACGCCGAGCCGGTCACGGTCCCGTTCGGCACCAGGTGCCAGGGGCCCTCGTGGTAGCGGGGGTGCGCCGGGTACTCCTCGTAGACCAGGAGTTCGTTGCCGACGCGGCCGGCCTGGAGCAGTTCGCGGCCTTCGACGGTCAGCCGGGAGACGCAGCCGCCGCGTTGCGGGTCCACTTCGAGGATGTGCGTCGAGTTCGCGATGCGGGTCGCTCCGTCGGACGGCGTCCAGTTCGAAGCCGTACGGGAGGGGCGGAGGCGGAAGGCGCGGTAGCCGAGCGACGGCACGTCTGCGGCGAGGAAGACGACGTCGGCCTCGGCGAGCGAGCCGTCCTCGTGGTGGCTCGCGTGTTCCAGGACGAGGGGGGTGCCGTCCGTCAACTCCCAGCCATGGAAGCCGGTTTCGGGGTGGGTGAGGCGGATGCGGACGAGGTCGGTGCGCGGCCAGGCCGACGGGTTGAACACGGTCACCGTGTCCTCGGCCGCGGGGCCGAGGCGGCGCAGCGAGACATCCAGGACGTCGCGCCCGGTGTCGTAGGCCTCCCGCCAGCTGGTGAGCAGGTCCAGGTAGACCTGGTCGGACTCGGAGCCGGTGATCGCGTCGTGGTGGGCGCCGTACGCGAGCTGCCGCCACGCCTTGTCGATGCGGGCGTGCGGGTAGTCGGCACCCGTCTCGACGGAGGCGAGGGTGGCGAACGTCTCGGCCTCGGTGAGCAGCGACTCGGCGGCGCGCTGCGCCTGCTTGGTGTCGATGAACGACACGTCCTTGCCGGTGTAGACGGGGTTCATGTCCCTGGTCTGCGGCGAGGGTTCGGTCAGCTCGCCGCGTACGGCGGCGAAGAACTCGCTCGGCAGAGCGCACTTCAGGCGCGGCCAGGTGTAGCGAGCGGCGAAGTCCCGGTGGATCTCGGTGACCCAGCGATTGGGCGGGGTGTAGTCGGTGCCGACCGGGAGGAGCAGGTTGCGGGTCGCGGCGACGTTCCTCATCAGCCGGTACAGCTCCAGGACCGCGTCCTCGGCATCGGCGAGACTCGTGGCGGAGTCCATCCACCAGCCGGCGCTGTAGTGCGCCGGCATGTAGTGGGTGAGGACGCCGCGGCCGCTGGGCGAGAGCCACTCGAACTCGGCGGGGAACTGCATCGTGGACGGGTCGCCCCAGCCGTCCTGCTCCCGGTCGCGGTCGGTGAGCATCGGGCCCCACTGGTGGTGCGGGCCACGTGCCCAGGACGACGAGGTGAGCCCGGCGTCGGCGGCGAGGCCGGGGAACTGCGGGTCGTGCCCGAACACGTCCAGCTGCCAGGCGGTCTGCGGGTCGCCGCCCATGACGCCGCGCTGGAAGCCGATGCCGTACACGAGGTTGCGGACGGTCGACTCGGCGGAGGTGAGGTTGGTGTTGGGCTCGTTGTAGGTGCCGCCCATCAGCTCGACGCGGCCTTCCGCGAGCAGCCGGCGCAGCAGGGCGCGGTCCTCGGGGTGGGCGTCCCAGTACGGCTTGAGGTAGTCGACCTCGGCAAGCACGAACTTGTAGTCGGGGTCGCGGCGGGCCGTCCGCAGGTGCAGCCGCATCAGTTCGAAGCCGGTGTACTGCCAGCCGATCCGGAACTGCTGCGCCGTGTCGCCCGCGTCGTCCCAGGTGGTGGTGTACGCCGCCTGGGTGTTCCACCACACCGGGTCGTAGTGGAAGTGCGGCACCATCCACACCGTCCAGCCGGGCTCAGCCACGGTCAGCTCGGCGTGCGCCACCTGATCGCCGGCGGTCACCGTGAGGGGGACCACTGCGCCGGGTGCGGCGTCGCAGCGCACCCCGATCTCCACGGGCCTGCCCGGCTCCCCCGCCGTGGTCTCGCCGTGCGCGCCGGGGCCGGTGACGACGACCGGGGCGGGCTCGTCGAGTGCCACGCGGACGACTTGCAGGGGGTTGTCCGCGGGACCGACGAACAGGTCGGTCGGCTCGACACCGATGATGCGCACCGTGCTATCCCTTCACAGATCCGGCCATGTTGAAGGAGCCGGAGAGGTACTTGTTGACGAGGACGTAGAGCAGGACGGCCGGCGTGGTGTAGATGACGGAGAACGCCGCCAGCTGCCCGTACGCCACCTGGCCGTACTGAGAGAAGAACGAGTAGATGGTGACCGCGGCCGGCTGCTTCTCCGGGGTGTCGAGCAGCACGAACGGGACGAAGAAGTTGCCCCACTGGCCGACGAACACGAAGATCGCGACGACGGCGACGCCCGGCGCCATCAGCGGTGCCACCACCCGGCGCAGTGACTGGAACCAGCCGGCGCCGTCCACCCAGGCGGCCTCCTCCAGGCTGATCGGCACGCCGTCCATGAAGTTCTTCATCATCCAGATGGCGAACGGCAGCGCGCTGGCCGTCAGGAACAGCACCATCGCCGCCACGGATCCGTACAGCTGGAAGCGGAAGAACATCGCGTAGACCGGGACCATGATCGCGGAGAGCGGCAGGCCCGTGGAGAACAGCAGCGTGAGCATGAAGTGCCGTTTGTAGCGCAGCCGGTAGCGGGAGAGCGGGTAGGCGGCGAGTCCGGAGACGACGACCGTGAGCAGGGCCGTGGAGCCGGAGATGACCACGGAGTTGAGCAGCGGCCCGTACACCGTGTCCCAGTTCAGGACGGCCCGGAAGTTGGTGAGCGAGAAGGAGAAGGACAGTTCGGCGGCCGGTGAGGAGCCGGGCTGCACAGAGGAGAGCAACACCCACACGAACGGGCCGAGGAAGCAGAGCGTGATCAGCACGATCACGGCGTGCGACGCGGTGCGCGCGCCCCAGCGGGTCATCAGTCCTCCACCTTGATCAGCCGCAGGTACACCAGCGACAACAGGCCGCCGAACAGGAGCATCACCAGGGCGATGGCGCTGCCGTAGCCGACCTCGAAGTACTTGAACGCCTGCTCGTACATGTACAGCGGTGTCGTCTGGCTCTCCTCGCCGGGGCCGCCGCCGGTCAGCGCGTAGATCAGGCCGAAACTCGCGAGGGTCTGCAGCGTGGTCAGCATCAGGTTGGAGAGCACGGAGCGCTGGATCAGCGGCAGGGTGACGCTGAAGAAGGTGCGGCCGGTGGAGGCGCCGTCGACCTTCGCGGCCTCCATCACGTCACGGGGCACCTCGGACAGGGCCGCCGAGTAGACGAGCATGGAGAACGCGGTGCCCCGCCAGGTGTTGGCGAGGATCACGGCGAGCATCGGCGCGGAGACCAGCCACTCCTGGTGCACGCCGAGCACCGAGTTGAGCGTGCCCTTCTCGTCGAGGAACGAGAACCAGCAGGCGGCGGCGACGACTTCAGGGACCACCCAGGCCGCGATGACGACGCCGTTCACCACGCCTCTGACGACCCGGTTCTTGCCGCGAAGCACCAGGGCGATCAGCAGACCGAGCACGTTCTGGCCGAGCACGGCCGAGAACAGGACGAAGACCAGGGTGCGCACCAGCGAGCCGGTGAACGCGTCGTCGCCGAAGAGCCTGGTGAAGTTGTCCAGGCCGACGAAGTGCGAGTTCACGGAGGCCGACCCGGTGAGGGTCTCATTGGTGAAGGCGATCCAGACGCTCCACAGGATCGGCCCCACCAGGAAGATCGCGATCAGGACCAGGGCCGGCGCGAGCGGCAGGAGCCAACGCAGCGAGCGGCGGCCCGGCGACGGCGTCTTCGCAGGGGCGCGCGTCGCCGGGGCGGAGGCGGTCAGCGTCATGACGTCGAGACAACGTTGTCCGCACCGACGATCCGGCTCACTTCCTGGGCGTACCGCTTCGCCGCGTCCGCCGGGGACCTGCTTCCGGTGGTGACCGCCTCCATCGCCTCCTGGATCTGCGCGGAGACCTTCGGGTACTGCTCATAGGCGGGCCGGTAGTGGGTCACCTTCGCGAGGCCGGTCCAGAACGCGATCGAGGGGTCGCTCTTGAGGTACGCCGGGTCGGACGCCACGTCCTTGCGGACGGCGAGGTCGCCGGAGCCCTCGGAGTACATGGCGGCGTTCTTCTTGTTCAGCGCCACCGTGATGAAGTCGAAGCCCTTCTGCTTGAGCTTGCTGTACGAGCTGACCGCCATGACCCAGCCGCCCGACATGCTCACCGCGCCCGGTGCCTCGCCGCCCTGCGTGGGCATCGGAACCCAGCCCATCTTCTTGGTCCACTCCGGCCACGGGTGCGGTCCAGCCGGCTTCCAGGAGCCGGAGATCCAGCCGCCGTCCAGGCTGATGCCGAGCTTGCCCTCGGGGAACCACTCGAACAGCGCCTTGTCGGCGAGCTTGGCGTTGAGGGCGTCGGCCTTCTTCGGGCCGAGGTCCTCGCGGTAGATCGTGTCGATGAACTTCAGCGAGTCGGTCAGTCCCTTGCTCCGCGCCACCCACTTGTCGTTGTCGAAGAGGGTGCCGCCGGGGGTGCCGTACAGGAGCATCTCGAAGCCCTGCATGGTGGCGCCCTCGCCGTGGATCTTCGCGGAGTACATGCAGAACGGGGTGACGCCGCGCACCTTGCGCTTGATGGTGCGGGCCGCGTCGAGGATGTCGTCCCAGGTCTTGGGGGCCCAGTTCTCGGGCAGTCCCGCGGACTTGAAGACGTCCTTGTTGTACCAGAGGCCGCGGTTGTCGGTGGAGATCGGAACGCCGTACGTGTTGCCGTCCAGGCCTCGGGCCGCCTGGCGCAGCGACTCGGGGAACTGCTTCTCCCAGTCGGGCCACTTGGCGAGGTAGGAGTCCAGCGGGGCCAGCTTCTTGGCCGCGACGTCGGCGTTGACCTGGAACGTGTCGTGGAAGTAGACGTCGGGGGCGGAGCCGGGCGAGCGGTTCAGGAGGGCGAGCTTGGTGTAGTAGTCCTCGCTGCTGCCCTGGACCGGTGTCAGCTTGACGGTGACACCCTTGTGCGCGGCCTCGTACTCCTTCTTGGCCTCCTTCAGCATCTTCTCCAGGTGTGGCCAGGTCTTCTCCACGCGGTAGAGGACCTCGAGCTCACCCGGCTTACGGCCGGACCCGCTGCCGCAGCCCGAGACTGCGGCGGTGGCCGCGGCGGCGAGGGAGGCGGCAAGGAGGGTGCGTCTGTTCAACTCATGCTCCCGGTAAACGAGTTACAACGATGGAAAGCCAAGTGCGGCGCACCGTAGATCGGTTGACGCAGGGCCGTCAACACTTGGGACGTCATTGCCCGTCAGTAGCAACGAAGTTGGTCCACCGCGGCGGAAATTTGCGCGTACCCATGGACAACATGCCCTCGACCGGCTTACTTTCGCCGACTGTTTACAACGATGTCAGGCTTTCGAGGAGCAGTGATCGTCGATGGTGTCACGAAGAAATCTCCTGCAGGCGGGCGGCGCGGTCCTGGCAGCCGGAAGCCTCGGGATCTCCCTGCCGCAACAGGCAGGGGCTGCCGAGCGCGGCTCCGCGGCCCGCCTTCTGCCGTCCTTCGGCCGGGCCGCCCGGCTCGACGTCGCCGACGTCAGCAAGTTGAACGGCAACGACCAACTGCTGCTGACGACCCTTCAGGGAGTCGTCAACCGGCGCAGTCCACGGCTCTACTTCAACTTCGACAGCGGCCAGGTCGACCTGCGCTGGCTCGCCGGCACCGGCGCGAAGGCCACCCACCACGCCGACGCCCTGGACCTGGTCGGCCGCTACCGCGACGAGGTGCGCGGCGCCGTCCTCATCGACCCCGACGTGCCCGACTCGGTCAACGTCGCCACCACGCTCGCCGGGCTCCACGGCGCCGTCGCCGCCACCGCCGAACAGGCGAAGGCCCACGGCCTGAAGACCGTCACCGACCTGCGCGGCCGCTTCGACGCCGACGACGTCCTGGCCACCTACCGCTGGCAGCTCGACCACCTCTTCCCGCACTGCAGCCACGCCCTGCTGGCCGGCCTGCCACCGAGCCGGACCGTCGGCGTGGACGGGGTCAAGTGGCGCGAGGTCGCACGGGAGACCGAGCGGATCCGCGACATCTCCAACCGCAAGGTGCGCACACTCGACCTCAGCCCGGAACTCGGTGGCGACAACGATGTCTACCTCCGGTTCCAGGACTCCTTCGGGGACGACGGCTGGGGTGCGTCGGTCGCCTCGGTCACCGTGAAGGCGGACGGCAAGGACATCGCCTCGTTCACGCCGGGCACCGACGCCGAGAAGCCGTACCTGTTCGACGGCCTCAACTCCTCCATCGGTGACAAGTCGAACCGGTTCAGCGATGGCGGCGGCTACTTCGTCTACCACTTCACCGCGCCCGCCGGTGCCAAGGAACTGACGGTCGACGTCGACCTGTGGAACCAGTACCTGGTCACCACCACCAACACCGCGCCCACCCGCGTCGAGCCCTTCCCGTACTTCCGGGACTACGTGGTGGCGAGCAAGGCCATGGTGCTGTGGCTGCCTCCGTCGGGCGACACCGGCAAGCTCCTCGACGAGACCTTCAGCAAGGCGAAGCCGACCACCCCGTACACCGGCTGGTTCTCCAACGACGTGGCCGGCGAGTGGGGCGGCGTCGACCGCGCCTCGCAGCACGGCATCCAGGTCGTGCCCGCCGACTTCTACATGAACGGCACCGTGCACGCCGGCACCCCGGCGAAGATCTCCGACCGGGTACGGCCCCGCCCGAAGGCCGAGCTCCACAACCGCGTGTACGTGACGCTGACGGTCGGCGAGGGCGACAACGTCCAGTACTGCCAGCGCCGGATGCGGGACATCTGGGACGACCCGAAGCGCGGCACCGTCCCCGTCAACTGGACGGTGAGCCCGCTGCTCGCCGACATCGGACCGGCGCTCCTCGCGTACTACCAGCGGACCGCGACCGCCAACGACCTGCTCATCTCCGGTCCGTCCGGGGCGGGTTACACCTACCCCGGGTCCTGGCCCGAGGAGGCGCTGGACGCGTACACGGCGCTCAGCGGCCGTTTCCTGCGCCGCACCGGCATGGATCTGGCCTACGCCTACAACCCCCGCAACACCGCGGGCGACGGCTGGGTCCCGTTCGACGAGCGGATCATGGCGTCCTACCGCAAGAACACTCCGGTGCGTGGGATCATCCAGTCCTGGGAGACCGGTGACCTGCAGGTACGGCCGGCCGGGATCCCCGTGATCGGCAACTTCTACCCGCAGGGGAAGGGCAAGGAGTTCCGCGACGCGCTTCTCCGGCACATCGAGGGGCGGGACACGTCGAAGCCGATGTTCATTGCCGCCGCGATCAACGCCTGGGACTGGACCCCGAGCGACATCGCGGACCTCGCCGCACTGCTGGAGGACCCCTTCGAGGTCGTCCGCGGTGACGCGTTCTTCTCACTGATGGACCGCAGCACCGTGTGAGGGCTGCTCTCGCATCGCCCGTCCTTCTCACGACGCCGCCCGCGCAGCACTCGGGCGCGGGCGGCGTGGGGCGGTGGAGGGGCGTCGGGCAGTGGGTCGTTGTTTCCGGAGGCCAGTTCACGGCTGCGGTCTCGGGCGGCCTCCAGGGCGGTGCGGACTCCGGCTGCGAGGCGCCCTGGCCGCGGAACCCCTCGCCGTTCTGTTCGCGAGCAGCCGCACCGCCATGCATCGCACGCTCTTGAAGAACAGGCGGTTGCTCAAGCCGCGCGCATCGTCATCCCGCCCGCGACGACCCCACCCGTCGCCCTCGCGGCCGTCCAGGCTCGGGTCCACGACCAAGCCTGCACCTCCATCAGCAGGATCCAGAAGAACAACAGGCCTCCTGTCAGCACCAAAAAATGCTGGCAGGAGGCCTGTTGCTGCCGCGAGACTGCAAGTTCTCCGGGAACTGTCGTGGGCTCTCACTGTCGTCCACTCCGCGCAGTGAGTGCTTCCCGGATCTCGACTTCAGGGCGGCGCGGCGTGAATCCGTAGAAGTGCTACAACAGCTTGCGGGCGACCGTCTCGCAGCACCCGAGCGGCACAGTGGCCTGGTAGAGGCCGCCGCCTTTCGCGTACTCGGCCGGCATGCCAAGCATCCCGGTGAGGCTGCCCAGCGGCTGGCTCTCGCCGCCTGCCTTCTGCTGCCGGTCGCCCAGGACGCGGTGCGCCTGGTCCAGGACGTCGGGCCAGGCCTCGGTCGCGATGCACATCGACGTGTCCACCCCGGTCAACGGCGTGAGCCACAGGTCGGCGTGCGACTGCAGAACCTCTTCGGTGGAGCGGAAGTCGAGCACGGCGCCGCAGGACAGCGTGAGCGGATCCTCGGCGTCGACCAGGGAGCCTGGCCAGCCGGGCAGGTCGTCGGCGTGTTTGGGGCAGAGGAACAGCAGCCAGCCCGGCGGGAAGCCGGGCGGCGCGGCCGGGCCGTGACGTACGGCAGTCGTCTTGGCTTCGCAGTGCAGTGGGCGGCGCAGCGAGGTGAGCGGCCGGTCGGCGCAGAGCTGCCCTTGGTTTCGGAGCTCCACTCAGTCGTTGTAGTTGAGCCGCTGGCGGGTCCAGAGAGTGGCCGTCGTCCGCGCGGACGAACACGGCCGCAGCGCCGCACTGGACGGCCTCATACCGCTGACCTGCAACGAGATCCAGCGCCTGTTCATCACGCTCGTCGTCCGACCAGCCCTCGGCGCCGCCCATCGGCTCGGTTGGTCGGACTGGCGACGCCGCCACAAGGCCCGATCCCGGGCCGGCCACCACCGGCTCCGAGCCGTTCCGGCATGAAGGCCACGTTCTGCGGCAAGGACGGGCGCAGGTGCGGCGGGGTTGGCAGTGACGGCAGCTGATCCTAGGCTCGGCAGCCATGGCGGTTCTGATCACGGTGTGGGGAGCATCTCCCGGAGTGGGCAAGTCGACGCTATGTGCTGGACTGTCGCAGTGGCTGGCCGAATGCGGGGCTGCAGGTGGACCACTTCCGTGAGGAGGAGATCTTGACCCGGCCGCAGTTCGCTGCGGTGGCTGAGGATTTCAAGGCGGCAGGCACGGTCGAGCTGGGGACGTTGATCTCGGCCACTGCGCAGTTCGTTGATTCGGTTCTGGCGAGTGGTGATGATGTGGTGATCGCGGACGCACTGGTGCCGTTCGTGCCCTCACTGCTGGCCATGGGGCACGGCGAAGACACGATCGGCGCGTTCATGGCTGACCTCACAGAGGTGCTCGTGCCAGTCTGCCCGGTCATGATCTTTCTCGATGGGAATGCCAAGACCGCACTATCCCGAGCTGCGAGGAGAGAAGGAGCGCAGTGGCTGGAATGGTACGTCGGAAAACTCGCCGCCTACGAGGTGAGCCCTCCAGTGGCTGACGTCGCGTCGGCGGTGAAGTACCTGCTGCGCGAGCGTGCGGTGACACTCGGCGCAGTCGGCCGGAAGGACTGGGGTCTTGTTGTGATCGAACGAGCCGATGAACTGCCCCCGGATGAGGTACTGAGGGTCGCGCAGCGGAGCCTGAGGCCGTGGCTGGGCAGGACCATCACACCCGGATAGGACAGGCCTGGCTATGCGGCTTGGCCACCTGACGCCACGACCGTAACGATCTACGGCTGCAGTACTGGTACTCCAGCCGGACTTCTCCATTACTGCTGGTCAACGGCTTGAGTGTGGGGAGTGTAGCGGGGTGGGGAAGGGTGCGGGACGGTCTTGGCGGACCGTCCCGCGAACGCGTGCCCACGCCGCATGTAGTGACAGCGTCGGGCGCGTGCTTGGTGGCGGCGTCTCCAGTGCGACCAGCTCACTGCGTGCTCGCGCTGTGGAGGGCGGCGGTGGGGTTCAACTGCCAGCAGACGGCGGATTTCTGCCGGGGTGAGATCCACGAGGTCGGGTGTGTCGGCCGTATCACCCCCTTTTCGCGCTCCTGGACGGCCATCGCGGCAAGGAAGATGTGCGCGAGCATGACGAGTGTGATGTGCCGGTACCAACCGACGTAGCGGCGGACTTCGTACTGGTCCAGGCCGCAGTCGTTCTTCGCGCTCTGGAGGCACTCCTCGATCTTCCAGCGGCAGCCCGCGATGCGGGCCAGGTCGGCAACGGTGGCATCCAGCGGCGCACTGGCCAGGTAGTAGGCGATCTCGTCGGGTCTGGTGGTGCTGCGGCGGGCGAGCATCCAGCGTTGCCGGGTGGGTTCGTCGCCGTCGAACTCCCAGACGGCGGGCAGCCGGGCGGCGGCCCAGTCGTAGAGCCGCGGTCCCTTGGCTCCGTCGCCGCAGGACAGGCGTTGCCATGCCTCGGGTGGCGCCTGGCCGTTGAGGTGGTCGATGTGTGGGCCGTGAACCTGCTGTGACTTGGGCACCGCGACGACGTAGGACAGGCCGGCGTCTTCCAGTCCACGATGAGTTGGAAACGAAAGAAGCGCGCATCCCAGGGGTCACCTGCTGGGGTCAAGATCAGCCCGAACCGGCCGTCGTCGGTTGAGATGCGCATGCCTGTGACCTCCCGTGGTATTCCTCGGCTTCTGATGCTAGAAGCTGCCGAGCGGCGTCGCCGTAGCTGATGGCGGTCTTCTCGTCGATGCCGAAGACAAGCGCGAAGTGGAGCGGGCCGGCGCCGTGGGTGAGGCCTCTTCGAGCTGTCGGTCGACGCGGAGCCGTTCCAGGGTGGCGGTGAGGTTGCGACTGCCGTACATGGCCCTGACGAGTATGTTCACCCTGATACGGCTCCTGCCGATGGGCGACCGCGACAAGGACGCCGAAATCCTGGCAGTGCGCCATCAACTGGCCGTTCTGCAGCGGCAGATCGACAAGCCGAAGCTCACCTGGCCCGACCGCGCGCTTCTCGCCGCGCTTCTGCACCACCTCCCCCGAGTACAACTTCATCGACTCCAGTTGATCGTCTCCCCCGACACGCTGCTGCGTTGGCACCGTGACCTGCTGCGCCGCCGCCACTGCGCGTGCCGAAAATTGCGTCCACCCAGGTCAACACCCATCGTGACCTCTTCGAGTCCGCACGGCATGATGATGATCACTCATACTCCTGCCCCCCGTGACGAATGCCTGCGCCACACTGCGGCCGCTCCCGACGAGTGACCGCGCCAAGGACGCCGAGACCCTCTCGTACAGCACTCTCGCTCACGGCGTGGCAGTCGTTGGGGCGCTAGGCCGGCGTAGCCCCGGACCCGGACGACGCGCGGGCCGGGCGACAGATACCCGCCAATCTCCCGGCCCCCTCCCGCCACAGGTCGAATCGGCCCCTAACTTCCCTGACACAGCGGCGAGTTGCAGCTACATTGCCGTTGCTCCACATCGCTCCCATCCCCCACGCCTGCACCCCCCGTCCTCATGGAAAGGGCCGCCAGCCGTGATCGATTCCGCTGTTCCGTCGCCCCGCCGAAGCCGTCCCAGACGCTTACGTATCGCCGCGGTCACCGCTGCCATCGCCGCCGCCCTCACCCCGGGCCTCGGACTGACGGGCGCGGCTGACGCCCACGCGGCCCCCAGCTCCGTCGCTGTTGCTGCCGGCCCTTCGGCCCCCACCGGCACGGATGTCACGTACGAACTGGACTCCTTCACTGCCACGATCACCTGGTCCGGCAATGCCCGGAAAAACGTTGCCGGTTACCGCGTCTTCCGCCGGCCGGCAGGCGAAGGGGCACCCCCTGCCGAAGTCATCAGCGGTGACGCACCACTGGCTGCGACCTCCTTCACGGATCACCCGCCCGCCGACGGCGCCACCTACGCCTATTGGGTACGTGCCGTCGACCGGGCCGGCCATGAGTCGTCCGACAGCGCAGCCGTGTACGTGAGCACGGCCGACGCGACCGCGCCCGAAGCACCGACGAGTCTCACCGCGCAAGGCACGACCGCGGGGAACACCCTGCGGTGGACAGCTCCCCCGGGCGACTGGGACCACTTCGAGATCTCGTCGGATCCCGATACACGGCCGTACCCGGACGAGGGGGCCACCACCACGTCCTTTACGGCCCACACGGACCTGTCGGCCCCCACGGGCGTCTCCGTCTCGTACCGCGTCCGGGCCGTCGACGCCGCGGGGAACGCCTCCGCGTACACCGAAACCGTGACCGTGACCCGGCCCGAGCCGGTCGGCCCCACGCCCGCCTTGGTCGAAAGCCAGGTCATCGACGGCGCCGCCCACCTCTGGTGGGACGTCAACTCGGAAATGACGAACTACTACCACGTCTACCGCCGCAGCCCCGGCGAGCAGGCCTGGACCCTCGTCGGCACCCCCTACGCCTCCTCCGGCTCCTGGGTCGACCCCCAGCCCCTGTTCGGATACACGAACTACTACATCGTCAACGTCGACGACGCGGGCAGAGAGTCGGCACCCGCCAGAACCAGCGTTCAACCGTAGACATGGCCGAGGCGGGGCTGACATAACGTCATAACGTCAGCCCCAAACCTTGTGTGAACGGACCGCTGGTTACTTCGGGCCGGGCATGATCGTCGGTTGTGGCTCTGCGACTGCTCTACCCGGTGACCGAATACTGCTCTACTCAGACGGCGTCGTGGAGTCACGCGACGAGGCAGGCGAAGAGCGGCCTGGAGCGCTTCACCGACTACATCATCCGGTCGACCGCAGCGGGGCAGAGCGCCCCAGAAGTGCTGCGCCTGCTCATCCATGCCGTCCTCGAGCATCGGCACAACGAACTCAGCGACGACGCCACGATCTTGATGTTCGAGTGGCAGCCCCCTGATCCGTGACCGCAAGAGCCGGAGAGTGCAGCCGTGGCGCCGGTACTCCGAAGACGCAGGCGCTGACGTCGGTGGATGCCGCGCGCAGCTCAGTCTCCGGGAAGCAGCAGGCATGGCGCCGCACATCTGCAGCGCCAAACCCGCGCAGGCAGGGGCCTCAGGCCACGGGCTGCAGGCACTTGGTTGGCGCGGCGCCCCGCCTACCGGCGGATGCTTGGGTGGTTCTGTGGTGGCCAGCCGTCGGTGAATGAACCGTCCGAAGAGCAGCGGTCCGGTGATGCCTCCGGTGGCCGTACCGACGGCGAAGAACAGAGAGATGGACAGTGCGCGAGTCTCCATGGGGACCACCTCGCTGCCTGTTAGATACGCCGAACTCGCTCCTGCCGAGGCCACGAAGAAGGTCACCGACACCAGCAGGTAGAAGGTCCATGCGGTCAGGGCGATGCCGCCACCCGGCTCGGTCATCCGGGAGGCGATGGCGCCGACGATCGTGACTTCGAGTCCGTCGAGGATCCACACGGTGTCGAGGCCGATCACGAAGCGCTGGGAACCGTGTCCAGGGCAGCCGGTCGAGACGGGCGGGCATGCGGGTGGTGACGGTGCCTGTTTCCGTGGTTGCGGTCATAGTTCACATCTCCATCGCCGAGTCGGTGGCGGTATGGCCGAGGGGTTCGTGGACGAGATGGACGGCCATCGCCCCCCGCCGACCGCAGAGGCGACCCACTTCCAGGAGCCGCTGCGGACGTCGCCCGCCGCGAAGACCCCGGGCAGTCCGGTCTCGAGGGACATGCAGTTCCGGCCCTGGCCCTGCCAGAGGGCGCGGATCGTACGGGCCTGGGTGTCGGCGCCGGTGAGGACGAAGCCGCGCTGGTCGAGTGAGAGTTTGCCGGAAAGCCAGGCGGTACAGGGCTGGGCGCCGATGAAGACGAACAAGGCACGGGCCTCCAGTTCGCGGCGCTCACCGGTGTGTTTGTCCTCCACGACGAGCGACCGCAGGACTTGCCCGCCGGTCACCTCGCGCACTTCGGTGTGCGGCAATACCGTCACGCGAGGATGGCGTTCGATCTGATCGACGAGATAGCGCGACATCCCCGCACCCGGATCCTTGGCACGGGCGAGCAATTACACTCGGGGCACACGCTTCGCGAGGAAGAGCACGGCCTGTCCTGCGGAGTTGCCGCCTTCGACCACGGCGACCGGTGCTTCGTGGCACTGCTGCGCCTCGTAGGAGGTCGCCGCGTAATAGACGCTTGGCCCCTCCAGCCGGTCGATACCGGGGACGTCGAGTCTGCGGTACCGGGCGCCTGTCGCCAGGACGACGGTCCGTCCGGTGATCTCGGTGCCGTCGGCGAATGTGACGGCATAATGGTCGTCGCACTCCCGACCTGCCGAGCCGGGCGGAGCACAACCCGGTCCGCACCGAGGCCGACCCTGAGCACAAGGTCGCACTGTCTCACGGCTGCCCTCGGCTCCCGACGTCTGCGGCAGGCGGTGGCCGGCGTCGTCAGGCAACAGACCGCGCAGGACGAAGAGCCTCTGGTTCCCCCGTCGTCGGCCGTCCGGCACCCGGGGAGGAATCCAGACACGAGCGCTACGCGGTGCCAGGGCTGCGCACGTCCGACTGGTCCCGGGCATGGTGCGCGCCAACCGCCCCTGGGCGGTGTACCCCGGGACCCTGCACGCGCGTCTTCGCCACCGCGGCGGTCGGGTTCATCAACGGCACGACCTGGCAGGTCGTCACCGCTGAGTCCTTGGACGTCCGCAACCTGCCGAGTTCTTACCGTTCCGCGAGCAACAGCGGAGACCGTGCGTTGCCGGAGTGGCGCGAAGCGATGGCGGGGAACCTGTACTGGGCCCGTTGCTGCGTGGCGGGCGCACCGTACCGGAGGACGCGAGTGCACTGGAGGTGTGGGATGAGTGCTGACCGCTCCCACGAGAGCCGTGATGGTCACGTACTGGTCCTCGATGCTGGCTCTTCGAGCCTTCACATCGCTCTGTTCGCTGCGGACGGTGAACGGGTGGCGGATCGAGACGCCTCGGAGCCCCCGGGGCCTGCTGCGGCGGCGGAACTGCGGAACTTCCTCAGCGAGGTGCCCGCTCCTGTGGCGGTTGGTCACCGCATCGTCCACGGCGGTCCGCACCTGACTGGACATACGCTGATCGACGCACGCGTACGGGCTCTGCTGGCGGACGTCGCCGATCTCGCGCCGCTGCACGTGACCCCGGCCCTGCCTGTGGTCGATGCCGCACGAGAACTCCTGCCCGACGTTCCTCATGTCGCCTGCTTCGACACTGTCTTTCACAAGGATCTGCCGGCACAGGCGCGCACGTACGCCGTGCCGGAGCGATGGCGAGCCGAATACGGGCTGCGCCGGTACGGCTTCCACGGGCTCTCCTACTCGTGGGCACTGCAGAGGACGGCGCAGGCCCTGGGCCGACCCGTCGACAACCTCCAGGTCGTGCTCGTGCACCTGGGCGGCGGCTGCTCGGCCTGCGCCGTCCGGAACGGACGCAGCGTGGACACCACCATGGGCCTCACTCCGCTGGAAGGCCTGGTGATGAGCCGGCGCAGCGGCAGCCTCGACCCCGGCGCGCTGCTGTGGCTGCAGCGGCGGCACGGTCTGAGCACGGACGAATTGGATGACGCACTCCACCGGCATTCCGGTCTGCTCGGCCTCTCCGGTACCTCGGGAGACACCCGGGACCTGGTGCGCGCCCGCGCGGAGGGTGATGCCGCGGCCGCGTTGGCGCTGGCGACGTTCACACTCAGCTGCCGCAGGGGCATCGCGTCGATGGCCGCCTCGCTGGACCGGCTGGACGCGCTGGTCTTCACCGGGGAGATCGGCGAAGACCAACCCGAGGTGCGCGAGGAGATCTGCTCGGCCCTGACTGTTCTCGGTGTACAAGGCGGGCTGCTCGTCCCCGAACTGGACGATTTGATGCGGGAAGGCCTCCGACGCATCGATCAGGCGGGGAGAGGTGTCCCGGTCCTCGTGGTCGCAACCGGCGAGACACAGCAGATCGCCGCCGAGACCCGACGGGTGCTCGGCATGTAGCTGTCCAAGGCAACTGCCGGCACATCCACACTTGCCTGGCCCGCGCAAAGAACCGGCCTCCTGTACCAGGACAGCACTGAGTAGTGGCGACGTCTGGTCCTGTACGCCGCCCCCCGTCTGGTCACGGGGCTCGAGGGCCACTGGCCCGCATCAGAGCTCCCTGACCGCCCCTTCGACGCCCATGAGGCACTGCTTCTTGGATCATGTGCGGAGCCAGATGATGAGGGCCGCGAGGGTGATGGTGTCGAGGTAGATGTAGGCGCGTTTCTCGTAGCGGGTGGCGACGGCGCGGAAGCCTGGCTAGGCCCCGTGGGGTGAGACGAAGAGACCAATTTGCCTCCCTGGGCCATGTCGCCAGTCACCCGCTACGCGCAGGCTGTCACCGAGAGGTTTGGGTTCTGTGTCGTCTCGGTGCTGCCGAGGACATAGCGAATGCCGACCTTGGGCATGCCGAACCCTTCTGTCACCGTCGTCTGGCCGTCACGTACTGTGCCTCGGCGCGGCAGGACAGCCGTGCGATGAGGGCCCAGCCCCCGGGTTCGAGGATGGATGAGGGTCCGTTCACCGCCCTGGAGGAACCATGACCCATATCGCAGACAAGGCACCACCGACCAAGGTCCTGAACGGGCGGATGCTGATGGCGGCCGTGGTATCTGCCGTCAGCGGACTGCTGTACGGCTACGACACGGGCATCATCTCCGGCGGACTGCTGCAGATCTCCAAGGAATTCCACATCGGGAACGACATGAAGGAGGTGATCGCCGCCGCGATCCTTCTCGGCGCCGTGATCGGCGCCCTTGCCTGCAGCCTGCTGTCCGCGCGCATCGGCCGGCATCGCACGATCCTGCTCATCTGCGTGGTGTTCATGCTCGGCAGCGTGAGCAGCTCGCTCGCCCCCACCGCAGTCAGCCTGGCCCTGGCCCGGGTGGTGCTCGGCTTCGCCGTCGGCGGCGCCACCCAGACCGTGCCCATGTACATCGCCGAGCTGGCCCCCAAGGCGATCCGCGGACGGCTCGTACTCTGCTTCCAGCTCGCCATCGGCGTTGGCATCGTCATCGCGACGCTCGTGGGCGCGAGCCAGGCTGTGTCGTGGCGGGCGGCGATCGGCGCGGCCGCCGTACCGGCACTGGTGATGCTTCTCCTGCAGCTGCGCCTGCCCGAGAGCCCGCGGTGGTTGGTCCTCAGACACGGCCGCGTCGGCGTGGACGAGGCCGCAAGGGTGCTTGAGGACATACGGCCCGACGGCTACGACATCTCCTCCGAGCTCGAGGAGTTCGTCGCCTTGGAGGGACGCCAGCAGCGGACCAGCAGAGGCAACCGCGGGTGGAGTGGGCTGTGGCAGCCATGGGTGCGCCCGGCTTTGGTGGTCGGCTGCGGCATCGCCGTCTTCACCCAGCTGTCCGGCATCGAAATGATCATCTACTACGCCCCGACCATCCTGACCGACAACGGCTTCTCCACAACGACCGCTCTATCGGTCAGCGTGGCGCTGGGCATGACCTACCTGGTGATGATGGTGGTTGGCCTGGTGATCGTCGACAAGGTCGGGCGCCGTCGGCTGACCCTGGTGATGGTGCCCGGCGCGGCGGTCAGCCTGTTCGCCCTCGGAGCCTTCTTCATCACCGGCCACGCCACCCGTGACTACGTGCCATCCATCGTCGCCTGCCTGCTCGCCTTCATGTTCTTCAACGCTGGCGGGCTCCAGCTGATGGGCTGGCTGACCGGCTCCGAGATCTACCCGCTGTCGGTGCGTGCCGCCGCCACAAGCGTGCAGTCGGCCACGCTCTGGAGCACGAACTTGCTGATCACGCTGACCCTCCTGACGATGATCAGCATCTTCGGTGTGGGCCAGGTGTTCTGGATTTACGGGATGTTCAACGTCGCGGCGTGGCTGTTCGTATGGCGGCGAATGCCGGAGCTCACCGGGCACAGCCTCGAAGACATCGAGAGGCACCTGAAGAGCGGGAAGTTCCGCCCCCGCGACTTCGCCCGCGTCTGACGCGAACCACGTGGCAAAGTGCGGCTCCGAACCGCTTGCGGAGGTCGGAACGCAGAGTCAGGGCGCGCGCCACTTCAGCTCAGCCTGGTGATGAACTGATCGCTGTGCCAGCGTGGTCCGGATGTGCCGGATCTTGTTGGACCGGCCGAGCTACGTCCCCCGGAGCTCGCGCCGCCAGGGCGGCCGACCCCATTGACCCGCCAGGAAGTACACGGGATACCCGATGCCGGAACGGTCGCCTGCTCCGACAGGGGGTGTTCGGTCAGCCGGGTGGGGGCAGGGCCGTGGCGTTACGCGTGAGGGTGTCGAGGCGGGCGGCGAGGTCGGGGTGGGCGGTGGTCAGGTGGGGGCGGGTGGCATTGAGCGGGTGGATGAGGTCGGCGGGGTCGTTGTGGGCGAGGGCCGCGTGGAGTTGGTCGAGCGGGTGACTGGCGGCGGCGGGGAGGTCGGTGAGGGCGGTGATCTGGCCGGCGATGCGGCGCAGGTCGGCGGCGTTGCGGCGGGCCCATTCGGCTTGGGTGTGGTCGGCGGCGCGGCGTTCGCGGGTGGCCTGGACGCGTTGTTCGCCGGTGGTTCCGGCGGGGCCGGGCCGGTTGCGCAGGTAGCGGCGTTCGGCGGCCTGGCGGCTGGCGACGCCTAGGGGGTGGGCGAGGTCGGCCCAGGTGGCTCCCGCGTGCCGGGCCGTTTCGATCAGGCCGGTCTCCCATCCGGCGAGCTGCTCGCGGACCTGCCGCAACAGCAGCAGGGAGGCCAGGGCCTGCTCCGCGCCGGGGCCGGCGGCTGGGTTGCCGGAGGCGCCCTGCTGGGCGGCGTGCAGGGCGTCGTCTATGGCGTGCAGGGCCGCCGCGGCGGCGAGGAACGAAGCCGGGCTTCGGTCGTCGGCGCTGAACGAGGCCGGCTGGTCGGCTGCTGTCACGGGCACCTCCCTCGGTCTTGTCATCGACTGGACGACACCGCGCTTGTCATCCATTGGATGACATGTTACAACGATTTCAGTGAAGCGCATTGGCAGCAACTGCCCGAACCTGCTGGAGGTGTTTTCACGATGTTGATGCGCACTGACCCCTTCCGTGAACTGGACCGGCTGGCTCAGCAGCTGATGGGCCCGGGCACCTGGTCGCGGCCGTCCACGATGCCGATGGACGCCTACCGCGAGGGCGACCGGTATGTGGTGGCCTTCGACATCCCCGGCGTCAGCGCGGACGCGCTCGACATCGACGTCGAGCGGAACATGCTGACCGTCAAGGCCGAGCGCCGGCCCGTGGCGAAGGCCGACGACGTGCAGATGGAACTGTCGGAGCGGCCGCTGGGTGTCTTCTCCCGCCAGATCGCGCTGGCCGACACGCTGGACGCCGAGCACATCGAGGCGGACTACGACGCCGGCGTGCTCACCCTGCGGATCCCGATCGCCGAACGTGCCAAGCCCCGCAAGATCGCCATCGGCGGCGGCCGTAAGGAGATCTCCGGCTGACCCAACGGCGACAAGGGCCGAACAGCGGCGGAGGACGGGTCACTGATCTCCCCCTCTCCCGTCCTCCGCACCCCATCGACCGAAGAAGGTGGCGGCGGTGACCCTGCGACGCGAGGCGTTCCTCGACCGGGTGAAGGAACGCGGTGAGTACGACAGCCTGCAGGAAGCAGAACGCGCGGCCCGTGTGGTGCTCGCCCTGCTGGGGGCGCACCTGGTCGGCGCGGTGCGCGCCCAGCTCGCGGCGCGCCTGCCGGAAGACTTCGCCCTGATCCTCCTCAACCCGCTGCAGAGCGCCGAACCGCTGCCACCGGAGCGGTTCGTTCGGGCGACGGCGGCCTGGATCGAGGGGGCCACCGAGCAGACCGCGGCCTGGGATGTCAGCGCCGTCCTCAGTACCGCCGCCGATGCGGCTGGTGACGACCTGCTGGGGCAGATCCTGTTCCAGCTCCCCGCGGGCTACGACCTCCTCTTCGGACGCCCCCAGCCCGCCTGATCACCCACCCACTCACCTGGTGCCCGCACACCGGCACCACTATCCCGGCGACAGAAAGGCAACCACCGCAGTGATCTCCGACCTGCGTACACCACTGCAGCAGCTGCCCGCGATGACCTACGAGCAGATGCTGGAGAAGGTCCGCTACGAAGGCGCCTACCCCACCCGCGAGCGGGCCGAGGAGGCCACCCATCTGGTCCTCGAGGGACTCGGACGCCAGCTGACGGGCGACGAACGCGTCGAGCTCGCCGCCCGCCTCCCCTTCGAAGCCGCACGTGTCCTCACGACTCAGATCCCCGACACCCCGCCCCTGACCGGCTGGGCCTTCGTCAAGGACCTCGCCGACCGCACCGGTGCCTCCCTGGCCACCACCCGCTGGAATACCGGAGCCGTCTTCGCCGCCGTCGCGGCCCTGGCCGGCCCCGACCTCCTCACCCGCATCCTGCGCCAGCTCCCTTCCGGGTTCGCGCTGCTGTTCGGCCGCGCCGAACTCATTCCCGCCGCCTGAGCGGCCGTGTCCATCCGGCGCGGGCGCGTTGGTCACGGTGACGCATAGACAGGTTGCAAGGACCCCACGGGACCCCTACCGCGGGCGCCGGGGCAGCAGCAGATGCCCGTTCCCCTTCGTGGCCGTCGATCGAAGCCCTGGTCCACCCGGGACCAGGGCTTCGATCCGCCCCCGGACGCTGGGACGCGGTGGGGGCGGGGCGGGTGTGTATGTGACGGGCTGCCCGGCCGGCGGCAGCCCGAAATGCGCGGCGCCCGCACCGAGCGATCAGCGACCAGGCCAGGGATGACGGCGGGCAACGGTGTCCGCTTGCCAGCGGACGCCCCTGGCGATGCGGCGGCGCAGACTCCTCCGGCAGGCGGGGGCCAGGTCCCGGGCCAAGTCAGAGGGCAGGCTCGGACAGGCGACCAGGACGAGCCGCAGGTTCCTGCCGTTCGTGTCCGCGTCGGGCTGCCTCATACACCCTTGTCCTGCCGCTGGGTGGGCCCCGGTGATGTCGCGCCTCGACGCTTCCCCCAGGCTGTCATCACAGGGCGGTCCGCTCGTCCACCCGTTCGGCATCACGCCGCGCCTGCGGGCCGGAGAACACCTAGCATGCTGAGTGTGCGACCCATTCTCCCGAAGTTCGAGGGCGGCCGGGTACAGGGCCTCTTGCAGCTCATCGAGGACGGCATCCACCTCGTCGTCGCGGCGCTCCTTGTACTGCTCGCGGGGCTCCTGACCGTCGGGGTCGTCCACGATGTCATCAGGTCGATCCAGGGGCCATACCGTGAGGAGACGGTCGTTCTCTCCGCCCTGGACAACGGCCTTGTGCTGTTCATCGTGGCCGAGCTGCTCCACACCGTCCGCCTCACCATCAGGAACCAGACCCTCGACGCGGAGCCGTTCCTCGTCGTTGGCCTGATTGCCGGCATCCGCAGGGTGCTCATCGTGACAGCCGAGGCGGAGAAGTCCTTCCGATGGAACGTTGAGGGGATCGAACTGCTCATCCTGGCGGGGCTGATCCTCGTGATGGCGACAGCGGTGTACGTGTGGCGGCGCTCGACGCGGCCCGGAGACTACCTCCCGCTCGAGGAGGCGCGGCGCTCCCCGTAGCCGGCGCCGTCACCCATCCCGGTGCGCGGGTCCTGATCCGTCACCTTCCGCCTCCACGGCCGCCCGCACCCGCCGCTCCTCGCGTGCAGAGCCGACGTCCCGTTCCAGGGGTGTGCGGCTCACCGCCGTCGCGAGGTCTTCCAAGGCCCGCGTCTGCAGTTCCGCCCCGCGCCGCACCACCGGGCTCCGGTCCCCTTCGGCGGCGCCGTCCCACGCCCGGAGCGCCTCCTCCACTCGCCCCCAATCCGGATTCCTGTGCTCGCGCACGTCGACTGCCGCCTTGCGCGGTGTCCGCCTCCAAGGCCTCGGCGAACCGCTCCGCATCGGGGACGAAACGACTGTCGGCCCGCAGGGACGTCGCTCTCCGTGAGCATCGCCACCCGGCCGAACCCCTTGAGCGCCATCCCTTCGCGGAACTCCGCCGGAAAGCTCTCGAGTGATGACTCGCGAACGCCCAGGGCACGCAGCCCGGAATAGCTCAGGGCCACGTTCAGCCAGGCCTTCTCCGGGGTCCCACCAGTTTGGCCGCTGTGGCCACTTGGGGTGCCAGGCGCCGCAGCATACGGCGGTCGTCCGCCGGTCGTCGATGCGTAGCAGGAAGTAGGCGCCGGTGTAGAGCGAGGGCCGTTGCCGCAGCACCAGGCCCTGGATGTCCGCCAGGTCCAGAGCCTGTGCCTGGTGCGTCCTCCACGTCACACCCGTCCAGCGCGGTGGGCGTGCAGGTCCCCGGAGACTCCCCGAAGCTGGATCAGGCGGTTACCTCTCACCAAATGGAGACATCATGAGCATTGCCGTTGTGCCACGGCCCAGCATGGGTGGGCGCACCCGCCAAATGAACGAGTGAGTCTCACGTGACGCTCGGGCTTGCGCCCAAGAAACCTCACCCCAAGGTCCCACGGCGTCACGGCGAGGGCGGAAAGTCCCACCTGACCGTGATCCAGGGGCTGGCCGCCCTTTCACTGGACGCCCTCAGTTCGGTCGCGTACGGCCCGGAGGCCATCGTCGTCGTGCTGATGGCCGCCGGTTCGGGCGCGCTCACGGCGATGCTGCCGATCACCCTGGTCATCGCCGCGTTGCTGGCCGTCCTGGTCGTCTCCTACCGCCAGGTGATCGCCGTGCACCCGGACGGCGGTGGAGCCTACGCGGTGGCGAAGAAGGATTTGGGCAGACCCGTCAGTCTGATGGCCGCGGCCAGCCTCATCATCGACTACGTCCTCACCGTCGCCGTCAGTCTCGCCGCCGGCGCCGCGAGCCTCGCATCGGCGTTTCCCGTCCTTTCCGATCACCTTCTGGCCGTATGCCTGATCGCGCTGTTCGCCCTCACCGTCGTCAATCTGCGCGGCATCGCGGACAGCGCGCGGGTGCTGATGCTGCCCACAGTGCTGTTCATCGTCAGCGTGACCGCTGTCATCGTGGTGGGGCTGTTTCGGGCCCATCCCGCAGCCACGGTCGGAACGTCCCAGTCCTTCCCTGCCGTCGAGGCGCTGGGCGTGCTCCTGGTGCTCAAGGCGTTCTCCGCGGGATGCTCGGCGCTGACCGGGGTGGAGGCCATCGCCAACGCCGTTCCGATGTTCCGCCAACCACGCGTCAAGCGGGCGCAACACACCGAGCTGATGCTGGGGTTGCTGCTGGGCGCCATGCTCATCGGGCTGTCATTGCTGATTCGCCGCCATCACGTGGTGCCACGCGGCGGTGTGACGCTGCTGGCCCAGCTGACCGCCGGTGCCTTCGGGACCGGCTGGGCCTACTACGCCATCAGCCTCATCGTCACTCTCGTACTGGGCATCGCCGCGAACACCAGCTTCGGCGGCCTTCCGGTCCTGATGAGTGTCCTCGCCAAGGACGACCGTCTCCCTCATCTGTTCGCCCTCCGCTCGGAGCGGCCCGTCCACCGCTGGGGCGTCGTGGCCCTGGCGGTGCTGGCCGGCGTCACGCTGGTCGTCGCCAGTGCCGACACCCAGCGCCTGATCCCGCTCTTTGCCATCGGCGTCTTCGTCGGCTTCACCATCAGCCAGATCGGCCTCGTCCGGCACTGGAGCACGCAACGCCCCGACGGCTGGTTGCCCCGGGCCTTGGTCAACGGCGTCGGGGCTGTGCTGACCGCCGTCGCCGGAATCGTCCTGCTCACCACCAAGTTCCTCGCCGGTGCCTGGATCGTCGTCCTCATCGTGCCGCTGCTGATGCTGCTGTTCTCCCGGATCGAGCGCTATTACACACGCGTTCGCGACCAACTCAGATTGGACGGCACCCCGCCACGCCCCACACGAACCCACAGTCTGGTCATCGTCCCCCTGGGCAGGGTCGACATGGTCGCCGTCGCCGCCCTAAACGCCGCGTCCTCACTGGGCGATGAGGTCGTCGTGGTCGCCGTCTTCGACGACCGGACGAAAGCAGACGCCATGCGCGCCGACTGGGCGCGATGGGACCCCGGCCCACGGCTCGACATCATCGACAGCCCTCAGCACTCCCTGGTGCATCCAGTCATCGGCTACGTCGAGCAGGTCGCCCGCAACGGCGGGCAGGTCGCCGTACTCATCCCCCAGGTGGAACCCCTGCACGGCCGCTACCGGATTCTCCAGAACCAACGAGGCATTCTGATGGCCGGCCTGCTGAGTTCCCGCACCGACGTAGTCGTATGCCTGCTCAAAATCCAGTTGGGCCTGTGACCCCGTCACTCACGTGACGGCGCCCCAGTGGCACACCATCAAGTCCCTTCATCACGGAGGGCCATTGATTCACGAACCTGCAACGCATGGCGCCGCTTCGCCCCGCCGAACTTGAAGGTCAGGGCCGTAGCGGGGCCCCGCACTCCGTTGTAGTAAGCGGTGTGCCACAACCGCCGGTCGGTGCCCGCGAGGTGGACCTCTCCTTCGTGGAAGGCGAGTGCCGGCGCGGCGAGGTCTTGAAGGCCCTGGTATGGATCAGGCTGGCGGCGGTCCAGCTGCTGCCGGTGTACCGGTTGCAGTGCATCGCGTTGTCGCCGCCGACGTGACGACAACCCCTCGAACAGAACGAAGAAAACAAAAGCCGGTACAAGTTCCCCTATGGCGACTTCGAGAAAGTGCACCGCCGCGGAGTCCTCTCCGCGGAGTCACGCGCCGGGCAGTACAAGCACACCGACATAGAGGTTGCCGTGGCTCATGTGCACGGAATGCTGGAAGAACTTTCCTGAGCCAGACTCACGCCCCGCCTGCCGTCCCCGCGCCGCCCTGTGCCAACGCACCCGCCCCGCGGTGTCACGGGCACCGGCGGCAGTTCGGGAGCAGTCAACCGTGCCTCGCCGAACCGGAAGCCGGGCATCAGTGTCCCCAGTCCGATTCGCGCGACGTGCTCACCAGCCAGCGGGCCCGCGCCACCATCGCCCCCACCTTCTCAACGCCCGCGAGCCGTTACCCCCTCAACGACCTGCAGCAATGGATCGGACACAAGCACCCTGCCGGCACCCGCTACTACGCGGCGATCCTGCAACGCACCCTCACCGCGTCCCACGAGAAGGCCGACTACTTCGACCGCAACTTCCGCACCATCCAGGTCCTCATCGACCGCGAGTGCATCCTCACCGGAGCCACCCACCAGGCGGCGAACAGCCCGGGAAGTACTACTGGCCTGGGCGAGCGCGCTACTGCAATTACGACTTCTTCGCCAAGTGTCCGCACCGGCTGGTCTGCGCACGCTGCCCGTTCTACGTCCCGACCCCGCGAGAACTCGGAACGACGGACGGCTTCATCCCTCTGCCCCGCCTCATGAAGACGATTACACGACCGAATGGAGAAGATCCCAAGTAGCTGCTCTCACTGGCTCGCTGCGAACACTCAGCTGGCTGCCCGGCTCCCGGAACCCGAGCGCAGCCGCCACACATCGGGATGCCGCGGGGCCGGCGCCCGTGACAGCGGCACCTGGATCCGCCCCGTCTGGTGGCCGGCGTTCCGGCCGGACTCCTCGGTTCGCTCCCGGGCGGCACCGCGTGGTAGCTCGCGTGGACGGGTGCACGGTGCGGCTGGCGGCGGACGGCCCCGGCCTCGCCCTAAGCTCGGCGCCGTGACGTGGCTGCGGGCTCTGGGGCTGATCGTGCGCTCCGGGCTGACGATTGAGAGGACCCGGCTCGAGCCGCTGGTCGCACTGCGCGCCGCGGCCGGAGTAGCAACCGTGATCGGGCTCGCGCTGTGGCTTGTCTCCCCGGCCTATGCCACGTCCGCCGCGTTCGGAGCCTTCTCGGCCGGCGCCGCCACGTTCCAGCGAAGTTGGCGCCCACGCAAGGTGCTTGCGCTGGCCGCCGGCGCGGGCCTGGCGCTCAGCACCTTCCTGGGATATCTGGTGGGGGCGCACCCCGTGCCGTTCCTCCTGCTGCTCGCCCTGTGGTCCTTCGGCGCCGGAATGGCCTGGGCCGCGGGCTCGACCGCCGGGATCGTCGCGGCCACCACGATCGGCATCATGCTGGTGACCATCACCCTGCCGACCACCGTGGTGCAGGCGCTGGAGCACGCCGCGGTGATCGCCTTCGGCGGTGTGGTGCAAGCGACGCTGATCCTGCTGTTCCCGATCCGCCGCTGGGGAGCGCACCGGGATGCGCTCGCCGACGCCCTCGCCGCCGTGGCCGACTACGCCCGGCGGCTGCGGCACGACCCGGTGGCCCCCTTCGCCCCGGAACCGATGATGACGGCCCGCGACGCCGCTGCGGTCACGCCGTGGCAGGCGCGCCGGCGGCCCGCCGCCTTGAACGGCCCCCGCGGTCTGGCCGAGCGCATCCGCCCGGTCCTCGCCTCACTCGCCGACCCCCGGGTCGGCGCTCCGGCGGAGGGGCCGGAACGCGACCGGACGCGGGAACTCCTGAAGGCGGCCGGCGAGGTGCTGGACGCCACTGCCCACTCGATCCGCCGCGGTACCCCGGTCCAGGTGCCCTCCGAAGCCATGGAGGCCCTCGGGGGCGGGGAGGAGGAGGTGCTGCGGGGGCCGGCGCGGCTGGCAGCGGTGCGGCTGTTCGATCTGCTGCGCGAGGTCGTGGAGATCGCGGACAGCGGCGACACTCACGCGGCGAACGCCCCGGCACTGGTGCGTCCGACCATGTTCCGGATGGTGCCGGTCGTGCTGCGTGCGATGTGCCGCGAGCTCACCCGGGACTCGACTGTTCTCCGGCACGCTGTACGCCTCGCCGGGGTGGCTTGCCTCGGCTATCTGCTCGGCAATGCGCTTCCGCTGGGCCACGGCTACTGGGTGCCGATCACCTCCGTCATGGTGCTGCGGCCCGACTTCCACCAGACCTACTCCCGTGCTGTGGCCCGGTTCGCCGGCACCTTCGTCGGCGTCGGACTGGCCACCGGAGTGGTGCAGTTGGCTCACCCGGGCGCATATCTGTCCGGCGGGCTGGCCGTGTTCTCGGCCGGGTTGATGTACCTGCTGATGCGCACCGGGTACGCGGTCTCGCAGTCCTTCGCCGCAGCATATGTCGTCTTCCTGCTCGGGATGGGGGGCGAGGAGTGGCACCAGACGGTGCGGGACCGAGTGCTTCTGACCCTGCTCGGCGGTGCGCTCGCGATGCTGGCCTATGTGGTCTTTCCGGCCTGGGAGACCCCGCGGCTGCTGGACCGTCTCGCGGACTGGCTCGCCGCGAACGGGCGGTACGCGGCGGCGGTGGTCGGCAGCTACGCGGATCCCGGCGGCGGGCATCGCGCGGAAGTGCGGCAGGCACTGCTTGCCGCCCGTAAGAAGGAGGCCGCGTGGGACGAGGCTTTCGAGCGGTCCAAGCAAGAGCCGGTGAAGCATCGTGGACTGACCCGCAGTGCGGCCCAGGACGCGTATGAGGCGCTCAAGTCGATAGGGCGGGCGGCGATGCTTCTGGAGGCCCATCTGCCGGGACGAGGGGTGCGGCCCGTCCCGGAAGCCGCACTGTTCGCGGCGGCCCTGCGGGCGGACACCGCGCGTGCGGCGCGGGACGTACGTGAGCGGCGGGCCCCGGGATGGGAGCGGGTAGCGGCGGCGCTCGACGCCTGGGAGGGCGCGGACGGCGGTGATGATCCGGTGGTGCGGCGTGGCGCGGAACTTTTGCTGGGGGCCCTGGAGGAGCTGACGGCCGCGCTGGACACGACACCGCTGGAACGGGATGTCGAGTCGGTCCGGGAGGCGCGGGAGGACCGGCAGGAGCGAACGGCACCGGAGGACGAGGCGGCAGATGCGGAAGAGGAACAGGAACTCCGGCGGAGGCGCGGTGACGGCCCGACTCCGCCACCCAAGGACGGCGGATAGGCAGCGCCGCGTTCCGTGCGGCAAGCCGGGGTTTCGTGCCGGAACCGGACGGCGGGATGTGCGCACGGCCGGAGCCGTGAGCGGTGTCAGGTCTCCCCGGAGGCCGGTGGCCCGGTCTCCTCATCGGGATCGAGGAAGTACGGATTTTCCATGATCATGCCGTTCAGCCAGACCTTCGGATGGGCCTTGACCAGTGGGACGATCAGGTCACTGTGGAACAGCTCCAGGTCGTACATGCACATCCCCACCTGGGGATGCGACTGCAGCCACCGGGTCGCGTGCATCTCGTACCGGACCAGGTCCTGGACGAAGGCGGGCTGCACCAAGGGCTGGGCCCAGCTCATATCGGCAGCAAGCCGGGCGCAGGTGCGCTTGTCGGACGGGAATATTTCGTCGGACCATGCGTACATACGGGCCAGGGTGCGGTCTCCGTCGAAGGTCCCGTCCTGCAGATATTCGTTCGGGCCCTTGATCTGGAAGTTGTTGCCGCCCCGGCCCACCGCGGGGGCGGCAGAGGCCAGGATGTCTCGGAAAGTACGGCCCTCGCCTTCGGTGCCTATGAGGAGGCAGCTGTGCCCTGCACTCAGGCCGTCCGCCAAGAACGGGGTCATGAGCCGGTCCCGCTCGGCACGTCCCCGGTACAGGGCACAGATGTGGTCGCCAGGAGTCAGCGGTACTCCGCCCAGGTGAGCGACAGCAGCCAAGGGGGCGTCGGCACTCCGTTGATCCACGCTATTCTCCCGATCAGAATGAGCCGCCCAGGACTTTCCACACCCGGGTGGCGACGTGCAGATTCAGCCGACTGTCGACGTCTGCGAGGCCCCTGCCGCTGACCTCGCGGATGCGCTGGAGCCGGTAGCGCAGGGTGCTGCGGTGGATGCCGAGGGCGGCTGCCGTGCCGTCGTAGTTGCCGCCGCACTCGAAGTACCGGGAGAGAGTCCGGACCAGGTCCGCGTGGTGTGCGGCGTCGTAGTCCAGGAGCGGGCCGAGCCACTCACGGACGAACTGCTCGACGTCCCGGTAGCTGCCGCCCGGCCCGAGGATGCGGTACAGGCCCAGCTCGTCGAAGGTCGTGGTGCCGTGCGGGGTCTGTGAGCGCTGGCGGACCTCCAGTGCGCGCAGCGCCTCCTGGAACGAGCGCGGGATCTCGCCCGGGGTGTCGCAGCGGCCGCCCACGCCGATCGCACCGGTGGGCGAGCCCAGTTCGCGGACCACGGCCTCGTGCAGGGCCATCGCCTTCGGACGCCCTTGCAGCACGAGGACAGCCTTCCCGGAGCGTCTGGCCAGCAGCGACCGCATCCGCAGGCCGGCCGCCGCCCTGCTGACCGCCTGCACGAACGCGTCGTCGGCCGGCCGGCCGACCCATTGCACCGCGGCGAGGTAATGCGGGCCATGCAGGTCGTGGCCGACGGCGGCCGCCCGTGCGTAGGCGCTCTCGTCATCGGTGCCGGTGATCAGGTCGTCCACGAGCTCGCGGCGGAGCCGCAGTTCCACCTCGGCCAGGTTGCGCAGATGGGCCAGTTCCAGGGTCAGCGCGGTGCAGGTGTGGTCGAGGGCGAACTCCTCCTGCTCACCGGTGCTCGCCTCGGGGTCGATCAGGGCCACCGTGCCGAGGATCTCGCCACGGTGCCGGGCCAGGGCGATCACCCGTTCCCCCACCCGCACCGGCCGCAGCCGGCGGGCCGCCTCCTGCAGCAGCTCTTCGTGCCGGCCCGCCTCGGGCTTGGGGTACGGGTCGGGACGGCCCGGACCCGCCCAGGCCCACGGATTGCCGAAGCGGTCCTCGACGGCGACCGGGTACCCGGTGAGCTGGTGGAGGACCACGGCGATGCCCTGTACCCCGCCGTCGTCCGCGGAGGCCTGGCTGAGCGTCTCGTGGACGGAGCGCTGCCGCTCCAGTTCGGAGACGGACGTGCTGAGCCGGGCGTTCAGGGCCGCGTGGTCGTCGTTGACCCGCCGGAGCTGCTGCGTACGGTCGCGTTCCGTGCGCCGGGCCAGGGCATGTGTAAGGCCCGCCGCGGTCTGCTGGGCCAGAACCCGCAACAGGAAGAACTCGTCATCGGTGGGCCGAGAAGGCGCGCTGACCAGCAGGTGGCCGATGTTGTCCGCCTTGTCTTGCAGCGCGAAGCTCCAGCCCCATGCCCGGTCCGGCACCGTGACCGGCCCACCCTGACCGCCCAGTCTCCGGACCTGGGCATCAAGGTGGGGGGTGGCGTGGGGCCAGTCGGCGGGTGTGCGGGTCGGGCCGTTGTCGAACGTGAGGTAGGCGGCCTCGGCGCGGCACGGGCCGAGGGTGCCCACGGCGGTGAGGGCCCACGTCAGGACGTCGCTCTCGTCCGGCGCGTCATTCATGATCATCGAGAGCACGAAAAGGCCGTACAAGTTCGCCAGGTGCTCGCGGCCCCATCTGTTCCCGGGGGGCCGGCCCGTCGTGCCCGAGGTCGTGGTCATGGTGTGGATCACGGGCCTTTCTGAGGGACTCGCCCGGGATCCACACTACCCAATGACGCAGATATCGTCCGATATGTCGATCTCGATCAGCTCACCCTGGCAGACCGAGATTGCCTACGGATTTCGGCCTCGCAGGCGCAGGCCGCGGGGCGCCTGCGATGGCGAGACTGAAGCGGTCAGCCGTGAACCAGTAGCAGTGGTCTGTCGCCGGGAGGAGGGGACATGAGCCAGCAGGATCGTCGGAACATCGCGTCCTACCCCACCTACGCGGAGGCGGAGCACGCAGTCAATTACCTATCTGACCAGGCGTTCCCTGTTGAACGAACCGCCATCATCGGCCACGACCTGCAACTCGTCGAACAAGTTGTCGGTCGTGTCGGCTTTGGGAGGGCGGCGCTGAGCGGGGCCGCGTCCGGCGCTCTCCCTGGCGCTCTGATCGGCTGGCTTTTCGGCCTGCTCAATTGGCTCAACCCGGTGCTGTCGTCGCTGTTGCTGGCCCTCTACGGGCTGATCTTCGGCGCGGTGATCGGCGCGCTGCTCGGGCTGCTTCTGTACAGCATGCAGCGCGGGCGCCGCGACTTCGCTTCCGTGAGAGCGATGCAGCCGAGCCGGTACGAGGTCGTGGCGGACGCCGAGGTGGCCGATCAGGCCGCCAAGCTCCTCAACCGGCTCGGGAGCGCGGCGGCCGGCACCGCCGCCACCGAGAAGTGAGAACCCTCGGCACAGGGCGCGCGAACGCTTCCGTGGCTTTCGATGAAGGAGTACCCCCATGGCTAAGGCAGTCGGAATCGACCTCGGAACCACCAACTCGGTGATCGCCGCATGGGAGGGCGGTGAGGCGACGGTTCTCCCGAACGCCGAGGGCAGCCGCACGACCCCGTCGGTCGTCGCGTTCACCGACACGGGCGAGCGGCTCGTCGGCCAGTTGGCCCGCCGCCAGACGATCCTCAACCCCAAGGGAACCATCTACTCGGCCAAGCGATTCATCGGCCGCCGCTACGACGAGATCTCCGACGAGGCGAAGGCCGTCGGCTTCGACGTGGTCGCCGACGACCATGGCAATGCGCGCTTCGAGGTACGCGGCAAGCTGTACGCGCCCGAGGAGATCAGCGCACTGGTCCTGCGCAAGCTTGCCGACGACGCCGCGAAGCAGCTGGGCGAGAAGGTGACGGAAGCCGTCATCACCGTCCCCGCGTACTTCAACGACGCCCAGCGCACCGCGACAAAGGACGCGGGGCGCATCGCGGGACTGGAGGTCCTGCGCATCATCAACGAGCCCACGGCGGCGGCGCTCGCCTACGGGCTGGACAAGAAGGGGCACGAGACCGTGCTCGTCTTCGACCTGGGCGGCGGCACCTTCGACGTCAGCCTCCTCGATGTCGGTGACGGGGTGGTCGAGGTTCGGTCCACCGCGGGCGACAGCCACCTGGGCGGTGACGACTTCGACCGACGGCTCGTGGACTACCTGGCGGACAACTTCCAACGCGACAACGGCATCGATCTGCGCAGCGACCCGCAGGCTCTGCAAAGGCTTTTCGAGGCCGCGGAGAAAGCCAAGACCGAACTCAGCTCGGTCACTCAGACGCAGGTCAGCCTGCCGTTCATCACCGCGGACGCCGCGGGCCCGAAGCATCTGACCGAGACGGTCATGCGGTCCACGTTCGACCAGATCACCTCCGACCTGGTCGAGCGGACCATGGAACCGGTCAAGCAGGCGATGGCCGACGCCAAGATCAGCGAGAACGATATCGACGAGGTCATCCTCGTGGGCGGCTCCACCCGTATCCCCGCCGTCCAGAACCTGGTCCGTCGGCTGACCGGCGGCAAGGACCCGAATATGAGCGTCAACCCCGACGAGGTCGTGGCCATGGGCGCCGCGATCCAGGCCGGAGTACTCAAGGGCGACGTCAAGGACGTGCTCCTGCTCGACGTCATCCCGCTGTCGCTGGGTGTGGAGACCCGCGGCGGTGTCATGACCAAGATCATCGAGCGGAACACCACCATCCCGGTGCGGCGCACGGAGACCTTCTCCACCGCCGAGGACAACCAAGGCGCCGTCGACATCGTCGTCCTGCAAGGAGAGCGCGAGCTCGCGAACGACAACCGCGTCCTGGGCCGCTTCCAGCTCAAGGACATCCGCCCCGCGCCCCGTGGCGAGCCGCAGGTCGAGGTCACCTTCGACATCGACGCCAACGGCATCCTGAACGTCACCGCACGCGACAAGGACACCGGCGCCGAGCAGGGCATCACCATCAGCGAGGGCTCCAACCTCGACCAGAGCGAGGTCGAGCGGATGGTCCAGGAGGCCGAAGCGCACCGCGGCGAGGACCAGGCGCTGCGCGCGGCGGTGGACGCCCGCAACGAACTGGACGCCGTGGCCTACCAGGTCGAACGCCGGCTGAACGAGCTGGGCGACGCCGCACCCGCGCACGAGAAGGCCCGCGCCGAGATGCTCGTCACCGACGCCAGGGAAGCCGTCAAGGGAGAAGCGCCGCTCGACAAGGTCAGGTCGCTGACCTCCGAGCTCCAGCAGATCCACGCCTCGCTGGCCTCCCACCAGGCAGGCGCGGGCCCGTCCTCGGAGGAGCGGGCCACGGCGGACGCCGGGGCAGACGGTGCTTCGGGCAGCTCCGCCGGATCCGACGACGACGTGGTCGACGCCGAATTCGACAAGAGCTGAGGTGCGGCGATGTCCACCGAACAGGAGCCGACGACGCCCCAGGACGAGCTGAGCCAGGCCCTGCCCCCGGAGCAGCCGGAGGTGGACGACCACGCCGCGGCCCTCGACGAGCTCCAGGACCGATGGCGCCGGGCCCTCGCGGACCTCGACAACCTCCGCAAGCGCCACGCCAAGGAACTGGACGCCGTACGGAACGAGGAGCGCGTCCGCACCGCGGCGGCCTGGCTGCCGGTGGTCGACAATCTGGACCTGGCGCTCACACATGCCGGATCCGATCCGTCCGCCGTGGTCGAAGGCGTCAAGGCCGTACGCGACCAAGCCGTCGACGTGCTCCGCCGGCTCGGGTATCCCCGCTACGAGGAGACCGGAGTGCCCTTCGACCCGACCCGGCACGACGGCGTCGGCACCGTCGACGCCCCCGATGCCGAGCCGAACACCGTCGTGCAGGTGGTGCGTCCCGGCTACGGCGAGGGGAGCCGGCAGCTGCGCCCCGCGGCCGTCCTGGTCAGCAAGCGGCAGGAGTGACGCCCCATGGCACGGGACTACTACGACGTGCTCGGGGTGCAGCGCAACGCGAGCTCCGACGAAATACAGCAGGCCTTCCGCAAACTGGCCCGCAAACACCACCCCGACATCAACAAGGACCCGCAGGCCGAGGAGCGCTTCAAGGAGCTCAACGAGGCGTACAGCGTGCTGTCCGACCCCAAGACGCGCAAGCGCTACGACCGCTTCGGCGAGGACTTCCGGCAGATCCCGGAGGACTGGGAAGAACGGGTGGGCGCGGGCGTGGGGGCCGGGGCGGGAGCCCAAGGCCGCAGCCGCGGCCGCGGCTGGTCGACCGGCGACGGCGGCGGCCGGGTCCGGTTCACCGACTACGGCGAGGGATTCGACGGCTCCGGCATCAACTTCGAGGACTTGTTCGGCGGGATGTACGGCCGCGGCGGAGGCGGCGGACGCTGGGGCCCGGTTCCCGGAGCCGACCAAGAGGCCGAGATCCAGCTCAGTGTCCAGGAGGCCTACCACGGCGGCCATCGCAGCATCACCCTCGCCGGGCCCGGCGGACAGCGGACCTACGACGTCAACATCCCGCGTGGTGTGGTCGACGGACAGCGCATCCGCCTGGCCGGGGAAGGCGGCAGGGGCAGCGACGGCGGTCCCCAGGGAGATCTGTACCTCCGCGTACGGATCAAGCCCGATACGCAATTCCGCCTGGAGGGCCGGGACATCCACGTCGCTCTTCCCGTCACGCCCTGGGAGGCGGCGCTCGGCGCGAGAGTACCGGTACCCACGCCCGGCGGCACCGCCAAAGTCACCGTTCCCAAGGGCTCGTCCAGCGGCCGCCGGCTGCGGCTGCGCGGCGAGGGCATGCCCAACCCCCGTGGCGCCAACGGAGATCTCTACGCGGAGGTCCGGATCATGGTGCCGCCCGAACTCGGCGACCGGGAGCGTGAGCTCTTCGAGGAGCTGGCTGCCGTGTCCACCTTCGACCCGAGGAAGCCAGGATGAACCATGATCCGCGGCGCGCTGCCGCCGCGCCGGAGGCCGGGCATCGCCGGTCGACGGCGCCGGACAAGCAGCGGCCCCTGAACGTCGTTGTCCACAACTACGCCATCGTGCCCGTCGACAGACTCAGCCTGGACGTCGTGGCCCGGCGCTCCGGACTCCACCCCGATCTCGTCCGGCGGTTCGTCACCCTCGGCCTGGTCGACGCCACCCGCGACGACAGCGGCCGGCTGTGGTTCGACCCGGGCGCGCCCGCAACTCTCGCCCGCATCCAACGGCTACGGGCCGGGCTCCCCCTCAACTACGCCTCCCTCGGTCTGGTGCTCGACCTGCTCGACCGGGTCAGCGAGCTGGAGGCCGCGTTGAGGCGCAGCAACGCCGGCTCGAGGAGTGATGAATCGTGGATATGAACCGGCTCACCCAGAAGTCCCAGGAAGCCCTTCAGGAAGCGCAGACGATCGCCGGCCGGATGGACCAGACCGAGGTCGACGGTGAGCATCTGCTGCTCGCTCTCCTCGACCAGCCGGACGGGCTGGTGCCGCGGCTCTTCGACCAAGCGGGGGCCGACACCAAGGCGTTGCGCGCCTCGCTCATGAGCGAGCTGTCGCGCAGACCGAAGGTGACCGGACCGGGCGCCACCCCCGGCCAGGTGTATGTCACCCAGCGGCTGGCCAAGCTGCTGGACACCGCCGAGCAGGAGGCCAAGCGCCTCAAGGACGAATATGTGTCCGTGGAGCACCTCGTCCTGGCACTGGCCGACGAGGGATCCAGGACAGCGGCGGGACGCCTGCTCAAGGAACACGGCATCGCCAAGGACGCCTTCCTCGCCGCGCTGACCCGCATCCGCGGAAACCAGCGTGTCACCTCGGCGACCCCCGAGGCCGCGTACGAGGCGCTGGAGAAGTACGGCCAAGACCTGGTCGCCGAGGCGCGAAGCGGCAAGAAGGACCCGGTGATCGGCCGGGACGCAGAGATCCGCAGGGTCATGCAGATCCTCAGCCGCAAGACCAAGAACAACCCCGTGCTGATCGGCGATCCGGGCGTCGGCAAGACCGCCATTGTGGAAGGCCTGGCACAGCGGATCGTCCGCGGTGACGTGCCCGAGGGGCTGCGCGAGAAGACCATCTTCTCCCTCGACATGAGCTCGCTGGTGGCGGGCGCCAAGTACCGCGGTGAGTTCGAGGAACGACTGCAGGCCGTGCTGAGCGAGGTCAAGGCCGCCGAGGGGCGCATCCTGCTCTTCGTCGACGAACTCCACACGGTCGTCGGAGCCGGTGGCGGCGCCGAGGGCGCGATGGACGCCGGGAACATGCTCAAGCCGATGCTCGCCCGCGGCGAACTGCACATGATCGGCGCCACCACGCTGGATGAATACCGCAAGCACATCGAATCCGACGCCGCCCTCGAACGGCGCTTCCAGCAGGTCATGGTGGACGAGCCGAGCGTGGAGGACACCGTCTCCATTCTCCGCGGTCTGCGCGAACGTCTCGAGGTCTTCCACGGCGTGAAGATCCAGGACACCGCGCTGGTCGCCGCGGCCACCCTCAGCCACCGCTATATCTCCGACCGGTTCCTGCCGGACAAGGCCATCGACCTCGTCGACGAGGCCTGCGCCCGGCTGCGCACCGAGATCGACTCCATGCCGGCCGAACTCGACGAGATCACCCGCCGGGTGACCCGCCTGGAGATCGAGGAAGCGGCCCTGGAGAAGGAGACCGACCCCGCCAGCCGAAAGCGGCTGGAAGAGCTCCGGCGCGAACTGTCCGACCTGCGCGCCGAGGCCGACGCCATGAACGCCCAGTGGGAGGCAGAACGCCAGGCCATTCGGCGGGTGCAGGAGCTGCGGCAGGAACTGGAACAGGTCCGTCAGGAAGCCGAGGAGGCCGAGCGGAACTACGACCTCAACCGCGCCGCCGAACTGCGCTACGGCAAGCTCACCGAACTGGAGCGCAGGCTGGCCGCCGAAGAGGAGGCACTCGCCGCCAAGCAGGGGGAGACCCGGCTCCTGCGCGAGGTCGTCACGGAGGACGAGATCTCCGAGATCGTCGCCGCGTGGACCGGTATCCCGGTGACCCGGCTGCAGGAAGGCGAACGGGAGAAGCTGCTGCGGCTCGACGAGATCCTCACCGAGCGGGTGATCGGCCAGGACGAGGCCGTCAAGCTGGTGACCGATGCCATCATCCGGGCCCGCTCCGGCATCCGCGACCCGCGCCGGCCCATCGGCTCGTTCATCTTCCTCGGCCCCACCGGCGTCGGAAAGACCGAGCTGGCCAAGGCGCTCGCCGCGGCACTGTTCGACACTGAGGAGAGCATCGTCCGTCTCGACATGAGCGAGTACCAGGAACGGCACACCGTCAGTAGGCTGGTCGGAGCGCCGCCCGGATACATCGGCTACGAGGAGGGCGGTCAGCTCACCGAGGCGGTACGCCGCAAACCCTACTCCGTGGTCCTGTTCGACGAGGTCGAGAAGGCACACGCCGATGTCTTCAACACCTTGCTGCAGGTACTCGACGACGGCCGAATCACCGACGCCCAGGGCCGCACCGTCGACTTCCGCAACACCGTCGTCATCATGACCTCCAACATCGGATCCGCCCATCTGCTCGACGGGGTGACCCCCGAGGGCGAGATCAAACCCGATGCGCGGGCCCTGGTCATGGGCGAACTGCAAAGCCACTTCCGCCCCGAGTTCCTCAACCGCGTCGACGACGTCGTGCTGTTCAAGCCGCTGGGCATGGACCAGATCAAGCGCATCGTCGAGCTGCAGTTCAACGACCTGCGCCGGCGCCTGGCCGAACGCCAGATCAGCGTCGAGCTCACCGATCAGGCCCGCGAGCTCATCGCCCAGCAGGGCTTCGACCCCGTCTACGGGGCACGGCCGCTGCGCCGCTTCATCTCGCACGAGGTCGAAACGCTCGTCGGGCGGGCCCTGATCCGCGGCGACGTCGACGACGGCTCGACGATCCGGGTGGACGCCCAGAACGGTGAACTGGTCGTGACGTACGCCAGGCCGGCCCAGGCCAACCACGGAATGGCTGCGTGAGCACGGTGGCAACGAGCCGGACCAAGACGGTCGTCTGTGAGTCGTGCGGCCGCAAGAACCGGGTGCCAGCAGCGGGGGCCGGGCGCCCCAAATGCGGAAACTGCGGTGCCCCGTTGCCATGGATCGTCGATGCTGGCGATGACGACTTCGCGGAGATCGCCGAAAAGGCGGCGCCCATCGTCCTCGTCGACCTCTGGGCCACCTGGTGCGGTCCCTGCCGCATGGTCAGCCCCGCACTGGAACAGGTCGCCCGCGAGCTCGCCGGAAAGATCAAGCTCGTCAAGGTCGATGTCGACCAGGCCCCCAGGCTGTCCCAGCGATTCCAGGTGCAGGCGGTGCCGACCCTGCTCCTTCTCGACCAGGGAAAGGCGATCGCGCGACAGGCTGGCGCCGCCCCCGCCAACGTGCTGCGCCAATGGGTCGAGGAGACCATCGCGGGTCGCCGCTGAGCCCGTCCGCCAAGGGAGGACGACCATCATGACTACCGAAAGCGACTGGCACCTGTCGCTCGTGCGCCCGGTGACGCCGCGCACCCCCGAGGGCTGCGAGGAGTGCCTGCGCCTCGGCTCTCCCTGGGTGCACCTCAGGCTGTGCCTGACCTGCGGACACGTCGGATGCTGTGATTCCTCGCCACTCAAGCACGCCCGTCTGCACGCCGCCAACGTCGGCCACCCCATCGTGCAGCCCCTCGAGCCGGGAGAGAACTGGCGCTGGTGTTACGTCCACGAGGCCGTGGTCTGATGACTGCCGCGGGCCCGGACGGGGTACCCACCGAAACCCCCGATCTGCACGGCGCCTACCCCCGGCTGACGCTGGAACAGCTCGATGCGCTGGCCCAGTACGGCGAGTACCGCCCCACGCAGCGGGGCGAGGTGCTGTTCCGCGAGGGCGAACCGTGCGAGGAGTTCCTTGCCATCGTCAGCGGGATGGTCGAGGTCATTCACGACTACGGCGGTCCCGACCAACGTACCGTGGCGGTACACGGCCCCAGCCGCTTTCTGGGGGAACTCGGTCTGCTCGAAGGCCAGACGGCGTTCGACACCGCGGTCGTACGCGAGCCCGGCCAGGTCCTCGCGGTCCCGGTGGAGCGCCAGCGGGCCCTGGTGGCACGCGATCCGGTCCTCGGGGACCTGGTTCTGCGCGCCTACCTCGGCCGCCGGTCCCTGCTCATCGGCCTAGGCGCCGGCTTCCGGATCCTGGGCTCGTGCTACTCCCCCAACACCCTGCGGCTGCGTGAATTCGCCGCCCGCAACCGGCTACCACACCGATGGATCGACCTGGAGAAGGACAAGGAAGCCGAGGCGCTGCTGCGCCGGTTCGGCATCCGTCCGGACGAGACCCCGGTCGTCTTGTGGAAGGGAGAGCAGGTACTGCGCAATCCCAGCATCGCGGACCTCGCCCGCCTCATCGGACTCCCCACCTCTGCGCACGGCGACGGTGAATACGACCTGGTGGTGATCGGCGCGGGCCCGGCCGGGCTCGCCGCCGCCGTCTACGGCTCATCCGACGGCCTCGTCACCGTAGCCGTCGACGCCATAGCCACCGGAGGCCAGGCCGCCACCTCCTCGCGCATCGAGAACTATCTGGGCTTCCCGTCCGGGATCTCGGGTGGCGAACTCATGGAACGCTCGGTGCTCCAGGCCCGCAAATTCGGCGCACAGCTCACCGTCCCCGCCGAGGTCACCTCGCTCGAACCGCGCGACGGCCGGTACGCCCTCACCTTCGCGGACGGCTCCGAAATCCAGGCCGCCACCATCGTCCTGGCCTCGGGAGTGCGCTACCGCAGGCTCGACGTCCCCGGCATCGACCGGCTGGGAGGCTCCAGCGTCTACTACGCCGCCACACTCCACGAAGCCAACCTGTGCCGGACGGACCCCGTGGCGGTGGTCGGCGGGGGCAACTCCGCAGGCCAGGCGGTGCTCTTCCTCGCCGAATACGCGCCCAAGGTGTATCTGATCGTCCGCAACGGCGACCTCAGCAAAGACATGTCACGCTATCTGGTGGACCAGGTGACACGCCATCCGAAGGTCGAGGTGCTGACCCACACCGAAGTGCGCCAGGTCAGCGGAGAGGGCACCCTGCAGTCGTTGACCGTGGAGGACAACGCTTCCGGCGACCGTCGCGAACTGCAGGCCCGCGCCCTGTTCGTGTTCATCGGCGCCCGGCCGCACACCGAGTGGCTGAAGAACGTGATCGCGCTGGACCGACGGGGGTTCGTGCTCACCGGCGCCGACGCCCGGGCAGCGGCCGACGAGAACATCTGGGAATCGCTCGGGCGCGGGCCACTGATGCTGGAGACCACGATGCCGGGTGTCTTCGCCGCGGGTGACGTCAGGAGCGGGTCCGTCAAGCGGGTCGCCTCCGCCGCGGGGGAGGGCGCCATAGCCGTTCGGCTCGTCCATGAACACCGGGCTCAGGAAGGAAATCTCGTCCGCGGGTCCGGCGTGAGCGAGCCTCGGTCCGTGCCGGGCCAGTCGGTGTCCTGACGCTCGCCGGAGGCGGCCTGGCGGACCGCCCGGTCAGTCCTCCAGACCGACGCCGAGGGCGCCACCCAGCGTTCCCACGGACGTGATGAAGCAAGCGAGGGAGAGGTAGCAGCCCGCGTTCGGCTCGTGCCCGGCAGCGGAAGGGGGATGCGGCATGTCCGAGTGGACTCTCGCGATACTCGTTCCGGTCGGTCTGCTGGCTGGAGGCCTGAGGACGTTCTTGGTCTGGGCCCGCCTGGGAACGAAGGAACCGTTGAATCACGACCACCGGATGCCGGAGACCCATTTTCGACAGGGTGATGGTCCCGGCGGCTGACCGGCGGCGGCCACCGCACAGGTCTATGACGAGCTGATCGGCGCCGAGCCGCCCCTCGTCGACGAACACCGGGTCAGCGCCGAGTGGCACCGCGAGTACATCGCCAGCAATCGCGAACACGCCGAACTCGCCCTGACGCAGGCCGGGGAGCTGTAGACCTGCTCGCCGCGGCGAGACGCACCGAAGGGGCCGGACAAACCGTCCGGCCCCTTCGCCGTGCATGGGAAGAAACGGCGGACACGCTGGTCGTCGCCGGATTGCGCGGCTTACCCCCGGGTCCTGTTGGGCTGCGAGCAGGGGACTTGCGCCGCTCACCCCCGCGCGGGTGTCGGCGGCGAGCGACGCGACTTCCCGTTGCCCTCCCAGGCGAGCCTTCGAAACATTCGGCGCTGCCCCCATAGCCACAGCTCCGACCACCGGAGCCCTCGCCCCTCCCCCACCCGACTACCACCAGCAGCCAGCCACATCGACGACGACGCGATCAAACTGATGAGCCATCAGGAAGTCGGCATCAGGTCAGCGAGAACCCTGCCGGAGCAGCTTGCACTCGACCACACCTGCACACGACAGGAGGCCCCGCAAAAGCTCCCCTGACCCACATGTTGCGCTTCAGCTCGGGAACCTGGTGGAAGGTCAGCCGCGGGGTGGGCCCCATCCGGGTCGACGCATTCATTCTTGGGGAAGCGGCCCAGGATGTGTACCTCGTAGCGGGCGAGTTGCTCTTCGACGGCCAGGGACCCCAGAACGGGCCACGTCGTGCCGAGGCCCTCATGCTGACCCCAGCCGAGTCGGCCGCGGCATGGCATCGGCAGGATGCTCTCAGCATGCGACGGTCGACTGACGTTGGGGCGCTCACCGATTGCCGTCAGGGGGCGGAGGGCGGGCAAACCATCCGCGAACGACAAGGACTCCCCGCACGGGAAAGGCTCCGGGAACGGCAAGAACTCCGGGCACGGCAGGGGTTCAGGGCGCGGCACGGTGCCCGGCCCGCGCGACGGGGCGGCGGACTCCGCGCCGTCCGTCGGGCTGCCACCGCATCTGCCCGGGGCGGACGAACTGGGCGACGACGCTGACGTGCCCGACTGGTGGCGGGTGGAGCCGGCACCGTTCAGGCCGGGGGAGACCGTTCCGGGGATCGTCGTCGGCGGGCTGGTGGTGTGGCTGTGGGGCTGGCTCGACGGGCGGTGGGGCGAGCCCAGCGCCCAGGAACGGCTGGGGCAGGAGATGGCCGACGGGCTGCCGGGAATCGTGCGGGTCGCGGCGGTCGCCTCGGCGTTGTTCCTGGTGTGGCGGATGCGGCGGGTGCCCCGCTGAGGGGGCCGGGGTCGTGCCTCCCTGACCGGGGATGCCGCCGCAGGCACAATGGCAGGCATGGCTGCACACTCTCCGACGGTTGGCTTCGACCTCGACATGACGCTGATCGACTCGCGCCCGGGCATCAAGGCCCTCTATCAGGAGCTGTCGGCCAGGACCGGCACCTTCATCGACGCCGACCTCGCGGCGAGCCGGCTGGGGCCCCCGCTGGAGGAGGAGATCCGCCACTGGTTCCCCGAGGAGCGGGTGGCGGACACCGCCGCTCTCTTCCGCGAGCTCTATCCGCAATACGCGGTCGCGGCGACGCCCGCCCTGCCCGGCGCCCGGGAGGCCATCGACGCGATCCACGCGGCGGGCGGCCGGGCGATCGTGGTGACGGCGAAGTACGAGCCCAACGCCAAGCTGCACCTGGAACACCTCGGCCTCGACGTGGACGCGCTCTTCGGCTCCCTGTGGGCGGAGGGCAAGGCCGAGGCGCTGCGCAAGCACCATGCGCAGGTCTACGTCGGCGACCACATCGGTGACGTCGTCGGGGCGCACACCGCGGGCGCGCTGTCCGTCGCGGTCGCCACCGGCCCGTGCGATGCCACGGAGCTGCGCAACGCCGGTGCCGAGGTGGTGCTCGCGGAACTGACGGAGTTTCCGTCCTGGCTGGAGCGCTATGTGGCGGAAGGGGTGGACGGGGGCGACGGCGCCGCCACCTGACGGCGCTGAGCTGTGGCGGAACGGATCACTCCGGCCGCGGCGATCAGAAAACCGAGGCCCATCAGCGTGCACACCCAGTAGAAGACGGACGGCAGCGGTTCGGTCCCGAGGAACAGCGGCGCCACCGTGGCGAGAGTGGCCACTGCGCCAGCTAGGAACATGATCGCGCCGATTCGGACCAGCAGATCCCCGGCCCTGCGCTTGCCGAATATCTCATCCGCCCTGGTGAGAGCGAGTGTGCCCGGTTTCGCCGATGTCGACCTCGGCTGCTCGAGTCTGCACTCTCGCGCAGTTGGAGATCGCCGCGGCATGATGATCAACCGTGCTGCTTCGACTGGCTTACCTGGGTGTGACGAACGCGTTCGCGGTACTGCGCCTGCTGCCGATGAGCGCTCGGGACAAAGACGCGGAGATCCTCGCCCTGCGCCATCAGATCACTGTGCTGGAACGTCAACTCGGCAACAACAGAGCGCGGTTCACTGCGAGCGACAGGGCGTTCCTGGCTTCGCTGCTGCACCGTCTGCCCTTCGACGTGCTGCGCAGACTGCGGCTGCTGGGACGACCGGACACGGTGCTGCGCTGGCACCGCGATCTGGTCGCTCGCCGCCATGCTGTCGCCTCCCGGCCGAAACCCCCGGGGCGCCCACGGACGGTCCACTCCGTTCGGGCGCTGGTGGTGCGCTTGGCGAGGGAGAACCCCTGCTGGGGGTATCGCAGGATTCACGGCGAGCTGCTCGTCCTGGCCGTGAAAGTAGCTGCGTCCACGGTGTAGGAGATCTTGAAGGACGCCGGGATCGACCCTGCACCCGAGCGCGGCTCCAGCACGTGGCCGGACTTCCTGCGCTCCCAGGCCGACGCGCTGCTGGCCTGCGACTTCTTGGAAACCGTCACGTTGTCGGGGACGCGGATGTACGTGTTCCCGATGATCGAGCACGCCAACCGGCGTATCCCGGATCCTGGGAGCCGCCGCCCACCCGACGGCATCCTGGGTGACACAGACGGCGAAGAATCTCGTCATGGACCTCGAAGACGCCGGCTGCCGGGCTCGGTTCCTACTCCGGGACCGTGACGGGAAGTCCCCGCCCTGTTCGACGCCATCCTCCACGACGCCGGCATCGAGGTCGTACTCAGCGGCATTCAGATGCCGAGAATGAACTCCATCGTGGAGAGGTGGGTGCAGACCTGCCGGCGCGAACTCCTGGACCGCACGCTGATCTGGAACCAACGCCATCTCTCCTATGCCCTACGGGAGTTCGAACAGTTCCACAACGGGCACAGGCCGCATCAGGGCATCGCCAATGCCCGCCCGATGCGCCCACTCCCCCAAACGATCACCGATCCGGGGCAGATCACCCGCCTCGACATACGACGACGCAAGCCTCTCGGCGGCATCCTCCACGAGTACGAACATGCCGCATGACGTGCACGGATGACATTTTCGGCAAGGACAGGGCCGGACACCACCGCCGGGAAGCGCCCGCGCGTCACAGGGCGATGACGTGGAGGTCGACCAGGTCGAGCAGCGCCCGCAGGGCCGAGCTGGGCCGCCGGGTCGACGACGTGCCGAGATGCATGCTCCAGCGGAGCATGGTGCCGTGGACGTCCAGGACTTGCAGGCCGGGGGTGCGGGCAACGGCGAACGCGGGCAGGAAGGCGGCGCCCAGACCGTGCCGGACCAGTGCCGCCCCCATGTCGATGTCGGGCACTTCCAGTGCCACCCGGCGTACGACGCCCGCCAACGCGAACGCCTGGTCGACCACCTCGCGGTTGCCGTAGCCCGGCGGGAAGTCCACGAAGGGCTCCCCCGCGAGGTCCGCAAGTGCCACCTCCCCCCGCTGCGCGAGCGGATGGGCGGCGCTCACCACCAGGACGAGCGGCACGGTGGCCAGCTCCCGTGCGTCGATCCCGGCGGGTTTGTGCTCGGGCAGCGACAGGAAAGCCACGTCCAGGTCCCCGCTGAGCAGTGCGTGCGCCAGTCCCGCCGATCCGGTCGTCGCCAGCCGCAGCCGGACGTCGATCGCCGGATGCCGCGCGTGCAGCTGCCCGAGGAGCGCAGGTAGGTCCACCACCTCGACCGAGGCCATGGCGCCCACATTCACCGTGCCGCGCAGCGTGTCCTGTGCGGCGCGCGCGGCGTCCTGGGCCGCCTGGGCGGCGTGCAGGGTGGCCCGAGCTTCCGGCAGCAGGGCCGCGCCCGCCCCGGTGAGTCGGACCTGCTGCGACGTGCGCTCGAACAGCGCGCAGCCGAGCTCGCGCTCCAGGGAGCGGATCGCGGCGGACACCCCGGACTGCACCACGTGCAGCCGTCGGGCGGCACGCGTGAAACTCAGCTCCTCGGCGACCGCGATGAAGTGCTCCAGCTGACGTAGCTCCACACGAGAAGTATCACTTGCATTGCTCGAGCCCAGCAAAAACATTCGTTGGCACTGATCCTGGCTGGTGAGGAGAATGGAAAGCGCCATCCACTTCCGCCCGAGGAGGGGTACCCCTGCCTGCCGTTCCGACGCCGCTGAGCCGTCCCACAGCCGACGCTCCCGACGACCCGACCCATCCGATCCCAGCACCCGCTGCCGTCGACCTGCCGCCCCGCGCCCCCGCCCGGCGTCGTGCCTCGCACACGACCGGCTTTTGGTTCGTGGCGGTGGCCTTCACCGTGCTTATGGCCTTCGGTACCGCGCCGACCCCGCTGTGGCCGCTGTACGAGGCCCGGGACCACTTCGGCGCGACCACGGTCACGGTGGCGTACGCCTCGATGGTCGTGGGCGCTGCGGCCGCCTTCCTCGGACTGGGACACCTGTCGGACCGGCTCGGCCGACGGCGCGTCATCGTCCCGGCGCTGCTGGTTGGCATCGTCGCGTCGGTCGTACTGATCACGTGGCGGGACCTGCCGGGGCTGATCGCGGGCAGGATCCTGAACGGTGTCGGACTGGGGTTGATGGCCTCGACCGCGACGACGTACCTGCACGACCTCCACCACGAGGCCCGTCCGGAACGGACGGGTTCGGTGCTGCCCGGCATCGTGGCCACCGCCGCCAACCTCGGCGGCCTGGCCTCAGGGCCCCTGGTCGCCGGTGCCGCCGCCGAATGGCTTCCCACGCCCCTGATCACCACCCAGGCGATCTTCACGCTCGCCATGGCAGTGTGCCTGGCGCTGGTGCTGTCCACCCCGGAGACCGTGGACCTGGAGCTGCCCGCGGCCGAACCGCCCAGCAGGTTCGTCCTGCGCCCCGGCGGCGGGCGGACGTTCGGCGCGGCCGCCGCGCTGGGCGCCTTCGCCTTCGCGATCCTCGGCCTGATCTCCTCCCTCGGGGCGAGCGTGCTCCATGGCACCCTGCACACCGACTCGCACCTCGTGGTCGGCTTGTCGGCCTTCCTCATGTTCGGTTCCGCGGCGGCCGCCCAGCTGGTGCTGGGCCGCCTCCCACTGCCCCGGGTCCTGACCGTGGGGGCAGTGGTATTCCCGGTCGGCCTGGTCCTGTGCGCCGTCGCCCTCTACCACCCGGCGCTCTGGCTCTATCTGGTCGCCGTGTCCCTGTCGGGAGCCGGCTCCGGGCTGCTGTTCAAGGGAGGCGTCGAACGTGCCGTTTCAGTGGCCGAGCCCGCCTCACGCGCGGGAGTCCTTGCCGTGTTCTTCGTCGTCGCGTACCTGGGCATGGGCCTGCCCTCCGTCCTGTTCAGCATCGCCCTGCGGCATTTCGCCGTGCAGACCGCGATGATCGGCTTCGCGGCGGCCCTCTCCTGCGGCGCCGTTGTGTCGGTCGCCGTCGCGTTGCGCGATCGAGCACCCGGTCCCGCCGCGCTCTCGGCGCAGCCGGCTCGCCCCTCCTCCGCACAGCGGTAATCGCCGACCGAGAGCCGTTGAAACCCAACCACATCAGCACCACCGAGTTGGTGAAGCGGCTCCTCGCGGACTGCTGCGAGATATGCGGATCAACGCGCCGGATTACGGTCCATCACATCCGGACATTCGCCGATCTCAAGCAACAGGGCCGAGCCGAGCGCCCCGTGTGGGTGAAGTTGATGGCAATGAGACGACGTAAGACCCTGCCCGTCTGTCGGCCTTGCCACGAGGACATCCACGCGGAACGAGCGACCTCATCCACCCGGAAAAGATCGCTGGAGAGCGGTGTGCTGGGAAACTGGCCCGCACCGTTCGGGAAGAGGCCGTCGGAAAAGGACCCGGGCCACGGGCACCTCGTCGGCGGCCGACTTCACTCCGCCGATGGCAGCGGAACGGCGCCTGGCACCAGATCCACCCGGCTCCAGTCCCTGGCCGACGAAGGGTGCGATCACGTGGGACCTGAGCGTCGACTCCACGGTCTGCCGCGCACACCAGCATGCGGCCGGGGCCCGCAATCAGGGCGATCGGCATCGTCGTCACGCTGGCCGGCCTGCGCGCGGAGGACGGCCGGGACGTCCTACGGGAGATCTCCCAGCACACCGACATCGAGATGCGCCACATCGCCGAACTCATCGTGTAGTGGGCCCAGGCGGGACACCTCCCCAGCGATCTCCGCCACAAGCTGGAACGCAGCATGGCGACGCGCGCAACCCTGCGCCCCGAACCCGGCTGACCGGTGCTCAGCCCCTCGCGCCGTCGTCAGGAGCGCGCTAGCCGGGCCGCGAGATAGGGCGCGGTGACGCTGCGGCGGGCCCTCGCCACCTTGGCCGGCGGGCCCGCCGCGACCACCCGCCCACCCGCGTCGCCGCCGCCCGGCCCGAGGTCGATGACCCAGTCGGCGGTGGCGATCGTGTCCAGGTCGTGCTCGACGAGGACGACCGTGTTGCCGGCGTCGACGAGCCGGTGCAGCTGTCGCAGCAGCAGCGCGATGTCTGAAGGGTGCAGCCCCGCCGTCGGCTCGTCGAGCAGGTAGAGCGCGTGCCCGCGGCGGGCTCGCTGCAGTTCGCTGGCCAGTTTGATGCGTTGCGCCTCACCACCGCTGAGTTCCGTCGCGGGCTGGCCCAGCCGCAGGTACCCCAGTCCCACCTCGCGCAACGTCTCCAGACTGCGGGAGGCGGCCGGGACGGCGGACAGGAACTTGGCGGCGGCGTCGACGGACAGCGCCAGTACTTCCGCGATGTTCTTGCCGCGGTAGGTGACTTCCAGCGTTTCGGCGTTGTACCGGGCGCCCTGGCAGGTCGGGCACGGCGCGTAGGTGCCGGGCAGGAACAGCAGTTCGACCGCGACGAATCCTTCGCCCTGGCAGGTCTCGCACCGCCCTTCGGGCACGTTGAAGGAGAACCGCCCGGCCGAGTAGCCGCGCGCCCTGGCCTCGTCCGTCGCCGCGTACAGCTTGCGCACCGCGTCGAACATCCCCGTGTACGTGGCAAGGTTGGACCGGGGAGTTCGGCCGATGGGCCGTTGGTCGACCCGGACCAGCCGGTCGAACGACTCGACCCCCGACGCGTCCTGGACGTCGACCTCCAGCTGCGCCTCATCGGGCTCCTCGGGTACGAGTCCGAGGTGGCCGCGGACGACCTCGGCGAGCACCTGCGTCACCAGCGTCGACTTTCCGGAACCGGACACGCCCGTCACCGCCGTCAGTACGCAGAGCGGTACGTCGACGGACACGTCGTGCAGATTGTGGCGGGAGACGCCGCTCAGGTGCAGCCAGCCGTGCGGTGTGCGCGTGCGGTGATCGAGCGGCTGGGCGCGCCCGAACAGGTACTGGCTCGTGGCCGACTCCCCGACCCGCTCAAGACCGGCGACCGGGCCGCTGTACAGCACGCGTCCGCCGCCCTCACCAGCGCGGGGGCCGATGTCGACCACCCAGTCTGCCCGCCGTACGACGTCCATGTCGTGCTCCACGACGAACAGCGAGTTGCCCGCCGCCTTGAGGCGGTCCAGCACGTCCAGCAGGGGTTCCGCGTCAGCCGGGTGCAGGCCCGCGGAGGGTTCGTCGAGAACGTAGACGACGCCGAACAGCCCCGAGCGCAGCTGGGTGGCGATCCGCAGGCGCTGCGCCTCGCCGGGCGACAGGGTCGTCGAGCGGCGCCCGAGGCTGAGATATCCGAGGCCCAGGTCGAGCAGTACGTCGACCCGCGCGACCAGATCGCCGCAGATCCGCACCGCGGCCTCGCTCGTCTCCCCGGATCGGGCGGTCGACGTGGTGGCGTCGGCCTCGGACCGCCCCGCGACGGGCCGCAGCAGCGCCACGACCTCGGTGAGCGGCATCGCGTTGATCTCGGCGATGGAACGTCCGGCGAAGGTCACGGCGAGCGCCTCGGGCCGCAATCCGCTGCCGTGACACTCGGGGCAGGGCACACTCCTGACGAACCGGAGCGCCCGTTCGCGCATCTTCTCGCTCTTGGAGTCGGCGAGGACGTGCATGACGTGCTTGCGGGCGCTCCAGAACTTGCCCTGGTAGCCGTAGTCGACGCGGTCCTCCTCCGGCTCGATGTACACGGAGGGCTGCTCGTCCGTGTACAGCAGCCAGTCCCGGTCCTTCTTCCTGAGCCTGCGCCACGGTCGGTCGATGTCGATCCCCAGGCCGCTCACGACACTGCGCAGGTTGGCGCCCTGCCAGGCGCCCGGCCAGGCGGCGATCGCCCCCTCGCGGATGCTCAGCGAGGGGTCCGGGACGAGCAGGTCCTCGGCGACGTCGTGCACGACGCCCAGTCCGTGGCACTCCGGGCAGGCGCCGGCCGCGGTGTTGGGTGAGAACGACTCGGCCTCCAGCCGCGCGGCCCGGGGCGGATAGGTGCCGGCGCGGGAGTACAGCATGCGCAGCAGATTGGACAGCGTGGTGATGGTGCCGACCGTCGAGCGCGAGCTGGGCGACCCGCGTCGCTGCTGCAGGGCCACGGCGGGTGGCAGTCCGGTGATTTCCTGCACGTGCGGTGCGCCGACCTGTTGCAACAGCCTTCGGGCGTACGGCGCTACGGACTCGAAGTAGCGCCGTTGGGCCTCCGCGTAGAGCGTGCCGAACGCGAGCGAGGACTTGCCCGAACCGGAGACGCCGGTGAAGGCGACCATCGCGTCCCGCGGAACGTCGACATCGATGTTCCGCAGGTTGTTCTCACTCGCGCCCCGGACATGCACGAAGGGGTCGGTCCCGTCCTTGTTCACCGTTCCTGATTACCCGATCGCACCGGGAACCGCGCGACAGGCGCCGTCACCGGGCCCCGCTCACACGAGCGTCCGGAGTATCCCGGATCCATTTTCGATACACGGCCTAAGAGCAATGCCGTTGCGTTGCGGGCTTGCGGGTTGGGGTCTTGTGATGAGGACGGCTTGAGGTCCGGTGCGGGTCGGCTGCGGCCAGGTCCGGTGTTCAGGTCGCTTGAGGTGGTAGTTGGACATCTTGCGTTTCACTACGCGGGGCTGGCTGCGCAGGCGTCTGATGGGCAGGAGCCGTTCCATGAGGTCCTGTTCGA
>NZ_NNBL01000031.1 GCF_002803065.1 Streptomyces sp. CB01635
CGACCTCGTCGACTACGGCGTCGTCGGCGACCTCTTCGACGTCGTCCCCCAGCTCACCGAGAACGTCACCACCCGCAAGGGCTGACAGCAGCACGAAGGCCGGAGGCCCGGGACCGATATCGGTCCCGGGCCTCCGGCCTTCGTGCGTATGCCTCAGCCGGCGCGGCGGACCCGCGCGGCCTTGCGGGCGTCCGCGAGCTGGCGGGCCTCGGAGGTGCGGCGCGAGTCACCACCGGCGCGGCCCGGGCGCGAGCCCATGCCGCGGAACGGGGCACCGCCGCGCTTGGGCCGCTCCGTGGCCGGCGCGGGGCCGGCGATCGGGACGCCGGAGGGCGCCTGAGCACCGGTGATACGGCTCAACTCGGCCTCGCCGGACCGGACTTGGGTGATCTGCGGCCGGATCCCGGCGTCGCGCATCAGCCGGCTCATGTCGCGGCGCTGGTTGGGCAGGACGAGGGTGACGACGCTGCCGGACTCACCGGCACGGGCCGTACGGCCGCCGCGGTGCAGGTAGTCCTTGTGGTCGCTCGGCGGGTCGACGTTGACCACGAGGTCGAGGTTGTCGACGTGGATGCCGCGCGCCGCGACGTTCGTGGCGACGAGCGCCGTGACCGTACCGGCCTTGAACTGGGCCAGGGTGCGGGTGCGCTGCGGCTGGGACTTCCCGCCGTGCAGGGCGGCGGCCCGCACGCCGCTGCCGAGCAGGTGCTTGGTGAACTGGTCGACGGCGTGCTTGGTGTCGAGGAACATGATGACCCGCCCGTCGCGGGCCGCGATCTCGGTGGCGGCTGCGAACTTGTCGGCGCCGTGCACATGCAGTTCGTGATGTTCCATCGTGGTGACGGCGCCCGCCGACGGGTCGACGGAGTGGACGACCGGGTCGTGCAGGTAGCGGCGCACCAGCAGGTCGACGTTGCGGTCGAGGGTGGCCGAGAACAGCATCCGCTGGCCCTCGGGGTGCACCAGGTCGAGCAGCTCGGTGACCTGCGGCATGAAGCCCATGTCGGCCATCTGGTCGGCCTCGTCCAGGACGGTGATCTTCACCCGGTCCAGGCGGCAGTCCTTGCGCTCGATGAGGTCCTTGAGGCGTCCGGGCGTCGCGACGACGACCTCGGCGCCACCGCGCAGCGCACTGGCCTGACGGCCGATGGACATGCCGCCGACGACGGTGGCCATCCGAAGCTTCAGCGACCGGGCGTACGGGGTGAGCGCCTCGGTGACCTGCTGGGCGAGCTCCCGCGTGGGGACGAGGATGAGGCCGAAGGGCTGCTTGGCCTCGGCGCGCTGACCCGCGAGGCGCGCGAGGAGCGCGAGCCCGAAGGCGAGGGTCTTGCCGGAGCCGGTGCGGCCGCGGCCCAGGACGTCCCGGCCCGCGAGCGAGTTCGGCAGCGTGGCCGCCTGGATCGGGAACGGCACGGTCACGCCGAGGCCGGTGAGTGTCTTGAGGATCTCGGCCGGCAGGTCGAGCTCTCCGAAGGCCTCCACGGCGGGCAGGGCGGGCGTGACGGTGACGGGCAGGGCGAACTCACCCTGCGGCGCGGCGGACCTGCGCCCGTAGCCACCGGAGCTCTTGCCTCCGGTGCGTCCCTGGCCCTGGCCCTGGGGTCGAAAACGGGCGCCCCGGTCACCGCCGGCGGAGCCCCGGCGAGGGTTGGAGTAACGGTCGTTCGTGCGAGCTGAACGGTTCATGGAGAACCTTCCTCGATATGGCACGTATCGAGGAATTCCCGGCGTATGAGTGCCGGACGAATTGCAAGAACGAGCCGAATAGCAGACTGAAAATCAGCCGGCGCGCCGGTACGGAGAATGGCGACGCCTGACGTAGGAATACTGGGATTCCGCTGCGGCAGGCGGCTCTCGGGCGGGCCGGATCAATGGGGTGCGGGGGTCTGGGCGCCCCGCCGGGGTGGTGTGCCACCCGGTGGTCGTGCCTACCCGGGCGGGATGCCCCGCAAACAGCAACGAGCTGGTGCCCGTACCACTGGGGTACGGGCACCAGCTGCGCTCAACGCTTCAGCGTCAGGCGGGAACGATGTTCTCCGCCTGCGGGCCCTTCTGGCCCTGCGTGACATCGAAGTTCACCTTCTGGCCTTCCTGAAGCTCACGGAAGCCCTGGGTGGCGATGTTCGAGTAGTGGGCGAAGACGTCGGGGCCGCCACCCTCCTGCTCGATGAAGCCGAAGCCCTTTTCCGAGTTGAACCACTTCACGGTGCCAGTAGCCATATGCAAATTCTCCTTCGGGGCAGTGCCCGTGATCCGCACTGTGCGAACCTCGGCGTCGCCGCAATGATTGCCCCGCCCGGAAAAATGCATCCGGAAATAGAAAAGCGCCCGGCAACGTGAAGTCACCTAAGGCACTTGAAGTATCTATGGGAACCACAACTGCAACTGAGATCAACACTAGCACGAAACGAGCTTCGGGGCACGGTGAGCCAGGATATTTCGCGCGTCGCCGCGAACCTTCACCCCAGGTTGAGCAAATCCCGGCGCCCCCGGCCCCGAATATTCACTTCACCGGCGGCTGTCGGACAGGAACGGATAGTCCGTGTAGCCCGTCGCCCCTCCTACGTACATCAGGTACCTGTCGCGGACCTGGTTGAGGGGTGCGCCCACGCGCAGCCGCTCGACGAGGTCCGGGTTGGCCAGGAACGGGCGGCCGAGTGCCACCAGGTCGGCGCCGGCGGCCAGGAGGCGCTCGCTCTCGTGCCTGCCGCCGTCGGCGGGAAGCCGCTCCCGCGGCAGCACGGGGTTGGCGATCAGCGTGCCGGTCCAGCGCTTGCGGAGGTCCTGGAAGAGCGGGTTGTCCGGGTCGGCGAAGACGATGTGCAGATAGGCGAGGTCCAGGTCCGAGAGGGCGTCGACGAGTGCCGGGTAGATGTCGTCGGTGTCTCCTTCGTCCATGCCGTTGACGGTGAGTCCCGGGGAGATCCGCAGGCCCACCCGCTCGGGGCCGATCGCGTCGGCCACGGCGCGGACCGCCTCGACCACGAACCGGATGCGGCCCTCGACGGTTCCTCCGTAGGCGTCGGTGCGGTGGTTGGTGCCCTGGCCGAGGAACTGGTGGAGGAGGTAGCCGTTGGCGCCGTGCACCTCCACTCCTTCGAAGCCCGCCGCCACGGCCTTGCGGGCAGCCTCGGCGAAGTCGGCGACGGTGGAGCGGATGTCGTCGGGCGTCATCTCCTTCGGTACAACGGCGGGCTGGTGGCCGGTCGGGGTGTGGATGGTGTCGGGGAGCGGGACGGGTGAGGGGGCGACCGGGGTCAGGCCGCCGCTGTTGTCGGGGTGCCCGATCCGGCCGCCGTGCTGGAGCTGGAGGAACATCCGGCCGCCGGCGGCGCGGACCTCGTCGGTCACGTGCCGCCAGCCCTCGACGTGGGCCTCGTTGTGGATGGCCGTGATGTTGGCGTAGGTCTGTCCGACGGCGTTGGGCGTGGACGCCTCGGCGATGATCAGGCCCGCGGTGGCGCGCTGCGCGTAGTAGGTGGCCATCACGGGCTGCGGGACGCCGTCCGCAGTGGCGCGGTTGCGGGTCATGGGCGCCATCACGAGGCGGTTGGGCAGGGTCAGCGTGCCGAGGCGAGCGGTTTCGAAGAGGCGGGACGTCGTCATGGCGGTGCTCCTTGAATCAGGGTGAGTGGTGTGACGGTGTGCGGTGTGGCCGTTCATGACGTCCTCGCCGTGCGGCGGACGGGGAATCCGTGGCGGCGGGCGGCGACGACCACGGCGAGTACGGGAATCAGGAGCAGGAGGACCGTCCAGGGGAAGGAGCGGGATCCGGCCAGGTCGAGGAGGATCCCGCCGGCCATTCCGCCGCCGGCCATGGCCACGTTCCAGAGGGTGACGAGCATGGCCTGCGCCGCGTCCGCCGACTCGCCTCCGGCGTCGCCTGCGGCGGTCTGCAGGAGCGTGGGGGCGCCGCCCCAGCCGAGACCCCACAGCGTCACGGCCGCGTAGACCAGGGCGGGGCTGTCGGACAGCAGGGCGAGTACGGCCGCCGCCACGGCGACCAGCAGCGCGGCTGTGACGGTCAGGGCGCGCAGGTGCCGGTTGATCAGGACGCCCACGATCCAGATGCTCGCCAGGGACGCGGCTCCGAAGGCGAGCAGTACGAGGTCGGTGGAGTTCCCCATGCCCACGCCGTCGAGGAACGTCGCGACGAACGTATAGAGGACGGTGTGGGCCAGGACGAAGACGAGGGTGACGAAGAGGACCGGGGGCACGCCGGGCACACGGAGTGCCCGCAGGATCGGCGGCCGGGCCTCCTGCCGCAGTCCTGGCCGGTCGGGGACGGCCGCGGCGATCCATCCGAGCAGGGCGACAGTGAGGACGGTCATGCTCAGGAACGCGCTCTGCCAGTTCACGGCCTTGCCGAGGAACGTGCCCGCGGGCACCCCCAGGGAGAGTGCGACCGGGATGCCCGCCATGGCGATCGCGATGGCCCTGCCCTGGAGGTGGGCCGGCGCGAGGCGCCGGGCGTAACCGGCGAGGAGCGCCCAGGCCAGACCGGCGGCGACGCCCGCCCCGAACCGGGCGGCCATCGTGAGGGGGAAGTTCGTCGAGACGGCGGTGACCGTGTTGGCGACGCCGAACCCCGCCATCGCCGTCATCAGGAGCCGCTTGCGGCGCCATCCGGCGGTGGCCGCGGTGAGGGGGATCGCCGTGAGGGCGGTGCCGATCGCGTAGACCGTCACAGTCTGCCCGGTGGCCGATTCGCCGACTCCCAGGTCCCGGCTCATCGCGGGAAGCAGACCAGCGGGCAGTGTCTCCGTCAGGCTCGTGACGAAGACGGCGGTGGCGAGCGCGAGCAGGGCAGGGAGGGGCAGTTTGTGCTTGTGGGCCGGGCCGATGACGGCGGGGGTGGCGGGCGACCTGTCGGTCGGCTCCGTCCTGGTGACGTCTGTTCCGTTCATGCGACGACAGTGCAGGTCGGGGCTTCGGGAAGGCTGATGGTCCGCTGACGGTCGGCGGCTGCGGCGTGTGTACGGTGCTCCCATGCGGTTCGGGGTGCTTGGTCCACTGACGGTGCGGGACGGCGACGGGGAGCCGGTCGCGGTTCCCGAGGTGAAGGTCCGGGCCCTGCTCGCCGCACTGCTGGTCCACGAGGGGCGGCCCGTCTCCGCCGACCGCCTCATCGACGGGCTGTGGGGCGACGACCTTCCTGGAAACCCCGCCAACGCCCTCCAGGCGAAGGTCTCCCAACTGCGCAGGGCACTCGGCCGGGACCGTGTGGTGCGCCAGGCGCCCGGTTACCGGCTCCGCCTCGACGAGGCCGGTGACGAGGTGGACGCGCGCCGCTTCCTGAACCTGGTGGACCGGGCGGGATCCGCGGTGGGCCCGCGCGAACGGGCCGAACTCCTCACCGAGGCACTGGAGTTGTGGCGTGGTCCGGCGTACGCGGATTTCGCGGACGAGGAGTTCGTACGTGCTGCTGCGCAGCGCCTGACGGAGCAGCGGCTGGCCGTCCTCGAGGAACGGGCCGAGGCGCTCCTCGAGTCGGGCGACCTCACGCTCCTGACCGGGGAGCTGGCGGACCTCGTCGCGCGCCATCCGCTACGGGAACGGCTGCGCGCCGTCCAGCTGCGGGCGCTGTATCTGACGGGTCGACAGAGTGAGGCGCTGGCCTCGTACGCGGAGCTTCGGGGCCGGCTCGCGGACGAGCTCGGGCTCGACCCGAGCCCCGAACTCGCCGCGCTCCACGCGGCGATCCTGCGCCAGGACCCGTCGCTCGCCCCTCGCCCGGTCTCTCCTGCGGGCGCCGTTCCTCAGTCCGCACCTCCCCGGTCGAACCTTCCCGCCCCGCTCACGGCGCTCGTGGGCCGTGACCGTTCGCTGTCCGAGATCGCTCAGCTGCTCTCCACGGAACGGCTGGTCACGCTCACCGGCCCGGGCGGGGTCGGCAAGACGCGGCTCGCGGTCGAGGCGGCGCGGCGGACCCCGGACGCACCCGACGGGGTGTGGCTGGTCGAACTCGCCGGTGAGCGCGGGAGTGTGGCCGATCTGGCGCAGGTCGTCTCGGCGGCGCTCGGCCTGCGGGACGACGCGCTTTCGGGGCCGCCCGGGCAAGGCGCGCCGGCCGCGCCCGAGCAACGGCTCGCCACAGCTCTGCGGGACCGCAGGTCGCTGCTCGTCCTGGACAACTGCGAGCAGGTCGTCGAGTCGGTGGCGCAGCTCGCCGAAACGCTGCTGAGCCGGGCGCCGCACCTGCGGCTCCTGGCCACCACCCAGGAGCCGCTGTGCGTCGCCGGGGAGACGGTGCATGCGGTCGAACCACTGCAACCCGAGGACGCGGTACGCCTGCTCACGGCGCGCGCCGCGGCGGCTTCCCCCGGTTTCTCGCTCGACGGAGCCTCTCCTGAGACCCGTGCGGCGGTACTGGAGATCTGCCGGCGCCTCGACGGCATCCCGCTCGCCCTCGAACTGGCGGCGACGCGCGTACGAGCCTTGGGTGTCGGGGAGTTGGCGGCCCGGCTCGAGGACCGCTTCCGGGTACTCACGTCGGGGCGACGGGGTGCCCCGCCGCGTCAGCAGACCCTTCGGGCGGTCATCGACTGGAGCTGGGAGCTGCTCGGCGCTCCCGAGCGGACCGTGCTGCGCCGCCTGGCCGTGCACCGCGACGGCTGCACTCTGGAGGCGGCGGAGGAGGTGTGCGCGGGCGGCGGGGTGCGCCGCGACGAGGTTCTCGACCTCGTGACGCGGCTGGTCGACCGGTCGCTGGTCGTCGTGGTGACCGGCCCCGGAGGTACGGGCCCCCGCTACCGGCTCCTCGAGTCCGTCGCCGCGTACGCGACGGAGCGCCTGCACGAGACCGACGAACTCGACGGAGTACGCGACCGGCATCTGCGCCACTACACGGAACTCGCCGAGCGTGCCGAGCCCCGGCTCCGTGGGCGCGGGCAGCGCGAGTGGCTCGGCCGGCTCGACGCCGAGACCGCCAATCTGCGGGCGGCGCTCGACGAAGCCACGCGGCGCGCGTCGACGGGTGGTGCGGCCGAGGACGCCGTGCGCCTGGCGACCGCCCTGTCCTGGTGGTGGCTGCTGCGGGGCCGACCGAGCGAGGCCCGTCGCGCCCTGTCTGCCGTGCTCGCCGTGGCGCCGTCCGCGGGCGAACTCCGGGTACTGAGCGATGCGTTCGGGCTGATGACGGGAGAGCGGCCCCCGGCGACACCGTGCCCGCACGCCGCCGTCGCCGATCCTGTGCGGCGGGGGCGCGCCGTGTGGTTCTCCGCGTACGGCCTGTTCAGGTCGGGTGACCTCACCGCCAGCGAGGAGGCCGTCTCGCAGGCACTCGCCCTCTTCGCCGCCGAGGGCGACCGGTGGGGTACGGCCGCGGGCCTCGGGCTGCGGGCGATGCATGCGCTCATCCGCGGGGACCTGGACGCGCTCGGGCGCGACGGGCTGCGCAGCGCGGCCCTCTTCCGTGAACTCGGGGACCGGTGGGGCGAGTTGCAGACGGTGGAGCCACTGGCGGCGCTCGCCGAGATCAAGGGTGAGTACGCGGAGTCCGCCCTGCGTCACGAGGAGGGCCTGCGTATGGCGCGGGAACTCGGCCTGGACGCGGAGGTCTCCGCACGGCTCTCGGGCCTGGGCCGGCTCGCGCTGCTCGAGCGCGGCTGGGACCGGGCCGCCGACCTGCACGAGCAAGCGCGGCGATCAGCGTCCGAACAGGGCTACAAGTACGGGGAACTCCACGCCGAGATGGGCCTGGCCCTCGGCGCACGCCGCTCCGGCGACCTCGACGCGGCGGAGGCGCATCTGTTGCGCATCCGCGACGAGTTCCGTGACGTGTCGTCGGAGGCGGGCGATCATCTGCTCCAGGCGGAATGGGGCTTCGTCGCCGAACTGCGCGGGGACGCGGGCGGGGCGGCAGCCCGTCATCTCCTCGGCCTGGACGTCGCCTGCGCCATCGGCGAGCCGCGCGCCGTGGCCCTCTCCCTGGAGGGCCTGGCGGGCGCGGCAGCACTCACCGATGCAGCAGGTCGGGCGGCCGAGCTCCTCGGGGCCGCAGACGCGGCCCGCCGTAGCGCGGGCGCCCCGCTCCCACCCGCGGAACGCGGCGACGTGGACCGCGTCACGGCGAGGGCGACGGCGGCGCTGGGTGAGACGGCCTTCGCGCAGGCGTACCGGGAGGGCGCGAATCTGTCCCCGGAGAAGGCGGCGGACACCGCGCGGCTCCACTTTCACGCTGCCGCGTCAGACCGGGCTCCTGGGGACTAGGGAGCGCCGGGGACGAGGTCCACGGCCGCGTTCCGGGCGCGGGATGCGCGACGCGCTCGCGGGGCGCCCGCGCCTACCGAGTACGCAGTCCTGCCATTCGGCGACGAGGCCGGGCCGAGGTCTTCCGGCCGCCGAGGGTCACCTCTCCCCCGTCGCCAACAGGCGCCGCTCCCCCGCCTCGCCGTCATGATGGATCGGTGTGCGCGAGGTGGTCAGGGGTGCGCCCGTGCCGCCCTGCCTCGACGCGATGATTTCCGCGGCGATGGACAGGGCCGTCTCCTCGGGTGTGCGGGCACCGAGGTCCAGACCGATCGGCGAGTGCAGGCGCGACAACTCCTCGTCGCTCAGGCCGACTTCGCGCAGGCGGCGATCACGGTCCTCATGGGTGCGGCGTGAGCCCATCGCTCCGACGAACGCGACGGGCAGCCGTAGCGCGATCTCCAGGAGCGGGATGTCGAACTTCGCGTCGTGGGTGAGCACGCACAGGACCGTGCGTTCGTCGGTCGTGGCGCGCCGCAGGTAGCGGTCCGGCCAGTCGACCACGATGTCGTCCGCCTCGGGGAAGCGGGCCCGCGTGGCGAAGACGGGGCGGGCGTCGCACAACGTCACGTGATAGCCGAGGAACTTGCCCGCACGGACCAGCGCCGCCGCGAAGTCGACGGCGCCGAACACGATCATCCGGGGCGGCGGCACGCTCGACTCGACGAACAGCGTCAGGTCGGCGTCGCAGTGGGAGCCGTCGGCCGAGAGGTCGAACGTACCGGTGCGGCCCGCCGCGAGCAGGGCCCACGCCTCGGCCGCCACGGTCCGCTCAAGGCCGGATCCTCCGTCGAGCCCTCCCTCGTACGAGCCGTCCGCCCTCACGAGCAGCGCTCCGCCCCGCAGTTCGTCCGGTCCGCGGGCCACCCGGGCGAGCGCGGCCGTCCCACCCCGGGCGGCGGCCGCGAGCGCCGCCGCGAACACGGGCCTGTCCGGCGCGTCGGCGCGCACCGGCGTGACGAGGATGTCGATGACCCCGCCGCAGGTGAGCCCCACGGCGAAGGCGTCCTCGTCGCTGTAGCCGAACCGCTCCAGGACGGACCCGCCGTCCTGGAGCACCTGCACGCACAGTTCGTAGACCGCCGCTTCGACGCAGCCGCCGGAGACCGAGCCGATGACGGTGCCCTCGCTGTCGACGGCGAGGGCGGCGCCGGGCTGGCGGGGTGCGCTGCCGCCCACCGAGACGACGGTGGCGACGGCGAAGTCCCGGCCCTGCCCGGCCCACCGGTTCAGCTCGTCGGCGATGTCAAGCATCGCCGTCACCTGCGGCAGGGGCCCCGGCCGACAGTACGCGGTCGGGCCGGATCGGCAGGTGCCGGTGCCGGACGCCGGTCGCGTGCCAGACCGCGTTGGCGACGGCGGCCGCCGCGCCCACGATGCCGATCTCGCCGATGCCCTTGATCCCGACGGGGTCGTCCGCGTCCGGATCGTCGACCCAGTCCGCCTCGATCAGGGGTACGTCGGCGTTGGCGGCGAAGTGGTAGCCCGCGAGGTCGGCGCCGACGTGACCGCCCGTGGCCTGGTCCCTGATCGCCTCTTCGTGCAGTGCCATGGACAGTCCCCAGATCATCCCGCCGATGAACTGGCTGCGCGCGGTCAGCGGGTTGACGATCCTGCCGGCCGCGAAAACGCCGAGCATCCGCCGTACGCGTACCTCGCCGGTGGTGACGTCGACGGCGACCTCGGCGAACTGGGCGCCGAAGGAGTGCCGTTCCTTCTGGGTGAGGGAGCCGACCGCGGCGCTGGTGTCGGATCGCACGGTGATGCCCTGCGGCGGAATGTCGCCGCCCAGGGCCAATTGCTCCCGCAGGTCTCGCCCGGCGGCCGTGACGGCCCAGCCCCAGGAGCGGGTGCCCATCGAGCCGCCCGAGATCGCCGCCGGGCCGAAGTCGCTGTCTCCGATGCGCACATGGACGCGCTCCCCGGCCACGCCGAGGGCCTCCGCGGCGAGCAGGGTCAGCGCGGTCCGCGCCCCCGTGCCGACGTCCGACGCGCCGATCCGCACCGTGAAGGTGCCGTCGGCCTCAGCGGTCACGGCCGCCGTGGACGGTGCCACGATCACCGGGAAGGTGGCCGCCGCCGTGCCGGTGCCGAGCAGCCAGCGCCCTTCGCGCCGCACGCCGGGACGTGGGTCCCGGTCCGCCCAGCCGAACCTGCGGGCCCCCTCGTCGAAGCAGGCCAGCAGGTTGCGGGAGCCGAACGGCAGGCCGGAGACCGGGCCCACGTCCGGCTCGTTGCGGGCACGCAGTGCGATCGGGTCCATGCCGCACTGTTCGGCGAGTTCGTCGAGCGCGGACTCCAGGGCGAACGAGCCCGGAGCCTCACCGGGCGCGCGCATGAAGGTCGGCGTCGGCACGTCCAGCCGCACCACCCGGTTGACGCTGCGGTGAGCGTCGGCGGCGTACATCGGACGCCCGAACCCGGCGCTGGCCTCGACGAATTCGTGGACCGTCGACGTGAGGCTGTGCGCCTGATGGTCGAGAGCACGCAACCGCCCGTCGGCGTCGGCACCGAGCCTGACGCGCTGGGCCGTGGGGCTGCGGTAGCCGACGAGCGAGAACATCTGACGTCGGGTCATGACGACCCTGACCGGGCGGTCGAGTACGGTCGCCGCCATCACGGCGAGGATCTGGTGCACGCGCACACCCTTGGACCCGAAGGCACCGCCGATGTGCTCGGACCGCACCCGCACCGAGGCCGGGTCGAGCGAGAACAGTTTCGCCAGCTCCTGCGCGACCCACATGCTGCCCTGGTTGGAGTCGACGATCTCGAGGCGTCCGCCGTCCCAGCGCGCCATCGCCGCGTGCGGTTCCATCGAGCTGTGGTGCTCTTCCGGGGTGGTGTACTCCGCGTCCACGACATGGACGGACGCGGCGAGTTCGGCCGCGAGGTCGCCCTTCTCCGCCAGCATGCCGTCGCCGTCCGGTGTGTAGATGCCGGCGTGTCCGGCGGAGAACGCGACGTCGTGCGGCTCCTCGTCGTACCGCACCACCAGCGCCTCGGCGGCCTCCCTGGCCTGCTCCGTGGTCTCAGCGACGACCAGCGCCACCGGCCAGCCCACGAACGGCACCCGGTCGTGCTGGAAGACCTCGACGATCGGGTCGGGCCGCCCCAGCATGCCGACGTAGTTCCCGTCGACGCGCGGCGCGTTGCCGTGGTGCAGCACGGCCAGCACCCCGGGCATCCCGCGGACGGGGTCCGACTCGATGGAGCGGATGCGGCCGCGGGCGACGGTGGACAACACCAGCCAGCCGTGGGCGAGTTCGGCGGCGGGGACATCCCCCGCGTACCGGGCTGCCCCGGTGACCTTCTCCAGCCCCTCCACCCGGGTGTACGAGGCGCCGGCGGTGCCCGTCACCGGGGTTGCCGTGGTCGTCGTGGTCATCGGACGGCCTCCTCGGCGAGCTCGGTCAGGACGGCCACGACGAGATTGCGCATCAGCGTCACCTTGTATCCATTGTGGGGCAGCGTCTCGGCGGCCGCGAGTTCGGCGTCCGCGGCGGCGGCGAAGGCCTCGGCGGTCGCGGGGCCGCCGGTCAGGGCGCGTTCGGCCTCGTGAGCGCGCCAGGGCCGGGACGCGACCGCCCCGAAGGCGAGGCGCACTTCGTGGACCGTTCCGTCCCGGACGTCGAGCGCCGCGGCGACGGAGCCGATCGCGAACGCGTAGGAGGCGCGCTCGCGGACCTTGCGGTAGCGGGACAGGGCGGCGACGGGCGCCGGGGGCAGGATGACGGCGGTGATCAGCGCGCCGGGCGGCAGAGCGGTCTCCACGTGCGGGGTCTCCCCCACGGGCGAATAGAACTCCGCCAGCGCCAACTCGCCCGGGCCGTCGACCGTTTCGTACGAGACGACTGCGTCGAGCGCGGCGAGCACCACTCCCATGTCCGAGGGGTGGACGGCCACGCAGTGCGCGGAGGCGCCGAGGATCGCGGCGTTGTGGTGCTCGCCCTCGATCGCGGGGCAACCGCTGCCGGGCGTCCGCTTGTTGCAGGGTTTGGCCAGGTCGGTGAAGTAGCCGCAGCGCGTGCGCTGGAGCAGATTGCCGCCGACGGTGGCCATGTTGCGCAGCTGACCCGAGGCGCCGGCGAGGACGGCCTGCGCCAGCATCGGGTAGCGGCGCCGCACTTCGGGATGGGCGGCGAGGTCGCTGTTGGTGACCGTCGCACCGATGCGCAGGCCGCCTTCCGGCGTCAACTCGATCTCTCCGAGGGGCAGTTCGCGTACGTCGACGAGCCGGGCGGGCCTCTCGACGCCGGTCTTCATCAGGTCGACGAGGTTGGTGCCGCCGCCCAGACAGCGCGCGTCGGGGTCGGCGTCGAGCAGGGCGACCGCGGCGGGCACGTCGAAGACGCGCTCGTATCCGAACTCCTTCATGCGACAGCCTCCGTTCCTGCGGCGCGGGCGACGGCGTTGACGATCGACACGTAGGCGCCGCAGCGGCACAGGTTACCGCTCATCCGCTCCCGGATCTCGTCGGCGGTCAGCGCCGGAACGCCCGCCTCCGGCCGTACGTCGGCGGTCACGGCGCTCGGCCAGCCCGCCGCGTGCTCCTCGATGACCGCGAGGGCCGAACAGATCTGGCCAGGAGTGCAGTAACCGCACTGGTACCCGTCGAGATCGAGGAAGGCCTGCTGCACCGGATGCAGTCCGTCGGCGTCGGCCACGCCCTCGATGGTGGTGATCTCACGCCCCTCGGCCGCCACCGCGAGCTGCAGGCAGGAGACGGCGCGACGGCCGTCGAGGAGGACGGTGCAGGCGCCGCACTGGCCCTGGTCGCAGCCCTTCTTCGTGCCCGGCAGATCGAGGCGCTCGCGCAGTGCGTCGAGCAGGGTGGTGCGGTGGTCGACGGGCAGCGTGTACTTCTCGCCGTTGATGTTCAGCGTGATGACGCTGGACGTCGATGGGGCCATGATCAGCCTTCTTTCGCTCATGGGGTGCGAGGGCTGTACGTAGAGGGAGAACTTCGGGGTTCCGCGCCTGTCGCGCGCTCGGCGGCCGAAAAGTCGCTTGCGGTGGTCACCGGCTCTCCACTCGAGCCGGGTCTGCCGCTATGGTGGAGCCAAGCGGACAACTGTCCACTACGCCGTACGCTAACGGACAGCTGTCCGCTTAGCAAGGGCATACCGAATTCTTGGCACTGTCGTCGGATTCGCGATTCCCGGAAGGGGGACGGGTGCAGCCGAAGAAGGAAGCGCCGCTCCGCTCGGACGCGCAACGCAATCGCGACCGCATCCTGGAAGTGGCGCTGACCGAGCTGACACAGTCGGCGGACGCCCCGCTGAGCGCGATCGCGAAGAAGGCATGCGTCGGCCAGGGCACGTTCTACCGCAACTTCCCCAACCGCGAGTCCCTCGTGCTCGAGGTCTACCGCTACGAGATGCAGCAGGTCGCCGACACCGCGTCCCACCTGCTCGCCACCCGCGCGCCCGACGAGGCCCTGCGCGCGTGGATGGACCGCCTCGCCCAGTACGCCATGGCGAAGGCCGGTCTGGCGGACGCGCTGCGCGAGGCCACCACGCGCGGCAGCCTCGCCGCCCTCGGGCACGGCCCGGTGACGGCGGCCATGTCGCTCCTGCTCACGGCGAACGAGGAGGCGGGCACGATCCGCCCCGGGGTGACACCGGAGGACTTCGCGCTCGCCATCGCCGGGCTCTGGCAGATCGACCCGCACGGCGACTGGCAGTCGCGCGCCGGGCGGCTGCTCGACCTCGTCATGGACGGGCTGCGCGCCGGTGCGCCGGGAGCCTCCTGAGGCGGGCGAGTCGCGCGCGACCTCGGGTCGACGGCCCGGTCAGGGTGTGGGCGGCCGGGGCCGCGGGGGGCTGGGCGACCCGTCGTCCAGCGCGTCGGGGCTCGGTACGGGTGGCCAGACCGGCCGGTGCGTGGGAGGCAGCGACGACAGGGCCTGGCCGACGGACCGTTGGGCGGGGAGGAGATCGACACTGCCTGTCTGGGTGAGCAGTTCGGTCAGCCGGCGCCCCGCCCCCGCGAGAAGGAGCTTGCCGCCGCGGCGGTCCAGGAGCCACCGCATGGCCAGCAGGCAGTAGAGACCGCGTGAGTCACAGAAGGAGAGCGCGGTGACGTCGAGGACGAGGTACGGGTGACCCGCGTCGACGCAGGCGCCGAGCGTGCCCAGGAAGAGTCCCTCAGCGCTCTGGTCGAGTTCGCCGCTGACCCGCAGCACCGCGCAGCCGTCGCAGCTCGCCAGCTCGGTGATCATCAAACGATGGCTCTGCGTGGACATCACACCTCCATCCGGCCGACGTACGAAGACCCTTGGCGTCGAGCCTCGCACACACCGGCGCCCGTTCCCGAACCGGACAAGTGCTCCGGGGCGGCACGATCAGGCCGTGCCGGGCCCCGGTGCACGGCCGGCGGGTGCCGGGCGACCGTCGCGGTGAGGGTCTCCCACCATGCCCCCGATCGCGCGTGACGTCACCGGTCCGGCGGGGAGCAGCGTGGGCGCGCAACCCCGCCGGCGTGTGGCCGACGGGGTGTACGGCGCACCCGCGCAGGATTCCTCAGCTCTTGCCGAGCATCTTGTTCATCTGCTCGATCTCGGCGGTCTGCGCGGTCACCACGTCTGCGGCGAGGCGCGTCGCGGGGCCGTACTTGCCGTCGGACTTCTCGGTCCTGCCCATCGCGACGGCGCCCTCGTGGTGCTTGACCATCATCGCGAGGAACTTCTTGTCGAAGTCGTCGCCGGACGCTTTCTTGAGCTCGTCCATGTCACCGGCGCTCATCATGCCGGGCATGGACGAGGACATGTCGTGGCCCATGCCCGACATGTCGGCGGGGACTTCCTCACCCCATGCGGTGAGCCAGCCGGACATCTCCTCGATCTCGGGGGCCTGGGCCCCCTTGATCTTGGCGGCGAGGCTCTTCACGTCCTTCGACGCGGCGCGGCCCTCGGCCAGTCCGGCCATCTCCACGGCCTGCCGGTGGTGCTGGATCATCTCCTTGGCGAAGGAGACGTCGGAGCTGTTGCGGCTGCCTGCATTGCTTTGGCCGTCGGCCTGGGTCGACGCGGCCGGACGGGAAGCGGACTCCTTCGCGCCCATGTCGTGACCCCCGGCCGGCTTGTCGCTGCCGCATGCGGCGAGGACCAGGGCGGCCGCCCCTGCGGTGCCGGCGACAAGGGCGCGGCGGACGAACGTGCGGTGTGCGGTCATGCGGAACTCCTGATGCTGATCTCGGTGAAGGGCTCGCGTGAGCGCGGCGCCACCCCTTGGGGCATGCGGTACCGCGCGGGCCGTTCTAGATCCGCAGGAGTTGGAGTTCGGAGAGTGACGGTGGGGCACGGCCGCCGTCGGGGCCGCTGCCGGCCGAGGAAGTACGGGCCTCGGGGCGGGCGGGGCAGGCGATCACGTCGGGGAGCAGCGCGGGGGCGACTGCCGGGGGGCCGGCGACGGAGGCGGAGGCGCAGACCGAGTCGGCGTGCGCCATGTGCCCTTCGCAGCCACCCTCTCCGTGGTCGCACATGTCGGGAGCAGAAGCCTTGACGCCTTGCCGCTCGGGCCCGGCATGGTCAACCGCGTCAGCGGCGCCACCCGTCGCGGGCGCGGCCGCCGGGTGCATCTCGCCGTGCGCGCCTGCCGGTACGGGTCCCAGGCCGTGCATGCCGAGCAGACCAAGGAGCACGGCGCCGACGAGCAGCCCGAGGAGCCGCAGCGTCAACTGCGGCCGCATGGGCCGTCCTGGGCGGGTGGTCACCGCTGCATCGTAGGCAGAAGGGATTGGCGGACGCGCTCCGGGGCCGCCACGGATCAGCCGTTCGTGGCCCGCCCCGGTTCGCGCGGAACCGCCGACGGGTTCCCCGTAGGCCCTCCCCGTAAATGGGTGCGGCCGGAGGCCGGGGACAGCTTCGTCCCCGGCCTCCGGCCGCACTTGCGCCGGGAGCCTCAGGCCGCGGCGGGGGTGGCCTGCTCGCTCAGGCGGCCGACGACCTCGGTCAGCGCGGTCGCGACCTCGGAGTCGTCGGCGGGGTGGGTCTCGGCGAAGCGCGTGACGGAGCCGGGGATGGACAGCTTCACGTCCTCCAGGACCGCGGCACCGGCGATGCCCGCGGCCTTGCGCACGTCGTCCTGCGCCCACACGCCGCCGTACTGGCCGAACGCGGTGCCGACGACGGCGACGGGCTTGCCGGAGATCGCGCCGGCGCCGTACGGGCGGGACAGCCAGTCGATGGCGTTCTTCAGGACGGCCGGCATGGTGCCGTTGTACTCGGGCGAGAAGAGGAGGAAGGCGTCGGTCTGACCGGCCGCCTCGCGCAGGCGCGCGGCACCGGCGGGGACGCTTCCCTCGACGTCGATGTCCTCGTTGTAGAAGGGCACGTCGGCGAGGCCGTCGAAGAGCTGGATGTCGACGCCGGCGGGCGCGTGCTTGGCGGCGGCCTCGGCGAGCTGACGGTTGTGCGAACCGGCGCGGAGGCTGCCGACGAGGGCGAGGATGCGAACAGACATGGCATAACTCCAGATAAGGGCGTACGGATCTCATGCACGGTCCAACCGGACCGAAGTCCGTTTAAAGTTGTACCACCTATCCGGACCGCGGTCCACTTGTCCGTTCCCGGCGCTACTCTGAAGCCATGACCGGCCCCATCCCCCCTCTCGTCACGACGCCCGGCGCCCAGGGCGGCCCGACCGACCTCGCCCTGACACCGGCGGGCGAGCAGCCTGCGCTGCGCGCGGACGCGGCGCGCAACCGCACACGCCTGCTGGAGGCCGCGTCGCGCCTGCTGTCCGGGTGCGGGGCGGCGAACCTGACCATGGAGGCGGTGGCGACGGCGGCCGGGGTAGGCAAGGGGACGGTCTTCCGGCGCTTCGGCGACCGCACCGGGCTGCTCATCGCCCTCCTGGACCACCGGGAGCAGCAGCTTCAGGCCGCGTTCCTGTCGGGCCCGCCGCCCCTGGGCCCGGACGCGCCCGCCCTGGAGCGCCTGCACGCCTTCGGCCCCGCCCTCGTCCGCCACGAGCGGGACCACCACGAGCTGATCCTCGCCGCGCGCACCGACCCCCTGCGCAACTACGCGGTCCCGGCGAACCGGCTGCGCCACACGCACGTCATGCTGCTGCTGCGCCAGGCGGGCGTGGAGGGCGACACCGATCTCCTCGCGCACACGCTGCTGGCCGCCGCGGACACCGCGCTCGTCCACCATCTGACCGTCGAGCGGGGCATCCCGCTCGACCGCGTGGAGGCGGGATGGCACGACCTGCTCGACCGGCTCGCGCAAAAATCCTGACCGGCGCTTACGTGAACACCCTGACCGGCGCTCAAACGCCGGACGGGTGAGCAGTCACGAAGCCTGCTCCGGCCCGTCCGGGCCCCAGTTTTCGGGCCCCGCACCGTGCCAGTCGATCAGTTCCGGGTCGTCGACGGTCGTGTCCGCCTCGGGAAGGCCCGCGGCGCGCAGGAATTCCAGGACGTCGAGCAGGTTGTAGGCGGTCCCCACGTCCTTGCCGCGAATCGTCACCCGCCGGCCGCCGTCAGGCAGGGGCGGGTGCACGGTCACGGGCGCACCTTCGGACATACCTCCAGAATGGTCCCGCCAACCCGAAAACGCACCCCCAACCGAACTGATATCCGAAAACCAGGCCCCGCCTACGCCACCCTCGCCTGCCTCCGGTAGCCGCCCGGGGCGAGCCCGCACTCCCGCTTGAACGCCTTGGCGAAGGCGGACGGCTGCATGTCCCAGCGTCTCGATGACCGGGGCCCTCGGGCATGCGCGAGCGGCCGACCGCCTACGCGCGTTGCCAGACGACGACCGCGAGCGTCATCTGCAGCGCCCCCGGCGCGGCGGTCACCGTGAAGGAGGCGACGCGCCCGCCCTCCGTCCTGAGACAGCCCGTGGCACCCTCCTGTACGTCCAACTGGCGTTGCCCCACCTGGGTGTTGAGGAGGTCACCGCACTGGCGGGCGCTCGGCGCGCCCTTGCCGGACCAGCGCGCCAGCGCGTTGCCCGCGACCGCGTTCGACCCAGCCAGGCCCAGGTCGCCAAGGGGCGCGCGCGACGGTGGGACGGAGTCGAGGAACCACCCCGTGGTCATGTCCGTGCCGTCGCCCCGCGTCTCGCCGTTCAGCTGCACCGAGCCGCGCCAGTGCACGCCGATCACCGGCGGGGGCAGGGGCGTGGAGTCGGCAGGGGGCGCGGGCGGCGGGGTCGACTCCGGTGCACGGGACCGCGACGGGGCGGGGGAAGGAGACCGGGACGGCGATGGCGAGGCGGGTTGGCTCGTGGTCGGGTCGGCCGGCGGAGGATCATCCTGCTGCGGCGGTGACGAGACCCCGGGCCCGGCCGCCGCACCGCCCGGCGTCGAGCCCGACGAACTGTGCACGAACGCGACGAGGCCCAGCACGAGAGCGACAACTCCGATGAGCGCGACGGGAATTCGCGTCTTGCGCGACGTCAGCGCGGGCAGCTCCCAGCCGCCCAGTTTCACGGTCTCACCGATCGCGGCGGCTACCAGACAGACAAGGCCGACGACCCACAGCATGACCACGTTCGCCAGCACAACCGACCCCCGTTCGCCCGTTGACCGAGCCATCGAAGGTAGCGCGCGCACCATCCGCGGGGCCAGCCCCCTCCGGCCGGCCCCGCGCCCCGCACTGTGACAGGGGTGTGACAGCAGCACCGTTGCGGTCGCCGACATGCACTCGTGATGATGGGGCTTATGTCTGAGTACGGGGGCGAGTCGGACGAGCGGCCCGGGAACTCGATTCCGAGGTCACGCCTCGCTGACTACGTGGATATGACAGAGGCACCGGCGACACCTGCGCAGGGACCGCCGGCTTCGGAGACGGTCGCAGAGCCGGTTCCGGCCGCTCAAGAGCCCGGTCCCGACCCCGAGTCGGATGCGCAGAAGACTCGGCCCGTCGCTCAGGAACCCGTACCCGAGGATCCTGAAGTCACCGCGCGGCGGCGCGAGTTCCTCCGGCTGCTCGGCGAGTTCCGGCGTACGGCGGTACTGGTTCCGCTGGGCGACTTCCCCGGGTCCGAGGACCAACGCGGCCTGCTGACCGCGGATTTCAACGGCATCCGTTTCATCCTCGCGTTCTCCGACGAGCAGGCACTGGCCCGTTACGCCCAGGCACGCGGCGAGTTCAGCCGGGAGTGGACCTACCGGACGATCCTCGGAGCCAGGTTGCTCGACGTGGCGGTGCCGGCGGCGGGAGTGCCGTGCGGGGTGGCGCTCGACTGCGCGGACGGGCCGGACGGCATGGTGTTTCCGCCGGTGCGGGGCATCGTGCCGGACGAGGCGGCGGTCGACCGTGACGAGGGCGAGAGGGGCAGCGCATGACCGGCGACGGAGGCGGCGGCGGGGGCGGCGGCAAGGACCTGAAGACCGGCGGCCTGGCTCTGATCGCCAAGGGTCTGACCGAGGCCCTGGCCGAGCTGAAGGAGCTCGGCATGGTCGGTGAGGCCGGGGCCGGGCGCGGCTTCGGGGACATCGCCCTGTCCGGCCTGGACCTGGGGCACGAAGGGCTGACCGGGGAGTTCAAGTCGTTCTGCGAGCGCTGGGAGTGGGGCGTGCGCTCGCTGGTGAACGAGGGCAACGGGTTCGCCGTGAAGACCGGCCTGTCCGCCGGTACGTACTACGAGACCGAGCAGTACGTCGAGGGATCGTTCAAGGTCGTCACGAACGCCGCGATCGGGAACCCGTACGCCTCCGAGGAAGAGGTCACCCAGAAGGGCTGGGGCGACATCGCCACGTCGGGCGCGTACGGCGGCGTGGACTACAGCAAGGAATCCTTCGACCAGGCCATGGCCAACAGCGGCCAGGGCTGGAAGGACGCGGGCCGCGACGTCATGACGTCGCACACGCTGGGCCCCGCGGGCCTCAACCCCGAGAACCTGCACAACGCCCTCGGCGTTTCGGACGACGAGTACGACCAGATGCTCGACGACACCTTCGGCCCCTCCCCCGAGGAACGGGCCAAGGCCGCAGGACAGCAGCAGGGCGGGGGTGAGGGCTGATGGGGCTCGGCGACATCGTCGACGGCGTCAAGGGCGGTATCAACAAAGGTCTTTCGGTCGGTGAGGACCTCATCGACGAGGGCAAGAAGAAGGTCGGCGAGGGCGTCGACTACGCGACGAACAAGGTCGGCGACGGCCTCGACCACGTGGGCCTGCACGGGGCGGCCGACGCCGTGGAGGACTGGGGTGACGATGTCGCCTCGGATCTCGGTGCCACGCCCGGCGAGCAGCAGCTCGGCCAGACAGAGGAAGCCAACGAACTCGTCCACGGCAACCCGGACAAGATCCGTGAGGCCGCGAAGCATCTCAAGGACTTCCACACCGCGTTCGACCACGTCTCGCAGGGGATGAAGAAGGTCGACTCGTCCGGCTGGGCGGGCGAGGGCGGCGACGCCTTCCGCAAGAAGTTCGGCGTGCACCCCACGAAGTGGGCTCAGGCGTCCGACGCCTGCGACAAGGCGGCGGGTGCGCTGGACGCGTACGCCGATACGGTCAAGTGGGCGCAGGGCAAGGCCAAGGACGCCGTAGAGCTGTACAAGAAGGGGCAGCAGGCGTCGAAGGACGCGGTCGACGCGTACAACAAGAAGGTCGACGCCTACAACGCCAAGATCAAGGCGAACGAGGACCCCGGCGCCAAGCCCGAGCCGTTCCAGGACCCCGGCAAGGCCGACATCAAGAAGGCCCACGAGACGCTCACCGAGGCGCGCAAGCAGCGCAACACCGCCGCCTCCGACGCCCAGGGCAAGGTGAAGGCGGCCCTCGCGCACGCTCCCGCCGAACCCCCGCCGCTCGACCGGCTCGGCAACACCGTCGTCGACGGCTACAAGGCCTACAACACCGAACTGACCCACGTGGTCGGCGGCGCCCTCAAAGGCACCGCCGGACTGCTCAACTTCGCCCGCGGCCTCAACCCCACCGACCCCTACAACCTCACGCACCCGGCCGCGTACATGCAGAACGTCTCCATGACGCTCTCCGGCCTCGTCTCCACCGCCGCGCACCCCGAACGCATCGTCACCGCCGCCGTCGACGGCTTCAAGAAGGACCCCTCCGAGTTCGTCGGGCGCCTCATCCCCGAGCTCATCGGCACCAAAGGCGCGGGCCTCGCGCGCAGCGGGCTGCGGCTCGGGCTCAGGACGGGGGCGAAGGACGTCGCCGAGAACGCGGCGCGCAGGACGGTGCGGGACAGTGAGCGCGCTGCGGGTCACGCGGACGGCCCCAACCAGCACGGCCGTACCGAGAATTCGGTGGAGAACAAGGGTTCCGACCCCATCGACATGGCCACGGGCCGGATGTATCTGCCGCAGACCGATGTCGTGCTGCCCGGAACCCTGCCGCTGGTCTTCACGCGGCGCGTCGAGTCGGGCTACCGGCTGGGCAAGTGGTTCGGCCCGTCGTGGTCGTCCACCGTCGACCAGCGCCTGGAGATCGACGGCGAGGGCGTCGTCTTCGTGACCGAGGACGGCCTGCTGCTCAGCTATCCGCACCCCGCCCCCGGCGTCCCGGTCCTGCCGACGCACGGCCCCGCCTGGCCCTTGGACCGTGTCGACGGCGGCTACACGGTCACCGACCGGCGCACCGGCCGCGTCCGCCACTTCGCGGACCGGGCCGAGGGCCTGGCGGTGCTGGAACAGATCGACGACCGCAACGGCAACTGGCTCACCTTCGAGTACGACGCGCAAGGCACACCGCTCGGCATCGTCGCCTCCGGTGGCTACCACCTGGAACTCACCACCGCCGACGGCCGTGTCACCGCCCTGCGTCTCGCCGGACCGTCCGGCGCCGCACATGCCGTCAAGGCTTACGGATACGACGCGGCGGGCCATCTCGGCGAGGTCCTCAACTCCTCAGGATCCGCACTGCGGTTCACCTACGACGAGCGCGGCCGCGTCACGTCGTGGACGGACAGCAACGACCGCTCCTACACGTACGCGTACGACGAGCAGGACCGGTGTGTCTCCGAACGCGGGTCGGAGGGGCACATGAACCTGCGCCTGTCCTACGGCGAGGCGGACCCCGCGACGGGTCACCGGGTCACCACGACCACGACGGGCGAGGGCCATACGCGCCGCTTCCTCGTCAACAGCGCCAGCCAGATCGTCGCCGAGACCGATCCGCTCGGCCACACCACCCGCTTCACCCGTGACCACCGCAACCGGCTGCTCACCGCCGTCGACCCGCTCGGCCACACGGTCGACCGCCGCTACGACGACGACGGCAATCCGGTCCTCGTCCGGCGCCCCGACGGACGCGAGACGCACGCCGAGTACGACGCGTCCGGGCGCCTGACCCGGCTCAAGGGTCCCGACGGCGCCACGCACCGCTACGCCTACGACGAGCGCGGCAACCGGATCTCGGCCACGGGCCCTTCGGGGCGGACCACGCACTACGCGTACGACGAGGCGGGTCACCTCACCGCGGTCACGGACCCGCTCGGGCACGTCACCCGGGTGCGCTGCGACCGCGCCGGGCTCGCCGTCGAGATCACCGACGCGCTCGGCGGCGTGACCCGCTACGGACGCGACGCCTTCGGCCGGCCCACCGCCCTCACCGATCCGACCGGCGCGACGACCCGTCTGGAATGGAGCGTCGAGGGACGGCTCACCCGCCGCGTCCGGCCGGACGGCACCGCCGAGTCATGGACGTACGACGGCGAGGGCAACTGCGTCACCCACACCGACCCGCTCGGCGGCGTCACGCGCCACGAGTACACCCACTTCGACCTGCTGACCGCCCGCACCTCTCCGGACGGCGTCCGTCACGAGTTCGAGCACGACGACGAACTACGGCTCACCAAGGTCACCAACCCGCAGGGCCTGACCTGGAGTTACGTCTACGACCCGGCCGGGCGCCTGACATCGGAGACCGACTTCGACGGCCGCACACTCAGCTACGCCCATGACGCCGCGAGCCGGCTCGTCGCCCGCACGAACGCGCTCGGGCAGACGACTTCCCTGGAGCGCGACGCGCTCGGCCAGATCATCCGCAAGGACGCCGACGGCCATGTCACGACCTTCAGTTACGACGTGACCGACGAGCCGGCCCAGGCAACGGGCCCCGACGGCTGCCGTGTGAGCATCCTGCGCGACCGTCACGGCCGCGTCCGCTCCGAGACCGTCGACGGCCGCGAACTCACCTACGTGTACGACGAGCTGGGACGCCGCACCGGTCGCACCACTCCCACCGGCGGTGCCACGACCTGGTCCTTCGACGCCGTGGGCCGCCGCACCGACCTGGTCGTGTCCGGTCGCGCCGTCGACCTGCGCTACGACGCGGCGGGCCGCGAGACGGCCCGGCACATCGGCGCGACGATCACCCTGGAGCAGGCCTTCGACCCGCTGGGGCGGCTGTCCGCCCAGTCGGTGACGGACGCGGACGGCCACACCGTCCAGCACCGCGCCTACAGCTACCGCGCCGACGGCCACCTCACCGCCGTCGACGACCGGCTCGGCGGCGCCCGCCGCTTCGACCTGGACGCGGTGGGCCGGGTCACCGCGGTGCACGCGGCCGGCTGGACCGAGACGTACGCGTACGACACCGCGGGCAACCAGACCTCGGCCTCCTGGCCCGCCGAACATCCGGGCCAGGAGGCGACCGGCCCCCGCACCTACCAGGGCACCCGTATCACCCGCGCCGGGAGCGTCCGCTACGAGCACGACGCGCTGGGCCGCATCACGCTGCGGCAGAAGACCCGTCTCTCCCGCAAACCCGACACGTGGCGCTACGAGTGGGACGCCGAGGACCGTCTCGTCTCGGTCGTCACACCGGACGGCACCAGGTGGCGCTACACGTACGACCCGCTCGGCCGGCGCACGGCCAAGCTGCGCATCGGCGCGGACGGCGCGACCGTCGTCGAGCGCACCGTCTTCACGTGGGACGGCAGCACACTCTGCGAACAGACCACCAGCGCACCCCAGTTCCCGCACCCGGTCACCCTGACCTGGGACCACATGGGCCGGCGCCCGCTCGCCCAGACCGAGCGCATCCACGCGGCCGACGCACCGCAGACGGAGATCGACTCCCGCTTCTTCGCCATCGTCACCGACCTCGTCGGCACCCCGAGCGAACTCGTCGACGAGCAGGGCCGGGTCGCCTGGCACGCGCGCAGCACCCTCTGGGGCACCACGACCTGGACGGCGAACAGCGCGACGTACACGCCCCTGCGCTTCCCCGGCCAGTACTTCGACCCGGAGACGGGGCTTCACTACAACTACTTCCGCCACTACGACCCGCAGACCGGCCGCTATCTCACCCCGGACCCGCTCGGCCTGACACCGGCGCCGAACCCGGCCGCGTACGTCGACAACCCGCACACCTGGAGCGACCCGCTCGGCCTCGCGCCCGAGTACGACGGTGACGGGCCGAAGAAGGAGCCGCAGGGCGGCGACCATCCCGACGATCCGCGGGGCTACTCCAAGCCCTCCATCGGCCGCTACGACTATTCCTGGTCGAACTACGACCGGGCCGTCAGCGCCGCCAGGGAGCACGCGGGCGGCGATCTCGGCGCCGACTCCATCAAAATGTACGACCGCAACCCGAACACGCACGAGGGCACGGGCACCTTGATCGGCGAGCAGACTCCGGACAAGATGCGTGGCTGGCGGATCGACGGGCCGGACGGCCACGTCAACTACTGGGACTGGTCGGGAGGGAAGAAGGGAGCCGGCGGCCTGTACGGACACGACTGGTATCCGGACGACCCGACCACTCCCGGATCCCGCTACATCGGCTGGGCACCCTGGCAGGACAATGCCGGGAACTTTCTGGAAGGTAACTGAGTAAGACATGCCACCCCGTCTCACTGCCACGCTGGAATCCATCGGGGCCGCGCCCGACCTCGGCGCCTACGAAGAGCTGCTGGCTCTCCTGGGAGGGACACTCGCGCCGCTGGCAGGTGTGCTGCGGCAGACGTCCGGTGTCGTCGACGTCTCGGAGATGACGCTGCCGGAGACGTGCGCGCTGCTGCGGGCCGAGCTCGGCGACGTCGAGGGCCAGGTCCTGGCCGCGTGGCCCGGGGACGGAGTGGCGGTACGGCTCGCGCCCGAGCGGCTCCTGGAGCGCTTCGACGACCTCTGGTACCCGGCCATGGACGACCTGGTCCTCGTCGGAACCACCGGCGAGGGCCGGAAACTCGTCGTCCTGGACCACGAGGAGCGCCTCGCCTCGACACCTCTCAGCGCCGTCGTCGACCGGCCTTAGGGCCTTTCGTTCGGATCGGGCGAGCTCAGCCTGATCCCAAACGAAAGGCCCTAGGTCCTGGGTCCGTGGCCCGGATCACACGAGGACGAGGCTGACCTGCGGAATGTCATGGAGGCCGGAACGGTTGGCACACGCAGATTCCATGCTTGTGCACATACCGACTGGTACCCAAGAGGAGCACTCTGTGACTGACGCCGCGTCACCCGATTCCCGCGCTGCCGAGATCCTTTCCCGCCCGATCGCACTGAACGGCCTGAAAGTCCCGAACCGCATCGCGATGGCGCCCATGACGCGTATGTTCTCGCCGAACGGCATCCCGGGTGAGGACGTTCGGTCCTACTACTCCCGCCGCGCCGCCGCAGGCGTGGGCCTGATCGTCACCGAGGGGACCTACGTCGGCCACGACTCGGCCGGCGAGAGCGACCGGGTGCCGCGCTTCCACGGCGAGGAGCAGCTGGCCGGGTGGGCGAAGGTCGCCGAGGACGTGCACGCGGCGGGCGGCACGATCGTGCCGCAGCTGTGGCACATCGGCATGGTGCGCCAGCAGGGCAAGCCGCCCTTCGCCGAGGCCCCGGCCGTCGGCCCCTCGGGCCTTCGCATCGACGGCACCGAAGGCACGGGCAAGGCGATGACCCAGGGCGACCTGGACGACGTCATCGGCGCGTTCGCGCAGGCCGCCAAGGACGCCGAGCGCATCGGCTTCGACGGCGTGGAGGTGCACGGCGCCCACGGCTACCTGCTCGACCAGTTCCTCTGGGCCGGGACCAACCGCCGTACCGACGGCTACGGTGGCGACGCCGTGGCCCGCACGAAGTTCGCCGCCGAGATCGTCGCCGCGATCCGCGAGAACGTCTCCCCCGGATTCCCGGTGATCTTCCGCTACTCGCAGTGGAAGCAGGAGGCCTACGAGGCGCGGCTCGCCGAGACCCCTGAGGAGCTCGAGGCAATCCTCAACCCGCTCACCGCGGCCGGCGTCGACGCCTTCCACGCCTCCACCCGCCGCTACTGGAACCCGGAGTTCGACGGCTCGGACCTGAACCTGGCGGGCTGGACCAAGAAGGTCACCGGCAAGCCCACCATCACGGTCGGCTCCGTCGGCCTCGACGGCGACTTCATCCGCGCCTTCATGGGCGAGGGCTCCGCGGTCAAGGGCATCGACGACCTCCTCGACCGCCTGGAGCGCGACGAGTTCGACATGGTCGCCATCGGCCGCGCCCTGCTCCAGGACCCGGAGTGGGCGGCGAAGGTCCTGGCGGGCCGTTTCGACGAACTGACGCCGTACGACGCGGAGGCGGCGCTCAAGACACTGAGCTAAGGCCTGGGACGTTGAGCTGACGCCTGTCGTCAGATCCGCCGGGTCCGCCCCAAGGGCGGACCCGGCGGTTTTATGTGGTGCCCCGATCGGCCACGCGATCGGCCTTGCCCATCGCGACCGTCAACGGGAGTCGGTGGTGTTCCGCTGCTCGGCTCAGCGGGACCGCGTCGACGGGGCCGCGCTCGTCTCGCGTACCCGTAGTTCCATCGGAATCAGTCGGGGTTCCGTGTCGCCGGAGGCTGTCATCAGCGCTTCCAGGGTTTCGGCGGCCTGGCGGCCCAGGCCGTCGCGGGCCATTGAGACGGTGGTGAGCCGGCGTGAACCGGGCAGGTCGTCGAGGGGGGAGATGTCGTCGCAGCCGATGACCGCCATGTCGTCGGGAATGCGCAGGCCGGACTCCTCCAGTGCGCTCGCCGCGCCCCGGGCCACGAGGTCGTTGTACGCGACGACCGCGGTGACATCCAGGGCGCGCACGGCGCCCGCCGCGTCGTACCCGTGCCGGCCGTGTGGCCGCAGGGGATCATGGGATCACCGTGCCGTGCGTGCGAACGGGCACCGCGGAAACGGACTTGAGGACGTCGGGGAAGTACGGGTTGGCCAGGTCCGGGACGAGAACGCCGATGGCACCGGCCTCGCCGCAGGCCAGACCCTGCGCCGCGGCATTGGGCCGGTAGCCGAGTTCGGCCACCGCGTCGTGGACCCGGCGGACGAGTTCGGGGTCGACGCGGGCCGTGCCGTTGAGCACCCGGGAGACGGTGGACGTGGACACTCCGGCCGCCGTGCCGACGTCCGTGATCGTCACGCGCCGCAGACGGGCGCCCTTCCGCCCGGCGGACGGGCCTCGCGCCGGGTTCGCCGCCCTCGTCCAACTCCTGGCCATCACCTTCGCAGGCCTCGCGGTCCACGGCGCCTGCACCGCTCCGACGGCCGGCTGGATCACCCGCCGCACCGGCTGGCCCCTGTCCGCGGCCTTCCTCGCGGCCTGGCTGTGGATCTCGGTGTACGGCGGATGGCTCCTGAACGTCAGCGGCACGGCCACACAGGGCAGTTGGAGTTTCCCGGTCCACGCCGGTGTCATGATCGCCGCAATCGCGCTCTACGTCCTGGGGGGCTGCGCCTGGCCGCCACCCCGGAGGGCCGCCGCCGGCTCGACGGCGGCATCCGACTGGTCGCCACCCCGCTCGCCGTTCTCGTCCTGTCGTACTACGGCGAGTTCGGCCCGCTCGACCACCCGCCGCTGCCGGGCCCGTACGACCTGCTCACCCTGGTCGCACTTTCCCTGGCCTGCTACACCTGGGCCCTCCACAGCGGCTGCCGCACCCAGCAACTCGACCGCACGATCGCCTAGGACTACCCCGAGACGCCCACGGCGGCGGCATCCGAGGAACGCCGGCCCGAAGGCGTGTGACGCGAGCCGGTGTGCCGGTGGAGCTCAGCCCGACGCAGTACGCGCTCCTCGAACACTTCATGCGGCATCCCGGCCAAGTCCGCCCCTGGGTAGACGTCAGGGGCGCAGCCCGGGGTGGACTCGCGGGCGGGGCGGGGCGCCCGGCTGCTCATGCGGATCCGCGAACAGCTCCGGATGGCTCGCCCGGATCGTTCCGATGTCGTCGAAGACGCCCTGAAGGTGTCCGCGCAGCGCGTCCTCGGCGCGCGCCCCGTCCCGCCGTTCCAGCGCGTCGACCACCGTGGTGTGCTCGTCGACCAGCGTCTCGATCCGGTGCGGCAGCGGCAGACTCAGCCGGCGGGCCCGGTCGAGGTGCGCCTTGGCGGTCGCCACCGTGCGCCACAGCGTGCGGTGGCCGCTCGCCTCCATCAGGCGGCGGTGGAAGGCCTCGTCCTGCTCGAAGAACGCGTCCGCGTCGTCCGCCTTCAGCGCGGCCCGCTGTGCGTCGAGGATGGCGCGCAGTGCCGTGATGTCCTGCGCGCCGGACTTCTTCACCGCCTCGCGCAGCGCCGCCAGTTCGAGCGCCTCCCGCATGAACTGGGCTTCCAGGACGGCGTCGACGCTGATCCGCGAGACGAACGTACCGAGCTTGGGGAAGACGTCGACCAGCGACTCCTCGCCCAGCAGGATCAGCGCCTCGCGTACCGGGGTGCGGCTGACGTCCAGCTCCCCGGCCAGCTCGTTCTCCGACAGGGGCGCGCCCGGCAGGAGCGCGAGGGACGTGATCCGCGCCCGCAGCAGGGCGTGTACCCGGGCCCGGACCGACTCGCGCGGACGCGGTGCCTCCGCCTCGGTCCGTCGTGTCTGTCTCGTTTCCCGCCGCTGAGCTGCCATGACGCTCACTTTCTCACCTCAGCTGCGAGGATACTTACATACAAGGCTTGTATGTAAGCGCCGGCGAGGGTAGAAAATGACGCGGAGGTCAACGGACCCCCTGGCCGCACCCGTGTCCCCGTCCCCGCTGTGGACACTTCTGTGCCCGGTCTCGTGAACCGCCTACCGTCACATCCGCACGTCCCCCTCGACCGGAGGTCAACGATGACCACCCGCTCCGTCACCGAGAGTGAGGCGCCGGCTGCCCCGCCCGGCACCTCACTCCCCGCCCGCCCGCGCGGCCGGGGGAACAACGTCCGCTGGGGCATAGCCGTCCTGTGCTTCGGCGGCCTCGCGGTCAACTACCTGGACCGCTCCACACTCAGCGTCGCGCTGCCGTCCATGTCGGACGACCTGCACATCGGTCCCGAGACGCAGGGCTTCATCCTCAGTGCCTTCTTCGTCACGTACGCGCTGTGCCAACTGCCCGCCGGGGCGCTCCTGGACAAGTACGGCGTGAAGCGGGTCTTCGCGATCGGCGCCATCTGGTGGTCGGTGGCCACCGTCGGGATGGGCCTGGTCCGCGGCGTCGGCTCGCTCGTCGGCGCCCGGATGCTGCTCGGCGCCGGTGAGGCCGCCGGATATCCCGCACCCGCGAAGGCCGTCTCCCGTTGGTTCCCCCGTCACGAACGAACGCTCGCCAACAGCGTCTGGGACAACGGCGCGCGCGTCGGCACCGCCATCGCCCTGCCACTGGTGACGATGCTGGTCTCCGTGTTCCACTGGCGGGTCGCGTTCATCGCCTGCGGCCTGCTCGGCTTCCTGTGGATCATCGGCTGGTGGCGGCTCTACCACGAGCCCGCCGACCACCCGAAGCTGACCGCCGAGGAGCGGGCCTACATCGAGGCGGGCGGCGCTCACACCGACGAGACGCCCGCGCACGAGGCGGACGCTCCCAAGGTGCGCTGGCGGGACCTGTTCCGCTACCGGACGGTCTGGGGGATGATGCTCGGCTTCTTCTGCCTCAACTACGTCATCTACTTCTTCATCACGTGGTTCCCCAGCTACCTCGTCGACGAGCGCGGCTTCGACCTCCTCAAGCTCGGCTTCTTCGGCACGGTCCCGGGTCTGGTCGCCATCTTCGGATCGCTGCTCGGCGGCTTCACCGCCGACCGGCTGCTCCGCAAGGGCTGGTCCACCACCAGGGTCCGCAAGACCTGCCTGGTCTCCGGCACGCTGTGCTCGTCCGTGATCGCGCTCACCGTCGTCGTGCCGACCGCGTCCGGCGCCCTCGCGCTGCTCTCCCTCAGCTACGCCTCGCTGACCTTCTCCACCGCGTCCGTCGCGTCGCTGCCCGCCGACGTGGCGCCGACCGCCGGGCATGTCGCCTCGCTCGCCGGCATCCAGAACTTCGCCTCGAACGTGGCGGGGATCCTCGGCCCGATCGTCACCGGATTCCTGCTGGCGTCCTCCGGGGGCTCGTACCTGGTGCCGCTCCTGGTGTCCGGCGCCCTGTCCGTCGTCGGCGCCCTCACCTACGCGTTCGTCATCAAGCGCGTCGAACCGCTGCCGGTGCGCTAGGGCCTCTCGTCTGGATCACGCCGGACTCGCGGGGTGCGGCCTGATCCAAACGAAAGACCCTGGCCCGCCCCCCGGTCCGCTCCATCCCCGTACGAAAGAAGGGACGCCCCGTGGCCAAGTCGGTCGAGTCGGCCCAGTCGGTCGAGCCCGTCGAGTCCATGCATCGCGCCGCCGTGCTGCACGGCCCCAAGGACGTGCGCGTCGAGGACCGCCCGGTGCCCGAGCCCGGTCCCGGCCAGGTCCTGGTCGCCGTCCGTGCCGTCGGACTGTGCGGGTCCGACCTGCACTACTACGCCCACGGCGAGAACGGCCCGAACGTCCTGCGGCAGCCGACCGTCCTCGGCCACGAGCCGGCCGGCGCGGTCGTCGGCCACGGCACCGGCGCCGACGACCTGCCCCACGGCACGGCCGTGGCGATCGAGCCGGCGCACCCGTGCGGCAGCTGCGCGCTGTGCCGGGCCGGGCGCTACAACCTCTGCCCGGAGGGCACCTGTTTCGGTTCGCCGCCGACCGACGGCGCGCTCGCCGAGTACGTGTGCGTGCCGCGGGACTTCGTGCATCCGCTGCCCGCGTCGACGGACGTCCGGATCGGCGCGCTGATAGAGCCGCTCGCCGTCGCCGTGCACGCGGTGCGCCGCGCCGCGCTGGCCCCCGGTCACCGTGTGCTGGTCACGGGGGCGGGGCCGATCGGTGTGCTGGTCGCGCAGGTCGCGGCGGCCGTCGGCGCCGGGTCCGTGACGGTGTCCGATGTGGCAGCCGAGCGGCGGGAGTTCGCGGCGCGGCTAGGCCTGCACACGGTGGACGCCGCCGGCCTCGCGCCCGATCCTGAGCGGTCCCACGCGCTCGCCTCGCCGTACGGCTACGACGCCGTGTTCGACTGCTCCGGTGTGGGGCCCGCCCTGGTGTCGGGGATCCGCGCGCTGCGCCCCGGCGGCACCGCTGTGGTCGTCGGCAATCCGAGCAGGCCGCTGACCGAGTTGCCGCTCGCGTGGATGCAGCGTCAGGAACTGTCCCTTGTGACGTCGTTCCGGTACGGGGCAGGGGACTTCGCGGCGGCCGTCGCGCTCGCGGGGCGTGTCCGTCTGGCTGAACTCGTCACCTCCGCCTTCCCGTTGGAGCGGGCGGCCGAGGCGCTCGAGGTCGCCCTGACCGACCCGTCGCAGATGAAGGTCCTGGTCGAGCCGGCGCGGGAGGTCTGACGGTGACCTTGCGCACCCGGCCCCGCCTGTCCCGTACCGCGCTCCCCGTGGCCGGCCTGAAGCTGCCCCCGCCCCTCTCCGAACCCGGCATCGTGCATCTGGGCCTGGGCAACTTCCACCGCGCGCACCAGGCCGTCTACACGGCCGACGCCCTGCGCCACAGCCCCGGCCCCTGGGGCATCACGGGTGTCTCGACAAGCGCGGGGCGAGGTCCGCGCCCGGTGCTGACCGGGATGGCGGAGCAGGGCCAGCTCTATACCGTCCTCACCCTGCGCCGCGACGCGGGCGTCGCCGCGACCGTGCCCGGGGTGCACCATCCGGGCCTCGTCGCCGACGGACAAGGCGCGGAGGTCGTCGCCGCGATCGGCAGCCCCACCACCCGCATCGTCTCCCTCACGGTGACCGAGAAGGGGTACACCTTCGGCGCCGACGGCCGCCTCGACCTCGACGACCCGCTGGTCCGCGCCGACCTCGCGGGCGGCACGCCCCGCACCACGCTCGGCCTGATCGTGCGCGGGCTCCAGCACCGGGCCCGCTCCGACGGGGCGCCGGTCACCGTGCTCAGCTGCGACAACCTCATGGACAACGGGCACCGACTGCGCGCCCTCATCGACGAGTTCGTCGCCGCGCTGCCCGCCGCGGAACGCCCCGAGCTGCAGACCTACGTCGCGAGCTCGCTGACCACGCCGAACACCATGGTCGACCGGATCGCGCCCGCCACCACCGACGAGCACCGTGACCTGGTCGCCCGCGCCTTCGGCGTCCGCGACTCGGTGCCGGTGCCCGCCGAGCCGTACCGGCTGTGGGTCATGGAGGACGACTTCCGTGCCGGACGCCCTGCGTGGGAGCACGCGGGCGCGCTGTTCACGGACGATGTCGCCCCGTACGAACTGATGAAACTGCGGCTCCTCAACGGCGCCCACTCGCTCCTCGCCTACCTCGGCCTGCTGCGCGGACACCGCTGCATCGACCAGGCGGTGACGGACGAACTCCTGGGCGGTGCCGTGGAGTTCGCGATGCGCGAGGAGATCCTGCCGACGGTCCCGGAGCCCGAGGGAATGCCGGGCAAGGCCTACGTCACCGAACTCCTCGACCGGTTCGCCAATCCGGCGCTCGGCCACCGCACCGCGCAGGTCGGCTCCGACGGTTCCCTGAAGATCCCGGTCCGCTGGGCGGGGGTGCTCGCCGAGTCGCTGGCGGCGGGGCGGGTCCCCCGTGTCCTCGCTCTCGGCCTCGCCGCGTACGTGCGCGTCATTACGGCCGACGACGCATACGACGAGCGTGCGCTCGGCACGGTCCACGACGGCGCCCGGTCTCGCCTGGCCGAGCTCGCGGCCCGTGCGAGCGGCCCGGCCGACGCGGCCCGCCTGCTGCTCCGCGAAGGCGACCTGCTGCCGCCGGAGGTCGCCCAGCACCCCGAACTCGGCGATGCGGTCGGCGAGTTCGCGCACACGCTTGCCGTGCACGGCATCGAGGCCGCGCTGCGTTCCGCGCGCACCTGATCCAGGTGCCGGCCACCGGACCCCGTGCGCCGGCCGGCACCTCCCCCCTGCCCCGCGCTCCCCCATCGAGAAGAACGGCACCCTATGGCCACCATCACCTCGGCCGAGGTCTTCGTCACCTGCCCCGGCCGCAACTACGTCACCCTGAAGATCACCACCTCGGACGGTGTCACCGGCATCGGCGACGCCACCCTCAACGGCCGCGAGCTGTCCGTCGCCTCCTACCTGCGCGACCACGTCTGCCCCACCCTGATCGGCAAGGACCCGGCCCGCATCGAGCAGGTGTGGCAGTACCTGTACAAGGGCGCCTACTGGCGGCGCGGCCCGGTCACCATGACGGCCATCGCCGCCGTCGACGTCGCGCTGTGGGACATCAAGGGCAAGGTCGCGGGCCTGCCCGTGTACCAGCTGCTCGGCGGCGCGGCCCGCGACGGCGTCACCGTCTACGGCCACGCCAGCGGCAACACGGTCCCCGAACTCCTCGACGACGTACAGCGGTTCCTCGCCAAGGGCTTCCGCGCGGTGCGCGCGCAGGCGGCGGTGCCCGGTCTGGAGCGGGTGTACGGCATGCGCAAGGGCGACGGCGACACCTACGAGCCGGCCGACGGGGCGCTGCCCACCGAGGAAGTCTGGGACACCGGCGCCTACCTGGACTTCGTGCCGACCTACATGTCCGCCGTCCGCGAGCGGTTCGGCTACGACTTCCACCTGCTGCACGACGTGCACCACCGGCTCAGCCCGATCGAGGCGGGCCGCCTGGGCAAGTCCCTCGAGCCCTACCGCCTGTTCTGGATCGAGGACCCCACCCCGGCCGAGGACCAGGAGGCCTTCCGCCTCATCCGGCAGCACACCACGACACCGCTCGCGGTCGGCGAGATCTTCAACTCGATCTGGGACTGCCAGCACCTGATCACCAACCGCCTCATCGACTACATCCGCACCTCTGTCTCGCACGCCGGTGGCATCACGCACCTGCGCAAGATCTTCTCGCTCGCCGAGCTGTACGGGGTCCGCTCCGGCTCGCACGGCGCGGGCGACCTCTCCCCGGCGTCGCTCGCGGCCGCGCTCCACGTCGACCTGTCGATCCCGAACTTCGGCATGCAGGAGTACATGGCCCATCTCCCGGGCTACGAGGCGGTGTTCCAGACGTCCTGGACGTTCGAGGACGGCCTGATGCACCCCGGCGACCGCCCCGGCATCGGCGTCGAGTTCGACGAACAGGCGGCCGCGAAGTTCCCGTACGAGCGCAAGTACCTGCCGGTCAACCGACTGCGGGACGGGTCCGTGCACGACTGGTGAGGTGACTGCCACGGCGGCTGCCCGCCGTGGCTCCGGTCCAACCACCAGGAGTGCGGGGCGGCCGGCCATGTTCTTTCCGGCCGGCGCGCCGCCCTGGCGGTCTACGCGCCGAGATAGACGCTTGGCGGGAGCCACGTCGGACGGGGCAGGCCGAAGTGCTCCTCGAGCATCAGCTCGGCCTGGGTGAGCGCGCCGTAGACCCATCGCTGCCCGGTCGAATAGGCATCTCCGCAGACGTACAGGTTGGCGTCGTGGAGCGGGCGGCGCATGCGCGGCATGATCTCCCAACTCTTCGCCCCCACCTGCCAGAAGTGGTAGGCCGCTCCGTACGGGTCCTGTACCCGGTCCCGGCAGGAGGACGCCCTGACGGGCCATCACCATCAGTGGGGCGAGGAGAACGCGGGCCGTCACAGCGGCCCGCTGCGCCGCACCCCCCGCGGCGTATGCTTGCGCAGGTCAGGGGAGGAGGCGCCATGGGGCGGATGCCGTCGGCGCAGCGGCGCAGGCAACTGGTCGAGGCTGCTATCCGGGTCATGGCCCGCGACGGCGTCGCGAAGACCACCACGCGGTCCGTGGTAGCGGAGGCGGGCGTCTCACTGAGTGTTTTCCACTACTGCTTCGACTCCAAGCAGGAGTTGCTCGAAGCGGTGATGGACACCATCTCCGAGCACTCCGAGTCGGACGTCCTCACCACGCTCACCCGAAGGCCCAGCCTGCGCGAGACGATCCGCGCCGGGCTCCAGGCGTACTGGGACCACGTCCTGGCCAACCCCGGCGAGCACATGCTGACGTACGAACTCACCCAGTACGCCCTGCGGGAGCCCGGCTATGAGCATCTCGCCCGGCGACAGTACGAGCGCTATCTCGCGGCCCACACCAAGGTGATCCGTCAACTCCCCTCGGTCCTGGGCGTGGAGCTGTCCGTGCCCGAGCCCGCGGCCGCCAGGTATCTGGCCGCGCTGACCGACGGGCTCACCCTCAACTTCCTCGTGCTGGGCGACGAGGAGAAGGCGGGCGACGTGCTGGACGTCGTCGCGGACCAGATCCTGACGTTGGTGCGGGAGTAGCTCAGCGGCTGTACACCGCCGCCTCGTTGATCGAGTAGCCGTACTTGGTGGCGCGTGTCACGCCGTGAATACGGACGTACCGCGCCTGCACCGGGCTGAACACCGCGTTGTCGAGGCCCCCGTCCCCGCTGTCCGTGGACCACACGGTCCGCCACGTGGTCCCGTCGTCCGAGACCTCGACCCGGTAGGCCCGCGCAGAGGCCCGTTCCCAGTCGAGGGAGACCTTGCCGACCGTACGGGAGCTGCCCAGATCGAGCCGCAGCCACTGGTCGTCCGACCAGCCGCTCGCCCACCTCGTGCCGGTGTCGCCGTCGACGGCCTTCCCGGCGGCGTAGCTGGTGAACGGGTTCCACTCCGTGTCGCTGGCGCTCGCCGGAGCGCCGGCGGCGAGGTCGGGCGCGGGCTTGTGGAGCTCGGTCGCCTTCCAGGTACGCAGGTAGGACTCCGCACCGCCGAGCAGATCCTGCACCGTGTCCTTGCCGCCACTGAGCCGCATCTGCTCGATCCAGTCAGGCACCATGCCGACATGGGCCGCACCGTCGGTGTTGAAGTCCCAGGTGCGTTCGCCGGTTTGCTGCCGGTCGACGACGGAACCGCCGTCGGCGCTGCGGAAGGGATACTTGACCGCGTTGGGGGCGTCGGGTCCGACCGGTCCCGGCCAGCCGCCGACGCCGTTCATGTCGGTGCCGTAGCCGAGTCCGACACCGTACTTCTGGCGCAGCGCCCTGGTCCCGGCGGACTCCTTGGCGAAGCTGTCGGCGCTGGACATGTACGAGGCCTTGAAGCCGCCGAGACGGTAGACGCGCTCCAGCCAGCCGTCGTCCATCCAGCTGTGGCTGGAGAGCACGCCGGGGTAGTCCGCCGACTCCAGCAGGTCCAGGGTGCGGCCGGCCGCCTTGACGCTCATGTGGTCGACCTCGACCATCATGTTCCGCTTCATCAACCCCTTGACCGCGTACTCACCGAGGCGGGTCAGACCGCGGCTGTTGCACTGGGCGTCGCTGTCGTACGTGGGCACCTTGGTGCCTGCGGGGAGCAGCTTGGTCACCTCGGCCGGGGCGGCCGCATTGCCGGCGGGGTTGTCGTGCTGCGGACCGCTGCACTTCTCGGTATTCCAGAAGGTGCCGGTGGAGAGGAACTGGCCGATGTCCACGGCTGTTCCGATGGTGCCCGAGTCCATCCGCACCCCGCACAGGGCGTTGTCGAACTTGTGGCACAGGAACATGCTGCGCACACCCAGCTTGTACAGCTCGTCCAGACCGCTGTCGATGTCGGCCTGGCTGCACTGCGGGACGTCGAGGATCTGCTTGCAGCCGAAGGGCTCCGAGGTCTCGACGCCGAGCACCACGGCGAGCTTGCCCTCCGCGACGACCTGGCGGGCCTGGGCGGAGTCGGTGACGATACGGAAGAAGCCCTTGCCCTTTCCGCCGTAGATCTTGTCGACGTAGTCCTGCATCTCGTAGGACTTGCGGGCCTCGAGGCGGATGGCGTCCATCTCGTTGCAGCCGCGGTCCCTGACGTAGATCGAGCACAACAGGCCGTTGGTGACCAGGTCGTTGACCAGTACCCGCTGGCCGCCGCGCCAGGCACGCTCCAGCCACGCGTAGTAATTCTGCTGGTGGCTCAGGGAGTTGTGGGCCGGCCAGTCCTTGAACGTCGGCCAGCCCACCGGGTCGTGGTGGCCGTCCGCACCGCCGGTGACGTTCTCGAAGAGGGCGAGCGAGCCGTCGGGATAGTGCTCGGGGCAATCCTTGAGGGCGTCGGCGATGCCCTCTTCGGAGAACGGCTTGCCGCAGATGATGCGACCGCCGAAGCCCTCGTTGGACATCAGGTGATTGTGCGCGTCGATGAAGCCGCGGACCCTCCCCTGGCTGTCCGTGCCGTGGAAGGGTTCGCCGGTGACGTTGATCTGCGAATCGGCGGCGGGCCGCGCCGTGGGCTCCCACCAGGGAGTGTCAGCGCCGACGGCCGGAGGAGAGCCCACGCCGAGAGCCAGCAGGAGGGTGACGACAACGGCAAACAGGCCGCGTCTGCGGAGGAGGGTCATCCGGGCTACCTTCGCTGTCCGGGATGGGCACGCGCTAACTTACTCGCGCGTAGGTCCCGTCGAGAATGGCGCGGCCCTGACAACGAGTCAAGAGACCGGGACAGATGACCTATTTGATGCATCGTCAGCTCCGGTGGCCGAAAAAGGCCCTCTCGGACGGCCTGCCGCCGGGGCCGCGGCGCCGCCCCTGGATGCGCCACGAACCGGAGTTCGGTCCGCCGCGATGGCGTCGGACTTCACGTCCTGCCGTATCGCGTTACTTCGCCTCGACGCCCTGAACGTCGATGGTCGGCGTCGCCCTGCGACCTGGGCATCTTCGTCGCCCAGGCCGCACAGGCTACGGACGGGACCGGGACGTACCGAGGGAGCTGGACCGCGAACCGGCCGAGCAGCTGGAGCCGGGTAGCGGACCAGGCCAGGGCCCGGCTCGCACATCATCCACACGAGCCTATGAGCCACCACCTGCGCGGAGCACTGCGCCGTCACGAACCTCCCCGCAGTGCTTCATCAGGAATCTGCGAGAAGGGTGAATCTGGCTCCCCACTGGGGATTATCCCTGTTCGCATCCGCGAAACTCCGTCAAGACGACCCGCACCGTAGCCGACACCGCCCCCGACTCCCCAAGGGCTCCTGCACCGCGGCGGGCATGTCCGGACACGGAGCGTCTGATTCAGTCCAAGCCCTAGGCGCAGTAGGTGAGTTGGCGCTCGCTCCGTCACCCGTCCCTTCGCAGTTCCCTTTTGCCGCCCCAGCCACTCCTCTCGTAGAGTGATGAGCAATGATCACACTCGGGGGAGGGATCGTGACCCAAAGCAACGAGTCGGCGAGCGCCGTGGCGTCGACGCAGATGCGCATGAACCATCTGGCCCCGCTCGACGGTGGCGGAAGCTCGCCTTCCACCAACAAGGACCTCGCGTCGAGCCCCGCACAGAAGAAGAAGGCGGCCGAGGCGATCGAGAAGCACTTGGAGCCCGACACCCGCAGGGACGGCGCCCAGGCACGCGAGAGCACGGTCGCAGCCGCCAGGGAGTTTGAGGGCTGGCTCACCGGGCCCGCTTTGAAGACTGCGCGCAAGACGTGGAACGAGCAGCTCACGACACTGATGAACCGTCTCGGCTCGGAGAAGGCCGCACTGCGCGCCACGAACACGATCTTCCAGAACACCGACACGGGCGTGGAACTGGGTATCCGGAAGTCCTCAGCGCTCGACGCGTTCTGATCGAACCGGCTCTTCCTCATCCGAACTACGAGCCCTGCGCCAGGAGTTCATCAGTGGCAACGTACTACGAGATCACGGCCACCGACTTGTCGAAGCTCACGACGGCCGCCGATGACTGGGCCGCCATGGCTGAGGACTTCGGCACACTGGTGGGGACGTACAGGAGGGAAGTGCATGGCATCTCCCTCGGCGACACGTGGGTGGGCATCAGCGCGAACGCCGGCTCCGCGCGCTTCGACGTGACGCTGAAGGAGTACCAAGGGGCGCAGAGAGAGGCGAAGGCCGCCGCAGAACTGTTCCGGGACGCACACGCCGAGTTCAACCGTCTTCGGAAGCAGATCGAGCACGTCCGGGAGGACGCCGTGAAGGCCGGCATGAAAGTGTCGGAGCAAGGCATCGTCGCCTTCGATACGTCGAAGCTCGACCACTCCGAGTACATCGCCTACGCCCACGATCCCGATTACCAGGAGAGCGCCCGCACGGCTGCCAGCAGTTGGGGCGAACAGATCGACGCCGCCGTAAAGGCAGTGAACGACGCCGACGAAGGGTTCAAGCTCGCCCTCTCCGCCTTGATGCAGGACAAGAACCTCGTGGACGGCACCATCGGCGGCTTCAACCGAGAAGCGACGTCCAACCCATACCCATCACTTGAAGAGACGGCCAAGGCGGAACACATCCCCAAGGGCAAGAAGGCGGTCGCCGAGTGGTGGCACGATCTCGATCCGGTCACCCGCGGCATCCTCCTCCAGGAGAAGGGCGACGAGCTGCGAAAAGCCGGCATCATGAGCCCGCTGTACGAGTGGCACAGCCCGGACGAAGGCTCAGGAGCCTTCAACACCGAAGACCCCACGGCCAAGGACCTGTGGTATTTGGCCCGGGCCCAGGGCATCGCGGCCGGAGGCGACTTCACCGGGGAGAACGCGGCGTCACGCAACATGGAGCACTACCTCGGCAAGACCGGTGAGCCGCTGGATCTGGACATCGACCGCATCCTGCAAGACGACTCCGGCTTTCGCGACGACGTCTCGGTCCACATCGCCCAGAACCAGGACGACTGGCGCAAGCAGGGGCTCGACGCCTTCGAGAAGGCCGGCGGCGACAAGACAGTCGTCGTGCCGGTGGAGAGTAAGGCGGTTGGCCGGACTTTCGGCAGTGACGAGTGGTTCCACGCGGTCGGCTCCCATCAGCAGAACGTGTCGGGGATGGTCACCGTCAGCGCCGGTGAGGACGGCAAGCCGAAAGTCTCGCTCGACTACCAGGCCAATGTCTGGGACCGGTACAACTGGGACGCCGGCAAGTCGACCACCTTCCCCGCCATCGGCGAGATCCCGGACTCCGAGATGGGCCGTCTGCACAAGACGGGCCTGGCCCAGGAATTCGACATGCGGGGCAGCAGCTCGACCTACACGTACGACCTGAACAGTGACACGAACCCAACCGTGAACCCGCCGGACCAAGGTCGCGAAGGTACCCGCGGGGACGTTTCCCGCGGCGACGAGGAGAACCGTTGAAGATCCGACGTTGCGCCCACCTCTTCACGGCGCTGGCGACCGTCCTTGTCCTTGCCTCGTGCTCCGGCTCGGACGCGGACGATCGCCGCGTGACCGAGGGACGTGACTGGCACTGGGACAAGGAGGCGGGCGCTGCCGAGGCATCCGCGTTCATGAACGTGGCGGTACCCAAAGGCGCCACTCAGTCCAAGGGCGCTGTCCGGATCAATCCACAAGAGGACATCTACCTCCTCTCCTTCGTTACCAGCGAGAAGAACGCCGAGAGCATCGCAGAAGACCTGCACTCCGAAGAGCCCTTGAAGGACAAGACAAAGGACTTCGCTCCGGAGGGAGAGCGCTTCGGGCACCTAGGTCTGACCGAGCCGCAGACGCTCAAGGGGGCGCGATGGACGGGGGTGTGCCCTCCGTGCGTGAAGGACGACCGGCGTAAGAAGGTGCAGTGGATCGACCTCTATGTCCAAACGCTGAACGCCGAGCAGGCGAGGGTCTACCTACAGGCGTTCTGAGAGTCCAGCTCGCCGCGCGCGCCGAGTTCGTCGAGGACCGGCCGGTGGAGCTCGGCCCACACCCTAGGAGTTGTCCCGTAAATGATCTCCGGTGTGGTCAGGGAGTGCGGTGGCCGTCGGCCGGCCCCTGCCCGGAAGCGGCAACGACTGCAAGGCGTGGGCGGAATCCGGCGCCAAGGACGCGATCGGCGCCACCACGACGATCGCGGACGGCGGCTATCCGGGCACCGGACTTCCAGCACTTCATACGAGCGAAGAAGACATGCTCGACGCGGTCCCTCACCTGCCTGAACCACAACGCCGAGGCGGGTGTCGGCGTCAATGACGACTTGATGGTTGGTGGAGTACCGATAGTTCTTGGACTGTTCGGCGACCGCGTGGTCGCGGGTGGGTACCAGGGTTCCGTCCACGATGAGCACGGATTCCCTTTGGAACCGCTGGCGCGACTGGAGTGCAAGCAGGGGACCGAGCCGGGCGATGACGCGGTCCGCGGCAGGCTTCGAGATGCCGAACAACGGGGCGAGTTGGCGCAGCGTCAAGCTGAGTCCGCGCGGCTTCGATCGCCGCCAAGCAGGGCGACCAGGGAGCGGGAATGGGCTGATGGAACCTGTGCCGAGCCGGTCCTGGCGATGCCCGCCGTCAAGACCGTCCAAGTCCGCCGCCCACCGCCTGCCTTCCCACCCGCTTGCTCCGGTTAACCGCCATCGCGAGCATGAGGTCGGCGCGGCCGGACTTCAGACCTGCAGTCGGCACCCTCGTCACCCAAGAAACGACAACCGCACCTGCCGACGCGGATTGTCCTTGTTCGTATCCACCAGGCACACCGACTGCCACGTGCCCATTTCCAGGGTGCCGGCGATCACCGGGAGGGTGGCGTGGGGTGGGACCAGGGCCGGGAGGACGTGGTCGCGGCCGTGGCCCGGGGAGCCGTGGCGGTGTTGCCAGCGGTCGTCCTCGGGGAGCAGGGAGTGGAGGGTGGCGAGGAGGTCGTCGTCGCTGCCCGCGCCCGTCTCGATGACGGCCACGCCGGCCGTCGCGTGGGGCACGAAGATGTTGAGCAGGCCGTCGCGGCCCGCGGCGACCTCGCTCAGGAAGGTCTCGCAGTCGTGGGTCAGGTCGACGACCCGCTCCGCGGAGCCGGTGGATACGTTCAGGATGCGCGTGGTGAAGGCGTCGGACATGCGTCCATCCTCACTCATCGGGCGCCGTCCGCGCCCGATCCGGGCCCACCACCTGATACAGCGTGTCCATCCATCGAGACGCCATTGACCTTGCGTCGACAAGGTGGCTACTTTCTGCGGCATGTTGCGTTCAGTTCTGCTCACCACGCGCGGTCACATCGACCTGCTGCGGGTGGCCTCCGCCGCGTGTCGCCGCGGCTGCTGACGCCCTTTCCCCGCATCTCCGGCTACGTCGCGTAGCCCCGTACGCCCCTGCCTCGACCCCGCGTGAACTCACGCGGGGGCGCTGACGCACACGCGTACCCCTTTCACCTTCACCGCTGCCCTCCCCTGCCTTCTGCGTGGAGCACCCATGAGCATCAGCCATGCCCCGCCGGATCCGGACGTCGTCGCCAAGTCGGCTGCCCCGGATGCCGTCCCCGCCGATTCCGATGCCCCATCCGATGCCCCATCCCATGTCGATTCCGTCGGCAGTCCCGAGCTCGTCCGTCTCGTCCCCTCCTCCACCCGGCGCACTCGGGTCCCGCGCTGGCTGCGTCGCACCTCCGGACCCGTCCTGCTGCTCATCCTGTGGCAACTCCTCAGCAGTACAGGTGTGTTGACCGCCGATGTCCTCGCCTCGCCCGGCACCATCGCCAGGGTCGCCGGTGATCTCGTCTCCGACGGGTCGCTGCCCAACGCCATGGGGGTCTCGCTCCAGCGCGTCGCGATCGGCCTGCTGTTCGGCGTCGTCGTCGGTACCGGACTCGCCCTTGTCTCAGGCCTGTTCCGGGTCGGCGAGGACCTCGTCGACGCAAGCGTGCAGATGCTGCGGACCGTGCCGTTCGTAGGGCTGATCCCGCTGTTCATCATCTGGTTCGGGATCGGCGAGGCGCCGAAGATCGCCATCATCACGCTGGGCGTCTCGTTCCCGTTGTATCTGAACGTGTACGCCGGAATCCGCGGCGTGGACGCGCAGTTGATCGAGGCCGGGGAGTCGCTCGGACTCTCCCGCTGGGGTCTCGTACGCCATGTGGTCCTGCCGGGCGCGCTGCCCGGCGCCATGACCGGGCTGCGGTACTCGCTCGGCATCTCCTGGCTGGCCCTCGTCTTCGCCGAGCAGATCAACGCGGACGCCGGCATCGGCTTCCTGATGGTGCAGGCCCGCGACTTCCTGCGGACCGACGTCATCGTCGTCTGCCTGATCGTCTACGCGTTCCTCGGCCTGCTCGCCGACTTCGTCGTCCGTACCCTCGAAAGGCTGCTGCTGCAATGGCGACCGACGTTCACCGGCCGGTGACCACCACCAAGTCCCCGTCCACAGAGACCCGTTCGGCCGTGCGCGTGGAGGGGCTCACCCGCTCCTTCGACGGGCGTGCCGTCATCGACCGCCTCGATCTCGACGTGAAGCCGGGCGAGTTCGTGGCGCTCCTCGGCCGCAGCGGCTGCGGCAAGTCGACCCTGCTGCGCATCCTCGCCGGGCTCGACCGCGACATCGAGGGCACCGTGCTCGTGCCGCGCCGCAAGGCCGTCGCGTTCCAGGCGCCGCGTCTCATGCCGTGGAAGCGGGTGTGGCGCAACGTACTGCTCGGGCTGCCGGGCAAGCCCGAACGGGCCCTCGCCGAGCGGGCATTGGAAGAAGTCGGACTCGACCATCGCACGAACGCGTGGCCCAAAACCCTGTCCGGCGGCGAGGCCCAGCGTGCGTCGCTGGCCCGCGCTCTGGTGCGCGAGCCCGATCTGCTGCTGCTCGACGAGCCGTTCGGCGCACTCGACGCGCTCACCCGCATCAAGGCGCAGCGCCTCGTCGACGAGCTGTGGCAGCGACGCGGCTGCGCCGTCCTCCTGGTCACGCACGACGTCGAGGAGGCCGTCCTGCTCGCCGACCGTGTGCTCGTGATGGACGAAGGCGTCATCGCGTACGAGACCGAGATCGATCTGGAGCGTCCGCGCGGGATATCCGACCCGCGCTTCGGCGAACTGCGCACCGAGCTGCTCCACCGACTGGGGGTCGACGCGCCGGAGACTTCCTCCCCTGCCGCTACCACTGCCGCCGCCTGACGTTTCGTCAGGCCCTCCCGCCCCTACACACACCACCCGTACCGGCACACCGCCCTACGGCCATGCCGGCCTGCGCCGGCGGGCCGAAGCCCACCCGCCGAGACCGACCAGCCATGACCAACCCGCCAGGACGACCTGCCATGAACCCACCGAACGGACTCCCCATGCGACGACGCCTCGCCCCCGCTCTGCTGCTCCCCCTGGCCCTGCTGCTCGCCGCCTGCTCCGGTACCTCCGCCGCCGATACGTCCACCGGCGGCTCGGGCGGCGGCGGCACCGACGGCAAGGGGAGCCTCACGCTCAACGTCGGTGACCAGAAGGGCGGTTCGGAAGCCGTACTCCGGGCCGCCGGAGAGCTCGACGACCTCGACTACAAGATCCGCTGGTCGACCTTCACGTCCGGGCCACCGCTCCTTGAGGCCGTCAACGCCAAGGCGGTCGATATCGGAGGGGTCGGCAACACCCCGCCCGTCTTCGCGGCCGGCGCCAACTCGAAGATCACCATCGTGGCGGCCAGCCACGGGACCGCGAAGGGCGACACCATCCTCGTCCCGACCGACTCGAAGCTGAAGAAGCCCGAGGATCTCAAGGGCAGGTCCATCGCCGTGGCGCAGGGCTCGTCCGCGCACTACCAGTTGGTCGCTTCCCTGAAGAAGGCCGGTCTTTCCCTGAAGGACGTGCAGGTCAAGTACCTCCAGCCGGCCGACGCGCTGGCCGCGTTCACCGGGGGCAAGGTGGACGCCTGGGCCGTCTGGGACCCGTACACCTCCCAGGTTCTGCGGGGGAAGCAGGGGCGTGTGCTCACCGATGGGGACGGGCTCACCAATGGGCTCGCGTTCCAGGTCGCGGCGCCGTCCTCGCTCAAGGACAGCAAGAAGGCCGCTGCGATCGGTGACTACCTCAAGCGGCTCAAGCGTGCCCAGGACTGGGTCTTCAAGCATCCCGAGGCGTGGGCGAAGGTCTGGGCGAAGGACACCGGGCTGCCCTACGACGTCGCTCTGGACGCGGTGAAGCGCACCAACGGCACCCGGGTCACCGTCGCCGTGGACAAGCCCGCCATCGCCTCGGAGCAGCAGATCGCCGACACCTTCGCGACGCTGAAGCTGATCCCCCGGAAGGTCGACTTCGCGTCGTTCGTGGACACCCGCTTCAACGGTGGTCTGCCGGCGTCGACGACCGCGCCCCGCACCTTCGGCAAGGAGTCCTGACGATGAGCGTCCACCTTCACTGGTTTCTGCCGACCGGCGGCGACGGCCGCACGCTCGTGGACCGACACGCCTACACCGACGGGGGCGTGAAGCGCTCGCGGATCGCTCCGGTCAGCGGCGTGCGCGCGCCCGACATCGACTACCTGACCCAAATAGCCAAGGCCGCCGAGCAGTTGGGGTTCGAGGCGGTCCTGACGCCGACGGGCACGTGGTGCGAGGACGCCTGGCTGACGACGGTGGCCCTCGCCCAGCACACGAAGCGGCTCAAGTTCCTCGTGGCGTTCCGGCCCGGGGTGATCTCGCCGGTGCTCGCCGCCCAGATGGCGGCGACGTACCAGCGGATCACGCGCGGGCGGCTGCTCCTGAACGTGGTGACGGGTGGTGACTCGACCGAGCAGCGGCGCTTCGGCGACCACCTGGACCACGACCGGCGCTACGCGCGGACCGACGAGTTCCTGTCGGTCGTGCGGGGTGTGTGGAGCGGGCAGCCGTTCGACTTCGACGGTGAGCACTACCAGGTGGAGGGCGGTCTCACCGCGCTGCCGCCGGACCCGCTGCCGGAGATCTTCTTCGGCGGTTCGTCGGCCGCGGCGGGTCCGGTCGCCGCGCGGCACACCGATGTCTATCTGACCTGGGGCGAGCCGCCCGAGCAGGTGAAGCAGAAGATCGACTGGATCCGAGGGCTCGCCGAGAAGGAGGGGCGCACCGTCCGGTTCGGCATCCGGCTGCACACGATTTCGCGCGACTCGTCGGCGGAGGCGTGGGCAACGGCGAACCGGCTGCTCGACGACCTGTCGCCGGAGACCGTGGCGGCCGCCCAGGAGGCGCTCGGCCGCAGCGAGTCGGTCGGGCAGCAGCGGATGCTCGCGCTCCACGGGGGCTCGCGCGACGACCTGGAGATCTCGCCCAATCTGTGGGCGGGCGTGGGTCTCGTGCGGGGCGGCGCCGGCACGGCGCTCGTCGGCAGCCACTCCGACGTCGCGGACCGGATCGAGGAATACCACGCGCTGGGCGTCGAGCACTTCGTCCTGTCGGGCTATCCCCATCTGGAGGAGGCGTACTGGTTCGGGGAGGGTGTGATCCCGGACCTGGCGGCGCGCGGTCTGCTGCCGCGGACACCGGCGTCGCCGCTCACCAGGCCGGCCGTCGGTGGCGCGCCGCTTCTGGTCGCCGGGGGCCGCTGAACCGTCGCGCGCTCACTGCGGGAAGATCCAGGACCCCGGTTCAGTTAGTAGAAGCGTGAACGATATCGGGGTGCGGGACACAGCGGACGTACACGAGGTCGACGTGGTCGTCGTAGGCGCTGGACAGGCAGGACTGTCCAGCGCCTATCACCTGCGCCGGGCCGGCTTCGAGCCGGAGCGGGACTTCGTCGTGCTCGACCACTCCCCACGCCCCGGCGGCGCCTGGCAGTTCCGCTGGCCTTCGCTGACGTACGGCAAGGTGCACGGCATGCACTCGCTGCCGGGCTTGGAACTGACCGGCGCGGACCCGGCCCGGCCGTCGTCGGAGGTGATCGCGGCGTACTTCGCCTCGTACGAGGAGACGTTCGACCTGCGGGTGCGGCGTCCCGTCGACGTGCGCGCCGTGCGTGAAGGCGGCGGGGGTCCCCCCTGGACGGAGCCTGTCGGAGTCCTTGGGGGAGGGAGGCTGCTCGTCGAGACGTCCGCCGGGACGTGGTCGACGCGTGCGCTGATCAATGCGACGGGCACCTGGGACCGGCCGTTCTGGCCGCGCTACCCGGGGCAGGAGACGTTCCGCGGACGTCAGCTCCACACCGCGATCTACCCGGGTCCGGAGGCGTTTCGCGGACAGCGGGTGATCGTGGTGGGCGGCGGGGCCTCCGGGACGCAGCATCTGATGGAGATCGCGCCCCACGCGGCCGCGACGACCTGGGTGACGCGCCGGCCGCCCGTCTTCAACGAGGGCCCCTTCGACGAGAACTTCGGCCGCGCGGCGGTCGCCCTGGTCGACGAGCGGGTCCGGGCGGGGCTGCCCCCGCAGAGCGTGGTGTCGGTGACGGGTCTGCCGCTGAACGACGCGATCCGGCAGGCCCGCGCCGACGGTGTGCTCGACCGGCTTCCGATGTTCGACCGGATCACGCCGTCCGGCGTCGAGTGGGACGACGGCCGGCGGGTCGACGCGGACGTCATCCTGTGGGCCACGGGCTTCCGGCCCGCGATCGAGCATCTGGCACCGCTGAGGCTGCGCGGGCCCGGCGGCGGCATCCAGGCCGAGGACACCCGGGTGGTCGCCGATCCACGGATCCATCTGGTGGGCTACGGGCCTTCGGCCAGCACGATCGGCGCCAACCGGGCGGGGCGCGCGGCTGTACGGGACATCAAGCGCCTGCTGGCCGGGGCGCCGGTCGCCGCCTGACGCTCCCGAGCGCGACGCTCCGGCGCGGCCCGATCAGGCGGCGTGCGATCAGGCGCGGCCCAGTCCGTCGCGACCCGCTCAGGCGGACGACGGCTTGCCGCTCGTGCGCAGCTTGTTGAACTCCGCGACGTTCTTCTGCTGTTCGTTGAAGTCCGCGGTGAAGCGGGTGTCACCGGGCTTGACCGTCACGAAGTACACCCAGTCCCCCTGCGGCGGGCTGATCGCGGCCTTCATGGCCTCGGCCCCGGGGTTGGCGATGGGGGTGGGCGGCAGCCCCATCCGGACATAGGTGTTGTACGGGTTCTCGGCCCGGGTGTCCTTGGTGGTGGTGTCGAGCGTGGAGCGGTTCAGCCCGTAGTTGATGGTCGAGTCCATCTGGAGCGGCATACCGCGGTCGAGCCGGTTGTAGATGACGCGGGCCACCTTCCCCATGTCTTCCTTGGTGGCCGCCTCGGCCTCGACGATGCTCGCGATGGTGAGGGTCTGATAGGGGTTCACCGCGTCCCGGTCGGCTCCCGCCGTCACCTGGCTGCCGTTCAACTTCCTGTTGGCGGTGTTGACCATGTAGGACAGCAGGCCCGCCGGAGTCGACTTGTCGTTGAGTGGATACGTCGCCGGGAAGAGGTAGCCCTCCGGGTTGCCCCCCGCGTCCCCCGGAAGCTTGAGGCCGGCCTTGGGGACGGCCCTTTTGCTCGTGCCTGCCGGGACACCGAGGGCCTTGTCCAGGGCCTCGTAGACCTGGCGCGCACGCCAGCCTTCGGGGACGGTCAGCGCCTGCGGCCGCTTGTCACCGCCCCCGTGGTGCGGGAGCAGGAGCGGCACCACCACCGCGGCGGCCGCCGCCACGAGGGCCCCACCAGCGATCAGGGAGGCGCGGCCCCGGCGCGTCAGTCGCATCGTGCTCCTTTGCGGAGTCTCGTTCAGCATGGCCGAACGCTAACCCGCAGAGGATGGCAAACCGGGGCATATCGTAACGTCGGTGGCTCCACTTGGGCGTCACCCGCACGCCCGGTCACGGCCCAGGGTCTTTCGTTCGGATCAGGCTGGGCTCGCGGGCTCCAGTTGGGAGTCTCTGCGGACCAGGGCGGCATAGCGGCCGTCCCGTTCCAGAAGCTCCTCGTGGGTGCCGCGCTCGGCCACCTGCCCGCCGTCGAGGACGACGATCTGGTCGGCGCCCCGGATCGTGGACAGCCGGTGGGCGATGGTCACGGTCGTACGGTTGGCCGACAGGGCGTCGATGGCTTCCTGCACGGCGAACTCGGTGCGGGTGTCCAGGGCGCTCGTCGCCTCGTCGAGGATGAGGATCGGCGGGTCGCGCAGGATCGTGCGGGCGATGGCGAGACGCTGCTTCTCGCCGCCGGAGAACCGGTGGCCACGCTCGCCGACGACGGTGTCGTACCCGTCGGGCAGGGACGCGATGTGCTCGTGGATCTGGGCCGCCCTGGCCGCAGCGTGCAGCTCCTCCTCGGTGGCGTCGGGCTTGGCGAACCGGAGGTTCTCCGCGACCGAGGCGTGGAAGAGGTACGTCTCCTGGGAGACGACGCCGACGGCACGGGCGAGGGTGTCGAAGTCCAGGTCGCGCACATCCACCCCGTCGAGGGTGACGCGCCCGCCCGTGACGTCGTACAGACGCGGCACCAGGTAGCTGAGCGTGGACTTGCCGGAGCCGGTGGGGCCGACGACGGCCAGGCTGCCGCCCGCGGGGACGGTGACGTCGATCCCGTCGAGTATGGCCGCGCTCTTGCCGTCGGCGGCGTCGTAACGGAACTCGACGTCCTCGAAGCGGACTTCACCCTTGATCGTGTCGAGGCGGACGGGCTGCTCGGGCTCGGTGATGTCGATCGGCAGGTCGAGGTACTCGAAAATGCGCTGGAAGAGCGCCAGCGAGGTCTGAATCTGGACGCCGGTGGCGAGCAGGCTCACGGTCGGCCGGAACAGGCCCTGCTGGAGCGAGACGAAGGCGACCAGGGTGCCGATCGAGACGGAGGGGCCGCCGAGCTGGAGCGCGACGCCCGCGACCCAGTAGATGACGGCGGGCATGGCGGCCATGACGACCGTGATGACGGCCATGCGCCAGCGCCCCGCCATGTTCGACCGGACCTCGAGCCCGACGAGTTGGTCGGACTCGTCGGCGAACGAGCGGGTGAGCGAGTCTGCGCGGCCCATCGTGCGGCCGAGGAGGATGCCGCTCACGGAGAGGGACTCGGTGACCGTGGCGGCCATCGCGGCCATCTGCTTCTGGCGCTCCGTGGCGATCTTCTTGCGCTCGCGGCCGACGCGGCGGCTGATCCACACGAAGAGGGGCAGCAGGACCAGCGAGACGGCCGTGAGCCGCCAGTCGAGCGCGACCATCGCCACGATGGTGGCGACCACACTGGTGAGGTTGGAGACCAGGGACGTGGCGGTGGAGGTGACCGTCGCCTGCATGCCGCCGATGTCGTTGGCGATGCGGGACTGGACCTCGCCCGTGCGGGTCCTGGTGAAGAAGGCGAGCGACATGCGCTGGAGCCGGCCGTACACGGCGGTGCGCAGGTCGTGCATGACGCGCTGGCCGACGGTCGTGGAGATCAGGGTCTGCAGGACGCCGAAGACGCTGGTCACGACGGCGCTGAGGATCATGCCCAGGGCGAGCAGGCTCAGCAGCCCGGTGCGGCCCTGCGGGATCGCGGTGTCGAGGATCTCCTTGAGCAGGAAGGGCGTGGCGACCGAGACGAGCGAGGCGGCACCGACGAGCAGGCCGACCAGCGCGAGGCGGGCACGATAGGGACGGAAGAGGGCCAGGATGCGGCGCATCTGCCGCGGCTCCGGCGACGTGGCGTCGGAGGGCGACGGCGTCCAGCCGGGTTCGTCGTGACGCATGAGCCTCCTACGAGTCGTGATTCAAGGTCTCAGGGAGCATAGCTCATTGTTACCTATACTCACAATGAACAAGGTCCTGATATTGTTCCGCACATGAGTACCCCGGACGCCGACGGCCTTCTCGCGGAGCAGCTGCTCCGGCTGACCCGGCGGCTGCAGCGGATCCAGAAGCGCTATCTGGAGCCGGTCGGGATCACGCCCGCCCAGTCCCGGCTTCTGCGCACCCTCGTGCACTACGACACCCCGCCGCGCATGGCCGACCTGGCCGAGCGCCTCGAAGTCGTGCCCCGCGCCGTGACGACCCTGGTCGACGGTCTGGAGACGGCCGAGCTGGTGCGCCGGGTGCCCGATCCCACGAACCGCAGGGTGATCCGCATCGAGCTCACCGAACAGGGCCGCAAGGCGCTGCGTGAGCTGCGCAGCGCGCGCAGGACCGCCGCAGAGGACATCCTGGCTCCATTGAGCCCCGACCAGCGCGCCCAGCTGGGCGTCCTGATGAACGCGCTGTTCGAGACGCCGTACGACCACCGCTGTTAGCCCCGGGCCGACAGCGGCCGAAGAGAGGTTGGAGAGGCATGCCCCTGCTGGAGCCGAAGCCGGAAGCCCTGCGCCCGGGACCGCACGCGGGAGACCCGGCGCCCGACCGGGTACCGGACGCGCGGGCCGGCGGGACCCCGGAGCCGCTCCGCTCCGAGCTGTCCGGGCTCCTGGGGGCGGACAAGGTCCTCACGCACATCTCGGACCTCGTGCGGTACGCGTCGGACGCGAGTCCCTACCGTTTCGTGCCGCAGGTCGTGGTGGTCGCCGAGGACATCGACGACGTGTCGGCCGTCCTGTCGTACGCGCACGGCAGGGGCCGCGAGGTGGTCTTCCGCGCGGCGGGCACGTCGCTCAACGGGCAGGCGCAGGGCGAGGACATCCTCGTGGACGTCCGCAAGCACTGGGCGGGCATCGAGGTCATCGGCGACGGCGAGCGGGCCAGGATCGGCCCCGGTACGACAGTCGTGCGCGCCAACATCACGCTCGCGCGGCACGGGCGAGTGCTCGGTCCCGACCCGGCAAGCGCCATTGCCTGCACCATCGGCGGGGTCGTCGCGAACAACGCCTCGGGCATGACGGCGGGCACCACAAGGAACTCGTACCGGACGGTCGCCTCGCTCACCTTCGTGCTGCCCTCGGGCACGGTGGTGGACACGGCGGACCCCGATGCCGAAGCGTTCCTCGAGCACGCCGAACCGGCTCTCTGCGTGGGCCTGTTGGAGATCAAGGGCGAGATCGAGGCCGACGCGGAGCTGGTCGCCCGTATCCGCGCCAAGTACGAGATCAAGAACACCAACGGCTACCGCCTGGATGCCTTCCTGGACGGCGCGACACCCGTGGAGATCCTGCGCGGCCTCATGGTGGGGTCCGAGGGGACGTTCGGCTTCATCTCCGAGGTCGTATTCGACACGCTGCCCCTCGACCGGAAGGTCTCCACGGCGCTGCTGTTCTTCCCCTCGCTGCCCGCGGCGGCAGCGGCGGTCCCGCTGTTCAACGCGGCGGGCGCGATCGCCGTCGAGGTGATGGACGGCAATACGCTGCGGGCCTCGGTGCGTGTGGAGGGGGTGCCCGCCGACTGGGCGAGCCTGCCCAAGTCGACGACGGCGCTCCTGGTGGAGTTCCGCGCGCCGGACGAGGCCACCCAGGAGCGTTACGAGGCGGCGGCCGCCGAGGTGCTCGAGGGGCTCGAACTGGTGGCGCCCGTGGCCTCGGTGACCAACGCGTTCACGCGGGACGCGAAGACGATCGGTGGCTACTGGAAGGCCCGCAAGGCGTTCGTGACAGCGGTCGGCGGATCGCGCCCCTCCGGGACGACGCTGATCACCGAGGACTTCGCGGTGCCGCCGTCGCGCCTGGCCGAGGCGTGCGAGGCGCTCCTCGAACTCCAGACGCGGCACGGCTTCGACGCCGCCGTCGCCGGTCATGCGGCGCACGGCAATCTGCACTTCCTGCTCGCCTTCGACGCGGGCAGGCCCGAGGACGTCGAGCGGTACGCGGCGTTCATGGACGAGTTCTGCCGCCTCACCGTCGAGCGCTTCGACGGTTCGCTCAAGGCCGAGCACGCCACGGGGCGCAACATCGCGCCGTTCCTGGAGCTCGAATGGGGCGCGAAGGCCACGGAGTTGATGTGGCGCACCAAGCAGGTCATCGACCCGGACGGCGTCCTCGCGCCGCGTATCGTCCTCGACCGCGACCCCAAGGCCCATCTGCGCGGCCTCAAGACGATCCCCAAGGTGGAGCTGATCGCCGACCCGTGCATCGAGTGCGGCTTCTGCGAGCCGACGTGTCCCAGTGAGGACCTGACGACCACGCCACGCCAACGGATCGTCCTGCGCCGCGAGATGATGCGCCAGCCGTCCGGCTCGCCGGTCGAGGACGGGCTTGTCGAGGCTTACGGGTACGACGCTGTGGACACCTGCGCGGGCGACTCGACGTGCAAGCTGGCGTGTCCGGTCGGCATCGACACGGGCGCCTTCATGAAGGAGTTCCGGCACGCGCGGCACACCCCGCGCGAGGAGAAGGTGGCCGCGTTCACGGCGAAGCACTTCAAGGCCGTCGAGGCGTCGGCGCGGCTCGCCGTGGCGGCCGCCGGCAAGATCGGCGACCGGCTCCTGGCCTCCGTGACCCAGGCCGCCCGCAAGGCCGTCCGCCCCGACCTCGTACCGGAGTGGCTGCCGGAGATCCCCGCCGCCGCTGCCCGGAAGCTGCCCCGCACCGCGCGCGTGGGGGCTGCCGCGGTCTACTACCCGGCCTGTGTGAACCGCATCTTCGGCAGCCCCGGAGAGGTGTCCCTCGCGCAGGCCATGGTCGCCGTGTCCGCGCGCGCGGGACGGCCGGTCTGGATTCCGGACGATGTCGCGGGTACGTGCTGCGCCACGATCTGGCACTCGAAGGGGTACGACGAGGGCAACACCGTCATGGCGAACCGGATCGTCGAGGCGGCGTGGGGCTGGACCGCCGGCGGCAGACTGCCGCTCGTCGTCGACGCCTCGTCGTGCACGCTCGGCATCGCCCATGAGGTCGTCCCCTATCTGACGGACGACAACAGGGAGTTGCACAAGGAACTCAAGATCGTCGACTCGATCGTGTGGGCGGCGGACGAGCTGCTGCCACACCTGACGGTGCACCGGACGGTCGGTTCGGCGGTCCTTCATCCGACGTGTTCCATGGAACACCTGGGCGATGTGGCGCAGTTGCGGGCCGTCGCCGAGGCCTGCGCCGACGAGGTCGTCGTCCCGGACGACGCCGGGTGCTGCGCGTTCGCGGGCGACCGAGGCATGCTCCACAAGGAGCTCACCGAGTCGGCCACCCGCAAGGAGGCCGCCGAGGTGACCGCCCGTGGCTTCGACGCGCATCTGTCGGCGAACCGGATGTGCGAGGTCGGCATGGATCACGCGACGGGCCGCAGCTACTACTCCGTGATCGTGGAGCTGGAGCGCGCGACCCGTCCCGGAGCCACTAGGGACAGGTGACCTTCAGGCCGCCCCAGTCCGCGTGGTCGTTGCCGTTCCCGTCGTCGGCGGTGGTGGCGACCAGGCGGACGAACTGGCTGCCCGAGACGTCGACGTCCAGCGGCACGGCCTTGCCCTGCCAGCTGAGCTTGCCGGTGTCGACAGCCTTCGTGCGGTCCTTCCAGACCTCGAAGGTCACGGTGCCCCGCTGGGCACCCACGTTGTCCTGCGAGTCGTCGACGCCGACCTCGGCCTTCAGGGTCGAGCAGTGCCCGGCCGTGTAGTAGACGGCTTCGCTCCACGCATGCGTGCCGAGGCCCTTGGGGTAGACGGTGCCGCCGATGGTGAGGGGGGTCCCGTCGCCCTGGGCCTGGTCGCCGTTGGTCATGTCGCGTTCCATCGGGCCCCAGCCGTTGGTGGACTTCACCCAGGTCGTGTCGCTCAAATAGGAGTCCCCGGCGGGTACGACGTCGGCAACGGTCACGTGTGTGGTGGACGTGTCGCTGACGGTGCGTCCGTCGAGCCGGTACCGGGTGGTGGCGTCGAGCTCGTACGTTCCGGGCTTCAGGTCCTTCGGGGGCGTGAGGCGCCAGTCGGTGGCGAGGGGCCGGGAGCCGGTGACGCGGGCGGCGGAGGTCCGGCCCGCCGGCTCGACGCGCCAGCCCTCGGGCGCGTCGAGCCTCACGCTCGCCTCGCGCAGCGGCCTGCTGCCCTGGTCGGCGAGTCGCGTGCGCACGGCGGCGCTCTCGCCGGGCGTGACGAGTGAGGCGGGCGCACCGTCATACAGAAGGGGCGCGTCAACTCCGAAGGTGCGTGCGGGCGTCGAGGTATCACCTGCGCGCGCGGGACGCACCTTGTAGATGACGAGTCCGCGCGCGGGGACGGACGCCTCGATCGGGCCCCGGCTGCGCAGGGCGTCTGCGGTGAAGACGTCGCGCAGCGCGTACGAGCCTGCTGTGCGCACGCCGGTCGCCGCGGCCGTCGTGGTGATCGTCGCCGTGTAGTCGTTCTCGTTGTAGAGGCCGACCGCGACGCTGCCGTCGGCGAGGGGTTTCGCCAGGACGTAGCGCCCGCCGGTCTCCGTGACGACCCTGGCCTGCCGGCCGAGGGGGTCCTGGTCGATGGCGGTGAGTTCGCGGTTGCGGATCAGGTTCAGTGTGGCGTCGGACGCCGTCGACAGGTCCGTGCCGAGCAGCAGCGGCGAGGCCATCATGGCCCACATGCCGAAGTGGGTGCGGTACTCGAAGTCGCTCATGCCGCCGTTGCCGACCTGGAGCATGTCGGGGTCGTTCCAATGGCCGGGTCCGGCGTAGTCGGCGAGGGCGAGGTTGGCGCGGACGATGCTTTTGACGCTGTCCCAGTCGTCGGTGATGTCGCCGGTGGTGCGCCAGGAGTGGCCGCCGACCGAGGTGGCCCATTCCCAGGGCTTGTTGGCGCCCCACTCGCACAGGTTGAACAGCATGTTCCGGCCGGTGGCGGCGATGGCGTCGCCCATCGCCCGGTAGCGGTCCTGGGCGGGCAGACCCTGGTTGTTGCAGTTGTCGTACTTGATGTAGTCGATGCCCCAGTCCGCGTACTGCTGGGCGTCGTTCTTCTCGTGGCCGAGTCCGCCGGGGTAACCGGCGCAGGTGGCGGTGCCGGCATCGCCGTAGATGCCGAGTTTCAGGCCACGCTCGTGGACGTAGTCCGAGAGCCACTTCAGGCCCCTGGGGAACTTGGCCGGGTCCGCGACGAGGCGGCCGTCGGCGTCCCGCTGCTTCAGGTCCCAGCAGTCGTCGATGTTCACATACTCATAGCCGAGGTCCTTGAGGCCCAGGGCGTCGAACCGGTCGGCGGTGTCCGTGATCAGCTTCTCGTTCACACCGCAGCCGACGGCGTTCCAGCTGTTCCAGCCCATGGGCGGGGTCTGCGCCAGGGGTACGGCCGCCGGCTCGGCCGCGTTCTGCGCCCCGGCGGGGGCCGCGATGAGCCACGGGGCGAGGAGCGCGGCGGCGAAGACGGCGGTCAGGATCCGTTTCATGAGGCGGCAGTGAAGCGTGTGCCGTGCGCGCGGCGCCAGAGCGGGTGCCGCCCCGGTCCATGCGAGTCCAAAGAGTCCGTAAAGAAAGTCCAACTCCCTGACCACTTCTGTCCCTTGCGCCCCGGTGTGGTCCCCCTCCAAGGTGGCAAGCGCTTGCAGCGCACCCACCCATCGATGGAGGTCCGATGCACGACGACAACGCGACACCGGCACCCGACGCGAGCCACGAGCTGCCCGAGCATCCCGAACACGACGCCGCCGGGCAGTCCCGCAGGTCCGTCCTGCGGACGGCCGGCATCGCCGGGGCGGGGCTCGGGCTCGGCGCGTTCACCGGTGGCACGGCGCAGGCCGCCGGTGAACGCGCCGAGGCCGGGCGCAGCGGTGCCGGGCAGGCCGGGGCGACGGCCGCCGGGGCTCCGGCCCGGAAGGGCGAGACGATGGTCGGCGTGCCCTTCGAGGGGCGTTCCACCGTGCGGGTCGGCATCATCGGGCTCGGCAACCGCGGCGGCAGCATGATCGACCTCTTCCTGGCGATCCCTGGGGTCCAAGTGGTCGCGCTCTGCGACCCGGTGAAGGACAAGACCGCGAGAGCGGCGGCCAAGGTGACGGCCGCGGGCCAGCCGGCCCCGGCGACGTACACCAAGGGCGATCACGACTTCGAGAACCTGTGCAAGCGGGGCGACATCGACTTCGTGTACGCGGCGACACCCTGGGACTGGCACTTCGAGATGGCCAAGACGGCGATGCTGAACGGCAAGCACGTCGGTGTGGAGTGTCCGATCGCCCTCCAGCTCGACCAGCTCTGGGAGTTGGTCGATCTCTCCGAGCGCACCCGCAGGCACTGCATGCAGCTGGAGAACTGCTGCTACGGCAGGAACGAGATGCGGGTCCTGCGGATGGCGCACGCCGGCAAGTTCGGCGACCTGCTGCACGGAGCGGGTGCCTACAACCACGACCTGCGCGGCCTGATGTTCGACCCCGACTACTACGAGGGCCCGTGGCGGCGGCTGTGGCACACGCGGCTGCGCGGCGATCTGTACCCCAACCACGGCTTCGGCCCGGTCGCCAACTACATGGACATCAACCGCGGTGACCGCGTCACGCACATCTCCAGCTTCGGCACGCCCTCGCTCGGCCTCGCCCAGTACCGCGAGGCCCATATGCCGAAGGGCGACCCGAGCTGGAAGGAGACGTACATCGAGTCGGACCGCACCATCAGTCTGGTCCAGACGGCGAAGGGGCGCGTCATCCGGCTCGAACACGATGTGTCCACGCCGCACCCGTACTCGCGGATCAACAGCCTCGGCGGCACGAAGGGTGTGTTCGAGGACTACCCGGAGCGGATCTATATAGAGCCGGACCACACGAACGACTCCTGGGGTGACTTCTCCAAGTACACCGACTTCGACCACTGGCTGTGGAAGGAGCACGCCAACCCGCCGGGCGGCCACGGCGGCATGGACTACATCATGGTGTTCCGTCTGATGCAGTGTCTGCGGGTCGGCCTGGTACCGGACTTCGATGTGTACGACGCGGCGACGTGGACGTCGCCGGTGCCGCTGAGCCACTTGTCCATCAAGGCGAAGGGGGCGCCTCAGGCGATCCCCGACTTCACGCGCGGGATGTGGAAGAAGGCGCGGCCGGGGGTGGATTCCGAGAAGCCCGAGGAAGCCTGACAGCGCGGGGGCCCGGCGGCGTCGTGCTTGCCGCCGGGCCCCCGCTCGGGCTCAACTCACGGTCTCCGCAGCGGACTTGGGGTCCTGGGACTTCGCGAGCACCGGCGACTGGACCTGCTCGGCCCGGTCCTCCTCCGGTACGAACGCGATCTCGCCGCCCAGTACCTTCTTGGCCCTGGCCGTGTCGAGCGCGCCCTCCCAGCGGGAGACCACGAAGACGGCCACGCAGTTGCCGAGCAGGTTCGTGGAGACGCGCATGGCGTCCATGATGCGGTCGACGCCGAGCAGCAGGGCGACGGCGCCCGCCGGGATGACCCCGAGTGCGGACGCGGTGGCCGACAGCGCGAGGAAGGCCGAACCGGGCACCCCCGCCATGCCCTTGCTGGTGAGCATCAGGACGATCACGACGGTGATCTGCTGGCCGAGCGAGAGGTCGACGCCGACGGCCTGCGCGATGAACAACGTACCGATGGAGAGGTAGATCGACGCTCCGTCGAGGTTGAACGAGTACCCCGTCGGCAGGACCAGACCAACGGCGTCGTCGCGGCAGCCGGCGTGGCGCAGCTTCTGCATCATGCGGGGCATGACCGTCTCGCTGGAGGCGGTGCCGAGCGCGAGGAGCAGTTCCTCGCGCGCGTAACGGACGAACTTCCACAGGCTCAGTCCGGTGACCGCCTTCATGGCCAGGCCGAGGAGCACGAGGAAGATCACGGCGACGGCGTAGCAGACGCCGATGAGCTTGCCGTACGTCGACAGGGCGCCGAGGCCGTACTCGCCCACGAGGTGCGCCGTCGCGCCGAACACGGCGAGCGGGGCCAGCTTCATGATGAAGCCGACGACGGCGAAGACCACTTCCTGACCCTGTTCGATGGCGGGCAGGATCGCGGGGACCTTGGTGTTGCCGAGGTGCAGCAGCGCGGCGCCCACGAGGCAGGCGAGGACGAGCACCTGGAGCAGCGAGTTCTCGGCGAAGGCGCCGACCGCGCTGTCGGGGAGCGAGTGCAGGATGAAGTCGCCGGTCGACGGGAGCGAGCCGCCGCCGGTCTTGTCCTCGACGGCGGACGCGTCCAGCTTGGACGGATCGACGTTCATGCCGACGCCGGGGCCGGCCAGGTTTCCGGCGAGCAGGCCGACGACGAGGGCGACGGTCGTCGCCACCTCGAACCAGAGGAGGGCCTTGAGCCCGATGCGGCCGAAGGCCTTGAGGTCTCCGGCCTTGGTGATTCCGGCGACGACCACGCAGAAGACAAGGGGCGCGATCATCGCCTTGATGAGACGTACGAAGCCGTCGCCGAGCGGTTGGACGGCTGTGCCCGCGTGGGGCCACAGCCGTCCGACGACGACTCCGATCACGAGTGCGCAGGCGACCTGCGCGAACAACGAGGTACGTAGTACGCGTGCGGCGCGTCGCGGCAGGGACGGTACGGACTGCGGCACGGGGCATTCCTCCGGAGCAACGTCAGTGACTTGTGCGGATTCTGCTATGCGGAAGTTGGATTCCAATTCCTGTTCCGCGAAGCGTCACTATGTCGGAGTAGCGGCTTCCGTAGAAGACCCCGATGTCACATCGGCGTAAATCTTGGATATTGCTCCAAGGCCGGAGGGCGTGCCTGTGCCCGCGCCCCTCAGCAGCGTCTGCGGTCCACCGTCAGCGCACCCTGCGCCGTGGCCAGCTCGCGGTCGTAGCAGCCATCGGGGCTGGTCAGACGGTATCGCTCACGGCTGGCGCCCACAGCGTGCCGTTGGTCACGCGGAACGTTCGCCGTGTACGAGGCGTCACCCGCGTAGGTGTCGTCGAGGACCGTCCACGCCGTGCGGCCCGAGCCCGTGGCCCGTCCCGTCGCGGCCCGGTCACCGAGGTCGATCACGGTCCGCAGCCGGTTGTCCGCGTCGAGCGTGGTGGCGCCGTCCATCGTGTAGGCCCGGTTCGTGCGAAGGGTGTGGTGCCCGGAGACGACGGTCTGGCGATCGGTCCAAGTCCCCTTCAGCGCGTCGTTGTTCTCACCCTCGGTCCAGCGGTGCGTGGACGTGCTGGTGAGGTCGCGGGTGACGGTGGTGGCGACGCGGCCGTGCGAGGTGTTCACGTAGCCGGACACCGTCAGCCTGTGCCCGCCCTTCGCGTCGAGGCGGTACTCGTCCGTGCCGGGCGTGTACGTCGTCGAGCTGTCCGGCTCGCTCTCCTTGTGGCCGGTCAGCGCGCCGGTGACGCGCGCACTCCCGCCGTCCTGCCAGACGAGCACGTTGACCGGGACGCTCCAGCCGCTCTGGCCCTTCGGGACACCCACGACGGAGACGTCGACCTGGTGCGGACGGCCGTCGTCGAGGAGCCCGGCGAACGGCGTCAGGTCGTACTGGAGGGGCCGGACGTCGAAGGCTCCGGGAGCCGGAATCACGTACCACAGGAAGGGGTTGGACCAGCCGCCCGTCCAGACGTTCGGGAACGGCGAGGCGATGCCCGCCAGTTGGCCGTCGACGGAGATCTGCACCTCGCGGTACGGGCCGCCGTCCGCCTTGCACGAGTACGGGACCTCGTTCGGCACCGCCAGGTACCAGAACTCCTCGCAGCCGCCGCCCGATCCGGTGGCGTACACCTCGGCGACGATGCGCTCGCTGTTGCGCGGGGTGGTGAGTCTGCCCTGGTCGAGCGTGAGCACGCGGTCGGGGGTGTCTGTGGCGGGCTGCCGCTTCACATGCGGCTCGGCGGCGTAGAAGGTGAGGGTGGCCCTGACCTCGATGACGCCGGTGTACGTGTCGTCGACAACGTTGCCTATCAGCATCTCGACCGGCTGGTCGGACCGCAGGGTGTCGCTGTAGCGGGTGACGTCCTTTTCCACATTCCAGGCGATGCCGTCGGGCGAGGGCTCGGGGGTGGAGGTGCGCAGGACTTCCACGCCACCGATGTGCAGATAGCCGAGACGGTCGAACTGCCGCCCCTTGACCTTGCCTTCGAGGCGCAGGACGACCTTGCTCCACCGGTCGCCGCAGCCCTTGGGCGGGGTGTAACTGCCCTTGTAGGGCGTGAAGTCACGGAACTCGGTCTCCGCGAGAGCCACGCGGCAGGACTTGGTGGCGGGCTTGGCCACGGGCGGTGTGGCGGTGATCGGGTCGTGCCAGTCGGTGCCGAACTCCGTTGGCCTGTCGGCGGGTTGGGGTGCGGTGGGACGGCTGTCGGCGGAGGCCTCGGCGGGACGGGCTTCGGCGGAGGCCGCGGGGGCCTGTCCGGCGAGGGCAGCGGCCGCGAGGGTCACCGCGGCCAGCATGGACATGACGCGTCTTCTCATGAGGGGTGTTGTACGGGGCGGACGCGACGCCCGCAACAGCCCCCTCCCCCATGCCAGGTCAGGCCGGCGCCGGTGCCTGGTGTCGCGTCAGCTCTTCAGTGACGCCTTGTCGCCCATCACCACGACCGGGTGCTGCTTCGGGTCGATTGTGCGCAACAGGTACTCCATGCCGGACTTCGACAGGCTCACGCACGCCGACGTGCCGCTGCCGTGGTCCATGTGGAGCCAGATGCTGCCGCCCTTGGTCTGCCCCTCGGGCCGGGTCGGGTCGTTCGGCGCGGTGCCCTTCACGCGGTTGTAGTCGATGGCGATGACGTAGTCGAAGTCGTGCCAGTGCGACTTGGCCCAGTAGTGCGGGGCCTGGAACGACGTGGCCTGCGTGTACGGCAGCTTCGCGCCCGGGTCGGCGAGCACCCCGCCCGCGTCGGTGAGGGTGAACACCCCTATGGGGCTGCGCTTGTCGCCCTCGCGGTGGTCGGCGGTCCAGCCCTTCTTGCCGTTGTGCGCGGGCCAGCTGTGCGTCTTGTCCCAGGTGGAACCGGACTTCGTGTAGAGCACGACGGTCGAGTCACCGGAGTTCTTGCCGTCGCCGTAGACCGCGATGACCTGTCCCGCATTCTGCGGGATCTTCGACTGGAGCTGGTCGCCGACGTCGGGAATGCGTTTGAGGTCGACGGCTGGGCGGTCCTCCTGCCGAGTGCCGGCCGAGCCCGGCCCGGCCTTGCGCCCGGTCCCGTCGCCCCCGCTCGAACCACCGCAAGCGGACAGGGTCATGAGAAGGACGCTGCAGGCCGCCGCAGCGACCGCCGTTCGAACCGCACCCGCGTTACGCATACGGTCCATGGTCGCACCACGCACCAGGTGACCCCGACCGGCCCTGCCCCGGGCGTCGAACGCGGGCCGAAACTTTGCCCCACGGCGGAAAACCGTTTGCCTCCAGTGCCTGAATCCCGCGAACCTTGCACGGTTTGTTCCGTCCGTACCCCCAACTTCGCTCTCCCCTTCCGAGCCCTGGGACGTCATGCAGATCCACGATCTTCCGTATCCCGACCCGGGCCTGCCTGATGCCCGCTCCGGCCCCCGTTTCCTGCTCTGGCTCGGCCGGAACCAGCTCGGCGGCCAGCTCAAGTCCCTCTCCTGGGGACTCCTGCACTTCCTGTCCGTCGCCTCCCTTCCCTACGGTGTCGGCTTCGCCGTGCAGGCCGTGGTCGACGGCTCCGGCTCTCGGCTCGCTCTCGCGGGCGGGCTGATCCTGCTCCTCGGCGCCTCGCTCGCCCTCGGCGACACGATGCTGCACCGGACGGCGGTCACCAACTGGATCACCGCGGCGGCCCGGGTGCAGCAGCTCCTCGCCCGCAGGACCGCGGCCCTGGGCGCCGCGCTGACCCGGCGGGTCGCCGCCGGTGAGGTCGTCGCCGTGTCCACGGGCGACGTCGAGAAGATCGGCTGGTTCGTCGAGGCGCTCTCGCGCTTCGCCGCCGCCGCGCTCACCGTCGTCGTGGTCTGCGTCGGGCTCGTCCTCTACCAACCGGCGCTCGGCATCGTCGTCGCCATCGGCATGCCGGTCCTCGCGCTCGCCGTCCTCCCGCTCCTCCCTCGCGCCACCCGCCGTGCCGACCAGCAGCGCGAGAAGGCGGGCCGCGCCACGGAACTCGCGTCGGACACCGTCGCGGGGCTGCGGGTCCTGCGCGGCATCGGCGGCGAGGAACTGTTCCTCGACCGCTACCGCCGCGCTTCGCAGGAGGTCCGCACGGCCGCCGTCCGCAGCGCCCGCATGTGGTCCCTGATCTCCGCGGTCCAGGTACTGCTGCCGGGCCTGCTGCTGATCGCGGTCGTCTGGTACGGCATCGAGCTGGCCCGCCAGGGCCGGATCACCGTCGGTGAACTCGTCACCGTGTACAGCGCCGTGATGATCCTCAACTACCCGTTGCGGCACTTCGAGGAGATCGCCATGGCCTACTCCTTCTCGCGCCCCTCGGCCCAGCGCGCGGCACGCGTCCTCTCCATCGAACGGGTCACGGAGCCGGACGGACTCCGCACCGCCGAGGCACCGGCCGGAGACCTGTACGACCCGGTGACGGGGCTGCTGGCCCCCGAGGGCCTGTTCACCGCAGTGGTGTGCGGCGACCCGGATCTCGCGGGCCGGCTCGCGGACCGGCTTGGGGGACACCCCACGGACGCGGACAGCGGGACCGGTTCGGATCCGAGTTCGGATCGGGACTCCCTGCCCTCCGTGCTGCTCGGCGGGGTGCCGCTCGACGAGCTGCCCCTGGACACGGCCCGCACCGCCGTCCTCGTCCAGGACAAGGACCCCGTGCTGCTGTCCGGCACGCTCGCCGAACTGCTCGATGTCCCCTCCTCGGGATCCGTACGCCCCGAGGAGGCGCTGGCCGCGGCGCAGTGCGCCGACGTACTGGACGCGCTCTCGCAGGCGTCGCTGGACGACGACCCGATGAACGCGCGGATCACCGAGCGCGGCCGTTCCCTCTCCGGAGGCCAGCGGCAGCGGCTCGCCCTTGCGCGGTCCCTGGTCACCGGCCCGGAGGCACTGGTCCTCGACGAGCCGACGTCCGCCGTCGACTCCCACACCGAGGCCAGGATCGCCGACGGCCTGCGGGCGCTGCGCAGTGGGCGTACGACCGTGGTGCTCACCTCGTCCCCGCTGCTGCTCGATCGTGCCGATCGGGTCGTCCTGATCCACGAGGGCACGGTCGCGGCGGTCGGCGAGCACCGCGAGCTGGTGCTCACCGAGCCCCGGTACCGGGCCGTCGTGACCCGCGAGACCGACGAGGAAGCGGCGTCGGCGGCCCTCTCCCAGAACGGCGGCACCCCTCTTCGCGGCGACCCCGGCATCGGCGACCCCGGCATCGAAGAACTCACCGAGATCGAGGAGACGGCATGATCGGCCTGGCGCCACCGGCCTACGACCCGGCGGCCCCGACCACGGCGAACACACTGCCCGTCGGTGCCCCGGCGACCGTACGGTCCTACGTCCGCGAGCTGTACCAGCGGCACCGGCGAGCGTTTCTGCTGCTCATCGGCGTGAACACGATCGCCGTCGTGGCGTCGATGGTCGGCCCCTATCTGCTCGGCGCCCTGGTCCAGGACGTCTCGGACGGCACGGACCGGCTGCGCGTGGAGCATCTGGGCAGCACCATCACCGTGTTCGTCGTCGCGCTCGTCGTCCAGGCCGTGTTCGTACGGCAGGTGCGGCTGCGGGGCGCGATGCTCGGCGAGCGGATGCTGGCGGACCTGCGCGAGGACTTCCTCGTGCGCGCGGTGGGCCTGCCGCCCGGCGTGCTGGAACGGGCCGGTACCGGTGACCTCCTGTCGCGCATCACCACCGACATCGACCGGTTGGCCAACGCGATGCGCGAGGCCGTTCCCCAGCTGTCCATCGGCGTCGTGTGGGTGGGGCTGCTCCTCGGCGGTCTCGCCGTGACCGCTCCGCCACTGGCACCGGCGGTCCTCGTCGCGGTACCGCTGCTCGTCGTCGGCTGCCGCTGGTACTTCAAGCGGGCCCCGTCCGCATACCGCTCGGAGGCCGCCGGCTACGCCGCGGTGGCCGCGGCCCTCGCGGAGACCGTCGACGCCGGGCGCACCATCGAGGCGCACCGGCTCGGCGCCCGCCGCGTGGGGATGTCCGACCAGCGGGTCAAGGAGTGGACGGCGTGGGAGCGCTACACGCTCTATCTGCGGTCGGTGTTCTTCCCGGTCATCAACGCCACGCACGTGACGGTCCTGTGCGCGGTGCTCCTGATCGGCGGAGTCTTCGTACTTCAGGGCTGGATCGGCGTCGGGCAGCTGACCACGGGCGCGCTGATCGCCCAGATGCTCGTCGACCCGCTGGGCCTGATCCTGCGCTGGTACGACGAGCTCCAGGTCGCCCAGGTGTCGCTGGCCCGGCTCGTCGGGGTCCGGGACATCGAGCCGGACGCGGGCGACGCCTCGGTGGCGCCGGACGGACGGCACGTGCAGGCCGACGACGTTCACTTCGGGTACCGGGCGGGCGTCGACGTGCTGCGCGAGGTGTCGCTCGACGTGCGGCCGGGGACGCGGCTCGCCCTGGTCGGGCCGTCCGGAGCGGGCAAGTCCACGCTCGGCCGGCTCCTCGCGGGGATCTACGCGCCGCGGGCCGGCCAGGTCACGTTGGGGGGCGCCGAGCTCTCCCGGATGCCCGCCGAGCGCGTGCGCTCACACGTGGCGCTGGTCAACCAGGAACACCACGTATTCGTCGGCTCCCTGCGCGACAATCTGCGGCTGGCCCGCACCGGGGCCGAGGACGCCGAGCTGTGGGCGGCCCTCGGCGCGGTCGACGCGGACGGCTGGGCGCGGGCGCTCGACGGGGGCCTCGACACCGAGGTCGGCTCGGGCGCGGTGGCCCTGACGCCGGCGCAGGCCCAGCAGATCGCCCTGGCCCGCCTGGTCCTCGCCGATCCGCACACCCTGGTCCTGGATGAGGCGACCTCGCTGCTCGATCCCCGGGCGGCCAGGAACCTGGAGCGTTCGCTCGGCAGGGTCCTGGACGGCCGCACGGTCGTCGCCATCGCCCACCGGCTGCACACCGCGCACGACGCGGATGTGATCGCCGTGGTCGAGGAGGGGCGGATCAGGGAGCTCGGCAGCCATGACCAGCTGGTCGCGGCCGACGGCGCGTACGCGGCACTGTGGCGGTCCTGGCACGGGTGACCGCGCGGGCGGGGCAAGGGGGTGTCCGGCGGATCAGGCGCGACTGCGGCCATGACCCGTCGGACACCCTCTAGGGGCGTGCGACGGCTCAGATGACGTTGAGCGCGGCCGCGCACCCCACTCCGCCGAGCAGCATGAACACAGGCATCAGTACCTTGAGCTCGACCCAGCTGCCCGCTCGGAAGCGCATCATCTTGGGCGGGCCGATCGGGTACCAGCGCTTGCGGCCGATGGGGATGGGCCACAGGACCGGGCAGCCGGAGACCGTGAGCGCGTCCCCGATGTCGTGCACCAGGGCGCCCAGGACGATGGGCAGGCCCAGCCACAGGTACTCCTGGCCGGGCTGCGTGAACAGCCAGTCCGACCCGTTGCCCGGCTTGTCGAGGACTCCGGCGAGGATCCAGGCGCTGGTCCCGGCGAGCAGCCACACCAGGACATCGCTGCTGGAGCCGCGTGCCGCCCGCCACAGCAGGCCCTCGATGGCCAGCACCATGTGGACGAAGAGGAGGGCGAGGACCGCCCAGCGCCCGCCGAATATCGCCGCGGCGGAGGCGCCGGCGCCGATGAGGACCGCCCACAGCCAAGTGTGCGTGAGGGTGCGGTGTCCGCCGGAACGGCGCGGGTCGCCCTTCATACGGGTCGCCTTGTAGACCGCGTACGACAGCTTGTCGACGATCTCGCACAGGCCGCGCGACACCGGGCCGAAGGCCCGCGAGATGGTGGCCGCCTTGTGGTCCAGGTCGGGGGCGAGGGCCGCGCCCGCGCAGATCAGTGCCCCGACGAGCACGACGGGCCAGGGCATGGGGTGTCCGGCGGCGGCCGCGGCCGCGCCCACCCCCAGCCAGGCCGCTGCTCCTGACAGCGAGTGTGCCGGTCCCATCATGGCTGTGTTCCGCCCCATTCCACTTGTGTCGGTGCCCAGTTGTCCCCACCCGGGCCACCACGTCCTGACGCTCCGTCGGCGCCACAGCGTACCTTTCGTGATCTTCGTGCAGGCAACCGATTGCCGGATCGGGTCGGAAGGCAGGCAAGATGGGGGCGTGACCCTTATCGATCAGCTGCCGCAGACCGCCGACCCCGACGCCCTCTACGAGGCTTTCGAGTCGTGGGCTGTGGAGCGCGGGATCACCCTCTATCCCCACCAGGAGGAGGCGCTGATCGAGGTGGTGTCCGGGGCGAACGTGATCGTCTCGACGCCCACGGGATCCGGCAAGAGCATGATCGCCGCCGGTGCGCACTTCGCGGCGCTCGCACGGGACGAGGTCACCTTCTACACGGCACCGATCAAGGCGCTGGTCTCGGAGAAGTTCTTCGAGCTGTGCAAGCTCTTCGGCACGGAGAACGTCGGCATGCTCACGGGTGATGCGTCGGTCAACGCCGACGCCCCCGTGATCTGCTGCACCGCCGAGATCCTCGCGTCCATCGCGCTGCGCGACGGGGCGCGGGCCGACATCGGCCAGGTCGTGATGGACGAGTTCCACTTCTACGCGGAGGGCGACCGCGGCTGGGCCTGGCAGATTCCCCTGCTCGAACTCCCCCAGGCGCAGTTCATCCTGATGTCGGCGACGCTCGGCGACGTCGCCATGTTCGAGAAGGACCTGACGCGGCGGACCGGCCGCCCCACGTCCGTGGTCAGCTCCGCGACGCGTCCGGTTCCCCTTTCCTACGAGTACCGGCTCACGCCGCTCACGGAGACGCTGACCGAGCTGCTCGACACCCGGCAGGCCCCGGTCTACATCGTGCACTTCACACAGGCGCAGGCCGTCGAGCGGGCGCAGGCACTCATGAGCATCAACATGTGCACGCGCGAGGAGAAGGAGAAGATCGCCGACCTGATCGGCAACTTCCGCTTCACCACCAAGTTCGGCCGCAATCTGTCGCGCTACGTGCGGCACGGGATCGGCGTGCACCACGCGGGCATGCTGCCCAAGTACCGGCGCCTGGTAGAGAAGCTCGCGCAGGCGGGCCTCTTGAAGGTCATCTGCGGCACGGACACGCTGGGCGTCGGGGTCAACGTGCCCATCCGTACCGTCCTGTTCACCGCTCTGACGAAGTACGACGGGACGCGGGTGCGGACGCTCCGCGCGCGGGAGTTCCACCAGATCGCGGGCCGGGCCGGCCGGGCCGGCTTCGACACGGCGGGCCTCGTCGTGGCGCAGGCGCCCGAGCACGTCATCGAGAACGAAAAGGCGCTCACGAAGGCGGGCGACGACCCGAAGAAGCGCCGCAAGGTGGTCCGCAAGAAGGCCCCCGAGGGCTTCGTCGGCTGGACTGAGAACACCTTCGAGAAGCTGATCGGCTCGGCTCCGGAGCCGCTGACATCCCGCTTCCGGGTGACGCACATGATGCTGCTCGCGGTCATTGCCCGCCCCGGAAACGCCTTCGCCGCCATGCGCCACCTCCTCGAGGACAACCACGAGCCACGCAAGCAGCAGCTGCGTCACATCCGCCGCGCGATCGCCATCTACCGCTCGCTCCTCGACGGCGGCATTGTCGAGAAGCTCGACGTGCCCGACTCCACGGGCCGGATCGTCCGGCTGACGGTCGATCTCCAGCAGGACTTCGCGCTCAACCAGCCGCTGTCGACGTTCGCCCTCGCCTCGTTCGACCTGCTCGACCCCGACTCGCCGTCGTACGCGCTCGACATGGTGTCCGTCGTGGAGTCGACGCTCGACGACCCACGCCAGATCCTCGCCGCCCAGCAGAACAAGGCGCGCGGTGAGGCTGTAGCGGCGATGAAGTCCGACGGCGTCGAGTACGAGGACCGCATGGAGCGGCTCCAGGACATCACGTACCCGAAGCCCCTGGAGGAGCTGCTCTTCCACGCGTACGACGTGTACCGCAGGAGCCACCCGTGGGTGGGTGACCACCCGCTGTCGCCGAAGTCCGTGATCCGCGACATGTACGAACGGGCCATGACCTTCACGGAGTTCGTGTCCTTCTACGAGCTCGCCCGCACCGAGGGCATCGTCCTGCGGTACCTCGCCGGCGCGTACAAGACCCTTGAGCACACGGTCCCCGACGACCTCAAGTCCGAGGACCTCGAAGACCTGATCGCCTGGCTGGGCGAGATGGTCCGCCAGGTCGACTCCAGCCTCCTCGACGAGTGGGAGCAGCTCGCCAACCCCGAGGTCATGACGGCCGAGGAGGCTCAGGAGAAGGCCGACCAGGTCAAGCCGGTCACGGCGAACGCGCGCGCGTTCCGTGTGCTCGTCCGCAACGCCATGTTCCGCCGGGTCGAGCTGGCCGCCCTCGACAACGTCGACGAACTGGGCGAGCTGGACGCCGACGCGGGCTGGGACGCGGACGCCTGGGGCGAGGCCATGGACAAGTACTGGGACGAGTACGAAGATCTCGGCACCGGTCCCGACGCCCGCGGGCCGAAACTGCTGCAGATCGAGGAGAACGCCGCCCACGGCCTGTGGCGGGTGCGCCAGACGTTCGCCGATCCGAATGGCGATCACGACTGGGGCATCAGCGCCGAGGTCGACCTCGAGGCGTCCGACGCGGAGGGCCGTGCGGTCGTCCGCGTCACGGACGTCGGCCAGCTGTAGGTCCTGACCCGGTCGCCCACCCCGGACGCAGCGCCCGGAGCGCGGTGCAGAGATGAGAGAACAACGCATGACGAACCCAGCTGAGCGGCTCGTCGACCTGCTCGACCTGGAGCAGATCGAGGTCAACATCTTCCGGGGCCGCAGCCCGCAGGAGTCCCTGCAGCGGGTCTTCGGCGGCCAGGTGGCCGGCCAGGCGCTCGTCGCCGCGGGCCGCACCACTGAGGGCGACCGGCCCGTGCACTCGCTGCACGCGTACTTCCTGCGTCCGGGCCGCCCCGGCGTGCCCATCGTGTACCAGGTCGAACGAGTCCGCGACGGCCGGTCGTTCACGACGCGCCGCGTCACCGCCGTGCAGCAGGGCCGCACGATCTTCAATCTGACCGCCTCCTTCCACAAGCCCGAGGACGGGAGCTTCGAGCACCAGCTGCCGCCGGCGCGCGAGGTTCCCGATCCGGAGTCCCTGCCGACGATCGCCGACGAGGTGAGTGCTCATCTGGGCACGCTGCCCGACGCGTTGGAGCTCATGGCGCGTCGCCAGCCCTTCGACATCCGGTATGTGGACCGGCTGCGCTGGTCCCCGGAGGACATCGAGAGCGCCGAGCCGCGCAGCGCGGTGTGGATGCGCGCGGTCGGGCCCCTCGGCGACGACCCGCTCGTGCACACCTGCGCGCTCACGTACGCGAGCGACATGACCCTCCTCGATGCCGTGCGCATCCCCGTGGAACCGCTGTGGGGGCAGCGCGGTTTCGACATGGCTTCGCTCGACCACGCCATGTGGTTCCACCGTCCCTTCCGCGCCGACGAGTGGTTCCTGTACGACCAGGAGTCCCCGATCGCGACGGGCGGCCGTGGTCTGGCCCGCGGCCGGATCTACGACGCCGACGGACATCTCCTCGTGTCCGTGGTGCAAGAGGGCCTCTTCCGGAAGCTCGGGGAGTGACCGGAGCCGACGACCGGGACGCGTCGCTCGCGCGGGCCGTGCGGCTGCGCGAGGACGGCCTGCGCGAAGAGGCTCGCGAGCGGCTCGTCGCGCTGTCCACCCGGTTCCCCGAAGACGCCGAGGTCGCGTACCAGACAGCCTGGGTCCACGACACGCTCGGACTCGAGGCCGACGCCGTCCCCTACTACGTGCGGGCACTCGCCGGCTCGGGCCTGAGCGCGGACGACCGGCGTGGCGCGCTGCTCGGTCTGGGCAGCACGTACCGCACTCTTGGCCGCTACCCGGAGGCGGTCGCCACGCTGAGCGGCGGCACCACCGATTTTCCCGAGGACAACGCCCTCAAGACGTTCCTGGCCATGGCCCTGTACAACGTGGGACGCGCGCACGACGGGATGCGGCTGCTGCTGACCGTCCTCGCGGAGACGAGCGGCGACCCGGACCTCATCGCGTACCGGCCGGCCATCGAGCACTACGCCAAGGATCTCGACGCCGTCGAATAGGCCCACGCTTGCGAATTGCCGCCGCCACGGGACCGGTTCAGGCTCCTCTGCGGCGGAGCCAGCCCAGCAATCCGCGCGACGGGTGGAGTGGCTCGGTGTCGGGCGGACTCTGCTCGCCCGTAGCCCTTGACGGTTCCGCCAGTACCACATCCGGCGCCGGAGGGGCCACCGCGGGGAAGCCCGCCCTCGGTCGCGGCGCAGGTCGCAGGCCGCGCGCCTCCGCCAGGCTGAGGAGCAGGCTCGCCCTGAGCCAGCTGATCTCGTGCGGGTCGTCCGCCGTCATGATCCGCTCGGCGATGCGTGCCGATGGCGAGTCGGGCGCCCCATGTCCCGTCGACTCGGGCCGCAGTTTGCTCAGATATCCGCGCTCGTAAGGGCACTTGACGAGTTCGAGGACCGTCACCGGGTCGAGGAGGGACGCGACCGCTGAGGCGCGCTCCCATGCGTCGTCGCTCTGCCCGAGCAGGTGGCCCGCGTGCCGCGACCGCCAGTTGCGGGGCCGCAGGTCGATCCCCGCGTCGAGGCGGGCGCGGATACGGTCGGGTGCGCGTCCCGTCATCAGCGGTGCGTTGACCTCGGCCGCCGCGAACTCCCTCAGCTCCTCGGCGAGATAGAGCCAGACCACGGCCCTGTAGCGATTCAAGTAGAAGCGAACCGGCGTCAGTATCCCCGCGCGGGCGAGTCGCGTGAACCTGGCCGTGGTGATGTCCATGAGGCCCGCGCCTTCCGTGGTCCCCACGGCCCGGACCTGCTCCCGCAGCGAATCCGGGAAGCCCGCGGTGTCACGCACCCGCTCGATCTCCTCGCGGGCCACGCGGCGGCGCCCGCCGGCGTCGGCCGGTACGGTGCGGACGCGTCCGAGTCGTACCGCCAGCTCGAACTCGCCCCGTTTCAGCCCCAGTTCGCGAGCCGCCCTGCTCTGTGCGAGCGAGGCGGCGGGTACCCGCGTGGCCGGTGTCGTGATGGTGTTGCCACCCATGTGTGATCTCCCCCGTGAGTCGTGATCGCTCCCGGGAAAAACCGTAGCCCGAAACCCGCCCGCGCCGCTGAGCCTGTGGATAACTCCGATGGGCTCGGCGTTTGCGCAGGTCAAGAGCCTTCTGCTCGACGGGCTCCCACGCCGAGGTGCTCGCCGACCCGATTGACGAGCAGCGTCATCTCGTACGCGACCTGGCCGATGTCGGCCTCGGCCGAGCTGAGGACGCACAGGCAGCTGCCGTCGCCGGCCGCCGTCACGAAAAGCACGGCGTCGTCGAACTCGATCATCGTCTGCCGGACCCCGCCCGCACCGAAGTGCCGCCCAGATCCCTTGGCCAGGCTGTGCAGACCGGACGACACGGCAGCCAGATGCTCGGCGTCCTCCCGCCTGAGGTCGCTGCTCGCCCCGGTGACCAGACCGTCGTTGGACAGAACGAGAGCGTGGCGCACATGTTCGACACGCTCCGTCAGGTCGTCCAGCAGCCAGCCGAGCCCCTCGTTGTCCGCCATGATCCCGTCTCCCCCATTCCCGATCGCTCCCCTACCCGGAGGATCTGTTTCGCCAGCCTTCCCCACGCTCGGCGTCTCGGCAAGCAGGATGACCCCATGGCACACAAGATGACCGATGAGGAATGGCGGGCGTTCGTCTCCGAGGGCACCCGTACCGCCAAGCTGTCCACCGTGCGGCCCGACGGCAGCCCGCACATCGCGCCCGTCTGGTTCGTACTCGACGGCGAGAACGTCCTGTTCAACACCGGCAAGGACACCGTGAAGGGGCGCAACCTCGCTCGGGACAACCGAGTGGCCCTGTGCGTGGACGACGATCGGCCGCCGTTCTCCTTCGCGGTGATCGAGGGCCGCGCCGAACTCGTCGAGGACCTGGGGCAGGTGCGGGACTCGGCCGCACGGATCGGCGGGCGTTACATGGGCGAGGACCGCGCCCAGGAGTTCGGCGAGCGCAACGGCGTGCCCGGCGAGCTCCTGGTGCGCGTACGGATCGAGAAGGTCGTGGCCCTGGCAGGGCTCACCGACTGACGACGTCGCACGTCAGCTCACGGAGTCGAGAAGCCGGGCGGTGTGCATCCGCCCGGCGTACTCGACGAGCCGGATCAGCACCTCCTTTCCCGAGTCGCGGTCGCGGGCGTCGCACAGCACGACGGGTGTCCCGCGGTCGAGATCGAGGGCGCGGGACACCTCGCGGGCACCGTAAGCACGCGCGTTCGTGAAGCAGTTGACCGCCACGACGAACGGGATGCGCCGGTGCTCGAAGTAGTCCACGGCGGGGAAGCTGTCCTCGAGCCGTCGGGTGTCCGCCAGGACGACGGCGCCCAGCGCGCCCTGTGACAGCTCGTCCCAGAGGAACCAGAAACGGTCCTGCCCGGGCGTGCCGAACAGGTAGAGCGAGAGGCCGGACCGGATGGTGATGCGGCCGAAGTCCATGGCGACGGTCGTCGTGGTCTTGCGCTCCACCGCTCCGGTGTCGTCCACGTTCTGGCCGAGTTCGCTGAGCAGTTCCTCGGTGCGCAGGGGCCGGATCTCGCTGACGGCGCCGACCAGGGTGGTCTTGCCCACCCCGAATCCGCCCGCGACCAGGATCTTCAGAGCCAGGGCGGAGTTGTCGGCGTGGTCGGCGTTCGTCTCTTCAGAGTGCTCGGAGGCCATCGATGACTTCCCTCAAGATCTTTTCGTCGGGTAGCTGTGCGGGCGGCACGGGCCGGCTGACCTTGACGCAGCCCATGTCGAGCAGGTCGCCCAGGAGCACCCTGACCACCCCTACGGGGAGGTCGGTGCCCGCGGCGAGTTCGGCGACCGACTGCGTCTCGGTACGGCACAGCTCGATGAGCGCCCTGTGCTCGGGGCCTAGCGCCGTGTCGTCGTCCTTGCCGGGCGCGGCGTCGTCGAGCTTGACGAGTGCGATCAGGTCGAAGCGCACCCCTCTGGGCCCGGGTGACGTGCGCCCGCCGGTCATCGCGTAGGGGCGGACCAGGGGCCCGGCCTCGTTGTCGTACCACTGGCTTCCCGACCGGTCGGGGCTGCCCCGTCCCTGGTCGTCCCTGTGCCCGTGATCGTTCATCGTCGTGGCCGTCCGGTCATCCGGCGGCGGGCGGGTGCGCGGCGAACCGCGGTGGGGTGTAGAGGTGTTCGCCGACCCGCTTGACCATGCGGGCCATCTCGTACGCGACCAGGCCGATGTCGGCGTCGGCCGTGCTGAGGACGGCGAGGCAGGAACCGTCGCCCGCGGCCGCGACGAAGAGAAAGCCGTCGTCCATCTCGACCATGGTCTGGCGGACGCCGCCCGCTCCGAAGTGCCGGCCCGCCCCCTTGGCGAGACTGTGGAAGCCGGAGGCGACGGCGGCCAGGTGTTCGGCGTCCTCGCGGCCGAGGGCGCTCGACGCGCCGACGGCGAGTCCGTCGTTGGACAGGACGACCGCGTGCCTCAGCTCGGCCACGCGCTGCACCAGGTCGTCGAGGAGCCAGTCGAGTTCTCCGGACCGGGGCGCGGCGTCCATGGTCGGGTCCTGGATCATGTGGGGTCTCCTTCGGTGCTGTCGCTGCGGGGCACGGGTCCTGAGCCGGCTCCTGGTGGGCGGCCGCCGCCCCGGACCCAGCCGTCACGGAACGCCGCCATGCGCTCCCGCGCCTCTTCGGGCGTCCGTGCGTCGGATTCCTGGCGCCGTGCGCCGCTGTCCTGCTCCGCGGGCCGCTCGCGCAGCTGGGGCGCGAGGCTCGCCTGCCGCACCCGCTTGGGCAGTCCGTCCGGCGATTCGTCGTCGGTGTTGTCTGCGTTGTTCGCGGGCTGCCTGTGCAGGCGCAGGGCGGTGACGCCCGGGGGCGTTGGGGTGTCGTGAGCCGTGTCGGTGTCCGGCACAGCGTGTACGGCGGCGGCGATGGCGGGGCGTGGCCCCTGGGCGGGCACGGAGTTGCCGTTCATGTGAAGTGCTTCCGGGTCGGGCACGCGCGCGTAGTGGTGCTCCGTCGCGTGTTCCTGGGTGGTGTCCGCCCGTTCCGGGGTTCCGGCGTGCAGCAGGGGTGTGGGCAGCAGGACGACGGTGGTGGTGCCGCCATAGGGCGAGGTGCGCAGGTGCACCTTGATGCCGTGGCGGTGGGCGAGCCGGCTGACCACGAAGAGCCCGAGCCGGTCGCTGTCGAACAGGTCGAGCGCTTCGGAGTGGGCGATGCGGTTGTTGGCCTCTGCGAGGGTCTCCTTGCCCATGCCTAGGCCGCGGTCCTCGATCTCCAGGGCGTAGCCGTTTCCGACGGGTTCGCCGCTGACCCGCACCTTGGTGTGCGGTGGGGAGAACTGGGCGGCGTTCTCGACGAGTTCGGCCAGGAGGTGGGTGAGGTCGGCGACCGCGGCGCCCTGTACGGAGGCGGCGGGCAGTTGCCGTACCTCCACGCGCGCGTAGTCCTCGACTTCGGAGACGGCCGCGCGGACCACATTGGTCAGCGAGACGGGGGTGCGCCAGGCGCGGCCCGGGGCGGCTCCGGAGAGGATGATCAGGCTTTCCGCGTGGCGCCGCATGCGGGTCGTGAGGTGGTCCAGGCGGAAGAGGTCGCTGAGTTCGTTCGGGTCCTCGGCCCTGCGCTCCATGGTGTCGAGGAGGCCGAGCTGGCGGTGGACGAGGACCTGGCTGCGGCGGGCGAGGTTGACGAAGACACCGGAGATCCCGCTGGCGAGTTCCGCGCGTTCGGCGGCGGCGCGCAGGGCCGCCCTGTGCACGGTGCCGAGTGCCTCGGCGACCTGTCCGGTCTCGTCCTCGGCGGGAGGGCCTTCCGGCGCTTCCGCACGGACGTCGATCTCCTCGCCGGCGCGCAGTTTCCGCATGGCGTGCGGGAGTTTGCGCCGGGCGATCTCCAGCGCGGTGTTGCGCAGGCTGATCAGTTCGATGACCAGGCCTCGGCCGATGCGTACGGAGATCACGAGCGAGGCGGCGACGGCCAGCAGGCCGAAGAGGACGGCGGCGCCCGCGGGCGTGAGCAGTCCGCGGGTGAACGGATCCGCTCGGACCGCGGCCGTGCGCGCCGCGTCCGCCTCGATCGAGCGGAACCGGTTCTGCACGGTCGTGTGCGCACTGTCCCAGGTGAGTGCGGGCGCCGCGTCGAGCGCCGCGCGACCGGGGCGAGCGGCGATCGTCTTGTCCTCGACGGCGCGTACGTCGCCGTACGCCCTCCCCTCCACGAGGTTGCGCCAGGCGGTCCGTTGCGGTGCCGGGAGATCGGCGACGGCCGCTTCGGCGAGGGTCCTCCGGGTGTCGACCGCTCCCGTGAACAGCCGCAGCCGTGCGCCGTCCAGCGAGCCCGCGAGCCGTGCGGCGGTGAGCAGGGAGTCCTCGCGGGCGAGCATCTCGCCGGACCGAGAGAACTCGAGCAGCACGCGCGCGTCGGAGCCGAGTCGGTCGTCCTGGATCCCGGTCACCGCTCCGTTGACGGCGAACGCCGAGTCGATCGTCTTCGTGTACTGCTCGTACGTCCCCTCCCAGCCGGTCCGCCGACTGAGCACCGCGCTGCGCACGGAGCGCAGCTTCTCGGCGCCGGAGACGAACACCGAGAGGCGCTCACCGACCAGGGCGGGCAGATCGGCGCCGTCCGCGACGGTGTTGCCGTCGCCGAGGCGGAGCTTCGCCACGGCCTTGTCGGTCGCCGAGGTGCGCGTCCTGAGGGCGTCACCGCGGTCGGCCGCGGGCTTGGCGGAGTACGCGACGGCCGCGGTGCGTTCGGCCTGGAGCGCGGCGACCGCGTCGGCGACCGGGCCGCGAACCGTGGAGTCGACTCGCTGCAACTGCCGCATACGGGCGACGTCCTGGGCGGTGGTGACTGTCGCGTACGCCCACAGAGCCAGCAGGGAGACGACGGGCACCATCAGAAGGCACACGATCTTGGCGCGGACGGTACGGGGCCGCAGCCCTCGGCCTCCCGCGCGCGTGGGAGGCACGACAGGAGCGGACGGGCCGTCCGCTGTGTGGTGTTCTTCCGCGGGCGGTCCGGCGTGCGCGCGCCGTCCGCGCGCCGGGGGCGCGGGCTTGGGCGGTGCGCCGTTGATGGGGGTCCTACGGGGTGTACGCATGGCCTCCTCGCTCGTGGTGCGCTCGTGGTGCGAAGGGTGACGGCGCCGGTCCGCTGTCAGCGGGCGACGCTCTCGACGGGCCGCTGGGCCGACGCGGAGGCCTCGCGCTCCCCCGTGGTGGGGGACAGCGCGACGAACGCGGAGGTCAGGAACAGGTAGGACCCGAGGCCGACGGCGAGGGGGAAGATGAACTGCATGGCCGTGGCCCCGGGCAGGGCCGCTGCGGAGGACGCGACCTTCACGCTCACCGCCATCATTCCGGTGTAGTGCATGCTGGTCACCGCGCCTCCCATGACGAGGGAGGCGACCGCGACAGCGGCGGGCGACTTGATGTTGAGCCCCGCCCAGAGGGCGGCTGTCGCGGCGACGACGGCAATGGCGACGGAGAGCCCCACGAGCAGCGGGTCGTAGCGCACCTGGCCGTGCAGGCGCAGCGCCGCCATGCCCAGGTAGTGCATGCTCGCGACGCCGAGCCCCGTGGTGAGCCCGCCGAGGGCGAGGGCCCGGTTGCGGTCGCGGCCGTAGCCGACGGCGAAGACGCCGACGCCCACGACGGCCACGGCGACGGCCAGGCTGAGGACAGTGAGCGGCACGTTGTAGCGGATCTCCGTACCGGTGACGCCGAAGCCGAGCATCGCCACGAAGTGCATCGTCCAGATGCCGGTGCCGATCGCGGACGCCGCCGTGATCAGCCAGTTGCGCCGCGAACGGCCGGTGGCGCCAAGGGCGCGGACGGTGCAGCGCAGACCGAGCGCGGCGCCGATGGAGGCCATCACGTATGACAGCACGGGGGTAAGCCAGCCGAAGGTGGCGTGGTCCAGGTGTCCCATGGCTCCGGGACGCTAGACCTCTCCGGGGCGCACAACAGGGGCGCATTTCGAAAGGTGCTGGAATATGACAGAGAGACGCACCTGAACGATCGCGTCAGGCTCGAACATGTGCACCGTCCGCGCATGCGGCGGTTTCGGTTCGCATCGGTTCTCATCGGTCGCATGCGGAGTTTTCGATCACCCACACGCGCCTGCGCCCCCGCCCCCACGCGAGAGATCATGGAGTCATGAGCGACGACCACACGCACGTACAGGAGTTCTTCTCGGCCCGCGCGGCCCACTGGGACACACGGTTCCCCGACGACGGTCCGCGCTTCGAGGCGGCCGTCACCGAACTGGGGCTCCGCGCGGGCGACCGGGTGCTCGACGCGGGATGCGGCACAGGACGCGCCCTGCCGGCGCTCAGGGGCGCCGTGGGGCCTTCGGGAGCCGTACTCGGCGTCGACCTGACGCCCGCGATGCTGGAGGCCGCCGTGCGGGCGGGACGAGATCGCGCCGGCTCGCTGATGCTCGCCGACGTGACGCGCCTGCCGGTACGGTCCGAGTCGCTCGACGCCGTCTTCGGCTCCGGCCTGGTCGCGCACCTGCCCCAACCCCAGGAAAATCTGCGCGAGTTGGCGAGGGTGGTGCGCCCGGGCGGACTCCTCGCACTGTTCCACCCCATCGGGCGGGCGGCACTGGCCGCCCGGCAGGGCCGCGAACTCACCCCGGGCGACCTGCGCGCCGAGCCGAACCTCCGCTCACTGCTTGCCGGTTCGGGCTGGCAGATGACGTCGTACGTGGATGAGGACGACCGTTTCCTCGCGTTGGCGGAGCGCCGGGCCTGACGCCGTAGGGGCGTTGCCCCCGTCCCCCATGCCGGGCTACGCGATGACGTGGTCGCCCGCGACCGCCGCCGCGAAGGCCTCCGCGTTGTCGAACATGATGTTGTGCCCGGCGTCGGGCACGGTGCGCACGCGCACGCCCGCGGCCTCGAGGCCCGCGCGGTCCGCGAGTTCACCGCTGCGCGCGCCCTGCAGATACAGGCGGTCGATGTCCAGGTCCATGAGCATCCGCCGCATGATGGGGCGGGTGCCGCGGGCGAGCCCGACGGCGGTGCGGTGCAGGGCTAGGGGGTCCGCGAGGCGCATGGTGGCGGCCCACAGGGGGCCTATCTTGGCGAGCACGCGCGCGTGGCCGCCGCCCGTGACGTACTCGTCCTCCCCGTAAGAGGCGATTCCGCTGCTGCCCTCCACGCGGGGAGGGTACGGATCGAGGTTGGCCTCGGTGAGCACGAGCCGCGACACGAGATCGGGGCGCCGGTGGGCGAGGACGATCGCCACGGCGCCGCCCATGCTGTGCGCGACGAGCTCGGCCCCGGACGCGCCGGATGCGTCGAGAGCGGCCGCCAGGGCGTCGGCGTGGTCGTCCAGCGAGTACCCGAAGTCGGCGGGCCGGTCACTGATGCCGTGCCCCGGCAGGTCGACGAACAGCGAACGACGGCCCGCGAGTTCGGGCCTGCCGGCTATGTGCGCGTGATAGACGGTCGAGGCGGACCCCAACCCATGGACGTACACCCGCGACGCCCCGTACCCATCGGCCTCGACCCAGCGGATGTGGCTCTCCTGCGAGTCGAACCGGGCCTGCTTCATCATGCGCCCCCACTCCCTCTCCCCAGCAACCGCACAGCCCCGCCCTTACGGGGCACTCCGTAGAGCATACATCGACACCGATGTATTGCCAGACCGATGTACACCGAACCCGGAGGGAGTGCGGCACAATGAGGGCATGCTGGAACTCGCCATCCTCGGCTTCCTCTACGACGCCCCTCTGCACGGTTACGAGCTGCGCAAACGGATCACGGCACTGACCGGCCACGTGCGGCCCGTCGCCGAGAGCACGCTCTATCCGGCGATCAAGCGCCTGGAGAAGGCGGGCCTGCTCACCCGCGAGACGCAGCCGGGGTCGGTCGCGGCCCAGCGCCACGTCCTCAGCCTGACCGCCGCGGGCCGGGAGGAACTCCGCGGCAGGCTGGCGGAGCCCGGGCGGGCCGACATCACCGACGAGAACCGCTGGTTCACGGTCCTCGCGTTCCTGAGACACCTCGACGACCCGTCGGCGCAGGCGACGGTGCTCGCGCGCAGGCTGGCGTTCCTCGATGAACCGGCCAGCTTCTTCTACGACGGTGAACGGCCGCTGCGTGCCGAGGAGTTGGACGACCCGTTCCGTCGCGGCATCCTCACCATCGCCCGCGCGACCAGCCGGGCAGAACTCGCCTGGCTGCGCTCCACCCTCGCGGACTTGCGAGCACCGTAGACGAAACCCTTCTGAGCCCTTCTGGCGCTCGAACTCCAGCTCTACGTTGGTGATGTGACGCACCGTCGCACACGACAGCAGGGGGAAGGTGGCGTACATGTTCGACAGACTCCGCAAGGCCTTGGTCACACGGACACCGGCCGGCACGAGCGTCGCCGAACCGCCGCGCAAGCGGCCGCACAACCTCTTCGAGGCGGCGGCCACCTATGTCTCGGCGTCCGTCGAGGACGACGAGGACAGGCTCGCCGAGGCCGCGACGTGGGTGTCTCCGGAGGCCCTGACATTCGGCATCAACGAACTCGCGTGCCGCGCGGTCATCGCGCTCGCGCGGGAACGCGACGAGTCACCCCAGGTCGTGGCACGGACGCTGCTCGGCCTGCCCGCCGACACCTGACCCACGACGCCCGTCGGCTCTCCACGGAAGGCACACGAAGTGCGCACGGGATCTTGGCATGGTCCGCCCACGGGTCGCCACACCGGGTCCCCGTGGAGAATTTCCAGCTCAACGCCCTCGACGATCTCCACCGCGACTGGTTAGGGTGCGCCGACGGACGAAGCTCAGGGGAGGCTGGCATGGCCGGGACGGACGACGCGGTCGCCGCCGGGGACGACGCGCTGTACGTACTGACGGCGGTGTTGTTGACCCCTGCGAAGTTCCCCAGCGTGCTCGGGGACGACTACCCGGAGGCATGCGCCGCACTCGGGCTCGCGCCCCTCGCCGACGGGTACGGGCTCGTACTCGGGCAGGACGGGGCGGGGGCGCGCTGGACCGTCGTCATCGACGACGTGTCCCTCGTCGCCGTCGCCATCGCATCCTGGGACTGCGGCATGGAGTACGAGTTGTCGCCCGACGACCGCACGGTGGTCTCGGCTCTGCCGGGGTGGCCGCTCGCCCTGTCCGTGTCCGCGCCGGGTGTCCCCGCGCCGCACGACCCTGAGCACGACCCCGAGATCATGGACGGTCCGCCCCTCACGCCGCCGAACACGGAGACGTGGGGCCCCGCCCAACGGCGCCTCGGCGCCGACGAGATCGCCCTCCAGTGGGCGTCCTGGCGGGACCAGATCGACGACAGTGCGTTCTTGGCGGACGGCCCGGGCGGCGCGGACGTCACGGGTGGCACGCAGGACTCCGAGGGCGCGGCTGGCGCGGAGGCCCCGGAGGGTGCAGGCGGCACGGGCTCTGACCGCCCGGACGCCGGCAGCACGTCAACCCCCGATTCCGGCGACGCCACCGCCGCCTCTCCCGCAGCAAGCGACCCCGAGGCGCAGAGCACCCGTGCCCCGCACGCCGGCATCCGGCGGGTCCTCGCCGAGGTGCGCGCCTACGTGGACAGCCCTCCGCCCCTGGGCCGTGTCCGGTCGGCGTTCGCGTCCGGGGAGGCCAGGACGCTCCGGGCCGACGGCCCCGGCTGGTCGATGGTGGCCCGGACGGACGACATCGCGTTCGTGCTCCTGGACGACGAGCCCGGTGAGGTGCTGCCCGTGGGGCGGGGCCCCGAGCTGCCCGGCCTCCTGGAAGCGCTCGACAAGATGGCCGTACGCCCCTCCTGACTCCTCCCGCGGCGGGCCGCCGTCCCGCCGCGCGCACGCCGCCCCAACACCAGCCCCACATACCGCTCCCCTCCCCCATGTGGCGCCGGCCCATGGCCCGGTGACCCGTCCCGCCCGCACGATGGCCCCGCTCGTCACCCTTGCCGGTCCCTCGTCGTCGCGGAGGCTCCCCATGCGCGTGCCCGGAACAGTCCCCCTCTTCGCCACCGCCCTGCTGGCGCTGGCCGCCTCGGGGCCGGTGCCCGCGGGAGCCGCCACGGAGAGCGGCGGGGGCGGGGCCCACTGCGCACACCAGGAGCGGGTGCACGTCCCGGGTGCCGCCTTTCAACAGAGCGCCTGCCTGGGCGACTTGACGACAGTGGGCCTGGCCGGAACCCCGTACACCGACACCGCCGACCAGGCGGGCCTCACCGCGAAGGGGACCCGCAACCCGTCCGGCGTACCGGGTTCGCAGATCGACGGGTACTTCCCGGACGGCTCCAAGACCAATACGACGCACGGGTGGCAACACGACGCCCAATTCGTGATCAGGCTGCCCGACCACTGGAACGGCGGCCTCGTGGTGACCGGCTCACCCGGAAACCGTAAGCAGTACTCGACGGACGCGGCGATCTCCGACCGGGTCCTGGCCCAGGGTTACGCCTACGCGGCGACCGACAAGGGCAACACCGGGCCCGACTTCTACCGCGACGGAAGGCGCCCCGGCGACGCGATCGTCGAGTGGAACAACCGGACCACTCAACTCACCGGAGCGGCGAAGAAGGCCGTGGCCCAGCGCTACGGGCGGGCCCCGGACCGGACGTACATGACCGGGATCTCCAACGCCGGCTATCTGACGCGCTGGCAGCTGGAGAACCATCCCGAGCTGTACGACGGAGGCGTCGACTGGGAGGGCACCCTGTGGACCACGGACGGCCCGAACCCGCTCACCTCACTGCCGACCGCCGTCGCCTACGGGCTCGGGAAGGCCGACGACGACGATCTGTATCGCGTGGGCTTCGCGCGCGGGTCCGAATTCCTGTGGGCCTACCACCAGAAGGCCTACTGGGGGATCACGCAGAAGATCTACCGCGCCGAGTTCGATCCCTCGTACGACTCCAAGTGCCCCGGCCCGTCGGCGGGTTCGACGACGGACGAGCTGCTCGCGCCGTGCGCGTCCGACGTCTCCTACGACTACGCGGCACGCCCCGCCTCCGTACACCGGGCCGTCGCGCGGGTCGCGCTGAGCGGGCGGATCGGCAAGCCGCTGATCACGCTCCAGGGCGACCTGGACACCCTGCTTCCGATCGCGGCCGACGCCGATGTGTACGGGCGGATGGTCGACGACCGGGGGCGCGGCCGCCTGCACCGCACGTACACCGTGCAGGACGGCACGCACACCGATGGTCTCTACGACACCTATCCGGACCGACTGCGGCCCGTACTGCCCTGCTATCGGTCCGCGTTCGACTTGCTCACCGCGTGGGTGGAGGACGGCGCACGGCCGCCCGCCGACCACACGATCGCCAGGCCGGCGAGCGGCGACGTCGTCAACAGCTGCTCGGCGCCGGCAGCGGCCACCCGCCCGTAGCACCGCTTGTCAGCGGCCGATCTCCCTGCGTGAGGCGCGGCGGAGCCTGCGCCGCTGGGAGGGGTCAAGCGCCAGATAGGCCGCCGTGGGCACCCCGAGCACGATCAGGAGTGACGCCCACCAGGGCAGCCAGATCAACAGGATCAGTCCGGCCGCCACACCTCCTGCGGCGATCTTCGCGTTCCTCGACATGTCCGTCGCCTCCTTCGGGGGCTGCAAACCGCCCTCGCCATGAGAGGCGGGCCCCCGCCTCTACTCTCTGAAACGGACTCGCGGCCCGGGCGGTTCCTGTTCACGACCCTGAGACACCCCTGAGCCTCCACCCTGACGCACCCCTGAGCCCGGTGCAGCCCCATGCAGCACGCACGCCCCGTGACCCGGGCAAGGAGCCCGGGGCTCAGGGCTGCACAGGACCCGCCGGGAAGGTGGGTCACTCCATGCGCAGCGGCTCCCCGACCTCGTACATGTGGCGCAGGGCCTGCCGGTAGGAGTCGACGAGACCGGTCTCCGTGAAGGGGATGCCCAGGTCGCGGCAGTGAGCCTTGACGAGGGGCTGGGCCAGGCGCAAGTGGGGGCGGGGCATGCTCGGGAAGAGGTGGTGCTCGATCTGGTAGTTGAGGCCGCCGAGGAACCAGTCGGTCAGTGCGCCGCCCTTGATGTTGCGGGAGGTGAGCACCTGCCGGCGCAGGTGGCCCCAGCGCTCGCCGTCCGGGTCGGGCATCTCCATGCCCTTGTGGTTCGGCGCGAAGGCCATACCGAGGTGCAGGCCGAAGAGTGCCTGGTGGATCGCCGCGAAGGCGAGGGCGTGGCCGAGCGGCATGGTGGTCAGGAGCAGGGCCACGTAGCCGACGACGTGGGCGGCGAGGAGGAGTCCTTCCACGGCGCGTTCGCGCGGGGACTGGCGGCGCAGGTCCTGGAAGCCGGACAGCTTCAGGGCGAGGCCCTCCAGGAGGGTCAGCGGGAAGAACAGCCAGGCCTGGTTGCGGGTGAGCCAGCGACGGAAGCCGGAGCGCGTCGCGGCCTGCTTGCTCGTGAAGACGAGGACGTCGGCGGCCACGTCGGGGTCCTTGTCGATGTGGTTGGGGTTGGCGTGGTGCCGGTTGTGCTTGTCGTTCCACCAGCTGTAGCTCATGCCGAGCAGGAGATTGCCGTGGACGAGCCCGATGAGCCGGCTCACGGCGCGGTTGCCGGTGATCTGCGCGTGGCCGGCGTCGTGCCCCACGAAGGCGGTGCGCGCGCAGAGCACGGCGAGGACGGGAGCGAGGGCGAGAACCCACCAGGAACCGCCGATGAGAGCCATGCCCGTGCCGACCGCGGCGAGGGACAGGGCGTTCAGCGCGATGTTGCGCACGTACCAGCCGGTGCGCCGCTCCAGGAGGTCCTGGCTCTTGACGGTGCGCAGCAGCGGCGTGAACTCGCTTCCTTGCGGCTGCGTCCCGTTCGTACCTGAGGAATGGTCCACTACGGGTTCGACGGCCAGGGTCATGGCGAGGTCTCCGGTCTCTGGGCATGGCGATAGGCCTGTGATGGGCACGGCGATGGGCGTGTCGGGGTGTGGTGAGAGGTGTGGGGGTGGACGTACTGTCCGGACGCCCTGCTCACAAGACGGCCTGACCTCAACAAACCTAGAAATCAGCGGCCTTGGACACCATGACGCCACCACCCGACTGTGCGCGGGGTTAGCACCGCCCCCGGAGGGGGGCTAGCTCCACCCCTTTCGGGCAGGAGTGACCGGCGTCACCTTGTGACGCGGCTCGCCGGGCGGAGTCTTGGGGTACCCTCGGCGATTCCGCCCAGTAGTCAAATTTGAGGTATACGTCATCGCTGCCCACAGGCATCCCGTGGCAACACTCCCCGAGATCTCCGAACTGGTCCGCTGCTGCGCGGTCTTCGTGCCCGGCGACCCGGCACGCGAAGGAAGAGTCGCCTTCTGGCGCCCAGACGGCGGTCGGCCCCCGCACACGGAGGCCGGCAATCCCGAGGAGCTGAGCCTCGCCCTGCCCGGAGACGCCGGTGCCGAGCACGCCTCCGTACCCGCCGTCCTGCTGCCCGTACGCGCCGCGCTGCCGGTCCTCACGCGCGCGCGTGCCACCGCGCAGGCGCACCAGACCGCCGTCTTCTGGGGCGCCGCCTCCGTGCTCGCCCTCCAGTTCGCGGCACGCGGCCTGCTGCTGCCCGGGCTCACCGCGACCGACCACGACGCCTGGCGCGCCGGCCCGTTGCGGGCCGAGGATCTGGAGCGGGTCAGGGAACTGGCCGCCGCGATGCCGCCCGAGGCCCACGCGACACCCCTGGACGGACCGGAGCCCCTCCGCCTCCCCGCGCCCGAAGCGCTGCTGCGCGCCTTCCTCGACGCCGTCGCCGACGCTCTGCCCCGCTCCCCCGCGGCGAGCCTCGCGGCGGGCGCGCCGGCCTTCGCCGCGACCGAGCCACAGCAGGTGCCCGAACACCGCGCGTGGGCCGCCGATGTCGCCGCGGGACACGACGCGGGCGTGCGGATCTCGCTGCGCGTCGAGGTGCCGGGCCTCGACCGGGCCGTACCGGGAGCCGAGGACGAGGAGCGCGTCGCCTTCCGTGCCGTGCTCCAGATGCACAGCGTCAGCGACCCCGCACTGGTCGCCGACGCCACCGAGGTCTGGGCGGCGTCACGCGCTTCGGCCAAGGCCTTCGGGCCGCGGGCCCGCATGGACGCCCTGCTCGCGCTGCGGCGTGCCGCCCGCGCCTGGACGCCCCTCGCGCCGCTGCTCTCGGCGGCCGTCCCGGACGCCCTCGACCTGGCGGACGAGGAGATCACCGACCTCCTGGGCACCGGCGCGCGGGACCTCGCGGCGGCGGGTGTCGACGTGCACTGGCCCCGGCAGCTGGCGCGCCGGCTGAGCGCACGCGCGGTCATCGGCCCTCCGGGCGAGGGGTCCCCCGGAGGGGAGAGCCCTGACCGATTCCGGACGACCACCCCGTCGTTCCTCTCCGCGGACGCCCTCCTCGCCTTCAACTGGCGCTTCGCGCTGGGCGACC
>NZ_NNBL01000032.1:0-65919 GCF_002803065.1 Streptomyces sp. CB01635
CCGTTCGCGTTCGTCCGCTCCCCGATCGCCATGTACGCGGTGTCCTGACGGAACGGGACCGCCTGGTACAGCGAGGCGGCACCCGGCTCGGGACGCGGCTCACGAACAGCGGGCGTCAGACCGCGAACACGCTCCACGACCTGGCGCAGGTGCTCCGGCGTGGTACCACAACAGCCGCCCACCAGGGACAGGCCGTAGCTGTTGACGAAGTTCTCCTGCGCATCCGCCAGTTCGGGCGCGGTCAGCGGGAAGTAGGCGCCGTCCTTGGTCAGCACCGGCAGTCCCGCGTTCGGCATACACATCAACGGCGTCGTCGAGTGCTGCGCGAGATGGCGCAGGTGCTCGCTCATCTCGGCGGGGCCGGTCGAGCAGTTGAGGCCGATCAGGTCGATGCCCAGCGGCTCCAGGGCCGTCAGGGCCGCCCCGATCTCCGAGCCGAGGAGCATCGTGCCGGTCGTCTCGAAGGCCAGGGAGCAGATCAGGGGCAGTCCGACGCCCAGTGCCTCCATGGCCCGGCGGGCGCCGAGCAGGCCGGCCTTGGTCTGCAGCAGATCCTGTGTCGTCTCGACGATCAGTGCGTCGGCGCCGCCCGCGATCAGGCCCTCGGCGTTCTGCTGGAAGCCGTCGCGCAGGATGTCGTACGTGATGTGCCCGAGGGTGGGCAGCTTGGTGCCGGGGCCCATCGAGCCGAGGACCCAGCGCTGCTGCCCGGTCTTCGCGGCGAACTCGTCGGCGACCTCGCGCGCCACCCGGGCGCCGGCCTCGGAGAGCTCGACGATGCGGTCGGCGATCTCGTACTCGCCGAGGGCCGAGGAATTCGCGCCGAACGTGTTGGTCTCGACGCAGTCCACGCCCACCGAGAAGTACGCCTCGTGGACGGAGCGCACGATGTCGGGGCGAGTGACATTCAGGACCTCGTTGCAGCCCTCGAGGTCCTGGAAATCCTCCAGGGTGGGGTCCTGCTCCTGCAGCATGGTGCCCATCGCACCGTCGGCCACGACCACACGGGTGGCCAGGGCTTCGCGGAGGGCGGCCACGCGGGCGCGGTCGGACAGGGGCGGGAACATGTCGGTCATGCCGTGCCTCCGAGGCAGCCCGCGAGCGGCTGTGCCGCTTCGGTTCCGTACGCCTGCGCCACCGTGTCGAACAGAGCGGCCTTGTCCACGCGGTAGGCCTGCGAGCCGACCGTGGCCAGCGCCCGCGCGGCCAGGGCGCAGCCGAGCCGGGCCGCCGTCACCAGGGACAGGTCCCTGGCCACGGCGCCGAGGAAGCCGGCCCGGAAGGCGTCACCCACGCCCGTCGGGTCGGCCACCGGCACCCCGGCGACGGCGGGCACGGTCAGCGGGGGCCGTCCCTCGCTCTCGACGAGGGCGCCGCGGTCGCCGAGCGTGGTGATCCAGGTGCCCACCCGGGACAGGACCTCCTCACGCGACCACCCCGTGCGCTCAAGGAGCAGCGCGGCCTCGTACTCGTTGGTGAAGAGCCAACGGGCGCCGGACACCAGCTCCCTGACCTGCGGGCCGTCCAGACGGGCGAGCTGCTGGGACGGGTCGGCCGCGAAGGCGACCCCGAGTTCGCGGCACTGCCGGGTGTGGCGCAGCATCGCCTCCGGGTCGTTGGGAGCGACCACGACCAGGTCGAGTCCGGCGACCGGTACGGGCAGCCGGGTGAGGTCGATCTCGCGGGCCTCCGCCATCGCGCCGGTGTAGAAGGACGCGATCTGGTTGGAGTCGCGGTCCGTGGTGCACATGAAGCGGGCGGTCTGCCGCTCGTCGGACACGTGGACTCCACCGGTGTCGACGCCGTTCTCCTTGAGCCACACCTCGTACTCGGCGAAGTCGGCGCCGACGGCACCGACCAGCAGGGGTTCGAGGCCGAGGCCGCCGAGGCCGAAGGCGATGTTGGCGGCGACCCCGCCGCGCCGTACGTCGAGGCTGTCGACGAGGAACGACAGTGAGACATGTTCCAGTTGATCAGGGATCAGCTGGTCCGCGAACCGGCCGGGGAAGACGGTCAGATGGTCGGTGGCGATCGAGCCTGTCACCGCTGTACGCACGTTGGCACTCCCGTCGGGGCGACGTGACCGGTCAGATACCGGCCGCGGCCCTGAGTTGGGGGGCGCGGTCGGTCCGCTCCCAGGTGAAGTCGGACAGTTCGCGGCCGAAGTGGCCGTACGCGGCGGTCTGCGCGTAGATCGGGCGCAGCAGGTCGAGGTCGCGGATGATCGCGGCGGGGCGCAGGTCGAAGACCTCCCTGACGGCCTGCTCGATGCGCGTCTGGGCCACCCTGCCGGTGCCGAAGGTCTCGATGAACAGGCCGACCGGCTCGGCCTTGCCGATCGCGTACGCGACCTGGACCTCGCAGCGGTCGGCGAGTCCGGCCGCGACGACGTTCTTGGCGACCCAGCGCATCGCGTACGCGGCGGAGCGGTCGACCTTGGACGGGTCCTTGCCGGAGAAGGCGCCGCCGCCGTGGCGGGCCATTCCGCCGTACGTGTCGATGATGATCTTTCGGCCGGTGAGGCCGGCGTCGCCCATCGGGCCGCCGATCTCGAAGCGGCCGGTCGGGTTGACCAGCAGGCGGTACTCGTCCGTCTCCAGCTTGATCCCGTCCTCGGCGAGCCGGGCGAGCACGTGCTCGACCACGTGCTCCTTGATGTCGGGGGCGAGCAGGGTGTCGAGGTCGATGTCGGGCGCGTGCTGCGAGGAGACGACGACCGTGTCGAGGCGCACCGGCCGGCTGCCCCGGTACTCGATGGTGACCTGGGTCTTGCCGTCGGGGCGCAGGTACGGGAGCGTGCCGTTCTTGCGGACCTCGGTGAGGCGGCGCGACAGGCGGTGGGCCAGTTCGATGGGCAGCGGCATCAGCGTCGGCGTCTCGTTGGTCGCGTAGCCGAACATCAGCCCCTGGTCGCCCGCGCCCTGCCGGTCGAGCTCGTCGCCGTCGGCGGCGGCGCCCTCGGCGCGGGCCTCGTAGGCGACGTCGACGCCCTGTGCGATGTCCGGCGACTGGGCGCCGATCGACACGGAGACGCCGCAGGACTCGCCGTCGAATCCCTTGGCCGAGGAGTCGTACCCGATGCCGAGGATGGTGTCGCGCACCAGTTGGGCGATCGGCGCGTACGCCTTGGTGGTGACCTCGCCCGCGATGTGCACCTGGCCGGTCGTGATCAGGGTCTCGACGGCGACGCGTGAGGTCGGGTCCTCGCGCAGCAGGGCGTCCAGAATCGTGTCGCTGATCTGATCGGCGATCTTGTCGGGGTGGCCCTCGGTGACGGACTCCGAGGTGAACAGATAGGAGGACATGTTTCTCCAAAGAGTCTCGGGCGGACGGTGCGTCAGACCGTGCCGGTGGCGTACCGGCTCGCGGGGCGGCTCAGTCCGAGCCGGGCCCGCAGGGTGGTGTCCGCCGGCTGCGGCGCGCCGGAGCGGCGCAGCGTGGGGGCGGTCGTGGTGAGGAACGGGTCGTGCGCGCCGCTCAGCGCGACGGTGAGGCCGTCGGCGCCCGAGGCGGCCAGCAGGCCCTCGGCGTCGGCGTGGTCGAGCAGGGGGACGAGGACCTTGGCCCCGGGCGCCGACGACCGTACGGCGGGAACGTCCGCGGGGTCGTCGAGCAGTACGAGGTCGGCGTCCGCGGCGAGGGCGGGGCCCCGCACGGCGACGACCGGGTGTCCCTGGGGCGGGCGGGCGACGTTGAGCGGGCCGGCCACGTCGAAGTGGCGTCCGCGGTGGTCGAGTTGGTGGATCGTGTCGAGGCGCCAGTACTGGCCGTCGGCGCGGTCGTGGACGTACGCGTCGTCGTCGAAGCTGTCCCACAGCCCGCGGGCGACCTCGATCAGTTCGGCCGTACGGCCCTCGGCATCGGCGGCGCCCGCCAGCCAGCCGGTGCGGCCCCGGCCCAGGTGGTCGAGCGAGGCGACGATCCGGGCCACGTGGTAGGGCGCCTGGTCGGCGGGGAGCGGGGAGACGATCAGGCCGATGCGGTCGGTGCGCGCGGCGAGGGCCGCGGCCAGCGTGGTCGTCTCGAACGGGGCCTGGCGGCCGGGCGCCCCGGCCGCGTCGTCGAGGATCAGCGCGTCGAGACCGGCGGCCTCCGCGGCGCGTGCCACGGCGGTGAGCCCGTCGAGTGTCGGTGCGTCCGTGCCGTGCGTGGCGATCCGGCCGACCAGAAGAGGGGTGGTCATGCGGTGGCTCCTGCCGTGGTGCGGTCGGCCGGCTGCCCCGGCGCGGGGGCGTCGAGGCCGAGGTTCTCGCGCAGCGTGCTGCCTTCGTACGAGGTGCGGTACAGGCCGCGGCGCTGGAGCTCGGGGATCACGTGGTCGACGAAGTCGTCGGCGGAGCCCGGCAGATACGGGAAGTCGATGTTGAAGCCGTCGGCGCCGCGCCCGGTGAACCAGCTCTCCATGTGGTCGGCGAGCTGCTCGGGCGTGCCGACGACGATGTCGCCCATCAGCCGCAGGGCGAGCTGCCGGATGGACAGGTTCTCGCTGCGGGCGAGCCCCACCAGGCGCTCGGTCGTCGACTGGGACTGGTTGGTGTACGGGATGTCGGGCACGGGGCCGTCGATCGGGTACGCGCTCAGGTCGACGTCGCCGAGGAAGTCCTGCAGGGTGCGCAGCGCGACATGGTCGTGGGTGAGGTCCTGGAGCTCCTGCAGGCGCGCCTGCGCCTCGGCCTCGGTGGCGGCGACGATCGGTGCGAGGGTCGGCCACACGAGGACCTTCTCCGGGTCGCGCCCTTGGGCGGACACGCGCTTCTTGAGGTCGGTGTAGAAGCTCTGGGCGTCGGGGAGCGTGTTGTGCCTGGTGAAGATCACCTCGGCGTGGCGGGCGGCGAACTCCCGCCCCACGGGCGACGATCCGGCCTGGATGATGACGGGGCGGCCCTGCGGCGGGCGGGCGATGTCGAGCGGGCCTTCGACGGTGAAGTGCTCGCCGTGGTGGCCGATGGAGCGCTCGCCGCTGTCCCAGAGCTGCTTGACGACGTCGATGAACTCCTCGGCGCGCTGGTAGCGCAGGCCGTGTTCCAGGTGCTCGGGGAAGCCGAAGTTCGCGGACTCCCAGGGGGCGGCGGAGGTGACGACGTTCCATCCGGCGCGGCCGCCGCTGAGGTGGTCGAGGGAGGCGAACCGGCGGGCGATGTGGGCCGGTTCGTTGTAGGTCGTCGTCGCGGTGGCGCACAGTCCGATGTGCTCGGTGGCGGCGGCGTACGCGGCGAGCAGCGTCAGCGGCTCGAAGTGCTCGGTGCGCGAGGTGCGGCACAGCGAGTCGAGGCGGGTGCCCCACACGGCGACGATGTCGGCGATGAACACCGCGTCGAACAGGCCGCGTTCCAGGGTCCGGGCGTTCCTCTTGTGGAATTCGAAGTCGAGCTGGGCGTCCGCCTGGGTCGACGGATGGCGCCAGGCGGCGACGTGACCGCCGGGGCCGTCGATGATGCCGGCGAGGGTGATGCGCCGACGGGGCGTGGTCATGTTTCGGTTCTCTCCCTAGGTTCGGTGCGCTCGGCGTCAGTGCCTGACGGCGGACGCCAGGATCCGGGCGAGGGCGCGGACGTTTTCGCCGGTCAGCATCGTCACGTGGTTGCCCGGGACGACCCGGATGGCCAGGTCCTCGACGTGGTCCTCCCAGCCGAGGCCGGCCCGCGCGTGGAAGCGGTCGCTCTCGTCGTAGTCGGTGCCCTTGCCGAATCCGGTGTCCCCGGCGCGCAGCACGGCGACGGGGCCGGCGTACGGGCCCGGCCGGTAGCGCTGGACCGCCTCGACGCTGTCGCGCATCAGCGCGACCGGGTCGCCGCCGCCGTCGCCGCGCATCCACTCGGCGATCTGGGCGAGTTCGGTCAGATAGGAGGCGGAGCCGTCGGGTTCGGCGGTCCGCGCGTCCTGTTCGCCGTCCGGGTCCGAGGGCCGTGCGCCGGGGCCTTCCGCGTCCGGGGCCGGAGCGCGGCCCTCGGCGACGGCGCGCAGCTGGTTGGCGAAGGAGCCGTCGGCGTCGGCGTCGGTGAGTTCGCCGTCGGGGGCGCCGGCGTCGACCATCACCACCAGCGGCGGGCGGCCGCCCTCCTCGGTGATCCGCCGCGCGATCTCGTAGGCGATGACACCGCCGCCGGAGAAGCCGCCCAGAACGATCCGCTCCCCCGAGTCCAGGGCGGGGCGCAGCGCTTCGAGATAGAGCTCGGCGAGCTGCTCGGCCGACAGATGCTCCGGCTCGGGGTCGTCCACGCGCGGGTCACGGATGCCGACCAGCGCCTCGGGGCCCTCGTAGCAGTGGGCGAGCTGCGCGTAGCAGGCGACCTGGCCGCCGGGCGGGTGGACGAGGTGGACGGTTCCCGCGCCGGGCCGCTCGGCGGGGCGCAGTGGTACGAGGACATCGGCGGGACCGGAGCCGGTGGTGTCCCGCGGCTCCTGGGTGAGCAGATGGGCGAGCTCACCGGCCCTGGGGTGGGCGAGGAGTTCGTCCAGGCGCAGGGTGCGTCCGGAGCGCAGGTTGAGCTCCCGCAGCAGCCGCATCGCCAGGAGCGAGTGACCGCCCGCCTGGAAGAAGTGCACACCGGGGTCGGCGACGGGGGTGCCGAAGACGGCCTGCCATGCCTCCTTCACCACCTGGGTCTGCGGTCCCTCGGGCCAGGTCACCGCCTCACCGGCGGCGTCGGCCACGGGCTCGGTGCGGTCCGCCATCCTCGGCAGGTCCGCCGGGGACAGCCCGGCGAGGATGTCGGCCACGGTCGTCGACTCGTCGGCCGTGTCGGGCAGTGCACGCAGCAGCCCGGCGCACTGGTCGACGAGCAGGGCGGCGTCGGCGTCGGTGATCCGGCCGCGGTCGTACACGGCGGTGAGGACCAGGCTGCCGTCCACGTCGCGGAAGGCGAGGAGGGTGACCGGGAAAGCGGTCTGGGAACCGGCGGCCTCCGGGAGTTCCACGCGGATGCCGTGCGCGGCGAGCGTGGACTCCAGGTCCTCGGAGGAGCGTGGGTAGTTCTCGAAGACGATCAGGCTCTCGACGAGTTTCTCGTCCGCCCTGCGCCCGCTCCACTCGTGGATCTGTCCGGTCGACACCCACTCGTACGCGGCCATGTCGAGCGCCTGGTCGCGCAGTTCGGTCAGCAGCTGGGGCACGGTGTGCGCCGGGTCGACCTGGATGGTCATGGGCAGCGAGTTCATCAGCAGTCCCGGGAGCCGCTCGACGGAGTCGAGGGCGATACCGCGGCCCGAGACGGTGACGCCGAAACCGACCGGGGACGGCCCGTGGCCGCCGCCCGCCCGGTACAGCAGCAGCGCCCACACGGCCTGCAGCGCGCTGGACTCGGTCGCGGCGCGGGCGGCCGCCCAGGAACGCAGCCGGTCGGCCTCCGGGCGGCTGAGCCGGACCTCCGCGCGGCTCCAGCCGCTCTGGCCGGTCGCGGGGCCGGGGAGCGCGGGCCGCACCAGCGGAGCGGCGGCCGGCACCGCCGCCGACCAGAACTCCCGCGCCGGAGCGGTGTCCTGCTCGGCGAGCCAGCGCGCGTAGTCGCGGATGTCGGGGCGCCGCTCGCTGCCCGGCAGGGTGCCGTCGGCGAAGTAGGCCCGGTAGAACTCCTGGAGCAGGACCGACACACTCCAGCCGTCCAGCAGTACGTGGTGGAACGTGATCAGCACGCGGGTCGACGGGGTCCCGGCGCCGTCCGGGTCGTCGACGAGTGTGGCCCGCAGGAGCCCCGGCACGCGCAGGTCGAAGCCGCGCACGCGGTCCTGCTCCATCAGCTCGTCCCAGTCGACGCTGCCGGCCGGGTGCCGGACGACGTCGGCGGTGACCCGGTCGTGCAGGACCAGGCACGGCGCGTCGTCCCAGTCGAACGCGGCCCGCAGCACGGTCTCGCGGTCGAAGACGGACTGCCAGGCGGCGGTGAACCGCTCGGTGTCCAGGGGGCCGTACCAGCGCCAGAACAGCTGCTCCACATAGCGGCCGCTGCCGGAGTGGGCGAGTGCGTCGAGGAGCAGGCCGTGCTGCTGAGGAGTGACGGGCACCGTCTCCCGCGGGTCCACGGCGGACGGGCCGGCGGTGCTGGAGTCGGGCAGCGCCCCGGCACGGGACGGCTCGGCCGCCGGGAGAGCGGCCGGGAGGCCCGGAGCCGTGATCTCGCCCGCGGACACGGCGTCCGGGTCGGCTCCCGCGAGGGTGGCCAGGACCCAGCGCATCTGGTCCACGAGCGCCTTGACACCAGCCTCGTCGACACCGTCGGCGGGGCTGGGCACCCAGGTGAGCCCCATGCGCAGCCGGCCGCCGTGGACGATGCCGTACACCTCGATGCCGTACACCCGCTCGCAGCGCGCGGAGTGCTCGCGCGGGATGGGGCGGCCGGACATGGTGAAGCCGCCGTCCGCACTCAACTGGTCGGCCTGGCCGTAGTAGTTGAAGCAGACGAGGGCGGGCGGCAGGGTACGCAGCTGGGTGCGAAGCGCGGGATCGGAGGAGAACTCGCGGCAGGCGCCGAAGCCGACGCCGCCGTCCGGCACGCCGGTCAGGCCGTCGGCGACCTGGGCGAGCCAGCGCTCCGGGTCCGTGGCGCGCTCGGCGGCGAGGACGACCGGGTGGATGGAGGTGAACCAGCCGACCGTGCGGAACAGGTCGTCGCGGCCGTGCCGGCCATGGGTCTCGACGTCGAAGGTCACCTCACGGGTACCCCGCCACCGGGCGAGTGCCTGGGCGAAGGCGCCGGTCATCACCTGGTGGACCTGCAGGCCGAGCTTGCGGGGCAACGGTCCGATGAGGCGGGTGGTGGCCTCGGGGTCGAGGGAGAACTCGACGCGGCGGATGTCCTGCTCGTCGGGCGCCGGGGTGGTGAGCAGCAGGCTCCGGGCCTCGCCGCGGGCGGCGGCCAGGGCGCGCCAGTAGTCGGCCTCGCCGGGGCGTGCGGCGACGGCGGGGAGGGAGGCGACCCACTCCTCGTAGCGGCACGCCTCGTCGGGCAGGGCGGGCAGTGTGCCGTCGGACAGGGACGCCAGTGCGTGCTCCAGGTCCTCCAGGAGGATGCGCCAGGAGACGCCGTCGACGACCAGGTGGTGGATGGCGACGAGCAGCAGACCGTTGTCCTCGGGCCGACGCCGGTCGTGGGCGAGGAGAGCGCGGACGTGGACGCCCTTGAGCGGGTCGAGGCTGCGCTCGATCTCTTCGAGGGCCGCGTCGAGTTCGCCGTCGTCGGTGACGTCGCGCTCGCGCAGGACGTCACGTGGGTCGTAGGCGGAGAACGGCGCGGCCCCGGTCATGTGGCCCTCGGAGAAGTCGCCGTGTGCGTCCGCCGTGAAGCGGGCGCTGAGCGCGGGGTGTGCCGCGACGACGGCCTGCATGGCGAGGCGCAGCACGGTGGGGTCGACGGGGCGGTTGAGTTCCAGGAGCACCGACTGGTTCCACTGGTGCAGGTCCGTCCTGATGTGCCGGAAGAACCAGGACTGCACCGGTGCGAGCGGAGAGACACTGCTGCCGCGGGTGGGGTCCGCGGCGGCCGGTACGTCGGCGGCCGCCCCGGCGGCGGCGGGTTCGCCGGTGGGCTGCGGTGCGCCGGCGTCCAGGTGTGCGGCGAGATCGGCCAGCACGGGATGGCGGTAGATCTCGCGCATGGCGAGGGTGAAGCCCTCGCGGCGCAGCCGGGAGACCATCTGCATGGCGAGGATCGAGTCGCCTCCGGCTTCGAAGAACTGCGCGTCGTCGCGCACGTCCCCGAGGAGCTCTCCCCAGACGCTACGGACGGCCGGCAGCGAGCTCCTGACGTCGGCGCGCGGCGCGGAAGCGGCCGGTGCGGGAGCGGTCGGCGCGGAAACAGCCGGCGCGGTAGCGGCCTCGGGCGATGCGGCGGGCTCGACCGGCCCGGCGGGCTCGACCGGCCCGGTGGGCTCGGCCTCGACGGCCGGCTCGCCCTGCGTCGCCAGCTGATCGAGGGCCCGGCGGTCGGTCTTGCCGTTCGGCAGGACGGGGATGCCGGGCACCCGATGGAAGTGGGCCGGGACCATGTGGGACGGCAGCAGCGGCCCGAGAGCCGCGCGCACGTCCGTGACCTCGGCCCGCGTCACCACATGGGCCACGATCTGGAGGCTGCCCCGGGCATGGCGGGAGACCTGGACCGAGGCGTCCTGGACGGCGGGCAGCGACATCAACGCCGCGCGGACCTCGCCCAGTTCGACCCGGTTTCCGTTGATCTTGACCTGGTCGTCGAGGCGGCCCAGGTGGGTGAGAGCGCCGCCCGGCAGGAGCCGGACCAGGTCCCCCGTGCGGTACACGGTGTCCGTGCGGCCGCCCACCTGCAGGGCGCGGTAGCGGTCCGCGGTGCGCTCGGGGTCCCCTACGTAGCCGTCGGAGACGGTGCCGCCCCCGATCCACAGCTCGCCCGGTGCGCCCGGCGGCAGTTCGCGCAGGGACTCGTCGAGCACGTAAGCGCGGATGTTGTCGAAGGGCACTCCGATCGGCACCTCGCCGCGGCGTGTCCAGAACGAGTCGTCCCCGCGGCCCCAGGAGAAGACCGTGGAGTACGACGTCTCGGTCGGCCCGTAGGCGTTGTGCAGCCGGGCCGGGTGCGCCGCCTCGAAGGCGATGCGGAGCTCGTTGGGCAGTGACTCGCCGGTGGAGACGACCGTGCGCAGGGTGCGGTTGGCCGTGAACGCCTCCGCCTCCAGCAGCAGACGCAGTTGGGAGGGGACGGCGTGCAGCAGCGTGACGCCGTGCCGCTCGATGGCCTCGGCCAGCAGGTCCGGGTCGCGTTCGGCGTCCGGTGGCGCCACGACCAGGCGGGCGCCCGACACGAGGGCGACGAGCATCTCGTGGGCGCTGACGTCGAAGGTGAAGGGCGCCTTGAGGAGCATCGCGTCGTCGGAGCCGATGCCGAAGTGCCGGACGGCGGCGAGGACGTCGGTGACCAGGGCGCGATGGCTGAGCTGGACGCCCTTGGGGGTGCCGGTGGAGCCGGAGGTGTACAGGACGTGCAGCGCGTCGGCGGACGTCGGCCCCTGCACGGCCGCCACGCCGGACCTGGCCAGGTCGGCCAGCGGCACCTGCTGCGGGCCCGCCGGGCAGGCCCCGGCGGTGTCGGGGGCGACGATCGCGAGCCGGATCCCGCTGCTGTCGACGATGTGGCGGCGCCGCGCCTCGGGGTGGGCGGCGTCCAGAGGCACGTATGCGGCACCGGTGCGCAGGATCCCGAGCATCGCGGCGACGGCCTCGTCGCTGCGGGGCAGCAGGACGCCGACCCGGTCGCCGGCGCGCACGCCGCGGGCGACGAGTCCGGCGGCGTACCCCTCGATACGGGCGTCCAGTTCGCGACGGGTCCAGCGGCGGTCGCCGAACTCGACGGCCACCGCGTCCGGGCGTGCCTGCGCGGCGGCGCGGATCAGTGTGTCGATGTCCGTGTCGTCGAGGGGGTGGTCGGTGGCGTTGAGGTGGTCGAGGGTGGCGCGGGCGCGCGGCCCGATCCCGTCGAGCTCGGCGACGGCACGGTCCGGCCCGCGCACCAGCTGCCGGGCGAGCTCGCAGACGTGCTCGGTGAAGGCCTCGGCGGTCGCGGTCTCGATGCGGGCGGCGTCGTACTTGAGCCGGCCGCGCAGCGTGCCCCCGCCCTCGTACAGCTCGAGGGTGAGCAGACCGAGGCCGGGAGTGGGGACGTCCTGGCGCCACCGGGCGCGCAGTCCGCCGCGCAGCTCGACGCCCTCGTCGGCGGCGGCGCCCGGGTCGGCCCAACTGTGCAGCACGAACGTGCAGTTGAACGGGTCGGCCGCGGCGCCGCCCGGGGCGAGCTTCGCGATGCGCGGGAACGGAAGGCGCGAGTGGTCCACGGCGCGGGCCAGTTCCCGCTGCACGCCGCCGACGAACGCGGCGGCCGTCAGGTCCGGGTCCTGGGCGGGGGCGCGCACCAGGAGGGTACGGACGAAGTAGCCGACGGTGCGGTCGAAGCGCGGGTCGGTACGGGCGCCCAGCGGGACACCGACGGTGGGCGCCTGCTGGCGGCCGTACGTGCCCAGGGCCTTGAGGTAGGCGGCGAGCAGCACGGCGGCGGCACCCGCCCGGTGCTGCCGCGAGAACGCGTTGATCTCGCCCCACAGTCCGGCGTCCAGGTCCAGCGGCACCATCGCCTCGCGGGGGGCGTCGGCGCCCGGGGTGTCCAGCGGGAAGTCGACGGTGAGGTCGGCGCCGTCGAGCCGGCCGCGCCAGTACTCCTCGGCGGCGGCGGTGTCCTGCCCGGCCTCATGGGCGCGGGCGGTGACGTAGGCGCCGAATCCGGCGGGGGCGGCGCCGGGCACCTCGCCGTATTCGTACGCGCCGAGCAGGTCGGCGAGGAGGAGGCCGGTGGACTCTCCGTCGACGACGAGGTGGTGCACGACGAGCAGCAGCGTGTGGTGATCGGGTGCGTGCGCGATCAGCACGGCGCGCAGCACGCCGTCGCGTTCCAGGTCGAGTTCCCGGCGGGCTTCGGCGAGCAGGGCCCGGGCCGGACCGTGACCGGTGTCGCGGGCGGCGCCGCGGCGCTCCATGCGCGGGGCGCGGGCCGGGTCGACGTCGAGGAAGGGCAGTCCGTCGCCGCTGCCGGTGTCGTCGTCGCAAACGCGCGCCGAGAGCAGCGGGTGGCGGGCGACGAGAGCGGCCAGGGCTGCCTCCAGCGCGGCGTCGTCGAGCGGGCCGCGCAGGTCGATGGCGAGCGGCACGTTGTACGGCGAGTTCTGCGGGTCGGCCCGGTGCTGGAGCAGCAGCCCGAGCTGGTCCTCGGTCAGGGGTACGGTGCCCGCCTCGGCCGCCCCTGGGCCGGCGGTCGCGGCGGTCTGCGCGCCTGAGCGCTGGAGCATGGTCATCAGGTGTCTCCTGAGTCGGAATCCGAGGCTTGGGTTCGTCCGGGCACACCTCGGCCCGGTGGTCCGCACGGTCCGGGCACGAGTGTGGTGCGCGCCGCCGACACGTCGCTGACGTGCGGCTGATGCAGCGCGCGACGGCGGACCGCCCGCTGTGCCGGACGGCCGGGGTGTCAGCTGCGGCCCGAGCGGGCCTCGACCAGGGCCGCGAGGCGGTCCAGGCCGACGTTGATGTCCTGGGCGGTCAGCACGGAGTACGACAGCCGCAGCTGGCGCAGTCCGCCGGTGCCCGCGTAGAAGTGGTACATCGGGGTCCACAGCACGCCGAAGCGCCGGGCGGACTCCTCCAGTGCCTCCTCGTCGGCGGTGAACGGCACGGTGACCACGGCGAACAGGCCGCCGGTGGGCACGTTCCAGCTCACCCCGCTGCCCCCGCCCTGCGGGAAGCGCGCGGCGAGGCCGTCGAGCAGGGTGCGCAGGTTGCGGCGGTAGACGGCGGCCTCGCGGGCGCAGGCCCGTTCCATGCTGCAGCCGTGCTCGAGGAGCAGTCCGCCGATCGCCGCCTGCGCGAGCGCCGAGGTGTTGAGCGTGAACATGCTCTTGAGCTTGGCGAGCTGATCGGCGAAGAAGCCGCCCTGCGCGACCGGCTGGTCGGCGACGACGTACCCGATGCGGGCGCCGGGGTAGGCGGTCTTGGAGTACGAGCCGATGTAGACGACCCGTCCCGCGGTGTCCAGGGACTTGAGAGTGGGCAGCCGGCCCTGGCCGTCGTGGAACATCGAGTACGGGTTGTCCTCGATCAGCAGGATGTCCTGCTCCTCGGCGACGCGCAGCAGGCGCCTGCGGTCGTCGAGGGACATCCGGGAGCCGCCGGGGTTGGCGAAGTCGGGGATGACGTAACAGGCCCGCGGGTGCAGGCCGTCGGCGCGGGCCCGGGCAATGCTGCGCGCCACGTCGTCGGGGTCGAGACCGCCGGGGCCCTCGGGCACCAGGTGGACCGCGGTCTCGGTGAGCCGGGCGGCGCCGGTGAAGCCGACGTAAGTCGGTGCGGCGGCGAGCACGACGTCGCGTTCGTCGCGGCGCAGTGCCCGCAGCAGCAGGACCATGGCCTCCTGGCAGCCGGTGGTGACGAGCACCGCGTCCGGGTCGGCCGGGATCCCTTCGTCCACCTCCAGCTGACGGACGATCAGCTCGTTGATGATGCCTTTGGTGGGGCCGTACTGGAACAGGGCCCGGCGCACCTGTTCCTCGCCGAGTCCGCGCTCCTGCTCCAGGTACCGGGTGAACCGCCGCAGATGCCGGTGCAGCGCCTCGGTGCGGTAGTGGCCCTCGTAGGGGCGGCCCGCCGCGAACGACACGGCGTCGGGGTAGTTCCCGGTGACCTCGTTGAGCAGCGTCATCGAGGTCAGCGCGGGGTCGGCGAGGCTGGTGTGCAGGTCGGCGACGGCCAACAGGGGCGCGGCCCGGGGTGCTTCGAGCAGCGCGGCCGCTTTCATGCGGCGGCCTCGTCCATGGCGTCCACGAGGCTCTTGGGCCGCATGTCGGTCCAGTTCTCGCTGATGTGGGCGAGCGCGCTCTCGCGGTCGGTGGCCGGCAGGGCGATGCTCCAGCCGGCGGGGACCTCGGCGAAGGACGGCCACAGCGAGTACTGGCCCTCGTGGTTGACCAGGACGAGATACGTGCCTTCGGCGTCCTCGAAGGGGTTGCTCATGACGGTCTCCCGGTTCCTTGTGCTAGGCGTGGTGGGACGGCGGTTGCAGTGGTCCCCATCCAGGCTGGCCGGGAGGGCCGACGCGGGGCTGACATGTCGCTGACGAGGTCGTCGACCAGCTCGAGCAGTACGGGCGCGGGCTCGTCGGCCAGGTGGAAGTGGCCGCCGGAGAAGGTCCGGTGGCGTACGGGACCGGTGGTGGCCGCGGTCCAGTCGGCGGCTTCGTCCGCGGTGAGTTCGGGGTCGCCGGTGGCCCGGTGCACGGTGAGGGGTAGGTCCGGGGCGGGCCCGGCGGGCTGTACGTAGGTCTCGGCGAGCGCGTAGTCGGCGCGCGCGGTGCGCAGCACCAGGTCGAGCAGGTCGGGGTGGGCGAGGACCTCGTCGGGAACGCCCTCGAGACGGCGCAGTTCGGCGATGAGTTCCCGGTCGCTGCCGAGGTGGACCCTGCCGGGCCTGACCCGGTGCGGCGGGGGCATACCGGAGACGATCAGCCGCAGCGGCGGGTGGCCCGCGGCCAGCAGGCGCCGCGCTGTCTCGTAGGCGGCGAGGGCGCCGAGGCTGTGCCCGTACAGGACGACGGGGCGGTCGAGCAGGGGCCGGGCCGCGTCGGCGGCGGCGTCGGCCAGCGCGTGCAGATCGGTGTGCAGCGGTTCGGCGATGCGGTCGGTGTGGCCGGGGTACTGGACGGCGTGCAGCTCGACGGTCTCGGGCAGCAGGGCGGGCCAGTTCCAGTAGGCGGTGGCCGAGCCGCCGCCGTGCGGGAAGCACATGAGCCGCACCTGGGCGGCCGGCCGGGGCACGGGGCAGCGGTACCAGGCGGCGGTGACACCGGTGGTGCTCATGCGGCCGCTCCTGACCGCGCGGGCCATTCAAGGCGGGCCACGGCGTCGAGCACGCGCTGGACGTCCGGGAGGTAGTGGGCTTCGAGCAGCGGGGCGGGGTAGGGCACGTCGAATCCGGTGACGCGGCGCACCGGGGCCTCCAGGTGGTAGAAGCAGCGCTCGGTGATCCGTGCCGCTATCTCGGCGCCGGGCCCGGCGAAGCCGTGGGCCTCGTGGATGACGACGGCACGCCCGGTGCGGCGGACGGCGGCGCACACGGTCTCCTCGTCGAACGGCGACAGGGTGCGCAGGTCGACGACCTCCAGGCTGATGCCCGCTTCGGCCGCGGCCTCGGCGGCCGCCATGGCCACGGGCAGCGAGGGCCCGTAGGTGACGAGGGTGGCGTCGGTGCCGGGCCTGCGGACGGCGGCCCAGCCGAGCGGCCCGGTGTCGACGGGGAGCGTGACCTCCTCCTTGTGCCAGTACAGGCGCTTGGGTTCGAGGAAGACGACCGGGTCGGGCGAGGCGATGGCGCGGCGCAGCAGCGAGTACGCGTCGGCGACGGTGGCGGGCGTGACGACGGTGAGGCCGGGGGTGGCCATGTAGTAGATCTCGGAGGAGTCGCTGTGGTGCTCGACGCCGCCGATGCCTCCGCCGTAGGGGATGCGCACGGTGATGGGCAGCGGCAGGGAGCCGCGGGTGCGGGAGCGGAACTTGGCGACGTGGCTGACGAGCTGCTCGAAGGCCGGATAGGCGAAGGCGTCGAACTGCATCTCCACGACGGGGCGGTAGCCGTACATCGCCATGCCCACGGCGGCGCCGATGATGGCGGACTCCGCCAGCGGCGTGTCGAAGCAGCGTTCGTCGCCGAACTCGCGGGCCAGGCCGTCGGTGACCCGGAAGACGCCGCCGAGGGTGCCGACGTCCTCGCCGAAGACCAGGGTGCGCTCGTCCTCGCGCATCGCGTGCCGCAGCGCCGAGTTGAGGGCCTTGGCCAGGGTGACCTCGGTGGCCGGGGTCATCGCCGGGCTCCTTCTGCCGCGGGACCGGTGTCCGCGGCCCGTTCGTCCGCGAGCAGCGCCGACTGTTCGCGCAGGTGGTGCGGCGGGTGGTGGTAGACGTGCTGGAACATCTCCATCGGGTCGCGCCGCGGCGGCTCGGCGAAGTCCCGGCGCAGCGCGGCGCTCAGCTCCTCGGCCGCCCGCGCTGTTTCGGCGATCCCCGCCCGGTCGAGGACGCCGTCGTCGACGAGGGTGTGCTCCAGGCGGGCGACCGGGTCCTTGTCGGCCCAGGCGGCGACCTCGTCCGCGGAGCGGTAGCGGGTGTCGTCGTCGGCGTTGGTGTGGGCCTCCATGCGATAGGTGAGGGCCTCGACGAGGGTGGGGCCGCCGCCGGTACGGGCCCGGTGGGCGGCCTCGGCGACGACCGCGTGCACGGCGAGCGCGTCGTTGCCGTCGACGACGGCTCCGGTGGCTCCGTAGCCCTCGGCCTTGTCGGCGAGGGAGCGGGCCGCGGTCTGCTTGCTCAGCGGGACGCTGATCGCGTACTGGTTGTTCTGGATGAAGAACACGACGGGTGCCCGGCGTACGGCCGCGTAGTTGACGGCCTCGTGGAAGTCGCCCTCGCTGGTCGCTCCGTCGCCGATGTAGGCGAGGGCCACCACGTCGTCGCCGCGCATCCGGGCCGCGTCGGCGAGTCCGGCCGCGTGCAGGCACTGGGTCGCGAGCGGGGTGCACTGGGGCGCCGCCCGGTGGGCGGCCGGGTCGTATCCGCAGTGGCGGTCGCCCCGGAACAGGGTGAGCACGTCCTCGGCGGGGATGCCCCTCGTCAGCAGGGCGACGCTCTCGCGGTAGGTCGGGAAGATCCAGTCGGTGGGGCGCAGGGCGAGCACCGACGCGGTCTGGCACGCCTCCTGGCCGCGCGAGGACGGATAGACCGCGAGCCTGCCCTGCCGGGTGAAGGTGGTGGCCGTCCGGTCGAAGGCACGGCCGACGACCATCGCCCGGTACAGCTGGAGCCCGGTCAGGGCCGCGGCCGTGCCGGGCGCGGAGGGTGCGGGCGCGTCGAGCACCGTCATCGCTTCTCGCCGCCGCTCGCGCCGGCGTCGGCCCCGCCCCGGTTCCGGTTGATCCAGGTGTTCTCCAGGGTGGTGATGAGGCCTGGGCTGTGCAGCTGGCGGGCCTGCTCGTACGCGTACTGGGCCAGGTAGCGGCGGAACAGTTCGAGGGGCTCCTCGACGAGGTTGAGCATGCGCCGGTTGGCTCCGACGGCCGGGTGGTCGAGGTGCCCGGCGGCCGCGCGGACGGCGCCGTCCATGGCGTCCGCGGGCACGGTCTCGTCGACGAAGAGGGACGCCTCGGGGTCGGTGGCCCGCAGTTTCCTGCCCCAGAAGATCAGGCGCCGCGTCAGGCGCGAGCCCGTCAGGTGCAGAAGGCGCATGTTGGCGACGCCCGGGACCAGCCCCTCCTCCATGGCCGGCAGGCTGAACCAGGAGTCGTCGGCGGCGACGACCCGGTCCATGGCGGGCAGGATCTGCATGCCGCCGCCGATGGCGAAGGCGTCGACGGCGGCGACCCACGGCTTGTCGGCGTCCGGCCACCAGCCGTCGCCCGCCGTGTCGTCCAGGCACAGGCCGCGCACGAACTTGGCGATGTATCCGGCCTCGCGGCGCAGCAGGAAGCCGAGCAGCGAGATGTCGCCGTGGTAGAGGTGCGTGAGGTTGATGCCCGCGCTGAAGACGCGCCGGCCCGCGTAGGCGGGGTGGGACTGGGGGGCGCCGCGCAGCACGCCGACGTGGCTGGCGGGGTCGAGCAGCACCAGGTCGGTGCCGGTCTCCAGGGCCTCGACGGCGGCGTCGTCCTCGGCGTTGAGGAACTCGGCGTTGCACAGCTCCAGTTGGGCGATGCCGTCCTCGCGGGTGACGGTGGCGATGCCCAGGTCGGCGTGGCCGGTGAGCTGGTAGTCGAGGAGGGCGGCACGGGCGCGCGCGGTGGGGCGGAGCATGGAGCGCAGCAGGTGGTTGCCTGCGGTGGGGGCGTTCAGGACGGCCTGGAGGAAGATGCCGACGGCGATCTCCCAGCCCTCCTTGTTGCGCTGCGTGTGCCGTGACTCCGCGGCGAGCTGGGCTCGGGTGGGCACCAGGCCCGGGAAGTGCGCGGCGGCCAGGCCGGTCAGTTCCTCCAGGCGCGGGCTGCGGGTGAGGCCGTCCGTGAGCTCGGCGTAGATCCGCTCGGCGTACGCCGCGAGGAACCGGCGGCGCAGGCTGCTCGCCTCGTCGTGGAGGGCCGCGGCGTCGCGCTGTTCGGCGGCGGTGCGCTCGGTGCGCGGCGGCATCGCCTCGACGATCCGCACGACGGACTCGAGATGGGCGGTGACCGGGCCGCGGTCCTTGGCGAAGTCACCACTGAGGTTGGGCGGGTGGCCGGGTGCCGTCCGCAGCAGCACGGCGGGGGCGGCGAGCGTGGGTGTGCGCACGGTGTGTCTCCGATCGTTCAGTTGCCGGCCCGCGTGGCGCCGCGGTCCGCCAGGGTGCGGGCGATCACGCCCAGGGCCTCGGGCCGGGCAAGACCGGCGTGGTCGGTGTCCAGGTGGTGCTCCTCGACCCGGCCGCTGACGTAGGGCCGCCAGCTGTCCGGGGTGAGCGCCGGGTCGGTGCGTCCGACGGTGGCCCCGAAGAAGACGAGGTCGCCGGCGAACGGCTGCGGCCTGAAGTCCGTGATGAGCCGCGTGTTGTTGAGGAAGACCGTGACCATGCGGCCCACGGACGCGTCGTCCAGGTTGGCCAGTGCGCTGCCGCTCTCGCCGAGGCGCTCCAGGACGGCGGCCCGCTCCAGGGGCGCGTCGCCGAAGGTCTCGGTGCGGTCGATGCCGGCGGCGTTGAGCAGGATCGCGAGGACCTGTTCCTCGCCGACCTCGTGCTCGGTGCCGTCGTAGGCGTCGGGATAGCCGTCGAGGACGGCGAGCAGCGTCACTTCGGCGCCTTCCGCCTGGAGCCGGGTGGCGACGGCGTGGGCGACCAGGCCGCCGAAGGACCAGCCGAGGATCTCGTACGGGCCCTCGGGCACCGTCTTGCGGATCTGCTCCGCGTAGTCGCGGGCCATGGCGTCGATGTCGGCGGGCAGCGGCTCCTCGTGGCTCAGGCCGCGTGCCTGGAGCGCGTACAGGGGCTGGTCACGGTCGATGTGCCGCAGGAGTCCGGAGTAGATCCAGCCGAAGCCGCCGGCCGGGTGGACACAGAACAGCGGGGTGCCGTTGCCCGTGGCGCGCAGGGGGAGCACCACGCCGAACGGATCGTGCTGGGCCGGTGAGCCGCCGTCGATGCGGGCGGCGAGCGCGGCGACGGTGGGTGCCTCGAAGAGGGTGCGGACGCCGACCTCGGTGCCGAGCCGGGCCCTGATGCGGCCGACGAGCCGGGTGGCCAGCATGGAGTGTCCGCCGAGTTCGAAGAAGTTGTCGTCGATGCCGACCCGCTCGGCGTCGAGGACCTCCGCGAACAGGCCGCACAACAGTTCCTCGCGCGGCCCGCGCGGCAGTCGTCCGGTGCCGCCGCCCCACTCGGGCTCCGGCAGCGCCGCACGGTCGAGCTTGCCGTTGGGGGTCACCGGCAGGGCGGTCATCGGCACGAACGCGGCCGGGACCATGTAGTCGGGCAGCAACTGCTCCAGTTCGGCGCGCAGTTCCCCGGGGCGGACGTCCTGGCCGACGACGTAGGCGACCAGCACCTTGTCCCCGCCGCGCGGGCGGGCGACGACCACGGCACGGGTGACGCCCGGGTGGGTGGCGAGCGCGGTTTCGATCTCGCCGGGTTCGATGCGGAAGCCGCGGACCTTCACCTGCTGGTCGGCGCGCCCGAGGAACTCCAGGGCCCCGTCGGCATTGCGCCGGGCGATGTCGCCGGTGCGGTACATCCGGCCGCCCGCGTCGTCGAAGAGCTCCGCGTAGGGGTCGGCCGTGAAGCGCTCGGCGGTGCGGGCCGCCTGGGCCAGGTAGCCGCGGGCGAGGCCGGCGCCGGCGATGTAGAGCTCGCCGGGGACGCCGGGTGGCACCGGCCGCAGCTTCTCGTCGAGGACGTAGGCGCGGGTCTCGTCCAGGGGGCGGCCGATCGGCACGGCGGCGGGCACCTGCCCGGCCTCGGTGAACCGGTGCCAGGTGCAGCCGAGGGTGATCTCGGTGGGCCCGTACAGGGCCTTGACCGTGGTGCCGGGGCAGGCCTGAAGCACCCGGCGGACGGCGGTGGGCGGGACCACGTCGCCACCGGTCCACACGTCCTTGACGCCCGCGAAGACCTCGGGGGCCTCGTCGGCGACGGCGCCGAGCAGGCCTGCGGTCAGCAGCAGCGAGGTGACGCCCTGCCCGGGCAGGACGCGGCGCAGCATGGTCGCGTCGACGTCCCCGCGGGGGGCGACGACGATGCGGCCGCCCGCGAGCAGCGGACTCCACAGCTCGTAGGTGGAGATGTCGAAGGCGTACGGGGAGTGCATGAGGATCCGCGACTCGGCGGTGGTCTCCCAGCAGCGGTCCACGGCGAGGGCGATGGCGTCGCGGTGGGTGATGCCGATGCCCTTGGGCAGGCCGGTGGAGCCGGAGGTGTACATGATGTACGCCAACTGGTCCGGCAGCACGGTGACTTCGGGGGCGGTGGCCGGCTCCCCCGTGAGCGGCCCGTCGTCCAGGGCGAGGGTCCGGGTGCCCAGGCGGGCAGCGGTCTCCTCGTGGAAGGCGTCGGTGAGCAGCAGCGCGGCGCCGGTGTCCGTGAGGACGTGCCGCATCCGGTCCTCGGGATAGCCGGTGTGCAGCGGCACGTACACGCCACCCGCCTTGAGGACGGCGAGCGTGCTGACGACGAGGTGCGCGGAGCGTTCCTGGAGGACGGCGACCGGTGTCTCCGTCCGCACGCCCTCGGCGACGAGACGGTGCGCCAACTGGTTCGCCCGTGCGTCGAGTTGGGCGTAGGTGAGCGTGGTGGCGCCGGGTTCGGCGACGGCGATCGCGTGCGGGGTGCGGGCGGCGCGTTCAGCGACGCGCTGCGGGAGCGAGGCGTCGGCGGCGGCCCGGCCGGGGCGGTGCGCCGTGTCGTTCCAGCCGGTCAGCACCAGGTTCCGCTCGCCGGTGCCCAGGATCGGCACATCGGTGACGGTGGCGTCGGGGTCGGCGGCGACGTACCGGAGGAAGGCCACGAGGCGGTCCGTGAGTGCCTGCGCGGTGGCCGCGTCGAACAGGTCGGTGCTGTATTCGAGGACGGCGTCGATCCCCCGGGGTTCACCGCTCGCGCCGTGCCGTTCGGCCAGGTTGAACGTCAGGTCGAACTTGGCGGCGCCGAGAGCGACGACCTCGGGCCGTGCGGTGAGCCCGGGCAGTTCGAGGACGGCCTCGGGGGTGTTCTGGAGGGCGAGCAGCACCTGGAAGAGCGGGTGGCGTGCCAGGGAGCGCCCTGGACTCAGCTCCTCGACGAGCTTGTCGAACGGCATGTCCTGGTTGGCGTACGCGGCGAGGTCGGACTCCCGTACCCGGTCCAGGAGTTCACGGAAGGTGGGATCGCCGGAGGTGTCGGTACGCAGGACGAGCGTGTTGACGAAGAAGCCGACGAGATCGTCGAGCGCGTCGTCGGTACGGCCCGCGACGGGGCTGCCGACCGGGATGTCGGTGCCCGCGCCGTGCCGGGTCAGGACCGCGGACAGCGCGGCCTGCAGCACCATGAACAGGCTGCCGCCGCTGGAGCGGGCGAGCGCGAGGAGCTGCCGGTGCAGGTCGGCGTCGAGGGTACGGAAGACCGCCTCGCCTCGGTGCGCGGGAACGGCCGGGCGGGGCCGGGCGGCGGGGAGTTGCAGTTCGTCGGGCAGCCCGGCCAGGGCCTCCTTCCAGTACGCGCTCTGCCGGGCGATCGTGCTCGCCGGGTCGGACTCGTCGCCGAGCACCTCGCGCTGCCACAGCGTGTAGTCGGCGTACTGGACCGGCAGCGGCGCGAACTCGGGGGCGCGGCCCTTTCCGCGGGCCTCGTAGGCGGTGACCAGGTCTCGGGTGAGCGGGGCGAGGGACCAGCCGTCACCCGCGATGTGGTGCAGCAGGAGCAGCAGTACGTGCTCCTGCTCGTCGAGGCGGAACAGGACCGCCTTGAGCGGAAGGTCGGCCGTGAGGTCGAAGGAGTGCCGTGCCGCCGCGGCCAGGTCGGCTGCCAGGTCGTCCTCGGTGGTGTCGCGCCGGTGCAGGACGGGGCGCGCGTCGGCCGGGGCGAGGATGTGCTGGCGGGGGCTGCCGTCCTGGCCCTCGGGGAAGACGGTACGCAGCGTCTCGTGCCGGGCGCTCACGTCGGCGAGGGCCGCGGTGAGTGCGTCGGCGTCGAGGGTTCCGGTCAGGCGCAGGCCCACGGGCATGTTGTAGCCGGGGTCGTCGCCGGTGAGGCGGCCGAGGAACCACAGGCGACGCTGGGCGGGCGAGAGCGGCAGCTCGGCCGGCCGTTCCATGGGGCGCAGTGCGGGGCGGCTGCCGCGCCCGGCGGCGTCGACGGCCTCACCGAGCCGGGCCACGGTGGGTCCCTCGAACAGGTCGCGCAGCGAGACCTCGGCGCCCAGGACCGTCCGGATGCGGCTGAGCAGCCGGGTCGCGAGGAGCGAGTGTCCCCCGAGGTCGAAGAAGTTGTCGTCGATGGAGATCTGTCCGGTGCCGAGGACTTCCGCGAACAGGCCGCACAGGATCTCCTCGCGCGGGCTGCGCGGGGCGCGGCCCGCTGCGTCGGGGGCCTCCGGCGCGGGCAGCGCGGCCCGGTCGAGCTTGCCGTTCGGGGTGAGCGGCAACGCGTCAAGGACGGTGTACGCGGAGGGGACCATGAAGTCCGGCAGCCGTGCGGCCAGGTGGGCCCGTACGTCGCCGAGGTCGGCGCCCTCTCGGGTGACGACGTAGGCCACGAGCCGGTCGCCGTGCGGCAGGGCCGCTGCCTGGACGATGTGCGGGTGCGCGGTAAGCGCCGCCTCGACCTCGCCGGGCTCGACGCGGAAGCCGCGGATCTTCACCTGGTGGTCGATACGCCCCGCGAACTCCAGCTGTCCGTCGGCGTTCCAGCGGCCGAGGTCACCGGTGCGGTACATACGGGTTCCTGCGGCGCCGTACGGGTCGGCGACGAAGCGGGCGGCGGTCAGGGCGGGCTGTCCCAGATAGCCACGGGCGACGCCCGCGCCGGCGAGGTACAGCTCGCCGGTGACGCCCGGCGGCACCGGGCGCAGCGCGCTGTCGAGGACGTACACCCGGTCGTGGTCGACGGGGCGCCCGATCGGTACGGCCTGCGCCCAGTTCGCGGGGTCGGCGGGCAGGGTGTGGGTGGTGACGGCGTGGGTCTCGGCGGGGCCGTACACGTTGTGCAGGCGCCGCCCCGGAACCGCGTACGCGAAGTCACGCATCCGCTCGGTCGGGGTGAGCGCCTCGCCGCCCTGGAGGATGTCCGTGAGGTGGGGCAGGGTGCGGCCCGCTTCGGCAGCGGCCTCGGCGACCGCCTCGACGACCAGGTTCGGCGCGAACAGCTCGGAGACGTGGTGCTCGTCGAGCCAGCCGGCGAGCAGCTCGGCGCTGTGGCGGACCTCGTCGGACGGCACGAGGAGCGTCTTGCCCATGACGAGCGGGGAGAGGATCTCCTGGACGGAGAAGTCGAAGCCGATCGCGGTGAACTGGGCGGTGCGCACGCCCTGCCCGCCGGGGAAACGGCGGGCGTGCCAGGTCAGCAGGTTGACCAGGGCGCTGCCGGGCATCACGACGGCCTTGGGGGTGCCGGTGGACCCGGAGGTGTAGATGACGTACGCCGGGTGCTGGGGCAGCAGCGGCGTGGTCCGGTCGGCGTCGGTGAGGTCCGTGTCCGCGTAGGCGGACAGGCCCTGCGGCATCGAGTCGAGCACGATCGCGGGACAGGCGTCGTCGATCATGAAGGCGATGCGTTCGGCGGGGTAGGACACGTCGACGGGCAGGTACGCCGCACCGGTCTTGAGGACGGCGGCCATCGCCACGTACAGGTCCGGGCAGCGCGGCATCCGCAGCGCCACGATCCGCTCGGGCCCGGCGCCCAGCTCCACGAGGCGGCGTGCCAGCCGGTTGGCCCGGGCGTTGAACTGGGCGTACGTCAGCGACTCATTGCCGTGCACCAGTGCCAGAGCATCCGGCGTACGCGCCACTTGGCGTTCGAGAAGGTGGGGTACGCGCGCATCGGTGTCGCTCTCCGTTCCATCGGTCTCGTTCCACTCGTCCAGAACCCGGCGGCGTTCGGCGGGGTGCAGCAGTTCGACGCTGCCGACGGTGGTGTCGGGGTCGTCCGCGACGGCGTCGAGGAGTCGTTCGAGCCGGGTGACGAGCGCCTCGGCGGTGGCCCGCTCGAACAGGTCCGTGCTGTATTCCAGGGCGGCCTGGATGCCGCCGGGACCGCCGTCCCCCGCGCGCAGTTCGACCATGCTCAGGTGCAGGTCGAACTTGGCGACGCCGACGCCGACCGGCAGGGCCTCGGCCTCGAGGCCGGGCAGCGCGAGGCGGGCCTCCCCGCTGTTCTGGAAGGCCAGCATGACCTGGAACAGGGGGTGGCGGGCGAGGGAGCGCTGCGGGCGCAGCCGCTCCACGAGCTTCTCGAACGGCACGTCCTGGTTCGCGTACGCGGCGAGGTCGGACTCCCGTACCCGGTCCAGGAGTTCACGGAAGGTGGGATCGCCGGAGGTGTCGGTGCGCAGGACGAGCGTGTTGACGAAGAAGCCGACGAGATCGTCGAGCGCGTCGTCGGTACGGCCCGCGATGGGGCTGCCGACGGGGATGTCGGTGCCCGCGCCGTGCCGGGTGAGCAGCGCCGCGAACGCGGCCTGCAGCACCATGAACAGGCTCGCGCGGCTGGTGCCGGCGAGCGCGGCCAGGCGCTGGTGCAGTTCGGGTGTGATCCGGAACGGCACGGTGTCGCCGCGGTGGGTGGCGACGGCGGGCCGGGGCCGGTCGGTGGGCAGCTCCAGTTCCTCGGTGATGCCGTCGAGCCGGTCGGTCCAGTAGGCGAGCTGGTGTGCGTAGCGGCTGTCGGGGTCGTGCTCGTCACCGAGCAGTTCGCGCTGCCACAGCGTGTAGTCGGCGTACTGGACCGGCAGCGGCGCGAAGTCGGGGGCGCGCCCGGCGCGACGCGCGGCGTAGGCCTCGGTCAGGTCGCGGGCGAGCGGCGGCCAGGACCAGCCGTCTCCCGCGATGTGGTGCATGAGCAGCAGCAGGACGTGTTCCTGCTCGCCGAGCCGGAACAGGGTGGCGCGCAGCGGGAGTTCACCGGCGAGGTCGAAGCCGCGGCGGGCCGCCTCGGTGAGCTCCGCGCCGAGGCGCTCGGCGGTGGTGGACACGGTCTCGAAGGAGGGCCGCTCGGCGTCCAGGACCTGCTGGCGGGGGACGCCGCCGCGCTCCGGATAGACGGTGCGCAGCGTCTCGTGACGCCGCATCAGGTCGGTGAGGGCGGCGCGCAGGGCGTCCTGGTCGAGGTCGCCGGTGAGCCGCAGGCTCATCGGGATGTTGTAGGTGGCGCTCGGGCCTTCCATGCGGTGCAGGAACCAGAGGCGGTACTGGGCGAAGGACAGCGGCATCTCGTCGGGACGGGTGCGTACGGTCAGTGCCGGGCGCGCGTCGTGCGCGCCGTCGACGCGTTCGGCGAGCGCGGCGACGGTCGGCGCCTGGAACAGGTCGCGGACGGCGAGTTCGGCGCCGAGGACGGTGCGGATGCGGCTGAGCAGCCGCGTCGCGAGGAGCGAGTGCCCGCCCAGGTCGAAGAAGCTGCGGTCGATGCCCACCTTCGGCAGCCCGAGCACCTCGGCGAACAGGGTGGACAGGATTTCCTCGCGGCGGGTGCGCGGGGCCTGCCCGGTGGCTTCGGTGCCCCAGTCGGGGGCGGGCAGCGCGTCCCGGTCGAGCTTGCCGTTGGCTGTCAGCGGCAGCGCGTCCAGCAGCACGTAGGCGGCGGGGGCCATGTGGGCGGGCAGCCGCTCGGCGACGAGGTCGCGCAGCTCGCCGGTGAGGCGGGAGTCCTCGTGGCCGCGGGCGGGATCGTTGGCGAGGGGGCGGTCGCCGCCGCGCGGGGTGTAGGCGGGGCCGTCGCCGGTGTACGCGTCGAAGGTGTCGTCCTGCGCGCCCCAGGTGCACACGGCGCCGAGGCCGCGCACCGCGGCGGGGTCGATGGCTCCCTCGGGCACGGGTCCGTCGAGGAGGCCGGCGGCCTCGGCGGCCCCGCCGCCGGTGAGCGCGGCGAGCGCCGCGCCTTCGCGCACGAGCCGGGCGTTGGGGATGCCGGTGACGCGCACGTGGCGCTCGCCCAGTGCCTCGGCCAGGCCGTCGAAGGTGTTCACGTCGGCGTTCCAGCGCAGGGTCCGCTCCGGCGCCGCGGCTGCCGTGGGCCCGGCGGAACGGCGCAGGGTGACGTCGTAGCGGTGGCGGCTCATCTCGTTGTGGTGGGCGGCGTCGCGCAGGGTGACGTCCGCCGAGGCGAACAGCGGCTCCCGCGCGGCGAGGTCCGTGAAGAAGTCCGGGTCGAGGAGAAGTTCCTTCTCGGTGACCAGGGACTGCTCGACGGCGCGGCGCACCGCCGACGGGTCGGCGAAGGCGCCCGCGCGGCGCAGTTCGACGGCCGTGCGGAAGGTGCGCAGGGTCCGCAGGCTACGGAGGTCGCCGAGGAAGACGGTGCCGCCCGGGGCGAGCAGTCGCGCGGCCGCGCGAAGGACGTCGGCGAGGTAGCCGGCGTTCGGGAAGTACTGGACCACCGAGTTGACGACGACGGTGTCGAACCGGCCCTCGGGCAGGCCCTCCGTCTCGTGCGCGGCCCGGGCGCGGACGGTGACCTTCGCGGACAGTTCGGGCCGGGCGTCCAGGTGGGTCCGGAGCTGGGCGACGACGCTCGTCGACAGGTCCGTGCCCCAGTACTCCTCCACGTGCGGGGCCACCTGCGAGAGGATCAGGCCGGTGCCGCAGCCGATCTCCAGGACCCGGCGCGGGCGCAGCGCGAGGACCCGGTCGACGGTCGCGGCCCGCCACTCCCGCATCTCGTCCAGGGGGATCTCCTCACCGGTGTAGCTGCTGTTCCAGCCGGAGAAGTCCTCGCCGAACACGCGGCCGGGCTCGGCCTCGTAGAGCTGCTCGTACGTCTCCTGCCACATGCCGACCTGCTCGGTGCCGCGCGCCTCGTCCTCGGTGCCGCCCTGGGTGTCGCGCACCAGATAGGCGACGAGCCGCTTGTCGCCGCTTGTGGCGGGGCCGTCCTCGCGGGCGACGACGGCGGCCGTGGCGACGGACGGGTGCGCGGTGAGCGCCGCCTCGACCTCGCCGGGCTCGATGCGGAAGCCGCGGATCTTGAGCTGCTGGTCGGCGCGGCCGGCGAACTCGAGCTGCCCGTCGGTCCGCAGCCGCGCGAGGTCGCCGGTGCGGTACATGCGGGCGCCGGTCTCACCGAACAGGAGCGCGTACGGGTCGGGGACGAACCGCTCGGCGGTCAGTTCCTGGCGGCCCAGATAGCCGCGGGCAAGGCCGGCGCCTGCGACGTACATCTCGCCGGTGACGCCGGGCGGCACGGGCCGCAGCCGCTCGTCGAGGACATAGACGCGCGCGCCGTCGACGGGGCGGCCGATCGGCGGGACGACGGCCCCGGCCAGCGGTGCGCTCATGGTGGCGCACACGGTCGTCTCGGTGAGCCCGTACGCGTTGACCATGCGGCGGTCGGGGGCGAACCGCCCGCTCTGGTCGGCGGCCGTGGTGTCGCCCGCGACGATCAGGTCCGTGCCGGGCGGCAGCGCGCCGTCGGGCAGGGCGGGAAGAGCGCTCGGCGGGAGGGCGATCAGAGTGACGCCCTGGTCGCGTACGAGGCGTGCGAGGCCGGGGCCCGGCAGGAGTTCGTCCGGCGTGGCGATGACCAGACCGGCGCCGGTGAGCAGGGCGGAGGTGAGCTCCCACAGGGCCGCGTCGAAGCTGATCGAGGCGAAGTTGAGGACGCGGCTGTGCGGACCGAGACCGAAGGCGGCGGCCTGCGCGGGGAGCGTCGCCGTGGCGGCGCGGTGCGGCACCACGACGCCCTTGGGCAGGCCGGTGGAGCCGGAGGTGTAGATGACGTACGCCGGGTGCTGGGGCAGGAGTGGGGTGAGGCGGTCGGCGTCGGTGAGGGCCGTGTCCGGGTACTCGCTCAGGTCCTGCGGGAGCGATTCGAGGACCAGCGCCGGGCGGGCGTCGGCGCGCATGTGCGCGATGCGGTCGGCCGGGTAGTCCGGGTCGATGGGGAGATAGGCGGCGCCGGACTTCCACACGGCGAGCACCGCGGTGAACAGGTCGAGGGAGCGGGGCAGTCGGAGGGCGACGATGCGCTCCGGTCCCGCGCCCTGTGCGACGAGGTGGCGGGCGAGCCGGTTGGCGCGGGCGTCGGCCTGCCCGTACGTGAGCGACCGGGTCCCCATGACCAGCGCGGTGGCGTCGGGGGTGCGGGCGGCCTGTTCCTCGAAGAGCGCGGTGAGGGTGCGCTCCGTCCTGTCGGGCGCGTCGGCGGGGAGGTTGAAGTCGACGAGCACGTGGTGGCGCTCGGCGGGGCCGAGCAGGTCGACGGAGCCGATGGTGCGCTGCGGGTCGTCGGCGACGGCGTCGAGGAATCGCACCAGCCGCTCGCCGAGTGCCTCCACGGTGGCGCGCTCGAAGAGTTCGGTGCTGAACTCCCAGTCGCCGCGGATGCCGGCGCGGACGCCGTCGGCGGTGTGCTCCTCGACGACGGCGAGGCCGAGGTCGAACTTGGCGAAGCCGACGCGGACGGGCTCGGCGGCGACCTCCAGGCCGGGCAGGGCGAGGTCGGCGGCGGGCATGGACTGCAGGGCGAGGACGACCTGGAAGAGCGGGTTGCGCGCGAGGGTGCGCTCCGGGTTGACCTCCTCGACGAGCTTCTCGAACGGCAGGTCCTGGTGCGTGTACGCGGCGAGGTCGAACTGCCGCACGCGTTTGACCAGTTCGGCGAACGACGGATCGCCGGAGGTGTCGGTGCGCAGGACGAGCGTGTTGACGAAGAAGCCGACGAGATCGTCGAGCGCGTCGTCGGTACGGCCCGCGATGGGGCTGCCGACGGGGATGTCGGTGCCCGCGCCGTGCCGGGTGAGCAGCGCCGCGAACGCGGCCTGCAGCACCATGAACAGGCTGCTGTCCGAGGCCTTCGCGAGCGCGGTCAGCTTCTCGTGGAGCTCGGCGGCGATACGGAACGGCACGGTCTCGCCCCGGTGGCTCGCGACGACGGGCCGCGCGTGGTCGGTGGGCAGCTCCAGATGTGCGGGAGCCCCCTTCAGCGCCTCGCGCCAGTGGGCCAGTTGAGCACCGTGCAGCGACCCGTCGTCGTCCGCGTCACCGAGCAGCTCGCGCTGCCACAGCGTGTAGTCGGCGTACTGGACCGGCAGCGGCGCGAAGTCGGGGGCGCGCCCGGCGCACCGCGCGGCGTAGGCGCGGCCGAGGTCACGGGCGAGCGGGGCCAGGGACCAGCCGTCGCCCGCGATGTGATGGAGCAGCAGGAACAGCACGTGCTCGCGCTCGCCGAGCTCGAACAGCGTGGCGCGCAGCGGGAGTTCGCGGGTGAGGTCGTAGGGCTGCGCGGCGGCCCCGGAGAGCCGCTCGCCGAGTGTGGCCTCCTCGGCGGGTACGACGTCCAGGGCGGGGGCGGCCTCACCGGGCGGCAGGATGTGCTGGTAGGGCTCACCCTCGTGGCTCGGGTAGACGGTGCGCAGTGTCTCGTGGCGGGTGGTCAGGTCGGCGAGGGCGGCTCGCAGCGCGGCCCGGTCCACGTCGCCGCGCAGCCGCAGCGTCAGCGGGATGTTGTAGGTGCTGTTGGGGCCGTCGAGGCGGCCCAGGAACCACAGCCGGCGCTGCGCGTGCGACAGCGGCAGCCGCTCGGGGCGCTCGGCCGGGGCCAGGGCGGGGCGGGCCCCCGACGCCTGGTCGAGGCGGCCGCCCAGGCCCGCGACGGTCGGCGCGTCGAACAGGTCGCGCAGGGAGACCTCGGTGCCGAGGACGGTGCGGATGCGGCTGATCAGCCGGGTGGCGAGCAGCGAGTGCCCGCCCAGGTCGAAGAAGTTGTCGTCGATGCCGACCTGCGGGACCTTGAGGACGGCCGCGAAGAGGGTGCACAGGATCTCCTCGCGGGGCGAGCGCGGCCCGCGCCGGACCGTGGTCACCTGGGGTGCGGGCAGTGCGGCCCGGTCGAGCTTGCCGTTGGGGGTGAGCGGCAGCTCGGGCAGGGCGACGATCGCGGCGGGGACCATGAACTCCGGCAGTGAGCGGGCGAGTTCGGTGCGCAGGGCCGTCGTGTCGAGGAGGCTGCCGGGGCCGTTCGCCGGGACGACGTAGGCGACCAGGCGCTTGTCACTGCTTCCGGCGGGACCGTCCTCGCGGGCGAGTACGGCGGCACGGGCGACGGCCGGGAGCGCGGTGAGCGCGGACTCGATCTCGCCGGGCTCGATGCGGAAGCCGCGGATCTTGACCTGGTGGTCGGCGCGGCCCGCGAACTCCAGCTGTCCGTCCGCGTTCCAGCGGCCGAGGTCGCCGGTGCGGTACATACGGGTGCCCGCGGCGCCGTACGGGTCGGCGACGAACCGCTCGGCGGTCAGCACGGGCCGGTTCAGATAGCCGCGTGAGACGCCCGCGCCGGCCAGGTACAGCTCGCCGACGGCGCCGGGCGCCACCGGGCGCAGCGCGCTGTCGAGGACGTAGACGCGGGCCCCGGAGACGGGGCGGCCGATCGGGGCGGGCTCGGTCCAGGCCGTCGGGTCGTCGGGCAGGGCGGCGCCGGTCATCACATGGGTCTCGGCGGGCCCGTAGTGGTTGTGCAGCCGCCGCCCCGGCACGGCGGCGACGAAGTCGCGCACGGCGGGGCCGAGCGACAGGGCCTCGCCCGCCTGGGCGATGTGGCGCAGGGCGGGCAGGGTGCGGCCCGCTTCGGCGGCGGCCTCGGCGACGGCCTCGATGACGAGGCTGGGCGCGTACAGCTCGGCGACGTCGTGCTCGTCGAGCCAGGCGGTGAGCTGCTCCGCGCTGCGCCGCACATCCTCGGCCGGGACGGCGAGGGTCTTGCCGTGCAGCAGGGTGGCGAGGATCTCCTGGGCGGCCACGTCGAAGCCGATGGTGGTGAACTGCGCGACGGCGGTGCCCGGTTCGCCGGGTATCTCCCGCTGGTGCCAGGCGAGCAGGTTGACCAGGGCGCTGCCCGGCATGACGACGGCCTTGGGGGTGCCCGTGGAACCGGACGTGTAGATGACGTACGCCGGGTGGTGCGGCAGCAGCGGCGTGGTCCGTTCGGCGTCGGTGAGGTCCGTGTCCGCGTAGGTGAGCAGGTCCTGGCCGCTCTCCTCGCCGGTGAGGACCACGGCGGGCCGGGCGTCGTCCATCATGAAGGCGATGCGCTCGGCCGGGTAGGCGACGTCCACCGGGAGGTAGGCGGCGCCGGTCTTGAGGACGGCGAGCAGCGCCACGTACAGGTCGAGGGAGCGCGGCAGCCGCAGCGCGACGGTCTCCTCGGGGCCCGCGCCCTGCTCGACGAGCCGGCGCGCCAGCCGGTTGGCACGCGCGTTCAGCTCGGCGTACGTCAGCGACTCGTCGCCCACGGCCAGGGCGGTGACGCCGGGGGTGCGGGCGGCCTGCTCCTCGAACAGTGCGGCCAGGGTGCGCTCGGGTGCCGGGGCGCCGCTCGCGTTGAACTTCTCGACGACCAGGCGGCGTTCGTCGCCGGACAGCAGGTCGAAGCGGCCCACGGGCAGGTCGGCGCCGTGCTCGGCGATGTCGGACAGCAGCGCGTCGAGCCGCCCGAGCAGCCTGCGCGCGCCCGCCTCGTCCACCACGTCGCCCCGGTGGTCGAGGCGGAAGCGGATGGTGTCGCCGGGGATGGCGAGCAGGCTCAGCGGGTAGTGGGTGGCGTCGCCGACCTCGAAACCCGCGAGGCGCAGGCCCCGGGACTCGGCGCGCAGGACGGCCGGGTCGAGGGGATAGTTCTCGAACACCACGACGGTGTCGAAGAGTTCGCCGGTGCCGGCCGCCGCCTGCACCTCGGTGAGGGACAGGTGCCGGTGCTCGATCAGAGCGGCCTGCTCCTGCTGGACGCGGCCGAGCAGCTCGCCGAGGGTCTCGGACGGGCGGACGCGGACGCGGACCGGCAGGGTGTTGATGAACATGCCGATCGTCGACTCGATGCCGGGTATCTCCGGCGGGCGGTGGGCGACGGTCGCGCCGAACACGACGTCGTCGCGGCCCAGTTCACGGCCGAGCAGCAGCGCCCAGGCACCCTGCACCAGCGTGTTGGGGGTGATGTTGCGGGAGCGGGCGAGCGCCGTGAGCCGAGTGGTGGTCGCGGCGTCGATCTCGTGCCAGATCTGGCCGGGCAGGGCGGACCCGCCGGCCGCGCCCCGGCCGGCTCCGGCGCCCGCGACCAGGCTCGGTCCCTCGAGATCCGCGAAGGCGGCGCGCCAGGCGGCGCGTGCCGCGTCGTCGTCGCGCCCGGCGAGCCAGCCCAGGTAGGCGCGGTAGGGGGTGACGGGCGGCAGGCCCGCGTCGTCGCCGGACTGCCCGTAAAGCGTGAACAGTTCGCGTACGAGCAGCGGCATCGACCAGCCGTCGAGGAGCAGGTGGTGCGTGGTGAGGACGAGCTTGTGGTGCTCGGGGGCGAGGGCGAGCAGCCCGAAGCGGATCAGCGGCGGGGCGCCCGGGTCGAAGCGCTCGGCGCGGTCGTCGGCGACGTACGCCGCTACGGCGCGCTCGCGCTCCTCGTCGCCGAGCCCGGTGAGGTCACGGGTCCGCCAGGGCAGCGGCACCTCGTGGGGCACGAACTGGACGGGCCGTTCGACGTTCTGCTGCCAGAAGCCCGCGCGCAGGTTGGGGTGGCGGCGCAGCAGGGTGCCGGCGGCCGCCGACAGGTCGTCCTCCACGAGCGGGCCGCGCAGCTCGAAGACCATCTGGACGGTGTAGACGTCCGTGCCCTCGGCCTCGGCGCCGTAGGTGACCTGGAAGAGGAGACCTTCCTGGAGCGGGGACAGGGGCAGAACGTCGGCGAGTCCGGACTGCGTCATCGGGCTACCTTCCAGGCGGCTTCGAGCTGGTCGATCTGGTCCTGACTGAGCGAGACCAGGGACAGGTCGGAGGGAGTGATGCCGCCCGCGTCGGGACGTTCGGCATGGGTGACGAGGGCCTTGAGAGCGCGGAACCAGGTCTCGCCGAGGTCGCGCACGGCGGCCTCGTCGAGGAGCCGGCCCGCCCAGGTCCACACGGCCTGCAGCCGGGGGCCCGAACTCCCGTCACGGGTGAGGGCGTTGACCTCGACGGCGTGCGCCAGGGGCAGATCGGCGTCGGTGCCGTCGCCGATCGCGTCGGCGTCGGGGGCGGCCGTCCACAGACCGCCCTCCTCACCGAGGAACCGGCCCAGGTAGTTGAACCCGAGGTCGGGCGTGCCGTGCCGGGCGAGCGCGGCGAGGCTGCGGCCGGTGCGGACGTCGAGGTGACGGAGCAGGCCGTGGCCGATGCCGCCGTCGGAGATCTCGCGCAGCTGCTCCTTGATCCGCTTGACGGCCTGCCCGGCGGCGGGGCCGCCCGCGAGGGCGTCGGCGCGGTCGAGCGCGCCGGGGGCCAGCCGTACGGGGTACATGCTGGTGAACCAGCCGACGGTGCGGGAGAGTTCGGCGCCGCTGCCGCCGGGCTCACGGCCGTGTCCTTCGAGGTCGATGAGGACGGCGTCGACGTCACCGAGGCCCCGGCGGCGGCGCCAGTCGGCGACGGCGAGCGCGAACGCGGTGAGCAGGACGTCGTCGACGCGCCCGTTGAACGCGGCGGTGACGGTGGTGAGCAGCGCGGAGGTGGTCGCGCCGTCCAGGTCGATGCTCAGGCTGCGGGCGGTGGCGGCGGTGTCCAGCCCCGGGTCGAGCGGCTGCGTGGTCACGGGCGCGGCGCCGCCGGCCAGCGTCCTGGTCCACAGGGCGAGTTCGGCCGTCCGTTCGGGCCGCGCGGCCTCTTCGGCGAGATAGCGCGCCCAGGCGCGGAAGGGCGTGCCGACGGGCGGCAGGGACCCGGTGACGCCCGGCTCCGTGGCCTCCCAGGCCGCCTTCAGGTCGGGCAGCAGGATGCGCCAGGAGACGCCGTCGACGACCAGGTGGTGGAGGGTCAGCAGGAGCCGGCCCGGCCGGCCCGGGCCCGCGTCCAGCCAGACGGCCCGGCCGTTGCGACCGGCGAACGGGTCGAGGCGGTCCCGGGCGGCCGCGGCTTCCTCGGCGGCCAGGGCGCGCAGCGCCGCGTCGTCGAGTCCGGCGGCGTCCACGCGACGCACCCAGTCCTCGGCGTGTGCGCCGCCGGGGGCGTCGATCCGCATCGACCAGCTGTCGCCGTCGCGCGTGAACACCGCGCGCAGCACGTCGTGGTGGTCGATGAGGGTGCGCAGCGCGGCGACGAGCCGGGCCTCGTCGAGCTCCGCGGGGACCGCGACCACCATCGACTGGCTGAACGCCTCGACGGGGCCGCCGCGTTCGCGCAGCCAGTGCATGATCGGGGTGAGCGGGACATCGCCCGTCGCCGCCGACGCGAGGGCTCCCTGCCCGGGTGGGGCGGGCTCCTCGGCGAGGGTCTCGGCGACGCCGGCGAGTGCCGCGACCGTCTTGTGCTCGAAGACCTGCGTGGCGGTCAGCGAGAGCCCTGCGCGCCGGGCCTTGCCGACGAGCTGGATGACCATGATGCTGTCGCCGCCGCGGTCGAAGAAGCTGTCGTCGATCGAGACGCCGTCGGCGCCGAGCACCTCGGCGAACAGCACCGCGAGCAGCTCCTCGCGCGGGGTTCGCGGGGCGCGCCCGGCCGATTCGGCGGCGCCGAAGTCGGGGGCGGGCAGGGACCGCCGGTCGAGCTTGCCGTTGGCGGTGAGCGGCAGCGCGTCCAGGCCCACGAACGCGGCGGGCACCATGTAGTCGGGCAGCGCCGCCGCGACGTGCTGACGCAGCACGGAGGCGTCGACGTCGGCGCCGGGCGCGGCGACGACGTAGGCGACGAGCCGCTTGGCGTTGTTCGCGACGGACCCGTCCTCGCGGACGAGGACGGCGCACTGGGCGACGCGCGGGTGGGCGCCGAGCACGGACTCGATCTCGCCGAGCTCGATCCGGAAGCCGCGCACCTTGACCTGGTGGTCGGCGCGGCCGAGGAACTCCAGGATGCCGTCGGGGCGGCGGCGCACCAGGTCGCCGGTGCGGTACATGCGGGCGCCCGGCGCGGCCGCGAACGGGTCGGCGACGAAGCGCTCCGAGGTGGCGTCTGGCCGCTTGAGGTAGCCACGGGCGAGCCGGGCGCCGCCGATGTACAGCTCGCCGCTCACGCCGGGCGGTACGGGGCGCAGCAGGTCGTCGAGGACGTGGCAGGTGGTGTTGTCCAGGGGGGTGCCGATGGGGACGGTGCTCTCCTGCTCCCAGGGGGCCCGCATGAAGTGGTGGGTGGCGAAGGTGGTGGCCTCGGTGGGTCCGTAGCCGTCGACGACCATCGTCGTCGGGGACGCCGCGAGCACCCGGCTGACGGCGGCCGGGGAGACGACGTCGCCGCCGGTCCACACCTCGCGTACGCCGGTGAAGCAGCCGGGGGACTCCTCGGCGAGCAGGTTGAACAGGCCGGACGTGAGCCACATGCCGGTGACCCTGCCGTCCACGATCGCCCGTTCCAGGGCCCGGGTGTCCAGGTCCCCGGGGGGCGCGACGACGACGGCACCGCCGGACAGCAGGGGCACCCACAGCTCGTACTGGGAGGTGTCGAAGGAGTACGGGGAGTGGAGCAGCACGCGCTCCTGGTTGCCGGTGCGCCAGCAGTGGTCGGCGGCGAGGACGCCGACGTCGCCGTGTGTGATGGCGACGCCCTTGGGGTTGCCGGTGGAGCCCGACGTGTACATCACGTAGGCGAGCTGGTGCGGGTGGGCGGGGACGACGGGCAGCGCGTCGCCCTCGTCCGGGAGCGCGTCGACCACCAGTACTTCGGCGTCGCCCGCCCAGGACGCGCAGGCGTGTTCGGCGTCGGTGACACGGTCGGTGAGCAGGACGCGCGCGCCGACGTCGCCGGTGATCAGGCTCATCCGGGCGGCCGGGTAGCGGGTGTTGAGCGGCACGTAGAACCCACCGGTGCGCAGCACTGCGAGCAGGGACACGACCAGGTCGGCCGAGCGCTGCTGAAGGACGGCGACGGCCGACTCGCGGCCGATGCCGGACGCGGCGAGCCGCCGCGCGAGCCGCCCGGACCTCAGGTCGAGCTCGGCGTAGGTGAGTTCGGTGCCGTCGTCGCCGACCACGGCGACGGCGTCGGGGGTGCGGGCGGCCTGCGCGGCGAACTGCTCGGCGAGCCCGGTGGCCGGGACGGGCCTCGCGGTGTCGTTGAAGTGGGCGAGCAGGGCGCTCTCGGTGGCGTCGAGGAGCTCGTGGGCGCCGACGGGCGTGTCGGGGGCGGCGACGGCCGCGTCGAGCAGGGCGAGGAAGCGGCGTACGACGGTCTCGGCGGTGGCCCGGTCGTACAGCGCGACGTCGTACTCGAGATCGCCGTCGATTCCCGCGAACTCCCCCGCGCCGGTGCGGTGCTCGACCACGTTGAAGGTGAGGTCGAACTTGGCGACGCCGAAGTCGACCGGCTCGCGCCGGACCTCGACGCCCCGCAGCTCGGCGGGGGCCTCGAAGTCCTGGTAGGAGAGGACCACTTGGAACAGCGGATGGCGGGCGGCCGAGCGTTCGGGCTGGAGGCGCTCCACGACGCGGTCGAAGGGCACGTCCTGGTGGGCGTACGCGGCCAGCGCGGCGGTGCGGACGCGGGCGAGCAGTTCGGTGAAGGAGGGATCGCCCGAGGTGTCGGTGCGCAGCACGACGGGGTTGACGAAGAAGCCCACGAGGGCGTCGAGGGCGCTGTCGGGGCGTGAGGCGGTGGGGCAGCCGATGGAGATGTCGGTGCCCGCGCCCAGGCGGCTGAGCAGCGCGGTCAGCGTGGCCTGGAGCACCATGTGGCAGGTGGATCCGTGGGTGCGGGCGAACGCGTCGATGCGGGCGTGCAGTGCGGGTGCGATGTCGAGGGGGACGGAGCCGCCGCGGTGCTCGGCCACCGGCGGGCGGGGCCGGTCGGCGAGCAGTTCCAGCTGGTCGGGCGCGCCGGCCAGGTTCCGCTCCCAGTAGGCGAGCTGGCGTCCGGCGAGGCTGCCCGGGTCCCGCTCGTCGCCGAGCAGGTCGCGCTGCCACAGGGCGAAGTCGGCGTAGCTGACCGGCAGCGGCGGGAGGCCGGGCGCGTGCCCGGCCAGCCGGGACGCGTACGCGGCGGACAGGTCGCCGAGCAGGGGGCGCAGCGACCAGCCGTCGCCGGCCACGTGGTGCATCAGCAGCAGCAGTACGTTGTCCCCGTCGGGCAGCGTGAACAGGTAGGCCCGGATGGGGAGTTGGCAGTCGAGGTTGAACGGGGTGCGGGCCGCGGCGGTGAGCTCGTCCGGCAGCCTCTCGGGCTCGATCCGGGACTCGATCACCCAGGGCCTGGCCTCCTCGGGCGGCAGCAGCCGCGGGGCGGCGCCACGCTCCCCGCGGGGGTAGACCGTACGCAGGCTCTCGTGGCGGGTGACCAGGTCGTGCAGGGCTTCGCGCAGGGCGATCCGGTTGAGGGCGCCGGTGATCCGCAGGGCGATCGGCATGTTGTAGGTGGGCGCGGCCCCCTCCACCTCGCGCAGGACCCACATGCGGTGCTGGGCGTACGACATGGGGGGCTCGTCACCGTGCGCCGCGGGGCGCAGCGGGGGCCGGGCGGCCCTCGCTGCCCCGGCCACGCGTGCGGCCAGGCCGGCCGGCGTCGGCGCCTCGAAGAGGTCCTGGATGGTGATCTCGGCGCCGAGCGCCTCGCGCACGGCGCCGATGAGCCGCCCGGCGAGCAGGGAGTGGCCGCCGAGGGTGAAGAAGTCGCTGTCGCCGCCGACCCGGGCGGTGTCGCCGACGCCCAGGACGTCGGCGAAGATCCGGCGCAGTGCCTCCTCCTCGGGTCCTGCGGCGGGCGCGGCGGCCTCGCGGGGCTCGTCGGGAGCGGCGGGCGCTGGCAGCACGGCCCGGTCGAGTTTGCCGTTGGCGGTCAGCGGCAGCGCGTCGAGCGGGGTGAAGGAGGCGGGCACGCAGTGTGCGGGCAGCGTCGCGGCGAGCAGGCGGCGCCAGTCGGCAGGGTCGGGGGTGTGTCCGGTGGCGGGCACCGCGTAGGCGGCGAGCCGCTTGTCGCCCGGCCGGTCCTCCCGGACCACGACCGCGGCCTCGGCGACGCCGGGGTGCGCGACGAGCGCGGACTCGATCTCGCCGAGTTCGATGCGGAACCCGCGGATCTTCACCTGGTGGTCGCCGCGGCCCAGATAGTCGAAGGTGCCGTCGTCCAGGAGCCGCACCAGGTCACCGGTGCGGTACATGCGGGTGCCGGGCGGGCCGTAGGGGTCGGCGACGAAACGGTCGGCGGTCAGGTCGGGGCGGCCCAGGTAGCCGCGGGCGAGGCCGGGGCCGGACACGTACAACTCGCCCGTGAATCCGGCGGGAACGGGGCGCAGCGCGGCGTCGAGGACGCGGGTGCGCAGGTCGGTGAGGGGGCCGCCGACGAAGGACCGGGCGCCGGGCACGGCGTGTTCCGGGCCGAGGGGCGCGCAGGTGACGTGCACGGTCGTCTCGGTGATGCCGTACATGTTGACCAGCCGGGCCGCGTCGGCGCCGCGCCGCGCGTACCAGTTCGCCAGCCGCGCGGGCTCCAGTGCCTCGCCGCCGAACACCACCTGGCGCAGGGCGAGTTCGGGGGCGTCGGCGCCGCGTTCACGGTCGGCGGTGTCGAGCTGGTGGAAGGCGGTCGGGGTCTGGCTGAGGACGGTGACCCGTTCGCGGGCGAGCAGGTCGAGGAAGCGGTCGGGCGAGCGGCTGACCGTGTACGGCACGACGACGAGACGACCCCCGTGGAGCAGCGCTCCCCAGATCTCCCAGACGGAGAAGTCGAAGGCGTAGGAGTGGAACAGGGTCCACACGTCGTCGGCGCCGAAGTCGAACCAGCGGCCGGTGGCGGAGAACAGCCGCAGCACGTTGGCGTGCGGGATCACGACACCCTTGGGCCGGCCGGTCGAGCCGGAGGTGTAGATGACGTACGCGGGGTGCGAGGCGTCCGCCCGGACCCCCGGGTCGGTGTCCGGGTACGCACTCAGGTCCTGGCGCATCGCCTCGGGGTCGAGCACGAGGACGGGCCGCGCGTCCTCGAGCATCCAGGTGCGCCGGTCCGCGGGGTAGTCGGGGTCCAGCGGCAGGTAGGCGGCGCCGGACTTCAGGACGGCGAGCAGGGCGACGACCAGGTCGGGCGAGCGCGGCAGGGTGAGGGCGACGAGCCGCTCGGGTCCGGCGCCGGCCGCGACGAGGCGGTGGGCCAGGCGGTTGGCGCGGGCATCGAGTTCGGCGTACGTGAGGTGGTCGCCCTCGTGGCTGACGGCGACCGCGTCGGGGGTGGCGGCGGCGCGGGCCGCGAACCGTGCGTGCAGGGTGCCGGTGGCGGCCGCCTCCTGCGGGTCGCCGTCGGCCGGCGTCTCCCCGGCGTGCAGGCGGGCCAGGGGCGTGTCGGGGTCCGCGGCGGCGAGGGCGCGCAGGAAGCGGGTGAAGCGCTCCAGGTGCGCCGCGGTCTCCGCCTCGCCGTACAGGTCCGGGTTGGCCTCGACATCGATGCGCAGCCCGGTGTCGCCCGGCTCCTCGTACACGGAGAACTTCAGGTCGTCGACGGGTCCCGTGGACACCGGGTGCACGGAGGCGGCCGCCTCGCCGAAGTCCAGGGCCCGCTGATAGGGCATCACGTTGACGACGGGCCCGTAGCCGCGCTCACCGACCAGACCGAGGTCGCGGCGCGCCTCCTCGTACGGGTAGCGCTGGTGCCGCAGCACGGGGACGAGGGCGTCACGGACGTCGGCGACCAGCTCGGTAAGCGGGGCGGCGGGGCGCGGTGCGACGTACAGCGGGAGGACGTTGGCGACCATGCCGGGGGTGCGGCGGGCGGCAGGGGTGAGGCGCGCGGTGACCGGCATTCCCAGGGTGATGCCCGGCTCTCCTGTCAGCCACTGGACGTACGCGGCGACAGCGGCCGGCGCGACGACCTGCCAGCCGGTCTCGGCGGCGGCGGCGACGGCGGTGAGACCCGCCAGCACGTCACGGCCCACGAAGGCGGTGTGCCGCCGGGCGTGCGGCGCGGCGGGCGCGGTGGACCCGGCGAGAGTGACGGGAGTGCGGCGCGGGGCGGCGAGCCAGTGTGCGCGGTCCCGGTCGTGGGCGGGCGAGTCGCGCCACGCGGCCTCGGCGTCGGTCAGCTCGCGTGCGGAGCAGTCGGGTCCGGCGGCGGCACCGGTGTAGGCGCGGGCGACGCGTTCGGCGACGAGCCGGAACCCGTAGCCGTCGATGAGGAGGTGGTGGACGTGGCTGAACCAGCGGTGGGACCCCTCCCCCAGTTTGAACAGCGCCTGGGTGAACAGGGGCCCGCCGCCGGCGGCGTCGAGGGGGCGCGCGATGACGTCCCGCATCCAGGCGTCGGCGGCGGCCGCCGGGTCGGGCGAGGCGCTGACGTCGATCCGGTGGACCGTGAAGGAGGGGTCCGCGTCGGCGCTCTGTGTGACGGTCCCGTCGGCTTCGGGGTGGAAGCGCAGCCGTAGCGCGTCGGTGCGGGCGATGACGTCGCGCAGCGCCCTCTCGAAGCGGTCCGCGTCCAGCGGGCCGGTGAGTTCGACGTACTCGCCGGTGTTGTAGACGGGGCTGTGCGGGTCCCGGGCCTGGGCGAACCAGATGCCGAGCTGGGCCGCCGTCAGTGGCAGACGCGTGCCGTCAGGAACGGGAACAGACACTCTTCCCCCAAAGTCCGGGCCGTCCGCTGCTGGTCGGCGCAGTACCGGTCCAGCCTCACGCGGCGGGTTGACGGCACGCTGACCCGGACCTGATGCGGGGCGCGTCAGCGCAGGCCGGCCTCGAAGGCGTAGATCGCCACATGGACGCGGTTGCGCAGGTGGAGCTTGTGCAGCAGGTTCTGCACATGGGTCTTGACCGTGTGCTCGGACAGCGTCAGTGACTGCGCTATCTCCGTGTTGGACAGCCCCCGCGAGACCAGGTCGAGCACCTGTCCCTCGCGGCCGGTCAGCGCGTCCGGCGGCACGTCGGAGACGGAGGTGGTGCCCCGCGGTCGGGCGGGAGCGCCCGCCGCGGCCGGCAGCGGACCGCGGGCCAGGGCATAGCCGGCCGCGGCCAGGGACACGGCGGCGGCGAGCTGCCGCGCCGTGGTCGTGGCGGGCAGGTGGCCGTGCAGGGCGGGCGCGGTGCGCGCGTCGGGTTCGCAGCCGCCGACCGTGAGGACGGGCAGCGCCGGGTCGACGTCCTCGAGGACCGCGGCGACCTCGCGGGGTTCCCGCAGGCCGTGCAGCACGAGCACATCGGGGCGGTGCGCGCGCAGCGACGCCACGGCACGGGGCCCCGGTTCGTCGTCGCCGACGAACGTGATGTCGTCATGGCTGTCGAGCAGCGACCTCACCCCCGCCCGCGCGAGGGCGTCGCCGCCCACGAGAAAGAGCCGCACCCCGCCGGGCGCGGACGCCGCGGCACCGCCGGGCAGCACCCGCAGCTTGGCGGACGGTACGAAGTCGATTCCCGCTTCCGGCATGACGCGCCCCCTCACGCACTCGTGGACGCCGAGCACGCTATCCGGCGCGCGGCACGCTGCCGCCCTCTCTCCAGCCGGATTCAAGGGCCCGGCAAGTGCTTCCGGAGCCGGGCACGCCGCGCGCCGGCCTTACCCGGGCTCCGGCACGGGGTCCGCCATGGCCGCCGCGAAGCCCGGGTCGAGCATGGTGCGCGCCGAGGTGTCGTTCGCCGCGTCGAGTCCCGTGTCGTGGCAGGCGGTGCTGAGGAGATAGCGGCCGAGCGCCCGGTGCGTGGCGAAGGTCCACTCGTCACGCGAGGCGAAGGTGCCGTCGGGGGCGAGGAGACGGCCCGTGTCAAGACCGAACCCGAACTCCGTGAATCCCAGCCGCATCCCCTGGCCGAGCGCCTTGGTGTAGGCCTCCTTCAGCGTCCACAGCCTCAGTGTCTGTGCGGTCTGTTCGACCTCCGGCAGCGGGGCCAGCTCCGCCGCCTCCGTCGGCGTGCACATCTGGGCCTGCAGCAGGTCGAAGCGCATGCGGCGGTCGGCGGGCTCCGCGTCGACACCGATCCGGCCGTCCCTGCTGAGCCCGACCGCCATCAGGTCACCGGTGTGCGTGAGGCTCACGTCGATCTGGTCGAAGCCGCGCAGATACGGGCGTCCGCCAAGGCGGTAGGACAGATCCAGCGACTCCGCCTCCGTGCGCAGCGCGGCGGCCGCCGTGTACTTCATCAGCAGCCGCGAGGCGACGAAGCGGTAGCGGACCGTCGGGTCGGTCATGCGGCGGTAGCGCGTCCAGTCCCGGCCGAGGAGATGGCGCAGCCGGGTGTGGGTGAGGGCGGTGGGCAGCCATTCGCCCCAGGTCGTGAACGCCACCGCGTTGCCGTACTCCGTCAGATTCTCGTGCACCTTCCGCCACGGCCCGCTGGGCAGGACATGGATGGGTGCGCCGATCCCCGGATGGTCCATGGTGTCTCCCCCTCCCTCTAGCCCGCGATCCGTGTGTCGTACACGTCGAGACTGCGGCCCTCGCGGAACCGCAGGAGCACCTCCGACAGGACCGACTCCGTCACCCCGTCGGGCAGTTCGGGGACGGGAACGCCGAGCCTGCGGCCGATCCGGGACAGGGCGAGAACCGCCCAGGCGGGCTGCGAGAGGAACGAGTCGGTGCCGTCCTGGCCCTGCCACACCCCGAGGCACGCGGCGGCGGCGAGTACCAGGGCGTACCGGTCGGCGAGCGCGCAGGCGCGCGGGTCGGCGAGCGTGGCACGCACGGACTCCGGGAGCGCGGCGCACTGTTCGCGCAGTGCCCGCATCTCCTGGACGAACGCGTCCGCGAGGTCGGCGAGTGCCGCCCACTGGGGCCCGGCCGGGCGCAGCGCGCCGAGCCGCTCGCCGGCCCCGACCAGGGTCGCGGTCAGCACGTCGTCGCTGCCCGACAGGGTCAGCTTGCGGTAGTCGAGGGCCGGGACGGGCGCGGACAGCAGGAAGAGCCGCGCGGTGGGCTCCTCGGTGCGGAACCACGACGTCCGGGCGAGCGTGCGCAGTTGGGGTATCAGCACGGCCTGGCAGGCCGCGCTCCCGGCGTGACCGAGTCCGGCGACAGGCAGGTCCCGTACGAGTTTCTGGAAGCCGCCGTAGAGCGGGCCCCGGTCATAGCCGTGGAAGCCGAGCACGGTGGCGAGTTCCTCCAGGTCCTCGCGCAGCAGGTCCGGCATGGTCAGCTTGACGGCGGCGGCCATCAGGTGGGCGCTGTCGGGCAGCAGGCTCAGCGCGCGCAGCCCGGTGACGGCCATGCTGTCGCAGGCCAGCAGATCCGCGAAGACACCGGCGAGCACCGTGTGGTGACGGCGCGCCGGCTGCCCGGCGGGGCGACCCGCGGTGGCGGCCCGCACCGCGAACCGCAGCGCGCTGTCCACCCCGGCGACGACGGTGCCGGGGATCAGGCACCGGTTGACCATGAAGGTGCGCAGGGCGAGGGACACCCCGTCGCCGACCTCGCCGACGAGGGTGTCGGCCCGAACGCGGCTGTCGGTGAACTCCAGTCCCGCGAACCGGCTGCCGCGCATTCCGGGGGTGGGAACGCGCTGCAGCCGGCGCAGACCGCCCGGCGGGAGCCGCTCGGGATCGAGCAGCAGCACGGAGTGGCTTCTTGGGCCTGCCGTGGTCGCCGTGCGGGCGTACATGACGAACGCGTCCGCCCGGTCGGCGTTGATGACGACGTCCTTGCGGCCGCCGAGAACGAAGCCGCCGGGCGCTGAGCGCGCGGTGAACTCGTCCCGCAGGATGGCGTTCGCGTGGGCGAGTTCGTGGTGCAGGATCGTGACGCGGCCACCGCCCCCGTCGAGCAGCAACGCGGCCGTACGGGCGCGCTGTCGGTCGTCGCCCGCCGCCCAGACGGCGGACGCGCCGAACAGGGACGTGATCCCGTAGCCGAAGCCGAGGGCCACGTCGCGCCGGAACACCGGCCGCAGGACGCGGGCGAGCACGTCCGGGCGGGCGAGCCGGCCGCCGAGCTCCCGGGGGACGAACTCGGCGGTGAGACGGGCGTCGGTGAGCAGCTCCTCGGTGGCTTCCGGTACGCGGCGCCGGTCGTCGGCGTCGAGCAGACAGCGGTAGCCGTGCGGGTTGTGCGGATCGTCGGGGTCGCCGAGGAGAGCCTCGATCCAGGCGGCGCGCTCGGCGCCGTCCAGCGGCGCTTCGTCGGCCGCGGTCCGGGGCGGGGCGGGCGGGCCGGCACCGGCGGCCGCGGGTGCCCGTGGCGTCAGCGTCCCGGTCACAGGACAGTGACCGCGCTCTCCGCGTGCTTCTTGGCCAGGTTGAGCGTCGCCGTGCTGTTGCGGCCCAGGGCGTCGCGGACGTAGCGGCGGGCCCGCGCGATGTCCGCGTCCTCGCCGAGCACCTTCGCGATGTTCTCCTCGCGCAGCACCACGCTGTGCTGCGAGATGACCGTGGTGCCCGTCTCGTCGGGCACCACGGACCACTCACCGGTGTGCGCCGCCATCAGCGCCGGCGTGGCCGTCTGCTTGTAGACGATGCGACCGGCGTGCGGGAAGCACACCCGGACGGACTCGGTCGTGTGCGACGAGCCGTCGGCGGTACGGGTGTCCATCGACATGACCTGTACGCCCGGCTCGTCCTCGGTGAAGTCGAGCCGGGAGACGTGGGGCACCAGCTCCGGCCAGTCGCCGATCCGGTAGAGGAAGTCGTAGACCAGCTCGGCGGGACCGTGGACACGCACCGAGTCCTCGAACGACAGGACCAGCTCGTCGAGCCGGGCCCAGCGCTCGGCGAGCCGGCTCAGATTGTCCAGCTCGGCACGGCTGTTGGTGGCGGTGGCCCGCTCGACCCACGCCACTTCGTCCGGGTCGTCGTCGGCGACCGTGAAGTCGTGCAGCAGCGTCAGCCGCGACCGGTCGGCCCCGAGCGAGTCGACGATCCAGGTGCCACCCATGGACTGGACGGGGGCGGCGGGCAGCTCCTGGCGGAACTCGACGCGGCGCCGCTCGGGGTCCAGAGTGCGGCGCGATGTCCACGACTTGACCTGGTCGTTGGCGGTCGCCCACATGCGCAGCCGCTCGTGTCCACCGTCGAACTCGAGCTGCTCCACGTGCACGCTGGGCGGAAAGTACAGCGGCCACTTGACCGCGTCGGCGATCAGGCCGTAGACCACGCCCGCGGGCGCGCCCACGTTCACCTCGTGCGTCGTGCGGTGCACTCGCTCAGCGGACATGTCCAGTTCCTCACTTCCGGATCAGGAGGCGGCTTGGGGGGCGGTCAGAAGTTGCCGAGGCCACCGCAGACGTTGAGCGCCTGTGCGGTGATGGACGCGGCGTGCTCGGTGGTCAGGTAGCCGACGAGTCCCGCGACCTCCTGCGGTGTGGAGTAACGGCCGAGCGGGATCTTCGCCTCGAACTGTTCCTGCACGTGGTCCTCCGTGGTGCCCCAGGCGTCTGCGTAGCCCTGGCGGACCCGCTCGGCCATGGGCGTCTCGACGTAGCCGGGGCAGACCGCGTTGACGGTGACACCCCGGGGGGCGAGCTCCTTGCCGAGCGCCTTGGTGAAGCCGACGACGCCGTGCTTGGAGGCGGAGTAGGGGGCACCGAGGGGGACGCCCTGCTTGCCGGCGGTCGAGGCGATGTTGATGATGCGGCCGCCCTGGGCGTCGGCCAGGCCGCCGTTGTTGAGCACCTCGCGCGTCAGCAGGAAGACTCCGTTGAGGTTGGTGTCGATGACGTCGTACCAGAGGTCGTCGGTGATGCCGGCGGTCGGGCCGCCGCCGCTGCGCCCGGCGTTGTTGACGAGGACGGTGATCGGGCCGAACGCGTCGACCGCGGAGCGGACCAGGGCTGCCATGGACTCGGCGGAACGCACGTCGGCGGCGGTGCCGTCGACCTCCAGGCCCTCCTCGCGCAGGTCCTCCACGGTCTGCTTGACCTGCTGGGCGGTCCGCGCGCAGATGAAGACGCGGTGGCCGCGACGGCCCAGTTCACGGGCGACGGCCAGGCCGATGCCGCTCGTGGCGCCCGTGACGAGGGCGACCGGCTTCGCGGGCGACGGCGGTGACGGCGGTGACTCCTGCGTCGTCGTCCTCGTCATGGTGTGCTCTCCATTTCCATGGCGCCGGTGATGGTCTCGGTCTCGACCGTGTCCTGAACGGCTCGAAAGCCACCTGAGCGGCGCTTGATAGGTGCTGCACGATCACCGGCACGGGGACGTACGGGGGCGAGCGCCTCGGCGAGCGCGCCGGCGGTCAGGAAGTCGCCGCGCGCGGCGAGGTAGCCGTCGGGCCGGACGAGCGCCCAGGAGCCCGCCGCCAGGCCCAGGGCGGCACACAGGGCGCCGTCCGGGTCGGGCAGCGGCCGCGGCCCCGCGCCGCTGCCGCCGACGGAGCGCACGGACAGCCACGCGCCGTGCTGCCCGGCCGCGTCGCGGGCCGCGCGCACGGGGACGCCGTCGGCGTCGTGGCCGCCGGGGGCGACGAGCAGGGTCCAGCGCACGTCGCGCAGTTCACGCACCAGCGCGTCGCTGACCGTCGCCGCCCCGGACACGCGCTCGCCGGGCGCCGGCACGTGCCCCCGCCGCGGGACCATGACGGGCGAGGCGACGGGCGTCACGATGGGCACGGGTTCGGGCCCGCCGCCGGTGGTCAGGGAGGACCGGGCGTAGCCGAGGCGCAGCCCCGACATACCGCCGAGGACCTTGCGCTGGATGGCGCGCCGCAGCGGGGGCAGGTTGCGTACCACGGAGAAGACGACGGGCAGGGCCACCGCGGCCAGGGCGTTCTTGAACTGGACCAGCGACGTGGCGGTGCGGGTCGAGCCGAGCAGGGCTTTGCCGACCGGGACACGCTCCTCCCCGTACGTGTCGAGCAACGGCCGCTCCGCGTAGCCCCGGTGGACCATGGCGAGCTTCCAGGCGAGGTTGTACGCCTCCTGGACGCCGGTGTTCATGCCCTGCCCGGAGGCCGGGCTGTGCACGTGGGCGGCGTCCCCCGCGACGAACACGCGGCCCTCGTGCATCCGCGGAACCATGCGCTGCTGGAAGGTGAACACGGACGTCCACTCGGGGTCGCCGACCCGTACGGCGCTGCCGAGGCCCCGGGAGAGCTTCGCGGTGAACCGCTCGGCGGCGCCGGTCGCGTCGGGCCTGTCCGGGGCCGTGTCGAGCAGGCGCCAGTGGCCCTCGCGGGCGTAGGGGACCATCATCAGGGCCTGGCCGCCGGTGTGGACCCAGTAGATGCTGTCGGGCGGCAGGTCGGTGCTGACGGGGGCGTCGGCGAGCATCCAGGTGTCGCGGCTCTCGCCGAGCAGTGGCAGGCCGAGGGCCTTGCGCACGGTGCTGTGGCCGCCGTCGCAGCCCACGAGCCAGGGCACCGTGCAGATCTCCTCGGTCTCCCCGGTCTCGCCCCTCTCCCCCCTCTGCTCCGTCTGCTCCGTCTGCCCCGTCTCTCCGGTGCCGTCGGCGCGGGTCAGCCGCGCTCGTACGCCGGTCCCGTCCTGCTCGAACCCGGCCAGCCGGACGCCCCACTCGACCTCCACACCGAGCCGGGCCACGGCCTCGCGCAGCACGGCTTCGGTGCGGGTCTGCTCGATGATGACGCTGTAGGGGTGGCGGGTGGGCATCGACGTGTAGTCGGCGTCGAGGCGGACCAGGCGGCGGCCACCGGCGTACATGGTGAACGCCCTGTTCCTGCGGCCGTGCCGAAGGATGCCGTCGACCGTTCCCATCTGGTCGAAGGTCTCCAGGGTGCGCGGGTGGACGGCGACGGCGCGACTGGTGCGGGAGGGCCCGGACGCCGCGTCGACGAGCCGGACGCGCAGGCCCCTGCGAGCCAGTTCGTGGGCGGCGGTCAGGCCGACCGGACCGGCGCCGACGACGAGGACCGCCGGGCCGGGTGCCGCGGGCCCGGTGCTCATCACAGACCGGACGCGATCGGCACGGCGGCCGTGCCGGCGCTGCGCTCGGGCACGGTCTCGTACAGGGCGGGCTCCGGAGTGGCCAGTTGCTTCAGGCCGCCGACGAGCGCCCCGAAGGCCGGGCTCGTGACAGCGGCGCGGTGGGCCGCGGCGTCCTGCCAGTCGGCGAGCTCCAGGAACACCGGCTCGCCGCCGGCCAGACGCAGCGTCCGGTGGCCGAGGTATCCGGGCTGGGCGCTCATGTAGGCGGTGACACGGTCCTTGGCGGCGAGGAACTCCTCGACATCACCGTGGACGGTCAGCTTGTTCACAAAGGTCACCATGGCGGGTCTCCTGTCCGGGGGTGCGTGGTGGGTGGTTGGGTTCAGGCGGCGGCTTCGGCGGCGGCGAGGGCGCGCACCTTCTGCCGGAGCGCCTGCCGTTCGGGTTTGCCCGTGGGGGTGCGGGGCACGGCGTCGAGGGCCTCGACCCTGCGGATGCGCTCGAAGGGGGCGAGCCGCCGGTTGGCCTCCTCGGCGACCGCGTCCAGCGCGTCCAGCGTGTCGAGGCCGGTGTACGCGGCGCGGCGCGCGGTGCCGGTCGGGTCACGCAGGACGATGCCCGCCCAGACGACGGCTCCGTGCACCGCGTCCGGCCAGCCGACGACGACGCATTCGGCGACCCTCGGGTCCTCGGCGATGATCCGCTCGACGCCGGTCGGTGACACGAGTTCGTTGTCGTACTTGAAGACATCGCCGAGCCGGTCCACCAGGAACAGGCGGCCGTCCTCGTCGAGCCAGCCGGCGTCACCGGTGGAGAACCAGCCGTCGGCGTCGATCCGGGACGGCTCGTCGTCGTTCAGGTATCCGGCCATCACCTGCGGCCCGCGCACCTGCACCTCACCGGTGGCCCACACGGCGACGGGCTCCCGCGAGCCGAGGTCCACGACACGGCATTCGGTACCGGGCAGGGGCGGGCCGACGGCGCCGCGCACCGCGGGGTCGGCCGGGCGCTGCATGTGGGAGAGCGGGGAGAGTTCGGCGAGGCCGTACCCCTGGACGACGGGCACACCGAGCGCCTGCCGCAGGCGGCGGGCGGCCGTCGGCGCCAGAGCGGTGCCGCCGGACATGACCGCGGTCAGCCGCGGGCCCGCCGGAACACCCTCACAGGCGGTGGTCAGCCGCGGGTCGTCCGCGAGCCGGTGCAGCCGGGCGGGCAGCCCGTAGTAGTGGGTGGCGCCTTCGCGGGCGGCCAGGGCGAGCGAGGCCACCGGGTCCGGGTCGTGGCACAGGACCTGTGAAGCGCCCGCGCACACCGCCGAGTTGAGGTGCATCACATGGAACAGCGGCAGGTGGTTGAGGGTGACCGAACCGCAGCCGAGGCTTTGGGCCAGGGCGGTCTGCGTGGCGTTGGCGACGAGGTTGCGGTGGGTGAGGCGGACGCCCTTGGGGCGTCCGGTGGTCCCGGTCGTGAACTGGATGCACACCACCGAGGACGGATCGACGGCCGCCGGTTCGTCCCGCTCGTACGGCCCGTCGGGTGTCTCGTCGAGGGCCACGTGCAGGGGGACGGTGTCACCGGGGACCACCGCGTGGTCGGCGTCGGTGACGACGATGGTGTGCAGCAGGGGCAGCCGGTCGCGCATCTTCATCAGCTGCTCGCCGGTGGCTGCCGGCACCAGGGCGATCTCGACGCCGGCGGCGGCACAGACGTGGTGCAGCGCGTGCTCGTTCACCAGCGGATTGATCAGCGCGACGGTGTTGCCGCTGCGGCTGGTGCCGTAGTAGGCGGCGGGGAAGACCGGATCGAGCGTGTTGGCCACGCCGACCACGGCGCCCCGGCGGCCGACGGCGCGCGCGAGGAAGCGGGCGATCCGGTCGGCGTGGGCGTCGAGCTGCCCGTAGGTGACGGTGCCTCGCCCGGTGGTGAGGGCGGGCGCGTGGGGGTCGCGTGCGGCGGCGCGACGCAGAAGGCCGTCCAGTGGCAGTTCCGGGTACGTGAAGTGCGGCACGGCGTGCGGCCCCCTTCGACGGGCTGACTGGTTGACGTGCTGTGTGCGTGCGGTTGCGCACCACGCTCGGCGCGTGGGCTCGAGAAATGTTCGAAAGCCGCTCAACCCCGGCCTCAGAAGGTGGGGGGACCCGGCGGAGTCCACCGCCGCACCGAACGGAGTGGCCATGACCGCGCAGCTCGAAACCGCCCCGCACTCAACGGCGTTCGGCGCCCTGTACGCGCAGGTGCAGCAGTTCTACGCGCACCAGATGCAGCTCCTCGACGGCGCCGAGTCACAGCGGTGGGCGGACACCTTCACCGAGGACGCCGTCTTCGACGTGCCGACACTCGCGGAGCCCGTGCGCGGCCGTCCCGGTCTGGTCGCGGCCAACCGCGGCGCCGCGGCGCGGCTCGCGGAGGCGGGCGAGCGGCACCGGCACTTCATGGGCATGTTCGATGTGGTGGAGCGCCCGGACGGCGCCCTGGACGTGCGGTCGTACACGACCGTCTACGCCTCGGTGATCGGCGGCGTCTCCCGCGTGCACCGGGTGTGCGTGTGCGAGGACGTGCTGGTGCGCGGCGCGGACGGGCGGTTGCTCGTGGCGACGCGCAAGGTCACCCGCGACGACCTCGGGTGAGCCGGGTCGTCCCGGTGGTGCCGGTTCAGGCGAGGCAGCAGGGCGGTCCGCCGTTGAACTCGATCATCTCGCCCAGTGCGGCCTGCCTTTCGGACATGGGCAGCGGGGCGTCGGCGGGCAGGCCCTCCAGCTCCGCGTACGCGCGGCGGAGGTTGGGGGCCAGCCGCTCCGGGTCGAGGAGGTCCGCGTAGCGCCCCAGGTGTGCGCCGCGCGCCGTCTGGATCGGTGTCAGGCCGGCCCGCAGGCCCTCCTGTGCGAGCCGCTGCACCAGGCGCAGATAGCCCTCGACGGCGTCGAAGGTCTCGGGGCCGCCGACCGGTCCGTGTCCGGGTACGACGGTGGTGGCACCGAACGCGCGCAGCCGCCCCAGCGCCGCCAGCGATCCGGCGATCGAGCCCATCAGGCAGAAGGGCGTCACGCCGTTCATGACGAGATCGCCGGTGAACAGGACCCGCTGCCCGGGCAGCCAGACCACGGTGTCGTTCGAGGTGTGGGCGGGCCCTGTGTGTTCCAGCTCGGCACGGATCGTGCCGACGTGCAGGGTGAGGCGGTCGCGGTAGGTCACGGTGGGCGGCGCGAGCTCGATGCCGCCCCACACCACGTCCGGCCACAGGCCCGTCAGGTGCAGCCCGGCCGCCATCATCTCCGTACGCGTGCGCTCGTGGCCGATGACGACGGCCTCGGGGAAGACGAAGTTGCCGAAGGCGTGGTCGCCGTGGAAGTGCGTGGTGACGACGGCGCGCGGCGCCGCGGGGTTCAACTCCAGTGCGGTGGACCGCAGATGACGGGCCCGGGCCTCGGTCGCCGTGGTGTCGACGAGGGCGCTCTTGCCGCCGGACACGATGATGCCCGCGTTGTTCAGGCACCACCCGCCGGGCGGCTGGAGATACGCGTGGACACCTTCGCCGACCTCGACGGCCCGGCCGAACGGAGCGACGGCGGTCACCGGGGGACGGACGGTGGTAGTGGGCTGCACGGCCGGTCTCCTCACACAGTTCTCGGTCCCACCGAGCGTGCTGCGCACGCCTCGCATCGCGGTGGACAGCGGGCCGCACCAAAGGCTGCGCGACGGGGCCGGGCCCGGCGCGAGCCGGTCTCGAGCGGTCGTCGACCGTTTCCCCGGACCGTTGCGGCCTACGGGTCCACCGAGCGAGGGAGCCAGCATGGCCGAGCGGCGTCGATGGTCGTCCCTACTGTTGCGGGAGGTCTGGTCCGGGCTAGTCGCCCTCGGCGCGGTGTACGTGACCGGTGAGACGAGCCGCTCGCGCACACCGCGCGTACTCCTGGCGCAGCCTCCCGCCGGCCATCCCGAGCGGCTGCGCCCGGACGTGCCGCTGACGTCGCTGGAGCTGGCCCTGATACGGGAGTTGGAGACCCGCTGACGTGCTGCCGCAGCCGGTCCGGTGCCGCCGGACACGCGCTAGGGCCGGTCGAAGAGATCCGTTCGTACGTGGACGGGGACTCGGCCGTGGGCGATACGGGACGTGATGCGCGGGCCGATCGGAGTCCGGGTGACCAGCTTCGCGGCGCCCGCCCTGGCGAGCGTCGCGACGCGTCCGGAGGTGCCCAGGAACGCCTTGGCCTGCAGGCGCTGGACTCGGGTCACCGCGTCGGCGGCGGGCGCACGCAGTTCCTGGAAACGGGCGAGGCGTGCGCGGCTCACGTCGCCCGCGCGCAGCGCCTCGACGAGAACGGGGTGGAGCACGGCGGCGTCCTGCAGCGCGAGGTTGATGCCCTGGGCGCCGAGGGGCCCGTGGGTGTGCGCGCTGTCCCCGACCAGGACGAGCCCGTCGTCGGCCCACGACGGGGCACGCGCCGCGAACACGTCGAGCAGCTTCAGATCCGCCCGGCTCGTCAGGTGCCGGTCGATGAGGTCGGCGAACTGCGGTACGGCGACGGCCAGTTGGTTCTTGATCGCGGTGAGACCGGCGTCGGCGACCTCGGGCCAGGCGCGGTGCGGCAGCGTCCAGCCCACACGGATCCGGTCGGGGTAGGTGTCGTGGACGAGGACAGCCGTGCCGGCCGCGCGGTGGATGCGCACGAGCCCGGTGGCCCGGCCGGGCGCGGGCAGCGAGAACCACACCACGTCCTGGTCGAACGCCTCGGTGCGCCCGGCGTCGATCCCGGCCAGCGCGCGGGTCTTGGAGAACCTCCCGTCGGCGGCGACGACCACCCGGGCGGGCACAGCCACCCGGCGCCCGCCCGGTCCGCTCGCCACCGCCCCCGCGTACCGGCCGCGCTCCTGGAGCAGCTCCTTGACCCGGTGCCCGTCGAGACAGGTGAAACCGGGCAGCCGGCGGCAGGCCGCGAGCAGGGCGTCGAGCAGGTGGCGCTGCGGCAGCGCCAGGAGCCGGTCGTACGGTGCGTCCAGGCGCCGGTAGTCGATGTCGAGCAGCAGGCGGTCGCGCTCGAGGACCTGGAAGCCGCGCAGGGTGCGGTCCCCGCGGGAGCGCGCGGCGGCCAGCACCCCGAGTTCGTCCAGGATCCGCTGGCCACCGGGCTGGAGTATCTCGCCGTGGAAGTCGCGTGCGAAGGCCCGCGACTTCTCCAGGAGCGTGACGCGCACACCGGAGCGCAGCAGCATCAGGCTCAGGGCGAGGCCGGCCGGGCCCGCGCCGACGACGCAGACATCGGTGCGGTGCGTGGCGGGGGTGGTGGGCTCCGCCTGCTCCGTCTGCGCGGCTCGCCCCGTCTGCCCGGACATGCTCAGGCCACGGCCCTGGCGGCAGCCAGCGCCCGGTCGACCAGGGCGAGGAGGGCGCGCGGGGTCTCGGCCTCGTCGAGGCCGTCCTCGTCCAGGCTGATCCCGTATTCGCGCTCGATGCGTCCGGTGGTCTGCAGGAGTGCGAGCGAGTCGTAGCCGAGTTCCATGAACGTGACGTCGATGACGTCGCCGTCCAGGTCGACGCCCTCCTCCTCGCCGGCGCACTCGCGCAGCAGGGTCTTCAGGTCGCTCAGTTCGAGGCGGTCCATGGTCTCTCCGTTCGGGTCGCGAAGCTGCGGGTCGGGCGGGGTGCGAGGCCGGACGGGCCCTACGCGGGGGCGCTGACGACGGCCGCCGAGTTGAACCCGCCACGGCCGCGCGCGAGGACCAGCGCGTGCCGCAGCCGGATCCCGGTGCGGGTGACGGTGACCAGGTCGACGGGGCAGTCGTCCGCGGGCCGCGCCGTGCCGGTGGTCGGCGGGATCACCTGGTCGCGCACGGCGAACAGGGCGGCTGCCAGGTCGAGCGAGGCGCCGCCCGCAAGGAGACGGCCGGTCATCGACTTGGGGGCGGTGACCGGTACGCCGCAGGCGCCGAACACCTCGGTGAGCGCGGCCGCTTCGGCCCGGTCCGCGTCCCGCTCGCCGGCCGCGTCGGCGAACACGACGTCGATCTCGTCTGGCCGCACGCCGGCGTCGGCGAGCGCGATCCGCGCGGCGTCCACGAGGCGGGGCGTGCCGGGGCCGTCGAACGTGGCGGCGTATCCGGCGATGGTGCCGTACGCGGCGGCGCCGCGCGCGTGGGCGGCCGCGGCGTCCTCCAGGACGAACAGCGCCCCGCCCTCGCCGACGACGTGTCCGGTGGCCTCGGCGGCGAACGGCAGATACGCGGCGGCCGGGTCCTCGACTGTGCTCAGGCCACCGCCGGCCAGATGGGCGGCCCAGCCCCACGGGCACAGGCCGGAGTCGACCCCGCCGGTGATCATCACGCGGGCGCCCTTGCGGATCTGGCGGCGGGCGTGCGCGACCGCGTCGAGGCCGCCCGCCTGTTCGGACACGACGACTCCGCTGGAGCCGCGCAGTCCGTGCCGGATGGAGATCTGGCCGGTGTTGACGGCGTAGAACCAGGCGAAGGACTGGTAGGCGCTGACGTACTGACCGCCCTTGCTCCACAGCTCTTGAAGCTCCCGCTGGCCGAACTCGAAGCCGCCCGCGGAACTGGCGGTGACCACGCCCGCGCTGTAGGCGGGCAGGTCGGCGGGATCGGTTCCGGAGTCGTCCAGGGCCTCCTTGGCGGCGACCAGCGACAGTCGGGTGACCCGGTCGGTCTGCCTCAGGAGCCGGCTGGGCAGATGTTCCTCGTCGAGGAAGCCGTTGACCTCGCCCGCGATGCGCACCGGGTAGCCGCTCGCGTCGAAGCGGGTCAGGCGGCGGATCCCGCTCTCGCCGCGCAGCACGGCGGCCCACCAGGCCTCGGCGCCCAGGCCGTTGGGGGCGGCGACGCCGATGCCGGTGACGACGGTGCCCGTGGTGGACGGGGCGAGGGCCGGCGCAGCCGGCGCTTCCATGGTCGCTGTGCTCATGCTGCCTCCTGCAGTCGCGGCCGGGTCAGGACGATGGCGCTCTGGAAGCCGCCGAAGCCGCTTCCCACGCTGAGCACCGTGTCGGTGCGCTGTTCGCGTGCCGTGAGCGGGGTGTAGTCGAGGTCGCAGGCCGGGTCGGCCTCGTGCAGGTTCGCCGTCGGCGGCACGGTGTTGTGCTCGATGGCGAGGGCGCTCGCGGCGACCTCGAGGGCTCCGATCGCACCGAGGGAGTGCCCGATCATCGACTTGATCGAGCTGACGGGCGTCCGGTACGCGTGGTCGCCGAGGCTGCGCTTGAACGCGGCGGTCTCGTGGCGGTCGTTCTGCTTGGTGCCGGAGCCGTGGGCGTTGATGTAGTCGACGGCTGCCGGGTTCAGGCGCGCCTCGTCGAGCGCGGCCCTGATGGCCTCGGCCATCTCCTCACCGTCGGACCTCAGTCCGGTCATGTGGTACGCGTTGGAGCGCCCGGCGAATCCGGCGATCTCCGCGTACACGTGGGCGCCGCGACTGCGGGCGTGCTCGAACTCCTCCAGGACCAGAACGGCGGAGCCCTCGCCGAGCACGAACCCGTTGCGGGTGCGGTCGAAGGGGCGTGAGGCGGTCGCCGGGTCGTCGTTGCGGGAACTGGTCGCCTTGATGGCGTCGAAGCAGGCCACGCTGATCGGGGAGATCGGCGCCTCGGTGGCCCCGGCGATCATGACGTCGGCGCTGCCCTCGCGGATCAGGTCGACGGCGTGGCCGATGGAGTCGAGGCCGGAGGTACAGCCGGTGGACACCAGCGAGACGGGGCCCTGGGCGCCGGTGGCCAGGGCCACTTCGGCGGCCATGGAGCTGGGCACGAAGTAGTCGAAGAGGTGGGCGACGGCCTTGGTGTGGTCGACCTCCCACCGGGAGCCGTTCTCGCTGACCACTCCGTACTCGTTGTCGAGGCCGGTGGTGCAGCCGAGCGCGCTGCCGAGCGTGACGCCCGTACGCACCGGGTCGAGCTCGTGGCCGAGGCCCGCGTCGGCGACGGCCTCGCGGGCGCTGGTCAGCGCGAACTGGGCGGCCCGGTCGAGGCGGGCGGCCTCGCCGGGCGTGAACCCGTGGGCGGCCGCGTCGAAGTCGGCCTCGGCGGCGATGCGCGAGCGGAACGAGGACGCGTCGAACAGGGTGATGCCGCGGGTGGCCGTGCGGCCCGCCGTGAGCGTCTGCCAGTAGTTGTCGGTGCCCACGCCGCCGGGGGCGACGACTCCGATGCCGGTGATGACGGCGCGTCTCATCGGTATCCCCTCACAGTTGTCCTCCAGCAGGTCCGGGTACGAGCGCGGTGCGGCGCGCCACGCGGCAGGCACGCCCGATGAGCGGGGGCAGTTCCGGGCCGCGTACGAAGAAGTGGTCGCCGGGCACCGTGCGGCGCACGAAGCGACTGCTGGTCCAGCGCTGCCAGCCGGCCAGTGCGGCCGGCCCGACCACGGGGTCCTCGCGGCCGCCGACGGCGAGCACGGGCACCGGCAGGGGGCCCTTGGCGACGTCGTCCATGGCGGCGGCGCGCAGCGCGCGGGCCAGTTTGAGGTCGTCCCGCAGCACGGGCAGGACGGTGCGGTGCCAGACGCTGCCCCGCTCGGCGAGCGCTCCGTCCGGCGCGGAACCCAGGTCCCCGACGAAGCGCAGCAGTTGCTCGTCGGTGATGTCGCCCGGGTCGGCGGCGGGCGCGACGGTGTGCGGGGCGGGGCAGGCACCGACGGCCAGCAGCTGGGGTCCGGGCAGGCCGGCGTCGAGGAGGGCGCGGGTGAGGGTGTGGGCGACCATGCCGCCGAGGCTGTGCCCGTACAGCGCGTACGGGCCTTCTTCGGCGGCGGCGGCGAGCGGGCCGAACAGATCGTCGAGCAGAGCGTCGCGGTCCGTCGGTCGCGGCTCGCGGCGCCGGGCCTCACGCCCCGGGAGCAGCATGGGGACGATGTCGATGCCCGGCCCGCAGCGTTGCTGCCAGCGGCCGAAGCTCGTCACCCCGGCGCCGGCGTGCGCGAAGCAGTACAGCCTTACGTCCATGGGACCCGAGCCTCGCCGACCGGCCTGGAGAACGACTTGAACCGGCCGCCCACCCGCACCGCAGCGGCCGTCAGGCGGCGTACAGGTCGAACGTGGAGGAGCGGCGGGGCCCGCAGATGACGTCGAGCTTCGGGTCGACGGCGAGCATCGCGTGGTGCAGGCGCTGGAGCTGCGGCGCGGGTTCGACACCGAGCTCCTCGATGAGCCGGCCGCGCAGCCGGTGATAGATGCCGAGCGCCGCCGCCTGCCGGCCGGAGCGGTAGAGCGCCACCATGGCCTGCGAGTGCAGCCCCTCGTGCTGCGGGTGACGGGCGATCAGATCGGTGAGTTCGGCGATGACCTCGACATGGCGGCCGAGGCGCAGATCCGCGTCGATGCGGCGCTCACGGGTGACGAGCCGGCTCTCCTCCAGACGCATGACCTCGATCGACAGGATGGGCCCGACGCGCACGTCGACCAGCGCGGCCCCCTCCCACAGGTCGAGCGCCTCCCGGTAGGCGCGGGCCGCCTGCTCGTCCTCGCCCTCGTCGGAGGCCTGCTGCCCCTCGGCGACCAGACGCTCGTACTCGCGCACGTCGACGGCCTCGGACGGGATCTGCAGGAGGTAGCCGCCGTGCCGGGTGGCCAGTACGTCCTTGGCGGCGCTCGGCACGCCGGGCCCCATGGCCGTGCCGAGGCGTCGGCGCAGCTGGAGTATGTACGTCTGAAGGGTGGTGAGCGCGCTCTGCGGCAGCTCGGTCCCCCAGATCTCCTCCATGAGCGTGGGCACGGGCACGACCCGTCCCGGGTAGAGCGCGAGCAGTGCGAGGATCTGCCGTGGCTTGCCCGCCGTCGGAACGATCGACATCCCGTTGACGGCGGCACTCAGCGGACCCAGAACCTGAATCTTCATGGTCTCCTCCGTACCGGTATCCGATGGGCATCGATATTGCGCCGCAGAGCGGATTCCTGTCTTTTCCTCACGAGCCTGGGACGAGAGGCACCGTAGCCGCCCTCGATCTTTCGCAGCGTCATCCTCCAGGCGCCTTCGAGCAGTTCTCCACGCGCCTCTGTCTGACACGGCACTGACGCGGGCCTGACCCTTCGAATGGGGCGCCGACAACGCCTTCCGGAGGAGTCTCGGCGCTATTACCTTCCCTTCCATGAATACCCGTGAAAAGCGTGATGTGCCGGCGGAAGCGGATCCACTGACCCGGCAGCTGCTGCGCCAGATGGTCGCCGGGGCGATGCAGCTCGAGCTGTCCGAACTCCCGGATGAAGAGGGTGACTTGGTCAACCACGGCCTGGATTCGATCAGCACGATGCAGCTGATCGCCGCGTGGCACCGGCGCGGGGTCGAGGTGGGCTTTCCCGAGCTGATGGCCCGGCCCACGCTCGGCCACTGGTGGGAGCTGATTTCCCGCCCCGCCGACGGCACGCGCGCCGCCTGAACGGGCCGGTATCCGTGGGACGGTGGCCGGCTTCGCTCCTCAAGGCCTCACCCACGGTCCCTTGAGAGGCACTCGCGTCCGCCCCGCGAAAGCTCCGATCCGTCTATGGTCCGATAGCCGAAGAGCTATTCATGGTTTTCCGGGAAGCACCGGAAACGGATCACCAGACGGAGCCCCCATGGAATTCGGCGTGAACTTTTTCCCGGTCGTCGACCCGGCGAAGAAGAGTGCAAGCACCTATTACGACGAGAGCCTTCAACTGGTCGAGCTGGCCGAGGCGCTGGAGTTCGAACACGTCCAGACCGTCGAGCACTACGGCTCCGCCTACGGCGGCTACAGCCCCGACCCGGTCGTGTTCCTGACCGCCGCCGCCGCGCGCACCAGCCGCATACGCCTGGTGACCGGCGCGGTCGTCGCGTCGTTCGCCCACCCCGTGCAGATCGCCGCGCGCCTCGCGCTCCTCGACAACCTCTCGCACGGCCGCCTCGACGTCGGCTTCGGCCGCGGTTTCCTGCCCGACGAGTTCGAGCTGTTCGGCGTCTCCATGGAGGAGAGCCGCACCCGCTTCACCGAGGTCGTCGACGCGTGCATCGCCCTGTGGAGCGGCGAGGAGGTCCGCTTCGAGGGCGAGGTCCACCGGTTCGGCCCGGTGTCCGGCTTCCCCCTGCCCTACCAGCGCCCCCGTCCCCCGGTGTTCGTCGCGTCGGCGACGAGCGCAGAGTCGTGCGCGCTGGCCGGCACACAGGGCCACCACCTTCAGGTCGTGCCCTCCGTGACCAGTCAGCAGCAGCTGACGGAGATGACCGCCGCCTACCGCACGGCGCGCCGCGCCGCGGGGCACGAGGGTCCGGGCCGCATCCAGATCAAGTACACCTGCTACCTCGGTGAAAACCGTGACGTAGTCCTCGCGGACGCCCGCGCCAACGAGCAGAACTACGTGGACATGATGGCCGGCGCGGTCGCCTCCTGGGCGGGTGCGCGCTCCGAGCAGTACCCGGGCTACGAGAAGTTCGTGGAGAAGGCGCGTGCCTACGACTTCGACCAGGCCCTCGCCGGCCACAAGGTCCTCGCGGGCACGCCCGACGACGTGCGCGCGCAGATCGAGACGATCCGCGGCTGGTACGGCCCGGACATCTGCCTGAGCCTGCAGTTCAATCCGGGTCATCTGCCCTACGCGCGCGCCGTGCGCGCCATGGAACTGTTCGCCGCCGAGGTCGCCCCCGCCTTCGCCGACTCCGCCGTCGCGGCCGCGGCCGCGGCCGCGGCCGCGTGAGGGGGGTGAACGGTATGCAGCAGCCTCTGCGCCTGTTCGTCTTCCACCACGCCGGCGGCTCCCACCTGTTGTACCGCGAGTGGCCGGCCAAGCTGCCCGCCCACTGGGACGTGCGTCTCATGGACGCGCCCGGCCGCGGCCGCCTCACGGGCGAGCCGCCGATCGACGACGCGGGTGAGCTGGCGGCCTTCTTCCTGCGCCGCCTCGCCGCCGATCTGACCGGCCCGTTCGCCTTCTTCGGGCACAGCATGGGCGCGCTCGTCGCGTACGAGATGACGCGTCGCCTCGCCGCCGAGGGGCGTGAACTGCCGGTGTGGCTGGGCCTGTCGGCGCGCGGCGCGCCGCGCCCGCTGGGCGAGAACACCCGTCGCCACGCGCTGCCCGACGAGGAGCTGCGCCTCCATCTCGCCGCGATGGGCGGCACGCCCGTCGAGGTGCTGCGGGACCCCGACCTGTGGGAGATGTTCGCCCCGGCGATCCGCAACGACCTGAAGCTGGTGGAGAGTTGGCGCCCGCTTGCGGACACCCCGGCGCTGACGATGCCGGTCGCCGTGTACGGCGGCATGAAGGACGTCGTCGTACCGCCCGAGCGGCTGGCTGCCTGGGAGCAGCACGCCGAGCGCTTCCAGGGGCTGCGGATGTCCGAAGGCGGCCACTTCTACTTCCAGGCCGACCCGCGCCCGCTGCTCGGCCTGATCACCCGGGACGCGACGGCCGCCCTGTCGGCGGCGGTGAGCCCGTCATGACCGGGCCGGACGCCGATATAGCCCACACAGCAGACACAGCAGACTCAGCCGACGTAGCCGTTGTCGGCCTGGGTGCCTGGGGTGCGAGCGCGCTGTGGCAGCTGGCCCGGCGCGGCATCCGGGCGGTCGGGATCGAGCGCTACGGTCTCGCCAACATCAACGGCTCTTCCCACGGCGAGAGCCGGATGTTCCGCACGGCGTGCCTGGAGCATCCCGCGCTGGTGCCGCTGGCCCAGCGTTCGCGGGCACTGTGGCGGCAGCTGGAGAACGAGACGGGCACCCGCCTGTTCGAGCCGACCGGCGCGATGCTGATCGGGCCCGAGGACGGCCGGATCGTGGGCGGCGCCCTGCGGGCGGCCCGTGAACACGGCCTGGACATCGAGGTGCTGGACCGCGACGCGCTGCGCCGGCGCTGCCCGGCCCACGAAGGACTGCCGCAAGGCCACATCGGGGTCGTGGAGCCCGCGGGCGGACTGACGCTGCCGGAGGCCACGATCCGGGCGGCGGTCGGTGCGGCCCGGGCCGCGGGGGCGCGGGTCCTCACCGACACGCGCGTCACGGCGTTGGAGTTCACCGGGACGGATGTCGCGGTGCACACGGCCGCGGGCCGGGTGCTGCGCGTCGGGCAGGTCGTGGTGTGCGCCGGGCCGTGGCTGGACCAGCTGGTGCCCGGCCTGCCGCTGGAGGTCGTGCGGATGCCCACCACGTGGTTCACGCCCGAGGTGCCGGACGAGCGGTTCACGCTCGGGCGGCTGCCGGTGTTCATGCGTGAACTGGACGGCGGGGACGTGCTCTGGGGCCACGGCACGCTGCCGGGGGGCACCGAGGTGAAGCTGGGTCTGGAGGACGGCGGCAAGCACTTCCGGGTCGTGGACCCGGAGACTGTGGACCGGTCCGTCGCACCGGCCGACTGGTCCGTACTCGCCGGACATCTGGCGACGACGGTGCCGGGCGTGGGCCCGGACCCGTCGCGGGTCACCGCGAACCTCTACGCGCGCACGCCGGACGGCCAGTTCGTCATCGGCAGGCCGCGCGGCAATCCGGGCCTCGTGGTCGCGGGCGGCTGCAGCAGCCACGGCTTCAAGCACTCCACGGGCATCGGCGAAGTGGTCGCCGACCTCGTCCAGGGCAAGGAGCCCGCGTTCCCCCTGGGCTTCACCGACCCCGACCGGTTCGAGTGACGCGCGTGCCGCGTGAGGCGTGACGCGCGAGGAAGATACGAGGGAGAGATGCAGTTCCGCATTCTCGGTCCCGTGGAGATCCAGGACGAGCGAACCGGCCTGAGGATTCTTCCGACGGGTGCCAAGCAACGCGCCCTGCTGGGCGCACTCGTGGTGAAGTCCGGGCAGGTCGTGTCCGTCCACCGGCTGATCGACGAGCTGTGGGGCGAGCACCCGCCCGCCAACGCGACGAACGCGCTGCAGGCCCATGTGGCCCGGCTGCGCCGGCTCCTGCCCGTGCCCGAACCGGGATCGGGCGAGCCGCACCACGAGTGGATCGTGACGCGCTCGCTCGGCTACGTCCTGCGCCTCGGCCGGGACGCGACGGACACCACGGACGCCGCGCGGTTCAACGAGCTGGCCACCCGGGGCCGGGCCGCCGCCGCGGACGACCCGCAGCACGCGGCCGAACTGCTGCGCAGCGCCCTGGCGCTGTGGCGGGGACCCGCGCTGGAGGGCAGTGTGCGGGGGGACATCTGCGCGGCCGAGGCGGCGCAGCTGGAGGAGAACCGGCTCACCGCTCTGGAGACGCTGTACGACGCGTGTCTGCGCGCGGCCCGGCACGACGAGATCATCGGCGAGCTGGAAGAGCTGACGACGGATCATCCGATGCGGGAGCGGTTCTACGACCTGCTGATGGTGGCCCTCTACCGGTGCGGACGCCAGGCCGAGGCCCTGAGCGTGTACGACCGTGCGCGCAAGCGCCTGGTGCACGAGCTGGGTGTGGAGCCGGGTCCCGCGCTGCGCGGCCGGATGGACGCGATCCTCCAGCACGATCCGGGTCTCGCGGCGCCGGGGGCGGCCGAGTGGGTGGCTTCGGTGCACCCGATGCCGCTGCCGGCGCGGACCGGCGTGCCGGGACCTTCGGGCATGACGGGCGGGGATGCCGGGCCCGACGCGACAGTGCTGAGCCTGAGCGGGGAGATCACCCGGCTGCGGCACCGCATCGAGCGGCTCTCACTGGAACAGGAGGAGCTGATGCGCCGGTTCGACCGGCTGACCGCGCATCCGGCGGCGGGCCAGTAGCCCGCCGCCGGGCGGTCGGCGGGTCAGATCCGGTGCTCGCGCGCTGTGTGGAAGCCGCGCCGGTACCACAGCAGGGGATCGGCCGCAGGGGCGCCGGGGCGGATCTCGGCCGGCGTCCCGAGCACGAGGTCGTGGTCCCCGGCGCGGACGATGCGCGCCGTGCGGCAGCGTACGAGGAGCGCCGCGTCCGGGAGGTACGGCGTGCCGGACCCCTCCCACGCCGCGAAGCCGCCGCCCGTGAACCGGTCGACGTCCTGCGTGGCGAAGCGCCGCGCGAGGGCCCGGTGGCCCTCGCCGAGCACGTTGACCACGAACTCCTCGGCATGCGTCAGCGTCGCGTGGCAGCTGGAGGTCAGCGCGATCCCGACCATGATCAGGGGTGGCTCCAGCGAGACGGAGGTCACCGAGCTGGCCGTGAAGCCGCGGCGCTGCCCGTCCGGGTCGAGGGCGGTGACGATGCTGACCGGTGCGGCCAGCAGTGCCATCGCGTCCCGGAAGGCCTGCGGGGCGACCACGGGGCGTGTCTTTTCCTGCAGTCCCGTCATGCGTGCTCCTCGATCACGGATACGGCGTCCGCGAGCGGGCGCAGCTCGCGGTGCGGTGCCGGCAGCGACACTTCGCGCGGCGCGGCGCGGCCCCAGGGAAAGCCGTCATGGACCTCGAGCCGCCGCGGCGCTGAGCCGTCCGCCCCGCGCTCCACGCAGAGGGACACCAGCACCTGCGGGCGCGGCGCCAGTTCGGCGAAGCACCAGCGGTCCGCGCTGTCGCCCGCGGGCGGCCTGAATCCCAGCACGCCCTGTTCCTCGTCCAGTTCGAAGGCGAACGAGTCGAAGGGCAGCCCCAGGCCGAGACCGCGGGCCTTGGCGTACGCCTCCTTCAGGGTCCACAGCCGCAGCGTGGCCCGGTCGCGCCTGGCGCCCTCCGCGATGGCGGCGAGGTACGAGCGCTCCTCCGGCGCGAACGACTCCACGATCCACTCGAAGCCGCGTTCGCCGCCCCGGTCGATCCGCTCGATGTCGATACCGACCCGGCGGTCGCGGGCGACGGCGACGACGTTGAAGCCGTGCGCGTGCGAGAGGTTGAAGTCCAGGTCGCGCCCGCCGCCGGGCAGACCGCCGGGCGGCGACTGGAGGAAGGGGCGGCCGCGCGAGGAGCGCCAGATCGTGACGTCGGCCTCGGGGATGCCGGTCTCCAGGGACAGCACGCGCCGTACGAGGCTGTGGGCGACGAGGTACTGCCGCCGGTCGCGCTCGAACAGGAACCGGCCGGCGATCTCGCGCTCGTGCTCGTCGAGCCAGTTCCGCGCGAGCAGGGTGCTGGTCGCCTCGTCGAGGCCTTCGTTGGGGCAGAACCAGATCCCCACGGTGTCCCGGCCGCCGCCCGGGCGCTCACCGGTCATCGAGTGCCCGCCCCGGTCAGGAGCTGGTCCCGCTCGCGGCGGATCTGCCGCAGCATGCCGGCGAGCACCCTGCCGGTGCCGATCTCGGTGAACTCGGGCTCGGGACCGTAGACGCCGGTGAGGATCGCCTCGACGGTCTCGTGCCAGCGCACCGGCTGGTGGATCTGCTGGAGCAAGGTCTCGCCGATGCGGTGGTGCTCGTAGGGGCGGGCGGTGGCGTTGGCGATCACCGGGTACGCGAGGGGGCGGAACGGCGTTGCCCGTACGACGGGTCCGAGGCTCTCGGCGGCCGGGGTCATGTAGCGCGAGTGGAAGGGGCCGCTGACGTCGAGGCGGCGCACCATGCGGGCGCCCGCGTCCTCCAGGATCGGCCCCGCCTCCGCCAGGTCGTCGGCCGGTCCCGCGAGGACGATCTGGCCGGGGGTGTTGAGGTTGGCCAGGTCGAGGGAGCCGAATCCGGCGCGCAGCAGCAGGAAGCGCAGCTGGCTCTCGGGCAGGCCGATGACGGCGCTCATGCCGCCGCCGGTGATCTCGGCCATCGCCGCGGCCCGCGCGGCGACGAGCCGCAGCCCGTCGGCGAAGCCGAACGCACCCGCCGCGTGCAGGGCGTTGTACTCGCCGAGGCTGTGGCCCACCGCGAGGTCCGGGCGCTCGCCGCCGTCCTCCAGGTGGGCGCGGTGGGCCAGGGCGTTGACGACGAACAGGGCGGGCTGGGTGTAGCGGGTGTTGCCGAGCTGCCCTTCGGGGTCCTCCAGGCACAGCCGGCGCAGGCTGTAGCCGAGCACGTCGGCCGCCTCCTGTTCCGCGTCGGGAAAGCGGGCGAACAGTTCCCGGCCCATGCCGACGCTCTGGGCGCCCTGGCCGGGGAACATGAAGATCCGCGTCATGGTGGTCACTTCCTTCGGCTCAGACGGTCACAGGTGTGGGGAAGGCCTGGTCGGCGAGGTCGCCGAGGTCGGCCGCGGTGAAGAGGGTCTCCAGCGGGAGCTCGCGGCCTCCGTCGGCGGCGATGCGGGCGGCCAGGCGCAGGAGCTGCCTGCTGGTGGCTCCGAGGGCGAACAGGTCCTGTTCGGGGCGGAGTTGGCCGGTGTCGGTCCCGAGCTCGGCGGCGACGATCCGGGACAGGCGGGTGAAGGGGGCGGCGGCTGCGGGTTCGGCGCCGGCTCCGCTCGGGGCAGCGCAGGCCGCCGGTGCGGACTCCTCGGCGAGGCCGATTCCCCAGACGGAGCCGAGGCGGGCCGAGAGAGTGTCGACAGCTTCGGGCGCGGGCGCAGGCAGGGGCGCGGCAGCCGGGGCGGCCACGGCGGTCGGACCGGCCGGTCCGGTCGATGCGGCCGGTCCGGTCGATGCGGCCGATGCGATCGGTCCGGTCGGTGCGGCCGATGCGATCGGTCCGGTCGGTCCGGTCGGTCCGGTCGGAAGCGGGTAGCGCGTACGGGTCAGTGGCGTGGCCGGGAGCGCTGCCTTGGCCGCGGCGATCGGGGGCCAGTCGACCTGCTCCCCCGCCGCCCACGCGGCCAGCGTGTCCGCCTCC
>NZ_NNBL01000032.1:66055-84307 GCF_002803065.1 Streptomyces sp. CB01635
GCCCAGGGACGGATCCCGCGCCCAGGCGTCGGCGAGGCTGTCGGCGAGCGCGGCGAGGTTCTGCGGCGTGTCGGCGGACAACGGCAGCGCCCAGGTTCCCTGATCGTCGGGGCCCGGCTCCACGGCCGGCGGTTCCTCGACGACGAGGCTGCCGTACGAGCCGCCGCCCGCGAAGCCGTTGACCAGCACGCGGCGGGGCGCACCGGGTGCGGTGCGCCAGCTGTCGGCGCCCTCGGCGGCCAGGGCGACCGATCCTCCGGTGCGGTTGAGGGCCGGGTTCACCGCCGAGGTGAGCAGCGTCGGGTACACGTCGGCGCGACGGAACTGGGTGACGACCTTGCCCAGTTGCGCGAAGACCGAGGCCGCCTCCAGGTGCCCGGTGTGGGGCTTGACCGTGCCGACCGGCACAGGGGCCGTGCCGGAGCCGTCGCCGCCGAACAGCCGCCCCAGCGCGGTGAATTCGAGTGCGTCGGCGAGCGCGGCGCCGGCCGCGGCCGCCTCGACGTACCCGATGTCGGCGGGCCCGACCCCGGCGTCGTCGAGCGCGGCCCGCATGGTGGCCTCCTGCCGCTCCGGGTCCGGGATGCCGAACTGGCGTGTCGTACCGGAGTGCTGGAGCGCACCGCCGCGCAGCACGGCGTGCACCGGGTCCCCGTCGGCAAGTGCGCGGTCCAGCGGCTTGAGCAGGACCGCGCCGACCCCCTCGCCGACCAGCCAGCCGCTGGCCCGGTCCGTGAAGGCGCAGGAATCGGCGTCCTGGGCGACGAGGCCCATCTCGGACAGGACGTCGAGGTGGTCGGGGTGGAGCACCAGGTTGGATCCGGCGGCGAGCGCGGCCTCGCAGCGTCCGTCGGCGACGGCCCTGTAGGCCGCCTCGACCGCGGCCAGACCGGATACGCAGCCGCTGTCGATCAGCAGGCTGGGTCCGGTGAGACCGAAGGCGTGCGAGGTGCGGTGGGCAAGACCGCCGCGGGTGGCGTGCGTGCCGTCCTCGGCCCGTTCGTCCGCGCGGGCGGCGACGCCGTACAGGGCGTGGTCCTGCCACATGGATCCGACGTAGACCCCGACCCGGCCGTCGAGGCGGTCCGGGGTGAGCGCGGCGTCCTCGAAGCACCGGCGGGCGACGGACAGCAGGATGCGCTCCTGCGGGTCGATGGCGCTGCCTTCGGCCTCAGGGATGCGGAACTCCTCGGCCTCCACGGCGAGTACGTCGTCGAGGTAGCCGCCGACGGCCGCGCCGGCCCGCCGGGCACGTGAGCGCAGCGGCGCCCAGCGCTGCACGGGCGCGGGCCCGGTGGCCGTGCCGGAGCGGGCGATGAGGTCGTCGAGTTCGTCGAGGGTGCGGGCCCCGGGCAGTTCGGCGGCGAAGCCGACGACGGCGACGGCCCGCTCGCCCTGCGGCGTGAGCACGGGCGTGGCCGGGGCGAGTGCGGCCGGGGCGAGCGCGGCGGGGGCGAGCGCGGCGCGCCTGCCGCGGGTCTGCTCGGTGAGGGCGCCGCCCCACAGGGACAGCAGCAGCTCCTGGTCGCCGCCGACGCCGAAGTCGCCGCGCACCGCGTCGAAGTCCATCTCCCCGACCGCGCACAGGCCGAGCCCCCGCTCGGGGGCTCCCGTCAGCAGCAGCTGGGCGATGTGCCCGGCCTCGACGGTGGAGAAACGGGTGGCGTTGCGCTCGCCGTAGGCGGGGGCGATGGCGGCCGGGGTGGAGACCAGGAACACGCCGAAGCCGGAGCCGGCGACGAGGGCCCTGTTGTGGTGGACGTGCAGGTCCGTGCCGTACCGGGCGTCGGGAGCGACGGCGATGAGGGCACGCTCGGCCGGGTGCAGGTAGTACAGGCCGGGCGCCAGGTCCTGTACGGCGCCGGGGGCGACGTACACGTACACCTGGACCGGGTAGAAGCCGCCGCCGGACGGATAGCGGCGCTTGGCGCGGCCGTCGAGCTCGCCCCAGGTGACGCCGGCGAGGAGGCCGAGGAGGTCGTGGGCGGGCAGCGGGCCGGCGGCGAACTCGCGGAAGGAGGAGGCGTCGAACAGGGCGCGCGCCTCGTCGGGGGCGGCCGGCGGGACGGGGACGCGGCGCAGCGACGGGGGCAGCACCCGCTCGGCGACCCGGGCCTCCTTGAAGGCCGCCTTGGCAGCCGGGTCCAGGGCGATACGCACGTCGGGGCCGGTGGCAGAAGCGGTGGGCGCGGACGCGGGCGTCGCGGGCGCGGGCTTCGGGGCGACGCTCTGCGCGATGGACCGTGGGGTGGGGCTCTGGATGAGGACGTCCACGGGGACCTGTGTCCCCGTCACCGCCTCGATCTCCTGGGCGATGCGGATCATCGTGAAGGAGGTCGCACCCAGGTCGAACAGGTCGGCGTCCAGGTCGACCCGGTCCACGCCGAGTATCCCGGCGGCGCTGCGGGCGACGTCCTCGGCACCGATCGGCGCGGCGGCACCATTCGAGGAGGCCGGGGACGCCGGGGACGCCGGAGGCGTCGCAGGTGCCGCGTCCGTCGCCGGTACGGCGGCCGCCGTGAGCGCGTCGAGCGTGGGCTTGCTGATGAGCGCGTCGACCGGCAGCGCGGTTCCGGTGAGCCGTTCGATCTCCTGCGCGATGCGGATCATGGTGAAGGAGGTGGCGCCGAGGTCGAACAGGTCGGCCCCGCCGTCGAGTTCGGCGACCCCGAGCACGTCGGCGACGGCGGCCCGGATGTCCCCGCGCACGTCTGTCCCGGATACCGGCGCGGACGCCGGCTTCACGCCGAAGAGCTCCGCGGCGGCCGGGCGGTCCAGTTTGCCGTTCGTCGTCAACGGAAGGTCCTCCACGAAGCGGAAGTGGCTCGGTATCAGGTACGCGGGCAGCAGGTCGCCCAAGGCGCGGCGGATCTGCGACACCAGAGGCGCACGGTCCCGCTCGCGGGCCACGCAGACGGCGGCGAGGACCTGTTCGCCGGAGGCCTCGTCCTGGACCGGCAGCACGCGCGCCTCGGCGACCCCGGGCACATCGGCGAGGGCCGCCTCGATCTCCTCGGGCTCGATGCGCAGCCCGCGCAGCTTGAACTGGCCGTCGATCCGGCCGAGATAGCGGATCTCGCCGTCCTCACCGACAAGACCGAGATCCCCCGTGCGGTAGAGCCGCGGCGACGGGTCGAGGCCGGGGAAGGGCGACGCGACGAATCGCTCGGCGGTCAGCTCGGGCCGCCCGTGGTATCCGAGAGCGACCTGGCGGCCGCCGATGAGGATCTCCCCGGGGGTGCCGGGGGCCACCGGGCGCAGCCGCTCGTCCACCACGTGGATGCGGGTGTGCGCGACGGGGCGTCCGATCGGCACGGTCGGTTCGTCCCAGTCGGGCCGGCAGGCCCAGTGCGTGACGTCGATGGCGGCCTCGGTCGGCCCGTAGAGGTTGTGCAGCTCGGGACCGCAGGCCGCCTGTCCGCGTGCCTCGAACACTTCGTAGAACTGCCGCATCGTGGCGACCGGGAGGGCCTCGCCGCTGGTGAACACCGTGCGCAGTGCGGTGCACGCGGAGGCTGCGGGATGGCGCAGGAACATGCCGAGCACGGACGGCACGAAGTGGGTGACGGTCACCTTTTCGTCGCGCAGCAGCCCCGCGAGATAGCCCGGGTCGACGTGGCCGCCGGGCCGGGCGACGACGATGGACGCGCCCGCGAGGAGCGGCCAGAAGAACTCCCAGACCGAGACGTCGAATCCGTACGGGGTCTTCTGGGCGACCCGGTCGTCGGGGGTGAGCCGGAAACGGTCCTGCATCCACAACAGCCGGTTGGCGACGCCCTGTTGGGTGTTGCGGCAACCCTTGGGCCGGCCCGTCGTCCCGGAGGTGTAGATCGTGTAGACGGGGTCGTCGGGGCCCACCGTGACGGCCGGCGCCGTGCTCGGCAGTGCGTGGAGCGCGGCCCGGTCCGCGTCCCGGTCCGGGCAGACGACGACCGCGCCGGCCTCGGTGGGAACGGTGGCGAGGGCCTCGTCGGCCACCACGACCTTGGCGCCGCTGTCCTGAAGGAGGTAGCGCACGCGCTCGGGCGGGTTGGCCGGATCGACGGGGACGTAGACGGCACCCGCGCGCACGATGCCTATCAGTGTGGCCACCAGACGCTCGGAGCGGTCCATGTGGACGGCGACGTGGTCGCCGGGGCGCACCCCGAGAGCGTGCAGGTGACGGGCCAGCCGGGCGGTGCGGCGGTCGAGTTCGCCGTAGGTGAGGGTGCGCCCGGCGTAGTGGACGGCGTCCCGCTCGGCGTGCCCGGCGAACGCGGCCTCGACGAGCTCGACGAGGGTCACGGGCGTGTGGTCGTCGACGGACCCGGCGCTCCCGGCCAGATCAGAGGCCTGCTCAGAGCCCTGTTCAGAACCCTGCTCAGAACCCGCCTCAGAACCCTGCTCAGAACCCTGCTCAGAGGCCTGCTCCCCCGCGACGAACTCCCGCACCCGGCGCGCGTACCGCTCGAACATCGCGTCCAGGCGGTCCGGCGCGAGGGCGCCGTCGGCCGCGTCCCACTGGCCGGCGAGCTCGTCGCCGACGAGCAGCGGCACATGGTCGAGCGCCACCTGGGCGGTCTGCGACTGGCTGGTGCGCAGCAGCACGCCGTCCGGGTGCAGGGCGGGGTCGATCTCCGGAACGCGGGTGAAGACCACCGGCAGCCGCAGCGCGCCGCCCGAGCGGAACACCCGGGTGCGCAACTCGCCCAGACCCGGGACCAGTTCGGCGCGCTCCAGGTCGCCGCGGACCCGGCTCCACAGCTCGCGGGCGCGCTCGGCGAAGCCGTCGGGGAGTGAGTCGTCGACGGTGACCCAGGCGAGCTGGGTGAAGTCGGCGACCATCGCGTCGGCGTGCGCGAGGCCGTGGGGGCGGTCCCAGGAGACGACGGTGACGGTGAACGGGCCCGCGGCCCCGTACTCGGCGCGCAGTTCGTCGGTGTACGCGGTGAGCAGCACGAGGTCGGCCGGGACGCCGATGGCCGCGGCGCGCTCGGTGAGCTCACGCCACGATCCGAGCGGCGCCCTGCGGTGGGCGCGCGGGGCGCCGGGAGCGGGCTCGGGCAGGGCGGGGCCGGACGGCAGGGCGGCGAACTTCTCGCGCCAGGCGGTGCGCGCCCGCTCCCCGGCCCCGGTGCGCCTGCGTTCGGGCAGCGCGCGCAGGTGGGCCGTCGGATCGGCGGGGGTGTCCAGGACGCGGTCGTCGCCGTCGTGCAGGGCGAAGAGCTGGCCGAACAGGAGCGCGAAGCTGCGGGCGTCCGCGAGCAGGGCGTCGAGGAGCACGTGCAGCACGACCGTTCCGTCGGGCAGCGCGCTGGCCTCGAGCGTGTACATCGGGCTGCTGCCCAGCGGGAACGTGGTGTCGCGCAGCCGCGCGGCGATGCCGGCGAGCGCGGCCTCGACGTCGGCCGCCGCGGTCAGGTCGTGGCGGGCGATGCGGTACGGGGTGACGGTCGGAGCAACGGTGAGCGTGCCGTCCTCGTGGACGGCGGCCCGCAGCATGGGGTGGTGCGCGACGAGCCGGTTCCAGGCCCGTTCGAGCGCGTCGACGTCGTGCCGTCGGAGCAGGAACTCCTGGTAGACCCTCGTCTCCGCATTCCCGCCGAGCCCGCCGATCCGCCCGACGAGATAGGCCGACTGGACGTCGGTGAGGGGGATGGGGTCCCCGGCCTCGTCGGTGGAACCGGCACCGTCGTCGCAACCGGGGAGCGCGGCGGGCAGCGCGAAGGCATCCGTCCCCTCCCGCGCGATCCGCTCAAGTGCCGTGCGCAGCGCGGCGAAGGCGTTCTCGGTCAGGGTGCCGTCCACGGCGGTCGGCGCGAAGTCCCACGAGACCAGGAGCGCCCCGTCGCGTTCCTGTACACAGCTCTCCAGGTGGACGCCCGGGGTGAGCGTCGCCGAGGACTCCAGGTCCACCCGGGCCGCCCAGTTGTCAGGATCGTCGGTCAGGGCGGACAGGCTGCCGAGGAGGCTGGTGAAGACCATCGGCACCGCCAGGCCCCGTCGGCCGGGTTCGGTCCGCGCCCGTTCCCGCAGGGCCCGTACACCGCTGACCGCCGCGTGTTCCAGGTCGCTCCACAGCCGGGCGCGCACCAGGTCGAGCCGCTCCCCCGCGGTGCCCGTCGCGGGCGGCGCGACGAAGACGGACGTCGAGATGAACGGGCCGACCAGGCGCGGCACATCGGCGTGCACCCGCTGCCGGTTGTACGTGGTGAGGACGACGGGCAGCGGCGCCTGACCGCCGCCGTCGGCGCCCTGCACCGCGGCCGTGCACAGGGCGAGCAGCAGCGCGGTCGGGGTCGCCCTGGCCTCCTTGGCCGCGGCCTTCACCCGCTCCCAGCGATCGGGCTCCAGGCGCAGGGCGAGCCTGCGGTGGCCGGGCCCGTCCGCGGCGCCGCCGCCCAGGGGCAGCGGGCGTTCGAGGTCGATGTCCGCGAGCTGGTCGCGCCAGTACGCCAGGGAGGCCGCCGGCACCTCGGCGCCCGCTCCGGCGGTGCAGTACTCGCGGAAGGTGAGTCCGGGCTCGGTGACCACACTCCCGTGGGCGTACCGCTCGTACCACTGCTGAAGCAGCAGCGAGACGCTCGGTCCGTCGGCGATCAGCTCGTCCACGGTGAACAGCACCCGGGCCCGGCCGCCCGCCAGGTGCGCGACGCGGATCGCGAAGAGCGGCCAGCGGTGCGGGTCGAACCCGGCCAGCGCCTCCCGGCGCAGCCGCGCCAGTTCGGCGTCCCGCTCGGCGGGTGCGGCGGTGGTCAGGTCGGCCCGGACGAACCGGTGGGCGGTCACCTCTTCGCGCACCGTCTGCCGTGCGTCGGGCAGGACGTGGGCACGCAGCATGTCGGTGGCGGCGACCACGTCGTTCCAGGCGGCCTCCGCACGGTCGGTGTCGAAGGCGTCGGCCTCGAACTCCAGGTGGATCTGGGTTCCGGGACCGTTGCCGCCCCCGAGCGTGCGGCCCACGTAGAACGACTCCTGGACTTCAGTGAGGGCGAACGGTTCGAACCGGGCGGTGGGGTCGGTCTGCGGCATGGCTGGGTTCTCCGGTTCCCTCTACTGGGTCTGCAGGTCGGACAGGCGGGCGACGAGTTCGTCGACGGTGAACTCGCTGAGCAGCTGGAGCGGCAGCGTCTCGCCGAACCGCTCGGTGATCTCGAAGCGCAGGTTCATCGCGCCGATGGAGTCCACGCCGAGTTCGACGAGGGTCCGTCCCGTGTCGACGGGCCCCTCGGCGCCGGGCCCGGCGGCCAGCTCGCCGACGAACTCGACGATGCGGGCGAGACGGGGGTCTGACGCCGGGTCGGACGCCGGATCGGCCGGGGTTTCGGCCAAGGCTTGGATCAGGGTTTCGGCCGGGGCTTCAGCCGGGGTTTCGGCGTCGGCGGCCTCGTCCTCGGCGAGCCAGTAACGGCCCCTGAGGAACGCCGATGGCGGTACGGACACGATGCGGCCCGGTCCGGGGTCGAGCGCCGTCCAGTCGACCTCCCAGCCGGTCACCCACAGATCGGCGATCTGCTCAGGACGGTCCGCCCGCCACAGCGCGGCCACCAGGTCGTCGGTCTCCGGGGCCTGGGCACGGGCCGTGCCGGCGGTGCCCGTGCGCAGCGCGCCAAAGGCGGTGCCGTCCGCGGCGAACCGGGCCAGTTCCGAGGCGAGTTGAGCGGCGGAGTCGGCGACGACGGCGAGGCGGTGCTCGTGGACCGCGCGCCCGCTGCGCAGCGTGCGGGCCACGTCCGCGAGCGGGGCGCCGGCACCGGGCAGCCACTGGGACAGGCGTGCTGCGGTGGCGGCGAGGTGGGCGGGGGTGGGCGCGGACAGGACGACGAGCTGCCGCCCGGCCGGCTGCGGCGCGCTCTCGTCGGCCACCGGGCGTGGCAGATGCTCCTCCACGACGACATGGGCGTTGACGCCGCCCGCGCCGAACGAGCTGACGCCCGCGCGGCGGGGCAGTTCGCGGCCCGAGGCGTCGCGCAGCCGCGGCCAGGGTGCGGCCTCGTGCTGAAGGCTGAAGCGCGTGCCGGCGAGGTCGAGGCCGGGGTTGACGGGATCGGCGTGCCAGGTGGGCGCCAGCGTGCCGTGGCGCAGCTGGAGCAGCACCTTGGTGAGAGCGGCGATACCCGCGGCGGACTCCCCGTGGCCGATGGCGGACTTGACCGAGCCGAGGGAGCAGGGCACCGCGGCCGCGTCGCCCCGGCCGTACGACTCCTGGAGACCGGCGAGTTCGACGGGGTCGCCGAGTTCGGTGCCGGTGCCGTGGGCCTCGATCACGTTCACGGTGGCTGGGTCCACGCCGGAGCGGCGCAGAGCCTCGCGCAGCACCCGGGCCTGGGCCCACGGGCTGGGCGCGGTGAAGCCGTTGGTGCGGCCGCCATGGGCAACGGCGGTGCCGCGGATCACGGCGTGCACGGTGTCGCCGTCGGCGAGGGCGCGCGCCAGCGGCTTGACCACGACGGCCCCGGCGCCCTCGCCGGGCCCGAACCCGGCGCCCCCCGCGCCGAAGCTGCGGCACAGGCCGTCCTCGGCGAGGAATCCGGACTGCCGCAGCATGCGGAACCGGGAAGGGTGCAGATAGAGGTTGACCCCGCCGACGAGCGCGGCCGCACACTCGCCGCGCCGCAGCGCCTCCACGGCCAGGTGCAGGGCGACCAGCGAGGACGAACAGGCGGTGTCGACCGGCTGGCTGGGACCGCGCAGGTCGAGGAGGTACGAAAGCCGGTTCGGCAGCGACCAGAAGTGGCCGGAGGGCATGTCCCGTTGGCCTGCCGCCCAGCGCTCGGCGCCGAGCAGCGGGTAGTCGGCGGAGGTGATGCCCGCGAAGACACCGACGCTGCGGGGCTCGCCGTCGGGCGCGGTGAGGGCGTCGAGGCGGGCCCCGGCGAGTCCGGCGTCCTCCAGTGCCTCCCAGGCGACTTCGAGGAAGAGCCGCTCCTGTGGGTCGGTGAAGGCGGCTTCCCGCGCCGAGAGACCGAAGAACGCGGGGTCGAAGGAGTCCACCCGGTCGAGGAAGTGCCCCTTGGCCCGTACGCCGCCGGAGCTGCGCCAGCGGTCGGTGGGCAGGTCGCCGACGGTGTCCTTGCCGACGAGCAGGTTCTCCCAGAACGCCTCGGGGTCGTCCGCCCCGGGGTAGCGCCCGGCGAGCCCGACGATGGCCACGGCGTCATCGGGGCCGAATGCCGGGCTGAGTGCGGGGCCGAGTGCGGGACCGCCGTGGGGGGCGCCCGTCACCGCGGCAGCGGCAAGTACGGACGGCTCGACGGGCGGCTCGGCGACGGACGGTCCGGACGGCTCGACGGTCACGGCGGCCGGTGCCCGCTGCGGGGTCAGGCGCGCGAGGTGGCCGGCCAGTTCGGTCAGATCGCGCAGGCCGAAGAGCATCTCCGGGCCGACCGGGGCCACCTGGGCACTCAGCTTCGACGCCAGCGTGCGGATCATCACCGAGTCGAGGCCGAGCGCCTCCAGGGAGGTGCGCGGGCCGATCGCCGACGGGTCGTGGCCGAGGGTGTCGGCGACCGTGCGGCAGACCAGTTCCACCAGGCCGTCGGGCGTGACGGCGGGCGACGTCGTGTCCACGGCGCCGGCCGGGGCCGCGCTCTCCGCGCCCGGCAGCAGGTGCAGTTCGGCGAGGTGGCGGTGCCAGGCGTCCGCCCGGCCGTGGAAGAGCGACACGACCTGCGGACCGCCCGGGCCGAGCAGCCGCTCCAGGGCTCGCAGTCCCCGATCGGCGGGGAGCGGGACCATGCCGACGCGCTCCTCGACCACCTCGCGCACCGGCTCGGGGATGGTCATCCCCGGCACGTCCCACAGCGGCCACTGCACGGACACGGTGCGACCGTGCCGCTCCCCCGCGGCGGTGAGACCCCCGCGGCGCTCGGCCAGGGCGTCCAGCGCGCCGTTGGCGTAGGCGTAGTCGGCCTGGCCGATGTTGCCGCTGACCGCCGCGACCGAGGAGAACAGTGCGAAGACGTCGAGCGGCAGGCCTGCCGTCGCCTCGTCGAGTGCGGCGGCGCCGGCGGTCTTGGGGGCGAGCACCGCGGCCACGTCGGCGGGAGTCTTGCGCAGCAGGTACGCGTCGCGGACCACGCCCGCCGCGTGGAAGACACCGTGCAGGGCGCCCTCGTGGGCGAGGATGCCGGCGACCAGTTCCGCGGCCCCCTCCGGGGCGGTGACGTCGGCGCGTACGTAGCGGATGCCTCCGGCCCCGTCCGCCGGCGGACGCGCGGCCGGATCCAGCTCGGCCCAGGGGGTGCGCCCGCACACCACGACCCGGGTGCCGGGACGCGCGGCGAGCCGGCGCGCCAGCGCACGTCCGATGCCGCCCATGCCGCCGGTGACCAGGTACACGCCGTCGGGGCGTGGCACGAAGCCCTCTTCGGGCAGGGCGGCGGGGCGCAGCACACGGCGTACGCGGCGGGCGCCACGCACGTCGGCGAGGTGTCCCGACTCGGGCTGGGGCACGGCCAGTTCGGCCCGGACGGACGGTGCGGCCGCGGCCCCGTCGTCGGCGACGAGCAGGGCACGTCCGTCCAGGCGCGGGTTCTCCTGGCGCAGCGTCTGTACGAGGGCGCGCGCGGCGTCGGCCCGCAGGGCGTCGGCGGTGACGGCGAGCACGGTCAGCCGCTGTGTGCGGAAGGCGGAGAGCACCGTGCGCAGGGCGGCGAACGCCGCCGCGTCGGCGTCCGGGTCCGGGCCGATGCGCACCACGAGCGTGACGGCGTCGGGCTCCGTGGCCCGCACCGTGTCGATCTCGTCGAGGCCGGTGCCGCCCAGCGCGGCGGCGAGGTCGCCCCTGGTGTCGTGCACGAGCAGCGGCCCCTGGGCGGGGCGCGGCGCGTCGGCGGGAAGGGGGGCGTCCTGCCAGCCGGGCGCGTACAGGACGAGGTCGTCGAGGGTGTCGTGAGTGTCGAAGGTGCCGGGGACGGCGTGGGTGTCGGGGACGGCGCTCGCGGCGGGCCGCGCGCTCACGTAGTGGCGGTCGCGTGCGAAGGCGTATCCGGGGACGGAGATGCGGCGGTAGCGGCCGGGCGGGCACAGCCGGGTGAAGTCGACGTCGTGGCCCTCGGCGTAGAGCCGGGCCAGTTCGCGCAGGTGCCCCCGGTTCCCGGGCTCGTCCGCCGCCCGGTCGAGGACGCGGCGCAGGAGCGCGGCGCGGGCGCGGCGGGCCTCGCGGTCGGCGGTCCGCGCCTCTGCGGCAGGCGCGGCAGGCCCTTCGACGCGTCGTTCGTCGCCTCCGCCCACCGCCAGCCGGTCGAGCGAGTCGAGGAGTTGCTCCCGGTCGTCGACGAGCAGCGCGGCCCTGTGCGGGTGGTGGTCACGGGCGCACGACAGGGTGTGCGCGAGGTCGGCGAGTGCGGCGTCGGCCCCGCCGGGCGAGCGCAGCCAGCGGGCGAGTTCGGCGGCACGGTCGGCGAGTGCGCCGGGGCGGCGGCCGGACACCGGCACGAGCACGGGCAGGTCGGTCGCGACGGCGGTGACGGGTCCTGCGGGCGGGGGCTGCTCGACGACGACGTAGGCGTTGGTGCCGCTGAAGCCGAACGAGCTGACGGAGGCGCGGCGCGGCCGTCCCCCGGTGCCGGGCAGGGTGAGCCGCTCGGTGGCGACGGTGAACGGGCCGTCCTCGAAGGGGATGCCGGGGTTGAGCGTCGCGGCCGTGCAGTGCAGCGAGGGGGGCACCTGCCCGGTGCGTACGACACCCATGGCCTTGATCAGCCCGGCGAGCCCGGCCGCGGCCGAGGTGTGGCCGACGTTGCCCTTGACCGAGCCGATCGGCACGCTGCCCGCGGGCCGGCCCGCGGGCCCGAACACCTGGTTGAGCGCGGTGATTTCGATGGGGTCACCCAGCGGGGTGCCGGTGCCGTGGCACTCGACGTAGTCGACACCGTGCGGGTCCAGGCCGAACCGGTCGAGCGTGCCGGCGATGAGCCGGGCCTGCGAGGCGGCACTGGGCGCGGTGATCCCGTTCGTCCTGCCGTCCTGGTTGAGGCCTCCGGCGCGGATCACCCCGTGCACGGGGTCTCCGTCGGCGACCGCCCTGGACAGGGGTTTGAGCACGACGACGGCGCAGCCCTCGCCGGGGACGATGCCGTCGGCGGACGCGTCGAAGGGACGGCAGCGCCCGCTGGGCGAGAGCATCCCCGCCCGGCTCATGAAGACGTGCGGCAGTTCGGTGAGGTAGAGGGTGACGCCGCCGACGAGCATCATGTCGGCCTCGCCGAGCCACAGCGACTGGCAGGCCTGGTGGAGGGCGACGAGGGAGGACGAGCACGCCGTGTCGACGGTGACGGCCGGACCCTTGAGATCGAGGTGGTAGGCGATGCGGGCGGCGAGCAGCGAGTTGGAGTTGCCCTGCATGACCTGCGCGAGCCGGGTGTGCTCGCTCTCCCGCTCGATGAGGTCCTGGTAGTCGTTCATCATGACGCCGGCGTACACGCCGACACGGGCCCCCGCGAGCGCTCCCGTGCGCTGCCCGGCGTGTTCCAGAGCGCGCCAGGCCTCCTGGAGGAAGAGCCGGGCCTGCGGGTCGGTGAGCTCGGCCTCGCGCGGGGTCATCCGGAAGAAGTCGGCGTCGAACCGGTCGGCACCGTCCACGAAGGCGCCCCATTTGGAGACCGACTTGCCCTCGGCCGCGGGGTCGGCGTCGTAGTGGTCCGCGATGCGCCACCGTTCGGCGGGCACCTCGGTGACGAGGTCGTCCCCGTCCAGGATCCGCTGCCAGAAGGTGTCGGCGTCATCGGCGCCGGGGAACCGGGCGCTGTAGCCGATGACGGCGACCGGCTCGGGCACGCCCGCGGGCGCGGGCGCCGGCGCGGCCGGGGTGGCCTGGCCGGCCGCCGCCCGCAGCAGAGCGGCCGCGGTGGCGCCGTCCACCCCGGCGGCCGGTGCGGGGGTGGCCTCGGCCCGCAGCAGCGCAGCGGCGGACGCGGCGTCCAGCGCACCGGTCTTGACTCGGGTCAGGATCTCTTTCGCGTCCATGCCGTCCATCGGTTCCTTCGGTTCCTGGTGGTCGTGTCAGCTCGTGTCAGGTCGTGTCAGCTCGTGTCGGTGGCGGCAGTGCCGTACGCGCCGACGATGCGTTCCATCACCTCGGGCAGCCGGAACGACGTGCGGTGCAGGGCCGCCTCGCGGGCCACCGCCTCGCCCGTCGCGGCCAGCAGCGGCACGGCCAGCTCCCGCTTGAGCAGCTCGATCGACGCACGCGGGGCGCCCGTCATCGACAGCGCCAGTTCCCGGGCCGTGCCCGGCACGTCCTGGTGCGGCACGACGCGGACCGGGGCGCCGCGCTCGCGCAACTCGGCGCCGCGGTAGTTCCGGGCGGTGAAGAGCATCTCCGTACCCAGTTCGCGCCCGAAGCGGCTGGGGAACAGGTAGCTGGCGCCCATGCCGGGCGTGAAGCCGTACTTCATGAAGTTGCCCGCGTACATGGAGCGTTCGCTGAAGACCGCGAAGTCGGCGTAGAGGGCGAGCACGAGCCCGCCGCCGATGGCGTGGCCCTGCACCGAGGCGATCACGGGCAGCGGGCACCGGGCGAAGACCCGGAAGAAGTCGTCGGTGTCGAAACTCCCGTTTCCCCGGGCGAAGTTGACCAGCTCGCGCTGGGTGCCGCCCGCGCAGAACAGCTCGGGCCTGCCCTCGACGACGACGGCCCGGGTGCGCGGGTCGGCGGCGGCCTGCTCGATCGAGTCGACGAGGCCCGAGGTCAGGCCGGCCGAGAACGTGTTGCGGCCGCCCGGGTCGTCCATGGTGACGACGGCGACGGGCCCCTCCCAGGACAGCCGGACGACGGACAGAGCGGCGTCGGTGGTCGGTGCGCTCATGCGGCACGCTCCCCGATCAGGCGGTGCACGGCGGGGTCGGCGAGCCGGTCCAGGAAGGCGCGCCCCGCATCACGGCCGAGCCGCTCGTCGCGGGGGAAGAGCCGGGCCCGGTACTCCTTGAGCGCCCCGGCGGTGGGCCGGTCGACCCGGCTGAGTTCCACCAGGGCGCGCCGCAGGGCCTGTTCGGCGTCGTCGGCGGCCGTGTCGGCGAGGCCGGCCGTGACCGCGCCGGCGGCGTCCAGTGCCTCGGCGAGCAGGGTGGCCGAGAACGCCCGCTGCTCACCGGTCCTGCGCGCCACGAACGGCAGGGCCATGGCGGGCACCAGACCGACGAGGGCCTCGGTGAGGCGGAAGCGGGCCCGCGGACCGGCGATCACCAGGTCGCAGGCGGCCGCGAGCCCGACGCCGCCCGCGGTGGCGTGGCCGTCGACCAGGGCGACGGTGACGACGGGGGTGCGGGTGAGACGGTCGAGGAGCTTCCAGTACGGGAGTTCGTCCGCTCCCGGTTCCGGCACCTCGGCGGGCACCCCGTCCGACAGGTCGGTGCCGGCGCAGAAGTCGTCGCCCCGCGCGGACAGGACCAGGACCCGGCAGTGCGGATCGGCCTCGGCGCTGTCGAGCGCCGCGTGCAGGCCGTCGAGGAGCTCCGGCGTGACGGCGTTGCGCAGTTCGGGTCGGTCGAGGCGGGCGCGGAGCACTCCCCGGGCCGCGGTCAGGGTGACGGCGGTCATCACTGATCGCCTCCCAGCCACACGTACTCACGGTGGTAGTCCCGCACGCCCCGCAGTACGAGGCGCCGCCCGCCGTCGAAGCGCGCCTTGGTGATCTGCGGGAAGCGGTCGAGGTCGAAGGTGAAGTCCTGGGTGCCGAACTTCAACTCGGCGGTGGCCGAGAGGAGTTCGTCGTACTCGTCGGTGCTCAGCGCGTACCGCGCGTCCAGCGCCTCGCGGATGCCCATGGCGCGTACGGCGCGCTGCGACGCGGGCGTGATGACGGCGCTGTAGAACTCGGAGGCGCAGCCGGAGCCGTACGAGAAGACACCGACTCGGCGCTCGCCGTCGATGACGGCGTTGTCGATGGTGGAGGCCAGCGCGAGGAAGACCGTGCCGGCGTAAATGTTGCCGACCTGCTGCGGGTACTGGATCGCCGGGCCGAGGCGGGTCGTGAAGTCGTCCTCGACGGCCTGCGGCGACGTGCCCCGCTTCAGCTTGCGCAGTGCGGCCCGGTGCGCGCCCTTGACCATGCCGGGGAACGGCGTGTGCATGGCCAGCAGGTCGAAGGAGTCCACGAAGTCGGCGCCGTCGACCTTGCGCGCGTAGTCGGTGAAGGAGCCCTTGAGGCAGTCGATGTACGTCAGCAGCGACAGGTCCGTGTCACCGGCCTCCCGCTCCGGGTCGGGGCGGCAGGTGTCCATCACCTCATAGCTGTGGAAGCCGTTGGCACCCTGGTCGAAGGCCGCGACGACCGGATTGTCGCTGACCAGCATGGCCATGGCGCCGGCGCCCTGGCTCGGCTCGACGTAGGTGTGCGGCACCGGACGGGCCACGTCGCTGCTGATGACCAGGGCCTTGGTCCCCTCGAAGGGGCTGGCGGCGACGACGGCGGCGGCCATCTGCAGGGCGGCGGTGCCGCTGTAGCACGCCTGCTTGGTCTCGAACAGGCGGCAGCTGCGCGACAGCCCCAGGTAGTCGTGGACGTAGGTGGCGAGCGACTTGCCGAAGTCGACCCCGGACTCGGTGCCCACGATCAGCAGCTCGATGGAGTCGCGCTCCTCGGCACTCAGGGCGTCGACGATGGGCTTGGCCGCGTTGACGGCGAAGGACACGGCGTCCTCGCAGTGCAGCGCGACGCTCTTGCGCGCCATCATCAGGTTGCCGATCCGGCTGTCGTCGAGGCCACGGGCCGCGAACAGGGCCGGAACGTCGATGTAGGTCTCACCGCAGTAGGCGTTGATGGCTTCGATGCCGACCTGTTTCATCGGATACCTCCTTGGATGCTGCGCCCTTCGGGGCGGAGGGGGAACGGATTCCTGGGGAGCGGGGCATGGGGCTGCGATGCGTCGTCAGGGCGGATCGCAGCCCTGGGACCCGCACGTTTGGCCCTAAGTAGTGGGGCGGCTACTTTGTGAGCGTGACCGCGAGCCATGTGAAGCGGGCGTTCAAGTACCGCTTCTATCCGAGTGATGCGCAGGCAGCGGAGCTGTCGCGCACGTTCGGATGTGTGCGCAAGGTCTACAACATGGCCCTGGCGGCCCGTACCGAAGCCTGGGCGCGACAGGAGCGGATCAACTACAACCAGACGTCCGCACTGCTCACCGAGTGGAAGAAGACCGAAGAGCTCGCCTACCTCAGCGAGACGTCCTCGGTGCCCCTCCAGCAGACGCTGCGGCACCTGCAGACGGCATTCGCGCACTTCTTCGCCAAGCGGGCCAGGTACCCGCGGTTCAAGTCGAAGAAGAAGTCGCGGAAGTCCGCCGAGTACACCACCTCGGGATTCCGCTACCGGGACGGCGAGCTCACGCTCGCCAAGATGACAGAGCCCCTGTCGATCGTGTGGTCGAGACCGCTGCCCAAGGGGGCGTCGCCGTCCACGGTGACCGTGTCGCAGGACGGCGCGGGCCGCTGGTTTGTGTCGATGCTGTGCGAGGACCCCACTGTCAAGCCGATCCCCGCCACGGACACCGCCATCGGCATCGACGTCGGACTGACCCACCTGCTGACCCTCTCGAGCGGGGAGAAGATCGCCAACCCCCGGCACGAACGCCGTGACCGGACCCGGCTCGCCAGGGCCCAGCGGGAACTGTCCCGCAAGGCGAAGGGGGATGGCTCGAACCGGGCCAAGGCCCGCCGCAGGGTTGCCAAAGTGCATGCGCAGATCGCCGACCGCAGGCGGGACCTGCTGCACAAACTCACGACTCGACTCGTGCGTGAAAATCAAACGCTCGTGATCGAGGACCTGACCGTGAGAAACATGGTCAAGAACCACACCCTGGCGCGCGCAATCAGTGACGCGTCCTGGGCCGAGTTCCGGAGCATGCTGGAGTACAAGGCGGCCTGGTACGGGCGGGAAGTGGTCGCGGTCGACCGCTTCTTCCCCTCCTCCAAACTGTGCTCCGCCTGCGGCGCACTCGCCGAACGCATGCCACTCAACGTCCGTGAGTGGACATGCGAGAACTGCGGAACGACCCACGACCGGGACGAGAACGCAGCGAACAACCTTCTGGCCGCCGGGCTGGCGGCATCGGCCTGTGGAGCTGGTGTAAGACCTCAACGGAAAACTCCGGGCGGGCAATCGGCGATGAAGCAGGAAACCCCACGGCGCGAGCCGTAGGAATCCCCCTCATTTACGAGGGGGAGGAAGTCAAGGTCTTCTCCGTAACTGCTGGGGGGAATTGCAGGGCTTCTCAGGGCTGGACACGCGGATGCTGCGGATCACGACGGAGGCATTGATGCCGCCGAAGGCGAAGCTGTTGCTGAGGGCGGTGCGCAGCGGCCGTCGCTCGGCCGTGCGGCCGGCCAGTGGCAGGCCCGCGGCGGGGTGTTCGAGGTTCGGGTTGGGGTGGACGGCCCCGGCCCGCAGCTGTGCGATCGCCGCCACGGCCTCGACGAGTCCCGCGGCGGTGAGGCAGTGGCCGGTGAGCGGCTTGGTGGAGTTCACGCGGTACGTCGTGCGGTCGCCGAACACCTTGTGCAGCGAGGCCGCCTCGGTCTCGTCGCCGAGCACGGAGCCGGTGCCGTGGGCGTTGACGTAGTCGATCTCGTCGGGCGTGATGCCGGCCGTCGCGAGGGCCGCGCGCATGGCGGCGGCCTGCCCCTCGGCGTCGGGTTCGGTGCCGCGCCGCGCGTCGAGGCGCTGCCCGTGCCCGGTGATCTCGGCGAGCACGTCGGCGCCGCGCTCCCGGGCCGCGCCGGCCGGCTCCAGGAGGACGGCCGCCGCCGCCTCACCGCGGACGAATCCCTGGCGGTCGCGGTCGAACGGGCGGCACATCCGGGCGGGTTCGTCCCTGAAGCGCTCGTGGGCCATGGCGCCGGTACGGCGGAAGGACTCGGCCTCCACGGGCGACAGTTCGGCGGCCGGGGCGACGACGAGCACGCGCTCGGCCCAGCCGGCGGCGATGGTGCGGACGGCCTGCACGAGCGCGAGCGTGCCGCTGGCGGAGGCGCCGCCCAGCGTCCAGCCCTCGCCGTGGATCCCGGTCAGCTCGCTGACCGTGCCGACCACGTCCACGTCGAGGTGGGTGAGCGCGTACGAGGCGCGCAGCCGACCGGGGCTGCGGGCGTGGCCGAGGACGGTCCCTGCCTGGTGGGCCAGGGCGAGGTTGCTGCCGGCGACGATCAGGGCGGTGCCGTCGGCGAGCTGGTCCCGGGTCAGCCCGCTGTCGCGGACAGCGCGCAGCGCGACGCACGCGGCGGTTCGCGCGGGCAGCGCGGCGCGGCCCGCGACCTTGCGCAGCCGTGCCGCC
>NZ_NNBL01000033.1 GCF_002803065.1 Streptomyces sp. CB01635
CGACCTCGTCGACTACGGCGTCGTCGGCGACCTCTTCGACGTCGTCCCCCAGCTCACCGAGGAAATCAAGACCCGCAAGGGCTGAGCTTCTCCGGGCCGGGAACGGGGCCGCGTGGTGATCTTCACCGCGCGGCCCCGTTCGCGTACGAGGGACCATTGACGCAGGTGGCGAGCGCAGATAACTTCGCTATGCGGATTGTTGATTCCGTGAAGCGGAAACTCTGGAACATCGAGAGTGTGGAGGGTGCAGGAATGGGTCAGCAAGAGAAGGTGGCAACGAGCCTCGCCGGTGCGGTCAGCGAGGGCATCAGCGCTTCCCTCGCCCCCGTGGACGCGGAGCTGGAGCGCCGCTACCCCGGAGACCCCGGCACCCGGCAGCCCGTCCACACCGTGTACGTCCCCGGTGAGCAGTTCGACGCCGACACCATTCGCACTTGGGGCGACAAGGCCCTGGCGATGCTCGACGAACACGCCCCGGACGCCGCCTCCTTCGCCGCCGTTCTCGGTCTGGGCGACGACCTCGCCGAGGCGGTCCACACGCGCGTACGCGCCAAGCTGGAGCGCGAGCCGGTCGAGGACCTGCGCATCGACTTCGAGGACGGCTACAAGGGTGCCGACGAGGACCAGGACGCCGCCCGCGCGGCCCGGCTGGTCGCCGAGGCGTACAAGAACGGCACCGCCGCTCCGTACATGGGCATCCGTATGAAGTGCATGGAGGCGCCGGTACGCGACCGGGGCATCCGCACCCTCGACATCTTCCTGTCCGGCCTCATGGAGGCGGGCGGCCTCCCCGACGGGCTCGTCCTCACGCTCCCCAAGGTCACGTACCCGGAGCAGGTCACCGCCATGGTCCGGCTCCTGGAGGCGTTCGAGAAGGCGCACGGTCTCGAGGCGGGACGCCTGGGCTTCGAGATCCAGATCGAGACCAGCCAGTCCATCCTCGCCGCCGACGGCACCGCCGCCGTCGCCCGCATGATCGACGCCGCCGAGGGCCGCGCGACAGGACTGCACTACGGCACCTTCGACTACAGCGCCTGCCTCGGCGTCAGCGCCGCCTACCAGGCCAGCGACCACCCGGCCGCCGACTACGCGAAGGCCGTCATGCAGGTGGCCGCCGCCGGTACCGGTGTCCGCGTCTCGGACGGCTCCACCAACGTCCTGCCCGTCGGCACGACCGCGAAGGTCCACGACGCCTGGCGCCTGCACTACGGCCTCACCCGCCGCGCCCTGGCCCGGGCCTACTACCAGGGCTGGGACATGCACCCGGGCCACATCCCGACCCGCTACGCCGCGGTCTTCGCCTTCTACCGCGAGGGCTTCGAGTCGGCCGCCGCGCGCCTGGCCGCCTACGCCGGTCACCACGAGGGCGGCGACGTGGCGGACGAGCCGGCCACCGCCAAGGCGCTCGCCGGCTATCTGCTGCGCGGCCTGGACTGCGGCGCCCTCGACACGGGCGAGGTCACCCGCATCACGGGTCTCACGCTGGCCCGCCTCCAGGGATTCGCGGGCCCGCGCCGCGGTGACCTGACCGCGCAGGAACGGTGACGGTCGTCCCGGTCCCGTAACGCGTATCCGGTCCTGTCACCGCTGCCCCGTAGTCTGTACGCCACTTAAAGAGGCGTCACAGGGACGGGGCAACGGTGTCTTCGGGGGATCAGGAAGAGACGGGAGGCGGCCGCCTCCTCGCGGGGCGGTACCGCGTGCGGGGACAGCTCGGCCGGGGCGGCATGGGCGTCGTGTGGCGCGCAGTCGACGAGGTGCTCGGCCGTGAGGTCGCTCTCAAGGAACTGCGCACCTACTCGGACGCCGCCGGGTCCGAGCTGGCCGACCTCGGCGTGCGGATGCAGCGGGAGGCCCGCGCCGCCGCCCGCGTGCGCCACCCCGGAGTCGTCGCCGTGCACGACGTCACCGAGGTCGACGGCCGGCCCCTCATCGTCATGGAACTCGTCGACGGCCCGTCCCTCGACGACGTCCTGCGTGACCAGGGCCCGCTCGACCCGCGCGAGGCCGCCGCGATCGGCGCCAAGGTCATGGACGCCATCGAAGCGGCCCACCGCGCCGGGGTCCTGCACCGGGACGTGAAGCCGGGCAACATCCTCCTCGACCGCTCGGGCCGCGTCGTCCTCACGGACTTCGGCATCGCGACGATGGACGACCCGGGTGACGGCTCGGCGACCCACCTCACCCGAAGCGGCGAACTCGTCGGCTCCCTCGACTACTTGGCCCCCGAGCGCGCCCAGGGCCAGGACCCCGGTCCGGCATCCGACGTATGGGCCCTCGGCGCCACGCTGTACGCGGCCGTCGAAGGAGCTTCGCCCTTCCGGCGTACGTCCACGTGGTCGACGCTCAACGCGATCGTCGTCGAGCCGCTGCCCGAACCCCGGCGCGCCGGCCACCACCTCACCCCCGTACTCCAGCAACTGATGGCCAAGGATCCGCAGACGCGGCCCGATGCCGGTCGGGCCCGGGAGCTTCTCGAAGCGGTCGCCGCGGCACCGGCCGACGTCGCCACCGCAGCGCTCCGGCAGCCCGGACCGCGTCCGAGGGAAACGACGGTGCGCAGCGTGCCGGCCCTGCCGCCGCCCGGCTTCGGCCCGGCGCCCACCCCCGCGAACGCCCAGGCGTCTACCCCTGTGAACGCCCCGCCGCCCACCACTCTCAACGCCTCGCCCCCCGACGCGCCGCGCAAGCCCGGCCGTACGCGCGTGCTGCTCGCCGTCGCGGCCGTCATCGCCGTACTCGGGGCGGCCGGTGCGACCGTGGCCGCGCTCAACGGGTCCGACGACAAGGGGGACCGGGCCGCCTCATCGGGTGCGGCCACCACGGGCACGCCGGAAGCGGACCACAGTCGTGGCGCCCTGGACGGCACGAGGAAGCCCTCGGGTCAGGGCCACGAGAAGTCGCGGGAGCCGGACGACGGCAAGGTCTCGGAGAAGCCCGGCCCGAAGCCGTCCGCCGGCCGGCCCGTACCCTCCGCCTCCAGCCCGGCCGAGCCCCGCCCCACGAAGAGCGGCACCACGGGAGGAGGCGGCGGCGGGGCGAGCCCGGCACCCCCTCCGGCCTGCCACTCCGTCGGCGGCGGCAAGTACAACTGCACGGTGTGGCGCACATCCGACTCGTACACCGCGTCCGGCGACCGCGCGGGCGTCCTGAACGCGGGCATCAACTACTTCCACTGCCAGCAGAACCTGGGCCGCCGCGAGACGTACGGGCAGTGGACGAACGTCTGGTGGGCGAAGACGGACGACGACAGCGGCAACACGAACGTCTTCGTCAGCGACGTCTACCTCAAGGGCGGCGACAACAACGCGCCACTCCCCGGGCTCCCTGTCTGCTGACCGCCCGCCGAGCCGCCCGATGCCTCAACTGTCAGTCGGCCGGGGGCAGTTCGCCCGAGCCGCGCGTGATCAGCCGGGTCGGCAGCTCGATCCGCTCCGGCGCCACCGACAGCCCGTCGAGCTGCCGGAAAAGCCGCTCGGCGGCCGTGCGGCCCAGCTGTGCGGCGTCCTGCGCGACGACGGTCACGCCGGGGCGCAGCAGATCGCCCAGTTCGATGTCGTCGAAGCCGACCAGCGCCACCGGGCGCGTCACCTCCGAAAGGACGCGGACGACGGTGACCGTCACACGGTTGTTGCCCGCGAAGATCGCCGTGACCGGCTCGGGCCCCGCGAGCATTTCCTCCGCGGCGCGCCGCACCCGCTCCGGATCGGTCACACCGAGCGACATCCACGCGTCCTCGACGACTATCCCGGCGTCCTCCATCGCGGTCCGGTAGCCGCGCAGACGCTCGGCGGCGGTGTGGATGCGCGGCTGGTCACCGATGAAGCCGATACGGCGGTGGCCGTGCGCGATCAGATGCGCGACGCCGTCACGCGCGCCCCCGAAGCTGTCGGACAGGACCACGTCCGCGTCGATCTTCCCGGCGGGGCGGTCGACGAACACGGTGGCGACACCGGCTGCGATCTCGGGCTCGAGATAGCGGTGGTCGTCACCGGCCGGGATCACCACGAGCCCGTCCACCCGGCGTGCGCAGAGCGCGAGGACGAGTTCCTGCTCGCGCTCCGGGTCCTCGGCGCTCGACCCGTTGATGAGCAGCGCGCCATGGGCGCGGGCGACCTCCTCGACGGCGCGGCTCAGGGGCCCGTAGAACGGGTCGGCCAGGTCCTCGAGCACCAGGCCGATACTCGCGGTCCTGCCCTTGCGCAGGACGCGCGCGCTGTCGTTGCGGCGGAAGCCCAGGGCCTCGATGGCCTCCTGGACGCGGCGCTCGGTGTCGGGGGTGACCCCCGGCTCGCCGTTCACGACGCGGGACACCGTCTTGAGCCCCACCCCGGCGCGCGCCGCGACGTCCTTCATGGTCGGGCGGTTGCCGTAACGGCTGTCGGGGCGGCGGGCGGTGCGGTCCACGGTGGGCTGTCCTGTCCTGTCGTCGCTGCGGTTCCAGGGGGTTCATCATGCTGTATGGGGATGTGGCGTCGAGCATAGGCCCTGGACAACGTTGTCAGATGCGGGAGAGACTATCTACCGTATTCTCCGACCTGCCATTTCACCAGGGGACCTCACACTGATGCAGACCGACCTCGTCGCCGCGCTCGACATCGGCGGCACCAAGATCGCCGGGGCCCTGGTGGACGACCACGGCCGCATCCTGCTGCGCGCGCAGCGGCCGACTCCGGCCAAGGAGGACGGGGACACGGTGATGCGGGCCGTCGAGGACGTGCTGCGCGAGCTGACCGCCGCGCCGCTGTGGGTGCGGGCGCGGGCCGTGGGCATCGGGAGCGCGGGTCCGGTGGACGCCTCCACCGGCACGGTGAGCCCGGTCAACGTGCCGGGCTGGCGCGACTTCCCGCTCGTGGACCGGGTTCGCGCGGTCACCGGTGGTCTGCCCGTCGATCTGGTCGGCGACGGCGTGGCCATGACGGCCGCCGAGCACTGGCAGGGCGCGGCGCAAGGCCACGACAACGCGCTGTGCATGGTCGTCTCCACCGGCGTCGGCGGCGGCCTGATCCTCGGCGGCAAGCTGCACCCGGGACCCACAGGCAACGCGGGCCACATCGGCCACATCAGCGTGGATCTCGACGGGGACTCGTGCCCGTGCGGAGCGCGCGGCTGCGTCGAGCGGATCGCGAGCGGGCCGAACATCGCGCGCCGCGCGCTGGACGGCGGCTGGCGTCCCGGCGCGGACGGCGACGTGTCGGCCGCGGCGGTGGCGGCGGCCGCGCGCGCGGGCGACAAGGTGGCAATGGCCTCGTTCGAACGCGCCGCCCAGGCGCTGGCCGCGGGCATCGCCGCGACGGCCACCCTCGTGGAGATCGACATCGCGGTGATCGGCGGCGGAGTGGCGAAGGCGGGAGAAGTCCTCTTCGCGCCCCTGCGCCGCTCGCTGCGCGACTACGCGACGCTGTCGTTCGTGCAGCGCCTCACGGTGGCTCCGGCCCGCATGGGCACGGACGCGGGCCTCGTCGGAGCGGCAGCGGCTGCGCTCACGCGCGACCGGGACGTGTCGGCGCTCTGACGCGTCACCTGAGTTCGAAGGGGCGGCGTCGGGGCAGGCAACTCCGCCCCGGCGCCGCCCCCTGACGTGTCAGCAGGACAGCGTCGCGTCCCCCCAGTCCGCGTGGTCGGAGTCCACGCCGTCGCCGGCGTCGGTCACCACGAGGCGTACCGCCTGGGCCCCGCCCACGTCGGCCGACAGCTGCTCCGCAGCGTCCGCGTTGGTGAGGGTGCCGGTCGATGCCACCTTCTTGCCGTCGGCCCAGATCTCGAACGTCACGGTGCCCTTCGTGCCCTTCTCGTCGTCGACGCCCACACTCGCGGTGACGCGCTCGCACGAGCCGCCCGTGTAGTACTCGACGGCGCTGTCCGCGTGCACGCCGAGCCCCTTCCCGTACACGACGCCGCCGATGGTGATCGGATGCCCGTCTCCCGCGTCGCTCTCCCCGTTGCTGGTGTTGCGCTCGACGGGCCCGTACCCGTTCGTCGTGGACAGCCACGGCAGATCGCCGAGGGACGAGGCCCCGGCCGGCGGCGCGACCACCACGTGCGCGGTCAGCGGCAGTGCGCTCTGGGCGCGCACCCCGCCCGGCGAGCGGTACGTGGCCTTGAGGGACAGGTCGTACGCCCCCGTCGCGGTCCCCGCCGGCGCGGTCACGGTCCATGACGTGGTGAGCGCCTTGCCCGTCGGTACGGATCCGGCGCCGGTCGGCGAGGTCGGCCTGACGCTCCACCCTGCGGGCCCGTCCAGTGCGACGGACACCTGGCGTGCGGGCGTGCGGCCGAGGTCGGTGACCGACGTCGTGAGGCGGGCGGCCTTGCCCGCCTCGACGAACGGCGCGCCGCTCAGGCCGAGTTCGACGGCGGGCGGGTTCGCGGCCCACTTGCCGTCGGCGGCCACCCGTACCAGTACGGTCCCGTGCGCGGGAACGGTCGCCGAGATGGCCCCGGCCGTGTTGTAGCTCTTGTGCTGCCACAGATCGCGCAGCGTGTAGGCGCTCGCGTGCGGCAGTCCGGCCGCCGCGGCCGAGGTCGCGATCCGCTGTGCGTTGCCCGACTCGTTGAAGAGGGCGACGACGCGGCTGCCGTCCTTCATCTCCTTGGCGACGACCCAGCGCCCGCCCTCGGAGGAGAGCACCGTGCCCTGTTTGCCCAGTGGGTCCTGGTCGACCGCGATGACTTCGCGGTTGCTGAGGATGTCGAGGGTCTCGGCGGAGGCCTTGCGCAGGTCGGTGCCGATGAGCAGCGGTGAGGCCATGATCGACCACATCGAGAAGTGGGTGCGGTACTCGGTCGCGGTCATGCCGCCGTTGCCGACCTCGAGCATGTCGGGGTCGTTCCAGTGCCCGGGCCCCGCGTACTGCGCGAGCGGCAGATTCTGCTTCATCAGGGAGAGCATCGAGCCCCAGCTGTCACTGATGTCACCGGTGGTGCGCCACAGATGGCCGACGTCGGCGGCCCACTCCCACGGCTTGTTGGATCCCCATTCGCAGAGGCTGTAGACGATGGGCCGTCCCGTGGCCTTCAGGGCGTCACGCATCGTGCGGTAGCGCTGCTTGGCGTCGACGCCCTGGTTGTTGCAGTTGTCGTACTTGAGGTAGTCGACGCCCCAGTCGGCGAACTGCTGGGCGTCGCTGTACTCGTGACCGAGGCCGCCGGGGAAGCCGATGTCGCTGCACGTCTTGGTGCCCGCGCTCGTGTAGATGCCGAGCTTGAGGCCCTTGGAGTGGACGTAGTCGGCGACGGCCTTGATGCCGCCCGGGAAGCGCACCGGGTCCGGCACGAGCTTGCCGTTCGCGTCGCGCTGCGGCAGGGCCCAGCAGTCGTCGAGGTTGACGTACTGGTAGCCCGCGGCCTTGAGGCCCTTGTCCACGAAGATGTCGGCGATGCCTTTGACCATCGCCTCGTTGAACTCGGCGCGGCAGTGCGTGGAGTTCCAGTTGTTGAAGCCCATGGGAGGGGTCAGCGCGAGCCCGTCGTCGAGCGTGGGCGAGGCCTTCTGGACGCTTGCGCTGTGCGAGCCGGCCGCACCGGCTTTCGGCGGGTCGGCGACCGCGGCCGGCGCCGTGACGCCCGCGGCACACAGCAGCCCGGTGGCCAACGCTCCGACGACTCTTCGGCGGGTGGTGCGAGAGGTGCGGGTGGGAAGGTGACGCATCGTTACGTTCCTCCGTACTCGCGAAAGGTGGGGTGACGTCATGTTCGCGTCAGTGGCGCGCGTTTACGGTAGGCCGTGTTGGACTCTGTTGGAAGAGATGCGGTAACGGTTGCCCGATGTCCCGTCAGAACCCTTGACGATCTCGGGAGTTGAGAGTGGGATCCAACCCTCGCGTTCGGTTGTGTTGGGTTGCGGCCCCAGGAGGGGGACATGGCACAGTCATCGTTCTACGGTTCTGGCGCGCCCGGGAGCGCGACAGGACATCGGATGTCCCGTCGGGGTCTCCTGCGGGGCGCGGCGGTGGGCGCCGGTGCGCTCACGCTTCCGGCACTGCTCACGGCGTGCGGGGACGGCCCGGGCGGCGACAAGAAGACCGTCACCGTGGGGTCCAACTCATCGGACGCCGTGCCGAAGAAGGCGTTCGCGGCGGCCTTCACGGCGTACGAGAAGAAGTCCGGCAAGAAGGTCGACGTCAACACCACGGATCACAACGAGTTCCAGACGAACATCACGCGCTATCTCCAGGGCACCCCGGACGATGTCTTCATGTGGTTCGCCGGCTACCGCATGCAGTACTTCGCCGAGAAGGGCCTCCTGACGGACGTCGACGACGTCTGGAAGGGCTTCAAGGGCTTCTCGCAGGCGCTCAAGGACCAGTCCACGCACGACGGCAAGCAGTACTTCGTGCCGTACTACTACTATCCGTGGGCCGTGTTCCACCGGAAGAGCCTCTTCGAGAAGAAGGGCTACGAACAGCCCAAGAACTGGGACGACTTCATCGCCCTGGCGAAGCAGATGCACAAGGACGGCACCCCGGTCGCGTTCTGCGACAAGGACGGCTGGCCCGCGATGGGCACCTTCGACTACATCAACATGCGCCTGAACGGATACGACTTCCACAAGGGCCTCATGGCGGGTACGGAAGCCTGGACCGACACCAAGGTCAAGAAGGTGTTCGACCTCTGGCGCGAACTCATGCCGTACTACCAGAAGGGCGCGCTCGGCCGGACCTGGGAGGAAGCCGCTCAGGGCCTGCAGAAGCGCCAGACCGGCATGGCCGTCTTCGGAATGCCGCACCCGGGCCAGCAGTTCCCGGAGAACGAACGCGCGGACATCGACTTCTTCGCGTTCCCGGAGATCGACCCCCAGTACGGGCAGGACGCGGTAGAGGCTCCCATCGACGGGTTCCTGATCGCGAAGAAGGCCAAGAACGTCGACGCGGGCAAGGCGCTCCTCAAATACCTCGGTACTCCCGGGGCCGAGGACATCTATCTCGCGGGCGACCCGAACAATGTCGCCGTGAACGACGGCGCCGACACCTCCAAGTACACCCCGCTGCAGAAGAAGTCCGCCGAACTCGTCTCCGGTGCCAAGCAGATATCGCAGTTCATGGACCGTGACACCCGGCCCGACTTCGCGCAGACCGTGATGATCAAGGCGCTCCAGGACTTCATCGGAAATCCGAACGACGTCGACGGCCTCGTCAACCGGATCGAGCGGCAGAAGAAGGAAATCTTCTCGTCCGCCGTCAGCTGAGTAGTGGGGGAATGCGTTCCGTGGCGCTGAACACCGCGCGGCGCGCAGGGCGGCGGAGGTCGCGGCGGTTCACCCGCCGTGACCTCGTCGTTCTCGTCGTGCTCCTGGGAATACCCGTACTGCTCGACATCGTCATCATCTGGGGGCCCACGCTCGCCTCCATCGGCCTGTCCTTCACGTCGTGGGACGGCATCGGCGACATCCACTGGGTCGGCGGAAAGAACTACCAGAACCTCGTCGACAACTATCCGCCGTTCTGGCCGGCCGTGCGCCACAACCTCCTGTGGCTCGCCTTTCTCGGTCTGATCGCCACGCCCTTCGGCCTCTTCCTCGCCGTACTCATCGACCGGGGCGTGCGCTTCAGCCGCTTCTACCAGTCGACTCTCTACATGCCGGTCGTGCTCTCACTCGCCGTCGTCGGATTCATGGCGCAACTCGTCCTCGGCACCGACCAGGGCGTCGTCAACACCGTTCTCGACAACCACGAGAACCCGATCGACTGGCTGGGCGACTCGGACATCAACATCTGGATGATGATGCTGGCCGCGAGCTGGCGGCACACCGGATACGTGATGATCCTCTATCTCGCCGGCCTCAAATCCGTCGACCCGACACTGAAAGAAGCCGCAGCGATCGACGGCGCGAACGCCCGTCAGACCTTTTTCCGCGTCGTCTTCCCGACCCTGCGCCCTGTCAATGTCATCGTCGGCGTCATCACCGTCATCGAGTCGCTGCGCGCCTTCGACATCGTCTACGCCGTGAACAAGGGCCGCAACGGCCTGGAACTGCTGTCCGTCCTCATCACGGACAACGTCATCGGCGAGGCCAGCCGCATCGGCTTCGGCTCGGCCATCGCGGTCGTCCTCCTCACGGTCTCCCTGGGATTCATCGTGACGTTCCTGGTCCAAGAGCTGCGAGGTGCGCGCGACCGATGACCGCCGACATCCGTACGACCTCCCCCGCCGCCCGGGGCCGCTCCCTGGCCGGCGGCGACCGGCGCGGTGAACACCCGCGCCGGCGCGGCCGGTTCGGGGTGCACATCTTCCTCATGGCCGTCTCGCTGGCGTTCCTCGCACCCCTCCTGCTCGCGGTCTACGCCTCGTTGCGGCCCTACGAGGAGACGGCGCAGCACGGCTACTTCTCGCTGCCCGAGCACCTGTCCTTCGACTATTACCGTGAGGCCTTCAGCGACTCGGGGATGGGCGAGTACTTCAAGAACACCCTGATCATCGCCGTCCCGGCCGTCCTGATCACACTTTTTCTCGCCTCCTTCGTCGCCTTCGCGGTGTCGCGTATCAAGGTGCGCGGCGGAATTGTGCTCCTGATGTTCTTCACGGCGGGAAACCTGCTGCCACCCCAGGTTCTCGTCACCCCGCTGTATGTTCTCTTCCTGAAGATTCCGCTGCCGTGGTGGATGTCGGACTCGCTGACGATGTACGACTCGTACTGGGCCGTGATCATCGTCAACATCGGATTCCAGCTGGGATTCTGCGTCTTCGTCCTGGCGAACTTCATGCGGACGCTTCCCCAGGAAATCCTCGAGGCGGCGATCGTCGACGGCGCGGGACTGTGGACGCAGTTCTGGCGCATCACGCTGCCACTGTGCCGCCCGGCTCTCGCGGCGCTCGGCACGCTCGAATTCACCTGGGTGTACAACGACTTCCTCTGGGCCCTGATCTTCATCTCGAACCCCGACAAACTCCCGATCACGTCGTCCCTCAACAACCTCCGCGGCCAATTCTTCACGGACTACAACCTGCTGGCCGCCGGTTCGGTCCTCGTGGCGCTCCCCACGATCCTGGTGTTCCTGCTCCTGCAGAGGCACTTCATCGCGGGGCTCACGTTGGGGTCGAGCAAGGGGTAGCCGGGCGGGCCGCCCTAGTCCTGCCGTACCGCCGCCTCGACGGTCGGGGCCGGGGCGAAGAGCGGCAGCAGGCCCGTCACCTCCAGCAGGCGTAGCGTCCGCGGCTGGTTGCAGACCACCCTCAGGCGGCCGCCGCGGGACTCCACGCGGCGGCGGGTGCGCAGGAGGAGGGTGAGGCCCGAGCAGTCGAAGAACGTCGTGCGGGTCAGATCGATCACCACGGTGGCGGCCGGGCCCGCCGCCACCGTCTCGAGCAGGGCGACGGAGTCCTGGAGCGTCACGATGTCGACCTCGCCGCGCAGCGCGACGACGACACAGTCACCGGTCTCGTAGACCACGGGGGGCGCCGGGGGCGCGTCCGTGGCGCCGCGACGCTGTTCACCCTGTCGCATGGATCCCCCCGGCCGCGCGGACACATGTCAAGGGGGGAGCGCTCCCGTACACCTTCCGGAGTCAGCTCTGGGAGTGCGGCCGGCGGGCGGCCTGGCGCAGGGCCTTCGCCACGTCGTGCCGGTTCAGGCCCTGTTCCTGCGCGTACGCGGTGACCGCGGCCTCGACCTTGGCCGCCGCCTCGAACCAGGCATCCCGCTGCGCCTGACGCTCCGCGTCATCGAGGTGCTCCAGGGTGCGGCCCTTGTCATCGGCGTCGTGCTGCAAGCGAATCAACTCTTCGGGAAGGTCCACGGAGCGGATCCTAAGCGGCCCCCGCGGCTGGTTCGCGGACCTCGGTGACGTGCGCGAGGCGTACGCGAGGCGCGCCCCCATCAGGTGCTGGTTTCCGCCGCACGCTGTTGCGGGCAAGCCTCAGGGGGCCGACAGAGGAGGGGGAACCGTGATCGTCTGGATCAACGGTGCTTTCGGTGCGGGGAAGACCACCACCGCACGGGAACTGATCGAGCTGATCCCGAACAGCACGCTCTTCGACCCCGACGCGATCGGCGGGGAACTCGCCCAGCTGCTGCCCGCCAAGCAGCTGGCCGAGGTGACCGACATCCAGGACCTGCGCATCTGGCGGCGGCTCGTCGTCGACACCGCCGCCGCGCTGCTCGCCGAGGTGGGCGGTGTCCTCGTCGTCCCGGCGACGCTGCTCAGGCAGGAGTACCGCGACGAGATCTTCGGCGGTCTCGCCGCCCGCAGGATCCCCGTACGCCATGTGCTCCTCGCCCCAGCCGAAACGATCCTGCGCGAGCGAATAGCCCGGCGCGAGATACCGCCCGAGACACGCGACGGCGAGCTGCGCGTCCGCCAATGGTCCTACGACCACATCGAGGCGTACCGCACGGCGCTGGCCACCTGGCTCACCGCCGACGCCCACCCCGTCGACACCAGCGCGCTCAGCGCGTACGGAGCGGCCGAACGCATCGCCGAGGCCGTGCGCACCGGCGCCGTCGAGCCGTGCGACATCGTCCAGACGCCCGAGCCCACCGGTGAGACCGTCGCCGCGGGCGTACTCCTCTTCGACGAGGAGGACCGTGTGCTCCTCGTCGACCCCACGTACAAGGCCGGCTGGGAGTTCCCCGGCGGTGTCGTGGAACCCGGAGAGGCCCCCGCCAGGGCCGGTGTACGGGAGGTCGCCGAGGAGACCGGGATCCAGCTCCCCGTGCTGCCCGGCCTGCTCGTCGTGGACTGGGAGGCGCCCGCACCTCCCGCGTACGGCGGCCTGCGGCTGCTCTTCGACGGCGGGCGCCTCGACGGCGCCGAGGCCCACCGCATGATCCTTCCGGGACCGGAGCTGCGCGGCTGGCGGTTCGTCACCGAACAGGAGGCTGCCGGACTCATGCCTCCCGTCCGGTACGAGCGCCTGCGCTGGGCGCTGCGGGCCCGCGAGCGCGGCGCCGCCCTCTACCTGGAGGCGGGAGTGCCGGTGGGCTGACGCCGTACGGGGATGCCTACGCGGCGTCGAGGCGCGTGACCGCCGCACGCAGGACCGCCGCCGACCCGCCCGTCACCGGGTCGCCGTGACCGAAGCACGCCACGGCGGAGTCGAGCGAGGCCAGGGTGCGGAAGGACTCGACGGACCGCGCGCGGTCGAGGTTGAGCACGCCCAATATGACCTGCCCGTCCAGCGGGGACGCGGCCACGGCGTCACCGGTGAACAGCACGCCGTGGTGCGGCAGATGGAGCGCGATACTGCCGTCCGTGTGCCCGGGTACCGCGACGACGCGGGCGCCACCGCCGAAGTCGAGCACGTCACCGTCCGCCAACTCCCGTACCTCACGCGGTAGTACAGGATTCGTCGGCGGTGTCGGCAGCAGCTTCTGCGCCTGTGCGTACAGCGGTCGCTCCCACTCCTCGAACTCCGGGTCGGGGCCGGGCCGTTCGCCGCGTACGAACGGCGCGTCGAGCGGGTGCGCCCACACGTCCGCCCCGCTGAGCGCCGCGAACTCGCCCGCGCCGCCCGCGTGATCCTCGTGGAAATGGGTCAGGACGATCCGGCGCACGTCGCGCGGACGGTGGCCGAGCGCGCGTACGGCGCCGGCGATCGGCGCCCCGGCGCCGGCGGCCCCCGCGTCCACCAGCGTCAACTCGCCCCCGTCGTCCCACAGATAGGCCTGCCCCACCGGGAAGCGCAACAGGTGCAGCCGCGGGACGACCTCGATCACATCGGTGATGCCGTAGACATCCATACGCCGACCGTAGGGACGCGCAGCTGTCCGGGGGACATGGCTACGCCCCGGGCAGAAGAGTTCTGCCCGGGGCGAAGACGACGGCTGTGACGAGAGTCAGATCGCGGCGTACTTCTGGAGGAACAGCGCCTCGGCGACCGAGAGCCGCTCCAGCTCCTGCGGCGACACGCTCTCGTTCACCGCGTGGATCTGCGCCTCGGGCTCGCTCAGGCCGATCAGCAGGATCTCCGCCTCCGGGTACAGCGACGCGAGCGTGTTGCACAGCGGGATCGAGCCGCCCTGGCCCGCGTACTGCATCTCCTGGCCTTCGTACGCGACGCTCATCGCCTCCGTCATCGCCGCGTACGCCGGGCTGCCGGTGTTCGCGCGGAACGCCTGGCCCTGCCCGATCTGCTCGACCTGGACGCGGGCGCCCCACGGGGTGTGCGACTCGATGTGCGCGACGAGGAGCTTCGTCGCCTCCACGGCGTCCGTGCCCGGCGGCACCCGCAGGCTGATCAGGGCGCGCGCCCCGGCCTGCACGGACGGCGTCGCGCCGACGACCGGCGGGCAGTCGATACCGAGGACGGTGACGGCGGGGCGGGCCCAGATGCGGTCGGCGACCGTGCCCGAACCGATCAGCTCGACACCGTCGATGACCTTGGCGTCCTTGCGGAACTGGCCCTCGTCGTACTGGAGGCCGTCCCACGCGGCGTCGCCCGCGAGACCGTCGACCGTCGTCGAGCCGTCCTCCGCGCGCAGCGAGTCGAGGACACGCACCAGCGCCGCGAGGGCGTCCGGGGCCGCGCCGCCGAACTGGCCCGAGTGCAGGTTGCCCCCGAGGGTGTCGACCTGGACGCGGACGAGCGTCATGCCGCGCAGCGTCGACGTGGCCGTCGGCAGCCCGACCCGGAAGTTTCCGGCGTCACCGATGACGATCGTGTCCGCCTGCAGCAGCTCCGGGTGCTGCTCGGCGTACCGCTCGAGACCGCCCGTGCCCTGCTCCTCGGAACCCTCGGCGATCACCTTGACGTTCACCGGGACACCGCCGTTGGCCTTGAGCGCGCGCACGGCGAGCAGGTGCATCAGGACGCCGCCCTTGCAGTCCGCGGCGCCGCGCCCGTACCAGCGGCCGTCCTCGCGCTCCGTCAGCTCGAACGGCGGCGTGACCCACGCCGACTCGTCCAGCGGAGGCTGCACGTCGTAGTGCGCGTACAGGAGAACGGTCGGCGCGCCCTCGGGGCCCGGCAGGAAGCCGTACACCGACTGCGTCCCGTCCGGGGTGTCGAGCAGCGCGACGTCCTGGAAGCCCTCGGCGCGCAGTGCGTCCGCCACCCAGTTCGCGGCGCCCTCGCTCTCGCTCTTCGGGAACTGGTCGAAGTCCGCCACCGACTTGAACGCCACCAGTTCGGCGAGCTCGGTCCGGGCCCCGGGCATGAGCGAGGCGACGGTCTCGGCGATCGGATTCGGTGACATGGGAACGCTCCTCGTAGGTGCGACGTTGCACGTGTGTGTACGTATGCGGCTTTCGCACGCGTCCGTGCGGGTCCGCCGTCGGCTGGTGTGCGTGAGCGTTTCGTGCACAGGGCATGCGGTGCCGATCCTGCCACAAGGGGTTGGCAGGACACCGCCGTAGGATGCCTGGGAAAGGTGCGGCAGGCGGCTGGATCGGGAGCAGTAGACCATCGTGAGCAGCGAGAACTCGGCGGACGGCAACGGAACGGGCGAGCACGCGGCGGACGCCGGTGACGGCGGGCAGGTGTGGGACGTCGTCGTGGTGGGCGCCGGTCCCGCCGGCGCCTCGGCCGCCTACGCGGCAGCGGTCGCCGGACGCAGCGTCCTCCTTCTGGAGAAAGCGGAACTGCCCCGGTACAAGACGTGCGGCGGCGGCATCATCGGTCCTTCCAGGGACGCGCTGCCGCCGGGATTCGAGCTGCCGTTCCGGGACCGGATCGACGCGGTGACGTTCTCCCTCGACGGGAAGTTCACCCGCACCCGGCGCTCTCGCCACATGCTCTTCGGCCTGGTGAACCGCGCCGACTTCGACCATCAGCTCGTCGAGCACGCCGAGAAGGCGGGCGCCGAGCTGCGCACCGGGACGACGGTCTCGCGGGTAGAGCAGCACGGCGCTGCCGTGCCCGACCGGCGCACGGTCGCCGTGATCCTCCAGGACGGCGAGACCATCCTGGCGCGCGCCGTCGTCGGGGCGGACGGCAGTGCCAGCCGCATAGGGGCTCATGTCGGGGTGAAGCTCGACCAGGTCGACCTGGGTCTGGAGGCGGAGATCCCCGTTCCCGAGACGGTCGCCGAGGACTGGAAGGGCCGCGTCCTCATCGACTGGGGCCCGATGCCCGGGAGTTACGGCTGGGTCTTCCCCAAGGGGGACACCCTGACCGTCGGCGTGATCTCGGCACGGGGCGAGGGCGCCGCCACGAAGCGGTACCTGGAGGACTTCATTGCCCGGCTCGGCCTCGCCGGCTTCGAACCGTCGGTCTCCTCCGGCCATCTGACGCGCTGCCGTGCCGACGACTCACCGCTGTCGCGCGGTCGCGTACTCGTGTGTGGTGACGCGGCGGGTCTCCTCGAACCGTGGACCCGTGAGGGCATCTCGTTCGCGCTGCGGTCGGGTCGTCTCGCGGGGGAGTGGGCCGTCCGCGTCTCGGAGGCGCACGACGCGGTGGACGCGCGCCGGCAGGCTCTGAACTACGCGTTCGCCGTCAAGGCGGGGCTCGGTGTCGAGATGAGCGTCGGCAGGCGGATGCTGACCGTCTTCGAGCGCAGGCCCGGCGTGCTGCACGCGGCGATCACCGGGTTCCGGCCCGCGTGGAAGGCGTTCGCCCGCATCACCCGCGGATCGACGACGCTGGGCGAGATCGTCAGGACGTATCCGATGGCGGGTCGCGTCCTGAGCCGTCTGGACCGGCCGGCATCCGCGGCCGCGTCCTCGGCTGATCCGTCGGCCGTGCCGACGGTCGACGATCCGGAGGCTACTTCTCGATCGTGATGAGGAAGACCGGGTGGTCCGGCGCGGCCGCGGTCAGCTCCTCGTCGGTCGACTTGGCAGTGATGCCCTGGAAGTACTGGTTGACCTCCCAGCCCCACTTCTCCAGGTAGCTGCGCAGGATCGGCAGCTTCTCGTTGTCGGGCACCTCGGTCGCGGTGAACGTACGGACCTTGCGCCCGACGCGCAGCTCGCCGGCCCCGGCGACGCGCATGTTGCGCACCCACTGGGAGTGCCCGCGGGCCGAGACGATGTACTGCGCGTCCTTGTACGTGTGCGGGTTGACCGGGATGCGCTGCATCTGACCGCTCTTACGGCCGCGCACGGAGAGCTCGGCGGACCCCATCAGGCTGACGCCGTGGCGCGCGAGCCAGCCGATCACGCCGTTCAGCCGGACGTTCAGGCGGCTGCCCTTCAGGTAGTAGGGGCTGGGGGAGGAGGGCGAGCCGGACTGGGCGTTCGCGGTCATGGGGTTCTCCTGGGTGTGGGTGGTGCGACGGGGGCGCCGCTGGAGTCGGTCTCGATCTCGGTTGCGAGAGCACTGCTCTCGCTTGAGATCAGTGTGCACGAGATCGGCGATCCAAAGCAAGAGCGGTGCTCTCTTTTCTGGTCGCCGCGGCAGAGTGCGCCGCTCGCCACTGAGTGCACTGCTCCCAAATGAGTGCACCGATCCATAACGCGTGCATCGATCCGGAACGTGTGCACTGCTCCGAAATCGTGGGACACTGCCCGTATGAGCACCACACGAGGAGCCAGGGCCAGGGCACGGGAAGAAGTCACCGCCGCCATCAAGGACGAGGCCCGCAGACAGCTCGCGGCCGAGGGCGCCGCCAAGCTGTCCCTGCGCGCCGTCGCCCGCGAGCTGGGCATGGTCTCCTCGGCGCTCTACCGCTACTTCCCCAGCCGCGACGACCTCCTGACGGCGCTCATCATCGACGCGTACGACTCCGTCGGTGAGGCGGCCGAGCGGGCGGACGCCGCCCTGCTCAAGAAGGCGGCGAAGAGCAGCGACAAGGCGAAGACCTCCGACAGCAGGGCCGAGGCGATCGCACCCGTGCGCCGCTGGGTCGCCGTCAGCGAAGCCGTCCGCGCCTGGGCGCTGGCCCACCCGCACGAGTACGCGCTCATCTTCGGCTCGCCCGTACCCGGATACAGCGCGCCGATGACAACCGTCCCGGCCGCGTCGCGCGTCGGGCTGCTGTTCTTCAGCATCGTCCGCGACGCCCACCAGGGCCGCGGGATCGCCGAGCCGCCGCTCCCCGAGGAGCTGCGGCCCGAGGCCGAGCGGCTCGGCGCCGACCTGGCCCCCGACCTGCCGCCCGCGACGGTGGCCGCGCTCGTGGCCGCCTGGGCGCAGCTGTTCGGCCTGATCGGCTTCGAGCTGTTCGGCCAGTTCAACCGGGTCGTGGAGGACCGTGCCACCTTCTTCACGCACGCCGCGACACAGCTCGCCCACGGCGTGGGCCTGGTGCTGCCCCGGGAATGACATGCCCTCGGCCCGGGAGTGGAAGTCGCTGCCCCGGGCGTGACGCGCGCCGCCCGAACTGCGTCGTGTACTCCCCGGGGAGTACACGTGATCACCACGCCCGGCTGACGCCCGCGACGGCGTCCGGCGTCTAGCGTTGCGGTCATGGATGAGCAGCACGTACGCGGGGCCGGCGGCCCGCCCCGGACCTGGGCGGGTCCGCCGCACCTCAGGCGCTACGGGCCGCCCTGGACGGCGACCGGTGCCGCCCGGCGAGGCCACTACGGGCCGCCCTGGTGGGGTGCCTCGGGCCAGGGGCCGCGCTGGCCCTGGCGGTCCACCGTCCTGATCACCGCGTTCGTCCTCGTCGGCTCGACCTTCGCGGCGCACGCCCAGACCGGTCGCGCCGGCCTCGACGTGTTCGCCCGCGTGCTGCTGCTCGCGAGTGGCGTTCTCCTGCTGTGGCGTCAGCGGTACCCGGTCCTCGTGGCCTTCGGCACGGCGGCCTGCGCGACGGTCTACCTCGGCGCGGGCTACGCGTACGGGCCGGTCTTCATCACCGTGGCCGTGGGCTGTTACGCCGCGATCGTCGCGGGGCACCGCAGAGCCGCGTGGGCGGCGGTCGGCATGTTCTGGGTGGGGCATGTCCTCGTGGCGCACTGGCTGTACGCGTATCTGCCGCCGTCGGGGGACGATGCCGCGTCCTGGGGGCAGGAGGGTTTCATCGCCGCGTGGGTCCTGGCGATCGTCGCCTTCTCCGAGCTGGTCAAAACGCGTCGCGAGCAGTGGGCGAAGGAGCGCGCCGAGCGGGAGAAGGCCGCCGGGCGACGCGCGGACGAGGAGCGTCTGCGGATCGCGCGGGAGCTGCACGACGTGCTCGCGCACTCCATCTCGGTCATCAACGTCCAGGCGGGCGTGGGTCTGGCGCTGCTCGACTCCGACCCCGAGCAGGCCCGTACCGCCCTCACCACCATCAAGTCCGCGAGCAAGGAGGCGCTGGGCGAGGTCCGCCAGGTCCTCGACACCCTCAGGACCCCGGGTGACGCGCCGCGCGCCCCCGCCCCAGGTCTCGACCGGCTCCTGGAACTCGTGGAGCAGGCGGCGAGCGCGGGCCTCACCGTCGACATCGACACGGAAGGATCCCGCACCGCGCTGCCGCCCGGCGCCGACCTCGCCGCGTTCCGCATCGTGCAGGAGGCGCTCACCAACGTCGTACGGCACTCGGAGTCGCGCAACGCGCGCGTGGAGGTGCGGTACTCGGGGACCGCGCTGTCCCTGCGCATCGACGACGACGGGCCGGCGAGCCATGAGGCGGCAGGTGGCAGCGGGAACGGGCTTGCGGGGATGCGTGAGCGGGCCGCCGCACTGGGTGGCACGATCGAGGCGGGACCGCGGCCCGACGGCGGTTTCCGGGTGCTCGCCGAACTGCCGTTCACGCCGACGGAGGAGAACCGTTGATCCGCGTACTGCTCGCCGACGACCAGTCGCTCGTCCGCGCCGGATTCCGGGCGCTGCTCGACGCGCAGAGCGACATCGAGGTCGCGGGGGAGGCATCCGACGGCGACGAGGCGGTGCGGCTCGTACGCGAACTGCGGCCCGACGTCGTCCTGATGGACATCCGCATGCCGGTCCTCGACGGGCTCGCCGCGACCCGCCGCATCAGCGACGACGCCGCGCTGGAAAGCGTGAAGGTCGTCATGCTGACCACCTTCGAACTGGACGAGTACGTCTTCGAGGCGATCCGCGCCGGAGCGTCCGGGTTCCTCGTCAAGGACACCGAGCCCGAGGAACTGCTGCGTGCCGTAAGGGCGGTGGTGCACGGGGACGCGCTGCTCTCGCCGGGGGTGACCCGCCGTCTGATCGCCGAGTTCGCGGCACGCTCCAAGGAGCCTGCGGCCGCCGGGTCGCTCGGGCAGCTCACCGAGCGCGAGCGTGAGGTGATGGCGCTGGTCGGCATCGGCCTGTCGAACGAGGAGATCGCCCGCCGTCTCGTCGTCAGCCCGCTCACCGCGAAGACACATGTGAGCCGCACGATGGTGAAGCTCGGCGCGCGCGACCGGGCCCAACTGGTCGTGCTCGCCTACGAGTCGGGCCTCGTACGGCCCGGCTGGCTCGGCTGAGCGGACACGCGCCGCCGACACGCGGGTGCGCCCGGCAGGTAGGGGACTGCCGGCCGGGCGCAACCCATGTGTGAGGGGGTCGAGAACCTGTGGGTCAGTCGCGGACCGCGACACGCTCCGTACGCGCGTCGGCGCCAGCGTCCGCCTTCATCGACTCCTGCACCGGCCCCTGCTCCTGTACCGACTTCGCGATCAGGATCGTGTCCTGCGGACGACGGGTCCGCAGGCCGGTGAGGGTGATCAGCAGTCCCGCCAGGGCGATCGCGGTGACGACGACGAGACCGGGCCGGAAGCTGTCGAGGACGGCCTGCGGGGACGAGCCCTCGCCGGAGTTCGCGGTGACGACGGCCGTCACGACGGCGAGGAAGATGGCGCCGCCGACCTGCACCGAGGTGTTGAGCAGGCCCGAGACCATGCCCTGTTCGTCGTCGTGGACGCCGTTCGTGGCCTGGATGTTGAGCGAGGGGAACACCAGGGCGCAGGCCGCGCCGATCAGGAGCATCGTCGGCAGGATGACGGACGCGTAGACCGGGTCGAGGCTGATGCGCAGGAACAGCGCGTAGCCGATCACCATGAAGGTGAAGCCCAGCGCGATCAGGCGCGGCGTGCCGAACCGGTCGACGATGGCGCCGACCTTCGTCGAGGAGAGCGCCACGAGAGCGCCCGCCGGCAGGAACGCGAGCGCGGTGTGCAGCGCGGACCAGCCGAGCAGGGACTGCATGTACAGGGTGACGAGGAACTGGAAGCCGACGTACGAGCCGAAGAACGCCATCGCGCCCAGCTGCGCCCTGATCTGTGAGCCGGAGCGCAGCACTCCGAGACGGATCAGCGGTCCCGGGGAGCGGCGCTCGATGGAGACGAAGACCGCGAGCAGGACGGCGACGGCCAGGAAGGACAGCAGGGTCCGGGCCGAGGCCCAGCCCGCCTCCGGTGCCTGGACGACGGTGAACACGAGGAGCAGCATCGACGCGGTGCCGGTGATGGCGCCGGGGATGTCGTAGCCGCGGTGGTTCTTCTCGCGTTCGCTGTGCGGGATGAGCTTGATGCCGATGAGCAGCGCGATCACGGCGATCGGCGCGGGCAGCAGCATGGTCAGGCGCCAGCTGGCCTCGGTGAGCAGGCCGGACAGGACGAGGCCCATGGAGAAGCCGGTCGCGGCGCAGGTCGTGTAGATGGAGAGCGCGCGGTTGCGCAGCGGGCCCTCGGCGAACGTCGTGGTGATGATGGACAGGCCGGCCGGCGCGGTGAACGCGGCGCTGAGGCCCTTGATGAAGCGGCTGGCGATCAGGAGCGGCCCGGAGTCGACGAGTCCGCCGAGCAGGGACGCGAGGGCGAAGACGCCGAGGGCGATCAGGAACACCCGGCGCCGGCCGAGCAGGTCGGCCGCTCGGCCGCCGAGCAGCAGCAGGCCGCCGTAGCCGAGGATGTAGCCGCTGACGATCCATTGCAGGGTCGACGTGGACAGGTCGAGCTCCGAGCCGATGGACGGCAGGGCGACTCCGACCATCGACACATCGAGCGCGTCGAGGAACATCGCGGCGCAGAGGACGAGCAGTGTGCCCCACAGACGGGGGGACCAACGCTCCTGGGACGCAGGGGTGTTGGCGAGCGGAGAGGTCATGCGGAGCACACTACATGCATATGCATTGACTGCAAGTGCATTTAATTCCGATGCAACAATGCCTGTCTTTTCTGCTACGGTGCGGTTATGGCGGCGAAAAAGGCCGAGCCCGGCCTCGTGGATCAGTGGCGGGACATCCTTGCGGTGCATGCGCGCACCATGTGCGAGCTCGATCGCGAGCTGCATCAGCACGGTCTGGGCGCCAGCGACTTCGAGGTGCTCGACGTCCTGGCCGCCGGTACGGCGGAGGACGGCAGTTCCTCCTTCCGCGTGCAGGAGATCGCCGCGCAGGTCCATCTCAGCCAGAGCGCCCTGTCGCGCCTGATCGGCCGCCTGGAGAAGGACGGCCTCCTGACGCGCGGGATGTGCCCCGAGGACCGCCGCGGCGTACGGGTCTGCCTGACGCCGAAGGGTCGCGACCTGCACACCGAGGTGCGACCGTTGCAGCGCGCGGTACTGGGGCGGATGCTCGCGGACGGCCCGAAGGGCTGATCTCCGCAGATGGCCCGGCGGGTCGTCAGCTCCAGGTGATCCCCGACCGCTCCCGCCACAGCGCGGCCAGTGAGGCGTCGCCGGTGAGGCTCGGGAACGGCAGCCGGTTCCACAGCGACAGATAGAGCCGCGCCGCGGGACCCGACAGCTCGCAGTCGGCCTCGCCCGCCCCGTCCCGCTCGGTGACCGGCGGCTCGTGTGAGACCCGTACGGTCCATGCCCGTTCGGCGTCGGTGGCCCGCACGCGCAGCAGGCGCGGGGTGTCCGAGCGCACCTTGCTCCTGCCGCGCGCGTGGAAGCCGAGCAGCAGCTCCTCGATGCCGTCGACGGCGAACTCCGCGGGGATCACGCCGGGCGTCCCGGCCAGCGCGGACTCCGCGTCCACCCGGTGGACGGTCGTCTCGTGCGCCTGCCGCCGCGCCCAGAACGCGAGCGGCGACGGCGCGGGCAGGAACGTCCAGCACTCCACGTCGGGCCGGGCGCCGGCCAGCGTCCCGACGAGCCGGCCGTGGCCCTCACGGAACCAGGCGATGAGCTCCGCGCCGTCCAGATCCGGCAGACCGTTGTCGGGGTGGTACGACGTGCGCCCCTCGGCGACGAACGCCGTGGCCCAGCGATGCACCATGCCCACGTGCCGCAGCAGGTCCCGTACGGCCCAGCCCGGGCAGGTCGGCACCTTGGCGTCGGTCCCCGCCGTCTCGGCGGCGCCGGCGAGGAGGCGGCCCTCCTCGTTGAGCGTCTCGATGTGCTCCGCAGTCTCCATGGCGGGAGTCTGCCCGATGGGACCTGGCTTGAATGCGTCCTTGCGGGATGCTCGTCGCGCGCGGGTCAGGAGACGGCCGCGCGCCGGGTCGCGAAGCCGATCAGGGCGGCGACGCCCGCCAGTACGGCCACGCTGGTCAGCGCGGCGGGGAGCGAGAACCAGTCCGCCATGAAGCCGATCATCGGCGGCCCGAGGAGCATGCCGCCGTAGCCGAGCGTGGACGCGGCGGCGACGCCGGTGGGTCCGGCCAGCGCGCCGGCGCGTTCGACCGCCACGGGGAAGATGTTGGCGAGACCCAGGCCTGTGACGGCGAAGCCGAGGAGCGCCAGCCACACGGTGGGGGCGAGCGAGCCGAGCAGCATGCCGACCGCGCCGGTGGCGCCGCCGAACACCAGCGTGCGGGTCCTGCCCAGGCGTTCGAGCAGCGTCGTCCCGCCGATCCGGCCGATGGTCATGGCCAGGGCGAAGCAGGAATACCCTGCCGCGGCCACGCCGGGATGGGCGTGCAGGTCCTCCTCCAGGTGCAGCGCGCCCCAGTCCGCGAGCGCGCCCTCGCCGTACGCGGTGCACAGGGCGATGAGGCCGAAGACGAGGACGAGCCCGCGCACGCGTCCGGCGGGCCGCTCGGACGCCGACGCGGGCTCGCTCCGTGTACGACTGCTGTCGTCCGGAGCCGTCGGGGCGTCGTGGCGCAGGAGCGTGGGGCCGACGGCGGCCGTGACGAGCAGGCCGACGACGGTGAGGGCGAGGAGGTGCCGGGTGGGGGAGACGTGGCCCGCGACCAGGCCGCCGAGGCCCGCGCCGAGCATGCCGCCGAGGCTGAACGCCGCGTGGAAGCTCGGCATGACGGGGCGGCGCAGGGCGGCGACGAGGTCGACCGCGGCGCTGTTCATCGCCACGTTGATCCCGCCGTAGGCGGCGCCGAACACGAGCAGGACCAGGCCCAGGGTGAGCGCCGAGTGGGTGAGCGGAGGCAGTGCGACGCTCAGCGCCAGGAGCACACCGCTCACCACGGTCACCGGGTGGCTGCCGAAGCGCCTGCACAGACGCCCTGTGAGCATCATCGTGATCACGGCACCCGCGGAGACGCCGAGGAGCGCGAGTCCGAGCGTGCTCGCCGAAGCGCCGGTCTGCTCCTTCACGGCGGGGATGCGGACGACCCATCCCGCGAAGATGAAGCCGTCGAGCGCGAAGAAGATCGTGAGCGCGATACGCAGGCGGGTGAGGGACGCGGTCCGCGGGCTGTCGTCCTTGACGGCCCGGAGTTTGTTTAGTGTCGGCACAAAGTCAGGGTAGGGCGCCACCCCGGCCGGGACAAGACGGTGCGAGGCGTGACGGCCACGACATCCGGCGGGTGGGCACAGGAAATGCCGGGCAGGCGCAGGGAAATGTCGGACGGGTGCGGGGAAATGGCTGCGGCCCCACCCGTCCGGGAGGGGCCGCAGCCATGAAAACCGTAGGTGTGGCTCGGGGCGTCACACCGCGAGGACCTTGACCCCCGCCTCCTCGAAGCGCTCCACCGTCGCCGCGTCCACGGCGCTGTCGGTGACCAGGGTGCCGATCCGCTCCGTCGAGCAGATCCGGGCGAACGCGCGCTGGCCCAGCTTGCTGGAGTCCGCCGCGACGATCACGCGCTCCGCCCGCTCGCACAGCAGCCGGTTGATGGCCGCTTCCGCCTCGTCGTGCGCCGCGGCGCCGTGTGCGACGTCGAAACCGACGACACCGAGCACGGCCGTGTCGATGGTGATCTGGCTCAGCACGCCGTCCGCGAGCGGGCCGATGAGCTCGTACGACTGCGGCCGGGCGACCCCGCCCGTCACCACGATCTTGAACTGGGGTCGCACCGCAAGCTCGTTGGCGATGTTCAGCGCATTGGTGACGATCGTGAGGGCCGGGGAACCGGAGGCGAGATCGGGGCGGACCGCGAGTGCGCGCGCCACCTCGGTCGTCGTCGTGCCGCCGGTCAGGCCCACCGCCTCGCCCGGCGTGATCAGCTCGGCGACCGCCTTGGCGATTCGTTCCTTCTCGGAGGCGTTGCGTGCCGTCTTGTAGCGCAGCGGCAACTCGTAGGAGACGCCGTGGACGACGGCGCCGCCCCGGGTGCGTACGAGCATCTGCTGCTCGGCGAGCTGGTCGAAGTCGCGCCGGATCGTGGCCGCGGACACCCCGAGATCGGCCGCCGCCTCCTCGACATCCAGGCGCCCCCGCTCCACGAGCAGTTCCAGCAGGGACTTCCAGCGGGCGTCGCGGGACATCCGCGGCCTCCAATCGTCGTTCTCCGGTGACCCTAGCGCACTACCTGATGCTTGGTTATGCTCGAAAGGTATCGAATTCTTGCAGGAACGAGCATACGCTCGACAGGGCCGTTCGAGCGCGACGCATACGACGTGTTCGACCGGTCCACGGACACGACACATCAGGGAGTGGGCACGGCATGAGCCATGTCGAGAACGAGCTGAACAGCCAGCCGGAGTGCTGGACGCGCGCGGCGGGCCTGGCCGCGGGCGAGGCCGCCAAGCTGCCCGCGCCGGGGGAGCGCGTCGCGATCGTGGGCTGCGGCACCTCGTGGTTCATGGCGCAGGCCTTCGCCGCGCTGCGCGAGCAGTCCGGACAGGGCGAGACCGACGCGTTCGCGGCCTCGGAGTTCCCGGCCGGGCGCCCCTACGACCGCCTCATCGCGCTGTCCCGGTCCGGCACGACGACCGAGGTCGTCGAGCTGCTGGCCGCGGTCAAGGGCCGCATCCGGACGACGGCCGTGATCGGCGACCCGAACACACCGATCGTCTCCGCCGCCGACGACGTGATCGTCCTGGACTTCGCCGACGAGCAGTCCGTCGTCCAGACCCGTTTCGCGACGACGGCGCTCACGCTCCTGCGCGCCCACCTCGGCCTGCACACCGAGCAGGCCGTCGCCGACGCGCGCACCGCGCTCGAGACGCCGCTGCCCGAAGGCCTCGTGGAGTGCGGCCAGTTCACCTTCCTGGGACGGGGCTGGACCGTCGGTCTCGCGAACGAGGCCGCTCTGAAGATGCGCGAGGCGTCCCTGTCGTGGACCGAGGCGTACCCCGCGATGGAGTACCGCCACGGCCCCATCAGCGTCACCACCGCGGGCACCGCCACCTGGATGATCGGCACGGCGCCCGAGGGGCTCGCCGAGCAGGTGACCGGCACCGGCGCGCTCTGGGTCGAGGGGAGCCTCGACCCGCTCGCCGAACTCGTGCGCGCGCAGCGCCTCGCCGTCGCCGTCGCGGCCGCCCGCGGCCTCGACCCCGACCAGCCGCGCCACCTCACCCGCTCGGTGATCCTCACCGCCGGCTGACCGTCGACCGAGCTTCCGAGCCTTCCGAAAGGAGGGGCCGTGCCCCTCGCAGCAACCGGCGCGCTCGTCGCCGAGGCCACCGCGGCGCGTACCGCGGTGGCCGCGTTCAACGTCATCACCCTGGAGCACATCGAGGCCGTCGTGGCGGGCGCCGAGGCGGCGAACGCGCCGGTGATCCTCCAGGTCAGCGAGAACGCCGTGCGTTACCGCTACGGGCGCCTGCTGCCCCTCGCGAGGGCCGCGGCCGCCACCGCCGAGGCGTCCTCGGTGCCCGTGGCGCTCCACCTCGACCACGTCCAGAGCGACGAGCTGCTCCGCCAGGCCGCGGACGCCGGGTTCAGCTCGGTGATGTACGACGCGGCCCGGCTCCCCTACGACGAGAACCTCGCGGCCACCCGCGCTGCCGCCGACTGGGGCCACGCCAACGGGCTCTGGGTCGAGGCCGAACTGGGGGAGGTCGGCGGCAAGGACGGCTCCGCGCCGCTCGACGCCCACGCGCCGGGTGCCCGTACCGACCCCGGGGAGGCCCGCGCCTACGTGACGGACTCGGGCGTCGACGCCCTCGCCGTCGCGATCGGCTCCTCGCACGCCATGACCACCCGCACCGCGACGCTCGACCACGACCTCCTCAAGCAGCTCTCGGAGGGCCTCGACGTACCGCTGGTCCTGCACGGCTCCTCCGGTGTCGGTGACGACGAACTCTCGCAGGCCGTCCGGGGCGGCATCGCCAAGGTGAACGTCGGCACCGCTCTGAACATAGCGATGACGGGGGCCATCCGGGAGTTCCTTGCCGCACATCCCGACGCCGTCGACTCCCGCAAGTACCTGAGCGTGGGCCGCGAGGCGATGGCCCGCACCGTGACGGAGCTGGTCGAGGTGATGCGCCGCTGACCCGTGCCCCGCTCCCGCCCCGGTACGCGCAAGACACCTCGTACCGGGGACAATGGGGCCATGGCCCGCCGGCACGAACCGCACGCGCCCCCGCTCTTCCCGGTGCACCGGGAGCGCCGGGAGATCACCCCCGGCGCCGTGCACGTGCCCGGCTGGCTCGACGCCGAGGCCCGGCGCGCACTCGTCGAAGCCTGCCGCGGCTGGGCCGCCGGGCCCGTGCCGATGCGCCACACGCGACTGCCGGGCGGCGGCGTGATGTCCGTCCAGACCGTGTGCGTCGGATGGCACTGGCAGCCCTACCGCTACACGCGTACGGCATCCGATGTGAACGGCGCCCCGGTGGCCCACTTCCCCGACTGGCTACAGGAGTTGGGCAGACGCGCGCTGGTCGACGCGTACGAGGACGACACGGCCGGCGACGGCTACGCCCCCGACACGGCACTGATCAACTTCTACGACGGCGCCGCCACCATGGGCATGCACCAGGACAAGGACGAGCGCGCCCGGGAACCCGTCGTCTCGCTCAGCATCGGCGACACCTGCGTCTTCCGGCTGGGCAACACCGAGAACCGCGGCAGACCGTACGAGGACGTGGAGCTGGTCTCCGGGGACCTGCTGGTCTTCGGAGGGCCGTCGCGGCTCGCCTTCCACGGGGTGCCGAAGGTGTACCCCGGCACCGGCGACCCCGCCACCGGGCTCTCCCGGGGCCGCCTGAATCTCACGATGCGCGTCACCGGACTCACCGCACCGCCCTCCGCACCCTCCCCACAGGGGTGAGTTCACCCGCAGGGGCTGCGGCGTTCACCGGATACGATGCGACACGGTGATCAGGGCGAGGAGTTGCTGATGCGTGGCAAGGCGGCCTCCGGGGCCGGGGGGCAGACGGCGGGCGAGGCGGAGGGTTCCGCGCGTTCGCCACGTCTGGAGCGGGGCCGTGGCGCGCTCGGGCCCGCGCTCGAACTCGTGCACACCGGCCGCGCGCCGACCCGCGCCGTCCTCACCGCCGAACTGGGCGTGACCCGGGCCACGGCAGGCGCGGTCGCCGCCGAGCTCGAAGCGCTCGGGCTGATCAGGATCGACGCCAAGCCGAGCGCCGCCGCAGGCTCACAGGGGCGACCCTCGCACCGGCTGTCCGTCGCCGAGGACGGACCTGTGGCACTCGCCGCGCAGGTGCACGCCGACGGCTACCGCGCCGCCCTGGTGGGCCTCGGCGGCCGGATCGTCGCGACCACGCCCGGCTGCGAGATCATCGACCCGGACCCGGCGCAGGTGCTCGGCTCGGTCGTGGAGGCCGGCGCCCAACTGCTGCGCGAGAGCGGGCGCCACTGCGTCGGTGCGGGCCTCGCCGTGCCGTCCGCCGTGGCCGAGCCCGACGGCACCGCCCTCAACCCGCTGCACCTCGCCTGGCCCGCGGGCTCGCCCGTCCGCGAGATCTTCGCCGAGCGCGTACGGGAGGCCGGCATCGGGCGGCCGGCGTTCGCCGCGAACGACGTCAATCTCGCCGCCCTCGCCGAGCACCGGCACGGCGCGGGCCGTGGCGCGCGCGACCTGCTGTGCGTCGCCACCGGCCACCGCGGCGTCGGCGGCGCGCTCGTTCTCGACGGCCGTCTGCACACCGGCAGTTCGGGCCTCGCCCTGGAGGTCGGGCACCTCACCGTGAACCCCGAGGGCCGGCCCTGCTACTGCGGCAGCCGCGGCTGCCTCGACGTGGAGACCGACCCGCTGGCCCTGCTCGACGCGGCGGGCCGCGAACCGGGCCCCGACGGCTCCCTGCTCCAGCAGGCCCGCGACCTGATCACCGGCAGCCTCGACGACCCGAAGGTGCGGATGGCCACCGAGGCCCTGATCGACCGTCTCGGACTCGGCCTCGCGGGCCTGGTGAACATCCTCAACCCCGACCGCATCATCCTGGGCGGCCTGCACCGGGCGCTCCTCGACGCGGACCCGGACCGCCTGCGGGCCGTCGTCGCGGACCGCAGCCTGTGGGGCCGCAGCGGCGGCGTGCCCATCCTGGCGTGCACCCTCGACCACAACAGCCTCGTGGGAGCTGCCGAGTTGGCGTGGCAGCCGGTCCTCGACGACCCGCTCTCGGCGCTGGGCCTGGCCTGACGCGCGGGACTCCGTCGCACCCCGACTGGTCCGGCAGGGACTTGACCGTGCACAATCACCGCCATGACTGGTGAATCGGCCCGAAACTACCTGGCCTCGGTGGAGAACCGCCTCCAGGCGGACGGCTGCGCGACGCGCTGGGAGGACTGGTTCGGTGTGCCCGTCCTCGTGGGGCGGCGGGCCGACTTCCGGATGCGCTGGATGGCCACCAACCTGCACCTGTTCACCGTCGCCGCCGCCGTGCCCGAGATCACCCCGCAGAGCGTCGACGCGTTCACCTCGCAGGTCCTGACGTACGCGAAGAAGAACAAGGGCGGCCTCCCGGTCGGCCTGCAGACCGGCGTCGCCGCCTTCCCTGTCCTCGTCAGCGAGCGCGTCGACCCGGCCGCCATGGCCTGGGCCGAACAGCAGCAGCGCAACCGCTTCGCCTGCTTCGCGCGCCCCGTCGTCGTGGACAGCGCACAGCGCTACGTCGGTTTCTATCGCGGCAAGCCGGCCATCGGCCGCGTCTACGCCTCCCACCTCATCGACAAGGGCAACCGGTACTTCAACTGATTCTTGCGAGGAATCCCGTGTCTTTAGCCATCGGGTGGAATCGCATCCTGTGACGGCGCTCCGGACGGGCGCGGTGGCGTGTCGGCGGAGCCGGACCCGATGGTCGTCGCGGAGCGGCGCATTGCCGTCCCGGCGGAGCCGGGGCGTTGCTCAGCCGGGACGTTTCTGGTTCTCGATGTACTCCTTGACCACCTGTAGTGGGGCGCCCCCGGCGGAGGCGGCGAAGTATGACGGTGACCAGAAGTGTTCGCCCCACAGGTGGCGGTGGATGTGCTCCGGGTACTCCTTGCGCAGCAGGCGGGCGGAGACGCCCTTGAGGGAGCCGACCAGCCGGGACAGGGCGATCTGCGGGGGATAGTGCACGAGCAGGTGGACATGGTCCGCCTCGCCGTTGAACTCGGTCAGTTCGGCCCGGAAGTCGCCGCACACCTCGGCCATGATCTCTTCGCAGCGGGTGAGGATCTCGTCGGTGAAGACCGCACGCCGGTACTTGGGGACGAAGACCAAATGGGCGTGCAGCGTGTAGATGACGCTACGACCCCTGCGGATGTTCGGATTTGGTTCCCATCTTGGTGACACAGGTCAAGTAGTAGCCGGCATGCGAAGGCCACCGGGAAGCCGGTCGTCTTCCGTGAGGCCGCGGCCCAGCCCTTCGATGACCGCTGTCTGTCGTGGCAGATGGGCGAGCGGACGGTGTCGATCTGGACCGTCACGGGCCGGATGAAGCACATCGCCTTCACCGGCTCACCGGTGCACCTCGCCGTCCTTGAGGCGTACCGCAAGGGCGAGAGTGACCTGCTGTACCGAGACGGCCGGTGGTATCTGATCGCCACCTGTGAGGTTGCAGAGGCCGAACTGGACGCGCACCCGGCGTCCTTCGTCGGGGTCGACCTGGGGATCGTGAACATCGCGACCACCTCCACCGGCGCCCGCCACAGCGGACGCCGTCTGAACCGGCGCCGCGAGGCGGACCGCACGCTGCGGGCCAAACTGCAGAGGAAGGGCACGAAGTCCGCGAAGCGGCGGGCGAAGAAACACGCGGGCAAGGAAGCACGGCGGGCCCGGGACATCAACCACAAGATCAGCAAGCACATCGTGGCAGAGGCTCAACGCACCGGCCGCGGGATCGCCCTGGAAGACCTGGGCGGTATTCGCGAGCGGGCACGGCTCAGGAAGCCCCAACGCGTCACGCTGCACTCCTGGTCCTTCCATCAGCTCGGCGCCTTCATCGCCTACAAGGCGAAAAGAGCCGGGGTCCCGCTGGTGCACGTCGATCCGGCGTACACCAGCCAGGAATGCTCCCAGTGTCATCACATCGACAGACGCAACCGGCCCTCGCAGGCACGGTTCGCGTGCCAGGTCTGCGGCTTCGTTGAGCACGCGGATCCGAACTCGTCCCACAACATCGCCGCACGCGGCTGGTGGACGTGGGTTCGCGGGGCTGAGTCACAGGCCCCTGCGCTCACCCTCATCGCGTGAGCGCTGGATGCAGCCGGGCCTCATCACCGCCACTGATGACCCGAGCAGCAAGCCCGGGCTTCAGCCCCGGGTAGTTGACCGGGTAGTCGTTACGGTCACCGGTCACCGGTCACCGGTCGCCGCGCGCGCTGTGCTCAGGGCCACCGCGAGCACCCCACGCGCCAGATCGCCTCCCGAGTGGTGCCCGACGGCGAGCAGTTCGCGCAGAGCGGGTTCCAGGGGCACGGCCCCGCTCAGCGCCCGCAGGAACGCGTGGGCCTGCGGCACGCATTCGCCGCGCACCGCGTGCCGCAGGAGCGCCGCCGAGAGCAGCGGTGTGCGCAGGGTCGCGTCCGCGACCGCCCCCGAGAGGGGCGTGAGAGGGCCTCCCCACGCTCGGCTCGCCAGCAGTGCGCCGCACAGGATGTCGTCACCGGACGGGGTGAGTCCGGGGCCGAGGCCGACCAGTGCGCGGGCGGCCCGCCGGACTTCGCTCGACCTATCGGCGTGCAGGGCGTGGCGCAGGTCCGTCAGGCGGGGCGCCAATGGGGGCGGCAGGGGTTGGGCCAGGGCGTCGAGCAGCACCGTCGCCTGTCCGATGCGCGCCGGGTCCGGTGGGGAGGAGGCGTCCTGGACACGGGGCGGTGTCCAGGACGCCTCCGGCTCGAGGCGAACGGGCCCGATGATTACGCGGCCCGCCCCGACGCCGGCCCATGGTGTGTTCAGGTCCAACGGCCGGTCCGCCGACGAGAAGGGCAGGACGAGCGCGTTCGGCAGGCGGATCGCGTCCCTGGTCACCACGGCGAGCGCGGGTAACTCCCGGTCGCCGGTGGCGAGATGGACCGCGTAGCGGGTGGCGGCGACGACGCGGGCCGGCCGGAACGGACCGTGCAGCAGGGGGGCGACGGCCGTGCTGATGGTGCCGAGGTGTACGTGACTGACGGTGCCGAGGTGTACGTGCTCAGGGCGGGTCGCCCCGGCCCGTACAGAACCCCCGCCGGCCGGCGTACCCGTCACTCCGCGGGCTCCGGGGGCACCTCGAAGGCGCTCAACGCGTCCGTGAAGCAGCGCATCGGGGCGTGGGTGAGGCCGGCACCGATCTGGCCGATGCCCGGCTCGCGGTGGGCGATGCCCGTGGTGATCACCGGTTCGAGGCCCGTGTCGACGACCTTGCGGATGTCGACGCCGACGGGGCTGCCGACGAAGTCGAGGCCGGGGAGCCGGTAGTCGCGGTGCCGGCCGACGGTGAGTGTCCCCATCTCCTGGCTGATGCGGCGGGCCCCTTCGGGCGTGCCGCCCACGAAGCCGACGATCGCCGGGGCGGCGGCCAGCGCGAACCCGCCCAGGCCGTGCATCTCGGTGATGGCGCTGTCACCGATGTCGGGATTGGCGTCGGCGGGTCCGTAACCGGCGAAGTAGAGGCCGTCCACGGGGGCGGCGGGTGCGATGAACCAGGTGTCGCCGAGGCCGCTGACGCGGATGCCGACGTCGACACCGTTACGCGCGAAGGCTGTGACGACCGTGGAGTGCGGCACACCGTGCCCGGCCATGAGCGCCAACTTGCTCGCGGCCATCGAGAAGTTGAGGAACCAGTAGTTGTTGTCACGCAGGAAGTCCAGCGCCTCGATCCCGCCCAGGTCCGCATGCCGGGCGAGCACGGCGGAGAGTTCGCGGGTGAGCAGGGCGCTCGCCGCGGTGTTGCGGCTGTGGCACTCGTCGCCCATCTGAAGGGCCTGCGCGGTGACCGACCGCAGGTTCACCGGCTCGGCGAGCGAGCCGATCGCAGCGCGCAGAGCGGGGCCGAGGCGCTCTCCCATCCAGCGCAGCCGCTCCATGACGTCGTCGCCGAGTGCGCCGTAGCGCAGGCAACGGCCCTGTCCCTCATTGAGGTTGGAGTACGCCCGAAGCCCCGTGGCCTCGTCCTCCACGACGAGCAGGGGCATGGACGCGGAGATGACGCCCGCCATCGGGCCGACTGCGTCGTGGTGATGACAGGGGGCGAAGCGGATGGCTCCCGCGGCGGCGAGCGCTTCCGCTTCCGGCGGCGTCGCCGCCCAGCCCTCCAGGAGTGCGGCGCCGACGACGGCGGCCTGCATCGGGCCGCACATGCGCTCCCACTCGATCGGCGGTCCGGCGTGCAACAGGAGTCTCTCCTGCGTCAGTTCAGGGATCAGCTCCCCGGCGGCGCGGACGTCGGTCCACATCGGCACGACGCCCAGGATCCGTTCGAGGGCTTCGGAGTTGGCGGCCTCGACGGCCGGGTGCGCGACCAGGCGGGCGAGCCCGGCGCCGAGTTCCGGATCACCGTAGGCCGGGGGGCGCCAGTCGACCGCGGTCACCGTCGCGCCCGCGGCCCGCGGCGGCCCGGCGAACGCGTCGACGCCGACGTTCACGACGTGCGGGACGCCGGTCAGGAGGCCCTGCGCGGGCACGGCCTGTGCGGGCATGGCCTGTGCGGTCATGCGGTCTCTCCGATCCGGGAGGCGGGGGCGGGGGCAGACGCAGCTGGGGCGAGTACCAAGTCGTCACTGCTGGACAGGAGTTCGGCGCACACCCGCGCAGCGGTCGTACTGCTGTCGACGACATGCGCGCCCGCGGCGCGCAGAATCCGCCGCTGTGCGGTGAGTCCCTGCGGGTCGTCATCGGTGCCCACGACGAACGCGATCACCGGTGGTGCGTCGGCAGGAGCCTCGGCCAGCGCTCCGGCGAGAGCCGCTGCCGGATCCGGCGCGGCGCCGTGTCCGATGACCACGTCGAGGACGACCGCGGCGCTGCGCGGGTCCGCGAGGGCTGCCCGCAGATACTCGGTGCGGACCGTGGGGTCGATCATCGGGTGGGGGCGCCCGGCGGTGAACTCGTCGTCGCCCAGGTCGAGTACGAGATGTCGGTCCGGGAGGCTCGGGGCCGCGCCCGGCGCGGGTGGGGGAGCGGAACGGGTGATGCCACCGAGCACCGGGCCGAGGAGCCAGGCCGCCTCGTGGGCGAACGTGCCGCCCGCGTACAGGGCCCGCAGCAGGCGCCGAGGCCGAGCGGGGGCGGGCAGCTTGGGCAGCTCTTCGCCGGGAGGGAGCGCCCCGCCGGCAGCAAGGGAGGCTGCGGACCGTGCCGCCTCGAAGAGGGTGGGAGCGAGCGTGACTCGGGCCGGAGCCGGGGAGGTCTCGTCCGTGCCGAGGAAGCAGGCCACCACCGGCTTCCCCAACGCGCCCGCGTGACATATCAGTTGCTGGGCCACGTGCGAGGCAGGCGGTTTGGACACGAGGACGATGACGTCCGTCGCGGGGTCCGCGGCCAGGGCGTCGAGCCCGGCCCGCATCGTCAGCCCGCCCACTTCCGCGCTCACGTCGCGGCTGCCCGTGCCGATCACATGGCTGACCCCGGCGCCCATGGAGTGCAGGAGGCTCGAGACCTGCTGCAGTCCTGTACCGGAGGCTCCGACCAGGCCGACGCAGCCCGCCCGCACTTCGTTGGCAAAGCCGAGGGGGATGCCGCTGATGACTGCGGTTCCGCAGTCCGGCCCCATGACGAGCAGCCCGCGGCGGGCGGCCTCCCGCTTCAGGAGCACCTCCTGCTCGATCGGCACGTGATCGCTGAAGACGAAGGCGTGCATGCCCAGGCGCAGCGCCTTGAGGGCTTCGGCGGCCGCGTACGGTCCGGGGGTGGAGATCAGCGCGAGACCTGCGTCGGCGGGAGCGCCGGCGAGCGAGCGCACCGGGGGCCCGGCGTCCGCACCGGCCTCCGGCCCTGCGCCCGGTCCCTCACCGGGACCGGACAGGGCATCCACCGCCAGGGCGAGGGCGGTGTCCACCGCGTCGGGTTCGCCGCGGACGGCGACGAGCAGGTCGTTGGGTCCGGCGTCGTGGCCCGGGGTGGTCAGCAGCCCCGACCGCGCGAGGACGTCGCGGTTGGCGGGTGTTCCCATCACGAGGCTGATGGTTTCGATGCCCGGCGGTTCGGCCAGGCGGGCGGCGACCCTCATGAGGGCGACGGAGTCGGCGTAGAGATCCTTGTGCACGGCGTTTCGTAGCACCATGGTTCCGACTCTAGGCAGCGGCCCGCCCCTTGCGGCATGGCTCGAAGTGCCAGAACCGGTCGGGCATTTACCGGCAACGGGTGACAGTGACCCGCCTTCGCGGGGGTCGGGGTCGGCCGCGAGGAGGGCTTGCTCAGCGCCGGTCGCGCGAGGAGAGCAACCGGTGGGCGTGGACGGCCAGTTCGGTCTGGAGCCGGGCCGTCGGCCGGCGTTCGAGACCGCCGGTGAGGCGGTCGATCTGGCGCAGTCGATAGCGCAGGGTGTTGTAGTGGATGTGCAGCCGCGCGGCGGTGGCCACACCGTTTCGGTCCTCGAGGAGATAGACGCCGAGGGTCTCGACGAGGCTGCCCTCGTGCTCGGCGTCATGGGCGAGCAGCGGGCCGAGCGCGTCGTCGACGAGGGCCGTGAGCTCCGCTGCGGGAAGCTGTCCGAGGAGCCGGTACACCCCCAGGTCCGCGTAGCCGCGAACGAAGTCGGGGCCGTGCAGTTCGCGGCCGAGCGTCAGGGTCTGCGCCGCTTCCTCGTAGCTGTGGTGGTAGTCGGTGAAGTCGTCCCGGACGGTCCCGGCGGCGACAGCCACGTCCCAGCCGGGGTGCGCGGCGGTGACAGCCGCATGCAGGGCCTGACATCGGCCGGCGAGTGACGGCCCCGGTTCCATCAGCAGGACGAGTCCGCTCTGGCTGCCCCAGATGATCGCGCCGGACCCGGCCGCCGGCCTTACGAGCGGCAACAGCCGTTCCTCCAAGGCGAGTTCGGTGTCGGTGGGACTGCCGGTGCCGGTGGAGGCGACCTCGACGAGCACGACCGCGCGGGGCAGCCGCAGATTCCAGCCCATGGCCGCGGCCCGGCGCGCGGTCTCGGCGCGGTCGCGCGGCGGCCGGGAGACCAGCTCCATCAGGAGCAGCGTGCGGTAGCGCTGCTGGCGGCTGGCCAGGGCGCGTTCCTGGGCGGCGATGGTGGCGGCGACGGTCGTGGCGTGCTCCAGCGCCATTCGCTGATGAGTGTCGAGCTCATGCGTGGAAGCAAGGGCCGCCCCGGCCCCGTGGTCCGCGGCCTCCGCGTCGTCCCGCCACAGGGCCACGGCGCCGCTCGCGCCCGTGCCCGTCTCGATGGCGCGCTCGGCGGCGGGCGGACGGTCGGGAGGCGGGGAGCCCGCGGAGGCCAGGATCCACCCGTGCTCGTCGAGCACGGCGGCCGCGCAGCCGGACAGTTCGAGCAGTACGTTCATGAGTTCCTGGTAGGAGCCTCCGTCGAGGGCCACCGCCGTGAGCCGTTCATGGATGGCCCGCGAGCGCTCCAACTCCAGGGCCTGACGGTTCAGTACGGTGCCCAGCACCTCGGACAGGATGTCGTTGAACATGACGGCACCCGGCAACTCGACGACAGGGAAGCCGAGTTCGTCCGCCACCTCCAGCATCGCCGACGGCAACGCGGGCAGATAGGGACCCACCTTCACGGCCAGGGCGGCGAGGCCGCGCTCGGCGAGCACGGGGACCAGGTCGCTCAGGGCCTGTGCGTCGTCACGGACGGCGTAGGCGGTGGTCAGCAGCAGTTCACCGCCGCGCATCCAGCGCACGATGTCGGGGACTTCCATGATGTTGACGACGCGGATACGGCGGCCGCGGCCGCTCGCCCCGGCGACGAGTCGTGCGCCGCTGAGGCAGGGCAGTGCCAGCGCCTCGCTCACGGTCAGCCCGGGAGAGAGGCCGTGGGGGACGGTCGGGGCGGTGCCGATACCGATGCCTGTCATGCACAGTCACTATGCGACAGCCGCGAGTAACCTGTAATACCCCGCGCGTAACTTCCATGTTTCCCACCACGGTTGGGGACGCCCCTTGTCAGCGGGTGTCAACGGGGGGCCGCTCATCCTGGCGTCCGGTGCCCATGACCGGCTCGGCCCGCCTCTCTTACGGTGACCCGCATGACTCCCCGAGCCGTGCCGAGGACAGCGGTGGTCGCCATCGGCGGCAACGCGCTGCTGCGCGGTGGCACCCACGCCACCGTCGCCGAACAGGTCGAGGCCGCGCGCCGGCTCGCGTCCCCCGTAGTGGCGCTGGCCGACACGGGGTGGCGGGTCGTCGTCACCCATGGCAACGGCCCTCAGGTCGGATTCATCAAGCGCCGCGCAGAGCTCGCGGCGGCCCTGGCGCCCGAACTGCCCGCCGTCGGCCTCGACATGTGCGTGGCCGACTCGCAGGGCGGCCTCGGATACATCCTGGCTACCGCGATCGCGGGCCGCCTCCGGTCGCTCGGGCGCGCCGACGACCGGGTCGCCGCCCTGATCACCCACACCGTGGTGGACGCGCACGACGAGGCGTTCAGCCACCCGACCAAACCCATCGGAGCCTTCTGTCCGGCAGCCAGGGCAAGGGAGTTGGCGGACCTTCACAACTGGACCGTGGCGGAGGAGGGCGAGCGGGGCTGGCGGCGCGTGGTCCCGTCGCCCCGGCCGCGCCGGGTCCTGGAGACGGAGGCCGTACGGGCGCTGTCCTCGGCCGGATTCACGGTGATCGCGGCCGGCGGCGGCGGCATCCCCCTCGTAGAGACCGACGACGGCGGCTACCGGGGCGTCGAAGCCGTCATCGACAAGGACCTGACCTCGGCGCATCTCGCTGCGGAACTCGGCGCGGAGCTGCTGGTCATCACCACCGGAGTGGAACGCGTCGCCGTCGACTACGGCCGGCCCACGCAGCGCTACCTCGACCGGCTCACCCACGACGAGGCCGAACGGCTCCTGGCGCAGGGCCAGTTCCCGCCGGGCAGCATGGGCCCCAAGATCCGCGCCGCCCTCGACTTCCTGCGCGGCGCCCCCGGCCGTCAGGTGCTCATCACCTCACCGCGGCAGCTCGGCGCCGCCCTCGACGGGCGCGGCGGCACCCGGCTCGACAGCGAACCGGCGCGGACCACCGAAGAACCCCTCAACGGCACCGTCACGGCAGGGAGGCCGCAGTGATACTCGAAGCGGGACAGGGCCCGATCGACGGCACGCACTATCTGCGGGCCACACCGGAGACCGCCGGCTGGGGGCGGCTGCCCTGCCGGACCACCGCGCCGGCGCTCACGATCGACTCCGGTGACAGCGTCACCTTCGACACCGTCTCGCACGAGGGCATCCTGGAGGACCAGGGGCGCGATCCGGCCGCCTTCTTCGGGCGGTACGGCATCGCCGCGACCGAAGTGCTGTCCGACGCCCGCCTGTTGGCCAAGTCCCCGCCGCCACGGGACCCGGAGGGGGACGGGCCTCACGTCGTCAGTGCGCCCGTCCACATCAGGGGCGCCGAGCCGGGCGACCTCCTCAAGGCCGAAGTGCTGTCCCTGCACCGGCGCGCCGACTACGGCGTCATCTCCAGCCGTCACGGCCGTGGCGCCCTGCCCGATGAATTCTCCTGCACAGGGCCGGAGTTCACCTTCTGCGCGGTGGAGCGTGCGGACGGCCGGGACGTCGGCGTGATCCGCTACGGCAACGGCCGGGCGGCGGCCCGGTTCCCGCTGCGGCCCTTCATGGGCATCATGGGCGTGGCCACCGACACGGACGGGCCGGAGCACTCCGTGCCGCCAGGACGGCACGGTGGCAACCTCGACATCAAGGACCTCGCGACGCACTCCACGCTCTATCTGCCCGTACAGACGGCCGGCGCGGGCTTCTACACCGGAGATCCGCACTACGCCCAGGGCAACGGCGAAGTCGCCCTCACCGCCCTGGAGGCGCCGCTGCGCGCCACGTTCCGGCTCACCCTCCTCAAGGGCGCACGGGCCCGCGCGGCCGCCGCGGCCCTCACGCATCCCTTCGGCGAGACCGACCGGCACTGGATCCCCGTGGGGCTGCACGAGGACCTCGACGAGGCGATGCGGGAAGCGGTCCGCGCCGCAGTCCGCTTCCTCACGGACCGCTTCGGCATGGACGGGCCGACCGCGTACGCCTACCTGAGCGCGGCGGCGGACTTCGAGATCTCGCAGGTCGTCGACCAGGTCCAGGGAGTGCACTGCCTCATCCGCAAGGCGGACTTCCCCGACTGATCCAGTTCCATCCAGTCCGATCGCGCCTGCCGCGTATGCCATTCACCCCCCGCATCCGCCCCCGCCCATCCATCCACCGGGAGCCCGTATGCCTCAACTGATACTGCGTCAAGCGCGCGTCGAGGACGCCCGGTCGCCCTGCGACGTGGTGATCGACGGCGGCCGGGTGCGAGCCGTCGGTGACGCCTCGGGCCAGGACGCCGACGAGGTGATCGACTGCGCGGGCCGGGTCGTCCTGCCCGGCTTCGTCGAACCGCATCTGCATCTCGACAAGGCCCTCCTGGACGGCGTACGAAGCAGTCCCGACGGAACCCTCGCCGGAGCGATCGCGGTGACCGGCGAACTGAAGAGCGCGTTCACGCACGAGGACGTCCTGGCTCGTGCGCGGCGCGTCCTCGAGGCGGCGGTCCTCAACGGCACGACGGCGATCCGCGCCCATCCGGACGTCGACCCGATCGCGGGGCTGCTCGGCGTCGAGGTCCTGCTCCAACTCCGTGAGGAGTACGCGGATGTGGTGGACCTCCAGATCGTGGCGTTCCCCCAGGAGGGCGTCCTGCGCGCACCCGGCACCGAGAAGCTGCTGATCGCGGCGCTGGCGGCGGGCGCCGACGTGGTGGGCGGCTGCACGTACAACGAGGCCACCCTGGACGACTGCCACCGTCACGTCGAGCTCGTACTCGACCTCGCCGCACAGCACGGAATTCCGGCCGATCTGCACGCCGACTTCGCCGACGACGCGTCCGACCCCCGGTACGCGCTCGCCGAGTTCATCGCCGGTGAGACCGTGCGCCGGGGCCTGGGGGGCCGGGTGACGCTCGGCCATATGACCTCGCTCGGCGGCCGGGAGCCGGCGGACCGGGCGCGGGCGATGGCGGCACTCGCCGGCGCGGGCGTCGCCGTCGTGCCGCTCCCGGCGACCGACCTGCACCTCGGGGGGCGGCGCGACACCCGGTCGGTCCGGCGGGGGATCGCTCCGGTCCGGGAGCTGTGGGACCACGGCGTGCTCGCCGCCTGCTCCTCCAACAACATCCGCAACGCCTTCACCCCGTTCGGGCGCGCGGACCCCCTGGACACGGCACTCCTGCTGGCGCAGACCGGCCATCTGTCCGGACCCGTCGACCTTCATCGGGTCCTTCGCATGGTGACGCACGACGCGGCCCGCGTCATCGGGGTCGCCGACGACTACGGCGTACGGCCCGGCGCCCGCGCCGACCTGGTGGTCCTCGACACGCAGGTCTACGACGACATCGTCCTGGACCGGCCCGAACGCGCCCATGTCGTCAAGGCGGGAAAGGTGGTGGCCCGCACGACCAGGACCAGCGAACTCCTCCTCCACTGAGCCTCCGCTTCCCTCCCTCGCACCCGCCCCCGCACGGCACCGCGCTCTGCCATCCGACTCCAGCAGAGGAATCCCCATGCGCGAACGCCTCTCTCACGAAATCGTTGCCTCCGTACTCGCCGGTCTCACGGCGTTCATCGGAGGGACCGCGCTCCATCTCCCGCCCTGGGCGATCTTCATCTCGTGGGCGGCCGTCTTCGCACTCGGAGGGCCGAGCTGGGCGAACGCACGCAGGCTGTGGTGCACGATGCCCGCCGGCTCCGCCTTCGCCCTGGTCATCGTGCTGATCGACCAGCACGTGGGCACGGCGTTCGGCGACAGCCAGTTCGCCCGGAACACGGTGCTGGCCCTGGTGATCATGGTCGTCAACACCGTCCTGATGTACACGGGCCGCATCAAGGTGTTCTCGCTGATTCCCGGCATGTTCCTCGGCTTCGCCAGCTACTTCGCCACGTTCTTCGGCGGCTTCGGGTACAAGCCGGGCAACATATGGGCGGCTTGGGTCTGCGTGGTCGCGATGAACGCGCTCGGGCCGGTCTTCGCCTATCTGTCCAACCGGCTCATGTACCCGATCCTCTCGCCGGTGCCGACGTCGGTCGTGGCCTCCGCGGGCCCTGTGCACCACGACGGCCGCACACCGCCGGCGGAAACCGCACCGGCCGAGTGAGGCCGTCCGTCACTGCCCGGGCAGCCGCTCCACCGCGAACGCCCTGCCCGGGTTGTCGACGAGGATCCGGTCCACCAACTCCTTACCCAGGGCCAGTTCGAGCCGTGGGCGGACGCGGCGCAGGAGGTACGGCATCCCGGGCCCGCCGCTCACCGAACGCGCCCCGGCGGTCGTCGTGTCGCCGCCGAGCAGGAGCCGCTCGCCGAACCCCGCTTCGGCGAGCGCCGCCATCGCGTCCGGCATCCGCCAGTCCGTCGCGTGGTTGGCGCGCGACGGCCCGTCGAAGGCGAGATACGCGCCGGACTCGGCGGCCTGGCGGTGCACGGCGAAGTCGGGGGAGCGGTTGAGGTGCCCGAGCACGACCCGCTCCGGCGCCACCCCCAACTCCCCGCACAGAAGGTCGAGTACGTCCAGTACGCCCGTACCCAGTTCGTGGTGGACGGCGATCGGCGCGCCCGTCGCGTGATGGGCCTCGGCTGCGGCCCGCATCGTCCACACCGCGTGCGCGTCGAGGGCGTGGAAGCCGCCCGCGACCTTGATGAGCCCGGCACGCACACCGCTGTCGCCGATCCCGTCCGTGAGTTCCCGCACGAACACGTCGGCGAGGACGGGGCGCAGCCGGTCGAGCAACTCCGGCGTGTAGTGGGCGGCTTGATGAAGTCCCGTCGCGGCCACGATGCGTACACCCGTCGTGGTCGACAGCTCGGGCAGCAGCTCGGCCCGGCGCCCCAGACCGTGCGGCGTCCACTGGACGACCGCGCCGCCGCCCGCCTCCCGGTAGGCGCGCAGTTCCGCCTCGGCGGCTGCCGCGTCGTCGAGTTCCTGGCCGGGGAGCAGCGGGCTGCGGAAGAAGAGGTGGTCGTGCGCGTCGCACACACCGAGTTCCTCCGGCGCCACGTCCCCGAGCACGGTCCGTACGGTCGCGGTCACCACTGCCTCCCCCGGGGAAGCCGGTCGCGCTCGGGGGCGCTCAGGTGCAGCACCTCGTAGAGGTCGCCCGGCGTGTCCGGCGACGCGTGGTCCCAGAGGGAGAAGGTGAGCAGCTCCCAGCGGCGCGGGTCGACGGCGACTGCCGCGCACACCGCCCCGTCCTGCCCGGCGACGCGGGCCGCGTCGCGCACGGCGGCGTCCGTCACTTCGGCGAGCGGCGCCTGCCCGGTGAGGGGGGTGCGGCGGCGCACCGCGCTCCTCGGGGTGGCGTGCGAGGCCGGGCACTCCTCGTATGCGAGTCCGGCCCAGTGCTGCACCTCGGGCCGGCCGAAGTCGTCCACGATGCCCTGGAAACCTGGCCCCCACAGGAACGAGTTCATGCCCTGAGGGGTGTTCCACAGGTAGCACGGCGCGTACTGGTTCACGGGTGACCCGGCGACGCCGCGCTCCCGCATCAGATAGGCCTTGAGCCCGAGTCCGGGGAAGTCGTCCAGGAGATGCCCCCTGGTCTCCACCCGCTTGCGGATGATGGCCATGTCGTAGTCGGCGGGCAGCGTGATCTCGTACTGCATCGCGTGCACGGTCGTGTCACTCCTCGGCTCAGGCGGCGGGTACGAGCAGCGAGAGCAGTCCGCGCACCCCCGCGTCGAAAGCGGCGGGCGAGCCGGACGCGCGGGCCAGCACATAGCCGCCCTGCACCGTCGCGACGATCGTCGCCGCGATCTCCTCGGCATCCAGCGAAGGCGCGAACTCGCCCTGTTCCTTGCCCTCTTCGACGATCCCGGCGAGCTGCTCCCGCAGCCAGTCGATCGTCTCGTCGACCGGAGCGCGCAGCGCGTCGCTCGCGATCACATCCGGGTCCATCGTGAGCCGGCCGATCGGGCAGCCGCGCAGCACATCGCGCTCGCGCCGCAGATACGCCTCGATACGGGCGTACGCGGAGCCGGCGCCGTCGAACGACTTCGCGGCCGTGGCCCGCATCTCCTGCGCCGTCCGCTCGATCGCGGCGAGCGCGAGGTCCTGCTTCCCCCCGAAGTGGTGGTACATGCTGCCCTGCCCCGCGTCGGCGCGCTGCTGGATCGCCTTGGGGCTCGTGCCCACGTACCCCCGCTCCCACAGGAGCTCACGAGTGGACTCGATCAACCGCTCCGAAGTGCTCATAAAGCCACTGTACATACTAGTAGGTACAGAAGTCGAGAGCGAGGAGAGTAGGCGGAAGCAGGCCCAGTACTCCCGTGGTGGTACGCGCGCTGCCGCTGGCTGTACGACGACTTCGACCCCCTTTCGGAGCGAGTCTCGAGTCATCGAGAAGACGTGAGCACACGTTCCGAGGAGATGACTCTCATGCAGACCCTGGCGAACTGGGACGGCGGGCCCGGCCCGTGGATCCTGTTCTTCCCGCTGATCTGGGCGGCCGTCGTCATCGGCGTCGTCACGCTGCTGCGCCGCACCGTGTGGCGCGGACGCCGTCGTGGTGGCCCCTGGCGGCCCGCCGCCGACGAGAACTCGCCCCTCACCGTGCTCGGCCGGCGCTTCGCCGCGGGCGAGATCGACGAGGACGAGTACTGGCGCCGCAGCTCCGTCCTGAACGAGGAGTTCGGCCGCACCAAGGGCGGTGCGGAATGACCACCGCCACCCGTACCCGGACCGCGGCCCGAGTCGTCGACGCCGTGAAGGTCTACGGCAGCGGCGACACCGCGGTCCGGGCCCTGGACGGCGTGAGCGTCGGCTTCGAGGCCGGGAGGTTCACCGCGATCATGGGTCCTTCCGGCTCCGGCAAGTCCACGCTCATGCACTGCGCGGCGGGCCTCGACACCCTCAGCGCCGGCTCCGCCTTCATCGGCGACACCGACCTGAGCGACCTCGACGACCGCCGCCTGACCCTGCTGCGCCGCGACCGCATCGGCTTCGTGTTCCAGGCCTTCAACCTGGTGCCGACGCTGACGGTCGCGGAGAACATCACCCTGCCGATGGACCTCGCGGGCGCGAAGGACGACGCCGCCTCCAGGGAGTGGATCGACGCCCTGGTCGACGTCGTCGGCCTGCGCGACCGCCTGCACCACCGACCGTCCGAACTCTCCGGCGGACAGCAGCAGCGCGTCGCCGTGGCCCGGGCCTTCGCGGGGCGCCCCGACGTCGTCTTCGCCGACGAGCCCACCGGCAACCTCGACTCGCGCTCCGGCGAGGAGGTGCTCGGGCTCCTCGGCCGCGCCGTGCGGCAGATGGACCGTACGGTCGTCATGGTCACCCACGACCCGGTGGCCGCCGCCCACGCCGACGAGGTCGTCTTCCTCGCCGACGGCCGCCTGGTCGACCGGATGCAGGACCCGACCCCGGACAAGGTCCTCGACCGCATGAAGGCCTTCGACGCGGCCGGCGGCGCACGGCATGCGGGGGAGACACCGTCATGAGCTCCGTGAGCACCTCCGCGCGCCTGAGCCTGTCGTCCCTGCGCGCCCACAAGCGGCGCTTCGCCGGCACCTTCCTGGCCGTCCTGCTCGGCGTCGCGTTCCTCGCCGGCACGCTCGTCATGGGCGACACCCTGCGCGCCAGCTTCGACACCATGTTCGGCAACGCGTCGAGCGGCACCGACGCCGTCGTCCGCAGCACGAACGTGATCACGACCCCCGGTGAGAGCCAGGGCACCCGACAGCCTGTCGCCGCGTCGCTCGCGAAGAAGCTCGCGGACACCCCGGGCGTCGCCGCCGCCGTGCCCGGCATCCAGGGCGCGGGCCAGCTCGTCGGCAGCAACGGCAAGGCGATCGGCGGCCAGGGCCCGCCCACCCTCGCGGGCAACTGGATCACCGACCCCGAACTCAACCCGTACCGCTTGGCCGAAGGGCACACCCCTTCGAAGACCGGCGAGGTGGTCGTCAACCGTGGAGCCGCGAAGAAGGGTGACCTCGAGATCGGCGACACCACGACCCTGCGCACCCCCGACCCCGTCAAGGTGACGATCGTCGGCCTCGCCACGTTCGGCGGCGAGGACGGCATGGCCCAGGTGACGTACACCGGCATGACGCAGGCCGACGCGGAGAAGTACCTCACGCCGAAGCCCGGCGAGGCCGCGTCCATCCAGGTGCGGGCCGGCCCCGGCACCAGCCAGCGGGAACTCGTCGACGAGCTGACTCCCGTACTGCCCAAGGGAGTCGAGGCCATCACCGGTGAGGCGTCGGCGCAGGAGAACACAGACATGATCTCCGGGCAGTTCCTGACCCTCTTCACCACCTTCCTCCTCGTGTTCTCCGGCATCGCCCTGCTGGTGGCGACCTTCTCGATCCACAACACGTTCGCGATCGTCGTCGCCCAGCGCACCCGGGAGAACGCGCTCCTGCGTGCCCTCGGCGCCTCCCGCCGCCAGGTCACCGCCACCACGCTCGTCGAGGCGAGCGCCGTCGCCGTCCTCGCGTCGGTCGCCGGTCTCGCCGGCGGCATCGGCATCGCGGCCGGGCTCCAGGCGCTCTTCCCCGCGATCGGCTTCCCGTTCCCCGACGGCGCTCTCGTGATCAGCGGCCTGTCCATGCTGCTCCCGCTCGCCGTCGGCATCCTCGTCTGCCTCGGCTCCGCGCTCCTGCCCGCCGTACGAGCCGGACGCACCGCACCCCTGGCGGCCCTGCGCGAGACGGCAGTCGACCAGTCCGGGGCCTCGCGCCGCCGCGCCGTCGTCGGTACGGCACTGGGCGTCACGGCGGTCGCCGTCACCCTGATCGGTGTCCTCGCGGCGCCGTCCATCTGGCTCGCCGGCCTCGGCAGTGTGCTGATCCTCGTCGCGTTCGTGGTGCTCGGTCCCGTCGCCTCGTCGCGCGCCGTACGCGTCCTCGGCAGCCCCCTCGACAAGCTGCGCGGTGTCACCGGCGGCCTCGCCCGGCGCAACGCGCTGCGCAGCCCCAAGCGCACCGCCGCGACCGCGAGCGCCCTGATGATCGGTGTCGCCGTCGTCTCCCTGTTCACCGTCTTCGGCGCCTCGCTGAAGGCGACCATGGACCAGACGGTGTCTCGCTCCTTCGCCGGCGACATCGCCGTGTCCGCGCCGTCGTTCGGCGCGGGCGGCAGCGGCCTCAGCCCGAAGCTCGCCCCGGCGATCGCCGAGCAGCCGCAGGTCGCGACAGCCGTCGGCCTGGGCAAGGGCGTCGCGGACGTCGACGGCGAGGGCCGCGCCCTCACCGTCACCGACCCGGCCGCGCTCGCCAGGTCCTTCGACCTGGGCACCGTCCGCGGCTCCCTGAACGACCTCGGCACGGACGGCATCGCGATCACCCGCAAGGAGGCCGACAAGCAGCACCTGGAACCGGGCAGCCGCGCCCGACTGGCCTTCACCGACGGCAAGCAGCAGAACTTCACGGTTCGCGCGGTCTACGGCCAGTCGGAGCTCGCGGGGGACTACGTCATCACGCGCGAGGCCTGGGCCCCGCACCGCGCCCAGGACTCCGACACCCTGATCGCCGTCACGTTCGAGGACGGCGTGAGCACGGCCGACGGCAAGGCCGCCGTCTCCAAGGTCGCAGCGGCGTACGGGAATCCGGAGGTGCAGACCCGCGACGAGTACGCGCAGTCGTCCGCCGGTGGCATCGACATGATGCTGACCCTGGTCTACGCGCTGCTGGCCCTCGCCGTGCTGATCGCTCTGCTCGGCATCGCCAACACCCTCACCCTGGCCGTCCACGAACGCACCCGTGAACTGGGCCTGTTGAGGGCCGTCGGCCAGACCCGCGCCCAGCTGCGGGCCATGGTCCGGTGGGAGTCCGTCCTGGTCGCGGCGTTCGGCACCGCGGGCGGCCTGGTGCTCGGCGGCTTCCTCGGCTGGGTCCTGGTCGAGGCGTCGGACGGCGCGAGCGACAGCGCGTTCGCGTTCGCCCTGCCCCCGCTCCAGCTCGTCGTCGTGGCCCTGGTGGGCCTCGCCGCCGGAGCGCTCGCGGGCCTGCGTCCGGCCCGCCGCGCCGCACGCCTCGATGTGCTGCGGGCCATCGCCACCGAGTGACGTGGTCCGTGCCGTGAGGAGTGACGCGGCCCGTGCCGTACGAGGGGGTGGTCACCGCCCGGTCAGCCGACAACGGCCGACCGGGCGGGAGCATGTCGGGCCGCGCGGCGGTCCGCCGGGGAGTCCAGCTCGGGGAAGGCGTCCGTCACCCGGTACTCGGGAATCGGCGGCAGCGGCAGCGCCGCCGGCGGTGCCGGGAGCGTGAACCACACGACCTTGCCGTCCTCGCCCTGCGGCCGCGCGCCCCAGCTCTCGCTGACCGCGGCGACCAGGGCGAGGCCCCGGCCGCAGGTCGAGAGCGGGTCGGCGTCGCACAGTTGCGGCAGGTGCGGGTCGTGGTCGTGCACCGACACCGTGAGGCGGTCGCGCAGCAACTCGATCTCGACGGTGCACATCTTGTCGGGACCGGCGTGCCGATGGACGTTGGTCAGCAACTCGGTCACGCCGAGCATCGCCTCGTCGATCAGGGGTTCCAGATGCCAGTAGCGCAACTGCGCCGATACGATTCTGCGGACCTGGCGGATCCGCGACGGCAGGGCCTGGAGCTCCACCGTGCAATGCTTGCTTGGGTGGCTGATCACGGCTGCGACTCCCCGAATTGAAGGTCCGGAAGAAGGCGGAGTACCGAGCCAGCAGAGGGTCGCGTTGTCAGCCGAGGCCCGCCTGCTGCATGTCCGGCGGGCTGGTTCGCAGCGTTATCGCCGGTAAACCCTGAGTAGTGATGTGTGACCAGAGTGACTCAGGGGGTGCGAGCCTGCAACTCGCGCACGCAGTCCCCCAGTCCGCCGCCGACTACGTCAGCCGGCCGCGCGCCCTGCGCACCGCGTCGAGGAACCGACGCGTCGTGGGCGGCCCGCTCTCGCCGACGAGACGGGGCACCGCGTCGCCGGGTTCATGATCGTCGCCGAGTTTCAGCAGGTAGCGCCTGCCGCCGACATCGGCGAGCGCCCGGTCGCCGGGCGCGAACCAGGCCTTGCCGGCGCGGACTTCCTGGAGTGGCGCGCTGTCGATCTCGCTGCCGTAACTCGTGAGCAGTTCGAGACGGCCGCCCTTGATGCGGACCTCGCCTGCCCGGGTGAGCGAGCGAAGCAGTCGCCCTATGCGCACACCCGTCGCCGTGAACTCCGGCTCCGCCATGTCGTCCGCCCCCTTGGTGTGAGCTCTCACCGGCCCCGCGGTGCAGTCTGCCCGCACGAAGGCGTCCGCACCAGTGCGCGGGGGAGTGCGCCCGGCAGGGGAAGGGTCGACTCACGCCTTTGTTCCTCCGCACGCCTGTTCCTGCCTTGGGGCAGGTGTTCCTTTGAGTTGCTCAAAGGGGTGTTTATGCAGGTGAGAAGCGTGCGGAAGGTGTTTATGATCGGGGCGTCCGACCGGTCGCAAAGACGACGGCCGGGTGTGGACGGCGTCGGACCGGCGCTCGGAACGACGCTAAGGAGCCATGTGGTGAGCACCCCTCGGCAGGACCCGTCAGCCGTGATCCCCCAAGGGCCGGAACCGGTGCCCACGCTGGACGTGGACCACACGGACGCGGCGTACCGAAGCTGGCTCAAAGAAGCCGTACGAAAGGTCCAGGCCGACGCCAACCGGTCGGCCGACACCCACCTCCTGCGTTTCCCGCTCCCCGAGGAGTGGGGCATCGACCTCTATCTGAAGGACGAGTCGACGCACATCACCGGCAGCCTGAAGCACCGGCTCGCCCGCTCGCTGTTCCTCTACGGCCTGTGCAACGGGTGGATCCGGCCCGGCCGCCCCGTCATCGAGGCGTCCAGCGGTTCGACCGCCGTCTCCGAGGCCTACTTCGCGAAGCTCATCGGGGTGCCCTTCATCGCCGTGATGCCCCGCACCACCAGCCCCGAGAAGATCCGCCTGATCGAATTCCACGGCGGCCGGTGCCACTTCGTCGACGACTCGCGCACGATGTACGAGGAGTCGGCGGCCCTCGCGGTCGACACCGGCGGCCACTACATGGACCAGTTCACGTACGCGGAGCGGGCCACCGACTGGCGCGGCAACAACAACATCGCGGAATCGATCTACCGGCAGCTGGAGCTGGAGCGCTACCCCGAGCCCACCTGGATCGTCGCCACCGCCGGCACCGGAGGCACCTCCGCGACCATCGCCCGGTACGTCCACTACATGCAGCACGACACCCGCCTCTGCGTCGCCGACCCCGAGAACTCCTGCTTCTTCGAGGGCTGGACGACCGGGGACCCGGACGTCACCTGCGACTGCGGCTCCCGCATCGAGGGAATCGGCAGGCCCCGCATGGAGCCGAGCTTCGTGCCCGGTGCGATCGACCGCATGATGAAGGTGCCGGACGCCGCAAGCGTCGCCGCCGTGCGCGCCCTGGAGGGCGCCATCGGCCGCAAGGCGGGCGGCTCGACCGGTACGGGGTTGTGGAGCGCACTGAAGATCGTCGCCGAGATGGTGGCCGAGGGCAGGACCGGCAGCGTCGTCACCCTGCTGTGCGACCCGGGGGACCGCTACCTCGACAAGTACTACTCCGACCAGTGGCTGGCCCACCAGGGTATGGACATCGCGCCGTACACGCGGACCATCGAGACACTGCTCGCCACTGGCGTCTGGCCGAGCGCGGACTGAGGCCCGGGACCTGCCTCAACTCGCCCTGGAATCCCGGGAGTTCACGGCGATCCTGCGGTCGAGCGCGGCCACCGCGTCACGGAACGCTCGGCCGAGTCCGGCCCGGCCGAGCCGCAGGCCCACCCGGAAAGCGGCGGCGCCGTCCGCGGCGAACGTCCACTGCACCCGCGTCCCGCCGACGCCCGACGGCGTGAGCCGCCACTCCTCGACCAGGGCACGTATCCCCGGCGCGTTGGTCTCGTCCACCCGGTACGCGTACACCGTGTCGGGCTCGGCCGCGAGGATGGTCTCCCGCATGCGCGTACCGCCCCTGAGCCGCACCTCGCGCCCCGCGCCGCCGTCCGTCGGGCGGGCGAGCGTCACGGCGGAGAACCACTCGGGCCAGCCCGTCACGTCTTCGGAGAGCGCCCTGAACACCGCCTGCGGGGGTGCTGACACCTCACGGGCGAAGACCAGGCGCAGTGGCGCGGACTCGGTGAACTCGAGCCCCACGGGCTTCAGTCGGCGTGCCATGGACGTTCAGCCCCCAAGCGGAATCGGGCGGTTGACCGGGCAGAGGTCACCATAGCTGGCGAACTGTCAGATGTCTGTACCTGTTCCGGGCTCGCCCGCGATGATGAGCCGCAGCTCCTCGGAGATCTCCGCGCGCGCGTCCGCAGGCAGCCCCGCGTCCGTCACGAGCGTGTCCACCTGGTCGAGCGAGGCGAACGAACTCAGGCCCACCGTCCCCCACTTGGTGTGGTCGGCGACCACGACGACCCGGCGCGCGGACTGCACGAGGCGCCGGTTCGTCTCCGCCTCCGCCAGGTTCGGCGTCGACAGGCCGGCCTCCAGCGATATGCCGTGCACACCGAGGAACAGCACGTCGAAGTGGAGCGCCGCGATGGCCTGGTCCGCGACCGGCCCCACCAGAGAATCGGAAGGCGTTCGCACGCCGCCCGTGAGAACCACGGTCGCCGCGCCCTGCCGCTGTCCCGACGAGCGCTGCGCACCGTGGAACACGTCCGCCACCCGCACCGAGTTGGTCACCACGGTCAGGTCCGGCACGTCGAGGAGGTGGTGGGCCAGCGCATACGTCGTGGTGCCGCCGGACAGTGCGATGGCCGTGCCCGGCGCCGCCAGGGCCGCGGCGGTCCGCGCGATGTCCTCCTTGGCGCTGAGCTCCAGACCCGACTTCGCCTCGAAGCCCGGCTCGTGCGTGCTTGCTTCCTCCACGGGGACCGCGCCGCCGTGCACCTTCTCCAGGACGCCCTGCCGGGCGAGCGCGTCGAGATCACGGCGGACCGTCATGTCGGAGACGCCCAGCTTGCGAGTGAGCTCGTTGACCCTGACGCCGCCACGGCGCCTGACCTCGTCGAGGATCAAGGCCCGGCGCTGCTCCGCGAGGAGGTTCTGATTCTCGCTCACGTCCTGTCGGATCCCTTCGCCTCGTCACACCCGTCCTGGTCGCCACATCCTCGCACGCGCCACCGACAGTCGGACCACTGCCCGCTCGCGCGGGCAGTATGGCGCGCGGTGGCACGGATGGGGGAGATTCGGTGACGAGGGATGCGTAGCGCGGGCGTGAGCGGGGATTCTGATTCCGGCACCACACGCGCACGTCAATCGGGGGATGCTGAACGGTGGAGCGTGACACGGCGGACGAGACCGCCCTCGAACTTCTGGTCCACGGCGTAGGGGGCACCACCCCGGACGTGATGCTCAACGACCCGCGCACGGTCCGGGTCTCCGGCGACGACACGGCCGCGGTCTACCGCCGCGCCGACGACGTCGACGCGGAGGAACGCCCCGACGACTACCGGGGCAAGCCCGTCCCCGAGGCGTACGTCTGGTGCAACCTCACGTCCGGCAACGGCTCGCGCGCCTTATGGCTGCTGCTCCTGCCGTTCATGGTGGTCAACCTCGCCCACTGGATGCGCCCCAACGCCCACCGCCGCACGCGGACCGTGCGGGCCTACGGACTCCTGGTGCGCCTCGTCGGCCTCAGCCTCACCGTCCTCCTGGTCGCCGCCGCCTGCGAGGTGGCGCTCGACCTGGTGGCCTGGCAGTGCGCGGGCACGCACGCGTGCGCCGAGGGGCGCTCCTGGCTCGGCTTCCTGTCGGTCGACGCGCACGGACACGGCGGCTGGTGGAGCCAGCCCGGCCGTCGCCTCGCCCTCGCCGCCCTCGTCCCGGCCGCCGTCACGGGACTCCTCTGGTATCTCTCCCACCGCACCTGGGGCGCGTACGAGTCCCAGCAGCCGCTGCCCCACCAGCCCGACCCGGAGGAGGAGGCCCCGACCAACGCGCTCGGCCGTCCGGGGTTCTGGTACGGCCGCCGTCTTGTCGCGCGGCTGCGCGCCGCGCACACCGCCGCGGGCCTGCTCACGGTGGTGGCCGCCGTCGGCACCTCGGCCGCCCGCTTCGACCGTGAGAGCGGCGGCCCCGTCCTCCTCGACGTGCTCGGCCGCATCCTCGACGGCGCGCTCGTCGTGGGCACCGCCATCGTCGTCTGGGTGGTGTGCCGCAGGGGCCGCAGCGAGAACACGGTCGACCGCACCCTCGACCGGACCCTCGTCCGCCTCCTGCCCGCGGCAGCCCTCGCCCTCCTGGTACTCACGTTCCTGTACGCGGGCTGGTCGCGCCCCGAGTGGCGCTCGCACGGGCGCCTGCCCGGAGACGCGACGTTCGGCGGGATCGTCCTCGTCCAGGGCGCCGTGATCGTGGCGCTCGCCGTGGTCGCCCGCGCCATCCACCGCCGCGCCCGCGACTCCCGTGCGGCTCTGCGCGGCCTCGGCGGACCCGCGACCGCGATGCTCGCCTGCGCCCTGGGCGGTGTGATGTCCGGGGGAGTGGCCCAGCGTGTCGCCGACTGGCTGGACGGCTCCGGCACGCCGGGCGCCGACGGCACCATCGAAGGACCGCCCGTCCTCCTGTCCTGGCAGGCCTCCGTGATCCCGCCCCTGCTGATCGTCGTCGCCGTGGTGTGCGCCGTGCTCGCCCAGCGCACCATGCGGCTCAAGCGCCGCGAGATGGCCACGGTCGCGACCGACTACCCGGGGGAGCCCGAGGACGCCGCCCGCACCAGCCGCATCGCGGGCACGCGCGCGCGTGCCGCCCTCACCGACGAGGCGCCCATGATCATCGGCGTGGTCTCCACGGTGACCCTCCTCCTCGGCGCGGGAGCCCTCACGGGCGCGTGGGCGACCCACCAGGTCCCGGGCCGGGCGGCACAGGGCACATACGACATCGTGGAAGGCGCCGCGCAGACCGCGCAGGCGATGGGCTCCTGGCTCATCGGCCTCGGCTTCATACTCTTCGTCACCTGGGGAAGGCGCGCCTACCGCGACGCGTCGGCCCGCCGCACGATCGGCATCCTGTGGGACGTCGGCACGTTCTGGCCGCGCGCCGCACACCCCTTCGCGCCGCCCTGCTACGCGGAGCGCGCCGTGCCCGACCTGACCTGGCGCATGGCCACCTGGATTCGTACCACGGGCGGCCGCCTCGTCCTGTCGGGGCACTCCCAGGGCAGCGTCCTCGCTGCCGCGGCCGCCTGGCAGCTGCATCCCACGGTCCGCCGACGCGTCGCCCTGCTCACCTACGGCTCGCCTCTGGAGCGCCTCTACGGGCGCTGGTTCCCGGCCCACTTCGGCCCCGCCGCGCTCGGCGCCCTGCACCGCCAGGTCGACTGCTGGCGCAATCTGCACCGCACCACCGACCCGATCGGCGGCCCCGTCCGGCTGCCCGGCGAGGACGGCCCCCAGGTCGATCACCCGGCACTGAAGGATCCGCTCGCCTACGGCCGGACCGAGCAACACCCGCTGCCCGCACCGATCCTGGGCCACTCCGACTACCAGGCCGACCCCGTCTTCGCCGAGGAACGGGCCCGCCTCCTCGCCAGGCTGCGCCCGGAGGTCCCGGGGCCACGCCCGGACGGCGAGCCCGCCGCGCCTCAGGGCAGCGCGGGCAGGTCGTCCTCGTAGAGCAGGGTCAGGTCGTCCGTGCTCGGCTCGGCGAGCTGGGCGACCCGGCCCGCGTGGCGCTCGACCATCGACTCGAAGGTCTGCCGCGCCGTGCGGCCGTTGCCGAAGGCGGGCCCCTTCGGGAGCGCCGTGAAGTGCTTGAGGAGGGCTTCGGACGCGCCCTCGCCGAGCCGGTACTCGTGCTCGTCGGCCTGCTGCTCCACGATCCGCAGCAGCTCTTCGGGCAGGTAGTCGGAGAACGTGATGGTCCGTGAGAAACGGGACGCCACACCGGGGTTGACGGAGAGGAAGCGCTCCATCTCGGAGGTGTAGCCCGCGACGATCACCACGACGGAGTCGCGCTGGTCCTCCATCAGCTTCACCAGCGTGTCGATCGCCTCACGCCCGAAGTCGCGGCCGGAGTCCTCGGGGGACAGGGCGTACGCCTCGTCGATGAACAGCACGCCGCCGGTGGCTCGTTGAAAGGCCTCCTGTGTGCGGATGGCCGTCGAACCGATGTGCTCGCCGACCAGGTCGACCCGGGACACCTCGACGAGATGGCCCTTCTCCAGGACACCGAGCGAGGCGAGGATCTCCCCGTACAGGCGCGCCACGGTGGTCTTGCCGGTGCCGGGGGAGCCCGTGAACACCAAGTGCCGTCTGACGGAAGCCGCCTTGAGGCCCGCCAGCTGCCGGCGCCGGCCCACCTCGATCATGTCCGTCAGGGCGCGCACCTCGCGCTTGACGCTCTCCAGGCCCACCAGGGTGTCGAGTTCACCGAGGACGTCGGTCGACGTACGCGTCGTGGCCGACGCCTCTGTCTCGGGTGCCACGGCACGCTGGTCGGGCAGCGCGCTGAGCAGGCCCACGGTCTGCGTGGCCTTCTGGACGCCGGGCGCCTGAGCGGCCTGACCCGCGGAGCGCACCCCGCCGCTCTCGTCGCTGGTGCAGTCCTCGACGACGGGACCGTCCTCGGAGAATTCGTAACCGCCGCGCGAACACCGTTCCGTACGGCACTTCTTGAGCGTCGTGCGGCAGCCGTCGATGATGTGGAAGCCGTAGCCCTCGCTCCCGGTGACGCGGCAGCCGTGGAAGCTGCCCCGGCCTTCGGCCGACACATAGAAGCCGGCCTCGGCGGGGGAACTGACCGTGCAGCGCTCGATCGTCGGGTCGGCGCCCTTGGTGACGATCACGCCCGTCTGGACGGCGTCCACAGTGCAGTTGGCCAGGGTGCCGCCACTCCCGTGATCACGGAACCAGGCACCCGTCGCGGCCTCCCTGATCCGGCAGTCGTCCAGCTGGGCCGTGGCGCCGTCGCTCACCGACACGGCCGTGTTGCGGACTTGGGAGAGATCGCTGTCGACGACGTCCACGCGGGAGCCGCGGTCCAGCACGAACAGGGCGTCGGGCACGTCGTGCACCCGGCACGCGTCGAGCACGGCGGTCGCGCCGTCGCTCACCCACACCGCCGGATAGTCGCCCGTACTGTCCTGGATCTCGCACTGGTTGGCGTCCACGCGCGTGCCCGGGTCCCACACGGACAGACCGTTGCGCCCGAACCGGCGCACCGTCGAGCGGGTGAGCGTCAGAACCGACCGGGAGCGCAGGTCGATCGCGTTCTCCGGGATCTCGTGGATACGGCAGTCGGAGAGGGTGAGCACCGCGTCCGTGTCGAGCGTGACACCGTCCGCCGTGGTGCGGTGCACATCGCAGTCCGTGAGGTGCGCCGTGGCGCGCCCGGTGATCTGCACGCCGGTGCCCTTGACCTCGTACACCTCGCAGCCGACGGCCTCCAGGCCGCTGTGCTCGCCGGTGACGGACAGTCCGGAACCCGACGCGTGATGCACCCGGCAGCGCTCCAGGCGGGGGTGCGCGCCGCCGCGTACGGCGACTCCGGCCTGGCCCGCCGAGACGACTTCGCATTCCTCGAAGACACCGCCCCCGCCGTCGAGCACGGCGATGCCGATGCCTCCGGGGTTGTCGACGGTGCAGCGCCGCACGGTGGGCCGCGCGCCGCCCCGCACCTCTATGCCGGCCGCCGAGCGCGTGACGATCCGCAGATCGCAGAGCTCCGGAGCGCCTTCCTCCACCAGGAGTGCCGGGGCCGCCGAGTCCTGCCCCTCGACATGCAGATCGATGACGGTCGCGGACGCGCGCACCGTGAGCGGCACCCCGTCGACCGGGGCGATCCGCACGGACCCGGGCGAGCCCTCCGGACCACGCAGCGTCACCGCGCGCTCCACGACGAGGTTCTCTCTGTAGGTGCCCGACGCCACGGTCAGCACGTCGCCGTCACCCGCGGCTTCCAGAGCCGCGGCGAGCGATCCGTACTCCCCAGTGCGGCGCCGCCACCGCGACGTGCCGGTGTGCGTCACCTGGACCGTGCCCTGTGCCATGGCTTTGTCGTGCCCCCACCTCGTCGTACGCGGGTCCTCGCTGCGTTCCCCGCGGCGAAGGTGGGTCCACCGTAGCGTGCGCGAAGGACGGGAGTTGACCGGAGCGGAAGGCCGCTCAGCTGCCGGTCCCTGTCCTGCCCCAGTCCGGGCCCGCCTTGTCCCAGGCGCGGTCCCAACGGTCGTACCGGCGGCGCACCATGCGCCACACGACCAGGCGCCGGGCGCCCTCGACGAGCCCCGCCACGGCCGCCGCGGTCCCGAATCCGGCCAGCGCGGCGTGTGTTGTCGCCGTCGCGTTGTCCAGCGGGCGGCCGGCGACCTGACCCGTGGCATCGACCCACAGCGTGAACCGGTCGCCCGGATGCGGGGTCTTGAGGCTCGACAGGACGCGGCCCGTGTGCTTGACGCCGTCGGGTCCCTTCCAGTCGGCGACGACCCTGCTGTGAGCGTCTCTCGCCGTGGACGTCTCGGGGTCGGGGTCCAGCGGCGGCTGGGGCAGCTTCCGTACGACCGTCGCCGGAACCTCCCGGCGGTCCTTGCGCTGTTCCTGCACGGACTGCATCAGGGCGCCCCGCGCCAGGGTCCCCGTCGCGACGCCGATGAGCGGTGCGACAACGAGGATCAGCATCAGCGCCACCAGCGCGACCCAGGCCTCGGCGAGGTCGGTCGCGCGGCGCAGCGGATTGTGCCGCCAGCGCCAGAGTCCGGCGATTGCCCGCACAGCCAGCACCCCCTTCCGCCTCCGTCTTAACCGTGAACGGCACGGCTCACGCACAGTGGGGCGAAGAGAGAGCGAAATCACCCCACTCGACGAAGCTCTCCGCCTGTCCCGTCTTTCCATTGTGCTCCAACGACCGTGTTCCGGCGCGGGGTTCCCCACGCGGCCACGCGTCAGCCCAGGATCGTGATCGCGTCACCGATCCGGACCGTCCCGGTCGTCTCCGGGACCAGGTTCGTCCCGAAACACAGCTGGTCACCGAAGCGGCGGTGGCGTGCGAGCGTCCGCAGCGGCTCCTTGCCACGCTCCGAAGTTGACTGGTTCGTGGTGGTCACCACGCAGCGGCCGCTCTTCTTGGTGATACGGAACGTGACGTCGCCGATCGAAATGCGTGACCAGTCGTCCTCTGCCCAGGGCGCGGTGCCGTCCACCACGACGTTCGGCCGGAAGCGGTTCATGGGCAGCGGGCCCTCGTCCGCGTGATCACCCTGCGCGATGAGGGAGTTGAGGGCATCCAAGGAGGACAGGGTGGTGAGCAGCAGCGGATACCCGTCGGCGAAGCTGACCGTCTCGCCGGGCTTCGCGTACTCGGGGTCGATGGGACGCCGCGTCGCCGGGTCGTCGAGGTGGACGAGCCGCACGTCGGCCTCAAGATGCGCGCTCCACCAGGTGTGCGCCGCGTCGTCGGCCGGAACGGCCTCGACCTTGTCCCCGAAGATGTTCACCGTGGTCCTCCCGGCGGGCCGGGGCACCGGCACGGTCAGGGGAGCGCGGCCGGGTGCCGACATGCGCAGACCGTCGCCGTCCGGGGTCTCGGCCGAAGTGAGCGCGAGACGCGGGTGCTGGCGCTGGGTGACGACCTTGCCCGAGGCGTCGATGAGCACCCACCGGCGGTCTCCTGCAAGACCCCACAGTTCCACGGCCGCCTCGCGCGGCGCGCGCCCCCGAACCGACTTCAGTGGGTGTATGTGAATCGAGTGAAGCGAGGCATTCGGCATGGGGCCATCCTGCCAGCCGGCACGGACAGCCCCATGTCCGGAAGATCAATAACCGCGGTACTGCTGACGGTTGTACGGATCCTCGTAGGGCGCGGCAGGGCGGGGCGCCGCGGGGCGCATGGCCTCGTAGCCGGTGCCGGGCGCCGGGCGCTGCTGCTGCTGTTGTTGCGGCTGCTGCATGCCCGCGTAGCCGCGGGGCCCGGAAGCCTGCTGCGGGATGTACGGCGCCGGCGCGTGCTGGAGCGGCGCCTGCTGCGGGGTCGCGTAACCGTACTGGGGCATGGGAGCGGAGGGCGCGGCCGGCAGCGCGGGAAGCGCGGACGGGAGCGCGGGCAGATGACTGCCGGTGTCGTACATGGCAGGAACCCGGATCGGGGCGATCTGGGGTGTGCCCCGCTCTGCGACGAGGGAGTCGTAGATCGGAGTGTCCGGGAAGGACGGCGCGGAGTAGTAACCGCCGCCATAGGTGGAGCGGGGGGAGGTCATGGCACATAAGTTAAGCCCACGATGTGCTGGTTGGGGAGACCGATAAGAGGGTTGTTTTGCGTGTCGGCAGTGACTCGAGATCCCCAATGCGAGCGAACTTGGCAAAATCGGTCGTCGTTCGGCGTTCGGATCGTGTAAAGGCGAGTTCCGATGGGTTACCGGCGGTTGGCCAGTGATCATCGAACGCCTGCCCCTGTGCCGCTTTCGGTCGCGGGGAATAGGTTGACCAGGAAGCCGGAGATCTCTGTTGGGGGCGGACATGCCAATGTCTAAAGGTTCGAATGTCGTCGTGGCGGCGCCGGCCGTGCGGATCGAATTGGGGTGGCGTTCAGGTGCGGGGGTGCCCGACGCGGACGCCTCCGCGCTGTTGCTCGTCTCCGGAAAGGTCCGTTCGGACGCGGACTTCGTCTTCTACAACCAGCCGGCGCACGCCTCGGGGGCGGTACGTCACGAGGGCAAGCGGAGCGCGGACGGCCAGGTGACCGACACGATCTCGGTCGACCTCGCGCGCGTGGAGCCGGCGATCGAGAACGTGGTGCTCGCCGCGTCGTCGGACGGCGGCTCGTTCGGCCAGGTCCCCGGGCTGTACATCAGAGTGCTCGATGCGGCGAACGGCGCCGAGATCGCGCGCTACGACAGTGCCGACGCGAGCGTGGAGACCGCCTTCGTCCTCGGCGAGCTCTACCGGCGCCAGGGCGCCTGGAAGTTCCGCGCCGTCGGCCAGGGATACGGCAGCGGTCTGGCGGGCCTGGCCACCGACTACGGGATCACGGTCGACGAACCCCAGGCACCCGCGCAGACACCCGCACCCGCGCAGACACCCGCGGTCACGCCCGCCCCCGCACCGCCCGTCGCGGCCCCTGTCACCGCGCCTCCGCCTCCGCCCCCGACCGCACCCCCGCAGCAGCCCGTCCGCCTCACCAAGGTGACGCTCACCAAGGCGGCGCCGTCCGTCTCCCTCGCCAAGCAGGGCGGCACGTCGGGCTCGATGCGCGTGAACCTCAACTGGGAGGTGCGCAAGCAGTTCAAGGGGTGGGGCAGCAAGCTGGGCCGCGCCGTCGCGCAGCACGCGGACCTCGACCTGGACCTGTGCGCCCTCTACGAACTCACCGACGGCCGCAAGGGCGTCGTCCAGGCCCTGGGCAACGCGTTCGGCGCCCTGAACCGGCCGCCGTACATCCACCTCGACGGCGACGACCGCACCGGCGCCGTCTCCAGCGGCGAGAACCTGACGATCAACCTCGACCACATGAAGGACCTGCGGCGCGTCCTCATCTTCGTCACGATCTACGAAGGCGCCCGCAGTTTCGCGGACCTGCACGCGACCGTCACGCTCCAGCCCCAGTTCGGCGCGGCCGTCGACTTCTCCCTGGACGAGTGCACCGTGCCGTCGACGGTGTGCGCCCTCGCGCTCATCACGAACACGGGCAGCGACCTCACCGTGCAGCGCGAGGCCCGTTACCTCGTGCCCGAGCGCGGCGTGAGCCCGCAGCGCACCGTCGACTACGCGTACGGATGGGGCATGAACTGGACGCCGGGCAGAAAGTAGCGCCCCGGTCGGCTACTGCCGCTCCGGCGCGGGGTGCGGCCTGGAATACGTACGTCCCTTCCAGGCCGCACCCCGCCCCCTGTAGTGCTGCACCGCGGAGTCGACCGTCATGAGGAGATACAGGAACGCGGTGCCAGGCAGCAGCGGCGCCAGCCACAGCGGCTGCGCGTAGTAGCGCAGCATCGGAGCGTACGTCGCGGTCATGAGCAGCCAGGCGAGCCCGCCGAGCAGCGCGGTGAGCCCATGTCCCGTGGCGAGTCCGGCGACGAGCGCGACCGGCGGCGCCAGGTAGACGAGCGCAAGGCCGGCCACGGTCCCGGCGAGGAGCAGCGGGTTGTGGCGCAGCTGGGCGTAGGCGCTGCGCGACACCATGCGCCACAGGTCGCCGAGCCGCGGGTACGGGCGGACGCTGTCGACGCGGTCGGCGAGGCCCAGCCAGATGTGGCCCCCCGCGCCCTTCACCGCCCGCGCGAGCGCGACGTCGTCGATGACGGCGTGCCGGATCGAGTCGGGGATCGCGGCGCGTTCGGTGGCCCCGGCGCTCAGGAGCACGCAGCCGCCGGCCGCAGCCGCCGTGCGCGAGCCCTTCCGCGCGATCCAGCGGAACGGGTACAGCTGGGCGAAGAAGTACACGAAGGCCGGTACGACGAGCCGCTCCCACACGCTCTCCACGCGCAGCCGCGCCATCTGCGAGACGAGGTCGAAACCGCCCGTGCGGGCCGCCGCCACCAGCTCCCGCAGGCTCTCCGGCTCGTGCGCGATGTCCGCGTCGGTCAGGAGCAGATATTCGGGCTCACGCGCGCGTGCCAGGCCGATCCCGTGGCGCACCGCCCACAGCTTGCCGGTCCAGCCCGCCGGCGGTTCGCCCGGTGAGCCGACCGTGAGGGGCAGCCCGCCGTGCCGCACGGCCAGCTCCCTTGCCAGGGTTCCGGTGCCGTCCGTGCTGCCGTCGTCGATCAGGAAGACCTCGGCCCGCCCCGGATAGTCCTGCGCGAGGAGCGAGGGCAGGCTGTCCGGGAGGACCGCCGCCTCGTCGCGTGCGGGGACGACGACACACACCTTGGGCCACTCCGCCGGATCCGTACGCGGGGGCAGACGCAGGTTTGTGCGCCAGAAGAAGCCCTGCCCGGCCAGCAGCCACACCCACGCGGCCAGCGATGCTGCGGTGATCCACACAACGGCGTCCATCCGCCGCAGTCTGCCCCACCGCCCGCTCGCTGTGCGGGCCATCGTCTATGGTTTCCGGGTGAAGATCGCGCTCATGGACTCGGGAATCGGACTCATCGCGGCCGCTGCCGCGGTACGGCGCCTGCGGCCCGACGCCGGGCTCGTCCTCTCCTCCGACCCCGACGGGATGCCCTGGGGGCCGCGTAGCCCGCAGGGCATCACCGAGCGGGCCCTGGCCGTCGCCGAGGCCGCCGCGGAGCACCGCCCCGACGCGCTCATCGTCGCGTGCAACACCGCCTCGGTCCACGCCCTGCCGGCGCTGCGGGCCCGTCTCGAGCCCGGGATCCCCGTCATCGGGACGGTCCCCGCGATCAAGCCGGCCGCCGCCGGCGCCGGACCCGTAGCCATCTGGGCCACCCCCGCCACCACGGGAAGCCCCTACCAGCGGGGACTGATCCGGGACTTCGCGGACGGGGTGGAGGTCACCGAGGTGCCCTGCCCGGGGCTCGCCGACGCCGTGCAGCACGCGGACGAGAGCGCCATCGACAGGACGATCGCTGCCGCCGCGGCGCTCACCCCGAACGATGTAAGGGCCGTCGTCCTGGGCTGCACCCATTACGAACTCGTGGCGGAACGCATCCGCGCCGCCGTCCAGCAGCCCGGCATGCCGCCGCTCGCCCTGCACGGCAGCGCAGGGGCCGTCGCCACGCAGGCGCTGCGCAGGATCGGTGCCGGGCCAGACGCCGGGACCGGTGCGCAGGGCGCCCTCACCGTCCTCCTCAGCGGCCGCACCTCCGCGCTGCCGCCCGCCGCACTCGCGTACGCGGAGGGCAGGCTGCTCCAGGCCGCCGTCAGCCACGCACAGTGACGGCCGGGCCTGGATCTCGGGCACGACCCAGGCGCACCAGGGCTCTACGCAATCACTCTCCGCAGCCCAGTGCCTTCACTGCGGAACATGAGTAGTCTCGTTTTCATGAGGCACCACTCCGGTAGTGAGCGGCGCGCGACCATCGCCCCCGAGGTCTGGACAGGCCGTGCACGTAATCGCGTGCAGTGGCTGGCAGCGCTGGGCGGCGCCGCGTGCCTGGCGCTCGGCATCGAGATCGCCGTGGCTTCCCAGTGGACTTCCGGGATCGTCGCGCTGGTGATGTCGGTGGTCGGCTGCATCGCCGCGGGTCTCCTGATCCTGTTCGGCACCCTTGCCTTCGTCCATGTGGCCGTGAAGGTCGACAAGGACTACCTGGAAGTGCGGTGCGGCCACATAGGAGTCCCGCGCCGCCGCATCCTGCTCGCCCATGTGGTGGGAGCCGAGTTCGAACCCAGCGTCACGCCACGGCAGTGGGGCGGCTGGGGCTACCGCTGGCGTCCCGAGCAGGGCACGGCCGTCATCGTCCGGCGTGGCGAGGGCGTCGTTCTGATCATGGTCGACGGCAGGAAGTTCACGGTGACCGTGGACAACGCCGAGTCCGCGGTGCGCGCCATTCACGCCAGGCTCAAGCCGACCTCGATGGGCCCCGCCGTCTGACGGCACCCGCACCCTTACGCACGGCCGCTCCGGACACGCACCGGGGCGGCCGTGGTGCTGTCCGGGGGCTCGTCGCCCCAGGGTCTCGCCGTCGCCACCCCCGCGAGCAGGCCCGCGCCTGCGGTGACGGTCGTGAAGCTCAGGGCGTTGCCGAGCGTCGCCAGACCGGCGAGAGCGGTCAGGGCCGCGCCCGCCGTCAGGACCACCGGGGTGGAGCGCGCCGACCGCCACAGGACGTACAGGAGCCAGCAGAACACCGCGGCAAGGAGGCAGACGCCTACGAGTCCCTGTTCGGCGGCCTGCTGGAGCGGGGCGGAGTGGGGCTTGCCGTCGGGCAGCAGCGTCTCGCCGACCGTGGGGCTGAGCTCTGCGAAGCGGCCCGGGCCGCTGCCGAGGCCGGGATCGGACTCGGCCAGGCGCAGCGCGTCCTGCCACAAAAGGATCCGGTGCTGCGTGAGCTGCCCCTCCAAGGAGGCGGTGAGCCCCGAGGGCAGTACGCCCTTCAGCAGAGCCAGCAAGAGTCCGGTCACCAGCCCGGTCATGACGCCGAGACCGGCGAGGCCGAGGCCCCTGTGGTGCCGCATCATGACCGAGGCGAGGGAGCACAGCAGCACGCCCGTGCACGCCGTGACACCGGCGATCGATCCGACGGCGGCGGCCGCCGCGACCGTGCCGCCGGCCAGCAGGAACAGGGCCGCACGCACGGGCAGGCGCCGCGCGGCCCAGGCCGCGCAGCACGCCCCGCCGGTGGAGAGCGCGAGGAGTGCGGCCGTCGCGCCGGTCCGGCCGAGCGGAGAACCCGTGTCGGGCGCGGGCACCGCATGCGGGGATGCGAGCGCGAGCCCGAGTCCCGCGAAAGCTGCCGCACAGGGCGCCGCCATGGGCAGCAGCGCGCCGGAGATCCGGCCGCACGCGTAGCCCGCCGCAACGGCCAGCACCGCGAGCAACACGCCCTCGGGCCTGCCCGCGCGGGCGGTCGCGGTGATCAGCGACCAGACGGCGCACGCCCCGAGCGCGACGATGCCCGCCGCGTCGGCGACATTGCGCCGCTCGTACTCCGCCGACGGACCGGCCGCCGACGACATCCCCGTGGTCCCCACCACCCCGTCGCCCCCCGACTGTGACGGGCCCCGAGGGGCATGGCCGGATCCGGCCCGTCCTCGGGGACTCGGGCACACCGTAACGGCTGATGCACCGGTTTGTGCATGGGTTGCGCAGGAACGATGCTGCACGGGGTGGTCCGCGCGGCGGCCACGACCCCCGCGGACCGCCGTGTCACCCGGCAGGGGACCCGCCGTACACTCCCCGAGTGACCGCCACCGCAACCTCCGTAGACGAGCCGGAACAGCTCGATCCGCAGTCGGCGCCCGCCTCGCGCTGGGCCCGCCTGCCACGACGGATCGCTCCGGCCGCCGCCGCGGTGCTCTCCGGAGTGCTGCTGTACGCCGGCTTCCCACCCCGTGAACTGTGGTGGCTCGCGCCTCTGGCCCTCGGGCTCTTCGGGGCGTCCGTGTACGGGCGGCGGCTGCGAGCGGGATTCGGCCTCGGCTTCCTCATGGGCCTCGCCTTCCTCGTGCCGCTCCTGTCCTGGACAGGCGTCGACGTCGGGCCGCTGCCGTGGCTGGCCCTCGCTCTCGCCGAATCGCTGGTCATGGCCCTGGCCGGTCTCGGCATCGCCTATGTCTCACGGCTGCCGCTGTGGCCGCTGTGGGCCGCGGGCGTGTGGATCGCGGACGAGGCGCTGCGGGCACGTTTCCCGTTCGGCGGCTTCCCCTGGGGCAAGGTCGCGTTCGGTCAGCCCAGTGGCTTGTTCCTGCCGCTCGCTTCGCTGGGCGGCACCCCGCTCCTGGGATTCGCCGTCGTCCTGTGCGGCTTCGGCCTCACCGCTCTCGCGCTGCGCCTCAAGGACGTACGCGGTGTACGTGACCGGGGTGTGGCCGTCGCCGCCGCGTTCACCGTCGCGCCCGTCATCGCCGGAGCGGTCGCGGCGCCCCTCGTCTCCACCGCGGCCGAGGAGGGCACCGCGCGCGTCGCCGTCATCCAAGGCAACGTGCCGCGCATGGGCCTCGACTTCAACTCCCAGCGCCGGGCCGTCCTCGACTACCACGTACGGGAGACGATGAAGCTCGCCACGAAGATCAAGGCGGGCCAGGTCAAGAAGCCCGACCTCGTGCTGTGGCCGGAGAACTCCTCCGACATCGACCCCTACGTGAACCCCGACGCGTACGCCGAGATCGACAAGGCGGCCAGGGCGGTCGGCGCGCCCATCTCCGTCGGTGCCGTCGTCACCGCCAAGGACGGCACGCCCCGCAACCGGCAGATCCTCTGGGACCCGAAGACGGGCCCCGGCGCCGTCTACGACAAGCGGCAACTCCAGCCCTTCGGCGAGTACATGCCGTACCGGAGCTTCTTCCGCATCTTCAGCAAGGACGTCGACCGCGCGGGCAACTTCGTGGCCGGCGAGAAGCCGGTCGTCTTCGACATGGCGGGCACCAAGATCGGGCCCGTGACCTGCTACGAGGCCGCGTTCGACTCCGTAGTCCGCGACCAGGTGAAGGCGGGTGCGCAGATCCTCTCCGTGCCCAGCAACAACGCCACCTTCGACCGCAGCCAGATGACCTACCAGCAGCTCGCCATGGACCGGGTACGCGCCGTGGAGCACGGCCGCGCCGTGATGGTGCCGGTGACCAGCGGCGTCAGCGCGGTCATCAGGCCCGACGGATCCGTCGCCCAGCACACCGGCATGTTCGTCGCCGACACCCTGGTCGCCGACGTGCCCAAGCGGACCTCACTGACCCTCGCCACGCGCCTGGGCGGATGGCCGGAGCTGCTCCTCGTGGCCGTCGGCGTGGGCGGTCTCGGCTGGGCCGTGGTGCGCTCCCGCCGAGGCGGGCGCGCCGCCGGATAGGGTCGCGGGCATGGCTACTCCAGAGTTCATCCGCAAGATCCGGGAAACCGTCGGGCACCAGCTCCTCCTGCTGCCCGGCGTCAGCGCCGTCGTCTTCGACGACGACGGCCGGGTCCTGCTCGGGCGGCGCGCCGACACCGGCAAGTGGGCGGTCCTCGCCGGAATCCCGGAGCCGGGGGAGCAGCCCGCAGAGGCCGCCGTACGCGAGGTGTACGAGGAGACGGGCGTCGAGTGCGTGCCCGAGCGGGTCGTCCTGGTGAAGACCCTCAAGCCGGTGACGTACCCCAACGGCGACCAGTGCCAGTTCACCGACATCTCCTTCCGATGCCGGGCGACCGGCGGCGAGGCCCGGGTCAACGACGACGAATCCCTCGAGGTGGGCTGGTTCGAGCTGGACTCGCTGCCGCCGCTGGGCGACTTCTGCCTGCTCCGGATCAAGCAGGCGGCCTCCGACGGGCCGACATGGTTCGAGACCACGTCCGAGCGCTGAAGTATGGGTGCTGACCACATCGGGCGGGGCGCGAGCGCTGCCTAGGGTGCGGAGCATGACCGCGCCCAACGCACCCCTCACCGCGCCGCTCGATCTAGGCGGCCGCATCGCACTCGTCACCGGCGCCGCAGGCGGCATCGGCCGCGCCTGCGCGCTGCGGCTCGCCGCGGCCGGGGCCAAGGTGAGAGCGGTCGACCGGGACCGGGAGGGCCTTGACGCGCTGGCCGAGCAGGCCGGCGCCACCCCTGGCGGCATCGAGCCGCACGTCCTCGACCTCACCGACCTGGACGCGGCCGAGGAGTGCGCCGCGGGCGCCGACATCCTGGTCAACAACGCGGGCATCCAACTGGTGCGCCCCATCGAGGAGTTTCCGCCCGACGTCTTCCACACCGTCCTGACGGTGATGCTGGAGGCACCCTTCCGTCTGGTCCGCGGCGCCCTGCCGCACATGTACGAGCAGGGCTGGGGGCGCATCGTGAACCTCTCCTCGGTCCACGGCCTGCGCGCGTCCGCGTTCAAGTCCGCGTACGTCGCCGCCAAGCACGGCCTCGAAGGGCTCTCCAAGACCGCCGCGCTCGAAGGCGCTGCGCACGGCGTCACCTCGAACTGCGTGAACCCCGCCTACGTCCGCACGCCGCTGGTCGAGAAGCAGATCGCCGACCAGGCCGCCGCCCACGGCATCCCCGAGGAACGGGTCCTGGCCGAGGTCATGCTCCAGGACAGCGCGCTCAAGCGGCTCATCGAACCCGACGAGGTCGCCGAGGCGGTCGCGTACCTGTGCAGCCCGCAGGCCTCCTTCATCACCGGGACGTCGCTCGTTCTGGACGGCGGCTGGACTGCACACTGATCACCCTCGAGGGTGGTGGCGATTGTCTGATCCATTGAGTTGTCCACAGGGCTGGCGGGGCCGGCCGTACGGCGGGTAATCCTGGTGAGCATGTCGCACGATCGAGCACAGTCCCCGTCAGGACCCGCCGGCCCTGAGCGCCCCGCATCGAGTGCCGAGGCGCCGTTCCTCGAGCTCCTCGCCCGGGGCGCGTCCGCCGACGCCTACGAACAGCCCGTGCTGGTCGCTCGCGCCGAGGGCGAGGGGCAGGGGCGGATCGACGCCCTCGAGCAGGCCAAGGGGCTCGCCCTGCGGGTCCGCGCCGACCTCGAGGGCAGGCGCCGCCGCGAGGCGGAGCTGTCCGCGCTCTTCGAGACCGCCCACGACCTCGCCGGCCTGCGCGATCTGGGCGCCGTCCTCCAGGCCATCGTGCAGCGCGCCCGTTCCCTCCTCAGCACGGACGTCGCCTATCTGACGCTGAACGACCCGGCCAGGGGCGACACCTACATGCGGGTCACCGAGGGCTCCGTCGCCGCGCGCTTCCAGCAGCTCAGGCTCGGCATGGGCGAGGGGCTCGGCGGACTCGTCGCCCAGACCGCCAGGCCGTACGTCACCGAGGACTACGCGCAGGACATCCGCTTCAAGCACACGCGCACCATCGACACCGGAGTCCACGACGAGGGCCTCGTCGCGATCCTTGGCGTGCCGTTGATGCTCGGCCCCCATGTCATCGGCGTGCTGTTCGCCGCCGACCGGCGCGCGCGGGTCTTCGAGCGGGAGCAGATCGCGCTGCTCGGCTCCTTCGCGGCGCTCGCCGCGGCCGCCATCGACACCGCGAACCTTCTCTCGGAGACCCGGGAGGCGCTCGGCGAACTGGAGCGCGCCAACGAGATCATCCGGGACCGCGGCGACGTCATCGAGCGCGCGTCCGACGTCCACGACCGCCTCGCCGAACTCGTCCTGAGGGGCGGCGGTGTCCACGACGTGGCGGCGGCCGTCTCCCAAGTCCTGGACGGGACCGTGGAGTTCGCTGACGTGGTCACCGCCCCCGACAAACCCCTCGACGCCTCCCGCGCCGACGGGCACGCCGTGCGGGACGGGGACGACTGGGTCGCTGCCGTCGCGGCGGGCGGTGAACTCCTCGGCGCGCTCGTTCTGCGAGGCCACCCGGGGCTCGACCCCGTCGACCAGCGCACTCTGGAACGGGCCGCCATGGTCACCTCGCTCCTGCTCCTCGCCCGGCGCTCCGCCTCCGAGGCAGAACAGCGTGTACGGGGCGAGCTGTTGGACGACCTGCTCGACGCGCGGGACCGGGATCCGCGGCTGCTGCGGGAGCGCGCCGCGCGGCTGCACGCCGACCTGGACGCCGCCCATGTGGTCCTGGCCGCGCGCCTGGAGACCCCGGGCGCCGACGCCGAACAGGAGGCCGCCGCCCGGCGCCGCCTGTGGTCCGCCGCGTCCCATGTCGCCGCCACCCGGCACGGGCTCGCCGCCGCGCGTGACGGGGGTACGGTCCTGCTGCTTCCCCTGAGAACCGGGGACCGGGCCTCCGACCTCGCCCGCCGCACCGCCAAGCACCTCTCCGCCGCGGTCCATGAGCAGGTCACCGTCGGCGCGTCGGCGCCCGTGGAGGACCTGACCACCCGCACCGACACCGTCGCCGCCGCGTACGCGGAGGGGCAGCGCTGCCTGGACGCCCTGCGCCTGCTCGGCAGAGCCGGGGAGGGCGCCGCCGCGGATGACTTCGGCTTCCTCGGCCTGCTCCTCGCGGACAGCCGGGACATCTCCGGATTCGTCGAACGCACCATGGGCGAGGTCGTGACGTACGACCGGCGCAGGGGGACCGACCTCGTGCGCACGCTAGACGCCTACTTCGCCTCGGGCATGAGTCCCGCCCGCACCAAGGACGCGCTGCACGTGCACGTGAACACGGTTGCGCAGCGCCTGGAACGAATAGGGCGCCTGCTCGGCCCGGACTGGCAGTCGCCCGCGCGCGCCCTTGAGATCCAACTCGCGTTGCGGTTGCACCGGTTGGCCGGGGCGATATCGGGCTGACGGCCGGGGCGTGGTGAGCTGGGTGCTGTGTGTCGTGCGCCGTGCCTCGCCTGACGGCGAGGCCCCCGTACGCGGGGGTGCGTACGGGGGCCGGGGGAGCGGTGGCCGGGTCAGGCGGGGCGGGCGTCCGCCGTGCGGGCCGCGGCCGCCTGCTCGCCGGGGGTGCTGTCCTCCTCGACGTGAGCCAGGTCGCGGTGCCTGGTCTCCTTCGCGACGCCCACGGCGATGAGCGTGAGGACGGCGGCGGCGATCACGTACAGGGCGATCGGGGTGGAGTTGCCGTAGTCCGCGAGGAGCGCCGTGGCGATGAGCGGCGCGGGTGCTCCGGCGGCGACCGAGGCGAACTGCGCGCCGATGGAAGCACCCGTGTAGCGCATCCGCGTCGCGAACATCTCGGAGAAGAAGGCCGCCTGCGGTGCGTACATCGCCCCGTGCAGTACGAGGCCCACGGTCACGGCGAGGATCAGGTTCCCGAAGCCGCCGGTGTCGATGAGCGAGAAGAACGGGAACATCCACAGGCCCACGCCCGCGGCCCCGAGCAGGTACACGGGCCTGCGCCCGACCCGGTCGGAGAGCGCGCCCCAGGCCGGGATGACGGCGAAGTGCACGGCGGACGCGATGAGTACGGCGTTCAGCGCGGTCTGCTTGGAGACGCCGGCCGACGTGGTGGCGTACACGAGGATGAAGGCGGTGATGACGTAGTAGCTGATGTTCTCGGCCATCCGCGCGCCGATGGCGACGAGGACGTCGCGCCAGTGGTGGCGCAGCACGGCGACGAGCGGCGTCTTCTCGCTCGCGCCGCCCTGCGCGGCCTTGCGTGCCTCGGCCCGGGCCAGCGCCTCCTTGAAGACAGGTGACTCATCGACAGAGAGACGTATCCACAGGCCGACCATGACGAGGACACCGGACAGCAGGAACGGGATGCGCCAGCCCCAGGAGGTGAAGGCGGAGTCGGAGATGAGTGCGGTCAGCAGGGAGAGCACGCCGGTGGCGAGGAGTTGTCCCGCGGGCGCTCCGGTCTGCGGCCAGGAGGCCCAGAAGCCGCGCCGCTTGGCGTCCCCGTGCTCGGAGACGAGGAGCACGGCGCCGCCCCACTCGCCGCCCAGCGCGAAGCCCTGGACCAGTCGCAGCACGGTGAGCAGTACCGGAGCGGCCACGCCGACCGTGTCGTACGTCGGCAGGAGGCCGATCGCGAACGTCGCCCCGCCCATCATGAGCAGGCTCAGGACCAGAAGTTTCTTACGGCCCAGCTTGTCGCCGAAGTGCCCGAAGACGAGCGCGCCGATCGGCCGCGCGGCGAACCCGACGGCGTAGGTCACGAACGAGAGGAGCGTGCCGACGAGCGGATCGGTGTTGGGGAAGAAGAGCTTGTTGAAGACCAGTGCGGCGGCGGAGCCGTAGAGGAAGAAGTCGTACCACTCGATCGTGGTGCCGATGAGGCTCGCGGCGACGATCCGCCGGAGGCTCGCGGGCGGTGGGGGAGCGGTTGCTGCGGAGGCCATGTGGACCACTTCCAGGCGTTGGGCGGGGACGGGTACGTGTCGGCACAAGGTAGAAAGACGCAGGTCAACGGCACATGTGGTGGGGCACCATAGTTTTGGGCGGTGCTATGCGGGGAGCCACCATGAGGAGACGGTGAGCAGCGTCAAGTTCATCGCGCGTCGGCGTGTCGCGACAGCGTGAGGGCTGTGGGCCCCCGTAGTCACTGGGCCAGGTGGATCAGACTGACCGTCAGCGACCGGGGTCGGTGGATCGGGCCCGTCGTAAGGGAGCAGGCCGGCGGATCGGACCCGGCGTCAGGGAGCGGGGCGGGCGCGGATCAGACTCTTCGTCAGTGATCGGGTGCGGTCGGACCGGACTGGGCGTCAGGGACCTGGACGGGGCGGATCGGACCCGTCGTCAGCGAGATGAGTGGGTCGGGCTGGTGCGTTCGAGGGGCCGGGTGCGCGCAGTCGTGTCGGGGCCGATCGGGTTGTGCCATAAGCGGTCCGCAAGCCGGAAGCCAGGGAAACTCCGTGGCGAAATGCCTGGTCAGGATCTGTGACCCGCCCCCTGGTTGAGCCATTGGGGGCCGAGTGGGTGATAACCCGACTATCGGCCAGGCGGGCGGTTCGAGTGGTGCGTGTGCCACCTGTGGCCGACGGTTATCACGTCGGGGCCGGGTAAGTCGAGCTGACAAAGCGTCAGTGGCCTGGCCGCGGCGGAAGGACTTCGACGATGCGTTCTGCTCGCATGCTCCTCGCTACCGCGACGGCCACGGCTGCACTCGCCATGGCTGCTCCCGGTGCGTACGCAGTCGCCGCAGGCGACTGGGACAACGATGACTCTTCCTACAGCTCAGGGCACGACAAGGACAGCAACCGCGGCGACGATCACGGCTCGGGCAAGGGCGACCACGGCTCGGGCAAGGACGAGCACGGCTCGGGCAAGGGCGACCACGGCTCGGGCAAGGAGGAGCACGGCTCGGGCAAGGGTGGCTACGGCTCGGGCAAGAACGAGCGCGACGACTACGGCTCCGGCCACGGCAAGCCGCGTGGTGGCATCCACACCGGCGGTGGCGCCCTCTCCATGGTGAAGGGCGACGACTGGAGCAAGGACGAGAACAAGAAGGGCGACTCGGGCGACCACGGCTCGGGCAAGGACGAGCACGGCTCGGGCAAGGGTGGCTACGGCTCGGGCAAGGAGGAGCACGGCTCGGGCAAGGGTGGCTACGGCTCGGGCAAGGAGGAGCACGGCTCAGGCAAGGGTGGCTACGGCTCGGGCAAGAACGAGCGCGACGACTACGGCAAGCCGCGTGGTGGCATCCACACCGGTGGCGGTGCGCTGACCACGGTGAAGGGCGACGACTGGAGCAAGGACGAGAACAAGAAGGGCGACTCGGGCGAGCACGGCTACCAGGGCGGCAAGGAGCGCGGCGACCAGGGCGGCAAGGAGCGTGGCGACGGCCGTGGCGGCAACTACGGCTCGGACCACGGCAAGCCGCGTGGTGGCATCCACACCGGCGGCGGCGCCCTCACCGCGCTGAACGAGGACGACTGGACCCAGGACAAGGAGAAGTACGACCCGGAGAACTACAAGAACGACGGCAACGGCGAGGGCAAGGACTCGTGGGGCTCCGGCTCCGGGCGCGAGAAGCCCAGCGGCGGTATGCACACCGGTGGTGGCGGGCTCGCCACGTCGCCGGGTGTCACGGCAGGCGGCATTGCGGTCCTCGCGGTCGCCGCGGCCGGCGCCTTCGCGCTGCGCCGTAAGAGCGCGTCCGACCGCGCGTCCTGACCGGCGGTGCCTGTCATAGCAGCCGGGGCCGCCGCGTCAACACGTCGCGGCGGCCCGGCTGGCTTTCTTTTTTGCCCAGTTCTCTCTTGAAGTTCCCGACTCTCTGCACGGTCCCGGACGGCTTGCGCTGTTGCCGGACTCTTTTGCTGTTTCCGATCTTCTTGCGCTGTTCCAGATCTGCTCGTTCCAGTGAGGTGGTGCCAGATGGCAGCCCGGTTGCCTTCCCCCGATCAGACCGAGTCCGCGCCGCCCGAGCGCCGCTCCCGCCGCGGCCCATGGATCGTGTGGTCCGTCGGAATCGTCGTTCTGCTGGTGAGCCTGTTCGGCGGTCAGGAGGAGACGTCCGACATCACCGATTCCTCCGGCGCCTCGCGTCCCGCGGTGGAGCTCGCGCCGTCCTCGGAGCCCGCTCTGCCCGATCCGCCTACTCTGCCCGCTCTGCCCGTTCCGCCCACAGAGCCCGCGGCGCCCGCAGAGCCCGCGGCGCCGGCGCCCGTCGGAAAGCATCTGCCGCGGGCGAATCCCACGCGGCTGCTCATCCCGAAGATCGGCGTGGACGCCCCCTTCACCCGCCTCGCCATCGGCCCCACGGGCCAGCTCCAGCCCCCGCCCGCCGCCAACACGAACCTGGTCGGCTGGCAGGCCGACGGCGTGTCCCCGGGCGAGACCGGTACCGCGATCATCGCCGGGCATGTCGACACGAAGACGTCCGCCGCGGTGTTCGCCGGCCTCAGGGCTCTGAAGACGGGGGACACCTTCACCGTCAAGAGGGACGACTCGAGCACGGCCTCCTTCGTGGTCGACAGCGTCGAGACGTTCGCGAAGAACGCCTTCCCCAACGAGCGCGTGTACGGGGACACGCCCCAGGCCCAGGTCCGGCTGATCACCTGCGCCGGGGCGTACGACCACGGCAAGAAGGACTACACCGACAACCTGGTGGTCTTCGCCCATCTTGTCTGAGGCCGTTGGGAGTTGGTTGTCAGTCCCGGTCCAGGACTCCCATGAGAGCGTCCCTCAGTTCCTTCCCGGGATCCGCCGACGGCCCTTCGGACCGCCACGCGACGAACCCGTCAGGGCGGACGAGGACGGCACCGCCGGGGGCGACGCCATGGGCCTCGGCCCAGTCCACGTCGCCCACGGGGTTCAGCTCCGCGTCGGGCCCACTGCCGATGCGGTACGAGTCGAGCGGGACGGCCAGCCGTTGTGCCATGGCCGTCCCCGCGGTGTGCCACGCGCCGTCGCCGCCCCCGGAGCTCAGGAGCACCAGCGACCTCTCGTACAGGTCGAGGCTGGAGATCCGGGTGTCGGCGCGGTGCAGCCACATGTGGGGCGCGCGGCTCCCGGGTTCGCCCGTCAGCCGCATGCCCTCGGGTACGACCGGCGTCGCCGGGTCGACGCCGAGGACCGCGCCGCGCGGATAGCGGTAGCCCAGCGCCACATTGAGGATGCCGCCCTTCCTGCCGCCGGGGCCGCCAGGACCACCAGGGCCGCCGACGCCGCCGGCTTCCGGGCCAGGGGTGTATCCCGGGTGGCTGTGCTCGACCGATCGCGACGAGGCGCGGGCACTCGTCGCCTCCGCGACGGGCCGGCGCTCCAGGTCATAGGACTCCAGCAGACCGGGACCTGCCCAGCCGTCCAGCACGGCGGCCAGCTTCCAGGCGAGGTTGTGCGCGTCCTGGATACCGGTGTTGGACCCGAACGCCCCGGTGGGGGACATCTCGTGGGCCGAGTCGCCGGCGAGGAACACCCGCCCGTCCGAGTACCGCTCGGCGACCCGCTCGGCGGCGTGCCAGGCGGCCCTGCCGGTGATCTGCACGTCGAGGTCCGGGACTCCGGTGGCGCGCCTGATGTGTTCCGTGCACCGCTCGTCGGTGAACTCCTCGAGCGTCTCCCCGTTCTCGGGGTGCCAGGGAGCGTGGAACACCCAGTGCTCACGGTTGTCGACCGGCAGGAGCGCGCCGTCGGCCTCCGGGTTCGTGAGGTAGCACACGATGAAGCGCCGGTCGCCGACGAAGTCCGCGAGGCCGCGCGAGGTGAACGTGACGCTCACATTGTGGAACAGGTCGCCCGGGCCGCTCTGCCCGATGGCGAGCCGCTCGCGGATGGGGCTGCGCGGCCCGTCCGCCGCGACGAGGTACTTCGCCCGGACGGTCGTGTGCTCGCCCGTGTCGCGGCTCTTGAGCTGTGCGGTCACGCCCTCGGCGTCCTGCTCGAACGACATCAGTTCGGTGTGGAACCGCAGGTCCCCGCCCAGCTCCCGCGCGCTCTCCAGGAGTACGGGTTCGAGGTCGTTCTGGCTGCACAGGCACCATGCGCCGGGGCTGAAGCGGGCGAGCCCGCCACCGGGGTCGATCTCCTTGAACAGCCACTCGCCGGCGTCGCCCACCAGGGTCGGCGTCTGCAGGATGCCGTGGTTGTCGGCCAGGACCGACGCGGCGTCCTCGATGCGCTGCTGGACTCCGGCGACCCGGAACAGTTCCATGGTCCGCACGTTGTTGCCGCGCCCGCGTGGATGGATCGATGTGCCCGAGTGGCGCTCCACGAGCATGTGCGGGACGCCGAGACGCCCCAGGAACAGCGAGGTCGACAGGCCCACCAGGGAGCCGCCGACTATGAGTACCGGCACGTCCTGAGTGCCCTCCGGGGCCTCTTCCGATCGGTTCATTCTTGCCTCCAGCCGCAGCGGCGACCTGGGTCAGTGGTTGGGGTCACAGTCCATGCCTCCCCGTGTCGCTTCGCCCCCCGGAGCACCCGGACGGGTGCTCCCCTCACCCGTACGGCGCTTGGGGATCGCGCCCGCCGGGGGGCCGATCAACGATCGGCTCATGCGACCCCGGCATTTCGGACGCGGTGGTCGTTCTTGAACTTCTGCCAAGAAGAGGAGAGGTGCGCCGTATGACCCCGATCTCAGGACGCATATCGCAGTCGGCCTTCGACGGTTCCAGGCTGCGAGTGATCCTTCTGCTCGATCTGTACGAGGGAGCCCAGCAGCAGTTCCTGGACGCGTACGAGCACATGCGCAATCAGGTCGCGTCCGTGCCCGGTCACCTCAGTGACCAGCTCTGCCAGTCGATCGAGAACCCCTCGCAGTGGCTCATCACCAGCGAGTGGGAGAGCGCCCCGCCCTTCCTCGCGTGGGTGAACAGCGAGGAGCACGTCGAGACCGTCCGGCCGATGCACAGCTGCGTCAAGGACACCAGGTCGATGCGCTACAGCATCCTCCGGGAGACCAACCCCGCCGAGCCGGTCACTCCGGCGCCGGCGGCGGCGAACGCGGTGGCGGCCCGGGTGGGCGACGGCGCGGCGCGCCACGCCCTCACCTTCACCGTCAAGCCGGGCTCCGAGTCGAAGGTCGCGGAGATCCTGGCCGGTTACCAGTCGCCCCAGGCCCAGGTCGACGACACCACGCGCCTGCGCCGCACCTCGCTCTTCATGCACGGCAACCGCGTCGTGCGGGCCGTGGAGGTCGAGGGCGACCTCCTCGCCGCGCTGCGCCACGTCGCCCGTCAGCCCGAGGTGCAGGCGGTCGAGGAAGCCATCAACCCCTATCTCGAACAGCACCGGGACCTGGCCGACCCCGAGTCGGCGCGCGTGTTCTTCACCCGGGCCGCGCTCCCGGCCGTCCACCACGTCGTGTCGGACATTCCGGTACCGACCGACCTGCGGCGTCACGCCCTGTACTACCCGGCCAAGAAGGGCCGCGGGATGGACCTGGCCCGGCTGCTCGCCGAGCAGGACGCGGCCGCGGCGGACGCCCCGGGCAACCCGGTGTACGGCAGCACCGTCTTCCAGCGCGACGACATCGTGGTGCGTCTCATCGACATCACGGGTGAGCTCGACGCCGACCCCGTCGCCTCCCTCGGCCTCAGCGGCGCGAAGAAGTGCGAGGAGCTCGAGAAGCTCCTCGACGGCGCGGCCATCGGCGTCGAGGGCTCCCTGCAGACGGAGCGCAACATCAACCGGCTTCTGTCGCACGCCGACATGATGCCCATCACCGACCGCAGCTCGGCGGGTTCCTGACGGACAACCGCGGGGTGTCCGTGGGCAAGGGCCCCGGACGCCACCGCCGCACCCGGAGGTATCAACCATGATCAAGAATCCACGCATCGTGGACCTGAGCGATACGGAGCCCAACCGCCGGCGAGGAGGTGATCTGCGGGCCATGCTCACGCCCGCGACGGTCGGCTCCACCAGTGGCTTCATGGGCCTGGCTCTCGTCCAGCCCGGCGAGCGCATCGGCGAGCACTACCACCCGTACTCGGAGGAGTTCGTCTTCGTCGTCAACGGCGCCCTCGAGGTGGACCTGGACGGCGAGACGTATGAACTCCGCCCGGATCAGGGCCTGTTGATCCCGATCAACGTGCGCCATCGCTTCCGCAACGTCGGCGACGTTGAGGCCCGGATGGTCTTCCACCTCGGCCCGCTCGCCCCGCGCCCCAGCCTCGGCCACGTCGACACGGAGGAGACCGAGGGCGCCGAAGCCGGACCCGGGTTCATCACCGGTGGCCCGGACCTCACGGCGCCAGGACACGGACGGCCGTCCGAGCGTAGTGGGGCCATAACGTGACCCGGCGGGTGGCTGTCACCGGAGTCGGTGTAGTCGCCCCGGGTGGTATCGGGGCGAGCGCGTTCTGGGACCTTCTCGCCAACGGCCGTACCGCGACCCGCGGCATCACGCTCTTCGACCCGGTGGGCCTGCGCTCACGCATCGCCGCCGAATGCGACCTGGACCCGCTCGCGCACGGGCTCGACCCGGAGCTGGTCGAACACGCAGACCGGTACATTCAGTTCGCCGTCATCGCCGCCGGCGAAGCCGTCAAGGACTCCGGAATCGACACCGGAGTCGAGGACCCCTGGCGCATCGGAGTCTCGCTCGGCAGCGCCATCGGCGGCACCACCCGCCTGGAGCAGGACTACGTGCGGGTCAGCGAGGGCGGGAAGCGGTGGGACGTGGACCACCGCGCGGCCGAACCGAAACTCCACATGGCGTTCTCGCCGAGCACACTCGCCTCGGTCGTCGCCGAACAGTTCGGTGCCCAGGGCCCGGTGCAGACGGTATCCACCGGCTGCACCTCCGGGCTCGATGCGGTCGGCTACGCCTTCCACACCATCGAGGAAGGCCGCGCCGACATCTGCATCGCCGGGGCGTCGGACTCGCCGATCTCCCCGATCACGATGGCGTGCTTCGACGCCATCAAGGCGACGTCGCCCAACAACGACGATCCCGAGCACGCCTCCCGCCCCTTCGACGCCGAGCGCAATGGCTTCGTGATGGGCGAGGGCGCCGCGGTGCTCGTCCTGGAGGACTACGAGCACGCCCGTGCGCGAGGCGCGCACATCTACTGCGAGCTGAGTGGCTACGCCACCTACGGCAACGCCTACCACATGACCGGTCTCACCAGCGAAGGCCTGGAGATGGCCCGGGCGATCGACAACGCGCTCGGCCAGGCCCGCCTCGACCCCACGCTGATCGACTACGTCAACGCCCACGGTTCGGGCACCAGACAGAACGACCGGCACGAGACGGCCGCGGTCAAGGTGTCCCTGGGAGCTCACGCCTACGAGACACCCATGAGTTCCATCAAATCCATGGTGGGCCACTCTTTGGGCGCGATCGGCGCGATAGAGGTGGTCGCCTGCGTCCTTGCCATGAAGCACCAGGTGGTGCCGCCCACGGCGAACTACGAGACCCCAGACCCCGAGTGCGACCTCGACTACGTACCGCGCACCGCACGTCCGCGAAAACTGCGGAACGTACTCTCCGTCGGCAGCGGATTCGGCGGATTCCAGTCCGCGGTGCTCCTGACCGAGACAGGTGGGAGGACACGATGAGAACGGAACGCGCCCGCGGCGCGGCCATCACCGGGATCGGTGTGATCGCGCCCAACGGACTGCACGCCGAGGCGTACTGGAAATCCGTCCGGGAGGGCCTCGGCGCCCTGGACCGGATCACCCGCGAAGGATGCGAGAACCTGCCGCTCCGCGTCGGGGGTGAGGTCCGCGGCTTCGATCCCGCGGGCCTCATCGAGGAGCGGTTCCTCGTCCAGACGGACCGGTTCACCCACTTCGGCATGGCCGCCGCGGCGCTCGCCCTCGACGAGGCGGGCCTCGGCCGCGGTGACCCCGCGGAGCCGTACTCCATCGGCGTGGTCACCGCGGCCGGTTCCGGCGGCGGCGAGTTCGGGCAGCGGGAGCTCCAGAAGCTGTGGGGTCAGGGCTCCAAGTTCGTGGGCCCCTACCAGTCCATCGCCTGGTTCTACGCGGCCAGCACCGGACAGATATCGATCTGGAGCGGCTTCAAGGGGCCGTGCGGAGTGGTCGCGAGCGACGAGGCGGGCGGCCTGGACGCCATCGCGCACGCGGCCCGCACCGTACGGCGCGGCACCGGCGCCATGGTGGTCGGATCCGCCGAGGCACCCCTCGCCCCGTACTCGATGGTGTGCCAGCTCGGCTACCCCGAGCTCAGCACCGCCGAGGACCCCGACCGGGCCTACCTGCCCTTCACCTCGGGAGCCCGCGGATTCGCGCCCGCCGAGGGCGGCGCGATGCTCGTCGTCGAGGACGAGACCCGTGCCCGCGAGCGAGGGGCGGACATCCGGGCCGTGGTGGCCGGCCACTCGGCCACCTTCACCGGCGCCTCCCAGTGGGAGGAGTCCCGCGAGGGGCTCGCCCGCGCGATCAAGGGCGCCCTCGACGAGGCGGGCTGCGCCCCCGAGGAGATCGACGTCGTCTTCGCCGACGCCATGGGCGTCCCGGCGGCGGACCGCGCCGAGGCGCTGGCCATCGCCGACGTCCTGGGTGCACACGGAAGGCGTGTACCCGTCACGGCACCCAAGACCGGTACGGGCCGGGCCTACTGCGCGGCGCCCGTCCTGGACGTCGTGTCCGCCGTCTTCGCCATGGAGAACGGCCTCGTACCCCCCACCCCCAACGTGTTCGACATCTGCCACGACCTCGACCTGGTGATGTCTCGCGCTCGCCCCGCCGAGCTGCGCACGGCCCTGGTCCTCAGCAGGGGACTCATGGGCTCCAACGCGGCGCTGGTAGTGCGCCGCGGTGGCGACTCCGCCCGGTAACGACCGGGCGGGAAGGAGAACACCCGCATGATCACCGCAGAACTGACCTTCGACGAACTGGCCCGCCTGATGAAGAAGGCGGCCGGAGTCACCGTGGACCCTCATCTGCTCAAGCAGTCGCCGGACTCCCCGTTCGACTCCGTCGGCCTCGACTCGCTCGGCCTGCTCGGCATCGTGGGAGAGCTAGAGAACCGGTCCGGCCAGCCGCTTCCCCCGGACTCGGAGCGCTGCAAGACGCCCCGCGAGTTCCTCGACCTCGTCAACAGCACCCTCAAGGCTGGAGCCTGACATGTCCGGACACACCGAGAACAGCATCACCATCGACGCTCCCATCGACCTCGTCTGGGACGTCACCAACGACATCGAGAACTGGCCGCAGCTCTTCAGCGAGTACGCGTCCCTCGAAGTCCTCTCCCGCGAGGGCGACAAGACGACCTTCCGCCTGACCATGCACCCGGACGACAACGGGAAGGTGTGGAGCTGGGTCTCGGAGCGGACCATCGACCGCGCCAAGCGGTCCGTGCGTGCCCGTCGCGTCGAGACCGGGCCCTTCGCGCACATGGACATCCGGTGGGACTACACGGAGACCCCGGAAGGCACCCGTATGGACTGGGTGCAGGACTTCGCGATGAAGCCCGAGGCCCCGGTCGACGACGCCTGGATGACGGACAACATCAACCGCAACTCCGTCACGCAGATGGGCCTCATCCGCGACCGGATCGAGCGCGTCGCCCGTGACCGCCAGAACGCCGCCGTCTCCCGCTGATCGCCGGCCCGGAAAGGAAACCCGATGCATCATGCCCTGATCGTCGCCCGCATGGCGCCCGGTTCGGCGCCGGCGATCTCCGACGTGTTCGCCGCCTCCGACCGAGGTGAGCTCCCGCACCTGATCGGTGTCAACCGACGCAGCCTCTTCCAGTTCGGTGACGTGTACCTGCACCTCATCGAGTCCGACGAGGACCCGGCGCCCGTCATCGCGAAGGTGGCCGGGCACCCCGAGTTCCGCAGTGTCAGCGATCAGCTGTCCGCGTACGTCAGCGCGTACGACCCCGAGACATGGCGCAGCCCCAAGGACGCCATGGCGCACCGCTTCTACCACTGGGACCGTAACAACCCCTCCTGAGTGAGGGCACGACACAACCCGAGGCCGCCGGTCCCGCGTCAGACGCGGAGCCGGCGGCCTCGGGTTGTTCCGGAGGTGATGTCCCGGTCAGGCGGGGACGGTGCACTCGAAGGCGTGCAGATACGCGTTGACGGGACGGACCTCGCCGAGGACGAGACCCGCGTCCGTCAGCCGTTCGACCATGCTCAGCCGGGTGTGCTTCGCGCCGCCGACGTTGAGGAGGAGCAGCAGGTCCATGGACGTCGTGAACTTCATCGACGGGGTGTCGTCGACGAGGTTCTCGATGACGACGACGCGGGCACCGGGCCGCGCCGCCTTGCGGACGTTGGCCAGCGCCCTGCGGGTGCTGTCGTCGTCCCACTCCAGGATGTTCTTGATGATGTAGACATCCGCCTGGACCGGGATGTCCTCGCGGCAGTCACCGGCGACGATGCGCACCCGCGAGGCCAGCGAACCGCCGTCGCGCAGGCGCGGATCGGCGTTCTCGACCACCCCCGGCAGGTCGAGCAGGGTGCCGTGCATGTCGGGGTGCTTCTCCAGCAGGCTGGCCACGACCTGCCCGTGACCTCCGCCGATGTCCGCGACCGAGGCCACGCCCGTGAGGTCGAGGAGGTCGGCGACGTCGCGCGCGGACTGCTCGCTGGACGTCGTCATGGCGCGGTTGAACACGTGCGCCGACTCGGGGGCCTGCTGGTTGAGATAGGTGAAGAACTCGGCTTCGTACACGTCCTCGAAGACGTTGCGGCCGTGGCGCACCGCCTCGTCGAGCTTCGGCCAGACGTTCCAGGTCCACGGCTCGGTGCACCACAGCGCGATGTAGCGCAGGCTGTGCGGGTCGTCCTCGCGCAGGAGCCGGGACATGTCCGTGTGCGCGAACGTGCCGTCCGGGAGCTCGGTGAAGACGCCCTGGCTGGACAGCGCGCGCAGCAGCCGGCGCAGTGTCAACGGCTGGGTCTTCACCGCAGCCGCCAGGTCCTCCGCGCTCATGGGCGTGTCGTCCAGGGCGTCGGCGACACCCAGGCGGGCGGCCGCGCGTACGGCGGCGGCGCACGCGGCCCCGAAAACCAGCTCCCGCAGGCGCATGGGTGACTGGGGGGCCTCTTCAACGGTCGTCATCTGTTGCCTCGCTTCTGCTGGCGTGATGTGTGTGCGGACATGGCGTTGGCCCTCAGCACATTCCGGCGGGCACAGAGACCGCACACGTGTTGCCGCGGAACGTGTTGCCCTTGCCCTTGTCCTGGCTGGCCAGGTCGGCCGTGCCGTTGCCCATCACGAGGTTGTCGCGGATCTCGTTGCGCTGGTTGAGGGCACCCTTGAAGTTCTTGGCGAGCACGATGCCGCCCGACATCGGGGCCTTGCCCACGTTGTCCTCGATGCTGTTCCCCGCCACCAGCGAGTCCTCGACGCCGGTGAGGACGATGCCCGACCCCTGGAGGAAGGGCAGACGTGCGGTCGCGGCGCAGTACTTGTTGTTGTCGTGGACGTAGTTGTTGCGCACCTTCAGTGCGCCGGGGCGCGGCTTGTTCTCGTCACCCACGAGCATCATCGCGGCGCAGTTGCCGGTCGCCTCGTTGTGGTCGACGGTCACGTTCCGCAGCCGCCGCACGGTGACGCCGATCCGGTTGCCGACCAGACGGTTGTTGCTGATCACCGCCCTGGAGTTCGGGGCCCCCTCCTCGGCGTCGATCGTGTTGGCCAGGAAGAGGCCGGCGTCGCCGTTGGCCTCGACGGTGTCGTGGCGGAACACCCCGCGCACGGACCTCTCCTGGGCGATGCCCCACTGGCCGTTCTTCTCGGAGGTCACTCCCTCGACTCGGAGGCGATCGGTCCCGGTCGCCAACAGACCGTTCTTCTTGAAACCGCGAAGGGTCAGCGAGCGCACGGTGACGTGCTCGACGGGCTTGGTCTTGGTCCCGGTGACGCAGATGCCGTTGCCGGCCTTGGCGCAGGTGCCGGCAGCGGACGCCGCGGCAGGGACGATGACGGTGGACCGGGCGCTCGCGCCCCGCAGCGTCAGTCCGGACACGGTGATGCTGACGCTCTCGTGGTAGGTGCCGGGGGAGAGGAAGATGACGTCTCCCGGCTTTGCCGTGTTCACGGCTTTCTGGATCGACTCGCCCGGGTTCACCCGGTGCACCACCGTCCGGCAGTCGGCCGACGGGGCCGCGGCTCCCACCCCCGACACGACGACGGCCGCGGTGCATGCGAGATACGCAATCTGTCGCTTGGTCATATGGCGAAGCTACGAGCGGGTGTTCCGGCCCGCCACCGCTGATCGCCCAGGTGGGCAGCGCCCTACGCTGTGGGTGAGCCGAACGAGCGGAAAAGGGGGCGGCACATGGCCACTTGGGGGCTGATCGTCGAGATGACGGTGGGGACGGGGGAGCGCAAGCACATGGAGGCGTCCGTGCTCGGGCATGTGGAGGGCTCGCGGGAACAGGCCCTAGCGGAGCTGGCGGAGTGGATCGGGCGCTATACGCCGGAGCATCCCCGCAGTCCGAAGCGCAGCCGCATCTTCCGCACCGCCGACGGATTCCTGCTCGTCATCGACGGTGCCTGGCAGTCCTTCAGTTCCCGGTTCACGGTCGCGGAGCTGGTGAAGGACAGTGCCGCGCCGCCGCCCGAGCCGCAGCCGACCCCCGTGCCGACACCCGAGGACACCGCCGCCCCGACCGCCGCGCCGCCCGAGAACGCCGCTCAGGCGCCCTCGGGCCCGACTGTGGACCGGTACGAGGACGGGGTGCCGGTGAAACCGGCCTGGCTGGGCCGCACCGACCTGCCGTGACGCAAGGCCCTAGGTGTATTGACCCGCAGGGTTGTTGACGCGGGTGATGGGCGGGTTGCCGCCGAGTGCG
>NZ_NNBL01000034.1 GCF_002803065.1 Streptomyces sp. CB01635
GCACATCTGAAGAAGCAGTCATACACAAACTAACGACGGATCTCCGGCGCAGGACACTAGCACTTCAGCTGTAGACCGCGATCTTACTGGCGGAGGGCTGCCGGCCAGAGCGTAGGGGCCCGCCCTGCAGCGGGTTCCTCGGGCTGGGAGGTCAATCCAGGTCGGGCCAGTTCACGAGGTTCTCCAGGGTGGCGCGGTCACCCTCGCTTCGCAGGTTGTCCAAGGGGAGGCGACCGTGCAGGGCGAGCAACAGGTTGCTCGCGGATCCGTGGAGGTCGGCGTCTGTTTCATGTGGGCCGTCGATGAGGTGTGACCCCGACTCCGTCACGTCGACCAGCCATGACTCGCCCTCGGCGGCGTGCAGGCCGATCCGGGCCGGCTCGTGCAGCCAAGGGCCGGCGGTGCCATGGCTGATACCGATGAACTCGGCGATGCCGTCGACTGCTACAACCGCCGGGACCGGCTGGGGAGTTCCGGTGGCCAGCTGGGCGTCGAAGGCGTGGACAGCGGCCTCCTGGACCTGATGACGCGCCACGTGTCGGCGTACACCGGATTGTGCATAGGTCAGTACAGCAAAAAGTGCACAGTCTTGAGGAGATGCCGCTCGTCATGTGATGCCGGCACGGTGTCCGGTTCTACGCGGCCGGTGCCGCCAGGCGGAAGCCCACGCCGATCGCTTCAAGATCCGGCTCGTAGGCGCCGTGCCGGCGGGCGCACCGGGCCAGGTCCCGGTCGTGGCGGAACGCGCCGCCTCGGGTGATGTGCCGGTCGAAGGCCCAGTCCTCGGTGCTCGGCACCTCGGCGGGCGCGCCAGGGTAGGGGGCGTAGAGGGTGGAGGTCCACTCGTCGGCGTTACCCGCCATGTCCAGCACCCCGAAAGGGCTGGCGCCCTTGGGGAACGAACCGACTGGTGTCGTGGTGCCGATACGGAGGTCCACCAGATTGGCCAGGCCGGTGCGGTACTCCTCACCCCATGGGAACTCGCGGCCGTCGTCGCCCCGCGCGGCGCGCTCCCACTCGTCCTCCGTGGGCAGCCGCACCTCGTGGCCGCCTAGCTGTTCCCCGAGCCACCGGCAGTAGGCCGTCGCCGTCTCCCAGGCGACCCCGATGACCGGGTGGTCCGCCGGCGCCTGTGGGACCGGTCGGCCGGTGGCCGCCGCGAAGCTTGTCCACTGGCCGACCGTGACCGGTGTACGGGCGATCCGGAACGCCTGGACGTGGATCTCCGCGCGCGGGGCTTCCTTCATGTACCACTCCACCGGCACCCCGGTGTCCGCATAGTGACGGGCCACTGCCGCCACCTCGTGGACCGGCGTACCCCGACGCAGCAACCCGGCCGGGACCTCGACCCAGTTCACCTGCTCCACCCCCATGGCTCCTCCTCGGCTCGCAGCGGACAACCCTCATGATCACCTCGGTGGTCGGGGCGCGCATCGGCCGATGGACTCATCTCGACAGCGACCTTGGAACCAGGGCATCGGGCCACGGACAGGCTGTGTTCCAGCATGGCGAGCGGTGCATGTTCGCGTGTACCAAGCTGACGGTGCGCGAGGCGTTGGAGCTGTACGCCGCCTTCTACCCGCGCCCCACCGACTGGCGCACCCTGGCCGAACGCCTCGGTCTCACCGCGAAGCTCACCACCCGGTTCGCCAAGCTCTCCGGCGGTCAGAAGCAGCGCCTGTTCATCGCCCTTGCGCTGATCGGCTCGGGCTGCGGTGGCGAGGGTGCGGGCTGCCGTTCATCGGGAGCTCCGCCACACATCCGCGCGTGGTGGTCCTCGACGAGCTGACCACGGGCCTCGACCCGCGCGCCCGCCGCGATACCTGGACGCTCATCGAGGAGGTCCGGGCGAGTGGCGTCACGGTCCTCCTCGTCTCGCACTTCATGGAGGAGGCGCAGCGGTTGTGTGACCGGATCGCCGTGATCGACAAGGGCCGGGTGGCCGCCCTGGATAGCCCGTCAGGGCTGATCCGGCGTTCAGCAGGCTCGACCGTCATCAGCTTCACGCCCTCCGCGCCGCTGGACGAGGGTGACCTGAACGCGCTGCCGGTGCTCGTGTCGGCCGAGCACAAGGACGGCCGGATCACGCTGTCCGGCACCGACGAGACCGTGAACGCGGTCATCACGCTCCTCGGCTGGGGCCACATCACCGCCCACCAACTCCGGGCCACGGCCGCGCAGGGCTGTACGGTCCTGTCCCCGGCCGTCGCCTCCCGCCTGGTGTCCACGGTTCGCAGCCCCGGGGCCCCCGGCAACGAGCCGCTCTCCACGCGCGAACGCGAAGTGCTGGCTTTGGTCGCCAAGGGCACGTCGAACCGCGAGATCGCCCGCGTGCTGTTCATCAGCGAGGCGACCGTGAAGACCCATCTCACCCACCCGTACACCAAGTTGGGCGTCAAGGACCGCGCGGCCGCGGTGGCGGTGGCGTACGACCGGGGGATTCTCGGCTGATCAGGCGGCGGGGTACGGCAGCAGCCCGCTCGCGGTCTTCTCCCAGGCCGCCTTCAGCTCGGCGAGCAACTCCGGCTTGTCGGGCGCCAGATCGGCCTGCTCGCGCAGATCGGCGCCGAGGTCGTAGAGGTGGTCCTTGCCCGCGGAGTCCTGGTAGTACTTCCAGTCACCGCGCCTGAGCGCCCGATTGGCCCGCACCCGCCAGAACAGGTCCCGCTCGGGCAGCTTCTCGCCCTTCAGCAGATAGCCCGCGAGGCTTCTGCCGTCCAGCGGATACGCCGGGTCGGGCCGGGCGCCGGCCAGCTCCAGCAGGGTCGCGGTCCAGTCGGGGGAGAAGTTCGGTTCGTGGCTGACCTGGTTGTCGTCGATGCGGTGTGGCCAACGGACGATCGTCGGCACCCGGATGCCGCCCTCCTGGAGCACGAACTTCTCACCGCTCAGCGGCCAGAGGTACGACCAGCGTTCACCACCGTTGTCGCTGGCGAAGTACACCACCGTGTTCTCCTCCTGCCCGGACCGGCGCAGCGCCGCCAGCACCTCGCCGACCGCCGCGTCGAGGCTCTCGACCATCTGCGTGTACTTCGCGACCGAGCCGCCGTCGTTGTGCAGCAGTGCGGCGGTGATCTCGGCCTGGCTCTTGGCGGCCCGGATCTTCGCGGCGATCTCCGCACCGGTCTCGGCGTCCTCCTCGCTCAGCCAGGGCCAGTGCGGGGTGGTGAAGTTGAGGTTCAGCAGCCACGGCTTGTCGTGCTTGCGGCCGACGTACTCCACCGCCCGCTCGGTCAGCACCTCCGTGTAGTAGCGCAGGTCCTTGTACTCGGCGTCCCCCTCGTAGAGGTCGTAGTCGCCGAGCTGGCCGAGCTTGGAGAAGTACTCCAGGACGCCGCCATGGTTGCCGAAGAACTCGTCCCAACCCGACTTCGTGGGGCTGTAGTCGGGCAGCCAGCCGCAGTGCCACTTGCCGATCAGGGCAGTGGAGTATCCCGCCTTCTTCAGCAGGGAGGCCAGGGTGGGATGGTTCGGGTCCAGACCCTGGGTCCTGTTGGCGATGGGCTCGGCGAGCCCGCCCTTCGTACGGCCCGGATAGCGCCCGGTGTACAGGCTGAACCGGGTCGGCGAGCAGGTCGCCGACCCCGAGTACGCGTCCGTGAAGCGCACGCCCTGCCGGGCGAGCTGGTCCAGGTTCGGGGTCTTGATGTGCGGCGCTCCGTACGAGGAGAGGTCGGCCCAGCCCAGGTCGTCCCCCAGGATGACCAGGAGGTTGGGGCGCCGGCCGGAACCGGCGGAGGCGGTACGGGCCTGGAACGGGCGCTCGGTGGGGGCGGCCTGGTCGGGGGCTGCCTCGGCGGCGGTGGCCGTACCGGCGACGGCGGTGACCGCGCCACCACCGACGAGACCGCCGAAGGTGCGACGGGACATTTCGGGCATGCGGGTTCCTCGGAACGGACGGGTGCCACGACGGGACACGAAGAGGGAAGAGAAGAAGGGCGGGCGAGGAGACTGCGGGCTCAGCGACAGATGGCGCTGGATTGCCGGCACAGGTCGACGTGGCGCCGCTCCACGAGCGCGACGAGCACGCGCGGGTGATCAGCGGAGGGCCTCATGCTGAGCGACGGTGCCAGCGGGCAGCCCGACACGTCAAGCCAACGTCCATGCAGTGGACGCACCTGAAAGGGGCGCGGGGAACTGCGCAGTCTTTTAGGGGCGTTTGGGGGCGCAGCCCAGGACGGGATGGGACAGGTAGGGGCGGCGGTGACGAAACAACCCCAGCGACAGCCGGACCCGGATCGAAAAAGTAGCGGCGGCTCATCCGGGCGCGATACACATCGACCGGATCAGAAGCATGTTGAAGTTCAAGGCCACCGACCTCCGCGGCGGCAACGGCGTCACATCCGACGGCTATCGCTGCACTGCCGGGTTCAACACCAAGAACTCCTCGGGAACGATCTACACACTCACCGCTGGCCACTGTCCAATCAGCGACTACTACATGGACTTGGAACAACCAAAGAATTGGCGACGTGGCCTATTCCCACTTCGGCGGTTCCGCCGGTGACCAAGCCACGATCAGGGCGAACGACCCCGGCATCAACCCCCTAGGAACCGTCAGGTACTGGGGCGGCACCTACAAACAGATCGACAGCTCCCGCTTCCCGATAATCGGGGAGCACATCGACCGGATCGGAGTCTCCAGTCAAGATACGACGGTCAGCGTCACCAACCCGCGTATCACGGTCAACATCGAGGGCACCCAGGTGGAGGGCCTGTTCGAGTCGAACGTCTGCGCTCTAGGCGGCGACAGCGGAGGGCCGGCGCTCAACGGTTCAACGGCCCTGGGCCTGCAAGTACTCCACGAGCACCCGGCTGTCGCTATGGCCGCAGTGCTAGGTTCCCGCATGCCGACCTGGGCGAGGAAGTCGCGGCCGTGGTTGTGCTCCACCCTGCAACGCAGGCCACGCCCGACGAACTGAGGGAGTACGTCAAGGACCGGGTGGCGGCCTACAAGTACCCGCGCCGGGTATGGCTCGTGGACCTGCTGCCGATGGGGCCGAGCGGCAAGATTCTCAAGAGGGAGATCACCGTGCCAGTGGGATGATGACCGCATCTGATGAGCCGCAGGACCGCGTCCAGCAGGCCCCGCGGGTCGTGGTCCGGCGGCCGGACGATGTCCGTTCTGGCTGGCCGTGTCCTGTGTGATGATCCGGCCGTTCGTGCGCACCGGCCTCTGTCACACCCAGCACGCTCTCCAGCACTGCCGCTGCGCGGGTCCGACTTCCGCGCGTTCCTGCTGGCTATTGCCTGACCGGCGACAGCCGCGCCTCCGCCGAGCAGGGCGCCTATGACCGCTGCTGTAGGTCCATCCATGCCCTGGATTCTGCGGTGCCGAGATATCAACTCTCATGCCTCTGAACGCACTTGAGCCTGATCGTGACCACGCGTGCAGGGCGGCCGCGTATCCGGCCTCACCTGGCCCGGTCGCCGCGGCTGCCTCGGCGCCGCGAGCTGAGGAGGACGGTGCGGGCGGTCAGCCCGTGGCGGATGCTGTTCGAGGGGACCATCGTCCGTACCGCGCCTAGCAGTTGGCAGATTCGGTCCAGCTCGCGCTGAACATAGCGCGGGGTAACGCCACGCACGTACGACACGTCGTTCATGGGTGATTGTGGCGGACGTCCGCTGAATCACGGCAAGGATTTCCGCTTCGTCAAGTTCGACGTTATCTGGGGTCGCTCCAGGACGTGGACGATCCGGAAGTGTGGACTCGGGGCCGGAAGGTTCCGTCGGTGTGGCGGTCCCCGGTTCGGATGGGGCGGTGCGGGGTGGGTGGTGGGCGGGTTCCTGCGTGCCTGCGGGTCGGGTTCGGACCGTACCTACGCGTATGTGCTGGTGGATCATCTGCGGTGGCTGCGGTTCGCAGGCCTGACGGTGGAGGCGGTGTCGCTTGAGGATCTGCGGCACTACATGGCAGCTCTCGGAGCGGATTATCCGGGGCCGTTTGGTCTGCCGTGGCGGGAGGGTAAACGCCCGTACGGGCAAAGCGCGTTGAAGACTGTGGCGGCCTGTCTGAAGGGCTTCTACCTCCACCTGGGCACAAGGTGAAGCACCACGAGGCCGCGCAGCACGTCGACGAGGCCCAATCCGGACTCTCGTGGCACGGCGACGAGCGGCGTGAACAACAGCAGCCTGCGGATCTGACGATCGACCGCGGCGGTGCCGACGCCACCTTCCCGGCGGCTAGTTCGGATCACCGGGCGGGCCAGAGGAAGGGGTGCCCGCGACGGGCAGAGCGTGGCCGTCTTCTCGTAACGGGTTGCGATGCCGCGCCACTGCTTCAGGCGGTTGACGCACCGCCCGACGGTGCTGCGCTGCTTGTATGCCTCGCGGTCGAAAGCAGCAGCCTGTCCCTGCCGCGCCGCATTCGACGGCGATGGCGGAGCTGGCCGGCCGGGACCGGAATGACGGTGCGTGGCTCCGTTCACTTCAAACCCCAGCGGGTGCCTGCCCATGCGAGGGTTAATCTAATCGGTGCACTGCGGCAGCGGAGACCATCACACGGCGGCGCGAGGCCGCGTGGTCAGGGGCGTGGCTCGCCGAGGTACTGGTCGGCCCAGGCGCTGATGATGTGCGCGGCCCGCTGCGCCTGCCCGCGTGCGGTCAGCAGGTGGTCCGCGCCTTCGAGGGAGATGAAGCTGCGGGGGTGGCGGGCCTCTTGGAAGATTTCCGCGGCGTTGTCGATGCCGACGGTGGAATCGGTGGGGGAGTGCGCGACGAGGAGCGGGAGGTTCAGCTCGCCGATCCGGTCGCGCAGGTGGGCCTTGCGGACGTCTTCGACGAATGCGCGCTTGAGGACGAGGGTGCGCCCGCCGACGAACCACTGGTGAGAGCCATCGCTGAGCACGCGCTCCAGGACCGAGTCATACTGCCGCTCGACGTGGCTCGGGTCGACGGGCGCGGCGATGGTGGCCAGCGCGCGTAGGCCGGGGATCTCGCCAGCGGCGGCGATGGCGGCGGCGCCGCCCCAGGAGTGCCCCACCAGCAGGCCCACAGGGGTACCGCGCTCGGCCATGAAAGCCGCGGCGCGGATCGTGTCCTGTGTTTTGACGGTGAAGGACCCGTCTCCCCAGTCGCCGTCGGAGTCGCCGATGCCGAGGTTGTCGAAGCGCAGCATGCCGATGCCCTCGCGGGCCAGCTGCTTGCTGACGCGGGAGGCGGCCGGCGAGTCCTTGCCGAGGGTGAAGCCGTGCGCGAAGAGTCCCCAGCCGCGGACTTCGCCCTCCGGCAGGTCGATCGTTCCGGCCAGTTCGGGGCCGACGACGCTCGGGAATCTCACTTCTTCATTCATCTGTTGTGCTCACCTAGGCAGGAACTGATCGGGGGACAGAGGCGAGAGTGGCACCGGCCGGTGCCACCGCGAGCCGGTGAGCAGCATGCCACGCGCTGCTCACCACTTTCGACAGGCCAGACGCCAACTGGGCAGGGGAGGACCCGGAGCGTCTGCGACTGGGTCTCTCGGGCTCGGTGGATGCCGCCGGGCGATCGCGCGACAGGGGACACAGACATGCCGGGTTCGGAGGCGTTGCGTCGAACTCGCCTCCCTGGCCCTCACCCGCACCTTCGACATCAGAATCCCTGATAAATCAGGGCACGGGTGCGGCAGAGGCGCTCGCCGGAGGCGCCATTGCAAAGGCCGCGAAGGCGCGGCAACCAGATGGATCAGCAGACTCATGAAGGGCTGCGACAGCTTCCTCCCTGAGCAAGCCGTCCGCTGGCAGATGGCACAGCCAAACCCATCGCGGCGGTCAAGGCCAGCGACAAGGTCCTATCCACAGATCCTCATGTAGTCAAGGTCGGGCGGTGGGGTACGGCAGGCTTCCACCTGCACGAACCCACCGTCCGCGCCCTTCAGGAAGACGTAGCCACTGCCCTTCCAGGCCATCCCGGCCGCTTCGCGTTCCTGGCGCTGCCGGGCGCAGTGCTGTTCGAGGGAGCGCATGCACTCGGTGGGAAGGGCGATCCGCCGATCCGAACTCTGGGTCTTGGCCGGGAAGGCGGTCAGGCCGCCGGAGTTGGTGCGCTGGAGGGTGCGGCGGATGCTCGCGACTCCGATGGCCAGGTCGAGGTCTTCCCAGCGCAGGCCGAGGAGTTCGCCTTTGCGGAGCCCGGTGTGCAGAGCGAGTTCGAACAGTGCATGCAGCCGGTGGCCGTTGGCGCCTGCCAGGAATTCGCGCGCTTCCTCAGCTGTGAGGGATTCACCACGAAGGCCGGGCACTGGCTCGCGCTCGGCATCAATCCCGGCGAGGTCGTCGACTGGAACCACCAGGTCAGGGACGGATTGGTTGATAAGTGCCTGGACCAGGTCCATCGAGTAGGGGGCCTGTGCGTGGCCGCGCACCCGCATGCGCCCTACCCGTCGGGCGACTTCATGTTCCCCTTCCGGGGCTTCGACGTGGTGGAGGTGTGGAACGGACTGTGGACTTCGGACCGGCCCTGGAATGCTGACAACGAGGCGGCTCTGGCGGAGTGGGGGCGGAGCCTCGCGGCGGACATCCGTACGGGCTCGTGGCGGCCGGCGATGGGGAACAGCGACACCCACTTGGAAGGGCAGATCGGCATCCCTCACAGCGTGGTCTTCGCCGAGGAGCTGAGCACCGAGGCGGTCCTGGCCGGAATCCGTGCCGGCCGCAGCTGGATCGCCGAGTCGGCGGACGTGGACGTGTCGTTCACCGCCAATGCCGATGGTCGCGTTGTCGGGGTGGGAGAACGGCTCGCGACTCATGGTGGGCAGGTGGAAGTGCAGGCAGCAGTACGAGGTGTGCCGGTGGGGACCGTCAGCTTCCACACCGATCGAGGGAAGGGGCGTCTCTCCCTGCAGACGGGGCGGGCGTGGTGCAATGGCACACGACGGCGGAGCACTCGGCGTTCGTTCGCATTGAGGTCCGCCATTCCAACGGGCACGTCGCCGCACTCACCAATCCGATCATCCTCAACTGACCGCTCGCTTCATCGTGAGGTGCGCAGGCGACGGAGGCAGATGAGGCTGCAGGCCAGTTCGAGCAGGCCCTGAGGGAGGTCTGCGCGTCTTTCGTAGCGGATCCGGAGCCGTTTGAACCGGTGCAGCCAAGCAAAGGCCCGCTCCACCACCCAACGCACCTTGCCAAGCCCCGAGCCGTGAGCCACGCCGCGTCGGGCGATCATGGGCTTGGTTCACGTCCTTCCATCTTGACTTCGGTTGCCTGTGGTCACGGCCGTGGAGGCACTCGACTCCCTAATGGAAGGGCTCTGATGGCCCATCATCCGATCAGCCGTTCGTGACCCCAACTGCCCGCGGGTTCCTCGGTCTTCGCAAGGGGCTCGGAAGCTCCCGGTGAGCTGAGAGGTGTTTCCCGCGAGGGGCTCGGACCACGAACATCATCGACTGAATCACTGATCAATAGCGTCACACCACCACAATGATGGGGCCGATGAACCCGTCTGATCACAGGGTTCCAGACCCGGTGGTGCTTCAGGTTTCACCGGCCCCATGAGTCACCATTAGGTGGTGCTTGCTTCCGGGCCGGGCCCGGTCGACCGGCGACGGCGCATGCCAGCCGGTGAACGATGTCGGAAAGCCGTGTGCGGGAGAACTGCATGCACGGTTGAAGCGGCGGGGACTGGAAACGGAGCATCAGCCACCGCGCCAGTCCCCGACCCTACTCAGACAGCACACGAGTTGCGCCGTCGCCTGTCAGGCAGCGTGGTCTGCGACGCGGAACCGGTCGGCCTCGGTCTGCACCGGATGATGCCGCGTGATCTGGACTTCGCCGCCTGGCGGCTCGGTATGTATGAAGTGCTGGACGCTGCTTCGCTGTGACGGAGGCGCGGTACTGGCGACCCGAATCGCGGCGTGGCCAGCTATGAGCTGGCCCGCCTTGTGCGGGTGGACTTCTCGTATTTGGCCGGGCAGGGACGCATCGAAAAGGATGTGGTAAATCACGTACCTTTGTCGCCCTTTTGCCCGGCGCCAGCCGCGAGTACGCTGTGCCGGTCCGGGCAGGTGCCTCCCTCTGTTGATCTCGATCCGAACCGCCAGCAACCCTGATGGATCATGACTGCCGTTGAGAACAACCCCTCGCGCCGGACCGTGCAGTGGTGGGAGCGCCTCGGCGCCGCACTCGGTGGTCCATGGGCTCCGCGGGCACGGCCCGGCGGTGGGCACGTCCACTGCGAGCCTGACTGGTCCTGGCATCTTGTCCTTTCCGACCACGATCTGTGGTGCGTTCTGGACGGAATAGGACGTGCCCGGCTCAACGGCCGCGATATCACTCTCACCGCCGGTTGCGCGCTGATGCTGCGGCCGGGGGACGAGATCGACGCCCATCACGACCCCCGCAATCCCCTGACCGTCGCATACCAGCACTACGCCCACGACGATGCCGGCCAGGGCGCGGGCGGTCGACGACTGCGCACCCGACCTGTTGCTCCCGCGCCTGGTGCACCTGGACGACCTGCCTGAGCTCCGACGCCACCTCGACGGCCTCGCGCGTATCAGGCGCCGCCCCGGCCCGGACGCCTCCGCGCGGAGCACTGCTGCACTGGTGGCGTTGCTGCTGGAGATCCACGCCCAGGCCGCCCGAGCCGCCGGCGACCTGCCTGCGCTGATGGACCGGCGCGTACACGACGTCGTGGAGTGGTTGGCCCGCCACCCGACCCGCCGCCTGGACCTGCATGCAGCTGCCGCGTCGGCCGAACTGTCAGCGGATCAGTTCTCCCGCCTCTTCCGCCGCGAGACCGGGCAATCCTTCCGTGCCTACCAGGTCACGGTCCGGATCGATCGCGCCCGCGAACTCCTGGCCGAAAGCGGGATGACGGTGAGCCAGGTGGCGAAGGCCCTGGGTTACGCAGATCACCGCCTGTTCGTCCGCCAGTTCAAGGCCCGCACCGGCACCGCCCCAGGCATCTGGAAACGCTCCGCCTGAACGGACGCCTTCCAGACCGGTCCAGTGCCCGCAATCCACGACTCACGCCCTCCCCGACGGCCTTCGCCCGGGCCTACCGTCGGCCCATGACCTACACCGTTCCCGCCGACCTTTATCGCGCCGACCGCCTCGCTCCGCTGCTGGACTCGATCAACGACATCGGAGCCGCGGAGACCGACGTCTACCGCGGTCTCGGCTTCCTGGCAGTGCGGGGTCTCCTCACCGACCGCGAAGTGCGGGGAGTCCTGGACGGCCTCGCTGTCGTTGCCCGCCCGTCGTCCCCCGCAAGAGTGGAATTCGAGGAGTGGGCGCACCCAGAACAACGGAACCGCGACGAGCTGCTGGACGGCGTCCGCAAGCTCCAGCATTTCTGCGCGCACGAGCCGCGCCTGGCCGAACTCGCCCGCCATCCCGCGATCCTGGCCACCGTCGCTCGGTTCTTGGAGGCCGAGCCCGTCCTTATCCAGGACATGGCCCTTCTCAAACCGCCGGGCGGGGGACGGGAGAAACCCTGGCACCAGGACAAAGCCTTCTTCGACATCCCGCTGGGAACCCCCGTCGTGGGTGTGTGGATCGCCCTCGACGAGGCCACGATCGACAACGGGTGCATGCATGTCCTGCCCTGCACCCACACCGAAGGCCCGGTGGTCCACTTCGCTCGCCGTGACTTCCAGATCTGCGACACCGAAGTCCAGACTCACCGCGACACCGCTGTCCCGCTGCCGCCCGGCGGCGCCCTGTTCTTCGACGGGCTGCTGCACCACGGCACCCCGCCCAATCTGACGGACACTCGCCGCCGCGCCGTGCAGCTGCATTACGTGCCGGCCGGAACTGTGCGGACTCCGCAGAAGGACCGCCTAGAGGCCTTCGGTGCAGACGGCAAGGATGCCACCTGCTGAGTGGAGCAGACCTTCGCCCTCCTCCACCAGTTGAAACGCCTCGCCGTCCGATGGGAACGGCGCCTCGAACTCCACGACGCCTTCCTCTCATTGGCCTGCGGCCTGATCTGCTGGAGACGACTCAAGAAGACCCACTCGTGATCCTGTTACGAGCTCATAACCATCGTCGCAGGTGGGGGATGCCGTACGCCTTGTCCGCGTGAAGGCGTTGGGGGCTGGAATCGGCTGCGCGGGATTCGTGTCCCATGTGGAAATGGGACAGCATCGGCTTCAGAGCGAGGCTGTCGTGGGTGTTGGCCCCGGAGAGTCCGACGCGTAGGGGCAGTCCGTCCGGGTCGGACGGGACGTGCATCTTGGAACCGGGCTTACCCCGGTCCACGGGGCTCGGAGACCTGCAAGTTCGCCCCTTTTTAGCGCGTACGTGTGCCGAGTCGAGCACGGCCCTTGAGAGGTCGACCAGGCCCTGCTCGTCCAGGAGTTGCAGCCCCCAAAGTGGCTAATGGTATTCGAACCAGGTCAGAATGGCCTTCACGCGCCGGTTGTCCTCGTCGGGGGGCATGCCGAGCTTTACAAACACGTTCGCCACATGCTTACTCACGGAAGCCCCCGAAAGAAACAGCTCCGTCGCGATTTCTGCGTTGGAGCGTCCTTCGGCCATGAGGGCGAGCACCTCTTGTTCGCGAGCGGTAAGCCGTGCCAGCGGTCCCTGCGGCGAGTCTGCGCGCGTGACGTGGCGAACAACCTCGGGGTCGATCACGACCCCGCCACCGGAGACCGTCTCAATAGCTCGCAGGAAGTCGGCGACTCTGCCCACCTTCTCCTTGAGTAGGTACCCGACGGCTCCGTCAGCACCCGGACCGTTCAGAAGCTCCCGTACATATGGGCCTGTGACGTAAGCGGAGAGAACCAACATCGGCAAATTCCGGTGACGCGACCGCAAGTCGATAGCAGCGCGGAGCCCGTCATCGGTGTTCTTGGGGGGCATGCGAACATCCGTGATCACCACGTCCGGGGTGACGCCGGCACGCGCGAGCTCATCGACAGCGGCGATCAGTTCGTCGGCGTCTTCACATTCGCGGATCACATCATGAGCGTTGGAGGTCAAAATTTCCCGGATGCCGGCGCGTATCAGTACACTGTCGTCTGCCAGGACAATTCTCATGGCCCCCTCCATGCCGGCTCGTCCTACGCGATTTTATCACCATGTGGGTTGGCTGGGGGCGGATGCTACAACCTCTGTTCCGCCACCCGCTGGGCTGAGAATTTCGAGATTCCCGCCGACACTTCGCATCCGCTCGCGCAGTCCGGCAAGCCCAGAACCCGCGTCGATTCTCGCACCGCCGAGACCATCGTCATGCACGCGCACGCGGACGTCGGTTGCGGCGCATTGCATGTCGATCCGAGCGCTTCCAACGCCTGCGTGCTTCGCGATGTTCGTCAGAGCCTCGGATACTGTGAAGTACACGGCCGTTGCAGTCGGTGACGAGAGCTGGGTGTCATCGCCAGTGCTGGTCAGCTCGACCCGCAAAGGTGATCGCACAGCTAGCTCTCGGACAGCAGCGATGAGACCGAGGTCGCTCAGTTCACGGGGGTGGATGTCGCGCACCGTGTCCCTCAGCCGTTCAAGTGCGCGCTCCGCGTGGGCCTGGGCCTGACGTGCCAGCTGCACGATTCGTTCCTGGTCGGTGGCTGCGGCTGTGGCCGTGGCCGTCGCTTCCAGCATCCCAAGACGCATGACGACGGCGACGAGCTCCTGTTGGGCACCGTCGTGCAGATCGCGTTCGATGCGCTGTCGCTCGAATTCGAAAGCTGCTGTCAGCGAAGCCCGACTGGTACGGAGCTCCTCCAGTTTCGCGAGCAGATCCTGATCACGGCTTCTGGAAAAGGTACGCAGAACAAGGTCGCGAAGAAGAGATATACCGGTCAGTACGCTCGCGGTGACCGCGCCGAGAGTAACGCCTGCGGGCATCGCCAGGAGTGTTTCCTGCACAGATTTCGGGGTGAATGGCCCAACCTGCGCGGCGATACCGAAGAGCCAGAAGACGGGAGAGAATACCAGCGCGACAGCGCCGATGAATCCGAAGAAGGTTACTACCAGTGACAGCACGGACAGGAGCACGGCGGCGACGAAAATCGGGAAGTCAGTGCGCCATATCGACCGTGAGCGCAGCTGGAGTACCACCCACTGCGCCCAGCTGTGAGTAGAGGGTCTCAGGGGCATTGTCTTGACGCCGCACCACCGGGCTCTCGAACGGTCTATCTCTGCCACCACTGGGGCTGAGACCGGCGCGATGAGAATGGAAAGCAGCAGAATCGGGAAAGTCATTGCTGCGAGGGATTCCGTCAGCACCCGCCGGACAACACGAATCTGCGCCATGGCCAGCATTGTCGCATATTTCGGATCGTGCGAAAGGTAGACCCAGGTCTACCTTCAAGTAGTGCAGGTACCCGTGCGGCCCCTCGGTGTGCCCTGTTTAGATTGCGACATGCCTATCTCAGCCACCGCTTCCGTACCGCGTATTCGTCTGCGCGGCCTTCGGATGGACTTCCGCATCCCTGGCCGTCGACGCGAGACGACACGCGTCCTGCACGATATCGACCTGGACGTTCCTGAAGCTCGGCTGACCGCCATTGTCGGCCCCTCCGGGTCGGGCAAGTCGACGCTCCTGCTCTGCACGGCTGGTCTGGAGCGAGCGACCGCAGGTTCCATCGAGATCCTCGGAACGGACGTCTTGTCGCTCACCCCTCGCAAGCAGGCCGCATTTCGCAGCGAGAACATCGGCTTCATCTTCCAGGAGTACAACCTCGTCAGCTCGCTGACGGTCGAGGACAACATCGCCCTGCCTGCGCGACTCGCTGGCCACCGGGTGCCCAAGTCGCGAGTCAGTGACGCCATGTCGAGACTCGGTATCGCCCAGCACGCGCGGCGGCGCCCCGATCGGCTCTCCGGAGGTGAACGTCAGCGCGTCGCGGTGGCCCGGGTCGTCGCGAATCAGCCGCGGGTTGTCTTCGCCGACGAGCCGACTGGTGCGCTCGACCTCAAGTCGGGTCACGTCGTGCTCGATTGGCTGCAGGCACTTCCCGCGCAGGGAACCACGGTTCTCATGGTCACACACGACCCTCATGCGGCCGCACGTGCTGACCAGGTCGTGGTGATGGGGTCTGGGCGGGTACACGCCATCATTCCCGGTGGCGACTCTCACGCGGTGAGCGATGCCGTCCTCTCAGCGCAGTCGGAGGACGAAGCGGCTGAGGAGGCATCGTGATGCGACTTGTGCTGTCAGACGTTCGCATGCAGGCGTCCATGTGGTTGTGGACGCTCCTGTGCGCAGCAGTCGGCGCAGCATGCTCAGCGGGCTCAGTCATCGCCATGTTCACCGCTGTCTCGGCAGCGCAGGCGGCAGGTGATGCGCGGATGGTCTCCGCGTCGATTGCGCTCGGCGGCAACATCGTCTTCTTCACCGTGCTTGCCGCCGTGGGCATCGTCGCCTCCACCGTCGGTCTGACATTGACGACCCAGCGGCGCGAACACGCCCTCTGGGTGATCCTCGGGATCCCGCGCCATCGAGTCAGATTCATTCTGCGAACAGAACTGGTTGTGCTCGGCATGATGGCCGGCGCGCTGGCAGTGCCGCTAGCCCCCCTCGTCGCGAGCGTCGCCCTCACGCAGTGGACGACAACGGGACTCGACCTGCACGGAGCCATGGTCGGATTCCAGTTCTGGCACATCGGCGCGAGCGTGCTGTCCGGAGTGGTTCCGTGCCTGCTCGGCGGCTGGGGAGTCACACGCCGTGCCGCCAAGACATCAGAGATGCGTGCCTTCCGGGATCTCTCCGATCCACCGGCGCGGCCCGGCGTCGCTCGCAGCATTCTCGCCTTCTGCCTCCTGGCCGGTGTGGTCGGGATGTGGATTCCCGGACTGGGAATCGAACTCGAAGGCGGGATCGAACAGCGGACAGCCTTCGCTTTCGCCGGCAATCTCTTTCTCATCTGCCTGTTGCTGCTGATGGGGCCATGGGTGCTCACACCTCTGATGAAATTCTGGACCGCACTCGTGCCATCGCGCGGCGTCGCCTGGCATCTTGCCGTGCAATCGTGCCGGACCCGCGCAGCAAGAAGCGTCACGACAGTCCTGCCCTTCGCTCTCTCCCTGTCGCTTGTCGGACTCTTCACGGTGATGGGGAACGTCATGCCCGGAAGCACCGCCGGACTGAACGACGTCCTGGTCGTGCTGGGCTGGGTCTTCGTCGCGTCCTGGGTCGGCGGCCTCGCTGTGATCGCACTAGTCGGGCGGGAACGCACACGTGATTCCGCCATCGTGACGGTCGCCGGCGCGCGGCCCGGCGTGCTCACACGATCAACGATCTATGAGGGAGTGATCTACGCAGGGACGGCGATCATCTTCGGCGCGATCTCGATCGCGGTGACGAGTGTCAGCATCGCCGTAGGGGCCAAGATCAGCGTCGTCCAGGTTCTGGACGGTCTCCCCTGGGCAACACTCGGTGGGCTCGCCGCCGTGACACTCGTAACCACCTGCCTTGCTCTGGCCCTCCAAGCTGTCCGCGTATCGCGCACGGTCGCAACAAGGGCTCTGCGCTCGTGAATCGGGGCGGTGATCATACGTATCGCTGGAGCACTGCCTCCCCTGCCACCCACCCTTGCTGGGAGTCGACCAGCGCGTACGGGCTCCGACGAGCTTGCCCGCACCGGTAGACGTCGGGAAGGCCCTTCGTGGGGCAAGCGATACCAGGATCCCCACCCGCCGGTATTCGAGTGCTCTTCCGACGTCCCGGAACGAATTAGCCATCGGGGTGATCGCACCCCTCAAACTGACCACTACGACCATGAACGGCATGCATCACCTGCATGTACCGAATCACTAGGGAATAATGCAATGGGAATTAGGCCACACACTCTGCTCGCCCTCGGCGGGGTCGCACTCCTCGCTGTCGCAGCAACGGCATGCACCACGGACGGTGACTCGGCCAACACAACTGTGGAATCAAAATCGTTCGACTTCAGCGGCAACAGTCTGACCGTGAAGTCCAACTCCGCCGACCTCGAATTTGTAGCCGCCGACGTCGAGGGTGTTCAGGTGGAACGGCAGGTCAGCGGCACGAAAGTGGGCGGGGAAAACGACCCCGGATGGCAGCTCGAAGGGAGCACTCTCAAACTTTCGCTGGACTGCACCGGGATCTCCATCAACTGCAAGGCGAAGTACATCGTGAAGGTACCGCGCGACGTCGCGATCACGGCCGAGAACGACAAGGGCCTCATTAAAGCCACAGGCTTCACTGCCGATTTTTCGGCCAAGGCCGGAAACAGCGACGTGCAGTTGTCGGACCTCAGCGGAGCCCACCTGGATCTGGAAGGTAGCGACGGAAACATAAAAGGCGACAGGATCTCCGCAAAATCAGTCACCGCCACCTCAAGGAACGGTGACAACAACCTGAGCCTGGCCTCCGTACCTACCCTCGTCGATATGCAAAGCCAGGACGGCAACATTAAGCTCAACCTGCCGGAGGCGACATACGCAGTCGACACGGCCGCGAAAAAGGGCGACATCACCGTGGATGTCACCAAAGGCGACATGAGCGGCCATGTTGTGAGGGCTCACACGCGCAACGGCGATATTGTCATTGGTAAGGCATCTTAGCTCTGGCGCCATAGGCGGTCTTCATCAGAATCAGGTCGGACTGACTCCCGCGTGGCTCCGGCGGGACGTGTAGCCATCTGTGCAGCAATATCGCTCGATCGTGAGAACTATCCGAATTGGGCGACTTAGTATTTCTGACACCGAAGCTGCCAGAAGCTCCGCTGCAGCATCAAGCGCATCACCAACATCGTGAAGACGGCCCTTGCTCTTCGCCTCAGCCTGAGAGCGAAAAATTCGAGATGGAGTCGTAGAAAGGGTGAGCATTCACCCTTTCATTGACCATGGCGACCTGTAAGTCCACGCCAGTCCATAGCGCCATCCGTCGGCGCAGTCGATCAATCACTGCCCCCACCCTCTGGAGTCCCGCAGCCTTCGCGACGGGAAAGGCGGATTGACTCGCAGGTCCTGGACGCCGGGGGGTTTCCCCACTATATGGTGGCCTGCATACCCGGATGGGTCCGAGTGAGTCTTTTCAGTCAGGCTGAAAGTGTTCGGTCGATTCCCCAGGCCGTGCAGAACGAAAATAGATCAGGAAACAAATAGTGTCTAGTAGATTCTCGCGCATCGTTAGGTTCAGGGCCCGTCGGGTACGGCCGCGTGCAACTCTAATACTTGCTACTTCATTGGCGGCCGCTGTCACAATGTCGGCATGCTCTAACGACTCCACGGACCATTCAGTTCTTCCATCGCAAAATGCTACGCGAGTAAGTGCCGACCTGCAGAAATTCATGAACACGCCACCGTGGTCGTCAGGTAAGTGGGGTGTGCAAGTAGCCGACCTGAAGACCGGAGAAGTCATCCAATCGAAGGGTGCCAATTCTCAGTTCCTGACCGGCTCGACGGCCAAGACCTTTGCGGTAAGTGCCGCGCTCGATGTCCTGGGCGACGACCATCGCTTCCGCACTCCGGTGTTCCATTCAGGTACTGTATCGCCTGACGGGCGGCTTTCAGGAAATCTGATTATGGTGGGCAGCGGCGATCTGGCACTCGGTGGGCGGACCACTGTGTCAGGAACACTCGACGTACCTGACTTCGACCACTATGACGCCAATGCTGTACCTGGGATGGCGACCCTTACCCAAGAGGATCCGCTGGCAGGCATCAACGAACTGGCTCGGCAGGTTGCTGCGAGCGGTGTCCGTCAGATTGACGGCGACGTGGTGATTGACAATCGACTCTGGGACCCGGTGTCGATCGGCGGGGTGCCGGTCACCCCAACCGTCATCAATGACAACCTGATTGACGTGCTTATCACGCCGGGCGCCCCCGGCGAGCAGGCGAAGGTTGACTGGCGCCCGAAGACAGCGGCCTTCAGCGTCGACGCACAGGTGGCAACCACGCCTGCTGGAAGCAAGCCGACGGTGACGACCGAAAGTGTCACCCCTGGGCATATCCGGGTGCGAGGTTCAGTACCCGCGGATGCGAAGGCTCCCTTCGTGACGACGTACCAAGTCCCTGACCCGGCGGTCTTTGCTCGAACCGTCCTTATCGAGGCACTGGCTCGAAATGGCGTCAGCGTGACTGCCCCCCGGATAGGAGCAAACCCCAGCAGTAAGCTCCCGCCGTCGAAGGATGTGATGGCCATGCCTGTATCGGCAACCTATACATCGCCGCCTTTCAAGGAATACGCAAAGCTGATCAACAAGGTCAGTCACAACCTCGGGGCGAATCTTCTGCCACCTCTGATGGCAGTGCAGCGTGGCCAACGGACCTACGCGGACGGGATGAAGATCGAGCGAGAATTTCTTGCTCGCGCCGGTGTCGACCCGAAGTCGTTCACTCTGGTCGACGCCCAGGGCCTCCCCGGCGACAAGGCGACGCCGACTGCGCAGATTTCATTGCTGCGGTACCTTGCCCGGCAGGACGACTTTGACGTCTTCTATGACTCCATGCCGAGTATGGGGGTCGATGGTTCGCTTGCCGATGTCATCGAGCGAACCAATCCTGCCGCAGGGCGCATCCGGGCGAAGACTGGCACCTTGGTCAGCGCTTACAAGGGAAAACTAGCTCTCGGTACGAAGGCGCTCGCAGGATATATTGATGCGAAAGACGGCCACCGCTATGTCTTTGCGATATATGCGAATAACATCCCGGTGCCCAGTAATTCCGTGAGTGATGCCATCGACCTCGCACTCAGGGCCAACAAGCAACTGGGAGCGATGGCTGCCGAAATCTACAAGTCACCCAAGGCGTAATGGATACGTGATGCGGCCGCCCGGATTTCCGGCGCCCATGATGGCCGCACCAAGCCGGCGGCCCAGGCATTGTTTCTCGGATCATGTGCCGAGCCATATCAGGAGTGCTGCGAGTGTGACGGTGCTGAGGTAGATGTAGGCCCGCTTTTCGTAGCGGGTGGCGACGGCTCGGAAGCCCTTCAACCGGTTGATGGCGCGTTCGACGGTGTTGCGCTTCTTGTAGCGCTCGCCGTCGAACCCGGTAGGTCGACCGCCTCGGGAGCCACGGTTTCGACGTTGTTGCTGCTGGTCGAGACATTCGGGGTCGTCGTAGGTACCGGCGGTTTTCCCCGGCGTTGGGACGGGTGCGGGGGCGACCAAAGTGCCGGGACGATGGGTACGGCATCTTGCGCTGCTCTGCGGTCCCGGGCACGTTCAGCCCGGAGGAGGAGCAGCACTCCCGGGCCAGGTTCGTCGGCGTGCATGAACAGGCCGCCACGAGTTCGTCGGCATGGACCAACAGCGGTGCCTGATCCCCCTCCTAGGGTCGCACTTGGAGACCAGCAGGTGCTCCAGTGCGTCCTCGACGAGGAGACGAAAGCATGCAGACACTTTTGCGTGGCGGCCGTGTCATTGATCCGGGAACAGGATTCGACGGCATCGCCGACGTCCTCGTGTCCGACGGCGTGGTCAGGGCTGTCGCCGCGGGGCTCGACGTGCCACCAGGATGCGAGGTCGTCGACGTCTCGGGGTTGGTCGTCGGCCCGGGGTTCGTCGACCTGCACAGCCACGTGCACTCCATCGCGGGGCAGCGGCTGCAGGCCATGGACGGTGTGACGACGGCCCTCGACCTGGAGTCGGGACTCATGCCCATCGGGCGTGCGTATGCCGAGGCCGCTGCGGACGGACGCCCGCTGCACTACGGCTTCTCCGCCTCGTGGGGTGGTGCCCGGGCCCAGGTGCTCGCCGGCATCCAGCCGGACGCACAGATCGGGAGCGGCCTTGCGGTCCTTGGAAACCCGGCATGGCAGCGCTCCTCCACCGATCGCGAACTCGCGGAGTGGCTGGCCCTGATCGAAGGTGAGCTGGCCGCCGGAGCGCTCGGCATTGGGGTCCTTCTCGGGTACGCGCCACACAGTGAGCCTGCTGAGTTCCTTGCTGTCGCCCGGCTTGCCGCGAAGGCGGGTGTGCCGACGTATACCCACGTTCGTGAGCTGGTCGAGGTGGATCCCAGCACTCCGGCCGACGGCTCCGAGGAGATCGTCATTGCCGCGGCGGAGACCGGCGCCGCGATGCACCACTGTCACGTCAATAGCACTTCGGGCCATCACATTGACCGAGTACTCGGCGTGTTGGACGGTTCACGGCGGTCGGGGTCTCGGGTGACGGTCGAGGCCTACCCGTACGGGGCGGGCAGCACGGCGATCGGTGCGGTCTTCCTCGACGTCGAACGGCTGCGGATGAAGGGTCTGTCCCCGTCGAGCGTCGTGATGCTCGAATCGGGGGAACGCATCGCCGACGCGGGGCGCCTGCGGCAGTTGCGCAACAGTGACCCCGGGGCGCCCTGCCTTCTGGAGTTCCTCGACGAGGGCAACCCGCGCGAACTCGCGATGCTGCACCAGGCGTTGGCCTTCCCGGACGCGATCGTGGCCAGTGACGCGATGCCGGTCTACTGGCCCGACGGCAGCAACGACAGCACCGAGTGGCCACTGCCGCCCGGGGGAACGACGCACCCGCGCACCGCGGGAACGTTCACCAAGACGCTGCGCGTGATGGTGCGGGAGAGCGGCGCCTGGGACTGGCCGGAAGCGTTCCGGCGCTGTGCCCACCTGCCGGCGCGAGTCCTCGACGACGTGGCGCCGGGCGCGCGGGCGAAGGGACACCTCGGCGTCGGTGCGGACGCCGACATCGTCGTACTCGACCCCGTGGCGATCACCGATTGCGCCACCTACTTCGACTCCACGCGGCCGTCCGTGGGCGTGCGGCACTTGTTCGTCGGTGGTGTCCCGGTGGTCAGTGCGGGGGAGCTTCAGGTCGACGCGCTTGCCGGACAGCCGCTGCGAGGTGAGCCGCGATGACGGCGACGCGCGCCGAAACGACGGTGGAGGCGCTCCTCGCCGACATCGAGACCCTGGTGCGGTGCGAGTCGCCGTCGTCCGACCACGAAGCCGTCGCCCGCAGCGCAGACGTCGTGGCGGCGCTGGGGCGCAGGCTGCTGGAGGCGGAACCGGATCGCGTGGTGATCGACGGGTGTACGCATCTGAGGTGGCGGTTCGGCGAGGCGCCGCGTGTGCTGCTGCTCGGACACCACGACACGGTGTGGCCCACCGGATCGCTGGAGACGCACCCGTATTCCGTCCTGGACGGAGTGCTGCGCGGGCCGGGTTGCTTCGACATGAAGGCGGGCGTCGTGATGGCACTGCACGCCGCTGCGGCTGCCGGGAACCGGTCGGGTCTTTCGATCCTCGTCACCGGTGACGAGGAGATCGGCTCCCCGTCGTCGCGGCGCCTGATCGAGGAAGAGGCTCGCGGCTGCAAAGCGGTCTTCGTGCTGGAGGCGTCGGCCGACGGCGGAGCGCTCAAGTGCCGCCGCAAGGGCGTCTCCCTGTACCGGATCGACGTGGACGGCCGGGCCGCGCACGCCGGGCTCGAACCGGAAAAGGGAGTGAACGCCGGGGTGGAGGTGGCGCACCAGATCCTCGCCGTCGCCGCACTTGCCGATGCCGAACGGGGTACGACCGTCGTGCCGACGGCATTGTCCGCCGGCACCACCACGAACACCGTTCCCGCCCATGCCGGCGTGGCGGTCGACGTGCGTGTGTGGGACGAGGCGGAACAGCGGCGGGTCGATCAGGCCGTGCGGGACCTCCGGCCCGTACTCGACGGCTCGCGGATCCGGATCTCGGGTGGTATCAACCGCCCTCCGCTGCAGGAGAACACGTCCTCGGGGCTGTTCGACCTCGCCGCAACGCTCGCCGGCGAACTCGGCCTCGGAATTCTCACCGCCGCCGCCGTCGGCGGCGCCTCGGACGGGAACTTCACCGCAGGCCTCGGGGTCCCCACCCTGGACGGCCTCGGCGCAGTGGGCGGCGGTGCGCACGCGGACGACGAACACGTCGTCGTCGCCGAACTGCCGCGGCGCACCGCCCTGCTGACCGCCCTGATCGACGCCGTGTTGGCGAAATGAGCTCCGTGCGCCACGACGAACGCGGCGGACAACCCTGGTGCGGCACCACGGTGGCCCGCCCGGTAAGCCCGGAAAGGACAGTCCCGTGACCGATCTTGCGACACCTGAGTCAGGTCTGGTTTCCCCGGCCGTGAGCGCGGCCGCGCTGGCCGCCGCGACCGCTGCGGCCGCCGCCTCACATGTGGAAATCCGGGCCCTGACCGAGGTGTCGGACCTGACCGAGGTCTGCCGGCTCTTCGCCTCGATCTGGCAGCCGGGCGCCGGTGCCCAACCGGTGACGACCGAGCTGCTGCGGGCGATGGCAGCGGCGGGGAACTACGTCGCAGGGGTGTATGAAGGGGACGAGCTTCTGGGAGCCTGCCTCGGCTTCTTCGGCAGCCCGGCCAAGGCGAGCCTGCACAGCCACATCGCGGGGGTCGCGCCGCGAGGTCTCGGCCGGGGGATCGGGTTCGCCCTCAAACTTCACCAGCGCGCCTGGGCGTTGCGCCAGCACGTCTCGCTGATCACCTGGACGTTCGATCCCCTGGTGCGCCGGAACGCGCACTTCAACCTGGTCAAGCTCGGCGCCGATCCGGCGCGCTACCTGCCCGACTTCTACGGGCCGATGCGCGACGGCATCAACGGCGCGGGTGACACCGACCGGCTGATGGTCCGTTGGAACCTTTCGGGCCCGGCGGCCTCCGCCGCTTCGCTCGGCGAGCCCGCCCGGCTCGACGCCGCTGCGCTGCGAGAGCGCGGTGCGGCAGCTGCCCTGTCGGTCGCACCTGACGGGGGACCGCTGACCGCAGTGGCGGACGGGCCGGTCGTGCTGGTCGGCGTGCCGCCGGACATCGAGGCACTCCGGCGCATGGACCCGGGTCAGGGCCAGGCATGGCGCGTGGCGCTGCGGGAGGTGTTGGGAGGCCTGATGGCGGAGGAAGCCAGGGTCATCGGATTCGATCGTGCCGGCTGGTACGTGGTCTCAAGGGAGAAGTCGTCATGAAGCCCAGTGGTGTAGAACTTCTGCGTGTCCAGATGCCGTTGGTGGCACCGTTCCGGACGTCGTTCGGTACGCAGAACGTACGGGAACTGCTCCTCGTACGCGTCGTGACGCCGAACGGCGAGGGCTGGGGCGAGTGCGTCACCATGGGAGGGCCGCTCTACTCCTCGGAATACGTGGACGGCGCCGAACACGTGCTGCGGAATTTCCTGGTCCCGGCCCTGATGGAGGCGGGTGAGGTCACCGCGAGCCAAGTCGCGCCCCTTTTGGCCAGGTTCAAGGGGCACCGGATGGCTAAGGCGGCGCTCGAAATGGCCGTGCTCGACGCCGAACTGCGTGCACACGACCTGTCCTTCGCCGCCGTGCTCGGGTCCACCCGGGACTCCGTTCCGTGCGGGGTCTCGGTCGGAATTATGGACTCCGTCCCCCAACTCCTCGACGTCGTGGGCGGCTATCTCGACGCAGGCTACGTGCGGATCAAGCTGAAGATCGAACCCGGCTGGGACGTCGAGCCGGTGCGAGCGGTGAGGGAGCGCTTCGGCGACGACGTGCTGCTGCAGGTCGACGCCAACACGGCGTACACGCTGTCCGACGTGTCCCAGCTCGCCCGTCTGGACCCTTTCGAGCTCCTCCTCATCGAGCAGCCCCTGGACGAGGAGGATCTCCTGGGCCACGCCGAGCTGGCCCGTCGGATCCGCACGCCGATCTGCCTTGACGAGTCGATCGTGTCCGCCCGATCCGCTGCCGACGCGATCACGCTCGGCGCCTGTCGCATCGTGAACATCAAGCCCGGCCGGGTCGGCGGATACCTCGAGGCGCGGCGGGTGCACGATGTCTGCGCCGCCCACGGGATACCCGTGTGGTGCGGTGGCATGATCGAGACCGGGCTCGGGCGGGCGGCCAACGTCGCGCTCGCCTCGTTGCCCGGGTTCACCCTGCCCGGAGATACCTCGGCGTCGGACCGGTTCTACCGGACCGACATCACCGAACCGTTCGTCCTGAAGGATGGACATCTGCCGGTGCCCCAGGGGCCAGGCCTCGGTGTCACGCCGATTCCCGACCTGCTGGCGGAGGTCACCACCTCGACGGTGTGGCTCGGTTCGTAGCACCCGACGAATTCGTCGTGAAATCCGGTCGGATCGGACCAACAGGTTCCGGTGCGGCCGGAGTTACCTTTGGGCGGTGCTGACACCGACGTCTGGCAAGCCACACACAAGCCTGGCGCGCGTTCTCGACGATCTCGGGGACGTGTTGCTGGAGTCGATCGCCGGCGGCGGGAGCACGCGCCGGGAACTGAGCGGCGTGGTCATCCACGATCCGCTCGACGAGGCGCAGTTCCCCGCGCAGGCCGTCGTCCTGGGTGTGGGCGTCCACGAACCGGACGACGTGGTCCGCCTCCTGCGCGACCTCGGCCGCAACGGTGCGGCGGTGCTCGTGGTCCGGTCACCGTTCACCGCGACCGGCGAAGTCCGACGGGCCGCCGACGAGTCCGGCGTCGCCCTGCTCGGACTCGCCCCTGGAGCCTCCTGGGCGCAGGTCGCCGCCATGCTCCGCACCCTGCTCGTCGAGGGAGACATCGGCGACGTCTCACCACAGACGCTGGGCGGCATGCCGTCGGGCGACCTGTTCGCGCTGGCCAACGCCGTGGCCGCGCTGCTGGACGCGCCGGTCACCATCGAGGACCGCAGCTCACGGGTGCTCGCCTTCTCCGGCCGCCAGGACGAGGCCGACCAGTCCCGCGTGGAGACGATCCTGGGCCGCCAGGTCCCGGAACGGTTCACCCTCGGCCTGGCGCGCAACGGCGTCTTCGACCGACTTCATCGCGGCCATGCGCCCGTGTACGTCGATCCGCTCCACGACGAGTCGATGACCGTGCCCCGGGTGGCGCTCGCGGTACGGGCCGGCGACGAGATCCTCGGCTCGATCTGGGCGGCCGTGCCCGGGCCCTTGTCCAAGGAGCGGACGCAGGCCCTGATCGACGCCGGCAAGCTGGTGGCACTCCACATGCTGCGTCTGCGCGCGGGCGCCGACGTCGAACGCCGACTGCGGGCCGACCTGGTGAGCACCGCACTCGAAGGCGGCAAGGGAGCACCGGAGGCGATTGCGCGGCTCGGGCTCGTGGGACAGCCCGCGATCGTTCTGGCCCTGGGGCTGTTCGGCGGTTCGGACGCCGATCCGTCGACGGAGGACGGTCTACGCCGGGTCGCGGACCGCCAGCGGGTCGCGGACGCGCTGGCCATGCACCTGAGTGCGGTCCAGGCGCGCTCGGCCGTGGCACTGGTGGGCGACGTGGCCTACGGCATCGTGCCGATGCCGGGGAGCCATGCGGACTGCCAGGAACGGTCGGTCCGCGTCGCGTCGACCTTCCTCGAACGCACCGGGCAGCGCGTGGACGCGGCGATCGGCATCGGCCCGCCCGCTCTCGACGGCTCCGTGCTCAGCCGCTCGCGTGACGGCGCGGACCGGGCGCTGCGGGTGCTGCTCGCCCACGGGGGCGCCCGGCGCGTGGCCACGGCGGAGGAGGTTCACGTCGACGCACTCATGCTGGACCTCGCCGATCTGGCCGCCGCGCGCGGGGACGTGGCGACCGGGCCCGTCGCCCGCCTGCTCGACTACGACGCCCGGCACCAGTCGCAGCTCGTCCGCACGCTCTCGTGCTGGCTGGACGCCTTCGGTGACGTGGCCGCCGCGTCCGCCGCGGCGTACGTGCACCCCAACACTTTCCGGTACCGGCTGCGACGGGTCGCGGAGGTCGGTGAGATCAACCTCGACGACCCCGGCGAGCGGTTCGCGGCGATGCTGCAACTCCGGCTCCACCCGGCCCACCACTGCGCGTAGAAGCCGGACATCGCAACGACACGACGTTCGTCCCCACCGCCCGAACACCACCTGAAGCTTTGTGGAACTGCACGAACCCGCTGCGTCACCTGATGTCCAGGATGGGCCATCAACCCCGACGCAGCGGTACGGAGGCAGCCATGACGGCGGTGGTCACCGAGGACACCTGGACACCGAAGCGGGTCAACCGGACGGCAACGATCACCATGGTGGTCATGCTGTGCGCCTGGTCGATCGACTACATCGACCGCTTCTCCATCAGCATGGCTCTGCCGTCGATCGGAGAGGAGTTCCATCTCGGCAAGACGGCACAGGGCTCGCTCGTCACCGTCTTCGCGCTCGTCTACATGATCTGCCAGATACCGGCGGGCTTTCTGGCCGATCGGTACGGCTCCCGCAGGCCGATGCTGATCACGCTCGTGCTGTGGTCGCTGTTCACCGCGCTGACCGGGATGGCCGGCACCTTCGGTCTTCTCCTGTTGTTCCGTGGCCTGTTCGGTGCCTGTCAGGGCGCCTTCCCGGCGGCGTCGTTCAAAGCCATCGCGGAACGGACGACACCGGAGAGACGGGGGACCGCCACGAGTGTGATGCTGTCCGCCAGTGGGATCGCCGGCCTTGCGCCCCTGCTCGTCGCCCCGCTGCTGACCGGCATCGGCTGGCGGCACACCTTCCTGTGGATGGCGGGTTGCGGCGCGGCCATCGGCATCGGTCTGTGGGCGCTCCTGCCCAAGGCGTTGCCGGACCGGCTCAGCCGGCTCCCGCGAACGACGGTGACGACGCCCGAAGTCTCGCGTGGACAAGTACTCAAATCCCCGGCGGTGTGGAAGTTCGCGGTCCTGTTCTGCGCGATGAACATGCTCAGCTACGGCCTCGTCACCTGGGTGCCCAGCTATCTGCTCGAGGCCAGACACCTGTCGCTGAACGAGACCGGGGTGCTGTCGGCGATCCCGAGTCTGGTGGGCTTCGCGACGACCATCTTCGGCGGCTGGCTGTTCGACCGGTACTTCCATGACAAGGCCAGGTGGTACCTGGTGTCCATCGCGACGGTGACCGCGGTCCTGCTCGTCCTGATGGTGTCGGCGGACAGCGCGGCGACGTTCACTCTCTACGAGACCTTGGCCGTCGGAGTGTTCGGGATGGCGACGATGTGCGTCTTCGGCCTTCCGCTGCGCGTGCTTCCCACGGCGGTGGCCGGCCTGGGCTCCGGGATGACGAACTTCGGCGGCCAGGTCGCCGGCGTGATCGCGCCGCTGGCGATGGGCTGGCTGGCGGACGCGTTCTCCTACACCGCCGCGTTCGGCTTCCTGATCTGCACCACGCTGCTCACCGCGGTGATCGCGTTCTGGGTCCCGCAGCGAGCCGAACAGTTCAGCTTCCCGCCGACCGCCACGAAGTAGCCGGCCGGCGCACCCAACGGACAGATCCAGTCCGGACAGAAACTCCACCCCCGACAGACAGAAGGTATCGCCCCATGGTCACCGAATCGGAACTGGTCGAGACAATCACCGGCCGGGCGGCGGAAGTCGGCGTCCAGGTACGGCTGCACGCGGCCGATCTGGACAGCCCACGACAGGTGGGCATCGACGCCGACGAGCCGGTGGTCACCGCGTCCGTGTTCAAGGTCCCCGTAGCGGTGGAACTTGCCCGGCAGGCGGCCGACGGTGAACTCGACCTCGCCGAGCGGATCACGGTGCCGCCGGGACATCCGACCGCCAGTCCGTACGGCCTCGCGACGTTCCTCCACGACGTCACGATGTCCTGGTACGACCTGGCCGTCCTGATGATCGGCATCAGCGACAACGTCGCCACGGACCTGATCCTCGGGAAGGTGGGAAAGGCCGCGGTGGCCGAGACGCTGCGTCGACTCGGCCTCCCGCAGACGGCCGTCCCCCATGACTGCGGGGACCTGTTGCGCACGATCGGGGAGGACCTCGGGATCGACTACCAGGACGACGAACGGATCCTGGCCGTGATGCCTGCCGAACAACTCGCCAAGCTGCGCGCGTTGACACCCGAAGAGACTTGCCGGACCACCGCCGCGGAGAGTACCCGCCTGCTGGGCCTGATCTGGCGTGACGAAGCGGCGCCCGCGGCGGCATGCGCAGACGTCCGGCGCTGGCTTGAACTGCAGGTGTGGCCGCACCGGCTGCGCTCCGGCTTCGCGGACGACGACGTCACGATCAGCGGCAAGACCGGCACGCTGCCCTCACTGCGCAACGAAATCGGCGTGGTGGAGTACCCGGACGGTGGCCGGTACGCGGTCGGCGTCTTCACCAGGGCCGTCGACGCCCGTTCGAGGGTTCCCGAGCGTGACGCCTTCATCGGGTTCGCGGCCGCCCAGGCGGTGGACTGGCTTAGGCGGTAACCGATACCGGCGGCCCGGTGTTTCGTCGGCCACGATGAAGGTTTCGCCAGTTCTCGTCGTTTCTCACGAATCGGCCATGAGCGCGCAGGTCATACCCTCCCGGAATCACCCGTTCTCCCTCGCCGAGACAAGAGGTGCACATGTCCGAACTCAATGAACTCTGTGGCTGGTTGGAAGGTCGCCTTCCCGAGTTGCTGGCCGAACACAAGGTGCCGGCCGCGTCGATCGCTGTATACGCGCACGGCGAGACGATCGACCGTGCGGCCGGGGTGCTGAACAAGAACACGGGCGTCGAGGCCACTGCGGACTCCGTCTTCCAGATCGGTTCGATCACCAAGGTCTGGACGGCCACGCTGGCGATGCAGCTCGTTGACGAGGGCACGCTCGACATCGACGTGCCGGTCCGGGCGTACCTGCCCGCATTCACCGTCGGTGACGAGACGGCCTCCGCGGAGATCACCGTCCGCCAACTGATGTGCCACACCTCGGGGTTCGAGGGCGACATCTTCCTCGACACCGGACGCGGGGACGACGCGGTGCACAAGCTCGTCACCCTCCTGGCCGATGTGCCCCAACTGTTCGCGCCGGGCGAGATGTTCTCGTACAACAACGCCGCTTTCTGTGTGCTCGGACGCATCGTCGAGGTGCTGCGCGACAAGTCGTACGACGACTGCCTGCGCGACCATCTGTTCACGCCGTTGGGGCTGACCCACGTCGCCCCCAGCCCGTACGAGGCCGTCAGGTTCCGTGCCGCGTTGGGGCACCTCACGCCGGAGCAGGGCGTCGAGCCGCAGCCCGCGCACGTCTGGGCACTGCCCCGGTCGAACGCGCCCGCCGGATCGATGCTGGCGATGCGGCCGCGGGACCTGGTGACGTTCGCGCGGATGCATCTCGACGGGGGCAGGGGGCCCGACGGGACGGCGGTGCTCGCGCCGGAGAGCGCGCTCGCCATGAGGCACCGCGAGGTGGAACTGCCGGATCTCGGTCTGATGGGCGACGCCTGGGGACTGGGCTGGTCGCTCTTCGACTGGCCCGGCGGCGCGGTGGTCGGCCACGACGGAGGCACGCTCGGCCAGTCGGCCTTCCTACGGGTGGCTCCCGAACACGACATCGCGGTGGCGTTGCTGACCAACGGCGGCAACCCGCTCCCGCTGTACGTCGAACTCGTCGGACGCGTGCTGCGCGAGCTGGCCGGAACAGAGATGCCGGCGCTCCCGGTGCCGGACGCCGACGCCCCCCGTGTCGAGACAGCGAGGTTCGTGGGCACGTACGCGTCGTCCGTCGGCGACACCGTCGTCAGCGAGGACGCCGACGGCAGGCTGTGGGCCGAGCGGACCCCGAAGGGAGTGTTCGCCGAACTCGACGGCGGTCCGCCGGAAAGGATCGAACTGGTCGCGTACGACGGCGACAGGCTGATCCCCGTGAAGCCGCAGCGCGGCATGCACATGGTGCACGCGTTCGTCGGGGACGACGGGACCGGGCGGGCGCGGTTCCTGCACACCGGCCGGGCCGATCGGCGGGTGAGCCGGTGAACGCCATCGCCGACGAGATCGCCGCGGTCTTCGCCGAGGCGGGAGCGCAAGGATTCCTGCACGCCCGTGAGATCGGGGTGACCGACGGCCCCGAGGTCGCCGTCGGCGCGGACGCCCCGGTGGTCCTGGCGTCGGTCTTCAAGATCCCGGTCGCGGTCGCCTACGTCCGCGAGGTGGCCGCCGGACGGCTGGACGAGACCGAACGGACCCGGGTCACCGCGCGCTACCGCGTCGGCGGGATCGGCACGGCCGGGTGCGTCGACGACGTGGAGATGAGCTGGCGCGACCTGGCGCTGTTCATGCTGACCATGAGCGACAACGCGGCCACCGACGTCGTGTTCCACCGGGTCGGACAGGACGCCGTGGACCGCGTGCTCACCGACCTCGGGCTGTCCCGAACGCGCATCCGCGGCTGCTGCGAGGACCACTTCGCGTCGTTGCTGTCCGACCTCGGTGCCGGCGAAGGCGACGACGCGGAGGCCGTGCTCGCCGCGGCCACCCCGGAACAGCTGTGGAAGCTGGCGGTGCTGGACCCGGCCAGGACGACGTCGTCCACCCCGCGGGAGATCACCCGGCTGCTCGACGCGATCTGGACCGACCGCGCGGCCGATCCCGGGGCCTGCGAGAAGGTCCGCGCGATCATGGGACGGCAGATCTGGCCGCACAGGATCTCGTCCGGCCTCGACACCGGGGTCCAGGTGGCGGCCAAGACGGGCACGCTTCCCGCGATCCGCAACGAAGCAGGTGTGCTGACCTACCCGGACGGCAGGCAGTACGCCGTCGCGGTGTTCACCCGCGCGGACTCCCTGGAGGACCGCCGGCCCGCTGTCGATACCTCGATCGGCAGGGCCGCCCGGCTCGCTGTGGACCATCTCCGCCACGGAATGACGTCATGAGGCGCCGGGTCATGCTGCTCGGCGCGCTGGCGCTGACGGTGAGCGCGTGCGGGGGAGTCTCGCAGTCCCCACAGGGGCGGACCGCACACCAAAAGCTGGCGGAAGGCAGGACCTTCACGCAGGCGATCGCGTCCGACCCCGGAAGCCTCGACCCGCAGATGACGGTCCTCTCGGTCGCCATCCAGACCGATCGCTACCTCTACGACTCGCTGCTCAACGTCGACGCCGCCGGAAAGCCCGTGACGGGACTGGCGGACAAGTGGCGCGCCACGACGACGAAAGCCACCTTCAGCCTGCGGCGCGGCATCACCTGCGCCGACGGCTCGCCGCTGACCGCCGCGGACGTCGCGGCGAACATCAACTTCGTGGGCGACCCGGCGAACAAGTCCCCGTTCGCGGGGGTGACCATCGCGCCCGGAACGAAGGCGACCGCCGACAACGCGAGCCGCACCGTCACGCTCACCAGCGGAGCGCCGGACGCGTTCCTGCTGCGCAACGCGGGCCGACTGCCGATGGTGTGCGCCGCGGGCCTGCGGGACCGTTCGCTGCTGGCCAAGGGCGGCGCGGGCACCGGCATGTTCACCGTCACCGAGGCCGTACCCAACGACCACTACACGCTCACCCGGCGCAAGGACTACACGTGGGGGCCGGGCGCGTGGAAGACCAACCAGCCGGGGCTGCCCGACAAGGTGGTCGTGCGGGTGGTTCCGAACGCCACCACCTCGGCGAACCTGCTGCTGTCCGGCGGCCTCAACGCCGCCGCCACGGTCGGGCCCGACAAGAAGCGGCTCGCCGCCCAGAAGCTGTTCCACGCCGACTACCTGGCCCCGATGGGAGAGTTGTTCTTCAACGAGGCTCCCGGCCGGGCCGTCCAGGACGAAGGCGTCCGCCGCGCCCTGGTCCAGGCACTCGACCTGACGCAGCTCGGCAAGGTGCTCACCAGCGGCACCGGCACACCGGCCACGGGGATGGTCACGGCCGAACCCCGGGCCTGTACGGGCGACACCGTGAAGGGCAACCTTCCCGCGCACGACCTCGCCGCGGCCAGAACTGCGCTCGACGCGGCGGGATGGCGCACGGGCCCGGGTGGCGTGCGCGTCAAGGACGGCAAGCGGCTCGCCCTCACCATGATCTACGCGACGCAACTCGGGCCGACCATGGCGCCCACCGCCGAGCTGGCGCAGCAGACCTGGAAGAGCATCGGAGTCGACGTCAAGCTGAAGGGCGTCGACAGCTCCGGGCTCAACCAGGCGCTGTTCACCACCGGAGCGTGGGATGTCTCGATGGCGCCGTTCGGCTTCGAACTGCCGAGCCAGGCAGTGCGGTTCGTGTCGGGCAAGGCGCCGCCGCAGGGCACCAACTTCGCGCACGTCGAGAACGCCGGGTACGACTCTCAGGTGCGCCGGGCGGCGGGGCTGGTCGGCGACGACAGCTGCCGCGCTTGGGTCGCGGCCGAGACGTCCCTGATCAAGCGCGTCGACGTCGTCCCCTACGTCCACTCGGTCGTCCCGTTCTTCGGCACTGGAGCGCGGTTCGAGGTCAGCGCTGGTTCCATCACGCCGTCTTCGATACGGATGTACGGCTGATGGCCACCGCTGCAGTGGCGGCCGCCCTGCGTGCCGGAATCCGGGGCGGCCCGTGGCTGCCGTTCGCACGGCGCAGGCTGCGGCGATTCCTCGTCGCGCTGTGGGTGCTGCTGACCACGGCATTCCTGATGATCCACCTGGTCCCGGGCGACCCGGTCCGGGCGGCGCTGGGAATGACCGCACCCACCGAGCTGGTCGAGGCCCGGCGCCAAGCACTCGGCCTGAACGACCCATTGTGGCTGCAGTACGGCCACTACCTCGGCAACCTGTTCACCGGCGACTTCGGTACGTCGATGACGAGCAACCTGCCGGTGGCGCAGGTGATCGGCGACCGTCTGCCCGCGACGCTCGCGCTGGCCGTGCCGGCGTTCGTGGTGGTGGTCGCCCTGGCGATTCCGCTCGGCGTGCTGTTCGCGGTGTTGACCAGGGGCGGCAGACGGCGGGGCGTCGAGCTGGGATTCACCTCGGTGAGCGTGTTCCTGGCCGCCGTCCCTGAGTTCCTCGTCGCCGTCGGTCTCGTCGCGTTCTTCGCCGTGCGCCTTGGCTGGTTCCCGGTCGCCGGGAGCGGCGGCGCGAGCACGTTCGTGCTGCCGGTGACGGCACTGGCGACCGGGGCGACGGCGGTGCTGGCGCGGATCGTACGGGTGGAGATGCTGTCTGTGCTCGGCGACGACTTCGTCCGCACCGCCCGGGCGAAGCGGCTGCCCGCCCGGCTCGTGTACGTCCGGCACGCCCTGCCGAGCGCGCTGACCGCCACGCTGACGTTGGGCGGGCTGATGCTCACCGCGATGGTCGCCGGGACGGTGCTGGTGGAGAACGTCTTCGCCTGGCCCGGGCTCGGCTCGACGATCGTGCAGTCGATTCTGGCGAAGGACTATCCGACGGTGCAGGGCATCGTGCTCGTCTACGGCATCGGGGTGCTGCTGGTGAACCTGGCGGTCGACGTGCTGCTGGCGCTGCTCGACCCGCGCTCGACCATCCGGGAGAGCTGATGACGTCGACATCGCAGTGGAGAAGGCGCGGCTCGGCCTGGTCGGCGGCCGCGCGCACCCCGATGGGGGCGTGCTCACTGGCGCTGTTGGTCGCGTTGGCCGCACTCGCCATCCTGGGACCGGTGCTGTGGGGCGAGCAGGCGGCCGCGGTCGACACGAACGCGATCGGTCAAGGCCCCTCCGGGGCACACCTGTTGGGCACCGACTCGCTCGGCCGCGACATCTTCTACCGCACGCTCGTGGCCACCCGGTTCTCGGTCGAACTCGCGGTGATCGCCACGGCGGTCGGCGTCACGGTCGGTCTCCTGCTGGGTACCTTGCCGTCGGTGCTGCCGCGCCGGGCCGGCAGGCTGATCACCTCCGCCGTGGACATCGCGGTGGCGTTCCCGGGGCTGCTTCTTGCGTTGTTCTTCGCGGTCATCTTCGGCGTGGGCACCCGAGGCGCGGTCCTTGCGATCGCGTTCGCGACGGCGCCGGGCTTCGCCAGGCTGGCGCAGACCCTCGCCGCGTCGGTGGCAGGGCGGGACTACGTATCGGCGGCGCGCATCGCGGGCGTCGGCCGGCTCCGGTTGCTCGTCCGGCACGTCCTGCCCAACATCGGCGAACCGCTGATGGTGAACGCCACCATCAGCGCGGGCGGCGCACTGCTCGCGTTCGCCTCGCTCTCCTTCCTCGGCATCGGCGTCCAGGCACCCCGATACGACTGGGGGCGGCTCCTGGGCGAGGGACTGGACGGGATCTACGTGACTCCGGCGGCCGCGCTCGCTCCCGGTGCGGCAGTGGTGCTCGCCGGTCTCGCGTTCAACCTGGTGGGGGAGACCGTCGCCGCGGTGGTCGGCGTGCGCACCCCGACCGCGCGCATCCCCGCCCGGCCGGCGCCGCCCGCCCGTCCCGCCGCGGCCGAGGAACCCACGGCGAAGCCGGTGCTGTTGGTGGAGAACCTGCACGTGGCGTTCCCGCGTGCGGACGGGTGGACGGTCCCGGTGCGCGGCGTGAGTTTCACCGTGCGCGACGGTGAGGCGATCGGTGTGGTCGGGGAATCCGGATCGGGCAAGAGCCTGACCGGACTGGCGGTTTCGCGGCTGATCGAGACGCCGGGTGTCGTGACCGCGGACCGGCTTGAGTTCGCGGGGACTCCGCTCCTGACGACCCCGGAGCGGGAGTTGCGCGAGTTGCTCGGCACGTCGCTGGCGATGGTCTTCCAGGATCCGACGAGCTCGTTCAACCCGACCCGGCGGATCGGCCGCCAGCTGGCTGAGGCATCGGAGCAGCACCACGGCCTCAACAGGCGCGAAGCCTTCGCCAGAGCCGTGGACCGGTTGCGCGAGGTGCGCATTCCCGCCGCGGAACGACGTGCCCGGCAGTACCCGCACCAGTTCTCCGGCGGGATGCGGCAGCGCGCGATGATCGGCATGGGGCTGATGGGCGAGCCGAAACTGATCATCGCCGACGAGCCGACGACGGCGCTGGACGTCACCGTGCAGCGCCAGGTGCTGCGCCTCCTCGCGCGGACGAGGGAGACCGAGAACGCGGCCATCCTCCTGATCAGCCACGACATCGCGGTCGTCGCGCAGACCTGTGACCGGATGCTCGTCATGTACGCGGGCCGCGTCGTCGAGGACCTCCCCACCGCCGACCTCATGTCTGTACCGAGACATCCCTACACCCGGGCGTTGCTGGCCGCGACGCTGGAACTGGACACCGACCGCGACGAGCCGCTGGCCGTGGTCCCCGGCCGCCCGCCCGAGCCGGACCAGGTGCCCGAGGGGTGCGCGTTCGCCGCCCGCTGCCCGGTGGCGACGGACCGGTGCCGGAGCGAGGACCCGGTCCTGGAGCGGGCCGACCGGGCACACCGGGTCGCCTGCTGGCATCCCAAAGGCGCCGTCGCGCGGGAGTCCGGCCGGGAAGCCGCCTACGGAGGTGCCGAATGAGCGCGCTGGTGTTTGACGAGGTGAGCGTGCGCTACGGCGCCCGGCGCGGAGGCCTGACCGCAGTGGACCAGGTCAGCCTGACCGTGCCCAAGGGACAGGTGGTCGGGCTGGTCGGGGAGTCGGGATCAGGCAAGTCGACGCTGGCACGGGCCGCGGTGGGCCTTGTACCGGTCGCCGCGGGCCGCGTCATGCTCGGCGGCGTGGATGTGAAGAGCCTGCCGCGAAGGCGTCCGCTGCAGATGGTGTTCCAGGACCCGTACTCCTCGCTGGACCCGCGGATGAGCATAGGTGAGTCGATCAGCGAGGCCCTGCCGCGCAGTGCGCACGCCGGGGCGGCAGACCGACGGGCCGAGGTGGCGAGACTGCTCGAACTGGTCAACCTTGACCCGGACCGGGCGGGGATGATGCCGAAGCACCTGTCCGGCGGGCAGCGGCAACGTGTCGCGCTCGCCCGCGCGTTGGCCGGGCAGCCGCAGGTACTGATCGCCGACGAGATCACGTCCGCGCTCGACGTGTCGGTGCAGGGAGCCGTGCTCAACCTGGTCCGCACACTGCAGCGGCGACTGGATCTGTCGATGCTCTTCATCTCGCACAACCTGGCCGTGGTGCGCTATCTCAGCGACGTGATCGCCGTGATGTATCTCGGCCGCATTGTGGAGATGGGCCCCGCCCAGCAAGTCCTCAACGACCCGCAACACCCCTACACGCGCGACCTGCTCGCCGCGGCCCCGTCCGTCCATACCGGCCTGTTCGACGTCTCCGGTGACGGCATCGGCGACACGGAACCGCCCGACCCGCACCACCCACCCACCGGTTGCCGCTACCACCCCCGCTGCCCGATCGGCCCGCTCACGCACACCGAGCGCACCCTCTGCCTCAGCTCCGACCCGGCCGACGACGCGGTGACCCGCCGGCATCGAGCGGCCTGCCACTTCTCCCCGAGCGCCAGCGAACAGCCCGCAATCCCACGAGGAGGCCTCTTGCGATGACCCGACGCCTTGGCATTGATGATCTGTACGAGTTGACAGTCCCCGAGCAGCCGAGTGTTTCGCCGGACGGAAGCCGGATCGTGTACGTGCTGCGCGCCGCCGACCGTGACGGCGACCGGGACGTGCGGGCGCTCTGGCAGGTCGCCGCCGCGGGCGGCGAGGCGCGGCAGCTCACCCGGGGCACGACCGACACAGCACCGACATGGTCGCCCGACGGCACGCGTATCGCGTTCCTGCGTGCCCGGGACTCGGCCCCGCAACTGTGGTTCCTGCCCACCGCCGGGGGCGAGGCCGAGCAGGTGACAGAACTCCCGCTGGGCGCCGGCGCACCGGTCTGGAGCCCGGACGGCAACAAGGTCGCCTTCGCGGCGCCGGTCGACCTCGCCGCGGCGGACGGCGAGGAGGCAACCGCACGCGCACGCCGGGCGCATGCCCCGGTCGTGGCGGACAGGCTGGACTTCAAAGCCGATGGCACGGGCCTGCTGCGGACCGTGCGCAAGCACGTGCACGTCCTCGACGTGGGCACGCGGGAGATCCGGCAGGTCACGTCGGGGGACTGGAACGCGGGCGACCCCACCTGGTCGCCCGATGGCACCCGGCTGGCGTTCCCCGGCGCATCGGAGCCCGACGCTGACCTCACGCTGCGGTCCGCCGCCTACGTCCTCGACCTGACCGAGCGCGCCGCCGAGCCGCAGCTGACGGGCTCCGGCGACGGCATAGCAGCCACGGTCACATGGACTCTTGACGGTCAGGCACTGCTGGTCGTCGGGCGGGGGGACACCGAGATCGGGCACACTAAATTGCTGCTGGTGCCGCTGGACGACGGTGACACGGTCGACCTGACGGCTGCCCTTGACCGGAACGTGATGCCGGGCGGCCCCGGCTATCCCGGCGCGGCGCCGTGCCCGACAGCGGACGGCCGGGTGCTGTTCTGCGTGCGCGAGCGCGGCTGCACCCACCTCTACTCGGTCGGTCTCGACGGCAACGCGCCCCGGCCGGTCGTGGGAGGCGCGGGGAATACCGTCGGCGACCTGGCCGTCGCGGGGGACACCGTGGCGATCCTCCTCGCCACGCCGTCCTCGTTCGGCGAGATCGCGACGGTTGACCCCGCCGACGGGACGGTCGAGGCGCGCACACACCATGGCGAGAGCGTCGCCGACGTGGAGCTGTTCGCCCGTGAGGAGCGGGAGTTCACGATCTCCGACGGCACCGTGGTCCATGGCTGGCTGGTCCGTGACCTGGCCCGTACCGGCCCTTCGCCTCTGCTACTGGACATCCACGGCGGCCCGCACAACGCATGGAACGGCACAGCCGACGCCACCCACATCTACCACCAGGTGCTCGCCGCGCGCGGCTGGGCGGTGCTGCTGCTCAACCCACGCGGGAGCGACGGCTACGGCGAGAAGTTCCTCACCGCGGCGCTCGGCGCGTGGGGACAGGCGGACGCGCCTGACTTCCTCGAACCACTGGATCACCTCGTCGCCGAGGGGGTCGCCGACGCCGACCGGCTGGCCGTGTCCGGCTACAGCTACGGCGGCTTCATGACCTGCTACCTGACGAGCCGCGACAACAGGTTCGCGGCTGCGGTCGCGGGCGGGGTGGTCAGCGATCTGACCAGCATGGCGGGCACCTCGGACGCAGGCCACTACATGAGCGTGCGCGAACTGGGCGGCACCCCGTGGGCCGAGGAACAGCCGTACCCGCAGCAGTCGCCGCTCACCCACGTCGACCAGGTCCAGGTACCGACGCTCATCGTGCAAGGTGCCGATGACGTGCGCTGTCCGGTGGGGCAGGCGGAACAGTGGTTCACCGCGCTGCGCGAGCGGGGCGTTCCGGCCCGGCTGGTGCTGTACCCCGGCAGCTCGCACCTGTTCATCCTCGACGGCAGGCCGTCGCACCGGGCCGACTTCAACCGACGCGTCGTCGACTGGGTGGAGCGGCACGCAAGGCCCAAGGGAAGCGCGGCGCGGGTGCCGATCGACGCCGCGCACTGGCAGCGGCGGCTGAGCGAACTGGCTTGCGCACATCGGGTACCCGGAGCGGCGCTCGGCATCCTGCGCATCGGCGGCGACGGCGCCGACGATCTGGTGCAGGCGAGCCACGGCGTCCTGAGCAAGAACACCCGCGTCGAGGTCACCGACGACTCGCTGTTCCAGATCGGCTCGATCACCAAGGTGTGGACGACGACCGTCGTGATGCAACTGGTCGACGAGGGGTTGCTCGACCTCGACGCGCCGATCGCGGACGTTCTGCCCGAGCTGCGACTGGCCGATCCGGACGTGGCGAGGCAGGTGACGATGCGTCATTTGCTCACCCACACAAGCGGCATCGACGGCGATGTGTTCACGGACACCGGCCGTGGCGAGGACTGCCTGGAGCGCTACGTTGACCAGCTCGCGGGCGTCGGACAGAACCACCCGCTCGCGGCGACCTTCTCCTACTGCAACTCGGGATTCGTCCTCGCCGGCCGGGTCATCGAGAAACTTACCGGCAAGAACTGGGACATCGCGATGCGCGAGCGGTTGTTCACCCCGCTCGGCCTGAGCCACACGATCACGCTCCCCGAGGAAGCGCTGCTGTTCCGCGCGGCGGTCGGCCATCTCTCGCGCAGGGACGGCGAGCCGACGTCCGCGCCGGTCTGGGGGCTGCCGCGCTCGGTCGGTCCAGCCGGTCTGGTCGGCGCGGCGACCGCGGACGTCCTGGCGTTCGCCCGGCTGCATCTGACCGGAGGGCTGGCACCGAACGGCGAGCGAGCGCTCACGAGGGCATCGGTGGACGCGATGGCCGACAAGCAGACCGACCTGCCCGATCCGCACAGCATCGGCGACTCGTGGGGCCTGGGCTGGATACGTTTCGACTGGGACGGGCACCAAGTCGTCGGCCACGACGGCGGCACGATCGGCCAGGCGGCGTTCCTGCGGCTGCTCCCCGAGCAAGGACTTGCGGTGGTGCTGCTCACCAACGGCGGCAGTCCACGGGACCTGTACGAGGGGCTGTATCGGGAGATCTTCGCGGAACTGGCCGGGGTGGCCATGTCGCGTCCGCTCGAACCGGCCGCTGTGCCTCCCGCCGTGGACGCGCGGCGTCACGCCGGTGTCTACGAGCGGGCCGGGGTGCGTGCCGAGGTTCTACTGACTGGGGAAAGGCTGCGTCTGCGCCAGACCCTCACCGGTCCACTGGCCGAACTCACGCCGGATCCGACGCAGGAGTACGACTTGGTACCGGTCTCCGACAGCCTGTTCGTCTTCCGCGCGCCGGAATCCCGGACCTGGACCCCGGTCACGTTCTACACGCTGCCCACCGGCGAGCCGTACGTGCACTACGGGGTGCGGGCAGCCCCGAAGGTTTCCTGACCGGTTCGCGGCCGGCATCTCCGGCTGCGATGGGGACGGACCCGCTCGACCAGCCGTCCGATCAACTGGTCGAACGGGCCCGCGCGTTCGGCCCGTTTCTTATGGCGTGATCATTCGTTGAACCGTGCATGACGGATCTGGTTGAGCGGTTGGTGCCGGACGAGTTGTGGGTGTTGTTCCGGCGGGTGGTGCCTCGGACGGAGGTGAAGCGTCCTCAGGGCGGTGGCCGACGGCGGGCCGGTGATCGCGAGACGCTGGCGGCCATCATCTTCGTGGCCACCTCGGGCTGCACCTGGCGGCAATTGCCGCCGGTGTTCGGGCCGGCCTGGCCCACGGTCTACCGACGCTTCGCCCAGTGGAGCCGGGAGAGGCTCTGGGCCCGGCTCCATCGGGTCATCCTCGACGAACTCGGCGCCAGAGGAGAGCTGGACTGGTCGCGGTGCGCGCTCGACTCCGTCAGCGTCCGGGCGGCAAAAGGGGGCTACTGACCGGACCGAATCCGACCGACCGCGGCAAACCAGGATCGAAAATCCACCTGCTCACCGACCGGAACGGACTGCCCCTGTCACTGGGCATCCCCGGCGCCAACATGCACGACAGTCTCGGGCTGAAGCCACTGGTGCGCGGGATTCCGCCCGTCCGCTCCCGGCGCGGGCCCCCGGCCAAGCTCCATGCCGACAAGGGCTACGACTACGACCACCTGCGCAGATGGCTCCGCAAGAGGGGCATCCGCCACCGCATCGCCCGCGAGGGCATCGAGTCGTCTACCCGGCTGGGCCGCCATCGCTGGGTCGTCGAAAGGACAGTGTCCTGGCTGGCCGGGTGCCGTCGCTTGCACCGCCGCTACTAACGCGAGGCCGAGCACTTCCTTGCCTTCGTCGGTATAGCTGCAGCCCTCATCAACTACCGTCGACTTACTACGTAGACAGGACTATGATCTACGGCGACATCGCGTGTCGGTCACCGGCTGGGTGAGACATGGAGGTGTCGGGACTGCCTTCGGAGGCATTCCTTGTCAGTCGAGTTGAACCACACGATCGTCCACGCCCGGGACAACCGGGAGTCCGCAGAATTCTTCGCGAACCTGCTCAGCCTTGAGATCACCGCCGAGTGGGGTCCGTTCATCGCGGTCGGCCTGGGCAACGGCGTCACGCTGGACTTCGCCACTATCCCCGCAGACGAGATCACTCCCCAGCACTACGCCTTCTTGATCTCCGAGGAGGAGTTCGACACGGCGTACGCGCAGATCAGACAGCGCGGCATCGAGCACTATGCCGACCCCCACCGGAAGCAGCCCGGCACGATCAACTACAACGACGGTGGCCGCGGCGTGTACTTCATGGACCCGGCGGGCCACGCCATGGAGCTCATCACCGTGCCGTACGGCGGCTGGACCTCGTAACCACATGCACCGAGGGCCGCACCCCTAGCGCGGAGTGCGGCCCTCAACCGCTGCTTGTGCCCCATGTGATCGCAGCCGGCGCCCTGCGATACCAGCTCCGCCGCCTGGCGGGCGCCATTAGCACCAAAGGAAACGGCGTCTTACGAGTCGGTGCGTGATAGCGGGTGGGGCGTGTTTTGCCTGCTCGCGGTGTTTATCTCGGGGTGATGCTGCGGTCGGAGACGAGGGTGGCGATGGCTTGGTAGGTGTCGGGGAGGCGGTCGCGGCGGTGGGTCCAGCGTTGCAGTTGTTTCCAGCGTTTGTGGTCAGCGAGGGCGTGTTCGACGGTGATGCGTTGTGAGGAGTGCTCGTGCCGTTGGCGTTCGTTGTGCTCGAGGAAGGGGAGCGTCGCGCCTGGTCGTAGCTCGCGGGGCTGGGTCAGGGCTTTGCCTCGGTGGTCTCTGCTCAGGCCGAGGTATCCGTCGTCGAGGAGGACCTGTACCCGGTCGAAGGCATCGAAGCATCTGCCGATGCCAGCCAGACGAGCGGCAGTGGCGTCGTGCATGCGCCCGGGCCGCAGGGCGTCGGTCCATAGAGTGCGGCCCTGGTGGTCGGCGATGACGGTGGCCTTCATGGTGTTCTGCTTCTTCTTGCCCGACACGAACGCTCGCCGTCCTCCCCGGCCCGCGGTGGGCCGGCGGACCTGGATCTCGGTGGCGTCCATCCGCAGCCGGACACCTTCGGTCTGGGCGTAGGCAAACACATCGTCCATCGTGCGCAGCCGCACACCGGGACGGTCCGCTACGGCGAACCCTCGCCCAGCCAGCAGCTGGCGCACCTCACCCACCGCCCTGGTCACGGTGGAGCGGTCCACCCCGTACAGCAGGGCCAGCACGGCATGCGGCAGGTCATGCCGCAGATGGATGAGCGTGGCCACCAACCGGTCCACGAACACCAGCTGATGCCGGGCACCGGCTCCCGGAGCACGCTTCCTCGCCCCGCCCCGCGTCTGGTATCGACGCCCCTCGACCCCGACTACCCATGGCCTGGCCAACTCCACAACCAGCTGCGACAGATGAGTGCTGGAGATCCCCGTGAATAACGGATTGCCAGTACCGAACGATCCACCATGCCTTTCACCAGCAGAGCATGCCCACCCGCTATCATGCACCAACTCGTTAGATGGAGCTGCTGACCGGACGATTGATGGCCGCACCGGATGCGCCCGTGCGTGCTGAGTACGACCTTGTTGGCCTGGCGGGCAGGGATGTGGTGTGGGCCCCGCCTTCCCGCGAGGCTCGGGTGGGGGCTGGCTTGTGGAATGTGGGCCGGGAAAGCCGTTCCGCAAGACAGTCTGCGGCCACAGGCGGAGGCAACTGGGAACGCAGGCCGCAGCGATGGTCGCGACGGCGGCCACCGCCAGTATCAGGTCCGCACGGGCCATCGCCCGTGCGCCTCGGCGGAAGTTCCCGTGCTTCGCCGACCTGGAGCGGGACGTCGGGGCGAGGGTGTGCCCCCCTCAGGACCAGGGCAGGACGAGCGCGCCCCAGGCGACCACGGGGCCCGCGGCGACGATGCCGCAGGTGTAGCCGAGGATCTGGCGGTAGAAGCCGCGGCGCTCCACGCCCCGGGCGTTGCTCAGGACCAGCGCCCCGTTGGTGGAGAACGGTGAGACGTCGACGATCGTGGTGGAGACGGCGAGAGCGGCTATCAGACCGGTCGAGCTGAGGTGGCTGGACAGCAGCAGCGGAACGGCGATCGGGATGATCGCGGTGAGGATCGCGGTCGAGGAGGCGAAAGCGGAGGTGACGGCGACCGTGAAACAGAGGAGGAGGGCCACGACGAGCGGGGTGCCGAAACCGGCCGCGTGCTCGGAGATCTTCTCGATGATCCCGGCGTGCTCCAGCATCGCGATGTAGGTCATCATGCCGCCGACCAGCAGCAGGGTGTGCCAGCTGATGCCGTCCACTGCCTTCTCCTGGCGCTTCATGTCCAGGAGGGCCAGCAGCGCACCGGCGGCCAGAGCGAGAACGCCGATCTGCATCTGGAATCCGAGGGCACACACCACCAGTGCGGCGAGGGCGGCCAGCGTGGCCCACTGGTGCCAGGTGGCCCGCTCCGTGTCCGCGTCGCCGTCTGGTGCCTCCTGCTCGGGCTGCGCGGAGGAGTCCGCCGCCATCGTGCGGCGCCGCAGGGCGGCGAAGGTGAGCAGGGACAGTAGGAGATTGACGGCGAAGCTGGCGAAGAAGAGTGTCGCCGGCGCGACGGACAGATCGGTGTCGTCGACCATGCCGAGCACCAGCGCGCCCGAGACGGCCATGGGGGAGAACGCTCCGGCATGGGCGCCGCTGATCACCATCATCCCGGTCATGAGCGGGTTGATGTTGTGACGGAAGGCGAAGTTCATCCCGATGGGCACCAGGATCGCCACGGCAGCGGGGGTGAAGGTGCCCAGAGAGGTCAGCACCCCGGCCAGGAGGAAGAGCACCCAGGGGATCAGGGCGGTCTGCCCCCTCACCAGACGGACTCCGGCGGCGACCAGCAGATCGACCGTACCGTTGCGGCGGGCCACGGCGAACAGATAGGTGACGCCGACGATGGTGAGGAAGAGCTCCACGGGGAAACCCTCGAATATCTGCTCCTCGGTCATGTTCAGCGCGGTCGTACCGACCGCGAAGCACGCGACGAAGGCCAGGATGCCGATGTTGATCGGCAGGACGGTGCCGACGACGAACATGACGAGCAGCGCGCCGACGGAGATCAGCTCAGGAGACATCATTGTCCTCTTTGTCCTGCGGGAGGGGGAGTTGGGCAGGGGGCCGGATCGGCCGAGGCGTGCCAGAGAGGGAAGCACGACAAACACGGTGAGGAACAGTCCCGAAGGGACACTGCGGGGGCCCGCTGTATGCGGCTCACCGGGGGCGGCAGGGGTCAGGCGGCTGCCGGGAGGGCCAGGTCACGTACGAGGATGCGGGCCTGGCACAGGATGCGTGCGGCCCGGGCGACGGTGACCCGGTCGGGCCCGGCTCCCGAGGACTCGACGGCCAGGACACCCGCCGGGGTGCCAATGCGCAGGACGCGGCCGCCGGGTGCGGTGGAGGCGTTGGCCACCACGGTGCCCTCGACGAGGTTGGCGGCGGCCACGGCGACCGCGGAGGTGAGGCCGATGGCCGGGTGGGGGGAGTTCATGGACAGCATTCGTACGGACACGTCGTACTCGTGCGCGGCCACATGCTCGCCCAGGGTCGTCGTGTAGGCGACGGGAGGGCCGATGAGGCCCGTCTTGGGAACGGCGTCGCCCGGCTCGGCTCGGGGCTGTACCAGCCCCATGCGGACGGCGGCGGCGTGGCGGGTCGCGCGCAGCCAGGACGCCTCGGCACGCATCTGGTCCAGCGTCTCGGCCCCGGTCCGGCCGGCTCGCACAGCGTCCACCAGGACGACCGGCGCACCGGCGTCCAGCATGCTCACGATGAGCGGTGCCCCGGATTTCGGGATCCTGGCACCGCCCGCAAGTTCACCGACCGGTAGTTCCTGGGCAGGCAGGCCAGTGGGCAGCAAGTGGCCGGTCGTCGCCCCCGCCGGGTCGCGGAAGGCGAGTCCCACCGGTACGCCGCCGGCCAGCGTGCCCGGGACCGTGCGGTCACCGAACTCCTGGACCCGGCCGCCCGGCGTGTCCACCTCGGCCTCCAGCACGGCGCCTGTGTTGATGTGGCGCATGACCACCGGAGTGCGGTCGCCCTTGAGCGGCACCAAGCCCTCGGCTACGGCGTAAAGGGCGATGGCCGTTGCGCAGTTGCCGCAGTTGCTGCCCCACTCGACCGTGCCGGTGCCGATGCCGACCTGGGCGAAGAGGTAGTCGATATCGACGCCCTCGCGGGAGCTGACACCCACCACGGCCGCCTTGGATGTGGTGGGGGTGGCGCCGCCGATTCCGTCGAGCTGAACGGGGTCTGCCGCGCCGTACGCGTCGACCAGAATGCGCTCGATCCGGTCGCGGTCGGTAGGCATGTGCACCTGGGGGAAGAGCCAGCATTTGCTGGTCCCACCTCGTACCAGGGTTGCGGGAACGTGCATGTCAGAGCGTCTTTCTCTCAGCACAACGGGTGCGGGGCCGCTGCGTCGCGCCGACTCTCGCAGAGACGTTGGCTTGAGCACAATGTCTCTTTCCTTGAGCAGGGTTTAGCTGAACTAAACTCATTGCATGCTCAATGTTCGCCGACTGTTGCTGCTCGCCGAGGTCGCCGAGCGCGGCTCGCTGACCGCCGCCGCCGAGGCGCTGTCCATGACGACCTCAGCTGCCTCCCAACAGATGTCCCTGCTCGAGCGCGAGGCAGGACAACCGCTGATCGAGCGGCTGCCCCGGGGCGCGCGCACCACCGCCGCGGGCGCCGCGCTGGCCGAGCGCGGCCGCGTCATCCGCCGTGAACTCCAGGCGGCGGAAGCTGACTTGGAGGCCTTCGGGCATCTGGACCGCGGGGTGGTGACCCTCGGCTCCTTCCCGACGGCCAGTGCCTCATTGCTGCCCCTGGCCCTGACCCGCTTCCGCCGGGCACACCCGCAGGTGCGCACGGTCGTACGCGCCGGGGTCCTCGCCCAGCTGCGGGAGATGCTGCACACGGGCGAGGTGGAGCTTTCGCTGATGTGGGACTACGACTGGAACCGTGTCGACGACGATCAGTTGATCCTCACGCCGCTCCTCGAGGACCCGACGGTGCTGGTCGTGCCCACCAGTTCCCCGCTGGTCAGCTCCGATCAGGTAAGACTGTCCGACCTGGCGGACCAGGAGTGGATCATCCGCGCGGAGAACCATCCCGTCGCGGACGTGTTGCGCCGCGCCTGTCGCCAGGCGGGCTTCGAACCGCGTATTGCCTACGCCTCGCATGATTACCAGGAGGCCCAGGCCATGGTCGCCGCCGGCCTCGGCCTGGCCCTCGCCCCCCGCCTAGCCTTGACCAACCGCCGCAGCGATGTACGCCTTCTCCCCCTGTCCCACGAGCAGTCGGCCAGCGAGCTTTCCCCGGTTCGCCGCATCCTCCTGGCCAGGCCCGCCCAGCGCGCCAGCACGCCCGCGGCCCAGGCGATGGCCCGTGTGCTGCACGCCGTCGCGCGGGGCTTCACGGACCCCGGCCTCGACCGCTCTCAACTGGGTGCGGTGCGAACACGGTGATATGCCGCGAGTGCCCTGGCCGGGTTTCGAACTGTATGCAAAAGACCCTCGGGGGCATCTCGGCGTCCAATGAGATGCCCCCGAGAGGGATGGTGCGGCTCCTTGTCACGCCTTCCTCCGCGGGAGCGGCCGTCCCGGCGGCGTCCGGCTGCTGGGTGATGGCGCCGCCGGACCGGCGACCCGGGAGGAACGAGGCCAGGGCGAGCGAGACCAGGGCCGCGCCACGCCCTGTGAGCATGATCACCTTGAAGGCGTTCTCCGAAGGCATTGCGGGCCGCCGAAGTCGGTGGTCATCTGGGCGATGATCACGCCTGGCCAGTGCGCTGGCGACGGAGGTGCCCACGGCCCGCTTAAGGGTGTCGACGCTGTTGGTCACCGCGGTCTCGGAGGTGCCGCAGGCCCATGATGAGCGGCGGCAGGGTGCCGTAGGCGAGGCCGACGGCGGCACCGATGAAAGTAGGAGGCCAGGATGCGGGCGATGACGCAGCGCATGTGGCCTTACAAGGAGAAGGGGATAACGGTCCGACGAGGGGTGAGGCGGGTCAGCGGGAGAGGGCGAGGACGCCCAGGGCGCTGCCTTGCCCGTCGATGACCGGCAGTGCGCCGAGCCGGCGGGAGCGCAGCACGTGCTCGGATTCGGAGCCAGTGGCCTCGGGCGAGGTGAACGACCCGTGATCGCCGGTGATGTCGCGCAGGCGGACGCGGTCCGTGTAAGCGGAGCTGTCGCGAACGGCGGTGAGTTCGGTCTGGGTGACCAGGCCGGTGCGCTGGCCGTCCTGGTCGCAGACGGCCAGCCTACCCGTGTGGGCTGCGGCCATGACGGACAGCGCCACCTCGACACTCATGTCGTCACAGACCTGCGGTCCGGCCGCGTCCCTGGCCTCAACCGTCTTCCTTTGCACGGGGTTGGTGCTCGCCGGGCGGGGCTGCATCTGAACCAGCGTCAAAAGGTGCCTCCTGCAGAGATGGGTCAGCTTCCTGATCACGAAGGTTCTAGGCCGCCGCGTCGAAGACGGACTGGCGTACGGGCGCGCGCCGGGTCGCCGACGAGGGGCGGCGTCGGCCTCGGGAGGAGGCGCTGCGCTTGGGGCGTTCGGCCACCGGTGCGGTGACGGTGACCGGGATGCCGGACGGGGCCTGGGCACCGGTGATCCGGCTCAAGGCCTCGTCGCCCGAGCGGATCTGGGTGGTCTGCGCCCGGATTCCGGCGTCCGACATGAGGCGGACCATGCCGCGGCGCTGGTGCGGTGTGACGAGGGTGACGACACTGCCTGACTCGCCGGCGCGGGCGGTACGGCCGCCGCGGTGGAGGTAGTCCTTATGGTCGGTCGGCGGGTCGACGTTGACGACAAGGTCGAGGTTGTCGACGTGGATGCCGCGCGCCGCGACGTTCGTCGCTACCAGGACGGTGACGTGCCCGGTCTTGAACTGCGCCAGCGTGCGGGTGCGCTGCGGCTGCGACTTGCCGCCGTGCAGCGCGGCGGCCCGCACCCCACTGTTGAGCAGGTCCTGCGTCAGCCGGTCGACGGCGTGCTTGGTGTCCAGGAACATGATCACCCGGCCTTCGCGGGCCGCGATCTCGGTCGTCGTGCGGTGCTTGTCGGCGCCGTGGACGTGCAGGACGTGGTGCTCCATCGTGGTGACCGCGCCTGCGGACGGGTCGACGGAGTGGACCACCGGATCGGTGAGGTAGCGGCGGACCAGGAGATCGACGTTGCGGTCGAGGGTGGCGGAGAACAGCATGCGCTGGCCCTCGGGGCGTACCTGGTCCAGGAGCGCGGTGACCTGGGGCATGAAGCCCATGTCGGCCATCTGGTCGGCCTCGTCGAGGACGGTGATCGCGACTTGGTTCAACCGGCAGTCGCCCCGGTCGATGAGGTCCTTGAGGCGGCCCGGCGTCGCGACGACGACTTCGGCACCACCGCGCAGTGCGCTGACCTGCCTGCCGATCGGCATTCCGCCGACGACGGTGGCCAGACGCAGCCTCACCGAGCGGGCGTAGGGGGTGAGAGCGTCGGTCACCTGCTGTGCCAGCTCACGTGTCGGCACGAGGATCAGGGCCAGCGGCTGGCCGGGCTCGGCGCGCTGGCCGGTGGTGCGGGCCAGCAGGGCCAGGCCGAAGGCGAGGGTCTTGCCTGAGCCGGTGCGCCCGCGACCGAGGACGTCGCGGCCCGCGAGGGTGTTGGGCAGGGTAGCGCCCTGGATCGGGAACGGGACGCGCATGCCTTGCGCGGTGAGCGAGGCGAGCAGCCGCTCGGGCATGTCGAGGTCGGCGAACGCCTCGACGGCGGGCAGCGCGGGAGTGATCGTCTTCGGCAGGGCGAACTCGCCCGAGGCCGCTGCGGGCCGCCGACCGTGGCCGCCCGTGCGGCTCGGCCCTCCGGAACGGCTCGGGGCGGGCGAGCCGAAGCGGCTGCCGCGTTGCGAACCGGCGCCGGAGCCGAAAGCGGGACCGTCGGTACGGCTGCGGGTGCGGGCGGAGCGGTTGTTCGTGCGTGTGGGGTTCATTCAGAACCTTCCTTGATACGGCACGTATCAAGGAATTCTCGCAGCGGAAGAACAGCGCGGGGAATTACAAGAACGGGCCGAACGAAATGCGAAAGCGATCTGACCTGCGGTGAATCCAGCGCAAGTGCAGGCGATGAAATGGGTGACGTCGTGCGGACGTGGAATCCTGGACGTCTACGGGTGCATCTCGGAAGAGGCCCGTATTGCTGAAGAGGCATCCACGGGCGTCGTTGCCCCACAGGGGAAGACCCGAGGATGACCGCAGCTGGGGCCCGCACCCCGAGGGATGCGGGCCCCAGCTAAGTGCGCGTCAGCGTCAGACGGGAACGATGTTCTCGGCCGTCGGGCCCTTCTGGCCCGCCGCGATGTCGAAGGTGACCTTCTGACCTTCGAGCAACTCCCGGAAGCCATCGGCGGCGATGTTCGAGAAGTGGGCGAACACGTCAGCGCCGCCACCGTCCTGCTCGATGAAGCCGAAACCCTTGGCCGAGTTGAACCACTTCACAGTGCCAGACGCCATGTCATATCTCCTTGTGGGGCAGTACGCCGGGACCCGCAATCCACGGATACCGGGTCGCCGCGATGATGCCCCGCCCGAATAATGACCGGAAATACAAAACGCTTCCCGCAGCTGAAAATACTGACGAAAGCGTTGAAGTTTTGGGAACCACGACTGCAACTGAGAGCGACAGTAGCATGCGGTAGCGGCCCGCGTACGGTAAATAATTCCACTCTGTTCGTTACAGCAAACACACTGTCCGCGCGGCACATTAAACTCTCGTCTCGCGGTCATAGATATTGGGCCACCCGAAATTCAGCGTGCCAAGAAGAGCGGTCGCCGTTTGCGGCTCGGCGTGCACATCTATTGCGGGGGCACCTCCTCCTGCCCGACGACGGCCCATCAGCCCGTATGCCGGGACCGCCGCAGATCAGGGCCGCGCAGCGCTGCTGCTGAGCGGCCCTGCCGCGGGCGTCCCAGATCCCACCACCCTCACCTGAAGGCCACCACACCGTTCGTGCGAACCAGTCGGACGGCAGAGCCTGCCCGGGGGCAGCTGTATGTTCCGGGCACAGGCGGGAAGGTCGGCGGGCATGCGCCACCTCAGTCCGCGGTCGTCGGGTTCTCGGATTCGGCGGCGTGGCGGTATTCGGCGTTGATGCGTTGGGCTTCTTCGAGCTGGTCCTCGAGGACGATGATGCGACAGGCGGCCTCGACGGGGGTGCCCTGGTCGACGAGTTCCCGGGCACGTGCGGCGATGCGCAGCTGGTAGCGGGAGTAGCGGCGGTGGCCGCCCTCGGAGCGCAGCGGGGTGATGAGGCGGGCTTCGCCGATGGCCCGCAGGAAACCCTGGGTGGTGCCGAGCATCTCGGCGGCCCGGCCCATCGTGTAGGCGGGGTAGTCCTCGTCCTCGAGACGGCCGTACGAGTCGTCTGCTGTCATTTGCACCTCTCTGTGGAACACGCTTGAGGGGCCCTGGTGCCATTTGGCACCAGGGCCCCGAAGGAACATCTACACCATCTGCCGGCCCTGGAACTGCGCCGGCCTTCTGTGTCCGCCGCCCCGACCTGGGAGTTGTCGGGGGTGCGGGGATCGCGGTTGCTTGACCGGAGACCACCTCACTATCGATGTCCTGCGGTACCCGGGCTCAACACTCCGCCCGGGCGATCCTGATGGCGCTCGTTCCTCCGTTCTTCCCTCTGGGATCAATCACTTGCCTACTGCTGGTGATGCGAACTACTCGGTGACCTGAGTAAGCGCCACTCTTCGACAGCCAGCCCCGTCGCCCGTCGTGCGTCTGCTCTGGCTTAGAACCCCACTGCCGAACCTCCCGGTGCGCGCGTCCGCAGCCGACGCCTTCACCGAGGTGCTGCTCACTTAACTTCACTGCTGGTACTGCGAACTGCACTTACGCGTACTGCGGTACTGCTACAGGCGGCCCCTGATCACTGCGGGCCACCCGGTCCGGTCGTCAGTCCCGTCGCCGTCCTGCACCAACCCTGGCTTCGGAACTCCACCACCGCACCGTCCTGCGAACTGCGGTACTGCTGCCCGGCAGTTCGTCTCTGCCAGGCCCTGTTGATCTCGGCTACGAGAGAAACCATAACCACACCACCACCTAATGTCTACTCCAGCCAACATAGATTTCCGCGTGTTCGACGGTGAGGTAATCGACCTCGAACAGCAGTGGAGGGCGGGAGCAAGCCGGGTTAACGGGCCGCAGCCGGGGCACAAGCCCCGGACACACAGGACCGGGCATTGACGATCCAGAGACCAGGGGGACCTGATGGACACGATGAGCGTCAACGTCGCAACCCTCCGCTCCTCGACGTCCGTCGCCGGCGCACGCGAGAGCACCCGGGACTTCCTCGACGGGCTCATACCGGCGATCGCGGCCGAGGCCGCCGACACGGTGGTCCTGGTCGTCTCGGAGCTCGTCACCAACGCCCTGCGTCACGGCGGCGGGACCTGCACCCTGGACCTGACCGCGCACCCGGACAGCATCGAGGCGGCCGTGCACGACCGCAGCCCGAAAGCGCCGCGCATGCGCACCCCCGACCTGAACGGCGGCACCGGAGGCTTCGGCTGGCCCATGGTCAACCACCTCGCCCGTGCCACCGCCGTGACCCGCCAGGCGGCCGGCGGTAAAACCGTAAGCGCCCTCCTCGCCCGATAGCGCCCGGGCGCCGACGCCGACCGGTTCTCCCACTTGCTGTGCCGCAACATCGAGCGGTCCGGTGCCTGTACCTGCAGACTTTCACGGACGTACGCAGAGCAACCCGCACCCGGTACGCCGGCCCGCTTCGCGGCCCGGTACGCCGGCCCGCTTCGCGGCCCGGTACGCCGGCCCGCTTCGCGGCCCGGTACGCCGGCCCGCTTCGCGGCCCGGTACGCCGGCCCGCTTCGCGGCCCGGTAAGGGGCAGTTGCTCACCCGTACGAGTGACCTTGAGGTCGTGGTATCCGGGTAGCCGCGGGAGGTGACCGTGTTACCTGGGCCAGGGGAATCCGCCGGGCCGTTGATCGAGCAGATCGTGTCGGCCGTCCGTGAGGGAGACGACAGTGGCTTGCCTGCCCTGCTCGGCCGTTTCGCAGGCGAGGCCGACGTGTGTGCAGCGTTCGCACTGCGGCAACGGCTGTTACGGGACCTGCTTGACGAACCGTAACCGGGCTGTCGAAGCTCTCGGCGGAGCACTCGATGACCTCGGCTCCGCCGACCAGTGTCCCAATCCTGACTACGCCGTGCGAGCGGCGTTCCGGGACGCGCTCGACGCGTCCGCCGACTACGTGGCCGCCTACCGCGCAGGGGTCACAAAGCGTCATCGGCGCCTTCGCCATCACCAACGACATCGTGCTGATGGAGCTCGGCCTCGGCATCGGTGCCATGTACGTCCGTTCGCTCACGGTCTACCTGGTCCGCCAGGGCACCCTGGACGACTACGTGTACCTGGAGCACGGCGCGCACTACGCGATCGGCGCCCTCGCCGTGATCCTCCTGGTCACGATCCAGTACGAGATCAACGAGGTCATCACGGGCCTGGTCGGCGTCATCCTGATCGCCTGGTCCTTCATATCCTCGGCACGGCGCAACAAGCGCCTCGCGGCCCGAGCCACGGCGACAGGGAGCGAGCCTCGGAAGGACTCTTCACCTGTCGCCTCATAGGGAGACGCTTTCCCGCCTTCAGCGTGCTCTTGCGAGGAACCCCGGGGGGACCCCCGAGAGGAATCGCATCCGGTGATGGCGATGCGGAGCATCGCCGTCGCAACGGGCGCGGAGCGCCCGCAAGAGACCGGGCCGGGCCATCTCCGTGCGGTTGGTACTGGTGTTCACCGGGATTCTGTCGAGGAAGCCCAGGCGTTCACGCCTGGAGGAGTCGACTCCCGGCCCTGCAACGCGGAGCGTCGCGGCACCAGGTTTCGTGCAAGGCCCGCCGGGCCGAGGTGCCGTTCCTGGAGGTGGATCCGGCCTATACCTCGCAGCGCTGTCCACGCTGTGCGGGCACACAGAGAAGGCCAACGGCCGGTCTCGGGACCATTTCTGTTGTCGTCGGTGCGGCCTCGCTGGGCCCGCCGACCACGTCGCCGGGGTGGGTTGCTGGTCCTGACGCAGAGCGGTGGATCGCCTGGCTGACTTCCTGTTCCTGTTCGCGGGCGGCCTGCTGCAGAGCGCTTTGACATGCTCCTCGCCCTTCAGCCCGAGGAGCATGTCAAGATCACGGCGATTGAACAGCTCACCAGCCATCTGCGACGCCGAGCTGCCTTGTCGCTGGGCGCGTCTACGAAGGCGTTCCTGCGCTCGGATATGCCGTCACCACGCATTTGAGAACCCTAGACGAAAGTTCCGATGTGGCTCAGTGGTCGTAGGCGATCAATGACCTTGTTGGGCGCGCCGATGGTGAACAGAGCCACGCCCTGGTTCTGTTCGCACACGAAGAGGTGACTCCGGCATGGCGTGGTGCAGCGGATCCTGTGTGCCTATGCGCGATGTCGCGGCTGGTGTGGCAGCTGGCTGCTAGTCTCCTGGCCCCGCAGATCTCAATTCGCACCCGGCCTGACCCGCCGGGCCGAGGGGGAATGATGTTGTTGAGAAGGATGGCCACGCTGGGGGCCGCCATCGGGCTCGCGGTGGGCTTGGGCAGCACGCCGGCGAGCGCAGCGCCGGGGATCAGTACCTTCGAGAACAAGGCTGCCCCGGCCCGGAACTGCCTGGACTTTAGGGCCGACTACGGCCCCTATGTCTTCGGGTGTAACTTCACCAGCTATCAAAAGTGGTACTGGAACGACGAGTTCGAGTACACGGCGCTTCGGCAGAAGGCGACGGGGCTGTGCCTCGTGTCGCGCAACGGTCAGGCGACCATGAAGCCCTGTTCCGCGGCAGACGATGCGGCCTTGTGGACGATCACCCCGAATGAGGTGGATGGCGCCACGATCAAGAACGCTGTGAGCCACAAGTGTCTCGCTCGGATGGCGAACGACCGCGTCAACACCACCACGTGCACCGGGGGTAAGTCCCAGCGCTGGCAGATCGGGTGGATCGCCTAGCGGGCAGCAGTGACCAGGACTTGCCGGGGTGGCCCTTGGGGCGCCGGTGGCAAAGCCGGACCCGTCGAACCTGGCCCAGCCGGACCCTGGCTCAGCCGACCCCTGGCCGTCGTCCACGCCTCATCAGGCCACGGCGTTCCCCACTGTGGTGCCACGGCGCCAGGCGCAGACTCCACTCTGGCCACAGCGCGGTCGGCAGCATCCGGGCTCTGGCGACCTGGTTGCTCGGTGAGCGGGCGGAAGCGACGGCGGTTCGGTGGCGCAGCCGTGCCACGGGCATCACCTTCGCCTCCCGGCTGCAGCGCAGCGCTGCTTGGAGGCCGAGTGAGATGGTGCCGTCCAGCAAGGCGACACCACCGGGGTGCAGCGGGGTGCCGGCCACCCGCTCGGTCAGCCACTGCGCCGCCTGCCCGGCGGACCAGCGGGGCCACCGGTTGCGACGAGGCAGCCGCGGTGGCAGAGCACCAACCTTTGACTGGGGCTGGATGCCCCACCGGTCCCGGAGCCGCTGTTGCTGTCCCACGGCTGATCCTGGATACACGATGCGCCTCCACCTCAACCGGGTTGGAGGCGCATCGTTGTGCGGACTATGAACGAGGACGTGATGGTGGATCCGCCGGCTGCCCTGGTGTGGAGTTCCCATCGGGTACGGGCGGGGGCGGCCCCACGGCTTCAAGCGAGCGTTGGAGCGCTTCGCAGTGGGCGATGCGAGCCTGCACCTTGGGGTCCTGTGCGAGGTGCGTGGGCAGCTTTGTCGACTGATAGATGCGTGCCCTACAAAGCACGTCCGCCGTCAGTCCAGATACTTCATCCAGCACCGCGCCTTTCAGGTAGGCGTCTGCCAGGTCCACTCCCTCCAGAGCCACTTGCCTCATGCGCGCGCCCGATAGGAGCGCTCCCCGCAGGTTCGCGCCAGTCAGGTCTACATGGTGCATACGGGCATGACTGAGACGGGCCCACTTCAGGTGTGCCGCGGCTAGGTTCGTGTGCGACAACTTCGTGGCATCCAGGTTTGCCCGGCTTAGTTGTGCCCTCGACAGGTTCGCGTCGCTCAGATTGGCCATCGCCAGGTACGCCCTTTGCAGTTGAGCGCCTCTGAGATCGAGCTCAGCCATGTTCAGGGATGCACCGTTGATCGTGCGTAGGTCGGCGCGGGCTCGCCCTCCCTCCCAGTTCCGGCCGAGTACGTTGATAGCGGAGCGAACGTCGGCATCAAGCGGGCTCGTGTGATCCTCCTTCAGCCCACGCACCTCTGGGTCCAGGCCGCGCTGAGTCCCCTCACCATCCGCGCCGGACGGAGGCAGCTTGTCACGAACGAACGCAGCAAGGACTTCGGTGACCGTTCCTCGGTCTTTCTCCGAATCCTGCATGATCCGTTCAAGGCTGTAGATGCCGCCGAGTCGTTCGTGGAGTTTGTCGGAGGCGAGTAGTTTGATTGCGTCGACGTATCGATCGGTGACTTGACCTTCGCGGGTCAGTTCGGCCTGCTCACGGTCCTTGGCTCGGGTGTGCTCGAAGAGCTTCTCGGTCTGCTGGTGGCTCTTGTGGGTGTACCAGAGACCTGCTGCCGCGACGGCGCCGGCGACGATGGCGATGAGCATGGTGCGGAAGCCCGTCACGATGATCCCGGCACTCGAGACGAGCTGGCCCTTGTCGTCGCGGAGGTGGTGACCTTCGATCCACCAGGGTCCCCAGATGAGGAGCACGACGAAGGCCGCGGTCCCGACGATGCCTGCGGTCCAAGCCCAGCGGGGGTGGTGCTTGTACCACCGGTCGCGCTGCTGGTCAGACCGCCCTGGCGTCTCCATCGTCATGGCGGCATGATCCCCTACCGGCGGGAGGCGCATGCGGTGAACGACTGTCTTCAAAGCGAGAGTTGAGGTTGGGCATGGAGCCGACGATCGCGGGCGCCGTGGTCGGGCACGAGGGCGAGGTACTGCTGGTTCGCCGCGCCGTCCCCGAGGGCGATCTGGTGTGGCAGTTTCCGGCGGGCAAGGTCGACCCCGGCGAGACGCAGGAGGAGGCGGCTGTGCGGGAGGCCTTGGAGGAGGCGGGGGTCGTCGTCGAGCCGCTCACCATCATCGGTGAGCGGCTACATCCGGTGACGGGACGGCGGGTCGTGTATGTCGCCTGCCGGTGGCTGTCGGGTGCGGCTCGGGCGGCTTCTCCGCGGGAGGTGGCTGAGGCGGCGTGGGTGTCGATGGACGGGCTGGCGGAGCGGATCCCGGGCGGAGTGTACGGGCCAGTGTGGGAGTACCTTGCTGGGCCTGCTCTGCCCTGAACCGCACACGTTTCCGCCCCTGCGGCCCGGTCTGGACTGCGGCGACGTCGCTACCTCGCGGTGCGTCGAGAGTCTCTCGCGCGAGGTGGCTGGGGTGGGCGTCTGCGCAACGGCGGGTCCCCGACCACCCACCATTCGTCTTCGCCTTCGGCATGTCGATGATCAATTGATCGACCAAGCGTCCGAGACGGGCCTCGGTTGACGTCTGCTCCAGAGTGGCTCGCAGTCCTCGCGACAGCTCCCAGTATTCGCGCATGATCGGGGAGTGGAATAGATCCCGCAGACGCCCACGCAACCCCTCAGGGTCGAGAATCCCTGCCAGGTAGAGGTGAATCGCGTTGATGTACCAGGCATTGGCGAAGAAAAACTGCCGCAATTTCTCCACCGGGATCGACACGTCGTAGGTGTCGATTGCCGACGGGAGTGACGGATCATCAACCGCCTGCTTGCGTAACTCCCAGTACATGCGCTGTCGATGCGCCCGAGCTGCAAGCTGCTGCTCGCCCTGGAAACGAGATGGCGGTCTGCACCCTAAGGGGTGTCCCGTAAATGATCTTCGGTGTGGTCAGAGTGCGGCCGACCGTTGCGGGGGCCTGCCGTTTATCCGGCGAGGTTGAGGTTGTGCAGGCGGGCGATGCCGAGCATCGCGTGTTGGACGCCGTCGCCCCTGAGGCGGCAATCGCGCAGGATCTTCCAGCACTTCATGCGGGCGAAGACGTGCTCGACGCGGGCGCGGACCTGTTTGTGGGAGGTGTTGTGCGTCTTCTGTCAGTCGGTCAGTTCTTCGCCTTTGCGGCGGCGGTGCGGCATCACCAGGCCGGTGCCCGGATAGCCGCCGTCCGCGATGGTCATCGTCGTGCCGACGGCGTCCTTCGCACCGGATTCCTCCCACGCCCTGCAGTCGTTGCGGTTGCCGGGCAGCGGCCGGCCGACGACCACGACGAGCCGGGTGTCCGCATCGATGACGACCTGGTGGTTCGTGGAGTAGCGGTAGTTCTTCGACTGCTCGGCCACCGCATGGTCGCGGGTGGGCACCAGGGTGCCCACCCGCGATCAGCACGGCGTCCTTCGCGAACCGCTGGCGCGGCCGGAGTGCGAGCTTCGGCCCGAGGTGGTCGATGATCCGGTCGGCGGCGGACTTCGAAACGCCGAAGAGTGGGGCGAGTTGACGCATCGTCAGATTGGTGCGCCAGTACGCCACGACCAGAAGCACTCGGTCCTCCAGCGGCATGCCCCACGGGCGCCCGCGCCGCGGCTCGTCCGAGACCTCACGGCGCACCACGGTCATCAACTTGCCGAAGCCACGTGGGCTCAGCCCGGCGAACGGGGCTATCCAGGAAGGCTCCGACGCCGTGATCACACCAGCCATATCAAGATCATCTCACTCGTGACCAGACGTCCCGAGGGGTGGGCAAGGGCGGGCTCCTGGCTTCACAAGGCCAACATCCACTCATCGCCCACCAGTTGATCATCACCCTTGTGGCCCTGGTTAAGGTCCCCTCATGGCAAGCCACCCCCAGGACCGCAGCGGCCATGACACGGCCGTGGTCGTCGCCCACGGATATACGCGCGCCTCAGCAAGATCCTTTTACCAGCTCTGTGTGCTGGTGAACCGGGTGCCACGGCCGACGCGCACGGGTAGGACGAGCTATGGCAGCGCGAGAAGAACGGGCCGAGCCGTCAGTTGGCCTTGTGACTGTCGATCCGCGTGAAACGGCAGCCGATGCTGTTGTCCGCGTCCTCTCCTGGTGTCTGCAGAAGGGTCAGTCGGCCCTCATCCTGCAGCATCGTCAGCGGCTCAAAAGTGTCGCCTCTCTTCACTTCGAGCTCCTGCTGGCCTTGATAGCTCTCCAGCGTCCAGGTCCCTTTCCCGCTTTGTCTGCCGGTGATACGGCCCTTGTCCACGCTGTAGCCAGTGGCCCACCGCTTCCACCCAGCCGAACCGTCCTCTTCCAGTTCGAGAGAGGAACCGCACGAACCGCCAGCATGCCAGCGTCCCACCAGATCGAAGCGGCTGACGGCGTGGGTCGCCCCCTCCGAGGAGCATCCGGCGAGGAGTCCTGCACCGAGACAGAAGAGGACCGTAGCGGCCAGACGCTGGTTCATGCATGCCCCTCAAATCACGGTGAAGGGACACAGAATATGCCGTGACCAGCAGTTACGGGACAGGCCTTAGGCGGAGAAACGACGCCAGCTTTCCCGCGACCACACTGCAGTGCACAGCAATTCGCATCATCGATACCTCCCCTGGCCGAAGCTACCACTCGCGCTTCGTAGCTGACGATGCTTGAGCCCAGGGGCGGTCTTGTCGGTCGGCCGGTGACCCGACAGCATGTGATCGTTTGCCGAGCGGAGCTGCACGGAAGGGTGGAGTTGCTGTGAGACTGCGGACGTTGTCAAGACGAGGACTCGGCTGGGGTCTTCTGGCTGGGGCTGTGACCCTGCTGGTTGCGGGAACCCCGTCCATCCTGCGGTGGGCCGCGCCGAGGGGGATGGACTGGGGAGAGCTCAGCAGCATCAGCCAGGCCTATGGCGGCCTGGGGGTGTTGTTCTCAGGTGCAGCGTTGATTGGCATCGTGATTTCAATTCGGCAGCAAAACACTCAGGCCCGGATGGCTCTAGTCGAGGCTCAGAGAACTGCGCATCGAGAGACTTTGTTCGAGATCATCAGCAATCCAGAGCTCATACCGTGTACGGAGCCACTGAATATCGGCCAGACCGAAACTCGGTGGAAACAACTACTCTTCACCAACATGCATGTCGCCACGTTGCGAACAGATTACGTCCTAGGCCGCTTCAGCGACGACCACTTGCGAGTCGTGCTCGAGTTGCACTTCAGAGGAGAGATCGCTCGTCAGCACTGGGAGATCAGTCGTTCTACTTGGATGGCTGTCGGGGCAGCGGAAGGAGGAGCGGATGCAAGGTTCGCCCGCCTCGTCGAGGCGGAGTACGCGCGTGCGGTGCAGAGCGGCTCGCCGGTGCCAGCGGACTCCTATGTCGCCCCCGAACCCGAGCCGAGTTCCGGTGCCTGATGCCTGACGCCTGATGCATGCAACCGAGCCGGCGCCCCGTCTCAGGTTTCGAAGTAGGCCACGGTGACGATGTTGGCGCACCGCCCGCCGGGCCGACGTGCTCTTCGCGGTGATCCGCGACGGCACTTTCTACGAACCGCAGCCGGCGTCAGAGACGTGGTGCTCTCCTTCTACGGACGCTGATCCACTCAGGCCGGAAGCTGGCGGCTCGGATCCTCCACCGCTCACACGACAGCGCCCCCCCGCTCCGCCGTCGCGGACCGGGGGGCGCTGTTGCCGAGGCCATGGATGCCGATCTGTCCGTAGTGGATCCGCCGGCCCGCACTATTCCCCCTTGCCCCTCCCAAATACAGGGTGGGCGTTGCGCTGAGGCTATCGCGCGAGGGTGACCTTAACTGGGGCGTTGGGGCACTGGGCCAAGTCGTCAGACAGGGCGCTCTGTTCGGCCGGGTCGATGGCAAGCTGCCAGCGCACTTTGACGACGATCCAGTCTCGAAGGTAGTCGCAGTGGTCGCTTGCGGCGGGCGGCATCCAGGTCGCGGGGTCTTGGTCGGCTTTGCTTCGGTTCGACTTTGCGGACACGGCGATGAGTGCGCGGTCGTCGCCGAGGTCGTTGGCGTAGGCCTGGCGTTCGGCCGCGGTCCAGCGTGAGGCGCCAGAGTCCCAGGCTTCAGCGAGCGGGACCCGGTGGTCTACGTCGAGGCCGCTTGCCCCGTCGATGTACTGGTCGTCGTACTCCGAGTACCAGCGTCCGCCGGTGAGCTTGCACTTGAGGCCCTGCTCGGGGGTCATGAATGCTTCGGCCTTGAGGACTTCGGCGCGGGTGTTGCAGCCGTCTTTGTCGGCGTCGATCCAGTGCTTGAAGCTGGTGCGCTGGTAGCCGGTGCGGTCTTCGTCCGCGATGGGCAGGGCTTTCAACGCGTACTGGAGGGGGGTGGTGATGACGTCGCCGGGACTACCGAAAGGCCCGGGCGCGGCCTGGGCTGTTGTGGCGGTGGGGATGGCGAGTACGGCGATGGCGCTGAACAGGGCAGCAGTGCGGGCGAAGGTGCGCACGAGGCTCCTCGAAGATCAAGAACGGGTCAGGTTCTTCGTAGCGGGATGCCGCCCGGCGAGTCGACACCACGACGGGCCGATTCACTCGCGAGTGGGGATAGTCAGCCCGTCATACGGCCGCGCGCGCCGCGCCAAGGTGCCCCGCGCCCCTACTGAGGTCTAGGCACGCGGGGCATCGCCATGAAGGGGTGGAGCACCAGAACTCAGCGGCATGAGCTGCTGGTTGTGCGCGCCGGTGGTTCAGGTGAGGTCGATGAGGGTGGGCGTCCGTTCGCTGTCGAGGTCGTACTCGGAGAACTCCCAAGATGCGATCTTGGCATCTCTTGGTAGGCGGTAGACCCAGAGCATCTCGTCCTTGAAGCCGGGTTGCAGTTGGGCGTTGCATTCGGGATTCCCGGCGACTTCGTAGAGGTCGTCGACGGTGTCGAACCGACGGCCCTGGTCGTCGATGAGTGCGTTATTGATGGGGAGGTCGCAGGTGAGGTCCATGCTGCTCTTTGCCTCATTGATGACGACGGTCTTCACAGTTACGAACTTGGCGTCGGCGCCTGCCTTCTTCTGTGCCCCGGCGAGTGTGATGGTGTTGCTCGTCGTCACCTTAGTGATCTTGACGACGGCTCCCCCGTTGCGGGCCTCGTCGCCGGTCTTGACGCCGGCTTCCTGCTCGGTTGGCTTCGCGTCCTGTTCAACTGCCGCGGTTTCCGTGACAGTGACGGTCGGGGTCGGCGCGGCTTCGTCGTCGCCGCGGCTGTTGGCGGTGATAACGCCGACCGTGACGATGGCGACAATAGCGATGGCGGCGCTGCCGATGATGTACGCGTTGGTGCGGTTCTTCTTCACCGGTGCCGTCGGCGGGTAGCTCGGCATCGGAGCCGGCGTGACGTCGTTTTCCATGGTCCCCCCAAGGTGTTGCTGTCGAGCTGTGATTGTGTCGCGTTCGGCGCCTCCTGTGGAGCTTGCGTGATGAAACTGTGTTTGGCATGTGCGCGATGCGGGCGTCGTTGAGCGGGGCCGGTTGCGATTTTGAGAGTGAACGCGGTCCTGGCGAGTGGACGTGGCCGTGACAGCGGGTTCTCGAGAACGTTGGCCTGATCATGGAAGACATTGATGACCGGCTGTCGGAAGTGCTGGATCAGGGCGGCCCGCTGGTCCCGCTGATGACGTTCGCTGAGGCGCGGGTCGTCCGGTACGCACTGCATCTGCTCGGGCAGGGTGACGGGCCGGCGTCGCTGGCTGCCCGCGACATCGTGCGCCGCCTGGGCCGGCGCTTCGAAGCCCAGCACCCTGACAAAGCAACCCTGTTCGGAGATGAGATCCATGGCTTGCCGGTCTCGGCCACGATCCGCACAGCCCTCTCACGGAACTCTGCGTCGAACTTCCGCCTCTTGCCCGCCATGACCCTGTACCGGTCAACGCCTGTGGGAACACGATCAGCGTGATCGGGCTGCTCAACCCCGCCTTCGGCAACACCTGCGTCAACGGATCCCACCACGGGGGCTCCTGGGAACTTGTCGCCCGTGAACCGCTCCCACTCCGAGCCGGGGCCCTGGCTCGGAGTGGGAGCGGAACTCCTGCGGGACGCCTACCGGCGCACTCTCCCTGACCGCGCTCGGAGCCGCCTCGCGAGGAGGCCCGGGGACCGTCCATCACTGCCTGGAAGGACCGATGACCACCGCCTTGCCCTCACGCGCCTGGACCATCACGATCAGCAGTCCAGCTGGGCGTCCCGTACTGACGTGCAGCGCCTGCCCCCTGCCCGCAGCAGCGGCAGGTGTTGCCACGTTCCCGGAGATTCGCCGTCACCTCACACGGCACCTCTCGGAGTCTCAGTTGCCGCCCCACCTGCGCACCTGTCAAGGCCGCGAAAGGTCCTGCACGTTGCACCGGCGTCAGGGACCCTGCGCTGACGGCCATCACCCGTACGGTCACCGTTTGTTCGGCGACGAGCGCCTCAAGCGCAGCGTTTTCGCAGGTTACGCAAGGGAGTTGAAGGAGCCTCGGCGCAGAGCAACGGAGCCCGAGAGACGCCGAGGAGCTTTGCGATCGAAGTGACGGTGTTCTCCAGGCGGGCGAGCAGGTCGCGGGCGTGACGTACCTGTTCCTCCGTCATCGCCGGCGGGCGGCCGAGTCGGGCGCCGCGGGCGCGGGCGGCGTCCAGGCCCTCGTTGGTGCCCTGCACGATGAGTTCGCGGATGAACTCCGCGAGCGCCGCGAACACGTGGGCGTTCACGATCCGGTGAGTCCTGTGCGAGGGGAGCGGCAGCTGGCGGCGCGATGCGCGCTCTGTGGTTCGGTGCGTGAGTTGCGAGTTCCGGGCGGGTGGGGAGGAGTCAGCGGACGTGCTGCATGCGGTGTGTTCGGTTGCTGAGTCGTACGCGGGCCTCGACGGTGTACGGGGCGGTGGCGTGCTCCAGTTCCGCGGTGACAGCGGTGAGTGCGTCGAGGACCGCTTCGGGGGCGGTGTCAGGGGCGAGCCAGGTGTGGATCCGCAAGTGCAGGCGTCGGCGCCGGGTATGGATGCGGACGCGGCAGCGGGCGACGCCGTCGATGGCGGTGGCACGCTCGCTCACGGCGCACTCCAGCGCGTGGGTCCGCAGCGTGCCGCCCGGCGCCGCCAGCGGCAGTCGGGAGCGGTTGCGGACGTGGAGCTGGCTGAGCAGCCACAGCGTCAGGAGCAGAGTGGCCGACACGCCGACCGCGGGGACAACGGGCGTCCACCAGTCGTGGCTGCGCAAGGTGGCCAGGCCGTCGCGGTCCAGCAGCACACTGCCGGCGGACGGGACGGGCCATCCGCCGGGCAGGTGCGCGGCGAGGGACGTACGGGCAGTGGCCAACCAGAGGCCGCCGAGGGCCAGCGCCATTCCCGTGACGGCCAGAACGGTGCGGTTGGCGGTACTGCGCGGCTCCCGCATCATCGCTCACCTCCCGCGGTGACCTCGCCGGTGAGCTGCAGGTCGGCCGGGGTCTCGGAGATCGGGGTCCCGGAGATGGGTGTCTCGGAGGCCGGGGTCCCGGAGGCCGGAGGCTGCCACGTGGGCTCCGGGGTGACCGTCAGCTTCAGTCGCGGGGTGCGGCCCAGCCCGCATGCCGCCAGCGCCTGACGCGCGATGGCGGTCGCCTGCTCACGGGCCTGATCACGGTCGCCGAAGGCGAGGCGGGCCCGGACCCGCACGCGTCGCCGGCGCGCCCGTACGTCGACCGCACCCATGCCGGGCACGTCCCCGACCGCGTCCCGGACAAAGGTGGCCACCGTCGCACGGTCGACCGCGGCGTTCCACTCGCGCGAGGTCACGGACAGGGGCATCTGCTGACGGCGTCCGGGCGTCAGCGCGAGCACGATCAGCCACACGCCTAGCAGAGCGACGACAGCACCCGCGACGACGACGGACGTGTCCCCGGGCCCGTGGCCGGCGAGCCAGGACACCACACTCATCCGCCACGCCGCGGCGCCCTGGCCCGTCGCATGCACCCGGATCACATCGGCGGTGACGGCGGCGCAGGCCGCGGCGACGGGCAGGATCACGACGGTCATCGGGACCCTCCGCTGCGACCACCAGCGCCGCGGGGGACGACGTGCGTCCGGCATCTCCTCTGCCTGCGCCACCGGGGGAGTCCGCGCCGAGGACAGGGCAAGCCGCGTGACGGTCAGACGCGCCGCACGGATGTCCAGACCGGTCAGTTCGCCGGTCCGGGCCGCCACATGCCGCTGCACCCTGCGGGCGGTGTCGGACAGCGCCGCCGGATAGGGCAGGGCGACGCGCAGCGCGACGGCGGCGCGGCGCCCGTGGACGGCCACCGAGGTCCTGCCGGTCCCGGAGGCAGGGACCGGCAGGGCCTCCTCGGCCGCCCGTTCGGCGATTCTGCGGACCGCCTTGTCGGCGATGTCCGTCGTGCCCCGCTGGGCCGGGCCGGTCATCGCCGGCTCCGTACGAAGTTCTCCCGCAGGTCGTCCACCTGGCCGCCGCCCTCCAGCCAGGCTCCCGCCCCGTAGCCGGCCCCGCCGAGGGCGGCCTATCGAAGGATTGCGCGCTAATTATTCATACTTGCCTGTTACGTACGGAAGGGGGCTCTGGTGCGAGGCGGGTGGGTGGTGCGGTGGGGGTGTGGGGGAAGGAAACCGCTTCACCCGTGATGATCAGAGGATGGATGCAGTCGCCCGTGAACTGTTCCTGCGGCCTGCAGAGTTGGTTGCCTGCTGCAGGCGACTGTCACAGAAATATCCGGATACTGCGACACGAACCGGCGCAACTCGTACCAGGTCGGTCGGGTGGTCAGTCTGTGGGTCCTCGGCATCAGCCGGGATCCGCAAACCGCCCGCTCCCGGCCCTCCACGCTGGTCCGGGGGCGGGCTCGTACTCCAAGGGGAGCACTGTTGATGTCTTCTCGTTCGATCCGTCGCATGGCCGCCGCGTCTCTCGCGTCCGGCGTCGCTCTCGGCGCGGCCGCGCTTCCGGCCTCCGCCCAGTCCAGCCCCCACCACGCTGCCGCATACCGGTCGGGTGTGGTGATCAGCGGCGTGCAGTACGACTCGCCGGGCTTCGACGACCGCTCCAACTACTCCCTGAACCGGGAATGGATCGACGTCACCAACACCTCCCGTCACAGTGTGAACCTGGACGGCTGGAGGCTGTCGGACGAGGACGGCCACACCTACACCTTCGAACACTTCCGCCTGGGCGGCCGCTCGACCGTCCGTGTCCACACCGGTATCGGCCGCGACACCTACCGCGACGTCTACCAAGACCGCCGCAACTACGTGTGGGACAACCGCTCTGACACCGCCACGCTGCGCAACGACGACGGCCGGTTCGTCGACGAGGTCTCCTGGGGCGGCCGTCACTACCGTGACCGTGACGGCTGGCGCTGGGGCACCTTCGGCGGCCACCACCGTAACCGTGACGGCTGGCGCTGGGGTGACCTCGGCGGCCACCCCCGTGACGCAGGGCACCACGGCGGCGTCGGGGGAGTGCACCCGGGCCAGCACGGTCCGGGCGGCCACCAGGGCCAGCACGGCGGTCAGGGCGGTCAGGGGCAGAACGGTCCGGGCGGCCACCAGGGTCATGGCGGTCAGAACGGCCAAGGCGGCCAGGGCGGTCAGGGGCAGAACGGTCCGGGCGGCCACCAGGGTCAGGGCGGTCAGAACGGCCAGGGTGGCAGCCAGGGTCAGGGCGGCCAGAACGGCCAGGGTGGCAGCCAGGGTCAGGGCGGCCAGAACGGCCAAGGCGGCCAGGGGCAGAACGGTCCGGGCGGCCACCAGGGTCAGGGCGGTCAGAACGGCCAGGGTGGCAGCCAGGGTCAGGGCGGCCAGAACGGCCAAGGCGGCCAGGGGCAGAACGGTCCGGGCGGCCACCAGGGTCAGGGCGGTCAGACCGGCCAGGGCCACGCTGGTCAGGGCGGTCAGGGCGGTCAGGGCGGTCAGGGCGGTCAGGGCGGTCAGGGCGGTCAGGGTGGCGGTCAGGATCAGGCTGGACAGGGCGGCCGCCACTGACCTCGCGTCCGGGGTGACCGTGAAGCAGACGCCGGCCGAGTATTGCTTGGCGGCGCGCAGCGGCCGATTTGGCCTCTGCGCGCCGCTCCGCGTGATCGGGGTCCGAACGCGCAGGAACAGCGTTCCGTGAGTGGTCCCGCGTTCCGCCGCATGCGTGCGAGACCACCGCCTTGAGGATGGCTCTCCTCGTGGTTTCGGGTGTCTGCGCACTGTTCACCCTGCCGCTGTCCTCATCTATCTCCCCGTACTGGCCTTCCTGCGCCGAACCGCCGGCTGGTCCTTAAAATTCGGGCCGCAAGGCATCGACACATCGACACGGTCAGCGCCGCCAGCAGGCATTGCGGTGGAGCGACCTGGACAAGGTCTCGATTGCGGAGATTGATGGGAGGGCGAAGTTATTTCAGCGCGAAGATTCACCTGCATCGGTATACGGGGATCCATGTCAGGCTGGTGAAGGGTGCAAAGCGTCCGCACTCTCGTCCAGCGGGGTGGCCCACGTTGTACCCGGGGAGCATCGTCGCTCGTCAAGGCAAGATGGTCCCGGTCTGTGTTCTCGGGCCGATGACGGACCAGCAGAGAGCCGACCTGGAAGACGCCCTGTCAGCCTGTCGCCGAGCATGGAGCGCACGGGTGGCGCGCGGTTACCCGCAAAGCTGTCGAAGCGTGTGGAAGGCAGGCGGCCACGGGCTGTCAGATGACGGGAGCCGGGGCCTTCTCGGTCGGGGCCTGCACGGTAACTGACGTGTAGAGGACCGAGGCGCCCTGCTTCGAGCGATGGGCCTGGCTCTTGGCGACAAGATTTTCGAGCGTGGTGCGCACGACGGTCGGCTTGATGGTGCGCCGAGGGTGGGCCTCAGCCAGTGTCGAGGCGACTTCCGCCGCGGAACGGGGTTCTTTCTGCTGGTCGAGGTGAGTGCGGATGAGCGCGATCAGCGTGGGCTGCGCCGATGAGGTAGCCGCCTTCGACTCGGCGCCCTGGGTCTTGTCCTTCTTGGCCTGCACGGTGGTCTTTTTCGTGCGGGGGGCCTTGGCTGCATTCTTGGACGGGGCACGCCGGGTGGTGGTCTTGCCGGATGCCTGCTGGGGCAGAGGCGTCGAAGGCTTCGGAGTTGTCGGGGCGGATGCCGGTCGGTTGCCGAGCGTCTTCTGGATGCTGTGCAGCACATTCTGGTCGTCTTGCAGGATGCGCAACTGCGCCTGCAGGGCGGAGTGTTCCGCGCTGATACGTTCCTGTTCCTTGGCGTTGAGATCGAGGTCCTGTGCGACTTGAGTGGCGTACTGAGATGTCACGCTGGTGACGGTGACGGGATTGTCAGTCATGGTGTTGGCCTCTTTTCAGTTCAGGGGTACGGGCGCACCATCGTGAGTGCGCCCGAAGTAGGTGGGCCCGCGTGTTCAGGTGATTTCGCGGGGAACGGTGGTGTGGCAGCGTAGCGATAGTACGCATGGGTGATGGCTCATGTTCCCATCGAGTGATGGATCCATCAGGGTTGAACCTTTGTGCAGGGCGGCCCTTTGAGGGTTGATGCCCGGTCCGGATTGAGCGAGACACACGTGGCGGGTGGTCGGTCGGCTCAATCGTCGTCGGGCTGACTTTCTGCCTTGGCGAGGGGGCGGGGAGCATCTCCCACATCACGCTCGTCAAGTGCACCGGCGGCAATTCCCAGCGACGGACGCTCTACCGCTGACCGTTCGACCTCGTGAGTGGCTTGTGCAGCAAGGGCACGGCCCCCGGCAGTCACTGGAACCATTGTCTGTCCCACCAAGTCCCAGAAGAGGAAGCGGCAGCGAGGTCGCGTACCGGGACGGGTTGCGTCCTGGGAAGTGGTGTACGGGTTCGACCTGATCCGGGGGTTTGCTCCGGCATCGGGAGGGTGCCCGCATAGATGAACGGCCACCGGCTGATCTTCGAAGTGTCGAAGCCTCGAAGGAGATCAGCACGATGACCGCACCAGACAGTCTGCCCCTGCACGCCCTCGCCGAGGACAACCTTGCCGCGGCGAGTCCCGATTTGCTGCGCGCGATGGTCAAGACGTTCGCCGACGCACTCATGTCCGCGGAGGCCGACGCCCTGTGCAACGCCGAGTACGGGCAGGTCAGCGACGAACGCGTCAACCAGCGCAACGGCTATCGCCCGCGCGAGTGGGACACGCGTGCCGGGACCGTCGAACTGGCCGTCCCCAAGCTGCGCCAGGGCAGTTACTTCCCGCACTGGCTCCTCGAACGGCGCCGGCGGGCCGAGCAGGCCCTCATTTCGGTGGTCGCCACCGCCTATCTGCTCGGCGTCTCCACGCGCCGGGTTGAGAAGCTCGCCGAGTCCCTCGGCGTCACCCAGCTGTCGAAGTCCCAGGTCAGCGCGATGGCCAAGCACCTGGACGAGCAGGTCGCCGCGTTCCGCAACCGGCCCCTGGACCAAGGCCCTTACGCATTCGTCTGGGTGGATGCGCTGACCCAGAAGGTCCGCGAGGGCGGCCGCATCATCAACGTCCACGCGCTGATCGCGGTCGGTGTCAACGCCGACGGCCCCCGCGAGATCCTCGGCATCGACGTCGCCACCGCCGAGGACGGGGCCGGCTGGCTCGCCTTCCTGCGCTCACTGATCGCCCGCGGTCTGTCCGGCGTCCAGCTCGTCATCTCCGACGCCCACACCGGCCTGGTCACCGCGATCGGCGCTGTCCTGCCGGGCGCCTCCTGGCAGCGCTGTCGCACTCACTACGCCCGCAACCTGCTCTCCCAGGCTCCGAAATCCGCTCAGCCGTGGGTGGCCACCCTGCTGCGGACCGTCTTCGAACAGCCCGACAGCGACGCTGTCCAGGCCCAGATGCGGCACGTCCTGGACGCACTGGAGGCCAAGTTCCCCAAGGCCGCAGCCCACTTGGACGCCGCTCAGCACGATCTGCTGGCGTTCACCGCGTTCCCTCGCGAGATCTGGCGGCAGATCTGGTCCAACAATCCGCAGGAGAGGCTGAACAAGGAGATCCGACGCCGCACCGACGTGGTCGGGATTTTCCCCGACCGCAACGCCGTGATCCGCCTGGTCGGCGCGGTGCTGGCCGAGCAGAACGACGAATGGACCGAGGCCCGCCGCTACATGGGCCGCGAACTCCTCGCCAAGGTCCGCCTCCACCCGATCGAGTCAGAAACCGACGACACCGCCCTGCCCACCGAACTCACCGCATAGCCTCAAAACGAGATCACCGAGTGGCCGTCAATACACCACTCCCGCGGACGTGACCTTCCGGCTCGCAGATGTCAAGGGAGGAAGGGCTGTCGGCGTGAGGTTCAGCCAGTTGGTGGGCGCGCAGTGCCCGGTAGTGGCGTTCGAGTCCGGAGGTGAGGGTTTCGCTCGCTCGACGTCCTGCTCGGTGGGTTGTTGGCTCGCGGCGGTGACGCCGTCCTGCGCGAGCCGCTTCAGTAGGGTGCCCAGAGCTGGTGGTCGGCCGAGGCGTCCTCGCTCCGCTGCCCATCACTCGCAGATCCGTTGCTCGAGGGTATATTTGCGCAGGGTGCTGGGGCTGACGGGCTGTCCTGGTCTCGTGGATGCCCTCCGCTGCAAGACGCCGTGCTAGGCGCAGGCTTCTCTCGCTCATGCTAATGAACTGCCTTACTGTATATGTGAGTTGAGTAGATGGGCTGAGGCGGCTTCAGGTGTCACGGGGGTGGAACGGATGCGGCTCGTCCTGGACGTGCAGGGGTCTGCGGCGGACACGGCGGATCTGCGGCGATGGTTCGTCCGTCAGCCGGAGCTGAGGGGCGCGCTGGTTCCGCCGGCCACGCAGGTACCGCAACCCGGCACGATGGGGGCTGTCGACCATGTGCTGGAGCTGCTGCTGCAGCCCGGCGGTATGACGGCCGTCGTCGCGGCAGCCGTGGTGGCCTGGCTGCAGAACCGCCGTGGAAGCCACACGGTGACGATCACCAGGCCCGATGGCACGCAGGTCGTCGTCACTGCGGAGAAGGTGCGAGGCCTCACGGCACAGGGCGTGAGCGAGCTGGCCCAGCGGGTCGCCGCGGCACTCGAGGAGCCCTTGGGTCGGCCCGGGGCGGCCGGAGGTGTGGCGGACGCGGTGGACGAGGGGCGACGGTGACGAGCAGCGCGGCGCCTGAGGGAGGCGGACCGTCCGCGGCCGATGCGTATGGCGTCGTATCGCCGGCGGTCGAGGAGCTGTCGGTGAGCGATCTGGCAGGGCCGCACTGCCGCGCCGTGGTGATCGGCACGGGGCAGCACCCCGAGGGCGCCGCGCTGCACGATCTGCCCAGTGCTGTCCGGTCGGCGTGCGACTTGGCCACGGTGCTGAGCGCCGTGTGCGGCATGGCGGAGGACCGCATCGACCTGATGGTCGATCCCGCCACCGCTGCCGAGGTGCTGGCCACGGTCGACTCGGCCGCGCGTCGCGCCGAGGGTGGTGTGCTCCTGGTCTTCTTCGCCGGACATGGCCTGCTTGGCCCGGGCGACCAGCTCTATCTGGCGACGGCGGCTGTCACCGGCCCCGGGGACACTGCGCACGCCGTCCCGTACACAGAGATCAGAAACCGATTGAGCGAGGCGCCACTGCGCCCCGTCGTCGTCCTCGACTGCTGTCTCTCCGGGCTTGCCGACGTCCCCGAGCGCGCGAGCCGGGCCGACCCTTACGCGACGGCACGTCCCGACGGCAGCTTCCTCCTGGCCTCGGCTATGCACTACGCCGCCTCGTTCGCCCCAGAAGGCGAGCGGCACACTACCTTCACCGGTGAGCTGCTGCGGCTGCTGCGCGAGGGGGACCCCGGGGCGCCCCGATGGTTCAGGCTCACGGACCTGTACCGGCACCTGGACCGCAGATTCCAGGGCACACCGGCCCGGCCCCACGCGAGCAGCACCGGTCGGATCGGAGATCTGCGCGTCGCGCGCAACGCCCATGCCGCGGCGGTGATCCCGGAGCAGGACGCAGCCGAGGATCTGAGCAACGCGGATAGCGATAGCCCCTACCCCGGCATGCGCCCCTACCTGCCGGACCAGAGCCACCTCTTCCACGGGCGCGAGCAGTTGACGAGAGACCTCGTCGCGCGGCTGCGCCAGCCCGGACCGGTGGTGCTGGTCGGTCCCTCCGGGGTGGGGAAGTCGTCGCTGCTGCGGGCCGGGCTCTGTCCCGCGGCGGACGAGGCGGGGCTCGGCCCCGTCCTCCTGCTGGAGGGACTGGGGGAACGTCCGTTCCGCACCCTGGCTCAACGCTGGGCCGACGCCGTAGACAGGCCCTTCCACGAGGTCGAACGGGCCTTGGGGGAAGGCAGGTTCGTGCCGCCGGCCGGGGCGGCGGCGCGCCGTCCCGGCGTCCTCGTCGTCGACCAGGCGGAGGAGGCCTTCACTCTCTGCACGGACCTGGAGGAGCGTGCTCTGTTCACCCGGGCCCTGGCCGGAGGGACTGAGGGCGACGCCGAGGACGCCGACGGACGCGCCGGCACGCCACACATCGTGATCGGAATGCGCGCCGACCACTATGAGCACTGCTTGCGCGACGAGACACTCGCGCCCCTGGTGCAGCAGGGGCAGTTCAACGTTCCCGCCATGACCCAGGAGGAACTGCGGCGCGCCATCGAGGGCCCCGCCCGACAGGCGGGTCTGACTTTGGAGGACGGACTCGCCGACGTGCTTCTGCGGGACCTGGGCCAGGCTCGGACGGGCCGCCAGGACGCGGTCGCCCTGCCGTTTCTCGCTCACGCTCTTCAGGAGACATGGGCCCGACGCAGACGAGGCAGGCTCACGTTCGCCGGGTACTACGCGACGGGCGGGCTGTGGGCCTCGGTATCGCACAGCGCGAACGCCATCCACGACAGTCTTCCGGCCGACGAGCAACCCGCTCTGAGGGAACTGCTGTTGCGGCTCGTGCAGGTCGTGGACCGCAGTGGAAGCATCGTCCGTCGGCGGGTCCCGCTCAGCGATCTGGACCACGGTGTGGAGCTGCTCGGCCGGTTGGCCGAGGCACGGCTCGTCGTACTGGACGACGAACATGCCCAGCTCAGCCACGACGCGCTGCTCCACGCCTGGCCGCTGCTGCGTGAGTGGATCGACGAGGATCTGGCAGGGCTGCTTTTGCAACAGCGGTTGGGGACTGCGGCGGACGTCTGGGCCGAGTCCGGCCGACGGCGCGACCTCCTTTACACCGGGCGCCTGTTGCAGTCCGCGGAGGAGGTGCGGGTTAGCGGGGCGCGGATCGTACCGCTGAGGCCGGTGGAACGGGAGTTTGTCGCGGCCGGTGTGCGGCGCCGGAGCATCTGGCGTCGGGGCGTGGCCGCGGCGGTGTGCCTGCTTCTCGTGGTCACGGGACTGGCCGTGTACTTCGGCCTTGACTCGCGTGCGGCGCAGCGTGAGTCGGAGTCCCGTGAGACCCGACTCGTGGCCCAGCAGCTTGCGGCCCGGGCGGACAGTCTCAGGGAGGCCGACCCGCAGACGGCGATGCGGCTGAGCCTGGCCGCGTACCACACGGCCGAGACATCGGAGTCACGCTCCAGCCTCTACGCGTCCTACATGACACTGACGCCGGTCGATCTGCCAGTGCCGGAGCGCTCAGCGGTCCTCGCACTTGCGTACCGACCCGACGGCGCGGTGTTGGCCGCGTCGCACCGGGCGGGCAAGGAGGGGGGACAGGTGCAGCTGTGGGATCTGTCCCGCCGCGGCGTTCCCCGGATGGCACATGCGATCCCCACGACGGGCAGTGCGTCCATCGCCTACCAACCCGGTGGCACGGTACTGGCGGTGCATTCGCCCACCCGCCTCGAACTGTGGGACACCGCCGACCCCGACGAGCCCCAACTGCTCGCCGGCAGACAGGTCCCGCACGAGGTCGCGTACACGCTGGCCTTCAGCCCTGATGGGCGCACGCTAGCCGCCGGTGGCGACAGCGGGCGGTTGCGATTGTGGGACGCGTCCCGGCCCGACGCTCCTGAAATTCGGTTCGACCGGGATGTGGCGGACAGTGCTCTGAAGTCGCTCGCATATAGCGGCAGCGGCGCCTATTTGGTGACCGGCAACGGAGTACGACCGGCCAAGGACGGTGAGCGTCCGGCGCAGGTCAGGGTGTGGGACACACGGGACCCGCTGCGGCCGGTGCTGCGGGACACCGCGGAGACCAAGTCACTCGCCTCGGTGGCGTTCCATCCGCGTCGGCCTCTCGTGGCGACGGCCGGTGCGGCGGGCCTCGCATACTGGGTGGTCGAGGGCGGGCCCGCCGAGGCCCGGTTGCGCCATGTCGAGCAGGGGAAGGACAGCTACGGCCCGCAGTGGGACGGAACGGGGAACGAAATCGTCTCGTCGATGGCGTTCAACAAGGACGGCACCCTGCTGGCCGGCGCGATGAGTTCGGGCAGCCGGACGCTGGTGCGACAGGTGGGGCCGGACGACAACGAGACGCTCTACAGCGGCGATGCCACGACGGATGAACTGACGACGAGCGAAGAAGCCCAGGCTGTCGCCTACAGCCCCGACGGAGTTGTGCTGGCAGCCGGTGACGTGAGCGGGGCGATCCGGCTGTGGCCGAACCGCCCGGCAGCCCCGGCCGTCGTCGGAAAGCTGTCCATGGAACAGCCCGGGGAGAGCGTCCTCAGCAAGGACGGGAGGCTGTTACTCACCGACACACCGGCCCTCGACCCGGTCCAAGGCTCCCCGACGGTACGGGTGTGGGACGTGCGGAAACCGTCGGCACCCCGTGTGCGCTTCACAGTGCCGCGTGGCTGGGAGGCCAATTCGTTCCTGCCTGGCGACGGCGCCACGGCGCTCCTCACACACCAGTGGCGCGAGGGGTCGGACCGGCACACCTTCCGGTTCTGGGTCTTCGGCCGCTCGGGCGCACCGAAGCAGGGCAGGCCTTTCCACGTCGAAGCGCAGGACCTCATGACCCGTACGAGCACCGACGGAAAGCTGCTCGCCGCAGGGACATCGACCGGCGGGGTCGAACTGTGGGATGTCAGCGATCCGTTGCTCCCGGTCCGGCGATCCGTTTCCGACATGGAGCTCAGTGGCGATCTCTTCAGTACCGGACGCCTGTGGTTCACAGGGGACAAGGCACTGGGCACGGTGGCGAACGGAGTGGACATACGGCTCTGGGACGTCTCCGACCCGACCCGGCCTCGCCTGAGCCGGACCATCGAGGGAGCGGCGGCGGACGGTGGAGCGAGCTATCTGTACCAGAGCAAGATCCTGCTCACCGAAGAGGCCGGGCAGTACCTCAGGCTGTGGGACATGAAGGATCCTGCCCATCCGAAGAAGGCAGGAAAGATCCCCGGTGCCTCCGCAGCCGGCTATCCCGTCGGCACGGACCAGATCGTCACCGTGCTCAAAGACGGCAACGTTCACTTCTGGGACGTACGCGATCCTCGGAAGCCTGAAGTGGACGAGGACCGTACGCTGCGCATCGACCAACTCCCCGACGACGTGCGGGTGACACCGGACGGCAAGAACGTGCTGACGAGCAATCCGTACCGGCTCTGGGATCTTGACGACGACGGCCGCTGGAGTACGCCGAGCACGGTGACACTGGAGGGGGCGAGCCGCGTCGTGGTGTCCAACGCGGTCGACGGCGGGCAGTCGTACATGGCGGTCGAGCCGAAACAGCCGGGCCCGGGCGGCAGGAGCCAGACCTATGTGCTGCCCTACGACACCGACGGCATCTACGAGGAGCTGTGCGAGGGCAGCCCACTGAGTGTCGACAAGAAGCAGTGGACGTCGCTGTTCCCACACCTCATGGACAAGTACCGCAACGCGTGCGAGTGACGAAGCGAATGGTCTGAGCTAGCTCAGGGACTGACCTGCAAGAACGCATAGACCTGGCCAATTGAGGACCCGCACAACGGCTGACCGCCCGGGAGAACGCTGCCACACACGCGCGGCCACCAGGCCGGGCTCAGCGGCTCCGGCCCTACGGGATCGGATACGAGACGGTCGGCTTCGGCCGAGGCACCGGGTCGGCCAGGCCCATGCGCGGCCCGAAGATAGCCCTCCCGGATCCGGGGTCTTCGTCGTCCTACCTGATGAGGGCCACCACTTCGCGGACGTCGGCTCCCTGGCACCAACGTCATGAGATGGCACACCTAGTCGTTCGGAGGCTCCTGCTGCCAGACGGGCACTCTCTCTGGCCGCAAGACCGGCGTACGGTGGCTGCGTGGCTAACGATGATCTGGGGCGAACTCTGCGACGCCTGCGCCGCCTGGCCTCCCTGACCCAGGAGGAGCTGGCCGAGCGCTCGGACGTGTCGGTGGACGTGATCCGGCAGCTTGAGCAGGGGCGGAAGCACTCGGCACGCCTGCCTACGCTCCACGCGCTGGCGAACGGCCTCGGCGTGGAGCTGACGACCCTGTTGGGGGACCCTCCTGCCGTCTCGACGGGGGACAATGACGGGCCGCGCTTCGTGGCCGTGCGGCGCGCCATCATGCCGGTGCTCTGGGTGGCCGAGCCGAAGGCTCCCGGGCCCGATTTCTCACTGTCCGACTTGCGCGAGCAGATCGCAGACGGCTGGACGCAGTACCACGCGGCCGAGTTCGACACCGTCATGAAGACACTTCCCGACATGATTTCGGACGCGCGCACCGCCACGGCATCGCCCGACCGTGCGGACCGGGGAGCCGGTTTCGCGGCGCTGGGCAAGGCCCTCCAGCTGGCCGGGCACGTCGCCGTACGGATGGGGAAAACGGATCTTGCCCTGACCAGTTTGGAGCGCGCCATAGATGCCGCGGGGCACTCGTCCGACCCACTGCTACGCCCCATGATCGTCAACTCCGTTGCGTGGACCTACCAGCGGCAAGGGCGCCTCGGTGACGCCCTGGAGATCGCCCTGCACGCCGCGGACGACACGAAAGAGAGTGGACTGACGGGCACCGCTGACGGCCTGAAAGTCTGGGGCGCGCTGACGATGTCGGCTGCCACGTCGGCCGCGCGCAGCAACGACTACCAGGCAGCAGCTGCGTTGATGGAGCACGCGGAGCAGGAAGCCTCTCGTGTGGCCAAGCTGCCGCAGGGCAGCGACAGCCGGATGGTCAGCGTGTTCAGCCCGTCGTCGGTGCGCATCGAGCGGGTTCGGCTGGCCGTGCAGTACGGGCACCCCGATCAGGCCCTGACGCTGGCGAAGGGGATGCGGCTGAGCAAGGACACCCCGCCCTCGTGGCGGACGTGGCTGCTGCTGGACGTGGCCCGAGCCCATACGGATCTGGGCGACGCGGTAGGGGCAGTGAAGGCCTTGGAGTCGCTTCGCCGGGTGGCGCCGACGTGGATGCAGCATCACACCCTGGCGGTAGCCATCGTGCGCGATCTGTGGGCGCTGCCCAACCACCCTTCAGGGCTTAGGCCGTTGGCCGAGTTCCTCGGGGTCGGCGAATAGCGTCGCGAAACTAGGACGCCACGTCACTGTCACCCTGAGTAGCGCCCCGATTCCATGAGTCGTACAGCGCCCCGGCGACCGCGTGAACGGTCCCGGGGCTGGCCGACCAACAGGAGTCGACATGGCCGACATTACGGGTCGAGCATCCGGCGCGGGAAGCGGACCGAGCAACACCCTTGAGGCGACGCCCATCCAAGTTCCACCCCCTGGCGGCCTGTCCGAGCCGCAAGTGCGCGGAAGGGCCTGCGTGTGGTGCGCCGTCGCCCTGAGCAACTCCACCGCCATCGATCTCGGCATGCGGGAGACGGAAGCCCACGGCACCGCGGCCCGCTGGTTTCCCCGCGGCTGCCGCCCCTGCGCCATCCGGCACGCCTATGCCGCGCAGCTCGACCACGCGCAGACCTGCGAGCAGTGCACCGACGACCCGGGACTCTGCGTTCCGGGAACGTGGCTCCGTCTCGTGATGCGGCAGGTGCGGCGATGAGCGCCCAGCAGAAGACGCCGCAGGAGCACGTGGAGATCCCCGGCATCTGCTTCATCCGGCAGCCCGAAGGAACACGGCGCTGCACTCTGTCGGCCGGCCACCACGGCGCGCACCGGCACTTCTACAGCGGCTCAATCTGCGACGGTTTCCACGTCGGTACGAGCTGGCCGCGCCGGCCCGGCGAGACACAGGCCGACTGAGGACTCCCGCCGCCGGGCGTTTGGAGGTGACCCGCGGCGGGGCGGGGCGGCCGCTCGATGGCGAGCACTGGGGTGGCCGCCCCACACGATGTCGCGCAGGTTGACGTCGAAGTGCGAACGGCCGCCAGGGGCGCCGGACCGACCGGGAAGAAGACGCGGACGTTCGCCACCGCCGACGGCCCTCTCGGGTCGTGACACCGAGGCGCACTGATCGGGGTTCGTTGGAGAACTCTCTCTCGTGTTGACGCACTCGCCTGCGTGAGCGCAGGCGATTCCGGTCTGCACTGCTGCGCAGTGCCACCACGGATCCCTGCTTCACGGGCCCCTGCCGAGTGGTGAGGGTCGGTCTTATGAGGCCTCTACAGGCCTGACTTCCCGCCCACCCGGCGGTAGGTCTGACAACTGCGTTGTCGAACAAGGCGATTCTGCTATGGCGCTGCGGCCCTCCGGGCCGCTACGGGCCAGATGTCCTACGCCTCTATCCTGAAGGGTGGAGCACTGGGCAAGTGTCCGGTAGCGCCTGGACCGAGAGGATGAGGGTGGGACGGGATACAGGAGTGCGGACCATGGACAGGTTTCAAAACGAGGGCCCGGCAATCAGCCTGTCCAAGATGCGGGCGCAGGCCCCGGATTTGGTGAGCCTTTACAAGGCGGCTGGGTCCAGCGTGTGCGCGCACGGTCTCGAGGGGGTGCGTGCTGCTGTGTATCTCGTGCTGGACCGCTCTGGGTCGATGCGGCGCTATTACAAGGACGGCACCATGCAGCATTTCGGTGAGCAGGTCCTCGCCTTGTCCGCGCACCTCGATGACGACGGCACGGTGCCGGTGGTGTTCTTCTCCACCGATGTCGACGGATCCACCGACCTCAAGCTCGGAGACCATCGTGGCCGCATCAACAAGCTGCACGAGAACCTCGGTCACATGGGCCGGACGAACTACCACTGGGCCATCGACGACATCATCGACCACTACCTGGCTTCCGGCAGTCAGGCCCCGGCCCTGGTGATCTTCCAGACCGACGGCGGGCCCACCAGCAAGTTCGCCGCTGAACGATACCTGTGCAAAGCGGCCCGCCTGCCGCTGTTCTGGCAGTTCGTCGGCTTTGGCGACCCCCATGACAACGAGTTCGCCTTTCTCCGCCGCCTCGACGACCTGGCCGTACCCCGACACCGCATCGTCGACAACGCAGGCTACTTCCACGCAGGCCGCGATCCTCGCACCGTAGACGATGATCTCCTCTACGATCGGCTCCTCCAGGAGTTTCCCAGCTGGCTCGAATCGGCCCGCAGCGCTCAGGTCCTGCAGTGAGTGCCGGGACCGGATAGGGAAAACCCAACGCGCAGCGCCCGCAGAGCAGTTGCGAGTCCCCTCTGTTCACCCCTCGGATGGCCGTGGTCGCGGCCGGCGGGCGCTGTCCGAGATCGCCGTGCAGTTGTTATTCGATGGGCGAGAGGCCGTCATCCAGCGCGTCCGGCAGGACATCTAACGCGATGGAAGCGTTCCGGAAGATAAGTGTCGCCCATTGCTCCTCCGTGAATTATTTAGATCACGGAGGAGCGGTTACTGAATCCGATAGAGGTTGTAATGATTGAAAATCCCTGGACGGTGGCCCACCAGGCGGTTGAAGCTAGAAATTTTGAGGAGTTGTCGAGGCTACTCGATGCAGGCGTCGACCCTAACGAGGTCTGTTGCGGTCAGACCCTTCTCGTGCATGCCATTGAGCTCGAAGGGGACTCTGCGGCGCAGTCAAGGGAGCCGATGAACTCGGCACTGACCGCGATTTTGCTCGCCTACGGAGCGGATCCCGAGTTGACTACGCCTGGTACGGATACGCCACTCGAGCTGGCCACCTTTTATGACCACGAGATGGCCCAACGGCTGCTGGCACGGTACCTGCGAATTTGACTGGGTTCTGGCGACTGTCCGTCGGCGATCGAGGCGGGCTGCCAGCCGGATCCGGAAGCACCCACCTTCCAAACTCCGCAGTCCGGTCTGGTGGATGCGAAAGTGGATGATGGTTCGGTGACGAACATCAGCGACGACCACGTGAAGGTCCATTTCCGCATGGACATAGACGAGGATGGCTGGCCGCCGGCGAGTGTCGAGAGCTTGTGGGCTGTAGACCTCGGCGACAGTACGGTGCGGTTGGACAACACGCCCTGGTTCGTTCGCGGAGTCGCCAGCGGAGACGTCATCAGGGTTCAACCGGATGATGATGGTGTTCTCTGGGCCGGGGAAACAGTTCAGCCCTCGCAGAACTGCACCATCCGGCTCATCGTGTTGCAGGACGACGGCTCAGCCGCTGCCCGGCAGAGCGTGCTGGAGGTCTTCCAGCGCCTCGGCACGACGGGCGAAGGCATCGAGCAGTTCCGGATGGTGGCCTTGGATGTCCCGCCGCAGTCAGACCTGCCGAAAATCCGCGAGCTGTTGGAGCACGGCGAGACGAAGGAGTGGTGGCACTGGGAAGAAGGGTGTGTCACTGCCGCTTGGGAAGCCGCTGCGCGATCGTGAGGACAGCGGTTCCCCGTCCCAGCCTGCAGTGAGCAAAGTCTGCATCGTTCTCGTGCTGGTCCGTCATATCCATTCGCCGATCGTGGCGATCAGGGCGGTAGCTTCGAAGCGGACGGCGAGTTTGTCGAAGCGAGTGGCAGCTGCCCGGTTGCGCTTGAGCCGGTTGATCCCGCATTCGACGGCGTGTCGGGCTTTGTAGTCCTCGCGGTCGAAGGCCGGGGGCCGACTGCCGATCTTTCCACGTCGCTTGCGGTTGGCGGCCTGGTCGGCGGGCTCCGGGATCGTGAAAGACGGCGGCGAAGAGGCCGCGGAAGAGCGCCTGGACCAGTCGCCCACCGCAGGATTCAAGACTGCGGAAAGCCTTCGTCCTTCATGCACTGCTGGAAGGCCTTCTCGCGCGTCGCCGAGGTGTAGGTGTCAGTGAGTTGGTCTGCACTGGGGTCGCTGTCACTGCTGTCCGGCCATGCTTCCGCTGCCTGGCTTGTGCAGTAGGCGCGGGCCTCGGTCTGGGTACCGGGCGTGACGCGTGCGTTGCTGTCACCAGGCGGGATGACTGTTCCCACGTCGGTCGCGTCACGGCCGTCTTTCCCTGCCGGCCCTGCCACGCCACGGTTGCCGGCCGGACCGCGCTCTCCGCTTGGCCCGGCGGGTCCGGCGGGGCCCCGCGGGCCAGTCTTTTGACTGCGTGATTGCAGGTCGTGGATCTGCTGTTGCTGAACGATGAGCGCGGCGGTCTGGCCCGCGAAGAGCGCGATCACGATGATCGCGGCGATGATGAGCCGTCTTCGTATGGGCATGGTGCGCGGTGCTTCTACGGCGTCCATTCGCCCCCCTGGCGTGGTTCAGGAGCAAGAGTGTATGGGCTTAAGACGTCATCTCAAGGGGCCCTGTCAATCCCCCCGAATCGTGGAGACCTTCTTATGCAGCCAGCCCCTCGTTGAGGCTGGC
>NZ_NNBL01000035.1 GCF_002803065.1 Streptomyces sp. CB01635
CGAGGCCGTCATCAAGCTGGAGCAGGAGCGGCTCGTCTACCAGGCGCGGCTGCGGTCCCGCGTCGGCCGCGCCTGGCGCCGCAAGGCTCCCGTCGAGTCCCTGATGCCGCTGCGCCTGGCGCGCTACGGCGTCCCGCTCGCGCAGACCGCTCCGGAAGGGCTCGCGGCAGCGGGGATCGCACCGCGGTTGCTGCCGGCTGGACCGCAGCAGACAACCCCGCAGCTGGAGTTGCCGATCGAAGCCGCAGAGGCTCCTGCGGCAGGGCCTTCGAGTCCGTGGTTCGCCCAACAGCTGCCGGCGCAGCAAGTCGAGACGACAAATTCAATCGACTACTTCGGCGCCTATGAGGATTTCCTGGCCGAGTATCAGGTCGTGCCGACGGCAGCCCAGTTCGCCCACTTCCTCCGGGACGAGCATGGGGCCGCCCAGGACGACGGCAGTCCGCTGCCGGAGGAAGAGCTGACGCCGCTCCTGGCCGTCTACGCCGCCAGGCTCGAGGCGAGCGTGGGCCACCAGGACACCGGCGACGCGGAAGAGCCGCAGGCTGAGGTACCGGTCTCGGAGGAGACGTGGGCGGCGTTCTACTGGGACGTGGCCCGCGCCTACGTGGACGAGTTCGGCGCCTCACCTGACCGGGCAGCGTTCGCGCAGTACCTGCGAGAGCGCTACAACTTGGACACTCCTGAACCGCACCTGCTGCCCGCCGAGGTCGCAGCAGAGCAGCTCCCCGTCCCCGGTGCCGCGGACATGAGTCCTCGCGAAGGGCTGGCGCGAGCCGAGACTCCGTCGGACGACTTGGTGCCGGTTCCCTCGCAGCGGGACCGCGCGCAGATCGACGTAGCCCTCGACTCTTCCGCGACGGTTGACGACGGAGGGGAGGCGGGGGAGGAGCTCGCGCGGCTCACGAATCCCGACCGGTACTACCTCGCCTACGAGCGTTACGTGGTCACCCGCGGCATGGAGCCCAAGGGCGGAGCAGCTTGGGAGGAAGTGTCGCAACAGCTTGCTGTGTCCGGTGTCCTGGGCGACAAGGGACAGCCGGTCAGCCTCAGCACCTTGCGCCGGTACGCACTGGAGCAGCGCATCTACCGCCGGTGGGTCGACGAATACGAGCGCCTGGGTGAGCCGCCGACATACGAGGCGCTGCTGAATCGGCTCGCCCACGACAAGGTCAAGGCGGGCAACCGGCAGCTGACCCTCGACGATCTGCAGCGCGGCGAGCATCTCGCCTCCGGGTTCGAGCGCCGCTACGACGCACTGCGCACCCATGACAGCACTGCGCACCTGTAGCCGTACCTGCTGCGCAACACAGGGGGAGTTGCGCACTCCATCTGCGGAGTAGGCGGGGGCTGCAGGCGAGGCGTTGCGCAGTTCCAATAAGTTGCGCAGTGCCCTGACCTGTACTTTCTCACTGCTCAACTTGTCAACGCGATGCCATCGGTAATGACTGCGCAACGAGGGACCGGCCACTGTGCAACTCGGAGGCCTGATGCACTTGGCAGTGCAGCGAACCGGCTCCGGCCGGAGCGCACTGCGCACTACGTTGATCAGATACTGCGCAGCGGACGATCCCAGGGTTTGCTGCATCCCGACGGGAGGGCACTTGTTAACTTGCAGCTGGATGCCCGTCGAAGTTGCATTTGGATGTCCCACCGCGATGTCGCCTGAGCTGCTGCTTAGTTGTTCGGCGGCGAGCAGGTTGTTAAGAGCGCGAGGGACACTCCGTGCAAAAGTCCAGGTCAATTCACTGCAAGCCTAAGTAGACCTCCTTCGGATGCGCGGGTGTCTGTCGCACAGGCGGCTGAACGTCGCGTGGCCGGGCCTAGCGAGTGCGGAGCCCGTCACCTGTGACAGGCCACCAATGCCAAGAAGGTTGCTATCCGGTTGTGGCCTACAACAGCGATGAATAACCCTCACGTCCGTGGGACGTCCATCTGTCGCGCACCCTCGAACTTCCGAAGATCGAGCGACCCCCGTGTGAGGGGGGCGACCCCCACGTGCGTGGGGCGGACTGCGCCAGCCTGGACGACGACGTGGCCTGGCAGGGGCGACCCCCACGTGAGTGGGGCGGACCCTGACGGGCCGCTGACCGACACGATCGGAGACGGGCGACCCCCACGTGCGTGGGGCGGACTCTGCGCGGCGCGCCGCCGCGTTGCTGATGGCCGGGTGACCCCCACGTGCGTGGGGCGGACGGGCCGGTAGGAGGCGTGGACGTCTGCCACGGCGGGTGACCCCCACGTGCGTGGGGCGGACGTGTTGGCGCATTCGATCCGGATCGGAGAGATGGAGCGACCCCCACGTGTGTGGGGCGGACGCGGAGGGGGGTGCCCCTATGTCTTTGGTCAAGGGAAACGGGGGTGCGTTGAGTCGGTAAGCCGGGCAGCATGGCGGGGTGGCTGATCTGCTGTGGGATGACGTGAATTCCTTCTTCGACCCGGACTTGATGGGGTCGCTGCCGGACGTGCGTGTCCCGAATGCCTCGGTGGAGGACTGGCAGGCGGCCCTCGATCTTGTCGCGGAGAAGGGCTGGAAGTGCCAATACTCCGAGGGAGAGACAGTGCTTCCGGTGCCCCGGGCGGAGGCCGCGTTGTCCCGCCCGGCGGATGCCGAGTGCCCGGACCTGCGGGTGTGGCCGACTGCCGACGTGTTGGCGATCTTCCGATTCCGTGCCGACGATGAAGTCGACTTCGACGTCGACCTGCGGGAGTTGCAGGGCCAGGATCGACTTGATGTGTTCTGCGGCTTCCTTCGGGAGATCGGGCGGCGGCTGGGCAAGCCCGTGCTGATGGACCCGGAAGGCGATTATGGCCATCCGCTGCTCGGCTTCGATGTCGAGGCCGATCGAGTCGTTCTCCTCGCAGACCCGCAGGTCAGGTGACTGAGGCCGACGGCTGCGGTTCGTAGAAGGTCCCGTCGCGGAGCATGGCGAAGAGGACGTCGGCCCGGCGCCTGGCGAGGCAGAGCAGGGCCTGGGTGTGGTGCTTGCCTTGGGCGATCTTCCTGTCGTAGTAGGTGCGCGATGCCGGGTCGGCCAGGGCGGCGAACGCGGAGAGGAAGAAAGCCCGTTTGAGCTGCTTGTTTCCCCTCCGGGAGGGCTGTTCACCGCGGATCGACGACCCGGAACTGCGGGTCGCCGGGGCGAGTCCGGCGTAGGCGGCGAGGTGGCCGGCGGTCGGGAAGGTGCTGCCGTCGCCGACCTCGATCAGGATCCTGGCTCCGGTCCTGACGCCGATTCCCGGCATGGACGTCAGGACCTTCGAAAGAGGGTGTGCCTCCAGGAGTTCCTCGATCCGCCCGGCTAGCAGCTTGCGCTGGTCAAGCACGGCTGTGAGCGAGGTGGCGAGGCTCGGGACGATCAGCGCGGCTGCTTCGGTGCCCGGGACGGTGACGGTCTGCTCGTCCAGGGCGGTGAAGATCTCCTCGACCAGCCGCTCGGCCATCCTCGGTGCCTTCGGCCGCAGCAGGGTGACCAGGCGCCGACGGCCGGCCTTGCGGATCTGGGCCGGTGACCCGAACCGTTCCAGCAGGGCCAGGACGGCCGGGTGTTGCAACCGCGGCCCCAGCACCCGCTCCAGCGAGGGATGGATCTGAGTCAGCAGGCCGTGAAGCCGGTTCGCGACCCTGGTCGCTTCCCCTGCGAGGTCGTCGTCGAAGCCGACGATCATCTCCAGCTCGGCGATCGTCTCGTCCTCGCCGTCGATCGCCCGCAGCGTGTGAGGCATCGCGCGGGCCGCGTCGGCGATGATGAATGCGTCCCTTGCGTCGGTCTTGGCCTCGCCCGGATAGAGGTCGGCGATCCGCCGCATCGTCAGGCCGGGCAGGTAGGCGACCGGGCAGCCCATGTCGCGGGCGACGGCCAGCGGCAGGGCGCCGATCGAGGCCGGCTGGTCGACCACGACCAGCACGGTTCCGTGCTTGGCCTGGAGTTTGGCGAACAGTTCGCGGAGCTTGGGCTCGGTGTTGGGCAGCCGCTTGTCGAAGGCCTTCTTTCCGGCTGGGGTGATGGCGGTGGCGTGGTGTTCGCCCTTGCCGACGTCCAGGCCGAGGAAGACGTCGATGTCGCCGGTGTCGATCACGTGCAGGCCCCTCCATCACGCTTTCGTCCGGCCTGCCACGGCACCGAGCTGCCACATCCACGTTACGGAGAGCTCTTCCAGCCTGGGTGAAGCCGGTGCTCAAGCCCCTCATCAGCGGTCCGTCGATGCCTCCGGGCCCGGTGACACCACCCCCCGGATCATCAACAACAGGAGGGGGAAGTCATGCCGGACCCGAAGGCCGGAGGCCCCATTGCGGAGCCACGAAAAAGGTAACGGAGGGGGTTGGTGTTCTCCTGTGGGCGACCCCCACGTGCGTGGGGCGGACTGCGCCAGCCTGGACGACGACGTCGCCTGGCAGGGGCGACCCCCACGTGCGTGGGGCGGACGACCAGGCGGTCGAGGAAAGCGCTCAACAGCTGGGGCGACCCCCACGTGCGTGGGGCGGACAGGTCGCGCTCCGCTGCCGACTCGGGCGACGGGGTGATCCCCACGTGCGTGGGGCGGACCCTTCGTGAGCTGGTCGGTCCCTGTGCGCTTCTTTGTGCAGTTACCCAAATTGGGCTTGATCAATGCGATCCCCCATGCGTGTGGGGCGAATTGCATCGCCGGTCGGTGTAGAGCCGCATGACCCCGCGAGAGGCCCAGCACGTGCTAGACGTAGAGCCGTGACCTGGCTGCCTCACGTGACGTGCAGTTGGTGCCCTGTGGGCTGGAAGTTGAACGGGGCGGACTAAATCTGCTCTTTGAAGAGCGCGTGAAGCCCCCGCACTGTGGTGTGGCGTGTATAGGTCGGCGCCCCGGGCCTGGAATGCTTTCGACGCTACCCATTCTGGGTCCTGCCGACACCCGGCGACGAGAAGTGCCCCGCTTCAAGTGAACTCTCCATGCGCGGCTGCGCATGGCTGCTGACGCCTGCGACGGTATGACCGGTCAGCGGCTGCCGACCGCATCGCAAAAGGGAGGGGCAGCCTGGTGGGGGTTGTTGAGGACAGCCGGTCTGGGGGGCTGCCGCTGTGTCTCTGGGGCAAGTTCAGCGCCACGCTACAGCTGGGCTATCCGGTTCTCTTCCACATGCTCGATGTGGCAGCCCTGGCAGGAGAGTTGTGGGATCGCTTCCTCACGCGCCAGCAGAGGAGCTTGATTGCTGAGGGGCTTGGCCTGACAACGGCTCAGGCGCGCACGGTGGTGATGTTCTGGGCAGGCTGTCATGACCTGGGCAAGGTGAGCCGGTTCCAGGAATGCGAGCCCGTCGGCTGGGCGCGGGTGAGTGAGGAACTGCGCGCGGACACTGGCCGGTGGCGCCTGATGCGGCACGAGCGCGCGTCGATGCACGCGATGGTTGTGATTCTCGCCCAGTTCGGCTACCCCTGCACCGGCAATGCCAGCCCTGCGGTGCGGGCCGCTCAGATCCTGGGCGGCCACCACGGCTGGTTCCACCAGGTGGACGTGCACGGGGCGGCAAGCCCGGCACGAGTGGCCGCCGAACTCGGGGGAGCCCTGTGGCAGGACGTCCGCTTCCGGTACGCGGCGCAGATCAGGCACCTGACCGGAGCGTCAGCCGTGCCGACGAGGGTGTCGGTGCCGGCCGGTGTGCTGATCGCCGGATTGGTGATGGTGGCGGACCAGTTGGCGAGTCAGCCGCACGCGTGGATGGGGCGGGCTTTGGCGCCGAAATTCGGCGCGGCGGAGCACTACGCCTGCGCCGTCCGTCCCAGCCTTTCCTCGACGGGGCGGTCCTGGGCGGACCGCGTCACTTCCGCCTCCGGACTGGAACGCGTTGACCTTCCGGACGCCGAATTCAGCACGGTGCATGCGCCGTTGACGCATCCGAACGCACTGCAGCAGTCGGTCATGCAGGCGCTGGAGGACGCGGTTGCCCGGCACGGGACTGGGATCCTGATTGTCACGGACCGGACCGGTGCGGGCAAGACTGTGGTCGCGCTGGAGGCCCAGAGAATCTTTACCGCGCACCTGGGTACGCGCGGCGTGGCGATCCTGCAGCCGTCTACCGCGATCGCGGACGCCATGTACGACACGCTCACTGCGTATGTGGCCGCGCACCAGCCTGTCCGCGCGCCGACCACCCTCGTGCACAGCTGGTTGAATGCGGCCTACAGCAACAACGCGCTGACCCGCGGCAGCCAGATCACCCTCGATGAGTACTTCACCGACACCCCCGATCCCAACGGCCGGCCCGCCCACAGGGTGACCGTGCCCGACGGCTTTCTGCGGGGTTCTGACCGGGCGCTGCTCGCCCAGTTCACCGTCGCCACCCTCGACCAGGCTCTGATGGGGGTGCTGCCCACCCGGCGCAATGCACTGAGGCTCCTAGGCCTGTCCGGGCGGACCGTCGTGCTGGACGAAGCCCACGCCTACAGCTCTTACACCCTGCGCCTGACCGAACGGCTGCTGCACTGGCTGGGCGCGCTCGGCTGCCCCGTCGTGCTGCTGTCCGCAACCCTGCCCGCCGCCGCGGCCGCAGCTCTCACCCGCGCCTACCTGGCCGGAGCCGGACACCCCAGCACCGCTCTTACGGAACGCGACCTCACTCCCGCCTACCCCGGCTGGCTGTTCGCCGCTGGCCGCGACGCCACCGTGGTGCGCATCGACGAAGCCACCCGGATCCGGCATGCCAAGGACCAGCGCTCGACCCCGACCGTTTCCCTGGCAGACGTCGAGCACCGGCCACTGGCCGACGCCGCCCGCCCCGTCCACCGCGGCGAACGCCTCGCCCTCATCCTGAGCGAAGCCGGTCGCGTTGCCGAAGAACAAGGCTGCGTGAGCATTCACACCGACACCGTCACCGACGCCCAGGACACCTACCGCTACCTGCAGCGCGAACTGGCAGGAACCGGCATGCGCCCTGGCACCGACCTGGTCCTGCTGCATGCCCGCATCGCCGGACACCGGCGCGAGCCGCTCCTGCGGACCCTGCGAGAAGGCCTGGGGCCAAGGGGCCACGCGCGGCCAAAGAGGCTGATCGTGGTGACCACCAGCCTGCTGGAAATGAGCCTGAACGTCGACCTCGACCACGTGATCAGCGACTTGGCCGCCCTGCACCGCCTGATGCATCGCCTGGGCCGCCTGTGGCGTTTCGAGCAGAGCTGGCTCAACCGGAGCGACCGACCACAGCGGCCCGCCTGGATCCAAGAACGCGGCCCGCACATGACCGTGCTGCACCCCGCCCACGCCGGCCGCACCACCCTGCCCGACCACCGGGCCCCGGGCGACTCGGACTTTCTGCTGCACCGCACAGCCGAACTTCTGCGCAGCAAGCGCACCGTGACCCTGCCCGACGACGTGCCCGCTCTGATCGAACAGCTCCACTGCCCCGGCGAGGAAACCGGGCAGGCCGAGACACTCACGGCCCTGCACGACGCCCACCAGGCCACAACTCGCAACGATGTCTGGCTCGCCGACACTCAGAGCGTGCCGCCGCCCAACCGCGTCGGGTCACTGTCTGACCTGCATCGCCGACCCGCACTGCCTGGGCAGGCACCCACCCGCGACGGTGACCGTGCCAAGCGCCTGCTGCCCTGCCACCGCCACCCCGGGGGACGCCTGACCCTGGACATTCACGGCCAACTCGACCTGCCGCAAGGCCCGCGCCTGAAGGCGGACGAGATCCGCCGCCTGCTCAACCACGTCGTCTCCGTCCCCCCGGCATGGGTGAGCGGCCCACCCGGCCAGGAAACCCCCCAACCCCCCACGGCATGGGCCGAGCATCCCCTCCTCGCCGACCTGACGCTGCTCGTCGACGATCCACGCCGACCCGGCCCCAGCACGTTCGGCATCCACGGCCTGTACATGGACCACGAACTCGGCCTCGTCCACACCGAAGACGGCTAACCGCATTCCCGCACCCCCGGTGCCCGGCCCTCAAGTCGCCGAGGCGCCGGGCATCCCACCGCTGGGGCAGGCGAGTTGGGCCGCTTTGGTCCAGCCCGCCAGGGGTGGTGCGGTACGACGCCCCAACCAGCATCGCCTCTCGCGCCGACCGCACCTTGCGGCACCCTGCGCTGCCTTGCGGGCCGACATCGCACGGTCCGCCGCATACCCCCGAAGCCCTCGGCGTACACGGCGCAGAACGACAACTCGAGGTGCGCCCAGCGGACAAGCGCTACCGCGCCGACATGTGCACCCCCACAGGTTCGTACGACTAATGAGCAGGGAGTGTCCCGCCACCAGACCACCGTGCTGTCCTGGCCCTGCGCACCCATTTCCACCGAAACCCCTGCGCCGCGCACCGGGCCGCCGCGCGCCTGCACCGCGGCAGGACAACGGGCGGGACGGCACAGGCGGCAGACCAAGGAGATCTGATCGAGCCCCGTTTCGACTTGGCCACCCAGCCCAGCATCCTGGTGCGCACCCGCACCGGTGAGGAGCTGCTGGGCCTGCATTCGGTACTACTCAACGCCCACGCCATCGAGACCCTGGCCGTGCCAATCCCGCCCGCCGCATCCGGGCTGTGGCGGCTCCTGGCCGCGATCACCGCCCGGATCACCAGCCTCGACCAGCCCGACACCCCACTGGAGGCCTGGCTCAAACGGCGCGCCGAGCTCCTTGAGACCCCGACCGGATTCGACCCGGACATCATCGACACCTACTGCGCCGCCCATACCTGGGACCTGTTCGATCGCACCCGCCCTTTCCTGCAGGACCCAGCCCTGGCCTCACAGTGCGCCAAGACCTCCGGTATCAACACCCTCGTCTGGGGCAGGCCGGCCGGGAACAACCTCGCCTGGTTCTCCGCCCACACCGACACCCGCCCCCAACCCGCCCCCAGCCACGAAGCGTTCTGGCACTTGCTCATCCACCACTACTACGGCCGCTCCGGCACCTGCTCCACGCGGACCCTGACACCCCCCGCGCCCAAGCATCTGCAACTGCGCGCCGGCCCCGTGCGCGGCACCGTCTCCTTCCACCCCGTGGGCCGCACCCTCTACGAATCACTCCTGCTGCACCTGGTGCCCTACCAAGGCAGCGGACAGCTCGCCGACACCGACCGCTGCCCCTGGGAAGAGGCGCCACCCGACCCCCACACCCCACCGACCGAGGTGACCTGGCCCGGACGCCTACTGGCCGGCCGCTCCCGCCACGCCCTGCTCCTGGTCCCCGACAGGGACGGCAGCCACGTCACCGACGTCTACCTCTCCTTCGCCAGCCGCCACATACCCCCACCCGCAGCCGACCCCTACACCATCATCCACACCAACCGGGACAAATCCGCCGACAAGCGGGACACTCCACGCCGGGCTGACGCCGACCGCGCCATGTGGCGGGACCTGGACGCACTGCTGCTCACCGACGACGAAACCACCAACACCCACACCAGCACCCGCCGACCCGCCGCGTTCGACCACCTCAACGACCTGCCCGCCCCCGTACGCACCCACCTGCGCGTCCAAGTCCACGGCTTCGACCAGGACCCCAAGACCAAGGACCGCACCTGGTACAGCGCACTGACCCCACCGATCTGGAACTGGGCTCAGGAACACGACCCCGACACCGCCACCCGCATCGCCGAATGCCGCAGGGCCGCCGAAACACTCGCCGCCACCCTGCGCAGCACAGCCAACCAAGCCTGGAAGCAGACCACCAACGCCCCCCGGGCACGCCCCTGCACCTGGTCCCGCACCGCACTGGCCCTCTACTGGCCACGCGCAGAACCACTCTTCTGGCACCTCATCGAAGACCGCGAACCGGACGCGTTCACAGCCTTCGCCCACCTCGCCATCACAGCCTTGCGCACCGCCACCCGCACCGACCTGCTGCACCACCAGGGCGCCGGCCCCGCCCTTGCCCAAGCCGTCGCCAAACTCCGGGCCACCCAGTCCGACCGTTCCAAGGACCGCTGATGCCCATGCCCGCCCCCGCCACTCCCACCACCGCCCAACGGCACGCCCACTACGACGACTTCGTCGCCCACACCCGCAACCTGTGCACCACGCCCCGCATCCGCGCTGACCTCGCCCGCGGCCAAGGCCGCCCCGCCAAAGAATGCCTCCATATCCACCGCTACCTCGCCCGACTCGTCGCCGGCTGGGGCGCCCGGCGCGCCCACTACACCGTGGCCGCGCTCATCGCCCTGGAACCTCCTAACCCTCACGCCGCTCACCTCGCGCCCCGGGGACCGCAGGTCCACCACGCCACACCCGTGCCCTGGCACCGCCGGCCCAACCTCGGTGCCGCCCTCGCCCAGGCCGCCGCATGCCGCCCGGTCAGCGCCGTCGCCCTCGAACGCAAACTCAACACCCTCGTCCACCTGTCCGCCGACCACCTCCACCCCCTGCTGCCAGGCCTGGCCAACCAACTGCTGCACACCGGAGGCCGGCCCGACTGGGCCGTGTGGCTGAGCGATCTGGCCCTGTGGGACATCGACCGGCTCGCCGTGGCCAGCGGATGGCTAGGCGCATTCCACCTCGACGGCCCGGACGACAATCGCGACGAACAGGAGCACTGAATGCCCGCCCGCTACCTCGACCTCCACGTCACCGAGATGCTGCCCGCCTCCTGCCTCAACCGAGGCGAGCACGATCTGCCCAAGACCTTCCAGCTGGGCAACACCACCCGCGCCGTCATCACCAGCCAGAGCTTCAAACGCGCCATCCGCACCGCCCTCGAAGAGGAACTGAACGAGTACGCCGTGCGCACCCGCCGGATCCCGCCCCGCGTCATCGCTGCCCTCAAGCGCGCCGGCTGGCCCGACGACCTCGCTGACTACGCCGGCAGCCAGATCGCCCAGTGCTCAACCCCCAGCGGCCTGGCCAGCGACGAGACGAAATCCCACCGCACCCAAGCCTTGATCTACACCGCCGAGAAGGCACTCCTCGACGACCTCACCGATGTGTGCATCCGCCACCGCACCGCCCTGCAAGAGGGACTCGCAGCCACCCGAACCCCGGCGCCCAAGGGCAAGAAGAACGAGCCCGCGCGCTGCCTGCCCGCCAAGGAACTCGGCGCCATCCTGGCCCGCCGCACCGCCTGCATCACCCTGTTCGGACGCATGCTCGCCGGACACGACGACAGCCACGTCAGCGGCGCCGTCCACATGGCCTGGGCCTTCACCACCCACACCAGTGACCGGCAACCAGACTTCTTCACCACTAAGGAAGACTGGGATGAACCCGGCGACCGCGGCAGCGCCTTCCTCGACACCGCCTTCCTGACCGCCGGCGTCTTCTACCGCTACGCCTGCGTCAACCTCACCGAACTCACCGCCAACCTCGACGGCGACACAGACGAGGCCCTCCGCCTCACGGGCCTGTTCATGGACACCTTCCTCCTCACCCACCCCGGCGCCAAGCAGACCTCCACCGCCCCCCACACCCTCCCCGACACCGCCGCCTACGTCGTCCGCGACCGCCGCCCCGTCTCCTACGCCGCCGCTTTCGACCAGCCTGTCCGCGCCAGCCATCAAGGCGGCTACCTGGCCTCCACCCGCCGAGCCCTGTCCCAGCAAGCCGCCCTCACCGACCGGCTCATCGGCGCCCGCCGCCGCATCGGACACGGCCACACCACCGCCCACACCAGCCCCCTGGACCACCTCGGTCCCCACCACGACGGCTTCGAAGACCTCACCGCCGCCGCCCTACTGGCCGCCGCCCAGCCCCCTGCCCGCTCATGACCAGCACCGACTACGGACTGCTGCTCCGCCTGGCCGGACCGCTCAGCGCGTACGGCACCCACGCCGTCTCCACCTACCGCGCAACCCACCAACACCCCACCCGCTCCGCTATCACCGGCATGCTTGCCGCAGCCGCCGGCCGCCCCCACCACCACGCCCTCAACCCCTTCACCGACCTGCCCGGCCAACCCGCCTACCACCAACTGCAGTTCACCATCCGCACCGACCGCCCGGGCGCCCTGCACACCGACTACCACGTCACCGGCGGAGGCTACCCCCGCCACCAACTACTCCACACCTCCGCAGGCACCCGCCGCCCACCCGACCAGTCCGCCCTGCCCTCCCACCGCCTCTACCTCAACGACGCAGCCTTCGTACTCGCCCTCACCGGCCCCCCAGCCCTCATCGACGCCATCGCCGACCACCTCGAACACCCCCACTACGCCCCCTACCTCGGCCGCCGCACCTGCGTCCCCGACGAACCCCTCGTCCTGGGACCACCCCGCCCCGACCCTGTCCACCACCTCCTGCACCACGTCCCCCTCGCCCTGCCCACCCCACCCTCACTCGGCACCCGCACCGTGCCCGTCACCTTCTGGTGGGAGACCCCGCCCGCCCACCAGCCGCACGCCACCTACACCGAACTCGCCGACCAGCCCCGCGACTTGACCCCCCACACCCGCCACCACACCCAGCGCCGCATCTGGCGCACCACCGAACACCTGCCCGCCCGCCTGTACGCAGGAAGCCGCCCCCAATACGCCCTCGCCGCCTACCTCGAGGAAGACCGCACATGCCCCAAGCCAGCCTGACCCGTATCCACCTCAACCTCACCCACCCCACCGTCCGCCGCGACCTTGCCGACTACCCCCGCCTGCACAAGACCCTCATGTCACTGGCCGACGACCACCTCGGCCCCCACCCCCGCCAACAGGCCGGCCTCCTCTTCCGCCTCGAAACCGACCAGCGCGTCCCCACCCTCTACGTCCAGACCCGCCAAACCCCCCTGACCCAACGCCTCCCCACCGGCTACGGCACCGCCGAAACCCGCGACCTCACCCCATTGCTCACCCACCTCCAAACCGGCCGACACATCCGCTACCGCATCACCGCCAGCCCCACCGCCCGTATCGGCAACAACCCCCCGCCCCGCCACCGCGACCCACGCCCGGGCCACCGGCCAACCACCCTGCCCCGCGGCGCAATCACCCCACTACACGGACCCGACGCCCTCCAGTGGTGGCATCGTCGAGCCCGCCAAGCCGGACTCACCCTCACCACCACCACGCACACCCCGCGCCCTTTCCGCCGCCCCCGCGGCGCCCAGCCCGGCCCCCACCACCATCTCGTCCAGTTCGACGGCACCGCCCACATCAGCGACCCGCACGCTCTGGCCACCGCACTGACCGACGGCATCGGCCGCGGCCGCGCCTACGGCGCCGGACTGCTCTCCCTCGCCCCCGCCTGACCCGCCAGCCCCGGAGACACCTCATGCCCGACCACGAACCCCGCCTCGACCAGACCCCCTTGCGCCAGACCGCTATCGCCCAACTCCTGCACCTGCACGACAGCGGAACCCTCACCCGGCACCACAAACACCTCGCCGCCCAGGCCTTCAACCGCAACATCAAAACCATCGAAAAGTGGATGAAAAACGCTCAACAGCACCACGGCCACTACACCCCCCAGCCCCGCACCACACTGCGCCTGACCCCCGCCATCCACGACGCCCTGGCCCGCTGGTGCGGCAACATCGCCGCCGCATACCGCGAACTGCGCACCGAAGGCCACCTCGAAATCCCCAGCCAGCCTGGCCGCCACTACTCCTACGCCACCCTGCGCCGCACCATCCAGCGCGAACTCGACCTCGGACACCTGGCCGGCCTCAAGGGCGGCGAAACCGCCCGCCGCCGCCACGACGTCCACAACACCCGCCCGCGAGGCCACCGCAACGAGGCTTGGGAAGGCGATCACAAGACGGCCGACATGAACGTCACCCTCGGCAACAAGATCGTCACCCCCGTCATCACCTGGTTCGCGGACTGCAGCACCGACGTCATCTGCGGCCTGGCCGTCACCCCCCACGCCCCCTCACGCGACGCGATCCTCACCGCACTGCGCGCAGCGATCCTGCGCGGCCCCCACTACGGCCCCTTCGGCGGCGTTCCCGGCCTCATCCGCATCGACCGCGGCCGGGACTTCCTGTGCAGCACCGTCGAAGAGGCCATCGGCTACTTCGGTGCCGAACGCGTAGACCTGCCCCCGCGCCACCCCGAACTCAAAGGCACCATCGAAGCCATCAACAATGCAGTCTCCTGCATGCACTTCAAGGGCCTGCCCGGCTACACCCAACGCCCCTCCACCGAACCACGCGGGAAGAATCGCCGCCCGAACCCGGCAGACCTGCTCACCTTCGAAGACTTCGTGGCCCGCCTGCTGGACTGGGTCAACGTCTGGAACCACGAGCACCGCATCCGTACCCTCAACAACCGCACCCCCGCCCAGGCATGGGCAGACGACCTCACCCCCGTCCGCGACGTGCCGCCAGAAGCCCTGTACACCTTCACCCTGCGAGCCAACCGCACGAGCCACACCATCCTGGGAGACGGCATCCACTGGCACGACCGCGTCTACCTCGATGACTGGATGAACGGCAAGGTCGGCACGAAAGCCGTCGTGCGCTACATGCCCCACCACCCCCAGCGCATCGAACTCACCCACCCCACCACCGGCCGCTACCTCGGCCCCGGCTTCGACCAGACCACCCCCGACCCCGAAGCCGAAGAACGCCGCCGCGCACTACGCCGCAAACGTGAGCGATCCGCCCGTGACCTCGCCAGCCGCCTGAAGAAGACGAACAAGAGTCTCAGCGAGCGCTACGGACCTGTGACCACTGCCTCCGCCCCCACCCCGATCCACCCGCCCACCGAGCCCCCACCCCACCCGACCGCCCCGCCGGACACCCAACGCCCCCTGCCTGCCCCCAGCGCCTCATGGCACACACCCGCTGCCCCGACTACTTCCGAAGGCGACACCGACGCCCCGTCCGACGACGAGGACCGTGATGCGAACCCTTGAACCGCCCTCAGCCCACGACCACTACCTCCGTCTCAAAGGCGCAAGCCTGCGCCCCACCCGCGCCTCCCGCCTCACTCACCACCACCTCAAAAGCATTCACCGCGACGCCGGACTGCTGTGCGTCCACGGAGGCTACGGGCTGGGCAAGACCCTCGCCGTCAAGACCAACCTGTACGACATCGCCCCCGAGGCCTCACTGCGGTTCCAGCACGCCCCCGGCATCCCCATGCAGGACTTCAAGATCGACCTTGCCGACGCCCTCGGCATGCCTGAAGGAACCACCGAACATCGCCGCACCATCGAACACTTCATCCGCAAAACCCTCGCCAAGCAGCCCCTCACCCTGGTCTTCGACGAAGCCCAAGGCCTCAGCAACCATGTCCTCGAGTACATCCGCGCCCTGTGGGACGACCCCACCAACCACCTCTCCGCCGTCCTCGTCGGCTCCAACACCTTCTACCGCCGCCTCCGCCGCCTGGGCGCTTTCGGCAACCGCATTACCGTTTGGCAGCCCTACACCCCACTACGCCCCGACGAAGTCGTCGACACGATGCCCGGCTACCACCCGCTCTTGGCCGACACCGACCCACAAGACCTGCTGTGGCTCGACGACACCGCGTGCCACGGCAACTTCCGCAACTGGACCCAGTTCACCTACCACCTGCAACTGATCGTCGACGACGACCAACGCCCCGAGACCGGCTTCAGCCGGAAGCTCGCCCGCGAAATCCTCACCGACATGGACCGGACAACCCACCCCGACGGTGAGAGCCCGCAGGGATACATGTAACCGCCCGCCACGCGGCCACGGACCGTCACCGCCGAGTGCGTAAACCTGAGCCGGTCTAGCACGACGGCATACACATGGCACCGGACGGACACCCGCCACGCCCCGCCAGCAGAAAGCGCACTCAGCCGTAGAGCGGTCGACTGCCATCCGAGAGTTCTGCGGTAACGCGGAGTGCCGGCGGCGTCGCCACGACGCACCGCACGGGTGGATCAGGACCGTGTGCGACAGCTGCCACGCCACCGGAGATTCAAAGATCCCCATGGATCGGAGGAGGGCTGGGCGGAAGTATCCGGTACGGTAGGGCCTTTCGGCAGGGAATGAAGCGGGGGCCGGGGCGCCCACCCGTCATGGCTGGGGTGTGACATGCCTTGGTGCAGGGGACGGTGCAACTCCTGTGGCCTGCTCGAGTCTAGGTGGCTGATCATCGAGTGAACTCTCCTGCGCAGCTTGAGTGAACCCTCGACCATGCATGGAGACCTGTGATCTGCAGTGCGGGGGCTGTCAGTGCTCGGTGATTCACTCGGAACACGGCAGCTGCCACACGACTTCGGCCTCCTGGGGTGCGGGGTGCCAGGAGGCGGGCGGGTGCGCTCTGGCCGGCCGGTCGAGCAGATGGGTCAGTTGCTGTGGTGTCTGGTCGTACAGGTGCATGAGGAGGTCCGGGTCGGCGCTCCCGGCGCCGTCGGGGCGGGGGTGTGCGGCCACGGTGAGCGCGGCGAGCTGGACGGCGCCGGGCAGCGTGCGAGGGGCGGGCCGGGGCTGCCCTGCGAGAATTCCGCTGCTTGGAAGACTGGGAATTTCCTCCTGCTGCGTGTTTTGGTGTGCGGCCACGCGATTCATTGTCTGACCGTCTGCCAGGCCAGGTCATCCATCGCGGCGTCGAGTGTCCAGGCGTTAAGTACGCCGGTCGTGGCGAGTTGTTCGAGTGCTGTGATCAGCTGGTCGCCTGTGAGCCCGCAGCTGCGGGCCACTTGCCCGGCGTCTGCGGTGCCGCTGGCTGTGCCGGGGGAGACGTGCACGGCCAGCGCCACCGCGGCCAGCTGCAGGCCGGGGCCCTGGTTGCGCAGCGCGGGTGCACTTGCCGTGCGCAGGGCCCAGTCGGCGGCGCGGGCTCGGCCGCGGCGTCCCGGTCTGGGGCTGAGCAGGGTTGCATCCAGCAGCTGCGTTGCGGCCCTGTTTGTGGATGAGAGCGGTGGTCGGTGCAGCCAGTGGGCCTGTTCCAGCTCGCGCCACCACATGCCCTCACCGTGCAGGTGCATGCCGCGCAGGAGACCGGGCGGGAGTTGGGTGCGGCCGCGGTCGTCGGCGCGCAGGGCGCACTGCAGGGCGAGCAGGCGGGCTTGAGGGCCAGTGGGGGAGGGGAGAGCGGCAGCGAGATAGGAGAGCATGTCGCGCACACGGACCCGCGCGCTGGGGTCCTCGGGCCCGTTCTTGGTGGGCTGTTCCGTCTTATGAGGTGAGGGCGCGGCGGCGAGTTGGGGCTCGGGGACGATAGCGGCGTGGTTAGTGGCGCCGGCGCAGGCCGTGCATACGTCGGCGAGCCGCCATAGGCGCCCGCCCTGCTCGCGGGCAAGGGCAAGCACGATCGGGCCGGAGCAGCCGCGGTGGCGGGGGTGCCAGCGGCAGCCGCGCTCATGGCACTGGCAGGTCCGCAGGTGCACCGGGAGTGCGTCCAGGCGGGCATGCCGGGCCAGATGAGCAAGGACCGCGGAACGAGCTGTCGCGCCGCCCTTGGCCGACGTGGTGACGGGACGGCACCGAGGACACACGAGTTCCGGGCCGCAGCGCTGTGGCCGCAACTCCACGGTCCAGATGCGCGGCACCGTGCGGTTGGCCGTGCAGAGCCTCATCGTGCACGCCTCTCTGTCTCGTTCGTGCTGGCGCTGATCCGGGTGGCCCGTCCGATAGGCGGGTCCGGCGGCACACCGTAGTGCAGACCTCTGCCCTGTGTGAGTTGTGGTCACCTGCAGAAATAGGGCAGAGGTCTGCACTGACAGGGCAGGGGTCTGCACCTTCGGATGGTGGGGTGACGATCTTCCCGCCCGACCCGAACCTCACCGCGCTCCGCCTGGAGCTGGCGCGGCTCAGGGGTGAGCGCGGATGGACCTACGACGAGCTCGCCAGCCGCAGCGGCCTGTCCCGGCGCACCCTCATCGAGGTTGAACAGGGGCGCACCATCGGATCACTCAAGACCTGGCACGCCCTCGCTCACGCCCTGGACGTGAGCGTCGACCACCTCTTCGCCACCCTCTGCGAGGGCCACCCGGCCCCCGGCGACAACGCCGGATAGCCCGCCGTTCCCCTTTCGCCGGACCACCCGATCCAGCGACGGAAACAGAACCCGCAATCGATGATTCGCGTGCGCGTTCTAGCCGGTTGATCCGGTCGCGGGACACCCGCGGCACGCACAGCGTGCCGACGGCGCGCCGCCTGCCACCTTCACCGCCATGTGCCCCACCTCCCCACCCCGCCGGTGGGACGGCAGCCGCGCCGGCTCCCGCCGCCCGCGCGCCCTGCACGTCGACCCCGACAGCCCCACCCGACTCGTGCGCACTGCCCAGAGCGTTACCTGCCGCCTGTGCGGCAACCGCTTCGAGTGGTACCAGCGCAGCGACGGACGCCCCATCGGTCTGCACCCGACCGAACTCACCACCCGCACCGTTCCTGCCCGCTGCCGCTGGCATCTCAGTCGCGGCGTTGCCCACCCTGCAGGCGACGGCAGTGCCTGGTGCCGTATCCCGCACCACTTGATCTGTCCCGGCCTCGACACCACCACGCTGACGCCGCCCCTAAACGAATTGCGCCGCCAACTCGCCTTGCGTACCCGCCGCCTGATCGACGCCGGCGCCCACACCCCACCCACAGACCAGCCGCCGCCCCAGCCGGCCGCCGCCGTCTGCCGGCCATCCCGGCCCATTGCACACCTCCTGTACGGCTACTACCTCGCTGACGGGCCCCTGGAGGACATCCGATGCGTGGCCCAGGCCCGCACCCGGCACCGATGCCCTAACCCCGTACACCACCCCGGCGCCCCATCCGGCATCTGGGGGCTGCACTCCCTCAGCCCCAGCTGCGGGCAACTGACCCTGCCCGGCGGAGCGATGGCCCTCTACGACCTCAGCCACCTGCCCTACGCGGAACAACTGCGCTGGCGTACCCAGCGCTGCCCCCACCACGCCGCCGCACACGGAGCAGCCGACCTGGCCCTCACAGGCTGGGAGGTCTTCGACCCGCTCCTGCACCACCAGCACATCCACACGCGGCTACCCGACCTGGTCCGCCGCCGCAAAGACAGGCAGGCATGAACCTGCACCACGCAGTTGAGATCACCCTCACCCGTCCCGCCACGCACGACGAACTCGCGCACGCGGCCCGCACACTGCCACTGGCCGCCAACCACGACGCCACCCGCCTCATGACCGTCGTGCACGCCAAGACCCCAGGCCGGGCCCTCCACCGCGTGCGCGGTCGGCTCCGCGAAGCGCTGCCCGTCGACGTGATCACCACCCACTACCCGGACTCCAGCGGCCACGTCCTCCTCAACATCACGCTCTCACCCTCCGCAGACGCCGCCGTTTGCCAAGCTGCCGACCGCGCCGGCCAGACACGGCGCATCTTCGTACGGCTAGCCCTCCGCAAGGCCCTGGCCCAGCACGTCGAGGAGGAAGCCAGTCTCCTCGACAGCGCAGTGCAGCGGCTACTTGCCACCACCACCGCATCGCAACTCCTGGCGGCCGTCGGCCGCGCCCTCACTCCCACCCCCGGAGCACCCTCATGCTGAACCCGACCGACGAACAGACCGCAGCAGCCGACACGTTCCGAGCCGGAGACCACCTCGCCCTGCAAGCCGGCGCAGGAACGGGCAAAACCACCACCCTGGCCCTGCTCGCCCAGACCACCAAACGCCGCGGCCGCTACCTCGCCTACAACCGGGCCATCGCCACCGACGCCCGCACCCGCTTCCCAGACAACATCACCTGCAAAACCGCCCACGCCATGGCCTACGCCGCCGTCGGTCACCGCTACACACGCCGTCTCAACGCCCCACGCCGCCCCGCCTGGCGGACCGGCCACGCCCTCGGCCTGACCAAACCCGTCCGCATCGGCAACCGCGAAGTGTCCCAAAGAGCCCTCGCGAACGCCGCCCTGCGCACGGTTGCCCGCTTCTGTCAGACCGCTGACACGGCGATTGCCCGCCTTCACGTCCCCCGCCTGCGCGGCCTGGAGGACGAGTCCCTGCACACCCAACTCGCCGACCACATCGTGCCCTTCGCCCGCAAGGCGTGGAGAGACCTGCAGCACTTCGACGACGGCGCGGTCCGCTTCGACCACGACCACTACCTCAAGATCTGGGCCCTCACCCAACCGAAGATCGAAACCGACTTCCTACTCCTGGACGAGGCCCAGGACACCAACTCCGTCGTCGAACAGGTCTTCCTGGCCCAGCGCGAGCACGCCCAGCTAGTCATGGTCGGCGACTCCGCCCAGGCCATCTACCACTGGCGCGGAGCCAAAGACGTGATGACCGGCTTCGACGCCACCGCGATGGCCCTGTCGCAGTCTTTCCGCTTCGGCCCGTCACTCGCGCACGAAGCCAACCGATGGCTGGCCATCGCCGATGCCCCCATCCGCCTGCGCGGCAGCGACGCCGTACCCACTGAACTGGGCCCCGTCACCCGTCCCGACGCGGTGTTGTGCCGCACGAACGTCGGCGCCATGACCCAGGTCATGCGCCTGATGGCAGAGGGACTCCGCGTGGGCCTGGCCGGGGGAGGAGACAGCCTGCGGGGCCTCGCGCTGGCCGCCCAGGACCTCAAGGACGGACGCCGGACCAGCCATCCCGAACTGGTGCTCTTTGCCACTTGGGGAGACCTGCAGGACTACGCATCCCACGACCCTTCCGGCCGCGACCTGCAACCCCTGGTCGACCTGGTCGACACCCACGGCACCGACGTCATCCTCAGCGCCGTCTCCCGCCTCGCCCCCGAGAACGGTGCAGAGGTCACCGTCTCCACTGCGCACAAGGCCAAGGGGCGTGAATGGGCCCGAGTGAAGATCGCCGGCGATTTCCTCCCGCCCAAAGACAGTGACCACAAAGATGCGGCAGGCAACCCCCTGCCGGGGCCGATCGACGATGCCGAAGCCCGCCTCGCCTACGTCGCGGTGACCCGCACCCGCATGCGGCTCGACCTGGGTGGCCTGTCCTGGATCAACCGCCATCCCGACGGGCCAGGCCCCGGACCAGCCGATGAAGACCGTCACCTCATCCAACGGCCATAGTGCCCGCAACCTGTCCAGGCCCACTGACGCTTACGAACCCAACCGCGTCGTCAGTCCGCTGCTTCCCTGATCGCGTGGAGCGTTGAGAGAAGCCTCTACATGCCGTGCAGACACGATGCTTGGTCCGGCCTGATGGGGCAAGTTGCCTCCGTTGGACAACGAGGTCATGCTGATCGCCAGGTCCCCCGAAGGCGCTCCGCCGATCGAGGGCGGCTGGCGAAGGAGCGAGAAGATGGGCCTGTTGGCTACGCAGCACCTCGACGCCGAGGTCATGTTCTACGGCCTGTGGATGGAGGACATCGGGGCATCATTCGACGACGAGCCGAAACCAGATGCGCCCTTCGGCTCCTCGACCGGCGGCCGCGTGGTGATTCACAGCGGGGGCCACACGCACACGGCCGACTTCTGCGCGGAAGTCTGGGATGAGGAGCCCCCTGAGGCTCCCGGACCATGGGAGAAGGTGGCGCAGACACAGATCGACGCCCCCGCCGGGCAGGTGCGCCTGTGGACCTATGCCGCGATGACCAAGGAAGACATTGTCCTCGGTCAGCCCGGTCGAACATGGAGGGTGCGGGTGCATGTGCGCGGTAGGGAAGAGGTGCACAAACTCGCGCAGCTCGATGTCCCGGAGGGGATCGAGCACTACCTGGTGCAGTTCTGGCCCGCGTGACGGTGCGCCACAATATGGCGCACCGTCACCCGGAGGCGAGTCAGTTGACCTCGACGAGGAATCCATCGTTAGGGCCGTCGATGATCCGGTTGTACTTGTAGAAGAGGGACATCAGGGTGCCGCCTGCACCATTGTCGGTCTTGGGAATCGGGCGGGCCGAGTAGTTGTTCTTGGGGGCTTTGCCCTGCGGGTCGTACTTGGCTGAGGCTTGCGCCGCGCCTTCATAAGTGGTGGAGAAGGGGAACTCGTCGCATTCGTTGCCGCCGTCGGCGTAATTGTCGCCCCAGTACTTCTTGCATGTGGCCACCGCGGCACGGCGGTTGGCATTGCGCCGTGACGTGTCGGCGTAGAGGCGAGTGAGCGGCCTGTCGGCTGTCCGGCCGGGTATGTCCTTGCTGGTATTGTCCGGCTTGGTCGTTCCCGGCTTGTCGTAGGCGTCCTTGATGTGCTGGGCCGCGAGCCGCTCGGGAGCGTCGGTCTTAGTGCTGAAAGGCATCGCCACCGTGTAGCTCATGGCAGCCGCGCCGTTGTCGGGGGAGACGTACTGGGCCTTGTCCCAGCGCGGTGCCAGGAAGAAGGGCTCGCCGGACAGCGCGCCGTTCATCTTCCAGCCCCCATCCACTCGCAGCTTCACCTTGGGTTGGTAGACGGCGAAGACGGTGTCGTCGGGTGGGTCGCCCTGCCCGCTGGCGACGGTCAGATTGTGCTGGAAGCCGGGTTCGGTCTGAGCCTTCAGCGCGGCGAAGCTCTGAGCCACAGGCACGCTCCCGCCCTGGGAGGTCTTGGCCGTGGCTGGCCAGATCTGAGGAATGGTCACACTGGGCGTGATCATGAACGTAGAGACGCCGGTTGTACCCGTTGTTTGCATCTGGACGTACCGGTACTGCACGTTCATCGTGCGGCTTCCCTTGGCAATCGTGCCAATCGCCAGGAAGCCGAACGTGCTCGCCCCAACGGGCTTGTTGTCCTTGATCCATTCCTGGGTGAACGAGGCGCCGGAGCACACGGCGAAGCGCGACTTGATGAAGAACTTCTTGTCCGAGCCCAGACCGTCACGGCACTCCTGCGCCGTCATGGTGTGCGCCGGCTCGGGGTACAGGCTGTCGTCGGCAGCGAGCGTCCGGGCGCGCTGCGCGCCGGAACCGCCCGGTGCGACTGCGGCCGGCTCATCCGACTCGGACGCCCACGCCGCCGCCGGACCGACAGTCTCCAGCGGTGTTTCGCCGGCCGTTGACGAGGCATTGAGGGAGTTGGCGTCGGCGACGGTACGGCGATGAGTCCAGTCCTGCCGCAGTTCGCGCAGGCTGGGCAACGAGGCGCCCAGAGCGCCGACCGTCGAGACGACCCGAGGCCCCTTTTCGGAAGTGCTGGCCGCACCGGCCGGCTCCAGACTCACTCCGACGAGTAATCCGAGGGAAACAAGAGCAGTTGAGGCTGCCTGAGCTACAGATCTAAGGCGCACAGTATCTCCATGGCTGTGGTTGATGCGTGACGGAACATCACCGACCTGATCATGAAGAGTCCGCCACGAACAACACACGTCTCAGCCAACCCGCCAAGCTGGCAGCGCCGGTTCGGTCGATTAGTGGCACGCCTGTGGGCCGCAAGAGCCGACCGTAGCCAGCATTCGCCCGCCCATCGGCCTGACAGCGTTTCGTGCAGACGAGATGGCCCTCTGGCCCCTTGACAGTTGGTCAACTACCTCGGGAGGCTGGCCGAGATGGACTTCTATGAAACCCGTGATGGGTTGAACGAGAGCAACGCACGGCGTGCCATGCTTGCCGCCTGCGACTCTGCTGGACTGCCTCTCCTCCCGGACGCAGAGCTCCTGCGGCTCGGGGAGAACGCGCTCTTCGCTCTCCCGGAGATCGGCGTCGTAGCAAGGGTCGCTCGATCAACGGAAATGGCCGACAAGGTTGCCAAGGAACTGGCCGTGGCGCGCTGGCTTGCTGAGTACGGATTCCCGTCCGTGCAGCCGACGGATACCCCACAGCCCATCGAGGCGAACGGTCGACTCGTGACGTTCTGGGAATACGTGCCGGAGAGCTCCCCGCCTGCCTCCAACACGATCCTGGCCGCGCTCCTCCGGGGCCTGCACGATCTGCCGGACCCGGACTTCCCTCTCCCCGTCCTTGATCCGTTCCCCATCATGCGCAGTCGTCTCGAAGTCGTCTCCGGGATCAAGCGCGAGGACGTAGCTTTCCTTGCCGAAGCCTGCAACAACGCAGAAGAGGACTTCCGCACCCTCATTGCCTCCTCACCCAAACACTTGGTGCACGGTGATGCGCATCGCGGCAACATCCTCTGGGACGGCAACCGCGCCTTGCTCATCGACTATGAAGCGGTGGCGATTGGCCCCCGGGCCTGGGACCTGGTACCCACTGTCATCGCCGTGGATCGGTTTGGTCTGCCGCCCAAGGACTACGCGGAGTTTGTTCGGACGTACGGCACGGATGTCACGGAATGGCACGGGTACCCAGTTTTGCGTACCACGCGGGAACTGGGTATGACGACCTGGCTCATGCAGAACGCCCAGTCTGGTCCGGAAGCAGATGAGTTCGCGCTGCGCATGGAATCTCTTCGAAAGGGTGACCTTGAACGCCGCTGGCACGCGCTCTAACGGAACGGACGGGGGACTCTTCGCCCCTTACGCTTCCCGGCCTCACCTCCGCATCACCACCGTGTACTCAACGTCTTGGGTGTGCGACCCGTCGCGGCTTCCCCCCGGTAGGCACGCTTCGACGGACGCACTCTCGTTCGGGCGTCTGGCACCCTTCTACGAATTGGCCGGAGAGCAATTACCGCGGGTCCTTCGCAAGGAACCCCTCGACTGCGCATCTCTCGTATGCCAACGCTGGCAACCGGGCCCGCCCGTGGCCGCCACACTCTGGCATTTCCTGCATCCCTCGGGGCAGGTTCTGGTCGCCCTGACGCTGGACGTCCCCTTAGGCCTTGTTGAATGCATTCCGCTGATGGAAGATCTCTACTACGCGAGCGTCGAATGTGACGGTGTGTCGCTGGAGAAACTCGCCGGCGAACGCGTTGGCTACCGTTCGGAGCACTCTGAGGGACAAGCGCCCGGCTTCCTCCCCGAACGGCACCAATTGGTCTTCCGGAGTGTGCCGTCACCCGAAGACGCCCCGGACGACGACACCATCCAGCGAGTCATCTACCGTACTGACCTCCCGTACCGGCCGGAGCACAGCTCCATCGTCTACCCGGCTGAACTCAACAGACGCCCGACCACCGTTGGCGCTCTGGGACCGTACGCGAGCCTCATCTGCGGCCATCAGGACTACATCGAAAACTCCGTCCTACTCTCCGCCGTGCAGGCTGTGGGATCGGCGGCACGCCTGCGGGAGATCCGAGAAGTCGCCCACACCTACGGACACCGCTTCCGCGCCCGGTCCGACGGCACACGCAGCACACACCACCGGCGCACCATGCTGGAGTCGATCTCCGATGGCCTGAGCCATCTCGAACTCGAGCTCAGTTACAGCGTCGAAGCTGGCGGGGACATCGGAACCCTCGTTCCTGCACTGCGAGTTGAGAGCTTCCACAATGCCCTCTACACGACAATGGGGCTCACCGAACGCTCCGCCACCATCGGACAGATGCTCAGCCGGCTGGGCAACGCCATCGCTGCCGAGCTGACGTCGGTGGAGAGCGCCGAGCAGCGAGCCGGTGATCGCCGCCGGATCCGGACCGTCGTGGCAGTCACCTTCGTCACCACGATTACCGGTACTTTGAGCCTGCTCTTCGGATTCTTTGGTGTCAACGCCGAGCAGGTGGACCAAAGCCGGTCGATGTTCGACGACCGATACACACCCATTTACGGCCTTATTGCTCTCATTTTGGCCAGCGCACTGGCGATCTTCAGCGGGATGCGGCTGCATGAGCGCTGGAGCGAACGGCGTGAGCATGGCCAGCTCCGCACCTGGGAGACCATCCATGGTCTTCTGGCTCGCGAATTTGGCACGGTCATGCTTGACCCCACGCGCATGGTGGCTCCTCCGCCGAACCCGAGAGTGCCCGCCACCAGGCCCCGACCACCAGACGAAGAACCACAGCGTTCCGGAACACGCACGCAGTAGCCATGGGCTAATCACTGTCACGGACTGATCTGGGTGGACAGGCAACTGGCGAGTGCGGTTGCTCTCTTCAACTGAGCGTTTGGTGGGGTTGCTTCGGATCGCCGTTTCGCCGAGTCGCTCGCGCATTGAGTCCAGTCCAGGTCGCAGTGGCACCCGAGCTCGTCGAGGCGCCGACACCAACTACGGGGCCTCCGGCTGGTCGAGCACCAGCATTCTGCAGCTGATCGGCACACCCGACGCCAACGATGACTCCATCCCCGACGTCTGGACCGTGCGAGCCGACGGATCTGTCCGCTTCTGCGCAGGAGGCCGGACAACCCTTCCTTGGCCCGGTAGAGGGATCATCAGCCCCAAGAGCTACTGGAATACGCGCAGCGCGATCGGCTAGAAGCAACCAGCGTCAAGTCAGACCGGCTGGCCAGCCTGCGGGCAAGTCAGCCGGTCTGACCGGCGTGATGTAGTGCGGTGAAGGCAGGGTGCCCCGAGCGCCCGGGTGAACGCCTACAGCAGCATGGGGGACGACAGGGCGGCCTCTGCACGCACGGCCATAGTGCTGCCCGAGGCGCCCCGGCCGCAGGCACTTCGCGGTAAGCCTGTACGACTTGGGGCACATGGCCCGCGTTCAGGCCGTCAGGGGCGCCGCCCAGAAGAGGCAGGTGCTGAACCCGGCCGAAGCCCGCGAGTGAGCCAGCTCTGACCAGGACAGGCCATGCGCACCGGCAAGCCACATCCGGTCACCGAAGGGGCGCTGCCCGTCGAGTCCAGGCTGAGGTAAGGCTGGTGCAGGAATGGTGACCTCATGATCACCCGGGCGACGCGTTGTCGTCGTCGTGCGCCGATTAGGGTTGTTGCAGTCAACCCCTACCGTGAGAGGTTCTCCGATGTCCGAGTCCGCACCGGATCCGTCAACTGTCCATTTTGGCAGGGACGGCATGCGCCGCTTCAGTCTCTTGGGCGCTGAGCGAAGCGAGCTGACTCAGGAGACTGCCGGACAGCTCGAGCAGACTGGTGTTCCACTGCAGGTTGCCTTCTACTTCACAGCGGCCGGCATGACGGACGGGCACACCCTCGCATTGTTCGCGGGGCATCAGCAGATCCCGGTCCCGCATGATGACGCCGGTGACTGGCTGCGGCTCGGCTCGGATGGGCCGGTGCAGTTGTGCTTGCGTCCCGACGGCGCAGTGCAAGGAGTGTTCCTTGGTATCGAACAGCCTGACATGTTCGTCAGCTCAAACGTCTCGACGTTCAATCGGTCCCTGGCAGTGCTCGACCGTGGACTGGCCGAGGTCGCTGCGGCGACGGATGTCCCCTCGGCTTTCTCTGCCTTCCGCGAGCTGAACGCTGAACTCCGCCAGATCGATCCTGCCGCGTTCGCCGGCCGGGAGAACTGGTGGCCACGCGTACTCGACGACGTCCGCCACACTCTCAACTTCCCCTTCGCCTCCACCTTCGAATACCAAGACGACACCGGCACCAGCCAACTCGTCACCGAGGCAACTGGCCCAGGGCTTGCCCACCCGGAAGAACTGGTGTGGCAGAAACTGTCCGCTGCCGGCGTCCAGCCAGAACAAGTGCAGCGCGTCTACTGCGAGTTGCAGCCATGCATGATGCCGGGGCACTACTGCGCCGCCTGGATGCGGGCGACCTTCCCGCACGCGGAGTTCACCCACAGCTTCGACTACGGCGACGACGCGGAATCACGCGAGCAGGGCATGAAAGAACTCATCACCTACACCGCGCAGCGGGCAGGGCGCGGATGAACGCTCAGACGTGGGCGCGGCCGGCCGCGGGACGAGAGCCCGCCGCCGCGGCCCTGCTGGCCTGGCTCACCGACCCCCAGGCGCCCCGACTGTGCCTGGTCACAGGTAGCAAGAGGTGCGGCAAGTCGCAGCTGCTGGCCTGGCTGATTGGACACGGAACCCGTCCGGGCACCACTCTCGAGCGCCGTGTGCACAGTTTCGTCCCCCTGAGCGGACAGACCGCCCGGACCGCCGCGTGGGCCATTGCCGAACACCTTTCCATCGCAGCGCGCACGCCCGGGGAGCTGATCCAGACCCTGGCCGCCGACCCCCGCCGCACCGTGATAGTCCTGCCCGACTTCCACGCGGCGGACGGCCCTGACGGTCTCACCGAACTCATTCTGGCCCTGCTCGAACTGGACCATGTTCGTCTCATCGTCGAGACAAGAAGCGGCCACCCGCAGGCACGGACCCTGGCGACCTGCAGTCCTGCACAGATGGACCTTGACGAGGCGCAATGGACCGACAGCGTGCGATACGCCGCATGGACCGCGGAACACCCGGATGACATCCCTGACGAGCATGAGGCGCCGCGCGCGCACCCGAACGTCGATCTGAACGATCCCAGTGCTTTCTGCACGGCAGATCCGTGGAGCGTGTCAGCACTCTACGAACACTCCCACGACCTGCACGGCGGCTTGCGGGCGGCCTGGTTGCGCGCGGGGCAGTCACTGACCCGTGAACAAGACCACGCGGACCGGGCCCTGGTACTCAGGGCGGCACTGGGCGACGACGCAGACCCACGCCACGCGCAGTCGCTCGCAGAGCTTCATGCCGGTTCCACCTGGGAGCTGGCATGGACACGGGTGCGAGGCGACATCCGGCCGCCCTGGCCGGGTCCCGCCCGCGCACTGGCAGCCGGACGCGGACAGAGGGCCGGAACAATCCTCGTCGCCGACCACATGGGCACCGTGCGCGCTGTGAACGAAGCAGACGCTGCCGCCCTTGGCCGATTGCCCCAGGCCAAAGCGCAGCCACGCGCCATCGCATCATGGCCCGATGGAACGGTCCTCGTGCTCGACAACCACGGCCACCTCCACTGCCACAAGGCGACCCAGCCAGCCTCAACCGGCCTGCACGCCCTGTTCGACGACCAGCCCACCCCCCTCGATCACCTAGTCCAGGCCGCGAGTGATCACCTCAAAGACACCCCTGGCACCGCAATGACGGCGACCGGCCAGACGATCGCAGTCGCGGACGCCTCCGGCGCCGTGCACGCCTTCCTGCCCAGCGCCGAAACCCCAGTACCCCGCACCAGCCGGCTCCACGACGGAACAGTCACCGCACTGACTGCAGTCGAACTCACCGACGCCGACGGCCAACCGAGCAGTGCTCTGCTCTACAGCGGCGGAGCCGACGGCCACGTGCGCGCCTGGCGCACCGATACTGCCCCTCTCGCCTCACCGATCATTTCGCGCCCCTGTGCGGTCACGTCTCTCAGCGCAGCCCACACCCCCTGCGGACTTGTTCTCGCCGTCAGTTGGGCCGACGCCTTGGTCGAACACCATGCCTTCGACGCCGGAGCGCTGCGCCGCTTCGTACCCGGCCTGCCAGTACAGGCCGTCACACTCACCGCCGCAGGCCACCTGGTAATAGGCACCGATCAGGCACTGATCTGTCTGAGGCCGACGAGCGACAAGCCGCAGCAGCTGGCTTGACCCGAGCTATGCGAGCTTGACGATCTTTTAGCTTCCCTAGAGGGTAAGCGGGTTGACGTCTTACGGGGGAATGGCAAGTGGGGAAGACTCTGCCCGACGACCTTGTCGCGGTAATGGATCTAGTCGGTGTCAGCTGGCCCAACATCGACGAGGACGAAGTCCGCGGCAGCGCCAAGGACTACCGCCACCTCGCCGACGGCATCCGCGACATCATCACCGAGGGCAACAGAGCCTGCTCCCACATCGTGGGGGGCAAAAGCAAGGGCAAGACGGTCCAGGCCATCGACCGCCGGTGGGGCAAACTGACCACCAAGGACCTGTCGACCTTCATCAAAGCACTCGACGACCTCGCCGACGCCCTGGACGACTGCGCCGGCTTCATCGAGGGCTGCAAGATCGTCTGCATTACAGAACTCAGCGCAACCGCCGCCACCGCCACGGCCGGCGTCATCGGCATGTTCTTCACTGCAGGTCTCAGTGGCCTACTCAGCGCGGGCGCCATCGCCGCATGCCGCATCGCGCTGCACGAAGCCATCAACTACGCGACCGGCGAGATCACCTCCATCGTCACGGACAAGATCGAAGCAAAGATCCTCGACAAGATCGAAGACCTCTTCACCGACCAACTCGATGCCCACGACGACAACGACCTGGGCCACTACGCCGTCGGTACCGGCGACATGGCCCAAGACCTCGCCATCGAGTTCGACGACTTCGACAAAGCCTCGGGCGACTACGACAAAACCAAGCGCAACTTCGACAAGAAGAAGAACGCCCACAAGACCGGCGGCGGCAAACGGCGCAGCTCAGTCAAGAAGGACAGCCGCTTCCACAAACTCGCCACGGTCATGGACAAGGCCGAGGACGCCGTCGACAAGAAAGCCGACGAGACCGTGCACGTCCTCGAGAAGCACGGCGGCAAGATCGATGCGAGCAAGAAGGAACACAAAAAGAGCGACGAGAAGACCCGCGACGACGTCAACCGATGCAAGGTCGACGATGACGACACCCCGATGTATCTGCTCAACGCAGACGGCACCGTAGAGCGGCTGAACCCAGACGGCTCCACCGACCCCGTCAAGAAGACCGACAACTCCGGCATCCGTGACCTCATGACGGAACCCGGCCAGAAACCCGGAGAAGCCGGCCGCGTCTGGCGACCACGCAAAGGGCAAAAGGGCCCCTCGTACCCCGTCAGCCCCAGCAAAGACAAGGCGGTCGTCACCTCGCGCAAGGTGGCACCAGGCAGCACCGACCTGTCCCGCGCCACTCAGATCGCCCGCTACCACAACCAGGACTGGGGCGGCGGCAACTACGCCGCAGGCCGCTACCAAGACCCCTCGGGCAAAGAAATGGTCCTGGTCACCAACAGCGAAGGCCCCCACTCCGAACGCACCCTCGGCTATCCCATCCTCAAAGCCGAAAAACAGGACAACCTCACAGAGGTATACACCGAACGAGAACCCTGCCAGGGACGCCCCTCATGGTGCGACAAGTGGACGGCCAAATACTTCGGGTCAGACCTTGAAGTCACCCACTCAGCGAAGTACCTCAACTCCGAAGAGCCCAAAATCCGGGACGTGGAACACGAGAAGTACCGCTCCCAACTCGAGAAGGACCAAAAAGCCCACGGCGTGAGCGGCGGCTTCCGCTGACCGCCACACAGCCCCGTAGACGCCACACGGCCCCGTAGAGTGGAGCACCATGAACGGCCTCAAGTTCGAATTGACCTATGACGAGTTGGTGAGCTGGTTCGGCACCGAGAACGTCGAGCGGTCCGTACGCGCGGACGCCGAAGCTCTCGGCTTCTCGGGACCCACCCTCGACTTCCTGTGCTCCGTCGGCATCCCCTCCACACCGAAGGCGGAGGTGGGCGCTCCCAGCAAGGAAGCCAGCCTGCGTGCCTTCGATGAGATGGCCGACGAACAGTGGACCGTTCCTGAAGAGTCACGCAACTGGATCGTCCTCGGCAACCTCACAGCGACGACCATCGCCCTCGACACCGTCACCGGCACCGTGTACGGCTTCTATGAGGGAGCCGAAAACCCTGTCCCGCTCCACGCGGACGTCTCCTCGCTCGCCTACATGATCTACGCAGTCAAGCGGGCGCTGCCCGAGGTCGCCGTACAGTCGTCGTTCGATGGGCGCGAGGCCGTCATCCAGCGCGTTCAGCAGGACATCGAACGGCACGATCCTCTTCCCTTCGGCGAAGACAGCGAGTGGGTGGCCTCCTTCGAGGAGATCGCCATGGGTATGTGGACCTGATCGGTCGGACCGCCCGGCGAGGACTCCTGCTCTCTCACCGGAGCCCGATCGACTAAGCACGAGCGTCTCCTGCACGCGCTGGAGATCCTTCCGCTGTCGGCTGGGGAAGCCGGGCATCGTTGAAGGCTTCGCGTTCGGCGACGTGTCGTGGTTGTGCGGTTCTATTTGGAGGGGCGCCAGCTGCGGGCGAGGTAGGCGGCTTTTGCGGGGTGCAGTCCGGTGGAGTCGGCCACGGCTTTGAGGGGGTAGCCGAGGCCGTGGTGGAGGACGACGGTGTCGTATTGCTGGGGCGAGCTGGTGTTGAGGGGGAGCGGGTGGTGCCGGCTGGCGGTGAAGGCGACCAGCTGCTGCCAGGCGTAGGTGGCTGGGCTGGGCTGGCTGACTACATGCGGCCAGTGGGTGAGGAGGTGGCCCAGGGTGTGGGCGACGGCGTCGGCGGCCTCGTCTGCGGGCAGGTGGAGTTGCGCGTAGCCGAGGTAGCAGCCGCTGTGCAGAGCACGGAACGCGTCGAAGGCGGGTGGAAGTGCGGGCGCTATGCGCGCGTCGGCGTTTCCCGGGGTCGCCGGGCGTCTGGCTGGCAGGCTGCGGGTGGCGCGCGGCATGTTCCGCAGGCCTTTTGTGGGAGCGAGGAGGGCTGCGGTCATCCGAAGGCCCCCGCAGGCAGGCCAGAGGAGAAGGCGCTTCGATTCCGGGCTTCCGGGGTGACTGCGGCGGCATTCCACAACGGGAGAACGGACTCGGGGCGCCCGTGCAGGGCGGCGACGAGATGCTCGACCTGCTCCCAGTCCGGTACCTGATCGCCCTCGATCACCGCTGCGATCTCGCCAGGGGAGAGGCTGTGGTTGATGCGGGCGCTGAGCTGACGGAAGCTGGGATGGGCGTTGGCCAGCCGTAGACCACGCAGTGCAGCGGACAACGAATCGGGACTGGGTGGCTTCTGCCCGTGAGCGGCGTCCCACAGAGGCCGCAGATCCTCGGGAGACGCATCCAGTGCGCGGACGAGACGGCGGGTGACTCCCCACGTGGGCAGCCGGTCGCCGCTCATGATGCGGGAGACGTATGAAGCGGACACCCCGGCTTCCTCGCCCAGGACGCGCATCGACTTGTCGCTGGAACGGTGCAGGTGGGACAGGGCCCTCCCGAACGTGGACACTGAGTCCGCGGTGGCGTCATCGGCACCCGCGGCACCCTGCTCTGCGCCTGCGGCGGCGCGCAGGGTGCGCTGGTGAGGGACGGTCCTCGAGCGGGTCGGCAACGGGGCTGCCTGAGGGTTCTGCAGCCGGGACAGCCGGGACTGGCGGCGGCGCGCGTTGTCCGCGGCTGAGTACTGTCGGCTGATGGTGTCGGACGTGGCCCTCATCGCACTGGCGATCTCCGAGGACTTCTTCTTGTCGCTGCGGGCCTGCTCCACGAGGGCGGAGGTCAAGTCTTTGAGATCGATATGCAGTTGGGCGAGCCGGCGCAGGGCGGCCAGCGGCTGGCTGCCCTCCGCGTGGGCGACAACGGCGTCCAGAATCTGGGCGCACTCGTCGGCGACCTGCGCCGCGTACTCCCGGGCGCTGGTTCCGCCAGGGTCCGGGAGCTGGCGCTTGCGGTAGGAGCGCCCGCAGCGGTCCGAGCAGTAGCGGCGGCGGCGGCCGCTGCGGACCGCCTGTTCGACGGTGTTGTAGCAGCCAGGGTTGGCGCATGAAGTCGGCCACTGGTCTGATGCGCTCATCGTGCGTAGTCCCTTTCGGGGGTGCATCCCACAAAGACGGGGTGGAATTGGGGGGTTCCGCAAAGCGCCACTGGCAAGTCACGCGTGCGTCGCCCCCGGGTGCCGGGCGGCAAAGGGAAGGGCAGGCGCCTCCAGGGTGGGCCGGCATCACGCCCGCCCACCCCGGATTTCGCTCTACACAGCGGAAATGCGCCGGTAGCGCAGCCAGGAGCGACGCAGCGCTGCCACGAACACCGGGACCGCGGCCAAGGCAACTTCGGCCTCGCTAGGCCGGAACACGAGCACGATGCCCGCGAAAAGCACGGCAAGGAACGGGCCGAGCTGCATGTTGACGTTCATGTCACGCCACCGCCGAGGTTTAGGCCACGGCTGGCGAGGGATGCTAGCTTCGAGCCACGACAGCGGGTCACAGACCGGCAGGTCGGAGAAGTGGTCGGGAGGCATACGCCCTCCTGGTTGCTGAGGTCTCAATCGGATGCGGGGCAGCCTCGGTTCAGATGTGGAGTCCGGGTCGGGGCCGCCTCGTGCTCGCCGAACGTACATGCTCACGCATCCGACACACCATCACTACAGACCGTTAATGGGACAGTTGCGGTTATCTCTCGCAGGCCCGAGCCGAACCGGTCACACGGCGCTCAAATTCAAACCTTGAGCAGTCGCAACGAGGCACATATGTACGGCAGTTGATGGCAGATCAAGCCCACACGCCGGTGCGTGCCCCGTCCACCGCACCTCAGTTCCACCGGCGCACTCCAGCGCGTCGTCCGGGAGCTCCGTGCCGTCATGTTGGGGGGCGGCCGGATTCTGTGACACCCTCGCTCGCTGTTGCGCGGTTCGAGGCCGCGCGGAGATCAGCCGTGCAGGTAGTCGAGAACGGCCACGATCCCGCTGACGATCCCCGCAATGGCGGAGAGCACACCGAGCGTGACGACGCTCTGGCCGCGGCTTCGGTGCCGGTGTGGTTCGCACTGCGCTGTCCGCTGCGCCTGATCACCCCAGGGGCCGCGAAACACAGCGTGCTCGGCCCGAACCCTCCCAGGTCGCGGGCCGATGCAGTTCCCTACAGAAGTCACTCCAGTCATCGGTGGCCAGATGCCCCCATGCGCCGGGCGCCGCAGCTGAGTTGTGTTCCGTCGTCGCGATGAAGTCGAGCCTGGCGGCGCGCGCCCGAACGGCCAACTCTTCGGGAGCGAGTTCCCCGTCCGAGTGGACGGAGTGGACATGGCAGTCCCCGCGGTACCAGGCCGCCCCGCGTTCGACCGCCCGCGTCGGCGGGAAGGTCAGACTCGACAAGATTCTCCCCTCCTCAAATCCTGTCAAGCCAACGCGAACCCAGGTTCACAGTTGAAGCAGTCACGGCTTGTGTGTCCCGCGCCATGTCCAACCCGACGTGAGCACGACCTCCTGCAGCGGGTCCCTCAGATCGTTGGAGTCGAAGCGGAAGTCGTCAACGCGCTGGCGGCGGCCGTCCGGGCCCTTCTTGTAGCTTCCGCGCCAGGACTTCACTCGGGTGCGAGGCCCCTTGCCGTGCCTGCGTGCTACGACACGCGTGGGCGGGTCGCCGGCGCGGGTCGTCTCGCGGACATCGGCGCAGACCCGTACCTCGTGGGCCCCTCCGTCCAGACGCATACGGAACTTGAACGTCCGCTCCACCTGTCGGCGTCCCATCCCGCTGCCCCAGCCCGGCTCGAGCATGTGCCACTCTGCCACCACGTCGGCCTTCTCCTCCGCGAGCGCGGTGCGTACGCGGTAGGGCTTGTCCGGGCCGTTGAGCGCGAACAGGGCCGCCTCCACGTGGGAGCGCGCCAACGGCTCCACGCCCTCGTCCGGGTATCGGGTTCCCGTCCGCCAATCGCGAAAGCGGCCCATTGCTAGTTTCCTTCCGAGGTGCTCGGTCGCACGGTGCGTACGAAGTCCTGGAACTCTTCGAGGACTTCGTGAAGCTGTTCGGTGGTGGCGGTCAGTGCCAGCTTGATCACCGCATACTTGTGCGGATCAACGGTGTCGGCCAGGGGCAGGTATACCTGGACCTGGGCGAGCTCGCGGAGCTCGTCGTTAACGGCGGCTGACAGGAGAAAACGCTGCACGAGAGCGGGCGCGTCGTCGGGACCGACCTCGCGGCGGTCCACCAGTTGCACGGACTCAGCGGCCTGCTCCAAGCGCCTCACGGACGCATCGGCAAGGTCCGACAGCGACACGTCGTCGGGCGGAATCTCTCCATCGATGGTGATGTTGGCGGCGAATCCGGCATCGGGGTGGGGATGCAGGGCGGCGAAGGCCACGCCGAAGCTGTCGATGGTCTCGGTTGAGGCCGGGGCCCAGCCGTCAGACAGCTGGAACTCGACTGCCAAGGGAAGTGGCTTGGACAACTCAGTTGCTCCTCTCATCGGGGCTGGTCAGTCGAGCCAGCCGGCGACGGTGTCCTTGGTGGATTTGAGGCCGTGTCCCACTGTTTCCGCTGCGCCACCGAGCCCGACCGCGTCAGCCGCACTGTCGACGGTCTTGCCGAACTTGTTCGGGTCGAAGGTGATCTCGGTTCCTGCTCCTGCACCCACGACTTCGGCTGCGAAAGCGCCGGTGCTCAGTTTCCACACACCGTGCTCGTCTTTCTTGACGCCGAATTTGGCCTCGACACCCTGGCCGGCGCCGACCTCGAAGTTCCCACCGATACCGATCCCGGCCGCCTCGACGCCGCCGCCGATCGAGGCCTTCGCGCCGTAGAAGGCCTTGGCGCTGACGCCGACCTCGTCCTTGTTCACCTTGCCCGAGATTCCGGCTTCGGCGCCTGCGAAGCCATCACCGCGCAGATAGACACCGCCCCAGTCGCCGTACTCGGCCCGTCCTTCCATCAGCGCTCGTGCGCCTGCGGACACCTCGGCCTTGCCCGATATGCCCTTGTCGCTGAAGCCGTAGTTAGCGCTCGAGCGAATACCTGCGTAGGCGTCGCCGATCCCGGAGAGTTTCCAGTCGCCATTGGTCAGCGAGCCCTTTCCGGTCATGTGGATGAGATCGAAAGCCGCCTTGACCGAGCCCTCCTTGCCGTACTTGGGATCTGCCGAGGCGCTGAAGGACGGGGACCACCAGTCCAGCTTGAAGTCTCCGTCGCCCTTCCAGCCGCCGGACTTCTTGCCGCCCTTGCCAGCGGCCTTGTAGTCCTTGAGGTGGTCCTTGGCGTCTCCGTTGAAGCCCTCGAGTGTCCCGTCGTTCCCTTTGGAGTCGATGACCACCGCGTTGAGTGCCGTCTGGACGGAGTGGTCAGTCTTCTCTGCGTCCTTGACGATCTGATCGAGGTGGTCCTGCCACGCTGTGACAGCAGTACCCACGGATTCCTGGTACGAGGGGTCGTGATGGAGGGCGTTACGTTCCCCTTCGGTGAGATCGGTGGTGTCGAAGGACACCACGCCCTCGTCGGAGACCGCCATGCGGGCCTTGATAGCGTCCGCGCGGGCGGACTTGAGTCTCTTGCGCACCTCGCTGAACTGGTGGTGTGCGTCCCGCAGCAGGGAGGCGACCGCTTTGGCTTCCGTCTGGGCTTTCTGAAATTCCTTCAGCGTGATGTCGAACCGTCGATTGGCGGCATCCGCGCTCAGCCCCGTCCAGGCCTGCCCCATGGATATGCCGTGAACATCGCGGTCGTAGGCGACTTCCTGCTTATGGAACTCCTTCGCCATCCCGTCCCAACGGTCCGCGGCCGTGGTGAGTGTGGACAGGTCGACGGTCATGATGTCGTGGTACGTCGGCATGGTTCCCCCGTGGTCCTGCTGTGGCGTCCTGCTGGTCGAAGTGACGTTCAGGAATGGGCTACTGCCCATCTGCGTCAGAAGCCGTCCAGTGCCGAAAGAGAGCGCGTACGCGCACCTACCTCGCCATCGGTGCCCTGCAGAGTGTTGTTGGCGCCCCGCAACGCCGCCTTTTCCGACGAGAGGCGGTTCAACAGGTTGTGAACCTGCTCGCCCCAGGTCTTGTGGGCCTTCTTCAACGCCCCTGACGTGAGCCATCCATCGCGGAACTCCTTGACAGCCGCACCGGTGTCGACGTCCGCCCAGTCGCCTGCTTTACCGGTATCCGGCTGGATGTGCTCTTCAATGGCCCGTGCGGCGGCCTTCTTCTCCGCCGGACTCGACGCCAGGTCTTCCTGGCCGCCGCCAGCAGGCCGCGCGTCCTCGGGAAGGTGGTTCAGCCGCATACCGACCATGTTTTCGGGCCCGCTGCGTGGCGTATGTTGTTCCCCGGTCGTATCCGTCATGGAATCTTGCCCCCGCTCGATCCTCGTCCTGTCACGGCGTGCCCGTGTGGTTGGTGTCCTGGTACGGCCATGGCTGCCCTTGCCCCGACTGCGTGCCGGAGGGAGACGGCTGCGTCCACCCCTGCTGCGGCATCGGAGGCAGCGGTGCGGTCAATGCCTCGCGGCGGCGCTTGCGGCTGCGCAGGGCGACGGCCCCGCCACCAGCTCCGACCAACACAAGCCCGGCCACTCCTGCCAAGATCCACGGCAGTGCGCTCGACTCGTCATCGGAAGTCTCCGCGGAGGGGGCCGTCGAGGCACCCGCGGACGGCGCAGCGGTTGCGCCTCCCTCTGCCGCCGCCGAGGCCCCGTCTTTGTAGTCGGGCAACGGGTACTTGTCGGCCTGGCCTGGGGCCCCGGGCTCGGTGAGTGCGATCCGGGGGCGCACGGCGCCGTACCCGATGGAGTCGGTTCGCTTCTTCCCGCTCACGGCTCCGCTCGCAGTGTTCAGCATGACCCGTAGGACCTGGTTGTTCGTCCAGTCCGGATGCTTCGACCAGATCAACGCCGCGGAGGCGGAAGCGAGCGCGGTGGCGTCACTCGTACCGTGAGAGTCGCACAGCTCGCTGCCGCCCTTGCAGGCGGCGACCATGTCCGCACCGGGTGCGACCAGGTCGACCTGCGGGCCGTGCTGGGACTCCTTGGTCGCCTTGACGTTCTTGTCGATCGCACCGACGCCAACCACTCCAGGTGTCCCTGCCGGGTACTCCACCCGATTCGTTCCGGCACCGGTGTTGCCCACGGACGCGAAGACCAGCTTGTTCTTCGACAGCGCGTAGGCGACCGCGTCGTCCAGCTTCTTGGCATGGTCCTCACTGCCCAGCGAGATATTGATGATCTGGGCATCGGAGTCCGCGGCGTACCGGATGGCCTTGGATATATAGGTGGGGTAGTCGTCCGGGTTGCCGTCCATGCGGCTCTTCTCGATGAAGTCCGGTACCCGGATCGGAAGGATCTTGGCCCCGGGAGCGAGCCCATACGAGCCCTGCGTGCCGCTTTTCGCGCCGGTGGCCGCGATCAGGACGGCCATGCGGGTGCCGTGCCCGTCGTAGTCCGAGTGCTCGTCGCCAGGGTGCCGGGAGTAGTCCTTGCCGGGCAGTACCTGTCCACGCAGGTCTGCGAGATCGGGATCGACACCCGAGTCGATAACCGCCACCGTGACGTCCTTGCCGGTGCTGGTCTTCCACATCTGCTCGGCTCGCATGGCGTCGAGGTACCACTGCTGGTCCCGGACACTTTCGGCGTGGGCGGGTGTCACGACGACGCCCGCGAGCACGACGCCGGACAGGGCCGACGCCAGCCGGAGCCTGCGGACCTGCTTGGAACGGGAACCCATCGTCATCCTTCGTTGTCACGCCGCGTCGTCGGGGGCAGGCCCGGCAGCCGCAGCGGAGGCTGTGGTGGCTCGGTCTGATCCGTCTCTGCTTCCTCACCCACAGGCCGCTCATCCTGCAAGCGCTCCTCCAGGACCGGCCGAGCACCATCCTTACGTGCCGCCTGCGAGGAGCCTCCAGTGGGTCCACCACTGTGCACCTGGGTTGTACGGCTCTCCGTTCCGCGTACGGGACCTGTTGCCCTGGTCGTGGTCCGCGGGTTCCGGCGCGTCTTCGAGGGCTGAGGCTGTCCACCGACGACACCATCGGCGTGCGCGGGCATCCGTGCACCGGCCACGCCGCTCTCACGTCCCGAGCCAGGCACGGCGCCGCGGCTGGGTGTTGCTCCGGCACGTGCCCCCGCGGGGGTACCACCGCGGACTCCTGGTGCTTGCTGCGTCGGGGAACCGCCGACCACCGTGCCCCGCGGAATCGCACCCGCCGCACGGCCTGTCTGCGGTGCAGCCGGACGACCACCTGCAATCCCGTTGGACGGATGCCCCGGGCTCGCACCACCTGGCCCTCGCACCGGCGACGCGGAGCCGCTCGGCGTCCCCGTCACCCCGGGAACTCCACGCCCCGGCGAAACCGCCCGCGACGCGCCGGGGGTACCAGGGGTACGTGGGACCGTCGGTGTGCCCAACGGTCCGCGGAGACCGTTGGCAGCGGGGATACGGCCTCCGCTCACTCCGCGCGGCGAAGCACCGAATCGGCCTGTGCCCCCGAACACCGGCGGTGACGTACCCGGGACCTGGGGCCCGATGCCTGAGGTGCCGCCCGGCAACGCGGACGGTGGCGACGCGGAGGGTGCCGCAGGCGGAACGGTGGGGGACGGGAGCGTGCCGACCCTGTCGAGGGCGGTGCTCGCCCCGCTCAGGGAAGGATCCGGAACTGTTCTCGACGGAAGGGCAGCTGTGCTTGCGTGGCGGTCTCCTGCGGCCAGTGCAGCACCACGCGCCGCTTCGCCAACTGCTGCAGCCCCCACTGCGGCAACGCCCACGCCGCCCACCGCAGCCGCTGTCCCAGTGCTCGATGCATCATCGGAAGACGTGCCGGGGCGGTGGGTGAGATCGTCGCGGCTCTCTGGCACGAACTGTTTGGGAAGTTCCGGGAACTTCGGGGCCTTCAGCGCATCGATCTGCTCCGTTGACGCCGTGTACGACTGTGCCAGCTTGATCATCAACTGCGCGGCTTCAGTACGGTCGTTGTCGTACTGCGATTTGGCCGACTTCACGGAGGAGTCCGCCGGACCGCCATCGTGGTTGCCGACATCCGTGGCCTTGGCCGCGTGCGCGTCCGGGATCGAGCGCGCCGAGGCGCTGGAGTTCTTCAGAATCTCCAGCTGCGGCTTGACCTCGTGCAGCGTGTCCGCCGCATGCGCCATCCACTTGCCGGCGGACTCGCTGTAGTCGCCCAGCCCCAGGGTCGCGAGCGCGGCCTGGTGGACCCATTTACGGAACGCCTCGCCGCCTTCTCCGTCCCACTCAACCGCCGTGCTGTGCGTCTTGAGGTCGTCGCCGATGCTCTTGATCGTCTTTGCCGCCGCCGTCAACAGCACGCCGAGATCCGCAGGCTTCGAGCCGTCCGCCGGCTCGACCATCGCCCACAGTTCCTCCGGGGTATGCACGGCGAAGCGGTACTGGTTGACCATGCCCCACATGCGGGATCCCAGACCGCCACTCATGCTCCGCCCCCGTCTTGATGTCCCTTGAGCCGAGTCTCTGTCTCAGCGGTTGCGGCGCCCATCGCCCACGGCATCACAGTCCGCCCGCTTCCCTGTCTGTCGCCTCAGGACTCGGCTCGCTGCGCTCTTCGCCATCCGAACCACGCTTGTCTGACGGCTGCTTGGTGTGCTGACCGCCGCCGACCAGGGCATCAACATTGGTGCGGATGCGGCTCAGGCGGGCGCGTACGTCGTCGTCCAGGTTGTGGTATCCGGACTTCGACGCGTCCACGGTGACGACCAACGCCTCGATCTGGAGCGACAGCATCTTGGACAGGTTCGCCAGCTGAGTGTGCACATGCGTGTAAGAGGAGTGCAGTTGGTCTGCCTCGTCGAACGTACCCAGCCGGCCCGCCCCGAGTGTTCCTCCGGCGATCTTCGAGGGCGCGGCGTGCGACTTCTCCAGGTCCCGCAGTAGGGCGTCGACGCGGCGTTTGAACGCCGTCAGAGTCTCTCCCTCAACCCGCATCGCCTGCGCGGCCGCGGCGGTGACGCCAGCCGCAGCCGCTCCAACCGCCCCGAACACCCCTCCACTCACCGCAGGCGATTCCGCGCCCCCGCCCTTCGCGTCGTCGGCCGACACCGTGCCCTCCCCGTACGGTCAGCTTCCCAGCGTGCGCACATGACCACCGGAAGCAACATCGATTGCTCCATGCCTAACACACGCAACTCAGCAACGGTATCCGGGGGCTACTCCTGACACCGGTCCCCGCCGCCGCCGGCATCGACCGATGGCCGAACTACTCATGCGCGTTTGCGTGATCTCCGAAGGACTTCACGGCGCCTCACACCTCCGCCACATCGCCACCGACCTCATCTACACGGGACAGGAAGTGCACAGTTCGAGACCGCCCCGGGGATACGGCACACCTGCACCGCACGATGCAGGCACCAGACGAGGCCCTGCCCTGTTGGCTTGAAAGTGACTACCCCAGGGCCGTAGCCGAACTCCTGGGCGACAATCTAACTGTCACTGATCGGCAAGTACGCGCACTCCGGGATCGGAATCCGGAGCTGGCACACCAGACTGCCCTCTACATCACGCTGGGTCTGACCTTCGACGGATCCGCGGTATCGCCGCTCAGACCGTGCTGGTTGTCTTCCAACTGGCTCATGCCAACCAGTTGAAGATCAAACGACCAAGTCGACCGCGTCCACGACGGCGGCGCCAGCCTCGCCCACCTGGGCACCTCCCTCATGCAGCTCGCCCTCGTCGACGAAACGTCCTCCGGGGCCCGTGGCGTGTCCAGCGGCCGGCCTGCGCGAGAAGTTCGGCCGCAACCTCGCCATCGTCGGCCAGGACAACCTCCGCCGGATCGTGCTGCGCGAACGCGACCGGCCCGGCGGAGCCAACATCGGCCTGATCGACCTCACCGCCCGCTACGCCCTGGACAACGGCTTCCACGTCGTCATCGAAGGCATCCTGTACGCCGACCGCTACGGTGGGATGCTCCAGACCCAGCTAGTCCGCAGATGCACGGCATGCGCATATGCCGCGGGGCCTGAGCCGGTTCTGCGGTCAGGCGATGATCGTGTGGAAGAAGAGCACGCCGGCACCGAAGGCCGCACCACCGGCGAGGGCGGCGCTGGCCACATGGCCACCTGCGAGCATCGTCAGCACGCCGGCGCCGAGCGCCACCAGGCATCCCAGCAGCAGAACGAGCGCGGTGCGCAGCCCGAGAAGCGGCTGCGGGTTCTGGTTCGTCATCATCAACTCCTGTGCAGACAGCGAAAATCGACGTTCCCCGGCGGTTGGGGGGGCGCTGATGCTGTAGCAGTCGCACCACATCTTCCCCCCGTGTGTCGTGAGCCACAGGAGAAATCTGCTGTGAAGGCGGGGGTAGTTCCAAAGCACCCGCCTAAGACCCCGGTGCCAGGTTCGATCGGTCCTGCCGGGACCGCAGCGAGGCGAGGGAGCGAATGTGCTGGACGGGTTTAGGGGGGAGCGGGCTCCTGACGACGAGTCGCATGACGACTGTGGCCTGCACGAGTCGACCGCGGACAGTCTGCTGATCCTGGAACAGGACCTTGCCCAGCCAGCCGGCGGGCAGAGCCTGTCCGTGCAGGACGCCCGTCTGAAAGCCGACCAGCGCCTCGTCGACATCCTGCGCAGCGACGGATTCACCGGCTCCCGCTACGACAAGGCCTCTGCGGGCTGGTGGAGTTACGGCTGGCGCATCATGGTCAAGTGGTCCCGCACCGGCGAGATCTTCGCCCGCAGCCGTAAGGCAGGCCGCCCCGTCCCTCCGTCCGTGATCACGACGTCATGGAGCAAGGACGATCGCTACCAGGTGGCGACCGACACCATGATTGGAGGCATGGAGTTGTTCCGCGAACGCGGACTCGTGCAAGGCGGATGGAACCCCGAGGGCGGCGCCAGCCTCACCACCTACGTCGTCGGCGCGGCGGTTCGCTCCTTCCGCCCCGTCTACCTGGCATGGTTCCGCGACCAGCAGACGGGGCACACCGAGCTGAATGCCCAGTCCGGCACCCACGACGACGAGTCGCAGCGCGACATCCCTGACCAGCGTGCCGTCGACCCCTACTACGCCGCCGCCACCGCCGACGAACTTGCCCGCCTGCTGCCCCACATCACCGACCCCCAGGTCCGCGAAGGACTTGGCTGGCGTGCCCTGGGCTACACCGAGGCAGAGGCCGCCGAGCGGGTCGGCCTGACGCAAAAGGCGCTGGAGCGCCGCCTCAGCCGGACCCGCAGCCGGGTCCTGAACGCCTACCTGCGTGAGCCCGAACTCGGGGAAGGGGGAGCACGATGAGCGTTGAGAAGGACATCACCATGGACAACGCCAATGTGACCGAGGACGACTTCGACGCCCTACTCAACGCCTCCAGCCTGGGCGCCCCACACGTCCTGGCCGAGACGGAACCGATTCCCGTCGAGTTCCGCCGCCGCCTTGCCCAGGCGGCGGCCGCCCACCCCAATGCCAGCGACAACGACGCGCCGGGCCGGGAAGTTGCCCGCCATGCGCAAGCGAAGAGGGCCATGTCGGTGAGTGTCGACATTGAGGCGTACGCCGCCCAGCAACCGGCTGGGCGCACCGGCGGAGAGTCTGCCCCGCTCGCTGTCCTGTGGGGCTCGGTGGGCAGCGGGAAGTCGGCCGTTCTGGCCGCACTGATCGCCAGTTTCGCAAAGACGCAGCGCCTGCTCGTCATCAGCCCGCATGCGCGGATGATGTCCGCTGAGCGCCCACGAGACGCGATGCACGCCCTGTTGACACTGAGTGGCAGTGTGTATGGGCCGGGCCTTGCCGCAGCCATGGCGACTGCCTGTCAACGCGCTGACCACCACAGAGACGTGCAGGACACTCCTCGCCTGGCGGACTACCTCATCCGATGCACCCACCTGGACCCCACCCGCTGCGCTGGGGAATCCATGGCTTCGTCACCGTCGGTCCGGCAATGGCACACGGCGCGCATGACCGAACTGCTGACCTTCGTCTGTGACTCGGCCGAGCCTGCACCAGGGCGCAGCCACCGCCATCAGGCGGTTCAGACGGCAGTCCAAGCTGTTGCCCGGGCCTGGACCCACAGGGCGTCAGACACACTGCGCATGCCACCGCGACTGTGGCCGAGCATCGACCACAAGGCCGATGGTGACACACCGCTTGCGGCACTCGCTCAACTGCGTCGGCACATGGGGAAGGTGGGCCAGCAGAGCGATACATCCGGCATGCCGCCATGCGCGGGGCCAGCCACATACCTGCGGGTACACACTCCCCGCTTGGAGTGGCCACAACGCCTGCTGCTCGCCAGTCATCTGCCTACGCTGTGGGCCCCACCCGGCGCACCGCCTACCCCCACTACTGACGGTGCACTGCGCGCGGGAACGCCCGCCGGCCCTGACGCGCAGAAGCCGGCAGACTGCGGCACGCCCACAGTGTGGGCAGAGGAAGACGAGCAAGGACCGGCTCTGCACGCCTGTCTGCAGATGGCATTCCATGAGGAAGAAGGCGGCAAGGGAGCATCCTTTCCCACCCGGCTCACCTACCGCCTCCGCGACCCTTACGCAGTGGAAGCGGCCTTCCACACCGATGACGACGAACCCGTGGTCTGGGTATTCGCCCGCGATCTCTTGATCGAAGGACTGAGCGGCAGTGCCGGAGAGGGGGATGTGGTCGTCTGGAACGCTGAGGAGAGCCAAGAACAAGGACAGCGCACCTATATCCGACTGAACTCGCCTGAAGGAACAGCACTGTTGTCTGCCCGCCACGAGCAGCTCAAGCGCTACCTCGAACGCACCCAACATCTGTGCTCGCTGGGCATGGAGCACTTGCACGCGGGAGCAGCGCTGGACGCGTTTGAAGGAGAACTCAGCGAACTTACCTGCCGTGGATTTGGCGACTAGGCCGTTTCGTCCGGAATCACAGCGAGGCCGAGGCTGGCGGCCATGAACTCACGCTGGCGACGAGGAGGGCGCAGCGAGTGCAGGCTACGGACGGACACGCGGACGCTGTCGCCGTCCAAGCGGCCCATGGGCTGGGCCATCTCCAGGTCGTGCCGCGGAGGGTCCGCCGTGCGACCCGTAGATGTTGGTTCACCTGATGGCCTGGTGGCCGCTCCACCCGTCGCCGACCTCGCAGTGTATTTGGCTGGCGGCACGATCAGTTGAGGCATCGCTGTGTAGCGAGGTTTTGAGCTTGTTCCGCTTTGACGGACACCGTTGGTGTGGTGGTCAGGCTGCGAGCGCGGTCTCATAGTCGGCGGGGCTGCGGTATCCGAGGCTGCTGTGCAGTCGGTGCAAGTTGTACCAGCCCTCGATGAAGTCGAAGATCGCGGTGCGGGCAGAGGCCCGGCTGGGCCAGGCGGCGATGCCGAGCAACTCGCGTTTGATGGTGGCAAAGAAGGACTCAGCGAGGGCGTTGTCCCAGCATTGCCCGGTGCGTCCGACAGATAGGCGGACGCCCAACTCATCGGCCAGGGCAGCGAATTGCTGACTGGTGTATTGGCAGCCGCGATCCGAGTGGAAGATCACCGGATGGTCCGGGCGACGCTGCCGGCAGGCAGATCGCAGAGCGTCGGCGACCAGACCGGTCCGCAGGTGATCGGCGGTGGCCCATCCGACCACGCGCCGCGAGGCGATGTCGATGACCGTGGCCAGATAGAGCCAGCCCTCCTCGGTCGGGACGTAGGTGATGTCGCCGCACCAGCGGGTATCGCGTCCGGAGGCGTCAGGAGCGAAGTTGCGGACCACGAGGTCGGGCCGCAGGGCGGCTCGTGGATCAGGAATCGTGGTCAAATGCCGTCGTCTGCGGTGTCGGCCCTCCAGCCCGGCCGCCCGCATCAGCCGGGCAACCCGGCGGCGGCCGCAGCCAGCACCTTCCTGCTTGAGCACGGCATGGACGCGCGGGGCTCCATAGGTTCCGCGTGAACGCTCGTGGACTGAGGTGATCTGCTGGGTCAACTCGGCGTCCTGGACGGCGCGGGGACCGGGCTTGCTGCTGCGGCGGGCGTAGAAGGCGGTGCGGGAGACCTTGAGCAGTTCACATGCGCGCTTGACGTTGTGACCGTCCTGCTTCTCCGCCTCGATGAACGGGTGCACCGTCACCGGGTCTCCTTCGCGAAGAAAGCCGTGGCCCGCTTGAGGATGTCGACGTCCTCGCGCAGTCGGCGGTTCTCCCGCCTCAAAGCTGCCAATTCCTCGCGTTCGCTACTGGTCAGCCCATCCTTCTCACCGGCGTCGACCTCAGCTTGGCTGACCCACTGCCGTACCGCGGTCTCGGTCAGGTCGAAGTCCTTGGCGATCTGGCCGACCGAGCGGTCACCGCGTCGGCACAGCTCGACGATCTCGGCCTTGAACTCCGCCGTGAACGAGCGGCGATGACGTGGCTTCTTCTTCCCCATGCTCTCCATGATGGACATCCTTCCGGGGCAGGGCCCCTGATCTCGGATGTCCGTCAAACCGGATCAAGCCCAGTTTCGACCAGAAACGCGAAGAGCCGGCGTGCCCACTGGGGACGCCGGCTCTTCTGTGTGAGGGGTGAGCCAACACGCCCCCACAAGTTCCCTGTTCTGCCTGGTTGGAGCCATAGCGAGTCAGGGGAGCGCCACGGAATCCGGAGACGCTGGCTGGATCGTCGCAGGCGCTGAGGGAGAGGGGCAAGGGAGTGTTGTGCCAAGGCTGCATGAATACCCGATCGGCACGTAGCGGAGACGGCTGTTCCGGAAGAGGTGCTTGAGGAAGTCACAGTTCACGGGGGTACGGCGTCTCGACAGAGCCGTGCTTTGGCCAACGGCCAGAGGTGACTTGCCAATCCTGAGGCATAGAGGAGCAAGTGACAGACGTGAACGAATACTTCGCAAGCAGCGCGGGGGACACCGGAACGCTGGCACGATGTGGTCCGCCGCGTGAGGGCGGAGCCAAACGCCCGCGGTACCTGGTTGGAGCCAGTTCAGTACACATGATCCGTCACCCCCGCTGCCCGACGGCGTGGGTGCCCAGCGAGTAGGGACATGTATGTCCAGAAACATCCTGATGTATGGGGGCTCAAGCTGCGTTCCCGACGCCCGGCTGTCGCCCGGCGATGCCGCGGTCGTCATCATCATCGTCATCGTGGCTGCCGTGATGACCCGCGACGGCATGCCGCTGTCCGAACTCCTGCTGCTCTTGGCCAGCGTGGGCTTCGTAGCCATCCTCGTAGTTCGGCTCAACGCCAGGGAGTTCAAGGCGCTGCGACGCGCGGGAAGGGCTCTGCTGACCCCGGCCCAGATCTGAGCTACGGACGTGAAGGAGCGAAGGGGCCGGCCCATGAGGCCGGTCGCCGTGCCGGAGTATGGCGCGGGGCGCCTGGCTGCCGCCCTGCGCCGGGGGCGCGAGAAGAGCGGCAAGAGCCGGGAACAGGTCGCGGATGCCATCCCGTGTTCGCTGGCAACAGTTCAGCGGGCGGAGGCTGGCAAGCAGCGACCGACGCAGTCGGTGACCCGCGCTTTTGCCCGGGCATGTGGCCTGGACGAGGAGAAGATGGCCGACTTGTGGGAGGCGGCAGGCAAGCCGGCCCGGGGAACGAAACGTACGCAGGCCCCGGCAGTCAACTTCGTCCGCAACGAGGCGGACCTCGGAGCGGCGCTGCTGCGGGCGCATGAAGACAACGCACGCCCTGCGTTCAGGGAGATGGAGCGCCGGGCCGAGAGGCATGGCGGCTTCGGGCGGCTGGACCGGATGACGGCCTGGCGCATCGTCCACCGCAAGGTCCTGCCCACGACGGAGAATCAGCTAAGGGCGTTCCTCATCGCCTGCAACGTATCCGAAGCCGCCTTCCCGGAATGGGTCCGGGCCTGGCGTCGAGCCAAGGCCGGCGCCCAATCGGCAACCCTGCGCCGAGCACCGCAGACGCGAACCCGTCGGCCGGACTCCACCGAGCCAGCCACAGCCGCGAAGATCATGCGGGCCGCCGGCCTCAGGCCCATTGACGACTTTCCCGGCACTGCGCGGCCCTGGACTGCGCAGTGCGTGAGATGCGGCAAACTGTCCCGCGTCCGCCTCGATTACGTGCGCCGCGGAACAGGTTGTTCCGTGTGCCATGCCAAGCCTCGGCAGCCGGAAGGACCTCCATCGTCAGGGACCGCCTGACAAGGCACCGGCGACCAGGCCGATGTAGCCGGCGCCGAATACGGCGACGCGTTGCGTGGACGCCAATCGGTCCATGAGTGTTCCCCCTGAAGACGGTCGTGAAGAAGGCCAGGAAAGAGCGGGAGCCCGCGCCCCCGGCGAACTGAGCCTTCAGAAGTCCACCCGCTGGGATGGTCTTGTCGCGTGCCTGGCGCTGGAGGGCTCATCAGCACGGTGTACCGCGGGAACTACTGTGAGCACGGGGCCGACCGACGCAGTGAGCGTCGGCCTCGATAACCATCACAGGATCATCCGGGGGTACGCCCTTCGCATGCCAACTCGATCCCGATCCAAAGGCCTTGAGCATTGCGTTGAGTGCTACCTCCAATATCATCATCGCCTGAGGTGCAGTCAGTTACGTTGTAGTGAAAGGCGCTTCGGTAGTTGCGCGCCGTCTAGGGTGAGCGTTCTGCAAGCCCGGGGGAGGGGGATGGGCGTGGACATAGCCAAGGACGATCGGCTCTTGATTGATGGAGAGTTGGTGACAGTCGTGGCGGTGTCGCAGGAACGTGCAGGGTTCAGGTGCATCGTTAGGTCTCCGATACGTGGACTGGACGAGGTCTTCGTGCGTTTCGGTGATGTCGCCAGTTGCAGGGTTCCGGCGTCTGACGGCAGCGGCGACAGCAGCCGCGCCATCACAGCTGTGTGGGCCCAGTGGATGCGCTGGGCGATCCCGCGGATCCGGTCCGCTGTTTTGGCAACGCGCCCGCTGCGTCCCTACGCGCACCAGGACGACGCGGTCTTCGGGGTGATGCTGTCGCAGCCGAGGCTGCGGTTCCTGTTGGCTGACGAGCCCGGGACGGGCAAGACCCTGATGTCGGGCATGTACCTTGCGGAAGGGCGGCGGCGCGGGCTGGTTCCGGGCAAGACCGTCATCGTCGTACCCGCTCATTTGGTCGGTAAGTGGATCGGTGAACTCAAGCGGTTCTTCGGTATCGATGCACACCGGGTCACCGCCGAGATCGGCAGGGAACCACTTGACCTCCGCGGAGACGTGGACGTTTGGGTGGTCTCCCTGGACCTGTACACCTATAACACCGATGTCCGCCGCAAGATCGTCGGTAGCCGGGCGTCCTGGTCACTCGCTGTATTCGACGAGGCTCACAGGCTCACACCCACCTCGCAGTACCTCAGCGCCGCGCGTCAGCTCGCCGACGCCACTCACCACCTCCTGCTACTGACCGCGACGCCCCACCGTGGCAAGGAGCAATTCTTCCGTGCCTTGCTGCACCTGCTCGACCCGGCGATCTACCCGTGGGACCCGGCAGAGAAGACGTACGACCACGCGCTGCGCCCAGGACGGGACAATTTCCTGCGGCGGATGAAGGAGGACCTGCGAGGTCTGGACGGTGAGCTGCTGTTTCGGCCCCGCTTCGCCGAGACCCGCGAGGTGTTCCTCACCCCAGCCGAGGCGGACGCCTACGAAGCGGTGATGGGCTACGTCGACACCTGGTACTCCTCCGACTCGGTGCTGGCTCGCTCCATCTACGGCAAGCGTGCCGCTTCGTCGGTGACTGCGGCGCTGGAGACGCTGCGACGTCGGCGAGCTGCTCTGTCGAGCAGTCAGGCCGGCCGGGTCGCCCCCATCGCACCCGAGGGGTTCGACAGCTCTGATCTCTCCCGCGCCGCTCTGGACTCCGACGAGGCATGGCACGACGCCGAGGAGGCTGTGTTGCAGGCCCGCAGCAGCGACCGGCGGGCGGAGCTCGAGGCGGTCACAGCGGTGATTGGCCAGCTGGAGCGGGCCTTGACGTCCAAGGATGAGGCAGCGAAGTGGCAGATGGCCCGTGCGATCATGACACATCACGGCATCTCCCCAGGAGTTGGCCAGCTGTTGGTCTTCACTGAGTTCACCGACACCGCGCGGTGGCTCGCGGAGGTGTTTCGTGCGACCGGGTTCAGCACCGAGGTGCTGGACGGAACGGTGGATCAAACAGGCCGCGAAGAGCTGCAACTGCGTTTCCTCAACGACCGGTTCCAGGTGCTCGTGTCCACAGATGCCGGTGGTGAAGGCATCGACCTGCAGTCCGCCCATGTGATGATCGATTGGGACATCCCGTGGAGCCTGGTCCGGCTTGAGCAGCGGGCCGGACGATTGCACCGCATTGGCCAGCAGCACGAGGTATTCGTCTACCACCTGGTCGCGGCCGACACGCGCGAGGGCCGTGTTCAGCAGGTCATGCTCGACAACCTGACCGCGGCGTCCCGGGCTCTGGACGGCCGTCTGTACGACCTGCTGGACGCGACCGTCGATCGGACCGGATTCAACTTCGGTGCGGCGATGGCCGCAACATATCGCGATCCGAGTGCGGTAGGGGCGGTGATTGCGGCAGTTCCCGACGCCGAGACGCTGGTCGCCCGCGCTCAGGAAATCGTCGCTGATGAAGACCGGCTGAAGACGCCAGTCGACCCCGCTGAGGCGATGCAACGGCTAGCCGCCGACCGCCTCCAGGCCATCAACCCCGTCATCGTGTCGGCCTTCGTCGACCAGGCTGTCCAGGTCGAGGACTGGAATGTCACGACCGGTCCCACCCCGGGTATCCGCATCCTGCGGTCCGGCAGTGGCCCACTGCCCGGCTCGTTCGGCGGGGGCGAAGAGTGTCTGATCGCCGCAGACGCCGCTGCTGTAGCCAAGGCACAGGAGGACCAGTTTCGCCGGGCCGGCGACGTGGTCGTCCTCGGCCCCACCGAGGATCCGTTCTTGGAGTTGGTCGAGCGGGCGGTGCGCAGGTGCGAGGGCGACCTGCTCGCCGGGGCCGCGGCCGTGGACCTGGCCTCGCTCACTGGTTACACGCTGTTCGTCTACACGGCAGACCTCGAGCACCACGACGGGATCCGCCGCGTCCGCCGAGCCGTGCCGTTTCTCATCCGCTACTCCGGAGCGGGCGCCTTCCCTACCGCATGGGAATCGGTCATGAACCTCAGCAGGGCCACCACCACGCCGATCGCGCCGGTGCCGGCTGCCCGGATCGAGGCCGATGAGGCCGCCCGCGACGCCGTCACTGCCGAGGCCGCTCAGATGGAGCGGCAACAGCGAGCAATTACCGCCAAGACCCGCGCGGACCTGGGCGATATCGAGCGCCGCTACAAGCGCCAAGTGAGAGTTCTGGATCCTGCCGCCAGGCGCGAGGCACTCGACCGATTCGCCGCGCTCCGGGCCGACCGCCTTGCCCTGCTCGATCTCTTCGACGACGTCTCCCACACCACACCAACCCTGCTGGGCTGGGTCCAGGTCAGCGGTGGGGCACGGACGGACGAGCTCGGACACGACCCCGACTCCGAGAAGGTCGCCATCGCCAAGGTCGTCACAGAACTCGAAGGACTGGGCTGGTCCGTCGACGATCGGCAGACCGCGGGTCTGGGATACGACCTGCTCGCCCGGCGCCCCGGGACCACCGACCAGCGGCTCATCGAGGTCAAGGGATTCGCCGCTGGCATCAAGCCGGTTGTGTTTGAGCAGCACGAATGGGCCCAAGCCCAACAACGGGGCAACGACTACTGGTTGTACGTGGTGCTGCACTGCGCAGAGCAGCCGACGGTCGTCATCCGCTGCCAGGACCCCGCCGGGACCCTGGCCGGCCCCCGTCGAATCGAACGCTTCAAGATCCCCGTTTCTCAGCTCCGGCACCTCATGGAGAGTGAATGACCAGCGACCCTGGCCGCATACTCATCGATTCGTGGTTCCCCTGTGCGGCAGTCGACGAAGCTTGCGGCAACCGTGCGGGCTCAGGGCAGGTCGAGAAGGCCATCTTCACTTGGTTCGCCTCCCGGCCCATCGCCCAGGCCCGGGCGGCCGTGGCTACCGCTCTCCTCCCCGACGAACCCGACACCCGTCCGCTGATCGACGACGCCGTGCGCGGCAACCCAGGAGCCGTCGCGAAGGTGGCCGCTCTCGTTGCTGAGCGTTACCCGGAAGGGAGACCAATCGTTCTCGACGTCTTCTCCGGGAGGGGCATCATCTCCCTGGAAGCTGCACGGCTAGGTGCGAAGGCAGTCGGTCTTGATTTGAGCCCGGTGGCGACGCTCGCCGGACGGATCCTCGCGGACTATCCGATGCGCGACTGGTCGGGCGAGCCCCCCCTGCGCTGGACGCACAGCCAGGAGGCCAGCGCCACCCTGTTCGAGGAGGACGGCACACCCCGGCTGATCGCCGACCTCAAAGTGTTCCTTGACGAGATAGGCCAACGCGTCCAGGAGGCGGTTGAACCGTACTACCCGAGGAACCCCGACGGATCCTTCCCATGGGGCTACCTGTGGGCGATCAGCATCACGTGCGACGGATGTGAGCGCCGCTTTCCGCTCCTTGGCAGCCTCGTCCTGCGCCACCCCTACGCCAGGACCAAGGACGCCGGCCAAGCACTGAGGCTGGTTGTCGACGGCGATGCCTGGCGTGCCGAGGTGGTCGACGGACTCCCCGACCAGGCTCCCACCTACTCCTCCACGGATCTGGGCGATGGCAGAAAGCGCAAGGGCAAAAGCGCCCGCTGCCTCTTCTGCAGCCACGTTCACAGCCTGGAGACAGTCAAGGCCAAGGGAGCTGCAGCTGAGTACCGCGACGAGGTTCTTTTGGCGATCGACACTGAGGGCGAGGCCAAACGCGTCTTCAGGACATTGCGGCAGGACGAGCGGACAGCAGCCCGCGGGGTGGACACAACCGCGCTCGAAGACAGCGGTCCGCTGAGTGCTGTGCCAGACGAGCCGATCCCTGCGGGCAACGTGCATACGGTGATGGCCAGCGGCTACGGCTACCGGACCTTCGGAGACTTGATGTGCGACCGGCAGGCGCTGCAGTTCGCTGAGACGGTGCGTGCCATCCGTTCCTGCCACAACGACGTCCTCGCGGCCGGCGTGTCACCGGACTACGCGCGGGCGCTAACCGCTTTCGCCTCGGCGACGGTCGCCCGGCGGCTTCGGTACTCCACCCGGGGCTGCCGAGTCCAGGCTATGGGGAAGGGCAATGGGGCCGAGCAAAACCGGATCAAGGTCTCAGACCTGTTCGCCAATGAGGCGAGCCTGAACTTCCAGTTCGACTGGGTGGAGACCGGTCCGGGAAGCGGGCCGGGCACGTGGGCGTCGGTGTCGAAGACCGGGCTCGGCCCCTACCTGGCCCACGTCCGTGCTCTCCAGGGCTCGGCCGCGCGCTTCCGCCAGGCCAACGCAATGAGGCTTCCCTACCGCGACAACAGCGTCGACGCGGTGGTCACCGACCCGCCGTACTACGACATGATCGAGTACGCCGACGCCTCCGACCTCATGCACGTCTGGCTCAAGCGCATCCTGTTCGACGTCGAGCCTGACCTCTTTGCCCCCAAGGCAGTGCGCACAAGGGACGGCCTGCAGAACAAGGACGACGAGATCATCGTCCGGCGCGTGCACGAGCCCGGCCGCATCCGACACGACAAGGATTTCTACGAGGCGTCACTGTCCAAGGCGTTCCAGGAGTGCAGGCGGGTCCTGCGCCCGGACGGCCATCTCGTCGTCGTCTTCGGCCACTCCGACCCCGACGCCTGGAAGCGGCTGCTCGCGGCCTTGCACGACGCGGGCTTCGTAGTCACCAGCTCGTGGCCGAGCCGGACCGAGTCAGCAAACACCGGAGTGGCCTCGATCAAGGTCACCATTACTATCGGGTGCCGCGTCGCCCCCGAAGGCCGCGAAGCGGCCACCGCCGCCCAGGTCGACAAGGAGGTCGCCGACGCGATCAGATCTCGGGTCCGCGGCTGGACGACAGACGGACTCGCTCTCGCGGACCAGATGATGGCCGCCTACGGGCCCGCCATGGAGGTATACGGCCGTCACTCAGCAGTCATTCAGCCCGATGGGGAAACGGCTCCGCTGGAGCGATACCTGACCCTGGCCCGCCGGTGCGTACGCGAGGCGACCGCGCTGCGCCTGGACCGCATCCCCATTGAGACCTTCGACGCGATCACACGATTCGCGGTGTTCTGGATGCGGGTACACGGGCGCACCGTCGTCCCCAAGGGCGAAGCCCTCTTCCTCGCCCAGGTCGACAGCCTGCGTTTGGAGGACGTCCGCGGCGACCTGCTTGCCGAGACCCGAAAGGGATTCAGGCTCGTTCTCGACCCTCCTGCCAGCATCAGTCCGGACAGTGCCGAGTTCGACGTTGCCCGCGCACTGGCTGGGGCGTACGCGGTGGGGGGAACCGAAGCTGCCTCCGCTGTTCTGGCCAAGTGGGAGCGCCCTGTCGACGACGAGCACCTGTGGGCCGTCATAGGGGATCTGGCTGCCCAGCTTCCTCCCAGTGACGCGATCGCCAAGTCGCTGGTAGCCCTGCAGCGCAACACCAGCGCGATCAAAAACCTCGCCCGGGGACTCGCAGGCGCTCTCGCCCAGAGCGCCCCGATGCGCAGCCCGACCCTGTTCGATGTTGAGGAAGCCCGATGACCTCCCTGTACCCGCACTGGGCCGACCTGCTACCACTCCGCTCCGAAATCACGGACGCGGACGGACAGATCGCCGATCTTCAGATGTCGTTGTACAGCGCGGTTTATACGGACCGCTACGTGCCCTACGCCGACCCTGGTTACTACGCCGAGATCACCGAACCGACGCCCAGGCTGGTGCAGTTCATGAGCACTGTCGCCCGCAGGCTCGGTACCCGTGTACGCGGCGGCAAGGCGCTGTTCCACCTCGATCAGGGCATGGGCGGCGGCAAGAGCCACGCCCTCGTCGGTCTGTACCACCTGGCCAACACTCCCGAGGTGTTTCTGACTACCGAACTTGGCCGACAGGTCAAGGCCGAGGCCGAACAGAGGGGCGCCAGTCTCGACCTGGGCGCGGCACGGGTTGTCGTGCTGTCAGCCGACAACATGACTCCCGGGGCGACCAGTCCGGAATTCGGGCCGGCGACCACCCTCTACGAGAGGTTCCTGTGGTCCCTCTTCAAGGGGGACCGGGCCATGTACGCTCAGCACCTCGCAGAGGGGGCTAACAAGGCGGCGCTGGCCCGCGCGCTGGAAGCGGTTGGCGGTCCTGTGCTCGTCCTCCTAGACGAGCTCATGCAATACGCCCTGGCCCTCGCAGACGAACGCCACCTCGGCTCCATGCCGGGCGAGAAGTTCTTCCTGGACAGCCTGATGGACGCCGTGGACGAGGTCGACCGCGTCGCGTTCGTCATCGTGATGATCCGCTCCGACCGCGACGACCGCGGCTATCCCGCCGAGGCCGAAAGCCTGCGCACCTTCGTCACCAGCGGCATCGAACGCAACGGCATCAGCGATTCCGTTACTGAGCCCCAGGACTTCTCGGCCATCATCCGCCGCCGCGTGTTCAAGCCGGCCGGAAACTTGCCAGTTCCCGCCGTCGCCGCTGCTTGGCAGTCCAGCACTGGACAGGCGTGGGCGGAGCAGGTCTTCGGCCGGCTTGGCGCGCGCCGCGGCTTGACAGGGCTGGAGGACCGCCTCGCCGCCAGCTACCCGTTCTCACCGGACCTCATGGCCCTCGTCCGGGATGATTGGTCCCGACATGCCGGCTTCCAGCGGGTCCGCTCCACCGTCGAAATCTTCTCGGCGACAGCCTTTTACTGGAAGCGCGAGCGTGACGCCGGCCGGTGGGCGCCCGACCTCATCGGGGTCGGAGACCTTCCCCTGCACGTAGCGATCGAGAACATCCTCTCCTCCGGACTCCTGCACGGCAATGAGCGTGTCATCCAGGGGTACCGGCAAGTGGCTGCCACCGACGTCACCACGAAGGACGGTGCCCAAGGCCGTGCACGTGCGCTGGACGAGCTGTTGACCGAGCGAGGTGTCGACGCCGGACAGGCGGCTCCGGCGCTGCGCATGGCTACCGCTCTGTTCTGTTACTCGCTTGTGCCACGTGCCCAGGCGAAGCGGGGCGCCACCAAGCCGGAGCTGCTTGCCGCTGTCTATGCTCCCGGGGTTGAGTTCCACGCTGCGGAGGAGGTGTTCAATACCCTTATCAGTGACGACGAGGGCCTCGGGGCCCTCGACGTGACCGATACCGCGATGGGCCGGGGCACCACCCGCTACCACCTCGCCGTTGCCCAAACCCTCCGCATGTTCTACAAGCAGGCCAAGAACGCCATCGAGCCTGCCGACCGCGACACCTACCTGTGGGAACGGGCCAAGGCCATTGCCCGGGTCCACCAGGGCCCCTTCGACCAGGTCATCCCTGTGGCTGCACCAGACGCCGCCGGAAGGTCCCTGTCCCTGGTCTTCAGCGATGTCGACCAGAACAGCAAGACCCGCCTGGTCATCCTCGACCCACGCCGGTGGACCCTGCACAACGGCCGCGACACCCCCACCCGTGCCGAGGTTGCTGTCCTCCTAGGCGTCGGAGAGCAGGCGCTGCCCGTCGACAACGCGGCCTCCTGCGTCATCGCTTGCGTCAATACCCAGCGCCGCGATGCCGTCCGCAAGCGCATCGTCGAAGTGCTGGCCTGGCGAGCCGTCATTGCGCAGTTTGACCCCGAGGACGACAAGCGCGCCGATGCACAAGCCGAACTCCGCACCGCCACTCAGCGCGTCGACGAGGACCTGCAGAAAGCCTTCCAGCACTTCGCTCACCTGACCCGCACCGACCAGATCGAGGTCGACTGGCAGCGATTCGATGATGACACCAAGACCGCTCTCAAGGGCGGACACGTATGGGACGCGCTCGCTAATTTCAGCCGCGCCGTCTATCCCGGCAAGCTCTCCGGCACATACCTGAAGACCCTTTTGAACAAGATCGCCCGCGACCTGACCCTTAAGGAGATCGGCCAGCAGTTCTACAAGAACCCCGCCTTCCCACTGGTCCCTTCCGTCGACGACATTCGCCGCGCCGTTTATCAGACGCTGAGCGGCCCAGAGCCCTATCAGGTCATCGACGGCGAAGGCACAGCGCAGCACATCTCATCCGCAGATGAGTTGTCGATCGGTTCGATGGAACTCAGATTGCGTAAGGCGCCCGTCATCCCGGCTGACGGCACCCCACGTACTCCTGCGCATCCAGCAGGAGCCCCCAACCGCCACCCCGTGCCAGCGCTACGCCCAGCCCATGGCACTGGTGCCATCCACGGAAAGCTGCTTCCGGCTGGGCCTGGGGAGGGTGATGAGGCCACACCTGCCCCCGAATACCGCAACTACCGACTTGAGATACCGAATCGAAGCGTGGTCTCTCATGAGGCCCGCCGCACCATCGCCAACCTCCTGCAAGAGGTACTTGATGTCGTGGACCCAGAGGTCGGCGGTGACATCCAGCTCCTAGATCTGCAACTGAGCCTTACCGCGGTCCCCGACGCGGTCGAAAAGATCGAGCAGAGTGCCGAAGCGGCGGAAGTCTCCTGGTATGGGGAGGAACTCGACTTTTGAGGGGGGCTTTTAGGTCAACTGGCCTCACTCGGTTGGCGCTTTGTCCCCGTCGGCGGCGGTTCCTGCGGCAGGACGTTCGCCCACAACCCACTATTCCTCGGTGTTCGCGGCGTCCAAATCGGGGTGAGACGTCCGTCATCCGGCTCACCTGTGCCTCTTTCGACTCCGCCTTGAGGTAGGCGCGATGATGGCGCGCGGCCTACCAGTAGTCGCGGAACGCCGTGTTCCGGCCGATCAGTCGAAGGTGGCCGGAGGGTTCCTGGCTACTGCCGATTGATCGTGTTGGGTGGTGGCGCCAGTGCGGTGCGGCCATGCCAGACCGTGAATCAGGCGACCGGCACAGCGGCGGTATGGGGACGCACGGATGGGGCGCCTGCACTCGGCATAGTCAGTCCAATAGGGAGAAGTTGAGGCCGACGATCATGTCGGCGAAGGTGAGGTCCTCGCGTTCGGCCACGTGCCGACGCAGGTCGTCCCAGAAGGCGTACCCGTCGAAGACCGGGTTGTGGTCCCATACGCTGTCCCGCAGCGTGATGCGTTCCGGCAGAATGTCAGGATCGTCGTACTCCTCGGGCAGGAGCGCGGCGAACCAGAGGCGGTCGAGCTGGCGGACGAGTTCCCTGATCCGTTCCTGGGTGAGGCCGCCTCGGTCGGCTGCCTCCGCGACACTGATCTCCTGGTTCTCTTCGACGAGCATGGACAGTAGCTGCCGGGCGGCTGGCACCGCCCGGCGCAGCTGGTCGGCGATCTGGTTGACCGATTCGGCCGTGCCCTTGCGGTCCTCCTCGCCGAGGAGGTCGCCGTACATCCGCCGCAGGGTGGTGCAGTGCACCACGGTGGTGGCCCGAGTCTGGTCGATGTACTGCTCCTCGGTGCGCTCCAAGCAGTCGAGGGCGCGGCGGAAGCGGCTCTCGTGACGGTGTTTGACGTCTTCGAGGCAGGCCCAGTCGAATCTGTGTCGGCTACCGACGTGGTCGATCAGCGTGTGATGGGTGGGGCACAGCAGCACCAGGTTGGTGAAGGCCCGCCGCTCGTTGTTGGTCATGCCCGGGTCGAAGCGGGCGCCTCCCGATTCTGCGGCACGGATGTGTGCGATCTCGCCGAGCATTCCACCCTCGTCGGGGGCGAGCGGCACCGTGCAGCCGGGCCACGCGCACTCGTTGCCGCTGAGCAGGTACAGCTCGCGCAGCACCTTCGAGTCAATCGTCAGACGCTTCGCTGCCGTGGCCGGGTCGTCGTTCGGGTCGACCGGGCGGTCTCCGTCGGTCATGGCCGTCCTCTGGAAGCTCGTCCGCTGTAAGGGCGTTTGCACCTCGTTGCAGGTGTTCCGGCGAGGTCATGTGTAGCGCGGTGCGGGAAGTTCCAGGCCATCTTGCCGGGAGATCCAGTACGTCCGTCGTCGTGCGGGCCGCCGTATGTAGACCAGGCTGCGGAGCCCGGTGCCGTCGGTGAGATGGTCGGGTACGACGACCCAGGCGCCGTCGCGGCTTTCGTGGGGCTGAATCGGGCAGCCGGTCAGGTCCAGAGACCAGGTGTCGGTGACGCCGTTGTCGCGGCCGTCGTGCACGGTGACGGTGCCCTGCACGCGGTGGGGAAGACATCGGCCTTCCTGCTGCGCATGGTAGTTCTCCGAGAGTTGCTTGATAGTGAAGTCCTTGTGTAGCAGGACGCTGTGCTCGCCGTCTCCCGCCAGCAAAACGGGCTGTGCCCGGCGAGCCCGGCCGTCGTGGTCGTCGACCAGGTCGCCGGCGAAGGTCACCTCCAGGCGCCCGCTGTAGAAGTGGCGCACGATCACCTCGGTCTGAAGGACGATCCGCTCGTGCTCCTTCTCCGGGAAGTACCAGATCTGCCCGTTGGGCCACGGGTTCACGGGCAGCCCCATGTGCGACCAAGCCAGCGGCGGCCATGACGGGTCCTCCAGCTGTACGACAACGTCCGGGGCCTGGCTATCCAGGCGGGCCCGCGCGCTATCCAAGGCGACAGCGGATTGGATGTCGACACCCCTGCGGGTGAGGATGGCCTGCCAGGCGATGACCCAGAGCGCGGCAGTTGTGGCGATGGCGGACGTAGCCGTCCAGACGATCTCAGGCATGATCCGCACATTGTCGGCTGCGCCGATGGCCGCCGTACATGGATACCCCAGATCAATTCCTACGGCACATGGGGAAGTTAGGGCCAAGTGAGTCGGCTGGCTTTGTTTACTTCTAGGGGCAGCGTTTGTCCGCCGGTTTGGGCAGCAGTCGCGGATCTTGAGGCCCGTGAATGTTCACGAGAAATAGCAGCGCAAGCGATGCGCGGTGCGTCGCTCGGCGTGCCTGCGGGCCTCACTGCCCGGCGCGTGGCCGGGTGAGTCCGGCTCCGACCTTGGTCAGCATCTGGCCAAGGAGGTGGAGGGCTCGTGCTCGTGTTGGCACTCCACGCGCGGTTCCCGTCCAGTAGGCGTCGGTGAGTTCCTCTGTGACCGTGAGAATTCGGTCCTCGTCCTGGGCGGCCAGCACGAGGACGAATCGGACGTAGTCGCCGATGTCGGTGCCCTGGGGGTGTGGTGCGTGAAGGTCTGCAGGCGCGGTGTCAGGGCGGGCAGGGTGCGGTCCGTCGGGAAGACGACGGCGAGGCCGGCGAGGGCCAGCCGAACCGCAGGGCATTCGGCCGACCAGCGGGTCAGTAGATCTGGAGTGCGGTCCTGGACCGTGCTGCGGGCCCGGGCCTCGCTGTCGAGATCAGCGTGTGGCGGGGTGGCTGGCCACGTCTCGGCGAGGTGACGCTCGGCGACGGTGGCAGCCCTGAAGAGCAGGTCGATGGCTCGGAACCGATGTTGGGCTGGAATCCGGTCGTCGAGGGCGAGGGCCGCGAGCAGGACGAGGCCGTCAGCGGTGGCGGGCTGGCAGGTGTCCTGGTGGAGGATGTCGTTGTAGAAGTCGGCGAGGAAGCTCCGGTCGTCCCAGTAGGGGTCGATCTCGGCGGAGAACAGCATCGCCGCTTGGGGCGGCCTGGGGCCCGGCAGGCGGTCGGCGATGACGTCCCGGAAGATCTGCCGGATCGGTGGACCGGCAGCTATCGCGTCGTGCCGTGGCTGCTCGGGGTCGGCGTGCGTGTCCATGGCCAGCGCAGCCTACTGGAGCGTCTCAGGCCGACGGTGCGTCGCCTGGTCGGGAGCTGGCAGGCCGTGCGCCCGGAGTCTGCACTGTTTCCCCAGGCAGACGCGCCGTCCTGTGAGGCTGAGGCTGTGAGAGACCGCATGACACTGCTGGGTCCCGCTCCCGCCCCGCCCCACCGCTGAGTCCCGCGTCGCGATGAACGCCACGCCGCCCCTCGTGCGGGTGAATCCCGCGCCACCCATCCCCGCAGGTACTCCCTATGGGTGACGAATTGTCAGTGCCGCTCCCTAGCGTCCGACTTGTGACAACTCCATCGCGCCCTGGCGGCGCTCGTTGCCCAAGGCGGTGACCTCATGAGCCTGACCTCCGGAATTCACTGTCCGCGCACCCCGCTGCGCCGGTTCCTGGACCGTGAACTGTCGGCCGGCGCCCACCCGTTGCGCAAAAGCTTCCGTGCCCGGGACCAGAGCGACCAGATCCTGATGCCCGGCCCCGGTGTTGGCACCGAGGCCGGGAACGTCGGCACCGCGATCGACTACCGGCTGCGCCTGGCGTTCACCACCACGGACCCCGTCGATCCCGTCGCGCGCGCCGGGATCTCGCTCACCGGCACCTACGACTCCGACCCGAGCCAGCGGATGCGGGAAGTGGGCGAGGAACTCGCGGCGCGCCTTGAGGAAACGGTCCTTGGCCTGCAACTGGACAACCGCGAGCTGCCCATGGACCGGGCTCACGACGAAGAGGAGGACCTGGCCCGGATGCTGATCGCCGCGGCCTGGTACCAGGTCAACTACCGCAACGCGTACGGGTTCGCCTACACCCCGCTGGCCATCACCGCCCGGGAGGACCCCGGAGCCTTCACCTTGGACCAGCTCCTGGAGCTCCCGCACCGCGACATGGTGGCCGACGTCGTCGCCCAGTTCTACAAGGCCGCCGACGGCCCGCTGGACGCCCTGCGGACCCGCAGCCGGCCGGAGGACTGCACACCCGGCCCCACGTTCCCCACCGCCCGGATCAGCGCGGACGCCGACCTTGCCGTCGACGGACTGCTGCTCGACTTCAAGAGCACCCGGTCCACCCGCACACTCCGCCAGGCCGAAGCGTGGCAGCTGATCGGCTACCTGCTGCTCGACACAACCGACCAGTACCGCATCGACACCGTCGGCCTGTACCTCTCGCGCTCCGGCACGCTCGCCAGCTGGCCGGTGGAGGAATACCTGGAACTGCTCGGGGCCTGCCGCCGCGACCTCACCGTCTTCCGCAGCACGTTCACCGAACTGCTCGAAGGTTGCACGGCAGACGCTCAACCGTACGAGCAGGAGGAAGAAGGCCGGGTCCGGCGGCTGCTGCGCCGCCTGGCCTCTGTCGCCGACCCTGGCCACTGCCTGGTGTGCACGCAGCCCTGCCCCGGCTCCAGCCGCCGGCCCCGGGAGTTCTGCTCCACCTGGTGCCGCGGCCGCGCCCAGACTCTGCGCAACAAGGGCCTGCTGCCCGGCGGTCCGGCCCTGCTGTTCCCGCGCCCCCGCAAGGAGCGCCTGGAGCTCCCCGAGGACGCGGAGGTTGTGAGTCTCACAGCCCGTTTGCCCAGGTAGGCGCTGCGTGGTGTGAGGCTGTCAGGTGTGAGGGGAGCCGTCGGCCAGGCCTGCGGCTGCGGCTCCTGGTCCCTGCTGCTCGGTGGGTGGTTGTCGTTCGTGGTGGCAGCAGAGTGGTGTCGTGGCTGGAGCGCAGCATTTGCATGGGCCAGGGCGGCACACGGGTGCTGCTCGGGCAGCAGCGGCGTCGCTGCTGCTTGCTGCTCGGGCCTGTGCTGCATGCAGCCGGCTCCGCTGCTCCGAGGGCAGCAGCACGGCAGGGGCGGCTGCACAACATCGCAGATCTGCAATGTTCCGGGTGAGATCTATGCACAACTGCTGCATGCATCGTCGACGGCCCGAGGGGCGTGAACTGCCCGCTGGTTGTTCTGCTACTCCAGAACGAGCCGGTGGATGCTTCTCCGTCACCCGAGGACCGAGAGGTTTTTTCTGCTGCATGCCGCGACGCGGCCTGCAGGCTTCCAGGACATTCGTGTCTACGGACGTGATGGAATATCCGATGCGCGGCTCGTGTGGAAGGTGTGCCACGAGTGCAGGCGCGGCGTCATCTCGAAGATCTCACTCTCCCCAGAAGTGCAGCGGCAAGGTCTCGGCACACTCTTCATCGACAGGGCGCTCATGGAGGGTCCCGGCTACTGGTGGACGACGAGCAGCCAGTCCCTGGATGGTCGGGCGTTCCTCCGGGCGATGTCGGCACGCACCGGCGCCGAGTTCACGGCGGGAGACCGAACATGCGAACACATCCTGGAGAGTCGGGCCGGACGCCGCAAGCCCATCCTGGACCGACGCCTCCACGCATACGCTGCTGGAGCCGCAAGGTAGAAAATGCCGGCTCGTTCTACCGCCAGCCCCGTAATCTGCCTATATGGTCACCGCCGATCGTGAACTGCTCTCCCGGACTGCCCGTAACGCTGTCCGTGGACTGATGAGTGATCTCGTGGCAGGCGCGATCGGAGAATACTGGGAGAACGAGCACTTCGCCCCGGCCCCTGGCTTCACTCGGGTCGAGGGCGGGGTCCGCAAGCAGCTCTTCGACTCCTACGCCGCGTCCGTCGACTGGACCGACCACGACCATGTGACCCGGGCCCTGCGGGTGTTCGAAAGCATGCTGCGCCGCCTGGACCGGGAAAGCCGGAAGTACGGCGGGGATGGCTTGCCTGCCGACACGGTGGCGGATCTGCGGGAGGCGTTCGCGCGGGACGGCTGTCGCCTGGATGATGAGCTACGCCTGCACACGGCACGCGTCGCCCATCTGGTTGTCCATGCCGACGCCCTGTCTGAGGCGTCGGGCATCCAGGCCGAGCTGGAGCGGGTGCGCAGGTTCGGAGCCGATTATCCCGATGACGCGATCGGCGCGGCCAAGCAGCTCATCGAGGCGACCGCCAAGCTTGTACTGCTCAAGCGGAATCTCCCGGTCGACGAGCGTCAGGACCTACCCGCGCTGATCAAGCAGGCGCAGCAAGCGCTTCACCTTCACCCCGCAGCAGTGCCGCCGGCCCGTACCGGCGGCAGCCCGGACAACGCCGACAGCATCAAGCGCATCCTGGGCGCACTGACCTCGGCTGCCATCGGCGTCGCCGAACTGCGCAACCGTTACGGGACCGGACACGGACGGCTAGCAGCACCCACAGGCCTCGGACCCCGACACGCCCGCTTCGCCGTCGGCACGGCCGCCACCTGGTGCGAGCTGATGCTCGACACCCTCGCCGACCCCAATGCCCCCTGGCGCAAGGCGCCTTCGACACCAGCCCCGCTTGCGGACAGTGCGGACAGCGAGCCCGCAGCCTCAATCTGAGCCCGCACAAGCTGGAACACAGGAAAGGGCAGCCGGTGGCACCACAGCAGCTCACTGTCGTCACTCGCCAGCGCCTCCTCGACCTCCTGGTCGTCGAGAAGATCTGGTGGTGGGGCGCTCTGGACGAGGTGAGGTTCCTGGAGCGCCTGTACGACCTGGACACCCTCGAAGGCGACGGCTACCGGCGCCTTACGGCCAGGGAAGACATCTGGCAGCACTGCATCAACAACGACGACTGGCTGCCCGAATGGGTGTTCACCGACGCCCGCTTCGGGCTCAGCGGCCCCTCCCCGCAGCCGCTGTTGAACTTCCTCGCCGAAATGCTCCACCCCGTGGTGCGGCGTGACCCGGCTGAAGTCGAGCGCCTGGCCGAGAAGCTCAACGGCATCCTTACCAAGGACGGCTTCGAGCTCTACCCGACCGGATACATCAGTGGGCTGCCGGTCTACGCCGGCGGCCCCCGCGCGTCCTTTCACGGCGCCCGACCGGACTTGAAGTTCGAAGCACGCCCCCTGCTGACCGACCCCCGCGTGCTCCACGAACACCAAGAGCGCATCAGGGCTGGCCTGGAACGCGACCCGGCCGCAGCGATCGCCTCCTGCAAAGAACTCGTCGAAAGCCTCTGCAAGATCATCCTGGAACACCAGGACATCGAGTTCCCGCCCGGAGAAGACCTGCCACCGCTGTTCAAGCGCGTCACGACGCTGCTGGGCCTGAACGCCGACGCCGTCGCCGACCACGCCAAGGCCAGCGCCACGGTGGTCAAGATCCTGCGCACTCTCACCACGACAGTGCAGGGCTTGGCCGAGCTGCGTAACCAGCTCGGCCTCGGCCACGGGCGAACCGCACCGAGCCCGGCACTTACCCGCCACGCCCGGCTGGCTTTGAACAGCACGGTGACCGTGACGGAGTTCGTGCTCGACACTTGGCAGGATCGCATCGAGCGAGGGAAACTCTCACCTCGTTCTTAATAGCGTTACGCCCACTCCATGCCCAGCTCCCGCAGCGCATCCAGCTGTTCCTGGGCGAGCTTGGCACGCCTCGATTTGGTGTTCGAGACCCAAACGCCGAGCCTCTCGGCCACTGGCTCGGTCTCGCTGTCGACCGTGATCTGTTCGCTGTGCCACCTTGGTACAGGCCGCTGACCCTCGCGTTCAACCCATTGCGCGAGAGCTGCCAAGCCGCGTTGGAATGCCTGCTGTCCCTTGCTACCGGCCTTCCCTGGGCCCTTGGCCGCACCGGCCGACGCCGGGGCGGGGTATGTCGTCTCAGTAGAAATGGCATCTAACTGCTGAACGCGTGCCTTCTGACCTGGAGCTCGCCACATAGTGAGAAGCCGATCAAGAGGGCTTTGGGAGACGACTCGCGTGCACCTCTTGCCTTTGAGCTGCGATGCGTCAGCAATTGAGGCAAGCCGCCAGACGGATTGCGACGACCTTTAGATGGGGGAGGGCGCGGGAGTGCCTGTCAGCCTAACCGGGTTGGGCCGGCTCTCGGGCGGCGGTCTCCCAGGCCTTCAATGTCTCGAATACTGAGCCCATCAGAGTCGCCTCCTCCACCGCCACGCTAGAGACGAGAAGCCAGGGAACACCTCGATCAGCGTTGCGTCGGCTCATGGCGCCTCCGTGGGAGGACCGCTCAGTGTCATTCCGTCTCTGCCGGACCCTTGAGTCGGGCGTGCCAGCGCATTGGCCGCTCGCACGCGGACCTCGTCGCGTAGAGCGGCGTGAGCGGCAAGGTCGGACAGGTGATCTGCACCCTTCTGCCGGTGCGGCCGAGCCAGTGCCGCCTGCACGCGAGCAACAGGCCTTGAGCTGATCGACAAAAGCGTGGGATCGAACTGATGGACTGGTGTAAATATGCCGCTATGCCCAGCAGCTTGTTCGAACGCGTACGCAAGGTGTCCGACGAGGTCACCGACCCGCGCTTCCGCGTCCTCCGCGACCACCACATCCTCCACCAGGCCACCCGGCGGTTGATGGACGAAACCTTCGCCACGTTCCGCGGCGCTGACCGAAGCTTCATCCGCGAGTTCCAGACCGGCGGATTCTCTCCCCGCGTCCTGGAGCTGGCCCTGTTCGCGGCGCTCCACGAACAAGGACACACCCTCGAACACACCGGTGGTGCACCGGACTTCCTCCTCGGGGGAGACAACCCAGTGGCCATTGAAGCCACGACCAGTAACCCCGCCCAAGGCGCGTCGCCTGCAGCCGATCTCGAACAGCTCCCACAGGGCAAGCACCCCCTGATCCCCGCAGACCTGGATGATGCCGAAGCCGAGTTCGTGCTCCAGTCCGCCAAGGCTCTGCGCCGCAAGCTCGAGAAACGGTCCGCCCAAGGACACGCCTACTGGGAAGCCCCTCACGTACAGAGCCGCCCGTTCGTGATCGCCCTGGAGTCCTTTCACCACTTCAGCGCGCTGTTCCACACCGTCGGCCCGCTGTCCAACTATCTGTATGGACGCCGCGACGTGGCCGCGCGTGACGACCAGGGCGCCCTCATCCTGACCAGTGAGAAGATCACCGAACATCGACGCGGCGACACCAGCATCCCCAGTGGCCTGTTCGCCCAGCCCGAAGCCGCACACCTGTCGGCCGTCATTTTCTCCAACAGCGCCACGGTCGCGAAGTTCCACCGCATCGGCACCGAGCTGGGCTACGGCCCCGAGGATGTCGCCATGCTGCGATGCGGCGGCCTGCCCGACCCGGACCCCGACGCAGGCCGTCCCATCGAGCACGCCTACGTGGTGGGGGACTACGGCCCCGAGGAGCGTGAGACCTTCAGCGAGGGCTTCCACATCCTGCACAACCCGCGGGCAAGCATCCCGATCGCCGATGGCACCTTCCCCGGCTTCACCGAACATCGTCTACGGGATGACGGGCTGGTCCTGACGACCTCCGCCCGGCCCGACTACTTCACCTCACACACCCTCGTCCTCCAGGGGCCCGACGCCCGGGCCAGGGCGCGCGGCTACGTGGAGCGCTACCGGGCCGATGCTGCTTCCTCCTCCGGCTGACGTCGTTCCGACCGTCTCGCCTGGGCGGTCGGCAGCCCCGCATTGTCAGTGCCCCCCGAGATGATGGAACCGGAATCACCCGCGTATAGGGCAAGGGCAGGGATTGCTGATGTTGGTGTCGTGGACCACGTTGGAGGCGACGCAGACGGAGAACGTGGTCGCCGTCATGCTGTGCCGTGAGCATCCTCGTGCGGTGCGGATCCGCCCCTCGCAAGGCGACGGTGGCATCGACGTCGTCGAGGTCACCGAAGACGGCTGGGTGGTCTACCAGATCAAGTACTTCGCAAACAACCTCGAGGCGGGCCAGAAGAGCCAGATCGCAGACTCCTACCGCAAGGTGCAGGCGTATGCGGCCTCCCGGGGCGCCCGCATCGCGGCCTGGCACCTGGTCCTCCCGCTGGACGCCACCAAAGAAAACCGCTTCGACTGGTTCCGCACGCTCACCCAGGACGCCGGCTATCCCTGCGAGTGGATGGGACTGACCCACCTCAACGGCCTGGCCGCCAAGTACCAAGACGTCATCGACTACTTCATCGGCAACGGTAAGGAACAGCTCGTTACGCTGCTGCGTCAGCTGCACGACTTCATGGGACTCCAGCGGAGCGCTGACCGGGCCTTGAACGAGGGCGAGCCGGTTCCTCTCGCTGCTGTAGACGTCACTAACAGCTTGGAAAGCCTCTACCGCGCCCTCAACGCCCACGATCCGTTCTACCGATACAGCTTCTCGGTCGACCAGGACCGCACGATGCCGCAAAACGAACCGACGCTAGTCTTTGCCAGCCAGACCCAGGACGGCGACGGACCCTGCATCACCTTCCGTGTCTATGCCCGCTACGACCAGGCCGTGCACGACCACGAGTTGGGTATCAAGTGGGTGGTGTCTTTCTCCGAGGACAAGCCTGCACCGCAGGCCTTCCACGAGGCTCTGACCTACGGCACCCCCATGACCGTTACCTCCGCCGAGACCGCATCTTTCAACTGCATCCTGGACCTTCCCGGCGGCCTGGGCGGCCAGTTCTCCAACGGCACCATCAGACTGGGGCCGGCCTGGCAGGAGGAGGCACCCGACCGCAAGCTGCGGCTGCAGCTTTTGAACGAAGCCGGCCAGATTCTGGAGAGCCTCACCTTCGAGATGGAGCCGACCCGCAGAGGACTGTCCGGGAAGGGACTGTCGGCATTCGGCCGGGACGCCTCCGGCATCCTCGAGGTGCAGACCCTGACCTCCCTGGAGGGCAAGCGGCCAACGACGATGCGGTTCAGCCGCAACCCCCTGGAAGGACTCCCTCCGGACGAGGTGCTCCCGGCCCTGCGCTTCATGGCAAGGCTCAAAACACCGCACAGCATTCGCGCTGCCGCCCCCTACGGCCCCGTCCGCAGCGAACCGATGCCGTTCCAAGGCGACCCGAACAGCGACATGCACGTGATGGCCGCGCGCGCCGCCGCCGTGGCCGAAGCCCTGTCGGTAGTGCAGGAGCACACCACAGAACAGCTGGTGATGCCCGACCTGCTGCAGACGACCTTCGTGGAGGCTGCCCGGCTGCAGTGGATCGCACGTCTGCTGCGCCACGAGACGTTCACCTATCAGTGGGATCGGGCTGAGATGGCCCTACCCAAAGAAACCTCCCCTGTCCCGGTCACACAGGGAGACGTCCCGGAGCAGCGAACCTTCTACCTCCCGCTCACCATCACGCTCGCCGGCCAGGATCGTGAACTCGGCCTCGGCATGGAGCGGATCGACTTCCCGTCAGCGCTGGTCGAAGCAGCGGAAGGTGAGGACGGATGGCGACTGAGCTGTCGCCCGGGCGACAGCACCGAGGGCACCAGTACGCATGTCCCTGGTGCGGGCCCTGACGGTGCCCGGCCCGCGTAGCCGCCGGGGAGGCGGGGCGCCGCCCGCTAGAGCCTAGGAGCCCGGGCCTCGCTATAGTCCCGCGCATGACAGATCCGGTGAGTGGGTTATCAGGCCGAGCCCTCACGCAACTCGTCAACGCGGCCCGAGCGGCGTCGAATCCAATCACGGTTGTCAGGCACGGTCGCCGCGAGGACCGCGCGAGCGTCTACGACCGGTTCGTTCAGGCATGCAGCCAAGCTGTGGCCACGCACGATCGCGAGACGATGGCCGAGGTGTGGACCACACTGCAGGCCATCAAGATGCGTGCCGATAGGGCCGTCCGCGAGGCCGCCGAGGCTCTTTTCCAGAGGGTCGCAATGATTGCCGACCCCGGTGCAACGGGGACATGGGCGCGGTGGGTCGACGATCTTGAGATGGAGGGCGCTGAACGCCCTGATTTGGAACAGGAGTTCGGCACAGATCTATCCCGCGACCACGATGTCCGGTTCCTGTCCGCGCTGGACGACTTCATCACGCTGGCCAGGCTGGACTTGCTCCGCCGCTGGTGGCACAGCCTTCTCCCCGGGCCGGTGCGCCGCTGGTACATGGGCCGCAAGCATGGGAACCAGCACGGAGGCCCCGGCCGTCCGTGGAAGCAACCTCGAGTGGAACTGCGGCTCTCGGAGGATGTCCTCGCCCGCGTCGATGACGCCAAGAGGAACTTCTTTGACACCCGTGGGAGAACGCTTCGTCGGCTGATCGCCAAAGGCCTGGAAGCGGAATCGGAGTAGCCCAGCCAGCCCGATCCGCGGCCCGGTGAAAGGCGCACCTCCTGGAACTCGGTCATGCCCTGACCGGGCCCGAAGGCAGGCTGCTGTTGGTGCGGAAGCGGGCATGCCGAGTGGACGGCCGCGTACGCCCGCCAGCTTCTGCGAGAGCACCTGGAAGGCGGTGGCTTGTCACCGGCTGTCGCCGCGGCCGATGCGGATGTCGTCCAGGAGCGGCCGGGTGATGGATTCGGCGCCGGTCTCGATGGCTTCCTGCGCGGCCATGCAGATCAGGTCGTTGAGGGAGGAGATGTAGCCGCCGGTGCGCTTGTGGAGGTAGCGGGAGAGCTTAAGGAGCGAGCCGTTGTGGTCGTGCAGGTGCAGGTCATCCTCGAAGCCCTGCACGACGCCGTGCCAGTCGTCGCCGTAGGGGATGACTCCGGCCCAGAGCATCGGCAGGTCGCTGAAATAGGTGTCGCCCTTGACGACGTCCGGCAGATTCTTGCGCCGCTTGTCGTAGCGGGCCTCATGGACGATCTCGCGGGCGCCGGTGCCGCAGTAGACGAACGTGACGTTGGTGCGCTCCTGCAGGGACTCGAAGTAGTCGAACGCGGCCTGGATCTCATTGTCCTGGATGCGGTTGATGCCGTCGACGAGGACCAGTTGGGTCTTGGCCTTCCCCATCACGTGAACTACGGGTTCGGTCATGTCGACTGGGCGGCGGCCGCGCTCCTCGGGCTTGAGCGTGTGGTTGAGGGCCAGGAACTCGGCGAAGGGCAGCGACCGGTGCTGGTTGCTGTCGCGCTCCGGCGGGACGGTGATGAAGACGACCGGGATCCGATTGGGGTCGGCTCCCTGGTCCTGCTCGATGAGTCCCTGAAAACCGCGGCCGATCTGCACCAGCAGGGTGGTCTTGCCGCACCCCCGGTCCCCGTCGATGACCATGTCGGTGCTGCGGCCGACCTTGCGGAAGCGGTTCTTGCGCAGCTGCCGCTTGGCGTCGAGCAGCCCCCGGCGCAGGGACGGGGTGATCACGGGAAGCATCTCCGCGTGGTACATCAGGCGCGGATCGCGGGGGCCGACCCGGGTGCCCTTGGGGGCGCAGTCAGCCAGGTCTGGCGGTGTGAGGCGGCGGGAGGCCTCACGGTCCCAGCCCTCGCGGGTAGTCAGCAGCGGTACATCGATGGGCTGGGCCACCGCGTCGGCGACCTCGGGGCCGTAGAAGCGGATCAGTTCTTCGCGGCTCATGCTGTGTGTCCGTCTTCCGTCGTCTCAATGTCGCCGTCGTGCGGCTGCGGCGTTTCATCCGGTGCAGGGGTACGGGGATGTACGAGGGCGAACAGGTCGGCTCCCCTGCCGTGCAGACTGCGCGAGCCGGTCCACTCGCCCAGCGGTGCCGGTTCTGGCCCGTCACTGTCGTCGTCCGGGGTTTCCTCGGACGGGGGAGGGGTGGCGGGTGGGCCGATGGAGAGGAGCTGAGCGTTGTCCAGCGGCAGCGCCGGCGCCCGCACGACCGTGGCCGGACCCGGGTCGGGGACTCCTTCGTACGGATCGGCCGCGGGCACATCCAGGTCCAGGGCCGGGCCAGTGAACAGGCGTGGCGGGCGCGGTTGTTGCGGGTCCGGGCCGCGCCGGGCCCGCTCGCGCAGCGCGGACACCTCGCGGGCGATGCGCCGCTGATCCTCCTTGCTGCCGCCGTCCTCGAGCACGGCGAGCGTGGCCTGCTCCCACGTCCACTGCGTCCAGGCGTCACCGATGAGGCGCTGATGGGTGAACTCCGCCTCCACCCAGTCCTTCTCCCGGTGGTCCCACAGCCACACGAACCGGGGCGCGTAGGGGGAGTAGCGGATCTGCCAGCGCTTGCCCTGCCCGGGCAGCCCCGAGTGGCGGTTCTTGTACTCCTGGAGGGCTTCGCTGTTGTAGGTGCGGTTGTCGATGGTGACGCCCTTGTCGGTCACCCGCAGCCGCTTGAACGGCAACAGCTTGCGGTTCTCGCGCGGTGTCAGCGGCAGCGGCGCGTGCCCCTCGGCCGCCACCAGCGTCGCGTACATCCGATTCGGACTGACCTTCAGGCTGGGCAGGAACGGGCTGCGCAGACCGGAGTGCGGCTTTTGCTGCCAGTCCAGCGCGATCCACTCATCGAGCAGATCCTGCAGCTCGTTCAGGCTCCACAGCGGGCCGTCCTCCACGTGCTTGCCGCGTCGGGCCAGGTCCGATCCGGTGTAGCCGACGACGTACTGGGAGAACCGACGCTTGATCGCATTGAACGTGGACTCGATGATCGCCTTGTCGGTGGCGGTGCGTTCCCGGGCCGGCTGCACGTCGATGCGCAGCATTCGGCACACGTCGTCGAAGTGCTCGCTGTTGAAGATCTTGCCGTGGTCGACGACGACCGTACGCGGGCGGATCACCGGCCGGGCGGCCGCGCCCACCATGCGCGGATCGCAGGCGACCAGGTCGGCGTAGGGCATCTCGGAGTGCTCCGCCAGCGCTCTGAGCGATCAGCCGGGACGGGCCGGCATCGGAGCTAGCTAGTGGCTCGTCACGCAGTCTTGGCCGGGTAATCAACGGTGTCAGTGATCGCGACTATGGTTCCCGGTCATGGGGTTCTCGGGGTCTTTCATCGTGGCGCGAGCCGGCCGGCCACTGACGGAGTTGGCGGCGATGCGGGCCTCGGACTGTGTGCCGTTCTGGTGGGCGCGTGATGGCGAGTGGCAGATCCTACCGGCACTTCCCCGTTTGTCATGGTTGTACGGTAGCGGGATTGTGAAGGTTTGCGACAGGTTCCGCCCATGGTCACCGTGCGCGGGACCTGTCTGATGGACGACTTCAAGGGGGGATCATGGGGTTCAGATTTCGTCTAGGCCCGCTGTCGGTCGGCAGCGGGGGAGCCAGGGTCAAGGCGGGACCGGTCTCTGTCAGTTCCAAGGGGAGGGTCGGCCTTTCTGCCGGCCCCATCTCTGTCTCCGGCGGGGCAGGAAGAAAGGGCGCCAAGCGCCAGCAAGGTCAACTCGGCGGCGACCCAACCAGTGCTCCTTCGGCAGACTTCGAGCGCGATCTTCTGAATTACCTGCTCCAGCGTGAGGCTCAGTACGAGCAGACGGGACCGAGGCCCGCTCCAAAGGACCCCCAGCAGATACAGCGCGCTCGGGATGTCGCAGCGAAGTACCTCAACAGTCCTCAGGAGACTTTTGAGGAGCTCCCCCCTGACGCCTCTCTGCGCTACCCCCCAGCGTTCGGCTCTCCGAGCCGGACGTGCCGCTATCAGCAAGGCATGGACGACTACTGCTACACCCACGAGCAGATGCACTGACCGTCAGCGCCCAGGGCAATCCGCGGAAGACTATCTGCCCCAGATGAGTCCGCACTCGCGGAGGTTCTGGAAGGCGCGGTTCATGGTGGGCTTGCTCGCGCCGAGCTCGGTACACATCTTGTCCGCTGCCCTGCCCGATCCGTCCAGCAGCGCCTCTACGTGGCCCTGTGCTCCACCGCCATACTGCGGGTCTACCTCGAAGGCCCACTCGGGCTGCTGTCCCACGACACCCTCGAGATCACCGTGTCCATCCGCAACGACAACCCGCACCGCGGCAATGGGCCCCAGCTCGCCGGCACCGCCACCCCCGAGCAGGTGCGTGCGCACATCTGGGGGCCGTGGAAGTTCAGCGCCGATGGCCGCGACGAAACCGGACGGGCTGTTGCCCCGCAGCACCTCGCAGTCGGCGAGTGGGCGCGCTACGGCCTGACGCCCACCACCCCGCTCACCTGGTCGATGAGCAGCACGCAGAACTGGCTCCGCGACTACGCGAATGAGCCGATACGCCTGAGCATCACCGCCAGGTCGAAGGACCGCACCTTGGACTTCGGCGTCGACAGTTCGTGCGCAGGGGTGCGCACGAACTGAGCCACCTTCGATGGAACGTCCCCCGGCGTAGAGACCGCAGGGTTAGCATCCGCAGGTTCTGCACTCGGGGGAAGGTGGACGGATGCTGCGGTTGCAGGCTTGGCTGGAGTTATGGCGATCGCGGGCCGTCGACTTCGTCAGCGGCGAAGACAAGTTGGAGATCTACCACCGGTGCGTGCTGGCCGCGCTGGACGGGCCCGAGACTGAGCGGCTGCTCGGAAAACGCGACGGAGTAGACCACGGCGCCGTCATGGAGCGGATGATGACGGCGCACTACCGCCGCTACACCACCATCCGGTGCCCATCGCCCCTGTTCGACAGAGCGATTGAGGAACTGGACGAGGCGCGGGACAAGTACGAGAGAGTGGCAGGTGAGGGGCAGTGGGACTGGCGGGTCGTTTGCTCCCTGATCGGTCTCGGCTCCCTGACACTCTTGATCTTCGGTGGTCTACTCGCCCTGCTCACAGCGGTTGTGGTAGCAGCAGTCACGATGGCTGTGCTGTTCATCTGGCGTGAGTCATCGGCGTGGACCAACCTGGCGCAGTGCCTGATAGCCGCAGGGCTGGGGGGCGCCTGGCTCGTTCAGCGCATAGAGGTAGGGGCATGCGCCGCACGCTGGGGCGAAGACCTACAGGAGATAGGTACTGGTCCCGTGGTGGCCGATCTGGTCCGCCACATGCTCGGTGATGACCCCGACTCCCTCTTCATCCCCGACGACTACGAATGGGGCCTGCGCGCGCCTCGAGCCCCGGGCTACATCGTCGAGAACGGGGCTCGGCGCCAACTGGAGCGCAAACTCACGCATCTTGAGGACGGCACCATTGCCGTCTGCGGCCCACGCGGTGCAGGCAAAACGACCCTGCTGGAGCAGTGCGTCAAGAAGGCTGGATTCGGCGTGATTGTCCAAGCGCCGGCCACCTATGCTCCGCACGACTTCTTGCTGTCGCTGTCGGTGCAGCTGTGCGAGAAGTACATGCGCGACCAGGGCTACGAACCCATAGGCTTCGCGCGACTGTCGCCGGCGCGCAGGCTATTGCGAGGGATGAGGAGCCAGGCCAAGCGGCTCGGCCGGTGGAGTTCCTTCGCGGTGCCTGCCGCTGCCTTGGTGGTGCTAGGTCTGTCAGCCTCGGTGCGGTCCCTGTACGAGCAGTACGTCACGTCCGTGTTCGACGTCGCGCGCACGAACGCTGACGCGATACGCGACGACGTGACGGCAATCTGGCAAGGCCACACCGTCATCGCAAGCTTGACCGTCACGATCGGCGGGATCGCCTGGTGGCAGTCAAGGCACGCTGCCTGGCTGCCACGCATGCTGGGACGCCTGTGGATGCGCGGCATCAGACGCGTCGGGCTGCTTCTGGCCTGGGCATCCGCTGCCACTGTCCTTTTGGATGAACAGATCCGCCAGCAGGCCCGGCACCTCCACAACTCCCAGCCCGAGGCCCTCTACCGGGCCGTCGGCTACGCAGGAGCGCTGCTGGCCGTGTGGTGGGTCTTGCGCCTCGCTCGTGATTCCGGGGTCGAGTTCCCCTTCGGAAGGTTGCGCATCTTCCTGGAGAAGATCTTCCGCCCCTTCGCCGCCGCCGCCGGGATATACCTGCTGTTGTTTCTCATCACTAACCCGCAAATACGGTCCCTTCTGGCGGACCCGGAGAACCCGCTGCGGCTGGTAGGCATCATCACCGGAGTCCTGCTGTCGACGGCGGGGGATTGGCACCCACAGCCAGACGAACCCGAGTTGATCACGCGGTGCCAGAGCCACCTCTACCGTCTTCAGACGATCCAGCAGGCCACCTACGGCCTGACCGCCGGAGGCACTGCCCAGATCCTGAGTCTGGGCACCAACCACTCCGCGTCCGTGTCCACAGTCCCCCCGAACTACCCGGAACTGGTAGAGGAATTCCGCGAACTGCTCAAGTGCATCGCCATCGAGAGAACTGGAGCAGGCAAGACCGTCGTGATCGCCATCGACGAAGTGGACCGCTTGGGCGCGGATACTGATGCGCTCGCGTTTCTCCGGGAGATCAAGGCCATCCTGGGCGTTCCCCTGGTCCATTACCTGATCTCGGTTGCCGAGGACGTGGGGGCCGCCTTCGTCCGCAGAGGCCTGCCACATCGAGACGCCACCGACAGCTCTCTGGACGACATCATCCACGTCCAGCCCAGCACCCTCAGCGATTCACGCGCCATCCTCGCCAAGCGCTCCCAGAGGCTGAAAGACCCCCACATCCTGCTAGCTCACGCTCTGTCAGGAGGCATCCTGCGCGACTTGCTCCGCTACGGACTGCAGCTCCGCGAGACACAGGACAAGACCCAGTCCTACGAGCTCACAGACATCTCCCGGCACCTCATCCTGGAAGAACTCGCGGAAACCTTTGCCGGCTTCCGCACCCTGCTGAGCAAGCAGCAGTGGACGCACGACACCAACAGCGTCCTCGCTTCCTTCCGTACTCTCAGCAGCTACCTGCGTGACCCCTGCCCGTGCGTAGAAGCGGATGTGCTGCGCACACTGGACCACTTCGCCTTCTACGCCGACGGCCCCCGACCACATCCCGCTAACGCCGGCGACTCATCACACCGACCACCGGATGACCCGGTTCTCAGCAGTGACGCCCGCCAGCTGATAGACGAAGCGTCTGCGTACGCCTACTTCTCACTCACCCTGCTCGACATCTTCAGCACCGAAGGACTCGAGTGTCGAACGCAACTGGCAGCTGAGCACGGCCAAGACGGCGATCCTGAACGGCTGGCCGACGCACGACAGGAACTCGGGATATCGCCCTACAGCGCCCGGCCTCTGATCGACACCATCCGCAAGGCGTGGTCACTGCCTCTTGGGCCGACCCCGGATGCTCGTCTCCCGGCATCAGCCGTGAGGTGCTCCCGCCACAGGAGCCGCCCGGACATTCCGTGAGGTCGAATGCGATGGTCCCGGTCGACGGCCGCTGCGCAGCATTTGCATGATCCTGATGGTGTCCGCCGGGCGGGCGCGGCCGCGCCGAAAGCGCCCGTCGCACGGGTATGTCGTCTCAGTTGAACTGTCAGGCCCAGGGCTTGCTGACGACGCTCTGACCTGTAGTGCTGCAGAGAGTGAGAAAATGATCAAGGAGTGTCTGGCCTGGCTGTGACGACTTCTTGGGGCTCTGGTCCACTTCTTGTAGCGCGGTTACTGCTCGTGACCGATCGGTCCCAGGGCCTCCGCGATCCGTTGGACTTCGTGGCGCCACTGAGCGGCGTCGGCATTGTCCACCCAGCCGGTCAGCAGTTCCGATCCGTCTTGGAGTACACACTGCAGAGCGAGCACGGCTGACGAGCGGAGAGCCAACGGAAGCTGCGGCAGAGGTTCTCTGGGTCCGTCATCAGGGTCGATCACAATCCCGCTGCCCGGGATTGTGCTGGCAACGAGTGCCGCGGCGGCCACCGCTTCGGTTCCGTCGCCGCCATCCACGCGTGCTCCGGAATCCGTGACTCGCTGGAAGGCTCGCTCGAGCACTTTGATGACCTTCTGAGAAGTCAGTCCCTCGAGTTCATCGACGAAGTCTGCGGCGAGATCGCTGGCGAATGGGCCTGTTCCCCACGTTCCCATGCACGGCTCCTGGTATCGCTCTCGCGGACGAAGCCAGCATTCCAGCAGGCACTGACAAACGCTCAGGCGGCCAGGAGGACTCGTTTGCGAAGCAAGGCGAATCCCGCACGGCCGAACATCTGGCGCTTGAGCATTTTGATCCGGTTGACATGGCCCTCCACGACGCCGGAGTTCCAGGGCAGGGTGAGACCGGCGGTGACGGCGTCGAGGTCGCGCAGGAGGTGCTGAGCGAAGTGGCGGAGGCCGGGCAGTTCGGTAGTGGCGCTGGCCGCTTCGATCCATTCGGGGAGTCGGTCGCCTTTCAGGTGAGTGAGCATGTGGGCGAAGGAGCGCACGTGCGCGGCGAGTGCTGTCAGTTCGGGGCAGTTGGCCAAGGCGGCTTTGAGGTGGATCCGGTCGCCTTCGGGTAGCGCGTCGGGGTGCGTGAGGATCCAGCGCGTGACGGCGCGGGCCGATGGCGGTCGGGGGCCGACCGGTTGGGGCTTGCCGCGAAGAGTCCTGCTGACGTAGTCACGGACGCTGGCGTATCCGCGTGGATAGCCCTGTTCCCTGATCTCCTCCCATAACTTCCAGGCGTTGGTGCAGCCTTCCTGCCAGCGCTGGTCGATGTAGGGCTTGAAGTCGTCGAGCCTGGTCGCACGGCCTTGCCACTGGCCGGTGAACATCTCCTCCGGGGTGGTGGCGCGGGAGAAGCGCAGGATGGTGTTGAGGGTCATGCCGAGTTGCCGGGCGACGGATCGCTTGCTGTGACCGGCGGCGAGGAGAGCGTGGATGGTGGCGTGCTTGGCGCGGGTGCGTTCGGCGAACCGGTGCCCTGTCGGCCAGGGGGACGATGCGGTTAGCTCCGCTTCTTCCTGCGGTTCCTCCGTCTGCGCCGGCGTGGGGCGCAAGCAGCCGCGGTGCTGGTAGACGCATTTCTCGGCGGCTTCTCCCAGGTTGTGCCAGAGGTGCCATCGGTCAGCGACCTGGAGGGCCTGCGGGGCGCCGCGGGTGGCGCCTTCGGCGAAGAAGGGGGCCCGGTCACGGCAGATGATCTCAATGCCGGGCCGCTCGGCGAGCCAGGCCGCGAGCGTGTCTGCCTCCCGGTCGGGAAGGAGGTCGATCGGGCGACGTGTTTCGACGTCGACGAGCACGGTTCCGTAGATACGGCCTTTGCGCTGGGCGTATTCGTCCACGCCGACCACCCGGGGTGTGGTGGTGACGGGGTCCGGAAGCGAGGCGATCAGCCTCAGCAGGGTGTTCCTGCTGACCGGGACTTGGAAGGCATCCGTCATGCGGGCGCCTGCCCGGCCTGCGAGCGCGAGACCGACCGACACCAGCGTCGATCGCAACCGCTCGGTCTGTCGTCCGAACCGACGCGTGAGCCCAGGGACTTGCTCAACAAAGGTCTTACGCGTGCAGGAGTCCTTTGCGCAGACGAACCGCCGCACTCGTAACGACACCACGACCAGTTTGCCCGCTGTCGGCAGATCACGAGGAAACCGCAGGTAGGAGGCATGTATTCGCCCTGACCAGTATCCGCACTCCGGACAGGCCGCCCGTCCTGCGGTCGTACGTGCCTCGACCCGGACGACTGTGTCGGACACTTCGACCGACTCCAACAACACGCCCTCGACCGAGGAGAACAGCAGCTCATCCAACTGCGGAAGCACTTCGTTCACGGCGAAGGACTTTCGACCACACCACCGTCCAGCCGGGCGATTTTCGGGCGACCTCAACTGCCATGGCACGAAGATCAACAGTCACCCTGCGTGCACAACCACACGAAGTGGACCAGAGCCCTTCTTGGCTCTGGCACAGATCTTGGGGAGCGGTCGCGGAGCGTCACTGAAGCAGGATCATCTTGCGGAGTAGTTCGAATCCGGCGCGTCCGTAGAGTTGCCTCTTGATCTTCTTGATGCGGTTCACAGCGCCTTCCGTGCCGCCGGAGCTCCAGTGCAGGGTGAGACCGGCGGTCACCGCGTCGAGGTCGCGGCGCAGGTGGAGGGCAAAGTTGGTGAGGCCGGGCAGTTGGCTGGTGTCGACGGCGTCGATCCAGTCGGGGAGTGTAGAGCCGCGGCGGTGAGTGAGGATCTCACCGAAGTCGCGGACGTGTGCGGCCTCGGCATCCAGCTCTGGGCAGCGAGCCAGCACGTCCTTGAGCGCGGCGTGCTCGTCCTCGCTCAGTGATGCGGGGTGCCGGGTCAGCCAGCCGGTGACCCGCCGCACGGTCGGCGGCGGAGGCGGCGCCTGCGGTGGCAGGGCCCGCAGCGTGGCGATGTAAGCCCGGACCATCTGGTAGGTGACGGGCGCGTTCTCGGCGATCAGTTCGTGGTGCAGGCGGGTGACGCTCGTGCACCCCGCTGCGTACCGTCGCTCCAGATAGGACTTGTAGGGGTCCAACGGGCTGGGCCTGGGTCGGTTCTCCCGGAGTGTCTCCTGCCAGGTGGCGGCGCGTGCGTAGCGCAGCACGGTGTTGAGCCCCCAGCCCAGATGCCGGGCGATCGCCCGGCGCGAATGTCCCTGGGCGAGAAGTCCGTGGACCAGCGCGTGAGCAGCCTTCTTGCGCTGGGCCCGTCGGCTGGCAGGGTCTGGACCGACATTCACCGCCTCGCCTGGCGATGCCTCAACGGCTGTCAGCGCAGGAGGTGTTGGTGCCTTCAAGCAGTCGCGGTGGGCGGCGACGCAGGTCTCCACGGCTCGGCCGATGCCCTGCCAGAGGTGGAACCGGTCGGCGACCTGGATCGCGGTGGGCGCGCCGAGCCGGGCGCCCTCGGCGTAGGCGCCTGCCCGGTCCCGGCAGATGATCTCCACGCCCGGACGGGTGTCCAGCCACGTGGCCAGCGGTCCCGATTCACGTGTGGGGAGCACGTCGACCAGAGCAATGCTCAAGACCTAATAGCAGTGCACGGTGACGGGTGACCCCTACTCAAGACTCGG
>NZ_NNBL01000036.1 GCF_002803065.1 Streptomyces sp. CB01635
ACCTCAAGCCGTCCTCATCACAAGACCCCAACCCGCAAGCCCGTAACGCAACGGCATTGGGCCTAGAGCGTGTCTCTTTTGTGAGTTGATCAACTGACCGGCGACCCCCTGAGGTCGTGCTCTCGGAGCGCGAGACGATCGCCTCCCTCCTGTCGGTGGCCCATCCGAGCGTTGTTTGGCGGCTGCGCGTTCGACCTCGATGGTCGGACTGCTGTGGCGGCTAGCGTGGACGCACCGTCCAGGTGCGGGCGTACCTCACTCGCCCCCGAACGGCCGTTCAGGCGGTGGCGGTTCTCCGACCTGCGAGCAATGGAAGGGCCTGACATGTCCAACCACTTCACCGGCCTCAGCCTTGGGCCACCACTGGGCGACCAGCGCCTCGATCTGTGCGACCTGTACGCCTTCGGGGCACCCGGCGATCCGAGCAGGACCGTTCTCATCCTCAATGCCAATCCAAATGCCGATGCCCTGCACCCCGACGCCGTATACCGACTGAACATCGACAACGACGGCGATTACCTGACCGACATCGCCTTCAGCTGGGTCTTCAGCCCGCCGGCATCCGACGGCTCCCAGACCTACAGCGTCTTCATGGCAACCGGTGCGGAGTCCTGTATGCCCGAGGCGGTCGGCACCAAGATCGTGTCGAACGCCGCCGTCTCTTTCGGCCCTCAGGCCAAGGTGGTCAGCAGCGGCGACTACAAGGTGGCCGCCGGTAGCCGCAGTGATGCCTTTTTCTTCGACTTCGACGGCATCAAGAATCTGTTCGATACCAGCGGCAACCGGAATTTCACCGCGCCCCATCTGGGTGGAAAGTCCCCGTGGACCGGCGTCGACTCCAACAGCACGGCCAACGTCTTCTCCATGGCCATCGAGCTGCCGACCGCGGAGCTGGCCCCCGAGCCCGAGCTGCACATCTGGGGCCGGTGCAGCGTCCTGCGCGACGGCGAACTCGTCCACGCGGACCGGGCCGGGCACCCCTCAATGAGCAGCTTCTTCAACACCGACGACACGAAGGAGGAGTACAACGCCAGCGAGCCGGTTAACGACCGGGCCAGGTGGACGGATCAGTTCGTCCACCTGTTGGGCCACACCGGCGGCTACTCGCGTGAGGAGGCGATCACCGCGCTCGACGAGCACGGCCTCCTGCCGGACGTGCTGCACTTCGACCCGTCCAAGCCTGCCGCGTACCCGAATGGCCGGACATTCACGGAAGACGTCATCGACGTCCGCGTCGCGTTCCTCACCAAGAACGAGGCGCCGCCCACCGGTCTGACGCCGCACACCGACACCCTGGACCGGTTCCCGTACCTCGGCAACCCGCACCCGGCAACCACCTCCTGACGGATCGCTGCGGGACGCACCCGGGGCTCCGACGGCCGAGCCGGGACAGGCCGATCGATCAGTAGATCGGACTGGCGCCTGTCCCTTTGGAGATTCCTAGGAGCGCCATTCCTGCTGGTAGGCGGGATGCTCGGCATACGACTGGGCAAGGACACGAATCGCGTGGTTGAGGCCCGCGTGACGCGAGTCTGCAGGGCCCATGGCCGTGTAGTCCCGTGCCGGCATGTCGATCAGATCGAGCATGGGCAGGTGGCTGTCGAGCAGGGCGTCTCCGCCGAACGTCTGGGCAACGTAGACGTAGGCGTGGTTTTCCTCCTCGATGCGAGCGCGGAGGAACTGCAGGAGGTCGTCCATGCGCTCATCTTCGCGCGCGGCCCTTCGCCTCTGTGAGGCGTGCCCGTAATCGTCTTCGTGGTCAGCTGCTGGTCCAAATGAGGATGGCGGCGAGGTGGAGTGCGGCCTGGTAGGCAAGGGCGAGTTTGTCGGTTCGCATGACCAGGCCCCGCCACTGTTTGAGTCGGGCGACGCAGCGTTCGACGGTGTTGCGTTCTTTGTATGCCTCGCTGTCGAAGCCCGGCGGGCGGCCTCCGGCACGGCCTCGCCGGAGGCACCGAACTGGTCGGCGGGCTGCGGGATGACAGCTCGGATGCCGCGCCGGCGGAGATGCGCGCGGATCGCGCGGGAGGAGTACGCCCGGTCGTCGAGGACGAGTGCCGGTCGAGTCCTTGGTCTCTCAAGTCCCGTTCGTGGAACCCGGATTCTGGCCATGACCGCCTCGAAGGCCGGGGCGTCACCGGCCTGGCCAGCGGTGAGGTGCAGAGCTTATGGTCGCGCTCGACTGTCACTGGCCAGGTGGACTCTCGTGCTCAGGCCGACGCGGGAGCGTCCGAGTGCGTGATCGTGAGGTTCTGAACGGTCGGGTGCCCCCTTTTCCTGGCTCCGGCAGCGGGTTGGTGGGCCCGGCAGATGGTTGAGTCCACCGACATCGTCCAGCCCACGTCGTCACCGGCGTCCGCCGAGGCGAGGATCGCCGAGAGAATCCGTTGCCAGGTGCCGTCAACGGCCCATCTGAGCAGCCGTTTATGTGCGGTCTGGAACGACCTGAGCTCACAGGGCAGGTCCCGCCACGGGGAGCAGGTGCGGTACTTCCACGCGATGGCCTCAAGGGTCCGACGGTGGTCGGCCCACCGTCGGCCACGGACCGGATCGGCCGACATGAGAGGCTCGATCCGGGCCCACATCGCGTCAGTGATCACTAACCGGACAGGCGCATCCGATCAACTGACCAACCCATCAAAGAGACATGCTCCAGATGCCTCGACACCATGAGCGAGGAAGAGTTCGAGGCTGTCGGACTTCTGGGCTGCTGATTGTGCCGAGCATGTACTCGCCTCATTCTCAGGGCTCGCGCGGCACCAACGGGCCGGCAGCGGTGTCCCCCTCCGCCGCCAGCTCAGCGTAAGACGGCAGTTCGCGCATCCGGCGCAGCGGCGACAGGAAAACGGGCAGGAAGGTGAGTGATTGGCCGACCGCCCCGGCCAGCAGCGTGCCGCGGACGCCGATCGTCGAGCCGAGCAGGCCGCCGAGCAGCGCCCCGAAGGGCATCGTGCCCCAGACCAGGAACCGCATCGTCGCGTTCATCCGGCCGAGCAGCCCAGGCGGGCACAGCGCCTGCCGGAAGCTGACCTGGTTGATGTTGTAGACCACGATGCCCATCCACATCGCTGTCTGCGCTGCCGCGAGCAGCCCCACCGTCCAGTCGCGCTGCACGAACGGGGTGACCAGCGCGCACGGTCCGGCGACCGCGCTCGCGATCCAGATGGCCGGGCCCTGGCCGACCTTTGCCGCGAACCGTCCGGCCACCAGCGCACCGATCAGGCCACCCACCGCCGCGGTCGAGGTAAGCAGACCGATGACGCCCGGCGAGAGCCGCAGTTGGCGGGCGAGCAGCACGTAGAAGACGGCGGAGATCACCGAACCGAAGAGGTTGGCCGAGCTGGTGCACATGGCGATGGCGCGGAGTATCCGGTTGGCGAGCACGAACCGCAGACCGTCGCGGATCTCCCGGAGCAGGTTGGGGTCGGGGCTGCGCTCGGGGCGCGGCGGCCGGACCTCGATCCGCGTCACCCACGCAGCCGACCACAGGAAGCTCACCGCGTCGACGAGCAGCGCATAGGGCGCGGTGAGCGCCTGGATCAACGCGCCGCCGAGGCTCGGGCCCGCGATCTGGCTGACCGACTCGCTGGCCTGGAGCTTCGCGTTGCCCTCGACCAGCAGCTCCCGGTCGATCAGCTGGGGCAGGTAGGACTGGTAGGCCACGTCGAAGAAGACCGTGCTCACCCCGGTGGCGAGCGTGACCACGTACAACTGCTCGATCGTCAGCACGCCGAGGAGCTGAGCCACCGGAACCCAGGCCAGCAGGGCGGCCCGAACCAGGTTGTTGACGATCAGCACCCAGCGGAAGCGCATCCGCTCCACCCACGCGCCGGCCGGCAAGCCCACGGCCACGAACGCTGCGGTCTCGCACGCCGCCAGCACACCGACCTGCCAGGTGCTGGCGTGCAGCACCAGGATGGCGACGAGAGGAAGCGCCAACTGGCTGACCATTGTCCCGAACTGACTGACCGTCTCACCGACCCACAGTCGACGGAAGTCGGCGTGCCGCCACAGTCCGCCGCGATTAGCCGGTCGGTCGGGCGAGGGCTCCGGAGCAGTCATGGGAAACTACCGTGGAAGAGTGATTGGGTTTTGTCAATCACTTATCCCCCCGGCCCTTAAGTAGGCTGCTGACCATGACCGAACGCCGGCTGGCGACCGACGCGGAGGCGAAGGCGCTCGCCTCCGCGCTCCGCCTGCGTATCCTGCGCATTTGCCTCGGCGAGGCGCGCACCAACAAGGAGATCGCGGCGATCCTTGGCGGCGATCCCGCCAGCGTGCTGCACCACACCAGGACGTTGGTGCGCACCGGTTTTCTGGAGGCCCAGGAGGAGCGACGCGGCGCGCGCGGCGCACGGGAGATTCCCTATCTGGCGACGCGGAAGTCCTGGCAGCTTGATGCGGCCGCGCAGGACCGGTCGATGCTCGACGCGTTCCTGGAGGAGCTGGCCCTGGCCCCCGCGACCGAGGTCGACAGCACCCGGCTCGGGCTGCGCCTGCCGCCGGCGGAGATGGAGGAGTTCCAGACCCGGCTCCGCGCCCTGCTCGAGGAGTTCGCCGCCCGTCCGGACGACCCGACCGCGCCCGCCTGGTCGCTCTTCATCGTGGTGCACCCCGACCCAAACCGGCCCTGACGATCCGACCCGGCCCTGACCGGACACGATCGCCTCCGGTGTCCGCTCCAGCCAAGTCAGGCAGCGGCGGATACCGTCCTCGATGTCCACCTGCGGGACCCAGCCCAGCACCCGACGCATGCGGGTGGTGTCGGGGCAGGCACCGAGCGGGTCGCCGCGGCCGGGGGTCTCGATGATCTGCGCGTCGGGATAGTGGTGGCGCACCAGGTCGGCGACCTGCCTGATCGATGTGGCGCGGCCGGTGCCGACGTTGAGTGTCGCCCCATCGGCGCCCTCGGTGATGGCCGCCAGGAGGGGCGCATCGGCGATGTCGTCGACGTGCACGAAGTCCCGGACCTGACTGATCGGGAGTTGCCGGTGTCACGGTTGCTGGTATGGCGTGCGGCAGGTTACGCGGACCAGCGCCCTCTGGCACCGTGGCGCCGACCGCTACCCCTACCTACGCGATGCGGTGGCTGCCTGGCTGAACGTCCTCACACTGGGCTGGCGCACCGGCACAGGCCGCGACAGCGGCCGCATGGCCGGATATTTTGTTTGGCTGCTCGCCGAGAGCTTTCTTCGGATGTCCTTGTCGGTTACGAACTGACCGCGCCGGCCTTCTCGTGCTTGCTGTTGTCCTGCTCGGTTTGGGGCAGTGCGGGAGCCGGGGTCTTCTCAGTCGCGGTCTGCATGGCAACTGACGTGTAGAGGACCGAGGCGCCCTGCTTCGACCGGTGAGCCTGGCTCTTGGCGACAAGGTTCTCGAGCGTGGTGCGCACGACGGTCGACTTGATGGTGCGCTGGGGGTGGGTCTGGGCCAGCGCCGAGGTGACCTCCGCTGCGGAGCGGGGTGCTGTCTGCTGGTCGAGGTGGGTGCGGATGAGGGCGATCAGTGTGGGCTGCGCCGATGCCGATGCCGATGCCGATGCCGATGCGGTAGCCGCCTTCGGCTCCGCGTCCTGGGTCTTCTCTTTCTTGGCCTGTGCAGTGGTCTTTTTCGTGCTGGGGGCCTTGGCTGCGGTCTTGGACGGGGCGCGCCGGGTGGTGGTGTTCTTGCCGGATGCCTGCTGCGGGAGGGACGTCGAAGGCTCCGGGGTGCTCGGCGCGGCTGCCGGTCGGCTGCCGAGCGTCTTCTGGATGCTGTGGAGCACGCTCTGGTCGTCCTGCAGGATGCGCAACTGCGCCTGCAGGGCGGAGAGCTCGGCGCCGATACGTTCTTGCTCTTTGGTATTGAGCTTGAGGTCCTGTGCGACCTGAGTGGCGTACTGAGATGTCACGCTGGTGATGGTGACGGGGTTGTCAGTCATGGTGTTGGCCTCTTTTCAGTTCGGCAGTAATGGCGGACCAATGTGGGTGCTGCCGAGGTAGGTGCGCCCGCCTGTTCGTGTACTGCCGTGGCGAATGGTGGTGTGGCGGCGTAGCGATAGTACGCATGGGTGATGGCTCATGTTCCCATCGAGTGATGGTTCCACCCTGCATTGAGGGTTGAACCTTCGCGCAGGGAGGCCCGATCCGCGAAGCCGTCGACCGGACGCTGACGTCGAAACTCGTTAACAAACGCTGTCGCAAGAAGTGTCGAAGCCAGTCCAATTTTGGGGCCCACGGGTACGTCATGAACATCGGCTTCGCCGCCTGACCTTCCACCTCATCGATTCGGCATCACCTCGTGCTGAGCCGAAACACGTCAGCTGTCACATAGGCAGGCTGGTTGAATCTCCGATTGGGCGTCCGGCTCTTGCTGGGAACTATGTCCAGCAGGGCGATGCTCCCGAATGGCGGGTCAGCAAACGCGGGTCAGTCCTCGCTCCGGTGGGTGACCGGAGCGTCGGTGCGCTCACCGGGGAACTCGTTCCTGCCCGCCGAGCGGGCCATGCTCACGTCATTGAACGGCCAGATCGCCCACGCCCTGGACCGCGCCGCCTCTACGACGCCAACCACACCATCGCCCATACCCTGTAGACCGGACTGCTGCCCCACACCCTGCCGCGCCTCCCCGGCTTTGACGTCTCCGCCCGCTTCCGGCCAGCCGGGTACGGCATGGGCATCGGCGGCGACTTCTACGACCTCATCGTCTCCACACCCACGACGGCCGCCGCGGTGATCGGCGACGTGCAAGGCCACAACACCACCGCCGCTGCCCTCATGGGACAGGTCCGCACCGCCGTCCACGCCTATGCCGCCACCGCCGGCGCCTCCCCCGGCGAGGTCCTCGCCTGCACCAACCGCCTCCTGGTCGACCTCGCCCCCGGCCTGTTGGCCAGCTGCCTCATCCTCGACCACACCCACCACCGCGCCCTTCTCGCCACGGCCGGACACCCTCCTGCCCTGTTCCGCCCCCCGACGAGCACGACATCCTCCGCGTGCCACCAGGGCTGCTGCTGGGCATCGACCTAGACGCCAACTACCCCACCACCGAGATCCCCCTGCCTCCCGGCGCCGTCCTCGCCCTGTACACCGACGGACTCGTCGAAACCCCCGGCATCGACATCGACGACGCCACCAACACGCCCGCGGGCCACCTGGCAGCAGCGGAACCCGAGAAGCTCGACGCCCTCGCCGATGTCCTCCTCTACCACGCCGAACAATCCGCGCCCCGCTATGACGACATCGCCCTGCTTCTCATCCGCCCGCACGACGGACCATGAGCCCGAACTGTGACGTGCCCGCCGGCAGCGCTTGCCGCACCCGGGGCGGGAAGACCGCCGCGAAGTACCACACCCCGCACTTCGTCCTCGTCCCCCGCTCCGCGAGGAACCGGAGATCCCAACCCGTTCGACGCCGATGCCTTTGAGGCCGGGGCGGGCCCCGACTTCACGCCCACTCTCCTGTAGGGCGCGACTCGGCTCAACTCATCCATTCCGCCTCGTACTTGGCGTACGTCCCGTCGTGCGTCGCCAGATGCACGAACTGGGTCACGTACTCCTGGAAGTCGCGGTCGCCGCGCGGCGTCGCGTACGCCTTCTCGGCGAACGTGAACGGCTTGTCGGGGTGGACCGAGCACAGTTCGGGGTGGAGCTTCGCCTGGTAGAGAGTCTCGCTCGCGTCGGTCATCATCACGTCCGCCCGGCCCGCCACGATCTCGTCGAAAATCGTGGTGTTGTCCGGGTGGACCTTGATGGTGGCCTGCTTGATGTTCGCGCGGGCGAACTGCTCGTTCGTGCCGCCCGGGTTGACGACCACGGTCGTCCCGGCCTGGTCGATGTCCTTGAGCGTCTGGTACTTGTCCTTGTCCGCGCAGCGCACGATCGGTGTCTTGCCGTCCTCGCGGGCCGGCTCGCTGAAGTACACCTGGCGGGCGCGGGGAAGCGTGATCGAGACGCCCCCGACGCCGATTTCGCACTTCCCGCCCACCAGGTCCTTCGTGAGATTCGCCCATGTGGTGTCCACGAAACGGGCCTTGGCGTCCAGGCTCCTCGCGAGGTCCTGGGCCATGTCGATGTCGATGCCGCTGTACGAACCGTCCTTCGGGTCCTTGTACGTGAACGGGCGGTAGTCGCCCGTGGTGCACACGCGCAGCACCTTGGACTTCGGCACGGCGTCCAGCAGGCTCTCCTGCGGCTTCTTCGCGGGGCGGTCCGCCGCCGACGGCGCGGCGGGCGCGGCGGCGGTCACGGCCAGCAGGCAGACCAGGGCGGACAGGGTGGCAGCACGTTGTCTGGACGCGCGGCGGCTCATCGCGACTCCTCGGCACAATGGTTGCAGGATGAAGTGATCACCCTGGCAGAAGAGTTCACGCAGGTGAAGACGGTGTCCACGTGCCGGGAAGGCTGAGCCGTGCGAGACGCGTCCTACCTGGGACGGAGAAGCATGACGCGCATGGAGGCGCAGTTCGGGCCCTGAGGGCCCGCGCCGGTGAGCGAGGTCGCCGCCCGATTCGCCGCGATGGACGCGTCCTGGTGGGCGGCCGGCGGGATCGCCATCGAACTGGCCGTGGGGCGGCGCCTGTGCGCGCACAGCGACATCGAGCGGGCCGCACACGTAGGCGCGGGTGCCCGGCGCGGAGATGTTACGCCGGCCACCGGGGTCACGTGCGTACCGCCCGACGCTGGCACGGCGACCAGGGCCAATCCACCTCATTGTGTCAGCCGCTGTAAGTCACTGGTATTGCGGCTATAACTCAAGCTGAGGCGAACGGTATCTGGTCAGCGGCGCTTTGCAATATCCGAGCGTGGCCAGCGCCCACTGCGCCACGATTGCCTCGAACACTCCTCAGCGCCGTGCGCTACGCCTGTGCCGTCCGGTTCTATCCGCTCGCACCGCGCCCTCGCGACTCGCCGCCGCCACTCGCCATCACCCAAAATTTCTGCTTCGGCACGATACTTACGTCAGGTGGCCGCAATAGCTGGCACACCACGGACATTAAGTTCGGAGAGGGTCAGAGATGAGCAATCCAGCACGGCGCAATATGCTCAAAGGGACCGCGACGCTGACCGCTGCAGTCACTCTCGGAGCGCTGGGGACGCCGGCCCAGGCGCTTGCGGCACGGGCGCCACTGCGCGGCGCTGGTGGGAGCGGGATTGACCCCTGCGGCCCCTCACCCTCCGGCCCCTCTCAGTCAGCGGAACTCGGCCCCCTTCAGTCAGTGGAGCTATTTGCCGACGGGGAGTCGATCGGATGGCTCGGGTGGGGTGGATTTACCGGTACATGGTGCGTGGTAACTTCTTCGCTTGACTCGGATTCCGCTTCAGTTCAATCCCTCACGGATAACGGCGTTCTCTACTATCAGGCTCACAACGGATCTTTGCTTAATGAGTACTTGTCGGTCAGTCGCCACAACTACGTAGGCGCCTACCACTGGATCGGAGCCACCGGCTGGACGGTGAGCGGAAATGTGATGACCTCGCTCTATACCGGAGACCAGCTATCGTATCGGACCGATGAAGCGCCTGCATACGTCTATGCATATTCGGGAAGCGGGTATACGCCCTTGACTGTCGAGTTCCATTCCCTGTGAGGGATAGCTCTTCAGCGGCATTTCGCTGTCCGACGTGTAGTTCTGGTGGCTTACGGCGTTTCCGCAGGTGAGGACGAGGCCCGAGCCGCAATGGTGTCAGCTGACCCCGACGACCAGGGCAACCTCGGGAGTGCTGAGTTGGACGAGCTGGAGCAGGTCAGCGCCTCTCGACAGCGACGGCATGCCGAAGAGACAGCACTCCTCACCCGCCACCGTCATGCGCATGCTGCGCGAGCACGACGAACAGGCCGGGGCGGCAGAGATCACATGATCATCCCGCTACTTTGCGGCTGGTGTCTGGGCTAGGACTACGAGCTCGTAACAAGAGCATGTTGCTGACACGGACTCGGCGGCGCGCCCCGAGGACCAGCTCCAGCCGTAAGAACCGGCTTGCACCGGGCGTTGTCAGAGGCGTCAGGCACACTGCGCCGTATGAACCTGGTGACCGCGCACGACTACGCCTGGATCCGCACCTCGCCGCTCTTCCGCCACATGATGGCGAGCGGATACTCCCTGACACTGATACGGGGGCGGACCCCGCGCGAGGTGCTGCGCGCGATGGAGGCGGAACCGCGCGGCACCGGGGAGGGAACGGCCGGGCTGATCGAGGCGGACGACGCTCACCGCGCCGAGGTGGATTACGACTACTGGGACGAGTCCTACGTCGCGGGTGCCTTCAGCGCTCCGGGCGAGAACGGCGACTGGACACTCGTTCTCGGCTTCGACGGTGGTCTGGGGGTAGCGGCGCCGTGCGTGGAGACGCTGTCGAAGGGCGGCCGGGTCGTGGCGCACTCGACCAACGGCGGCAAGCCCATCCACCTCTTCCACTGGTTCGAGGACGGTGAGCTTCGTACGACGTTCGAGGGCCCCTCGTCGCGCGACGGCAACTCTCCCGATGAACTGGTCCCCCTGCTGCGGGAAGTCGGCTTCCCTCTGACCTCCGAGGGAGAGCACGACGAGAGCGCCCCGGACGTCGACCGGAAGGCGGCGGTCCTCGCTCTGGCCGAGAGACTCACCGGCATACGCGTCACCGAATCCCTCCTCCAGGACGCTACGTACGAGCTGGGACTCGTCCCCGAACAGCCCGCCGAGGAGTGGACCAGCGTGGTCATCGACATCACCGATGCCCACGGGGAGCGCCTGCACAGGGAATGGACCTACCAGGAGATCGCGACGGCGTCGGACCGAGCACGGGCGGAGGCGAACGCGGCGGTGGTGATCACCTACAACGAGCCGCCGGCCATGGATCGTTCGGAGCACTAGAGAGGTGAGTAGTGAGCGAGCGCGTGGAGGGTGCCCCGGCGTACTCGCCGCCCTCTACAAGGGAGCGTGCCGCCACGGGGGCCTCTGCGATCCGCGTCCGGCAGCCTTCTTGAGCCGTCGCCGGCACCCCCGCACAGGAATCAATGAAGTCCCCGCCCGAGTTGGACGGGACCGAGACTGTCGCCGGCCGCCAAAGCGGGACTCGTGGAGGACGGACCCTCGAGTACCGCAAGGGCGAGAAGGGGCAAGACCTCGTCATTGCCGTGCGATGCCAAGGCAAGGGGGAGATCAAGGTCTCCCTGAAGCCGGTGAAGGTTGGCTTCCCACTCAAGTGCGTCGATGGTGAAGTCACCACCACCTACAACCAGGTTGGCGTCGTCGGAGTGGAGAAGAAGGGCACAGTCTCGGGTCCAAGCACCGTCAACGGTGCGCTGGTCAATGACGATGGGCCGCGGAGAGCCGCCGGAAGGCGCGGGGTAGGGCAGTCTGCCCCGCCAGAGTAAGAACTCCTAGCGAAATGATCTATGCAGTGGTTGGATCACCCCACGACTGCCGACCTGGGGGTGCGTGGTGTCCGTCTTCACGTTCTTCGTCACGCCCGCGATCACGCTCCTCCTCTTCGCCGTCGGCACACTCCCCTACGCATTGTGGGCGAGCCGGAGGAAGCCCTCGCGGCCAGCCCGCTGGGCTGCGATCGGCAGCGCTGCGGCGATCGCCGCCTATGGGGCTGCAACGGTCTACGGGCTTGCCTTCACGAACCCACTCGCCGTATGCGGGGACGAAACCAGCAACGGCCTGTACGCAGATGCCGAGGGGGATTCCCTTCTGACATCGGTGAGCGTGGACAGCTTCCCTCCGTCGATCACATGCCACTGGTCCGGTGGCCACAGCACCGACGCGGTGTGGTTCTGGACCCTGCCCCTGCTGTACGCAGGGCTGGCCTGCGCCGTAGGTTGCGTCGCCGTACTCCTCATCAAGCGGATGCGAAGACTCTGAGGAACTCTCCCGCGTCAGAGCGCGAAGATCACGGCCGTGGAGTACGTGATGGACGCGGCCGGCCTCGGTCTCAACCTCGACGAGCGCGCAGGCAAGTGGACCCTCGGCTGAGGGGCCTCGATGTGGACGTGACCTGGATGTGAGCAGCGGCAGCGGCCTTGCGTCGTGGAAAGCGGTTGCCCGGTTACGCCTGCCGGCCGTATCGCTGCCGCGGTGTCCACCATGGACGGAACCAGTCCTGCTTCGTCAGGTCGGGGCTGCGCTGGTGCTGTGCAGGTGAGGGGCTCCGCCGGGATCAACGCCCGGGCGGACCGACCGTCACCCCTTGGAGGTGACCTCCCGGATCAGCGGCTCGAACTCCCGCCGCACGTAGGTGTCGAAGGGCTCCCTCAGCGCGCCGTCGATCACCCGCCGCACCCCGTGCTCCGCCGCGAGCTCCTTGATCGCGGCGCGGGAGTCCGGCTCCACACCCCCGCCAATGATCAGCACTCCGAACTTCTCGGCCTCCAACAGCATCCGGGCCTCCTCGTCGGTGCTCACTCCCTCCGCGTCAAAACCGTCCCCGCGCAGCGTGGCCAGTACCTCCGTCACCCTGGCGGGCGTCCTTCCCAACACGAGCGTCCTCATGGCCGTTCCTCTCAGGTACGTCGACATCGCCGCACCCGAACCTAGAAGCTCAACTCGACTCGAGGTCAACCCCAACTCCCGGCCCCCCCCCGGCAGCCAGGTGATCCGCCGGAATAGGACCTAGCCCCCCACAGGAATGATCACGTTTCTGCTCTTGGCAATATGTCAGCCGTCCAACATCTGGCCCGGTGATTGACCGACCCCGGGAGCAGATCAATGGGGATTCCCGGTAACTGGCGTCTCATCTGACCTGGCCGTCGCAGGTGACGGCTGGCCGCTCGGACCAGATGGTTCGAGACGGGACAGGTCGGTGACCGGGCTCGGCTCAGGAACCGCGGCCTTCTCGACGACTGTTCGGCGTTCGACCAGCCCGAGGGCCACACCGGCGACGATGACCACGCCACCGAGGACCTGTGCGAGCCGGAGTGTCTCCTTGTTGATCACCACGGCACCGAGCACGCCGAACACTGGTACTAGGTTGAGGATGTTGACCGCGACGCTCGAAGTCATCCGGCGCAGGCCGTAGTTTCGCTGACTACCGTTCAGGCACAGGCAAGGTCACTGGCACGACGGCAGTGGGCCGGTAGGGTCACGATCGCTTGGCCTGCCGCATTGCCCCCGTGATGCGGCAGGCCAAGCGCTACTCATCTCAGGGAGTCCTGCTCGTCTCCAGGGCGCGCTTCGGGCGCGGCCTCGGTATGGGGCCGCTGAGCGGATCTCGCCCGCCCCGGACTTGATCTGGCGGCCGCCCCCCAAACCAGGGCCGGATCTCCGCCGCTCACCCTGCCCTACCCAGCGCCGCCCGATACCGTCGCCCTAAACCGGCGCCTGCGGTCGAAGCGGGCGACAGCGTAGGCCTAGGCCGTACGCGGGTTAGGCGTCATCGACAGCTTGTCCGGCTTGACTGTCACGATGGCCTGCGGCCGCGGGGGAGCCGAGGTGAGCGTCAGCCGCCAGCGCTGGAGCACCGTGGCGAGGATGATGAGGAGTTCTGTCCAGGCGAACTCTTCGCCGATGCATTTGCGGCGGCCGTCGCCGAAAGCAAGGAACGAGGAACGGTTGACGCCCTTGGCCCGCTCGGGTTCCCAGCGGTCCGGGTCGAAGGTGCCCGGGTCGCCGTAGACCTCGGGGTCGTGCTGATGGACGTACGGGCTGTAGATGACGTCCGCGCCCTTGGGTATCGGGTGGCCGTCCAGCGTGACCGGGCGCGTCGTGGTGCGCGTGACCAGCCAGGCGGGGCCGTACATCCGCATGGTCTCCTTCAGGACACTGCGCATGTACGGGAGGGAAGCCAGGTCCTCCTGGGTGAGTGGCCGGTCGCCGCAGGTCGCGTCGAGCTCCGCGTACAGGCTCTTCTCGACCGCCGGGTTCCTGCTGATCTCGTACAGCGCCCAGGCGAGGGTCGTGCCCGTGGTCTCGATGGCACCCGTGAGCAGCGTGATCGCCTCGTCCTGGAGCTGCTGATGCGAGAGCGGCCCGGTCTCGGGATCGTCGGCGGTGAGGAGGGTGGAGAACAGTCCGCCCCCGGGGCCCTGTTCGGTCGACTGGTGCGCCGGGCAGCCGGTCGGTACCTCGGAGGCGGCCGGCGCCGAGGCAGGCAGCAGCGCGCGGTGGTGGTCGATCGCCCGGTCGATCAACGCCCGCAGGCGCGCTACGCGTTGTTCGTGCGCGCGGTTCGCCGGCAACGGCAGTTTCGTCACCCAGCCCGGCAGGATCGTCTGCCGGATCGTGCCGCGCATGATCGCCGGCATCAGGTCCGTGAACTCTTCCTCTACATGGCCGGGCAGACCGGAGCCGAAGAGGGCGACCAGGAAGGTCGAGAGGGTGAGATCGTTCATGTCGTCGTACGTCTCGCGCGCGACCCCGGGCGTCCAGGCGCCGGTCGCCGCTCGTACGTGGTTGATCATGACGTCGCCGCGGGTGGCGATGTGCGCCTTGTTGAACATGGGCTGCATCAGGCGGCGGTGCTTCATGTGCAGGTCGCCGTCGGCGATCGTGGCGAGTCCGTCGCCGAAGAAGACCCGCAGCGCGTCGATGATCTTTCCGCCCTTGGCGAAGGCGTCGACCTCCGTCACCAATACCTTGCGGGTGACGGCAGGATCGGTCACCACGTAGGCGGGGGTGGGTCCGAGGAGGATCCGCACGACGCTCCCGTGCCGGCGCAGGGAATCCATGAAGTCCAGCGGGCGGCGGGCCAGCTGGTGGGCGTGTCCGATCAGGGGCAAGCGGCCGGGCGCGGTGGGTGCCGCGGCGGGGGAACCCGACAGGCGACTCATGCGTAAGCTCCTCAAGATCATTCCGAGTGGGGTCGAGCGTGGCATGCATGCCCCTGCTGATCGCTGCTTACCCCAACGGTCTGATCACTGCCGACCGTTCAGTCGTTGCGCTCCCCTCGTGGTTGCGTTGTCGGCGAGGGGATTTGTCGATGTGAGCGAACCTGTCCGAGCGTGACCGAATACCCGTTGGTACAGGGAGGGGACTTGATCCTTTCGATCACATAACCGATAAGCTCCCCTGCGGCGCTGCGAGTTGACGACTCCACGTTCGGGAGCTTCGCGCTGCGTTCCCCCGACGCATGCGGCGCACACACCCCTTGTCTGATCGTGTTGCTTGCGAAGGATGCAGATGGAACATGCCACTCCGCCCCCGGCGGCGCGAGCGCCCGTCGCCTGGAACAACAGTTGGTGGCTCATGCCGCTGGCTTTAGGCGCTGGAACGGTAGCAACCGCTGTCGCGGGACCCGACCCGGTCCAGATACCTGCGACGTTTGCAGGCATTGCGGCCACCGCGGCCAGCGGCGCCTGCGTGCGCCTCCTGGTCCGCTCCCAGGCGAAACTGAGCCGGGCTACTGCTGACGTCGCCACCGCACAAGCCGAGCACCATCAGCAGGCCGAGAACCAGCGGCAGCAGTGGGAGCGGTATGTGGCGGGCCTGAAGCAGGAGTTCGCTGTTGAGCGCTCCGCCCTGGAGGCTCAGCTCGCTGAAGAGGCGCATGCCCATGAAGCGAGGCTGGGCGTTGAAGCCGAGAGGCAGCAGGCCGTCTTCGCGCGACTCTCCGACGCGCATCTGCCGAGCGCGCTTGAGCGTCTGCGGGCCGGTGACGCCATTGACGACGTCCTGGCCGAAGTCGACGAGCCGGCCGCTACGCCCGAACTGCGGGCCGAGGTGCGCAAGGTCCTGCGCACCGCACTGATCGCCGTGGAGGAACAGCTCGACCGCGCGACCTCAGCTGAGCACTCCGTCGTCAGCATCGCCAGCCGCCTCCAGGCCCTGATCAGCGGCGTGCGGGGTCGCCTGCATGATCTGCAGACGGAACACGGACAAAGGCCGGCGGTTGCCCAGGGCCTCATGGACCTGGACCAGCGCCTGGGACCCGCCGACGGCCTCGCGGCCAGCGTCGCCGTGCTCGGTGGCTCGGTCCGTCCCGGACGACAGTGGCAGGAACCGCAAAAGCTCCTCAGCGTGGTCCGGGGCGGCCAGGGCCGGATCAAGGACTTCGACCGTGTCAAGGTCGACGCCCTGCCCGAGCTCGGCGTCGATGGCGGGCTGGTGGACCACCTCACGCTGATCTTCGCCCACGTCCTGGACAACGCGGCCCGCTACTCGCCGCCGTCCGAGCCGGTGCAGGTATCCGGCAGGCAGGTCCCCGCCGGCGTCGGCATCCAGATCCAGGACGCGGGCAAGGGCCTGAGCGAGGAGAAGAAGCGCGAAGCCGAACAGGCCCTGGCGGGCACCGCAGCGGGCCCCGGCCTCGGCGGGATCTCCGAGAATGCGAACCTGGGCCTGCGCGTGGTGGGCATCCTCGCGCGCCGCTACGGCATCCGGGTCACCTTCACCGACTCCCCCTGGGGAGGCACCTCGGTGGTCGTTCTTGTCCCCCACAAATACTTCAGCCCCCTTCCCGCCGCCGCGCCCAAGCCCGTTGCGGCGGCCGTAGTGGCAGAGCCGAGCGCCGAACCCGCCCCGGTCCTTGCCTCCGCGGCCACAGACACAGACACCACGCCCGGCGGCCTGCCCCGGCGCAAGGGCCTGCGCAGCGCCAAGGCAGAGCTGCTCGGGCACGCCGTGCACACCGACGAGGCCGTGTCGGATGTGCCGTCGGAGGCGTCCTTCGACGGCCTCGCCGCCTTCGCCACCGCAGGCCGGCAGAGCGGCCCGCCGCGCGAGAGGCACGCGGACCGCGACGCAGCTGGCAGCGGCGAGAGCGCCGGACGTGACACTGAAGAGAGCGACTAGTCCTTATGACTCAATCAACCGACGTGAGCTGGGCGCTGCGTGACCTGACGGAGAGCATCCCGGAGATCCGGTTCGCTCTTGTGGCATCCAGTGACGGCACGGCCATCACATCCTTTGGTGCCGAGGATCCTGATGACGTGGACCGTTTCGCCGCCGTCGTCGCGGGCCTGCAGGCGCTCGCCCAGCCGGTGGCCCAGCAGTTCCCCAAGAAGGGCCAGCTACGGCTCGCGATGATCGAGGTCGACGGAGGTCACCTCTTCGTGGTGAGGGCCGGCGTAGAGACGTACCTGGGAGTACTAGCCAAGGAAGGCCTCGACCAGGGTGTTCTCGGCCACCAGATGATGGACTGTGCCCATAGGATGGGCGAGCTCCTGGGCACAACTCCGCGCCTGGACGAGAATTCTGGATGAGTGCCCCCCGGCCCACGGACCCGTCCGGTCTCGAGCGCTACTACGTCCTCACGGGCGGCCGCAGCGGACCGGACGGCCCGGCCTCAAGCCTTGACGTGGCGACCCTCATCGTCTCCCGCACCGCGCCCGTACCCGGGATGCAGCACGAGCACGAGGAGATCATCCGGCGCTGCCGCGACCCGCTGGCCGTAGCCGAAATCGGCGCCCATCTCGGCCTGCCCTTCCACATTGTCGCGGTGCTCCTGGCCGATCTCCTGGACGCAGGCCGCGTTGAAGCCCGTAACCCCATCCCGGCCTCAAGCACCGGAAGCGGGCCGGACCTTGAGCTCCTCGAGGAGGTTCTGAGTGCACTCCAAAAGCTTTGACAATCCCGACCGGCAGCAGAGCGGAGGCACCCGCTCGGTGAAGGTGATGATCGCCGGTGGCTTCGGCACCGGCAAGACCACGCTGGTGCGCTCGGTCAGCGACATCACGCCGCTCACCACCGAGGCGGCGCTGACCCAGGCCAGCGCCGGCGTCGACAACCTGATCGGTGTGGCGGACAAGGCGGAGACCACCGTCAGCCTGGACTTCGGCAAGATCGGAATCAACGACGAACTCGTCCTCTATCTCTTCGGGACGCCCGGCCAGGAGCGGTTCTGGTTCCTGTGGAACGGCCTGTTCAAAGGCGCCCTCGGCGCTGTGGTCCTGGTAGACACCCGGCGGCTGGCCTCCAGCTTCCGCGCCATCGAGGAGATGGAACGCCAGGACGTCCCCTTCGTCATCGCGCTGAACGTCTTCCCCGACTCCAAGAACCACCCGGTCGAAGAGATCCGCGACGCGCTGGACATCTCCCCCCACACCCCGGTCGTGGAATGCGACGCGCGCGATCGCGCATCCAGTCGTGACGTCCTCATCGCTCTGATACGTCACCTCAAGGAACGGACCGCGGTCGCTGAGGAACGCTCTGCTGTCGCTCTGGAGTCCCGATGAACAATCAGCCCTTAAACGGCACTGACACCCCTCGCGGATGCCCCGTCGCACACGGAGACGGGGGCGACCTCATGCGGCTGTACGGCCCGGAAGCGGCGCTCGACCCGCACGGCATCTACGCGCGCCTGCGCAAGGAGCACGGGACGGTTGCGCCGGTCCTTCTGGAGGGCGACATCCCCGCCTGGCTCGTCCTCGGGTACCGGGAGAACCGGCGCGTGCTGGACAACCCCCGCCAGTTCAGCCGCGACTCGCGGATCTGGCGAGACTGGAACGACGGCCGGATCGAAGCCACCTCACCGCTGATCCCGATGCTCGGCTGGCGCCCCGACTGCGTATCCCAGGACGGCGAGCCGCACCGCAGACTGCGCGGTGCGGTGACCGACGGCCTGCAAACGGTCGCCGGGCGCGGCATCCGACGCCATGTCACACACTTCGCCAACAAGCAGATCGACGCCTTCGCTGAAACAGGCAGCGCCGACCTCGTCAGCGACTACGCCGAGTACCTGCCGATGCTCGTCCTGACCCGGCTGTTCGGGCTCCCCGCAGCCGAGGGACGCAACCTCGCCGTCTCCTGCGCCAAGCTCATCAAGGGTGAAGACGCCGTCGCCCACAACGACCGCATCATGCAGATCCTCGCAGACCTCGCGTCGCGCAAGCGTGACGAGCCCGGGGCCGACTTCACGACAGGGCTCCTCGGGCACCACGCGGACCTCGACGAGGACGAGATCCTCAGCCACCTGCGCCTGGTACTGATCACCGCACACACCACCACCAGCAATCTGCTGGCCCGGGTTCTCCAGCTCATCCTCACCGAAGCCTCCCGTCTCGCCGGCCTCGTGAGCGGACAGCTCAGCGTCTCCACGGTCGTCGAGGAGGTCATGTGGAACACGCCGCCGCTGGCCGTCCTACCAGGACGCTTCGCCACCACTGACCTGGAACTCGGCGGCCAACACCTCAAGGAGGGCGACCTCCTGGTGCTCGGGCTCACCGCAGGAAATCTCGACCCCGAGATCAGGCCCGACGCCGGTGTCTCACTCCAGGGCAACCAGTCGCACCTGGCGTTCAGCGGCGGCCCGCACGAGTGCCCCGGCCAGAACATCGGCCAGGCCATCATCGAGACCGCCGTCGACGTCCTCCTGCACCGGCTGCCCGGCCTGCGGCTGGCTGTGCCAGCCGATGAGCTCACCTCGACGGCCTCCACCTGGGAGGCACGACTCGACGCCCTGCCGGTGGAGTTCGCGGCGCAGACCACCGGAGCGTGAGCGCAGGGGAGCCACGAACGCACGTGGCTCCCCTGATGTCGGCGTACAAGTGAACCTGCCCGACCGTGACCTCATCTCCCTCAACGGCCCCAGCGACCAGCTGTAGGACCAGCTCGCAGCCAGACGCGCAGGATCCAGGTCATCGGTCCCACGGGCGAACCGGGCGCTCTTCTACAGTCTCCGCAGGTACTTCCTCACCGGCGTCGCCCGTACCCGTTGCCGGTGCCCCGGGGCCATCGCAAGTTCCGGGAGTGGGGGTGCTTCAGGAGCGTTCCGCCCGATCACAGCGCGCGTACCTCCGAGAGCCCCGTCCCGGATGTTCAGCTTCAACGCCGGACGATGCGAAGTTGTGCTTGCGACAGTGCCGCCCGCTTCGACGCCTTCTGCCCCGGCGGAGACCTTGACCTTGCCGTCGCCGCCTTTACGGAACTCCACGGTCAGCTTCAGCTCCGCGCTCTCGACCTCGAAGCGGAACCGCTCGCCCGACCCGTCCTCCTGAGCTTGGTACAGCTCCTCGCGATGCTCGGCCAACGCCTCAGACAGTCCGATCCCCACCCCGACACACTCCTCTGTGCGTGCGAAAAGGCCTATGGCGATGCTCAGCCTGCCGCAACCAGAACTGCCCGAAGCTGTGATCGCTTGCATGCGACAGCTCGCCTGCTACGGACCTGACGTGAAGAAATAGGACCGCGCTGCCGCCACGGTGAAGGCAACGAGCATGCGGCACACGACTCATCGTGGGGTGAGCGACTGACGTGGGCGCGGAGCCCGCCCGTCCTCTTGAACGGGCTCCGCACCGTGCGTGGGGTGCTCCTTCTGCCCGCCGTGACGATCCGGGCGGACAGAGAGAGTGGGTCACACGGCGAGCAGGTCGTCCAACGATCCCTTGCCTGCCAGCTCCGCGGTGGCGGCGGGGCCTTCCTTCGATGCGGCGTAGCGACCGGAGATGAGGCCCCACTCATAGTTGCCGTTGATCCAGTGCTGAATTGCCTCCACGCCCATCTGGACGTGGGCGCGTTGCTCGGCGGTGAGGCCGAGTTCGTCGCACATGTGAGGGACGCGGGCTTCGAGTGCGAGGTACTCGTCGAGGCAGTCGGTGGTCATCCGGTATGCCTCGGCGGCGGCTTCCTCCCAGCTGCAGCCGCGTTCGCGGTGCAGCACGGCTATCAAGTTGTGGCCGTCTCCCCGACGCTTCTCGCGTTCGAAGGAGTGGATGTCGTTCATGAACCCGATGGTGTCCGCGGCGAGATCGCGCATCCGGACCATGAGCGGATGGGCCTGCACCTGCGGCGGCACTTCGAAGCCACGGCTGCGCTCGCCGGCGTCGATGCTGTGGTGGATGCCCACCGTGCGGCGCCGGAACTCGGCGTACTCCTTGAGGCCGAGCGTGCCCGCCAGACCTCGCGCTGCCAGGTCGACTTCCTCCGTGTGTGCCACTAGGAAGCGCCCCCAGGAGGCAGCGAAACGACTCCGCCAAGTCAGGGACATGCCATCCGAGAGGCGGGACCAGACCTCGGCCCAGGCGACAGTGATCGGGCACACCACGCGTGGAGTGGTCCCGGCCGGACGGAGCGGAGTAGCTATCAGCTCTCGCGCGACCTCCGCTATGCGGTCCGCGCGGTCGGGCCTGCCAGTGTCGAACTGGTCATCGAACAGGAAGGCCAAGCTGAACCAGTTCATCAGGACGACCATGTCGTCGGCCGAGGCATGAGGGTAGGTGCGTGCAGCGGCCTGGGGGAGGTCCCAGGACTGGTACTCCTCGAACCCGGGCTGGCTGCGCACCAGCCCCATGTCCCACACCCAGCGCAGATGCCGCTCTCGGGCATACTCCAAGTGCGCGCTGACCGGGGTCCTGAAGGGGAGCTCGAACCTGACGTCCTGTGGCATTCGCGTCCTTTCTTGAGACGAATCACAGGCCCCCGCCCCTGCGAACAGGCGATCGTTATCGTTCGCCCGGTGACTCGAACTGCTCCACCAGAGTCGATAGTTGATGACTCAAGTGCACTTCGAGACTGCCCAGAGCCTAAACGATCTATGGTGTGAGATCTGCAACTCGTGATGCGGGGCGTGATTGACCTCAGGGTGTTTCGCCGCAGGTGGCCGAGGGCCGGCACCCGGTGGCGCGTGGACGCCTGGCTCGCATTTGAACTGAGTCTCGGCGCCGTCGATCCGCAACCGGATCCCCGCGGCCTCGGCGTAGGCGAACAAGTCCGCCAGGGTCCGAAGTCGCACGCCGGAGTGGTCGGGGATTGCGAAGCCACGCATGGCCAGCAACGGGCGGATCTCCCGGATGGCGCGGGAGATCATGGAGCGGGCGATGCCGTACAGCTCGGCGAGCGCGGCGTGCGGGAGTCCGGTGCGTCGGTGGACCAGGGCGACGAGCAGGCGGTCGGTGAAGACCAGGTCGTGCTCCGCGGGAACTGTCCGAATTGGGGTCTTCCCTGCAGAAGGGCAAACGCAGCCGGCGAGGCATCGGCCGGAGCATCAGGGCCTTAGCAGTCCGCCTACCCACCAGTCGTGCGGCTTGCCATCGTTGGCGATGCTGCGATTGCGCAGTGTCCCTTCGACGGTGAAGCCGAGTTTTTCGGCGACGGCACGCGAGCCGGTGTTCCCGGCCATGGCCCACCACTCGATGCGGTGCACGTCGAGCGTGGCCCAGCCCCAGTCACACAAAGCCTGAGCGGCCTCAACCGAGTACCCGCGTCCGCGCTGTTCCTTGACCGTCCAGTATCCGAGCTCCCAGACGCCGCGGCTGATGAGGGTCAGGCAGTACGAGCCGACCAGGGCGCCGGTGTCCTTGCGGAACGCGCCGAGGGTGTAGTCCTTGTCCTCGGCCCACTGGGCGGGCAGCTTCTCGCCGACGAGCTTCTCCGCGTCCGCGCGCCGGTACGGCACCGGCACCGGGGTGTAGAACTGGATGTCTTCGTCCTGGCAGGCTTCGTACACCGCATCCACGTCGGCAGGTGTGAAGGCCCGCAGCAGCAGACGGTCGGTCTCGAGAGTCACTGGATCCATCGCGGCAGTATGACCACCATCAACAAGCAGCGACCAGCGAATATCCCGACCGAGCACCGCCCATCACAACACCCCGGGCTGGTCAACGCTCGTCGCAACACCCAGATCAGCTGCCCCGAGACGGAGCTACACCCAGCATCAATCGCGGACCGAGCCGTTACCCACGCCCCGGATCGCACGACGGCACAGGACCATAGGCAACATCAAGGAGAGCCTGGGCTGCCTCGGCATCCTCGCGCTTCTGGCAACGGGGGTGGTCTACGGCCTGCCGGCCGCTGGAGCCTAGGACGACAGTCTCGGCCTGACATGCGGACAGGCTTGAGACGGTGTTGGAGCGAGAAGTTCAAGATCGTAGCCAACGGCTGCGACCGGTTTCGTGCCGTGGACCGTCCGCGCCGCCACTGAAGTGCCAAGACGCTCTCTGCAAGGGGCAGAGCGTTCTCTTGCGTCGGCATGGGCGCCAGTTCCGTAGCGGGCGGACCGCTGAGGATGGTCACGCAGGGGGCGGCTCGCCCCGCACCAGGTCGGTCGACGCTGCGGTCGGCGGAGGAGGGGCGCCATACACGCAAGCGAACCCACGCCAGACTCAACGCGAAAGGGGAAAGTCGCCGCCACCTAGCCCGCGGTGGCGGTGTCGGCGTGCCGGGCCTCCATCGCGGCAATCACCCGCTGACGGGCCAGCCGTCGGGCCTGCTTGAGCTTCGAGTCGGCCAGCAGGAGGGGCGCGAACCAGATCCAGCCCCACACGCTGTAGGAAACGGTCCCGCTCAGAACGAGTGCCTTGTTGGTGGCGAGGACCAGCACGAAGGTGGCGACGTACGCGGCCACCCGGTGGCGGACCATGAGCCGGAGCGGGGCCCGCCACGGGCCGGCCAGCAGTTCCAGCGCGGCCGCCACCTCGGCTGCCCGCAGGTCCTCAGGATGCGCGGGCGCTTGGCCGCCCTGTTCCAGCGCTTCGGCGACATCGGCGCTGTGGGACATCAGCGTCGCCCGCTCGGCCCGCGCGGTGGCCGTTCTCTCCCGCACGTCCTGCCAGTAGCCCCGGCCGGCCCAGCCGAGCGCGGCCTCCACCCGTGCCGCCTCGGGCGATCCGGCCGGAGCCAGCACGGCGATCCGCTCCTTGAGCAGGCCCGCTCGACCGCTGCGCCCGGGGTACGTCCACTCGTCGGCCCGCAGGCACAGCTCCAGGTAGGAGACGAGCAGTCCGAGGTCGTCCGGCCACTGTGCGAGCCCGGTCTCGTAGGCCTTCTCCGCGTCGGCATCGTGGTCGTCCTCGTCCTCCGCCGCGTGTGCGAGGCCGAGCCACCGGTAGAGCACCGGATCGGGTCCGAGTGCCTCCAGGCCGGATTCGGCCAGCTTCCGGACCTGAGAGAATCCGCCCACCGCGAAGAGCTCCTCGCAGTGGTCGGTGTATTCGTCGTGGGTCATGCTTCCCGCCCCAGTCGATCAGTAGGGCCACTTTCAGCCACACGAACCGGCTGGTCAATGCATGTCGGAGGGAGCCCGGGCTCAGACGTCACCCCGGCCGTCGCCCGCTCCTGCGCATCGGCCGACGCTTGGGCAGTTCGGGGCCGAGTAACAGGGCATCAAGGATGTTTCGGCGTGGAAGTCACTGTGATCGCTCCCGCCATCGCCACCGCGAGCCAGCCCAGGGCCCGCACCGCGCGCAGCCCGTAGCCGGACAGCAACCAGCAGCCGTGCAGCAGGCCGCGCTCGGCCCGCGTCGTGCCGGTACGGTCGCGGTGGCGCATCTCCATCTCGCCGTAGTAGAAATCCGCCGCCCCCGGCTCATTCTTTCCGTCCTCGAACCCCTTGCGTAGCGCCCGGTAGACCGGCGCCCTCGTCAGATCAACATCGGCGAGCACGAGATGAGCCGCATCGACCCCACGCAGCGAAACCATCCGCACCGTGGCATCGGTCCCAGCAACAGCCTGCTCGTCCAGCGCCTGGCTGTCGGCGAGCAGGAAGGGGGCGGCTTCGCCCGCAATCGTCAGGGGGTACTCGAAGACGGCATGGGAGAAGTCCACCGTTGCGTAGCGCAGACGTAGTTCGGCTGTCGACATCCAACGGGATCGCCGGCACTCCACCCGACGTGCCACGCACGACAAGATCAGCGGACCGTCGAACACCGCACCAACCAACGACACCCTTCCGGCACACACAAACGGCCCAAGGTCAACCGGACTCTTGAAGGTCGCTGCCCCGAACCAGGCGTCGCCCTCGAAGGTCGCCGACTCGAACCTGGCGCTGCCCTCGAACGTCGCCGTCCCGAACCCGGCGTGGCCCTTGAAGGTTGCCGCCCCGAACCAGGCGCGCTTGAACGTTGTCGACTCGAACCCGGCCCTGCTCTTGAAGGTGGCCGACCCGAACTAGGCGTGGCCAAGGTGGGGTTGTCCGGTGTCAGGGTCACGAAGAGCTCGGAGGAGCTCGTGGAGAAGTTGGGCCGTGAAGGACGTGCCGCGGTGCTCGACATCGGCTCCAGGCTGCAGGCCGGCCAGGGGCCAGGGGCCAGGTAAGCATCCCGCTCGGTGTCAGCAAGATGAGCCAGACAAGCGGTATAGCCGCCTACGCGAATGCCGCAACGGCCCACAGGATCGTCCGGGGCAGCTCCGTGACCGCAGTGAGGCCAATCGGGCGGCTCCGGGGATGGTGTGGTCATACGCCAAGGGACGATCGAGCACGGCCGACAGTTGCCGTCTGGCTCTGTTCACGAGGTGCGACAGCAAATGTGCACCTCCCCGAGCAGCGTGTGGACGGCGGCGTGTTCGATGTTCATGAGAAATGACAGCGGCCGTGGGGCGGTCGGCCCTGTAGTCGCATCCGCCGGTCGAGGGCTGTGCTCGTTCACAGCCGGGTGGCCAGCCAGATGGCCACGGCCGTGGCAACGGTGAGTCCGGCGTTGAGTGAGATCCGGCGGTCTTCGCCCATCAGGTGAACGGCGATCGCGCCGGTCTGCAGGAGTACGAAACCGATGGCCGCGGCCGTCGCCAACGAGGGAGCGATGCCGGTCAGCTTCGGCAGGATCAGGCCGGTCGCGCCGAGTATTTCGACCGCCCCCAGCGCCCTGAGAGCAGGCAAGGGTATGCGGTCGACCCAGGCCATCATCGGCCGGAGTTGATCACGGCTGCGGATCACCTTCAGCGTGCCTGCGTAGAAGTAGAAGAGCGCGAGCAGTCCCGCGACGATCCAATAGGCGATGTTCATCGTTCCCGTTCATAGGCCACCGGTTCATGGGGCCCTGTCGATTGGCTCGCTTACCAGAAGAGCCCTCGTGAAGGCCCGGTCCGTCGTCCGAGGGACGCGGACACGCGGGTCGCCGCTGGTGGCGAAAGGCGGCGGCGCCACCGGCCTGCCGGTACGAGGGAGGGTGGCCGGGCACATGCTGTGCCGTCGGCTTCAAGCGAGGTCGGAGGCGGGCTCGGTCGCGTAGCGGCTCATCGCGTCGATGTTGGCCTGTTGCGTCAGCGGCCGGCCGCCGGCGAGCACCTCCTGGAGTTCTCGGAAGTACTGCACATAAAGGTCGGGGGTGAATGTGCTGAGCATGATGGCGGGTTGGTCGGTCAGGTTGGCGAAGGTGTGCGGGGTTCCGGGCGGAACCATCACGAGCGTGCCCGAGGCTGCGTCGTAGTCCTCGTCCCCGACGGTGAACCGCACGGTGCCGGAGAGGATGTAGAAGCCCTCGTCGTGTCGGGCATGGCGGTGCTGCGGCGGCCCCTGGGTGTGCGGGGCGAGGACGGACTCGGCGATCGCGAGGCGGTGCCCGGTGTGACTGCCGTCCTCCAGAATGCGCATGCGTGTGGTACCCAGAACGATCATCTCGCCGTCGCCGGGACCCACCACCGACACAGCGGGGTGGGTCTGCGGCTCGCTGCTCTTCGCTTCTTCGGTCATGCTCCCAAGTGCACCGCCCGAACACTGCCGGTGTCCAAGACCCATCCCGCGGCGCCGATACCTCGTGGGTATCGTTGCAGCGTGGAGCTACGGACCTTGCGCTACTTCGTGGCGGTCGCCGAGGAACTCCACTTCGGCCGGGCCGCCACCCGACTGCACATGAGCCAGCCGCCGCTGAGCCGGGCGATCAAGCAGCTGGAGGCCGATGTCGGGTCCCTGCTGTTCGTCCGCTCGCCTACGGGAGTCACGCTCACTTTGGTGGGCTCGGTGCTGCTCGACGAGGCGCGGGCCCTGCTCGACCATGCCGACCGCGTCCGGGTACGCGTGAGCGCGGCGGCCGGCGTCGCGACCATCACCATCGGCATTCTGGGCGACGGCACCGACCCAGGAGTGGCCAGGATGGCCGCCGCCTACCGTCGAAGCCGCCCCGGCATCGACATCCGCATCCGCGAGACCGATCTGACCGACCCGACCTGCGGGCTGCGCGCCGGAACGGTCGACGTCGCGCTGACCCGGGCGCCGTTCGACGAGACGGCCCTGACGGTGCGTGCGCTGCGGACCGATCCGGTCGGCGTGGTCCTGCGCGCCGACGATCCGCTGGCCCGCCGCGACGGGCTGCGGCTGGCTGAGCTGAGCGACCGCCGCTGGTTCCAGTTCCCGCAGGGCACCGACCCCATCTGGCAGTCGTACTGGAACGGTGGCAGGCCGCGCGAGGGCCCGGTGGTGCGCGCCGTCCAGGAATGCCTGCAGGCCGTGCTGTGGAACGGCACGGTCGGCCTGGCCCCGCTCGGACACGACCTGCCGGCGCAACTGGCCGTGGTGCCGCTGATCGACATGCCGCCGAGCCGAGTGGTGGCGGTGTGGAACGAGGGTGACACCAACCCTTTGATCCGGTCCTTCATCGAGATCGCGACAACCGCGTACCGGCGCTGAGCATCGGCAACCGGTGCTGCCGCAGCTCGTGAACAATCCGAACGCTGCGGCCCCAGGGACCGCCTCCCGAAGTGGTGAACATTTGCCGCCCCTTCTCGCGTACAGAGCCAGCTGGCTTTATTCACCGGTAATGCCGTTGGTTGTTCACGGGTTTGGAAGGCACCCAGATCCACGGGCGGGTGATGTTCACGAGTTTTAGCAGCGCTGGGGGTACTTGCCAGGGCAGCATCGGGGTGCTCCTGGTGAAAGGTCCTGGTCATGCCGCACCGCCTGACCTTCAACGGCACGATCATCGAGACCGGCACCGACTCCTAGCGCCTCGCCAGCACCCGGGCTCGGGCCGAGAAACCCGCCAAGGCGGCTGACATCTGCCCGCCGGGCGGTGGAATCACCTACTCGCCGGCGCGGGCTACGAGCAGCGGTTGGAAGAAGCCCGTCTCCTGCGGCATCCGCCACCCGGCGTCGGCAAACCCGGCCTCGGCTGCGAGGCCGGCCAGCCGGTCCCGGCCGAGTGCCCAGTAGGTGGTCCGACGGACCTGGACGCGCCATTCTCCACCTGCCGGAAGGAGTTGGAAGTGCTCCAAGTCGTAGTGCTCGCCGTCGTCGTGCCAGTGCCAGAGCTGGAAGGTGACGGTTCGTTCCCCGTCGTCGGCGCAGTCGGCGATCCGGTGGACTTGTGGAGGCGTCGACGTCGGGCGGTCGCGCAGCAGGTCATCGTAGGGGCGTGTGCTGACCAACAGCAGGCCGGCCGGACGAAGCACGCGGCGCATCTCGACCAGGGCGGCGTGCACATCCTGCTCTGTCAGCAGGTGAGGCAGCGAGTTGTCGGCGCAGACGACGGTGTCGAACTGTCCATCGGCAAACGGGAGGCGTCTCATGTCGGCGGCGGCCGTGCGCAGACTCAGGCTCCGGCGGGCGGCCTCACGGGCAGCGCGGGCGGCGGCGCGGGAGCTGAGGTCGGTCCCGGTGACCCGGTGCCCGCGCAGCGCCAGGCCGATGGCCTGCGTGCCGATGCCGCAGGAACAGTCGAGCACCGCCGCGCGATCCTGGCCGATCAGAGCGTCCAGGGCGTCCCCCTGCCGGCGGATGCTCGCGTCCCAGTCTGAGTAGATCAGGTGGTAGTCGTCGGCCAGTTCGTCGTAGAAGTGCGCCACCGATGTCTCAGGCATGGCCCGAGACTACTGTGCCTGATTCCCGGAGGCGCTGGTCGCCCCAGTGATCGGCACGAACGTCCTCACTGGCCACAGTGCCGTCATTTTCCGTGAACATCTGCGAGCGCGCTGATCGCCAACTGCTGTTGGAACTCATCGACAAACGCTGCTGCTGAACGTGAACGAAGCCATGTCCCGGATCCCGCAGGCGTACAAGTACGCCACGAACCGCTCGTACTTGGGCAGCTCCAGCTCCTCCGACTTGAGCATCGCCCCGACGCTGCTCTTGCTCAGGCGACCCCGACCGCGCATCTCCAGCGTGCACAGCGACGGCGACCCGGCCCAGATCCGTACGGCACGAAGGGCCTCGACGAGCTGGGCCGGCGTGGCCACCGTCAGCGGGTCTGGCTGGCCGAACTGCGGCAGCGGAATGGCGCTGCGGAATGCGAGTTCGGGTCGCTGCTCCCTGCGGGCCCCTCCTTGCCATTGCGCCTCGTCCCCGAGCACGTCCGCTGATAGCACGTACGGCTACCGGCCCGTGCACGCCACAGCTGGCCCGCGGGGGGCGTGACCGCTGGCCTGGAGCTGGTGCGTCAGGTCATGCGTGCCCTGGCTTGGTGCCCTGCCAGCCGAAGCCCAAGCGGTGGTCGTTGACTCGGGCCGCGGCCGACGCCGTGCCTGACCTGGTCGGCCTCGGGTCCAGCCCGAGGCTCCCGGCGAGAGGCCGGTCGACGACATCACTTGCGTCGCCCGGGTGACATGAGGCATGTCGGGCATTTGCCTCCCGCCCTGGTTGCCAGAAGATGCACGGCATGGTTCCCTCCCTCCCGTCCTTCGTGCCGCGCCGCACGGCCCGGCTCGCGCCCGTCCTGAGTGCCGCACTGGCACTCGCCCTGACATCCACGCAGCCGGCTCAGGCCGCCCCGGAGGAAGACACCAGCGGACCCACTCGCGCCGAGGCGAGCGTCTCGGCATACCTGCGAGGCGTACGCGACCGGCCCGAAAAGCTGGCCGCCTTCTTCAGGGCCCTGCCCAAGGGCGCAGACCTCCACAACCACCTTTCGGGCGCGGCGACCACCGAACTGCTGCTGCGCATCGCCGTCGAGGCCGACTACTGCATCGACACGACCACTCTCACCGCGAGCGCGCCGCCCTGCACGGAAAACACCCGCCCCGCGGCCGACACTCTCACCGACCCCGCCTTCCGGCGTCAGGTCATCCGCGCCTGGTCCATGCAGGACTTCACGCCCAGCCAGGGCGAGAGCAGCCACGACCACTTCTTCGCCACGTTCGGAAAGTTCGGCGCGGTCAGCGGACTCCATCCCGGCCGGCTGCTGGCCCAGGTCTCCACCTCGGCCGCGAAGCAGCACCAGTTCTACCTCGAGACCATGTGGACGCCCGCCTGGTACGCCGCTGACGCCCTTGCCACCAAGGTCGGGTACCACAGTGACCTGGCCCTGATGCGCGACAAGATGCTGGCCGACGGCGGCATGGACGCCGTCGTCCAAGAGGCGATGAGCGAGACGGACTCGATGGTCAAGGAGTTCCGTACCGCCGCGCACTGCGATACCGACCACCCCGACGCCGGGTGCGCGCTGCCGGTACGGTTCATCGCCCAGGTCGACCGGGGCGGACCGCCCGAGCTGGTTTTCGCCCAGATGCTGCTCGGCGTGGAACTGGCCCGGCACGACCCCCGCTTCGTCTCGCTGAACCTCGTGGGCCCCGAGGAGAATCCGATGGCGGTCGCCGACTACCGCCTGCACATGCGCATGCTGAACTACCTGCGCGGTGTGTACCCCGACGTTCCCCTCACCCTGCACGCGGGAGAGCTCGTACCCGGCCTGGTCAAGCCCGAGGACCTGCGCTTCCACGTCCGCGACGCCGTGCTCACCGCCCACTCCGACCGCATCGGCCACGGCGTCGACATCCGCCACGAGGACGACTACCGGGAACTGCTGCGCCTGATGGCCCGGAAGCATGTGCTTGTGGAAGTCCCGCTCACCAGCAACGCGCAGGTCCTGGGTGTCACGGGCCCGGCCCACCCCTTCCCGCTGTACCGGGCGAACCACGTTCCGGTCGCCCTGGCCACCGACGACCAAGGCGTCGAGCGAACCGACATCAGCCGCGAGTACCAACGAGCCGCACGCACCTACCAGCTGGACTACCCGGTGCTGAAGGACCTGGCCCGCACCTCCCTGGAGTACGGCTTCCTGAGGGGCCGCAGCCTGTGGCGCGACCGCAACGGCCACCAGCCCGTCCCCGCCTGCGCCGGAGACCGCCTCGGCGACGCGACCCCCAGCAAGCGCTGCGCCCACTTCCTCGCCTCCAGCGCCAAGGCCACAGTGCAGTGGAAACAGGAAGACGCCTTCCACGCCTTTGAACGCACCTTCGCCGCCAGAGCGCCACAGGCCGCATCCCGCACCACCAACACGCGCGCCGACGCCACACGATGATTCCCGCACAACCGAGGGGGTCCAAGTGGCCGAAGTGAAGTTGGTGGCTCAAACGTGCGCAGACCAGCCGATTCCAGAGGGTCGGGGCTGCTGACCTGGGGCTTCGTCATCCTAGGCCCCCGCTCACACCACACGGCGCCCCCTTGCCTGCGGCCTGCCGGTCGGTTTGGCCGATCACGTACTCCGCCAGGTTGTGCCCCACCGCGAGGACCGCCCACACCGCCCCGAACGTCGTCAGCGCCGCGACCGGCTCGATCTGGCGCTGGTGGTAGTGCTGAAGAGCTACCAGAAGCTGGGCTACTTCCCGGACTTGGCCGAGGTTCCGCCGCTGGTGGTCGAGGCGAACGCGTCCGGAGCCCGGGTCGGGTACGGACGCGTGTCCACCCAAGGGCAAAGGGTCTCAACAGGTTTTTGGACACACCAAGTTAATGACACCCCGGACACCCTTCTTGGACACTGCAAGCCTGTTCCCCGCCCGCGGCGGGTCGCGTACAGCATGTTGTCCAACAACCGATCGATTGTTGGACGGTGACGACCACTACGAAGGCGGAGCCGAGCAGTGCGACGACGGTCTAGATGATCGATTTCAAGGGATCGTGTGGGATCTCAGATTGGCTGGCCGAATCTCACGGCCGGTGGCCATTCCGCGGCCGATCGGCCACGGAACTGAGACTGGCCGGGCGGCTTGTTGCGCTCAGCCGCTCCGTGGCGGACGCCCCGCCACCTGCCAGCCGCTGTGTGATCCGGTCGAACAAGTCCGTCAGCGGCGCACCGACGTCCTGGCCGAACTCAGTCAGCCCGTAGGTGACTTGGGGTGGCGTCGTCGGCTCGACCTTCCGCCAGACCAGGTCGTCCTGGACCAGTGCGCGCAGTGTCTGAGCGAGCATCTTCTCGCTGATGCCCTGGATGCTGTCGCGCAGCTCGTAAAACCGAAGGTCGGTGCTACGCAAGGAGATCAGAACCCAGATACCCCACCTGCTGGTCACGTGGTCGACCACGTCGCGCGCAGGGCAGTCGGTGTGAAACACCTCATACCGATTGCCCGCCTCGGCCTGCCTCAGCTGCGCGCCTTCCCTCATGTCCGGAGCTTACCTCTGGGTATGTTCTTACGAAAAGTAAGCCTGCCTCCTAGCGTCAATTGCCGTAGTGCACAACGGACTAGGAGCTGAACATGATCGTGGTGACCGGGGCTACCGGGAATGTGGGCCGGCCTTTGACGCAGGCCCTGGCCAAGGCGGGCGAGCAGGTGACGGCGGTGTCACGGCACGCGGCGGCAATGCCGGACGGGGTCCGGCACGTGCCGGCTGACTTGGCCGAGCCGCAGGGCCTCACCCCCGCATTGGACGGGGCGAAGGCGCTGTTCCTCCTGCTGTCCGGCGACCTGCACGCCCCCGAAGCCAGGCCGACCGACCTTATCGATCTGGCTGCTGCCAGCGGGGTCCGCCGAGTCGTCCTGCTGTCTTCGCAGGGCGTGGCGACGAGGCCGCTCGGCCCGTCGCGGATCGCGATGCGCGCGGTGGAGGACGCGTTGAGAGAGTCCGGCCTGCACTGGGCCGTCCTACGACCGGGCGGCTTCGCCTCCAACGCCTTGGCGTGGGCGGAGTCCGTCCGCACGCAAGGAACGGTCGCCGCACCCTTCGGCGATGTCGGGGTGCCGATCGTCGACCCGGCGGACATCGCCGAGGTCGCGGCGGCCTGCCTGCTGGACGACCGTCACACCGGCGGAATCTTCGAGCTGACCGGGCCCGAGGTGATCACGCCCCGTCAGCAGTCGGAGGCCATCGCCGCGGCGCTCGGCTCGCCGGTGCGGTTCCACGAGCTCACCCGCGAGGAGGCCAAAGCCGCGATGACCCAGTTCGTGCCGCCGGAACTCGCCGACGACACCCTGGACATCATCTCCGCCCCGAACCCCGCCGAACTGCGGATCAGCTCGGACGTGGAACGAGTCATCGGCCGCGCCCCGCGCCCCTTCAACAACTGGGTCGCCCGTAGCATCGCCGCCTTTCGCTGAGGCACAACTCAGCCGAAGCGCCCGGGCAGCCTCGTGCGACCACGGCCGCACGGGGCGGCCCCGTCACCGCGTACCACCAGTCAGAGCTCAAGAGCGGAGCGACCTGACAGGGGCCTACTGGTGTCCTGCGCCGGAGATCCGTTGGCAGGAGCGGGCGAGGAAGTCGAGGATCTCTTCGGCTGTTTCGGTCCAGGTGAACGGGGTTGAGTTCTCGTTCCACATCTATCAGCACGAACCCGACGGCCTGCCTGCCCTGCTGCCTGAGGTGTGTCTGCACTGGGACCACCAAACCGTCGGCCGGCGACGCGAGCGCGCGCAGCAGAACATCCGCATGGACTTCCTGATGCTCCTGCCCGTTTGGCAGCGCGTTGTATTCGAAGTCGACGCGAGCCAGCACTTGGTGCACGTCAATCCGGCGTACACCTCCCGCACCTGCGCCGAATGCGGGCACATCGAACCGGGTCTCCCAGGCCCGTTTCGTATGCCGGTTCTGCGGTGTCGTTGCACACGTGGACTGGAACGGCTCCCGCAACATCCGCCACCGTGCGGAAGAGTTGTGGCGACGCGGGGCGCAGTCAACCGCCCCAGACCCGCCCCCGAACACCGGGCGTGGGACAGGACCTAAACCCAGCACCACAGCCAGTGGCGCCCCTTGTGCAAGCCCGGGACTCTGAGTCCCGGTCGTCAACATGGCCTCGGACTCCTACCTCGGACACCAGGCGCAAAGTAGGTGCGTCTTCGCTGGTCAGCGGTTCGGTCGACGGTGAGGGGAGAACACTGTCACCGGCTTCGATGAGCCGGCGCACCGCCTCGACGGCGGTCGGCTCGCCCCAGTCAAGATTGGCGAGCGCCTTCTCGGTCGCGTCGCTGCAGAAGGCGTGGGTGCGGGCTCATGACTTCGTTGCCTGCCGACCGGGCCGGCCGAAGCCTGTGCCGCGTCTGACTAGAAGGGCGGTGACGGCGGAGGGGTGCCCGGAAGGGCCGGATTCTCCGGGTGCCGTATGTCGCCGCTGCCGAGCAGGACGCGGGCCCGGACCCGCATCGGCTCGTCGCCGTGCCGGGAGAGCACGACCAGTTCGTCGACCCGGGTCGTCATGGGGCCGAGGAGGGCCTCCACCTTGCGGGCGAGGAGGTGCGGGTCCGGGGTACGGCCGAGGGACAGGTGCGGGGTGAAGTCGTGCGAGTGCGATCCGCACAGCGGGAAGCGGAGCTCCAGGGACTCCCGCAGCCGTGCCCAGGGCTCGTGGTCGGCGGCGGCCGGGTCGAGCCAGACGGTGGCGTCCTCGCGGTGTCCGAACCAGTGGACGCCCGCCAGGCGGGCGGTGAACGGCGGCGTCTCGGCGAGGGCCGCGGCGACCAGCGGCAGGGCTCGGGCGAACTCGGTCTCGGGGACGAAACCGAAGAGCACGTTGACGTGTGGCGGCCAGCGGCGGATCTGCCGGTCGTGTTCGCGGCGAATGTGCTGGATCGGCGGCCACAACTTTGCCGGCGGCCGCCAGGCGACGGCGGTGCGGTTCGTCGACGGGACGGCGAGGACGTCGCAGGGTGCCGGGGCCGGTACGGGACCGACCTGCTCGAAGAGGGTCTCGTCGAGCCGGTCGACGCCGCAGGCGCGGTCCCAGACGACCTGGCCGTCCGCCTCGAAGAACACCACCCGGTGCCACGGGATCTCCCCGCCCGGCACGAAGTCGCCAAGCAGGATCCGCTTCGGCGGGGCCCCGCGCTCGGCGACCCCCATCACGAACCGCTCGGGGTCGAAGCGCGGGTCCCAGAGCACCCGGTGGTAGATCTCGTCGCTGGTGTGCACGTCAGCCACCTGCCCTCGACTATCAGGGTGACGCGCGCCCGGTCGACCCTGCAAATCAACGCCCGGCCCGCCCACCTCGCCGCGGTTACGGCAGGAGGGCGAGAGACAGCGGCGGTTTTCGCCCCGAGACTCCCACCTCGGACAGGGGACAAGTAACCCGCGAGTAGGACTGTTGACGCCCGCCGTTTGCCGACTTTGATTCCCGACACGGTTGCCGACACTGCCGACCTGCGGAAACTCTCTGGCCGGCTGAGTGTCGACAGACTCTTGTTTCCCAGTACTTGTCCATTGCGGCTGGTGACGCGTTCTTCCCTTGCAGTGGGCCGGACCGCTGGCCAGCGAAGACGTACCTACTTTGCGCCTGGTGTCCGAGGGAGGAGTCCGGGGTCCAGATGGCTAGGAGGGCGGCGCCATCACCCTTGTGTGTGATGGCGCCGGGACCTCTGACCGGCCAGTCTCAGATTCGTGGCCGATTGGCCATTGGGTGGCCACGGTTCGTGAGACTTGGCCACGGGATCTGAGATCCCACAGCTGGAGGTCCGCCAGGGGGCTGGATGCCTGCCATGCCCCACGCCGTGTGGTCCGGTGCGATCAGCTTTGGCCTGGTCACTTCTCTGAACTGAGCCAGCCCGGTTCCGCCTGTGAGCCTGTCCGCCCCTTTGAATAGGGTGAGCGGATGCCGCACAGCCTTCCTCCCCTCATTCCCGAGACGACGGCACTGTCCGTCGCCGGAGCCGGATTCCATCGGTACGGGATGGGTTCGGCGCTCATCGCGACGGGGGCGGACGCGACCGTGGTCATCGTCGAGGCCGGCGACAGTCCGGGGGTTAGCGGCGTTCAGGACTCCACGAAGGTGCTGCTGCGTGGGGACACGGTTCCGGTGCTCTACCCACGGTTCGACTTCGAATCTCCACTACCCATCCGGCTCTTCGCGCGTATGGATGGTGGCTGCCTCCCCTTGGGCGCCGCGCGGTGCAGGGGACTGTCGGATCCTGCCAACTTCGACTACGCCGCATTGGAGCTCGACCAGCCGCTGACCCGCGAGATGCTGGACGTGGTCCGACCGGTCCCAGCACCTGGTGCGGTGCCGGATGTGGACTGGGTCGACCACGTAGACGCGGATCCGATCCGGGCTCTGGAGTCGTTCGCCCTCGGTTGGTTTCCTGCCGAGGAGCCGGAGCTGGCCGAGGAAGGGAATGCGGCGGGCGAACTGGGCAGCCTCCCGGAGGCGTTGGTCGCCTTCCGCCGCGTGGCCCGTCTCCGCCCGGCACTCCGCAGGTTTCATGATCCAGTGCTGGAGCAGCCCAAACGTGCTTCCGGGCCGTTCGGCGACCGGCTGGTCTTCGCCGTGCAGGACGGGGCCGGCATGGACTGGTCCATTCCGTGGCCGGTGGAGGGACCAGGCGTAGCAGATCCCCGCGTGTGGTGCACCGATGATCCCTGTGGTAGCGAGCCGGAGGCGTTCATCGAAGAGGAGCCGCTGAGCCGCTTCCTCCTGCAGTTCACCCTCTACGAAGCCACGATTGCTGCCCCCTACCAGGCGTGGACCTACTGCATGCCTACCGCGCGTCTGGACACGTTGTGGAGCATGCTGCGGCCCATACCCCTGAGTCCATTTCTGCCGACCTACACTGCCGAGAAGTTCTTTGTGGCCCCGGGGCTGCTGATGTCAGCCAGCATGGATGAGAGCGAGGCGGTCGTGGCTTTCGGCGCACTCCACCGCGCAACCCTGACGCCCTTGCTTGAGCACGGATTCCGCTGGTCCCGCTTCGATGGGTGAGGCGTGTCCCCATGGCGGGCCGCCGGCACTTGTGGTTCATCCCGTGCTGCGAGGGAATTGGTCCGTACGTGCACCACGTGCGGAGATCAGGGCTTCTTCCGCGGGGCGGGCGGGCCCAGGTTCACTGGTCCGCCGAGCTGTACGGCGTCGATCTGACTGATCTTGGAGTCCGCGCCGGCCAGGCTGACGCGGAGTCCTTCGATCTCGCCCAGCCAGCCCTCACTCTCAGCTTCGGCGATGCGGTCGATGAGGTTGTCCCGGATCTCCACCAGTCGACCGCGCTGGGCTGGGTCGGGGCGGAGGAGGCAGCAGATGGGGGATGAGGTGGAGCGCCGGCAAAGCCTCCGGGAAGTCAGGTCCCGCATGGTCGGGTCCGGAGGCGGCCTGACTGCCTGCGGACTGTGCCTGGGAATGACCAGCTCAGTATCTGTCGGCGGCGATGAGCGGTCCGTAGTAGCGGCCGGGGATGGGCCGGTGTGGGTCCCCGAAGAAGCCGTACCGGCGATCGTGGTCGTTGTATTTGCGTGCGTCGTTGACCAGCTCGCGAACGTTGCGGGCGGGGGAGGAGCTACCGCACCGGCGGGTGTCGATGCACAGGGCGAGCACGCCGGACACGACGGGGGCGGCGAAGCTGGTGCCGTCGCCGAACGCGTGGTGGTGGGGGAGAGGGAAGTTGCTCTCGTTGCAGACGCCGGGCGCGGCAACAGTGTGCTTGCGATCGGCCGCCGACCGGGCGAAGTTGCTGAACGGCAGAGAGGCCTCGTCGTCGGCGTCTCCGAAGAAGCCGAAGTCGCGGCCGTAGCAGATGGGTGCGACCTTCGCGCCGGGCCTGCCGTCGAAATCGGCCATCGCGGTGGTGGTGATCACCTCGTCGTATGCGGCAGGAATGACGCTGGCCACGTCGGCGTGTTCGTTGCCTGCGGAAGCCACCGGTGTGACGCCGGCTGCCACGGTGTTGCAGATCGCGAGGTGGAGGGGGTCCTGGTTCACCACGCCGCACTGACCGTCGTCCTTTTCTGTCGGTGTGGACTCACTGCCGAGGCTCATGTTGAAGAGGGCGATGTCGTTGTCGGGGTCAGCGTCCGTACGGGTGGAGACCACCCAGTCGATCCCACACAGGAGGGCCGCGTCCGTGATGAGCCCCTGGTCGTCGTCCGCGACCTTTACCGCCCACTGCGGAGTGCCTGGCGCGACTCCCACGAGGCCTTGGTCGTCGTCCCTGCCGCCGATGATCCCGGCGACCATGGTTCCGTGGCCGCTCGGATCCTGCAGGCTGGTGCCGGGAAAGACAGGACTGCCGCTCAGACAGTCAACGCCTCCTTGGACGTTGAGGTCGGGCACGTCAGCCGCGATGCCGCTGTCCAGGACGGCGACGTTCACGTCGACCGATCCCTTGCCGTTGCCGGACCGGGCAGAAGAGCGGTCGGCTCGGACCCGGTCCACGAACACCGGCTGACACTGCCGGATGGGGGGAACGTCGTCGAGCACTTCCTGGCAGTCGCGCAGCGGGGGAGCCGGCAAGGGAGGTGGGGAAACCGGCTGAGGAGGTGGGGAGACCTTGTACGTCCGCTGCGCGGCGACGAACCGGACCTGAGGGTCCTTCTCCAGCGCGGTGGCCTGGGCCGGAGTCATGGTTGCCGCGTAGCCCTTGAGCGCGTGCCCGTACACCACCGTCGCGCCGGATCCGCCGTAGGCGCGGGTCTGCCGACTTGCAGCGGCCTTCGGGTCAGCCACCGAGTCCTTGAGAACGACCACGTAGCCGCGCTCGTCCTCAGCGGCCGCCGCCGTGTGCAGTGGCAGGCCAGCCAGGCTGCTCAGGAGAAGGCAGGAGATGCTCAGGGCTGTCCTGCGGCCGAGACGGTTCATACGATTCCTCTGGTCGTAGCCTCCCGGTCCCGCAGACCGAGCACGAGGCATCGTGACCGTGCAGGAACGAACGGAGCCGCAACCTCCCCCATATGTGGGCGTGCCCTTGGCCGATCCAGCCGATTGCCCTGGACAGCCGCTTCCCTCCCGACACCGAACCGTGCCGCGACCGGATCGTGATCGCGGGGTGCGAATGTCGGTAGACGGTCCCCGGGTGACCGGCGTGGCCTCCAGCCGTTCGTGGAGCGCGCGGACGAGGCGGGCCCGAGGAGGACAGCTGAGCTCGCTCACGGACTGATCAAACCCGCCTCACAGCTCCTTACCGCGCGCCACGATCACCGTGTGCCCAACCTCTTCGAGCGCCGCCCCAAGCCGCAGGGAGGCCACACTCCGAACCTGTGGCCTGCGTAGGCCGTCGCCCCGCTCACCCTGATAGTCGTCGGCGCACTCGCGTACGGCCTCTACCGGGGCGCCGATGCGCTCCTCACCGCCGAGAACACCAGCAAGAACCCGGTCGACGTCCAGGACGTCATCAAGACCGCCGTCACCGTCATCACACTGATCGGTGCCGTCCTCGCCGGCCTGTACGCCTACCGCAAACAGCTCCTCTCCGAAGGCGACTCACACCGCGCGGACGCAAGCCAGCTCGCCGAGCGGTACTCGCAAGCGGCCGAGCAGCTCGGCCACGATCAGGCCGCCGTCCGCCTCGTCGGGGTGTATGCGATGGCACGCCTCGCCGATGACTGGCCGCAGCAGTTGATCGGCTGCCCATGCCACAGCCGATCAAAGACCAGGACAGGCCGTCCAGCGACTGCCCGCACACAGGAGTCCTGATGGGCGCGATGCCGCAGGATGGCGATCTAGCTCAGGAGGCCGAGGTCGTGTGGCTGGAAGACCCCACCGACCTCGAGTACGTCCGCCAGGCCCTCGACAAGGTCAGCATCCGCAAGGGCAAGCCTCGATACGAGCGCGACTGCCGCCTCATCGGCTACACCAACCTCCCCCCAAGGCGACGCGCACCGCTGTCAGCGCAGGTACACCAGGCCGACGAGCGCGCGTTGGTGCGGCGGGAGCTTGCAGCGGCGGTCACCCTCGCGGGTGACGATGAGCATGGTGACCCACTCAACCAGCGCGCGCGGCATGTCGAGTGCGGGAGGATAGAGAACCAACGAGGCACCTAAGCCGATGAGTTGAGACTTCGAACACCTCCCTCAACAGCGGGGGCCTCGTGCGTTGCGTCCTCGCCGCCGTCACCCATCACTGAGCCTTTGCCAACTTGCACCGTGAGCAGGTCAGTTGGTTCGACACATGAGTGAAGCCCCTGGTAGACGGGTTCACGGCCAAGATCACCCGGTACCCACCAGAGGCTTCACGTGCTTGTCTACCCGTGCGGGCTGGACGTGTCCAGTCGGTCCCTGACCTTCCTCGCCGCTCGTCTGCGAGAACACCGTCGTCGGATCGGAAGTCGCTGGCGTCGACTCTCGGTCGACCGTCAAGCCCTGCTGGTGTTGGCGCATCTGCGCAACGGGACCACGTACACCCAGCTCGCAGCGGGTTTCGAGGTCGGGACGAGCACGGTCTACCGCTAGATCAGCGAGGCCGTCGACGTGCTGGCCGCACTCTCACCGACCATCGACGAGGCCGTACGTGCCGCTTCGACGAAGGCCTACGTCCTGCTCGACAGGACGCTCCTGCCGATTGACCGGATCGCGGCCGACCGGCCCTTCTTCTCCGGCAAGCACAAGAAGCACGGCATGAACGTGCAGGTCATCACCGATCCGTTGGGCCGGCCGCTGTGGGCCTCGCCCGCACTGCCAGGGGCTGTCCACGACGTTCGCGCGGCCCGCGAGCACGGCATCATCGACGCCCTGGACCAGGCGCACATCCCCTGCTGGGCGGACAAGGGTTACCAGGGCGCCCGCGTCACGGTCCGCGTTCCGTTCCGCGGCCGATGACAGGCGCTTTCCATCGGTCAGCAGGCCGTCAACCGATCCCAAGCCAAGATCCGCGCCCTTGTCGAAAAGGCCATGGCCACTCTCAAGTCATGGCGGCTACTCCGCAAACTCCGCTGCTCGACCAACCGCACCACGAGCCTCGTCCAGGCCGTACTCACCCTGCATCACGCCAGCTCAACCGCAGGTTGAAAAGGCCTCACTGGCTACTCCGAAAATGCTCAATGATCATGAAACGGTCATACCGGCTTCACGCCGACACTCTGGATCCCCACCTCTTGCCTTCTTTCCTCAAATTAACCTCAGGTGAATCCCAGAAGACGAGAAAGCATATCGGGCATATTGTGTCATATAAACCCGAACTGAGAAGTAGATCTGTGAAGAAACCTTGAAGGAGTTCCCACCTATGCTTTCATTCTCTTCACGGAAGGCCGGACGGGATTCGGCCTCTAGGGGCAGGGGGGAACCCGAGTGTCATCTAGTAATTCTCGAAGACGGGCCCGGCTCATTACGAGCGGGATTTTCGTTGCAGCCTTGACTGCAGGCACCATCACGGCTCCGCAGCTCACGGGGGGAACCAGTGCTGCTGCTGAAGCGTGCCAGACGAAGGTATCGACCTACCTCATAAATGCCGACGGCGACAAGCTGCAGAAGTACGTCGACTGGAATCCGTCGAATGCCACTGAGTCGGCCCTCCTCGATACCGGCAAGTCGGCATCGCTGAAGAGCGATAGCTATTACTTCGCGGGTGGACACGGCGTGATCTACGAGGTCACAGCGGACGGGGTGCTCAAGTCCTATCAGGACCGTAGCGACAGCGGAGGAAGCGTACTCACTCCGGTCAAGACGTACGACGCCAACTGGACAGCACGCCACAACCGCGTTTGGTCGAATGGCGACCTCATCTTCTCCATCCACGGCGGCGGCAAGCTGGAGGTATTCCAGCAGAGTTCACCGCTCACCGGTGACGGCGAACTCAAGCTCGATGCGTTCCCACTGACCGTCAGTAACCCGGCAGTCGTCGCGTTCACCAGCGCCGACGACGTCTGGGCAGTTGGTTCGACTACCTACACCCTCACGGACGGGGTGATCCGTGCCTGGGCTTACACAGCCAGTCCGCACCCCAGCTTTCCCGCCCAGGGAACGGTCGTGGCGACCACCGACACCACGCAGAGGCAAGGCTGGGGCGTCGGCCCGGGAACTGTGCGGACTGCCATGAGCGACGGCACCGTGCAGGCGTATGCGGGAACTCCGAATCTCACCGTCACGAACAGTGAGTACGGTGTGGGGCTTTTCGGTGAAGTCCTCGCAGATACCGCTACGTGCCTTGCGGACGCAGGTGACGAAAAGCCCACCTTGGGCGCCGCGGGAGATGACCCTGACGCACCTGCCGCTGTGGCCGAGGAGCCCGGCGAGCCCCCGGCCCCGGGTGCCCCGGAAGTACTCAAGGGCAAGTTCACCCTCGGAAACGGCACACCGGCCGCTGGATTGACTGTCAAGGTCGAAGCCACCGACGCGGTCCCAGAGGATGGCGCTGAGGTCGACCTACCGTCGCTCGGTACCGCCGTGACGGCCGCAGACGGCAGTTGGTCACTGACCCTGCCCAAGACGCTGCCTGCCGAAGTCCAGCAAGCCGCGACCGAGAACGGCGGACTCGTCAACGCGATGGCGACCGTCACGGGCCAGACGTCGACCGGCGTCCCCATGGGAGGTATCACACACCTCACGGCGGCGCCGGCCACCGCGACCGCCTCAGCGCGGAGCCTCGCCGTGGCTGACGACGAAACCGCCGAGCCAGCGGAGCTTCTGCCCCTGGGGACATCCTCCGACAGCAGCGAAGTGTCCAGCCTGAGCGAGGCACAGGACCCAGCGGTCAACGTCAAAATGGCTGCGGGTTACGCCAAGAGCTGGGCCGCGAAGCGGGAAGCAGAGCCTACCGACACACTCGGCGACAGCCCGCTTCCCAAGTGGCAGAACGCTACGGGTAACTTGCCGACCGGCTACAACCCCTACATCGTCAACGGGCAGGACACCAAGGGCTTGGTCGTGCGACCGATGGACGGCGGATGCGACCGCACAAAATCCAAGGTCATCGACAAGAAGATCTACTACACCACCGTGGGCGAGGGTCACGCCTACTGGGACGCCAAGGCGTCGGTCGACTACGACAGCAAGCTGTCCTCCACTGTGGACGTCGCAGCGAAGACCGGCGGCAACTGGACCATCACCGGAAGTGTGAGCCTGGGCTCATCCATGAGCGTCACCACCGGATACACGGCCAAGGGCCCGTACTTCGGGAAGCAATGGAAGGTGCCGATCAAGTACACCAAGTACAAGGAGACTTGGAAGTGCGGAGGCAACAACTCCTTCACGCGGTACGTCATCAAGCCCGGTAAGTACACGATTCCGGCGGGTGGCGCCACCGGGAAGTACGGCAAGGACGTCAGCTCCAAGGACGGAAGCGGATACTGGGACGCCCCTAAGTCTCACCGCGCCTATGTCACGCGAGGCTCCTACTTCCAGCTGAGCAAGAATCGCAGCATCAAGTTTTCCGGCGCCGTCAGCGCTTACGGCGTTTCCCTGGGCGGGTCCACGGGCTACGATCGCGATCACAAGCAGCGCATTACCGCCGGAAACAAGTCCAGCTACAAGCATTACATATGGGGGAAGAATGGCAGCCCCTCGGGCAAGCCGGGCGTCTTCTATTCCGACTAGAGCGGCCACGCTTCTGGCGTGCGCGCTTCTCGTCAGTTGCTCCGCCTCTCCGTCCGGTGGACAGGCGCTGGACGCAGAGGGATCGCAGTCCAGTGGGACAGTCGGCAACACGCACGCCAAGGTGGGCCAAACCTGGTACTTCGCCCTTCCCGTGCCGCACAACGTAAGCGGCAAGAGCATTGAGATCACGGGCGCGAGTGTCGTTGACCCGCCCAAAGGCCTCAAGGTACTTGGTTACGCGGCCTACAACGTCAATGACACCGAGGGGCTGCCCCTCCTAGCCCTGGGCGGCGAGTCAGACACGCCGGACTTTGCCCACCTCAAGGACTACGCGAAGTCCGAAGTCAAGGTTTCACCGAAGAAGCAGAGTGAAATATTCTTCCAAGCAAAGATTCGGATCACCTCACCACCCAAGAAGAATATTGAGCATTGCCAGTTCCAGTACCGCCAAGGAGGTCAAGAGTTCACCCAAATCCTTGACTGCGAAATGGAACTGAAGGTGAGCTAGCCCCGAAGATGCGACACGTCCCCCCTCAGCCGTCCAGGTTGGAGGGGGTACGTGCGTAGCGGGCAGTGAGCATTTTTTCAGCGGATTCTTGGGAGGAACCCCGGGCGTTCACGCCCGGGAGGAATCGCATCCACGGGATGCGACGCGGAGCGTCGCCGTGATGTGCCGCAGGCCATGACGGCCGCGGAGCGGCCCGGGGCGTTCCGGCGGAGCCGGGCTCTGCCGGTGTGCGGTCAGGGCCGTGGCCGGTATCGCTCGTTCGGGTGAGGTGGGGCGAACGTGTGGTGGGTCTTCGTCCAGGTGTATAGGTTCGCTGATCGTGAAGCTGGTAGTGCGGGTGAAGCTGCTGCCGACGCCCGTACAGGCGGCGGCACTTGAGGCGACCCTGTATGCCTGCAATCAAGCGGCGACCTGGGCGGCCGGGGTAGCTTTCGAGGAAAACGCGCGACGTCCGCTTGAGCTCCGCAAGCACACCTATGCCGAGTTCCGGGCCAGGTGGCAACTGGGCGCCCAGGCCGCCCAGCACGCCATCAAGAAGACCTGCGATGCCTACACCACCTTGAAGGTGAACCTGCGTAACGGCCGGTACGGGCGGCCCGGCACGAAGCGTCATGCCCGGGCCTCGGGCAAGCCAGTGGTCTTCCGGCCTCAGGCGGCGCAGCCGTACGACGACCGGATGCTGTCCTGGCAGCACGAGCAGCAAACGGTGTCGATCTGGTCCACGGCCGGACGGCTGAAGGGCGTGGCGTTCACCGGGCAGGCCGAGCAGCTGGAGGTCCTGGCTGCGCACCGCAAGGGTGAGTCCGACCTGGTGTGCCAGGGCGGGAAGTGGTTCTTGATCGCGACCTGCGACATCGACGAAGCGACCGCGAGCACTCACCCGGTCGGGTTCCTCGGCGTCGACCTGGGGATCGTGAACATCGCGGTCACCTCCGACGGGGCACGCCACTGCGGCAGGCGGATCAACCGCAAGCGCGAGAGTGACCGCAACCTGCGGTCCAAGCTGCAGAAGAAGAACACCAAGTCCGCCAAGCGGCGGGCGAAGAAGCACGCGGGCAAGGAAGCCCGGCGCGCCAAGGACATCAACCACAAGATCAGCAAGCGGATCGTGGCGGAGGCTGAACGCACCGGTCGCGGGATCGCCCTGGAGACACTCACGGGCATCCGCGAGCGGGCACGGCTGAGAAAGCCCCAACGCGTCAAGATCCACTCCTGGCCCTTCGCGCAACTCGGCTCGTTCATCGCCTACAAGGCGAAGCGGGCCGGGGTGCCGGTCGTCTACGTCGACCCGGCGTACACCAGCCAGGAATGCGCCCAGTGCCATCACACCGCACGCGCAAACCGGCCCTCCCAGGCCGGCCGGGTCTGCGGCTTCGTTGAGCACGCAGACCACAACGCGTCCCACAACATCCGCCAACGCGGCTGGATGGCATGGGTCTGCGGGGCCCAGTCAACGGCCCCTGAACTCACCCTCATCGCGTGAGAACTGGACGCAGCCGACCCCATCACCACCAGTGATGACTCGAGCAGCAAGCCCGGTCGTTCACGACCGGGTAGTTGACGGCTTGACCTTTCAGGCCGGCGGAAGCGAGGTCGGAGGGGCTGGTGTGTGAAAGCCGTTGCGGCAGTCCACGTTGCCCTCGTCCGACTGCCCGGTCTTGTCAGTCGAGCAGGACACCGGGGTTGAGGATGCGGTGGGGATCCAGGGCGTCCTTGGCGGCGTGCAAGGCCAGCGCGAAGGGCTCCGGGCGCTGGAGGTCGTAGCTGGGGCGGTGGTCGCGGCCGACGGCGTGGTGGTGGGTGATGGTGGCGCGGTGGCGGTGCAGGACTTCACCGGCGACGGCTTTGATGTCGTCCCAGATCTTGACCTCGTCGTTGGGCCGGCCGGCGACGGCCACGGTGAAGTAGGGGGCGGCTCCGTCCGGGTAGACGTGGGTCAGGCGGCAGTTGATGGTGGCCGGGTGTCCGGTGGCCTTGAGGGCGGCGGCGCCGACCTCGGTACGGACCTCGTCGATCAGAGCGGGGATCTTGTCCCAGGTGGCTGCGGTTTCGAAGGTCTCGACGACGGCTCCCATGCGGGCCAAGCCGTCGCGTAGGTAGGGCATGCGCAGGAACGCCGAGCGCCAGGCGCTCACGGCGGAGTCGGCCGGGGCGTTGCGGTCGGCCGTATGCGTCTGGCCGTGTCCGCCATGGGTGCGGGCCAGGTCCACGGCGCTCGTGAGGCGGTCGTCGACGGGGCTGGTGGCGGATTCGAAACCCAGGACCAGGACGGTGGAGCCGTTGTGGGAGGCGCCGGAGAGCAGGGCCTCGCCGGGGTCGAGCAGGCGGCAGTTGGCCGGGGCGAGATCGGACTGGGCGATGACACGCACGGCGTCCAGCGCGCGGTGGAAGTCGGTGAAGGCCACGGATGCGGAGGCTTTGTGGCGGGGGCGCTCCTGCAGGCGCATCCATGCCTCGGTGATGATGCCGAGCGTGCCCTCGGATCCGAGGAAGAGCCGGTCGGGCGACGGTCCGGCGCCGGATGCGGGCAGGCGCCAGGACGTGCCGGCTCCGGCGGGCGTGATCACGCGCAGGGACTGGACGAAGTCGTCGATGTGGGTGTGGACGGTGGCGTAGTGGCCGCCGGCGCGGGTGGCCAGCCAGCCGCCGAGGGTGGAGAACTCGAAGCTCTGCGGGAAGTGGCGCAGGGTCAGGTCGTGGGGCCGCAACTGGGCCTCCAGCACGGGGCCGAGGGCCCCGGCCTGGATGCGGGCTGAGCGGCTGGTGGTGTCGATCTCCAGGACGCGGTCCATCGAGGTCAGGTCGAGCGACAGCACGGCGCGGTGGGCGTCGCCGCGGTACTCCACGCCGCCGACCACCGAGGAGCCGCCGCCGAAGGGGATGACGGCCACATTGTGGTTGCCGGCCCAGTCCAGCAGGTCGGCTACCTTCTGGTCGTCGGTCGGGTGGGCGACGAGGTCGGGGATCCGGCCGGGACGACCGCGCAGGGCCCGGATGACGTCGCGGTATGCCTTGCCCATGGCGCGGGCGGCGCGCGCCCGCGGGTCGGCGGTGACCAGGTGTGCCAGGGAGGGCGGGGGCATTACGACGGGGCGAACGATGGGCAGGTCGGCGATGCGGGGTATCGGCAGCGGACGGTCCAGGGTGCCCGGCAGCAGGGCTCCCATCGCGGCGCATTCGGCGTCGTCGGGATGGGCGTCGGCATAGCCCCAGCCCCACCAGGAGCGGGTGCGGGAGATGCCAAGGTCGGTCGCGGTGGCAGGCATGAGTGCGCTCCAGCGGGTCCAAGTAATTTACCCAACAGTAAATTACCCTAGGGTAAGATCGGGATCATGACAACGCCCTCTTCTAAGGCCGGCACCAAGGGCGTGCCGAGAGCCGACCGCGAACAACAGGTCCTGGCCGCGGCCACCGAGGAATTTGGCCACCACGGCTACGAGGCCACCACCGTGGCCGCCGTCGCCGCCCGCGTGGGCGTCACCAAGCCGCTGGTGCATCAGTACTTCGGCAGCAAGCAGGACCTCTACCTCGCCTGCCTCGAACCGGTCGGCGACCGGCTGCTGGGCGCCGTCCGCGCCGCGATGGCCGAACACGAGACCGGCGCGCCGCCCACGCCCCTTCGCGTACTGAACGCCCTGTTCACCGCCCTGAACGGGCAGCGAGAAACATGGTTCGTCCTCTACGACCCCTCGCTGCCGCCCGGCAGCAACGCCGCCCACCGCGCGGCGTACTACCGCGACGCCATTGACGACCTCGCCGCGATCGGCACCGCCGACCTCGTGCACGCCGCCGAAACCAGGGACCCACTCGACGCCGACGCCCTCAAACACGCATGGCGCGGCCTGTGCACCGCTCTGGTCCGTTGGTGGATCAAGCACCCCGACCAGTCACCCGAAGCAATGTCCCAGCGCTGCACCCGGCTCTTCGAGGCCGGCCACACCATCCTCGCCGCCGGCGACGACAGCACGTAAGCCAGACCGACCCGCCACCTCTGCTGTCAAAATTCGTGAACATCCGAGTGTCGCTCCATCCGCGAGATGTTTCCCGAAGCCGCGCACAAGCGCTGTCGCATCTCGGGTTCTGGCTCAACTTCCGTGAAAACCATGCCGACCGGGCTCGCGCCAGCCTCTGGACGAGCCGCTGACCTGCCGGTTGAACAAAGCCAGCCCCGCTACCCGGCCGCCGTCACCGGCGTCGGCGGGCACCTCCAAGCCTGGAAGGCGACCATGATGGTCGTCGGCGGCAACATGCTCGTCGCCCTCGACACGTCCCGCACCTACCAGATCACCGCCCCGGCCTTTGCCGGCGGAGCCTTCGAGGACGTCGACTTCCAACTCCGGCTCACCGCAGGGGGACTGGCCGACCAGATCCGATTTGACCCCCAGATGGCCACCGGTTACCGCGACCAGCTGACCGCCCGCAGCCTGCTACGTATGAGCGTTCTGTTCGGGCAGGGACTGGCCCGCTGCCGTCACCTGCACGGCCCCCGCTTGTGGCAGCTATCGAGATGGAAACCCGGCCGCACCCTCACCACCACCGCCCGCGCCCTTCTTCCACCGAGGTCGTGCGAATCCCCCGCCGGCTACGAGGGTTCGAGCTCGTACGGACCTTGGTCGCGCCGGCGTATGGGGCGCTCGGCTAAGACAGCTCCTGCCGCGCGGTGCCCGCCGCGGCAATGGTCAGGCCCCACCGCTCAGCGGCCACACGGGAGGCAGCGGCAAGCTGCGCCGCGCCGCGCTCGCCCCAGCGCAACAGCTCGGCCGCGTCGGCCGGTGAGACCAACACCCGTCCGTAGGCACGGCCTGTGCACGGGTCCGGCGTGATCGGATCCGCCTTGTCCAGCAGAGCCGCGTATCGGACCTGGACGTACGGGGCTTGCCCGTCCTCGCGCACCAGCTGGTAACCCACCGGGGCCCAGTCCGAGAGGACGAGCTGGCTCTCCTCATGCACCTCTCGGCGCAGTGTCGCCACCAAGTCCGCGTTGTCCTCAGGCTCAGGCGTCCCGCCGGGCAAGTTGTACCGGCCCTCGTCGTCCTGCACGACCACCGCGCCGCTGACAGGGTGGAAGACGATCCCGTACACCTGACGCACCTTGAACTCGGGAGGCGGCGGCCACGCTTCCACCCAGCGGACCGCATTCACCAACAGTGCTATCGCCTTCTGCCCCAGAGGGTGGGACTTCTCTGGGCACCTTCTGCGGTGGGGGGTCAGCTGACGGTCCAGTCGCGGAGCTGACGAGCGATGCCGGCCACGCCCACCTGCGTGGAAGCGGCGTCGCGGACGAGTTCGACCGCAGCCTTGACGGGGTAGTCGAGACGACTTCCGTTGAGGATCAGATACGCCTCAGTGGCGTGCCAGGCGAAAGCAGCATTCGAGTGCTCGAGGCAAGGGAGCCTTGCCAGGGTCTGCAGGAGTGCGCCCGCCTTCAGGTTCAGCGTCCCGTAGATGTCGTGCTCCAGGGCGCGCGCATTGACGCGTGCGACGGCCGCGTACAGAGGCCCGTAGTCATCGACCTGGGGGTCGCCATCGAGGAGCTCGGCGGCGTGGAGCAGGAAGGTGACGTCGAGTGGGTGCTCGGGGACGGGCTGGGTCACGCGGCGCGCTCCTGCCCGTGCGTATCGAGATCACGCCGCGCGCGCTGTTCGGCCGTCCGGTGCTCAGGGCTCGGGTCCAAGCTGTCGGACGCGGAGCGGAAAGCGTCACCGCTGCGGGCGATGGACTCCTCGAATGCCGCCAGGAACTTCCGCTCGACCGCAGTCGCCTTATCAACGGCGGCGGAGAGGATGTACTCCTGCAGGCTCATCCCTTCCTGTCGGGCGGCCGTTTCGATTGCTTCGCGCTGCGCCGGGTCGGGGAACCGCAGGTTCAGGGCCTTCGGATTGTTCGCCATGGTACCGATGGTACTACTGGCCCCAACGTTGGGGCTAGGTGCGCCCCTGGCGACCGGGGCGGCGCAGCGGCGAGAGCGAAGCCCTCCCCGCGCGTACCGGCGACACAGGTGAACATCAAGGCCGGCGCGACTCGCCGCCCGGAACCGCCAAAGGTCCGCTGACCTGCACTGTCACCGATCACGGATCACCAATCGGAGAGCCCGCCTCATGAAAGCGCGAGGCTAGGGTCGCGGCGGGTCATGCCGCTGTGCGCGGCCGATCGCTTCCAGCAGGCGGAGGACTGCTGCGTCGGCATCGGGACGGTATACCGCGAACACCGTGGTCTCCAGATACGGAGATGACCCTTGCACTGGAACGAAGGCGATCCCGGGAACGCCGAAATCCCGCAGACCTTCGGACAGGAGACTCACACACAATCCGGAGGCGACGTAACTGAGCAGGCCGCTGAGGTCGTCGGCCACGGCGCGCCTGCGGGGAGTGAACCCTGCTTGACGGCAGGCGAGCTGGACTTGTTCGGCCAGTGCGGGAAGGACCGTCACGCTCGGAAGAACGAAGTCCTGGTCGCGCAAGGCCTCCAGCCCGATTGCGTCGGCCTCGGCCAGCGGGTGATCCTGCGGCAGTGCCGCGGTCAGTCGCTCGACGGCGAAGACCTCGCTGGCCAGATCGCTCGATAGGACAGAGGTGTCGCGCAGGTACCCCAGGTCCAGCGTGCCGGAGCGTACCTTCTCGGCGATGGCGGCCGACGAGTCCTGGTGCAGGTGCACCCGCAGTCCGGGCAGTTCCTCAGCCACCGCCCGCAGCAGTCTGGGCACGTAGAGGTGGCTGACGATGGTCACGTACCCCACACGGATGTCCCCTTCCAGGCCGCCCGCGACCCGTCGGACCCGCTCGATGGCCGCCTCCTGCGCATCGAGGAGCCGCCGCGCGTCCACGACGAAGGCCGCACCCGCCGGAGTCAGACGAACACCTCCCGGGCCCCGCTCGAACAGCCGCACATCCAGACCGCGCTCCAGGCGCTGTATCGACTGGCTCAGCGGCGGCTGGCTCATGCCAAGACGCTCCGCTGCACGCCCGAAATGCTTCTCGTCGGCCACGACCAGAAACTGCTCCAACAGGCGTTTGGTCAGAGAAATATCATTAAACATATCGACCATGCCGATATCATATATTGGACAGGATGGCAGGGATTAGTGTCGACTGGTCCCGCTATCGCACCTCACCGAGCGGGAAAGCCGGCGACCTGCGCGAACTCCTACCAAGGCAGGAAGATCAATATGAGCGACGTGCGCGAAATGGCGACCCCCGTTCACATCATCGAGGAGACGCCGGCCTACTGGCGGGCCCTGTTCGACAACCCGCCCCTCAACGTGGCCGACCAAGCCGTCTTCGAGGGTCTGCAGGACCTGCTCGCACGGATGGACGCCAGCCCGGACCTCCGCGTCGTCGTCTTCGAGAGCGCGAACCCCGACTTCTACCTCGCCCACACTGACATGTCCGGCGAGTCCAGGAACTACACCAACAGCGGTGGTCCTTCCGGCGTGAGCATCCTTATGGACACCCTCGTCCGCCTCACCAAGTCCCCCGTGGTCAGCATCGCGAAAATCCGCGGCCGCGCCCGCGGTTTGGGCAGCGAATTCGCCCTCGCCTGCGACATGCGCTTCGCCTCCCGCGAGAACGCCATCCTTGGTCAGCCCGAGGTCGGCGCCGGGGTCATCCCCGGCGCCGGTGGCACGGAGCGTCTTCCCTGGCTGAGCGGCCGGGGCCGTGCGCTGGAAATCATTCTCGGCGCGGACGACTTCGACGCCGACACCGCTGAACGGTACGGCTGGGTCAACCGGTCCCTTCCGGACAGCGAACTGGACGGTTTCGTCGACACGCTCGCACGGCGCCTCGCCTCTTTTGACCGGCGCCCGATCGAGGCGGCGAAGAACCTCGTGAACCAGGTTTCCCTGCCTCCCCTCGACAGGCTCCTCGACGGCCGCAACGCGTTCCTCGCCACCCTTGCCTGGCCCGAGACCCAGCAGCGAGTCGCCGCCCTGTTCAAGCGCGGGATGCAGCAGGAAGGCGACCTGGAAAACCGATTCGGCGCACACGTCGCCGATCTGCGCGACGACGGCCCCAAGGCCGTGTAGTCAGCCGGCTCCTGTCTCCAGCCCGCATCCGCGCAGCCCGCGACACCGGCCCGCGAAACCTCCCCCTGCACGAGATTCGCAAGCCGCGGGCGGTGCTGCGAGACCACACCCCGAGCGTTGCGCTCAACGCGGACAGGCGGGTATGACCCGCTACGCTTCTTCACCTGGAGAGTGCAGCTTTCCTGACGACGACAAGGACCTTCGACAAGCCCTATCATCCCAGGTCAGAGGGGCTCTCCGTCTTTTTGGTCAGTCCCTGGACGGCCCTGCTCGTGAAAGCGCGAGGCTAGTACGCGACCGAGGTCGCGCTCCCGGCAACGGGGACATGGAAGAACCCGGGCGTGGGCAGCGCCCGCGCTGTTGCCGCTGTGGTGGCCCCGGAGCACGGGGTGCCGCTGCTGTTCATCGAGGCCGACAACTGCCACGAGGACGCGGCGACGATCGCCGCGAAATTCGACAAGTACATGCGGTTCTACCAGCGCACCGTGAAGTACACCGACGGCCGGGAGCGGCCGATGTGGCACACCCGCTGGAGCGCCCCCCAAGTCCAGCGGAACGTCTCGCCGGCCATGCCGCCGGTGCTGCTCGTCTTCCACCAGATCGGCGCCCGTCCGGCGCGCACGCAGATGCAGAAAGTCGCACGCCTCACCCGCGAGCACTGGCAGGGCCGATGGGACAGCGACGGCGCGTTCCACACCTACGAACAGAAGATCCCCCTCGTGGCGACCACGCTGGAGCTGCTACGCGAGCAAGGCCCGCACGGGAAGATCTTCTGGAGGTTCAACCGCCGACATCTGCAGACGTTGTGGGATGCGATCGGCACCCCCCGCCTGGACGCTGCCCTGGAACGCCGGCGCGAACAGGCACAGGCCTGGCACGAAGCCCACCAGGCTGAACAGAAACGCCTCGCCGCGCAGCAGGCCGCGGAACACGAGGCGCGGCGGCCGGTGTGCACGGTGTGCGGGGCGAAGTTCCCCGACGACCGCTGGGAGATCGTGCAGCGCTATCCCCGGCCCAGCAACGAGTGGCGGCCGCACCCGTGAGTGAGTCACTGGTAGATAGACCCTGTTCCCGCTCGCTGCGAATTCCTTCGACTTCTGCAGCATCCCTCAGCGACCTCCTCGGCCGTCGCCCCCGCAGCCGCTGTACCATCCAACTGCTTTGTGATGGATTGGCTAATCTTCATCGATCCAGCGCGAGCCGGTCCCGGGGACGTCGACGATGCGGGTGGCCGTCGCGGGCCGGCCGCAGGCGACGCACGGCTGAGGGGCGCGGCCGACCCGTGCGAAGGCCTCCGCTCCGCTGGTCGTGTCCGGAGCGGGTGGGAGCTGGCGGGGATCCACATCCAAGATCCGCAACGTGCCGCTGACGTCCATCGCTGTCCGTTCCGTTCGCCCCCTGGCTGCCGTGGTCGGCGCCCCGCCGCGGAGGCCCCGCACATCCACCCCAACACCATGCGCTACCGGTTGCGCCGTATCCGCGAGGTCTCCGGGCTGGACTTCGCCGATGCCGATGCCGATGCCGATGCCGATGCCGATGCCATGCTGCTCGCGCACCTCCAGCTCCGGGTGTGCGAGCTGCGGACGGGCGCTTCCCAAGGCTCCGGCTGACCTCGGAACGAGCGCGTGTAGCGGCACCCGTCCAGGTCGACCCAGAGCACCGCGCCGTCCAGGGCGGGGCCGGACGTCAGGCGCTCCGGCAGCCGGGGGTCGGCTCCGATGCGGAACGTCCCGTCGTCGAGCGGGACAAGTTCCGGTTCGTCGCAGGGCGCTTCCACGCCGGTCGCGGCGATCATGTGCAGTCGTCCCGCCCGCTGCACGATGCTGAAGCTGGGATACCAGGGGGTGTAGCTCCGGTAGTGACCTGCGAGTGCATGCGGGGGAGCGGTCGGCGCGGAGGGGCTGGGGCCCAGTGACTCGGGTCCGTAGAGCCAGCGTCCGTCCAGAGAGTGGTGGTAGGCGGACCATCCTGGGTGATCGCACACCAGCCGTCCGTCCCCCGCGTCGTACAGCCTGCCGGTCACCTCGTCCGAGGTGAGCGAGAGACGGTCGTCCCCCGTGGCCTCGACGCAGATCTGACGCGGCGTCGTTCCGTGTATCCCGACGTAGCGCTGGGCGTCGGGGATCCGCTCCGGGTCGAACAGCGCCGGGTCCGCCGGGGCTCCCTGGACGACGGCGAGCACATGGCGGGCGAAGCGGTCGATGATCTGGGACTCGCCGGGTGCGTTGGTCAGCACGACGACACCGTGCCCGCCGTCGGTGTCGACGGCGAGGTACGAGCGGTATCCGACCATCCCGCCGGCGTGCGTCAGCCAGGTGTGGCCGTCGATCACTTCCACGTCCACGCCGAGCGCGTAGCCGGAACTGACCGCGTCGCCAGGCACCGTGACGATCTGTCGGAACCGCTCGGGACCTATGATCCTGGTGCCGTCCAGGGTGCCCCGGCCCAGCAGCATGCGGGCGAACAGGCCCAGGTCGGACGCGGTTGCCAGTACGTTCCCGTCGGCCGCCGAATACTCGAAGAAGCCGGCCGGCGCGAGCGGGGCCGACGGCAGCGGCGGGCGGTCGTCGCGCAGGAACCGGTACCCGGTGGCGAGTTCGGCGATGCCCTCGTGAGTGATCCGCGCCGCCGAGTCGCGCATGCCCAGGGGCCGCAGCAGCCGTCCGGCCATGGCGTCCGCCAGCGATTCCCCCGTCACCTGCTCGACGATCAACCCCAGCAGGTTGTAGCCCTCGTTGGAGTAGTGGAACAGCTCACCTGGTTCGGCCCAGGTCTTCGCATCGCACAGCGCGTAGCCGCGTGCGGCGGCATCGGGCAGCGCGTCGGCCCCGGCCACCAGGCCGGAGGTGTGCTGCAGGAGGTGCCGGACGGTGATCGCGCGCGAGCCGCCGTTCGGGGCGAACCAGGGCAGGTGGTCGGCGACCGCCGCGTCGAGGTCCACTTTGCCCTCGTCCGCCAGTATGCCGAGCAGGAAGGCGGTGAAGGTCTTGCTGATGGAGCCGATCTCGAACCGCGTGCGACGGGAGACCGGCGCGCCGGACTCCGCGTTCGCGCATCCTGCGGTGACGAACGCGGACTCGCCGGTCCCGTCGACGACGCTGATCGTGATTCCCGGCACCGGCCACCAGGTCCGCAACTGCTCCGCAAGCCCAGAGAGCACCCGTTGCACATCCATCAGACGCCCGCCTTCCGCGAACCGAATCCCGCGAACCGGTCCGGACCCAGCTCGACCTGGGAGGAGTCGATAGCCGCGTCCGGCCGGTCGCCTTTGACGAACCGTCGGCACAGCGGGTACAGCAGCACGGCCAGCAGCGCCACCGCGAGACTCGTGCCGAACGTCGCGGCCTCGTCGACCGCCGTACTCCACGCCAGGTACACGATCATCGCTGTGGGCAGCACGACGACCAGGACCGCGCCGGGCCAGCCGCCGGGGACCCGAACCGGCCGGAGCATCTGCGGATATCTCCAGCGGAGGACCAGGAAGGCCACGAATTCCAGCAGGATCGAGGCCAGGGTGAGCAGCACCGTGGCTCGTAGGATCGAGCTGAAGTCGACGGCGGAGAGCACGACGACGACGGTGGTGCTCGCCAGCAGCGCACCCACCGGCGTGTTGAACCGTCTGCTGTCCCGGGCCATCCAGCGCGGCAGGTACGCGTCCGCGGCGAGCGCCCGCGGCACCCGGGTGCTCGTCAGCAGGATCGCCATGAACAGCCCCACCAGGGAGAGCGCCGATCCCAGGGAGATCAGCACCTTCAGCCAGATTCCGCCCAGGGCGCCGCCGACCACGATGAAGTCGCCCTGGGCCCAGTCGGCGGGCGAGCCCCGGTGCAGCCCGCTGCCGATGGCGGCGATGGTGGGCAGCAGGTAGGCGGTGATGATCAACGGAACCGAGATGACCAGGGCCCGGGTGTAGGTCCGGTGCGCGTCGGCGACCTCGCCCAGCACGGTGCTCGGGCCGTCGAAGCCGAGGTACAGCCACACGATCACGCTGAGCGCGCCGGCCACAGACGAGTGGGCGCTCTGCCCCGGCACCATGAAGGGCGAGAGCACGTTGATCCCGTTGCCGACCGCATGCCAGATGCCCAGGACCGCCAGCACCGCGAACGGTGCGAGGATCAGAAGCATCATCCCGACCGAGTACTCGCTCACCGCCTTGGAGCCGCGGTAGTTCAGGTACGCCATCGGGACGATGAGGGCGACGGTGACGATCCAGTGCAGGTCCACGACGAAACCGCCGTGGAACAGGTCCACGATCACCAGCCCCTTCCCGCGGGCGATGTCCGGGACCCAGGTGGCCAGGTAGTCGACCAGCAGGATCGGGTAGAGGGCGAGGTTCAGCACCGACCCGATCGAATTCCAGGCCCCGAACACGAAGGCCGCACCTCTGCCGAGCGCGAGCTTCGTCCAGTAGTAGTAGCCGCCGTTGACCGGTATCGCGGCACTCAACTCCGCTGCCACCAGTGCGTTCGGCACGCCGAAGACCACCGGCACCAGGACGATCATCAGCAGGGTCATGCCCGGACCGGCGCTGGAGAGTGAGGCTTCGAGCCCGAAGGGGCCTCCGGACACAGTGAAGAAGAAGATTCCGACCAGGGGCAGCACGCCGAGCGTGCGTCTGCCCGCCCCGGGCGCCGACCGCGTGTTTTCCGACGGGATCAGTTCGGTCATCCTGGGCTCCACTCTCCGTTCGCGCCTGGTCGGCACAACGTACGGGGGCGTCACCGGGGCCGTCCTCGTCGTGCGCGCCAAAGCCGCGGCCCGTCAGTTGTCGCTGCCGCCAACGTCGGGCTGATCCACCCGGAACACGACGAAGCCCCGGGCGAGCCCGCCGTCTGCTGCAGCGTCTCAACCGTGGCGGCAGAGGCACCCGCGTGGAGATACATCCGGTCAACCAAGCCCAGGTCCGCGTCCGCTGCAGCGGGTGGTGGAGCACCGGGCGATGAACGTGCGCCGCTGGGACCGGGTCGTGGGCGCGTGGGCGGCTGGCGACTGTCAGGGCCTGGACGCCGCATGGACAACCGACGTCCTGCCGGACCTGGGCTCGCAGTGGGGCCAGTACGAGTACGTCATCAACGTCGGCTTCGCGCATAGCCGGTGGTGTGGGATCTCAAGTTCGTCTGCACAATCTCACCGCCCGCTCCATACCGACTGCACTCTCCGTGCTTCTCGACGAACTCGCCCACCGCGCACGGCACATCGAACTGGCCGGCGAGAGCCCCGCCGCAGCACCTCCCACCTTGCCTGGGGTTACGCCTCCCTGCCCGTCTCACTCTCCGCACGCGGTTCATGGGTGAGCTATCCTCCGCGCATGCGCGGACAGTTCACCGGCTGGCCGGAGCAGGCCATGGACGTGTTGTGGCAGCTCCAGGGCGAACCCACCCACGCGACCCGCGAGCGCTACCGCGCGGACCGCGAACGCCTGATCCGGCAGCCGATGATCGCCCTGCTCAACGAGGTCGCGGACACCGACCCCCGGTACGAGGACTTCTCCGTCTGGCACTATCGCACCGACTCCTGGTGGTGGCAGCACCAGGGCGCGGTGATCCGGCTCGGCCGCAAGATCGAGATCGGTCTCCGGTTCGACCTGGACGGCCTGCGGATCCAGGGCGCCTGGTGGTACCCCGATCCCGGCCAGGTGGACATGTTCCGCAAAGCCGTGGCCTCCGAGGGGAGCGGCCGCGAACTGTCCGCCATCGTCGAGGACGTGCGGAAGAAGGGCTACGACATCTCCGGGGACGTGATGAAACGCCCCCCGCGCGGCTACCCGACGGACCACGCCCGCACGAAGCTGCTGCGCCACCGTTCGCTGATCGCCGCCCGTCCTCTCGGCTGCGAGGAGTGGCTGCACACCCCCGAGGCGGTTGACCGGGTCCTCTCGGCCGCCGCCGACCTGGACGCCCTGATGACGTGGCTGGTCCGCCACGTGAAGGGCGCCGCCTGACATCACGAGGGCGCCGCGCGGAACGGGAGAACCACACCCGTGCCGCCGGCCCCCCGCGCTCAGAAGGTGATGCGCACCTTCAGCGCCGACCGGTCGTCCATCGCCCGATCTTCGTCCGGCACCCCGGCCAGGGGGACGGCACGGTCGAGGACGGGCTCCAGAGAGCACATCGGGCAGGAGTTTGAGAATGCAGGCGCGGACCGGGGCGATGCCCCGCGCGGCGCGATGTTGCGGTCGAACATCCGGCGGCAGAACGACCCCCGCGTTACCCGCCGTACGGCACCCCTACACAGCCGACCGCACCGCCGTCCCGGGTGATAGCGGGCCGTGAGACACCGCAGGTCAGCGATCTGCCCGTCCGGAGCGGCCTCAGTAGACCTGGCGGGGATGCACCGAGAGCCGAGACAACCGCAGATGAAGCAGCGTGAGACACCGCGAGAAGCCCTCGAGCAGCAGTTGGACAACGCCTACCGGGAGCGCGCCCACCTCGTCGCCCTCCTCGCCGCCATGACCTCTGGCGCTGTCATCGTGCCCGCGCCCGATATCGATGACGAGGACAGCTGGCAGATCGCGCACCTCAACATCGGCGGCCGGCAAGCGAGCTGGCACATCAGCCCGCGTGACGCGGACCTGCTCGAGGCCGTAGAACACGTACCGGCCGACGATCCGCGCGCCCGCTGGGACGGCCACAGCACCGAAGACAAGTACGCCCGCATCCGCCAGCACACACGGCTGCTGTACCGGGCCTGCGGGCCCGAGTGCGCAGAGATGCACCAAGGCGGACACCGCTGCCGCCCCAACAGGCCCGGCTCGGAGGGCGGCTCGTCGATAGCCGACTGCGCCGCGGACGACCGCCGCCGGCTGCTGGAGAAGGAGGGCGAATGACCGCGATCTGCCCTTGGGCTGCGTCTTCGCCTACGCCGTTCTCGCTCCGCCGCCCGCCCACCACTGGCAGCCCGCGCCGACCCACAGCTCCGCCCGCCCCTGAACCACGGGACGGGCAGGGCGACTTGGCAGATCTGGCACCTCGCGGCACTGCGCGGCCCGTGCTACATCTCTGGACATGAACTCCTCTGGCAAGGACGGCAGTTCGGGCTCTGTGCACGAGTGGATCAACTCGCTGGGGGTGTTGTGCGCGGTCGCTCTCTCCCTCTTCGCTCTGTATCGCGATCAGACGCAGCGGGCCAGCGACGAGGAACGGGAGGCGATGAAGGTCGCCGTGTACTGGAACGGTCCCGCAACTGCGCCTACCGGGGTGATGGTGGAGAACCAGCAGTCGGTCCGCATATTGGATGTGACTGTTCGGCTTGAGGTGGGCGGCTCGAGCGTCCAACGGGTTGAGTTCGGTGAGGTGCATTCATGCACGATGGATTGGTTCTCGTTTGGTGACCATCAGTCACAGGTCCGCACTGACGCCATGGTTGTGCTCCAGTTCCGGGACGGCTCGGGGCGTCGGTGGCAGATGAAGCCGGGGGCGGTCCTGAACAAGATCGACGACAAGGAGTCTCGCCGGGCCGACGGGGACGAGCTGGTTGCCGCCTGGGGCCTTAGCCGCGGGACCAACTCCTCCAACGGTTGCGGCTAGCGCCCGCTCACGCCAGTCGGCGTCACCTGGGTGTTCGCCGGCCTGACGGGGATCCTCCAGCACCCCCGCTGAGCCCGACCGCAGGCCCGCATGACAGGAACGCCCCCGCCGCCGGGTTGGCTGCGGGGGCGTAGCTACCAGCGCACTCCTAGCGCGTCGAGGGCCGCGATCTGGCCTGCGGTGAGCCGGCCGTCGCGGCGGGCGGCACGCTGCCGGGTGAGCCAGAAATCCACGCGCAGTCCGCCCACCCACAGCCCGCCTGGGACGCGAAGGGCTCCAGGCTCGGAGTGGAACGCCTTGGCTGCCACGATCCCTCTGGACCAGGACTTTGCCCCCACCGCTTGCCGCTGGTCGCTCTGGTCAGGCAGACGTCGAGGGCGTGCATCCCACGACATCCCCAGTGCGTTGAGCGCATCGATGACGGTCTGGTCCAGCTCGCCCTCAGCCCGAGCTTTGCGCTGTCGGGCGAGCCACACCCCGAGAGCCACCGGCCCCACCCGGTCGTGGTGGGGCACGTCGAGGTCGCCGTCTCCGTGCGCGCTCACGCCATTCAGCAGGCCCGCGACGCCCTGGCCCTCATCGACGCGCCGATCGCACCCGCCCACGACGAGCCGAGCGTCGCCGAATGCCGCGACGCGGATCGCCGTTGGCTGCTGGAGAAGGAGGGCGTGTGACTTCAGCCCGAGCCGGGCGGCGCCGCCTCACCGCGGCTGTCATCCTGCTCCCCATCCGGAGGGTGAAGCGCCCCCTCAACGGCCGTTCGGCGGGGCGACTTACCCCTCGCCATCCCGGCGGCAGCACGGGCCAACTGTGCCTGCAGCTGGTCGAACGCCGCCGGGCCCGATAGCTCCCGCAACCTGCGACTTCTGCTCATGCATGTTCAACGCGCCAACGCACAGTCCGTAACTGCAATACCGCCGAACGGAGCACCCGCCGATGTCCCTCGACGACGTCACCGCCCCCGCCTGCACATCGTCATCGACACCCGCGCCCGCCTCGGCTACACCGCGCCGATCGGGTCCACGGACCAGGACCGCATCCAACACCTGACCGTCGCCCTGCCACCCGTCCACGCCGCCCGCCTCTTCGAGGCCCAAGAGGCCGGTGCCAGCGACGCCCGGCTCCAGGAAATCGCGGCCGAAGGGCTCAAGGAGGTCTACCTCCAGGACGGCGGCCGCCGCGCCGGCAGCCTGGAAGAGGTCCGGTTCACGGACATCGAGCACCTCGAGTTCGACCTCTAGCAGCCGCACCTCGACCAGCCCGCGAGCCCCGGACCGATGCGGTCCGGGGCTCGCTCACATATCCGCAGGGATCGGATGTTCATGCACGCGACGTCGTGCCCAACGAGACCGCCGCGCACTGGTCACCACGGTGGCGAGGCCAGGTCTGCGGCGCGGTGAAAAGCCCACGGCCGCTCAGCGGGTCAGCCTCCAGCGGGTGAACACGCATGGGTCGGGGCCGGCATGAACTCCGAAGGGAGCTCGATCCGCTCGAGAAGGAATCCCTCGCCGGGGACGTGCACGGTGTAGCCGCAGCCCTTGTAGAAGGCGCCCAGGTCCCGGTCGGTCTCGAAGGACCCGTACAGCAGGAAGTAGTCAAGCTGGTCGTAGACCTGCCATGCCCGCTTCAGCCTCGCGCAGACGTTTTGGACAGTACGGATTTTGTCTGGCAAGGTCGCCTGTCCGATCCCCGATGACACCGGAAGGCGGTGCGGAACATGACCGAGGTGAGCACGCGCAGCGTCCGGGACGCCGCTGTCGCCACGCACCTGCGCAGGACGACCACCCTCGACGTGCCCGAGGAGTTCGAGACGTGGTCCGTCGCGGACCTGGCGGGCTGGCTCCACGACACGGAGGACGACCCGCAGGTGTCCGACGAGGACTTCTACCAGGCCCGCAAGGCCGTAGAGATGCTGGGAGTCGAGGACGTCTGACCGGTGGGCATGTCCGCGCGGTCTCGCGCGGACATGCAGCATTCGCACGGTCCAGTCGGCGCCCGGGCGCTGCTCGTGCAGCAAGGCCGGCCTCCCTGTGCAACGGGCGGTTCGATACGCGATACGCGGCGTGCATCCCGTAACCGCACTCGTCACAGGCCATCGGTGCGGGCGGCCGGGCCCAGTCCAGCCCCAGATCTGCGGTTGCCCGGAGTGGCTCCGTTACTCTCTCGACTCGCATCGCGGAGGCGACCGCATCTCGCCAAGAACCCCTTCGCGTTTGACGACGCCCTCGGCAGCTGATCGCGAATGGCGACCCAGTCGGCGCGGCGGCTGGCAGCGGCCTTCAGCATCACGAGGGGCCCAACCGGCAAGCTGGGTGCGCCGGTGACAGCCTGTGCCGTGCGTCAGATCTGGTCCGCGAGGCGCACGTAGTCGTAGTAGAGAGGGTCCCCGTCCTCGTCCACCGGGTACTCGTAGCTGCTCTGGTTGGCGAGGACGATCTTCAGCTCCGGCAGCTCGTCGAAACCGAGGTCGTTCTCGGTGATCTCGTGGCCCCGCTCCGCGAACAGCTCGAAGAGGTCCACACTCGGGGTGCGGAAGACGTCGAGACCGTCGAGGAGCACGCGTACGTCGGCGTCCTCGTCGAGGAACCGGAACAGCTCCACGCCGCTCAGCGCGCCCTTGGTGAAGCCGAGCATCACGTTCAGGCCGGACGCGTCGTGCTTGAGCAGGATCTGCCCGGGCTCCGGATCACTGGAGGCGACCCGCAGCAGCCCCCAAGCCTGGACCGCGTCGCGCGCCTCCTGCGCCGACATGCCGAGCCGCAGCGGCCCGACACCGACCAGCGGCAGTAGTTCCAGTTCCATGTTCCGTCCTTCGCCTTTCTCGATGCCCTAGTGACGTGCCGCGGACCTCATGCGAGAAGAGCGGCCTTGTCGATTTTCCATCCTCGCGTCTTGAGCATGTCCTGGAGGGGCTTGTTGTCATCCAGGCTGGCGACCATGTCCTTGATGTGCTGATCGTAGGTGCCGGGGAAGCGCCGCTTGATGTCGTCGATGTCCATGCGCATGGCGTCGGTGATCCGCCCCGAGTTGATCAGCTCGCGCTGGTACTGCTGCCATGCCTGCGACTGCAGTGAGTACCCGGTGCTGTACAGCTGCTCGTGGTGGTCGCGCTGCATGCGGATGGCCGGGCCGTTGTTGACCTTCTGCTTCTTGTGCGGCTTGTTCGCGATGTAGAAACCGGGCTCGATGACGTCCTTGTACGCCGACTTGGCCGGGATGTGGTTGACCTCCATCGGCTGCGGGTACTTCGACCCGTCTTTCTTCGTGTTGGCCGGCAGCAGGCCGCCGTACCAGCCGCTCTCCTGCGTGCAGCCCTTCGCGACCAGGCCCTCGGGGTCCATGAACGTAAAGGGATTGACGACGTACGCGGCCGGGTTGGGCGCGGGCACCAGGCCGAGCGGGTCGGCCGACACGTAGCGGGCCGTCTCGGGGTCGTAGTGCCGGTTCAGCGGATTCTTGCGAGGAACCCCGGGCGTTCACGCCCGGGAGGAATCGCCTCCACGGGATGCGACGCCGAGCGTCGCCGTGACGTGCCGCAGGCCATCACGGCCGCGGAACGGCCGGGAGGCGTTCCGGCAGAGCCGGGCTACAGCAGTGTGCGCGGGGTCAGGGCCGTGGCGGCTATCGCTCGTTCGGGTGGGGTGGGGCGAACGTGTGGTGGGTCTTCGTCTAGGTGTATAGGTTCGCTGATCGTGAAGCTGGTGGTGCGGGTGAAGCTGCTGCCGACGCCCGTACAGGCGGCGGCACTTGAGGCGACCCTGCATGCCTGTAACGAGGCCGCCACGTGGGCCGCGTCCGTTGCATTCGAGAAGGAGGCGCGACGTCCGCTGGAGTTGCGCAAGCACACCTATGCCGAGGTCCGGGTCAGGTGGGGGCTTGGTGCGCAGGCCGCCCAGCACGCGATCAAGAAGACGTGTGATGCCTACACCACCTTGAAGGTGAACCTGCGTAACGGCCGGTACGGGCGGCCCGGCACGAAGCGTCATGCCCGGGCCTCGGGCAAGCCGGTGGTCTTCCGGCCTCAGGCGGCGCAGCCGTACGACGACCGGATGCTGTCCTGGCAGCACGAGCGGCAAACGGTGTCGATCTGGTCCACGGCCGGACGGTTGAAGGGCGTGGCGTTCACCGGGCAGGCCGAGCAGTTGGAGGTCCTGGCTGCGCACCGCAGGGGTGAGTCCGACCTGGTGTGTCGGGGCGGGAAGTGGTTCTTGATCGCGACCTGCGACATCGACGAAGCGACCGCGAGCACTCACCCGGTCGGGTTCCTCGGGGTGGACCTGGGGATCGTGAACGTCGCGGTCACCTCCGACGGCGAGCGCCACTGCGGGCGTCGGATCAACCGCATGCGGGAACAGGATCGCAACCTGCGGCGCAAGCTGCAGAAGAAGAACACCAAGTCCGCCAAGCGGCGGGCGAAGAAGTACGCGGGCAAGGAAGCCCGGCGCGCCAAGGACATCAACCACAAGATCAGCAAGCGGATCGTGGCGGAGGCTGAACGCACCGGTCGCGGGATCGCCCTGGAGACACTCACGGGCATCCGCGAGCGGGCACGGCTGAGAAAGCCCCAACGCGCCACGCTCCACTCCTGGCCCTTCGCCCAGCTCGGCTCGTTCATCGCCTACAAAGCGAAGCGGGCCGGGGTGCCGGTGGTGTACGTCGATCCGGCGTACACCAGCCAGGAATGCTCGAAGTGTCATCACACCGCACGCGGAAACCGGCCCTCCCAGGCCGTCTTCTCGTGCCGGGTCTGCGGCTTTGTTGAGCACGCAGACCACAACGCGTCCCACAACATCCGCCAACGCGGCTGGATGGCGTGGGTCTGCGGGGCCCAGTCAACGGCCCCCGAACTCACCCTCCTTGCGTGCGTGAGTCCTGGACGCAGCCGACCCCATCACCACCAGTGATGACTCGAGCAGCAAGCCCGGTCGTTCACGACCGGGTAGTTGACGTTGTAGTGCAGGCCCGTCTCCGGGTCCGCGTACTGGCCGGGGAAGCGCAACGGTGTGTGTGCCTGGGCGTCGCGGTTGCGCGTGGTGATGCCCCAGACCGTGGACCGCTTGTACCAGGCGATGTCGCCCTGCTCGCCGACGAGTTCCGTCGGGGGTACCGATGACATCGGTGACGATGGCGAAGAACCGGCTGTCCACCTCGTGCTGTGCGGCGTCGGCGGGAATCCGCCGCTCCAGTTGGCACTTGAGCAATCACCTAGGCTCGGCCCGAAGTGCGGTGGCCGGTCGGCACGGGTGTCCTCGAATTTACCGACCGGTGGACTGACCGCATTGCCCGCGAACTGCAGAGATGCTCGCGTAGGTGTCCGCGAGGTGCCCTTCGGTAGGTTCTCTTGGGTTCGTGGACGTGGGCGTCAGGCGCGGAAGGGGATGAACGTGGCAGTGGGCGGGTCGACTCGGAATGGGTGGACAGCTGGTGCAAGCAGGTTTCCGGAGCACTTGGGCCCCTGATGTCATCGTTCCTGGATACCCACGGATTCCCGCCTGGGGAGAACGCCGTCGCACTCGCGACGGACGAGAGCCACGAGGCGACGGGCGCTCTCGTGGATCTGACGCCCATCCCTTCCGACCTGACCACCCTCTAATTGGGTGATCAGCGAGGTCTCCTTTCCGGACATCGAGAACGGATACTTCATCCACTCTCCCGCAACGGTCGCCGAGCACTTCCGTGCATACGGGCCCGTCCAGGTGGACGACGAGTCGCCCGGCATCGTGTTCGCCAGTGATGGTGGCGGCCATCTGTTCGCGGTGGCCACCAGCGGGCGAGTCTGGAGGTCGACGACCGCGTCCTGGTTCGACGACTTCGAGGCAGCTGCGGTGTCCATCCAAAAGTTCCTGGTACAGATCAGTCAACGGATGACCGATCAGAACTGACTGATGGGGCTGCCCTTCAGAGGCGACCGGTTCCTGTGCACTCTCGACCAGTTCGCGGGAGGCGACCGGTGCTCCGCACGGCGGAGGCACGTCTATAGATAGCCCGCTTGAGCGTTTTCACTCGTCGCGCACCACGATCCAGGGCCGGTAGCCGGGCCGGTCGATGGCTGCCTGCCTGTGCGCAGTTGGACGACGAGTAGCCGCACCGTTCTGGTCTCGTCGACCATGGCACCCAGGGGGCGAGCAGAGCGGAGCAGCGATGGACGTAACCGAGATGCTGCAGGTCCTCGGCCTAGACCCGGCCCAGCTCTCGCCCGCCCCGAGCTCGACAGCCAGGGCGGCGAACGGCTTCGCCCGCATCGGCCGCACCCCGCAGCCCTGCGTCTCCTGCGGTCGGCCCGCGACCACAACGAGCGTCGCCGACATCCCTGGCTTCGGGCCACGCTGGATCGACAAGTGCACGCCCCACATGATCGCCGTCACCAAGAGGGGCAGCACTGCCGCGCCTGAGGTGGAGGCCATGGCCGCCCTGCGTGACGTGGTGCGCCAGGCCGGCGTCGACGCGGTGCTCCTCAGCGCCCCGCTCACGTAAGCGAAGTGCGCGTGGATGACCAGCGCTACCACCTCACCCTGACCACGCCCGCTAACGGCACGGTCATGCGCGGCTGGTGGTCGTCCCGCGCGACAGCGGAGCGCAAGTTCACATCGTTGATCGGCAGCTACGGCAGCATGCCCGGGGCCCGCATCACGCTTGCCGAAGGGCTCGACGACGACACCGAGCAGGTAGTGAAGAGCTGGCCGGACGAGGCGTAGCCCCCGGCGTTGTCAGCGCCCGGCCATTAACTGTTCCACGACCCAGCGGTGCCGTCCGGGGCGTTGATTATCTAGGAATTGAACTGTTGGCCTCTGAAGTCCTGTAGCAACCGATTTCATCACGGGGCGCTCCCGGTGACGCCGGTCGGTCGTTTCGGAACAAATAACTCGCGAACTGCCCGAACTTCCTGAAGCGAGCCTCATTGCCTGGAGTAATGATCAGACAAAACTTCTTCACGATGGGCTTGCGGCCTTCGGAGCGATGGATCGCGAGCGTCCCCTCATATCTGGCCTTGTAAAAATTCCAGCCCTCTGCATTGAACCGCATAGTCGGTTGCTGAGGTTTCTCATGAGCCACCAGGATGGGAGCGGGGTCCGCAGTCTGGCGATAGCTGAGTTTTCCCTTTGTATCGACAGTCCACGCCCCGGTTTCATCCCAATAGAAGCTTGGCCTGTTCTTGGCGTTCTCCGAGGTCTTTAGTCTGAGAACAGCGTCAGTGATCACCTCGACATCCTCAGTTGGCTCCATTGCCGTCATTGTGGGTTGCAGGTAGAGCCATGCGTTTTTACCTTGGGCGATGCGCACGACGTGGGGGAGCGCCACATCGATCTCCGGGCTCGCCTGGAGTGCGACAAGGCTATAGATGCCGATACCCAGGGCAGCCAGTCCGGTCGCTGTGGTCGCCCACAAGTGGAAGACGTCGAATCGGCGACCGCGGCCTCGGTCTTCTCTCCGGTTAGACATAGCGGCATTATTCCGCCCTTTTTCGCATGGATACTCACCGGCGCGTCCACGAGGGCTCGCGAAGCCCTGGTTGCGGCCAAACGGGCCCCCACGGTCGGACGGGCCTTGAAATTTCCGTCCGGGCCTCTACGTCAGGTATACCGAGCGCGTCGCTGCCCGCCACGAAGTGGTCGCATTCGGAGTTTTTGACGCCCAGGCCCGCCGGGAAGGGTTGGGGGGCAACAGTCGGAGCCCGATCGCCGCGATCATCACCTTCATGGAAGCGCGGCGGCAGCGCGCATACGTCGACCTGATCAATCACACAGCGGACTGCCCAGCCTGCAACGCGAGCCCGCTGTGCGACGTAGGCCGCGCCATCTGGAATACGTGGGAGGGGCACGACAAGTGATTTGCGCCAAGTGCCAGCGCGCCATCAGGTCCGACGAGTAGTTCGAAACCGTCGCAGTGCATTCCCCGTCGGCCGCTGGCTCGACCATGCACCTGCACAAGGTCTGCCCGCCCAAGCTGCCCTGCCCTCCCACGCGGCGGCCGTGACCTCCCGCCTGTCGCGCGGGGAGGGCGGCGGCGGGCGGGCCTTCACTTCACACCGGGCGCGATCGGAGTGCAGGCATCGATGCAGCCTGCACCGTTACTGCTGGTGCCTAGGTCCACGTGGTGCGCGCTGCGCTGCGCCCAGGGGCTGGTGCACTTCTCGGGCCCCTGCGCGGGGTGGCAGTCGGAGAGGCGGGCGACGCCGATGACTGCGCCCAGGTGCAGTTCGAGGCTGCGGATCGCGGTGGCGACTAGCGGGTTACGCAGGGCAGGCGCTCCAGCTTCTGCCCGGCGTGGATCAGGACCGAGCCCCGCCACGGCCAGGGCCGGGGCCTGTTCTTTCCGGGTTCTTCCCGGCGAGGATGCAGGTGGAAGGGCTGGCGAATCGTGACGCCGCGGATCCAGCCGTCCCCGGGCAGGGTGGCGATGCTCATGCGGCTCGCCCCTGATTCCGGTTCCGTGGCGGCCGGCGTGGCGCCCGTTGATGGACGTGTGCGTTGCGTGCCGGGCGTCGGCGAGGACTGCGTGGCCGGAGTGCTTGCCGTCGTACAGGGCAGCGTCGGCGGCCTGCTGGAGCACGGACAGGTCGCGGGTGTTGAGGATGGCGGGCGTCGCTGCGCCGACGGAGGCGGCGACGTCGACGGTCTCCCGCCGTCCAGGTGCACCGGCGTGTGCAGCATCCTCATGAGCCCTGCGAGGCGGTCCTCGCGGCGGCCGCGGGGCGCCTCCAGGACGATCGCGAACTCATCGCCCCGAGGCGGCCGATGGCGGCGTGCGGGCCCGCCCAAGTGGTGAGCCGGGCTGCGGTCGCCGCGAGGACGGTGTCACCGGCCGCGTGGCCGAAGGTGTCGTTGATGGCCTTGAAGTGGTCCTGGTCTGAAACGCGCAGGTTCGCGGATTGCTGGACTGGTGTGACGACGTCCCCGAGCCGCCTGCCCATCGTTGGAGGAGGCTCGGGGAGCGGGTTCCACTGGCCATTAAGCACTGGGCCGGCCAGATGAAGATCCGTATCTTGGCCACATGGTGGATGAGGGAGAGCCGAGACTCTTTGTGAACCGGTGGGGCGACACATCGGACCCGGCATCTGTAGGACGCGCGTCCTACCGGGATGAGTGCGTGTGCTTCGACCAGGCCAAGCCGCATCCGCGAGCCCGTGTCGGTTTCCACGCCGAACGCCAGGACACCTCGACCGCTGGGTGGCGACATCTGCTGGAGTTGATCGACGAGGCGGCGGAAGATGGGCGGGAGGAGTTCCGACCTCTGGTCGAGCTCAGTGCTGAGGAGCGTCGTCAGGTCGTCACTCTGCCGACGAGCATCGCCAAACTGACGGCGGTCAAGCACTTCGTGCTCTACGGCAGCAACCTGGTCCGAATACCGCCCGAGATCGGTGCAATGACCAGCCTGGAGGAGTTCACCCCCTACACCTCGTATCGGCTGCACTGGTTCCCCTACGAGATCACCAGATGCTCAAAGCTGGTCAGGAGCACGGTGAGCACCCGCGCACTGTTCGGGAACTACAAGCTCCGTCCTCCTTTCCCCCGACTACAGCCGCCGCAATTCTCCGCTGCTGATCTCGACCTGTCAGCGCTTGATGCCCGGCGCTGGGGTACCACGGCCATCCGTGGATGCAGTGTCTGCGATCGGCCGATCGGGCAGGGTGGGCTCCACCAAGTGTGGATCTCCCTGCGGGTGGCCACCGATGTCCTGCCTCTCCTGGTCAACGCCTGCTCAGCAGCTTGCGTTTCCGCCCTGCCCTCCGGCGCCGAGGACTACGTGCAGCTGCCGCATACAGGTGGCAGGGTCAAGCAGCCGCCGTCCGACTGGGATTGATCGGACGGTCAGCGGGGCAGCCGGGCTGTCCGCTCTGGATACGCTGCAGCGACGTAGCGCATGGCGGTCTGCGCGGTGATCCCGAAGAGCCGCATCAGCTTGAGGGGATCACCGGTGGCAAACGCCTCGTTGAGCATGCGGTCCTGCCGCAGGCCGACGAGCGTGACGTTCTTGGGGAGGGTCCTGCGAAGCAATGTTCTGCTGACCACCGGATGATCTGGGTCGAGGGCCGTCTTCTGGCTGACGAGAAGACAGGGGTTCGTCGATGCCGGCCAGCGGTGGTGGCGATAGGCGAGCCACTCGCTGGCGAGTCGGTGGGTGAATTCCTCCAGGTAGAGGGTGTGCCGCAGCAAGCCGCGACGGACTTCGAGAGTGCCGCGGGCAAGGTTGAGATCGGTGGTCAGAATCGTGCGAAGCTCTTCACCAGGCAGCGCGTGAATGGCCACCAGTCGTTGCGCCGCCTGCGAGCTCGCGGCCAAGTTCGCCACCTCCGGATCGGCGTGCGCGGTCGCCATATACCGAAGTGTCGTGGTGGCCCAGTCGTGCCCGAGGACCTTCTGCACCTCCCACAACGTCATCCCGCGCTCGTAGTTATGGGTCGCGCAGGCGTGCCGCAGCAGGTGCGGGAACAGGTCGGCGACCGGGCCAGTGAGGTAGTTCGTAGCCGCGGCATGCAGCGACCGCCGGAAGGTAGAAGGGACGATCGCCGGGGCGATCGGCAGGTTCAGAGCGGCTACCGCAGTCGGCTTGCGTTCCGACGGCCACAGAGGCGCCCGTGGGTGTTCGGCGTCGTCCCCGAACTCGCCCCGGATCTCTTCGATGTACCACCACAACAGGGCACGCCCCTCCTGGAACATGTACGCCTCGCGAGGCCGGGGCCCGGAAGCGCGGGCACCCTTACCTTGGACAACGAAGCGACCCCACTGGCCGTGCTCCCAGTGAATGTCACCCATGCACACCCCGCACAACTCCGCGGCACGGACACCGGACAGGTACGCGACCTTGGTCATCACGTAGTTGCGGCAGGCGACGAAGTACTTCCGTGCGTTCGGCAGGTCCTCGCGCCAGCGCGAGAAGAAGTCGCACATCGCCGTCTGTGATGGCGGGATCCGAAGCCCGAAGTCCCCACGGTGCCGGGGCCGGTTGAACAGGTCGATCGGTGACTCAACGGCAGCACCAAAGCGCCGCATGATCTCGCCGGCATACCGCTGTTCAAGGAAGGCAAAGTACGCGTCGATCTTGTTGATCTTCGCGCGCAGAGTCGAAGACGCTCGTTTCCCAGGTCGCGCGAAGTACCGGTCGACCTCCCTCGGCGACAGCTGCCAGGGAACCGTGCCGTAGTAGTTGCATACTTCGATGACTGGCTTGACCAGACCATCAAGGGTGGCCGGCGCCAGCCCTGCCGCGTCCCGGGCCCACTGGTACTCCGAGAGCGTGTCGAGGAAGAAACTCTCCTCATCATGCGCGGAAACCCGGGCCTGCCGACGGCGCTGTAGCGTCACGACGTCCGCCAGCCCGGACTCCACCGCCACGGCTGCCGGGTCCACCGGAGCGGCGGAATCCCCCGCAGGGCTGAGGAGCCTCAGCAGACGACTTTCGGAATCTGACACGATCCCGGAAATTACAGGCACCATTCGTGGAATCTGCGAGTTACTGCGGAGATCCCACACCTTCGAGTGAAGGCCCGCCACAGAACGATCTAGCTGCTGAAATGCGGATCCGCCATGTCACACAGCCTTGAAGGAACCCGCACGTACTCCACTAACCAGGACGACGGCTGTGTCGTCGCCGTGGCGGCGTAGGACCTGCCGAGCCTGGGTGGTGTACGCGTCGCGGCGCAGCAGCTCGGTGAGGGGGTCGCGGCGGCTCGCGGCATCCCGAGCGTCTTGAGCGGTACTGGCGCAGAGCACTTGTTGTTCAGCTGCTGTATTCCTGGGCGAGAAGGTTCGTTGGCCCCTTCTGCGTTGCCCTGATCCGTGGGAATTCGCTGGGCGAAGCCGGGCCCGTACGGGATGCTGCATGCGTGATCGTGCGAGAAGCCGCCGTTCGGGCTGTCGAAGAACAGCTGGAGCGCGACTATCAGCAGTGGCGGGCTGTGAGCACGGACGCGGTGAGGATGGCTGTAGTCCGTGTCGAGGAGCACGAGCTGGTGTGGATCGTCTCCTGGCAGTCCGAGGAGTTCGCACGCACTCGGAACTCGAAGTACATGCTGATTGGCAATGGGCCGTACCTGGTCGACCGCGTCGACGGAGGACTGCACCAGATCGCCGTCGTCTCCGCGAAAACCGGAGCGTGGGAGGACGACTACCGAGCCCGGATACGTGGGCTGCCGGTACGCACTGCAGTGGATGATCTACACGATGCGCTATGTGGAGTCGCCGCCACGCGCGGACGCATGCACGCTGTGCGGACACTGCGCCAGAGGCTGCCTGTGCTCTCGCCTGCGGAGGCCATTGAATACGTGAGCGAGTTGCTGGACGGTGATACGCCCGCACGCCTCGTGGCCGTCGCCACCAAGGAACTCGTGGAGCCTCTCAACCCTTGCGGTGGAGACCATTCTGAGCGGGGCGGCGATCCGAGCCGGTCAGAGACCCGAGGGATGACCGGAAAGCCAGTCGCCATGCCGATCGCGCATCCGGTCTCGTTCCTCGGACGTGGCAATGAAGGCGTCGGCGCCACCGGCGTAGGGGTGGTGGATACGCTGCATGCGGGTGTCGGTGAGCTCGCTAGTGGGTTGCGGATTCTGGGGTGGGGCACGCGGGTTCGTGCGCGATGGGGCGGGCAGGATGAGGGCTCCAATCGGTCGGGGAGGGCGCTGGTGTGGGTTACGTATTGCAGGCGGTGATCGCAGGAGACGAGCTGATGCAAGCCGCAGCACGGGGCATTCCTAGTGCCCGCGTGGTGCCTCTCCGGCAGGCCTTGTCGCTGATGCCGATGACGGATGAAGTCTTCGACGCGGTCACGGACGGCACCGCAGAGAGCGCTCTGGGATTCTGGAAGCTGCCAGGAGGCTTCGACAGGTTGCTCGCCCAGTGGTCCACTACAGGGCCCGTCGCCTATGTCGAGGCCGACTACTTCGGTGGCGTCGGAGAGCAACGGGCCGCCGTCTGGGCTGAGGGAGCGCTGGCAGTGGGGCCATTGGATGCCCCGGCGAAGAAGTGGTTCTCCCGAGCAGTCAGCCCGATCTCGCAGGCCCTTCGGCAACTCGGCGTGAGGCGGAGTCTCGGTGAGGATGAGTTCGAAGCTGTGGGACTGGACCGTCATCGGAACAACGACGACTGGATCTCTTCCAGCGCCTCTTGAGCCCGCGCTGGAGGGCGGCGACTTCCGGAATCCCGCATCGCCTCGCAAGTCGCTGGCCGAACTCGCAGGATCTGCCCGTAACTCGGAGAAGTCGACCTGCACGAGTGGCAGGCAGGATGAGGGCTCTCACCTGCTCACTTGCACATTCTCGCGCACTGCATCCCTCACGGAACCTGCGTGAATCCCTAACGGACCGGCAGTGAGGAAATGGCCAGGCACGCTGTTCCGTGGTGAAGCGGCTGCCCATCTTGGCTACCGGACTTCCGTCGAGACCGGGTCTAGGAAGAAGACACACTGGTCCGCGTTGAATTTGCCCACCTTGGCGACGAAGCGGAACTTGTCGCCTGCGCCGACGGTGGCGGGGATCTTCTTGCCGGTCAGTTTCAGGTCAAAGATGTTGACGTCCTCGTACTTGAAGGCTGGGCCGACCGTCGTGTTCGGTCCCTTGTCGCCTGGGCCCAGGAGGAAGTCGTAGCGGGTGTCGTAGTCACCGTGGGGCGCCATACTCACGATCGAGCCGTTGAACGCGACCGTCTGGCCCCCGTGCTGAGTCGCGAAGTCCAGGTTCGCGTCGTCGCACGAGTCCGCCTTCAGCAGCGCCGCGAACTCCGGGTTGTGCTGAGGCGTGATCACCTCAGTGGCAGCCGACTCGGCCGTGGTCGGAGTCGGCGTAGCGGAAGGTTTCTCGCTCGCAGCGGCCGTTGACTTGTCTGACTCGTCCTTCTTCTCGCCTCCGTCGCTGAGTGCAGAGGTAGCGCCGATGACGATGGCCAGGATCACGAGGACGGCGGCCGCCGTGCCGATCAGGAGCCAAGGCTGCGGCTTTTTCGGCCGACGGAAGCTGAGAGTGGAGCGAAGCGTGCCCTGGGCCTTTTCCACAAGCACCCAGCCATCCTTCTGCATCTTCGAGATCACCAAGCCGTCGGTGCCGCGAACTGTCTGTACGGTCTTGTACTCGTACTTGATCTCGTCGGCCATGCGGCTCCGCGCCCCCTCAACGGATTGTTCATACCAACTGCATCGCGAGCGTATGGGACTTCGCAAGGAACTCGGCATCACCGACATCACCCACGGCCCCCGAGGTCGCGACTCGCACCAAGAAGCACTCGGTCGAAGGCAAGCCGGCTCGCTAGGTCGAACGCTACTTTTTGACGGTCAACTTGCCACGCCTCGCCCCGATAGCTGGCCCCGCCCTCAGCTGCGACATAGGTGAGGTGAGGGTCTGATGCACATTGAGGAACTGCTCGAAGGCCCTCAGCCGGACCGCGCTCCAGGCCCAGTGTCAACCGGCACCCTAGGCCGCGCGCGTCCCTCACGTTCGCGAGTTGGACGTGTCCCCGGTTGTGCAGGCGGACAGGCGCCCTGGTGCCATCCATGTGTTCAACTCGGGTCGCATTGCTGGTCATTGCTGCCGGGAGGTCCGGAGGTCCCCGCGGGCGGCAATGACGTGGCTCGCGTCTCTGCTGCGAGTATCAGGCTGCTGACAATTGGCCCAGCTGAGCTGTCAGCCGCGCAGCCAACCTGCGGCATGCAGCCGATCCGCGACCGTACCGGCCACAACAGCAAGGCCGCGGCCTCTCGCACGATGGCAGCACCGCGTGAGACACCCGACGTGACTTCGCCCGGATCATCAGCGACTTCGCCGACAACGGCTACCTGCTAGAGGTCTTCTGCGAGGAATACGTCGACGACCCCAAGGATCTGCCGGACGCCTCGCGAGTGATCGAGCGGCGACTCGGCATCCCCGACGTTTGGCCTCTGGCCCCTGAGAGATGGGATGAGGACACCTCCTTCGGTCTGATCGAGGTCTTCCACGACCTGGTCAGCCGGCCCCGCACACGCCGCTTACACAGCTGGGACATGTCCGGGTGGCACCACCCGGAGTTCCACAACGGACCCGCCCGCATCCTGTACCGGGGCAAGGTCAACGAGCTGCTGCGCGAGGCCGGCATCGAGTACGAGCTGGCTGCCGAAGGCGAGGACCTCGGGCGTCTGGTTGCCGTCACCGACCACGCTCGCAGCGCACTGGTGCACCGGGCACTCAACGACAGCGCCCCAAACATCACGACCCGAGTCCGCCATGCGATCGCCCTGTTCCGTGGACGGGATACGACGGCGGAGAGCAAGAGGTCGGCGATCGTCACCCTTGCGGGCATCCGCGAGGAACGCCGCGCCCTGCTCCAAGACCAGCTCGTCAAGGATGAGGGGGCACTGTTCGAGATCGCCAACCGCTACGACTTGCGCCACCGCAAGGCAGACCAGCGCGGCGACTACGCCGAAGCGTTCCTGGACTGGATCTTCTGGTGGTACCTCGGAATGCTGGAGCTGCCCAACCGGCTCATTACGTCGCGGACCGCAAGCTGATCCCTGCGCGTCATCACCCGAATCCGTGGTCGAAGCCCCTCAGGGCCGGGTCAAGCTCGGTAGTGGCGCCGCACAGCGAGCACGACCGGATACCCGGCTGCTCGGCTGTGTCGAGCGCCCGGTCCAGGGGCAGCATCAGCGCTCCCGCTGGCACCTCCTCGCAGTCGACGGCGCGCATGACACCGCGCCGGCCGGGCCCCGCGGCCGCTGGCCTTCGACAGCACCGGGCGGATCTGGACGCGGCGCGCAAGCAGCGGCACACGGACACGATGAAGGACGTGCTGCAGTCGTGCGTCCGGGTCAAAACGCGTGGAAGTCCTCGAAGGAAGGCTCGAATGATGGGTCAGGCAAGCGAAAGGCCTTGCACCGAGCTGCTTGTTTGCCCTGAGGTCCGACGCCGATCGCCTCGCCGGGGAAGGCGTCGGGGATCACCGTCCATCCCAGGTTCCGCTCGTAGTAGTGCACGGCTGTGTGCACGGACGGCCACCAGTCGTCGTCGATAACGATCAGGCCCCCGGGCCGGACAATCTTGCGCAAGAAGTAGAGATCGACGAAGACTTCGTGAAACCGGTGACTGCCGTCCACGAATGCCGCGTCGGCGATGAAGCCTTCGGTGAGGAGCTGCGGGAGCGCGATCGACGAAGGAACGAGCATGAGCGTGGCGATCGAGTCCAGCCCCGCAGAGCACAGCAGATCCCAGCCGGCGTTGGAGTATTCGCGCTCTTGAAACGGGTCGATGATGACGTGCCGGGGAAGCGGACGGTTGATGGTTGCCAGTGCCTCACCGATGGCGAGCGCAGAACTTGCGTACGCGAGACCGACCTCGACAACCTTCTCGACTCCCTCGGAGACCATCAGATCGCGCAGCTGGTCGCAGTGGCGTTCCGGCAATGTGACGGTCTCGAAGTCTCCTTCGTGGTCTCGCGTCCACGGCGGCCCCTCCTGTGCGAGTCGGTGGCGCACCTCACGGACCAACGTCGTACGTTCATCCGTGTTCGTCATACCGGCCACTCCTCTGCATGAAGACAGCACCTCACCCGCACCATAGGCGGGGAGATGGATCTGTCGGCGTTGGCTTTCCAGCAGCGCCGTCACTTCTGCACGGCAATCACGAGCCGAGTGATCACCAACTGACTCCGGGCCCCGTCGACAGCTGCGGTCGCACATCGTCGGCGCCTGTTGGACATGTCCCGGCTCCTCGTCGGTCACTCGTACTGGCAGACCACGGCCGGCACTCCCGCGGTGCGGAAGGCGCTCAAAGAACTCGCCCGCACAAAGGCTCGGTGGTCACTTTCACTAAGCGGCAGCTCCGCATCATCCGCAGGGCCCATGACCCTGTCCCCGTCGGCGCGCTCGCGGCAGTCCTCGGCGATCTGTTGAACCGGCATCAGCCGGGCGGTGGCGGAATTGATGTGGTCCACCACGACCAGGGCCGTTCGGTCGTGTGCGTCCACCGCCGCGCGGATCAGCGCCGCGCTCTGCTCGGCGTCCGCGGCCAGCGGGATGTGCACGGTGTCGACCTGGGCGCCGGCTCGTGCCGCATGTCGCCGCACCGCCATGTCGACGGCGCCGTAGGCGTGGTCGGTGACGACGATCCGCTCACAGGCGCGCAGCGGCAGCGAGGACAGCACGGCCGTGACGCCCGCACTCGCGTTGGGGACCAGCGCCGTCGCCTCCCGGGGTGCGTGCAGCCAGTCGGCGATGGCGTACCGGGCCTGCGCCACGCGTGCCGGAAGGTGGCGGAACCACGCGACCGGATCGCGCTCGGCCTCATCGCACAGTGTCTGCTGCCACGCCCTGGTCGCCGACGGCACCGCGCCGAAGGATCCGTGGTTCAGGTGTCGCACCGCTGGGTCGAGTGACCAGCCGGCCAGTGCGGGGAGGCCGTCCGGCCGGAGCACCGGATTCGGTGCAAGGGGACGGAGGTCGGCCTGAGGCATAGCAAGACTCCCTCAAAGCTGTCCGATGAGTGCATGGGGCGGTGGGGAACTACCAGCACGGATAGGCGCGATGGAACGGGTAGAGCACAGAGTCATGCGATCACTTTGAGAGCGAAAGGCTCATGACGAAGGGAAAAGGGGGAGTGGATGACTGCCAAACAGGACGTAGTGGCCCAACTCCGGGCGCTGATCGCCTCCGGCGAGCTCACGCCCGGTCAGAAGCTGCCCGCGGAACCCGCGCTCTGCGATCAGCTCGGAGCCTCCCGCGGCTCGCTGCGCGAGGCTGTCCGCGAGCTCGAGGCGCTCGGCGTGCTCCAGGCCCGACATGGATCCGGCACCTATGTCTCCCAATTGCGCCCGGCCGAGATGATGCGAGGCTTCTCCGCCACCGTGGACCTGATCCCGCTGGACGGCCTCCTCGAACTCGTCGAGAACCGCCGCGTCCTGGAGTCGCACGCCGCCGGGCAGGCCGCAGCCCGTGCCACTGCCGAACTCGACACCGAGCTGTCCGAGTTGCTCACGTCCATGGAGCGCGAGACCGACCACACCGCACTGAGCCACCTGGACGCCCGTTTCCACCAGCGGATCTGCGACGCGGGCGGGAACGAGTCGCTGGCCGCACTGGTCGAGGTGTTCCGCTCACGCGGCAGTCATTACGACATCTACTCGATCGAGGAAGTCCGGCGGGACAGCGACGCCGGCCACCGGGCGATCGCGGCGGCGATCACGGCACGCGACCCCATGGCCGCGGCGCTCACCGCGGGGGCGCACATCACCCACATCCAGGAATGGCTGCGCCGCTTCCGCCCCAGTCCGCACTGACCCCTCTCCGGAACGGCCGGCACCCCCAGCAGCCGCGGTGAGGTCAGGAGCCCGCCGTCCCGGGCGTCGGCGCTGCCGCGATTGCGCGTACCGGTCGGGCGCGCCGCGATCACGAGGAGATCTGGTCCGCCCCGCTGGAGCAGGGGCCGGCGGCGCACGGCTGGGTGGGGGACCGCGGCGAGGATGGCCACGCTGATCGGCCGGAAGTTCCGGGTGACGTCGGTGCACATCGTGCAGTCGGTCAGGTGCTCAACTCATGGTGTGCGCACCCGAGTCGGGTAGTGGTCGGCGACCACCCGGCTCATCGCGCCGAGCGGATCGGCGGCGACCTGCGTGGCCGAGAAGTAGACGTTGCCGCGCACCTGTGGGTAGTGGGTGTCGAAGTCGAGGTGACGGGAGAGCTCGGCCTGGTCCTGCCACGCGGCGGGCTGTCCGGCGACACCGACCTTGTACAACGCCTCGCCTATGTAGAGCCGGACACGGGTGCCGGAGACGACGTTGGACCACCAGGGCACCAGCACGCCGTAGTCGGCGGCGGCGAACCCTATGTTCCAGTACACCTGCGGAACGATGTAGTCGATCCACTCCTCCTGAACCCACTTGCGGGTGTCGGCGTGCAGATCGTCGTAGGTCTGCACGCCGGCCGTGGTTGCCGAGCCCAGCGGGTCGGTGCCCGCGTTGCGCCACACGCCGAACGGGCTGATGCCGAACCGCGTCCGTGGCCGGATCCGCTTGATGCGCTCGGCCATCTCCCGCACCAGCAGGTCGGTGTTGTTGCGGCGCCAGGCGTCGCGGTCGGGAAAGCCTGTGCCGTAGCGGGCGTATGCGTCGTCGTCCTGGAACGTCTGCCCGGCGACGGGATACGGGTAGAAGTAGTCGTCCCAGTGGACCGCGTCGATCGGGTAGCGGCGGACCGCGTCGAGCATGGCGTCCTCGACGAAGCGGCGCACTTCGGGCAGGCCCGGGTTGTAGTAGAGCTTGCCGCCGAACGGCACGATCCACTCCGGGTGGAGGCGGGCCGGGTGTGTGGGCGTCAACGCGGAGACATCGGTCGCGAGCGAGACGCGGTAGGGGTTGAACCAGGCATGCAGCTCCAGGCCGCGACGGTGCGCCTCGTGCACGGCCGTCCCCAGCGGGTCCCAGCCCGGGTCGCGCCCCTGGACGCCGGTGAGGTACTGCGACCACGGCTCGTAGGGCGAGGGCCACAGGGCATCGGCGGTCGGCCGTACCTGGAACATCACGGCGTTCAGGCGCCGTTCGACCGCCACGTCCAGCAGGTCGCACAGCTCCTGCCGCTGCTCCTCGGGCGAAAGGCCCGGCGCCGAAGGCCAGTCGGTGTTGGCCACGGTGGCAATCCACATGCCGCGCAGTTGCCTGTGCCCGGCGCCGTGGCCGCCGGCTACCGGCGCGTGCTCCGTCCCGGCACCCGCAGCCGGTGTGTCCGCCGCCTGTGCGTTGGCCGGCAGGGTCACGGCAGCGAGCGTGCCCGCGGCCGCGGCGGCGAAGGTTCTACGCGAGAGTCTCTCCATGTGTGCCTCCTGATCCTCCATCACGGTCCGCCGATAATGGGCCCGTTCTCTCTTTGGCGGCAACTATAAAAAGGTCTAGTCCACTGTCGGATTCCTGCGGTTCTCTGCCCAGCGAGGGCTTGGCTGCGCAGTCGCCGGATCAGCTCAGGGGCGACAAGGCTGTTGGCGGAGAAACTCGTGAACTATGCCTGGTGGGCCTGCCGTTCGCCACATATTCTCCGACGGGTCGCCCCCTCGACCCTGGTCTTTCCACTTACTTCGGAGTCCCCATGGTGATGCAAGAGCACGAAGTCGATCGCCGCACCCTGTTCCGGGTCGGCCTCGGCACGGCAGTCGCCGCTGTCGTCGGGACGGAGGTGTCGTTCCCCGCCGCTGCCGGTGCGACCCCCTTGCCGCAGTTCCCTTGGATCATCGACTGCGACACCTGGGGTGCGCGGCCGCCGGCCAGCCCGATCCAGATCACCGGCAACACCACCAACAAGATCATCCTGCATCACATGGATTTCCCTAACGTCACGGACTACTCCCGTGAGCACGCCATGCAGTTGGCGCGTGACTGCCAGGACCTGCACATGGACACGAACGGCTGGGCGGACACCGGCCAGCACTTCACGGTCAGCCGCGGTGGCTACGTCCTGGAGGGCCGCCACCGCAGCCTGGAGACCCTCGCCGCCGGCGAGCACCAGGTGACGGCCGCCCACTGCCCCGGGGAGAACGGCAACGCCATCGGGATCGAGAACGAGGGCACATACATAACCGAGACCCCGCCCCCGGCACTGCTGCACTCGCTGGTGAAGTTGTGCACCACGGTGTGCCGGCAGTTCCACCTGAACGCGTGGGACATCTTCGGTCACTGGGACTTCCGCCTGGGCACCGACTGCCCCGGCATTGCCTTCTACCGACTCTTCCCCCAGATCCGCAAGGGGGTACTGCATTCCATGGGCGTGTCGCCAGCCGCGGCACCGGCACGGCGCTGGCCGGACATCTGGCGGTTCGTCGACAGCCAGGTGGTACAGGTCGCCCAGTACCTGCTGGTGTACGCCGGCTACAGCGACCTTTCCATCGACGGCGTGTTCAGCACCGAGATGAACACCGTCGTCGCCGACTTCCAGACTAGCCACGGTCTCGCCGTCACCCCCGACGCCACATTCGACACGGCCACCTGGGAAGCACTCGCGCCCTCCCTGGACAAGGACGCCTCCGGGCTGCCTGTCCAGGCCGTGCAGTATCTGCTCACCATCAAGGGCTACGCAGACACCGTCAGCATCACCGGCACCTATGACCACAACACCATGAAGGCGGTCCAGGACATGCAGCGCCTGCACAGCCTCCACCCCGACGGCAGGGTCGACCTCAGCACGTGGTGTGCGCTGGCCGGCGGCACCGTCCGTGAGGCTCTCACCCACTGAGCCATCACCAGCTGACGGCCGACAACCGCACCCTCGGTGAGCGGCCGCAAGGCCGCCCGCTCCAACGTTCGCGTCCACGGCCATCACAGCGTCGACCTCGAAGCTGAGAGCGCGGGCACCTGAAAACCCTGGGGGAATTCCGCTCAGTCCGGTCCGATGACCAGGGGAAACCCGTGGTCTGAAGCTTCCCCGTGACCTTGGACACTCGATGCTTACGCTGCGAGGGCGTGTCCTTGCTCGTGTCGTTGTCGGGTCTCGAGCGGGGTGAGGTAGCCCCAGACCGGATGCCTCATCGCGCAGTACCCCGACCGCGAGGAAGAGATCCTCGCCGGCCGCTTCGCGCGCCTGCGCACCGGTATCGAGACGACGCTGGCCGGCGTGAAGGCCGACGCGGAGGTGTAGCCGCATGCCAACTTCCCTCGGACCGCGCTCTATTCGGGGTCCGAAACCGCGTCCGCGTCAGCCTCCGCGTCGGCCTCCGCGTCGGCCTCCGAGTCGGGCTGCGGCCTCGTGTAGAGGACCTCGCGGGCCTGCTCCGCGGCGCGGAGCAGGCTCTCGGCGACGTAGTCGAGGAAGCGGGCGATGTTCTCCAGGCGGGTGGCGGCCGGGGTGCCGGGGCCAAGGACGGCGACGCCCTGGCGTGAGACCTCGACCTGCTGGATGAGAGCCTTGGAGCTGGCGAGCATCGACTGGTACCAGAGGTCGTCGTCGATGACGTAGCGCTCGCGGCGGCGTTCGTCGCGCTCTCTGCGCACGAGGGTCTGGCTCTCCAGGAAGGCGATCGACTTGGAGACGGTCGCCGGGCTGACCTGGAGGCGCTGGACGAGCTCGGCGGCGGTCAGGCTGCCGGAGTCGGTGGTGAGGAGGCTCGCCATCACGCGCGACATCATCTTGGGCAGACCCGACTGGATCATGACGGTCGTGAACAACTCCTCGTACTCGCGCACCGCTTCGGGGTCGCGCCCGTGGAGGAGCGCGGGTGCCTCCTGTCCCCGGGAGGTGGGCTGCTTACGCCGGTGGGCGCGGCGTTCGGTGGCGCGGTGGGCCTGGTCGGCGCGGTAGGAGGTCGGGCCCCCGTTGCGCATGACCTCACGCGTGACGGTCGAGGTGGGGCGGTCGAGCCGTCTGGCGATCTCCGCGTAGGCGAGGCCGTCGGCAAGGCCCAGAGCGATCTCCTGGCGTTCGTGCTGGCTGAGCCTGCCTCCCGGCATCGCGATCTCCTCCGTGTCTGTGATCCGTGGTGTCGCCAACCTTAGCGTTCACTCTCATTTCAATGCAACGTTCGACTGGCTGTCGTTGCGTTAGAGTGCAGAATTGTTGCAACGAAATAGACGTTCTGGCCTGCGCTTACTGCGTTTTGGCGCAACGAGCTCATTGCGTGATCCTTGAACGCTACGTAGCGTTTCCCTCGTCAGAAAGAGAAACCGAGGGCCGGAGACGGCACCCGATCAAGGAGCACAGTGATGCAGAAGTTCGCCACCACCGCCCCCGTCACCGCCGTCCTGGACATCCCCGCCGGCCGGGTCCAGCTGATCGCCGCCGACCGGAGCGACGTCACCGTCGAGGTCCGGCCCGCCAACGCTTCGAAGAGCCGGGATGTGAAGGCCGCCGAGCGGACCACCATCGCCTACGACAATGGTGTGCTCCGGGTCGTGAACCCCGAGGGCGACCAGCACTTCGGCCCGTCGGGCTCGGTCGAGGTGACCGTCCAACTGCCCGCCGGCTCTGGGGTCGAGGTGAAGGCAAAGGCCGCCGAACTGCGCGCCGTGGGCCGCCTCGGGGACCTCGTCTTCGACGGCGCCTACCGGCACGTCAAGGTCGACGAGGCCGCGGGCCTGCGTCTGACTGCGACCGACGGCGACGTCGAGGTCAAACGGCTCACCGGGCCCGGTGACATCAGCACGGCCCGTGGTGACATCACCGTCGCCGAGGCCACCGGCGGCAAGCTCACGCTGACCACCCAGTCCGGCGACATCACCGTCACCGCCGCGGCCGGCGTCTCCGCGGCCCTGGACGCGGGCACCTCTCACGGCCGCGTCACGAACAGCCTGAAGAACGACGGCAGCACGACCCTCGACATCCGCGCCACCACCAGGCAGGGCGACATCACCGCCCGCAGCAACTGACCCCCGTCACGCAGCCCTCAAGAAGGAGCACTTCTCATGACCAGCTTGGCCATCGCGGCGAACGGGCTGCGAAAGTCGTACGGCGACAAGATCGTTCTCGACGGCATCGACCTCGTCGTCCCCGAAGGGACCGTCTTCTCGCTGCTCGGCCCGAACGGCGCCGGCAAGACCACCGCCGTCAAGATTCTCTCCACGCTCATCGGTGCCGACGCCGGCGAACTGCGCGTCGGCGGACACGACCTCGCCGCTGACGCTCACGCGGCACGTGCCGCGATCGGTGTCACCGGGCAGTTCTCCGCCGTCGACGGGCTGATCACCGGCGAGGAGAACATGCTCCTCATGGCGGACCTGCACCACCTGTCCAAGCGTGAGGGGCGGCGGGTCGCCGCCGAGCTGCTCGAGCGGTTCGACCTGACCGACGCCGCATCGAAGCCCGCCTCCACCTACTCCGGCGGCATGAAGCGCCGCCTGGACATCGCCATGACGCTGGTCGGCAACCCGCGGATCATCTTCCTCGACGAACCCACCACCGGCCTCGACCCGCGCTCCCGCCACACCATGTGGGGCATCATCCGTGAACTCGTATCCGACGGCGTCACCGTCTTTCTCACCACCCAATATCTGGAAGAGGCCGACGAGTTGGCGGACCGTATCGCCGTACTGAACGATGGGAAGATCGCCGCGGAGGGCACCGCCGAGGAGCTGAAGCGGCTCATCCCCGGTGGCCACATCCGGCTCCGGTTCACCGACCCGGCCGCCTACCAGCAGGCCGCCACCGTCCTGCACGACGCCGCCCGCGACGACGAAGCGCTGGCGCTGCAGATGCCGAGCGACGGCAGCCAGCGCGAACTGCGCTCGATCCTCGACTGGCTGGACTCGGCCGGCATCGAGGCGGACGAACTGACCGTGCACACCCCCGACCTCGACGACGTGTTCTTCGCCCTCACCAGCGACAACAAGGTCCCCACTCAGCCCAAGGAGAACGTCCGATGAGCTCCCTGTCCCTCGCCGTGCGCGACTCCTCCACGATGTTGCGCCGCAACCTCCTGCACGCCCGGCGCTACCCGTCGCTCACCCTGAACCTGCTGCTCACGCCGATCATGCTGCTCCTGCTCTTCGTCTATATCTTCGGAGACGTGATGAGCGCGGGTATCGGCGGCGGGGGAGCGGACCGCTCCGAGTACATCGCCTACATCGTCCCGGGCCTGCTCCTGATGACCATCGGGTCCACCACGATCGGCACGGCGGTCTCCGTCTCCAACGACATGACTGAGGGCATCATCGCCCGCTTCCGCACCATGGCCATCCACCGCGGTTCCGTGCTCATCGGGCACGTGATCGGCAGCGTGCTGCAGTCGATCGCCAGCGTGGTCCTCGTCGGCGCCGTCGGCGTCGCCATCGGCTTCCGCTCCACGGACGCCACCGTCCTGGAATGGGTCGCGGCGTTCGGCCTGCTCGTCCTGTTCGCCACGGCGCTCACCTGGATCGCCGTCGGCATGGGCCTGATCAGCCCCAACGCCGAAGCCGCCAGCAACAACGCCATGCCCCTCATCCTCCTCCCCCTCCTGTCCAGCGCCTTCATCCCCACCGACACCATGCCCGGCTGGTTCCAGCCCATCGCCGAGTACCAGCCCTTCACCCCCGCCATCGAAACCCTGCGAGGCCTCCTCCTCGGCAGCGAGATCGGCAGCAACGGGTGGATCGCCGTTGCCTGGTGCATGGGTCTGACCGTCCTCGGCTACTACTGGTCGAAGGCGAAGTTCAACAGCGACCCGGAGTGACCTGGATGAGTACGCGGGCCATCTCCCGCAACCCGTCCCACCCCTGGGCGGCGTACACCGACACCAAGTCGGCGTGCGCCGCCCTTCGGCGTTCACCCCGCGGCTGAACGGGAAGGCCGAACAGTCCCACCGGATCGAGGCCGAGGAGTTCTACCGGCTGCTGGACGGCGTCATCATCGACGACGCCGAGGTCTTCAACGACAAACTCCGCGAGTGGGAGGACTACTACAACTACCGTCGCCGCCCATGGCGGTCTCGGTGGCCAGACCCCATACGAACGGCTCAAGCAGAAGACCGCGACTCAGGCGTAATCGATGATCTTCAGTCGCACACCGACATCCGGCCAACGAGGGGGCGATCGCAGGCCTGCAACAGATCGGGAGTTGTCCGTGCCACGGTCGCTGGTATGGCGTGCGGCAGGTTACGCGGACCAGCGCCCCCTGGCACCGCGGCGCCGACCGCTACCCCTACCTACGCGATGCGGTGGCTGCCTGGCTGAACGCCCTCACACCGGGCTGGCGCACCGGCACAGGCCGCGACAGCGGCCGCATGGCCGGATATTTTGTTTGGCTGCTCGCCGAGAGCTTTCTTCGGATGTCCTTGTCGGTTACGAACTGACCGCGCCGGCCTTCTCGTGCTTGCTGTTGTCCTGCTCGGTTTGGGGCAGTGCGGGAGCCGGGGTCTTCTCAGTCGCGGTCTGCATGGCAACTGACGTGTAGAGGACCGAGGCGCCCTGCTTCGACCGGTGAGCCTGGCTCTTGGCGACAAGGTTCTCGAGCGTGGTGCGCACGACGGTCGACTTGATGGTGCGCTGGGGGTGGGCCTGGGCCAGCGCCGAGGTGACCTCCGCCGCGGAACGGGGTGCTTTCTGCTGGTCGAGGTGGGTGCGGATGAGGGCGATCAGCGTGGGCTGCGCCGATGCCGATGCCGATGCCGATGCCGATGCCGATGCGGTAGCCGCCTTCGGCTCCGCGCCCTGGGCCTTCTCCTTCTTGGCCTGCGCAGTGGTCTTCTTCGTGCTGGGGGCCTTGGCTGCGGTCTTGGACGGGGCGCGCCGGGTGGTGGTGTTCTTGCCGGACGCCTGCTGCGGGAGGGACGTCGAAGGCTCCGGGGTGCTCGGCGCGGCTGCCGGTCGGCTGCCGAGCGTCTTCTGGATGCTGTGGAGCACGCTCTGGTCGTCCTGCAGGATGCGCAACTGCGCCTGCAGGGCGGAGAGCTCGGCGCCGATACGTTCTTGCTCTTTGGTATTGAGCTTGAGGTCCTGTGCGACCTGAGTGGCGTACTGAGATGTCACGCTGGTGATGGTGACGGGGTTGTCAGTCATGGTGTTGGCCTCTTTTCAGTTCGGCAGTAATGGCGGACCAATGTGAGTGCTGCCGAGGTAGGTGCGCCCGCCTGTTCGTGTACTGCCGTGGCGAATGGTGGTGTGGCGGCGTAGCGATAGTACGCATGGGTGATGGCTCATGTTCCCATCGAGTGATGGTTCCACCCTGCATTGAGGGTTGAACCTTTGTGCAGGGCGGCCCTTTGGGCTGGGGCCGATGCGGGTGAACCCGGCAGGTTGGTGATTGTTGGCAGGCGCCAGCAGACGGCCTTCGGGCCTTCCCTCGTGAAGGTGGGCGCGCGGTTATTGATTTCGCGGCGAGCGTGAGTCTAGGGGTGTGGTGTCTGTGTTCGTATTCGTTGGGGCTGAGGTGGCCGTTGGCGGAGTGCCGGCGGCGAGTGTTGTAGCGGGTCAGTGATCGCTTGTCGGCGCACCGACAGCAGTTCCACGTAGTCGTGCCGGATGTCAGTGGTGCTGGATTCCAGCGATCTTGAGCTGCTCCGTCCGTCGGCGGAGATCACCCTGACACCACCTCGCCCGGGAGGTCTCGCCCAGCCGGAGCGCGGAATCTTTGTTACTCACTTTCGGGTGAACGGGTCTGTGCTGGCGGGGTGGCGCGGCGTGGCGCAGGGTCACAGCAGGCCTGTGATTTCTAGGGATGTGGGCCTGACAGGGCGTCAACTCGATGCATTCAGCCATTAAATGGTCATTACAGGCGAATGTCACAGGAAACTGTGAATACCATGATGACCTTCGCGTTTCCTCCAAATTCCTGGGTGTGGGCTGCAGGGTGGTGGGCGGCCAGCCGGCCGCCCACCAGCACAACACACCCCGCTGGCCTGAGGTTTTCGCTGCCGCGACCTGGCCTGGGTGTGAGCACCATGTGAAGGAGGACCCTCGTGTCCGTCTCTGCTTCTGTGCGCCGTCTGACTGCTGTCGCGGCTGTCGCGGCCGCCACCGTGGGCGCGCTTGCGCTCCCGGTCGCGGCCGCCGGCCACCCTGTGGCCCGCCCGCACGGCACGGTCTACCTTTGATCTTGGCCAGTGCTCCGCCGTTTACGGCGGGGGTGAAGGCCATCTCAGGGCTGCTCTGGCCCGCGCGTTCGCACGGGTTTGCAGTGTTGTCCTCAGCCGGTGGGGCGCTGCTGGTTTTCGATGTACTGCTTGACGACGGTCAGCGGTGTGCCGCCGCAGGATCCGGCGAAGTAGGAGCCGGACCAGAAGTGTCCGCCCCACAGGTAGCGGCGGACGTGGTTGTCGTATTCCTGGCGAAGCCTGCGGGAGCTGACGCCCTTGAGGGAGTTGACCAGTTTGGAGAGCTGGACCTTGGGCGGATAGTGCACGAGTAGATGCACATGGTCCTGCTCGCCGTTGAACTGCTTGAGTTCGGCCTCGAAGTCGGTGCAGACGTCGCGCATGATCTCCTCGGTGCGCGTCAGCATGGCGTCGGTGAATGCCTTACGCCGATACTTGGTGACGAATACCAAGTGGACGTGAAGGTTATAAACGACGTGACGGCCGGTGCGTACGTCAGGATTCGGGTTCCATCGTGGTGACATAAGCCAACGGTAGTAGGGTGATTGTCATGGGCGAACTCGTGTGGGAGAAGCGGCAGTTCGGGCACCGCGCCCGGCTGGCGCTGACGCCTGCACAGGTCCGGCTCATGGATGACCAGGCGCACGCGGCACGCGCGATGTGGAATCAGCTCCACGACCTGTGGCAGATGACGCCGAAGTGTCAGCGCGCTCTGACGCGCATGGATCAGGCGTTGCGGCAGGCCCGCAAGGAGATCGACTGGTACGCGGTGCTGCCCGCGCAGGCCGCGCAGGCGGTACTCAAGACGTACTTCCAGGCGTGGCGGAACTGCTGGGACGGGCGTGCGGACGAGCCGAACTTCAAGGCCCGCTTCCGCACGGCATTGTCGGTGGACATCCCGCAGGGCCGGGATCTGCAGATCAAGCGAGTACACCGACGGTGGGGCATGGTCAACATCCCCAAGGTGGGCCGTGTCCGGTTCCGCTGGACCAAGGATCTCCCCGTCGGCAAGCTCGCCAACAAGGAGAACCGGATCACCGGGGCACGGCTGGTCAAAGACGGACTCGGCTGGCACATCGCCTTCCGTATCCAGACCCTTGAGCTCAAGCCGGAGCCCCACCAGGGTCCCGAGGTCGGTATCGACGCCGGGGTGAACCTGCCGCTTGCGCTGTCCGACGGCAACCACCAGGACCACGGACGGCCGCCCCGGCTCCCGGACGGCACCGCCGACCGGGACAAGTGGCTGAACCCGGATGAGAAGGCCAAACTGCTCCGCCTGGAACAGCGCGCCGCGCACCGCAAGAGCTTCCGCAAGCCGAAAGAGCGCAGCTCCAACCGGCTGCACGCCACCTACGACCAGATCAAGCAGCTCCGCGCAAGAGCCACGCGCCGAGCAATCGACTGGCAGCACAAGACCACCACCGCCATCGTCAAGCAGTACGGCACGGTCGTGGTGGAGCAGTTGCAGATCACGAACATGGTCAAGTCCGCCAAGGGAACCATCGAGAACCCGGGGAGGAACGTCGCGCAGAAGTCCGGCCTGAACCGTTCCATCAGCCAGGAGGCGTGGGGCCGCACCGTGACACTGCTGACGTACAAAACCGCTCGCAACGGCGGAATCCTGGTCAAGGTACCCGCCCCGAACACCTCCCTGCGCTGCTCCGCGTGCGGATTCATCACGCCCGGCAGTCGCGAAGACCAGGCCACGTTCGTATGCAAGAACCCGGACTGCGGATGGTCGGCGAATGCCGACTGGAACGCGGCCCGGAACGTCTTGCACCTGTACCGGATCGGCCTCGTGGCGATCCCGGCTGCCGGGAGGGCAGTCGTCAGGCGCACCCGTGGCGTCAAGCCCGCTGCCGCAAGGTAAGCAGGAATCTCCTTCCTGAGCCTGCGAAGGGAGGAGAGCACTTCAAATCTCCGGTGTGCAGTACGACTCCCCGGGCCGTGACGACCGCTCCAACCGCTCGCTGAACAACGAGTGGGTCAACATCACCAACCCCACCCGCAGCGCGGTCAACCTCAACGGCTGGACCCTGTCCGACCGGGACGGCCACACCTTCACCTTCCACCATTTCACCCTGCGCGCCCACGCAACTGTCCGCGTCCACACCGGCATTGGACGCGACACGCGCACCGACCTGTTCCAGGACCGCCGCGCCTACGTCTGGGACAACAACGGCGACACTACAACCCTGCGCAACGACCGCCGCCGCATCATCGACGGCGGCTCCTGGGGCCACCACCGCCGCTGATCCCCGGCCACCGACGCCGGTGCCCTACAGCCGGCCAACCGGCGGCGCGCGCCCTGCGCGCCGCCGGTTGGCGCGAGCTGGCGCAGGGCTGAAAGCGCTGCCCCTCGCAGATGAGGACCGCACCGGCTATCAGCGCACCAGTTTCTCGACGCCGACAAGGACGGCTGCAACACGCGCCGAGGTCCTCAAGACTTGGCGTGTCACATCCAGAGGAACCTTGCGCATCATGGCGTATGGGCGTCGATCTGGAGCTGCACGCATCGCGGCCGCCGCGTAACTGGCGCAAGTCTCGCGCAACACTCCTGCGGAACTCTCACGGACATGGCGACGCGTTGGCCGATGCACTCGATGGTTATGTGCGTGAGTCGCGACGTCGTTCGACGCGGGTTGGGGAGTCGCGTGCTCATGCGGACAGCCGATGTACGCGAGAACGGGAGTGGCCCCGTGCAGCCGGCCAACGGCTCAACCAGTCACCTGGTGGGCCACGGCTTCCATCAGGCGAGGGATTCTCTGAGGGGCCGGCACCAGATACTCGTACACCAACGACATCGGCGCGATCACACGGTGCCGGGCGCCCGAGCCGACGACGTCAACCACCAGCTCCCAGCCCGTCGGCAGAGTATCGTCCAGGCGTGCCCGGCAGGCGCCACCATACGTCTCCAGCAACACCACCGTGACGAACGCGGACAGGTCTGTGTGCAGGGCAATCCAGTCCTCCGCCTCGAACTCGTCGAGTGGCAGCCTCTGCACGTAGCCGTCCAGGATGCCGACTGCGCTCAGTGGGTCAGTGTCGAATTCGAGCGCAGCCTCCGCGCCGCCGAACTGCTCCACCAGCCCCCGGACCGCCGGCCGACAGCCGCTCATGAACTCGTCGATGTCGATCACAGCTCGAGTCTGCCATGCAGATTCAGCCCCCTTTGCTCTCAACCCGGAGGAACGCGATACGATACGTCTCGTCTTATCGGATTCTCGCCCTGGAGGAACACCATGGAACGCTTCATCGACGCAGCACCCGGTGTACGCCTCTGGATAGAGGACCGGGGTGGCACCGGCGCGTCTCCGCTACTGCTGATCATGGGAGCGCAAGCACCCGGCCTGGGCTGGCCGGACGAACTGGTGGACACACTCACCTCCCGCCATCGCGTGATCCGCTACGACCACCGCGACACGGGTCGCTCCACTTGGGTGTTCGACCAGAGGCCCTATCCCCTGAGCCAACTTGCAGAAGACGCCCTCGCGGTGCTGGACGGCCTCGACGTCGAACGCGCCCACATAGTGGGCATGTCGCTGGGCGGCATGCTCGCCCAGCTCCTCATCGCCGACCATCCCGACCGGTTGCTCAGCACGACGCTGCTCGGCACGAGCGCGCTCAGCACCGCCCCCTACGTCCAGCCGGACGGAACCCGGATCCGGCCCGAGGAACTCCCCGGTATCGCACCTCGCCTGCTCGACATGTGGTCCCGTCCCGTGGCGGACCTCGGCCTGGAAGCGGAGTTGGAACGGCGGGTCGAGCACTCACGGATCCTGAGTGGCAATCAGCTTCCCTTCGACGCCGAATACGCCCGAGCCTTGGAGCGGAAGATCATTGAGCACACCGGGCACTACGCCACCAGCACCGCGCATGCCCGCGCCGACGCGTCCAACCTGAATCGCACCGAGCAACTCGCCCAGACCGCAGTCCCCACCCTTGTCATCTCTGCTCCTGCAGAACCGGTCTACCCCCCGCCGCATCCCCACCACCTCGCCCAGGCGATTCAGGGCGCACGCACCATCGAGATCCCCGGCATGGGGCACGCACTCCCACGTGAGGTGCACACGCCGCTCGCCGCCGCGATCCTGGACCACACCACCAGACTCTGATGCGCAGCCGGGCCGGAGGGCTGCCGGAACCACGGCTCGCGATCCAACTGAGACGACGCGACTGCAAGAAGAACGGTGTAACTCCTGATCATGGAGGATGCACTGATGGCCAGTAACAACACGTCTGAGGACGCGAGTTGCCGAAGGGCGAGCGGACTCTGGCGAACGCGGACGCCGCGATACGCCAGGCTCGCAAAGAGGTCGGGCTCAGAACACCGACAGCCCCGTCAGTGTCGTGAAGCGGTCCAGGGCCGCGACGCCCGCCACCGAGTTGCCTCGCTTGTCGAGTCCCGGGCCCCACACGGCCAGCGTGCAGCGGCCGGGCACGACCGCCACAATGCCACCGCCGACGCCGCTCTTGCCGGGCAGTCCCACGCGGTACGCGAACTCGCCGGCCGCGTCGTAGGTGCCGCAGGTGAGCATGACCGCGTTGACCTGCTTGGCCTGGCTGCGGGTGAGCAGCCGGGAGCCGTCGGCGCGGATGCCGTGCCGGGCAAGGAACCCGGCGGCGAGCGCGAGATCGGCGCAGGACGCCTCGATGGAGCACTGGCGGAAATACTGCCCCAGCAGCGCGGGCACCGGGTTGTCGATGTTGCCGTACGACGCCATGAAGTGGCCCAGTGCCGCATTTCGGTCGCCGTGCGCGGCCTCGGAGGAGGCGACGTCCCTGTCGAAGGCGAGCTCCGGGTTGCCGCTCTCTGCGCGCAGGAACTTCAGCAGGATGCCGGCCGCGTCACCGGTCTGGGTCTGCAGGCGGTCGGTGACGACGAGGGCGCCCGCGTTGATGAAGGGGTTGCGGGGGATGCCGTTCTCGTACTCCAGCTGCACCAGGGAGTTGAACGGGTTACCGGAGGGTTCGCGGCCCACGTGCTTCCACAGCTCGTCGCCCTCGCGGGCCAGGACGAGGGCGAGCGTGAAGACCTTGGTAAGCGACTGCGTGGAGAACGGCTGCTGCCAGTCCCCAACGCCGTACACCGTGCCGTCGAGTTCCGCGACCGCCATGCCGAAGCGGCGCGGGTCGCAGGCGGCGAGCGCCGGGATGTAGTCGGCAGGCCGCCCGCGGCCCGGCGTCTGCTCGATCTCGGTGGCGATGCGTTCGAGGACCGGCTGGAAGGCCAGCGGCGACGTCGTGATCACTATTTGGTCTCCCGGCCGGTCCTGGTGCGCGTTCGTGGTTCAGGCGTGCGGGGAGCCGCTGCCCGCGAGGACTTCCGGACGCAGCAGCTCGGCGAGCCGCTCGGCCGGCAACAGCCCCTTCTCCAGCACGAGTTCGGCGACGCCGCGTCCGGTGGCGAGGGCCTCCTTGGCGATGTCGCTGGCAGCCGTGTACCCGATGTGCGGATTGAGGGCGGTCACCAGGCCGATGGAGTTCTCGACGGCCGCGCGCAGCCCCTCGGTGTTGGCGGTGATCCCTACGACGCAGCGCTCGGCCAGGGTCAGGCAGGCGGTGCGCAGATGCGTGATGCTCTCGGACAGGGAGTGCAGGATGATCGGCTCGAAGGCGTTGAGCTGGAGCTGTCCCGCCTCGGCCGCCATGGTGATGGTGACGTCGTTGCCGATCACCTCGAAGGCGACCTGGTTGACGACCTCGGGGATCACCGGGTTGACCTTACCGGGCATGATGCTCGAACCGGCCTGCACCGGCGGCAGGTTGATCTCGTTGAGGCCCGCGCGTGGTCCGGAGGAGAGCAGGCGCAGGTCGTTGCAGCTCTTGGAGAGCTTGACGGCGATCCGCTTGAGCACACCCGACATCTGGACGAAGGCGCCGCAGTCCTGGGTCGCCTCGACGAGGTTCACGGCGGTCACCAAGGGCAGCCCGGTGATGTCGGCGAGGTGGCGGCGCGCCGCCTCGGCGTATCCGGCGGGGGCGTTGAGGCCGGTGCCGATGGCAGTGGCGCCCAGGTTGATTTCATGGATCAACTCGACTGCCTCGTCAAGACGGCTGCGATCCTCGTCAATCATGACGGCAAACGCAGAGAACTCTTGACCGAGCGTCATGGGTACCGCGTCCTGCAACTGTGTACGGCCCATCTTGAGCACATGGCGGAACTTGACGGCCTTGCCGGCGAAGGCGTCCTGCAGTACAGCCATCGCCTTGAGCAACCCACGCACCGCGAAGACGGTCGCTATCTTGACTGCGGTCGGGTAAACGTCGTTGGTCGACTGGCTCAGGTTGACGTCTTCATTGGGGTGCAGGAACTCGTACTGGCCCTTCTCGTGGCCCAGCAGCTCCAGCGCCCGGTTGCCGACGACCTCGTTGGCGTTCATGTTCGTCGAGGTGCCGGCGCCGCCCTGGATGACATCGACGACGAACTGGTCGTGCAGCTTGCCCTCGCGGATCTCGCGGCAGGCCTCGACGATGGCGGCCGCCTTGTCCGGGGCGAGCAGGCCGAGTTCCTCATTGGCGCGGGCGGCGGCCTCCTTGACGGCGGCTAGGTGTATTGACCCGCAGGGTTGTTGACGCGGGTGATGGGCGGGTTGCCGCCGAGTGCG
>NZ_NNBL01000037.1 GCF_002803065.1 Streptomyces sp. CB01635
GTCGCATCCGGCACATACTTCACGGTGACAACGATCCTCAAGCTCACGCCGGCTCTCCTACTGCAATCGTCTTTACTGGGCGGCCTTGCTCCCTGCAGGCAGCATAGGCGTCCGAAGCGGACTCTCCCGGTCGGGGCGGCCCGCGCCCCGAACGAAATATTACTCGTCAGTACACCCAGGATTCGCCCGCTAAGCAAGCGCTTTGAACTGTGATCCTAGTCGCGCAGACCGTTGAAGCGGCCCTGGTGGTAGACGAGCGGCCGGCCGGTCCCCGCGGGGTCTCCGGCGACGGCCTCGGCGAGCACGATGCGGTGGTCACCGGCGGGCACGCGTGCGATCACCCGGCACACCAGCCAGGCCAGAACGCCTTCGAGTACGGGCACGCCCTCCGGGCCCTCGTGCCAGCGCGTGGGGCCCCCGAAGCGGTCGGCTCCGCTCTTCGCGAACGTGGCGGCCAGATCCTGCTGGTGCTCGCCGAGTATGTGCACGCCGATGTGTCCGGCCTCGGAGACGACGGGCCAACTGGAGGCGCCCAGGCCGATACCGAACGAGATGACGGGGGGTTCGGCCGACACGGACGTCAGGGAGGTGGCGGTGAAGCCGACGGGGGCGGCGCCACGGGCGGTGATCACGGCGACTCCGGCCGCGTGCCTGCGGAAGACCGAGCGCAGCAGGTCGGGCGATGCGGTCGTGGCGATGCGGAGATCGGGCGTGGCCGTCATGGAGTTGTCCTTCTGCCGGAGGGGTGCGAGCGGGGTCCGTGGCTGCTCAGGAGCCGGGACAGCGCGCACTCGCGCAGCGGGCGAGGTCCACATGGACACGCTCGAAGAGAAGGGGTTCCGTGGGCATACAGTCAGGCTGACGATAGGTGGTGCGTGCAGTCAAGTGCGTCCCGCCATCTGGGAGAAGCGTCACGACGAGGTCACCACCCGTCAGACCGCCTCCCCGAGCGCGGCGATGACGTCGGCCTTGCGCGGCTGACCCGAGGCGCGGCGCACGATGTGTCCGGCCGCGTCGAGGACGAGCACGGTGGGCGTCTTGAGGACGCCGAATTCCCGTACGAGGTCGAGCCGCTCCTCGGCGTCGATCTCCACATGGGCCACGCCGGGAACCATTTCGGCCACTTCGCCGAGCACGCGCCGGGTGGCCCGGCACGGGGCGCAGAAGGCGCTGGAGAACTGCACGAGCGTGGCCCGCTCCCCCAGCGCCTCCCCCAACTGCGCCGCTCCGAGCGCCGCTTCACCCTGCCGCACCTTCATCCTCCCGCTCCGCCGCCGTTGCATCAGCCCGAAGGCGCTCGCCACGGCGAGCACGGCCACACACACCACAAGTCCGGTCATCGTTCCAGTGCAGCATTCACGAGACCGCAAAGATTCCCCGGGTCCGCGCAGCGCACCGTTGCGGAATGCTGGGTTCATGGACATCGATGTGAGAGGGCCGCGGTTCGGTGCCGCGGTCACGACGGTCGTACTGGCCCTGGTGCTCGTCACGGGCAGCGCCTGGCTCCTGGCGTGGCAGACGCTGTGTTTCGCGCTCGGCGCGGCGGGCGGAGTGGGACGTTCTCCCTATGCGTGGCTGTTCCGTACGGCGGTGCGGCCGCGGATAGGGCCGCCCACGGAGTTCGAGGCTCCGCAGCCGCCGCGGTTCGCGCAGTTCGTCGGGCTCGTCTTTGCGGCGGTGGGTCTGGTGGGTCTGGTGTGGGGGCCGGGCTGGCTCGGGCTCGCGGCGACGGCCTGCGCGCTGGCGGCGGCGTTCCTCAACTCGGCGTTCGGTTACTGCCTGGGGTGCGAGATGTACCTGCTCCTGCGGCGTGGCGCGGCACGATTTGGCTGATCAACGGGTTGCACGGACCGCGTGGGAGTGACGAGGATCTCGCGCCCGGCCGGAACCAGGACTGGCTACTCAGCCGTTGATGGGGCACGATCTGCGCAAGCCACAAAACCTACGGCTGCGTAACTTCCCGCCGGGAGCCCCCTCCCCAGGCAGAGATGAAGGGTCCTCCCCCTCCATGGCAGAGCTCGTCTACCGTCCGGTCATCGGCGCGGCCCGCACGATGTTCAAGGCGCTCGATCTGAAGATCGACGTCAAGGGCGCGGAGAACATTCCGCGCTCCGGCGGCGCGGTCCTGGTCAGCAATCACATCAGCTACCTGGACTTCATTTTCGACGGTCTCGCAGCGCTGCCGCAGAAGCGCCTGGTGCGCTTCATGGCGAAGGAGTCGGTGTTCCGGCACAAGATCTCCGGTCCGCTGATGCGCAGCATGAAGCACATCCCCGTGGACCGGAAGCAGGGCGAGGACGCGTATGCGCACGCCCTCGACTCGCTGCGCTCCGGTCAGGTCATCGGGGTGTTCCCCGAGGCGACGATCTCGCAGTCGTTCACGCTGAAGAGCTTCAAGTCGGGCGCCGCGCGCCTGGCCCAGGAGGCCGGTGTGCCGCTCATCCCGATGGCACTGTGGGGCACCCAGCGCCTGTGGACGAAGGGCCACCCGAAGAACTTCAAGCGCCACCACATCCCGATCACGATCCGGGTGGGCGAGCCGATGGAGGCCCCGCGTGACCAGTACGCCGGTGCGATCACCCGGCGGCTGCGCGAACGTGTGCAGGAGCTCCTCGAAGCGGCACAGCGCGCGTACCCCGTACGCCCGAAGGGTCCGGACGACACCTGGTGGATGCCCGCGCACCTCGGCGGCACCGCGCCCACCGCGGCAGAGGTGAAGGCCGCCGAGGCGAGCTGAATCGGTACTGCAGACGTGCCGCGGGCCCACCGCGGTGCGTCTACTCCGGCGCGTGGACGGTGATCCGCGCGCCGGGGCTGAACTTCTCCAGGAGTTCGGCGAGTTCGGTGCCGGCCGCCACCACGTCGCAGTGCGGCCCCATCGCCTCCAGCAGGAAGAGCGCGTTCACCGACTCCTCGGTCAGGCGCGTACGGATGCCCTGGCGCCAGTTCCAGCGGCGGCAGGTCACGCCGTCGTCGTCACACCAGACGACCTCGCCTGCGTCGGGGTGTTCCACGACGTCCTCTCCCCCTGCCACGGTGGCGAAACCCTCTTCGCCGGTGGCCCTGACGAGGCGCATGCCGCCCTTGATGTGGTCCAGGTCCTCGCCGCCGACCGGGATCAGATGGGCCACGCTGATCGCGTTGTAGACGTCGACGAGGGTGTTGATCCGCGGCAGTCCGCCGTCCGCGAGGGCCCTCTTGGCCAGCGCCTCGGCCGAGTTACGGGTGCGGGAGGGCTTGGAGCCGAAGGCCGTGTAGGCGGCGCGCCAGGCCGCCATGTGCGGGTCCTCGTGCGGGGCGCGTCCGTCGAGACGCGCGGCGAGGCGGCGTGCGGCATCGTCGAGAAGGGCCGAAGTCCCTTCACTGCTGGGGCTGTTGACCAGCCCGTACGCCTCGATGGCGACGTGTCGGAACTCGGGCGCGAGGGTCCGTACCGCGTCGGACACAGTGAGGTGGAGGGTCATCGTCCGCCTTGCTCTTCGGGGTGCGCTTGCTGTTTCAGAGTGCGTCGGGGAGGTGTTCCCACAAGTAGGGCCGGTCGGGGGCGTCGCGCAAGGCGCGCAGAACGGCCGGCTCCGGTACATCGAAGAGTACCGGATAGTCCACCTCATTGGACTCCGTATCCACAATGAAGGCCAGCCGCTCACCGTCGAGGGAGAACTGGGCGTCGACCCCGGGCTTGTTACCGCGGCAGTCCTGCCGGTGCCAGGCCCCATGGAAGCGCACGGCGACCATGCCGTGCAGTACATACCCGGTCCCGGCGTCATGCGTGAGCCGCTGGTAGCAGAGCGCCGCGGGGATGTCCTCGGCGCGCAGGAGCGCGGCCAGCGCGTGGGATTTGGCGTGACAGATGCCCGTGCCCTGCTCCAGGACGTCCGAGGCGCGCCAGGTGACGCGGAGGTCCCCGCTGTCGGCGGAGTGCGGGATGGTGTCCCGCACGAACTCGTAGGCCACCTGGGCGTATGAATATGAGTCGGAGGCCTGCGCGGCGAGGCGCTCGGCCGTCTTCCGTACGAGCGGGTGGTGATGGTCGATGACCTCGTCGGCCGCCAAGTAGGCAGACAGGTCAGGGTTCTTCTGGATCAGCTGCATGGACGGGGAGCATAGAAATGCGACCGACCGCCCGTCAATAGCTTTACGGTCGATCGCATATCTATACAGCCAGGTGCGGGGAGAACGCTAGCGGGCCATTTCCTCCTTGAGGGCGGCGACGAAGCCGTCGACGTCCTCCTCACGGGTGTCGAACGCGCACATCCAGCGGACGTCGCCGGCCGCCTCGTCCCAGAAGTAGAACCGGAAGCGCTTCTGGAGGCGCTCGCTGACGTCGTGCGGCAGCCGCGCGAAGACCGCGTTGGCCTGCACCGGGTAGAGGATCTCGACGCCGTGCACGGCGCGGACGCCCTCGGCGAGGCGCTGGGCCATCTCGTTGGCGTGCCGCGCGTTGCGCAGCCACAGGTCCTTGGCGAGCAGGGCCTCCAACTGCACCGACACGAAACGCATCTTGGAGGCGAGCTGCATCGAGAGCTTGCGCAGATGCTTCATGTGGCTGACGGCGTCCTGGTTGAGGACGACGACCGCCTCGCCGAACAGAGCGCCGTTCTTCGTGCCGCCGAGCGACAGGATGTCGACGCCGACCGCGTTCGTGAACGTGCGCATCGGCACGTCGAGCGACGCGGCCGCGTTGGCTATCCGGGAGCCGTCGAGGTGCACCTTCATGCCGCGCTCGTGCGCGTGGTCGCAGATCGCGCGGATCTCGTCGGGCGTGTAGAGCGTGCCCAGCTCCGTGTTCTGCGTGATCGAGACGACCTGCGGCATCGCGCGGTGCTCGTCGTCCCAGCCGAAGGCCTGCCGGTCGATGAGCTCGGGCGTGAGCTTGCCGTCCGGGGTCGGCACGGTGAGCAGCTTGAGCCCGCCCATGCGCTCCGGGGCCCCGCCCTCGTCCACGTTGATGTGCGCGGACTCGGCGCAGATCACCGCGCCCCAGCGGTCGGTGACCGCCTGGAGCGCGACGACGTTGGCACCGGTGCCGTTGAAGACCGGGAACGCCTCGGCCGTGGGGCCGAAGTGGGCGCGGATGATCTGCTGGAGGTTCGCCGTGTAGTCGTCCTCGCCGTACGCGATCTGGTGACCGCCGTTGGCGAGGGCGAGGGCCGCGAGGATCTCCGGGTGCGCGCCCGCGTAGTTGTCGCTCGCGAAGCCGCGGACGTCCGGGTCGTGATGCCGGCGGGCGTCGGTCTTCGGCGGATTCACGGCTTCTCGGTCAGCCACAGACGGGTCCCGTTCAACTCATGGGCGGGCCGCTCCCAGACGCCGGCGATGGCATCGGCCAGGTCCGTGACGTCCGTGAAACCCGCGAACTTCGCGTTGGGTCGCTCGGCGCGCATCGCGTCGTGCACCAGCGCCTTCACCACCAGGATCGCAGCCGCCTGCTGCGGGCCCGCGTCACCCCCCGCCTTGCGGAAGGCGTCGCCGAGGGCCAGCGTCCAGGCCTCGGCGGCGGCCTTGGAGGCCGCGTACGCCGCGTTGCCCGCGGTCGGCTTGCTGGCGCCCGCGGCGCTGATCAGCAGGAAGCGTCCGCGGTCGCTGCGCTGGAGGGCGTCCTGGAACGCGAGGGAGGTGTGCTGGACCGTGCGGATCAGGAGCTTTTCTAGGAGGTCCCAGTCGGCGAGGTCGGTCTCGGCGAAGGTGGCGCTGCCGCGCCAGCCGCCGACGAGGTGGACAAGGCCGTCGACCCGGCCGAAGTCCTTCTCGATGTGATTCGCCCAGTCCCGGGTCGCGTCCAGGTCGAGGAGGTCGACGGTGTCGCCGATGACGGTGGCGCCCCCGTGCGCGTAGCGTGCCGCGTCCACGGCCTCCGCCAGGCGCGTGGCGTCCGCGTCCGCTCCGACGACCGTCGCGCCCGCCTCGGCGAGGCGCAGCAGGGTGGCGCGGCCCGCGGGTCCCGCCGCGCCCGCGACCGCGATGACCGCTCCGTCCAGCGTGCCGTTCCCGTTGCCTTCGGCCATGGCCGTCGCCTCCTCCTCGCGAGCGCTCACGCCGCGGCCTGCTCGGCGCCCGCACCGGTGATCCCCTTGGTGGAGGCGATCACGTTCTTCAGCTTCTTGGACAGTGCCTCATAGAACATGCTGAGCGGAAACTCGTCCGGAAGCACGTCGTCGACGAGCTTGCGCGGCGGCAGGCTCAGGTCGAGGGCGTCGGGGCCCTTGGCCCAGCGCGAACCGGGGTGCGGGGCGAGGTACTGGGACACCAGGTCGTACGCGGCGAACCAGTGCACCAGCTTCGGACGGTCGATGCCGTCGCGGTACAGCTTCTCGATCTCGGCGCACAGCTGGTTGGTGACCTGCGGGGCGCGCTCCCAGTCGATCTGGAGCTTGTTGTCGGTCCAGCGCAGCACGTCGTGCTTGTGCAGGTACGCGAAGAGGAGCTGGCCGCCGAGACCGTCGTAGTTGCGCACGCGCTCGCCGGTGACCGGGAAGCGGAACATGCGGTCGAAGAGGACGGCGTACTGCACGTCGCGGCCCTGCGGGAAGCCGTCGGCCTCCAGCTTCACGGCCTCCTTGAAGGCGGTGAGGTCGCAGCGGAGCTCTTCGAGGCCGTACATCCAGAACGGCTGGCGCTGCTTGATCATGAACGGGTCGAAGGGCAGGTCGCCGTGGCTGTGGGTGCGGTCGTGCACCATGTCCCACAGGACGAACGCCTGCTGGCAGCGGTCCTGGTCCGAGATCATCTCGCGGATGTCGTCGGGCAGTTCGAGCCCGAGGATGCCGACGGACGCCTCGGTGACGGCACGGAAGCGGGCCGCCTCGCGGTCGCAGAAGATGCCACCCCAGGAGAAGCGCTCGGGAGCCTCCCGTACGGCGATGGTCTCCGGGAAGAGCACGGCCGAGTTGGTGTCGTAGCCGGCGGTGAAGTCCTCGAACGTGATCCCGCAGAACAGCGGGTTGTCGTAGCGCGTCGCCTCCAGCTCGGCGAGCCACTCGGGCCACACCATGCGCAGGACGACGGCCTCCAGATTGCGGTCCGGGTTGCCGTTCTGCGTGTACATCGGGAAGACGACCAGGTGCTGCAGTCCGTCCTCGCGGCGCGCGGCGGGGTGGAAGGCCAGCAGCGAGTCGAGGAAGTCGGGCACCTGGAAGCCGTCTTCCGCCCAGCGCCGCAGGTCGGCGGCGAGCGCCGAGTGGTACGCGGCGTCGTGCGGGAGCAGCGGGGAGAGCTGCTCGACGGCGGATATCGCGCGGTCGAGCGTCAGCTCCGCCAAGGCCTTGGACGGGGCGCCGTCGGCGGCGAAGTCGATGGAGCCGTCCTTCTGCTGCCAGGGACGGATCTCCTCCACGGCGGCCTTGAGCACGGGCCACGCCGGGTGTTCGACCACCCTGCTTTCGGGGCTTCCCCCGACCTTCTCCGGAGGAACCTTCCCCTCCACGCCCGACTGCACAAGAATTTCCGTCATTACCCATCCTCCACGGGAGAACCTCGCGTACAGACACCGTAAACGGGCGAGGTTCTCCACCACAAGTGGAGCCGGGAGGAAGTTATCCTGCGCGACCCCCTGGTTCACCGTCGTTTTTCCTGCCTGACACGGTTGAAACGATGGCCTTCGCCACATCCGCCACGGCAGTACGGGCATCGTCGAGCAGCTCGGGGAAACCGAAGAAGCCGTGGAACATCCCCGGGAAGTGGCTCTCGGTGACCTCGACGCCCACCGCGCGCAGGGCCTTCGCGTAGGCGAGGCCCTCGTCGCACAGCGGGTCGCAGCCCGCGGTCACGATATGGGCGGGCGGCAGCGAGGCGAGGTCGGCGAGGAGCGGCGAGACGTGCGGGTGGGACCGGTCGCCGTCCGGGCCGAGGTACTGCTCGGCGAACCAGCGGCAGTGCGCGGCCGTCAGGAAGTAGCGGTCGGCGTTCCGCGCGAACGACTCCGTCGACTGATGCGCGTCGGTGGCCGGATAGACGAGGGCCTGGAGCGCGATGCCCGGGCCGCCCCGGTCCCGGGCCAGGAGGCAGACGACAGCCGCGAGGTTCCCGCCCGCGCTGTCCCCCGCCACGACAAGGGCGCCCGTGCCGCCGCCGAGCGCGGTGTGGTGGTCGGCCGCCCAGCACAGCGCCGCGTACGCGTCGTCGACGGCGGCCGGGAACGGCGACTCGGGGGCAAGCCGGTAGTCGACGGAGACGACCACGGCCCCCGCCTCGCGGCACAGCCCGCGGGCGGTGGAGTCATGGCTGTCCAGACCGCAGATCGCCCACCCTCCCCCGTGGAGGAAGACGACGGTGGGGCGCGGGCCCGGGGCCTCGTCGGGGTCCGGGCGGTAGATCCGTACGGGGATCCGGGGCGCTCCGGCGGGGCCGGGGATGTCGCGGTCCTCGACCGAGCCGACGACCGGTGGCGGGAGCGGTGACGCGGGAGCCGCGGCCAGGATGCGGCGGGCCTCGGCCGCGTCGGTGACGGCGCCGCCGAGGTCGGGGAAGAACGCGGTCATCGCGTCGACCAGGGCGCGGGCGTCGGGTGCGAGGCGGTCCTCGGGGGCAGGGCGTTCCTCGGATGCGAGGCGGTCCTCGGATGCGGGGCTCATGCGGACGCCGCCTGCTCCTGGGCGCGGAAGTGCGGGATGACCTTCTCGCCCCACTGCCGCAGCGTCTCCAGGCAGGCCTCCTGGGGGACGGTGCCCATCTGGACGAGGCACATGATCTCGTCGGCGCCCGCGTCGCGCAGGCGCTCGACGTAGGCGATGGCGTCGTCGGCGGTGCCGTAGGCGTGGTCGGCGTTGAAGGTGGCCGTCGCGGTGGGACGTACCGGGATCTGGTGTTCGTGGAGGCGGGCCACGACCTGTTCGGCGGCCCTGCGCATGTCGGCCGCCTCGTCGGCGCCCTCCACCACGGCCTCGTCGGGGACGCCCGCGCCGCCGTACCAGTGCCCGATGGACTGCGCGAAGAACCGCTGGCCGCGGATGCCGATGTTCCGGGCCGTCTGCTGGTCGTCCAGGACGATGGTCGGGCACAGGACGGAGAAGTGGTCGTTGACGACGCCGGACACGAAGCGGTCGGGGGTACGGGCGGCGATCGCGTCGTCGTAGGCGCGCCGCATGCCGGCGATCGACTCGGGGCCCGCGAAGCCCATCACCAGGGCGCCGATGCCGAGTTCGGCCGCCTGGGTGAGCGTCTCAGTGCGGCTGCACGCGAGGAAGAGGGGCGGGTGGGGCTCCTGTTTCGGGCGCGGCAGGACGGGGTGCGGGTCGATGTCGAGGAGCTCCCCGTGGTGCTCCAGCTCGTCCTTCTCCCAGGCTTTCCCGATGATCCGCAGCGCCTCCTCGACCTCCTGCGTCGTGCGGTCCCTGTCGACACCGCACAGGGAGGTCTCCTGCTTGGTGCCGCCCCGGCCGGCCCCGAGGTCGAGGCGGCCACCGGAGAGCAGGTCGAGCATGGCGGCCCGCTCGGCGACCCGCACCGGATGGTTGAAGTTGAAGGGCATGCAGACGACACCGTGCCCGATCCGGATGGTGCTGGTGCGGGCGGCGACCCAGGTCAGGAAGATCTCGGGGGCCGACATGTGCGCGTACCACTTGAGGGAGTGGTGCTCGACGGCCCAGATGCGGTCGAAGCCCATCTCCTCGGCGAGGACCGCCTGCTCCACGCAGTCGTGGATGACCTGGTGTTCGTGTTCGACGGTGGGATCGGCGAGCTGCGCCTCGAAGATGACGGAGAACTTCACGTTGCCTCCAGGGAGTTGAGCCACACGCACTGTTCCGGTTAGGTATATGACTAACCGTCAGGTCTTCCAGGGGCAAGACCGGCGACGGTATTCGGCAGCGACAAAGGCTCCGGGGTCTTGCGGTGACCGGTTCCGGTCACTTCAATGCGGCGCATGGCTGACGACCTGCCACCGACCGCCTGGGCCGTCCTCGGGCTGCTGTCCTTCCCCGGGGAACGGACCGGATACGAGCTGAAGAAGTGGGCCGACGCGTCCCTGCGGTTCTTCTACTGGTCGCCCGCCATCAGCCAGATCTACGCCGAACTGCGCCGCCTCGAATCACTGGGCTACGTCACCTCGCTGCGCTCCGGGGCCGAGGACCCGCGGGCCAAACGGACGTACGCGATCACCGAGGAGGGGCGCGGGGCACTCGCGGTGTGGGCCGGGAGCGGGCAGGGCCTCGGCGCGCCCGTGCTCAAGCACCCCGTGCTGCTGCGCGTGTGGCTCGGGCACCTCGCCGCGCCGGAGCACCTGCGTGACCTGGTGACGGAACACGTGGCCCGCACGAAGGGCGAGCTGAAGGAGGCCAGGGACGCGCTCGAGCGGGCCGACGGAGTGGAGGCGTGGGCCCATCCGCAGATCGCGCTGCGCTGGAGCGAGCGGCGGCTCGCGGCAGAAGTCGAGCTGGCCGAGGCCATGCTGGACGACCTGGACGCGGTGCCCGGTCAACCGCCGGGGAACTCGCCCACCCACGGGTGACACTTCCCGCGGCAGGCTGCCGAGGCGGTAGGACGGACCGGTCCCCGCCCCTTCCCTGTCCCTCCGCCCGTCTGGAGCCCTGAGCGTGAGCATCCGCGCCGTCCTGGTCGCAGCCGTCATCACCGGACTGGTCCTCGGAATCACCGCAACCAGAGCGGACCACTCCACTCCCTCGCGTCGGACCGGTCCCATCGTGGAGACGGGCCGTTAGGCTTCGGCCGTGCCGCGCGGGCGACCCCGTCCACGACCTCGCGCGGATGCCGAGCCGCCGTCGACGGAAGCGAGACGATCTTGAACTTCCTCACCATCGGGCATCGCGGAGTGATGGGTGTCGAACCCGAGAACACCCTCCGGTCCTTCGTCGCCGCGCAGAACGCGGGCCTCGACCTCATCGAACTCGATCTGCATCTGAGCAAGGACGGCGCCCTCGTCGTCATGCACGACGCCGACGTCGACCGCACGACGGACGGCCGGGGCCCCATCGCCGACAAGACCCTCGCCGAGCTGCGCGCCCTGGACGCGGGGCGCGGCGAACGGGTGCCGGTCTTCGAGGAGGTGCTCGACGCCGTCTCCAAACCGCTCCAGGCCGAGATCAAGGACGTCGCCGCGGCGCGCGCCCTGGCCGAGGTCATGCTGCGCCGTGATCTGGTGAGCCGCGTCGAGGTGATCTCGTTCCACGACGAGGCCGTCGCCGAGATCGCCCGGCTGGTGCCGGGCGTCCGTACGGCGCTGGTGGCAAGCCGGTACGGCACCGATGTGGTGGACCGGGCCACCGCAGTCGGCGCCACGTCCCTGGTCCTCAACATCCGGCGTCTGACACAGGAGATCGTCGAGCGGGCCCGCAAGGCGGACCTGCGGATCATCGGCTGGGTCGTCAACACGCAGGACGATCTGCGCCTGGTGCGGGCGCTCGGCCTGGACGCCGCGACGACGGACTACCCGGAGATCAAACGGACCGGCCGCTTCACGGCCTGAGCCGGGCGAGCGGCCCGAGTCAGCCGCGGGACCCGGGTGCCGGCCGTGAGGCCCACGTCAGCCGAGGGGCTTGACCAGGAGCTCGAACTGGAGGTCGTCCCGCTGCGGGATGCCGAAGCGCTCGTCGCCGTACGGGAAGGGGGTCATCTCTCCCGTACGGCGGTAGCCCCGGCGCTCGTACCAGGCGATGAGGTCCTCGCGTACGGAGATCACCGTCATGTGCATCTCGCGCACGCCCCAGGCCTCGCGGGCGGTGCGCTCCGCCTCCGCGATGATCACCTTGCCGAGCCCCGCGCCCTGGAGGGCCGGGCTCACGGCGAACATGCCGAAGTAGGCGTGCTCCCCGCGGTGCTCCAGCTGGCAGCAGGCGACGACCGCGCCGTCGCGCTCGACGGTCAGCAGCCGGCTGTCCGGCGACTTGATGACGTCGACGACGCCCTGCGGGTCGGTGCGCTGCCCCTCCAGGATGTCCGCCTCGGTCGTCCAGCCGGTGCGGCTGGAGTCCCCGCGGTACGCCGACTCGATCAGCGCGACGAGCACGTCGACATCGGCGTCGGTGGCGTCCCGGAAGGTGAGGTCGCCGGTCGTGGGGCGGGGAGCGATGGACATGGGACGGTCTCCGATCTCGTGCACGGCTGTCGGCGCGGGCGCCGTCGAGCCTAACGCCGAGCCTCTACGCTGCGTTCGCATGGTTCACGTACTGAGCAGCAGGACGCTTCTTCGCCCCACCGATCCCGAGCGGTCGCGGGCTTTCTACGGTGGGGCGCTCGGTCTCGCCGTGTACCGGGAGTTCGGGACGGGGCCCGAGCGCGGGACCGTCTACTTCCTCGGGGGCGGCTTCCTGGAGGTGTCCGGCCGGTCGGAGGCGCCGCCGTCGCCCGGGCTCCAGCTGTGGCTCCAGGTCTCGGACGCGGCGGCCGCGCACGAGGAGCTGGCGGCGCGCGGCGTCGAGGTGCTCCGGCCGCCGGTCAAGGAGCCGTGGGGGCTCATCGAGATGTGGATCTCGGACCCGGACGGCGTGCGCATCGTGATCACCGAGGTACCCGAGGACCATCCGTTGCGCTACCGGCCTTGAGGAGCGGGTTCCGGGGTACGGGAGCGGAAGGACCCGTTCAGCGTGCGCGGCACCCGCGCGCGGAAGAGTATGGGCGGGATGGCCGCAGACCGGCCCCTTCGCGTCCGGATGAGCCCGACCCTGGAGAGACATCACATGGCAGCTCCTCGGATCCTGATCGTCGGCGGCGGATTCGCCGGCATGGAGTGCGCGCACAAGCTGGAGAAGATCCTCAAGCCGGGCGAGGCGCAGCTGAGGCTGGTCAGTCCGTTCGACCATCAGCTGTACCTGCCGCTGCTCCCCCAAGTCGCCTCGGGCGTGCTCACTCCGCAGTCGGTCGCGGTGCCGCTGCGCCGCATGCTGCGGCACACCGGCATCGTGCCGGGCGGCGCGGTGGGCGTGGACCCGGAGGCGAAGGCCGTCGTCGTACGGAAGATCAACGGCGAGACGGTGGTGGAGCGCTACGACTACCTGGTCCTGACGCCGGGCAGCGTCACGCGGCAGTTCGACATCCCCGGTGTGGACCAGTACGCGGTCGGTGTGAAGACGCTGGCGGAGGCGGCCTGGATCCGCGACCACGTCATCTCGCAGCTCGACCTGGCCGCGGCCAGCACCGACCCCGCCGAGCGGGAGGCGCGGCTGCAGTTCGTGGTGGTGGGCGGCGGGTACGCCGGTACGGAGACGGCCGCCTATCTGCAGCGCCTGACCACCGCCGCCGCCAAGCGCCTCCGGGGGCTCGACCCGGCGCAGATCAAGTGGCATCTCGTCGACATCGCCCCCAAGTTGATGCCCGAGCTCGGCGACCGGCTCGGCGAGAAGGCCCTGTCGATCGTGGAGCGGCGCGGGCTGCATGTGTCGCTCGGAGTGTCCGTGGCGAAGGCGACCGAGGACACGGTGACGCTCACGGACGGCCGTGTACTGCCGTGCCGCACGCTGATCTGGACGGCGGGTGTCGCCCCGAGCCCGCTGATCGCGACGCTCAGCGCGGAGACGAACCGGGGCCGGCTCGTCGTGGAGCCGGATCTGACGGTTCCGGGGCTCGACGGTGTGTTTGCGCTCGGTGACGCGGCCGCCGTGCCGGACCTGGAGAAGGGCGCCGACGCGACCTGCCCGCCGACCGCCCAGCACGCCATGCGGCAGGGCTGGGCGGCCGCGAAGAACGTGGCGGCCGCGCTGCACGGACAGCCGCTGAAGCCGTACCGGCACAAGGACCTGGGGCTCGTGGTGGACCTGGGCGGCGTTCAGGCCGTGTCCAAGCCGTTGGGTGTGCAGCTGACCGGGCTGCCCGCCCAGGTCGTCGCCCGGGCCTACCACCTGGGCGCGCTGCGCACCGGGACGGCCCGCTTCCGCACGGCGGCGAACTGGGGGCTCAACGCCGTCGCCGGCGACGACTTCGTGCGGACGGGGTTCCAGGCGGAGCGGCCCGCGACGCTGAAGGACTTCGAGAAGACGGACGCGTATCTGACGCCGGAGGAAGTGCACGCGATGGTGACGGCGCATGTCGAGCGCCAGTGACAGGGCTGGGCCAGGGCCAGTGACGTGGACTACCTCCCGTTCGGGTCCTGAGTGGTGGCCGGCGCGGGCGGTCGCAGGGTGATCGTCCGCGTCGTGTGCTTCTCCACCTGCCCGCGGGTGTAGAGGAGCGGGAAGGAGCTGTCGGCGGCCCAGGTGGCGAAGAGGTCGCTGTAGTGCTCGCTGTCCGGATTCCCGGACTGGCCCGGTGAGTTCATGGCCACCGAGTCGTCCCAGGAGCCGACGTCGACGACCAGGCGGAACGTGGCGCCCGTCGTCTGGCGGAAGTCGGGTCCGTACGGCGCGACGCCCACCGTGTCACCGCTGCCGCCGCGCGGGGCGGGACCGACCGACGCCCACGGCGGCTGCGGTCCCTCGTGGAGGGCGGTCACCGGGTGGAACACGCGGGCGTGGTGGAGCGCGCCCCAGGTCCATGCGGCCGGGTCGGGTCCGAGGAGGGCGGAGAGGTCGGCGACGGCGGCGGTCAGAGTGGCGAGCAGGGTGCCCGGGTCGAGGGTGGTCTCCGCGCCGGTGAGCAGGTCCAGATCGACGCGGGGGTCGGAGGTCGGGTCGTCGGGCGGCAGGATCCGGGCGAGGGCCGCAGCGCGTTCGGCGTCGGGGGCGACTTGTTGCAGTGCCTTGCCGAAGACGGCGGGGCGCAGATGGCGGCGGTACCAGATCTCGAAGAGCGCGGCGGCCGCCGAATCCGCCGTGACGTCGGCGTCCCAGTGCCGCAGCAGGCCGATGGCCCACGCCGTCAGTTCGTCGTCGCCGGCCAGGTCGGCGAGCAGCGGCAGGATGCGGCGCGCGGGCAGGCTGACCGCGTCTGTCTGGAGCCGTACACAGTCCTCGACGGTCCAGTCCGTGCGCGCGTCGAGCTCTTCGGCGATGCGGTGGTGGCGGGTGGGGGCGTACCAGTCGTACGTGACCGTGTCGCGGTCGTTCGGGTAGCCGGGCGGCAGGTTCATCTGGTTGGCGGTGGCGAACCAGCCCTGGTCCGGGTCGCGTTCGGCGGGCAGCGCGTCGGCGTCGAGGAAGCCGTCCCATTCGTAGCGGCCGTCGCCGGGCACGGGCAGGGTGCCGTCCCAGTTCGGGCGGACCGGGACGCGGCCCGCGGGGCGCCAGCCGACGGTGCCGTCGGGCGCGGCGTACACCTGGTTCTCGCCGGGCGCGCCCCAGCGGCGCAGGGCGGCGAGGAACGCGTCGGGGCCTTCGGCCCGCATGTAGCCGGTGCTGCCGAGGTAGGGCGCCATGCCGGGGCCGAGCCAGGCGGCTCGCACGGCGAACGCGGCGTCGCGCGTGGGGTGTTCGTGGATGACGGGGCCGTGCCGGGTGAACCACAGCTCGGCCTCGACCGGCTCCCCGTCCTTGACCGGGATGGTCTCGGTGACGCGGGTCATGGTTTCCCAGCGGCCTTTATAGCGGTAGGCGCGGGGGTTGTCGGGGTCGGTCTCGTAGACGTACAGGTCCTCCTGGTCGATCGGGAAGATCGTGAAGCCGAAGGCAATGTTCCCGTTGTGGCCGATGGAGAGGCCGGGCAGGGCGGGTTCGCCCGCGCCGATGACGTCGATGCCGGGTGCGGCCAGGTGCGCGATGTAGCGCAGGGCGGGCAGGGTGACCGCGCGGTGCGGGTCGTTGGCGAGGATGGGGCGGCCGGTGACGGTCCGGGACGGCGCGAGCACCCAGTTGTTGGAGCCGTCGATGCCCTGGAGGGCGGCGGCGTCGGGCCAGGGCGGGACCGTCGCGAGGTCGTACACGCGCAGCACGTCGTCCGGGATGGCGCTCAGATCGAGGCCCTCGGGGACGGTGAGGTGGTGCGGGGCGGGTTCGCGGCGGCGGCGCAAGTCTTCGACGCCGGTGCCGTGGTCGCGCAGGGTGAAGGCGCGGTCGACCTCGTCGCGGAGGTTGTACTGGAGGCCGTGACTGCGGATCCGGGCGACGTCCGAGGGCTCCCAGAATGCCGGCTCGTAGCCCAACGTTGCGAATTCCGGCGGGAGTTGGGCGGGGTCGCGGCGGCACAGGGACACGTAGGCGTTGATGCCGTTCACGAACGCCGTGGTGATCTGTTCAGTGTCCTCGCCGTACGCGCTCCACTCCTCGGCCATGTCGCCGCGATACAGGAACAGGCGGGCGGCGCGGTCGTGTTCGACGTACCGCAGGCCGAACACCTCGGACAGGAGGCCGAGTCCGCGGCGGCGCCACAGGTCCAGCTGGAAGAGGCGGTCGCGGGCCGCGTTGAAGCCCTGCGCCAGGAACAGGTCGTCCTGGGAGCCGGCGTAGAGATGGGGGACGCCCCACTGGTCGACGAGGATCTCCACGGGTCCGGCGAGGCCGGGTATCTCGAAGTCGTTCACTGCTCGCGAGTTCACCGGTACGTCTCCCCCGTCGCCGCGGACACCTGGGCGCCGCTCTCCGCTTCCGCCGTGCCCGGCGTGAGGATCCGCAGCGCCTCGGGCGCGCCGGGGAATCGGTCCTGCAGGGCGGCGACGGTGCCGGTGGCGCGGATCCGGTCATCGGCTGTGGCGATCGTCTCGGGCTCGGGGCCGGCGCCGTTCCGGCTGCCGGTGTGGGCGGCGCGGTGGAGGACGGGTGCGGTCTCGTCGATCATCAGGACTCCTTCGCCGCGGCCGCCGAGGCGGCCGGGACAGTGGGCCGTCGCGGGGCGGGGGCGCTCGGGGCCGGTGTCACGCGGGTGACCGCGAACGTCACCACCAGGTTCGCGGCCAGCGCGATGATGCCGCCGTTGACCCCGTGCCACGGGTCGTTGTCAGTGGCCCACAGCCCCGTCATCACGGCGAGCCCGACGAGCATGCCGGAGATCCCGGCGCGGGCGGTCATTCGCCGCCAGAACAGGGAGAGCAGTACGACGGGCACGAGCTGGGCCAGGCCCTCGTAGGACAGGACGGACAGCTGGACGAGCGTGTTGGGGTAGAAGAGGCTGCCGCCGAGCGCGACCAGGCCCGCGAGGACGCAGACCGCCTGCGAGCGGCGCTTGGTGCGCAGGTCGTGGTCGTCGGTGACGGCCGGCCGCGGGCGGCGCGGGTCGGCGCCGTTGCCGCCGCCGAGGACGGTCTTTCCCCACAGGGTGCCGATGGACAGCATGAAGACGCTCATCGGCACGATCGCCGACAGGGCGCCCGCGACGCCGATGACCGCCACGACGGGCGACGGCAGCGAGTCGGTGACCAGCTTGAACAGGGCGAGGTCGGGGTTGCCCAGGCCCGGCAGCACGAACAGCGCGGTGGCGCCGACCATCATCGGTACGAACAGGAGCAGCTGGTACCACGGCAGCAGCAGGGCGTTGCGCCGCAGCGTGTTGGGGCTCTTCGCGCTGAGGTAGCCGGCCACGGTGGTCGGGAAGATGGTGATGGTGACGGCGTTGAGGACGACGGTGCTCAGGAACCAGGCGGCGTTGCGCCCGCCGGACACGTGTCCGGGGAAGGTGAGCCACTCGGGCTTCTCGGTGACCATGCGCTGCATGAAGTCGGAGACTCCGCCGAGGTAGTGCATGGGGATGTAGACCGCGAGGAAGACGACCGCGAGGATCACGAGTACGTCCTTGAGGGCGCTCACCCAGGCGGAGCCGCGCAGCCCCGACACGAGGATGAACACCTCGGCGACGACGAACGAGATGACGGCGGCGACGTGCAGGTCGACGCTCCCGTACGTCATCGCGTTGACGACGACGCCCATGCCCTGGATCTGCACCTGGATGTACGGCACGAGGAACACGGTCCCGACGACGGCGACGAGAATCCCCAACGGCCGTGAGCGGAAGCGGAATTCGGCGATATCGGCGATCGAGATGAGACTGTGCCGGGAGGCGTACGTCCACAGGGCGGGGCCCACTATGTAGGCGACGGCGAAGCCTACTGTGAGATAGGCGACGAGGTAGAGGATCGGGGCGCCGAAGGAGTACGACCAGCCGGCGGTCCCCAGGAACGAGAAGCTGGTGTACGTCTCGCCGGCCATCAGGAGCCAGATGAACATCACGCCGAGGCCGCGGCTGGACACCGACCACTCGGCGAGGCCCTTGGACCGGCCGCGCGCGCTGAGCAGGCCGATCAGGATGGTGGCGACCATGGCCAGGCCGAACACGGTCGTCGCGACGGCTGCGGAGCCGCTCATCGGGTGCCTCCCTCGTCGACGGGGACGGGTTCGACGGCGCCGGTGCGGTACGCCGGGTCGAAGCGGGCGACCAGCCAGATGGCGACGGGGCTGACGACCGTGGCGGCGATGACCCAGGCCAGCAGGAACGGGACACCCAGGATGCGGGGTTCGATGCGGTTGGCGACGAAGGGCGCGGCGCCGTAGAGGACGACGGGCACGAGCAGCATCCAGAGGGAGCGGCGGGACTGGCCGCCGAGGGTGGGGAGTCCTTCGAGGGGGTCGGGCTCCGGGGAGTCGAGGAGGTCGGCCTCGCGCGGGTCCGGCTCCGGGGAGCGGCTGGCGGCCTCGTCTGTGGGGGACATGAACTTCCTTGAGGGGGAAGGGTGGCGGATGTTCAGAGCGCGGGGTCGTAGCGGCCGTCGACCGCGGTCCAGCCGCCGTCGACGGTCAGGACGCTGCCGGTGACGTACGTCGACGCGTCGGAGACCAAGTACGCGACGGCACCGGCGAGTTCGTCGGCGCGAGCCCAGCGCCTGAGCGCGGAGGCCTGGGCGTAGGCGTCGTACCAGGCGGGGTCCGCGGCGATCTGGTCGGTGAGCGGGGTGCGGACGACGCCGGGGGCGACGGCGTTGAACCGCACGCCCCGTGGGCCCCATTCGGCGGCGGCGGTGCGCAGGAACTGGATGAGGCCGGCCTTCGACGCGGCGTACACGCTCTGGCCCGCCTCCACCTGGAATGCCCGCATGGAGGCGAAGCCGACGACGCTGCCGCGGCCGCGCTCCGCCATGCCGGGGGCGAAGGTCTGGACGAGGCTGACATAGGCCCGCAGGTTCAGGGCGATGACGCGGTCGAACTCGTCGAGCGTGTAGTCGGCGATACGTTTGCGGACGTTGGCGCCGACGGTGACGACGAGCGCGTCGAGGGGGCCCCACACGTCGGCGGCGGCGCGGATCGCCTCGGGGTCGAGGACATCGAGGGCGTAGGCGGACGCGGTGCCGGACCGGACCGCGTCCGCGCCGGCCAGGGCGACGGTCTGCTCGGCGCCCTTCTCGTCCCGGTCGGCGACCAGGACGTCGGCGCCCTGGGCGACGAGCGCGCGGACGGCCTCACGGCCGATGCCGCCCGCACCGCCGACGACCGCGACGCGCCTGCCGTCGAGCCGGAACAGATTCGCGTAGTCCATGAAGTTCTGCTGCCTTTCTGTCTGCTGAGGTGATCCGTCAGGGGCGGATGACGGCCATCCGCGTGACCGTCAGCTCCTCGATGGCGAACCGTGGCCCCTCGCGTCCGGTGCCGGAGTCCTTGACGCCTCCGTACGGGGCGATGTCGCTGCGGTAGCCGGGGACTTCGTTGATGACGACGCCGCCGACGTCGAGCGCGTCGACCGCGCGGAAGGCGGCGCCGAGGTCGCGGGTGTAGACCGCGGCGTGCAGCCCGTACCGGCTCGCGTTGACCAGGTCGTACGCGGCATCGAGGTCGGGGACGGCGCGCAGGCACACGACGGGGCCGAACACCTCCTCGTCCCAGGCGGGTTCGCCGTCGGGGACGTCCGCGAGCAGGGTCGGGGCGAGGCACCTCGTGCCGGTGCGCACCCCGCCCGCGACGACCCGGGCACCGGCCGCCCTGGCCCGGCCGATCCAGTCCAGGACGCGCTCGGTGGCCGCTTCGTCGATGAGCGCGGAGACCCGGGTGCCGGCGTCGCGCGGGTCGCCGACCACGACGTCGGGCAGCCGTTCGGCGATCTTCTTCTCCAGGGCGCCGGCGATCTCCTCGACGGCGATGACCCGCTGGACCGAGATGCACGCCTGCCCGGACGCGTAGTAGCCGCCGCGGGCCACGGCGTCGGCGGCCGCGTCGAGGTCGGCGTCCGCCGCGACGACGAGCGCCGCGTTGGAGCCGAGTTCGAGGACGACCTTGCGGGGCGCCGCGTCGCGCGCGATGCGGTGCCCGACCGTGGCGGAGCCGGTGAAAGAGACCGCCGCGACGTCGGGATGCGTGGTGAGGGTGCGGCCCACCTCGGTGTCGCCGGTCACGAGCTGGACCGCTCCGGGCGGCGCGCCGGCCGCGGCGAGGCGCTCGCGGACGAGGTGGGTGAGCCAGAGGGTGGCGAGCGGGGTCGCCGGTGCGGGCTTCACGATCACTGGACAGCCTGCGGCGAGTGCCGGTGCGATCTTGTGGGAGGCGAGGAGTACGGGGTAGTTGAAGCCGGCGATGCCGACGACGACCCCGATGGGCCTGCGCATCCAGAACCCGAACATGCCGTCGCCGGAGGCCTGGAGGTCCAGCGGAACGGTCTCGCCGTGCAGGTGGGCCACCTCGTCGGCGGCGGCCCGCCAGGTCGCGGCGGCGCGCTGCATCTCGATGTCGCAGTCGACTCGCGGCTTCCCGGTCTCCAGGACGAGCAGCTCCGCCATCCGGGACGCGACGCCTTCCAGGTCGGCCGCGACACCGGCGAGCACGTCCCGCCGCACCCGCGCAGAGAGGGCCGCGACCTCCTTGCGGCGCCCGGCGGCGTGCTCGACGGCGCGCCGCGCGACGTCCACGTCGCCGACGGGCGCCGAAGCGAACTCGCTCCCGTCGTAAGGGAAGACGACGGGCTGTTGCGAAGGCGCGGGAACCCAGGTGTCCCCGACCGGCAGGCCCGTGGGCGCTTCTCGCTGATACGTCATCGCTCCGCACCCCCGTCCGTACGGGCGGTGAGGAAGGCTTGCGCGGCGGCCGCGTACACGCGCGTGTACTCGGCGATCTCGCGCACCTCGACGTACTCGTCGGCCTGGTGCGCGATCCATTTGCCGCCGGGGCCGTAGACGACGGTGGCGAGACCGGCGTCGCGGGTCAGGATCGTGCCGTCGGTGGTGCCGGGCACGGCTCCGAACGGTGGTGCCTCGCCGTGCACCTGGCGGTGTGCGTCCACGAGCGCGGTGACCACGGGGTGGTCCTCGGGGATCTCGATGGCGGGCCGGTCGTCGACGACGGTGACCTCGACGGACACCCCCACTCCGGAGGCCGCCCGCTGCGCGAACTCCTTGACACGCTCGATGAGTTCGGCATGGTCGGTGCCCGGGACGGTCCGTACGTCGATGCCGACGACGCCGTGCGCGGGGATCACGTTGAGCTGGTCGGGGTCGCCGCCGAGCAGCACGGTCGGGGTGACGGTGACGCGGCCCGCGTGCGGATGCTCGCCGTAGCGCTCCTCGGCCCACTCCTGCACGGCGGCGAGCGCCTCGACGATGCGGGCGCCGGCGACGATCGGGCTTCTGCCCTCCTGCGGCATGGCACCGTGGGCCATCACGCCGTGCAGGTCGAGACGGAGGCGGATCCCGCCGCGCGCCGAGGTGCACACCTCGTAGCCCTCGGGCTCGCAGACGATGACGCCGTCCACCTCGCGGGCGAGCGGTGACGCGGCGAACGCCTTCGCGCCGAGCATCAGCCCCTCCTCGTCGCAGAGCACGCCGACGACGATCCGGCCGGGGAAGGGCCCGGCCAGCTGAAGGGCTCGGACCCCGTAGATCATGGCGGCGACACCGGACTTCATGTCGGCCGAGCCGCGGCCCCAGAGCTTTCCGTCGCGGATCTCGGCGCCGTACGGATCGACGGTCCAGTCGGCCGTGTCGCCCTCGGTGACGACATCGATGTGCCCCTCGAACATCAGCGTGGGGCCGTCCCCGCCGCCGCCCTCGACCACCGCGACGGTGTTGGGCCGCCCGGGGACGACCTCCACCACCTCGTACTTCCACCCGAACTCCGTGAAGAGCCGCTGGAGGAGGTCGGCCGCGGGGCGCTCCACCTCGGTGGCTCCCGCGGCGTTGACGGTGCGCAGCCGGACGAGTTCCTGGGTGAGGGCGACCGCGGCCGCGGCGTCGGTCACGGGCACGGGCAGGGCTGTTGGGCGGGAACGCATCGCACCTCCAAGTCGGGGCGGCCACGAGGCCAGTCGACTGGTCAGACCAGTTGATTTCCCGTACTCTGCCCCCACGTTCACGCCCGGGTCAATGGCCGGATCATGGATTCACTCCGGCGCAACGGCCCGACACGGAGAGGCACATGGCGCCCGACGACGATCTCTTCCAGCCGGTGAAGCCGGTCCGCGCCTATCAGCGGGTGGCCCAGCAGATCGAGGAGCGCATCCTCAGCGGCGACCTGCCGCCCGGCTCCCGGCTCCCGGCGGAGCGCGAACTCGTCGTGCGCTTCGACGTCGGCCGCTCGACGGTTCGCGAGGCGCTGCGCGTGCTCCAGTCGGCGGGCCTGATCCGCTCACGCCCGGGCGACCCGCTGGGCGCCGAGGTCCTCGGTGTCTCCCCGGACAACCTCAGCCAGGCCCTGAGCCGCCTGACCCGTTCCCGTATCGCCTCGCTCGGCGAACTGGTGCAGTTCCGCATGGTGCTCGACGCGGAGAGCAACCGCCTCGCCGCGCGCCTGCACACCCCCGACGACCTGGCCCGCATGCGGGAGCAGATCGACCGGATGGAGCGCCTCGGCGAGTCGTCGACGGGAAACCTGCACGCCTTCAGCGAGGCGGACGCCCTCTTCCACCGGGCCATCGCCGAGGCGAGCGGCAACTCGCTGCTCGGCCTGTGCGCCCGCGCGGTGCACGAGGCGGTGGTCGGGGTCATCGAGGAGAAGATCGCGGGCGCCACGGACGCCGCCGCCTGGATGGAGCGCTCGATCACCCACCACCGGCAGGTGCTCGACGCGATCAGCTCGGGCGACGCGCCGCGCGCGGCCCGGCTCGGCCGCGAGGCGCTGTACGAGTACTACGCCGACCATGTGGAGCCGGAGACGCGGCGGTTGCTCGCGGCGGCCGTGGAGGATCCTTCGGAGTAGCGACTGACGCGGGCCGCCGCTGGAGACCTTCAGCCCGGAGCAATGACTACCACGGGCCACCGCTCGAGACCTTCAGCCCGGAGCAACGACTACCACGGGCCACCGCCGGAGGCCTTCAGGAGGGACTCCATCAGCGCGATCTCGGCCTGCTGGCCCGCGACCATGGTGCGGGCCAGGCGTTCGACGGCTACCGGGGCCCCGTGTCCCGCGACGGCCCTCGCCATGTGCACTCCCCCGCGGTGATGCGCGATCATCAGCCACAGGAAGACCTCGTCGGCCCGCTTCCCGCGCGCGCCGCGCAGGGTGTCCAGCTCAGCGCGGCTCGCCGTGCCGGGCATCAGGACGCCCTCCCTGCGGTTCTCCGCGCTGGGTGGTGGCATGCCTGTCTCGTCGCCGCACGTGAGGAGGAGCGGAGCCGGCTCAACGCGAGTCAGGGAGGTCGTATCAAGACGTTCGAGTGAAATCCCAAGCCATTGTGAAAAGGGCCGGGATCAGGCGCGCGGACCACCCGGACGGCCTTCGAGCTGACCGAGCAACTCGCCCAGCAGCACACTGAGTTGACCCTGCCCGGCGCCGCCGAGGCCGGAAAGGACCGTTTTCTCGTACGCGAGCTGGTCGGGCAGCAGCGCGTCGACGAGGTCGCGGCCGGCGTCGGTCAGGCTGAGGTGGGAGACGCGCCGGTCGCGGGTGTCGCCGCGCCGGCCGACCAGACCGCGCTCCTGGAGCTGTTTGAGCCGCTTGGTGACGGCGGCGCCCGAGGAGAACGTCTCCCGGGAGAGGTCACCCGGGGTGAGTTCGTGGCCGGTACGGCGCAGCGCGCCGAGCAGGTCGAACTCGGCGCGGGTCAGCCCGGCGCGGCGCAGCGGGGCGTCCTCGGCCTGCTGGAGGAGGGCGGCGCAGCGGTTGATCCGCCCGATGACCTCCATGGGCCCGGTGTCGATGTCGGGGTGGACGGTCTGCCACTGCTGCACCACTGCTGCGACGGTGTCGTCCGCCGCCCTGCCGTTCCGTGTCGTCATGCTCGCGTGTTCTCCCGGGCGTCGGTGCCGCCCCTGTGCTCGTCTGCGTTCTCGGGGTTCCGGACGGTCCACGGCGTCGCGCGTCGGACCGTCGCCGCGAGCGTACGGTGTCCGGCCTGCTCAGCGGTGACCACACGCTCCTCGGGCAGGGCGCGCTGCCACCATTCGCCCGCCGCGGTGTCGTCGGCGGCGCGCAGCTCGACGAGGGCTGCGGCGAGCCTGCGGCGCGCGGTCTCCAGGGCACCGGGCTCAGGACGCGGGGAGGCGAGGGTGCGCTCCGCGGCCTCCCGGGCACGGCCGGTCGCTTCGAGGGCCAGCTCGATGTGGTCGGCGGCGCGCCGGTTGGTGACGATCACGGCGGCGACGATGCCGAGCAGCGCCCCGACAAGGGTGTCCACGACCCGGTCCGTGATGAGCTCGCCGGCCTCCTGCGTCCTGGCGAACTCGGTGATCAGCAGCGCCATGGGGGTCACGCAGACGCTGCCGAGCCAGTAGTTGCGGGAGATGAACGCCTCGGCGCCGAAGCTGAAGAGGAGGCAGAACAGGACGACGAAGATCTGGCCGGCGTGGGCGAGGGGCACCACGGCGGCGAAGACGAGCACTCCGGCGAGATTACCGGCCACGCGCTGCACGGTGCGGTTCCAGGTGAGGGTGACGTTGGCCTGGTAGAGCGAGGCCGCGGTGACCAGGGCCCAGTACGGGCGGCCGATACCGAGTGCGAGGGACCCGTATCCGGCGAGGGCGCAGCCGACGGCGGTGCGCAGGGCGACCGGCAGGAGAGGCGAGCCGGGGGCGAGCCTGCGCCACAACGACGGCTTGCCGAAGGCGAGTTCGGCCTCGACGCCGAGGACTTCGTCGTCGACTTCATGGGCGTGCGCGTGGCTGATGCGCGGGACGGGGCCCGTGCCGCTCAGGCCTGCGGCCCAGTCGCGCAGGAGTGCGGGGTCGGTGTCGGCGGGGGCGGCGAGAGCGACCTCGGCGCGCACGACCAGGCGCTCCAGAGCGCGGCGGGCGGCGCCGCGGTCGCCGGTGGCGAGGAGGGACTGCCAGGCGGCGTGGACGGCCGCGGCAGCACCGGCCCTGGCCCGCTCGCGCGCACCGCCCTCGGCGCTCACGTACGCGGCGGCGGCGTTCAGGGCGCGAGCGGTGGCGCGCCGCTCCGGGCCGTGCGGCCGCACGAGGGCGGGGGCCATGCCGACGAGCCAGGCCACGGCGCCCGCACCGGCGGTCAGGGCGAGGTGGCCGGGTATCTGCCCCAGGTACTGCGGTGCGAAGAGGCTGGCGGAGCTGATGAACGTAAGGATCAGATGGCCGGGCGGGCCGATGCGGGTCGCGTCGCACAGGGTCTTCTGGGCGGCTGCGAGAAGAGCGCCGACCGCCACGAGCACGGCCGCCGAAGAGGTGAGCGAGGCGGTGAACAGGGCCACGGCGAGGCTCGCGAGCATGCCGAGGACGACCCAGGCGAGGGCCCGGGCACGCGCCGCGTACGGCAGGTTGTGCGCGTAGAGCGCGCACAGCGACCCGGCCATCGTGTACATCGCGAGGTCGAGGCGGCCGAGGGCGAGCAGCGTCAGATTCGGCACCGCCGCGGACACGACGACGCTCGTCGCGGGCTTGAACCAGATGTCGGACGGCTTGTTGAGGCGCAGCACCCCCGCGAGCGGGAGCCGACGGATCTGCCGGGGCCTGGACGGGGGTGGTGTGGGGGTCGGTGTGGGGGTTTCTGCGCTGCTCATACAGAGAAGTTTAGCAAGTGTTTTACCTGAAAACTTTTCCATGAGCCCGCGCCCGGGCACCGACAGGCCCAGGAGGCCGACCGCGCAACCCGCGCACGGTGGCATCGCCGAACGCGCCCAGTGCTCCCCTGCGCTCGATTGCGCCCCGCCGTGCACGGGCATCTCGTCCCCGACGCGGTACGGCGTCCGACTGGGGGAGGTTCGCGTGCACGGACCGGGCTCGGCCGCCTGGCTGCTCGTCGCGGTGTGCGCGGCGACGGGGGCGTACTGCCTGCTGCGGATGCGCAGCAGGGTCGAGGAGCAGCGCCGCACGGCGGGCGGCGAGGCCCTCATGGGGTTCGGCATGGCGCTCATGGCGATACCCGCCGCGGTGGTCACGCCGCTGCCCGCCGCCTGGACGGTGTACGCGGCCGTGTTCGGGGCCGCGGCACTGCGCGCGCTGTGGGCGGCGCGTTCGAGCGCGCACCATCTGCACCACCTGGTGGGCGCGTTCGCCATGGCGTACATGGCGGTGGCGATGGACGCGGCACCGGGCGGGCACGCAGGTCACGCAGCGGCGGGCGCACCGCTGGTGACCGGTCTCCTCCTGCTCTATTTCGCGGGGTACGTGCTGTGGTCGGGGGCTCGGCTGGTGCCGGTGGCGACGGCCACGGGGGGCGGCCCGCCGGTGTCCGGGTGGGGCGACCGCCCGGAGCTGGCACGGGCCTGCCGGCTATCGATGGGCATCGGAATGGTCGCGATGCTGCTGACCATGTAGACGCGCACGACATGTCGACCCTGCAGATGACCCTGCAGACGCGCAGGCCGGGGCCGTTGAGGTGCCGCAGCGAGCCCGTACGGACAGGGATCCCGGGAAACTGCTCCATTGCGGACAACTGCCCGCTCAAAACCGTGGCGTACGTCACTTGACGCGACAGCCCGTACCCTCCGGTAGCCCCGGCTCATAGGCTGAGGCCATGACGGTCCCCGTAGCACTGCTGCTGCTCGGCACCCTCGCCGCTGTCCTCGCCCCACGCCTTCTCGCGCGGGCCGAGTGGCCGGAGCGCGAGCCGGTGGTTGCCCTGTGGGTGTGGCAGTGCGTGGTGGCCGGCGTCCTCCTGTGCTGCGCGCTCTCGATGACGCTGAGCGCGGCCGCCGCCTGGCAGGCCGTCCGCGGCCATGTGTTCGCGTCCGCCCCGCATGCCGTCGTCGACGCGTACGCGCTCCGGGCGGCCGGCGGATGGGCGGCGACGCTGGCCGTGACGCTCGCACTCGGCGGGCTGTGGACCGCGGCGATGCTCGCCCGGGAGATCTTCCGCTCGGGGGCCGGGCGCAGGCAGCGGCGCGCCGAACTCCTGGTGCGTTCCCCGCTGTTGCCGGGCGAGGAGCCGGGCAGCGACCGACTCGTGGTCCTCGAAGGTGAGCGCCCCGACGCCTGGTGGCTGCCGGGCGCCGCGCCCCAACTGGTCGTCACGACGGCCGCCTTGCGCCGCCTCAAGGGCCGTCAGCTGGACGCGGTCCTCGCGCACGAGATGGGCCACGCGCAGTGGCGGCACGACTGGCTGCTGCACTGCTCGGGTGCGCTGGCCACGGGCTTCCCGCAGGTTCCGGTCTTCGCCGCGTTCCGCGACGAGATGCACCGGCTCGTCGAACTGGCTGCCGACGACATGGCGTCGCGCCGCTTCGGACGGCTGACCATCGCCCTCGCCCTGGTCGAACTCAACGAGGACCGCGGGGTGTTCGGCCCCTGCCCCACACCGCAGGCCCATGTGCCGCAGCGCGTGCACCGGTTGCTGACCCCGCCGCGGCGGCTCACCCCGGCCCGGCGTCTGCGCCTGACCGCCGCGGCAGCCCTCGTACCGGTGGTGCCGCTCCTGGTGACGTTCGTGCCGGGCCTGCGCGCGCTGGGCTGACCGACGACCCGAGCCGGACGCGCCCGCTCCGCATGATGGCCACCGGCCCCGTCCATGGGTGAGGATCTTCCCCATGCACCCGGCATCGGTCGACTCCCCGTCCCGCCCCCGGCATCCGCGGCCCGCACGCGCGACGGCGGTGCTCGCCGCCCTCAGCGCGCTGCTGCTGATCGCGGTGGCGATGCGCTGGGAACCGCTGATGACGCTGGACGGCGATCTGGCGCGCACCGTCCACCCCTGGGCCGTCGACAATCCGGGACTGACGCAGGTGAACCGGGTTCTGACGGACTGGTTCTGGGACCCGTGGACGATGCGCGCCCTGTGCGCCGTGGTCGTCGTCTGGCTTGTATGGCGCCGTAACGCCTGGTGGCTCGCGCTATGGGTGGTGGCTACATGTGCGGTGGGCACACTGATCCAGCAGGGTCTGAAGGCGGCCGTCGGCCGTGACCGCCCGGTGTGGACCGACCCCGTGGACTCCGCGCACTACGCGGCCTTCCCCTCCGGGCACGCGATGACGGCGACGGTGGTGTGGGGGCTGGTCCTCTGGCTCCTGCGCCGCTACGGCGCGGGCCGCGTCCTGTGGCGCACGGCCTGCGCGCTCGCGGTGGTGTCAGTTGTCGGCGTGGGCCTCACGCGGGTGTGGCTCGGCGTGCACTGGCCCTCGGACGTACTCGGCGGCTGGCTGCTCGGGGCACTGACGGTGACCGTGTCGGTGACGGCGTACGAGCGGCTCGCAGCGAGCAGGTGACCCGCCAGGGCAAGACCGTCACGACTGAGCCGTCACGACTGAGCCGTCACGACTGATAGCCCTCGACCTGCGACTCGGGCCTGGCCCTCGCCTCGTCGGGGTTCTCGCCGAACTCCGTCTTGGCCCGGCGCTGGCGCAGCAGGTCCCAGCACTGGTCGAGTTCGCGTTCCACGGCGGCAAGGCGCTCGTGCTCGGTCGCCCCGTCGATCTCACCGGAGGCGAGCGACGCGCGGAGCCGCTTCTCGTCGTCGACCATCGCCGTGATCCGGGCCAGGATCTGCTCTTGATCCATGTCGGTACGCCTCCTAGGTGGCCTGTCCGTCACCCCTGGCCCACTGTAGGGAGGGTTCGCGCGGTGTGCGATCCGGCTCCGGTGGGCGCCCAGTACCGCAGCACCCCGTCGTCGTCGCCCGAGTCGTCCCGTACGCCACCGCAGGCCTCGATGACGCGGCGGGAGGCGGCGTTGTCCGTGTCGCACGTGATCAGCGCCGGATCGACGCCCAGGCGCGCGGCGAGCGGGAGGGCGGCGCGGAGCATCGCCGTGGCGTGTCCGCGGCCGCGGGCGCCGGGCCGTACGTCGTAGCCGATGTGCCCGTCGCGCAGCCAGGCCTCGGTGAGGCGGTGGCGGATCGCGAGGCGGCCGAGGTAGGCGTTCCCGTCGACGTACCAGAGGGTCGTGCACTCGACGTCGTACTGCAGGATGCTGCGCGGTCCGTGGGTGAGCCGCATGCGGGCGACGTATTGCGCGAAGACCGCCGGGTCCTGCCAGGTGTCTCCGTACGCGCGCAGGCTGAGCCCCGCGGTGGAGTCGTCGTCGGGCCCGCCAGCGCCATCGGCGCGGGCCTCGTCCATGGCGGCGAGGAAGGAGGCGTGGACGCGGACGTCGGGAGCGATCAGCTGCGGCATCGGGCCAGTGTGCCCGGGAGGCGTCCGCCGCGGTGGGGATTTCCGGCGCCGGCGGCCGTACCGGAAACCCCTGCCGGAATCCCGTATCCCGCACCGGAAACCCGTACCGGGCCGGTGTCCGGACGGCGCCGACGCCGTCCGGACACCGGCCCGGCAGGTCCAGGTGTATCCGACGATCCCCCGCGTCGCCGGATACACCCGGGAGCCCTGGCCAAAGGTTCCGGAAAGGGCCCTCTGGCAGGGACGTGCTGAGTATACTGGCTGTGAGCCAGTCAACGCAGGAGTTACAGGATGTCCCCGCGCAGCGCATCGGTCAACGAGGAGTTGCGACGGCGATCCCGCGAGCGGCTTTTGCAGGCGACGGTCGAGCTCGTCGGGGAGCGCGGGTACGACGCGACGACCCTCGGCGACATCGCGGACCGCGCCGGTTCGGCGCGAGGCCTGGTGTCGTACTACTTCCCCGGCAAGCGGCAGCTGCTCCAGTCCGCGGTGCACCGCCTCATGCACCGGACGCTGGAGGCGGCCCTGGAGCGCGAGCCGCACACCGAGGACGGGCCGGAGCGCCTCGCGCGGGCCGTCGACGCGATCCTCGGCCTGGCCGTCGACCACCCCGTCCTGATGCGGACGCACATGGCGGGGATCCTCCAGGCCGAGGGCTTCGTGCAGTGCCCCGAGCAGCAACGGCTCGCCGAGCTGCTGCGCGACACGGTCCTGCGGACCGGCTCGCTCAGCGTCGACCGCGACTATCCGCTGCTGCGCTCCCAGCTGATGGGTGCCGTGTTCGCGGCGCTGGTCCCGGGGGCGCCGATGCCGCTGCCGACCCTGCGGGCGGAGCTGTTCGCCCGGTACGGGCTCGCGTGGGAGCTCGGAACCCCGCCGGACGACGCGGCGCCCGGCGGGAGAAGCCCGGAGAGCGCTCCGAACTTCTCCCAGTACTTCGAGCCGGGGCGTCCCGGGTCTCAGTCGAAGTAGTCCGGCTGCGTCTGGACGTTCAGCTCGCCCATTCGGACCCGCTCGGCCGGGTCCGTGCGCCGGTCACTGAGCTTCAGGACGTCGAAGCCCTTGGCGATGTCGTTCGAGTAGATGTAGCCGTTGTAGTAGTACGCGGACCAGGCACCGCCCACCTGAAGGGTGTCCGTGGTGAGCGGACCGCGCTCGAAGTACCCGATCTCCTTCGGCTTCGAGGAGTCGGTGAAGTCCCAGACCGAGACGCCGCCCTGGTACCAGGCCTGGACCATGATGTCCTTGCCCTTGACGGGGATCAGCGAGCCGTTGTGGGCCACGCAGTTCTCGGTGTCCGCCTGGTGGCGGGGGATCTTGAAGTAGCTCTTGAAGACCAGCTTGCGGTGGTCGCCCTTGCCGACGACGGCGTAGATGCCGTCAGCACCGCGGTCCGGCCCGACGGCCTCGTTGCAGGTGGCCGCCCCGCCGCCGCCGAGCTCGTCCGTGAAGATGACCTTGTCGGCCTTCTGGTTGAACGTCGCCGAGTGCCAGAACGCGAAGTTGGTGTTGTCCTCTACCTGGTCGATGACCTTCGGGTTCTCGGGGTCCTTGATGGAGAACAGGATGCCGTCACCCATGCAGGCGCCGGCGGCCAGGTCCTTCGAGGGCAGGACCGTGATGTCGTGGCAGCCGGTGGTCTTGGAGACGCCCGGGTTGGTGGGTCCGCCCGGGTTGCCGCCGCCGTCCGGCCCCTCACCGGGGAACAGCACGGGGAAGTTCACCGTCGCGGCCTTCTCGGGTGCCTTGCGGGGCACCTTGATGACGGAGATCCCGTCGTGCGGCGGCTGGCAGTCCGGGAACGTCGCGCTCGGTGAGTACGAGGAGACGTACACGTAGACGTTCTTCTTCTCCGGGACCAGCGTGTGCGTGTGCGAGCCGCAGGCGGTCTCGACGGCGGCGACGTACTTCGGGTTCCTCTTGTCGCTGATGTCGAAGACCTTCATGCCCTCCCAGGAGGACTTCTCCGTGGCGGGCTGGGTGGTGCTGGCACAGGAGTTGTCGCTGCGCGAGGAGTCCGTCGACAGGAAGAGCAGGTCGCCGGAGACGGAGACGTCGTTCTGCGATCCGGGGCACAGGACCTGCGCGACGGTCTTCGGGGCCTTCGGGTTGCTGATGTCGAAGATGCGGAAGCCGTCGTAGTTGCCCGCGAAGGCGTACCTGCCCTGGAACGCGAGGTCCGAGTTGAAGCCGGGCAGCACGTCCTTGGGGATGTTGGTGAGATGTTCGATGTTGTCGGAGTGGACGACCTCGTCCTGGGCGGGTATGTCGCCGTTCGCGATCGCCGCCCGGGTGTCGGCCGCCGCGCTCTTCGAGAGCCGCTCGGACCTGGCCGGGGTGTCGCCCGGATCCGGGGTCGCTGCCGCCGGGCTCCCCATGAGCAGCGCGGCCAGCAGCCCGGCCGCGGTCGTGGCAACTCCCAGGCGTCTGCGTCGCGTTCGGGACGTGTCCAACAGGGTCACTGCTGTCTCCCTCGTCGAGGACTTCCCCGCATCCCCCGTTCACGCGGGAGCGGAGCACGGACCCCACGAGTATCGTCTTCATCATGCACAGATCAACAGATGGCAACGTACTCGTCATGAAAGTTGTTCTGCCGTTGACGGTCGCGGTGGCCGCGCTCGTGCTCGGCGGCTGTGACACCGCGCCGGACGACGGGGGCGCTGACACCAACTCCCGTGCGCGGCCCGGGCCTTCGGTGATAGCGCCGGGCAAGCCGGGCGAGGGCGCCGAGACGCTGTCGGCCGAGGACGCGCAGAAGCGCAGGCCGGACGACAGCCCCAACTCGGCCGACTTCAGTTACGCGCAGATGATGATCGCGCATCACACGCAGGCCCTGCAGATGACCGAACTTGCCCCGAAGCGGGCCGAGTCGGGCCAGGTCAAGCGCCTCGCGGAGCGCATCGCCGCGGCGCAGGGGCCCGAGGTCGGGGCCATGGAGGGCTGGCTCAACTCCCACGGCAGAGAGCGCGAGAGCGGCGGGCACCACGAGCACGGGGCGATGCCTGGGATGGCGACCGAGGCGCAGCTGAAGACCTTGCGCGCGGCGCACGGCGCGGCCTTCGACGAGCTCTTCCTGAAGCTGATGATCACGCACCATACCGGGGCGGTCACCATGGCGACGGACGTGCTGTCCGAGGGGAACAACGTCCAGGTCGAGGAGATGGCGAACGACGTGATCGCGCAGCAGACGGCCGAGATCGGGCGCATGCGGAAGATGTCCTGACGCCCGGCCGGTGAGCTCCGCGCGTTCCACACCCTCCCGGCCCGGCCCCCGTGGTGTCATGCTGGAAGTCCGTCGGCCTGCGGAAGGAGTCCGCCGTGCTGCGCGTCGCCGTTGTGGGGTCGGGGCCGAGCGGGGTGTACACCGCGCAGAGCCTGGTCCAGCAGGAGCGGGTACCGGACGTCCATGTGGACGTCCTCGACCGGCTCCCCTGCCCGTACGGCCTGGTGCGCTACGGCGTGGCACCGGACCACGAGAAGATCAAGTCGCTGCAGAACAATCTGCGCACGGTTCTGGAGCACGAGCGCGTCCGCTTCGTCGGCGGGGTCGAGATCGGCCCCGGCCTGCCGCCCGGCCGGCTCCTGGAGATGTACCACGCGGTCGTGTACTGCGTGGGCGCCGCCACCGACCGCCATCTGGGCGTACCGGGCGAGGACCTGCCGGGCAGCTGGTCGGCGACCGATTTCGTCTCCTGGTACAGCGCGCATCCGGACGCGGTGGCCGAGGGGTTCGTACGGGGTGTGGAGTCGGCCGTCGTCATCGGCGTGGGCAACGTCGCCGTGGACGTCACGCGGATCCTGGCCCGCGGCGCGGCCGAGCTGGCGCCCACCGACATGCCGCAGGCGGCGCTCGGCGCACTGGCCGACAGCCGCGTGCGGGACGTGTACATGGTGGGACGGCGCGGCCCTTCGCAGGCCCGGTTCACCACCAAGGAGCTGCGTGAGCTCGGCACGCTGCCCGGGGTCGAAGTGGTCGTGGATCCGGCCGAGTTGGCGCTCGATCCCGCCTACCTCGACCCGTCGGGGCTCCCGGCGGCGAACCGGCGGAACGTCGAGGTCCTGCGCGGCTGGGCCGAGCGCCCGTCGCCGGGTCTGCCCCGCCGCATCCATCTGCGCTTCTTCCAGCGGCCGTCGGCACTCCTGGAAGGGGCGGCGGGCCGGGTGTCGGGCGTACGGTTCGAGCACACCGCGCCGGACGGCTCGGGCGGCGTGAGCGGCACCGGCCGGTTCGACGACATCGACGCGCAGCTCGTCCTGCGCTCGGTCGGATACCGCGGAGTGCCCTTGGACGGGCTGCCGTTCGACGCGGCCACCGGGACCGTGCCGCATCGCGAGGGGCGCATCCTGCGGGCCGGTGAGGTCTCGCCCGGCGAGTATGTCGCGGGCTGGATCAAGCGCGGCCCGACGGGCGTGATCGGCACCAACCGCCCGTGCGCCAAGGAGACCGCGCAGTCACTGCTCGACGACGCCGCAGCGCTTGCCGCCGGGGACGTTCCGGATGACGCGCTCCCCGGCCTTCGCGCGGCGGGCTGTGCGGCCGTCGAGTGGCCCGGGTGGCTCGCGATCGAGCGCGCGGAGGCGGAGCTGGGCCGGTCCCTGGGGCGCGGCCCGGTGAAGATCCCGGACTGGGCGGGCCTGCTGGCGGCTGCCCGCGACGGGACGACGTAGCGTCTGAGCAGCGATATGCACTGTCGCGTGGCGCCCGGGAACGGCGACACATCCCGGCAACAGTCGTGAAATCAACAAAACGTTTAAGCCCCATACGGTCTCGTGCTGTCCGCCTCGTCCCTCGCACCCGCACCCGCATTCGCCTGCGCGTTCGCGTTCCGACAGCCCCCTGGAGTGCCCATGGCAGCCCCGGCCGCCCCACCGTCCGTACACCCCGTCGACGAGGTGCCGCCCGTGCGGCAGCTGGCCGTGTTCGGTTTGCAGCACGTGCTCGCCATGTACGCGGGCGCGGTGGCCGTGCCGCTGATCGTGGGCGGCGCGATGAAGCTGTCGCCCGCCGACCTCGCGTATCTCATCACCGCGGATCTGCTGGTGTGCGGCATCGCGACGCTGATCCAGTGCGTCGGGGTGTGGCGGTTCGGCGTCCGGCTGCCGATCGTGCAGGGCTGTACGTTCGCCGCGGTCTCGCCGATGGTGATCATCGGCACGACGGGCGGCGGGCTTCCCGCGATCTACGGGGCGGTGATCGTCGCCGGGCTCGCGATGATGCTGCTCGCGCCGGTCTTCGGCAGGCTGCTGCGCTTCTTCCCGCCGCTGGTCACCGGCACGGTCATCCTGATCATCGGTGTCTCGCTGCTGCCGGTGGCGGGCAACTGGGTCGCGGGCGGGGCGGGTTCGGAGAACTTCGGCGCCCCGAAGAACGTCGCGCTGGCCGCGTTCGTCCTCGTGGTGGTCCTGGCCGTGCAGCGGTTCGCGCCGCCGTCCCTGAGCCGCGTCGCGGTACTTGTCGGCATGGTCGTCGGGACGGCCGTCGCGGTGCCGACCGGTTTCACGGACTTCGGCGGTGTCGGTGACGCGCACTGGGTGGGTATCAGCACGCCGTTCCACTTCGGCACGCCGACGTTCCACGGCGCGGCGATCGTGTCGATGCTGATCGTGGCGCTGGTGACGATGACCGAGACGACGGGCGACTTCATCGCGGTGGGCGAGATGACGGGGCGGCCCGTCCAGCCGCGCTCGCTGGCGGACGGCCTGCGGGCGGACGGCTTCTCCACGGTCCTCGGCGGCGTGTTCAACACGTTCCCGTACACCGCGTTCGCGCAGAACGTCGGTCTTGTGGGCATGACGCGGGTGCGCAGCCGCTGGGTCGTCGCCACGGCCGGCGGGATCCTGGTGCTGCTCGGCCTGCTGCCCAAGCTGGGCGCGGTCGTCGCCGCCATCCCGGCGCCGGTGCTCGGCGGCGCGGGCCTGGTCATGTTCGGCACGGTCGCGGCGAGCGGTGTGCGGACGCTGGCCCGGGTCGACTTCGCCGGCAACCACAACCTGACGGTCGTCGCCGTGTCGGTCGCGGTGGGCGTGCTTCCTGTGGGTGTGCCCGGGATCTACGCGAAGTTCCCCGACTGGTTCCAGACGGTCATGACCAGCGGGATCAGCGCGGGCTGCATCACGGCGATCGTGCTCAACCTGCTGTTCAACCACCTTCCGGGAAGCGGGAGTTCAGCCTCCGAGCCGGCCGTCCTGCCGGGCGGCGGCCGCGAGAACGCTGTCGAGCAGCCCGGGGAAGAGCACCTCTAGATCGGCGCGGCGCAGCACGCTCATCTTGGCGGTGCCCCGGTACATCTGCCGGATCACGCCGCTCTCGCGCAGGACGCGGAAGTGGTGCGTGGTGGTCGACTTCGTGACAGGCAGGACGAAGTGCGAACAGGAGAGCTCCGCGTCCTCGCCCTCCTCGGCCGCCAGCTCCCGCACCACCCGCAGGCGCATCGGGTCGGCGAGCGCGTGCAGCACCGACTCCAGGCGGATCTCGTCACGCGTGGGGTGAGCAAGCGCCCTGCTGCTCGGTGCGGCGGTCGTCACGGCGGCTCCACTTCGTTCGGCCCGGTGTGCGGATGGGGGTGGCGGGTGCGTTCGGTTGCGTCAGGTCCATTGTACGAGACCTGTCGTAGTTTGACAGGTGCCGTACTACGATGCCTATCGTACGAGGACCCGCCACGCCCGTCGTGAACGTATAGGAGTCTGCCGTGAGCGCGCTGTTCGAGCCCTACACCCTTCGGTCGCTGACCATCCCCAACCGGGTCTGGATGCCGCCGATGTGCCAGTACAGCGCCGCTCCCGAGGGCCCGCTGACCGGCGCCCCGAACGACTGGCACTTCGCGCACTACGCGGCCCGCGCCGCCGGCGGCACCGGGCTCATCATCGTCGAGGCCACCGCGGTCAGCCCCGAGGGCCGCATCAGCCCGTACGACCTCGGTATCTGGAACGACACACAGGTCGAGGCGCTCCGCCGGATCACCGACTTCCTCAAGGCGCACGGCACCGTCCCGGGCATCCAGCTCGGGCACGCCGGCCGCAAGGCGTCGACCGACCGGCCCTGGAAGGGCGGCGCCCCGGTCGGCGCCGACGCGCACGGCTGGGACTCGGTCGCGCCGAGCCCCCTCGCCTTCGACGACCGGCACCCCGCCCCGGCCGAGCTCACCGTGGAGCGGATCCGCGAGATCGTCGGCCAGTTCGCCGACGGCGCCCGCCGCGCCCTGGACGCGGGCTTCGACGTCGCCGAGATCCACGGCGCGCACGGCTATCTGATCGGCCAGTTCCTCTCGCCGCACTCCAACGTCCGCACGGACGAGTACGGCGGCTCCTTCGACAACCGGGTGCGTTTCGCCCTCGAGGTCGTCGACGCGGTCCGCGACGTGTGGCCGCAGGACAAGCCGCTCTTCTTCCGTATCTCCGCCACCGACTGGCTGGAGGAGAACGGCTGGACGCCCGACGAGACCGTGCGCCTGGCCACCCTCCTCAAGGAGCACGGCGTCGATCTGCTCGACGTCTCGACCGGCGGCAACGCGTCCGGCGTCCGCATCCCGGTCGGACCCGGCTACCAGGTCCCCTTCGCCGCGCGCGTGAAGGCCGAGACGGAGCTGGCCGTGGCCGCCGTCGGCCTCATCACCGACGTGGAGCAGGCCGAGAAGATCCTCGCCAACGGCGAGGCCGACGCCGTCCTGCTCGGCCGTGAACTGCTGCGCAGCCCGTCGTGGGCGCGCTCGGCGGCGCGCGAGCTGGGCGGGGACGTGCACGTGCCGGACCAGTACCACCGCTCGGTCTGAGCCCCAGCGGTGCGGTCCGATCCCCCGGCGGTACGGCGGTCAGTCAGGCGCCCGGGCGGTCAGCCCTTGTCCTGCTCGCCGTACCGCTTCTCGAACTTGGCGACCTGCCCCTCGGCGTCGACCACCCGCGCCTTGCCCGTGTAGAAGGGGTGTGACTCGGAGGAAATCTCCACGTCGACGACGGGGTAGGTCTCGCCGTCGTCCCACTCGATCGTCTCGTCGCTGGAGGCCGTCGAGCGGGTCAGAAAGGCATAGCCCGCCGACCGGTCGCGGAACACCACGGGGCCGTAGCCGGGCTGTTTGTCCTGCTGCATCGTGTCTCCTTCAGCGCGCGGTTTCAGCGCACCGGCTCGTCGACAGCCGGTACGGGCCTCTCCAGCCTCACCCGGAAGCGGCCGCTCCGCGACTCCGTCCGCCACCCGTCCGCAAGAGCGCGCCCGCCTACAGGAGCACGGCCGTGAGGTCGGGGCCCGGCCCGTCCGCGTACGCGTCGTCATCGAACGGGTACAGCGGCCGCTCGACCCGGTGGTGCCCCAGGCGCAGGAGGTCCTGGTCGACGCCGCCCGGGGTGAGGGCGAGCAGCCAGTCGGCGGCCATGTCGTGGAGTTCGGGCTCCAGATAGCCGATCTTCACGACGACCAGGTCGTACGTGCGCGGATCGACACCGAGGCCGCCCTCGGCGGGGCCCATGAAGTCTGCGAGCGTGTGGAACGGCTTGCGGCGCTCCACGAGGACGACGGTGAGTCCGCCGACGCGCACCGCCGCCATGTCGACGCCGCGGTCGTAGGCGCCGCCCTCGGACCGGTCCTTCTGATCGGTGGCGCGCTGCAACGCCGTGACACTGCCGGTGAGTTCGTACGGTCCGCCGTGGCCGGCGTCGACCTTGCCACCGACGCTCAGCGTCACCTCGGAGCCCACTCCCGCCTCGAAGCAGCGGGCCACGGCGACCGGGTCGGTGATGCCCGGGTGCACGGCCGTGACCTCGCCCGTGCGGATGGCGTCGTTGGCGAGGAGCTTGCCCAGCATGTACGCGAGGTCGCCGGCGCCGCCCGCGGTCGGGTTGTCGCCGGAGTCGCTGATGAGGAAGGGGCGCTTGTCGGAGGCCACCGCCTTCTCGATGCACTCCTCGGCGCTGCCGGTCGGGCCGACGAAGACGAAGTCCCTGCGGGCGTCCCAGTAGCGCCGGGCGAGCTTCTCCGCCTCCGCGGCGGCGAGTTCGGCGTCGTCGCCGGTGACGACGATGGCGGCCTTGCAGCGCGGCTCGTCCGCCCAGGCGTAGCCGACCCACATCGCCGCGTCGAGGATGCCTGGAAGCTTCTCCATCTCGGCGAGCGAGGCGTACAGGGACCTGGCGGGTTCGAGGCGGGTGCTGGTCTTCTCGCCGGGCAGCAGGACGGGCACCTGGACCCAGGCGCGGTGCGGGCGCGTGCCGTCGCGCAGGCAGCGTACGAGATTGCGGGCGGCGCGCTCGCGGGTGTCCCACGCGTCCTCGTGCGGGGCGAGGCGGTGGGCCGTGAGCAGGTCGCAGGGGTCGGCGAAGCGGCGCGACACATTGCCGTGCAGATCCATCGCGGCGGACAGCAGGGGGCGTGTGCCGTGCGCGTCGAGCGCGGCGCGGACCGCGTCCGTGAGGTCGCCCTCGGCGTCGGTGAGGCCGATGACGCTCATGGCGCCGTGGATGTCGTAGACCATGCCGTCGAGGGGGCCCGCCTCGCGTACGCGGGTGACGAGTTCGTCCTTGAGGACCAGGTACGACTCCGCCTCGACCGGGCCGCCGGGCAGCGAGGTCGCGTGCAGCAGCGGCACCCACTCGACCACGTCGGCGAGGTCGGAGTCGGGCCTGGTCCAGGTGTAGCGGTCGAGGAGTTCCTGGCCTCGGGTCTGCCGGAAGTCGTCCGTGGTGGAGCGGTGCGGGCAGAACGTGGAGGACTCGATGCCGATGCCGCCGATGCCGATGCGCAGGCGGCGTGCGGGGGCCGTGCTGGTCATGCTGAGGCGCTCTCTTCCTGGGGGACGGGTGCGGTGGGGAGGTTGTGGCGCAGGGCGGTGAGGCCCGCGCCGAGCAGTCCTGCGTCGCGGCCCGTGACCGTCGTGGTGATCTCCAGGTCCGACGTCGCGAGCGGCAGGCAGCGCTCGTACAGGACTCCGCGCACGGCGGCGACCAGGGGCTCGGCGGCGGCGAGCGCGCCGCCGAGGGCCACGGCCTGCGGGTTGAAGAAGTTCACGACGACGGACAGGACCGTGCCGATGTGCCGGCCCGCGGTGCGGACCAGCGTGGTGGCCTGCGGGTCGCCGTCGGCGACGAGCTGGAGGAGCTCGGTGGTGGAGGCCACCTCGACGCCCTGCCCGGCGAGTTCACGGATGAGCGCGGCGCCGCTGGCGACCGTCTCCAGGCAGCCGATGTTGCCGCAGCTGCACGGGCGGTCCTGCGCGGCCTCCACGCGTACGTGGCTGATGTCGCCGGCGCAGCCGTTGGCTCCGTCGTGCGGGCGGCCCGCCGAGATGATGCCGCTGCCGATGCCGCGGCCCGCCTTCACCACCACCATGTGGTCGAGGTCGGGGCGGGCGGCGCGGTGCTCGCCGACGGCCATCATCGTGGCGTCGTTCTCCACGGTGACGGGCAGGCCGAGGCGTTCGGCGAGGACGTCGCGCAGCGGGTAGCGGTGCCAGCCGGGCATGCGGGACGGGCTCAGGACGCGGCCCTCGCCCGGCTTGACCGGGCCGGGGAAGCCGACGCCGAGCGCGCGCACGGTGCGGCCCGCCTCACGCTGGCGCGCGGCGAGTTCGGCGACCTGGCCGCAGAGCCAGTCGACGGCCGACTCCGGCCCCACGGTGATGTCGTGCGGAAGGTCGACGGCGTCGAGGACGGTCCCGTCGAGGCCGACCACGCCGAGCCGCGCGTGATGGCTGCCGAGGTCGGCGGCGAGCGCGACGCCGCCCTGGGCCCGCACGCGCAGCAGGCGGGGGCGCCTCCCGCCGCGGGAGGCGCCCTCGCCGGACTCGGTGAGCACGCCCGCCGCTACGAGTTCCTGCACGCGCAGCGAGACGGTGGAGGGGGCGAGGCCCAGCTCCCGTACGAGATCGGCCCGGGAGGTGGCGGTGCCGGAGGAGACCAGGTGCAGGATGTGCTGCGCCGACCCCGGTTCGCCTTGCGATGTGTCGGACATACGCCCTCTTCGTTGCTTGGTTGCTTGCTTCAGCGCGCTGGTTCGTTCGGCGGGCTCGTTTGCCTGGTTCGTTCGATGGGTTCCTTCGATTGCAACTCGAACTCTAGGCGAAACCGAACCAAGTTCGCCATACCTCCAGGACGAAGAACTATTTGCCGAATGAAGCTATTGACTTGGTTTTGCCCACCGGCCTAGCGTTCGGGCGCCGCCCCGTCGCACTCCGGTACGGGGCCGTCCCCCCGTCCCCTTGGAGGCCCTCCGGCATGCGCTCATTCAGGTCAACGGCCGCCGCCGTCCTCGTCCTCGCGGCGGCGCTCACCGGCTGCACGCACGAGGGCGGCAGCATCGCCATGGGGCCGACCGGCGGCACCCCCGTGGAGGGCGGCACGGCCACGATGGCCCTGCCTCCCGCGGCCACGCCGAACTGGATCTTCCCGATCGGCGCGCCCGGCTACGGGGCCTCGTACAACTACGCCATCCAGACCCTGCTGTTCATGCCGGTCTACGACGCCGTGCAGCTCAAGGGCGGGCTGACCACGCACGGCCCGAGCACGCTCGGCCTCGAACCGAAGTACAGCGACGGCAACAAGACGGTGACCGTGCCGCTGCGCGAGGGCGTGAAGTGGTCCGACGGGAAGCCCGTCACCTCCCGCGACCTCGAGTTCTGGTTCAACCTCGTCAAGGCCGACAAGGCGGACTGGGGCAGCTATTCGGTCGGCACGATGCCGGACAACGTGAAGCGGTTCGAGGTCGTCGACGACCACACGGTGCGACTGCACCTCGACCGGGCGTACAACCCTGACTGGTTCACGGCCAACCAGCTCACGCTGATGCGGGCCTTGCCCCAGCACGCCTGGGACGCCACGACCGACGGCGGCAGGGTCGGCGACCACGACCGCACCACCAAGGGCGCCAAAGCCGTCTTCGCCCGGCTCACGCGGCACGCCAAGAGCCTCGGCTCGTACGGCAGCGACCCGCTCTGGACGACGGTCAACGGCCCCTGGAAGCTGGCAGGTTGGCGGGACAGCGGCCAGGTGACCATCGTCCCGAACGAGAAGTTCACCGGCCCCGACTCCGAGCGGCCGCACCTGGACAAGGTCGTCTTCAAGCCCTTCACCACCGCCGACTCGGAGTACAACGTGCTGCGCTCCGGCGGCGTCGACTACGGATACATACCGCCGTCCGTCATGGCGCAGAAGGCGAAGTTCGAGGACAAGGGGTACCGCGTCGATCCGTGGGAGGGCTGGGCGGCGACGTACATCGTCTACAACTTCAACTCCACCCACGCCGGGCCCCTGATGAGCCAGCTGTACATCCGGCAGGCGATGCAGCACCTCGTCGACCAGAAGGCGATGAGCGACGTCATCTGGCAAGGCAGCGCCACACCGACGCTCGGCCCGGTGCCGGTGACACCGAAGAGCCAGTATTTGTCCCCCGCCATGGCGAAGAACCGGTACCCGTTCTCCGTACGCACGGCGCGTGAGCTGCTCTCCGCGCACGGCTGGAAGACGCGCGACGGCATCGCACGCTGCGCACGCCCCGGCACCGGCGACGACGAGTGCGGCGCCGGCGTCAAGGAGAACGCTCCGCTGGAGATGACCCTGCTCTCGCAGTCGGGCTCCACCGAGACGACGAACATGATGCAGGAGCTGAAGTCGTCGCTCAGCCGGGCGGGCATCGACCTGACCGTACGTCAGCAGCCCCTGAACTCCGTGCTCGGCAACTCCGTGCCGTGCACCGCCAAGGCACCGGGCTGCGACTGGGACATGTCGTTCTTCGGTACGGCCGGCAGCTGGTACTACCCGCTCAACCCGAGCGGCGAGCAGCTCTTCTCCACGGGCGCCTCGGCCAACTTCGGCAACTACAGCGACAGGAAGGCCGACCGGATCATCCGGGCCGTGCAGTACTCGCCGGACATGAAGGCCGTGCACGAGTACGGCGAGTACCTCGCCGGGCAGCTGCCGGTGATGTGGATGCCGAACCCCGCGTACCAGGTGTCGGTGATCCGCAACGACCTGCGGGGCATCGAGCAGAACCCGACCGTCACGTTCGCGCCGCAGCACTGGTACTTCGTCAAGAACGACAAGCAGCACACGAACGACACGAACAACCAGCACGCCAAGAAGGGAGCCGCGAAGTGACCGGCTTTCTGGTCAAGCGCTTCCTGCAGGCCCTCGTCGTCCTGTTCCTGGTCTCGGTGATCGTCTTCACCCTCCTGCACCTGCTGCCGGGCGGCCCGGCCCGCGCCATCCTCGGCCCGAAGGGCACCCCGCAGCAGATCGAGTACTTCAACCACCAGCAGGGCTACGACCGTTCGCTGCCGATGCAGTACGTGATGTATCTGAAGCGGCTGTTCACCGGCGACCTCGGCGACTCGTACAAGCTCAACTCGCCGGTCTTCGACCTGCTCAAGCAGCGCCTGCCGAAGACGCTGCTCCTGACGGTCCTGTCCACGGCCCTCGCCGTCGTCATCGCCGTCCCGCTGGGCCTGCTCCAGGCCGTGCGGCGCGGCAAGGCCTCGGACTACGCGCTCACCGGGCTCGCCTTCCTGCTGTACGCGACGCCCGTCTTCTTCCTCGGCCTCATCATGATCATCCTGTTCGCGCAGGTCATGCCGATCTTTCCGGCGGAGGCACCGCAGGGTGAGACGATCGGTCAACTCCTCGGCGATTTCACAGGGTTGATCCTGCCGGTCGTGACGATGGCCTTCGGCATCGTGGCGATGTTCAGCCGCTACATGCGCTCCGCCGTGCTCGACAACCTCACCGAGGAATACGTCCGCACAGCCATGGCGAAGGGCCAGTCCAGCCGGCGGATCATGATCAGGCACGTCCTGCGCAACGCCCTGATCCCGCTCGCGACCCTGCTCGGGCTCTACCTCCCGACCTTGTTCAGCGGCGCTCTCGTCGTCGAGTCGATGTTCAACTACCCGGGCATGGGGCTGCTGTTCTGGAACGCGGCCCAGGGCTCCGACTTCCCGGTCCTCCTCGGCGTGACCCTCGTCGTCGGCATCGCCACGGTCCTCGGCTCGCTGCTCACCGACATCCTGTACGCCGTCCTCGACCCCCGGATCCGGAGCGTGGCATGAGTACGTCCGCCGTCCTTCCCGTCCAGCCGGGCCAGGAGGAAGCCGCGCAGGCCACCCCCTCCCTCGCCCGCCGCACCCTGCGCGTCTTCACCGGCAACAAGCTGGCCCTGACGGGCGTCGTGGTCCTGGTCCTGCTGCTGGCCTTCTGCTACCTGGGCCCACTCGTCCATCCGACCGAGCAGATCCACACGGATCTCGCGCAGGCGAACCTGTCCCCCGGCACCGCCGGACACCTTCTCGGCACCACCGACCTCGGGTACGACCTGCTCGGCCGGCTCATGGTCGCCGGGCGGACCTCGCTCGAAATCGGCCTGGCGGCAGGCCTGTTGGCGACACTGTTCGGCACCGTGTACGGGGCGGTCGCCGGGTACTTCGGCGGCTGGGTCGACGCCGCGATGATGCGGGTCACCGACGCGGCGCTCGCCATCCCCGCGATGTTCCTGCTCGTCGTGGTCGCCGCGATCATCACACCCAGCAAGGGCGTCCTCATCCTGATCATCGCCGGGGTCGCCTGGCTCTCCCCCGCCCGCCTGGTGCGCGGCGAGGCGCTGTCGCTGCGCAACCGGGAGTACGTCCAGGCCATGCGGATGATGGGCGGCGGCGGCATGCGGGCCGTGTTCAGGCACATCGTGCCGAACACGATCGGCACGGTCATCGTGAACTGCACGTTCCAGATCGCCGACGCCATCCTCTACGTCAGTTATCTCGCGTTCCTCGGGCTCAGCATCCCGCCGCCGTCGGCCGACTGGGGCTCGATGCTGTCCGCCGGCATCACCTATACGCAGAACGGCTACTGGTGGCTGATCTTCCCGCCGGGCATCGCGATCGTGCTGGTCGTCGCCGCGTTCAACTTCATCGGTGACGGGCTGCGTGACGCGTTCGAAGTACGGCTGCGGAAGTAAGGGACCGAGGCATTGAGGAAGACAGACATGACCGAGCCCCTGCTCAGGATCGACGACCTGCGCGTCGACATCGCCACCCGCGACCGCACCGTCCACGCCCTCGACGGTATCTCCCTCGACCTGGCCGCCGGTGAGGCGCTCGGCGTCGTCGGCGAGTCCGGCTGCGGCAAGACGATGACGGCGCTCAGCGTCCTCGGACTGCTGCCGCCCGGCGGTCGGATCACCGCCGGGCGCGTCCTGTTCGACGGAGCGGACCTGGCCGCCGCGCCCGCCCCCGTCCTCCAGGACGTACGCGGCAACACCGTCGGCATGGTCTTCCAGGACCCGCTGACCTCGCTCAACCCGACCATGACGATCGGCCGGCAGGTCGCCGAGCCGCTCCTCCTGCACCGCGGCGTCTCCCGCAAGGAGGCCTGGGCGCGGGCCGAGGAGACCCTCCGGCTCGTCGGCATGCCGCAGCCCGCCGAGCGCATGAAGGCGTATCCGCACCAGCTGTCGGGCGGCATGCGCCAGCGCGTCGCCATCGCGATGGCGCTGGTCTGCGAGCCGAAGCTGCTCATCGCCGACGAGCCGACGACCGCGCTCGACGTGACGACCCAGCACCAGATCCTGGAGCTGATCGACGACCTGCGCGAGCGGCTCGGCATGGCCATGATCCTTGTCACGCACGACCTCGGCGTCATCGCGAACCGCGTGGACCGCGTCGCCGTCATGTACGCCGGCAAAGTGGCCGAACAGGGCGACGTGCGCGACCTGTTCGCCCGCCCGCGCCACCGCTACACGGAGGCCCTGTTCGCGGCGCTTCCGGAGCGGGCGGGCGACGGCGGTACCGAACTGCACACGATCCCCGGGCTGCCGCCGAACCTGACGGTGCGGCCGGAGGGCTGCCGGTTCGCGCCGCGCTGCCTGTTCGCCACGGACGAGTGCCGCGCCCAGGAGCCGCCGCTCGCCGACGACGAACTACGGGGAGCGGAGCACCGGTTCGCCTGCTTCCATCCCGTGCCCGACGTGTCCGGGGACGGCGAGACGGCCGGCGTCATCGCCCCCGCCGCCATCCCCGCACAGTCGGCCCCCGGCGCGACGCTTCTCGAACTCGACGGTCTCGTCAAGGAGTTCCCGCTCAAGGGCGGCCCGTTCTCGCGCAGCCGTGGCACGGTCAGTGCGGTGGGCGGGGTGTCGCTGACCATCCGCAAGGGCGAGACGTTCGGCATGGTCGGCGAGTCCGGGTGCGGCAAGACGACGCTCGGCCGGATCGTCGCGGGCCTGGAGGACCCGACGGCCGGTTCGGTGCGCTTCGGCGGCAAGGACCTCGCGGGCCTCACGCGGGCGGGGCGCCGGGCGCACCGCCGCCGGATCCAGCTCATGTTCCAGGACTCGACCGCGGCCATGGACCCGCGGATGCGGGTCGGCGAGATCCTGCGCGAACCCCTCGTCATCCAGGGCGTCGGCAGTCGCGCCGAGCAGGAGGCGCAGATCGACGGGCTCCTCGACGCCGTGGGGCTGCCGCGGGGCGCCGTCCACCGCTATCCGCACGAGTTCTCCGGAGGTCAGCGCCAACGCCTGGGGCTGGCACGGGCGTTGACGCTGTCGCCCGATCTGGTGGTCGCCGACGAGCCGGTGTCCGCGCTCGACGTGTCCGTGCAGGCGCAGATCCTCAACCTGATGCGGGAGCTCCAGCGCGAGCGCGGCCTGACGTATCTGTTCATCTCGCACGACCTCGCGGTGGTGCGCTATCTCGCCGACACCGTGGGCGTGATGTACCTCGGCAAGCTCGTCGAGACCGGTCCCGCGGAGGAGGTGTACGCGCGGCCGCTGCATCCGTACACGCGGGGTCTGCTCGACACCGTCAACGTGCCCGATCCGTCGGCCGCCGCCGGTTCCGGGGCTCCTCTTACAGGTGAGACGCCGTCCGCTGCGAAGCCTCCGTCGGGGTGCCGGTTCCGCACCCGCTGCCCGCTCGCGCGGGACGTCTGCGCCGAGGTCGAGCCGCCGGTCGCGGCGCCGCGCGGAGCCGGCCACCAGGTGGCCTGTCACTTCCCGCTGCCGGTGCCGGAGGAAGCGGCCGCCCAGCCGGTGTGACCTGCGGCGACGCCAGCTCTGGGGGTGACTGTCAGTGGTCGGGTGCAGACTGGGCCGTACCTGAGACAACGGCGTCCTCGGAGGTGTCCGGCATGACCGAAGTGCTGCTGACGGTTGGCACGCGCAAGGGGCTTTTCATCGGCCGCAGGCGGGGCGGCGGCGCGTGGGAGTTCGACGAAGGCCCGTACTTCAACTCGCAGGCCGTGTACTCGGTGGCGATCGACACGCGGGGCGACGTCCCACGGCTCCTTGCGGGCGGGGACAGTGCGCACTTCGGCCCGTCGGTCTTCCACTCCGACGACCTGGGCCGTACGTGGACCGAGCCGTCGCACCCCGCCGTCAAGTTCCCGAAGGACACGGGGGCCTCGCTGGAGCGCGTGTGGCAACTGCATCCGGCCGCCGCCGAGCGGGACGTGGTGTACGCGGGCACCGAGCCGGCAGCGCTCTACCGCTCCGAGGACCGGGGCGAGACGTTCGATCTCGTGCGTCCGCTGTGGGAGCACCCGACGCGGTCGAAGTGGGTGCCCGGCGGCGGCGGTGAGGGCCTGCACACGGTGATCACCGATCCCCGTGACGCGAGCGCGGTGACGGTCGCGGTGTCCACGGCCGGGGTGTTCCGCACGCGGGACGGCGGACAGAGCTGGCAGCCCGCCAACTCCGGGGTCTCCGCGGTCTTCCTGCCGGATCCGAACCCCGAGTTCGGCCAGTGCGTCCACAAGGTCACGCAGGACGCGGCCGACCCGGACCGCCTCTACCTCCAGAACCACTGGGGGGTCTACCGCAGCGACGACGGCGGCTCCCGGTGGAACGACATCGGAGCGGGCCTCCCCTCGACGTTCGGCTTCGCCGCCGCCGCGCATCCGCACCGCGGGGACACGGCGTACGTGTTCCCGATCAACGCCGACTCGGACCGCGTGCCCGCCGAGAGGCACTGCCGCGTCTTCCGTACCGAGGACGCGGGCAGGTCCTGGGAGCCGCTGACGGCGGGGCTCCCGCAGGGCGATCACTACGGGACGGTGCTGCGCGACGCGATGTGCACGGACGACTCCGACCCGGCGGGCGTGTACTTCGGCAATCGCAACGGCGAGGTGTACGCGTCGGCCGACGACGGGGACAGCTGGCGGCAGTTGGCCTCCCATCTGCCGGACGTGCTGTGTGTGCGAGCGGCCGTGGTCGGTTGATCGGCCCGTCCGTCACGGCAGTAGGGTGACGCCCGTGGCACCACGACCCTTGCACGAAATCGTAGAAGCCGGCTGGGCCAAGGCCCTCGAACCCGTCGCGGGACAGATCACCGCCATGGGCGAGTTCCTGCGCGCAGAGATCGCCGCGGGACGCACCTACCTCCCGGCCGGGGCGAACGTGCTGCGCGCGTTCCAGCAGCCGTTCGACGAGGTGCGGGTCCTGATCGTCGGCCAGGACCCCTATCCGACGCCGGGACATGCCGTCGGGCTCTCGTTCTCGGTCGCGCCCGAGGTGCGGCCGCTGCCCGGCAGCCTCATCAACATCTATCGCGAGCTGAACACGGACCTGGGCCTGCCCCAGCCGTCGAACGGCGACCTGACGCCCTGGACGCAGCAGGGCGTGCTCCTGTTGAACAGGGCGCTCACCACGGCCCCGCGCCGGCCCGCCGCACACCGCGGCAAGGGCTGGGAAGAGGTGACGGAGCAGGCGATCAGGGCGCTGGCCGCGCGCGGCCGCCCGCTCGTGTCCGTCCTGTGGGGCCGCGACGCCCGCAATCTGCGCCCGCTCCTCGGCGACCTGCCGTCCGTGGAGTCCGCGCATCCCTCCCCCATGTCGGCGGACCGCGGCTTCTTCGGCTCGCGACCGTTCAGCCGGGCCAACGACCTGCTGGCGCGGCAGGGCGGACAGCCGGTGGACTGGCGGCTGCCGTGACGCGGGGGCCCGCCGCTACCGGGCCGGGCGGCGGAGGGAACCCTCCCGCGGGCCCCGGGTGGGTCCTCGGCGTCGACTCCGGTGGCTCCGGTCTGCGCGTGGCGCTCGCCGCCGCCGGGGACCTCACACGTCCCGAGACGACGGTGTCCCGCGAGCCCGTGCGGACCGGTGCGGCAGGCATCGACGCCGGGCATCTGCTCGCACAGATCCTTCCGATGGCACGGGAGCTCCTCGCCCGGGTCGGCGACCGCGGCCCGGGCGTCCCGCGGCTGAGCGCGGTCGCCGTCGGCGCGGCCGGCATGGCCACGCTCGGCGACGGACTGCGGGCCGAGCTCCCGGACGCGCTCGCGGCCGAACTGGGCGTACGGCGGCTCGCGTTGGCCGCGGACGGTGTCACCGCGTACGCGGGCGCGCTCGGCCAGCGGCCCGGCGCGGTCGTCGCCGCGGGCACCGGCATGATCGCGCTCGGCACGGACCTCGGCACCTGGCGCAGGGCCGACGGCTGGGGGCATCTCCTCGGCGACTGCGGGGGCGGCGCGTGGATCGGCCGTGCGGGCCTGGACGCGGCGATGCGGGCGTACGACGGACGACGCGGGGGCTCCGCCGCGCTTCTCGCCCTGGCGGAGGAGCGGTTCGGCCCGGTGGCCGGGCTGCCCGCACGCATCTATCCGCGTACGGACCGTCCCGCCGTCCTTGCCTCCTTCGCGCCGGACGTGGCCCGCGCCGCACTCGACGACTCCGTCGCCGCCGGAATCCTGCGTGCGGCGGCGGGCCATGTCGCCGAGGCGGCGGCCGCGGTGTGCCCTGCGGGCGACGGCAGTGAAGTGGCGCTCACGGGCGGCCTGTTCAAGATGGGCGAGCCGCTACTCGCCCCGCTCCGTGCCGAGCTCGCGGAGCAACTCCCGTACGCCGAAGCCGTGTCGGCGACCGGCGACCCCCTGCACGGTGCGCTGGTGATCGCCGCCGCGCTCGCGCTCGACGGCCTGCTCCTGCCGCGCGACGGCCGCCTCCTCCACGTCCCCGGGGAGGAGGCCGGCCACTGAGGGCGGCCCGTGCGCCCTCTCTGACCTGGACAGTTGAGCCATTCGTCACCGAAAGGATAAATCCGGACGGATACCGCTCAGCTGCCCCCTCCCCGAGCAAGGGCGACCCGCGAGCCAGTAGCATGCGGCGGCATGAGCTCCCCCACTGGGCCTGCATCCGGCCTGCCTGTACGAATGCCGCGACCCCGTCAGCCCGGTCGGCACCGCCGCCCGGAACCCGTGGCCGCCCCCGAGGGCGCACCCGCACTCGTCCTCGCGGTGCCTGGCACGCCCAGCAGCACCTCGCGCAGCCTCGCCGAAGAGGTCGTGAGCATCGCCCGCTCCGAGCTGCCGGGCCTCGACGCCCGCATCGGATACCTCGACGGTGACGACTCGGAGGCCGCCGAGGCCTCGGCCTTCGCCGAGTTCCCCTCCCTGCGGGCCGTGCTGTCGCGCGCCGCGAAGGAGCGCACCGCCCGTTTCGAGCAGGCCCGTGCCGCGGGCGCCGACGTCGCGGAGCCCGACGGACCGGTCGCCGTGGTCGTGCCCCTGCTCGCGGGCCCGGACAGCGCGCTCACGCGCCGTATCCGGCAGGCCGTGATCGACAGCCGTACGGCCGCCGAGCTGACGGATGTCCTCGGCCCGCACCCGCTGCTCGCGGAGGGCCTGCACGTGCGTCTGTCGGAGGCGGGCCTGGCCCGTGCCGACCGCGCCCGGCTGTTCACGGTGGCGACCGCCGCCGACGGCATCATCCTCGCCTCGGTCGGCGGCGACGAGGCCGTCCAGGCGGCCGGGATCACCGGCATGCTCCTGGCCGCGCGCCTCGCGGTGCCGGTCATGGCGGCCGCGCTCGACGAGGAGGGCGCCATCGCGGCGACCGCCGAGCAGCTGCGCGGCTCCGGCTCGCAGCAGCTGGCGCTCGCGCCGTACCTGATCGGTCCGGAGATAGACGCCAGCCTCCTCCAGGCGGCGGCGAACGAGGCGGGCTGCGCGTCCGCCGAGTCGCTGGGCGCCTACCCGGCGATCGGCAAGCTGGCCCTGTCGAAGTACGCGACGGCGTTGGGCATCGCCCCGCAGCAGCCGCAGGGCGCGCCGGTCCGCTAGCGGACCAGGCACGTACACAGGCACCGGAGACGGGCCCGAACCCCCATGGGGCCGGGCCCGTCTCCGTATCCGCTCGGGAACGGTCTCAGCCGAAGATCACGCAGGACGCGGCGGGCGCCTCGATGGAGCCGCCGCGGCGCGGGAGGCCGGTCTCGCGGTCCACGGAGAACCAGGTCACGTCGCCGGACCGCTCGTTCGCCGCGTACAGGAAGCGGCCCGAGGGGTGCAGGGCCAGGTCGCGCGGCCAGTCGCCGCCGCAGGACACGGTGGCGCGCAGCGTGGGGCGGTCGCCGGTGGCGTCGAGGGCGAGGACGGAGATGACGTTCGCGCCGCGCGTGGCGGTCCACAGGAAGCGCCCGTCGGGCGCCACGACGACCTCGGACGGGAAGGCGTCGCCGTGTGGCGCGTCCGGCAGCACGGAGATCTCGCCGAGCGGCTGCAGGGCGCCCTCGGCGGCGTCCCACTGGCAGACGGTGACGGTCGGCGTGAGCTCGTTCAGGATGTACGCGCGGTCGCCGCGCGGGTGGAACGCGAGGTGCCGAGGCCCTGAGCCGGGCCGCAGCGCGACCTCGCGGTGGACGTCCAGGCTTCCGCCCTTCATCGAGCAGACGCGTACGGAGTCGGTGCCGAGGTCCACACTGACGGCCCAGCGGCCGCTGGGGTCCGGCGCCACCTGGTGGGCGTGCGGGCCCTGCTGCCGCTTGGGGTGGGTGCCCGAACCCTCGTGGCGCAGCACGTCGGCGGAGTCGCCGTCGAGGGTGCCGTCGGCGCGCAGCCGTACCGAAGTGACGCTTCCCGAGCCGTAGTTGGCAGTGAGTACATGGCCGTCGTACAGGGCGAGATGGGTGGGGCCCGAACCGCGAACGGGGACGCCGCGCCCGGCGAGTTCCGGCTTGCCGTCCCCCGTACGGAACGCCGCCACGGCCCCCTCGGCGGTCTCGCTCACCGCGTAGAGGAAGTCGCGCGCGGGCGAGAGCGCGAGGTACGAGGGGTCGGGGAGCGTGTCGACGGCGCTGAGCACGGTGAGTGAGCCGCTGTCCATGTGGACGGACGCGGTGACGATCCCGGAGCCTCCCGCGGCGGTGAAGGATCCGATGTACGCCCGTCCGCCCTGCCTGTCGCCCACGCTAATCCCCTTGCGCCGGATGCACGGTGAGCCCGGTGCTCCCCGTCCGTGCGGCCGACGGTAGCAGCGGGTCCAGGGCCTTTCGTTTGGATCAGGCCGGATCAGGGAGCGGGGTCATGGGGTTCCGCCTCATCGAGCGCAGCCGAGAGCTTGGGGAGTCGGCCACCGACGACAACGCCGCAGATGGGCGTGGCCCTAGACCAGGAACTCGCCGGACGCTCTGGCGAGCGCCTCGGGATGCTGCACGTACGCCGGCGTGCGCTCCGTGGTGTCGTACGTGCGGTGGAAGACGGGGGTCGCCGAGCCGGAGATCGGCGGCACGATCCAGGACCAGTCGGCGCCCACGGTGCGGCCCTTGCGCTCTTCGCGGTCGAGGTGGGTGAGGAAGCGCCGGGACTCGGTGTGATGGTCCGTGACGGTGACGCCGGCGCGGTCGAAGGAGAACAGGACGGCGCGGTTCAGCTCGACGAGGGCGCGGTCCTTCCACAGGGACCGGTCGCTGGTGGTGTCGAGGCCGAGGCGTTCCGCGATGCGCGGCAGGAGGTCGTAGCGGTCGGTGTCGGCGAGGTTGCGGGCGCCTATCTCGGTACCCATGTACCAGCCGTTGAAGGGGGCGGCCTGGTAGCAGATCCCGCCGATCTCCAGGCACATCGTGGACAGGGCGGGCACGGCGTGCCAGCGCAGGCGCAGCCCGGCCCACCAGTCGTGGTCCTCGTGCTCGATGGGCACTTCGAGGACCGCGTCGGGCGGCAGGTCGAAGCAGCGCGGCTTGTCGTCGGTGCCCTGGACGATCAGGGGCAGTACGTCGAAGGGGGTGCCGTCGCCGCCGCGCCAGCCGAGGCGCCGGGCGAGCGCGGTGAGGCCTTCATTGCGCGGGTCGCCGACGACGCGGCCGTCACGCTGGACGTACCCCGCGTACCGGATGAGCTGTTCGTTCCAGATGCGCGGCCCGGGCCGGTCGGGCGCGTCGGGTGCGAAGACGGTGATCAGAGGACGGATGCGGCCGCCTTGCGATGCCTCGCGCAGATGGTCGGTGCAGGCGGCTGCGATGTCCTCGGCGGCGGTGAGGTGGCGGCGGTCGCGGACGTGCAGGGAGTTCCAGTAGAGGCGGCCGATGCAGCGGTTGGCGTTCCGCCAGGCGACACGGGCCCCGAAGGTGAGCTCGCGCTCGGTGTGGCGATACGTTCCTGTGTCCGCGATCTCGGCGTATGCCTCCGCGAGGCGGGCGGCCGGGTCACCGAGCCGCTCCTCGTCGTGGTGGGCCCGGATGAAGCCGGAGGCGGCGGGCCAGAGCTCTGGGGTGCGGGGGGGCCGGGTTACGGGGATCGGGGCCGCGGGAGTCGAAGCTGCGGGGGTGGCCGATGCCGGCGGGGGTGGGGGCGTGTCGGCGGGCGGCGGCGCCCTTCGGGCAGCGATCGTGCCGCTCCTGGAAGCCTCCGCCCCAGGTGACGGCTCCGTCTCCACTCGCGACTCCGTTCCGCGCCGCGCCGACATCCCTCGCCTCGCGATCCCGGGCCTCGGCTCCGTCCCAGACCGCGCGTCCGTCTCTCGCCTCGGCTCGGTCCAGCCATCCGGCGGGCCCGTCGGTTCGCTGCGGTGTATCGGGCATGGCGCACTCCCAGGGGGTCCCCGGCCGCGGGCCCTCCCGCGGGGCCGCGCACTCCGTGCGTCCACATGATGCCGCTGTGTCACCCATCCGGGGGCCGATCCGTCGTCTACGTGACAGGCGAATCCGCCCCGGAACGTGCCGGACCGTCCACCTCACCGGGCGTTGCCGCAGGTGGGACGAGTGGATCAGGGCCTCGGCCGTACGTGCGATCGGGCTCCGAGGAGAGGGGGGCGCACAGGGCAGCACAGGGGCGCGAATTGCGCGACGCGCGCCCCTCGGGAGGGCCCCGCCTCTCGGGAGACCCGCGCCGCGAGGGCTCAGGCGCTGACCGGCACGCGGTTGGATCCGCGCAGGGGAACGGCGAGTTCGAGCAGTGCCTGCTCCAGGGCGTGGAGATGCGCCAGCACGGGTTCGCCCTCGACGAGCTGCGGCAGCGTCGCGGATTCGGTCCGGCGACGCGCTCCGCCCGCCGGCGTGTCCGTGAGCGCCTCGACGGCTGCCTCCACGCGCCAGCAGGCCGCGGCGAGCCGCGCGTCGTGCGAGGCCTCCGGGTCGGCGACGACGGAGGCGAGCCCGCGCACCTCGCGCGCACAGTCGTCGAGCAGCGCGAGTACGTGCCGGGCCCGGCCCATCCGCGCCCGCATCGGGCTGAACGGATGCACCAGCGGCGCGAGCGAGAGCCGCACCCTGCCGAGGATCGACTCCAGCTCGGCCACACGCCGGGCCGGGTCGGCCGTCGGCGAACCGGCCAGCCGGGCGGCGGCCTCGGCGGTGCAGGCGTGCACGCAGCGCAAGGCGCGTTCGACCCACGCGTCGGTGACGGAGTGCGTGGTCACCGGCAGCACGAGCAGTACCGCGAGCACGGCGCCGAGCGCCCCGACGGCGGTCTCGCCGACCCGCAGGGCCAGCAGCGCCGGGTCGAGCACACCGAGCAGCCCGTACAGCATGCTCGCCATGACGGTGACGGCGAGCATCATCCACGTGTACGAGACAGCGGCGGTGTAGAAGATCCCGAACACGCTGAGGGCGACGATCACGGCGGCCGCGACGGGCTGATCGTGCAGCGGCACGGCCACGGCGAAACCGAGGACGATGCCCAGCACCGTGCCCAGAAACCGCCGGAACCCGCGCACCACGGTCTCCCCGCGGGACGTGGTGTTCACGAACACCCACCACGTGGCGCCCACGGCCCAGTACCACCGCTGGTCGGACAGCACCTGACCGGCGGCGAGCGCGAAGCCGGCGCCCACGGTCGCCTGCACGGCCTGCCGCGTCGTGATGCGCGCGAGCCGGCTCCCGCAGGTGGGCGCCGCCACCGCCGCGGGCGCCGGCAGCCGGCGCTCGTAGCACCACAGCCCGAACCGCACGACGGACGCGGCGGCGAGCGAGAGGAGTACGGCGGCGTACAGCTCGGGGAGCTGCTCCGGCACGGTGTGCAGGAACTGCGCGGCGAAGAAGGTCATGAACGCGAACACGCCGAGGGAGTGCCCGCGCGGCCCCCACCTCCGCGCGTACACCCCGGCGCCCACGACCGCGAGGAACGCCAGGTCACGGGCGACGGGCACGTCGTGCAGCGTGGCCGCGAGCCCGAGCACCGGGAGTCCGACGGCCGGGAGCAGCGCGGTCGTCACGGCCTGTCCGCGCACCGTCGCGTCGGTCACCGTGAACAGGGCGAGCAGCGCGGCCAGACCACCGGTGATGGCCGCGACGAGCGAGTGTCCGGCGAGCCCGCACAGGGCCACCGCAAGGCTGATACCGAGGACGCCACGGGCCGCGAAGCGCAGCCGCAGCCGCCCCGGATCCGGAGCCACGAACACCCTCTTCAGCACAGCCACCCACCTTTTCCGCGTCACCGCGAAACTCCGCATGAAAAAGGCGCCGCGGAGATCCCGCAGCGCCATCGACGGGAACATCACAGCATCTCAAGGGCCTATGGAACAACAGCGGGCGAAGGCCTTGGGCCAATGGCCCAGTCAAAGGCTCCGTGCGTCAGCCGGGAGGGGACCAACGGACCACGCCGAGGGAGACGGCGCACTGCCGGCCTTCGAACCGTCAGGCGAACACGGCCGACGACCCGTCCGCCGTGCGTGAAGCCGGTGGCGACCGCCTCGGCGGGGCGGGCCCCATGGACGTACGGCGCTCCCATCCGCGTCACGAGGAACACCTCGCAGTCATCGCCAGGCCGAACACCACGCCGATCATGAAGATCGGCGTCATCGACCCGCCCGGGGCACGGCTGGTCGACGCCGACGACGTGCGCGAGCCGGCCCCACTGGAACCTGTCGGCTTCCCTGACGTGGCACGCGCACCGTCGGGTGGTCGCGCCTGCCACCACCCGACGGAGCCTCTCTTGCCGTGTCCACCTTTCCGAGCGGCTCTCGTCCCGCGATCTCGCCTTCCGACGTCGCCGCACTCCGGCATCGGCGGGTGCCGGCAACGTGATGACCCTTCGCCTCACCGCTGGCCCCCGCGGTGCTGCGCAGACGACGCCGCGTACTTACTGTCGGTTGACGGAGCACCACACCGCGTGCTCGGGAGCAGGGTCGGAGGACCGATCGTGCTCGGGAGCTGGATCGAACGTCCGACCCGGAGGAGTCTGCATGCCTGAGCTGTTCATCGGTGGCAGGTGGATCGCTGCCGTCGACGGGCGGGTGCGCGAGATCCGCTGCCCGGCCGATGGCACGCTGGTCGCCACGGTCGACGAGGCGGGTCCGCAGGACGCGGCGGCGGCGGTCGCCGCGGCCCGTGAAGCCTTCGACCGCGGACCGTGGCCCGCCACACCGGCCGCCGAGCGCGGCGCTCTGCTGCTTCGCGTGGCCGCCCTCATCGAGCGTGACAAGGACGCACTCGCCCGCGCCGAATCCCTGGACACCGGGAAACGGCTCGTGGAGAGCGAGTACGACATGGACGACATCGCCAACTGCTTCCGCTACTTCGGCAATCTGGTGGCCTCCGGCGGCACCGATCGGATCGTCGACACCGGCAACCCCGGCGTGGACAGCCGAGTGGTGCACGTGCCGGTCGGCGTGTGCGCGCTGATCACTCCCTGGAACTATCCGCTGCTGCAGACCGCCTGGAAGGTCGCCCCCGCGCTCGGCGCGGGCAACACCTTCGTCCTCAAGCCCAGCGAGCTCACCCCCCACACCGCGATCATCCTGATGCGGCTGCTGGCCGAGACCGGACTGCCCGACGGGGTCGCCAATCTCGTCCTGGGCACCGGTCCGGACGCCGGAGCACCGCTCACCGAGGACCCTCGGGTCGACATGGTGTCGTTCACCGGTGGTCTCGTCACGGGACGGCGCATCATGGCCGCGGCCGCGGCCACCGTGAAGAAGGTGGCTCTGGAGCTCGGCGGCAAGAACCCCAACATCGTGTTCGGCGACGCCGACTACGAGACGGCTGTCGACTACGCCCTGATGGCCGTGTTCCTGCACTCCGGTCAGGTCTGTTCGGCCGGGGCGCGGCTGCTGGTCCAGGACGAGCTGCACGACAGGTTCGTCGAGGACCTGGTGGCACGGGCCCGGGCGATCCCGATGGGCGGCCCGTTCGACGAGGATGCCCGCACTGGTCCGCTGATCTCCGCCACCCACCGCGACAAGGTCGAGGCATATGTGGCCGCGGGTGTTGCGGAGGGTGCGGTGCTGCGCTGCGGTGGCGTCCGGCCCGAGGACCCGGCGCTGCGGGACGGTTACTACTATCCGCCGACCGTCCTCACCGAGTGCACCCCGGCCATGTCGGTGGTGCGCGACGAATCCTTCGGCCCGGTCCTGACCGTCGAGCGGTTCCGCGACGAGGCCGAGGCGGTCGCCCTCGCGAATGACACCGTCTACGGCCTGACCGGAGCGGTCTGGACGCAGAACGCCGAGCGAGCCGAGCGGGTCGCGTCCCTGCTGAACGCCGGAACCGTATGGATCAACGACTTCCACCCGTACGTACCGCAGGCCGAGTGGGGCGGCATGAAGCAGTCCGGCGTCGGCCGGGAGCTGGGCCCGACCGGCCTCGCGGAGTACCGGGAAGCCAAGCACATCTGGCGTAACACCGCGCCACGGCCGCAGCGGTGGTTCGAGTGAGCCCTGGGCACGCCACCACCCGCGCGGGAGAGGAGAACGGCGATGCCGGACATTCCGCCTGATGGACCTGGTCACGCCGCGAGTGATCACGACGCGAGTGATCACGACGAGGACGCCGCGCTCACGGAGCTGGGCTACAAGCCCGAACTCAAGCGCACCCTCGGCAATTTCCACACCTTCGCCGCCGGAATCAGTTACATCTCCATCCTGACAGGCACCTTCCAGCTGTTCTACTTCGGCGTCAGCTTCGGCGGGCCGGCCTACTGGTGGTCGTGGCCGATGGTCTTCATCGGACAGCTGATGGTGGCGCTGAGCTTCTGTGAACTCGCGGCGCGGTTCCCCGTCGCGGGGTCGGTCTACAACTGGGCCAAGCACACGGGCGGTCCGCACATCGGCTGGCTGGCGGGCTGGATGATGACGATCGCGACCATGGTGTCGCTGGCAGCCGTGGCCCTCGCGTACCAGCTGACGCTGCCTCAGATCTCAAGCTTCTTCCAGGTGATCGGCGACGGGACGGGACAGTACGACGCGGCCACCAACGCCGTGCTCCTGGGCACGATCCTCATCCTCTTCACCACCCTGATCAACGCCTTCGGCGTCAAACTGATGGCCACCATCAACTCCGCCGGGGTGTTCATCGAGTTGATCGCCGCGGTCGTGCTGGTGGGCCTGCTGGCGGCGCACATCACCCGCGGTCCGAGCGCGATCGTCGACACCGACGGCTACGGACAGGGCCAGCCGCTCGGCTACCTCGGCGCGTTCCTGACCGCGTCGCTCGCCTCGGCGTACGTGATGTACGGCTTCGACACCGCCTCCTCGCTCGGCGAGGAGTCCAAAGATCCGGCCCGCAACGCTCCGCGCGCCATCCTGCGCGCACTCATCGCCTCCTTCGTCCTGGGCGGCCTGATCCTGCTCTTCGCGCTGCTCGCCACCCCTGATCTGCGGGCCAAAGAGCTGTCGGTGGACGGTCTGCAGTACGTGGTGAAGGCCACGCTCGGCGAGACGGTCGGCCTGGCCGTGCTGTGGTGCGTCGTCATCGCCATCACCGTGTGCGCCTTGTCCGTACAGACAGCCGGCCTGCGCATGGCGTTCGCGATGGCCCGCGACAACAACCTGCCGGCCGGCTCCAAACTGGCCAGGATCAGCCCTCGGTTCAAGACACCGGTGGTCGCCACGTGCCTGATCGGGATCGTGGCGATCGCCATCCTCGTCGTCAACATCAAACAACCGCAGATCTTCTCGGTTGTCACCAGCATCGCCATCATCATGATCTACATCGCGTATCTGCTGGTCACGGGGCCCATGCTGGTACAGCGGCTGCGCGGCGAGTGGTCGCCTGCGCCCGGCTACTTCTCACTGGGCCGCCTCGGTCTGCCGGTCAACATCCTTGCGGTGCTCTGGGGCGCCGCGATGTCGGTCAACCTGCTGTGGCCGCGCGCCGCGGTCTACAACGCCACCGGACCCCAGCACTGGTACCTGCGATGGGGCGGCGTCCTGTTCGTCAGCGTCGTCGCGGCCGCGGGCTTCGCCTACTACTGGTTCGTGCAGCGCAAGAAGACCGGCGTGATCGCCGAACACGCCGTCGGAGAACCGCCGGAGCCCGCACCGGCCCACGGCCGAGCCTGAGCCGAGAAGGAGCAGCAGAGGTGGATGAGTTCGATTACGTGGTGGTCGGCGGTGGTACGGCCGGGGCGGTCGTGGCCGCGCGGCTGAGCGAGGACCCGGCCGTCACTGTCTGCGTGCTGGAAGCCGGTCCCTCCGACGTCGGCGACGACAGCATCCTGCGGCTCGAGCGGTGGATGGCCCTGCTGGAGTCCGGTTACGACTGGGACTACCCGGTGGAGCCGCAGGAGAACGGCAACAGCTTCATGCGGCACGCCCGCGGCAAGGTCCTCGGCGGCTGCTCGTCACACAACTCCTGCATCGCGTTCTGGGCGCCGGCCGAGGATCTCGACGAGTGGGGGGCGCTGGGCTGTACGGGATGGAGTGCCGCGGACTGCTACCCGCTCTACCAGCGCCTGGAGACCAACGACGCGCCCGGGGACCACCATGGCCGCTCCGGCCCCGTCACCATCCGCACGATCCCGCCCAACGACCCGTGCGGCACAGCCCTGTTGGCCGCCTGCGCCGACGCGGGCATTCCCACCACACCGTTCAACACCGGCTCCACGGTGGTGCGCGGCGCGCACTGGTTCCAGATCAACGCCCGCGAGGACGGCACCCGTTCGTCCGCGTCCGTGTCGTATCTCCATCCGATTCTCGACAGCCGGCCGAATCTGGCGATCCGTACCGGGCTCCAGGCCAAGTCGCTGCGCTTCGACGACAGCAATCGCTGCACCGGTGTCGATTACTTGGAGCCCGACACCATTCACAGCGGCTCGGTCGCGGCGCGGCGTGAAGTCATCGTGAGCTGCGGGGCCATCGACTCGCCGAAGCTGCTGATGCTGTCGGGCATCGGACCGGCCGGGGATCTGCGCGATTGCGGCGTCGACGTGCGCGTGGACTCCCCCGGGGTCGGCTCGCACCTCCAGGACCATCCGGAGGGTGTGATCATGTGGGAGGCGAAGCAGCCCATGGTCACGAGGTCCACCCAGTGGTGGGAGATCGGAATCTTCGCCGGAACCGAACCAGGCCTGGACCGGCCCGACTTGATGTTCCACTACGGCTCGGTGCCCTTCGACATGAACACGTACCGGCGCGGCTACCCGACGACGGACAACGCTTTCTGTCTCACGCCGAACGTCACCCGGGCCCGGTCCATGGGCACGGTGCGGCTGCGCACCCGCGACTTCCGTGACAAGCCCAGGGTCGACCCGCGGTACTTCACGGATGAGCACGACATCCGGGTGATGATCCACGGGCTTCGGCTCGCACGGGAGATCACGGCGCAGGCGCCGATGGCCGCTTGGGCGGGTGCCGAACTCGCCCCGGGCCCGGCCGCTCAGTCCGACGACGAGCTGTTCTCGTACATCAAGGAGACCCACAACACGGTGTATCACCCGGCGGGAACGGTCCGGATGGGCTCGGCGTCCGACGCGGACTCTCCGCTCGACCCGCAGCTGCGGGTCAAGGGGGTCAGCGGGCTGCGGGTGGCCGACGCGTCGGTCATGCCGTTCCTGCCGGCAGTCAATCCGTGCATCACGACGATGATGATCGGCGAGAAGTGCGCCGACATGATCAAGGCGGGTTGATCCGGGGAGGGTGTTGACGGTGCGGCCCGCCCGCGCGGCCATCGCGCACAAAGGGCGCCTGCCTCGGCGGTGTCCGCATCCGGTCGACACCCGGCCACCGAACTCGATCACCTATAGCAGGCTCATCGCATACATCACGCGGAATACAAGATCACCTACGAGGGTTGCGGCAGACGTCGGACATTGATCCACCTGGCAGCGGGAGACAGCTCATGAGCTTCAGCGACAGCAGCAGCACGCAGGCATCTGCGATCGGCAGGTACGGCCTGTGGAACACCGGGCTGCGCGACCCGGACCCTGCTCGGGCGACCGAACTCGCCGAAACGGCCGCGGAGTTGGAGCAGCTCGGCTACGGCGCGCTCTGGCTAGGCGGCAGCAGCGGCATCGAACACGCCGCCCCGCTGATCGAGGCCACCTCGAAGATCACCGTCGCGACCGGCATCCTCAGCATCTGGCAGCACGAGGCGCGGGAGACCGCCGACCGCTGGGCCGCCCTGGAGGCCGCCCACCCCGGCCGGTTCCTGCTCGGCCTCGGCGTGAGCCACGCGAAGCTCACCGCGCAGTACAAGCGTCCGTACGCCGCCATGGTCGACTACCTCGACGCGCTGGACACCGCGGGGATCCCGGCCGGCCGCCGCGTGTTGGCCGCGCTCGGCCCGCGCATGCTGGAGCTCTCCCGCGACCGTGCCGCCGGCGCCCACCCGTATCTCGTCACCCCGGAGCACACCGCGCAGGCCCGTGAGGCGCTCGGCCAGGGGCCGCTGCTCGCGCCGGAGTTCACCGTGGTACTGGAGGCCGACCCGGACCGCGCCCGGGCGACCGCCCGCGAGACGCTCGCGCTCTATCTGCAGCTGGCCAACTACACCAACAGCTGGCTGCGTCTCGGCTTCACCGAGGACGACTTCGCGAACGGCGGCAGCGACCGCCTCGTCGACGCCCTCTTCGGCTGGGGTGACGAGCAGCGGGTGCGCGAGCGGATCGACGCCTTCCTGGACGCGGGCGCGGACCACGTCGCCATCCAGGTGCTGGCTCCGGGCGAGGACCGGGCCGGCCTTCCCCGGGAGCAGTGGCGGCGGCTGGCGGCGACACTGGAGCTCTGAGTCCAGGGTCGTGAAATCCTCGCGCGAAACCCTGTGCCTCCCAGGTCCACCCCTGTCGCACGCCCAATGCGCCGCGCACCCGCATCCGCATCCGCATCCGCATCCGGGTGAGGGATGACCGACGGCAGTGCTCCACCCGGCCACAACCACCTTGAGAATTGAGTGAGTTGCGATGCGAGACATCATTCTGGGCATGTCGGTTTCCCTCGACGGTTACATCGAGGGACCGGACCGCGACATCAGCTGGCACCGGGTCGACGAGGAGCTGCACCGGTACTTCAACGCGGAGCTCGCCGGGATGAGCGCCTTCATCGACGGGCGGGTCACCCATGAGCTGATGGTGTCGGTCTGGCCGACCGTCGACGCCGACCCGGACTGCGGCGAGACGATGGCCGAGTTCGCCGGCATCTGGCGGAACATGCCCAAGATCGTGTTCTCCAGGACGCTGGAGAACACCGCGGAGAACACCGACTGGAACACGACGATCGTGCGGGACGTCGTCGTGGAGGACATCCTGGCGCTCAAGGCGCAGCCCGGCGGGGACATGTCACTCGGCGGGGCCGGTCTCGCTGCGAGGTTCATGGAGCTCGACCTGGTCGACGAGTTCCGCGTATACGTCCATCCGGTGCTGATCGGGGGCGGAAAGCCGCTGTTCCCGGCGGCGGGCCGCGCAGTCGCGCTCCGGCTCATGGAGACCCGGACGTTCGGGAACGGGGTCGTCATGCTGCGCTACCGGCGCGCGGCGGAGGCGGCCTCGTAAGTCACCCGTACCGCGGATACGGGACCGCCCCGGTCGGCTGAGCCGACCGGGGCGGAACACGTCAGACCGGGAGTGCTCAGGCGAGCGACGCGATGGCCTGGTTGAACGTGGCCGACGGGCGCATGATCGCCGCGGCCTTGGCGGCGTCGGGCTGGTAGTAGCCGCCGATGTCGGCCGGGTTGCCCTGGACCGCGATCAGCTCGTCGACGATCGTCTGCTCCTGCTCGCCGAGCGTCTTGGCGAGCGGCGCGAACGCCTCGGCGAGCTGGGCGTCGTCGGTCTGCTTGGCCAGCTCCTGCGCCCAGTACAGGGCGAGGTAGAAGTGGCTGCCGCGGTTGTCGATGCCGCCCAGCTTGCGGCTCGGCGACTTGTCCTCGTTGAGGAAGGTGCCGGTCGCGCGGTCGAGGGTCTCGCCCAGGACCTTGGCGCGGGCGTTGCCCGTGGTGGTCGCGAGGTGCTCGAAGGAGACGGCGAGGGCGAGGAACTCACCGAGGCTGTCCCAGCGCAGGTAGTTCTCCTTGACGAGCTGCTGGACGTGCTTCGGGGCGGAGCCGCCGGCGCCCGTCTCGAACAGACCGCCGCCGTTCATCAGCGGGACGACGGAGAGCATCTTCGCGCTCGTGCCCAGCTCGAGGATCGGGAAGAGGTCGGTCAGGTAGTCGCGCAGCACGTTGCCGGTGACCGAGATGGTGTCCTCGCCGCGGCGGATGCGCTCCAGGGAGAAGGCGGTCGCCTCGACCGGGGCCATGATCTCGATCTGCAGACCGTCCGTGTCGTGGCCGGCCAGGTACGTCTTGACCTTCTCGATGAGCGTCGCGTCGTGCGCGCGGCCCTCGTCGAGCCAGAACACGGCCGGGTTGCCGGTCGCGCGGGCGCGGGTGACGGCGAGCTTGACCCAGTCCTGGATCGGCAGGTCCTTGGTCTGGCAGGCGCGGAAGATGTCGCCCTCGGCGACCTCCTGCTCCAGGACCACGTTGCCCGCGGCGTCCACGAGGCGGACGGTGCCCGCGGCCTGGATCTCGAAGGTCTTGTCGTGGCTGCCGTACTCCTCGGCCTTCTGCGCCATGAGGCCGACGTTCGGCACCGAGCCCATGGTGGACGGGTCGAAGGCGCCGTTGGCACGGCAGTCGTCGAGGACGACCTGGTAGACACCGGAGTAGCTGCTGTCGGGCAGCACCGCGAGGGTGTCGGCCTCCTCGCCGTCCGGGCCCCACATGTGGCCGGAGGTGCGGATCATGGCCGGCATGGACGCGTCGACGATGACGTCGGACGGTACGTGCAGGTTGGTGATGCCCTTGTCCGAGTCGACCATGGCGAGGGCGGGGCCCTCGGCGATCTCGGCCTCGAAGGACGCCTTGATCTCGGCGCCCAGGTGGGGCACGGAGTCCAGGCCCTTGAGGATGCTGCCGAGGCCGTCGTTCGGGGACAGGCCGGCGGCGACGAGCGCCTCGCCGTACTTCGCGAACGTCTTCGGGAAGAAGGCGCGCACGACGTGGCCGAAGATGATCGGGTCGGAGACCTTCATCATCGTGGCCTTGAGGTGCACGGAGAACAGGACGTCATCGGCCTTGGCCTTGGCGATCTGCGCCGTGAGGAACTCGCGCAGCGCGGCGACGCGCAGCACGGAGGCGTCGACGACCTCGCCCGCGAGGACCGGGACGGACTCGCGCAGGACGGTGGTGGTGCCGTCGGCGGCCGCCAGCTCGATGCGCAGGGTGCCGGGCTCGGCGATCACCGCGGACTTCTCGGTGGAGCGGAAGTCGTTGACGCCCATGGTGGCGACGTTGGTCTTCGACTCCGGCGTCCACTTGCCCATGCGGTGGGGGTGCGCCTTGGCGTAGTTCTTGACCGACGCGGGGGCGCGGCGGTCGGAGTTGCCCTCACGCAGGACCGGGTTGACGGCGCTGCCCTTGACCTTGTCGTAACGGGCGCGGACGTCCTTGTCCTCGTCGGTCTGCGGGTCGTCCGGGTAGTCCGGCAGCGCATAGCCCTGACCCTGCAGCTCGGCGACGGCCGCCTTCAGCTGCGGGATGGAGGCCGAGATGTTCGGCAGCTTGATGATGTTCGCGCCGGGCGTCTTGGCCAGCTCGCCGAGCTCGGCGAGCGCGTCCTCGATGCGCTGGCCCTCCTCGAGGCGCTCCGGGAAGCTGGCGATGATCCGCCCGGCCAGCGAGATGTCGCGGCTCTCCACACTGACGCCGGCGGTCGAGGCGTAGGCCTCGACCACGGGCAGGAACGAATACGTCGCGAGGGCCGGGGCCTCGTCGGTGTGCGTATAGATGATGGTCGAGTCAGTCACCGGGTGCTCCGCTCCACGTCTGCAACATTGCTCGACATCAAGATATCTCGTGACCGACCCCCTCTCGACAGGACCCCGCACCGGATCCCGCACCGGATCCTGAGCTGCTCCCCGGGTGCGCTCCACTGGCCCGCGCAATCCCGGATCCATTGGACCATTGGTACAGTCATCCGGCGATCACCGCCCCGCGAAGGAGGCCGCAGCCCATGGCCGTGGACGAGTTGGACACCCGCATCCTGCGTCTCCTCCTGGAGCGGCCGCGTACGAGCGTGCGTGAGTACGCCCGCATTCTCGGCGTGGCCCGCGGCACGCTCCAGGCGCGGCTCGACCGGCTGGAGCGCGACGGTGTGATCACCGGCACCGGCCCGGCCCTCTCCCCCACGGCCCTCGGCCACCCGGTCCTCGCGTTCGTCCACATCGAGGTCACGCAGGGCCATCTCGAAGACGTGGGCGACGCGCTCGCCGGCGTGCCGGAGATCATCGAGGCCTTCTCGATCACCGGCGGAGGAGACCTCCTGACCCGCGTCGCGGCTCGCGACAACGGCCATCTGGAGGACATCATCCAGCAGCTCAACCGGCTGCCCGGCGTGGTCCGCACCCGTACCGAGGTCGCACTGCGCGAGCGCGTGCCGCACCGGATCCTGCCGCTCGTCGAGGCGATCGGCCGGGCCGCCGCCGAGCGCCGGTGACCGCGGCCTTGGCATCCTGGAGCGCATGAGCACCCTGGGCAGCACCGCGGTCGTCCTCGACCTCGACGGAACCCTCGTGGACAGCGAGCCGAACTACTTCGAGGCGAGCCGGCGCACCCTCGCCGAACACGGCGTCCCGGACTTCACCTGGCAGGAACACGAGTCCTACGTCGGCATCAGCGCCCAGGAGACCATCGAGAGCCTGCGCCAGAAGTACGGGATCCAGGCCCCGGTCGACGCGCTGCTCACGGAGATGAGCACCCGCTACCTCGCGCTCGCCCGCGCCAGGACACCCGTATATCCGCAGATGCGGAAGTTGGTGGAGCGGCTGCACGAGGCGGGGGTGCCGATGGCCGTCGCGTCCGGATCGCCGCTCGATGCCATCGACGCGGTCCTGTCGGGCACGGGCCTGGACGCACAGCTCAGGATCTACGTCTCCGCGGACGAGGTCGCCCACGGCAAGCCCGCGCCCGACGTGTTCCTGGAGGCCGCGCACAGGCTCGGCGTGATGCCCGCGCACTGCACAGTGATGGAGGACGCGGTTCCGGGAGCGGCGGCCGCGTATGCCGCCGGGATGCGCTGCATCGCGATCCCGTACGTGGCCGCGCAGGCCGACGATCCCGCGTTCGCCACTGCGGGGCTGCTGTTCCGGGGCGGGCAGCGGGAGTTCACGGCGGAGGCCGCGTACGACTGGCTGGCGAGGACGGCGACTGCGGGCATGTGACGCCCGTGCGACGTGGGCAGCACCCGGGGTCTCTGGACGAACAGTCCAGATCTTTATAAACTGTCAGCATGTCCGAACCCGGTCACACCCATCTCATGGAGCAGCTCCAGCAGGTCGCCAAGGGGCTCGCGGCCACGTTCGCACCGTTCTGCGAGGTCGTCGTGCACGATCTCGACGACCCGGACCACGCGATCGTCGCCATCGAGAACAACCTGTCGGGCCGTTCCGTGGGCGACCCCGCCACCGAACTCGGGCTCGCGCGTCTGGCCGACGACGCGTACCCGCAGGTCGTGGCGAACTATCCGAACCGGTTCGCGGACGGCCGCCGGGTCAAGAGCACATCGATCGGCATCAAGGACGAGCGGGGCCACTACGCCGGCGCGCTCTGCCTGAACATCGACATGACCGTCTTCGACGGCATCGGCACCGTGCTCGACCACTTCGGCCGCTCCGACGGCGCCGCCGGCCCCGCCGAGTCCCTCGACCCGGCGAACGGCGACGCCATCCGCGCCCGCATCGACGCGTTCGCCGCCGACCGCGCGACCACTCCGCGCGCCCTGCGGACGACTCAACGCCGGGAACTGGTACGGGAGTTGAAGGCCCAGGGCTTCATGGAAGTACGCCGGTCGGCAGAAATCGTCGCCGACCACCTGGGTGTGTCGAGGGCGACGGTGTACGCGGACGCCAAATAGGCGGATGCCGTATGCCCGGACGCCCGGATGTCCGGACACGCGGATGTCCGGATGTCCCCGGATGCCACATGATCAGCTGCCGATTGAGAGGAAGCCCCCCATGGCCGACCTGACGCCGTCCGACCTGCCGACCTACGAAGACGTCGTGCGCGCGCACGAGCGCGTCGCCCCGCACGCCCACCGCACCCCCGTGCTCACCTCGCGCCTCACCGACGCCGAACTCGGCGCCTCGCTCCACTTCAAGTGCGAGAACTTCCAGCGCATGGGCGCCTTCAAGTTCCGCGGCGCGTTCAACGCGCTGTCCAAGTTCTCGCCGGAGCAGCGCCGCGCCGGCGTCGTCGCCTACTCGTCCGGCAACCACGCACAGGCCGTGGCCCTGTCCGCCGCCATCCTGGAAATGCCCGCGACCATCGTCATGCCGCACGACGCCCCCGCGGCCAAGCTGGCCGCCACCAAGGGGTACGGCGCGGAGGTCGTGATGTACGACCGCTACACGGAGAACGTCGAGGAGATCGGGCACCGGGTCGCCGCCGAGCGGGGTCTGACGCTGATCCCGCCGTACGACCACCCGGACGTGATGGCGGGTCAGGGCACCGCGGCCAAGGAACTGTTCGAGGAGGTCGGTGAACTCGACGCGCTGTTCGTGCCGCTGGGCGGCGGCGGGCTGCTCTCCGGGTCGATCCTCGCCGCCCGCGCCCTGTCCCCGGGCTGCGCCGTCTACGGCGTCGAGCCCGAGGCGGGCGACGACGGCAGGCAGTCGCTGCGCGAGGGCCGCATCATCGACATCGACACCCCGCAGACCATCGCGGACGGCGCGCAGACGCGGCACCTGGGCAAGCACACCTTCGCCGTCATCAAGGACGGCGTGGACGACATCCTCACCGCCACGGACGACCAACTGGTCGAGTGCATGCGGATCTTCCACACCCGGATGAAGACCGTCGTCGAACCGACGGGCTGCCTCGGCTTCGCCGCCGCGCGCGCCCTGGCCGGGCAGCTGCGCGGCCGCCGCGTCGGTGTGATCGTCAGCGGCGGCAACGTCGACATCGCACGCTTCACCGAGCTGCTCCGGCCCTGAGACGCTTCTCGGTTGCGCTGCGCACTCAGCAGCACTGCGCCCTCAGTAGCGCTGCGCACTCAGCAACACTGCGCTCTCAGTACCGCTGCGCCTTGGCGATCTTCGCGGTCAGCTTCATCTCCGGGGGCTTGCGGCTGATGGCCAGGGGCTGGGCCCGCTCGCCAGGGTCGAGGTTCTCCGCGCCGACGTACCGGGTCTCGACGACCTTGCCGTCGGCGTCCTTGAAGTCGACCTGCACGGCGTAGGAAGCCTTCTTGTCGGTGCGGTTGGTGATGTTGACGACGACGGCGAACACGCCGCCCGTCTGGGACCGCGGCTTCCCGGTGAGGGCGACATCGGCCATGGCGTTGCCCTGGCCCTTGACCTTCAGGAGTTCGCTGGCGGCCGCGGCGTTGGCCCGTTCCACCTCGGCCGACACGGACGCCTCGAACTCGGAGGCCCTGGCCGACGCGGAGCTCGCCGCCGCCGAGGCCTCCGCCTTCGCGGAGGCGACGGCAGACTCGGCGGCCGACGCCATCGCGGAGGGCGGGGTGCCCGAGAAGGAAGCCGTATTGGGAGGTGTAGGGCGCGGGCTGACGCTCGACGAACTGCCGTTACCGCTGTCCGTGCTGCACGACACGAGGGCCGCGGCGCTTGTCGTGGCAGCGAGCACGGCCAGGACGGCCGTCATGGACCGCCGCCGACGCGACGCTGGCTTCTTCCCGGAGGGACCGGCACTCATTCAGACGTCTCCTTGCATCTATCCGAAAGCTCTGGCTCAGTAGCGCATGATTCCGACGATTCCCGACTCGTCCGGGAGGGTTCCGTCAGGGACGAAGCGCACCTCGGCGCCCGTCTCCAGGGCCCGTTCGACGATCTCGTCGACGATGTCGTCGTGGGCGTCCAGGTCGCCGGGCTCGGCCGGGACCAGGTGGTCTCCGGCCTGCCGGACGGTGGTGCGGAAATGCTCTTCGACGACCAGTGCACGGACCCGCCCGGCGGCGACGTGCTCCCACACCTCGTCCACGCCCGCGGCGTACTCCTTCCAGCCCCGGGCGCGCTCGATGTCCGCCATGGTGGCGGCCACCCTCTGCTGCTCCTGAGCGGTGACGGCGGGCCGCACCGCCTCCCGCACCGCCTCCGCATCGGCGTTCGCGAGTCCGCCGTGGGCCACGGGGACGGCGTGCTCGGTGGCCGTTCCGACCTCGTTCAGCAGGGTGACGGCCTCCTGCTCACCGGCCACGTACAGCCGCGCGGTGGGAGCGAGGGCTTCGTCGAGCGCCGTGTCGACCTGCCGGAGGAACTGGCGGGTCTGCTCGTCGCGGTAGGTGCTCGGCAGGTCCCCGACGCGCTGCTTGCGCTCGGCGTCAGGGTCGCCGAGGCTCCGGGTCAGCGGGAATCCTGCCGTGTGCTGCTCCACGAGGCGCCGCGCGTCGCCCTTCCACAGAGCGGCACGGTCCGCCGAGACGGCGAGGACCCAGTAGGGCTGTTCGGCGCTGTACGCGGCGACGAGATTGCGGGTCAGATACGTGTCGGCGAGCACGACCCGTTCGGGGACGGTGCGCGGCAGCGACCACACGTGGTGCTCGCCCGGCGAGGCGAAGATCGCCAGACCGTCCTCGGCGTGGTCGAGGTCGATCTCCGCGAGCGCCAGATCCAGCTGCTCGACGATGTCCTGGCGGCGCTCAGGGCTCACCGCGGGATCGGCCTTCAGCTCCTTGGCGGCCTCGGCCAGGAGATTGCGCAGCCGGATGGGGTCCTGCGCGTTGTCCGGCTTCCGCCGGTGCGTGGGCACGAGGACCGACACCGCCGGATAGTGCCGGGGCCGGCGCAGCGACGCCAGCACGGCGGGGGTCAGTTCGGGCTGCATGGGAGCGCCTTTCCAAAGGCGTGAGGCTTCACAAGGCTTCCTCGATGCACGATATGCCCGAATTTCCGGTTCGGCGCGCGGCGCTACTCCCCTTGCCGCCCCCAACCCTCCAATGGGACATGCCAGACATTTTGCGAATATGGTCGTCCTCTGCCGGTTCCAACGCCCCACGGCCAGAGGAAGACATGACGCAGGCAGAAGGCACCCTTTCCGCCGACCAGCCCGAGCAGTCGCCCACAGCCAAGCTGACCCTCCTCACGCTGACGACGATGGTCGTCGGATCCATGGTCGGCGCCGGCGTCTTCTCCCTGCCGAGCCGCTTCGCGCAGGAGACCGGCGTGGCCGGCGCGCTGATCGCGTGGGCCATCGCCGGCACCGGCATGCTGATGCTCGCCTTCGTCTTCCAGACGCTCGCCGTCCGCAGACCCGATCTGGACGCCGGCGTGTACGCGTACGCCAAGGCCGGGTTCGGCGAATATCTGGGCTTCTTCTCGGCCTTCGGCTACTGGGCCAGCGCGTGCGTCGGCAATGTGACGTACTGGGTGCTGATCATGTCGACCATCGGCGCGATCGCCCCGGCCCTCGGCGACGGTGACACCGCCCTCGCGATCATCCTGTCCTCGGCAGGGCTGTGGGCGTTCTTCTTCCTGATCCGGCGGGGCGTCAAGGAAGCGGCCACGATCAACCGCGTCGTCACCGTCGCGAAGGTCGTGCCGATCCTCGTCTTCGTCGTACTGGCCCTGTTCTGCCTCAAGCCGCACGTCTTCGCGGAGAACTTCGGCGGCGCCGACTATGCGGGCTCACTGTTCTCCCAGGTCAGAGGGACGATGCTGGCCACGGTCTTCGTGTTCCTCGGCGTCGAGGGCGCGAGCGTCTACTCCCGCCACGCCAAACGCCGCGAGGACGTCGGCCGCGCGACCGTCCTGGGTTTCCTGAGCGTCTTCGCCGTCTTCGCCTCCGTCACGATCGTGTCGTACGGCATCCTGCCGATGAGCGAGATCGCCGAGCTGCGCCAGCCGTCCATGGCGGGCGTTCTCGAGGAGGCGGTCGGCACCTGGGGCAAGGTGTTCGTCAGCGTCGGCCTGATCATCTCCGTGCTCGGCGCCTATCTCGCGTGGACGCTGATGTCGGCCGAGGTCCTCCTCGTCGCCGCCAGGGACAAGGACATGCCGCGGTTCCTGGCCCGTACGAACCACGCCGACGTGCCCGTGCCCGCACTTGTGATGACCACGGCCCTCTCCCAGGTCGTCCTGGTCATCACCTCGTTCTCGGACGACGCGTTCAACTTCGCGCTCGATCTGACCAGCGCCCTGTCGCTGATCCCGTTCCTGCTGGCGGCCGCGTTCGCCGTGAAGATCGCGCTACGGCCGGACGAACTGACCGTCGGGGCCCGCGACTCGCGCGGCGAACTCGTCGTGGCGGTCATCGCGACCGTCTACACGGCGTTCCTTCTCTACGCGGCCGGGGTGAAGTTCGTCCTGGTATCCCTCATCATCTACGCGCCCGCCACCGTCCTCTTCGTGATGGCCCGCCGCGAACAGGGCAGACGCCTGTTCTCCCCCACCGAACTAGTCATCCTCGCGGTGTCCGTGGCCGGAGCGGTCCTCGGCGTCATCGCCCTGGCGGCCGGCTGGATCAGCCTCTGACCGGCCCGCCCGTCGCACCGACTCCCTGGAAAGGCACATCGTGACCAGCAACGACACCACGGCCGAGCCGGCGCTCGGCGTCTACTCCGAGGTCGGCACGCTGCGCAAGGTCCTGGTCTGCGCGCCCGGCCTCGCCCACCGCAGGCTCACCCCGACCAACTCCGACGACCTCCTCTTCGACGACGTGATGTGGGTGGAGAACGCCCAGCGCGACCACGCCGACTTCGTCAACAAGCTGCGCGGGCGCGGCGTCGACGTCGTAGAACTGCACGAACTCCTCGCCGAGACCATGCTGATCCCCGAGGCGAAGGCCTGGCTCCTGGACCGCAAGATCGTCGCGAACGAGGTCGGTCTCGGCCTCATGGACGACACCCGGGCCTTCCTCGACGAGCTCAGCCCGCACCGTCTCACCGAGTATCTGGTCGGCGGGCTTGCCACCACCGACCTGCCGGACGAGTTCCGCTCCGACTACGTCGCCCTGGTCCGCGAGTCGACGGGCGTACGCGAGTACCTCATGCCGCCCCTGCCCAACACCCTCTACACCCGCGACACGACGTGCTGGCTGTACGAGGGCGTCACCCTCAACCCGCTGTACTGGCCCGCACGCCACGACGAGACCCTGCTGATGAAGGCGATCTATGCGTTCCACCCCGACTTCATGGGCTCCACCGTGTGGTGGGGAGACCCCGAACGGGACTGGGGCCAGGCCACGTTCGAGGGCGGCGACATCATGCCCGTGGGCAACGGGGTCGTCCTGATGGGCATGAGCGAGCGCACCTCACGGCAGGCGATCACTCAGGTGGCGGCCGAACTCTTCAGGAACGGCGCTGCGGAGCAGGTCATCGTCGCCGGTATGCCGAAGCTGCGCTCCGCCATGCACCTGGACACCGTCTTCACCTTCGCCGACCGCGACATCGTCACGCTCTACCCGGCCATCATGGACGCCGTCCACACCTTCACGCTGCGCCCCGGCAGCGATCCGTCCGGCCTCCACATCGCCGACGAGGGCTCGCGCCCGTTCGTCGATGTCGTGGCGAAGGCGCTCGGCCTCGGCGCACTGCGCGTGATCGAGACCGGCGGCGACGTCTACGCCTCCGAGCGCCAGCAGTGGGACAGCGGCAACAACGCCGTCGCGGTCGAGCCGGGCGTCGTCGTCACCTACGACCGCAACACCCAGACGAACACCCTGCTGCGCAGAGCGGGCGTCGAGGTCATCACCATCGTCGGCGCGGAACTCGGCCGCGGCCGAGGCGGCGGACACTGCATGACGTGCCCGCTGATCCGGGACCCCGTCGACTTCTGACCGGCGCCGAGTGCGCCCGGCTCAGCTGTCGTACGCGTAGAAGCCGCGCCCCGACTTCCGGCCGAGCGCGCCCGCGGCGACCATGCGGCGCAGCAGCGGCGGGGGCGCGTACAGCGGCTCCTTGAACTCGTCGTACATCGACTCCGCGATGGACTGTGCCGTGTCGAGGCCGATGAGGTCGAGGAGGCGCAGCGGGCCCATGGGATGCGCGCAGCCGAGCACCATGCCGTTGTCGATGTCCTCGGCGGACGCGGCCCCCGACTCCAGCATCCTGACGGCGGAGACGAGGTACGGGATCAGCAGGGCGTTGACGACGAAGCCCGCCCGGTCCTGGGCGTGGACGACGGTCTTGCCGAGCCGCCGCTCGGCGAAGTCCGTCACCGCGTCGGTGACGCTCTGCGCGGTGAGCTGCGTCGGGATGACCTCGACGAGGCGCTGTACGGGTACGGGGTTGAAGAAGTGGACTCCGACGACCTGCTGGGGGCGCGAGGTGACCGCGGCGAGGTCGATGATCGGGATGGAGGAGGTGTTCGAGGCGATGATCGCGTCCCCGCCCCCGAGCACCCGGTCGAGCTCCTTGAACACGGCGGTCTTCACATCGGGCTGCTCGGCGACGGCCTCGACGACCAGGTCACGGTCGGCGAACTCGTCGAGATCGGTGGTGAACTCCAACCTGGCGAGGGCGGCTTCGCGCTCGTCCGCGCTCAACTTGCCGCTGCGCAGGCCGCGGTCGAGGGACGCGCTGATACGGGACCGGCCCGCCGCAAGCGCCTCTTCGCCGCGCTCGGCGACCAGGATGTCGAGACCGGCGCGGGCGCAGACCTCCGCGATGCCCGATCCCATCAGGCCGCAGCCCACCACGCCCACTCTGCCGAACTCACGCATCGAACATCGTCCTCTCTTACGGCCGCCCGCGGTTGCCGGGCCACCCGTTGTCGCAATACGGCAGAGTCACTGCCAGTCGGTGCGTCCGCCCGTGTCGCACAGCTCGAAGACCACTTCCCCGGCGTCGGGGTCGCTGCCGGCCACGGGGCGCACCCGGGCGCCGATCCACACCAGGTTCGGTGCCGCGCCGACGACGCGGCACCGGAACACGAAGCCTTCGGGGAAGCGGACGAGGGACTCGTTTCGCGCCGTCCCCGTGTACCGGTTCACGACGCTGGACTGCACGACGACGCCAAGACCGTCGCTGTGCTCGGCCTGCAGATCGCTCGACGCGCACACCGGACACAGCAGCCGCCGGAACGAGGCGGTGCCGCACCATCGGCAGCGCTGGATCGTCAGGCCGGTCCCGTCGGGGCCGGTCGGCGCGGCGTGGGACACGTCGTGCCCGATCGGCGCGGTGTGGGTTGCTGTTGCTGTCTCGGACACGGCTCGGCCCCCTGCGCTCGGCTCTGATGCGCCGCACCATCGCGTCGGCGCCTCCGCACCGTATGGCACTGAGTTCCGCACTGTAAAGGTACTGAGTGCCAAATCAAGTCAGATGCGTCCCCGGATCGAGCCCTCAGCCCTGCCCCAAGGCCGATTCGATCCGCTGCACGACCTGCCACATCGGAGCACCCTTCGGGGCCACCATCACGACGACTTCGTCCTCGGCGGCGGGCAGGGCCGCACTCCGATCCGCGCCACTCCACACACCGCGCACCATCCCCAGAGCGTGGTCCACGGCCGCGTACGGGTCTCCCTCACCACCCGAACGGAGCCAGGTTCGGAGCCCGTTGTTGTGGGCGGCGACGACGGACGCGGCGATCACCTCGGCCCGCAGCGCGCCGTCCCGCTCCCCCTCGAAACGCTCCCGCAGATAGCCCGCCAGGGTGCGCTCGTAGCGCCGTACCACCGACAGCTCGTACGTCCGCAGCCCCGGCACCTCACGCGTGAGGCGATAACGCTGCACGGAGAACTCGGGGTTGGCCGCGTACATGCGCAGCACGAGGCGCGCCGCGTCGGAGACGGTGCCCACCGGGTCGCTGCCGTCGGCCTCTTCGAGGAACGCCGTCATGTCGGCGAGGCAGCGCTCGTGATCCGGGAAGACCGCGTCCTCCTTGGACGGGAAGTACCGGAAGAACGACCTGCGCCCGACACCCGCACGGGCGACGATGTCGTCGACCGTGGTCTGCTCGAAACCCCGGTCGAGAAAGAGCTGGAACGCCGCCTCGGCGAGCACCTCGCGCATCGGCGCTTTCTTGGCCGGTCTGGTCGCCTCAGTCATGCCGGGAACGTAACACCGAAGCGGCCCATTTGGCACCACGTACCTTGCCAGAGGGTACTGAGTGCCATAGTGTCGCTTTCAGGAACTACAGGGTAGGAGAGCCGGCGTGAGCTTGAGGATCGTTGTCACCGTGAAGTATGTGCCGGATGCGAC
>NZ_NNBL01000038.1 GCF_002803065.1 Streptomyces sp. CB01635
CGCGGTCTGCTCCGCAGACACGACGCGCCGCCGCTACGCGGCGGTTCCCGCGCTTCGCGCGGGAAGAACTCCCCGACTTCGTCGGTGAGTTGGCGTCACTCCGTGACGCCTGCCGGATCCGCTCCGCGGCCCGGCTGCTCGAATCGCTCCGCGATCCGACCTGGCAGGTCCACGCTCCGCGCGGTCCCGCCAAAAGCGGCTGGCTACACGGGCTGATCGGTGGATGTGGCGGTGCGTCTGTGTGTGGCGCGCAGGCTCTTGACGATCCGTCATGCTTCTGGTCGGAATCGGACAGGGTGAGAATCTCCTAAGCCGCGTGTGTGTCATCATGACAAGTGAGCTAGATTATGGCCTGGATGCTTACCACCGCCCCCCCTGCTGGCCCTGATATACGTCGCAAATTCTTCGCTAGTCGGCGACACCATTTCAGTGGCCTTGACCCCTGCCGAACATATCTATCACGGGAGACCGTAATGGCAGCAATGAAACTTCTTCCGCATCAGGTCGAGGCTGTCGACGGAATTCTGAGGGAACTTCAGAAACCGACCGATGGAAACATGCCCACGCAAGGTCTGAGGGCGCAGGTCGTCTCTGCGACCGGATCGGGCAAGACATTGATGGCGGTGGAGGCAGCTCGCCGTCTGAAAGCGCGGCGGGTGTTGGTGTTGGTGCCGACGCTGGATCTGCTGATGCAGACGGCGGCCGCATGGCGGGCCGGCGGCCGTGGTGGGGCCATGGTGGGGGTGTGCTCGCTCAGTGCCGCGGACAGTCAGGGCGTGCCGTGCACGACCAGTGCGGAGGAGCTGCGGTTGTGGCTGCGGGGCCTGGAGCAGGTCACGGTGTTCGCTACCTACGCCTCGCTGGGGCTGCGGACGCTGCAGCGGGCGCATGGAGCCGGAGTTGGGGTCTGGGACCTGGTCGTGGTCGATGAGGCGCATCGGACGAGTGGTGATGCTGGTAAGCCGTGGGCGGCGGTGCATGACCAGCGGCAGATTCCGGCGCAGCGGCGGTTGTATATGACGGCGACGCCGCGGGTGTGGGAGGCCGGTGGTGAGATGCCGGGCATGGTTGCTTCGATGGATCGGGACAGCGAGCTGTTCGGTCCGGTGGCGTATGAGTTGAAGCTGTCTGAGGCGATCCGGCGTGGGATCGTGGCGCCCTACCAGGTCGTCTGTGTGGATATCCGTGATGAGGACGTCCATCAGGCGCTGCAGGGCGAGCCGTTGGGTTCTGATCATGTGCGGGGTGCGCGGTTGGCGGCTTTGCAGACTGGGCTGCTGACGGCGGCTGTGGAGGAGAAGCTGCGCAGGATTCTGACGTTCCACAGTCGGGTGGCGGAGGCGGAGGCGATGGCGGCTGGGGTGCCGGCCGTCGCGGAGCAGCTGCATGCTGACGATCCCGATCGGTTCCCGGCGGCGGGTCGGGTGTGGGCGCAGTGGCTGTACGGGGAGCACTCCCCCGGGCATCGTCAGGCCGTGCTGCAGGAGTTCGCCTCTGATTTCATCTGGGCTCGGGGCGAGGGCGGGCAAGGGTGCGGTGGTCGTGAGGTGAAGGCCGCGGTTCAGGTTCTGGGGTCCGTGAAGGTGCTGGGGGAAGGGGTCGATACGGCCCGGTGTGATGCTGTTGCTTTTTGTGATGCGCGGGGTTCGATGGTGGATATCGTGCAAATGGTCGGACGTGCTCTGCGTATCCAGCCCGGTGAGGGGAAACTCGCGACTTTGGTCGTTCCGGTATTTCTCGGTCCAGGCGAAGAGGGCGGGGAGATGCTGGTTTCTAATTCCTACGACACCCTCAGTAAGGTTCTTGGAGCCTTGCGGGCGCACGACACGGAGACGATCGAGGCGCTCGCTGATCCCCGTGTGCGCAGTGGGAGTTGGGTCCAGGATGGGGATCAGGGGGAAGTCGTCGAAGGCGCCGTTGATGAGCAGGGCGACAGCGGCGAGGATGTTGCTGGTGGCGAGGGTGCCGAGCCGGTGGTCAGTGGGCCGGCTGCGGAGTTGCTGAAGTTCAGTACGCCGCGGGATCCGGCGTTGATCGCGCAGTTCATCAGTCTGCGGATCATCGATCCGGAGAACTCCTACTGGCGGCGTGGCATCCAGGCTGCGATCCAGTATTTGAAGGAGAGCGGAGCGCAGGTGCTGCAGGTGCCGCAGCGGTACGTGACGCCGGACGACTGGTCCCCTGCGCGGTTTCCGCTCGGGGTGTGGCTGGCGGACCAGCGCAAGCACTACAACGCGGAGCTGCTCGAGGGCGAGCGGGTACGGCAGTTGGACAAGCTCGGCATGGTGTGGAACGCGCACGACAACGCCTTCGATGAAGGCCTCGCCCACGCGCGGGCTTGGGCGGAAGAACACGGGCACCTGCTGGCGCCGGTCGGTGCTGTGGGTGAGGGCGGGTTCCCGGTCGGGGTGTGGCTGAAGAACCAGCGGGCTGCTGCCCGGCAGGCCGTGGAGGCTGCTCTCGCGTATGAACAGGGCCAGCTGGTGCCTGCGGGAGGGTGGGGACTCTCGGAGAGCCGTCAGGACGCGTTGGACGCGATCGACCCGGGCTGGTGCCCTACGTGGGACACCGGCTGGCAGCGCTGTTTCCGTCTTGCCAAGAATCACATCGATGCCGGCGGCATCCTCCCCCGCGAGGCGGGTGTTCTGGTTGTGCAGGGCGAGGACCTCGGTGTGTGGGTCAAGGCGCAGCGGCTGGGATGGGACAAGCTCGGGGCGGCGCAGCAGTGGCTACTGGAAAGCGTGCTGGGCGTGGAAGAGGCCGGGGAGGACGAGCGGCCGGTACGCCGTACCCAGGACGACAAGTGGATGCTCAACCTGGCGGCCGCCCGCCGCTTCCATGCCCGTGAAGGGCACCTGCAGGTACCCAGGAAACACATTGAGCAGGTGTCCGTGGAAGAGGCTGGACACGGCGCGGCGGGCGTCGAGGCCGGCTCCCGGGCGGGCGTCGAGGGTGTGCCCGTGGCACTCGGGATGTTCCTCGCCAACACCCGCCGCAGGGCCGACAAACTCACCCCGCAACGACGAGCAGACCTCGAAGCGTTGGGTATGCGCTGGTAGGCGACAGCACAGAGGCAGGAACCGAGCACGCTGCTACGCCATCCGACGCGATGTGAAATCTGGGATGAGCGCGGGCAGTGGATGTACCCGCGCTCCGCGAACGCCTGATCTGGCTCATCGCATCGGGTGTGCTCGATCTCGGTCTCGAACGGGTCCGTGCGTTCCGACTCGACGCCGTAAACGACGCGTCGGGTACGCCGCCGCGCACGGCGGACCTTTCGGCCGCACCGTCCTCATCCCACCCGTCGGCTGACAGGGCCGATTGACCCCAGCACGTCCCACCCGCACGGCCCTCGGCCCTCGGCCCTCGGCCCTCACGAGCATCACATCCAGTTCCGCTCTATGAACCGTGATCAGGCCGGGCGGAGCGGCTGAACGACGCCGCCCTGGTCGGGAAGCGCCTGCGGGTGTCCTGTGGCTCACCGCCGGCTGCCGCCGTTGGGTCTGTCCGGTCACCTTGTCGGGGGGCTGTCGGCGGTCCCACTGGGTGAGTCCGCAGCTGTCAGGCGGCGAAGCCGATGTTCATGACGTACTCGTAGGCGCCGTAGTCGGAGCCGAGGTCGACGGTGATGCCGTCGAACCATGCCTCGTCCATGGCCTCGTCGTCATCGGCTGCCCATGCCTGCACCATCCGGTCCCAGTGCCGCACGTTGAGGGTGCGGAAGGAGACGTCGCGCTGGAGCGGTCGGGGGACCTGGGCTTGGTTGAGGGGATGGAACTCGACGCGGGTGCCCCGGCCCTGCCGGTTGAGGCGCTGCAGCAGGTGCCGGGCGACGTTGTGGCGGCGCACCTGCCGGTAGGCGTCCTCCAGCTGTGCCAGGCTCTTCTTCGACGGTGCGGCCTTGCCCTCGGCCCAGCGCTTCAGTGTGCGGTCGGTGACGGTGAGTCCGGCCTCGCGTGCGGCGGCGCGTGCATGGTCGGTGCGGGTGAGGTAGTGGAGGCGGGCCAGCATGCCGCGGCGGGTGGTTGCGGGGCTGGCGATGAAGGCGGCCAGGTGATCGAGCTGACGGGCCGCGGCCTCGTACCCCTTGATTCCGCGGGCGCCGAATTTGCCGAACTCCAGATTCCTGTCGGGCACTTACTCCCCCTCCCCCTCATGCAGGGCTTCGTCGCCGGCGGCTCCGGCGGTGTAGATGTCCTTCACCTTGACCTCGGTAACGCCACGGCCCTCGGGGAAGACACTGTGCCAGTCGCCGATGACGTGGAGTTCGTCGGTGCCCATTGCACGCACCACGGTCAGGCCCTCTTCGTGGGCCTTGTAGGCCTTTGTCCAGAGGTTGGCGAAGGCCTGGGAGCGGATGAGGTGCATCCAGTCCGGGCGGTACAGCTCCCGGTTGTAGTTCGACTCCCCCATCGTGGACACGAATTTGGAGTACATCGCTTTCACGTACTCCAGTGTCACCTCGTCCCCGTCGCTGATCGCCTGTTCGCGGGCGTCCTTGAGGGCGATGCGGAACTTCTCCAGGAGGTTCTCGGTGGCGCCGGAAGTGTACGACTCGTGGATCTGTGGAGGGTCGCACAGGCCGTATTTCGGGCCGGACAGGCGTAGCAGGAGGCGCAGGGTGGGTTCGGTGACCCACAGGGGGCCGGGTTCGTCCCGGTTTCCGATCGGGTTCGGCAGCACCGCTTCGTGTTCCCAGTGCGGTGGGGTGATCAGGTGGACGCCTGCGCGGCGCCGGTCGTGGTCGAAGCCGGTGGAGTGTTCCAGCTGCCCGAGTGGGAGGTGGGTCTTGAGGGCGGAGAGGTAGGCGCCGTTGATGTCGAGCGCGGTCACTTCGTGCTCACCGGGCGGGAGCTCGTGGCGGGTCCACTTGGGGCGGGCTTCCCAGATCCGGTCGGCGCCCTTGGCGGTCTGCTTCTTCAGGATGTCGGGGATCCAGGGGTGGGCGATCACGTCGTAGCGTGCGCCCTTGCGGGTCTGGTCCAGCAACGCCATCGCGTCCGGGATCGCCCGCTTCAGCAGCGTGGCACTCGCGGCTTCGACGTCGCCCTCGTGGGCGGCGAGCGCGGCTTGAACGGCTTGGTGGATCGCGTCGGCCGGACCGGACGGTTCCTGGAACGCCCGTCCACGCGGGGCCGGTTTCTTGGGCTGTTGCGCACCGTGCGCCGCGTGTGACGGGCGTGCCGTACGTGACGGTTGGACCTGCGGTGCGCTCGGAGCCGCAGGCGTGACTGCCGGCGTCGTGGTGCCAGCGGTGGGCCGGCAGTCGGCAGGGTCCAGGTGCTGGGGAAAGCCGGCCACGCGCTGCCGGGCCGGGCTGGCGCACAGGACGCACGGCTCGGGCGTGGCCAGAGTTTCGACGTCGTCTGCGTCGTCCCTGTCGTCCGTGTCGTCGGCCGGTGAGGGTTCGGTCGCGTCGGTGGCGGCAACCGGGGCCGGTGCCACCTCGTCCGCCTCGGGCTCAGGCCCCGCCTCGGCCTCGGACTCTGGCTCGGCGGGCGGCGCGAACTTCGCAGCCAGGCCGTCCAGGAGGTAGGCGTACTTCGCGCGCGTCTCCCCCGCCGGGTCACGCCCCGATTCCCACCCGGTGACCGTGGACGGGCTCACGCCGAGTGCCCGGGCCACCTGCGCCTTCGACAGTCCCGCCTGCTCGCGCAGACTCCGGCGCACCTCGGTGTCGGGCAGCTCCTCCTGCGGGGTGAGCGAGGCGAGCAGGGAGTCGATCGCGTCGAACTCGCTCATCACTGACCCACCCCCTTGTCCGAGCGCCTGGCCCTGCGACGCTCGGCCAGGGCCGGGGTGGCCGTCTCCTTGACCCGCTGCTCACCCCACCCGGTGATCTGCGCCGCCCGCCCGATCCGGCCGTGCACCGGCCGCCCGGTGACCGGATCACGGGCCAGATACACGCGCAGCGCATCGGCGACGCGGTCCTCGGCGTCCTTCAACACCTCGACCGCATCGGCGAGTTCACGCTCGTCATCCACCTCTGACACACTCCAGACGATATCACTTTCAGTGACATACATTAAATTCGTGACGGTCGCCGTTTTGAGTCAGGCCATCGCGGGACAGTGAGCGATCAACCGGGCGACGTGAGGGTGCAGGTCGCGTTGCCGTGGTCACCGGGGGACTGTGACCACCGGTAGAGCATGCCGAGGCAGATATCGCGCATCAGGTATCCCGTGAGCTGGGTGTCGACGGTGTCGGGAACCTGCCCCGTGCCATGCCTGCCCGGCCTTGATGAACTCGGTGAACATGCCGCTGACGCAGGGCTGTTCGTGGAGCGGGAAGCCCGCACGCACCCAGGCGGTGAGGACGGCTTTGGTCTGTGCCGGATTCTCCTGGCTGATGCCGGCGAGGATGCTCATGCAGCGGGAGAGCGCGTGTCGGGTGTCCTTGCCGTCAGGGTGTTCAAGGCCTTCGGCCCTCAGCCCCTGGCGCAGCAGTTCGCGCCGCTGTTCGCCCCATTCGGCGATGGGCTTCCTTGCGCTGGAAGTGGTTGAAGAAGGCACCGCGGGCCACGTCGGCCGCTTCGGTGATTTCGTCGACTGTGGTCTGGTCGTAGCCTGACGGTCGGGAAGCACGGGCCGTGACGGTGAAGACGACGGCGGTACGCGGCCCGAGGGGGCTCACGTGGTGGTGTGGTCTTTCGGCGGTTCGGGCTGGGTGTGGAGGATGTCGCGGGCCTGTTCCGCGGCGCGCGCGATGCGTTCGGAGACGAAGTCGAGGAAGCGTCCGATGTTTTCGAGGCGGGTGGCGGCGGGGGTGCCGGAACCGAGGACGCCGACGCCTTGTCGTGCGATGTCGACGACGTGGGCGGTGGAACGGGCGGAGGCCATCATCGACTGGTACATGATGTCGTTGTCCACGACATAGCGCTCACGGCGGCGTTCGTCGCGCTCCCTGCGGACCATCCCCTGACTCTCCAGGAACGCGACCGCCTTCGAGATGGACGCCGGGCTGACCTGGAGACGCTGCACGAGTTCGGCCGCGGTGAGGCTGCCGGTGTCGGTGAGGGTGAGGCAGGCCATCACCCGGGCCATCATCTTGGGCGTGCCCGACTGTATGAGGACGGTTGTGAACGTCTCCTCGTACGCGCGCACCGCTTCGGCATCGCGTCCGTGGGGCTGCGGGGGCGTGCCCGGGTCGCGGGGCGCCGACTGCTTGCGGCGGGCCCGGTGTTCCGTGGCGCGGTGAACGAGGTCCGCGCGGTAGGCGGTGGGGCCGCCGTTGCGCATCACTTCACGGGTGACCGTCGACGTCGGACGGTCCAGGGTTCTGGCGATCTCGGCGTAGGCGAGGCCGCCGGCCAGTCCCAGCGCGATCTGCTGGCGTTCCGGCTGGGTGAGTCTGCCTCCCGGCATTGCGGTCTCCTTCTCCTTCCCGGCGATGCGCCGGCCTGTGATGTCCGTGCCCGGTGTCCGACATCCGGCGTTCGTCTCTGAGGTCCGACGCCTCGACTATAGCGTTCACCTCCATATCATTGCAACGAACCAGAGTGGGTTCGTTGCATTAGAGCCCAGATCATTGCAATGAAATCCCTGTAACTACCTGCGTTTATAGGGTTTTTGCGCAAGAACGGTGTTGCCTGACCCTTGAATGCAACGTAGCGTTTCGCTCATCAGAAACGACGGATCGAAGGAAAAAACCATGCAGAAGTTCGACACCCCCGCCCCCGTCCTCGCCGTCCTGGACATCCCCGCGGGACGCATCCAGTTCATCGCCGCCGACCGCGCCGACACCACGGTCGAGGTCCTGCCCGCCGACGCCTCCAAGAGCCGCGACGTGAAGGCCGCCGAGCAGGTCACGGTCGCCTACGCCGACGGCGTCCTGCGCATCGAAGCGGCCACCACGAAGAACCGGATCCTCGGCAACTCCGGATCCGTCGAGGTGACCGTCCAGCTGCCCGCCGGCTCCCGCATCGAGGCGAAGGCCCCCGCCGCCGAACTCCGCGGCGTCGGACGGCTCGGCGACATCACCTTCGAAGGAGCGCAGGGCTCGATCAAGATCGACGAGACCGCGAGCGCCCGCCTCACCCTCCAGGCCGGCGACGTCTTCGTCGGCCGCCTGAACGGTCCGTCCCAGATCAGCACGCAGAAGGGCGACCTGAACATCGCCGAGGCCACGAGCGGCACCGTCGAACTGCACACCCTGTCCGGCGACATCACCATCGGCGCCGCCCGCGGAGTCTCCGCCTCACTCGACGCCGGCACCACCTACGGCCGCATCCACAACACCCTCCAGAACACCAACGGCGCCGACGTCGGCCTCAACATCCACGCCACCACCGCCCACGGCGACATCACCGCCCGCAGCCTCTAACCCACCCGCAGCTTCTGAGGAGCAGTCACCATGACCGACCTGGCCATCGCGGCGAACGGGCTGCGCAAGTCCTACGGCGACAAGACCGTCCTCGACGGCATCGACCTGCACATCCCGACCGGCACCGTGTTCGCACTGCTCGGGCCGAACGGCGCCGGCAAGACCACCGCCGTCAAAATCCTCTCCACCCTCATCTCCCCCGACCCCGCCTCCGGCGAACTGCGCGTCGGCGGACACGACCTCGCCACTGACGCCCACGCGGCACGTGCCGCGATCGGTGTCACCGGGCAGTTCTCCGCCGTCGACGCACTGATCACCGGCGAGGAGAACATGCTCCTCATGGCGGACCTGCACCACCTGTCCAAGCGTGAGGGGCGGCGGGTCGCCGCCGAGCTGCTCGAGCGGTTCGACCTGACCGACGCCGCATCGAAGCCCGCCTCCACCTACTCCGGCGGCATGAAGCGCCGCCTGGACATCGCCATGACGCTGGTCGGCAACCCGCGGATCATCTTCCTCGACGAGCCCACCACCGGCCTCGACCCGCGCTCCCGCCACACCATGTGGGGCATCATCCGCGAACTCGTATCCGACGGCGTCACCGTCTTCCTCACCACCCAGTACCTGGATGAGGCCGACGAACTCGCCGACCGGATCGCCGTACTCAACGACGGCAAGATCGCCGCCGAAGGCACCGCCGAGGAACTCAAGCGCCTCATCCCCGGCGGACACATCCGGCTCCGCTTCACCGACCCGGACGCCTACCAGAACGCCACCCTCTCCCTGCGCGACGCTGGCAGGGACGACGAATCTCTCTCCCTGCTGATCCCCAGCGACGGCAGCCAGCGCGACCTGCGCTCCATCCTGGACCGCCTCGACACGGCCGGCATCCAGGCCGACGAGCTGACCGTCCACACCCCCGACCTCGACGACGTGTTCTTCGCCCTCACCGGCAACGCCCGCATCCCCAACCAGCCCAAGGAGACCGTCCGATGAGCTCCCTGTCCCTCGCCGTGCGCGACTCGACCACCATGCTGCGCCGCAACCTCCTGCACGCCCGGCGCTACCCGTCACTCACCCTGAACCTGCTGCTCACGCCGATCATGCTGCTCCTGCTCTTCGTCTACATCTTCGGCGACGTCATGAGTACCGGCATCGGCGGCACCGGCGCCGGCCGCTCCGTCTACATCGCCTACATCGTCCCCGGCCTGCTCCTCATGACCATCGGGTCCACCACCATCGGCACCGCGGTCTCCGTCTCCAACGACATGACTGAGGGCATCATCGCCCGCTTCCGCACCATGGCCATCCACCGCGGATCCGTCCTCATCGGCCACGTCATCGGCAGCGTCCTGCAGTGCATCGCCAGCGTCGTGCTGGTGGGAGCTGTCGCCGTCGCGATCGGGTTCCGGTCCACGGATGCGACCGCGCTTGAATGGCTGGCCGCGTTCGGGCTCCTCGTCCTGTTCGCCACGGCGCTCACCTGGATCGCCGTCGGCATGGGGCTCATCAGCCCCAACGCCGAAGCCGCCAGCAACAACGCCATGCCCCTCATCCTCCTCCCCCTCCTGTCCAGCGCCTTCATCCCCACCGACACCATGCCCGGCTGGTTCCAGCCCATCGCCGAGTACCAGCCCTTCACCCCCGCCATCGAAACCCTGCGAGGCCTCCTCCTCGGCAGCGAGATCGGCAACAACGGCTGGCTCACCATCGCCTGGAGCCTCGGCCTGACCGTCCTCGGCTACTACTGGTCGAAGGCAAAGTTCAACAACGACCCGAAGTAGCCGAGATGGCCACGCGGGCCCACCACCCGCAACCCCGTTCCGCCCCATGGCGGCGCACCCCCACACCACACCCGGGGTGCGCCGCCACATCCACGCCTTTACCGCGGTAAAGAATCTGGCCGCCGGCTCGGCAGCATGAGACCGGGACCTGATGCGGACTCAGGGAGGTAGACGAGGTGGTTCGGGAAGTTTGGGATGGTATGAACTCGTTGGGCAGGCCCAGACTTTACCGCGGTAAAGAATCCGTTCCGAGAAACTAACGTGTCGAGGCGTAATTTGATCTACGACGTTAGTAAGGTGACACGCATGAGTTCTCCAACCACCTCAGGCGACCGGGAAAAGGTCGTATCCAAGCTGCCGGGCCTGCTTCGCCAGAGCCTCAAAGTCAGATGCGCCCAGCACGGTCTCGAGATCCAGACGGCCATCGAACAGGCCGTCAGGGCCTGGACCGGGCTCGCCTCCGGGCTTGAACCTGTCGACACGGCCGGCGCCGACTCGTTCTCCACCTTCCTCCCGCACGGTCAGTGGGACGACTTCAAGGCGGTCACCAAGCAGCGCAGTGTGTCCCTCACTCAGGGACTGGCGCAGGCCGTGCACATGTGGCTGGACAGCCATCCGGCACCCGAGATCGAACGGCCGGTCGTCACCCGGCGGTTCGTGGTGTGCAACCAGAAGGGCGGCGTGGGAAAGACCGCCATCACCGCCGGCCTCGGTGAGGCAATGGCTGAGGACCGCAACAGCCTGTACCCGGTCCAGATCGCCAAGCAACTTGCTTCGGAGCCGGACGGTGACGAGGACCCGCTCGGTGTCGAGAACCTTCCCGGTATCGGCCTGCGCGTCCTCCTGGTGGACTTCGACCCCCAGTGCCACCTCACCAATCAGCTCGGTGCAACGCCTCTGCCCATTTCGCAGGACGGCGACAGTCTCACCAACCACATGGGCGGCTCCCCCAAGGGCGACCTGCGGGATCTCATCGTCACCGTCGACGGGGAACGGTTCGGCGACCGTCTCCACCTGCTGCCCAGTTGTAACGACGCGTTTCTCCTCGACGTCCGGCTCTCCGGAGTCCGCGCCCGGGAAGCCGCGTTGGAGCGTGCCCTTGCACCGCTGGAAGCCGACTATGACGTCATCGTTGTCGACTGCCCCCCGAGCCTCGGCCTGAGCATGGACGCCGCCGTCTATTACGGGCGGCGCCGGAAGGACGAAGTGCCCGGCCAGTCCGGCCCCCTCGTCGTCGTCCAGGCAGAGGACAGCTCAGCCGATGCCTACGACCTGCTGACGAACCAGATCGAAGACCTGCGCAACGACATGGACCTCGATGTCGACTACCTCGGTCTGGTCGTCAACCTCTACGACCCGCGGCGCGGCTACATCGCCACGTCCTCCCTCGAGGGATGGATGGACATTAAGGATCCGCGTGTCGTCGCGATCGTCAGTGAGCGCAAGGAGCAGAAGGAGGCCGTCCGAATGAAGCAGCCTCTGCTGTCGTACGCGCCCAAGAGCCAAATCGCGATCAGCATGCGGGCCATGGCGCGGGAGCTGTCATGAGCAAGAAGGACCAGTTGGGCGGCGGACGGTTCGGCAACACCCAGACCCGTCCTGTCAGCGCTCGGCGCCAGGCCGTCGCGGAAGCGACCGGCGTTGCCACAACCGGCGCGCCCGACAGCCGCCTGCAGACGCTGCCGCTGGAACAGCTCGTGCCAACGCGGTTCAACCCGCGTCGTAACTTCGGCACTGATGAGGACCTCAAGGAGTTTGGTCGCAAGCTGGAGGTGAAGCAGCTTCAGCCGGCTGTTGCGGTCACGCGCGAGGCCTACCTGAAGCTGTGGGAGGAAGAGGCCGATGCGGTGGGGACCCATCGGTATGTCATCGCGAATGGCGAGCGCCGCTTCCGCGCTTCCCAGATGGCGGGTCTCGACACCCTTGAAGTCATCGTCGACGACACGCTTGCGGCGTCCAGGGCCACGTTTCTGGACGCGGTCCTGTCGGAGAACAACGACCGCGAGGACCTGGACCCCGTGGAGCAGGCCATCGGCATCCAGACGATGGTTGAGCAGCTCGGAGGCAAGGCCAAGGTCGCGGAGCACTTCGGCAAGTCGGCCGGGTGGGTCACCCAGCAGCTGTACTTGCTGAAGCTGGCTCCGGAACTCCAGGACCTAGTCAGTGCGGGTGTACTGCCCGTTCGGGAGACTCGGGACCTGGTGAAGCTGCCGGTAGAGGAGCAGGCCACTGCCTGGGCGAACCGGCTGGCGGCCCGGGCGGAGGAGAAGCTGGCGCAGGCGGAACCGGTAGAGCTCCGGAGAGATCTGTCCCCGCCGGCGCCGACGGCCCCCGGCTTTACCGCGGTAAAGAATCCGCAGACCGACTCGCCGACTGCTCCGACCGAGTCAGCTCAGCCGACCCCCGGCTTTACCGCGGTAAAGAATCCGCAGACCGACTCGCCGACTGCACCGACCGACTCAGCTCAGCCGACCCCCGGCTTTACCGCGGTAAAGAATCCGCAGCCCGAACCGCCGACTGCACCGACCAACTCAGCTCAGCCGACCCCCGGCTTTACCGCGGTAAAGAATGAGAGTGCTGAGCCCGCGCCCCGGAGCGACGATGCCCAGACAGCGGTGACTTCGTCCCCGCCGGCCACGACTCCCGAAACTGTCCCCGAGCCCAGGGCCCACGAACTCACGGAGCGGGACACGAACGGTCACGAGGCTGACGGCAAGAAGTTCCCCTACGACAGCGGCGCCATGAGCGCGCACCTCCTGATCCGGAAGATGGAGACGGATGAGGAGTTCTTCAAGATGGTCGACATCCTGGTCGCGACAAAGCTGCGGAAGCGGCCCGCAATCTGACGTGTTGGGCCTGCCCATCGGCAAGCCCACCAACGCGCGACACTCAGCCCAAGAAGGCCCAGCTCCCACCGATAGTGGAGGCGGGCCTTCTTGGCGTATGGAAAGAGCCACAACCACAACTTCAGCGGCATCTTGCGATTCCTCCCCGGTCGTTCGCGCCCTGGAGGAATCGCATCCACGGGGTGCGACGCGGAGCTTCGCCGTGATGTGCCGTAGGCCATGACGGCTGCGGAGCGGCCGGGAGGCGTTTCGGTGGAGCCGGGCTACGGCGGTGTGCGCGGGGAGGGTCGAGGTGGGTGAAGCTGCTGCCGACGCCCGTACAGGCGACGGCACTTGAGGCGACCTGCACGCCTGCAATCAAGCGGCGACCTGAGCGGCCGAGGTTGCATTCGAGGAAAACGCGCGACGTCCGCTTGAGCTCCGCAAGCACACCTACGCCGAGATGCGGGTCAGGTGGGGACTGGGCGCGCAGGCCACCCAGCACGCGATCAAGAAGACCTGCGCTGCCTACACCACCCTGAAGGCGAACCTCCGGGCGGGACGGTACGGGCGGCCCGGGACCAAGCGGCACACTCGCGCCTCGGGCAAACCGGTCGTCTTCCGGCCCCAGGCGGCACAGCCGTACGACGACCGGATGCTGTCCTGGCAGCACGAGCAGCAAACGGTGTCGATCTGGAGCAGGACCGGACGGCTGGTTCACCGGGCAGGCCGAGCAGCTGGAGGTCCTGGCTGCGCACCGCAGGGGTGAGTCCGACCTGGTGTGCCAGGGCGGGAAATGGTTCTTGATCGCGACCTGCGAGATCGACGAAGCCGCCCCGAACACCCACCCGGCCGGCCTCCTCGGCGTGGACCTGGGGATCGTGAACATCGCGGCCGCCTCCGACAGGGCACGACACTGCGGTCGCCGCGTCAACCACAAGCGGGAACAGGACCGCAGGCTGCGGTCCAAGCTGCAGAAGAAGAACACCAAGTCCGCCAGAAGGCGGGCGAAGAAGCATGCGGGCAAGGAAGCCCGGCGGAACCGGACATCAACCACAAGATTTCGAAGCGGATCGTGGCGGAGGCAGGGGGGCACCTCCCTGCTCGAGCGCAGCCGAGAGCTTGGGGGAGCACCGCTCGCGGGATCGCCCTGGAGACACTCACGGGTATCCGCGAGCGGGCACGGCTGAGAAAGCCCCAACGCGCCACGCTCCACTCCTGGCCGTTTGCCCAGCTCGGCTCGTTCATCGCCTACAAGGCGAAGCGGGCCGGAGTACCGGTGATCTACGTCGATCCGGCCTACACCAGCCAGCAATGCTCGCAATGCCATCACACCGCACGCGGAAACCGGCCCTCCCAGGCCGTCTTCTCGTGCCGGGTCTGCGGCTTCGTTGAGCACGCGGACCACAACGCGTCCCACAACATCGCCCACCGCGGGTGGTACGTGTGGGTCTGCGGGGCCCAGCCAGCGGCCCCCGAACTCACCCTCCTCACGTGAGAACCGGACGCAGCCGAACCCATCACAGCCAGTGATGACACGAGCAGCAAGCCCGGTCCTTCACGACCCGGTAGTTGACGTGGTCTCGGTCGATGCCCTCGAGACCATCTTTTGCGGCTCCGCAAATGGGCTCCCGGCCTCCCGTCCGACATGACTGCTCCCCTTGCAGTTCGGATGCTCCGGGGGTGATGTCACCGGGGCCGGAGGCACCAGTAGCCGCTTGTGGACGCAGGACCACCAGCTCGCTGGAAGGCTCTTCGTAACGTGGATGCCGGCGACCAGTGCCACGCCAACGTGGCCGGGGCAACACGACTTCGCCGAAGGTTCAGCGTGATCGGCACCGGTGGTGTGGACGTCTTCCTCGATCTGGCATCGGCAAGGGCGAGCACTAGGGAACTGCGGTATCCCAGGCGGCAAGAAGGTCTTCATCAAGCGACTGCCGAACAGCGAACCCAAGCTGCGTGCCGTGATGGACAAGCTCACCGCCGAGCACGGCACGGTCCTGGTCGTGGTCGACCAGTCCGCCTCCATCGGAGCCCTGATCCTGGCGGTAGCCCGGGACGCTGACTGCCGCGTCGCCTACCTCCCCGGCATGACGATGTGCCGGATCGCCGACCTCTTCCCCAGCGGGGCCAGAACGACGCCGCCGACACCTTCGTCATCTCCGACGCCGACGCTGCCCGCACCATTCAGCTGAAACGGCCGTTCTACCTGGCCGCGTTCGCCGCGCTCAGTGCCCCGACTTCCCGGGGGTGGACACCGTACTGCCGGGCCACGGAGAGAACGATGTTCACGGCGTTCTGGACTGCAGCATGTAGATCACCCAGGCAAACACCATACCCAGACCCTGCTCTCCCTGGCGGGACACAGGGGCGACGTTCCGTTCGCCATGCTCCGCGACGGCACCATCTGCCAGTCCCGGCCCGCAGCAGCCCGCAGTTGAACTGCGAGGGGATCTGCCAGCAGCACCACACGGTCGGCCGCGGGATCGAACCCGATCAGCAGGTTCCCGTAGTCGCCTTCGGCAGTCATGACCACCGGCTCGCCCAGCCGACGGGCCGGGCCAAGGAGGAGCTGGCGCCAGCAGATCCGGTAGAGCCCAGGAGAGATCTGTCCCCGCCGGCGCCGACGGCCCCGTTCTTTACCGCGGTAAAGAATCCGCAGACCGACTCGCCGACTGCACCGACTGCACCGACCGACTCAGCTCAGCCGGCCCCCGGCTTTACCGCGGTAAAGGATGAGGGTGCTGAGCCTGCGCCCCGGAGCGACGATGCCCACACAGCGATGCCGTCATCCCCGACGGCTACGACTCCCGAGACTGTCCCCGACCCCAGGGCCCACGAACTGACCGAGCGGGACACGAACGGACACGAGGCTGACGGCAAGAGTTCCCCCACGACGGCGGCGCCATGAGCGCGCACCTCCTGATCCGGAAGACGTTGTGGGCGTGCCCATCGACAAGCCCATCAACATGCGACGCCCATGGAGCCCTTCCCTCATCGCAAGGGGAGGCCGGCCCTCTTGGCGTCTGGGATATCCGCAGCTCCAGGTGGTCTCGGTCGGTGCAGCCCCCAGACCTTGCCATCTGCGCGCTGCTACTGCGCCTGCAACGATAGATGCAACGATGTTCGCCCAGTCAAGGAGCCGTCGGAGTCCTGCCACTGCAACAATGACTGCACCGTTGAGTGCAACGATAAATACTTCGTTATCTACTACTTCAGATACTCGCCTGCATGTTGCGTGTACTACATCGTTACGCACTACAATAAATATTTCGATGTCTGCAACGCTGCAACCAACGATGTTTCGTTCTCTGGAACCTTCGATCGTGCAAGCGATCTGACGATCCATGAGACTTTCGATCCAGCGAGCGATGCATCAATCGAGGCAACGTGCGATCCAGCGATCGATGTAGCTATCAGTCCATCTATCTAACAAACGAGCGATGCATCTTGCGTGCGAACAAGCAATCGCCCTGACTAACCGTCAAGCGAACCAGCGAGCTGACTTTCTTACGCACCTGCTAACCAAGGAGCAAGCAGTCCAGCAAGCGATGCGGCGAGCGAGCGAACCATGTTGCGTACGAGCTGACAAACAGTCATGCGCTCAATGTGTGCAACCTGCAAGCAGACAGTCGAGCCATCGATCGCAACGACCGTTCCTTGCATGACCGTGACAGGAGCTCCTCCTCGTTCGGCATGCAGACCGGGACGTCGCCCCTATGGCGCAGCATCGGCCTGGGAGAGCGGGAGTTGGGCCGAGTGAGGCGAAGTCGCGCGTCACTCCGCACGGGTGACGTGAGTGCTGTTATCGTCATGCTTGATATCCCTGTGTCACTAGAGGAAGCAGTGGCGAAAGTGGTAGGCAAATCCGGACGAACTGCCGATCTCGGCTGCTCAAGCGGACATTGCGCCTTCCAGGTTCGCCTTCTTCCCCTGGTGACAGATGTGAACTTGTATGAGGAAGCGACTCGCTAGAGAGGTGGGCACGCGTTGAAGGTCATCGCCGTGGCAACGCAGAAGGGAGGGGTGGGCAAGACCAGCACCACCGTCAACTTGGCGGCTGGCCTGGCCCTCGCCGGCGCCCGGGTACTGATCGTGGACCTGGACCCTCAGGCCCAGGCCGGAACGGCAGTCGGTGTGAACCTGGTCGGGGAGGACCAGCTGGCCCGCTCCCTGGGCTGGGTGCTTCAGGCCCGGCTCCAGGGCATGCGCATGGATCTGGCCGGCGTCTGGTTCGATCGCTGCGAGTTGCTCGAAGAGTGGGAGGACGCCGGCACTTTGCATCTCCTCGCGTGTGAGGAGTCCACCATGACGTCGGCTCAGGACCTCATCCATAAAAAGGGCTTCCAGTCGACCCCCATACTGCGCCGGATGCTGGTGGAGATTGAGGATCAGTTCGACTTCGTCGTCATCGACACTCCGCCCGCCGTCTCCTCCCTCTCGGCGACGGCCCTGGCTGCGGCCGACTTCGTGATCACGGTGTGCATCCCGGAGTACCCGGCACTCAAGGGCGCCGCGGCAACACGGGGCACCGTCAAGTACGTCAAGGACCGCACGGGCGGGGAGTGTGAGCCGCAGTACCTCGGCGCCGTACTCAACCGGTCGAACCCTCCGTCCAGGTGGAAGGCCCAGGAAGTCAACATCCGCAACGGCATGCTGGATGCAGACCTCTTCCCCTTCCAGACCGACATCCGCCTCGACAACCGGATCAGCGACTCCTTCGCCTATGGGGTGCCCTCGGTCATCCGCTTCGCCAGCCACACACCCGGCAAGATGTACAGCGAGCTGATGGGCCAGATCGTGGAGCGCATGCAGTTGCCGGCGGAGAAGTGGCAGACACCGGAACGCATCGAGAGCGAGGACTCCGGTGACTGAGGAGCAACAGGCTCCGGCCCAGAGGAAGAAGAAACAGTTCAAGCCGGCGGGTGCCGCTCTCGTACAAGGCCTCCTCTCGGGCGCCGACGACGTGGCAACGCGGTCCTTCATCGGCGGGGGACTGGGCAGCACACAGTCTTCGGCTCCGTCTTCTGCCCCTGTTCCCGCACCAGAAGACGTTCCTTCAGCGACGGCCGAGACCGCTGGGCTGCGTCTTCCACCGCAGGCCAAGGACTCAAGTCCCGCACCTGAAGCAGAGGACTCTGCGTCACCGGCCAAAGATGAGGCGCCTGCCTACGAGGCGCCTGCCCCGCCGCCAACGCGTCAGCGCTCGCCTACCCGCGCCTCCTCCCAGAACAGCAAAGGTGCGTCTCGCTCTGCCTCTCCCGCACCGGCCGAGCCGAGGGCTGAGGAGGCGACTGCCTCCTCAGCCTCCACAGAAGCACAGGAGGAGTCGGCGAAGACGGTGCACAAGTCGGCTCGGGGGGAGGCGAGTGCGGCTTCCTCCCAACCGGCACCGGGGGAACGCAGCACGGACTGGGCTCACGCAGCGGTGCATGAGTCCTTCGCCGACGCCAAGATGCGATCCAGCCAGTGGAAGTCCTACGGATTTCGCATCGCTCCCGATGTCCTCGCCCGCCTCAAGGAGCGTCTCAGCGCAGACCGGATGAGCAGCGGCAACAGGCAGCTCGCGATTGGCCACTACCTGGATGCCGCTTTGCGGCATGTCTCGGGAGACGTGCCGCAGTGGATCGATCGGGCCACGGACTTCGCCACTGAGCGGCTGTGGGACTCGGAGTCGACACAGCCTTCTTCGTATCGTGTGGGCAGTGTGGCTCATGCGTGGGTCTCCGGGCTCAGCAACGCATTGCAGTCCGCTGACTTCGGGCGCAAGGGCACTCTCGTGATCTCGGCGCAGGTGGAGCTCTACCTGGATGCGCTTGAGTCCGAGGGGCCGTTGGTGCGTCCGGAACGGCGTCGCCACTAGACACGGCGTGGCCTGGGAAGAAGGGGCTGGGGAGAGACAACCGTCTCTCCCCAGCCCCCTTTTCATAGGCAGCACCTGCGGCAGCAACGATCGTTGCAACGTTGCCTGCAGCGCTGCAACCAACGATGTGACGAGCAATCAATCAAGCAAACGTGCGGACTAGCGATCTCACGATCCATGTGTCACTAGAACACACGGGGTGACGGTAGGGGCAGCCTGAGCTGATATCCGCTCAAAACCCCACTACTGGCTGGGACTTGCGCCAAGGGCGACACGCCGGGTCTCTAGTGACGCCAGATTCGCGTGCCTTGTTTGCGCTAGGCTGTGATCACGATCAACAGACTTGTCAGGAGAGTCCAGCGATGTCGCTGAACCATGGCCAACTCAGCACCAGTGCCGTTGCCACAGCAGCAGGCCTCAGTGAGTCCTGGGCTTGGAAAGCTCGCGACCAAGGGGTCCTCCATGAGCCTCACTTCGAGGACTCGGTGGTGGCCCTTCGCGTGTACGCGTTCGTCTCTCAGATCGTCTGGCCCGGGACGCGCCGGCCACGCAGTGCCCGCCAGGACCTCGAGTTGTGGCAGTCGTCCGCAGTCGAAGCCGCCCGCCAGGCGGTCTCCGACTCCAAGACCACGCCCCAGACCGTCCTGTGGGTTCTGGAGGATTCCGTTCATCTGGTCACAACACCCGGTGAGCGGGCGGCCTTCGACCTGGAACAGCTTGAGGGCCGGGTCGCCATCCGCATCCCCGTCGGGCTGTGGGTGGCAGAACTTCCCGACGCCATGGCTTCACTCAAGACTCGCCGCCGTCGCTCCAGCACCAAGGCAGCAACCGCGGCCTAGGGGAGTGGTACGCGCGAGCAGTCGCCAAGCTCCTCGCGCCATCGCTCCAGACCGGCACAACCCACCACGGCCCACCAACGCGTAGCGGCCTGGGATCTGAATTCCCAGGCCGCGCGCGTCAGTAGAAGGAGATGACAGCCAGCTAGACACTTCCAGCTGAATATCGCCTCACCGAACTCGTCATGTGTCCTTGGCCGGGCCGTCGAGTCGCGATGAGGGTTTGCCAACTCACCTTTCTCCTACCGGAGCAGATTATAGCTACCCATGCATGGGCTGGTTCAGTGCTGCCTCAAACAGGCCCTGAAAACCACCCCAAGACGTCACAAATCACTCGATACGAGTTGAGCAACCCGCTCCAGCTGACGAAGACAATGCGCAACCGCCTGCTGGAGGCGGTTCGCGCGCTGGTGGCGGACCCCACGCTGCGGGAAGCATCGGACGGCGCCCGCCTCGCGGCCGTCGTGCTCACGGCGAAAGCCCAGTTCCGAGACGGGTACCGGACATCGATCTGGGCCTCGGAGCTGGGTCGGTGGCTGGGCGTATCCCAGTCAACTGTCGCGCACACCGTGCTGCCCGAGCTTCGTCGCTCCGGCATGCTCGCCTCGAACGTGGCGACCAACGCCTTAGGGCACGCGACGGGCCTGAAGTGCTGGGTGGTGCCGGTGTACCGGGCGCAGAAGGCCGGCGATCGGCGGCACGCGCTGGCGTTGTCCCGCTCGGAGCTCTCGGTGCTGCTGCGGCTGTGCGAGGTGTTGTTCGGTCCGGGGTGGGCGCCGAAGGGCAAAGATCCGGTGCCTGCCGGGTTGCTCGCGGGCCGTACGGGCCGGGGTGCGGCGACGGACCGGCTCGGGCTGCTGCTGATGGTGCTGACGACGGGTTCGGCCGGCTGGCTGAGGCTGTGCCCCGGGGCGGTGGACGGCGGGCGGGGGCGTCCGGCGGCTACGGTCGGCCGGCTTCTGGGCTGCACGGCGGCGGCTGGGGCGAAAGTGCTCAAGCGGCTCCAGGAGTACGGCGTCGCGGACGTGGTGCGGCAGAAGACCGGTTCGGGTCTGCACGCGAAGTCGCGGGTGCGCCTGGTGGCGGTGGCGGGGGCTCACGGCCTCGCCGTGCGGGAGGCCCGCCGGGCGGCCGGTGCAGTGTTTTCAGAGCACGCCGTTAGTGCATCCGGAGATCTTGAGTCCGGCGGGACGGTCAAGTCCCTTGTGGCTACTGGCGTGGAAGAACCTGGGCAGGGTGGAAACTCGGGATCGGCAGACCTCGCTGCAACTGCACAGCACCACGCTCTCCACGCTTCTGTGGTGACGCTTGGTGGTTCTCTTGCGCTCTCTGGTGGCTTTTCCGGCGAAGGCCGTGGTGGGAACGGTGATCTGCCGGACCGCGCGTGCACGCGCGAGGACAGGCCCGACCACAGCGACGCTGTTGCCCGGCTCACGCCGGTCGACACCGAAGGTGGCCCGCTGCGCGGGGAACAGCCGAAGAAATCCCCGGTCGTCGAAAGCGGGAAGGTCGGCCTCGGCCCGGTGACCGGCGCAAGCGTGCGGGCCACATACGGCCAGGGCCGGAGCAGGCAGCAGCAGGGGAGGGCGGCCCTGCCTTCACAGGATCTGCGGGCCGTCCTGGCTCCGGTCCGGCTGGTCTGGGGGCGGCTGGAGCGTCCGGCCGCCCGTCGCCTGGTGGAGGCCAAGGCCCGCACGGAGCTGGCCCGGGTCGTGGGCTTCGCCGGTCCCGCCGACGCCCCGCAGATCCTCGCTGACCGGCTCGCCAGGCGGCTGGAGGATCAGTTGCGCCTCGGCGGGCCGATCACGGATCCCGTGGGCTGGCTCATCGGCCGGGGCCTGCCGCAGCGGCAGGAGTGCGGCGACGTGCGGTGCGACGACGGCGCCCTGCTCGACTCCGGCCGGGACTGTCCGCGCTGCGAGGACCGCAGAGTCGACCGCCGTGCGCAGCGCCGGGCGGTCGCGGCCGCCGTGGATGCCGCGATGCCTTCAGCGTCCGAGGCCGAGCGCCGGACAGCCGCTGAGCAGCAGCTGCACGAGACCGTCGTGGCCAGGGCATGGGCACGCGAGCGGGAGTGGGAGCAGGTCCGTGCCCGGCAGGCGGCTGCAGCACAGGCCCGTACCGAAGCTGCGGTACACCGGCCTGTCAACGCCGTTCCGGTCGCGCCTGTGGCCCTGGTCGTGGTGCCTGCGCCGCGCCCGGCTCCGGTCGCAGCCGACCATGAGCTGGTTCTCGAGGACTTGACCCGGGAGCAGGTTCTGGACTGGCGCGATCGCGCAGCTCATGACCATCAGGTGGTGTTCGACCACATCGACCGCTACGGCGAGACGTCGGCGCAGCGCCTGTTCACCAGGTCGTTCGTGTCGCAGGTGCGGTGCCTGTCCGGCCTCGGGCACCTGGACCTCGGCTACACGGCCTGGGGGCAGGCGTGAGCGACGGTGAGGTACCGGACGTCGACCTGGCCTGGTGCGGCATCTCGGCTTCCGGGGCGCCTTCAGATCTTCCAGGTGCGCAGGTGGTCGGCGACGGTGTAGACGTCGAGCCGCGTGTCGCGGATCTTGTGTACGAGGTCGGAGAGGGCGCCGTAGGGCGGGTCGATGGTCTCGCCGGACTGGTCCATGTACTGGGCGGCGACGAACGCCGCGTACAGGCTGTTGTGGTGGGGGAGCGGTTCAAGGCGGGCGATGGTGTGCAGGAGGGCTGCTGCCCGCCAGGCGTTGTCCGGGTCGGACTCCTCGAGGGTGGGCATCCTGGTTTTGTGGCGGGCCACGGCCGCCACGAGCGCCGAGTAGTCGGACACGCTCATGTCCTGGCGCCCGACGGCGAACTCCTGGACGTCCAGGAGCCACGCCACATCCACGTACAAGATCATGTCAGGCGGCCGCTGCCGGGGAGCCGGGCGACGGGGCCTCGTCGGGGAACGCCTCGTCGAACTCGGAGCGCAGCCTGTCGGCCCAGGCGGAGGCGCCGGCGACGAACTGCTTGCGCTGCAGCTCGCGTACGCCGAGGTCGTGCAGGTACTCCTTGAGGCTCTTGCCCTCGGCGGCGGCACCCGCGCGTACGGCTTCCATTTCTTCGTCGGTGAAGGACACATTGAGAGACGGCATACCGCCATGGTACCTAATTGGTACCTGCCGCGCGGCAGAGCGGGGGCAGCGATTCAAGCGACCGAAGCGACTCAGACAAGGACATTGCCGTCCGGGCCGGGTCGCGTGAGTGCATGTTCGCTGCAGAGTCGCTTGAGTCGCTGGACCCGGCGCGGTGGATGCCGGTCGCTGTCCGGTGCGGGCCGGCGGCCGGGCGTCAGCTACGGGGCAGGGCTTGGGTCACTGTCGGTCGCTCGGACGAAATTGCAGGTCAGAGCCGGTAGTCCGGCGAATCAGCGACCCAAGCGACTGAACGTGCGCATATATGACGGCGCCTTCCTGTGTGGTGGGTGTGCGTGTGCGTCATATATAGAAGGCTTGAGTCGCTTCAGTCGCTGTTGGTTCTGCTGTACCCCCTCTGAACTGCACTTTTGAGAGGCGGCTTCGGAAGCTGGACACACATCTGCCGGTCGCTGCGTGATGACGACGGTCGCTTCGGCCGAGCGATCCTTTGCCGATCTTTGTTTCCCCACTGGTCTCTTGCGTATCTCCCGCTTCGCTAATCTGTCTCAGCGGCTTCGGTCGCTTCAGTCGCTGCATGGGGGTGCACATGGCGTTTGAACTGCTGGTTCCGGACAGCGACTCAGGGGGGCAGGCGCGCCGTGCGCTGGCGACAGCCCACTGGTTCGCCGGTCGTGGCTGGCCCGTTCATCCGCTGTCGCCGGGCCGCAAGACGCCTGCGGGAAGCTGCGCGGACTGCCGTGCGCCCGGGCACAGTTACGAAGGATGCGGCTGCATGGTCGAGGGCCGCTGGTGTCACGGATTCCGCGCCGCCACGCTCGATGCCGCCCGGATCAACCGGTGGTGGGGCGCCAACTCGCGTCTTGGCGTGGGGATCTCCTGCGGTCCGGCGGGCCTGGTCGTCATCGACATCGATGCACATGAGCGACAACTCCCGGACAGAGGACGCCTGTTGCCCGGAATCCCCATCGCGGAGCAGGTCGATCTGACCGGCCTCGCGAACGGCTTTCACACGCTCGGTGTCCTGGCCGCCCTGCGCGGCGCGACGAGCCCGGCGCAGGACACATCCACGATGCGCGTACGTACCCCTTCCGGCGGCCTGCACGTGTGGTACCGGGCCCAGCCGGGCCGGCGGTATCAGTGCTCCACCGGGTCCGGCGGCGGCCGCGCCCTGGCCTGGCAGGTCGACGTCCGGGCGCACGGCGGCTACATCGTCGCCCCGGGCACCGTCACCGACGCCGGCCCGTACACAGCGATGGGCCCCGTGCGCGAACCCGCGCCGCTGCCCGCCTGGCTCGCCCGCGAGCTGGACCGTACCGGGCATCTGCCGCGGCCGCCCGCGCCCCGGCCGGTCGTCCCGCGCGCGCGGCAGGCCGTCATCGCGGCGGGCGGCGGGCGGACCACGGCGAGCCGGGTGCTCCGGGCCTCGCTCGCCGACGTGAGCGCCTGTGCCGCCGTACCCGAAGGGGCCGCGTTCTCCGAGAAGTTGAACCGCGCCGCCTACATCGCGGGAGGGCTCGTCGCCGCCGGGCACCTCGACGCGGACGAGGCCGAGCGGTCCCTGACCGAGGCCGCGGCGCTGGCGCGCGGCGGACAGGAAAGGCGCTGCGCGTCCATCATCCGCAGCGGGCTGCGCGCGGGTCAGCTGCACCCGCTGCATCCGGGGGGCCGAAAGTGAGCGCACGCAACAACGACACTCTGTTCGACTTCGATGCCCAGGCCGTGGCCTCGCAGATCCTCGCCCATCCGGTCCTCCCGCCCCGCGATGAACAGGGAGAGGGCGTCGTCGCCACCGCTCAAGGACTGCTGCCCGACACCCTCAGCGACCGCGGCAACGCCAAGCTCTTCGTCCGTCTCTACGCGCGTGACTACCGGCATGTGCCGGGTCTTGGCTGGTTCCGCTGGGACGGCACACGCTGGCAGGTCGACGAGGACGACACCGTGCTGTGGGCCGCGGGTGATCTCGCCGAGTCGCTGGCCACCGGCGACCCGCGCGGTGTGTTCGCTCCGCAGGCGCTGCAGCAGCACCGTCGCCGCGCGCTGAGCACCAGTGGCATGAACGCGATGCTCACCCAGGCCAAGTCCGCGCCCGGCATGGTCCTCAACGCCGCCCGGCTGGACGCCGATCCGTACGCTCTGTGCACCCCGTCCGGCGTCGTCGACCTGCGGACCGGGACGATCCACCGCGCCGACCCCGACAAGGACTTCCACTCGCGCTCCACCACGGCGGCCCCGCTGGCGATGCCGACGCCGCGCTGGGACCGCTTCCTCAGGGACACCTTCGGTGCGGATCCCGAGGGCGCGGAGATGATCGACTTCCTGCATCTGCTGCTGGGCTACTCCCTCACCGGAGACGTCGGAGGGCAGGTCATGCCGTTCCTCTTCGGCTCCGGCAAGAACGGCAAGTCGGTGCTGCTCGACGTACTGATGAAACTCATCGGTGACTACGCCGATGCCGCCCCGCCCGGCTTCCTCATGGCCCGCCCCTACGAGGGCCACCCCACCGACCTGGCCGAACTCCACGGCCGCCGCGTCATCGTGTGCAGCGAGGTCAAGCCCGGAGACCGGTTCGACGAGGCGCGGGTCAAGCTGCTCACGGGCGGGGACCGGATCAAGGCGCGCCGCATGCGCCAGGACTTCTTCAGCTTCCAACCGACCCACAAACTATGGCTGCTGGGCAATCACCGGCCCGAAGTCGGCTCGGGTGGCTTCGCGTTCTGGCGGCGGATGCGTCTCATCCCGTTCGAGCGCGTCGTGCCCGACCACCGGAAGATCGACAACCTCGCCGACCTCCTCGTCACGGAGGAGGGCCCCGGCATCCTCAACTGGCTGATCGAGGGCGCCCGTCGCTATCTCGGCGGCGAGCGGGACCTCACCGGGCCCGAGCGCGTCCGCATCGCCACCTCCGCGTACGCGGAGACCGAGGACCACACCGGGCGCTTTTTGAGCGAGTCCTGCCGTCTGGACACCGAACTCAGGGCCGAACAAGCGTGGCTGTACACGGCCTATAAGACGTGGTGCCAGAATGAGGGAGCCCCGCCCATCTCGTCACGCGCCTTCGCGGCCCGGGTCCGCGAAGTGCTGGGACTGGCATCGCCCAAGGCGATGATCCTCTCCAACCAGCGGAAGTACTACCCGGGCATCGGACTGACGGCACTGGCCGACGAGGAGAGAGCTTGACTTCCCCCGTCTCCCCGAAGGGAGAGGGTTCCTACGGCTTGCGCCGTGAGGTTTCCTGCTTCACTGCCGATTGCCCCGCCCGGAGTTTTCCGTTGAGGTCTTACACCAGCTCCACAGGCCGATGCCGTCAGCCCGACGGCCAGAAGGTTGCGTGCCGCGTTGACGTCCCGGTCGTGGGACGTGCCGCAGCTTGTGCACGTCCACTCGCGGACGTTGAGCGGCATGCGTTCGGTGAGTGTGCCGCAGGTGGAGCACAGTTCGGAGGAGGGGAAGAAGCGGTCGACCGCGACCACTTCCCGCCCGTACCAGGCCGCCTTGTACTCCAGCATGCTCCGGAACTGCGACCACGACGCGTCACTGATCGCGCGCGCCAGGGTGTGGTTCTTGACCATGTTCCGGACGGTGAGGTCCTCGATGACGAGCGTTTGGTTCTCACGCACGAGGGGTTCTGCCATCTTGGCGAGAGTGAGCGCACAGTCCCGGTAGCGGAATCCCGAGGTGGTGTACTCGGCGGACTTCCGCGATTTCTTCCGCGACTTGAACCGCGGGTACCTGGCGCGCTTGGTGAAGGAGTGCGCGAATGCCGTCTGCAAGTGCCGCAGCGTCTGCTGGAGCGGCACCGAGGACACCTCTGTGAGGTAGTCGAGCTCCTCGGTCTTCTTCCACTCGGTGAGCAGCGCGGACGTCCGGTTGCAGTTGATCCGCTGCCGCACCCAGGCTTCGGTACGAGCCGCCAGGGCCATGTTGTAGACCTTGCGCACGCATCCGAACGCGCGCGACAGCTCGGCCGGCTGCGCATCGGTCGGATAGAAACGGTACTTGAACGCCCGCTCCACGTGACTCCCGGCCATGCTCAGAAACTGGAACGGGATCACGTAAACATCAATCCTGCGTTTCCCCTCCGCCCTGCAGGGCGGAGTATCCACGGAGGTATGCGATGAGCGCCCTCATCACCGAGTACGAGATCGCGCACGAGACCGATCTTGTCTGGCTCGAGGACATCGACACCCTGGACTACGTACGCCAGAGCCTGGACCGGCTGCCCACCCGGCGTGGCAGGCCCGCCTACCACCGGGACGGCCGCATGGTCGGCTACGCGGTCCTCGGCACGCAGGCCAAGCCGTCGCGCTCCTCGGGCACGTTCCGCCGTCGAGTCTTCTGGCTGCTGCCGCACGACCGGGACAGCGAGCCCGAGGGCCTGTACGCCAAGGGTGCCCCGGCCGAGGCCGTGGACCCGTGCACGCTCGGGCCCGGTGACAAGGGCCGTAAGACCGAGCGCTCGGAGGGCGGACCGCCGTCCTCGGCCATGCGGGCGCTGGGAATCACGCTGCCGTTGTAGCGCCACAGGCCCCTCCGTTTCCGGTTCGAGAGCCTCCGAAGCGCCGCACGGACATTGCAAAGAACCGTCCGCCCGGTATATTTCTCCGCCGAGGGCATGACTGCAGGGCACCTACCGTAGGGGGAACGGGTGGCGAGTCGTATGCATGTGCAAGTGGCGATAGTCGGCGGGGGGCCGGTCGGCATGTGCCTGGCCGCCGAGCCGGCGGCGCACGGGGTGCGCGTTCTGGTCCTGGAGTCCCGTACCGATGTGTCCCTGCGCCCCGAGGCGACCACGCTGCACGCCCGGACGGTGCAGTCCCTGGTCCGGCGCGGACACCTCGCGGGTCTGATATCCGTCGGCGGGGCCGCCACGAGTCCCTTCCATTTCGCGGGGATTCTCGGTCTGGCGATCTCTGCTCCGGCCGGGGAGCCGGAGCCCGTACTCAAGTGCCCGCAGGCCGAACTCGAGCGGCGCTTCGAAGAGCGGGCCCGTACCGCCGGCGCGCGGATCCTGCGGGGCGTGTCGGTGACGGACGTCCAGCAGGAGCACGACGCGGTCCGCATCACCGCCCGGGGGCCGCAGGAGTGCTGGAGCTGGCGGGCCCAGTACGTGGTGGGGGCGGACGGTGCGCGCAGCACGGTGCGCGAACTCGCGGGCATCGGCTGCCGGGTGTATCCGGCGACCGTGTCCGCGATGATGGGTCGGGTCCGCCTCCAGCGGCCGGACGAGCTGCGCCCGGGCTGGCACCGCACCCGACGCGGCTGGATCGTCGCCAAGGCGGACCCGGACGGCGGGGTCCACCTGCGGACGCTCAACTGCCAACGGGAGCACAGCGACCGGTACCGGCCGCCCACCCTCGACGAGCTGCGCTGCGAGGTCGGCCGGATCGCCGGGCGTGACATCGCGATGAGCGAACCGCGGTGGCTGAGCAGGTTCAGCGACTTCTCCCGGATCGCCCGTACCTACCGCGCCGGACGCATCCTGCTGGCGGGCGACGCGGCGCACGTGCACTTCCCGATCGGTGGCCAAGGGCTGAGCACGGGGCTGTTCGACGCCGTCAATCTCGGCTGGAAGCTGGCGCTCACGGTGCGCGGTGACGCGGGGGAGGGGCTGCTCGACACCTACGACCAGGAGCGCAGACCCGCCGCGCAGCGGGTCGTCGACAACACGCGGGCTCAGCTCGCCCTGATGCGGCCGGGAGCCGAACTCGACCCGCTGCGGGAGCTGTTCGGCGATCTGCTGTCCAGGGGAGCGGAGAACAGCAGGCTCGGCGCGATGATCAGCGCCCAGGACACGGTGCTGCCCTGCCGCACCGGGCATTCCTCCGCTTGGGAAGGAAGGTTTCTGCGCAATGTGCCGCTGACCACGGGGGAGGGGCCGACCGATGTGATCGGGCTGCTCCGCGGGGGCGGCCGGTGTTGCTGCTTCTCGGGGAGCGGGGCAGCCGGTATGCGGAGCAGGTCCGGGGCTGGTCCGGGTCGCTGCGTGTCGTCCATGCCGCCCCGGCGCCCGAGATCTCCTGCGATGCGCTGCTCGTACGGCCCGACGGTTGCATCGCATGGGCCCCGGACGGCGACGAGCTGGCTTCGGCCCTGACGGCGTACCTGGGGCCGGGCCGGGCGACCGGGAGGGGGGCGTGTACCAGCGCTCAGCCAGCGCTGGTCGGCGGGGCCTGCTCGGCCTCCAGCGCCTGCAGTTCGGCGAAGACCTTCGCGCCACGGCTCTCGCTGAGGTCCACGGAGGTGAGTACGGAGGACAGTACAACGCTGGGCAGCACATGGCGCAGCAGGGCGGAGGCCCTGAACAGCAGATCCTGGTGGTCACGCATGGCCTGGGACATGGCCTGTACTCCGGCGAAGGAGCCCACCAGGACCTCGGCGGTCTCGGCCGATACGACATGGGGCAGCAGCTCGCCCTGGCTCTGGGCCTTGTCCAGCAGCGTCTGGATGATCTCGCCCCATTGTGTGAAGGGGGCGGTGCGGTCGAGCCCGTGGGCCTGCTGGTCGAGCGTCAGCCGGACACCTGCCTGGACCATCGGGTCGGTCTGCAGGCGGTAGGCGTACACCATCACCGTGTCGACGAGCTGCTGGATCTTGCTGGCGCGATCGGGAATGGGCAGCTGCTGGCCCTGCTCCTGAAGGACTCCCTCTGCCAGGTGTTCCTTCGAGGGGAAGTGGAAGTACAGGGCTCCCTTGGTGACGCCGGCCGTGGTGAGGATCTCGCTGATGGTCGCGGACTGGTAGCCGCGTTCCTCGAAGACCTTTGCCGCCGCCGAGAGCAGCGTCTGCCGTGTGCGAATGGCTCGATCCTGTTGCGCCATGGTGGCCTCCTCCGATCATGAGCCCGGAGACCCAATAAAAAAACCGTCCAGTTTGTATCTTACTTCGGACGGCGCTTCGCGCGAACCTTCCGCCGTACAGGAATCGGAATCCACATGAAACGGTCACGAATAAGGAGGCGCTTGCGGTGAGCGGATCGAGGGCTGTGGGCTCGCAGCGGAGAGAGGGCGGGGAGGGCCCGGTGATCCTCGTGACCGGGGCGACCGGGACGGTGGGCCGGGAGTTGGTCCGGCGGTTCCCCTCCGGCCTGCGCGTTCGGCTCATGACGAGGGATCCCGCGAGGGTCACGGGCATGCCCGTGACCGTGGAGACGGTCGCTGCGGATCACGGCGATCCGCAGTCGCTGGCCCGCGCTCTGGCGGGTGTGGGGACGGCCTTTCTCGTCACCAACCGCATCGCCGGTGACGACGACGCCCGGTTTGTCCGTGCCGCGTCCAAGGCTGGAGTGCGGCGTCTGGTGAAACTCTCCGCGGCGGCCGTGCTCGACCCGGACGCCGACGACCTCATCACGCGGTGGCAGCGTGCCAACGAGGAGCTGCTGCGCGCCTCCGGCATGGAGTGGACCCTGCTGCGGCCGCGCGCGTTCATGTCCAACTCCCTGTCCTGGGTGCCGTCCATCCGCTCCGAGCGCGTCGTACGGACGCTCCACGGGACCTCGGCCAACGCCTGTGTGGATCCCCGGGACATCGCGGAGGTCGCGGTGCGTGTCCTGACCGAGGAGGGGCACGCCGGCAAGGCCTACACCCTCACCGGGCCCGAGGCGATCACAGCGGCCGAGCAGACGGATCAGCTCGGCCGGCTGCTCGGTATCCCGCTGCGCTTCGAGGAACTGACTCCCGACGAGGCGCGTGACGGCCTGGCCAAGCGCTGGCCGGCGCCGGTGGTCCAAGCCCTGCTGGAGAGCGCGGAACGCCAGCGCGGCGGGGCCAAGGCCGGTGTGGATGACACGGTTCGCGCGGTCACCGGGCGTCGGGCGGGGACCTTCGACGCCTGGGCCCGGGACCATCTTGCCGCGTTCACCCCGGACTTGGCCGCGGGCCGCCCGCGGGTGCCGGGCTGAGCGAGGTACGGGGGAGGCGCCTGACACGGAGCGGGTTCGGCATCCCCGGGGAGTGCCGGAACATCGCCGGGGATACCGCGCGGCGGCTCGCTGTGCGGTATCAGGCCGGGCTCGCTGCCACGGTGACGGTGGACCAGAACACGAGCTCGCCCTCCTGGTGCCCGGTCACGACCACGGACTCCGTGCTGTCCGTGCTCGTCCTCGGCAGACGGCGCGCCTCGATCAGGCAGGGTGTGTCCAGTTCGGTGTAGCGCTTGAATTCACTGGTGACGTCGAGGGGCAGGGATGAGCGCCCCAGGGCCGCGGCCGTGGCCTGGCGGGCGGCTTCGATCAGCACCATGCCCGGCACATGGTCGCCCGGGTGCTCGAAGAGCACAGGGTGGCGGGTGTCCACCCTGAGCTGCCAGCTGTCCGGCTCTCCCGTGGGTGACAGCACGACGTCCATGGGGGAGGTGCGGCCGACGTTCTGCGGCGCCGTCGGGCTGGTCAGGGGGAGCGGGCGGCGGCCACTGTTCAGGCGCTCGGCGCGCAGTCGCTCGTAGACCTTGGGGGTGGTGCAGGTGAGGCCGGCGCTCCCGGTCGCGGCGATGTGGCCGTCACGGCGGATCGTGACGTCGTAGTGGAAGCCCGTCAGCTTGCCGCAACGCTGCTTGACCTCACTGCAGACGATCTCCATGTCCAGTGCGGCCGGTGTCCCGTCGACCGCTATGTGCTCCGGTCGCACCGAGACCGAGAGGTCCCACATGAGGAAGTGGTGGCCGAGGGGAACACCGAACTCCGCGTGCGACAGGAGAGCGCCGACCTGGCGGATCGTCTCGGCCGCGATGAGCGGATCGTGGCAGCCGTCCACATTGGTGAAGAAGCTGTGCCCGCGCGGCCACTGGGCGGACGCGACGAAGTGCGTGTCGTCCAGCCGCGCCCAGTCGGTGAGCAGCACTTCGGCGACGCCGGCGCGGTGCACGAGCTCCTTGGGCACCGTGGTGGTCAGGGAGGGGAAGCGGCTGATGTCGCCGCGGTGAGGCGCTGTGCCGAGGGGCGGTGCGACAGCTGTGTCGATCGACGCGTGTTCGGTGCGGAACGTGATCACGGACATGCTTCCCCCTGCGCGGATACGAAACCGGGTGTGTCTCACTGAGCGAGAAAGATACATACCATCCGGTTTAATTTCCAGGGATCCGCGAACTCCTGAGGCTCGGGATATGGAGTGATCTGCTCCGAATCGGGCGGACGGGAGCTGTCGATTTTCCTCGACTGGCGTCTGACGTGCGGCTCTTGCGGTGACGGCCGGGTGGTGTACCCAGGGGCGGCCGCATCTCAAGCGAAGCCAAAGTGACTCTCGAGTGCCCCGGTCGACCGTTCTTCCACGGACTGCGGAAGGAGGGTGACCGATGAGCAGGGGTGAAGCCGTACTCCGTGTCGAGCGGGGGCGGGCGGACGATGCCGAACTCGCAGCCCTGACAGCTGTGTTGCTCGCGCTGCACCGGGCGCGTGAGAAGCCGGACGACGAACTCGAGGCGGTCGTTGCCTCCTCCTGGTGGAGGAGGCCCGGGGACTTTGTGCCGCCCGGAAGCTGGCGGTAGATGCCCGGCCTGTAGCAATCCTCGAGTTCCCACCTTAAAACCGCGTACGCGGTTTGTTAATGTGTGCTGCACGGACCCGGGGTGGGACCTCCGCGGCCTTGTCCCAGGAGGGGACTGACATGGCGATGACGACTGCCCTTGCACCGACCGAGGCGGGGCCCAGCGACGCGCGTGGACGTGTGGCCGAGTTGCACGCGATTCGTGAGCAGGCGTTGCGGGGGCCCAGTGACAAGGCGACCGAGGCCCAGCACGCGAAGGGCAAGCTGACCGCGCGTGAGCGGATCGAGCTGCTGCTCGACGCGGGATCGTTCAACGAGGTCGAGCAGCTGCGCCGGCACCGGGCGACGGGTTTTGGCCTGGAGGCCAAGAAGCCGTACACGGACGGTGTCATCACCGGCTGGGGCACGGTCGAGGGCCGCACGGTCTTCGTCTACGCGCACGACTTCCGTATTTTCGGTGGCGCTCTGGGTGAGGCCCACGCCACGAAGATCCACAAGATCATGGACATGGCCATCGCGGCGGGTGCCCCGCTGGTCTCGCTCAACGACGGTGCGGGTGCCCGTATCCAGGAGGGTGTCTCCGCTCTCGCCGGTTACGGCGGCATCTTCCAGCGCAACACCAAGGCGTCCGGGGTCATCCCGCAGATCAGCGTGATGCTCGGCCCGTGCGCGGGTGGCGCGGCCTACAGTCCGGCCCTGACCGACTTCGTGTTCATGGTCCGTGAGACCTCGCAGATGTTCATCACCGGACCGGACGTCGTCAAGGCGGTCACCGGTGAGGAGATCACCCAGAACGGCCTGGGCGGTGCGGACGTGCACGCCGAAACCTCGGGCGTGTGCCACTTCGCGTACGACGACGAGGAGACCTGCATCGCCGAGGTCCGCTACCTCGTCTCGATGCTCCCCTCCAACAACCGCGAGAACCCGCCCCGTCTCGCCTGTACCGATCCGGCGGACCGTCGCGGCGATGTCCTGCTCGATCTGGTTCCGGCGGACGGCAACCGCCCGTACGACATGGCCAAGGTCATCGAGGAGCTCGTCGACGACGGCGACTACCTCGAGATCCACGAGCGCTGGGCCCGCAACATCATCTGCGCGCTGGCCCGTCTGGACGGTCAGGTCGTCGGCATCGTCGCCAACCAGCCCTCGTCCCTCGCAGGCGTCCTGGACATCCAGGCATCGGAGAAGGCCGCACGTTTCGTGCAGATGTGCGACGCCTTCAACATCCCCATCGTGACTCTCCTCGACGTTCCCGGGTTCCTGCCCGGTGTCGACCAGGAGCACGGCGGGATCATCCGGCACGGCGCCAAGCTCCTGTACGCGTACTGCAACGCCACCGTGCCCCGGATCTCCCTCATCCTGCGCAAGGCGTACGGAGGTGCCTACATCGTCATGGACTCGCAGTCGATCGGTGCCGACCTCACCTACGCCTGGCCCACCAACGAGATCGCCGTGATGGGCGCCGAGGGCGCCGCCAACGTCATCTTCCGCCGTCAGATCGCCGAGGCCGAGGACCCCGAGGCCATGCGCACCCGCATGGTCAAGGAGTACAAGGCCGAGCTCATGCACCCGTACTACGCGGCCGAGCGGGGCCTGGTCGACGACGTCATCGACCCCGCTTCCACCAGAGAAGTCCTGGTCAGGTCCTTGGCCATGCTGCGTAGCAAGCACGCCGACCTGCCCTCCCGCAAGCACGGCAACCCGCCGCAGTAACGGAGCACCTTGATGGTCAAACAGGAACGCGCGCTGCGTACGCGAGAGGCGCTGATCAAATCCGCCGCCGCGGCATTCGACGGCGAGGGCTTCAGCGTCTCGTCGCTCACCGTGATCAGCAGGCGAGCAGGCGTGAGCAACGGGGCGCTGCACTTCCACTTCGACAGCAAGGCCGCCCTTGCGGGGGCCGTCGAGGAAGCCGCCGCGAGGCGGCTCGGCCTCATCACGCTGCGCGGCGAGGGCGAACCGGGCACGGCCCTGCAGTCGTTGGTGGACGCCACGCACGACCTGGCGCGCAGGCTCCGCGACGACGAGGTCCTGCGCGCCGGCTTCGCCCTGTGCGGTGACAACGCCTACGCGACGAGCGAGCGGAACCTGAGGCTCCAGTGGAGGAAGTGGGTCGAGGGGACGCTCGAGCGCGCCGAGGGCGAGGGCGGTCTGGCCGAGGAGGTGGCACCGCACGACGCGGTGATCGCCGTCGTGGCGGCGACCGTGGGCTTCGAGGTGCTGGGGTCGCAGGACTCCACCTGGCTCTCGTACCGCACGCTCACCCAGTTCTGGCAGCTGCTGCTGCCACGGCTCGCCTCGCCGTCGACGCTCGGGCGCCTCAGGGCGGAGGGCAGGGACGACGCCGGCGCCGCCCGAGCGGCGGGTCTGAGGTCCTGACGCCCTGCCGGCCCAGTACACCGGGGGCCCGATCCCCGGTTCGCAACCGACAACTCCGGGCCCGTGCCCAACCGTCGGGCCCCACCCCCCAGGAGGAATTTCCTTGCACAGCACCCAGCCGGAAGTATCGGCGGAACGCGACCCGAGGCGCTGGGTCATCCTGGGGGTGATCTGCCTGGCCCAGCTCGTCGTCCTGCTCGACAACACCGTTCTCAACGTCGCCATCCCCGTACTCACCGAGGACTTGGGCGCGAGCACGGCCGACGTCCAGTGGATGGTCAACGCCTACGCCCTCGTACAGTCCGGACTCCTGCTCACCGCAGGCAGTTTCGCCGACCGGTACGGCCGCAAACTGATGCTGCTCACCGGTCTCGTCCTGTTCGGCCTCGGTTCCACCGCGGCGGCGCTCGCGCAGAGTTCCGGGCAGCTCATCGCCGCCCGGGCCGGAATGGGCATCGGCGGCGCACTGCTCGCCACCACCACCCTCGCGGTGATCATGCAGGTCTTCGACGACGAGGAGCGCCCGCGGGCCATCGGCCTGTGGGGCGCGGTCAGCTCGCTGGGCTTCGCGGCCGGGCCGCTGATCGGCGGAGCCCTCCTCGACCACTTCTGGTGGGGCTCGATCTTCCTGATCAACATCCCCGTCGCGCTGTTCGGCCTGCTGGCCGCCGCCCGGCTCATCCCGGAGACCAAGAACCCGCAGGGCGAGCGGCCCGACTTCCTCGGCGCCGTCCTGTCCACGCTCGGCATGGTGGGCGTGGTGTACGCGATCATCTCCGGGCCCCAGTACGGCTGGGCGTCGCCCCGCGTGCTGGTGCCCGCGGTGGTGGGCGTTCTCGCCCTGTTCGCCTTCGTGCGCTGGGAGTTGCGCGTCTCCCACCCCATGCTGGACATGAGCTTCTTCCGCAGCCGCCGCTTCAACGGGGCGATCGCGGGCGGACTGCTCGTGGCGCTCGGCATGGCCGGGTCGCTGTTCCTGCTGACCCAGCACCTCCAGCTGGTGCTCGGCTACGACGCCCTGCAGGCCGGACTGCGCACCGCGCCGCTCGCCCTGACGATCGTCGCCCTCAACCTCGCGGGGATCGGCGCCAAGCTGCTCGCCAAGCTCGGCGCGGCGCGGTCGATCGCGCTCGGGATGTCACTCCTGGCGGTGGGCCTCGCCGCGGTGGCGCTGCTCGGCTCCGGCTCCGATGCGGGCTACGGGGGGATGCTGGTCGGCCTCGTCGTGATGGGCTGCGGCATCGCCCTGGCCATGCCCGCGATGGCCATCTCGATCATGTCGGCCATCCCGCCCGCCAAGGCGGGCGTGGGAGCGGGCGTGCAGGGCACGCTGACCGAGTTCGGCGGAGGTCTCGGGGTCGCGGTACTCGGCGCGATCCTGGGGTCGCGGTTCGCGGCCCTGCTCCCGGTCGGCGTCGGCGCCTCGGGGTCGCTGGCCGCGGCCCTCACGGACGCCGGGGATGACCCGCAGGTGATCAAGCAGGTGCACGACGCCTTCGGCGACGCGGTGAGCACCAGCCAACTGATCGGCGCCGCAGCGGTGTTCGCCGGCGGACTCCTCGCCGGATGCCTGCTGCACCTGGCCGACCGGTCCGCGGCGGCCGCCACGGCGCCCGCCGACCCGGTCGAGGCCCCGGCCGCCGGGTAGCCGCCGTACAGCGACGACAGGGCCCCGGAGCAGATCGTGCTCCGGGGCCCTGCCGCGTGCGGGTGGCCGGAGTGTCCGGCTAGGAGCCCGGTGTCCCCGCGATGCCCCAGCGCTCCGCGGGGATCCCCGTCAGGGTGATCCAGGTCTGCGCGCGGATGTCCTCGCCGAAGACGTCCACCGTGGCCTGCGTGAGCCGTTCGATCAGGGCGCGCTCCGACTCCGGGGTGAGCCGGCGGTCGTAGATCTTGACGTCGATGTAGGGCATGTCCGGTCCTTCGCTTCGATCGGCTTCGCTCGGAGGTCTTCTCGGGGGCGTGCGCACGCGGTCACGCGATGCGGGCCAGGCTCGCCTTCTCGTACGCCTCGTGCAGCGCCTGGGTCACGGACGTCACCAGGTGATCGACCTGATCGTCCGTCAGGCCCGGATGGCAGGGCAGGTTCATGTGCTCCTCGAACCACACGCGTTCGGCGTTCGGGCACTCGCCCGCGCCGTGTCCGCGCAGTCGCCACTCCGGGGACAGATGGAGCGGGAAGTACCGCAGCTGGACCTCCACGCCGAGCAGGTCGACCGCGCGCACGAAGTGCTCGCGCACCTCGCGTCCGTCGGTCAGGAAGAACGTGTACAGGTGGTAGGCATGCCGGCTGTCCGCCGTCGCGCGGTGCAGACGTACGCCCGGGAACGCCGAGAGGGCCTCGTCGAGGCGGCCCGCGATCCACCTGCGCCGCTCCACGAAGCGGTCCAGCGAGTCCAGTTGCACCACGCCGACGGCGGCCGCCGCCTCGGACATCGTGGCGTTGGTGCCCGCACCGCGGATACCGACCGCCGTGCGCCCGTACACGGCGTCGGCGAACTTCATCCACGGCAGCAGAGCGGGAGGTTCGCCGGCCAGGTCGGTGCGCGCCGTGTACACGCCGTCCACCTCGTTGTCGCGGATGCGCAGCACCCGCTCGGCCCACTCGTCGCGGGCCAGGGTGATCATTCCGCCCTCGCCGAGGGTGGTGATGTTCTTGGTGGAGTGGAAGCTGAAACAGCCGATGTCGGCCAGGGCGCCCGGGTGGCGTCCCTTGTAGAGGGCGCCGATGCCGTGGGCGCTGTCCTCGACCACGATCGCACCGTGCCGGCGGGCGATCGCCATGATCCGGTCCATGTCGGCCGGATTGCCGCCGTAGTGAACCAGGAAGACGGCCCGCGTGCGGTCCGTGATCAAGGTCTCGAGGACGTCCGGGTCCATGTTCAGCGTGTCGGGGTCCACGTCGCAGAAGCGGACCCGCACGTCGTGGTTCAGCAGGGGCTGGATCGTGGCCTGGAAGGTCTGCGGGGTCGCGATCACCTCGTCGCCCGGGGCCAGGTCGAGGAGCCTGGTCGCCAGTTCCAGGGCGACCGTGCCGCTGGTGACGGTCAGCGCGTGACGGGCGCCGATCCGCTCCCGGAAACGTTCCTCGAACCGGTCGCGCCACACACCGGCCGTCAACGTACCCTCGGCACGCACGAGTTCGGCCAAGGCCGCGAGATCGGCCTCGCCGAGGACGCTGCCCCGCCGGGCGAACGGGACGCGGTAGGTGCCCCCGCCCAGGGCCACGGCGCTCATGCCGCCTCCCTGGCGAGCCGCTCCAGCTTGTCCGCGATGCGGGCCCGCAGGACCTTCTTGTCGACCTTGTTCAGACCGGTCAGCGGGAAGGTGCCGACGGCCTCGACGCGGTCCGGCAGCTTGTAGGAGGCAAGGCCCCGCGAGCGCAGCAGTTCGCGCAGCACCGGCAGCTTCGGCGCGGGACGGCCCGGTGCCGCGATGACGTACGCGCAGACCTTCTCGCCGAGCACCGGATCGGGCATCGCCACGACCGCCGCCTGCTGGACGTCCGGGTGAGCCGTCAGATGGCCCTCGATCTCGGTGGCCGAGACCTTGTCGCCACCGCGGATGACGACGTCCTTGACCCGGCCCTCGATCACGATCTCCCCGCCCGCGGTGCGGCGCACCAGGTCGCCGCTGCGGTAGAAGCCGTCCTCGGTGAAGGCCCGCTCGTTGTGCTCGGGCGCCCGGTAGTAGCCGCGCAGCGTGTACGGGCCCCGGGTGAGCAGTTCGCCGATGCCGCCGAGGGGCACGTCCGCGCCGTCCGTGTCCACGACGCGGATCTCGTCGGCCGGGGAGACCGGACGGCCCTGCGTCGTGAGGATCGTGTCGTGCGGATCGTCGTAGCGCGTGAACGTGAGCAGGCCCTCCGCCATGCCGAAGACCTGCTGGAGGCGGACGCCGAGGAGCGGCTCGATGCGGGCCGCCACCTCGTCGTGCAGCTTGGCGCTGCCCACCTGGAGGACATCGAGACTGCTCAGGTCGTGCTCGTGGCCCTCCTCGACGGCCGCCAGCCACAGATGGACGATCGTCGGGATGACCGAGGTGAGCGTGACGCGCTCCCGCTCGATCAGCGGGAAACAGGCCAGCGGCTGGGGAGTCTCGGCGAAGACGACGCGGCCGCCGACCCGCAGCGTGCCGATGATGCCGGGGCAGCCCCAAGGGAAGTTGAACTCGACCGGCAGGACCGCCAGATACACGGTTGAGGAGTCCAGGCCGCAGATGTCGCCGGTGATCCGTGTCTGGTAGGCGTAGTCGTCATGGGTGCGCGGGATCAGCTTCGGCAGCGCCGTGGTACCCCCGGACAGCAGGAAGAACGCCACGTCCGACGCGTCCGGCCCGGGGAGGTCCACCGGTTCGGCGTCCACGTCGGCCAGCGCCGTGCAGCCCTCGCGCGGCACGCCCGGGTCACCCGCGACGAACACCTGGGAGATCTGGGGGAGTTGTTCCTGCATCGACCGCGCGAGATCACGGTGGTCGAAGCCGTTGAACGTGTCCGGCACGATGTACGCGCTCGCGCCGGACAGCTCGGCCAGGTGCCGGATCTCGTTGTCGCGGTAGGCCGGCAGCGCGAACACCGGCAGCGCCCCCAGGCGGAACAGCGCGAAGCAGACCGCCACGAAGTCGGGGGTGTTCGGCAGCTGCACCAGCACCCGGTCGCCGGGGGCTGTGCCGCGCGCCGCGAAACCCGCGGCGAGCCGGTCGCACCACTCGTCCAGGGCGCGGTACGTGATGCGGCGCCGCCCGTCCGCGCTGACCAGGGCCTCCCGGTCGCCGTACTCGTCGGCCCACCGCCGCAGCAGCGCACCGAGCGTCTCACCCCGCCAGTACCCGGCCTCGCGATATCGCGAGGCCAGCTCCTCGGGCCAGGGAACGCATCCGTCCAGCATCGCTCATCCTTCCGCCGTTCGCGTCCGGCCAAGTCTGAGCAGGGGCGTTGACGCGCCGCTGATGTACGGGCGCCGCGGCCGCCCGGCGCGTCAGGCGGCGATCAGCCCTGCGTCAGCACGGACGACCACGATGCCGACGTACGGGCTGATGGAAGCCACGCCGAGAGCGGCCGAAGAAATGGGAGCACACCCGATGGAGACCTGGGTCCTGAGCAGGCACGACATCGCGGAGATCGTGGCCGCCGTCGGGCGCGACGACCTGATGGGCCGGATCATCGACCGGCTCGCCGAGGGGTTCGCCGAGATCGGCCGCGGCGCGCGCGAACTGTCGCCCCTGCGCGACGGATTCGAGCGTACGGAGCCGGTGCGCGGCATCTTCGAGTGGATGCCGCACCGCGACCCGGGCGACAGCATCACCCTCAAGACCGTCGGCTACAGCCCCGGCAACCCCAAGCACTTCGGGCTGCCCACCATCATCGGCACGGTCGCCCGCTACGACGACAGCACCGGCGCCCTCACCGCCCTGATGGACGGCGTGCTGCTCACCGCCCTGCGCACCGGCGCCGCCTCGGCCGTCGCGAGCCGGCTGCTCGCCCGCCCCGACAGCCGCACCCTCGGCCTGATCGGCGCCGGCGCCCAGGCGGTCACCCAACTCCACGCGCTGTCCCTCGTGTTCCCGCTGGAGCGGGTCCTGGTGTGGGACACGGATCCGGCGCACCGCGACAGCTTCGCGCGCCGCGCCGCGTTCACCGGGATCCCCGTTCAGTGCGCGGACCCCGCACGGATCGCCGCCGAGGCGGACATCATCACCACGGCCACTTCGGTGCCCACCGGCGGCGGTCCGGTGCTCCCCGACGGCCCGCACCGCGAGCACCTGCACATCAACGCCGTCGGCGCCGACCTCATCGGCAAGACCGAACTGCCGCTCTCGCTGCTGCGCCGGGCCTTCGTCACCGCCGACCACCCCGAGCAGGCCCACCGCGAAGGCGAGTGCCAGCGGCTCGCACCGCACCAGACGGGGCCCGGCCTGACCCGCCTCGCCGCCGAGCCCGCCCTGGCTCACGAGCGCCGCGGCGCGCTGACCGTCTTCGACTCGACCGGATTCGCCTTCGAGGACGCCCTGGCCATGGAGGTCTTCCTGGAAGCGGCGGCCGAGCACGGCCTCGGCAGCCGGCTGCAGATCGAGCACCACCCGGCCGACACCGTCGATCCGTATGCGCTGCAGCCGCTCCCCGTCGCCTCCCCGGCCCGGCACTGAACCGGGCACCGAACCGGGCCGCCGGCCCGCCCCTGGACCGAACCCGCGAAGGAGACCCCCTCGATGGCCCAGAAGACCCTGCCCGCCCCCCGACCGACCGTCGAGGACGGCGGACACCAACTCTTCGGCTGGCTGCGGAACATGCGTGACGAACACCCCGTCCACGAGGACGAGTACGGGGTGTTCCACGTCCACCGGCACGCCGACGTGCTCGCCGTCTCCGCGGACCCGGCCGTGTTCTCCTCCGAACTGCAGCGGCTGCGCCCCGACTCCGAGGCACTCACCGAGGAGATCCTCTCGGTGATCGACCCGCCGTTGCACCGAAAGCTGCGCCAGCTCGTCAGCAAGGCGTTCACGCCGCGGACGATCGCCGACCTCGAACCGCGGGTCGTGGAGCTCGCCGGGCAGCTGCTCGACGGTATCGAGGGCGACTCCTTCGACCTGGTCGCCGACTTCGCGTACCCGCTGCCGGTCATCGTCATCGCCGAGCTGCTCGGCGTACCGGCCGAGGACCGCGCCCTGTTTCGCTCCTGGTCCGACCGGATGCTGTCGATGCAGGTCGAGGACCCGGCGGACATGCAGTTCGGCGACGAGGCGGGCGAGGACTACGAGAAGCTCGTCAAGGAACCGATGAAGGCGATGCACGAGTATCTGCTCGGGCACGTCGAGGACCGCAGGAAGCACCCCGGGGACGACCTGATCTCCAAGCTGGTCGCCGCCGAGGTCGAGGGCGAGACTCTGACGGACTCTCAAATAATCGAGTTCGGCGGCCTGTTGCTCATGGCCGGACACGTCTCCACCTCCATGATGCTCGGCAACACCGTGCTGTGCCTGGAGGAGAACCCCGGGGCCGCCGCCCAGGTGAGGGCCGACCGCGGGATCGTCCCGGCCGTCATCGAAGAGGTGATGCGCCTGCGTCCGCCGATCACCGTCATGGCGCGGGTCACCACCCAGGAGACCGAGCTCGCCGGGGTCACCATCCCGGCCGGCCGCATGGTCGTCCCCTCGCTCCTGTCCGCCAACCACGACGAGCGGTCCTTCCCGGAGCCCGAGCGCTTCGACCCCACGCGCGAGGCGCGCCAGCAGATCGCTTTCGGCCACGGCATCCACTACTGCCTCGGCGCCCCGCTCGCCCGTATGGAAGGCCGCATCGCGCTGGAGGCGCTCCTCGACCGCTTCGCCGACATACGCATCACTCCCGGCGCGCAACTGCGCTACCACCGCGACGGGCTGCTCGGTGTGCGGAATCTCCCGCTGACCGTGCGGCGAGCCTGAGACCGAGGGGGCAGCCGTGCGTACCGTACGAACCCTGCTGATCGACAACTACGACTCGTTCACCTACAACCTCTTCCAGATGCTGGCCGAGGTGAACGCCGAGGTCCCCGTCGTCATCAAGAACGACGACCACGCAGCCTGGGCGGCGCTGGACCCGGCCGACTTCGACAACGTCGTCGTCTCCCCGGGACCCGGTCACCCCGGCACCGACACCGACCTCGGACTCAGCCGGCGGGTCATCGAGGAGTGGGACCTGCCGCTGCTCGGCGTGTGTCTCGGGCACCAGGCGCTGTGCCTGCTGGGCGGCGGCGAGGTGGGGCACGCACCCGAACCCGTGCACGGACGCACCAGCCGGATCGAGCACGACGGACGCGAACTGTTCGCCGAGATCCCCTCGCCGCTGCGCGTGGTGCGCTACCACTCGCTCACCGTCCACGAACTGCCCGCCGAACTGGAGTCCACGGCGTCGACGCGGGACGGCCTGCTGATGGCCGTACGGCATCGCGGCGCGCCGCGCTGGGGTGTGCAGTTCCATCCGGAGTCCGTGAGCAGCGAGTACGGCCACCGGCTGCTCGCCAACTTCCGCGACCTGAGCCTGCGCGCCCTCGGACGGGCCCCGCTGGGCGTCGAGGTGCCCGGCGTGGCCGGCGACGACACCCGGCAGGACCGACCCGGCGGGCCCGGCGATCTGCGGCTGCATGTGCGGGAGCTGGCCGAGGCGCCGGACGCCGACGCCGCGTTCGAGGAGCTCTTCGGGGATGCCCCGGCCCGCTTCTGGCTGGACAGCAGCCGCGTCGACCCGGGCCTGTCCCGCTTCACCTTCCTCGGCGCGCCCCAGGGCCCGCTCGGCGAGATCCTCACGTACGACGTCGCCGAACGGCTGGTGCGGGTGCGTGACCGCTCGGGTGACGAGGTGCTGCGGAGGCCCGGCACGCTCTTCGCGCACCTGGAGCGTGAGCTGGCCGCGCGCAGCACCCCCGCACCGGAGCTGCCCTTCGAGTTCAACCTCGGTTACGTCGGCTACCTGGGATACGAGACCAAGGCCGACAGCGGCGGCGACCGCACCCACACGGCCGAACTGCCCGACGGCGCCTTCGTGTTCGCGGACCGGATGGTCGCCGTCGACCACGCCGACGGCCGTGCCTGGCTGCTCGCGCTGAGCAGCGACCGGCACCCGGCCAGCGCCCGCGACGCCGACGACTGGCTCGCCGACGCGGCCCGCGCCCTGGCCGGCACCGTGCCCCGCCCGCCCTTCCGCCTGCTGCCCGACGAGGAACTGCTGCCGCTGGACGTGGAGTTCCGGCACGACGCCGCCGAGTACCGGGAGCTGGTCGAGGAGTGCCGGAGTCTCATCCGCGACGGCGAGACCTACGAGGTGTGCCTCACCAACCTGCTGCGCGTGCCCGGCCGGGTCGACCCGCTCACCGCCTACCGCGCGCTGCGTGCCATCAGTCCGGCGCCGTACGCCGCGTACCTGCAGTTCCCCGAGGGCGCCGTGCTCTCGTCCTCGCCCGAGCGGTATCTGCGCATCGACGCGGCGGGCACCGCCGAGTCCAAGCCGATCAAGGGCACCAGGCCGCGCGGTGCCACCCCGGCCGAGGACGAGGCCCTTGCCCGGGGCCTGGCCGCGGCCGAGAAGGACCGCTCGGAGAACCTGATGATCGTGGACCTGGTCCGCAACGATCTCGGGCAGGTCTGCGAGATCGGCAGCGTCCATGTGCCGAAGCTGTTCGACGTCGAGTCGTACGCGACCGTGCATCAGCTGGTGAGCACCGTACGGGGACGCCTCGCGGCGGATGTCTCGCGGCCGGAGGCGGTGCGCGCCGCGTTCCCCGGCGGTTCGATGACAGGGGCGCCGAAGGTGCGCACCATGCAGTTCATCGACCGCCTCGAGGGCGGGCCGCGCGGCGTCTACTCCGGGGCGCTCGGCTACTTCGCCCTGAGCGGGGCCGTCGACCTCAGCATCGTCATCCGTACGATCGTCGCCACCGCGGACGCCGCCACCATCGGTGTGGGCGGCGCGGTCATCGCGCTGTCCGACCCGGACGACGAGGTGCAGGAGATGCTCCTCAAGGCCCGCACCACGCTGCGCGCGCTGCGTCAGGCACAAGCCGTCGCCCCGGCCGGGAAGCGCGAACTCCTGGCCGGCAGCGTGCGGTGACCGCCGTCGGAGGGCGGGCCGGCCCGGCCCGCCCTCACCGCAGCTGCGCGAACAACTCGGCGCAGGCATCGGCCAGTTCGGTCCTGTGCCGCTCTCCGAGCGTGGCGCGCAGCTCCTGGAAGAGCGTCTCGAACGCCGACGGGTCACCGCTCGCGACCGCCCGGCCGAGCCGCTCCAGGCCGTGGCCCACGGCGCGCCGGGCGGCCTGCGCGTGCGGGTTGCCGGACTGGACGTCCCAGTACACCTCCGGGGTGCCGGAGGAGATCCGGGCGAGGAGCTGGAGCAGCGTGCGGTGCGGCGGCGGCGCCGTGGCGCGCAGCGCCCCGATGTCCGCACCGAGCTCTCCCAGCGCCAGGCCGAAGGCGAGGACGGCCGCGTGCGTGGCCGCCTGCTGCGCGGCCGTCAGCGCGTCGTGCTCCTGCGCGGACATCTCGACCACCCGGGCGCCCCACCCGGAGATCAGCGCCAGGAACGCCCGGACGGCGGGCCCGTCGGTGACGGTGGCCGCGGCCACCGGCCGGCCCGGCAGGGGCAGCGACGGCGCGAACATCGGGTTGAGCCCCACCGCCTGGATGCCGGGCGCCAGGGCGTGCAGGCGCTCGGCGATGCCGCCCTTCACCGACAGCGTGTCCGCGAACAGGGCGTCGGCGCGCATCAGCCGGGTCACGGGGCCGATCGCGTCCAGTGCCACCGGCTCCGGTACGGCGAGCAGCACCAGGTCGGCCGCCGCGATGGCCCTGGCCGCCTCGGGGCCGGGAGCCCGGATGTCGTCGGCCAGGGCGGCGGGCGCCGAGGCCGCCGGATCGAGGCAGAGGACCTGTGCCCCCGAGCCCGCAAGCCGGCCGGCGAACATCCGCCCCACCTCGCCGGTACCGCCCGCCACCACACAGTGCTCGAACACCTTGCCCCCTAGTTCTTCATCGAGAGAGGAATCGTCATGTCACTACGTATCGGACCCGCGGACGCGGCCGAGGATCTGGAGTCGCTGCGCGCCCGGCTCGACGCCGTCGACGCCGGCCTGCTCGACGCGGTGCGGGAGCGGCTGGAGATCTGCCTGCGCATCGGCGAGTACAAGCGCGTCCACGACGTGGCGATGATGCAGCCGCACCGCATCGCCACGGTGCAGGGCCGCGCCGCGCGGTACGCGCAGGAGCACGGCATCGACCCCGCGTTCCTGCGGAGCCTGTACGACACGATCATCGCCGAGACGTGCCGCCTGGAGGACGAGTGGATCGCGACGGGCGGCCCGGCCGCCGGCGAGCCGGAGCGGAGGGCCTCGTGACGACCGCCGCGCGGACGGCCGGGGCCACGCCGACGACGCTCGCCGCCGCACTGGACCTCGCCGTCGAACGGCTCGTCGCGGCGGGCATCGGGGAGGCGGCGGCGCGCGACGACGCCCGGCTCCTGGCAGCCCACGCGGTCCGGGTGACCCCCGACGACCTGGACGGACAGCTGCGGGGGCCGGTCCCGGCGGACTTGTGGACGTATGTGGAGCGGCGTGCCGCCCGCGAACCGGCCGAACGCATCGTGGGCCACGCCTGGTTCATGGGACGCCGCTTCGAGCTGGCGCCCGGGGTCTTCGTGCCCAAGCCGGAGACCGCGGAGATCGTGGACGACGCAGTTAACAGACTTCACGGTCTGTTTCAGGCCGGTATTCGGTCTCCTTTGGTGGTCGATCTCTGTGCCGGGCCCGGCACGATGGCGGTCAGCATCGCCCGTCGCGTCCCGCAGGCCAGGGTGTACGGGATCGAACTCGCGCAGGCCGCGGTGCGGGTCGCCGTGCGGAACGCCCACGGCACGGGAGCAAAGATCGTGCAGGGTGACGCGCGGGATGCCTTCCCCGAGCTCGACGGCACCGTCGACCTGGTCGTCACCAACCCGCCCTACATCCCCATCGGGCTGCGCACCAGTTCTCCGGAGGTCCTCAACTACGATCCCCCGCTGGCTCTTTGGGCAGGTGAGGGCGGTCTTCAGATGATCCGCGCGATGGAGCTGACGGCGAGCCGGCTGCTGCGTCCCGGAGGTGTGGTGCTGCTGGAGCACGGCGGTTACCAGCTGGAGTCCGTGCCTCGGCTGTTCGCCGGGACGGGGCGCTGGAGTGCGGCCGCGTCGCGTCCCACATGCAACGACGGGTGTCTGACCGCCGTCCGCGGCGAGGTGTCCGGCCGCGCTCTGTGACAGGCGGTTCCCGTGTGGCTGGGGGCTCATGAGAAAAAAGACTACACGGTTTGGATTGACAAACCGACCGTGCTGTTTTTTTATTTGGGTGTGGGTTCAGATGCCGCGGCACGCTCATCCCGTGCCGGAGCTGGACCCTGCATGCGCCGACCAGCTTGCACCCACAGGGGAGAAACGATGGACATCGAAGTACTGGGCCCGTTGTCGGTGCGAGAGCACGGCATCTCGATCGCGCCGACCGCACCCAAACCCCGCCAGGTCCTGGCGCTGCTCGCCCTGAACGCGGACCACGTCGTACCGGTGTGCACGCTGATAGAGGAGTTGTGGGACGAGACGCCACCCCGCAGCGCCCGCACCACGCTGCAGACCTACATCCTGCAACTGCGCGAGCTGATCGGGGAGGCGCTGGACCGGGGCGGGGACGAGCAGGCGACCGCCAAGGACATCCTGGTCACGCTGCCGGGCGGCTACCGTCTCGAGACCCGCGGTGGCACCCTCGACTTCGAGGAACTGGAACGGCGCGCGGGCGCCGGGTACCGGGCCATGGACGCCGAGGACTACGCGGGTGCCGCCAAGCGGCTGCGCGACGCGCTGTCACTGTGGACCGGATCCGCGCTCGCCGACGTCCAGGCCGGCAGCCAGATCACCCTCGAGGTCAGGCGGCTCCAGGAGACCCGTCTGTGCGCCCTCGACCAGCGCATCGAGGCGGACCTGCGGCTCGGCCGGCACCGCGAGCTGCTGTCCGAACTGACCGTGCTGGTCAACCAGTACCCGATGCACGAGAGCCTGCACGGCCAGTTCATGCTCGCGCTGCACCGCTCGGGGCGTCGCGGGGAGGCCCTGAACGTCTACCAGCGACTGCGTGCCACCCTCGTACGGGAGTTGGGCCTTGAGCCGTCGACGGCCCTCGGCAGGCTCCAGCGGTCCATCCTCATGGCGCACCCCGAGCCCCTCGCCTCCGCCGTCCCCGCCTGACCCGAGAACGCGGTCGCAACCGTCGGACCCCCCTCGTCCTGCGGGTGAGCCGACCGGCTCCGCGGGCGCGGGCCGTGCCCCCCTCCCTCCCGGATGACCTCCCTCCCGGGAGGGAGGGCTCACTATTTTTCCGTAGCCGAATTCCCGGGACTCACTCCTACGAGGTATCAACACCCCTCCGCGAATTGGCTATTGGGGGCGATGCTCGGGACCCGGGCGACACGGCACGATTTGGCTGTGAAGAATCGGACGAAGGAATCCCGGCCATCGGGGATACCCGCGCAGCGGCGGGCTGACTTCCTCGAACTGATGCTGCTCTCGCGGGAATGCGACCGCAGATCGGGCATCGTGCTTCGTCAGGGCGAGGCCTGGTTCCATATTTCCTCCGCAGGTCACGAGGGTCTGGCCGCGCTGTGTGAGCTGTTGGATCCGCAGGATCTGATCTTTCCCCACTACCGCGACCGCACTGTTCTCATGGCCCGCGGAATGGATACCGAGGGTCAGGCACGCGATCTGATGGCCAAGGCCGGATCGCATTCGGCGGGGCGCAATATGAGCGCCCACTTCGGCCACCGTTCGGGAAATGTCTTCTCGATCGCGAGCCCGACCGGAAGCCAGTGCCTGCCCGCCGTGGGAGCCGCCTGGGCCGCCCAGTTGACGGGCCGTGAGCAAGCGGTCGTCTGCTCCATCGGCGACGCCTCCACCCGGCAGGGCGAGTTCTTCGAGGCGGTCGCCTTCGCGGTGGAGCGGCGGCTGCCCGTCGTCTTCCTCGTCTCCGACAACGGCTACGGGATCTCCACGCCGACCGAGCACATGTCTCCGCACGCGCTCGGCCTGCTGCCCCAGGAGCGCACGACCGTGGTCGACGGCGCCGATCCCGATGCCCTGCACGCCGCCTCCCGCGAAGCGCTGAGCGCCGTGCGGGGCGGCGAGGGGCCCGTGGTGCTGTGGTGCCACCTCGACCGGCTCGACCCGCACACGTCCTCCGACGACCACCGCGTCTACCGCAGCAGCGAGGACCTCGCCACCTTGCGCGACCCGGTGGAGATCTTCACCGCACGGCTGCTCGCGGAGGGCGCCGTCGACGAGGCATGGCTGGAGCGCACGCGGGCCCGGCAAGCCGACGAGGTCGAAGCGGTCTTCGCGCGGGTCGCCGCCGAGCCGGCCGCGGATCCGAAGCTGATCATGGAGCATCTGTTCGCGCCGGCGGGCGAGACGGCGCACCCCACCGGACAGGAACCGGCCGCCGGACCGCTCACCGAGCCGTGCGGCGGAACGATGGTGTCCGCCGTCAACCGGGCCCTGGCTACCGGCCTGGAACGCCACCCCGAACTCGTCCTGTTCGGCGAGGACATCGACGATCCCAAGGGCGGCGTCTTCGGCTTCACCAAGGGGCTCGGCAAGGTTGCGGGCGAGCGCATGACCAACGCGCCGCTCGCCGAGGCGACCATCGTCGGCGCCGCCGTGGGGCTCGCCGCCGCCGGCCTGCGGCCCGTCGTGGAGCTCCAGTTCATCGACTTCGCCGGCCCCGCCTTCAACCAGCTCGCCGCCCAGCTCACCACGCTGCGCTGGCGCACGGTCTCCGCATGGCAGTGCCCCGTCGTCATCTACGCGCCCTGGGGCGGCTATCTGCCGGGCGGCGGAATCTGGCACAGCCAGAGCAACGAGAGCCTGTTCACCCACCTGCCCGGACTGCGCGTCGTCGTCCCCTCCACCCCCGAGGACACCGAGGCCGCCTTCCTGGAGTCGTTCACCGCACCCGATCCGACGCTGATCCTGCTGCCCAAGCACCTGATGCGGCAGCGCCGGGAGCCGGCTGGGCGGCCCGCACCCGCGCTCGGCGCCCGCACGCTGCGTACCGGCGACGACGTCACCGTCGTCAGCTGGGGCAACGGGACCGAACTCGCCCTCGACGCCGCCGGGAGTCTCGCGGCCGACGGCGTCGAGGCCGACGTCATCGACCTGCGCTGGCTGGTGCCGCTCGACCGGAAGACCGTCGCCGCCTCCGTGCGCCGCACCGGGCGCCTGGTCGTGGTGCAGGAGGACAACCGTACGAGCAGCTTCGGCGCCGGGCTGATCACCGAACTTCTCTCGTCCGACGACGAGTTCTACTCGCTGCTCGCCCCGCCGCGCCTGGTGAGCCGCGAGGACGTGCACGTCCCGTTCCACCCCGACCTGGAGCGCGCTGTGCTGCCCGCCGCCGACGACGTGGTCGCGGCCGTCCGTTCCGTTCTGGCCTGACCGCATGGAGAAGGAAGCGCAGATGACCACGGAGTCGGTGCTGTCCGTTCCGCGCCTCGGCGAGGGGATCGTCGAGGTCCGCATCGTCCGGTTCCTCAAGCAACCGGGCGACGCGGTCGCCAAGGACGAGGTCGTCTACGAGATGGAGCACGACAAGGCGGCCGTCGAGATCGAGTCCCCGGTGGCCGGGATCCTGGACGCCTGGCTGGTCCGGGCGGGGGACACCGTTGCGATCGGCGGCGCCGTCGGCCGGATCGCCCCGGACCGCGACAAGGCCGGGACCGGACCGCGGACCGCGGCCGCCGAGCGCGCGCCCGGCGCGTCCGTACAGGGCGCACCCGGGCGGGAGTTCACCCCGACCCGCCGCATTCCGCCCCGCACCCGCGCCCACGCCCGGCGCCTCGGCATCGACGAGGCACTGCTGCCGGACGTTCCCGCGGCGGGCACGAGCCTGATGCCCGCCGATCTGCAACGGTACGTCGCCCAGCAGCGGGAGAGCGGCGCGGACGCCGGCGCGGAGGTCGGTACGGTCGGCCCACCCGGCGCTCACGGCCCGTCGGCGCCGGCGCCGGTCACCGGCTTCACCGACGTCACCCAGTCGATCCGGCAGCGCGCCCTGAACCGGGCCATGCTCGGCGCCCGCGACCAGGTCGTTCCCGCGGTCGTCTCCGCCCTCGTCGCCGAGGACACGCTGCAGCGGGCCCTGCGGGAACACCGCGGCGCCCGCTTCTCGACCGTCTTCCAGGCCTTCGCCCGGGTCGCGGCCCGCTGTGCGGCGGCGCCCGACGCGGCACGGCTGCGCTCGCGGCGGCTCGACGAGAGCGCGCTGCGCGTGTACGAGCACGTGGACCTCGGGATCGCCGTGGCCACCGACGACGGAGACCTCACCGTCGCGGTGGTGCGCGGCGCCGACGAGGTCACGGCCGAGGACTTCGACGCGCGGTACGCGCAGGCCGTGGAAGAGGCACTCGACGGGCAGTCGCAGGCCGACGGCCGGGTCACGCTGATGCTCTCCCACCTGGGGGACCGGGGACCGACGCTGGCGGTGCCGGTGGTCGTGCCGCCGGCGGTGGCGACCCTGTTCCTCGGCGCGGTCGAGGGCGCGGGCCGGGGCGCGGTGCGCAGGATGGTGCTCGCCTTCGACCACACGGTGCTCAACGGGCGCGACGCGTCCGCCTACCTGGACGCTGTGCGGCAATCCCTGGAGGCAGAGGCAGAGGCAGAGGCAGAGACCGAGACCGAGGCAGAGACCGAGACCGAGACCGAGACCGAGGCAGAGACCGAGACCGAGGCGGCAGGGCGGCGCGCGGCGGGCGGCGCCGAGCCCGCCGTCGCCGCCACGACCGGCCCGGTGGTGGACACCCCGCGGTCGGCTCCCGACGCGCTGGAGCGGCTCGTCGCCCTGGCGTCCGACGTCCTCGGACATCCGGCGGACCCCGGCCGCCCGCTCGGTGAGCAGGGTCTTGACTCCGCCCGTGCCCTGCGCCTGATCCGCGAGACCCGTGCCGCCTTCGGCGTGCAGCTGCCGGCGACCGCAGTCTGGCGCCACCCGACGCTGACGGAGCTGGCGGCGCTGCTGCCCGGACAACCGCAGGACGAAGGGGCGGCACCCGCCGAAGGGGCCGCGCCCGCCCCCGTACCCGCCGGGGTCGCGGACGCACGGCCCGGCGGGTACGACGACGTCGCTGTCATCGGCATGTCCTGCAAGGTGCCGGGGGCGGACGACGCCGAGGCCTTCTGGCAGCTGCTGAGCCAGGGGGAGTGCCGGATCGAGGCGGTGGCGGCCGGACGGCTCGCGGGGGAGGTGCCCGCCGGGTTCCGCGCCGGGCTCCTCGACCGCATCGACCTGTTCGACGCGCCCTTCTTCGAAGTGACACCCCGTCAGGCCGCCTCCATGGATCCCCAGCAGCGCGCCCTGCTCGAACTCAGCTGGCACGCTCTGGAACACGCCGGACTCGCCCCCGACACCCTCGCGGGCACGCCCGTCGGGGTGTACGCCGCCGCCTGCAGCTACGACTACCGCGAGCAACTCGTGGAACGCGCCGCCTCGGCCGACGGGTACGCCACCACCGGCACGTTCCCCGCGTTCCTGGCCAACCGCGTCTCCCACCTGTACGACTTCACCGGGCCCAGCATCACCGTCGACACCGCCTGCTCCGGCGCGCTCACCGCGCTCGCCCTCGCCCAGGCCGCGGTGCGCTCCGGCGAGTGCGAGGTCGCCCTCGCCGGAGCCGCCAACCTCCTGAGCAACGGATTCAACGCTCGCGCCTACCGCAGGGCGGGCATGCTCTCGCCCGAGGGCGGCAGCCGGATCTTCGACGCGGACGCCGACGGGTTCGTCCGGGGCGAGGGCGCGGGCTGGCTCGTACTCAAGTCACTGCGCCGCGCCGTCGCGGACGGCGACCCCGTACTCGCCGTCATCCGCGGCAGCGCCGTCAACCACGGCGGCCGGGCCGCCGCGCTGACCGCGCCCAACCCCCGTGCCCAGAGCGGGCTGATCCGCACGGCGCTCGGCCGGGCCGGACTGCGCGCCGCCGACCTCGGGTTCCTCGAGGCGCACGGCACCGGCACGCCGCTCGGCGATCCGATCGAGCTGGATGCCTTCCGGGAGGTCCTCGACGCGGAGCCGCAGGGCATGCCCGCGCGCGCCGAAGGGCCCGAGGGCCGGATCTGGGTCGGCTCCGCCAAGGCCAACATCGGCCATCTGGAAGGAGCTTCGGGCCTGGTCGGCGTCGTCAAGGCGGTTCAGGTCCTGCGCCACGGGCTGATACCGGGCACGCCCGGCTTCACCCGTCTCAACCCGCACATCGAACTGGACGGGACCCCGGTCCGGGTCGCCGCGCAGCCCGTGCCGTGGCCCGCGCGCACCGGCGGCGCGCCCCGCCGCGCGGCCGTCAGCGCGTTCGGGTTCGGCGGCAGCAACGCCCATGTGGTCCTGGAGGAGGCACCGGACCTGCCCCGCGAACACGCCGCCGGCGACGGGCCGTTCGCCGTGCCGCTGTCGGCCGCGACACCCGGCTCGCTGACCCGGCTGGCCGCCCGCACGGCTGAGCTGGCCGCCTCGCCCGGCTCGCCCGCCCTGGACGAGATCGCCTGGACGCTCCAGTCCGGCCGGCGTCACCTGCCGTACCGCGCCCTCTTCGTCGTCACCGGCCTGGCCGAACTCGCCTGCCTGGCAAGGGAGTTCGCCGAACGCGGCACGCAGGAGCAGCCCGCTGACCCCTGGCTGCGCGACTGGCTCGGCGGAGCCGACACCACGGTCGGGGACTGGGCCTCGCGCCTGCCCGAGGGACCCCGCCCGCGCCGCGTACCGCTGGTGCCGTACCCCTTCGAACGTCACTCCTACTGGCTTCCGGGCGCTGCGGCCCCCGAGTCCTCTGAGTTCTCTGAGTTCTCTGAGTTCTCTGCGTCCTCTGCGTCCTCTGCGTTCTCCGGGCGCGGGAGCGGTTACGTCATCGAGGACGGCCATCCGCTGGCCGAGCACCGCGTCGGCGGGCGGACCACCTTGCCCGGAGCCGCACTGATCGACGCGCTCGCGGACGGCGGACCCGTCGCGCTCGGGCAACTGCGGTTCCAGCGGCCCGTATCCGTGCCCGAAGGCGGCTCTGCGCGTCTGGTGCGCAGCGCCGAGGAGACGGACGGCGCCGTGCGTCTCGCCGTCGAGCACGAGGGTGTGGTCGTCGCCCGCGCCGTCCCGGCGACCGACCCTCCGGCACCGGTGCCGGCCACTGGTGTCGCGGAACCGGGCAGCCCGGAGCAGGCCGTCGATCTCGGCGCCTTCCTCCAGTGCAACGGGATCGAGGTCGGGCCGGTCTACCGCGTGGTGCACGACGTGCGCCGACGCGACGGGCAGGCCGTCGCCCGGATCGTCGCCCCCGCCGCCACCGACCGGCGCACCCGGCGCGTGGCGTGGCTGGACGCGGCGCTGCAGACCTCGTGCGTCCTGATGGACGGCTCCGCTTCCCGCGTCGCGGCGGCCGCCGACCACGTCCAATGGTCCGGCGTGGTCCCGGACACGGCGGAACTGACGGTCCGCCGCACCGCGCAGGGCGCCACCTACACCGTCGTGGACCTGACCGCGGAGGCCGACGGCAGGACCGTACTGCGTGTCACGGGCCTGCGGCTGCACGCCACCGGGACGGCCGCCCACTCGGCGCCCGCCGCGGGCGGCGACCTCGCGCCCGAGAAGGCGCCCGCCGACGCGCCCGCCGTCCGTGTGCTCGTGCCCGAGTGGTGCGCGGAGCCCTCCGTGACCACCCGGCCGGACACCGCGCGGCTCGACGGGCTCGTGCTCGTCCACGACGCGGCCGATCTCCACCGCGCCGAAGGCCTCGGCGCCCGGACCGTGCGGCGCGACTCTCCCGACCTCGCACAGGCGGTGCGGGGGGCCCGCCACGTGGCTCTTCTCGTGGACGGCTCCGGCTGGAGCGAGGACACGGCCGGGATCCGCCGGCTGCGCGAATGGCTCGCGGCCCTGCTGACCGTGGCCCGTACGCTCGAAGCGGCCGCCCGTCCCGCCCGCCTCACCCTCGTCACGGCCGGCCTCACCGACCCGGACGGCGGCGCCCCCTCACCCGGCGCGTCGCTCCAGGGCGCCCTGCTCGGCGCCGTCCGCACGCTGCCCCGGGAGATCGAGGGCGTCAGCGCCGCGGCCGTCGACCTCGACGCCGCCGCCACACCCGCCCAGGTCGCCGCGGCCCTGAGCGAACCCTGCGCCCAGGCCGTACCGCTCATCGCGCTGCGCGGCACGCGGCGCCTGCGTCAGGTCTACACGGACCGCCCCGAGCCCGCCCCCGCCGCCTCCGGCGACGCGTTCACCGACGGCGGGACCTACGTCCTGTTCGGCGGATCCGGAGGCATCGGCGCCGAGGTGGCCCGCCACCTCGCACGGCGTTACGGCGCCCGGCTGCTGCTCGTCGGGCGCTCCGCCGCCGACGACCGCACCCGCGCCCTGCTCGACGAACTCGCGGCCCTCGGCGGGACCGCCCGGTACCTGAGCGCCGACGTCACCGAACCGGCCGCCGTGGAGCGCACCCTGGCCGCATGCCGGGCCGCGTTCGGTGAACCGGACGGCATCGTGCACAGCGTCGGCTCGATCAGCCCGGCCCGCCTCGCCGAACTCACCCCGGCCGACCTCGACCAGGTCCTCGCGACCAAGGTGACCGCGGTCCTGGCGCTGCGCCGCGCCCTGCGCACCCGCCCGGACGGCCGGCCCGCCGCGCTCGTCCTGTTCTCCTCCGCCGCCGGACTCTTCGGCAGCGTCGGCGGCCTCAACTACGCCGCCGCCAACGCGTTCCTCGACCACTACGCCACCGCCGTCGACGGGGACGCGCACCTCGCCGTACGCACCTTCGACTGGGGGCTGTGGCACGGCACCGGGCTCGCCCGCCGGTACACCGCGCACGTCAAGCGTGAATATCCCGGGATCACCGAATTCATACCGGAAAGGGGAGTGGCCGCCTTGGAAGCGGGCATGTCCGGCAACCGACCGCAGTCCCTCGTGCTCGGCGGTGATCCCGAGCCGCTGCGCCCGCTCACCGCGCGCCCGGCACCCGACCACCCGGCCCCGCAGGGGCAGGACGCCGCGCACCGGCTGGATCGCTACGCCCGTGCCGCACTCGCCCACCGGATGAGCGAACTCGGCCTGCCTCCCGAGTTCGCCGCCCGGCCCGACGTCGACACGGAGGCGGCGGCCGGACTGCTCGCAGCCGTACCCGGACACCGCAGGCTGATCGCCGCGATCCTCGAACTCCTGGCGCAGTACGCCGAGTCCGGACTGCCTGTGCCCGCGGGGGCCGAACTGGTCCGCATCCGCGACACGCTGCTGGCCGACCACCCCGACCTCGCCGGGCACCTGACGCTGCTCGACCGGACCCTGGAGTCGTACGGTCCCGTCCTGCGCGGCGAACTGCCCGTCACCGCCGTCCTGTTCCCCGGAGGCGACCTGAGCGGCGTCACCGCCGTCTACAGCGGCAACCAGCTCTTCGACCCGGTCAACTCCGCCGCCGCCGCGGCCCTCGGCGACGCCGCCGCCGCGCTTGCCGCACCGCGTGTCCTGGAGATCGGCGCGGGCGTCGGCGGCACCACCGCGTCGGCGCTGGCCGCGCTCGACGCCCGCGGTGTGCGCGTCGCCGACTACGCGTACACCGACGTCTCCCCGGCCTTCCTCCAGCACGGGCGCCGCCGCTTCGGCGACCGCGTGCGACCGCGCCTGCTCGACATCGAGAAGAGTCCCGAGGCCCAGGGCTTCGCACCCGCCGCCGTCGACCTCGTCGTGGCGAGCAACGTGATCCACGCGACCCGCGACCTGTCCCGCACCCTCGCCCACATCGAGCAACTGCTCGCCCCCGGCGGCCGGTTGCTGCTGGTCGAGATGGTCGTCCCGGCCGCGGTCTACACCCTCACCTTCGGTCTGACGGACGGCTGGTGGGGCTATGTCGACACGGACCGGCGCCTGCCCCACGGCCCCCTCCTCGACGTGCCCCGCTGGCGGTCCCTGCTGGAGGAGCACGGCTGGAGCCTCGCCGAGGTGGACCATCTGCGCGACGCGCCGGGATGCGTGGCCCTGCTGACCTGCCGGCCGCCCGCCGCCGCCACTGCCGCCGATGCCCCGGCAGCGGCCGGTGCCACGGTCCCGGAGATCGCCGATGGGCTGCGCGCCATCGTGCGCGACCTGCTCGGCGGCTCCGACGCCGATGTGCCCGGCTATCTGCCCTGGCAGGAGCTGGGCGTGGACTCGCTGCTCAACATGGAGCTCGTCGAGGCGGTGTCCCGCAGGTACGGACCGGTCGCCGCGACCGCGCTGTTCGAGCACCGGACCGTCGACCAGCTGGCCCAGATGCTGGCCGAACGTGGCGCGGCGCTGCCGCCCGCCGCCGCATCGCCCGCACCGGCCGCCCCCGTCGCCCAGCCGTCGCCCGCCGTCGAGGAGGACGCCTCCTTCCTGGAGCGCCTCCTGCGGCTCGTCGGCGAACTCACCGTCCGGGACCCCGCACTGCTCGATGCGGACACCGACTTTCCCTCCCTCGGCGTGGACTCGCTCCTCAACGAGGAGTTCTGCGAGCGGCTGCGCGGCATGTTCCCCGAGCGCAGCGTCGCGGCGACCCTGCTCTTCGAACACCCGACCCCGAGGGCGCTCGCGCGCCATCTCGCACCGGCCCGTCCCGCCGCGCCCGCACCCACCGTGTCCCCCCGGCCCGCACCCCTGCGGAGGGAGCCGGCCGTACGCCCCGCCGCGCAGCAGCGGGCCGCCGAGGCGGCGCCCGTCCCCGCGCGCCGCAGCCGCGACACCGGTGCACCCGCCGTCGCCGTCGTCGGGATCGCCGGGCGCTATCCCGGCGCCCAGGACCTCGCCGCCTTCTGGGAGTTGCTGAACGCCGGGCACACCCCCGTACGCGAGGTGCCCGCCGAGCGCTGGGACTGGCGCACCGCGCGCACCACGGGCGGCGGCTACGCCCGCTGGGGCTGCTTCGTCGACGGGATCGACGCGTTCGACCCCGCGATGTTCCGCATCACCCCGCGCGACGCGGCCCTGATGGACCCGCAGGAGCGGCTGTTCCTGGAGATCGCCAAGGAAGCCTTCGAGAACGCCGGTTACGCCCGGCGCACCCTCGCGGGCACCCAGGGCGGCCCGCGCGTCGGGGTGTTCGCCGGCGTCACCGCCAACAGCCACCTGCTCGCCCAGCGCGACGCCCGTGCCGCGGGCGCCGACAACCCCGAGTACGCCGTCACGGCCGCCGCGTCCGTCGCCAACCGGGTGTCGCACGTCTTCGACCTCAGCGGCCCGAGCCTCACGGTCGACACGATGTGCTCGTCGTCGCTGACCGCCCTGCACCTTGCCTGCCGGGCCCTGGAGAACGACGACGCCGACCTGGCACTCGCCGGAGGCGTCAACCTCTACCTGCACCCCGACCGGTTCACCGGCCTGTGCGCGCTCGGCATGCCCTCGCGCGGCGAGCACACCCGGGCCTTCGGCGCGGGCGGCGACGGCTTCGTGCCCGGTGAGGGCGCGGGCGCCGTCGTCCTCAAGCGCCTGGACCGGGCCGAGGCGGACGGCGACACGATCCACGCGGTGATCCGCGGCACCGGCCTCAACCACGGTGGCGGCAGTGGCGGTTACACCGTTCCCAACCCGCGCGCCCAGGCCGCCCTCATCGGCGCCACGCTGCGCCAGGCCGGGGTCTCCCCGGCCGCCGTCGGCTATCTCGAGGCGCACGGCACCGGCACCGAACTCGGCGACCCCATCGAACTGCGTGCCCTGGCCCTGGCCTTCGAGGAGGCGGGCGCCGACGGCCCGCTGCGCGTCGGCTCGGTCAAGTCCAACATCGGCCATGCCGAGGCCGCCGCCGGCATCGCCGGACTCACCAAGGCCATCCTCCAGCTGCGGCGCGCGCGCTTCGTGCCGACCCTGCACGCCGAGCGGCCCAACCCGAAGCTCGGCCTCGACGGCACCGCGCTGCGCATCCAGACCGCCGCCGAGCCCTGGGACGGCACGGGAGTCCCGCGCTGCGCGGCCGTCAGCTCCTTCGGCGCGGGCGGCGCCAACGCCCATGTCGTCCTGGAGGAGTACGACGCGGGACCGGCGACGCCACAGCCCTTCGGCCCCGTACTGATACCGGTCGCGGCGCCGGACGCCGACCGACTGGCCGGCACGGCCCGCGCGCTCGCCGGCGCCGTCGAAGGACTCGCCCTCGCCGACATCGCCCACACCCTGCACACGGGCCGGGACCACGGGCCGCACCGGGCCGCCGTGACCGCCCACGACCAGGCCGAACTGCGCGCCGCGCTGCACGCGCTGGCCGAGGGGACCTCCCACCCGGCCCTCGTGACGGACCCGGCGCCGCCCGAGGCCGACGCGGCCGCCCGCGCCTGGGTCACCGACGGCACGTACACAGGCCCGGCCGCCGGGCGGCGTGTGCCGCTGCCGGGTACGCCGCTCGCCCGGGTGCGCTGCGCCCTTCCCGAGACCTCCTCGTCCCCGATGCCGCTGGCCGACACGGTGACCGTGCCCGCCTCCCGGACCGTGACCGCGCGCCTGGGCGGCGCGTCGCGCTGGGTCGCCGACCACGTGGTGGACGGTGAGCTTGTGCTGCCCGGGGCGTTCCACCCCGAGCTGGTGCACGAGGCACTGCTCGGCGCGGGCGGGAACCCGTACCGCACCGTGCTGCGCGACCTGGTCTGGCCGCAGCCGGCCACCGGACTGCCGATGACGGTCACCACCGTCCTCGAGGAGCCCGACGCACGGGGCGCACGGCGCTTTTCCACCTCCGTCGCGGACGCCGTCGTCGCCCAGGGCTGGGCCGAGCCCGCGCCCGGACCCGAGGCGGCGGGCCCGGTGCGGCCGGTCCTGGTCTACCGGACCGCGGACCTCGACACCCACCTGGGCGACGGCGGCCAGGAGGACTTCTACCGGTCCTTCGCGGCGCACGGCTTCGCGTACGGACCGCTGTACCGCACCGTGCGGCGCGCCGCCGTCCACGGCGACGAGGTCACCGCCGAGCTGCGGCTCGCCGAAGGCGAGGACCCGGACGGGCGCCACGTGCTGCACCCGGCGCTGTTCGACGGGGCCTGCCAGAGCGCCGCGTATCTGCTCCTCACCGAGGAGACCGGGACCCGGCGCACCCTGCGGCCACTGGCCGTGGACCGGCTGACGGTCCATCAGCCCGCCACCGGCCGCGCCTATGTGCACGCCCGACGGGTACGCCGCGACGACGCGGCCGGGATCCATGTCTTCGACCTGAACATCATCGATCCGGACAGCGGCGACGTGCTCGTCGACGTGGCGGGCTTCCGCATCCGCGTCGACGCCGGGCCGCAGCCGACCACGCCGCGGCCGGCGACCACGGACACGAGCGACGGCGCGGCGGACGGCGCACCGGTGGCCGGATACCGCCTCGACTGGCGGCCGGCCCCGGTCGGCGACGACGCACACGCCGGCCCGCAGGGGCCGCTGTGGGTCATCGGGGACGCGGTGCCCCGGTGGGGCGCACAGGCCGCCGCCACCCTGACGTCGGGGGAGGCCGGCGACGAGCAGGTCCTCGCGGCCACGGCCGAACGCACCGGGACACCGGGCGTGGTCCTCGTCGACCTCACCCGGGGCCCGGCCGCGGACGGACTCGGCTGCGCCCCGCTGACCCAGGACGGCGTTACGTCGCAGTGGTCCAGGTTCGCGAGCGGTGCGCTGGCCACCGTGTTCGGACTGCTGCGGGCGTTCGTCCGCAGCCGGGCCCTGGACGGGGCCCGGATCCTGCTGGTGACCCGGGCCGAGGAGAACGGCGACGTCGCGCCGCTGGTGCACGGGCTGCACAGCCTGGCGCGGACCGTCGCCGGCGAGACCGGCCGCTTCGCGCTGCGTCTGGCCACCCTCGACGTCCACGGTGGCGACCACCCCGACGACGCTGAAGCCGAGGCCCTGATGGCCGAGGCGATGCGTGCCGCCGGGGGCGTCGACTGGGTGCGGCTGGGCCCGCAGGGGCGCCGGGTGTCGGTGCTCACTCCCCTCGCAGCCACAGACACAGCTGCCACGGACACGGCCACGGCGGGCACCGTGCTCGACCCCCTGGGGACCTACCTGGTCACCGGCGGGCTCGGCGGGCTCGGCCGGCATGTCGCCGCCGATGTCCTGGCGCGCGCGCCGGGGGCACGGCTGGTGCTGGTGGGGCGTTCGGAACCGGACGAGGCGGCGCTGGAGGAACTGCGCCGGACCGGTTCGGTCACCTACCGGCGCTGCGACGTCTCCGACGCGGGCGATGTCGCCGACCTGGTGCGGTGGCTGGAGCGGGAGGGCGTACGGCTTCGCGGTGTCGTCCACACCGCGGGAGTGCTGCGCGACGGATTCCTGCGGGGCAAGACGCCCGAGGCGGTGCAGGAGGTGTGCCGCGCGAAGGTCCTCGGCGCGCTCCGCCTGGACGCGGCGCTCGCCGGACACCCGCTGGACTTCTTCGTCCTGGCCTCGTCCCTCGCGGCGCTGGTGGGCAACCAGGGCCAGTCGGACTACGCCTTCGCCAACGGGTTCCTCGACGGCTTCGCCGCCTGCCGCACGGCGTCGGGGCGGCCGGGCCGCACCCTGTCCGTCGGCTGGCCGGTCCTCGCGGACGCGGGCATGGCTCCGGAGCCGGACGCACTGACCTACCTGGCCGGTACGTACGGCCTGCGCCCGGTCGCCACCCGCACCGCCCTGCGCTCCGTGTGGCCCCTGCTCGACCCGGCGAAGAACGCCCCGACGCCGTACGCGGCGCTGGTGGCGGGCGACTTCGACGTGTGGGACCGGGCCCTTGAGGTCCGCCACGACGCGCCTGACGTCCCTGCCCGAACCGCCGAGGCGCCTGCCGCGCGGGAGCCGGTGTCCTCAGGGGCGCCCGTCACCGTGCCGCCCGCGGACGGACTCCCGCAGGCCGCGCTGCGCTGGATCACCGGGCGGGTCGCGCACACCGTGGGCAGGAGCGCCGACGAACTCGACCCCGGGACACCCCTTTCCGACTACGGAGTCGACTCCATCGCCCTGATGCGCCTGTGCCGGATCCTGGAGGACGACCTCGGCCGGGTGCCACTGTCCCTGCTCCTGGACAGCACCGGCCTACAAGATCTGACGGAGCGTCTGCTCGACGCGCGCGGGGCCCAGTTGAAGGCCGCCGTCGAGGCGGCCGGGTTCGCTCCGGCCGCCGGGACCGGTGCACGCACCGAACCCGCCGCCGCCGAACCTGCCGCCGCCGAACCCGCCCCTGCCGAACCTGCCCCCGCCACCGCCCCTGCCGTTCCCGACACGTTTCCGGCGGCTCTGCCCGATCGCCTCCTCGGCATGTGGGCCGCGGACCAGTCGGCCGCGCCGCACGCCCCGTACAACATCTCGCTGTCCTGGCGGCTGCCCGCGGGCGCGGACCGCGAGGCCGTGCGTGGCGCCGTCGCCGAACTGGTGCGGCGCCATCCCGTGCTGGGGTGCTCGGTGCGCACCCACAACGGGAACCCCGCCTTCGTGCCCGCCCGGGACACGCCGGCGCTCGTCACCCGGATCGTCGACGAGGACTCCCTGGAGCGTGCCGTCACCGAGGAGGCCGACCGCCGGCTGCGGACCTCGTCCGAACCCCTGCTGCGGGCCGTTCTCTGGGAGGTCGCCGGAGACCGCCCCGTCCTGCAGCTGACCACCCATCACATCGTCGTGGACGGCCGCTCGGCGGACCTGCTGCGCCGTGACGTCGCCGCCCTGTACACGGCGCTCACCCGCGGCGGACCGGCCGACCTCCCCGAGGCCGGGTCGTTCGCCGGGGCATTGCGCCGCGAACGCGACACCGCCGCGGCCGCCGAGTGGGCCGACGCCGAACAGCACTGGAGTACGCGGCTGGCCGACGGCACGCCCGCGGGCGTGCTCTTCCCCGGGGGCGGAGAAGGGGCCGGCGCGGCCGGTGCCCACCGCGAGTACGGTCTGCCGGGCAGCCTGTCCGACGCGCTCGGCGACATCGCACGCGCCGCCGGAGTGCCCCGGTTCACCGCGCTGCTCGGCGCGTTCGCCGTGGCCCTCGCGCGGGCCACAGGGCATCGCTCGATGCTGATGGCCGTACCCACGTACGGGCGCGGCTCCGACAGCGACGAGGCCACTGTCGGCTGCTTCGTCAACACCGTGCCGCTGCGCGTCGACCTCGACCTCGAACTCCCGCTCGCCACCTGGCTTCAGGACCTCGGCCGGGCCGTGCGCGAAGCCGTGGGACACGCCGCGCTGCCCTACCCGCGGTTCGCCGCGCTGTGCCGCGCCGCGCACGGCGACGACGGCGTGCCGACCGTCACCCTCGCCTACCAGAACTGGGAGCGCGGCACCGAGGCGGCCGACGACGGATGGGAGCCGGTGCACCGGCGCGGCCAGCGCGGCCACTTCGACCTCGGCCTCGAGGTCACCGACACCCCCGAGGGCGTCGAGATCCTCGCCAACCACCGCACCGCCGTCCTCGACGGCGCCGCCGTCGACCGCTTCGTCGACGACCTGCGCCGCACCACCGTCGAACTGGCGCGCAACACCCGCTCAGCCGTCGGTGACCTGCTCGACCCGGCCGCCGGCACCCTCGTGGCGCGCTTCGCCGCCAGCGCCCGGCGCTGCCAGGACGCGACCGCCGTCGAGGACCACCACGAGACCCTCACCTACGCCGAACTCGACGCACTCTCCGACGCCGTCGCACGCCGGGTCGACGCCACCGCCGCGCCGGGCGAGCCCGTCGCCGTCCTCATGCACCGCTCCGCGCGGCTGCCCGCCGTACTCCTCGGCATCCTCAAGAGCGGACGCCCGTACGTACCGCTGGACGACTCCTACCCGAGCGAGCGCCTCGCGATGGTCGTCGAGGGCGCCGGCTGCGAGGTCGCCCTCGCCGACCGGGACCTGACCTGGCTGCTGCCGCAGCGACTGCGGATCGTCGACCCGCGGGACATCCGGGCCGACACCGCCGCGCCCTCGGGCACGCCGGGAACGCCCGCCGGGCCCACCGACCTCGCGTACCTGATGTTCACCTCCGGCAGTACGGGCAAGCCGAAGGGCGTCGGCGTCACGCACGGCAACGTCGTCCACACCCTGGACGCCATCGCCGCGAGGGTCGGCATCGACGAGCGGGCGCCCGGCAGGTTCCTCGCCGTCACCACCGTCTGCTTCGACATCTCGGTCCTGGAGCTGTTCCTGCCGCTCCTCGTCGGCGGCACGGTCGTCGTCGCCGAACGCTCGGACGTCGTCGACGCCCGGCGCATGGCCCGCCTGCTAGACACCCGCAAGATCACCGCCATGCAGGCCACCCCGGCCGGCTGGCAACTGCTCGTCGACGGCGGCTGGAGCGGGGCGCCCGGACTGACCGCGCTGTGCGGCGGCGAGGCCCTGCCGGGCAACCTCGCCACCGCCCTCGTCGAACGCACCGGGAGCCTCTGGAACGTCTACGGCCCCACCGAGGCGACCATCTGGTCCACCATCGCGCGCGTCACGCACACGGGCCCGGTGCACCTGGGCGAGCCGATCGGCGCGACGGAGCTGGTCCTCACCGAGGTCGACGGCCACCGTCCCCCCGCACCGGGGGAGCCGGGCGAACTGTGGATCGGCGGGGCGGGTGTCGCCCAGGGCTACTGGCAGCGGCCCGGCCTGACCGCCGAGCGCTTCACCGGTCACCCGGTCCGCGCGGTCGGCGGCGGACGCTGGTTCCGCACCGGCGACCTGGTGCGCCGCGACGAGGAAGGGCGGCTGCTCTTCCTCGGCCGGGCCGACAGCCAGGTCAAGATCCGCGGCCACCGGGTCGAACTGGGCGAGATCGAGGCTGTGCTGGGCGCGCACCCCGCGCTCGCCCGCGCCGTCCTCGCCGTACACGGCGAAGGCCCCTCGGCCAGGCTCCTCGTGATCGCCGTGCCCCGGACCGGCGAGAGTCTGCCGAGCCTCGGCGAACTGCGCGACTTCGCCTCGTCGACGCTGCCGCCGTGGATGCTCCCCGACCGCCTTGTGGCGGCGGAGGGACTGCCTCTGACGCCCAACGGCAAGGTCGACCGCAAGGAAGCCGTACGGCTGGCCGCGCAGGGCGCCCTGCCACAGCCGGGGGCCGGGACGGACCCGCGGGCGCACGCGCACACCGACCGCCCCGGCGCAGCGGCCGCGAGCACGGCGGACCTGCGGCGCGAAGTCCTCGCCCTGTGGGGCGAGTTGCTGGAGATCGACGACGTCCCGAGCGACCGGAGGTTCTTCGACATCGGCGGGAACTCCCTGCTCCTCGGGCGGCTCTTCGCACGGCTCGACGACGCCTACCCGGACACCGGCATCGAGCTCGCCGACCTGTTCGCCCGGCCCACCGTCGACGACATCGCGGGCCTCCTCGCCGAACGCCTCGCCCCCTCCCCGAAGGGCCACGTCGCGGCCGCGGCCACCGCACCCGTCCGACCCTCCCGCCGTGAGCTGCGGCGCGCGTTCCGACTCGGAGACGATCGATGACCCACGACGACCCCGGAATCGACCCCAACGCCATCGCCGTCGTCGGCATGGCCTGCCGATTCGGGCCCGCGACCTCCGCCGGCCGGCTCTGGGAGCTGCTCGAGGAGGGAAAGACCGGTATCCGCCGCTACACCGAGGCCGAACTCATCGGCCTCGGGCACGACAGGGCCACCGTGGCCCGCGAGGGGTTCGTCCCCGCCGGAGTCGTCCTGGAGGACGCGGACGCCTTCGACGCCGAGTTCTTCGGATACAGCGCCCAGCACGCCGAGTGGCTCGACCCGCAGCAGCGCCTGCTCCTGGAGGTCGCCTGGCACGGCCTGGAGGACGCGGGCTTCGCCCCCGACCGCACCGGGCTGCGCACCGCCGCCTACGTCTCCGTCGGCCAGCCGACGCAGCCGCCCGTGGCCATCACCGACCTCGACGCGGCCGGCATGATCCGTTTCTCCTCCTCCGACAAGGACTTCGCGGCCACCCGCGTCTCCTACAAGCTCGGCCTCACCGGCCCCAGCCTCACCGTGCAGACCGCCTGCTCCAGTGGACTCGTCGGGGTGCACCTGGCCGCCGAGAGCCTGCTCGGCCAGGAGTGCGACCTGGCCGTCGTGGCGGCGGCGTCCCTGCACTTCCCGCAGGCCGGCTACCTGGCCGCGCCCGGCATGATCCTCTCGCCGACCGGTGAGTGCCGCCCCTTCGACGACACCGCCGACGGCACCGTCTTCGGCAACGGCGGCGGCGCCCTGGTGCTGCGCCGCCTCGCCGACGCGGTGCGCGACGGCGACCCGGTCCGCGCCGTGCTGCGCGGCAGCGCCGTCAACAACGACGGCAGCCGCAAGATGGACTACCACGCGCCGTCCCCCGAAGGGCAGGAGGCCGTGATCCGCGAGGCCCTGGCCGTCGCGGGCACCGACCCGCACTCGGTCGGCTACCTGGAGACCCACGGCACCGGCACCCCGCTCGGCGATCCCGTCGAATTCGCCGCCCTGGAACGGGTCTACGGAGGAGAGCGTCCGCATCCGGCCGCCGTCGGCTCCGTCAAGGCGGTGCTCGGCCACCTCAACACCGCCGCCGGTATCGCGGGCGTCGCCAAGGCCGTACTGGCGCTGGAGAACGGCACTGTGCCGCTCCAGGCCCCCTTCTCCGAGCCCAACCGCGCGCTGCGCGGTGCCGGCGGCCTGCGCGTCGCCGAACGGGGCGTCGTGGAGGGCGGCTGGCCCGTCCCACAAGGGCCGCGGCGCGCCGCCGTCAGCTCCTTCGGCATCGGCGGCACCAACGCCCACGTCGTCCTCGAACAGGCCCCGCCCCTGGCGGAGTCGGCGGCCGACGCCGGGGGCGGCGTGCGCTGGACCGTGCTGTCCGCCCACACCGAGACCGCGCTGCGCGAACTCGCCGGTGACCTCGCCGGCGCCGTGGCCGGACGGTCCCTCGCCGATGTGGCGCACACCCTGCACACGGGCCGCAGCCGGCGCCGGATCCGCGCGGTGCTCGGCGCCGCCACCGTCACCGAACTGTCGTACGCACTGAGGGAGTTGGCGGCAGGCGGGCCTCTGGTCACCGACGCTGCTCCCGACGGCTACCGGGCCTGGGCGGCCGGTGAGGGCGACCTGCCGGAACAGGACGCGACAGGGGCGCGACGCGTGCGGCTTCCCGGCTATCCCTTCGCCCGTACCGTCTGGCCCCGGCCCGGCGCCGCCCCGGCCCGCACCGTGCGCCCCGAGGACCCGGTCGCCGCCGACCACGTCGTGGCCGGCCGGCCGGTGCTGCCCGCCGCCGCCCAGCTCGACCTGGCCCTGACCGCCGCCCGGCGCACCGCACCCGCCACGGCCGGCCTCGCCGACGTCGCCTTCCACCGGCCGGTGGAGGTCACCGGCCCCGTGACGCTGCGCGCGGTCGTCGAAGGCGACGCCGTACGCATCCTGTCCGACACCGCGCACGCCGAGGCACGCCTGCTCGCCGGCCCACCGGCCGCCCCGGAGCGCCTCGACCCGGCCGCACTGCGCGCCGCGTACCCCGACTCGGCCGAACCGGCCGATCTGTACCGGTACTTCGCCGACCACGGTGTCGTCTACGGCCCCGCCTTCCAGGTGCTGCGCGAGCTGCGGCACGGCAGCGAGGGCGCGCTGGCGCGCGTCGTGGCGAACGGCCCGTCCGGCGGCGACACCCTGTGCCCGTACGTCCTCGACGGTGCCCTGCAGACGGTCATCGGGTGCGTGCTGCGCGAGGACCTCGGCGGCGAGACGTTCATCCCGTTCGCCGTCGACACACTCACCCTGCACGCTCCGCTGCCGCGCGAGGCATGGGTACGGGTCCGCCCGGTCCGGCTCGCCGGCGGCGGGCGCCGGGTGCGCAAGTACGACGTGACGGTCACCGGTGCCGACGGCACAGCGGTGCTCACGCTGGCCGGTCTGGCACTCCGCCCGGTCCCGCGCGACGCCGCGCAGGCGACCCCCGTCGTCCCCGTACTCCCGTCCGGTGTGCACCTCTTCGCCCCGGCGACCGTCCCCTTCGACGGCGGCCCCGGCGGTGAACCCGCCCCCCTCGTCGTCATCGGCGACGCACCCCTGGCCGGTGCGGCCGTGCGCCTTGCCGACCCCGAGGACGCCGAGCGCGCCGCCGCCCTCGGCGACGAACTGGTCGCGCGGCTCGGCGAGGACTCCCGGCCGCCCGTCGTGGTGTGGCCGCTCGCCGGGGCCGGCACCGGATCCGCGTCCGACGCCCTGCGCGTGCTCGCCCTGCTGAGGGCCCTGCTGCGCCCCCTGTCCCGGCGCGGCGCCCGGATCGTCGTGCCCTTCCCCGCCGGCGCACTCGACGACGACGCCGCCGTCACCGGCCACGGCATCGCCGCACTGGGCCGTTCGCTCGCCGGGGAGAACCCGCGCTTCGAACTGACCGCGGTGGCCCTCGACGCGGAGGCCGGCCCCGACGCCCTCGAGTCCGCTGTGCGCGCCGCCGTCGCCCAGGCGCCCGCGGCGCGATGGCTCGGCGTGGCCCGCGACAGCACACTCACCACCTCCGTCCTGCGCCACTGCGACGCTCCCGCCGCAGGCCGCGCCCCGTTCCGCACGGGCGGGCGCTACTGGATCAACGGCATGGGCGGCCTCGCCGCGCACCTCGCCCGCCACCTGATCGACACCCGCGCGGCACACGTCGTCCTCACCGGCCGCTCCGCCGCCGAGGGCGAGCGCGGCGCCGAGATCGCCCGGCTCGCCGAACGCGCCGCACGCAGCGGTGGATCGGTGACCTATCACCGCCTGGACAGCGCCGACCCGGCCGCGGTGCGCGCCCTCGCGCACCGGCTGAACGCCGAGGGCCCCGTCCACGGTGTCCTGCACTGCGCGGGCGTGCTGCGCGACGCGTACGTGCTGCGCAAGGACATCGACGACGCCGCCGCGGTGCTGGCGGCCAAGCTGACCGCGGCCACCGCGCTCGACGCGGCCACCGCCGGCTGGGAACTCGACTTCTTCGTCGTCTATTCGTCGGTCTCCGGGGCCCTCGGCAGCCCCGGCCAGGCCGACTACGCGTTCGCCAACGCGGCCGTGGACGAGTTCGTCACCCGCCGGGCCCGCCTCGTCAACTCCGCCTCCCGCACGGGCCGTTCGCTCGCCGTGAGCTGGCCGTACTGGGCCGACGGCGGGATGCGGACCGGCCCCGACGCCGAGCAGGTGCTCGACGGGCTCGGGATGCGTCCGATGCCGTCCGCGACCGGGATCACCGTCCTGGAGGCGCTGCTCGGCGCCCCCGAACGCGACGGCGAGGAGAGCGCACCCGTCGTGCTGTACGGGGATCTGGACCGGCTGCGCGAGTCGTTCCCGCTGCTCGCCCAGGATCCGGTTCCCGCGCATAGCCCGACGCCGACGCCGACGCCGACGCCCCCGACCACGCCGGCGGAGCAGGCCGCCCTCACCCCCAGGTCCGCGCCCGCCGCCGGCCTGCTCGAGGAGCGGCTGCGCGCCGTCGTCGCCGAGGCCACCCGCACCCCCGTCGACCAGGTGTGGCCCGACCGGCCCTTCGACGACCTCGGCATCGACTCGCTGCTCGCCATCCGCGTCGTCGAACTCCTGGAGTCCGACTTCGGACGGCTCTCCAAGACGCTCCTCTTCGAGTGCCGCACGGTCGCCGAACTCGCCGAGCACCTCGTCGAGGAGTTCCCCGAGCGGTGCGCCGATCTCATCGGCCCCACCGAGCCGGCCGACGTCCCGGTCACCGAGGAGCCGCCCGCCTCCTCGACCGCGCTCCTCGACGTGAGCCTGCGCGGCGCGACCGGCGACAAGGACGCCCGGCCCGGCGCCCCCGATCCGCACGCCGGCATCGATCCCCGCGCGGTCGCCATCATCGGTGTCGCCGGACGCTTCCCCGAGGCCGACGGCCTCGACGAGCTGTGGGCCAACCTCCTCGCGGGGCGCGACAGCATCACCGAGGTGCCGCGCGAACGCTGGGACGCCGAGGCCCTGTACGACACGGACAAGACCCGCGTGGACCGGACCTACACCAAGTGGGGCGGCTTCGTGCGGGGCGTGGAGAACTTCGACGCGCCGCTGTTCAGCATCTCTCCGCGCGAGGCGGGCACCGTCGACCCGCAGGCCCGGCTCTTCCTCGAGTCCTGCTGGGCCGCCCTCGACGACGCCGGGTACACCCCGGACACGCTCGTCACCGCCGACGACCCGGTGCACCGCAAGGACGTCGGCGTGTTCGTGGGCGCCATGTACGGCGAGTACCAGCTGCACGAGGCGGAGGAGCGGCTGCGCGGCAACCACGTGCTCGCCAACAGCGCCTACTGGTCCATCGCCAACCGTGTCTCGTACTACTTCGACTTCCAGGGGCCGTCCACCGCCGTCGACACCGCCTGCTCCTCCGCGCTCACCGCGATCCACCTCGCGGTCGAGTCGCTGCGCGCCGGCAGCTCGAAGGTGGCCATCGCGGGCGGCGTCAACGTACTGATCCACCCCAACAAGTACTTCATGCTCGGCCAGGGCCGGTTCGCCGCGAGCGACGGGCGCTGCCGCAGCTTCGGCGCGGGCGGCGACGGCTACGTACCGGGCGAGGGCGTCGGGGCGTTCGTCCTCAAGCCGCTGGCCGACGCGGTGCGCGACGGCGACCACATCCACGGCGTGATCCGGGGAACGTCCGCGAACCACGGCGGCCGGACCAACGGCTACACGGTGCCCAACCCGCGCGCCCAGGCCGACCTCGTCACCAAGGCGCTGCGCGACGCGGGCCTGACCGCCGACGGCCTGGACTACGTCGAGGCGCACGGCACCGGCACCTCGCTCGGCGACCCCATCGAGATCCGCGGCCTGGCCTCGGCGTTCGCACGGGACGGCATGAAGGGCGCGGGCGACCTGCCCATCGGCTCCGTGAAGTCGAACGTCGGACACCTCGAATCGGCAGCCGGCGCGGTCGCCCTCGCCAAGGTGCTCCTCCAGATGCGGCACCGCACCCTCGTGCCCTCGCTGCACGCGACCCCCGCGAACCCCGAGATCGACTTCGACGGCGTCCCGTTCACGGTCCAGCAGGGCGTCGCGCCCTGGACCACCCGTGACGGCTCCGACCGGCCGCTGCGCGCGGGCATCAGCTCGTTCGGTGCCGGCGGCGGCAACGCCCACATCGTCGTCGAGGGTCCGCCGCCGCGGGCACCCCGCGCCCCCGAACAGCCCGGACCCGTCGTGGTGTTCCTGTCCGCCCGCACCGACGAGGCGCTGGCGGCGTACGCCGCGGCGCTGCGCGACGACCTGACCGCGGCGGGGGAGCGGGGCACGCAGATACCGCTCGCCGACGTCGCGTACACCTTCGCGGCAGGCCGCGCCGACCTGGAACGCAGAGCTGCCGTGGCGGCCGGGTCGATGCCGGAACTGCTGTCCGGCCTGGCGGCGGTCGCGGCGGGCCGCCCCCGGCCGTGGCGACGCACCGAGGTCACCGCCGACGACCCCGTACGGGTGTGGCTCGACGGCGGCCGGATCGACCGGGTCGTGGTGTCGGCCGCGGGAGCGCAGGCACGGCGTGCGCCCCTGCCGCACTACCCCTTCGAACGCGTCCGCTGCTGGTACGACCTGCAGATCGAGCGGCTGCACCGGCAGGGCCAGGGCACGGCCGGGGCCGAACCGGCGCTGGACCGCGGGCACTTGCGTGACTTCGGCCGTGAGGACCGGGCCGCGCCCGCTTCCCGCCCGAAGCCGTCAGCGGCCCCCACGCCCGAGCCCGAGCCCACGCCCGCTGTCCCGTCCCTGCCGCGGCCGGTGCCCGCGAAGAACACGACCACTCCGACTCCACAGGAGACGTCCTCCATGACTCGTGACCGCAAGATCTCCCTCCGGCCGCTGGACACGGCTCCGGCTCCCGCACCCGTTCCGGCTCCCGCTCCCGTACGTGCGCCCGCCCCCGCCGCCGCCGCCCCCGCTCCGGTCGCTCCACCGCACGACGGTGCGCATCAGGACCGGGTCGCCGAGGAGGTCGGTGAGGTCCTCGCCGGGGTGCTCTACATGGACCCGGCCGACCTCGACCCGGAGCAGACGTTCCAGACGCTCGGCGTCGACTCGATCCTCAGCGTGGAGTTCGTGGCGCTGGTCAACGCCCGGTTCGGCACCGACATCAAGGCCACCGAACTGTACGACCACCCCACGCCGAGCGCCTTCGCCCGCCAGGTCGCCGCCAAGGCCGCCGGGGACAAGCCGGTCAGGCCCGCCGCCCAGCAGGCCGTCCCCGCCCCGCCCGCCCGGCCGCAGCCGGCGCAGGCCCCCGCCCCGAAGGCGGCCCCCGCCGACGACGACCGCGGCGCCGCCGTCCTGGAGACCCTGCGCGAGCAGCTCGCCGAGACCCTGTACTGCGACGTCTGGGACATCGACGTCCACGCCACCTTCAACACCCTGGGCCTCGACTCGATCCTCGGCGTCGAGTTCGTCGCGTTCCTCAACAACGCGTACGGCCTCGACGAGAAGGCCGGGGTGCTCTACGACCACCCGAGCCTGACGGCCCTCGCCGCGCACATCGCCGCCCGCGGCGCCGCACCCGCCCCGGCGACGACCGCCCCGGCCACGACCGGCGCCGCCGCCGGGCAGATCAGCGCCGCCGACCTGGACGCCCTGCTCGGCGCCGTACGCGACAACCGGCTCACCGTCGAGCAGGCCCTCGCCCTCCTGCCTCAGCACTCCTGAGCACCCCGCACTCCTGAGCACCCCGCACTCCTGAGTACCCGAAAGGACCTCCCCATGACCGACGAAGCGATCTTCGCCGTCATCCGCGCCCAGATCGTCGACGTCCTGCCCGAGGTCGCCGACATCGAGATCACCCTCGACCACAGCATGCGCGACCTCGGCGCCAACTCCATCGACCGCATGGACGTCGTGATCGCCGCCCAGGACGAACTGGGCATCAAGGTGCCCAACGCGGAGCTGACCAAGGCCAACGATCTGCGGTCCCTGGTCGCGGTGTTCCGCGAGCACGCGAGCGCGCACGCGTGAGTGACATATCCGGCGCCGTGGCCGTCACGGCCGCCTCGGTGCTCACCCCGCTCGCCGACGACCTCGACGGCTTCACCGCCGCGCTGCTCGCCGGCCGCAGCGCGGTGACCCTGCCGGCGGCGGACGACGACGGCGAGAGCCTGCCGGTCGCCGCGCTCGACGGGTTCGCCCTCGCCGACTGGGCCGGGCGGCACCTGGCGGACGATCCCGCGACGGCGGCACGGCTGCGCAAGGTCGCGGGCCGCGCCGCGCTGCCCGCGCGCACCGCCGCGTGCGTCGCGCTGCGCGCTGTCCGCGACAGCGGGCTGACCCGGGACCAGCTCGCCGACGGCACCGCCCTGATCGTCGCCGGCAGCAACCTCGCCCGGGAGCCGGCCTCGTCCCGGAACCGCCGGGCGAACGTACGCAGGCTCATCTGCGCATGGTCCGCGAGTTCGGCCAGCGTCAGCGGCAGGTCGAGGTGGTCGAGTGCCCACTCCCTGGTGGCTGCCGT
>NZ_NNBL01000039.1 GCF_002803065.1 Streptomyces sp. CB01635
TTTGAAGAAAACCCCCGTAACGGATGAGAATCCTGTTACGGGGGTTTTCTGCGTTGTGTGCGAGTCCCAGGCCGGCCCCTTTTCAGGGACCGGCCTTTTTTCTTGTATTCAGAGCCGGCCCGCTGCCTTCAAAGCGAGGTAGGCATCCGCCAGGGCCGGTGCGAGGTCATTCGGGGTGGCGTCGACGACCGTGACTCCTCGGCGGATGAGCAATTCCGCCGTGCGGCGGCGTTCCGCTTGGGCCTGAGCCGCGGCGGCGGCGTCGTAGACCGCTTCGGTGTTTCCGCGGGAGCCGGCCATTTCCGCGATCGTCGGGTCCGCCACCGAAGCCACCAGTACGGTGTGGCGTTTCGTGAGGCGGGAGAGGACCGGGAGGAGGCCCTCCTCCACCGGAGCCGCGTCGAGGCTCGTGAGGAGGACGACGAGTGAGCGGCGGGGAGCTGTGTGCAGGACCGCTGCCGTCAGCCCGCGGGCGTCCGTTTCGACGAGTTCCGGCTCCAGTGGGGCCATGGCGTTGACCAGGGCGGGCAGGAGTTCGCCTGCCGCGCGGCCCTGGACCAGGGCGCGGATGCGGCGGTCGTAGGCGAGCAGGTCGACCCGGTCGCCGGCCCTGGACGCCAGTGCGCCGAGGAGGAGCGCGGCGTCCATCGAGGCGTCGAGGCGGGGTGAGTCGCCGACACGGCCGGCGGAGGTGCGGCCCGTGTCGAGGACCAGAAGGATGTGACGGTCGCGTTCCGGGCGCCAGGTGCGGACCGCGAGTGTGGACTGGCGGGCGGTGGCGCGCCAGTCGATGGAGCGGGTGTCGTCCCCGGGAACGTACGCGCGCAAACTGTCGAATTCGGTGCCTTCGCCGCGCGTCAGGACGCTGGTTCGGCCGTCGAGTTCGCGCAGGCGGGCCAGTTTCGAGGGCAGGTGCTTGCGGCTGTGGAACGGGGGGAGGACACGGACCGTCCAGGGGACGTCGTGGCTGCCCTGGCGGGTGAAGAGGCCCAGCGGGCCGTACGAGCGGATGGTGACCCGGTCGGCTTTTCGGTCGCCCCTGCGGGTGGGGAGCAGGCGGGTGGTGATGCGGCGGCGCTCGCCCGGGGGGATCGTCACGCGGTGGCGGGACGCCTCGACCTCGGTGCCGGGGAGCCAGCTGCTGGGTGGCCAGGCGTCGCGGAGCTGGGCGCGCAGGGGGCGGCGCGAGGGGTTGGTGACGGTGAGAGTGACGTCGGCCGGGTCGCCCAGGCGTACTGCGGTGTCACCCGAACGGGTAAGGCGCAGGCGTCGTACCGGGGCGGCCAGGGCGAAGTCGCAGGCGCAGGCCAGGGCCAAGGGGGTGTTCACGGCCAGGATGCCGGTCCAGCTGGGCTCCCAGATGCCTACGGGGAGGGAGCCCAGGGCGGCGAGCAGGGCGGTGCGTCCGGTGAGGGCCATGGGTGCGGAGCCTTGCGTCAGCGGGGAACGGGGACGTGGGCCAGGATCGCGTTGATGACCGAGTCGGGCGTGACGCCCTCCATCTCGGCCTCGGGGCGGAGCTGGATCCGGTGGCGGAGCGTGGGCAGGGCGAGTGCCTTCACGTCGTCGGGGATGACGTAGTCGCGGCCCGTCAGCCAGGCCCAGGCGCGGGCCGTGGACAGGAGCGCCGTCGCGCCGCGCGGGGAGACGCCCAGGGTGAGGGACGGGGATTCGCGGGTGGCGCGGCAGATGTCGACGACGTAAGCCGTGATCTCGGGGGAGATGGAGGTCTTCGCCACGGCTGCCCGGGCGGTTTCCAGGTCGGCGGCGGTGGCCACGGGGCGTACGCCCGCGGAGCGCAGATCGCGCGGGTTGAAGCCCTGGGCGTGTCGGGTCAGGACGTCGATCTCGTCCTGGCGGGAGGGGAGGGGGACCGTGAGCTTGAGGAGGAAACGGTCCAGCTGGGCCTCGGGGAGGGGGTACGTGCCCTCGTACTCGACGGGGTTCTGCGTCGCAGCGACCAGGAAGGGGTCGGGGAGCGGGCGGGGGGTGCCGTCGACCGTGACCTGGCGTTCCTCCATGGCTTCGAGGAGAGAGGACTGGGTCTTGGGCGGGGTGCGGTTGATCTCGTCCGCGAGGAGGAGGTTGGTGAAGACGGGGCCGGGCTGGAACGAGAACTCGGCGGTGCGGGCGTCGTAGACGAGGGAGCCCGTGACGTCGCTCGGCATCAGGTCGGGGGTGAACTGGACGCGCTTCGTGTCGAGTTCGAGGGACGCGGCGAGGGCGCGTACGAGGAGGGTCTTGGCGACTCCGGGGACGCCTTCGAGGAGGACGTGGCCGCGGCAGAGGAGCGCCACGACGAGGCCCGTGACCGCGGGGTCCTGGCCGACGACGGCCTTGGCGATCTCCGCGCGCAGGGCCTCCAGAGACGCCCGTGAGCTGCGGGGATCTCCGGTGGGCCCGGCGTTGTCAGTGGTCGGGGCCATCATGAGTGGCGTACCTCTCTTTCGAGGGCGTCGAGTTGGTCGGCGAGGGCTATCAGGGCCGCGTCGTTGGCGGGCGGCGGGCCGAAGAGGAGGGGGCGCGGGTCCTGGCCGGAGGCGTGGAGTGCGGCGGTCAGGGCGGGGAGCAGGGTCTCGGGCGTGTGGGCCTGGGACGGGGGGACGCCGATGAGGGGGGCGAGGCGGGCGCGGGTGGCGGTGCGCAGAGCGGAGGCGGCACGATCGCGGGCGTTGGCCTTGCGGTAGAGGCGGGCGCGGCCTTCGACGGCTTCGGAGGCGCGGATCGCCACGGGGAGGCGTTCGGGGACCAGCCGGCCGAGGCGGCGGCCGCGCCAGAACGCGGCGAGGGCGGCCGCGATGAAGAGTTGCAGTGTGCCCCAGAGCCAGCCCGAGGGGAGCAGGTCGAAGAAGCTGCGGCGCTCGGAGTCGGGGGCCGCGGCGTCGTCGGAGAGGGAGGGGAGGTACCAGACCAAGTGGGGGCGGGAACCGAGGAGTTGCAGGGCGAGCGAGGCGTTGCCGTGCTTGTCGAGACGTTCGTTGAGGAAGGGGTCGGGGGCGCCGATGAGGACAGTGTCGCCGCCCTTGGCCTCCGGCAGGCGCAGGAGGGTGGGGAGGCTTTCGCTGCGGTAGCAGGTGTCGGCGTCCGTGGGGTACGTGGCGTAGCGGCGGCCGCCGGTCTCGGCGTCGCCGGCGCGGCGGGCGTCGGACAGGGAGCAGCCGGGGCGCGCGAGTGCGTCGAGGCTGGGGGCGCGGTCCGCGGTGACGTCGGGGGCGAGCGTGTCGAGCGAGGGGGCGCCGGGGGCGATCAGGACGGTGCGGCCGCCGGAGTCGGTGGTGGCGGCGTGCAGTTGGGCCTGCTGGCGGTCGGTGAGCAGGTCCGGGGACGCGACGAGGAGGGTGGTGTCGGGGCCTGCCGCGTCGCGGGCCTCGGCGGTGGTGGTGACCACGCGCGTGGAGACGCCCCGGTCGGCCAGGAGCTGGGCGACGGCGCGGCTGCCGGCCGGGTCGGCGGAGCGCGGGTCGAGGCGGCCGTGGGCGGCGCCGGAGCGGACGAGCGCGATGACGACAGCGGCGATCACCAGGATCACGGCGGCGATGAGCAGGCCGCGCGTGCGGGTCCAGAGCTGGCGTGGGGTGCGGGCCGTGGAGGTGGCCGGGGGCTGCTCGCCGGGGTTCGCCGGTGGTGTGGAGTCTTGTGCGTTCGGCGGGGTGGCGGCGGGTGCCGTCGGGTGCTGGGTGGTCACTCGGCGGCTCCTCGGGGGGAACTGCCGGTGAGCGTGGGGGTGGTGCGGTCCAGCTCGGTGTCGAGCGTGGTGAGGCGCTCGTACGTCTGCGGGGTGGCGGTGCGGCCGCCGTATGTGACGTCGTCGAAGTCGCGGGCGGCGGTGCGCAGCCGGTCCGTGTGGGCGGGCAGGGTGCGGCCTGCTTCGGTGGCGGCCTCGTCGGCGGTGCGTCCGGGACGCGGGTCGAGGAGTGCGCGCTCCTCCAGGGAGCGGACGATGGCGCGCATCCGTTCCTGCACGGCCTGGGTCCAGTGGCCCTGGGCGGCGTGTGCCTCGGCGGCCGCGCGGTGTTCGGCGGCGCTGCGGGGGCGGTCGTCGAAGAGGGCGGCGGTGGAGTGGGGGGAGCGGTGCGGGGTGCCCAGGCGCCACCACAGGGCGACGGCGAGGGCCACGACCGCGAGCACGATGACGAGCAGGCCGAATCCGCCGCCGGGGGTCGCCCCGGCGGCGGCGGAGAACAGCTTGTCGAGCCATTCCCAGAAGCGGTTGAGGCCCCGCTGGAGGAGGCTCGGGTCGTCCTGGTGGTATGCGGGCTCGGACAGTTCGCGCCGGGCCGCTTCCCGCGCGGGGGCGCGCGGGATGGTCACCGGTGGTTCGTCGCCGCCGGTGCGCGAGCGCAGCGCGGCAGCCCAGAGCACTCCCCCCGCCGGGCTCACCGCATCAGCTCCCCGGGGTGGGGCCGGTGGTGTCGCCGTAGCTCTGGAGGCCTGCCGCGCGGCCGAGTTCGAGGTCGAGGGCCTCGCGGCGGATGCGCTGGTCGATGTAGAGGAGCACAGTGACGCCCGCCGTGATCGGGAAGGTGAGCATGGAGCCGATCACGGAGCCGACGCCGGTGACGATGAGGAACGTCCAGCCGAGGTCGCCGGTGCCGCCGTCGAGGAATCCGCTGACGCTTTCGCCGCTCATGGCGCCGGCGAGGAAGGTGAACGGGATGACGATGATCGACGAGACGAGTCCGGCGATGATCCCGGCGAGCAGTTGGATGCCGAAGACCCGCCACCAGGAGCCGCGGACCAGCTTGGCGGAGCGGCTCATGGACTTCAGGACGCCCTGCTTCTCCAGCATCAGGGCGGGCGAGGCGAGCGAGAAGCGGATCATCAGCCAGATCGCCAGGACGGCGCCGCCGAGGGCGCCGAGGGCGATGAGCGGGGCGCCGGCGTCCGAGGAGCCTATGACGGCGACGAGGATGCCCGGCAGCATGCAGACGAGCAGGACGGCGGCGGCGATGAGCGGCAGGAGGAGTGTCAGGCCGGCCAGCTTGAGGAGCTGGGGCTTGGCGTCCTTCCAGGCCTCCCCGGTCGTCACGGACTTGCCGAGTACGGCCCGGCTGGTCACGGTCGTGAGCAGGGCCGTGGCGACGATGGTGCCGAGCAGGTAGACGATCTGGACGACGCCCGAGCTGACCAGGGTGTCGCCGACGGCGCGCGTCAGTTCGCTCGCCGTGGCGCTCGGGTCGTCGAGGGCGTCCGTGTTCGTCGAGTTGTTCAGGACGAGACCCTGGAGGAGGACGACCACGATCTCGATGAGCACGGCGACGGAGAGCGAGATCCCGAGGACGGTGCGCCAGTGCGCGCGCATCGTCGACACGGCGCCGTCCAGGATCTCGCCGACGCCGAGGGGGCGAAGCGGGATGACGCCGGGCTTGGCGGCCGCGGGCCTGCCCTGCCAGGAGCCCCATCCGCCGCCGTAGCCACCGCCCGGGCCGCCGTAGCCGCCACCACCGCCGGGGCCCGCGGGGCCTCCGGGCGGTCCGCCGCCCCAACCCTGGGCGGGAGGCGACGGAGGGGGCGGGGCCTGGCCCTGGCCGGACGGGGCGGACCACTGCGCGGGCGGCGGCTGCTCCTTGGACCACTTCGGGTCGGGAGCCGCGTCCTTGCCGTCCTGGGCAGGCTGGTCGTCCTGGCCGTCGGAGGGGGCGGATCCGGGCGAGGCCCAGCCCGGAGTGTCGTTCATCGTCGCTCCTTCACGGTGCCCGGCCGCGGTCGCGGCGGCAGCTTGGCGCCCATCGTGCCACGGTGTGGCTCCGAGTTGACCGGGTGCCGTATGGGCTGCACACCTTCAATTGTCCGCCGGGTACGGGGCAGACTGGGCGGATGGCTGATCAGTACGCGCAAACCGGCGACGACAAGCGGCCCACCGACATACCGGTACTCCGATGGGAGGAGCCGGCCGAGGGGCCCGCGCTCGTCCTGCTCGACCAGACCAGGCTGCCCGTGGAGGAGGTCGAGCTGGTCTGCACCGACGCGCAGGGGCTCGTCCAGGCGATCAGGACGCTCGCCGTGCGGGGAGCGCCAGTCCTTGGCATCGCGGGGGCGTACGGCGTCGCCCTGGCCGCTGCACGGGGGTTCGACGTGGACGAGGCGGCGGTCGCGCTGGCCGGCGCGCGCCCCACAGCGGTTAATCTCGCGAAGGGGGTGCGCCGGGCCCATGCGGCGTACCGGGCCGGGCTCGGGGCCGAGGGGGACCGGGAGCGGGCCGCCCGGGACGCGCTCGCCGCCGCGCGGGCGCTGCACCGGGAGGACGCCGAGGCCAGCGCCGCCATGGCCCGGCACGGCCTCGCGCTGCTCGACGAGATGATGCCGGGCGGACAGCACCGGATCCTCACGCACTGCAACACGGGGGCGCTGGTCTCCGGGGGCGAGGGCACCGCGTTCGCGGTGGCGCTCGCCGCGCACCGGGTGGGGCGGCTGACGCGGCTGTGGGTGGACGAGACGCGGCCGCTGCTCCAGGGTTCGCGGCTGACCGCGTACGAGGCGGCGCGGGCGGGGATGGCGTACACGCTGCTCACGGATAATGCGGCGGGGTCGCTGTTCGCGGCCGGTGAGGTGGACGCGGTGCTGGTCGGGGCCGACCGGATCGTGGCGGACGGTTCCGTCGCGAACAAGGTGGGGACCTATCCGCTCGCGGTTCTTGCCAAGTACCACCATGTGCCGTTCATCGTGGTGGCGCCGGCTACGACCGTGGACCCGGAAACCCCCGACGGAGCGTCCGTCGAGGTGGAGCAGCGGGCCGGACATGAAGTGACGGAGGTCACGGCACCCCAGGTGCCGATGGCCGGGGTTGAGGCGGGAGGCGTGTTTCCGGTGGCTCCGCTGGGGACGCAGGCGTACAACCCCGCATTCGATGTGACGCCGCCCGAGTTGGTGACGGCGATCGTCACAGAGTGGGGAGTGGTTTCCCCTGTGACAGCTGAAGGACTGGGCGAGCTGTGTGCCAGGTCACGCCAGGTAACGATTAAGTAATGGGATGATGTGGCCTATGAAGGGACGAGTCCTTGTCGTCGACGACGACACCGCACTGGCCGAGATGCTCGGCATTGTGCTGCGTGGTGAAGGTTTTGAGCCGTCGTTCGTAGCTGACGGCGACAAGGCGCTGGCCGCATTCCGTGAGTCCAAGCCGGATCTGGTCCTTCTGGACCTGATGCTTCCCGGCCGGGACGGCATCGAGGTGTGCCGCCTGATCAGGGCGGAGTCCGGGGTGCCGATCGTGATGCTGACCGCGAAGAGCGACACGGTGGACGTCGTGGTGGGCCTCGAGTCGGGCGCCGACGACTACATCGTGAAGCCGTTCAAGCCGAAGGAGCTCGTGGCCCGTATCCGGGCGCGGCTGCGGAGGTCCGAGGAGCCCGCGCCCGAGCAGCTCGCCATCGGCGACCTGGTCATCGACGTGGCGGGGCACTCCGTGAAGCGGGAGGGGCAGTCGATCGCGCTGACACCTCTGGAGTTCGACCTCCTGGTGGCGCTCGCCCGCAAGCCGTGGCAGGTGTTCACGCGTGAGGTCCTCCTCGAGCAGGTGTGGGGCTATCGGCACGCGGCCGACACCCGCCTGGTGAACGTGCATGTGCAGCGGCTGCGCTCGAAGGTCGAGAAGGACCCCGAGCGTCCGGAGATCGTGGTGACCGTCCGTGGCGTCGGTTACAAGGCCGGACCGAGCTGACGTGTCCCGCGACAGTGCCGCTCCGGCACCCGGGGGGCCGGGAATCCGCTCGGGGCGGCCTGTGGGACCGAAGGCCGGGCGTGGCTCCGTGCTGCGCCGGGTCCTCGACGGCGGTCTGCTGCTCCAGGGCGGGATGAAGGGCAGCCCCGTGCTGCGCCTGTTCACGCGCTGGGTGCGGCGGCCGCTGCTGCCCGCCAGGCGCCTGTGGCGGCGCAACATCCAGCTCAAGATCGTCGTCACGACGCTGCTGATGTCGCTCGGTGTCGTGCTGCTGCTCGGCATCGTCGTCATCGGCTCCGTGCGCAACGGGCTGCTCGACGCCAAGGTGAAGGCGTCGCAGAGCCAGGCCGAGGGCGGCTTCCGGGCCGCCAAGGACAAGGCCGACACGGCCGCGGCCGGGGCGCGCGACGGGGCGACGACGGACAGCCGCGCCCCCCTGACCCCGAACAACTGGATGAGCGAGCTGGTCACCCAGCTCTCCTCCGGCGGCCAGAGCGCCTTCGACGTCGTGACGCTCAGCCCACCCGGGGCCGACAGCGGCGACAGCGTGCGCGGACCGCGGGCCTCCGGCGGCGTCCTCGACCCCAGCGTCCCCGACGACCTGCGCGAACGGGTCGAGAAGATGACAGGCGCGTCCCAGGAGTACACGCGCATCGTCTACGAGGACGGCAAGGACTCGCAGCCCGGCCTCGTCATCGGCAAACAGATGACAGACCCGAAGGGCCACGCCTACCAGCTGTACTACCTCTTCCCGCTCACCCAGGAAGAGAAGTCGCTCGGCCTGGTCAAGGGCACGCTCGCCACGGCCGGACTGTTCGTCGTGGTGCTGCTCGGCGCCATCGCCTGGCTCGTCGTACGGCAGGTCGTCACGCCCGTACGGATGGCAGCCGGCGTCGCCGAAAGGCTCTCCGCGGGACGTCTCCAGGAACGTATGAAGGTCACCGGCGAGGACGACATCGCGCGGCTCGGTGAGGCCTTCAACAAGATGGCGCAGAACCTGCATACGAAGATCCAGCAGCTGGAGGATCTGTCGCGGATGCAGCGGCGCTTCGTGTCCGACGTGTCGCACGAGCTGCGGACACCCCTCACGACGGTGCGCATGGCCGCCGACGTGATCCATGACGCGCGCGTGGACTTCGACCCGGTCACCGCGCGGTCGGCGGAACTGCTCGCCGATCAACTGGACCGGTTCGAGTCACTCCTGTCGGACCTCCTCGAGATCAGCCGCTTCGACGCGGGAGCGGCCGCCCTGGAGGCGGAGCCGATAGACCTGCGGGAAGTCGTACGGCGTGTGGTGGGCGGCGCCGAGCCGCTCGCCGAGCACAAGGGCACGCACGTGCGGATCGTCGGGGACCAGCAGCCCGTGGTCGCCGAGGCGGACGCCCGGCGCGTGGAGCGCGTCCTGCGCAATCTCGTCGTCAACGCCGTGGAGCACGGCGAAGGCAAGGATGTGGTGGTGCGGCTCGCCGCGGCCGGCGGCGCGGTCGCCGTCGCCGTACGCGACTACGGCGTGGGCCTGAAGCCCGGCGAGGCCACCCGCGTCTTCAGCCGCTTCTGGCGCGCCGACCCGGCACGCGCGCGTACCACCGGCGGCACGGGCCTCGGCCTGTCCATCGCCCTCGAGGACGCCCGGCTGCACGGCGGCTGGCTCCAGGCGTGGGGCGAGCCCGGCGGCGGATCGCAGTTCCGGCTGACACTGCCGCGGACGGCGGACGAACCCCTGCGCGGGTCCCCGATACCGCTGGAGCCGGAGGACTCGCGGCGCAACCGCGGCCTGAGCGAGGCAGGGCTTCCGCTCGGCGGGGGCGCCGGCAAGCTGGCGACGGTCCCAGCGCAGGCAGCGGGCGCGCCCCGCATGCCGTCGTCCGTACCCGCGAAGGAACCGGCCGCGCCCCGGTACGCGGTCGACCCCGCGGCGCTGCCCGGGAACGGCTCGCGGGTCGTGTCCCGCGGTGACGCGGCCGCACCGGCGGCACGCAGACAGGACACCGGGAGTCCGGAGAGAGCCTGGGACGAGCAGGCCGGACCGGCCGAGAAGACCGGCGGCAGCGGCGAGGGAAGTGGGGGCGGGCGTGCGCGGTGAGCGGGGGCGGCCACAGTTGGCCGGACGGCGGCGCAGGCTGCGTACAGGTGTGCTGCTCGGCTGCGGCGCACTGGTGCTCAGCGGCTGCGCGTCCATGCCGGACAACGGCGGACTCCAGGCCGTGGAGGCGTCGCAGCGGCCCGACTCGCAGGTGCGCGTCTTCGCGATGCCGCCCCGCGAGAACGCCGGGCCCGTCAGTATCGTCGAGGGCTTCCTCGAAGCGCTGACCAGCGACGATCCGCAATACACGATGGCGCGCAAGTACCTCACGGAGAAGGCCGCCAAGGGCTGGCACCCGGAGGAGCGCACCACCGTCCTCACAGACGGACCGAGCACGGGACAGGCGAGCAGGCCGAGCGCCGGCGACGAGGGCCGTACGTTCAGACTGAGCGGCCATCAGGTCGCTTTCGTGGACCAACAGCAGGCATACCGGCCCGAAGGCACCTCGTACAGCAAGACGCTGCACCTCGTGCAGGAGGACAGCCCCAAGGGCAAGCAGTGGCGCATCGACGGGCTGCCGCAGGGCGTCGTCCTCGGGCAGTCCGACTTCCAGCGCATCTACCAGTCCGTCAACAAGTACTACTACGCGCTGGACGAGTCCCCCGGCGGCGCGGAGAGCGGTGGGGGATCGGGCTCGGGTTCGACCAGCCGTCAGAAGCGGCTGGTCGCCGACCCCGTGTACGTACGTCAGTGGATAGACCCCCTCACGCAGACGGTGCGCGCCCTGCTTTCGGGGCCCACGCACTGGCTGAACCCGGTCGTGACCACGACGTTCCCCTCCGACACGCGGCTGCGCAAGGGCGTGAAGTCGCTCGCGCCCGACGACGAGAACAACCTGAAGGTCCCGCTGAACGCAAAGGCCGACCACGTCGGGCAGGCCCGCTGCAAGGAGATGGCAGCCCAACTCCTGTTCTCCCTGCGGGATGTGACGTCGGCGAACGTGTCACAGATCGAGCTCGAACGGTCGAACGGGTCGCAGTTGTGCGTCCTGAGCGAGAGCGATGCCGAGGCCCTCGTGGAACCCCGCACCTCCGGGTCCGCCGACGACCAGTACTTCCTGGACGACAAGGGCAGGCTCGTGCAGATGTCGGGCGCGTCCCGCACCACGAAGGACCCGGAGCGGGTGCCGGGGCCGCTCGGCGACGGCGAGCAGCGGATGCGCTCGGTCGCCGTCTCGCGCGACGAGACGCAGGCCGCGGCCGTGTCGAACAACGGGAGCGCCCTGTTCGTCGGGTCGTTCGTATCGGGCGCTTCGCTCGGCGACGCGGTCGTACGCAGCAACGCCAAATCCGAGAAGGACCGGCTCACGACGCCCAGTTGGGACGGGCTCGGCGACCTGTGGGTGGCCGACCGTGACCCGAAGAAGCCGCGGCTGCTGATGTTCGGCCGGGGCATGGCGGACGAGAACCACGAAGTCGACGTCTCCGGGCTCGACGGCGGGCGGATCGAGGCCGTGAAGGTGTCGGCCGACGGGGTGCGGATCGCGCTGCTCGTGGCCGAGGAGGGCAAGACCACGCTGCGGATCGGACGGGTCGAACGCGATTCCGGACCGGACGGCAAGCTGTCGGTCTCGGTCGACGAACTACGCGCCGCGGCACCCCAGATGGAGGAGGTCACGGCCATGTCGTGGGCCGGCGGAAGCCGACTCGTCGTGGTCGGACGCGAGTCCGGGGGCGTGCAGCAGCTGAGTTACGTCCAGTGCGACGGCTCGGCGCCGACAGGGCAGGCGCTGCCCGGCCTGACGGGCGTGAAGGAGATCGCGGCGTCCGAGGACGACCGCCTGCCACTCGTCGCCCACTCGGACGACGGGATCGTCCGGCTGCCGCCGGGCCTGCCGTGGCAGACGGTGCTCAAGGACGGGACAGCGCCGGTCTATCCGGGGTAGGGGCTGGGGGCGCGGCGGCCGTGAGGTGCGCCGTACTCCCCTCTCGCCGGACGGAGTTGAGTCCTCCGATTGCAACGGAGTGTGCACGTCCGGGAGTTGTCCACAGGCACTTATCCACAGGGGTGGTCGCAGGGCGCCCCTGTTGGCACAGTGGTGGACATGCGGGGGTGGTTGCAGGACCTCGGAGATCTTGTGCTGCCGGCTGAGTGTGGAGGCTGCGGTCGGCCGCGTACGACGCTCTGCGCGCGCTGCGGGGACGCCCTGTGCGGCGGCGCGCCGCGCCGGGTGCGGCCGAACCCTGAGCCGCCCGGGCTGCCGGTGGTGCACGCGGCCGCTCCGTACCAGGACGCGGTGCGGGCCGTACTGCTCGCGCACAAGGAGCGGGGGGCGCTGGGGCTCGCGGAGCCCCTGGGCGCGGCCCTCGCGGGGGCGGTGCGGGCGGGACTTGGCGAAGCGGGGGATGGGGGAGGGGGCGGGGGTGGGGGCCCCGTAGACAGGCGTACACGGACAGCTGGGCGCCCACAGGTAGATGCGCATACGCCGCGAGACATGCGCACACAGACGGGTGGCGTCCGCACCCCAGTAAGCGCGCGTCCCCAACCCGGCGCCCGCACCCAACCAACCGCCCGCACTCAACCCGGTGCCCGCCCCCCATCGACCGCCCGCACTCAACCCGGTGCCCGCCCCCAACCAACCGCCCGCACCCAACCAACCCCGCCACCCCCTCCCCCCACCCCCCTCCTCCTGATCCCCGTCCCCTCCGCTCGCAAGGCTGTTCGGGCGCGGGGGCATGATCCTTCGCGGCGGATTGCGTATGCCGCGGCGGCTGAGCTGCGTCGGGTGGGGGTTCCCGCGAGGGTGTGTGCCGCGTTGCGTCAGCGGCGGGTCGTTGCCGATCAGGCCGGACTCAACTCGCGGCGGCGTCTGGCCAATCTCGCCGGGGCTCTGGAGGTGCCTGCGGGAGCGCGTGCACTCCTCGCCACGGGTGGCCGGATCGTGCTGGTCGACGACGTCATGACCACGGGTGCCTCATTGGCGGAGGCGGCCCGCGCAATACGTGCCGCAGTGGCCGGGACGGCAGGGGGCGAGAGCGACGGGATCACGCCGCGATGGGTGGAAACTGCACGGGAATTGCCCGCGCGCAACTCGATCAGTGCGGCAGTGGTTGCAGCCTCTCCGAGTTCTTTCGAAATAAACCGGAACTGAGCGGAAACCTGCATCGTTGCAGGTGGCGAGGGGGGCATTTCACCTGAATGGAGGTACGCGTCAGTAGAGGGTGACGGCATCCGTCCGGGCGAGATATGTTCGGTTGTGAGGAATGGCGGACGCCATCCTCAGCAATCAGGAATGCCAGTGTCGTGGGCGCCGCAGGTTTTTTCGGCAATCACCCGCGATGATGGGGTGTAGATCTTGTCCATGGGGGAGGAGGAGGTGGAAGTCGCCGAGTCAGAGACTCCGGAAGTGGCCGGAGTCTGGTGCAACAGGGAGATGCTCCGCCGATGGAGCGGGGCGATCCGGGAACGGAGTTCTGCGTGGACATCGTCGTCAAGGGCCGCAAGACCGAGGTGCCCGAGCGGTTCCGCAAGCACGTGGCCGAGAAGCTGAAGCTGGACAAGATCCAGAAGTTCGACGGCAAGGTGATCAGCCTCGACGTGGAGGTGTCCAAGGAGCCGAACCCCCGACAGGCCGACCGCTGCGACCGCGTAGAGATCACACTCCGCACGCGCGGCCCGGTCATCAGGGCGGAGGCGGCGGCCAGCGACCCGTATGCGGCGCTCGACCTGGCAACGGACAAGCTCGAGGCGCGCCTGCGCAAGGAACACAGCAAGCGGTCCACCCGCCGCGGGAGCGGCAGGCTCACGGCCGCGGAAGTCCCCGATGTCGTCGCCACGGCGACTCTGAACGGGGACGGCTCGGTGGTCAACAACGAGGAGCCTGGCGGAGTACCGACCACGAGGATCGGCTCCCTCGAGGTCCAGGGCGAAGGCCCGCTCATCGTTCGCGAGAAGACGCACGTCGCTGCGCCCATGTCACTCGACCAGGCGCTCTACGAGATGGAGCTGGTCGGGCACGACTTCTACCTCTTCGTCGACTCCGAGACCAAGGAGCCCAGCGTCGTCTACCGGCGCCACGCCTACGACTACGGCGTGATCCACCTCAACACCGACCCGATGGTCACCCAGGCGCAGTCGTCCGCAGCGGGCGGGGCGCTCGGCGGCTGAGGCCGGCGGAACCACGCCGCTGAGCCCGCGGGAGACAGTCGTGAAGGGTGCCCCTGGGAGCGCGTGCGCCCCCAGGGGCACCCTCGTGCGGCCTTCTGCGCACCGCTCGGTCACCGCACCGGCGCCAAGGCATGAAATCATGGCCGGGCCGGGTCAACCGGTGTGCCGCTGCCCCGGGTTGGCGTGGCACAGGAAGACGGGCCATGGCCTTCAGGGGGAGGAACGATGGCGGACAGCTTCGGACCGATGCGGGACGAGGGCGCCGGTACGGCCGGTGACGGTGTCCAGGGCATGGGCCCGGACGAGAGCGCGCCGCGCAAGGAGCCGATCAGGGTCCTCGTGGTGGACGACCACGCGCTGTTCCGGCGCGGGCTCGAGATCGTTCTCGCGGCCGAGGAGGACATCCAGGTCGTCGGCGAGGCGGGTGACGGCGCCGAGGCCGTGGACAAGGCGGCCGACCTGCTGCCCGACATCATCCTGATGGATGTGCGGATGCCCAAGCGTGGCGGGATCGAGGCATGCACCTCCATCAAGGAGGTCGCCCCCAGCGCCAAGATCATCATGCTGACCATCAGTGACGAGGAAGCGGATCTCTACGACGCGATCAAGGCGGGCGCGACGGGCTATCTGCTCAAGGAGATCTCCACGGACGAGGTGGCCACGGCCATTCGCGCCGTCGCCGACGGGCAGTCGCAGATCAGCCCTTCGATGGCGTCGAAGCTCCTCACCGAATTCAAGTCGATGATCCAGCGCACGGACGAGCGGCGTCTCGTTCCGGCGCCGCGGCTGACCGACCGCGAGCTGGAAGTCCTGAAGCTGGTCGCCACGGGCATGAACAACCGCGATATCGCGAAGGAACTGTTCATCTCCGAGAACACCGTGAAGAACCATGTGCGCAACATCCTGGAGAAGCTCCAGCTGCACTCCAGGATGGAGGCCGTGGTGTACGCGATGCGGGAGAAGATCCTCGAGATCCGGTGACGGCCACCGGGTGACAGCGGTCAGGTGACAGCGGTCAGCCGAGGGCGGTGACGAGGGCCGGCTTGAGGTTCGGGGCGTCGACGCGCTCGATCCGGACCGCGTCGCAGCCCACCCACTCGGCCGCCTCCCGCAGCGCCTGCGCCACGGCCGGGACCGCCTTCGGGCCGTCCAGGGAGACCTGCCGGGCGACCAGCGTGCTCCCGTCGCGCGCGGGGTCGACGCGGCCCACCAGGTGCCCGCCCGCGAGGACCGGCATCGCGAAGTAGCCGTGCACCCGCTTCGGCTTGGGGACGTACGCCTCCAGGCGGTGCGTGAAGCCGAAGATCCGCTCCGTGCGGGGCCGCTCCCAGATCAGGGAGTCGAAGGGCGAGAGCAGCGTCGTACGGTGGCGGCCGCGGGGGGCGGTGTCGAGCGCCTCCGGGTCCGCCCACGCCGGCTTTCCCCAGCCCTGCACGGTCACGGGAACCAGGCCCGCGTCCTCGACCACCGCGTCGAACTGCTCGTGCTTCAGGCGGTGGTAGTCCGCGATGTCGGAACGCGTGCCGATGCCGAGGGACTGTCCGGCCAGGCGGACCAGGCGGCGCAGGCACTCCCGGTCGTCCAGGTCGTCATGGAGCAGCTCGGCCGGGACGGCGCGCTCTGCGAGGTCGTACACCCGCTTCCAACTGCGGCGCTGCGTGCACACCACTTCGCCGTACATCAGGGCGCGCTCCACGGCGACCTTCGCCTCGGACCAGTCCCACCACTCGCCCTTGTTCTTCGCGCCGCCCAACTCCGTGGCTGTGAGCGGGCCTTCGGTGCGCAGCTGTTTGATGACCTGCTCGTACGCGCCGTCGGGCAGGTCGTGGTGCCAGTGCGGGCGGGTGCGATAGGCGCGGCGGCGGAAGGCGAAGTGCGGCCACTCCTCGATGGGCAGGATGCACGCGGCGTGCGACCAGTACTCGAAGGCGTGCGGCGCGCCGGCCGTGCCCGGGGTCCAGTACGCGTCCTCGACCGTTCTGCGGCCGACCGCGCCCAGGCGTGCGTACGGGATGAGTTCGTGCGAGCGGGCCAGCACGGAGATGGTGTCGAGCTGGACCGCTCCGAGGTGACGGAGCACGCCGCGGACCCCGCCCTTGCGGTCCGGCGCGCCGAGGAACCCTTGGGCCCGCAGCGCGATGCGGCGGGCCTCGTCGGCGGAGAGTTCGGCGGCGGGGCGCGGCGTGGTCGTCATGCCCCGAACGATAGGGCGCGGCACTGACAGTCGGACCTGGCCGGCGGGCGGGGGCCGGCGCCGGAAAGCGTCATGCCGGCGCCGGGAGGTAGGGCAGCACTGCCGGGATGCCGAGGTCCGAGGGGAGGAGCGAGGCGACCCAGCAGTCGCGCAGTACGCCCTTGTTGGGCAGGCCCGCCCGCATGACGCCCTCCACGGTGAAGCCGGCCTTCTCGGCGACGGTGCGAGAGCCGACGTTGCCGACCTCGGCGCGCCACTCCAGTCGCGTACAGGCCAGGTCGGTGAAGGCCCAGCGGGCCAGGGCGAGGACCGTCTCGGTCATGTAGCCGTGGCCGCGATAGTCCTTCCCGGTCCAGAAGCCGACCTCCCAGGCGCCCGCGCGCGGGTGGTGCAGGCTCGCGGCGGCGATCACGGGGCCGTCGTCCTGGAGCCGCACGGCGAAGGTGTACTCCGTGTCGGCCCGCCAGCCGTCCGGGACCATGCGGGAGACGAAGTGTTCGGCGTCCACGCGCGCGTAGGGCGACGGGATCGTGGTCCAGCGCTGGATGTCGGGGTCCTGGGCCGCGAGGTACACCTCGTCGGTGTCCTCGGCGGTGAACGTGCGCAGCCGCAGGCGGTCGGTGGTGAGTGCGACGGGTTCCATCGGCCGATTCTGCTCGGAGGCCGACAATGGCGCCAGCAGATATCGCGGGGTGAGCGCGCTGTTACCTTTCGCAGTCGGGGTGCACAGCTTCGTGCGGCACCTTGAGCGGTCCTCGTGCGTTGTCCTTGTGGCTGTGGTTACGGCAGACCTCCCGGCGCGCCGGGGTCCTCGCATACGATGGCCGTTGCTCTATACCGTCACACCCGACCGTGCCAGGCCCGACCGGCAAGGAGACCAACCCCCGTGTCCGTCCTCTCGAAGATCATGCGTGCAGGCGAAGGCAAGATCCTGCGCAAGCTGCACCGCATCGCGGACCAGGTCAACTCCCTCGAAGAGGATTTCGTCAGCCTCTCCGACGCCGAGCTGCGGGCCCTCACCGACGAGTACAAGGAGCGGTTCGCCGACGGCGAGAGCCTCGACGACCTGCTCCCCGAGGCCTTCGCCACCGTCCGCGAGGCGGCCAGGCGCGTGCTCGGCCAGCGTCCCTACGATGTGCAGCTGATGGGCGGCGCCGCCCTCCACCTCGGCTACGTGGCCGAGATGAAGACCGGTGAGGGCAAGACCCTCGTCGGCACGCTCCCCACGTACCTGAACGCGCTGTCCGGCAAGGGCGTCCACCTGATCACGGTGAACGACTACCTGGCCGAGCGCGACTCCGAGATGATGGGCCGCGTCCACAAGTTCCTCGGCCTCAGCGTGGGTTGCATCCTGGCGAACATGACGCCGGCGCAGCGCCGCGAGCAGTACAGCTGCGACATCACCTACGGCACGAACAACGAGTTCGGCTTCGACTACCTCCGCGACAACATGGCGTGGTCCCAGGACGAGCTCGTCCAGCGCGGCCACAACTTCGCGGTGGTCGACGAGGTCGACTCGATCCTCGTCGACGAGGCCCGTACGCCGCTGATCATCTCCGGCCCCGCCGACCAGGCCACCAAGTGGTACGGCGACTTCGCGAAGCTGGTCACCCGCCTGAAGAAGGGCGAGGCCGGTAACCCGCTGAAGGGCATCGAGGAGACCGGCGACTACGAGGTCGACGAGAAGAAGCGCACCGTCGCCATCCACGAGCCCGGCGTCGCCAAGGTCGAGGACTGGCTGGGCATCGACAACCTCTACGAGTCGGTGAACACGCCGCTCGTCGGTTACCTGAACAACGCCATCAAGGCGAAGGAACTGTTCAAGAAGGACAAGGACTACGTCGTCATCGACGGCGAAGTCATGATCGTCGACGAGCACACCGGCCGTATCCTCGCCGGCCGCCGCTACAACGAGGGCATGCACCAGGCGATCGAGGCGAAGGAAGGGGTGGACATCAAGGACGAGAACCAGACGCTCGCCACGATCACCCTGCAGAACTTCTTCCGTCTCTACGACAAGCTCTCCGGCATGACCGGTACGGCCATGACCGAGGCCGCCGAGTTCCACCAGATCTACAAGCTGGGCGTCGTCCCGATCCCGACGAACAAGCCGATGGTCCGCAAGGACCAGGCCGACCTGATCTACCGCACCGAGGTCGCGAAGTTCGACGCGGTCGTCGACGACATCGCCGAGAAGCACGAGCAGGGCCAGCCGATCCTCGTCGGTACGACGTCCGTCGAGAAGTCCGAGTACCTCTCGCAGCAGCTGTCCAAGCGTGGTGTGCAGCACGAGGTGCTGAACGCGAAGCAGCACGACCGTGAGGCGACGATCGTCGCCCAGGCCGGCCGCAAGGGCGCCGTCACCGTCGCCACGAACATGGCCGGTCGAGGCACCGACATCAAGCTCGGCGGCAACCCGGACGACCTCGCCGAGGCGGAGCTGCGCCAGCGCGGCCTCGACCCGGTCGAGCACGTCGAGGAGTGGGCGGCCGCGCTGCCGGGCGCTCTGGAGCGGGCCGAGCAGGCGGTGAAGGCCGAGTTCGAAGAGGTCAAGGACCTTGGCGGGCTCTACGTCCTCGGCACGGAGCGGCACGAGTCGCGCCGTATCGACAACCAGCTGCGCGGCCGTTCCGGCCGGCAGGGAGACCCGGGCGAGTCCCGCTTCTACCTGTCGCTCGGTGACGATCTGATGCGCCTGTTCAAGGCCCAGATGGTCGAGCGCGTCATGTCGATGGCGAACGTCCCGGACGACGTGCCGATCGAGAACAAGATGGTCACGCGTGCCATCGCGTCGGCCCAGTCGCAGGTCGAGCAGCAGAACTTCGAGACCCGGAAGAACGTCCTCAAGTACGACGAGGTCCTCAACCGGCAGCGTGAGGTCATCTACGGCGAGCGGCGCCGTGTCCTGGAGGGCGAGGACCTGCACGAGCAGATCCAGCACTTCATGGACGACACGATCGACGAGTACATCGGCGCCGAGACCGCCGAGGGCTTCGCCGAGGAGTGGGACCTGGACCGGCTGTGGGGCGCCTTCAAGCAGCTCTACCCGGTGAAGGTCACCGTCGACGAGCTGGAGGAGGCCGCGGGTGACCGCGCGGGTCTGACGGCCGAGTTCATCGGCGAGTCCGTCAAGGATGACATCCACGCGCAGTACGCGGCGCGTGAGGAGCAGCTCGGCTCCGAGATCATGCGTGAGCTGGAGCGCCGCGTGGTCCTGTCGGTCCTGGACCGCAAGTGGCGTGAGCACCTCTACGAGATGGACTACCTCCAGGAGGGCATCGGCCTGCGCGCCATGGCGCAGAAGGACCCGCTGGTCGAGTACCAGCGCGAGGGCTTCGACATGTTCACCGCCATGATGGAGGGCATCAAGGAGGAGTCCGTCGGCTATCTGTTCAACCTGGAGGTCCAGGTCGAACAGCAGGTCGAGGAGGTCGAGGTGCAGGACGTGGCGCCGTCCCTGGACAAGCAGGACGCGGTGCCGGCCGGTGTCGGCCGTCCCGAGATCCGCGCCAAGGGGCTCGACGCCCCGCAGCGTCCGGACCGCCTGCACTTCCAGGCGCCGAACGCCGAGGGCGGCGTGGACGAGATGGACTACGTCACCGAGGACGGCCCGACGCGCTCCGAGGCCGACGGCCTCACGCGCGCGGAGCGCCGCAAGCAGCAGAAGGGCGGGCGTCGCCGCAAGAAGTAGTGCGCGGCGCGCTCTGACCGAGCGTGGGTGAAGGGGCCGGGCACGGGATGCCCGGCCCCTTTCGTCGGTGTCGGGGCGGGACAGCAGGGGCGGCCGGAGCGCCGGCAGTCGGAACACCGGGGGCCCGGCCCATGGGCATGCGGGGATGACGGGCGTGGCGACGCCGGACCGGGCCGAGGGCCGCGGTGCCGGTGCCGGGCCGGTGGCGGTGGCGGTTGGCGGTGGCGGTGCAGCACGCGGCGGCCAGGCGCCTCGCCGGGCGGGTTCTGCCACGGGTGCCGGAGCTGGTCCGGGAGCTGGTCGACGGGGAGTTCCGAGCGACGACCCCTTTCGACGATCTCCCTGACGAGGTACGGGAAGTGGAGATCGCGCTCACCACCCGCCTCGCGTTGCAGGGCTTCCTCGCCCGGGCCGCGGACGGCGTGCCCGCCTTTCCCGTCGACTGCGCGCGGTTCACGGAGCAGGCCGCGTAGCGGGCCGAGGAGGGCGTGCCGCTGGAAGCCGTCGTGCGGACGTATTCGGGATCTGCGCCCGGCCCAGCCACTGGGCGCGGATCCTCGACCTGGCCGGCATCGGAGACCCGCAGGCCACCGCCAACCCGTACATCGCTCTGCTCGTTCCGGGCATGGCAGCGGCCGAGCCGGACGTGAAGCCGGCCGACCACCTCACGTCGCAGGGCATGAAGGTCCTCGGGGTGGCCCGCGACGGCGGTTGCCTCGCCGAGGTGTTCAAGGCCGGTGAGGGGCTGAAGAACGCCGACTTCGTGTACGGGACGACGCGCAACGGAGCGCCCGAACTCGCCGTGCTGCCGGCCCGCCACTGCGAGCCGCTCGTCACCGGCTGCCGCGAGCCGGTGCTGATGGTGCAGGGCACCGCGGACACGACGGCGCCGGCCGTCACCTCAAAGGAGACCGCGGCGGCACTGGCACGGGCCGGGACCCGGGTGACGTACACGCCGTCCGAGGGTGTCGACCACCTCTCGCTGCCGGCGACCGCGGTGGTCGAGGTCGAGGGCGGCCGGCGCGCTGACAGCGGTGGGGCTCGCGCCTCGCTGTCGCGGGGGCGGGCGTCCGTCGGCCGAGGGTATCGACCACCCCTCGCCGCCGGTGACCGAGCTGGCCGAGGGCGGTGGGGCTCACGCCTCGCTGTCGCGGGGCGGGCGTCCGCTCATTTCGACGGCCGTGCAGAGCCAGCGGTGGTCGTCGCCCCGGTGCAGGCGGAAGGCGAGGGCGTGGAGCCGGGGGCCCGCGCTGATCCGGGCGAAGACTTCGAAGACGCCGGGTTCGGGCTCGTAGTGGCCGATGCCTCGGACGACGGGCCGGTGTCCCCGGTCGCTGAGGGGCTGGTCCTCGGCGAGCCGGATCAGGGCGTCGAAGAGGGATCCGGCGAAGTGGCGGGAGGCCCAGTGGACGGGGCGCTGGCCACTGAGCATCAGCAGGAGGCGCTCGGTGAAGAGCTCGGCGGGGTGCGGTGGCAGCTGGGGCGGGACGCGCACGGGCGGCGCACCGGGGCGCCTCGTGTCCTGCCTGCCGGGCGGTCGGCCGCCCGGGGGCCGGGTCGTCCGGGGGCGGCGGCGCGGCTGGTCCATCACCTTGCGCAGCGGCGGCTCATGGGAGGTGGGCTCGTGCATGTCTGGGTCCCCGTTCGGCGTCCGACCGGTGGATACCGATCGGTAACTTCGCTTGGGGATCTTGTACGTGTCCTGCGGCGCCGCTCGCAAGGCCACAGGGGCCCGGCGAGGGCGGTCGAAAGGATCACCTATCCGGGTGATCGGACGGCGGACGAGGCGTGCGCGGACGGGGCTCGGGAGGGTCACGCGGGGGTCCGGCGTGGACGTGCGCACAGGGGGCGACCGGCACCCCGAAGGGGGACTCCCGCACGTATCCTGAAGCCCCTCTCGCCGACGAAAGTGGCCAGCCATGCGCGTGTACGTCCCCCTGTCCCTGCCCCGTCTCGCCGAGGCGCACAAGGCGGGCGAACTGGGGCCCGGACCGCTCACCGCGTACGCCGTGACGCCCGCGCTGCGCGAGTGGTACGTCTCCGACGACATAGAGGAACTGGAGTACGCGGCCCTCAACCGCGCGGCGGCGGCGTCGCTGCGGCTGATCGCCGGGGAGCCGGACGCGCCCCGCAAGCGGGTCGTGGTCGCGCTCGACGTGCCGGACGGCGCCGCGGTGGCCGACCCGGACCGCGGGCTCGACCCGGGAGCGCTCGGCGAGGTGCGGATCGCGAACGCGGTCCCCCTGGCCAAGGCGGCGGCGGTGCACGTGGACTCGGCCGACGCCGGGAAGGACGTGACCGCGGCGGCCGCGGCGCTCGGGGCGGCGGACCAGGGCGACGACGACGCGCAGTTCGTCGTCGACGGCGCCGAGGACCACGAGCTCCTCTGGTTCGCCACGCAGGAGATCCCGAACTTGCTCGGCCTGAGCGGCTGACCTGCGCGAACGTACGATTGTCGGTCCCGGCGGGTACGTTCTTGCCATGGGGAAGCACGCAGCCGGAGCACACATCGTCTGGGACTGGAACGGGACGCTGTTCCACGACAACGACGCCGTCATCAGCGCGACGAACGCCGCCTTCGCGGAGATCGGACTCGAGCCGATCACCCTGGAGCGGTACAGAGAGCTGTACTGCGTGCCGATACCCCGCTTCTACCAGCGGCTGATGGGGCGGCTGCCCACTGAGGCCGAGTGGGAGCGCATGGACACCGCCTTCCAGCGGCACTACACGCTCCACCGCACGGCCTGCGGGCTCGCCGACGGGGCGGAGCTTCTCCTCGCCGACTGGAGCGCGGCGGGCCGCAGCCAGTCGATCCTCAGCATGTACGGACATGACGAACTCGTCCCGCTGGTACGGGAGTTCGGGATCGAGTCGCACTTCCTGCGGGTCGACGGGCGCACCGGCCCCTCCGGCGGCAGCAAGGCCGAGCACATGGTCCGCCACCTCGGAGCGCTGGCCGGCGCGGGGGTTGCGCCGGGGCGCACGGTGGTGATCGGGGACGCTGCAGACGACGCGGTGGCGGCGCTGCACGCGGGCGCGCGGGCCGTGCTCTACACCGGCGGATCGCACAGCAGGGCCAGCCTCGAAGGCGCGGGGGCGCCGGTCGTGGACACTCTCGCCGAGGCCGTGGGGGTGGCGGAACACCTGGCGGAGTGAGCGAATGTGCTCAGGCTCCGCTGCTGGCTGCGTACGCTGCGGTGCGATCGTCGGCGAACCGGAATGCACAGATCCGGCAGGGCGGGACGCGGGCGCGGCACCATGGGATTCAGCTTCGGGCAGAGGCGCGGGGGACAACTCCCGGCCGACGTCACCGCATTCGTCGGCCGGGCGGGTGAACTCGCGCAGGCGCCGTCCTGTCGGGCCCCTCGGACCCTCAGGTCACCGGCGCCTTGGCGCGCAGCACCGTGAGGAACTCCCGCATCCACCCCGAGTGGTCCGGCCAGGCGCGCGACGACACCAGCGTCCCGTCGACCACCACTTCCGCGTCCCGGAAAGCCGCGCCCGCCGCCTGCATGTCGGGCTCAAGCGCCGGATACGCCGTGACGCGGCGCCCGCGCAGACCGTCGACCGCCGCCGTCAGCAGCGGACCGTGGCAGATCTGGGCCACGGGCTTGTCCGCGTCGAAAAAAGACTTCAGGATCTTGCGCAGCTCCGGGTCGTTGCGCAGATACTCGGGGGCGCGGCCGCCCGGGATCACGACAGCGACGTACTGTTCGGGCTCGACCTCGGCGAACGCGAGATCGGCGGGCCAGGTGTAGCCGGGCTTCTCCGTGTACGTGTCGAACCCCGGTTCGAAGTCATGGACGACGAACTGCAGCTTCTTGCGCTCCGGGGCGGCGATGTGGACGTCGTAGCCCTCCTCGCGCAGGCGCTGGTAGGGGTACAGGACTTCCAGTGACTCGGCGGCGTCGCCGGTCACCAGGAGGATCTTGGGTGCCATGGCTGTGCGCTCCCCTCGGAGCCTTCGGGCCGGGGTGTCTCCTCCTCAACGTGGACCCGGCCGGACCGTTAGGCAACCCCCCGACGCATCCATCCGCGTCGCTGTCCCTGTGCAGAGTGTCAAAGTTCGACCGCTGTATTTGTACACATACGGCTCATGACGACTCCCGGGGGAGGGGCGATAGCCTTGACCCGTGATCAGCGCGATATCTCGCGGGGGCATCGTCGCCCCCTGCCCGCGCCGGGAGCACACGGAGATCTACATCCGTGCCCGGCGCTCCGCTGACCATTCCCTTCGGGACGGAACATGGATGCCGTCCCGACTCCGGGCAGGAAATACGCCAAAAATGGCGGATAACCGCTCGCTCATCTCTCATCCCGGCATACCGTCGACATCGACCGGAGACCCCGCGTCGTGGCGTTGTGCCGCATCACTTTCTTCAACGTCACGCAACGGCGCGCGACAGGAGCCAGAGGACAATGCAGACCAAGCTGGACGAAGCCAAGGCCGAGCTGCTCGCACGGGCCGCCCGGGTAGCTGAGAACAGCCCGGCTGGGGGCCATCTCCCGGCCGGGACGAATGGCGAGGGGGCTCCGGACCAGGAGTCCGTGCTCGCGTTCCTCCAGCGCTACTACCTGCACACCGCCCCCGAGGACCTGGCCGACCGCGACCCGGTCGACGCCTTCGGTGCAGCCGTCTCCCACTACCGGCTCGCGGAGGTCCGCCCGCAGGGCACCGCGAACGTCAAGGTCCACACGCCGACGGTCGAGGAGAACGGCTGGACCTGCAGCCACTCCGTCGTCGAGGTCGTCACCGACGACATGCCGTTCCTGGTCGACTCGGTCACCAACGAGCTGTCCCGCCAGGGCCGCGGCATCCACGTCGTGATCCACCCGCAGGTCACCGTGCGCCGCGACCTGACCGGCAAGCTCCTGGAGGTCCTGCCCGCGGGCAGCGCCGCCGACGGCCACGACACGCTCACCGAGTCGTGGATCCACGTGGAGATCGACCGGGAGACCGACCGCGCCGACCTGAAGCAGATCACCTCCGACCTGCTGCGTGTCCTGTCCGACGTCCGTGAGGCCGTCGAGGACTGGGAGAAGATGCGGGACTCGGCGCTGCGTATCGCCGACGACCTGCCGAGCGAGCCCACCGCCGACGACCTGCGCGCCCAGGAGGTCGAGGAGGCCCGCGAGCTGCTGCGCTGGCTGTCCACCGACCATTTCACCTTCCTCGGCTACCGCGAGTACGAGCTGCGCGAGGACGACTCGCTGTCGGCCGTGCCCGGCACCGGCCTCGGCATCCTGCGCTCCGACCCGCAGCACGGCGGCGACGACCACCACCCGGTGAGCCCGTCCTTCAGCCGGCTGCCCGCCGACGCGCGCGCCAAGGCCCGTGAGCACAAGATCCTCGTGCTGACCAAGGCCAACAGCCGCGCCACCGTGCACCGCCCGTCGTACCTGGACTACGTCGGCGTGAAGAAGTTCGACGCCGAGGGCAACGTCATCGGTGAGCGCCGCTTCCTCGGCCTCTTCTCGAGCGCCGCGTACACGGAGTCCGTCCGGCGCGTCCCGGTTGTGCGCCGCAAGGTGCAGGAAGTGCTGCGGGGCGCCGGGTTCTCGCCCAACAGCCACGACGGCCGCGACCTGCTCCAGATCCTGGAGACGTACCCGCGCGACGAGCTGTTCCAGACCCCGGCCGACGAGCTGCGCGCCATCGTCACCAGCGTCCTCTACCTCCAGGAGCGCCGCCGGCTGCGGCTCTACCTGCGCCAGGACGAGTACGGCCGCTACTACTCGGCCCTCGTCTACCTGCCGCGCGACCGCTACACCACCGGTGTCCGCCTGCGGATCATCGACATCCTCAAGGAAGAGCTCAACGGCACCAGCGTCGACTTCACGGCCTGGAACACCGAGTCGATCCTGTCCCGGCTGCACTTCGTCATCCGCGTCGAGCCGGGCACCGAGCTGCCCGTGCTGACCGAGGCCGACACCGAGCGCATCGAGGCGCGGCTCGTCGACGCCGCCCGCTCGTGGGCCGACGGCTTCGGCGAGGCGCTGAACGCGGAGTGCGGCGAGGAGCGCGCGGCCGAGCTGGGCCGCCGCTACTCCGGCGCCTTCCCCGAGGGCTACAAGGCCGACCACTCGCCGCGCGCGGCGGTCGCCGACCTGGTCCACCTCGAGGCGCTCAAGCGCGGTGAGAAGGACTTCGCGCTCTCGCTGTACGAGCCCGTGGGCGCGGCCCCCGGCGAGCGCCGCTTCAAGATCTACCGCACCGGCGCGCCGGTCTCCCTGTCGTCCGTTCTGCCGGTCCTCAACCGGCTCGGCGTCGAGGTCATCGACGAGCGCCCCTACGAGCTGCGCTGCTCGGACCGGACCACGGCGTGGATCTACGACTTCGGCCTTCGCCTGCCGAAGTCGCTCAGCGGCAACGGCGACTTCCTCGGTGACGACGGCCGCGAGCGCTTCCAGGAGGCCTTCACGGCGACCTGGACCGGCGCCGCCGAGAACGACGGCTTCAACTCCCTCGTCCTGAGCGCCGGTCTGAACTGGCGGCAGGCGATGGTGCTGCGCGCGTACGCCAAGTACCTGCGCCAGGCCGGTGCGACGTTCAGCCAGGACTACATGGAGGACACCCTCCGTAACAACGTCCACACCACCCGCCTCCTGGTGAGCCTCTTCGAGGCGCGCATGTCGCCGGAGCGCCAGCGGGCCGGGACCGAGCTGATCGACGGGCTCCTGGAGGAGCTCGACGGCGCGCTCGACCAGGTCGCGAGCCTGGACGAGGACCGGATCCTGCGGTCCTTCCTGACCGTCATCAAGGCGACGCTGCGGACGAACTTCTTCCAGAAGCGCGACGACGGCACGCCGCACGCGTACGTCTCCATGAAGTTCGACCCGCAGGCCATCCCCGACCTGCCCGCGCCGCGCCCGGCCTACGAGATCTGGGTGTACTCGCCGCGGGTCGAGGGCGTGCACCTGCGCTTCGGCAAGGTCGCGCGCGGTGGTCTGCGCTGGTCCGACCGGCGTGAGGACTTCCGCACCGAGGTCCTCGGCCTGGTCAAGGCGCAGATGGTGAAGAACACCGTCATCGTGCCGGTCGGCGCCAAGGGCGGCTTCGTCGCGAAGAACCTGCCGGACCCGAGCGTCGACCGTGACGCGTGGCTGGCCGAGGGTGTCGCGTCGTACAAGACCTTCATCTCGGCGCTGCTCGACATCACCGACAACCTGGTGGCCGGCCAGGTCGTGCCCCCGGCGGACGTCGTGCGTCACGACGGGGACGACACGTACCTCGTGGTCGCGGCCGACAAGGGCACGGCGACGTTCTCCGACATCGCCAACGCGGTCGCCGAGTCGTACAACTTCTGGCTCGGTGACGCCTTCGCCTCCGGCGGCTCGGCGGGCTACGACCACAAGGGCATGGGCATCACCGCCCGCGGCGCCTGGGAGTCCGTGAAGCGGCACTTCCGGGAGCTGGGCACCGACACGCAGACCGAGGACTTCACGGTCGTCGGCGTCGGCGACATGTCCGGTGACGTGTTCGGCAACGGCATGCTGCTCTCCGAGCACATCCGCCTGGTCGCCGCGTTCGACCACCGGCACATCTTCATCGACCCGCGGCCCGACGCGGCCACCTCGTACGCCGAGCGCCGCCGCCTGTTCGACCTGCCGCGCTCCTCGTGGGCCGACTACAACAAGGAACTGATCTCCGCGGGCGGCGGGATCTTCCCGCGCTCCGCCAAGGCGATCCAGCTCAACGCGCACATCCGCGAGGCACTCGGCATCGAGTCGGGCGCCGCGAAGATGACGCCGGCCGACCTGATGAAGGCGATCCTGCACGCGCGGGTCGACCTGCTGTGGAACGGCGGCATCGGCACGTACGTGAAGTCGTCCGCCGAGTCGAACGCGGACGTCGGCGACAAGGCCAACGACGCCATCCGCGTGGACGGCCAGGACGTGCGGGCCAAGGTCATCGGCGAGGGCGGCAACCTCGGCGCGACCCAGCTGGGCCGTATCGAGTTCGCGCGCAGCGGCGGCAAGGTCAACACCGACGCCATCGACAACAGCGCGGGCGTGGACACCTCCGACCACGAGGTGAACATCAAGATCCTGCTCAACGCGCTCGTCACCGACGGCGACATGACCATCAAGCAGCGCAACAAGCTGCTCGCCGAGATGACCGACGAGGTCGGCGCCCTGGTGCTGCGCAACAACTACGCGCAGAACACGGCCCTGGCCAACGCGGTCGCCCAGGCGCCCGACCTGCTCCACGCCCACCAGCGCTTCATGCGCCGCCTGGTCCGTGAAGGGAGCCTCGACCGGGCCCTGGAGTTCCTGCCGACGGACCGGCAGGTCAAGGAACTGCTGAACTCCGGGCGCGGCCTGAGCCAGCCCGAGCTGGCCGTCCTCCTCGCGTACACGAAGATCACGGCCGCGCACGAGCTGATCCAGACGTCGCTGCCGGACGACCCGTACCTGCGCAGGCTCCTGCACGCCTACTTCCCGCAGGCGCTGCGCGAGCGGTTCACCGACGCGGTCGACGGGCACGCGCTGCGCCGCGAGATCATCACCACGGTGCTGGTCAACGACACGGTGAACAGCGGCGGTTCGACGTTCCTGCACCGGCTGCGCGAGGAGACCGGGGCGTCCCTGGAGGAGATCGTGCGGGCGCAGCTCGCCGCGCGCGAGATCTTCGGCCTCGGTGAGGTCTGGGACGCGGTCGAGTCGCTCGACAATGTCGTCGCCGCGGACGTCCAGACCCGGATCAGGCTGCACTCGCGCCGCCTGGTCGAGCGCGGCACGCGCTGGCTGCTCAACAACCGGCCGCAGCCGCTCCAGCTCGCCGAGACCATCGACTTCTTCCGCGAGGGCGTCGCCGAGGTGTGGTCGGCCATGCCGAAGATGCTGCGCGGCGCGGACGCCGAGTGGTACCAGTCGATCCTGGACGAGCTGACCGCAGCGGGTGTGCCGGAGGAGCTGGCCCAGCGGGTCGCCGGGTTCTCCTCGGCCTTCCCGACGCTCGACATCGTGGCGATCGCCGACCGCACCGGCAAGGACCCCCTGGCCGTCGCCGAGGTGTACTACGACCTCGCGGACCGGCTGTCCATCGCGCAGCTGATGGACCGGATCATCGAGCTGCCGCGGTCCGACCGCTGGCAGTCGATGGCCCGCGCCTCGATCCGCGAGGACCTGTACGCGGCGCACGCGGCCCTCACGGCCGATGTGCTGGCCGCCGGGAACGGCGTGTCGACTCCGGAGCAGCGCTTCGACGCGTGGCAGGAGAAGAACGCGCCGATCCTGGGCCGCGCGCGGACGACCCTGGAGGAGATCCAGAGCTCGGACGCCTTCGACCTGGCGAACCTGTCGGTCGCGATGCGCACGATGAGGACGCTGCTGCGCACGCACTCGTAGGGTCCGCTCGAAGCGACGGGGGCGCCCCGCACCGGAACTCCGGTGCGGGGCGCCCCCGTTTCACCTTCCGGACTCTTTCCGTTCTCTTGCCCTTCTCCGGCCGGCCTCTTGACCGGTTCTGGCCTGATGGACGGCGCGCCCAATCGGTTGCTCCTGGAGGCGCGTCGACCCCATGAGGTTTGCCATAAGCCATTAAATCGGGCATTACGTCTAAAGTGGACCCGATTGTCAGATCAGCGGCGCGCGGCGGAGAGGTCGGGAAGGGTCCATGACGGAAGCGATTCTGCTGGTCGGCGGGCTGGGCACCCGGCTGCGGCCGCTCACGGTCAACACACCCAAGCCCATGGTGCGCGCGGCCGGAGTCCCCTTCCTGGCCCATCAGATCGCCCGGCTCGCCGGCGCGGGCGTGCGCCACATCGTCCTCGCCACCTGCTATCTCGCCGAGGTCTTCGAGCCGTACTTCGGCGACGGATCGGCGTTCGGGGTCCACCTCGAGTACGCCGTCGAGTACGAGGCGCTGGGGACCGGCGGCGCGATCCGGAACGCGGCACGCCGCCTGATCTCCGCTCCCGAGGAACCCGTCCTCGTCTGCAACGGCGACATCCTCACCGGCCTCGACGCGCGCGCCCTCATCAACCGGCACCGCGAGCGCGAAGCCGACGTCACCCTCCACCTCGCCCGCGTCGACGACCCCCGCGCCTTCGGGCTCGTACCGACCGACGCCGACGGCTGCGTGCTCGCCTTCACCGAGAAGCCGCAGACGCCCGAGGAGATCGTCACGGACCAGATCAACGCGGGCTCCTACGTGTTCCGCCGGTCCGTCATCGACCACATCCCCGCCGGGCGGGCCGTCTCCGTCGAGCGTGAGACGTTCCCCGGCCTGCTCGCCGCGGGTGCCTATCTGCACGGAATGGTCGAGGACTCCTACTGGCTCGACCTCGGCCGGCCCGAAGCCTTCGTGCAGGCCTCCGCCGACCTCGTGCGCGGGGTCATCCACTCACCCGCCGTGCCCGGTGTGCGCGGCGAGTCCCTCGTACTGCCCGGCGCCAAGGTCGCCGCCGACGCCTGGCTCGCCGAGGGCACCGTCGTCGGGGCGGGCGTCCGGGTAGGTTCAGGGGCCGTCGTCCACGGTTCCGTGCTGCATGACGGCGCGACCGTGGGCGCCGGTGCCTATGTCAGGAAGAGCCTGGTCGGCGCCGGTGCGCGGATCGGGCGGCGCTCCGTCCTGCACGGCAGCGTCATCGGTGACGGCGCCCACGTCGGCGCCCACAACGAACTGCGGAACGGAACCCGGGTGTGGTGCGAGGCCGTACTGCCCGACCGGGCCGTCCGCTTCTCCTCGCTCGCCGGAGAAGGGCTGACCGAACAGTGAACACGAACTCTCCCGACATCGGGGCCACACCGGCCGCCGCCAGGCCACTGCCCGACGACTGGGCCCGGACCCCCCTCACCGTCGTCATGCCGACGTACAACGAGGCGGGCAACCTGCCCGGCATGGCCGACGCCCTCATGGCGCTCCCCCTTCCGGGCCTGCGCCTCCTCGTCGTCGACGACTCCAGCCCCGACGGCACCGGCGACATCGCCGAGCGGTACGCCGAGCGGCACGGGCACGACCGGATGAGCGTCCTGCACCGCGCCGGCAAGGAGGGCCTCGGCCGGGCCTACGCGGCCGGCATGGCGCGGGCCGTCGCCGACGGCGCGCGCTACGTCCTCCAGATGGACGCCGACGGCAGCCACCCCACCGACAAGGTGCCCGCGCTCCTCGGCACCGCCCTCGCCACCGGCGCCGCAGTCACCATCGGCAGCCGCTACGTCCAGGGCGGCACGCTCTCCGAGGCGTGGGGTGTGCACCGCAGGCTCCTGTCCCGCTGGGCCAACACCTACGCGGGCACCATCCTCGGCACCCGCGTCCGCGACATCACCGGCGGCTTCAACCTGTGGCGCGAGGACGCTCTGCGCGCCATCGACCTGGCGTCCGTCGACAGCGCGGGCTACAGCTTCCAGGTCGAGATGAAGTACCGCGCGGTGCGCCGCGGCTTCGGCGTCATGGAGGTCCCCATCCACTTCGAGGACCGCACGGTCGGCGAGTCCAAGATGAACCTGATGGTGCAGCTCGAATCCGTCACCATGCCGTGGAAGCTGCGGGCGAGGGCGCGCCGATGACGGTCCAGACCGCGGCGCGTGAGGCGCCCGTTGTCGTTCCCGTCCGGGTCCGGGTGCGCCGCCTGTCCATGGAGGTCGCCAAGTTCGGCGCCGTCGGCGGCAGCGGCGTCGCCGTCAACTTCCTCGTCTTCAACCTCCTGCTGCACGGCATCGGCCGGGCCCCGATGACCGCGACGGTCCTGGCCAGCTGTGTCGCCATGGGCACCAACTACCTGGGCTTCCGCTTCTTCGCCTACCGGGACCGCGACTCGCGCACCCGCCGCCAGATCGCGCTGTTCTTCGGCTTCAGCGCACTCGGCGTCCTCATGGAGAGCGTCCTGTTCTACGCCGGATACCACGGCGCCTCGATGACGGGACCGCTCGCGTCGAACATCGCCAAGGCGCTGTCCATCGTCCTCGCCTCGGCCTTCCGCTTCCTCGTCTACCGGACGTGGGTGTTCCAGCACGATGCGCGCCGCGAGTAACGCGGCCCTCAGGGCCGCGGCCCCGCTGGTCCTCCTGCTGGTAGTCGCTCTGCTCGTGGCCGTCGCGATCCGGCTGCCCTGGGCGGGCGACCTCGGTATCCACGCCGCCACCGTCGAACGCCTGCGCCACGATCTCCTCGACCCGGGCAACCCGCTGGTCGACGAAAAGACGCCGAGCCCGTACTACTCACCGTGGACGGTGTTCCTCGGCGTCGTCGCCGACGTCACCGGCCTCGGCACCTTCACCGTCCTGCGCATCGCCGCGCTGATCTCGCTGACGCTGCTCGTGACCGGCGTGTGGCGGTTCACCGGCACGTTCACCGAAGCGTCCGCGAGCCGCTCCCGGCGCACGGCGGTCACCGCGCTCGTCCTCCTGTGCCTGCTCCTCCTGTGGGGCACGAGCCTGTTCAACTGGAGCGGCTTCCTCGGCCTCAACTCCCTTGCCCTGACCCTCTCCTACCCCAGCACCTTCGCGCTCGGGCTGTCCTTCCACCTCTGGGCGCTGCTGCGCGGGGCGCTCGCGCGCGGCTCGGGCCTGCCCGGGTTCCTCGGCCTTGGGCTGCTGTGGTCCGTGATCCTGCTGAGCCATCAGTTCACGGGCGTCGTCACGTCGTTCGGCGCCCTCGCGATGGTGGCCGGGGCGCGGCCCTGGCCGGCACGCGCGGTGTGGGCGCGGCTCGTGGCCGGGCTCGCCCTCGGCGCGGTCGTGCTCGCCGCATGGCCGTACTACTCGTTCTTCGACCTCTTCCATGCGCAGGGCCTGGAGGAGATCCACCAGGCCCTCTACCGGAACCTGCCCGGCCGGTACTGGCTCCTGCTTGCCGGCGTGTTCGCGCTCGCTCTGCGGTGGCGCAGGGACCGGCGCGATCCACTCGTGATCTTCTTCGCGCTCGGGGTGCTGATGTTCGCGGCGGGCTGGGTGAGCGGGCACTACTCGTGGGGCCGGGTCCTGCCGGCAGCCGTGATCCCGGCGCAGGTCGCGGCGGGCCTGGAGGTGTGCGGAGCAGAGCGCAGGGCGGGCCGCAGGACCGTACGTACGGCGTTCGCTGCGGTACTCGGTGCGGTGCTCCTCGCGGGCGCGTGGACCCAGTCGGGCGTACTCGGCTACGTCGTCCCGCGAGACGTCCTGCCCAAGCCGCTCGCCGACCGTTACAAGCCACCGTGGCGCGGCTACCACTGGATGACGCCCTGGGTGAAGTACGGGGACGTGGTCCTCGCCACGGACTTCCCCGCGCGCCAGATCCCCGCGTACGGGCCCTACACCGTGGCCCCCGGCTACCCGGACTTCTTCCTGCCCGACGAGGCGGCCCGCACCAGCGCCGTCGGGACCTACTTCGCCCCCGGCACCGAGCGGGCCGCGCGCCTCGACGTCCTGCGCCGCTACGGGGTGCGGTGGATCGTGAGCCACCGCGACGACGCGGGCCTCGCCGCCACCGACCCCGCACTGCACAAGGTCACGACGGGCCCGGGCGGCCAGACCCTGTACGAGGTCGTCGGCGACCGGCCCTAGCGCAGCGCGCTCCTCACCAGGCGTACGGCGTTCCGTACGCGCCCGTCCGAAGCAGTGGCCAGTCTGCGCGCCACCGGGTGCGTCACCCGGGCCGTGAGCCCCGCCGGCTCCCAGCGGATCTGGAGACGCCCGCCGCCCCGGCCCTCCGGCTCCAGCGTCACCCGGTGCGGGGCGGCCCCCGAGCGGTACCCGACACGCGCGGTGAGCGCGGGGAAGTCCAGCGGCGCGAGCAGCACCGAGGTGTTGCGCAGGCCGTGGTCCTGGAGCTGGAGCAACGGATGCCGCATGCCGTCGAAGCCGTGCACCGGGAGCGGGGCCGCCGCCAGGTCGAGCCGCACCCGGCCCTCGAAGACGCCGGGCCGCACCGGGTCGAGCCGCAGCCGCGTCGTCATACGGTGCCGCCCCGGCGCCACGACCAGCGAGGCGACGTGCGGGCCGACGGCGAGGCGCAGACCGGGATCGTACGTGCGCACCGACAGGTCGACGCCGGCGCCGGGGCCGCGCTCGATCCGCGTGATCTCGTGCCGGAACTGGGCGCTGGGGAACGGACGCGAGTACAACTCCTGGTCGGACAGGTCGAGTTCGGCACGCGCCTCGTCCGACGACGGGACCACTGCCCCCCAGTAGACGGCACCGGACGCGTCCGTGGCAGTCTCGCGCGGGGCCACCACATGGCCGAGCCCGCGTGCCGCGAGCCGGGCGTCGGAGAGGCGGCCGTCGCGCACCAGTTGCAGGACGACCCGTTCGGGGCGCGGCAGCCGGGCGTACGCGCCCGGGGACAGCGTCGCCAGATACGGGTTCACGATCTCGGCGAACCCGGCCAGCCACGCGTAGTCCCGGTAGGGCAGATCGCCCGCGTACATCCGGAAGTCGTGCTTGAGGAACTTGTAGTCCTTGTCCTCGCGCACCCCCGTGTGGCCGCCCGACGCGAGGAAATCGTCGATGAGTTCCTGCACGTGGACGCGGTCGCGGACGTTGGTCAGCTTGTGCCGCTGGTTGGAGATCGACGCGGCGTCCGCCTCGACGAACGGCGCGATGTACCAGCGGTAGACCGGCTCGGGGATGACCGTGAAGGACTTCGCGAGGCAGTACGCCTGCGCCGAGAACAGCTGGTCCTCGTAGTGGATGCCCTCGGGGAAGCGCAGCTGGTTGCGGTCGAGGAACTCCCGCTTGTACATCTTGCTCGTCGACAAGTGCTCGAAGAACAGGCCGGGTTCGGCGTCGATCCCGTCGACCGTGCGGCGCTCCGAGACCAGATGCGGCATCCACGTCGACGTGCGGCCCGTGTCGACGCGGATCCGCTCGACCGCGCCCATCGCGAAGTCGATCTCCCGCTCCCGGTGCGCCGCGAGCAGCAACTCCACCGATTCCGGCGGGAGTTCGTCGTCGCTGTCGAGGAACATCAGATACGGGGCGCGGGCGATGTCGAGCGCGCGGTTGCGGGGCGCGCTGCACCCGCCGCTGTTCTCCGGCAGACGCAGGTAGCGCACCCGAGGGTCCGCGGCGGCGAGGCGGCGCGCCACCTCGGGGGTGGCGTCCGTCGAGTGGTCGTCGCTGATGACGACCTCGATGTTGCCGTGCGTCTGGGCCAGGACCGAGGCGACGGCGCGCGGCAGCCGCCCGGCGTCGTTGTAGACGATGACGGTGACCGTGACGTCGGGCGTGATCGTTCTCGTGGGCGTGGTCATCGGTGGGCCGCCTCCTCGGGGGTGGGCGCGGGGATGCGCTCGTCGACGGGGACCACCGGGGGCAGCGCCGCCTCGCTCTCGCCGAGGAAGACCCGGCGTACGAGCCGCTCGGCGGCGTGACCGTCGTCGAACTCGCAGAACCGGCGCCGGAACGCGGCCCGCGCCTTCCCCGACGCCTCGTCGCGCCACGCGCCCGAGGCGAGGATGTCCGTCAGCTCGTCCTGCGTACGGGCGACGGGCCCGGGCGCCTCGGCGATCAGGTCGAAGTAGACCCCGCGGGTCTTCGCGTACATCTCCCAGTCGTCCGCGTAGATCACGATCGGGCGGTCCAGATTGGCGTAGTCGAACATGATCGACGAGTAGTCCGTGACCAGGGCGTCCGCGGCGAGGCAGAGCTCCTCGACCGGGTCGTACGTGGACACGTCGATGACCCGCCCGCTGCGGCGCAGGTCCGCGAGAGGCGAGCCCGCCCCGCCGTAGAAGTAGTGGCCGCGCACGAGGAGGACGGTGTCGTCGCCGAGCCGGTCGGCGAGCGTGGCGAGGTCCAGGCGCGGGGTCCAGGAGCCCTCGTAGTCGCGGTGCGTCGGCGCGTACAGGACGGCCCGCCGGCCCGGCGCGATGCCGAGGCGGTCGCGGACGGCGCGGATGTCGGCGGCCGTCGCGCTGTAGAAGACGTCGTTGCGCGGATAGCCGTACTCCAGCGGGACGTAGTGCGTGGGGTAGGCGCGCTCCCAGATCCGCGTGGAGTGGCTGTTCGACGTGACGCTGTAGTCCCACTTGTCGACGCGGGCCAGGAGCTGGGGGAAGTTGAGGCCCTTGGACGCGGTCGGGTACTCGATCTGGTCGAGGCCCATGCGCTTGAGGGGCGTGCCGTGGTGGGTCATGACGTGGACGGCTTCGGGGCGCTTGACCACGGCGTTCGCGAAGTTGACGTTGTTGACGAGGTACTTGGCACGGGCCAGGACCTCCCAGTAGCGGCGGGAGCCGGGCACGACGTGGTCGGTGCCGGGCGGCAGGAGCGGCGCGTCGGCCGCGCGGACCACCCACACCTGGTGGACGCGCGGCGCGAGTTCGGCGAGCTTCGCGGCGATCGCGCCCGGATTGCAGGCGACCCCGCGGTCCCAGTACGCGGAGAACACGGCCAGCTCCGGGTCCACGGGCCGGCGCAGCTCCCGCCGGTAGCGGTGGTCGCGGACCTTCGCGCCGATCCGCCGCTTGCGCTCCCGGGCCGCGGACTTCAGGGCGCGCCGCTTGTGGTTGACGCTCTGGAAGGCGCGGTACCGGGAGTACGCGTCCTCTTCGAGCAGGCGGCGCCGGATGCCTTCGAGCCCCGCGGGCCTGCGGTAGCCCTCCGGCCGCCACGCGACGGCCGCGCGCGAGGCCCGGCGGAAGAACTCGCGGCCCACCGGCTCCGGCATCCCGGCGCGGGCCACGATCCGCATGCACTCGGTCGCCATCACGTCGTAGAGGACCGCGCGGGGACCGGTCGGCGTGCCGCGGCCGGCCATCAGGCGCTGGAGGTCCTCGTAAAGGCCGACGGTCGCGTAGTGCTGCTCCGGGGTGAGCGGCGGCAGGCTCGTGGGGCGCAGCCTGCGCTCGTCGAGGACCACGTGCTGGAGCGCGGTGACGCGGTCGGCGAGGACGAGGGCGGCGCGGGCCGCGAACCGCTCGTCGGTGGCGGCCAGTTGGTCGCGGTGGTCCCGCCAGAACGCGGCGCGCAGGGCACGGTTCCCGAGCAGCGGGGTGATCCGCAGCAGGTCGGGGCAGTCCGCGAGGGGCAGATCGCGGCCGCCCGCCCTGGCGAGCAGACGGGCGTCGGGGCCCGGGAGGCCGGAGGTGCGCCAGTTCGAGTGCACATGGTCCGTGAGGACGACGTCCACGCGGTCGGCGCTGTCCGGGAGGCCGGCGACCCGGTCCCGCAGCGCCCGCAGCGCGCCCGGGGGCACGCGGTCCTTGGCGTGCACGAACAGCAGCCACTCGCCCGAGGCCCGCTCGCCGCCGGCGGCGCGGGCCTCCTCGTCGGAAGTGTCGCCGGGCAGGGCCAGAACGGTGACGCTGCCCGGCACGTCGGCGGTCGGCGCCGGATCGTCCACGGCGGCGACGACGAGTTCCGCCCCCTCGGGCAACTGGCCCGTCACGCTGTCCAGGCAGTCGGCGAGATGCCCCTGCACGTCCCGGCCGTACACGATGACGCTGAGTTCCTGCACGGTCTCCGTCCCTTCTCCTCCTGGCGCCCCATAGTGTCACCAATCAGATAAAAGGGATAAAGGGAGTGGGCCGCCCGCATCGGCCTCAGGCGGAAACGGCGACCTTGGCCTTCTTCGGTTCCGGCTTGCCGTCGTTCGGATTGGTGAACGCCTCGTACGCCTTGAGGACCTCGTCCGTCGGGCCGTCCATCCGCAGCTCGCCGCGCTCCAGCCACAGCACCCGGTCGCAGGTGTCGCGGATCGACTTGTTGTTGTGACTGACGAGGAAGACCGTGCCGGCCTCCTTGCGCAGCTCGCGGATGCGGGACTCCGAGCGCTTCTGGAAGGACCGGTCGCCGGTGGCCAGGGCCTCGTCGATCAGCAGCACGTCGTGGTCCTTGGCGGCGGCGATGGAGAACCGGAGCCGGGCGGCCATGCCGGAGGAGTACGTCCGCATGGGCAGCGTGATGAAGTCGCCCTTCTCGTTGATGCCGGAGAAGCCGACGATGTCGTCGTAGCGCTCGCGCACCTCCTCGCGGCTCATGCCCATGGCGAGGCCGCCGAGATGGACGTTGCGCTCGCCCGTGAGGTCGTTCATCAGCGCCGCGTTCACGCCGAGCAGGGACGGCTGGCCATGCGTGAAGATCCGGCCGTTCTCCGTCGGCAGCAGCCCCGCCACCGCCTTGAGCAGCGTCGACTTGCCCGACCCGTTCGTGCCGATCAGGCCGATCGCCTCGCCCTTGTAGGCGGTGAACGACACCTTCTTCACCGCGTGCACCTTGCGCACGCCGGCCCGCGCCTCGGCCTTCTTCCGCCCGCCGATGATGCGGCCGAGCGCGGCGGTCGCGGTGCCGCGGCCCGCGCCCGTGCCGTTCACGCGGTAGACGATGTCGACGTCGTCGACGATGACGGTGGGGATCCGCTCCCCAAAGGTGTCAGCCACGGCCGTACGTCTCCTCTGCCTTCCAGAAGTAGATGAACCCGCCGACGCCCGCGAGCAGCGCCCACCCGGCCGCGATCGCCCATACGTGGGGCGGCAGCTGACCGCGGTGGAAGCTGTCGATCAGGGCGAAGCGCATCAGGTCGATGTAGACGGCGGCCGGGTTCGCGGACAGCAGTACGTGCACGACGTGCGGCAGGTGCTGGTTCTTGAGCACCTTGTCGATGCTCCACATCACGCCGGACGTGTACATCCACGTGCGCAGCAGGAACGGCATCAGCTGCGCTATGTCCGGCGTCCGCGCGCCCATCCTCGCCATCACGAGGGCCACGCCGGTGTTGAAGACGAACTGCAGCAGCAGGACCGGCAGGACCAGGAACCACGAGAGGGCCGGCGGAACGCCGAAGCAGAGCAGGATCACCACCAGCGCGCACATCGAGAACAGCAGCTGCTGGAGCTGCTGGAGCGCGAACGACACCGGCAGCGCGGCGCGCGGGAAGTGCAGCGCCCGTACGAGACCGAGGTTGCCGGAGATCGCGCGGGTGCCCGCCATGATCGAGCTCTGCGTGAACGTCCACACGAACACGCCGGTGACCAGGAACGGCACGTAGTCCGGCACGTTGTGCTTCGTGTCCATCAGCACGCCGAAGATGAAGTAGTAGACCGCCGCGTTCAGGAGCGGGGTCGCCACCTGCCACACCTGGCCGAGCTTCGCCTGGCTGTACTGCGCCGTGAGCTTGGCCGTCGCGAACGCGGTGATGAAGTGGCGCCGCTGCCAGAGCTGGCCCACATATTCCGTGAGGGTCGGGCGCGCGCCGCTGACCGAGAGGCCGTACCGCGCGGCCAGCTGCGCGGGATCTTCCGCCGGGGCGGTGACCGCCGGCGGGGGAGGTGTGTCGACTGCCTGACTCACATCCGCTGCTTTCGCTCAAAGGGTCGGAGACGTCGGAACGGGCCCGTATCGTCGTGACGCGAGCGTAGGGCGTCGCGACGTCGGAACGCAACCGTTTCGTCGTAACGCCGTAAGCTGTTCACCATGACGACCAACGCCGACTCCTCCCCCGAGCTCTCGGCTTCGCTCGAGCAGGGGGGACCCCCATCGCCGGCGCGTCGCCGGGCCCCCGCAGGGGCAGCCGTCCTCCGTGAGGATGTGACCGACGCCATCCGGGCAGCCGTCTTCGAAGAGCTCGCCGCCGTGGGCTATGCCCGTATGTCCATCGAGGGGATCGCGCGCCGCGCGGGCGTCGGCAAGACGGCCGTCTACCGCCGCTGGCGCTCCAAGCTGCACCTGGTCCTGGACCTGGTCTCCGCCATAGCGGTACAGGGCCTGCCGGCCCCGGACACGGGTTCCCTGGAGGGCGACCTGCGCCTCCTGTACGAGGTGACGTCCCGCGCCCTGAGGCATCCGGTCGCCGGCCAGATCATTCCCGACCTCCAGGCCGAGGCCGCCCGCAACCCGGAAATCGCCGAGGCCATGCAGAAGGCACTGCGCGAGGGGCAGCACGGGGTGGCGAACGGCATCGTGCGCAGCGCCGCCGCGCGCGGGGAGGTCAGGGCTGACCTCGACGAGGACCTCGCCCTCGACCTGATCTCGGGCCCGCTGTACTGGCGCGCGGTGGTGGTGCGCACGCCGTTGCCCAAGGGGTACCTGGGGAAACTGGCTTCGGCTACGGCGGCGGGGTTGAGGGCGCTGTAGTTGCCCGCTGACATCAGCCGCGGCGGCGCCCTGGCCACAGCAGATGCCTGGTTCGGATCACCTGTCCGGGTCACGTCCGGACGTCCCCCGCGCGCGAGACGCTCGGTGGGGGTAGGTCGTTTCGCGCAAGGCGACCCTGGGATCCATGAGGAGATCAGCTATGTACGCAGTGATTCGGCGTTACGAAGGAGTGACTGACTCTGCCGAGGCAGGACGCCGAGTGGACGAGGGATTCGTGCCTCTCCTCCGCCGGGCCCCCGGTTTCGTGGCCTACTACTGGGTGGACGCCGGGGACGGAGTGATGGTCTCCACCAGCGTCTTCGAAGACCGATCCGGGGCCGAAGAGTCGATCGACCGGGCGGCGGACTTCGTACGGGACAACCTCTCGTCGCTGCTCCCCAACCGTCCTCAGGTCACGGCCGGCCCGGTTGTGGCTGCTGGGTAGCAACCTGCGACGTCACGGAACTCCGGCCGGAGCCTTGAAAATCCCGGCTCGACCAGGCCCCGGCGGCCGAGACGAACGGAAAACTGCATTTGTGTAGGAGGCGGAGGGAGCCGGAACCCGGTCTGCGGCTGGTTCAGGCCGTGACCACGCTGAACGCCGGGCAGATCCCCGGCTTCATGGGCCCGCGCCGAACGGGACTCACCTAACGGCGGTCCCGTGCACCCGGACCCAGCCCTGCCACGCCGACTCGACCATCTCGCGTACGTCGCGCTTCGCCGTCCAGCCGAGCTCCGTCGCGATGCGGTCCGCGGAGGCGACGACGCGGGCCGGGTCGCCGGGGCGGCGCGGGGTGACGACGGGGTCGGTGCCGTGGCCCGTCGTCGCGTTGATCAGCTCGACCATCTCCAGGACCGAGACGCCTTCGCCGCGGCCGATGTTGAGGGTGAGGTCCGTGCCGGGGGCCTCGCCGGAGAGGCGGCGGGCGGCGGCCACGTGGGCCTCGGCGAGGTCGACGACATGGATGTAGTCGCGTACGCAGGTCCCGTCCGGTGTCGGGTAGTCCGCGCCGAAGATCCGCGGGGCCTCGCCGTCGGTGAGCCTCTCGAAGACCATCGGTACGAGGTTGAAGACGCCGGTGTCGGCCAGTTCGGGGGCGGCCGCCCCCGCCACGTTGAAGTAGCGCAGGGAGGCCGTGGCGAGGCCGTGCGCCCGGCCCGTCGCGCGGACCAGCCACTCGCCGGCGAGCTTCGTCTCGCCGTACGGGCTCATCGGCAGGCACGGGGTGTCCTCGGTGACGAGGTCGACGTCGGGCATGCCGTACACCGCGGCGGACGAGGAGAAGACGAAGGACGGGACGCCGCCCGCCGTGACCGCCGCCAGGAGGACGCGCAGGCCCTCGACGTTCTCGCGGTAGTAGTGCAGCGGCAGTTCCACCGACTCGCCGACCTGCTTCTTCGCGGCGAGGTGGACGACGCCGGTGATGCCGTGCCCGGCGATGGTGCGCGCCACGGCGTCCGCGTCCAGGGTCGAGGCGACTACGAGGGGTACGCCGTCCGGGACGCGCTCGGCGACGCCGGTGGACAGATCGTCGTAGACCACGGTCCGCTCGCCCGCCTCCTGCATGGCGCGGACGACGTGCGCCCCGATGTATCCGGCACCGCCGGTGATCAGCCAGGTCATGTCGGTACAGGGTCCCCTCGGTCGAGTCGGAAAGAACGTTCGCGTGCGGTCGGCCCTAGTGAACCAGGCGGTTGAGGCGGCCGCGTGCTACCGCCAGGGCTCCGCGTACGCCCGGTGCGAGGCGTACGGCGAGGGCGCCGGAGTGGGTCGCGTACGGATGGGCGAGCAGCATGCCGTGGCGCAGGCTCGGCAGGGCGGTGCGGCGCAGGAGGCCGGGGCCGGTGACGGCGTGGGCGCCGGCGTCGCGGCTCGTGCCGTCCGCGAAGTTCACATGGAGGCGCAGGTCCCAGGTGCCGGAGGCGAGCGCGGACAGGTCGAGGGACGTCTCGGCCTCCCAGGTCCCGGCGTCGCGCCCGGGCACGAGGGTCACGGTGCGGCGCCTGGCGGGGCGGTGGCGCCGGCGGTCGATGACCTCGATGTCGACGGTGGCGGGGCCCGCCTCGGCGACGCGGCCGTACAGGTCGTGCAGGCGCAGCCGCAGCCGTGAGCCACGCGCGCGTGGCCGCAGTTCCGCCTCTATGGCGATGGGGAGGAGCCCCATGGGGCGTACGAGGAGGTGCTCCAGGGTCACCTGGGGGAGGTCGTCGGACCAGATCGGCGTGCCGTCCGCGGCGCGCGCGTAGGGCGGGCGCAGCCGGGCGGGGCGCGCCGCCACCTCCTTGAGGCGGGGCAGGTCGCGCGGGTGGTCGGAGGCGAGGATCACGCGGGCGACGACGCGGCCGGGGGCGGGCGCCGCGTCGATGTCGGCCGTGTCGAACGTGGCGAGGTAGGCGCGGGTGCTGTCCCACCACTCGGCGCGGTACCCGGGGCTGCGCAGGTCGAGCTCGCGGGCGTACATGCGCAGGCTGTGGTCGAGGAAACGGGTGCGGGCAGCGCGCGCCAGGCGCTTGTGCGAGGCGGTCAGGAGGATGTCGACGGACTGGCGGTGCGCTTCGATGCGGCCGGTCCAGTTGTCGAGTCCGGCCCGGTCGAGGGAGAGCGACAGGCGGTCGGCGTCACGGCGCACGTTCCAGATGTAGACCGTGTCGGGGACGAGCGCGATGCGCGGTCCGGCGGCGAGCACGCGCGCGGTGAACACGAAGTCCTCGTAGACGAAGCGGCCGTCGGGGAAGCGGATCCCGTGCTCGCGCAGGAAGTCCGTGCGGTAGAGCTTGTTGACGCAGAGGGTGTCGTGGACGAGGCGGGGGCGGCGCTCAGGGTGGGGGACCACGGCGGGCTCGGCGTACAGCTCCGGCTGCCACGGGATGTCGCGGCCCGAGGGGAGTTCGCGGCGCACGCACAGGCCGGCGGCGACCTCGGTGCCGTGGGCGAGCGCCGCGCCGAGCAGGGCGTCGACGGCGCCGGGCGGCAGCACGTCGTCGCTGTCCAGGAACATGACGTACGGGGCCGAGGCAGTGTCGATGCCGTCGTTGCGCGGGGTGCCGCAGCCGCCGCTGTTCGCGGCGCGGCGCACCACCTTCAGCCGTGGCTCGTCGTCCGCCGTGCGCCGGAGCAACTCGCCGCTGCCGTCCGTCGAACAGTCGTCGACGGCGATCACCTCGCGGACCGCGGGGCCCTGGGAGAGGGCAGAGCGCACGGCGTCGGGGACCCGTGCGGCGTCGTTGTAGCCGATGACGACGACGGAAACCTGTGACTGCGGGGGCGACGGCTGCTGGGGCTCGGGCTGCACTGCTTCCACAGAAGGAAATCCTAGGCGTTTGCGGTAATTGTCCGGTAAGTAAAGTTCTTATGCCTCTGATCCCTTCCAGAGGGAACGGAACGAGAGGACGGCAGCTCCGAGGAGCAGGCCGTTGCGGGCCAGCATCAGCAGCGAGCCCGTCCAGGTGGCGGCCTCGACGTCGCGGTACAGGACCGGGTACGCGAGCGCGCTCAGGCCGGCCGCTGCCACGACGAGTACGGCGACGAGGCGCTGGGTGGTGTGGCGCGAGGTGAGGCAGACCGCGGCGAGCCCGAGCAGCCAGATCAGGTACTGCGGGCTGATCACGCGGCTGGTGACGGTGAAGAGCAGGACGGCGCAGAGGGCCGCGTCGAACGGCGTCGCGGGGCTCCAGCTCACCGCCCGCAGCCGCCAGAGCATCAGCAGCGCCGCCGCGACGGCGGTGAGTACCAGGGAGGCCGCGGCCACCGCGCCCACGTGTGGGCCGACGTACTCCATCGCCCCGAACTGGTAGCGGATGTGTCCGGACCAGCCCGCCCGCCGCGCGAACGACAGGACCGTGCCGCCCAGCGACTCGATCTGCACGCCCCGCTCGCCCTGGTGGCGCAGGAACGAGAACGGCGAGCGGAACGCGACCGCGAGGGCCAGCAGGATCGCGACGGCGGAGGTGAGCGCCGCCGTCCACGCCTCCCGGCTGGTACGTCCCCGGGGCGTGCCGAGCAGGGTGAGCGCCGGCCACACCTTCACCAGCGCGCCGCACGCCGCGAGTACGCCGCCCGCGCGCGGGAACCGCCCCATGAGCAGCAGCGCGAACACGGCGAGCGCGGTGACCTCGATGTCGTAACGGGCCAGCGGGATGTGGAGCAGGAGCGGCAGCCCGGCCACCCACAGCCAGGCGCCGCCCGCACTGCGTCTCGGCCGCGCGCCGGTCCGGGCGAGGACGAGCGTGACCAGGGCGTCCGTGGCGAGCGTGAGTGCGACGAAGCCCTGGAAGTACGTGAGGCCGGGGATCAGGCCGGGCGCCAGGAGGACGGGGCCCGCGCCGGGCGGGTACTGCCACATCGCGTCACCGGCGGGGAAGGCGCCGTCGGCGAGGGTGGCGTACCAGCGGGCGTACAGCGTGTGCACCTCGTGCGCGATGCCTCCGACGCCGAGCGGGGCGCGCTCGTCCGTGACGAGCAGGACGAGCATCGCGGCGCGGGTGGCCAGCCAGGTCAGGGGGAGCGCCGCCCGTGCGAGTGGTCCTGGGCGGACCCAGGTCGCGTGGACGGGCGCTGAGGTGGTGGGCGGCTGAGTCTCGAGCGTCACCTGCGCGAGCGTACGATCGAATACCCGCATATGCGGTGATAATCACCATAATGCGGCTTTCGTGTCGGGTGGAGTGGTGCTGCATCCGGCGCCGGTGGCCCGACTATGCGTCCAGCGGCGCCCCGTCCAGCGCCCTCGTCAGGCGGTCCAGGCGGGCGCGCATGTCCTCGATCTCCGCCAGGTCGAACCCCGTCGCGGCCGCGATCCGGCGCGGCACCAGCGCCGCGCGCTCCCGCAGCTCGGTGCCCGCGCCGGTCGGCCGGACGTTCACCGAGCGCTCGTCGCGCGCGCTGCGCTCCCGCTGGACGAGGCCGGCCGCCTCCAGCCGCTTGAGCAGCGGCGACAGCGTGCCCGAGTCGAGCCGCAGCCGCTCCCCGAGCCGCTTCACGGGCAGCTCGCCGTCCTCCCAGAGCACGAGCATGACCAGGTACTGGGGGTAGGTCAGACCCAGGTCCTTGAGGAGCGTGCGGTAGACGCCGCCGAACGCGCGCGACGCGGCGTTCAGGGAGAAGCAGATCTGGCGGTCGAGCCGCAGGAATTCCTCGTCGCCGGGCGTCTCGGTCGTCTCGGTGGTCATGGCTCCAGGGTAGCCGGGACGCCTCGGTGCGCAACTTGGTTGTGCACAATTGAATTGCGTGCTCTACTTATATCCGTCAGCGCAGCACGTACTCCACCGCGGACGTCACCGCGGCCCCACGCAGGAGGATGTTTTTCATGGAAGCGATCTACACCGCCGTAGCCACCGCCACTCATGGCCGTGACGGCCGCGCCGTCAGCTCCGACGGCCGCCTCGACCTCCAGCTGGCCATCCCCACGGAGATGGGCGGCAACGGTCAGGGCACCAACCCCGAGCAGCTCTTCGCCGCCGGGTACTCCGCCTGTTTCGCCAGCGCGCTCGGTCTCGTCGGCCGCGCCGCGAAGGTCGACGTCAGTGACGCCGCGGTGACCGCCGAGGTCGGCATCGGCAAGCAGGGTGAGGGCTTCGGGCTCGCGGTGACGCTGCGCGTGGAGCTGCCGGAGACGGTCGACGCCGAGACCGGCCGCAAGCTCGTCGAGCAGGCCCACCAGGTCTGCCCGTACTCGAACGCGACCCGCGGCAACATCGACGTCGAGCTCGTCGTCGAGTAGTTCGAGTAGTTCAAGTAGTTCAAGTAGGACGAGTAGGGCGAGTAGTCCGGCAGGAGTGCACGGCTGGTCGGCGGGAGCGTACGGCGCCGACGCGTCGGCCCGGCCCCGTTCGTCGAGAACGGGGCCGGGCCGGGGCGGGGCCGCCAGGTCCGGTCCGGTCGCTCCGGTCGGCAACTGCGCCTTCGCCCACTCGATCGGGTGATGCGAGGTCTTCGACGGTCGCGCGGCGTGCCTCGCTGTCGCCAGGCGTTATGTCCCGTATCTCCGCCACCATCCCGCGCCGCACGCGTGATCCATGACGGCAAGGCTGCGTCACAAATCGGATCATTTGGGACAGTATCGGCGCGTGCGCATCTCTTCGGACGGTCCGCGAGGCCGCACCCCCAGGGCTCTTCCCGCCGCCGCACCCGCCGTGACCGCGGTCCTGCTGCCGGGCCTGGTGATGGTGGGCCTCGGGCTCTGGGGGCTCGACCGCGGCACGATCTGGCGGGACGAGGCCGCGACGATGCTCGTCGCCACCCGCTCCCTGCCCCAGATCCACCATCTCCTCGGCAACATCGACGCCGTCCACGGCCTCTACTACGTACTGATCCACTTCGTGCTCGGCGGGCAGACCGACGCCTACCTGATGCGACTGCCGTCCGTCTTCGGTGCGGCCGCGGCGGCCTGCCTCGTCGCCGCGCTCGGGATCCGCCTGGTCCGGCCCCGCGTGGGCCTGTGGGCCGGACTCCTCTACGCCGCCTCGCCGTTCACCGGCTACTACGCGCAGGAGGGCCGCTCGTACGCGATCGTCGCGGCGGGCGCCGCCGCGGCGACGCTCATGCTCGTCCACTGCGTACGGCATCCGTCGTGGCCCGCCTGGGCCGGGTACGCCGCGCTCGTGACGGTGACCGCGTGGCTCCACGAGTTCGCCGTGCTCGTCCTCGCCGCGCACGCCGTCACCCTCCTCGTCTCACGCGCCGCCCCCGTGCTGTGGCGGGGCTGGGCGTCCGCCGCCACTGCCGCCGTCCTGCTGGTCCTGCCCCTCGCCGACGAGGCGCGGGGGCAGAGCTTCCAGGTGGCGTGGATCCGCAGGCCGGGCTGGGAGGACGCGGAGGCGTTGCTGCGGCTCGCCGCCGGGCACCCCGGTGCCGTCTTCAACACCACGCTCCTGCTCGCCGCCGCCGCGGTGCTCGCCCCCTCGGTCCGCCGGGGGGCGTGCGGACTCGTGGCGGTCGCGCTGCCGCTGGCCGTGGTGCCGCCCGCGCTGCTGTTGACCGTCTCGCAGTGGCAGCCGCTGTACGCGCCGCGCTACACGTTCTTCGCGTTCGCCGGGCTGCCCCTGCTGGTGGCGGCGGGCGCGGACGCGGTCCTGCGGCGCCTGCCGGGCCGGGTGCGGCCCTCCTGGTACATCCAGGTGACCGCCGGGGCCGTCCTGGTCGCGGTGGCGTTCTGGGTGCAGTTCCCGGCGCAGCTGCGCGAGCGGTCGCCCGAGGGCCGCAGGGACGACTTCGGGGCCGTGGCACGCATGGCCGAGCGGGACCTGCGGCCCGGCGACGCACTCCTCTACGTGCCGAAGACCGGCCGACGCCTGACGGAGACGTACCCGCGCGCGGTCGCGGGTGTGCGCGACGTGTCCCTGAAGTCGTCAGGCGCCCGTTCCGGAACCCTGTACGGCGTGGACGCGAGCCCCGCCGAACTCCGCGCCCGGATGGCGTGCCTGTCCCGCGTCTGGGTCCTCTTCGACGCGGAGGCGGGGCACCCCGGCTGGCACACCCGCAACCCCGTCGAACTCACCAAACTCGCGCTCCTGAAGCGGGACTTCATGCCCCTCGCCGAGTCGAGACGCCGCAGCGGGCTGCTGCGCCTGTACGAGCGTGTGGGCGGCCCGGCGCCCACGTGCGCGGCCTCTGCGGGGCCGCCTGCCGGGGCGACCGCCGCACCCACCGAGCCCACGCTGGAGTCACCGTGAACGCCATGCTCCTCGCCCTCCTCGACAACCGCCGCCCCGACCGCGCGCGGACCGTGCCCGCTGCACGCGCCTCGCCCGCGTCCCGCACGCGCCGGTGGGCCGACCCCGCCGCCGTCCTCGCCGCGACGGCGCTGATCGCGGTCAGGGCCGCGGGACTCGGACGCTGGATCGTCGACGACGCCGCCGTCACCTTCGCGTACGCGCGCAGCGTCGACGAGGGCCTCGGCCCGGTCCAACTCCCGGGCGCCGCACTCGTGGAGGGCTACTCCAACCCGTCCTGGCTCGCCCTGATGGCCCTCGGCCGCAGACTCGGACTCTTCGACCACGGCGCGTTCCTGGGCGTCAGCGACCTCGTGCTCTACCCGAAAGCACTCGCCCTGCTGTGCACGGCCGGCACGCTCGCGTGCATCGCGTGGACGGCCCGCGCCGTGCTCCCCGGCCGCGCGTGGGCGGTGACGCTCCTGGCGGGCACGGCCCTCGCCACGAACCTGTCCTACGTGGCCTGGTCCTTCTCGGGCCTGGAGAATCCGCTGTACGGGCTGAGCGCCGCCGCGACGGCCGCGCTCCTCGTCCGGGGCGTCACCCGTGGCGATCTCACCGCCCCCCGCACCGCAGTTGCCGTCGCCGCGATCGCCCTGCTCGCCGCGCTGACCCGCCCCGACGGTGCCGTACTCGCGGGCGCCTACCCCCTCGTCCTGGCCCTCTTCGTGCGCCGGCGCGAGCTGCCCCGCTCGGTCCGCGCGCTGGCCCTGCACGCAGGTGTCGTCGCCGTGCCCTACGGGGCGTTCCTGCTGTGGCGGCACGCCGTCTTCGGTCTGTGGGTGCCGAACACCGCGGTCGCCAAGGCGCAGCAGACCCCGCGGCTCGCCCAACTCGCCCAGACAGGTGACCTGTTGACGTACGCCGGCTGGGCCATCGCACTGATCGGCGCGCTGTGCGCCGGCGCCGTCCTCACGCGGCCCGGCAAGGGGCGGCGGGCCCTGGTGGCGCTGCTCGTGCCGCTGCTCCTGTCGCTGCTCGCGTACGGGGTGCTCGGCCGGGACTGGATGGCCCTGTACCGGTTCGCCACGCCGGTGTGGGTGCTGGCGGCGGCCGTCGCCGCACTGTCGGCCGTGGTGCTGTGGGAGGCGGAAGGGACCCGCGGCAGAGCGGTTTTCGTCGCGGCGCTGACCGGTGCGCTCGTGCTCTCGCACGCGGGACAGGCCGACCGCGAGGCCTCGTTCAAGGCTCACCCGACGCTCTCCATGTGCTTCGTCGCGGAACGCTACGGCCAGGTGTTCAACACGTACGCCGAGCGCCTCGGCCTGCGCCACGCCACCGTCGCCCTGCCCGACCTCGGCGGCACGCTGCTCACCACGCGGCTGCGCGTACTGGACCTGGCCGGCCTGACGGACCGCCGCATCGCGAACGCGTACGCCTCCGGCGACATGAGCGCCCTGCGTGACCATGTCCTTCGCGCCGAGCGCCCCGAACTCCTGCACGTCCATGAGGCCTGGGTGGACAAGCCGGGCCTGACCCTCGCCCGCCTGGCGGACGCCGGTTACGTCCCGCTGTACCGGCAGCAGAACGGCGGTGACTTCGTCCGGGCCGACGCCGTCCCCGACCCAGCCCGGATCACCGCCGTACGCGCCTGGGCCAAACCCCGCCTCGACCGCCTGATCGCGAGCCAGGACCACACCAGGGGCTGCGGCGCCACCCTCACCCCGGGGCAGGGGGTTGCCCTGTGACGGTCACGCTGCTTCCCGCGCCCACCCGGACCGCCCGGGCCAAGCCCTGCCTCGGCCACCGGTGCCTGCGGCGCCACAGCCCTCACCCCGGGCCAGGGAGCCGCCCCGTGACGGACACGGTTCCTTCCGCGCCTGCGCGGGCCGGCCACACCAGCGCCTGCCGCGCCCCCTTCACCCCCGCACAGGGAGCCGCCCTGTGACCGCCACCCTTCTCCCCGCTCCCGCCCGCCCCCGCAGGGCGGATGCGCGCGCGCCGCGGCTCGATTCGCTGACCGGGATGCGCTTCATCGCAGCCCTCGCCGTCTTCGTTCACCACACCACCGGACTCGCCCCGGGCAAGGGTCTCGCGCAGGCGCCCGTGCTCTTCCCGTACTCGACCATGGGTGTCAACGGCGTCGGGTTCTTCTTCGTGCTGTCCGGGTTTCTGCTGGCCTGGGGGCACCGCCCCGGCACGCGTCGCGGTCTCTTCTACTGGCGTCGCGCCGGCCGCATCTGGCCCGCGCATCTCGCCGCCACGATCCCGTGCATCTGGGTGTTCTACCTCTGGGGCGGCGTGCCCACGGACGCGTTCAGTTTCGTCACGTCGCTGCTGCTCGTGCAGACCTGGTTCCCCGGCGTCGTGCCGATGTTCCCGGGCAACGGCGTGGCCTGGACGCTCAGTGTCGAGGTGTTCTTCTACCTCCTGTTCCCGTGGGTGATCGGCCCCGCGCTGCGCCTGCGCACCCGCACCCTCGCGCTCCTCGCGGCGTCCGGCCTCGCCGCCATGTGGGCCGTCAACTGGTGGGCCGCCGCGCACCTTTCGCCCTTCGCCCGCGAATGGGTCATGCGCCACCCGGTGACGCGCCTTCCCGAGTTCGCGGTCGGCCTCGTGTGCGCGATCGCCCTGCGCCGCGGCCACCGGATCGCCCTGCGCCCGGCCGCACTGCTCGCCGCCTTCGCCGCGTACACGGCCGTGTACTGCCACCGGATCGTCTGGTTCTCGCCGGACACGGTGGGCCAACTGGAATGGACCGTCCGGCCGTTCGTCGCCGTGTTCTCGGCGCTCTTCATCGTCGCGTACGCCCAGCGTGAGCTGTCCGGGCGCCGCGGAGCGCTCTGTTCGCGCCCCATGGTGCTGCTCGGCGCGTGGTCGTACGCGTTCTATCTGCTGCACCAGACGCTGAACCGGTACGTGCAGGACACCTGGGGCCGGATGCGGCCCGACAACTCCGCCCTGTTCACGCTGTGCGGACTCGCCGTCGCGGTGATCGCTCTGTCCTGGGCGCTGTTCACGTACGTCGAGGAACCGGCCAGAAAGTGGTGGTCCCGGCACACGCCGCGCCGTCTCACACGGTGACCCCACGCGGACATGCGCGTTGAAAAGCCATCAAGTCACCCCAACCCCCTTGATGGAGGCCGCCATGCACCAGTCCGCGTACGAACAGATGGAGCTCTGTGTCCGGAGCTACCTGCCGCGCGGGCGGCGGCTGCGGGTGGTCGACCTCGGCGCGCGGGTCTCGGACGGACAGGTGCGCACCCACAAGTCGCTCTTGGAGGGGTACGACACCGAGTACGTCGGCGTCGACGTGCTGCAGGGGCGCAATGTGGACGTGGTGATGGCGAAGCCGTACCGCATCCCGGTTCGCTCCAACAGCGCCGACTTCCTCATTTCCGGCCAGGCCTTCGAGCACATCCCGTTCTTCTGGGCCTCGATGCTGGAGATCGCCCGCGTCCTCAAACCGGAGGGCACCGCGTTCATCACGGCCCCCTCGCGCGGCCATGTGCACGACGCGCAGGACTGCTGGCGCTATTACCCGGACGGGATGCGCGCCCTCGCCGCGTACACACGTCTCGAACTGAGCGAGGTGTACACCGACTTCCCGCCGATGAAGGGCATCCGGCACGCCTACGGCAGCATCGACGCCAAGCACGCCTACTGGGGCGACACCGTCGGCGTCTTCCGCAAGCCGGCCAAGTACCCGCGTCTGACCATGGCGTTGGTGCGCTCGACGACGCGCTGGTGGGCCAATCGCGTCGGCGGAGTCGACGGGGTGCCGCTGCCGACGCCGCTCGCGGGACGGGAGCGATGCGGCCGGCCGGCGGCGGTTCCCAGGCCCGCGGGCGTATCAAATGGAGAGAAACGCCTACTGGTTGACGAAAAGTGACATGCGGAATATCCCGGACGTAAGGTGCCGCGCATGGCATGGCGAAGCGCAGTGAATGGCGTCATCAAGCACATCGGGTACCAGCTGACCCGCGTACCGGTGCCCGCTCCCCGGCAGGCGGCCCGCGCGTCCGAGCCGGCGGCCTCGGCGCCCAGGCCGACGCCGAAACCCAAGGGCCTGGTCCTCCCCGAGGACTACGACGACGAGGCGAAGGCCATCATCCGTGCGGTCAAGCCGTACACGATGACCTCACCGGAGCGGCTCAACGCCTTCATCCTCGCCACCCGTCACATCGTCAGACACAACATCCCCGGCGACATCGTCGAGTGCGGCGTGTGGCGCGGCGGGTCGATGCAGGCCTGCGCCAAGACCCTCCTCTCGCAGGGCGACACGGAGCGCGGCCTCTACCTCTTCGACACGTACGAGGGCATGACACCGCCCACCGAGGAGGACCTCAGGCGCGACGGAAAGTCCGCCGAGGAACTGCTCGCCGCCCAGGGCAAGGACCGCCCGATCTGGGCCGTCGCCACCCTCGACGACGTCAAGTCCGGTTTCCAGGACGTTCCTTACCCCGCCGACCGGCTCCACTTCGTCCAGGGCAGGGTCGAGGACACCGTCCCCCGGCAGGCCCCGGAGCAGATCTCGATCCTGCGCCTCGACACCGACTGGTACGCCTCCACCAAGCACGAACTCGACCATCTCTACGACCGGTTGGTGCCCGGTGGCGTCCTCCTCATCGACGACTACGGCTACTGGCAGGGCTCGCGGCAGGCCGTCGACGAGTTCCTGGAGAAGACCGGCGAGCGGCTGCTGCTCCTGCGTATGGACGAGGGGCGCATCGCCGTCAAGCCCTGACCCGGCCCGTGCCCCCGCACCCCCGACCCGACCGATCCCGCGCAGCGCGGCCGCCCGCCGGCCCGTTGTGCGGGATCGCGTGCGTGATCACCCGGATGGCTCAGGCGTGGTGACCCGGATCGACAGAGCGGGTTGTTAACAAGTAGGTCCCTCGCGGGTCGCGCAGCCGTGCCCGTCAGTTCTCCGGAAGGAATGTGCGCAGCGAATGACACCACGACTGACCGTCGTCGTCCCCATCTACAACGTCGAGGCGTACCTCGATGCCTGCCTGGAGTCGCTGGCCGCGCAGACCATGCCCGACCTCGAAGTCGTGATGGTCGACGACGGCTCCACCGACGGGAGTCCGGTGCTCGCCCGCGCCATGGCCGGGCGTGACCGGCGCTTTCGTTACGTCAGGCAGGGGAACGCGGGCCTCGGAGCGGCGCGCAACGCAGGTGCGGCCTTGGCCACGGGCACGCATCTCGCCTTCGTGGACAGTGACGACGTGGTGCCGCACGACGCGTACGAGCGCATGCTCGACACCCTGGCGGAGTCGGGCTCCGACTTCGCCACCGGCAACGTGCACCGGCTGCGCGTCGACGGGACGACCGAGCAGTCGGCCATGTTCCGCAAGGCGATGGCCACCGACCGCTCCGCCACCCATGTCACCCGGCACTGGGGCCTGCTCGGGGACCGCATCGCCTGCAACAAGGTGTTCCGCAGGGACTTCTGGGACCGCCACGCACTGGCCTTCCCCGTGGGCGTGCTCTTCGAGGACATCCCGGTCATCGTGCCCGCGCACTTCCTCGCCCGCAGCGTCGACGTCCTGTCCGGGCCCGTCTATCTGTGGCGTGACCGGCCCGGCTCCATCACCAACCGGCGGGCGAGGCCGTGCGCCGTCGTCGACCGCACCGCCGCCGTCCGTTCGGCCAGCGGCTTCCTCGGGGACAAGGCGCGCGAGACGGCCGGCACCCCGGAGGCCGCGGGCTGGCTGGCGGGCAAGTGGCGTTACGACGCGACGGTGCTCGCCGGGGATCTGTGGTTGTTCATGGAGGCGCTGCCGCTCGGCGACGCCGCGTACCACGAGGCCTTCCTCGACTACGCCGGCTCCTTCGCGGACACCGTCGACCCGGCCGTCCTCGCCGGTCTTCCGCTGGCCCTGCGCGTCAAGTGGCAGCTCATCCGGGAGCGCCGCCTGACCGAGCTGCTCGCGTTCATGACGTACGAGAAGAGCAACGGCACGACGTTCCTCGCGCGCGGGCCGCGTAGGCGCAGGGCGCAGTTCCCTCCCGTCACCGGGCCCCTGCCGCGCGGCGTGACCGCGCTCCGCAAGGCCGATCTTCCGCTGAAGTCGCACGTCACCGAGGCGTCCTGGGACGAGGACGGACGGCTGCGGCTCAAGGGCTTCGCCTATGTACGGAACCTGCCGGCGGGCCGGGTCGAGGCGCGCGCCAAGTTCGCGTGGCTGCGGGCGGGCAAGCGGCGCGCGGTGCCCCTGAAGGTCCGTACCGTCCGCTCCCGCGAGGCGACGTACCGCTCCAAGCAGGGGCTGCACAGCTACGACCGGTCCGGGTTCGAGACGGTCATCGATCCGGCGCGGCTCGTCACCAAGCGGCCGAGCACCGTCTGGAACGTCGAGATGGCCGCGTTCGGAGGCGGCCTGCTGCGCACCGGGCCCGTGCGGATGGGCGGGCTCGCCGAGCTGCCCGTGCGCTACCTGGACGACTTCCTGCGGATCACTCCCCGGCTCAGCAAGGGCCGGCTCCGGCTGCGGGCCGAGCGCGTGAAGGCCCGGCTCGTGCGCCACGAGGAGTCCGGCGGCACCCTCAGGCTGGAGGGCGAGCTCGCTCCGGGAGCGCCCGCAGACCTCACGGCGCTGCGCGTCAAGAACTGGCACACCAAGGAGGCGTACGACCTCCCCGTCGAGCGCTCGGGGCGCACCTTCACGGCCGAGCTGCGCCTCGACCTGATCGCGGATGCCGGGACCGACGACACCGGCGCGCCCCGCAAGACCGACCCGTGGGGCGTCGGCCTCGTGGGCGGGGACGACAAGTGGTCGGTTCTCGCGGTCCGCCCCGACACTCCGGCAGGCCGCCACCAGCTCGGCGCCGGACGCGAACTCCTCGTCCTCGCGAACGCCGCCGGGAACGTCGAGCTGCGCAATCAGACCGTACGGCCGCTCGTCGACACCCTGGCCTGGGACGACGACGGGCGGCTCACCGTCGGGGGCAGCTTCCCCGACGAGTCGGAGACGGCGTGGGAGCTGCTTCTCCAGCACAGCGGCCACGACGAGGAGGCCGTCCTTCCGGTCGAGGTGTCCGGCGGGCGGTTCGACGCGGCGCTGTGTCCGGTCGCGGTCTCGGGCCCCGCCGGAGTCCTGCCGCTCGCCGAGGGCCGCTGGCACCTGTTCCTGCGCGAACCGGGCGAGACCGACCCCGGCCGGTACCGCCAGGTCCATGTCGCGCCCGCCGTGCACGAGAGCCTGCCCCTCGTACGGGCCCTGGGCGGCCGGGACTTCCGCGTCGGGCGCCGCTCCTACGACCGACTCGTCATCGGGTCGGGATCCGGCCTCGCCGTCACGGAGCGCGGCGGCGCCCAGCAGGGCGCGCTGCGCACCCGCTACGCGTCCCTGCGCGTCGAGCCCCGCACCGACACGGTCCTGTACTCCAGCTTCGACGGCCGCCAGTACTCGGACTCGCCGCGCGCCGTGCACGAGGAGCTCGTCGCCCGAGGCGAACCCCTCGAGCATCTCTGGGTCGTGCGCGACCAGCAGGTCGCGGTGCCCGCGAGCTGCAGGCCCGTGGCGCTGTGGAGCACCGAGTGGTACGAGGCCCTGGCCCGCAGTCGCTACGTCGTCACCAACACGCAGCTGCCCGACTGGTTCGAGCGCGCCGAGGACCAGTACGTCGTACAGACCTGGCACGGCACCCCGCTCAAGCGCATCGGCCGCGACCTGGCGGACAGCCCCTCCGGCGACCAGCGTTACATCGCGACGCTGCCGGAGCGCGCCGCGCAGTGGAACCTGCTCGTCTCCCCGAACCGCTTCTCCACCCCCGTCCTGCGGGGCGCGTTCGGCTACCACGGCGAGGTCCTGGAGTCCGGCTACCCGCGCAACGACCTGCTGCACGCGGCGGACCGCGCAAAGGTCGCCGCCGCGGTCCGCGAACGCCTCGGCATCCCCGAGGGCCGGCGCGTCGTCCTCTACGCCCCCACCTGGCGCGAGAACCAGCCGCGCAGGGGCGGCCGTTACGGGCTCGACCTCCGGCTCGACCTGGCGGCGGCCGAGCGGGCCCTCGGCGAGGACCACGTCCTCCTCGTGCGCCGCCACTACCTCGTCGGCGGCACCGTCCCGGGCACCGCTTCCGGCTTCGTACGTGATGTGACCCGTCACCCGGACGTGGGTGAACTCCTCCTGATCAGCGACGTGTTGGTGACCGACTACTCGTCGCTGATGTTCGACTTCGCGCAGACCGGCCGGCCGATGCTCTTCCACACCTACGACCTCGACCACTACCGGGACACGCTCCGAGGCTTCTACTTCGACTTCGTCGCGCAGGCGCCGGGACCGCTGCTCACCACCGGCGAGGAGGTCGTCGAGGCGCTGCGCGACCCGGCCGCCGCGACCGCCGGGCACAAGGAGGCGTACCGCCGATTCCGCGAGGTGTTCTGCGACCTGGACGACGGGCACGCTGCCGCGCATGTCGCCGACGCCATGCTGCCGGGAGGCCGCCGATGAGCACGCCCGAGGTGTACGACATCAGCTGCGTCGTCGTCTGCGGCACGGATGCCGCCGCCCTGCGCGCCACCGTACGGTCCGTGCTCGACCAGACCCTGGCCGGCACCGAGGCCATCCTGGTGACGGGCGGGGCGGACGAGACGGCCGCGTCGCTCGCGGCCGGCGATCCGCACCGGATCCGGCTCGTCCACGCCGGTGCCGAGAGCCCGGCGTGCGTCCTGCGCGACCTGGGCCTCGCCGCCGCCCGCGGCCGGTACGTCATGGTCGCCGCCCCGGGCGAGCGGCTCGAACGGCACGCCTGCCGCAACCTCCTCGAGGCGGGCCACCGCACGGACGCCGACCTCGTCGCGGGACGCTGGGACAAGGCGCCCGCCTGGCACAGGGAGCTGCACGCCAGGTCCCGCGTCGTCGAGGACCTCGCGGACGCGCCCGAACTCGTCACGCGCGACAGCCTGAGCGCCGGGTTCTGCGTACGGCGCGGCGCGCTCGGCGCGCTGTCCGGCGCCGGACGGGCCCCCCTCGGCGTGCGGGCCGCCCTCGCCGCCCGGCGCATCGCGCTCGTCCCGAACCTGATCACCTCCGGATGTGCCCCGGCCGACCCGGTACGGGACCTGCCCCGCGCCGCCGACGCCCAGCGCGGCACGCTGGAGCTCCTGGACAGCGACGCCCTGCGCACGGCCCGCGAGAGCGCCTTCCTCACCGACCACGTCATCCCGTGCGTCCGCGCCTTTCTGGCGCTCGGCCCCGAAGACCGCCGGGAGACGGCGGACTCTCTCGCGCCGAGCCTGCAAGGCCTCGTCACCCCGGACGCGCTGCGCGCTCTGCCGCCCGTCGAGCGCATCGGCGTACAACTCCTCGTCGACGGGGACGCCGACGGCGTGCAGGCCGCCGCGTACGCCCTGGCCCGGCCCGGCACCGTCGTCTCCCCGCTCGTCATGACGGGCGGCGGACGCGTCCGCTGGAGCGCGGAGCACGCCGACGACGACACGTTCGACGTCACCGAACTCGGCCACCAGTACCGGCAGTTCACCGACCTCCGTCTCCTGAACCGCGTCACCCACTGCCTGCGTCAGGGCGCGGTGCTCGCCGTCGAGGGGCGGCTCGTCGTGCCGCTCGGCCTTCTGGACGACCGGCCCGCGCTCGCCGCCCGCCTCGACCTCTCGGTGCGAGGCGGCCGCGCGCACACGCTCTCCGTGCCGGTGGCAGACGTAGGCCAGGAGGACGGGGGTGTCGTGTGGCGGACCGAGCTGCCCCTTACCGGCGCGCTGCGCCCGCGCGGCATCGGCGACCGCGTATGGGACCCGCGGCTCGTCCTCACCGTGGACGGCGTTTCCGTCACCACCGACCTGGTCGCCGACAAGGCGGCCGTCCCCACCCGGGCCACCACTCTCCCGGCCCGCCCCCGCCTGACCCGCCTCACCGCCGACACCTGGCAGCCCTACGTCACGGCCAGGCATCACCTGGCCGTCTGCCTGCTGCCCCGCCGCCGTGCGGCCCGCACCGCGCAGGCCGTCCTGCACTACGTCACCCACTTCAGGCCCGCCCGCAAGCTGAAGCCCGTGCTGCGCGCCCTGAACAAGAAGCGCGAGGCGCTGCACTCCCAGCGGGTCAAGCTGCGCGTGTACCGGCGGATCCTGGCCAGGCTGCCCGTCAGCAAGGGACTCGTCGTCTTCGAGAGCCACATGGGCAAGAGCTACGGGGACAGTCCGCGCGCCGTGCACGAGGAACTCCTGGCGCGCGGCGCCCGGGTGCGCTGCGTCTGGTCGTATGCCACGTCGAGCGCCGGGTTCCCGGCGGATTCCCGGCTCGTACGCCGCTGGTCCTGGCGGTATCTGTGGGCCCTGGCCCGCGCCGAGTGGTGGGTCGACAACCAGGGGTTCCCGCACGCCCTCGACAAGCCGCGCCACACCACGTATCTGCAGACGTGGCACGGATCCGCGTACAAGCGCATGGGGTTCGACGAGGCGCGGCACAGGACGCGGAACGCGCCTGAACGCGAGAAGCTGCGGCGCGCGGTCGGCCGGTTCGACCACTTCATGGTCCGCTCGGAACACGACGTGCGGACCCTCGCCCGCGCCTACCGCATCCCCGAGGAGCGGCTGCTGCGGGTCGGCTACCCGCGCAACGACCGCCTGGTGGAGGCCCGCGGGCGCGACGAGCGCGAGGGCCGCTTCCCCCGTCCGGCGCTCGCCACGGAGCTCGGTATCCCGGACCACCGCACGGTGGTGCTGTACGCGCCCACGTTCCGCGGAGTCCCGAAAAGTGGGCGGACCGTCCAACTGCCACTCGATGTGAGGGAATTCGCCCAACGCCTCGGCGACACGCACGTGCTGCTCGTGCGCGCCCACTACATGGAGGCGGCGAACCTGCCCGTCACCCCGCCCGGCACCGTCATCGACGTCTCCGGCCACCACGACGTGAGTGAACTCCTCGTCCTCGCCGACGTGTTGATCACCGACTACTCGTCGATCATGTTCGACTACGCCCTCCTCGACCGGCCCCTCATGCACTTCGCGCCGGACCTCGATGCCTACGCGGCCGACCGCGGCGCCTACTTCGACCTGCGCAAGCGCGCCGGCGGGCCCGTCGTCGAGACGCAGGAGGAACTGCTGCGGACCCTCGACGGGCTCAAAAAGGCCGACGGGGAGTGGCAGGCCGCGCGCCGCGCGTTCGCCGCCGAGTTCGGTTCCTACGACAACGGCGGCGCCGCCCGCGCGGCCGCCGACCTCATCCTCGGGAAGAAGGCCCGCGCATGACCACCACGACCGCCCCGCGCACGGGCCGCGACCTCTTCCTCGTCGCCAACACCGTCGACGAACTGGGCGGCGTCACCGCCTGGACCCACCAGACGGCCCGTCTCTTCCAGCGCGCGGGCCACCGCGTGCACGTCATCGGCGTCCACGAGGCGGAGCTCAAACTCACCCTCCCCGCCGACCTCGGCTACGAGGTGACCAGCCTCTACCCCGCGCACCCCCCGACTCCGCGCCCCGTGCGCGGCCTCGCCCGCCTCAGCCCCGCCGCGCACCGCCGCGAAGCCCGGCGCCTCGCGGACCGCGGGCGCGCCGTCGCCCGTCTCTCGGAACTCTTCCGCGCCGCCCGGCCCGGCGCCGTGGCCGTCGTCACCCAGGTGTGGCCCATGGAGTGGCTGCGCGAGGCGGACACCGCCGGTCTGCGGATCATCGGCATGAGCCACGAGTCGTACGCTTACTCGCGGGCCTGCCACCGCTACCGCTGGATCAGGCGGAACTACCCGTCCGCCGACCGCTGGCTCGCCCTCACCCAGGAGGACGCCGACGACTGGATCGCCGACGGCATGCACAACGTCGGCGCCATGCCGAACGCCCTCGCCCACCTGCCCGAGATCCCCTCGCCACGCACCGCGAAGGTCGTGTGCAGCATCGGCCGCCTCGCCGACCAGAAGGGCATCGACATGCTCGTCGACACCTGGGCCGAGGTCGCCCCGCGCCGGCCCGGCTGGACCCTGCGGATCTATGGTGCCGGGGCCGACGAGCCGGACCTGCGGCGCCAGTGCACCGAGCTGGGCCTCGACGGCTCGGTGGAGTGGATGGGCCGCACGGACGACGTGGCGGGGGCGCTCGCCGGAAGCGCCGTGTTCGTCCAGTCGTCGCGCGGCGAGGGATTCCCCCTCGCGCTGATGGAGGCCATGGCGAGCGCCGTGCCGTGCGCCGCGTTCGACTGCGCGCCCGGGGTGCGGGAGATCGTGCGCGACGGCGAGGACGGCCTCCTCGCACCCCCCGGCGACACCGCCGCCCTCGCCGATCGCCTCCTGCGCCTCACCGGCAACCCGCGGATGCGGGACGCGATGGGGGAGCGGGCCAGGGTCAATGTGCAGCGGTTCTCCGAGGAGCGCGTCCTCGAACGCTGGGAGGAGCTGTTCGCCCTGCTGGAGCGGTGAGGCCCGGCCCCGCGCCTTCCGTGCTCAGGCGCGCGGGCCGACCCGCTCGTCCGCGGGCTCCGGGCGCGGCCCGGCGAGTGGCACCTCGCGCACGGACCGCGCCGCCTCGTCCTCGCCGAGCACGACGTGCCGCACGACCCGCTCGGCCGCCCGCCCGTCGTCGTACGGGCAGAACCGCTCGCGGAACGCGGCCCGCAGCTGCGCCGAGCGCGAGCCGCGCCAGTGCCCTGTCGTGAAGATGTCGATCAGCTCGTCCTCGCTGCGGGCGACGGCGCCGGGCGGGGACGTGCGCAGGTCGAAGTACGTGCCGCGCGACGCCTCGTACGCCTCCCAGTCGTCGGCGTGGATCACGATGGGCCGGTCGAGGTTGGCGTAGTCGAACATCAGGGACGAGTAGTCGGTGACGAGCGCGTCCGCCGCAAGGCACAGCGACTCGACGCTCGGATGGTCGGAGACGTCGACGACACGGCCGGTGCCCTGCGCGAAAGGTGCCTGGTGCAGTGGGTGGGCGCGGGTCAGGACGACGAAGTCCGTGCCGAGCCGGCGCAGCACCCGCTCCAGGTCGAGAGCGCAGCGCTGGGTGCGGCGGTAGTCGCGGTGGGTGGGCGCGTACAGGATCGCCGTCGCGCCCTCCGGGATGCCGAGGCTCTCGCGGATGCGGGCCATGTCCCGCGAACTCGCCCGGTGGAAGGCGTCGTTGCGCGGATAGCCGTACTCCAGCGTCGTGTACGCGGAGGGGTAGACGCGCTCCCACACGAGGGTGGAGTGCCGGTTGGCGGACAGGACGTAGTCCCAGGTGTCGACGGAGCGCAGGAGCTGGTCGAAGTCCTGGCCGCGGGCCGCCGCCGGGTGGTCCTGGAGGTCGAGGCCCATCTTCTTCAGGGGCGTGCCGTGCTGCGTCTGGATCAGGACCTGGCCGGGGCGCTTGACCAGCCTGCGGTCGAAGTTGACGTTGTTGACCAGGTACTTGGAGCGGGCCAGCGCCGTCCAGTAGGCGGCGGTCCCGGGACTCAGGGCGCGGGTGCCGGACGGCAGGGTGTGGTGGTGCTCGGGGCCGGCGATCCACGCGGTGGCGACGTGCGGCGCGTGCGCGCGGAACGCGGCTTCCAGAGCGCCCGGGTTGCAGCCGTAGCCGCGCCCCCAGTAGCTGGAGAACACGGCCCGGTCCGCGCGCACCGGGAGCCGCAGCTGCACGCGGTAGTGCGCCTGGAGGACGGCCGCCCGGGCCGTACGCCGCACCCGGTCCGTGAACCCCCGGACCCGCCGCACGAAGCGCATCGCCGCGGCCAGCGACCGGTACGTGCGGTGCGAACCGAGCCGCACCAGGCCGTGCCGGAGGCGGTCGCGGGCGGCGACGGGCGCGCCGGGGACGCGGTAACGGCGGTAGTGCGCGCGGGCCCTGCGCAGGAAGTCGGGGCGGGTGCCGCGCGCCAGCCGGTCCGGGTTCGTGAACACCGTGGCGAAGTGCTCGACCATCCGCCGGAACAGCAACGGGCGCCACACGGACGCGAGGTCGGGGTGCGCGTCGAGGAACGCGAAGACACGGTCGTACTGCTCGAAGACGTCGAAGTGCGCGCGGGAGGTGGTGCCCAGGATGTTGCCCCGGCGGCGCTGGCGGTAGTGGACGCAGACCCGGTCGAGGGTGGCGATCGTCCGCGCCGACATCAGGACCGGATAGGTCCAGGGGGTGTCCTCGTAGTAGCCGGGCGGGAAGGTGAAGCCCTGCTCCTCGATGAAGGCACGCCGGTACGCCTTGTTCCAGACCACCATGAGGAGTTGGAGGATCTCGGGGCGGTCGACGAGCGCGAACGGCGCCGGTCCGTCCTGCGTGAGACGGTCCGCGTACTGGTTGCGCACGGCCTCGCCCGTCCAGTACGTGCGGGCGTAGTCGTAGACCAGGACGTCGGGGCCGCCGGTCTCCTCGATGCGGTCCGTGATCGCCTGGAGCGCGCCCGGCGTGAGGGTGTCGTCGCTGTCGAGGAAGAGGACGTAGTCCCCGGTGGCGTGTTCGAGGCCGGCGTTGCGGGCACGGCCGAGCCCCACGTTCTCCGGCAGACGCACCGTCCGCACCCGCTTGTCCCGCGCCGCGAACTCGTCGGCGATCGCGCCGCTCGCGTCCGGCGAGCAGTCGTCGACCGCGATCACCTCAAGATCGGAACACGACTGTTCCAGAACGGATTCGAGGCACGCGTGCAGGTAGGCCTGCACCTTGTACACGGGGACGATGACACTGAACCGGGGCAAGGCACATCCATGGGTCGGCACGGGCATACTGCCCGGAAACGGCCGATGGAGTGATCCGGTTACGCCAGATGTGGCATACGAGGGACCTCTCGGTAGCCGAAGAGGGGCGAACCGTGACCGGTCCGCCCCCCAATTCGCCTGCGGGTGCGGCTATTTCACCGCTCCTGCCATCACACCGGACACGAACTGCCGCTGGAAGGCGAAGAACACGGCCAGCGGGATCACCATCGAGATGAAGGCGCCGGGCGCCAGGATCTCGATGTTCCCGCTGAACTGCCGCACCTGCTGCTGGAGCGCGACCGTCAGCGGCTGCGAGCCGGAGTCGGAGAAGATCAGCGCGACCAGCATGTCGTTCCACACCCACAGGAACTGGAAGATGCCGAGCGACGCGATGGCCGGGCCGCCGAGCGGCAGGACCACCGTGGCGAAGAGCCGCGCCTCTCCCGCCCCGTCGAGCCGTGCCGCCTCCAGGAGTTCACGGGGGATCTCCGCGAAGAAGTTGCGCAGCAGGAAGATCGCGAACGGCAGCCCGAAGCCGACGTGGAACAGGATGACGCCGATGATGCTGCCGAAGATGCCGATCTTCCCGAAGAGTTCGGACAGCGGGATCAGCGCCACCTGCACCGGCACCACGAGCAGCCCGACGACCGCCATGAACCAGCCGTCGCGGCCCTTGAAGTCCATGCAGGCGAAGGCGTATCCGGCCATCGACCCGATGATCACGACGAGGAGCGTCGCCGGGACCGTGATCCAGATCGTGTTGAACAGGGCGTGGGTGATCTCGTCCTTCTCCAGGAGCGTCTGATAGCTCTTGGTCGTCAGCTGGGCCGGAGCGGTGAAGACCTTCCACCAGCCCGACGCGGCGATGTCCGTCGGATCGCGGAACGAGGAGACCAGCAGCCCGAAGGTCGGCACCAGCCAGAACAGGCCGACCACGAGCAGGAAGGCGCGCAGCGCTCCGCCCGCCGCGCCGCTCGCGATCCGGGCGGCGAGCGAACGCTTGGCGCGCACGGACGTGTCGAGTGCGGTCACCGCTGACGCTCCTTCCGCAGCCGGCGGATGTTGACCCACATCACCGGGAGGACGAGCAGCAGGAGCAGCACGCCGATCGCGCTGCCCGCGCCGAAGTTCCCCTGGCCGCCGAACGCGGACAGGAACAGCTGGAGGGCCAGGACGTTGGCGTCGTCCTGGGACGGCTGCGGCGCGATGATGTAGATCAGGTCGAAGATCTTCATCACGTTGATCATCAGCGTGACCAGGACGACGGTGAGGACCGGCGCGAGCAGCGGCACGGTGACCTTGCGGAACACCTGCCACTCGTTCGCCCCGTCGACGCGCGCGGCCTCCAGGAGGTTACGGTCGATGCCCGCGAGCCCGGCCGCGATCAGGACCATCGCGAAGCCCGCCCACATCCAGGCGTACGCGCCGATGATCGACGGCGTCACCAGGGCCGGGCCGAGCCACTCGACGCCGTTGTAGGCGGTCGCGAAGTTCGAGCCCGGCAGCCGGAGTTGGGCTCCGTCGGCCGACTTGGGCAGGGTGAACGTGCCGTCGTCGCCGCTGGTGGTGGACGCGACGACCTTGCCGCCCTTCACCGCCTCCACCTTGACGCCCTTCAGGGCCTTCTCGCCCGCGTCGACGGCGCCCTTCTCGCCGCCCCCGCCGAGCTTGAAGTCCAGCCAGACCGTCCCGGTGACCTTGTCGCCCCCGGCGCTCGCCGGCTTGGCGTTCTGCGGGCTGCCGGGCACCTTGTCGGGTGCGATACCGACGAGCGGCAGGAACGCCGGGGTACCGGCCTGAGCGGTCTGCTTCGTCATGAACGAACCGCCGCCGGACGCCTTCAGGTCGCTGCCGATGGCAGGTCGCGCCTTGGGGTACACGGAGGCGTCGGCGAACGCGTCGTGCACGGACGTCACGATCGCGTTGGCCGCGCCCTGGTTCGGGTCCTGCTCGTAGACCAGGCGGAAGATGATGCCCGCCGCCAGCATCGAGATCGCCATCGGCATGAAGACGATCAGCTTGAACGCCGTGCCCCAGCGCACCCGTTCGGTCAGCACCGCGAAGATCAGGCCGAGCGCCGTGCACAGGGCCGGCGCCACGGCCACCCAGATCGCCGTGTTCCTGACGGCGATCAGCGTCTGGTGGTCGCGGAAGATGTCGCTGTAGTTGTCGAGGCCGACGAATTCCGAGCCGCCGGAGTCGTAGAGGCTGCGCCAGACCGAGTACCCGATCGGGTAGACCACGAGCGCGCCGAGCAGGACGAGCGCGGGCAGCAGAAACAGCGCCGCCACCCACGGCCGGGTCCCGATCACGCTCTTGCGCGGTGTTCCGGACGGCGCCGGCGGCAGTGCGCCGGCGCCCCCCGCCTTCGCCACGGAGGACGACATACCGCGCCGTCAGCCGTTCTTGTACGCCTTGGCGGCGTCGGCCTCGAGTTGGCGCTGGGTCCCGGCGACGTCCTTCGGGTTCTTCAGGAAGTCCTGGAGACCCTTCCACTCGCCGACGCCCTGCGTGCCGCCGAACGCCGCGGGCGCCTGGTCGGACATGTCGAAGCGGAAGTCGTCGCCCGCCGCGAGCAGCGCCTTCGCGATGTCCCGGGTGACCGCGTCCTTGTACTTGGCGGTGTCCATCTCCTTGTTGGGGGAGATGTAGCCGCCCTGCGCCGCCCAGATCTCGGCCGCGTCGGTCGAGGAGAGGAACGTGACGAGCGCCTGGGCGCCCTCGCCGCCCTTGAGCGCCACCGCCACGTCGCCGCCGCTGACCACGGGGGCCTTGTCGCCGACCGCCGGGAACGGGAAGACCTTGGCGTCCGTGCCGACCTTGGCCTTGGTGTCGGCGTTGATGTTGGCGGTCACGAAGTCGCCCTCGTAGACCATGGCCGCGGGGGTGTCACCGGAGAACGTCTGTGTGACGGACTTCGGGAACTCCGTGCCGAGCGCGCCCTTGCGGCCGCCCGCGATCAGGTCGTCCTTGCCCCACAGCTGGGCGAGCGTGGTCAGCGCCTCCTTCACGGAGGGGTCCGTCCACTTGATCTTGTGGGTGGCGAGCTGGTCGTACTTCTCCGGGCCCGCCTGGGAGAGGTAGATGTTCTCGAACCAGTCGGTGAGCGTCCAGCCGTCCGCGCCGCCGATGGAGACGGCGGGGGAGCCGGCGTCGGACAGGGTCTGCGCGGTGGACAGGAAGTCGTCCCACGTCTTCGGGGTCTTGGAGATCCCGGCCGCCTCGAACGCGGCGGTGTTGTACCAGACCAGCGACTTGTTGGCGGCCTTCACATAGACGCCGTACTGCTTGCCCTTGTACGCCCCGAGGTTCTTCCACCCGGCCGAGAAGTTCTTGTCGACCTGGGCCTGCGCGTCACTGCCCAGCGGCTTGATCCAGCCCTTGTCGGCGAACTGGTGCAGCACGCCGACCTGCGGCAGGAACGCCACGTCCGGCGGCTTGCCGCCCTCGATCTTCGTACTGAGGAACGTGGCGGTGTTGTTGCCCGTCGGCACGAAGTTGACCTTGGCGCCGGTGCGCTTCTCGAACTCTTTGAGGACCTTGGTGAAGTTGTCCTGTTCCGGCCCGGTCCAGACGGCCGCGACCTCCAGGGTCTGCCCGTCGAGCTTGGGCAGCTTGACGGAGGCGCTGCTGCTCTCGCCGCCGCCGCCCGTGTCCTTGCCGCTCTTGTCCTTGCCGTCCCCGCCGCCACAGGCGGCCAGTGTCAGCGCGAGGGCGCCCGCGGTCAGAGCTGCCGCTGCGGCTTTCGCGGCCCCGGACGTCCTCGACGCCCTTGATGTCGTGCGTGTACGAATGCTGCGCATCGCTGCCCCGTTCTCGTCCCGAACGCTGAACGTACGCACCGAACGCTGAACGTACGTACGTGCGCTGTCCCGTGGCGTCTGGTTCTACGCCCGGCCAGGGAGGACAGGCAAGGGCGCCTGCGGTGTCAGCTCCAAGATCGTGACGGGGTCGTGATGTCGGCCTCGAACATGGGGAGTCGGAAATTTCCGGGCCGTCCTGCCGGAGGTCCCGTCACAGAAGCGACGGTACCTCCTGCGCCGCGACGGAACGGGCGGCCCGCTCCAGTGCGCTGGCCAGCAGGGCGAGATCGGTCGGCCCGTTCCCCAGCTCCCTTACGGGGCGCCGGGCCGGCGGGTCGCCCATCCGTGTCCAGTCGAGCGGCACCACCGTGGGCCGCTGCGTGGCCGTACGGGGGATCCGCCCCGTGACCCGGCCCGCCTGGAACGCCAGCTCGCGTCCGTCGGCGCCGGAGAGCCGGCCGCGGCCGGGCGCCGGGTCGTCGGGACCGGCCGACGGGGCGTCGAGCACGACCCGTAGGGCCACGCCCCACGCCGGCTCGGAAGCGGACGCGCGGGCCGCGACCAGATGCACCCCCAGACGCTCGCCGTCCCGGACGACGGCCTCCAGGGCCCGTACGACCGATCCCGCGGCGGGTCGCCCCGGCGAGCCGAGCGGGGGCGAGAGCAGCGCGTCCAGGTCGTCCACCAGGACCACGAGACGGGGCAGGGGCGGGGCCGGATCGGCCTCCTTGCGGGCAGCGGCGGGCCGCAGGCGCAGGGTCGAACTGGGCGGCGTGTCCAGGTCCCCGGCGCCCTGGTCGGCCGTGCGGGGCGGCCCGGGGCGCTGGGCGACCAGCCGGCCCGACACCTCGCGCTGGGTGTGCCACTCGGCGAAGTGCTGGCGCCCGAGCAGCTCGGCGCGGCGCTTCAGCTCGGCGGCGAGCGACTGGGCGAACTCCCGCATGCGCACCGGGTCGTTGGCGGCCAGATGGGTCGTGACGTGCGGCAGGTCCGTGCAGACGCGCAGTCCGTCGCGACGGTGAGCTTGCCGGCCGTGCCGGTGCCGCCGTTCTTGTAGCTGCCGTGCGCG
>NZ_NNBL01000004.1:0-5808 GCF_002803065.1 Streptomyces sp. CB01635
GTGGAAGTCCTGGACGGCGCGTCGCCCCGGTCGGCGCCGCCGGTACCGTCCCGCCCGTCGACGAGGACGAGCCCGAGCCGGTCGGGACGCTCGGCCGCCGCGAGCGACGCGGCGATCGAGCGCAGCAGCTCCGTGCGGCCACTGCCCGCCGGGCCCTCGATCAGCAGATGGGGGCCCTCGGCGGCCAGGTCCACGACGACCGGTCCGCGCGGTCCGGCGCCGAGCACGGCCCAGGCGCGCCCGCCGAGCGCCTCCGTGTCGTCCCCGGCGGCGGCCCAGCGGGCCATCAGGGAAGCGGGCGTGGCCCGCGCGAGCCCCAACTCGTCCAGGAGACGGGTGATTTGGGGCAGTGGTGCGGAGACTCTGGGGTGCGGCTCGCTGGGGCCGCTGTCGGTGCGCAAGGGGGCGATGGCCCGCGCGAAGCGCTCGGCCCAGGCCGCCGACACCGCGTCGATCGCGGCGACCGTGCCGTGCCCGACGACCTGGCCGTGCGACGTCCGCATCAGCCGCAGCGCCGTCGCCACATCCCCGCTGAGCAGCGCGACGGCGCCGCACGACTTGAACGCGGGCGACACGGCGCACGCCATTTCATAGGTCTGCGTGACCGGCGACGCGGGCGAGGACGCGGGGGCCTCGGCGAGACAGATGACATGGATCCCGGCCTGGCCGCCTTCCGTCGCGAGCCGCACGGTGGCCTCGCGCAGCCCGGCCGATCCCGGGTCCCCGTCGACGACGAGGACGGTCAGCGGGCCGGTCCAGCGGTGCCCGGCGCCGGGGCCCCGGGGCGGCCAGGTCTCCTCGGCGGCGGGGTGCCCGGCGGGGTGGTCCGTCGTACGAGCGTCCCGGTCGGCGGAGGGCCTGAAATCGGCGTGGCCGTCCGCCGGGGCGTCGCCCGGCCGGCCTCCCGCGCCCGCGTGCCCGTACGGCCCGGGCATCCGGCCACCGCGCTCGCCGGCGTCTGCGGCTTCACCCGAACGGGACCTCGGCACCATGGCGCCGAAGCCGGCCGGCTGCTGCCCCGCGCGGGCGGCCGCCGGCCCGGCGTCCGGGCGGCGTGACTCGTCGGCGATGTGGTCGTCGAGGCGGCGCAGGAGCTCGCCCGTGCGGGCCACGGCCTGCTCGCGGTCGTACGCGAGCAGGAGCCGGCAGTCCTGGCCGTGCGCGGGACGCAGATGGGGGAGCCAGCCGAGCCAGGACCACTCGGCAGCCCGGTCCTGGACGCTGCGCGACCGGTCCGTGCTGACCAGGACGATCTCCAGGGCGTCCGGCGAGTGCAGCGCCGCGAGCTGCGCGACGACGGAACGGGCCACGCCCGACAGTCGCGCCCGCGGCCCGGCGAGACCGAGCGCGCCCGCCTCCCGCAGCCCCACCGTCACCGGGACGCCGGGCAGCAGCCCCGTGCGGTCCGGGGCCGTCCGGTCGTCCGTGCCGAGCCGCACCGCGAGCGCCTCGGGGTGCTCGGGGCCGCGCTCCCAGAGCCGTGGCCCCGGGCCGAGCGCGGTGAGCAGCAGCGCGGCCGCGTCGGGCCAGGACTCGGAGGATCCCCTGGAGGAGGGGGAGGCGGGGGCGAGGGTCTCGGGGACGTGCGGCGGCTCGCCGTGGTGGGCGCCGGTGTCGTACGGGGACCCGTCCTCGCCCGTACGCCCGCCGGCCAGGCGCCGCGCCCAGGCGCCGAGCCCGCCGCGCCTGCGCTGCTCGCGCGGCACGGGTGTCCCGCGCGCGGGGGTGAGGGTCGGCGTGCTCTCGGCGGCGGGCGGCCCGGCCTGCTCGGGCACGAAGGGGCCGGATCCGGCGGCAAGTGCGGCGGGCCCGTACGCGTGCCGGGTCTCGCCCGCGAGACCCGGCTGCGAGGAGAGGGCTCCGGAGTCGCCCGGGTCCGGGGCCGTCACGCGCACGTGGCCCTCGCCGTCGGGCGCCGTCCGCAGCATGGGCCCCGAGGAACCCGACGAGGAACCCGCGGCGCCCTCGGGGGCCAGCCGCAGCGTGGACTCGCCGAGCCGCAGGAGCGCGCCGGGGGCGAGCCGGGCGGGGCGGTCCCCGACAGGGCTGCCGTCGACCGTCGTCCCGTTCGTCGAGCCCAGGTCCGTGACCGTCACCCGGCCGTCCGTGCCGAGCGTCACAGCGCAGTGCATCCGGGACACATCGGGGTCGTCGAGCGCGACATCGGCGTCCGCGGAGCGGCCCACGCGGATCTCGCCGCCGTGCAGCAGATGCACACCGCCCGCGTCGGGCCCCGCCACCACATGGAGCTGCGCCGCCGCGCCCTCGATCTCGGGTCCCGGCTCGGCGGGAACACCCAGGGACAGCACGGCCCCGTCGGTCAGCGGCGGCTCGCCCAGCGTGCAGCGCTGCCCGTCGAGCCGCTCGGGTCCCGCGTAGAGAATCGCCGTGCCCTCGCCGCCCGCGACGGCCGTCACCAGGGCGGAGGCCACCGCGGCGAGCGCGGTGCCCGCCGGGGCGGTCACCAGCACGTCGCACGACGCCGCGCGGTCTTGCGGATCGGGGCGCGTCCCCAGGGGGTCTACGACGGTCAGCCGGATCTGCATCGCGTCAGCGGTCCCTTCTGCGCGGGCGCCCGGGAAGGGGCTGCACCGCGGTCACCCCACCGCAGATCCCCCACCGCACAACGGGCACGTAGGCCAGTACGAGAGGCATCCTCGCACTTGCCACCGACAACACGCCCGTCGGCCACCCGTAAGTGATCTTGATTGGTCGGCTCTGCCCGCAAAAGTGCCTGCATGATGCCGCTTGGGACCGCTCACCCCCTTGCCGGCGGCAACCAACGGCCCACCCCGGGCGTCTTTCCGTCGAACGCGGCTGTGGCGGGCGGGGAGTCGCGGAAGATCAACAGACAAAGGGTTGTTCGACGGCACTACAGTGGGTCGGAACACCCAAGAACGAGCAAGACCAAGCAGTACGCCAGTACGCAGCAAGCAGGGAGCGCATGACGTGCGGCCGGTAGGCAGTAAATACCTGCTCGAGGAGCCGCTCGGACGCGGCGCCACGGGCACCGTCTGGCGGGCCCGCCAGCGGGAGACCGCGGGGGCCGAGGCGGCCGTTGCCGGGCAGCCCGGCGAGACCGTGGCGATCAAGGTCCTCAAGGAGGAGCTCGCCAACGACGCGGATGTCGTGATGCGCTTCCTGCGCGAGCGCTCCGTGCTGCTCCGCCTGACGCACCCCAACATCGTGCGCACCCGCGACCTGGTCGTCGAGGGTGAGCTCCTCGCCCTCGTCATGGACTTGGTCGACGGCCCCGACCTGCACCGCTACCTCCGCGAGAACGGCCCCTTCTCCCCGGTGGCCGCGTCCTTGCTGACCGCCCAGGTCGCGGACGCGCTCGCGGCGAGCCACGCGGACGGCGTCGTGCACCGCGACCTGAAGCCGGCGAACGTCCTGCTGAAGCAGGACGGCGGTGAGATGCATCCCATGCTCACCGACTTCGGGATCGCCCGCCTCGCCGACTCCCCGGGCCTGACCCGCACCCACGAGTTCGTCGGCACGCCCGCGTACGTCGCGCCGGAGTCCGCCGAGGGCCGCCCGCAGACCAGCGCGGTGGACATCTACGGCGCCGGAATCCTGCTGTACGAGCTGGTCACCGGCCGGCCCCCGTTCTCCGGCGGCTCCGCGCTCGAGGTCCTGCACCAGCACCTGAGCGCCGAACCGCGCCGCCCGTCCACCGTGCCCGACCCGCTGTGGACGGTCATAGAGCGCTGCCTGCGCAAGAACCCCGAGGAGCGTCCCAGCGCCGAGAACCTCGCCCGCGGCCTGCGCGCCGTCGCCGAGGGCATCGGCGTGCACGCGAACTCCGCGCAGATCGCGGCGGCCGAGGGCGTAGGCGCCCTCCTGATGCCGGACCCGGCGCCCGCGCAGGTGCCGGGCGTGCCCGGCGCGGCCGACCCGACGCAGGTCCTGCCCAGCAACGCCGGCTCGTACGACCCGAACGCGGCGACGAGCGTCATGCAGTCCACCGGCACCGGCGACGCCGACCCCACCTCGGTCCTGCCGAACCGGGGCGCCGCCGACCCGACGGCCGTCATGCCGCCGGTCCCGCCGCACCAGCCGGGCGCGAACCCGGACGACCCGCACCCCTGGCAGAACCAGATGCGGGCGGCCCGCGACCGCAACGAGCAGACGCAGGTCCAGTACCTGAACCCGAACGAAGACCCGCTGCGCCGCCGGCCGCAGCGCCAGCAGGGGCGCCCGCAGCAGCCGCCCCAGCAGCCTCAGCAGCAGTACGCGCCCCAGCAGCCCCGCCGGCAGCAGCCGCACCCCCAGCAACAGCAGTACGCGCCGCAGCCCCAGCAGCAGCAGTACGCGCCGCCGCAGCAGCCCCGCCAGCCGCAGCCGCAGGCGCCGCAGCGTGAGCCGCGGCAGCCGAGGCAGCGCAGTGCGAACCGGACGAAGATCCCGGGGCTCGGCTGCCTCAAGGGCTGCCTCGTCATGATCGTCATGCTGTTCGTGGTGAGCTGGCTCGTCTGGGAGTTCACCCCGCTCCAGGACTGGATCGGCACGGGCAAGGGCTACTGGGCCCAGCTGTCGGACTGGTACGACACGGTCACCGGCTGGATCGGCGACCTTGGCGGCGGGGGTTCGGGCAGCGGCGGGTCCGGCGCCTAGCGGGTTCCGGCAACTGAAAAACGCCCCACGGCCCCGCTTCAGCCGTGAGGTTGGAGATTTGTCGACTTCCGGGGGTGATTTCCCCCATGGATGTGATGGTTGGCGTCCGAGCCGCGTAGCTTGGGCGCCAACACGCGTCTGTAGGAGCAGTCTTGGCACGGAAGATCGGCAGCCGGTACACCGCGAACCAGATCCTGGGACGCGGCAGCGCCGGCACGGTGTGGCTGGGCGAGGGACCCGAGGGGCCCGTCGCCATCAAGCTGTTGCGTGAGGACCTGGCCTCCGACCAGGAGCTCGTGGGCCGCTTCGTCCAGGAGCGCACGGCCCTGCTCAGCCTCGACCACCCGCGCGTGGTCGGCGTCCGCGACCTGGTGGTCGACGGGAACGACCTCGCCCTGGTCATGGACCTCGTACGCGGCACCGACCTGCGCACCCGCCTCGACCGCGAGCGGCGCCTGGCCCCCGAGGCCGCGGTCGCCATCGTCGCCGACATCGCGGACGGCCTCGCCGCCGCGCACGCCGCCGGGATCGTGCACCGCGACGTGAAGCCGGAGAACGTCCTCCTGGACATGCAGGGCCCCCTCGGCCCCGGCGGCTCCCACCCGGCGCTCCTGACCGACTTCGGCGTCGCCAAGCTCATCGACTCCCCGCGCCGCACCCGCGCCACGAAGATCATCGGCACCCCGGACTACCTCGCCCCCGAACTCATCGAGGGTCTCCCGCCGCGCGCCGCCGTCGACATCTACGCCCTGGCGACGGTCCTGTACGAACTGCTCGCCGGCTTCACACCCTTCGGCGGCGGCCACCCCGGCGCGATCCTGCGCCGGCACGTCACGGAGACGGTCGTCCCGCTGCCCGGCATCCCCGACGAGCTGTGGCAGCTCCTCGTCCAGTGCCTGGCCAAGGCGCCCGCGTCCCGTCTGCGCGCCTCGGAGCTGGGAGCCCGCCTGCGCGAGCAGCTGCCCCAGCTCGCCGGGATGGCGCCCCTCGACGTGGACGAGCCGGACACCGAGCCCGACCCGGAGCCGGAGGCCGCCCCGGCCGCGCCCGAGGCGCCCGCCGCCCGCCGCGGCGCCGTCCCCCTGGTCCCCGGCGCGACCCCGGCCGACTCGAACAGGGACACACACACGTCGATGCGCGTCCCGGCCCCCGACGAGCTGGCGGGCGGCGCCCGCGGCACCGCCCGCGCCC
>NZ_NNBL01000004.1:5830-437689 GCF_002803065.1 Streptomyces sp. CB01635
GCGCACCCCGCCCCGGCTCGGCCCGCCACCGCGCCTCCGCCCGCCGCCGCAGGATCACCCTCGGTGTCGCCGGAGCCGTCCTGGTCGCGGCGGCCGGCATCGGCACGTGGGCGGCCGTGGGCGGCGACGACGCGGACGCGACCCCCGGCAAGAACCCCGGACAGTCGGCCCCCGCCTCCCCCTGAGGCGGCCCGGCAGAGCGCCCGGACCCGGCCCCGCGGCCACCAGGACCGGAGCACTTGCCCCAGCCGTTACGCTGGTGTCGTGGCAGTCGTCGACGTATCCGAAGAGCTCAAGTCCCTCTCCTCGACCATGGAGTCGATCGAGGCCGTCCTGGACCTCGACAAGCTGAGGGCAGATATCGCCGTGCTCGAGGAGCAGGCGGCCGCACCGTCCCTGTGGGACGACCCCGACGCGGCACAGAAGATCACCAGCAAGCTGAGCCACCTCCAGGCCGAGGTGCGCAAGGCGGAGACCCTGCGCGGCAGGATCGACGACCTGAGCGTGCTCTTCGAGATGGCCGAGGAGGAGAACGACCCGGACACCCGTGCCGAGGCCGAGTCCGAGATGACCTCCGTCAAGAAGGCGCTCGACGAGATGGAGGTCCGCACCCTCCTGTCCGGTGAGTACGACTCCCGTGAGGCGCTGGTCAACATCCGCGCCGAGGCGGGCGGCGTCGACGCCGCGGACTTCGCCGAGCAGCTCCAGCGCATGTACCTGCGCTGGGCCGAGCGCCACGGCTACAAGACCGAGGTATACGAGACGTCGTACGCGGAAGAGGCCGGCATCAAGTCGACCACCTTCGCCGTGCAGATCCCGTACGCGTACGGGACGCTCTCGGTCGAGCAGGGCACGCACCGCCTGGTCCGTATCTCGCCCTTCGACAACCAGGGCCGCCGCCAGACGTCCTTCGCGGGCGTCGAGGTGCTCCCGGTCGTCGAGACGACCGACCACGTCGAGATCGACGAGTCGGAGCTGCGCGTGGACGTCTACCGCTCCTCGGGCCCCGGCGGCCAGGGCGTGAACACGACGGACTCCGCGGTCCGCCTGACCCACCTGCCCACCGGCATCGTGGTCTCCTGCCAGAACGAGCGCTCGCAGATCCAGAACAAGGCGACGGCCATGAACGTTCTGCAGGCCAAGCTCCTCGAGCGGCAGCGTCAGGAGGAGCGGGCCAAGATGGACGCCCTCAAGGGCGACGGCGGCAGCTCCTGGGGAAACCAGATGCGTTCGTACGTCCTGCACCCGTACCAGATGGTCAAGGACCTCCGGACGGAATTCGAGGTCGGTAATCCGCAGTCGGTGCTCGACGGCGAGATCGACGGTTTCCTCGAGGCGGGAATTCGCTGGCGCAAGCAGCAGGAGAAGTAACCCCAGGTCTTTTCCAGCTTTGTCGACAAGGCAACTGCCGCCCACCGGGCGGCAGTTGCCTTTTACGTCACAGTCACATGTCCGTACGTCGGCCAACTCCCTAGATTTCGGGCATCACGTACGCAACGACCTTGACGCTGACATGAAAACTGGGAAGGCTGACGCGTGGCATGCGTATCAGTGGGACGCGTGTGCACCGGGGGACGAGCCGACAGCGGCCGACTACCCCCGGGCGGCCCCCGTCCCGCGCGCTGCTCCATCAACGATTAGCTACTGGGGGTAGCAGGCAGATGACCAAGAAGACGCGCATCCGTGTCGCGCGGATAGCAGCCGGTGCGGTGATCGCGGCGGGTGCGTCGCTGACCGCCGCGGGCGCCGCTTCGGCCCTCGACATCGGCGTCAACCTTCCGGGCGCCGGCGTGAACGTGCACGCGGGCGAGGACGGTGTCGCAGCCGGTGTGAGCCTCGGCGGTGACGAGGACCCGACGGACCCGCCCACCGGCCTCCCGACGGACCCGACGGACCCGACGGACCCGCCCACCGAGGACCCGACGGACCCGCCCACCTCGGAGCCGACGGACCCGACGGAGGAGCCCACCGAGCCGACCGAGGACCCGACCGCACCGACCGAGGACCCGACCTCGCCGGGCGGCAACGGCGGCAACAACGGCGGCGGCGGTCACCACGGCGGCGGGAACGGCAACACCGACCCCGACGGCGGCAACAACCCGGTCGAGCAGGGCCAGGGCAAGGACAGCCTGCAGGACACCGGCTCCGTGCCGGCCGCCCAGCCGGCCCAGAACGGCAAGTCCGGCGGTGAGCTGGCCGAGACCGGCGCCGCCGAGACCACGTTCCTGCTGATCGGCGCCGCGACGATGATCGCCGGCGGCATCGGCTTCCGCATGCTGCCCCGCCTCGTCGGCGGCGGCCGCACGGTTGCCTAAGCAGCCGTGGTGACGTACGTCATGTACGTCCGCACGTAACGCGAGAAGGGCCCGGAGCGTCGCTCCGGGCCCTTCCTCGTGTCCTAGACGGTCTGGTGCGCGAGGAGCGCCACCGCCGCGATGAGCACAGCCACCAGGGCTATCAGGGCCATCGGGTGAAGCCCCGCGAACGGGCTCTCCTGCTGAAGCCGCTCGCGGTTCGCCCGGCACACGGGGCAGCGGCCCTCGCTCACAGGCGCCGCGCAGTTCGCGCACACCAGCCGGTCATAGGTCATGCGCTCTTCCTCCTCCCGCGCGGCGGAGCCGCCACAGCGTAATTCTCTCCGCACAACGCTCCGGGGACCGCAACCGTTCCCCCTACCACTGTGCCAGCTTCCAGGGATTTCGGCGCGCCTCCCCGGATGCTGCCCCTTTGGACCCGTTCCGTTCCTGCCATGACCCGCCCACGACCAGGCAATCAACGGGACAAAACGCTCATCCAAGGACGCCGACTGCGCCGCGGAGCCCGGTTCGCGTATGGTCACGCTCACCTACCCCCGACGCCCACGATGCACCGAGGCGCACCCGTGATCCGATTCGACAACGTCTCCAAGGCCTACCCCAAGCAGACCCGGCCCGCCCTCAGGGATGTGTCCCTCGAGGTCGAGCGCGGCGAATTCGTCTTCCTTGTGGGATCTTCCGGCTCCGGGAAGTCCACCTTCCTGCGGTTGATCCTGCGCGAGGAGCGCACCAGCCACGGCCAGGTGCACGTCCTGGGCAAGGACCTGGCACGACTGTCCAACTGGAAGGTGCCGCAGATGCGCCGCCAGCTCGGCACGGTCTTCCAGGACTTCCGGCTCCTGCCCAACAAGACCGTCGGCGAGAACGTCGCCTTCGCGCAGGAAGTCATCGGCAAGTCCCGAGGCGAGATCCGCAAGTCCGTGCCCCAGGTGCTCGACCTCGTCGGCCTGGGCGGCAAGGAGGACCGGATGCCCGGCGAGCTCTCCGGTGGTGAGCAGCAGCGCGTGGCCATCGCCCGCGCCTTCGTGAACCGCCCCAAGCTCCTGATCGCCGACGAGCCGACCGGCAACCTCGACCCGCAGACCTCGGTCGGCATCATGAAGCTGCTGGACCGGATCAACCGCACCGGGACGACCGTCGTGATGGCCACCCACGATCAGCAGATCGTGGACCAGATGCGCAAGCGCGTCATCGAGCTGGAGAAGGGCCGTCTCGTCCGCGACCAGTCGCGCGGCGTCTACGGCTACCAGCACTGAGCCCCGTGAGCACCAGAGCACTGAGAAAGGCCTGAGCAGACGCCATGCGCGCCCAATTCGTCCTGTCGGAGATCGGCGTCGGTCTCCGCCGAAATCTCACGATGACCTTCGCGGTCATCGTCTCGGTCGCCCTCTCACTCGCCCTGTTCGGCGGCTCGCTGCTCATGCGTGACCAGGTGAGCACGATGAAGGGCTACTGGTACGACAAGGTCAACGTCTCGATCTTCCTGTGCAACAAGGGCGACGCCGAGTCGGACCCGAAGTGTGCCAAGGGAGCCGTCACCGCCGAGCAGAAGCAGCAGATCGTCTCCGACCTGGACAAGATGCCGGTCGTCGAGAAGGTCTCCCACGAGTCGGCGGACCAGGCGTACAAGCACTACAAGGAGCAGTTCGGCGACTCCCCGCTGGCCAGCTCGCTGACGCCGGACCAGCTCCAGGAGTCGTACCGGGTCAAGCTCAAGGACCCGGAGAAGTACCAGGTCGTCGCGACCGCCTTCGACGGGCGTGACGGGGTCCAGTCCGTGCAGGACCAGAAGGGCATCCTGGACAACCTCTTCGGACTCCTCAACGGCATGAACTGGGCGGCGCTCGCCGTGATGGCGCTGATGCTCGTCGTCGCGCTGATGCTGATCGTCAACACGGTGCGCGTCTCGGCGTTCAGCCGCCGCAGAGAGACCGGGATCATGCGCCTGGTCGGCGCGTCCAGCTTCTACATCCAGATGCCGTTCATCATGGAGGCCGCCGTCGCCGGAGTCATCGGCGGTGTGGTCGCCTGCGGCATGCTCCTCGTGGGCCGCTACTTCATGATCGACCACGGTCTGGCGCTCTCCGAGAAGCTGAACCTGATCAACTTCATCGGCTGGGACGCGGTCCTGGCCAAGCTGCCGCTCGTCCTCGCGATCGGCCTGCTGATGCCCGCGATCGCCGCCTTCTTCGCGTTGCGCAAGTATCTGAAGGTGTGACAAGTCTCCCCGGAGTTACAGGGCGCCGTACGGTTCAACGAGCCGTACGGCGCTTCGCGTTGTCCTAGACTCACCGTCATGTCGGGCCCCGAGTTGTTCTCCCGGCCCCGCCGCTTCGGCCGCGGGGCGGCCCTGACATTGGTCTTCGCGAGCGTCCTCGCGACCGGCGTCGCGACGGGTTCGTGGAGCGCCGACGGCCACAAGTCCGAGGAGCTTCCGGTCGGTTCGGCCACCGGCGCCGGACACGAGGACGTGAGAGACGCGGCCGCCGGGGCGATGGCCGACGGCAAGTCCCCCACGCAGGCTGCCGAGGAGGCCGTCAGCCGCAGCGGCGACCGCTGGGGCGCGGTGTACTCGCAGGGTGAGTACAAGGAGTTCGAGCAGGAACTCGACGGCCAGTACACGGGCGTCGGCCTCTGGGCCCGGCGCACCGCCGACGGCCGCATCGAGGTCTCCAAGGTCGGTTCCGGGTCCCCCGCGGCCCATGCGGGCGTGCGCCCCGGCGACCGGCTCCGCACCGTCGACGGCCGGCCCGTCGACGGCCGCCCCGTCACCGAGGTCGTCTCCCTGCTGCGCGGTGAGCACGCGGGGACGGCGGTCCGGCTCGGCCTGGAGCGCGGCACGCGCGCGTGGACCGAGATCCTGCGCCGGGCCAACCTCGCCACCGAGTCCGTCAGCGTCTCCCGCCTCCCCGGCGGCACCGTCCTGATCAAGGTCGCGGCCTTCACCAAGGGCTCGGGCGAGCGCGTACGGTCCGCCGTGCGCGACGCCCCCCACGGCGACGGCGTCCTCCTCGACCTGCGCGGCAATTCCGGCGGCCTGGTCACGGAGGCGGTCACCGCGGCGTCGGCGTTCTTCGACGGCGGGCTCGTGGCGACGTACGACGTACGCGGACGGCAGCGCGCCCTGCACGCCGAGCGTGGCGGCGACACCTCCAGACCTGTGGTCGCGCTCGTCGACAGCGGCACGATGAGTGCGGCCGAGCTGCTCACCGGGGCCCTCCAGGACCGCGGCCGCGCGGTCGTCGTGGGCTCGAAGACCTTCGGCAAGGGTTCGGTCCAGATGCCGAGCCGGCTCCCGGACGGTTCCGTGGCCGAGCTGACCGTCGGCCACTACCGCACCCCCACCGGCCGCGGCGTCGACGGCCGGGGCATCACCCCCGACCTCGAGGCCGACGAGGGCGCGCGGCAGCGGGCCGAGACAGTATTGAGTGGCCTCGGGGACCCCTCGTAGTGCGAAAATGGCAGCACTATGTCTAAGGGAATGTTCGTACCGAAGGAATCACAGCCCAAGCAGGGCGCGTCCGGGAAGTCCGGCAAGGACAAGGACGGCAAGCGCAAGATCGTCGCGCAGAACAAGAAGGCCCGGCACGACTACGCCATCGTCGACACGTACGAGGCGGGCATCGTCCTGACCGGTACCGAGGTGAAGTCGCTGCGGCAGGGCCGCGCCTCGCTGGTCGACGGCTTCGTCCAGATCGACGGGAACGAGGCGTGGCTGCACAACGCCCACATCCCCGAGTACAGCCAGGGCACCTGGACCAACCACTCCGTGCGCCGCAAGCGCAAGCTGCTCCTGCACCGCGAGGAGATCGACAAGCTGGAGTCGAAGTCCCAGGAGACCGGGCACACGATCGTGCCGCTGGCGATCTACTTCAAGGACGGCCGGGCGAAGGCCGAGATCGCGCTCGCCAGGGGCAAGAAGGAGTACGACAAGCGGCAGACCCTGCGCGAGCAGCAGGACCGCCGGGAGTCGGACCGCGCCATCGCGGCGGCGAAGCGGAGGCAGCGGGGCGCGTAGGTGGTCGGCCCGCGGGAATAGGCTGGCACCGGCGTGTGCTGTTCACGTACGATGGCATCAGCACCTCACAGCGGGTGTGTGGGTCGAAAGACCTGATTTGAAAAATCAACATGGGGATGATCGGTTTCGACAGCGGCTGTCGAAGCAGGGGAAGCGAGCCGAGGAAGCGGCAATGATCTCGTTAACCATATGTCGCAACCAATAATCGCCAATTCCAAGAGCGATTCCCAGTCCTTCGCCCTCGCTGCCTAATAAGCAGTGACTGAAGGACCCTAAAAGGGTGTCAGCCCGGGGGTGTTCCCGACCCGGATCCTGGCATAATCTAGGGAACTAAACCGCCGAGCCCGGTCACGGGGTTCGGTGGGAAATCAAACAGTGGCTGAGCCCGTCGGAGACTTGTTCGCGTGATCTCCGGGGCTGAGAAAATCGAAGCGAACTGCGCTCGGAGAAGCCCTGATTCTGCACCGTTGGACGCGGGTTCGATTCCCGCCATCTCCACAAACCCCATGTGAGACGAAGGCCCGGCTGACACACAGCCGGGCCTTCGTCGTTGTGTGGCCCGGCTCCATATCGGGGGTCCCGGCCCGCCTCTACGGTCCCTCCCCATGACACCGACCAGAGCCGCAACACCCGCACGTCTCATGTTCGTGGCCCTCATCGCCGCCCTCCTGTCCGTCTTCCTGCCCGCGCCCCGCGCCGACGCCGCTGCGGCGATCCAGGAAGTCGCCGGCTTCGGGACCAACCCCGGCGCCCTCAAGATGTACCGCTACGTGCCCGACGGGCTGCCCGCCGGGCGACCGGTCGTCGTCGCCCTGCACGGGTGCACGCAGAACGCCTCCGGCTACGGCACCGGCAGCGGCTGGACCGAGCTCGCCGACCGGTGGGGCTTCTCCGTCGTGCTGCCGCAGCAGCAGTCCGGGAACAACGCGTCCTCCTGCTTCAACTGGTTCCAGGCCGGCGACATCGAACGCGGCCAGGGCGAGGCCGCCTCCGTCGCGCAGATGGTCGACCGCCAGCTCGCCGACGCCTCGGGCGACCCCGCGAAGGTCTACGTCACCGGGCTGAGCGCCGGCGGCGGCATGACCTCCGTGATGATGGCCGCGTACCCCGAGAAGTTCGCCGCCGGAGGTGTCGTCGCCGGGCTGCCCTACGGGTGCGCGGCTGCCGCCGGGTCGCCGTATGTGTGCATGTACGTGGGTGCCACGCAGACCGCACAGCAGTGGGGCGACCGCGTGCGAGCGGCGCGGCCCGGGTATGCCGGGCCCTGGCCGCGGCTGACCGTCTTCCAGGGCAGTGCCGACTACACCGTGAAGCCCGTGAACATGACCGACCTGATGAAGCAGTGGACCGACGTCCAGGGCGCCGATCAGGTCGCCGACGTCAGCGACAGCGTGGCCGGGTATCCGCACCAGGTCTTCCGCCGGGCCGACGGGAGCGCGGCCGTGGAGACGTACAGCATGACGGGGATGGGGCACGGGCAGCCCGTCGATCCGGGGAGCGGGGCCGCGCAGTGCGGGACCGCGGGCGCCTACATCCTGGATGTGAACCTGTGCGCGGCCTACGAGATGGGCCGCTCGTGGGGACTCGGCTGACGCACCCTGTCCCCGGGCGCCACGATCGGGGATGCTCCTGAGGCATGAGTAGACCCGACGGACCTGTGAGACGACTCCTCAATCCCCTTGCACGTCAACGGCGTTACCTCGTCTGGCCCGCCCTCGTCGCGCTCGCGGCGGGCCTGACCTGGGGCTCACCGGCCGGTGCCGACGGCGACAGCACCGGCCTCCCCGAGGCCATCGACACCATCCTCGGCGACCCGTCCATGGAGGGCGGCGCGGCGAGCGTCGTCGTCGCCGACGCCCGGAGCGGCGACATCATCTACCAGCACAATCCCACCGGACGCCTGATGCCCGCGTCCAACACCAAGCTCCTCACCTCGACCGCCGCGACGGAACTCCTCGGCACCGGCTACCGGTTCACCACCGACGTGCTCGGCGACGGGCGGCGGCGGGGGAGCGTCCTGGACGGCGATCTGTATCTGCGCGGCACCGGCGACCCGACCGCTCTCGCCAAGGACTACGACGAACTCGCCGCCAAGGTCGCCGCGTCGGGTGTGAGGTCGGTCAGCGGTCGCCTCGTCGCCGACGACACCGCGTTCGACGGCCAGCGCCTCGGCCGCTCCTGGGCCGCCGACGACGAGTCCTCGTACTACTCGGCGCAGATCTCCGCCCTGAGCGTCGCGCCCGACACCGACTACGACACCGGGACGGTGATCGTCGAGGCCGCGCCGGGCGCGAAGGCCGGGGACAAGCCGAAGATCACCGTCACGCCGAAGACGCACTACGTCGACATCGACGTTCGGGCCACGACCGTCGCGGCCGGCGGTGACGACAGTCTCACCGTCGAGCGGCAGCACGGCACGAACACCGTCACCGTCAGCGGCACGGTTCCCGTCGACGGGGGTACCACGAAGGAGTGGGTCACCGTCTGGGAGCCCACCGGTTACGCGGCCTCCGTCTTCCGTGACGCGCTCGCCGCGCACGGCGTGAGGGTGTCCGGCGGCACGAAGCTCGGGCGTGCCACCCCGAAGGGCGCCGTACGGCTCGCCACGCACGACTCCATGCCCCTGAAGGACCTGCTGATCCCCTTCATGAAGCTGAGCAACAACATGCACGCCGAGATCCTCACCAAGGCCATGGGTGCGAAGGCGACCGGTCGCGCGGGAACCTGGGACGACGGGCTCGCGGCGATCAGCGGCTATCTGAAGGGCGTCGGCGTCGACACCGGGCGGCTGCGCCAGGTCGACGGGTCCGGGCTCTCCCGGATGGACAGCATCCCGGCGGGCCAGATCGCGAGGCTGCTGCTCGCGGTGCGCGCCGAGCCGTGGTTCGGCGACTGGTACAAGGCGCTGCCGGTGGCCTGCGACCCGGACCGGTTCGTCGGCGGGACGCTGCGCTCGCGGATGTGCAGGACACCGGCCGCGCTCAACGCCCGCGGCAAGACGGGCTCCCTGACCGGCGCGTCCGCGCTCTCCGGCTATGTGAAGGACGCCGGGGGACGTGAACTCGTCTACAGCATCGTCCAGAACAACTACCTGGTCGATTCGGTGAAGCCCCTTGAGGACGCGATCGTGGTGACGCTCGCGAAGTCCGACGCGGACGCGGCGGTGGCGGTGAGGCCGCGCTCCCTGCGCTCCGTGCCGGTCTCCGAACGCAAGGGCGACCTGGAGTGCTCGTGGCGTAAACCGGCGGTGTGCTGACGGCTGCGGGTGACTACGTACGGTCGCGTGCGCCGCTGCGTACGTAACCGATGAGCGCGAGTACGAGCGCGCACGCCGACGCGGCGGCCGGGACCGCGTAGCCCGCGGTGGGGCCGAGGCGCTCCACCGCGGAGCCGCCCGCCGCCGCGCCGCAGGCGATGCCCCCGAGCAGACCGGTCACGGCGAGGGTCATGCCCTCGTTCAACTGGCCCTCGGGGGTGCGGGCCTGGACCAGCGTCATGCCCGTGACCATCGTCGGGGCCGTCGCCATGCCGGCCACAAGGAGAGCCCCGGCGACCGCAAGGAGAGAGCCGGTGAGCGCCGCGAGCAGGGGGAGGGTCAGCAGGACGGTCATCGCGGCGACGCACCACGGGTGGCGCCGCGCCGCGGGACCGGCCGGCCGTACGGCCCCGTAGACCAGCCCCGCCACACAGGAACCGGCCGCCTGGAGTGCGAGGACCGCGCCGGCCGCCGCCTTGTGGCCGCCCTCGTCCGCGAAAGCGATCGTGACCACCTCCATCGAGCCGAACACGGCGCCGGTGGCGAGGAACGACGCCAGGAGAACGGGCATCCCGCGCGCGCGGAGGGGCGATTTCGTGGCCGTGCGCCCATGGGTGGGCGGTTCCGTGGCGCGCTGCGCGGCGAAGACGAGCACTCCGGTGAGCAGCAGGACCGCGCCGATCAGGGTGCCGGCCTCCGGGAACAGTGACCCGCACAGGAAGGCGGCGAGTACCGGGCCGAGCATGAAACACAGCTCGTCCGCCGCCTGTTCGAAGGAGTTCGCGGTGTGCAGGGCGGCCGGGTCGCCCTTGAGGAGATGGGCCCAGCGGGCGCGTGACATGCCGCCCGTGTTGGGCGTGGTGGCCGTAGCGGCGTAGGCGGCGAAGAGGGTCCAGTCGGGCGCTGCGTAGTGCACACAGAGGAGGAGCGCGAGCGATCCGCAGACCGCGACCGCCGTGGCGGGCACGGCGATTCTGGCCTGCCCGTAACGGTCCACGAGGCGTGCCGTCCACGGGGCGACGATCGCGGTCGCGGCCATCCCGGTCGCGGTGACGGCCCCGGCGAGCGCGTACGAGCCGCGCGCCCCGGCGATCATGATGACGGCGCTGACGCTGAACATGCCCATGGGGAGCCGGGCGAGGAGGTTCCCGAGCGTGAAGGCGAGCGCGCCGGGGGTGGAGAGCAGCCGGACGTAGGGGGAGCGGCTGGGCTGTGGCGGGGCGGTGGGTGTCGGGGGAGCAGTGACGGGCTCGGATATGGCGTCGGGCATGTGATCAGCGTCGCCGCGGGCCGCGCGCCCGGTCCAACACCTTCTCCGTACCGATTCACGCGCCCGCGTTGTAAGTTCGCCGGATGCCCGACCAGCCAGCCGCGCCCGGCACGCCGGCCCCCGCCCACCTGGAGCCCCGACTGCTGCGCGCGTTCCTCGCCGTCGCCGAGGAGCTGCACTTCACCCGCGCCGCCGCCCGGCTCTACGTGGCTCAGCAGGCCCTCAGCAGGGACATTCGCCGCCTCGAACGCGAACTGGGCGTCGAGCTGTTCGCGCGGAGCACGCGCCAGGTCGCCCTGACCGCGGACGGTGCGCGGCTGCTGCCGTACGCGCGGCGGGTCCTCGGTGCGCAGGACGAACTGCTCGCCGCCTTCACGCGTCGCCCGGCAGCGGGGACGCGGCCGCTGCTCGTCGACGTGAACAGCCCCGGCCTCGTCTTCGAGCGCATCCTGGAGCGGGCCCGCGAGTTCGCCCCGGAGTGCGAGCTGATGGCCCGCTACGAGAGCGGCCTGACCGGCGCCGCCGCCGAGATGACGGCGGGCCGCCTGGACGCGTCGTTCGGGCGGTACGCGGGGCTCGACCCGGCGGTGCGGGCGCGCCTTTCGCAGCAGCCCGTGCGGTACGAGCCGATGACGGTGGTCCTGCCCGAGGACCATCCCCTCGCCGCCCTGGACGCCGTGCCGCTCGCGCGGCTCGCGGGCGAGACGGTGTACGCGGGCGCGGGCAATCCCCGTACACCGGAGTGGACCGACCTGGCCGGGCGGCTCTTCGAGGGGCGCGGGATAGCGGTCGCTCCCCCCGCGCCGCTCGCGGTGGGCGTCGAGGAGTTCCGGCGGATCATGGCCAAGACGGGGACGCCGGTGCTCGCCGCAGGGGACTTTCCAGCCATGCCCGGCTCCGTCGTGCGGCCCCTGACCGACCCCGTACCCCTGTCACCTGTGTCGCTGGTGTGGCCGACGGCGCTCGTGCACCCGGGGATCGACGCGCTCCGTGCGGCGGCGGCCACGCTCGCGGAGGAGAGCGACTGGCTCCGTAAGCCCCCAGGCGCCTGGATTCCCGGCATAGATGCACTCATCATGATGAGTCGGGACTGAGGATCGGGCGCGGCTGTCACCCGCGTGCGCTACATTCGTCGTCCGAGCGCATTGTGATAAGGGGGGCGCTCGGATCGGGTGGGGGCCCGGTCCGAACGACGAGTGCTCGGTACGTCGTGCGCGCACCCATGTTCATGTCCTTGGGGGGATGTGCGTACGGTGGAACATTGGCGAGAAAATGCCCGTTCTGGGCAGACTCACGATCCTAATGAAGTGACGGTCCAACTCGACGGCGCAGGACGCCAGTTGGACGAACTGATCGCTGCGCGGCGCGAGGGCGCCGGCGCGGCCGACAAGGAAGTCCCGGTCTTCGTAGACGACTCGGGCCGGCGTAACCGCAGGTACCGCCGCTTCGGCGCGATCGTCGGGATGATCTGCGCGGTCTACGCCGTGGTCATCGTGGCGACCCTGCTCTCCGGAAACTCGAACGCTCCCTGGCTGCCCATCACGGGCCAGGACCGCGACAAGCCCGCGGGCAAGGTGGACACGCCGCCGTTGCCCGCCGACCCCGCGGCCGAGCCGTCCTCGTCGACGGGAGCCACGGCCGGTCCCAGCGCTTCCGGCACGGGATCGGTGTCCAGCGAGCCGGGTGCCGGTTCCTCGACCGGGCCCGAGGGCAGCGAGAGCGCCAAGCCGGACGACAAGCCCGGCAAGTCGCCCGACCCGAAGCCGTCCGGCGGCCCCGGCAAGCCCGACCCAGGTCATTCGCCCGACCCGGGCTCCGGACCCTCGGAGGAGCCCAGTTCGCCTGGCCCCGGCGAGCCGTCCCCGTCGGACAGCGGACCGCCCGTCGAGCCGACGGAGTCCCCGGCCCAGGGCGGCACCGAGACCGTCGCGGCGCTGCCCGTCGAGTCGCCCGTCGAGTCGCCCATCGACCCGAGTCAGATTCCGGCCGGACCGTCAGCGGCCTCGTTCCCGGAAAGCGGCATCCTGTAAATGTCCTCCCGCCCACGCAGCAACCGCAGGGCGCCGCGTCGCCGCCGCCTGCCCATGCGCTATCTGCTGCCGTCGCTGCTCCTTGTCGCCCTGCTCGCGATGCTCATGCTCCGCGGGTACGTGCACAGTGAGATCCTCGCCGACCACCGCATCCAGCCGCCCGCCGCCACCGATCAGGTCCCCGAGAAGATCCTCGAGGGCGGACCCGTCATCGACACGCGCGGCGGGCGCGAGACCGGCATGAGCGTGCCCGACCACCGGCTCGTCCTCACCTTCGACGACGGCCCCGACCCGCAGTGGACCCCGAAGGTCCTCGACGTCCTGAAGGAACACCACGCGCACGGCGTCTTCTTCGTCACCGGCACCATGGCCTCCCGCTACCCGGACCTGGTCAAACGCATGGTCGACGAGGGTCACGAGGTCGGCCTGCACACCTTCAACCACCCCGACCTCTCGTACCAGTCCAAGAGCCGCATCGACTGGGAACTCACCCAGAACCAGACGGCCCTGGCCGGTGCGGCCGGCATCCGCACCTCGCTGTTCCGGCCGCCGTACTCCTCGTTCGCCGACGCCATGGACAACAAGTCGTGGCCGGTCACCAAGTACATCGGCAGCCGCGGGTACATCACCGTCGTCAACAACACCGACAGTGAGGACTGGAAGCGCCCCGGCGTCGACGAGATCATCCGCCGCGCCACGCCCAAGGGCGGCAAAGGCGCGATCGTCCTGATGCACGACTCCGGCGGCGACCGCTCGCAGACCGTCGCCGCCCTCGACCGCTTCCTGCCCCAGCTCCAGGGCCAGGGATACGACTTCGTCAACCTCACCGAGGCGCTCGGGGCACCCAGCGCCCACACGCCCGTGCACGGTCTCGAACTGGCCAAGGGCAAGGCGTGGATCTACGCCGTCGACGCTTCGGACGACGTGACGGACGTCCTCGGCGTCGGACTCGCGGTCATCGGCGTCCTCGTCTTCACCCGCTTCGGCCTGATGCTCCTCCTGTCCGGGGCGCACGCCCGGCGCGTGCGGCGCCGCGGATTCTCCTGGGGGCCGCCCGTCACCGAACCGGTGTCGGTCCTGGTCCCGGCGTTCAACGAGGCCAAGTGCATCGAGAACACAGTGCGTTCACTCATGTCGAGCGAGCACCCCATCGAGATCATCGTCATCGACGACGGCTCGACCGACGGCACGGCCCGCATCGTCGAGAATCTGCGCCTGCCGAACGTCCGGGTGGTCCGCCAGCACAACGCGGGCAAGCCGGCCGCGCTCAACAGGGGCCTGGCCAACGCCCGGTTCGACCTGATCGTGATGATGGACGGCGACACGGTCTTCGAGCCGTCCACCGTCCGCGAGCTCGTCCAGCCCTTCGGTGACCAGCGCGTCGGTGCGGTCGCGGGCAACGCGAAGGTCGGCAACAAGGACTCCCTGATCGGGGCCTGGCAGCACATCGAGTACGTGATGGGCTTCAACCTCGACCGCCGCATGTACGACATGCTGCGCTGCATGCCCACGATCCCCGGGGCCGTGGGCGCCTTCCGCCGCAGCGCGCTCGAGCGCATCGGCGGCATGAGCGACGACACGCTCGCCGAGGACACCGACGTCACGATGGCCCTGCACCGGGACGGCTGGCGCGTGGTCTACGCCGAGAAGGCCCGCGCCTGGACCGAGGCCCCGGAGTCGGTCCAGCAGCTCTGGTCCCAGCGCTACCGATGGTCGTACGGCACGATGCAGGCGATCTGGAAGCACCGCCGCTCCGTGATCGAGTCGGGCCCCTCCGGCCGATTCGGCCGCATCGGCCTGCCGTTCGTCGCCCTCTTCATGGTCCTCGCGCCGCTCCTGGCGCCCCTCATCGACGTCTTCCTGCTCTACGGCCTCGTGTTCGGCCCCACGGAGAAGACGATCGTCGCCTGGCTCGGCGTCCTCGCCATCCAGGCCGTCTGCGCGGCGTACGCCTTCCGGCTCGACCGCGAACGCATGACCCATCTCATCTCACTCCCGCTCCAGCAAGTCCTCTACCGGCAGCTGATGTACGTCGTGCTGCTCCAGTCCTGGATCACCGCGCTCACCGGCGGCCGGCTGCGCTGGCAGAAGCTGCGGCGTACCGGAGCGGTGGAGGCGCCGGGGGCGATTCCGCGTCAGCGGGCGTCGCGCGGCAACGATCGGAGGCCCGTCGCATGACGTATCCCACTCCCGCCACCGGCGGCCAGAGCGGGTTCCAGCAGACGCGGCGCATGCCGCACGTGCCGTTCCCGCAGGTGCCGTTCACACCGGAACCGCCGCCCGCGCCCGCTCCGCCCGCCGCTCCGCCCGCGCAGGCCGCCGCGCCCAAGAAGCCGGGCCGCGACCGCTATCTGGACCTGCTGCGCTCCATCGCGCTCGTCCGCGTCGTCGCCTACCACCTCTTCGGGTGGGCCTGGCTGACGGTCCTCTTCCCGTCCATGGGCGTGATGTTCGCGCTCGCCGGATCGCTGATGGCGCGCTCCCTGAGCCGGCCCGCGATCGGTGTGATCAGGGGCCGTATCCGCCGGCTCCTGCCGCCCATGTGGGCGTTCAGCGTCGTCATCCTCGCCCTGCTCTTCCTGGGCGGCTGGAACCCCGGCAAGGACCCCGACAGCGGCGGGACCTGGGGCTGGATCAGCCTGTTCAACTACTTCGTGCCCGTCGGGGCGCCGTCGTTCCCCTGGCACCTCGGCGACAAGGCGGGCCTCCTGGAGGACACCTGGCCGTCGCAGGCCGCGGGCCCGCTCTGGTACCTGCGGGCCTACCTGTGGTTCGTCATCGCCTCGCCACTGCTGCTCCGGGCGTTCCGCAAGGTGCCGTGGGCGACGCTGCTCGCGCCGCTCGCGCTGACGGCGGTCGTCGGTACGGGCATCGTCACCATCCCCGGCGAGACGGGGAACGCGGTCACCGACTTCGCGGTCTACGGCGGCTGCTGGGTCCTCGGCTTCGCCCATCACGAGGGCGTCCTCGCGAAGGTGCCGCGCTATCTCGCGGTGTCCTGCTCGGCGATCGTGATGGCGTTCGGACTGTGGTGGGCCTCGGGCCATCTCGGACCGGACGGCTGGGACCTGAACGACATCCCGCTGGCGCAGGCGACCTGGTCCTTCGGGTTCGTCGTCATCCTGCTCCAGTACTCGCCGTCCTGGCAGGAGCTGCCGGGCCGGCTCGCCAAGTGGGACAAGCTCATCACGCTGTCCAACAACCGCGCGGTCACGATCTATCTCTGGCACAACATGCTGATCATGGCCACGGTGCCGATCATCGACCTCGCGTACAACCTGCCGTTCATGGAGGACGCGAGATGGAGCGGCGCCCTCGACTCCACGTACATGCTCTGGATGTTCGTGCTGACGTGGCCGCTGATAGCGCTCTCGGTCGTCGGCACGGGCTGGATCGAGGACCTCGCCGCCAAGCGGCGCCCGCGGCTCTGGCCGAACGGCGTCAAGAAGCGGGCACATAGTCGCTAGACGGGGTTGTGCGGCCGGTGGGGGTGGGGGAGGTTGGGGCGTGAGCGACCAGTGACCGTATGACCACGAGGGGAACCCGGACCGACATGACACAGCCTCCCGGCCAGCCGCCGCAGGACGGATCCGGGCACCACCCGGCGTACGGGCCGCCTCCCGGTCAGCCTCAGGCGCCGTCCGGCGGCGGGCAGGACAACCCCTACGCCGGCGCGCCGACCCCGCCACCGGCGCCGCCGCAGATACCGCAGACCCCGCCACCGGCCCCTCAGGGCCAGCCCGGCTACGGGGACCAGCCCGCCTACGGCGACCAGCCGGGCTACGGCGCTCAGCCTCCCTACGGTCAGCCCCCGCAGGGCCAGCCGCAGGGCCAACCCCCGTACGGGCAGCCCCCGTACGGGCAGCCCCCGTACGGGCAGCCCCCGTACGGGGGGCAGCCGCCCTACGGCGGGGGTGCCTATCCGCCGCCCCCGCCACCGCCGGGCGGCAACACGCGCCGGACCGCCGTCATCGTCGGGTCCGCGGTCGTCGCGCTCGTCCTGATCGTCGGCGGGATCTTCCTCGCCACGAACAGCGGCGGCGACGACGACGAGCCGAAGGCGAAGGACTCCGTGTCCGCGCAGCCCACCGCGTCGGACGAGCCCTCCGACGAGCCCACGACCGAGGACCCCGCCACCGAGGACCCCGTCGAGGAGCCGAGCGATCCCACGGGGACGGCGGAGGAGCGGCCCGCCGGGTCCACCGGTTATCAGGGCCAGTGGCAGGACGAGCAGGCCAGGACCCTCACGGTCGGCGACAAGGTCGCGACCGGCACGGCCAAGGGCAAGTACAGCGTGTCCTACATCGACGCGGGCGGTAAGGGCATCTGCACCGGCATCGGGGAGAACCGCAGCGGCGGGGCGTTCCGGATCGCCGTCAAGTGCATGGGCAAGGACACCGGTGACGAGGTCTTCGGCGCGAACCTGACGCAGGCCGACGACGTGGTCACGCTGAAGTGGGACAAGGGCGGTTCGGCCAGCCTCAAGTGGGCGGGCACCACGACCTGATCCACGCCCCACGACCTGATCCACGCCCACGACCTGACCCACGCCGTGGAGCGAAGCTCACCGCCGGGCCCCGCGCCCGGTGAGAGCAACGTTCCCCGGCGGTCACGGTGCGGCACAGCGCGGTAATCCCGCCTCCCTACGTTCGAGGTCATCAGCCGAGAACCGTGACCCTGGAGGCGTGTGATGGCAGCCCGGAGTTGGATCCAGAGGTGGGATCCGGAGGACGAGACGTTCTGGTCGCGCGAGGGCGGCGAGAAGGTCGCGCGGCGCAATCTCGCGTTCTCCATCCTGTCCGAGCACATCGGGTTCTCGATCTGGACCCTGTGGTCCGTGATGGTGTTGTTCATGGGGCCCGAGTACGGCATCGACCCGGCCGGCAAGTTCTTCCTGGTCTCGATGGCCACGATGGTCGGGGCGGTCGCACGCGTGCCCTACACCTTCGCCGTCGCCCGCTTCGGCGGCCGGAACTGGACGATCCTCGCGGCGAGCCTGCTCCTCATCCCGACGGCCGCCGCGTTCGTCGTGATGGAGCCGGGGACCTCGTACACGACGTTCATGGTGTGCGCGCTGCTCACCGGCGTCGGCGGCGGCAACTTCGCCTCGTCGATGACCAACATCAACTCCTTCTTCCCGCTGCGGAAGAAGGGCTGGGCGCTCGGCCTGAACGCGGGCGGCGGCAACATCGGCGTCCCCGTCGTGCAGCTCGCCGGGCTCGCCGTGATCGGCGCGAGCGGCGGGCCGCGCGTGCTGCTGGGGATCTACCTCCCGCTCATCGCCGTGTCGGCGATCTGCGCCGCGCTGTTCATGGACAACCTCGCGACCGTGAAGAACGACACCGGCGCGGCCAAGGAGGCCGTGCGCGACCCGCACACGTGGATCATGTCGTTCCTCTACATCGGGACGTTCGGGTCGTTCATCGGCTACAGCTTCGCGTTCGGGCTCGTCCTGCAGACGCAGTTCGGCAGGACGCCGCTCCAGGCCGCGTCGATCACGTTCATCGGGCCGCTGCTCGGCTCCCTGATCCGGCCCGTCGGCGGCCGGCTCGCCGACCGGTTCGGCGGCGCCCGCATCACGCTGTGGAACTTCGTCGCCATGGCTGCCGCCACCGCCGTGGTCGTCCTCGCGTCGACGCAGAAGTCGCTGCCGCTGTTCACCACGGCGTTCATCGCCCTGTTCGTGCTCACCGGCCTGGGCAACGGGTCGACGTACAAGATGATCCCCGGCATCTTCCAGGCCAAGGCAGCCGCCAGGGGGCTCGCGGGGGAGGAGGCCGCGGCGTACGGGCGGCGCCTGTCCGGGGCCTCGATGGGGCTGATCGGGGCGGTGGGCGCGCTCGGCGGACTCGGCATCAACCTCGCCTTCCGCCAGTCCTTCCAGACGGCGGGCACCGGCACGGCCGCCTTCGTCGGGTTCCTCGTCTTCTACGCGGTGTGCTTCGCCCTCACCTGGGCCGTATACCTTCGCCGCCCGGCCGGCGCGGACGCTCCCGTGCAGGCCGCGGAGCCGGAGCCCCGGCTCAGCTACGCGGAGGTGTGACGTAACACCGCTGACATCATGGGGAACCGAGCCCGTCACGGGACGTTGACAGGCTCGGTCGACCCCGGCAGAACCACCCGAGCGGGACGAGAGCCACATGTACGACGCACAGCAGGGCCCCCCGGCGGGGCAGCACGGCCCCCTCGCGGGCTTCACCGTGGGCGTGACCGCCGCGCGCCGCGCCGACGAGCTCGGCGCGCTGCTCCAGCGGCGCGGCGCCACCGTCCTGCACGCACCCGCGCTGCGCATCGTCCCGCTCGCCGACGACAGCGAGCTCCTCGCGGCGACCAAGGAGATCGTCGACCACGCGCCCGACGTCGTCGTCGCGACCACCGCGATCGGGTTCCGCGGCTGGGTCGAGGCCGCCGACGGCTGGGGCCTGGGCGAGGCGCTGCTGGCCCGGCTGCGCGGCGTGGAACTGCTCGCCCGCGGGCCCAAGGTCAAGGGCGCCGTCAGGGCCGCGGGGCTCACCGAGGAGTGGTCCCCGTCGTCCGAGTCGATGGCCGAGGTCCTCGAACGGCTCCTCGACGAGGGCGTCGACGGCCGCCGGGTCGCCGTCCAGCTGCACGGCGAGCCGCTGCCCGGGTTCGTCGAGGCGCTGCGCGAGGCGGGCGCCGACGTCGTGGGGGTGCCGGTGTACCGGTGGATGGCGCCGGAGGACATCGGGCCTCTCGACCGGCTGCTCGACGCGACCCTCACGCGGGGCGTCGACGCGCTCACGTTCACCAGCGCGCCCGCCGCCGCGTCCCTGCTCTCCCGGGCCGAACTGCGGGGCAGGCTGCCGGAGTTGCTCGCCGCCCTGCGCCACGACGTCCTGCCCGCCTGCGTCGGCCCCGTCACCGCGCTGCCGCTCCAGGCCCACGGCGTGGACACCGTGCAGCCCGAGCGCTTCCGCCTCGGACCGCTCGTCCAGCTCCTGTGCGCCGAACTCCCGGGCAGGGCCCGTGTGTTGCCGATCGCGGGCCACCGCGTGGAGATCCGCGGCCAGGCCGTCCTGGTCGACGGCGATCTGCACCCCGTACCGCCCGCCGGGATGTCGCTCCTGCGCTCCCTCTCGCGCCGCCCCGGCTGGGTGGTCCCCCGCGCCGAACTCCTGCGCGCGCTGCCCGGCGCGGGCAGCGACGAACACGCGGTGGAAACGGCGATGGCCAGGCTCCGTACGGCCCTCGGCACCCCCAAGCTGATCCAGACGGTGGTCAAGCGCGGCTACCGCCTGGCCCTGGACCCGGCGGCGGACTCCAAGTACGGGACGGACTGAGTCAGTTCGGCGTGCGGTGAACGCTGTGCTCGTCGAGGTCCGTCAGCAGGCCCGCGGCGGCGGCGAAGTCCCTGTCGTCGTGGAGCACGACGAGGCCGTGGTGGGCCGCGGTGGCGCAGATGAGCCAGTCGACCGTCGACAGACTCCGGTGGCGGCCGCGCCGGGCGAGTCGGTACTGGGCCGTCTCGCCCCACTGCCAGGCGTTCTTGGGGACCGGCGCGTCCGGGTAGAGGCTGCCGAACATGTCGGTCATCGCGTCGTGTTCGTCGAGGTCGCGCGCGGAGCGGCGGAACTCGGTTCGCTGAGGCCGGCAGGAGGCGATGGTGCCCTCCTCGATCTCACGGCTCCAGGCGTCGTTGAGCGACCGGTCGCGCTGGAGCCGCCACACCGCCGTCGAGTCGACCAGGTACCGCAGCACGTCAGGCGGTGCCCTTCTCGGCGGCGTGCAGGCGCCGGAAGCTCTCGTCGTCCCAGTCCTGGGACGCCTTGAAGTGCCGGAGGCGGGCCTCGGCACGGCGCTGGCGCTCCCCGTACTCGCGCAGCGCGCGGTTCACCGTCTCCTTCTTGGTGCGCGCGCCGGACAGTCGCATGGCCGCCTCGGCGAGAGCCTCGTCGTCCATGTCGATCTGCGTCGCGGCCACCGGGCACCTCCATGGGAAATGTGGGTCACATACAAAGGCAGCCCATGCTCCATACATTGCGCCCGGCGTCCCGGGCCGGCGCCGTCGGTGAACCCTTCGTGAGGGGCCCGGTACCAGGGGTTCCGGCGGTGCCTGTGGGCGGGCACTGTAGGGGGATGGCATCGCCATCGTCCTCGTCCTCGTCCTCGTACGAGCTGCGCTTCGACTCCGGGCGCAGTTCGCTGGATCTCCTGGCCACGGCGCACCCCGACGAACGTCTCGACTCGGTGGGGCGGTTGCGGGCCTGGCTGGTCGGCTCGGGGCTCGTGCCCGCGGACACGCCGCTGCGGGACGCCGACGCCGCCTGGCTCGCCGCGATGCTCGAACTGCGCGGCCATATCGGTCAGTTGGTGCGCGGCGAACTCGACGGCAGGCCCGCGTCCGCCGCCCTGGAGCGGGTCAACGCCCTCGCCCGCGCGGCGCCGCCCGCACCCCGCGCGACCCGCGGCACCGACGGCACCCTCGCCAGGGCCCTGCACGCCGACCCCGGCTGCGGCGAGCTGCTCGCCGCCGTCGCCCGTGACGCCGTGGAGCTCCTCACGGACCCGGTCGCCCGCTCCTGCCTGCGCCGCTGCGAGGGCGACAGCTGCCCGATCATCTATCTCGACACGTCCCGGGGGCGGCGCCGCCGCTGGTGCTCCAGCGAGGTGTGCGGCAACCGGGAGCGGGTGGCGCGACACCGGCGCAGGGCGGCACTCGCCCGGGCCTGAAGATCACCCGATGGCCTCCCCGAAACCTTTTTTTGGCATGTCCCGGCAGATCGATTGAACACATCGCGGACCTCTTACGTACTGGGGTGCGTCCAGCCGAGCGGCGACCCAGCCGGAACGCTCAACCAGGGGACAGCGGAGGTAGGCGTGCGCAAGGATTCCGCCGTGGCCGATGAACGCCCGCCGAGGGCACGACATCGCGCGCCGCAGCCTCCTGAGCCCGACGAGGAGCTGATGCGCGCGCTCTACCGCGAGCACGCGGGTCCACTTCTTGCCTATGTGCTCAGGCTGGTGGCGGGGGACCGGCAGCGCGCCGAAGATGTCGTACAGGAAACGCTCATCCGTGCCTGGAAGAACGCCGGTCAGCTCAACCGAGCGACCGGTTCGGTACGCCCCTGGCTGGTGACGGTCGCCCGGCGCATCGTCATCGACGGCCACCGCAGTCGGCAGGCCCGGCCGCAGGAGGTCGATCCGTCGCCGCTGGAGGTCATCCCCGCGGAGGACGAGATCGACAAGGCGCTGTGGCTGATGACCCTTTCGGACGCACTCGAGGACCTGACGCCCGCCCACCGCGAGGTGCTGGTGGAGACGTACTTCAAGGGGCGTACGGTCAACGAGGCTGCCGAGACACTCGGTATTCCCAGCGGAACGGTGCGCTCACGGGTGTTCTACGCGCTGCGTTCCATGAAGCTGGCGCTGGAGGAGCGGGGGGTGACGGCATGAGTGCCTCGTACGACGACTACGGACCGCATGGGTCCGGTGACGTTCACGAGACGGTCGGCGCCTACGTGCTCGGTGTCCTCGACGACGCCGAGGCAAGTGCGTTCGAAGCGCATCTGGCGGGCTGCGAGCTGTGCGCACGCCAGCTGGAGGAGTTCTCCGGCATGGAGCCGATGCTCGCCGCCCTCGCGGACCTCCCCGAACCGCAGGGCACCCCCGCCAGGGAACGCCTCGGTGCGCAGCTCGGCGCCCGCCCGAGCGAACAGCTCGCCGGCCGGCTCTTCGACGAGGTGGCGCAGAAGCGGGCCCGCAAGCGCCGCCGCGGGATGTACCTGGTGGCGGCCGCCGCCGCACTGATCATCGGCGGCCCGCTGACCGTGCTCGCCGTGAACGACGGCGGGACGGACAACGTCGCCGAGGGGGCCCACCCCACCAGCCCCGCCGAGGACGCCTTCTTCAACCACATGGACGAGAAGGTCAAGGCGACCGACGCGGTCACGAAGGTCACCGCCACCATCGGCATGGAGAAGAAGGCCTGGGGCACCCACACCGTCCTGGAGCTGAAGAACGTCAAGGGCCCGCTGAAGTGCTCCCTGATCGCGGTCGGGAAGAACGGCGAGCGCGAGACGGTCACCACCTGGTCCGTCCCGCAGTGGGGTTACGGCATTCCCGGCAGCAAGCACGAGGTCTCGAAGGAACCCCTGTACGTGCACGGGGGCGCCGCGTTCGAGCGCAACGCCATCGACCACTTCGAGGTCGAGACCCTCGACGGCAAACGCCTCGTGGAGGTCGACGCGTAGCCCCGGCAGCCGGATACGTAGCCTCCCGGGCCTCCCTTCGCGTACCTTTGACGGCTGCCCAGCACGTCAGAAGGGGGCCCGGTGGCCGCTCAGGCTCATCAGCAAACCGCGCTCGACCAGGACCGCGATTCCGTACGGGAGCGCGAGATCGGCGTCGAACAGGAACACCTCGACCAGGTGTACCGCCGGCTCGAGGAAAAGATCCACGAGGCCGAGTTCCTGATGAACGACGCGGCCAAGCGGGGGCAGGTCGGCACACCCGGCGCCCTCGCCGAACGCGACGCCCAGGTGTTCCGCGCGGGGATCCACCTCAATCGCCTCAACAACGAGTTCGAGGACTTCCTCTTCGGCCGGATCGACCTGCTGCTCGGCAAGGACGGCAAGAAGGGCCCCGACGGCGCGTACACGGCCGTGGAGCCCGCCGAGGGGGCCGTGCGCGAGGACGCGGACGGGCAGCGGACCGCCGGCATCGCCGAGACGCTCCACATCGGCCGGATCGGCGTCCTGGACGCCGACTACTCGCCCCTGGTCATCGACTGGCGCGCGCCGGCGGCCGCGCCCTTCTACCGCTCGACCCCGGTCGATCCGGGACGGGTCGTACGCCGCCGGGTCATCCGCTCCAAGGGCCGCAAGGTGCTCGGCGTCGAGGACGACCTGATGCGCCCCGAGCTGACCGCGTACCTCGACGGTGAGCAGCTGCCCGTCATCGGCGACGGCGCCCTGATGGCCGCCCTCGGCCAGGCCCGCAGCCACACCATGCGCGACATCGTGGCGTCCATCCAGGCAGAGCAGGACCTGGTGATCCGGGCGCCCGCCGCCTCGGTGACGTACGTGGAGGGCGGCCCCGGTACCGGCAAGACGGCCGTCGCCCTGCACCGCGCCGCGTATCTGCTCTACCAGGACCGCCGCCGGTACGCGGGCGGGATCCTGATCGTCTCCCCGACCCCGCTCCTCGTCGCCTACACCGAGGGCGTCCTGCCCTCGCTCGGCGAGGAGGGCCAGGTCGCGATCCGCGCGGTCGGCTCACTGGTCGACGGCGCGGAGGCCACGGTCTACGACTCCCCGGCGGTGGCCCGCGTCAAGGGCTCCTCGCGGATGCTGCGCGTCCTGCGCAAGGCCGCGCGCGGCGCGCTCGAAGCGGGCACGCCCGCGAAGGAACCGTCGCAGGGCACGGGCCAGCTGGCCTTCGGCGAGGAGCCCGACGACGACGCGGCGGCCCCCGCCGAGCAGCCCACGCGCCTGCGCGTCGTCGCCTTCGGCCGCCGCCTGGAGCTGGAGGCCGCCGACCTGGCGAGGATCCGCCAGAACGCGCTGAGCGGCACCGCCCCCGTCAATATGCTCCGTCCGCGCGCCCGCAAGCTCCTCCTGGACGCCCTGTGGTCGCAGTCCGGCGCGGGCACCCGCCACAGCGACCCGGAACTCGCCGCGGAGCTGCGCTCGTCGTTCGACGACGACATCACCTCCGAGGACGACTTCGTCCGCTTCCTCGACGCGTGGTGGCCCGAGCTGACCCCGCGCGGGGTCCTCGCCGCGATGGGCGACGAGCGCCGCCTCGGCCGCTGGGCGCGCCGGATCCTCAACCCCGGCGAGGTCCGCAAGGTCGCCCGCTCGCTGCGCCGCGACGCCCTGTCGGTGCACGACGTGGCGCTCCTCGACGAGCTGAACGCGGTCCTGGGCACCCCGTTGCGCCCGAAGAAGAAGCGCGAGTACGACCCCCTTGACCAGCTCACCGGCCTCGAGGAGCTGATGCCCGAGCGCCACGAGACCCAGCGCGAGCGCGCCGAGCGCCTGGCCCAGGAGCGTACGGAGTACGCGCACGTCATCGTCGACGAGGCGCAGGACCTCACGCCCATGCAGTGGCGGATGGTCGGCCGCCGCGGCCGGCACGCGACCTGGACGGTGGTCGGCGACCCCGCCCAGTCGTCCTGGTCGGACCCCGACGAGGCGGCCGAGGCCCGCGACGAGGCCCTCGGCTCCCGCCCGCGCCGCCGCTTCACGCTCACCGTGAACTACCGCAACCCGGCCGAGATCGCCGAGCTGGCCGCCAAGGTCCTCGCGCTCGCCATGCCGGGCTCCGAGTCCCCCTCGGCGGTCCGCTCGACCGGCGTGCGCCCGCGGTTCGCGGTCGTACGGGACGGCCTCGGGCACAGCGTCCGGGAGGAAGCGGCGCGCCTGCTCGACCAGGTCGACGGCACGGTCGGCGTCGTCGTGGCGATGAACCGGCGGGACGAGGCGGCGCGCTGGCTGGCCGGGCTCGGCGACCGCGTGGTCGCGCTCGGCAGCCTGGAGGCCAAGGGCCTGGAGTACGACGCGACGATCGTCGTGTCGCCCGCGGAGATCGCCGACGAGTCCCCGGCGGGCCTGCGCGTCCTGTACGTGGCGCTGACCCGCGCCACGCAGCAGCTCACCGTCGTCTCGGGCAGCCGCGACGAACCCGACGCGGACGGGGTGCCGGACCTGCTGCGTGAATGAGTTCGAGGGATGGGAATTGCCTTACGGGGATCCTTTGTTACCTTGGACGTGGCACCGGCTCGATCCAAGCCCCCGGGCCCAACCTTCGTCGCTACGAGCGACCACTTGCCGCGAGGCGAGCATGGCGGGCCGGTGTCATCAACGTAGGAAGAGGTCCACGTCACCTGACGTGGACCTCTTTCTGTTTCCCATCACTTCTCGTATGGTGGAAACAACTTTCCGAAAGTGCGCTACCGGGGCGCTGTCCGGGCAGTGAACAAAACGTTCGCAATCCGGGGCGGCTACCACGTACTCGGCGGTAGGTGCGACGATCGGACGGAAAAACAGCAGCAGCCACACGGTGAAAGCAGAGGAAGTCGGCCATGGCAACGGCGCCCAGCGTCTCCTACTCGATGACGGTCCGCCTTGAGGTGCCCGCCAGCGGAACAGCGGTATCCCAACTCACGACGGCCGTGGAGTCCCACGGAGGCTCGGTGACCGGTCTCGACGTGACGGCGTCCGGCCACGAGAAACTCCGGATCGACGTCACGATCGCCGCGAGCTCCACCTCGCACGCCGACGAGATCGTCGAGGGCCTGAACGGCATCGAGGGCGTCGTCCTCGGCAAGGTCTCCGACCGTACGTTCCTGATGCACCTCGGCGGCAAGATCGAGATGCAGTCGAAGCATCCCATTCGCAACCGTGACGACCTGTCCATGATCTACACGCCGGGTGTGGCCCGCGTGTGCATGGCGATCGCCGAGAACCCCGAGGACGCCCGGCGTCTGACGATCAAGCGGAACACCGTTGCGGTCGTGACGGACGGCTCCGCCGTGCTCGGCCTCGGCAACATCGGCCCGATGGCCGCCATGCCGGTCATGGAGGGCAAGGCGGCCCTCTTCAAGCGCTTCGCCGACATCGATGCCTGGCCGATCTGCCTGGACACCCAGGACACCGACGCGATCGTCGAGATCGTCAAGGCCATCGCCCCCGGCTTCGCCGGCATCAACCTCGAGGACATCTCCGCCCCGCGCTGCTTCGAGATCGAGGCCCGCCTGCGTGAGGCCCTCGACATCCCGGTCTTCCACGACGACCAGCACGGCACGGCCATCGTCGTCCTCGCCGCCCTGACGAACGCCCTGCGTGTCGCGGGCAAGGCCATCGGCGACATCCGCGTCGTCATGTCCGGCGCGGGCGCGGCCGGCACGGCGATTCTCAAGCTCCTGATCGCGGCCGGTGTCAAGAACGCGGTCGTCGCCGACATCCATGGTGTCGTCCATGCGGACCGCGCGGACCTCGTCGACGCGAAGGCCGATTCGCCGCTGCGCTGGATCGCCGACAACACCAACCCCGAGGGCCTCACGGGCACGCTCAAGGAGGCCGTGCGCGGCGCCGACGTGTTCATCGGAGTCTCCGCTCCGAACGTGCTCGACGGGGACGACGTGGCGGCCATGGCCGAGGGCGCGATCGTGTTCGCGCTCGCGAACCCCGACCCCGAGGTCGACCCCGCAATCGCCCGTCAGACGGCGGCAGTTGTGGCCACGGGCCGCTCGGACTTCCCGAACCAGATCAACAACGTCCTCGTGTTCCCGGGCGTCTTCCGTGGCCTCCTCGACGCCCAGTCGCGTACGGTCAACACGGAGATGATGCTGGCCGCCGCGGCCGCCCTGGCGGACGTGGTGAGCGAGGACGAGCTCAACCCGAACTACATCATTCCGAGCGTCTTCAACGACAAGGTCGCGGGCGCCGTCGCCGGAGCGGTGCGTAACGCCGCGAAGGCCGCCGGCGCCGCTGTGACAGGCGCCACGGCCTCCTGAGGCCCGGCGCGTCGCGGAATGCGGGGCCCCTGGCTGCCCTCTAGGGTGGCCGGGAAGCACGGCCCCGACCCCGCCCCAGTCCGGGACGGCGACGCATTTCGGTGACCCCCGAGGGCGCCGGATTGGCTTTCCCGCCGCTGGTGGGGGCAGGATGCGTCTTCGGGCGCGAGGGTCTGAAGACGGACCCGGGTCCGGGGCCTGACCGAGGACCCTGGCAGCATCGGCTTCGCTGTGCCCAACATGCGGCTCCGCCGCGTGGCACGCCTCAACGGCAAGAAGAACACGGGAGTACAAACATGAACCGCAGTGAGCTGGTGGCCGCGCTGGCCGACCGCGCCGAGGTGACCCGCAAGGACGCCGACGCCGTGCTGGCCGCGTTCGCCGAGACGGTCGGCGAGATCGTTGCCAAGGGCGACGAGAAGGTCACCATCCCCGGCTTCCTGACCTTCGAGCGCACGCACCGTGCCGCTCGCACCGCCCGCAACCCGCAGACCGGCGAGCCGATCAACATCCCGGCCGGTTTCAGCGTGAAGGTGTCCGCGGGCTCCAAGCTCAAGGAAGCCGCCAAGGGCAAGTAAGCCAGGCAACAGAAGGGGCGGCCACCCGGTTCGGGTGGCCGCCCCTTCTGTGTTGTTGCGGCGCTCAGGAAGGCGTCAGCAGCCTCCTGCGGCCAGCCCGGGAGCTCGGCCTTCGCGCCGAGCTCCACGAGCTTCTCCAGGCTGTGTCCGCCCGGGGGATGGCCCCCGGACCCCCAGCCGGCTTGTGGCTAGCCCAGTGCCTTGCCGGGCAGCTCGACCTTCGCGCCGAGCTCCACGAGCTTCTCCATGAAGTTCTCGTAGCCGCGGTTGATCAGGTCGATGCCGTGGACGCGGCTCGTGCCCTGGGCGGCCAGGGCCGCGATCAGGTACGAGAAGCCGCCGCGCAGGTCGGGGATGACCAGGTCGGCGCCCTGGAGCTTCGTCGGGCCCGACACGACCGCGGAGTGCAGGAAGTTGCGCTGGCCGAAGCGGCAGTCCGAGCCGCCCAGGCACTCGCGGTAGAGCTGGATGTGCGCGCCCATCTGGTTCAGCGCGGACGTGAAGCCCAGGCGGGACTCGTAGACCGTCTCGTGGACGATGGACAGACCCGAGGCCTGCGTCAGGGCCACGACGAGCGGCTGCTGCCAGTCGGTCTGGAAGCCGGGGTGGACGTCCGTCTCCAGGGCGATCGACTTCAGCGAGCCGCCCGGGTGCCAGAAGCGGATGCCCTCGTCGTCGATCTCGAAGGCGCCGCCGACCTTGCGGTACGTGTTCAGGAACGTCATCATCGAGCGCTGCTGGGCGCCGCGGACGTAGATGTTGCCCTCGGTCGCCAGCGCGGCCGACGCCCACGACGCGGCCTCCAGGCGGTCCGAGAGGGCGCGGTGCGTGTAGCCGCCGAGCTTGTCGACACCCGTGACCCGGATGGTCCGGTCGGTGTCCATGGCGATGATCGCGCCCATCTTCTGCAGGACGCAGATGAGGTCCTCGATCTCGGGCTCCACGGCCGCGTTCGAGAGCTCGGTCACGCCCTCGGCCAGCACGGCCGTCAGGAGCACCTGCTCGGTCGCGCCGACCGACGGGTACGGCAGCCGGATCTTCGTGCCGCGCAGCCGCTGCGGGGCCTCCAGGTACTGGCCGTCCGCCCGCTTCTCGATGGTCGCGCCGAACTGGCGGAGCACCTCGAAGTGGAAGTCGATCGGCCGGCCGCCGATGTCGCAGCCGCCGAGGCCGGGGATGAACGCGTGGCCGAGCCGGTGCAGGAGCGGCCCGCACAGCAGGATCGGAATGCGCGAGGAGCCGGCGTGCGCGTCGATGTCGGCGACGTTGGCGCTCTCCACGTGCGACGGGTCCATGATCAGCTCGCCGGGTTCCTCACCCGGGCGGACCGTCACGCCGTGCAGCTGGAGGAGGCCGCGTACGACCCGGACGTCACGGATGTCCGGGACGTTGCGCAGCCGGCTCGGCTCGCTGCCGAGCAGCGCGGCGACCATGGCCTTGGGCACGAGGTTCTTCGCGCCGCGGACACGGATCTCGCCCTCCAGCGGGGTTCCGCCGTGGACAAGCAGTACATCGTCGGTGACGGTCATGAATCTCGCGTTCCGATGAGATGGACAGGACAGATGGACAGGACCGCAGGGCGGAGCCGTCGGGCGAGGCCTTTCGGGCCGGGCCGCTGGGCGGGCCAAGGCATAAGCGTAAGGGCCGCCTACCCCCCTTCTGTAGGCCCAAGTGCACAGGCGGGGCGTCATGACTTCGCTACAACACGAAATGTCGCTGAACGGGCGCGGAGGGTTACCTTCCGGGAGCGGTTCACGGCGCGCGCCCCGGGCGCGTGAGGCGTCTCTGAGCTGGGCGCACCCGGGAAGGGCCATTGACTCCCCGCTCGGCGGCAAGATGCGGGATCATGTCTGGCATGACCGAGGTGTCCTCGCTCACAGGGCGGCTGCTCGTGGCCACACCCGCCCTTGCGGACCCGAACTTCGACCGGGCGGTCGTGCTGCTCCTCGACCACGACGAGGAGGGCTCGCTCGGCGTCGTCCTCAACCGGCCCACGCCGGTCGGGGTCGGGGACATCCTGGAGGGCTGGGGCGAGCTCGCAGGGGATCCGGGCGTCGTCTTCCAGGGCGGCCCGGTCTCGCTCGACTCGGCGCTCGGCGTAGCGGTGATCCCCGGCGACGAAGGGCCCCTCGGCTGGCGCCGCGTCCACGGCGCGATCGGCCTCGTCGACCTGGAGGCCCCTCCCGAGCTGCTCGCCTCCGCCCTCGGTTCCCTGCGGATCTTCGCGGGGTACGCGGGCTGGGGCCCGCGCCAGCTGGAGTCCGAGCTGACGGACGGCGCCTGGTACGTCGTCGAGTCGGAGCCGGGCGACGTCTCGTCGACGGACCCCGAGGGCCTGTGGCGGGCGGTACTGCGACGCCAGCGCAGCGACCTGGCGATGGTGGCGACGTACCCGGACGATCCCTCGCTCAACTGAGGCCGCCGGCCGGTGCCGTGATCGACGGAAATCGGGCGTGCGGGCCCTTCACCCCGAGGCCGCTGCCCCTTCTCCCGGCGCTTAAGTACCCTTGGCCTTTATGAGCACTCTTGAGCCCGAGCGCGGGACAGGTACGGGGACCCTCGTAGAGCCGACGCCGCAGACGTCGCACGGTGACGGCGACCACGAGCGCTACGCCCACTATGTCCAGAAGGACAAGATCATGGCGAGCGCCCTCGAGGGGACGCCGGTCGTCGCGCTCTGCGGCAAGGTCTGGGTGCCGGGCCGGGACCCGAAGAAGTACCCCGTGTGTCCCATGTGCAAGGAGATCTACGAGTCCATGGGCGCCGGTGGCGACAAGGACAAGGGCGGCAAGGACAAGAAGTAGAAGCAGCGAGCACGAGGGCAGGAAGCGGCGGTTCGCGTCGCTGCGGAAGGTTCTTGAGGCTGCTGCGAAAGGCCCCCGAGGTGCGCATCTGTCGCGCCATGGGGGCCTTTGTGCTGCCTGCGCGACCGTTGCGCTCAGTGGTCTGGACCTCCTAGCCTCCTCTGTGTTGTGCACAGCAAAACCGCCATTGCATATGTTGCAACGACACTTCGGAGGCTGCCCCCATGAAGCTCCCCGTCCGAATGGCCTTGCCCCTGGCCGCACTTGCCCTCGCCACCGCCTGCGCCCCCGGGACCTCGGACAACGGCTCCGCCGGGGACGACAAGAGCGGGACCCTGCGTGTCTGGCTCTTCCAGGAGGTCAACAACCAGCCGAAGCGGAAGGTCGTCGACGCGGCCGTCGCCGCCTTCGAGAAGTCCCACAAGGGCGCCGACGTCAAGGTCGAGTACATACCCGTCGAGACCCGCGCCGAGAAGATCAAGGCCGCCTTCAACGACCCGAAGAGCGCGCCCGACGTCATCGAGTACGGCAACACCGACACCGCCGGATACGTCAAGGACGGCGGCCTCGCCGACGTGACCGCCGAGTTCGGCGCCTGGTCCGAGGCCAAGGACACCGACCCGACGGCCAAGGAGTCCGTGACCGTCGACGGAAAGATCTACGGCGCCCCCTACTTCGTCGGCGTGCGCGCCCTCTACTACCGCACCGACGTCTTCAAGGACCTCAAGCTCGGCGTCCCGACGACGCAGGCCCGACTCGCCGCCACGGCACGGAAGATCCACAAGGCGAAACCGGACCTGTACGGCCTCGCGGTCGGCGGCGCGTACACGTACGGCGCGATGCCGTTCATCTGGTCCCAGGGCGGCGAACTCGCCGAGAAGAAGGGCGGATCGTACGAGTCGGCCATCGACAGCCCGGCCGCGCGCAAGGGCATCGAGGCCTACACATCCCTCTTCGGCGACGACAACTGTCCCGCGGCCAAGTGCGCCGGCATGGGCGGCAACGACACCGTCACCGCCTTCGCCTCCGGCAAGGCCGGCATGGCCATCGGTGGCGACTTCAGTCACCAGGCCATGGAGGACGGCAAGGTCAAGGGCAAGTACGCCGTCGTGCCGCTGCCCGGCGCGGACAAGGGCGGCATCGCCCCGGCCTTCGCGGGCGGCAACAACATCGGCGTGCTCAAGAGCACCTCGCACCGCACGCTCGCCGTGGACCTCATGAAGAGCCTCGCCTCGAAGAAGACGCAGGGCGAACTCTTCGACGCGATGGGCTTCCTGCCCACGTACACGGACGTCCGCGAGAGCGTCGCGAAGAAGGAGCCCTTCGTCGCGCCCTTCATCAAGACCCTCGGCGCCGGCGCCAAGTTCGTGCCCGCCTCGCCCGCGTGGGGTCAGATAGACGCCTCGCTCGTCCTGCCGACCATGTTCCAGGAGATCGTCAGCGGACGTAAGGACGTGGCGACCGCCTCGCGGGACGCGGCGAAGAAGATGGACACCGCCTTCCGCACCGCGGGCTGACCGCGTGGCCACCACCACCGCCCGCCGCACCGGCGCCTGGACCCCCTGGCTCTATCTCGCCCCCGCCCTGCTCCTCCTCGGCGGGCTCCTCGTCTACCCCGTCTACCAACTCGGCCTGATCTCGTTCCTCGAATACACCCAGGCCCAGGTCAGCGGCGGCGAACCGACCACGTTCCAGGGGCTCGGGAACTACGCGACGCTCTTCGCCGACGAGCAGTTCTGGCAGGTGCTGCTCGCCACGGTCCTGTTCGCCGCCGCGTGCGTCGTCTCCACCCTCGCCGTCGGCTGCGCCCTCGCCGTCCTGCTCACCCGCGTACGTGCCCTGCCCCGGCTCGCCCTGATGCTGGCCGCGCTCGGCGCCTGGGCGACGCCCGCCGTCACCGGCTCGACGGTGTGGATGTTCCTCTTCGACCCGGACTTCGGCCCGGTCAACCGGGTGTTCGGGCTCGGCGACTTCTCGTGGACGTACGGCCGCTACAGCGCCTTCGCGCTCGTCCTGCTCGAAGTGGTGTGGTGTTCCTTCCCGTTCGTGATGGTCACCGTGTACGCGGGCATCAGGGCGATCCCGGAGGAGGTCGTCGAGGCGGCGGCGCTCGACGGGGCTTCGCAGTGGCGGACCTGGCGCTCGGTGCTCGCGCCGATGCTGCGGCCGATCCTCCTCGTCGTCACCGTCCAGTCGGTCATCTGGGACTTCAAGGTGTTCACCCAGATCTACGTCATGACGAACGGCGGCGGCATCGCGGGCCAGAACCTCGTGCTCAACGTGTACGCGTACCAAAAGGCCTTCGCGTCGAGCCAGTACAGCCTCGGCTCGGCGATCGGCGTCGTCATGCTGCTGATCCTGCTCGCCGTCACGCTCGGCTACCTGCGGATCCTGCGCCGCAGAGGGGAGGAGCTGTGAGCTCCGTACGTGCTGCGAGTCCCGTACGCGCTGTGAGCTCCGTCCGGGTACGGGTCCGGGTGAGGGTGCGGCGGCCGTGGCGGCTCGCCGCCGAGGCGTCCGCCCTCCTGATCGCCCTCGTCGTCGCCTTCCCCCTCTACTGGATGGTGCTCGGTGCCTTCAAGCCGGCCGGGGAGATCGAGTCGACCGAGCCGAGGCCCTGGACGCTCGCGCCCTCGCTCGACTCCTTCCGGCGCGTCTTCCAACAGCAGGAATTCGGCCGGTACTTCCTCAACAGCCTGATCGTCGCGGGCACCGTCGTCGTGCTCTCCGCCCTCGTCGCATTCCTCGCGGCGACCGCGGTGACAAGGTTCCGGTTCAGGTTCCGCACGACGCTTCTCATCATGTTCCTGGTGGCGCAGATGGTGCCCGTCGAGGCCCTCACCATTCCGCTCTTCTTCCTCATGCGGGATTTCGGGCAGCTCAACACGCTGGGCTCACTGATCCTTCCGCACCTGGCGTTCTCGCTGCCGTTCGCGGTGTGGATGCTCCGGGGCTTTGTGAAGGCCGTGCCTGAAGCGCTTGAGGAGGCGGCGTACATCGACGGCGCGAGCCGCACCAGGTTCCTCTGGCAGATCCTTTTCCCGCTGGTCTTTCCCGGCCTCGTGGCGACCAGCGTGTTCTCGTTCATCTCCACCTGGAACGACTTCCTGTTCGCGAAGTCCTTCATCATCAGCGACACCTCGCAGTCGACCCTGCCCATGGCCCTGCTCGTCTTCTTCAAACCCGACGAGAACGACTGGGGCGGCATCATGGCGGCGTCGACGGTAATGACCATTCCGGTACTGGTCTTCTTCGTACTCGTACAGCGGCGCCTGGTGTCCGGGCTCGGCGGCGCGGTTAAGGACTGATGTCAGTGACTTCGGCAGATCTCATTCCCGTACCCCGCCGGACGGCGCCCGGCGACGGCCTTCACGAGCTCGGCGACGCCACGACGATCGACGCCGGCGCGGGCACCGAGGGCGTCGCCCGCTGGCTGCGCTCGGCCGTCGGAGCGGCCACCGGCCTCGCCCTGAACGACGCCGACACCGGCACTGAGCTGCGCGACGGCGGCACCCGTATCGAACTGCGCGTCGACCCGGAACTCGGCCCGGAGGCCTACCGGATGACCGTCGACCGGCACGCGGTCCGCGTCGAAGGCGGCAGCGCGGCCGGTGTCTTCTGGGGAGCCCAGACGTTCCGTCAGCTCCTCGGCCCGGACGCATACCGGCGCGCGCCCGTCGAAGCGGTCCGCACGTGGACCGTCCCCACCGGCACCGTCGAGGACGCCCCACGCTTCGCCTGGCGCGGCCTGATGCTGGACGTATCACGCCACTTCATGCCCAAGGACGGAGTCCTGCGCTATCTCGACCTGCTCGCCGCGCACAAACTGAACGTCTTCCACTTCCACCTCACCGACGACCAGGGGTGGCGCGTCGAGATCAAGCGCCACCCCCGGCTCACGGAGCACGGAGCCTGGCGCGCACGCACGAAATTCGGCCACCGCGCCTCACCCCTGTGGGACGACCGTCCGCACGGCGGCTTCTACACGCAGGACGACATCCGCGAGATCGTCGCGTACGCCGCCCAACGGCATATCCGCGTCGTCCCCGAGATCGATGTCCCCGGCCACTCCCAGGCGGCCATCGCGGCCTATCCGGAACTCGGCAACACGGACGTCGTCGACACCGCCTCGCTCACGGTCTGGGACAACTGGGGAGTAACCCCGAACGTACTCGCGCCGACCGACCACACCCTGCGCTTCTACGAGGGCGTATTCGAGGAACTCCTCGGCCTCTTCCCCGCCGACGTCTCGCCGTTCATTCACATCGGCGGCGACGAGTGCCCCAAGGACCAGTGGAAGCAGTCGCCCGCCGCGCAGGCCCGGATCGCCGAACTCGGCCTGAAGGACGAGGACGAGCTCCAGTCCTGGTTCATCCGGCACTTCGACACCTGGCTCACCGAACGCGGCCGTCGTCTGATCGGCTGGGACGAGATCCTGGAGGGCGGCCTCGCGCCCGGCGCCGCCGTGTCGTCCTGGCGCGGCTACCAGGGGGGCATCACCGCCGCCCGCGCCGGACACGACGTCGTCATGTGCCCCGAGCAGCAGGTGTACCTGGACCACCGTCAGGCGCCGGGCGACGACGAGCCGATGCCCATCGGATACGTCCGCACGCTTGAGGACGTCTACCGCTTCGAGCCCGTCCCCCCGCAGCTCACCGAGGACGAGGCGCGGCATGTGCTCGGCACCCAGGCCAACGTGTGGACCGAGGTGATGGAGAGCCAGGACCGCGTCGACTACCAGGTGTTCCCGCGCCTGGCCGCCTTCGCCGAGGTCGCCTGGAGCGCCCTGCCCGCACCCGCCGAGCGCGACTACGCGGACTTCCGGCGCCGAATGACCGCCCACTACGCCCGCCTTGACGCCCTCGGCGTCGGCTACCGCCCGCCCACAGGACCCCTTCCGTGGCAGCAGCGACCGGGTGTGCTCGGACGCCCGATCGAGGGGGCGCCCCCGAACGTGTGAGAGGCCCGCCGTACGCGTGCCCCGGGGCTCCGGCCCTGGGACCGTGGGACCGCACGAAAAAGCCTTACAAAAATCACCGAAGAGTGGCAATGCGCACCGACCGGCGACCAGGGGCGAAATCGACCCATCTCCCTGGTCCTCGGGGCGAAAGCCTCCTAGCGGACCCCCTCGCCGGGCCCCCGGGAAGATGTGCCAGAGTTGCCACGTCCGGCCTGTCAGCACGTACCGTACGGCGGAACAGGCGTAACGGCGCGAACGACGGTTCACAAGCCGAAGCCGCCGGGCGAAGTGCCGGACATCGGGAAGGGGCAGCCGGTTTGACCACGCACGCAACGCAGGCCGTGACGCTCCCGGGCTCGCTGGACGAGGCCGTGGCAGCACTCTCCGCCATGCCCGCCGCGGTCCCGGTCGCGGGCGGCACCGATCTGATGGCCTCGGTCAACGCCGGACTGCTGCGCCCCGCCGCCCTCGTCGGCCTCGGCCGCATCAGCGAGATCCGCGGCTGGCAGTACCAGGACGGTCACGCCCTGCTCGGCGCCGGCCTCACCCACGCCCGCATCGGACGCCCCGACTTCGCCGCCCTGATCCCCGCCCTCGCGGCCGCGGCCCGCGCCGCCGGACCGCCCCAGATCCGTAACGCGGGCACCCTCGGCGGCAACATCGCCTCCGCCGCCGCGACCGGCGACACCCTGCCCGTCCTGGCCGCCCTCGAAGCGACCCTCATCATCGCGGGCCCCGGCGGCGTGCGGCGCGAGGTCCCCGTCTCCCACCTGCTCGCGGGCATGGAGATGCTCAGCCCCGGCGAGCTCATCGGCTTCGTACGCGTGCCGCTCCTGCACGCCCCGCAGACCTTCCTCAAGGCCACCGGCCGCACCGGCCCCGGGCGCGCCCTCGCGTCCGTCGCGCTCGTCCTCGACCCCGCGAGGCGCGGCGTGCGGTGCGCGGTCGGCGCCATCGCGCCCATGCCGCTGCGGCCCCTGGAGGCCGAGCAGTGGGTGGCCTCGCTCATCGACTGGGACGGCGAGCGGATGCTCGTGCCCGAGGCGCTGGCCGCGTTCGGCGAGTACGTCGCCGCGGCCTGCATCCCCGACGCCGCCCCGGCGCCGGACGGCACCCAGGAACAGCTGCCGCCCGCCGTACTGCACCTGCGGCGCACGGTCGCCGCGCTGGCCCGACGTGCACTTGGGAGGGCGCTGTCGTGACTGACGAGCACAACCACGGTGGCCACCAGGGCGGCGGCTGGGAGCCGCTGCCCCAGGGCGACTACGACGCGGACGCCACCGCCTTCGTGCAGCTTCCCGAGGGCGGCCTCCCCGACGTGCCGCTGGCCGCGCCGGGACACGGCCACGTACCGCCGCAGATCACCATCGCGCCCGGCGGCCCCGCGGCCACGGACCCGGCGGCGACCGGCGTGTGGGTGCTGCCGCCCGACGTGACGGGGGCGCAGGCGGCGCCCACGGGGGCGGCCACGGGTGAGGTGCACTGGCCCGAACCGGCCGCTCCGGAGGCGGTGCCTTCGTACGACCACAGGGCCGGGGCGACCGGGCAGTGGAACTTCTCGGACGCCGAGCAGCCGCCCGCCCACGAGCATCCGGTGGCCGAACCGGCGGGGCAGGCCGGACAGGCCGGGCAGACCGGGCAGTGGTCGATCCCGGTCATCGCCGAAGGGGATCTTCCGGACGAGTCGGGCGAGTTCACCACGTCGTCCATCGCCGCGCAGTGGGGCCGGACGCCCCCGGCGACGCTGCCGGGGGGCGCGGTTGCGCCCTGGGCGGCGGAGGAATGGGCGCGGGAGCCGGCGGGGGAGCTTGAGCCTGAGTTCGCGCCGGAGCCGGCGCCGGCGCAGGGGGACGCCGACGACGTACGCGACGTGCATGGCGCACGCGACATACAGGGCGAACGCGATATACACGGCGAACCCGAGCCCGTCGGGGACGTGGCCGACGAAGCGCACGCGTTCGCGGACGTCGCTGCCGAGTCGGCGGAGGAGCCGGTGCGGGTGCCGGCCGCCGAGGCTTCTGAGGTCCGTGAGGCTCCGGAGGCTCCTGAGGTCGATGAGGGCCCCGAGGTCGCCGAAGCCCCCGCCCCCGAGGACGCCGTCCCCGACGAGCCCGACCCCGACGCTGTGGTCGCCCCCCTCCACGACGACCACCCCCTCGCCTCCTACGTCCTGCGGGTCAACGGCACCGACCGCCCCGTCACCGGCGCCTGGATCGGCGAGTCCCTGCTCTACGTCCTGCGCGAGCGCCTCGGCCTCGCCGGGGCCAAGGACGGCTGCTCGCAGGGCGAGTGCGGCGCCTGCAACGTGCAGGTCGACGGCCGCCTCGTAGCCTCCTGCCTCGTGCCCGGCGCCACCGCCGCCGGCAGCGAAGTACGCACGGTGGAGGGCCTGGCCGCCGACGGACAGCCCTCCGACGTGCAGCGCGCCCTCGCCGGCCGCTGCGCCGTCCAGTGCGGGTTCTGCGTGCCCGGCATGGCGATGACCGTGCACGACCTCCTCGAGGGCAACCCGGCCCCCACCGAGCTGGAGACCCGGCAGGCGCTGTGCGGCAACCTGTGCCGCTGTTCCGGCTACCGCGGGATCCTGGACGCCGTACAGCAGGTCGTCACCGAACGCGAGGCGTCCGCGACGAGCGGGACCACCGCGACGGGCTCGACCTCCGCGGGCGACGCCGAGGGCAAAGCCCGCATCCCGCACCAGGCGGGACCCAGCGCGACCGAAGGTATTCAGGACGGAGGCCTGGCGTGAGTGACGAAGCAGCAGCCACCGCGCCCGCGGCCCCCGTGGCCGAGCCGCTGCCGCACGGCCTCGGGGCGTCCCTGCCGCCCGCCGAGGCGCGCGCCAAGACGGAGGGCACCTTCCCGTACGCGGCCGACCTGTGGGCCGAGGGCCTGCTGTGGGCGGCCGTCCTGCGCTCCCCGCACCCGCACGCGCGGATCCTCTCCATCGACACGACCCACGCGCGCGAGATGCCCGGTGTACGGGCCGTCATCACCCACGAGGACGTCCCCGGAGCGCCCCTGCCCGGCCATCGCGCCGCGGACCGCCCGGTGTTCGCCTCCGACGTCGTACGCCACCACGGCGAGGCCATCGCGGCCGTCGCCGCCGACCACCCGGACACCGCGCGCATGGCGGCCGCGGCCGTCATCGTCGAGTACGAGGTGCTCGAACCGGTCACCGACCCCGAGCAGTCCTTCGCCGCCGAGCCGCTGCACCCCGACGGCAACCTGATCCGCCACATCCCTCTGCGCCACGGCGACCAGGACGCGGTCGGCGAGATCGTTGTCGAGGGCCAGTACCGCATCGGCCGCCAGGACCCGGCCCCCATCGGCGCCGAGGCCGGCCTCGCCGTACCGCGCCCCGACGGGGGAGTGGAGCTCTACATCGCCTCCACCGACCCGCACGGCGACCGCGACCTCGCCGCCGCCCGCTACGGCCTCGAACCCGAGCGTGTGAAGGTCGTCGTCACGGGTGTGCCCGGCGCGACCGGCGACCGCGAGGACCAGAGCTTCCAACTCCCGCTCGGACTGCTCGCGTTGAGGACCGGCTGCCCGGTCAAACTCACCGCTACACGCGAGGAGTCCTTCCTCGGCCACACCCACCGCCACCCCACTCTCCTGCGCTACCGCCACCACGCGGACGCCGAGGGCAAGCTCGTCAAGGTCGAGGCGCAGATCCTCCTCGACGCGGGCGCGTACGCCGACACGTCCTCGGAGGCGCTCGCCGCCGCCGTCTCCTTCGCCTGCGGCCCCTACGTCGTCCCGCACGCCTTCATCGAGGGCTGGGCGGTCCGCACGAACAACCCGCCCTCCGGTCACGTACGCGGAGAAGGCGCCCTCCAGGTCTGTGCCGCGTACGAGGCGCAGATGGACAAGCTGGCGAAGAAGCTCGGCATCGACCCGGCGGAGCTGCGCCTGCGCAACGCCATGGCGACGGGCGACGTACTCCCGACCGGGCAGACGGTGACGTGCCCGGCGCCGGTCGCCGAACTGCTGGTCGCGGTACGGGACTTCCCGCTCCCGGAGCTTCCCAGGGACACCCCCGAGGACGAGTGGCTGCTGCCCGGCGGCCCCGAGGGCGCGGGCGAACCGGGTGCGGTGCGCCGCGGCGTCGGCTACGGCATCGGCATGGTGCACATGCTCGGCGCGGAAGGCACCGACGAGGTGTCGACGGCGACGGTGAAGGTCCACGACGGCGTGGCGACGGTCATCTGCGCTGCCGTGGAAACCGGCCAGGGTTTTACTACTCTGGCGAGGCAGATCGTCCAGGACACCCTCGGCATCGACGAGGTCCAGGTCGCCCCGGTCGACACGGACCAGCCGCCGGCCGGCCCCGGTTGCCGCGGCCGCCACACGTGGGTCTCCGGCGGTGCGGTGGAACGCGCCGCGAAAATGGTCCGCACCCAGCTTCTCCAGCCCCTGGCGCACAAGTTCGGCATGTCCACGGAGCTGCTCCAGATCGCCGACGGCAAGATCACGTCGTACGACGGAGTCCTGTCGACGACGGTCACCGAGGCGATGGACGGCAAGGAACTGTGGGCCACGGCCCAGTGCCGCCCGCACCCCACCGAACCCCTCGACGCGGAGGGTCAGGGCGACGCCTTCGTGGGCCTCGCGTTCTGCGCGATCCGCGCGGTGGTGGACGTGGACATCGAACTCGGCTCCGTACGAGTCGTGGAACTGGCGGTCGCCCAGGACGTGGGCAGGGTGTTGAACCCGGCCCAGCTGACGGCCCGTATCGAAGCGGGCGTCACGCAGGGCGTGGGCGCGGCGCTCACGGAGAACCTCCGCACCCCGCGCGGCCTGGTCCGCCACCCCGACTTCACGGGCTACGCGCTCCCGACAGCTCTGGACGCCCCCGACATCCGCATCGTCAAACTGGTCGAGGAACGGGACGTGGTGGCCCCCTTCGGAGCGAAGGCGGCGAGCGCGGTCCCGGTGGTGGCATCCCCGGCAGCAGTGGCCTCAGCGGTCCGCGCAGCCACGGGCCGCCCGGTCAACCGCCTCCCGATCCGGCCACAGGCGGCGGTGGTGACGAACGCGTCCGCTCCGGCGATGGCGTCGACGGACTGATCCTCTCCGGATCGGCCGGGAGGCGGCGGTGGCGACGACGTCAACGGCGCCTCCGCCGATGGCGACATCAACGGAGTGAAGATCCAACCCCCGCCTGCCCGTTGCGAGTTGTGACACGTCGTGTCGTTGTGTGACGAGATGTCGATGGACTCTGCAACGGGCCGCGTGTGAACTGACGGTGCGCATGGCTAGAGTTGTTGTCGAGACTTCGCAGACGACGGCGGCCGATGACCTTCGGCGGGCACGGGGGAACGGGGAGGACGCGATGGCAGAGGACACGGGTGACGGCGGCGGGGGATCGCCATGGGCATCCTTCGGCATTCTCGGCGCGGTGGGGGCGGCGCAGGCGGCGGTGGGGGACATCGTCACCGAGCTGGAGTCGTTCACTAAGTTCCAGCAGCGGGTTGATCAGTTGATCAAGGACTTGAAGGGCTCCGACGCCGGCCCCCAGAAGATCGGCCAAGAGCCGCTCAGCCGTCACCAGTTCGGCGGAGGCGCAGCCGGCTGGGGCGCGGCGGACGGTCTTTTCACGTCGTACCAGACGGTGCTCACGGAGCTGGAGAAGCTGTCGAAGGTGCTCTCCGACTCCATAGAGGGCATGGGCATCGCGGTGCTCGCCTCGCACAAGGGGTACGCGAACATCGATGTCGACATCCGTGACCGGATGGCGGCTATCAGCGCGGAGACGAAGGACCACTACGGGGGCGACTACGACCCGGAGAAGTCCCGGCTGTGGCATCACGGTGAGGGGCCGAAGATGGATGAGATCGGCACGGAGGACACGAAGGGCAAGTCCGGTGATGCGGGCACCTCGTCGCCCAAGCCCGAATCGACGCCCAGTGCTGGTAACAAGCATGGAGCTGCCTGATGCCACGAGACTTCACAGACCCGTTCGAGGGCATGAGCCACGAGGCGATGCTGGAGTGGCTCGATAAAGCGAACTCAGGATCGGTGCAGGCCGCCGCCGAAAAACTAAAGGCGGCCGCCAAGGAGATCCATTCGATTGCTGAAGACCTGAAGGTCCGCCCCCAGTGGGTGAAGTGGAAGGGCGAGGGCGCCGAGGCGTTCCGCACCTGGTCGGGAGACCTGGCCAATTCGACTTTGGCGCTGGGTGATTTCAGCCATGATTCGTCGACGTGGCTGACCCGTGCATCGGAGGCGATCGGCACCGCCCAGGCATCCATCCCGCGTGACAAGGCTGGCGCCAAGGCGAACCTGGACGCGGCGACCGCGGCCCACAACGACCCGGACGCCGCGGCCGTCGCGAGCAAGTCGTCGAGCGAACTGCAGGCGATCGCGGCGAACAAGGAGAAGGTCCGGCAGGAAGCCGCCGGTGAGATGCGGAAGCTGGGGCAGGCATATTCGCTGTCCTCTACGCAGATGGACAGCTTGCCCAGGCCGAAGTTTCCGCCGCCGCCTCAGGCGTTTGTGCCGGCGAGCAGCAAGCATGAAAGCTATAGCTCCCAATATGGAGCAACGGCCGGCCAGGCGACCGGTGCGACTGGTTCTGTGCCGAGCGCGACTGGACACGCGTCAGCTACGTCGGACGCGAGCCCAGTGCCCCGAGGGTCGGTGACGCCTACCCAAGCTGTCCCGAGCATCGACGAGCGCCCCACGCACATGGGCATCGACTCGGTGGGCACGCTCCCCGAAGTCTCACCGCCTGTGACAGCTCTGGGCCAGTCGCAGCACGGACCGAGCGTGACGGGACCTACCAGCACCCCGCCGCCGGTCATCGGTCCCGTCTCACCCGCGTACGGAACCAGTCGAGGCCCCCTCACCGGGCGTGGCCCTGGACCCACGGCACGTGGAATCGCGCCTATGGGTAATGCCAAGGGAACTGTGAGGCCTGGAGGCCTGCCGGTGGAGAACGCCACGGGTCGTCCGTCGACCCCTGGCGGGCGTGGCCCGATGATGCCTGGGCAGAACGCCCCCTCGACGGGACGGACCGGTACTCCGGGGGGCCGTTTGCCGACCAGCAACGGTGTGGCGGGCGGCCGTCCCCAACCGGTAACGGGACAGCCCAGCAAGGGAATTCCTCGGGGCAAGGTGATGGGTACCGAGGGCGTACCCAACAGCCGGGGCACCGCAGGCGGCCAGGGACCGACGGGCGCCAGGCCGACGACCATGGGCGCGAGCGGGAGCCCGCGAGGCGAATCCCAGGGACGCCGGGTAGCGGGGGCGACGGGCGAGAAGGGTGGCATTGTCGGCGGTCGACCGCAACAGCAGGGCCGGGCAAATAGCCACTCGTTCAGCTCGGGTGGTTCCGGACTGGTACGCGGCCAGGGTTCTTCCGCCGGGGCCTCGCCGGAGGAGACCAACCGCACGGGCCAGGCAGGCCGCGGTGGAGTAACACCCCAGGGCACTCATCCCGATGGACGCCGCGACAAGGAGACGGGCGAGCGTCCCGACTACCTCGTCGAGGGCGAAGAGACCTGGCAGCCGGACACCCGGCGCAATGTGCCTCCGGTTGTCGACGGCACATCAGAGAACAGCGAGAGGTAGTCGAATGCCCACCCGCACGAGTCGGTACGGTCGCCGAGCTGTTTCCTCGGCAGCCCTCGGTCTGCTGTTGGTGGGCGTCGCGGCCACACCTGCCCTGGCGAAATCGCCACGCGACGATCAGTGGTACCTCACCGTCATGAAGGCGGAGAGCATGTGGCGCACCAGTAAGGGCGAGGGCGTCACCGTCGCGGTCATCGACGGGGGAGTGGAACCGAACAACCCCGATCTGCGCGGGCGGGTGCTGGGCGGCCTGGATCTCGCTCCCAAGGAGCCAGGTGACGAGCACACCGACACCGACGGTCACGGCACCAGTATGGCGGGGCTGATCGCTGGGACCGGGGCCCGAGGCGGTGGGCAGGGGACGTTCGGTCTCGCGCCGGAGGCCAAGATCCTCCCGATCCGACTGCCGGACGGAGGCAAGCTGGGAAACCAGTATCAGTCAGCTGGACAGTTCAACGAACTCGCTCCCAAGGCAATCCGGTACGCCGTCGACCGTGGAGCCAAAGTCATCAATATCTCCATGGGAGTTCTCTCAGGATCCGATCAGCTCACGAGTGCGGTCGACTATGCGTTGAAGAACGGCTCACTGATCTTTGCTGCCAGCGGTAATAGCGGTAAAGACGGCAACACCGTGGAATATCCCGCTACCACTCCAGGAGTGGTAGGCGTGGGTGCTGTTGGCAAGGACCTGGGCGTGACAGCCTTTTCCACCCACGGTCCGCAGGTGGATGTGTCGGCGCCTGGCGATCAAATGGTCCATGCTTGCGGGAGCAAGTCCAGCTCGACCGGCCTGTGCAAGAGTGGCGGCACGAGTGAGGCGACTGCCATCGCCTCCGCCAGCGCCGCCCTGATCTGGGCCAAGCACCCGCACTGGACCAACAACCAGGTCCTCCGGGTCATGCTGAACACCATCGGCGGCCCCACCAGCGGTGAGAAGCGCAGCGACTTCATCGGCTACGGAATCGTCCGTCCCCGCATCGCCCTGAAGACCCCGGGCGACCCGGGCCCGGCCGACAAGTACCCGCTTCCCGACTACCCCGTAGCAGCGTCCAAGTCGCCGTCGGCCAAGCCATCCAAGGGTGCTCAGGCCCCGGACGACACCAGCTCCGCCGCGCCGGCCGCCGCACCGACGGGCGACGACAGCAACACCCCGCTCTGGATCGGCGTCGGCGTAGGCGCGCTCGTAGTGGCCGGTGCCGCGACCGCCGTCGCGGTCGCCCGCAGCCGCCGCCGCGTGGCTGCCTCGCAGGCCTCGCCGCCGCCGTACGCTCCGGCCCAACCGCCCTATCAGGGACAGCCCTACGGCACACCGCAGTTCACGAACCAACAGCCGTACGCGACGCCTCCGTCGCATGACAGCCAGCACAACCCCAACCAGGGCACCTGACGGGCCCCATCCGGGACGTCCGCGCGATCCTGAGTGGGCGGACGACGCCGACTCCGTCGCGCCAGCCGCCCCTTCTCAAGCCGGAGAGAGCAGTCTGCTCATCCGTTGCACAGGTCAGTCTTTGCATGGAGTGCGGCCGCGCGGTAGGCGTTTTTGCGAAAGACTGGGGTGCGTTGACGTCCCCCTGCTGGTCGCGGAGGCTGCACGCATCGTTGCCCGGATGTCACTTGCAGTCGGACGAAGCGCCGACGGCCCGTGTGTACGAGGCGATGAGTCGCTTCATGGCAGCGGCGTCACCATCAACATCGGACGCGAAGACTTGGATGACGGAGAAGAGAGCCTGTTCGGGGTGTGTCGGGTCGGCGCAGTCTTCAATACGTCCCACTGCGCCCGTGCCCGAGTACATGTAGCGGCTGTCATCCGTCAGGGTCCCGTCGTCCGTCTTGGCGTTAGAATTGGCCATTTGGGCGACGCTGTCCTTTTGTGCTGCCCAGATCCGGCTTGCGACGAGGGCGACTTTTCCGTCAACTGAGACTTGGCAGCGATTGGTTCCGCCGTTCGGAGTCACCTGTTGCACAGCAATTTCCTGTCCGGCTGGAAGGAAGGAGGGCCAATCCTCCTTCCCTGTAGGAATACCGCACAGTGAACTCGGGAGCGTGTATTCCTTCCCCTTCTCACCGGAACAACCCGCCACTGCGATGGCTGCAGTGGCGAAGACCGCTGGGAGGATTTTCCGGCGCATCTTTGATTTCTCTCTGTGTTGCAGTACCAGCAAGTCCTTTGGGCCTTTCATGCTATTCACGTGGGGGGGGTATTAATTTCGCTGTGAGGATTAAGTTGGCTAGATATCTGTTTGCAGATCCGCGCCTGTTGCTCGAATGTTCGTCTCGGCGCTATTGAATCCGTCTCTGGCGCCAGTGCGCGCCCACTCACCAACATCCGGAAGCTTTTGGTGGTTTGCCTTGGCTGCTTCTTCTGCCGCGCGCTCCGTGTAATGGATGTTCCTGTCCATGCCATTCTCCCAATGCTCTCCCATTTTCTGTCCAGAATTGCTCTTTTCGTCCCCCTCGGCATTCTTGAAGAGCTCTTCGAGAAGCATGCTGCTGGCTGTTCCAGCAGCGCCGCCCGCTGCGGCGCCGGCGACGGGGCTGGCGATGAGGGCAGTTCCGACTCCGGTTACTGTACCGACGGTACCGGAGGCCAGGTTTTTCCATTGAGCGATGGAGTGGTCATACGCCTTGTCTTTTACGTCTGCGGGGCCAGCAACTGCTTCCTGGCGGCCGATAGCGAGAGTTCCCGATACCTCTCCCGAACCGTAGGCGATTTGCTGAACCGTGAACTTCGGGTCCGTCGAGTAGCGCTGATCTGTCGGAAGATCGGGGTTTAGGTGGTACTCCATGAGGTTGCCCATGTACTTCTTCTGGCCAACCTCGACAGCGGCGTATCCCTCGGGATTTTGTCCGACAGACATGAGGAATCGAGTCACGTCGCGATGATCAGGTGTGGCAGCTGTTCCCGAGACGGGGAATAGGCGATCCGTGTCCCCGTCCGAATCATCCGTCATGGCTCGATTCATATCGGGGAGATATTCGGAGGCAATCTGCCCCATGCTGTCCGACATGTAACTGTGGCCCGTCAGACGTGTGTTGTCGTCCGAGATGGATGAAACAATGCTCTCGAACAACTTCGCCTGCTCTGCGTTGTGGGCAGGTGTGTCCAGCGTCGGAATTTCACCAGCTGGATGTCCAGTAGTGGCGGCTTCCAACGCCAGTGCCAGGTTGTTCCGCCCGGTATTGATGTCGTCACCGTGGAAGTTGGTCTCTTCAGGCCACTCCCGCTCTTCGAACAGGTACTGGAAGTTGGACAGTTCCTTCTTGCCCATATTTCCGTCACCGTCCGTGTCGTGCTCGAACGGATTGTCCGGGTCATTCTTCGAAACGAACTGCTCGTTGAAGAAGGCCGTAGCCGCGTCAGGGCTGTTGGAAATCCCCTTTAGGTAACCCGTGAGCGGATCCGACCCGCTGTCATCGCCGATCCGATTGAGTGTCTGATCGGTGCCCATGTGTTGCCATGCCATATTGGCGTGTTCTCCGTTGCCGGTGAGCTTGCGCTCGGTGGCCATGAGCTTGGTGCCGTAGTCCTTCATGAACTGGTCGTCGTAGTCGCCCGTGCGCATCAGGTTGCTCATGACCTGGAAGCCCATGGGGCCGCCCTTGTCGCCGTAGATGGGCTTGTCGCCCAGCTCGATGACGTTGCGTCGCCATTTGTCCATCGCGGTCGAGTCGCTCTGGGAAGCGTGGGCGAGAGTCATACCCAAATTGCGCTGCATGTCGTCGAGTTGATCGCGGCGATCGCGCCCGACGTCCCAGTTCACGCCGGGGTCGTTGATGCCGGCCCAGAATTCCATGGTCTTCTGTGGGCCGAGCGTGGTGGCGAACCGCTCTGAGAACAGTTCGTCGTTCTTGTACTTCTTCAACCCGGCGTTGATCCGGTCGAAGTCCTTGACCGTGAGGTCCTCGGGGTTCTTCCTGGCGATCTTGGCCAGCTCTTCGGCCGTCTTGATGGCCGCCGCAGCCTCGTCCCGGTTCTTGTATTTCGCGTCGGAGAATCCAAGCTCACTCTGATCGGCGATCGCCGTCAGCACCTTGCTGGCCGAACTGTCGCTGTCAGTCGCCTGGTTGAGGATCTTCTGGACCTCGTCCCGGAGCGCGGTGACCTCGCTCTGGTCATGTTCGGACGGCGTGTGCCCCTTCGCGGCACGGACCGTGAACCCGCCGTCGCCGGTGGAGGTGACCGTCAGGTGCTTCTTCTGGCCTCGACCGATAGCCTTCTCCAGATCCTCCTGGTACCGCTTCAGCTCACCTACTGTGTCGCTGAGGATGCTGTGAATCGTCTTGGCCTGGGTGTGGGCATCAGCGAACTCGCCGGCCGTCTTCCCGACGAACTCCTTGGTCATCTGAGCGTTAATGCCCGCCCAGCTGGCTTTGTTAGCGGCTTTGTGCAGTCCGTCTTCAGCCTGGGTCTCCAGCTTCTCCAGGTTGCCGACGAGCAGGTTCCAGTCCCCTACGGCGTCATCTAGCATCTTGAAGTTGGCGTGGTAGAGCGCGTCGAAGTCCATCAGGCTCAGTCGTCCTTCTTCTCGCTCGGCTTGCCGTAGTACGCGGGGTTCGGTTTCCCGGCCTTGCCCACGCGCTCGTCGAAGCCCTGGTCGAGCGTGTCGATGCTGCTCATCGTGCGGCGGATGTAGTCCTCGTCCCCGTCGTGGATGGACTGCGTCCTGTGGAGATGGTTCGAGATCTGTGCGCAGGCGTCCAGGAGCGATCCGAGTTGCTTCTCCCAGCGGTTCGATACGTGCTGCAGCCCCGCTGCGAGGTCGAAGCCTTGCTGCTTGAGGTTGCTCGCAGCCGAGTTGCTACTGGAGTGGGCCACCTTGCCTTCCCGGCCGAGGTGCTCGAAGAGGGAGTGCGCCTCCTTGCCGATCTTCTCCAGGTCGGCGTTCTTGACCTTCAGGTCCCCGAACGTGCCGGGGCCTTCGGGGGCCACGTGATTGATCTGCATCTGTGTAGACCGCCGAGCCTCCGCGTCGGTCTTGAGTTGCTCCCACTCTTCCCATGCCATGGGTGAGTACCTTCCCCCGTGTGCGTTGTGCGTCCCGTGCGGCTGGTTGCTTTCGCGACTGCTGGATGTGCCGACTGCGATCAACCTAGCAACGGAACTATCGGGATCACATTGTGCGATTGTGATCTGGCCGGAACTGTGTGTGAGCGCGCGGGGTGTGGCGTGAGTGCGGCGTGGGTCAGGAGTAGCGGGGGAGTGTGTCCGTAGGGATCGTCCAGTGGGCGATGGTGGCGGTCTCGCCGTAGACGAAGTCCTTGCGGGTCGCATAGCGCGGGCCCTCAGGTGTGGGGTGGATGTCTGTCATGACGGCGCCGGTGCCCGTTCGAGGGCCGAAGATCACGTAGGCGGGGATGCCCAGGAGCGGGTAGTCCCTCACTTTGCCTACCCAGTCGTTGTCCGGGTTGGAGTGGGAGACGACCTCGATGGCAGCCAGCAGGGTGCGCGGATCGAATGCGCCCTCGCCCTCCCTGTCGGCCTCGGCGATCACCATGATGTCCGGGCGGCGCGGTTACGTGGCTTCCGGTTGGCAGGGGCGACATGTGGCGCATTTGCCTGGTTCTGGGGAGCGGAATGCGCGGTCGCAGCCGTCGCAGTTCTGGAGTGGGGTCGGGCGGGGTGGGGGTGGGGCCGTTGGTGGGCCTGCGGGCAGGGGTGGTGGGAGGAGTTCCGTCAGGCGGTGGGACAGGAGGGCTGCTGGGCTGCGGAGGGGTTCCGATGGGAGGCCGGCTGTGAGGGTTCGGCGGATTGCCTCCGGCGTGATGCCGCTCCATCCATGTCGTCACCGCGGGCGCCGGGCGGTGGACGTCGCGGGTTGCTAGCAGGAGGCGAGGGGCGTCGCGGCGTAGGTCTGCGAGGAGTGACACTGCCGGGTCGGAGGACGGTGTTGAGTTCTCGATGGTCGCGGCCGTTGGCGTTGAGGGGGTGATTGGCGGATTTGGGCGCGGGGGAGTTGCCGGAGTGTGGGGTTTCCGCGGGGGCTTTGGCGCTGAACTGCCATTCATTGCTGATGGGTTGTTGCACGAGGTCGTGTGTGTGACCACTCGGCCTGACGGTAGACGCTCTCGGGTTCGCGTCAGGTAGCCGTGTGCTTCCAGTTCTCGTAACGCCGCCGCGATGCGGACCTCGCCCTCCGGGAAGCGGGCCGTCAGCGTTTTGATCGTGGCGCTGCCTCCGCGTGGGAGCGACTGGATGTGTGCCGCCAATCCGATGGCCGTCAGGGAGAGTTGGCGGTGCTGGACCAGGTGATTGCCGACGATCGTGTAGCGGTCGGCATGGCGGCGGTTGATGTGGTGGATTCCGCCGGCGGGGGTTGTCCCTGAGGGAACATCCGGCTCGGCGCACGGGGGCGCGTTAAGCTGCTGAACAGCCACCGGGAAGGGGCTTCTTCCTTGGTGGTCAGGCCCTCGCACTGGGATTGGCGTCCCGGCGAGGGCCGATGCATGTGTGGGGTTGTTTCGCTGAGACTGGTGCGTGAAGCAGCCTGTACACAAGCTGAGTTGGGCGTGATCACCCTTGTGGGTGAGGGCGGGGCGGGGAGGCCTCGTGGCGGGGGTTTGGGGGAGGTCGGGGAAAGTTCTCTCCCGGGATTCTTGGCTTTTGACCGCGGGGCGGTCCGGGGGTCGGGCCACCGCGTCGTGAGTTCCTCGATGCGGACAGAGTCACTTCGATACGTCTAATTCTGCCCAGACCGATTTGGTGGGCATCGGGCCGAGGGTTGTGCCCCAGTGGTCTGCCAGGGCGTTGATGAGACCCAGGCCTCGGCCTGATCCGGCGTCCAGGGGCGGGTGTTGGGGGAGGAGTGGGGGTGCCGAGTCACCCCGTGTGTCCGTCACCTCGATACGTAGCGTGCTCGTCGGTGTGAGTTTGAGCGTCAGGCGGAAGTCCCGGCCTGGTACGCGGCCGTGGGTGATTGCACATCCGGATGCCTCACTTCACTGTGGCGCCGGTCGCCTGGGCCGTGTTTGTCGCCTCCCGCTGATTCGAGAGGGACTTGGGGCGGCTACCCCCCGGCTCGCCGCCCCCGCCCCCGTCGGCGTCGGTCGGTCACGAGTGGACGTAGTACTCGGTCGAGCAGGCGCGTACGTAGTGGTTTTCCAGGCAGGCCTTCAGGCCGTAGCCGTGGTTCTCGGGGAGGTTTCCTCTCTGGCAGTCCGAGCCCGGTGACGGCTTGCCGTTCGTGCTGACCGTGCGGCCGGTGGTGAGGGCGCCCTTGACGTTATAGCCGTCCGACCGGTCGTCGACGGCGCACAGGTAGTCGCCCTTAGGGCTGCCCTCATAGGGGTCGGCCACCCAGTTGACTCGGCCGGCCTGTTTGCCGTCGGCGTAGATGATGACGCTGCTGATCTTGCCCGGGTACATCTTGAACGTGATGTCGGCGTAGTCGGCGTGGGCGTTCACGGCGCTGGTGGTCAACAGGGCCGCGGCGCCCAAGAGGCCGGTCGCGGTCATGGCGATCTTCCTGCGGATGGTGCGCATGGCTGGCCTGTGCCCTCTCTGCGGTGTGGGGAGGCTGGGGACCGCAGCTCCGGGCCACGCTGTCGCGGGTGCAGGTGCCGTAGAGATCACCACCGGTGGGAGGTGGCTCCGGCGAGAGGGAGAAGTGCCGCCGGCGTGGCTGCACGGCGCGGTGAGGTCTTTGGCGCGGCCGTGGCGCCACCACTGCCGCGCGACGTTGGCCGACGCAGCAGTGGTGACGATATCCCCCGATATCCCCCGTGTGTGAGCCGGTTCGACCCGGGCTCACGTCCCCGTACACCCATGCGCGACGCACTAATGCTCCTTGCCGCGCATTAAGGTGTGGCCACGCTATCCGGAGCCGGTCGGCCACGCAAAGCGAATCCGGCAGGAATCGCCCTGACCGCACGTGAAGATCTGGTGACCATCGGATCGCTGTCCGGTGGGGGTCCGGCTCAGGGTCTGCCGGGCGGCTCGGCGTTTGCCTTGGTGCCGCGGCGTCTAGATTGGCGTCGATGACTGAGCGACCACAGCACGGCTCCGCCCGCCCCGGCGGACGTACGGCCCGCACCCGCGCGGCCGTCCTCGCGGCCGCGCTGCACGAACTCGACGAGACCGGGTTCGGCGCGCTCACCCTCGACAAGCTCGCGGCGCGTTCCGGTGTGCATGTCTCGACGATCAGGCGCCGCTGGCGCAGCGTCGAGGGGGTCGTCGTCGATCTGATGGCCCAGCACAGCAAGACGATCGCCACGCCGGACTCCGGTGAGTTCCGTCAGGACCTGTACGAGCTGGCCGAGGCCATCGCCGGGTTCCACGCCCTGCCGCGCAGTCGCAACCTCGTCGAGGCGATGGTGGCGGCCGCCGCGTACGACCCTCACATCGCGGATCTTGTCCGCGGCGCTTTCGTCGCGCGCACCGAGGTCGTGACGCAGTTGGTGCGTCGCGCCGTCGATCGGGGCGAGGTTCCTCCGGATACGGATGCGTATGAAGTCATCGCGGCGCTGAGCGCACCGTTCTACTACCGGTTGCTCATCATGCGCGGGGACATCGATGAGCGGCTCGTCGCTGCGAGCGCCGAGGCGGCATATCGGTCGGCTTGTGGTGGGGTGTTCGGTGGGGTGGATGGCGAGGAGGGGTCTGAGTAGGCCGCAGGTGCCGTTGCTGGCGACCGAACGACTCCGGCCGAACCGGTGCGGCCTCGCGGCGCCGCCCGCACGACTCATTCATGGCGATGACCAGCGCAGACGTGTGTGTGACGGTCGCGCGCCGGGCGTGCAGATCGAGCAAACTTCGGCCAGCTGAGGGCCCGCGTCCGCTCCTGTGTACCTACTGTTGAGTACGAGGGCCGCCCGGCTTCCCCCGTGGTTGGGCGGCCCTCATTCCGTTTGCGGAAGCCCGGTGGTCATTCAGTGGCCGCACGATGGAATTGCAGTGGTCCAGGCCTATGGTGAGGCGGCACTGCCGCGTCACGGGGGTGGCAGGAGTGGTCGGTGGGGCCCCGTGTCTGACACGGGGCCCTGTGCGGCCGACGTGATGTTCGCTCTTTGGGCTCGATGACGGTGGGTGCTGCCCAGCCCCACAATTGCAACCGGCGTCATGGCTGCTGACTCGTGCGACCGGCGTCATGACCGCGTTCGCCTGCGAGTCGACCGTCGTCCAGGCCCTCGCCGAACGCCTTCCGCATGCCATGCACCTTCGCTTCGGCACCTGTGCCCGTACCCGCTCGGGCGGGGTGGTGCTTGCGGGCCCGTGCGGGGTCGTACTTTGGGAGAGCGAACTTTGCGGAGAGAGGACGGTAGCGGTGACGACGAGTGAGCCTTCGGGCCCGCAGGAGCCGGCGGATGGGCCCGAGCCGCGGTCCTATGAGCCGGGTCCCTCCGCCGGGAAGCTGATGCTCTTCGTGGCGGTTTTTGTTGCGTTTGCGGTGATTGTTGTGGGCGGGGGCGTGATTCTTACTTCTGGGGGGTGACCCTCAGGGGTGGGTGCAGCCCACGGTCTTCATGGTGGCGGGCATGTAGGCGCGCATGAACTGCTCGATGTCTCTTCTGAGGTGTGGCACACCATCTCGGTGGTTGAGTTTGAGGGCCAGCGTGAAGTGACTGTTCGGCTTCGTCCGGCAGCGAGTGGTTGCGATCGCGCCGTCATCGCCGAGTGCGGCATTGTCCGCCAGTTGCATCTGGACCGGATCCTGCAGGCCTGTGACGTTTTTGTTGGGAGAAGCCGACTTCATCGGGTCCATGGTGTCCGAGTGCCACGCAAATTTTAAGCGCAGAGATTCTTCTTTCCCGACTCGAACAATGCACCAGTTGGTCTCTCTCGCGCCCCATCCTGCGGTGTGCCATTCGCTGACTTTGCCGCTAGCTCTCAGTAGTGGCTCTGTGAGATTCTGGTGAACGCGCGTGCCGCAGATGGATTTCGGGATTTCGGGATGCTGGGAACTGCAAGCGGACAGTGCAATCCCTGAAAGTGAAGCCAGGGTCAGTAGCCCGATCGGCATTCGGTGGGTCATTTCGCCTTCTCCCCTGAAGCGCCCCGGCCTCGTTCGAAGCCGCGGCGTATGCGGCTTCGTCGATAGCCTCCTGCGCCGCGATGGCGGATCCACCGTGAGACCCATGGACCTTGTGCCACTCGCCGGAGAGGGCCATGAGTTGCCTGTTCCGCTTGGTGTAGTCGGCGACGTTGTCTTCGGCTGTCTTGTCGTCAAGCTTCTTCTGCTCGTCGGCGAGCCATCGTTCGGTCACGAAATCCACTCCTGATTGAACCTCGTCGCCGGCAACGGGGAGGTAGCCGATAGCTTGATCGACAACCCACTTGTGCTTGAATTCCGCCACTTTGGGATCCCCGGCGGCGTTGGAGCGGGCCTGCTCGAGAAAGCCCACCGTCCGTCCGGCGTGAGTAAGAGAATCCTCTGGGTGCTTCTGGTTCGGGCCGTGAATGTCCGCGACAATGGCGTGGTTGATGCCACTGTTGAGAGTCGCATAAGAATCCTGGTCCTTGGAGACCTGCTTCACGACCTCGTAGAGCTGATCCTGCTCCAGCGGCGCCTCGTTCATGTCGATTGCGCCGGCCGCCGCATGCACCGTATCCCCGTGATTGACCAGAATCTTCGCCATGGGCTCGCGTAGTGACGGCGGGAACTTATCGCCTTCCTCTGCCAGGTACTTCAGCGACGACTTGAACACCTTGTTGTTGTCCGCGGAGTGGTCCACGTACTTCGCGTTCGGGTCCGATGGGTCCAGGCCCGTCGCTCCCGCCTGGAGCGCCGCCGCGAAGCCTGCGCGGGTGTCCGTGTCCAGGGACGGGGTGTAGACCGTCGCCTTCGGCGTCTCGTTCGTGTGCAACGCGATCTTCCAGTCGCGGTCGTGCATCAGGTACTTCATGCGGTCGTCGTCATTGAGGTAATGCGCGGCCATGGCCGGCTCGTGGCTCATGATGCCGAGTACGCCGTCTACCGGGTCATTGGCGAACCAGCCGTTCCGCTTTTCGCTGTATTCGCCCTTGAGGTCCCAGATTTCAGGGTTCTTCTTCTCGGCCTTGATCATGTCGTCGCCGAGGTCCTCGAGGAAGTCACGCCCGTAGCCGTCGCCGTGCTGCATGAGCGTGACTAGCGACTGGTATCCGTGGACCTTGTCCAGCCTGGCTGCCTGGAAGTCGGTCTCGTAGCGGGCGACGCCCGCCTCCCGCATTTCCGCTCGCCAGTTCTTGTACCACTTGGAGTGAGGGTTCTTGGTGGCCGTCGCGAGGGAGTTGGCGAGGCCGGTTTCCAGGGAGTTGTAATCGGCGGCGTGCCTCGGGTCGGTCACGTGGGCGAGGTCGCCGAGATTGTTGGTCAGGCGGATCGTGCCGCTCGGGCCCAGGCTGTCCAGGACGGTGCGGCTGAATTCCGGATCGCGGCTGTTGTCGCGGAACGAGCGTTGGAGTTCGGCGAGTTGGTGCGGCGTGAGTCGTTCGCCGTTGGCGAGTTTGCGGGCGGATTCCTTTGCCACGTCCGCCTCGTATTGTTCGATGTCGCCCTTGGCGCGGGCGTTGAAGCCGTTTCCCGTACCGTCGGTGAGGTGGGAATCGAAGACAGCGGCGCCCAGCGCGATCTCGACGCCCGTGTCCGCGTCTCCGACCGCACGCACCGCCTTGTCGATGCGTCCCTGCCAGGACGCGACCGCCCTGTGAACCTCGGCCCTGCTTCCGGGGTCGTGCATCGCAGAGCCCGACTCGCTCGCCGCCGCGCGCTCCTCGTCGTACGCCACCACGCCGCGATCGGAGACCCTTATCCCGGCTTTGACGGCTGCCTCACGCTCGGACTTGAGTTGGCCGCGCAGGTTGGTGAACTGCGCGTGAGCGTCCCGGAGGAGTGAGGCGATCGCCTTGGCCTCTGTCTGGGCGTTCTGGAATTCATGGAGCGTTACGTCGAAGCGCTTGCCGGCCGCGTCGGCACTCAGGCCGGTCCAGGTCGAGGGGGACGGCGGGCCGGGCGTGATGCCGTGCACGTCCCGCTTGTAGTCCGTCTCCCGCTTTCCGAATTCCTTCGCCATGCCGTCCCAGCGGTCGGCCGCCGTGGTCAGCGTGGCGAGGTCGGTGGTCATGATCTCGTGGTACGTGGGCATGGGTCGGTCCTCGTGTGTCGGTCGGGGTCTGGCCGTACGGCGGTCAGTAGCGGTCGAGCGATGACGTCGTCCGGACCTGCGCTCCTACGCCGAAGTCCGTGCCCTGGAGGAGTGCGGTGGTGGCGCGCAATGAGACCTTCTCCGAACTCAGCCTGTTCATAAGGGACTTCACCTGTTCTCCCCAGGCTTTGTGTGCCTTCTTCAATGACGACGACGTGACCCAGCCGTGCCCGTCCTTCGCGTCGAACGCCCTGACAGCGGCACCCGTGTCCTCGTCCGCCCACTCGCCCGAGTGGCGCGTGTCGGGCTCGATGTGGTTCTCGATCGCCCGTGCCGCGGCGCGCTTCCGTGCCGGCGACGAAGCGAGGTTCTGCTGCCCCTGGGCAGGTCCGATGACCATGATGTCGATGTCCTCCCCGTGTGTCCCTGCTTGCATCCCGCGTATCGCCCAACTGCCTTGCAGCGAGGCGGGATTTGGGAAACGACGGACCGGACGCGCGGGTCACCCCACGTCCGGGTGATCAGGACCGCAGGCCAGTAGTGGGCGGGGTGGAGGGCCGTCCGTGTCGGGTGACGCAGTCCGTGCGGCTTGACGGGGGTGGCGACGCGACGGTGGGCGCGGTCAGCTAGCGGGGAGACGGCCTGCCAGTCGGGCGGCGGACGGAGATGCGCACTTGCAACGCCGGCAACAGAATTCGACCTCCGGAAAGCGTGTATTTAGTAGGGCATTTCGCGGCTCGAGGTGCCCGCAATCCGGCTCGCGCGTGTGAGCAAGTTGCGCCCATCTCCATTCTGTTCACTTCGGCCCCATACGAGTTGCTAACGTGCATGAAGCGAAGGCGTTCCTTGGATCGACCAACGTACGGGGAAGGGCTCAACCCATGGCATGGGACGAGTGGGAACAACTCAAGGCTCAATCTGCGGACCGGCAGTCCGCGAAGATGCAGCTCAATCAGCTTCCCGCCGAAGGCGGTGGTGGCGGATCGTCCGACGCTGATCTTGTCGTCCATGACGATCAGTTGGGCAAGCTGGGAAACATGGCGTACGACCTGCGCGAGAAGTTTCGTGTGGACAGTGACTTCGCGCGACCGAGCACATTCACGGCGTCGGTCGACCTCTTCAACGACGGGCTCGACATGGGTTCGGCTCTGCTTGAGCTCCACGACGCGTGGAACACGCAGACGCAGACATTGAAGGAGGCGTGCGCCCATATCTCGAATCACCTGGACTTCACGCGCGCCCAGCACTCGAAGGACGAGGTCCACATCCAGACCGGAATGAAGGATGCGGCCGGTCACCTGATGACGGTGTCGAGGATCAACGACTACATAAAGTGACCGACGCTGCGCGGCATTTCGCGGCGAGAGTCCACGGGGGCATGGCATGGCGGAGAAGACGATGACCGCGCAGGAACTCAGCAACCTGCGCCTCGGCACGCTGGACACCGCGGTTTCGGACTGGGAGACCATGTCCAAACGACTGGACACTCTCTCCACCGGTGGTCACGGCGAAGTGAGCGCCAAGGACCTGGAGGCGAAGGCGAACGAAGCGGACTGGAAGGGTGTCAACGCGACGGTGTCGCGGGAGTTCGTCACCAAAACGGCCGTCGAGTTCCAGGACGTGGCAGGGGAAGCGGCAAGCGTCCTCGGGATTCTGAAGGACGCCGGCGCCGCCTTCAAACAGCACAAGACGGATCTGCGGACGGCGGAGAGCGACCTCACCAAGCGGAACCTCCACGTCGACGCCAAGGGTGGCGTCGTTCGGCAGGAGGCGTCAGGAGCGGCCGGTGTCGGCGGCATCCACGCCACCGACGAGGAGATCGAGGTCGCGCAGCACCGGATCACTCGCATCTTGTGGGAGGCATCCGAGACCGATCGGATCGCGGCGCGCGCACTGCGCAAACTTGCCAAGAGTAAGTACGACTTCACAGGCGACGGCCCTCAGGGCCTCAAGGAAGCCGACGCCCGGCAGGGCAAAGAGGACGCCGAGTACTGGGCGAAGCGCATCAAGGAGGGGGACGTCAAGGACTGGAGCGACGCGGATCTGCGGCGCTACAACGAAACCCTCAAGAATCAGCGCGACAATCCCGGGTTCACCGAGACGTTCGCGACCACGCTCGGTGCGGATGGCACGTTGCAGTTCTGGCGCGACCTGGCCGCGCCGCCCGGTGGCGCCGTCGACGGCGACCGGGCGAAGATCCTCGCCGAAGTGCAGGACAACCTCAGCATGTCGCTCGCCAACGCCACCCATAGTGACAGTCCCGCCATGGAAACCTGGAAGCGGGAGGTCGTCGCTGCCGGTGACAAGCCCTTCCCGATCCAGGGCCTGCCCATGGGGCCGAACGGCTTCCAGGTCATGAGCAGCCTGATGGGCAAGGGGAAGTTCGACGGCGACTTCATGCACGACTACGGCAACGCGATGCTCAAGTACGAGCGCGAATATCCAGGTGACCCCAAGGTGGCGTGGCGCGACTCGACGAACCTCAACTACCCGCCGACCGATGAGCCGAACGACCCCGTCGCCGGCTTCATGGAGGGCCTCGGCCACAACCCCGAGGCATCCCTGAAGTTCTTCGACGACTCGACGACGGTTGACGGGAAGAAGCTCGACAACTGGGACTATCTGGTGGCCAAGGGCGATGATGCGCGCGAGTGGCCACTGGGCGACGACGGCAACCCGATCGGGCACGATGCGCTCGGGCATGCGCTGGAGTCGGCGACGATCGGGGTGCCGTACGGATCTGATGCGACGCCGCCCAAGCACTCGGCGGAGAGCGCGGAACTGGTCAACAGGATCGTTCAGGAATTCGGGACCAACCCCGAACAGCTCGATGATTCGCCCATGAGTGACAGCTTCGGCAATATCACAGCGGAGTACATGCGCGACGTTCAGGATGGATTGAATGGCGAAGGTGGAATTGCGACGTATGGGAGCAACGCGAATCTCGAGGCCCTTGCCGATGACGGCACCCTGAAGCGCTTCTTGGGGGAGGTAGGCAAGGACCCGGATGCGTACGGCGCGATCATCAATTCCCAGCAGGCGGTCAGTACGGAACTCATCAATGGTGCCTTCCATGACCGGGACAAGTTGGGGGACCAGCTGATGTTCGAGGTGAACAACCGGGTGTCTCCAGGTGCAGAGATCGCTGGGATCATGGCCGACTCTCGAACACAAGCGGTGTACGACCAAAAGATCGCCGAAGACGCCGAGTTCAACAAGGGCGTGGTGACTGCGGACAAGTGGGCTGGGCGCGCCATCGACACCGGGCTCGCGCGCTTCCCTGTTGCCGGGGATGCCGCAGGGTGGGTGATCGGGGATATCCGCGAGTCGGTTGTTGAGCACTACACCCGCGACTCGAGCGGGGAGGCTCAGGTGGAACGGGACAAATTCCTGGCGACTCAGCGTTCCGGCTCGGCATCCGCCGTCTATGACGCGACATATACGGCGGCCACGGAGGCAGGTGTCAGCGATATCCAGGCAAAGAGCATGGCCACCACTGCGTCCGAGAAGGTGAAGGACAGCTACGGTCAGGGCCAGCAGTAGGCGGCAGGGAAGGTCTCATGCAAGACATGACTTCAGATCCGGAACGTGCCAGCTGGCGCAAGGGAGTTGTCGTTACTGTTGCGTTGATCGTGGCACTGCTGGCTGGGTTCGGCGTCTGGAAGTTCTGGCTGTCCGACGACCCGCTCGTTGCGGTGCCCGACCGCGTGTGTTCGCGGTCCCTGCCTGGTGATTCGCTCCGGCCACTGCTGCCGGAGCGAGGGGAAGCCTTCGAGGAGTACGCGTCCGACTTCTCGCCGCGCGGATCGCTGTCAGCGCCGGGTAAATGTGTTCTCTCGGGTGGCGGAAAGTCGGTTCACATTGGCTACTACGTGGTCTTTTGGCCCGACGGTTACAGGAAAGAAGATGTCGACCGGGACGCCAAGAAGCCGGGGAATCTTCCCGTCACCCTTGGGAAGGCCAAGGGGTATGTGGAGGGTCGTGCCGTCAAGCTCTTTGTGAACTGCCCTCGCGTCAACGGGCACGACGGCCTGCTTCAGGTAACTGCCAGTTTGGGCGGCGAGAGCGGGAAGCTGAAGGATCGGCCCACCATGGGGAGAGTCGCGGCACTGGCAGCGGACAGCGCGCGAGCCCTGGGGCAGCGGGTGGAAGGCTGTGACAGCGCGACTCGCCTCCCCGATGGGGTGCCGAGCATCGGCTGACGCGGAGTAGCGGGCGGGCCGTTGCCCGGCGTCGCCGGAACGCCTTAGGGGTGGCCCACCAATAGTGGGCCACCCCTAAGGCTGCAGCTCGGCGTCGTTGAGCTGTCGAGGCCGTGACCGGAATCGAACCGGTGTGCTTCGCTTTGCAGGCGAATCCCTAAACCACTCGGGCACACGGCCGAACTGAGTTCGGAACAAGCTCCGTTGAACTCGATGTCTTGACCGTATGGCCCCTGGGCCGCCGCGCCAAGAGGGGCGCGTGGGTCGCAATGCGACTGCCATACGCCGTTCATGGTCGTACGACCAAGGGACCAGGCGAAGGGCGACTCCCGACAGGGGTCAGTGGCCCTTGCGCCCCTTACTCTGGGCCGTATGGCCGCCCTGGAACCGCGTGACGACGCCGATGTCGTCGCCACCTCGACCCCGCCCCCGACCGCTCCGACCACCCCGACCGCTCCGACCACCCCGACCACCGCGCCCGGCGTCGGCGTCCTCGGCCGTTCCTACCGGTCCCTCAGCGTCGGCATCGTCTCCGTCGTCCTGCTGATCGCCTTCGAGGCCACCGCTGTCGGGACGGCGATGCCCGTCGCCGCGCGTGAGCTGGACGGGGTGTCGCTGTACGCGTTCGCGTTCTCCGGGTACTTCACGACGAGTCTGTTCGGGATGGTGTTCTCGGGGCAGTGGGCGGACCGGCGCGGTCCGCTCGGGCCGCTGGGGGCGGGGATCGCGGCGTTCGCGGTGGGGCTGCTGCTCGCCGGGACCGCGGGGTCGATGTGGATGTTCATCGCCGGGCGGGCCGTGCAGGGGCTCGGGGGCGGGCTCGTCATCGTGGCGCTGTACGTCGTCGTCAGCCGCGCCTACCCGGAGCGGTTGCGGCCCGCGATCATGGCGGCGTTCGCGGCGAGCTGGGTCGTCCCGTCCGTGGTCGGGCCGCTCGCGTCGGGGGCCGTGACCGAGCATCTCGGGTGGCGGTGGGTGTTCATCGGGATCCCGGTGCTCGTCGTGTTCCCGCTTGCGCTCGCGCTGCCGCAGATCCGGCGGCGCGCGTCGGGGCCCGCGGAGGGCGCGGCGCGCGGAGCCGTCGACGGCCGTCGTATCCGGCTCGCCCTCGGGATCTCGCTCGGGGCCGGCCTGCTCCAGTACGCCGCCCAGGACCTGCGGTGGATCTCGCTCCTGCCCGGTGCGGTGGGCGTGGCCCTGCTCGTGCCGGCCGTGCTCGGGCTGCTGCCCCGCGGGACGTACCGGGCCGCCCGCGGGCTGCCCGCCGTGGTTCTCCTGCGCGGTGTCGCCGCCGGGTCCTTCATCGCTGCCGAGTCGTTCGTGCCGCTGATGCTCGTCACGCAGCGCGGGCTCTCGCCGATGATGGCCGGGCTCTCGCTGGCGGTGGGCGGGGCCACGTGGGCGGTCGGGTCGTTCCTGCAGTCGCGGCCGCGTTTCGAGCCGTATCGGGAGCGGCTGATGGCGGGCGGGATGGTGCTGGTGGCGGCGGCCGTCGCCACGGCGCCGAGCGTGCTCATCGAGGCGGTGCCGGTGTGGATCGTCGCCGTGGCGTGGGGCTTCGGGTGCCTCGGGATGGGGCTGGTCATCTCGTCGACGAGCGTGCTGCTGCTGGAGCTGTCGGCGCCCGAGGAGGCGGGGGCCAACTCGGCCGCCCTCCAGATCTCGGACGGGCTGTCCAATGTGGTGCTGCTGGCCGTGGGGGGAGCGGCGTTCGCCGCGCTCGGGGGCGGTGCGGTGGGCTCCGCCCATGAGGTGGCCTCGGCCGGTGGCGGCGGATCCCATCCGGCCGCCTTCGTCGCGGTGTTCCTGCCGATGGCGGCGGTCGCCCTGGTGGGGGCCTGGGTGGCTACGCGCGTGAGGTCCGCGTCCCGGCCTGCGGCCTCCGGCCTGCTGAAGTAAACGGGTGCCTGAAGTCGGTGCCTGAAGTCGGGCGCCTGAAGCCGGGTGCCTGACACCCGGCCCTGAATCCAGTGGCCCGAAACCGGCCCCGAAACCCGTCGGACGCACGCCCGGCCGGATGCGCTCCGTGGGGCCTCCGGACGTGGCCCGTGCGGCCCTCCGGACGTGCGCCCCGTGTCGCCCTCCCGGACGCGCTCCGTACGGCCTCCGGACGTGCCCCGTGCGGCCTCCGGACGTGCCCCGTGCGGCCTCCGGACGTGCCCCGCGCGCCCCCGGACGTGCGCCCCGTGTCGCTCCCGGACGCGCTCCGTACGGCACGCGAACGCGCTCCGTAAGGCCGACTGTGAAACGGGTCGCATCGCGCGGTGCCCCGGTGCTGTTCCCCCGCTGGCCTGACCGCCCCACCGGTAGGGTGGCCCGGTTGTCGTACGTACCCCGAGCGTCAAAGTGCGTACTCCCAGCGTCAGAAGCCCGCGTCAGCACCCCGCAGCCTGCGTCAGTACTTCGCAGCCGCACCCGCGCCCGTACCTGCGTCAAAACCGGAGACCGTGACTACCACCGCCGCCACCGCCTCTTCCGCCTCCTCCCACCACCTCTCACCCGCCTTCCCCGGCCGCGCCCCCTGGGGCACCGCGGGCAAGCTGCGTGCCTGGCAGCAAGGGGCCATGGAGAGGTACCTCCAGGAGCAGCCGCGAGACTTCCTCGCCGTCGCCACCCCGGGCGCCGGCAAGACGACGTTCGCGCTCACCCTCGCGTCCTGGCTGCTGCACCACCATGTCGTGCAGCAGGTGACCGTGGTCGCGCCGACCGAGCACCTGAAGAAGCAGTGGGCCGAAGCCGCCGCGCGCATAGGGATCAAGCTGGACCCGGAGTACAGCGCGGGGCCGCTCAGCAAGGAGTACCAGGGCGTTGCCGTCACGTACGCGGGTGTGGGCGTGCGGCCGATGCTGCACCGCAACCGCTCCGAGCAGCGCAAGACCCTCGTCATCCTCGACGAGATCCACCACGCCGGTGACAGCAAGTCGTGGGGTGAGGCGTGCCTGGAGGCCTTCGAGCCGGCCACCCGCCGCCTCGCCCTCACCGGTACGCCGTTCCGCTCCGACACCAACCCCATCCCCTTCGTCCAGTACGAAGAGGGCAAGGACGGCATCCGGCGCTCCTCCGCCGACTACACGTACGGATACGGCAGTGCGCTCGGCGACGGCGTCGTGCGGCCCGTCATCTTCCTCTCCTACAGCGGCAACATGCGGTGGCGCACGAAGGCCGGTGACGAGATCGCCGCCCGGCTCGGCGAACCCATGACCAAGGACGCCATCAGCCAGGCCTGGCGTACGGCCCTCGACCCGCGCGGCGAGTGGATGCCGAGCGTGCTGCGCGCCGCCGATCAGCGGCTCACCGAGGTCCGCAAGGGCATCCCGGACGCCGGCGGTCTCGTCATCGCCGCCGACCAGGACTCTGCCCGCGCCTACGCCAAGCTGATCCGGGAGATCACCGGCACGAAGCCCACCACCGTCCTCTCCGACGACACCGGCGCGTCGAACCGGATCGACGACTTCTCGGGGAGCAACGACCGCTGGATGGTCGCTGTCCGCATGGTGTCCGAGGGCGTCGACGTGCCCCGGCTCGCCGTGGGCGTCTACGCGACGACCATCTCGACCCCGCTCTTCTTCGCGCAGGCCGTGGGCCGTTTCGTGCGTTCGCGGCGGCGCGGCGAGACCGCGTCCGTCTTCCTGCCCACCGTCCCCGACCTCCTCGGCTTCGCCAACGAGATGGAGGTCGAGCGCGACCACGTGCTCGACAAGCCGAAGAAGGACGGGGAGGAGGACCCCTACGCCGAGTCCGAGAAGGAGATGGACGAGGCGAACAAGCAGGAGGACGAGGACACGGGGGAGCAGGAGCAGTTCTCCTTCGAGGCGCTCGAGTCCGAGGCGACGTTCGACCGGGTCCTCTACGACGGTGCCGAGTTCGGCATGCAGGCGCACCCGGGCAGCGAGGAGGAGCAGGACTACCTCGGCATTCCCGGGCTCCTCGAACCCGACCAGGTGCAGATGCTGCTCCAGAAGCGGCAGGCCCGGCAGATCGCGCACAGCAAGAAGAGGCCCGACAGCGAGGCCGATCTCCTCGAGATGCCGGCCGAGCGGCGGCCCGTCGTCTCGCACAAGGAGCTCCTCGAACTCCGCAAGTCGCTCAACACGATGGTCGGCGCGTACGTGCATCAGAGCGGGAAGCCGCACGGCGTCATCCACACCGAGCTGCGGCGGGTGTGCGGGGGGCCGCCGAGCGCGGAGGCCACGGCCGGGCAGTTGAGGCAGCGCATCACGAAGGTCCAGGAGTGGGCCACCCGCATGAAGTGACGTCTTCTTCAGAGGCGTTGCGCGGGACCGGGGAACCGTGTGCGCTACGTGCAGAGGTGGTGCACACTCTGTTGATCGTGCCCCGCGTAACGGGGCAATCGGTACAGGTCAGGATAGTTACTGCCCGGATTCTGGACGGAGTCTTCCGCTGAGCGGGACGACCTCGCTACATTCCCGGCAACGCACACGCCCCGTGGCAGAGCCGCCGCGGAGCGCAGCCGGTGCGCCATGCGCCTCCGCCCGGGACCATCCGAACCGGGTCGATTGCCGACCGGCGGCCTCTGACGCGCGTCGCCCACGGGACCGGCGTCGCAACCGCCGCGGAGGGGGCCGCCGCCTTCACCACTAAGGAGTGGGCGTCGTGACCGCGGAGACCTCCCAGACGCTCGACCGGGGACTGCGTGTCCTCAAGCTGCTCGCCGACACCGACCACGGGCTGACGGTCACCGAGCTGTCCAACAAGCTCGGCGTGAACCGCACCGTCGTGTACCGCCTGCTCGCCACGCTCGAACAGCACGCCCTGGTCCGCCGTGACCTCGGCGGCCGGGCGCGGGTGGGGCTCGGCGTGCTGCGCCTGGGCCGCCAGGTGCATCCGCTGGTGCGGGAGGCTGCGCTGCCGGCGCTGCGATCCCTTGCCGAGGACATCGGGGCCACCGCGCATCTGACGCTGGTCGATGGCTCGGAGGCGCTCGCCGTGGCCGTCGTCGAGCCGACCTGGACGGACTATCACGTGGCGTACCGGGCCGGTTTCCGGCATCCGCTCGACCGGGGGGCCGCGGGCCGCGCCATACTCGCTGCGCGGCAGGGGCTGGTGCCTGAGCCTGGCTACACGCTGACGCATGGGGAGCTTGAGGCCGGTGCCTGTGGCGCTGCGGCGCCGTTGGTGGGGGTGAGCGGGCTTGAGGGGAGTGTGGGGGTTGTGATGCTTTCGGACTCCGTCCCTGAGCGGGTGGGGCCGCGGGTTCTTGATGCGGCGCGGGAGGTTGCCGACGCGTTGCGCTAGGCGCGGTGTGCTGGGCGCGGTGCGCTGGGCGCGCTGCGTGCCGGTTATTTGTGCGGGGTATCAGTGCCGGGGGTTTTGCGCAGTTCCCCGCGCCCCTTGTCGGCGGTCCGTTGTCTTCTGCGGGTTCGTCTCGGCTGGTTGCGCAGTTCCCCGCGCCCCTCGAACAATCGGTCCGTTGTTGGCTGCGGGCCTGGGTGTGGTTGGTCGCGCGGTTCCGCGCGCCCCTCGAACAACCGGTCCGTGTTGGCTGCGGGCCGGTTGTGGCTGGGTACGCGGTTCCCCGCGCCCCTATGGGGCGCCCTCGTCCCGTCTGGCCCTCGCGTTAGATTGGGCCCGTGCTTCTCTCTCGGATTTCTCGGACCAGGGCCCTTGCCGTTTGTGCATTGCCTGTGGTGGCTCTGCTTGCCGTAGCGGGGTTTGCGCCGTTGCCGTTCGCCATCGCTCAGCCCGGGCCGACCACCGATGTGCTCGGGGATTCGAAGGGGAAGCCCGTCATCGAGATCTCCGGGGCGCCCACCCGTGACACGTCGGGGAAGCTGCGGATGGTGACGATCGTCGCTACGGGGCCCGACGCGGAGGTGAGTCTGGGTGACGTCGTCGACAGCTGGTTCCGTACGGACCGTGCCGTCATGCCCCGCGACGCCGTATACCCCTCGGGCGACTCCACCAAGGAGATCGAGCAGCACAACCTCGGCGAGATGAAGAAGTCGCAGGATTCCGCGACCGAGGCCGCGCTCGGCTTTCTGGGCAAGTCCCCGAACGAGGTGAAGGTGGACCTCCAGCTCGCTGACGTCGGCGGGCCGAGCGCGGGGCTCTTCTTCTCCCTCGGCATCGTCGACAAGCTGGACGGCAACGGCAGCGGGGGCGATCTCACGGGCGGCCGTTCCATCGCCGGTACGGGCACCATCACCTCCGGCGGGAAGGTCGGCGCCGTCGGCGGGGTGTCGCTCAAGACGCAGGCCGCCTGGCGCGACGGCGCCAAGGTGTTCCTGGTGCCGAGGGCGGAGTGCGGCGACGCCAAGGCCGAGGTGCCCAAGGGCATGCGGCTGATCCCCGTGACGACGCTCCAGGGTGCGGTCTCGGCGCTGACGGCCCTGGACAAGGGTGACGGGAGCAAGGTCCCCAGCTGTTAGACCCGGGGCCGGCTCACTCCGTCACGAACCCCTCCTTCACCAGCCAGTCCTTCGCCACGCTGTGCGGGTCCTGGCCGTCGACGTCGACCCTCGCGTTCAGCTCCTGCGCGACCGTGTTGTTGAGCTTCTTCGTGATCGGCTCGATGACCGTCGCCATCGCCGGATACTTCTCCAGGGACTTGGTGTTCATCTCCGGGGCCGCGTTGTAGTTCGGGAAGAAGTGCTTGTCGTCCGCCATCACCCTGAGCTTCATCGCCCTGATGCGGCCGTCGGTCGTGAAGACCTCGCCGAAGGTGCAGGTGCCCTTCGCGGCCTGCGTGTAGATGATCCCGGTGTCCATCTGCGTGACGTTCGCGGTCGGGATCTTCATGCCGTACGCCTTCTCCATGCCATGCAGCCCGTCCGCGCGGTTGGCGAACTCGCTCTCCACGCACAGCGTTACGGCCTTGGGGTTCTTCCTGGCGAGGGCGGCCACGTCCGAGAGGGTCTTCGTGCCGTACTTCTTGAAGTTGGCCTCGTTCATGGCCAGGGCGTACGTGTTGTTGAGCTCGGACGGCGGCAGCCAGGTGATGCCGTTCTTGAGGTCGGCGTCGTGCACGGCCTGCCACTGCTTCTGTGGGTCGGGGATGGGGTGGGAGTTGCCCAGGTAGGTGATCCAGGCCGTGCCCGTGTACTCGTACATCCCGTCCGCGTCACCGCTCTTGATGGCCTCGCGGGCGCCGATGGAGCCCTGGATGCCGGTGCGGTCGAGGACGTCGGCGCCGGCCGCCTTGAAGGCGATGCCCATCATGGCGCCGAGGATCAGCTGTTCGGTGAACTCCTTGGACGTGACGGTGATGTTGGCGCCCTTGAGCGGCTCGCCCTTGCCGATCGAGCCGGGTTTCACGTCGTCGACCAGCGGGCTGCCGCTGGTCAGCCCGCAGCCGGCGAGCAGTGACGCGACGAGGCCCGCTGCCGCCGCCGCACGGTACGTACGCCTCATGTCCGCACCTCCAGTCCGCGTGGCCGCAAAAGGAGTTCGGCGAGCGACGCCAGCCAGTCCACGAGCAGGGCCAGCGCGACGGTCAGGACCGAGCCGAGCACCAGGACCGGCATGCGCTGGTTGGTGATGCCGGTGGTGATCAGGACGCCGAGTCCGCCACCGCCGCCGAACGTGGCGAGGGTCGCCGTGCCGACGTTCAGGACGAGCGCCGTGCGCACGCCCGCGAGGATCAGCGGCACGGCCAGCGGGAGTTCGACCTTGGTGAGGACGCCGAACGGTGACATGCCGATACCGCGCGCCGATTCGAGGAGTGTGGGGTCGTTCGCCTTCAGGCCCGCGATGGTGTTGGAGAGCACGGGCAGGATCGCGTAGATGATGATGCCGATCAGGGCCGACCGCCGGCCGATGCCCAGCCAGATCACCAGCAGGGCGAGCAGGCCGATCGCGGGGGTGGCCTGGCCCATGTTGGCGAAGGCGAGGGCGACCGGGGTCGCCTTGCGGAACATCTTGCGGGTCAGCAGGATGCCCAGCGGGATCGCGATGATCAGCACGAAGAACGTGGAGACCACCGTCAGGTAGATGTGCTGCTTGACGAGCTTCCACACCTGACCGCCCGAGATGGCGTTCTCGGTGATCGTGTCCAGGGTGGCCTGCTGGAACCACAGCCAGGTGGCCAGCAGCACGGCTGCGATCACCACCGGCAGGAACGTGAGCTTCTGCCAGGAGATCCGGCGCTTCTCGCGGACCGGCGGCGGTGGTGGCGCCTCCTGCTCGGCCTCGCCCTCGTCGCGGAACGCGACGCCCTTTACCTCGTGCTCGCCCTCCGGACGCTTGTCCGGAGGCGACTTGGGGGTGTTCACGCCTTCAGTCCCCCCTCGCCTTCCTGCTCCTGATGGGTCTGCTGGGCCCGCAGCTCCTCCAGTTCGTGCTGGTGCTCCACGGCCTCGAGCCGGTCGGCGTCCAGGAGTTCGTGCACGGAGTTCATCAGCGTCTCCATGTCGACGACGCCCTCGTACTCGCCGCGCCGCCCGGTGACCGCGACGCGTCCCGCGTTGTCGATCAGGACCGCTTCGAGCGCGTCGCGCAGGGTCGCGTCCCGGGTCACCGTGTCGTGCACGAGGGTGCCCGCGCGGGCCAGTGACCCCTTGGCGCGCATCAGGTCGCCGCGCCGCAGCCACTTGTAGGGGCGGCGCCGCTTGTCGAGCAGGAGCAGTTCGTTGGTGCCCGCGTCGCGCAGCTTGTCGAAGATGGTCTGGAGGGGGTCGTCGACCTGGACCGTCGGGTAGTCGGTGACCTCCACGTCCCGTACGCGGCTGAGGTTGAGGCGCTTGAGGGCGGCGCCCGCGCCGACGAAGCCGGACACGAAGTCGTCGACGGGGTTGGTGAGGATGGCCTCGGGGGTGTCGAACTGGGCGATGTGCGAGCGCTCGCGCAGGACCACGATGCGGTCGCCGATCTTGATCGCCTCGTCGAAGTCGTGGGTGACGAAGACGATCGTCTTGTGCAGCTCGCGCTGGAGGCGGATCAGCTCGTCCTGGAGGTGGTCGCGGGTGATCGGGTCGACGGCGCCGAACGGCTCGTCCATCAGGAGTACGGGCGGGTCGGCCGCCAACGCCCGTGCCACGCCCACGCGCTGCTGCTGACCTCCGGAGAGCTGGCGTGGATACCGGCCGCGGAACTCGCCCGGGTCGAGGCCGACCAGGTCCAGCATCTCCTCGACGCGCGCCTTGATCTTCGACTTGGACCAGCCGACCATCTTCGGCACCAGGGCGATGTTCTGCGCGACCGTCATGTGCGGGAAGAGGCCCGAGGACTGGATCGCGTAGCCGACCTTGCGCCGCAGCTTCACCGGGTCCATGTCCGTGACGTCCTCGCCACCGATCCTGATACGGCCGCTGGTCGGCTCGATGAGCCGGTTGATCATCTTGAGGAGGGTGGTCTTACCGCCACCCGAGGGCCCTACGAAGATGACGGTCTCGCCCGCCTTGATCTCCAGGCTGACGTTGTCCACGGCGGGCGCGGCGGATCCGGGGTAGCGCTTGGTGAGGTTCTCCAGCTCGATCGTCGCCCCCGTCGTGGAGCCGGGCTCCCCGGCGCCGCCGTCGGCGGTGGCGGTCGCCGTGGGGGTCTCGGGCAAGGAATCAGACACGGATCCCCCTCGGGATGGTCAGGCGGCCGATGAGGACGTACGCGGCGTCGAAGAGGAGCGCGAGGATGATGATGCCGACCGTGCCCGCGAGCACCTGGTTCAAGGCGTTCTTGCTGCCCAGGGACGCGATGCCGCGGAAGATCTCGTTGCCGAGCCCGGGTCCGGACGCGTAGGCCGCGATGGCGGCGATGCCCATCAGCATCTGGGTGGAGACCCGGATCCCGGTGAGGATCGGCGGCCAGGCCAGCGGCAGCTCCACCTTGGCGAGCCGGGCCATGCGGGACATGCCGATGCCGCTCGCCGCGTCGATCAGCGCGGGGTCCACGCCCCGCAGGCCCACGATCGAGTTCCGCACGATGGGCAGCAGCCCGTACAGGGTGAGCGAGATGACCGTCGGGGGGACGCCGAGGCCGACGATCGGGATGAGGAGACCGATCATGGCGAGCGAGGGGATCGTCAGGATGGTCGAGGTCGTCGTGGTGGCGAGGTTGCCCGCCCACTCGCTGCGGTAGGTGACCACGCCGATCACCACGCCGATGACGGTCGCGACGACCATGCACTGGAAGACCACGCTGGCGTGCTGGTAGGCGTCCGCCAGCAGCTGCTGATGGGCTGCGCTGATGTAGTCCCAGAAGTTCACGGGCGGCCTCACCTCCTTGCGCCGGGCTGTCGTCCGGCCGGCTTCAGCCGGTGGTCCGGGGTTGTCCCCGGGAAGACGCAGCGCCGGCACTCACCTCGTCCGGGCGGACACCGCGAGCGACAAGGACGTGCGCGTCAGGAATCCGACGAGGCCTGCTCCACGAGCGGGATGATCCGCAGCGGAACGGGGTTCTCCATGACGATCGCGGTGGAAGCCCGGACGATGCCATCAAAACCCACGACCCGGTCGATCACCCGCTGGAGATCGGCGTTCGAGCGGGCCACGAGACGGCACAGCATGTCGCCGGTGCCGGTCGTCGTGTGGAGTTCGAGGACCTCGGGGACGGTCGTCAAGTGCGCCCTGACGTCGGGTCCTTGACCCTGCCGGATCTGCAGCGTGGCGAACGCCGTGACCGGATAGCCGAGGGCGGCCGGGTCCACCTGAGGTCCGAAGCCGCGGATGACTCCGTTCGACTGAAGCCGGTCGAGGCGCGCCTGAACGGTGCCGCGCGCGACCCCCAGCCGCCGGGACGCCTCAAGCACCCCGATACGGGGCTCGCGCGCGAGCAGCAGGATCAGCTGCCCGTCCAGATGATCGATCGCCATGCGGGCCTCCGGGGTGGTCATCCTGTACAGATCGCCTGCCCATATTGACGATCCGCTGAGCAGATTGACCACCGGAATCTCGAACTATTGCGCACCTTGTGGTTCGGGGGGAGCCTCGGGCCATGGCAGCTACTTCTGCGAACATCCAGACCACCCCCGACACCGCGCGCGAGGCCGACCCCTTCCCGGTGAAGGGAATGGACGCGGTCGTCTTCGCCGTGGGCAACGCCAAACAGGCCGCCCACTACTACTCGACCGCGTTCGGCATGAAGCTCGTGGCCTACTCGGGCCCGGAGAACGGCAGCCGCGAGACGGCCTCCTACGTGCTCACGAACGGTTCCGCCCGCTTCGTGTTCACCTCCGTCATCAAGGTCTCCACCGACTGGGGCCAGTTCCTCGCCGACCATGTGGCCGAGCACGGCGACGGCGTCGTCGACCTCGCCATCGAGGTCCCGGACGCCCGCGCCGCGTACGCGTACGCCGTCGAGCACGGCGCCCGCGGCATCACGGAGCCGTACGAGTCCAAGGACGAGCACGGGACCGTCGTGCGCGCCGCGATCGCCACGTACGGCAAGACCCGCCACACGCTCGTCGAGCGCACCGGGTACGACGGCCCGTACCTGCCCGGCTTCGCGGCGGCCGAGCCGGTCGTCGCGCCGCCGGCCAAGCGGACCTTCCAGGCCATCGACCACTGCGTCGGCAACGTCGAGCTCGGCCGGATGAACGAGTGGGTGGCGTTCTACAACAAGGTCATGGGCTTCACGAACATGAAGGAGTTCGTGGGCGACGACATCGCGACCGAGTACAGCGCCCTGATGTCGAAGGTCGTCGCGGACGGCACGCTCAAGGTCAAGTTCCCGATCAACGAGCCGGCCATCGCCAAGAAGAAGTCCCAGATCGACGAGTACCTGGAGTTCTACGGCGGCGCCGGCGTCCAGCACATCGCGCTCGCCACGAACGACATCGTCGAGTCCGTACGCACCATGCGCGCCGCGGGCGTCCAGTTCCTCGACACCCCCGACTCGTACTACGACACCCTCGGCGAGTGGGCCGGCGAGACGCGCGTGCCCGTCGAGACCCTGCGCGAGCAGAAGATCCTCGTCGACCGCGACGAGGACGGCTACCTGCTGCAGATCTTCACCAAGCCGGTCCAGGACAAGCCGACCGTCTTCTTCGAGATGATCGAGCGGCACGGCTCGATGGGCTTCGGAAAGGGCAACTTCAAGGCGCTCTTCGAGGCGATCGAGCGCGAGCAGGACAAGCGCGGCAATCTGTAGGGACCTGCAGATCCCTGGGGGCACTCCGTAGGCACACGTCCTAGGCTGGCCTCATGGCCAGGATCAATGACGTGGGCGGCATGACAGGGTTCGGCGCCATCGACACCAGCGACGACGCCGAGCCCTTTCACGCGGACTGGGAGGCGCGCGTCTTCGCCCTCCAGCGCGCGCTCCTCGTCAAGGGGGTCTTCAACCTCGACGAGTTCAGGGACGCCATCGAGACGATGCCGCCGGGCGAGTACCTCGCGGCCTCGTACTACGAGCGGTGGTTCCACGCGATCCGCACGCTCCTCGAACGCAAGGGCGTCATCGAGGAAGGGGCGCTGCGCGATGACTGACCGGTTCGCGGCCGGCGCCCACGTCCGCACGTACCCGCACGACCCGCCGCACCACACGCGCCTGCCGCGGTACGCCCGCGGCAAGCGCGGCGTCGTGGTCGAGCCGGAGGGCCGGGCGCCGCTCGCCGACGTGCGCGCGCAGGGGCGGGACGACGCCCCCGTCGAGATGATCTACGCGGTCCGGTTCGCGGCGCGCGAGCTGTGGGGCGAGGGCGACCACCACGTCGTGCTCGACCTGTCGGAGAGCTATCTGAGGGAGGCCGAGTGATGTCCGGCACGCACGAGGACGCGGTGATCTCCCGTCAGGTTCGGCGACTGGAGAGCCTCTTGGAGACGCGGGGCATCGTCGGGGGCGACACCGTCGACGAGGTCATCGACGGGTTCCTGGCGGGCGCCTCGCCCGTGAACGGCGCCAAGGTCGTGGCCCGCGCGTGGGCCGACCCGGCCTACCGCGAGCGGCTCCTCGCCGACGGCACCGCGGCGGTGGGTGAACTGGGCTTCGCCGCCGGGGGAGTCCAGAAGCAGCGGCTGCGTGTCGTCGAGAACACCGCCGACACCCACAACGTCATCGTCTGCACGCTGTGCTCCTGCTATCCCCTGCGCCTGCTCGGGCCCTCGCCCGGCTGGTACAAGAGCGAGGCGTACCGCTCCCGCGTCGTGCGGGACCCGCGCGGCGTCCTCGCCGAGTTCGGCGTGACACTGCCGGAGACCGTGGACATCACGGTCTGGGACTCCAGCGCGGAGACGCGGTACATGGTCCTGCCGAGGCGCCCCGCGGGAACGGACCGCCTGAGCGAGGCGGCACTGGCGTCCCTGATCACGCGGAACGGGCTCATCGGGACGGGTGTGATTTAGGGCCTCTCGTCTGGATCATGCCGGGCTCGCGGGGCCTGATCCAGACGAAAGGCCCAAGCCGGGTGTGCTTCAGGGGGCCGTGGTCACGCGCCTGGGGACTCCCGAGGAGCCTGCCGGGGCGACGGCTTGGCCGGGGCCGGGGCCGCCGGAGGCGTGGCCGGCGGGGCCGCTGACCTGGGCGGCGCGACGGGGGCGGCCGGGCGCGTCGCGGGGCTTCCGCTCGCCGGGCGCCGGGATCCGGGGCGCTCGGGGGCCGAGCTCCGGGGCGCCGCGTGGGGGCCCGGAGCCTGTGCCGCGTTCGCCTCCGTCCCCCGCACCTTCTCGGGCCCGCCGGCCGAGGGGTCGCCCAGCGCGGCCAGCGCCTCCTTCGCGAGCGGGGCCAGGAGCGGCGAGAACGCCGGGTTGATGCGCAGGGCCTCGCCGATGTGCCGGCGGGCGGGGCCGTCCAGCTCCAGCTCCCTTTCCACTTCCCCCCGGTGGTAGGCGATCAGCGCACTGCGTACGGTGCCCCCGTGCTCCGGGTCCGTCGCGCGCTTCGCGTACTTCAGCGCCTCCTTGTCGTCGCCCGCCTTGTGCAGCGCCCAGCCGAGCGCGTCCGCGGTCTGCACGCTCGGCGCCCGCTCCCAGTCGGCCCGCAGCCGGGTCACGGCCGCCCGCGGGTCCCCGTGGTCCGCCTCGAACCGGCCGAGGAGGAGCGAGTCGTCGACCCCGTTCGCCCCGTCCACGTCCACTCGCTTCCGCAGCAGGTCGTACTGTGCCTTCGCCGCGTCGCCGAACCTGATCGACTCGTACAACTCACCCAGTTCCAGGGCGTATTCGGGCCGCGGGCGCTTGGTGAGCACGCTCCGGTAGGCCTGGATCGCCTCCGTCGTACGGCCCAGCGACGTCAGGGCGCGGCCCTTCCCGGCGAGCGACGCGTCGTGGTCGGGGTCGGCCGCGAGGGCCTGGGTGAAGTAGTTCAGCGCCTCCGCGGGCTCGCCCCGCTCCCACGCGAGCTCACCCACCCGGTGCAGACACGCGGCCTGCTCGGAGGGCGTCGAGGCGAGCACCGCCGCGTCGGTCAGCGACGCGAGCGCGTCGTCACGCCAGCCGCGGTCCCGGTAGACCTGCCCCTTGCGTGCCATCACGGCCGCGCCCGAGCCCAGCTCCGTCAGCTTCGCCAGGGCCCGGTCCACGGCCTTGTAGTCCCCGAGCTGCCCGTAGGCGTCGATCAGCAGCGGATACGTCGTCCACCGCTTCGGCGCCAGCTTCAAAGACGCCTCGCCCCACTTCTTCGCGGCGCGGTAGTCGTGCCGCGCGTTGGCGAGCGCGGCGAGCCCGTTCAGGGCGTCCACGTTCCCGGCGGGCCGCGTCTTCAGCGAGGTCCGCAGGGCGCGCTCCGCCTTCGGGTAGTACGCCGAGTCGGCCGTTCGCAGCCCCCGCTCCACGTAGGCGGCCCCGAGCACCGCCCACGACCGGTCGTCACGCGGATGGGCCCGCAGATACGACTCGCGCCCCCTGATGAGAGCCGTCAGATCGGGCAGCGACGCGGCGGCCCCCTCGGCCGCCGCGATCACCGCGTGTCCGGCGGACCCCGGCGCGGGCGGCGTGGCGCGCCCCGGCGAGGAGGGCAGCACCCGCAGGATGCCGCCGAGCACCACGGACCCCGCGACGGTGCCGATCAGCACGCGCTTCACCAGTGGGGCCAGTCGGCGCCCCGGCTCGGGCCCAGTGGCCGAAGCCGGCCGTTCCGCTTCGATCTCCTCGATGTCCTCGGTCTTCATGGCGCACACTGTGCGTGAATACGAAGAGCACATCACGGCAACATCCCGGCACGTGAAGGCCGTCTCAGACGGGTTCACACCGATGGCCCCGAGTGCGACGCTGTGATCATGAGCCGCACACTCACCGAACGACTTCAGGAAGGCCTCCCGTCCGGGGCGGTCCTCACCGACCCCGACGTCACGGCCTCGTACGCCAACGACATGGCCAGCTTCTGCGACGCGGGCGCGCCCGCCGTCGTGGTGCTGCCCCGCACCGTCGAGCAGGTCCAGCACGTGATGCGCACGGCGACCGAGCTCCGCGTCCCGGTCGTCCCGCAGGGCGCCCGCACGGGCCTGTCCGGCGCGGCCAACGCGTCCGAGGGCTGCATCGTGCTGTCCCTGGTCAAGATGGACCGCATCCTGGAGATCAGCACCGTCGACAGGATCGCGGTCGTCGAGCCGGGCGTCATCAACGCCGCGCTCTCCCGCGCCGTCAACGAAAAGGGCCTCTACTACCCGCCGGACCCGTCCAGTTGGGAAATGTGCACCATCGGCGGGAACATCGGCACGGCATCGGGCGGCCTGTGCTGCGTGAAGTACGGGGTGACGGCGGAGTACGTCCTCGGGCTCGACGTGGTCCTCGCCGACGGCCGGCTCCTGTCCACGGGACGCCGCACCGCCAAGGGCGTCGCGGGCTACGACCTCACGCGTCTGTTCGTCGGCTCCGAGGGCAGCCTCGGCATCGTCGTGCGGGCCACGCTCGCGCTCAGGCCCGAGCCGCCGCAGCAACTGGTCCTGGCCGCCGAATTCGCCTCCACGGACGCCGCCTGCGACGCGGTCTGCAAGATCATGGAGGGCGGTCACGTCCCGTCACTGCTCGAACTCATGGACCGTACGACCGTGAAGGCCGTCAACGCGATGGCGAACATGGGGCTGCCCGAGACCACGGAGGCGCTGCTCCTCGCGGCCTTCGACACCCTCGACCCGGCCGCCGACCTCGCCGCCGTCGGCGCCCTGTGCGAAGCCGCGGGCGCGACCCAGGTCGTCCCCGCCGAGGACGCAGCGGAGTCCGAACTCCTGCTCCAGGCCCGGCGCCTCTCACTCACCGCGCTCGAAGCGGTCAAGGGCACGACGATGATCGACGACGTGTGCGTGCCGCGCTCGAGGCTCGCCGAGATGCTCAGTGGCGTCGAACGTATCGCCGAGAAGTACGACCTGACGATCGGCGTCTGCTGCCACGCGGGCGACGGCAACACGCACCCCACCGTCTGCTTCGACGCCCAGGACGCCGACGAGGGCCGGCGGGCCCGCGAGTCCTTCGACGAGATCATGGCGCTCGGTCTCGAACTCGGCGGGACCATCACCGGCGAACACGGTGTCGGCGTCCTCAAGAAGGAGTGGCTGGCGCGCGAACTCGGCCCGGTCGGCATCGAGATGCAGCGCGCCGTCAAGGCAGCCTTCGACCCGCTCGGCCTGCTCAACCCGGGCAAGCTCTTCTGACGCCCGCCACCCCTGGTTCGTTCCTCTGCTCGCATCCACCCCCGTGGGACGCACGCTCACTCACCGTCCTTCGACTCGTCCGAGGGCCACGGGTCGCGCAGCCACAGCTCGTCGGCGCGGCCCGGGGTGGGGGCGAGCAGCTCGGCGAGGCCGTCGTCGATGCCGAGCCGCTCGGACTCAGAGCCCGGAGGGACCACCCGCAGCGTCCGCTCCAGCCACGAGGACACGGCGGCGGCGGGCGCCTCCAGGAGCGCGTCGCCGTCCGGTGAACTCAGCGCCATGAGCACGACGCTGCGGCGGTCGACCTTCGTCGGCCACACGCGCACGTCCCCGTGCCCGCACGGCCGGAACACCCCCTCCACCAGCAGCTCGCGCGCGAACGTCCAGTCGACCGGGTTCTCGGAGCCGATGTGAAAGGCGATGTGGACGGCGTACGGATCGTCGGTCCGGTAGGTGAGCCGGGCAGGGACGGGGATGCTGCGCTCGGGCGACAGGACGAGCCTCAGCTCGAGTTCACGTTCCACCACGGTGTGCATGTCGTGCGTTTCCTCTCCTCGTACGGGTCGTGCGGGGGGCCCGCGAGAGCGGGCCCGTGCAAGGAGAGAGGGCGAAGGGCGCGGAGCATTACGCGAGTTCCGGAAAGTTTTTCCGGCGTCCCCGGAAAGTGGTCCGTACGGGCGGACCCGCCCGGGGGCGGGCGGTGGTCTGATAGATGTGGACCCCCAACAAAACCCCCGAGCAGATACGGGACGACGGACATGAGCGCCCCAACTCCGGCCCCCGGCGACGACAGGCCCCGCGACGGGTACTACCCCGACCCGTCCATTCCCGGATATGTCCGGTACTGGAACGGTGCCGCGTGGGTGCCCGGCACGAGCCGCCCGGCCCCGTCCGACGGCGAACCCCTCGCCGCCCCCGCCGGGGTGACCCCGGCCCCCGCCCCTTCCCCTTCCCCTTCGCCCTCTCCTTCGCCTCTGCCCGTCGAGGAGACCGGCCCGGTCTTCCTCGACGAGGAGCCGGAGCGGTACTCGGACGAGCCGGCCGCACCCGAACCCGCCACGGCATGGCAGGCGGACGCGTCCCACCAGACCGGCTTCGGCGGCGAGCAGGACCGCCGCGTGTCCTGGGGCGCCGACCCACGCGTGCCTGCTCCGCCGCAGGAGGAGCGCACGGACGGCGCGCTCACGGCCCGCCCCGCACAGCCGGAGCCCCCGACGCCGCCCACGGACGGGACCGTAACGTTCCGCCGCCCCACCCCGTCCGTGGACCGTCCCGAGGGCACGATGACGATGCGAGCGCTGTCAGCTCCGCAGGTGCCGGGGCAGCAGCTGCCTGCGGCGCAAGGGCCTGTGGCGCAGGGCCAGGGGCCGGCCTCCCAGGAGGCGGCCGGTCGGCACGCGCAGGGCCACCAGGGCCACCAGGGCCAGCAGGGTCAGCAGGTTGAGGGCCGTCAGGCCCAGCAGCCCGCGCCCCAACAGGCCAACTCCCAGCCCCTGCCCCATCAGGGCTTCGCCCCGCAGGGGCCGGCTCAGCAACCTCCAGCCCACCAGGCGCAGGCTCCACAAGCCGCCCCGCTCCAGCCCCACGCGCCCCAGGCCGGTCGCCCGGGTGCGGTCCCGCCGCAGGCCGCTGCCGCCTCCGCCACCCCCATGACCTCCGGGCCCGGCGGCGGTTCGCCGTCCTGGGCGCAGCAGGTGCACCAGCTCGCCCAACCCGGTCAGTCCGGACAGCTCGGCCAGTCCGCTCGGCCCGCCGCAGGCGAACCCGCGGAGCCGGAAGGCCCCGTCACGCCGTGGAAGCCCGTGGCCAGCGACCCGTTCCTGGCGGCAGCCCAGGCGCAGGCGTCGGCGCGGCCCGCCGGGCCCGGCAAGCGTCTCGCGGCGCGGCTCATCGACACGGTGGTGCTCGGCGCAATCACCGCGGTGGCGGCCGTCCCGCTCGGCACCAAGGCCGTCGACCACATCGACGGGAAGATCGACGCGGCGAAGGCGTCGGGCCGCCAGGCCACGGTCTGGCTGCTGGACGGCACGACCGGCGCCTACCTCGGCATCGTCCTCGCCGTCCTCCTCGTCGCCGGTGTCCTCTACGAGGCCCTGCCGACCGCCAAGTGGGGCCGCACCCTGGGCAAGAAGGTGTGCGGGCTCCAGGTGCGGGACATCGAGGAGCACGCGGCGCCGACGTTCGGCGCCGCGCTGCGGCGCTGGCTGGTGTACAGCGTGACGGGCCTGCTGGCCATCGGGGTCGTCGGCGTGCTGTGGTGCCTGTTCGACCGGCCCTGGCGCCAGTGCTGGCACGACAAGGCGGCCCGTACGTTCGTCGCGGGCTGACCCCGGCCGTCCCGCCCGGCCCCCGCACGGGCGAGCCGTCGTACCCCGGACGGCGGCTCGCCGGATGCGGAATCGGGGGGTTCGCGGTCGACTCGGGCCATGAGCACCGAACCGCCGCCCCCCGGCTCAGGCCAGCCCCCGGAAGACGACCCGTTCAGGAAGCCGCCGCCGTCCCAGAGCGGCGGTGGCTCACCGTACGACGGCCCGGGGAACGGCCCGGGGAACCCGTACGACTCCGCGCCGCCCCCGCCCGGCGGCACCCCGCCGCCCCCGTACGGCGGTGGTGGTGGAGAAGGAGGCCCCTACGGGGGTGATCCCTACGGGAGTGACCCGCTGGCCGGGATGCCGCCCCTGGCGGACAGCGGCAAGCGCGTGCTCGCGCGGATCATCGACATCATCCTGGTCAGCATCGTCGTGGGGCTGCTGTCCTGGGCGTTCGGGATCGCCGAGTACCAGACGAACCCCGACAAGATCGTGTACGGCAAGCAGTTCGGCCAGTCCGTCCTCGCCGCGGTCCTCTACATCGGCTACGACACGTTCATGACCGCGAGGACCGGCCAGACCCTGGGCAAGCGGTTGCTCAAGCTGCGCGTGGCGAACCTCAACGACGGGGCCACGCCCAGCGTCCAGACCAACCTGGTGCGCGCCGCGGTCCTGTGGCTGCCGGCGGTGTTCTGCTGCGCCTGCATCTGGACCGCGATCTGCGGCGGCTGGAGCTTCTTCGACAAGCCCTACAAGCAGGGCCTGCACGACAAGGCCGCGAAGACGGTGGTGGTCAGCACCGGCTGAGCAGGCGCGGGGCGGTGTTTCCGGCGGGTCCGTGGATCACGGGCCCGCCGGTCCGCGTGTGCCGGACGGCGCGACCTCGTACACGGACTCGGGGGCGGCCTGCTGGGCGGCCGCGGGCACGGTGGCCCGCTGCACCGGCACCCGCTCCTCCGTGACAACCCCGGCGCCGGCGGTCGCGGGTGCCGGCGCGGCGGCGGGCCGCGACTTCGGCAGGGGGACCGTCAGCGCCACGAGGAGACCGAGGCCGAGTGCGGCCAGGGCGATGACCGCGACGCCGAGGCCCGAACTCGTCTGCGACAACAGCAGCATGGCGAGTGTCGAGAAGATCACGGTCGCGGAACCGTAGGCGAGCTGTGCGGCAGTCGGACGCGGCATGGCGTTATCCGTCCTCGGGACAGCGGATGCTTGCTTCACTGGCGTATAGCAGGAGCCATTGGCAGCTGCATATGTAAGGGGTGCGGAGCCGGGTCGACTTGGCTGTGGCGCGCCGTCAAATGACTCTAATCCGACGCATGCCCGAGGAGAACGGGCGGTAAGCGTGACCTAACCCACGGTGCCGGTGCACGGGGGGCGCACGGAGTCACCGAGTCCACGAAGCGGACGGTTCGGCGCGCCCGTTGGGGGGAGGTCCGCGTCCGAATACCGGTGCCGCGCCACTGCATAGTGCACTTGGGTTGCCCCAGTCAAGGTCTGTTATTTCTCCTTCACCTCCGGTCAAATAGCGTCACTTGTGATACGTGGCTGATAGGCCACGGAGGAGGGGAACCATCAAGTGACCACCAAGAGACGGGCGTTGAGATCCGCCGCCGTGCTCGTGACGCTGGCCGCGACCGCGGCTGCCGGATCGGTCCTCGCGACGGGCGCCCAGGCCGACACCCCGGCCGTAGGAAGCTCCACGTCGCACGGCAAGACGTACGGGGGCAAGGGGCACGTCATCGGCGGCCCCTTCAGCCAGCAGATGGAGCAGCAGCGCAAGACGGCGCTGGAGCAGGTGCTCTCCGGGAAGTCCAAGGTCGTCAAGCGCGACGGCTCGCAGGTCGTGCAGCTCGGCAAGGACAAGTACGTCGAGCTGGGCCGGGAGCGAACCGACAAGATCTTCACGATCCTGACGGAGTTCGGCGACAAGGTCGACAACACGACGCTGGTCGACCGCGCCGACGACGACACGCCTGACCTGAAGCCCAAGTACGGGGGCACGCCGGGCCCGCTGCACAACCGGATAGCGGAGCCGGACCGTGCCAAGAACAACAGCACGGCCTGGCAGAAGGACTACAGCAGCAAGCACTTCCAGGACCTGTACTTCGGTTCGGGCAAGGGAGTCGACTCGCTGAAGACCTACTACGAGAAGACGTCGTCGGGCCGCTACTCGGTCGACGGCGAGGTCTCGGACTGGGTCAAGGTGCCTTACAACGAGGCCCGTTACGGCTCCAACTACTGCGGCGCCGACAACTGCCCGAATGTCGAGGACCTGGTCCGCGACGGCGTGACCGCGTGGGTCGAGGAGCAGAAGGCGGCCGGCAAGTCCGACGCCGACATCAAGACGGACCTCGCCCAGTACGACCAGTGGGACCGCACGGACCACGACAACGACGGCAACTTCAACGAGCCCGACGGTTACATCGACCACTTCCAGATCGTCCACGCGGGCGAGGACGGGTCGGCCGGCGGCGGCGCACAGGGCGGCGACTCCCTGTGGGCGCACCGCGGTTACGCCTACGGCCGCGACGACGGCGACACCGGCCCGACCGGCTTCAAGGCGGGCGGCACCCCGGTCGGCGACACCGGCATCTGGGTCGGCGACTACACGATGCAGCCGGAGAACGGCGGCCTCGGCGTCTTCGCCCACGAGTACGGTCACGACCTCGGCCTGCCCGACCTGTACGACACCACGTACAGCGGCGAGAACTCGGTCGGCTTCTGGTCTCTGATGTCGGCGGGCTCCTGGCTCGGCACCGGCAAGGACTCCATCGGCGACATGCCGGGCGACATGACCGCCTGGGACAAGCTGCAGCTCGGCTGGCTCAACTACGACAAGGCCAAGGCGGCGACCAAGTCGACGCACACGCTGGGTGTTTCGGAGTACAACACCAAGCGCAAGCAGGCCCTCGTCGTCGAGCTGCCCGAGAAGAAGAACGTCACCACCGAGATCGTGAAGCCCACCGAGGGCGCGAAGCAGTGGTGGTCGGACTACGGTGACGACCTCTCCAACACCCTTACGCGCCCGGTCGATCTGACCGGCAAGTCGAAGGCGGCCCTCGAACTCGACGGCTGGTACGACATCGAGAAGGACTACGACTACCTGTACACGCAGGTGTCCACGGACGACGGCGCCAGCTGGAAGACGATCGACGGCACCGCCGACGGCGTCACCATCCCGCGCGACGGCGGCGACAAGCCGGCCCTGACCGGCGTCTCCGGCAAGTTCCAGCACCTGGTGTTCCCGCTGGACGCCTACGCGAGCCAGAAGATCAGCGTCCGCTTCCGCTACAAGACGGACGGCGGCGCCGGCGGCATGGGCTTCACCGCCGACAACCTCACCGTCAAGGCGGACGGCCAGGCGCTGTTCACCGACAACGCCGAGGGCGACGACAACGGCTGGACCGCGCGCGGCTTCTCGCGCGTCGGCGCCTCCGTGACGGGCGACTTCCCGCAGTTCTACCTCGCGGAGAACCGCCAGTACGTCTCCTACGACAAGACCCTCAAGGTCGGCCCGTACAACTTCGGTTGGCGCGGCGGCGGTACGAAGAACGACTGGGTCGAGCACCTCGCGTACCGCCCCGGCCTGATGATCTGGCAGTGGGACACCTCGCAGCGCAACAACAACGTCGGCCAGCACCCCGGCAAGGGGCTGATCCTGCCGGTCGACTCCCACGCCAAGCCGCTCAAGTGGGCCGACGGCAAATACATCACCAACAAGCTCCAGCCGTACGACGCCGCGTTCAGCTGGTTCCCGAACCGGGGCTTCTCGCTGCACAAGCTCGGCGTCGAGACCAAGATCCCGGCACAGCTGGGCGTCCCGGTCTTCGACGACCACAAGGGCACGTACTGGTACAAGGAGAACGCCACCGGCAGTGTCCAGACAACTGACACCAACACCCGGATCTCGATCGTCGGGCAGCCGCTCGACGGCTCGTCGATCACGGTGAAGGTGGGCCCCTCGGCGAAGTAGTCCACATCGCCGCAGGTCAGAACATGATCGGCCGTCGCCCTCTAGCGGGCGGCGGCCGATCGTGTTTAGGTGCGTCCTGTGGGTTTCTTATTGACACTACGTCTCACGGGGGTGTGACAGTCATGTCCGCAGGAGGGTTCTGCAAGCTGCCGAACGGCACCGTGGTGGTGGCGCTGACCGTGCCCAGCCCTACGCCGGACGACGGCGCGGTACGGGTCCTGGTACATGCGGCGAACCGCGCCCGCGCCCTGACCCGGCTGCGCAACCTGGGCCTGCGGGCGATCTACCTGAGGGGCAACGCGGAGCCCCCCACACCGGACGAGATCACGGCGGTCCTGCACCACCCCGACGGCCTCCTCTGGCGAGCCGCCCCCCACTGCACGGCAGGCGAGCTCTGGCACCCGATCAGAGCCCTCCTGAGACCGAGACAGCCCGGCCGGGCCGGCTACTCCAGCTCGGCCTCCACCCCGGCACCCAGCCCTTCGGGCGTTTGAGAAGCGGCCTCCACCATCCAGCCCCTCCGGCGTTTGAGGAGCGTGGCCCGGGGCAACTCCCCGGGACTTTCGGGAAGGGGCGGGCCGGGGGAGAAAAGCTTCAGACGACAGGCTTGCCGCTGAGCTCGACCCCGGCTCCCCGCATCTCGTCCAGCGCCGCCGCAGTGGTCCCCGCAGCGACCCCCGCCGTCAGGTCAAGCAACACCTGAGCCCGAAACCCCTCCCGCACCGCATCCAGCGCGGTGGCGCGAACGCAGTGATCCGTGGCGATCCCGACCACGTCCACATCGGTGATCCCCCGGGCCCGGAGCCAGTCCGCCAAGGACACCCCGTTCTCGTCGAGCCCTTCGAACCCGCTGTAGGCGGCCGCGTACGCCCCCTTGTCGAACACCGCGTCGATCGCCCCGGACGCGACGACCGGCGCGAAGTTCGGGTGGAACCCGACCCCCTCCGTGCCCGCCACGCAGTGCGCCGGCCAGGAGTGGACGTAGTCCGGGGACTCGGAGAAGTGGTCACCGGGCGCGATGTGGTGATCGCGGGTGGCCACGACGTGCCGGTACCCCGCGGGCGCCTGCCCGATCAGCTCGGTGACGGCCGCGGCCACATCGGCCCCGCCCGCCACCGCGAGGCTGCCGCCCTCACAGAAGTCGTTCTGCACATCTACGACGATCAAGGCGCGGCGCATAGCAGGTGTCCTTCGGCTGGGAGACTTCGAGCGTAGAGACTTGAAGTGCGTTGCGGGAGGGGGCGTTTGAGTGTTATGCGGGCGCGTCCACCAGATACTCCGTAGGGATCACGGCTTCCCCGCGCGAGAGCTGCGTCGCCGAGAGCGGCAGCCCGCCGAGCGCCTCGATGTGCCGCTCGCGTGCCGCGTCCAGCGGCTCGCGCGCGACCACCGTGCCGCCCTTGACCAGCTCGACCAGAAGCTGCCGGTCGACGAGCTCGGCCGGAACGGGACCCGTGCCGATCACCTCGGCCTCGGCGGCACCCTGGTCGTCGAGCCGCCGTGCGGCCCACTTGCGCCCGCCCACGGACGTCTTCGCGCCCATGGACTTCTTTGCCACGGGCAGCAGCGGCGCCTTCGGGTCTGCGGACTCGGCGCGCGCGACGAGCTTGTAGACCATGGAGCACGTCGGGTGCCCCGAGCCGGTGACCAGCTGCGTTCCCACGCCGTACGCGTCGACGGGCGCGGCGGCGAGCGAGGCGATGGCGTATTCGTCGAGGTCCGACGTGACGACGATCTTCGTCTCGGTGGCGCCGAGTTCGTCGAGCTGCCCGCGCACGCGGTGCGCGACGAGCAGCAGGTCCCCGGAGTCGATGCGCACGGCGCCGAGCCCGGGCCCGGCGATCTCCACGGCGAGGCGCACGGCCTCCGTGACGTCGTACGTGTCCACGAGCAGGGTCGTGCCCTCGCCGAGGGAGTCGACCTGGGCGCGGAACGCGTCGCGCTCGGTGTCGTGCAGCAGCGTGAAGGCGTGCGCGGACGTGCCGACCGTCGGGATCCCGTACCGGAAGCCGGCCGCGAGGTCCGAGGTGGTGGCGAAGCCGCCCACGTACGCGGCGCGGGACGCGGCGACGGCGGCCAGCTCGTGCGTGCGGCGCGCGCCCATCTCGATCAGCGGCCGGCCGGCCGCGGCGGAGGCCATGCGGGAGGCGGCGGCGGCGATCGCCGAGTCGTGGTTGAGGATGGAGAGGATCACCGTCTCAAGGAGGACGCAGTCCGCGAAGGAGCCCTCGACCCGCAGGACGGGGGAGCCGGGGAAGTACACCTCGCCCTCGGGGTAGCCCCAGATGTCGCCGCTGAAGCGGTAGGCGGCCAGCCGTTCGAGGGTCGGCTCGTCGATGATGCCGCGCTCGCGCAGGAAGCCCAGTTCGCGGGCGTCGAACCGGAAGTTCTCGACGGCGTCCAGCACCCGGCCGGTGCCTGCCACGACGCCGTAGCGGCGGCCGTCGGGCAGCCTGCGCGTGAAGACCTCGAAGACCGAGCGCCGGTCGGCCGTGCCCGCCTTGAGCGCGGCCTGGAGCATCGTGAGCTCGTAGTGATCGGTGAAGAGCGCTGTCGACGGAACATCCACCGGCAGGCCAAGGTCCGCTGTGTTCATAGCCGGGATGCTACCCCCAATTAGCGTCAGTGTGACGATTTCCGTGGCCCATTTGTGCGGTCGCCGCCCCCTAGTGGCAGCATGGGCTGTGTGACGGCTCCTGCACCCCTAGAGATCGAACGAACCGAGTCGGCGGAGGAGACCTTCGCCGTGCCCGAGCCGGACGTTCCCTGGATCACGCTCGTACACAACGACCCGGTCAACCTCATGAGTTACGTGACGTATGTCTTCCAGACGTACTTCGGGTACTCGAAGGACAAGGCCACCAAGCTGATGCTCGACGTGCATCAGAAGGGCCGTGCGGTCGTCTCCAGCGGGTCCCGCGAGGAGATGGAACGCGACGTTCAGGCCATGCACGGCTACGGTCTGTGGGCCACCCTTCAGCAGGACCGCAAGTAGCGCACGCAAGCAGCGACGGAGTAGCGACGCACCTGATGCCAGGACACTTCGAACCGATTCCCGGCGGCGGCGCTGCCGTCGCGCTCGACGAGGTCGAGATCTCGATCATCCGCTCCCTGGCGGTCCAGCTCCTGGAGCTGATCGGCCCCGGGCCCGGCGGGGACGCGTCCGGCGACCCGCTCGCCGAGCTCTTCGCGGAGGGCCCGAGCGAGCCGCCGTCCGACCCGGTGCTCCAGCGCCTCTTCCCCGACGCCTACGGCGGCCCGGGGGGCGAGGAGGCGACGGTGGACAAGGCGGACGAACAGCGCGCGCACTCCGCCGAGTTCAGGCGCTTCACCGAGAACGACCTGCGGGCCGGCAAGCGCGAGGACGCGCTCGCGGTGGTCCGCTCGCTGGACGCGCTGGCGTCCCCCGGTGAGGGGGGAGCGGTCCTCAAGCTCTCGCCCGAGGAGTCCGTGCGCTGGATGCGCGCGCTCAACGATCTGCGCCTCGCGATCGGCACCCGCCTCGACATCACCGACGAGGAGGACTCGGATCTCCTCTACCGGCTCCCCGACGAGGACCCGCGCAAGCCGATGGTGATGGCCTACCTGTGGCTGGGCGGCCTCCAGGAGACTCTGGTCGAAACCCTTATGCCCTGATCTGTCGGGACATATCGAGCGGACTCCAAGAGTCCGTATGTAAGCGCGTTCGCTCAGCGGTTGCTCAATTCCGGATAACGATCCTGTCACTTGAGCGGTCGCGTATGCCATACGAGGGGCTTTTTGTCCGGTTTTTCCAGTGGTGTGTGCCACACGTGGCTTTCTCGATCAGTGTTGCCGCCGTGATAAATCTTCACGACCGCCCGACGGACGCCACCCCTGTCCCGTCGGGTGCGCCCCGACCGGCAGACCGCCGGTAGGCACAGCTCCATCCATCCAGGGGCCCAGAACCCCGAGGATCGTCACAGTCGATCCGAGCCACAGCGGCACGGATCGGCATGGAGAAAGGCGCAACACCATGACCTCAGTGCAGGTCGGCAAGCAACACGACGGCAATGAGGCCGTGCAGGCCCCCGGCGAGTCCGGTGAGGGCGAGGGTTACCAGCGCGGTCTCGGTGCCCGGCAGATCCAGATGATCGCCATCGGCGGCGCCATCGGGACAGGCCTCTTCCTCGGCGCGGGCAAGGGCATCTCGAAGGCGGGCCCCAGCCTGATCCTCGCGTACGCCATCGCGGGCCTCGTCATCTTCTTCATCATGCGGGCGCTCGGCGAGCTCCTCATGTACCGACCCGTCTCGGGCTCCTTCTCGGAGTACGCGCGTGAGTTCATCGGCCCGTTCGCGGGCTTCGTGACCGGCTGGACGTACTGGCTCTTCTGGGTCGTCACCGGCATCACCGAGGTCACCGCGGCCGCCCAGTACATGAAGTACTGGACCCACGACAGCGTTCCGCAATGGCTCACCGCGCTCGTCTTCACCCTCATCCTCTACGCCGTGAACCTGATCTCCGTGAAGCTCTTCGGTGAGCTGGAGTTCTGGTTCTCGATGGTGAAGGTCACCGCGATCGTCGGCATGATCCTCATCTGCGCCGGCATCCTCACGGTCGGCTTCTCCGACGCGGGCGACACCGCCTCCGTCACGCACCTGTGGTCCGACGGCGGCTTCTTCCCGAACGGCATCGGCTCCACCCTCATGACCCTCCAGATGGTCATGTTCGCCTTCCTGGCCGTCGAGCTCGTCGGCGTCACCGCGGGCGAGTCCAAGGACCCGAAGACCGTCCTGCCCAAGGCCATCAACACCGTGCCGTGGCGCATCGCCGTCTTCTACGTCGGCGCACTGATCATGATCCTCTCGGTCGTGCCGTGGACGAGCTTCCAGCCGGGCGTCTCCCCGTTCGTCGCCGCCTTCGAGAAGATGGGCCTCGGCGTCGGCGCCGCGATCGTCAACTTCGTCGTCCTGACCGCGGCCCTGTCGTCCTGCAACTCCGGCATGTACTCCACCGGCCGCATGCTGCGTGACCTCGCGCTCAACGGCCAGGGCCCGAAGCTCTTCACCAAGCTCACCAAGAGCGGCACGCCCCTCATCGGCACGACGGTCTCCGCCGCGATGATGCTGGTCGGCGTCTGGATCAACTACCAGTGGCCCGGTGAGGCGTTCAACTACGTCGTCTCCTTCGCCACCATCTCCGGCATGTGGGCCTGGATCGTCATCCTGATCTGCCAGATCCGCTACCGCATCAAGGCCGACCGCGGCGAGCTGCCCCAGTCCTCCTTCAAGGCTCCCGGCGGCATCATCCCCAGCATCCTGTCGCTCGCCTTCATCGCCATGGTGATCGTGTTCATGGGCATCGACAAGGACGCCCGCGTCTCGCTCTACTGCGCGCCGCTGTGGGCCGTCATCCTCGGCATCTCGTACGTCGTCCTGCGCAGCCGCAACCCGCAGAGCGCGGCGTTCGCGAAGCGCAAGCAGCCGGAGCAGTCCAAGCAGCCCAAGTAGTTCAAGCAGTCCAGTAGTCCGGGGCGCCCCCCCCGCGTCTCAGCATCCGGGCCCTCCCGTACCGCACTCCGGTACGGGAGGGCCCGTCTGCTTATCCTGAGCCCCATGCTGACCCTGACCCAGGCCCTCCACGACCAGATCGTCGCCCACGCGCGCGCCGACCACCCCGACGAGGCGTGCGGCGTCGTCGCGGGACCGGTGGGCACCGGCCGGCCCGAGCGCTTCGTCCCGATGCTCAACGCCGCCCGCTCGCCCACGTTCTACGAGTTCGACTCGGGCGACCTGCTGAAGCTGTACCGCGAGATGGACGACCGGGACGAGGAGCCCGTGATCATCTACCACTCGCACACCGCGACCGAGGCCCATCCCTCCCGCACCGACATCACGTACGCGAACGAGCCGGGCGCCCACTACGTCCTCGTCTCCACCGCGGACACCGACGACGCGGGACCCTTCCAGTTCCGCTCGTTCCGTATCGTCGAGGGCGTCGTGACCGAGGAAGAGGTCGAGGTCACCCCGTAACCCGGCCTCCCCAATCCCGTACCTGCCCCAGCCGCGTATCAGCCATCGGACGGATATCGACCACATGGTGAGATCACACTCCGGGATCCCGGACGGGAATCGATACGATGACCCCATGGTTCTTCACGACGTGAGCGACAAGACGCCGGGCATGCTGCTCGTGGCGCGCCTTCACGTCGACCTGTGCCGCCTCGCCAGCGCCATCTGTCCGAACCCCTGACGCGTCCCCCGCACTGCTTCGCAGGCTCCGGGACCGCTGCGGCGGACTCCGTCCGCCGGTCCGACGTGTCGTGGGCACCGCTGTTCAGCGCACGCCAAAGCCCTTCCGTACCCTCCCCTGCTACTGGAGTCCAGCCATGGCCATCGAGGTCCGCATCCCGACCATCCTCCGCACCTACACCGACGGCCAGAAGGCCGTCGAGGGCAGCGGGGACACGCTCGCCGAGCTCTTCGCCGACCTCGAGACCCGCCACACGGGCATCCAGGCGCGCATCGTCGACGGCGAGCAGCTGCGCCGCTTCGTGAACGTCTACCTGAACGACGAGGACGTCCGCTTCCTGGACGGCATCACCACCAAGCTCGCCGACGGCGACAACGTCACGATCCTGCCGGCCGTGGCCGGCGGCATGGCCTGATCGGGATGCGGTACGACTCCCCGCTCGCCGCGGTCGGCAACACGCCTCTTGTGCGGCTGCCGCGGCTCTCGCCGTCCGAGGACGTACGGATCTGGGCGAAGCTCGAGGACCGCAACCCGACCGGCTCGGTCAAGGACCGCCCCGCGCTCCACATGGTCGAGCAGGCCGAGAAGGACGGCCGGCTCACCCCCGGCTGCACCATCCTCGAGCCGACCTCGGGCAACACCGGCATCTCCCTCGCCATGGCGGCCCGCCTCAAGGGCTACCGCATGGTGTGCGTCATGCCGGAGAACACCTCCCAGGAGCGCAGGGACCTGCTCGCGATGTGGGGCGCCGAGATCATCCCTTCGCCCGCGGCGGGCGGCTCCAACACCGCCGTCCGCATGGCCAAGGAACTGAGCGCGCAGCACCCGGACTGGGTGATGCTCTACCAGTACGGCAACCCGGACAACGCGGGCGCCCACTACGCGACGACCGGCCCCGAGATCCTCGCCGACCTGCCGTCCGTCACCCACTTCGTCGCGGGTCTCGGCACGACGGGCACCCTCATGGGCGTCGGCCGCTACCTGCGCGAACACAAGCCGGACGTCAAGATCGTCGCCGCGGAGCCGCGCTACGACGACCTGGTCTACGGGCTGCGCAACCTCGACGAGGGTTTCGTGCCCGAGCTGTACGACGCCTCCGTCCTGACCACCCGCTTCTCGGTGGGCTCCGCGGACGCGGTGACCCGCACCCGTGAACTCCTCCAGCAGGAGGGCATCTTCGCGGGCGTCTCCACCGGAGCGGCCCTGCACGCGGCGATCGGCGTCGGCCGCAAGGCGGTTGCGGCCGGGGAGTCCGCCGACATCGTCTTCGTGGTCGCCGACGGCGGCTGGAAGTACCTGTCGACCGGCGTCTACACGGCGGCCACGACGGAAGAAGCGATCGAGACGCTGCACGGCCAGCTCTGGGCGTGAGCGCGAATCGTCGAAGCGGGGGCCGGGCCGGCAGCAATGCGGCCCGGCCCCCGCTCTCACGTCAGCCCCCGTTCACGTAAGCCGGCCGCCGTCACCGCGCCAGATACCGGACCTGATCCCACACCACCGGATCCAGCACCCCGGCCCTGCGCCGGAAGTCCCCCTCGGGAACCTCACGGAGCTCATCCGTCTCCAGGAAGCTCGGTCTGCCCTGCGCGTCACCGACCGACCCGGGCGGCAGCGCGATCACCCCGGCCCGCTCGTCGTGATACTTGCTGGTGATCTTCGCGACGCGTACCCGCCGCCGGTGCACGGCCAGCACGAGGCACGGCCTGTCCTTGCCGCCAGGCCCGTCCTCGTACGGCACCTGCGCCCACCAGATCTCGCCCGGCTGCGGCCGCGTGCCGCGAGCGCGCGGTCCCCGCGGCGGGCGGGTCCGGCCGCCGGGCCGGCGACGGTGCCCGCGCCCCCACCCGTCGACGAGCGTCGCGACGAGGGCGAGCAGCAGCACCGCGGCGAGCGCGAGCCACCATGACGTGTCCATACGGACGACGGTACCGGTGGCACCCGCGCGACGTCGCACCCGACGCACGCCCCCCGAACCGGTGACAGCACAGGTGAGTTCTCCCACAACAGCCCACGACTGAGGAGCGACCGGCCCTTTTGCGCCTTACGCTCGACGGACCGCTCGACCCCTCTTCCTTCTGCTCCCATCCCGCTCTCTGACTGCCAGCGCGGAGGTTCCGGCTCTTATGAAGCTCACCGTCGTCGGCTGCTCGGGGTCGTTCCCGTCCGCGGATTCGGCCTGCTCGAGCTACCTCGTCGAGGCCGACGGCTTCCGGCTGCTACTCGACATGGGCAACGGCGCCCTGGGCGAGCTGCAGCGCCACTGCGGTCTCTACGACCTCGACGCGATCTTCCTCAGCCATCTGCACGCCGACCACTGCATCGACATGTGCGGCTACTTCGTGGCGCGCTACTACCGCCACGACGGCGGCCGCTGCGCCCCGATACCGGTCTACGGCCCCGAGGGCACGGAACAGCGCCTGACCACGGCGTACGCGGACACCCCCTCCGCCTCCTCGATGAGCGAGGTGTTCGACTTCCACACCGTGAAGCCGGGCTGGCACGAGATCGGCCCGTTCACCGTGCGCACGGAGAAGGTGTGCCACCCTGTCGAGGCGTACGGCATCCGGGTCGAGCACGGCGGCAGGTCGCTCACGTACTCCGGCGACACGGGCGCGTGCGTCGCGCTCGAGGAACTCGCCGCGGGCAGCGACCTGTTCCTGTGCGAGGCGGCGTTCACGCACGGCAAGGAAAACATCCCCGACCTCCATCTCAACGGCCGCGAGGCGGGTGAGTCCGCGACCCGGGCCGGTGCCCGCCGCCTCGTCCTCACCCACATTCCGCCGTGGACGGACCCGCAGGTCAACCTCGCGGACGCCCGCGCCGTGTACACCGGACCGACCGAACTGGCCGCGCCCGGGCGGGTGTACGAGATCTGAGCCCGGCATGACGAAGGCCCCCGGAACCGAATCGGTTCCGGGGGCCTTCGCCGTGGTGCGGAGGGCTACTTGCTCTCGGCCTTGAGGATCTCGGCCAGTTCCTCGTCGGACTCACGGCCCGGCGTAGGAATGTTGAACTTGGTGATCGCGAACCGGAAGATCACGTAGTAGACCACCGCGAAGCAGAGGCCGACCAGCGCGAGACCCCACGGGTTGGTCGCGATGCCGAGGTTGAGGAAGTAGTCGACCGCGCCGGCGGAGAAGCCGAAGCCGTCCTTCATGCCGAGCCCCCAGGTCAGCGCCATCGAGACACCGGTGAGCACCGCGTGGATCGCGTAGAGGGCCGGGGCGATGAACATGAACGTGAACTCGATCGGCTCGGTCACACCGGTGACGAACGCGGTGGCGGCGAGCGAGAACATCATGCCGCCGACGACCTTGCGGCGCTCGGGGCGGGCGCAGTGGACGATCGCGAGGCAGGCGGCCGGGAGGGCGAACATCATGATCGGGAAGAAGCCGGTCATGAACTGCCCGGCGCTCGGGTCGCCCTGGAGGAAGCGCGCGATGTCGCCGCTCTTGCCCTCGTACGTACCGGCCTGGAACCACGGGAACGAGTTGAGGAGGTGGTGCATGCCGATCGGGATCAGCGCACGGTTGGCGACACCGAAGATGCCGGCGCCGACCGCGCCCGAGCCGACCAGCCACTCACCGAAGTTGTGCAGACCGGCGCCGAGCACGGGCCAGATGAGACCGAAGACGATGCCGATGACCAGGCCCGCGAAGGCGGAGAGGATCGGGACGAGGCGGCGGCCGCCGAAGAAGCCCGCCCAGTCGGGCAGCTTGGTCCGGTAGAACTTCTGGTAGAGCAGGGCCACGACGACGCCCATGACCACACCGCCGAGCACACCGGCGTTGACCGGCGCCTCGTTCATGACGATCTTGCCGTCGACGACGGCGGCGACCTTCGGCAGGTTGCTGTCCGTGAAGGTGGCGAGCACCTTCTGGAAGACCAGGTAGCCGGTGACGGCCGCGAGCGCGGTGGAGCCGTCGGACTTCTTGGCGAAGCCGATGGCGATGCCGACGCAGAACAGCAGCGGCATGTTGTCGAGCAGCGCACCGCCGCCGGCCGACATGTACGACGCCAGCTTGGTGATGAAGGTGGGGAACGAGTCCTTGCCGAGCATGTCGGGCTGCCCGAACCGGACCAGGAGCGCGGCGGCGGGCAGCACCGCGACCGGCAGCATGAGGCTGCGGCCGATGCGCTGCATGACAGCCATCGCGCCCGCGCCCTTCTTCTTGGCGGCCGCGGGGGCGGCACTGGCCGTGGTCACAACATCCTCCAGTAGGCAAGGCGCCGCCCGGGGGACAGGTGGGGACGGCGGCGTCTCGGAAACCCGGCCCTGCGGCCGCGTGGTCTACACCACTCAGTGGTGTAGACCTGTTGTAGCACGGTGAAGGTCGTATAAGGAACCCGCTCCTTTCCGGGATCCTTGTGTGCTCAGTCATATGCGGCAGCGCGGAACAAAACCCCCGGACCAGGAGGTCCGGGGGTCTTGTGGTGCGGAGGGGGAATGGGAGGTCAGGCCTTCGTGACGTCCTCGACCTGGTCCTCGGGCTCGCGGCCCGGCGTCTTCAGGTTGAACTTGGTGATCGCGAACCTGAAGATCGCGTAGTAGACCACCCCGAAGGCCAGCCCGATCGGGATGATCAGCCATGGCTTGGTCGCCAGGCTCCAGTTGATGACGTAGTCGATCAGCCCCGCCGAGAAACTGAAGCCGTCGTGCACACCGAGCGCCCACGTCACCGCCATCGATACGCCGGTGAGGACCGCGTGGATCGCGTAGAGCACCGGCGCCACGAAGAGGAACGAGTACTCGATCGGCTCGGTGATGCCGGTGACGAACGAGGTCAGGGCGACCGACAGCATCAGGCCGCCGACCACCTTGCGGCGCTCCGGGCGCGCGCAGTGCGTCATCGCCAGGCACGCGGCCGGCAGCGCGAACATCATGATGGGGAAGAAGCCCGAGGTGAACTGGCCCGCGTTCGGGTCGCCCGCCAGGAACATGTTGATGTCACCGTGCACCTCGGTGCCGTCCGGCTTCGTGTACGTGCCGAACTGGAACCAGATGGGCACGTTCAGGAACTGGTGCAGGCCGATCACCAGCAGCGCGCGGTTGGCGACTCCGAAGATGCCCGCGCCGAGCCAGTCCAGACCCACGAGCCAGTCGCTGAAGCTCTCCAGGGCGTCACCGATCGGCGGCCAGATCCACAGGCAGATCGCGGCGACGGCGATGGCGACGAAGGCCATGATGATCGGGACGAGACGGCGGCCGTTGAAGAAGCCGAGCCAGTCGACCAGCTTGGTGCGGTGGAAGCGCTGCCAGAAGAAGGCGGCTAGCAGGCCCATGACGATGCCGCCGAAGACGCCCGGATTCTGGTAACCGAACGGCACCACCGTGCCGTCCGGCCCTGCGCAGCCGGTGACGACCGCTTTCGCGCCGGGTCCGCAGTCCACGGGGAACTGGTGCAGCACGTTGTAGTAGACGAGGAAGCCGACGACCGCCGCGAGCGCCGTCGAACCGTCCGACTTCTTGGCCATGCCGATCGCCACACCGATGCAGAACAGCAGCGGAAGACCGAGCGCGCCGTCGAGCAGGGCGCCACCGGCGCCGACCATCACCTTGGAGACATCGGTCCACCCCAGGCCCTCGTCGCCGAAGACGTCCGGCTGACCGAGCCGGTTGAGGATGCCTGCCGCGGGCAGCACGGCGATGGGGAGCTGGAGGCTGCGGCCCATCTTCTGCAGACCCTGGAAGAGGTTGCTCCACGGGCTCGGTTTGTAGACGGCCGCGCTGTCGGCGCTCATGGGCGTCCTCCCGGAACAAGCCGCTGTGGCAGTACGTTTGGCGGTCGTGGGAAACTGGTGTAGACCAGTTGCGGGACGGGTCGGCCGGCGCCGGCCCGTGAGGGCATGACGCCGTGATCGCCATCATTCGTCACGGGCTGCATGACCGCTCGTGAAGATGGTCCAACCGTGGGTTACCGTGACAAAGCGGGCCCATGGCGGGCCAAGAGAGAAGTCAGGGAGAACCACATGGCCACCAAGGCTGAGAAGATCGTCGCCGGGCTCGGCGGGCTCGACAACATCGAAGAGGTCGAGGGCTGCATCACCCGCCTGCGCACCGAGGTCATCGACCCCAGCAAGGTCGACGAAGCCGCCCTGAAGGCCGCCGGCGCCCACGGAGTCGTCAAGATGGGCACCGCCATCCAGGTCGTCATCGGCACCGACGCCGACCCCATCGCAGCCGACATCGAAGACATGATGTGAGCCCCCGGCAACCCGCCTAGGTGCCACGACGAAGGCCCCGCACCGGACACCCGGACCGGGGCCTTCGGCGTTTTCGCTAGGCTCCCTCCCATGTCTCGTATCGACGGCCGCACCCCCGAACAGCTCCGCCCCATCACCATCGAACGCGGGTGGAGCAAGCACGCAGAAGGCTCCGTCCTCGTCTCCTTCGGCGACACCAAGGTCTTCTGCACCGCCTCCGTCACCGAAGGAGTCCCCCGCTGGCGCAAGGGCAGCGGTGAAGGCTGGGTCACCGCCGAGTACTCGATGCTCCCGCGCGCCACCAACACCCGCGGCGACCGCGAATCCGTCCGCGGCAAGATCGGCGGCCGCACCCACGAGATCAGCCGCCTCATCGGCCGCTCGCTGCGTGCCGTCATCGACTACAAGGCCCTCGGCGAGAACACCATCGTCCTCGACTGCGACGTCCTCCAGGCCGATGGAGGCACCCGCACCGCCGCCATCACCGGCGCCTACGTCGCCCTCGCCGACGCCATCACCTGGGCCCAGGGCAAGAAGCTCATCAAGGCCGGCCGCCAGCCCCTCACCGGCACCGTCTCCGCCGTCTCCGTCGGCATCGTCGGCGGCATCCCCCTCCTCGACCTCTGCTACGAGGAAGACGTACGCGCCGACACCGACATGAACGTCGTCTGCACCGGCGACGGCCGCTTCGTCGAGGTCCAGGGCACCGCCGAGGCCGAGCCGTTCGCCCGCGACGAACTCAACTCCCTTCTCGACCTTGCCGTTTCCGGCTGCGCCGACCTCGCCACCGCCCAGCGCGCGGCACTCGAGGCCGCCCTGGAAAGGTAAAGAGCACGCCAAGTAGGGTGGCAACCCGAAAGACGTCAACTGCGTCACTACGGACGGGCGCACGGCATCACGCCGTGCGCCCGTCCGCACACAAGGGGAGGACCGTTCCATGGCCGCGCGCCCGCGACACCGTCGCCGCATCGCCGTACTCGCCGCCACCGCGGCACTCATCGCCCTACCGGCCGCCGCCGGCTGCGGCGCGCTCGACAAGGCGCTCGACTGCGTCCAGACCGCCGACTCCATCGCCGACAGCGTCAGCGACCTCAAGCAGGCCGTCGAGAGCGCGACGAACGACCCCGCGCAGGCCGACAAGGCGCTCGACTCCATCGACAGGAACCTCGACAAGATCGGCGACAAGACCGACAACGCCGACGTCTCCAAGGCCGTCGACGACCTCAACACCGCCGTGGGCAACGTCCGTACGGCCATCAAGAACGGCGACGAAACCCCCGACATCACCCCCGTCACCGACGCCGCCGGCGAACTGACCAAGGTCTGCACGCCGTAACAACGGCACGAACGCCGGCGCGATACTGGTCCCCATGACCCGCCTCATCCTCGCCACCCGCAACGCCGGCAAGATCACCGAGCTCAGGGCGATCCTCGCCGACGCAGGCCTGCCCCACGACCTCGTCGGCGCGGACGCCTACCCCGACATCCCCGACGTCAGGGAAACCGGCGTCACCTTCGCCGAGAACGCCCTCCTCAAGGCCCACGCCCTGGCCCAGGCCACCGGCCTGCCCGCCGTCGCCGACGACTCGGGCCTGTGCGTCGACGTACTCGGCGGGGCGCCCGGCATCTTCTCCGCCCGCTGGGCCGGCCGCCACGGCGACGACAAGGCCAACCTCGACCTCCTCCTCGCCCAGCTCGGCGACATCGACGACGACGTCCACCGGGGGGCCCACTTCGCGTGTGCCGCCGCGCTCGCCCTGCCGGACGGCACGGAGCGGGTGGTGGAGGGTCAGTTGCGGGGCGTCCTACGCCACGCCCCCGCGGGCTCGAACGGCTTCGGCTACGACCCGATCCTGCAGCCGGTTGGCGAGACGCGCACCTGCGCCGAGCTCACCCCGGACGAGAAGAACGCGATCTCCCACCGGGGCAAGGCATTTCGGGCGCTGGTGCCGGTGGTGCGGGAGTTGTTGGGCTGACCGCGAGGCTGCGCGAAAGGGGCACCCCGGCGTGGGGTGCCCCTTCGGCTGCGTGCAGTGCGGTTGGAGGGACTCGAACCCTCACGGGATTTCTCCCACGGGCTCCTAAGGCCCGGGCGTCTGCCAATTCCGCCACAACCGCTATAAACCGGACATTCTGTCTGGCTGGTGAATCGCGCCTGGCTAGTCTACGGGCAACTGGCTTGGCCGCTGATGGTGCGGCCGGTGACGAGGTGGCGCCTTATTGCGTGCTGCGGCTCCAAGTTTTCGTCAACGCGTGGCAGTTCGGGCACAGGTACCGGGATCGGCTTCCCTTGCCATTCGGAACGGCCGCACTCGGTGCACTGTTTCGGGACGCCGAGCCGCAGCAACTCCCGGCGGAGACGCTTTCCCGGGACTCGCCCGTCGTCTGGAGACCGTAGTGTCAGCGGATTCCCGAGCCGCCTCCTCCAGCAGCTCCCGCGTGTACCGCTTCTCGCCCGTGTGTACCCCTCCCGTATGACTGTCCGCTCGTCGCCTCGTACGGCTGACGAACCGAAAATCGGACCGCCACGCACGAAATGCGGAACGGTCCGATCCGGGTCGGCGAGACGGGGCGAGGTCAGAACCTCGGCGCCCGGGCCTGGGACTCCACCAGTTCCGCCGCTTCCTCCTGTGTCTCCACCGACGGCGGGGAGCCCGCCAGGGGCTGTTGGGCCGTTTCCTTCATGCAGGCCACCGCGATGACGCCGACCAGGGCCGCCGCCATGGCGTAGTACGCGGGCATCATGTCCGAGCCTGTGACGCTGATCAGGGCCGTGATGACCAGCGGGGTCGTGCCGCCGAAGAGGGATGCCGAGAGGTTGTAGCCCACGGAGAGCGAGCCGTAGCGGACCTGGGTGGGGAAGAGGGCCGGGAGCGCCGCCGACATCGTGCCGAGCATGCAGACCAGGGACAGGCCCAGGAGCAGCATGCCGAGCGAGACCGCCCACAGGGCGCCGTTCTTGACCAGCAGGAACGACGGGATGGAGAGGAAGAAGAAGCCCAGCATCCCGGCCATGAGGAGCGGTTTGCGGCCGAAGCGGTCGGAGAGTCTGCCGACCTGGGTGATGACCAGCATGAGGACGATCATCGTGGCGATGAGGATGAGCAGTCCGTGGGACTCCTTGTAGCCCATCTCGTCGGACAGGTACGTCGGCATGTACGACAGGAGCATGTAGTCGGTGATGTTGTAGGCGCCGACCAGGCAGATGCACAGGATCAGCGTCGGCCAGTAGTCGCGGAAGATCTTGGCCAGGTCGCCCTTCGCGGTGGTCTCGACGTTCGACGCGGCGTCCGAGGCCCGGTGCGAGGACTCGTCCTCCAGTTTCTGGAAGGCGGGCGTCTCGTCGAGGCGCAGCCGCAGATAGAGGCCGACGAGGCCGATCGGGCCGGCGACCAGGAACGGGACGCGCCAGCCCCAGGACTCCATGCCTCCGCTGCCGAGGAGGGTGGTGAGGATGGTGACCAGGCCCGCCGCGCCGACGTAGCCGGCGAGGGTGCCGAACTCCAGGAAGCTGCCGAAGAATCCGCGGCGTTTGTCGGGCGCGTACTCGGCGATGAACGTCGAGGCGCCGCCGTACTCGCCGCCCGTGGAGAAGCCCTGGACGAGGCGGAAGAAGATCAGCAGGACGGGTGCCCAGAAGCCGATGGTGGCGTACGAGGGGATCAGTCCGATGGCGAACGTGCCGATCGCCATAAGGATCATCGTCGTCGCGAGGACCTTCTTGCGGCCGATCTTGTCACCCATGGGGCCGAACACCATGCCGCCGATGGGCCGCACCAGGAACGAGACGGCGAAGGTCGCGAAGGAGGAGATCAGCTGGACCGTCGCGTTCCCGGAGGGGAAGAAGACGTGGCCGATGGTGACGGCGAGGTAGCTGTAGATGCCGAAGTCGAACCACTCCATGGCATTGCCGAGCGAGGCCGCCTTGACCGCCCGCTTCACCGCCGCCTCGTCGGTGACGGTGATGTCCGTGCGCCGCAGAGGCGGATTCTTCCGGCGTTTCACCGCGCGGAAGAGGGTCCGGTGGCGTTTGACCGCCGCGGGGTCGGCGGCGGACCCGGTCTGCTCTGGGTCGATGACGCCCGACATGGAGTGATCCCTTCTGTGGACGCGAAGTTCCAGGGGATCACTTGCTCAGAGGTAGCGGTCGCAAACGGAAGTCCCCTGTGAAGGGGACTTCCGTCACATTCGCGCGTACCCGGAAGGCCTGCGGTGATCCGCGGCCGGCGGGTCAGATTCCGAGATCCTTGATGATCTTCGCGACGTGGCCGGTGGCCTTCACGTTGTAGAGGGCTCGCTCGACCTTGCCGTCCTCGTCCACGACGATCGTGGAGCGGATCACGCCCGTCACCGTTTTGCCGTAGAGCTTCTTCTCGCCGTACGCGCCATACGCCTCGAGGGTCTCCTTCGAGGGGTCGCCGAGGAGCGTGACCTTGAGGTTCTCCTTCTCGCGGAACTTCGCGAGCTTCTCCGGCTTGTCCGGGGAGATGCCGATCACGTCGTAGCCCGCGCCCGCGAGGACGTCGAGGTTGTCCGTGAAGTCGCAGGCCTGCTTGGTGCAGCCGGGGGTGAGGGCGGCCGGGTAGAAGTAGACGATGGTCTTGCGGCCCTTGTGGTCGGCGAGGGAGACCTCCTTGCCGTCCGCGTCGGGCAGCGTGAAGGCGGGGGCGGTGTCGCCGGTCGTCAGTCGCTCGCTCATGGTGGGACTCCTCGTACGGGATACGGGTACGGGACCCGAGCGTAATGGGGGTGCCGTGGGGTGCGACGGCTGCCGAGCTGACAGACTGTCCACGACCAGTGCCATAACAGCGACCATGGAGGCAGCGCGGTGTCGGACACGTCGAGAACGTCGGATGCGCGGACCCCGGCGCAGATCGAGGCGGACATAAAGCGCCGTCGCGAGGCGCTGGCCGAGACGCTCGACGAGATCGGGGTGCGGGTGCACCCGAAGACGATCGTCGGCGACGCGAAGGCCAAGTTCGTCTCGAGTGTCGACCACTCCGTCGGGCGTGCCTATGTGGGTGCGAACCGGCTGGTGTCGGACGTGAAGGCGCAGTTCGTCTCCGAGGAGGGTGCGCCGCGTGTGGAGCGCATCCTTCCGGTGGCTGTCGTCGTGGTCGGTCTCGTGGGGCTGCTCGCCGTGACCGCGCGGCGCCGCAAGCGCTGACCCTTCCTGCGTACGGGCGTGGCCGCGGCAGGTAGGTTTCGGGGCGTGAGCGCCAACAGCGAGAAGAACAGCACCCAGCACGACAAGCTGCCCATCCGCATGCTGCACGACCGTGTGCTCGTACGGCAGGACACCGCCGAGGGCGAGCGGCGCAGCGGCGGCGGCATCCTGATTCCGGCGACCGCGGCGGTCGGGCGGCGCCTGGCCTGGGCCGTCGTGGTGGCCGTCGGGCAGAACGTGCGGACGGTGGAGCCGGGCGACCGGGTGCTGTACGACCCGGAGGACCTGGCCGAGGTCGAGGTGCGGGGCGTCGCGTACGTGCTGATGCGTGAGCGCGATCTGCACGCGGTGGCCGCGGACCGGTTCGAGGGTTCCCAGGATTCGACAGGCCTGTACCTGTAGAGCAGTACGGCTCGTAGTTGCTTCGCAAAAGGGCTGGTGACCCTTGTCACCAGCCCTTTTACGCGTTCTTTGCTACCTTTGGGGGACCCCGACGAGACGCGCCGTACCGGGTATCGCAAAGACGACGCACCCCTGTTGATCCAACTGACGGAGGTGCCTGTCATGGCCTGGGTTCTTATCGTGATCGCCGGTTTTCTCGAGGTCGGCTGGTCGATCGGCATGAAGTTCACGGACGGGTTCACCCGGCTGTGGCCGAGCGTGTTCACCGGCGCGGGCATCGTCGCCAGCATGGTGCTGCTCTCCTACGCCGCCAAGACCCTGCCGATCGGTACGGCCTACGGCGTGTGGGTGGGCATCGGTGCGGCCGGTGCGGCCGTCGTCGGCATGCTGGCGCTCGGTGAGCCGGCGACGGCCGCGCGGATCTTCTTCATCTTGCTGCTGATCGTGGCGATCGTGGGTCTCAAGGCGACGTCGGGCCACTAGGACCGCCGAGGGGCGCTGTCACCAGTCGGAGTCGGACTCGCGGGTGGTGTCCGAGTCACCGAACAGTTCGTTCACCGGCCCTGACGGTGGGTTCGGTTCCTGTGACGGAGTCTCAAAGGTGGGCTCCGCCGGCGTGGACGGTGCGGTCGGGGGGCCGGACGGCTCCGGTTCGGACGGTGGTTCGCCGGAGGGCTCGCCGGTGGTCGGTTCGGTGGACGGTTCGTCCGGTGCGGCCGAGGGGATCTCGGGCTGTTCGGCGCCGGATTCCAGGTCGAGGTCGAAGTCCTTGGCGGGGCTGCCCTCGAGCGCGGCCTTGGTGAACTGGGCCCAGATCTGCGCCGGGAAGCCGCCGCCGTTGACGCGGGACAGGCCGAGCGCCCCGTACAGCGGGGTGTGGGCGCCGGTCGAGGGGTTCTGGCCCATGACGGCGACGACGGTGGCCAGGTCGGGGGTGTAGCCCGCGAACCAGGCCGCCGTGTCCTCCTCGGCGGTGCCGGTCTTGCCGGCGGCGGGCCGGTCCGCGGCGAGGGCGGCGGTGCCGGTGCCGCCCTCGACGACGCTCTGCAGGACGGACGTGGTCGTGTCGGCGGACTCGCGGGTGACGGCGCGCTGGGTGGTCTGCTCGGGCAGGTCGATGCTCTCGCCGTCCTTGGTGACCTCGGCGACGATCGTGTACGTGGCGCGCCTGCCGTGGTTGGCGAGGGTGGCGTACGCCTCGGTCATGTCGAGGACGCTGGCCGTGGACGGGCCGAGCGCGATCGAGGGGGACTCGGTCAGGTCGGGGGTGTCCTTGGGGAGGCCGAGGGCGATCGCGGTCTGCTTGACCTTGTCGGAGCCGACGTCGACGGCCATCTGCGCGTAGACCGCGTTGACGGACTTGTCGGTGGCGGTGCGGACGGTGATGGGGCCGTAGTCGACGGTGTCCTCGTTCTCGGGGGCGTAGTAGCCGCCGCTCCAGCCTTGTACGGGGCGTGCGTTGGTGCCGTCGTAGATGGTGTTCGGGGTGATGGTGCGGCCGTCCTGGGTGGTGGAGGCGTTCTCCACGGCCGAGGTGAAGACGAACGGCTTGAACGTGGAGCCGACCTGATAGTCGCGGCGCGTGGCGTTGTTGACGTACTGCTTCGTGTAGTCGATGCCGCCGTACATCGCGAGGACCTTGCCGGTCGAGGGGTCGATGGCGGCGCCGCCCGCGCGGACGTTGCGGTCGGCCGCGCGGTTCTCCTTGTCGAGCTTGGACATCAGCTTGTCGTCGACGGCCTTGACGAAGGCGTCCTGTTTCTTCTTCTGGAGCGTGGTGGTGATGCGGTAGCCACCGACGGCCAGGGTGTCCTCGTCGATGATGCCCTTGGCCGTGAGGTAGTCCTTGACGGCCTGGACGAGGTAGCCGCGCTGGCCGGACATCCCGGCGGGGCCCTTGGCGTCGTCGGGCATGGGGAACGTCATCTTCCGGCGGTCGGCCGCGCTGAGCCAGCGCTCCTTGACCATGCCGTCGAGGACGTAGTTCCAGCGGGCGACGGCCTGTGCCTTGTTCTCGGGGTGGGCGATGACGTCGTACGAGTTGGGGGCGTTGAGGAGGGCCGCGAGGTAGGCGCCCTGTGCGGTGGTGAGGTCCTCGACGTCGACGCCGTAGTAGGCCTGGGCGGCGGCCTGGATGCCGTAGGCGTTGCGGCCGAAGTAGCTGGTGTTGAGGTAGCCCTCGAGGATGTGGTCCTTGCTCTCCTCGCGGTCCAGCTTGATCGAGATGAAGAACTCCTTCACCTTGCGGGTGATGGTCTGTTCCTGGGCCAGGTAGTAGTTCTTCACGTACTGCTGGGTGATCGTCGAGCCGGACTGCTTGCCCTTGCCGGTGAGGGTGTTCCAGGCGGCGCGGACCATTGCTTTGGGGTCGATGGCGGACTCGCTGTAGAAGTCGCGGTCCTCGGCGGCGAGCACGCCGTGCTGGACCGTGCTGGGGATCTGGGAGAGGGAGACGTTCTCGCGGTTGATCTCGCCGTCGCGGGCGAGCTGGCTGCCGTCGGCGTACAGGTAGACGTTGCTCTGCGCGGTGGCGGTGGCGTTGGCGGGCGGGATCTTGACGAGGACGTAGCCGAGGGCGAACAGGCCGATGCACAGGAGCAGGAAGCCGAGGATCGTGCCGAGGACCGTGCGCCAGGTGGGGATCAGGCGGCGCCAGCCCGTGCGACGGGGGCGTTTGCGTTTCGCCGGCTTCCCGGCGTTCCCGGACTCTGCGGCCTTCGGCTCCTGCGGCTCGTCGCTCATGCCCTGTGGAACTCCTGTTTCCCTCCGTACGTCACGTACGCCTCGTACGGCTCTTTACTTCCTGCCGGACACTCTGGCATCGATGGGCGGCGCGGCCGGGGCGTGGCACGCGCCGGGGGTCCCGAAAATGCGTGGCACGGTACACCCTCCTCCCGCTAGGCTCCTGCGCTTTGGTCCAGAACGGAAGACGAGGGCGGGAGCTTGTCCGTGGGGACTTTCCGGCTGTACGCGGCCGTCGCCGCCGGAGGGTTCCGGCGCTACGCGACGTACCGTTCGGCCACCGCGGCCGGCGTGTTCACGAACACCGTCTTCGGGTTCATCGTGGCCTACACGTACATGGCGCTCTGGGACGAGCGGCCGGGGCTCGGCGGGTACGACCAGGCGCAGGCGCTGACGTATGTGTGGATCGGGCAGGCGCTCGCGCAGGCCCTGTCGATGTTCAACGCGGGTTTCGCCGTCGACATGGTGGCGCGGATCCGCAACGGCGACATCGCCGTGGATCTGTACCGGCCCGTCGACCTTCAACTCTGGTGGCTGGCCGGGGACTTGGGGCGGGCCGCGTTCCAGTTGTTCAGCCGGGGCGTGGTGCCGCTGACGGTGGGCGCGCTCGCCTTTCCGCTCGCGCTGCCGGGCGATCCGGTGGTGTGGCTGGAGTTCCTGGTGGCGGTGGTGCTGGCCGTGGTGGTGAGCTTCGCGATCCGCTATGTGCTGGCGCTGAGCGCGTTCTGGCTGCTCGACGGGTCGGGTGTGCTGCAGTTCGGGGGTCTGGTGGGGATGTTCTTCACGGGTCTGCTGCTGCCGCTGAACGCGATGCCCGGTGCGCTCGGCGACATCGCGCGGGTGCTGCCGTGGGCGGCGCTCCTCCAGATGCCCGCCGACATCCTCCTCGGCGCCCGCTCCGGCGCGGCCGAAGTCCTTGCCGCGTACGCCTTCCAGGTCGGGTGGGCGGTCGTCCTGCTCGCCGCGGGCCGCCTTCTCCAGTCCTCCGCGACACGCAAGGTGGTGCTTCAAGGTGGCTGACACCGGCGGTATGGGGAGCGTACGGGTCTACGGGCTGATCGCCGCGATGTGGATCCGCTCCACCCTGGTCTACCGCACGTCGTTCGCGGCCGCGGTCCTCACCAACTTCCTTGTCACGGCGCTCGACTTCGTCGTGATCTGGATGATGTTCTCGCAGGCGACCTCGCTCGGCGGCTACAGCTTCGCGGAGACGGCCTTCCTGTACGGGACCGCCTCCGTCTCCTTCGGGATCACCGCCCTCCTGCTGGGCAGCGTCGACGATCTCGGGCTGCGGGTGCGCGACGGCTCCCTCGACGCGTTCCTGGTGCGCCCCGCGCCGGTGCTCGTCCAGGTCGCCGCGGACCGCTTCGGCCTGCGCCGCCTAGGCCGTTTCCTCCAGGGCACCCTGGTCCTCGGCTGGTCCCTGACGCGCCTCGACATCGACTGGACGCCCGCCAAGCTGCTCCTGCTGCCGGTGATGCTGCTGAGCGGCGCGGCGATCTTCGGCGCGGTGTACGTGGCCGGGGCGGCGTTCCAGTTCTGGGCGCAGGACGCGGCCGAGGCGCAGAGCGCGTTCACGTTCGGCGGGCTGACGCTGCTCCAGTACCCGCCGACGGTGTTCGCCAGGGACTTCGTGATCGGCGTGACGTTCGTCGTGCCGCTGGCCTTCGTCAACTGGCTGCCCGCGCTGTACGTGCTCGGCCGCCCCTATCCCATCGGCCTGCCCTGGTGGCTCGCCTTCACGCCGCCGCTGGTGGCCGCCGGGAGCTGCGCGCTCGCGGGTCTGGCCTGGCGCGCGGGTGTCCGTTCGTACCGCAGCACCGGGAGCTGAAGACGTATGACTGAGGACTTCATCGAGGTCGACGGCGTGGAGAAGGTCTTCGACGTGCGCAGGAAGACGGGCCTGCTGCGGCGCGAGCGCCATCAGGTGCGGGCCGTCGACTCGCTCACCTTCAGCGTGCCGCGCGGCGAGATGGTCGGCTACATCGGGCCGAACGGCGCGGGCAAGTCCACCACGATCAAGATGCTGACCGGCATCCTCACGCCCAGCGCGGGCCGGCTGCGGGTCGCGGGCATCGAGCCGTCCCGGGAACGGACGCGGCTCGCGCGGCGGATCGGCGTGGTGTTCGGGCAGCGCACGACGCTGTGGTGGGACCTGCCGCTGATCGACTCGTACCGGCTGATGCACCGCATGTACCGCATCCCGGACGTCCGCTACCGGGAGAACCTCGACCGGTGCGTAGAACTCCTGGAACTGGGCGGCCTGTTGGACACGCCGGTACGGCAGCTCTCCCTCGGGCAGCGCATGCGCGGCGACATCGCGGCGGCCCTGCTGCACGACCCCGAGGTGCTCTACCTCGACGAGCCGACCATCGGTCTCGATGTCGTCTCCAAGGTCAAAGTGCGGGGATTCCTGCGGGAGTTGAACGAGGAGCGCGGCACGACCGTGCTGCTGACCACGCACGACCTGACCGACATCGAGCAGCTGTGCAAACGCGTCATGGTCATCGACCACGGACGCCTGATGTACGACGGGCAGCTCACCGGCCTGCACCAGGTGGGGGAGAGCGAGCGGACCCTCGTGGTCGATCTGGAGCGTGAACTGCCGCCGCTGGAGGTGCAGTTCGCCCGGGTGGTGAAGGTGGACGGGCCGCGCCAGTGGCTGGCGTTCCCGGCCGCGCAGTCGGCGGCGCCGCTGGTCGCGCAGATCGCGGCGCAGTATCCGCTGGTGGATCTGTCGGTGCGGGAGCCGGACATCGAGTCCGTGATCGCCCGGATGTACGCCCGTGAGGAACCATCCCTGGGAGGAACGGCCGCACCCTCGTAGGCTGGTCCCATGACGGACGAACGCCCTGAGCGCCCCGAGCCGAACGACCTGCCCGAGCTGCGGGCCTCCGACGCCGACCGGGACCGGGTCGCGGAGGTCCTGCGGGACGCCCTCGCCGAGGGGCGCCTGGACATGGAGGAGTTCGACGAGCGGCTCGAGGCCGCGTACAAGGCGCGTACGTACGGCGAGTTGGCGCCCCTCACACGTGATCTGCCGGGGGCGGGCGCGGCGGCGCCACAGACCCCGGTGAGCTTTGTGAAGGAGCCGCAGCCCGAGGGCGCGCTCGACTGGCGGACGCGGATCGGCGGGGAGGCCACGTCCACGTGGGCGCTCGCGTTCTTCGGCGGGTTCGGCCGCAAGGGGCGCTGGACGGTGGGCGAGCGGTTCACCTCGTTCGCGATGTTCGGCGGAGGCGAGATCGATCTGCGGGAGGCGCGGTTCGCGTCCCGCGACGTGGTCATCAACTGCTTCACGATCATGGGCGGGATCCAGATCAAGGTGCCGCCGGAGCTGGATGTCACCGTCAAGGGCTTCGGCATCATGGGCGGCGTCGACGACCGGGCGTCGGGCGAGGGCACGCCGGGCTCCCCGCGGGTCGTCGTGCGGGGGTTCGCCCTGATGGGCGGCGTCGGCGTGGACCGCAAGGCGAGGCGCGAGGAGCGTATTCGCCTCAAGGAGGAGCGCCGCCAGGACAAGCTGGACCGCATGGCCGCGCACCTCGAGGCCCTGGAGGGGCACCGCGAGCGGCACGCCGAACGCCATCAGCTGCGGCACGAGCGCCACGAGGACCGGCACCAGCGCCAGTGGGAGCGGGCGGAGGAGCGCCGAGAGAGGCGTGAGCGGTAGCGGCACCCGTGCCGTGAGCGGTAGCGCCCCCGCGCCGTGAGCGGTGGTGCGGCCGGGCCGGGCGCTACAGCTCGGCCGGCGTCGACCCCTTCAGCGTCGTCAGGTTGAACGTGTCCGCCATCCTGCGGAAGCCGGAGTCGCTCGGGTGCAGGTGGTCGCCGGAGTCGTACGCGGGCAGGAGCTTGCGCGGGTTGTACGGGTCGCGCAGCGCCTTGTCGAAGTCGACGAACTCGTCGAAGACCTTGCCGGAGCGGATCTGCGCGTTCACGGCCTGGCGCACTCCTTCGAGGCGGGGCTCGTAGCCGCGGTGGCCCTGGAACGGCATGAGCGTCGCGCCGACCACGCGCAAGCCGCGCGTGTGCGCCTGCCGGGTCAGCTCCCGCAGACCCTCGACGATCTTGTCGGGGTCGTTCTGGTGCGGGTTGCGGAGGATGTCGTTGACGCCGAGCGCGATCACGACGGCCTTGACGCCTGATCGGTCGAGGACGTCCCGGTCGAAGCGCGAGAGGCCGCTCGGGTTGTTCGCGGGGCGGCCGAGGCCGTCGGACAGGATGCGGTTGCCGCTGATGCCCTGGTTGACCACGCCGTAGCGGGCCGCGCCGTTCTCGTCGCGCAGCCGGTCGGCGAGGTCGTCCGTCCAGCGCCGGTTGGCGCCCACCGTCGAGGTGACACCGTCGGTCAGGGAGTCGCCGATCACGACGACGGTGCCGTCCGACTCGTTGCTCAGCACGTCGAGCGCGGTGACGTAGCGCCAGAAGGGGGTCTGCTGCGTGAACGGGGCGCCGGTCGCGTCCTCCGCGCGGTCGCCCTGGGCGACGTACGACATCTGGCGGGCCTGCGGGTGGTAGGTGACCGGGCCCGACGGGGTGGGCGAGTAGCTCGTGACGAGCATGTCCGCGTCGTGCGGGACGTGCAGCCGAACGGCGTCGCTCATGGCCTGGGAGCCGGCCGGGATCACGACCGAGGTGTTGCCGCCGAAGGTGAGGCGGCGCAGGGTGCCCGCCGCTGCGGCCGGGGTGTTGGGCGCGGCCGCGACGGCGACCGAGGCGTGCGTGATGCTGAGCGGCTGCTGCCCGAAGAGGTTCGAGAACGTGATGCGGGCGCTCGTGCCGCCGATGCTGGTGTGCACGACGTTGCGCACGGTGCGGCCCGCGAGGCCGTCGGTCTCTGTGCCGGGCTCGCCGCCCGCGGGGGAGGCCGACCAACTGCCCGACCAGGTGCCGGTGGAGGCGGGGGCCGCCGAGTTCTGCGGGTGCCGGGGGCCCGCGCTGACCGTGCTGTCCGAGCCGTCGAAGGCGCCGGAGACGCCCAGGTATATGGCGGCCGAAATCACGACGACCAGGGCCGCGACCGCGGCCAACAGGGCATAACCGTGGCGCTTGGTCATGCGGGGGTGTCTCCTCGGGCAGCGGGAGCCCCGAGGCTCCGGTGTGATGATCCCATGATGCGTCATGGGTCGGGAGGAAGCCGACACTGCCCCCCTCCGCCTTTTGAGACGCCGGGAACTTGTCGTCCGTTCCGGGAGTCGGTCAGGTAGGGACAATGTGTGAGAGGGATGACACGGGGGACTGCCGGGTGAGCGGACTTGTGACGGGCGGAGTGAGCTGAGTGGACGAAGTGGAGGACGCGAAGCGCGCCGCGGCCGCGCGCGGCACGAAGGACTCGGAAGAAACGGGCGAAGCGGGCATGGGTGAGCATGCCCGCGCGGGCGGCTCCTCATTCGGGACGCGGCCGGCCCCGTTCGGCGCGGGCCCCGGCTCCTTCAGCCCCGCCGATGTGGAGAAGCAGCGCGGCGTACGCCGGATGAAGACCACCGCCACCGGCCTGCTGCTGCTCGTCGCCGTCATCTACGTACTCGCCAAATGGGGGCAGAACTCCGGCGCCGGCGCCTGGGCCGGCTATGTCGCCGCCGCGGCCGAAGCGGGCATGGTCGGTGCCCTCGCCGACTGGTTCGCGGTCACCGCGCTCTTCCGCCGCCCCCTCGGTCTGCCCATCCCGCACACGGCGATCATCCCCACCAAGAAGGACCAGCTGGGCGTCTCGCTCGGCGAGTTCGTCGGGGAGAACTTCCTCTCCTCCGACGTCGTACGGCAGCGGCTGCGCGCCGTCGGCATCGGCAGCCGGCTCGGCACCTGGCTGGCCGAACCGGAGCACGCCGACCGGGTGACGGCCGAGCTCGCCACCGCCCTGCGCGGCGCCCTCACCGTGCTGCGCGACTCGGACGTCCAGGCCGTCGTCGGCGAGGCCATCACGCGCCGCGCCGACGCTCAGGAGGTCGCGCCCGGCATCGGCAAGATGCTGGAGAAGGTCGTCGCCGACGGCGGTCACAAGCGCGTCGTGGACCTGATCTGCGTACGCGCCCACGACTGGCTGGTGCTGCACGAGGACTCCGTGATGGACGCGGTGCAGGGCGGTGCCCCCGGCTGGACCCCGCGGTTCGTCGACAGGAAGGTCGGCGACCGCGTCTACAAGGAGCTCCTGCGCTTCGCCACCGAGATGCGCGACATGCCCGAGCACCCGGCCCGCGGCGCCCTCGACCGCTTCCTCGGCGACTTCGCCTCCGACCTCCAGTCCGACACGGACACGCGGGCGCGCGTCGAGCGGCTGAAGTCCGAGGTCATCGCCCGTCCCGAGGTCCAGGACCTGATCGCCTCCGCCTGGTCCGCGGTGCGCGCCATGATCGTCGCGGCGGCGGAGGACGAGCGCAGCCAGCTGCGGCTGCGCGTTCGGGCCTCGCTGCTCTCCCTCGGCTCCCGGATGGCGACGGACGCGCGCCTCCAGGACAAGGTCGACGGCTGGGTCGAGGGCGCGGCCACGTACGTCGTGACGACGTACCGCAAGGAGATCACCTCCCTCATCACGGACACCGTGGCGGGCTGGGACGCCGAGCACACCTCGAAGAAGATCGAGGCGCACATCGGCCGTGACCTGCAGTTCATCCGGATCAACGGCACGGTGGTGGGCTCGCTGGCAGGGCTCGCGATCTACGCGGTGTCGCGGGCACTGGGGGCGTGAGCGCCGCTCTGCCTGCCTGGCCGGAGCGGCGCACCGTCAGCGCCAGGAGCGCCGCCCCCGCGCACAGCGCGCCCGCGCCCACCCACACCGGGTCGTACGAGCCGAAGGTGTCCCGTGCCATCCCGCCCGCGAACGCCACGGCCCCGGCCCCGACCTGGTGCGCGGCGCTCACCCAGCCGAACACGACCGGCGCGCCCGCCCCGTAGTGGGCGCGGCACAGCGCGATCGTCGGCGGCACGGTCGCCACGTCGAGCAGCCCGAAGACGACGGTGAACGCGACGAGCGGCGCGTCCACGGCCGATGTCAGGAGCAGCGGCAGAGCGAGGAGGGTGAGGCCGCGCAGGGCGTAGTACACGGCGAGCAGGCGGCGCGGATCGGCGCGGTCCGTCAGCCATCCGGACGCCACCGTCCCCGCGACATTGAAGATCCCGATGAGGGAGAGCAGCGACGCGGCGACGGTCACCGGCATCCCGTGGTCGTGGGCGGCGGGCGCGAAGTGCGTCCACATCACCCCGTTCGTCGAGGCGCCGCAGACGGCGAAGGTCCCGGCGAGCAGCCAGAACGGCCCGGTGCGGGCGGCGCGGGCGAGAGTGCGCAGGGCGTGCCGGGCGGCGCCCTCGGTACGGCCGGCGGGGCGAGCGGTGTCTTCGGTTCGGCCCGGGTCCTTCCGCGGCTCGCGCACCGCGGCCCACACCACCGGCAGCGCGCCGGCCGCCGCGAGCGCGAGTGCCGCGGCGGCGGCCCGCCACGAGTACGTGTCGATCACCCACGACAGCACGGGCAGGAACACGAACTGCCCCACCACGCTCGCCGCCGTGAGCAGCCCGGTGACGAGCCCGCGGCGCGCGACGAACCACCGCTCGGTGACCGTCGCCGCGAACGTCGTCGCGGTCGCCCCCGTCCCCAGGCCCACCAGCACGCCCCAGTACAGGACGAACTGCCAGGGCGCGGTCATCGTCGTCGCGAGCCCGGCCCCGGCCCCGACGAGGCACAGGGCGCCGACGGCGACGCGCCGCATCCCGAGCCGGTCCATGAGCGCCGCCGCGAAGGGGGCACTCGCCCCGTACACGACCATGTTCACGAGCGAGCCGAGCCCTATGGACGCCCGTGACCAGCCGAGATCCTCGTGCAACGGCCCGACGAGCAGACCGGCGAGCGTGCTGAACGCCCCGGCCGTGACGATGGCGAGCGCGGCACCGGCGGCGACGGTCCAGGGGGACCGGGGAATCTTGCGATACGGCCTCATGACTTCACCCTGCGACGGAGGCACCCGGCGCCACGACTGGCCAGATGGCCATGACATGAAAGAATCTGGCCATGACTCCCGTAAGGCCCCTGACCCCGGCGCCAGACGGTCGCCGAACCGTCGCCGTCCTCGTCCGCGACGGCGTCCTGCCCATGGAACTCGGCCTGGTCCACCAGTTGTTCGGCACGGCGCGCTCCACGACGGGCGAGCCGCTCTACGACGTCCGCACCTGCGCCCCGCGTCCCGGCAGGATCCGTACGGACGCGGACTTCCCCATCTACGCGGAGCACGGCCTGGCGACGGTGGCGGCCGCGGACACGGTCCTCGTACCGGCGTCGCACGAGACGGACGAGGGCCTCGGGCCGGACGGCCTGCCGGCGGACCTGGCGGAGGCCCTGCGCGGGGCGGACGATGCGCGCGGGTCCCGCGCCCGCCGCATCGCCTCCATCTGCACCGGCTCGTTCGTCCTCGCCGCCGCCGGACTCCTGGACGGCCGGCGCGCGACGACGCACTGGATGTCGGCCGATCTCTTCGCGCGTACGTTCCCGTCCGTGACGGTGGACCCCGGTGTCCTGTACGTCGACGAGGGCCGGATCCTCACGTCCGCGGGCGAGGCGGCGGGCATCGACCTGTGCCTCCACATGATCCGCCGCGACCACGGCGCGGCCGTCGCCGCGGAGGTGGCGCGCCGCACGGTGGTGCCGCCACACCGGGAGGGCGGCCAGGCGCAGTTCATCCAACGCCCCGTGGAATCAGAGGGGTTGACGTCCACGTCCGCGTCGCGCGCGTGGGCCCTCGCCCGCCTCGCCGAACCCCTCACCCTCGCCGAGCTGGCCGCGCGCGACGCCATGTCCGTCCGCACGTACAGCCGCCGCTTCCGGGAGGAGACCGGCCTCACCCCCATCCAGTGGCTGACGCAGCGCCGCGTGGACCGCGCGCGCGAACTCCTGGAACAGACCGACCACACCGTCGACCGCATCGCGACCGAGGCGGGCTTCGGCACGGGCACGTCGCTCAGAGCGCACTTCCAGGCGGGCCTCGGAGTGTCGCCGGGCGCGTACAGGTCGACGTTCAGGGGGAGGTGAGAGGGAAGCGAGGGGGAAAGTGAGGCGGTCGGCGGGCGAGCGGGTACGGACATGAGTATGCGTACTCTGTCGCCCCCCGCGGCCCGTCCCGGAACCTCGTAGCCATGACTGCCGGAACCGCAGCAGCACGTCTCCTGAAGCCTCTGCCCCGCAGCCCATGGCCGGAGCGCTGGCTGACCCGCCTGCTCCTCCTGGGCCTGTCCACAGCGGCGTACGTCCTGTGCATGCCCTGGGACCTGCGCAACCGTCCGGAGACCCCCGGCTCGATCAACGAGACCACCCCGGTGACGAACCTGGGTGTCACGATCCTCGCCGTGACCCTCCTGGCCCTCGGCGCGTACGCCGGCCGTCGCGACCGCCTTCCGCTGGCGGTCCTGCTGGTGGCGGCCCCGCCGATCGTGCTCCTCTACGCGTCGTTCGCCTCCCACCCCGACCCGGGAGGCATCTTCCCGTGGCAGCTGGTGTGGTGGTTCTTCTCGCTCGTGATGGCGGGGGCGGTGCTCATCGCGGCGGCGGTCGGACGCACGTTCCGCAAGGATGACCGGTAGTCCGCGTACCGCCCCGACATGACCCCACCGCCCGGGAGCCCCGATGACCATCCGCAGGATCGTCCCGAACCTCACGACGAAGTCGCCGGAGTCGATGGCCGAGAACCGCGGCTTCTACGGCCTGCTCGGCTTCGAGGAGGTCATGCGCCTCTCCACCGGGGGAGCGGGAGACCCCCGGACCCCCGAGGCCTGGGTGATGACCCTGGCGTCCCCCTCCAACCCGACCGCTCAGGTCAGCTTCCTCACCCACGACGAGACCGCGCCCGTGATCCCGGACCTCAGCGTGGAGGTCGAGGACGTGGACGCGGTCTACGAGCAGGTACGGGCATCCGGCGCGGAGATCGTCCACGACCTCCGCGACGAGGAGTGGGGCGTGCGCCGCTTCTTCGTGCGGGACCCGGAGGGGCGCGTGGTGAATGTGCTGGGGCACCGGGGCGCGTAGCCCCTCAGGGGTCCGCCCTACGCGGCGCGGCGGTCGGCGAGCGCCCAGGACGCGGCGGCGACGCCCCCGGCGGTCGTGAACACGGCGGGCCAGGCGCCGAGCTTCTTGGCGAGCGGGTGCGACCCGGCGAAGGCGGCGACGTAGGCACCACCGAGCACGGCAGCCACCTTGCCCCCGGCGGCCTGCCGCCACTGGGCCCCGGCCGCGACTCCCGCGGCGGCCAGCACGACGCCGCCGAGCTGCCGCTTCTTGGTGAACCGGGCCACGGCGTACCCGCCGACAATTCCGCTCGCGGCCACTGCTGCCGCCGGTACCTTCGCCATCGCTGCCTCGCTTCTCCGTCAGGTGCGGCCCGGGTGGACGTGGACCGATTCGAGGCTAACGCGCGGGATTGCGGTGCCTGCGGGCAGGCCGGTTCTCCGTGAATGCGGGGGCCGAGGGGGCCGTCGCGTTTGGCCCGAGGTGCTCTAGAATTCCTGTGCGATCAACGGGGGTTGAGCGCCACATGTGACCGGGGGAGCGGTGTGATGGGCGATCCAAAAGATCTACGGGTTCCGCCGGAGAAGCTGACCAAGCTCGCGGACGACCTGGACGGCATGCAGGACCACCTGGACAAGCAGGTGAAGCGCATGGACACGATCGTCGACAGCATCGAGGCGGGCTGGAGCGGCCCGGCGTCGACGGCGTACCGGGGATTTCACCGGGCGGCGGCCGAGGACGCCGTTCGGATCCGCGAGGTGATGAAGGTCCTGGAGCAGGCGGTCCGCATGAGCCGCGACGGCTTCACGCAGCTCGAACTGGACAAGCTCGACCAGTTCCGCCGGATCCAGGTCAACGTCGATGTGGCGGGCGAGGCGGACAAGCTGTCCACGCCGAACATCGACGCGCCCGCGCCGCCTTCACGGCCGCGCAGCGGCCTGGACAGCTTCTGATCCGGCGGGTCCACGCACTCGCCCTCGCCATTCACCATTCGCCGCCGCATCCGTACGCAGCCGTGGACCGGAACCCCGTACGCGGATGCAGCCCTAGCCATGCCACAGCCGTACGCCACAACTCGTAGCCGCAGACGTGCACAGCGACAAGGGGGATCCGTGCCGCCCAGCGACGCCGACGACCACATATCGGTCACCTTCACCACCCTCCACCACCTCGCGGTGGAGCTGGAGGACATCCTCAAGCAGCTCAACGGGCGGATCGACGACCTCTACGAGCGCGTAGAGCCGGTCGTCCTGTCCTGGCAGGGCGAGGCCCGGGAGACGTTCATCGACAAGCTCGACGAGTGGGACCACTCGGCGCAGGATCTCCAGGCGGCCCAGAAGTGGCTGCACGAGATCGTGACGACGGGCCACATCAACTACGCGGCGGCGCACCGGGCGGTCCTGCGCGGCTGGGGCGCGGCCTGATGGGGACGCCGGCGCCGAGCAGCGGCACCATCGACGTCAAGCCGTCCACCCTGCATCAGGTCGCGGGCGGGTTCGCGGGCGAACAGACGCCGTTCGACAAGGCCGCCAAGAACCTGATCAAGGAGCTCAAGGAGTACCCCGACGCGGGCGGATACGGCACGGCCCCGCAGGCCTTCGCCGCCTCCTACCTCAAGGCGGCCAACCGCTACCTCGAGGTGTGGGCCAAGGCCGTCGTCAGTATCGGAGGCGCCGCGGTCGGCTTCGCCACCACCGCGAACAACTACTCCAAGGCGGAGGCCGCCAACGACGCCTCGGGCAAGACCAAGCCCCAGACACAGCCCCCGCCCGTCGTCATCGACAAGGTCCCGGACTACGGCTCGGTCCCCGACCTGAAGTGGGGCGACGACGACGGCGGAGACGACTTCATCCGCTCGCTCCTGGAGTGCATCCCGGACGTCGTCTGGCACCTCATCCGCCCGCTGCTCGAACATGCCTTCCGCTGGGGCAAGGTCGCCGAGGTCTACCCGTATCCGCAGCAGCACTACCTCAATTCGCTGTCGCAGTCCTGGGCGGACATGACGAAGGCGCTGTCCTGGGCCGAGGGCAATCTGACGGGCCAGATGTACGGCATCACCCAGCAGAGCAACAGCGAATGGCACGACGCCATGCGCCAGTTCTGCAGCTCGCTGTGGGGAACCACGGCGTGGGGCCAGACCACCTCCGGTTACGAGTGGGCGCACGACAAGGCTGCCAACCAGAAGCCGAGCCACCCGGTCATGTCCGTCCTGTTCGACACCGCGATGAAGATCAGCGACTTGCTGCGCGAGTTCGCCGAGGCGGCGGTGTACGTGAACGGCGAGGTCTGGGACATCTACTTCGACGCGGTCAAGAAGGCCGTCGGCGACATCGACCTCAGTGACGGCGTCGACCTCAAGGACCTCAAGGAGGGCGCGAAGGGCGTAGGCCGCTTCCTCAAGGGCCTCGCCAAGGGCGGCGCGGAGCTGAGCGTCGAGATCACGCTCAACATCGACACGGCCGCGCTCAACCGCGTCGTGGAGGAGTACAACCGCCGCGTGAACGCGCTCTGGCCCCGACTCGACGCGCTCATGGAGGCGTTGGACGAGGCGTATCGGAGCGCTCCGACGTACGCGGCGGAGGAGGCCCGCGCGGAAGCGTTCGGCGCCCGCTCGCTGAACGACTTCAAGCAGGAGCACAAGTACACCAAGGACGCGGACGAGAAGAACCACTTCTACGCCATCGACCTGGCGAACCAGGAAGGGATCCACGGAAGTCACCCGGTGGACAAGCACATTGGCCTCACTACCGATCAGCTGAGCCAGCGCTTGCGTGACCAGAGCCAGCCTCCGTCCGCCTCCACGTTCAAAGACATGCCGTCCGCCGAACGCTTCACTCAGGCGACGCTCGATGACGCCACCAATGCAGAGCGGGTGGAAAAATGGATCGAAGGGGTTGAGCGGCGGGCCAGGAACAATCCGAACCGGAATCCCGACAACTCTAAGATCGACCCTCCGCTCACTCTCACCTTCAATGAGGCGACAGGGAAATCAGTCACCCGGGCCGAATATGACGCGCACGGAATGAACGCCACGGCCGGAGACGTGAAGTCCGTGGAAGTGGCGCTAAAATACAAGTCCGGGATCGATCCGCCGTTCGTCGTCATAACGTCCTACCCCGCAGCACCCTAGTCAACGAGGAGCCGAGCAAGTGAAGTCGTACACAGGTGCGCTGTTCAACAGCGGCCCGGTGGAGAGGCTCCTCGATCTCGCGGCGAGATGTCAGGAATCTTCCGGCGCCAGTCCGTTGGACGACGATCTGAGGCGCTTCATTCGGATTGTGGAGAATTCGAATGCCGCTCACTGGGCCTGCCCCATTTCCACCGTCGCCGCACTCCTGGAGTTCGTGGGAGATGTCGTGGACGGCGACTCCGCGCCTTTTGTCCCTGCCGAATTCCAGAAGAGGCTGCTGCGGGTCGCCGATGGAGTGGGTGGAGGTGAGTATTTGCGCACACTGGCGGGAATCATCAGGATTCTGGCCCAAGGTCCGGTTGCGGATTACGCGGAACTCCCCATGGCCGCATGGGAGGCTCGCGTCCTATTTCCTCGGCTAGGCGGATTCGGTGCAAACTGGATCTATGATGGCGAGTATTCGTCGATCGAGGAATCGGTCCGGGCGGCCGTTGATTCAGAGCACCCCTATTGCCCTGAATTCCTGTCTCCCTTGGCGGCCGAGGCGCAAACGGCTTTGGTCCTGTTCCCGGAGCAGGAATCTTTCCGCGTCAACATCTCGGAGCAGATTCCGTGGGCTTCCATCGCGTCGGTCAGGGAACTGCTTGGGTTGATCAATGACCATATGCGGCATGAACACTGAGACACACGGAAGGTAAAGTGCCGACCCGAATCCGCTCTTCCACGTACCCCGACCGCGAGACCGCCCAATGGGCGACCCAGCAGGTGGTCACCGCCAACGAGCAGCTCGTCCACCGATGGCTGGCCCAGTCCACCCGCCCCCGCCTCACCGTCGAGGCGGCCTGGCCGTCACGCCAGGACCCGGTCGGCCGGGTCCTGCTCCAGGCGATGATGCTGGCAGGCCGCGACCCGGTCGACGTACGAGCCGCACGCGTGATCCTCAGGCGGGACGACGCGAGCCCGCACGGTTTCGTGGTGCACGCCACGTTCCCGGTCTACCTGTAACCATCTGTAACCACCCGTAGAGGATGTCGCAGCCGTGCCCATGAATCCCCTCGAACACGACCGTCGATACGGCGAGTTGGACCAGGTGATGCGCGCGTACGTGGGCCAGGCGGCCGATGACACCGAGGACAAGCCGGGCGCAGCGCTCACCGCCTACCTCCGCCACACCTGGCACACGCGCCCCTGGGCACTGGCCGACGCCGAACAACAGCTCCGCGAGTACTCCCGCAACCCCCCGGGCCGTGTGCGCCTGCGCCTGGGCGAGTTCTACCCCGTCCCCGACGTCGGGCTGCCCGAGGCGGACATCCAGGACTGGCTGCGTATCCTCGCCGACCACATCAAGCACAGCATCGAGGCGGGCGAAGTCCCGCCGCCCTCCGCCCCCGTGACCCACTGGGAGTGGCACGCCCGCTTCCCCGAAGCCGCCCAGTTCCTCGGCGGCTGGTTCTCCCAGGACATGCCGGACGAGTTCGAAGACCACGACGCGGCGACCAGGGACTACATCACCACCACGGACCTCCACCTCAAGGCGCGCCTGGCGGGAGAACTCCACGAACTGCTGGCCCTGCCCCTGGACGAGTCGGACTACGCACAGGGGCTGACGGAACTGGGCATGGAGGTCGACCCGGAGACCCCGTACTCCCCGTCGGGCTGGCTGGCGCGGGTGGCGGAGCAGATGGGCGGGGGAGGCTTCGTGGCGGATTACGGGGAGGGGCGCGCCCAGGGCGGAGAGTAGGGCCTCGCCCGCACTCAGCGGCTGCCGAAGCTGGGGTTCCGCAAGCAGACGGTGACGACGCCGACGTCGAGAACGGTGAAGTCCCTGCTGTTTTCCGAATGTTCGCGGTGCGCGGAGACATGGGCGCTGCCGGAACCGGGCCGCTTCACCCGGACGGCCACGTCTCCGCCCCCCTTCTCCTCGCCGCCCGACCGTTTCCATCCCTTGCCCTCAAGCCGCGTGACGACTTCGCGTACGAGCTGATCGGGGGAGCGTGAATCGGAGGCGCTGAGGGTCACGCTGACATCGGCAGAAGCGACGACCTGAGCGTCATCCATGGAATCCCCGACGAAGTCCTGAGGGTGACAAGCACTGCTGCCGCCACCGAACTCCTCGGGCTCACGCCCAGGATCGACGGCCTCGGCCGCGCCGTAGACATCCGGATACATGGCGTCCATGGCTTGCCGGTACGTGCGCCGGGCCGGGCCGACGTGGGTGGAGCAGGCCGTCATGGCGCCGGCGAGGGCGAGGAGAGCGGCGACGCGGAGCCCCCGGCGGCGCGTGGGATACGGGTACGGGTACGGGTACGGGCATGGGCATGGGCACGGGCACGGGTGGGAGCCATGCCCCCATCCCAGCGCAGGGCCGCGGCCCGGGAGACGGGGACGTGTACTCATCTCGCCCTGAGTGGGGGCGGCTGGAGCGTCGCCGACAGGAGCTTCACTCGTCCGCCCGGATTGGTGGCCGACGGGTGTCAAAGCCCGGGCGAGTTCCGGGAGTTCGGCGGCCCCACCAGGCGCGGAGCGCGGCCGAACCGTCGCCCCGACAGGTCCGTCCGGCCGGGTGCTACCGTCCCCGCCATGTCGGAGACCATAAGCACCACCAAGACCGAAATCGACGCGATCACGGCCGAGTTCTTCGGCGCGTTCGACAACAGGGGCGGCAGCGAGGCGGACGTCGACCGGATCCGCCGCCTCACGATCCCGGGCGCCGTGATCGTGAGCACCGGCCCGGCGACCACGGCCTACACGGTGGACGAGTTCATCGAGCCGCGCCGGAAGCTCCTCTCGGACGGCCGGCTGGTGGAGTTCTCCGAGTGGGAGACGACCGAACGGACCCAGATCGCGGGCGACATCGCCGCGCGCTTCGGCGAATACCGCAAGTCCGGCATCATGAACGGCGAACCGTTCGAGGGCGGCGGCACGAAGTCAATCCAGTTCGTCCGCACGCCGGAGGGCTGGCGCATCGCGTCGTTCATCTGGTTCGACCGGCCCTGACCGACGCCGCGCGGAAACCGGGCGTTATCGACGATCTCTTACCGACCCGCGCTCGTCTGCAACTCGGCGTCGGCTGGCTCGTCGTCATCGCCGTCAGGCACGGGGAGGCGGGCCCCTCTGCTACAGGCGATGCGGTGCACGTCGTGCAGCGCCTCGACCAATCGGGCTGTCAGGAAGCGGAGTTGGTGCGCGGTGGTCTTGCCGTCGCCGTCGCCGTCGCCGTCGCCAAGGAGGTCGGCGGCGTGGTCGAGGAGCTCTTCTGCCATGTCGAGCTGAACGGATTCGACGTTGTCGGCTACGCGGGAGAGATGGCTGCTGCCGGTGCCGTCGCTGAGGAGGTAGCAGGGGTTCCCGTCCAGGTTGGACCAGGGCAGGAGCCTGGGCCGGCTGACGGTTGTGGCGTCGTGGCTCTGGTAGATCACGCGACCACCTCAACGCCGTGGATACGGCGCGGGCCGATGTCCACTCCGTGCACGGCGAGCCAAAGGGCACGGCGCCGGCCGCGTTGCCGCTTCGCCTGCTCGCGTTGCTCGTGGGCGAGGAGGTAGGGGCGGACGAGTCGGGAGTCTTCACCGCGGAGGGGGGCCGTGTGCGGGGAGGGGCGGCGAGGCGGAGTGTGGGGTGCGGGTGCGGGTGCGGGGTCTGGTGGAGCCGCCGCCGTGTGCTGCCGGTGCCGCCCGGAGGCGGGCCAGCCAAGCCGCAGCAGCGCCTCGATGAGGCGGGCGACAGGGTTCAACACGTCATCAACTCCTCCGAAGTTGGTGTCCATGCCCCGGCCGATTCGAGGACGGTCGCGGGGGTCTTCCGTGCCTGAGGGCAGGTCGACCTGCATGGACATCGCTGTGTAGCGATCCGCTTACAGAGTGAGATAGGCCGGGTTAGGCTCGCCAGGGGGTCAGAGGTGACAAAGCATCTGTCGCACGGGAGTTGACGATGAGCAACACCTATGGGGAATGGCTGAAGGCGCAGCGCGAGGCGGCGGGCGTAACGCAGCAGGAGCTGGCCACGGCGGCGGTCATGACGCGTTCGCACATCTCACACATCGAGGCGGGGCGAAGGCTTCCGTCGAAGGCGGACGCACGGAGGCTGGACAAGGCCCTGAACACCGGCAATGTGCTGAGCAGCTTCCTTCCCGACAGCGACGGGGCGGTCGCTGAACACTTCGAGTCAGCCCATGCGCTCGAACAACAGGCCGTTGAGCTACGCGAGTTCGCGCTCTCCTTCGTCCCCGGCATCCTGCAGACGGAAAGGTATGCCCGTGCGGTTCTGAGCCCTTCCTACCCTCCTGTGAGGCAAAAGGAATGTGACAGGCTCGTTGTCACACGGCTTGAGCGAGCGAAGATCCTTGAGGATCCCGTATCGCCCGTAGTGTGGGCTCTCCTGGACGAGGCCGTGCTGGGCCGACCCATTGGTGGCCCTGACGTTATGGCCGAGCAGATCATGCACATCGTCAGGCTGGCCGAGTCGGGACGCGTCCGCGTGCATGTACTGCCGCGCTCCTTGGGGTTCCACCCGTTGCTGGAGAGCATGCTGACGCTGATGTGGTTCGACGATCAGCCGCCGGTGGCATACAGCGAGGGGGTACGCATGGGGAAGGTGCATGACTCCCCGGCCATGGTTCAGGAGCTTCAAGGTCGTTACGATCTTGCGCTAAGCGACGCACTGCCGCTCAAGGAGTCACTGGCCCTGCTACGGGCGACGGCAAAGGACTACGGACATCATGACTGAACCGATCATCTGGAACGCTGCCGGACTGAACGGCTGGCGGAAGTCGTCCTACAGCGGCAGCGAGGGCGGCAGCTGCCTGGAAGTCCTGGACAACCACCCCACAGGTATCCCTGTCCGCGACTCCAAGACCCCGAACGGGCCCGCACTGGTCTTCCCTTCAACTGGCTGGTCCTCATTCATCACAGCGGTCAAGGCCGGAAGCTTCCACTTCTGACCTTTCGCGCCGGCTCGGGCGTGGTGGCTGGACTGGTCGCGAGCGGTAGCCGACTGCGCAGGCAGGTGTGGTTGCGCTTCTGGTCTCGGAGCTTGCGGCGAACGCACTGCTGTACGGCCGCGGCCTCCTTTAAGTGGAACTTACGTTGGTTAACGGCGTGTTGAGGATCTCGGTGTTCGGCCCCAGGGGAGACCTGCTGGTGGACGCGTTCGTCGACCGATGGGGCGTCGTACCGTCCGCCGACTCGAAGTTCACGTGGTGCGAACTGGCCACGGGTCTGTCCACCCCGAACGGCCATGCTGGTGGGCTGCGTGCGGCCAGGGCCGAGTCACTGATCACTCTGCACGGCGAGGCCGGCGCACCGAGAGAAGCCCGGCGCACACACCTGAGCATCGCCCTCGCGGAAGAGTCCGCGATCGACGTGATCACGGACCTCCTCCACTGGCTACGCGCCCACGGCCGCGACCCGGACGAGGCATTGAACCGGGCGAAGGGGCACTTCGAGGCCGAGGTGCGCGCGAGGGAATCCAGCTGATGTGTGCCTCAGCCGTCCAGGAGCCCGGTGAAGAACCCGATGGACGGGGCGTCGGGGGTTCCGACGAGGAGCGCTCGGTCGAGAAGGATGTTGTTGTGCTCGCAGCTCGTCTCGGGGAGCATCACGCAGGCGTGGCACGCGGCGAGGTTGGTACCACCGGTGCCGGACCTGCGCGACTCGATGCACAGTGGGTCGGACGAGCACCATTCCGCGCGACGCACGGCCGAGTGCAGGGTGTCCGCCAGGCGCTCGGGCTCACCCTGGGCCACCAGACCGCCGAGACTGCCCGCCGAATCGCTCGTGGCCGTGTAGATCAGCACGCCGGCCATGTGCTCGTCGGCGTAGAGCCGCTCGCGCAGGGCTGCCGCCGGGTAACCGGCGTCCAGGCTCCACTCGTTGATGAGCACGTGCGCCAGTGTGTGCAGGAGCACCATGCGCGGAGTCGCGGGAGACGTCGGGACGTGTCCCGGGTCCTTGGCACTCTGCTCCAGGAGCTTCTGATGAGCTGAGCGCATTCGCTGCACCCGGGCGGCCGTGGCCGCCTCCCAGGCGGCGAGACGCGCCTCGTCCAGACGGAAGAAGACACCCTCGCCGCGCACCTCCATCGCCGGCAACCAGTTCAGACCCGACGCGGAGAGAGCGGCCTCGTACGCCTCGGACGCCGACTCGGGTTCTGCGAGCCGGGTGAACGCCTTCAGGGCGCGCACCTCGCGCAGCTTCTTCACCAGCATGGGGCCGGTGACGCCCAGCGGGTTCAGGAGCTTCGGGTCGCCGACCGGGGGCTCGCAGACGAACTGCTCGTCGCGGGAGCGCTCGCGGTCGTCGTTGCCAGCACGCAGGCGCTCGTACTCCTTGTTGCGCAGGGCCTGGTAGCGGTGCTCGAAGGTGGGGGTCCCCTCGTCCTGAGGGTCCTCCTCGCGCTCGGCCTCGAGGAGTTCCATCACCTCGTCCACGGAGACCGGAGGGCCGTCCGGGAACGCTCCGTAGAGGAAGCCCTCGATCGCTGCGCGACCTTCCAGCTTACGCAGCAGGGGCCAACGGTCGGCGAGCGGGTCGGCGCGGCCGTCGCTCCACGGCGGGATGGACAGCGCGGACTTGAGGACCGGCTGCCAGGCGGAGGACGAACCGCGCTGGATCGTGCGCGCGGTTTCGGCGCAGGACTGCGCGGGCACCGAGGTGCCGAGCCAGGGGCGGGTGCCGCGGCAGCGCAGGCCGAGGTCCTTCAGCGCGTTCTTGCGGAAGGAGCCCTCCATGGACACCTCGGGAACTCCGCAGGTGCACGAGACCAGGACCGAACGCAGCGACAAGCTCCGGCCCGAGGAACGCATCTTGAGCGTGCCGCCGCACGAGCCTGCCGTGGCCCCGGATCCTCCGCCGCGCTCCGACGAGCGGTGGACCCAGTGCCAGTACGGGAACTCGTCGATGTGCCCAGCCTCGCAGGCCACGACGAAGCGGGAGGGCACCAGGTCGACCTCGCAGGTCCCGCACACACTGCGACCGGCCGGAGAGTTGAAGGCCTGGTGTCGCTGCAGGTCCTTGCACTCGGGGCACGAGTGCATGACGGGGAAGCGGCGGACGCGCAGGCCGTCCCTGCTGCTCTCGTCGGACGCGGGAGGCAGCCTGAAGTGGCCGACACCCAGCAGCCGGGACAGACGCTGCTCATGGATGCGAGGGGACTCGTCGCGGTTCCAGTGTTCCTCGGCATCGTCCAGTCCGGAGACGATGAACGACTCCTGGTCGACGGCGATCATCGCGCCGACGCCGTAAGTGGTGATCGCCTGCGCGCGACGGACGGCGCCGCGGCGGCGAAGGTTGAGAACGGGCGTGGAACCGTTTCCGCCGGTCCTGCGGCGACGGGCGGGGGGCGGGGTCATCGGGAAGCCTCCATGAACAGGGCGGACTCGGCGTCGACGTCGCGCAGGCTCCACAGGGTGCGCCACGCCTCGCGGTCCTCGGTCTCGTCGTCGTACGGCTTCAGGAGCGAAGGGATGCGGCTGCCCGGGACGGGCTCGAAGAACAGGCCGCCATGGATCTCGGCCTCGGCGCACCACCGGTCCACGATCTTGTCGAACTCGCGTGCGGTGACGGCTACTTCGCTGTAGGCGACCTTGGCCACACGGGTGAGCAGCAAGTCCCTGATCTCTCCCCTGAGGCGGTGTTCGTAGTCGGCGACCCGGCCGGCACCCTCGTTGGCTCGGGCGGCCGGGACGAGGATGCGGGCCAGCGCGACGACGACCGCGTGCAGCCCACGCTCCCGGGAGCGTGCTGAGAACGGGGTGACCGAGGTGGACTCGACCTCGCGGTAGAGCGCGGAGTGGAAGCGCTGGAAGTTCTCGTAGTGGGAACGGTCGCGGGAGCGCGCCGAGTTCAGCATCACGGCGACGAGCCCGGGGTGCGCGCGGCCGACACGGCTCGTGGCCTGGATGTACTCGGCCGTGGTCTGCGGCTGACCCATGACGGCCATGAGACCGAGGCGGTCCACGTCGACACCGACGGCGATCATGTTGGTGGCGAGGAGGACGTCCACGGTGTCCTCGTCGGGCAGTTTCTTCTCGATGCCCTTGAGTCGGGCCGGGATCTCGCTCGCGTCGATCCGGCTCGTCAGCTCCGAGTAGTTCGCCACGGACCGGACGTCGACGCCTTCGCGCGCGGCGAGCAGTTCCAGGTAGGCCACGACGTCGTCGTGGACCTGGAGCTCCGCGGCGGACAGCAACCGCAGGCTGTTGAAGTAGCCGACGAGGCTGATGTACGCGTCGCGCACCTCGTCCTCGGTCCGTGCGTTCTTCGCCCGGTGCAGCAGCGTGGCGTACGTACGGATGAGCAGGGTCGACTGGCTGGTGCCAGGGGCGAACAGACCCACGTACCGGCGGCTGGCCTTGTCCTCGCGCGGAGTCTCGACGGCGAACCAGGAGTCGCGGGCGTCCAGACCGGCCGGCGGGAACTGGCGGACCTCCCGGTCGAAGAGGTTGGTGCCCTGATCCTGTGCCCGTCGGATCGTCGCCGTGGAAGCGATCACCTTGGGGCGGCCCGCCCAGGGGCGATCGGGATCGGTGGGGAGCGAGGCGAGGGCGTCGACCGCCGTCTCGTACAGGCCCGTGAGAGTGCCCAGTGGGCCGGAGATCAGGTGGAGTTCGTCCTGGACGATGAGCTCCGGGGGCGGAGTCGCGTCGTCCCGGTCACGGTTGAAGAGCGCGGCTGTGGCCGGCCGCCACGGCATGGACGCGAACTTGTCCACGGTGGCGATCACCAGCGTCGGGCGTGCCGCGTACACGGCCTCGTCGACCATGTGCACCGGCAGCCCGTCCGCGAAGTCGCAACCCGTGCCCGGGCAGCGTACGAACATCCGTCGGGCCTCCAGGTCCGCGTCGTAGTTCCGCGCGTCGAGGCGGGTGCCGCACCACGGGCAGGCGTGCAGCTGGACCGGGTTCTCCTTGGCGAGACGCTTGTCCAGGTCGGCACGGAGCTCCGCGAGCTTCTTGTCGGCGCTGTCGAGAGTGTTGGGCGTCGCCGACTTACCGACCCACATCCCCAGGGAGAACTCCTCGTCGCCCAGCGTCGACGGGTCGGCGCGCCGCATCCGCTCCATGGCGCACAGCAGGATCGCGGCACGCTCGAACTGCTGGAGCGTGAGCAGGCGCAACGTGTAGCGCATCAGGACCGTGACACCGCCGCCGTCCGCGCCGAGGCGAATACGACGGAGGAAGGAGGTGAGCGCGATCAGGCCGAGGTACGCCTCGGTCTTGCCACCGCCGGTGGGGAACCACAAGAGGTCCGAGAAACCGCGGTCGGTGTGGTCCTGGTCGTCGAGACCTGCCAGACACAGCAGCATGAACGCGATCTGGAAGGGCCGCCAGTGCCCCGCCTCGGGCTTCGGGGCCCCCTGCCGGCCACCCTTCACCCAGGCGCTGCGCGCCCGCTGCTCGGCCATGGCCCGATTGGCGAGCCGGAACGCCTGCATCAGGTCCGGCTCCGTGCCGAGCAGGTCGATGCCCTCGCGGATCCTGGCCAGGGCCTCGCGGCAGTCGCTGACTCGTTCCTGCGCGGGCCCGTGGTGTGCCTCGTCCTTGAACGTGGCGGCCTCGAACTCCTTGGCCTTGATCCAGTGCTCGTAGCCGTCGGAGAGCGCCCGCAGGGCGGCGAGGACCTCGGCGTCCGGGCGCTCGGCCAGGCCGACCATGGACAGAGCGGAGGTGTCGATCTCCGGGTTGGAGTCGGTCAGCAGCACCTCGACCGAGGGCACGAACGAACTGCGTACCTCGGGGACCGCGGCCTCCCGGGACTCGCTGATCCCGACCGGCGAAGGGGTCCAGTCCCATTCGGCGGCGCAGCCGTGACCGACCGCGAAGGTTGGGGCGTGGCGGTGCAGCAGTCGGCTGGTGGCCACTTCGGGGTCGTGGGCGGCGGTGTGCGCCCTGCGCTCGACGACGGAGCTCGAGCCGTCGGCCGAGCGCACCGTCAGGCCGCACTGAAAGAGCGCGAAGGCGTCCTGGAGCTCCCGTTCGCCGACCTTGTTCTCGTTGACCAGGGTGACCGTGACCGTCACCGTTCCGGTGATCGGGCTGGGACGGCGGACGATGAGACGGAGCATGACGTCGGAGCCCAGAGAGATCTCGACGTTCGGGTTCGGCGTCGTCACGTCGATCGGAGCGATCGGCGCGAACTCGAGTTCCTTGCGGCGCCAGTGCTCGCGCTGGTCGGAGGTGGTGCGCGCCTCGGCGCGACGGGCGGAGACCGCCTTGCCCTCGGCGTTGATCGGCTCGTACATCGCGGCCCGGACGTCCACGCGGATCGAGCCACAGATGTGCGGGTCGACCGCGAAGCTCAGGCCCATCGATGACGGACGCCGGCTTCCCGCCGTGTCGGGCTCCGGGGCCGTCATCGATTCGTCTCCGTCCGCGCGAGCGGAAAGGGGCGTCTCGTCGTCGCCCTCGTGCTCGTCGGCGTCCTCACGAAGAACCCGTTCCGAGGCGGCGTCCGACGGCATCGGATACAGAACACCGGACAGATAGCGGTCGATCGGGGCATCCTGGGTCAGCACCTCCGCCCGGTCCTCGGGTGCCGCGTCCGGGACCGGGCCGAACAGCTCACGGCGCAGTCCCACAAGCAGTTCCTCGTCGCGGACCCGATAGTGCTCGGCGTGCCGGCCTGCAATGTGCGTCATGCGAGCTGCTCCTGCTCCTCGTCCGTCTCGCTCTTCCGATACCAGCCGATGCCGGTGATGCGCGGGGCGATCCACACACCCCGGTCGCCCAGCCCGGCGTTCGCGCCGGTGGCGGTGCTGCCAGACACCGTCTCCAGCGTGTCCACCCGCAGTTCACGGATCTCGTCGGGCCACCAGGGATCCCAACCGCGATTCACCTTCTGCACCTGGTACAGCTCCTGCGTGAACCTCTCGGACGCCTCGCCGATCTCGCGTCCCTCGTGCAGCAGGACGTACGGCGGGCTTTGCCACTCGCCGAGGGGGAGGTCGTGCCGCCTGCGCAGGACGACCTCGTCGCCGGGCCGGACCTTCTCCAGGAGGTAGGTCTGGGTCGCGACGGCTTCGACCTCGCCCCCGGACGGGGCGTCCGGGGATACGTCGTGGGCGCCGGCCACGATGCCGTACCGGTCCCACGACTTGAATCCGCCGACGTACTGTCGGCCGTTCCTCCGCTTCTCGGCGCGCTTCACGATCGGCAGCCGCGGGCCGTCCATGAAGTGGAGGTCCGCCCGCGCGCGGGTCATCGCCACGTAGAGGGCCCAGGCCTCGGCCCGCATATCCAGGTTGTCCTTGAACTGCTTGCGCAGCTCGGCGACGGTCGGCGGCGTCAGCACGATCACCCGGTCGAACTCGAGGCCCTTGGCCCGGTGCGTCGTGGAGACGGTGAGCCCTGCCGTCTCGGGGTCGGCCGCCTCGTCCGGGAAGCGCCGGTCGGCGACCGCGCGGCGCAGCCGGTCGAGGTCGACCACGTTGCGCCCGGGGCCGCGCGCCACACGCCGCAGCACGGTCCACAGGACATCCGCGTTCGGATCGTACGGCAGCGGGATCGAGGCGAGCAGCGAGCGGAACCTGTCCTCGGACAGCCCGGACGCCTCGGTCCGGCGCAGCAGTTCGGCCACCCAGTACGGCACGGGCCGCTCCTCCAGGGACCGCCGCAGCCGGTGCTTGACGCCGTTGGCGTGCAGCAGGCCGGAGACGACGAGAGCCTGGCGGTTGTCGCGGGTGAGGATGGCTGTGGTGCCGTCGGAGGTGCGCAGGCCGTCCAGGGTGAACGGATCGGTGAGGTCGGCCATCCTGTTCGCGGGCGTGAGCAGCAGCTCGCGCAGTTCTTCGAAGAGGGTCGCGGCCGCGTCCTCCTCGGCGATCTCCTGGAGCGGGGGACCGACCGCGAGCGCGGCCCGGGCCTCAGGAGTGGTGGCCCGGAAGTTCTCGGTCAGGCGCAGCTCCACGAGGTCGTCGAGGAACGAGGCGCGCAGCCAGGCGAAGAAAAGACCGGTCTCGTCGGCGCGCTCGGCCGGGTCCTCGATCTGAAAGCCGTAGACGAACTGCGCGGCGTCGCCGACCACGGTGAAGCCACAGCTCCGCTGGTACACGTCGAGCAGGGTCTGGACGAGTTCCCTGCGGTCGCCGACGAGGTCTTGGACCTCGTCGATCACGACATGGGCGGGGGGTACGGCGTCACCGGCCTCCAACGCGCCGGCGGCGATCGCGTCGGCCGCCGTCCTGATCCGCTCGTCGAAGCCCGTCGCACTCCAGTCGCGGTCCGGGTACGCCTGGGCGACGATGCTGTAAGCCCAGGCGTCGAAAGTCTGCGCGCGGACGCGCCTGGCTCGCTCCCCGTGCCGGGCGATCCGCTCGCGGAGCTCACGTGTGGCGGCCCGGGAGAACGTCAGCACAAGAATCTCGGAGGCCTCCAGAGCCTCCTCGGGGTCCTCGTGCCCGCACAGCTCGTCGAGCCGGCGCACCAGGGTGTGTGTCTTCCCGGCGCCTGCCCCGGCGGTGACCAGGACGCGTGCGTCCCAGGGCTGCTCGACCACGGCCCGCTGCTCTTCGGTGAGCGGAGGGGTGTCGAGGTAGGCGTCGGTCACTTACGGCTCCAGAGGTGTTCGAACTCGGCGAAGGCGAGGTCGGTATCGAAGTTCGTGATGTTGTCGCTCACGTTGAGAATCAGGCAGGTGTCCTTGCCGCCGTTCTTGGGCCCGCGCAGGCCACGCCCGATCATCTGCTGGTAGACGTTCTTGCTGAAGACCGGCCTGGCCACGACCACGACGCGGGTGGCCGGGGCATCGAAGCCCTGGGTGAGGACGCCGTAGTTGGTGAGCACGCGGATTCGATTGTTCCGGAAGTTCTCGATGCGGGTGCGGCGGTCCTGGGTGCTGGTGGTCGAGTCCACAGCAGCGGAGCGGATACCGCGGTCGTTCAGCATGGCAGCCAGGTACTTGGCGTGGTCCACAGATGTGGCAAAAAGCAGAGTCGGCCAGTCACTTGGCAGCGCGGCCACCGCATCGACGATGCGACGGCTGCGCGCGTGGTCGTCGGCGAGCCTCTGTTCGGCGGACCGGGAGAGCATCGCCATGGTGTCGGCGTGGCTCTTTTCGTCCCGAGTCAGTTCGATCTGGCCGCCTTCCAGAGTGCGGTGTTCCACCTGGGCGAGCATTTCCCATTTCTGGAGATCCCGATACGGGTCGCCGGAGGGGAAGACGCCCTCGTCGAGCCGGCGGTTTCCGAAGCGGCTGACCAGGCGACGCGTCTCGTCCTCGTTGTTGTTGCGGAACGGCGTCGCGGTCAGGCCCAGGAGATGGCGCTCGGTCTCGTACTGCGTGAGCCCGAGCCGGCCGAGGATCTCCGTGTAGCGCTTGGAGACGGCGGTGTGCGCCTCATCCACGATCACCAGAGCGGCTTGCCGCAGCCAGTCGTACTGGTCCGTGCCGAGGCAGCGTTCCAGCTTGGCGTCCGTGGCGACCACGAGATGCGGGTGGTCGACCACGTCGCCGACCTCGTTGCTGCCCCACAGCCGACTGATGACGAGAGGACGCTCCGCTCCGACTTTGCTCCATACGAACTTCCAGCTCTGGACGGCCTGTTCGCAGAGCTCTTCGGTCTGCGCGATCCACAGCAGCGGACCTGTGAGATCCCTGACTCGCTTGACCCAACGGATCACGGCCTCGGCTGTCACACGCGTCTTGCCCGCGCCCGTGGGCAGTGACAGCATGCCGCGCTGCGGTGCGAGGCGGTCGAGCATGGTCGTGACGTTGCGGACCAGGTCCTCCTGGTAGTCGTGGAGGCTCGGGAAGTCCTGGGGGCCGTCGATCGTCTCGAAGGGAGGAGGCGAGGGTGTGCGCGATCCCGCGAACGACACCGGGAGCCTGAGATCGGAGACGAACGCGATCGCGTTGGACGTTCCGGTGTAGCTGCCCGGGGCATTGGGGAACCGCGCCTGGACGTCGCGCGCGTGCTGCTGGAGCACGCCGTCACCGTGCGAGTTGAACGCCATCTGCGCGATGCGGCGCGGGGTCGGCTCGCCGTCCCCCTCCTGTATCTCAGCCTCGACGAGCCCTTCGGGCAGGCCTGCGCGCAGGGCGTCCGCACCGATCAGCAGCTCGATCTTGGTGACCATGTCCTGTGCCTCGCGTACGGCCTTCACGGCGGCCTGCATCGCGCTGTCCCGGGCCATGCGCTCTTCGAGCTCCAGCACGGCACGGCACCCTTCGGCGCGGAGCCCGAGCCCGAGCCCGGTGTCGATCAGGGCCAGCATCGGTGCGCGCTCCAGCGGCACCCGCACCTTCACGACGTCGCCCTGGCGCACGGCCTTGAGGGGTGCCGAGCGCGTTCCGTTCGGAGTGCGGATCACCTCCTCCAGCTCACTGCAGCGCTGGACGGAACTGGAGCGGTTCGTGCTGTTCAGACGCTGGCGCAGCCCCGGGTAGAGGTCGACGAGGAGCACCGGATCACCGTCGGGGACCTCACGCGTCTCCGTGCTGATCACGTCGGCGTAGCGGAGCATGCCCCACCGCTCGACCATGAGCTCGGCGTCGGCAGCAGACGGGACCAGGAGCGCGGGAAGCTGCTCTGCGCGCAGCGCGCGATATTCGGTCGTGTCGACGGCAAGCGTGATCTCGTCGTCGGGCCGGGCGCCCCACGTGTCGCCGATGCGGCATCGTGTCAGGGAGTCCTCGGGGAAGTCGGCCTCGAACCGGGTGAGCATTACGTACGTGGCTCCGACGAAGACGTCGTCTTCGCTGCGGGCCACCGCGTCGAGCAGCGACTGCCAGAGCTGGGGCGGCACCTCGTCGACCGTGACGGGCAGATGGAGCTTGCGTGCCTTCTCCGGAGAGATGTCGGCGACGGGCAACACATCGTGGTACGAGGCGAGTTGTGGCCCCACTGCCTCTTTGAGCGGCTTCAGGCCCTGGGTGGTCCCGACGACCCCGTACTTCCGCAGCATCCACCGGATGGGAGAGGGAACCGCCTGCCGGGTGTTCGCCTGCGCACCGAACTGGCGGGTCCAGTTGTCCACCACGGACTCGTCGGGGAGAGCCTTGAGGAAGTTGGCCCGGGACTCCTCGGACATGGCACGGAAGAGGTGCAGAGGCCCACCGATCGGCGCGCCCTCCAGCTTGAGCCGATTGATCGCAGGTCGAGGAGCGCGACTGTCCAGCCCACGCAGATGCGAGGCGTGGACGGCTTCCCGGTAGTCCTGGAACCACTCTTCGTGCGTGCTCGGTCGGACACCGCTCGACGGCTTCGGACGCAGCCCGACCTGGGCGAAGAACGGAAGGTCGTCCGAGTGGAACACGACGTCGACCGCGATCTCGGGATCACGGCTGACGTCGACGACGGGACCGGGCAGCATGCAGTCCACGATCGGCCGGAAGCGGCCGTCACCGGTCCGGACATGCAGTGTGTCGCGAGGGTCGGACATCCGCTCCAGCACCTTGTAGGTCTGCTGCCTGATGCCTGCCTGGCGGAACAGTTCCCAGAAGCGCTGCCATTCGGCTTCGCCGTAGTGGTCGAAGCCCTGATCGAGGACGCTGGTGAACCGACCTTCGACGTCGGCTTCCCGAACCCCCAGGACGTTGAGCTCGTGCGTCAGTTCGCTGTCCTGTGCCAGCGCGTCGACCACGTACACCAGCGACTCGCGCAGTCCGCCCTGCTCGGTGCGGCGGAAGACCTTGCCGTGCATGGGCGCGACGAATCCGTGCTCCTCGGTGAGGATGACACGCGCCTTACGTGCCTCTTCGGCCTCGGGGCGCTTCGACTCCACCAGAGCGGCGAGGATCTTGATCGCCGCCTTGGACGACTCGGCTGTGCCGCACTGCACCAGAGCTTCCAACCACTCACGCACACCTGCGCGTTCCTGGCGCCGCTCGCCGAGGATGTGCTCCACCTTGCCGGAACGAAGCGTGTCCGCGTCGGCGCTGGGATGCAGCCAGTTCGACGGACGGCCCGGGCAGTCGTGCCAGAGTCCCAGCCACTTCGCCTTGTCCTTCGCGTCCTTGAACCGGGGAGGGGCCTGCAGATCCGCCGGGTTGCGCAGAGTCCCGTCCTGGTCCGGCAGGGACGGACTGCTCGCGGCACGGTTCCAGATCTCGCGGGTGAGGAACTCGTCGGCCCAGCTGATCGACTCCTTCACGCGGCCGGGCAGCAGCGGCAGATAAGCGGCGGGATCCTGCTCCGGAGCGAGCGAAGGAAGGGAGTCGACGACGAGACGCGCGGCCACCCGGATCATCTCCTGGTTGAACGGCGAGGAGTCCAGCAGGTTCTGGCGGTCCTCGTTCGTCTTCCAGGCCCCGTTGAGAACGCCGCTCAACGTCATATCGTATTTGGTCGGGAAGAAGGACCAGAACCGACCGCGGCCACGGGCGTTGGCGGTGTAGAGGCCGGTCGACGGGTCCTCGGCCAACGCCGGAACGGCCCAGGACAGGTCCAGCGCGACGCGGTCGTGGAGCTCACCGGCGTCCGCGCGCGCCGCCGGCCCAGGCTCGTGCGTGGTGGTGAACACGCGCCAGGAGGTTTTGGCGACGGCCTTTCCGGTCCGCTCTTCGTCGATGGTGTGCAGGTCGTCCGACTGGTGAGAGGTCAGAACGCGACGCAACACAGGGCGAGGCCTTCGGTCCTCCAAGACCACCTGGCCGACGTGCGGGGAGAACAACTGGAAGCCGACAGGGAATTCATCACGGATCTCGCCATGGTTCTTGGCTCGACCTCCGTGCATGTCCCGGCCCAACCGATCGTCGGCGCCGGCGAGCAGCGGGAGGCGCACCACGGTGGTCGCCCAGGTCAGCAGCTCCTTCAGCACGGGGTCGGTGTTTCGTTCAGTCGGCATGTCGAGAGGGCGGGCCATGCGAAGCACCGGTGCATCGAAATTCTCTCCGTACCGGTCGGTGACGCCCGGAACGGCGTTGATTTTCTCGTAGGACCAGGACCGATCGAATCCGAAGCTTCCTGACTTGCTGAAGAATTCAGGCGTGTCGGTCACGACAAGAACGGACTTCACGCCCACGCCGAAACGGCCGATCTGACCTCCGCGCTTTTTGGACATGCTCATACGGAGAATTGTCTCGGCGCCCTCGGGGGTGACGGCATCACCTTCGTTGGCGCAGTAGAGATGTGTTGCTGTGAGAACGACCTGAATCCTTCCGCCGGGTGCTGCGGAGATTTCGTCAGCGGCGTTCTGGACGAGTTCGAAGAGCTGTCTGTCCCCGTATCCACCCTGAGTGATTCGACGCTCGCCGTTCGCGTGCTCGGCCACGAGGCCGGGGTCTACGGAATAGGTCTGAAGGACGCGTGAGGACTGCTCGAGGACGGTCTGAACGACCCGCTGGTCTGAAGGCTGCACGGCTGCTGCGCTCCTGGTGCGTCAAATGCGTTGAAGACTGGGATGGAGGTGGGCCGGCCGCCGAAACGTGTGCGGCCGGCCCACCGGAGCGGGGGAGGACTCGACTGACGCGCCCTCCTCCAGGGGAACGGCGTCAGATGTCCCTGGAGGGCGCGTCAGGCCAGTCCTCCGAACGGTCCTCGTCCCCCTGGACAGGGGACTGCAGGTCCTCGGGGAGCCTCTGGATCGACTCTGCCAGGCCGGGGTGGTGGTGCGGAAGGGAATCCTCGGACAGCTCGTGGAGGTCGAGGATCTTCTTCGCCTCGGCCTGTCTGCCCTCCATCAGGATGTCCAACTCGATGGCGCTGAGCTCCCGGGAGGAGAGGATGAAATTGTCATCACTCGGTTCAATCATGAAGCGCGTTGCCTCTTTTTCTTAGAAGTGGCGGCGAGTTGATTTCAGGCATGAGTCATCTGCGGGAAGATTTCTCGGTGGCTGTGTCCGAGGGTCGACTGAACACCAAGCCGACCAGGGGTGGCGGTCGTCTTGCCGGTGGATCCTGTCGATTCGGGGAAATGATTCTTCGGACGTCTTGGTTTTCGGTGTGTGGATACACCTCTCCCTATGCCGCACGCCGCCTCTTGTTGGAGGTTTGGCCGAGCGAGATGCACTGCATCGCCGTCGAAGGTAGCGGTGCCGGGGGTCGGTGCGCAACCTTCAATTCGCCCTGGAGTTCGGCGAGTTGAGGTGGCTGTGTGGAACTGACGCTTCCGATTTTTGGAGGAGGGCGGATCGACAAGAAAGGGATATATCTGGACAAGTGGACTGGGTCTTCAAGGGGGAATCATGAAAGAGCCCTGGTCAACCGGCAGTTGACGTTGGGTGTGGTGTCAAATTACGCTGCGGGATCATCCGGTCACATGTGGTCTGGCCGGGGTCCCGAGAGAGGAGCAGCGGAGCGTGGAGACAGGCGAGGAGTTCGGGCCCTGGTTGGCTCGACAGCTCAAGTTCGCGGGGAAGTCGCAGGCGGAACTGGCGGACGAACTCAAGCTCACCCGAGCTGCGGTCTCCGCCTGGATCACCGGTAGGTCGACCCCGCGTCCGACGGTCATGACGGACATCGCGAGGGCGCTCGGCACGGACATCGGCACGGTGCACACCCGCACCACCGACACGCAGTCCGGCCTGCCGGTCACCTGGTACCACCGTCCTGGATACCCGGACGGCGGCCGGGACTTGGGCAACGCGGCCGCGTTCGCCTTCGACGCCGACGTGCAGGTGCTCGCCCGCGAGACCTGTCAGAACAGCCTCGACGAGCGCCTGCGTGAGAACGGCCGGCCGGTCCGTGTCCGCTACACCCTCCACGAGCTGACCGGCGACGCACTGGACGACTTCCGCGACGCCATCCTCTGGAACGACCTGTTCCCGCACTACTCGGCCGTCTCCGACGCGTCCGGGAATCAGAAGGTCGGCCGCGTAGTGGACTCGGGTGTCCGGGACATGTACGAGCAAGGGCGGCTGGTCCTGCTGCGGATCGACGACTACAACGCCTCCGGGCTCACCGGTGACGACTACGGCGACGGCAAGTTCGCCGCCGTCGTAAGACGTCAGCTGGAGAGCCTCAAGTCCGGCCCCGGTGCGGGAGGTTCGTACGGCCTGGGCAAGGCGACCCTGTGGGCCACCAGCGCGCTCGGCCTCGTACTCATCAACTCCACTCTGTCCGCCGCGCACGAGGGCCGTACCGAGCGCCGGGTCATCGGGCGACTCGAACTGCCCTGGCGTGAGGTCGACGGCGCACCCTATGCCGGTCCTGCCTGGCTGGGTCGCCCCGACCCGGACACCCCGGGCGCGGCGGTGGCCCGCTCCTGGTGGGCCGACGAGGCGGAGGTGGAGCGGCTGCACCTGACCCGCGAGAGCGATGAACCCGGCACCTCGTTCCTCGTCGTCGGCGCGCACGACGTCGCCAGTCTGGACGCGTCGACCTCCGGGATCGACGACGACGTCGACGAAGCCGACGACGAGGGCACGGACCCGCGCAACATCGAGCGCATGCATTTCCGGCTCGTGGAGGCTCTCGGCCGGGACTTCTGGGCGGCGATGACGGGTGGTGGTGGAAGGCTTCCCCTGCTCGAAGTCTTCGTGCGGACCATGCGAAACGGCGAAGTCGTCGTGCCCGAGGAGCAGATCGACCCCTCCGCCGAGCAGCCGGCCCGCACCCGCGCGCTGAAGGCGCACTACGACGGCGCCACGGTGGAGAAGCTCACCGAGGCGGGGCAGGTCGCGATGCGGCAGATCCCGCTCAAGCTGCCACTGTCCGGCGGGGCCCGAGGATCGCTCGGCACCCACCAAGGTGTCCTCCTGCTCACCGACGCGGAGGAGAACGACCACGGCGGCAAGAATCAGGTCCACTCCCTGCGCGGAAACCGGATGACCGTCAAGCGGTCCAGGGTCCCAGGGCTGCCACTCGGGGTCAACCCCTTCCAAGCGGTGCTCCTGCTCGGAGACGCCGCCGGCGAGACAGCCGCCTTCACCCGCGAGTCCGAAGACTTCCTGCGCGCCGCGGAGCCCCCTGAGCACGACGGCTGGGGACAGACCGACGAGCTGACCCTGAGGTGGTCCCCGGCTGCGTACCGACGGATCAACGCGCTCACCGCCGAGGTCAATCAGGCTGTCAAAGATCTCGTCGCACGACCCAAACGCGGGAGTACGGAGGGCGGTGCGGCGCTGCGGAAGGCGCTGACCGTGAAGGCGAAGCCCAAGGCCAAGGCGCCGAGCGGACCTGTCGTACCCGTATTGGACACGCTGGAGGCGGAGATCGGCGACGGGGGAGACTGGCGGATCACTGCCCAGGTGACCATTCCTCGCGGCGACGAGATCACGCCCATGGCGCCGATCGCCCAACTCGACGTACGGTCCGGCGGCCGTCCCAACCTGCGGTGGGCTGAGCTGGAGGGAATCGAGGGTTGCGAGGTGGTCGACGGCACCCTCCGCTTTGCCCCCGGCGCCCGCCGAGCCACGTTCCGTGGTGCCACTGACGTCACCAGCCACCCCGTCCGGACGGCGCTCAGCCGCCTGGTCGTCGAACTCCGCACCGGCAAGCGGGAGGACGCGTGAAGGTCTACCCGTACAAGCGGCTCAACCGGCCGATCTCCCTCCGGGTGACGGCGGTGTCGCTCAAGCTCACCGACGGTACGCGGGACCCGCTGGAGACCAGTGCCTTTTCCACTGCGCAACGGGCGGTCGCGCTCGGCACAGCCGGTCACAACAGCTGGGTGAGCGCCGGCCTCCGGGTCTCCGCGACGATGCCGCCCGGGGCGGACGCGGATGACGCACCCTGGTCCGAACTCCGTGTTCTCGCCGTGCTGACCGACGGCGAGACCAACATGCGCACCTGTGTGGAGCTGGCGCGTGACACGGAGGACGGCCGGGACTGGTCCGGCACGGTGGACGTGCTCCGGGACGACCACGCGGGTAGGGCATCCCTGTCAGCCTTCGCCGTCGGTACCGTCGACGCGGTGCCGGGCCGCGTGATCGCCGAGAGCAGCGCGAACTGGATTGTCGACACGCTGTCCGACGACCCGGTCAGCGAGCTCCAACTCAGTGTCCAGAAAGCGCCGTTCAGGACGAGCGCACGGGAATGGTTGCGCGCCTACGCCGATGTGCCGTGGATCGTCGACACCTCGGCGCGCCTTCCCACGGTCTTCGTGAACACGGACGTCGACGGATTCCTCGGCCTGCTGGACAGCGTCGGGTCCGGTGTCGAGAGCAAGGTCAGCGACCTGCTGATCTCGCAGATGGCCACCGATGTCTGGAGCGCGGTCTTCCACAGCGCCCTCGGAGACCTGGAACTCGACGGTGGTGACCCGGTGTTCCCCACCGACTGGAAGGGTGAGGTGCTGCGGGAGATGCTTCCCGATGTGGTCCCCGGCCTGCACGTCGAGGACGCCCTGCGCCAGGTCCACCGCCGTCGCACCGGCGACTCCGGCTGGGCCGAACTGCAGACCCGTATCCACTATGCGGCGGTGCGCCGCTCCGACACCACGAAGGCACTGAGCCACGCCATCCGGCGGCTGGAACAGATGAACCGAGAGAGCGCGACGTGATCAACAAACCGAACCACGTGCCCGATCGTCTCGGGCTGTTGGACACTTCCGCCGCCGACCCGTTCCTCACCGAGGGACTGTTGAGGGGCGAGGAGGTGCACGGCGGGATCGATGTCGCCAAGGTGGTGGAGCCACTTGCCGAGGACGATGCCAGATGGGCCGTGGAGCCCGTCCGTGGCCTGGTCGAAGATGCCATGCACGAATTCGCCGCGGATCGGGCCCGCGCGGACGCTTGGCTCGCCCCGCGGCTCCACGCCACCCTGAGGCTGACGCGCCGCGAGGCAGCCGACAAGCGCCTGTGGAACCACATGGCGGTGGCGGTGGCTCCCGAGTACGTGGTGTGGCGGCATCTGCCGGGAGCGACCGTGAAGCGGAGGGATCGGCGAGTCGCGGCAGAGCGCTTCCTCGGCTCGCCGGACCGGCAGTGCTTCTCACGTCTGTGGTGGGCGGCGGAACTCTTCAGGAACGGGTCCGACTACGCGCCCGTCGAGACAGCCTGCAGCAACCAGGACCTCATCCACAGCGTCCTGCGGAAAGAGCTGATCGACCATCGTCCGACAGCCCAGGCCCTGGTCCGGCTCCTGCAGAGCGGAACCGTCACCACGGGCCGGGAGATCGACGGCCTGAGCGTCGCGATCAACGCGGCCGGGGCGACGATCGTCTACGACGCCTTCGCCCCGGACGGGCCTCGCGATCCCGAGTCCCTGCGCCGCTGGATCGCGGAAGCCGAGTCGGCGCCGCCGGTCGGCCGTTACACGCTTCCGGAGGGACCGGACGAGGATCCCGCGCCCGAGGAGTCCGTGGCTGGTCTCACCAAGTACTTCGCGGAACTGTTCGAGACCGCGCCTGTCAGGGGTAGGTAGAATGCGGCTGATGGTGCTGCTGCACGCTCACAAGGCGTACTGCAGCACCATCCCGCGTGCCGCCTCCGACGCCTTCGTGCTCGGCCTGCCGGCCTTCGGTGAGGTCGGGCCGGACGGCGCCTTGTCGTCGGAGCGGGGACACCTGTCGGTGCAGCTGTCGGGCGCCCCGCAGCCGTGGCTTCGCCGCTTCGCCCGCTGTTCCTCCGTGGCGGCGATCCAGGGCTTGGCCATCAGCTCAGGTGACGGCGCCGGCAGCCCGAGGGCGGCACTCAGCAAGTGGGCGCCGAACAGCGGCGGTACGGCATTTCCCACCTGCTGGGCCTGGGCGGTGCCAGACCAGGGGTAGTCGGGCGGGAAGCTCTGCAGCATGCCGGTTTCGTTCATGCTGAACCGGTCGCCCTCGTAGACGATGTCCTCGTCCAGGTGCTGGAAGACGACGAAGCGAGAGATACGTCCGGTCACGGTGGTCGCCGGCTGCCGGTCGCTGCGTACACCGCGGCGTCCCGGATTGCCGGAGCTTCCGTAGTTCGAGCGCACCAGGAACGGCGTAGGGCGACCACGGTGCGAGCCGGCCGGATCACCGAGCGCGTCACCCATCGACCTCCAGGGCGACAGTCCGTCGGATTCCGGCGAGCTGAGGTCGAGCGTCGCCTGCTGTACCGCTTCCTCGGCCTTCGGGGCCGAGCCGCGGTTCCACTTCTTGGGCTCGTACGCCCGGTGGGTGGGAGCGGGAAGCGAAGGTCCGCCGAGCCCGACGCGCCGCGCGATGAGTACCGCGCGCTTTCGGGTCTGGGGCACACCGTAGGTCTCGGTGCCCAGGACGTCGACGACGACCTCGTACCGGGTGCCGTCAGGCAGACCCTGCTCCTGCAGCACCTTCGCGTACTGCTGCCAGAGCGCCTGGACGGCCGGAACCTGCTCCAACACGATGACGTCGTACGGCCGGTGCGAACGGTTCGGGCTCCGGGTGGCCTGGATCGCGTACCGGAGCGGCTCCAGGACCAGGGCGGTACGCGGGTCGCTGAGATTCCCCAGGGCCTTGTCGATGTCCTGATCCGAATCGCCGTGCATCAGGCGGTCGATGTAGTTCTTCACCTCGGCCAGGGCTTTCCGACCGGCGCCGCTGCCGGCCACCGAGTACGTCTGGCACGGTGGACCGCCGGCGAGGATGTTGATCTCGGGCGGCAACGACTCGAACTGTTCCCTGCGTACGGCGCTCACATCTGCGTGCAGTGTGTCGAGGCCAGCGGCATAACGGGTCAAACATGCACTTTTGTCCCATTCGATGCCAAGGCTCGGAATGTCGAGCGCGTGCGCGGCGACGTCGAGTCCACCCGGGCCGGCGAACAAGTCCAAGACGAAGGGCGTGTCAAGGATGGACTTGTGGGACGCCGTGCTGGTCATGGTGCCGAATTCTAGCCGGCCGGGAGGCATGCTGGATCCCCCTTGAGCGCATCCGCCACGGCCCCGCCCAGGGCCCGCCCGACGGGCGGTGGCAGAGCGTGCCCGATCTGGCGATAACGGGGAGTCTTGGGGCCGCTGATCGACCACGATTCGGGAAAGCCTTGGAGAGTGGCCGCCTGCTCGGGCGTGATCTTCACCAGGTACTCCCGTCCGCGCTCGGGATCCCAGACGAAGTCCTCGCCGGGCACCTGATCACCCAGGGTGTGCCCATTGACGCCCATGGTCGCCCACTTCTTCTTGGAGCCGGTCGGACCCAGATCGGCTCCCCCGCGGTTCTTGGAGCCGCCGACGAGGGTCGGCGCCGGTCGGTCCGCCTGTGCGGCCCAGCGGGCGGCGTCCGGCCAGCCCCGGGCGCTCATCGAACGCTGCAGAGCGGCGCCGACGGTCGTCGGCTCGTCCACTGTGGGAATCGGAGGACGGAACGCGTCACCGTGGCCTCGCTCGAGCGCCACGAGCACGCCCGACCTACGGTTCTGTGGGACCCCGAAGCCGACGGCGTCCACGACGAACCAGCTGAACTCATAACCGAGGTGCGCCAGTTCGGCGCGAGCGAAGTCCCGGAACGGCTTGTAGTCGTCCGAGTACGCTAGGTCGGGGACATTGTCGATGAGTACCGCCCGCGGCTTGATCGCATGGGCCAGAAAGATGGTGGCCCGCAGCAGCCGCTCTTCCTCGCCCGAATCCGGCCGGCCGACCGTCGCACTCGACTTCACCCGGGGGAGCCCCGCGGAGAGCAGATCCACGTCGTAGCTCTCGGGGTGCTCGATCGGGTCGAAGTCCAGGAGGTCTTCGAGCAGCACGTTCCAGTGCGGCCGATTGGCCGTGAGGGTGGCGACGGTGCGCTTGTCGTTGTCGAGCAGAAGGCGAGGTTCGAATCCGGCTTGCTCCAGGCCGAGCGCGAGACCGCCTGCTCCTGCGCAGACATCTACGAAGCTCAGCGCGCCCATGTTCCCCCGTCCCTCTGCTCATCGATCGCTGCTCCGCAGCACGACGGCTCTGATCTGCGCCGCCACGTCCTCCGGGTCCTCGTGCTCCCAGAACCGCAGTACGGTCCACCCCGCTGCCGTCAGGTGCCCGGTGGTCTCCCGGTCCCGCGCCATGTTCCTGTCCAGTTTCTGGCGCCACCACTCTACGTTGACCTTGGGCTGCGTCGCGTGCTGCGGGCAGCCGTGCCAGAAGCAGCCGTCGATCAGCACGGCGACCTTGGCGCGGGTGAAGGCCACGTCGATCCGACGCCGGGCCATCCCTGGCACCGGGTATTCCACGCGGTACCGCAGTCCCGCCGCGTGCAGCAGCCGCCGCACCGCCAGCTCGGCACCTGTGTCCTTGCTGGCCTGCCTGCTCATGCGGGCCGATACGTCAGGAGAGGAGGGTTTCATCTCGGTCACAGCCCTAGTGCCTCCCGCACGCGCGTCGTCACGATCAATGATCGCAGCGTCGCTCCTGCCCGAGTCGACGGCGCGGAAGCGCACCAGCGGACGGCCGCCGGTCGCCGCCGACACTGGGGCGACGAATGCGAACACCATGACGAGGTCGCGCGGATCGGCCGAACCGTCGGACGCGATCCGGGGCTCGGATTCCACCACGGGGTACAGCACCAACGCACCCCGAGGCGGCCGTACGTTCTCCTCGGCCGTCGCGTTCCCGTTCAGATACGTGGCGCCCGCCAGACGCATCGCGGCGGCCGCATGACGGGGCTCGCGGATCGCGCCGAACAGGGCCCCGCGACGCCGGGTCCGTCGGGCGAGGGAGAAGGGGCCATGGCCAAGGATCCGCGTATCAGGGCGGCACCGGGCCGACGTCTGCATCGGCGCGACCACGAACCAGTCGTCGAGTGTCGCAGCGGAACGAGTCCTCGATGCCTTCGGCGGTCAGCCGGCGCCCGGCGGCCCGGCTGCGCTTGGTACGGCTGATCACGGTCAGCGCCGACGCATTGGACAGAGAGGCGGCCTTGAGGCCTGTGCCGTACATGCCGAGTGCGCCGTCGCCGTAGTCCCGGCGACGGCCGACGGTCATCGCAGCGTCGAGTCCGGCGTCGTCCATGCCCGTGCCGTTGTCGATGATCAGGAGGGTGCCCTCCAGCCCGCCCAACCCCGTTCCCCCAGACGTCAGTCAGACCCCTGTGGGGTCAGTCCGTCGCCCCCACCCATGACACTCCCCATACCCCCGCCCCGACCCACACCAGCACTCCGCCCCCCGCTCCGGCGGCCACGGGATCGCGCGGCCTCGGGCCGCCAGTGTCGTGGCGTACTGCGGTAGCAGCGACGCATCTGTGGGGGACGAGGACTCCGACGCCGCGAACGCCTCGTACGACGGGACCGTGCCCGCGACGATTCCCAGGTTCGGTGTGCCCGAGGCCGCGAGTTCGCGGAGGGAGGACTCTATGGTCGCCAAGTGCTCTTCGTGGGACGGGTATTCGGAGGTAAGGGTCGGGTACGCGGCCAGTAGTTCCGTCAGCTCCGTCGCCGGCCAGTGCAGTACCGCCACCGGGAACGGGCGGGACAGGGCCTGCCTGTACGAGCCCAATTCCGCGCGCAGGCGCAGGATTTCGGCCTTCAGCTCCGCCGGGTTGTTCGAGCCCAGCGCCCACGTCCGCTTCGGGTCGTGGAGTTCGTCCAGGGACACCGCGGCCCGGTGGACCCGGTCGGCGAGGGCGTCCCACTCGTCGTGCTCCGCGCCGATCATGCGGCGCACACGGTGGCGGCCCAGGAGGAGCGGGTGCGTCTCGTACGGCGGGTTCGTGCGCTCCGCCTCCGGCAGGAGCAGCGTCAGGGCTTCCGTGAAGGACTCGTGCGCCGCTTCCAGTTCGTCGTGCGACTCCAGGGCCTCCGCCACGATCACGTACGCGGCCGGGTCCCTCGGGCCCGCTGTCCGGATGCCCGTGATGATCGCGTGGGCCTCCGCCTCGTGGCCGTACTCCCACAGGTTCGCGGCCATCAGGGCCTTCACCAGGTGGGGCTGCTCCAGCTCTGACGGCGGGCCGGCGATGAGCCCGTCGTACAGCGAGGCGGCGCGCTGGCGCGCGTCGGCGAGTTCGTAGTGCGCCGCGGCCTGGAGGAGCAGTTGCTCGGCGTCCTCCGGGTACAGGCCGGCGATGCGCTCCAGGCGCTCGGCTTCGGCGATGTGGTTGACAGGGTCTACAGGCTCGGCGGGCGTAGCAGGCGTGTCGGGGCGCATGGGTGACACCGTACTGCCGACCACCGTCACCGGCGCCAGGTCACCACCCGCTCGCGTAGCCGTCGCTTTCGTTCCATACGTACGCCATGCGCCCGACCACCACGGCCAGCGTGCCCGCCCACAGCACCGTCCCCGCCCACAGCCAGGCCACGCACGAGCGGTAGCGGCCGTCGGTGTCCAGGGCCGCGAGAGCGGGGTGCGCCGGGTCGAAGCGGACGCGTACGCGGCGGCCCTCGGGGAGCGCGTGGGCGCCCACCTCGTCGGGGAGCGCCTGTTCGTGTGCCGTGCCGTCGGGCGCTGTCCAGCTGACCACCGGATGCAGCACCGCGTACGACGCCTCGTTCGACGCGACATGGCCCGTCACCGTCGCGTCGACCACCGTGCCGGTGCTGCGCCGGAGCGTCTCGGTGACGAGTTGCAGCACCTGTGAGACGGCCAGGGCGAGTCCTGCGATGAAGGGGATCAGTGCGAGCAGCCAGAGGGGACCCATGGGGCGCGAGCTTAGGGTGCCGGCCCTTTCACTGGTGACTTCCCCTGGTGACTTCCCTGGTGAGTTACGGAGGCAGGGCCTATCTTGCGGCCGTGCGCGAGCCGAAGCGGAAGCGGAAGCGGGAGCCGGAGTGGCGGCGGGATCGGGACTGGGAACGGGACCGGGATCGGGAGCGTCAGCCGGTCGTCGTGCGGCAGGGGCCGCGCGCGGGACGCCGTGTGCCCGGCCGCCGCCCCTCGGCTCTACGCGCGGGACGCCGTGTGCCCAGGCGACGCCCCTCGGCCCTGCGTCCCCCGCAGGGGCGACGCCCCTCGACCCTGCGCCGCACCCTGTGGACCGGCGCCGAGGTCGCCGTCACCCTCGGGGTCGTCCTTCTCCTTCTCGTCGTCCATCAGCTGTGGTGGACGAATCGCGAGGCCAGAGCCGGGGCCGAGCGCAAGGTGCAGGCGCTGGAGCGCGAGTGGGCGGCCGCCCCCGCGGACGGGCAGGGCGACGGCGGTCAGGAAAGCGCCTCGGATCAGGCCGGTGACGACACCCCGGGCGGCTCCTCGGGAGAGGGGTCCGGTGGCGGGTCCGGGGGCCGGACATCCGCCGACTCCACCTCCGCCTCCCGGGAAACGCCCCGCTGGGACCAGGCCTACGCCGTCCTCACCATCCCCCGCCTCGGCCTCACCGTCCCCGTCGCCGAGGGCGTCGGGAAGCAGAACGTCCTCAACAAGGGCTACGTCGGTCACTATCCGGCCACCGCCCAGCCCGGCCGCGCCGGGAACTTCGCGCTCGCCGGGCACCGCAACACCCACGGGGAGCCCTTCCGGTACATCAACCGGCTGCGCAAGGGCGACGAGGTCCGGGTCCGTACCCGTAGCGCCGAGTACACGTACGTCGTCGACAAGACCCTCGCCCAGACCTCCGCGCGCGACGGTGGCGTCATCGCGGGCGTGCCGCGCAGCGAGGTCGTGCGCGGCGCCGGGTACAGCGAGCCGGGGTACTACATCACGCTCACCACCTGCACGCCCGAGTACACGTCCAAGTACCGGCTCGCGGTGTGGGGGAAGCTGCGGTCGATGCGGCCGCGGTGAGCGAGGGACGAGAAGCCGCCCCTTCATCTGATCCGGGCCCATCCTGTATAACGGGCAGAACGCCACAACACGTGGCCACGGACCGAACAGCGGGAAGGAGGGACGCCGGACATGACGCGCACCTGGGGCACGGCCCTGCGGCCCGCCGCCCTGTTGCTGTTCCTCCTCGTCGAGACCGTTCTCGTCGACACCGGCAGCCTCACCGCCGCCGTCGCGCTCGCCGCGACCGCCGCCGCGGGCTCCGCGCTCGCCGTCTGCTCCCTGCTCTCCGCGCGCTGCGCCCCCGCCGTGCCCCGCACCCGGGTCCGCACCACGATGCGCGACCGTGAGCAACGCACCGCGTTCCTGCCGCAGCGCGATCCCGACGCCCGCGGGCGCAGCCGACCCCGAGCACCCGGCCGTCTCCTCCTGACGGCCGCGTAGGGGACCCGCTCCACCCGCAGTCCCCCTACGGGCCGTCACGCCGATCGGCCGCCCTTCCCGGCGGTCTTCCGATTCCGGCACGACGGGACCCCCGGAGGGCTCACCCATGTCGACGTTCATGTCTGTCTTCGCCAGCCTGGTCGAGCACATCGCCGACCTGCTCGACCCGCTCTTCCACGCCTCGGCGACCGCAGCGGCGATCGTCCTCTTCACCGCGTTCGTACGCCTTCTCGTGCACCCCCTGTCCCGGGCCTCGGCCCGCGGGCAGCGCCAGCGCGCCAAGCTCCAGCCGCGCATCGCCGAGCTGCGCAAGAAGCACAAGAAGAACCCCGAGAAGCTCCAGAAGGCGATCATGGAGCTGCACAAGGAGGAGAAGGTCTCGCCGCTGTCCGGCTGCCTGCCGAGCCTCTTCCAGCTGCCCGCCTTCTTCCTGCTCTACCACCTGTTCTCGAACGGCAGCATCGGCGGCGAGCCCAACGCCCTGCTCGGCCACACCCTCGGCGCCGCGCCGCTCGGCGGGCGCTTCAAGGACGCGCTCGCGGACGGCGGGCTCTTCGGCGCGCAGGGCGTCGTCTATCTGGTCCTGTTCGCGATCGTCGCGGCGGTGGCGAGCTTCAACTACGGCCGTACGAAGCGGCAGATGGCGGCCCAGCCGATGCTGCCGGCCGCCGCGGACGGGCCGCAGGCGCCGGGCGCGGGCGCGATGGCCTCGATGACGAAGATCATGCCGCTGATGTCGTTCATGACGCTGTTCACGGTGGGCTTCGTGCCGCTCGCGGCTGCCCTGTACGTGGTCACGAGCACGACGTGGAGCGCCGTCGAGCGGGCCGTCCTGTACCGCGACATGCCCTCTGCCGCGGCGCTTGCTACTGCCGCGTAAAGGTCCAGTCCGTGAACGAGGTATTGCGGACTGGACGAGGACCTTGGACGATCGACCAGTCCTCCGATGGCTGCACCCGTCGCGAGGTCCCTCCTCGATCAAGGGAGTCTCAACCATGAAGCTGCTGCGAGTCGGTACCGCGGGGGCGGAGCGCCCGGCCCTGCTCGATGCCGAAGGTGTCCTGCGTGACCTGGGCGGAGTCGTCCCCGACATCGACGGGGAGCTGCTCGCCGACGACGCGGCGCTGGGACGCGTACGGGCCGCCGCCGAGTCCGGCGAGCTGCCCGTGCTCGACGCGGACGGCCTGCGGGTCGGCCCGCCGGTCGCGCGGATCGGCAAGGTCGTGTGCATCGGCCTGAACTACCACGACCACGCCGCCGAGACCGGCGCCGAGCCGCCGTCGGAGCCCGTCGTCTTCTTCAAGGCGGCGGACACGGTCGTCGGCCCCGAAGACACCGTGCTCGTACCGCGCAAGTCCGTGAAGACGGACTGGGAGGTCGAGCTGGCGATCGTCATCGGGCGTACGGCGCGCTACCTGGAGTCGCACGAGGAGGCCCTCGCGCACGTCGCCGGTTTCGCGGTGTCGCACGACGTCTCCGAGCGCGAGTTCCAGATCGAGCGCGGCGGCACCTGGGACAAGGGCAAGAACTGCGAGACGTTCAACCCGCTGGGCCCTTGGCTCGTGACGGCGGACGAGGTCGCGGACCCGCAGGCGCTCGGCCTGAAGCTGTGGGTGAACGGCGAGCTGAAGCAGGACGGCTCGACGGCCGACCAGATCTTCCCGGTCGCCGAGGTGGTCCGGTACGTCAGCCAGTTCATGACCCTGTACCCGGGCGACGTGATCAACACGGGGACGCCGGCGGGCGTGGCGATGGGGCAGCCCGAGCCGAAGCCGTATCTGCGGGCCGGGGATGTGGTGGAGCTGGAGATCGAGGGTCTGGGGCGCCAGCGCCAGGAACTCAAGGACGCGTAGCGCTCCGCGCGGGGCGGGGGAACTGCGGGGTCGTCGGCCGGTCGTCGGCCGCGGGCCCGCCGGGGCTGGTCGCGCAGTTCCCCGCGCCCCTTCCGGGGGCGCCTGTCTAGCCTGCGACGAAGAGGTCCAGGGCCTTTACGACCAGTGCGTGGTCCTCCAGCTGGGGGAGGCCGGAGACCACCACCGCTCCGATGACTCCCGCGCCCTCGACGGCCAGCGGGAACGCGCCGCCGTGCGCCGCGTACGTGTCCGGGTCGAGCCTGGACGAGTCCTCGAACGTCGTGCCCTTCGCCCGAAAACGGGTTCCGACCAGCAGCGACGAGCAGGCATAGCGCTCGACGACGCGGCGCTTGCGGGCGATCCAGGCGTCGTTGTCCTGGGTCGAGCCCGGCAGCGCCGCGTGGAAGAGCTGCTGGCCGCCGCGCGTGATGTCGATCGTCACCGGCGCCTTGCGCTCCCTGGCCAGCTCGACGAGCAGCGAGCCCAGCTCCCAGGCGTCGTCGTAAGTGAACTTCGGCAGGACCAGACGGCGCTCCTGCTCCTCGATCTCCTCGGCCGTCGGCGCGCTCACAGCGTCACCGTCACACCGTCGCGGGCCGAGCGGCGCGCCGCCTCCAGGACGTCGAGCGCGGACGCTGCCTGCTCGGCGGTGACCGGGTTCTCGCCGCTGCCGCGCAGGGCGGCGGCGACGGCCGCGTAGTACGCGGGGTAGGCGCCGGGGAGCGTCTCGACGGGGCGTCCGCCGCCGGTCAGCGGGGATTCACCGGAACCGATCCGGCCCCACATCGACTCGGGCTCCACACCCCAGGGCTCGCCGGCCGCCGGGATCGTGCCCTCGCGCAGCACCGCCTCCTGCGGGTCGAGGCCGTACTTCACATAGCCGGCCAGCGAGCCGAGGACGCGGAAGCGCGGGCCGAGCTGGGCCGCGGTCGCGGAGACGTACAGGTGGGAGCGGACGCCGTTCGCGTGCGTGATCGCGATGAACGTGTCGTCGTCGGCCGCCGCGCCCGCGCGCCGCACGTCGGACTCCGCGTAGACCGAGACGGCCGGGCCGAACAGGACCAGGGCCTGGTCGACGACGTGGCTGCCGAGATCGTAGAGGAGACCTCCGATCTCTTCCGGGTCGCCGGACTCGCGCCAGCCGCCCTTGGGCTGCGGCCGCCAGCGCTCGAAGCGCGACTCGAAGCGCCAGACGTCGCCGAGCTCGCCGTCCGCGATCAGGCTCCGCAGCGTCAGGAAGTCGTTGTCCCAGCGGCGGTTCTGGAAGACCGAGAGGAGCAGGCCGCGCTCCTCGGCAAGCGCCGCCAGCTCGCGCGCCTCGGCCGCGGTGCCGGCGATCGGCTTGTCGACGACGACCGGGAGGCCCGCCTTGAGGGCGGCCGTCGCGATCGGTACGTGCGTCTTGTTCGGGGAGGCGATGACGATCAGGTCGAGCTCGTCGGCCAGGGGCCACAGCTCGTCGGGCGTGGCCACGAAGCGGATGCCGTCACCGAAGGAGGCGCGGGCCTGCGCCTGCCGTTCCGCGTTCGAGGTGACGACCGTGTCGAGTACGAGGCCGTCGGTCGCGGCGATCAGCGGGGCGTGGAAGACGGAGCCCGCCAGGCCGTAGCCGACGAGACCGACGCGGAGGGGGGAGCCGGTGGCCCCAGCCGTACCTGATGTCATGCCTTCAGTCATGCATCCACTTAAGCAACGGTGTTGCCAAAGTGCAAGCGGAAGGGACAATGGGGGAGTGAACAGGGCTAACTCCGGGGTCAATCTGGCGGTGCTGCGAGGCCATAACGCCGCACTCGTACTCGATCTGCTGCGCACGGCGGGCGACGAGGGCATCAGCAGGCTCGAACTGGCCGAGCGCACGGGCCTCACCCCGCAGGGCGTCAGCAAGATCACGGCGCGACTCCGGGAACAGGGCCTGGTGACGGACACCGGCCGCCGCGCCTCGACGGGCGGCAAGCCGCGCACCGTCCTGCGTCTCGTGCCGGACGCGGGGCACGCGGTCGGGCTCCACCTGGACCGCGACGAACTGACGGCGGTCCTGGTCGACCTCGCGGGCACGGTCGTCGCCGAACGCCGCTCCCCGCTCGCCTTCGGCGCGGGCGGCGACGCGGTGGTGGAGGCGGCGGCGAGCGAGGTGGAGGCGCTGCTCGCGGACGCGGACGGTGGGGACGCGGATGCCGGAGAGCCGGACCGCCGCGACGTACGGGACCCCGACGTACGGGACCCCGACGCACAGGAGCCCGACGCGCAGGACCCCGTACATCCAGAACCCCCCACCTCCCGAGTCCTCGGCGTGGGCGTTGCGCTGCCCGGGCCCCTCGACCACTCCTCCGGCGTGCTGCACCGCGTCACCGGGTTCCCCGAGTGGGACGGGTTCCCGCTGCGGGACGCGCTCGCGGAGCGGCTCGGGCTTCCCGTGGTCGTGGACAAGGACACCAACGCGGCCGCGCTCGGCCTCGCGCTCGCCGGGTCCGGCGACGCGTTCGCGTACCTCCACCTCGGTACGGGGCTCGGCGCCGGACTCGTCCTGGGTGGCGCGCCGTATCGCGGGCCGCACACGGGAGCGGGTGAATTCGGCCACCAGGTGATCCAGCTGGACGGTCCGCTCTGCAGCTGCGGCAACCGCGGCTGCATCGAGGCTCTCTGCCTCGCGGCGGTCGCCGCCGGATCCTTCGACGAGGCCGCGCGCGTGCTCGGCGAGGGCGCGGCGAACATGGTCGGCCTCCTCGACATCGACCTCGTCCTGCTCGGCGGGCGCACGGTCGCAGCCGCCGAGGAGCGCTTCGTCGGAGGGGTGCGGGCGGTGCTCGGCGAGCGGGCACGGCGCGGCGGCACGGTCGAGGTCCCGGTCCTGCGCGCGCCCGGCGCCGCGACGGCGGTCGTCGAGGGCGCCGCCCAACTGGTCCTCGCACCCCTGTTCGGCCGGGCGCACGGTCACTTCCCGGCCAACCGGAATGACAGAAATCTGAGCTGATCGAGCGGAATCGCTCGTGCATCGGGCCGTACGGGGCCCTGCTGGTCCGGCACGGGGCGCGTCGCGCGTGACACGGTCGCGGCGGCAGTACCCTTCCCGCCCGCGATCACAAAGGCTCCTCATGCGACCGCGTATCCCGCTCGCCGTCACTGCCGTGGCCCTGACCTCCGTGGTGACCGGCGGCCCCGCCCTCGCGGCCGACCCGGTCCCGGCCGGGTCCGCCCCGCTCGAGCCCACCTGTGTCACCCAGTACCCCGCCGACTTCCCGATCAGCACCCGGATCCGCGGCGGCCCCACGACGTACCACCCCGGCGGCGGCTTCCACACCTGGTCCCTCGACCTCACGAACAAGACCGATGCCGAGTGCGCCCGCATCCACCCCGTCCTCGTACTCATCGACAAGAAGCGGACGCTGGCGACGCGGCAGATCCAGCTGGAGTTCTCCGACGGCAAGCGCCACCACCCCGTGCACTTCGAGCGGACCGAGTGGGACGAGAACGTCGGCGTCTTCGACGACGGCTTCCCCGGCTTCCGGGTGGGCCCGGGCAAGACCGTCACCGTCCGGGCCCGGCTCACGTTCACCTCCGACGCCGAGCCGAACAGCGTCGTCGCCAACGCGGCCGTCGTGCAGCGCCGGGACGACGACGGCGACTGGGTGGGGGAGTCGGGCGACTACCGGTTCACACTCACCGACGACGAGGAGGGCGAGCGGTCCGGAAGGCGCCCCGGCGAGCAGCGCGACGAACCTGACACCGGAGATGACGGCGTGCTCGAGCCCGGCCGCGACAGCGGCACCGCGAGCGCCCGTGCCACCGACGAGACCGGCCCTACCCACGGCCCTACCCACGGACCCACCACCGGCCCCACCCGCGGACCCACCACCGGCCCCACCCGCGGACCTAGCACCGGCCCCACGGCCGGCAGCGACCCAGGCGCCGACACCAGCACCGACGCAGACACGGGCGCAGACGCAGACACGGGCGCGGACGCAGGCATCGGGGCCGACCCCGGCGGCCTCCCCCTCACGCCCGACGAGCTCGCGCGGACCGGGCCGCGTTCCCTGCGCGGACTCGTCCTCGTGTCCGGCGCCCTGCTCGTCGGCGGCGCGGCCCTCGTGGCGGGCTCCCGGCGGCTGCGCACCGACCGCCGGTGAGGGCGGATTCCGGCCACGCCGTCCGCCGCGCGCACCGCACTCCGGGACCGCCCCCGACACCCCGTTAACAAATGTCTGCGAACATCCCTGGGTGGATTACCCGAACGACCAGGCACCTGGCGCACCCGTACGCGCCGGCATCCCCGAGCACGGCCGCATTCCGAAGTACTACGCGGTCAAGGCCCATGTCTCCGCCCTCCTCGACGAGTTGGGCGAGGGTGAGCCGCTGCCCACCGAACGGGACCTGGCCCTGCGTTTCGAGGTGGCGCGCGAGACCGTGCGCCAGGCGCTGCGCGAGCTGCTGCTCGAAGGGCGCCTGCGCCGCCAGGGCCGGGCGACGGTCGTGGCCGGGCCCAAGCTGGAGCAGCCACTGTCGATGGCCAGCTACACCGAGGGCGTGCGCCGCCAGGGCCGCCGCCCGGGACGTACGCTCATCGGCCTCGACCGCTTCCCGTGCCCGCCCGCCCTCGCCGACGAGATCGAGGTCGAGCGGGGCGAGCCGGTGTGGCACATGGAGCGTGTGCTGCTCGCCGACGACGAGCGCGTCGGCCTGGAGAGCACCTACGTCGCCGTGGCGCGGATGCCGCGCCTGGACGTCGACTTCGACCCGGACTCGTCCTTCTACTCGTATGTGCACGAGCGGCTCGGGATCGAGTTCGGGTCCGCCGACGAGCGCATCGAGACCGTGCTGGCCACCCCGCGCGAGGCCCTCCTGATCGGCACGCCGCCCGCGCTGCCGATGCTTCTCATTCACCGGGTGTCGTCCGACACGAGCGGCCGGCCCACGGAAAGGGTGCGGACGCTTTACCGGGGGGACCGGTTCTCGTTCACCACGCGTTTGGGCAACTGATCGCCGGGGGGTGGCAGTTGACCCAGTTCGGTAACGGGAATGTAACGGGTCTAGGCCAACCTTGGGTGGCCGTTCACCGTCCCGTTGCCGTGCGGACCGGCACGGGTCATCCGCCCCAAGGAGCGTGGCCGCCGTGAGAGAGAAGACCGACCCCATACCCGCCGTGTGCTTTGGAGCTGAGAGCTGATGGCCAGCGGCATCCGCTTCGACAAGGTGTCCGTCGCCTACGGCTCGAACACCGTCCTCCACTCCCTCGACCTGACGGTCGAGCCCGGCGAGGTCATGGCGCTGCTCGGCCCGTCGGGCTCCGGCAAGACGACGGCCCTGCGCGCCGTCGCCGGATTCGTGCGGCCCGCGTCGGGCCGCGTCCTGATCGGCGACCGCGACGTCACGGACCTGCCGCCCCACCGGCGCGGCATCGGCATGGTCGTCCAGCAGTACGCCCTGTTCCCGCACCTGCGCGTGGAGGACAACGTCGCCTTCGGCCTGAAGGCCCAGAAGGTCGCCAAGGCCGAGATCCCCGCCCGGGTCACCGAGGCCCTCGAGATGACCGGCATGGCGTCCTACGCGAAGCGCTACCCGCGCGAGCTGTCCGGCGGACAGCAGCAGCGGGTGGCCATCGCACGGGCCCTCGCCATCCGGCCCGGGGTGCTCCTGCTCGACGAGCCGCTGTCCGCGCTCGACGCGCAGCTGCGCTCCGGCATGCTGGCCGAACTGGCCCGCCTGCACCGCGAACTGCCCGACGTGTCGATCCTCTACGTCACCCACGACCAGGTCGAGGCACTCACCCTCGCCGACCGGATCGCGGTCATGGACAAGGCGCGGCTCCAGGACTGCGGGACCCCGCAGGAGCTGTACCGCAGGCCCCGCACCGAGTTCACCGCGTCCTTCGTGGGCAACGCCAACCTCCTTCCCGTACAGGTGGGTTCGGGTTCGGTGTCCTTCGCCGGCGCCCAGCTGAAGGTGCCCACAGGCGACGTCGCCTCCGGGGTGTCCGCCACCCTGTGCGTGCGCCCCCACCTCGTCGGACTCGGCGACGGGCCCAACGCCCTCACCGGCTCCGTGTCCGAGGTCCAGTGGCGCGGCTCCACCCACCGCCTGTACGTCGACGTGGACGGGCACCGGCTCAAGGCCGACCTGCGCGAACTGCGCACCCCGCCCGCGCTCGGCGACGAGGTCACCGTGCACTTCGCACCCGAGGACGCGGTGCTGCTCTCGGCCGGGGTGAGCAAGGATGGCTAGCGCCACGCTGAGCACGCCGGTGAGCAAGGCCACGAAGCCCCGCAAGGGAACGCCGAAGTGGGTGTGGGCGCTGCCGCCCGTCGCCGTACTCGCCCTCGTGTTCCTCTACCCGCTCGCCCTCGTCGTGCAGCAGTCCGTGCAGCCCGACACCGGCGGCACCTCCCTCGAGCCGTACGCCGACGTCTTCGCGTCGTCCGCGTTCCGGGAGGCACTCGGCACGACGGTGTGGCTGGCGGTCGGGGCGACCGTCGGATGCCTCGTGCTCGGGTTCGCGCTCGCGCTCGTCATCGCGTTCGTCCCGTTCCCCGGCGGGAAGGCCGTCGCCAAGTTCATCGACGTGTTCCTCTCCTTCCCGTCCTTCCTCATCACCCTCGCGCTGCTCTTCGTCTACGGCTCCGTGGGCATGGCCAACGGACTGTGGACGGACGTCACGGGCGCCGCCTCCGGGCCCTTCCAGTTCCTCACCACCCCGTGGGGCGTGCTCCTCGCCGAGATCACGTACTTCACACCGTTCGTGATGCGGCCCCTGCTCGCCGCGTTCTCGCAGATCGAGACCGCGCAGCTGGAGGTGGCGTCCTCCCTGGGCGCGAAGCCCGCCCGCATCGTGCGGCAGGTCATCCTGCCCGAGGCGCTGCCCGCGCTCGCCGCCGGCGGCAGCCTCGTCCTGGTCATGTGCCTCAACGAGTTCGGCATCGTGCTCTTCACCGGCGCCAAGGGCGTCACCACGCTCCCGATGCTCGTGTACAGCAAGGCGATCCTCGAGTCCGACTACCCGGGCGCGTGCGTGGTCGCCGTCGTCAACGTCCTGATCTCCGTGGGCCTCTACGGCCTCTACCGGGTGGTGAGCCGCCGTGCTGGTGCATAGCCGTAAGGGCAAGTGGGCCACCTGGGTCCTCTTCTTCGCCCTCTTCCTGCCTCTGTTCGCGCTGCCGCTGCTCGTCATCGTCGCCGCGTCGTTCGCCACGAACTGGTCGAGCGCCCTTCCGACCGGATTCACCGGTGGCCACTACCAGGCCGCCACCAGCGGCGCGTCCCTCCAGGCGCTGACCACCAGCCTGGTCACCGCCGTCAGCGCCAGCCTCCTCGCCCTCCTGATCGGCACCTGGGCCGCGCTCGCGGCCGCCGCGCTCAAGAAGGGCGGCCGCAGGGTGCTGGACGCCCTGTTCATGCTGCCGGTCGCCGTACCGTCCGTCGTGGTCGGCCTCGCCGTGCTCGTCGCGTTCTCCAAGCCGCCGATGGTGCTCAACGGCACCCGCTGGATCGTCATCCTGGCGCACACGATTCTTGTCACGGCGTTCGCCTATCAGTCGGTTTCGGCCGCGATCGTACGACTTGACCCCGCGTACGAACAGGCCGCAGCGTCACTCGGCGCCCGCCCCTCGTACGTCCTGTGGAAGGTCAAGCTGCCCCTCCTGCTGCCGTCGCTGAACGCGGCCGCGGGACTCTGCTTCGCCCTGTCCATGGGCGAGCTGAGCGCCACGATGATGCTCTACCCGCCGGACTGGATGCCGCTGCCCGTGCAGATCTACGCGATCACCGACCGCGGCTCCCTGTTCACCGGATCGGCGATCTCCGTGATCCTCATGGCGACGACGCTGCTCGTCCTGCTGCTCGTCTCGCGGATCCGCACCAAAGCCTCTTACCGCTGACCCCCGACACCCACATCGCTGCAAGGAGTTCACCTCGCCATGCGCAGAAACATGCTCAAGCCGATCGCCGCCGTCACCGGAAGCCTCGCCCTCGCCGCCACCCTCTCCGCCTGCGGCGGCAACTCCGCCGCCTCCGACGAGAAGTCCGTCACCGTGTACAGCGCGGACGGCCTCAAGGGCGAGAACGGCGACGGCTGGTACGACCAGGTCTTCAAGGACTTCACGAAGAAGACCGGCATCAAGGTCGAGTACGTCGAGGGCGGCTCCGGCGAGATGGTGCAGCGCGCCGCCCGCGAGAAGTCGAACACCCAGGCCGACGTCATCGTGACGCTCCCGCCGTTCATCCAGCAGGCCGACGGCAAGGGCCTCCTGGCGAAGTACACACCCCAGGGCGCCGACCAGGTCGACGGGGCCGACAAGGCCGCCGACGGCACCTGGACCTCCGTCGTCAACAACTACTTCGGCTTCGTCTACAACAAGAAGGACCTGAAGACGGCGCCCACCACGTGGGACGAACTGCTCGACGGCAAGTACAAGAACAAGCTCCAGTACTCCACGCCCGGCGTCGCCGGCGACGGCACCGCCGTGGTCGTCAAGGCCATGCACGACTTCGGCGGCAAGAAGCCCGCCATGGACTACCTGAAGAAGCTCCAGGCCAACAACGTCGGCCCGTCCGCCTCCACCGGCAAGCTCGCCCCCAAGGTCGACAAGGGCGAACTCCTCGTCGCCAACGGCGATGTGCAGATGAGCTTCGCGCAGTCCAAGACCATGCCGAACCTCGGCCTGTGGTTCCCGAAGAAGGCCGGCGGCAAGCCGACCTCGTTCGCCCTGCCCTACGCCGGCGGCCTCGTGAAGAACGCCCCGCACAGCGAGAACGGCAAGAAGCTCCTCGACTTCATGCTGTCCACCAAGGCGCAGCAGCAGGTCAGCTCCATCGGCGGCGGCTTCTCCGCGCGCAAGGACGTCAAGGCCACCGACGAGAACGCCATCGCCCTCTCCAAGGTGATGGACGGCGTCGAGATCTTCGAGCCCGACTGGAACGACATCGACAAGAACCTCCAGACGTACGTGGAGGACTGGAAGTCGGCGACCGGCAGCTGACCTGCCGCCGCTCACGCAAGGCTCGACGGGGCCAAGATCAGCATGTCCTGATTAGGCTGGGGGCCGTCGGCACAGAGTGGTCCCGGCGCCCCAGCTATTTCTTGACCCCAGTGTTTTCTTGTATGGCAGGAGACCGGCACATGGCAGAGCGCAAGCCCATCGATTCGTGGCTCACCGACATGGACGGTGTGCTCATCCACGAGGGCGTGCCGATCCCCGGCGCCGATGCCTTCGTCAAGAAGCTCCGCGAGTCGGGCAAGCCCTTCCTGGTGCTGACGAACAACTCGATCTACACCGCCCGCGACCTCCAGGCCCGGCTGACCCGCATGGGCCTGGAGGTGCCGGTCGAGAACATCTGGACGTCGGCGCTGGCCACCGCCAAGTTCCTCGACGACCAGCGCCCCGGCGGCACGGCGTACGTCATCGGCGAGGCCGGCCTGACGACGGCGCTGCACGACATCGGGTACGTCCTCACCGACCACGACCCGGACTACGTGGTTCTCGGCGAAACGCGCACCTATTCGTTCGAGGCCATGACGAAGGCCGTCCGCCTGATCAACAACGGCGCCCGCTTCATCTGCACCAACCCGGACGAGACCGGCCCCTCCACCGAGGGCCCGCTGCCCGCCACCGGCGCCGTCGCCGCGCTGATCACCAAGGCGACCGGCAAGCAGCCCTACTTCGCGGGCAAGCCGAACCCGCTGATGATGCGCACCGGCCTGAACGCGATCGGGGCGCACTCGGAGAGCAGCGCCATGATCGGCGACCGCATGGACACCGACGTCCTCGCGGGCCTCGAGGCCGGGATGAAGACCTTCCTCGTCCTGACCGGGCTGACCGGCAGGGCCGACATCGACCGTTATCCCTTCCGGCCTTCCGAGGTCGTCAATTCCATCGCTGACCTGGTCGAACTCGTCTGATCCCGCTCCCGGGGCGGCCTTCTCCGGCGGCCCCGGGATGCGGATCGGGCCTGCGCGCGTGACCCTTCCAATACAGGAGGTTCACAATGCGTAGAGAGATGTTCGCTCTCCGTGCCATAGGGGCGGCGGCCGTTCTGGTGACACTGCCCGTCGCCGCCGCCCACGCGGAGGGCGGGGAATCCGACGGATCCACAGGTTCCATAACCGTCACCCCGTACGCCCCCGCCCCGGGGACCCAGGTCGACCTCAGGGTCTCCGGTTGCAAGGATTCCAGGGGCAAGGTCTACTCGGACGCCTTCGAGACGCCCGGCGACCTCGCCCGGTCCGCCGACCAGCCCACCCTGACGACGCAGGCCCGCATCCGCTCGTCAGCGACGCCCGGGGTCTACGAGGTCAAAGTGACCTGCGACGGCGCCGACGACAAGGTCAGGGGCAGCGTCCAGGTCCTGCAGCCGGGCCGGCCCACGCCGACCCCCACCGCGGCCGTGCACGCGGGCGGCGGCGGGACCGCGCAGGTCGCCGCGGCCCACACCACCGAGATCGCCGGTGTGCGCGGGGAGGGCCCCGGCACCCGGCACGCGGTGATCGGCCTGGTGCTCGCGGCGGTCGCGGCTGTGGCCGTGGCCTTCCGCAGCGTCCGCCGGCGTCGCTCCGACTGAGCGGGGGCCGATCATGGCTGACGGCGAACGACCTCATGGCAACGGGCGGCTCGTGACCGGAGTGGCCTGGGCCGTACTGCTGCTCGGCCTGTGGGTGTGGGGCCGCGAAGTCACCGACTTCCACGGCCTGTCCGCGCCCACGACCGGCGACGCGGCCGCAGTGGGACGGCCGCTCGGCATCGAACTGCCGCCCGCGCACAAGCCGATGTCGATGTCCGGCGCGAAGCCGCAGAGCATCGACGTCTCCGCACTGAAGATCGAGGCGCCGGTGACGGTCAGCGGCCTCGACGGGGCCGGCGCGATAGACCCGCCGCCCTTCTCGGAGGCAGGTGTCGTCGGCTGGTACGGCGGCGGCGCGAAGCCGGGCGAGCGCGGCACGGCCCTGCTCGTCGGGCACGTCGACACGGACACCCGGCCCGCCGTCTTCTACCACCTCAGCTCGGCCAAGCCGGGCGACAAGGTGCGGGTAGGGCGGGACGACGGCTCCGTCGCCGAGTTCACCGTCGACGACGTGCAGGTCTTCAGCCGCGCGCGGTTCGACGCGAAGAAGGCGTACGGGCAGCGGCAGTCCGACCGGGCCGAGCTGCGACTGATCACGTGCGGCGGCTCCTTCGACCGGGCGTCGCACACCTACACCGCCAACGTGGTCGTGTCCGCGTACCTCACCGGAGTGACCAACGCGCCCGCGTCCGTGAGCTGACAGGGGCAACGACGCCGGCAACACCGACAGCGCGGACAACCTGGCCCGGCCGGCGACCCGCTCCCCCCGGGGAGCCGCCTGGCCGGGCTGGTCCTCGACCGCGCGCGCTCGGGCCTGCGGGAGTAACCCGGCGTCGGCGCGGGAGGTCGGGAGAGAGACCTGCCCTCTCGGAGAGGTGGTGCCGGCGAGGGCTCGGGCCGCTCACGACGACTGTAGAGCGGATGGGCGACGTGGCCTAGAGGCTGTTCGACGCCAAGTCCGGATGTGCTCGCTCACCTGGTGAACACCGAACACGGGGGCTGTAACAGGTAGTTGACGAACCCTGTCCGCCCTCGTGGTCGCGGCGGCCCGTATGCCAGGATTGAGAGTCGTACAGGGCACCCAAGGGGGAGTGGATGTACCGCAAGGACGCAGGCCGCGTACGCGGTGTCGGCGCCTGGGGGGTGAGGGCGGGAGCGGCGGCCGTGGGGGCGGCGCTGCTGGTGTCCGGTTGTTCCTCCGGGGACGGCAAGGACAAGAACGGCTCACCGTCACCCGTGAAACAGCAGCCGAAGGGGTCCGACCCGTACTGGGTCAACCCGGACGGCAGCGCAGCCAAGCAGGTCGCCGCCTACGAGAGGTCCGGCAAGAACGACGACGCCGAGCAGATCCGGAAGATAGCCGAGCAGCCGAGCGGCGAGTGGATCCTCCCGGAGAACGCGGAGGACCAGGCCCGGGGCTACACCGAGGCGGCCGACAAGGCCGACCGGGACGCCCTGCTCGTGCTCTACAACATCCCGCACCGCGACTGCGGCCAGTTCTCCAAGGGCGGCGCGGCCGACGGGAACCAGTACCGGGCGTTCATCGACAGTGTCGCCAAGGGCATCGGCGACCGGCACGCGACGGTGATCCTGGAGCCGGACGCCGTGCAGCACATGGTGGACAACTGCACGCCGGAGGAGTTCCACGAGGAGCGCTACGACCTCCTCAAGGGCGCTGTCGGCAAGCTCAAGTCGCTGCAGAACACGACGGTTTACCTCGACGCGGGGAACGCCGGCTGGGGCAAGCCGGACCAGATCTTCCAGCCGCTCCAGTGGTCCGGCATCGACCAGGCCGACGGCTTCTCGGTCAACGTGTCGAACTTCTACACCACCGAGGACTCCGTGAAGTACGGCAAGGAGCTCTCGGCGAAGGTCGGCAACAAGCCGTTCGTCATCGACACCAGCCGCAACGGGAACGGGCCCTACACGGGCGGCGATCCGGACCAGCGCTGGTGCAACCCGCCCGGCCGTGCGCTGGGCGAGGAGCCCGGCACCAAGACCGGCGACCCCCTGGTCAAGGCGTACCTGTGGGTCAAGCGGCCCGGCGAGTCGGACGGCGGCTGCAAGGGCGGTCCGAAGGCGGGCGCCTGGTGGCCGGAGTACGCGATCGGTCTCGCCAAGGCCAGTAAGTAGGGCCGGCGGCAGGGAAAGCAGCAAGGGGGTGCGGGGCTTCGGCCCCGCACCCCCTTACGTACGTTCCCCTACGGCACGTGCACCCACTGCGCCTTGCTGGGCGTGCCCTGATCGTCCGTCACGAACAGCATGTACCAGCCCGACTCGACCAGGCTGCGGTCATTCGGGACGGTCACCGTGACGCTGTCCTTCGACTTCTTCAGGTCGAGGGCGATCGACGTCTGGTCGACGTCCGTGACGTGCGTGGACGCGCTCGGCCTGATCAGCCGGGCCGTCCTGATCGCCGTCGCGTGGTCCGACCCGTACGTCGCCGTGCCGCCGCGCGCGACGGTCTTCGTGCCGCCGCTGAGCGTCGGCCGCGAGTCCTGGTAGAGATACGGCGGCGTGTAGATCTCGATGCGCTGCTCGAAGACGCCGGGCTTGGTGTTCGCCTTGTCGGCGTAGAGCGAGTCCGAGCCGAAGAACATCACGCGGCCGTCGGGCAGCAGGATCGAGCCCGAGTGGTAGTTGCGGCCGACGAGCGGGTCGGCGACGCGCTTGAACGTGTTGGTCTTCACGTCGTACAGCCGCGCCTGGTGGATGTTCGAGTCGCCTCGGCCGCGGTAGTCCTCCGAGCCGCCGGACACCAGGACCGTGTCGTCGGGGAGCGTGGAGGACTGCGGATAGCGCGTGCCCTTCTCCAGCTCGGGGCCGTCGACGAACTTCGGGTCCCTGGCCTTCAGGTCGACGATCCGCGTCCTGCGGCTCGACTCCTTGGACTCGCCGACCCCGCCACCGCCGACCACCATGTAGCGCTGGTCCTGTGCCGGCGGCAGCTCGACCGTGCCGGCGGTCTCCATCAGCTTCGGGTCGCTCAGCCCGGGGATCTTCCGGAACTTGTTGGTCTCGAGGTCCCAGATACCGGGCGTGCGGCCGACGTTGTCGGGCCCGTAGCCCGCGTTGGCTCCCGAGTAGAAGATCTTCCCGTTCTCCATCTGGAAGAGGGCCGGGTAGGTCGGGAACTGGCGGATCCCCTTGGTGTACGTCCACTTCTTGGTCTTCGGGTCGTACGTCTCGTTCTTGCCGGGGACGAGCTGGCCGATGTCGTCGAGCCCGGAGACCGAGAGGACCTTGCCGTCCGAGAGCGTGGTCAGCGTCGGGTACCAGCGCGCCTCGTTCATCGGGTCGACCTTGATGTACTTCTCGGCGACCGGGTCGAACTCGTAGCTGTCCCTGATCCCCTGGAAGTCCTTCTTGTCGAGGGCGAGCTTCTGCGCGATGCCGTAGACGTTGCGTGCGTCGGCGCCCTTGAGGCCCTGCACGCGGTAGTTGTCCTGCGTGCCCGTCTCGTACTTCGTACCGCTCTTCTGCGCCTCGACGTAGACCCGGCGGATACCTGGGTCGTTGCGCAGGAACTTGCCCGTATTGGGGTCGAAGACCTTCTTCGCCCGCTCGATGGTGATGTTCTCGCTGGTGACGAAGGTCTTGCCGTTCTCCTTGCCGGTGAACCTGGACCCCTTGGGGATCGTCTTCGGCTCGTCCGGGTCCTCGTTGTGGACGATCATCAGGCCGCCGGCCTTGGTGACGTCGCCCTTCAGCTTCTCGTAGCTCTTGGTGCCGCCCGCGATGAGCAGATTGCCGTTGGCCAGCTGGGTGTGGCCCGTGCAGAACAGGTCGGTGGGCGTGGGGATCTTCTTGATCGTCCCCTTCACCGGGTCCCACAGCCGGGTGTCGAACTTCTTCGCGTCGAAGTTGTCCTGGTTGTTCCCGGAGCCGGCCACGAGCAGGATCTTGCCGGTGTGCAGCAGGGCGGCGTGGATGGTGTTCTGCCGGTACTCCTTGGGGAACTCGACGATGTCCCACTTGCCGTTCTCGGCCTTGTACTCGGGTTTGTTGATCTTGTAGTCGTGGTACTTGGCCGACCCGAACCGGTAGAGCCACGGCCCGTTCATCCCGGCAAGCGCTAGCACCACCACCGAGCCGATGGCTATGCGTCGGGCACGGCGGCGGCTGGCACCGTCTTTCACTTGTTACGTCCCCCCAGGGAGATCTGCATGGTCTGGTCGTTGCCCCCGTCTGCGGCCCATGCGGGCTTCTGCTGCGGCACGCTGTGCGGCTGCGGATGTGGCGGCCCGGACGTCTCGGCGGCGGGCGGCTTCGGCTTCTTCCTGTCCTGGCGCAGCATGTACCGCCAGGCGAACATCGGCAGCGCCGTGATCAGCAGGGCGAAGCAGGCCCAAGTGATCATCGCCGGGTGCGAGTGCCCGTACACGAAGCCGGCGGCGATCGACCCGGCGAAGACGAGGATGAAGTACCAGTGGTAGCGGAAGGTGCCGAACCACCGGTCGGGGCTGGCCGAGTCGCCCTTGGGCGTGACGACGAACTTGCTCTTGCGGCGCAGCACCGCGTCGAACAGGGCCTTCGCGTACAGCGGCGCGGACAGCGCGGACATCACCATGCCGGCCACACCGCCGGAGCCCTCGGGCTCGTGCGGCGAGACGTTGTGCCGGCGGTTCCAGATGTAGAGGCCGATCTGCAGCGCCGATGCGTTGCCGTACAGCATCAGCCAGATGGTCGGGTCGATGTTCACGCCGGACGCGCCGAGACCGAGGAACAGGGCGCAACTCAGCGCCGCCAGAATCCAGTTCATGGCGGACATCGGGTAGAAGATGATCATCATCGTGTAGTTGAAGAGCTTGCTCGGCGGGAGCGAGAAGAAGCCCTTCCAGTACTGCTTGAGGATGGTCTCGTACGTGCCACGCGACCAGCGCATCTGCTGCGTGAAGAAGTCCGTCCAGGCGCTCGGGCCCTCACCCACGGCGAGCACGTCCGGCGTGTACACGGACCGCCACTTCCTGCCGGTGGCAGGGTTCTTGGCGCGGTGGATCTCGAAACCGGTCGCCATGTCCTCGGTGATCGAGTCGTACAGACCGCCGATCTGCTTGAGGGTCTTGATACGGACCGCGTTCGACGTGCCGACGAACATCGGGGCGCCGTAGGCGTTGCCCGCGCGCTGGATCAGAGCGTGGAAGAGGAACTGCTGCGACTCGGCGGCCTTGGTGACGAAGTTGTCGTAGTTGCCGTACACCTGGGGGCCGATGACGAAGCCGACGTCCGGGTCGCGGAAGAAACCGAGCATCCGCTCCAGGTAGTTGGGCAGCGGCACATGGTCGGTGTCGACGGAGGCGAAGTAGTCGTAGTCGTCGCCGTGCGCGTCCAGCCAGGCGTTGTAGTTGCCGTGCTTGGTCTTGGCGCGGTGCGGGCCCTTGGCCTGGTTCCACCGCGCGACGCCCTTGCGGGAGAAGTGGTGCACGCCGAGGCGCTCGCAGACCGCCTTCACCTCGGGGTCGTCGCCCTCGTCGAGGAGCCAGATGTGCAGCAGGCCCCGGTGGCGCAGCTTGACCGCCGCCTCCAGGGTCTTCGTGACCATCTCGATCGGCTCCTTGCCGGGCACGAACGAGGTCAGGAACGCGACTCTCGTGCCGGTCTCGGGCACCACCGGGATCGGGTCACGGGCGACGAGCGTGGCGTGCGCGTTCGACAGCACGTTCATGCAGCGGAAGAACTCGATCAGGCCGATCGACACCAGCATCACGACGTCGAGCGCGGGCAGGAAGTCGTACGCCGGGTAGTCCCGCTGCGTCCAGTGCTCGGGCTGGAGCAGCCAGAAGAGGAGCACGAGGGAGAGCAGCGGCGCGGCGCCCAGCATCAGCGCGGCCCGCAGCCGGTGCGGCTCCTGCGAGAGCAGCGAGCGGTACTGCACCTTGTACGGCTTGCCGGGTTCGGGCTGGGTCAGCGGGCCCGCGAGCCGGCTGTAGTGCTCGTAGTCGTAGCGCGGCAGGGCCTTCTTGATGCGCCGGAAGCCGCCGGTGCGATGCGGCGGCACGCGTAGCTGGGTGGTCTGGGACGGATCGAAGTTCTGCCGGGCGCCCGTCGGCGTCGACGTCATGAGTCATTCCCCCCGCACGCAAGTCACTGCGTGGTCGTCGGTCATCCGTCCGGTTCGGTCCCCCTCGACCTTGCCGGACGTGTCAGTGGCAGGCCACCATCCCCCGTCTAAGACTGAGACGACGGCCTTCCGGTTGCATGATGCCCCCCTCGGCATCGCTTCATGAACGGGGCCCCCACCCCTGAATCGAGCGCAACCGGCGCTGGCCGAGTGCCGGCCCCAACTGCCGTGTACCGCCTGCCTCATCGGAGCCAATTGCTCCAGGACAGGGTTCTACGCACCTCATCATGATCGCAAGGGCGATACGAAGCGAAACAAGCTGTTTACCGGTCATACGCGCGATTTGGTGCGTCTGTTGGGGCGGATGGGGCGCGCCGGCGTCACCCACGGGGCGCGCGCCGGGGGCTCAGGTGTTGCGCATCGGGCGCGCGCCGGAGCGTTCGCCGGGGGTGCTTGCGGGGGTGCCTGCCAGGGTGCTCGCCGAGGTGGTGAGGTGTTGCTCGCGGGGCGCTCGCCGCGGGCCTCCGCCGGGGTGCTCAGGTGCTGCTCGCGGGGCGCTCGCCGCGCGTGTCCGCCGGGGTGCTCAGCCGGGCGCGGATGTCGCCGAAGTGCTCCCTTATGGCGCGCTCCGCCCGCAGCGGGTCGCCGGAGCGCACCGCGTCGACGATCTCGCGGTGCTGGAGTCCGGTGACCTTCGGGTCGTGCGGGATGGCGACGAGGTCGGTGCGCACGCGGTGGAAGGCGTCCCAGAACGCCTCCATGACCTCGCCGAGCAGCGGGTTCCCGAGGCCGCGGTAGAGCGTTGCGTGGAAGGCACGGTCGGTGCCCGGGCTCACGGCGCCGTCGGCTGCGGCCTCGGTGTCCATGCGGTCGACGAGGGCGTCCAGTTCGGCGAGGTCGGCGTCGGGGACGCGTCCGGCGAGGCGGGCGATGAGGCCGGTCTCGACGGCCTCGCGCAGTTCGAGGAGTTGGAGCAGGCTGTCCTCGCCGCGGTAGTGCCCGGCGACGGTGCGGAAGGTGAGCCCCTCGATCATGGGGGCCATGGACATCGGCCCGACGTATGTGCCGAAGCCGTGCCGGATCTCCACGATGCCCATCGCCTGGAGAGCCTTGAGCGCCTCGCGCACGGAGTTCCGGCTGACGCCGAGGAGCTCCATCAACTCGGGCTCGGTGGGCAGGGAGGCACCGGAGGGAAGCCGCCGGTCGATGATGAGCTTTTTGATCCGCTCCTGGAGGTCGCGCGCCATGGCCCCACGTTATCGGCAGGAACGGCGTCCGTACGCCCCCCGAACAGCAGAAAGACTCCCGCTTACGCGGAGGGCCCGGCAATGGCGGATGCCCCTCGCTCTCGCGAGGGCATTCGCTGTGTCTGTGCGCCGCCAGGGACTCGAACCCCGGACCCGCTGATGCTGGGTCTTCCCGGGGGACGACCCCCGGACCCCCAGCCGCCTTCGCTGGGTCGGGGCGGGCCGGTAAATGGCGAATGCCCCCCACTCGCGTGGAGGGCATTCGCTGTGTCTGTGCGCCGCCAGGGACTCGAACCCCGGACCCGCTGATTAAGAGTCAGCTGCTCTAACCAACTGAGCTAGCGGCGCCTGCTGACCTGGAGAACTCTACCTGAATCCCTGGGGTGCTCCGGACCACCACGCCTGTCCGTATCACCCTATTTGTTAGGTAAATGCATCATTTGGACCGTCAACATGCGATATCACCGGAGAGTTGAGAGGCTTCCGTTTGTACTGATAGTTGGACATTTCATTCTGGAGTGTGAGGGGAATCGCATGGAAGCTCCGGTGTTCGAGGAATTCGATCCTGCGAGCGACTGTGACTGCCCGGGGTGCCTTCGCTGGCGGCATGCCGCCGGGAGCTCCCCGTCGTCGCTGGCGATCGGGCTCGGTGGCCACCCCGCCGCCCACGGCGCCCGGCGCGCCCTCGTCCTCGCCGCCGCGGCCGGCACGGTCATCGGCGGCGCGCACACGGTGCCCGCCGTCGCGTCCGCCCACGGACCGGCCAGGCCGGGGCTGCCGTCCTCGGACGAGCCCCCGACCCCGCAGGGCGGTACGGGCCCGCTGCACGGACCGGCGGGCAGCCCGGCCACGCATCCGGGCCAGGTGACCGGACTGCCGGCCACGACCCGCGCGGCGATCATCAACCGGGCCAAGCTCTGGATCGCCGCCAAGGTGCCGTACAGCATGGTCAAGTTCTGGAGTGACGGCTACCGGCAGGACTGCTCCGGCTTCGTCTCCATGGTGTGGAAGCTCGGCAGCAACGAATGGACCGGGAGTCTCAACAAATTCGGGACGCGCATCACGCGCGAGCAGCTCCAGCCCGGCGACATGCTGCTCTTCCACAATCCGGCGGACCCTCAGAAGGGCTCGCACGTCGTCATCTTCGGCGGCTGGACCGACTACACGCACACCTACTACGTCGCGTACGAGCAGACGCCGCCCCGCACCCGCAAGCAGTCCACGCCCTATGCCTACTGGAGCAACTCGTCCCTCTATGTGCCCTATCGCTACAAGGGGCTGAAGCAGGAGGAGATGGCGGTCGGCGGTTCGGCGTCGACGGAGTTCCCGGGCGTCAAGTCGTTCGGTCCCGGGGCGGACAGCGCGAACGTCACGCGGCTCGGGAAGATGCTCGTCGACCGGGGCGGCAGCCGTTTCTACACGACCGGGCCCGGACCGCGCTGGGGTGAGGCCGACCGGCTCGCCACGCAGGCGTTCCAGCGCGCGCAGGGCTGGACCGGCGCGGAGGCCGACGGCCTGCCCGGCCCCAAGACCTGGGCCTATCTCGTCGGTGGCAAGGGCAAGGACATCCGGCCCACCACCGGCGCCGCCGGCCACGGCTCCGCCGTGTCCAAGGTGCCTGCCTATCCCGGGCGCGGCATGTTCCGGCCGGGCGCGAGCAGCCCATACGTCACCCAGCTCGGCAGGCAACTCGTGAAGAAGGGGTTCGGCAAGAACTACACGAAGGGCCCGGGGCCCCGCTGGGGCGAGGGCGACCGGCGGAGCGTCGAGGCGTTCCAGCGGTCCCAGGGCTGGCGCGGCGGTGCGGCCGACGGCTACCCGGGGCCCGAGACCTGGCGACGGCTCTTCTCGTGATCGCCCACCGGCCGGCCGCCGGCGGGGCGTGAGGCCCCGCCGGCCGCACGCGGCCCCGGGGGTGCGCGGCGACTCGCCTCGCCGCACCCCCCGAACCCTCCGGCCCCGCCGGCCCGGAGGCCATCGCGGATGTACGGATCCAGCACGGAGGCAAGGATGAGTACGACGACGGAGCGGCCGGAGGGGCCCGAGCTGCCCTCGGAGGCCGGCGGCGGCGATGCGCGTGACGGTCACGGGGTGCCCGAGGGCTTTTGCGCCGCGGGTTTCGACGAGCCGGGAACCGAGACGTCCGGTGGCCATCCCGCCCGGCTGATCCACAGCGAGTCCACCACGGAGATCCCGGTCCATCTGCTCTACCGGGACGGGTCCGACTCCGTCTCGGTGCCGCTGCCGCCGGCCACTGTCGCGCGCAGGCAGAGCAGCGGCGAGGAGCCGCGTGTACCGCGCCGGATGCCGCCGCGGCCGCCCTCGCGCCCGGAGCCGGTCGTCGACCCGGAGCTCGTCGAGCGCCCCGGGCGCACGCTGCCCGGGGCCCTCGGAGTCCTCGGCGGCCTCGTCGGCGTGGCGGGCGGTGCCGCGTCGTTGTGGTGGGGCGGGGTGCTGCCGCACATCACGGCGCTGCACGCTCCCGCGGGCGCGCAGTTCGGGGCCGTCCAGTGGGCGGCGGTCGCGGGCTTCACGCTCGCCCTGTTCGGGTTCGGCGGTCTCGCGCGTGGCCAGACCGGCACGGCGGGGGTGCTCACCCTCTTCGGCCGCTACCGCGGAACCGTCCGCCGCACCGGCCTGATGTGGGTGAACCCCCTGCTCCTGCACCGCCGTACCGACGTACGCCTGCGGCACTGGCGCAGTGAGGCGATGCCCGCGGTCGACGCGAACGGGGTCGCCCTGCGCGTCGTCGTCCTCGTCGTGTGGCGCATCAAGGACACCGCGCGCGCCGCGCTCGCCGTCGAGAACCACCAGGAGTATCTGCGCGAGTGCGTGGAGGCGGCGATGGCGAGGGTGCTCTCGCAGTTCCCTGTCGATGCTCCCCCAACTAACGCTGGGGGGACCCCCATCCACCAGGACGCCCCGACCCTGCGCAACGCCGAGGCCGTCGGCGACGCGCTCACCCGGCAGCTCGCGGCCGATGCGGCGCCCGTCGGCATCGAGGTGTTCTCGGCGCAGCCGACCAGGATCGAGTACGCGCCCGAGGTCGCCGCCGCGATGCAGCGCCACCGGATCGCGGCGCTCGACGCGCAGCACCGCGACAGCGTGCTCACGTCCGTGGTCGACTCCGTCGAGGACACGGTGTCGCGGCTGACGACGCGCGGTCTGGTCGAGCTGGACGACTACGAACGCAAGGCGCTGGTCAAGGATCTGACGGTGGCCTTCTACACCGGCCGGGGCGGCGACGGGTCGTAGAGTCCCCGCCCATGGGGATCTCGAGACTGACGGCCGAAGCCTGGAAGCTCACCGCGTCGGGCCCGCGTGTCCTGCTGGGGATCGCCGGCCCGCCCGGCGCCGGGAAGTCCACGCTCGCCCGGGCCCTCGTGGCGCGGATCGGCGAGCAGGCCGCGTATCTGCCGCTCGACGGATTCCATCTGGCCAACGCCCAGTTGGAGCGCCTCGGGCTGACCGACCGCAAGGGCTCCGAGCCGAGCTTCGACGTGCGGGGGTACGTGGCGCTGCTGCGCCGGGTCCTCGACGACACCGCCGCGGACATCTACGTACCGGATTACGACCGCACGCTGCACGAGCCCGTCGCGGCGCGGCACGTGGTGTCGCCGGCGGCGCGGCTCGTCGTGACCGAAGGGAACTATCTGGCGTGCGACCTGCCGGGCTGGCGCGAGGCGCGGGAGCTGATGGCGCGGTGCTGGTATGTCGAGGCTTCGCCAAAGGTGCGTCAAGTTCGGCTTGTGGAGCGGCAGTTGGCGGGCGGCCGGGACGCGGAGGGGGCTCGCGCGTGGGTGGCCGGAAATGACACGCCGAACGGGGAGCTGGTCGAGACCTCCCGGGGGAGATGCGACAGGATCCTCTCCACTATTGGTATGGACATGTTCAACTCCCGGCAATAATCTGGGGTCTGGTCTAGACCTGATCTAGCGCTGTGCGCACGGCTCACCGGAACTCCCCCACGTTCTCCAGGAGCGGCAGCATGCGAAAGAAGATGTACGCGGCCCTGCTCGGCCTCACCACCGCCGGGGCCTTCGTGCTCTCGTCGGGCGGCGCGAGCAGCCACGGCTACACCGACCTCCCCATCAGCCGGCAGAAACTCTGCGCCGACGGCACCGTCACCGGATGCGGCAACATCCAGTGGGAGCCGCAGAGCGTCGAGGGCCCCAAGGGCTTCCCGGCCGCCGGCCCCGCCGACGGGACGATCTGCTCCGCCAACCACGGAGAGTTCGGCGCCCTCAACGGCGCGAAGGCACCCAACGGCACCGCCTGGCCGACGACCAAGGTCACCGCGGGGGCAAGTCAGACCTTCCGCTGGCAGTTCACCGCGCGGCACTCCACCACGGACTTCCGCTACTACATCACCAAGAACGGCTGGGACGACAGCAAGCCGCTGACCAGGGCCGGCCTGGACACCGCGCCGTTCCTGACCGTGCCGTTCAGCGGGCAGCCCCCGGCCACGCTCTCGCACACCGGCACCCTGCCCTCCGGCAGGAGCGGCCACCACGTGATCCTCGCGGTGTGGACGATCGCGGACACGGCCAACGCGTTCTACGCGTGCTCGGACGTTCAGTTCTGAGCCTGTCTTGAGGCTCCCGGGGCCTTCGCGCGGGTACGTTCCGTGCACGCCGTTCCGACCGGGGCGGCGTGCACGGAACGTGGTGTCGGGGGATGGCCATGCAGGTGTTGTTCTTGATCGTGCCCGTGTTCATCGCGTCGGTGGCGATCTTCATGGCGGTGGCGCTGACGCGCCGCTCGATGCAGATGAGAAGGGCCTGGGCGAGCGGCCTGACCGCAGAGGCCCGCTGCCTGCGCGCGTTCACCTCGACGAGGCGTGACGACGACGGCTTCCGGAGCACCACGCAGCACCACGTCTACGAGTTCACGGCCGGTGACGGACGTCCCGTCAGGTTCGAGGAGGCCAACGGACCCGCGACCACCGTGCAGGGCGATGTCGTGATGGTGTACTACACCGCCGACCGCCCCGACCGTGCCACGGCGCACGCCCCGGCCCCGGTGCGGGCCGCGGCGGGCATGGTGTTCCTGCTCGGCTTCCTCGGTCTCGTCGTCGCCTTCTGCGTATTCTTCGTGGTCGTCGCCGCCGAGATGCCCTTCTGACCCGAGGCCCCCATGGATGCCGTGTTCCACATACTCTTCCCGGTCCTGATCCTCGTCCTGGTCTGGGCCGGTTACGCGATCGTCCGCAGAAGCAACCAGCGGCAGGCCGCCTGGCAGAGTGGGCTGACCGCGCGGGCGCGGGTCGTCCGGGCCTATGTGACGGTCCAGGTGGTCAACAACATCGCCCGCCGGATCCAGTGGCACGAGTACGACTTCACCACCGCCGACCGGCGCGCGATCCGGTTCAAGGAGTCCGGTGGGCCGCCGAGCCGGGCCGCCGGTGACGAGGCGGTCGTCTACTACACGGTCCAGCAGCCCGACAAGGCCACCGCGTCGGAGCCGAGTCCCGGCAAGGACGCGTTCGGCATGATCTTCGGCCTCGTCGTCATCGTCGCGACCATCGGCATACTCATCAACGTCGTGATCCAGTACGGCTGATCCGTCGCCGAGGTCTCCACTTCTGACGATGCGTCAATTATGGTGCCCGGTCATGGGTCCCATGAGGCGTACCGTCGCGGAACTCGTACAGGAGCGTTGGGGCGACCACCGCCCCGGACTGTGGTGCGAGGACCAGGTCCTCAGTCATCACGAGGTGGCTGCGGGCGCCGCCGCCCGGGCCGCGCTCCTCGCCGACCTGCTGCCCAGGGGAGCGGAGCCGCACATCGGCGTACTCCTCGACAACACCCCGGAGTTCCCGCTCTGGCTGAGCGCCGCCGCCCTCGCGGGCGCCGCCGTCGCCGGCGTCAACCCGACCCGGCGCGGCCCCGAACTCGCCCGCGACATCCTCCACACCGACTGCCGCGTCCTCGTCACCGAGCGGTCTCGTCTGCCGCTGCTCGACGGGCTCCGACTCCCGGGGGTACGCATCCTGGTGACGGACTCCGACGCTTACGGTGAGCTGCTCGCGCCGTACGAGGGAGCCAAGCCCGACCCCGCGCGCGCCACCCCCGAAACCCGCATGCTGCTCTACTTCACCTCCGGCTCCACGGGCGCGCCCAAGGCCGCGATCTGCTCGCAGGGGCGCCTTGCGGCGGCCGGGCAGTCGCTCGTCGGCCAGTTCGGCGTGCGCCCCGACGACGTCCACTACATCTGCATGCCGCTGTTCCACGGCAACGCGGTGATCGCCGACTGGGCGCCGGCCGTCGCGGCGGGTGCGGGCGTGGCGCTGCGGCGCCGGTTCTCGGCGTCCCGCTTCCTGGGCGACGTACGGGCGTACGGGGCCACGTACTTCACGTATGTCGGGCGGGCCGTGCAGTACATCCTGGCCACCGACGAGCGGCCCGACGACCGGGACAACCCGCTGCGGATGGGATTCGGCACGGAGGCGGGGGCGGTGGACGCGGCGCGGTTCGCCGAGCGGTTCGGGGTGCGGCTCGTGGAGGGGTACGGGTCGTCCGAGGGCGGCGCCGCCATCCAGCGCTCGGCGGGGACACCGGCCGGGGCGATAGGGCGGGCGACACCGGGGGACGACCTGGCCGTCGTCGACGCGGCCACCCGTCGGGAGTGCCCGCCCGCGGAGTTCGACGCGGACGGCCGTCTCCTCAACGGGGCGGCCGCGATAGGGGAGTTGGTCAACCGTGGCCGCACGCCCTTCGAGGGGTACTGGCGCAACGAGGACGCGCACGCACAGCGCGTACGGGACGGCTGGTACTGGACGGGGGATCTTTTCTACCGCGACCGCGAGGGGTTCCTGTACTTCGCGGGTCGCACCGACGACCGGCTCCGGGTCGACAGCGAGAACCTGGCGCCCGCGATGATCGAGAACATCCTCGCCCGGTACGAACACGCTGCCGCGGTCGCCGTGTACGGCGTGCCCGACCCGGTGGCCGGCGACCAGGTGATGGCGACGCTCGCCCTGCGCGGGACGGACCCGGCCGAACCCTTCGACCCGCTCGGCTTCGCCGAATTCCTGCTCTCGCAGGCCGACTTGGGGACGAAGATGGCGCCTCGCTTCGTCCGGATCGTGGGGCGGATGCCCGTCACCGCGACGAACAAGGTGCACCGGGTGGGGCTGCGCCGCGAGGGGTTCCGGTGCGCGGACCCCGTGTGGTGGCGGCCGCCGGGGGAGAGCGGGTACCGGAGCCTCACCGATGCCGACGTCACGGCGCTCTCGCAGGAGTACGCGGCACACGGGAGATCGGAGCTGCTCGACCGGTGAGGCGTGTGCACCTCGGCGCGCGCCCCTGGGGGACTGCTCAGGCGAAGGCCGCCGCGTTGCGGGCCGCCCAGTGTGCGAACGTGCCGGGCTCGCGGCCGAGCAGGGTGCGGATGTCCGGGCTCACCCGCTGCTCGGCGGGGAGCGGCGAGCCGAGGATGTCGAGCGTGCCGTCCACGACCGGCTCCGGCATGAACCGCGTCATGAAGGCGCGGGCCTCCGCGCGGCTCAGTTCGGTGAACCGCACCTCGGCGCCGATCGCCTCGCCGAGCGCCGCGGCCTGCTCGCGCGGTGACACCGCCACCGGTCCTGTCAGCTCGTAGGCCCGGCCCGCGTGACCGTCCTCGCGCAGCGCGACGGACGCGACCGCCGCGACGTCCGCCGGGTCGACGACCGGCAGCGCCACATCGGCGAAGGGGGCGGCGACGGTGCGGTCGGCGCGGATGGAGTCGGCCCACGCGAAGGCGTTCGAGGCGAAACCGCCGGGGCGCAGCAGCGTCCAGTCCAGGCCCGACTGTCGCACGGCCTCCTCGAACGCGTGCAGCCTGGCGTGCGAGACGGCGTCGGGCCGCGTCACCGCTCCCTGCGAGGAGAGCAGGACCACGCGGCGTACACCGGCCGCCTTCGCCACGTCGAGCACGGCGGCCGGCGGCTCCCCGGCCTGGTGCAGCTCCGCCCCGATCAGCAGGAACAGCGCGTCGGCCCCCTCCAGCGCGGGCCGCAGGCCGGCCGCGTCGCCGACGTCCGCCTGTACGTGGCGTACGGGCAGGTCCGGCGCGGGGCGGCGGGACACGGCGGTGACCTGCTCACCGGCGGCGGTCAGGGCGGCGACGAGCGGACGGCCGACGTTCCCGGTGGCACCCGTGACAACGATCATCTTCAACTCCCTTGAACTGAGGGGACCTTGGCGCCCCGCTCTGTTCTCGAAAGCTAGCATCCTGAGTAAAGTAGGTACCTAGAGGAAAGTGACTTTCCGGGAGGTCTTTATGAGCGGCAGTGCATGGCGGAAGGGCGGGGGGCCCGAGCAGGCCTGCCCGATCTCGCCGGTTCTCGACATCGTCTTCAGCCGCTGGACCACGCCGATCCTGTGGGCGCTCAACGAGTACGGCACCCAGCGCTTCGTGCAGCTCCAGCGCGCCATCGGCACCATCACGCCGAAGGTGCTCACGCAGCGCCTGCGGCAGATGGAGCGCGACGGACTCGTCGTGCGCACGTACTACCCGGAGGTGCCGCCGCGGGTCGAGTACGAGATCAGCGACCTGGGCCGCAGCCTCGCCCCGCTGTTCGCGACGCTGGCCGAGTGGTCGTCCGGGCATCTGCCCCTGGTCGAGGAGGCGCGGGAGAGGTTCGACGCGGGGGAGGGGGCGGGGACGGCCCCGGTCACCGGGCCGTCCCCAGCCGCTGGGCCCGCCCGGTGACCTCCCTCGCCGCCTCTCCGCGCGGCCCCTCCTACCTGCGCGGCAGCGCCCCGTGGCGCGCCGCCGGGTATCTCGCGGGAGGGGTGCTCGTCGGAGCGCCGCTCCTGGTCACCTTCGTGACGCTCGGCGTCGCGGGCGCCGTGCTCTCCCTCGTCCTCGTGGGGCTGCCGCTGCTCGCCCTGCTCTCGCTCGCCGGGGTCCCGGTCGGGGCGCTGGAGCGACGCCGACTGCGGCCCGTGACCGGGCAGGCGGCACCCAGCCCGCACCGCACACCGGCCGAGCCCGGCGCCACGGCCTGGCTGCGGCTGCGCCTCGGCGAACAGGCGACCTGGCGTGAACTCGCCTACGCCGCGCTCCTCGCGCTCGTCCTGTGGCCGCTGGACCTGCTGGTCCTGATCTGCACGATCGGCCTCGCGGGGGCGGTGGCGGCGGCGCCGGTCCAGCTGGTGAGCGCCGGGCACGACACCCGGGTCGTGAAGCTGTGGCTCATCGACTCCTACTGGCAGGCCGGCCTGTGCGCCGTCGCCGGGCTCGCCCTGCTGGCGGTGCTCCTCTACCCGCTCGGCGCCTACGCCGCCGCGCGGGCGGCGCTCGCCCGGCTGCTGCTCGCGCCCCGCGAGACGGAGGAGGAGGCGCGGCTCGCGGAGGTCACCAGGTCGCGAGCGCGCCTGGTCGCCGCGTTCGAGGCCGAGCGGCGCCGCATCGAGCGAGACCTGCACGACGGCGCCCAACAGCGCCTGGTCGCCCTCACGATGAGCCTCGGGCTCGCCCGCCTCGACGCCCCCGCGACGGGACCGCTCGCCGAGCACATCGCCACCGCGCACGAGGAGGCGGGCCAAGTGCTCGTGGAGCTGAGGGAGTTGATCCACGGAATCCACCCTCAGGTCCTCGCCGACTACGGGCTCGCGGCCGCCCTCGACGACGCCGCCGACCGCTCGGCCGTCCCCGTCGACACCCGCATCGACCTGCCCCGCCTGCCCGGACCCGTCGAATCCGCCGCCTACTTCGCGGTGTGCGAGGCCCTCGCCAACACCGCCAAGCACAGTGGCGCCGACCGTGTCGTCCTCACCGCACGCCACGAGCGCGGCCGGCTCGTCATCGACGTACAGGACGACGGGGGCGGCGGCGCCGATCCCGCGCGCGGCAGCGGGCTCACCGGCCTCGCCGACCGGCTCGCCGTCCTCGATGGCACACTGACGATCATCAGCCCGGCCGGCGGGCCGACCGCCCTGTCCCTGGAGATCCCGTGTCCAGCGCTCTGAGAGTGGTCCTCGCCGAGGACGCCGTGCTGCTCCGCGAGGGTCTCGTCGGCCTGCTCGCCCGGTTCGGGCACGAGGTGGTCGCCGCGGTCGGTGACGCGGACGCGCTGCGCGCCGCCGTCGCCGAGCACACGCCGGACCTCGTGCTCACCGACGTACGGATGCCGCCCGGCTTCCAGGACGAGGGCCTGCGCGCCGCGCTCGCCCTGCGCGCGGACCGCCCCGGCCTGCCGGTGCTGGTCCTCAGCCAGTACGTGCAGCGCTCGTACGCGGCCGAGCTCCTCGACACGGGCGACGGCACCGGCGTCGGTTATCTGCTCAAGGACCGCGTGGGCCAGGTCGAGCAGTTCGTCGAGGCGGTGGAACGGGTTGCCTCCGGCGGCACGGTGGTCGACCCCGAAGTCGTACGCCAGCTGCTGCGCCGCCGCCGCGACCCGCTGGATCGCCTCACCCCGCGGGAACGCGAGGTCCTCGCCCTGGTCGCCGAGGGCAGATCGAACGGAGCGATCGCCCGGGACCTGGTGGTGAGCGAGGCGGCCGTCGGCAAGCACATCGGCAACATCCTGGGAAAACTGGACCTGCCCCCGGCGGACGATACGGACACTCATCGCAGGGTGCTGGCTGTGCTGGCGTACTTGCGGGCTTGAGGGGCGGGGACCCGAACCTGGGGGTGTGGGTGGCAGAGCCCCCACAACGCGCGGCGCAGCCGCGCAGAAACAACGTTGGCGAGACGGTTCGCGCTTTACGCGAACACGCCTCGCCAACGACAACGTGCGCCGCCAGGGACTCGAACCCCGGACCCGCTGATGCTGTGTCTTCCCGGGGGACGACCCCCGGACCCCCAGCCGCCTTCGCTGGGTCGGGGCGGGCCGGTAAATAGTGAATGCCCCCCACTCGCGTGGAGGGCATTCACCGTGTCTGTGCGCCGCCAGGGACTCGAACCCCGGACCCGCTGATTAAGAGTCAGCTGCTCTAACCAACTGAGCTAGCGGCGCCTGCTGACTCGAAAATAATACCTGGTTCTGAGGGGTGCTCCTGACACACCCGGGCGGGTGCCTAGATCGCCAGGGAGAGCAGGACCGGGGCCGCTCCGCGGTTCAGCGTGTTTGCCGCGTGGTGCAGCCGGTGGGCGTGCTCGATGGGGAGCGAGAGGGCCAGTGCGCCCACTGAGGAGCCGGCCGTGAGCGGGACGGCGGCGCACACCGTGCCCACCGCGTACTCCTGGAGGTCGAGGACCGGCACCGTCGCGGGCTGGGCGTCGAGCTTGGAGAGCAGGACGCGCTCGTTGGTGATCGTGCGCGAGGTGAGGCGGGCCATCTTGTGGCGGGAGAGGTGGTCGCGCCGCGCGTTGAGGTCGAGCTGGCCGAGGAGGCTCTTGCCGATCGCGCTGGCGTGCGCCGCGGAGCGGAAGTCCACCCACTCGTTGACCGCGGGGGTCGTGGGGCCCTGGGCGAGCTGGGTGATGCGGATCTCGCCGTCCACGTACCGGCTGAGATAGACCGCGGCGCCCAGGGTCTCGCGCAGCCGGTCGAGGGTGTGCTGGAGGCTCGCGGTGAGCGCGTCCTCGCGGCCCTGCGTCGAGCCGAGGCTGGTCAGCGTCTCGCCCGTGACGTACGCGCCGTCGGAGGTCTGCTCCACGTACCCCTCGCGGCGGAGCATGCGCAGCAGTGGGGCGAGTCGCTCGGCGGGCAGTCCGGTCTCGTTGCTGAGCTCGGTGTCGGTGACGCCGACGCCGCGTCGTGCGACGGTTTCGAGCACACGAAGGGCGTGCTGCACCGACTGGTGCTGCGCGATCGGCTCGTGCTTCAGCGCCACGGCATCCCCCTGCAAGGACCGGTTCCGGACAGCTGGCTTCGGTCCACGATAGCTGCCAAGGGGCCTTTGTGGGGCGCCAGTTGGCGACTTTGGTGGCGCGCTCCGGGCCTGTCAGCAGGAGCGCGCCACCCTGGCATATGCCAAGGTCATGCCCCAGGTTCGGGACCTCGGGACTTAGTGGACCTCACTGATCGTGGTCACAGCACTGCGCTGAGAAATTCCCGCGTCCGCTCGTGCTCCGGATCGCTGAAGATCTTCTCCGGCGGCCCCGACTCGATGACCCGGCCGGCGTCGAACATCAGGACCTGGTCCGAGATGTCCCGGGCGAAATTCATCTCGTGGGTCACGCAGAGCATCGTGATGTCCGTGGTGTGCGCGATGTCGCGCAGCACGTCCAGGACGCCGGCGACGAGCTCCGGGTCGAGCGCGGAGGTGACCTCGTCGAGGAGCAGTACCTGCGGGCGCATCGCGAGGGCGCGGGCGATGGCGACGCGCTGCTGCTGGCCGCCGGAGAGCTGCGTCGGGTAGGCGTCGCAGCGGTCGCCGAGACCGACCATGTCGAGCAGCTCGCGGGCGCGCTGCTCCGCCTCGTCCTTGGAGAGGCCGAGCACGGTGACCGGCGCCTCCATGATGTTGCGCAGGACCTTCATGTTCGGGAAGAGGTTGAACTGCTGGAAGACCATCCCGATGTTCTTGCGGACCTCGCGGATGTGCTTCTCGCCGGCCGGGACGAGCTTGCCGGCCTTCTCCTCGTGCGTGAGGAACTCGCCGTTGACCTTGATCGTGCCCTCGTCGGGCTTGATCAGGGTCATCAGGAGCCGCAGGATCGTCGTCTTGCCGGAGCCGGACGGGCCGATCAGCGTGACGTGCTTGCCGGAGTCGACGGAGAAGTCGAGCTCGTCGAGGACGGTGTTCCCGCCGAAGCGCTTGACGACCTTGTCGAAGCGGATCAGCTCGCTGCCGTCCACCTTCGGGTTGGCCTGGTCTACGGGGAGGTTCGGGTCAGCGGACAAGACGTCGCTCCAGGGCTCGGAGGAGGAGGGAGGAGGGGTAGGCGATGACGATGAAGGCGACACCCACGACCGTGAGGGCCTCCGTGTACTGGAAGGTCTGGGCCGCTTCCAGGCGGGACCGCTGCAGCAGTTCGAGCACGCCGATCCCGGCGAGCAGCGGGGTGTCCTTCAGCATCGCGATCACGTAGTTGCCGAGCGCGGGGATCACGCGGCGGATCGCCTGCGGCAGGATCACCGCCGTCCACGTCCTGCCGTACGGCAGGCTCAGCGCCCGTGCCGCCTCCCACTGGCCGACGGGCACGGCCTCGATGCCCGCGCGGTAGACCTGCGCGGTGTACGTCGAGTAGTGCAGGCCGATGGCGACGATGCCGGTGGTCAGGGCGGAGAACTGGATGCCCCACTCCGGCAGCACGAAGTACAGGAAGAAGAGCTGCACGAGCAGCGGGGTGTTGCGGATGAACTCGGTGACGACGCCCACCGGCCAGCGCACGGAGCGCGTCGGGGCGCGGAGGGCGAGGGCCCAGACCAGGCCGACGCTGAAGGAGATCAGCGAGCCGAGGACGAGGGCCTGAAGCGTGACGAGCACGCCGTCCCAGAAGTGCGGCATGAAGTCGGCGACGGCCGACCAGTCCCAGGTGTCGGAAGCGGTAGTGATCACGCGCCGCCACCTCCCGCGCTGGTGGGAACCTGTGAGACGTCCGTCGTCTGGCGGATGTTGAGCTTGCGCATGATGCCGATTCCCGGGTCGGGGCGCTGGCCGATACCGGCCTTGGTCTTGCGCTCGAGCGCGCGCATCCCGCGCGTGAGCAGGAAGGCGATCACGAAGTAGATGACGAGGGTGATCGCGTAGATCTCGGCGCTCTCCTGGGTGGCGAGGCGCACCAGGTACGCGGCGAAGGAGACGTCACCGATGCCGAGCAGCGAGACCAGGGCGGTGCCCTTGAGGAGTTCGATCAGCAGGTTCGAGAACGGCGGGATCATCTCCGGCACGGCCTGCGGCAGCAGGATCAGCCGCATCCGCTGCCAGGGGGTGAAGCTCAGCGCGACCCCCGCTTCGCGCTGAGCGGGCGTCACCGAGTTCAGCGCGCCGCGCACCACCTCGGCGCCGTACGCGCCGTAGGACAGGCCGAGCGCCAGGACCGCGGCCCACATCGGGACCAGGGACCAGCCGGCGAGCTGCGGCAGCACGAAGAAGATCCAGAACATCAGGATCAGCGCCGACGTGCCGCGGAAGACCTCGGTGTAGAAGCCCGCGGCGAAGCGCACGATCCACAGCCTGTGGGTGCGGGCCATTCCCACACCGAAGGCGACGACGGTCGCGAGGGCCGCGCTGTACACGGCCAGCTGGATCGTGATCCAGATGCCCGGAAGGACCCAGTGTTCCCACAGTCCCGCTGTCATTTGCACAGCTCCTCTGCGGTCAGCTTCGTCATCTCGGCCTGCGTGAAACCGAACGGCCGCAGGATGCGGAAGAGTTCGCCGCTCGCCTTCATCTTGTGGATCTCCTTGTTGAAGGCGTCGCGCATCGCGGTGTCGTTCGAGCGGAACGTGAACCCGCCGCCGTCGACGTGCTTCTTGCCTCCGACCAGGGGCGCGAACGGCTCGGTGTGCTCGGCTTTGCGGCTCTTCTTCGTCACCTCACGGGTGGTGAGGGCGGTGCCGGCGAACACGTCGATGCGTCCCGCCTCCACGGCGTTCAGGCCGGCGACCTGGTCCTGGAGGATGACGATGTCGCTCTCCTTGTAGCCCGCCTCGACCGCGTAGGCGATCTCCGCGTAGCCGGTGCCCGTGCCGAACTTCGCCTTCGCCTTCACGCAGTCCGCGTAGTCGTGCAGGTCCTTCGGGTTGCCCTTGCGGACGATGAAGGAGTCGAGCATCTGGTACTCGGGGTCGGAGAAGATGACCTGCCGACAGCGCTCCTTGTTGATGTACATCCCGGCCGACACCACATCGAACTGCTGGGTCTGCAGGCCGGGTATCAGGGAGCTGAAGTCGGTGGCGACGGGCTGGACATGGCCGACACCGAGCCGTTTGAAGATGACCTTGGCGAGTTCGACTGCCTCACCGGTGAACTCGCCGTTGTCGTCGATGTAGCCGTACGGCACCTCGCCCGCGATCCCGAGACGCACCGTGCCCTGCCCCTGGAGCCGGGCGAGGGTGTCGCCGTTCGGTACGCGGCTGCACCCCGCGGCCCCGAGGGCGCCCGTCGCGCCGAGAGCGGTGGCACCGATGAGCAGAGATCGTCGACGTATGCCCTTTCTGTTGCCTTCTAGGCTTTGTGTTCCTTCTGTGACATTCCAAATAGGTGGAGCCATGGGCGCGCGGCTACCCGACTCGACACGACCTATGCGTATCAATTCAAGCCCCTGATGCGAGCGGGGCGCCCTTGACCCAGGGGGGACCATGGGGCTGAACATGGAGGGCATGGCCGACCGATACATCGAAGTCTCCCTCGCCAAGCGGGGAGTTCAGTGCACGGCAAAGCTGCTCGACGACCGCGCTCCGCTGACCTGCGCGGCGGTGTGGGACGCGCTTCCACTGGGCTCCGACGTCTACCACGCGAAATACGCGCGCAACGAGATCTACGCCCTTTTCCCGGCATTCGCGGACCGGGAACCACCCCTGGAGAACCCGACCATCACCCCCATTCCGGGGGACCTCTGCTATTTCTCCTTTTCCGGTACGGAACTGGGGACCCAGGCATATGGCTATGAATCCGGCGCCGAGCTGAAGCCCGGCGCCGTCGTCGTCGACCTCGCCCTCTTCTACGAGCGCAACAACCTGCTGATCAACGGCGACGTCGGCTGGGTCCCCGGCATCGTCTGGGGCCAGGTCGTGGAAGGCCTCGACCGGATGGCCGAGGCCTGCCAGGACCTGTGGCGCGGTGGCGCGCTGGGCGAGACGCTCGAGTTCAGGCGAGCGTAGGCGCCGGAATTCCGGCGATCCCCGCCTCGTACAGGCTGTGCGCGGCACGCAGGACCAGCGCGTCCGCGTGCCGCGCGCCCACGATCTGAAGCCCCACCGGCAGCCCGTCCGCGTCCACCCCGACCGGGACGGTCGCGGCCGGCTGCTGCGTCAGGTTGAACGGGTACGTGAACGGCGTCCACCCCGTCCAGCGCCGCAGCCCCGACCCCTTCGGCACCTCGGTCCCCGCCTCGAACGCCGTCAGCGGCAGCGTCGGCGTCACCAGCAGGTCGTACGTCGAGTGGAACCGGCCCATCCGCCGCCCGAGCTCGGCCCGCACGTCGACCGCCGCGAGATAGGCGAGCGCGCTGTACCCGGACCCCTGCGCACAGATCTCGCGCAGGCCCGGATCGAGCAGCGCGCGCTGCGCGGGCGAGAGGTTCTGTGTCACGCGTGCCGCCCCGCTGAACCACAGCGTGTGGAACGCCTCGACCGGGTCCGTGACGTCCGGATCGGCCTCCTCGACGTACGCCCCGAGCCCCGCGAGCCCCTCAACGGCCTTGCGGACCGCCGCCGCGACCGCCGGCCGCACCGCGACCTGCCCGCCGAACGACGGTGAGAACGCGACGCGCAGTCCCCGCACCCCGCCGCTCAGCCCGTCGCGGAAACCGCCCTCCACCGGGCCGAGCTGCGACCAGTCGCGCCAGTCCGCACCGGTGATCACGTCCATCATCAGCGCCGCGTCGGCCACGTCCCGCGTCATCGGCCCCACGTGCGAGAGCGTCCCGAACGCGGACGCGGGATAGAGCGGCACCCGCCCGTACGTCGGCTTCAGGCCGAAGATCCCGCAGAACGCCGCCGGGATCCGCACCGAGCCGCCGCCGTCGGTGCCCAGGGACAGCGGCCCCGCCCCGAGCGCCACCGCCGCCGCGCTGCCGCCGCTCGATCCGCCCGAGGTGCGCGAGAGGTCGTACGGATTGCGGGTCGCGCCGGACAGCGGCGAGTCCGTGACGCCCTTCCAGCCGAACTCCGGCGTCGTCGTACGGCCCACGAACACCGCGCCGTGCTCGCGCAGCCGCGCCACCGACGGCGCGTCCTCGTCCCACGCGCCCTCGGCCCGCACCGTGCGCGAACCGCGCAGCGTCGGCCCGCCGCGCATCAGCAGAATGTCCTTCACCGACACCGGGACCCCGTCCACCAGGCCCTGTGGCTCACCTCGCCGCCAGCGCTCCGCGCTCGCCTTCGCCTGCGCGAGGGCGGTCTCCGTGTCGAGCCGCACGAAGGCGTTGACCGCGGGGTCCACCTCCTCGATGCGGCGCAGGACGGCCCGCGTGGCATCGACGGGGCTGAACCCGCCCTTGCGGTAGCCGTCGACGAGCGCTTCCGCGGTCAGCTCGGTGAGGTCGGTCATCCGCTCTCCTCAGGTCGATCCGGGAGTGCCGATCCAGGACGTGATCATTCAGATCGGTCAGTGTCCGGGGACATACCCACGTTTCTTGTCGACCACGTTCGGAAGCTGCTCACCGGACGCCCATTTCTCGTAGAACTCCACGAACTGGCGCGACAGTTCGTCCCGCCAGCCGACGATGTCACCGCTCATGTGCGGGGAGACGATCAGGCCGGGCGCCGTCCACAGGGCGCTGTCCCCCGGCAGCGGCTCGTGCTCGAAGACATCGAGCGCCGCGCCCGCGATCCACCGCTTGGCCAGCGCGTCCGCGAGATCGTCCTCGACCACGAGCTGGCCGCGGCCCACGTTGATGAAGCGGGCGGACGGCTGCATCATCCCGAAGAGCCGCGCGTCGAACATGCCGCGCGTGTCGTCGGTCAGCGGCGCCGCGCACACCACCCAGTCCGCGCGGGCCGTCAGCCGCCCGAGGTCCGCCGGCCCGTGCACTCCGGCCCGCGCGGTGCGCCCGACCAGCGCCGTCGTGATCCCGAGCGCCTTCAGCGTCGCGACGATCGCCCGGCCGATCGGCCCTGAACCCACCACGCAGGCCCGGGTGCCCGCGACGCGCTGCGTCTCACGGTGGCGCCACTCGCGCTCGCCCTGGAGAGCGAGAGTACGTGGCAGGTCCTTCGCCATGGCCAGGACGAGCGCGCCCACGTACTCGGCGATCGGCTGGTCGAAGACGCCGCGCGCGTTCGTCACGACCGTGTCCGACGCGGCGAGTTCCGGGCACATCAGCCGGTCGACGCCCGCGCTCGCGGTGTGCACCCAGCGTGGGCGGGGGCCCTCGCCCGGCCAGGCGCGGCGCACCGCGTCGGACAGGAAGTCCCAGACGAGCAGCACGTCGGCCGAGGGGAGTTGAGCGGCGAGCGTCGACTCGTCGGCGTGCACGACGCGCGCCCGGCCCATGAGCCTGCCCAGGCGCGGCGGGGGGTCGTCGTCGAGCACCAGCAAAGTCACTTCAGACACGTTCGCTCCGGTCGTCGGGCCGCGCACTGGGGGGCATCGGGCCGGGAATCTGGCTGGTCGTCGAGCCGGTCATCGGGCCGGTCATCGGCAGAAACCGTTTGGCAACGAGGGTCCGCTTCATTGGTAGGAAAAAGTGCGGATTGACCACGCTGGCACCCGAACCTACCTTCGTCAACAGAGGCACTTTTCTGTTGCCCCCGCCCTGTCCCGACGTCCCGGCCCGCCGGCCGGCTCTCCGCAGCATCGTCTCGAACGTCTCAAGAGACTTGGGGCCTGTCATGGACGTCTCCTTCCTCGGCGGACCGCACCCGCAACGCGGTGTCGGTGTCGTCGCACCCTTCGACTTCGCCCTCGACCGCGAGCTGTGGCGCTGGGTTCCGGACGAGGTGTCACTGCACCTCACCCGTACCCCATTCGTGCCCGTCGAGGTCAGCCTCGACCTGGCCCGTCTGGTCAGTGAGCACGAGACCCTCGGCGAGGCGGTGCGCGCGCTGAGCGCCGCCGAACCCGAGGTTCTCGCGTACGCCTGTACGTCGGGCAGTTTCGTCGGCGGCATCGCGGGCGAACGCGCCATGTGCGAGGCGATGTTCCGGTCGGGCGAACGCCCCTCCGTCACCACGTCGGGCGCGCTCCTCGAAGCGCTCACCGAGCTGGGCGCCCGCCGGATCGCCCTGGTCACCCCGTACACGAGGTCGGTGACCGAGTCGCTCGAGGAGTATCTGGCCGAGGCCGGCATCACCGTCACGGGCCGCGCCTTCCTCGGCCTGACCCGGCACATCTGGAAGGTGCCGTACCGGGACGTGGCCGACATGGCCAGGGGCGCCGCCCGCCAGGACGCCGACGCGCTGTTCATCAGCTGCACGAACCTGCCGACGTACGACGTCATCCCGCAGCTGGAGGCCGAGCTGCGGATCCCGGTGATCTCAGCCAATCAGGTCACGGTATGGGCAGCGCTGCGCAGGCTGGGTACCCGTGCCGTGGGGCCGTATCAGGCGCTGCTCGACGAGTCGGCGCGGCACTGGCCGGCCCGCGAGTTGCCGCAGCTGCCGCAGGAACCGGCCGGTGAGCTGCCGGAAGAACAGGAAGGGTGGGCATGACCGCAGTCGGATTTCTCTACCCGGGACACTCGGCCGAGGACGACTATCCGCGAATCGAAATGCTGATCGACAGCGATGTGAGGCTGTCGGTCGTCCACACGGACATCGGTGAGGACGCGCACCGCGTCGACGCGCTGATCGAGATGGGCTCCCCGCAGCGGCTCGCCGCCGGTGTCGAGGAGCTGCGCCTGGCCGGCGCCGAGGCGGTCGTCTGGGCGTGCACCAGCGGCAGCTTCGTCCGGGGCTGGGAGGGCGCGCACGAACAGGTGCGGGACCTGGCCAGGGCCGCGGGCCTGCCCGCCTCCAGTACGTCGTTCGCGTTCGCCCACGCCGTACCGGAGGTCGGCGCGCGCAGCGTCGCGATCGCGGCGACGTACCCGGAGGACGTGGCGGAGCACTTCCGTACGTTCCTGAAGGCGGGCGGCATCGAGGTCGTCTCGGTGCGCGGCAGCGGCATCATCACGGCGGCCGAGGTCGGCACCTGGGGGTGGCCCGAGGTCAGGGCGATGGCCGTGGCGGGCGATCACCAGGACGCGCAGGCGCTGCTCCTGCCGGACACGGCCCTGCACACGGCGGCCTACGTCCGTGACCTGGAGCAGGAGCTGGGCAAGCCGGTCCTGACGGCCAACCAGGTCACCGTGTGGGAGGCGCTGCGGCTCGCGGGGCGGCGGGTGAACGCGCCGGCGCTCGGCGCGCTCTTCACGAAGGAGCCGCTGGTGCAGGTCTGATGCTTGTCCAGCGTCCGGATCAAGGTGTCCGGAATAAACCGGAGCCATCCTCCGTTAAGTCCGGGCGCAGACAGCACCGTACTTACAGGAGGACTCAGTGGCCGGAAACGACGAGATCCGGGCAACCGCCCAGGGCGCCGCCCCCGTGCCCCTTTCGGTCCTCGATCTGGTGACCGTCGGCGCCGGACGCACCGCCACCGACGCCCTCCGCACCAGCGTGAAGATCGCCAAGCTGGCCGAGAACCGCGGCTTCAACCGCTACTGGGTCGCAGAACACCACTCCATGCCCGGAGTGGCGTCCTCGTCCCCGGCCGTGATCCTGGCCCATCTCGCCGCCCACACCGAGCGCATCCGCCTCGGTTCGGGCGGCGTCATGCTGCCCAACCACGCGCCCCTGGTCATCGCCGAGCAGTTCGGCACCCTGGAGGCGATGGCCCCGGGCCGTATCGACCTCGGCCTCGGCCGCGCCCCCGGCACCGACGGCGCGACGGCCGCCGCCCTGCGCCGCACGGACCGGCTCAACGAGGGCGCCGACGACTTCCCCCAGCAGCTCGCCGAGCTGACCCGCTTCCTCGACGACGACTTCCCGGACGGCCATCCCTACGCCCGCATCCACGCGGTCCCGGGCCCGGTCCAGGCGACGTCCCCCGGCGGCGTGCAGTCCCCGCACCGCCCGCCCATCTGGCTGCTCGGCTCCTCCGGCTTCAGCGCCCGCCTCGCCGGCGTCCTCGGCCTGCCCTTCGCGTTCGCGCACCACTTCTCCGCGCAGAACACGGTCCCGGCCCTCGACCTCTACCGCGAGTCCTTCAAGCCGTCGGCGGTCCTGTCCTCCCCGTACGCCCTCATCGGCGTCTCCGCGCTGGCCGCGGACGAGGAGAAGGAGGCCCGCCGCCAGGTTCTCGCGGCCGCCCTCAACATGGTCCGCCTGCGCACCGGCCGCCCCGGCCTCGTACCGACCCCCGAGGAGGCCGAGCGTTACGAATTCAGCCCGATGGAGCGGGAGTTCGTCGACAGCTGGAACTCGAACGTCATCCACGGCACCGCCGACGAGGTCCGCGCCGGCCTCGACGACCTGCAGAAGCGCACCGGAGCCGACGAGCTGATGCTCACCGCCAACGCCCACACCGCCGAGATCCGCCTGCGTTCGTACGAACTCGTCGCCGACGCGTACGGGCTGCCGCAGGCCTGACCCGGCCGACCGGGGTGCCGCCTCGCACGGGGGGAGGCGGCACCCCGCGTTCTTTCCCGACCCGTCGGGAAGGCGTCAGGAAGCCGTCAGCAGCGCGGAGATACGATCCGGCGCCACCGGGCGCGAGTACAGCCAGCCCTGGCCCGTGTCACATCCGATCTGGCGCAGGCGCGCCGCCTGCGCCGCCGTCTCCACGCACTCGGCGGTGACCGTGAGGCCGAGCCGGTGCGCGAGCTGCACCATGGCCTCGACGATCACGGCGTCCGCGGGGGTCGCGTGCTCGCCCCCTTCGTCGTACTGGAATCCGCGCACGAACGAGCCGTCCAGCTTCAGGACCGACACCGGGAGCCTGCTCAGGTACGCGAGGTTCGAGTAGCCGGTGCCGAAGTCGTCGATGGCGATGTGCACGCCCATGTCGCTGAGCGACTGCAGGGTCTGGAGGGGGCGGCCCGCCGAGCCCATCACCGCGGACTCGGTCAGCTCCAACTGCAGGAGTTCCGGGGCGAGTCCGGTCTCCGCGAGGACCTCGGCGACATCCGCCACCAGGTCCGAGTCCCACACCTGACGCACCGCCACGTTCACGCTCACATAGACCGGCGGAGTCCGGGGGTGCTCCAGCTGCCAGCTGCGCGCCTGCCGGCACGCCGTACGCAGGACCCACCGGCCCAGCGGCACGATCGAGCCGTCCTCCTCGGCCAGTCCGATGAACCGATTCGGCGTGAGCATCCCGAACTGGGGGTGATCCCAGCGCACGAGCGCCTCGACGCCGCGCAGCACCCCGTCGCCCAGATTCACCAGCGGCTGGTACTCGAGGACGAACTCGCCGCGCTCCACCGCGGGGCGCAGGCTCGACGACAGGGCCTGTCGGGTCATCCGGTGCGCGTTGCGCTCCGGGTCGAAGAGCGTCCAGCGCGCCTTGCCGTCGGCCTTCGCCCAGTACAGCGTGGTGTCCGCGGCCTGCATCAGGCCCGTCGCCGTAGTGCCCTTCATGTGCCGCTCCACGACCCCGATCGAGGCCGACACGGCGAGCCGCTGCCCCGACAGGTCGAACGGTTCCTGGACCGCCCGGAGCACCGATTCGGCGAGCGCCGAGAGCTCTTCCGTGCCGGCCGAGTCCTCGACGAGCAGCGCGAACTCGTCGCCGCCGAGCCGCGCGACCAGCGGGGCCGCCGCCCCACGGCCGTAGCCGATCCGGTCGGCGCAGCGCGTGAGGCGCTCGGCCACGGCGGCGAGCAGCCGGTCCCCGACGCCGTGCCCGAGCGAGTCGTTGACCGCCTTGAACCCGTCGAGGTCGAGGTAACACAGCCCGATCCGTCCACTGCCCGCCCCGTCGTACGCGCCCGCCTCCAGCGCGGCGGAGAGCCGCTCGAAGAACAGCGTGCGGTTCGGCAGCCGGGTCACCGGGTCGTGCATCTGCAAGTGCCGCAGCCGCGCCTGGAGTTCACGGCGGGCGCTGATGTCGGTGAGGGAGAGCAGCACCGTACGGCCGCCCGGCACCGGCGAGACGGTGACCTGGACCCACACGGAGTGTCCGTCGGGGTGCTTGATCCTGCGGGTGCACGTCAGCCGCGCCTGCCGCCCGCGCAGCACCTCGCGGTACGTGTGCCAGGTGCGGGAGTCGGACGCCAGGTCCACGAGCTCCGCCGCCGTGTGCCCGGTGAGCCCGCCGGGGTCCTCCACGCCGAGCATCGCGGCGAGCGCGGCGTTGGCGGTGATCACCTGGCCCTGGCGGTCCACGACGGCCAGGGCGAGGGGTGCGGCGAGGAAGGCCGAGAGGTAGGGGGCGGGCGGGGACGCCGGCGGGGGAGGGGGTGCGGTGCCGAGCGCCTCGTGGGCCCGGGCGTCCTGGCCCGCGAGTACGGAGTCGGGGGTGGAGGCGTGCGAGGGCGCCGCCACCGCTGCGGAACTCTCCGTGACGGCGCGGCGGGTGGAGTCGGGCGCCGCGTCGGCCGCGGTCGTCGGCCCTTCGGACATTCCGCTCACCGCTCGCTCCTGCAGTGCAGTCGTTCCGGGGGTCCGGGAGGGTTGCTCCCGGGTCATCACAGCCTGGGTGGCGAACGGCCTTCGCAGCCGGGCCCGCGCAGGAAAGTGTGCCGATCATAGAGGCAGCCCCGAGGCGCGAGCCAGCCTTGCCCGCCCGATCCGCCGGTTCGGCGGCATCCCGGGGTAGCCGGCAGATCGTTTCTGCTCGTGCCCGGCACAGCTTCTGGCCTCCCGCGATCGCGCGTGACGTTCTGTGACCGCCCGGGGTGTCGCCCCCTCACCCGACCGGGCCAGATAAACAGGGCGTAGTACTACAAATCCCCACACTCTGGGTTGGGTGTCCCGCTTTCCCGATCCGGAGGTCGACTTGCCGCGTCCGCTGCCACCCGGGGGAGTGGAGAGACCGCGCCTGCGCTCCGTCGGTGCGGCTCTCACCGCGCTCACCGCCATGGCCGCCACGTCCCTGGTCGCGGGTCCCGCGATTTCCGCCCCGTACGCGGGTCCCTGCTCGCTGGAGCGCACGGCGGCCCACCACTCGGAGGGCCTCGACACCTGGAACCGCGCCTATCCGCGCCCGGTCAGGACCCTCAACGCGGTGATGGTCTTCCTGTCCTTCCCCGACGCCCGGCCGACGACGACCCCCAAGGAACTCACGGCCGACTACTTCCCCGCCACCAGCGACTTCTACGACCGGGCCTCCTACGGGAAGTTCCACCTGGTCCCGCACCCGCAGCGCCGCTGGCTCCGCATGCCGCACAGCTCGACCTCGTACGCCATAGAGCGCGACTGGGACGCCGCGCACCGCGGTGCCTATCTGCGCGACGCCCTTCACACGGCCGACCGGCACACCGACTTCAGGAAGTTCGACGTCGTCTACTTCGTCGCCGACCCCGACGCGCCTGGCGTCGACTCGGACGCCACGAAGGTCGTCAACTTCGACAAGCCGATGCGGGCCGACGGTACGGACATCAAGCGCATCGTCACCGTCTTCGAGCAGCATCCGCCCGACCGCAACGTCCTCGCCCACGAGACGGGCCACGTCTTCGACCTGCCGGACCTCTACCATCGGCCGACCGACGGCAAGGGTGACTGGGACACGTATGTCGGTGACTGGGACGTCATGGGCAGTCAGTTCGGGCTCGCGCCCGACTTTCTCGGCTGGCACAAGTGGAAGCTGGGGTGGCTGGACCGGCGGCAGGTGGTGTGCGTGACCAGCAGTCGACGGGTCACCCTCGAACCCCTGGCGTCCGCGCCCGCGCGGCCGGGCGCGGCGCCCGGAACCAACGGGGCGCCGTTCGGCTCGGGCTACGGGACGAAGCTGGCCGTCGTGCGCACCGGGGAGGACAGCGCGATCGCCCTGGAGGCCCGCGACGCCGACGGCAACGACGCGGCGACGTGCTCCGAGGGCATCCTCGTCTACCGGGTGCGCAGCGAGACCGCCTCCGGCCACGGCCCGGTCGAGGTGCTCGACGCACACCCCGACACGGATGCGTGCTTCGGCGACTCGGTGTACCCGGCGCTCGCGGACGCACCGGTACGGGTGGGCGAGAGCTACAGGGTGCCGGGCGAAAACGTACGGATCAAGGTCGAGGGGCGTACGCGGTCGGGGGCTTGGACGGTGAAGGTGGGTGTGGGCAAGGGCTGAACGCCTTCCGGGAAGGCGTCGGCATACGCAAGAAGCCCCTCGCTCTCGCGAGGGCATTCGCTGTGTCTGTGCGCCGTGGGGGACTCGAACCCCGGACCCGCTGATGCTGTGTCTTCCCGGGGGATGACCCCCGGACCCCCAGCCGCCTTTGCTGGGTCGGGGTCGGCCCGCAAATAGCGAATGCCCCCCACTCGCGTGGAGGGCATTCGCTGTGTCTGTGCGCCGCCAGGGACTCGAACCCCGGACCCGCTGATGCTGTGTCTTCCCGGGGGGCGACCCCCGGACCCCCAGCCGCCTTTGCCGAGTCGGGGTCAGCCCGCAAATAGCGAATGCCCCCCACTCGCGTGGAGGGCATTCACCGTGTCTGTGCGCCGCCAGGGACTCGAACCCCGGACCCGCTGATTAAGAGTCAGCTGCTCTAACCAACTGAGCTAGCGGCGCCTGCTGACGTCGTAGACCTTAGCATCCTGATCCGGGCCAGGAAAAATCGATATCCGCACTGAAGGTTTGGTGCTCGCGCGGGCCGCGCGGACGCAGGCCCAGAGCAGTACCTCGGGTCCCGGCAGCCATGGGTGGAGGGTGTCGGGGGCGACCACCCAGCGCGAGTCGGCGCGTGGTCCCCCGGCGTGGTCGGCGCCCCCGGCCGGCGGCGGGACGGTCACCGCGTCGCCGCTTCCGTGGCACAGCAGCGGCGGCACCGCCGGGCCCCACTCCTCCCACTCCAGGAGCGAGGGCAGCCGGTGAGCGGTGCCGGGGGCCGCGAACAGGAGCATGCGCCCGCGGTGCGCGGCGACCGGGCCGGAGCCGGGGCCGTCCTCCCAGAGCGCGTCCAGCATCCGGCGCCCGAACATCGACGGCACGTTCACCACGTCGAAGGCGGTACCGCAGGGCAGCACCACAGGGGCGTCCGGCCGGGACTCCCATAACGCGAGGGTGCTGCGCGGATACGTTCCCGCCGAGGCGAGCCACGCGGCGCCCTCCCGGGTGGCGCCCGCGATGTCGAATCGGTCGGACCGGGTCAGCCGGCCGGCGCTGTTCTGGGAGTGTGTGGCGCTCATGACACTTACATCTACCGGGCGTGAGCGCGCGACTTCCCAGGGTTGCCGGAAATAGGGACAGGAGGGGGCGGGGTGGAGTATCTTGCCCCACGGCATATGCCAAAGGATCTTTACGGGTGCGGTTGCATTGCCACCGCCTTCCGCTACGGCCGGTTCTCGGCCGGCCCGCGCATCAGGTCGCGGCCGAACTCGACCATCTTCTTCGCGTAGTCCTCGGTCCACTGCGCCCGCTCGGCGATCGCCGCGGGCGTCAGCCGGTCGAAGCGGCGCGGGTCGGCGAGCTGGGCCGCCGCCAGGGCCTGGAACTCCACGGACCGGTCGGTCGCGGCGCGGAACGCAAGCGCCAGCTCCGTCGCGCGGGCGAGCAGCTCGCGCGGGTCCTCGATCGCCTCCAGGCCGAAGAAGTGCTCCGGGTCCGCGGCGGCCTCGGCCGGCTCGAAGAGCAGCGGGGCCGGACGCATCCGCCTCTCGGTACGGGCCCGCTCGGGCTCGGCCATGATGTTCCTCCTCGTACGGTGTCCAGCCCCACGTCGCCGCCGGGGCCACCTTCTATTCTCCGCAGGCCCGCAAGAGCGCCCTCCCACCTCAAGGCATCCACCCCACCCGGTGTTCCGCGAGGCGGGCCAGTACCGCGTGATTCGCCTCCCAGCCATCCGGGAATTTCACCGTGACTCCCAGCTGGACCGGTTCCGTCGACGGGTGGTCGTCCAGCAGGGCCGGGACGCCCGCGCGGCAGACCACGATGCACGCGTGGCGGTGGCGGGAGGCCAGGACGCAGAGGCGGCCCGTTTCCAGGTGGAACGCCGTCGCGTCGGGGCGGCCCGAGAGCGGGTGCAGGACGACCGTGACGTCGAACTCACGGCCCTGCAGCCGGTTCGCCGTGTCCACGGTGACGTCCGTGACGCCGAGGTCCGCGAGTGCCGAGCGCACCGCCGCGGCCTGGTCGCGATGCGCCGTGCCGACCGCGATGCGGTCCGTCGTGAGGGGGGACGGGTCGGGGCCGCGTTCCGAGACCGTGGCCCCGCCGCGGTCCAGCAGGCGTCGTACCACCTGGGCCAGGGCCCGTACGGCCTCGGGGTCGGTGCGGGGCGTGTGCCTCGCCGGGAGTTCGAGCAGGCCCCAGCCCGACTCCGCTGCCTCGTCGATCACCCGGTCCGGGCCCGAGCCGTCGGAGGCGACCTCGAACCCCAGGCTGCGGTCGCCGTGGTCCGTGCCGCTGCGGAACGGCGTGTACGGGTAGAACGCGCCGGAGACCAGCGGCGCGGCGGACGCCGGGAGGCGCCAGGAGACCGGGAGCCGGTGCTGCGGCAGCTCGGGGTTGTGCGCCAGGAGCGTCGTCACGGCGGACGCCGACGGGTCGTACGACAGGCCCGCCCACTGCTCGGCCCCGACGATCGCGAACGGGTCGAGCTGGCCCGGGTCGCCCACGAAGAGCGCCCGCTCGAACAGGCCCGCCACGGCGAGCAGCGCGTCCGAGCGCATCTGGTACGCCTCGTCGACGATGGCGTGCTGCCAGGGGGTGATGTCCTTGACGTGCGCCCACTTCGCGGCCGTCGAGATGACGACCGGCAACGGCGCGAGATCACCGGCCTTGGTCGACTTGCGCACGTTCGCCAGGTCGTCGAGCGCCTTGTCGTACGGGTCGGGGTCGCTGCTGTGCAAGCGCCCGACGGGCAGCTCGGGGTTCTTCTCGGCGAGGCGCAGGACGAGGTCGTCGACCTGCGCGTTCGTCTGCGCGATGACCATCAACGGGCGGCCCGCCTCGGCCAGTTCGAGCGCGGCCCGGACCACGAGTGTCGACTTCCCGGCGCCGGGCGGGGAGTCCACGACGATGCCGCGGGCCGTGCCGTGCAGGGTGTCGCGGAGGATGCCGTCGGTGGCGCGGCCGGCCTCCGCCCCCGGGTCGAACGGGGTGTCGCCGTTCGTGCCGGAGCGGCCGGGCGCATGCGGTGCGGCCGTCACAACAGATCCTCCGTGGTCACGGCGTCCGGCGCCTCAGGCACCGGCACACCCGAACGGTCCGTACGCGGCGGGCCGCCGTGCGTCCACGGCGTCTCCTCCGGGTCCGGCAGCTTCGGACCGCCCCGCTGCTCGTGCTCGAAGAGCGTGAAGCACACCTGGTCACCCTTCTCCGGGACGGATCCCGGCTCCGGCTCCTTGCCGCGGCCCATCTTGTCCAGGACGCGCAGGACGACCCCGCCCTCGGCGTCGTACGACACGAACTCCGCCGCCTGAGGCTTGCCGTCGAGCGAGCGGTACACCTTCGTGCGCTCGCCGAGATGCGGCACGTCGTCGGTGCGGACGGTGATCAGTGGGCGCGGCCGGTTCTTCTCGTTGTACGCCGGGACCGACTCCGTCACCTCGCCCGCGAACGCCTCCCCGGTGAGCCGGCGGCCCGCCATGACCAGCGGGTCGTCGAGCGCCTCCTGCGCGTCCAGCCTGGCCTGCTCGCGCTCGCGCGTCGCCAGCTTGTTGGCCGCCGTCACCGCGTCGTCGCGGCGCGGCTGCGGCGGCTCGCCCGCGGCGACGCGGTCCCGGTGGCCGGTGAACGACCAGCGGTCGCGCGTCCAGCGCTCCGCGGCGCGCGGCCCCTCGGGGAGCGTGCACAGCGTGTCCAGGCCGCGCCACACCGCGTCCCACGTGGGCCGGGTGCGGCTCTCGACGAGCGCGTGGATGTCGCGCTCGGCCGCCGTCAGCGCGGCGAGCCTCGCGTCCGCCTCGATGCCGTCCTCGGCGGCGGCCAGCAGGGTGCGGGCCTTGTCGTAATGCTCGATCGCGGGAGCCAGCAGCTTGTTGTCGAACGCGGGGTCGGTGGCCGGGCCCGCGGGCGGGCAGACGAGCTGGCCGTCCTTGTCCCGGGCCAGCTCGGCGCGGAGCGCGGCCTCGGCGCCCGACGTGCCCTCCGGGGCCTCGATCCAGGCGAGCAGCGCGCCCAGGTGCTGGTCCTCCAGAGTGGACTGGCCCGTCGCCCAGTGCCGGGACAGCAGGTCCGTCATGGCGAGCAGGAGCGCGGAACCGGGAACTCTGGCCCGCTCCCCGAAGTGCGTCAGCCAGCGGCCCAGCAGCGGGACGTGCGGCGGGGCGGGATAGGGCGCCTCGGGCTCCTGCTCGGCGGTGCGGCGGAACCGCATCGAGCGCCCGAGCAGCCGCACGAACTCGATGCCGGACCGGCTCGGCAGGATCAGCTGGGGCGCGTCCGCGCACAGCTCGACCTCCACCTTGGCCCGCTTCCCGGTCGTCGGGTCCGTCTCCGCGCGCTCGGCGGCCTCGACGTCGGCCGCGAACCCGTCGACGTACGGCAGGACGATCCCCGCCAGCTCGGCGAGGAACGCGAAGCGCAGGTCACGGTCGCGGGGCTGGGGCACCACGAGCAGCCGGGGCGAGGTGCGCTCCGTGCCGACGAGCGCGCCGAGCGGAGCACCCGCCTCACCGGCCGTGATCAGCGGGACGAGGACGAGGGGGCGCTGCGACAGATGGCGGTGCCGCACGGTCGCGACCGGCTGGGCGCGCCCGCTCTGCACGGCCTCCAGACGGGCCAGATCGTTGATCAGCGGCATGCCGGCGCCGCCTCTCCGCGCGCGCCGAGCGCCTCGGCCCGCAGCCACGCCGCCCGGCGCAGCGCGGCGACCGCCGGGTCCAGCGGATCGCCGGAGTGGCCATGGGCGGCGGAGAGGACCTCGTCGACCGTGGTCAGACCGCCCAGTTCGGCGCGGAGGCCGCGGCCGAGCGAGGTGACCGCGCCCTCCTCGCGGGCCCGGTCGCGGCAGTGGAACGCCAGCTCGCACGCGGCCAGGCACTCCGGCGCGTACGTCGCGGGCACCGACTCGACCGCTTCCGTGAGTTCCTCCGCGGGTCGCGTGACGTCGAAGCAGGTGCCCTCGGGGAGCGCGTCCGCGATGTCCTCGATGCGGGTGAGCCGCTCCAGCTGCCGCCGCGTCACCGACAGCTGCTTGCGTACGTCGACGGCGGACGCCGCCGGAAGGTTGCTGAAGTCCTTGGGGCAGACGAGCAGGATCCGGTGCCTGACCTCGGGCGCCGGGTCCAGGTGCCCGGCGACCCGCTCGAGGGCCAGCACGTACACCGCGGCCTGGCGGGCCGCGGCGCCGACCTTCGCCGCGTCCGCGCTGCCGTCGATCATCGGGAAGGACTTGATCTCGACGACCGTCCACGTCCCGTCGGGGTGCACGACCACCGCGTCCGGTTCGAGGAAGGCCGGGGTGCCCGCGACGTCGAGCGCAAGCATGGGGTGCTCGAGGAACGTCCAGGCGCCGGAACCGGCCGCCTCCGCCGTCGCCTCGCGCAGCGCGAGCGCCGTACGGGCCGTGCGGCCCTCGGGTCCGACCGCCGTCAGATCCGGCGTACGCGCCTCGCCCGGCACCGGCTCGGGCCCGCCGCCCATGCGCTCGTGCACGAGTCGGAGCAGCTCCGCGCCCCCGTCGGCCTTGACCTTCGCCTCGAACGCGTTCCCCCGCGTGAACGCGAACTGCGACTGGCCGAATCCGGACGGCGCCCCGAGCGCGTCCGCGAGCAGCGCCTTGTCGACGCCCGCCCCGTCGAGCAGCGCGCGCCGCCTGCACCCCGGGTTCGCGGCGAGCGCCGCCAGCGCCCGCGCGTCGAGTGCCCGTGGCGCTATGTCGGCGCCACGCAGCTCAGCGAGCTGCTGCCGCAGCGCCGTCCCCCGCGTCGGAGGAGCGGGCACCCGGGCCGCCGCCCGGTCCTGTACTGACCTTGCGCTGTCGGGGAATTCGCTCACCCGCCGAAGTCTGGCACTCCCCACTGACAATCGAGGACGCCGCCGTGGAGGCCGGGGCGGGAGAGGTGCGGCGGGGCCGTACGGAACCGGCCGTCGGCGCCCGGCGCACCCGGGCCCGTACGAGGTCCGCGGCCCGCGTCACGCGCCGGCTCACCAGGAATCCGAGGCCCATCACGGCCGCCCCGGCGAGCGCGTCGAAGAAGTAGTGGTTCGCGGTGCCCATCACCACGAAGGCGGTGATCAGCGGATAGGCGATACCGGCCGCCCTGACCAGCGGCGTACGGCCGTGGCGCCACAGCATGACCCCGCACCACACCGCCCAGCCGACGTGCAGGCTGGGCATCGCCGCGTACTGGTTGGTCATGCTGCCGAGCCCGCGCGGGGCGCTCGCCTGGCCGCCCCACCAGCCCCACGAGCTGTACTGGGCCATGGTGTCGACGAACCCGTGGCCGGGGGAAAGCAGGCGCGGCGGGCAGGTCGGTACGAGGGCGAAGCCGATCAGGCCGATCAGGGTGGAGGTCATCAACCAGGTCCGGGCGGCGCGGAAGTGGACGGCGCGGCTGCGGAAGAGCCAGATCAGGATGCCCGGCGTGACGAGGTAGTGCAGTGAGGCGTACCAGAAGTCGGCGGGGACACCGATCCAGGCCTCGGAGGTGAAGAGACGGTTCAGCGGGTGTTCGAGGTTGAGATGGAGTGCCTTCTCGGCCCGGAGTATCGCGAGGCCGTGGTCCACGGCGGTCGACACCTCCCCGCGCACCATGAGCCGGCCCGCCGAATAGGCGGCGTACACCAGCAAGAGCACCGGCAGTTCGGTCCACCAGCGCAGCCGGTCGCCCTCTGTCGCCGCAGTGGGCGGTGCCTCGGTCTGCGACATCCCGCCGCTCCCCCTTAACTCCGTGTACGGCGGCCCGTGGCCATGTGGCTCACTTTACGGTGTATGTGTCCGCCTGGAAGGGGCGCCTCCGACCCACGAAGACGCAACGATCACCCGGGAGGTTGCCTGAATCCCGGGTGAGCGATGATGGAACGAGCGGGCGCGCCTGGCCTGACTTATCGGTACATGGCAGCCCTTTTCACCCGTCCTCGGAAAGGTCACCCATGGCACCGCGCATCCTGTTGGCCCGGCATGGACAGACGGAATGGTCACTGTCCGGACGGCACACCGGCAGGACCGACATCCCCCTCCTCGAAGAGGGACGGCGCGGCGCGAAGCTCCTCGGCGAACGTCTGCACCGGTCGCCCCTCGACGGACTCCCCGGGGCCGAGGTGCGCACCAGCCCGCTCTCCCGCGCGCGCGAGACCTGCGACCTCGCCGGCTTCGGCGACCGGGCCACCGAGTGGGACACGCTCATGGAGTGGGACTACGGCGCGTACGAGGGGCTGACCCCCGCCGAGATCCAGGAGCGGCGCCCCGGCTGGTTCATCTGGCGCGACGGAGTCCCCGAGGGCGAGACACTGGAGCAGATGACCGCGCGTGCCGACGAGGTCGTCGCCTGGGCCAGATCCGAGAACCGCGACGCCCTGGTGTTCGCGCACGGCCACATGCTGCGCTCCATCGGCGCGCGCTGGCTGGGCCTCCCGCTCGACTTCGCGGCCCGCATCCGCCTCAACCCGACGTCACTGTCGGTCCTCGGCTGGGCCTACGGGGATCCGGCGATCGAGTCGTGGAACGACATCGGCCACCTCGCGGGCCACGAGGGCTAGGGCCTCGCCGACAGCGGCGCCGGTAGGGCTCACGCCGTGCGCGGAGCCGATGCGTGCTGCTCCAGGAACGCCGAGACGCCCGACGCCCTGCGGTGCGGAAGGAGCACGCGCGCGGTGGTCGCCAGCATCGACTGGATGCGCGACGACTGGACCTCGGTCAGCAGGTGCAGGACCCGCATCCCCGCGGACGCGGCCTCGTCGGGCTGTCCGGCGCGCGCGAGGTCGTCGGCCAGCTCCGCCGTGTACAGGGCGATGTTCCGGGTGAAGTGCGGGTCCTGGAGGGCAGCTGCGCGGCGCGCGTGCCGGGCGGCGCGCGTCCAGTCGCCCAACGCCGAGTAGCACTGCGCCTCCAGGCCCTCCAGCTCGGCCTCGCCGTAGAACGTCATCCACTCCGGGTCGTCGTCCGACCGCCCGCGCGCGAAGAGGGCCTGCGCCCGGGCCAGCGCCCGCTCGCACCCCGTACGGTCCCCGAGCCCCGCCCAGCCGCCGGCCTCGCGCAGCGCGAGCAGCGAGAGCAGTCTCGGCGAGGCCAGCTGGGCCGCGACGCGCGTGGCCGCCTGCGCCGCCCGCACCGCCTCCCGCGGCCGCCCGGCGTCCCGCGCCAGGAACGCCGTGTTGCAGAACGCGTGCGCCTCGAGGGCCGGGTCGCCCGCCACGCGCGCGGTGGCCAGTGCCTCCGCGTAGTGCGAGCGCGCGTCGTCGAAGCGGCCCGAGTCGTGCGCCAGCCAGCCGACGGAGATGGCCAGTTCACCCGCCCCGGCCTGGAGCCGCTCGGCCGTGCCGGGCGCCGCCGTCCCCGCGTCGAGCAGCGCGAACGCCGTACGCAGCGGGGCCGCGGCCCTCTTGTAGAGCCCGTCGGCGCCGTGCCGGTCGTCGAGCAGCCGGATCCGGCGGATGGCCTCCTCGACCGCGCCGACACCGGCCGCGGGCGCCGCGCGCCCGCCGTGGCCCGCCGCGGTCGACTTCGCCGCGTGGGCTGCCGTGCCGTCGGCCGCGATGCCGAAGGGCGCCAGGGAGGCGATGGCCACGGTGGCCGTCCCTCCGGTCATGAATGCGCGACGCCGCACGTCGCTCTCCTCGTCGTGGTGCGGGTACTCGAACTCGGTGTGCGCGAGGGGTACGGGGTCTGCGGGGCGCGCCGCCCGGCCGCGTACGGCCGAGCGGGGCGCGAAACCCATGTCCGTGAGCGAGCGCCCGGGGAACATGTGCAGGAACACCCGCTCGTACGCGTAGTTGGGGCAGCGGATCTCGCCGGCCTCCACCCGCCCGATGTAGCGCGCGTCGCAGCTGACCCGCTCGCCGATCTCCCGGGCGGCCCGTCGCACCGCGGCTGCGAACTCGCCGGGAGAGCGCTGCCCACGCAGCCGCCTGAAGGCGAGATTCGGCCGCGGGGACTGCGTTGACGATGCCACCGGTGACGGCGTCATGACCGGGCCCTCTCGTGCGAACCGTGCCGGATCACCGGGGAGTTGGGTCTCTGTGGGCCCTGGTGCAACCCCTGTTCCGACGGGGCACGAAGGTACCTGCTGTAACGACCCCGACACACAGTGTTTAGCTACAAACCGGATATCTCACCCCGCATCCGCCATGAAGTGCCATCCTTTGCGGCGGCGTACCGCCGTAGCTGTTGACGCTTACGGGCGTTGAACCTTGCGGGGCCGGAGCGGTCGCGTTCCGGTCGTGCAACCCGTACGCGAGAGCGAGGAGGGGCTGACGTGTTGGAGGCATCACTTTCGACGGCGCGGCACCGGCCGACCCAGGACCACAGCGCGCCACCCCGTGACAGTGCGTCCTGCGACGTGGTGACCGTCCCGGCCCGGCAGGGCCTCGAAGCGGTCGACATCCTGCGCCGCGGCGCCACCGAGGCCGTCGGCCCGGTCCTGCACGACGGGGACTGCGACACCCTTGGCTTCCTCGTGCCGCCCGGCACCGCCGACGGCTGGGACGTCCCCGGCAGCGCCTGCACCCACACCCCCGCGTCGTCCTCGCAGAAGCGCGGCCCCGGTGCGGGCCCCGTGCCGCCCGCCCCCGTGGAGGGCGGCGGCTGGCTGCTCCCGCCCGGCGAGGCCGAGCTCGTCACCGACCCGACGGTCCTGAGGGCGGCACTCGACGAGGCGGCCCGCATGATCGAAGCCGCGGACAACTGCTGCTGAGGCCGCCTGCCGGGCGCCTGTGGGCCCTGGCCCAGCGGCCGCTGGGCCGACTGGTCGCCGCCCGTCGATAATGGACGGATGGCAAGGGCAAGGGCAAAGAACAAGCAGGCCGGAGCGGCCCGTGGCGGCCGGGAGGCCGTCGTCGAGGCCGTCGACGGCGGGCTCGCCGAGCTGATACCCGACCGGGACCGGCCGCGCGCCTGGACGCTGCTCGTGGACGGTGCCCCGCAGTCGCATGTCGACCTCGGCGATCCCGGGCACCTCGAATTCGAGTACCAGCGCAGGATCGGCCATGTCATCGACCTCGCCGTGGACAAGGGCCGCCCCGTGCACGCCGTGCACCTGGGAGGCGGCGCCTTCACCCTCGCCCGTTACATCGCCGCGACCCGCCCCCGCTCCACCCAGCAAGTGGTCGAACGCGACGAGGCGCTCATCCAACTGGTGCGCCGCGAACTGCCGTTGGACCCCGGCTCCCGGATACGCGTCCGCGCCGGTGACGCCCGCGAGGGTCTCGCGAAACTCCCCGACGGCTGGGCCGACCTCCTGATAGCCGACGTGTTCAGCGGAGCGCGTACGCCCGCACACCTCACCAGCGCCGAGTTCCTCACCGAGGTACGCCGCGTGGTCAAGCCCGACGGGTGCTACGTCGCCAACCTCGCCGACGGGCCGCCCCTCGCGCATCTGCGCGGCCAGATCGCCACCGCCGCGGCCGTCTTCCCCGAGCTCGCCCTCGTCGCCGACCCCGCCGTCCTGCGAGGCAAGCGCTTCGGCAACGCCGTGCTTGTCGCCTCCGGCCGGGTGCTGCCCGTTGCCGAACTGACCCGGCGCGCGGCCGGTGATCCGCACCCCGCCCGTGTCGAACACGGCAAGTCCCTCTCGGACTTCACCGGGGGAGCCGGTGCCGTCAGCGACTCGGACGCCGTCGCTTCGCCCGCTCCTCCGCCTTCCGTCTTCCGGTAGACGTTCAGTACTTGGCGACTTCCACACTCGGCGCGTGGTCGTGCCACGTGCAGAACACCGAGACCTTGTCCGTGCCCGAGGTGAACTCCACCCTGATCCACGTCGAGTCCTTCCACACCTGCACCGACCAGCCGGCCGCGGGTGTCGCCGAGACCAGCGTCGCCGAATCCTTGCCCAGGTCGAACACGGCACGGCCGCCCGCTGTCGCGTAGCCCTTCACCGTGCCGGACGCCGACGCAGACGCGGGCGGCTTCGCGGAGGTGCTCGGTTTCTCCGGGCGGCTCGGGGACGGGGTGGCCGAGCCGGGGGAGTGCGACGGCTTCTGCGATGCGGAGCGGGACGGCGACCCTGACGGTGACGGCTCCGGGCGGTGCGTCGACGACGACCGGGCCTCCACCGCTCCCGCGGCGATCGGCACCGCACGCGGCGGGTCGTACGCCGTGCCCGCCATCACCGTGTGCACGCCCCACCACGACAGCGTGACGGCCGCGCCGGTGGCCAGCAGCCAGGCAGCCGTGTGAACAAGTCCTCTGCGCATGGGGTGCATCGCGGCCATACTGCCGCACCCGCCACACCCGTGTCCCGGGGGGACCGGGGTTGCCCCGGACCTGGGCGGAAGGAGGACCGGGGTCCCCCGTATGGCGTACGGTGCCGCCCATGGCAAGTGTGCTCGTGGTCGAGGACGACCAGTTCGTGCGCTCGGCCCTCATCCGGCACCTGGCCGAGGCCTCCCACACCGTACGGAGCGTCGGCACGGCCCTGGAGGCGCTGCGCGAGGTCGCCCATTTCCGTTTCGACGTCGTGATTCTCGACCTCGGTCTGCCCGATCTGGATGGATCCGAGGCATTGAAGATGCTGCGCGGCATCACCGACGTACCCGTGATCATCGCCACGGCCCGCGACGACGAGACCGAGATCGTCCGGCTCCTCAACGACGGCGCCGACGACTACCTCACCAAGCCGTTCTCGCCCGAGCACCTGTCCGCCCGCATGGCCGCCGTGCTGCGCCGCGCGCGCTCCAGCGCCGCCGCCGAGCCGCCCTCGCGCCTCCTCCAGGTCGGCGGCCTCGCGATAGACCCGCTGCGGCGCCAGGCCGAGCTGGACGGGGCGCGGCTCGATCTCACCCGGCGCGAGTTCGACCTGCTCACCTTCCTCGCGGGCCGGCCCGGCGTCGTCGTACCCCGCAAGGAACTCCTCGCCGAGGTGTGGCAGCAGTCGTACGGGGACGATCAGACCATCGACGTGCATCTGTCGTGGCTGCGCAGGAAACTGGGCGAAACGGCCGCACGGCCGCGCTATCTGCACACCCTGCGGGGCGTCGGCGTGAAGCTGGAGCCGCCGCGGCCGGAGGGCGGGCCGGCATGAGGTGGGCCCTGGTCAAGGTGTGCCTCGCCGTCACCGCCATGGTTGTCGTCGCCTTCGCGGTTCCACTCGGCCTCGTCATCAAGGAGATGGCCAGGGACCGCGCCTTCTCCAACGCCGAGCGGACCGCCGCCGCGATCGGGCCCACCCTCTCCATCACCGCCGACCGCGACGAGCTGACCCGCGCCGTCGCCTCCACCGAGGCCGGCGCCGACGGCCGCATGGCCGTGTACATCCCGGCCTCCGGCGGCGCCCCGGCGATCCAGGTCGGCACGTCGCGCGCCGGTGACAGGCACGTCGGCCTCCGGCAGGCCACCGTCGCCGATGTGCCCGGCGGGTCCGTGTGGCTCCAGCCCATCGCCGTCAGCTCCGGCATCGCCGTCGTCGAGGTGTTCGTGCCGGAGTCCGAGGTCACCAACGGCGTCGCCACCGCGTGGCTCGTCCTGGCCGGCGTCGGCGTCGCCCTCGTCATAGGGTCCGTAGCCGTCGCCGACCGGCTCGGCGTACGCATGGTGCAGCCCGCCCAGCGGCTCGTCTCCGCCGCGCACGATCTGGGCGAGGGGAAGCTCGGGGCGCGTGTTCCGGAGGACGGGCCCACGGAACTTCGGCTGGCGGCCGTCGCGTTCAACTCCATGGCCGATCAGGTCGTTCAACTGCTCGCCAATGAGCGGGAGCTGGCGGCCGATCTCTCCCATCGGCTGCGTACGCCCCTCACCGTTCTGCGGCTCAACGCCGTCTCGCTGGGGGAGGGCGCCGCCGCCGAGCAGACCCGTGCCGCCGTCGAGCAGCTGGAGCGCGAGGTCGACACCATCATCCGTACCGCCCGCGACGCCAAGCCGCAGACCGCCGCCGCGGGGCCGGGGGCCGGGTGCGATGCCGCCGAGGTCATCCGTGAGCGCATGGACTTCTGGTCCGCGCTCGCCGAGGACGAGGGGCGCAAGGTGCGCGTCGCCGGCGTTGACCGGCCTGTACGTATCCCCGTGGCCCGGGGGGAGCTGGCTGCCGCACTCGACGCGCTGCTCGGGAATGTCTTTCGGCATACGCCCGAAGGCACCGCCTTCGCCGTCGACGTGCACAGCGGCGAGGACGCCGTGATCGTGCTCGTCTCGGATGCGGGGCCCGGGATCCTGGACCCGGACGCCGCGATGGCCCGGGGGCGGGGTTCCGGCAGTGACGGGTCCACCGGGCTCGGGCTCGACATCGTCCGTCGGCTCGCCGAGTCGACCGGCGGTGATGTGCGCATCGGGTCCTCCGTGCTCGGGGGGACCGAGGTGCGGATCTGGGTGCAGCTGGACGGGCGGGGGCCCGGGTCCCGTGGGGCTGTGCGGCGGGGGCACCGGGGTGGGGTGCGGCGTGGCCGGAAGCGGGGGGCCGGCGCCGGGTCCGGTGCCGCTGTGTAGTCGGGTGGGACCTCATCGTTTCGGGGTTGGTCTCTACCTTTAATCCGTTCCGATGGCTTCCTTAAGCCCTCCATAAGAACCTCAACCGCCGGTACTGGTGCCCCATTTGCCAGGTTCCGGATCGCTAGCGTGCTGCCGCACCCCCACCCCCGTACAGCTAAGGCAGGCACGCGATGAGCAGCACGCACCGGCGCAGGGTCAGCGGCAGGAACAAGGCGATAGGCGGGCTCGTCGCCGCGGCCGTCGTGGGCGGCGGCGCCTTCCTGTTCTCCGGTACGGCGCAGGCCGCGGGCGTCGGCGCCGCGTACACCAAGACCAGTGAGTGGTCCGGCGGGTACACCGCCCAGTACGTCGTCAAGAACGACTCGGACAAGGCCCAGTCGGACTGGAAGCTGGAGTTCGACCTGCCGTCCGGCACCAAGCTCGGCTCCCTCTGGAACGCCGAGTCGTCCGTCTCCGGCTCGCACGTCACCGTGAAGCCCGCCTCCTGGGACAAGGAAGGCATCGCCGCTGGGAAGTCCGTGACCGTCGGGTTCGTCGTCACCGGCGACTCCGATCCGGCCGGGTGCCTCATCAACGGGGCCAAGTGCTCCGTGGATGACGGGGCCACTCCGGAGCCCAGCGGTCGCCCCACGGAGTCCGCGACGCCCACCCCGAGCGCCAGCGCCTCCGCTTCAGCGACCGCCAAGCCCACCGCGACCGCCACGTCGACGGCCGGCCCCTCGCCGTCCTCGTCCTCCGGTACGGGTTCTGGCACCACGGCCGCGGGCGGCTTCGCCCCGTACGTCGACACCTCGCTCTACCCGAAGTTCGACCTGGTCGCCTCCTCCAAGGCCACCGGCGTCAAGGAGTTCAACCTCGCCTTCATCACCTCCGGTGGATCCTGCACCCCGAAGTGGGGCGGCGTCACCGACCTCGGCAGTGACGAAGTCGCCGCGCAGATAGGGGACTTGAGGGCCTCCGGCGGCGACGTCCGGGTCTCCTTCGGCGGCGCATCCGGCACCGAGCTGGCGCAGGCCTGCTCCTCGGCCTCCGACCTCGCGGCGGCCTACCAGAAGGTCATCGACCAGTTCAAGCTCACCAAGGTCGACTTCGACGTCGAGGGCGGCGCCCTGCCGGACACCGCCGCCAACACCAAGCGCGCCCAGGCCATCGCCACGCTGCAGAAGAACAACCCGGAGCTGAACGTCTCCTTCACGCTCCCCGTGATGCCCGAGGGCCTCACGTCCGACGGCGTGAACTTCCTGAAGAACGCCAAGTCCAACGGCGTCTCGACCGACCTCGTCAACATCATGGCGATGGACTACGGCGCCTCGTACAGCGGCGACATGGGCACGTACGCCGAGCAGGCCGCTACCGCCACGCAGGCGCAGATCAAGAGCGCGCTCGGGCTGTCCGATGCCGCTGCCTGGAAGGCCGTCGCGGTCACCCCGATGATCGGTGTCAACGACGTCTCGTCCGAGATCTTCAAGGTCGACGACGCCACGCAGCTGGTCACCTTCGCCAAGGAGAAGGGACTGGGCGGTCTGTCGATGTGGTCCGCCACCCGCGACAAGGCGTGCGAGGGCGGGGCGTCCAACTCGGCCCAGCCGACCTGCTCCTCGATCGAGCAGTCGGCCAACGCCTTCCAGAAGGCCTTCGCCTCCTTCAAGTAGCCCCCCGCGGGAAGCTGCGCGCCCCGGCCGGATCCCCATCCCCCACTCGGCCGGGGCGCGCCTTTGTGTTCCGGTCCGTTCTGAGGGGTGCCGTCGCATTGGTGCGGCTCGCGTTCTGGGTGCGCCGCCGTTTCGCCGGGTTTGTTGTCGGGTGCGGGGCCGCGGGGGCATGTACGTGCTCGCTGTTCTATGAGTGCTCGTCAGCGAGTTGGTTGCCCGGATGTGGTGCTGGTGGCTGCGCGCACATGCCCCACGTGCCCTCCCCTCTCGTACGCGGCTGACCGCCGGTGCTACTTCTGCGGTGGGGGCGGGAGCGTGTTGGTGCGTGACGCTTGCGCGTACCAGTGCGCGCTCGACTTCGGCGTACGTTTCTGGGTCGCGTAGTCCACGTGGACCGCCCCGAAGCGCTTCTCGTAGCCGTACGCCCACTCGAAGTTGTCCATCAGCGACCAGAGGTAGTAGCCACGGACGTCCGCGCCGTCCTTGATCGCGCGGTGTACGGCGGACAGGTGGCCGTGGAGGTACGCGATGCGCTCCGGGTCGTGGATCCGGCCTTCCGGGTCCGGCTTGTCGTCGTACGCCGCGCCGTTCTCCGTGATGTACAGCGGCAGGCCCGGCGCCTCCCTGGTGTAGCGCATGATCAGGTCGTGCAGGCCCGTCGGGTCGATCGTCCAGCCCATCTCCGTGCGCTCGCCCGGGGACTGGTGGAACGCGATGTCATCCGCTCCCGGCCAGGGCGAGTGGTCGCTCGCCCCGTGGCCGTCGGCCCGGGTGGCCGGTGCTGACGGGGCCGCGGAGACCAGGGACGGCGTGTAGTAGTTGAGGCCCAGGGCGTCCAGGGGCTGGTGGATCGCCGCCAGGTCCGTCGTGTGCACGAACGACCAGTCCGTGATCCTCGCGGTGTCCGTGATCAGGTCCGCCGGGTACTCCCCGTGCAGCATCGGGCCGTGGAACACGCCGTTGGCCAGGTTGTCGATGCGGCGTCGGGCGTCGTTGTCGGCCGGGCTCTCGGGTGAAAGGGGCCTGACCGTCGAGGAGTTGAGGCTTACTGCTACTTCCGCTCGGGATGGCAGCGTCTGGCGCAGTGCCTGTGTTGCCAGGCCGTGGGCCAGGTTGAGGTGGTGGGCCGCTCGGAGCGTTGCCGCCGGGTCCGTCCTGCCTGGCGCGTGCACACCCGAGCCGTAGCCCAGGAACGCGCTGCACCACGGCTCGTTGAGCGTGATCCAGAAGTCCACCCGGTCGCCCAGCGCCTCGCCGACCATGCCCGCGTACTCCGCGAAGCGGTACGCCGTGTCGCGTGCCGGCCAGCCGCCCGCGTCCTCCAGTTCCTGCGGCAGATCCCAGTGGTAGAGGGTCAGGGCCGGCTTGATGCCCTTGGCCAGGAGTTCGTCCGTCAGGCGTCGGTAGAAGTCCAGGCCCCGCTGTACCGCGGGGCCGCGGCCCGTGGGCTGCACCCTCGGCCACGAGACCGAGAAGCGGTACGTGCCCAGGTCCAGGTCCTTCATGAGCGCCACGTCGTCCCGGTAGCGGTGGTAGTGGTCCACCGCTATGTCGCCCGTCTCACCGCCGGCCGTTTTGCCCGGCGTGTGGCTGAACGTGTCCCAGATCGACGGCGTCCTGCCGTCCTCCCTCACCGCCCCCTCGATCTGGTACGCCGATGTCGCCGCCCCCCAGAGGAAGTTCGGCGGGAACGTGGGGGTGGCGGGGGACGCGGGGGTGGGATCTGTTGTGGGTGTCTGGGTAATGGGCTCAGGCATGGAAGCGCTCCCATCGGTAGGAAGTTTGTGGGGTGGGGCCGCCGCTTGCGGCGGCCCCCAAAAACGTCAGCCCTTTACCGCGCCCTGCATGATGCCGCCCACGATCTGCTTGCCGAACAGCAGGAACGCGATCAGCAGCGGCAGCGTGCCGAGCAGGGCACCGGCCATGATCACCGAGTCGTCGGGGATGTAGCCGGTGCCCAGTTGGTTGAGGGCCACCTGGACCGTCGGGTTCTCTCCGTTGAGCGCGATGATCGGCCACAGGAAGTCGTTCCACGCCATCACGAACGTCAGCAGCCCGAGCACCGCCATCGCCGGGCGCGCCGCCGGGAAGACCACGTGCCAGACGACCCGCAGACTGCTCGCCCCGTCGACCCGGGCGGCCTCGATGAGTTCGGTGGGCAGCGCCTGGACCAGGTACTGGCGCATGAAGAACGTACCGAAGGCGCTGACCAGGGTCGGCAGGATGACCGTCTGCAGATGGTTCGCCCAGCCCAGGTCCGTCATCCACAAGTACAGCGGGACCACCGCGAGTTGGGGCGGGATCATCATCGTGCCGATGGTGATCAGCAACAGCGTGGTCGAGAATCGGAAACGTAGTTTGGCGAAGGCGAAACCGGCGAGCGTGGAGAACAGCACCGTGCCGACGGTGATGGTCGCCGCCACGAGGATGGTGTTCCACATCGCGGTGCCCATGCCGGCCTGGTTCCAGGCGGTCTCCAGGTTCTTGAACAGGTTTCCGCCGAACCAGAAGGGGGGTGGTGTCTGCGCGAGGCGGGTGTTGGTGCGTGAGGCCGCGATCGTCGTCCACAGCAGCGGGGCGAGGGAGATCACGGCGAACAGGATCAGCACGAGGTACGTGACCGGCCCCGCGTGCAGCTGCTTGCCCGCGCCCAGGATCCGCCGCCGACGCGGCGGTTCGGCGTCCTGCGCGACCTGAGGCGGTGTCGCGTCGGTGATGGTGGTCATTGGGATTTCCTCAGCCGTCGGGTGATCAGCAGGTTGACCGCGGCCACGATGAGCAGGATCAGGAACATCGACCAGGCGATCGCGGACGCCTTGCCGAGGTTGCCGACGATCCAGCCCTGGTCGTACATGTACAGGCCGAGCGTCTGGTACTGGTGCTCGGACCCGCCCTTGGTGCCGCTGACACCGCCGAACAGCAGGGGCTCGCCGAAGAGTTGTGTCGCACCGATCGTGGAGACGACCACCGTGAACAGGATCGTCGGACGCAGCATCGGAATGGTCACGTGCCGGAACTGCTGCCAGCGGTTCGCGCCGTCCAGGGCCGCCGACTCGTACAGGTCGGCCGGGATGGCCTGCATCGCCGCCAGATAGATCAGCGCGTTGTATCCGGTCCACCGCCAGATCACGATCGAGGAGACCGCTGCTTGCGAACCCCAGTCGGATTCACGCCAGTTGACCGGGTCGATGCCGACCAGGTCGAGCGCCCAGTTGATCATGCCGGTGTCGGGCGAGAAGAGCAGCACGAAGACGAGCGTCGCCGCCGCCACCGAGGTGGCGTACGGGGTGAGCATGACGACGCGCCACACGGTGGAGCCGCGCAGCCGGTAGTTGAGCATGTGTGCGAGCCAGATCGCCGCGATCAGCTGCGGCACGGTCGAGATCACGCCGATGGTGAACGTGTTCTTCAGCGCGTTCCAGAAGAAGTCCGACTGGAAGAGGTTCGTGTAGTTGTCCAGGCCCGCCCAGGTCTGGCCGTCCAGGTTCGACAGCTGCACATGGTGCAGCGAGTACCAGGCGGTGTAGAGCAGCGGCACCATTGAGAAGGCGCCGAAGATGATGAAGAAGGGGGAGATGAACGCGTACGGGGACGCCTTCATGTCCCAGCGGTACAGCCGGCTGCGCCAGGCGCCGGCGCCCGTCGGCGCCGTACCGCGGCCCTGAGCGCCCCGGGCCGCGCCCGGCTCCTGGGAGCCGGGCGCGGTGTCGGCGCTCGTCGCGGACTGCGCGAGAGCCTCGTCGGAGCTGGTCACTGGTCGAGCACGTCCTTGACTTCCTTGGTGGCCGCGTCCCAGCCCTGCGCGGGCGACTTGCCCTTCTGCTCGACCTGGAGGATGCCGGTGTCGGTGATCGCGGTGCCGATCGGCTGGTCCTTGATGCCGAAGACCTGGACCGGGATGGTCTTCGCCGAGTCGGAGAAGATCTGTGTCAGGGGCGCGTCGGAGAAGTACGCGGTCGTCGCGGCCTGCGGCTTCAGGTCGGCGTACGCCGAAGGCATCGACGGGAAGCTGGCCTGCTTGGCGAAGACCTTCGCCTGCTGCGCGGGCGCGGTCAGCCACTTCGCCAGCGCGATGGCCTCCTTCTGGTGCTTGCTCGCCGTCGGCACACCGATGAACGAGCCGCCCCAGTTGGCCGCGGTCGGTGCGGCCGCCACGTCCCACTTGCCCTTGCCGGCGTCACCGGACTTCTCCTGGATGTAGCCGAGCATCCACGCGGGGCAGGCCACCGTGGCGAAGGTGCCGTTTGCGAAGCCCTGTTGCCACGGTTTGTCGAACTGCTTCAGCTTGGCCGACATGTTGCTGGTCGCCACCTCCATGGCGGCGTTCCAGGACTTCTTCACCCCCGTGGACTTGTCCCAGATGACGCTGCCGTCCTTGTCGTAGTACCGCTGCTTCTCGCCGCCGAGCGCCGCGTTGTACACGGAGGACGCGGAGTCCACGTACTTGGTCTTGCCCGGCGCCTTCTTCATGTACTGCTTGCCGAGGTCGACGTACTTGCTCCAGTCGCCCTTCCACTGCGCGGCGAGCTTGGTGCGGTCGGTCTCCAGGCCGGCCTTCTCGAACAGGTCCTTGCGGTAGCAGATCGCCATCGGGCCGACGTCCGTGCCGAGCCCGATGAGCTTGCCGTCCTTGGTGGTGGCCTGGGCGTTCTTCCAGTCCAGCCACTGCGACTTGTCGACCTCCTTGCCGAGGTCGACGAACTTGTCGGCCTGCGTCTGGACGGCCTCGGTGATGTTGCCGACCTCGATCGCCTGGATGTCGTCCGTGCCGGATCCGGCCTGCAGCCGGGTAAGCGTCTTCGGCCAGTAGACGTCGGTGCGGGTGGTGACGTTCTCCTTGATCGTCACGCCCGGGTGCAGCTTCATGTACTCGTCGTAGAGCCCGGCCTGCTTGTAGCCGAAGACGCCGAACGTGCCGATCGTGATCGTGGTGCCGCCCTTGTTGCCGCCACCCCCGCTCGAACCGCCGTCGGATCCTGAGTCGTCATCGGTCGCGCATCCGGCGAGCAGCCCTGTGGCCAGGGCGGCGACGACCGCGAAGGTCATCGCGCGTCGGGACGTGCGGGCAGTCGTGCGCATTGCGTCCTCCAAAGTACTCACTTGCTCTGAAGTGCCAACCCCGGCCAACTGCCTTGTTACGCCCGTTTGTTCACGTGCGGCTCGGGCGGGGAACGTGCGGCTTCTGTAGGCGTCCAGTAGAGTGGGAGCGCTCCCACCGGTGATGTGTTGAAGAGTCGTCGCTCGGCCCGGGGGTGTCAAGACACCCGGCAGTGACAACTTGGCGCGGTTATAGGGCTGTTAGATTCCGCGTGAGACTTGGGGAGGTAGGAGTCATGGCGGCTCGCGGCACACACAGCAGGCGTCCGACTCTTGAGGAGGTCGCCGCCCGCGCGGGTGTGGGCCGGGGCACGGTCTCCCGGGTGATCAACGGATCGCCCCGGGTGAGCGACGCGACCCGCGCCGCGGTCGAGGCCGCCGTCGCCGAGCTCGGCTACGTACCGAACACGGCGGCCCGCGCCCTCGCCGCCAACCGCACCGACGCCATCGCCCTCGTCGTGCCCGAACCGGAGACACGTTTCTTCGCCGAGCCCTACTTCTCCGACATGCTGCGCGGCGTCGGCGCCCAGCTCGCCGAGACCGAGATGCAGCTCCTGCTGATCTTCGCGGGCAACGACCGGGAGCGGCAGCGCCTCGCCCAGTACCTCGCGGCCCACCGCGTCGACGGCGTCCTGCTGGTGTCCGTCCACGCCGACGACCCGCTGCCCGATCTGCTCAGCCAGCTGGAGATCCCCGCCGTCATCAGCGGCCGCCGCTCCGCCGCCGAGACGCTGCCCTCGGTGGACTCCGACAACTTCGCGGGCGCGTACTCGGCCGTCGAACACCTCCTGAGCCGCGGCCGCACCGCCATCGCCACGATCACGGGCCGGCTCGACGTGTACGGCGCCCAGCGCCGCGTCGACGGCTACCGCGCCGCCCTCGGCGCGGCCGGCCGCGAGGTGGACGAGCGGCTCATCGTGCCGGGGGACTTCACTGAGGAGGGCGGCCGGCGCGCGATGACCGAGCTGTTGGAGCGCTGCCCCGAAGTGGACGCGGTGTTCGCCGGGTCGGACGTGATGGCGGCGGGCGCCCGCCAGGTGCTGCGCGAGGCGGGGCGCCGTATATCCGACGACGTCGCCCTGGTCGGCTACGACGACTCGGCGATCGCCCGGCACATGGACCCGCCCCTGACCAGCGTCCGCCAGCCGATCGAGGAGATGGGCCGCGCCATGATCGACCTGCTCCTCGCCGAGATCGCCGACCGCCGCCCGGTCGCGTCCCGCGCACTCGACGGCCGCCAGCTGGTCCTTCCGAACGAACTGGTGGAGCGCGCTTCGTCCTGAGGGGTGCGCGTCGGCCTCAGGCGTGCGTGTCGTCCTGAGCGGCGCGGGGTGCCACAACGATCAAGGCCCCGGTTCTTTCGAACCGGGGCCTTGATCATTCAGGGTGAGTGACGGGACTTGAACCCGCGGCCACCTGGACCACAACCAGGTGCTCTACCAACTGAGCTACACCCACCATGTCCGGTCGTTTGTGTTTCTTCCGACCGGCCGAGAAAAAGTGTACAGGGTCCGAAGGGGTGCTCGCGCACGCCTTTTCCGGACCCCGTACACAGGGGACGGAAACGCGGTGCGAGCTGCTATTCCGCAGGCAGCGCGTGCTTGGCCGCGATCTTCTTCGCGGTGTCGGAGTCGGGTCCCGGCTGCGGGACGAAGACCGCCTCGCGGTAGTAGCGCAGCTCGACGATGGAGTCGCGGATGTCGGCGAGCGCGCGGTGGTTGCCGTTCTTGTCCGGACTGTTGAAGTACGCCCTCGGGTACCAGCGGCGCGCCAGTTCCTTGACCGAGGACACATCGACGATCCGGTAGTGGAGGTAGTCCTCCAGCGTCGGCATGTCCCGGAGCAGGAAGCCGCGGTCGGTGCCGACCGAGTTCCCGCACAGGGGCGCCTTGCCCGGTTCCTTGACGTGCTCGCGTACGTACGCGAGCACCTGCTCCTCGGCGTCGGCGAGCGTCGTGCCGCCCGCGAGCTCGTCGAGGAGGCCCGAGGCGGTGTGCATCTGCCGCACCACCTCGGGCATGGTCTCCAGGGCCTCGGCGGGCGGGCGGATCACGATGTCCACACCGTCGCCGAGTACGTTCAGCTCAGAGTCGGTGACCAGTGCGGCCACCTCGATGAGCGCGTCATTCGCCAGCGAGAGCCCGGTCATCTCGCAGTCGATCCACACCATGCGATCGTTCATACGCCTTACCCTACGGCGCACTCCTCTGCCCGGGCAGACTCGCACGCCCCGCCGCATACGCGTCCGAGCTGGGTTTGCCCGGATCTGTCGGCAGTGAGGCGGTGGGTCCCGGGTAGGTTCCGGCCGCCGCGGTGCGCCGTGACTGGGCCGGGACCGGGGTCTCCGGTCCTGGCACCGCCGCGATCTCCACCGGCTTCTCCGGCTGCGGTCTGCGGGCCCGGTAGGCCGCGCGGTACGCGGCCGGGGACGAGCCGAGCTGGCGCCGGAAGTGCCCGCGCAGGGCGACCGGTGAACGGAAGCCGCAGCGCCCGGCGACCTCGTCGACCGAGTAGTCGGAGGTCTCCAGGAGCCGCTGGGCCTGCAGCACCCGCTGGGTGATCAGCCACTGCAGGGGAGCGCTTCCGGTGAGGGAGCGGAACCGGCGGTCGAAGGTGCGGCGGCTCATATAGGCGCGCGCGGCGAGGGTCTCCACGTCGAACTGCTCGTGGAGGTGCTCCAGCGCCCAGGCGACGACCTCGGCCAGCGGGTCGGCGCCGATCTCCTCAGGTAAAGACCTGTCGAGGTAGCGCTCCTGGCCGCCGCTGCGGCGCGGCGGGACCACGAGTCTGCGGGCGAGCGCTCCGGCCGCCTCGTTGCCGTGGTCCGTGCGCACGATGTGCAGACACAGGTCGATACCGGCCGCGGTCCCGGCGCTCGTCAGGACGTCACCGTCGTCCACGAAGAGCTCGCGCGGGTCCACGTGGACCGACGGGTAGCGCTTGGCCAGCGTCGGCGCGTACATCCAGTGGGTGGTCGCCGGCCGGCCGTCGAGCAGGCCGGCCGCGGCGAGCACGAAGGCGCCGGTGCACAGTCCGACGATGCGCGCGCCTTCCTCGTGCGCGCGGCGCAGCGCGTCGAGGGCTTCCTCCGGTGGCGGCGAGGTGATCGACCGCCACGCGGGCACGACGACGGTGCCCGCCCGCGAGATCGCGTCGAGCCCGTGGGGCGCGGTGAGTTCGAGGCCGCCCGTCGTGCGCAGCGGGCCTTCCTCGCCAGCGGACACCAGCAGCCGGTAACGCGGTACCCCGGCGTCCTGGCGGTCGATGCCGAACACGGAGAGCGGAATGGAACTTTCGAAGATGGGTCCGCCGCTGAACAGCAGCACCGCGACTATTTCCCGGCGGCGTCGCCCGGAAAGCTTCCGAGCTGCGGCCTCCGGCGCAGCAGTGGAGTCGTGGCTCATCCCGCTAAGCCCCCCTCGGTGGTCGCGGCGCCCTTTGTAGTGTGACGGGCTTGTCGCTCCAGCACGTTTCCCCTCGGTCCTGCAGAGTCCCCCGCCGATGGACAGTCATGATCGAATCTACTGTGTCCGGTGGTCCCGTCGTGACCAGTTGAGGATCCGGCAGATTGTCGACATGGCAACTTGGCGTGAAGCATTCGATCACGAAGCGTGGCACTCAGGGGCGTTGCAGGGAAGTGCGCCTCAACTCAGTGGCCGGTCCCCGTAGGGTGCAAGCGCCTTCTACGGTCCTTTCATGCCTGGTGGCACGGGGGTTGGAGGCGGGTGACGGCAAGAAATGCATGGCCGGGCGAAGTTGGCTGAAAATATACGCAGTAGTGCGCGGGAACCAGTCAGCCCCCCGGCGCACATCATCCCGTGCGGCGACCGCCCTTGCGCGCCCCCGGCACCGTCCTGCCGCGTCGGCCCCTGTGATCGCAGGACCGTACCGGAGCCGGCCGCGCCGCGCTCCGTTCGGACTGGCGCAGCAGCACCCGGCAGACCCCGGTCACCGCGGCGAGCCCGAGCGCCGCGCCCATCGCCCCGGCCAGTGAGAACCCGTATCCCACCAGGACGACCGGGACCAGGACGCAGCTGAACGCCGCCCAGCGGACGACGTCGCTCACCGTGTCCGTGCGGGACGCCTGCGTCGCCTCCCGTCGGCCCTCGGGCGGCGGCTCCTCGCATGGAGCGTCGGCGGACGGGTACACGATGGACGGTCCGGGCACGGCGCGCTCCCTGTTGCTGTGGGTACGCACGTTCAACGCGTGGTCGTGCGACCGGTCACTCGGCCGAACCGGGGGTGCCGGTACCGTACCCAAACCGTCTGTACGGGGCAGCAACCATTGCCATACGGGCGCGGCCTCGGGCATGCTCCCCTGAACGCCGCGGAGCGTGCGCTTAACCGGGCAGACGACTCTGGGCAGAGGAGGAGTGTCGCCGTACCCTTGGGGGTATGGGCTTGGGAAGATGATTCCCGGACACAGCTCCGCCGCTCCCTGTCGTCCCTCCACCGAGGATCCGTCGAGGATCCAGAGGACCTAATCGCCGAGATACCCATGGCCGGTCACGAATTCCCTGAACCCGCGGACCGCAAGCGGCAGGTCGCCGATCCCACGGCGACCCCCCAGGCGGCGGAAGAAACACGTCAGTCCTGCGATCCCGCCTTCAAGCACGGAGTGGTCGTCGGCTTCGACGGCTCGACCTCCAGCGAGCGGGCCCTCGCCTACGCCATCGGCATGGCATACCGTTCGGGCTCCGGCCTGATCATCGTCCACGTCGCCAACCGGTTGCCCACCACGGTGTGGGCGGGCTGCGAGCCGCCGGTCTTCGTCGATGTGCCGGACCACCGCACCGAGGTGCTCGGGCTCGAACTCGCGTGTGCGGAGTATCTGTCCGAGGTGCCCTGGATTCTCGTCGAGCGCGGCGGCGACATCTGCCACGAACTCGAAGAGGTGGGCCGGGAGTACGAGGCCGACGCGATCGTCGTCGGCTCCACGCACGGGATCGTCGGCCGGATCTTCGGCTCGGTCGCGGGACGGCTCGCGCGGCGCGCCAGGCGCCCGGTCATAGTCATCCCGTAACTCCCTTGAGCCCCAGGTGAGATGGGCGAATCCTACTCGCGCGTAGAGGTGCTTTGTGCCTTTGTGAAGGGTACATACCGGTCGCTGGACCATCGCAGGGCCCAGTACCGCGCGCAGCACAACTGCACCCGCACGAAGGGAGCCCGCCGTGGACAAAGACGTCTCCGCGGGAAGCACGACCTCCACTCTCGGCCATCTCGCCCTGGGACTCACCCTGTTGACCTTCGGCCTCGGTCATACCGAAGTGATCGACGGCGTGACGGCCGCGAACGCCGTATCCCTCGCGACATACGTCGGTGGCATCGCCCTGTTCGTCGCCGGTCTGCTCGCCTATCGCGCCAGTGACGCCTCGACGGGTACGGCCTTCGCCGCGCTCGGCGCGTTCTGGTTCACCTGGGGCGTCACGGCAGGCGATCCCATGTCGGCCAACGCGCAAGGGCTGTTCCTGCTTCTCTTCGCGCTGCTCGCCCTGAGCCTGACCCTCGGGGCCGCCGGCTCCGGGACTCTCGTGCGCGCGGCGTACGGGGCGCTGTGTGTGGCCCTGCTGCTGCTCGCCGTGGCCGCGTTCGGTGACACGGCCGGGCTCGCCAAGGTCGGCGGCTGGTTCGCCGCGGTGGGCGGGCTGCTCGCCTGGTACGCGGCGACGGCCGCGCTGGGCGGGCTGCCCACGGCCCTGCCGGGGCGTGCTGCCGGCCGGGGGGTGACGGCCACCGGCTGACAGCTGCGGGCCGGGGGAATGGGCGCCCCCGGCCCCCCATAAAGAACGGGTCCCTGTGCGCTTGGTGGCGCGCATGGGGACCCGTTCTTCTTTACTCGCAGCTTCTGTACTCGTACTGCGTGGGCTGCCTACTCGACCGTGACCGACTTCGCCAGGTTCCTCGGCTTGTCGATGTCGCGGCCCAGGGCCAACGCCGTGTGGTAGGCGAGGAGTTGGAGCGGGATGCCCATGAGGATCGGGTCGAGCTCGTCCTCGTTCTTCGGAACGACGATCGTGCGGTCGGCCTTCTCCTGCTCCTGGTGCGCGACCGCGAGGATGCGGCCGGAACGGGCCTTGATCTCCTCGAGGGCGGCGCGGTTCTTCTCCAGGAGGTCGTCGTCCGGGACGATCGCGACCGTGGGGAGCGCCGGTTCGATCAGGGCGAGCGGGCCGTGCTTCAGCTCGGAGGCGGGATAGGCCTCGGCGTGGATGTACGAGACCTCCTTGAGCTTGAGCGAGGCCTCGCGGGCGACGGGGTAGCCACGGACCCGGCCGATGAACATCATCGAGCGGGCGTCGGCGTACTCCTCGGCGATCTTCTTGATCTGCTCTTCCTGCTCCAGGATCTGCGTGATCTGCCCCGGCAGCTTGCGCAGGCCCTCGATGATCCGCTTGCCGTCGGCGACGGACAGGTCGCGGATGCGGCCGAGGTGGAGGGCGAGGAGCGCGAACGCGACCGTGGTGTTGGTGAAGCACTTGGTCGACACGACGCAGACCTCGGGGCCCGCGTGGACGTACACACCAGCGTCCGACTCGCGGGCGATCGCCGAGCCGACGACGTTCACGACGCCGAAGACGCGGGCGCCCTTGCGCTTCAGCTCCTGCACGGCGGCGAGGACGTCGTACGTCTCGCCGGACTGGGAGACGGCGATGTACAGGGTGTCGGGGTCGACGACCGGGTTGCGGTAGCGGAACTCGGAGGCCGGCTCGGCGTCCGCGGGGATGCGCGCCAGCTCCTCGATCATCTGCGCGCCGATCAGGCCCGCGTGGTACGAGGTGCCGCAGCCGAGGATCTTCACGCGGCGCACGCTGCGCGCCTCGCGGGCGTCGAGGTTGAGGCCGCCCAGGTGCACGGCGGAGAAGCGTTCGTCGATGCGGCCGCGCAGGACGCGGTCGACGGCCTCCGGCTGCTCGAAGATCTCCTTGTGCATGTACGTGTCGTGACCGCCCATGTCGTACGAGGCGGCCTCCCACTCGACGGTGGTCGGGGACGCGGTCGTGCGCGTGCCCTCCGTCGTGTAGGTGCGGAAGTCGTCGGCCTTGAGGGTGGCCATCTCGCCGTCGTCGAGGGTGACGATCTGGCGGGTGTGGGCGACGAGGGCGGCGATGTCCGAGGCGACGAACATCTCCTTCTCGCCGATGCCGAGGACGACCGGGGAGCCGTTGCGGGCCACCACGATGCGGTCGGGGAAGTCGGCGTGCAGCACGGCGATGCCGTACGTGCCCTCGATCAGCCGGAGCGCCTCGCGGACCTTGTCCTCGAGCTTCTCGGCGGGGGAGCGGGCGATGAGGTGGGTGAGGACCTCGGTGTCCGTCTCGGAGAGGAAGGTGACGCCCTCGGCGGTCAGCTTCGCGCGCAGGTCGGAGGCGTTGTCGACGATGCCGTTGTGGACGACGGCGACCTTGTTGTCCGCGGACATGTGGGGGTGCGCGTTCTCGTCGGACGGTGCGCCGTGGGTGGCCCAGCGGGTGTGGGCGATGCCCGTGGTGCCCTTGAAGCGGGCGGGCACCTTGGCCTCCAGGTCGCGCACGCGGCCCTTGGCCTTCACCATTTTCAGGCCGTTGGCCTTCGGGCTGGTGATGACGACGCCCGCGGAGTCGTAGCCGCGGTACTCCAGGCGCTGCAGCCCCTCGAGCAGCAGTGGTGCCACGTCACGCTTACCGATGTAACCGACAATTCCGCACATATGAGTACTGATCCCCTCTAGCCGTAGACGATGCGCCGAAGCTGCCGCAGGGACAGCTCGGGCGGCGCGACCGCGCGGTACTTCAGGTCCGCCGAGATCCGTTCGAAGATCTCCGCGTTCACCAGGCCCTGACCCTGGAGCTCGCGGTGGCGGCGACGGACGAACACCTCGGTCGTCTCGTCGAAGTAGGCGAGCACGTCCTGGATCACCCGCAGTGCCTCGCCCCGGTTCAGGGGCGAACTGCGCGTCAGGTGATCAACAAGTTCGTCGTGCACTCGGATGATCCTGGAGGAAGAGGGGGCCGTTCGCAAGAATTCTGCCCGATTCCGGGCAGGAGTGCGTCATCCGGCGTGGGTGCTGGGGTTCTTGGGAGAGCTGTGGTCAAGGCTTGAAGGGCGCCATGCCGCTTGTTCCCGTTGCGTTCACATGCCGTATCCGGCCGGGATGAGTGACCCGAGCAACTTTTCTGGTCATGGACATTCCCCGTATGGGCGTACCCGAGCAGCTCGCAGACCGGAGCCTGGCCGAGCAGCACGAGTACCTGCGCAGTAAGTTCTCCCGCCGCACGATGATGCGCGGCGGCGCCGTCACCCTGGGCGCGATCGCGGGCGGCGCCTTCGTGCCGGGCGCCGCGAGCGCCGCCGTTCCCACCCGGACCGGGCGGACCCCCGGCCACGTACCCGCCGCCCAGAAGGTCGACGGCGCGCTCGTCGCGCCCTTCGCCCGCCACCTCGCCTACGGCACGGACGCCCGTACCGAGATGACCGTCTCCTGGCAGGTCCCGGTCGCCGTCAAGAACCCGTACATCCGCGTCGGCGTCCACCCCTGGGACCTCTCGCGGAAGATCGAGGCCGAGGTCCGGCCCCTCTACACCCCGGCCGGGGTCGGCACCGGCGCCGACCACACCCAGTACTACCTCCATGCCCAGCTGACCCGGCTGCGCCCCGGCACCACCTACTACTACGGCGTCGGCCACGACGGCTTCGACCCGGCCGCCGCGCACCTGGCCGGCACGCTCGGCACCTTCAGGACGGCGCCCTCGCACGGCGAGCCGTTCACCTTCACGGCCTTCGGCGACCAGGGCGTCAGCTACCACGCCCTGGCCAACGACAGCCTGATCCTGGCGCAGAACCCGGCGTTCCACCTGCACGCCGGAGACATCGCCTACGCCGACCCGTCGGGTTCGGGCCAGACCAGCGACACCTTCGACGCCCGGACCTGGGACCAGTTCCTCGCCCAGACGGAGTCCGTCGCCAAGCAGGTGCCGTGGATGGTCGCGTACGGCAACCACGACATGGAGGCCTGGTACGCGCCGCACGGGTACGGCAGCCAGCAGGCCCGCTTCACCCTGCCGGACAACGGCCCCGACGCGGAGAACCTGCCCGGCGTCTACTCCTTCGTGCACGGCAACACGGCGGTCATCTCGCTCGACGCCAACGACGTGTCCTGGGAGATCCCGGCCAACCTCGGCCTGTCCGGCGGCACGCAGACCTCGTGGTTCGAGCGCCGGCTGAAGAAGTTCCGCGCCGACCGCGGCATCGACTTCATCGTGGTCTTCTTCCACCACTGCGCGTACTGCACCGCCACGAGCCACGCCTCCGAGGGCGGCGTGCGCAAGGAGTGGGTGCCGCTGTTCGAGAAGTACGCCGTCGATCTCGTCATCAACGGGCACAACCACGTCTACGAGCGCACCGACGCGCTCAAGGGTGACCGGGTCACCAAGGAGCTGCCGATCGGCGGCACGGCGTATCCCGAGACCGACGGCATCGTGTACGTCACCGCGGGCGCCGCGGGCCGGAGCCTGTACGCGTTCCCGGTCGACGACACGTACGAGGGGCACGAGAAGGAGATCGACCCCTTCACGTCCTTCGTCGTCCAGCCCGACGGCAGCAAGAAGGACATCACCGTCGACTGGTCGCGCGTGCGCTACACGAACTACTCGTTCCTGCGCGTCGACGTGGAGCCGGCGCCGGCGGGCCACACGGCGAAGCTGACGGTGCGGGGCCTCGCGGAGACCGGCGAGGAGATCGACCGCTTCGTCATCGCCCGCAAGGTGCGGCGGGGCTGAGGCCACGGCAGGGCCCGCCCCTTCGGGAGGGGCGGGCCCTGCGCCACGTCCTCCTCGGCGCCAAGCTCTTCGCCGTGCTGAACGGCCGCCGACGCGGCTGCCGGAACGGCCGGTTCGCCCAGGCATGCCATGCCGGGATTCTGGAGTCCACACCGGTGAGAATTGGTCTACACCCTTGACCCGCTCATGGGGCGGACGGTACCCATGGTGACTGTTCGGCTGCACAGATGTGAAACCCCCCGCGATCCACGACCCAGTCGCTCGTCGAAGGGACCGTTTGTGAGACAGCAACAGAAGCAGCGCCGCAGGACCGCCCGGCTGTTCGGGTCGCTGCTGCTCGTCGCGGCCGCGGGGGTGTCCGCCGTCGGCGCCGCCCCGTCACCGGGTGTCGGATCCGCCGCCGCGACCCCGCTGGGCCAGGTCGTGCCCGCTCCGGCCTCGGTGGCCGCGGGCGGACCGGCGTACGAGATCACCTCGAAGACGCGGATCCGCGTCGAGAAGGACTCGAAGGAGGCGCGGCGCGTCGCGGGCTATCTCGCGGACGTCCTCCGGCCCTCCACCGGCTATCGGCTGCCGGTCACGGGTGGCGGCGGACGCGATGGCATCCGGCTCGAACTGAGCGGCAGGGCAAAGGACTTGGGAGCCGAGGGATACCGGCTCGTGTCCGGTCGCGGCTCCGTCACCATCACCGCCCACAAGGCCGCCGGTCTCTTCCACGGGGTGCAGACCCTGCGCCAGCAGCTGCCCGCCAAGGTGGAGAAGAGCAGCAAGCAGTCCGGTCCGTGGCTCGTCGCGGGCGGCACCATCGAGGACAGCCCCCGGTACGGCTACCGCGGCGCCATGCTCGACGTCTCCCGCCACTTCTTCGGCGTCGACAAGGTCAAGCGCTACATCGACGAACTCGCCCTGTACAAGGTCAACAAGCTGCATCTGCACCTGAGCGACGACCAGGGGTGGCGCATCGCCATCGACTCCTGGCCGAAGCTCGCCACCTACGGCGGGTCCACTCAGGTCGGCGGTGGGCAGGGCGGTTACTTCACCAAGGCCCAGTACAAGGAGATCGTCCAGTACGCCGCCTCGCGGTATCTGGAGGTCATCCCCGAGATCGACATGCCGGGCCACACGAACGCGGCGCTCGCCTCCTACGCGGAGCTGAACTGCGACGGTGTCGCGCCACCGCTCTACACCGGCACGAACGTCGGCTTCAGCTCGCTGTGCGTCAACAAGGACCGCACGTACGACTTCGTCGACGACGTGATCCGTGAGCTCGCCGCCATCACGCCCGGCAAGTACCTCCACATCGGCGGCGACGAGGCGCACTCCACCAGCCATGAGGACTACGTCGCCTTCATGGACAAGGTGCAGCCGATCGTCGCCAAGTACGGGAAGACCGTGATCGGCTGGCACCAGCTGACCGGAGCCACTCCGGCGAAGGGCGCCCTCGCCCAGTACTGGGGTCTCGACGGGACCAGCGCGGCCGAGAAGGCGCAGGTCGCGGCGGCGGCGCAGAACGGGACGGGGATCGTCATGTCGCCGGCCGACCGGCTCTACCTCGACATGAAGTACAACAAGGACACCCCGCTCGGCCTCGCCTGGGCCGGGTACGTCGAGGTGCAGCGCTCGTACGACTGGAACCCGGGCAGCTACCTTCCGGGCGTGCCGGCGTCGGCCGTCCAGGGCGTCGAGGCGCCGCTGTGGTCGGAGACCCTGTCGACCTCGGCGCAGGTCGAGTACATGGCCTTCCCGAGGCTGCCGGGTGTCGCCGAACTCGGCTGGTCGCCCGAGGCCACGCACGACTGGAACACGTACAAGGTGCGGCTCGCGGCGCAGGCTCCGCGCTGGGACGCGCTCGGCATCGGCTACTACAAGTCGACGCAGGTGCCCTGGCCCGCCGGCTAGGTCACAGCAGGCAAGCGAGTGGGGCTCCGGACCCGCGACGCAGTCGCTGTGGACTGCAGCGTCTCCGGAGCCCCACTCACGTCTACGCGATCGGGTTCGGCAGTGTCCCGATCAGCTGAAGGGCCCCCGCCGGGTCCGCGAGGTCCACCATCTGCTCGTTGTTGCGCAGCTGGAGCCGGTTGAGGCAGGACAGCGTGAACTCCGGGGCGAACATGTCGTACTGCCGGAATCTGTCGGCCAGTTGGGGCGCCGACTCCTGGTAGTCGCGGACGCAGTCGGCGACTGCCTGCCAGAACGTGTCCTCGTCGAGTACGCCCTCCGTGACCAGGTTCGCCGCGAGGAAACGGAAGAAGCAGTCGAAGACGTCCGTGAAGATGGACAGCAGTTTCTGGTCGTCGGGGACCTCGACCCGGAGGCGTTCGACGCCCGGCGGGAGGACCGCGTCGGGGTCCATGACCGCGATCTCCTCGGCGATGTCCTTGAAGATCGCCCGCTGGACCGTGCCGTCCTCGCCGAGCACGAGGATGACGTTCTCGCCGTGCGGCATGTACACGAGGTCGTACGCGTAGAAGCTGTGCAGCAGCGGCGTGAGGTACGACCGCAGGTACGGGCGCAGCCACTCGGCGGGCGTCAGGCCCGAGCGCTCGACGAGGGCCGCGGCGAACGAGCGGCCGCCGGCGTCGACATGGAGCAGCGACGCCATCGTGGCCAGGCGCTCGCCCTCGGCCAGGGACGCGACGGGCGACTCGCGCCACAGGGCGGCGAGCATTTTGCGGTACGGGGAGTAGCGGTCGGTCGCGGCCTCGTACTCCAGGTGCCGGTAGCCGACGGCGGCGCGCTCGCGGATGATCGTCAGGCCGGTCGCCTTGAGGACCTCGTCGTTCTCGATGAGCTGCGCGAGCCAGTCGTTGATGGCGGGCGTGGCCTCCATGTACGAGGCCGAAAGGCCGCGCATGAAGCCCATGTTGATGACGGACAGCGCCGTCTTGACGTAGTGGCGGTCCGGGTGCGAGGTGTTGAAGAACGTGCGGATCGACTGCTGGGCGAGGTACTCGTCGTCGCCCTCGCCCAGGAGCACCAGGCGGCGCTGGGCGACCTCGGCCGCGAAGGTGACCGACAGCTTGTTCCACCACTGCCAGGGGTGGACGGGGATGAGCAGGTAGTCGTCCGGGTCCAGTCCCTGGGCGGTGAGCGTGGCGGCGAACCGAGCCAGGGTCTCCTCCCCGAGCTCGGCGCGCAGGTGGGACTCGTAGTCGAGCCCGACACCGGCCGTGAACGCGGCCCGCTCCCGCGTCGCCGCCAGCCAGATCAGCCGGATCGGGCTCGCGGTCTCCGGAGCGTACGAGAGGTACTCGTGGACGCCGAAGCCGAGCCGGCCGTTGTTGGCGACGAAGCAGGGGTGGCCCTCGGTCATGCCCGTCTCGATCTCCTGGAAGGAGCCGTCGCGGGCGAGGGAGGCCGCGGTGACGGGGGTTTTGGCGAGCTTGTAGCAGGTGCCGGAGAGGGTGGAGGAGATCTCCTCCAGGTAGACCGGCAGGATCGCGTCGCTCAGGCCGAGCGAGGTCTTCAGCTCGATGAAGAACTCCAGGGCGCTGAGCGGGAGTTCGGAGCCTTCGCGGTGGCGCGAGATGGAGTCCGCGGACACCTGCCAGTGGTCGAGGCGCAGGCGGCGGGCGGTGAAGCGGTACTCGGTCGCGCCGTCGTCGGAGCGCACGGCGAATGGGGCCTCCCCTGCTCGAGCGGAGCCGAGAGCTTGGGGAAGGTCGTCGCCGAGGGGCTCGGGGGTGAGGAGGCGCTCGTGGGTGAACTCGGCGAGTGCCTTGCGGATGAGGAGGCGGTTGGCCTCGGCCCAGCGCTCGGGGGAGAGGTGGGTGACGGCGTCGGAGAGCGTCATACGGCGGCCACCCCCGTGGCGGCGAGGAACTGCTCGCGTGCGCAGAAGCTGAGCAGCGCCTGCTTCTCCGGCTTCTGGATGACGCGGTCGGGGACGAAGCCGACGGCCTCGTTCAGGGCGTGCACGGCCTTGTTGCGCACGTCGGGCTCGACGACGACACGCCGGGCCGCCGGGTCGGCGAACAGGAACTCCATCACCGTGGTGATCACGGCGCGGGTGAAGCCGGGGATACGGACGTCGCTGGGCGCCGTCAGGAAGTGCATGCCGACGTCGCCGGGCTCGGGCTCGTACAGCCCGACGAGTTCGACGTGCGCCGGGTCGTAGCGCTCCATGAGGAAGGCGGGCTCGCCGTCATGGAGGCCTATGAACGCGTCGTGGTGCTCGGCGGCGGCTATCGCCATGTACTCGCGCTCCACGTCCTGCAGTTTCGCGTCCTGCATCAGCCAGAACGCGGCCTTGGGGTCGGTGACCCAGCGGTGCAGCAGCTCGGCCTCCGCGACGGGGTCGAGGGGGCGGATACTGAAGGTGCCGGTGGGGGAGCCGGTGGGGGTGCTCATGCGGCGAACTCCTGGAACGCGATGGTCTTCTCTACGGGGTAGTACTCGGTGCCGAGCAGCTCACGGATGATGTACGCGTTGCGGTACGCGCCCATCCCCAGGTCGGGCGAGGTGATCGAGTGCGTGTGCACGCCGGCGTTCTGGACGAACACGCCACGGCCCGTGGTGTCGACGGAGTAGTTGCGGGCGAGGTCGAAGCGGCCCCGGCTGTCCCAGTTGAGCCGGTCGCGGACCGGCTCCAGGAAGGCGGGCGTCTCGTACTTGTAGCCCGTGGCCAGGATCAGGCCGTCGGTGCGCAGCTCGAAGTCCTTGCCCTGCTCTTCCTGGCGCAGGCCGAGCGTGTACGTGCCGTTCTCATAACTCGCATTCTGGAGAGACGAGTTGGTGAGCAGTCTGGTGGGGACGGGCCCGGCCAGGTTCTTCTGGTAGAGCAGGTCGAAGATCTCGTTGATGAGGTCGCCGTCGATGCCCTTGAAGAGGTTCTTCTGCTGGGTCTCCAGGCGGTAGCGGGTCTCCTCGGGCAGCGCGTGGAAGTAGTCCACGTACTCGGGGGAGGTCATCTCCAGCGTCAGCTTCGTGTATTCGAGGGGGAAGAAGCGCGGGGAGCGGGTTACCCAGTTGAGGCGGTAGCCGTGGACGTCGATCTCGCTGAGGAGGTCGTAGTAGATCTCCGCGGCGGACTGGCCGCTGCCGACGAGGGTGATCGAGTCCTTCTGCTGGAGCTCCTGCTTGTGGTGCAGATAGCGGGAGTTGTGGATCGCGTCGCCGCCGAGGCCCCGGACGGGCTCGGGGATGTGCGGCGGGGTGCCGGTGCCGAGGACGAGGCGCGGCGCGCGGTACGTCTCGCCGCCCTCGGTGCTGACGACGTACACCTCGGCGGCCTCGTCGTACGAGACCTGCGTGACGGTCGTGCCGAAGCGGATGCTGGTGAGTTTCGCGGCGGCCCAGCGGCAGTAGTCGTTGTACTCGGTCCGCAGGGGATAGAAGTTCTCGCGGATGTAGAAGGAGTACAGCCGCCCCGATTCCTTGAGGTAGTTCAGGAAGGAGTACGGGGAGGTCGGGTCGGCGAGCGTGACCAGGTCCGACATGAACGGGGTCTGGAGGTGGGCGCCTTCGAGGAACATCCCCGAGTGCCATTCGAAGTCCGGCTTGGACTCCAGGAAGACACCGTTCAGTTCGGCTATCGGCTCGGTGAGGGCGGCCAGGCCGAGGTTGAAGGGGCCGAGGCCGATCCCGATGAAGTCGAGGGGATCACGGGACTCAGGAAGCTTCGACAAGGTTCTCTCCCAGGTACTGCTCGGCGTGGCCGGCGATCAGATCGAGGACCGCGACGATGTCGTCGACGGTGGTCTCGGGGTTGAGCAGGGTGAACTTCAGGTAGTGGCGGCCGCCCACCTTGGTGCCCGCCACGATGGCGTCGCCGGAGGCGAACAGGGCCTTGCGGGCGTACAGGTTGGCGCGGTCGATCTCGGCGGGGTCGGTGACGCCGGCCGGGATGTGGCGGAAGACGAGGGTGGACAGCTGCGGCTCGACGACGACGTCGAACCGGGGGTCTGCGGCGAGCAGCTCCCAGGCCTTGCCCGCCAGATCGCACACCTCGTCGAAGAGCTGCCCGACACCGTCGGCACCCATCACACGCAGCGTCATCCACAGCTTGAGCGCGTCGAAGCGACGAGTCGTCTGGAGGGACTTGTCGACCTGGTTGGGGATGCGCTCGGTGACCATGCGGCGCGGGTTGAGGTAGTCGGCGTGGTACGTGGCGTGCCGCAGGGTGGCCGCGTCCCGGACCAGGACGGCACTCGAACTCACGGGCTGGAAGAACGACTTGTGGTAGTCGACGGTGACGGAGTCGGCGCGCTCGATGCCGTCGAGGAGGTGCCGGTTCTGGACGGAGGCGAGGAGCCCGCAGCCGTACGCGGCGTCGACGTGCATCCAGGTGCCGTGCTGGGCGCAGAGCTCGGCGATCTCGGGGAGCGGGTCGATGGAGCCGAAGTCGGTGGTCCCGGCGGTGGCGACGACCGCCATGGGCACGAGGCCCTCCTCGCGGCAGCGCTCCAGCTCACGCGCGAGGGCGACGGTCTGCATCCGCTTGTCGCGGTCCACGGGGATGGTGACCACGGCGTCGGGGCCGAGGCCGAGGAGCGTGGCGGACTTCTTGACGCTGAAGTGGCTGACCTCGGAGGCGAACACCCGCATTTTCGTGGGGTGTTCGGCGTTCTCGGACTTGGTCTCGTCGCGGGCGAGGAGCAGCGCCTGGAGGTTGGACTGGGAGCCGCCGGAGGTGAAGACGCCGTCGGCGGCGGGGCCGAGGCCGATGCGGCTCGTGGTCCAGTCGATGAGCTTGCGCTCGATGAGGGTGCCGCCGGCGGACTGGTCCCAGGTGTCGAGGGAGGAGTTGACCGCGGAGAGGACGGCCTCGCCGACCACGGCCGGGATGACGACCGGGCAGTTGAGGTGGGCGAGGTAGCGCGGGTGGTGGAAGTAGACCGCGTCGCGGAGGTAGACCTCTTCGAGCTCGTCCAGGGCGGCGGTCGTGTCGAGGAGGGGCGTGTCCAGGTCGACGGCGTCGATCCGGGGCGAGAGCTCGTCGACCGTGACTCCGGTGAACGGCCGGTCGGTGGTGGCGAGTTTGGCCGCCACCCGCTCGATTCCCTCGGTCACGGAACGGCGGTAGTGCTCCGCGGTCGTGTCGTTGAGCAGGTGCGAGCGCATGGACGGTCCTCCGGGTGGGGGCAGGAATGCGGGTGAGCGGGAAGACGGGCGGCATGGGAAGAGGGGCGAGGTCCCAGCACGTGACTTAGGTTAGCCTAACCTAAGTTGCGCTTGCGACCCCGCCCCTCTTCAGTGGCCGGAACCTGCTGCCGGTCAGCCCTCGGCGGCCGCCTCCTGAGCCTCGGCGACGCGCAGTCCGTCCTCGCTGAGCCCCTTGCGCCAGTAGCCGACGAACGTCACCGACCGCTTGTCGTAGGCGCGTTCGCGCACGAGGTGGCGGCGCAGCTCCTTCATCGTTCCGGACTCGCCCGCGAGCCAGGCGTACGGACTCGACGCGTCCGGCAGCTCGGCTGCGCGGATCGCCTCCAGCGCGGACGGCGCTTTCTCGTCACCCACGAGCCAGGTGAGGGTGACGTCGCCCGCGGTCTCGACGGCCGGGATGTCCTCGCGGTGCGGGACCTCGAGCCAGACGTGCGCGCGCAACCCCGGAGGCAGCCAGGCGAGGATGCCGAGGGCGGCGGGCAGGGCGGTCTCGTCGCCCCACATCAGGACGTGGTCGGCGCCCTCCTGGGGGCGGCAGCGTACGGCCGTGTTGTCGGCGACAGCCGGGCCGAGGACCGTCACGCGGTCACCGGGCTTCGCCGCCTCGGCCCAGACGCAGGCGGGACCCGCGCCGCCGGGGCCGTCGTGGTGGAGCACGAAGTCGATGTCGATCTCGCCGGGTTCACCGGGCGCGCGGCGCTGCCCGCTGACCGTGTAGGAACGCATCACGGCGCGCACGTCGTCCGGGAGCGCCCGGTACGCGGCGTGCCAGGCGCGGCCGTCGTCACCCGGCTCGGCGGCCGGCAGGACCGGGGCCTCCTGGCCCGGCTGCGGCAGGAACAGCGACAGGCTCTGGTCGCGGCCTCCGGCGTGGAAGTCCACGAGGTCGGGCCCCGTGAACGTGACGCGCTGCAGCGACGGACCGAGCCGCCGCGTCCGCGCTACCTGGAGGTCGAAGAATCGGAAGGGTGCGATCGCGGGGGACTCGGTCGTCGTCATCGGTGTCAGCCGACCTTCTTCGCCTTCTCGATGGCCACGGCGAGGTCCTCGAGGATCGGGGCGCACTTGGCGTACGAGTAGATGGGCTCGGTGACGCGCGGGATGACCTGGCCGGCCCTGACGGCGGGCAGCTTCTTCCAGGTGGCCTTGTCGAGGTCGGCGGGCTGGATGGCCGACGTCCGGTTGTCCATCATGATGATGTCCGCCGGGTGGGCGTCGATGTTCTCCCAGCTGAGGTTCTCGAACCAGCCGCCGCTGGCCTTCTTCGCCTTCTCCGTGGGCTCCACGATGTTCACGCCGAGCGACTTGAAGTACTCCAGGTCGGCGGAGAGGTTGGAGCCGGAGACGTAGAAGATGTCCTGGCTCGCGGAGCCGACGAGCACCCGGATCTCGGGGCGGGCTTTGGCGGCCTTGCGCAGGCGGGCGGCCGCGTCCTCGAAACGCTTCTTCGCCTTGACGGTCTTCTCGGCCTTCACGTCCGCGCCGAGCGACCCGGCGAGCTCGAGCAGGCGCGCCAGCGGCTGGGTCATCTGCCGGTCGTAGACGGAGATGCCGACACTCGGGGCGAGCTTCAGGATCTTGTCCGCGGACTCCTCGGGGACGTACCAGAGGGTGCCCTTCTCGTCGAACATCGTCGAGACGAGCAGGTCGGGGGAGAGCGCCGCGTACTTCTCGATCTTGAACTCGCCCCAGGTGTTGCCGATGACCGTCAGCTTGCTGACGTCCATGTCGCCGGCCTGCACGTCGGCCTTGCCGCCCTTGGTCGTCGTCGGGCCGAAGACGCCCTTGACCTCGATGCCGTAGTCGAACAGGGCGGCGGCGACACCGGTGAACGCGACGATGTTCGCCGGGATCTTGTCGCTCTTCGCCGTCGTGCCGCGGTCGTCCTTGAAGGACCAGGGGCCGGATTTGGCGCTGCCCGACTTGGCGCCCGAGCCGCTGTCCTTGGAATCGCTGCCGCAGGCGGCGAGCGCGGCTCCGAGGCCGAGGGCGCCGCCCGCGGCGAGGATGCCGCGACGGGAAGGGGAGGTGAGACGGGCATGGGGCATGACAGTGGCTGCTTTCGTGACGAACGGAGGGCCGCTGGCCGGATTCTGGCTTAGGTTAACCTAACCTAAGCCGTTGTCCAGAGGGCCCCCTCGTAGTCGCCGATTCAGCCCGTCAGGCCCAGCTCCCGCGCGATCAGCATCCGCTGTACCTCGCTCGTGCCCTCGCCGATCTCGAGGATCTTCGAGTCGCGCCACATGCGGGCCACCGGGTACTCGTTCATGAAGCCGTAGCCCCCGTGGACCTGGGTCGCCTCGCGCGCGTTGTCCACGGCGATCGTCGACGAGTAGAGCTTGGCGAGCGCCGCCTCCTTCTTGAACGGCTCCCCGCTCACCAGTCGCGACGCCGCGTCACGCCACGCGAGGCGGGACGTGTGCGCCTTCATCTCCATGTCGGCGATCTTGAACTGGATCGCCTGGTACGAGCCGATGTTGCGGCCGAACGCGTGCCGCTCCTTGGCGTACTTCACCGACTCGTCCACACAGCCCTGCGCCAGACCCGTCGCCAGCGCGGCGATCGCGATGCGGCCCTCGTCCAGGATCCGCAGGAACTGGGCGAATCCGCGGCCCTGTTCGCCGAGCAGGTTCGCCGCCGGGACCCGTACGTCGTCGAAGTGCAGCTCACGCGTGTCCGACGCGTTCCAGCCGACCTTCGAGTACGGCGCCGCGACCGTGAAGCCCGGCGTGCCGGACGGCACGATGATCGAGGAGATCTGCGGCTTGCCCTCGGGGGAGTGGCCGGTGACCGCCGTGACGGTGACCAGACCGGTGATGTCCGTACCGGAGTTGGTGATGAAGCACTTCGTGCCGTTGATCACCCACTCGCCGGTCGCCTCGTCGACCCTCGCCGTCGTACGGGTCGCGCCCGCGTCCGAGCCGCCGTCGGGCTCGGTCAGGCCGAACGCGCCGAGGATCTCGCCGGAGCACAGCCGCGGCAGCCACTCGGCCTTCTGGTCCTCGGTCCCGAACAAATGGAGGGGCATCGCACCGAGCGAGACGCCCGCCTCCAGCGTGATCGCCACGGACGAGTCGACGCGCGCCAGTTCCTCAAGGGCGATCCCGAGGGCCAGATAGTCGCCTCCCATCCCGCCGTACTCCTCCGGGAAGGGCAGCCCGAACAGGCCCATGCGGCCCATCTCCCGCACGATCTCGTACGGGAACTCGTGCCGCTCGTAGAAGTCGCCGATCTTCGGGGCGACGACGTCGTGCGCGAACTCCTCGACGGTGCGGCGGAGTTCTTCGTGCTCGCTGCTCAGGCGGTGGTCCATCTTTTTCACTGCTCCTGTAGGGGCTGTGCCGTTTTCACGAGGGCGCGGACGGTACGGGACGGACTGGGCCGGCCCAGCTGTTCGGCCATCCACGCGCTGGTGGCGGTGAGACGGCCGAGGTCGACCCCGGTCTCGATACCGAGGCCCTGAAGCATCCACACGAGGTCTTCGGTGGCGAGATTTCCGGTGGCGCTCTTCGCGTACGGGCAGCCGCCGAGGCCGCCTGCGGAGGCGTCCACGGTGGTCACTCCGTGCTGGAGCGCCGCGAGGGTGTTGGACAGGGCCTGGCCGTACGTGTCGTGGAAGTGCACGCCGATCGCGTTCGTCGGCACGCCCTCCTCGTTGAGCTCGGCCAGGAGCGTCTGGACGTGGCCCGGCGTCGCGACGCCGATCGTGTCGCCGAGACTCAGCTCGTCGCACCCCATGTCCATGAGGGCCTTGGCGACCCGGACGACCTGGTGAACCGGGACGGCGCCCTCCCAGGGGTCCCCGAAGCACATGGAGAGATAGCCGCGCACATGCGCCCGGCCCTCCTTGGCGCGGGTCACGACCGGCTCGAACATGGCGAGCGCCTCGTCCACCGTCCGGTTCAGATTGGCCTTGGCGAACGACTCCGTGGCGCTGGCGAACACGGCGACGCGGCGAGCCCCGAGCGCGAGGGCCCGGTCCAGACCCCGCTCGTTCGGCACCAGGACGGGCAGGTGCGGGCGGGCCGCGCCCTCGAAGTTCCGGAGCATCGGGAACAGAGCTTCCGCGTCCGCCAGCTGGGGAACCCACTTGGGGTGCACGAAGCTGGTGGCCTCGATGGTGGTCAGGCCCGCGGCCGCGAGGCGGTGCACGAACTCCGCCTTCACCTCCGTGGGAACGGTCGCCTTCTCGTTCTGCAGTCCGTCCCGCGCGCCGACCTCGTGGATCCGCACATGCGCGGGCAGATCCTGGGAGGCCACGACCATGGGCAGGGCGGTGGGCGCGGTGGGCGCGGGGGAGGTGGGGGATGAGGGGGATGCGGGGGATGCGGGGGTGCTCATGCCGTCGTCTCCTCGTGCGGTGTGACGACCGCGAGGATCTGGTCCATCGCGACGGTCGTGCCCGGTGTGACGTCCAGTTCGGCCACGGTGCCGGCGTGCGGGGCGGAGATGACGTGCTCCATCTTCATCGCCTCGACCACCAACAGGCTCTGTCCGGCGACCACTTCGTCCCCCACGGCCACCTTGACGACGGTGACCGTGCCGGGCATCGGGGCGGTGAGGGAGTCGGCGCCGGAGTGCGCGGCGCCGGTCAGCGAGGCCGCCACCGGGTCGAAGTCCTGCACGTGCCAGGCGTCGCCGTCCCGGCCCAGCCAGTCGCCGGCGCGGTGGAAGGTGTGGGTGAGGCCGTCGAGGTGGACGGTGACGCTGTCGGCGCCGACCGTGCCCGTGCCCTGCGCCCGGTGAGTGACGGGCTCAAGTCCCGCGACTCGCAGGTGGAGGTCCAGGGGTGCCGGTTCGCCTCCCAGGCGCCATCCGCTGGGGACGGAGAAGGGGTCCGTCCAGCCGTCTCCCGAAGGGGCGAGGCGTGCCGCGCGTAGCGCGGCCGCCGCCTCGTACACCTCCACCGGCACCTCCCCGGAGACCAGGCCGTCGGCCTCCCGCTCCACGAGCCCCGTGTCCAGCTCGCCCGCCACCACCGCCGGGTGCGCGAGCAGCCGCCGCAGGAACCCGGCGTTCGTCGGCACGCCCAGCGTGACCGTCTCCGCGAGGGCGGCGCGCAGCTTGCGCAGGGCGGTCGCCCGGTCCGGGCCGTACGCGATGACCTTCGACAGCATCGGGTCGTACAGGCTCCCGACCTCCGTGCCCTCGCTGAGCCCCGAGTCGGTGCGCACCCCGTCGCCCTGCGGCTCGCGCAGCGAGACGACCGTGCCGCCCGACGGCAGGAAGCCGCGCGAAGGGTCCTCGGCGCAGATCCGGGCCTCGACCGCGTGCCCGGTCAGCTCGATGTCGCCCTGCGCGTACGGCAGTTGCTCACCTGCCGCGACCCGCAGCTGCCACTCCACCAGGTCGACGCCCGTGATCAGCTCCGTGACCGGGTGCTCCACCTGGAGGCGGGTGTTCATCTCCATGAAGTAGTACGAGGACGGGTCGTTGCCCGGCACGATGAACTCCACCGTGCCCGCGCCGCGGTACCCGCACGAGCGGGCCGCCTGCACCGCTGCCTCGCCCATCGCCGCGCGTGTCGCCTCGTCGAGCAGGACGCTCGGCGCCTCCTCGATGATCTTCTGGTGGCGGCGCTGGAGGGAGCACTCGCGCTCGCCCAGGTGGATCACGTGCCCGTGGCCGTCGGCCAGGACCTGGATCTCGATGTGCCGGGGGCGGTCGACCCAGCGCTCCACGAGGAGCGTGTCGTCGCCGAAGGAGGCGCGGGCCTCACGGCGGGCGGCCGCGATCTCGTCGCCGAGCAGCGCCTCGTCACGGACCAGGCGCATGCCCTTGCCGCCGCCGCCCGCGGACGGCTTGAGCAGTACGGGCATGCCGATCTCCCGTGCCGCGTCGGCCAGTTGGGCGTCGGTCAGGCCGCTGCCGGACGAGCCGGGCACGACCGGGACCCCGGCCGCCTGCACGGTCTCCTTGGCGCGGATCTTGTCGCCCATGAGGGAGATCGCGTCGGCGGAGGGGCCGATGAAGACGAGGCCCGCGTCGGCGCAGGCCCGTGCGAAGGCGGCGTTCTCCGCCAGGAATCCGTAGCCCGGGTGGACGGCCTGCGCGCCCGTGCGCGCCGCCGCTTCGAGGAGCCGGTCCACGCGGAGATAGCTCTCGCCCGCGGGCGGCGGCCCGATGCGGACCGCCGTGTCGGCCTCGCGCACATGGCGGGCGTCGGCGTCCGCGTCGCTGTACACGGCCACCGAGCGGATGCCGAGCACCCGCAGCGTACGGATGACGCGGACGGCGATCTCGCCGCGGTTGGCCACAAGAACGGTGTCGAACATGCTCATGGGGTCCCTCCCCTCACATCCGGAAGACGCCGAAGCCGCCGGACTTCTCCGGCAGCGGCGCGTGGGCACAGGCGGTCAGGGCGAGGCCGAGGACCTGCCGGGTCTCCAGCGGGTCGATCACGCCGTCGTCCCAGAGCCGGGCCGTCGCGTAGTAGGCGTTCCCCTGCTCCTCGTACTGCGCGCGGATCGGTGCCTTGAAGGCGTCCTCGTCCTCGGCGGGCCACTGCTCGCCGCGCGCCTCCAGCTGGTCGCGCTTGACGGTCGCGAGGACCGAGGCGGCCTGCTCGCCGCCCATGACGGAGATCTTGGCGTTGGGCCACATCCACAGGAAGCGCGGCGAGTAGGCCCGGCCGCACATCGAGTAGTTGCCCGCCCCGTACGACCCGCCGACGACGACGGTCAGCTTCGGCACGCGGGTGCTGGCGACGGCCGTGACCATCTTGGCGCCGTGCTTGGCGATCCCGCCCGCCTCGTAGTCCCGCCCCACCATGAAGCCCGAGATGTTCTGCAGGAACACCAGCGGGATGCCGCGCTGGTCGCACAGCTCGATGAAGTGCGCGCCCTTCTGGGCGGACTCGGAGAACAGGATGCCGTTGTTCGCGACGATCCCGACCGGGTGGCCGTGGATGCGGGCGAAGCCGGTGACGAGGGTCTGCCCGAACTCCGCCTTGAACTCGGCGAACCGCGAGCCGTCCACCACGCGCGCGATGACCTCCCGCACGTCGTACGGGGTGCGGGAGTCGACCGGCACCGCGCCGTACAGCCCCGCCGGGTCGACCTTCGGCTCGATCGCCGGGGTGACCGACCACGGCAGCTCGCCGCGCTCCGGGAGCGTCGAGACGATCGTCCGCACGATCCGCAGCGCGTGCGCGTCGTCCTCCGCGAGATGGTCCGTGACGCCCGAGATCCGGGAGTGCACCTCGCCGCCGCCCAGCTCCTCGGCCGTGACGACCTCGCCGGTGGCGGCCTTCACCAGGGGCGGGCCGCCCAGGAAGATCGTGCCCTGATTGCGCACGATCACGGCCTCGTCGCTCATCGCCGGGACGTACGCCCCGCCCGCCGTGCACGAGCCGAGGACCGCGGCGATCTGGGGGATGCCGGCGCCCGACATCCGCGCCTGGTTGTAGAAGATCCGCCCGAAGTGCTCGCGGTCGGGGAAGACCTCGTCCTGCATCGGCAGGAAGGCGCCGCCCGAGTCGACCAGGTAGACGCACGGCAGCCTGTTCTCCAGGGCCACCTCCTGGGCGCGCAGGTGCTTCTTCACCGTCATCGGGTAGTACGTGCCGCCCTTGACCGTCGCGTCATTGGCGACGATCACGCACGCGCGACCGCTGACCCGCCCGATCCCGGCGATCACCCCGGCGGCCGGGGCCTGGTCCCCGTACATCCCGTCGGCCGCCAGCGGCGCCAGCTCCAGGAACGGGGAGCCCGGGTCGAGCAGTGTGTCCACGCGGTCGCGCGGCAGCAGCTTGCCGCGCGCGGTGTGCCGGGCGCGGGCCCGCTCGCCGCCGCCGAGCCGGGCCGCGGCCAGCTTGCCGCGCAGCTCGTCGGCCAGCGCCTCGTGCGCCGCCTCGTTGGCCTTCCAGGCCTCCGACGCGGGATCCGCCGCGCTCGTCAGCTCCGGTGCCTCCTGCATTGCGCAGTCCCCTCGATCGGCTCTCGCTCGGTTAGTGAGCGTTAACGCGTTTCCCTCAGGTTAACGACCGCTAACGTCGCTGTCTAGAATTACCTTCATGGCCACCAGAACCGACGCCCCCACCCGCCGCGAGCAGATCCTCAAGGAGGCCGCGCGGCTCTTCGCCGAGCGCGGGTTCCACGGAGTCGGCGTCGACGAGATAGGCGCCGCGGTCGGTATCAGCGGCCCCGGGCTCTACCGTCACTTCGCGGGCAAGGACGCGATGCTCGCCGAGCTGCTCGTCGGCATCAGCGGACGGCTCCTGACCGGCGGCAAGCGCCGGCTCGCCGAGTCCGACGGCGGCGACCCCGAAGCGCTGCTCGACTCCCTCATCGAGGGCCACATCGACTTCGCCCTCGACGACCGCCCCCTGATCACCCTGCACGACCGTGAGCTGGACCGCCTGCGCGACAGCGACCGCAAGCTGGTGCGTCAGCTCCAGCGCCAGTACGTCGAGCTGTGGGTCGAGGCGGTGCGCGAGGTCTATCCGGGCCTGGTCGAGCAGCCCGCGCGTGCCGCCGTGCACGCCGTCTTCGGCCTGCTCAACTCGACCCCGCACCTCGGCAGGTCCGGCGGACTGCCCGGCCGCGAGGCGACGGCGGGGCTGCTGCACCGCATGGCGCGCGGGGCATTCGAGGCCGCGTAGGCGCCTGTCGTCAAGTTCCCGTCGTCCGCCCGCGAGGGCGGGCCGGGCGTGACGTGCGTCTCTGGACGCTCCAGAAACTGGCGGGTAACCTAAGCTGAGCAAGCGCTTAGTCGTGCAGTGATGCCGTTTCCGAAGGAGCAGGTCGTGCGCCGTACCGTTTACAACGAGGACCACGAGGCGTTCCGGGACACCATCCGCGCCTTCATCGAGGCCGAGGTCGTGCCCGTCTACGACGAGTGGTTCGCGGCCGGGCAGGCCCCGCGCGACTTCTACTACAAGCTCGCCGAGCTCGGCGTCTTCGGTATCCGCGTGCCCGAGGAGTTCGGCGGCGCCGGCATCGACTCGTACAAGTTCGAGGCCGTGATGTACGAGGAGACCTCGCGCGCGGGTGTCCAGTTCGGCGGCTCCGGCGTGCACGTGCTGCTCGGCCTGCCGTACATCAAGATGCTCGCCACCGACGAGCAGAAGAAGCGCTTCCTGCCGAAGTTCGTCTCCGGCGAGGAGATGTGGGCCCTCGCGATGACCGAGCCGGGCACCGGCTCCGACCTCGCGGGCATGAAGACCACCGCCAAGCTCTCCGAGGACGGCACGCACTACGTCCTCAACGGCGCCAAGACCTTCATCACCGGCGGCGTCCACGCCGACAAGGTGATCGTCTGCGCCCGCACCGACGCGCCCACCGCCGAGGACCGCCGCCACGGCATCTCCCTCTTCGCGGTGGACACCAAGTCCGAGGGCTACTCGATAGGCCGCAAGCTCGACAAGCTCGGCCTGAAGACCTCCGACACCGCCGAGCTGGCGTTCGTCGACGTGAAGGTCCCCGTCGAGGACCTTCTCGGCGAGGAGAACAAGGGCTTCTACTACCTCGGCCACAACCTCGCCTCCGAGCGCTGGGGCATCGCTTTCGGCGCCTACGCGCAGGCCAAGGCCGCCGTCCGGTTCGCCAAGGAGTACGTCCAGGAGCGCGCCGTCTTCGGCAAGCCCGTCGCGTCCTTCCAGAACACCAAGTTCGAACTGGCCGCCTGCCAGGCCGAGGTGGACGCCGCCGAGGCCGTCGCCGACCGCGCCCTCGAGGCCCTCGACGCGGGCGAGCTGACCCCCGCCGAGGCCGCCAGCGCCAAGCTGTTCTGCACCGAGGTCGCGCACCGCGTCATCGACCGCTGCCTCCAGCTGCACGGCGGCTACGGCTTCATGAACGAGTACCCGATCGCCCGCCTGTACGCGGACAACCGCGTCAACCGCATCTACGGCGGCACCAGCGAGATCATGAAGACGATCATCGCGAAGGACATGGGCCTGTAACCCGCCCGTCCCTCCGCCTTCTGTAGAACTGGCTGTATGAATCAGGCACTGGAGTCCCTGCTCGATCTGCTCGACCTGGAGCGGATCGAGCAGGACATCTTCCGCGGGCAGTCCCGCTCCGCCGTCGTCCCCCGGGTCTTCGGCGGACAGGTGGCTGCCCAGGCGCTCGTCGCCGCCGGGCGCACCGTCCCCGGCGACCGGCACGCCCACTCGCTGCACGCGTACTTCCTCGTGGCCGGTGACCCGGGCGCGCCCATCGTCTACACCGTCGACCGGATCCGCGACGGGCGCTCCTTCACCACGCGCCGCGTCGTCGCCGTCCAGCACGGGCAGCCGATCTTCCATCTCTCGGCGTCCTTCCAGACGTACGAGGACGGGCTCGAGCACCAGGCGGCCATGCCGTCCGCGCCCGACCCCGAGACGCTGCCCACCGCCGCCGAGATGCTGCCGCGCTACGCCGACGCGTTCGTCGAGCCCGGCGTCGTCGAGCGGCTCCTCGAAGCGCGCGAGGCCGTCGACCTGCGGTACGTGGACGCGCCGCCGTTCGGCAGTGTCGGGACCCCGCAGGAGCCGCGCTCGCAGGTCTGGTTCCGTACGAACGGCAAGCTCGACGGCGTCATCGACGAGCCGCTGCTGCACGTCTGCCTCGCCACGTACGTCTCCGACATGACGCTCCTGGACTCCGTGCTGCTCGCGCACGGACGCGGGGGATGGGCCGTGGGCGACGTGGTCGGCGCCTCGCTCGACCACGCGATGTGGTTCCACCGGCCGTTCCGCGCGGACGAATGGCTCCTGTACGACCAGGAGTCGCCGTCGGCCTCGGGCGGGCGCGGCCTCGGCCAGGCCCGCATCTACACCCGCGACGGACAGCTCGCCATCTCCGTGATCCAGGAGGGCGTCGTCCGCGTCCCGCGCTAGGGCCTCCCGTCCGGATCAGGCCGGCGTGGTTCGCGGCGCGTGGCGATCGGACATACCGTCACCTGCATGGGTACGAGCGCTGAGCAGAGTGGGACGGCCGGGGACACGGGGGAGAACGGCGGGGGCGAGAGCGTCGTCACCGTTCTCGTCGCGGCCGCGGCCAACCTCGGGATCGCCCTCGCCAAGGCCGTCGCCGGCGTCATCAGCGGGTCGAGCGCCATGCTCTCGGAGGCCGCCCACTCGGTCGCCGACACGGTCACCGAGGTGCTGCTGCTCACCGCGCTGAAGCGGAGCGAGAAGCCCGCGGACGAGGAACACCCCCTCGGCTACGGGCCCGAGCGCTACATCTGGGCCATGCTCGCCGCCGTCGCCACCTTCGTCGGCGGCGCCGTCTTCTCGATCTACGACGGCATCCACACCCTGATCGCCGGCGAGGAGCTCGGCAACCCGCTCATCTCGTACATCGTCCTCGCCCTCGCCTTCCTCCTGGAGGGCTTCTCGCTGCGTACGGGCATCAAGCAGGCCCGGGGCGAGGCCGAGCGCATGGGGGCGCCCGTGGGCCGGTATCTGCAGCGCACCCCCGACACCGCCGTCAAGGCCGTCGTCATGGAGGACTCGGCCGCCCTCGTCGGCCTGGTCCTTGCCGCGGGCGGACTGCTCGGCGGTCAGCTCACCGGCTCCGGCGTCTGGGACGCCATCGCCTCCCTGTGCATCGGCGCCCTGCTCCTGTACGTCGCCTGGGTCCTCGGGCGGTCCAACGCCGAACTCCTCATCGGGCGCCCGCTGCCCAAGCCGGTCCGCCTGGAGATCCGCGAAATCCTCGCAGGCGTCGAGCACATCGAGGCCGTACTCGAACTGACCACCCTCGTCCAGGGGCCGCGCGAGGCGCTCGTCGCGGCGAAGGTCGACCTGCGGGACACCTCCACCGCCGCGCAGATCGAGTGGGCCTGCGAGGAGGCGGCCCGCCGGCTGCGCGAGCGGTTCCCGAACGTGACCCGGGTCTACCTCGACCCGACGCCCGGCTTCGCGCAGCGGCGCGAGGAGGGGCTCAACCCGTGGGGCTGAGGCCCGCCGCGTCGAGGAGATACGCCGTCATCGGGTCGTAGTGGCGCGGGCTCGTGACGTGGTCGTCGAGCGGCACCGTCACCTGAAGGGTGCCCTCCGCCTCGCCGATGAACAGCGCCGGGTCGTTGCAGTCCGCGTAACCGATGGAGTCGATCCCGCGCTGGCCCGCACAGCCCGCCCAGCCGTGGTCGGCGACGACCAGGTTCGGCAGGGCGCGCTCCTCGCGCTCCAGGCCGTCGAGGATCCGCGCCATGGGGTCCGGGGAATGCGTGTGCCACAGCGTCGCACCGCGCTCCAGCATCGCCACGTCCGCGAACTGGAAGACCATGCCCTCGTCCGTGGAGAGGCCCTCGGGGATCACGACGATCTCGCAGCCCGCCGCGCGCAGCGCCGCGGCCGTCGCGCGGTGCACGTCGAGGAGGCCGCCCGGGTGCCCGGTCGCGAACAGGACGCGCTCCTTGCCGGCCGCCGCCTTGCGCAGCCGGGCGCCCATGCGCTCCAGGGCGTCGACCGTGAGCTGCGGGTCGATGGTGTCCTGGCCGAAGCGGTACTCGGGGTCGTCGTTCACACCGCAGCGCTCCGCCATCACCGCGAGGACGTCCTGCTCGTCGGTCCAGCGGTCGCCGAGCTCCAGGCCGAGCCAGTAGTGGCGGTCGCCGTTCGCGAGCCTGCGGTAGTGGGAGAGGTTGTTGTCGCGGGGTGTGGCCACGTCGCCCGCGATGCGGGTCCGGATCAGATGGTCGACGAGCGCGGCGCGGCTGGGGGTCCCGGGTATCGGCATGCACCCCATTGTGCCGTCGGGCGCTGTGACGGGCGCCGATGTCCCGGGGGGTGGGACGGGCGTCACTCTGCGTGGCGCAGAGCGAACCACAGCTCCATGCGCACATCGGGGTCGTCCAGGTCGGTGTCCAGGAGCGTCGCGCACTTCGCGATGCGCTGACGCACGGTGTTGCGGTGGACGGCGAGCGCGGTGGCCGTACGGTCCCAACTCCCGTGCAGGGAAAGCCAGGTACGCAGCGTCTCGGTCAGCGCGGGCGTGTGGGAGATCGGGGCGAGGAGCGTCCGGGCGTGGGCCGTCGCCTCCCCGGGGTCCAGGAGCGAGGCGAGTCCCCGCGCGTCCACGTGGTGGTGGACGAGCGGGGCATGGGTCGCCCTCGCCCGCGTCAGGGCGCGGGACGCCTGCGCGTCGGCCGCCGCCAGGTCCTCCGTGGGAGCCGTGCCGCTCACCCCCATCACCCAGCCCTCCTGGGCGATGACCTCCTGGTCCGCGGGGAGCAGGGCGCGTACGAGGGAGTCGGTGGTGTCGACCAGGGGTGTGCCGAGGGAGACGGGCGGCGGGGACGGACCGTCCGGCGCGGCGTGGACCACCCGCCAATTGCCGTCGCCGAGCAGCGCCGCGACGCCGGCCGGCTCCTCGCCGAACAGGAGCCGGACCAGGGCGGCCGAGCGCGCCGCCTCGGCCGTCGTCTGGTGTTCGCCCGTGAGCAGGGAGAGCAGGACCACCGCGACCCCCGCGATCGTGTGGTCGCCGGGGTCACGGTGGCCGACCGCCGTCCCCAGCGCGTAACCCTGGCCGCCGCCCAGCGCGTACGCCGCCAGATGCGCGCCGCCCACCGTGTCCGCCGCCGACGTGGGCGCGGGGAAGAGGCGCGTCTCGCCGGGGCGCACGATCCGCATCAGCTGGACCATCGCCGCGCTCACCTCGGCCGTCGGATCGGGGCCCGCCCGGCCGACCTCCGAGCCGTCCGGCGCGGTGAGCACCGCCCAGCCGCCGGTGCGCTGCGCCAGCTGCCGCAGCACCGCGGGCACCGGGTAGGGGCGCGCCGCCGCCGTGGCCAGGCCCTGCTGCGCCTCGCTGACGCGGCGCAGTTCCGCGTGGCGCGCCTGGGCCATCAGCTGCCACACCGCGCGCGTCACCCCGCTGAACGTGGAGTGCGGCGGCACCTCGAGGAGCGGCAGGCCGTGCCGCTCGCAGGCCTCGACCAGGGCGCGCGGCACCGTGTCGTGCACCGGCGCGACGCCGAAGCCGAGCGCCGCCCCGCCCGCCGCGACGATCCGCGCCACGTAGTCGTCGTAATAGGGCCCCGTGCCCGCCGACTCCGTCGCGTGCACCCCGGCGGTCAGCAGCAGCTCACCGCCGAGCAGATACGGGTACGGGTCGGCCATCTCGGACGTGTGCGCCCAGTGGATCACCGTGTCGGGACCGACGGGCGGGCCCGCGATCTGGCGCAGGCCCAGGTCCTCGCGGGCGAGCAGCGCGGTGAGCGGCACCGGCGGGGTGGGTGGAACGGCCGGTGCGGGAGGGCCTGAGGGGCCGACCGTCGGCCGGGTTGCGTCCGGCATGGTGGATGTTTTCTCCATCCAGTCGCGGGAGAGTGGATAAAAAGTACACTTCAGCGTTGCTTTCAGGCCACCTAAGGTCGTGCCGACCGCAGGCCTCGGGTACGGGCGGATGTCCCCACGGCCGGTCACCCACCCCCATCTGCACGACACGCCACCGAGGTGCGCGAAGGAGGGCCCTATGGCCGTCGACTACACAGTGATCGTCGTCTATCTCGCCGGCATGCTCGCCATGGGCTGGTGGGGCATGCGCCGCGCCAAGTCCAAGAGCGAGTTCCTCGTGGCGGGCCGCAGGCTCGGCCCGATGATGTACTCCGGCACCATGGCCGCGATCGTCCTCGGCGGCGCCTCCACCATCGGCGGCGTGGGCCTCGGCTACCAGTACGGCCTGTCCGGCGCGTGGATGGTCTTCACCATCGGCCTCGGCCTGCTGGCGCTGTCCGTGTTCTTCTCGGCGCGCATCGCCCGCCTGAAGGTCTACACCGTCTCCGAGATGCTCGACCTGCGCTACGGCGGCCGGTCCGGGCTCATCTCCGGCGTCGTGATGTGGGCGTACACGCTGATGCTCGCCGTCACCTCGACCATCGCCTACGCCACGATCTTCGACGTGCTGTTCGACATGAACCGCACCATCGCGATCATCCTCGGCGGCTCGATCGTCGTCGCGTACTCGACGCTCGGCGGCATGTGGTCCATCACCCTCACCGACATGGTGCAGTTCGTGGTGAAGACCATCGGCGTGCTGCTCCTGCTGCTGCCGATCGCCGTCATCAAGGCCGGCGGCTTCAGCGAGATGAAGGCCAAGCTGCCCACCGAGTACTTCGACCCGCTGGGCATCGGCGGCGAGACGATCTTCACGTACGTGCTGATCTACACGTTCGGCATGCTGATCGGCCAGGACATCTGGCAGCGCGTGTTCACCGCCCGCAGCGACAAGGTCGCCCGCGTCGGCGGCACCGTCGCGGGCACCTACTGCCTGGTCTACGCCGTCGCCGGCGCCGTCATCGGCACCGCCGCGAAGGTCATGTACCCGAAGCTGCCCAGCGCCGACGCCGCGTTCGCGACCATCGTCAAGGACGAGCTCCCCATCGGTGTGCGCGGCCTGGTGCTCGCCGCCGCGCTCGCCGCCGTCATGTCGACCTCGTCCGGCGCGCTGATCGCCTGTGCGACCGTCGCCAACAACGACATCTGGTCGCGGCTGCGGGGCGCCGTCAAGCCCTCCGGCAGCGACAAGGACGAGGCGCACGACGAGGTGAAGGGCAACCGCCTCTTCATCCTGATCATGGGCGTCGCGGTGATCTGCATCGCCATCGCGCTCAACAACGTCGTCGAGGCGCTGACCGTCGCCTACAACCTGCTCGTCGCCGGGCTCCTCGTGCCGATCCTCGGCGGCCTGCTGTGGAAGCGCGGCACCGTGGCCGGCGCCCTCGCCGCCGTCTGCGTCGGCGGACTCGCCGTCATCGGCCTGATGTGGGGCTACGGAATCCTCGCCAACGAGCCCGTCTACTACGGCCTCCTGCTGTCCCTCGCCGCCTACGTCATCGTCTCCCTCGCCACCAAGCCGACCGACGCCGCGGTGCTCGCCGCCTGGCGCGAGCGGCTCGCCGGGCGCGGGGCCGAGGCGGAGACGGACGCCGAGCCGGCCACCGCCACTCAGTAAAGTCGCAAAGCGCTGCGTAGCCCCGTCAAGGGCTACGCAGCGCCACGAAGCGTAGGAAAGAAGGCAATTCCCATGAGCAGCAACGAGACGCCCCGCGGTCCGGTCGACTCCTCCCGCGTCCCGCGGTACGCCGGTCCCGCCACCTTCGCCCGGCTGCCCCGCCTCGACGAGGTGGGCACCGCGGACGTGGCCGTCGTCGGCGTGCCCTTCGACACGGGCGTCTCGTACCGGCCGGGCGCCCGCTTCGGCGGCAACGCGATCCGCGAGGCGTCCCGGCTGCTGCGCCCCTACAACCCGGCGCAGGACGCCTCCCCGTTCGCCCTCGCGCAGGTCGCGGACGCCGGTGACATAGCGGCCAACCCGTTCAACATCAACGAGGCCGTCGAGACGATCGAGGCCGCGGCCGACGACCTCCTCGGCACCGGCGCCCGCATGATGACGCTCGGCGGCGACCACACGATCGCGCTGCCGCTCCTTCGCTCGGTCGCCAAGAAGCACGGCCCCGTCGCGCTGCTCCACTTCGACGCGCACCTCGACACGTGGGACACGTACTTCGGCGCCGAGTACACGCACGGCACGCCGTTCCGCCGGGCGGTGGAGGAGGGCATCCTCGACACCTCCGCCCTCTCCCACGTCGGCACGCGCGGTCCGCTCTACGGCAAGCAGGACCTGACCGACGACGAGAAGATGGGCTTCGGCATCGTCACCTCGGCGGACATCTACCGCCGCGGCGCCGACGAGGTCGCCGACCAGCTGCGCCAGCGCATCGGGAACCGACCCCTCTACATCTCCATCGACATCGACTGCCTCGACCCGGCCCACGCGCCCGGCACCGGCACCCCCGAGGCCGGCGGCATGACCTCGCGTGAGCTCCTGGAGATCCTGCGCGGCCTGTCGTCCTGCAACCTCGTGTCCGCCGACGTCGTCGAGGTCGCCCCGGCCTACGACCACGCGGAGATCACGGCCGTCGCCGCCTCGCACACCGCGTACGAGCTGACGACGATCATGTCCCGTCAGATCGCGCAGAGCCGCGCGGCACAGTAGGACGGACGACGGTCGGGGTGTGCCCACCGGCCCGCAGGGCGGAACGGGTGGGCACACCCCGACCACCGGCCCGCACCCGATCACGACGCCAGGGAACCCCGAACATGACCCACGACCACGACCTGGAACTGCTGCCCACCGCGGCGCAGACCGCGGCCGCCCTCAACCCGCCCGCAGGGCGGAACGGCGGCGACCTCGTCGTCGAGACCCTGCACGGCCTCGGCGCGTCCACCGTCTTCGGGCTCCCGGGCCAGCACGCGCTCGGCATGTTCGACGCGCTGCGCCGCTCGGACCTGCGGTACGTGGGCCTGCGCGTGGAGAACAACGCGGGCTTCGCGGCCGACGCCTACGGGCGCGTGACCGGTGAGGTCGCGCCCCTCCTGCTCTCCACCGGGCCCGGCGCGCTGATGTCGCTCGCCGCGCTCCAGGAGGCGGCGGCCGCGTCGGCGCCGGTCCTTGCCATCGGCAGCCAGATCCCGGTCGCCGGGCTCGGCGGCGGACGCCACGGCTATCTGCACGAACTCCGGGACCAGCAGGCCTCGTTCCGGGACGTGGTCAAGTCCGTCCACACCGTGCGGACGCAGTCGCAGATCCCCTCCGCGATCGCCGCCGCCTGGGAGTCCGCCCTCACCGCGCCGCACGGCCCGGTCTGGGTGGAGATCCCGCAGGACGTGCTCCTGGCCGCCACCACCTTGCCGGTGGTCACGGCGATGGACGCAACCCCGCGCGACCTCGTGCCCCGCCCCGAACTGACCGCGGTGGCAGCCGACTTGCTGTCGCGCGCCGAGCGCCCCGTGATCATCGCGGGCGGCGGCGTCGTACGGTCGGACGCGAGCGGCAAGCTGGTCGCGCTCGCGGAGAAGATCAACGCCCCGGTCGTGTGCACCTTCGGCGGCAAGGGCGCGTTCCCCTGGGAGCACCCGCTCTCGCTCCAGTCCTGGATGGAGGACCGCCACACGACGGACCTCCTGGAGGACGCGGACGTCCTGCTGGTCATCGGCTCGGGCCTGGGCGAGCTCTCGTCCAATTACCACACGTTCGCGCCGCGCGGCCGGGTGATCCAGATCGAGGCGGACGCCGGAAAGCTGGAGTCCAACCACCCGGCGCTCGGCATCCACGCCGACGCGCGCCTGGCGCTCTCGGCGCTCCTGGATACGGTCACGGAACGCCCGGACCCGTCGGTGCCCGAACGGGTCGCGACGCTCCTCGCGGCGGTCCGCGAACGCCTCGACGGCCAGGACCTGGCCTTCGAACGCGAGATCCTGGGTTCGGTGAGGGCGGCACTCCCGGCCTCCTCCCCCTCCTTCTGGGACATGACGATCCTGGCGTACTGGGCCTGGTCGGCATGGCCGGGCGCCCTGCACTCGGCGCAGGGCGCGGGCGGCCTCGGCTACGGCTTCCCGGCCGCGCTCGGCGCCGCCGCGGCCGACCCGTCGAAGCCGGTCCTCGCGGTCTCGGGCGACGGCGGCGCGATGTACTCGATCGCGGAACTGGCCACGGCGAAGCAGTACAACCTGCCGGTCACCTGGCTGATCGTGGACGACGGCGGCTACGGCATCCTGCGCGAGTACATGACGGACGCGTTCGGCGAGGCGACGGCGACGGAGCTTGCGCGCCCGGACTTCGTGGCGCTCGCCGAGTCCTTCGGGGTCCCGGGAGTACGAACGTCCCCGGAGACGCTGCGCGCCGACCTGGAGAAGGCGCTCACGGAACCGGGCCCGTCGGTCGTGGTGCTGCCCGCACTGCTGAAGATGTTCGCGCCTACGCATCTGGGCTGAGGTGATCAGCCGATCGGTCGTTCACGCGGCGGCCCCCGGGAGATGTCTTCCCGGGGGCCGTTGGCGTCTGCGGTCCCTGGTCCGCCAGGGGCTGCGTCCACGGGGTGCCGGGCAGTTCCATGATGCAATCGCGGATCTGTTGAGGTTCGTACAACCCTTCGCCCCCGTTGGAGAGTCATGTGAGGCGAGTGCGCTGGAGGCGTGCTCGCTTCGAATCCGGGGGGAAACGCATGACTCGCCGCATATCCATACGTGCTGCCCGTGTGCTTCCGGCGGTGCTCGCCGCCGGCGTGCTCGTGCCGGTCGTCGCGGGCGCAGCGCCCGCGTCCGCCGCGACCACACCACAGGTCACCTGCACCTCCGACAAGGCCGGCCTCGCCGGGAAGCTCCAGAAGGACATCACCGCCGCCCTCGCGACCCGTAAGGGCACCGTCGCCGTCGGGCTCCACGACCGGACCACGAACACCACGTGCTCGCTTCGGGCCACGTCCTCGTACGACTCCGCCAGTGTCGTGAAGGTGACCGTTCTCGCCACGCTGCTCTGGGACGCCAAGAAGACCAACCGGTATCTGACGACGCGCGAGGCGAACCTCGCCACCGCCATGATCACCAAGTCGGACAACGCGGCCACCACATCACTGTGGAAGCAGCTCGGCACCACCAAGGTGAAGGGCTTCCTCAAGGCCGCCGGGATGACGCGGACCGTGCCGGGGTCCGGCGGCTACTGGGGGCTGACCCAGATCAACGTCCAGGACGAGCAGAAGCTGCTTTCGCTGGTCACCGCCAAGAACTCCGTCCTCAGTGACAACTCCCGCGCCTACATCCTCAAGCTCATGGGGAAGGTCGTGTCCTCGCAGCGGTGGGGGACTCCGGCCGGCGCGCCCGCGTCCGTCGCCGTGCACGTCAAGAACGGCTGGCTGGAGCGCTCCACGTACGGCTGGCGCGTGCACAGCATCGGGGCCTTTCAGGGAGGTGGTCATGACTACACCATTTCGGTTCTCACGCACGGGAACAGCACGATGAGTTACGGCGTGGACACGATTCAGGGTGTCGCGCGGGTCATACACAAGGACCTGACGCCGACTGCGCCCGCGGCGTCCCGCTACACCCCGACCAGTACGCCCAAGGAGGCCTTCGTCGCCGTACCGCAGGGCTGACCGGCCGAGGACCGAAGGACCGGGGGAACTCCGTCCTTGGTCCCGGTCCGCTCCCCGATCTGTTGCGGCGGGATGAAATCCGCCGTTCTCCGCGTTGCGCCTCTCGGCAGGACAGGACAACAGGAGGACAGACGTGGCGGAGCAACGGGGCTGGATGGCGGTCCCCCCTGTTCGAGCGGAGCCGAGAACTTGGGGGAGGCGTCTCGCCGGGTACGCGTGGCGGTACCCGAAGGACGTCGTGCTCGCGCTCGGGGCGTCCCTGGGCGGCATGGCCGTCATGGCGCTGGTGCCCCTGATCACCAAGGTGATCATCGACGACGTGGTCCAGGACCACACCCGCTCCATGGCCCCGTGGGCGGGCGCCCTGATCGGCGCCGCCCTCGTCGTCTACGTCTTCACCTACATCCGCCGCTACTACGGCGGCCGCCTCGCACTCGACGTCCAGCACGACCTGCGCAACGAGATGTACGGGACGATCACCCGGCTCGACGGCCGGCGCCAGGACGAACTGTCCACCGGCCAGGTCGTCGGCCGGGCGACCAGCGACCTCCAGCTCATCCAGGGCCTGCTCTTCATGCTCCCGATGACCATCGGGAACGTCCTCCTCTTCCTGATCTCCCTCGTGATCATGGCGTGGCTGTCCCTGCCGCTCACCCTCGTCGCGCTCGCCGTCGCCCCCGCCCTCTGGTTCATCGCCAAGCGCAGCCGCTCCCGCCTCCACCCCGCCACCTGGTACGCGCAGGCGCAGGCCGCCGCCGTCGCCGGGGTCGTGGACGGGGCCGTCTCCGGCGTGCGCGTCGTGAAGGGCTTCGGGCAGGAGGACCAGGAGACCGGGAAGCTCAGGGAGGTCGGGCGGCGGCTGTTCGCCGGGCGCCTGCGCACCATCCGCCTGAACTCCAAGTTCACCCCCGCACTCCAGGCCGTGCCCGCGCTCGGTCAGGTCGCGATGCTCGCCCTCGGCGGCTGGCTCGCCGTCCGCGGCCAGATCACGCTCGGCACGTTCGTCGCGTTCTCCAGCTACCTCGCCCAGCTCGTCGGCCCCGTCCGCATGCTCGCCATGGTCCTGACCGTCGGCCAGCAGGCCCGCGCCGGCGTCGAGCGCGTCCTCGAACTGATCGACACGGAGCCGTCCATCGAGGACGGCAAGAAGGAACTGCCCGCCGACGCCCCCGCGACCGTCGAGTTCGACGATGTCTCCTTCTCCTACGAAGGTGCCGACCGGGCCGTCCTGGACGGGCTCTCCTTCGAGATCCCGGCCGGCCAGACCCTCGCCGTCGTCGGGTCCTCCGGCTCCGGCAAGTCCACCGTCTCGCTGCTCCTGCCGCGCTTCTACGACGTCACGCACGGCGCCGTCCTCGTGGGCGGCCACGACGTGCGCGAACTGACCCTCGACTCGCTGCGGGCCGCGATCGGGCTCGTGCCCGAGGACTCCTTCCTGTTCTCCGACACCATCCGCGCGAACATCGCGTACGGCACCCCCGACGCGAGCGACGAGCAGATCGAGACCGCGGCCCGCGCCGCCCAGGCCGACCGCTTCATCGCCGAGCTCCCCGACGGCTACGACACGACCGTCGGCGAGCACGGCCTCACGCTCTCCGGCGGCCAGCGCCAGCGCATCGCGCTCGCCCGCGCCATCCTCACCGACCCCCGCCTCCTCGTCCTCGACGACGCCACGTCCGCCGTCGACGCGCGCGTGGAGCACGAGATCCACGAGGCGCTGCGCGGCGTCATGGCCGGCCGCACCACCCTCCTCATCGCCCACCGCCGTTCCACCCTCGGCCTCGCCGACCGCATCGCCGTCCTCGACGGCGGGCGCCTCGCCGCGATCGGCACCCACGAGGAGCTGGAGGCCGGATCGGCCCTCTACCGGCGCCTGCTCACCGACCCCGACGAGCTCGGCGGGGTCTCGCCGGGCCACGTCGCGCCCGCGCTCCCCGACGAGGACACCTCCGTACGCGACGAGCTGGACGCCGAGTTCGACGCCGAGCGCGGGATCACGCCCACCCTGTGGACGGGCGACCGTGAGCCGAAGGACACCGCGCTCTCCGGGATGCCCGCGACGCCCGAACTGCTCGCCCAGGTCGACGCCCTGCCCGCCGCGACCGACGTCCCGGACATCGACGAGGCGCGCGCGGTGACGCCCGAGGAGTCGTACGGGCTGCGCCGCCTGCTGCGCGGATTCGGCGGGCCCCTGCTGATCAGCCTCGCCCTCGTCGCCCTCGACGCCGGAATGGGCCTGCTGCTCCCCGTACTGATCCGGCACGGCATCGACGAGGGCGTCTCGCAGCTCGCGCTCGGCGCCGTGTGGGCGGCCGCCGCGTTCGGCCTCGTCACCGTCCTCGTCCAGTGGTGCGCGCAGATCGGTGAGACCCGTATGACGGGACGCACCGGCGAGCGGGTCCTCTACTCGCTCCGACTGAAGATCTTCTCCCAGCTCCAGCGGCTCGGACTCGACTACTACGAGCGGGAGTTGACCGGGCGCATCATGACCCGGATGACGACCGACGTGGACGCCCTGTCGACGTTCCTCCAGACGGGCCTGGTCACCGCCTTCGTCTCCGTCGTCACCTTCTTCGGCATCATGGGCGCGCTCCTCGTCATCGACGTCCAGCTCGCCCTGGTCGTCTTCGCGACGCTCCCGCCGCTGATCGTCGGCACGTTCTTCTTCCGCCGCTCCAGCGTCAAGGCGTACGAACTGGCCCGCGAGCGCGTCTCGGTGGTCAACGCAGACCTCCAGGAGTCCGTCGCCGGGCTGCGCATCGTGCAGGCGTTCCGGCGCGAGCGCTCGGGCGCCGCACGGTTCGCCGAGCGCAGCGGCGCCTACCGCAGCGCCCGTATCCGCGGCCAGTGGCTGATCTCGGTGTACTTCCCGTTCGTGCAGTTCCTGTCGTCCGTCGCCGCCGCCGCGGTCCTGATGGTGGGCGCGGGCCGGGTCGAGGCGGGCACCCTGACGACCGGTGCGCTCGTCGCGTACCTCCTCTACATCGACCTGTTCTTCGCGCCCGTGCAGCAGCTCTCCCAGGTGTTCGACGGCTACCAGCAGGCCACCGTCTCGCTCGGCCGCATCCAGGAGCTCCTCCAGGAGCCGACGTCCACGAAGGACGCCGACGAACCCCTCGACGTCCTCTCCCTGCGCGGCGACATCGTCTTCGAGGACGTGGACTTCGCGTACGGGGCCGCGGACGAACAGGAGGCGGCACTCAGCGACGTGGCCCTGCGCATCCCCGCCGGGCAGACCGTCGCCTTCGTCGGCGAGACCGGCGCGGGCAAGTCGACCCTCGTCAAGCTCGTCGCCCGCTTCTACGACCCGACGGCGGGCCGCGTCACCATCGACGGCACCGACCTGCGCGACCTCGACCTGACGAGCTACCGCCACCGCCTCGGCGTCGTGCCGCAGGAGGCGTACCTCTTCCAGGGCACCGTGCGTGACGCCATCGCCTACGGACGCCCCGACGCGACCGACGCCCAGGTGGAGGCGGCGTCCCGCGCGGTCGGCGCGCACGAGATGATCGCCACCCTTGAGGGCGGCTACCTCCACGAGGTAGCCGAGCGCGGCCGCAACCTGTCGGCGGGGCAGCGGCAGCTGATCGCCCTGGCCCGTGCCGAGCTCGTCGACCCCGACATCCTGCTGCTCGACGAGGCGACCGCCGCGCTCGACCTCGCCACGGAGGCCCAGGTCAACCAGGCCACTGACCGCATAGCGGGCAAGCGCACCACCCTCGTCGTCGCGCACCGGCTCACCACCGCGGCCCGCGCCGACCGGGTCGTCGTGATGGCGGACGGGCGCGTCGCGGAGGACGGCACGCACACCGAGCTCCTCGCACTCGGCGGACAGTACGCCGAGCTGTGGCGGACCTTCGCCGGCGAGCCCGAGCCCGAGGCCGAGATCAGCTCTTCGCTGTGACGGGGGATCGGTGCAACCACCGGCCCTGTGTGCTGCGTCCGTTCATCAGTACGCTGTGGCACACGTGACTGGAGGGGCGACGGTGGGTGGAGGCATGAGCGAGGGCGGCATACGCAGACGGCTGGCGGCCGGGGCAGCAGTACTGATCTCGTCGGCGCTGCTGGCCCTCGCGGGGCCGGCCGTCGGCACGGCACAGGCCGCGGCGATCTGCCCCGGCCACAAGGTGCGCACCCTGCCGTTCTCCACCGGCAGGACGGTCCTCTACCGCAGCGGCAACTACCTCTGCGCGTACACCCTCACCAAGCGCGACGGCGTACGGCAGAAGATGTCGGTCAGCGTGCAGGCCCGCGGCAGCAGGCCGGTTCAGGACAGCGGGCGCTACATGCACCACGCGGGCCCGGTGACCGTCCACACGGGCCACCGCTGCGTGTGGGTGAGGGGCACGGTCGGCGCGGCCTCGGTGAGCTCGGGCTGGATCCTGTGCTGAACGCGCGCCCCGTGCGCTGACAGAACACCAAGAACCCCTGACAGAACAGATGTTCCTCCGCTAGGTTCCGGTGCGCATCTGTGTTCTACAGGGGAGTATGCATGCGCAACGCGCTGAGATGGCTGCTCGCGCTCGTGGTGCTGATAGGCACCGTGAGTACGGCCACAGCGGCCACCGCCGCTCAGGCCCGGCCGGCGGCCTCCGACACCAGTACCGATATCAAGGACCGGCTCCTCGCCGTACCCGGCATGAGCCTGGTGGAGGAGAAGCCCTACACGGGCTACCGATACTTCGTCCTCAACTACACCCAGCCGGTCGACCACCGGCACCCGTCCAAGGGCACCTTCCAGCAGCGCATCACCGTCCTGCACAAGGACGTCAGCCGCCCGACGGTCATGTTCACCAGCGGCTACAACGTCTCCACGACGCCCAGCCGCAGCGAGCCGACCCGCATCGTCGACGGCAACCAGATCTCCGTGGAGTACCGCTACTTCACCCCGTCCCGGCCCGCGCCGGCCGACTGGTCCAAGCTCGACATCTGGCAGGCGGCCAGCGACCAGCACGGCATCTACCAGGCCCTCAAGCCGATCTACGGCAAGAACTGGCTGACCACCGGCGGTTCCAAGGGCGGCATGACGGCCACGTACTACGAGCGCTTCTACCCGCGCGACATGGACGGCGTCGTCGCGTACGTCGCGCCGAACGACGTGGTGAACAAGGAGGACTCGGCGTACGACGACTTCTTCAAGACGGTCGGCCCGAAGGACTGCCGCGTGGCGCTGCAGAACGTGCAGCGCGAGACGCTGGTGCGCCGCGACGCCCTGGAGAAGAAGTACGCGGACTACCTGAAGGCCAACAACTACACCGTGGACACGGTCGGTTCGCTGGACAAGGCCTACGAGGCCACGGTCCTCGACCTGGTGTGGGGCTTCTGGCAGTACCAGCCGTCGCAGACGGCGTGCGCCGAGGTGCCCGACGCCGCGACGGTCACGGACCAGGCGCTCTTCGACTACGTCGACGCGGTCGGCGGCTGGTCCTCGTACGCGGACCAGGGCCTCACCCAGTACACGCCGTACTACTACCAGGCGGGTACGCAGCTCGGCTCGCCCGACATCAAGCAGCCCTGGCTGGGCAACCTGTCGCGCTACGGCTACCAGCCGCCGCGCAACTTCGTGCCGCGCTCGATCCCGATGAAGTTCCAGCCGTCGGCGATGCGCGACGTGGACTCCTGGGTGCGCCACCACGCGACGCGCATGCTGTACGTCTACGGCTCCAACGACCCGTGGGGCGCCGAGCGGTTCCGCCCCGGCAAGGGCTCGACGGACTCGTACGTGCTCACCGCGCCCGGCGCCAACCACGGGGCGAACGTCGCCGGCCTGAACGCCGACGACAAGACGTTCGCCACGGAGCGGATCCTGAAGTGGGCCGGCGTCTCCGCCCCCGCCGCGCAGGCCGCCAAGCCGCTCGCCACGTACGACGCCAGGCTCGACAAGCGTGACGTCCAGCGCGAGCTGACCCTGCGCCCCTGACCGCGACCGTCGGGTCTACACCCGGACCGCGCATCCCACCGGTTCGGACCCGCCCAGCGTCACGTACAACGTCGTGAGCGCAGGGCACTTGGCGCGGTCGGCCGCCGCGGCGGCCACCCGGTACTGGGGTTTCTCGGTACCGGAGCCGTCGCAGGCGGTCTCTCGGACCTGGCCGCGGCCCGCCGGGTACACGCAGTCCCCGACGATCGTGCGGGGCCCGCCGCCGCCCCCCGGATCGCCGGGGTGCGGCGGCTCCAGGTTGCGCATGCAGGCGTAGCCCTGCGGGATCTCCCCGTCGCCGTTCTCGTCCAGCGCGGGCCGGTTCGCGCTGATGTGGAGGACGAAGTCGGTGTGGGCCGGGCACATGGGCCCGGCCGCCACCTTTCCGTCGTAGCGCGCGGTGACCCGCGCCACCGCCCGCTCGCTTCTGCACGGCACCTCGGTGAACGTGTCGCGCCCCCGCGAGCTGCACTCGTCCACGGCGAGGAACACCGCCCCGTACCCCGACGGTGACCGGCTCGCCCCCGGCGAAGGCCCGCCGGGCCCCGCGTCGGGCGACCCCTGACACCCCACGAGCGTCGCGGCGAGCAACGCCGCGCACGCCGCCCCCACCCACCGCGCCCTGTTCCACGCAAGCATGGCAATCCCCCCGATACACACCCCAGCGTGACCCGCCGGGGCGGGCGCACGCCAGGTGTGCAGGGTGGTTTGGGCCGCTTGGGGGTGGTGCGCCGGGTGTGCGGCGTACGTCTAGTACGACAACCCGTAGCCGATCGGATACAGCACCTGCGCCGGATCGTCGGCCCGCTGGACGGGCACGGGCAGCTTGCCCCGCGGCCTGGCCCGGCCCGCGATCACCCGGACCGCGGCCCGCAGTTCGACGTCGGTCCACGAGTACGCGGCGAGCGATGCGCCGACGCCGGGCACCTGCGCGATGTCGTACGGGTTGCGGATCGCGACCGCGACGACGGGGACGCCGGTGGCGGCCAGGGCGTTCACGAGCCGCTGCTGACTGCTGCCCGCAGCGACGTTGTACGTGCCCACCAGTACCGCGTCCTTGCCCTTGGCGGCGGCCACCGCCTCGTCGATCTTCGCCTGGTTCGGCGCGGTCCCGGTCGACAACACCGTTGTGGTGAAGCCGAGTTCGGTCAGTGCCTGGCCGAGTGTCGTCGTGGGCGGGCCCGTCGTGCCGGAGGGCGAGGCCGGGTCGGCGCCGACGACCAGGATGTTCCTGTGGGTGCGCCGCGACAGCGGGAGCAGTCCGTTCTTGTTGAGCAGGAGCGTCGTGGTGGCCTCGGCGATGCGGTCGGCGGCGGCCAGGTGGTCACGGGTGCCGACGGTCTTGTCGACGCCGCGGCCGGTGACGTACGGATCGTCGAAGAGGCCCAGCTTCTCCTTGAGGCGCAGGACGCGCAGGATCGACTCGTCGAGGCGCGCCTCCGTCAGCTCGCCGTTCTTCACGGCGTCGAGGACGGCGTTCCAGGACACCTCCAGGGAGGGCGGGTTGAGGAGCTGGTCCACGCCCGCCTTCAGGGCGAGCACCGGCACGCGGTCGTCGCCGTACTTGTCGCGTACGCCCTGCATGCCGAGGGAGTCGGTCACGATGAGGCCCTCGAAGCCGAGTTCCTGGCGCAGGATGCCCGTCATGATCGGGTGCGAGAGCGTCGCCGGGTCGCCCGAGCCGTCGAGGTCGGGGACCATGATGTGCGCGGTCATGATCGAGTCGATGCCCGCGGCGATCGCGGCCTTGAACGGCGGGGCGTCGATCTGCTGCCACTGCTCGCGCGTGTGCGTGATGATCGGGAAGCCGAAGTGGCTGTCCGTGGCGGTGTCGCCATGGCCGGGGAAGTGCTTGGCCGTGGAGGCGATGTCGCTGCTCTGGTAGCCCTTGACCTCGGCGGCGACCAGGCCCGCGACGGCCTCGGGGTCGGCGCCGAAGGAGCGCACGCCGATGACCGGGTTGGCCGGGTTGATGTTCACGTCGGCGTCGGGCGCGTAGTTCTGGCGGATGCCGACCGCGCGCAGTTCGGCGCCGGCGATCCGGCCTAGGGTGCGGGCGTCGGAGCGGGAGCCGCCCGCGCCGATGGCCATGGCGCCGGGGAAGAGCGTCGCGGGCTCGCCGACGCGGCAGACGATGCCGTGTTCCTGGTCGGTGGAGATGAGCAGCGGGATACGGCTCGGCTGGGCGAGGCCCGCGCGCTGGATGCCGTTCGAGAGGTCGGCGATCTGGTGCGGGTCCCGGGTGTTGTGCGCCCAGGTGAAGTAGATGATGCCGCCGAGCTTGTACTTGTCGATCAGTTCGGCCGCGGTGCGGACGCCGATCTCGGCGAGGTTGGCGTCGATGTCGGCCTGGTCGGGGTCGGTGGCGGAGTGGCCGTAGACCCGCATCACGAAGAGCTGGCCGACCTTCTCCTCGAGGCTCATCCGGGAGATGAGCTGCTTGAGTCGCGCGTCCTTGCCCTTGCGTGACGCGTCGTCGGCCTGGGCCGGGACGCCGGACAGGGTGACCGCGGCGGCGCCCGCGGTGGCGGCGGCGAGCAGGGTGCGTCTGGACAGGCTGAGGTGCACTGCGCACTCCTTCCGGAGGAGAACTGGTGATCCATGCCCTGAAAGAAACTTCCGAGGGTCACGAATATCTGGAAAGTTTCTGCCAGTCAAGGGTGCGCGCAGCCGGGGCGGCAGAAGAGGGAGGGGAGGGCCGTCACCGGCGCAAGGGAGGGGGCGCGCCGGTGACGGCGTGCTGCCGGCCGCAGGCGGCGGAGAGGGTGGTCGGCGTTCGCAGCCAGCAGCGAGGCCGACACCGCTCTGCGGAGACTCTCCGGCAGCACGCCGTTCTGACGGAGCGGTACGCGGGCGGGTTCCCCACTTCCCGGGGATTGCCGGAAAGTGGTGCGCCGGTGAAATCAGGGGAGCGGTAGTGCTTCTGAGCTCCGGTCAGCGGGCGTCAGCGGGTCTTGTCCGGCTGGTCCGGCTGACCCGCCTGATCCGGCTCGCGGGTGATTTCCCCCCACCGTTCCCGCAGCGTCCGCACCGCCTCCGCGATGGCCGGCCTGCGCGACGCCCCCGTCCGCCACAGCGCGTACAAGTGCCTTACGGGCATGGGGTCCAGGGGCACCGCGACGACGCCGTCCGGCAGCGGGCCGCGGCCGAGCCGGGGGATCAGCGCCACGCCGAGGCCGGCCGCGACGAGCGCCGTCAGGGTCGGGTTCTCCTCGGCCTGGTGCCTGATGTCGGGCTCGAAGCCGGCCGCCCGCAGCGTCCGCACCAGCCAGTCGTGGCACACCCGCCCGGGCGGTTGTGACACCCACCGCTCGCCGCCGAGCTCCTCGCGGCGCACCGCGTGACGTCCCGCGAGCGGATGCCCGGCCGGCACGAGCAGGTCGCACAGGTCGTCCCCGATGGCGGCCTGCTCCACGCCGGCGGGGGCCGGCAGCGGCGCGATGTCCCAGTCGTGCGCGACGGCCAGGTCGACGGCCCCCTTGGCGACCAGGTCGACCGACAGGTGCGGGTCGACCTCCGTGAGCCGCGCATCGAGCGAGGGATGCCGTACGGCGAGATCCGCGAGGACGGACGGCAGCAGGCCGCGGGCCGCCGAGGCGAACGCGGCGATCGTCAGGCGCCCCGCAGGCAGCCCGCGGCGCTCCTCCAGATCTGTCTCTGCGCGCTCGACGATGACCATCAAGTCCTGTGCTGTGCGGGCGAGTTCGAGGGCCTCGTCGGTGAGGCGCACACCCCGCCCGTGCCGTTCGAGGAGTACGGTCCTCGTCTCCCGTTCCAGCTTGGAGATCTGCTGCGAGACCGCGGACGGCGTGTAGCCGAGCGCCGCCGCGGCGGCCCCGACCGTGCCGTGCACGGAGACGGCGTGCAGCGCGCGCAGCCGCTGGAGATCGAGCATGCCGGCCTCCCGGTGAGCCTCGGGCAGTCATGGATGCCCCGGGCGGTCATGACGCCTGGGACATTCCTTAGCGTTACTGAATTCAACCATGCAGACATTCGCGCTGGTGCTACACGGTCGTTGCCGGTGATCCTCGACGCATGGCTCCCACGCTCCCTATGCGCCCGTCCCACATCGCGCTCGCCGTCCTGGTCACCGCCGTCTGGGGCGTCAACTTCGTCGTCATCGAGGTCGGCCTCGACCACTTCCCGCCGCTGCTCTTCTCGGCCCTGCGCTTCCTCGTCGCGGCGCTGCCCGCGGTGTTCTTCGTGGGGCGGCCGAAAGTGGCGTGGGATGGGGTCTCCCCTGCTCGAACGAAGTGGATGGCGTGGCGATGGGTCGTCGGCGTCGGACTGGCGCTCGGTGTCATGAAGTTCGGGCTGCTCTTCGTCGGCATGAACCAGGGGATGCCCGCCGGGCTCTCCTCCCTCGTCCTGCAGATCCAGGCCGTGTTCACCGCCCTGTTCGCCTTCGTCGCGCTCGGCGAACGGCCCGGCCGGGTCCGCCTGGCCGGCATGGCCGTCGCGCTCGCCGGGATCGGCGTCGCGGCCGTCGACGAGGGCACGAGCGGCCCGCTGCTCGGCTTCACGCTCGTCGTCGTGGCCGCCGTGGGCTGGGGTGTCTCGAACGTCCTCACCCGCAAGGCGGCACCGTCCGCCCCCTTCACCTTCATGGTGTGGACGTCGGCCGTCCCCGTCCTGCCGCTGTTCGCGCTCTCCCTCGCCTTCGAGGGCTGGGACCGCGACAGCCGGGCGCTCACGTCGCTCGACCGGACCGGCGTCGGCATCATCGCGTTCGTCGCCTGGGTCACCACGCTCTTCTGCTTCGGCGCCTGGAGCTTCCTGCTGCGCAGCCACCCCGCTTCGTCGGTCGCCCCGTTCACACTGCTCGTCCCGGTGTTCGGGATGTCGTCCGCCGCGCTCTTCCTCGGCGAGAGCGTCAGCCCCCTGCGCTGGTGCGCCGCCGCGCTCCTCGTCGGCGGGGTCGCTCTCGCGTCGCTCGCGCCCGCTCCCCGGAACCGGGTCGTCCAGCGTGTGGACACTCCGGCGCCCGCTCTGCCCGTCGAGGACCATGAAGCGCATGCCAGTCGTTGAGATCCCCGGTTCCAAGTCCGTGACGGCGAGGGCGCTGTTCCTCGCCGCGGCCGCGCAGGGCACCACCACCCTCGTGCGCCCCCTCAGCTCGGACGACACCGAAGGCTTCGCCGAAGGGCTGCTCCGGCTCGGTTACGGCGTCGAACGCGGCCCGGACGCCTGGCACATCGAGGGCCGACCGGCCGGCCCCGCCACGACCGACGCCGACGTGTACTGCCGCGACGGCGCGACCACCGCCCGCTTCCTGCCCACGCTCACGTCGGCCGCCGCGCACGGCACGTACCGCTTCGACGCCTCGCCCCAGATGCGCCGCCGTCCCCTCGCTCCGCTCAGCAGGGCCCTGCGCGACCTGGGTGTGGACCTCCGTCACGAGGAGGCCGAGGGGCACCACCCCCTCACGGTCACGGCGGGCGGGGTGGAGGGTGGTGACGTGACCCTGGACGCGGGCCAGTCGTCCCAGTACCTCACCGCGCTCCTGCTGCTCGGCCCGCTGACCAGGACCGGCCTGCGCATCACGGTCACCGACCTGGTCTCGGCGCCGTACATCGAGATCACCCTGGCGATGATGCGCAGCTTCGGGGCCGAAGTCCGCCGCGACGGCAACGTGTTCGAGGTCGCGCCCGGCGGCTACCGCGCCACCACCTACGCGATCGAGCCCGACGCCTCGACCGCGAGCTACTTCTTCGCGGCGGCGGCCGTCACCGGCGGCGAGGTCACCGTCGAAGGACTCGGCAAGAACGCGCTCCAGGGCGACCTGGCGTTCGTCGACGTCCTGCGGCGCATGGGCGCCGGGGTGACGACGACGGCGGACCGCACCACGGTCACCGCGCCCGGCCCCGCGGGTCTGTCCGGCATCACGGTCAACATGCGGGACATCTCCGACACGATGCCGACCCTCGCGGCGATCGCGCCGTACGCGAGCGGCCCGGTCCGCATCGAGGACGTGCACAACACGCGCGTCAAGGAGTGCGACCGCCTGGAGGCCTGCGCGCAGAACCTGCGCGGGCTCGGGGTGACGGTCGCGACGGGACCCGACTGGATCGAGATCCGGCCGGGCACCCCGGCCCCGGCGGAGATCACCACGTACGGGGATCACCGCATCGCGATGTCCTTCGCGGTGACGGGCCTGCGGATCCCCGGCGGGGTCACGTTCGACGACCCGGGGTGCGTGCGGAAGACGTTCCCCGACTTCCACGAGGCGTTCGCGAAGGTGTTCGGATAGCCGTTCGGATGGCCGCCCGGCGGGCGGTGCCGACTCGTCGAGCAGCCGGGCGAGACGGCCGGCTCCGGCCCAGGCCGGTGATCGGGCGGCCGTCCCTGCACCACAGGGATGGCCGCCCGTCCTCGCAGCAGCCCCACAGATGCCCGTCTCGCCCGGCGGGCTATGCCGACTCGTTGAGCAGCCGGGCGAGATGCTCACGTCCGGCCGTCAGGAGCCCGGGCAGCGGGGCGGCGTCCGGATACCAGCGCTTCTCGTACTCCCAGCACAGCCACCCGTCCCAGCCCTCGCGGCACAGCACGTCCACGACCTCGGTGAGCGGCAGCACGCCTGTGCCCAGCGCGAGCGGCGTCGTGTCGTCGGCGCCCGCGATGTCCTTCACCTGTACGTAGCCCAGGTGCGGGGACAGCGCCGCGTACGACGCCACGGGCTGCTCGCCACCGAGCCACGTGTGCATGACGTCCCACAGGGCGCCGACCTGCCGGTGTCCGACGGCGCCGAGCACGCGCATCGCGTCGGCTCCCGTGCGGTGCGAGTCGTGGGTCTCCAGGAGGATGCGGACGCCGAGGTCCGCGGCGTACTCGGCGGCGGTGCCCAGGCGCCGGGCAGCTGTCGCGTCGGCGTCGGCGCGGCTCTGCTCCGTGCCGCCGCCCGGGAAGACGCGTACACAGGGCGCGCCGACGTCACGGGCGAGTTCGAGGAGTGACCTGATCTCCGCGATCACCGGTTCGTCCTCGCCGGGAGCGGCCACCCGCGCGTACCCGGCGAGCCCGAGGATCTCGACCCCGGCGGCCTTGAACTCGGCGGCGGCGTCGGCCCGTTCGACGGGCCCGAGCCCCGGGTGTACGGGTTCCTCGGGATGGGCGCGCAGCTCGACACCGTGATACCCGTGCTCGTCGGCGAGCCGCACGACATCGGCGAGGGGAAGCCCGGGAACCCCGAGCGTGGAGAAGGCCAGTTTCATGGCGGGGACGCTACCGGGCTCCGGGGCGGGGTCAAGGGGACGCCCGGCGCGGATGCGGCGGCCGGGTGAAGGGGCGGCGCGAGGAACCGGTGACGGCGACACCTGACCGCGCCCGGCCCAATCCCCTTGCCGCGCCAAGCTTCGGCAACGTCCCTGCCATGCGGGTCACGGCTTGGCCAAGCCGATTCCGTGCGTTGGCCACGTATTCATCGCCCGCCCCGTGCGGGCCTCACCTCGGCCCTGGACAGTGGCTCACCGGAACGCACGTGCCCCCGCACACCCGTGGACAAGCGAGGCCCCAACCGCCCCTTTGTCCACGGGAGTTCATGGTCGTCCGTCGCATGAAGGGATCCCCATGCCCGAGGATTTCACCCGTCGCAGGCTGCTGGGTTCGGCCGCAGGCGCGCTCGGAGGCGCCGCCGCCCTCTCGCTGCTGCCGCCGAGCGTCCAGAAGGCCGTCGCCGCGGGACCGCCGCGGCGCGGCTCGCTGCGCGACATCGAGCATGTCGTCATGCTGATGCAGGAGAACCGGTCCTTCGACCACTACTTCGGCACCCTGTCCGGCGTCCGCGGCTTCAACGACCCGCGGGCCCTCAAGCTGGACACCGGCCGTTCGGTCTTCTATCAGCCGGACGCGGTGAATCCGAAGGGGTACCTGCTCCCCTTCCACCTCGACACGCACAGCTCCAGCGCCCAGGCCATCCCCTCCACCAGCCACGCCTGGTCCGTCCAGCACGAGGCCTGGAACGGCGGCAGAATGGACCGCTGGCTGCCCGCCCACCGCAAGGCGGACGGCGCCAACGGCCCCTATGTCATGGGCTATTACACCCGCGAGGACATCCCCTTCCAGTTCGCCCTCGCCGAGGCCTTCACCATCTGCGACCACTACTTCTGCTCGGTCTTCGGCCCGACATGGCCCAACCGGCTGTACTGGATGACCGGGTCGATCGACGCGGGCGGCACGCAGGGCGGCCCGGTCCTGTCCAACAAGGCGCCGACGCCGTACCGCTGGAAGACGTACGCCGAACGCCTCCAGGCCGCCGGGGTCAGCTGGAAGGTCTACCAGCAGGACGACGACTACGGCTGCAACATGCTCGAGCAGTTCCAGGCGTTCAAGGACGCGAAGCCCGGCTCCGACCTCTATGAGCGCGGGGTGCGGCCGCAGCCCGAGGGCACGTTCGAGGACGACGCCCGAGGCGACCGGCTCCCCGCGGTCTCCTGGATCATGCCGACGAGCTACCAGTCCGAGCACCCGGACTACCTGCCGGCGGCCGGCGCGGACTTCGTCGCCTCGAAGATCGAGGCCATCGCGTCCAACCCGAAGGTCTGGGCGAAGACCGCCTTCATCCTCAACTACGACGAGAACGACGGCCTCTTCGACCACGTGCCGCCGCCGACGGCGCCCGCCGGGGCGAAGGGCGAGTACGTCCAAGGGCTGCCGATCGGCGCCGGGTTCCGGGTGCCCGCCATCATCGTGTCGCCCTGGACGGTGGGCGGCTGGGTCGCGAGCGAGACCTTCGACCACACCTCCGCCCTGCAGTTCCTCGAACGGTTCACCGGCGTCGAGGAACCCAACATCACCGACTGGCGCCGTGACACGTTCGGCGACCTCACGTCGGCGTTCCGGTTTTCCGACGGCAGGCCGCACGCCCCGCGCCTGCCCGACGACACGGCGGAGCAGCTGGAGAAGGCGAAGCAGGAGGTCGCCACGCTCCCGAAGCCGACGCTCCCGGGCGCGGACCAGCACTTCCCGCACCAGGAGAGGGGCCGTCGCCCGCAGGTGTGACGGTCAGGGGAGATGCGGGTGGGTGAGCGGAGGCGAGCCCCGCTCACCCACCCGATCCCGACGCCCTGGACGGCGCCCCCGTAGACCCCCGCACCATCAACTCCCCCTGCACCACTGCCATCCCCCCGGCGGGAGCCGCCTCGCGGCCCATCGCGATGCGGCCCGCGCGGGCCCCCGCCTCCGCCAGCGGCAGCCGGACCGTCGTCAGGGCCGGTACCGCGTCCACGCTGAACGGCAGGTCGTCGAAGCCGGCCACCGACACGTCGCCCGGAATGCTCAGGCCCGCCTCCCGCAGCGCGGCGCACGCGCCGAGCGCCACCGTGTCGTTCGCGGCGACCACGGCCGTCAGCGACGGTTCGCGGCGCAGGAGTTCGACCGTCGCCTCGTAACCGGACCGCCGGTCGTACGGGCCGTGCACGGTCCACCCGGCGTCGTCGGGCACGTCCCGCGCCGCCAGCGCCGCGCGATGTCCCTCCAGGCGGTGACGGGTCGTCGTCCGTTCCTCGGGGCCCGCGATGTACCCGATCCTGCGGTGGCCGAGGTCGAGCAGGTGGTCGGTGAGCGCCCGGCCGCCGCCGCGGTTGTCGAAGGCGAGCGCCACCGCGTCCGCGTCCGGCACGGGCGGCCGCCCGCACAGGACGACCCGCGTCCCGGCGTCCGCGAGCCGCCGCAGCTTCCCGGAGATCGCCCTGGCGTGTTCGGCGTCCTCGACCGCGCCGCCCGTGAGGACGACGGCCGCGGCCCGCTGGCGCTGGAGGAGCGTCAGATAGGTGAGTTCGCGCTCGGGCGACCCGCCGGTGTTGCACACGACCGCGAGCCGCTCGCCGCCCGCGCGCCCGCCGGGCCCCACGATCTCGGACTGCACGGCTCCCGCCATGATCCCGAAGAACGGGTCGGCGATGTCGTTGACGAGGATGCCGACCAGGTCGGAGGTGGCGGCGGCCAGGGCGCTGGCCGGCCCGTTCAGCACGTAGTCGAGGTCGTCCACCGCGCGCAGCACCCGCTCGCGCGTGGCCGCGGCCACGGGGTAGTTGCCGTTCAGCACGCGGGACACGGTGGCGGGGGAGACCTGGGCGCGTGCCGCCACGTCCGCCAGGGTCACGGTCATCGCATCATCCTCCGGTCGCCGTCCGGTCCCCCGTCCGGCCTCGCATCCCGTTTCATCAGCCTCCGGTCTTGTCCGACCGGCTGTGCAGAGGCTAGCTTCTTCCCATATAGAAAGCGCTTGCTACGACGAGCGTGTTCTTCATCGGCGTCTGTACGAAGGGACTCTCGTGACACGCAAGACGGTGCGCATCGCCATGAACGGGGTGACGGGGCGCATGGGCTACCGCCAGCACCTCGTCCGCTCCCTCCTCGCCCTGCGCGAACAGGGTGGCCTCGACCTCGGCGACGGCACGGTGCTGTGGCCGGAGCCGGTCCTCGTCGGCCGCCGGGAGCACGCGCTGCTCGCGCTCGCCGAGCGGCACGGCCTCGACCCGGCGAACGTCTCCACCGACCTCGACGCCGTCCTCGCCGACGACACGATCGACATCTACTTCGACGGGCAGGTCACGTCCGCCCGCGAGGAGGCGCTCAAGAAGGCCATCGCCGCCGGAAAGCACCTCTACACGGAGAAGCCCTCGGCGACGAGCCTCGACGGCGCGCTCGAACTGGCCCGCCTGGCGAAGGCGAAGGGCATCAAGCACGGCGTCGTCCAGGACAAGCTGTTCCTGCCGGGCCTGCTCAAGCTCAAGCGCCTCATCGACGGCGGCTTCTTCGGGCGGATCCTGTCCGTGCGCGGCGAGTTCGGCTACTGGGTCTTCGAGGGTGACTGGCAGGAGGCGCAGCGGCCGAGCTGGAACTACCGGTCGGAGGACGGCGGCGGCATCGTCGTCGACATGTTCCCGCACTGGGAGTACGTGCTCCACGAGCTGTTCGGCCGCGTGACCAGCGTGCAGGCGCTGGCCTCGACGCACATCCCGCAGCGCTGGGACGAGGGCGGCAAGCCGTACGACGCGACGGCCGACGACTCGGCGTACGGCATCTTCGAGCTCGACGGCGGCGCCGTCGCGCAGATCAACTCCTCCTGGTCGGTGCGGGTCAACCGGGACGAGCTCGTCGAGTTCCAGGTGGACGGCACGGAGGGTTCCGCGGTCGCCGGGCTGCGCAACTGCCGTGTCCAGCACCGCGCTGCGACCCCGAAGCCCGTATGGAACCCGGACCTGCCGGCCACGTACTCCTTCCGCGACCAGTGGCAGGAGGTCCCCGACAACCAGGAGTTCGACAACGGCTTCAAGGCGCAGTGGGAGCTGTTCCTCAAGCACGTGTACGCCGACGCGCCCTACCGCTGGGACCTGTTCGCCGGTGCCCGCGGCGTGCAGCTCGCCGAGCTCGGCCTGAAGTCGTCGGCGGAGGGCCGCCGCCTGGACGTACCGGAGATCTCGCTGTGACGATCCGACTCCCCGGCCCGGGCGGCTCGCTGCGCGACTACACCCCGCGTGCCGAGCCGGCCTCCTCCACCACGGGCGCGCCGCTCGTGTCGCGGACCGTCTTCTCGGCGGCGCACGTCGTCGCCGACCCGCTCGACGACGCCGGCCCCGACGTGGCCGCCGTCGACTGGGACGCGACGCTCGCCTTCCGCCGTCATCTGTGGGCGCACGGCCTGGGCGTGGCCGAGGCCATGGACACCGCCCAGCGCGGCATGGGCCTCGACTGGGCGGGCGCGGCCGAGCTGATCCGGCGCTCGACCGCCGAGGCGAAGTCGGCCGGCGGCGCCATCGCGTGCGGGGTGGGCACCGACCAGCTGTCCGGGCCCGCCACGCTCGCCGAGGTCCGCGCGGCCTACGAGGAGCAGCTCGCACTCGTGGAGGGGACGGGCGCGCAGGCGATCCTCATGGCCTCGCGGGCCCTGGCGGCCGCGGCGTCCGGACCCGAGGACTACCTCGACGTCTACGGGCATCTGCTGCGCCAGGCATCCGAGCCCGTCATCCTGCACTGGCTCGGCCCGATGTTCGACCCCGCCCTGGAGGGCTACTGGGGTTCGCCGGACCTCGACGCCGCCACGGAGACGTTCCTCGACGTCATCGCCGCGCACCCGGACAAGGTCGACGGCATCAAGGTCTCGCTCCTGGACGCCCGGCGCGAGGTCGAGCTGCGCCGCCGCCTCCCGCGGGGCGTGCGCTGCTACACGGGGGACGACTACAACTACCCCGAGCTGATCGCGGGTGACGAGCAGGGGTTCAGCCATGCGCTCCTCGGCATCTTCGACCCGCTTGGCCCGCTCGCGGCGGAGGCGGTGCGCGTCCTCGACACGGGGGACACCGCCAAGTTCCGTGAACTGCTCGACCCGACCGTCGAGTTGTCCCGGCACCTCTTCGAGACGCCGACCCGCTTCTACAAGACGGGCGTCGTCCTGCTCGCGTGGCTCGCGGGTCACCAGTCCCACTTCGCGATGGTCGGCGGCCTCCAGTCGGCCCGCCCGCTACCCCACCTAGCCCGCGCCTACGAACTCGCCGACGGCCTGGGCCTGTTCCCGGATCCCGCCCTCGCCGAGACCCGGATGAAGTCCCTGCTCAGCGTGTACGGAGTCGACCAGTGAGCCACGCACTCGACCGCTTCTCCATCAACCAGATGACCCTCAAGCAGCTCGGCCTCGAAGAACTCGTCGCGGCCTGCGCCGAGTTGGACGTCCCGGGTGTCGGCCTGTGGCGCGAGCCCGTGCAGACGTACGGGGTCGAGGCCGCGGCGAAGCTCGTACGGGGCGCGGGGCTCGCCGTCACCACGCTGTGCCGGGGCGGCTTCCTCACCGCGATCGACCCGGACGCGCGCGGGCGGGCCCTCGACGACAACCGCGCGGCCGTCGACGAGGCGGCGGTGCTCGGCACGGACACCCTCGTCCTGGTCTCCGGCGGCCTCCCCGAAGGCAGCAGGGACCTGCACGGCGCGCGGGAGCGGATCGCCGACGCGCTCGCGGAGCTCGGCCCGTACGCCGCCGAGCGGGGCGTCCGGCTCGCGATCGAGCCGCTGCACCCGATGTACGCCTCCGACCGCTGCGTCGTGTCGACGCTGACGCAGGCGCTCGACCTGGCGGAGCGCTTCCCCGCCGGGCAGGTCGGCGTCTGCGTGGACACGTACCACATCTGGTGGGACGACCGAGCGCCCGCGCAGATCGCGCGCGCGGGGGCGGGCGGGCGGCTGCACGCCTTCCAACTGGCCGACTGGACGACGCCGTTGCCCGAGGGCGTGCTCAACGGGCGGGGCCAGATCGGCGACGGCGCGATCGACATGCGCGCGTGGCGCGGCCTGGTCGAGGCCGCCGGATACGCGGGGCCCATCGAGGTGGAGCTGTTCAACGACGGGCTGTGGGCGCGCGACGGGCGCGAGGTCCTCGCGGAGACGGCGGACCGCTTCGTGCGGCACGCCGGCTGAGTCTTCCGGGCGGGCGGCCTCCTACAGGGGGCCGCGGCCCGCCTTCCTGCCCGCGGCCCGCTTGGTGAAGACCGCGAGCACCACCGGGACCAGGAGCTCGATGACCCGTGTCACCGTCGCGGGCGGCAGGCCCGTCTTCTTCGCGACGGCGGTCGCGACGGGCCGGCTCATCTTCGCCAGGATCCCGGCCATCAGACCGCCGCCGGCCAGCCCGCCGAAGGCGGCGACGCCCTGCAACGGCTGCTGCTCCTCGGTCTCGGCGAGCGCCTGCCGGACCTCCTCGGCCTGCTGGGGGTCGGCCGTGGCCTTCTCCCTGAGCCCTCCGGAGAGCTCGGAGACGGTGGTGCTCACGACGTCCTGCGCGCCCGCCGCGTCCGTACCGAGCAGCCCGGCGATCTCGCTCAGCCGGTCGTCGCCGAGCTCGTCGAGTACGTCCTTCTGCAGGGAGGGTCCGGCAGATCCGGTGTTTTCACTCATGCCCGAAACGCTACGTCTGCCCCACTGTGTCGGCACCCCGAAAAGATTCCGGGCCGACCGTGCAACCCTTTCCGCGATTGGCGGGTCGTATGTGGCATCAGGACTTCTGGAGGGGGATCCGGGGGGATCGCGGGGGTCCTGATGGGGAGGGGAAGCGTCAGGGGGCCCGGTCCGCCGACCGGGCCCCCTTTTGCATGCCTGCAAGCAGGACCTGCTGACCTGCCTAGAAGAAGACCCCGCAGCGCAGCAGCACATTCGCGTACGGCCGCGCCTCTCCCGTACGGACGACGAGCCGCGCCCCCCGCGAGAGCTCCTTCAGCTCCTCGTGCGGGACGAAGGCGAGCGCGGGCAGCCGCTCCGCGAGCAGCCCCGCGGCGCCGGGGTTCGCGGCCCGGATCTCGGCAGCGGCCGTCCCGCCCTCCACGACCAGCTCGTCCAGGAGCCCGCCGAGGACCTCGGCGAACGACGGGACACCGGCCCGGAACGCCAGGTCCACGACCCGCGGCCCCGCCGGGATCGGCATGCCCGCGTCGCACACGAGCACGCCGTCGCCATGGCCCAGCTCGGCGAGCGCGCCGGCCAGGTGGCGGTTGAGTATTCCGGCCTTCCTCACAGCGCCGTGACCTCGGCGGTCGTCGGGTACGACGCCTGCGCGCCCTCCTTCGTGACCGCCGCCGCGCCGACGCGGGCCGCGAAGGCCGCCGCGTCCGCGAGGCTCTCGCCCGCGCCGAGCCGCCATGCCAGCGCCGCCGTGAAGGCGTCCCCCGCACCGGTCGTGTCCACGGCCGTCACCTTGACGGACGGCACACGGCGCGTCCCCGTGCCGTCGGCCACCAGCGCGCCCTCGGCGCCCAGCGTGATCACGACGGAGCGAGGTCCGAGGGCGAGCAGCGCCGGCGCCCAGTCCTCGGGCTCGCCGGTGACGTCCGCCCCGAGCACGACCCGCGCCTCGTGCTCGTTGACGATGAGCGGGTCGCAGGCCGCGAGGACCTCGGCGGGCAGGGGAGCGGGCGGGGACGGGTTGAGGACGAACCGGCTGCCCGGCGCCAGGGCCCGTACGACCTCCGCGACCGTGTCGAGCGGGATCTCCAGCTGCGCCGAGACGACCCGCGACGCCTGGAAGAGGCTGCCTGCGGCCTTGACGTCCTGTGGGGTGAGCCGGGCGTTGGCACCCGGTGACACCACGATGCTGTTGTCCCCGGACGGGTCCACCGTGATCAGGGCGACCCCGGTGGGCGCCCCGCCGACGAGGACACCGACCGGGTCGACGCCAGCCGACTTCATCGAGTCGAGAAGCAGCCGCCCGTGCCCGTCGTCGCCGACCCGCGCGAGCAGTGCCGTACGGGCCCCGAGGCGCGCGGCGGCGACGGCCTGGTTGGCGCCCTTGCCGCCCGGGTGGACGACGAGGTCCGAGCCGAGGACGGTCTCCCCGGCGCCGGGGCGGCGCTCGACGACGGTCACCAGGTCGGCGTTGGCCGATCCCACCACCAACAGGTCGTAGTCGTGCATCGCTGTCACTTTCTCCGTCATCTCCGTGTTCTCGATGGGCGACGTGGAACGCGCGACGGTCACTTGAAGCTCGCGACGTTCTTCGAGGTGACGACCTTCACCGGCACCTTGACCATCTGCGCGACCTTCTTGTCCTTCGCCGCCCTGACCGCGTTCTGCACGGCGATCCGGCCGAGCTCCTTCGGCTGCTGCGCGACGGACGCGTACAGCGTGCCCGCCTCGACGGCCTTGAGGCCGTCCGGCGTGCCGTCGAAGCCGACGACGGCGACGGATTTGCCGGCCTTGGAGCCGAGCGCCTTGATCGCGCCGAGGGCCATCTCGTCGTTCTCGGCGAAGACGCCGTCGACGCCCGCGTTGGCCTGGAGCATGTTCGTCATGACGTCGAGGCCCTTGGTGCGGTCGAAGTCCGCGGGCTGCTTGGCGACGACCTTGATGCCGGGGTACGCCTTGATGCCCTCGGCGAAGCCCTGGCCGCGCTCCCGGCTGGCGGAGGTGCCGGCCGTGCCCTGGAGGATCGCGATCTTCCCGCTGCCGCCGAGCTTGTCGGCGAGGGTCTTCGCCGCCTGGCGGCCGCCCGCGACGTTGTCGGAGGCGACGAGCGTGGCTGTCTTCGCCTTGTTGACGCCGCGGTCGGCGGCGACGACGGGGATGTCGGCCTTGTTGGCGCCGCGCACGGCGGGACCGACGGCGTCGGAGTCGACGGGGTTCACGATGACCGAGCTCATGCCCTCACTGGTGAAGTTCTGGAGCTGGTTGGCCTGCTGGGACGCGTCGTTCTGGGCGTCGGTGACCGTGAGCTTGACGCCCTCCTTCTTCGCCTCGGCCTGCGCGCCCGCCTTCATCTGCACGAAGAAGGGGTTGTTCAGCGTCGAGACGGACAGGCCGAGTTTGGTCGACTTGCCCGAAGAGCCGTTGTTCCAGAGGGAGATGCCGCCGATGATCGCCGCGGCGACGACGGCCGCGATCACGTACTGGGCGGCCTGTTTGCCCTTGGAGCCGCCCGGCCCGGACGTGGCGCCGGCGGCCGTCGGGGTCGCGCCCGCCTTGCGGCGCACGGTGTCGAGGAGAACGGCGAGCGCGATGACGACGCCGATGACGACCTGCTGCCAGAACGCGGACACGGAAAGGAGGTTGAGGCCGTTCCTGAGCACGGCGAGGATCAGCGCGCCGATGAACGTGCCCGACGCCTTGCCGACGCCGCCGGACAGCGAGGCGCCGCCGATGACGACCGCGGCGATGGCGTCCAGCTCGTAACCCTGCGCGGCCTGCGGCTGCGCGGAGGTCAGACGCGAGGCGAGGACGATGCCCGCGACCGCGGCGAACAGGCCCGACAGGGCGTAGATGACGACCTTCTGCCGCTTGACGCGCAGACCCGACAGGCGCGCCGCTTCCTCGTTGCCGCCGATCGCGAACATGGACCGGCCGATGAACGTACGGCCCAGGATCAGCGCCGTGATCAGACCCATGACGATCATCACGAGCACCGGCACCGGCAGCCAGCCGCCCAGCGTGTCCCCGACCCGCGAGACGGACGACGGGAACGGGATCGGGCTGCCCTGCGAGATGACGAGAGACAGGCCACGCCCCACCGACAGCATCGCGAGCGTCGCGATGAACGGCGGGAGCTTGCCGTACGAGACCAGGGCGCCGTTGACGAATCCGCAGGCGATACCGGTGACGACGGCGAGGATCACGGCGATCCACACCGGGACGCCCTCACTGGTCGCGGCCCACGCGAGGACCGTCGCCGACAGCGCCGCCACGGAGCCGACCGACAGGTCGATGCCCGCCGAGACGATGACGAAGGTGACGCCGAACGCGAGGATCGCGGTCACGGCGGCCTGCACGCCGACGTTGAGCAGGTTCTGTGTGGTCAGGAAGTCGCCGGACAGCAGCGACATCGCTATGACCAGGACGACCAGGGCGCTCAGCGCGCCGTTGTCGAGCAGGACGCGGCGCAGGCCACCCGCGCCGGCCGTGCTGCTCTTGAGCGTGTCAGTGGCCACGGGAGCCCTCCACTTCATTGTGTTCGGGGGTGGTTGCCGGGGATGCCGGGGATGCCGCGGTGCTGACGGCGAGCGCCATCACGGAGTCCTGGGTCGCCTCGCCGGCCGCGAGTTCGCCCGCGATCCGGCCCTGCGCCATGACGAGGACCCGGTCGCTCATCCCGAGGACCTCCGGCAGATCGCTGGAGATCATCAGGACGGCGTGCCCGGCCGCGGTGAGTTCGTTGACGAGCTGGTAGATCTCGACCTTCGCGCCGACGTCGATGCCGCGCGTCGGCTCGTCGAGGATGAGCACCTTGATGTCGGCGAGCAGCCACTTGCCGATGACGACCTTCTGCTGGTTGCCGCCGGACAGGGTGCGCACATGCTGGCCGAGCCCGGCCATGCGCACGCCGAGCTGCTCGGCCATGCGGGCGGCCGCGACGCGCTGCGACTTGCGGTCCACGAGGCCCGCGCGGGTCGCCGAACGCAGGGTGACGAGGCCCAGGTTCTCCTCGACTGAGGCGTCCAGGAGGAGGCCCTGCCCCTTGCGGTCCTCGGGCACGAGCCCGACGCCGGCGGCCATCGCCGCGTTCACGTCGTGCCGCGGCAGCCGCGCGCCCGCGACCTCGACCGTGCCCTTGTCGTACGGGTCGGCGCCGAACACGGCACGGACGACCTCGGTACGGCCCGCGCCCACGAGGCCCGCGATGCCGACGACCTCGCCGGCCCGCACCTCGAAGTGCACGTCGTGGAAGACCCCGTCGCGGGTCAGTCCCTCGACCCGCAGCAACGGGGCGTCGGTGGCGTCGAGTCGGGGCCGCTCGCGCGGGTACTGCTGCTCGATGCTGCGGCCCACCATGAGCCGTACGAGCTCGGCCTCGGGGGTGGACGCGGGGACCTGGCCGACGCTCCTGCCGTCGCGGATGACCGTGACGCGGTCGCCGAGCGCGGCGATCTCCTCCAGGTGGTGGGTGATGAAGACGACGCCGACGCCGTCCTCGCGCAGCGCGCGCACGATCCCGAAGAGCTTGTCCACCTCCTCCGAGGTGAGCACGGCCGTCGGCTCGTCCATGATCAGGACGCGGGCGTCCAGGCTCAGAGCCTTCGCGATCTCGACCATCTGGAGCCGGGCGATGCCCAGTTCGCGCACCCGGGCGCGGGGCGACACCGTCAGGCCGACGCGCCGGAGCAGCTCCTCGGCGTCGGCTTCCATCTTCTTGCGGTCGATCAGCCCGAGGCGGCGCGGCTGGCGGCCCAGGAAGATGTTCTCGGCGACCGTCAGATCGGGGACGAGGTTGAACTCCTGGTAGATGGTGGCGATCCCGAGACGCTCGGCGTCCTGCGCCCCGTGGATACGGGCCTCCTGGCCGTCGACGACGATCCGGCCCGCGTCGGGCCGGTAGGCGCCGGAGAGCATCTTGATGAGGGTGCTCTTGCCCGCGCCGTTCTCGCCGAGCAGTACGTGCACCTCGCCGCGGCGCAGATCGAAGTCGACGCTGTCGAGCGCGACGACGCCGGGGAACGTCTTGCGTATCCCCTCGATGCGCAGCAGCTCGTCGGCCGGCTCGGCCGGCTCCTGGCCGGGCCGCTTTTCCGGGTTGCTCACGGGTTCCTCCTCGTTGAGGTCGTGGCGGTGGGGGTGTCTGCGGGAGCCGTGGGGGCCGGGGTCCGGGCCTCAGAGGTCCCCGCCTCGCCGCAGGACCGGCGGACGACCAGACGCGCCGGCAGCGTCACCGACTGCGGAGGCCTGCCCTCGATGCGGTCGATCAGGGCCCTTACGGCGGCCCGGCCGAGGTCCTTGGTCGGCTGGGCGATCGCCGTCACCGGCGGGTCGGTGTGCACGAACCAGGGGATGTCGTCGAAGGCCGCGAGCCCGATGTCGTGCGGCACGCGCAGCCCGGCGGCCCTGATGGCGTCGAGCGCGCCGAGCGCCATCAGGTTGTCGGCGGCGAACACGACCTCGGGCGGCTCGGACAGGGCGAGGAAGCGCTCCGTCGCGCGCCGGCCGCTGTCCGCCTGGAAGTCGCCCTGCCCGATGTAGGCGTCCGGCAGTGCGATCCCGAACGCTGCGAGCGCCTCGCGGAACGCCTCGACGCGCTCGCTGCCCGTCGTGGTGGCGGCGGGCCCCGCGATGATGGCGAGGCGGCGGTGGCCGAGGGCGTGCAGATGGGCCACCAGGTCGCGCACGGCGGTGCGTCCGTCGGACCGGACCACGGGCACGTCCACGCCCGGGATCCAGCGGTCGACGAAGACCATCGGCGTACCGGACCGAGCGGCCTCCAGCATCAGCGGCGAGCCGCCGTCGGTGGGGGAGACGAGGAGGCCGTCGATGCGCCGGTCGACGAGCGTGCGTACGTGGTGGTCCTGTATGTCGGGCTGCTCGTCCGCGTTCCCGATGATGACGCTGTAGCCCAGCGAGCGGGCCTCCTCCTCCACGGAGCGGGCCAGCTCGGTGAAGTACGGGTTGAGTACGTCACTGATGACCAGGCCGAGCGTGCGGGTCTGGGCGGTCCGCAGGGAGCGGGCCACGGCGTTCGGGCGGTAGCCGAGCGACTCGACGGCGCCGAGCACGCGTGCGCGGGCGTCCGGGCTCACGGACGGGTGGCTGTTCAGCACCCGCGAGACCGTGGCGACGGAGACACCTGCCGCCGCGGCGACGTCCTTGATGCTCGCCATCGCGGGACCACCTCCTTGTGGCTGCACGGACCGGAACGGGTTCCGGAACCTGGTGCGCAACGGGGTCGGCATCTGGTCCGAGACGTGGTCCGACACCGTCATGGAATCGATTACACGGAGGATTGGAATCGATTACACGGGCTCTTGGCAACCCCCGTTCCGCTTGTCGAGACCGGATCGTGATGTGCGCCGCCGTCGCGGCCGCTGCCGGACGGGCGTGTCAGTGGCGCGTGAGACGCTGGCGGAAGCCGGTCACGCAACCCGCACGGAAGGGGCACACGCCCGTGAACCACGCACAGCTCACCGCGCTCGGCCGGGCCCTGCGCCTCCTCGGCGAGCACGGCGAGGGCCTCAGCACCGACACGCCCGACAGCAAGCTGCACGAGATGCGCGCGGACGTGAAGCGCGCGCTGGACCTCGTCGAGGACTCCGTCACGGGTGACGCGCCCACCACCCGCTGCCCGGAGCACCCGACGGGCCCGGTCGACGAGAACGCGCAGGACCTGTGCCTCCTCTGCGAGACCCGCCGCCGCGTCGCCCGCCGCTCCGAGATCAACGGCGCGTACCCCGCCAGACCCCGGCAGGGCGAGGCCGCGGACGCCCCGTCGATGTCGCGGTACGGCATCCGGGAGGACCGCCCGCAGCCCCAGCAGCGCTGGCTCCCCGAGAAGTGGAACGGCCAGGTGTGGCAGCTGTGCGGCACCCCGCGGCACGACCGCAGGGAGGCCGAGCACTTTCTCGCGGCCCAGCGCAGGGAGCCCCGCGCGGCCTCGGCGTACCGCCTGGTCCACGCCTTCACGGACTACGAGGTGGTGCGGGTCTGGGGCACGCCCATCAAGGTGGACATCGAACCCATGGGCGGCCTGTAGCCCGTAATCGGGGCACCGCTCCCCGGGTGTCCGACCCCACCGGTACGGTCGCCTCATGCCGAACCCGGGGATGGCGGTGCTCGAGGGGGTCCTCGAGCGGATCACGTACGCCAACGAGGAGAGCGGGTACACGGTCGCCCGCGTGGACACCGGCCGCGGTGGCGGCGATCTGCTCACCGTCGTCGGCGCGCTGCTCGGCGCGCAGGCCGGCGAGTCGCTGCGCATGGAGGGCCGCTGGGGCTCCCACCCGCAGTACGGCAAGCAGTTCACCGTGGAGAACTACACGACGGTCCTGCCCGCCACCATCCAGGGCATCCGCCGTTACCTCGGCTCCGGCCTGGTCAAGGGCATCGGCCCCGTCTTCGCCGACCGGATCACCCGTCACTTCGGCCTGGACACCCTCGACATCATCGAGCAGGCCCCGGCCCGCCTGATCGAGGTGCCGGGCCTCGGCCCCAAGCGCACGAAGAAGATCGCCGACGCCTGGGAGGAGCAGAAGGCCATCAAGGAAGTGATGGTCTTCCTCCAGAGCGTGGAGGTGTCCACGTCGATCGCGGTGCGCATCTACAAGAAGTACGGCGACGCGTCGATCTCCGTCGTCAAGAACCAGCCCTACCGGCTCGCCTCTGACGTCTGGGGAATCGGCTTCCTCACCGCCGACCGCATCGCGCAGTCCGTCGGCATCCCGCACGACAGCCCCGAGCGCGTCAAGGCGGGCCTGCAGTACGCCCTTTCGCAGTCCACCGACCAGGGCCACTGCTTCCTGCCGGAGGAGCAGCTGATCTCCGACGCGGTCAAGCTCCTCCAGGTCGACACGGGCCTGGTCATCGACTGCCTGGGCGAGCTGGCGGGCGAGGAGGAGGGCGTCGTACGGGAGCGGGTGCCGGGCCCGAAAGGCGGGGAGGAGCTGGTGACCGCGGTCTATCTCGTCCCCTTCCACCGCGCCGAACTCTCCCTGTCCGCCCAGCTGCTGCGCCTCCTGCGCACCGACGAGGACCGGATGCCGGCGTTCCGGGACGTCGCGTGGGACAAGGCCCTGACCTGGCTCGCGGGGCGTACGGGGGCCGAGCTCGCGCCCGAGCAGGAGGAGGCGGTGAAGCTCGCCCTGACGCAGAAGGTCGCCGTCCTCACCGGAGGGCCCGGCTGCGGCAAGTCGTTCACGGTCCGCTCGATCGTCGAACTGGCCCGCGCCAAGCGGGCGAAGGTCGTCCTGGCCGCCCCCACGGGCCGCGCCGCCAAGCGCCTGGCCGAGCTGACGGGCGCGGAGGCGTCCACGGTGCACCGTCTGCTCGAACTCAAGCCCGGCGGTGACGCGGCGTACGACAGGGACCGGCCGCTCGACGCCGACCTCGTCGTGATCGACGAGGCGTCGATGCTGGACCTCCTGCTGGCCAACAAGCTGGTCAAGGCCGTGCCACCGGGCGCCCATCTGCTCTTCGTGGGCGACGTCGACCAGTTGCCGAGCGTCGGCGCGGGCGAAGTGCTGCGCGACCTGCTCGGTGACGGCAGCCCGGTCCCCGCGGTCCGCCTCACCCGCATCTTCCGCCAGGCCCAGGAGTCCGGCGTCGTCACGAACGCGCACCGCATCAACGCGGGTCAGCACCCGCTCACCCAGGGACTCAAGGACTTCTTCCTGTTCGCGGAGGAGGACACGGAGGAGGCGGGCCGGCTCACCGTCGATGTCGCCGCCCGCCGCATCCCCGCCAAGTTCGGCCTCGACCCGCGGCGCGACGTCCAGGTCCTCGCCCCGATGCACCGCGGGCCGGCCGGTGCCGGCACCCTCAACGGCCTACTCCAGCAAGCTGTCACGCCCGCCCGCCCCGACCTCCCCGAGAAGCGCTTCGGCGGCCGGGTCTTCCGTGTGGGCGACAAAGTCACCCAGATCAGAAACAACTACGAGAAGGGGGCGAACGGCGTCTTCAACGGCACCGTCGGCGTCGTCACCTCCCTCGACGCGGACGAGCAGCGGCTGACCGTACTCACCGACGAGGACGAGGAAGTCGTATACGAATTCGATGAGCTGGACGAGCTGGCTCACGCGTATGCGGTGACGATCCACCGCTCCCAGGGAAGTGAGTACCCGTGCGTCGTGATCCCGGTCACGACCGGCGCCTGGATGATGCTGCAGAGGAACCTCCTCTATACGGCGGTCACTCGGGCCAAGAAGCTGGTGGTGCTCGTCGGTTCACGCAAAGCGCTCGGCCAGGCGGTGCGCACGGTCTCCGCGGGAAGGCGTTGCACGGCGCTCCGTTTCCGGCTCTCCGGGGGCACATCCTTCGGTTTGGTAACTTTCGATCGATCAAATGAGTCGGAAACGTCACACGGGCTTTCCGGAAGCGGGGCGAAGAGGGCAGGATGAGCAGGTTGGCGGCACTCAGTGCCGCGAATAGGCCCAATGGTCGACCCCGAGTGCACTCTGCTGGGCCAAGTGGGGGATGGTAGAGAACAGTCAGGGCACCTCGAAGAAGAGGCACTACGTCGGTGAGGGATGACGTGAGCGACAACTCTGTAGTACTGCGGTACGGCGATGGCGAGTACACCTACCCGGTGATCGACAGCACCGTCGGTGACAAGGGCTTCGACATCGGGAAGCTCCGGGCTCAGACCGGTCTGGTGACCCTCGACAGCGGATACGGCAACACCGCCGCCTATAAATCCGCGATCACCTATCTCGACGGTGAGCAGGGCATCCTCCGGTACCGCGGCTACCCGATCGAGCAGCTGGCCGAGCGTTCCACCTTCACCGAGGTGGCCTACCTGCTGATCAACGGCGAGCTCCCGACCGTCGACGAGCTCTCCACTTTCAAGAACGAGATCACCGGGCACACGCTGCTCCACGAGGACGTCAAGCGGTTCTTCGACGGCTTCCCGCGTGACGCCCACCCGATGGCGATGCTGTCCTCCGTGGTCAGCGCGCTGTCGACGTTCTACCAGGACAGCCACAACCCGTTCGACGAGCAGCAGCGCCACCTGTCGACGATCCGGCTGCTCGCCAAGCTGCCGACGATCGCGGCGTACGCGTACAAGAAGTCGATCGGCCACCCGTTCGTCTACCCGCGCAACGACCTCGGCTACGTCGAGAACTTCCTGCGCATGACGTTCTCGGTGCCGGCGCAGGAGTACGACCTCGACCCGGTCGTCGTCGCCGCGCTCGAGAAGCTGCTCATCCTGCACGCGGACCACGAGCAGAACTGTTCGACGTCCACCGTGCGTCTGGTCGGCTCCTCGCAGGCGAACATGTTCGCCTCGATCTCCGCCGGTATCTCCGCGCTGTGGGGCCCGCTGCACGGCGGCGCCAACCAGTCGGTCCTGGAGATGCTCGAGGGCATCCAGGCCAACGGCGGCGATGTCGACTCCTTCATCCGCAAGGTGAAGAACAAGGAGGACGGCGTCCGCCTGATGGGCTTCGGCCACCGGGTGTACAAGTCCTTCGACCCGCGCGCCAAGATCATCAAGGCCGCGGCGCACGATGTCCTCTCGGCCCTCGGCAAGTCCGACGAGCTGCTCGACATCGCGCTCAAGCTGGAGGAGCACGCGCTCTCCGACGAGTACTTCGTCTCGCGCAACCTCTACCCGAACGTCGACTTCTACACGGGCCTCATCTACCGGGCCATGGGCTTCCCGACCGAGATGTTCACGGTCCTGTTCGCCCTCGGCCGACTGCCGGGCTGGATCGCCCAGTGGCACGAGATGATCAAGGAGCCGGGATCGCGCATCGGCCGCCCGCGCCAGATCTACACCGGCGAGGTCCTGCGTGACTTCGTCCCCGTCGAGGCCCGCTGATCCTCGGCCGGGGGTCCGGGGGTTGCTCCCCGGGTCAGCACAGCACCGGCGAGGTCCTGCGTGACTTCGTCCCCGTCGAGGCCCGCTGATCCTCGGCCAGGGGTCCGGGGGGCGCCCCCGGGTCTGCGCGGCCCGCGCTGCGTGACCGCACACCATGCAGCGCACCCCGCATGCAGCGCACCCCGCGTAGAGCGGGAGCAGAAGTAAAGAGAAAGCGGAAAGCGCCCCGCTGCCAGTCCCCCCACGGGCCGGCAGTCGGGGCGCTTTCCTTTGTCCCGGTGCGGATTCCCCCCACGGGATCCGTCCGGGCGTCTATGGTGCGGTCTGCCGGGACGCGTACACGGGAGGGCCGCTCAAGCTCTCCGTGGCACGTGTCCCGGCCAACGCAGTCGGGTCCGTCCCCCAAGACGGCCCCGGTCAACACAGAAACGCCCCCCAAGACGTTCCTGCATCGCCTCCTTAGACTCACGAGAACCTCAAATGGTTACGTTCGGATCACTGTGATCTGCGTCTCTTGCATATGTCCTGATCGTGCGCAAGAGACCCCATATGTAGATCGAGGTTCGGACGTGAGAATGCTGCGGTTGTGATGTGAGGCGAATGTGAAGACCCCTTGATGATGGGCCAGAGCAGGGGCGATGGGAAGTCCTTCCAGAAAAAGGGGCCCTCACCTTCAGGAAAACGTCCGCAGCCGGAGGCTGTTCGTCACCACGAAGACCGACGAGAACGCCATCGCGGCGCCCGCGATCATCGGGTTCAGGAACCCCGCGGCGGCCAGCGGCAGCGCGGCCACGTTGTAGCCGAACGCCCAGAAGAGGTTGCCCTTGACGGTCGCGAGGGTGCGGCGGGAGAGCCGGATCGCGTCGGCGGCCACGCGCAGGTCCGCGCGCACCAGCGTCAGGTCGCCCGCCTCGATCGCGGCGTCCGTGCCGGTGCCCATCGCGAGCCCCAGGTCGGCGGTGGCGAGCGCCGCGGCGTCGTTGACGCCGTCACCGACCATGGCGACGGTGCGCCCCTCGGCCTTCAGGCGCCGGACCACGTCGACCTTGTCCTGCGGCAGGACCTCCGCGTACACGGCGTCCTCGGCGATCCCGACGGCCCGCGCCACGGACTCGGCGACGATCCGGTTGTCGCCGGTCAGGAGCACCGGCGTGAGGCCCAGCGCGCGCAGCTCCGCGACGGCCCGGGCGCTCGTCGGGCGGACCGTGTCGGCGACCGTGATGACACCCCGTGCCACCCCGTCCCACGCGACGGCGACGGCGGTACGGCCCGCGGCCTCGGCGGCGGTCTTGGCGGCGGCGAGGGCGGGCGGCAGGGTGATCCCGTGCTCGGCGAGGAGCCGCTCCCGGCCGACGAGGACGTCGTGCCGGTCCACCACGCCGCGGACGCCGAGCCCGGCGAGCGCGGTGAAGCGGCTGACGGCGGGCAGCGCTCCGGCCCGGTCGGCGGCGCCTTCCGCGACGGCACGGGCGACGGGGTGCTCGGAGGCGTGCTCCACGGCCCCGGCCAGCCGCAGCAGCGTTTTCTCCTCGACGCCCTCGGCGGTGTACGCGTCCTGGAGCGTCATCCGGCCGGTCGTCACCGTGCCGGTCTTGTCGAGTACGACGGTGTCGACGCGGCGTGTGTTCTCCAGGACCTCGGGCCCCTTGATGAGGATGCCGAGCTGGGCGCCACGGCCGGTGCCGACCATGAGCGCGGTCGGGGTCGCGAGGCCGAGCGAGCAGGGGCAGGCGATGATCAGGACGGCGACGGCCGAGGTGAACGCGGCGGTCACCTCACCGGTGGCGAGCAGCCACCCGGCGAACGTGCCGAGCGCGATGACGAACACCACCGGCACGAACACGCCGGCGATCCGGTCGGCGAGGCGCTGCACCTCGGCCTTGCCGGTCTGCGCGTCCTCGACGAGGCGCGCCATGCGGGCGAGCTGGGTGTCGGCGCCGACGCGGGTCGCCTCGACGACGAGCCGCCCGCCCGCGTTCACTGTCGCGCCGGCCACGGCGTCCCCGACGGTCACGTCCATGGGCACGGACTCGCCGGTGAGCAGGGCGGCGTCGACGGCTGAGGTGCCCTCGACGACCGTGCCGTCGGTCGCGATCTTCTCGCCGGGCCGCACGACGAACCGGTCGCCGGGCCTCAGCCGCCCGACCGGTACGCGCACTTCCGCGCCCGAGGCGTCCAGTACGGCGACGTCCTTGGCGCCGAGTTCGAGCAGGGCGCGCAGGGCGGTGCCGGCGCGGCGCTTGGAGCGGGCCTCCAGATAGCGGCCGAGCAGGATCAGGGTGACGACGCCCGCGGCGACTTCGAGGTAGATGGTGGAGGAGGAGTCGGTGCGGTCGACGGCGAACGTGAATCCGTGCCGCATCCCGCTCATCCCGGCGTCGCCGAGGAACAGAGCCCACAGCGACCAGCCGAACGCGGCGAGCGTCCCCACGGAGACGAGCGTGTCCATGGTGGCCGCGCCGTGCCGCGCGTTGGTCCAGGCGGCGTGGTGGAAGGGGAGCCCGCCCCAGACGGCGACCGGGGCGGCGAGAGTGAGGGAGAGCCACTGCCAGTTGTCGAACTGGAGGGCGGGCACCATCGCCAGCAGGACGACGGGCAGGGAGAGCAGCGCGCAGACGACGAGGCGCCGGCGCAACGGGGCAGTGGGGTCGGGTTCGGCGCCGGTTCCGCTCCTGGTTTCCGTGCGGACCTCGACCGGGGTCACATCGCCGGCCCCGCCCGGATGACCGTCCGCGGTGGCTTCTACCGCCTCCTCACGGACAACCGGCTCCTCACGGACGACCGGCTCCTCCCGGACCACCGGCTCCGCCGTGTACCCGAGCTTCCGCACCGTCGCGACCAGGTCGGCGACCTCGACCCCGGGCGCGTACGCGACCCTCGCCTTCTCGGTCGCGAGATTGACCGTCGCCGTCACGCCGTCGAGGCGGTTGAGCTTCTTCTCGATACGGGCCGAGCAGGAGGCGCAGGTCATCCCGCCGACGGCGAGCTCCACCTCGGAGAGCGGCCCGGCCGTGGTGTCCGTGGGCGTGGTCATCGTGGTTCTTTCCAGGGGCGTACGGGACTACCGCCGAGCGTACGACCACGGGCGCCGGGCCGTGGTGGGCGGCCCGGCGCTCCCTGAAGTCTCAGGCCCGGCCGGCCAGCTCGTAGCCCGCCTCGTCGACGGCGGCCCGGACTTCCTCCTCGTCGAGGGGCGCCGCGGAGACGACAGTCACCTGTCCCGTGGAGGCCGCGGCCTTCACCGACATGACGCCCGCCAGCCCAGAGATCTCGTTCGACACCGCGCCCTCGCAGTGGCCACAGGTCATGCCGGTCACCTGGTACACGGTGGTGACGGCTCCCTCGGCGCTCCCGGCGGCGTCCGAGTGGCACGAACCGCTGGGCGAGCAGCAGGAACCGGTCGACTCGGTGCCGATCTGGGGGAGCTCGGTCTGGGCGCTCATGTCGTTCTCCTTGTCGAAGGCCGCGTGCGTCCCGGTCTGCGCAGGCGTGCGGCGTACCGTGCGAGTGAGGCGCCGGGGCGTCCCCGGGGCCTCCTGACTCTCACGAGAGTATACCCCTAGGGGGTATTTCTCCAAGGGGGCTCCCGGTGGGCGAGCGAACGTACCCAGGCGATTCCCGCGAGCGAGATGATCACGAGGCCGCCCACCGAGAAGAGCGTGAAGAGGTGCTTCTGGGTGCCGGTCGGCTGCGGGATGTAGCCCTCGGTGAAGAGCGTGAGGGGCAGGTCCGTGTCGGTGAGCCGGGCGACTGTCCAGATCGCGATGCCGTGCATGGAGTCCCACAGAGCGTGCAGCAAGGAGACGCCCACATACGTGAGCACCACCGGCGCCGCGAAGCGATAGCGCCCGTTCGGCCTGCGGAAGACCAGCAGGACGGCGCCGGAGATCGCCGTCCACAGGCCGTGCCCGAACGGTGCGAGCAGTCCGCGCAGCACCTCCGTCTCCAGGAGCGAGCGCAGGTCGATGCCCTGCGTGCCGACGGCCGCGTCGAACGCGTAGCCCGCGCTCTCGAAGGCCGCGAAGCCGAACCCGACGGACGCGCCGAGGACGAGCCCCGCCCGCAGTCCGCGCACCCGGGGCTGCGTGCGCAGCACGTACATCAGGGCGGCGAGCTTGACCGCCTCCTCTGTCAGGCCGACCCCGACGGACATCCACAGCGAGGGGTGCAGCAGGTGGTACTCCATGACCGAGGCGCCGAGCACCCCGAGGACGCCGCCGGCGGCGAAGCAGCCGAGCATCAGGCTCACGCCCAGGTCGCGCGCGTGGCGCTCGTACGCCCACAGCACGAAGGTGCCCGGGGCGAGGAAGCTGCCGAGCAGGATCAGCGTCGGCAGCAGCGTCGTGTTCCTGGTCGCGAACGTGACGACGGCGGTCAGGGTCCACAGGGCGAGTCCGCCCCACAGCCAGTGCTTCCACAGGCCCGCCCGGATCTGCGGCACGGACGACGGGGGCCGCTTGGGACCGGGGATGCGGGCTCGGGGCGCGCCGGGCGGCTGTGCTTGAGTCACGGCAATTCCCTCTGAGTGGGGGAGATTTGTGACGGAGTTTATGTAGATGTGCGTTTTGCCGCAGCGTGAGTTGGTGCGGGGCGCAGGCGTGGTGACCGGGCCGGGGGCTACGTTCGTCCGGTCGGGTGACGGCTGGTCGGAAGTGAGGCGCGAGGGCGATGCGGGCTGTGGTGTTCGAGAAGTTCGGGGAGCGAGCCGAGGTCCGGGAGGTGCCCGATCCGGTGCCCGCGCCGCACGGCGTCGTCGTACGGGTCGAGGCGACGGGCCTGTGCCGCAGCGACTGGCACGGCTGGATGGGCCACGACCCCGACATCCGGCTGCCGCACGTCCCCGGGCACGAACTCGCCGGAGTGATCGAGGCGGTGGGCGTCGACGTGCCGGACCGGCGGCCGGGCGACCGGGTCACCGTCCCGTTCGTGTGCGCCTGCGGCACCTGCGCGTCCTGCGCGGCCGGCGACCACCAGGTGTGCGAGCGTCAGACCCAGCCCGGCTTCACGCACTGGGGCTCCTTCGCCGAGTACGTCGCCCTGGACCACGCCGCCGTGAACCTGGTGGACGTGCCGGACGAGCTGTCGTTCGCGACGGCGGCAGGGCTCGGCTGCCGCTTCGCGACCGCCTTCCGCGCCGTCGTCGCGCAGGGCCGGGTGGCCGCCGGTGAGTGGGTCGCCGTGCACGGGTGCGGAGGCGTCGGCCTGTCCGCCGTAATGATCGCGGCGGCGAGCGGGGCGCGGGTCGTCGCGGTCGACGTCTCGCCCGCCGCACTGGACCTCGCCCGCACCTTCGGCGCCGCCCACTGTCTGAACGCCTCCGAGGTGCCCGATGCGGCCGCCGCCGTACGGGAGTTGACCGGCGGCGGCGCGCACCTGTCGCTCGACGCGCTCGGCTCACCGCTCACGTGCGCCGCCTCGGTGGGCGGCCTGCGGCGCCGGGGCCGTCATGTGCAGGTCGGCCTGCTGCCGCAGGACCCGATCGTGCCCATGAGCCGGGTGATCGGCCTCGAACTCGAACTCCTCGGCAGCCACGGAATGGCCGCGCACGCCTATCCGCAGATGCTGGAGATGGTCCGCGCCGGGGTGCTGCGCCCGGACCTCCTGGTCACCTCCACGATCACCCTGGACGCGGCACCCGCGGCGCTCGAAGCGATGGGGACGACGCCCGGCGCGGGCGTGACGATCATCGAGCCGTGGGCCTGAGCCCCCTGACTCCTGGTCAGGGCCGCCCGCCGTGCTCCGCCCACTCCGGGGCCAGTACCGACATCAGCGTCGAGTCGTACCACTGTCCGTCGCGCAGTACCGACTGCCGGGCCACGCCTTCCTCGACGAAGCCCGCCTTCTCGTAGACGCGGCGGGCCCGGTGGTTGTAGCTGAAGAGGTCCAGGGCGATGCGGTGCAGGCCCAGGCGCTCGAAGCCGTGGCCCACGATGAGGCGGACCGCCTCGGTGCCGAGGCCCCGGCCGCGGCCCGCGGGGCCGACGAGCGTGCGGAACGTGCAGCTGCGGTGGTCCGGGTCCCAGTCGTACAGGACGACCTCACCGACGAGTCGGCCCGTGGCGCGGTCGGTCACCGCGAGGTCGAGGCGGTCGGGCTGCGCGGAGCGTGAGCCGTACCAGGTGCGCAGGAAGTCCAGGGTGAGCTCGTTCGACGGGTCCCCGGTGAAGTGGCGTACCTCCGGGTCGTCGATGATCTCGGCCATCGCGTCCGCGTCCGCGGCGGTGAACGGCCGCAGGACGGTCTTCTCGCCGGTCAGCACCGGCTTGACGGAGAAGCCGGCGGCCAGGGGTTCTTGGGTCATCCGGGGATTGTCCGGAGCGCCGGCCGCGCGCGGCAACCGAATAACGCGGGCGAATAACGCGGCCGCCGCCCCGCACGGTGGCATGCGTGCGGGGCGGCGCCGGTGCGGTGGTCACTGATTGAGGCCGCGGTTACGGGGGCGGGAGGCGACCCAGGCGCGGACGGTGTCCACGTACCAGTACGGCTTTCCCGCCTCCACGTGGTCCGGCGGGGGCAGCAGACCGTGCTTGCGGTACGAGCGCACGGTGTCCGGCTGGACCCGGATGTGCGCGGCGATGTCCTTGTACGACCAGAGCCTTCGGTCGGTCATCTGTGGCTCCTTGCTGCGGGTGCCGCAGCGGCGGCTCGGGGTGGCCGTCGGGGGAGCTGCGGCGCGAAACGCTGGCGATCAGTCAGCCTGTGCCCGGACAACGACCCGCCCAGAGCAGAGGCGAGGGGCTGTCGACGGGGTGTGACGCAAGACCCGCGTATACGGGACATGTGTGACAGGAAGGGGGTGTTTGTGACGCGAGTGACGCATTCGCGGCGCATGGCAGGTGTGCAGCGGGGGTGATCGGCCCCCTGAGGAATCCCTACACCCCGCACGACCTCAGATAACCCCTGGTGCGGCGGGCGATGGGCAGCGGGCGGTCCGGCTCGCACGGGTACATGTCCTGCTCGACGATCGCGAAGAGATCGACGTCCAGACGCTGGGCCGCCGCGATGACGGGCTCCAACGCGGGCTCCCCGGCCGGGGGTTCGCACATCACGCCGCGCGCCACGGCGGGCCCGAACGGGACCCCGCCCGCGCGGACCTCGGCGAGCACGGCCGGGTCGACCTGCTTGAGGTGGAGGTAGCCGATGCGCTCGCCGTACGTCTCGATGAGCTTGACGCTGTCGCCCCCGCAGTACGCGTAGTGGCCCGTGTCGAGGCAGAGCGAGACGAGGTCCTGGTCCGTGGAGTCGAGGAAGCGGGTGACGTTCTCCTCGGAGTCGATGTGCGTGTCGGCGTGCGGGTGGACGACGGTCCGCAGGCCGTACCGCTCGCGGACCTCGTGGGCGAGCCGCTCGGTCTGCGTGGTCAGGTCGCGCCACTGCGCCGCGGTGAGCGAGGAGTCCTCGATGACCTCGCCCGTCTTGTCGTCGCGCCAGAACGCGGGGATGACGACGAGATGCCCGGCGCCGGTCGCGCGCGTGAGGTCGGCGATGGCCGAGACGTGCTCCCATGTCGCGTCCCAGACGCCGGGGCCGCGGTGCAGGCCCGTGAAGACGGTGCCCGCAGAGACCTTCAGGCCGCGCCGTCCCGTCTCCTCGGCGAGCACGGCCGGGTCCGTGGGCAGATAGCCGTACGGGCCGAGCTCGATCCACTCGTAGCCCGCTTCGGCCACCTCGTCGAGAAAGCGCCGCCAGGGGACTTGGCGGGGGTCGTCGGGGAACCACACGCCCCAGGAGTCGGGTGCCGAGCCGATGCGGATACGGGGTGACATCGTCGTCATGGAGCCAGCCTTCAGGGCGCCGCGGACGAGTGTCAAGACGTGGTCCGAATGTCCGGACAAAATGTTGACAGGGTCTTGTGGCAGGGCTAGACCTGAGCCTGAGACCGCCGAAGGGGCGCGCGCCCCGCCGAAGGGAATCCGTATGCAGCCCAGTCCCGGCGAGCCGTACGACCTCATCACGATGGGCCGGATCGGCGTGGACCTCTATCCGTTGCGGACGGGCGTGCCGCTGGCGGAGGTGGACACGTTCGGCAAGTTCCTGGGCGGCTCCTCGTCGAACGTCGCGGTGGCGGCGGCCCGGCTCGGGTGCCGCACGGCGACGGTCACCCGCACCGGGGCGGACCCCTTCGGGGAGTATCTGCACCGCCAACTGCGGGAGTTCGGCGTCGACGACCGCTGGGTCACCCCCGTGCCGGGCCTGCCGACGCCCGTCACGTTCTGCGAGGTCTTCCCGCCGGACGACTTCCCCCTCTACTTCTACCGCCTGCCCAAGGCGCCCGATCTGGAGATCCACACCGCCGAACTCGACCTGGACGCCCTCAGGGCGGCCCGGGTGTTCTGGATGACGGGGACCGGGCTGAGCGAGGAGCCGAGCCGCTCGGCGACTCTGGCCGCGCTGGCGCACCGGGCGAAGGCGGGCATCACCGTCTTCGACCTCGACTGGCGGCCGGCGCTCTGGGGAGATACGGCCTGGGAGGACCCGGAACAGGCGAGGCCTCACTACGCCGAGGCCCTGCGCCACGCGACCGTCGCCGTCGGCAACGTCGACGAGGTCGAGATCGCCACCGGCGAGCGCGAACCGGCCGCTGCGGCCCGGGCGCTGCTCGACGCCGGGGTGCGCCTCGCCGTCGTCAAGCAAGGGCCCAAGGGCGTACTCGCCATGAGTGAGGACGGCGAGTGCGCGGAGGTGCCGCCGCTGCCCGTGGACGTCCTCAACGGGCTGGGCGCGGGCGACGCGTTCGGTGGTGCCCTGTGCCACGGACTGCTCGCCGGCTGGGAGTTGGAGAAGGTCCTGCGGTACGCGAACGCGGCGGGCGCGATCGTCGCGTCCCGCCTCGAATGCTCGTCGGCGATGCCGACCCCCGAAGAGGTAGAGGCCGCACTCACGGCGGGAGAGGTCCGATGAGCCGGGCGGGCAAGGTCGGCGGAAGCAGCCCGGGACACGTTCCCGAGCGGAGCGGCCGGGGCGCGAGCGTCGATCCCCTGAAGCTGGTGCGGCTGCGGGCCCACCATCCCGAGGCCGTCGCCGAGGCGGCGGCGCGGCGGGCGCGCAGGCCGCTGATCACGCACGACGCCGGGCGCCTCCTGATCGTCGCCGCCGACCACCCCGCGCGCGGCGCCCTCGCCGTGGGGGAGCGGCCCTTCGCCATGGCCGACCGCGCCGACCTCCTCGGACGGCTCTGCCTCGCCCTGTCGCGGCCCCGCGTCGACGGGGTGCTCGCCACCGCCGACATCCTCGACGACCTGCTCCTGCTGGGCGCGCTCGACGGCAAGGTCGTCCTCGGCTCGATGAACCGCGGCGGGCTCGCCGGGGCCTCCTTCGAACTCGACGACCGGTTCACCGGACACCGGCCCGCGGACCTGCACCGGCTGCGGTTCGACGCCGGCAAGCTGCTCCTTCGTATCGACTACGACGACCCGGGCTCGCTGCGCACCATGGAGTCCGCGGCCCGCGCCGTCGACGAGATGGCGGAGCTTCGCCTGCCCGTGTTCGTCGAGCCGTTCCTGTGCCACCGCGACCCTGCGCGCGGGATCCTGCGCAGCGACCTGAGCGCGGAGGCCGTCACCACGTCCATCGCCATCGCCTCCGGTCTCGGCGGCAGCTCCGCGTACACCTGGCTCAAGGTGCCCGTCACCGACAACCCCGACGACATGGCGCGCGTCATGGAGACCTCGACGCTGCCCGCGGTGCTGCTCGGCGGCGATGTGGGGGACGACCAGGATGCGGCGTACGAGAAATGGCGGCACGCGCTCCAACTGCCCACCGTGCAGGGCCTGGTGGTGGGGCGCTCGCTGCTCTACCCGGCCGACGGCGATGTGGCGGGCGCGGTCGACACCGCCGCGTCGCTGCTGTAGGAGGGGACGGTGACGAACGCGAAGGATCCCATGAATCCGTACCTGCCCCGGGGGAGCGCCGCCGACGGGCCCTACGCCCTGGCCGTCGGCCCCGAGCAGGCCGGCTGGTCCCGTGCGGGGCTGCGAGTGATCGAACTGGGGCCCGGACAAACGCACGATCTGGACACCGGCGAGAGTGAATGGATCGTGCTGCCCCTGACAGGTGGTTGCACGGTGCGCACGGAAGGCCGGATCATCGAACTGCTGGGCCGGGAGAGCGTGTTCGGCGGGGTCAGCGACTTCGCGTACGTGCCCCGCGACGCCCATGCGCAGATCGCCTCCGGCGCGGGAGGCCGCTTCGCCCTGGCAGGAGCGAAGTGCGAGCGTCAGCTCCCCGCCCGCTACGGCCCCGCGCCGGAGGTTCCCGTCGAGCACCGAGGCTCCGGCACCAGCGCCCGCCAGGTGCGCAACTTCGCGTCTGCCGACGCCTTCGAGTGCGACCAGCTCATCGCCGTAGAGGTGGTCACGCCCGGCGGCAACTGGTCCTCGTACCCGCCCCACAAGCACGACGAGCACCGGCCGGGCGTCGAGACCGAGCTGGAGGAGATCTACTACTTCGAGATCGAGGGGCCCGGCGGGTACGGGTACCAGCGCGTCTCGCCGTCCAGGCCCGGCGGCACCGACCTGCTCGCCGAGGTCCGTACGGGCGACGCGGTCCTCGTCCCGGACGGGTGGCACGGTCCGTCGATCGCGCAGCCGGGACACACCATGTACTACCTGAACGTGATGGCGGGACCGGGCGAGGAACGCGAGTGGCGGATCTGCTTCCACCCCGATCACCTGACGGAGGGATACCGATGACGCGGCTCACCACAGCACAGGCGCTCGTGCGGTTCCTGTCCCGGCAGTACACCGAGCGCGACGGCGAGCGGCGCCGCCTGATCGACGCGACCTGGGGCATTTTCGGGCACGGGAACGTCGCCGGGATCGGCCAGGCCCTCCTGGAGTACGCCGACGACATGCCCTACCACCAGGGCCGCAACGAACAGGCCATGGTGCACGCGGCCGTCGGCTTCGCCCGGCAGAGCGGCCGGCTCTCGGCGCAGGCCGTGACCACGTCGATCGGGCCCGGCGCCACCAATCTCGTCACCGGCGCCGCGCTCGCCACCATCAACCACCTGCCCGTCCTGCTGCTGCCCGGCGACACCTTCGCGACCCGGCCCGCGGACCCCGTCCTCCAGCAGCTCGAAGTCCCTTACGCGGGCGACGTGTCCGTCAACGACTGCCTGCGCCCCGTCTCGCGCTACTTCGACCGGATCACCCGGCCCGAGGCACTGATCCCCGCGGCCCTCGCCGCGATGCGCGTCCTCGCCGACCCGGTCGACACGGGCGCGGTCACCCTCGCCCTGCCGCAGGACGTGCAGGCCGAGGCGTACGACTGGCCCGACGCGTTCTTCGACGAGCGGGTGTGGGCCGTGCGCAGGCCCGCGCCCGACCCGCGCGAGCTGGACGAGGCCGTCCGCGCGGTGCGCGGCGCGCGCAGGCCGCTGCTCGTCGCGGGCGGCGGCGTCCACCACAGCCGCGCCGAGGAGGCGCTGAAGGAGTTCGCCGACGCGACCGGCGTCCCCGTCGCGTCCACCCAGGCCGGCAAGGGCTCCCTGCGCTGGGACCACCCGTCGGACGTCGGCGGCATCGGCCACACCGGCACCGCGACCGCGAACGAACTCGCCCGCACCGCCGACCTCGTCATCGGCGTCGGCACCCGCTACACCGACTTCACGACCGCGTCCGGCACCCTCTTCGGTTCCGGCAGCGTGCGCTTCCTCAACCTCAACATCGCGGCCTTCGACAGCCACAAGATGGCGGGCCTGCCCCTGGTCGCGGACGCCCGCACGGGCCTGGAGGAGCTCACGGCCGGGCTCCGCGGCCACCGCGCGGAACCCTCGTACGTCATGGAGTACACCGACGACAAGGAGCGCTGGGAGTACCGCGTCGACGCCTGTTTCACGGCCGACGACGACCTGGTGCACCCGACCCAGCCGCAGGTGCTCGGCGCGCTCGACGAACTCGTCACCGAGGACGACATCCTGATCAACGCGGCCGGTTCGCTCCCCGGTGACCTGCACAAACTGTGGCGCGCCCGGTCCCGCGACCAGTACCACGTCGAGTACGGCTACTCCTGCATGGGCTACGAGATCCCGGCCGCGATCGGCGTGGCGCTCGCCGCGCCGGGCCGCCCGGTGTGGGCGCTCGTCGGCGACGGCACGTATCTGATGATGCCGACCGAGATCGTCACCGCCGTCCAGGAGGGCATCCCGGTCAAAGTGGTCCTCCTGCAGAACCACGGGTACGCCTCCATCGGCGGGCTCTCGGCCTCCGTGGGCGGCGAGGGGTTCGGTACGGGCTACCGTTTCCCGGCCGCCGACGGTACGTACACGGGCGCTCCGCTGCCCGTCGACCTCGCGGCCAACGCGGCCAGCCTCGGCATGACGGTGCTGCGCGCGAAAACCGTCCGTGATCTGCGGGAAGCCCTCGCGGCGGCGCGCGCGGCGGACGGTCCCACATGTGTCTACGTGGAGACCGAAACGGCAGACACAGTGTCGGGCGCGCCCCCCGCGCAGGCGTGGTGGGATGTGCCCGTGGCCGAGACAGCGACGCGACCGTCGGCGGTCAAGGCCCGCGAGGAGTACGACCGGCACGTCACCGCTCGGCGCCGCCGGCTGTGAAACACCCGAAACACCCGTAGGACCCCAAAGGAGCTTGCCCTCATGACGACCGACGTCAAGACCGTCAACCACTGGATCGGCGGGAAGACCGTCGAGGGTGTCTCGGGCAATTTCGGCCCGGTCACCGACCCCGCGACCGGCGCTGTCACGACGCAGGTCGCCTTCGCCGACGTCGACGAGGTCGACGCCGCGGTCGCCTCGGCCAAGGCCGCGTACGCGACGTGGGGCACCTCGTCCCTCGCCAAGCGCACCGCGATCCTCTTCAAGTTCCGCGCGCTGCTCGACGCCAACCGCGACGCGATCGCCGAGCTGATCACCGCCGAGCACGGCAAGGTCCACTCGGACGCGCTCGGCGAGGTCGCCCGCGGCCTGGAGATCGTGGACCTGGCCTGCGGCATCACCGTGCAGCTGAAGGGCGAGCTGTCCACCGAGGTCGCCTCGCGCGTCGACGTGTCGTCGATCCGCCAGCCGCTCGGCGTCGTCGCCGGCATCACGCCGTTCAACTTCCCGGCCATGGTGCCGATGTGGATGTTCCCGCTCGCCATCGCGTGCGGCAACACCTTCGTGCTGAAGCCGTCGGAGAAGGACCCGTCGGCGTCCATGAAGATCGCCGAGCTGCTCTCCGAGGCCGGTCTGCCCGACGGCGTCTTCAACGTCCTGCACGGTGACAAGGTCGCCGTGGACCGCCTCCTGGAGCACCCGGACGTCTCGGCCGTGTCCTTCGTGGGCTCGACCCCGATCGCCCGCCACATCCACACCACCGCCTCCGCCAACGGCAAGCGCGTACAGGCGCTCGGCGGCGCCAAGAACCACATGCTGGTCCTGCCCGACGCCGACCTGGACGCCGCCGCCGACGCCGCGGTCTCCGCCGCGTACGGCTCCGCGGGCGAGCGCTGCATGGCCATCTCGGCCGTCGTGGCCGTGAGCTCCGTCGCCGACGAGCTCGTCGCGAAGATCAAGGACCGCGCCGAGAAGATCAAGATCGGCCCCGGCAACGACCCGACCTCGGAGATGGGCCCGCTCATCACCGCCGCGCACCGCGACAAGGTGGCGTCCTACGTCACCGGCGCCGCGGCCGAGGGCTGCGAGGTCGTCCTCGACGGCACTGGCTACACGGTCGAGGGGCACGAGAACGGCCACTGGATCGGCCTCTCCCTGCTCGACCGCGTCCCCACGACCGCCAAGGCCTACCGGGACGAGATCTTCGGCCCGGTCCTGTGCGTGCTGCGCGTCGACACGTACGAGGAGGGCGTGGCGCTCATGAACGCCTCGCCGTTCGGCAACGGCACCGCGATCTTCACCCGGGACGGCGGCGCCGCCCGTCGCTTCCAGCTGGAGATCGAGGCGGGCATGGTCGGCGTGAACGTGCCGATCCCGGTTCCGGTGGGCTACCACTCCTTCGGTGGCTGGAAGGACTCGCTCTTCGGCGACCACCACATCTACGGCAACGACGGCACACACTTCTACACCCGCGGCAAGGTCGTCACCACGCGCTGGCCCGACCCGTCCGACGCCCCTGCGGGCGTGGACCTGGGCTTCCCGCGCAACCACTGAGGTCACAGCAGCACCAGGTGCCCCGGCCGCTGTGCAGCGCGGCCGGGGCACCTCTGTACGGGCCTCTGTGTGCACCTCTGTATGCGCCTCCGCATCTGCCCGGGGCGCCGGGAGAGCGTCCGGAGTGCGGACGGATTCGGACGGACTTCGGAGCGGGGGCTGCGGTTCCCGTACGTAGGGGATGTATCGGGTGTCCCAGTCGACACGACCCGTTCACCTGGGAAAGCAAGGTCATTAATCCGGGCGACCTGATGGAATTCATCTGTTGCGTCGAACCGGCTTGGAAGTGGCCGTAGTTGGATCAAGGGCCCGGTGCGGAATCCGCAGCTAAACGGCCGTTGACGTTCCGGATTTCGCACGGTGCAATGACGCGCCGGGAGCGGACGAACAACCCCCCATCGCGACAGCCCTTCGGAGGCGATAGCGCTCCCGGCCCGAGTATCGGAAACATCTGCACCACGAGTCGATCGGAACCGCTCCCCCATGTCCGACACGCTTCGCACCAGCCCCTCGACCGTCACCGAGGAGCCCCTCGCGCCCCTCGGCAACACGGCCAGTCCCCAGAAGCTCAAGCGTTCCATCGGCGTCGTCGGCGGCACCCTGCTCACGCTCTCGTGCGTGACGCCCGCCTCCACGCTCTTCGTGGTCGTCCCCGACCTGTTCTCCTCGCTCGGCACCGCCACCGCGCTCACCATCGGGATCGGCTCGCTGCTCTGCATAGCCGTCGCGTTCTGCTACTCGGAGCTGGGCACTCTCATCCCCAGCGCGGGCGGCGAGTACGCCATGGTGTCGACGCTCGCGGGCCGCCTCGCCGGCTGGCTCGTCTTCGTGCTCTCGCTGCTCGTGGTCATGATCGTGCCGCCCGTCATCGCGATGGGCACCGCGGACTACCTCGCCCCGCTCGTGCACCTGCCCGCCGCCGGCGCCGGAGCGGGCGTCATGCTCCTCGCCACCCTCGCGGGCCTGCTCGACCTGCGCGCCAACGCCTGGATCACCGGCATCTTCCTCGTCCTCGAGGTCATCGCCGCCGGAGTCGTCGCCGTCCTCGGCTTCTCGCACTCCGAGCGCGGCGCCGGATCCCTCGTCGACCTGCACGTCACCGGGGCGGGCGGCCACACCGACACGGTCACCGCGATGCTGATCATCTCCGGGCTCGCCATCGCCCTCTTCATCACGCAGGGCTTCTCGACCGCGGTCTACCTCTCCGAGGAACTGGAGAACCCGCGCCGCAACGTGGCCCGCACGGTACTCCTGACCCTCGCCATCTCCACCGTGGTCATCCTGGTGCCGGTCGTCGCCATCACCATGGGCGCCCCCGACCTCGCCGCCCTCACCAGCGGCGACATCAGCGGCATGGTCGAGGCCTGGTCCAACTCCGCCGTCGGCACGTTCGTCAGCCTCTGCGTCGCCCTCGCGATCATCAACGCGGGCATCGTCATGGTCATCCAGAACTCCCGCGTCCTGTTCGCCTCCGCCCGTGACAAGTCCTGGCCCGAGCCGGTCAACAACGCGCTCTCCAAGCTCGGCCGCTTCGGCTCCCCGTGGGTCGCGACCCTCGTCGTGGGCGTGCCCGGCGCGGCCCTGTGCTTCGTCAACCTCGACACCCTGTACGGCGTGACCGGCGTCTCCGTCACCGGCATGTACCTCCTGGTGGCCGTCGCCGCCCTGCTCGCCCGCCGCGGCTCCCACCGCGACCAGCCGGCCTGGCGCATGCCGCTGTGGCCCGCGGTGCCGGTGGTCCTGATCGCCGTACTCGCCTACATCCTCAGCCAGCAGGAGGTCTCCTACCTGCTGTGGACCGGCGGCATCACCGCCGTCGCCACCCTCTACTGGGCGCTCTACCTGCGGCCGCGCAAGGACACCCGCTGGCTGGTGTCGATCCCCGAGGACGCGCAGGCCTGAGCGTCACCCCCGCCCTGGGCGGCGCTCAGACGAACGACCACTCGACGACGGCGCACCCACCGCCGTCCCGGCCGCCCGCGCCGCGATACGTCGCGAGCGCGGGCGCGTTGTCCGTGTCCACGCCGACCCACATCCCGTAACAGCCCCGCTCCCCGGCAGCGCCGCCAGCGCCTCGACCAGGGAGCGGCCGATGCCGCGGCGCCGGTACGCCTCGGCCACCGACAGCTCGTACAGGAACATCTCCACCCCCTTGTCCGTGAATCGTCTCGACCCCGCTGACGAAGCCCACGGGCGCGTCGTCCTCGTAGGCCAGGAACAGATGGTGGCCCGGGGTCCGAAGGAAGCGGGCCGACGACTCGGGAAGGGCGGGCCCGTCGAACAGGGGCCCGGCGGCGGTCAGTTCGTCGACGGTGCGCGCACGGCGGATGCCGGATTTCTGCATGACGCTTCGTACCACGAGCGGTGTACGCGGGGGCGGGACCCTACTCCCCAGGGAGGTCCGGCGGTTCAGCCCGGGGGCTGCCCCCGTTGTCGGCGGTCGCCCGTACCGTTGACGCATGGATCTACGACTGACCGGTCCGCGGGCCAGGCCGCGGCGGTGGGCGGCCACCGCCGCGGCCGTCGTGGTGCTCGCGGGCGCCGGTACGTGGACGGCCGCGGCCGCCTCGGACGACGCGCCCCCCGTGCAGCGCCGCGACACGGTGATGGACACGGGAGGAGCCAGGATCGACACGTCGTACTTCACGACGCCCGGCTCCGAGCGCCGCCCCGCCGTCCTGCTCGCCCACGGCTTCGGCGGCAGCAAGGACGAGCTGCGCGCCCAGGCCGAGGGCCTCGCCCGCGACGGATACGCCGTGCTGACCTGGTCGGCGCGCGGCTTCGGCCGCTCCACCGGCAAGATCGGGCTCAACGACCCGAAGGGCGAGGTCGCCGACGCGTCCAAGCTCATCGACTGGCTGGCGAAGCGGCCCGAGGTCCAGCTCGACAAGAAGGGCGACCCGCGCGTCGGCGTCACCGGCGCCTCGTACGGCGGAGCGGTCTCGCTCCTCGCCGCCGGGTACGACGACCGGGTCGACGCCATCGCCCCGCAGATCACGTACTGGAACCTCGCCGACGCGCTGTTCCCCCAGGGCGTCTACAAGAAGCTCTGGGCCGGGCTCTTCATCAACACCGGCGGTGGCTGCGACCGGTTCGAGCCGCAGCTGTGCCGCATGTACGAGCGGGTCGCCGAGGCCGGGAAGCCGGACGCCGCGGCCCGCGCACTCCTCGAAGAGCGCTCGCCGGTCGCGGTCGGCAAGCGCATCAAGGTGCCCACGCTCCTGATGCAGGGCCAGACCGACTCCCTGTTCCCGCTCGGCCAGGCCGACGCCGCCGCCAAGGCGATCCGGGCCAACGGCGCGCCCGTCGACGTCGACTGGATCGCGGGCGGGCACGACGGCGGAGACCGAGAGACCGGGCGCGTCGAAGCCCGTGTCGACTCCTGGTTCGACCGCTATCTGAAGGACGACAAGGGCGCCGACACCGGCCCCGCCTTCCGCGTCACCCGCACGGGAGGCATCGACTCCACCGACGGCGCCGCCCAGCTGCGCGGCGCGAGCGGCGACACGTACCCCGGTTTGGAGAACGACCCCCGGCGCGTGCCCCTGACCGGGCGCGAGCAGCGGGTCACCAGTCCCGCCGGCGCGAGCCCGCCCGCCATCTCGAACCTGCCGGGGCTCGGTGGCGGTGGCGGCGGTGGACTCGGCCAGCTGTCCTCCCTGGGCGTCGGCCTCTCCCTCGACTTCCCCGGGCAGTTCGCCCGCTTCGACTCGGCGCCCCTGCGCGACGACCTGCGCGTCACCGGGTCCCCGAAGGTGACGGTGCACGTCGCCTCCGACAGCGACGACGCGGTCCTGTTCGGCAAGGTGTACGACGTCGGGCCGGGCGGCGGGTCACAGCCCGTGCTGCCCTCCCAACTCGCCGCACCCATGAGGGTGGTGGGCTCCGGAGCCGGCGGCGGCAAGGACGTCACCCTCACGCTCCCCGCCATCGACCACGAAGTGCAGAAGGGCCACCGGCTGCGCCTCGTCCTGTCCTCCACGGACCTCGGCTACGCGTCCCCGACGCACCCCGCCACGTACACCGTCTCCCTCAAGAGCGACCTGTCCGTGCCCACCGCACCCGCCGTGCGCACGGCGGCATCGCCGCTGCCCGCCTGGGTGTGGTGGCTGCCGCTCGCCGGCGTCCTGGTGGCGCTGGCCCTGCTGCTCACCGGCCGCCGCCGCGCGAGCGCGGGAGCCCCCGACCCGGATCTCGCCGAAGTCCCGCTCCAGATCACCGACCTGAGCAAGAAGTACGCGAAGTCCGCCGACCGGTACGCGGTCCGTGACCTGTCCTTCCGCGTGGAGAAGGGCCAGGTCCTCGGCCTCCTCGGGCCGAACGGCGCGGGCAAGACCACGACCCTGCGCATGCTCATGGGCCTCATCGGGCCCGACGGCGGCGAGATCCGCGTCTTCGGGCACGCCATCAGGCCGGGTGCGCCGGTCCTGTCGCGCGTCGGCGCGTTCGTCGAGGGCGCGGGCTTCCTGCCGCACTTGTCCGGCCGCGAGAACCTGGAGCTGTACTGGGCAGCCACGGGCCGCCCCGCCGAGGACGCCCACCTGGACGAGGCGCTGGAGATCGCCGGGCTCGGCGACGCCCTCGCCCGCGCCGTGCGCACCTACTCGCAGGGCATGCGCCAGCGGCTCGCCATCGCGCAGGCCATGCTGGGCCTGCCCGACCTCCTGATCCTCGACGAGCCGACGAACGGCCTCGACCCGCCCCAGATCCGCGAGATGCGCGAGGTGATGATCCGGTACGCGGCAGCGGGCCGCACCGTCATCGTCTCCAGCCATCTCCTCGCCGAGGTCGAGCAGACCTGTACGCACCTGGTCGTGATGGACCGCGGGCGCCTGGTGCAGGCGGGCCCGGTCGCCGACATCATCGGCGCCGGAGACACCCTCCTGGTCGGCCTCGCGGCGGACATCTCCGACGCGCTGGTGGAGAAGGTGGGGGCGCTGCCCGACGTGGAGTCGGCGGCCCGCGCGGACGGCGGACTCCTGGTACGGCTCGCGGCTCCCGCGCACGCGGGCGTCCCGGCGACGGTTCCGGCGGCTGCCACGGCGACCGCGACCGCGACGGCGACGCCCGACGGTCCGGCACAGTCCCCGGCCCTCGTGCCACCCTCCGCCGGCCGGGAGGCGGCCGCCGCCAGACTCCTCGCCGAGCTGGTCCGTCTGGACGTGCCGGTCGCGTCCCTCGGCCCGCACCGCCGTCTCGAAGACGCGTTCCTGACCCTGATCGGAGGCGAAGCCGGATGACCGCGCTCGTCGAGTCCACCGAGGTGGCGCCCGGATACCGCGCGCGCCGCACCCTGCCCCTGCGGGTCGAGGCCGTACGCCAGCTGAAGCGGCGCCGCACGCTCGTCATGGGCGCCGTCCTCGCCCTGCTGCCGTTCGTCCTGGTCGTCGCGTTCGCCATCGGCGGCGACCCGGGCTCGCGCAACGGCCGGGTGACGCTGATGGACACGGCCACCGCGTCCGGCGCGAACTTCGCCGCGACGTGCCTGTTCGTCTCGGCCGGATTCCTGCTGGTGATCCCCGTGGCCCTGTTCTGCGGGGACACGGTCGCCTCCGAGGCCGGCTGGTCCAGCCTGCGCTACCTCCTCGCGGCGCCCGTGCCCCGTGCCCGCCTCCTGTGGAGCAAGCTCACCGTCGCGCTCGCCCTCAGCCTCGCCGCGATGGTCCTGCTCCCCGTCGTCGCCCTCGCGGTCGGCACGGCCGCGTACGGCTGGGGCCCGCTGGAGATCCCGACCGGCGGCGCGCTCCCCGCGGGCACGGCGGCGCAGCGGCTGCTCGTCGTGATCGCGTACATCTTCGTGTCCCAACTGGTCACCGCGGGGCTCGCGTTCTGGCTGTCGACGAAGACGGACGCGCCGCTCGGCGCGGTCGGCGGCGCGGTCGGGCTCACCATCGTGGGTAATGTCCTCGACGCGGTGACGGCACTCGGCGACTGGCGCGACTTCCTGCCCGCGCACTGGCAGTTCGCGTGGGCGGACGCCATCCAGCCGCGTCCGGAGTGGGGCGGCATGATCCAGGGGACGGCCGTCTCGGTAACGTACGCCGTCATCCTGTTCGCCCTGGCCTTCCGGGGATTTCGCCGCAAGGACATCGTCTCGTAGGTCTCCGGAGGATCACCTTCCGGCCTCGGTGGGCCCCCTCCGTAGCCGCATCGAGATTCATCCGCAACGCCTCCGACTGCTCGTTCCGGCCGTCTCGGACGTCACATTCACAAGTGCTGACGCACGATCGGCGAACCGAGGGGGCACGGATGAGGCCTGACAGCGAGCACCGGGCAGAGGACCGCGACCGTACGCGGGCATCGGCGCGGGCGCGAAGGCGGCCATGGACGCGGGGTCGCGGGAGGGCGCGGGCCGCCGGGCTGGTCGCGGCGGCGCTCGTGGGCGGGCTCCTCGTCACCGGGTGCGGCGGCGGGAGCGACGGTTCCTCGGCGGAGCGCGGCAAGGCGCAGCGCACGGGCCCGCTGCCTGGGCCCGCCCCGGCCCGCCCGTCCGCGCCCGCGCCGGGCACCGAGGCCGAGGGCGAGCAGCGCGACATCGCGCCGACCGACACCCCGTCCCCGACGCCCGCGGACTACCTCTCCACGTTCGCCCTCGACGTCGACACCGCGTCCTACGGCTACGCCCGCCGCACCCTCGCCGACGGGCGCCTGCCCGACCCGAAGGCCGTGCGGCCCGAGGAGTTCATCAACAGCTTCCGTCAGAACTACCCGCGCCCCGAGGGCAACGGCTTCTCGGTGACGGCCGACGGAGCCCGCGCCGGCGGCGAGGGCTGGTCCTTCCTCCGGGTCGGCCTCGCCACCGGCCCGGCGGCCCCGGCGTCCGAACGCCCGCCCGCCGCGCTCACCTTCGTCATCGACGTCTCCGGCTCCATGGCCGAACCCGGCAGGCTCGACCTGGTCAAGCAGTCCCTCGGCGTCATGACCGACCAGCTGCGCTCCGACGACTCCCTCGCTCTCGTCACCTTCAGCGACACGGCCGAGACCGTGCTGCCGATGACGCGCGTCGGAGGCGCCCGGGGACGGGTCCACGACGCGATCGACAGCCTGGAACCGATGTCCTCCACGAACCTCGACGCGGGCGTACGCACGGGGTACGACACCGCGGTCGAGGGCGCGCGGCCCGGCGCCACCAACCGCGTCGTCCTGCTCTCCGACGCACTCGCCAACACCGGTGAAACCGACGCCGACGCGATCCTCGACCGCATTTCCGACGCCCGCCGCGAGCACGGCATCACGCTGTTCGGCGTAGGCGTCGGCAGCGAGTACGGCGACGCCCTGATGGAGCGTCTCGCCGACAAGGGCGACGGCCACACGACCTACGTCTCCACGCCCGAGGAGGCCCGGAAGGTCTTCTGCGACGAGCTGCCGCAGAACATCGAGCTGCGCGCCCGCGAGGCCAAGGCGCAGGTCGCCTTCGACCCGGGGACCGTGCAGAGGTTCCGGCTCATCGGCTACGACGACCGCCAGGTCGCCGACGACGACTACCGCAACGACCGCGTGGACGGCGGCGAGGTCGGCCCCGGCCACACCGTGACGGCGCTGTACGCGGTACGGCTGCGCCCGGGCGCGAGCGGCCACGTCGCCACGGCGGGCGTGCGCTGGCTGGACCCCCATACGCGCGCCCCGCACGAGGAGACAACCCAGATCGAGGCCTCCGCGCTGGACACGGATGTCTGGCGCTCCAGCCCCGGCCTCCAACTCACAGCCACGGCAGCCTATTTCGCCGACTCCCTGCGCCAGGGCGCACTCCCAGGAGCCCCTACGCTGCCCCAACTGGCGTCACACGCCGACAAGTTGGCCCGCTCGGCGGAGGACGAGGACGTGCGGCAGCTCGCGGAAGCGATACGCAGGGCCGACGAACTGCAGATCTGAGTCGCGTTTCCGAGTCTCGTACGGATCGGAGAAGCTGTCATTTCTCCCTGTAAGTTCTGGGTGAATATCGAGGCAGAGCCATTGGCCGCCGAATGGGCCGGCGTAAATTCTGTGTGAATGGCTGTTCTGTTCCTGAAGGGTGATGAGAATTGAACTCAGAGGTAACTGATCGAGTTCTCATCCAATGTGGCCATTCCGGGTCCGGGGCCCGCGTAATGTTTTCCGTGTCGAAGCCGAACAGGGCTTACGGCAAACGGAAAAGCGTCACCGAGAAAGGGACAACCCTCATGAGCTTCCACAAGGTCGCCCCCGTCAAGAAGACCCGCAAGCCCGGCGCGAAGCCGGCCGCTGCACACCAGGCCGCGCCCAAGCCGAAGCGGCAGCCCCGCCGCCGTCCGGTCGGCAACAAGGCCGGCAAGGACTGCTGAACCGTGCTGTCGAGGCGGGCCCCCGGCGTGTGCCGGGGGCCCGCCTCAGCCGTGTTCCCGGTTCGGACGGAGAGAGTTGAGAAAGTCGGAGGAGTCGGATGGGTTGGGGGAGTTGGTGGAGTCGGTGGAGCATAAAAGCACGGGTGCTCGTCAGGCGTTCCGGCGTTTCTGGCCGTTGACGCGTGGTGACCGCAGATGGCTGGTCCTGATCATTGTCTGCGTCGTGGTCGCCGCGCTTGCCGAGACAGCCTCGATCCTGATTTTCGCGAATCTCACCGACCACGCGCTGGCTGCGGGATCGCTCTCCGCATTCTGGCTGCCCGCCGCGCAGTGGCTCGGTGTTGCCGTGATCGGCGCCGCGGTCGGGTATGCCGGAAACTCGCTCGCCGTATGGACCGCGGAGCGGTTCGTCCTGCGGCTGCGCGCCGGCGCGTTCCGTCATGTGCAGGGGCTGCCCCCGCACTTCTTCCAGAAGCACCGGCAGGGCGATCTCGTCGAGCGGCTCACCGGTGATGTCGAGGCCATCGAACAGATGGTGGTGTCCGGCGTGGTCGGCACCGTTTCCGCGTTGTTCTCCACCGTCTTCTACGCGGCCGCTGCCCTCTGGCTTCGCTGGGACCTTGCACTCGTCACCTTCCTGCTCGCCCCTCTCTTCCTCATCGCCGCCCGCCGCTTCGCCGGCCGCATCAGGTCCGCGGCCCGTGACGAGCGCACCGCCGACGGCGCCATCACCTCGGTCGTCGAGGAGTCCCTCGGCAATGTCGTCCTCACCCAGGCCTACAACCTGCGCCGGGACGAGGAACGCCGGCTCGACCGGGAGGCCCGTGCGTGGCTGCGCGCCTCCGTGCGCGGCGCCCGCGCGAGCGAGCTGTACGAGCAGTTCGTCGAGGTCGTCGAGACGCTGTGCGTGCTGGCCGTCATCGGATTCGGCGCCTGGGAGATCGCCGCGGGCCGTATGACGCTCGGCGATCTGCTCGCCTTCGCGGCCTTCATCGGCTACCTCTATCCGCCGATCCGCAACCTCGGGCAGCTGGGCCTCACGCTCACCGCCGCCACGGCCGGAGCGGAACGGATCCAGGAGGTGCTGGACGCCGAGCCCGCCGTGACCGACCCCGTCTCACCCCGGCCGGCCTGGCCCGTGCGCGGCCGCATCAGCCTCGAGGGCGTCTCCTTCCGCTACCCGGACGCTCCCGCGGAATCGCTGACAGACGTGTCACTGACCGCCGAGCCCGGCGAGCTCGTCCTGATCACAGGGGAAAGCGGAGCGGGCAAGTCGACCCTCTCCAAGCTGCTGCTGCGTTTCTACGACCCGACGGCGGGGACCGTACGGCTCGACGGGGTGCCGCTCACCGACGTGCCGCTGGAGTTCCTCCGCGAGAACGTGGCCCTGCTGCCCCAGGAGACCCTGATCCTGCACGGCACCATCCGCGAGAACATCGCCTGCGGCCTCCCGGGCGCCGGCGAGCGGGAGATCCGGCAGGCCGCACTGGACGCGGCCGCCCACGAGTTCATCACCGACCTGCCCGAGGGCTACGACACCCGGATCGCCCCGGGCACCGCCGCCCTCTCCGGCGGTCAGCTGCAGCGCATCGCGATCGCCCGTGCCATGCTGCGCGGCGCCCCCGTCCTCGTTCTCGACGAGCCGACCGCCGGGCTCGACGCGCTGGCCACACGACGCGTGGTGCAGCCGCTGCGCCGGCTGATGGCGGGCCGTACGACCATCGTGATCACCCACGATCTGGCGCTGGCGCCGGACGCGGACCGCATTCTCGTCGTGGACTGCGGCCGTCTCGTGGAGAGCGGTACGCACAGGGAACTCCTCGCCCGGGGCGGGGCGTACGCGCGGCTGCGCAGCGCTTAGCCCCGGGGCCGGTCGTCGAATTCCCGCCTGCCTGGCGGCGTCTGGTGCGGACAAGCCCTAGGGGAGCGCCGCCCCCCGGGCCGTCACCCACAGCTCGTACCACTCCTCGTGGGTGAGTTCGGGGGCGCGGCGGGCGGCGTCGGCGCAGGCTCGGATGCGGGACGGGTTCGCGGTGCCGATGACCGGGGCGATGCGGGACGGGTGGCGCTGGAGCCACCAGAGGATGATCGTCTCCGGAGTGGTGTGCTTCTTCTCGGCGAGGTCGGCGACCAGTCGTGCCGTGGCGTACTCGGCGGGCGTCGCCTCGCGGCCCGTGTAACTGCCCTGGGCGAGCGGGCCCCACGCCTGGAGGCGGATCCCGTGCTCGGCGCAGTGTTCCAGGGTGCCGAGCGGGAAGCCGTTCGAGGCGGCGTCGGGCGTGTTCACCAGCACCCCCGCCTCCACCCAGTCCCGGCTCTTGAGACTCATCTCCAGCTGGTTGGCGACGAGAGGGAAGTCCAGGTGGGCCTGGAGGTGCGCGATCTGATGGGCACTCATGTTGGAGACGCCGAAACTCCTTACGAGGCCCTGCTCCTGGAGCGAGGCGAGGGCCTTGGCGACATCGCCCGGGTCCGCCAGCGGGTCGGGGCGGTGCAGCAGCAGGACGTCGACGTGGTCGGTCCGCAGCCGGGTCAGGCTCTCCTCGACGCACCGCACGATGCGGGCGCCGCGCAGGTCGTACACCCCAGGACGGTCGCCGTCGGCGAGGCGGATCCCGCACTTCGTCTGTACGGTGATGCGCTCGCGCAGCCCGGGCGTCCGGGCGAGCACCTCGCCGAACACGGCCTCGGCCTTGCCGTCGCGGTAGATGTCGGCGTGGTCGAACGCGGTGATGCCGCTGTCCAGGGCCGCCTGTACGGCGGCCTCGGCGGCGTCGATGTCGGAGGGCCGGAAGGGTGCGGAATCCCAGCTCCCGCCCAGCCCCATGCATCCGTAGATCAGCCGGTCCTGGTCGGTGTGCGCGTGCGGTGGTGTAGTCACATGGGCAGCGTAGGCCGCGGACTCACGGCTTGGGGATGTCGAAGTAGCGGTTGAGGCCCGCGGCGAGCGCGGCATCGCCGGTGATTTTGACCTTCCGCATCATGAACATCATGACGGGGCTCTGATTGCCCGAGACCAGCTTCAGGAAGTCCGCGTCGCCCATGGCGAGCGTGACGCGGGGCGTGGCGTCCGAGCGGCCCTCGGTGACCGTGCAGGTCCCGTCCGCGATCGCCGTCTCGTACACGGCCGCTTCCTGGTCACCGGCGCTCGTGACCTTCCAGCGGATCAGCGCCTGGAGCGAGCCCGCCGTCTCCGGCTTGAACTGCCGCTCCATGCGCGCGAAGACCTCTTTCAGGATGCGTGCCCGCAGCTCGCCGTCCCGGGCGATCTCGTCGATCTCCTTGGCGGACAGGCCCTTCACGATCTTCGCGAACTGCTCGGGCGTCACCGCCGAGAAGTCGAGGTCGGCAATCCCGTCGCGCGTGCCGGTGCCCTCGCCCATGGAACCCTCCGTGTGCCGAAACTGCTTACCATTCAGTAAACTTACCAATCGGTAAGGTTACGGCCGGGGCAGATGGGCTGACAAGCGTGACGGGTATAACGGGCGATCCGGCAGAAGGCTACGGGGAGCTGGCGGAGAGTCCCGGGGCGCAGGGTGACAGTCCGGGCGCCCCCGCCGGACGCCGGCGCCGTGTCCCGCGCCGCGAGCGCGAGCAGCAGATGATCGACGTCGCCGTGCGCGTCTTCGCCAAGCGCGGCTACCACGCCGCGTCCGTCGACGAGATCGCCGAACTCGCGGGCGTTTCCAAGCCGATGGTCTATCTCTACCTCGACTCCAAGGAGGGTCTCTTCCTGGCGTGCCTGCGCCGGGAGTCGGACCGGCTCGTCGCCGCGTTCCAGGGGGCGGCGTGCGCGGGCGGCGAGCCCGAGGAGCGTCTGTACGCGGGCCTCGCCGCGTTCTTCGCGTTCGTCGCCGGACACCGTGACTCCTGGGTCGTCCTGCACCGGCAGGCCTCCGAGCTCAGCGCGGCCATCGCCGCCGGGGTCGCCGAGGCGCGCCGGGCCGTCATGGCCGAGGTTGCCGGCCTGGTCGGGGACGGCATCGCGGACAGCGGCCGGGGAGCCCTGCTCGACGCCGAGGACGCCGACTTCGTGGCGCACGCGCTCGTCGGCGCCGCGGACTCGCTCACCGACTGGATGGAGCGCCACCCCGGCCGGTCGCCGGATTCGATCGCGCTGCGGCTGATGAACATGGTGTGGGTGGGGATGCGGCACGTCCTCGACGGCGAGGTCTGGACCCCGCGCGACGCCTGACCTCCGGGGGCGCCCCCGGGTCCCTCACGTCGGCTGATCGCGTCCGACCCATTGAATTTCCGTTACGCGTGGGTAAGTTGACGCCCGGGTAAGTCTGCAAGTCTGCGTGGGACGAGCCAGACACAGGGATCACGTCAGCCGCGACCTGGAGCCGTCATGGGCGTACGCAAGGATCTTCAACGGGCACAGCAGCGCAGCGACTTGACGGACCGGACAACCGTCGAGACCGTCAAGGACGAACACGGAACCGTGCGCGAGGTGCGCACGGCCGCCCTCGCCGCGGACCCCGGCGGGAGCACGCCCGCCGACATCCCCTTCACGAACGCCGCCGAGACGCCCGACGTCGTGGTCCTGCGGCGCAGGGAGGGCGAGCACTGGCGTCCCGTCACGGCGGCGGCCTTCGCGCGTGAGGTGACCGCCGCGGCCAAGGGCCTGATCGCGGGCGGCCTCGAACCCGGCGGGCGCGTCGCCCTGATGTCCCGTACGCGCTACGAGTGGACCGTCCTCGACTTCGCCATCTGGGCGGCCGGCGGGCAGACCGTGCCCGTCTACGCCACGTCGTCGGCCGAGCAGATCGAGTGGATCGTTCGGGACTCGGGCGCGCGCCATCTGATCACCGAGACCCCCGAGAACACGGCCACCGCGCGGGCCGCGCTCGCCGCGCTGCCCGAGGAGGAGCAGCCGCGCTGCTGGGAGCTGGACGCGGGCGCGGTGCTCGAACTCGCCACCCTGGGCAGGGAGATGGACGACGAGGAGGTGACCGAGCGGCGCGCCGCGCTCACCCCCGGCACCGTCGCGACCGTCTGCTACACCTCCGGGACCACCGGGAAGCCGAAGGGCTGCGTCCTCACCCACGCCAATCTGCACGCCGAGGCCGCGAACACGGTGGAGCTGCTGCACCCCATCTTCAAAGAGGTGACCGGACAGGTGGCCTCGACGCTGCTGTTCCTGCCCCTGGCGCACATCCTCGGCCGCACCATCCAGATCTCCTGCATGCTCGCCCGTATCGAACTGGGCCACTGCCCCGGCATCAAGTCGGACGAGCTGCGGCCCCAACTGCGGTCGTTCCGGCCGACGTTCGTGGTCGGAGTGCCGTACCTCTTCGAGAAGATCCACGACACGGGCCGGGCCACCGCGGAGAAGCTCGGCCGCGGCGCGTCGTTCGACCGGGCCGACCGGATCGCGGTGAACTACGGCGAGGCGCACATGGCCCGCTTCCTCAACCGCGGCAAGGGCCCCGACGGTATGGGCCCCGACGGCAAGGGCGGCCCGTCCCTCGGTCTCCGCCTCGCCCGCGGCCTCTACGACCTGCTGGTGTTCCGCCGCGTGCGCAAGGAGCTCGGCGGACGCCTGCGTTACGCGATCAGCGGCGGCTCCCCCCTCGACCGGCGCCTCAATCTCTTCTTCTACGCCGCCGGAATCCTCATCTACGAGGGGTACGGCCTGACGGAGACCAGCGCCGCCGCCACGATCACCCCGCCGCTCGCCCCGCGCCCCGGGACGGTCGGCCTCCCGGTGCCGGGCACGGCCGTGCGGATCGCCGACGACGGGGAGGTCCTCGTCAAGGGCGGCATCGTGTTCGGCGCGTACCGGAACAACCCCGCGGCGACGGGGGAGGTGCTCGACGGGGGCTGGTTCGCCACCGGTGACCTGGGGGCCCTCGACGAGGACGGCTACCTCACCATCACCGGCCGCAAGAAGGACATCATCGTCACGTCCGGGGGCAAGAACGTCTCGCCGGCCGTCCTGGAGGACCGGCTCCGCAGCCGCCCGCCGGTCGGCCAGTGCATCGTCGTGGGCGACAACCGCTCCTACGTCGGCGCGCTGATCACGCTGGAACCGGAGGCGGTCGCGCACTGGCTGTCCGTACGGAAGATGCCCGCCGACACCCCGATGGCCGATGTCGTCCGTGATCCGCGGATGATCGCGGCGGTGCAGGAGGCCGTGGACTACGCGAACGAGGCCGTCTCGCGAGCCGAGTCGATCCGTAGATTCGCTCTGGTGGCAGGCGAGTTCACCGAGGACAACGGGCTGCTCACGCCCTCCCTGAAGATCAAGCGGCATGCGGTCGCGGCCGCATACGAGCGGGAGATCGAGGCCCTCTACCGGGGCTGACCGCCCGCCGCCTCGACCGGGGGGGGTAGCGGTGAGCAGGCCGTGGGCGACGGGCGCGGCGAGTGCTCGAAGACAGCTTGCGCAGAAATCTCGCGCAGAAACCTCGCGAAGACATCCGGAGAGGCTTCCGGCTGAGGGCGGAGGGGTTCGTTGCCGAATGAGCGTCGGAGCGGCGTATGGAAGTGTGATGGTGCGGGAATTCAACGGCGATAAAAGCGTCTTCCTATTCCCGTGGACGGCGGGGAGCATGCCGCGGAGAAAGCGCAGTATCCTCATGCAATGCGTATCGGAGAGCTGGCGCGGCGCACCGGAGTTCCGGTCCCCACCATCAAGTACTACTCGCGCGAGGGCCTGTTGCCCCCGGGCGAGCGCACCAGCCCGAACCAGGTCGCGTACGACGATTCCCATGTCCGCAGGCTCAAGCTGATCCGCGCCATGCTGGAGGTCGGCGGCCTGTCCATCGCGGCCGCACGCGACGTCCTGTCCGAGGTCGACTCCCCGACCCGCACGGTCCACGGCATGCTCGGCGTCGCCCAGTCCGCGGTGACCAGGGCCGCCGTCGAGCGGGGCACCGACGAGGACCGGGAGCGGGCCGAGGGCGAGGTCCGTGAGCTGGTGCTCCGGCACGGCTGGGCGGCGAAGCCGGAGAACCCGGGCTGGCAGGCGCTCGTCCAGATCGTGCTCACCTACCGCGACCTCGACCGGGGTGACCTGCTCACCCTGCTCGACAAGTACGCCGCCGCGGCAGGGGAGTTGGCGGTCGCCGAGCTCGGCGCGCTCGCCGATGTGCCGAGCGCCGACGGCAAGGTCGAGGGCGTCGTCCTCGGCACGGTCCTCGGCGACGCGGCCATGGCGGCGCTGCGGCGAATCGCCCAGGAGGACGCCTCCGGCCGCATCCGCAGCGGGCGCAAGCACAGCGCGTAGCCCCCGCCGGCTCACCCGGCGTACGCCAACAGCGGTGCCACCGGCGCCAGGTGGTGCACATGGGCGGGCGGCAGATTCCCGAGCACCGTCTCCGTGCGGAACCGGTGGCGGTCCAGGGTCCGCCCGACGACGGCCTGCACCGCGAGGGTCCGCTCGCGCGCCCCGCCCGTCGTGAACACCCGGCGCAGCCGCGGCATCCCCGCGTACGCGAAGAACGACAGCGTGCCGCCGGGACGTAGCGCAGCGAGCAGCCGGCCGAATATGTCCTCGACCGTGCCCGCGTCGAAATTGGCGAACGGCAGACCGTACACGATGGTGTCGTAGCTCCCCAGATCGTGCTCTTGCACGAGCCCGGTGAGCAGCCGCACGCGCTCGTCGCCGCCGTAGTCGCGGTGCAGGAGTTCGGCGAAGCGGGCGTTGGCCTCGACCAGGTCGAGGGTGTCCAGGGCGCCCAGCGAGGCCCTGATGCGCCGGGTCACGGCGCCCGTGCCGGGGCCGACCTCGAGGACGGCGCGGGCGCGGCCCGGGCTGGGGATGACATGGCGGGTCAGGGCCCGCGCCAGCAGGGGACTGCTGGGCACGATGGCGCCGGTGTCCCGGCGGGTGCGGGCGAACTCTCGGAGGAACAGCGTCACATCGGTCATGGCCACCTGCGTCATAGTGATAGTGAAACTATCGATAGCGTAGGTTACTGTTGAAGCCCAGGACACGCCCAGTCGCTGCCCGCAGCGCCGCCCGTGGGCATCTGACCTGGGAACACGCCTCACCAAAGACCCGGCACATGCCTCCAAAGAGGCATCGGGCCCAGGGAAAGGGAGACCGATGGACTTCGCCTCACTCGTGTCGTGGGCCGACTTCACGTCCGGCCTGTCCACCCGGATGTCGGGCGCCGCCTGCTGGGCGTACGCGATCCTCGCGGTCACCACGCTGCCGCCCCTGCTGCCCAACGCGGTGCTTCTGATCACCGGCGGGATGCTCGCCGCGCGCGGCGAGATGTCCCTCGTCCTGGTCCTGCTCTCGGTGGCCGGCAGCGCGCTCGCCGGCGACGTCCTCATCCACCGCTTCGGCTGGTTCGCCGGCCGCAGGGTGCGCGGCGGCGCCGCGGGGCGCGGACGCAGGGGCGAGCTGTTCGACTGGGCCGCGGGGCGGGTGCAGCGCGGCGGCATCCCGTTCGTCGTCGGCGTCCGCTTCCTGCCCAGCGGGCGCCTCCTCGGCGGGCTCGCGGCCGGCGCGGCGCGCTACCCGGCCCGCAAGTTCGCGATCGGCGCCGCGCTCGCCGAAGTCGTCTGGGCCGCCTGTTCGGTGGGCGTGGGCTACGTCGGCGGGGCGGTCAGCGACGACCCCGTGTACTCCGTCGCGACAGGCCTCGGCCTGTCCGTCGCCGTCGGCGCCGTAGCGGCGCTCGCACAGCGCAGGGCCACCGCACCGGCGGCGAATGTTTCCAAGGGGGCATAGCGCAGTCCCCGTGACGCGGATATCGGACGCGCACGTTTCCCGGAAGTCTCGGAAATCGTGCGCTGAGGGCCGAAATCCATTTTCGCCGACCACCGCCGACGTCACGCGACACAGACGTTTGCCACACGCCATTTGACTGATTCAGGGAGACAGAAGTGTTTGCCGCTATCGGAAAGTTCACCGCGCGGCGCCGGAAATGGGTCGTCACCGCGGCGGCCGTCTTCACGCTGTTCGCCGGCGTGTGGGGCACCGGGGTCTTCGGCTCGTTCACCGGCGGAGCCGGCTTCGACGACCCGGCCAGCGAGTCCGTCCAGGCCGACAAGGTCCTCGACGGCGCGCTCGGCCGCGAGTCCAACGACCTCATCGTGCTGTACGAGTCGAAGGACAAGGGCGCCACGGTCGATTCCTTCGGCACGGCAGTCCGTGCCGCACTCGACGACGTCCCGCGCGCCGACATCGCCCGCCTGGACTCGTTCTGGCACCCCGGCACCCAGAACCCGAGCGCCTACGTATCAAAAGACAACCAACAGACCTACGCCACCGTCCAGTTCACCAGTGACGACGACCAGAAACAGGTCGCGGCACTGGAGAAGATCAGGGACGACTTCACGGCCGACGGCGTCACCGTCCGCTACGGCGGCGTCGCCGCGATGACCGACCAGGTCAACACCCTCACCGGCTCGGACATCGCGCGTGCCGAAATGCTCTCGGTCCCGATCCTGCTGATCCTCCTGGTCCTGATCTTCCGCAGCGCGATCGCGGCGCTCCTGCCGCTGGCCGTCGGCTCGTTCGTGGCGCTGGGCTCCTTCGTCGTGCTCCGCGTTCTGACGATGTTCACCGAGATCTCCGGCACGGTCATCAACGTCATCACGATCCTCGGCCTCGGCCTGGCGATCGACTACGCGCTCTTCCTCGTCAACCGCTTCCGCGAAGAACTCCACGCGGGCGCCGACGTCGACAGGGCCGTGGAGCGCGCCACCGCGACGGCGGGCCGCACGGTCGCGTTCTCCGGCGTCGCCGTAGCGATCTCGTTTGCCGGACTGGCCTTCTTCCCCTCCCGCTTCCTCTCCTCGATGGGGTACGCGGCGGTCGCCGTAGTCGCGTTCGCGGTGGTCGGCTCCCTCACGCTCCTCCCCGCCCTCCTGAGCTGCACCGGGCACGACATCGACAAGTGGCGCATCCCGCTGGGCGGCAGGAACCGCGCCCCCAAGCCGGAGAACGAAGGCCGCTGGTACCGCACAGCGCACGCGGTCATGCGGAAGCCGCTGCTCTCCTCCCTGGCGGTCGTCGCCGTCCTCGTAGGACTGGGCGCACCGCTCCTGGGCGTCAACTGGGCACGCCCCGGCGAGTGGGTGCTGCCCTCCGACGCGGACGCGAAGGTGGTCGGCAAGACGCTGGCGTCGGACTTCGGCACAAACCCCGCACAGATCATGACGTCGGTGCTCCAGGGCTCCACCGGCCCCGTGGACCGCGCCGAAGCAACGGCCTACGCAGCCGAGTTGGCCGACGTGGACGGCGTAGCCTCGGCGACCCCCACGGCGTTCGAGGGCAACGACGCGCGCATCACGCTCCGCTACACGCCGGACGCCATGTCCGACGCCGCGCAGAGCATGGTCCACGACCTGCGCGCCACGGCGCCCCCGGCCGGCGCGGACGCACTCCTGACGGGTATGCCGGCGTCCCGGGCCGACATCGTCGGCATGATCGGCGACCGCCTCCCATGGATGGCCCTGTTCGTCGCGGTCGTCTCGTTCCTGGTCCTCTTCATGGCCTTCGGCTCCCTGCTCCTCCCGCTCAAGTCGGTGATCCTCAACCTCCTTTCGCTCCTGGCCGCGTTCGGGGCGATCAAGTGGATCTTCCAGGACGGCCACCTCTCAGGGCTCCTCGACTTCGAGCCGATCGGCGCGGTGGACGCCAACTTCCCCGTCCTGGTGGTGGCGATCGCGTTCGGCCTCGCGATGGACTACGAGGTGTTCCTGCTCTCCCGCGTCCGCGAGGAGTGGGAGGTGAGCGGCGACCCGGTCGAATCGGTGGCGCTCGGCGTCCAGCGCACAGCCAAGATCATCACGAGCGCGGCGCTGCTGCTCGTCGTGGTCGTCGGCGGCTTCATGGCCTCCTCGATCCTCTTCATGAAGATGATCGGGGTCGGCCTGGTCATCGCGGTCCTCGTGGACGCCACGATCGTACGAGGCCTGCTGGTGCCCGCGACGATGGCGCTTCTGGGCCGGTGGGCCTGGTGGGCACCGGCCCCACTGGCCCGCTGGTGGTCGAAGTACGGCTTCCGCGAGTCCTCGGCCCCGCCGCCCCCGCCGACGCCCGCACCGGCACCGCGCTCAGAGGCGCTGCGGTGACGTTGCACTCCGCAGGGCGGGCGGGTGAGGCGCCGAGCACGGAGGCGCCCGGCCCGGCCGCCCTGCGCCGTCTGCGTCGGATGCTTGCTCTGATCCATACCTCGCACAGCGCAGCAACCACGGTGTGGGCCTTTGCGGGCGCCATTCTCATCGCGCCGGCGGTGGGCTGGTACATCCGGATGAATCTCACCTGAGGCGCGCTCCAGATTTTTCGGAGTTCGGTGGTCTGCGGATGTCGAGAACGCGCCACCGGCTCCGTCCCAGGGACATCAGCGGCCACTACCGGCCGCACGAGGAAGAAGGAGAAACCAGCATGGCGATTCAGCGGATGGACAACGTCGGCATCGTCGTCGAGGACATGGATGCCGCCATCGCGTTCTTCGTGGAACTCGGTATGGAGCTGGAGGGCAGGGCGGAGGTCGAGGGCCTCGTCGCCGACCAGTGCACCGGACTCGACGGCGTCCGCTGTGACATCGCGATGGTCCGGACCCCGGACGGTCACAGCCGGCTCGAGCTGGCGAAGTACCGCAGCCCCGCGGTGATCGGCGCCGGGCCGCGCAACCGGCCGCACAACATTCTGGGCACGCACCGCGTCATGTTCGCCGTCGACGACATCGAGGACACCGTTGCCCGCCTGCGCCCTCACGGCGCCGAACTCGTCGGCGAGATCGCCCGGTTCGAGGACAGCTATCTGCTCTGCTACCTCCGCGGCCCGGAGGGCATCATCGTCGGACTGGCCGAGCAACTGCACTGAGAAGGAGAAACCGAACCACGCAGCCGAACGGAAGCCATGAGACGGACCTCGGAGAGAGGTGGCTCGCCACCTCTGAAGTCGTTTATTAGCGTGGCGGCAACTTTGCAACTCTGCCCATATCGGGGCGTATTGATCGCGAGAGTGTGGGCCAAAATCGCCGACGACCCTCAGCCTCAGCTGTGATCGCGGTCGGCTCCGCGGCTTTGGGCGGGAACTGCCGTGGGGCGAGTGATCATGGCCACATGGTGGCTGCGCGGCGGCGGGCGCACGCCGCCGCGGCGCCGACCGACCCGCCGCCAAGAACTTCGACACGTATGCGACACGGCGACCCGCAGAAACCCGGTGACGGCCGGACAGCCCCGGACCCACCCCGTGATCGTCGGGGGAGTGGCCGGGGCTTCTGTGCGTGTACGGAAAGGGCCCCTGACCAGCAGAAATGCCCTACCGAAGTAGGGCCGATGAGAGGCGCCCCCGGCAGGACTCGAACCTGCGGCCAAGCGCTTAGAAGGCGCCTGCTCTATCCACTGAGCTACGGGGGCCGGTGTGTGGCCGGTGGCTCGGGACGGATGTGGGGGAGATCCGTGACCTTGCCGGGACCAAGGATAGGGCTCCCGGATCCCTGTCCCTGCTGCTTCGCCTCCGTGGCACGATGTGGAGGTTCGGTGAAGCGGTCCTGATAATCGCAGGCAGGTACGAATCTTGCACCGCTTTTGGCGTCTCACGCCCCGGGTGTTGTGCACTCGTTATGCCTGCGCCCCAGTCGTCCCTTCCGTCCCATGGACCGGATGGGCCGCATCGGCGCGCAGAGACGTCCATATGCTTCAGAAAGCCGCCAAAATTGGGCATTCTTCGCATGTGGTGACCTTGGACGTACGGCCTCAGTTGCTCGACGCACTCTCCGCGCTGCGCGACCGTGTCGCCGCCGCGCGCTTTCCCCTCCCTCTCCCGGGGGCGCCGCGTGCGCGTGCCAACCGGGTGGAGCTCCTCGCGCAGCTCGACGACTATCTCGTGCCCCGGCTGAAAGACCCCGAAGCCCCGTTGCTCGCCGTCATCGGCGGGTCGACCGGCGCCGGGAAGTCGACCCTCGTCAATTCCCTCGTCGGGCGGAAGGTCAGCGAGGCCGGCGTGCTGCGGCCCACGACCCGTACTCCCGTACTCGTGTGCCACCCCGAGGACCACCGCTGGTTCTCCGGCGCCCGCGTCCTGCCCGACCTCACCCGCGTATGGACGCCCCGCCGCCCCGACGACATCGAGCTCGGCGCCGCCGCCCCCGCCGACGACGACGAACACGTCCTGCGTGTCGAGACCTCCGGCAACCTGCCCCGTGGGCTCGCCCTCCTCGACGCGCCCGACGTCGACTCCCTCGTCGCCCGCAACCGCGTACTCGCCGCCCAGCTGATCAGCGCCGCCGACGTCTGGATCATGGTCACCACCGCCTCCCGCTACGCCGACGCCGTGCCCTGGCACCTGCTGCGCAGCGCCAAGGAGAACAACGCGACCCTCGTCACCGTCCTCGACCGCGTGCCCCATCAGATGGTCGCCGAGGTCTCCCGCCAGTACGGGGCCCTGCTCGCCAAGGCCGGACTCGGCGACGTACCGCGCTTCACCGTCCCCGAACTGCCCGAGTCGACCGGCGGCGGCGGCCTCCTGCCGGCCACCGCCGTCGCCCCGCTGCGCGCCTGGCTCAGCCACCGTGTGCAGGACCCCACTGCCCGCTGCGCCGCCATCGCCCGCACCGCCAACGGAGTCATCGACTCCCTCCGGGTCCGCACCCCCGGACTCGCGGGCGCCGTCGCCTCCCAGTACGCAGCCGCCCTGCGCCTCACCGCCATCGTCGACGAGACGTACGCGAGGGAGCACGCGCGCGTGCGCACTCGGCTCCAGAGCGGCGGCGTGCTCGCTGGGGATGCCCTCAAGCGGTGGCGCAGCTACCCCCTCGACTGCGCGCCGGTCGAACTGCTCGACGCGCTCACCGAGAGCCTCGGCGCGCTCCTCCTGTGCGCCGTCACCGCCGCCGACGAACACATCGACGATGCCTGGCACCGCGACCCCGGGGGCGCCGCGGACGGACTCGCCGACCGCGACCCCGACCTGGAGACCGCGGAACACCGCATCGGTATGGCCGTACGCCGCTGGCGCCGCATGCTCGAGGAGTACGCGGAGGAACAGGTACGCACCCTCGACACCACTCCGCCGCCCGACACCGAACTCGTCGCCGCCCTCCTTGCCACCGCCCTCCTCGGCGGGAACCGCGCCCGCAGCGCCGGCGAGAGCCTCGCCGAACGGATCGGTGCCCAAGGGGCCCTGCGCCTGCGCGACCGGGGCGGGCGGCTGCTCACCGAATACCTGGACAAGGTGCTGGCCGTGGAGCGCGACCGCAGGCTCGCGCCGCTCGACGCACTCGACGTACAGCCCGAGTCCCAGGCCGAACTGATCGCCGCGCTGTCCGTACTGCAGAAGGAGAGGTGACCGCGGTGACCACCGTCACGGACCACACCGATCACACCGAGCACGCCGAGCACGCCGATCACACCGAGCCCGCCGACGGCACGGAACCGGCCGGGCGCGTGGATCCGCCCCGGGAGGACGTGGACGGCTCCGGCGGCGGCGCCTGGGACGACGGGCTCATCGCCCGGCGCGTCGCGGACTCCGGTGTCTTCGACGTGGAGGCCATGCCCGACTCGTACGCCCACGAGGACGGGCTCCAGGGCGCCGACGCGGCGCTCGTCGAACGCCTCGACGCGCTGCGCGAACTCGTCGGGCTCTCCCGCGCCCGCGTCGACGGCGCGGCCCTCGCCGAGGCGGGCCACGTGCTCGACGAGGCGGCCGCCCGGCGCAGGCTCTCCGTCCGCCACACCGTCGTCGCCATCGCGGGCGCCACCGGCAGCGGCAAGTCGACTCTCTTCAACGCCCTCGCGGGCGTGCCCCTGTCCGAGACGGGACTGCGCAGGCCCACCACCTCCGCACCCATCGCGTGCAGCTGGACGGACGGCGCCGCGGGGCTCCTCGACCGGCTCGGGATCCCCGGCCGGCTGCGCCGCCGCCCGCTCCAGGGTCAGGGTCCCAAGGACGCGGACGCGCCGCTCAAGGGGCTCGTCCTGGTGGACCTGCCGGACCACGACTCGGCGGCGGTCGAGCACCGTCAGCAGGTCGACCGGATCCTCGCGCTCGTCGACGCCGTCATCTGGGTGGTCGACCCCGAGAAGTACGCCGACGCGATGCTGCACGAGCGCTATCTGCGGCCCCTGGCCGGCCACGCGGAGGTCACCTTCGTCGTTCTCAACCAGGTGGACCGGCTGCCCGGCGAGGCCGCCGACCTCGTACTCGACGATCTGCGGCGCCTCCTCGACGAGGACGGGATCGCGCTCGGCGAGCACGGCGAACCGGGCGCGACCGTACTCTCCCTGTCCGCGCTCACCGGCGACGGCGTCGATGAACTGCGCGAGTCCCTGGACCAGTTCACGCGCGAGCAAGGCGCCGCCGCCCGCCGGATCGCGGCCGACATCGACGCGGCGGCGCTGCGGCTGCGGCCCGTCTACGCGACCGGACGCAAGAGCGGGCTCAGCGAGGACGCCCGCGAGGAGTTCACCGACCGCCTCGCCGACGCCGTGGGCGCCGAGGCCGCGGGACAGGCGGCCGAGCGCGCCTGGCGCCGCAACGCCAACAAGGCGTGCGGCACCCCCTGGCTGCGGCTCTGGCGCTGGTACGAGTCCCAGCGCAGCCCCAGCGACACGCTGACGGTCAGGCCCTTGCCCGCCGACGACGAGGCGACGGCGCGCCAGCGCGTGGAGCACGCGGTGCGCATCGTGGGCGAGCGGGCGTCGGCGGGGCTGCCGGGGCCATGGGGGCAGGCGGTGCGGGAGGCGGCGACGCGGGGGGCCGAGGGGCTCCCGGAAGCGCTCGACGACCTGGCGGTCTCGGCGGGGTCGCCGCCGCCTCGGCTGCCGAGGCCCGGCTGGTGGCCGGTCGCGGTCCTCGCACAGGTCTCCATGACGATCATTCAGGTCATCGGCGGACTGTGGCTTTTGGGGCAGATCATCGGGGTGCTCGATCCGAATCTCGGAGTTCCGGTGCTGCTGATGCTGTGCGGCATCATCGGCGGACCGTGTGTGGAGTGGTCGTGCCGGATGGCGGCGAAGGGGCCGGCGCGGCGCTACGGGCTCGACGCGGAACGGCGCCTTCGGGAGGCGGCGGCGGGGTGCGGGCGAGCCCGCGTCCTCGATCCGGTGGCCGCCGAGCTGCTGCGGTACCGGGAGGTCCGGGAGCAGTACGTGAAGGTGACGGGGTGACCCCCGCGGACGTGGGTCGCCACCTGGTCGGGTGACGGGGATTTCCACAACTGGCCGGTAGAACACAGGCACCAGCGGGCTCGCCCCGGCACAGGCACTCTGAGATCGCGGCCCGGAAGCGACCGGGAACGCGGTACGGACGAGGCCGTGCGGGACGGGCCCGCACGCGTCCGTGCGCAGGGGAGGGGTGGACCGACATGAGCGAGACGACAGTGACGGTCGTGGGTAATGTCGCGACGACGCCGGTGTACCGGGAGCTGCCGAAGGGGCCGGTGGCGCGGTTCCGGCTCGCGGCGACGGCCCGGCGCTTCGACCGGGTGCGCAACGAGTGGGTGGACGGGCACACGAACTTCTTCACGGTGTGGGCGTGGGGCACGCTCGGCACGAACGTGCAGGGCTCGCTGTCCATCGGCGAACCGGTGCTGGTCCAGGGGAGGTTGCGGGTGCGGGACGAAGAGCGGGGCGGGCAGCACTGGACCTCGGCGGACATCCAGGCGTCGGCCGTCGGGCACGACCTGTCGCGCGGGACGACCGCGTTCCGGCGGAGCCGGCAGACCCGGCCGGGGCGCCAACCGGACGGCGACGAGCCGTCGTTCGAGATCGAGCCGCAAGGGGAGAGCGAACCTCAGCAGGACCAGCCGGACCAGCCGGACCAGCCGGACCAGCAGGACCAGCAGCAGAGCGATCGGCGAGAACCGGCCGTCGTCGGCTGAAAGAGGTCGCTGAGCCCTCGGATCGCGGCTCGGCCCGAATGCGGCCCGAAGTGCGGCTTATCTGCGAATGAACACCGGTTCCGTGCCGTTGATTTGTCGATAAGCCAGGGCTGTAATCATTAGCGGCGATAACGATTCCGAGTCGGATCGCTCTCGTACCGCTCTGACCTGGGGACTGTGGTGCGCGGCTTCCTTAGGATGCCGGGCGTAGCCCACGGGGCCATTGATTCGGATGTCTGCTCAAGCGTCTGATTCACACATCGTTCTGTCGGCGGGACGTCACCCCCCTCGTGCCAATGTCTCCCGCCTGAAGGGGAATTCTGTGTTCTCTGCGGTATCTGTGTTGTCGGCGGTCACCCCACGCGGGCGGGGCGCCGCCCGCCTCGCCGCGGCGGCCCTGGTCTCCGGACTCGTGGCCACCGCCGCGATATCCGGCGCCGGCGCGGCCTCTGCGGACGAGGTCCCCCAGCAGCAGGGCGGCGCGACCGCCACGATCGGCGGGCTCAAGACCTACGGTCAAGCCGTCATCCACGACAACGGCAAGGACCAGCCCGTCTCCGCCGGACTGTTCGAGATGTCCGTCGACAACGGCGGCACGCTGCAGACGTACTGCATCGACATCCACAACCCGACCCAGCGGGACGCCAAGTACCAGGAGACTCCCTGGAGCGGCACGTCGCTGAACGGGAACGCGGACGCGGGCAAGATCCGCTGGATCCTGCAGAACTCCTACCCGCAGGTCAACGACCTCGCCGACCTGGCCCGCAAGGCCGGCGCCGGCAGCCTCACCGAGAAGGACGCCGCGGCCGGCACCCAGGTCGCCATCTGGCGCTACTCGGACGGCGCGGACGTGGACGCGGTCAGCCCCGCGGCCGAGAAGCTCGCCGACTACCTCCAGAAGAGCGCCCAGCCCCTCGCCGAGCCGAAGGCCTCGCTGAACCTGGAGCCCTCCGCCGTCTCCGGCCGCGCCGGTGAACGGCTCGGCCCGGTCACGGTCCGTACGAACGCCGACGGCGTGAGCGTGACGCCGCCCGCCGACGCGGCCGCCAGCGGGGTCAAGGTCGTCGACAAGGACGGCAAGCCCGTGACGTCCGCCGTCGACGGCGGGCAGCTGTTCTTCGACGTGCCCGAGGGCGCCGCCGACGGCACGGCCGCGCTGACGGTGCAGGCGTCGACGACCGTGCCGGTCGGCCGGGCCTTCGCCTCCGAGACCCGCAGCCAGACGCAGATCCTCGCCGGTTCCAGCGAGTCCACGGTCTCCGCGACCGCCACGGCGAACTGGGCGAAGAAGGGCGCGGCCCCCGCGTTGTCGGCGCAGAAGAACTGCGACAAGGGCGGCGTGGACATCACGGCGACCAACAAGGGTGACGAGGCGTTCACCTTCGAGCTGATGGGCCTTGAGCACACCATCGCGGCCGGCGCCTCGCAGACGGTGACGATCCCGTTGCAGGAGGACCAGGCGTACGACTTCACGATCAAGGGTCCGAACGGCTTCGAGAAGCGGTTCAAGGGTGTCCTCGACTGCAAGACCGAGAGCACCGCGGGCGGCAGTGAGCAGCCGTCGTCGCAGCCCAGCCCGGCCTCCGTGGGCGGCACCGGCACCAAGGCCGGCGACCTCGCCGAGACCGGCAGCTCGAACGCCACCCCGCTGATCGCGGGCATCGCCATCGCCCTCGTGGTGATCGGCGGCGGCGCGGTCTTCCTGGTCCGCAAGAAGAAGGCCCCGACCCAGGACTGACCCCGACCACGCCTGACCCCGGCCCCGGCCCGCCTCCACGGCGGCCGGGGCCGTATGCGTTCCCGGCCGCACCCGGAGCGTCACCAACAGTGACGCACACCACGCGGTTTCCATCCGGGGGTGGCGGTCAGGCAAGATGGGGTGTATCTGCCCACACATCGATTGCCGGACGGTTTCTCTTGGCTGAGTTCATCTACACCATGCGCAAGACGCGCAAGGCGCACGGCGACAAGGTGATTCTGGATGACGTCACCCTGAACTTCCTGCCCGGCGCGAAGATCGGTGTCGTGGGTCCCAACGGTGCCGGTAAGTCCACGGTGCTGAAGATCATGGCGGGCCTCGAGCAGCCGTCGAACGGCGAGGCCTACCTCTCGCCCGGGTTCAGCGTCGGCATCCTCATGCAGGAGCCGCAGCTCGACGAGTCGAAGACGGTCCTGGAGAACGTGCAGGACGGCGCCGCCGACACCATGAAGAAGCTCCACCGCTTCAACGAGGTCGCGGAGCTCATGGCGACCGACTACTCGGACGCCCTCCTCGAGGAGATGGGCAGGCTCCAGGAGGACCTGGACCACGCCAACGCGTGGGACCTGGACGCGCAGCTCGAGCAGGCCATGGACGCCCTGGGCTGCCCGCCCGGCGACTGGCCCGTCAACAACCTCTCCGGTGGCGAGAAGCGCCGCGTGGCGCTGTGCAAGCTCCTCATCGAGGCCCCCGACCTGCTGCTCCTCGACGAGCCCACCAACCACCTCGACGCCGAGTCGGTGAACTGGCTGGAGCAGCACCTCTCCAAGTACGCGGGCGCCGTGGTCGCCGTGACCCACGACCGCTACTTCCTCAACAACGTCGCCGAGTGGATCCTCGAGCTGGACCGCGGCCGCGCGCTCCCCTACGAGGGCAACTACTCGACGTACCTCGACAAGAAGGCCACGCGCCTCAAGGTCGAGGGCCGCAAGGACGAGAAGCGCGCCAAGCGGCTCAAGGAAGAGCTCGAGTGGGTGCGGTCCAACGCCAAGGGGCGCCAGACCAAGTCCAAGGCCCGTCTCGCCCGCTACGAGGAGATGGCCGCCGAGGCGGACAAGATGCGGAAGCTGGACTTCGAGGAGATCCAGATCCCGCCGGGCCCGCGCCTGGGCAGCATCGTCGTCGAGGTCGAGAACCTCTCCAAGGCCTTCGGCGACAAGGTCCTCATCGACGACCTGTCGTTCACGCTGCCGCGCAACGGCATCGTCGGCGTCATCGGTCCGAACGGCGCGGGCAAGACCACGCTGTTCAAGATGATCCAGGGCCTCGAGACGCCGGACAACGGCTCGATCAAGGTCGGCGACACGGTCAAGATCTCCTACGTCGACCAGAGCCGCGCCAACATCGACGCCAAGAAGACCCTCTGGGCCGTCGTGTCGGACGAGCTCGACTACATCAACGTCGGCCAGGTCGAGATGCCGTCGCGCGCGTACGTCAGCGCCTTCGGCTTCAAGGGCCCGGACCAGCAGAAGCCGGCCGGCGTCCTGTCCGGCGGTGAGCGCAACCGCCTCAACCTCGCCCTGACGCTCAAGGAGGGCGGCAACCTGCTGCTCCTCGACGAGCCGACGAACGACCTCGACGTCGAGACCCTGTCGTCGCTCGAGAACGCGCTCCTCGAGTTCCCGGGTGCGGCCGTGGTCATCTCCCACGACCGCTGGTTCCTGGACCGGGTCGCCACGCACATCCTCGCCTACGAGGGTGACTCCAAGTGGTACTGGTTCGAGGGCAACTTCGAGTCGTACGAGAAGAACAAGGTCGAGCGCCTCGGCGCGGACGCCGCGCGCCCGCACCGTGCCACGTACAAGAAGCTGACGCGAGGCTGATCGTGCGTCACATCTACGCCTGCCCCCTGCGCTGGTCGGACATGGATGCCTTCGGGCATGTCAACAACGCTGTCTTCGTGCGGTACTTGGAAGAAGCGCGGATCGACTTCATGTTCCAGCTGGCGCCCGGGGACGGGTCGCCGTCGTTCTCCGGCGGGTCCGTCGTGGCCCGCCATGAGATCGACTACGTACGCCCGCTGGTGCACCGACACACGCCGGTCACCATCGAGTCGTGGGTGACGAAGATCAGCGCCGCATCGCTCACGATCGCGTACGAGATCAAGGACGAGGACCAGCTCTACGTGCGGGCCTCGACCGTGGTCGTGCCGTTCAACCTGGAGGCGCAGCGGCCCCGGCGGATCACCGCCGAGGAGAAGGCGTACCTCAAGGAGTACATGGACGACAGCGCCGACAGCGGCTCGGGGGCGCTGGCCGCATGACGGCACCCGTGCTGCACTTCGCCGACGCCGGGGAAGGGGCGGACCTCGCCGCCTTCCTCGGCCGGCTCGTGCACTACGACCGGGCCGCCGCCGTGCGGCTCCAGGCGGGCGGACAGGCGCTTGCCGTCTTCGGTCGGCCGCCGTCGTTCGAGGTGCTCGCGATCCGCACGGCGCGCCTCCTGAAGCCGTACGAGTACGGGCTCGACAGCTCGCTGGACGTGACCGTGTCGGCCGGTGAGCTGCTCGAGTCGATCGACGAGCGGGCCGGGAGCGCGCGCGTGCCCGCCGCGGTGACCGGTCCTCCGTGGGCCGGTGTCCTGCCCCCGCGCGGCGGCTGGGAGCTGGTTCCCGGCTTCCCGGACGTGGACGTCGTACGCGGGCTCGTACGGGCCGCGGTCGCAGAGTTCAAGGCGCGGGTCGACGAGCTGGCTCCCGATGCGCGCACGCGCGCCGAACTGGACCGGACCGGGCACGAGATCTGGTCGCGGACCATCGGCGACACCGGGGTTCCGGTGCGGGCCGCCCACGCGGCCCAGTCCCTCGGATTCCTCCGCGGGGACGCGCTCGACCTTCTCAGCAGCGGCTCGTGGCTGCGGCTGCGCACGGCCTACGGCTCCGTGGCGCTGCGGCGCAGCAACGGGATCTCCGGCCTCTCCGTGTCGCCCGTCTGACGGCCGCGCTAGACACCTGCCTCCCGGTTCGGATCAGGATCAGCCCGGCTCGGTGTCGTCCGGCCACACCCCGATGTGGTCCTCCTCCAGCTCCAGGAGCACCCGGTCCCGCATCCCCAGCGCCCGCGTGTGGTCCGCGGGGAGCTGGAGCCTGCCCGCACGGTCGAGCATCGCGTACTCCCGCGAGATCAGGGACTCCTGGCCCGTCGCCGCGTCGACCTCCGTGCGGCGCAGGACCTCCGTCGAGGTGCGGCCGTCGCGGATGGCGACGGTGCGGCGGACCTCGGAGGCGACGGTCTGGTCGTGCGTGACGATCACGATGGTCGTGCCCAGCTCCTCGTTCGCCGTGCGGAACGCGGCGAAGATCTGCTCGCCCGTGTGGGAGTCCAGCTCGCCGGTCGGTTCGTCGGCGAGCAGGACCGACGGCTCGTTCGCGAGCGCCACCGCGATGGCGACGCGCTGCTGCTGGCCGCCCGACAGCGCCTGCGGACGCCGGTCGCGACAGTCGCCGACGCCCAGCAGATCGAGGAGTTCCACGGCCCGCCGGGACTTGTGCGAGCGCTTGGTGCCGCCCCTCAACTGCATCGGGAGCGCCACATTCTGGGCTGCCGTCAGATAGGGGAGCAGATTGCGGGCCGTCTGCTGCCAGACGAAGCCGACGATGTCCCTGCGGTAGCGCAGGCGCTCCTTCGCGCCCATCGTGAGCAGGTCGCAGCCCGCGACCTTCGCCGCTCCCGCCGTCGGCTCGTCGAGCCCCGCGAGGATGTTCATCAGCGTCGACTTGCCGCTGCCCGACGCGCCGACGAGAGCCATCAACTCGCCCTCGCGCACCAGGAGATCGAGCCCCTGGAGCGCCTGTACCTCGACGCCGTCGGTGGAGAAGATCCGCACCAGCCGGTCGCAGGTGATCAGGGCGTCATGGCCGTACGCGGGCTGGTCGCGGCGGTCCGCGGCGCGCCGTTCGAGATCGGCGAGGGTGGGGTCCGTGGTGGTCATGAGGTCTCTCCCGGTGTCCCTTCGGCCCTCGCCGTGGCTGATCCTGTTGCTGCCGTGAGGCCGTGGTCGTATGCCGGCCGCCCGCATCGGTTCATGACGTTTCCCCCGCTCTCAACTCCCGTACGAATCCCCGCCGTCCGGTCCACCAGGCCTGACCGGCCGCCACGGCCGTGGCGAGCAGGACGACGCACAGCGCGGGCAGCAGGAGCGACAGGGCGTCGGTGCGCAGCTGTGCCACCGGGCCCCCGCCGCCCGCCGACGCCAGGGCCAGCCCCGTCAGGTCGAGGCCCGGCGCGAGGAGCCGGATCGCGGCCCACCCCGTGAGGGCGCCGCCCGCCGCGGCGAGCACGGCCTGGGGGAGCGCTTCGAGGATCAGGAGGCGGCGGGCCTGCCGGCGGGTGAGGCCCATGGTGCGCAGGCGCGCGAGGAGCGCGGTGCGTTCGGGGGCAGCGCGTGCCAGGGCGAGAAGCAGGGTCAGGGCCGCGTACCCCGCGCCGATGACGACGGCCGCCGAGTAGACGCGGGCGGCGCCGGTCTGGAGGGGCGAGTCGACGTACCGGGCGCGTTCGGTGGCGCGCAGCCGCACCGACACCTCGGAGCCCGCGGCCTTGCGCAGGGCGGGCCCGTCGATGTGGTCGCCGGTGACGAGGAGGGAGGTGGGGAGGTAGCGGGGTGCGATGCCCTGGTTGGCCTTCTGGTCGACACCGACCCGGCGGGCCAGGGCCGCCCGGTCGACCACCAGGAAGTCGTCGGACAGCGCGGGCGTGGTCGTACGGACCGCGGAGACGCGCAGCACGATGTCCTCGCCGTCCATCAACAGCGAGAACGGCCCGGTCCCGAAGACGTCCCGCATCGAGGGGGAGGCCAGTACGGGGAGCGGGGACGCGGCGGTGCCGGGCCGCGCGGCGTTCGTCGTCAGGGCTCCGGCGGGGAACGCCCCGAGGTCCGTACGGGCGGCCAGGCGCGCGTACGACGCGGTGTCCACGGCCGCGAGCGGAACCTGACGCCGGCCGTCCTTCGGCTCGGCGTCGTACCGCAGCGTGAGCGGCGACACGTCCCGCACCCCGGGGATCTTCCTGACCTGTCCGGTGAGGGCGGTGGGCAGCGCGGAGCCGGACTCGACGCGGGCGTCCGCCCCGGTCGCGAGGACCGCCGCCCGGTCCCGCTCGTGATCGATCCCCGAGAGGACCGAACCGCCGAACGCGGCCGTCGTCAGCGCCGTGAGCAGCGCGAGCAGCGGGAGAACCGCCGTACCGGCACCGGCCGTCGCGCGGCCCGTCCTCGCGAGCGACAGATAACCGACGACGCCGCGCAGCCGGCCTGCCGGGCGGGCCAGCCAGCGCAGCGGCAGCGGATACACGCGCACGAGGACGAACGCGGCGACGACCCCGACCAGGACCGGCGCGAGCGCGACCAGGCTGTCCCCGCCGTCGGCCGTCCCCCGGCGGCGCAGCGCCACGATGGACGCGACGGCCAGGACGAGCAGGGTGAGTTCGGCTACCGTGCGGCGGCGCGAGGGGCGGGCGTGGGCGAGGTCGTCGCGCGCGCCGCCCACCTGGACGCGGCGGTGCGCGGCGGCGGCTCGCAGGGGCAGCGCGAGGCACGTGAGCAAGACGGCCCCGGCGACCGCGAGCACGGCGGGCTGCCAGCGGCCGTGCCGGACCGCGACCAGCGCGAGCGCGAGTCCGGCGGCGCCCGCGGGCACCGCCACGACCGCCGTCTCGGCGAGCAGCCGCCCGGCGAGCCCGCGCACCGAACCGCCGCGCGAACGCAGGACGGTGAACTCGGCACGGCGCCGCTCGGCGGCCAGGCCACCCGCCATCAGGAGCACGATGCACGCGACCGTGCCGGTGCCGTACGCGGCGACGGAGACGACCGGGCCGATGCGGGACCGCAGTTCCTGGTAGCCGGTGATGAACTCGTCGAGTCCCGTGGCGACCTCGGTGTCGCCGCCCGTGGCCACGCGCACCGCGAGCAGACCCGGGCCGTTCTCCGTATAGGCGAGAGCCGACTTGAGGGCGGGCATGGTGCGCGCATCGAGGGAGCCCAGGTCGGGCGCCAGCTGCCAGAATCGCTCGGGGTCGCCGGCCGTGCCGAGCAGCGCGGGCGCCGCGTCGGGCGCGAGGAGGAGCCCGCCGACCCAGAAATCCGACGGAGGTCTCCCCTGGGTCTGGTGCAGCGACGGGGCGGCGAGGGCCGGAGCGGCCGCCCAGTACGACGCCTTGGGGTCCCGTACCTTGAGGACACCGGTGATGCGCACGGACACGTAGCCCTTCATCACGGCGGGCACATGGATCACCGAACCGGGCTTGATGTGCAGCGCCTTCGCGGTCGCGGCCGTCACCGCGCCCTCCACCTCGGTCGTCTCCCAGGTGACCTCGCCCGCCGCGCGCGGCAGCCGCCCCGCCGCGACCGTGCTGTGCCGGGCGAGGCCGCTCTGCGCGGAGAGGGTGAACTCGGCGGGCAGCCCGTCGGGCCGCGGCAGCCACCTGTCGGTGGCCGCCTTCAGCAGCGTGGTGGTGCGCAGCCCGTACGAGGACTGCGCCCTGTCCACGGCGAGCGGCGCGCGCAGGGAGTCGAGGACGTCCTCGTACGCGGTGTTCATGGACTCGGAGCGCATCATCTCGTCCCGAGCGACCGACTCCTGTTCGGAGCCGGCCTCCGCGGTGAGCGTGAGGACGGTGCGCGGGGGCGCCTCGGCCGAGACCGCGTGGCGCAGGCCCGCGTCCTCGTAGTCCTCGACGGCCCGCGGGAACACGGCGGCCAGGAAGGACGTGAGGGCGACCAGGAGCGCGAGCGCCCAGGAGGCGCCGGGCGCGGTGCGCAGACGGGTGCGCACCCAGGGGGCGACGGTCGGTGGCGTCATGTCACTCACTCCCCTGGCGGCGCAGTGTGATGGCGGCGTCCGGCGGCCGGCGCAGGGCGAGGCCCGCGGTGATCAGGGCGGGCGTCACCGCGACGCCTGCGAGGAGCAACAGGACCTGTCCCCACGGCAGTTCGACCAGGACCCGGGGCATCGGCTGGATGGCCTGCCCGGTCAGTACGACGAGCGGCACGACGGCTCTCGTGAGAAACGTCCCGAGGGCCAGTCCCACCAGGAGGGCGAGCGCGACCAGGATGCCCTGCTCGGCGGCGACGAGGCGGGCGAGCCGGCGCCGGGGCGCGCCGAGCGCCCGCAGGATCGCGAACTCGTTGCCGCGCTCGCGCATCGAACCCGCGGTGTTGACGGCGAACCCGACCGCGGCGAGGAGAGCGGCGGCGACGGCGGCCGCGGCGAGCGCCGACTGCGGTCCCGCGCCGAGCGGGTCGTCGCGCAGCGACTCGGCGATCTCGGACCGCACGACGACCTGCGCCGGCTCGGCGTCGGGGCGGGCGCGCAGCGCGGCGGCGGCCTCGGCACTGCGGCCGGGCTCGGTGCTCAGCCACCACTCGCCGGGCAGGGCGGGCTCCTTGTGCCGGTCGGTGAGCGCTCGGTTCAGGGCGCGCAGATCGAGCAACAGGGCGCCCCCGTCGGCGGCCTTGGGGCCGGCGTCCGTCCCGGCCGTGGTGTCGGCCCCGGCCTCGGGTCCCGTGGTCGGCAGGGCGCGTACGCTCGCCGAGATCCGGACCTTGAGGGGCGAGCCGCTGACGGGGACCGCGACGGTGGACCCGACCTTCGCGCCGGACGAGCGCAGGAAGCGGTCGGTGGCCACGGCCGTGACCTCCTTGACCGCGGGTCGCTTCGCGGTGAGCCGGACGCTCATGCTGGGCGGCGCCCCGAACGGGATGGTCAGCGGATTGAGCCGCCCGGTGTCGAACCCGACGGACACCTGGCCGTCCGACCGCCGTTCGAGCACCGGGGCGCCGGGCCGGGTGCCACCGTCTTCTTCCGAGCCTCCCTGCGCGGTCGCCCGCCACCGCGTGCCCAGCTTCAGCGACTGCTGCGCCCCTGCCGCGTTCACGGACCGCAGTCCCTCGAACGTCAGGCGGTGCTTCACCGTCGTGGTGACGGGCTGGTCGATGTCGAGGGCCAGGCCGGTCAGGGTCAGCGGGGTCGCGGGCCGTTCGAGGGAGATGGAGCCGCCCCCGCCGAGGCTCATGGCGAGCCGATGCGCGCGCCCGTCGGCGGGCAGGTCGTCCAGGAACAGCTGGTACGGGATTCCGTAGCGGTCCTCGACGGTCGCGGTGACGCTGCCCTTCACATCGGACGGCGAGGCGTCGTGCGGACGGGCGGGCGTGCTCAGGCGCAAGGTGAGGGAGGCGCCGGTCGCGTCGGCGGGCAGAAGGACGCCGGGGGAGCGGTCGTGGCCGCCGGTGCGCAGCGATGACAGCAGCCGCGAAGGGGACTTCTCCGACAGGTCGTCGCGCAGCATCAAGTGGTCCGTGGCGTGCGCCGTGTCGAGGGCCAGGAGCGTCGCTTCCCGGCCTCCGCTCAGGGGCATCGTGGCGCGCACGGCGGGCGCCGCGTCCCGTACGCCGGGAGCCGCCGCGTAGACCCCGGCCTGGCCGAGCCCGCCTCCCGGGGCGAGGACGCGGAGGGAGGCGCCCGCCCGGAAGTCCGCCTGGTCCTCCTGCGAGCGGTTCCAGGACGCTCCCTGCCCGATCGCCAACATGCCCATGGCGACCGCGAGTACGAGGAGCAGGACGGGGCCCGCGCCGCGCAGCGGGCGGCGGCTGAACTGCCAGCCCGCGAGCGCCGCCGGCAGTCCGCGCCCGCCGGCCGCGCGGCGCTCCGCGAGCCTCGCGGCGGGCGGCAGCAGCCGCAGCGTCAGGACCGTACCGGCGAGCAGGGCCAGGGCGGGGGCCGTGACGAGGAGCGGGTCGATGCCGAGGGTGCCCGAGGTGTTGCTGCTGAGCGCGCCCGAACCGGACGTCTGCCGGTCCAACTGCCAGTACGCCACGGCCGCGATGACCAGGAGGCCCACGTCGGCGCCCGCCCGCAGCGGCGCCGGCAGCGACCTGGCGCGGCCGCGCCCGGGACCTGCGGCGCTCAGCGAGGGCACCGTCACGGCGAGCGCGCAGCCCACCGCGACCGCCAGGGCGACGAGCCACACCCCGCGGCCGGCCTCGACGTCGAGCCGCAGCCCGATCCGCGACAGGGCACCCCAGGAGGACAGCAGCCGGATCAGCGGGCCCGCGAGGAGCGGCGCGCACACGGCCGCGGGCAGCGCGAGCAGCAGCGCCTCGATCGCCGCGAGCGAGGTCACCCGGGCCCGCGAACCGCCGCGCGCCCGCAGCATCCACGTCTCGCCTGCCCGGTCCGTGCTCAGCAGCCGGGCGACCAGGAGCAGCGTGTACGTGGCGAGCAGGACGAGCTGGAGCGCGACGATGAGGAGGGTGGAGCGGGAGACGAGCAGGGCGCGCTCCGCCCGGTCGAGGGTCTCCGGCAGCGAGGTGTTCACCCCGGTCGTGCCGGCGAGCGCCTTCTCGCGCAGGAGCGCCTTGGTGCCTTCGCGGGCGCCGGTGCGCAGCGCGTCGATGTCCGCCGTCGTCACCGACGAGAAGTCGGCGGACGCCAGCCAGGCCGACTTCCCGGCGGAGACCCGGCCGGCCGCGAGGACGGAGGGGGCGGTGAGCAGGGGCCCGTACGTCGTGAAGGAGATCTTCTGGATGCCGCGGCCGCCGAGGTCGTCGAGCTTCCAGTAGGGGGCGGTCGGCCGGACGGGCCGGTACACGCCGGTGAACACGACCGACACCGTGGGGCCGCCGAGGCGGTCCTTCAGCGTGAGCTTGTCGCCGGGGTGCAGCTTCAGCTGCCGGGCGGCGGCCTCGGGGAGCGCAGCCTCGACGGGCGCCCTGGATCCGTGTGGCGCCGTGGATCCTTGCGCCGCCTTGGGGGCGCGGCCCTTCGTGATGCGGACCTCGCCGCGCTCCAGCGCCGCGAACTGGGTCAGGTCGGGGTTCCCGGAGCGGGCGGCCGGCGGCTGGAGCGAGCGCGGCAGCGCGTACGGGCCCGACCTCATCAGCGTCTGCACGCTCACCGGCAGCCCGCCGAAGATGTCCCGCGCTCCCGAGCGGACCGCGGCGTCCGCCGCCTCGCGGCCCTCGGCGGGCACATCGGCCTTGACCGTCAGCGCCGTGGTCGCGGCGTCGCGAGTGCGCAGGCTGTTCCGCAGAGCGGCGTCACCGATCGCGCCCGAGAAAGCGCTGAGCATCGCGAGAACGGACGTCGTCAGCAGGACCGCGAGAAGCGCAGCGGTCAGGAGCAACCGGTGCGCGCGCACCCTGAGTAGGACAAATCCCGACACCCCTGCCCCCGTACCCGCTCTGCGCCGCACATCCCCCGAAAGTCTGTCCGGATGCTTTCAGAGCGAACGGAGTTGGGGAAGGGGTTTGAACCGGATATCGGCGGCGCCACATCGGATAACGGCGCATCGGACAGCGGCGTATCAGCCCGCCGTGTTCACCATCGAAGCCGCGGCATACGTCAGGTAGTTCCAGAGCGTGTGCTCGTGCTCCTCGGACAGGCCGAGCTCGTCGACCGCGGTCCGCATGTGCCGCAGCCACGCGTCGTGCGCCGCCCGGTCCACGGAGAACGGCGCGTGCCGCATCCGCAGACGCGGGTGGCCCCGGTTGTCGCTGTAGGTGCGGGGACCGCCCCAGTACTGCATCAGGAACAGCGTGAGGCGCTCCTCGGCCGGACCCAGATCCTCCTCCGGGTACATCGGCCGCAGCAGCGGGTCCTGGGCGACCCCCTCGTAGAAGCGGCGGACCAGGCGCCGGAAGGTCTCCTCGCCGCCGACCTGCTCGTAGAAGGTCTGCTCCTGAAGCGTGCCGCGCGGAATCTCGGTCACGTCGGTGGGCCTCACAACTCTCGCTCGGGTCACCCCGATGCCATTCCGGCCGGGGGTCCCGGGGTGGTCCCCCGGGAAGTGCAGCACGTGTCCATCGTCTCAGACGACCGGGACGAGGACTTGAGGCTTAGGCCCTGCCCGCCGGCCTTGCCCTTCCAGCACCGGAGTACACCCCGGACGGGGGCTCGCTCTTACGCCCCAGGCACAGCACAGTGGACGTATGGGCGCACAAGGCACGGACCCGGAGGCGGGAGCCGAGGCGGCGCGGGCCGCGCTCGTGCGGGAGATCGCCGTGAGCGGGGCCTTCGACGGCGACCCGGCCTGGCGCGAGGTGTTCGAGCAGGTCCCGCGCCATGTGTTCGTGCCCTACTACTACCTTCCGGCGCCGACCGGCTATCGGCGGCTGTGGCGCGAGGACCCCGACCCGCGGCAGCGGGAGCGCTGGCTGCGCGGCGCCTACGCCGACGAGCCGCTCGCCACCCGGGTCCGCGACGGGGAACTGGTCTCGTCCAGCAGCCAGCCGTCCCTGATGGCACGGATGCTCATCGAGCTGGACGTACACGAAGGGGACCGCGTCCTGGAGATCGGCGCGGGCACCGGCTACAACGCCGCGCTGCTCGCCCGCCGCGCAGGCGACGAGAACGTCACCACGGTAGATCTGGACCCGGAGATCACCGAGACCGCGCGCCGGCACCTCGCCGCGGCGGGCTTCCGGCCCGCCGTCGTCACGGGCGACGGTGCGACCGGCTGCCCCGAGCACGCCCCGTACGACCGGATCATCGCGACCTGCGCGCTGCGGGCCGTGCCCAGCGCCTGGCCCGCGCAGTGCCGGCCGGGGGCGCGCATCCTGGCGCCCCTCGCGACCGGTCTGATCCTGCTCACGGTGCGCGAGGCCGGCCACGCCGAGGGCCGCTTCCTGCACACGCCCGCCTACTTCGTGCCCCTGCGCGGCGGGACGCAGGGCGAGGAACCGGTGCAGCACATCGGCGGGCTGCCCCGCAGGGTCCTCGCCGACGAGCTGTTCCGGTTCCTGCTCTCGCTGACCGCGGGCCGGCTCGACCCGCACGAGGCCCTCGCCCTGTGGGAGCGGGAGGGACGGCCCGTGCGGGAACGGTTCGGCATCACGGTCAGCGGCGAGCTCGAGTGGGCCTGGCTGGACGACCCCGAAGGGCCGTACGCCTGGTCACTGCGGCCGGACCGGATGTAGACGCAGAGGGGCTAGCCCCGGTGGATCGTGATCGTCGTCCAGGCGCCCACGTGCACCCGGTCGCCGTCCTGGAGCGGCACGGGGACGAAGGGCTGGATGGGCTCGTCGCCGCCGTTGACCGTGGTGCCGTTCGTCGAGTTCTGGTCGACGACCGCCCATGATCCGTCCGGTTGCTGTACCAGCACCGCGTGCTGATGCGAGACGCCCGGGTCCTCCGGCGGCACCGACAGATCGATGTCGGGGGTGTCGCCCGTGGAGTGGCGGCGACGGCCGATCGTCAGCTGGTTCCCGGTGAGCCGGCGCTGCTGCTCGGGCGAGTACGCGGGCAGGTTCAGGCCCGAGGCCTCGGGCCCGCTGCGGTGCATCATCGCCATGAAGTACTCACGGTCCGGGCCGATCGTCGCGCTCCAGGAAACCGGCTGCTGCTGCTGGAAACCCTGGGGCGCCTGAGGGGCCTGGGTCTGCTGCGGCGGCGGGAAGCCCTGCGGGCCGCCCGGCGCCTCGGTCGCACCGGGACCCGGACCCTGCTGCGCCGGGGCCGACGGGGGTGAGAGCACCCAGTCGTCACCGCCGCCGAAGGACGGACCCGAGGGACCCGGGGGACCCTGCGGGCGGCCGGTCTCCTGCGGGAACGCGGGCGGGGCGGGCGGACCCGGCTGCTGGAATGCCTGCGGGGCCGCGGGCGGACCCGGCTGCTGGAATGCCTGCGGGGCCGCCGGCGGACCTGGCTGCTGGAATGCCTGCGGGGCGCCACCCGTGCGGGGACCCGGCGGGGGCGGCGGGCCCTGCGCCGCGTCGCCGCCGAACGGCGGGATCGGCTCGGCGGGCCGGTTCATCTGCGAGGGCCGTGAGCCCTGGTACTCGAACGAGTCACCGGGACCGGGCGGCTGCTGCTGGAAGCGGAGCGCCGGGTTCGGGCCGACGGGCCCCTGGCCGGGACCTTGACCGGGGCCGGGCATCGGCGGGTTCGGCGCGGCCGGCGTGTAGGACGTGGCCGTGTTCGTCAGGAAGTTCCACCGGCACTCCTCGCAGAACGGCGCGCCGCCCTCACGGGGCGTGCGGCACTGCGGGCACAGCTCGGGGCCGGCGCCGGGCGGCGGCGGAGCGGACTGCCCCGCGTTGGCCGGCGGCGGGTAGCCGTAGCCGGGAGGCGGGGTCTGGCCACCCTGGGGGTAACCGTAACCGGCGGCCGGGGGCGGCGGCGGAGGGGGCGGGGGTACGGCACCGGCCATGCGGTGACCGCAGACCTCGCACCAGTCGTCGGAACCCGACTGGTGTCCGTTCGGGCAGGTCGGCATGTCGGCGCTTCCCCCTCCGTTACTTCGCTACGTCATCACTTCTTGACACGGACAGTCTTCGTGGACCGGGTCTCGAGGGTCATTTCGTCAGCCTCGGCGACCTTGGCCTTCAATCGAACAGTACCTTCCGCGGCGTCGACCACGTCCACCACCTTCGAGAGCAGTTTGGCCGTATCCGCGTTCCCGGAGGCCGCGGCGAGCTGCACCGCGCGCCCCAGCTTGGCCGTCGCCCCGTCCGCATCGCCTGCTTTGCGGGCATCCAGACCCTGCTGGATGACCTGTGCCAGTTCCGCCTGACCCGTGTAGTGCGCGACCTGCGGATTGATCGACGTGGACGCCGTCATGTCGTCCGTCCACACGGCCCGTACGAGTCCCTGCGCCAGGTTCTGCACGCCGCCGTCGGCACCCGGGATCACCAGCGAGACACGGCCCGCCAGCATCTCCTGGCCGAGCTCGGCGTTGGGGACCTGGACGCAGACGTGGTAGTCGCGGGACTCGTCGCCCCACGAACCCGTCGGGTAGTCACCCGCGCGGGGCCCCACCTCGAGGCGACGGTCCGTCAACTCCTCGACGGTGGGCGCCACTTGCTTCACGAACTTGATCTCGGCGCCGAGCGGCGTCCACAGCCGCAGCGCGACGTCCGCGACCTCCTTGCCCATCGCCGTCTCCATCATCCGCGTGAAGTCGGCGGCCAGGCCTGCCGGGTCCGCGACGATGTCGGCGCTGCCGAGCATGGCCGAGGCGATCCCCGTGACCTCCTTGACCTCCCAGTCCGTCCCCACGCCGCGCGCGTCGCACGTGAAGCGGCCCGTGCACGCGTCGAGCGCGGCCTTCAGGTCCTCGGGCGACTCGTGCTCGTTGCGCCCGTCGGTCAGCAGGATGCCGTGCCGTATCGACACGTCGGCGGCGGACAGGAGCCGGTCGGCGAGGCGCAGCCAGGTGCCGATCGCGGTGCCGCCGCCCGCGGACAGCTTGCGCAGGGCCTGCTTGGCCTGGTCGCGGGTCTGCCCGTCGGCGACCGCGAGCCGGCCACCTCCAGGGAAGACCTCCTTCGCCACATGCGTCCCGCCGATCACGGCGAAGTGCACACCGTCGCGCAGGGTGTCGATCGCGGCGGCGGTGGCGTCACGGGCGTTGCGCATCTTCGTCGGCGGGTAGTCCATCGAGCCCGAGCAGTCGACCATCAGCGCGACCGCCGCGTCGGCCCCCCGGCCCGCGGCGTAGAACTGCGGAGCGGCCACCGCGCCGCCGCCCGTCGACGTCACGGTCACGATCGCGTTGACCTCGCGGCCGCCCTCCGGCAGGAACTCGTTCTGGTAGACGTCGACCGAGAACTGCGGAGCGTTCGGCTTAGAGAACTTGGCCATGGTTGTTGGTCCCCCCTGCACCTTCGTGCACCTACGTGGAACTTCCCCGACGACCCGGTGACTTCCCCGCGCCGCCCGGTCTACGCCGATCCTGCCCCCGCGGGCGGTACAGGGAACGGCAGCACGGCCACTGTTACGTTGTCGTGCCCGCCGCCGTCGAGCGCGTGGCCCACCAGGACCTGGGCGCTGTGCAGCGGACGGTGCGCCGCGTCGGCCGGGATGACCCTGGCCATCTCCTCCGCGGCTTCCGCGTAGTTCCACAGCCCGTCCGTGCACACCACGACCACTCCGGGACGGTCCGGCTTGAACGAGGCCGTGTGCGGCTCCAGTTCGTAGGCGTCCGCGCCGAGCCAGCCCGTGATCGCGTGGGCGCGCTCGTCGGCGTACGCCTCCGCCTCGTTCATCAGGCCCGCCGCGACCATCTGCGCCGCCCACGAGTCGTCCTCGGTGAGGCGGGCCGCGGGGGCCGTGCGGTCGTCGGGCACCCAGTAGGCGCGCGAGTCGCCGACCCAGCCGACGATCAGCAGGTCCTTGGCGACGATCGCGCCGACCAGCGTGCACGCGGGCGCGTTCTGATGGGGGGCGTGCTCACGGGCCGAACCGGGCTCCTGAGCCAGGGTGTTGACCGCCTCGGCCGCCACGACGATCGCGTCGTGCATGGCCTGCTGCGGATGCGTGCCGCGCGGCAGGGACTCCAGGAGCGCCTCGCTCGCGGCGCGCGACGCGGCGAGGGACGCCTCGTCGGGGCGGGTCGCCGAGGAGACGCCGTCGCAGACGATCGAGACGACGGACGGCGTCCCGTCGGGCAGCGCGGCCGACGCGATCGCGAACGCGTCCTCGTTGCGGTGGTGGCGCAGCCCCCGGTCGCTGACCGCGGCGACCGCGCCCAGCTCCTGCTCCATGTGATCGCGCTCGCGCGGCTGCGCGTGCCCGCAGTTCTCGCAGTAGCCGTCCCGGTCGACCTGCCCGGCGCGGCACGCCACGCAGAGCTTCGTGCCCGCGGGCGGGGTCGCGAGCGACTCGGGCGGCACGGTACGGGGATCGGGGGCGGGCAGCGTGTAGTCGCCGGCGGCGGACTCACCCGCCTGCTCGGGGACCCCGTCGAAGCGCACGGCCGACGGCAGTTCGGAGCCGCCCGAGTCGGTGCCCTGGAGGTCGGTGGGCAGATGCACGGGCGCCGGCGTGTCGGAGCTGTCGAGCTCGGGTGCGGAGGGCCAGTCCACGGCGGGATTCTCCGCCGGCACCGCGCCGTCCGCGGCCGGCGTGACCGCCGGCAGGTCGTCCGGCGGGGCCGGCACCGCCGACAGGTCGTACCCGCACGCGCCGCAGAAGCGGTCACCCGACTCGAGGGGCTCCTCGCAGCTGGGGCACGTCGACATGGCCGTCGGCCGAGGCATCTGCGACATCAACTCACACCCACGTCCGTGGACGGTAACGGTTCGCCCGCTCCACCAGTTCGATCCTCTCCTCGCCAACCTGAGCGAGCCTGGCCAATGTCCGGTACGAGCGCTCGAGGCCGAGACGCAGCCCCCGCTCGTCCAGATCGTTCCCCAGCACCAGGGTCCTCACGGGTCCCTGGCGTGGAGCGGAACCTTGACTACCGGAGAGTACCCAGTCGAGCGCCGTGCCAAGGACCTCGGTGGACAACCGCTCCCGGCGCACCGCGTCGAGGCCGAACCCGTCCAGCGCCTCGACCTGGCCCGCCGCGGCCGTCAGGTCGTCGAGCAGCGGCCCGTGCGCGGCGGCCGCCTCGGCCATCCGCTGCCGCAGTCTGGCCCGCACCGCGGCGACCCGGGCCGCCGTGTAGTGGATCGACGACTCCGGTACGGACTCCAGGGTGTGCACGGCACCGTGCCGGTCGCCCGCGGCGAGCTGCACCCGGGCCAGGCCGAACGCGGCGCTCACATAGCTGGGGTCGGTGGCCCAGACGAGGCGGTAGTACTCCGCCGCGTTGTCCAGCTGGCCGAGCACCTCCGCGCACACGCCGAGCGCGAGCTTCGGGGCGGGCTCACCCGGGAACGCGTCGTAGATCGCGTCGAACGACAGGGCCGCGTTCGTGTGGTCGCCGGTCGCGAGCGCCGCGACCCCGCGGTACCAGACGACACGCCAGTCGTCCGGGTGCTGCGCCTCCAGCTCCGCCAACGCATGGGCGGCGGAGACCAGTTCACCCATTTCGAGGCGGGCCCGCAGCTCGCGCAGGCGCAGCTCCAAGGAGGTGGCCGGCGCGGCGCGCAGCGCGGTGATGAGCTCGCCCGGCGCGGACGCCATGAGCCCCGCGAGGAACCCGGCGTTCGGGTCGCCCGGGTCGACCCTCGGCACGGGGAGCGCGAGCGCGGTGGCGGCGGCGTTGAGGGGCTTCACCAACGAGGCGGGGGCGCCAGGGGTACCCGGGGCGCCGGGGAGCGCGGCGGCCGCGCTCCCCGGCGCTGCGGCGGGTGCGAGGGCGCCCCGTCCCTTCCGTCGCACCGGCTCCGCCCGTACCCCGAACCGCGACACATCGCCCGTCAGCTGCGCGAACAACTCCGTGTCCGTGACCTTGACCTCGGGCCCGAACAGCGTCGAGAGCGCAGGCCGCGGACGGCCCGTCTGGAGGGCCACGACCTCGCGCAGTACGCCGGTGAGCTGCTCCGCCATCTCCTGCGCGGACGCGAACCGGCGGGCGGGGTCGGGGTCGGTGGCGCGTACGAGCAGCCGGTAGAACGACTCGTACGTGCGGAAGACCTCGATGCTGTCGGGGTCGGGCAGGGAGTCCGCGAAGACGTTCGTGTAGCCCTGGAAGTCGAAGGTCAGGACGGCCAGTGTGCGCGCCACCGTGTACAGGTCGGAGGCGACCGAGGGGCCGACGTCCGCGACCTCGGGCGCCTGGTAGCCCACGGTCCCGTAGATCGCCGACTCGTCGTCGTCCATCCTGCGGACCGCGCCCATGTCGATGAGCTTGAGCTGGTCCTCCGTCTGGATCGCGTTGTCGACCTTGAAGTCGCAGTACAGGAGGTTGCGGCTGTGCAGGTGCCCGAGCGCCTCCAGCGCCTCGATCCCGAACGCGCAGGCCTGCTCGACCGGGAGCGGGTCGCGCTTGCCGGTCGGGGTGCGGCGCCCGTTGGCGATCTCCTTGAGGGACTTGCCGCCTACGTACTCCATGACGATGTAGCCGTCCATGGAGCCGGTGCGCTGGTCGAGGTGCTCGACGAAGTTGTAGATGCGGACGATGTTCGCGTGCTCGATCTCGGCGAGGAAGCGCCGCTCCGAGATCGCCGCCGCCATGGCGTCCTGGTCACCCGTGTCGAGGAGGCCCTTGAGGACGACCCAGCGGTCGGAGACCGCGCGGTCCACGGCGAGATAGACCCAGCCGAGCCCGCCGTGCGCGAGGCAGCCCACCACCTCGTACTGGCCGTGCACGATGTCGCCCGTACGCAGCTTCGGCACGAACGAGTACGGGTGGCCGCACTTCGTGCAGAACCCCTCCGTGCGGCCCGGGCGTTCACCGCGCGCGCGGCCCACCGGCGCCCCGCAGTCCGAGCGCGAGCAGAATCGCTTCCGCTCGGGAACCTCGGGGTTCTCCTGCACCATCGCCCGCGGGTCGGGCCGCGGTACGTCCGGCACCTGGACCAGGCCGACGCCGAGGCGCCCGCGGCCCGACGAGGCGGCCGAGGCGCCCGAACTGCGCACCGACACCGACCGCGACGTCGACTGCCCCGACAGGGAGCGCGACAGCCGGCCCGAGACCGACCGGCGCGACTGCGAGGAGCGCGACGAGGAGCGCGAGCTGGCCCGCGACGACCGCGAACTGCTGTGCGCACTCGAGCTGTTGGAACCCCGGCCGCCGCCCGTGATGCCCGTCGGCGACGACCCCACCATGCCCGTCGGCGAGACCACCGGGGCCAGACCGCAGGTGTCGCAGTACAGCTCGCCGCCGCCCATGTCCTCGTACGAACCCACGCACCCGGGACGCTGGCACTGCCGCTGCTCGCTCATGATTCCCCCCTCCGGTCGGCGGGACCGCCCTGTTCGGGCACCCGCGGGACCAATACGTCGGCGGCCGCCCGCTGGTACCGCAGGACCGCGTCCTCGGCCGCGCGCAGATCGCAGGGCGCGCTCCACAGCATCCGCCGGGCCGCGTCGTAACGCTCCACGAGCAGCGGGTCCTCGGCGAACCCGAGCCGCGCCACCTTCGCCTTGTAGGCGTCGAGACGGCCGCGCAGCTCGGCACGGACCGCCAAAGGCTGTGTGACCTCCGTCAACGACTCGCGCGCCCGCAGGAGTTCGTCCTCGGCCTTGGTCTCCAGGCTCTCCAGAAGCGGTGAGAGCCGGTGCCACTGGGCGGATCTGCGGTACTCGGCCGCCGTCGCCAGCTGCTCCTGGAGCGCCGTCGGCGGGCCGCTGACCGCGGGCACCTCGAACGCGGCGATCTTGGCGAGGACCTCGCCGCGTGCGGACCGCGCCTCGGCGAGCGTGCGGTCGGCGCGCGAGAGGACGTCCCGCAGCCTGCCGAGCCGGACCTCCGCGTCCTGCCGCACGGTCAGCACCGCGTCGATCTCGCGGCGCACCTCCTCCAGCGCCTGCGCCTCACGGTCGTACGCCGTCGTGTCGGGCCGGCCGCCGCCGGGCGCCGAACTGCCGGGTGCGGAACGCCAGTACGCCAGCGGATCGGACACGACGTCCTCCCGCAGCCGCGTCAGCGCGTGCGTGATCCGCTCCAGGTCGTCGCCCGAGGGGTGCTCACCCGGCCGTACGCCGACGGAGTGCGCGAGCTGACGTGTGCGGCCCAGCTCGGCGGCGAGGAGGTCTATGCGGGCGGGCAGCGCCGACCAGACGGCGTCGGCGGCGACCACCATGTCGAGCGAGCTCGCGTACAGGTCGTTCATCCGCTCGACCAGGTCGGCGAGCGTGAACCGGTCGCTGAGCCGGGCGGGACCGGTGAGCGACGCGGGCGTGGAGGGCCCGCTTCCGGCGACGGTCACGCTCTCGCCGCGAAGCAGCTCGGTCAGCTCGACGAGGTCCTCACGGCTCGACCAGCGGCGCCGCGCCCGTATCTCACGGGCGGAGCGCAGGGCGGCCGTGTACGCGTCGAAGTACGTCCACAGCAGGGTGATCGCCTGATCCGCGGCGGCCCAGCGCTCATGGGTGGTGCCGGTCAGCCGCGCGCCTTCGAGGAGTCTGCGGCCCGCGTGGTCCTGGAGGGCGAACAGTGACGTCTCGATCGCCTCGTGCTCCGCGCCGAGCCGCGCCAGCGCACGGTCCACCTCGTCCCGGTCCATCACCGGACCGGGGGGTCCCGTGACGCCCATCGATCACCTCTCCGTTCACATCGCTGCCGCCGGCCGCCGTCGGCCGCCGCTGTGCAGTTGCCGCAAGTAGCGCCCGGCCGGGACTACTTGTACTTCGGTGCGGGTGGCCCGGAGGCCGCGCCGAGACCGTCCTTGAGCCACGCGTCGTACGAGTCCTGCCAGCCGCCGTCCTTGCGGAAGTCCTCCAGGACCTGGTTGACCCGGCGTACCAGGTCGTCCGTGCCCCGCTTCATCGCCACGCCGTAGAACTCCTTGGTGAACGGCGTACCCTTCAGCTCGACCGTGGGGTCCTGCGCGGCCTGACCCGCGGCGAGCGCGCTGTCCGTGACCACGGCGTCCACCTCGCCGAGCTGCAGCCTGACGAGGCAGTCCAGCTGGTTCGGCACCGTCGTGGAGATGTCGGCGCCGGGGGCCAGCGTGCCCGCCTTCCGGTCCGCGTCGAGCCGGTCGAAGGCGGTCGAGCCGGCCGCCGTGCAGATCCGCTTGCCCGCGAGCGACTTGTCGTACCCCGTGATCGAGGAGGTCTTGGGCGCAAGGACCTGCTGCCCGGTCTGGAAGTACGCCGTGGAGAAGGCGACGTCCTTGAGCCGCTCGCAGCTGATCGTCATCGTGCGGACGACCATGTCGACGTTCCCGTGCTGTATCGCCGGGATGCGCTGGTTGGTCGGGATCGCGCGGAACCGGATCAGGTCACGGTCGCCGAGGATCTTCTGGGCGATCTCGTGCGCCAGGTCGATGTCGAAGCCCTCGAGCTCGCTGGACTTCTTGTTCGGGTCGCGGTAGCCCCAGTGGTAGCTGTTCTGGTCGACGCCGACGATGAGGTAGCCGCGCTTCTTGATGGCCTTGACCGCCGCCCCCGACTCGCTCCCGGACGGCGAGAGGCTGCGCTCAGGTTCGGTGCAGCCGTCGGCTCTGGCCTGCACGCCCGTGGCCAGACCGGGGCCGCCGACGCCCGTGCTGCCGTCGCCGACGGCGCCCCGGGTCAGGGGGAGCAGCAGCGCGAAGACCGCGGTCAGGGCGCAGGCGACCGCCATGGCCGCCACACCGCCCCAGCCGCGCAGGCTGATCCGCGTACGCCGTGCGCTCATCGCTGTCCCGCCCCCTCTCACCGGTACTCCGAAAGCCTGCGCCCGATGCCGAGCACGGCGCCCGCCGCGCCGAGGACGGCGAGTACGGCGGCGCCCACCGGGAGCCCCGTCATCGCGCCGCGCCCGTCGGTGGCCGCCTGCTTGAACTCCGCCTGCTCGTGCGTCAGGGCGGACTGCAGTTCCTTGTCGACGTTGTCGAAGCACTCGCGGGTCGGCTTGTCCTGCGCGGAGCCGATCACCTTGTCGAGCGCCCCCTGGTAGTTGCCCGCGTCGTCCTGCTCGCGGGCGTCCTTGTGGCGGTCCTGCCACACCCGCATGTTGTCACCCGCGGCCAGGACGGGCCGCTTGCCATTGCTGTCGTCGGCGAGCTTCGTCGCGTCCCCGAGCTTCGTGGCGAGCGTCTTCATCTGGTTCTGGTAGTCCACGTCGAAGGCGTCCTTGGCCACGCCCTTCACCTCGACGGTCTCGGCGCCGCGGCTGACCAGCGTCAGATTCTCGTTGCCCCGCGCCTTGAGGGAGGCGATGCGGGCGTCGTGCAACACGTTCAGCGAGCGGACCCCGTGGTCGTACGACTCGTGGAGACCCGCGCGGGCGACGCTGTGGCCGACGACGAGCCAGAGGAGGACGACCGTGGACGCGGCCGTCGCCGCGACCAGGCCGTGGTTGAGCACGCGGTTCGTCCGGCGGTAGTTGCGCCGCTGGGCCCAGGCGAGCGCGCCGAGCGCGACGACGCCGAGGCCGATCGCGGCCCAGGGGTAGGGCGTGGCGCTGTCGTAGTCCGAGCGGAGCCGCTCGTTCTCCTTCTTGTACAGGTCCTCGGCCGCGGGGAGCATCTGCTTCTGCATCGTCTCGTTCGCGTACCGCAGGTAGGCCCCGCCCAGCGGGAAGCCCTGCCGGTTGTTCGCCCGGGCGCGCTCGATGAGGCCCTTGTACTGCGGCAGCAGCTTGTTCAGCTTCGAAATGGCGGCCGTGGAGGGGGAGTCGGGGTCCGAGTTCGCCGCCGCCGTCACGAGCTTGGCCGCTGCGGTGCTGATGTCCTTCTCGTACCGGTCCCGCGTCTCGGCCGGCTCCTGGCCGCCCGCGAGGAACCCGCTGGACGCCGCCGTGTTGGCGTCGGCGAGCGAGCGGTAGATGTCCGCAGCGTCGGCGCTCAGGGGCTGGCTGCTGTGCAGGACGTCGTCCGCGGCGGCCGAGCGGTCGGTCATCTGCCAGGCCGTGACCGCGCCGAACGCGACGACGAGCAGCGCGAGCACGGCGCCGATGATGCGCAGGCGCCCCGGCTCCGTCGTCGCCGCGGCGCGCACCCGGTCGACGCCCTCCGCCCACGCGGTGCCGCGCGCGGGCGCGGCGGGCTCCGGGCCCTGCGCGTGCGGCGGCCGCACCTGCGGCGGCACGGACGGCATCGTGGGCGCGCCGACCGTCCCCGGCGGCGCCGCGCTGCCGTTCGGCGGGTTGTTCACTCGACCTCCCCCATGGTCATCCGTCCGTCACTTCCGTCCGGCGTGCGGGGAGCGCGGGCGAAGGTGCACGGCCGCAAGTATTGCCGCAGGGACGGACATTCGCACAGCCATTGACTGGATCTTGTTCGGATCGGCGTGCGAACGCACCGGACCGACCGCCCCCCCTCGCACGCCGTCGTGCAGCCCCTGCCCTTGAACACGTGAGACGAATCCGATCGGTTCCCTCCCTGCGCGCCGGTCACAGCAGGGCGGTGAGCCGCTCCAGGCTACGGCGGCCCTCACGGCGCACCCCCACCGGGACGAGCGCGGCCCGCCCCGGCACCCGTACCCCGCCGGTGAACGCGACCCGGGTCCCGTCCCCGTCGGGCGCCGCCGCGACCCCCAGCAGCAGGAACCGGCTCTGCAGCCAGCACCAGCCCGGACGGTGCACCCCGCGCAGCCGGGCCCGCATCCCGTACTTACTGATGGCCAGCGCCTCCACGCGCTCCCCGTCGCGGCGCAGCACACGCAGCCCCCGCATATCGGGCGTGATACGCCCGAACTCGCCCTCCAGGTCACCCAGAAGGGCCCACACCCGCGCGTACGGGGCGTCCACGCGCCCCTCGGTGACGTGAGCGCCGCTGATGCCGGACGCGAGCGCGTGCAGTCTGCGTACGGGGTCGAGGTCCGCCCGGGGCCATTGCGGCCGCTGTGGTGGCTGAGGGGGCTGAGGGGGCTGAGTCATGAGGTCCATGCCTTCCGGAAGGTGTCACGGGCCCGGGACAGCCGGGACTTGACGGTGCCCACGCGTACGCCCAGCAGCTCGGCGGCGGCGCGCTCGTCGAGACCCTCCACGTCGCGCAGGACGAGCACCGCGCGGTGTTCGGGGGAGAGCCGATCCAGTACATCCCTTATGTTCGCGGCGAGTTGGTGGTCGCCGCGCGCGGGCAGAGTGCTCAGGTCGGCCGGGACCGCGCGTGCCGAACGCCGCGCCATGCGGACCGCCTCGCGCACGGCGATGGTGCGGACCCAGCCGCGCACGGCCGCCGGGTCCTTGAGCGAGCGCAGTGAGCGGAACACGGCGACCAGCGCCTCCTGGGCCGCGTCGGCGCCCTGGTCGAGCGCGATCGGTCCGCAGATGCGCCCTACGTAGGGCGCGAGTTCGTCTAGAAGAGTGGCCATGGCGAGGGTGTCGCCGCGCTGGGCGGCCCGCACGAGGCGTACGGTCGCGGCCCTGTCATCGTCATCGGACACGTACGGCATCTTCCCTGTGCGCCACGGGCTCCGGCCGGGCGACCCTGACCGCGGCCGCCGCGAGACCCGCGCAAAGCGGCGTGTACGCGCCCAGGTTGAGCCAGTAGAACGCGGTCTCGGGGTCCTTGGTGAAGAGCCAGTAGACACCCGCGAGGCCCCGCAGCGAGAGGCCGGCGGCGACGGCCCACGTGGCCAGGCACAGCAGGGCGTGCGGGCGGTTCAGGCGCGCGCGGGCGACGACGACGCCGCTCGCCGTGAACAGGGCAGTGGCGAGTGGCAGCAGGACGGGCGGGGTGAAGGGCACGTCCGCGCCCAGGACGGCGTACGACAGGCTCTTCACGTCGTGCGCCGGCCAGGTCGACCCGGTGGACCAGCAGAGGTGCAGCACGGCGTCGCAGCTCAGTACGGAGGCAATGAGAGTGGCGGCGCGGCGGGCGGTGCGGTCGGTGGGCATGGGTGCGTCCTCCGGAAGGTGCGATGAGTGACCGACACCCTCCAGAGGACGCGTCCCGGCGAAACGTTCCCGACGACTTTGGTCAGCTTTCGAAATGCGCCCGCACGCGCGCGTGCACGTCCTCGTCCGCCCCCACGGCGTCGAGGCCGAGCAGTGCCGCGCCCAGGACGGGGCGGGCGGTGACGACGCGCGGTACCGCCTTGGGCGCGCGCGCGGTGAGCATCTCCCTTATGCGGTCGTCGAGTTGGGGGTGGCGCGCGGCGAGCACCGAGCCGCCCAGGAGCACGGGGGTCTCCTCGTCGAGCAGGCCGAGCCGGTCCAGGGCCACCACGGACATGGCCACGACCTCGTCGCCCATGCGGTCGATCAGGGCGCGGGCCACCGGGTCGCCGTCCGCTGCCGTCGCGAAGAGGACCGGGGTCAGCTCGTGCCGGCGCTGCACCGGGATGCGGCCCAGGTGCAGCGCCTCGATCAGCGCGTACATGGAGGGCAGCCCGAAGTGCGCGGGCAGGGAGTGCATCAGGGCGGTCGCATCGCCGCGGCCGTCCTCTGCGCGGGCCGCGTACCAGAGGGCCTCCTCGGCGAGGCCGCCGCCACCGCCCCAGTCGCCGGAGATCTTGCCGATCGCGGGGAAGCGGGCGGTGCGCCCGTCGGGCAGCATCCCGGCGCAGTTGATGCCGGCGCCGCACACGACGGCGACGCCGCGCGGCTCGGAGTCCTTGAGGAGCCCGGCGCGCAGGACGGCGAAGGTGTCGTTGCGTACGTCGACGGAGGCGGCCCAGCCGCGGGCGCGCAGCTCGGCCGCCAACTCCCGTTCCTCGACCGGGAGGTCGGCGTTGGCGAGACACGCCGAGACGTGTCCCACCGTGGTCGTGCCCGCCTCGGTGAGCGCGCGGTCGACGGCCTCGGCGAGCACGTCGACGGCGGCCTCGACGCCCACCTTGGGCGGCTGGAACCCGCCGCCGCGGGCCGCGCCGACGACGCTGCCGTCGGCCGCGACCACCGCGACGTCGGTCTTGCTGTTGCCGGCGTCGATCGCCAGCACCCAGCCGTTCACAGAAGAGCTCAGGCCCACGCGAGGTGCTCCCGGTTGTGGGCGATCAGCTCGTCCGTGAGCTGCTCGGCGTACTCGATCTGGCCCACCAGCGGGTGTGCGAGCAGTGCCTTGAAGACGCGGTCACGTCCGCCGCGCAGGGCGGCTTCGAGTGCCAGGTCCTCATAAGCGGTGACGTTCGCGATGAGGCCCGCGTACAGCGGGTCGAGCGCGGGTACGGCCAGCGGCGTCGCACCCTTGCCGTCGACCGCCGCCTGCACCTCGATCACGGCGTCGTCGGGCAGGAACGGCAGCGTGCCGTTGTTGTAGGTGTTGACGACCTGGTACGGGGAACCCCCGCCGCCGAGGAGCGACGCCGCCAGGTCCACGGCCGCCTCGCTGTAGAAGGCGCCGCCCCGCTTGGCGAGCAGCTCCGGCTTCTCGTCGAGCGCCGGGTCGCCGTACATCTCCAGCAACTCCCGCTCCATCGCGGCCACTTGGGAGGCGCGCGACGGCTTCGTGCGCATCTCCCGCACGACCGCGTCGTGCTGGTAGTAGTAGCGCAGGTAGTAGGAGGGCACGACCCCGAGACGGTCCACGATCGCGCGCGGCATGTGCAGGTCCTCGGCGATGGCGTCGCCGTGCTCGCCGATCAGGCGCGGCAGCACGTTCTCGCCGTCCGGGCCGCCGAGGCGGACACCCAGCTCCCAGGTGAGGTGGTTGAGGCCGACGTGGTCGAGGTGGACCTGCGACGGCGTCACGTCGAGCAGCCGCGCGAACTTCCGCTGGAAGCCGATCGCGACGTTGCACAGACCGACGGCCCTGTGCCCGGCCTGGAGCAGCGCGCGGGTCACGATGCCGACCGGGTTGGTGAAGTCGATGATCCAGGCGTTCGGGTTCGCGCGGCGCACCCGCTCGGCGATGTCGAGGACCACCGGCACCGTGCGGAGCGCCTTCGCGAGGCCGCCCGCGCCGGTCGTCTCCTGCCCGACGCAGCCGCACTCCAGCGGCCAGGTCTCGTCCTGGTTGCGGGCGGCCTGACCGCCGACACGCAACTGGAGCAGGACCGCGTCGGCGTCGGCGACACCGGCGTCCACATCGCTCGTCGTACGGATGACGCCGGGGTGGCCCTGCTTGGCGAAGATGCGCCGCGCGAGGCCGCCGACCAGTTCCAGGCGGTCGGCCGCCGGGTCGACGAGCACGAGCTCCTCGATCGGCAGGGTGTCCCTCAGCCGCGCGAATCCGTCGATGAGTTCGGGTGTGTAGGTCGAGCCTCCGCCGACCACAGCGAGCTTCATATCGGTTCTCAGCCCTTTACTCCGGTGAGGGTGACGCCTTCGACGAAGGCCTTCTGTGCGAAGAAGAAGACGATGCAGACCGGCGCCATCACGAGGAGGGTCGCGGCCATCGTCAGGTTCCAGTTGACGCTGTGTGCGGACTTGAAGGACTCGAGGCCGTACGACAGCGTCCACGACGCCGGGTTCTGGGCCGCGTAGATCTGCGGCCCGAAGTAGTCGTTCCAGCAGTAGAAGAACTGGAACAGCGCGATCGCGGCGATGCCCGGCTTGGCCATCGGCACGATGATCTTCAGCAGGGTCCGCAGCTCACCGCAGCCGTCGACCTTCGCCGACTCGATGTACTCCTTCGGGATCGTCAGGAGGAACTGACGGAGCAGGAAGATCGAGTACGCGTCGCCGAACGCCATAGGGATGATCAGCGGCCACAGCGTGCCCGACAGATGGAACTGCTGGGCCCACACCAGATACATCGGGATCACGATGACCTGCGGCGGCAGCATCATCGTCGAGATGACGAGCATCATCGCCGTCCGGCGGCCGCGGAAGCGGAACTTGGCGAGCGCGTACGCGACGGGGATCGCCGAGCACACGGTGAACAGCGTTCCGAGGCCCGCGTAGAGCAGGGAGTTCTTCCACCAGTCGAGGAAGCCGTCGGTCTGGAAGACCGTCTTGTAGTTGTCCCAGTGCCAGGAGTCGGGCCACAGGTCGCCGCTCATCGCCTGGCTGTCACTCATCACGGACGTCAGGAAGACGAACACGAACGGCAGGATGAACAGCAGCGCGACGGCGATCGCGACGCTGTGCACGGCGATCCAGTGCAGGACGCGCTTGCGGCGGGCGCGTGCGGCGGCGGGGCCGCGCCGGCGTGAGGCGCCGGCGGGGGCGGCGGTAGGGGTGGGGGTGGGGCTGAGTGTCGTAGACGTCATCTTGATCAGTCCTCCGCCGCGAGCAGGCCCGAGCGCTTGCGCATGAGCAGCATGGTCACGGCCATGGCGATGGCGAAGAGCACGAGCGAGAGGACGCACGCCGCGCCGGTGTTGAAGTTCTGGAAGCCCATCGAGTAGACGAGCTGCGGGACGGTGAGCGTCGAGTGGTCCGGGTAGCCGGGCTGGATGACGCTGCCGGGGCCGATGGAGACGCCGGAGGCGATCTTTCCGGCGACCAGGGCCTGCGTGTAGTACTGCATGGTCTGTACGACGCCGGTGACGACGGCGAACATGACGATCGGTGTGATCGACGGCCAGGTCACGTACCGGAACTTCGACCAGGCGCCCGCGCCGTCCAGTTCCGCGGCCTCGTACTGCTCCCTGGGTACGTCGAGCAGCGCGGCCATGAAGATCACCATCAGGTCGCCGATGCCCCACAGCGAGAGCATCACCAGGGACGGCTTGGCCCAGGCGGCGTCGTTGAACCAGTTCGGTCCGGTGATACCGAGGTGCGCGAGGACCTCGTTGACCGGTCCCGTCGACGGGTTGAGCAGGAAGACGAAGGCGACGGTCGCGGCCACCGGCGGGGCCAGGTAGGGCAGGTAGAAGGCCGTACGGAAGAAGCCGGCGCCGGTCTTGATCTTCGTGATGAGCAGTCCGAGGGAGAGCCCGAAGACCACCCGCAGGGCCACCATCACGACGACCAGCCACAGCGTGTTCCACAGGGCGGGACCGAACAGCGGCATCTGCTCGAAGACGTACTTCCAGTTCCGCAGCCCCACGAAGTCGGGCTTCTGGATCTGGTTGTAGTGCATGAACGAGAAGTAGACGGTGGCGATCAGCGGGTACGCGAAGAAGACGCTGAAGCCGATCAGCCAGGGGGAGAGGAAGCCGAGCGTACGCAGTCTGCGCCGCGCGGGATTGGACAGTGTCAAGGCCATGATGGGACTCCCGCTCCTCAGCTCTTCGACTGAAGGGTGTCGGCGTCGATCTGCCGGTCGAGCTCGCGCAGACCCTTCTTGAGGTCGTGGACCTTGCCCGCCTCGACCGAGTACGAGAAGTCCTGCAGCGAGGTGACGTACATGCCGCCGTTGGTGGAGGGCGGCATGACCTGGCTGTACTTGTTCTGCGCGATGTCCAGGAAGGTACGGAACGTCGGATCGGCGTCCAGCTTCGGCGACTTGAGGGCGGCGAACGTGGACGGCACGTTGTGGATCGCGTTGGCGAAGCTGACGACCTGATCGGTGTCGGTGGTCAGGAACTTCACCAGCTCCCAGGCCGCGTTCTGGTGTTTGCTGCTGTGCGCGATGCCCGCGACGGTGCCGGTGAGATAGCCGCGCCCGTACGTCTCGGCCTGGTCGTCGGGGACCGGCAGCGGTGCCACGCCCCAGTCGAAGCCGACCTTGGCCTCGTTCATCATCAGGCCGCGCCACTCACCGTCGAGGTGCATCGCCAGCTTGCCGCTCATGAACGCGTTCTGCGTGGACATCTCGTCACCGAAGGACGTGCGGAAGCGCTCCAGGGCGTTGTAGCCGCCCTGCGCCTCGACGAGCTTGTGGGCGGTGTCGAAGAACTTGTACGTCGCCGGGTCCTTCGCGAGCCGCGAGTCGCCCTTGGCGTCGAAGTAGGTGGGGCCCCACTGGGCGAAGAGCCGGTCGGGGCTGTTCTGGTACAGGCGGAAGTTCGGCATGAAGCCGACGCGCTTGTAGGAGCTGCCGGCGCGCTTCGTGAGCTTCTTCGCGTCGGCCTCGAACTCGGACATGGTCCGCGGCGGCCGGCTGATGCCCGCCTCCTTGAACGCGTCCTTGTTGTAGTACATCCCGTACGCGTCGGCGAGCAGCGGCAGGGCGCACTGGTTGCCGTCATAACTCGTGTAGTCCAGGAGGGTCTTGGGGAAGACCTTCGCCTTGTCGACGCCGCTCTTGCGCATGAACGGGTCGAGATCCGCCCACATGCCGGAGTCGCAGTACTGCCCCACGTTGTTGGTGGTGAACGAGGTCACCACGTCGGGCGCCTTGTCGCCGCCGGCCCGCAGCGCCTGGTTGATGGTGGCGTCCGTCACGTTCTCGGTGGACTCCACGCGGATGTTCGGGTGCAGCTTCTCGAAGCGGGCGATCGAGTCGTTGATCGCCTTCACCTCGCCGGGGGCCGACCAGCCGTGCCAGAACTTCAGTGTCACGGGCTTCGCCGGGTCGTCGTCGGCGCTGCCGACACTCGGGTTGGCACAGCCGGACAGCAGCAGTCCGGCCGCGGCGAGCGCTACGGGCGCGCGCAGGGGTATACGCCATCGCGGCATGGCGAACGTCCTTTACCTGTACGGGAGTTGGAGGAAGTGGCGAAAGGCGGGGGAGGGGGAGGGAGTGGAGCGGGGTCAGACGTTGCCGGTGTCGAAGACGATGTCGCGGGCCTGGGTCAGCGCCGAGCGCAGGGCGCCGGTGAGGATCGGATCGTCGTCGAGATCGCTGATACGCAGCTGGGGCCGCGGCAGGGCGAGCCCGGTGAGTTCGTCCTCGACGCGGACGCGCAGCGCCTCGCCGCCGGCCTGGGCCACCTGTCCCGACAGGACGACGAGTTCGGGGTCGACGACGGCGACGACGGCGGCGAGCCCGGTGGCCAGGCGGCGGGCCACCTCGTCGAGCACGGCGGGGTCGGCGAGGGCCTCGCCGAGGTCCTTGGCGCCCCCGGCGAGCAGCCGCACGGCGGGTGCGGCGACCAGACTCTGGAAGCCGCCCCCCGCGTCCTCGCCGGCGATCTCCTCGTCGCCGCCGCGCGCCAGCGGGGCGCCGGGCAGCGGCATGTACCCGATCTCGCCCGCGCCGCCGGTCGCGCCCCGCAGGAGCACGCCGCCGAGCACGATCGCCGCGCCGACACCCTCGTCGACATAGGCCAGCACGAAGTCGTCGTGGTCCTGTGCCGCGCCCTCGTACTGCTCGGCGATGGCGGCGAGATTGACGTCGTTCTCGATGGAGACCGGGGTGCCGAGGACCTCGGCGAGCTCGGCGAGCAGGGTGCGCGAGTGCCAGCCCGGCAGGTGCGGGGCGTACCGGAGCTGGCCCGTGTGCGGGTCGATGGCGCCGGGAGTGCCGATCACGGTGGCCGTGATGTCACCGTGGCCGAGCCCGGCCAGCCGCAGGGCGCCGTCGAAGGCCTCGGCGACGAGCTGGGCGGTGCGGTTGCGCACGTCGTCGGCGACGGCGACGGCCTCGATACGGCAGCGGCCGCGCTCGGCGCCGGCGATGTCGGCGACCACGGCGGTGATCCCGGTGGGGTCCGCGGAGACGGCCGCGATGTGGGCGGCGCCGGGGTGGATCTCGTACAGCACGGCGTTCGGACCGGGCCGGCCGGTCTGGCTGCCCGTGGTGCGGACCAGGCCCACCGCTTCCAGCCGGCTGAGCAGCTGGGAGGTGGTGGGCTTGGACAGGCCGGTCAGCTCTCCGATCCGGGTGCGGGTCAGTGGGCCGTGCGCGACGAGGAGGTCGAGGGCCGCGCGGTCGTTCATGGCGCGCAGGACGCTCGGGGTACCGGGGGTTCCCGGGGCCGTACCGGCCATGACCTGTCTCCTCGCAGCACTGTTAGGAAGGTTTCCTATTGGGTGCGAGGAACGTAAGCCGTGGGTGAAGGCGGCGTCAATAGGGTGCGGGCGGGCGGTGGCCAAGTCGTTGTCCCGGGCGGGCCCGCCCCGTGAACCGAAGCGGCGCGCGCCGTCGATAGAGGGGTTGTGAGACTGTTCCGCCCCATGGGGGGCCAGGGAGACGACGACTCGGACGCGGCGTTGCTGCGCGCCGTCGCCGGCGGGGACTCCGCCGCGATGGCCGCGCTCTACGACCGGCACGCCGGATGGCTGCATGCGCGGCTCAGCCGGCGGTGCGCGGATCCCGAAGTCGTCCGCGAAGTACTGCAGGACACCTTCGTCACCGTGTGGCGCTCCGCCGCCTCGCACCGGGGCGCGGAGGCCGGCGGCTGGCTCTGGGTGATCGCCGCACGAAGGCTCGTCGACGCCCGACGGGTTCAGGAGCGCACCGAGCAGATCGCGTACGCACCCACGGCCGACGTCCCTTCCGTCGAGGAGCACGTGCTCGACGGGCTTGAGTACGGCGATGTGGGCACCGCGCTCGGCCGCATCTCACCCGAGTTGCGTGAAGTGCTGCGCGCCACGGTCATCGACGGTCTGACCACCCGCGAGGCCGCCCGCCTGCTCGGCATACCGGAAGGCACCGTGAAGACCCGGGCGATGCGGGCACGGCGTGAACTGCGCGTCGCGCTCGGCCAGTTGACGCCGATGGGAGGCACCGCATGAGCGGCGAACGGCACGGATCGGCTTGGCACGTCGGCGAGGAACTCGCCGCGCGCTACGCGGACGGGCTCCTGACCGAGACGGACGACTGGTCCGTGGAGAAGCATCTGGAGAGCTGCGGGGCCTGCGCCACGCGCGTGTCCCGGGCCGTACGGGCCGGGACCGCCGGGGCCGAACTGGCGCAGATCCGCGCGGCCGTACTCGCCGATATTCAGGGGGAGTTGCCGGCCGCCGTCGAGGGGGCCGCGTCGCCGCAGGGCCACTCGCTGCCGGCGGGGCCGCACCGCCCGCGGCGCGGGCGGCTCCTGTGGGCTGCCGGACCCGCGCTGCGCGGGCCCTGGGCCCTGGCCCTGCTGCTCGTCGCCGCGGGGGCCGTCGGGCTGGGGAAGGCCGGAGGGTACGAGGGCGCCCGGCCCCTGCTCCTCGCCCTGGCCCCCGTACTGCCGGTCGCCGGGATCGCCCTGTCCTACGGGCGGCACGCGGACCCGGCGTACGAGCTCGCCGCCACCTCGCCGTCGGGCGGGCTGCGGCTGCTCCTGACACGCGCGGCCGCCGTCCTCGCCGTCTGCGTCCCGCTGCTCACCGTGGCGGGGCTGCTGCTGCCCGGCACGATGAGCGCGGGCCACGGCGGGCCCGTCCCGTACGAGATGCAGGTGCCCGGCGCCGCCGCCTGGCTGCTGCCGGGACTCGCCCTGACGCTCGCGTCGCTGGCGCTCACCGCGTTCCTCGGCTGCCGCACCGCGACCCTCCTCGTCGGCGGCGGCTGGCTGCTCGCGCTCGCGGTGCCCACGGCCGCGCGCGGCGACAGCCCCGGCCGCCTCACGGAACGGCTCACCGAACAGATCTCCGTCTATTTCGACGGAGTGGCGGCACAAACAGGCTGGGCGGCCGCGATAGCGCTGTCCGGCGCTGTCCTCGCCGTCTGCCGCTCCGCATACGACCACCTGGAGAAGGCGTGAGCACGATTCACGTGACCGGACTGACCGTCCGGCACCGCAAGGCCCCCGTCCCCGCGCTCGACGGCGTCGACCTCGACTTCGGCCCCGGCGTCCACGGCCTCCTCGGCCCGAACGGCGCCGGCAAGACCTCCCTCATCCGGGTGCTCGCCACCGTCGCCGAACCCACCGGCGGCCGGGTGGAGATGCTCGGCGGCGACCTGCGCAAGCCGCGCGAGCGCAGCACGGCCCGACGCAAACTCGGGTATCTGCCGCAGCACTTCGGCTACTACCCCGGCTTCACCGTGCGCGAGTTCGTCGCGTACGTCGCCTGGCTGAAGGAGATGCCCGCCGCGCTCACGCCCGACGCGGTCGAGCGGGCCGTCGAGCGCGTCGGCCTGACGGACCGTATCGACGCGAAGATCAAGAACCTGTCGGGCGGCATGGTGCGCCGTGTCGGGATCGCGCAGGCCATCGTGAACGACCCGTTGGTGCTCCTCCTCGACGAGCCGACCGCCGGTCTGGACCCCGAGCAGCGGGTCGAATTCCGTTCGCTGCTCCGCGAGTTGGGGCTGGGAGCCACCGTCATCGTGTCCACCCATCTCGTGGAGGACGTCGCGGCGGCCTGTACCCAGGTGACGCTGATCGAGACCGGCCGGATCGCCTATCGCGGCACCCCCACGTCCCTCGCCGCCCTCGGCACGGACGGCGACGAAGCCGACGGCAACGCCACCGAACGCGGCTACACGGCCGCCCTCCGAGGCCATCGCGCGGCCACGGCCGGAGCGGGCCGATGACCGCGGACGTCCAGGCGCCCGCCACCGCCCCACCGGCGCCGAAAGCGCCCGGCCGCCCCCACCACCCCCTGCGCGCCGAACTCCTGCGCGGCTTCGCCCCCTGGTCCGGACTCGCCGCGCTGCTCAGCGTGGGCGGCCTCATGGCGGCCAAAGCAGCCCAGTGGCAGGGCAGCTGGCCCGAGACCATGAGCAACCTGCATCTCACGGCCGCCGCCCTGGCCGTCCCCCTCGCCCTCGCGGCGGGCGCCTGGCAGGGCGGGCGGGAGCGCCGGACGCGGATGGGCGAGCTGAGGGCGTCGATGCCCCGGGGCCCGCTGGCACAGTTCCTGGTCTGTGCGCTGCCCGTCGCGCTGTGGGTGATGGGCGGATACGCCCTCGCGGCCGTCGGCTCGCTGCTGGCCGGCCTGCCCTACACCTCCGCCGGACACCCCCTGCCGCTCGTGCTCCTCGGCGACGCACTGACGGTCGGCGCGTGCGCACTGCTCGGGCATGTGGCGGGCCGGACCGTGCCGTGGCGGCTCGCGGCCCCGGTCCTCGCCCTGGGCGGCTACGTCCTCTTCGGCCTCGCCTCCACTGCCGACTCCGCCGTCCGCTTCGTCGGGCCCGCCGGAGGGTTCCCGCTCGGCAGCACCACGGTGCCGGTGTGGTGGCAGCCCCTCGTCTTCGCCCTGTGGGGGAGCGCACTCGCCCTGACGGCGGTCCTCGCGCACGCGGCGCGCCGTCGCGCCACCGCCCTCGTCCCCCTGGTGGCCGCACTCGCCGCGGCCACCGTCCTCGTACAGAGCGGGGAATCCATGTGGCAGCGCAACCCCCTCACCCAGCGCCAGGTGTGCGACGACTCCACTCCGCGCGTCTGCGTCAGCGCCGCCTACCCGGGGATGCTGCCCAAGGTGTCGGACGCCCTTTCGGGGCTCATGGGCCGCCTGGACGGCGTACAGAACCTGCCGGTCCGTTTCGAGGACCTGCCGCGCCGTCCGCACGAGGACGAGGCCGAGCTGCCGATGCTCACGCCGATCGGCTGGGGTGTGGTGCGCGGCGAGCTGACCGACCCGCAGCAGTACGCGTGGGAGGCCGCTCACAAGCTCGTCCGCGAGGACTGCCCCGTGCTGAAGGCGCAGGACGCACGGATCGCCCGGACCGACCAGGCTGTCACGCGCTGGCTGGCCCCCAGCCGCCTCCAGGAGCAGATACGCGACCAGAACCTCGTCGTGCACCGGGGCGACAAGAAGAGACTCGCCGAGGACCGCGCCGACGAGGCGGCCCTGGACCACCTCAAGGCGATGTCCCCCGAGACGCGCCGCGCCTGGCTGACCCGCTACTTCGCGACCGCCCGCGACTGCGCCCCCGACCCGAGGGAGGTCCCGTCACTGTGAGTACACCCCTGGCTCTCTATGCCCGCTCGCGGGGCCTGCCTCTCACGCTCCTCGTGTTCCTGTGCGCGGCGCTCTTCACCCTGTGGGCCGGGACCCAGCAGGACGCGTTCCTCGACCCGTACCGCCGCGTCCCCCTCCTCACCCTGGCCCCGCTGCTCACCTCCGCCGCGATCGGCACCAGCCTCCATCAGCACGCGGAAGAGCTGGACCGCACGGCGGTACGCCCCTGGTGGCGACGGCGGCTTGCCCATCTGCTGGCCCTCACCGGCCTCGCGGCGGCCGTCCTCGCCCTCGCGGTGCCGGGCGACACGCAGGTCTACGGCGCACCGGCGATGATCCGCAACGTCCTCGGCGCCACCGGCATCACGGCCCTCGCGGCGGTGGTCATCGGGGCGCGGCTCAGCTGGCTGCCCGCGATGCTGTACTTCTCGACCGTCTATCTGTCGTTCTCGTCACCCCGCATGCGGGAGGCGACGGTCCTGTCCTGGCCCATGCAGACGGGGCCGCAGCGCGGCGCCTGGGCCGCGGCGCTCCTGCTCTTCGCGCTCGGCGGCGCGCTCTACGCCCGGCGCGGCGCACGGGCCGGGCACTGAGGCGGGCAACAGCTCGGCCGGTACGTCCTGCGGGGCCCGCAGAACGTACCGGTGAAAACAAAGACCCGGATCGATGGTCAGGCGGAAATGCCTTCGATCCGGGCCAGTGCCTCGTCCGCGCCGAACGGCTGCAAGTACGGCAGCCAGCGCGGATCCCTATGCCCGGTCCCGATGATGCGCCAGGCGAGCCCGGTCGGAGGGGCCGGCTTGTGCCGCAGGCGCCAGCCGATCTCGACCAGGTGACGGTCGGCCTTGACGTGGTTGCAGCGGCGGCAGGACGCGACCACGTTCTCCCACGCGTGCTGGCCGCCGCGGCTCTTGGGAATGACGTGGTCGACGCTGGTTGCGACGCCACCGCAGTACATGCACCGCCCGCCGTCCCTGGCGAACAGCGCCCGCCGGGTCAGAGGAACGGGCCCCCTGTAAGGGACCCGGACGAACCGCTTGAGGCGGACCACGCTGGGTGCAGGGACAGTACAGGTTGCGCTGTGCATATAGGCGCCGGACTCCTCGAGGCACATGGCCTTGTTCTCGAGGACCAGAACGAGCGCGCGGCGGAGCGGTACGACGCCGAGTGGCTCGTACGACGCGTTGAGGACCAGGACATGCGGCACGGATGCCTCCTTGTACGCCGGCGGCGCGTGGCTCGCGCCGGGACGATCTGTAGTCAGTTTCCCCTCATGGCCTGCACAAGCGCCACCATGTCCCGGTAACGGGCTGGGAGTGTTTTCGACCACATCCCCTACATCCCCAGGTGAGGACGGTCTCTCCCTCGAACAAGACAACGATCCACACACAATGCCCCGTTAGTGTGGTGGGTCTGCCCGTGACTTCGACTTTCGCGGGCGGCCGCTATGCCTGGAGGTTTCTGCCGTGATCTTGTCCGTCCTGTCGGCGTCCGACCCATCCTCGGACCCGACCACGTTCAAGGACGCCCAGGAGCAGGCCACGAACGCCGCCAGCTGGGTCGAGCAGAACTGGTCCACCTGGCTGGGTACCGGCCTGCGCATCCTGCTCATCGTCGTCGTCGCCGCGGTCCTCAGAGTGGCCATCCGGCGCGCCATCACCAAGCTCATCGAGCGCATGAACCGCACGGCGCAGGCCGTCGACGGTACGGCGCTCGGGGGCCTGCTGGTCAATGTGGAGCGCCGCCGGCAGCGCTCGCACGCCATCGGCAGCGTGCTGCGCTCGGTCGCCTCCTTCGTGATTCTCGGCACAGCCGCCCTGATGATCCTGGGCACGTTCCAGATCAATCTGGCCCCGCTGCTCGCCTCGGCGGGCGTCGCGGGTGTGGCGATCGGCTTCGGCGCCCGCAACCTCGTCACGGACTTCCTGTCCGGTGTCTTCATGATCCTCGAGGACCAGTACGGCGTCGGGGACAGCATCGACGCGGGCGTCGCCTCGGGCGAGGTGATCGAGGTCGGCCTGCGCGTCACCAAGCTGCGAGGCGCCGACGGCGAGATCTGGTACGTCCGCAACGGCGAGGTCAAGCGCATCGGCAACCTGTCGCAGGGCTGGGCCACCGCGAGTGTCGACGTCACCGTCCGCTCGGACGAGGACCTGGTCAAGGTCAAGGAGACCCTGACCGAGGTCGGCGTCGCCATGAGCAAGGACGAGCCCTGGAACGAGATGCTGTGGGGCCCGGTCGAGGTCCTCGGCCTGGACAGCGTGCTCCTCGACTCCATGGTCGTGGGCGTCTCGGCGAAGACCATGCCCGGCAAGTCCCTCACCGTGCAGCGCGAGCTGCGCTGGCGCATCAAGCTGGCCTTCGACGAGGCCGGGATCCGCATCGTGGGCCGGCTCCCCCTGCAGGCCGGCGACGAGGCCGCCGCCGACCCGACGGCCGGCGTCTCGGCGCCGTCCGCCTACGCGTCGAGCACGTCCCCGCAGTCCCTCGCGGCCTCCCCGATCACGCCGCCGAACATGTCGAAGTAACGGCGGCAGGCGTACGCCGGCCCGCTCACGTCACTCCGCGACCGCGTACGCCTCCACCGACCACAGCGAATAGCCGTACCGCGTGGCCCGCTCGTCGCCCTGGATCCGGACGAAGCGGGTGTCGCGGGCGTCCATGCGGACCGACTCGCGGCCCCCGTGTCCGTCCTTCACGGTCGCGGCCGTGCGCCACGACTTCCCGTCGGCGGACGTCTGGACGCGGTAGCCCTTCGCGTACGCGTCCTGCCAGTGCAGCACCACCTGGCCGAGGCGCACCGGCTTCGCCAGTTCGACCTGCCACCAGGCGCCGTCCTCGGCGGGGGACGACCAGCGGGTCTCCGGGTCGCCGTCGCTCGCGGCGGACGCCGGGAAGTCCGTGGTCTCGTCGGCCGAGGACGAGGGCCTGCCCTCGCGGGCCAGGTCCGGGCCCGCCGTACGCGGGTACGCCCGTACCGACACCGTGCGCGTCGTGCCGGCGAAGCTGACCGGCACGTCGTACGTGCCCGCCGGGGTGCCCTCCGGGACCGTGATGTCGACCGGTGCGCTCACCTGCGTGCCGCGCGGGAGCGAGGCCTGCGCGGGCAGCGTCACCTTGATGCCGTGCGGGCCCTCCGCGCTGAGGCGCCCCTCCACGGAGCCGGGCCGCTGCGGTGTCAGGCGTGCCGTGACCCGCCGCGCGCCGCCGCCGATCTCCGCGTCCAGCTCCGTGCGGGCCAGCTCGAACGAGGCGTCGGGGGAGTCCGCGTACCAGGGGACGACATGGCGCACGGCGCCCTTCGAGGCGCCGGACACCCGGATCGCGTCCGCCCTTACGTCTTTCGGCCTGCGTTCGGTGAACCCGCTGTCGGTGAGCGTGCCGACGGACTTCCAGCCCTCGCCCGGCACATGGACCTGCACGGTGCCGTGGGTGCCGGGGTCGGCCAGGACCGTCACCGCCGTGAGCCGCCGCGCCCGCGGCAGCTTCGCCTCCCCGTCACGCGTCGCGTCCGCGCGACCGGTCCCCGCCCACGCCGCGTACGCCTTCTGCGCCCGGTCGAGGAACGGGTCCAGCACGCCCCTGCCGACGGTGACCTGACGGGATTCCAGACCGGCGCGCCGGCGCTCCAGGAGCCGCGCCGCCCGCCACGCCGCCGCCCCGTCACCGCGGGCCTGCGCGTCCAGCATGTCGACGGCCGTCTCCCCGGCCTCCCCGTACCGCGCCAGCTGGTCGCTCCAGGGCCGCACTTCGGCGTCCAAGGCCGTCGACTTGAGCCGCTCCGGAGCCCGCCGCATCACGGTGAACGCGTCCCGCAGCTTCTTCGCCGCCGCCTCGTACCGCGCGCGGTCGGTGAGCACCTTCGTACGGGAGTCCCAGAAGCCGGAGAGCACCGGCTTCAGATAGGCGGACTCGTCCTCGCCGAGCACGGACGACGCGTCGTTGCCCGCCAGTGCGGCGAGTGCCTCACGGGTGGGCGCGTCACCGCCAGCCAGGTCGTCGAGCGCGGCCTTCCAGGACTCCTGCGGGCGGTAGTCGCGCGGGTTCCACGCGTAGTCCGCCGTCGTGAACAGCGGGATGCGGGAGGCCGCGGGCTGCTCCATCGCGTTGGCGAGCAGAGCCGCCGAACCCATCGCCACCGCGGGCTCGCGACCCGTGTAGGGACCGAGGAAGATGCGGTCCTGCGCGTAGTCGTTGACCGGGTAGTTGTCCATCGTGACGAGGCTGTGCCCGGAGCCGAACGCGGCCCGCGCGCCCGCCAGTTCGCGCCCGGTGATCGTGCGCGGGACCACGCCGATGCCCGTCCACGCCACCTCGACGGAGTCGTCGAGCCCGCCCGCGAGCGCCCCGCGGTACTCCGTCGACCCGTCCTGGTAGAACTCCGTCGGCATCAGCGACAGCGGCCCCGCGCCCGGGTGCCGCGCGGCGAGGTGCCGCGCCACCGCGTTCGCCACGCGCGCCTGCGCCCGCGCCGCCGCCTTCGGCCCCGAGCCGAACGTCCTGGCGTCCGCCTCGCAGTGCCACTCGCTGTACGACACGTCCTGGAACTGGAGCTGGAACGCCCGCACACCGAGCGCCCACATGGCGTCGAGCTTGCGGTTCAGGGCCCTGACGTCGTCGTCCGACGACATGCACATCGCCTGCCCGGGCGCCACGGCCCAGCTCAGCGTCACGTGGTTGGCTCGCGCCCGCTCGGCAAGGGCCCGGAAGTCCGCGCGCTGGTCGGCCGGATACGTCTCGCGCCACCGCGCCTGCCGGTACAGGTCGTCGCCCGGCGCGTACAGATAGCGGTTCTGCTTGGTGCGTCCCATGAAGTCCAGCTGGTCGAGCCGCTGTTCACGGGTCCACGGGGTTCCGTAGAAGCCCTCCGTCATGCCGCGCACGGCCGTCCCCGGCCAGTCGCGCACGACGACCCCGGCGACCTTCCGTCCACTCACCAGCTGCCGGAATGTCTGCACCGCGTGGAACAGGCCGTCGTCACCGACGCCTTCCATGGCGACGGTGTCCCGGCCGTCCGTCCGCCCGGCGGCGAGCCGGTACCCGCCGGACGGCAGGTCCTTGCGGGCCGACGCGCCGAGAGCGCCGAGCGCCGTCTCGAGGCCCTGTCCGCGGCCGGGGCGGGCGTCCGCCGCTCCCCAGCCGTCACCGGACGCGGTCCCGGCGGCGACGGAGCCGATCCGCACCACGAGCGCGGGACCGTCGGGCACGGCCTTCTCGTCGTCGACCTCGGTGATGTGCCGGGCGCCTGCCCCGCGCAGCACGGTGCGCAGCGCGTCCACCGCGTACCGGTCGGCGCCGCGGCCGGTGACGAGGACGACGTCGTCGGTCACGGTCACGGACTCCGCGCCGGAGGCGGTACGCAGCGACTGCGGCCGGGGCCACACCGCGGGCGTTCCCGTGTCGCTGTCCCGGTCACCCGTGGAGAGCGTGGGCCCGGGCGGGGCCGCCACCGCTCCGGAGGCTCCCCCGAGCGCACTGGCGATGACGGCGACAGCGATGGCCGCCGCCCCCTTCCTGTGGCGCCGGAGCTGCACGGCTCACTCCTCGTTGGTCTCGGCTCGGTGGTGGGACCGGTCATAGGTGTCCCAGGGTGGCAACCGAGCCCACCATTTGCCGGGTCAGAGTGTCAACGGGAGTGGCCGTTGTGCCGCAATTGCCCGGCCGGGAGTGGCGGGAGGGGGTGATTCGCGCCGCTCACTGGCCGAGTCCCACCCATGGAACAGAATGTGACCAGTAACACGTTGTCGGGCCGTTCATGTCTGCCGCCGCGTTCGCTGGGTAGAGCTGCCGAGACCGTCGCCCACGAAAAGATCGACGACAAGACCCGCGAAGAACCGCGAAAAGGAGGCCTTCATGGCCGCATCAGCGCACCTTCTGCTCTCGGCCCTGTCCAAACAGGCGGACGTGATCCTGCCCGCCCCCGCCCTGCCGCTGCCGGACGAGTTCGCGTTCGGCGCCGAACTGCCCCTCACCAGCGAGCCGCCCCTCGCCGACACGGAGCCGCTGACCAGCGAGCCCGCCCTCATCGACGTAGCGCCCCTCACGAGCGAGCCGACCCCCTCGGGTCCGGTCGCGGGCCTGGACGCCTCGGGGGTCTAGGTGACGCTGGCCCGGCTCGCCGCGCTGCACGGGATCGCCCCGTCCTACTCGCCGTCGCCCGGCCGCACGGTCGAGGCCCCGGACGCCGCGCTCGTCGCCGTCCTCGCCGCCCTCGGTGTCGACGCGCGCACCCCGGAGTCCGTACGGGACGCGCTGGTCGCGCGCGAGGCGGAGACCGCGGCGTGGCTGCTGCCGCCGACGGTCGTGCTGTGGGCCGGTGAGCCCGCCCCGGCCTGGGCGCGGGAATTACCCGAAGGCGTGACGCTCGAGCTGGCCACCGAGCAGGGTGAACGCGTCGACGACTGGCGGCCACCCGGACCGGTACCCCTCGGCGTCCACCGGCTGCGGGCCACCGCCCCCGACGGGGCAACGGCCGACGCCCACCTGATCGTCGCCCCGCCGCGCGTGCGCACCCCGGGCGAACGCATGTACGGGCTGCTCGTGCAGCTCTACTCCCTCCTGTCGGCGAAATCCTGGGGCATGGGCGACCTCGGTGACCTGGCCGACCTCGCGTCCTGGGCGGGCCGCACCGCCGGCGCCGGGTTCGTGCAGGTCAACCCGCTGCACGCGGCCGTACCCCGCGGAGAAGGGCCCACCGACCCCTCCCCGTACCGCCCGTCGTCCCGCCGCTTCCCCGACCCGGTACACCTGCGCGTCGAGGACATCCCCGAGTACGCCTATCTGCCCGACGCCGACCGCGACCGCGTGCGCGAACTGCTCGCCGAGGCCGCCCGGCTGCGCGACGGCGTCCTGCACAAGGGCGCACTGATCGACCGCGACGCCGTGTGGGACCTCAAGCGCCGCGCCCTCGACCTCGTCGTGCGCGTCCCGCTCAGCCCCGGCCGCCGCGCCGCCTACTGGGACTTCCTCGCCGAGCAGGGCGCGGACCTGGACCACCACGCCACCTGGTGCGCGCTCGCCGAGCGGCACGGCCCCGACTGGCACACCTGGCCCGAGCCTCTGCGCGACCCCGGATCCGGCGAAACGGCAGACGCCCGCACCGAGTTGATGGACCGCGTCGACTTCCACAGCCACCTCGCCTGGCTCACCGACACCCAACTCGCCACCGCCCAGCGCTCCGCGCGCGACGCGGGCATGCCCGTCGGGCTCGTCCACGACCTGGCCGTGGGCGTGCACCCGGAGGGCGCCGACGCCTGGGCCCAGCAGCACATCTTCGCCGCGGGCATGTCCATCGGCGCGCCCCCGGACGCCTTCAACTCCCGCGGCCAGGACTGGGGTCTGCCGCCCTGGCGCCCCGACCGGCTCGCCGCCGCCGGCTACGCCCCCTACCGCGCGCTCCTGCGCGGCCTGTTCGCTCATGCGGGCGCGGTCCGCATCGACCACGTCATGGGCCTGTTCCGGCTGTGGTGGGTGCCGGCCGGACAGCCGCCGACCGAGGGGGCGTACGTCCGCTACGACGCGGAGGCGATGCTCGCCGTACTCGCCCTGGAGGCCGGCCGCGCCGACGCCCTGGTGATCGGCGAGGACCTCGGCACGGTCGAGCCCGGCGTCCGCGAGGCCCTGCACGCGCGCGGCGTGCTCGGTACGTCCGTGCTGTGGTTCGAGCGCGACTGGGACGGCACGGGCCGCCCGGTGCCGCCGGAGCGCTGGCGTACGGACTGCGTGGCCACCGCCACCACCCACGACCTGCCGTCCACCGCGGCCCGGCTGACCGGCGACCATGTACGGCTGCGCGACAGCCTCGGCCTCCTCGGGCGGCCGCTCGCGCGGGAACAGGCCGAGGCCACGGCGGAAGTCGCCGAGTGGACCGCCCTGTTCGCGCGCCTCGGCCTGCTGCCCGGCGGCGGAGGACAGGGCCTGTCCGAGGAGGAGGAGATCCGCGCCGTCCACCGCTTCCTGCTGCTCACCCCGGCCCGCATGGTCGGCGTCTGGCTGCCCGACGCGGTCGGCGACCGGCGCCCGCAGAACCTGCCGGGGACCTCGGACGAGTACCCGAACTGGCGGCTCCCGGTCGCCGACGCCACCGGCCGTCCGGTCACCTTCGAGGAGCTCACGGCCTCGCCGAGGGCGCACGCGCTGATCGAGGTCCTGCGGTCCGGACTGCCCCGTACGGCACCCCCGGGCGCGCGGCCCGTTTAGGTGTTCGCTACGTTTGCACCGTGGACAAGAAGAACGCCCTGCGCGCCGGCGCCCTGGCTGCCGGTACGACGCTGATGATGCTGCTCATGACGTCCCCCGCGCTCGCGCTGGCGCGCGACGACGGTGACGACCCCGGTAAGGGCCTCTCCGTCATCGAGACCCTTGGCCTCTATGTCGTGGCGCCGATCGTGCTGTTCCTGGTGATCGCCGGCCTCGTGATCGTCGGTGACAAGTCCCGCAAGCCGCAGAAGCAGGGCTGACCACCGCCACCTCTCACTCACGTCTTTGTCGAGGGCGTCCTCGTGTGCACCGCGCACCGAGGGCGCCCTCGGTGCGTTCCCGCCCCGTTCCGCGGTCGCTCGGCCGGGGCGTTCTACGGCCGCTCGGCCGTCAGATAGCGCTGGAGGGTCGGCGCCAGCCACTCCACCATCTCGTCGCGGCTGAGCCCGACGGCGGGACCGAAGCGCAGCACGTAGCGGGTGAGCGCGAGACCGAGGACCTGTGACGCGCAGAGCGCGGCCCGCACCGGGGCCTCGGCGGGATCGGCGCAGACGCGCAGGGCGAGCGGCAGCGTCTGCTTCCTGAAGATGTCCTGCATTCGCTCGGCGCCTGCGGTGTTGGTGACGCCGACGCGCAGCAGCGCGGTGAGCACCTCGTTCTCCTCCCACAGGTCGAGGAAGTGCCGTACGAGGGTGCGGCCTATGTCGTCGACCGCGATCTCCTCGGGGTCCGGAAGCCGCAGGTCGAGGTCGATGGCCGCGGCGAAGAGACCCTCCTTGTTGCCGTAGTAGCGCATCACCATCGACGGGTCGATCGCCGCGTCCTTGGCGATGGCGCGGATCGTGGCCCGCTCGTACCCGTCGGCGGCGAAGCGCTCGCGGGCCGCCGCGAGGATCGCGGTGCGGGTGGCGTCCGAGCGGCGTGCCTGCTGGGTGGTTCCTGTCATGCCAACAAACGTAGGCCAACACCTGTTGACAGTCCAGAGCGGGGCGCCTAGGTTTGCCAACAGATGTAGACCAACGCTCGTTGGCCAACAAGTGTTGGCGATGAGCTGCCGGACCCGACCGGACCGAGCTCGCAGGCACCAGGAGGCCACCATGAACGGCACCACTCCTCGCACCGTGATCGTCGTCGGCTCCGGCCCCACCGGCCTGCTCCTGGCCGGCGACCTCGCCGCCGCGGGCGTCCCCGTCACCGTCGTCGAGAAGCGTCCCCACAAGATCAGCAACCTCTCCCGGGCTTTCGTCCTGCACGCCCGCACCCTGGAGCAGCTCGACGCCCGCGGCCTCGCCGACGGCATCGAGGCCAAGGGCCAGGCCCTCGACAGGCTCCAGCTCTTCGGCCGCCTCGCCGTCGACCTGACCGTCCTCCCGTCGCGCTTCCGTCACCTCCTGGTCCTGCCGCAGTACGAGGTCGAGGCCGCGCTCCAGCAGCGCGCCACCGACGCGGGCGTGAAGTTCGCGTACGAGACGGAGGTCACCGGCCTCGCCCAGGACGCGGACGGGGTGACGCTCCAGGTCCGCACGGCCGACGGCGAGTCGACGGCGCTGCGGGCCGCGTACGTCGTAGGCGCCGACGGCATGCGCAGCGCCGTACGCGAGAGCGTCGGGCTCCCCTTCCCCGGCAAGTCCGTCATCCGCTCCGTCGTCCTCGCCGACGTGAAGCTCGCCGAGGAGCCCGAGAACGTCCTCACGGCCAACGCGGTCGGCGATGCCTTCGCCTTCATCGCCCCCTTCGGCGACGGCTACTACCGCATCATCGGCTGGAACCGCGCGCGCAACGTCCCCGAGTCCGCGCCCCTCGGCCTCGACGAGATCAAGGAGGTCACCCGCCTCGCCCTGGGCCGCGACTACGGGATGCACGAGGCACGCTGGATGTCCCGCTTCCACAGCGACGAGCGCCAGGCGCCCGCGTACCGCGTCGGCCGCGTCCTGCTCGCCGGGGACGCCGCGCACGTCCACACCCCGGCCGGCGGCCAGGGCATGAACACCGGCCTCCAGGACGCCGCCAACCTCGGCTGGAAGCTCGCCGCCGTCGTCAACGGGCGTGCGGGAGACGCCCTGTTGGACACCTACGAGGCCGAGCGCCACCCCGTCGGGAAGGCCGTCCTGCGCAGCAGCGGTGGCATCGTCAGGCTCGCGATGGCCAACCGCCCCTGGACGCTTGCGGCCCGCGCCGCCCTCACCGCGTTCCTCGCCCGCGTCCGCCCCGCCCGCACCCGCTTGCTCGGCCAGCTCACCGGCATCGGCGTCGCCTACCCGGCCCCGCGCGGCGCGCACCGCCTCGTCGGCACCCGCGTCCCCGATGTCGCGCTCAAGGAGGGCCGCCTCTACGAGGCCCTGCGTCAGGGCCTGTTCGTCCTGATCGTCCCCGAGGGCGCCCACGACAAGGGTGACCGCTACACCGTCACCCACTGGGCGAGCGACCGCCGCACGGCGCTCCTCGTGCGCCCCGACGGATACGTCGCCTGGGCATCGGACGGCGAGCCGGCGGACGGCGGCGCCATCTCCGCCGGCATGCCGGACAGTATCGACTCGTACTCGTTCCGGGCGTAGGCGGTCGGCCGGCGCCGGGGCATCTGGGGCGGTCCGGCTTCAGGAGGGCTGTGCGCCCGCCATCAACTGACGTAGCAGGTCGGCGAGTTGGCCCGCTGGCGCTCACCGGCTGGCAGCTCACGGCCGGCGGCCTCCTCATCGCCCCGCTCGCCTTCCTCGTCGAGGGCGCGCCCCCGGCTGGACGGCCGGGCCGTCGCGGGTTACGTGTACCTGGCGCTCGCCAATACGACGGTCGCGTACTGGCTGTGGTTCCGCGGCATCGGCCGCCTGACCGCGACGCAGGTCACGTTCCTCGGCCCGCTCTCGCCGCTGACGGCGGCGGTCATCGGCTGGGCGGCGCTCGGGCAGGCGCTGACGCCGGTGCAGCTGGTGGGCATGGCGCTGGCGTTCGGCGCGACGCTGCTGGGCCAGCGCCCGCCCCGGGCCGCCGCTTCACCCGCTTCACGGCCCAACCTTTCAGTTCTACTGAAGAGAAGGAGCAGAAAGTTTCGATGGACCTGATGGGTGGGGGGCTGCGACGGTAGTCGGGTCGTAGCCGGATCACAGCTCAGGAGGGGATACGGGATGGCGGTCCTGGACCGGACAACCACCAGCGCCGAGAAGGCCGCATCGGGAGGTGGAGGAGCAGGAGGGCGCCGCGCCGGCAACGGGCTCGGCACCGGTCTCGCGCTCGCGCTGCTCGCCACGGTGGTCTGGTCGGGCAGCTTCGTCACCTCCCGCGCGCTGCACGACAGCGTGCCCCCGATCCAGCACGCGTTCTGGCGCTGGATCATCGCGATCGCCGCGGTGGCGCCGTTCGCGGCGCGCTCCGCCTGGCGGCAGCGGGCACTGCTCCGCGCCCACCTGCGCTTCCTGTTGCTCGCCGCGATGCTCGGCGTGACCGTCTACAACACGCTCGTCAACCAGGCGGCGATGACGACGTCCGCCGGGAACATGGGCATGATCATGGCCGCGTCGCCCGTCCTGATGGCGGCGTACGAACGCCTCGGCGGGGTGCGGCTCGGGGCCCGCCGGGTGACCGGCACGGTCATCGCGTGCGCGGGGGTCCTGCTTCTGGTCAGCAAGGGCTCCCTGGCGCCGGACTTCACGGCGGGCGACCTGTGGGTGGTCGCGGCGGCGGTCTGCTTCGGCTCGTACAGCGCGCTGCTGCGGCGCCGGCCGGCGGAGATCGGCGGGCCCGCGTTCCTCTTCGCGACGTTCGTGCTCGGCGCGCTGATGCTGCTGCCGGTGTTCCTCGTCAGCCTCGCCGTCCAGGGCGGCTTCGAGCCGACGGCGGCGACGGTCTCGCCCCTCCTGTACGTGGGTGTGGTGTCGTCCGCCGTCGCGTTCCTCGCGTGGAACAAGGCGATCGCCCAGATCGGCGCGGCCCGCGCCGGCGTCATCTACTACCTCCAGCCGGTGTGCGTGGCCCTGCTCTCGTACGCGGTCCTCGGCGAGGCCATGGGCGGGCTGCAGATCGCGTGCATGGCGCTGATCCTGGCGGGGGTGGCCCTCGGCTCCGCGACCCGGGGCGAGACCCGGATACGTTGACCCCATGCGCGCCACCGACTGGGACATCAAGAAGCTCGCGATCCTGCGGGCCCTGCGGGACCGGGGGACCGTCACGGCCACCGCGCAGGCGCTGCTCATGACCCCGTCGGCCGTGTCGCAGCAGCTGACCAACCTGGCGAAACAGCTCGGCGTGCCGCTCCTGGAGGCGCACGGGCGGCGTGTACGCCTCACCGACGCCGCCCACCTCGTCCTGCGGCACGCCGAAGCCGTGTTCGCCCAACTGGAGCGAGCCGACGCGGAGTTGGACGCGTATCTGCAGGGCGAGTCGGGGGAGGTGCGGGTCGCCGCGTTCTCCACCGCCGTGCCCGCCCTGGTGGTGCCCGCCGTACGTGCCCTGCGCACCGCCCACCCCGGGATCGCGGTCCGCGTGCGCGAGGCCGAGGCCGCGGAGGCGTACGAGCTGCTCTCGGCCGGTGACGTGGACCTGGCCCTGTCGCTCGCCGCGCACGCGCCCACCGCGCGGGACCCCAAGTTCACGCGGATGCCGCTGCTCGCCGACCCGCTCGACGTGGCCCTGCCCACCGGGCATCCGCTGGCGGGAGCGGCGGGCCCGCGCCTGGCCGAGCTGGCCGGCGAGCACTGGATCTTCGGCGGTTCCGGACCCTGGTCGGAGATCACGCGGGCCGCGTGCGAGGCCGCCGGGTTCGTACCCGAGCAGGCGCACAGCGCGGCCGGCTGGACGGCGATCCTGGCGATGGTCGAGGCGGGGATGGGTATCGCCCTGGTCCCGCGCATGGCGGCGGCGGGCCGAGAGGGCGTCGTGATGTGCGCGCTGGGCGAGGACCGGCCGGTCAGGCACGTGGTGGCGGCGGTGCGCAGCGGGTCGGAGGAGGCGCCGGCGGTGTCGAGGGTGCTGGAAGCCCTGAGGGAAGCCGCGGCGGAACGCTGATGTCAGGACCCGACCATTCAGTTCACCTGAACGTACTTGTCGAAAAGTTTCGATGGACCTAAGCGCTCGGCGGGTCCGACAGTGGACGTATGACGACATCTGATGCCACGCCGCTCGAAGCCCACGGGGACCCGCACGCCAACGACGCCGCCCCCTACGCCGGCGGCGACCCGTACGCCGACTACCGCCACTTCGGCGACACCGAGAGCTACGCGGAGCTGGTGGACCTCGCCGACCGGCGCCTGGGCGCGGGAGTCATCGCCGCGAACGACGAGTTCTTCGCCCAGCGCGAGAACCTCCTCGTCCGCGAGCCCGCGGTGTTCGACCCCGAGCACTTCGGGCACAAGGGCAAGATCATGGACGGCTGGGAGACCCGCCGCCGCCGCGGCACCGCCGAGTCCCCCTTCCCCGCGCCCGAGGACCACGACTGGGCGATCGTCCGGCTCGGCGCGCCCGGCGTGATCCGCGGCATCGTCGTGGACACCGCGCACTTCCGCGGCAACTACCCGCAGCGCATCAGCGTCCAGGCGGCGTGCGTGGAAGGCTCCCCGAGCCCCGAGGACGTCACCGCGGCCGACGTGAAGTGGGAGGAGCTGATCGCCCCGACGCCGGTGCGCGGCCACGCGGCCAACGGCTTCACGATCACGTCGGAACGCCGCTACACGCACCTCCGCCTCTGCCAGCACCCCGACGGCGGTGTGGCCCGCCTGCGCGTGCACGGCGAGGTGGTCCCGGACCCCGAGTGGCTCGACCTGCTCGGCACGTTCGACCTGCTCTCGGTCCTCAACGGCGGTACGTACGAGGACGCGTCCGACAAGTTCTACTCCTCGCCGACGCAGATCATCCTGCCCGGCACGTCCCGCAAGATGGACGACGGCTGGGAGAACCGCAGGCGCCGGGTGCACGGCACGAACGACTGGGTCCGCTTCCGCCTCGCCGCGCAGGGCGCGATCCGCGCGGTGGAGATCGACACGGCGTACCTGAAGGGAAACTCGGCCGGCTGGATCGCCCTGAGCGGCCGCAACGGAGACACGGGCGAGTGGTTCGAAATCATCCCCCGCACCCGCCTCCAGCCCGACACCCTCCACCGCTTCAAACTCGCCGCCCAGGCCGTAGCCACCCACGTACGCCTGGACGCCTTCCCGGACGGCGGCGTAGCCCGGATGCGCCTGCACGGCTCCCTGACGGAAACGGGCCGCGACGCCCTGCGGGACCGCTACGGCCGCACCGAGGCCTGACCGACGGAGCGCGGCGGGGCATCCACTCGGCCCCGCCGCGTCGCACGGCGTCGGAGCCACCAGGTGCGCAGTCACAGGAGATGCATCCCGCCGAGTGCGGCGACGACTGCCGCGGCGTCGAGGTTCCGCGTCCATGAGTGATCAGGTCCCAGGCCGCCGACTGCCCGGGCGAAGAGGGTCACGTCGGCCGGCAGGGTGACCGCCGCGAGGAACAGAAGACACAGAGCTGTGCCCACGTCAGCACCACGCTGTACGTGCGCACGGCCCGGCGCTCGTGCTCGGGGAGCTCCCGGCTGGGATCGGCCCCGCCCGCCGGTTCCCCTCGCCGCCGCCCAGGAACTCATCGAGGTCGCCCCGGGCATCGTCGACACCTGGACGTCGTACGACGCGCGTGAACTCGGCGCCGCCGAACTTGCCGCCACCGTCGGCAACTCCGTCTCCCTCGGCATCTCCGCCCGCCGCGCCCCGCTGCGCGCCGCGGCCATGCTGCGGGGCGCCCTGGGCGAGCGGCCGGCGCCCGCGGACGCGGCCGTCGCGGCCCGGCTCGACGGCCTGGTCGGAGAGTGGTGCGAGGACACGGAGCGCCAGTACGAGCCCCGCTGGGTGCCGCTGACGGCGCAGACGAACCTGCACATGCAGACCATGCTCGCGATCGCCCGCGAACTGGCCTGAGGACGCGGCAAAAGGGGAGGGGCGTCCCGCACGTGGCGGGGCGCCCCTCGTGGACCAGGCGGTGACGGACTACGCGTCAGCCCCCTGCGCCCGCAGCGCACGCTCCACGCCCGCCCGCGATTCCGACACCAGGCGGCGCAGGGCCGCGTTCGGTTCGGCTGTGGTGAGCCAGGATTCCGTTGCGTCCAGGGTGGGCTGGGAGATCTGGATCGCCGGGTACAGGCCGATCGCCACCTGCTGGGCCATCTCGTGGGAGCGGGACTCCCAGACGTCCTTCACCGCGGCGAAGTACTTCTCCGTGTACGGGGCGAGAAGGTCGCGCTGGTCGGTCTGGACGAAGCCGGCGATAACCGCTTCCTGGACCGCGTTCGGGAGCTTGTCGGACTCGACGACCGACGCCCAGGCCTCCGCCTTCGCCTCGGCGGTGGGGCGCGCCGCGCGGGCCGTCGCCGCGTGGCGCTCGCCCGCCGCGGTCCGGTCCCGCTCGTACTCCGCCGCGATCTCCGGCTCGTCGTAGCGGCCGACCGCAGCGAGCCGCTCCACGAACGCCCACCGCAGCTCCGTGTCGACGGCCAGGCCCTCGATGGTCTGCGTGCCTTCGAGGAGCGCCTCGAGCAGGTCCAGCTGCTCCGGCGTGCGGGCCGTCGCCGCGAACGCGCGGGCCCACGCCAGCTGGTGGTCGCTGCCCGCCTCCGCCGCCCGCAGGTGCGCCAGCGTCGCCTCGGTCCAGCTCGCCAGCGCCCCGTCGCGTCCCACGGGGGCCGCGTACAGGTCGATGGCCAGCTTCACCTGGCGGTGCAGGGACTGCACGACGCCGATGTCGGACTCCTTGCCGATGCCCGAGAGGACCAGCTCCAGGTAGGCGCTGGTGGGCAGTTCGGCGTCGCGCGTCATGTCCCAGGCGGAGGCCCAGCACAGGGCGCGCGGCAGGGACGACTCGAAGTCGCCGAGGTGCTCGGTGACGAACGCGAGCGACTCCTCGTCCAGGCGGACCTTCGCGTACGACAGGTCGTCGTCGTTGAGGAGGATCACGTCCGGGCGGCGCTTGCCGGCCAGCTGCGGGACCTGGGTCAGCTCGGTGGCAGTGACGTCCAGCTCGACGCGCTCCACGCGCACCAGCTTGCCGCTGTCGTCGTCGAGGTCGTAGAGGCCGATCGCGATGCGGTGCGGGCGCAGCGTCGGCTCGCCCTTGGCGCCGGCGGGGAGCGCGGGCGCCTCCTGCTGGATGGCGAAGGACGTGATGACGCCGGTCGCGTCCGTCTCGATCTGCGGGCGCAGGATGTTGATGCCGGCCGTCTGGAGCCAGGCCTTCGCCCACGCGGTCAGGTCGCGCCCGCTGGTCTCCTCCAGCGCGCCGAGCAGGTCGGACAGGCGCGTGTTCCCGTACGCGTGGCGCTTGAAGTACGCCTGCACGCCCTGGAAGAACTCGTCCATGCCGACGTACGCGACGAGCTGCTTGAGGACGCTGGCGCCCTTGGCGTACGTGATGCCGTCGAAGTTGACGAGGACGTCGTCGAGGTCGCGGATCTCGGCCATGATCGGGTGCGTGGAGGGCAGCTGGTCCTGCCGGTACGCCCATGTCTTCATGGAGTTGGCGAACGTCGTCCACGAGTGCGGCCAGCGGCTGTCCGGCGAGTACGCCTGGCAGGCGATCGACGTGTAGGTGGCGAACGACTCGTTCAGCCAGAGGTCGTTCCACCACTCCATCGTCACGAGGTCGCCGAACCACATGTGGGCCAGCTCGTGCAGGATCGTCTCCGCACGCACCTCGTACGCCGCGTCCGTCACCTTCGAACGGAACACGTACTGGTCGCGGATGGTGACCGCGCCCGCGTTCTCCATCGCGCCCGCGTTGAACTCCGGCACGAAGAGCTGGTCGTACTTGGCGAAGGGGTACGCGTAGTCGAACTTCTCCTGGAACCAGTCGAAGCCCTGCCGCGTGACCTCGAAGATCGCGTCCGAGTCGAGGAACTCGGCGAGCGAGGGCCGGCAGTAGATGCCGAGCGGCACGGACTGCCCGCCCGGGCCCTCGTACGAGGAGTGCACCGAGTGGTACGGGCCGACGATCAGAGCCGTGATGTACGTGGAGATGCGCGGCGTCGGCTCGAAGTGCCAGACGTCGTCCTTCGGCTCCGGAGACGGGGAATTGGAGATGACCGTCCAGCCCGTCGGCGCCTTCACGGTGAACTGGAAGGTGGCCTTGAGGTCCGGCTGCTCGAAGGAGGCGAAGACGCGGCGCGCGTCCGGGACCTCGAACTGCGTGTACAGATAGGCCTGCTGGTCGACCGGGTCGACGAAGCGGTGCAGACCCTCACCCGTGTTGGTGTACGCGCAGTCGGCGACGACCCGCAGCTCGTTCGGCCCCGCCTCCAGGTGCTTGAGCTCGATCCGCGAGTCGCGGAACACGGCGGCGACGTCCAGCGAATGCCCGTTCAGGACGACCTCGTGGACCGCCGGGGCGACCAGGTCGATGAACGTGTGGGCACCCGCTTCGGCGCTCTCGAACCGCACGCTGGTCACGGACCGGTAGGTGCCGCCCTCCTGCGCTCCCGAGAGGTCAAGATCGATCTCGTACGACTCGACATCGAGCAGTTTCGCCCGCTGCTGCGCCTCTTCACGGGTCAGATTGGTGCCAGGCACGCGGTCATCTCCTAGATCCGGTCTACGTTTGTGACGTTCCGGTCATCCTTCCACGAGGGAAGCGGAGAGCGCGATGTCCGTTTTCCGCCGGTGAACCCGCGCGCGCGGGACGAGCCTTGCGTACATGACCACGTACACGGCACAGCCCATCGCACCGGCCACCCTCAAGGAACTGCGGGACACCGACGACGCGGGCCGCCCCTGCGTCGCGTTCACCGCCACCGACGACGCGGCGGTCGGGTCCCCGCTGCGCTGCTGTCTGCGCTCCGTCGAGCCCGGCGAGCGGATCGCGCTCGTCTCGTACGCCCCGCTGCGGCGTTGGAGCGAGGCCACGGGCGCGCACCCGGGCGCGTACGACGAGCAGGGACCGGTCTTCGTCCACGCCGACGACTGCGAAGGGCCGGCGCCGGACGCCGGCGGCTACCCCTTCGACCGGCCCGGCGCCCTGCGCACCGTGCGCCGCTACAACGCCGAGGGGCACATCGTCGGCGGGCGCCTCCTGGAGATCCCGCAGGACGCGACGGCCGGCTTCGACGCGGCGTTCGCCGAGGCGTTCGGCGACCCGCACGTGGCGCTCGTCCACGTGCGGGCCCTGGAGTACGGCTGCTTCCAGTTCGAGGTGCGCAGGCCGCAGTCGTAGAACGGCCGCGGGTCCGGAAGGTGCGGGCGTCCGGAAGGGGGCGGCCGTCAGCCCTTGAGCTCGGCCGCCACCAGCTCCGCGATCTGCACCGCGTTCAGCGCGGCGCCCTTGCGGAGGTTGTCGTTCGAGACGAACAGCGACAGACCGTTCTCCACGGTCTCGTCACCGCGGATGCGGCCCACGTACGAGGCGTCCTGGCCCGCGGCCTGGAGCGGCGTCGGGATGTCGGAGAGCTCGACGCCGGGGGCGCCGGACAGGAGCTCCGTGGCGCGCTCGACGGAGAGCGGACGGGCGAAGCGGGCGTTGATCTGCAGCGAGTGCCCGGAGAAGACCGGGACGCGCACGCAGGTGCCGGAGACCTTGAGGCCCGGGATCTCGAGGATCTTGCGGGACTCGTTGCGGAGCTTCTGCTCCTCGTCCGTCTCGTTCAGGCCGTCGTCGACGATGGCACCGGCCAGCGGCAGCACGTTGAACGCGATGGGGCGCTTGTAGACCTGGGGCTCGGGGAACTCCACCGCGGAGCCGTCGTGCGTGAGCTTGTCCGCCTCGGCGACGACCTTCTGCGCCTGGCCGTGCAGCTCGGCGACGCCCGCGAGACCGGAGCCGGAGACCGCCTGGTAGGTGGCGACGACCAGCGCTTCGAGGCCGGCCTCCTCGTGCAGCGGACGCAGGACCGGCATCGCGGCCATCGTCGTGCAGTTCGGGTTGGCGATGATGCCCTTGGGGCGGTTCGCGATCGCGTGCGGGTTGACCTCGGAGACGACCAGGGGGACCTCGGGGTCCTTGCGCCAGGCCGACGAGTTGTCGATCACGACCGCGCCCTGCGCGGCGACCTTCTCGGCGAGCGCCTTGGAGGTGCTGCCACCCGCGGAGAAGATGACGATGTCGAGGCCCGTGTAGTCGGCCGTCGAGGCGTCCTCCACCGTCACACCGTCGATGACCGTCCCGGCCGAGCGGGCCGAGGCGAACAGGCGCAGCTCGTCGACCGGGAAGTCCCGCTCGACGAGGATCTTGCGCACGACCGTGCCGACCTGACCGGTGGCTCCGACGATTCCGACCTTCACAGGGTTTTCCTCCGTATGTACACGAACAGAACAGCGGGGGTGCCGCTCCATGATGCGTCTGTCCCCGGCCGCCTTGTCCAATCCATTGTGCGAGGTGCGGGACGCCACATTCATCCCTGTCTCACGGTGCGAACGTTTCCGGCTGCCCCGGCGTCCTAGGGGAAACACGGGAGAGCCAGGGGGAGGGGCATTGCTGCGCAGAAGAACGCGCCGCGCGGAGGCGGCCGATCCGCTGGATGCCGCGCAGGAGGACCGGGTGCGGGCCGTCCTGTCGCTGGGCGGGGTACCGCACGGCGACCTTCAGGACGGCGTGCAGCAGGTGCGCCTGCGGCTGCTGGAACGGGCCGCGCGGGGTGACGAGGCGCCGCGCGACGTGTCGGCGTGGGCCGCCGTCGTCGCCTCGAACCTCGCGATGGACTGGCACCGGGCCCGCCGCCGCCAGGAACGGCTCGGCGAGCGCCTCGCCTCCCTGCGCCAGGAGCAGCGAGCGGAGGACGGCGCCGAGTCGCGGGTCCTCTCGCTGGCCGTGGCGCAGGGACTGGACGAGCTCCCGGACACCCAGCGCCAGGTCGTCGTCCTGCGGTTCTACGCGGATCTCCCGGTGCGGGCGATAGCCGAGGAGCTGGGCATACCGGAGGGCACGGTCAAGAGCAGGCTGCACACGGCGGTACGGATGCTGCGGGCGCGGCTGCGCGAAGGGGAGGTGGTGTGACATGGAGCACGAGGACCGCGCGCTGATGCTGGCGCTCACGGGGGAGCCGCTGCCCCAGGAGGACGCGGCCGACCCCGCGGTGGTGGCCGCGCACGCGGCGGCGGAGGCCGACGTCGCGCTGCTCGCGGAGCAGGTGCGGGGGATCGGGGACGCGCTCGCCGCGCGGGCGAAGCCGAGGCCGGAGCCGGCACCGGCACCGGCACCCCCACCGGCACCGGAGCTTGTGCCGACTCCCGAGCCTGCGCCGGCTCCCGGGCCCGGGCCGGCTCCCGAGTCCGCGCCGGTGAAGCCGCTCGCGCCCGTGACCGTGTTTCCGATGCGGCCGGGTCTCCGGCCCCTGGTCGTCGCGGTCAAGACGCTCGCCGCGGTGTGCGCCGTGGGGATGCTGGGCGGGCTCGCGTGGCTCGCGATCGACGGAGGCGCCGGGGTGAGCGAATCCGCGAGCGACAAGTCCGCGGGCGACGCCAAGGCCGGCGCCAAGGGAAAGAGCGGCGAGGAGGGCGGGGACGTCACCCCGGAGGGCTTCGTGGCGTGCTCGCGGCTCATCGTCGAGGGCACCGTCGTCCGCGTCGAGCCCGTGCACGGCGCGGAACGCGACACGATCACGCTGACCGTGACTCGCTACTACAAGCCTGCCAAGGGGCCGGAGAAGGTCACCTTCCGGATGGATCACGACGTCGACCCGCGCCTGAAGCCGGGCGACCGCACGCTGATCAGCATTCCCAAGGGCGAGCAGTACCCGGACAACTGGGCCACGAAGGCCAAGGACCGCGCGTCCCTGCGCGACATGGTCGTCAACGCGCTGCCCGGCTCCCGCTCCCTGAAGTGCTCGAAGGCCCCCGGCCCGGGCGTGTGACAGCTCGTACGAACGGGAGGGCGAAGGGAAGGACGGGAAGGGAACGGCAAAGGGCGGGCGCCCCTCAGGACGCCCGCCCCCGCCGTTACCGGACTACCGGCTCACACCGTTACGGCGTGACCTTCTCGATCTTCACGCTGCCGAGCCCGGCGACCGTGCCGCGCCCGTTCAGGAGCTGCACCTCGCCGAAGAACTCGCGGCCCTCCGGCGCGGCCGCCGCGGCGACGACCTCGGCGGTGACCTGGGTCGTGTCGCCGTTGCCGAGCTTCACGGACTTCGCCTCGTCGACCTTGACCTGGCCGAGCGTCGGGGAGAAGAACACGTCGCGGTAGTCGTAGTCCGTCGAACCGGACGGGACCGAGTAGCCCACGACCTCGACGGTGTACGTGCCGGCGGCCGGCTTGCTGATGCTGACGGCCTCCTCGGAGTCGCCGTCGGCGGACTGCCCGACCTGGTTGCCGTCCTGGTCGTAGACCGTCAGGTCCAGGTCGGCGGCGTTGTCGGAGACGCCGCCGATGGCGACGTCCAGACGCTCGGCGCCCTCGGGCACGACGACCGTGCTGGTCTGCGTGTCACCCTCCTTGATGGCCGGGCGCGCGGTCTTCGACGAGCCGAGCGGACCGCCCTTCAGCTTGCCGTCGAGCGCGGCGAACTTGTTCGTCACCTTCCAGGAGACGGCGGCCGGGGTGCCGACCTTGGCCTCGGGGACGGTCTGCACGGCCGGGTCGAAGGCCGCGCCGAGCACGGCGACGTCCAGCTTGTACGGGTTGTCGAGCTGCGGCGACGTACGGCGCGCCTCGACCTCGATCTCCCAGACGCCGGCCTGCGGGTCCGCGTACGAACGCAGGTCGGGGCGGCAGACGTTGTCCGGGTTGTAGTTCGGGTAGCAGCTCGGGGTCGACGTGTCGTCGACCGGGACGCCGTACGGGTGGATCGAGATGAAGCGGGTCTGGCTCTTGTCCTTCAGACCACCCATCGCGACCTCGAGGGACTTCGCGCCCTCGGGGACCGTCAGGAAGTACGACTTCGTGCTGTTGCGCTGCACGGAGCCGGAGTCCGAGAACGTGTAGGACGGCTTCGCGAGCGGCGTCGCGACGACGACGGTCGCCATGACCTGCTGGTCGACGCCCTCGGTGCGCGGGTCGTCCACCTCAAGGATGGCGCTGCGCAGACCGGCGCTCTTCGGCGCGGCCTGCACCTTGACGGTGACCGGCTTGTTCAGCGGCAGCGAGACGGTGTCGTCGCCGAGGATGCGGAACGTGGAGCCCGAGTTGTTCTTGAGGGACAGCTCGTGGCGGACCGCGCGGTCAGAGCCCGACGTGCGCGTGACGGTGACGTCGTAGGTCTTCTTCTGGCCGGCCTTGAGGCCGCCCTCGCGGTCGTAGATGCCGGTGCCGAAGCCCGGGTCCAGGAGCGCGTAGTCGATCGCGGTGTCGACCGGGGCCTTCACCGTGTAGGTGTGGGCGCCCGCGCCGCGCTTGATGGACTTCCACGCGTCGACGATGTCGATGAGGCCGGAGCCCTCGGCGTACGCCTGCTCGCCGCTGATGTGCTTCGCGGTCGAGGTGAGCGCCGTGCGCAGCTTCGCCGGGGTGAGCGCGATGTGCTTCTGCTTGGCGGCGGAGAGCAGCAGGGCCGAGGCGCCCGCGGCCTGCGGGGAGGCCATCGAGGTGCCCTGGAGCATCGAGTAGCCGGCCGGCAGGCTGTAGCCCGCCTCGGCGACCGGGGAGCCCGGCAGCCAGGTCTGCGTCGTGTTGATCGCGGCGCCGGGCGCGGTGATGGTCGGCGTGAAGCCGCCGTCCTCACGCGGGCCGCGCGACGAGAACGGCATCATGGCGTAGGACTTCGTCACGCCCGAGCCGTAGTTGGACGCCCAGGTCTCCTTGGAGATGGAGGCGCCGACGGAGATGACCTTGTCGGCGAGGCCGGGGTCGCCGATGGTGTTGGCGCCGGGGCCGGAGTTGCCCGCCGAGATCACGAGCTGGACGCCGTAGTCGTCGATGAGGCGCTTGTAGAGCAAGGAGCGCGCGTTGTTGCCGTCGTTGAGGGCGGGCAGGCCGCCGATCGACATGTTGACGATGTCGACGCCGCGCTTGGTGACGAGGTCGACCATGCCCTCGGTGAGCGCGACGTTGGTGCAGCCGCCGGACCAGGTGCAGGCGCGCGAGGAGACGATCTTCGCGCCGGGCGCGGCACCGCTCATCTTCCCGCCGAACAGGCCGTTGGCGGAGGTGATGCCCGCGACGTGCGTGCCGTGCTCGGACTCGATGACGCCGATGTTGACGAAGTCGGCCTTCTTGCCGGTCCAGTCGCCGCCCAGCGGGTCCATCGGGACGTCCTTGCGGATCTCCACGACGAACGGGATCCGCTCGACGACGTCGGTCGCCGGGTTGTCCTTGCCGAAGTACCCGATCTGGTAGCCGTCCTTGTACGGCTTCATCGGGGTGTCGTCGGTGAAGTCGGCGTTGTCGTTCAGGTCGACGGTGACCGTGCCGGCCTTGGCGTCGTAGAGGACGGCCCAGGAGTCGGTGGTGTCGCCGTCGCGGTTCAGGTCGCCCTTGGCGTCGCCGCCGGTGGTGGCGGACTCCTTGAACGTCGAGACCTGGTACGAGCCGGCCGCGGCCTTGAAGGTCCGGCCGCCGAACGTGAACGTCGGCCCGGACACGTTCGTGACCATCGCGCGCCAGGTGGCGTCGCCGTCGACGAGCGGGTCGGTCGAGGTGACCCAGTCGACGATCTTGCGCTCGCCGGTGGTGGTCTTCTGGAGCGCCGGGTGGCCGAGGTCCACACCGGAGTCGAGGATGCCGATCGTGACGCCGCGGCCGTCGGCCTTCGGGTTGTCCTTCACGAAGTCGACGGCGCCCGTCTCGAAGGACGGGTTGTACGGGTTCTTCGACGGGGTGTTCTTGCCGGGCGCGGCGTAGGAGCCTTCGGCGCCCTTCGAGCCCTTGGCGGTGTCGCCGGCCGGGGTCGGGTCGTCGAGCTCGATCTCGTGGCGCAGGTCGATGCCCTGCACGGAGGAGAGCTTCTCGGCCGCCTTGATCGCGGCGTCCGCCTTGGCGGTCGGCACGGTGGCACGGACGTAGCCGAGCTTGTCGTAGGTCCGGCCGACCGAGCCGCCCTTGACGGCGTCGAGCTGGTGCGCGACCTGCTCGGTCGCGCCGGGCGCGGTCGCGACCATCATGGTCACGTTCTTGTCGCCGGCCGCCTCGGCCTGGTCGAGGAGCTGTGCGTCGGACGAACCGAGCTTGTCACCGGCCGACTTGACGGGTGCGTCGGTCGACGGAGTGGTGTCCGCGTCCGCGGAGTAGGCCAGGGGTATCGGCCCGGCGGCGGTGAGCGCTGCGACGAGGCCGGCGGCGGCCGCGAGCCGGGCCGCCCGTCTCGCTCCGGATATCGGTGCGCGCTGGGGATCGAGGGTCATCAGCATCCCTGTACGTAAAGGTCGGAAAGGGTCCGGAATTCGGTGCCGGATGACCGGTCAGCTTTACGTAAGTGGCGCCTGTTTGGGGAGAGTTGCCCGTGACGTGATCAGGTCATGGCGTACTTCCGCCATACGTCATCGCGGACAAAGCGGGGCGTTCAGGGAATCGCGCACGGCGGGGTGTGGCGCACACGCCCCGTGAGGAGAGCCGCCCGCCGCGTCATCGACCCGCACGTTCACCACCCCGACCCGCCGTGGACCGCATAACGTCACCGTGTGCACAGGGAACTGAGGGTCGCGGCCTACGCAGTCTGCGTACGGGACGGGCAGGTGCTGCTCGCCCGCTGGGTGGCCGGCGACGGCACCAGACGCTGGACGCTGCCCGGAGGAGGCATGGACCACGGCGAGGACCCGTACGACACCGTGATCCGCGAACTCGACGAGGAGACCGGCTACGTGGTCGAACCCGGCACTCTCCTCGGCGTCCACTCCGTCCTGCGCCGATACCCGCGCAAGCTCGGCGCCGTCGCCGACTTCCACGGCCTGCGCCTCGTCTACGAGGGCCGGATCACCGGCGGCGAACTGCGCCACGAAGTGAACGGCTCCACCGACATGGCCGCCTGGCACGCCCTCGACGACGTGCCCCGTCTCGCCCGCGTCGAACTCGTCGACGTGGGTCTCGAACTGTGGCGCGAGCGGCCCGCCGCGGGCCACGTCTTCCCCGAAAAGTGAACATGGAGTGACCGGCTCCCCTCCGGCACAAGAGGCGTTCATGGCCGCGCAGGGTGGTCGGTGATCCACGTGGCGTGATCGGCGTTGCCCGTTGCCGCCGCGTTAACGCGCAGGTCATCCCCGATGTCAACGATCCAGTACGAGCGGGTAGTTCTGCCACGGCGAGCGCCCCGCGACCACTGCCGACGCGTTAGCACTCGGGGAGACCGCGCCATGCCGCGCATACGCTCTGTCGCCGACACCGCTGCATCAGCCACCGCCGCCAAGGCCGCCTCCATCGCCTCGGCACTCGACCGCCGCACCTTCCTCGCCGCGTCCGGAGCCGTCTCCCTGACGGCCGGCATCGGCTACGCACTCGGCCCCGGCTCGGGCAGCGCGGCCGCGGGCCCCGCGTCCTCGGGGCCGGTCCCGGCCGCCGTCTCCCGCCGGGCGCCCGCCGCGCCGCTCGCGCCCTACACGCGTGGCACCACTCTCGGATCCGTCGCCGCGGCCCCGGCCGGCGCGGGCTACCGGCGCCTCGGTGACGGCCCCGCCTGGCAGCGCGTCGTCCGCGGCGACCTCGCGTCCGCCAAGTCCGGACGTGAGGGCCGCCGCACCGCGCTCGCCGCGTTCGTCCAGTTCACCGACCTGCACCTGGTCGACGTACAGCACCCCCTGCGCTACGAGTACCTGCGCTCGCAGACCGCAAGCGCCTGGCGCCCCCAGGAGTCCCTGTCCGTCGCCGGGGCGGTCTCCCTCGTGGAGCGGGTCAACGCGCTGCGCGGGGCGCCCGTCACCGCGTCACCCCTGCACTTCGTCATGACGACCGGCGACAACACGGACAACAACGCCAAGTCGGAGCTGGACTGGTTCCTGAAGGCGATGAGCGGCGGGCGCATCACCCCGAACACCGGCGACCCGCGCCGCTACGAAGGCGTGCAGGACAGTGGCCTCAAGCTGTACTGGCACCCGGACGCCGCCCTGCGCGACGCCGACAAGCAGCTCGGCTTCCCCCGCATCCACGGCTTCCTGGACGCCGCGATCGGTGAGCTGCGCAGCCCGGGCCTCAACCTGCCCTGGTACTCGACCGTCGGCAACCACGACGCGCTGCCCGGCGGCTGCTACGCGCCCGGCGACTCCTTCTTCGCCGAATTCGCGGTGGGCGGGCGCAAGCTCATGGAGCTGCCGGACTCCGCAGGCAAGGCGATCTGGGACAACGTGAAGAACGGCGGCGACCCCAAGGGCCACGGCTTCAGGGAACTCCTCAAGTCCCAGGCCCGCCACATGCGTTCGGTCACCCCGGACGAGTCCCGCGCCCCCTTCACCCCGGCCGAGTACCTCAAGGCCCACCTCGACCCGGCGCACCTGGGCCCGGGCCCGCACGGCCACGGCTACACGCAGGCCAACGTCGACGCGGGCACCCAGTACTACGCCTTCCGCGTCTCGGACGACATCCTCGGCATCAGCCTCGACACGACGGACCCCGGCGGCCACTACGAGGGCTCCATCGGCACGGCCCAGCTCGACTGGCTGGAGCGCACGCTCAAGGACAACGAGAAGAACGGGGACTCCCACGTCCTCGTCTTCAGCCACCACACCAGCAAGACCATGCGCAACCTCCGCCAGGACCCGCACCACCCCGGCGAGGCCCGGCACGGCGGCGACGAGCTCCTCGCGCTCCTCGGCCGCCACCGGAGCGTCCTGGCCTGGGTCAACGGCCACAGCCACAAGAACGCCATCACCCCGCACGCGGGCCCCGAAGGCCGCTCCTTCTGGGAGATCTCGACCGCGTCCCACGTCGACTTCCCGCAGCTGGCCCGCATCATCGAGATCACCGACAACCACGACGGCACGGTCTCCCTGTTCACCACGCTCATCGAGTCCGCGGCCCCGCACCGCACCGACTTCACCGACCTCAGCCAGACCGGTCTCGCGGCCCTCTACCGCGAACTCTCCTTCAACGCCCCCGGATCCCGCGCCACCCTCTCCGGCACCCCCGGCGACCGCAACACGGAACTCGTCCTGCGCAAGGCCTGAGACGCAGGGTCGAGACGCAAGGCCTGAGAACGGCCTGATCTCGCCCAACCCGATCATGGTCCTCAACCCCTGCCCGTGACACCCGAGTCCCCCAGGTCGACCGCAGCGCACACAGCTGCAGAACATCGGCGAAGGAGACACGGGATGTCAGTGCGTACCGGCCTGGTGGGTGTGGCCGTAGTGGTGTCGGTGACGGCGGGGGCGCTCGCGACCCCCGCTCTCGCCGATGCGCCGGCCAAGGACGGACACGGGGCGACGCAGCAGGCCATGGACGCCGCCGTCGCGGCGGGTGTGCCCGGCGTGACGGGGCAGGCGACGGACAAGTACGGGACCTGGAAGGGCACGTCGGGCCTCGGTGACCTGCGGACGGACACCCCGCGCGGCGACCGGGACCGCTATCGCGTCGGCAGCATCACCAAGACGTTCGTCGCGACGGTCCTCCTCCAGCTGGAGGCCGAGGGCAGGCTGAGCCTGGACGACACCGTCGACCAGTGGCTGCCCGGCGTCGTCACCGGCCACGGCCACGACGGCAGGAAGATCACCGTCCGCCAGCTGCTCAACCACACAAGCGGGATCTACGACGTCACGGCGGACAAGGGCTTTCAGCAGACCGTCTTCTCCCGCGACGGCTTCCTGAAGCACCGCTACGACACCTGGTCACCCGGCGAACTCGTGCAGGTCGCCATGGCCCACAAGCCCGACTTCGCGCCCGGCACGTCCTGGAACTACTCCAACACCAACTACGTGCTGGCCGGCATGGTCGTGAAGGAGGTCACCGGCCACTCCTACGCGGACGAGATCCGCCACCGCATCATCGAGCCCCTCCACCTGCGCGCCACCAGCCTGCCCGGCACCACCGTCACCGTGCCGCGCCCGGCGAGCCGCGCCTACTCCAAGTTCCCCGACGACCCGGACAAGAAGACGTACGACGTCACGGAGCTCAACCCGACCCTCGCCTCGTCGGCCGGCGAGATGATCTCCGACTCGGCGGACCTGAACCGCTTCTACTCGGCGCTCCTCGGCGGCCGGCTGCTGCCCGCCGCGCAGCTCGCCGAGATGAAGAAGACGGTCCCCGTGCCCACGGGGAAGGGCGAGCCCGAGGTCGGCTACGGTCTCGCCCTCATGCGGCAGAAGCTGAGCTGCGGCAAGGAGATCTGGGGCCACAGCGGCGGCATCCACGGCTCCAGTTCGAATGCCGTGACCACACGTGACGGCCGCCACACCCTCGCGTTCAACTTCAACGGCGACTGGACCGGCGACAGCCAGGCCGTCATCGAGGCGGAGTTCTGTCCCAAGTAGCCGACCTGGCCGACTGGTTGAGGGGCCGTGGCCCGGCGGTGTTCAGTGAGGCAGCACCATCACATACGCCGCCGGTTCCCGGTCCACGGATGCCATCAGCGCGGTCCGTACGACCGTCGCCTGCTGTTCGAGGGACTCGCGCAGCTTGCGCGGCGTGATGTGGACGACGGTGATCCCGAGGCGCTCCAGGTGCTCGCGCTTGCGGGCGTACTCGGACCACTCCAGGCCGTCGCTCTCCTCCTGGAGCTCCGGGCGCAGCCCGTGCCGGGGCGCGTTGGGGCCTTCGTTGCTCGAGCGAATCCGAGAGCTTGGGGAAGTGTCCAGCTCCACGGCGACGGCCTGGTCGGGCCAGTACGCGTCGACGCCGCCGAGGTGCGGCCCGCCGGGCAGGCGCAGGTCCACGTTCCACAGCGGGTCGGGCAGGCCGTACTCGCGCACCATCTCGTACATCCGGTCCTCGGCGATGGCGCGCCCCTCGGCGAGCAGCGAGTCCACGGCGTCGATGACGTGCGGGCGGGTGAGGAGCCTGGCCTGGTTCAACTCCCGCACCACGACGGCGGGTTCGCAGTGCCCGTCGCGGACGGCCTCGGTGAGCAGGCGCCGCACCGCCCCCGCATCGTCGAGCTGGGCAACGGCGTCCGCGAGGGCGCGCGGCACCGGCGCCACCGGCACCCCCGAGATCCGCTGTGGCGTCGGCATCCCGTGACTGCGCACGAGGCGCGCGATGCCGGTCGAGCGCAGCCGCCGGGTGCGCGGCACCATGACATCGATCCGGTCGAGGGAGAGCAGCGGGGGAACGGAGACGAAGCGGTGCAGGGCCAGTGCGGCAAGACCCGTGACCATCGCGTTGGCGTACGGGGCCTGGGGCGCGGCCTGCGGGGGGTGCGGCTCGCCGGGGGTGGTCTGCGTGGGCACGGCGACAGCGGTACGGGTCTGGGGGCGGCCCGCGTACAGGAGGACCGCGTGCAGCCGCTCGTCGGGGGTGGGCCGGCCGGGGTGGAGCAGATACACGCCGGGAAGGAGCTGCTGCCAGGGGCCGCCGGGCCGGCACTGCTCGTTCAGGGCCGCGGAGTTGACCCCGTGCGCCTTGAGCTGGGCGGCGCTCAGCACGCGCTGCCGGCCGTCGTCGAGGTGCTGGAGGGGGTGGGGGGACAGCGGGGTGTTGTGGTTCATGACCCGGCCATTCCCGGCGCCGCCCGGGCTCCTAACCCCTGTTACACGCCCGTCGACAAAAAGGGACAAGCCTGCCCTAAAGTACGGGCGTTCGACTGCCGAGAAGGGCAGGTTGGGCGACGGGTTACGGCCGGGAGTTTCCGTGTTCGGTAACTCCCGGCCGTAGCAAGCCTGTTGTTCCCTCCGGGGCTACATCCCGGCTGTCGCGTCGCACGCCTGTGCGCGCAGGGCGCGGGCCAGGTCGTCGCGGGCCTCAAGGACGAGACGGCGCAGCGCGGGCGCCGCGTCCTCGTGTGCCGCCAGCCACGCGTCGGTCGCGTCGAGCGTGCCCTGGGAGTCCTGGAGCGAGGGGAAGAGGCCCTTCACCACGTCCATGCCGATCTGGATGGACCGCTCCTGCCACACGCGCTCGATCGCCGCGAAGTACCGCTCCGCGTACGGCGCGGTCAGCTCGCGCTGCGCCGGCTGCTGGAAGCCCGCGATCGTCGCCTCGACCAGCGCGTTCGACAGCGCGTCCGACTCGACGACCTGCGCCCAGGCCTGCGCCTTCACCGCCGCGGACGGGCGCGCCGCGAGGCAGCGCACCTGGTGCCGCTTGCCGGAGGCGGTGTCGTCGCGCGCCAGCTCCGCGTCGATCACCGACTCGTCGGCCTCGCCCGTGGAGGCGAGCGCATTCACGAACGACCAGCGCAGCTCCTGGTCGACATCGAGCCCGTCGATCTTCGCGGTGCCTTGGAGCAGGCCGCGCAGCAACTGGAGATCGGCCTCGGCGGAGGCGACGGAGGCGAAGAACCGCGCCCACGTCAGCTGGTTCTGGCTGGCCGGCTCGGCGAACCGCAGCTCCCGCAGGGCGCCCTCGGCGAGCTGCCGGCTGCCCTCGGCGCGCCACTCGGGCGCCGCGTAGTGCGTGACCGCCGAGTTCGCCCAGGTGTGCAGCATCTGGAGGACGCCGATGTCGCTCTCGCGCCCGGCGAACCGCAGCACGAGGCCGATGAAGTCACGCGCGGGCATGAGCCCGTCCCGCGTCAGGCTCCACAGCGCCGACCAGCACAGGGCGCGCGCGAGGGGGTCCGTGATGTCACCGAGGTGCTCGCGCAGGGTGGCCAGCGAGTTCTCGTCGAAGCGGATCTTGCAGTAAGTGAGGTCGTCGTCGTTGACCAGGACCAGCTCGGGCGCCTCGGCGCCGGCCAGCTCGTCCAGCACGGTCCGCGGCCCGTCCACATCGACCTCGGCACGCGCGTACCGCACGAGCGCCCCGCTCGCACCGTCACGGTGGTAGAGGCCCACGGCGACGCGGTGCGGCCGCAGCGTGGGGTGCGAATCGGCGGCCTCCTGGATCACGGCCAGCTCGGTGATCCGGCCCTCGGCGCTCAACGTCACCTGCGGGGTGAGGGAGTTGACGCCCGCCGTCTGCAGCCACGCCCGCGACCACGTGGCCATGTCGCGCCCGCTGGTCTCCTCCAGGACGGACAGCAGATCGCCGAGCTGCGTGTTCCCGTACGCGTTCCGCTTGAAGTAGCGCCGCGCGCCTTCGAGGAACGCCTCGCGCCCCACGTAGGCGACGAGCTGCTTCAGGACGCTCGCGCCCTTCGCGTACGTGATCCCGTCGAAGTTGAGCTTGGCGTCCTCCAGGTCGCGGATGTCGGCCGTGACCGGGTGCGTGGAGGGCAGCTGGTCGGCGCGGTACGCCCACGCCTTGCGGTTGTTGGCGAAGGTGATCCAGCCGTTGGCGAAGCGCGTCGCCTCGACCATCGAGAACGTCCCCATGAAGTCAGCGAAGGACTCCTTGAGCCACAGGTCGTCCCACCACTGCATGGTGACGAGGTCGCCGAACCACATGTGCGCCATCTCGTGCAGGATGACGTTCGCGCGCCGCTCGTACGACGCCTGCGTCACCTTGCCGCGGAAGATGAACTCCTCGCGGAACGTGACACAGCCCGGGTTCTCCATCGCGCCGAGGTTGTACTCCGGCACGAACGCCTGGTCGTACTTCCCGAAGGGGTACGGGTAGTCGAAGTGGTCGTGGAAGAAGTCGAGCCCCTGCTTCGTCACCAGGAACACGTCGTCCGCGTCGAAGTGCTTCGCGAGCCCCTTGCGGCACATCGCGCCGAGCGGGATCTCCAGCTTCGTACCGTCCTCGAAGACGCGCTCGTAGGAGTCCGTCACGTAGTGGTACGGGCCCGCGACGATCGCGGTGATGTACGTCGAGATCGGCTTCGTCTCGGCGAACTTCCAGACGTCATCGGCGAGTTCACCGACTCCGTTCGACCAGACCGTCCAGCCCTCGGGCGCCTGCACGCTGAAGCGGTAGGGCGCCTTGAGGTCGGGCTGCTCGAAGCCCGCGTAGACGCGCCGCGAGTCGGCGGGCTCGTACTGCGTGTAGAGGTAGACCTCGCCGTCCTCGGGGTCGACGAAGCGGTGCATGCCCTCGCCGGTGCGGCTGTAGGCGCACTGGGCGTCGACCACCAGCTCGTTCTCGGCGGCCAGGCCGTCGAGCGCGATCCGCGTCCCGTCGAAGACGGCCGCCGTGTCGAGGTCCTCGCCGTTCAGCGTCACCGCGTTCACGGACGGTGCGATCAGGTCCACGAAGGTCGCGGCGCCGGGCTCGGTGGCCCGGAACCGGATCGTCGTCACCGAGCGGAACGTCCGGGGACCCTCGCCCTCGGTCTCGCCGATCGCGGACCGCAGATCGAGCTGGACCTCGTACCCGTCGACGGACAGCAGGCCCGCCCGCTCGCGGGCCTCGTCGCGGGAAAGATTCTCTCCGGGCACGGGCGGCACTCCCTTGTGACTCGACTGGCTGCACTTGTGGTGCGAACAGGACCGATCCTGCCATGTGCCCCTGACGGCTGACAGCCGGGAATGGGACGCCGGCGCGGGACGTTGGCGAGGAGAGTCAACGCCACGGAAACATGAGGAGAACCATGTCCGAGAAGACCCCCGTCGACTTCTGGTTCGACCCCCTGTGCCCCTGGGCCTGGATGACCTCACGGTGGGTCCTCGAAGTGGAGAAGGTCCGTGACATAAAGGTCAGGTGGCACCTGATGAGCCTCGCCGTCCTGAACGAGGACAAGCTCGACGACCTGCCCGACGACTACCGCGAGCTCCTTGAGACGAAGGCATGGGGCCCGGTCCGCGTCGTCATCGCGGCGCAGGAGGAGCACGGCGCGGAGGTCCTCGGCGACCTCTACACCGCGCTCGGCACGCGCATCCACAACGGCGGCGAGGGCCCCACGAAGGAGGCCGTCGCCGCAGCCCTGGAGGAGGTCGGCCTGCCCGCCTCCCTCCTCGACCACTGGGACGGCACGAAGTACGAGCCCGAACTGCGCGCCTCCCACAAGGAGGGCATCGACAAGGTCGGCCAGGACGTCGGCACGCCCGTCATCGCCGTACCCGGCGCGGACGGCGAGCAGATCGCGTTCTTCGGCCCGGTCGTCACCCCGGCCCCCAAGGGCGAGGAGGCCGCGAGGCTCTGGGACGGCACGCTCCTGGTCGCCTCGGTCCCCGGCTTCTACGAGATCAAGCGCACGCGGACGCAGGGGCCGGTCTTCGACTGAGGTCAGTCCGGCTCGGGGATGCGGATATGAAGGTCGCGGCTGCCCACGCACTGCTTGAAGCCGGTGCGGACGTGCCGGCAGCCGGGGGCCTCGCACATCACGCAGTCGTCCACGTTGTTCCTCACGAGGCGATTCTTGAGCCAGTCCTTCTCGTCCCGCGTCAGCGAGCGATGCGATTCCCGGGAGTCGCAGGTGTGACACGGCAGCTTTGACATGCCGACACGATCCCCCGGAAGCGCCCGTACCGAAAGACCCCCGCGAGTCATGTCCTCGCGGGGGTCCTTCCTCTATCCGCCCGCCGTCGCGAAGGTTGAGAAGACGATCACGAGGCGGGACGCTTCAGCGGCTCAGGGGGCGAGCAGCAGATTGAACGCCCGGTCCTTCGCGGCCGCGTACCGCTTGGCGACGTCCTGCCAGTTGACGACGCGCCACATGGCCTCGATGAAGTCGACCTTCTGGTTCTTGTACTGGAGATAGAACGCGTGCTCCCACGCGTCGAAGACCAGGATCGGGACCGAGCCCTGGCCGACGTTGCCCTGGTGGTCGTAGATCTGCTCGACGATCAGGCGCCCGCTCACCGGCTCGTACGCGAGGACGCCCCAGCCGGATCCCTGCGTCGTCGCGGCGGCCTTGGTCAGCTGGGCCTTGAACCCGGCGAAGGAGCCGAAGGAGGCGGTGATGGCGTCCGCGAGGTCGCCCACGCCGTCCGTGGCCAGCGGCTCGCCGCCGCCGTCGCCGGTCATGTTGTGCCAGTAGATGCTGTGCAGGATGTGGCCCGAGAGATGGAACGCGAGGTTCTTCTCCAGGCCGTTGATGGCGCCCCACGACTCCTTGTCGCGGGCCTCCTCCAGCTGCTCCAGGGTGTCGTTCGCCCCCTTCACATACGCCGCGTGGTGCTTGTCGTGGTGGAGCTCGATGATCTGCGGGTTGATGACCGGTTCGAGCGCCGCGTAGTCGTACGGAAGTTCAGGGAGCGTGTAAATGGCCATGTCCGAGTCCTCCGAGCTGCGTACTGCAGAGCTTATTGCAAGTAATGTGCAAGTGCAGGCTAACAGCAGTAGTCGGTGGTGCAACGCGAAGGACCCCCGGGCCAGATGGCCCGGGGGTCCTCGGTGAGCTGAGCGGAGTCAGGCGGCGGTCGCCGCCCGCGACTCCGCCCTCTTCTGGCGTACGTAGCCGACGATCGCGAGCACGATGGTCAGGCCGCCCGTGTAGTACAGCTGCACGCGCGTGTCGTGCTCACGGGCCATCAGGACGAAGACGACGACCATCGCGACGAGCGCCAGGACCGTGAGGTACGGGTACGCCCACATCTTCACGACGAGCTTCTCCGGGGCCTCGCGCTCCAGCTTGCGGCGCAGCAGCAGCTGCGAGATGGCGATGAAGAACCAGACGACGAGGATGATCGCGCCGATGGTGTTGAGCAACCAGGCGAAGACGTCGTCCGGGCGCCAGTAGCTGAGCAGGACGCAGACGAAGCCGAAGGCGGCGGAGATCAGGACCGCGACGCGCGGCACACCGCCGGTGACCTTGCCGATCGCCTTCGGGCCCATGCCGCGGGCGACCAGCGAACTGGCCATGCGGGAGGCGCCGTAGATGTTGGCGTTCATGGCGGACAGCAGGGCGATGAGGACGACCACGTTCATGATCTGGCCGGCGCCCGGGATGCCCAGGTGGTCGAGCGTGGCGACGTACGGGCCCTTGGTCGGGATCTCCTTCGCCGTCCACGGCAGCAGGACCACGACGACGGCCATCGAGCCGACGTAGAAGAGCGCGATGCGCCACATCGCCGTACGGACCGCCCTCGCGACACCCTGCACCGGGTGCTCGGACTCGGCCGCGGCGATGGTGACGGTCTCCAGACCGCCGTACGCGAAGACCGAGGCGAGCAGGCCGACGATCAGTCCCTCCGTGCCGTTGGGCATGAAGCCGCCGTGGCCTGTGAGGTTGTCCATGCCGGGCGCGGAGACGTCGGGCAGGACGCCGAGGATCGCCAGTACGCCGATGACGAGGAAGAGCACGATCGCGCCGACCTTGAGCGTCGCGAACCAGAACTCGAACTCGCCGAAGTTCTTCACGGCCGCGAGGTTCGTGCCGGTGAACAGCAGCATGAACAGCGCGACCAGCGCCCACTCGGGCACGCCCGGCAGCCACCCGTGCACGATGCCCGCCGCGCCGATCCCCTCCAGCCCCACCGCCACGCAGAGCAGGAACCAGAACGCCCAGCCCGCCGTGAAGCCCGCCCAGGGGCCGATGGCCCGCTCGGAGTGCACGGAGAAGGAACCCGAGGCGGGATACGCGGCCGACATCTCGCCGAGCATGCGCATCACGAGCATCACGAGCGCGCCCGAGATCGCGTAGGCGAGGATGATCGACGGGCCGGCGGCCGCGATGGCGGTTCCGGAGCCCACGAAGAGGCCGGCGCCGATCACACCGCCGAGCGCGATCATGGAGAGATGGCGCTGCTTGAGACCGCGCGACAGCGACGGCTCGGCCGGCGACTGATCGATCGGCTGCGCGTCGACCGGCGACTGCGCGGACGTCCGAGACATGGATGTGCCCTGTTCATTAGCTGAGACGGGGAAAGGCCCACAGTCTGAGCAGCGGCACCGGCTACAGGGAACAGCTGACCGGTATACGGACACGACGCTCACACATCGTGAAGGTTCAGGCACGCCGTGCGCGCAGTTCCCGCACTCCCGCGACGGCCACGACGAGCGCGGTCGCGCCGGTCGACCACAGGAGCTGCGGACGCGCCGTGTCGTCGGTCAGCATCAGCCCGATGACGGCCGCCATCGCGGCGAGCGTCACCCACGTCAGCCACGGGAACCCCCACATCCGCAGCACGAGCCGCTCGGGCGCCTCCCGCTCGACGAGCCGCCGCAGCCGCAGCTGCGACGCCGCGATCAGCGCCCACACGAACAGCAGCACCGCGCCGACCGAGTTGAGCATGTAGAGAAAGACGGACTCCGGCCACTCCAGATTGAGCAGCACCGACACGAAGCCGAACGCGACCGACGCGAGCACGGCCCGGCGCGGCACGCCCCCGCCGCTCACCTTCAGCAGCGAGCGGGGCGCCTCACCGCGCTCGGCCAGCGAGAACACCATGCGCGAGGAGCCGTAGAGGTTCGCGTTCAGCGCCGAGAGCAGCGCCACGAACACCACGATGTTCATGATCTGGCCCGCGGACGGCACTCCGATCGCGTCGAGGACGGTGACGTACGGGCTGATGCCCGCCTTCTGTGCCGTCCACGGCAGCACCGTCACGATGACCAGCATCGAGCCGACATAGAAGAACAGGATGCGGAAGACCGCGCTGCGCACCGCCCGCGAGACCGCGCGTACCGGGTCGTCGGACTCGGCGGCAGCGATCGTGACGACCTCCAGGCCGCCGAACGCGAACACGACGGCGAGCACACCGGAGATGACGCCCTGCCAGCCGTGCGGCAGGAAGCCGCCGTCCTGCCCGGTGAGGTTGGTGAAGCCGACCGGGTCCCCAGAAGGATTGGACGCAGCAGGCAGCAGCCCGAAGACCGCGAGCGTGCCGAGGACCAGGAACGCGACGATCGCGAACACCTTCAGGGCGGCGAACCAGAACTCGAACTCACCGAAGTTCTTCACGGCCGCCAGGTTCGCCCCGGTGAAGACCACCATGAACACCAGCACCCAGGCCCACTGAGGTACGCCCGGCGCCCAGCCGTTGGCGATCTGCGCCGCGCCCGTCGCCTCCACGGCGAGGACGACGACGAGCAGGAACCAGTAGAGCCAGCCGACGCTGAACCCGGCCCAGCGGCCGAGCGCCCGCTCCGCGTGCACGGAGAACGAACCCGACGCCGGCATCGCCGCAGACATCTCGCCCAGCATGCGCATCACACACATCGCGAGCGTGCCCGCGATCAGATACGAGACGACGATGCCGGGCCCTGCGACCGCGATCCCGGCGCCCGAGCCGACGAAGAGCCCCGCCCCGATCACGCCGCCGAGGCCCAGCATCGTCAGATGCCGTTGCTTGAGTCCGCCTCCGAGCGGTTCCGGTCCGGACGGGAGCTGGTCGTGCATCGGCGGTTCAGACTGCTTTCGGGGCTCGCGTGGGTTTGGCGGGAACCTACAGTCTCCCCGGCGGCCGACCCTGCGCGCAAAACGGCCCGTTTCGGCGCTGGCCTCAGTGACGAGCATCACGCCAAGTCGCGCATGAGTGAGGCCCTTTGTGAGGAGCCCACCAACACCCGCCGTCACCCTTTGTCGAGCAGTGACCGTGATCGGGGATCGGCCCCTGGGATAGCGTCACGGTGTCCCAACCTGCCCTCACCCCCGCGGAGTCCCGATGAGTACGGCTGCCGTCTCCACCCGCCCCGGCAAGGTCCTGGCCGACCTGCTCCCCGCTTCGCGCACCCGCGACATCGCGCTCGTGCTCGGCGGCGCCGCCCTCACCGGCGTAGCGGCCCAGATCGCCGTGCCCGTGCCGGGCTCCCCGGTCCCGGTCACCGGGCAGACCTTCGCCGCGCTCCTCGTCGGCACCGCGCTCGGCGCCCGCCGCGGCTTCCTCTCCCTCGCCGTGTACGCGCTCGTCGGCATGGCCGGCATGCCGTGGTTCGCCCAGGGCACCTCCGGTGCGGGCGGTGCCTCCTTCGGCTACGTCATCGGCATGCTGCTCGCCTCCACCGTCGTCGGCGCGCTCGCCCGGCGTGGCGGCGACCGCTCGGTCCTGCGCACCGCGGGCACGATGGTCCTCGGCTCCGCGATCATCTACGCGGTCGGCGTGCCCTACCTCGCCGCCGCCACCGGCATGACCCTCACGCAGGCCGTCGCCGCGGGCCTCACGCCGTTCCTCATCGGCGACGCGGTGAAGGCGGCCCTGGCGATGGGCGTGCTGCCCACCGCCTGGAAGTTCGCCGACAAGTAGTTCTCGCCACGGGCGCTCGGCGCACGTCGTAGTCCCTCCGGAAGAGGTTCGCCGGGTCGTACGCGGCCTTCACATCGGCGAGCCTCTTCCGCGTCTGTGCGTCGTACAGCCCCTCGGTACGGTCGCCGCCGAGCAGGCCCTGGAAGAGCTCGGGCTCGGCGTCGGCGCAGACCGTGCGAAGGCGTGTGTCCGCCGTGACGACGTCGACAGACCGGACATGATCGGCCGCGTAACCGAACTCCCGCGCCAGGACGCCGAGTCCGCCGCCCAGCGTGTAAGAGACCGCGCCCACGCCCGGCGCCGATACTCCCCCCACTGCCTCAAGGGCGTGGGAGGCACCCCCATTGCGGGGCGAGGCCGTGGGGAGCGGCCGCCTCGACGACCTGCCGCCGGCGCGTCCCCGCCGAGACCCGCACCGTGCGCTCCGCCGTATCCACCACGACCTCGTCCAAGCGCCGCGTGGAGACCAGCACGCCGCCCTCGAAGCCGCCGGGCAGCCCGTGCCCGGTGGCCTGCACGCCGGCCGGCAGTCCGGCACCGGCCGTGTACGCGACAGCGGCCACGACGTCATCGGCGGAGGTTGCCGCGAAGATGACGTCGGGCCGCTGGGCGAAACCGGTCCGGAAACCGGGCGAGTTCCTCGTCGTACCCGGCGTCGCCGGGCCCGCGGGACGAGCTGCTGTGTACGGATGTCGTCGGAGTTCATGCGGCAGACTTCTGCCCGCATCACCTGACACCCGCCGTCAGCTTTCCGCTGACACCTTTCCGGGAGGGCCCGGAAGGGTCAGGCGGAGACCTTCTTCCGCTTCTGCACCTGCTCACGCACGAGCGCGATACCGACCACCAGGGCCGCCACGAGCAGCGACAGGACGACCTGCTCGCGGCCCGCGTCGTCGGTGAGCATGTAGACGAGCACGAACGAGATCATCGCGATCGTGGCCCACGTCAGATACGGGAAGAGCCACATCTTCACGACGAGCTTCTCGGGCTGCTCGCGCAGGATCATGCCGCGCATCTTCAGCTGCGTGAAGCAGATGACGAGCCAGACGAAGAGGGCGACGGCGCCGGAGGAGTTCAGCAGGAAGTTGAAGACGGTGTCCGGCCACTGGTAGTTGAACCAGACGGCGACGAAGCCGAAGACGACGGATCCGAGGATCGCGGCCTGCGGCACACCGTTCTTGCTCGTCTTCGCGAACGCCTTGGGCGCGTCACCGCGCTGGCCGAGCGAGAACGCCATACGGGAAGCGGTGTAGAGCCCGGAGTTCAGGCACGACAGCACGGCCGTCAGCACGATGACGTTCATGACCTGACCGGCGTGGGGGATGCCGATCGAGTTCAGGGCCGCGACGTACGAGCCGTCCTTGGCGATCGACTTGTCGTTCCACGGCAGCAGCGTCAGGACGATGAAGATCGAGCCGAGGTAGAAGACGCCGATACGCCAGATCACGCTGTTCGTGGCCTTGGTGACGGCACGCTGCGGGTCCTCGGACTCGCCGGCGGCCAGCGTGACGATCTCGCTGCCCATGAAGGAGAAGACGACCATGAGGACGCCGGTGAGGATCGACCCGGCGCCGTTGGGCATGAACCCGCCCGCGTCCGTCAGGTGCGAGAACCCTGCACCCGGGTTGTCCGAGCCCGGCAGCACGCCGAACACGGCGAGCAGGCCGATGATCACGAACCCGCCGATCGCGACGACCTTGATGCCCGCGAACCAGAACTCGAACTCGCCGTACGAGGCGACCGAGGCCAGGTTCGTCGCGGTCAGGACGACCATCACGATCAGGGCCCAGCCCCACTGCGGCACGGCCGGTACCCAGCCGTTGAGGATCACCGCGCCGGCGGTGGCCTCGACCGCGAGGACGACGACCCAGAAGAACCAGTACAGCCAGCCGATGGAGAAGCCCGCCCAGCGGCCGAGCGCCTGGTCGGCGTAGGCGGAGAAGGAGCCGGACGAGGGCCGTGCGGCGGCCATCTCGCCGAGCATCCGCATCACCATGACGACCATCAGGCCGACGAGGGCGTACGAGATGAGGATGGCGGGTCCGGCCTTGGCGATGCCCGAGCCGGAGCCGACGAAGAGGCCGGCGCCGATCACGCCGCCGATGGCGATCATCGACAGGTGTCGGTTCTTGAGGCCGGCCTTCAGTTGGTCGGGACCGCTATTTCCGGTCTGACCGCTGTCAGGCTGTGAATCTCCAGGATTGTGGGGCGCCTGGTCGGCCTTCGCAAGGGAGGGTTGCGAGGTCATGGACGAATCCTTAAGTCTCGGGTCACGAGCCCACGCATTCAAACCCAGGGACGTACCGGACGGAAGACCTGACTCCGTATCGTGATTTTCGACTCCGAGACGTTTGCCCGTAAACGAACGGTGACAACGACCCGACCGCGCCGTGCCCGGGTGGGACGTGCCACACTCGGACCCATGCGCGTGTACCTCGGCTCGGATCATGCCGGCTACGAACTCAAGAACCACCTCGTCGAATGGCTCAAGGCCCATGGCCACGAGCCCGTCGACTGCGGGCCCCACATCTATGACGCCCAGGACGACTACCCTCCGTTCTGCCTCCGTGCCGCGGAGCGCACGGCGGCGGACCCGGACGCCCTCGGCGTCGTGATCGGCGGCTCGGGCAACGGCGAGCAGATCGCCGCGAACAAGGTGAAGGGCGTCCGTGCGGCCCTCGCGTGGAGCGAGCAGACCGCCGCGCTCGGCCGCGAGCACAACGACGCGAACGTGGTCTCCATCGGCGGCCGCATGCACACGCAGGAAGAGGCGACGAAGTTCGTCGAGATCTTCCTCTCCACCCCGTACTCGAACGAAGAACGCCACACGCGCCGCATCGAGATGCTGTCGCGCTACGAGGAGACGGGCGAACTCCCCGCAATCCCGCCCCACCACCCGCAGGGCTGATAAACACAGCCCCTCCGGCGTTCGAGGAGCGGGGTCTGGGGCGGAGCCCCAGGTCTCTCGGGAAGGGGCGGGCTGGGGGAGAAAAAATCCCCAACGCCCGCCCCCACCCATCCCGAGGAGAAGGACGACGTGCCAGAGGGCCACACCATCCACCGCCTGGCCCAGGACCACGCGGAGCGCTTCGCAGGCCGCCCACTAGGCGTACGCAGCCCGCAGGGCAAGTTCTCCGACAGCGCCGCACTCCTGGACGGCCTGGTCCTCGACGAAGCAGACGCTCACGCCAAACACCTCTTCCTGGGCTTCGCGGAAACCGGCTGGATCCACATCCACCTGGGCCTCTTCGGCAAGTACACCCTCGGAGAGACCCCGGCCCCGCCCCCCACGGACACCGTCCGGCTGCGCCTGCTGAGCGACACGCACTACTCCGACCTGCGCGGCCCCACGACCTGCGCCCTGATCACGGATGCCGAGAAGCAGGCGATACACGACCGCCTCGGCCCCGACCCGCTCAGGAACGGCGACGACCCGGACCGCGCCTGGCGCCGTATCTCCCGCAGCCGCACCACCGTCGCCGCACTGCTCATGGACCAGAAGGTGATCGGCGGCGTCGGCAATGTCTACCGCGCGGAGGTCCTCTTCCGGCACGGCATCGACCCGTACACCCCGGGCGAGGACCTCACGCCCGACGAGTGGACGGCGATCTGGACGGACCTGGTGGCGCTGATGCGCGAGGGCGTCCGGCACAACCGCATCGACACCGTCCGCCCGGAGCACACCCCCGAGGCGATGGGTCGCCCGCCGCGCGTGGACGACCACGGCGGCGAGGTGTACGTCTACCGGCGGGCCACGATGCCGTGCCATCTGTGCGGCACGGAGATCCGCACGGCGTCACTCGCGGCCCGCAACCTCTTCTGGTGCCCGAGGTGCCAGCCGCCCCGCTGACCGGCGCCCGCCACACCCCGCCCGCTCAGAATCCGTGCGGCAGCCAGGGCGCTACGACAGACCCGAACGCGAGCGCCGCCTCGCCGACCGCGCCAGGACGCAGCTCCCGCACCCGCCCGGCCGCCGCCAGCGCCGCCAGCGACGTGTCGCCGAGGTAGGCCGCCGCCAACTCCCGTACGGACAGGGCGAGATCGGCTGTGTCCTCGCTGTCCCCCGTGCGCTTGCAGGACGCCCCCTTGGTGTCCCCGGTCAGCCGCCACCGCCCCGCGTTCCACGGACAGAACTCGTCCGTCACGTCCAGGACGACGTCGACCGGCGCCTGATACGTGCGGGCCTCCAGCGCGACACCGAGGTCCACGAGCCGTACGTGCAGGGAGTCCCGCAGCCGCACCTGGCACCGCCGGATGTCGCTGACCAGGGAGAACAGCGGATCGTCCACCGGCCGGTTGCGCGCCTGGACGGTCGACGTCAGGTCGATGTCCAGGAGGAAGCGCCACAGCGCCGCGTACGCCGCCGGGTCGAGCGCGTCGATGTGCCGCAGCGTGATCCGGCCCTTGGGCCCGGCCGCGTCCCACTCGGGCTTGTTGTGGAAGCGGACGTAGCCGACCGTCTCGCCGTCACGCTCGGCCAGCACGCACTGCATCGGCGACGCGCCCTCGCGCTCCGACGGCGCGTCGAGCAGCGGCAGCCGCTCCCAGCCGGGCCTACGGGCGAGCATGCCGGGCCGGGTGCCGATCGTGCGCACGTACACGGCCTCGCACTCGGCGGCGGCCTCGGCGACGTCGGCGAACCGCAGCCGTACGTCGTCCGTCCCCGCCGGAGCGTTGATCCGCACCCGCGTCGAGTCGATCTCCACGCTCGCCTGCCGCGTCCCGATCCCGTACCCGAACCGGCCGTAGATCGCGGGCTCGGACGCGGTGAGCACGGCGAGCGGCTCGCCCCAGGACCGTACGTCGTCGAGCTGGCGCCGCATCATCGACGTCAGGACCCCGCGCCGCCTGTCCGTCGCCGCGACGGACACCATCGTGACGCCCGCCGCCGGGACCTGGGCCCCGCCCGGCACCGTCACCCCGAACGTGAACGCCCCCGCCGTCCCCACGCACCGGTCGCCGTCCCAGACGCCGATGGACCGGTCGAACTCGGTGAGGTCGTCCCACAGGGCGCGCTCCTCGGGCGCTTCGGGGACTCCTCCGAAGGCCAGCTCCAGCTTCGCGTACCACTCGTGCCAGTCGTTCTGGCGCAGCACCCGTACGTCCATCGTCATAGGGCATCCCTACCAGGACGCTGCGGACGAAGCGAGAGATTTTCCCCGCCCGCGGAAGGTGCCGGAAGGGGCCTGGAAGAGGGACAAGTGGGACCTCCCGTGCGAAGCCCCTGGCCCGCTGTATAAGGTCCACGAGCAATGGCAGGACGACGCGCGCAAGCCGAGACGTTTCCGGCCCGGATGAAGATGAGACTGCACCGGGCCCGCATCGGCCTGCGCAGATCGGGTGTCGACTACTTCCGCGGCGACGGTTCCGACTGGGTCGCCCTGGTGGGCCTGCTCCTCACGGTCCCGGTCATCACCTGCGGCACTCTCCTCAACTCGGTCTGGTGTTCCCCGACGGCGCTCGTCCTGCCGATCGTCGCGGGCGGACTGCTGCTGCGCCCGGCCAGCCTCCTCGGCCTGTACGCGGCCGCCGCTGCGGCGCTCATCGTGGAGTCCGTCAGGCTCGGCCCGTACTCGGAGGGCGCCGCCCGGGTCACCCCGGGCACTGTCCTGGTCGTGGCGGCCTGCGGTTTCTTCGGGCTGCTCATCGCCCAGTTCCGCAGCCGGGTCGGCGTGCCCTGGCGGCGCGGCGGCACGATGCTGTTCGACCTGCGCGAACGCATCCGCGTACAGAGCAAGCTGCCGCAGCTGCCCAAGGCCTGGCACCGCGAGATGGCGCTGCGTCCGGCCGGCGGCCAGTCCTTCTCCGGCGACTTCGTGGTCGCGGCCCGTACGAACGGCGGGCGCACCCTGGAAGTGGTCCTCACCGACGTATCGGGCAAGGGCATGGACGCGGGGTCCAGGGCCCTGCTCCTGTCCGGAGCCTTCGGCGGGCTCCTCGGCTCCCTGCCGCCGCACGCCTTCCTGCCTGCCGCCAACGGCTATCTGCTCCGGCAGGACTGGGACGAGGGCTTCGCCACGTCCATCCACCTCGTCCTCGACCTGGAGTCGGGCGACTACGAACTCTTCTCCGCGGGGCACCCGCCGGGCCTCCAGCTCAGCGCGGGCAGCGGCCGCTGGGAGGAGAAGGCCGCCGAGGGCCCGCTCCTCGGCGTCTACGACGGCGCCCAGTTCGACTCCATAAAGGGCTCCCTGCGCCCCGGCGACGTCCTGATGCTCTTCACGGACGGCCTGGTCGAGACGTCCGACCGGGACATCGCCGAGGGCATCGACCGCCTCACCGGCGAGGCGGACCGCTATGTCTCGGGCGGGTTCCACGGCGCGGCCTGGCACCTCATCGAAGCGGTGGCCAAGGACGTCAACGACGACAGGGCGCTACTGCTGATCTGCCGGGACGCGTGACGGCTCCGCCTGTGCGTTGATGAGGCTGCGTCGAAGCCGCATGCCTTCAGGGGCGCGGGGAACTGCGCGACCAGCCGCAGAAGACCCGCGCCCGGCAACGAAAGCTCGCCCCTGGGGTGCGGACCCACCCGTCACACCCCGGCGCCCACTCGCTCATCGAGGGGCGCCCCGTCCGGCCGCCCCCCTGGAAGGACCCGCGCGAGCCACTCCGAGCGGCCCGCCGCCATCGGTCCGAGGACGGCGAGCAGCAGGACATAACCCGCGATGAACGGTGACAGCCGCTCGTCCAGGCCCGCGCCCGCCGCCATCGTGGCGAGGATCAGGGCGAACTCACCCCGGGCGAGCAGCGTCGTGGAGATGTTCGCGGCGGGGCCGGGCCCGAACCCGTACACGCGCGCCGCCCCGAGTCCCGCGAGCACGTTCATCACCAGCGTCACCGCGACGGCCGCGAGGACCGGCCACAGCACCGTCGGCAGGTCGCCCGGGTCGATGGAGAGGCCGAACGCGAAGAAGAAGATCGCGCCGAACGCGTCCCGCAGGGGGTGCACGAGCTTGCGGATGCGCTCGCCCGACGTGGTGGAGCCGAGCATCAGGCCGACCATGAACGCGCCGATCGCGTCCGCGACCCCGAACCACTCGGAGACCCCGGCGACGAACACGGCCGCGCCGAGGAAGGAGATGACGAGGAGTTCGTCGTCCTTGGTGTTGAAGAGGTGGCCCACGATGCGGGTGCCGAAGCGCGCCGCGAGCGCGAGCAGCAGGAGGAAGCCGAACGCCTTGCCGCCGTCCATGACCGCCGACGCGAGACTGTCCGCGCCGGACAGGATCGGCTGGAGTGCGGCCAGGTAGAGGGCCAGGAAGATGTCCTCGACGACGATGATCCCGAGGATCGGCCTGGTCTCCGGATTGCCGAGGCGGCCGGTGTCGACCAGGACCTTCGTGACGATCGCCGACGAGGAGATGCCGAGGACCCCGGCGAGGACCAGAGCCTCGGAGGTGCCCCAGCCGAGGGCGAATCCGAAGCCGAGGCCCGCGCCGACGTTCAGCGCGAGGTACGTCCCGCCGGCGACGGCCATTTTCCCGCCGCCGGTCTTGAGGTCGTCCAGGTGGAATTCGAGGCCGAGGTAGAAGAGCAGCAGGACCAGGCCGAGCGCGGAGAGCATCTCCAGGTCGTGCGGGTCGGCGACGAGCACGATGCCGGGTGTGTGCGGGCCGAGGAGGATCCCGGCCAGGATGAACAGGGGGATGGTGGGGAGTCCGATGCGTCCGCCGAGGCGGGCGAGGACGGCGGCGGCGAGAAAGGCGCCGCCCATGGCTATCAAGGTGTCTGCATGCCCGATGGGTCCGTTCCTTCCGTTCTTGGCTTGGTCAGATGGCTGGCTTAGGTCAAGAGAGAGTCAAGAACGCGTCAATAGTTAGCTTACCAAACCATTTCCGTGGTCCGGGGTGGGGTTCTCCCCACCCCGGTTTCGCCAGCGGCCCTCATGGTCGGCAAGGCCCCTCCATCCGTACGTTCGGGACATCGAATCCGGCACCGTACGAGAGGGCGACCATGGGCCTGGGCACGAAGCGGCACGACGAGGCACCGCGTGACGACAGGTGGGCCGTCGACCTGCGCGGCGTCCGCCGTCAGTACGGCCGCGGCAGCGGCGCCGTGCACGCCCTGCGCGGCATCGACCTCGCCCTGCCCCGTGGCAGCTTCACGGCGGTCATGGGCCCCTCCGGCTCCGGCAAGTCCACGTTCCTGCAGTGCGCGGCCGGCCTCGACCGCCCCACCGACGGCACCGTCCGCCTCGGCGGCACCCTCATCACCGGCATGAGCGAGAACAAACTCACCGCCCTGCGCCGCACCCGCCTCGGCTTCGTCTTCCAGGCGTTCAACCTGCTGCCCTCGCTCACCGTCGAGCAGAACGTCGTCCTGCCCATGCGCCTCGCGGGCCGCCGCCCCGACCGCCGCCGCGCCGCCGAGGTCCTCGCCCAGGTCGGCCTGGGCGACAAGGGCAAGCGGCGGCCGGGCCAGCTCTCCGGCGGCCAGCAGCAGCGCGTCGCCATCGCCCGCGCCCTGATCACGCGCCCCGACGTCGTCTTCGCCGACGAGCCCACCGGGGCCCTCGACACGACAACGGCCGCCGACATCCTGGGACTTCTGCGCACGGCCGTCGACAGCATGGGCGCCACCGTCGTCATGGTCACCCACGACCCGGCCGCCGCGGCCTGCGCCGACCGCGTCCTGTTCCTCGCCGACGGCCGGATCGTGGACCAGCTGCACGGCGCCTGTGCGCAGGCGATCGCCGCCCGCATGACGACCCTGACGGCCCCCGCCTACGCGGGAGCGGCCGCCTGGTGATGCCCAACGGCCTCGCCCGCCGGCCTGACGGGGCAGTCCCCGTACGTCCCGCCGTTCGTGTACGGCTCCTTCGCCGGGTCCGTCCTGGTTCCCGGCCTGGACGCGACTGTGCTCCCGGCCCGGGCGGCCCTGCGCAGGCCGTAGGGTCGGCCGCATGCTGACCCTCGCCGAGGTGGAGGCCCTGGCACGCGGGGCCCACGTCACCCAGACGGACAAGGCCGGACGCCCCTACGCGGAACACCTGGAGGCGGTCGCCGAAGGTGTACGCGCCCGGGGCGGCGACGAAGAGCAGATCGCGGCGGCCTGGCTGCACGACGCGATCGAGGACGACGCCCTGTCCCCGCAGTGGCTGGCCGCGGCGGACCTCACGGACCGCACGAAGGCCGTCGTCCTCGCCCTCACCAAGCGCCCCGGAGAACCTCAAGAGGCCTACGCGCAACGAATTCTGGCCACTCCTGGCGCGCTGCTGGTGAAGCAGTCGGACCTGGCCCACAACGCCGACCCCACCCGCCTGGCGGCTCTGGACGCACCGACGAGAGACCGACTGACGAGGAAGTACGCGGGGATGAGGGCCTTGCTGGGTATCGACGAAACCCCGTAGTTCCCCGCGCCCCTACAAAGGGGTGCGGGGAACTACGCGACAAGCCCTCACGCACCCGCACCCGCGCACCCGACGAACGGCGGCGGCACCCTCAGGCGCGGGCCCGCCCACGATCCCGGGCCACCTCGGCCGCGTCCTTCTTGAACGCCCATTCCATCTTCGGCTCCATCGCGAACCGGAACATGCGCTGGACCGGGGGAGTGCACAGGACCGTGATCAGAGAGGCCGCGACGACCGTCACGAACACCTCGCCCAGCGGCTTGTGCAGCCAGGCGTAGTCGTCGAACCAGCCCCAGAACCGCGAACCCTTCGCGATGAAGCCGTGCAGCAGGTAGCCGTACAGCGTCCCCGCGCCCAGCACGGTGAACCACATCTTCCGCCGTGGCACCCACGCGAAGAAGCATGCGGTGAGGACGACCGAGCAGCCGAAGAGCGCGAACGTCATCACGGCACCGGCCCACCACGGCGCGCCCAGCTCCTGCGCGCTGTCGCGGTGGTAGAACCACGCCGACGTCATCCGCGGAGCGGCCCAGTAGGCCAGCACCAGGGCCACCGCGAAGATCGGCACGGACAGGATCCGCACCTCACGCCGGCGCACCAGCTGGAAGTGCTCGGGCTTCAGGAACAGGCCGAGTACGAAGAAGGGGAGGAACTGCAGGACGCGCTGGAGGTCGAGGTCGTCGCCGATGTCGGGGGAGACGGAGGCGAGTACGGCGATGGCGACCGCGAGCGGTACCGGCCAGCGGACGATCTTCCACAGCGGGGTGGTGAGCCGCCACACGAACAGGGCGACCAGGAACCAGGTCAGATACCAGGGGTCGAGCAGGCTGAAGGGCTGCGTCGGATCGTCGTCCGCCCAGCGCTTGAAGAAGGTGTACGCGACCTCGAAGATCACGTACGGCACCGCGACCCCGGTGATGAGCCGCCGGAGCCGGTCGGGCCGCATGTCGAAGCTGCGGGAGAAGTAGCCGGAGATGACGATGAACGCCGGCATGTGGAACGTGTAGACGGTCATGTAGAGCGCCTCGGCGGCGCGGCTGTGATCCGTCAGCGGTTCCCAGGAGTGGCCCATCGCGACCAGCACGATGGCCAGGTACTTGGCGTTGTCGAAGAACGCGTCCCGCTGTTTCGCGGGCTTGGCGGCCGGTGTGGGGGGAGCGGCTGCCGTATTCGGTGGCTGATGGGCGGGGGCCGTCTGTGCCGCAGGGAGCGGGGCTCGGGTGGGGGCAGCGCGGAACATCTGAGGCACCTTAGCGGCGCCCGCGGTATTTCGTAAAACCCTCACGTCAAATCCTCCTTACCGCGCGCATACCCCGGATTCGGAGAAGTCGGCATAGCGATGGCGAAGTTTTCGCAGGTCTTCCTGCGGGACTTCGGGAGGCATCCAGATGAGTCCGTTATGACCACTCTCATCCTGATTAAATAGCGCATATCGGCCGCACTCGACCACCTCGGATGTGGCCCCCGCGACAATTCGAATTAACGACGAACAACACATGCGTGACCCCGCGTGCCCGCGGTGTGGACGTGCTGTGTGTGCATGGAAACGATCAGGACGAATTACCGGCCACGGGGACCCGCGAAATTGCCCGGGGAACACGCGCTGATCATGTGCCCCAAGGGTGCGGGGCCGGCGCGCCGCCGCAGGGGAGTGGCCGACGATGCGTCACCCGCCGCATACGGAGGCCGTGTTGGTGGCACGATGGTTCTGGCGGGGGTGTGCGGGGTCGTACCCCCCGGGCCGGGAGAGCGGACCGACCTAGGGTGTGATCAGTGTGGCCATTTCGCTGTCAGTGGTACTGCTGTTGGCGATCATTCTCGTGGTGCTGATCCGGGGAGGGTCGATCAAGGCCGGACCTGCCGTGGTGGCGGTCCTGTTCGGGTTCTTCCTGGCCTCGACCGGAATGGCCGACGACATCCAGAGGTTCCTGAACTCGATAGCGGACACGATCAACTCGATCCAGTTCTGACCGCTCTGGAGTCTGTCCGGCCCAGGACGTGAAAAACCCCGGGCCCGGTTCATGGGAACCGGGCCCGGGGCCAAAGAGCGGGCGACGGGAATCGAACCCGCGTAGCTAGTTTGGAAGACTAGGGCTCTACCATTGAGCTACGCCCGCACACTTCGCGCCGCAGGTCGGTGACCGCGGCAACGGGAAGCATCGTAGCGGGTCCCGGACCCTCGCCGCACACCGCATTCACACCGCTCGTAATGCGGGAGCCGCACCGGCCGCGTGCATGTACCCTACGTGTCGCACCGACGGGGTGTGGCGCAGCTTGGTAGCGCGTCCGCTTTGGGAGCGGAAGGCCGTGGGTTCAAATCCCGCCACCCCGACCAGCGTCGCAACAGCAGCGTCTCAAGCGGTTGAACGGCTCCTCAAGATCGCGTTGTGGGACGGCTCCGGCTTGCCGTTACTATGCAAGCTGCGTGCCCGTGTGTCTCTTAACCGGGCAGGAACCCAGAAGTCAGCCCCCAAGGAGACCGAACCGTGAAGAGCGCCGTGGAGACCCTGAACCCGACCCGGGTTCGGCTCAGCATCGAGGTGCCCTTCGAGGAGCTCAAGGACAGCCTCGACGCGGCGTACAAGAAGATCAACCAGCAGGTCACGGTGAAGGGCTTCCGCAAGGGCAAGATCCCTGCCCGCGTCATCGACCAGCGGTTCGGCCGCGGTGCGGTGCTTGAGGAGGCCGTCAACGACGCGCTTCCGAAGTTCTACACCGAAGCGGTCAACGAGGCCGAGCTCAACGTGCTGGGCCAGCCCGAGGTCGACATCACGGAGCTGAAGGACGGCGAGACGCTGAACTTCACCGCCGAGGTCGACATCCGTCCCGAGATCGTGATTCCGGACTACTCCGGCATCGAGGTCGAGGTCGACGCCATCGAGGTCAGCGACGAGGACGTCGACAAGTCGGTGGAGCAGCTCCGTGAGCGCTTCGCCTCCACCTCCCCGGTCGAGCGGGCCGCGGAGGACGGCGACGTCGTCACGATCGACCTCGAGGCCAAGGTCGACGGCGAGGTGCTCGAGGACGGCGTCGCGTCCGGCGTCTCGTACACGATCGGCTCCGGCGAGCTCCTCGAGGGCATCGACGAGGCCGTGAAGGGCCTGGAGGCCGGTGGCGAGGCCACCTTCACCTCCGAGCTCAAGGGCGGCTCCGCCGAGGGCAAGGAGGCCGAGGTCACCGTCAAGGTCACCCAGGTCGCCGCTCGTGAACTGCCGTCCCTGGACGACGAGTTCGCGCAGCTCTCCTCCGAGTTCGACACCCTCGACGAGCTGAAGGCCGACAGCCGCAAGCGCCTCGAGAACATGAAGCAGTACGACCAGGCCACGCAGGCCCAGGAGCGCGTCCTGGAGAAGCTGCTCGAGCTGGTCGAGGTCCCCGTTCCCGAGAAGCTGCTCGAGGACGAGGTCAAGACCCGCAAGCACAACCTCGAGCACCACCAGCTCGGCCAGATGGGCCTCGACCTCGAGAAGTACCTCGAGATCCAGGGCAAGACGGTCGAGGAGTTCGACGCCGAGACCGCCGAGCAGGCCGTCAAGGGCATCAAGACGCAGTTCGTCCTCGACGAGCTCGTCAACAAGGAGAAGCTGAACGTCAACCAGGAGGAGCTCACCGAGCACCTCATGCGGCGCGCGCAGTCCTCCGGCATGTCCCCCGACCAGTTCGCCCAGGCCGTCGTCGAAGGCGGCCAGGTCCCGATGCTGGTCGGCGAGGTCGCCCGCGGCAAGGCGCTCGCGGTCGTCGTCGAGGCCGCCACGGTCAAGGACACGAACGGCGAGATCGTCGACCTCGAGGACGACGAGGACGAGTCGGCTGCCGCCGGCGAGACCGTCGAGGCGGACGGCTCCGCCGACGCCGAGGAGAAGAACGAGGCCTGAGCCGATCCCGGCTCCGCACGCTTCACGGGCCCCCAGGACGCCGCCTCGCGGCACCCTGGGGGCCCGCCCCTTTCCCGCTTCGCTCCCGGTGCTGCCCGGCGGGGGCTGTCGCGCAGTTCCCCGCGCCCCTGACGGGGCGCAACATGCGCTCACAGCGAACAGTTCCCCTTGCGGGATTCACCGAAGGGACCCGCGCGTTAGGGTCCATGAATACGAGGGCAGATGAGTCCCCGCAGCCGCCGCCGAAGGGTGGTGCGCAGGTGTGGGTTTCCGGCCCTCCGGATAAGACGCGAGACGGCGCGTTGCCGTCAGAGACGAGCAGGTGGATACGTGACGAATCTGATGCCTTCCGCCGCCGGTGAGCCGTCCCTCGGTGGTGGCCTCGGCGACCAGGTCTACAGCCGACTGCTCAACGACCGCATCATCTTCCTAGGCCAGCAGGTCGACGACGAGATCGCCAACAAGATCACTGCCCAGATGCTCCTCCTGGCCGCTGCCGACCAGGCCAAGGACATCTACCTCTACATCAACAGCCCCGGCGGTTCTGTGACGGCCGGCATGGCGGTCTACGACACCATGCAGTACATCCAGAACGACGTCGTCACCATCGGCATGGGCATGGCCGCCTCCATGGGCCAGTTCCTGCTGACGGGCGGCACCCCGGGCAAGCGCTTCGCCCTTCCGAACACGGACATCCTGATGCACCAGGGTTCCGCCGGCATCGGCGGTACGGCTTCGGACGTCAAGATCCAGGCCGAGTACCTGCTGCGTACGAAGAAGCGCATGGCGGAGATCACGGCCCGGCACTCCGGGCAGACCGTCGAGACGATCATCCGTGACGGTGACCGCGACCGCTGGTACACCGCCGAAGAGGCCAAGGCGTACGGCCTCATCGACGAGATCATCAGTGCCGCTACGGGTGTTCCGGGCGGCGGCGGCACCGGGGCCTGAAACCCCGGTTACGCGGTCATCCAAGCCCACCTCACCAGGACGGAACACCGACCATGAACAACATCCCCGGCAGCGGCCTGTACACCGGCCCGCAGGTCGACAACCGCTACGTGATCCCGCGCTTCGTCGAGCGCACCTCGCAGGGCGTGCGTGAGTACGACCCGTACGCGAAGCTCTTCGAGGAGCGCGTGATCTTCCTCGGCGTGCAGATCGACGACGCGTCCGCCAACGACGTCATGGCGCAGCTCCTGTGCCTGGAGTCGATGGACCCGGACCGTGACATCTCCATCTACATCAACAGCCCCGGCGGCTCCTTCACGGCGCTCACGGCCATCTACGACACGATGCAGTTCGTGAAGCCGGACATCCAGACGGTCTGCATGGGTCAGGCGTCCTCCGCGGCCGCCGTGCTCCTCGCCGCCGGTACGCCGGGCAAGCGCATGGCCCTGCCGAACGCCCGCGTGCTGATCCACCAGCCCTCCGGTGGCACCGGCCGTGAGCAGCTCTCCGACCTGGAGATCGCTGCGAACGAGATCCTCCGGATGCGTGAGCAGCTCGAGGAGATGCTGGCCAAGCACTCCACGACGCCGATCGAGAAGATCCGCGACGACATCGAGCGCGACAAGATCCTTACGGCTGAGGACGCCCTGGCGTACGGCCTGATCGACCAGATCATCTCCACCCGGAAGATGAACAGCGACGCTATCGCGTGACGTTCCGCTGTATCGTCTGCCGCTCCTTGGCACGGTTCACGTCAAAGTGAACCGTGCCAAGGGGGGCCCGAACGGGGGGCCCGGCAAGGTACCGTCGGATACAGGCACCAGGAGTCGCTTACGCGAGCGTCTCCCAGGCGAAGGGGAAGCACCTCGTGGCACGCATCGGTGACGGCGGCGATCTGCTCAAGTGCTCGTTCTGCGGAAAGAGCCAGAAGCAGGTCAAGAAGCTCATCGCAGGCCCCGGTGTGTACATCTGCGACGAGTGCATCGACCTCTGCAACGAGATCATCGAGGAAGAGCTCGCGGAGACGAGCGAGGTCCGCTGGGAAGAACTTCCCAAGCCTCGCGAGATCTACGAGTTCCTCGAGGGCTATGTCGTCGGCCAGGAGGCCGCGAAGAAAGCCCTCTCGGTCGCTGTGTACAACCATTACAAGCGGGTCCAGGCCGGTGAGAACGGTGGAGCCCAGGGACGCGACGACGCGATCGAGCTGTCGAAGTCCAACATCCTGCTCCTGGGCCCCACGGGCTCGGGCAAGACCCTCCTGGCCCAGACCCTGGCCCGCATGCTGAACGTTCCGTTCGCCATCGCCGACGCGACGGCGCTCACGGAGGCCGGCTATGTGGGCGAGGACGTCGAGAACATCCTCCTGAAGCTGATCCAGGCGGCCGACTACGACGTCAAGAAGGCCGAGACCGGGATCATCTACATCGACGAGATCGACAAGGTCGCCCGTAAGAGCGAGAACCCGTCGATCACGCGCGATGTGTCCGGTGAGGGCGTCCAGCAGGCCCTGCTCAAGATCCTCGAAGGGACCACGGCTTCCGTCCCGCCCCAGGGCGGCCGCAAGCACCCCCATCAGGAATTCATCCAGATCGACACGACGAACGTGCTGTTCATCGTGGGCGGCGCGTTCGCCGGCCTGGAGAAGATCATCGAATCGCGGGCGGGTGCCAAGGGCATCGGCTTCGGCGCGACGATCCACTCCAAGCGCGAGCTGGAGGAGAAGGACCAGTTCCGGGAGGTCATGCCGGAGGACCTGGTGAAGTTCGGGATGATCCCCGAGTTCATCGGCCGTCTCCCCGTCATCACCTCGGTCCACAACCTGGACCGCGAGGCGCTCCTCCAGATCCTCCTGGAGCCGCGCAACGCCCTGGTGAAGCAGTACCAGCGCCTCTTCGAACTCGACGGCGTGGAGCTGGACTTCGAGCGCGAGGCCCTGGAGGCCATCGCCGACCAGGCCATCCTGCGCCGCACCGGCGCGCGCGGCCTGCGCGCGATCATGGAGGAAGTCCTCCAGTCCGTGATGTACGAGGTCCCGTCCCGCAAGGACGTGGCCCGCGTCGTCATCACGGCAGAGGCCGTCCACTCGAACGTGAACCCGACCCTGATCCCGCGGGAGGCGCGGGGCGGGGGTACGGGGGAGCAGAAGTCCGCGTAGGCGGCAGGTACGACAAGACTGAGGGGCGCCCGGCGATCAGATCGCCGGGCGCCCCTCAATTACCCCCGCAGGTACGGAGGGTCACTCCGCGACGCGGACTTCCTTGCGGAGGTCGGCGGTGACCTTCGCGGAGTCGTCGAGACCGACGCCCTTGCCGCCTGCTGCCGGGACGCCCATGCCGATCGTGCTGTAGTCCGCCCACAGGCACATGTACTGGGTGTCGACCTTGCCTGTCGCGATGTTCTTGGCCTGCGCCTGCTGACACTTCATCACTGCGCCGTCGAGGCCGTCCGGCTCGACCGTCTTCGCGTCGCCGATGAAGGTCATGGTCGGCTCCGACTTCTTCGCCTGCTCCTTCTTCATGCCGGCGAGCGTGGAGTCGATCGCCGCCTCGGGGTCCTTCACCTTGCCGTAGATGCCCATGAAGGACACCGCCTTCGACGTGGCGACATCCGCCGCCGACGGCTGCGCGGCAGGGTTGCTGACGTCGATCGTCGAGTAGATGGCGCTGACGGCCTTCGCGTTCGTGACCCCGCTCTCCGCGAGGACCTTGGCGTCGCCCGAGGTGGCGTCCTGGGCGCCCTTGTCCTCGCCCATGCGCTTGTAGTCGCCCATCACCGTCGCCGGCGTCGTCAGCTTGTGCGGGCCGTCGTCCGCCACGGACGAGCCGCCCCCGCCGAACATGAAGTACGCGCCCACGCCGATCGCCGCGACCACGGCCACCGCGCCGATGATCAGGCCCGTCTTCTTCTTGCCGCCCTGGGGCGGGCCGGGGGGCGGAGGGACCTGCCCGTAGGGGGCCTGGGGCTGCTGGCCGTAGGGGCCCGGCTGCTGGGGCTGGCTGTAGCCGCCGGGCTGGCCGTACGGCTGCTGCGGCTGGCCGTACGGGGGCTGCTGCGGCGGCACGCCCTGCGGGGCCTGCTGCGGGTAGCCGTAGCCGGGCTGGGGCGCGGCCGGGGGCTGCTGGCCGTAGGGGCCCGGCTGCTGCTGGCCGTAAGGTCCGGGCTGCTGAGGCTGCTGCCCGCCGTACGGGCCCGGCTGGTTGTAGCTCATTTCTGGGGTTCCCTCCCGATGCTTATGCGTTCCGAACATCCTGGCGGAAGGCGACCGTGTGTGGGGAACCCAGGGCCGTATCGGTGCCATGTTGTTGAAAGGTTGTGCCAGACGGCCGGGGCGGCCGCCACGTCGCGCGGGAATCCGGTTTCGGGGCACCCCTGCCGCGCCTCTAAACTGGGCCCGTGACCGAGAACACTCAGCAGCAGAATCCAGCGCCCACCACCGAACTGCCGACCCAGTACGCGCCGGCCGAGGTAGAGGGGGCGCTGTACGAGCGCTGGGTAGACCGGGGTTACTTCACCGCTGACGCGAACAGTGAGAAGGAGCCGTACACGATCGTCATCCCCCCGCCGAACGTCACGGGCGCGCTCCACCTGGGCCACGCCTTCCAGGTCACGCTCATGGACGCCCTCACACGCCGCAAGCGCATGCAGGGTTACGAGACGCTGTGGCTGCCCGGCATGGACCACGCCGGCATCGCGACCCAGAACAAGGTCGAGCAGCAGCTCGCCGAGGAGGGCAAGTCCCGCCAGGACCTGGGCCGCGAGGCGTTCACCGACCGCGTGTGGCAGTGGAAGGACGAGTACGGCGGCCGGATCCTCGGCCAGCTGCGCCGCCTCGGCGCGGGCCTCGACTGGTCGCGTGAGCGCTTCACGATGGACGAGGGTCTGTCGAAGGCCGTCCAGACCATCTTCAAGAACCTGTACGACGACGGGCTCATCTACCGCGCCGAGCGCATCATCAACTGGTGCCCGCGCTGTCTCACGGCGATCTCGGACATCGAGGTCGACTACCAGGACGACGACGGCGAGCTCGTCTCGCTGAAGTACGGCGAGGGCGACGAGACCGTGGTCGTCGCCACGACCCGCGTCGAGACGATGCTCGGTGACACCGCCGTCGCCGTGCACCCCGACGACGAGCGGTACGCGCACCTGATCGGCAGGCGCATCAAGCTGCCGCTCACCGACCGGACCATCCCGGTCGTCGCCGACACGCACGTCGACCCCGAGTTCGGCACCGGCGCCGTCAAGGTGACGCCCGCGCACGACCCGAACGACTTCGCGATCGGCCAGCGGCACGACCTGGAGTCCATGACGATCATGGACGAGCGCGGTGTCATCACCGTGCACGGTCCCTTCCAGGGCCTCGACCGCTTCGAGGCGCGTTCCGCGATCGTCGCCGCCCTGCGCGAGCAGGGCCGCGTCGTCGCCGAGAAGCGCCCGTACGTCCACTCCGTCGGCCACTGCTCGCGCTGCAAGACCACCGTCGAGCCGCGCCTGTCGCTGCAGTGGTGGGTCAAGGTCGACACGCTCGCCCAGGCCGCCGGTGACGCGGTCCGCGACGGGCGCGTCGCGCTCCACCCGAAGGACATGGAGAAGCGCTACTTCGACTGGGTCGACAACCTCAACGACTGGTGCATCTCACGCCAGTTGTGGTGGGGCCACCGGATCCCCGTCTGGTACGGGCCGAACGGCGAAGTCGTGTGCGTCGGCCCCGACGACCCGATCCCCGGCACGGAGGCCGAGGGCTGGACCCAGGACGAGGACGTCCTCGACACCTGGTTCTCGTCCGGCCTGTGGCCGTTCTCCACGCTCGGCTGGCCGGAGAAGACCCCGGACCTCGAGAAGTTCTACTCGACCGACGTCCTGCTGACCGGCCACGACATCATCTTCTTCTGGGTCGTCCGGATGATGATGTTCGGCCTGTACGCCATGGAGGACCAGGTCCCGTTCAAGACCGTCGCCCTCACCGGTCTCGTCCGCGACGAGTTCGGCAAGAAGATGTCGAAGTCGAACCCGAACGCGGTCGACCCGATCGACTGGATGAACGCGTACGGATCGGACGCGGTGCGGTTCACGCTGGCCCGCGGTGCCAACCCGGGTGCCGACGTGCCGATCGGCGAGGACTGGGTCCAGGCCTCCCGTAACTTCGCCAACAAGATCTGGAACGCGACGCGCTTCGCGCTGATGAACGGCGCGACGGTCGAGGGCCCGCTGCCGGCGCCGGAGGAGATGACGGCGACCGACCGCTGGATCCTGTCCCGGCTCAACAAGACGGTCGCCGAAGTCGACGCCTTCTACGACGACTTCCAGTTCGCCAAGCTCTCCGACGCCCTCTACCACTTCGCGTGGGACGAGGTCTTCGACTGGTACGTCGAGCTGTCGAAGACGACGTTCTTCGAGGGCGGCGAGCAGGCGAAGGTCTCCGGCCGCGTGCTCGGCGAGGTCCTCGATGTGACGCTGCGTCTGCTGCACCCGATCGTCCCGTTCGTCACCGAGACGCTGTGGACGACACTGACGGGTGGCGAGACGCTCGTGATCGCCGAGTGGCCCAAGGACAGCGGCTTCCGTGACGCCGCCGCCGAGAGCGAGATCGAGACGCTTCAGCAGGTCATCACCGAGGTCCGGCGCTTCCGTGCCGACCAGGGCCTGCAGCCCGGTCAGCGCGTGCCGGCCCGGCTCGACCTCGGGGGCACCGCGCTCGCCCCGCACGAGGCCGCCATCCGGCAGCTTCTGCGGCTGCAGCCCGAGGGCGACGCGTTCTCGGCCACCGCGACTCTGCCGGTCGCCGGTGCGCAGGTCGCGCTCGACCTGTCCGGCACGATCGATGTGGCGGCCGAGCGCAAGCGGCTCGCCAAGGATCTGGCCGCCGCCGAGAAGGAGAAGGCCCAGGCCACGGGCAAGCTCGGCAACGAGGCGTTCCTCGCGAAGGCGCCGGACGCCGTCGTCGACAAGATCCGCGGGCGCCTCGCCAAGGCGGACGAGGACATCGCCCGTATCCAGCAGCAGTTGGAGCGGTTGCCTCAGGCCTGACGCGTCCGACGTGCCTGATGTGTGATGAAGGCCCCCCGGGATCCTCTTGGTTCCGGGGGGCCTTCGCGTTTCTCCGGGTGCCTGGAGCCTTATGTACGCAGGGGCTTCATGCGCGCAGCCCCAGGCGTTGCAGCTCCGCGTCCGCCAACGCGTCCAGGACCACAGGGTCCGCCTCTCGCCAGCCCTTCGCGAGGGAGCCGGGGCCGGGATCCGGGGGGACGTCCAGGTCCAGGTCCGGGTCCACGCCCGGGTCCGGGTCCTGGTCCGGGGTTCCGCCGGGCGCGGCCGGGAGTAGTTCCGCCGTCGCCGCCAGTTCGTCCAGCGGGCGCAACAGCGCTCTCAGCGCCAGCAGTTCACGGCCGTCCTCCGTCGAGGCCAGCTCCTGCGCTGCCGCAGCCTGGCGCGTCCAGCGGATGCGGCGGGGCAGCCACACCGTGAGCATCAGGCCCACCGGGATCACGAAGAGCGCCACCGCGCCCAGGACCGCGAGCGCCTGCGCGGCCGCGGGGCCCTGCGGGGCCGGTGCCGCGCTCACGATCCGGTCGCCCGCGTGGGCCACGCCCCGCAGCGCTCCGTCCACCGAGCTGCCGAGGAGCGGGATACGGGGGCGGCGCTGGGCAGGCTGGGATGCCAGCTGTGCCAGCTGGTGCGCCGCCAGCGCCGCCGCTGCCCACAGCGCGATCCACAGCAGGGCGGCGCCGTCGCCCAGGAGTTGGAGTGCGCGGCGGCCGGGGTTGTGTGCGTACCACATGGTTCGATTGGACCTTCCCGGTACGGGGGTGGGGGCGCACCGCGCCGGGGGGTCTCCCGGCGTCCCCGGTTCGGGTCAGCCCTTTGTGGCCCCCACGCACCTTTCCGTTCGGGCCACTTACGCCGCCGTGAGCAGGCGCTGGAGCGAGTCGAAGTCCTCCGCGCACTTGCCGCAGCCCAGCGCCACGCTGTCCAGCGGGGCCTCGGCCGGGAAGACCGGGATACCTGTGGCCTCGGTCATGCGCAGGTCCAGGCCCGGAAGCAGCGCGCCGCCGCCCGTCAGCACGATGCCGTGCTCCATGACGTCACCGGAGAGCTCCGGCGGGCACTCCTCGAGGGTCGCCCTGAGTGCCGAGACGATCGCTTCGACGGGGGAGTTGAGGGCTTCCCGGATCTCCTGGGTGGTGAGCGTTGCGGTGTGGGGGAGGCCTGCCAGTCGCTGGCGGCCTCGTACCGTGAAGGTGCCGGTTTCGGAGAGTTCCTCGGCCGGGGCCGCGGAGCCGATGGCCAGTTTGACCGCCTCTGCGGTGCGTTCGCCGATCAGCAGGCCGTGTTCCTTGCGCACGTGGTCCGTGATCGCGACGTCCATGCGGTCGCCCCCAACACGTAGGGACTGTGCGGTGACGATGCCGCCCAGCGAGATCACCGCGACCTCCGTGGTGCCGCCGCCGATGTCCACCACCATCGAGCCGCGCGCCTCGGCCACCGGGAGGCCCGCGCCGATCGCCGCGGCCATGGGCTCCTCGATGACGTGGACCGCCCGGGCCCCGGCCCGCTGTGCCGCGTGGACGATCGCCCGGCGCTCCACCGGGGTGACTCCGCTGGGGACACAGATGACCATGCGGGTCCTGGGGCGGCGGCCCGGGACCGCCTTGCGGACGAAGTGGCGGAGCATCTCCTCCGCCGCCTCGTAGTCGCTGATCACACCGTCGCGAAGGGGACGGATCGTGGTGATGGACCCCGGGGTCCGGCCGAGCATCTCCTTGGCCTCCGTGCCCACGGCGACGGTCGTCTTGTTCTGTTTCAGCGCCACTACCGAGGGCTCATTGAGCACGATCCCCTTGCCCCGTACGTAGAGAAGAGTGTTGGCGGTGCCGAGATCGATGCCTATGTCCATGATCGCCAAGTTTGCAGGGCGATGCTGTGGTCCGGAGGGACCAAGGTCCCGAAACGGACGGGCCGAAAGTCCATAACCTGCCGGGTGGGGTGCGGGCCGGGCCGCGCCGGCGGTTCTCCGTAGACTGGCTTGTGTGAGTGAGCTCCCCCCGCGCGACAGCGGCGAATCCGACGGCTTCGACGACATCGTGGACGCCGAGACCGAGCGTGACCCCGATCTGGCACTGATCGAGGCCGGCAGTCGTACCCTCCGCACGCAGGGGGGTGCTCCGCAGGGGGACGGCGTGCCCGCGCGGCCGCAGGACCCCGAGGTGGCAGAGGCCCTGCGAGAGGTCGAGACCGAGCTCGCGGGGCGGTGGGGCGAGACCAAGCTGGAGCCCTCCGTCTCGCGCATCGCCGCTCTGATGGACGTGCTCGGCGACCCGCAGCGCGCCTATCCCTCGATCCACATCACGGGGACGAACGGCAAGACGTCCACGGCCCGCATGATCGAGGCGCTTCTCGGCGCATTCGAGTTGCGTACGGGGCGTTATACGTCGCCGCACGTCCAGTCGATCACCGAGCGCATCAGTCTCGACGGCGCGCCGATCGACTACGAGCGGTTCATCGAGACCTATCGGGACATTGCCCCGTACGTGGAGATGGTCGACCAGAAAGAGGAATTCCGGCTTTCCTTTTTCGAGGTGCTCACGGGGATGGCGTACGCCGCCTTCGCCGACGCGCCGGTCGATGCCGCCGTCGTCGAGGTCGGGATGGGCGGCAGCTGGGACGCCACCAATGTGATCGACGCGTCGGTCGCCGTCGTGACGCCCATCGATCTGGATCACACGGACCGGCTGGGCTCCACCCCGGGTGAGATCGCCCAGGAGAAGGCCGGGATCATCAAGCAGGGCGCCACGGTGATCATGGCGCAGCAGCCCGTCGACGCCGCTCAGGTGCTCCTGAAGAAGGCCGTCGACGTGGACGCGACCGTGGCCCGCGAAGGGCTCGAGTTCGGCGTCGTCTCCCGCCAGGTCGCCGTGGGCGGGCAGCTGCTGACCCTGCGCGGGCTCGGTGGCGAGTACGACGGGATCTTCCTTCCGCTGCACGGTGCCCACCAGGCGCACAACGCGGCCGTCGCGCTGGCCGCCGTCGAGGCCTTCTTCGGGATCGGGGCCCAGCAGGCCCGGCTCCTCGACCTGGACACCGTCCGCAAGGCCTTCGCCGGCGCCACCTCGCCCGGCCGGCTCGAGGTCGTGAGGCGTTCGCCCACCGTCGTGCTCGACGCCGCGCACAACCCCGCCGGCGCCCGCGTCACCGCCGAAGCCATCAGTGAGGTCTTCGACTTCAGCCGGCTGGTGGGTGTCGTGGGAGCGAGCGGCGACAAGAACGTGCGCGGGGTGCTCGAGGCCTTCGAGCCGATCTTCGCCGAGGTCGTCGTCACCCAGAACTCCAGCCACCGCGCGATGGGCGCCGACGAGCTCGCCGCCATCGCGGTCGAGGTTTTCGGGGACGAGCGCGTGCAGGTCGAGCCCCGCCTCGACGACGCTCTCGAGGCCGCCATCACGCTGGCCGAGGAAGAGGGCGAGTTCTCCGGCGGCGGCGTGCTCGTCACCGGCTCCGTGATCACTGTCGGCGAGGCCCGGCTGCTGTTGGGGAAGGGCTGATCCGCCGTGCGCGTGCTGTGTTCATCGACCCTGATCGGTGAGTTCTTCGTCATCGGCTTCGCCGGGCTCGTCGCCATGAAGGACCGCGACCTCTCGGGCGGCGTCGTGTGGGGCGTGTGCGGGGTCGCCATGCTGCTGTCCGTGCTGCTGTGCGGGGCGCTCGGGCGGCGCGGCGGCATCGAGCTGGGGTGGGTGCTTCAAGCGGCGCTCGTCGCCAGCGGGTTCGTCGTGCCGATGATGTTCATCCTGGGTCTCTGCTTCGCCGGGCTCTGGTGGGCCTCTGTTCACTTCGGCCGCAGGATCGACGAGGCCAAGGCCAGGTGGGCCGCCCAGGCCGAGGCCGGAAGTAACACCGCGTAGCCGTGCCCGGTATCGTGCGGGCATCCCACGAAGATTTTGGAGCCGCACCATGAGTCAGCGCACCCTTGTCCTTCTCAAGCCCGACGCCGTCCGCCGCGGACTCGTCGGCGAGATCATCGGCCGCATCGAGCGCAAGGCCGGCTGGACGATCAGCGCGCTGGAGCTGCGGAACCTGGACCAGGACACCCTGGAGCAGCACTACGGCGAGCACAAGGGCAAGCCCTTCTACGAGCCGCTGGTCGCCTTCATGGCGTCCGGGCCCGTGGTCGCTCTCGTCGTCGAGGGCGAGCGGGTCATCGAGGGTGTGCGTCAGCTGGCCGGCCCGACCGACCCGATCGCCGCCGCGCCCGGCTCCATCCGCGGCGACTTCGGCACCATCGTGCGCGAGAACCTGATCCACGCCTCGGACTCGGAGGAGTCGGCCGAGCGCGAGCTGAAGATCTTCTTCCCTGGACAGGTGTAGTCCGGTCCGTGAGACCGTAAAGTTCTTTTTCTGACGCCGCGTCAGTGACGGAGCGCTGCTGAACAGGGGCGGCCGGAGAAATTCGGCCGCCTTTTGGCATATGCGCCCCCATCGGGGGAACGCGACACTCCGTCGGCACGTCCCCAATAGCGGAGCGGGGATTCATCTGCTGACAATGGCGAAGACCCTCGCGCCGTGTTCGTGCAGGCGAGACTACGATGTAAGCCTCCACGCCACTCGCACCCACCTCGCCTACCTAACAAGCCATCAAACGCTCCACTTGGGAAGGCCAGACGAATCCTGATGGGGAACTCAATGTCGTTCATCGGCCGTGACATGGCTGTCGACCTCGGGACCGCCAACACGCTGGTGTACGTCAGGGGTCGCGGGATCGTACTCAACGAGCCGTCCGTCGTCGCGATCAACACCAACACCGGCGGCATCCTCGCCGTCGGTGCCGAAGCCAAGAAGATGATCGGCCGCACGCCCGGCAACATCGTCGCCGTGCGACCGCTGAAGGACGGCGTGATCGCCGACTTCGAGATCACCGAGCGTATGCTCCGCTACTTCATCCTGAAGATCCACAAGCGGCGCTACCTCGCTCGTCCCCGTGTCGTGGTGTGTGTGCCCTCCGGCATCACCGGAGTCGAGCGCCGCGCGGTCATCGAGGCCTCCTCGCAGGCCGGTGCCCGCCAGGTGCACATCATCGAGGAGCCCATGGCCGCGGCCATCGGCTCCGGCCTCCCGGTCCACGAGGCCACGGGCAACATGGTGGTCGACATCGGCGGCGGCACCACCGAGGTCGCGGTGATCTCGCTCGGCGGAATCGTCACAGCACAGTCCATCCGGGTCGCCGGGGACGAGCTGGACAACGCGATCATCCAGCACATCAAGAAGGAGTACTCGCTGCTTCTTGGTGAGCGGACTGCCGAGCAGATCAAGATCACGATTGGCTCCGCGTACGACCTCGACTCCGACGAACACACCGAAATCCGCGGGCGCGACCTCGTGTCCGGACTTCCGAAGACCGTCGTCATCTCGGCCGCCGAGGTGCGCAAGGCGATCGAGGAACCGGTCAACGCGATCGTCGACGCCGTCAAGACGACCCTGGACAAGTGCCCGCCCGAGCTGTCGGGCGACGTCATGGACCGGGGCATCGTGCTCACCGGCGGCGGCGCCCTGCTGCGCGGCCTCGACGAGCGGCTGCGCCGTGAGACCGGCATGCCGATCCACATCGCCGAGGACCCCCTCGACAGCGTGGCGCTCGGCTCCGGCAAGTGTGTCGAGGAGTTCGAAGCGCTCCAGCAGGTGCTGGACGCCCAGCCGCGCAGATGACCTGACGCGAGACGTCCGCCGTACGAGTGCCTGCCACTTCGTACGGCGGATCGTTGATATATAGGCAAGGCGTAAGAATTCCCCATAACCTGCGGTACCTCAGGGTTTCCGCAGAATCCGATTGAGGAAGGCACGGCCGCCGCACGTGAGGGACACACGAGAGAGCCGGCTGCTCCTGGTGCTGCTGATCGCCATCGCGTTCGCACTGATCACGGTGGACATCCGCGGTGGGGAGGACTCGCCGGTCGACGGTGCCCGCCGGGCCGCCGCCACGGTCTTCGGCCCCGTGGAGAACGGCGTCTCCAGCGCAGTCGACCCGATCGGCAACGCCATAGCTGCCGTCAAGGACTCCGGTGAGCGGCACAACCGCGTCAGCGAACTGGAGCGCGAGAACGCCGCCTTGAAGGCGAAACTCGGCAGCGACGACCGCAACCGAAGCAAGATCCGCCAGCTCGACTCCATGCTGAAGACGGCCGGCGCAGGGCAGTACGGCATCAAGGGGGCCCAGGTCATCGCCATAGGAGCAGCCCAGGGTTTCTCCTGGACCGTCACCATCGACGCCGGTGCCAACGACGGCCTCAAGCGCGACATGACCGTCCTGAACGGGGACGGGCTCGTGGGGCGCGTCACCACCGTCGGACCGAACACCGCGACCGTCCTGCTCGCCAACGACCCCGACTTCACCGTCGGCACCCGCATGGAGCGCACCGACGAGCTCGGCTTCGCCTCCGGACAGGGCGACCGCCCGCTGCGCGTACAGCTCCTCAACGGCAAGGCCGAGATCAAGAAGGGCGACCGTCTGGTGACCTTCGGGTCCCAGGCCGACAAGCCGTTCGTGCCCGGCGTGCCGGTGGGGCAGGTGGTGCGCGTCGATCCGTCCGGCGGCGACCTGACCCGGACGATCTATGTGAAGCCGTACGTCGGATTCACCAAGCTCGACGTCGTCGGCGTGGTCGTGCAGGCCCCGCGCACCGATCCGCGCGACGAGGTGCTGCCGTCCAAGCCGGCCAAGCCCAAGCCGACGCCCACCGTCACCGTCACGGCCACGCCGTCCGGGACCCCGGCCGACGCCAACGGCATCGACGAGCAGTAGGAGCTGGATCTCATGCGCTTCAACCGGTTGCTGCTCTCCGCCCCCCTGGTGATCGTCGCCCTGGTGGTCCAGGTGTGCGTACTCGCCCGTCTCCAACTGCCCGGCGCCGTGCCGGACCTCGTGCTCCTGACCGTCGTCGGCCTCGCCCTCGTGTACGGCCACGTCGGCGGCGCGTTCATCGGGTTCGGCGCGGGTCTGCTCGCGGACCTCGCGCCGCCCGCCGACCACGCCGCCGGGCGCTACGCCCTCGTGCTGTGCGTCGTCGGCTACCTCGTCGGTCTCGCCAAGCCGGACAACGGCCAACTCAGGTCGGCCTTCGGCCCGATGGTCGTGGTCGTCGCTGCGGCTGTCGGCTCGACCCTGCTCTACGCGGTCGTCGGAGCCCTCGTCGGTGACACCGCCGCCCGCCATGTGGGCATCGGCAGCCTGCTGTTCACGGCCGCGCTCTACGATCTGCTCCTCGCGCCGTTCACCGTCCCGTTCATCATCGCCCTGGCCAGACGCGCCGAGAACGATCCGCTCGCCGATTCCTCGCCCGGCGCCGGCAAGGCGACCGACGTCACCGCGGGCTGGCTCTCCTCCGGCACGGGCCTGCGCATCGGCAACCAGCGCGGCGGACTCCGCCTGAAGACCGCCAGGGCGCGCACCGCGCGGGCCGGTCGCATCAAGGGGGTCAAGCGCCTGTGACCGCCGCGCACATCACCACGTACACGCACTGAGAGGGGGAGGCAGCATGACCAACATTCCCGAGACCGGGCGGACCCCACGCGTCCAGATCCGGCTCGTCATCCTCCAGATCCTGGTCCTGTCCCTCCTGCTCACCCTCGGCGGCCGCCTCTGGTACCTCCAGATCCGCAACGGCGCCGAGTACGCCAAGGAGGCCTCCGGCAACCACGTCCAGCAGGTCGTCAGCCCCGCCGTGCGCGGCTCGATCCTGGACGCCCGCGGTGTGCCGATCGCCGACAACGAGACCCGCCTGGTCGTCTCCGCGTCCCGCACGGACCTGATGAAGATGCCCGACGACGGCAAGGCCGTACTGGCCAAGCTCGCCGACGTGCTGGGGATGAAGTCCAAGGACGTCACGGAGAAGGTCCGTCTCTGCGACGCCAAGACGCCGCAGCCCTGCTGGAACGGCTCGCCCTACCAGCCCATCCCGATCACGGACGAGGCCACGCCCAAGCAGGCCCTCCAGATCCGCGAGCGCTCCGAGGACTTCCCCGGCATCACCGCCGAGCCCGAGGCCGTACGCCGCTACGCGGGGCCGGGCGGCTCCAACACCGCGCAGGTCCTCGGCTATCTCTCGCCCGTCACCGACGCCGAGATCGAGAAGGCCAAGGACACCTCGTCGCCGTACCTGCGCTCCGACCAGGTCGGCCGCTCCGGCCTCGAGCGCACCTACGACAAGGAGCTGCGCGGCAAGGCCGGCGTCACCCGCTACGAGGTCGACAACCTCGGCCGCGTCATCGGGCGCGCCAAGAGCGACGAGGCCGAGCCCGGCGCCAACGTCGTCACCTCGATCGACGCCCGCGTGCAGGGCGTCGCCGAGCGCGAGCTCAACGAGGCGATGAAGACGGCCCGCCAGCAGTTCGACAAGATCACCGGCGAGAACTACAAGGCCGACTCCGGCGCGGTCGTCGTCATGGAGGCCAAGACCGGCCGGATCGTCTCCATGGCGTCCGCACCGTCGTACGACCCGAACGTCTGGATCGGTGGCATCTCCGCCAAGGACTACAAGCAGCTCACCGGCAAGGGCTCCGACTACCCGCTGCTCAACAGGGCCATTCAGGGTCAGTCCGCGCCCGGTTCGACGTTCAAGGTGATCTCCACGGCCGCCGCAGCCGAAGCCGGCTACAAGTGGGACGGCGACTACCCCTGCACCAGCTCCTACTCGGTCGGCGGCCAGGTTTTCAAGAACTTCGAGGGGGAGAACTTCGGCCCCATCTCTCTCGGCCGCGCGCTGGAAGTCTCCTGCGACACCGTCTTCTACGGCCTCGCCGACCGGGAGTGGAAGAAGGACGGCGGCATCAACCCGAAGGGGACCCCCAAGGACTACTTCTACAAGGCCGCCCACCAGTTCGGCCTCGGCAAGACCACCGGCATCGACCTTCCCAACGAGGTCACGGGCCGCGTCCCCGACCGCCAGTGGAAGAAGGCCTTCTGGAAGGCCAACAAGGACAGCTGGTGCAAGACCGGCAAGAAGGACGGCACCTACGTCGAGAAGATCGCCTACGAGAACTGCCTCGAGGGCAACAAGATGCGCGAGGGCGACTCGATCAACTACTCCATCGGCCAGGGCGACACCCTCCTCACGCCGATTCAGGAGGCCATGATCTACGGGGCCCTCGCCAACGGCGGCACCGAGTACGTCCCGACCATCGGCAAGGCGATCATCAGCGCCGACGGCAAGACGGTCAGGGAGATCAAGCCCAAGGTCAAGGCCAAGCTCCCGATCACCAAGGCGACCCACAAGGGCATGGACGACGCCCTCGCCGGCGTCGTCACCCGCGGTACCGCCGCCTGGAAGTTCGGCGGCTGGCCCCAGGACAAGATCCCGCTGCACGCCAAGACCGGCACCGCCGAGGTCTACGGCAAGCAGACCACGTCATGGCTGGCCACGTACTCCAAGGACTACTCGGTCATCATGACGATCTCCCAGGCCGGTACGGGCTCCGGAGCCTCCGGTGAGGCCGTCCGCAAGATCTACAACGCGCTGTACGGCGTCGCCGCCGACGGCACGATCGACAAGAAGAAGGCCCTGCTGCCCGAGCCGGAGAAGAACCTGCCGAAAATCCAGCGGGACGGCTCGATCGACGCACCGACCATCAAGCCCTACAAGCCCGCCGAGCCGAGCCCGTCCCCCGAGCAGGAACTGGCGGCGGTCATCGGCACCCCGGTCACCGGAAGGCGGGACTGACGCACCATGGCTGGCACCAACGGCTTCTCCGTCTCCGGGTACGGCCCCGAGCGCTCCACCCTCGCCCGGCTCATGGCCAGGGACTCGGTGCTGCGCCGCCTCGACTGGCCGATCCTCCTGTCGTCGCTCGCCCTGTCCCTCATCGGCTCGGCGCTCGTCTACTCGGCGACCCGCAACCGCACCGTGATCAACCAGGGCGACCCGTACTTCTTCCTGTTCCGGCACCTCATGAACACCGGCATCGGCTTGGCCCTGATGATCGGCACGATCTGGCTCGGCCACCGCACCCTGCGCACGGCCGTGCCGATCCTCTACGGCGCCTCGGTCTTCCTGATGCTGCTGGTGCTGACCCCGCTCGGCGACACGATCAACGGACAGCGCAACTGGCTGTCCGCGGGCGGAGTGTCGCTCCAGCCCGCCGAGTTCGCCAAGATCACGATCATCCTGGGCATGGCGATGCTGCTGGCCTCACGGGTCGACGCGGGCGACAAGCAGTACCCCGACCACCGCACGGTAGTGCAGGCGCTGGGCCTCGCTGCCGTCCCGATGCTCGTCGTGCTGCTCATGCCCGACCTCGGCACGATCATGGTCGCGGCCATCATCGTGCTCGGTGTGCTGCTCGCCTCCGGCGCCTCCAACCGCTGGGTGTTCGGCCTGCTCGGCGCGGGTGTGCTGGGCGCGATCTCCGTCTGGCGGCTGCACATCCTCGACGAGTACCAGATCAACCGCTTCGCCGCGTTCGCCAACCCGGCGCTCGACCCGGCCGGCGTCGGCTACAACACCAACCAGGCCCGCATCGCGATCGGCTCGGGCGGCCTCACCGGCACCGGCCTCTTCCACGGCTCCCAGACCACCGGCCAGTTCGTCCCCGAGCAACAGACCGACTTCGTCTTCACCGTCGCCGGCGAGGAACTCGGCTTCGCCGGAGCCGGGCTGATCCTGCTCCTGCTCGGCGTCATCCTGTGGCGCGCCTGCCGCATCGCCCGCGAGACGACCGAGCTCTACGGCACGATCGTCGCCGCCGGAATCATCGCCTGGTTCGCCTTCCAGACCTTCGAGAACGTCGGCATGACGCTCGGCATCATGCCGGTGGCGGGCCTGCCCCTGCCGTTCGTGTCGTACGGAGGATCGTCCATGTTCGCCGTCTGGGTGGCGATCGGGCTGCTCCAGTCGATCCGCGTCCAAAGGCCCATGTCGGCGTAGGGAAGAGCCCGGTTTGCCGACGGTCTGCCACTGGGTCTGCCCAGAATCCGGATTCGCGACTAAATTCGGTTCATGGCGGAGACGAAGCGCGAGATCGAGCGTAAGTACGAGGCGCCTGTGGCCGACGAGGGCTTCGGGCTGCCGGATCTGAGCCGTGTCGCCGGGGTCTTCGCCGTCATCGACAAAGGCGTCGTCGACCTCGACGCCGTCTACTACGACACGGCCGACCAGCGCCTCGCGGCCGCCGCGATCACGCTGCGGCGCCGCACCGGTGGCGCCGACGCGGGCTGGCACCTCAAGCTCCCCGTCTCCCTCGCCGAGGGCGTACGGGACGAGATCCGGGCCCCGCTCTCCGACGACGTGCCCCGCGACCTCACCGGCCTCGTGCGCTCCCGGGTGCGCGAGGCCGATCTCGTACCCCTGATGCGGCTGCGCTCCTCGCGCGACGTCCACGATCTCACCGGCGCCGACGGCGCGCTCCTCGCCGAGGTCAGCGTCGACGGTGTACGGGCCGAGCGGCTCACCGGCGGAGCCGGCGCCACCTCCTGGACCGAGATCGAGGTCGAGCTGGCGGACGGCGGCGACCCGGCGTTCCTCGGCAAGGTCGAGAAGAAGCTCCGCAAGGCCGGGGCGAGCCGCTCGGCCTCCTCGTCGAAGCTCGCGCGGGCCCTCACGGAGACCGGCATCGGCCCGCGCCCGCCCCGGCCCGCAGACGACCCCGAGACCCCCGCCGACCACGTCCTCGCCTACCTCAGGGCTCAGCGCGACGCGATCGTCGACCTCGACCCCGCCGTCCGGCGCGACCTGCCCGATTCGGTGCACCAGATGCGCGTAGCCACGCGCCGGCTGCGCAGCGCGCTGCGCTCGTACGGCAAGATCCTCGACCGGGCCGTGACGGATCCGATCGGCGACGAGCTGAAGTGGCTCGCCGGTGAGCTCGGTCTCGACCGCGACCAGGAGGTCCTGACCGAGCGGCTGAGCGCGGCCCTCGACGAACTGCCGCGCGAGCTGTCCACCGGCCCCGTCCGCAGCCGGCTGCGGACCTGGTCGCGGGCCCGGGGCTCCGGCTCGCGCCGCCATCTGATCGCCGTACTCGACGGCAAGCGGTACCTCGCGCTCCTGGCCGTCCTCGACGCACTCGTCGACGCGCCCCCGCTGCGGGCGAAGCAGTCGAAGAACGCCCTGGCCAAGGCCGTGAAGAAGGACTTCAAGCGGCTCGCGGGACGTGTCGACGAGGCGCTCGCCGAGGATCCCGGCCCGGCGCGCGACCACGCCCTGCACGACGCCCGCAAGGCCGCCAAGCGCACCCGGTACGCGGCCGAGGTCGCCGCGCCCGCGCTCGGCGACCGGGCGAAGGACGTCGGCAAGCACGCGAAGGCGATCCAGTCCCTGCTCGGCGAGCACCAGGACAGCGTGATGGCGCGCGAGGCGCTGCGCGACCTGGCGGCGCAGGCCCACGCGGCGGGGGAGAGCTCCTTCACGTACGGGCTGCTGTACGGGCGCGAGGAGGCGCTCGCCGAGCGGGCCGAGGCGGAGCTGCCGCCGCTGTGGGCGAAGGCTGTCTCCTGACCGAGTTACGCTAGACAGTCATCCCTGTCAGCTCACGAAGGTCCCGGGTATGCCTGCCGAAGCCGCAGAGTCGGTTTTTCCACAGCTCGAAGCTTTGCTCCCGCATGTGCAGAAGCCGATCCAGTACGTGGGCGGTGAGCTCAATTCCACCGTCAAGCCGTGGGAGAGCTCCGACGTCCGCTGGGCGCTGATGTACCCGGACGCCTACGAGGTCGGGCTCCCGAACCAGGGCGTCATGATCCTCTACGAGGTGCTGAACGAGCGCGAGGGCGTCCTCGCCGAGCGCACCTACAGCGTGTGGCCGGACATGGAAGCGCTGATGCGCGAGCACAAGGTGCCGCAGTTCACCGTGGACTCGCACCGGCCGCTCAAGGCGTTCGACGTGTTCGGGCTCTCCTTCTCCACCGAGCTCGGCTACACGAACATGCTCACGGCCCTGGATCTCGCCGGCATCCCGCTGGCGGCCAAGGACCGCACGATCGACGACCCGATCGTCCTCGCGGGCGGCCACGCGGCCTTCAACCCCGAGCCGATCGCCGAGTTCATCGACTGCGCCGTCATCGGTGACGGCGAGCAGGCCGTCCTCGACATGACGGAGATCATCCGCGCCTGGAAGGCCGAGGGGTGCCCCGGCGGCCGCGAGGAGGTGCTGTTCCGCCTCGCGAGGACGGGCGGCGTCTACGTCCCCGGGTTCTACGACGTCGAGTACCTGCCGGACGGCCGCATCGGCCGCGTCGTGCCGAACAGGTCCGGCGTGCCGTGGCGCGTCAGCAAGCACACCGTCATGGACCTCGACGAGTGGCCGTACCCGAAGCAGCCCCTCGTCCCGCTCGCCGAGACCGTCCACGAGCGGATGTCCGTCGAGATCTTCCGCGGCTGCACCCGCGGCTGCCGTTTCTGCCAGGCCGGCATGATCACGCGCCCCGTGCGGGAGCGAAGCATCACCGGCATCGGCGACATGGTCGAGAAGGGTCTCAAGGCGACCGGCTTCGAGGAGGTCGGCCTGCTCTCGCTCTCCTCCGCGGACCACTCCGAGATCGGTGACATCGCGAAAGGTCTCGCCGACCGGTACACCGAGGACAAGATCGGCCTGTCGCTGCCGTCGACCCGCGTGGACGCGTTCAACGTCGACCTGGCGAACGAGCTCACGCGCAACGGCCGCCGCTCCGGCCTGACCTTCGCCCCCGAGGGCGGCTCCGAGCGCATGCGCAAGGTCATCAACAAGATGGTCTCGGAAGAGGACCTCATCCGGACCGTCGCGACGGCGTACGGCAACGGCTGGCGCCAGGTGAAGCTGTACTTCATGGTCGGCCTGCCCACCGAGACCGACGAGGACGTCCTGCAGATCGCGGAGATGGCGGCGAACGTCATCGCCAAGGGCCGTGAGGTCGCGGGCAACGACATCCGCTGCACGGTCTCCATCGGCGGGTTCGTGCCCAAGCCGCACACGCCGTTCCAGTGGGCCCCACAGCTGTCGTCCACCGAGACGGACGCCCGCCTGGAGAAGCTCCGCGACAAGATCCGCGGTGACAAGAAGTACGGCCGTTCCATCGGCTTCCGCTACCACGACGGCAAGCCCGGCATCGTCGAGGGCCTGCTCTCCCGCGGTGACCGCCGCATCGGCTCCGTCATCCGCGCGGTCTACGAGGACGGCGGCCGCTTCGACGGCTGGCGCGAGCACTTCAGCTACGACCGCTGGATGGCCTGCGCCGAGAAGACGCTGCCCGAGTTCGGCGTGGACGTCGACTGGTACACGACGCGTGAGCGCACGTACGAGGAGGTCCTGCCCTGGGACCACCTGGACTCGGGCCTCGACAAGGACTGGCTCTGGGAGGACTGGCAGGACTCGCTCGACGAGACCGAGGTCGAGGACTGCCGCTGGACTCCGTGCTTCGACTGTGGCGTGTGCCCGCAGATGGACACGCACATCCAGGTCGGCCCGACGGGCAAGAAGCTGCTGCCGCTGACCGTGGTCAAGTAGCTTTCGAACAGCGGGAGTTGAGGGGCCGGGACGCCGATGGCGGCGTCCCGGCCCCTCACTCATGTCACGCCGTGATCGGCTTGTCGTCCACGCGGACGTGGTCGACCGCCCAGAACCAGTTGTTGCCCGCGTCGTACATGCGGAACTTCAGGGTGACCGACTTCGCGCCCGCGGGCACCGCGAGTTCCTTCGTCACGAAGGTGTTCTCGGCGTCGTGGCCCGCGTTGTCGTTGCCCGTCGCGTCGGCGCTGTAGTAGAGGAGACGCGTCTCCTCGCCCGTGTCGAAGACCGCCGTCACCGCCGCCTTCTGCGGGGCCTCCTGGCGGTAGTGCGAGTCGAAGGCGACGTACAGCTTCGGCGTACCGGACGGGACCGGGACCGCGGGGGAGACCAGCGTCGAGTCGAACGTGCCCTTCGTCGACGGCGATCCCGTGTCGTCCCAGTCGTCCGGGTCGGCGACCGCGACGACGCCGAGCGCACGGCCGAAGCTGCCCCGGTCCTGACCCCCGGGTGACCAGGCCCGCTTGGTGTGGAACGTCCAGCCCTGGAGGCGGGCGGTGCCCCGCGGCATACCGGCCGCGTTCACCACGGACCAGTCCTTCGGGGCCTTCGCCGTCCAGCCGACGACGCCCGAGACCGGCTCCAGCGCATCCGCCACCGACTCGAAGTCCTCGCCGAGCAGATGGCCCGCCATGGACGGGGCGGTACGCGCCGAGACCTCGCCGTCGGCCAGGACGAACCGCTCGCCGGACCGGCCCCGCGCCGTCACAAGCAGCCGGTACGCGGCCGTGCCCGACAGCGCCTCCGGGACCTGCACCTCCCACTCGGCGGTCGCCGACGCGCCCGCCGCGAGCGAGGCGGGCGGCGCCGAAACCGCCTTCACCGCCCAGCCCTTGGGCACCACCGGGTGCGCCTCGATCGCGGACACGGCGGTCGTCGCGTCGAACCGTGCGCGCACGCGGGCGGCCTTGCCGGGGACCAGGATCGCCTCGTCGATCGTGGTCGACGCCGCCTCCAGGGACACCGTGACGCCGAGCGCGTCGGGCAGGCCCATCGCGGGGTCGGTGACGCCTTCGAACTTGCCGGGGACCCGGCCCGCGTACCGGCGCAGGAAGCCGGGCTCGTCGCGGACGGTGACGGCCACGTCGTACCAGCCCTCGCGCGGCACGCGGATCCGGACGGTGCGGTGCGCGCCCGCGCCGACGCGGAACTCGCGGGTGCCGCCGCCGTAGGCCAGGTCACCGACGAGGAACGTGCGGGTGGTGCGGGCGTGGTTGGTGAGCTCGACGTCGGCGTCGCGGCCGTCGTCGGCGAGGTCCAGGTGCGCCTCGTACGAGCCCGCCGCGTCGCCGCGCAGCTGCCACAGGGCGCCGTTCGGCCCGTGGACGCGCAGGTCGTAGCCGTTGTCGCCGGGGCTCCACACGTCGGACAGCTTCGACTTGGGGCTCAGCGTGTAGTGCTTGGGCGCGATGCCGGGCTCGGGGTACACCGCGAGGACGGCGCCCTGACGGCCGTGGTTGGCCAGGTCGAGGGTGACCTTGCCGCCGCGCACGCGGGGCGTGACCCGCAGGTCGTACGGTGTGGGGCGGGCGGTGCGGCTGCCGCGCTGCTGCTCGGGCAGGAGCTGCGGTCTGGGCACGGTGGGCGCGGGCAGCTTGCCGGTGTCGGTGACCTTCTGGCGGTTGCCGCTGGTGTCGGGCAGCGTGGGCCACGACGGGTTCTTGCCGGAGAAGTCGAAGACGTCGGTGAGGTCACCGGTGACCTCGCGGCGCCAGGGGCTGATGTTGGGCTCGTGCACCCCGAAGCGCTTCTCCAGGAACTGGATGACGGACGTGTGGTCACACACCGTCGATGCCACGGCGCCGCCGCGCGTCCACGGCGACACGACGATCATCGGTACGCGCATGCCGAGCCCGAGCGGGAAGGGCCCCGCCGCCTTCGTCTCACCGGCGGGCAGCGTGTCGGACCAGGTCAGCGACCCGTCGGCACCCTTCACGCGGTACTGGCCCTGCTGGTTGACGGGCCGGTAGAAGGACGAGCTGCCCTTGTTGACCCGCACCACGACCTCGCCGTCGGGCGTCACGGTCGACCGGCCGCGGCCCTCGGCGACCGGCGGCACGGGCGCGACCAGATGGTCGTAGAAGCCGCCGTGCTCGTCGTAGTTCAGGATGAACGCGGTCTTGGCGAAGACCTCGGGGCTGTCGGCGAGCGCGGACAGCAGACGCGCCGTCAGATCCTCCCCGTGCGGCGGCGCGTAGCTGGCGTGCTCGGACAGCGCGGCCGGCGCGACGAGCCAGGAGACCTGCGGCAGCGTGTCGTTCTTCACGTCCTCCGCGAACGCGGCGACCAGCGCGTCACCCATCGCCCACGGGTCGTTCGTCTGCGCCGGGTTGCCGACCTTCCTCATGCCCTTCTCGTACAGCGCCTCACCGGGCTTGGCGGCACGGAAGGTGTTGAACCAGGCGAGCGCGTTGTCGTCGAAGTTCTCCTGCGCCTGGTACGTCTTCCAGGAGATCCCCGCCGCCTCCAGCCGCTCCGCGTACGTCGTCCACTCGAAGCCGGGCTCCTGGTTGTCGATGACGGCGATGTCGCGCACCGTGCCGCCGCTGGTGCCGGTCATCAGGTGCTCGCGGTTGGGGTTGGTGCTGGTCTCGGTCGAGCAGTAGTAGTGGTCGCAGATGGTGAAGACCGAGGCGAGCGCGTTGTAGAAGGGCATGTCGGCGGGCTCGTAGTAGCCCTGGCCGAGCCAGCCGCTGCCGCGTCGGGTGACGTAGCCGTCGGCTATGCCGTCGTTGCGGGCGTTCATCGAGTCGCCGAACCCGAAGGCGGCGGCGCCCTGCTGGTACGCGCTGGTGTGCGCGGCGTTCATCGCGAACGGCGCGAGCCAGCCCTCCGCGCGCGACGGGTCGGGCTGGTGGAACACGGGCTTGCCGTTGATCCCGCGCACGGCGGCGCGGTCACCGAACCCCCGTATCCCCTGCATCGTGCCGAAGTAGTGGTCGAACGACCGGTTCTCCTGCATGAACACCACGACGTGCTGGATGTCCTCCAGCTTGCCGGGCCTGCCCGGCGCGGCGAGCGCGGTGCGCAGGCTCAGCGGCAGCGCGGCCAGCACACCGGCGGCCGCGGCGCCGCCGATGAGGGTGCGGCGGGAGAGTTCGGGTCTGTCCTCGGGGTGCGGCGAGCTCGTGCTCATCGGCGGTGTCCTCCAACGTCCTTCTGCAAGCGGCCTGTTTGGCCCAGACCCGTTATGAATACGAGATAGAAGTGGCCGGGGCCAGAGGTGTGCGTGAAGTTCCCATGACGTGGATCCGTATGCCGCGCTCCGGCGTCTGTGAAGGCATGGACTGGGAAAAGCACCCGACGCCCGCGGAGCACGCGACCGCCGAACGCCCGCCCGAGGGCTGCCTCGTGGCCGCGATCCGCATCCCGGTGCGCATCGTCGTCCTGGTCCTCGTCGTACCGATCCGCCTGGCTTGGGACGCGGTCGCCGCCGGCGGTCGTGTTGTCTGGCGTCGCGGCCTCGTCCCACTGGCCCGCGCGTTGTTCGTGGTCCCGTGGGAGTGGCTGTGGCGACGCGTACTCGCCCCGGTGGCACGGGAGGTGGGCGCCGCCCTGACGTGGCTCGGCGGGGCGCTGTTCGTGTGGCCGTGGGTGGCGTTGTGGGGGTACGTGCTGGCTCCGGTCGGCCGGGCGGTCGCTGTCGCGTTGAGGTGGCTCGGCGGGGCGCTCTTCGTGTGGCCGTGGATTGCTCTGTGGCGCTATGTCCTCGCGCCGGTCGGGCGCGGGGTGCGGGCCGTCGCCCTGTGGGTGTGGTGGAAGGGAGTCGTCGCCTCGGTCGCCTGGTGGTACCGGAGCGTGATGACACCGGCCGGGCACGGGATCGCGTGGCTGGGGCGGGGTTTTTGGGCGGGCCTCGCTTTCGTGGGCCGGGGGATTGGACGTCTCGCCTCTGTCGTCCGGTCCGGGGTTGTCGGGGTGGGGCGCGGGATCGCCTGGCTGGCGCGGGGCCTGGCGGTGGTGGGCCGCGCCCTGGGAGCAGGAGTCACCGCCCTGCTGCGCGCCCTCGTCGTCGTCCCCGCGGTGTGGTTCTACGCACACGCCCTGGCCCCATTCGGGCGCGGCACGGCGGCCGCCGTCATCTGGCTCTCCAAGGCCCTCTTCGTGTGGCCCTGGGTCTGGCTCCACGCCCACGCGCTCGCACCCGTAGGACGCGCAACTGCTCTTCTGTTCAAGCTGGTTGGGGCCAGTCTCGCCCTCGCCGGCCGAGCGCTCGGCGCGGGACTCGCATGGCTCGGCCGGGGCGTGTGGTCCGGGCTCGCGTGGCTCGGGCGCGGGATCTGGGCCGTCGTCGTCACCCTCGTACGGTGGATCTTCGTCGTGCCCGCCGTCGCTCTCCGGCGCTGGGTTCTCGTGCCCGTCGGGCGCGCCGTCGTCGTCCTCGTACGGGAGACCTGTGACGCGCTCGGGCACGCGTGGCGTGTCGCCGGACACGTCTCCCGGGCCGTCGGCCGGCTCCTCGGCCGGCTCCTGCGGTGGATCTTCGTCGACCCGGTGCGCTGGGCGTACCGCACTGTGTGCACCCCGCTGGGGCACCTCGTACGGGACTCCGTATGGCGGCCCGCGGCCCGGGCGGTCAAGGACGCGGGAGCCGCCGCGCGCCAGGCCCTCGCGGCGGCGCGGGAGAGCGTGCGCCAGGCAAGGGCCGACGTCCGCAGGGCGCTCTTCGGAGCGAAACGGGCGGAGCCTCAAGCGCTGGTCAAGGACCGGCGGGAACCTGGCGCGCCTCAGGCACGTACTCTAGGTAGCAGTACGACCGCACTCACGAAGGACTAGAACACTGGGCAAGCGACAGCCCGAAGGCCCGCCGCCCGCACCCGCGGTGCAGCGCATCCGACTGCGCTACACCAAGCGCGGCCGCCTCCGGTTCACCAGCCACCGTGACTTCCAGCGCGCCTTCGAGCGTGCGCTGCGCCGCGCCGAGGTGCCCATGGCGTACTCGGCGGGGTTCACGCCGCACCCGAAGGTGTCGTACGCCAATGCCGCACCCACCGGCACGGGCAGCGAAGCCGAGTATCTGGAGATCGCGCTCACCGAAGCGCGCGATCCGGAAAAGCTGCGCGAGCTTCTCGACGAGTCGCTCCCCACCGGGCTCGACATCATCGAGGCCGTCGAGTCCCGCACCTCGGGCCTCGCCGACCGGCTCACCGCATCCGTCTGGGAGCTGCGGCTCGACGGCGTCGAGGCCGCTGAGGCCAAGGCCGCCGCGGACGCGTTCGTCGCGGCGGAGGCCGTCGAGGTCCAGCGAAGGACCAAGAACGGGATGCGGACGTTCGACGCCCGCGCCGCCGTCGTGAGCCTCGAGGCCGTCGAGGCCCCGCAGGCGCACGAAGACCGGGCTGATAGGCCGACCGACAAGGCCTGTGCGATACTGCGCCTGGTTGTTCGGCACGTGACGCCTGCCGTTCGACCCGACGACGTCCTGTCCGGTCTCCGAGCTGTGGCCGACCTGGCGCCGCCGGTCCCCGCAGCGGTGACCAGGCTGGCGCAGGGGCTTTTCGATGAAGAGACCGGCACGGTGACCGACCCGCTCGCGCCCGACCGCGAGGCAGTCGAGGCCGCACCTCCCGCAAGCGGGGGGAGCGCCGCAGCTGCCGCCGCGACGGCGCCGGTGCCAGGTTCCGCGTAAGGACGGTCGTCAAGCGCCGCCCTCGTACTCGGGAGCCACCTGGGTCGGGCAGCGCACGAACCCAAGGACTTTCGCCAGGCCGTACGCACACATGGCGTACGGAACCGGCGAGAACAGACAGAGAGCTCCCGTGCGGCGCCCGCGCCCCGGACGGCGGCACCGCGCATGAACGCGCGAGCCGCGGACGTCACCGGACCAGGCGCGGCGCCCGGGAGCCTGACGGGAGATCCACCCGCATGCTTGAGCCGACCGAACCCACTGAGACGTCGTCGTCCGGTGGAACCGACAACAACAGCCCCAGCGACACCCTGCCGCCGCGCCGCCGGCGCCGTGCGGCCTCGCGACCCGCGGGCCCGCCCACGGGTGCCGCCGCTGACACCACCCAGGCCGTGACGGCCGCCGCCGACCCCGTCGCCGACGAGGCCGAAGAGACCGAGGCAAGCGCGGCCGCCGAGGCCCCCGCGCAGGACGCCGCACCCGCCGGGCGCCCGCGCCGGCGCGCCACGCGCCGCGCCTCCGCGCCCTCCGGCGCACCCAAGACTTCCGACGCAGCCGAGAGCGCCGAGGCCGAGCCCGCTGCCGCCGCCGCGCCCGCTGTCGCCGCAGAAGAGACCGCCCCCGAGCCGGAGGCCGCGCCCGCCGGGCGCACCCGTCGCCGCGCCACGCGCCGCGTCTCCGCCCCCGCCGGTACCCCCGAGCAGGCCGAGGCTCCCGCCGTGACCGAGCCC
>NZ_NNBL01000004.1:437765-533908 GCF_002803065.1 Streptomyces sp. CB01635
CCAGCCGGGCGCGGCCGCCGCCGCGCCACTCGCCGCTCCACCGCCCCCGCCGGGGCGCCCGAGCAGGCCGAGCCCGTGGCCGCCGCCGAGCCCGCCGCGGCCGAGACTCCCAAGACGGAGACCCCCGCCAAGGCCGAGGCTCCCAAGACGGAGGTCCCCGCCGCAGCCGAGGAGGACGCCGAAGGTGGGCGCCGCCCCCGTCGCCGCGCCACCCGCAAGGCCGCGGTCGGCTTCTCCGAGCCCGCGCAGCGCTCCGCCAGGAAGGCCGCCACGCGCGCCGCCGCCGCCGAGCCCGCCGCCGACGAGACCAAGGGCACAAAGGGTTCGCGCCGTCCCGCGCGGCCGTCCGTCGCCGTCTTCCAGGCGCCGGTCTTCGCCGAGCCGATGTTCCAGACCCCGGAGCGCGCTGCCGCCGCGGCAGCCGCCGAGGCCGTGGTGGAGGAGCCGGTCGAGGCCGAGGCTCCCGTCGAGGCCGTGACCGTGGCCGACGTGGTCGCTGAGGAGACGCCGCGCCGTCGCCGTCGCCGTGGCCGCGCCGCTGAGGAGCAGCCCGCCGCCCAGGCCGCCGAGCCGCAGCGGCCCGCCGCCGTCGAGGAGCCCGCCGAGGCCGAGGACGCCGAGGGCGCCGACGAGGGTGACCAGGACCACGAGGACCACGACGAGCAGGGCGACCGCCCCACGCGCCGCCGGCGCCGCGGTGGCCGCCGCCGCCGTCGCGGTGACTCCGCGGACGCCGAGTCCGACGAGCACCACGACGAAGAGGCCGAGCCCACCGACGAAGAGGCCGAGCCCACCGACGAGGGCGATGAGGCCGACGAGGCCGACGAGCGCGAGGAGTCCGGCCCGTCCGGCTCCAGCAGCAGCCGTCGCCGCCGTCGCCGTCGCCGTCGCGCGGGTGACTCCTCCACCGACGGCGAGCCGGGCGACAGCGACCCCGAGCGCACGGTCGTGAAGGTCCGCGAGCCCCGCAAGCAGGAGGAACGCGGCACCGGTGCCGACGAGGTGCAGTCCATCAAGGGTTCGACGCGTCTCGAGGCGAAGAAGCAGCGCCGCCGCGAGGGCCGCGAGCAGGGCCGCCGTCGTGTGCCGATCATCACCGAGGCCGAGTTCCTGGCGCGCCGCGAGGCCGTCGAGCGTGTGATGGTCGTCCGCCAGCACGGCGAGCGCACCCAGATCGGCGTGCTCGAGGACGACATCCTCGTCGAGCACTACGTCAACAAGGAGCAGTCGACCTCGTACGTCGGCAACGTGTACCTGGGCAAGGTCCAGAACGTGCTGCCGTCCATGGAGGCCGCCTTCATCGACATCGGCAAGGGCCGCAACGCGGTGCTGTACGCCGGTGAGGTCAACTTCGAGGCGCTCGGTATGGCCAACGGGCCGCGCCGCATCGAGACCGCCCTCAAGTCCGGCCAGTCCGTCCTCGTACAGGTCACGAAGGACCCGATCGGCCACAAGGGCGCCCGCCTGACCAGCCAGGTCTCGCTGCCCGGCCGCTACCTGGTCTACGTCCCCGAGGGGTCGATGACCGGCATCAGCCGCAAGCTGCCCGACACCGAGCGCGCGCGTCTGAAGACCATCCTCAAGAAGATCGTCCCCGAGGACGCGGGCGTTATCGTGCGCACCGCCGCCGAGGGTGCGAGCGAGGAGGAGCTGAGCCGCGACGTCGAGCGTCTGCAGGCCCAGTGGGAGGAGATCCAGAAGAAGTCGAAGCAGATCTCGACGAGCTCGCCGAGTCTGCTGTACGGCGAGCCGGACATGACCGTCCGCGTCGTGCGCGACATCTTCAACGAGGACTTCTCCAAGGTCATCGTCAGCGGTGACGAGGCGTGGGAGACCATCCACGGCTACGTCAACCACGTGGCGCCCGACCTGTCCGACCGCCTCTCGAAGTGGACCTCCGAGGTCGACGTCTTCGCGACGTACCGGATCGACGAGCAGCTCGCCAAGGCGCTCGACCGCAAGGTCTGGCTGCCCAGCGGCGGCTCGCTGGTGATCGACAAGACCGAGGCGATGATCGTCGTCGACGTCAACACCGGCAAGTTCACCGGCCAGGGCGGCAACCTCGAAGAGACCGTGACGAGGAACAACCTCGAAGCGGCCGAGGAGATCGTGCGCCAGCTGCGCCTGCGCGACCTCGGCGGCATCGTCGTCATCGACTTCATCGACATGGTCCTGGAGTCCAACAGGGATCTGGTCCTGCGCCGGCTCCTCGAGTGCCTGGGCCGTGACCGGACCAAGCACCAGGTGGCCGAGGTCACCTCGCTGGGCCTGGTCCAGATGACCCGTAAGCGCGTGGGCCAGGGCCTCCTGGAGTCCTTCTCCGAGACCTGCGTCCATTGCAACGGCCGTGGCGTCATCGTCCACATGGAGCAGCCCACGTCCGCCGGTGGCGGCGGCGGCAAGCGCAAGAAGCGCGGCCGTGGCGGCAACGGCGCGGAGCACACGCACGAGCACGACCACGAGCAGGCGGCGCTCGAGACGGAGGTGGAGACCGAGGAAGAGGTCGCCGCCGAGGTCGCGGCGCCGGTCGCCCTGGCCGAGCCCGAGTTCGTGCCCGACGAGGAGCTGTACAGCAGCCCCGCCGAGGCGGAGGCCGCGGCCCGTGGCGGCCGTTCGCGCCGTCGTGCGACCCGCAGGGCGTCGGCTCCGGCCGGCGCGCCCAAGGGCGAGGCCGCCCCGAAGGAGGCCGCCAAGGCGGAGGCTCCCAAGGTGGAGGCCCCGCAGTTCGAGGCCGAGCCCGTCGTGGCCGAGCCCGTCGTGGCCGAGCCGGTCGTGGCCGAGCCGGTCGTGGCGGAGCCCGCTCCGGTCGAGGACGCCGCTCCCAAGGGCCGTACGCGCCGTCGGGCGACCCGTAAGGCGACGGCCCCGGCCGGTTCGCCGAACGCCGCCGCCGAGGCCGAGGTGACCGTCACGGCGCCCGCCAAGCCCGAGCCCGAGCCCGCCGTGGCCGAGGAGAAGGCCGAGCCCAAGGCCGCTGAGGCCGAGGCGCCCGTCGAGAGCGCGGCTCCGGCCCGCCCGCGTCGTCGCGCCGTCCGCAAGGCCACCGCGCCGACCGCGTCCGAGGAGACGGCCGTGATGGTCGTCCCGTCGGCCACGGAGGCGCAGGCCGAGCCGGAGCAGGCCCAGCCGGAGCAGGCCGAGTCCGAGGCCGCCGAAGAGGCGCCCGCCGCCAAGAAGGCGGCCCGTAAGACGGCCAAGAAGGCGACGGCGAAGAAGGCCGCCACCAAGAAGACCGCGGCCAAGAAGACGGCCGCGAAGAAGACGACGGCCAAGAAGGCGGCGACCAAGACCGCCGCCAAGAAGGCGACCGCGAAGAAGACCGTGGCGGCCGAGCAGCAGGCTCAGCCGTCCGTCTCCGCCGCGGCCGACGAGGCCTGAGCAACGCGGTAGATCCGGACCCGACGCCCCCGTTCCGCACGTGCGGAACGGGGGCGTCGGCGTGTCACAGGTCACGTCACACCACTGAGCCGCACCCCTGCCTCTTGGAGGCCGGCCAACTACCTGTAAAACTCATGGAGTCGCACGAGTGAACAAGAACGATCACGCGACCGCGCGTTGGGGAGAACACGCGGCCCGTGAAACTGGGGAGGGGTAGCAATGGCGCACGCGCGCCTGAGAGGCACGGGCCGTCACCGTGCCGTGAAGCCGGTCAAGGGCGGCAGGCAGGCCGTGGCAATCGCCACGGTTCTCTCGGCGGCCGGGATCCAGGCCACCGCGTCCGTGGGGACCGCCGCCGCGGACACCCCCACGTGGACCGAGGGGCCGATCTTCAACGACCCGCACGGCACCACGGACCAGCAGTACGCGATCCGCACCAGGCTGATCCAGCTGACGAACGCGGCGCTGCCCGGTTCGGTGATCAAGGTCGCGGTCTACCACGTGTGGGAGCAGTCGGTCGTCGACGCGCTCGTCGCGGCCAAGAAGCGCGGAGTCAACGTGCAGATACTGCTCGACGAGTCCAGCGTCAGCGACCGCCCCACCAACACGTCGTACGCCTCGCTGAAGGCAGCTCTGGGCACCAGTAGGACGAGCCCGTCCTTCGTGACGCTCTGCCCGGCGCACAAGTCCTGCCTGGGCGACCCCAAGTACGGGCAGTCGATCATGCACAACAAGTTCTGGCTGTTCTCCGCGGTCGAGGGTGCCACGAACGTCGTCGTGCAGACCACGTCGAACTCGACGCCGTCGGCGCACACGAAGTTCTACAACGACGCGCTGATGCTGCCGAACAACGGCGTGATGTACGAGGCGTACTCGGACTACTTCACGGACATGACCGGCAAGAGCTGGTCGACGTGGGACTACCGCACCGTCAGCAGCGGCCTGTACAAGGCGTACTTCTTCCCGCGGGCCGGCACGGTCAACGAGTCCGACACGATGTACTCGGTCCTCAACAACGTCGCGTGCTCCTACAAGGACCCGGTGACCGGCGCCGCGAAGAAGACCGTCATCCGGGCCGCGATCTTCAAGGTCACCCGCAAGCAGATCGCCGACAAGCTGGTCTCGCTGAAGAAGCAGGGCTGCTCCGTCAGCCTCATGTACGCGGAGACCGACAGCGCCAAGAGCCTGGGCGGCCCCAAGGGGACGTGGGAGGGTCTGCACGCCACGGGCGGGCCCTCGCTGCGCTGCCTCAACGACGACCGGGACCCGCTGAACCCCGGCAAGAAGCTCACGACGCCGTACATCATCCACTCGAAGTACCTGCTGGTGGACGGCATGTACGACGGCAAGCGGAACAAGATCACCTTCACTGGGTCGCAGAACTACACGGGCCCCGCGCTGCGCGAGAACGACGAGGCGATCGTCAAGGTCGACGACGACTCCGTGCACGACGCCTACCGCGACCACTTCAACCGCGTCTGGAACGTCGCCTGGCCCGGCACGGCCGACGCCACGGACCTGTGCAAGGGCGTGAAGCCGCTGCCGCAGGACGGTGAGAAGCCGCCCGCGTAGCCCGCGCGCACGCGGCGGAAGGGGGCTGGTTTGACCCTTTCGGCGGGTGACCCGTAACCTTGACCGTCGGCGTCTGTTGAGCGCCGCACCCCTGAGCACCTCACCTCCCGGTCCGCCGGGGGAGGCCGCTCGTCCAATCCGGAACATCATGAGCCCTCGGGCACGTGTGAGCGGCTGGCTTCAGGGGTTTCGTTCCGAGCGAAAGAGAGATCCGCGTGTACGCCATCGTGCGCAGCGGTGGTCGCCAGCACAAGGTTGCTGTCGACGACATCGTTGAGGTTGACAAGATTTCCACTGCCAAGGTTGGCGACACCGTAGAGCTCTCTACGCTGCTCGTTGTCGACGGCGACGCTGTGACCAGCGACCCGTGGGTGCTGGCCGGCATCAAGGTGCAGGCCGAGGTCGTTGACCACCACAAGGGTGCCAAGATCGACATCCTTCGGTACAAGAACAAGACCGGCTACCGCCGTCGTCAGGGTCACCGCCAGCAGTACACGGCGATCAAGATCACCGGCATCCCCACGGCTGCGAAGTAAGGGACTGAGACAAGATGGCACACAAGAAGGGCGCATCGTCCACTCGGAACGGGCGCGATTCCAATGCTCAGCGGCTCGGTGTGAAGCGCTTCGGCGGTCAGACCGTCAACGCCGGTGAGATCCTGGTCCGCCAGCGCGGCACCCACTTCCACCCCGGCACGGGCGTCGGTCGCGGTGGCGACGACACCCTGTTCGCGCTGAACGCCGGTGCGGTGGAGTTCGGTACGCACCGCGGCCGCAAGGTCGTGAACATCGTTCCGGTCGCCTGAAACCCCTAGTTCCTAGGACTCAGGCTCCGTAGAGCGTTTTCGCGAGGGCGGACCTTGCTTGCCCGGCCAGAAGCTTCGGCTTCCGGATCGGGAAGCAGGTCCGCCCTTCGTGTGTTTCCAATAGACGCAGAGCAAAGACATTTCGTACTCCTCCGGCCTTTCGTCGGGGGAACCCCCCAGGAGGCACTGAACCATGACCACCTTCGTGGACCGCGTCGAACTGCATGTCGCCGCGGGTAGCGGAGGCCACGGCTGTGCCTCCGTTCACCGTGAGAAGTTCAAGCCGCTCGGCGGCCCGGACGGCGGCAACGGCGGCCGTGGCGGTGACGTCATCCTGGTCGTCGACCAGTCGGTGACGACGCTCCTCGACTACCACCACTCGCCCCACCGCAAGGCCACGAACGGCAAGCCCGGCGAGGGCGGCAACCGCTCCGGCAAGGACGGCCAGGATCTCGTCCTGCCCGTGCCGGACGGCACCGTCATCCTCGACAAGGCGGGCAACGTGCTGGCCGACCTCGTCGGCCAGGGCACGACGTACGTCGCCGCCCAGGGCGGCCGCGGCGGCCTCGGCAACGCGGCGCTGGCCTCGGCCCGCCGCAAGGCGCCCGGCTTCGCGCTCCTCGGTGTGGCCGGCGACCTCCAGGACATCGTCCTCGAGCTCAAGACGGTCGCGGACATCGCGCTCGTCGGCTACCCGAGCGCCGGAAAGTCGTCCCTCATCTCGGTCCTGTCGGCCGCGAAGCCGAAGATCGCCGACTACCCGTTCACGACGCTCGTCCCGAACCTCGGCGTGGTGACGGCCGGCTCGACCGTCTACACCATCGCCGACGTGCCGGGCCTCATCCCGGGCGCCAGCCAGGGCAAGGGCCTCGGCCTGGAGTTCCTGCGCCATGTCGAGCGCTGCTCGGTCCTGGTCCACGTACTCGACACGGCCACCCTCGAGTCGGACCGTGACCCGGTCTCCGACCTCGACATCATCGAGGCGGAGCTCAAGCAGTACGGCGGCCTCGACAACCGTCCGCGCCTCGTCGTCCTCAACAAGGTCGACGTGCCGGACGGCCAGGACCTCGCGGACCTGGTCCGCCCCGACCTGGAGGCCCGCGGCTACCGGGTCTACGAGGTGTCGGCCGTGGCCCACAAGGGCCTCAAGGAGCTGTCCTTCGCCCTCGCCGAGATGGTCGCCTCGGCGCGTGCCGCCAAGCCCAAGGAGGAGGCGACCCGCATCGTCATCCGTCCGAAGGCGGTCGACGACTCGGGCTTCACGGTCGTGCAGGAGGAGGACGGCCTCTTCCGCGTGCGCGGCGAGAAGCCGGAGCGCTGGGTGCGCCAGACCGACTTCAACAACGACGAGGCCGTCGGCTACCTCGCAGACCGCCTCAACCGCCTCGGCGTCGAGGATTCCCTGATGAAGGCCGGCGCGGTCGCCGGCGACGGCGTGGCCATCGGCCCCGAGGACAACGCGGTCGTCTTCGACTGGGAGCCCACGGTCATGGCAGGCGCCGAGATGCTCGGCCGCCGAGGCGAGGACCACCGCATGGAGGAGCCCCGCCCCGCTGCCCAGCGTCGCCGCGACAAGCAGGCGGAGCGGGACGATGCGGAGCAGGAGTACGACGAGTTCAAGCCGTTCTAGGTCGTCGGGTGGTGCTGGGGCCGACGGACGGAGTCCGGCGCGGCTGTCCCGAAGCCTGGGCGGCCGCTTGCGGCCGGGCGGTGTGAGGGCTGCTGTGGGGAGCTTCAGCCCACCGTATGGAACAGCTGAGCATGGGGAAGGCCCCCGGGAGATTCTCCCGGGGGCCTTCCCCATGCTCAGCCTGCGCGCGGAACGCTACGCAGTGACCGTGTCGCCCGACTCCGGATCCGATTCCAGGGCCTCGGCGATCTCGTCGGCGGTGTCCGTGTCGCGCTGGCCGGGGATCTCCGCCGCGAGGCGGGACTCCATGCGCACGCGTCGCTCGTCGGCCCGGGCGCACAGCGCGCGCACCGCGTCGTTGAAGCGGTCCAGGGACGGCGGGTCCGAGGGGCCCAGGAGGTGCTCCTTGAGCTCCGCGCGGGCCTCCGCGTGGGAATCCGTCTCCGGGGCGCGTACGGCCGCGAGAAGGGCGGGTACCTCCGTTGCCGCGGGCGTCAGGATCGTCGCCGCGCTGACCGTCGGGAATCCGGCGCGGAAATCGCCCTCGGTCATGCCGGAGGTGTTCGCGACGGCGTACGGCTTCTCGCTCGTCAGCCAGTCCGAGACGACCGAGGAGACGTCGCTGATGAGGACGTCGGCCTGGTTGAAGCAGGTGAAGATCGCCGGGCGGGCGTCCGTGATGACCAGGTGCTCCCACTCCGGGAAGGACGCCCAGTACGCGGACTCCCACGCGGCGGTCGCCTCGGCGACGGCGGCCTGCCGGCCCCCGTCGGGCGTGCCCTGGAGCAGCATGCGCTCCATCTCGTCCGCGCTGGAGCGGAACGCGGTCGACGTCAGCTTGTCCAGCTCCGCCGCGCGGCGGACCAGCTCGGCGGCGGCCTCGGGGCCGGGCCGCGCGCCGGAGCGCTTCGCGGCCGCCTCGCGGACCATCGCCTTGATGCGCTCGTTCGCGGCGCCCGCGCGCGGGTCGACCGAGCCGGTCATCGGGTGCGGCTTGTAGAGGAGGCGCACGGAGTCATCGGCGAGCAGGTGCTTGACGATGTTCTCGCCGGCGAGAACCACCGACGTGTTGCCCGGGTTGCCGTCCCAGCCCTCCCACGTGGGGGCGTAGAGGACCGTCGTGAAGCGTTCACCTGTGGCTCCGCCACGGGGGTCCTGCGGCGCGCCGGTGGAGCGCTTGATGGGCGACAGCTGCGGGCGGCCGACCTCCACGACGTCCTTGTCCTCGACGCCGATGTCGGCGAGCTGGTAGCGCTCGCGGGCCGCGGGCCCGGCCACCCACACCTCGTCGTACGCCTTCGCGTACGGGTTGCAGGAGGACAGCTTGTCGCTCTCGCCGTGGTTGATGAACGCGTGCTTGATCGTCGGGATGCGCAGGACCTGGGAGGTCTTCGCGGCGTTCGCCGGGTGCAGCACCATCTTCAGCGTCGAGTTCTCCAAGGAGAACATCGTGGCGACCTTCGGGAAGCAGATGATCGGCACGTCGGTCGCGTCGATCTTCTGGACCATGAACCGCTCGCGCAGCACGATCAGCGGCTTGCCGTCGACCTCGGAGAGTGTGGAGAGCCACATGTTCGCCTGGTACGCGGACGACGTGCCGCCCGAGAAGTACATCGCGACGGTCGGCTTGTAGTCGGCCAGCCAGCGGTCGAGCCAGGCCATGACCTTCTGCTCGCTCAAGGCGCGCTTCTTCGGGAGCAGCCAGGTCGCGAGATAGACCGTGCCGCCGCCGAGCAGCACGATCGAGACACCGAGGCCGATGACGCCCCAGAGCGCGTCGGTGGTGGCCGCCGTGATCAGCAGGCCGATGGTGCCGGGGGCGGCGAAGCCGAGCAGGCGGTGACCCTGGCGGCGGGCCAGGATGCGCGGCGGGGCCGCGGACAGCCGCAGCTCCGACGCGTCGATGTTCCGCGTCACGATGGGCAGCGCGCGCGTGCGGCGCACCAGGACGGCCACGGCCTGGCACACGAAGTGCAGGGCGTAGAAGGCGAGCAGCGCGATGGTGAGGGGGGACTGCTCGGCCAGCGGCTCGATGCCGTCGATGCGCAGGAGACCGACCAGGATCAGCATGTCGCGCAGCAGCTGCCGGACGGTGACATCGAAGCGGATCTTGCCGAGGAGGGAGAGCAGGCCGGGCTGCTTGTACTGGAGATACGTGTCGAGCGCGAGACCCGCGGCGCTCGCGGCGACGAACACCGGGACGTACGGGATCAGCGCGCTGACGAGCTGGGCCGTGTAGAGCGCGAACATCGCGAAGAGCGCTGAGAGCTGCACGACGCGGCGGGAGGCAAGGCCGGCGGAGGGCACTGGGCGGGGCTCCTGGCAGGGGGGATCGGATGGCGGGGGGAAAGATTTGCGGGGGGTGCGCGGCATTCTTCGATGAAGGCCGACCACTGACCGTATGACTTTCGCGCCCTCGCTAGCAATCCTTCGTGACAGCAATCACCGGATAAAGGGGCAAAGGCCCCAAGGGCTCTGGGTGACGATTCCTTCCGCGGCCTCCGGCGGAATTCCTCTGGGGTGAGCCTGCCGTCCGCCCCTCGGAACCCGGAGGCGCCGCGCCGTACCGCTCACGTAGATTGCAGGACCAGGGCCGTGGCCGGGACGAGGCCCACGGCCGGTCAGCACTGATGGGGAACGCACGTGTCAGCGGCAGGGCAGGACATGAGGCAGGGCGTGGCGGAAGCCCGCAGGATCGTGGTCAAGGTCGGATCCTCCTCGCTCACCACCGCCGAGGGCGGCCTCGACGCCGACCGGGTCGACGCCCTCGTCGACGTGCTCGCCAAGTCCCGCAGCGGCGGCGAGAAGGAGATCGTGCTCGTCTCGTCCGGCGCCATCGCCGCCGGGCTCGCCCCACTCGGCCTGCGCCGCCGCCCCAAGGACCTCGCCCGCCAGCAGGCGGCCGCCAGCGTCGGCCAGGGCCTCCTGGTGGCCCGCTACACCGCCTCTTTCGCACGCTACGGCGTCCGCGTCGGCCAGGTCCTGCTCACCAGCGACGACATGGCCCGCCGCGCCCACCACCGCAACGCGTCGCGCACCCTCGACCAGCTCCTCGCGATGGGTGCTCTGCCCGTCGTGAACGAGAACGACACCGTGGCGACGGACGAGATCCGCTTCGGCGACAACGACCGGCTCGCCGCTCTCGTCGCCCACCTCGTCCACGCCGACCTCCTCGTCCTCCTCTCGGACGTCGACGGCCTCTACGACGGCGACCCCGCCAAGCCCGGCAGCTCGCGGATCTCCGAGGTCCGCGGCCCCGCCGACATCGCGCACGTCAAGATCGGCAGCGCGGGCAAGGCGGGCGTCGGCACCGGCGGCATGGTCACCAAGGTCGAGGCGGCCGGGATCGCCGCCGCCGCGGGCATCCCCGTCGTCCTCACCAGCGCGGTGCACGCCGCCGACGCGCTCGCCGCCCGCGACACGGGCACGTACTTCCACCGCACGGGCCGGCGCAGCGCCGACCGCCTCCTGTGGCTCCAGCACGCCTCCACCCCGCAGGGCGCGCTCACGCTCGACGACGGGGCGGTGAAGGCCGTCGTCGAGGGCCGCAAGTCGCTCCTTCCCGCAGGCATCGCGGCCGTCGAGGGCGAGTTCGGCGCGGGCGACCCCGTCGAGCTGCGCGACGCCAAGGGGCGGGCGATCGCACGCGGCCTGGTGAACTTCGACGCCAAGGAGATCCCACAGCTCATCGGCCGCTCCACCCGCGAGCTGGCCCGCGAGCTCGGGCCCGCGTACGAGCGTGAGGTCGTCCACCGGGACGATCTGGTGCTGCTGCACCCCTGACCGCCCCGGCGTACTCGTGAAGATCCGGCGTCCGCGCCGGGCGTAAACCGTGTAGACGGCCGAAAGCCGGGCCTCCCGCGGGGGACCTTCCCCAAAACCGCCCCACGAGGGCGCTTGGCCTGCTCAACTTTGGTGCAGGAAGTTCCGCACGACCATTGCGCAAAGGAGGCCGTCGTGAGACGAGCGCGCCCGGGGGCGACGTCCCGAGGGTCGGCGGAGCGGGCACTGACCAGCGTCGCGGCCGGCGAGTCGTACCAGGGCAGCGGGCAGGAGGAGAGTGCCGTGACGGAGGAAGGCCCCCGCCTCTGGCATGTCACTCTCAGCGTCTCCGGCGCCGACGCGCCCCTCGCCGAGGTTCGGCGGGGACTCGAACAGCTGGCGCACGACCATCCCTTTCTGCTGACGAGCCGGTACGCCGTCGACCACGCCGAGATCCGCTACTGGGAAGAGGCCCGCGACCTGCACGACGCGGCCGCCGTGGCGCTGCGCCTGTGGGGCGAGCACCGCCAGAGTTCCCAGCTCCCGCCGTGGGAGATCGTCGGCCTCGAGGTCATCGACCGCGACACGTACCACCAGCGCATAGCCGAGGGCTACGGGCCCCTGCCGGCCACCCCGGTCGGTGTACACCCGTTTTAGGTCACATCTCAGGGTTCGGAACAGCCGCCGGACAGCCCTCGCGCGCCCATTACCCTGCCGATATGACCTCGCTCTCGCCGTACGACTCGATGACCCCCGTCACCCAGGCCGCCTACCGCGCCCGGTCCGCGGCCGGCGTGATCGCCCCGCTGCCGCGGGCCGCGAAGGACGACGCTCTCGCCGCGATCGCCGACGCCCTCGAAGTGCGCACGGCCGAGATCGTCGAGGCGAACGCCAAGGACATCGCCCGCGCCCGCGAGGCCGGCACCAGCGAGTCGGTCATCGACCGCCTCACGCTCACGCCCGAGCGGGTCCGCGCCATCGCCGCCGACGTGCGCGACGTCGTCGCCCTGCCCGACCCGGTCGGCACGGTCGTCCGCGGCAACACCCTCCCGAACGGCATCGACCTGCGCCAGGTCCGCGTCCCGCTCGGCGTCGTCGGCATCATCTACGAGGCCCGCCCGAACGTGACCGTGGACGCCGCCGCCCTCTGCCTCAAGTCGGGCAACGCCGTTCTCCTGCGCGGAAGTTCGTCCGCGTACGAGTCCAACACCGCCCTCGTGCGGGTGCTGCGCGACGCGGTCGGCGGCTCCGGGCTGCCCGCCGACGCCATCCAGCTCGTGCCCGGGGAGAGCCGCGACTCCGTCAACGAGCTGATGCGGGCGCGCGGCCTGGTCGACGTCCTCATCCCGCGCGGCGGCGCCTCCCTCATCAAGAACGTCGTCGAGAACTCGATCGTCCCCGTCATCGAGACCGGCACCGGCAACTGCCACGTCTACGTCGACGCCCACGCGGACCTCGACATGGCCGTCGACATCCTGATCAACTCCAAGGCGCAGCGCCCCAGCGTCTGCAACGCCGCCGAGACCCTCCTCGTCCACCAGGACATCGCCGACGCCTTCGTACCCCGCGCCCTTGCGGCCCTCGCCGAGGCCGGCGTCACCGTGCACGCCGACGAGCGCGTTCTCGCGTACGCCGAGGGCTCCAAGGCCACCGTCGTCGAGGCGACCCCCGAGGACTGGGAGACCGAATACCTCTCGTACGACATCGCGGCCGCCGTCGTGCACTCCCTGGACGCTGCCGTGGAGCACATCCGCCTCTGGTCCTCCGGCCACACCGAGGCCATCGTCACCACCTCGCAGCAGGCGGCCCGCCGCTTCACCCAACTGGTCGACTCCACCACGGTCGCCGTGAACGCCTCGACGCGCTTCACCGACGGCGGCCAGTTCGGCTTCGGCGCCGAGATCGGCATCTCCACCCAGAAGCTCCACGCCCGGGGCCCCATGGGCCTTCCGGAGCTCACGAGCACCAAGTACATCGTCACCGGCGACGGCCACACCCGGTAGTCGCGGGCATGCGGACGGGAACAAAGGGAATTCCCGCACCGACTGCCCAAAACGACCCCCCAGGTCTACTCTGGACGCGTGCCGGAGGACGTGGGGGGCACGCCGTTCCCTGACGGCTGGGAGCCCGACGACGACCGCGACCGCGGGGGTGCGGACGAAGAGTTCGCCTCCGTGGTCTTCGACGAGGACTTCGTGAAAGCCGCCGAGGTCCATGAACCCACCGCGGTCGAGCGGCTGCTCGCCGCGGCGCAGGCGCGCGCCGAGGCCCAGGAAGCCGAGGCACGAAGGGCCCGCACGCGTGGCTCCGCGGTCGACGACGACCTCTACGACGACGGGTACGGCCCCGACCCGCGAGGCGGCTACGCCCACGGCCCGGAGGTGGACGACCTCTACGATCCCGATGTCGACGAGGACGGCTACCCGCGCCCCGGCGCCGCGAAGGTGCGCTGGCGCCGCCCCGTCGCCTGGCTGCTCGCCCTCGTCATGGGCATCGGCATGGTCGCGCTCGCCTTCACCGCCGTCTACCGCGGCGCCTCGTCGGGCGGCCGCCAGGACCGGGTCCCGCCGCCCGCGACGACCGAGCTGGAGAAGGGCTTCCCGACCGCCCCCAGCGCTTCGGCAGAATACTTCCAGCCACCGGTCCCCGCGACCCCGCGGACCCCCTGACCACGGACGGGTACACCCCGTGAGCACAGGGTCGAGAACCTGTCGGAAGTTGTCGTGTACCAGGGCGTTTACCGGACCCCCGGCAGACCTACCCTGAAGGTATGGGCGAGCCAGGAGACCCACCGGAGGGGACCCCCGAGAGCGCTCCCGGCGGTGGTGGCGAGGACGAGTACCGATCCGTCGTCTTCGACGAGTCGTTCATCCGTGCTGCCCGGCTCCAGGAGTTCTCCGCGCAGGAGCGCATCACCGACCACGCGCCCGCCGTACGCCGGCGCCCCGGACTGCGCCGCGGCTTCACCCGGCAGGCCGTCATCCTCGTCATCCTGATCGTTGTCGCGTTCGGCACCGCGATCTACATGGGCGTGCGCAACCCGTACCAGAGCCCCGCCACCGCCCGCCGGCCCGAACCGCTGCGCATGACCGTCATCCCGCTCTCGCCGCAGGGCAAGGTGCCCGGCGCCGTCTCGGTGTCCCAGCTCTACAAGCACAGCCCCGCCGCCGAGTTCAGGACGGCCGCCGAAGGCATCAACCTGCCCCCGGAGCAGCGCACTTCGCACTTCTCCGAGAGCCAGGTCTACGCCGCCCTGACCACCGTCAAGGACTATCTCGTCGAGTCCTCGCTCGACCCCGACGTGCTCACCGGGAAGGCCGTGCGGCCCGTGCGGATCCTGCTCGACCCGCAGCAGCTCGACCAGTTCGACCGGAGCTTCGACCGGCCCGCCGCCGACGGACGGCACGAGGCCACCGGCTGGCTCGTCCGCTTCGACCCGAAGCAGGCCGAGCTCGCCGGCACCGGGATCCGCGTCCAGGGCACCCTGCGCGCCACGGAGTCCGACGCGAACACCCTCGAGGTCGTCTCCGACCACACCTTCGTCTACGCGCTGCGCCCGGCCGGTGCCGGTTCCGACGCGAAGGCGTCCCTGTTCACCGTCCGCCGCGAGCTGCACTTCCGCTTCGACCGTGACGACCTGCGCATGCACCAGGCCGAGGTGCTCGTCAGCTATACGCAGGCCGGGCCGCTGTCCTGCTCCGTCGACTCGGCCGCCCATCTGCACCCGCTGCTCGCGGGGCAGGCACCGAAGGAGGGCGGCCCGGCCGGCACCGACCCGTACGCCACGGGTGGCACCGCCTCGCTGTGCGGTGCTCTCGCGCCGGGCGCCCAGCCTTCGCTCTGAGCCCCGCGGGACCTACTCGCCGTCCTCCGGCGTCCCGTGGTTGCCCGTGTGCGCGCCGCCGTTGCCGCCGCCGAACTTCCCGCGCAGCTTGCCGCCCAGGTCGCCCGCGCCGCCCGCGATGTCCGTGACCAGCTTCATCAGCGGGTCCTTGGAGTTGCGCATGTTGTCCGCGTAGTGCGAGGCCGACTGGCGGAACGAGTCGGTGACCGAGGTGTCCTTGTCCTCGGTGCGGCGCGGGTAGTGGCCGTCCATGATCCGCTGGTAGTCGCGGGTCGCGGCCCACTTCTTCAGCTCGGCCGCGCGGACCGTGGTGAAGGGGTGCGTACGCGGCAGCACATTGAGGATCTTCAGCACGGAGTCGCGCAGGTCGCCCCCGGCCTCGTACTCCTCGGCCTGCTTGAGGAACGCGTCCACGTTCATCTCGTGCAGATGGTTGCCGCCCGCGATCTTCATCAGGCCGCGCATCGACGCGTTGAGGTCCTGGCCGACCAGCAGGCCGGCGCGGTCCGCCGACAGCTCCGACTTGCGGAACCACTCGCGCAGCGCGGTGACGATCGTCATGATCGCGAGGTTGCCGAGCGGGATCCACGCGACGCGGAGCGCCAGGCTGGTCAGGAACAGCAGTATCGTCCGGTAGACCGAGTGGCCGGACAGCGCGTGGCCCACCTCGTGGCCGACGACCGCCCGCATCTCCTCCTCGTCGAGCAGCTCCACCAGGCCGGTCGTGACGACGATGATCGGCTCGTCCAGGCCGATGCACATCGCGTTCGGCTGGGGGTCCTGGTTGACGTACATCGGCGGGACCTTCTCCAGGTCCAGGATGTAACAGGCGTCCCGCAGCATGTCGTTGAGGTGCGCGAACTGGTCGTCGGAGACCCGGACCGAGTCCGACAGGAACAGCAGGCGCAGACTGCGCTCGGGCAGCAGCCCGCTGAGGGCCTTGAACACCGTGTCGAAACCGGTGAGCTTGCGCAGGGCCACCAGGGCCGAACGGTCCGCCGGGTGCTCGTACGCCCGCGAGGAGATCCCCTCGAAGCGTCGCCGCTGCCTGCTCGGTACGTGCTCGCGCTGGCCGTCGTTGCCGTCGTTGACGTCGGACATGCGTCCCCCATGTTCGTGTGCCGTCGTGTTCGGTTGTGCCCCCGAGGAGGTCTCCACAGTAGGCGGAGATACCGTGGCGGGGCAGCACACTGAAGGAGCGAAACGCCATGGAGCACACACCCGACGCAGCCTGGCTCACCCAGGCGGTCAGCGCCGCAGCCTCCGACCAGCAGGGCGCGGGCAATCTGCTGCGCATCGTCATCGTCGTGGGCTTCCTCGGCAGCGTGTTCCTGGGCTGGTTCCTGCTGCGCGGCTACAAGCGCGACGACTGATACGGCTGCGGGACGGACGTGCATACGGCAGAGTCGGCGTGATCGCCGAGGACACCCCCGCATACGATGAGCGGGAAGTCTTTATCCAGACTTCATGTCACCACCCAGATCCCGACTCCCCATCCCGTCTCACCCGGATAGGTCCTGCTGACGATGAGCCTCCACAGCACCGCTGCCCAGCTGGCCACCCTCGCCGCCGAGGGCGGCGAGCACGGCGGCAACCACCCGAGCCTCAGTCCCTACCTCACGGGCGGCGGCGCCCTGTTCCTGCTGCTGCTGATGCTGTGGATCGTCACCCGCTTCAACCGGGACCGCTAGGCCCTGACGGCGAAGGCACTCCGACCGGGCCAGTAGGCTCTGCACGCATGGGAGAGCAGGACATGCCTACCGGCCCGGTGAACGGCCCGGCCGGCGGCCCGGACCGGGCCCGGATCAGCACCGCCAAGCGGCGTCTCGGCGTCATGGGCGGAACGTTTGACCCGATCCACCACGGACACCTGGTGGCGGCCAGCGAGGTCGCCGCGCAGTTCCACCTCGACGAGGTCGTGTTCGTACCCACCGGGCAGCCGTGGCAGAAGGCGGACCGCACTGTCACTCCGGCCGAGGACCGCTATCTGATGACGGTCATCGCGACCGCCGAGAACCCGCAGTTCTCGGTGAGCCGTATCGACATCGACCGCGGCGGGCCGACGTACACCACGGACACACTGCGCGATCTGCGCGCGCTCAATCCGGACTCGGACCTCTTCTTCATCACCGGCGCAGACGCCCTGGGTCAGATCCTCACCTGGCGGTACACGGAAGAACTGTTCTCCCTGGCGCACTTCATCGGGGTCACCCGGCCGGGCCACCCGCTGACCGACCCCGGTCTGCCGGAAGGCGGTGTCTCGCTCGTCGAGGTGCCGGCCCTCGCCATCTCGTCCACGGACTGCCGTGCGAGGGTCGCCAAGGGTGCCCCCGTCTGGTACATGGTCCCGGACGGTGTGGTGCGCTACATCGACAAGCGCGAGCTGTACCGCGGCGAGTGAGCCGAGAGGGGCACCGGTGAACGACCGATACGACGGTTACTCGGGCAATTACTCGGGGGACGCGTCCAACACGTCCGACCAGTACGAGCTCGTCGGCTACGACGAGTACGGGCAGCCCGTGTACCGGCAGGTGCCCCAGCAGCCTGCGCAGTACGAGTATCCGCAGCAGTCCCAGGACCAGGGCTACGGCTACGACCCGTACGCCACCGGCCAGCAGCCGCCGGTGCCCTCGTACGACACGTACGACCCCTACGGGGCGGGTACGCCCACGCAGCAGGGACCGCCCCCTTCCTACGACCCCTACGGGAGTGCCGCGGGAACGGGGCAGCAGCAGCGGGTCGAGGAGCAGACCACGACCGCCCACATCCCGGCGCAGGCCGCTCCCCGGACCGAACCCGCCGCGCGCGATCGACGTGACGGGGCGCCCGACTACCGGACCGAGCAGTTCTCCTTCGTCGAGGAGCCGGACGAGAACTCCGAAGACGTCATCGACTGGCTGAAGTTCACCGAGTCGCGCACCGAGCGCCGCGAGGAGGCCCGCCGCCGCGGCCGCAGCCGGATCGTCGCCCTCGTCGTCGTCCTCGTGCTCTGTGTGACCGGCGGCGTCGGCTACCTCTGGTACGCGGGCAAGCTGCCCGGCTTCGGCTCCAAGGACTCCGGCAAGGGTGCCGCCGACACCGCGGGCTCGCAGAACCGCGATGTGATCGTCGTCCACATGCACAACACCAAGGGCGGCGGCACCTCGACCGCGCTGCTCGTCAACAACACCACCACGAAGCAGGGCACCACCGTCCTGCTCCCCAACTCCCTTGCCCTGACGGACGACGAGGGCAGCGCGACGACGCTCGGCAAGTCCGTCGACGGCGACGGGTCCTCCGGCACGCGCGACGCCATCGACACGGTCCTCGGCACGGACGTCGAGGGCACGTGGCGGCTCGACACCCCTTACCTCAACAACCTCGTCGAACTCGTCGGCAACATCGATATCGACACGAACGCCGACGTCCCCGACCCGGCCGCCAAGTCCGGGAAGGACAGGAAGAAGGCGACGTCCCCGCTGGTCAAGAAGGGGAAGCAGCAGACGTTGAGCGGCCCCATGGCCGTCGCGTACGCCACCTACCGCGCGCCCGGCGAGTCCGACACCGCGCAGCTCATGCGGTTCGGCCAGGTCATGCAGGGCGTGCTGCGCAAGCTGTCGTCCGACCCGCACGCCGCCACCGTCACCGTCCAGTCCCTCGCCCAGATCCTCGACCCCTCGCTGGGCGAGAAGGACCTCGGCGCGTTCCTCGCCAAGCTCGCCGACCGGGCCAAGGGCGGCGACTACAAGACCGCGCTCCTGCCCGTGCAGCAGGACGGCACCCTCTCCGAGCAGGCCACCGGCAGCGTCGTCAAGGACGTCCTCGGCGGCACGGTGAAGAACCCCGGCAAGGACGCCTCCGTACGCGTCGGCATCAAGAACGCCACGGGCGTGAAGACCCGCACGGAGAAGGCCAGGGTCACGCTGGTCAACGGCGGCTACACCTTCGTCGACGCCGGGACGGGCACCCCGGCCCAGGCCGCGTCGCAGGTCACGTATCAGGACGACGACCGCAAGCAGGACGCCGTCGAGGTCGCCAAGACCCTGGGACTGCCGACGAGCGCGGTGCGCAAGGGGAAGACCGTGGCGAACGCGGACGTGTCCGTGGTCCTCGGGCAGAACTACACGGGCGGACAGTAGGCGCGCGCCCGGCCGCGGGGGCGCGTCTCCCCGGCCGGGCAATCCAGTAAGGGCCGTCGGCGGTCCGTGAGACCCTTGGGGTATCCCTTCAAGGGATTACTGCCCGCCGACGGAAAGCCTTGTAGTGACCGCCACTGACCGCTCCATCGAGCTCATCACCGCCGCCGCACAGGCGGCTGCCGACAAGCTCGCGCACGACATCATTGCGTACGACGTCAGCGATGTGCTGTCGATCACCGACGCCTTCCTGCTGGCCTCCGCGCCCAACGACCGCCAGGTCAAGTCGATCGTCGACGAGATCGAGGAGCGCCTGAACAAGGAGCTCGGCGCCAAGCCGGTCCGCCGCGAGGGCGACCGCGACGCCCGCTGGATCCTCCTCGACTACGTCGACATCGTCGTCCACGTCCAGCACAGCGAGGAGCGCGTCTTCTACGCCCTCGAGCGCCTGTGGAAGGACTGCCCCGAGCTGGAGCTTCCCGCGGACGCCAAGGCCACCCGCGGCAAGGCGGCGGAGCACGCCCAGGCGACGCAGGCCGCGGAGGAGGCCGAGGAGCTTCGCGAGCTGGGCGGAGAGCTGCGTTGACCGCCGGGGGGGCCGGTACCGGACCGGCCGGGGGACCGGCCCGCGGACGGCGCGTCATCCTGTGGCGCCACGGGCAGACCGCCTGGAACCTGGAGCGCCGCTTCCAGGGCTCCACGGACATCGGCCTGACCGAGGCCGGCGTCGCCCAGGCCCGCCGGGCTGCCAGGCTGCTCGCCTCGCTGAAGCCGGACGCCATCGTCGCGTCCGACCTCAGCAGGGCCTCCGCCACGGCCGCCGAGCTGGCCGCGCTCACGGGCCTCGACGTCACGCACGACGAGGGCCTGCGCGAGACCTACGCCGGTGAGTGGCAGGGCCTCACGCACGACGAGATCATCGCCCGTTACGGCGACCAGTACGCCGCGTGGAAGCGCGGCGAGCCGGTGCGCCGCGGCGGCGGCGAGCTCGAGACGGAGGTCGCCGACCGGGCCGCTCCCGTCGTGCTCGGTCACGCGGAGAAGCTGCCGCAGGACGGCACACTCGTCGTGGTCAGCCACGGCGGCACGATCCGCACCACCATCGGGCGCCTCCTCGGTCTCGAGTCCCACCACTGGGAAGGCCTCGGCGGCCTCTCCAACTGCTGCTGGTCCGTCCTCGGCCAGGGCGCACGCGGCTGGCGGCTGCTCGAGCACAACGCGGGCACGCTCCCGGAGCCGGTGCTCGGCGACGACGACTGAGCCCCCGACGGGGGCCGGACGGCCGGATTTCACTTTCCGGCAGGTCGCAGGCTAAAGTTCTTCTTGTTCGCAGCCGCGCAGAGCGGGGAGAACGCAAGGGGCTATAGCTCAGTTGGTAGAGCGCCTGCATGGCATGCAGGAGGTCAGGAGTTCAATTCTCCTTAGCTCCACAGTCGAAGCGTCCGCTTCACAGAGATCCCGTCCGGGTAAGGGCGGGATTTTTTGTTACCCGGCACACTCTTTCCAACTGCCTTGAGGCGCTTGGTGTCTCGGGGGCGTATAGGTCTGCGGATGTGGTCCTCGTGTGTCGGTGTGTGCGTAAGTGCTGGCCGGAGCGGGCGAACTCGGCGCCGTGTCCGGACCGGTACCCATGCGTCGCTGACCGTGACGCTCCGGCCGTGGCAGAATCGGACGGCCGGTAGAGGGCCGCGTCCGATCGACGAAGACGGTCCGACGGGAGGGAGAACGCGATGCCCGCGCGCATCACCGAGGCGGCCGACCGCCCCCTCGGCGTGACAGTGAGACCGGCCGAAGCGGCCCATTCCGGGCAGCACGTTCCTTCCCCCTCCTCCTCTTCTTCGTCTTCTTTCCCTTTCCTCGACTGTCCGTCCTGCGGTTCCTTCCACGTCGCGCTGATGCTCGGCGACAACGGCGGGATCTCGTACGTGTGCACGGCCTGCGGCCACAGCTGGAGCTGATCGATGGGTGCACACAGGAGGAAGTGCGACTGGTGCGGCAGCGGCACGCCCATCGTCAGGGACATGGAGCCGGTCAACCCCGACTACCAGTACTGGTGCGAGGAGTGCGCGCGGGCGCTGATCATAAAAGGCGACCCGATCGAGACGTACCGGGAACTGGAGGGCGAGCCGATCTACGGCCGCCTGCTCGACGAGCACTGCACGCTCAAGCGGTTCTATTCGTTCGCCACGGCCTGAGGGTGCCTTAAATTCGGGCAAATCGGACCAGGGTGGAAACGATTTGGTGATGCACCGGGTGCCCGGTAATGTTGGCGTCGCCGCCGGGGAAGCCGGGCGACACGGTGAACATGCGGCTCGGCCGCATGAACGCTAGGGGCTATAGCTCAGTTGGTAGAGCGCCTGCATGGCATGCAGGAGGTCAGGAGTTCAATTCTCCTTAGCTCCACAGTAGATGGACATGAAGACGGGCCACCCGAACAGGGTGGCCCGCTTTCGTATGCCGTCCCGCGGGGCGCGCCCGCGAGCGTCAGCCGCGCCCGCTGCCCAGGGCCCTGCGCCCGCGGCCAGGCGGGAGCGCGGGTGGCAGGGCCGGGCGGGCCGGAGCCGCCGCCGGGTCCTCCTCGATACGCAGCGCCAGCGCGGGGCACCGGCGCACGGCCCGTACGGCGCGCGCCTCCGAATAGCGTGCCACCGGGGCCTCCGCCACCGAGGGGTAGCCGTCCGGGCCCAGCTGGATCAGCTCCGGGATGATGTCCGCGCACAGGCCGTGGCCCTCGCACAGCGTCCAGTCCACCGCGAGCCGCCGGCCGCTGGGGGACTCGCCCTGCGGTGCCTCCGTGTGCAGCGGCAGCACGCCCTGCACCGGGCGCCCGCAGCCGCCGCCCAGGACGTGCGCGGCGAGATCGTCCGTGAACGCCGAGATCGTCGACTCCAGGAACGCCGCCGAACCGTCCGGGTGCTTGCACGCGCCGCGCCGTTTCACCGCCCTGGTGACCTGCTGGAGGGCTTCGAGGGCGGTGGGGCCGCCGCCGTTCAGTACGTCCTCCAGGCCGCGCGCCGCCGCCGGCAGGCCCAGATAGCAGGGACCGCACTGGCCCGCGCTCTCCGAGGCCAGCCACTGCGCCACCCGGAGCGCCTCGCCGAGCGGGCAGGTGTCCGGGCCGATCGGCAGGATCGCGCCCGCGCCGAGCGCGCCCCCGGCGGCCTCCAGGGAGGCGCGGGAGACCACCGCCTCCTGCGCCGTGAAGGCGTCGAGCCACTTGCCGTGGTAACCGCCCGTGAGTACGCCCTGGGGCATCGGCGGGGCGCCCGCGAGCTGGAGTACGTACCGCAGGGGAACCCCCGCAGGGACTTCGAGGACCATCGGGCGGGCGACGGCTCCGGAGAGGGTCAGCAGGATCGTGCCGGGCTCGTCGCGCAGGCCCGTGCGGCAGTAGCGCTCGGGTCCGGTGCGGGCCGCTACGGCGAGCTGGGCGAACGTCTCGGCGTTCGACAGCAGCGTGGGCGCGCCGCCCACCCCGGAGTCGGAGGCGCGCACCTTGCGGCCCGGAGGCACCGGGGGCCCGCCGTCCGCCGAGCGGATCAGCGCGGAGGACTCCCCGGTGACCATGCGTACGGGGTTGCGCTGCACACGCGCGCGTAGCGGGGCGCCGCGGCGGTTGGACAGGCCCCTTTCGAGGAGCGCGGCCTGCATGGACGCCTCGGTGGAGTCGCGGGTCACGCCCACCACGAGAGTGCGGGCGCCGAGCGCCTCGGCGACCAGGAGCGCGCCGTCGAGGATGAGGTGCGGGGCGCGGTTGATCAGGACCGTGTCCTTGCGGCAGGCGGGTTCGTCCTCGCTGCCGTTGACCACGACGACGGGGCGCACCCCGCGGCGAATCGCGGACTGGGCGACGGCGCGCAGCTTCTTGGCGAAGGGGAAGCCGGCGCCGCCGCGGCCGCGCAGGGATATCTGCCCGGCCAGCGCGGCGAGTTGCTCGCCGCCCATCGGTTCGAGCGGACCGTGCACTTTCAGATGCATGTCGAGGTCGAGTCGCTCGACCAGGTCGAAGCCCGAGGTGAGCTGGGGGAGACCGACGACGCGGACTTCGGGGACGTCGGGCAGCGCGGTGTTCACTGAGTGCCTCCGGGCGGCGTGTTCCAGGGCTCACCCGCGGCGGGGGCCTGGAACGGGCCGGGCAGCGTTTCGGTGGCGGACTCTTCCTCGAAGCTCGGGATGCCGCCGTACGGGGTGTCGAGAGTGGGGTCGTACGCCGAGGGGGGTGCCGGGGCGGGGGGCGGCGGGGACGGGGCCGGCCAGCGCTCGGGGGGCTCGGGGTCGACGAACGGGAGGGACTCGGTGGGCTGGAGGTCCAGGAGCGTCAGCGGCTCCCCGGGGGGCGGGTCGCCGAAGAGCGGGTCCACCGGGGTCGAGACCGCGCGGTAGGCGGCCGAGAAGCCGACGCCCGCGGTGGCGGGGCGCGGCTCGAACGCGGGGCGCGCCGGAGCCTCGTAGAGCGGTGGAATGTCGGGGGACAGCATGGGGAGCGGATTTTCGCGCGGCCGCGGCGGGGGCTCGCGGTTCACGTCGAAGCGGGCGTCGGACGGTGCGGGGCGGCCGGCGCCGCCGGGCAGCGGGGATCGGGTGACGTCCCTGCGGCGGGTGCCCTGCGTTCTGCCGTCGCCGTCGAGGAGCGCGAGGACGCGGGCGGCGACCTTGCGCTTGACCGGTCCCGGCGCCGCGCGCAGGGCGACCGCACCGCCCACCGCGACCAGGCACAAGCAGTACAGGACGACTACGTAGGTCTTCGGCTGCCGGCCCGCGTACAGACCGTGGATCAGCGCGGAGCACCAGGCGGGGTAGGCCAGCATGTGCAGGGCGCGCCAGCGGGAGGCGATCTGGGCGGGGGACGCGAAGGCCTTGCGCAGGGCGCCGGTGACGCCGGTGGTGACCATCAGGAGCCCGGCGAGCGAGCCGAGGCCGATCAGGCCCGCGCTGCCGGTCACGCCGAGCCCGAACGGGATCAGCGCGCCGACCACGGACACATGGTCGAGGGCCAGCTTGACGGTGACGTGCAGGAGCAGGAAGCCGATCGAGGCGACCGCCGTGGCCCGGTGCACGCCCTGGGAGAGCAGGCGCTGGCGCGAGGTCAGGAACAGCCGGTCGGAGGCGACCAGACCCCAGACGACGGATGCCGTCAGGGAGACCAGGGACAGCACCCCGGTGGTGAAGTCGAGCGCGGCGCGGAAGGCGTCGCTCCCGACGAGGACCACAAGGGGTATCAGCAGCAGTGCCGCCGTGCACAGGGCCCCTCGGGTCGCCCGGCTGGGCGCGGGGGACGGGCGGATCCTGCGCCGGGGGCGCTGGGTATTTCCACGCTGGGGGAACGGATTCAGCGGCTGCCCGTTCGTCGGGGAGTTCAACGGGGAGTTCAGTGGAGGGTTCATGGGGGCGACTCCGAATGGTTCGGCAAAGTGGTCCCGCTGCCGCACTCTAGGTCGACCCATACCAGCCAGTACGGGGTTTGAGTTATCTCGTTGTTATCTATCGGAGGTGTGGACTTTGTGTTGCCCCGATAGGGGTCGGTACGCGGAGTAACCCTTGGCCCATGCACCTTCCGAAGGCCTCCTTCGGCCCTTGCGCAGCCGTCCCTCGGCCCTCCCCGGTAAGCCCGTCGCGGCCCCTGTGGGCCCTGCGGTACCCTGACGCCATGCGTGCCGTACGCCTTCTGCTTAGTGAGCCGCGCTGATCAGTCCCGACCGCTGACGAATCGCGGATCGGAATCGGCGCGGCGCCCCCTCCTGTGCGAGGGGCATTTTTGTTTGGCCAGCGCGGTCAGTTCCGTAAGCAGAGACGATCGATGGAGCTTTGAGGATCATGAGCGAGACGAATTCCGCTGCCGCTTCCGAGGTGGCCGCGCCGCACCGCTACACGGCGGCGATGGCCGCCGACATCGAGGCACGCTGGCAGGACTTCTGGGACGCCGACGGCACGTACGAGGCGCCCAACCCGAGCGGTGACCTGGCGGGGGACACCGAGGCGGGCCGGGCGATGGCCGCCCGGCCCAAGAAGTTCGTCATGGACATGTTCCCGTACCCCTCGGGCGCGGGCCTGCACGTCGGCCACCCGCTGGGCTACATCGCCACGGACGTCTTCGCGCGCTTCCAGCGCATGAACGGGCACAACGTCCTGCACACCCTGGGCTTCGACGCCTTCGGCCTGCCCGCCGAGCAGTACGCCGTGCAGACGGGCACCCACCCGCGCACGTCCACCGAAGCCAACATGGTCAACATGAAGTCCCAGCTGCGCCGGCTGGGCCTGGGCCACGACAAGCGCCGGTCGTTCGCCACGATCGACCCCGAGTACTACAAGTGGACCCAGTGGATCTTCGTCCAGATCTTCAACTCCTGGTACGACGACGAGGCGAAGAAGGCCCGTCCGATCGACCAGCTGATCGCGCAGTTCGAGAGCGGTGAGCGCGCCGTACCGGACTCCACGCGCGCGTGGCACGAGCTGAACGCGGCCGAGCGGGCCGACGTGCTGAGTGAGTACCGGCTGGCGTACGCCTCCGAGGCGCCCGTCAACTGGTGCCCCGGGCTGGGTACTGTCCTGGCCAACGAGGAGGTCACCGCCGACGGTCGCTCCGAGCGCGGCAACTACCCTGTCTTCAAGGCCAAGCTGCGCCAGTGGAACATGCGCATCACCGCCTACGCGGACCGCCTGCTGGACGACCTGGACGCCCTGGACTGGCCCGAGGCGATCAAGCTGCAGCAGCGGAACTGGATCGGCCGCTCCGAGGGCGCCCGCGTCGACTTCCCCGTCGGCGACGAGGCCATCACCGTCTTCACCACCCGTCAGGACACCCTGTTCGGCGCCACATACATGGTCCTGGCGCCCGAGCACGACCTGGTGGACCGGATCGTCCCCGCCGCGTGGCCCGAGGGCACGCACGACGTCTGGACGGGCGGCCACGCGACCCCCGCCGAGGCCGTCGCCGCCTACCGCAAGCAGGCCGCCTCGAAGTCCGACGTCGAGCGCCAGGCCGAGGCCAAGGACAAGACCGGCGTCTTCACCGGCGCGTACGCGGCCAACCCGGTCAGCGGCGAGCAGGTCCCCGTCTTCATCGCCGACTACGTCCTGATGGGCTACGGCACCGGCGCGATCATGGCCGTCCCCGCGCACGACACCCGCGACTTCGCGTTCGCGCGCGCCTTCGAGCTGCCGATGCGCTGCGTCGTGGAGCCCTCGGACGACCGCGGCACCGACACCTCCACGTGGGACGACGCGTTCGCCTCCTACGACGCGCGGCTGGTCAACTCCGCGAGCGACCAGATCTCCGTCGACGGCATGGGCGTCACCGACGCCAAGGCGCGCATGACGGAGTGGCTGGAGCGCACCGGCATCGGCCGCGGCACCGTCAACTTCCGCCTGCGCGACTGGCTGTTCAGCCGCCAGCGCTACTGGGGCGAGCCCTTCCCGATCGTCTACGACGAGGACGGCGTCGCCCACTCGCTGCCCGAGTCGATGCTGCCGCTGGAGCTGCCGGAGGTCGACGACTACAGCCCCCGCACGTTCGACGCGGACGACGCCGACACCCGGCCCGAGACCCCGCTGTCCCGCAACGACGACTGGGTCCACGTCACGCTGGACCTGGGCGACGGACCCAAGAAGTACCGCCGCGAGACCAACACCATGCCCAACTGGGCGGGTTCCTGCTGGTACGAGCTGCGCTACCTGGACCCGCACAACAGCGACAAGTTGGTCGACCCGGCCATCGAGCAGTACTGGATGGGCCCCCGTGAGGGCCAGCCGACCGGTGGCGTCGACCTGTACGTGGGCGGCGCCGAACACGCCGTGCTGCACCTGCTGTACGCCCGCTTCTGGTCGAAGATGCTGTTCGACCTGGGCCACATCTCGTCGGCCGAGCCGTTCCACAAGCTGTACAACCAGGGCATGATCCAGGCCTACGTGTACCGCGACAGCCGCGGCATCGCGGTGCCCGCCGCCGAGGTCGAGGAGCGCGACGGCGCGTACTACTTCGAGGGCGAGAAGGTCTCCCGCCTGCTGGGCAAGATGGGCAAGTCCCTGAAGAACGCCGTCACGCCGGACGAGATCTGCGCCGAGTACGGCGCGGACACCCTGCGTCTGTACGAGATGGCGATGGGCCCCCTGGATGTCTCGCGGCCGTGGGACACGCGCGCGGTGGTGGGCCAGTTCCGTCTGCTGCAGCGCCTGTGGCGCAACATCGTCGACGAGGCGAGCGGCGAGGTCACCGTCGTCGACACCGAGGACTCCGCCATCGACGGGATCACGTTGCGCGCCCTGCACAAGGCGATCGACGGCGTCCGCCAGGACCTGGAGGGCATGCGGTTCAACACCGCCATCGCCAAGGTCACCGAGCTGAACAACCACCTGACCAAGGTGGGCGGCCCGCTGTCGCGCAGCGTGGCCGAGCGCCTGGTGCTGCTGGTCGCGCCGCTGGCCCCGCACATCGCCGAGGAGCTGTGGCGCAAGCTGGGCCACACCGACTCCGTCGTCCACCAGGACTTCCCCGTCGCCGACCCCGCGTACGTCGTGGACGAGTCCGTGACCTGTGTCGTGCAGATCAAGGGCAAGGTCAAGGCGCGCCTGGAGGTGTCCCCGTCGATCTCCGACGAGGAGCTGGAGAAGGTGGCCCTGGCCGACGAGCGGGTCGTCGCCGCGCTGGACGGCGCCGGTATCCGCAAGGTCATCGTGCGGGCGCCGAAGCTGGTGAACATCGTTCCTGCGTGAGCGACGACCGCTCCGCTTAGCCGGATCAGGGTTGTTCCCTACGGGCAGGTTGGGGGTTCCGCTGGAACCTCCGGCCTGCCTTTTCCGTTTACCGTGGAAGAGGCGGACGGACCGCCGACCTTGTCGGGAGGAGCGTCATGGGAGAGGCCGTGATCGCGATCGTGGCGCTCATGTTCGTACTGTTCCTGGCCCTGGGCGCGTATGTGACGGTGAAGGTCGTCGGCGCCGCCAAGCGGGGAGTGGACCGCACGGTCGCGCAGGCCCGCCGGTCCGTCGAGGACACGACGCTCAAGGCGCGGACCTTCGTGCAGCCGGGCGCGGCCGGCGAGCTCGCGCAACTGCGGCTCAAGCTGCGTACGTCGATGAGGTCCACTCAGGACGCGCTCCACGCGCGCGTGGCCGAGGACGCCTCGCTCAAGGAGTCGCTGGACCTCTTCGGCCGGCTCAGCGTGCACGCGCACGAGCTGGACGACGACCTCAAGCGTCTTGAGACCGAGCCGGACAAGGCGCATCTCGCCGAGCTCCTGCCCGATCTGCGCAAGCGGACGGAGCAGATCACCGCGTCGGCCGACTCCCTGCGCCGGGCGGCCAGGGACCGCGCCCACCGGATCGCCGACGACGACCTGGATTCCCTGAGTGCCCAGATCGACATCGAGGCGGGAGCGCTGCGGCACTGGACGACGGAACCGTCGCCCGAGCCCGTGCAGACGCCGCCCCCGTGGCCCGAGGCACCGGCCCCTGAGCGCCCTGCCGCGCATCAGACCTGGCCAGGGACTCCGCAGGGCGGGCAGGCCGAAGCGCCCGACCGGCCCGCGCTCTCGCCCACCGACTCGCGCCCCGCCTATCCTTGGCAGAAGAAAGCCCGCCCGGAGAGCACGACTTGACGCGTGCCCGGGCCACCGGGGCCGGGCTGCCGTCCACCGGCCCGGGCAGGTAATCTCCAGCTCATGTCCCGCCATGTCGCGATCGTCACGGATTCAACGGCCTACCTGCCGCAGCGGACGATGGAGCGCCACGGCATCATCGCGGTCCCCCTGACCGTGGTCCTTGGCGACCGGGCCCTCGAAGAGGGCGCCGAGATCTCCACCCGCTCACTCGCCGAAGCCCTGCAGAAGCGCCGGCCGGTGACCACGTCCCGGCCGAGCCCCGAGATCTTCGCCGCCACTTATCGCAAGCTGGCCGAAGAGGGCGCGACCAGCGTCGTCTCGCTCCATCTGTCGTCCGAACTCTCCGGCACCTACGACGCCGCGGTACTCGCCGCGCGCGAGGCGCCGGTGCCGGTCAGAGTCGTGGACACCGGCATGGTCGCGATGGCCCTCGGTTTCTGCGCGCTCACCGCCGCCGAGGTGGCCGACGGCGGCGGCACGGTCGACGAGGCCGTGACGGCGGCGGAGAAGCGGGCCGCCGCCACGTCCGCGTACTTCTACGTCGACACCCTGGACTACCTCCGCCGCGGTGGCCGTATCGGCGCCGCCCAGGCCCTCCTCGGCTCGGCGCTCGCCGTAAAACCGCTGTTGCAGCTCGAAGGCGGTCGTATCGAGCTGCTCGAGAAGGTGCGTACCTCGTCGAAGGCGATCGCCCGTCTCCAGGAGATCGTCGCCGAGCGCGCGGGCACGAGCGAGGTCGACATCGCGGTGCACCATCTCGCCGCGCCGGACAGGGCGGCGATGTTCGCGGACAAGCTGCGGGAGCGGGTGCCTGGGCTCTTGGACCTGCATGTCAGCGAGGTCGGCGCGGTAATCGGGGCGCACACGGGGCCGGGGTTGCTGGGGGCGGTTGTTTCGCCTCGGTGAGGTGCCTTGTGGTGCGGTGCCCTGAGGCTGGGGGTTCTTGTGGGTGACGGAGTTATCCACAACTGGCGGGTTGTCCCCGGGAATTGAGCAAGATCACCGCGGATTCGGTGGAGTGCCTAGCGTTCGTGGCATGGCATTTGGACCAGCACTTTCAGAGACAGCAGTACGTTCGGAGACGCTCGAGGCGGCTGCCGGAGATGTGGCGCCGGGGGGAGCGTCGGGGACGTGGCAACGGCGTAGGCGTGTGCGGCGGCGCTATCGGCAGGCGTCGGCCGAGGCGCTGAGGCTGCGGGCGGAGGCGTTGTTCGCGGAGGGGCGGGGTGGGCCGCCGGGTTGGTCTGGCGCGCCGAGTCTTTCGCCCGGTCCACCGGGTGTGCCGAGCTCGCCGGATCCACCTGAGTGGGTGCGGCCGTCTCTTCCACGGTGGGCCGGGACGGTGTCGTCACGTCCTCCTCGGTGGGCTCGGGCGGATGCGGATGCGGATGCGGATGCGGATGCCGATGTCGATTCCGACGACGGCGGGGTCTGGGTGGCGGGTGTGGCTCCGGGGGAGTTCACGGGGGAGCGGGACGAACCGGCGGGCGAGGCCGAAAGGGCGCCCTCGTGGCGGGAGCGGGCTGGGCTTGCCGTGCGGGAGCGGCTGCCGCTGTGGATGCAGACGCGGTGCGGGCTCGAGCGGCGGAGCGTGATCGCTCTGGTAGTGGTCCTGGTCGCGGCGGCGGGCTTCGCCGTGCACCACTTCTGGACCGGACGGGCTCAGCCGGTGAGCGCGCCCGAGGTGGTGCGATCGGCGGCGCCCGAGGGGGCGGCGGGTCAGCTCGACGCCGGTCAGGAGCCGGGCGCCGGGCCGTCGGCACCCGCCCCGGCCGGGCCGTCGGCTGCGGGCGGGACGGATGGGCCGGCCGGGGCGGCTGCGGCGGGGATCGTCGTGGACGTCAGCGGGAAGGTGCGGAGTCCCGGGATCCATCGGCTGCCGGCCGGATCCCGGGTCGCCGACGCGTTGCGCGCCGCCGGAGGGATCCGTCCGGGGGTGGACCCCACGGGAATCAACCGGGCGCGACTGCTGGCGGACGGCGAGCAGGTGGTCGTGGGCGCACCGGCGGCACCCGGAGGGACCGGCGCGGGCGGTTCTGCGGGTTCGGCGAGTTCTGCCGGTACGGGTGCCGGAACCGGGGCTGCGGCGGCGGGGCCGATCGGCCTCAACACCGCCACCGCAGAGCAGCTCGACACGCTGCCGGGCGTCGGACCCGTGCTGGCCCAGCACATCATCGACTACCGCACGGAGCACGGGGGTTTCCGTTCCATCGATGAACTGCGCGAGGTCAACGGCATCGGCGACCGTCGCTTCTCCGACCTCCAGAACCTCGTACGGCCATGAGCAGCACGGGAGTTGCACCGCCCTCGGACCTCACTTCGGGTGACGCCAACCCCCGGCAGGAGGGCCCGGCGGATCTCCGTCTCGTCCCTCCGGCGCTCGCGGCATGGGCCACGGCAGCGGTGATGCTGGACGCTCCGGCGGCGTGGGTGACGGCCCTGGCGCTGACCTGCGCGGCGGTGGCGGGAGTGTTGCTACTGGGAGGGGCTACACGGGGGCGGCAGGGGAGGACGGAGCCACCGTCCCAGCCGCGATCCCCAGCGCCACTGCCGCCCGCGCCCCCGTCCCCGGAGTTACGGCCCCCGCCACCCAGCCCTCCCCGCAGAGTGTTCTCGCTCCGGCCTCGTATGTCCGTGGCCGCCGTGCTGCTCTGCGTCGCCGCGTCCGGGGCCTCGGCCGCGCTGCACGGTGCGGATCTGACGCGCGGTCCCGTTCCCGGGCTCGCCCGACAATTCGCTCGGGTGACGGTCGAGTTGGAAGTGACGGCCGACCCGCGGCTGACGCGCCCCCGCGTGAAGGGGGACCACGCGGCTCCCTCGTCCGTCGTCATCGCCGCCGATGTGCTGAGAGTCGGCGACGCGGGGCAGGGCGGGCCCTCGGGCGTCGGGACGCGGGTGCGGACGCCGGTTCTGGTCCTCGTCGACGTGGACCGCGCCGCTCCGGGGAGGACGCCGTGGCTGTCGCTCCTTCCCAGCACGCGGCTGGTCGTGCACGGAGGGCTGGCGCCCGCGTCGGCCGACGGCGGCCGGGTCGCGGCCCTGCTCCGCGTCGGACGCGACGAGAGCCCTCGGATCGTCGGCGCACCCTCCGCGGCTCAGCGCTTCGCGGGGAAGCTGAGGGGCGGGCTGCGGGAAGCGACCGAGGGGCTGCCGGCGGATGCCCGCGCGTTGCTTCCCGGGCTCGTGGTCGGGGACACGTCTCGTGTCCCGCCCGAGCTGCACGAGGCATTCGAGGCCACTGACCTCTTGCACCTGACGGCGGTCAGCGGGGCGAACTTCACGATCCTGCTCGCTCTGCTGATCGGTCCGCCCGGCACCGCGCACCGGGCGGAGCGCCGTGGCCTCGCCCCGAGGCTCGGGATCCCGTTGCGGGCGACCGCTCTGCTCGGCGGCGCGCTCACGCTCGGCTTCGTGATCGTGTGCAGGCCGGAGCCGAGTGTGCTCCGGGCGGCGGCCTGCGGGCTCGTCGCACTGCTCGCCATCGGCACCGGGCGACGCAGGTCCCTGATCCCGGCACTGGCCACGGTCGTACTGCTGCTGGTCCTGTACGACCCCTGGCTGGCCCGGAGTTACGGGTTCCTGCTGTCCGTCCTGGCCACAGGCGCGCTGCTGACCCTCGCCCCGCGCTGGAGTGCGGCACTGCGGCGGCGCAGATGTCCGCCGCGCCTGGCGGAGGCGCTCGCGGCGGCCGGGGCGGCGCAGGCCGTGTGTGCGCCGGTGGTCGTGGTCATCGCGTCCCGGGTGAGCCTGGTGGCGGTGCCGTGCAATCTGCTCGCGGAGTTCGCGGTCGCGCCGGCGACGGTGCTGGGGTTCGCCGCCCTGGCCGCCGCGCCGCTGGCGATACCGGTTGCGAAAGTCTTCGCCTGGTGCGCGAGCTGGCCCGCCGGATGGATCGCGGACATCGCACGCGCGGGGGCCGCACTGCCCGGCGGAGGCGTGGACTGGCCCGGGGGCCCGAGCGGTGGGCTGCTGCTCGCGGTGGTCACCCTGGGTGTGGTCCTCGTGGGCCGCCGGGTGCTCAAGTCCCCGTGGGTCATGGGGATATGTGTGCTGCTCCTGATCCTCGTGGTCATGCAGCCGAGGCCCCTGACCCGGGTGATCACGGGGTGGCCCCCGCCGGGATGGCGGATGGTGATGTGCGATGTGGGGCAGGGGGACGCGCTGGTGCTCGCGGCGGGCGCGGGGGCCGGGGTGGTGGTCGACGCGGGGCCGGATCCGGTACTGGTCGACCGTTGTCTGCGCTCGCTCGGGATCACCCGGGTCCCGCTCGTCCTGCTGACCCACTTTCACGCGGACCATGTCGCGGGTCTGCCCGGGGTGCTGCGGGGGCGCGAGGTGGGGGCGATCGAGACGACAGGGTTCGACGAGCCACCGGAACAGGCGCGATTCGTACGGGGGTTGGCGCACGCTCGGCACATCACGATGACCCGGGCCGTCGCGGGGGAGCAGCGGCGGACGGGCCGGCTCGCATGGCAGGTGCTGTGGCCGCCGCCGCGACCCGCTCCCGACCCGGACGGCCCGAACGACGCGAGCGTCACCCTGCTGGTCCGCACTGCGGGCCTCACCCTGCTGCTCCTGGGTGACCTCGAACCACCGGCGCAGCGCGCCCTGTTGAGATCCCCCGTGGCGGCGGCCCTGCCAGCCGTGGACGTTCTCAAGGTCGCCCACCACGGCTCGGCCTACCAGGATCCGGTACTCCTGCGGCGGGTCGCGCCCCGTCTTGCCCTGATTTCGTGCGGCGAGGACAACCCGTACGGGCATCCGTCGGCGCGCACGGTCGCGGAGTTGCGGGCCGGTGGAGCGGCAGTCCTCCGGACGGACCGGGACGGGGCGTTGGCGGTCACCGGATCGGGGCAGAACAGATCCGGTTCGGTGCGTTCCGGGGAGGCGTCGGGGGAGGGGCGGGGCTCGGTGTGGTGACGGGTGGGTCATGACAGGTGCCGCGTCCCTGTGGCTCCCGTGGCATTACCCGCTGGTAGAAATGCCTCCGAGCTGGCGAAACGGTAAGCGGAATGGCTAATTCAGGCATCTCTGTACGGGCGGTGACAGTCTCTGGCATTCCCGCGATGTGGGCCTGTGTTGCACCGAATGCCGCAACGGTGGTCGAATGCATCTTCGTTGATGGTGGTCAAGCTTCACTGGGGTGTCTCGCACATGGTCGGCCGCTGGCTGGGAAGCCGTACGAACCGGGCTCAAGGGACAAGTCCCCTCGCGGGGATGAGCGTGCCGCCCGGTGCGGGATTCGTCAGCTGCCGCGTGCTCGACCCCGTCAACGAGCCGGTGCGCGGCGCCGAGTTCGCGGTGAGCGACGCCATGGGGCGCACGGTCGTGAGTGGCGGGGCCGACCCGTTCGGCTCGTTCGTCGCGGCCGTGCCCGCCGGTGACTACCGGCTCGCGGTCACGGCGGAGGGCTACACGCCGTACCGGGGAAACGCTTCGGTCGGCGAGAGCGCGCACTCCTCACTCGGCGACGTCATGCTCCAGGTCGCCCAGCCGCCTGCCCTGCCCGACGCCGGGGACTGGGAGATCGAGATGATGCACTCGTCGGTCGGGTTCACGGCGCGGCACATCGGACTGGCGCGGATCCACGGCCGGTTCAACACGTTCGCGGGCGCGCTGCGCATCGCCGAGCGGGTCGAGCGGTCCGCGATGCATGTGGTCATCGACGCGTCGTCCATCGACACGAACGTGAAGATGCGCGACGACCATCTCAGGTCGGCCGACTTTCTCGACGTGGACCAGTTCCCGACGCTCGAGTTCTACAGCGAACGGTTCGCGCACAAGGGCGGCAGCCGCTGGGCGATCACCGGTGCGCTCTCGCTGCACGGTGTGACCCGCACGGTCACGCTCGACGCGGAGTATCTGGGCCTGGGCAACGGCATGGAGGGGGAGACCCGCGCCGCCTGCCGCGCCACCACGGAGCTGCACCGGGACGACTTCACGGTCAACTGGCAGACGATGCTGGCCCGGGGGATCGCGGCGGTCGGCTCCAGCGTGAAGATCGAGCTCGACATCCAGATCGTCCCGAAGAGCTGACGCCCCCGCAGCATCCTCAACGGTCAGTCAGCCCTCGAAGGTCCGCCCTCAACCGCCGTTCCGATGCCGCGGAGCCGAGCCGCTGCCCCGATGCCGCCGCGGCTAAGGAGCCTCGAGCCAGCCCTCGTGCTCCGCGGCGAATTCGTCGAGTGAGGCGGGGTCGAGGCGGCCGGTGGGGTCCTCGATCACCACGAGCCACTGGGCGTCCTCGGCGTCGTCCTCACCGGCCAGCGCGTCGCGTACGAGCTGGGGCTCCTCGGTGACGCCGAACCGGTCGGGAAGCTCCTCGGCCACCTCCTCCGCGGCGTCGCGGTCGGGCAGCACCAGTACATGTCGAGCGTCGGTCACCTGGCCATTCTCCGGCACGGCGGGCGTTGTCAGTGCCGCGTGGGATGCTTGACCGCGATGGCCAGGAAGACTGCAACAGACGACGTGCTCGCCCCTGTCACCCTCGCCGTGGGGCAGGAGGACCTGCTGCTCGACCGCGCCGTGCAGCAGGTGGTGGCTGCCGCTCGCGCCGCCGACGCGGACACGGATGTGCGTGACCTCACGTCCGACCAACTTCAGCCCGGCACGCTCGCCGAGCTGACCAGTCCGTCGCTCTTCGCCGAGCGCAAGGTCGTGGTCGTACGCAATGCGCAGGACCTCTCGGCCGACACGATCAAGGACGTGAAGGGCTACTTCGCGGCGCCTGCCGAGGAGATCACGCTGGTGCTGCTGCACGCCGGCGGCGCCAAGGGCAAGGGGCTGCTCGACGCAGCCCGCAAGGCGGGGGCCCGCGAGGTCGCCTGCCCCAAGATGACCAAGCCCGCGGACCGGCTGGCGTTCGTGCGCAGCGAGTTCCGGGCGATCGGCCGTTCCGCGACGCCGGAGGCGTGCCAGGCCCTGGTCGACTCGATCGGCAGTGATCTGCGGGAGCTGGCGTCCGCCGTCACGCAGCTCGGCGCGGATGTCGAGGGCACCATCGACGAGACGGTCGTCGCGCGGTACTACACGGGCCGGGCGGAGGCCTCCAGCTTCACCGTCGCCGACCGGGCCGTCGAGGGCCGTGCCGCGGAGGCGCTGGAGGCGCTGCGGTGGTCGTTGTCGACCGGGGTGGCGCCCGTGCTGATCACCAGCGCGCTCGCGCAGGGGGTCCGCGCCATCGGCAAGCTCTCGTCGGCACGGGGCGGCCGGCCCGCTGATCTCGCCCGCGAGCTGGGGATGCCGCCGTGGAAGATCGACCGGGTGCGCCAGCAGATGCGCGGCTGGACGCCGGACGGTGTGGCCGTCGCGCTGCGGGCCCTCGCCGAGGCCGACGCGGGCGTCAAGGGCGGTGGGGACGATCCCGAGTACGCCCTCGAGAAGGCCGTGGTCACCATCGCAAGGGCCGCCCGCTCCCGCCGCGGCTGAGCCACACAGCCCCACGGCCACCTCACTCCCGTAAGGCCCCAGTCCACGCGGGCTCCGGTTCACGCGGGCTCCGGTTCACGCGGGCCCCGGTTCCGCGGGCTCCGGTCCATGCGGGCCCTGGTTCACGCGAGCTCCGGTTCACGCGGGCCCTGGTTCACGCGGGCTCCGGTTCACGCGGGCCCTGGTTCACGCGGGCTCCGGTTCACGCGGGCGCCGGTCCACGCGGGGCCCTCGCCGACATGCGCAGCCCCCGTACCCCCTGCCACGCGCAGCCCCCACACACGCCAAAACCCCGCCCAGCCATCCTGGGGAAGGACAGCCGTGCGGGGTCTCAGGTTCAAGCTCGATGGATCCGCACCCGCGTGGCGAACGCAGTCGCGTGCAGATCCGGGGTGCCGGCCGGGAGCGGAGAGAGAGGGCCCGCTCGGGTCCGTCCGGCGATCACATCAAAGGAGTGCCCGTCCCGTGAGGGAGTGGGTGCTCAGCCCTTGAGGGAAGAAGCCTTGGAAGCAAGCGCCGACTTCTTGTTGGCGGCCTGGTTCTTGTGGATGACGCCCTTGGAGACGGCCTTGTCGAGCTTGCGCGAAGCCTCGCGCGTCAGCTCCTCGGCCTTCTGGGTGTCACCCGCGGCAACGGCCTCGCGGGCCTTGCGGATCGCGGTCTTGAGGGAGGACTTGACAGCCTTGTTGCGCTGACGAGCCTTCTCGTTGGTCTTGATCCGCTTGATCTGGGACTTGATGTTCGCCACGAAATGAGCCTTTTCAGGTTCAGGCACGCGGGCTCACACCCACATGCCGGTGATTTCTCTTGAGGTGCCTCGTGCCGAGAGGGCAAGAGACACAGCTGTCCACGTTACCAGCCGTGCTCCGAGCGGCCCAAACCGGGCGCAGTCCCGCGTCCGTGGGACCATGGAATCTACGTATCGATCCGACCCGAGGCGACAGGCGCCTCAAGAGACAGGACCCTGCGTGCCCGCGACCCCTAACAATGTGCCCGAGCCGAGCCGTACCGCCCCGGCTCTGATCCGCAATTTCTGCATCATCGCGCACATCGACCACGGCAAGTCCACGCTCGCCGACCGGATGCTCCAGCTGACCGGTGTGGTCGATCAGCGGCAGATGCGTGCTCAGTACCTCGACCGGATGGACATCGAGCGCGAGCGCGGCATCACGATCAAGTCCCAGGCGGTGCGTCTGCCCTGGGCCCCGAGCGAGGACCCGGGCAACACTCACATCCTCAACATGATCGACACCCCGGGGCACGTGGACTTCACGTACGAGGTCTCACGGTCCCTCGCGGCATGTGAGGGCACGGTCCTGCTCGTCGACGCGGCCCAGGGCATCGAGGCGCAGACTCTCGCCAACCTCTATCTGGCGATGGAGAACGACCTCAAGATCATCCCGGTTCTCAACAAGATCGACCTGCCGGCCGCCCAGCCCGAGAAGTTCTCCGAGGAGCTCGCGAACCTCATCGGCTGCGACCCGGACGACGTGCTCAAGGTCTCCGCGAAGACCGGTATGGGCGTCGAGGCGCTGCTCGACAAGGTCGTCGCCGAGATCCCGGCCCCGGTCGGTGTCGCCGACGCACCCGCCCGCGCGATGATCTTCGACTCGGTCTATGACTCCTACCGCGGCGTCGTCACCTACGTACGAGTCGTCGACGGCCAGCTCAACAAGCGCGAGCGCATCCGGATGATGTCCACCGGCGCCACGCACGAGCTGCTCGAGATCGGTGTCTCCTCGCCGGAGATGACCCCGGCCGACGGCATCGGCGTCGGCGAGGTGGGCTACATCATCACCGGCGTGAAGGACGTCCGTCAGTCCAAGGTCGGTGACACGATCACCTCCCTGCACAACGGCGCCACCGTGGCCCTCGGCGGCTACAAGGACCCGAAGCCGATGGTCTTCTCGGGTCTCTATCCGCTGGACGGCTCGGAGTACCCGGACCTGCGCGAGGCCCTCGACAAGCTGCAGCTCAACGACGCCGCGCTCGTCTACGAGCCGGAGACCTCGGCCGCCCTCGGCTTCGGCTTCCGCGTCGGCTTCCTCGGCCTGCTCCACCTCGACGTGATCCGTGAGCGCCTGGAACGCGAGTTCGGGCTCGACCTCATCGCCACCGCGCCCAACGTGGTCTACCGCGTGGCCATGGAGGACGGCAGTGAGCACACGGTCACGAACCCGAGCGAGTTCCCCGAAGGCAAGATCGACAAGGTCTTCGAGCCCGTCGTGCGCGCCACGATCCTCGCCCCCAGCGAGTTCATCGGCTCGATCATGGAGCTCTGCCAGACCCGTCGCGGCACGCTGCTCGGCATGGACTACCTCTCCGAGGACCGCGTCGAGATCCGCTACACGCTGCCGCTCGCGGAGATCGTCTTCGACTTCTTCGACCAGCTCAAGTCCAAGACGCGCGGCTACGCGTCCCTGGACTACGAGCCCACCGGCGAGCAGGACTCCAGCCTGGTCAAGGTCGACATCCTGCTGCACGGCGACAAGGTCGACGCCTTCTCCGCGGTCACGCACAAGGACGCGGCGTACGCGTACGGCGTGCGGCTGGTCGCCAAGCTGCGCGAGCTCATCCCGCGGCAGGCCTTCGAGGTGCCGATCCAGGCCGCCATCGGTTCCCGGGTCATCGCCCGCGAGACGATCCGCGCGATCCGCAAGGACGTCCTCGCCAAGTGCTACGGCGGTGACATCTCCCGTAAGCGCAAGCTGCTCGAGAAGCAGAAGGAGGGCAAGAAGCGCATGAAGATGGTCGGCTCCGTCGAGGTGCCGCAGGAAGCCTTCATCGCCGTGCTCTCCAGCGACGACAGCGGCTCGAAGAAGAAGTAGGCCGCGTCACAGCGGTCCGGGGCCCGTCGCGCGTCAGTGCGGCGGGCCTCTTGATTTCCCGGCATTGTTGTGCGGGTCTTTTGTGGGGGCCGTGTGTACAGCGGCTGTCGACAAGAAGTGACAGGCTGCGGCCCCTTACGCACCGGGCGACCGCGCTCTACTCTGATCACTGCTCGGTAGTTACTCGCCAGTTAAACAACAGCCGCCAACAGCCAGCCGCGCCCAGTCTCGCCGCGCTGCCGCGGGCCCCCGGAGGACGTCGTGAGCGACACACAGACCCTGATCGAGAACCGTCCGCCGTCCGTGGCGGCCCTCTTCCTGGAGCGCGTGGCGGCCACGCCGGATACCGAGGCCTACCGCTACCCGGTGCCATCGGCCTCCGGTGAGGGCCCCGAGGAGTGGAAGTCGCTGAGCTGGGCGCAGGCCTCGGCGCGGGTCTACGCCATCGCGGCCGGCCTCATCGAGCTCGGCGTCCGGCCCGAGGAGCGGGTCGCACTCGCCTCCTCCACGCGGGTCGAGTGGATCCTGGCCGACCTCGGCATCCTGTGCGCGGGGGCCGCCACGACCACCGTCTACCCGCAGACCAACGCCGAGGAGTCGGGGTTCATCCTCGCGGACTCGGACAGCAAGGTCCTGATCGCCGAGGACGCGGCGCAGCTGGCCAAGGCCCGCGAGCGCCGGGCCGACCTGCCCGACCTCGCCCATGTCGTCGTCATCGACGAGGCCGGGGTCGAGCCGGACGCCGCGGACCCCGAAGGCTGGGTGCTCACGCTCGCCGACCTGGAGAAGCGCGGCGCCGCCCACCTGGAGAAGAACCCGGACCTGATCAAGGAAAAGGTCGGCGCGATCACCGCGGACCAGCTCGCGACCCTGATCTACACCTCCGGCACCACCGGCCGGCCCAAGGGCGTGCGCCTCCCGCAGGACAACTGGTCGTACATGGCGAAGGCCATCGCCTCGACCGGCCTGGTCGGCCCGGACGACGTGCAGTACCTGTGGCTGCCCCTCGCGCACGTCTTCGGCAAGGTCCTCACCTCCGGGCAGATCGAGGTCGGGCACGTCACCGCCGTCGACGGCCGCGTGGACAAGATCATCGCGAACCTGCCCGTCGTGCAGCCGACGTACATGGCCGCGGTGCCGCGCATCTTTGAGAAGGTCTACAACGGGGTCGCGGCCAAGGCGCGGGCCGGCGGCGGCGCCAAGTACAAGATCTTCCAGTGGGCCGCCGAGGTCGCGCGCGAGTACGCGAAGGCCAGCCAGGACAACTTCCGCAGGACCGGTTCGGCCTCGGTGCCGTTCGCGCTCGGCGCCAAGCACAAGGTCGCCGACGCGCTCGTCTACTCGAAGCTGCGTGAGGCGTTCGGCGGCCGGCTGCGCGCCTGTGTCTCCGGCTCCGCCGCGCTCGCCCCCGAGATCGGCTACTTCTTCGCCGGCGCGGGCGTGCACATCCTGGAGGGCTACGGCCTCACGGAGACCTCCGCCGCGTCCTTCGTCAACCCCGGTGAGGCCTACCGCACCGGCACGGTCGGCAAGCCGCTGCCCGGCACGGAGGTGCGGATCGCGGACGACGGCGAGATCCTGCTGCGCGGCCCCGGCGTCATGCAGGGCTACCACGGGCTGCCCGAGAAGACGACCGAGGTCCTGGAGTCCGACGGCTGGTTCCACACCGGCGACATCGGTGAGCTGTCGCCCGACGGCTACCTCAAGATCACCGACCGCAAGAAGGACTTGATCAAGACGTCGGGCGGCAAGTACATCGCGCCCGCCGAGGTCGAGGGCCAGTTCAAGGCCGTCTGCCCGTACGTCTCGAACATCCTGGTGCACGGCGCCGACCGGAACTTCTGCACGGCGCTCATCGCTCTCGACGAGCCGTCCATCCTGGAGTGGGCCAAGGACAACGGCCTGGAGGGCAAGTCGTACGCCGATGTGGTCGCGGCCCCCGCCACGGTCGAAATGGTCGAGGGCTACGTCAAGGAGCTCAACCTGGGCCTCCAGAAGTGGCAGACCGTCAAGAAGTTCAAGCTCCTGCCGCGCGACCTCGACATCGAGCACGGCGAGCTGACCCCGAGCCTGAAGCTGAAGCGGCCGGTCGTCGAGCGTGAGTACGGGCACCTGATCGACGAGATGTACGCGGGTTCACGCGAGAAGTAGGCCGGGTTTGTGTGGGCGTGGCAGGGGTCGGTGGCCGGTTGCGCGCCTGCGTCGCCGGGTCCGGCGGGTCGGGGGCGCCGACGGTGCGGCGGTCTGAGTCGGGCTCGGCTGGGGGTGCGGGGGTCGTCCCCCGGGAGCTTGCAGCCGGGCATCTGATCGACGGGATGTACGCGGGTTCACGCGAGGAGTGACGTCCCGCGTCACCGCTCGAGGGATGCGTCGCGGCCTGCCACTACGGTGTGCGGCCGCGGCGCATCTCGCGTAACAGCTCCTCCATATGTGTCACCTGGCGGCGCAGTTCGGCGCCGTCCGGCAGGGTGCCGGCCGTCAGTTTCGCGTTCGACGGCGGACAGGCGGGCCGTCAGCTCGGCGAACCCCCTCGTGCCGCGCGATCTCCCGCCGCACGCGCGTCAGTTCGGCGTTGCAGTGCCGACTGCGGTCCGTGATCTGGTCGAACATCGCGCCGAGTTCGGCCGCCAGGCCCTCCCCGGTCTCCGGGGCCTGGGTGAAATCGCCGTCCCGCGCCGACGTCATCGCGGCGAGAAGCGCACGCAGTTCGGTGGCCTCGATCCGGCCGGATCCTGAACACGTGTAGCACTGTTCGCGCTCATGGTGGCCCACTTCGATAACTCGGTGCTTATGGGTGGGGCCGGTCTGTCACTCTGTCCGTGTCGCCTGAGGCGTCTTTGCCCGAACTGCTCAGGAGCCGCACCGTGGGGTCCATTCCGCTGCAACGGGAGACCACGTACGCCACCGACGAGCCCTCCCGCCCCCCGGGAGCACCGGCCGTCGTGCGGACCTCGCTGCCCGGAAACCCGCTGGCCCCGGCTGCGGCGCGCCGCTTCGTACGGGGCGCTCTCGCCGACTGGGCCGAACTCGGCCTGACCACCACGTCCGGCGGCGGCGACCGGCTCACCGACGACGCCGTGGTCGTACTCAGCGAACTCGTCACGAACGCTGTGGTCCATGCAGGCACCAATGTCGAGCTGCTGTGCCGCCTCGAAAGCGGCCACCCCGACGACCCGGACGGCGCGTGCGCGCCCGCCGCCCTCGTCATCGAGGTCTCCGACCATCACCCCGCCCGCGCCGTCCGCAGCGACCGCGTCGACATGGGCCCCGACACCCCCGAGTGCGGGCGCGGGCTGCGCCTCGTGGCCTCTCTCTCCGACGCCTGGGGCATCACGTACCAGCCCGGCACCAAGACCGTCTGGGCCCGGCTCCCCGTCGACGAAGCCGGCCGGGGCGGCGACGCCCCGGAGGCGCACCCCGGCGCAAGAACCTTTCAGCGCGGGCTGCGCTCCGCGGAAATACTGGCTCCCACGCCGCGCCGCTTCCCCCACGACCAGGACTGGGTCAACCGCGGTGCGCTCTCCTTCCTCGCCGAGGCCTCCGACCTGCTCGCCGGACAGCTCGACGAGGACCAGGTCGCCTCGCTCGCCGGACAGATGCTGGTGCCGCGCATGGCCGACTGGTGCGCCGTCTGGCTCGACGACGAGGACGGCAGGCCCGACCGGGGCGCCGCCGACCGCGCGGGCCGCGGCACCGGCGCCCTCGCCACGCCCCGCCTCGCCCGCGTCTGGCACACCAGTGAGAACCGCATGGAGGAGCTCCGCAAGATCTTGGAGAAGGACCCGCCGCAGCCCACCGACGCGGCGCGAAGCGCGGCCGTCCCCGTGCCGTGGCCCTTCGAGAGCCGCGGCGGCGACCCGGCGGGCGCCGCGCTCGCCTACCGCCTCAGCGCGGGCGGTCGCGCGGTGGGCACCCTTCTCATCGGACGGGCCGGCCTGACGCGCTTCCCCGACGAGGTCACCGGCCTCGTCGAGGACTTCGCCCGCCGCGTCGCCCTCGCCGTCAGCGCGGCCCGCCGCTACACCCGGCAGGCCACCATCAGCCGCATCCTCCAGCGCGGACTGCTGCCCTCCGCCGTCGCGCAGATCCCCGGCATCGAGTCCGCGCTCGTGTACGAGCCACGCGACGCGGGCGGCCCCGGCGGCGACTTCTACGACGTGTTCCCCGCCGGCGACGGCCGCTGGTGCTTCGCGCTCGGCGACGTCCAGGGAAAGGGCCCCGAGGCAGCCGTCGTCATCGGCCTCGCCCGGCCCTGGCTGCGGCTGCTCGCCCGCGAGGGGTACCAGGTCGCCGAGGTCCTCGACCGGCTCAACCGGCTCCTCCTCGACGACGCCACGGAGGCTGCCGACGCGGCTGCCCGCGCGCTCGCCGCCGCCGGCGGCGAGGGCCTCACACCCGAGGGCGCGCCCCGCTTCCTCTCCTTGCTCTACGGGGAGCTGGTGCCCACCGGGGACGGGATGCGCTGCACCCTGGCGTCCGCCGGACACCCGCTGCCGCTCCTGCTGCGGCCCGACGGCCTGGTCGAGTGCGCCGCCGAGCCCCAGGTGCTCCTCGGCGTCGTCGACGATCCCGGCTATACCAGCGAGAGCCTCGTCCTCCACGACGGCGACACCCTCCTGTGCGTCACGGACGGGGTGACGGAGCGCCGGGACGGGCACCGGCAGTTCGACGACGGCGACGGCCTCTCCCGTGCCCTCGCCGGCTGCACGGGCCTCACCGCACCTCTGCTCGCCGAACGGATCAGACGCATGGTCCACGAATTCTCCGAAAGCCCACCGGACGACGACCTGGCCCTGCTGGTACTGCAGGCCCGGTAAGTCCTCACGGGCGCGACCGGCGGGACTACCTCGCGGCTGCGGGACAATGGGTCCATGCCTTCCGCACTTCCCGACGGTGAGCCCGTCCCCGATGACGGCGCGTTGCCCGCCTCCGCCCTGGCCGGGGCGGCGGAGCGGCCCCTCGGGTTCTATCTGCATGTCCCGTACTGCGCCACGCGCTGCGGCTACTGCGACTTCAACACGTACACCGCGACCGAGCTGCGCGGCTCCGGCGGTGTGCTCGCCTCGCGTGACAACTACGCGGACACACTCGTCGACGAGGTCCGTCTCGCCCGCAAGGTTCTCGGCGACGCCCCGCGCCAGGTGCGGACCGTGTTCGTCGGTGGCGGGACCCCGACGCTCCTCGCGGCCGACGACCTCGTACGCATGCTCGGGGCGATCCGTGACGAGTTCGGGCTCGCGCCCGACGCCGAGGTGACGACGGAGGCCAACCCCGAGTCCGTCGGCCCCGCCTACCTGGAGACCCTCCGCGAGGGCGGCTTCAACCGGATCTCCTTCGGCATGCAGAGCGCCAAGCAGCACGTCCTGAAGATCCTCGACCGCACCCACACCCCCGGCCGCCCCGAGGCCTGCGTCGCCGAGGCGCGCGCCGCGGGCTTCGACCACGTCAACCTCGACCTGATCTACGGCACCCCCGGCGAGAGCGACGACGACTGGCGGGCCTCGCTGGAGGCGGCCATCGGCGCCGGGCCCGACCATGTGTCGGCGTACGCGCTGATCGTCGAGGAGGGCACCCAGCTCGCCCGGCGCATCCGCCGCGGCGAGGTCCCGATGACGGACGACGACGTCCACGCGGACCGCTACCTGATCGCGGACGAGGTCCTCGGCGGGGCGGGCTTCGACTGGTACGAAGTGTCGAACTGGGCCACCACCGACGCCGGGCGCTGCCTGCACAACGAGCTGTACTGGCGCGGCGCCGACTGGTGGGGCGCGGGCCCCGGCGCGCACAGCCACGTCGGCGGGGTGCGCTGGTGGAACGTGAAGCACCCGGGCGCCTACGCCGGACGCCTCGCGGAGGGACGTTCGCCCGGCGCCGGTCGCGAGCTCCTCTCGGACGAGGACCGGCGCGTCGAGCGCATCCTGCTGGAGCTGCGTCTCCTGGAGGGCTGCCCGCTGTCGCTCCTGAAGCCCGCGGGCCGCGCCGCCGCCGGCCGGGCCCTGTCCGACGGCCTGCTCGAAGCGGCCCCGTACGAGTCCGGGCGCGCCGTCCTCACCCTGCGCGGCCGCCTCCTCGCCGACGCGGTCGTGCGCGACCTGGTCGACTGAGGCGGGCCCGGAGCGGGCTAGGGCCTCTCGTTTGGATCATGCCGGGCTCGTGGGGTCTGGCACCGCACCTCGCGGCGTTGTCGTCAGTCGCCGACTCCCCCAAGCTCTCGGCCGCGCTCGGGCAGGGGGACCCCCATGACCCCGCTCCCTGATCCGGTCTGATCCAAACGAAAGGCCCTAGCTCAGGTCCGCGGGCAGCGTCACGAAGTCGATCAACTCCTCGACCCTGCCCAGGAGTTCGGGCTCCAGGTCGCGGTAGCTGTGCACCCGCGACAGGATGTGCTGCCAGGCCGCCCCGGTGTTCTCGGGCCAGCCGAGCGCCCGGCACACGCCCGTCTTCCAGTCCTGGCCGCGCGGCACCCGGGGCCACGCCCGGATGCCCACGGCCGACGGCTTCACGGCCTCCCACACGTCGATGTAGGGGTGGCCGACGACCAGCGCGTGCTCGCCGGTGACCTGCGCCGCGATCCGCGACTCCTTCGAGCCGGGCACCAGATGGTCGACGAGGACGCCGAGCCGCGCGTCCGGCCCCGGAGCGAATTCGGCGACGATCGCGGGCAGGTCGTCGACGCCCTCCAGGTACTCCACGACCATGCCCTCGATGCGCAGGTCGTCGCCCCAGACCCGCTCCACCAGCTCCGCGTCGTGCCGGCCCTCCACGTAGATGCGCCCGGCCCGCGCGACCCGCGCCCGCGCCCCGGGGACCGCGACCGATCCGGAGGCCGTGCGCGTGGGACGTACGGGCGCTGCGGCCACGGGACGTACGAGGGTGACGACCCGGCCTTCGAGCAGGAAGCCGCGCGGGTCCATGGGGAACACCCGATGCTTGCCGAAGCGGTCCTCCAGGGTCACCGTCGGGCCCTGGGCCGTCTTCTCGCAGCGGACGACCGCCCCGCAGAACCCGGTCGTGACCTCCTCGACCACGAGATCCACGTCCGCCGCCACCTCGGGCGCGGCCTGCTGCTTCTTCCAGGGCGGGGTGAGGTCGGGGGAGTACAGACGCCTCTGCGGGCCCGAAGGGCCCTCGTTGGAGGGGCGGTGGCGGGAGACGGGTGGGAGCATTCTGCAGACGATAGGAGTACGAACTGCCGTGCGGTTACGACACGCCGAAACGCGCCGCCAGCGCGGCACGCTGCGCACGGACAAACTCCGCATTCACCGCGGCTCCGTGCCCGGGGACGTACACGGCGTCTTCGCCGCCCAGTTCCAGCAGCCGGTCGAGGGCGGCCGGCCAACGGGACGGCACCGCGTCAGGGCCCGCCTGCGGCTCGCCCGACTCCTCGACCAGGTCGCCGCAGAAGACGACCTCGGGCGTGCCCGGGACCAGGACCGCCAGGTCGTGCCCGCTGTGCGCCGGGCCCACGTTCGCGAGCAGCACCTGGAGCCCGCCGCCCAGATCGAGCGTCCACTCCCCGCACACCCGGTGGTGCGGCACGACGAGCACGTCCACCGCATCGGCCGCCTCCTCGTGCGGCACGCCGTGCGCGACCGCGGACGCCCGCAGTTCGTCGCGGCCCCGCGTGAACACCGTGTCGATGCCCGCGGCGCCGTACACCTCGACACCGGCGAAGGCCGCCGTGCCCAGAACATGGTCGAAATGGGGGTGCGTCAGCGCGATATGCGTCACGCGCGCGTGCGGCCCGATGAGGCGCCGGGTGTCCGCCCGCAGCGCCGCGCCCTCGCGAAGTGAGGAACCCGTGTCGATCAGCAACGCCGCCCCGTCGCCCACCACTAGGCCCGTCGTGCAGTCCCAGCCCGGCAGCCGGATGCGCCCCGCCCGAGCGGACAGCTCCTCCCAGCCCACCTCATTCCAGTCCAGGTCGTCCATGGGTCCGACGCTAGCGCCCTTGCCGGGCCCGTACCCACCGGCCGTACACTGACCCGGAGACCATTGGCACTCGGCCGCACCGAGTGCCAGCCGCGGACGACACAGCTGGAGGTGCGCGCGAATGCTCAGTGAACGCAGGCTCGAAGTGCTGCGCGCCATCGTCCAGGACTACGTGGGGACCGAGGAGCCGGTCGGCTCCAAGGCGCTCACCGAGCGGCACAGCCTCGGCGTCTCACCGGCGACGGTGCGCAACGACATGGCGGCGCTCGAGGAGGAGGGCTTCATCGCCCAGCCCCACACGAGTGCCGGGCGGATCCCCACCGACAAGGGGTACCGCCTGTTCGTGGACAAGCTGACGGCGGTCAAGCCGATGACGGGGCCCGAGCGCCGCGCCATCCAGAACTTCCTCGACGGCGCCGTCGACCTCGACGACGTCGTCGGCCGGACCGTGCGGCTGCTCGCGCAGCTGACGCGGCAGGTCGCCGTGGTGCAGTACCCGTCCCTGACGCGGTCCACCGTGCGCCACGTGGAACTGCTCTCGCTCGCCGCCGCCCGTCTGATGCTCGTACTGATCACGGACACGGGCCGCGTCGAGCAGCGGATGATCGACTGCCCGGCGCCGTTCGGCGAGACCTCTCTCGCCGATCTGCGGGCCCGGCTCAACAGCCGGGTCGCGGGACGCCGCTTCGCGGACGTCCCGCAGCTGGTGCAGGACCTGCCGGAGTCCTTCGACGCGGAGGACCGCGGCACGGTCTCGACGGTGCTCTCCACTCTCCTGGAGACGCTCGTCGAGGAGACCGAGGAGCGGCTGATGATCGGCGGCACCGCCAATCTCACCCGCTTCGGACATGACTTTCCCCTCACCATCCGGCCCGTCCTCGAGGCCCTTGAGGAGCAGGTCGTGCTCCTCAAGCTCCTTGGTGAGGTTAACGATTCGGGCATGGCCGTACGGATCGGTCACGAGAACGCCCATGAGGGACTCAGCTCCACCTCCGTGGTCTCGGTCGGCTACGGTTCGGGCAGCGAGGCAGTCGCCAAACTCGGCGTGGTCGGACCGACCCGCATGGATTACCCGGGAACGATGGGAGCAGTACGCGCAGTGGCACGTTACGTCGGACAGATCCTGGCGGAGTCGTAAGTGGCCACGGACTACTACGCCGTACTCGGCGTGCGCCGCGACGCCTCCCAGGACGAGATCAAGAAGGCCTTCCGCAGGCTGGCCCGTGAGCTTCACCCGGATGTGAATCCGGACCCGAAGACACAGGAGCGGTTCAAGGAGATCAACGCCGCCTACGAGGTGTTGTCGGACCCGCAGAAGAAGCAGGTCTACGACCTCGGAGGCGACCCCCTCTCGCAGGCGGGCGGAGGCGGGGCCGGCGGCTTCGGCGCCGGTGGCTTCGGGAACTTCTCCGACATCATGGACGCGTTCTTCGGAACGGCGTCCCAGCGTGGTCCCCGGTCGCGCACGCGCCGCGGCCAGGACGCCATGATCCGGCTCGAGATCGAGCTGGACGAGGCCGCCTTCGGGACCACCAAGGACATTCAGGTCGACACGGCCATCGTCTGTACGACCTGCAGCGGCGAGGGTGCCGCGCCGGGTACGTCCGCGCAGACCTGTGACATGTGCCGCGGTCGCGGCGAGGTGTCCCAGGTCACGCGGTCCTTCCTCGGTCAGGTCATGACGTCGCGGCCGTGCCCGCAGTGCCAGGGCTTCGGCACCGTCGTGCCGACGCCGTGCCCGGAGTGCGCCGGTGACGGCCGCATCCGCTCGCGGCGCACGCTCACGGTGAAGATCCCGGCCGGCGTCGACAACGGCACGCGGATCCAGCTCGCGGGCGAGGGCGAGGTCGGCCCCGGCGGTGGCCCCGCCGGTGACCTGTACGTCGAGATCCACGAGCTGGCGCACCCCGTCTTCCAGCGGCGCGGCGACGATCTGCACTGCACCGTCACCATCCCGATGACGGCCGCGGCGCTCGGCACCAAGGTGCCGCTGGAGACGCTCGACGGCCTGGAGGAGATCGACATCCGGCCGGGCACGCAGTCCGGCCAGTCGGTCCCGCTGCACGGGCGCGGCATCACGCACCTGCGCGGCGGCGGCCGCGGTGACCTCATCGTGCACGTCGAGGTCCTGACGCCGACCAAGCTGGACCCGGAGCAGGAGCGGGTACTGCGTGAGCTGTCGAAGCTGCGCGGCGAGGAGCGGCCCACGGGGCAGTTCCAGCCGGGGCAGCAGGGTCTGTTCTCGCGGTTGAAGGACGCGTTCAACGGGCGCTGACCGAGCCCGGCGCAGGCAAGAAGCAGGGACCACGTCCCCCGCATCACGCGTGGCACATGCCACGCGGAAGGGCCGATTCGGTCCGATGCGGGGGACGTGGCACGATGCGGTCATGTCCCCCACGCTGACCGATCTCTGTCACTATCCGATCGTGCAGGCACCCATGGCGGGCGGTGCCTCCTGTCCGCAGCTCGCCGCCGCCGTGTCGGAGGCCGGCGGGCTCGGATTCCTCGCCGCCGGGTACAAGACCGCCGACGGGATGTACCAGGAGATCAAGCAGGTACGGGGGCTGACCAACCAGCCGTTCGGCGTCAATCTCTTCATGCCGCAGTCCGAGTACGCGGACCCCGCGGCCGTCGCCGTCTACGCCAGCCAGCTCGCCGGTGAGGCCGCTTGGTACGACACACAGCTCGGGGACCCGGACTGCGGCCTCGACGACGGCTTCGACGCGAAGCTCGCCATCCTCCTCGACGACCCGGTACCGGTCGTCACCTTCACCTTCGGCTGCCCGAGCCGCGACGTCCTCAACTCCCTCGCCCGCGTCGGCACCCTCACCGCCGTCACCGTGACCACCGCGGACGAGGCGCAGGCCGCCCAGCGGGCCGGCGCCGACGCGGTGTGCGTCCAGGGCATCGAGGCGGGCGGCCACCAGGGCACCCACCGGGACAACCCGGAGGCCGACGGATCCGGCATCGGGCTCATCGCGCTGATCACCCAGGTCCGCGAGGCCGTACAGATCCCGATCATCGCCACCGGCGGACTCATGCGCGGCGGACAGCTCGCCGCCGTGCTCGCCGCGGGCGCCGACGCCGGACAGTTCGGCACGGCCTTCCTGGTCTGCCCCGAGTCCGGCGCCAACGTCCTGCACAAGCAGGCCATGACGAACCCGTTGTTCGTGCGGACCGAGCTGACCCGGGCCTTCTCGGGCCGCCCCGCGCGCGGCCTCGTGAACCGGTTCATGCGCGAGCACGGCCCGTACGCGCCCGCCGCCTACCCCCAGATCCACCACATGACGTCGACGCTGCGCAAGGCCGCCGCCAAGGCGGGGGACCCGCAGGGGATGGCGCTGTGGGCCGGGCAGGGCCACCGGCTCGCCCGTGAGCTGCCCGCCGGCCGGCTCGTCGAGGCGCTCGCGGCGGAACTCGCGGAGGCGAAGGACGCGTTGGGCGCGCGGGGTGCCGCATGACGGCGCCGGTGTTCGTCGTCGACGAGGTGCCGTCCGCCAGAACGTTCGTGCTCGACGGGGCCGAGGGACGGCACGCGGTGTCCGTGAAGCGGCTGCGCGCCGGTGAGGACGTCGTCCTGACCGACGGTCGCGGGCGCTGGACCGAGGCGGTCGTGGAGGCCGCCGAGGGCAAGGACCGGCTCGTCGTCACGGCGGGCCCCGCCCAGGAGGAGCCCGCGCAGGCACCCAGGATCACCGTCGTCCAGGCCCTGCCCAAGGGCGACCGGGGCGAGCTCGCCGTCGAGACCATGACGGAGACCGGCGTCGACGCGATCGTGCCGTGGCAGGCCGCCCGCTGCATCACGCAGTGGAAGGGCGACCGCGGTGCCAAGGCGCTCGGCAAGTGGCGGGCCACCGCGCGTGAGGCGGGCAAGCAGTCCCGCCGGGTGCGCTTCCCGGACGTCGCGGACGCCGCGTCGACCAAGCAGGTCGCGGCACTGCTCGCCGGGGCGGACTTCGCGGCCGTACTGCACGAGGACCGCGACTGCGACAGCGGCGCCCTCGCCACGGTGGAGCTGCCCACGGCCGGGGACGTCGTCCTCGTGGTCGGCCCGGAGGGCGGCGTCTCGCCCGACGAGCTCGCCGCGTTCGCCGAGGCGGGCGCGCGCCCGTACCGGCTCGGGCGTAGCGTTTTGCGTACGTCGACCGCGGGGACCGCCGCGACGGCGCTGCTCCTCGGCCGCACCGGCCGCTGGTCCTGATCAACCCCTGAGGGGAACGCGTGGAACTCGCCCAGGTCAGACTCCTCGTCTCCGACTTCCGTGCCTGTTACCACTTCTACGCGGACGTGCTCGGCCTCAAGCCGCAGTCGGGCGCGGAGGACGGGCCGTACGAGAAGTTCAGCCCCACGGCGGGCTCCGCGGGCATCGGGCTCGAGGACCGGGCGCTGATGGCGCAGGTCATCGGCGATCTGAGTGACGCCCCGGACGGGCACCGGTCCCTCGTCGTGCTGCGGGTCGACGACCTGGACGAGTACTGCGAGCAGATCGTCGCGCGCGGCGCCGAGATCCTCCACGGGCCCGCGCCGATGACCGACCGGATGCGGGTCGCCCACCTCAAGGACCCCGAGGGCAACATCGTGGAGCTCCAGGAGTGGCTCCTGATGCGCGGCTGACCCCCCTCGCCGGCGGTGGCGTCGCGCAGCGGTCCGGGGCAAGTGACCAAACCCCCTGACCTGGCCGTGCGCGCGTGCCTAGGGTGATCGGGTGACACGGACAGCGCACTCTGGATATCTCCGGTTCCCGCATCTGCACGGCGAGTTGGCCGCCTTCACCGCCGAGGACGACGTCTGGGTCGCTTCTCTCGACGGTGGGCGCGCCTGGCGCGTCAGCGCCGACAACGTCCCCGTCAGCCATCCCCGGATCTCGCCCGACGGCACCACCGTCGCCTGGACGTCCACCCGCGACGGCGCCCCCGAGGTGCACATCGCCCCGGTCGACGGCGGACCCTCGAAACGCCTTACGTACTGGGGCAGTTCGAGGACGACGGTGCGCGGCTGGACCCCCGACGGCCGGGTCCTCGCGCTCAGCACCCAGGGCCAGGCGTCCCTGCGCCGCAGCTGGGCGAGGGCCGTACCCCTCGACGGCGGACCCGCCACCACACTGCCGTACGGGCCCGTGGGCGACGTCGTGACCGGGCCCGGCGGGCAGGTCGTCCTGCTGTCCGCGCCGATGGGCCGCGAGGCCGCCTGGTGGAAGCGCTACCGGGGCGGCACCGCAGGGAAGTTGTGGATCGACCGGGCGGGCGACGGCGAGTTCGTCCGCCTCCACGAGGAGCTCGACGGGAACATCGAGTACCCGATGTGGGTCGGCGACCGGGTGGCTTTCCTGTCCGACCACGAAGGTGTCGGCGCCCTGTACTCGTCGCTCGCCGACGGCAGTTCACTGCGCCGGCACACGCCGGTCGACGGCTTCTACGCCCGGCACGCGTCGAGCGACGGCACGCGCGTCGTGTACTCCTCGGCCGGTGAGCTGTGGATCGTGGATGCCCTCGACAGCGCGGCCGGCGCGGAGGGCGCCGTGCCGCGCCGCCTCGACATCCGCCTCGGCGGGCAGCGCGTCGACCTCCAGCCCCACCCCGTCAGCGCCGCCCGCTGGTTCGGCGCGGCGGCACCCGACCACACCGCGCGCGGCAGCGCCGTCTCGGTGCGCGGCGCGGTCCACTGGGTCACCCACCGTTCCGGGCCCGCCCGCGCGCTGGCCGCCCGGCCCGGCGTACGGGCCCGCCTCCCGCGCACCTTCCGCGTCGAGGGCGAGGAACACGTGGTGTGGGTGACGGACGCCGAGGGCGACGACGCCCTGGAGTTCGCGCCCGCCACCGGCATCGCGCCCGGCGCCACCCCGCGCAGGCTCGCCGCCGGGCAGCTCGGCCGCGTACTGAACCTCGCGATGGCGCCCGACGGCAGCCGGGCCGCCGTCGCCTCGCACGACGGGCGTGTGCTGCTCGTCGAGCGCGAGAACGGCGAGGTCAGGGAGGTCGACCGCAGCGAGGACGGCCACGTGAGCGGCCTCGTCTTCTCGCCGGACTCGGCGTGGCTCGCCTGGTCGCACCCCGGCCCCTCGCCCCTGCGCCAGCTCAAGCTCGCCAACACCGCCGACCTGTCGGTGACGGAGGCGACGCCGCTGCGGTTCCGGGACTACGCGCCCGCGTTCACCCTCGACGGCAAACACCTCGCGTTCCTCTCCGCGCGCTCCTTCGACCCGGTCTACGACGAGCACGTCTTCGACCTCGCGTTCGTCGGGGGCTCGCGGCCGCACCTGATCACGCTCGCCGCGGCCACGCCGTCCCCGTTCGGCCCCCAGCGCCACGGCCGTCCCTTCGACACCCCGGACAGCCCCGGCGCCGAGACCCCCGACAGCGAGGGCACCCCCACCACCCGTATCGACCTCGAAGGGCTCGCCGACCGCATCGTCGCGTTCCCCGTGGAGGCCGCCCGCTACACGACCCTGCGGGCCGCCAAGGACGGCGTCCTGTGGCTGCGGCACCCGGTCCAGGGCGTGCTCGGCGCGTCCCGGGCCACCCCCGACGACCCCGACCCCAAGAGCGAGCTCGAACGCTACGACCTCGCCCAGCAGCGCATCGAGCACCTCGCCTCGGACGCCGACCACCTGACCGTCAGCGGCGACGGCAAGCGCGTCCTGCTGTGGACCGACGGCAAGCTCAAGGTCGTGCCGAGCGACCGGCGCGCCTCCTCCGACGACGACAGCGACACCAACATCACGGTCGACCTGAGCCGGGTCCGCCAGGACGTCGACCCCGTCGCCGAGTGGCGGCAGATGTACGACGAGGCGGGCCGCCTCATGCGGGACAACTTCTGGCGCGCGGACATGGACGGCGTCGACTGGGACGGCGTCCTGGAGCGCTACCGGCCCGTCCTCGACCGCGTCGCCACCCACGACGACCTCGTCGACCTCCTGTGGGAGGTCCAGGGCGAACTCGGCACCTCCCACGCCTACGTCACGCCGAGCGGCGGCTGGAGCGGCGGCGACAGGCGGCAGGGCCTCCTCGGCGCGGACATCTCCCGCCACGAGGACGGCAGTTGGCGCATCGACCGCGTCCTGCCCACCGAGACGTCCGACCCACGCGCCCACGCACCGCTCGCCGCGCCCGGGGTGGCCGTGCGCGCGGGTGACGCGATCATCGCGGTGGCCGGACGCCCCGTCGACCCCGTCACCGGTCCGGGACCGCTCCTCGTCGGGACAGCGGGCAAGCCCGTCGAGCTGACCGTCTCCCCGGCCGGCGGCGGCGACCCGCGCCACGCGGTCGTCGTCCCCGTCGCCGACGAAGAGCCGCTGCGCTACCACGCCTGGGTCGTCGACCGCCGCGCCCACGTCCACGAGCAGTCGGGCGGCCGCCTCGGCTATCTCCACGTGCCCGACATGCAGGCCCCCGGCTGGGCCCAGATCCACCGCGACCTGCGGGTCGAGGTGGCGCGCGAGGGGCTCATCGTCGACGTGCGCGAGAACCGCGGCGGACACACCTCGCAGCTCGTCGTCGAGAAGCTGGCCCGCCGGGTCGTCGGCTGGGACCTGCCGCGCGGCTCCCGCCCCTTCAGCTACCCGATGGACGCGCCCCGCGGCCCCGTGGTGGCCGTCGCCAACGAGTTCTCCGGCTCCGACGGCGACATCGTCAACGCGGCGATCAAGGCGCTCGGGATCGGCCCCGTGGTCGGTGTGCGCACCTGGGGCGGCGTCATCGGCATCGACAGCCGCTACCGGCTCGTCGACGGCACGCTGGTGACCCAGCCGAAGTACGCGACCTGGCTGGACGGCTACGAGTGGGGGGTGGAGAACCACGGCGTCGACCCCGACGTCGAAGTGGTCGCCGCCCCGCAGGACCACGCGGCCGGGCGCGACCCGCAGCTCGACGAGGCCGTGCGCATCGCGCTGGCGGCGCTCGCCGAGAACCCGGCGCGCACGGCACCCGAACTCCCGGAACCGCGCGTACGGGAGTGAGGCCTGTCGTGGAGGCAGGCGCCGCGGGTGGCGGCGGGCCGGATAGCATTCCCGGCGTAGTGACCGGACGGTGTGAGGAGACGTGATCGTGGCCGGAGAGCCGCAGGCCGACTGCCTGTTCTGCAAGATCGTCGCGGGGGAGGTCCCGGCCACGCTGGTACGCGAGACCGAGACCACCGTCGCCTTCCGGGACATCAACCCGCAGGCGCCGACCCATGTCCTCGTCATCCCGCGGGTCCACCACCGCGACGCCGCGGCCCTCGCCGCCGCCGAGCCGCAGATCGCCGCCGACGTGCTGCGGGAGACGGCCGAGGTCGCCGCCGAGGAGAAGCTCGACAGCTACCGCGTCGTGTTCAACACCGGCAGCGGCGCGGGCCAGACCGTCTTCCACGCCCACGCCCATGTCCTCGGGGGCCGCGGCCTCCAGTGGCCCCCCGGCTAGCGGGCGCCGGGCAACGCGCCGTGTCCGTAAGGGAATTGGTGGTGCTCGGCACCGCGAGTCAGGTGCCGACGAGGCACCGTAACCACAACGGCTACCTGCTGCGCTGGGACGGGGAGGGCATCCTCTTCGATCCCGGCGAGGGCACGCAGCGCCAGATGCTGCGGGCCGGCGTCGCCGCGCACGACCTCAACCGGCTGTGCGTCACCCACTTCCACGGCGACCACTCCCTCGGCCTCGCCGGGGTCATCCAGCGCATCAACCTGGACCGGGTGCCGCACCCCGTCACGGCGCACTACCCGCGCTCCGGTCAGCGGTTCTTCGACCGGCTGCGGTACGCCACCGCGTACCGCGAGAGCGTCGCGCTCGCCGAGGAGCCGGTGTCCGGCGAGGGCGGCGTGCTCGCCGAGACGCCGTCGTACACGCTGGACGCGCGCCGCCTCTCCCACCCCGTCGAGTCCTACGGCTACCGCCTCGTGGAGCCCGACGGGCGCCGCATGCTGCCGGACCTGCTTGCCGAACACGGCATCTCCGGGCCCGACGTGGGGCTCCTCCAGCGGGACGGGTCCCTGCGCGGCGTCACCCTCGACGACGTGAGCGAGGTGCGGCGCGGGCAGCGGTTCGCGTTCGTCATGGACACCCGGCTCTGCGACGGGGTGAACGAGCTCGCCGAGGGGTGCGACATGCTCGTCATCGAGTCGACGTTCCTCGACGGGGACCACCGACTGGCCTCCGACCACGGCCACTTGACCGCCGGGCAGGCCGCGCGCGTCGCGGCCGAGGGCGGGGTGCGGCATCTCGTGCTCACCCACTTCAGCCAGCGCTACTCCGACCCCGAGGAGTTCGAGCGCCAGGCCCGCGCCGCCGGCTTCGCCGGCGAGCTCACCGTGGCGCGGGACCTCGACCGCGTACAGGTGCCCAAACGCGTCTAATCCCGGGCGTACCATGCTCTGATGTCCCTCGCTTCGCTCCCCAAAGCCGAACTCCACCTGCACATCGAAGGCACCCTCGAACCCGAGCTCGCCTTCGAACTCGCGGCCCGCAACGGCGTCGACCTGCCGTTCGCCGACACCGAGGCCCTCCGCAAGGCCTACCTCTTCGAAGACCTGCAGTCCTTCCTCGACCTGTACTACGGCCTGATGGCCGTCCTGCGCACCGAGGAGGACTTCGAGCAGCTCGCCGACGCCTACCTCGCGCGCGCCGCCGCGCAGGGCGTGCGGCACGCCGAGATCTTCTTCGACCCGCAGGCCCACACCGCCCGCGGTGTGCCGATCGGGACCGTGGTCGAGGGCCTGAGCGCCGCCCTGTCGAAGAGCGTGGAGCGCCACGGCGTCTCCACCCGTCTCATCATGTGCTTCCTGCGCGACCAGTCCGCCGAGTCGGCGATGCAGACCCTGGAGTCCGCGAAGCCCTACCTCGACCGGATCGTCGGCGTCGGCCTCGACTCCGCCGAGGTCGGCAACCCCGCCTCCAAGTTCCGCGAGGTGTACGAGGCCGCGGGCGCGCTCGGGCTGCGCAAGGTCGCCCACGCGGGCGAGGAGGGCGACCCCTCGTACGTATGGGAGGCGCTCGACGTGCTCGGAGTCGAGCGCATCGACCACGGGCTCCGCTGCGTCGAGGACCCGGCGCTCGTCGAGCGACTCGTGCGGGACCGGGTGCCGCTGACGCTGTGTCCGCTGTCGAACGTGCGGCTGCGCGCCATCGACGTACTCGAAGACCACCCGCTGCCGCGGATGATGGACGCCGGTCTGCTCTGCACGGTGAACTCCGACGACCCGTCCTACTTCGGCGGATACGTCGGAGACACCTTCCACGCGGTCCACGAGGCGCTCGCGCTCGACCACGAGCGGCTGCGGGAGCTCGCCCGCAACTCGTTCGTCGCGTCGTTCCTCGACGACGACGAGGAGCTGCGCTCGCGCTACCTCGCCGAGGTCGACGCGTTCGCGTTCGACGACTGACCGAGCGCCGCCGAGCCGCCCCGCGGTCCCGCCGTGGAGAACTCCTCCTGCGTCGGGGCCGGTTGGGGTGTGCTCACCGTGATCTCCACGACCGGCTGCTCGGCCGCGCCCATCTGCGGGACCGCGCCCGCCGGGGCGCCCGTCACGCCGGCCACCAGAGCGGCGGGGGCGCCGCCCCTCCTGCGGACCGTGCCGGGCCGCAGCAGCGGGCTGCCGCCCGTGTGCAGCGCCACCGCCGTGAGCGGCAGTGCCAGGACGAGCAGCGCCACGGCGAGCGTCGTGCCCATCGCCGGATAGCCCGCCGTCTGCGACAGGACGCTGCCGGTGAGCGGGCCGCAGGCCGTGCCGAGCGACGCCGCCGAGCCGACGAGGACCGCCCAGCGGCCGCGCGGGTCCAGGGACGCGGCCAGGCCGATCAGATACGACAGGACCACCGGGTACAGCGTGTTCCACGCGATCTCACCGGTCGCGAACGACGCGAGGTCGTCCGCGCGGGCGCTCACCACGATGCAGCATGCGATCAGTGCCGTGCCCGCGCCGATCGGGGCGGCGCGGCCGAGCCGGGACCCGAGTGCGCCCGCGCCGAGCACGCCCACGAGCGCCGTGCCGAGCGCCACCGCGAAGACCGCGCCGACGGTGATCTCCGTCAGGCCCGCCTGGTCCGTGCCGATGCGGCTGCTGACGCCCCACAGGGAGTTCTGCGCCATCGACCAGCAGAGCATCGCGGCGGCCAGGACCAGGCCCGAACGGCGGAAGGGGAGAGGGCTTGCGGGCCTGTGCTGCCCGGCGGGGGCGGGGAGCCCGGCGGTGCCGCTCTCCAGGCCGGAGGTCGCCGGCCACGTCGCCAGCGCCGTCAGTGCGATCGCCGCGAACGGGAGCGCATGGCCCGTACCCAGATGCGGCATCGTCAGATACAGCGCACCCGCCAGCGCCGAGACGCTGAGCAGGCCCAGCGTCGACGCCCGGTGCGGGTCGCGCTGCCCGGCGATTCCCGTCGCGGCGACCGTCGTGGCCGTGCCCGACCCGAAGCCGCCGGCCATCGCGCCGAGTACCACCAGAGGCACGAAGGACGTCGCCGCGGCCGCGCCGTATCCGAGCGCCGCGAGCAGCAGGCCCGCTCTGGCGAGGGTGCGGGGGCCGGTGCGGTCCACACGGCCGGCGAAGGTGAAGCCCGCCGCGGCCGAACTCATCAGCAGCGCACTGCCGATGAGGCCTGCCTGCGCCGGGGGGAGATGGAGGCTGTCGCCGAGGCGGCCCACGACGGTGGGCAGCAGATACGGGGCCAGATAACCGGCCGTGAAGAGGGCGACAAGGGGCCGGGGAGTGCGGCGGGACACGGGCGTTCCAAAGCGTGGCGGTGTACGGGGATGAGGGCATGCGGAACTGCGGGGATGCCTGAACAGGCAAGGGGATTGGGGGGTGCGCCGGGGCTCGCGATACGAGGGGGCGCGGCCAATTTGTATCAAGCGCGGGGAGGGTGAAAACAGCTGGGCCGGTGTGATCTGGGCCACGTTCTGTTTGGAGGGTAGGAGTGGGGGTAAACGAAGCTGTTTTTTCGAGGAAACAGGCAGCGACAGCGACCCCGGTCCGGGGGCGCCGACTCCCGTTCCGTACGCCGTGCTACGCGCGTTGCCCGTGGGGTATCAGGCACACTGTGCGGACCCTCACGACTCTGGGGAGCCCACCTTGAACTCCAACGACCCGGCGCATGTGGATCCGCTCGCCCGGCTGCGCACCCCCGACGATCCGCCCTGCGATGTCTATCTGACGGGGACCGTCTTCCTCGACATCATCTTCACGGGCCTGGACAGCGCCCCCGTGCGGGGGACCGAGTCCTGGGCGCGCGGCATGGGGTCCAGCCCCGGCGGAGTCGCCAACATGGCCACCGCCCTGGCCCGGCTCGGGCTGCGGACGTCGCTGGCCGCCGCCTTCGGGGACGACCACTACGGCGAGTACTGCTGGGACAGCCTGGAGCAGGGCGAGGGCATCGACCTGACGTCGTCGCGGACCGTCGCCGGCTGGCACTCGCCCGTCACCGTCTCCATGGCCTACGAGGGCGAGCGGACCATGGTCAGCCACGGTCACGAGCCGCCGCCCGGGGAGCCCGCCCCCGAGTGCCCCCCGCGGGCACGCGCCGCCGTCGCCTCGCTGGCCCCCGGGCTGAACGAGCCCTGGATCGCCACGGCCGCGGGCCGCGGGACGCAGATCTTCGGCGACGTGGGCTGGGACGACACGGGCCGCTGGGACCTGAGCTCCCTCGACGACCTGTCGCGCTGCGAGGCCTTCCTGCCGAACGCCGAGGAGGCGATGCGCTACACCCGTACGTCCTGCCCCCGGGCCGCCGCGCACGCCCTGGCCGAATACGTGCCGCTCGCCGTGGTCACCCTGGGTGCCGAGGGCGCCTACGCGGTGGACGCCCGCAGCGGGGAGACCGCCTCCGTGCCCGCCATCGAAGTCGCCGCCCTCGACCCCACCGGCGCCGGGGACGTCTTCGTCGCCGGGTTCGTGACCGGGACGCTCGCGGGCTGGCCGCTGGCCGACCGGCTCGCCTTCGCCGGACTGACCGCCGCCCTGTCCGTGCAGGAGTTCGGCGGCTCGCTGTCGGCGCCCGGCTGGTCGGAGATAGCGGCCTGGTGGCGCCATGTGCAGGCCTACGACGACCAGGAGCCCGCGGCCCTGCGCCGGTACGCCTTCCTGGAGGCGCTGCTGCCCGAGGTGAGCCGACCGTGGCCCCTGCGGCGGGCGGTGCCGACGATCGGCTTCGGGCGGGGCGTCTAGCGAGAGGCCCGGGGCCCGCGGAAAAGGCCTACGGCGTTGTCGGTGCACCGTCGTACCCTGGGCAGTGCAAGGCTGTCGACGCGGGCGCGAGCCCCCGCACGAGGAGGATGAGCAGGCCTTCAGTGCCGGCCCATGACTCAGACACCCACCGCTCAGGCGCGAGCGCATTTCACGGTCCCGGCGAACCACCCCATGGTGACCGTCCTCGGATCCGGCGACGCGCTCCTTCGCGTGATCGAGAAGGCCTTCCCGGCGGCCGATATTCATGTCCGGGGCAATGAGATCAGCGCTGTGGGCGACGCGACGGAAGTCGCCCTCATCCAGCGCGTGTTCGACGAGATGATGCTGGTGCTCCGCACCGGACAGCCGATGACGGAGGACGCAGTGGAACGCTCGATCGCCATGCTCAAGGCGAGCGAGAACGGGGAGGGTGACGGCCAGGAGACCCCGGCCGAGGTTCTCACTCAGAACATTCTCTCGTCGCGGGGCCGGACCATCCGTCCGAAGACCCTCAACCAGAAGCGCTACGTCGACGCCATCGACAAGCACACCATCGTCTTCGGTATCGGTCCCGCCGGTACGGGCAAGACCTATCTCGCGATGGCCAAGGCCGTGCAGGCCCTGCAGTCCAAGCAGGTCAACCGCATCATCCTGACGCGGCCGGCCGTGGAGGCGGGCGAGCGGCTCGGATTCCTGCCGGGCACGCTGTACGAGAAGATCGACCCGTATCTGCGCCCCCTGTACGACGCGCTGCACGACATGCTCGACCCCGACTCCATCCCCCGCCTGATGGCGGCGGGCACGATCGAGGTGGCGCCGCTGGCGTACATGCGAGGCCGCACGCTGAACGACGCCTTCATCATCCTGGACGAGGCGCAGAACACGAGCGCCGAGCAGATGAAGATGTTCCTCACCCGGCTCGGCTTCGACTCGAAGATCGTCGTCACCGGTGACGTGACGCAGGTCGACCTGCCGAGCGGCACGAAGAGTGGTCTGCGGCAGGTCCAGGACATCCTGGAGGGCCTCGACGACGTCCACTTCTCGCGGCTCACCTCCCAGGATGTCGTCCGGCACAAGCTCGTCGGCCGTATCGTCGACGCGTACGAGAAGTACGACAGCCAGCACGGCACCGAGAACGGCTCGCACCAGGGCCGCGGCAGAGGGAAGTAGCAAGCACCGCATGTCGATCGACGTCAACAACGAGTCCGGAACCGAGGTCGACGAGCAGGCGATCCTCGACATCGCCCGCTACGCGCTCGCGCGGATGCGCATCCACCCGCTCTCCGAGCTCTCGGTGATCGTCGTGGACGCCGACGCCATGGAGCAGTTGCACGTGCAGTGGATGGACCTGCCGGGGCCCACGGATGTCATGTCGTTCCCGATGGACGAGCTGCGGCCGCCGTCGAAGGACGACGAGGAGCCCCCGCAGGGTCTGCTCGGCGACATCGTGCTGTGCCCGGAGGTGGCGAAGAAGCAGGGCGAGGACGCCGACACGCAGCACTCCATGGACGAGGAGCTCCAGCTGCTCACCGTGCACGGGGTGCTGCACCTGCTCGGTTACGACCACGAGGAGCCCGACGAGAAGGCCGAGATGTTCGGGCTTCAGGCGGCCATCGTGGACGGGTGGCGGGGTGACAAGGGCCTGACCGGTCCGTCCCCCGCGCCCACCGTGTCATGAGTCTTTCGCTCGTCGCGGGCGCCGTCGCCCTCGTCGTGGTCGCCTGGCTGGCGGCCTGCGCCGAGGCCGGCATCGCCCGCACCTCCAGCTTCCGCGCCGAGGAGGCCGTCCGGTCCGGGCGGCGCGGCAGCGACCGGCTCGCCCAGGTGGCCGCCGACCCGACCCGCTATCTGAACGTGGCGCTGCTGGTCAGGGTCGCCTGCGAGATGGCCGCCGCGTCCCTGGTCACGTACGCCTGCCTCCAGGAGTTCGACGCGACCTGGGAGGCGCTGGCCGTCGCCATCGGCGTGATGGTCCTCGTCTCGTACGTGGCGGTGGGCGTCTCGCCCCGCACCATCGGACGGCAGCACCCGCTGAACACGGCCACGGCCGCCGCGTACGTGCTGCTGCCGCTGGCCCGGATCATGGGGCCCATTCCGCCGCTGCTCATCCTCATCGGCAACGCCCTGACCCCCGGCAAGGGGTTCCGGCGCGGGCCCTTCGCCTCCGAGGCCGAGCTGCGCGCCATGGTCGACCTCGCCGAGAAGGAGTCCCTCATCGAGGACGAGGAGCGCCGCATGGTGCACTCCGTCTTCGAGCTGGGAGACACCCTGGTCCGCGAAGTCATGGTCCCCCGCACCGACTTGGTCGCCATCGAGCGTTACAAGACGATCAGGCAGGCGCTCACGCTGGCCCTGCGGTCCGGGTTCTCCCGCATCCCGGTCACCGGCGAGAGCGAGGACGACGTCGTCGGCATCGTGTATCTCAAGGACCTCGCCCGCAAGACGCACATCAGCCGGGACGCCGAGAGCGAGCTCGTCTCGACCGCGATGCGGCCCGCCACGTTCGTGCCCGACACGAAGAACGCGGGCGACCTGCTCCGCGAGATGCAGCAGCTGCGCAACCACGTGGCCGTCGTGATCGACGAGTACGGCGGCACCGCGGGCATCGTCACCATCGAGGACATCCTCGAGGAGATCGTCGGCGAGATCACCGACGAGTACGACCGTGAACTCCCGCCCGTGCAGGACCTCGGCGACGAACGCTTCCGGGTGACCGCCCGCCTCGACATCGGCGACCTCGGCGAGCTGTACGGCATCGAGGAGTACGACGACGAGGACGTGGAGACCGTCGGCGGGCTCCTCGCCAAGGCGCTCGGCCGGGTGCCGATCGCGGAGGCCTCGTCCGTCGTCGAACTGCCCGACGGGCGCAAGCTGCGGCTCACCGCGGAGTCCGCCGCGGGCCGGCGCAACAAGATCGTGACCGTGCTCGTGGAGCCGGTGGGCGAAGAGGGGAAGTGACGTCGTGACGCCGCAGGAGCTGCGCGCCTTGTGTCTGTCGTTCAACGCGGCCGTCGAGGAGTTCCCGTTCAACCCCGACACGTCCGTCTTCAAGGTCCTGGGCAAGCTCTTCGCCCTGACGAACCTGGACGCGCGGCCCCTCACCGTCAACCTCAAGTGCGACCCCGAGGACGCGGTGCGCCTGCGCGGCGACCACGAGGCGATCGTGCCCGGCTGGCACATGAACAAGCGGCACTGGAACACCGTGACCGTCGCCGAACTCCCGGACAGGATGGTCCGGGAGCTCGTGGAGGACTCGTACGACCTCGTGGTCGCCGGCCTGCCGAGGGCCGAGCGCCTCAAACTCGACCGTGGCTGACGACGCCGACGCGTACCGCCGGCGGGAGCTGCGCGAGTTCCTGATGAACCGCCGCGCCCGGGTCACCCCCGCGCAGGCCGGCCTCCCCGACGGCGGGGCCCGGCGCCGCACACCGGGGCTGCGCCGCGAGGAGGTCGCCGTCCTCGCCGGGGTCGGCGCCTCCTGGTACCAGTGGCTGGAGCAGGGCCGCGACATCTCGGTGTCCCCGCAGGTCCTCGACGCGGTCGCCCGCGTCCTGCGCCTGTCCGGCGCCGAGCGGCGCCATCTGTACGTCCTCGCCGGCCTCAACCCGCCGCCCGCGTCCGCGGACCCGGCCGCCGTGGGCCACGACGACGGCCTGCGCCGCATCATCGACACCTGGATGCCGTACCCGGCGCACATCGTCGACCCGTACTACAACTGCGTGATGTACAACGACGCGGCCGCGACGGTCCTCAACATGCGGCCCGGCAACACGCAGAACTGCGTCCTCGACTTCTTCACCGACCCCGTCTACCGCTCCCGGAGCGTCAGTTGGGAGCGGAACGCGGCGACGGTCGTGGCCCAGTTCCGGGCGGCCTGCTCCGAGTACCCGGGCGACGAGGGATTCCAGGAGGTCGTCGCGGCGACGAAGGCGGCGAGCGCCGAGTTCGCAGAGCTGTGGGAGCGGCGCGACATCGAGGCGGCCGGACAGATCCGCAAGGAACTCACGCACCCCGTGGCGGGCGTCCTGCACGTCGAGTCGACGGCCCTGAAGGTGCCGGCCAGGCCCGACCTCACGATCATCCTGCACACGCCGCTGCCGGAGGCGGACACGGCCGCGAAGCTGGAGTGGCTGGCGACGCCCGAGGGGCGGCGTGGGGCCATGTACCCCGTTGCCGGGTGAGCGTGACGGCGTTCCCTATGCTCACCCCATGACTGAGAGCAACGACCTCACCGCCGAGGACCGCAAGATCGTCACGCTGGCCCGCAGCGCCCGCGCCCGCAACGGTGTGCCCGAGGGGGCCGCCGTGCGGGACGAGACGGGGCGTACGTACGTGGCGGGGACCGTCTCGCTGGACTCCCTGAAGCTTTCCGCCCTGCGTACCGCTGTCGCGATGGCCGTGGCGTCGGGGGCGCAGTCGCTGGAGGCCGCCGCCGTTGTCTCCGACGGCTCGGAGGTCGGCGGGGAGGATCTGGCGGCGGTGCGGGATCTGGGGGGCGCGGGTACGCCGGTGTTCCTCGCGGGGACCGACGGCGTGGTGCGTGGGGCCGTGGCCGCCGGCTGAGACATTCAGCCCGTCCGGCGTCTGAGGACCGGGGTCCGGGGCGGAGCCGCGGAGTTGCCTACAGCGCGTCCGGCCCCCGCTCGCCCGTCCGTACGCGCACGACCGTCTCCACCGGGACCGCCCACACCTTGCCGTCGCCGATCTTCCCGGTCTGCGCCGCGCGCACGATCGCGTCGATGACCGGGTCGAGGTCCGCGTCCTCGACGACGACCTCGATCCGGACCTTGGGGACGAGGTCGATCCGGTACTCGGCCCCACGGTAGACCTCGGTGTGGCCGCGCTGGCGCCCGTAACCGCTGGCCTCCGTGACGGTCAGGCCCTGCACGCCGAGCTCCTGGAGCGCGGTCTTCACCTCGTCCAGGCGGAACGGCTTGACGATCGCGGTCACGAGCTTCATGCGGAGGGCTCCTTCGGCGGGGCGGAGTGGGCGGTGTGCTGGGCGGTGTGTCCGGCGTGGACGCCGTGATCGTAGGCGGTCTCCGCGTGCACCGTCTGGTCGAGGCCCGTCAGCTCGTCGTCGGCGGAGGCCCGGAAGCCCATCGCCCGGTCGATCACCTTGCCGATCCCGTACGTCACCAGGAACGTGTACGCCGCGACGGTGAGCACGGCGACCGCCTGCCTGCCGAGCTGCCCGAACCCGCCCCCGTAGAACAGGCCCTCCTTGCCGCCGGTCATCGTGGCCGTCGCGAACAGGCCGATCAGCAGGGTGCCGACGACACCGCCGACGAAGTGCACACCGACGACGTCCAGCGAGTCGTCGTAGTCGAAGCGGAACTTCCACGCGACGGCGTACGAGCAGACGACGCCCGCCACCAGACCCACCACGCAGGCGCCCAGCACGCCGACCACGCCGCACGCCGGGGTGATCGCGACCAGGCCGGCGACCGCGCCGGACGCCGCGCCGAACGTCGTGGGGTGACCGTCGCGCTTGTGCTCCACGAAGAGCCAGCCGAGCAGGCCGGTGCAGCCCGCGATCAGCGTGTTGAGGACGGACGCGGCCGCCAGGCCGTTCGCGGCGAGCGCCGAGCCGCCGTTGAAGCCGAGCCAGCCGAACCAGAGCAGACCCGCGCCCGTCATCACCATCGGCAGGTTGTGCGGGCGCATCGATTCCTTCCTGAAGCCGAGACGCGGGCCCAGGATCAGGCACAGGGCCAGACCGGACGCGCCCGAGGCGATCTCCACGACGAGGCCGCCCGCGAAGTCGAGCCCGCCGAGGGACTGCGAGATCCAGCCGCCGGGACCCCACACCCAGTGCGCCACGGGAACGTATACGAGCAGCGTCCACACCGGTACGAACACCAGCCAGGCCGCGAACTTCGTGCGGTCCGCGACCGCGCCGCTGATCAGCGCGGCCGTCAGGAACGCGAAGGTGAGCTGGAAGGTGGAGAACAGGAACGTGGGGACCGTGCCGGTCATGCTGTGCGGGCTGATGCCCGCCATGCCCGCGTGCGCCAGACCGCCGATGAGGCCCGCGAACGCGTCGTCGCCGAACGCGAGCGAGTAGCCGGCGACCAGCCAGACGACGGTGACCAGCGCGATCGACACGAACGACATCAGCAGCATGTTCAGGACGCTCTTCGTGCGGACCATGCCGCCGTAGAAGAGGGCCAGGCCCGGCGTCATCAGCAGGACGAGCGCGGTCGCGGCCAGCAGCCACGCGGTGTCGCCGGTGTCGAGGCCGGTGGCGGCGGCCAGCGGCGCGTTCTCGGTCTGCACGGGGGTCTCCTCGGGCGTGGGGGCGGACGACGAGCCTCACCGTCGCGCGTTTCCGTTCGCTGACCCGCGCGTTTCCGCGGTGTTTCGTGTTGCGCGGGGGTTTCCGGAGCCTCACGACGGACCGGCTTGCCCCGCAGGTGCGGCAGGGCGCGGTGGATCAGGGACAATGGGCGCCATGAGCGTTCGTACCCAGTCATCCGAGCCGTCCGGGGAAGCGTCCCACCGGGCCGGCTTCGCCTGCTTCGTCGGCCGCCCCAACGCGGGCAAGTCCACCCTCACGAATGCTCTGGTCGGCAAGAAGGTCGCGATCACCGCGGACCAGCCGCAGACCACGCGGCACACGGTGCGCGGCATCGTGCACCGGCCCGACGCCCAGCTGATCCTGGTGGACACCCCGGGCCTGCACAAGCCGCGCACGCTGCTGGGCCAGCGGCTCAACGACGTCGTGCGCACGACGTGGGCCGAGGTCGACGTCATCGGCTTCTGCCTGCCCGCGAACGAGAAGCTCGGCCCCGGCGACCGCTTCATCGCCAAGGAGCTCGCCTCCATCAAGAAGACGCCGAAGGTCGCGATCGTCACCAAGACCGACCTGGTCGACAGCAAGCAGCTCGCCGAGCAGCTCATCGCCATCGACCAGCTCGGCAAGGAGCTCGGCTTCGAGTGGGCGGAGATCGTGCCCGTCTCGGCCGTCGGCGACAAGCAGGTCGGCCTGCTCGCCGACCTGCTCGTCCCGCTGCTGCCCGAGGGCCCCGCGCTCTACCCGGAGGGCGACCTCACGGACGAGCCCGAGCAGGTCATGGTGGCGGAGCTGATCCGCGAGGCCGCGCTCGAGGGCGTGCGCGACGAGCTGCCGCACTCCATCGCCGTCGTCGTCGAGGAGATGCTGCCGCGCGAGGACCGCCCGGCGGACCGGCCGCTCCTCGACATCCACGCCTTCGTCTACATCGAGCGCCCCAGCCAGAAGGGCATCATCATCGGCCCGAAGGGCAAGCGCCTCAAGGACGTCGGCATCAAGTCCCGCAAGCAGATCGAAGCGCTCCTCGGTACCCCCGTCTTCTTGGACCTGCACGTGAAGGTCGCGAAGGACTGGCAGCGCGACCCGAGGCAGCTGCGCAAGCTGGGCTTCTAGGCTGCGTATCGGGTGCGGGCCCGTGCGGCTCGTGCCTCGGGGCTCCGCCCCGGACCCCGCTCATCAAACGCCGGAGGGGCTGAACGTGCGGGACCCGCGCAGGTCCCGTGCCCTCACGGCGTGCTCGGGGTCAGGTCCTGGAGGCCCACGACCCGCAGCAGTTCCAGGCGTTCGTACGTCTCCGTGCCCGGCTGGGCCGAGTGCACGACGAGTTGCTGGTCGTGGCCGTCGCTGAGCAGTACCTCGCAGTCGAGGTCGAGGGCGCCGACCACGGGGTGCAGGAAGCGTTTCGGTGACGGGCGGCGTACGACGACGTCGTGCGACTGCCACAGCTCCTCGAACTCCCGTGATCCGGCGCGCAGTTCGGCCACGAGCGCGGCCGGGCCCGGATCGTCGGGGCGGGCCGCGGCGACCGCCCGCAGGCTCGCCACGTGGGCGCGGGCGTGCGCCTCGTGGTTCTCGGGCGGGAACATGGGCCGCGTCGCCGGGTTCGTGAACCAGTCGCGGATCACGTTCCTGCCGGTGTGGTCGCCGGTCAGGGCCACCGACATCGTGTTCTGGGCGAGCATCTCGCCCCAGTCGCTGATCACCGACGCCGGTAGATCGTGCAGCCGGTCCAGGATCAGCAGCAGCCCCGGTCGCACATGCCCCGAGGAACGGCCGGGACGGGGCGGCTCCTCGCCCGCCAGATGGAACAGATGGTCCCGCTCGGCGTCGTTGAGCCGCAGCGCGCGGGCCAGCGCGGTCAGCATCTGCCGGGACGGATGGGAGCCGCGGCGCTGCTCCAGGCGCGTGTAGTAGTCCGTGGACATCCCGGCGAGCTGCGCCACCTCCTCGCGGCGCAGCCCCGGCGTGCGGCGCCGCGGGCCCGCGGTCAGGCCCACGTCGGAGGGCGCCAGGCGGGCGCGGGAGCGGCGCAGGAAGTCGGCGAGTTCGGCTCGGTTCACCCCTTCAGGATCGCTCGGAACCGTCCTCGTAACCAGGGAGCGCCAGTCCCCGGACAACCGCGTCTCTCCCGCCGCGCCCGCCACTCGCGCAGGCTTCAGGCATGGCTACGAAACACGAGGAGGCGGCCATGCTGACACTGGTGACAGGTGCGACGGGCAAGGTCGGACAGCGGTTCGTGCCGCGACTGCTGCAGAGCTCGGCGCCGGGCGACCAGGTGCGGGTGCTCGTAAGGGACGCGGCACGCGGTGAGCGGTTCGCCGCACTGGGCGCGGACGTGGTGGTCGGCGACTTGCGGGACGCGGACGTGCTGGGCAAGGCGACGGCCGGGGCGGACGCCGTGGTGAACGTCGCCGCTGCCTTCCGCGGAGTGCCCGACGAGGAGGCGCGGGCGGTCAACAGGGACGCCGCCATCGAGCTGGCCCGGGCCTCCGTGGCCTCGGGCGTGCGGCGGTTCGTGCAGGTCAGCACGGGTCTGGTGTACGGCTCCGGGCGCGGCAGGCGGCTGGTCGAGGACGACGAGACGCTGCCGGGCGGCCCTCTGTGGGGCACCTACCCCGAGTCGAAGTGGGAGGCGGAGCGCGCGCTGCGGGCGATGGACGGCCTCGACGACCTGCGCATCGCCCGGCTGCCCTTCGTGTACGGCGACGGGGACTCGCACCTGGCCGACGTGACGCAGTACGCGCAGAACTGGCCGGCCATGCAGCGCCTGCACATGGGCCACCACGCGGATGTGGCCCAGGGTCTGCAACGCCTCCTGTACGCGCCGGGAGCGCACGGCGTCTACAACATCGCCGACGACGCCCCGGTCACGATGGTCGACGTCCACCAGATCAACGGCGTGCCGGTGCCGCCGGAGGCGTACGACAAGGTGGACCCGGACCCCTGGGCCGGCGTCATGTCGACGGCCCGCATCCGCCGCGAACTGGGCTTCCGCCCGTTCTTCCCGTCCGTCTGGACGGCCCTGGACGCCGGCGCGCTGTAGAGCCCACGGGCAGAGCCCACCGGTCAGGCCACCGACCGGATCCGCCGCACCAGGAGCGCCCCCACGAGCCCGATCACCGCAGCCACCAGGTACAGGACGCGGTAGCCGCCGAGATACGTCACGATCGGCGCGGCGAGCGCGGGTGCGGCGACCTGGGGCAGCGAGTTGGCGACGTTGATGACGCCCAGGTCCTTGCCCCGGTCCATGGCCTTGGGCAGGACGTCCGTCATCAGCGCGAAGTCGACCGAGGTGAAGACGCCGAAGCCGATGCCGAGGACCGCCGCCGCGACGATCGCGCCCGGCCAGGTCTGCCAGCCGGCCAGCGCGGCTGTCGCCACCGCCATCAGGACGCCCGACCAGATCACGAAGGGCTTCCGGCGCCCCAGCCGGTCGGAGGCGACCCCGGCCACGACGACGGTGCACAGCAGGGTCACGCCGTTGACGGCGGTGAGGATCAGCACGCCCTGGTCGGGGTCGCCGTAGTGCAGGCGGTCGCGCAGGTAGTAGAGGAGGTACAGGAGGACCAGCGCGTTGCTGAGGTTGATCAGGAAGCGGGTCAGCCAGGCCCAGCCGAGGTCGGGGTGGCGGCGGGGGCTCAGCCAGAACCCGGCCAGGAAGGTCCGCCAGGCCCACGGCGGCCGGTCCGCCGGGGCGAGCCGCAGGTCCGGATGGCGCAGCACGTACGGCAGGACGCCCACCAGGGCGAACACCGCGCACGCCGTGTACCCGGCGCCGACCCCGCCCACGACGGTCGCGAGCCCCGTGCCGACGACCACGCCCAGGATCTGCGCGGCCCCCAGCCAGCCGCCCACCGCGCCCCGCTGGAGCCGCGGCACCCGGTCGGGCACGGCCGCCGTCACCGCCGCGAACGCCGCGTTCAGCGTCAGCTGCACCAGGCACCAGCCGGCCGCCATCGTCCACACGGACCCGGCGCCCGCCAGTAGGAGCAGCGCGCACGCGCCGCCGCCCGCGCCCGCCACGATCCAGGGCGTGCGCCGCCCGAACCGCGACACCGTACGGTCCGAGAGCGCGCCGAAGAAGGGGTTCGCGGCGAGCGACACCACGGCGCCCACCCCGGTCACCCACGCGAGCAGCGTCTCCTTGGACATGCCGGTGCCGGGCGCGAAGTCCTCGGCCTGGAGGGCGAGCAGGATCTGCAGGGGTCCGTACCAGCCGACCCAGATCGCCCCGTTGGCCAGCGACAGCGCGGCCGTCCAGCCGCGCCCGACCCGCTCGACGGGCTCGTCGAGCGCCGCGGCGGCGGCCGTCATGCGCGCTGCGCCCGCAGTACGTCCCGCAGCCAGTGGTACGACGCCTTCGGCGTGCGCTCCAGGGTCGCGTAGTCGACGTGGACGAGGCCGAAGCGGCGCGCGTAGCCCTCCGCCCACTCGAAGTTGTCCATCAGCGACCACACGAAATAGCCGCGCACGTCGACCCCGGCCTCAAGGGCCCGGTGCAGGGCCCGCAGATGCCCGTCCAGGTACGCGATCCGCTCCTGGTCGTCGACTCCCTCGTAACTGCAGCCGTTCTCGGTGATGACGAGGGGCGGGAGCCGGTCGCCGTAGCGGTCGCGGAAGGCGAGGAGGAGCTCGGTGAGCGCTTCGGGGACCACCGGCCAGCCGAAGTCCGTGACGGGATATCCCTCGATCTCCCTTGGCGAGAAAGGGAGTTCGGGCGGCAGGGTGAGGCCGGAGAACTCCGTCGCGTCGCCGGAGGTGAGCGGCGCGCCCACCTTGGTCGGCTGGTAGAAGTTGATCCCGTACCAGTCGACGGGCTCCGCGATCACCTTCAGATCGGCGTCCACATCGCCCGGCATCAGGTCCCCGATGCCCTCCGGGTAGGCGCCGAGCAGCAGCGGATCGGCGAAGAGCCGGTTGAGAAGCACGTCGTAGAAGTCCGCGGCCTCGCGGTCGGCCGGGTCGTCGGAGGCGGGCCAGGTCGGGCCGTGCGAGTTCGCGATCCCGATGTCCGTGGCGCCGGCCGCGCGCAGCGCCCGTACGGCGAGGCCGTGGGCGAGGAGCTGGTGGTGGGCCGCGGGCAGCGCGTCGAACAGGAGCTGCCTGCCGGGCGCGTGCTGGCCGAGCGCGTGGCCGAGCAGGGTGTGCTCGGCGGGCTCGTTGAGGGTGATCCACTTCTGTACGCGGTCGCCGATCCGGTCCGCGACCCGGACCGCGTAGTCCGCGAAGAGCGACGCCGTGTCCCGCCTCAGCCAGCCGCCCGCCTCCTCCACGGACAGCGGGGTGTCCCAGTGGAAGAGCGTCGGCACGGGCTGTACGCCCGCCGCGCACAGCGCGTCGACGAGCCGGTCGTAGAAGTCGAGGCCGCCGGGCGACAGGACCCGCGGCCAGGAGACGGAGAAGCGGTACGCCCCCGCCCCGAGCCCCGCGATCAGGGCCACGTCCTCGCCGTAGCGGTGGTAGTGGTCGCAGGCGACGGCGGCCGTCGAGCCGTCCTTCACCCGCCCCGGCTCTGCCGCGAACGCGTCCCACACCGAGGGCAGGCGCGCGTCGACGGCGCCCTCGATCTGATGGGCCGAGGTGGACACGCCCCACAGGAAGTCGTGCGGGAACTGAGGTATCGGTTCGCTCGCTGCCATGCGCGCGATCATCCGTACCGGCGGTAACGGAAGTCAACGCCCGTGCGGCAAAAGGTCGTTGCGCCCCCGAAGTGCCGCTACGCCCCTTCCTTCAGCACCCGCGAGATCAGCCCCCGCTGCTCGTCCGTGAGCCGCGGATCCGCGCAGTACACGGTCTTCCCGTCCACCGTGATCGTGTAGCTGAACCCGTCCGGCACCCCCACCGGCGGCGTGCCCCGGCCCCCGGCCAGCGCCTGCTCGGCCAGGGCATGCCACTCGTGGGCGTCGGCGCGGCCCGAGGTGTCGACCTCGGCCCGCCGCTCGATCCCGGCGAATCCTCCGGTACGGATGACCTGAATACGCATGGGACCTGTCTACTCCAGCGGCCGCCCGCTGCCCAGCCGGGCGGCCGCCGAGCCCTGTGCCTGAGCCGGCCCTACTCCGTGGGTACGCCCACCTGCGACCAGGCCTTCTGGACGGACTCCAGCTCCTCGCCGTCCTTGTAGCGGGTGCGCGCCGCCTTCGCCGTCAGCTTCGCGAAGTCCGCGAAGGACGCGTCCTGCGCCAGCTCGCCGCCGGTCAGGACGTCGTACCAGATCTGCCCGGCCCGCTCCCACGCGTTGCCGCCGAGCGCCACGGCCAGCAGGTAGAAGGCGTGGTTCGGGATGCCGGAGTTGATGTGCACGCCGCCGTTGTCGCTGCTCGTCCGCACGAAGTGGTCCATGTCGGCGGGCTGCGGGTCCTTGCCGAGCACGTCGTCGTCGTACGCCGTGCCGGGCGCCTTCATGGAGCGCAGCGCCTTGCCGGTGACGCGCGGCGCGAGCAGGCCCGCGCCGATCAGCCAGTCGGCGTCGGCGGCGCCCTGGCCGAGCGAGTACTGCTTGATCAGGGAGCCGAAGACGTCCGAGACCGACTCGTTCAGGGCGCCCGGCTGCCCGAAGTACGTGAGGTTCGCCGTGTACTGGGTGACACCGTGCGTCAGCTCGTGGCCGATCACGTCGACCGGGATGGTGAAGTCGAGGAAGATCTCCCCGTCCCCGTCGCCGAACACCATCTGCTCGCCGTTCCAGAACGCGTTGTTGTAGTCGTTGTCGAAGTGCACGGACGCCTTCAGCGGCAGACCGCTGCCGTCGATGGAGTCACGGGCGTACTTCTCCAGGTACAGCTCGAAGGTGGCGCCGAGGCCCGCGTACGCGCGGTTGACGGTCGCGTCCCGGCCGGGCTCGTCCCCCTCACCGCGGACCTTCGTGCCCGGCAGCTCGGTGCGGTGGCCCGCGTCGTAGAGCGTGCGGTGCGGCTTGTGCTCGACAGCGTCCATGGGCGCGGCCACCGAGGGGGCGCCGATCACGGTGGTCAGGCGGCGGCGTGTGCGCTCAAGGGCGTCGCGTTCCAGGGTGCGGCGGGCCAGGGCGGAGAGGGCGGGGTCGCCGGAGCGTGCGGCCTTGTCGAGGATGTGGGGCGGCACGATGGTGCAGAAGACGGGCTCGAAGCCCGAGCGGTTCGCGGTCATTGCGGCAATGTGGCACTGCGTGACCTCACTGTCACTACCTGCAGCCAGGATTAATGAAATAGAGGTATTGATCACCTCTTGCCCGTTACCTGACGGCGATCCCGCATACTGATACAGACCCGCGTCCCTCGCACGGCTGGGCTAGGCTGCGACGCATCATGCGTTACGGGCTGCTTCTCCTTAGCTGCCGCGGCGAGGGCCTGTAGTCGAGGCCGACCCCCTCCCCGCGGAGTTCGGTGTTGCGCTCAGACCGTCGGCCGTCCTTCCGGACACACCCGAGGAGCCCCCGCACATGTCGAATTTCCAGCGCCCCACTTCCATGCCGGTCCACAAGTACGGACAGTACGAGCAGGTCGACATCCCCGACCGCACGTGGCCCGGCAAGCGCGTCACCGTCGCCCCCCGCTGGCTCTCCACCGACCTGCGCGACGGCAACCAGGCGCTGATCGACCCGATGTCCCCGGCTCGCAAGCGCGAGATGTTCGACCTCCTGGTCCGCATGGGCTACAAGGAGATCGAGGTCGGCTTCCCCGCCTCCGGCGAGACCGACTTCGCGTTCGTACGGTCGATCATCGAAGAGGGCGCGATCCCGGACGACGTGACGATCTCCGTGCTGACGCAGGCGCGCGAGGAGCTCATCGAGCGCACGGTCGAGTCCCTGAAGGGCGCCAAGCGCGCCACGGTGCACCTGTACAACGCGACCGCGCCGACCTTCCGCGAGATCGTCTTCCGCGGGACCAAGGAACAGATCAAGCAGATCGCCATCGACGGCACGCAGCACGTCATGGACTACGCGGAGAAGGTCCTCGGCCCGGAGACGACCTTCGGATACCAGTACAGCCCGGAGATCTTCACCGACACCGAGCTGGACTTCGCCCTGGAGGTCTGCGAGGCGGTCATGGAGGTCTACAAGCCGGGCCCCGGCCGCGAGATCATCCTCAACCTGCCCGCCACGGTGGAGCGTTCGACCCCGTCCACGCACGCGGACCGCTTCGAGTGGATGCACCGCAACCTGTCGAACCGTGAGTACGTCTGCCTGTCCGTGCACCCGCACAACGACCGCGGCACGGCCGTCGCCGCCGCTGAGCTGGCCCTGATGGCCGGCGCCGACCGCATCGAGGGCTGCCTGTTCGGCCAGGGCGAGCGCACCGGCAACGTCGACCTGGTCACGCTGGGCATGAACCTGTTCTCGCAGGGTGTCGACCCGCAGATCGACTTCTCCGACATCGACGAGATCCGCCGCACCGCCGAGTACTGCAACCAGATGGAGGTCCACCCGCGCCACCCCTACGCGGGCGACCTGGTCTACACGTCCTTCTCCGGCTCCCACCAGGACGCCATCAAGAAGGGCTTCGAGGCGATGGACGCGCGGGCCGCGGCCGCGGGCAAGTCCGTCGACGACATCGAGTGGGCGGTCCCGTACCTGCCCATCGACCCGAAGGACGTCGGCCGCTCCTACGAGGCCGTCATCCGCGTCAACTCGCAGTCCGGCAAGGGCGGTATCGCGTACGTCCTGAAGAACGACCACAAGCTGGACCTGCCGCGCCGCATGCAGATCGAGTTCTCGAAGATCATCCAGGCGAAGACGGACGCCGAGGGCGGCGAGGTCACGCCGAAGGAGATCTGGTCGGTCTTCCAGGACGAGTACCTGCCCCACGCCGAGAACCCCTGGGGCCGCATCCAGGTCAAGGCCGGGCAGAGCACGACCGACACGGACGGCGTCGACACGCTGACCGTCTCGGCCGACGTCGACGGTGAGGCCACCGTCCTGACCGGTACGGGCAACGGCCCGATCTCCGCGTTCTTCGACGCCCTGCAGGCCGTCGGCATCGACGCCCGCCTGCTGGACTACCAGGAGCACACGATGAGCGAGGGCGCCTCCGCGCAGGCCGCCTCGTACATCGAGTGCGCGATCGGCGACAAGGTCCTGTGGGGCATCGGCATCGACGCGAATACGACACGCGCGTCCCTGAAGGCCGTGGTCTCCGCGGTCAACCGCTCCGCACGCTGACCCAGGTCACCGGCACGTTCCCCGGCCCCGTCCGCCCTCGTGGCGGGCGGGGCCGCGTCGTATACCGGCCACGGTCCCGTACAAGGTGATGACGCCGTATCAACAATGTGGCTAACATCACGCCCAACCAGGCGATGGGGCCTGGGGGTCGACGGAGGTGTGCGACGTGCTGCTGAATTGGGGACGAACCAGTCGTAACGGTCCCGGTGTTCCAGTGGCACGTGCCGGGGCCCGCCCCCTGTCGGGCCTCATCGGCGTCCGCACCGCGTGGACCACCGTCGGCGACGGCGAGTTCTTCTGTCCCGGCTGCGGCGGCGACCGCAACTACCGCCGCCGCACGGGCCGTCGCCGCTTCGTGCTCCTCGGCATCCCGCTCGTCCCGCGCGGCGCCACCGGCCCGGTCGTCGAATGCGCCGCCTGCGAGGACCGGTTCGCCGCCGACGTCCTCGACCACCCGACCACGCACCGCTTCTCCGCGATGCTCCGCGACGCCGTCCACACCGTTGTCCTCGCGGTCCTCTCCGCGGGCGGAGTCTCCTCCCGTACGGCCCTCGAGACCGCCGTCGCGACGCTGCGCGGCGCCGGGTTCGACGACTGCACGGACGTCCAGCTCGCCGCGCTCGTCGAGGCGTTGCTCACCGACGCGGGCCGCGTCCCCGAACACTGCGGGCCCGGCGCCGGACTCGCCATCGAACTCCACGAGGCCCTCGACCCGCTCGCCCCGCACCTCGCCCCCGCCGGACGCGAGTCGATCCTCCTCCAGGGCGCCAGAATCGCGCTCGCCGACGGGCCCTACACGCCCGCCGAACGCGACGTACTCAGCACCGCGGGCGCCGCGCTCACCATGTGCACCGACGAGGTGTCGCAGCTCCTGGAAGCCGCCCGCACCCCGTCGTGACGCCGTACGGCGCTCCCGTACTCCCCGGGGAGTAACGAGCCGCCGCACGCACCCCCGGCAGTACCCCGCACCTCGCCCTCACGCCCGACGAACCGAGGCCTCCCCGACGGGAGTCTGGAGACGTCCTGTCCGACCGGACGGCGACACCGGACACCGTGACATGAGGGAGGCCCGCCGATGGGGGGCGTACCGACAAAGAGGCGCCGGGCAGCCGTGCCCTGGACGCTGCTCGGCCTGTGGATCGTCGTGCTCGCGATCGCCGGGCCCTTCGCCGGCAAGCTGAGCGACGTCCAGCACGACCGGGCCGTCGACTATCTGCCGGCGAGCGCCGACTCCACGCAGGTGGCGAAGATCCAGGACGAACTGCCGGGCGGCGAGAGCACCGAACTCGTCCTCGTCTACCACCGCGACGGCGGGCTCACCGCGGCCGACCGCACCACGGCCGCCGCCCAAGTCGCCCGCATCGACCGGGGCTTCGACCTCACCGCCGTCCCGAAGGGCGTACCGTCCCGCGACGGCGCCACCCTCATGTACCCGGTCGCCAGCACCACACCGGGACACGACGAGAAGGCCCGTGACGCCTTCGTCAACGATGTGCGCGACATCGCCCACGACACCGACGGCCTGAGCGTCGACACCGGCGGAGCAGGAGCGCTCGCCACCGACGCGAGCGAGGTCTACGGCTCGCTCGACGGCCCCCTGCTCTACACGACCGTCGCCGTCGTCGCGATCCTGCTCATCCTCATCTACCGCAGCCCCTTCCTGTGGCTCGTGCCGCTCGTCGTCGCGGGCGTCGCCGACTTCCTGTCGATGGGCGTCGCCTACGGACTCCACCAGGCGGTCGGCACCACCGTCAGCGGCCAGAGCTCCGGCGTGATGACGATCCTCGTCTTCGGCGCGGGCACCGACTACGCGCTGCTCCTCGTCTCCCGCTACCGCGAGGAACTGCGCCGCATCGAGCGGCCCCACGACGCGATGCGCGCCGCACTGCGCGGCTGCGGCCCCGCCGTCCTCGCCTCGTCGGGGACCGTCGCCGTCGGCCTGTTCTGCCTGCTCGCCGCCGACCTCAACAGCAGCCGCGGCATGGGGCCGCTCGGCGCCGTGGGCGTCCTGTGCGCACTCGCCGCCATGCTGACGCTGCTGCCCGCCGTCCTCGTCCTGCTCGGAAGGCGCGTGTTCTGGCCGCTCGTCCCTGCGTACGGCTCCACGCCCAAGGCCCGCAGGTCCCTGTTCGCGGCGATGGGCAGTTCGGCCGGGCGCAGGCCGCTGACCGTCCTCGCCTCCGGCGCCCTGCTCCTCGGGGCGCTCGCGCTCGGCGTGTTCAGCCTGCCCGGCAGCCTCAAACAGGAGGACACCTTCACCGACAAGCCGGACTCCGTCGTCGCGATGCAGACCCTGGCCGCCGCGTACCCCGAGCGCGGCAGCCAGCCCATCAGCGTGATCACCCCGACGGGCCGCGCCGGCGAGACGCTCGCCACCGCGCGCGACGTGCCCGGGGTCGCCGCCGCCGAGCAGGTGCGCAGCGGACACGGCTGGACGGAGATCTCCGTCACCGCCTCCTCCCCGCCCCAGTCCACGGGCGAGACGACCACCATCGAGACCCTGCGCGACCGGCTCGACGGCAAGGGCTCGTACGTCGGCGGACAGAGCGCCCAGCAGCTCGACCTGAGGGACACCAACTCCCGTGACCGCAAGGTCGTCGTGCCGATCGTCCTGGCCGCCGTCCTGCTGATCCTCGTCGTGCTGCTGCGCAGCCTCGTCGCGCCGCTGATCCTGCTCGCCGCGGTCGTCGCCGTGTGGGGCGCCTCGCTCGGCATCGCCGGACTCGTCTTCGGGCCGCTGTTCGACTTCCAGGGCACCGACCCCGGACTCGGCCTGCTGACCTTCGTGTTCCTCGTCGCCCTCGGCGTCGACTACGGCATCTTCCTGATGCACCGCATGCGCGAGGAGTCCCTCGCGGGCGCCGAACCGGGAGCCGCCGCGCTGACCGCGCTGCGCACCACGGGAGGGGTGATCGCGTCGGCCGGACTCGTCCTCGCCGCGACGTTCTCGGTCCTCACCAACATGCCGCTGGTGTCGCTCGTCGAGATGGGCTTCGTCATCGCGGTCGGCGTGCTCCTGGACACGTTCCTCGTCCGTACGTACCTGGTGACGTCGGCGAGCATGGCACTCGGCCGTGCGGTGTGGTGGCCCGGGCCGCTGTCCAGGAAGCCGCAAACCCTGCCACCGGCCCAGGAACCGGAGCGCACCCTGGCGCCCACACCCTGACCGCCCCGCGGACCATACGGCGCCCCTCTCTTCCCGGAGGGGCGTCCTCCGCGCCCTCCTGACGGAAGATGAACCGGTGGACGTCAAACACATCCTGGTCCCGGGCCTCGGCCGGCGCGACGTCAGCGCCGCCCGGACCCTGCGCGAGGACACGCTCCTGGCCGCCGCCGTGGCGGTCGCCGCCGTCGTGATCGCCCTGACGACGAGCGGCAACGGCCGTCACCCCGACGCGCTCGGCTGGGCCCTGCTCCTGGCCGCGCACATCCCGTCGGCGTTCCGGCGGCGGGCGCCGCTGCGGGCGTTCCTCGGCCTCGTCGTCTGCGTCGCCCCGTACCACGCGCTCGACTACAACCACACCGCGCCGATGATCGTCTCCATGACCGCCCTCTACACGATCGCCGCGACAGGCCGCACTCTGCGCACCCTGTTCCTCGGCGCCGGCGTCCTCGGCATCATGCTCGGCGTCAAGTTCGCGGAGGGCATGACCGAGGGCAAGGAGGCGTTGCGGATCTCCGGCTGGATCGTCGCGTTCCTCCTGGTCGGCGTCATCGTCCGTGTCCACCGCCAGTACGTCTCCTCGGTCGTGGAGCGCGCCGAGCGGGCCGAACGGACCCGCGAGGAGGAGGCGCGGCGCCGGGTCGCGGAGGAGCGGCTGCGCGTCGCCCGCGACCTGCACGACCTGCTCGCCCACAGCATCACCCTCGTCGGCGTTCAGACGTCGGTGGCCGCCCACGTCCTGCAGGCCGACCCGGACCGCCTGGACCGCGCCGCCGTGGCCAAGGCGCTCGACGACATCGCCGAGACCTGCCGCACCGCACGCGGCGAACTGCGCGCCACCCTCGAAGTGCTGCGCGCCGGCTCCGACGACAGCCGCGGCCCGCTCCCCGGGCTCGACGGGCTGCCCGACCTTGCCGAGGCCGCCCGCACCGCCGGAGCCACCGTCGACCTGTCCGTCGAGAACATGGAGGCCCCGCCCGCCGTGGGCGCCGCGGCCTACCGCATCGTCCAGGAGGCCCTCACGAACGCCGTCCGGCACGGCGGCCCAGGACTCACCGTCCGCGTCGGCATCCGCAGCCGGGGCGACGCCCTCCACCTGCGCGTCGCGGACGACGGCGCACCTCCGCCCCCGCCCGGCCCCGAACCCGACCGGCCCCCGGGCTTCGGCCTGCTCGGCATGCGCGAGCGGGCCCGCAGCGTCGGCGGCACCCTCGACGCCGGGCCGCGTGCCCAGGGCGGATTCGAAGTCGCGGCGGTCCTGCCGACCGGGGGACACCCGTGACCGAGCCCCAGCCCGTGCGCGTTCTCCTCGCCGACGACCAGACCCTCGTACGGGCCGCGTTCGCGATGCTCGTCGAGTCCGCGCCCGACATGGAGGTCGTCGGCCAGGCAGGCACCGGCCGCGAGGCCGTGGAACAGGCCCGCACACGCCGCGCCGACCTGATCGTCATGGACATCCGCATGCCCGACCTCGACGGCATCGAGGCGACCCGCCTCCTCGCCGCCGACGAGGACCTCGCGGGCGTCAAGGTCCTGATGCTGACGACGTACGACACCGACGAACACGTCGTCGAGGCGCTGCGGGCGGGCGCGTCCGGATTCCTCGTCAAGGACACCAAGCCAGCCGAACTCCTCGACGCCATCCGCACCGTCGCCGCCGGCGAGTCCCTGCTCTCGCCCGGCCCCACGGCCCGCCTGATCGCCCGCGTCCTGCGCGCTCCGGCCGAGCCCGGCCCCGTCCCGCCCGGCCTCGCCGCGCTCACCGGCCGCGAGAGCCAGGTCCTGACCCTCGTGGCGCGCGGCCTCACCAACACGGAGGCCGCCGACGTCCTCGGCCTCAGTCCTCTCACGGTGAAGACGCACGTGAGCCGCATCATGGGCAAGCTGGGCGCGCGCGACAGGGCCCAACTCGTCATCGTGGCCTACGAGTCGGGCCTGGTCGAGCCGGGCGGCGCCTGAACGCGCGGCGGCAGCGGCCCGCCGCCCCAAGGCCGGAAGGGGCGGGCCGGAGGAGAGGAAACGCCCCTACAGCAACCCAGCCCCGGCCAGAAACTTCCCGACCCGTTCCACCTCGCCCGCGGACAACGGAATCTGCGGAGCAGCCGTCACCGGGCAGTCGATCACGCCCCGCAGATACAGGGCTGCCTTGAACGCCCCGAGGGCGGACGAACTCCCGCCCATCCGCGCCGGATCCCCCACCCGCACCATCTGGAACAGCGCGCACAGCCGCTCCTGCTCGATCCGCGCTCGCTCCCGGTCACCGGCCCGGCAGTACGCGTACAGCCGCGCGTATCCGGCCGGGTCGACGTTCCCGAGACCCGGCACCACCCCGTCCGCGCCCATCGCGAGCGCCGAGTCCACGGTCAGCTCCGACCCGGTCAGGACGCTGAACCCCGTGATGTCGGCGCGGGAGCGCGCCCCGATGAGGACCTCGCGGAACGCGCCCTCGTCACCGCTGGAGTCCTTCAGGCCGGCGAGCGTCCCGTCGGCGGCCAGGTCGAGCACGAGGTCCGCGCCCAGCTTGGAGTGCACCGACGCCGGGAGGTCGTAGGCGAAGACCGGCCGGCCGCAGCGCTGGGCCAACAGCCGGAAGTGGCGGGCGATCTCTGCCGGGTGGGTGCGCGTGTAGAACGGCGCCGTCGCGACGATCCCGTCCGCGCCGGCCTCCGCCGCCGTACGGGCGTGGTCGAGGACGCGCAGCGTCGCCATGTCGATCGCCCCGGCCAGGACGGGCAGCTGGCCGGCGACATGACCGACGACGGTGTCGATGACCACTTTGCGGTGCCGGTCGGGCAGGAAGGCCGCCTCGCTCGTCGAGCCGAGCACGAAGAGCCCGTCGACACCACCCGCGACGAGGTGGTCGACAAGGCGTACGAGGGAAGCGACGTCCACCTCGTTGTCCGGGGTCAGGGGCGTGCAGACGGGCGGGACGACTCCGGTCAGCGGGGTGGGTGATGTCATGAGACCTCCTGGACGAGTTCGTGCGTGGACTGGCCTTCGCGCACGGGATGGTGGCAGCGGAACCGGTGCCCGTCACCGCCTGCCTCGAACTCCGGCATCGCCTCCGCGCACACCGCGTCGGCCTTCCAGCACCGCGTACGGAACGGGCAGCCGCTCGGCGGATGCGTCGCCGACGGTACGGGGCCGACCAGCGGAATCGGGTCGATCGGGTCGAGCAGCCCGGGTGTCGCCGAGAACAGCGCGCGGGTGTACGGGTGCCTGGCCCGGTCGAGCACGTCCTCGGACGGCGAGACCTCCACGATCCGGCCCAGATACATCGTGATCACACGGTCGCTCATCCGCCGCACGGTCTGGATGTCGTGCGAGACGAACACGAGGGCGAGACCGAGGCGTTCCTTCAGGTCGAGCAGCAGATTCAGGATCTGCGCCCGCACCGACACGTCGAGCGCGCTCGTCGGCTCGTCCGCCACGACCAGGGCGGGTTCGAGGGCGAGGGCACGGGCGATCGCCACGCGCTGGCGCTGCCCGCCCGACAACTGCCCGGGCAGCGCCCCGGCGAGCGCGCTCGGCAGTCCGACCAGGGACATCAGCTCCCGTACGCGCTCCTCGCGCGTGGCGGTCGTGCCGCGGTGGTGGACGTCGAGTGGGTCGCGCAGGATCTGGCGGACGGTCAGGCGCCGGTTCAGGGCGGTCGACGGGTCCTGGAAGATCATGCCGACGCCTTCGCCGACGGTGGCGCGCCGCTCGCCCGGCTTCATGGTCCACAGGTCGCGGCCGTCCACGACGACCGTGCCGGACGTCGGGCGCTGCACCCCCACGAGGACCTTGGCGAGCGTCGACTTGCCGCAGCCGGACTCGCCGACCACACCGACCGTCTCGCCGGGCGCCACGGACAGGTCGGCGCCGGTGAGGGCGTACACCCGGTCGCGGGCGAACAGGCCGCCGGAGCGGGCCCGGTGCACCACGTGGGCATCCCTCAACTCGACCACGGGATCCGTCACTTGACAACCTCGCTTCCCCGGGGAGCCGGAACCGTGGGCGGCGGGACCACCGCCGGATGGTGACAGGCCGACGCATGCCGCCGGCCGCCGAGCAGATCGGGCGCCGTCGTCCGGCACACCTCGCTCGCCATCGGGCACCGGTCGGCGAACCGGCAGCCCGCCGGGAAGTCGGCCGGCGAAGGCACGACACCCCGGATCTGCGTCAGGCGGTCCGCCGCCGTCTCGAGCGACAGGACCGAGCCGAGCAGCCCGCGCGTGTAGTGGTGGGTGGGCGCCTCGACGAGGTCCGCCGTCACGCCCGTCTCCACGATCTGCCCGCCGTACATCACGACCACCCGGTCCGTGACGTCGGCGACGAGCGCCAGGTCGTGCGAGACGAGGATCAGCGCGAAGCCCAGCTCCTCGCGAAGCCGCAGCAGCAGCTCGATGACCTGCGCCTGCACGGTCACGTCGAGCGCGGTCGTCGGCTCGTCGGCGACGATCAGCTTCGGGCTGCGCGACAGGGCCATCGCGATGAGGACGCGCTGGCGCTGGCCGCCCGACAGCTCGTGCGGGTAGCTGCGCAGGGTCCGCTCGGGGTCGAGGCCGACGAGGGAGAGCAGCTCGGCCGGGGTGCGCCGGCCACCGCGGCGTACGACCTGCTTGAGCTGGGAGCGCACGGTCATCGCCGGGTTCAGCGAGGACAGGGCGTCCTGGTAGATCATCGCCATGTCGTGGCCGAGGAGGCGGCGCCTGGCCCCCATCGAGCGGCCGATCAGTTCCTGGCCGTCGAAGGTGACCCGGCCGCGGATCCGCGCGCCCTTGGGTTCGAGCCCCATCACGGTCAGCGCGGTCAGCGACTTGCCGCACCCCGACTCGCCGACCAGGCCGAGCACTTCACCGGGGCGTACGTCGAAGGTGATGCCGTCGACGATGTCCACGCCGCCGTGCCGCGCGTCGAAGCCGATGGTGAGATCGGTGACCTGGAGGACGGGGTCGCCCTCGGGCAGGGGCCGGGCGCGGGACCTCAGCCGGGCGGCGGCCTCGGTGAGTCCGGGCAGTTCGAGGACGGTGCCGCTGCCGGGCTTCGGCGCTTCGAGGCGGTCCGCCTCCGCGCCGGACACGTCACGCGCGGCGGGCGCGGCCCACGCGTCGGACACGCCCTCGGACAGGATGTTGAGCGCCAGCACGGTGAGCAGCATCAGCAGACCGGGGAAGACGGTCGCCCACCAGCCCCCGATCAGGACCATGTTCTTGCCGTCCGCGATGACACTGCCCCACGACGGGTCGGGCGGCCGGACCCCCGCCCCGATGAACGACAGCGACGCCTCGAAGACGATGGCCTCCGCGACCTGCACCGTGCAGAAGACCAGGACCGGCGCCGCGCAGTTGACCGCCACGTGCCGCAGCACGATGTGCGGCGTCCGCGCCCCGATCACCCGCTCCGCCGTCACATAGTCCTCGCCGTACTGGTCGAGCACGTTGGCCCGTACGACCCGGGCGACCGGCGGAGTGAACAGGAACGCGATCGCGCAGATGAGTACGGGGATGCCGCCGCCGAACACGGCGACGAGGACCGCCGCCAGAGCGATCCCGGGGAACGCCATCACGACATCGAGGCAGCGCATCAGCGTCTCGTCGACCGCCTTGCGCGACGTCGCCGCGATCGCGCCGAGGACCGCGCCCACCACTAGCGCGAGCAGCGTCGCGCCGAGCCCGATGGCGAGCGACCAGCGTGCCCCGTACATCAGCCGGCTGAGGATGTCGCGGCCCAGGCTGTCCTGGCCCATCCAGTGGCTGCCCGACGGATGTCCGGTGCCGTCGGTCTGCGACTGCTGGTCGAGCGGGTCGTGCGGTGCGAGCAGTGGCGCGAACAGCGCCACGAGGACGACGACGGCGACGACGGCGACCGCGATCCGGGACAGGACGGGCAGCCGGCGCAGGGACCGCAGCCGGATGCCCGGCCGGGACAGCGCCTCGGCTAGCGCTTTACGGGAGGTGACCATCTAGCTCTGCGCCCCCCTGAGCCGCGGGTTGACCATCAGATACAGGATGTCGATGGCGAGGTTCACGACGACGAACCCGACGGCCGTCGTCAGGACGACGCCCTGGACGACCGCCGGGTCACCGTTCTTCACCGCGTCGATCATCAGCTTCCCCATCCCCGGCAGGGAGAAGATCGTCTCCGTGACGACCGCCCCGCCCAGCAGATAGCCGACCCGCAGTCCGAGCACGGTCAGCGGATTGATCAGGGCGTTGCGCAGCACGTTGCGCCCCACCACGACGACCGGCGGAAGACCGCTGCCGATCGCCGTACGGACGTAGTCCTTGTCCAGCTCCTCGACCACCGCCGTACGCACGATGCGCGTCAGCTGCGCCGCGACCGGCAGGGACAGTGACAGCGCAGGGAGTGTCATGCACTTGAGCCAGCCGCTGAAGGAGTCCGCCGGGTTGATGTAGCCGCCGGTCGGGAACCAGCCCTGCCCGACCGCCAGATACTGGATCATCAGCAGCGCCAGCCAGAACCCGGGCGCCGCAACCCCCGTCAGCGACACGACCCGGATGACCTGGTCGAGGAGCCGGTCGCGGTGGATGGCCGCCGTGACACCGAGCACCAGGGACACGACGACCGCGACCGCGAGGCCGAGGAACGTCAGTTGGAGGGTCAGCGGCAGCGCGGTGGTCACCTGGTCGACCACCGGCTGCCGGGTCAGGGCGCTGACGCCCATGTCGCCCCGGACGAGATCGCCCACGAAGTGGAAGTAGCGCACGGGCAGCGGATCGAGCAGCCCGTTGCGCTCCCGGAAGTCGTGCAGCTGCTGAGGCGTCGGATTGGCGCCCTGGAAGAACGCCGACGCCGGATCGCTGTCCGAGAACCGCATCACGAGAAACACGAACAGGACGATGCCGAGCAGCAGCGGCACGAGCAGGACCAGGCGTCGGGCCAGAATTCTGGCGATCACGACCACGGGCACGAACTCCCTTGCGAGATAGCCGCGTTACGCGGGCTTGGCCTTGAGCACGTTGATCCCGGGATAGGGCTGCGCCTGCACGCCGGTGATCTTCTTCGGGTCCCAGGCAGTCATCAGCTCGTTGTGCACGACCGGGTAGAGCACGGCCTGCTCGGCGACGATGTCGATGTACTCCTGGATCATCGTCTTCTTCTTCGCCGGGTCCGGCTCGCGCGTGGCCTGGTCCATCAGCTTGAAGAGGTGCTTGGCGTCGGAGCTGCCCGCCCAGCGCGCATAGCCCATCCACAGGTTCGAGGGGCCGTAGTTGTAATGCATGATCAGGTCGGCGTCGAGCCCGAACTGGTTGGGGTTCGAGGCGGCCGCCACGATCTGGTAGTCCTTCTTCTGGTCCATCTTCGTGAAGACGGCCGTGGTCTCCTGCGGGTCGAGCGTGGTCTTCACGCCGATCGCGTCCCACGACGCCTTGATCGTCGGCAGACAGTCCATGATCCACGACACGTTGACGGACATCAGGGAGACCGAGAGCCCGCTCACCCCGGCGTCCTTGAGGAGCTTCTTCGCCTTCTCGGGGTCGTAGTCGTACACCGTCTTCGCCGGCCGGTGGTCGGGGTTGCCCTCGTTCAGGAACGAACTCGCGCCCTTCCCGTGCCCCTTGAGCGCCACCTCGATCATCTTCTGCTTGTCGATGGCGTAGTGCAGCGCCTGGCGCACCCGCACGTCGTCGAACGGCTTGTGCGCGGTGTTGAACATCAGGAAGAGGTTGTTCATCCCGGCCCCGCCCTCGACGGTGAGGCCGCCCTTCTTCAGCTGGGCGATGTTGGCGTACGGGATGTTGTCCGCGATCTGCGCGTCCGCGCTGCCACCGGAGATCTTCGCGACGCGGGGCGCGGCGTCCACGATGGTCAGCCAGTTCATCTTCTTGAACGACGCTTTGAGCGGCCCGTTGTAGTCCGGATACGCCTCGAAGGTGGTGTTCGTCTTCGGCTGGTGCGAGGTCTGCCGGTACGGTCCCGAGCCCACCGCCTTGCCCTTGGTCGCGTCGTCCCACGCGCCCGGCTTCGAGAACACGTGCTTCGGCATGATCTTGGCGAGGGTCAGCCGCGCGGCCCCGTCGGGGAACGGGAACTTGAGGACGAGCTCGACGGAGTCGTCGCCCGTCTTCCTGACCTCCTTGAGCCAGCTCTCGAAGAACCCCTTGGCCAGAGACTGCGTGCCCGGGTCGAGGATCCGGTCGAAGACGAACACGACGTCGTCCGCCGTGACGGGCTTGCCGTCGTGCCACTTGGCGCCCGCGCGCAGGGTGAACTTCCAGGAGGTGGTGGCCAGTTCGGCGTCCGTCGGCACCCTCGTGGCGAGCGCCGCGTACGGCTCGCGCGTGATCGGGTCGGTGTCGAGGAGGCCCTCGTAGATGTGCTGGTTGCCGGCCATGGCGAAGGCCGACGCGGTCTGCGTCGGGTCCCAGCTTCCGTCGTTGCCGTACCCGATGACCGCGGTCAGCGAGGATCCGCCGCCCTTGCCGCCGCCCGTGTCGTTGGTGGACTTGGGCCCGGACGAACAGGCCGACAGGGAGGTGGAGATGGCAGCGGCCGCGCCGAGGGCGCCGGTGTACTTGAGGAAGGATCGGCGGCCGGTCGGCTCGTGGTCGCTCATGGTGCCTCCAGAGAGGGAGATGCGCGGGAGATCCAACGTCCTACGTCTTGGTAGCGACGTGACCATAAGAGCGCCGGGAGGGCCGGTCAAGAGATCGCGCAGAGAAGCCCGGAGGGAAGGCCGGAGAGCTCCGGGAGCTGGGCGGGAAGAAGTTTGGTCCCGACATGGGACGTGGGACGTCTGCTGCGCCTACGATGCGGCGCATGTCTGAGGAGCCCAGGAACCCGGCGATCCGGCACCGCCGCGTCAGCCAGCAGGTCCAGCGCGCGGTCACACAGCTCATCCTGGACAGAGGGCTGCGGCCCGGCGAACTGCTGCCCACCGAGGCCGAGTTGATGGAATCGCTCGGCGTCAGCAGAAACTCCGTACGCGAGTCCCTCAAGGCACTCCAGGCACTCGACATCGTCGAGATCAGACACGGCTACGGCACCTACGTCGGCCAGGCCTCCCTCACCCCGCTCGCCGACGGCCTCACGTTCCGCACCCTGCTGCGCCCCGCCGCCGACGCGCACGCCCTCGCCGAGATCCTCCAGGTCCGCGAGATCCTCGAGGAAGGCCTGATCCGCAGGGTCGCCGCGGCTCCGCTCCCGCCGGAGATCCTCGACCGGCTCGACGACATCGTCCGGAAAATGGCCGCCGCGGGCCAGGTCGACGAGCCCTTCGCCGACCTCGACAGGGACTTCCACGAGACCCTGTACGGCTCGCTGGGCAACGAGCTGATCCCGCAGCTCCTCGGCGCGTTCTGGAACGTCTTCGACCGCGTCGCCGGCGCGCGCTCCTGGTCCAGCGACCCCGACCCCGACGTCACCGTCAGCCGCCACCGCGACATCGTCACCGCCCTGCGCGCCCAGGACGCCGTCGGCGCGCAGCGGGCCATGGCCCATCACTTCCGGGGCATCGAGGCACGCGCGGAACAGGAGACGAGAGGCGTCGAGTGAGCGCGCTGGATATCTGTGGAGTTACGCGCGCGCATTCCCCCGGCTTCAAACAGCATCGAGCATCCCCGTTCCGAATAGGGTGTTCGAATTCGCCCTCGCTACATAGAGCCCAGAGGTCGTTCCCACTCTAATTGGCGCGCGTACCCGCCGGGGCGGGAAGCGTGAAATCCGACGGCGGCGGGGAGCCACCTGACGTGGGCGGAACGGCGGCCCGGGCATGCGATCTAAGGTGCGGGAAGGGCTGGGCGAATACCCGCGCCGGAGGTCGGGAATTGCCTCTCGCGTCACCCCGCTGACGATTCAGCGCCACGTCCCGTGTCTGCTCGTGGAATGGGGCCGTTGTTTCGGTTGACGCCGCCGCCCGCCGGGAAACGCACGGAACGTATGGACAGGAGCCAACGCCGATGAAGCCGCCAATCGGTTCTTACGCCGTCGACATCAGCACCGGACAGGTGGGCCGGGTCATGGGGCACGAGGGTCCGTACGTACAGCTCCGGCCCTTCGGCGGCGGCCGCGAATGGGACTGTGCCCCGGACACGGTGCGAGTGGCGACGACTTCCGAGCGGCTGCGGGCGGCAACGGCCTATGCGAACGCGAGGAGCCGCGGCGAGGTCCCCTGACTCCACCTTGGGAGGTCCCGTGACCGCACCCCTTCGTAGGTCCCCGGCCCCCACCCCTTCGGCGTAGGCGAGAATAGGCGCATGAGCCTGTTCCGCGACGACGGCATCGTGCTGCGCACCCAGAAGCTGGGTGAAGCGGACCGCATCATGCTGTTTTCTCCCGGGGGGCGACCCCCGTACCCCCAGCCGGACACCCGTGGCGGCGTGCGATGAGCCTGTTCCGCGACGACGGCATCGTGCTGCGCACCCAGAAGCTGGGTGAAGCGGACCGCATCATCACGTTGCTCACTCGCAATCACGGGCGCGTGCGCGCCGTGGCGCGTGGTGTGCGGCGGACCAAGTCCAAGTTCGGGGCGCGGCTCGAGCCCTTCTCGCACGTCGACGTGCAGTTCTTCGCCCGGGGCAGCGAGCTGATCGGGCGCGGACTGCCCCTGTGTACCCAGAGCGAGACCATCGCCCCCTACGGCGGCGGCATCGTCAGCGACTACGCCCGCTACACCGCCGGCACCGCCATGCTGGAGACCGCGGAACGCTTCACCGACCACGAGGGCGAGCCGGCCGTCCAGCAGTACCTCCTCCTGGTCGGCGGACTGCGGACCCTCTCCAGGGGCGAGCACGAACCCCACCTCGTCCTCGACGCCTTCCTGCTGCGCTCCCTCGCCGTGAACGGCTATGCCCCGAGTTTCGGCGACTGCGCGAAGTGCGGCCTCCCGGGCCCCAACCGGTTCTTCTCCGTCGGCGCGGGCGGCTCGGTTTGCGTCGACTGCCGGGTACCGGGCAGCGTCGTACCCTCACCGCAGGCCCTCATCCTCCTCGGCGCGCTCCTGACCGGCGACTGGGAGACGGCGGACGCGTGCGAGGCACGCTTCGTCAGAGAGGGCAGCGGACTGGTGTCGGCGTATCTGCACTGGCACCTGGAGCGCGGACTGCGCTCCCTGCGTTACGTAGAGAAAAGCTAGAACTGAGCTAGGGGAGAGCCCACATGGCACGTCGCGGAATCCTCGGACGGTCCCGCCGTGAGTACAAGACGCCCGAACCGCACCCGACGGGCGCGCGGCCGCCGAAGATCCCCGGCGAGCTGGTACCGGAGCACGTCGCCATCGTCATGGACGGCAACGGCCGGTGGGCGAAGGAGCGCGGACTGCCGCGCACCGAGGGCCACAAGGTCGGCGCCGAGCGCGTCATGGACGTCCTCCAGGGCGCGATCGAGATGGGCGTCGGGGCAATCTCGCTCTACGCCTTCTCCACGGAGAACTGGAAGCGCTCACCCGACGAGGTCCGCTTCCTCATGAACTTCAACCGCGACTTCATCCGCAAGACCCGCGACCAGCTCGACGAGCTGGGCGTGCGGGTGCGCTGGGTGGGCCGTATGCCCAAGCTGTGGAAGTCGGTCGCCCAGGAGCTGGAGATCTCCCAGGAGCAGACCAAGGGCAACGACAAGCTGACCCTGTACTTCTGCATGAACTACGGCGGCCGCGCCGAGATCGCCGACGCCGCGCAGGCCATCGCCGAGGACGTGAAGGCGGGCCGCCTCGACCCGTCGAAGGTGAGCGAGAAGACCTTCGCGAAGTACCTCTACTACCCGGACATGCCGGACGTCGACCTGTTCCTGCGCCCCAGCGGCGAGCAGCGCACCTCCAACTACCTGCTGTGGCAGAGCGCTTACGCCGAAATGGTCTTCCAGGACGTCCTGTGGCCCGACTTCGACCGCCGCGACCTGTGGCGCGCCTGTCTCGAGTACGCCTCCCGGGACCGCCGCTTCGGCGGCGCCATCCCGAACGAGGAACAGATCGCCAACAGCTGATCAAACGGCTGTGGGGGGTACTCGGAAGTACCCCCCACAGCACGCGAAAGAAAAACGGCGCTCAGCTCTCCGCGGCGGCGCGCGCGCACTCCGCGCACGTACCGAAGATCTCCACCGTGTGCGCCACGTTCACATACCCGTGCTCCGAGGCGATCGCCTCGGCCCACTTCTCCACGGCCGGCCCCTCGACCTCGACCGCCTTGCCGCACACCCGGCACACCAGGTGATGGTGGTGCTCGCCGCTGGAGCAGCGCCGGTAGACGGCCTCGCCGTCGGACGTGCGCAGGACATCGACCTCGCCCGCGTCGGCGAGGGACTGCAGGGTGCGGTAGACGGTCGTCAGACCCACCGAGTCACCCTTGTGCTTGAGGACGTCGTGGAGCTCCTGGGCACTGCGGAACTCGTCCACCTCGTCGAGCGCCGCCGCCACGGCCGCACGCTGGCGGGTCGACCTGCCTCGAACCGGGGCTCCCACTGTTGCCTCCTCGGATTTACTGCCGGCGGCCCATTGTGCCAGGCCGCGCGGGGCCCGGGTCAGACCTCGGCCCCGGCCTGACCGGGGATCCGGCCCGGAATAGCGCACTCCGCCGGGTCACCGGCCGCGCTCGCCGCCGCCCGTGCCCTGCGCCTGGCCAGCGGCGTGGCGATCAGGCTGAAGACGATGAACGCCGCGATGGTCAGCAGCACGATCGTCGCGCCGGGCGGGATCTCGACGTAGTAGTTGGTGATGGTGCCGCCCAGCGTAGTGGTGACGCCGATGGCGACGGCGATCGCGAACGTCGCCGCGAAGCTCCGCGTCAGCTGCTGCGCCGCCGCCACCGGGACCACCATCAGCGCCGACACCAGGAGCAGGCCCACGACGCGCATCGCGACGGTGACGGTCGCCGCCGCGGTCACCGCGACGAGCAGGTTCAGGACGCGCACCGGCAGGCCGGTGACCCGGGCGAACTCCTCGTCCTGGCTGACCGCGAACAGCTGCCGGCGCAGACCGATCGTGACCAGGGCGACGAACCCGGCGAGGACACAGATCGCCACGAGGTCGCTCTGCGAGACGGTCGACAGCGAACCGAAGAGATAGCTCTGCAGATTCGCCGTGGAGCCGCCGGGGGCGAGGTTGATCAGCATCACGCCGCCCGCCATACCCCCGTAGAAGAGCATCGCGAGCGCGATGTCGCCGCGCGTCTTCCCGTACCAGCGGATCAGCTCCATGATCACCACGCCGACCACGGAGACGGCCATCGCCATCCACACGGGCGACGTGGAGAGCAGGAAGCCGAGGCCGACGCCCGTCATCGCGACATGGCCGATGCCGTCGCCCATCAGGGCCTGCCTGCGCTGGACGAGATAGATGCCGATCGCGGGGGCGGTGATGCCGACCAGGACCGCGGCGAGCAGGGCCCGCTGCATGAAGGCGGAGTCGAGGAATTCCATGTCAGCTCAGCAGTCCTGTGCGTACGGGGGTGAGATCCGAGGTGTGCGGGTGGACGTGGTCGTGGCCCGGCAGCGCGTGCTGGCCCACCGCCTCGGGCGGCGGCCCGTCGTGCAGGACACAGCCGTCGCGCAAGACGATCGCGCGGTCGATCAGCGGCTCCAGGGGACCCAGCTCGTGCAGGACGAGCAGCACGGAGGCACCTGCCGCGACCTGCGCCCGCAGCGTCTGAGCGAGGATCTCCTGGCTCGCCAGGTCGACGCCCGCCATGGGCTCGTCCATGATCAGCAGCTCGGGCTCGGAGGCCAGGGCACGCGCGATCAGCACGCGCTGGTGCTGGCCGCCGGAGAGCGCGTCCACCGAGTCCTTGGCACGGTCGGCCATCCCGACCAGGTCCAGCGCCCGGCGCACCGCCTCACGGTCGGCCTTGCGCAGCAGCCCGAACCGGGCCCGCGACAGCCGCCCCGAGGACACGACCTCGGTGACCGTGGCCGGCACACCGCCCGCGGCGGTCGTCCGCTGCGGCACGTACCCGACCCGCGCCCAGTCCCGGAACCGCCGCCGTGGCGTACCGAAGATCTCGACCTCGCCGCCGCTGACCGGCACCTGCCCGATCACCGTACGGACGGCCGTCGACTTGCCCGAACCATTGGCGCCGAGCAGGGCCACGACCTCACCGCGGCGCACGGTCAGATCGATGCCGCGCAGCACGGGACGCGAGCCGAGCTCGGCCGTCACGCTGCGCAGGGCTATGACGGGCTCGCCGGCCTTCACCGATGCGTCCATGCCGCTGTCCTCCGTGGTCACTTGGCGCCGAGCGCCGTCTGCAGGGCCTTCAGATTCGAATCCATCACCTGGATGTAGTCGTCGCCCTTGGACTTGTCCGTGATGCCCTCGAGCGGGTCGAGCACATCGGTCTTGAGGTGCGCGTCGCCCGCGAGGGTCTTCGCCGTCCTGTCGCTGACGAGCGTCTCGTAGAAGATCGTGGTCACCCCGTCGGCCTTCGCCATGCTCTGGAGATCCTTCACGCGCGCCGCGCTGGGCTCGCTCTCCGGGTCGAGACCGCTGATGGCCTCCTCGGTGAGCCCGTACCGCTCGGCCAGATAGCCGAAGGCCGCATGGGTCGTGATGAACACCTTCGAGCCGGTGTCCTTCAGCCCGTCCTTGAACCGCGTGTTGAGCCCGTCGAGCTTGCCGACCAGCGCCGCGGTGTTCTTCCTGTACGCCGCCGCGTGATCCGGGTCGGCCTTCTCGAAGGCCTTGCCCACGCCCTCGGCGACCTCGGCGTACCTCACCGGGTCCAGCCAGATGTGCGGGTCACTGCCGCCCTCCGAGCCGTGCTCGTGGTCGTGCTCCTCGGCGTGCCCGCCGACCTCGGTGCCGTGCTTCTCCAGATGCGTCAGGGAGGCCGCATCAACCTTGGTCTTGATCCCGGACTGCTGGATCGCGTCGTCGACGGCCGGCTGGAGGCCCTTGAGATAGAGGGCGACGCCCGCGTCCTGGAGCTGCGCGGTTTGCTTGGCGCTGATCTCCAGGTCGTGCGGCTCCTGGCCGGGCTTGGTCAGATTGGTGACGGCGACGTGGTCCCCGCCGATCTGCTCCGCGAGGTACTGCATCGGATAGAACGACGCCACCACCGCGAGCTTGCCGTCGCTGTTCCTGCCGTCACCCGAGGAGGCGGAGCAGGCCGACAGGGCCGTGAGGCCGAGCACGGTGACGGAGGCGACAGCGGCGGTGGGTATGAGGCGTCGTACGTTCATGACACTCATTTTCAACAAATCTGGAAACGATTGTCAACAAGCTGTCGCCGCGATCGCATCGAAACGGGCATCCCACCCCAGCCCGGGCTCAGGACCCCCAACCGATTTGATCCGGAGCCCCACGCCGCCGGTAACCTGAAGCATTCGCATTCGCTCTGAAGCAGCAGCTTCGTCGTCGTCGTAATGAAGAGAGCACCGTGGCCGCCGACAAGATCGACACCATCGTCAGCCTCAGCAAGCGCCGTGGCTTCGTCTACCCGTGCAGCGAGATCTACGGCGGCCAGCGCGCCGCCTGGGACTACGGGCCGCTGGGCGTCGAGCTGAAGGAAAACCTCAAGCGCCAGTGGTGGCGCTACATGGTCACCTCGCGCGAGGACGTCGTCGGTATCGACTCGTCCGTGATCCTGGCGACCGAGGTCTGGCAGGCCTCCGGCCACGTCGCCACGTTCACCGACCCGCTCACCGAGTGCACCTCCTGCCACAAGCGGTACCGCGCGGACCACCTGGAGGAGGCGTACGAGGCCAAGCACGGCAAGCTGCCGGAGAACGGCCTCACCGACCTCAACTGCCCCAACTGCGGCAACAAGGGCACCTTCACCGAGCCCAAGCAGTTCTCGGGCCTGCTCTCCACGCACCTCGGCCCCACGCAGGACAGCGGCTCCATCGCCTACCTGCGCCCCGAGACCGCCCAGGGCATCTTCACCAACTTCGCCAGCGTCCAGCAGACCTCTCGCCGCAAGCCGCCGTTCGGCATCGCCCAGATGGGCAAGAGCTTCCGCAACGAGATCACGCCCGGCAACTTCATCTTCCGCACCCGCGAGTTCGAGCAGATGGAGATGGAATTCTTCGTCAAGCCGGGCGAGGACGAGAAGTGGCAGGAGTACTGGATGGAGCAGCGCTGGAACTGGTACACCGGCCTCGGCATGCGCGAGGAGAACATGCGCTGGTTCGAGCACCCGGCGGAGAAGCTCTCCCACTACTCCAAGCGCACCGCTGACATCGAGTACCGCTTCCGCTTCGGCGGCAACGAGTGGGGCGAGCTCGAGGGCGTCGCCAACCGCACGGACTACGACCTCTCCGCGCACTCCAAGGCCTCCGGCCAGGACCTCTCCTACTTCGACCAGGAAGCCGGCGAGCGCTACACCCCGTACGTCATCGAGCCCGCCGCCGGTGTCGGCCGCTCCATGCTCGCCTTCATGCTCGACGCCTACGTCGAGGACGAGGCGCCCAACGCCAAGGGCAAGATGGAGAAGCGCACCGTCATGCGCTTCGACCACCGCCTCGCCCCGGTGAAGGTCGCGGTCCTCCCGCTCTCCCGCAACCCGGAGCTGTCCCCGAAGGCCAAGGGACTCGCCACCGCGCTGCGCCAGAACTGGAACATCGACTTCGACGACGCGGGCGCCATCGGCCGCCGCTACCGCCGCCAGGACGAGATCGGTACGCCGTACTGCGTCACCGTCGACTTCGACACCCTCGACGACAACGCCGTCACGGTCCGCGAGCGCGACACCATGAAGCAGGAGCGTGTCTCCCTCGACCAGATCGAGGGCTACCTGGCGACGCGCCTCGTCGGCTGCTGAACCCAGGCCTGAACCCTCTAAGGGCCCCCGCCACAGAAGCGGCCCAGGAGCGTGCACATCGCGCTCCTGGGCCGCTTCCGTCGTTGCCGGGCGGCCGCGGACGTCGGCGAGACACACAACGCACCACAGAAACCCCCCTGTTGATATTGCTCTTGCTGCACACTCCTTGCGGAAAGCGCGCCCACAGGGGCCGCGGAGGAGGCGTCATGCTGCCGAACACCACCACGAGCAAGGTCAGCCGCTGGGACCAGCACGGCCGGGAGCACACGGTGCGGGTACAGCGCTCGGGCCCGCGCCGCACCATCAGATGCGACACCTGCGGCTGGCGAAAACCGGCCCAGTTCCTGCCCTGGCTCAAGGCCGAGGAGCACCTCGCCCAGGAGCACCAGGCGACAGTGGACCCCTCGGCCCAGGGGCCTCAGTAGGCCGAATTGACACAGGGCACGGAGATCTCTAGAGTCCTCCGAGTTGTCACCCGGCCAGTCGGCCCCGTGGCAGCACCTCCGCCGCTCAAGCGGCACCCAAACAAGCAGCACGATCTCCCACCGGGAGCGAATTCGGCACGCCCGAATTCAATTCACGGTGGACTCGGTGGCCCGATTAGGAGCCGCCGGGGGGAATCCGCTAAAGTCTGGGACGTCGGAACGGCCCAACAGCCGGGAAGGCAAACTCCCGCTGACTGGGAATCAGGCCCGAAAGGATCTGATAGAGTCGGAACCGCCGGAAAGGGAAACGCGAAAGCCGAAAGGCCGGAGCGGAAACCTGAAAGGCACCGAGGAAATCGGACACGAAAGAGTCTGATAGAGTCGGAAACGCAAGACCGAAGGGAAACT
>NZ_NNBL01000040.1 GCF_002803065.1 Streptomyces sp. CB01635
CCCCGCCGGTGGCCGCAGGCGCCCCGGCGGCTGGCCCACGGCCGCGCCCACCGGCGGAGGCACCGGCGGAGGAACCGGTGGGAGCCAGCCCTCCCCCGCGGCGCCAACGCCGCCCCCCGCCCAGCACCAGCCCCAGCCGCAGGCGCCCGCTCAGCCCCCCGCCGCGGCACCGCCCGCCGCCGGTGGGCTCGACCCGCGCAGTCTGTGGCCGAACATCCTCGAAGTGGTCAAGAACAAGCGCCGCTTCACCTGGATCCTGCTCAGCCAGAACGCGCAGGTGACCGGCTTCGACGGCACGACTCTCCAGCTCGGCTTCCTGAACGCCGGAGCGCGGGACAACTTCGCGAGCAGCGGCAGCGAAGAGGTCCTGCGGACGGCGCTGGCCGAGCAGTTCGGCGTCCACTGGAAGGTCGAGGCGGTCGTCGACCCCTCGGGCGGCAGCGGTGGCGGCCAGGCTCCGCCCCCCGCTCCGGGCGGCGGCTACCCGGGCCAGGGCGGTGGCTACGCGGGCCAGGGCGGCGGTGGTGCCCCCGCGGCACCCACTCCGCCGCGCCCGTCGGCCCCGCAGGCACAGGCCCCGGCCGCGCCGCGCCCCCCGGACCGGTCCGCTCCGCAGGCCTCCGCCCCCGCGCCGAGACCGGCGGCCCCGGAGCCGCCCCCGGTCTCCATCGAGGACGACATCCCGGCCGACGACGACGCCGACCTCGACGAGTCGGGGGTCCTCTCCGGCCACGACCTGATCGTCCGCGAGCTCGGGGCGACGGTCGTCGAGGAATTCACGAACGAGTAGGCGGCCTCGTAGCGGGGGCCGGACAGCACGGGCCACGCAGCACAGCCACTGCCCGGCTCAGCCCCCCGTAAAGGCCCCGGACCGCCCCCCGGCACCCCGTCCCATGGAGAAACGCACGAACCCCCGCCGCCCCCGCTCTCGGCGGCCCGTACAAGAGCACACCGGCCCGCCGCCTATGCTGGCTGGCGTGAAGGTCCTCGTCATCGGCAGCGGCGCCCGCGAACACGCCCTGTGCCGCTCACTGTCCCTCGACCCCGACGTCACCGCGCTGCACTGCGCGCCCGGCAACGCAGGAATCGCCGAGGTCGCCGAGCTGCTCCCGGTCGACGCCCTCGACGGCGCTGCCGTGGCCCGGCTGGCGGGTGAGCTGGCCGCGGACCTCGTCGTGGTCGGCCCGGAGGCGCCCCTTGTCGCAGGGGTCGCCGACGCCGTACGCGCCGCGGGCATCCCCTGCTTCGGTCCCTCCGGGGAAGCCGCACAGCTGGAGGGCTCGAAGGCGTTCGCCAAGGATGTGATGGCGGGGGCCGGAGTGCCGACCGCCCGCTCGTACGTCTGCACCACCCCGGCCGAGGTCGACGAGGCGCTCGATGCCTTCGGCGCCCCGTACGTCGTCAAGGACGACGGCCTCGCTGCCGGCAAGGGCGTCGTCGTGACCGACGACCTCGAGGCCGCCCGCGCGCATGCCAACGCCTGCGACCGCGTCGTCATCGAGGAGTTCCTCGACGGCCCCGAGGTATCGCTCTTCGCGATCACCGACGGCGTGACCGTCGTCCCGCTCCAGCCCGCGCAGGACTTCAAGCGCGCGCTCGACGGCGACGCGGGCCCCAACACCGGTGGCATGGGAGCCTATTCGCCGCTCCCGTGGGCCGACCCGAAGCTCGTCGACGAGGTCATGGAGACGGTCCTCCAGCCGACGGTCGACGAACTGCGCCGCCGCGGCACGGCCTTCTCCGGCCTGCTGTACGCGGGGCTCGCGATCACCTCGCGCGGCGTGCGGGTCATCGAGTTCAACGCCCGGTTCGGCGACCCGGAGACCCAGGTCGTCCTGGCCCGCCTGAAGACCCCGCTCGCCGGCGTCCTCCTCGCCTCGGCCGACGGCACGCTCGCGGACCTGCCGCCCCTGCGCTGGAGCGACGAGGCGGCCGTGACCGTCGTCGTGGCCTCCCACAACTACCCGGAAACGCCGCGCACCGGCGACCCCATCACCGGTCTCGCCGACGTGGCCGCGCAGGACGCGCCCCACGCGTACGTCCTGCACGCCGGGACGAAGCGGGACGGGGGCGCCGTCGTCAGCGCCGGTGGCCGTGTGCTCTCCGTGACCGCGACGGGCTCGGACCTCACACAGGCCCGCGAGCGCGCGTACGCGGCGGTCTCGCGGATCGGCCTCGACGGCTCGCAGCACCGCACCGACATCGCGGCGAAGGCGGCCGCGGAGGCCTGACCGCAAGCCTCACCTGCGTGGACCTCAGGCCCTTGATCCGAAGCGGATCAGGGGCCTGAATGTCATCCACCTCTACCCAAAGCCATTCCATCGAGTGACCGCTCGTCCATCCGGCTGACGATGCCTTGAACCCCAACTAGGGTGCGGCGGAAGCGTTCGGGCACTTGGCCCACCGGCATTGCGATGTCAGTGACGGGTGCCACAGTGGGGGAGTGGACAACGCCATGGGTGCAGGAAACATAAGCAGCAGGGGGTGACATCGGTCGTGTCCGGTATGGGTGCGGAGATGGGCGCGCGGGCCGCGCGCTCCCGGGCTCTCGCGGTGCTGCGCATCCGCGGCAGAGCGCTGGCCGTCGCCCTGCTGCCCGCGGCCTTCGCGGTCGTGCTGGCCGCGGGCGCCGCCACCGGGCACATGGTCGGCGACGGCTGGCGGACGGTGCGGTGGCTCGTGACGGTCCTCGCCCTGGTCGTCCTGGCGTGCGCGGCGGGCATCGCCCTCGTGGTGGCCCGCGCCCGCCCGGCGGTCAGCCCGACGGTGCCGATCGCCGAGGAGCGGGCCCCCGATCTCTACCGGCTGGTGCGCGATCTCGCCGACCGGCTCGACGTCCCGGCCCCCTCCGCCATAGCGCTCACCCCGGACTGCGACAGCTGGCTGGAGGACCGTACGCATCCCGCGCACGGACCGCCCAGACCCAAGGACGACGAGGGCCGGATCCCGCGTGACGCCGACGGCCCGGGCATCCGGGGCGGCGGCGCCGGCAGAGGCCGGGTGCCGGCCGCGCCCGTCCTGGTCATCGGCTCCCCCTTCCTGTGGTGGATGCGCGTGGGCGAGCTGCGCGCCGTACTCGCCCCGGTCGTCGCCGGTACGGGGCCGTCGGCGCATCCGGACATAGCGGCCGCGCGCCGCTTCGTGCGGGGCCTGGACGCGGCGGTCGCCGTCGCTGCGGCGCCCGGTCGCGGACCGCTGGGGCGGGCGGTCCTCGGTTGCGTCGGCTGGGTCGCGCGCCTGCTCCTTCGCAGCTGCCGGGGCCACGCCGGCGAGATGGAGCGCGGGGTCGCCGCGGCCGCCGCCGAGCGCGCACAGACGGTGGACTACGGCGTGCGGATCGTCGCCCAGGAGCAGGTCGGCCTGGCCTACGCGGGCTGGGACCGGCTCCTCACCCGGGTCGCACTGCCCGCCTGGCGCATGGGGCGCTGGCCCTCCCGTCTGGACGTGGGCGTCGTCGCCGCCCTCACCGAGCTCTCCCGGCGCGACCGCCTCGCCGAGGGCTTCGCCTCCCGGCTCGGGGAGCGGCCCGCCTGCGATCTGCTGGAGGAGCCGGGCACGGTGGACGAGGCGGCGTCGCTGCTCGCGGCCCGGCTGTTCCACGGAGGCCCCGCCGAGCCGGGCCCCGACTGGGCGCCGGTCGACTGGCAGGAGTATCCGGACGAGGTCGTGGACCGTAAGTGGCGCATGGACGCGGCGCGTCTCCACCGCGTCCTCGACGCACTGGGCGTACGCAGCTCCGCGGACCCCGCGTCCCCCGACCCGGAGGGCCCGACACTCGCCCGGGTGATGGAGCACCTCGCAACGGCGACGCGCGCCGGGGACTCCGTAGGGCCCGTGGCCCCCGTAGACCGGGAAGATCCCACCGTCCCCGCCAAGGACCTCACCGCCGCCGCCGACACCGACGCCACCGTCTCCCCCGACGACGACTCCACCGCCCCCGAGGGCCCCGAGGACCGCGAGGACACCCCCACCGCTCTTCTCGCCGCCGGCCTCAGTGCCGAGTCGGCCCGCGAGGAGTGTGAGCGCCCGGCCCCGCCCGTGCCCGCCGCCGGACAGGGGCCCGACGGCGCGCTGTGGGACGAAGGCATGCTCCCGCTCTTCCCGCTCCAACCACCCCGCACGGGACGCGAGTTGGTGGCCGACCACGTCACGGCGATGGTGTGCTGCGCCGCCGTGGACACGGCCGGAGCCGCCCCCGGCCTCGACTGGCTGGACGGCCCCTCACTCCTGGTCGACGGCGAGCGCGCCAAGGATCTGACCCCGCGGGTCCTGAGCCTCGTGGAAGACGGGGACCCGGAGCCTCTGCGCGCCTGGCTCACCCGCCTCGGCATCCGCCCCGAGAAGCCGGTCCGACTGGTGTAGGCCGCGACGGCAATCGCGGCACACCCGCACCCCGCGCCTCTCGCATCCGCACCGTCCACCCCCAACCTCCGGAGGCTCACGTTCCGTTCACGTCAATTCGCGACGAACGGTGACGGAGTGCGTGCGTAATGTGATGTGCTGGGGTCGGTCGCTGACAGACGGAGCGCACGAGGGCTCGGGGGAGCGAGGGAGGGAAGCGGGCATGGGGCCGGAACGGGAGGGGCAGAAGGCCGGGTGGCCGGAACACGCGCGGTCACCCCGCACCATCCGCCGCTGGGAGTCCGGCGCGCTCGCCCACGCCGTGAGCGACCCCTTCGGCCAGGGCCCCCTGCCGTGGCTGCGCGGCAGCGAGCACTACTTCGACGACACGGGCCAGGTGGTCCCCTGGTACGTCGACCACGCCCCCCAGCCCGGTGCGAGCACCATCGCGACCAGCATCCCCAGCCCCCGCACCGGCGGCCCCCGCATGGCCGACGACGTGCACCGCCAGATCAAGGGCTTCACGTCGACCGGAGCGGCCGCGCCCGGCGAGGCGATCGACTTCCACATCACGGTGGACCCGCCCCAGCAGTTCAGCGTCGACATCTACCGCATCGGTCACTACGGCGGCGACGGCGCCAGCAAGATCATCACCAGCCCGCGGCTCTCCGGCATCGTCCAGCCGGCCCCGCTCACCGCGGACCGTACGGTCTCCTGCCACCACTGGTGGCTGTCCTGGCGCCTGCAGATCCCGTCGTTCTGGAACGTGGGCGCGTACGTGGCCGTCCTCACCACCGTCGACGGCTACCGCTCGCACGTCCCCTTCACGGTCCGCGACAGCCGGCCCGCCGATCTCCTCCTGCTCCTGCCGGACGTGACCTGGCAGGCGTACAACCTCTATCCGGAGGACGGGCACACGGGCGCGAGCCTCTACCACGCGTGGGACCAGGAGGGGCGGCTGCTCGGCGAGGGCGACGCCGCGACGACGGTCTCCTTCGACCGCCCGTACGCCGGCGCGGGCCTCCCCCTGCACGTCGGCCACGCCTACGACTTCATCCGCTGGGCCGAGCGGTACGGCTACGACCTCGCGTACGCCGACGCCCGCGACCTGCACGCGGGCCGCATCGACCCGACCCGCTACCGGGGCCTCGTCTTCCCCGGCCACGACGAGTACTGGTCGACGCCGATGCGCCGCACCACCGAAGTGGCCCGCGAGCACGGCACGTCACTCGTCTTCCTCTCCGCCAACACCATGTATTGGCAGGTGGAGTTGGGCCCGTCCCCGTCCGGCGTGCCGGACCGGCTGCTCACCTGCCACAAGCGCAGAGCGCCCGGGAAGTCCGCCCTGTGGCGCGAGATCGACCGCCCCGAGCAGCAGCTCATGGGCATCCAGTACGCGGGCCGGGTCCCGGAGCCTCACCCCCTCGTCGTGCGGAACGCCGACCACTGGCTGTGGGAGGCCACCGGGGCGCACGAGGGCGACGAGATCGACGGCCTGGTCGCGGGCGAGGCCGACCGCTACTTCCCGCGCACCGCGCTGCCCGAGCACGAGGACCGCATCCTGCTCGCCCACTCGCCCTACCGCGACAGCGAGCGGGCGCCGCGCCACCAGGAGACGTCCCTGTACCGGGCGCCGTCCGGATCGCTGGTCTTCGCGTCCGGCACGTTCGCCTGGTCCCCGGCCCTCGACCGCCCCGGCCATGTCGACCCGCGGATCCAGCGCGCGACGGCCAACCTCCTCGACCGGATCTGCAAACGCGACTGACCAGCCGCGCCCCGACCCGTCTCCGCAGCTGCCGCCCGCCGGACCCGTGGCCAAAACTCATCCCCGTATGAGCGAGAATCAGGTGCACTCGTACATATCCACGGGGAGGAACCGTGTCCGGATTCGTCGAAAAGCCCGAACCCCAGCAGGTGCCGGGCCTGGTACACCTCCACACCGGCAAGGTGCGGGACCTGTACCGGAACGAGGCGGGCGACCTCGTGATGGTCGCCTCAGACCGCATGTCCGCCTACGACTGGGTGCTGCCCACCCCCATCCCCGACAAGGGCCGCGTGCTCACGCAGCTGTCGCTGTGGTGGTTCGACCAGCTCGCCGACCTGGTCCCCAACCACGTCCTGTCGACCGAGCTGCCGCCCGGCGCCCCCGCCGACTGGCAGGGCCGCACCCTCATCTGCAAGTCGCTGCGCATGGTCCCCGTCGAGTGCGTGGCCCGCGGCTATCTCACGGGCTCGGGCCTCGTCGAGTACAACGACTCGCGCACGGTCTGCGGCCTCGCGCTGCCCGAGGGCCTGACCGACGGCTCTGAGCTGCCCGCCCCGATCTTCACGCCCGCCACGAAGGCCGAGGTCGGCGAGCACGACGAGAACGTGTCGTACGAGGAGGTGGCCCGCCAGGTCGGCGCGGAGACCGCCGCCCAGCTGCGCCAGATGACGCTCGCCGTCTACGGCCGGGCCCGGGACATCGCGCGGGAGCGCGGCGTGATCCTCGCGGACACCAAGTTCGAGTTCGGCTTCGACGGCGAGGCGCTGATCCTCGGCGACGAGGTCCTCACCCCGGACTCGTCCCGCTTCTGGCCCGCCGCCGAGTGGGAGCCGGGCCACGCCCAGCCGTCGTTCGACAAGCAGTACGTGCGGAACTGGCTGACGGGCCCCGAGTCGGGCTGGGACCGCAAGAGCGAGCAGCCGCCGCCGGCGCTTCCGCAGCAGATCGTGGACGCGACGCGCGCCAAGTACATCGAGGCGTACGAGCGCCTGACCGGCGTCAGCTGGTAACCACGGCGCCGCAGATGCGTGAAAGCCCCCGGCACCTGAGGTGCCGGGGGCTTTCTGTGGAGCGAACGACGAGGTTCGAACTCGCGACCTCAACCTTGGCAAGGTTGCGCTCTACCAACTGAGCTACGTTCGCACTGCGCCGTGGCGCGAGAGCAACTATACCCAACCTCGCTCCCGTGCGAGCCGCACTGCCGAGTGCCGGTTCTCGGCGCCGAGCTTCGAGACGGCGGACGACAGATAGTTCCGTACGGTCCCCTGCGAGAGCGCGGCGCGCTCCGCGATCTCCGCCACGGGCGCCCCGTCGGCGGCGAATTCGAGCACCTCGGCCTCGCGTGCGGTCAGCGGGGAGTCGCCCGCGGCGATCGCGTCGGCCGCCAACTCCGGGTCCACATAACGGTTTCCCGCGTGCACGGTCCTGATGATCTCGGCGAGCCGCTGGGCGCTCACGGTCTTCGGCACGAAGGCGCGCACCCCGGCGGACAGGGCCCGTTTCAGATGTCCCGGCCGCCCGTGACCGGTCACGATCATGACCCGGCACGCGGGCAGTTCACCGCGCAGCGCTGTGGCGACCTTCACACCGTCGGCGCCCGGCATCTCCAGATCGAGCACGGCCACATCGGGCCGGTGCGCCCGGGCCATGGCGAGCGCCTCGGGCCCGGTGGCGGCCTCGGCGACGACGACCAGATCGTCCTCGAGCCCGAGCAGCGCGGCGAGCGCCCCGCGGATGAGGTGCTCGTCATCGGCGAGCAGCACGCGCACGGTCACCCGGCGCTCCTTTCGTACGCGGCGTCGCGCCGCTGTTCCACGGTGGGCCCGGCGAGCGGCACCTCGGCCACGACCCGGAACATCCCGTCCGCATCCGGCACCACACCGGCCTCAAGCGTTCCGGCGACCTCGGCAAGGCGCTCCCGCAGCCCCGCGAGCCCCGACCCGCCGCTCAGGGCCCCAGGCGTTCCGGCCCCGTCGTTCTCCACGCTCAGGACCACCGCGTCCGGCCCCACCCGTACGCCGATGTCGCAGCGCCGGGCGTCCCCGTGCCGCAGGACGTTCGTCGTGGCCTCGCGGACGACCCAGCCGAGGGCGGACTGTATGGGGCCGGGCAGCTCGGCGGCCGGACCTGTCACCTCGCAGGAGATCCCCGCTGCGGTCAACACGCCCTGCGCGCCCGCCAGTTCGGCCGACAGGTCGGCTTCGCGATAGCCGCGTACGACCTCCCGTACTTCCCTCTGTGACTCCTGGGCGATGCGCTGCACCTCGGTCATCTGGTCCACGGCCTCGGGCCGCCCGCGCAGGGTGAGCTGGACCGCGAGCTCGCTCTTGAGCGCGATCACGGCGAGATTGCGGCCCATCACGTCATGGAGATCGCGCCCGAACCGCAGCCGCTCCTCGGCGACGGCGAGCCGCGCCCTGGTCTCGCGGGCCTCGTCGAGTTCGTGGACGGCGTTCAGCAGCCAGACGGAGAATCCGGCGGTCAGCGCGAAGATCGCGGTGGTGAACAGCACGGTGGCCGCCGTGATGAGGGCGGCGGGCGCGGGCAGCCCGGACGGCACGGACGCCGCCCCGGCTCCGAGGGACGCGCCGAGCGCCGCGCCGATCACCCGCCTGCGGGTGCGCAGCCCGGGCGTGGCACAGCCCGCGCCGACCATGAGGATGCCGACGAAGAGGACGAGCGCGGTGCGGGTGCCGGCCTCCTCGTCCGCGGGCACCCGCAGCATCACGCCGAGCGTCCCGACGGCGATCACAGCGGTGACGACGCCGTACGCGATGACGAGGCGGACCGGCTGCTCGCGCCGGCCGCGCGTCCAGTCGAGCGCCCTGGACGTGGTCACCGCGCCGAACACGGCATGCGCACAGAGCGCGAGGAACAGGGTCCACGCGAGCGCGGCCGGCACCTCACCGAAGGCGAGCGGCCCGAGCCAGCAGATCTCGACGAGCCCGAAGGAGTGCAGAGACCACCGTGTGTACGTCTCCACCTTCGCCGGGGTGCTCTTCCCCCGCCACCACGCGCCAGGCCGCTTCATGTCCCCGCTCCGTCGGATCACCGCCGTGGTTCCCAGCGGAACCACCGTCGTACAGCAAACACGGCGAGGACGGTCCAGGCCACAGCGGTGGCGACGGCGCCCAGGGCGTCGTACGCGGAGAGATCCCCGGTCCAGCCGCCCCGTACGAGGGTGATCACCGGCGTGAGGGGGAGCAGTTCGCACACCGACGCGAGGCGGTCCGGCATGACTTCGAGCGGTACGACGGTGCCGGAGCCGAGCATCGAGAGGAGCAGCAGCGGCATGGCCGCGACCTGCGCGCTCTCGACGCTCTTGCTGAAACTCGCGGTGACGGCGGCGAGCGCGGGCCACATCACCAGCCCCAGCAGCAGCCCCAGGACGGCGTAGTACGGCGCCTGCGGAGCTCCCACGTCGAGGAACGCCGTGCAGGCGGCGACGAGGACGAGGCTCTGCGCGAGGCCGATGGCGACGGAGGGCACCGCGGCGCCCGCGAGGATCTCCGCGTCCCGCAGCTCACCGGTGCGCAGCCGCTTGAGGACGAGTTCCTCGCGCCGCGCCGCGTACACGCCGACCAGCGCGCTGTAGACGGCGAAGAGGAGGGAGAAGCCGATCGCGGACGGCAGCAGCACCGAGCCGACGGTGAGCCCCGCACCCTTCAGGTCCATGCTGTCGATCGACGAGCGCACGCTGAACGGCAGCACCAGCGGCACGAACACCGCGGTGAAGAGCGTGCCCTTGCTGCGCCCGATCAGCGTCAGCTCCGCGCGGGCGAGCGCCCGCATCCGCCCTGCGGCCGTCGTGCGGCCCGTGACCGCGGGCTTCGTCCTGTCCGTCACGACCGCGCTCATCGCGCCGCCACCTCGTCCCTGTGCTCCGTGCCGGCCATGGTTTCCGTACGCGCGTCCTGCGCGATCCGCAGGAACGCCTCTTCGAGGGACGCGCTGCGCACGTCGAGCCCCCGCAGCTCGACCCGGGCGTCCCTGGCCCACAACAGGAGCCCGGTGGCGGCCCGTTGGAGCTCGCCGGTCCGCAGCCGGATGGTGCGGCCGTCCGTCTCGTGGCCGCTGACGCCGAGCTCGGCGAGCGGCGGGAGGTCGCCGGGGAAGTAGCCGTCGGGAAGTTCGAAGGAGATGTGCGAGGGCTGGGCGGCGACGACCTCGTCGACGCGGCCCTCGGCGGCGATCCGCCCCTCGTGCAGGATGGCGAGCCGGTCGGCGAGCTCCTCGGCCTCTTCGAGGTAGTGGGTGGTCAGCAGCACGGTGGTGCCTTCGGCGCGCAGCTCGCGCACCAGGTTCCAGGTGGCGCGCCGTCCCTCGGCGTCGAGGCCGGTGGTCGGCTCGTCGAGGAAGAGGACCTCGGGCCGGCCGAGCAGCGCGAGCGCCAGGTCCAGGCGCCGCTTCTCGCCGCCGGACAGCTGCTTCACGCGGACCCGGGACCGCCGTTCGAGCCCGACGAGCTCAAGGGCCTCACCGGCGGGCCGGGCACCGCTCGTGCATCCGCCCCACATCCGGACGGCCTCGGCGACGGTCAGCTCGGACGGAAAGCCGCCTTCCTGGAGCATGACCCCGACGCGCGGCCTGACCAGGTCGCGTTCCGTGTACGGGTCGTGCCCGAGGACCCGTACACGGCCGCCGGCCGGGACGGCGAGTCCTTCGAGGAGTTCGACGGTGGAGGTCTTGCCCGCGCCGTTGGTGCCGAGGAGGGCGAAGAGTTCTCCGCGGGCGACGGAGAAGGTCACTCCGCGCACCGCCTCGTACGAGCCCCCGTACACGCGTCGCAGATCGGTGACGTCGATCACGCGCTCGTTCGTTTCCATGCTCCGAGCCTTTCCCGGGGCCGGGGCGAGGAGCAGTGCGCGCTGTCACCGAACCGCATGACAAATGTCAGAGCGGGTCGCGGACATGTGCCGCAGGAGATGAGAGGGGGCGGACATGCAGAAGGCCCCGGTCCGATGGACCGGGGCCTTCAACTGGAGCGAACGACGAGGTTCGAACTCGCGACCTCAACCTTGGCAAGGTTGCGCTCTACCAACTGAGCTACGTTCGCACTGCCTCCGATCGACTCTCATCGATCGGCGCGAGCACCAGCCTACCGCACTCCGAAGAGTGGTCGGTACGCGATGCAGAGCGGGTGACAGGAATTGCACACTGCGCCTTCCCCCTGGAAGGGGGATGTTCTACTACTGAACTACACCCGCAAGACTCCGTGAGGTCCGGCCTTTCGGCCTCGCCCCTCGGCGTGCTCCAGACTTTAGCTGATCAACAGGGGTGCAGCGCAAGTCGGCTGCTCTGCGGGCTGCCGGAGGGGGTCAGTTGGCCGCCTCGAACGCCTCGTAGACCCGCTTGGGGATGCGGCCGCGTGGCGGGACGTCCATCTTGTGCGAGCGCGCCCAGGCGCGGACGGTCGCCGGGTCGGCGGACACCGCGGTGTGCTTGAAGCTCCTGACGGTCTTCCCCGACGCCGCACGGCCCGAGCCGGTCTGCTTGCGGCCGGCCTGGAGGAAGGGAGCCAGCGCCTTGCGCAGTTTCTTGGCATTGGCTGGATTCAGGTCGATCTCGTACGACTTGCCGTCGAGACCGAACGCGACCGTTTCTGCGGCTTCTCCGCCGTCGATGTCGTCGGAGAGAGTGACCACGACACGCTGCGCCACGAATATCGGTCCCTTCGTGCGACATCTGCACCTTGACGTGCGCCGATGTCGACTGTCCGGCTGTTATGGGGCAAAGCAGAGGCGAACTGCCCGCTTTCGCCATTTCCTTTTTACCCTGCATGGCATTGCATTGTGAAGACCGACTAAATCCCCCCGCGTGTCCGGAGGCAATGGGTCTCCGAAATCTTTCCCCGGATTTTCCACGGGGTCACCGGGGCTGTTGCAGTAACGTGATCCGGCTCTCGTAGCTTCCTACGGTCTACGCGAGTAGAAATTTTGTCCGGGTAGTCTGAAGGGACCTGCTCAGCACCACACACCGGGAGTGCCAGTGGCACGCGTCGTAGTCGACGTCATGCTCAAGCCGGAGATCCTCGACCCCCAGGGCCAGGCGGTGCAGCGTGCACTGCCGCGCCTCGGTTTCGAGGGCATCTCCGACGTACGTCAGGGAAAGCGATTCGAACTCGAGGTTGACGGGCCCGTTGACGATGCCGTCCTCGCCCGTATCCACGAGTTGGCCGACACGTTCCTCGCCAACACCGTGATCGAGAACTTCACCGTGAAGGTGGAAGAACCCGCGGTGGGGGCAGAAAAGTGACCGCTCGTATTGGAGTCGTCACCTTTCCCGGATCCCTCGACGACCGGGACACGCAGCGCGCGATCCGACTCGCCGGTGCGGAACCCGTAGCCCTCTGGCACAAGGACAAGGATCTGAAGCAGGTCGACGCTGTCGTCCTGCCCGGTGGATTCTCCTACGGCGACTATCTGCGGGCGGGTGCCATCTCCCGGTTCTCGCCGGTGATGGAGAGCGTCGTCGACCAGGCCAAGGCGGGTCTTCCCGTTCTCGGTATCTGCAATGGCTTCCAGGTCCTGACCGAGGCTCATCTGCTCCCCGGCGCGATGCTCGGCAACGACCATCTGCACTTCATCTGCCGTGACCAGAAGCTGCGCGTGGAGAACACGGACACCGCCTGGACCGCCGACTACACGGCCGGCCAGGAGATCCACATCCCGCTGAAGAACATGGACGGCCGCTACGTCGCCGACGAGCGCACGCTGGACATGCTGGAGGCGGAGGGCCGCGTCGCCTTCCGTTACGTGGGCTTCAACCCGAACGGCTCGCTCCGCGACATCGCCGGCATCACGAACGAGGCGGGCAATGTCGTCGGTCTGATGCCGCACCCGGAGCACGCCGTCGAGCCGCTCGTCGGCTCCGGTCGCACCGACGGCCTCCCCTTCTTCACCTCGATCCTCAAGAAGCTGGTCGCCGCCTCATGAGCCTCGACACCGTTGAGAACGCCGCACAGACCCCCGACGTCGAGCTCCCCTGGGCCGAACTCGGCCTGAAGAAGGACGAGTACGAGCGCGTCGTGGAGATCCTCGGCCGCCGCCCGACCGGCGCCGAGCTCGCCATGTACTCCGTGATGTGGTCCGAGCACTGCTCGTACAAGTCGTCCAAGATCCACCTGCGCCAGTTCGGCGAGAAGGCGCCGCAGTCCGACGCGCTGCTCGTCGGCATCGGTGAGAACGCCGGTGTCGTGGACGTCGGCCAGGGCTACGCCGTCACCTTCAAGGTCGAGTCGCACAACCACCCGTCGTACGTCGAGCCCTACCAGGGCGCGGCCACCGGCGTCGGCGGCATCGTGCGCGACATCATCGCGATGGGCGCGCGCCCGGTCGCCGTCGTGGACCCGCTGCGCTTCGGCGCCGCCGACCACCCCGACACCAAGCGTGTCCTGCCCGGTGTCGTCGCGGGCATCGGCGGCTACGGCAACTGCCTGGGCCTGCCGAACATCGGCGGCGAGGTCGTCTTCGACGCCTGCTACCAGGGCAACCCGCTGGTCAACGCGGGCGCCATCGGCGTCATGCGGCACGAGGACATCCACCTCGCGAAGGCGTCAGGACCGGGCAACAAGGTCATCATGTACGGGGCCCGGACGGGCGGTGACGGCATCGGTGGCGCCTCGATCCTGGCCTCCGAGACCTTCGACGACGCGAAGCCCTCGAAGCGTCCCGCCGTGCAGGTCGGTGACCCCTTCCAGGAGAAGCTCCTCATCGAGTGCACCCTGGAGGCGTTCGCCGAGAAGCTCGTCGTCGGCATCCAGGACCTCGGAGCCGCCGGAATCTCCTGCGCCACCAGCGAGCTGGCGTCCAACGGCTCGGGCGGCATGCGCGTCGAGCTGGACGACGTACCGCTGCGCGACTCCACGCTCTCGCCCGAGGAAATCCTCATGAGCGAGTCGCAGGAGCGCATGTGCGCGGTCGTCGAGCCGGAGAAGGTCGCCCGCTTCCTCGAGATCTGCGAGAAGTGGGACGTCATCGCGACCGTCATCGGTGAGGTCACCGACGGCGACCGCCTGGAGATCTTCTGGCACGGCGAGAAGATCGTCGACGTCGACCCGCGCACGGTCGCCCACGAGGGCCCGACCTACGAGCGCCCGTACGCCCGCCCCGCGTGGCAGGACGCGCTCCAGGCCGACGATGCGAACAAGCTGCCGCGGCCCGCCTCCAAGGAGGAGCTGAAGGACCAGGTCCTGAAGCTGGTCGCGTCGCCCAACCAGGCGTCGAAGAAGTGGATCACCTCGCAGTACGACCACTTCGTGCAGGGCAACACCGTCCTCGCGCAGCCCGAGGACTCGGGCATGATCCGCATCGACGAGGAGTCGGGGCTCGGCGTCGCCATCGCGACCGACGGCAACGGCCGTTACGCGAAGCTCGACCCGTACCACGGCGCGCAGCTCGCCCTCGCCGAGGCGTACCGGAACGTCGCGACGACCGGCGCCAAGCCGCTCGCGATCTCCGACTGCCTGAACTTCGGTTCGCCCGAGGACCCGGACGTCATGTGGCAGTTCGTCGAGGCCATCCGCGGTCTCGCCGACGCCTGCCAGATCCTCGGCACCCCGGTGACCGGCGGAAACGTCTCGCTGTACAACCAGACGGGCGAGGCGGCGATCCACCCGACGCCGGTCGTGGCCGTGCTCGGTGTCATCGACGATGTCGCCCGCCGCACGCCGGTCGCCTTCAGGGAAGAGGGCCAGCTCCTCTACCTGCTCGGCGACACCCGCGAGGAGTTCGGCGGCTCGGCCTGGTCGCAGGTCGTCCACGACCACCTCGGCGGTCTGCCGCCGCAGGTCGACCTGGAGCGGGAGCGGCTGCTCGCCGACATCCTGATCTCGGCGTCCCGCGACGGCATGATCGACGCCGCGCACGACCTGTCCGACGGCGGTCTGATCCAGGCCGTGGTCGAGTCGGCGATGCTCGGCGACAAGGGCGCGCGGCTCATCGTGCCCGACGGCCTGGACGCGTTCACGTTCCTGTTCTCCGAGTCGGCGGGCCGCGCGGTCGTCGCCGTCCCGCGGAGCGAGGAGCTGCGCTTCACCGACATGTGCGGCGCACGCGGCCTCCCGGCCACCCGCATCGGCGTGGTCGACGGCGACACGGTCGACCTCCAGGGCGAGTTCGCCCTCTCCCTCACGGAACTCCGCGAGGCCCACGAGGCGACGATCCCGGCGCTGCTGGCCTGACGATCGTCCCCGTACGAACGCGAAGGCCCCACTCGGCTGTGAACTGCCGGGTGGGGCCTTCGCGTTGAGCGCCCCACGGGCAGGTGTGAGGCGCCGTCCCGCACGCACCCTGCTGGTAGCTTCGATGACTCGCAGGCCGGGATCGGGGGGTGGAGGAGCGATGGACGTGCCGCGCCGTGTGCGCAAGTCCGTCAACGTACTGCTGTGCCTGGTCGCCGTGGCGGGGATCGGGTGGAGCGGCCGCGAGATCTGGCAGGTCTGGCAGGGCCGGCACCAGATCGACGAGGCCTGCGCGGGGATCGTGCCGCCCGGGCGGGTGCTCGCGCTCTCGCCGGCGGGCGGCACTCTCTCGCACCGACAGGCGGACGAGGGCACGATCGAACTCGACGCCGGCCTGCCGCAGGACTGTGAGATCTTCAGCACCGAGGCGGGCGAGAAGCACGGCACCAGCAGCGGCGAACGGTGGTTCTTCACGGGCACGGTGGGTGCGCTGCCGGAACAGTCTGTGGTCACCGACGACCCGCTGGAAGAACTCGTGGACTTCAACGGAGACCCCACCTACCCCGTCCAGCCGCTCGGCGCGGTGTGGCGGGCGTGGTGGGGGACACGGGGGTCATGGTCCAACTCCCCTGCCCGAAGGGACGGTCCAACGGAGTTCCGGTCACGGACCTGTGGGCGCGGGCCGAACTGATGGACCCTGGCCCGCATTTCACCGAGAAAGGCCAGCTCGGCGCGCACGACCGGCAGACGCTCGCGAAGGCCGCGGTCACCATGGCCAACCGTCTCGCCGAGCGGCTCGGCTGCGCCGAACGGCTGCCCGATCCTCCGTCTGACATCCCCGCCTTGACCGAGGGCCCGGTCCCGGCAGCGCGCGCCGACGGTACCTGCGCCTGGTACGGGAAGGCGGGCCTCTCCCGCCGGCCGGGGCTCCCCGACCAGGTCCTCCAGAGCCGTGCGGACGACAGGTTGTGGGACGAGAGCTGCGGCCTCGTCCTCGGCGGGAGCCGCGCCCGGGCGCTCTGGCTGGCCGGGACGAAGGATCACGAACACCTCATCAGCCCGAAGCGGCCGGGCCAGTACTTCGTCTCCCTCCACACCTACGCGGGAGAGGAAGCCACAACCATCAGGCTCAGCCGCACCGACTACGACGAGCCCGCGGACGAGGCCGAACCGGGCAAGGCGGGCCGCAGCAGCGAGGAACCGGTCTGGTGGGCCTCATCCGAGTGCGACGGGCGACCGCAGATCCACACCATGACCGCCGCCTACGGCTACGACGACCTGATGACCCCCGCCCTCGAGAAGGTCTTCCGGGCCTACGTCGACGACGTCACCGAGCGCCGCGGCTGCTCGCAGGTCAAGTTCCCCGCCGCCTCGACGTTCCAGACGGAACCCGACGGGGCCTAGGCCCCACGTCCGCGAGGAACGCATGCCGGTCGCGGCATAGGCTCCCCCCATGCCACCGGCCAAGAAGCGCGCCCGCTCCTATGACTCCGCCAAGACCCGGACGGCGGTGCTCGCACAGTTCGCCCTCGTACGGGATGCAGTGGCGAGCCTCACGCAGGAGCAGCTCAGCGCCCCGACCCGGCTCGGTGACTGGACCGTGCGGGAGCTGGCGGCGCACTTCACGATGGCGGTCGGCGCGGTGGTCAGGGGGCTGGAGATGCCCGAGCCGGCCAAGCATGAACTCCCGCTCCTGGACTGGCCGTCGGGGACCGCTACCGAGTCCGCCGCCATCGCCGACGGCACCCGCGAACTCGCCGCGAGCGCCACACCCGAGGAACTCTTCGCGCGCACTACGGCCCGTCTTGAGACGGCCCTCGCCGAGGCCCCGGACACCCGCCTCGTCCCCACGCGGTTCGGCGCCATGCCCCTCGCCGACTTCCTCGTCACCCGTACCGTCGAACTCGTCGTCCACACCGACGACCTGAACGACGCGCTGCCCGGACTCGATGTCCCCTACGACCGTCAGGCGCTCGCCGCCTGTACGAGGTTGCTCGCCGACGCCCTCGCCGTGAAGGCGCCCGGCGCGTCGACCGAGGTGCGGATCCCGCCGTTCGCCGTCGTCCAGTGCGTCGAGGGCCCCCGCCACACCCGCGGCACCCCGCCGAACGTCGTCGAGACGGACCCGCTCACCTGGATCCGCCTCGCCACCGGACGCGTCGAGTGGCGCGCCGCCGTGGACGACGCGAAGGTCAGCGCGAGCGGCGAGCGGGCCGATCTCAGCAAGCTGCTGCCCCTCATGAGCTGACCCGATGGCGGATCGGGGGAACCGATCCGACCGCCCCGCCCGTCCAACCGCCATGCACAAGCAATCCCGGAACCTCACCGTCCTGGCCGCGCTCCTGCCCCTCGCGGCCGTCGCAGCGTGCGGATCACAGACCGTGTCCGTCGCGGGTGCGCCCGTCACCGGGGTCCGCTGGGACGTCGAGAGCGTCACCGTCGACGGCGCGACGACACAGGCCCCCGAGAGCACCTACGTGGAGTTCCCCTCGGCGGACCGGGCGCGCGGCAACAACGGCTGCAACAGCTTCGACGCGGAGGCCGAGATCGACGGCGACACGATCCGTATCGGCAGGACCGCCGTGACGATGACGATGTGCACCGACAAGAAGCAGCGGGACTTCGAGAAGACGTTCAGCCGCGCCATCGGCGGCAGCAACAGGGCCAGGACCGACGGTGACCACCTCACCCTCACCACCGACGACGGCGACACGATCGCCCTGGTCAAGGACCGTCCGGCGCCGCTGACCGGCACCGAGTGGACCGTCACGAGCCTGCTCTCCGACGACGTCGCGACCTCGCTGCCCAAGGAGGTCGCGGGCCGCGCCACGATGACCTTCGAGAAGGACGGCCGGGAGGGCGCCGCCACCGGAAACCTCGGTTGCAACTGCTTCCGCGCGAAGGCCGAGTTCCGCGACGGCCACCTCACGCTCGGCAGGCCCGTCACCACCCGCATGCTCTGCCAGGGCCCGCGCATGGACACCGAGCGCGCCCTCCTGAAGCTCTTCGCCCAGAAGCTGTCGTACGAGGTCCAGGGCCGCACCCTCACGCTGACGGCTCCCGACGGAACCGGCGCCGCGGCGGGAGCGGGCCGGGACTGACCGGACAGCGCCCGCACCCCGCGCCCCGCAACCCGCCCCCGCCTCCGCAGCGAATTCCGTCACACTCGTCACCGTCCACGCGCCCGGCGCCGCCCCCACCGGCACCCACCGCCCTGCACCCGCCGCCGGCGCCGCACCCGAGCCCGCCCAGCCATGCCCGTAGCACACGAAGAACCAGGTCAGCATCATGATCGCGCCGAATGGCCGGGACGGGCGGAAGGGGGCGGGCGGGGGCCGGCGCACCCCCGGACATGGGCTTCACGGACGGGCGCCACCGGCTCGACCAGGCGCGGGATCACGTTCGCCAATTCGGACCAGTGGTCGATCTCGCCTACACTCGGTGGCGTGCCACGTGGTGACGGTCGACTCAATCATGATCTGCTCCCCGGCGAGAAAGGCCCCCAGGACGCTTGTGGCGTCTTCGGTGTCTGGGCTCCCGGTGAAGAGGTCGCCAAGCTGACTTACTTCGGGCTCTACGCCCTCCAGCATCGAGGTCAGGAATCCGCGGGGATCGCGGTGAGCAATGGCTCCCAGATTCTCGTCTTCAAGGACATGGGCCTCGTGTCCCAGGTCTTCGACGAGACCTCTCTCAGCTCTCTCCAAGGTCATATCGCGGTCGGTCACGCCCGCTACTCGACCACCGGCGCCTCCGTGTGGGAGAACGCCCAGCCGACGTTCCGCGCCACCGCGCACGGCTCGATCGCGCTCGGCCACAACGGCAACCTGGTCAACACGGCGCAGCTCGCCGAGATGGTCGCGGCCCTCCCCAAGGAGAACGGCCGCAACACCCAGCTCGCGGCGACCAATGACACCGACCTCGTCACCGCGCTCCTCGCGGGCCAGGTCGACGACGACGGCAAGCCGCTGACCATCGAAGACGCCGCCGCCAAGATCCTTCCGGAGGTTCAGGGCGCCTTCTCCCTCGTCTTCATGGACGAGCACACCCTCTACGCGGCCCGCGACCCGCAGGGCATCCGCCCGCTGGTCCTCGGCCGGCTCGAGCGCGGCTGGGTCGTCGCCTCCGAGTCCGCCGCCCTCGACATCTGCGGCGCCAGCTACGTGCGCGAGATCGAGCCGGGCGAGTTCGTCGCCATCGACGAGAACGGCCTGCGCACGTCCCGATTCGCAGAAGCGAAGCCCAAGGGCTGTGTCTTCGAGTACGTGTACCTGGCCCGCCCCGACACCGACATCGCCGGGCGGAACGTGTACCTCTCCCGCGTGGAGATGGGCCGCAAACTCGCCAAGGAAGCACCGGTCGAGGCCGACCTGGTCATAGCGACGCCGGAATCGGGCACTCCCGCCGCGATCGGTTACGCGGAGGCCTCCGGCATTCCGTTCGGCGCCGGACTGGTCAAGAACGCGTACGTCGGCCGGACCTTCATCCAGCCCTCGCAGACCATCCGGCAGCTCGGTATCCGGCTGAAGCTCAACCCGCTCAAGGAAGTCATCAAGGGCAAGCGCCTGGTCGTCGTCGACGACTCGATCGTGCGCGGCAACACCCAGCGCGCCCTGGTCCGCATGCTCCGCGAAGCGGGCGCGGCCGAGATCCACATCCGGATCTCCTCTCCCCCCGTGAAGTGGCCGTGCTTCTTCGGCATCGACTTCGCGACGCGCGCCGAGCTGATCGCCAACGGCATGTCGATCGACGAGATCGGCAAGTCCCTGGGCGCCGACTCCCTCTCCTACATCTCCATCGACGGCATGATCGAGGCCACGACCATCGACAAGCCGAACCTCTGCCGCGCCTGCTTCGACGGCGAGTACCCGATGGACCTTCCCGACCCCGAGCTGCTCGGCAAGCAGCTCCTGGAGACCGAGCTCGCGGCAGGACCGGCGAACACCGCCGCCACCGACGCCCTCCGTCGCCCGTAAGACCCCCGTCGTACGACACGAAAGTTCTCAAGCCATGTCTGAGACACCTGGTGCCAGCTATGCGTCCGCGGGCGTCGACATCGAAGCGGGCGACCGCGCCGTCGAACTGATGAAGGAGTGGGTGAAGAAGACGCAGCGCCCCGAGGTCGCCGGCCTCGGCGGTCTCGGCGGATTCGCCGGCCTCTTCGACGCCTCCGCCTTCAAGCGTTACGAGCGTCCGCTGCTCGCCTCCGCCACGGACGGAGTCGGCACGAAGGTCGACATCGCCCGCCGCCTCGGCGTGTACGACACCATCGGTCACGACCTCGTCGCGATGGTCATGGACGACATCGTGGTGTGCGGCGCCGAGCCGCTGTTCATGACCGACTACATCTGCGTCGGCAAGGTGCACCCCGAGCGTGTCGCCGCGATCGTGAAGGGCATCGCAGAGGGCTGTGTCCTCGCCGGCTGCTCCCTCGTCGGCGGCGAGACCGCGGAGCACCCGGGCCTGCTCGGCGCGGACGACTTCGATGTCGCGGGCGCCGGCACCGGCGTCGTGGAGGCCGACCGGCTGCTCGGCCCGGATCGTATCCGTACGGGTGACGCGGTGATCGCCATGGCGTCCTCCGGCCTTCACTCGAACGGGTACTCGCTGGTCCGCCACGTCCTCTTCGACCGCGCGAACCTGAAGCTCGACCAGCACATCGAGGAGCTCGGCCGCACGCTCGGCGAGGAGCTTCTGGAGCCCACCAAGATCTACTCGCTGGACTGCCTGGCACTGACCCGCACCACGGACGTCCACGCGTACAGCCACATCACGGGCGGCGGCCTCGCGGCCAACCTGGCCCGGGTCATCCCGGACGGCCTGCACGCCACCGTGGACCGCTCCACGTGGGCGCCCGGCGCGATCTTCGACCTCGTCGGCAAGGCCGGCGCGGTGGAGCGCCTGGAGCTCGAGAAGACGCTGAACATGGGCGTCGGCATGATGGCGATCGTCCCCCAGGACGCGGTGGACTCGGCGCTCGCGACGCTCGCCGACCGCGGCGTGGACTCGTGGGTCGCCGGTGAGATCACCGAGCGCGGCGAGCACGTCACGGGCGCGGCGCTCACGGGTGACTACAGCAAGTAAGGCCCGCAGGGCAGCACAAAACCCGGTCCGGCGGTGTGACCACCCCGGACCGGGTGAAGTGCAGTTGCTACGAAAACGAGAACTGCGAAGAACTACTGCTGGACTGCAGACTGCAGGACTGCGAGGTCAAGCGCCGCGGCGCTGCGGCGAGGGACCGGACTCATCTGAGTCCTCGTCATCCTCGTCGTCGTTATACAGATCCGCGTACTGGGCGTACGGGTCGTCTTCCTCGTCGTCGTCCTCGAACGGCTCGCCATTCGGCGGCTGATTCGAGGTCGAAGCGCCCAGCTCATTGGCCAGACGCGACAGATCAGTCCCGCCGCTGCTGTACTTCAGCTGGCGGGCGACCTTCGTCTGCTTGGCCTTTGCCCGGCCGCGCCCCATGGCTCGACCCCCTCGGTGACGGGGCTCGACGGCCCCAGAGTCTTGACACGCGTTCATGATCTCGAACGGGCTCTCCGCAGAGAGACCCGTCCTTAGGGCTTCCACGGTACCTGCTCCCGCGGCCATACGGTACGTCGCCCGCAGGACGCGCCTGGGCGCAGGACCAGCAAGGTGCCCTGTCCTCGCTGGTCAGCTGCGATTTTAACCTCTTCTTGGCGGGCGACCCGCCGACGGGCGTGAGTCTTGTCTCCCGCATCCGCCGCCGGGCCGCTCCCGGGCACCCCGAACGTCAGCGGCGGCGGGCCTCCGCCATGCGCTGCTCGGCGATCCGGTCGGCCGCGGCGGCCGGCGGAATCCCGTCCGCCTTCGCACGAGCGAATATGGCCAGCGTCGTGTCGAAGATCTTCGCCGCCTTGGCCTTGCACCGGTCGAAGTCGAAGCCGTGCAGCTCGTCGGCGACCTGGATCACTCCGCCGGCGTTCACGACGTAGTCGGGCGCGTAAAGGATCCCGCGGTCGGCGAGGTCCTTCTCCACGCCCGGGTGGGCGAGCTGGTTGTTGGCCGCGCCGCAGACGATCTTCGCAGTGAGGACGGGGACGGAGTGGTCGTCGAGCGCGCCGCCCAGGGCGCACGGAGCGTAGATGTCGAGACCCTCGGTACGGATGAGCGTCTCGGTGTCCGCCACGGCCCGGACGGACGGGTGCTTGTCCTGAATCCGCCGTACGGACTCCGCGCGCACGTCCGTGATCACGACTTCGGCGCCGTCCGACAGGAGGTGCTCCACGAGGTGGTGGCCGACCTTGCCGACGCCCGCGACGCCGACCTTGCGGTCGCGCAGCGTCGGGTCGCCCCACAGGTGCTGGGCGGAGGCCCGCATGCCCTGGAAGACGCCGAAGGCGGTGAGCACGGACGAGTCGCCGGCGCCGCCGTTCTCGGGCGAGCGCCCGGTCGTCCAGCGGCACTCGCGCGCGACGACGTCCATGTCGGCGACGTAGGTGCCGACGTCGCACGCCGTCACGTAGCGCCCGCCGAGGGAGGCGACGAAGCGGCCGTAGGCGAGCAGCAGTTCCTCGCTCTTGATCGTCTCGGGGTCACCGATGATCACGGCCTTGCCGCCGCCGTGGTCGAGGCCGGCCATGGCGTTCTTGTACGACATCCCGCGCGAGAGGTTCAGGGCGTCGGCGACGGCCTCCGCCTCGCTCGCGTACGGGTAGAAGCGGGTGCCGCCGAGGGCGGGGCCCAGGGCGGTGCTGTGGATGGCGATGACGGCCTTGAGGCCACTGGCGCGGTCCTGGCAGAGCACGACTTGCTCATGGCCGCCCTGATCCGATCGGAACAGGGTGTGCAGAACATCGGCAGGGGCGCCGGTTACGTCGGTCACTGTGGTGACTCCCGGTCAAGTAGCGGCGGTTGGAGACGGTGCCCGTACGGGTGGCGGGTCCCGTTGGGCAAGAGACTAGAGCCTGCGCCGAGCCGCCAGATGCGCAGTGCCGGGGATCACCCTCTCCCGGAGTACGCGCGTGTCCGGCCAGGTGCGATCAGCTTCGGCCATGGGACGATTTGCAGTGTTTTCCAGGCGCAGGCCGGGGGAGGGAGCAGCCGTGCCCAAGGTGTCGTCGGTGACCGTGCCCTACGCGTCGTATCTACGCGTGTACGAACCCCTCGCGGCGTTCCCCGAGCCCGAGCGGAGCCACTGGGAGCGCTATGCGCAGCGCCGCGAGCGCCCCTCCTACCAGGACGAACTGCGCCGCTCGCTGGCCGACTTGCTGCCCACCCCGCCGGTGCCCGTGCCGGTCCACGAGAGCGACGACGCGTTCGTCATCGAGACGGACGGTGTGGTGTGCGTGTGTCCCTGGCGCACGCGACTGCGCGGCTGGCAGGCGCTGGACGAGCTGCCGGGGCGCCTGCCGACACCCGTGCTGGACGCGGTGCTCCCGCCGGTGGTCCGCCGGCAGTCCGCCGCGGACTACGAGCGCTGGCTGGCCCGCAACCCCGACGCCCGCCCCTGGATCCGCACGTCCACCTGGCAGATCCCGCTGAACTGGTTCGTGCTCGTCGCGGACGAGGAGCGCGAGTACGGCAAGGGGGCCGCGGACGGCGAGGCGCCGGTGCTGCGCTACCGCACGCCGATGGTGCAGGCGCGCCGCCGGGTCGCGCGGGGGCTTCGCACGCTGCGGGACACGATGGACGAGGGGCCGCTGATCGACGGCCTGGTGGATGTGGGGCGCTGGCTCGAAGAGTTCCATCCGCGTTCATTCGTCGAACTCGACTACGGCGGCCTGGTGCACGCCTTGTCCGCGGAGGATCTGGATGGTGATCATTCCGCTGCGGACGTGGCGGAGGGGATCGAGGCGCTGCGGCGCGGTGATGGTGACGGTGCAGAAGCGGCGTACGCGCGGCTGATGGAACGTTGGCGTGCGGTGCGGGACCGGCAGTTCGCGAACTGACCGGACAGACGTGCGGGGACGTAGGTCCTGAACCGGGCTTTTGCCTCAAGCGTGATGGACCGCACTTACTTCTCCCTTGCGTCCATCGCCCCCCCTCGTGCCAAAATAGGACAAGGAGTCCGGGGAGGACTCCATCCGGTTGCTTTCGTCCGCGTTCAGCCGGAATCTCAGCATTGCACGCTATGGGGGGTCTCGTGACTCCTGGCGCCACTGTGACTGATCGTCACAGTGGCGTGACTGTCCGCTATGGCATGGTCCATCGGCTTCCGTCGCTGATGAACACCTGGGAGGGCAATTCCATCGGTTTGGCCGACGCGGCTGGACGGATGGTGTAGTTGTAGTGCCGAGGACAAGCCGTTCGTCCTATAACCGACTCGACTCGCGTCCGCCATTTCGGGCAACGCGGGTCAAGGTGCAGAATTTAGAGGAATGAACCGAGAAGGTTCGGTTCTCCCGAGGAGGCCGCTCATGACCGCTCGCACCCCTGATGCCGAGCCGCTGCTGACCCCGGCTGAGGTCGCCACGATGTTCCGCGTCGACCCGAAGACGGTGACGCGCTGGGCAAAGGCTGGCAAGCTCACGTCGATTCGCACGCTCGGCGGGCATCGCCGCTACCGCGAGGCGGAGGTCCGCGCACTGCTCGCGGGCATTCCGCAGCAGCGCAGCGAGGCCTGAACAACTGAATAAAACGGGCGTTCCGGGCTCCCCAGCCCTTTTCGCGCCCAACCTATAGCTCCACACGACGCGGGTCTGCCCCAACAGGCCCACGCCTGCTCATGCTTCAAGGGTGCGTCGTCGATCGCGCTGGACTCCGCCGGGTCCAGCGCGATTTTTTTTATGCGCGGATCCGTGCGGGCCGGGTGGCCTGTGGGGTGCCTGTGCGTGGCTTTGTGGGCGGCCCTGTGGGTCCCTGATGGAGCGCCTGTGGCGGTCTGCCGGGGAGTGCCGGCGGGTGCTCGGCGGGTCGCCGGAGAGGTCCGTCGGAGGGGTCGCGGGGTGGGCCTTCGGGAGTGCCCCGGCGGGCCCTGAGGGTGGTGCAATTGCACATATTAAATTGAGGTGTTGTAGGGCGGGTGTAAGAAACGCTGTTTCCAAAACTGATCCCGTGATGCCCGTCACACGCTCGAACACTTGTTGCTGGCGAGGCCCTTGAGTTAGAGGGGATTCGCGTGGCGGTGTCCGTCGTTCTCCCCCAGGCTCCCACCAGTTGGGGCCGCCGTCCGGCGCCTTTGGTCATGCGGTGGGGGGACTTTCGTCCTCCGTGGCCCCCCGGTCCCTCTCGCGGCCCCCTGCGGGCTCTCTGCCGGGCTCCAGGGCGAGGCGCAGGAGTTGGTGGCAGACGGGGCAGTGCCGGGTCAGATGGCGGTAGCCGGAGGCGGCGGAGAGGTGGGCACGCAGCAGAGCGCGCGTCTCGTGCCGGGCGGATGCCGCCATGCGTCACCTCCGGGTCGGGAATCCCTGCTGTCTGAGTACCGGGGGAGCGGGACGCAGTCAAGACGCCCGGGGGCGGGGCGCGGGGGCACGGACGCGCGGGGCCGGGCCTCACGGGCGGGCGCGCACACGACTGAGGCCCGCATCCCTTGCGGGATGCGGGCCTCAGTCTTACGTGCGGTCCTGACGGGATTTGAACCCGCGGCCTCCACCTTGACAGGGTGGCGAGCACTCCAAACTGCTCCACAGGACCTTGCTTGCGGCACTTGGTGTTGCTCTGTGCTGCGAGATGAGACTGTACAGCAGCGCAGGCCCGGCGGTCGAACTCACTTAACGTGCCCGGTCCGTTACGGCGCTGCCGCGTCGATCGCCTTCACGATCCGCTTGTCCGAGACGGGGTACGCGGTGCCGAGCGCGTGGGCGAAGTAGCTGACCCGCAGCTCCTCCAGCATCCAGCGGATGTCCAGGACTTCCTGCGGCACGGGCCGCCCCTGCGGCATCTGTTCGAGCAGCCACGCGTACTCGTCCTGCATCTCGTGGACCTTCTCCATGCGCGACGTGTCCCGCTGGACGTTCGTCGGCATCTGCGTCAGGCGCCGGTCGGCCGCGACCAGGTAGCGCACCAGGTCGGGCAGGCGCCGCAGGCCGGTGTCCGTGACGAAGCCGGGGCGGATCAGGGCCGTCAACTGGGTCCGCACGTCCGTGAGGTTGGCGAGCAGCGTCGGGCTCTTCGTGGACTTCAGGCGGCGCTCGCAGGCCTGCCAGGCGGCGAGCACCTGTTGTACCTGGCCCACCGTCCGTACGGTCGTGTCGACGATCTCGGCGCGCACCTTGTCGTAGAGCTTCCGGTACGACTCCTCGTCCCAGGCCGGGCCGCCGAAGTCCGCGATGAGCTTGTCGCAGGAGGCCATGGCGCAGTCGTCGAAGAGCGCCTGGACCGTGCCGTGCGGGTTCGCGGACAGGGCGAGCTTCTGGGGGTTGGTCAGCTTGTCCGAGGCGAACTTGCCCGGGTTGACCGGGATGTTGCGCAGGATCAGCCGGCGCGTGCCCTTCCACATCGCCTGCTGCTGCTCGGCCTCCGTGTCGAAGAGGCGGACGGAGACCGTGTCCCCGTCGTCGACCAACGCCGGGTACGCCTTGACGGGCTGGCCGGCGCGCCGGGTCTCGAAGACACGGCTGAGCGTGCCGATCGTCCAGTCCGTGAGGCCCGAGCGCTCCACGGACGCGCCGCCCGAGCGCTCGGCCGTGGCCGCTGCCGCCTGCGAGATCGCCTTGCGGGCCTTCGGCTTGAGGCGGAGCTTGAGCGCCTCCAGGTCCTTGTCCTCGCCGAGGGTCCTGCGCCGCTCGTCGACGATCCTGAACGTGATCTTCAAGTGGTCGGGTACGCGGGACAGGTCGAAGTCGTCCGGGGTGACGGGGACGCCGACCATGCGCTGGAGCTCGCGGGCGAGCGTGGTGGGCAGGGCCTCCTGCTGTGTTGCCTGGCGGCCATCGGCCGACGGCACAGCCCGCTCCAGGAACGCCTTCGCGTAGTTCGGCGCCGGGACGTAGTGCCGGCGGACCGGCTTGGGCAGGGAGCGGATCAGCTCCGTGACCACGTCCTCGCGCAGGCCCGGGATCTGCCAGTCGAAGCCCTCGGACGTGACCTGGTTGAGCACCTGGAGCGGTACGTGGACGGTCACACCGTCCGCGTCCGCACCCGGCTCGAACTGGTACGTCACCCGGAACTTCAGCGGACCCTGGCGCCACGAGTCCGGATAGTCGTCCTTGGTGATGGCCTCCGCCGACTCGCGGATGAGCATCGAGCGCTCGAAGTCGAGGAGTTCGGGCTCGTCCTGCTTCTTGTGCTTCCACCAGCTGTCGAAGTGGGCGCCCGAGACGACATGGTCCGGGATCCGCTGGTCGTAGAAGTCGAAGAGCGTCTCGTCGTCGACGACGATGTCGCGGCGGCGGGCACGGTGCTCCAGCTCCTCGACCTCGGTGAGCAGCCTGCGGTTGTCCGAGAAGAACTTGTGGTGCGTGCGCCAGTCCCCCTCGACGAGCGCGTTCCTGATGAACAGCTCGCGGCTCACCTCGGGGTCGATGCGCCCGTAGTTCACCTTGCGCTGGGCGACGAGCGGGACGCCGTACAGCGTCACCTTCTCGTACGCCATCACGGCCGCCTGGTCCTTCTCCCAGTGCGGCTCGCTGTACGTGCGCTTGAGGAGGTGCTCGGCGAGGGGCTCGACCCACTCCGGCTCGATCTTCGCGTTGACGCGGGCCCACAGCCGCGACGTCTCGACGAGCTCGGCGGACATGATGAAGCGCGGGGGCTTCTTGAAGAGGGCGGAGCCGGGGAAGACGGCGAACTTGGCGTTGCGCGCGCCCAGGTACTCGTTCCGCCCGCCGCGTTGCTTGGGGTCCTTGTCCGTGGACTCCTTCACGTCCTTCATCCCGATGTGGGAGAGCAGGCCGGCGAGCAGCGAGATGTGGACCTGCTGGTCGGGGGCGTCAGCACCCGCCGAAGGCTCCTCCAGATGAAGGCCCATCTGCTTGGCGACCGTACGCAGCTGCGTATAGATGTCCTGCCACTCGCGGATGCGCAGGAAGTTCAGGTACTCCGACTTGCACATGCGGCGGAACGCGGACGAGCCGAGCGTCTTCTGCTGCTCGCGCACATAGCGCCAGAGGTTGAGGAACGCCAGGAAGTCGGACGTCTCGTCCTTGAAGCGGGCGTGCTGCTGGTCCGCCTGCGCCTGCTTGTCGCTGGGGCGCTCGCGCGGGTCCTGGATGGACAGCGCGGCCGCGATCACCATGACCTCGCGCACGCAGCCGTTCTTGTCGGCCTCCAGGACCATCCGGGCCAGGCGCGGGTCCACCGGCAGCTGGGCGAGCTTGCGGCCCTGCTCGGTGAGGCGTTTACGGACGTCCTTCTCCGCCGGGTTCAGCGCGCCCAGCTCCTGGAGGAGCTGCACGCCGTCGCGGATGTTGCGGTGGTCCGGCGGGTCGATGAAGGGGAACTTCTCGATGTCGCCGAGCCCGGCCGCGGTCATCTGGAGGATGACGGAGGCGAGATTCGTACGGAGGATCTCCGCGTCCGTGAACTCGGGGCGGGCGACGAAGTCGTCCTCCGAGTACAGGCGGATGCAGATGCCGTCCGACGTACGGCCGCAGCGGCCCTTGCGCTGGTTGGCGCTGGCCTGGCTGATCGCCTCGATGGGCAGGCGCTGCACCTTCGTGCGGTGCGAGTACCGCGAGATGCGGGCGGTGCCCGGGTCGATCACGTACTTGATGCCGGGGACGGTCAGCGAGGTCTCCGCGACGTTCGTCGCGAGGACGATGCGGCGGAGCGAGCCCGAGGGGCGCTGGAAGACGCGGTGCTGCTCCGCGTGCGACAGGCGTGCGTAGAGCGGCAGGACCTCGGTGAACCGGAACTTCTTCTTCTCCAGCGCGTCCGCCGTGTCGCGGATCTCGCGCTCCCCGGACAGGAAGACGAGGATGTCGCCCTTGCCCTCGCCCTGGAGCTCCTCGACGGCGTCGGTGATCGCAGTGATCTGATCACGGTCGGCGTCGTCCGAATCCTCTTCGAGCAGGGGTCTGTAGCGCACCTCGACCGGATACGTACGGCCGCTGACCTCGACGATCGGGGCGTCACCGAAGTGGCGGGAGAAGCGCTCGGGGTCGATCGTCGCCGACGTGATGACGACCTTCAGGTCCGGGCGCCTGGGCAGCAGCTGCGCCAGATAACCGAGCAGGAAGTCGATGTTCAGGGACCGCTCGTGGGCCTCGTCGATGATGATCGTGTCGTACGCGCGCAGCTCGCGGTCCGTCTGGATCTCGGCGAGCAGGATGCCGTCCGTCATCAGCTTCACGAACGTGGCGTCCGGGCTGACCTGGTCCGTGAAGCGGACCTTCCAGCCGACGGCCTCGCCCAGCGGGGTGTCCATCTCGTCCGCGATCCGCTCGGCGACCGTGCGGGCCGCGAGCCGGCGGGGCTGGGTGTGCCCGATCATGCCGCGCACGCCGCGGCCGAGTTCGAGACAGATCTTGGGGATCTGGGTCGTCTTGCCGGAGCCGGTCTCGCCCGCGACGATCACGACCTGGTGATCGCGGATCGCGTCGGCGATCTCTGCCTTCTTCTGGCTGACGGGGAGCTGCTCGGGATACGTGATCTCGAGCGCCTCGTACCGGCCGCGGCGCTGCGCCGTCCGGGCCTCGGCCTTCTCGGCCTCCGCCTCGATCTCGGCGAGCACGGCGGCCCGGGCTTCGGGCTTGCGGATGCGGCGCGCGCCTTCGAGCCTGCGGCCGAGCCGGTGCGCATCGCGCAGGGACAGCTCGGACAGGCGCTGGGCGAGGGTGCCGAGGACGGGGGCAGGCTGCGTAGACATACGTCCTTCAGGATCTCACCTCCGGGAAACGGGTGGCGAATGGTTTTGACGTGGGCCGGTATCAGTGGAGACCGGAGCGTTTGCCGATGAAGGTCCGATATGGGTGTTTTAACGTGTCCATATGTCTGAGCCGAGCGACGACGATCACGATCACGGCGCACACGACCACGGCGCGCACGGGCGCGTGCCGACGCGCGGGGAGCGCTGGGAGGACTTCAAGAAGTCGCCGTTCCTGCCCGCGACCGTCCTCGTGTTCATCATCGCGGCCGCCGCGGGCCTCTTCGCGGGGTCGTACACCTACACGATGGCGAACCCGACGCCGCACCGGATTCCCACGGCGGTGGTGGGCGCGGCGAACGCGAAGCACGGTGGGACGGCGTTCCTGGCCGGCATGGAGAAGGCGCTGAACGCGTCCCTCGAAGTGCACCTGTACGACAGCGTCGCGGCGGCCGTCGAGGGCGTGGACCAGCAGAAAGTCTTCGCGATCCTCGACGTACGGCAGGGGGACCGCGTGGCGCTCAAGGTCTCGGGAGCCTCCGGCGCCTCGGTGGCGCAGGTCCTTGCCGAGACCACCCCGCAGGTCGGCGCCGCACTCGGGGTCCCGGTCACCGTGACCGACATCAAACCGCTGCAGAAGGGCGACCCGCGCGGCCTCGCGATCTTCTACATCTCGCTGGCTGCCGTCATCATCGGCTTCGTCGGCGCGATCCAGCTGAGCGTTCAAGCGAGCGCCCTCAACCCGCTGGAGCGCATCGCGTACACCGCGGTGTACGCGATGCTCGGGGGCTTCGTGATCGCCGCGGTCGTGGACTGGTGGCTGGGCGCGCTCGATCTGCCGTTCGCCGAGTCCTGGGCCATCCTCGCGCTGACGATGTTCACGTCGGGGATGGTCTTCACGATGTTCAACACGCTGGTCGGCCGCTGGGCGATGATCCCGACCTGGGGGCTGATGGTGCTCCTCGGCAACCCGTCGTCGGGCGGCGCGGTGTCGTGGCCGCTGCTGCCGTCGGTGCTCGGCCGCATCGGGCGGTGGCTGCCGCCGGGCGGCTCCGTGAACGCGCAGCACACGGCCGTGTACTTCGGCGGGCACCAGCACGTGTTCCCGTTCCTGGTCCTCACGGCATGGGCCCTGCTGTCGACCACGATCTTCTGGGTCTGGCGCCACCGCCACCCGGGCGGCCGAACGACGGAACCGGCCCATGCCGGGGCGCCGGGGGCGTGACCCTGTCGGGTGACTGCGCCCGGATACGCCGAAAGCCCCGTCGGAGACAGGGCTTTCGGAAGATCGCTCGGGCGGTGCGCCGCTGGGAAAACGCAACAGGCCCCGTCCGGGGACGGGGCCTGAATCTTGTGGCTGGGGCCGGGATCGAACCGGCGACCTATCGCTTTTCAGGCGATCGCTCGTACCAACTGAGCTACCCAGCCACGCGGTTCGCGAACGAATCGCAGCGGTCCTGACGGGATTTGAACCCGCGGCCTCCACCTTGACAGGGTGGCGAGCACTCCAAACTGCTCCACAGGACCAAGCTGTTGTGCGACACAAGTGTCGCACAGGATGTTGCGTGCCCCCAACGGGATTCGAACCCGTGCTACCGCCTTGAAAGGGCGGCGTCCTGGGCCACTAGACGATGAGGGCAAAACTACTGGCCTTGCTGCTTCTGCGTCTATCGCCCAGAAGAGGACGTGAGAAGCATGTGACTCCGCTTCCCCCCAAGAGGTTCCGCTTCTTCCTCGACCTCTGGAGGTCTTGGAACGGTCAAGCCCCGACCGGCGCCCTTGGGCACGTCGCAGACTGTACTACGGCGTTTCGGTGTCAGCCAAACCGAATAGGCGAGGGTGCGGGCGAGCCCGTGGGCGGCGTCGGCGAGGGGGTCGCGCCCGGCTGGTTCTCCTTGGGCAGATGGCGGCTGACCTGTGCCGTCGTCAGGCCGAGGCCGCCCAGTTCGATCTCGTCCCAGGCCTGCAGACGGCGCGTGTCGCGGTCCAGATAGAGGACCGACGCCTGCACCGGGTCGGGGGAGCCGTCGTCGACGGCGCGCAGGCCGCTGCCGCCGGTCGAGCCCTCGATACGCAGCCGCGTGCCCAGCTTCATCACCTCGGTCGCTTCGTGGTGGATGTGGCCCGCGAGGACCAGCGGGACCGTGCCGTCCGTCTCGCGGGCGGCCACCGGGTTGTGGGCGATCGCGATGTCCACCGGCGTGCCCGCCTCCCGCTGGTCGCGCAGCGCGGAGGCGAGCCGGATGCCCGCCATGCGCTCGGCCGGGTCGCCCTGCGCCTTGACCGCGCGGTCCGGCGTGTACTGGGGGTCCCCGGTGCCGGCGAAGCGCAGTCCGGCGACGGTGACCGCCTTGCCGTTGTCGAGGACGCGGACGTTCCTGATGTGTGAGAGGTAGCGCTGGGTGGTCGCCGAGTCGTGGTTGCCGCGGACCCAGATGTACGGGGCGCCGAGGTCCTTGATCGGGTCGAGGAACGGGTTCTCGGCCGCCGAGCCGTGGTCCATCGTGTCGCCGGAGTCGACGATCACCGAGATGTCGTACTGCTTGACGAGCGAGGAGATGATCTTCCAGCTGGCCGGGTTGAGATGGATGTCCGAGACGTGCAGGACGCGGATCGTGGACGGGTCCGGCCGGTAGGCGGGGAGCGTCGACGTCACGTCGTAGAGCTTGGTCACATTGGTCACCAGGCGCGCCAACTCCTTTTGGTAGACGTCGAATTCGGTGACGATCGAGCGCGCGTTGCCGACCACCGAGGGGGCCGAGGAGAGCAGGCCCGAGAACTTCGGCTCCAGGACCGACTTGGGGTTCCAGGTCGCGTACGCCGCCCCTCCCGAGGCCGCCAGGAGGGCGAGCGCGAGGCCGCCGGCGCCGAGCGCGCGGCGGGGGCGGCGGTAGACGGCGAGGCCGAGCGCGGTGGCGCCGGAGACGACGGCGACGCAGGAGCGCAGGGCGAGGTCGAGGGTGCCGTGCTCGACGTCGCGGGTGACCTCGTCCTGGAGGCCCGAGAGGCGCTCGGGGTGGTCGACCAGGGCCTGGGAGCGGACCGGGTCGAGGCGGTCGACGTCCACGTCGAGGCGGATGGGGGCCGTGTGCGACTTGAGTTCCAGGGAGCCCAGCGGCGAGACGTTGATCTTCGTGCCGCCGGTCAGGGACGGGCGCAGCGTCATGCGGGTGTCCATCGGGCCCACCGGGACGCGGACGTTCCCCACGACGAGCAGGCCGAGCCACGCGCCCATGAGGACGACGGCCGCGAGGCCCAGGGCGCGGAGGTACGGGCGGGGCTGGAGGGTGAGATCGCCGGTGGGGCGGGGGCGGCGGGCGCGATGGTGGCGGCCCACCGCGGCGGGGATGTTCCGCAGGGCGGACAGGGCGGCGACAGCGGGGACGCGGGCCATTGGTCCCGTATGCCCATGCGGATGGTCCCGTATGCCCGGACGGACAGGTCGATCTGGCGGCGAGTGGCCGACAATGGCCGTGTGCTGGAGATGACGCGCGAGGAGTTCGAGGAACTGGTCGCCGAAGCCCTGGACCGGATTCCGCCGGAGCTGACGCGGCTCATGGACAACGTGGCGGTGTTCGTCGAGGACGAGCCCGCCGCCGGGGAACCTGAGCTGCTCGGCCTCTACGAAGGGACGCCGCTGACGGACCGGGGTGAGTGGTACGCGGGCGTGCTGCCCGACCGCATCACCATCTACCGGGGACCCACACTGCGGATGTGCGAGTCCCGCGAAGACGTCGTCGCGGAGACGGAGATCACCGTGGTCCACGAGATCGCCCACCACTTCGGGATCGACGACGCGCGGCTGCACGCCCTCGGATACGGGTGACGGCCGGGCGGTGAGCGGGCGTGTCCTCTTGCGGGGGACGGGAGTTGGGAACGGTGACGCCGGTCTTTTCGGCGGTTCCCGTCTCGCTTCAGCTCCAGCTTTTCAGCGCCCCGGAGGTGCTCGCCCGTGCGCCAGCTGTCCGTACCCCCTCGTCTGGTCCGACTGGCCGCGGCGGTGGTGGCCGTCACGGCGGCGACCACCGGCTGCATGAGCGTCGCCCACGAGGGGGGCGGGACCGCCCCGTCGCACTCGGCGGGGCGGCACGGCGGGCGGGCGGCGCCGGACGGCGGGGCGGTGGTCCCCGGGGGCGGCGAGGGGCGGGCCGGGGGCCGGGAAGGCGCGAAGGGGGCGTCGTCGCCGAGCGGCACCGCGTCCGATGCGGCCTCGCACGCCGCCTCGCCCTCCGCGAGTCCCTCCAACGGCGCAACGGGTCCGGTGAAGCCCTCGGCGAGCGGGCGGACCACGCCACCGTCCCGGCCGACCCCGACGCGCACCGCGCCGGACACGCCCACGCCGACCCCGGACACCCCCACGCCGACGCCGGACCCGACCACCGCGGAGCCCTCGTCGTCGGCGCACGAACAGGCGTCGGCCCGGGTGCAGGTCGACCGGGAGCCGGCGCCGCGGGCGGGGATGCCTGCGTAGGACTTGCCCAGGGGGCGGGTGTGAGCGGGGTCTCAGGGGATCGGTTTGCGCGAGGGGGCGGTGGGTGACTATGGTGGTAGATCGTTTGATCCCATTTGCCCGGCGCCGTTAAGAGAGCGCCGCGTGGCGCGTTCTCTCCCCAGCCGTGGCTGGACCGCATTGAGGCGGTCGATTGCGAAATTCACGGAGTTGACGGGCGCGTGCCGAGACTCCGGAAGGTTTCGCATTTCGCATGTCCATTTCCAGTTCTGACCACACCGTCATGCCCGAGAACGACGAGGCCGTGCAGGTTCTCGCCGTCGACGAGGACGTGACTGCCGTTGCCGTCGGAGAGGCCGCTGACAGCGCCTCCGCCGAGGCCGACACCGACACCCCCGCCGAGCCCACCTTGACCTTCGGCGACCTCGGTCTGCCCGAGGGCATCGTCCGCAAGCTCGCGCAGAACGGCGTGACCGCGCCGTTCCCGATCCAGGCCGCGACCATCCCGGACGCCCTGGCCGGCAAGGACATCCTCGGCCGTGGCCGCACCGGCTCCGGCAAGACCCTCTCCTTCGGTCTGCCGACCCTGGCGCGTCTCGCCGGCGGTCACACCGAGAAGAAGAAGCCCCGCGCGGTCATCCTGACCCCGACCCGCGAGCTGGCGATGCAGGTCGCCGACGCCCTCCAGCCCTACGGCGACGTCCTCGGCCTGAAGATGAAGGTCGTCTGCGGCGGTACGTCCATGGGCAACCAGATCTACGCCCTCGAGCGCGGCGTCGACGTCCTCGTCGCCACCCCGGGCCGTCTGCGCGACATCATCAACCGCGGCGCCTGCTCGCTCGAGAACGTCGAGATCGCCGTTCTCGACGAGGCCGACCAGATGTCCGACCTGGGCTTCCTGCCCGAGGTCACCGAGCTGCTCGACCAGGTCCCGGCCGACGGCCAGCGCATGCTGTTCTCGGCCACGATGGAGAACGAGATCTCCACGCTGGTCAAGCGCTACCTGACCAACCCGGTCACGCACGAGGTCGACGCCGCCCAGGGCGCCGTCACGACCATGACCCACCACATCCTGATCGTGAAGCCCAAGGACAAGGCGCCGGTCACCGCCGCGATCGCCTCCCGCAAGGGCCGCACGATCATCTTCGTCCGCACCCAGCTGGGCGCCGACCGCATCGCCGAGCAGCTCCAGGACGCCGGCGTGAAGGCCGACGCGCTGCACGGCGGCATGACGCAGGGTTCTCGTACCCGCGTCCTCGCCGACTTCAAGGACGGCTACGTCAACACGCTCGTCGCCACCGACGTCGCCGCCCGCGGTATCCACGTCGACGGCATCGACCTGGTCCTGAACGTGGACCCGGCCGGTGACCACAAGGACTACCTGCACCGCTCGGGCCGTACCGCGCGTGCCGGCAAGTCCGGTGTCGTCGTCTCCCTGTCGCTGCCGCACCAGCGCCGTCAGATCTTCCGCCTCATGGAGGACGCGGGCGTCGACGCCTCGCGCCACATCATCCAGGGCGGTGCCGCCTTCGACCCGGAGGTCGCCGAGATCACCGGCGCCCGGTCCATGACCGAGGTCCAGGCCGAGTCCGCGGGCAACGCCGCGCAGCAGGCCGAGCGTGAGGTCACCTCCCTCACCAAGGAGCTGGAGCGGGCCACGCGTCGCGCCGGCGAGCTGCGCGAGGAGGCCGACCGCCTCACCGCGCGTGCCGCCCGTGAGCGTGGCGAGGACGCCGAGGGTGTCGCCGCCGCTGTCGCCGCCGCTGCCGAGAAGGCCGCCGAGGCGTCCGTCCCGGAGCAGGCTGCCGCGCCGGCCGAGCGCCAGGAGCGTTCGTCCTCGTACGAGCAGCGTCCGCAGCGCCGTGACGAGCGGGGCAACTACGAGAAGCGCGACCGTCGCGACGACCGTCCGTCGGGCGGCTTCAACCGTGACCGCCGTGACAACGACCGTGGTGGCTTCCGCCGCGACGACCGTCCCTCCGGTGGCGGCTTCAACCGTGACCGTCGTGACGAGCGCCCCTCGGGCGGTGGCTTCCGCCGCGACGACCGTCCCTCCGGTGGCGGCTTCAACCGCGACCGCCGTGACGACAACCGTGGCGGCTTCGACCGCGACCGTCGTGACGACCGCGGTGGCCGTTCCTTCGAGCGTCGTGACAACGACCGTCCGTCCGGCGGCTTCCGCCGCGACAACGACCGTCCGTCCGGCGGCTTCAACCGTGACCGTCGCGACGACCGTCCCTCCGGTGGCGGCTTCAACCGCGACCGTCGCGACGAGCGCCCCTCGGGCGGCGGCTTCCGCCGTGACGACCGCCCCTCCGGCGGCCACCGCGGCAGCGACCGTCCGTTCAACCGTGACCGTCGTGACGACCGTCCCGCCGGCGGCGGCTTCCGCTCCGGTGGCCACGACCGTCCGTACGGCCGCCGCGACGACCACCGCGGTGCGGGCTCCGGCTCGACCGGCGGTTCCTCGTTCCGCCGCGACGAGAAGCCGCGCTGGAAGCGCAACGGCTGAAACGGCTGAAGGCCGCAGTGCCTGATGGCCTGACGGCCTGACCTGAGAAGGGCCCGGGAGACGATCACGTCTCCCGGGCCCTTCTTTCCTTTCGCGCTCCTGTACCGCCGTTCACCCGCGGGTATTTTGTGGCCAACGCCCGCGCATGCCCCGCCCCCGGTACGGGAATCGCTGGGGGCATGACAAGTGATCCAGCGGCGCAGCAACCGCCGCCATCGACCGACGAGGAACGTCTCGCCCAGCTCGGCTACACGCAGGTCCTCGCCCGCAGGATGTCGGCGTTCTCCAACTACGCCGTCTCCTTCACGATCATCTCGGTGCTCTCCGGGTGCCTGACGATGTATCTGTTCGGGATGAACACCGGCGGCCCCGCCCTGATCACCTGGGGGTGGGTCGGGGTCGGCCTCATGACGCTGTTCGTCGGGCTCGCGATGGCGGAGATCTGTTCCGCGTACCCGACCTCCGCCGGCCTCTACTTCTGGGCGCACCGGCTCGCACCCGCGCGGACGGCCGCCGCTTGGGCGTGGTTCACGGGCTGGTTCAACGTCCTCGGTCAGGTCGCGGTGACCGCCGGAATCGACTTCGGCGCCGCGTCCTTCCTCGGCGCGTATCTGAACCTCCAGTTCGACTTCGAGGTGACGCCGGGGCGGACGATCCTGCTGTTCGCGGCGATCCTCGTGCTGCACGGACTCCTCAACACCTTCGGCGTGCGCATCGTCGGGCTGCTCAACAGCGTCAGCGTCTGGTGGCACGTCGTCGGCGTCGCCGTCATCGTCGGCGCCCTCGCCTTCGCGCCGGACAGCCACCAGTCCGCGTCCTTCGTCTTCACGAAGTTCGTCAACAACACCGGCTGGGGCAGCGGGTTCTACGTCGCCCTGATCGGACTGCTGATGGCCCAGTACACCTTCACCGGCTACGACGCCTCCGCGCACATGACCGAGGAGACCCACGACGCGTCCACCGCGGGGCCGAAGGGCATCGTGCGGTCCATCTGGACGTCCTGGATCGCCGGGTTCGTGCTGCTCCTCGGCTTCACCTTCGCCATCCAGTCGTACCAGGGCGCCCTCGGCTCGGCCACGGGCGCGCCACCCGCGCAGATCCTGCTCGACGCGCTCGGGGCGACCGCCGGGAAGCTGCTGCTCCTCGTCGTCATCGGCGCGCAGCTCTTCTGCGGCATGGCCTCCGTCACCGCCAACAGCCGTATGATCTACGCCTTTTCGCGTGACGGCGCGCTGCCGTTCTCGCACGTCTGGCACACCGTCAGCCCGCGCACCCGCACCCCCGTCGCCGCGGTGTGGCTGGCGGCGCTCGGCGCGCTCGTGCTCGGACTGCCGTATCTCATCAACGTCACGGCGTACGCGGCCGTGACCTCGATCGCCGTCATCGGTCTCTACATCGCCTACGTCGTCCCGACCCTGCTGCGGCTGCGCAAGGGCGACGACTTCGAGCGCGGGCCCTGGCACCTGGGCAGGTGGTCGCGGCCGATCGGGATCGTCGCGGTGGTGTGGGTCGCCGTCATCACGGTCCTCTTCATGCTGCCGCAGGTCTCGCCGGTCACTTGGGAGACGTTCAACTACGCCCCGATCGCGGTCCTTGTGGTCCTCGGATTCGCGGGCGTGTGGTGGCTGGTGTCGGCCCGGCACTGGTTCCTCAACCCGGAGCACGCGCGGACCGTCGCGCGTGAGGCGGGGCGCGTGGGAACGCCGGAACCGGTCGATCCGTGAGCGGCGGGCGCCCCGCCCGGCCGCCCGTGTGACATCCGACAGGCCGCGGAGGCCGATACCCGATCGGCCTCCCGGCCCCGGCGGGCTATGCTCGGGGATGCGTCGGCGCGGGCCGGCGCGTGGACCCTTAGCTCAATTGGCAGAGCAGTGGACTTTTAATCCATTGGTTGTGGGTTCGAGTCCCACAGGGTCTACCGCGTGAACAGCGGCCCGGACGGCTTCGGCCGACCGGGCCGCTGTGCTGTTCCCGCCGAACTCCGCCGGCCCTCACGCCTCCCGTAGGTACCGCCTCTTCACCGCCGTCAGCGCGACCGCGTACAGGGCGAGTACCGCCGCGAGGAGCGCGTAGTACACGGGCGGCAGGGGAGTCATGCCGAGCGGGCGGGCGACGGGGGTCAGGGGCAGCAGGATGCCGACGACGGTCAGGGACGCGACCGCCCAGCGAACCGGGCCCGGCGTGCGCGGGGCGCGGCCGGTGCGCAGGAGCAGCATCACCAGAGCCTGCGTCAGGAGGTTCTCGGTGAACCAGCCCGAGTGGAACGCCGCCTCGTCGGCCGCGCCCGCCGTGGAGCGCAGGGCGAGCGCGAGGACGCCGAAGGTCGCGAGGTCGGCGGCGGCGTTGAGGACGCCGAACCCGGTGATGAAGCGCAGGAAGTCGCGCGGGCGCAGCGTCGTGGGCCGGCGCAGGGCGTCGGGCGCCGGGCGGTCGAAGGCGAACGAGAGCTGGGCCCCGTCGAAGCACAGGTTCTGCGCGAGCACCTGTGCCGGGAGCATCGGCAGGAACGGCAGCAGGAGGCCCGCCGAGAGCATCGCGATCACGTTGCCGAGGTTCGAGGAGAGCGTGACGCGCAGATACGTGGCGATGTTGCCGCTGCTGTGACGGCCCGCGGTGATCGCGTGGCCGATCGCGGTGAGGTCCTTGCCGGGCCGGTCCGCGGGCTGCGCGAGCACGATGTCCGCCGCGTCGCGCGCCACCGGGACCGCGTCGCGCGGGCAGATCCCGACGTCGGCGGCGCGCAGCGCGGGCAGGTCGTTCACGCCGTCGCCCAGGAAGCCGACGGTCGTCTCCCCGCCGGCGCGAAGCGCGGTGACGATGCGCGCCTTGTGGGCGGGGGTGCAGCGGGCGAAGACGGTGGTGCGGTGGGCGAGGCGGGCCAGTTCCTCGTCCGTGAGCGCGTCGAGGACGTCCGCGGTCTGTACGTCGCCGGGGGCGAGCCTCAGATCGCGCAGGGCGCGAGCGGCGGTGCCGGGGTGGTCGCCGGTGAGCACCTTGACCGTGACGCCGCGCTCTCCGAGATCGCGCAGGGCCTGCGCGGCGGTCGGCACGAGGGCGTCGGTGAAGGCGACGAAGCCGGTGAAGGTGAGGCCGCGTTCGTCGGCGGTGCGGTACGGGCGGTGCCGGGCGGGGCGTTCGGCGGTCGCCACGGCGAGGAGCCGGAGCCCGTCGCCGGACAGCGCCGCGGCCCGGGCGAGCAGGCTCGCGCGCTCGGCGTCGTCGAGGGCGCACCGGTCGAGGACGTTCTCCACGGAGCCTTTGACGGCGAGCGTGACCGTGCCGAGGCCGCCGGGCCGCCGGACGACTGCGGTGGCGAGGCGGCGTACGGGGTCGAAGGGCAGGGCGGTGATCCCGTCGTACGTGTCCGTGACGGCCGGGTCTGCCGCGAGGCCCTGCGTGATGACCGCCTCGTCGAGCGTGTCCGGGGTCGGCAGGTCGGCGAGCTGGAGCGTCCACCAGGCGGAGACGGCTGCCCAGTGCAGGGCGTCGGGGTCGGTGCGGGCGAGGTCGACGGCCGGGCGGTCCTGGGTGAGGGTGCCTGTCTTGTCGACGCAGAGGATGTCGACGGCGCCGATGTCGTGCAGCGCGGGGAGCCGTTTGACGATGACGCCGTGGGTGCGGGCGAGCAGCGCGGAGCCGCGGGCGAGCGCCGTCGTGACGATGACCGGCAGCATCTCCGGGGTGAGCCCGACGGCCACCGCTACGGCGAACGGCAGGGTCTCCAGGCCCCGGCCGCGCAGCGCGGCGCCCGCCATCAGGACCAGCGGCGGCGTCAGCAGCATGAAGCGGATCAGGGTCCAGGAGATGCCGTGCACGGAGCGCTCGAACGCGCTCGCCCCGCGCGGTGCGCCGACCGTGCGGTGGGAGGCGGCGAAGCGGGTGCCGGCGCCCGTCGCGAGCACCACGGCGCTCGCGCTCCCGGAGGCCACGCTGCCGCCCTGGAAGCACAGATGCGCCGACTCGCCGTCCGCGGGCAGGTCCACGGGCCGCTTGTCGACGGGCACCGACTCCCCGGTGAACGCCGCCTGTTGCACGGTCAGGCCCTGCGCCCGCAGGAGGCGTACGTCGGCGGGGACCAGGTCGCCGGGACCGAGCAGCACCACGTCGCCGGGCACCAACTGGCTTACGGGGGCCTCGTGTTCGGCCGGTGGGGCGCTCTCGTCGTCGCCGGGGCGGCGCAGCACGGTCGCCGTCGTCGCGACCAGGTCGCGCAGGCCCGCCATGGCGCTGTCCGCGCGGCGCTCGCCGGCGGAGCGCAGGCCGCAGCTGACGGCGACCAGGACGAGGATCACGCAGGCGGTGCCCCAGGCCGCGACGGTCGCCGAGACGAGGCCGAGGCAGAGCAGGACGCCGGTGAACGGGTCGCGCAGGCTGCGGGCGGCCAGGCGGGGCCAGGACAGGGGACGCGTACTCGGCAGGACGTTCTCGCCGTGGCGGGCGAGGCGCCGCTCGGCCTCCGCCTCGGTGAGGCCGCGCGGGCCGCTGTCGAGGGAGCGCAGGAGCTGGAGGGTCGTACGGCCGGGGTCCGTCTCCGGGGCTGTGTCGGTCACTCTCGGGCGCCGTCAGGGATTCTCGGGTGTCGTCACCGTCGTCTTCTCCCGTTCATCGGACCGCGAAAGGCTCCCCGGCAATGGGTTCGAGCCTTCAGTTTAGGGGCGGAACTTTTGCCGCCCTCCGCTAGTTTCTACAAAGCTGTAGAAGATCAGTAAGTGCCGATCGAGGAGAGTCATGGCCCTGTGGGATCGCTTCAAGGAGTCCGCGTCGACGATGCAGACGCAGCTCATGGCGAAGAAGAACGACCTGAAGAGCGGCGCCTTCCGTGACGCGAGCATGGCGATGTGCGCGCTGGTCGCCGCGGCCGACCGGAATATCGACCCGGCCGAGCGCAGCCGCGTGGCCCAGCTCATCTCCACGAACGAGGTGCTGCAGAACTTCCCGGCGGACCAGCTCCAGAGCCGCTTCGACGCGAATCTGAACAAGCTGACCGCCGACTTCGACTTCGGCAAGGTCAGCGTCCTCCAGGAGATCGCCAAGGCGAAGAAGAAGCCCGCCGAGGCGCGCGCGGTCATCCAGATCGGCATCGTCATCGGCGGCGCGGACGGCGACTTCGACAAGACCGAGCAGGCCGTCGTCCGCGAGGCCTGCCTGATGCTCGACCTGCCCCCGCACGAGTTCGACCTGTAGGCGGATACACCGAAGGCCCGGAACCATTGGTTCCGGGCCTTCGGCCTTCAGTAGCGGGGACAGGATTTGAACCTGCGACCTCTGGGTTATGAGCCCAGCGAGCTACCGAGCTGCTCCACCCCGCGTCGGTAAACACGACTCTACGCCATTGCGGCGACAGAACGCGAATCGGTTGCCCGGCGTTCCATGGTCAGCCGCCTCGGGCCCCTTTCACCCGGTCGGTCCCGCCAGGTCGCCCGCTGCCTTTTGCGGGGGAACCCTGGAGTGGGGCCCGACGACGTGCGCAGGCGCGGGACCGACGCGGACGGTGGCGGGAGACGAGCGGTGGGGCAGCGAGGAGGACACGGGCGAGAGGCGGAGCAGGGCCTGTCCCGGGCCCGGTTCTTCGTACGTCTGCTGCCCGTGCTGCTCATCGTGGTCGGGGCGATCTACGACTACGTCACGCCGTCGACGTTCACCGGCGTCCCCCTCTTCACCGCCGCCCCGCTGGTCGCCGCCCCGTTCTTCTCGCCTCGCGGCACTTTCCTGACCGGCCTCGCGACCGTCGCCGTCGTACTCGGGGTGCATCTCAGATACACCCGCAGTTACGACACCGACGCCATCACCGAACTCGTCACGGTCGTCACCGTCGCCGTCCTCGCCTGTGTCATGAACCGCGTCGTGCGGCGGGGCAGTGAGCAGCTCACCTCCGTGCGCCAGATCGCCGAGGCGGCCCAGCGCGCCGTCCTGCCCGAGCCCGCGGAGCGCATCGGCGGCCTGGAGATCGCGGCCCGCTACGAGGCGGCCCAGGCGGGGGCCTTCATCGGGGGCGACCTGTACGCGGTGCAGGACACCCCGCACGGGGTGCGGCTCGTCGTGGGCGACGTGCGCGGGAAGGGCATGGGCGCGGTGTCCGCCGTGGCCGTCGTCATCGGCGCCTTCCGGGAGGCGGCCGAGCAGGAGGCGACCCTGGAGGCGGTCGCGCAGCGCCTGGAGCGGGCGCTCGCGCGGGAGGGGCTGCGGCGCAACGGCCTCGACGAGTCCGAGGGTTTCACCACGGCCGTGCTCGCCGAGATCCCGCACGGCAACGCCCTCGTACGGGTCATCAACCGCGGCCATCCGGAACCCCTGATCCTGGGCGGCGACGGGGCGCTCAAGGTCCTGTCGCCGCCGGAGCCCGCGCTGCCGCTCGGGATGGGTGGCCTCGGCAGCTGGCCCGACCGGGCGTCCGAGACCGAGTTCCCGTCCGGGGCGACGCTGCTGCTCTACACCGACGGTCTCTCGGAGGCGCGCGACGCGGAGGGCACCTTCTACGACCCCGCGGCCCGGCTCGCGGGGCGAATGTTCTCGGGCCCCGATCCGCTGCTGGCCGCGCTCACCGCCGAGGTCCGCCGGCACACCGGGGGCGGCACGACGGACGACATGGCGCTGCTCGCGGTGAGGCGGCCGTGAAGCAGCAGTGAAGCAGCCGTGACCGCCGTCTTCACCTTCCGTAGTCGAACGGCGTCGCTGCGCATAACATTTGACAAACCGTCAGATGGGCGGCCCGCTCCGACGGCCGGTCAACTCGCCCGATTCCGCCCGCTCGTGCCCCGATAAGTCCAGGCCAAAGGCGTTAAAGATCAGTCGGAACGGCTTGGAATCGGACCCCGGTGTCTATTAACGTTCGATAACGCAGCGCGGTCGTCCCAGCCGTCACAAGAGATGGCTCCGTGCGCACGCGCCTAATCCCGCAAGGGAGCCGGGGAACCACCAACTTGGGGTGAATCGGACGTCTTTCCTTGCGGAAGGCGTCGGTAGGAGACCTTCCTGCTCCGAACCCGTCAGCTAACCCGGTAGGCGAGAAGGAAGGAAAGGAGCGCGCCCCCGTGGCGTCCAACCGGCCTGCCCCAGAGTTCTCCTACGCGCCGATCGACGAAGAGTTCGGCGAAGCGGACGAGCGGACCTGGGACGAGTGGAATCCCACCGAGGAGTCCGTCCGCCCCGTACGCGGCAGGCACCGCGTAGCCAAGCAGCGCGGCGGTCTCGCGCGCAGCTCCACAGTTCTCGGGGTCGGCGTGATCGCGGCCGTCGGCGCGGGCGGCATCGCCACCGCGCAGGGCGGCAAGCCCCCCGTACACATCTCGATGCCCGACCTCTCGGCCGTCAAGAACTCGCTGCCCGACGCCAAGTCGCTGCCCGGCGTGGGCGCGCTGATATCCGACGGTTCGGACGACGACTCGTCCGGCGCCGACGCGGCCCCGCTGACCGGCGCCGGCATCACCACCGCGGACGCCGAGCAGGGCACGACCGCCGGTGAGGCCCTGCGCGCCCGCATCATGCAGCAGGCCGAGCAGCAGCAGGACCAGGCCGCCGACGCCGAGGCCGCAGCCGCCGAGGAGGCCGCCGCGAAGAAGGCCGCCGAGGACGCGGCCAAGGAGCGGGACGCCGCGTCTGCGAAAGCCGCCGCCGAGAAGAAGAAGGCGGAGGAGGCCGCGAAGAAGAAGGCCGAGGCCGAGCGCCTCGCCAAGCTCGCCAAGAGCTTCACGCTGCCGGTCGCCTCCTACACGATCACCGGCACGTTCGGTCAGCCCGGCTCGATGTGGTCCTCCGGCTACCACACGGGTCTCGACTTCGCCGCTCCCACGGGTACGCCGCTGAAGGCGATCCACTCCGGCACCGTCAAAGAAGCCGGCTGGGCGGGCGCGTACGGCTACCGCACCGTCCTTGAGCTGCCGGACGGCACCGAACTCTGGTACTGCCACCAGTCGTCCCTCAACGTCAGCGCAGGCCAGAAGGTGACCAGCGGCGACGTCATCGGCCGCGTCGGCGCCACCGGCAACGTGACCGGGCCGCACCTCCACCTGGAGGTCCACCCCGGCGGCCAGGCGACCGGAGTGGACCCCGCGCCGTGGCTGCGCTCCAACGGCCTGACCATCTAAAGGTTCGTAACCCTCCGAACCCCGGTGGTCCTGACGGCAACCCCCCGACGTCAGGGCTGCCGGTCGGCCATGCCCGGAATATCTTGCTCCGTATCGGTGTTCTGACAGGCCATGACTTCTCTTCGCAAGCTTGGCTCGTCAGACCTCGAGGTGTTCCCGCTCTCCCTCGGCGGCAATGTGTTCGGCTGGACCGCCGACGAGGCGCAGTCCTTCGCCGTGCTCGACGGGTACGTCGCCGCCGGCGGCAACTTCGTCGACACGGCCGACGCGTACTCGTCGTGGGTTCCGGGCAACAAGGGCGGCGAGTCCGAGACCGTCATCGGCAAGTGGCTGGCCGCGCGCGGCAACCGCTCCGATGTCGTCATCGCCACCAAGGTCGGCGCCCACCCCGACTTCAAGGGCCTGTCCGCGAACACCATCAAGTCCGCCGCAGACGAGTCGCTGCGCCGCCTCGGCACGGACTACATCGACCTCTACTACACGCACTTCGACGACCCGTCCGTGCCGGTCGAGGAGATCATCTCCGCCCTCGACGAGCTGGTGAAGTCCGGCAAGGTGCGCGCCATCGCCGCGTCGAACCTGACCCCGGAGCGCCTCCAGGAGTCCCTGGACTTCTCCGACCGCGAGGGCCTCGCCCGCTACGCGGCGCTCCAGCCGCACTACAACCTCGTCTCGCGCGACACCTACGAGGGCCGTCTCCAGGAGGTCGCCTCGCGCAGCGGTCTCGCCGCCGTCCCGTACTACGCCCTGGCGTCCGGGTTCCTGACGGGCAAGTACCGGCCGGGCACCGAGGTCGACAGCCCACGGGCCGCGGGCGCGGGCCGGCACCTGCAGACCGAGCGCGGCGTGCGCGTCCTCAAGGCCCTCGACGAGGTGGCGCAGGCGCACGGCGCCGAGGTCGCGACGGTCGCCCTCGCCTGGCTCGCGTCCCGCCCGACGGTGGCCGCGCCGATCGCGTCCGCCCGCACCGTGGAGCAGCTGCCGGCGCTGGTGGCCGTGGCCGACCTGGAGCTGACGGACGCGGAGCTCTCGAAGCTCACGGAGGCGTCCGCCTGAGGCGTACTCAGTAGCGGTACGGGTTGTACGCGTTGTGGGCACTGTGCGCGGGGAACTGGGCGACCGGCCCCGCGTGCACCGGCCCCGCGTGCACCGGCCCCGCGTACATCGGCGGCACCCACACGGGCGGAGCGGTGGCGCGGGACGCGTAGGCGAGGGCGGGGCGGGCCGCGTGGCGCCGCGCCCACAGCTCGTCGAGCAGCTCCCGCTCCCGTACGACATAGTCCGCCCCGGCCCGGCCGCGCCGCCCGCGGTGGCGCAGGAGCGCGAGTGAGGTCGCGTACTGCTGGTACTGGGCGACGGCCTTGGCCGTCGCCTTGCCGCCGTGGTGCTGCGCGAACTCGCGGGCCAGGCGGCGGGCGCGCATCGAGCCGAGGGCGAACGGCTCGGCCGGGCCGACCCAGCCGGCCGCCGCGTATGCGGGCAGCTCGGAGCGCACCCTGCGCAGTTCGCGCTGGCGGGTCCCGATCGCGAGCCAGGTCAGCAGCCCGAACGCGGGCATCATGAACAGCGCGTAGACCCCGAAGAACCCGAACCGGCCGAACGCCGACGAGCCGTTCCACGTGGCGTGCATGCCCATCGCGAGCAGCAGCCCGGCGAGGGGCAGGAACACGCGCCGCACCGGCCCGCGGTCGGGCGCGGTCCAGGCCGCGACGCCGAAGCCGATGCCGGTGAGCACCGTGAACAGGGGGTGCGCGAAGGGCGACATGACGATGCGTACGAAGAAGGTGGCGGCGGTCACCGAGGCGATGCCGGTGCCGCTGTTGAGCTGGTCGGTGCCGAAGGCGTTGCCCAGATAGAGGATGTTCTCGGTGAACGCGAAGCCGGTGGCGGTGACGCCGGCGATCACCACGCCGTCGACGATCCCGGTGAAGTCCCGTCTGCGGAACAGGAAGATGAGCAGGACGGCGCAGGCCTTCGCGGACTCCTCGACGATGGGCGCTATGACCGTCGCGCCGAGGGTGTCGGCGTTCGCCGGGTCGGCCGAGTTCGTGGCGATCCAGTGGGTCGCGAAGCTGTTGGCGACGATCGCGATCAGCGCGGCGGCGCAGGCGCCCCAGGCGAAGGAGAACAGCAGGTTCCGCCAGGGCCCGGGCGCGACCCGGTCCAGCCAGCGGAACGCGGCTATCAGCAGCGGGACGGGCAGGACCGCGAGGCAGAGCCCGACCAGGAACCCCTTGGTGCCGGTCTGTTCCCGCACGAGGGCGAGGATCACCAGGCCGGAGAGCGTCAGGAGCGAGACGAGCGCCCAGGCGTGCACGGCCTTCCGCTCCCACCAGCGCGGATGCCGCAGCGTGCCGGACCCCGGAGCGCCTGCTCCGGGCTGCGCGTGCGGAAACGCATTCGGATACGGGGGATAGGTCGCCACAGCGTTGACCCTAACGAGGGACGGGCCCGGCCGCGACGGGGTGTCAGTCCGCGGCGGTGGCCGGTGCGTGCGCGGCGCGCAGGAAGAGCAGGTCGTGGACCACGTGGCCCTTGTCCAGGCCCTGGCCCTCGAAGCGGGTGAGGGGGCGGAAAGCGGGCCGGGGCGCGTACCCGCCGTCGGCCTGCGTGTTCTCGTAGTCCGGGTGTTCGGTCAGGACTTCGAGCATCTGCTCGGCGTACGGCTCCCAGTCGGTCGCGCAGTGCACCAGGGCGCCGGGTTTGAGGGGGACCTTGGCGAGGCTGAGGAACTCCGGCTGGATCAGGCGCCGCTTGTGGTGGCGCTTCTTCGGCCAGGGGTCGGGGAAGTAGACGCGCAGCCCGTCGAGGGAGGCGGCGGGGAGCATCTCGCGGATCAGGATGATCGCGTCGCCGTTGGCCACCCGTACGTTCGTCAGGCCGTTCCGCTCGGCGAGGCCGAGGAGGTTGCCCTGGCCCGGGGTGTGCACGTCGACCGCGAGGATGCCGGTGTCGGGGTCGTCGGCGGCCATCTGCGCCGTCGCCTCGCCCATGCCGAAGCCGATCTCCAGGACGACGCGCTTCCTGCCGTCGAACAGCTCGTCGAGGTCGAGGACGCGCTGCCCGTCGATGTCGAGGCCCCACGCGGGCCACAGCCGCTGGAGGGCGTCCGCCTGGCCCGTGGTGACGCGGCTGCGGCGGGGCTGGAAGCTGCGGATGCGCCGCTCGAAGTGCGAACCGGCGGGGTCGGGCGCGGGCCCGTCGGGAAAGCGCGGCTCGCCCTTGGCGCGTGCGGGAGCCGGGGCTTCGGGACCGGCGGCCTCGGGGGTGTGGGCTTCGGGGGTGTGGGGTGACTCAGACACAGTGAGGCGATTTTAGACGCCGGATCCGGCCGGGGCCCAAGCTCAGGACCCGGAGCTCAGGACCCGGAGCCGAGGACCCGGAGTCGAGGACCCTGAGCTCAGGACCTGAGCTCACAACCCGCAGCTTGGGACCCGAGCGCGGCCAGGGCCCGCCGGGCGACCTCGCGGCCGATCGGGAGCGAGGCCGTCGCCGCGGGGGATGGCGCGTTCAGCACATGCACCGTGCGCGGGGCCTCGCGGATCAGGAAGTCGTCGACCAGGGTCCCGTCCCGCAGGACCGCCTGCGCCCGGACGCCGGCGGGCGCGGGCACCAGGTCGTCCGCGGTCACCGCGGGCAGCAGCCTGCGCACCGCCGCCGTGAACGCGTCCCGGGACACCGAGCGGCGCAGCTCCCCGGCCCCGTACCGCCAGTGCCGGCGCGCTATCCGCCAGGAGCCCGGCCAGGCAAGCGTGGCGCCGAGCTCGCGCGGTCTGACCGTCGACCAGTCGTAGCCCTCGAGGGCCAGCGCGGGCACCGCGTTCGGACCGACGTGCACGCTCTTGTCGATGCCGCGCGTGAGATGGACGCCGAGGAAGGGGAACGCCGGGTCCGGCACCGGATAGACCAGGCCGCGCACGAGCTCGGGGCGGGCCAGCTCGAAGTACTCACCCCGGAAGGGGACGATCCGCATGCCGGGGTCGTCCCCCGCGAGCCGGGCGATCCGGTCGCAGTGCAGCCCCGCGCAGTTCACCAGGACGCGCCCCCGGACGACGTCCCCGGCGGCCGTGCGCACCGCGACACCACGCTCCGCGCGGCGGTCGATCTGCACCACCTCAGCGCCGTACCGGATGTCCGCGCCCGAGGCCTCGGCGAGATGCCGGGCCACGGAGGCGTAGTCGGCGACACCCGTCGTGCCCACGTGGATCGCGGCGAGGCCGCGCACATACGGCTCGTACTCGCCGATCTGGGCGGGGCCGAGCTCCCGCACCGGAATCCCGTTCTCCCGGCCGCGCTGGACCAGGGCGTGCAGGCGGGGCAGTTCGTCGCGCTCGGTGGCCACGATCAGCTTGCCGGTGACCGCGTGCGCGACGCCGTACTGCTCGCAGAACTTGACCATCTCGGCCGCGCCCCGCACCGCGAAGCGGGCCTTGAGCGATCCGGGGCGGTAGTACACACCGCTGTGGATGACCCCGCTGTTACGCCCCGTCTGGTGTCTGGCGGGGCCACGCTCCTTCTCCAGGACGGTCACACGGGTTCCCGGTACCGCGCGCGTGAGGGCGTACGCCGTCGACAGACCGACGATCCCGCCGCCGATCACCAGCACATCGCAGTCGTACCCGCTCGTCATCACCGTGCCTCACCTCCCGACCCCGATACTGCACTGCGCCACTGACAACGCGTTCAAACCCGGGCGGTGGCCGTTCGGCTGGACCGGTTCTTCACACCTCTGCCCTACGCCGGCGCCATCAGGAGCGGCCTCGCCCTCTCCCGCAGCTCCACCACGCGCGGCTCGTCCCCGTACGGCTCGAGGCGGTGCAGCAGATCCTTCACGTACTCGGTGGTCCGGGCCGACGAGATCCGCCCCGCCACCTCCAGCGCGCGCGTGCCCTGCTCGCACGCAGCGTCCAGGTTCCCCGACTCCAGCTCGGCGACCGCCGACACCACGAGGCGTAACCCGTGCGAGCGCACGAACTCCTCCGTGGGCTTCGACAGGGCCTGCTCCGTGAAGCGCCGCACCTGGCGGGGTGCCTTCAGGTCGCGGTAGCACTCGGCGGCGTCGGCGGCGAAGCGGTCGTACGAGTAGAAGCCGAGCCACGACGGGTCGTGGTCCCCGTCGCGCGCCCGCTCCAGCCAGCCCTCCGCGGCCCGCAGCGCGGCCCCCGCGGCGTGCGCGTCACCGGCGCGCGCGTGTGCGCGTGCCTCCACGAGCCGGAAGAAGCTCATCGTCCTGGCGGTGGCGAGCCCGCGATTGCGCTCCAGGGCGGCCTGCGCCAGGTCCACCCCCTCGTCGCCGAACCCGCGGTAGGTCGCCTGGAGCGACATCGACGCCAGCACGTAGCCCCCCAGGGGCACGTCCGCCGCTGCGCGCGCGAGCCGCAGCGCCTGGATGTAGTACCGCTGTGCCGCCTCCTGCTGGCCCGTGTCGAACGCCATCCACCCGGCCAGGCGCGTCAGTTCGGCGCTCGCCCCGAACAGGGCGCGCCCCACGTCGTCCGAGTAGGCGCCGAGCAGCAGCGGGGCCGCCTCGACCCGCAGGCACTCGGGGACCATCGACGAACGCCAGTCACCGCCCCCGTACTTGGAGTCCCAGCGCCGCGCGTCCTCGGCCGCCTCGCGCAGTTTCCGGACGTCGCTGTGGCCGACCTTCTGAGGCGTGTTGTCCCCGCCGCTCTCCAGCGGCTGGGCGTCGCGTGCGACCGACGAGTCGGCCGGCGTTATCAGCCATCTCGACGCGGGCGTCGCGTACGCGCTGACCGCGAACGATCCGGCCAGCGACTGCCAGATCCCGCCGCCCGTGCGGCGGCCCGCGAGGTCGAGGCGGTACAGCTCCGTCGCCGACTTCACCGCCGCCCCCACGTCGCGCGGGAAGGCGAGGCCCACTTCGGGCGCGGGATCCGCGTCCGCCAGGCCGATCTCGTGCAGCGGCACGGGCCGGCCCAGCTTCTGGCCGATGGCGGCGGCGATGAGGTGCGGCGCAGCGCCCTGCGGCACCATGCCCTTGGAGACCCAGCGGGCCACCGAGGTCTTGTCGTAGCGAAGCGTCAGACCGCGTTGCGCGCCAAGGTCGTTGACCCGCCGCGCCAGGCCTGCGTTGCTGATTCCCGCGAGGGCGAGAACGGTGCCGAGTTTCTCGTTCGGCCCGCGTTGCTCCCTGGACATGCGCCACCCCTCGACACAGCCGGCTGCCGCGGTGGCATAACCGCGCGGCATTCGTACACCCAGCGTAGTTCGCCGGATCCCAAGCGTTAAGGGGCATAGTTCCGGATGGCGGGAATATTGTCCGTACGGGAGTACGTGCCCGGGGCGCCGCCGTCACGGTGTGCTCCGCCCGTGTGGCCGTGCGCCTGTGCGTGCGCTCTTCTGCGGTCATGGGGGGAGCGCTTCCATGGATGGTGCGTGGGTCGGCCCGCTGTACTGGATCCAGCGGGCTGGGGGACACCGCCGCCTTCATCCCCGCGGGCGGCGGACCGGTCCGGGAGGTGCAGGGCGCCTCCCGGACCGTGCGTTGCGCGCCGTGGCCGATGTGGTGTGCACAGGTCTGGCCATCCACAGCCGATTTGGCCGAAAAGCGATGGCGCCGTACGGCGTCACCGATGCCCCCGAGCGGTCTCTGGGGGGTTCAACTACCGCTCAAAAGGGGCGCATTCGGTGGCGCACGTGCCGCCCGGTCGCCCCTCCCGTAGGCCTCCTTCGTGGCAGCATGGGGACTCTGTTCCTGTGATTTCCTCTGATTCCTTCTGACGAGGTTCTGTCCACAACCTGTGGAGGCGGCGATGCGGTGGTTGGTGGGGTGGAGCAGTACCGCCGCCGGGCCCGTGCGGTTCGGGTCCGCGGGTTCGACCGGACCCGACGGGGAGACCGTCCATCCCGTGGGTTCGCAGCTCCTGTGGGGTGACCCCGATCCGCTGTGGGCGGTCGGCGACTGGCGTCCGGACGAGGTCAGGATCGTCAGCGCCGACGAGCAGACCCGTATCGCCGTACTCGGCACCTGCGGCGCCACCGACGAGCAGCTGCGGGTCGGCCTGTTCGCCGCGCGCGGCGGGGCCCTGCGCCACCTCACCGCCTGGTCCGGCAGCTACACCGCGGTCGTCCAGGTCGGCCGGCGCCTCATGGTCGCCGGTGATCTCGCGGGCGCACGGCCCGTGTTCTACACGCCCTGGGCCGGCGGCACCGCGTACGCGACGGCCGCCCTGCCGCTCGCCGACCTGATCGAGGCCCACCTCGACATCGGCCATCTCGCGGCCCTGCTCGCCGCCCCCGACGTGCCCGAAGCCCTGCACGACTCGACGCCGTACCAGGGCGTACACCGCATCCCGCCGGGCCACGCGCTGATCCTGCGCGCCGGTGCCCGCGAGATCGCCGGCTACGAACCGGTCGCGTCGCTCGCCGTCGCCGCGCCCTCCGCGGACCCCACCGGCTCGGTGGACGCCCTGCGCGACGCGCTCGTCGAGGCCGTACGCGCCCGGCTCGCCGCGCCCCGGCACGTCCCCGGCGCCGACATCGACCCAGGACCCGTCCCCGGAATGGGCCCCGCCGAGCGGCGCGCGGCCCGCGGCATGCCCGTGCCCGGCATCGGCGCCGACCTCTCCGGAGGACCCGCGTCCGGAACTCTCGCGCTGCTCGCGGCGGGACTGCCCGGGCTGCCCGGCACGGTCCTCGGCCACGGCACGGGCGCGGGCGAACGCCTCCTCGCCGTCACCTTCAACGACCTGTCCGCGGGCGCCGAAGGACGCGAGGCCGAACTCCAGCGCGCGGGCGCCATCGCCGCGAACCCCCGGCTGCACCACGTCGTCGTCACCGCAGGCGAAGAGGCGCTCCCTTACGCCGAGTTGGACGGCCCCCTCACCGACGAGCCCGGCCCCTCCCTGATCACCGCCGCCCGCCACCGCACCCGCCTTCTCTCCGGGAGCGCCGACCACTTCACGGGCTACGGCGCCCGCCAGGTCCTCGACGCACACCCGGCCCGCCTTGCCGACCTCCTCATGGACCGGCGCCGGCGTCACATGGTCAAGCCGGTCGCCGCGCTCGCCAAGGCGGACGGCGGCTCCGTGCTGGTGCCCGCGCGCGTGTACGGCGCGGCGCGCAAGCTGGCCCGCACGCCGTACAAGGCGGGCATCGCAAGCCTCGCGGAGCGGCTGCTGCAGCGGAATTTCGAGGACCCGGGCGGTGAAGCGGGCGCCGTCGGCGCATCGCTCGCGGCCCTCGCCTGGGCGAGACCGGGGCCCGCCGCGCGCTGGCTGACGGGCGAGGCCCTCGCTGAAGTATCGGTTCGCCTCCAGGACGGCGCGACGCGTCCGGGGCCAGGACCGGGGCAGCGGCCCGGCGCGTTCCGGGCCCGCGCCGCTCTCGCCCGTCACGCGGCTGACCTGCGCGTCCTCGAACAGGCCGCCGAGGTCCGCTTCCAGCGCCTGCACGCCCCCTTCCTCGACAACCAGGTCGTACGCGCCTCCCGCGCCCTCCCCGAGGCGCTCCGCGTCCGGCCCGGCGCCCGCGCCGACATCCTGCGTACCGTCCTCGAAGGCGCCGGCGTCAGTGAACTTCCCGCCGGCTGGGGCGCCCCCTCGCACGCGTCGTCCGCCGCGGCGGCCCGCACCGGCCTGCGTGTCCGTGCCGACCACCTCATCCAGCTCTTCGACACCCCGCTCCTCGCCCAGACCGGCCTGATCGAGGCCCGCGTCGTCCGCAAGGCCCTGCGCGCGGCGGCCGACGGCGAGCCCCTGCCGCTGGACGGCCTCGCCGACCTCGTCTCCCTCGAACTCTGGCTGCGCCGCCTGCTCGCCCGCCGCGGCACCTGCTGGACCGGTACCCCGGCCCGCCAGCGCGCCGTCCCCACAGGGAGCGTCGCACCGCAGCGGGGCGCACTGGGAGCCGGGCGCTGAAGCACTGCGCCCGTGGTGTCCTCAGCGCCCCGAACCGGAATCCGCGCGACTGAGCCCGTCCCGACCGTGAGAATGGACCCGTGCGGTACCGAATCCTGGGCGTCACCGAGGCGTACGACGATCAAGGCACACCCCTGCCCGTGGGTGGACAGCGCCTGCGAGCCCTGCTCACGTCGCTCGCGCTGCACGCCGGCCGCACCGCCCCCGCGGACGCGCTCATCGGCGACGTATGGGCCGACGAGCCACCCGCCGACGCGACCGCCGCCCTCCAGGCCCTCGTCGGCCGACTGCGCCGTGTCCTCGGCAAAGACGCCGTCACTTCGGAGGCGGGCGGCGGCTATCGCCTCGCCGCCCGCCCCGACGACGTGGACCTGTACGTCTTCGAGCGCCTCGTCGGTGAGGGCACGGCCGCCCTCACGGCGCACGACCCGGCGACCGCGTCCCGCGCCCTGCGCGACGCGCTCGCCCTGTGGCGCGGACCCGCACTCGCCGACCTCGCCGACCGCACCGCCGCGACCCGCCCCGAGGCCCAGCGCCTCGAAGCGGCACGCGCGCGCGTGGAGGCCGATCTGCAGCTCGGCCGCGCCGCGGACGTCGTACCGGAGCTGACCGAACTCACCCACGCCCACCCGTACGACGAGCCGCTGCACGCCCTCCTCATCCGCGCCCTGCGCGACGCCGGCCGCGGCGCCGACGCACTCGCCGCCTACGAGACGGCCCGCCACACCCTCGCCGACGGCCTCGGCGCGGATCCCGGACCCGAACTGGCCGCCTTGTACGCCGACTTGCTCGACCCCGCCCGCGTCCACGCCGGCGACTCCGGCCGCCCGGCGCCGCCACGGCAGCCGCAGCGCGCCGGCAATCTGAGGCCACGCCTCAACTCGTTCGTCGGCCGGGAACCCGAACTCGACGCCATCCGTTCAGACTTGCAAGCGGCCCGCCTCGTCACCCTTACCGGACCGGGCGGCTCCGGCAAGACCCGCCTCGCCGAGGAAGCCGCTGCCGAGCACCCCCGTGCCTGGCTCGCCGAGCTCGCCCCGCTCGACCAGCCCGAGGCCGTGGCGGGCGCCGTCGTCAGCGCCCTCGGCCTGCGCGAGACGGTCCTGATGACCAGCGAGCACTCTGCGCCGCAGGACGACCCCGTGGCGCTGCTCGTCGAGCACTGCGCCCAGCGCAGCCTGCTCCTGATCCTTGACAACTGCGAACACGTCATCGGCGCCGCGGCCGAGCTCGCCGAGACCCTCCTCACCCACTGCCCCGGCCTCACGGTCCTCGCCACCAGCCGCGAACCCCTGGGCGTGCCCGGCGAGTCCGTGCGCCCCGTCGAACCCCTGCCGCCCGACCCCGCGCACCGCCTGTTCGACGAGCGTGCCCGAGCCGTGCGCCCCGACTTCGACGTCACCGGCGACCCCGAGGCCGTGGCCGAGATCTGCCGCCGCCTCGACGGCCTGCCGCTCGCCATCGAACTGGCCGCCGCCCGCCTCAGACTCCTCACCCCCCGCCAGATCGCGGACCGTCTCGACGACCGCTTCCGCCTGCTGACCAGCGGCAGCCGCACCGTACTGCCCCGCCAGCAGACCCTGCGCGCGGTCGTCGACTGGTCCTGGGACCTCCTCGACGAGCAGGAGCGTACGGTCCTGCGCGAGGCGTCCGTCTTCGCCGGCGGCTGGGACCTGGAGGCCGCGGAGGCCGTCTGCACCGGCCCCGCATCCGACCTGATCGGCGCGCTCGTCGACAAGTCCCTCCTGGTGGCCACCCCGGGCCACGGCAGCATGCGGTACCGGATGCTGGAGACGATCCACGAGTACGCGACCGAACGCGCCGCCGAGACACCGCTGCTGCGCACCGAGGCCGAGCGGCGCCACGTCGCCTGCTTCCGAGCCCTCGTCGAGAAGGCAGACCCGCTCCTGCGCTCCGCCGAGCAACTCCCCTGGATCGAGCGCCTGGAGACGGAGCTCGACAACATCCGCGCCGCCCTGCACCGCTCCACGGTCACCGGCGACACCGAGGCCGCGGTCGAACTCGCCCTCTCCACCGGCTGGTTCTGGTGGCTGCGCAACTACCGCAGGGAGGGCGCCGAATGGGTCGGCCACATCCTGGAGGAGCTGCTCCCGACACCCCGCCCGGAGCGTCCGGCCCCCTCCGAATGCCGGGGTCCCCGGTCCGACAGGCGGACGTTCCCCGCTGCGGGTGACCTGGCGGACGAGGACGACCCGCTGTACTGGCCTCTCATGGAGCTGCGCCTCCTGCACATCTTCTTCGTGGCCCAGTCCGAACCTGAGAGCGCCCTGCGCGGGGAGGCCGACCGGGAGTACCTCGTGCGGGTGCGCGACGCCTTCGCGCGGCCCGGGCCCGTGGGGGCACGCTTCCCCGGCATCATCTGGCCGTTCACCGTGCACTTCCTGGACAACCCGGAAGACGTCAGGGCCGCCCTCGACCGGGCCATCGCCAACTGCCGGGTGTACGGCGGCGAGTGGGAGATCGGCGTCACCCTGATGTTCCGTACGCACACCGCCGTCGACGGGCCGGGCAACCTCACGGGCGTCGACGACGACGTAGCCGAGCTGCGGACCATCAGCCGCCGCGTCGGGGACCGGTGGATGCGGGCCCAGGTGTGCAGCGCGGCCGGTGAGGCGGCCATCGCGCGCAGCCGGTTCGACGAGGCGAAGGGCGAGTTCGAGGAGGCACTGCGCCTCGCCTACGAGGTGGGCGCCTACGCGGAGGCACCGTTCCTCATCGCCCGGCTCGGCGAGATCGCCTACCGCTCCGGTGAACCCGACGCGGCCCGCAAGCTCCTGGCCGAGGCGAGCGGGGAGGCCGACCGGTACGGGGTGCCGGACCCCCACGCATACGTGCACCTCCTGAACGCGCTGATGGCGGTGGAGGACGGCGAGGTGGCACGGGCCCGCGCGCTGTGCGACGAGGCGGCCAGGGAGTCCTCGCGCGGTACGCCGCCGCCGCAGTTCACGGCGGCCGTCGGGGGTGTCGACGCGCGGATCACCGCGGCCGAGTCGGGGCCTGCGCGCGGCCTCGCGGTCCTCACCGACGCCCTGCGGTACGCGGTCGAGACCCGTTGCGCGGAGATCGTCAATGCGGGCCTCGCGGGCCGCGGAGCACTCTTCCTGGCCCAGCTGGGCGACACGGAGGGCGCGGTACGGCTGGTGGCCGCGTCCGACGGCTGGCTCGGCGGCGCCGAGCGCCCGCTGCCCGAACGCGCCGAGATCGAGGCGCTGGAGGCGGAGGCGGTCGCCGCACTGGGCGCCGACAGGTACGCCGAAGCGCGCGCCGCGGGGGCGGGACACACGGCGGCCGAGGCAGTCACTCACCTGACGGAACGCGTCCGCCGCTTCAACTAGGACCGCTCACGCCTCAGCCGGGGCTCACCGACAGGTGAAACGGGACTCCGCCCAGTCCCCGACCGCGAGGGAGTCGAAGTTCGTCTGTGGCTCGGTGACCAGCCGGATCGCCTTGCGCTGCGCGAGATTCAGGTGAACCGGAACGGCAGGGTCCCCGCCCCTGAGGACCTGCGACCTCCACAGGCGCACCCCGTCCGCGTACACGGAGAACCGCACCGCTCCCGTGCCGAGCGTCATGTCGTCGACACCGGCGAAGGCGTCGTACGCGGTGCAGCTGCGGTTGAGGTCGATGGTCACGGTGGAGTTCGCGTGGACGGTGACGCCGTTCGCGTACTGCTTGTCCGCGACGCGCAGGCCGTAGCGCTGCCACACCCAGCTGCTCTCGCCGGGCCGGATCTCCGGCTTGGTGCCGTCGCCGAGTCCGGCGTACGACAGCTGATTGAGCTGGTAGACGGCCGGGGCGGGCGGGGGAGGCGTGGGCTTCGGAGTGGGCTCGGGCGTCGGCTTCGGGGTCGGCTTCGGGGGTGGTGTCGGCTTGGGCGTGGGCTTCGGGGTGGGCGTCGGCTTCGGCGCGGGCTCGGGGGGAGGCGTCGGCTGTGGCGGGGCGGGCGGCTCGGGCTTCGGCTTCGGGGGAGGCGTCGGCTTCGACGGGGTGATCGGCTGCGAGACCGCCGGCTTCTCCTTGCGCGCCTCCGGCTTGGGCTTGTGCGGATCGCCCGCGAGGGCGATCGCCACCGCCACGGCCACGCCCGCCGCGACCACACCGGCCGCGATGCCCGCCTTCACGGGCGCACCGAGCCCCTCGGACGCCGCGGCGCCCCCGCCCGCGGCCCCGCCGGAACTGCCGCCCGCCGCGGCCGCCGCACCGGCGCCCGCCGCACTCGCGGCGCCGCCGCCGATGAGCGCGACCACCTTCGCGTACCCGGCGGCACCGAACCAGCCGATGACCGCGACCGGCACGACACCGGGGATCCCGCTGGCGACTTCCTTGATCTGACCGGCGGCGAGCCGGCACTTGGCGCACTCCTCCAGATGCTTGCGCAGGCCGCGCTCGGCCCGCGTGCGCAGGCTGCCGCGGGCGTACGCGCCGAGCCGGTCGGCGTAGCGCGCGCACTCCTCGTCCTGGGTGAGGGTGGTGCTCACATGGGCCTGGAGGTACGCCTCCTTGAGGCCCTCGCGGGCACGCTTGGCCAGCACGCGCGTGCCGTTGGCGTCGAGGCCGAAGAGCGTGGCGACCTCGCTGGGCGACTCGTCCTCGACCTCCGTGTGCCACAGGACGGCCTGCCAGCGCTCCGGCAGGGACCGGAAGGCCTGCATGGCCATCGACTGCTCGGCCTCGTGCATCGCGAGGACGTCGGCGCCGAGATCCAGGGTGTCGTCGTCGGAGACCTCACTGGAGCGGGCGGCCTGCTGGGCGAAGACCGCGAAGTCCTCGACCAGGTGCTCGCGCTTCGCCGACTTCGTCCAGCCCGCGGCGACGCGGCGCACGGTGGTCAGCAGATAGGCGCGCACCGCGTGCTCGGGCCCGCTGCCGCCGCGCACGGCCTGAAGCATGCGCGCGAACACCTCGGCGGTGAGGTCGTCGGCGGTGTGCCCGTCCCGGCAGCAGGTGCGTGCGTAACGGCGAACGGCGGCCGAGTGACGGCGGTACAGCTCCTCGTACGCGGTGTCGTCGCCGGACCGCATACAGGTGATCAGGTCGGCGTCCGCCGGAGGCGTTTCACGCGGGGGCGGCAGGACGGAGGTGCCCGGATCCACGCCGTGCTCGCGCTGCTGCGGGACGCTCAGGTCGGAGCGGCCCTCACCCGCGGCGTCGGAGGGGCCGGCGGGGGCTGAGGGGCCGGGGGGTTCGGAGCCTGGCGAGTCGTCCCGGCGTGGACCTCCCTGGCTCGGCACCTGCCGCGCGGGCAGCCCGCCGGTCCCGGTGTCGCCCGCACCACTGTTCTCGAGTGGCTCGTCCCGCCCGTCAACACTCATCGCGGAAAGCCCCCGACCGCACACTCAGACCCGAACACGCGGGAAAGAGTGCCACAAGGGTGGCCCGCACCACCTGCCGGTGTCCGTCAACCACTCATCCGTGGAAACTTCCTACAGCGAAGCAATAGCTTTCACTCGTACGGGTAGTGGTCAACTTTCGTGTCAAAAACGGGAGTTGGCCGCGCGCGACGCACATGTGTCACCCACGGCCGTCCCCACAGCCGGCACCGCGCGCATCACCTGGCACCGCGCCCGCCGGAGGCCGCCGCGGCACCCCAGGCGTCGGTCGCACGCCCAGAACCCGCCCCGCCCCCGGTGCGCCCAGCTCCACCGGTCCTGCGCGGTACCGCCCGCCCTTACGCGGGCCGCGACCGCAGCCCTTCGAGCAGGATGTCCAGAAGTCGCGACGAGGCCGCGGCCTGCTGTGCGGCGTCCGGCAGCGAGGGCGCCGCCGTGGCGATCACCAGCAGCACGTCCGCCACCGTCACGTCCGCGCGGAGCTCAGACGCCGCGCGCGCCCGGTCCACGAGCTGCCCGACGACCTCGAGCAGCTCCGCGGCGCCCGCGTCGTCCGCCGGCACGGCCTCGGTGACCGGGGCCGTGCGCTGCTCCACGAGACGCAGCTCGGGCGCAACGCCGGCGTGCCGCTGCTGCGGAACCCGCGTCTCGTCCCGGACCCCACCCGCCGCGTCGGCCCGCTCGTCGGGGACGCCGACGCGCAGCACCTGCGGAGGCAGCAGCCGCCCCGCACCGGAGGCGACGGACGTGCGCAGGAAGCGCGACAGCGCCGACCACGGCTCGTCCTCCTGGCCGAGCGCGGCCCGCGCCTGGTCGGTCAGCCGGGAGGTCTCCTCCTCGGCTATGCGCCGCACCAGTACGTCTTTGCTCGGGAAGCGCCGGTACACCGTGCCGACACCGACCCGGGCCCGCCGTGCCACGTCCTCCATCGGTGCGCCGTACCCCAGCTCGCCGAAGACCTCACGCGCCGCGCGCAGGACGTGTTCCAGATTGCGCTGGGCGTCCACGCGCAGCGGCGCGGCACGCGAACTGTCGCCCACGCCGCGCCCGTTACCGCCCGACGTGGCGGCCGGTCCGCCGGCCACGGCCGAAGCGGAAGCCGCGGAAGTCCATTGAGAGTCCTGAATGTGCATATGTGTTCCCCCGGTAATGACGTCTCCCCCCGGAGACTCTCCCCGCCATTGGCAACCGGAGCGTGAGGAACAGGCCAGTCCCACGGACCCGTCCGACGGATCCGTCAGCGCATCCCCCGACACCCCGACAGCACACGAACATAGTTGAGCCGGAGTCAATTCAGAAGGGGCAGGTTCCGCACAGAGCGCCCCCCGAACGGAGTACGCGGCGATTCCACCCCGATTGCACCCCCGCGCCTCACCCGCTACATGCCCGCTGACCTGCGGACATGTCCCGTACTCCGGCAATTCGCCCGACCGGCTGCCGGTGCGGCCGCCGGTCACACAATTTGCCGGGGCTGTGGACAAACTCAAGTGGCCGATGCGTCATGGGGTGGTGCCGATGCCGAAGACTGCTTCTTCCCGGGGGACGGCCCCGGAAGTCCCGCGTACGCGCGTCCTCGTCGTAGGGGGCGGATATGTCGGGATGTACACCGCCCTGCGCCTCCAGCAGAAACTCAAACCGGAACTGAGAAGCGGCCGGACCGAGATCGTAGTCGTCACCCCCGACCCGTACATGACCTACCAGCCGTTCCTGCCCGAGGCCGCCGCCGGATCCATCTCGCCGCGCCACGTCGTCGTGCCGCTGCGCCGCGTCCTCGGCAGGTGCCGCGTCATCGTCGGCGAGGTCACGGTGGTCGACCACGGCAAGCGCACCGCCACGTTCACGACGCTGGCCACCGAGGAGGAAGGCACGGGCGCCGTCGAGATCACGTACGACGAACTCGTCCTGGCCCCCGGCTCCGTCTCGCGGACCCTGCCCGTGCCCGGGCTCGCCGACCACGGCATCGGCTTCAAGACCGTCGAAGAGGCCATCGGCCTGCGCAACCACGTCATCGAGCAGCTGGACATCGCCTCCTCGACCCGCGACCCCGCGATCCGTGACGCGGCCCTCACCTTCGTCTTCGTAGGGGGCGGTTACGCGGGTGTGGAGGCACTCGGCGAACTCGAGGACATGGCGCGCTACGCCGCGGGTTACTACCACAACGTCACCGCGGACGACCTGAAATGGATCCTCGTGGAGGCCAGCGACCGCATCCTCCCGGAGGTCGGCGAGGAGATGGGCCGCTACACCGTCAGCGAACTGCGGCGCCGCAACATCGACGTACGCCTGCGGACCCGGCTCGAATCCTGCGAGGACCGGGTCGCCGTCCTCGACGACGGCTCCCGCTTCCCGACCCGCACCGTCGTGTGGACCGCGGGCGTCAAACCGCACCCCCTGCTCGCCGCGACCGACCTGCCGCGCAACGAGCGCGGCCGCCTCACCTGCACCGCCCAGCTCGCCGTCGACGGCGTTCCGCACGCCTGGGGCGCGGGCGACGCGGCCGCCGTCCCCGACATCACGGCCGGCGAGGAGGGCAAGGAGTGCGCGCCCAACGCCCAGCACGCGGTGCGCCAGGCCAGAGTTCTCGGAGACAACGTCGCGGCCTCCCTGCGCGGCGAGCCCCTGACGGACTACGAGCACAAATACGCCGGCTCCGTCGCCTCGCTCGGCCTGCACAAAGGTGTCGCACACGTCTACGGGCGCAGGCTTAAGGGCTACCCTGCCTGGTTCATGCACCGCGTCTACCACCTGAGCCGGGTGCCGACCGTGAACCGGAAGGCCCGTGTCCTGAGCGAATGGATACTCTCCGGGCTCTTCAAGCGCGAAATCGTCTCCCTCGGCTCGCTCGAACGCCCGCGTGCGGAGTTCGAACTCGCGGCCGGGGGAAACCCGCCGGGCAGCCCCCCGGCGAACCCGCCCCAGGACCCGAAGGGGTCGACCTGACCGGACTCAGGAACTCCCCCTCAAGGACCGGCGTCTGACGGATGTCGGTCCGGTCGGTCAGACTGGTCCATGACCCTGGCCGGCCCCTGACCGTGGGCGGACCGACCGCCACGTTGCCCTTCCCCGCGCTCCCGGTCTCCCGGCCGGACAGGGGAGACCCCACCCGACCTCACGAGGCTTTCCCCACAGTGAACTTCACGCGCTGGAGCGCCCGGCTCCCCGGAACGCAGCGCCGCGCGGCAGCGCGGTCCGACCATGGCGTCTCCCAAAGCCAGCGAGGGGAAGGCGCCGTGCCCGCCGCCCGCCACGAACCCCCGTCCGACGACGACGCGCCCACGCCCGCCGCCGGCATCGACGAACTGCCCGCACGCGAGGTCCTCGACCGCGTCCCGGCCCTCGTCGCCCTCGTCCACGGCCCCGACCACCGCATCGCGTACGTGAACGACGCGTACGTCGCGGCCTTCGGCGACCGCCCCACCGGTGCCCCCGCGCGCGAGGCGCTGCCCGAGCTGGAGGAACTCGGCCTGCTGCCGCTGCTCGACCAGGTCCTGCGCAGCGGCAAGCCGCGCACGGTCAAGTCCCGAAAGGTGGCCGGCGGCCGCTCGTACACGTTCACCTGCACACCCGTGACGGTGCCGGCCGGCGAAGCGGACGGTGACAACGAGGGGGCGGGACAGGAGCGGGCAGGCAGCTCCGGAGTACTCGTCTTCGCGACCGACGTCACCGACCATGCCGAGGCCGCCGAGCGGCTGCGCGCCAGCGAGCGCCGCCAGCGCGAGACCGCCGTCACCCTCCAGCGCTCCCTCCTGCCCCAGGAGCTGGAGCAGCCCGACGACCTGCGCATCGCGGCCACCTACCAGCCGGGCGGCACCGAGGCCGCGGTCGGCGGCGACTGGTACGACGTGATCACCCTCGGCGGCGGCCGCACCGCCCTCGTCATCGGCGACGTCATGGGCCGCGGGGTGCGCGCCGCCGCCGTCATGGGCCAGCTGCGCACCGCCGTCCGCGCCTACGCCCGCCTCGACCTGCCGCCGCACGAGGTGCTCCAGCTCCTCGACGGCCTCGCCATCGAGATCGACGCCAACCAGATCGCCACCTGCGTCTACGCGGTCCATGACCCGAACGAGGGCCGCCTCGTCTACGCGTCGGCCGGCCACCTCCCCATCCTCGTACGCGACGAGAGCGGCACGATCCACCGAGCGGAGGAGCCCACCGGACCCCCGCTCGGCACCGGCGGGTGGCTGCACGCCTCCGGATCGGTGCCGCTCGGCCCCGGATCGACCGCCGTCATGTACACCGACGGCCTGGTCGAGCGCAGGGACGAGGACATCGACGAGGGCGTCGCGGCCCTGGAGCGCGCGCTCGCCGGCGCCACCGGCACGCCCCAGGTCGTGTGCGACCGGCTCATCCGCGCGGCAGGCGTCACCGCGGACCACGACGACGATGTGGCCGTCCTCGTCCTCCAGCACCCGGCGCGCACGGGACCCGACGGAGAGCTGTTCCGCAACGCGGCCCTGGAACTCCTCGGCGGCGTCGAAGCGGCCCCGCGCGCGCGTGCCTTCGCCTCGGGCGTACTCGCCAGCTGGCGCTTCTCACCGGAGCTGCACGACCTGGGCGTCCTGGCCGCCAGCGAACTCGTCACCAACTCGCTCCAGCACGGCACCCCGCCCATGCGCCTCAGACTCCGCCGCACCGACCGGCGACTGATCATCGAGGTCACCGACGGCGACGACCACCTCCCGCGCCGCCGCCGCGCCGAACCCGCCGACGAGGCGGGCCGGGGCATCGCCATCGTCGCCACGATCGCCTCGAACTGGGGCTCCCGGCGCACCCCGGGCGGCGGCAAGGCGGTCTGGTGCGAATTCGCCCTGCCGCGTACGCCGTAATCCGGCCGGGCCTCAGGCGGACGCGGCCGCGGGCACCGGCTCGACCGGAGCCCCGCCCTCCGCCACGATGCGGCTCTTCGCCAGCGACGGCTGGTCCTGCACGGGCGACAGATGCCGCCCGAGCCGCACCGCGAGGAACGTGATTCCCAGCGAGAACAGCACGAACGTCACGATGTACGGACCGTGCAGCGCGGCCCCCATGGGCCCGCCGACCGCCGGGCCGACGGCCAGAGCGAGCTGCTTGACCAGTGCGAACGCCGAGTTGTACTGACCGACCATCCCGGCCGGCGCCAGATCGGCGACCAGCGGGGCCACGGTCGGCGACAGCATCGCCTCACCGAGACCGAACAGCGCGTACGTGGAGATGAACGCGGCCGTCGCCATGGCCTGGCTGCCGTGCCCCACACCCGCGTACCCGGCCGCGAGCCACGCGACCGCCCACACGAGCCCGACCGCGGCGATCACCCGGGACCGCCTGCGCCGCTCGACGAACTTCAGGACCGCGAACTGCGCGACCACGATCATCGCGGTGTTGGCGGCGAGCGCGATGCCCAGCGTCGACGGGGAGATCCCCGCAGCCTCCATGCCGTACGCGCTCAGGCCCGACTCGAACTGCCCGTAGCAGGCGAAGAACAGCACGAACCCGAGGACGCACAGTTGGACCATGGCCCGGTGCCGGAACAGCGCCCGCAGTCCGCCGCCCGTCCCGGAGCCGCCCTTCGGCACGGCCCCGCCGATCGCCGGCGCGTACGGCATCCGCACGAAACCGACGACAGCGGCGAGCACCAGGAACATCACGGCCTCGATGCCGAAAAGCAGGGTGAAGCTCGACGGGCGGCTCTCGTCGACGATCTGGCCGCCGATGAGCCCGCCGATGCCAAGACCGAGGTTCTGCAGGAAGAACTGCATGGCGAAGGCGCGTGTACGGCTGTCCGGCGTGGACGTCCACACGATCATCGTGGCGAGCGCCGGCTGGATCACGGCCGTGCCCGCACCGAGCACCGCCGCCGACAGGATCGCGGTCGTCCGGCCGTCCGCGAGCCCGAGCCCGACGGCACCGACCGCCGCCACCATCGTGGCGACGACCAGGACGGGCACGGGACCGCGCCGGTCGATGGCCCGTCCCGTGAACGGCAGGACGACCAGAGCGGCCATGGCGAAGGCGGCGAGCACGACGCCCGCAGCTCCGGCCCCGAGACCTCGCACCTCAGCGACGTACACATAGAGGAACGGGACCGTGAACCCGACGCCGAACGAACTCAGCGCGCTGCCCACCTGGATCCGACGCATCGCTGCGCCCATCGCCCTGGTCACTTTCACCTGCCTTAGGAGTTAGAAGTGAAGACTTCGAAGCTAAAGTTAGGATCTAAACAATACACACCGAAGGACTTCAACGCCAAGCCGCCCGTGCCATACTGCGGGCCATGGGCGACAACCCCGGCGACAGTGAGCCGACCCTCGACGAGCAGATCGCCGCGTACCAGCGCGAGTTCCAGGACCTCGACCCCCAGGTCGAGCAGATCGTCTCCGCGCTCGGCCGCCTCAACAGGCGCATGAACGTCGCCTACGGCCGCCAGACCGCGAACCTCGGCATCACCAACGCCGAGTGGGAGGTCCTCAAGGCACTCGTCCTCTCCGGCGCCCCGTACCGCATGGGCCCCGGCGACCTGGCGAAGCGCCTCGGCCTCACCCCGGCCGCCATGACCCACCGCATCGACCGCATGGTCGGCGAGGGCCTGGTCACCCGCGACCGCGACGAGTCCAACCGGGTACGCGTCATCGTCGAGCTCACCACCGAGGGCCGCGCCAAGTGGCTCGAGGCGATGCGCCTCGCCTCCGGGTTCGAGGAGGATCTGCTCCAGGACCTCTCCTCCGACGAGCGGGGAGTCCTGGGCGAGGTCCTGACCCGCCTGCTGCGCCGCGTCGAGGACGCCCAGCCGGACGCCGGCGGCCGCCTCACGGACCTCGACTGAAAAGAAGTTGCCAGGAGGGTGTTGACATGCCCCTCCTCGCTACGTAAGGTTCTTCGAGTTGCCACGGAGCCGTAACGGTTCTGCGACAGCACCTCCGCCGCTGAAGCGGCAACCCAACCACCAGCACGATCTCCCTCCGGGATCGAATTCGGCGTGCCCGAATTCAATTCGATTTCGGTGCGACGGCCCGATTAGGAGCCGCCGGGGGAATCCGCTAAAGTCTGGGACGTCGGAACGGCCCAACAGCCGGGAAGA
>NZ_NNBL01000041.1 GCF_002803065.1 Streptomyces sp. CB01635
CACAGCGCGGCCAGGACGCGCAGCCCGTCAGGATCGCGTCCGTACTCGGCGGCGCGGCGGCGCAGCCCGGCGCGGACGGCGGCGGCCCGCGCCGGGCCCGTCGCGTTCACCAGGGCGACGTCGGCGTGGCGCGCGGCGACGTCGTACGCGTGCCGCTCCGCGGTGTCGACGACCGTGACGGGGTGGCCCTGCGGCGGACGCGGCACGATGGACGGGCCGCGCACGGAGAAGGTGCTGCCCCGGAAGTCGACGTGGTGCAGCTTCTCCCGGTCGATGAAACGTCCGGTCGCCACGTCGCGGATCTCCGCGTCGTCCTCCCAGCTGTCCCACAACCGCGTTGCCACGTCGGCGACTTCACCGGCCTCGCCCCACAGTTCCGCGGCGGGCGCTGCGGCCCTGCGGCCGAAGAGGCGGGCCTCCGCCTCGGTGGCGGACACCTCGGGCCGCCAGCCGGCGCGGCCCCGGCTCACCCAGTCGAGGGTGGCGACGGCAGCCTGCACATGGAAGGGCTCGGTGTGTGTGGTGGTGACGGTGGGGACGAGGCCGATGCGGGCGGTGGCCGGGGCGACCCGGGACAGCACGGCGAGCGCGTCGGGCCCGGGCCGGCGGAAGGAGTCCCCGAGGGTGACGAAGTCCAGGGCGCCGCGTTCCGCGAGGCGCGTGAGCGTGACGTACGGGTCGGCGGCATAGTTGTCGGGCTCGGGCTGGTCGACGGCCGCCGCGAGATGCAGCAGGCCGCGCCCGGTTGACGTAGTCATGAGCAGGTCCTTGGACGAGGAAGGGGAATACGGGAGTTGCGGGCGGGCTACGGCTTGGGCAGGCCGGGCGGGTTGATCTCCGACTTCTCGACCGCCTCGGTCGACAGGCCCCAGCGCTTCAGGACGCGCCCGTACGACCCGTCCTTGATCACGTGGTCGAGGGCGGCGGCGTACGCGTCGACGAGTCCGCTGTCCTTCTTCGTCGTGGCGGCGATCTTGCCCTGGATCTTGTCCCCGGCGCCGGAGAGCGTGCCGATGATCTGCGACTGGCCCGCGGACTCCACGTGGTAGGCGGCGCTGGGGCTCGGGCCGAGGTAGGCGTCGATGCGGCCCGACTGGAGAGCCAGGTAGTAGTCGGTGTCCTTCTGGAAGTACTTGATGGTGACCGGCTTCAGGCCCGCCTTCTCGTCCTGCCTGCTCCAGTCGACGAGGATCTTCTCCTGGTTGGTGCCAGAGGAGACGGCGATGGTCTTCCCGGCCACGTCCTTGGGCTCCTTGACCCGCCAGCTCGTGCCCTTCTTGGCCTCGAACGCGATGTTGTCGAGCCGGTAGGTCGCGAAGTCGTACTTCTCCTTGCGCTCCTCCGTGACGGTGACGTTCGAGAAGACGGCGTCGAACTTGCCGCTGTCGAGGCCGACGAAGAGGTTCTCCCAGGACACCGGGGAGAACTCGATCTTCAGGCCGAGCGTGTCGGCGACGAGGGTCGCGATGTCGATCTCGGAGCCGATGCGGGTCTTGTCGTCGGTGGCGTAGAAGCCGAGTGGCGGCGAGGCGTCGGCGCTGCCGCCGAGCCTGAGCGTGCCGCGCTTGCGCACCGCGGCCGGCAGCTCGGCCGCGATCGCGTCGACCTTCTCGGCGCGGATGCGGTGCTGGTCGGGCCCGATGTTGATGCCGCCCACCTTCTCTGAGCCACCCTTGCCGGTGCCGGTCGCGGCATCGCTGTCACCTCCGCAGGCGGTGAGCAGGGGCGCGGCCACGAGCGCGGCGACGGACAGGGCGAGGGTGCGGCGGGACAGCATGCGTGAACTCCTTTTGATGAAAGGTGAGTTGAAAGGCGGCACGGAAACAGGGAGTGAGGGTCAGAGGACCTTGGAGAGGAACGCCTTCGTGCGGTCATGGCGTGGTGCGTCCAGTACGTCTCCGGGGGCGCCCTGTTCGACGATGCGGCCCTCGTCCATGAAGACGACGGTGTCGGCGACCTCGCGGGCGAAGCCGATCTCGTGCGTGACGACGATCATCGTGGTGCCCTGGAGCGCCAGGTCCTTGATGACGTCGAGGACCTCGCCGACGAGCTCCGGGTCGAGCGCCGACGTCGGCTCGTCGAAGAGCAGCAGCTTCGGTTCGAGGGCCAGCGCGCGGGCGATGGCGACGCGCTGCTGCTGCCCGCCGGAGAGCTGCTTCGGGTAGGCGTCGGCCTTGTCGGCGAGCCCGACGCGGTCGAGCAGCCTGCGCGCGCTGTCGAGCGCGTCCTTGCGGGGGCGCTTGAGGGCGGAGACCGGGGCCTCGGCGATGTTCTCCAGGACCGTGAGGTGCGGGAACAGGTTGAAGTTCTGGAAGACGAAGCCGATCTGGGTGCGCTGCTTGAGCACCTCGCGCTCGCGCAGCTCGTACAGCTTGTCTCCGGAACGGCGGTAGCCGACAAGGGAGCCGTCGACGCTGATCCAGCCGCTGTCGACCTTCTCCAGGTGGTTGATGGTGCGCAGCAGCGTGGACTTGCCCGAGCCCGACGGGCCCAGGACGACGGTGACCTCGCCGGTCCGCACCTCCAGGTCGATCCCGCGCAGCACTTCCAGCGTGCCGAAGCTCTTGTGGACGGCCTTGATGTCGACCATGGTCCGGTCGGCGCCCGCGTCGCTCATCGGGTGGTTCCCTTCGAGAAGTGTCGTTCTACGTAGTGCTGGAGGACGGAGAGCGCGCTGGTCAGGAGCACGTACCAGACGGTGGCGACCATCAGGAGCGGCACGACGCGCCCGTTGCGGCCGTAGATGACCTGGACCTGATAGAAGAGCTCGCCGATCGCCATGACGGAGACGATCGAGGTGCCCTTGAAGAGGGAGATCACCTCGTTGGCCGCGTTGGGCAGGATCGAGCGCATGGCCTGCGGCAGGACGATGCGGCGGATCTGCCGCAGCCGGGGGATGCCGAGCGCGGCCGCGGCCTCCAACTGGCCGCCGTCGACGGCCAGTACGCCACCGCGCACGATCTCCGCGGCGTACGCGGCCTGGTGCAGCGCGAGCCCGAGGACGGCCGCGCTCATCGCGCCGACCAGGCCCATCGTGTCGAAGGAGAGGAAGCCGGGCCCGAAGGGGATCCCGAACTGCAACTCCTTGTACAGATAGGCCAGGTTGAACCAGAAGAGCAGTTGCACGATCAGCGGGATGGAGCGGAACGCCCAGATGTAGCCGAAGGCGACGGCCTGGAGGAACCGGCTGGCCGACAGGCGCATGAAGGCCAGGACGATGCCGAGCGCGAACCCGAGGGCCGTTCCGTAGAACGTCAGCTGAAGAGTGGTCCACACCGCCTTGAGGATCACGTCGGCGGTGAAGTAGTCGGTGAACACCCCCCATTCCCAGCCGGTGTTGGTGATGAATCCGTGCGCGAACTGGGCGAGCAGCACGGCGGTCGCGACGATGGCGGCCCAGCGCCAGGGGTGGCGGACGGGCACCACCTTCAGCGCGCCGTAGTCGACGGCGCCGCCGGCTGTCGTGGCTGATGTCGTTCTGTCGATGGGTGGATCACTGGTCAGGGACATGGGGGTTCCTCAAGAGGACGGAAAGGTACGGGGCCGGGGCTCAGGCTGCGGCGCGACAGGAGAGGTCGCGCAGGAACGCCAGGACCGCGCGTGCGGTGGCGTCGTTCTGCCGGAACGAGGGGCTGTTCGTACGCGGCCGCGTGAACGCTCCGGCGCCGCGCGCGTTCGTGTGCGGGCCGAGCGCGAAGCGGCGCGGGTGCGCCGTGCCGTCGCGGTGCAGGACGCGCCCGTCCTCGGGGTCGACCGCGAGGAGCCCGGCCGGGGTCGCCCGCGCCCCGTCCTCGTACAGCTCGCGCAGGAGCTGGTCGCGGGTGCGGGCGAGGGTGGGGTGCGGCAGACGGGCCTCGACGAGGGCGCGGGCCTCGACGACGGAGCCGGGGACGGTGGCACTCGTCGCGCGGAAGACGCCGTCCTCCGCGGTGACCCGCATGTCCGCGCCGATGAACTTCACGACGCCTGCCCGGGAGAGCGCGAGCAGCTGCCGAAGTCGCGGCCCCGGCGGCCCGGAGGCGAGATAGCTGAAGAAGCCGTGCCACCAGGACCCGATGTCACCCAGCCGCACGACCTGCCCGTACACGGAGAGCAGACCGAGGAACACGGCGAGGTCGGGGCTGTGCGCGGGGTCGTGGCGGCGTTCGAGGTCCGCGGTGATGTAGCCGCGCAGCCCGTCCTGGAGTTCCTCGTACGAGGTGTGGCGTACGCCGTCCAGCGGGCGGTCGAGGGCCGTGAGGTCGAGGCGGTCCGCCGGGTCGGGCACGGCGGAGGCCACGAGGGCCTGGAGTCCGGCGCTCAGCGGTTCGGCTGCCGCGTACTTCTCCTCGAAGTCGGCCCAGGCGACGCGGGTGCGCTCGGGGTGGGCGGTGAACAGGCGGTGGTAGTGGGCGAAGCCCAGCTCCTTGTCGATGAGGGGCCACACGTCGCGCCGGAAGTCGTAGCCGTCGGGGCGGGCGAGGAGTTCGTCGATCTCGGCGGGGCCGAGGAAGCGGGGCAGCGGCGGGCGCTCGCCGGTCCAGTCGTAGCCGATCTTGGAGTGGTACGGGATGCCGCGCCGGGAGCCGACGTGCAGGACGGGCTCACGCCCCGAGGCGATGTACGTGTCCCCTTCGTACCGTCCGCCGCGGCCCTCGGTCAGGAGCACCATCAGGTCGACGAAGGCCAGGCCGAAGCCGCGGACGAGGACGTCCTCGCCGGGAGCGAGCGCGGACAGATCGCTGTCCGCGGTGAAGTCGGGCGGCAGATGGACGAGCCCGTGCTCGTGAGCGTACGTCCTCAACTCCCGCTGCTCTTCGTCGAGTTCGGCGTCCAGATGGCCCTGGGCGAGGATGACGGTGTCGGCGAGGAGGGGGCGGGCGCGCCCCTCGAGCCACACCTGCTGGCGGCCCTCGCGGGGTCCGCTGACACGCAGGGCGCGGCGCGGGTGGTGGCGGACGGTGACGCCCGGCGGGAGCGCGGCCACGGACTGCTCGTACACCCAGCGCAGATAGGCGCCCTGGAGCTGCCGGTCGGCGAAGGCGCGGCCGTCGAGGTCCGCCCACTCGTGCAGGGCGGGCCCGGGGAGTACCGGACCGTCGAGCTCGACCGTGTCGTCGGTGAACATCGTGACGTCCTGGGACTGCGAGTTCATCCAGAGCAGCGGGGACTGCGCCTGCCGCCAGACCCGTCCGCCGCCCGGCGGGAACGGGTCGACGAGGTGGATGTCGAGTTCGAGGCCGGCGTGGTCGGGTGCGTTCGCGGCGATCCGCTCCAGGATGCCGGTCCCCCGCGGACCGGCTCCCACGATCACCAGTGAGGGCCTCATCGGGTGCGCTCCGAACCGCGCGCGTAGTGCCGCTCGACGTAGAACTGACCGGCGCTGAGGAGCGAGGTGACCACGACGTACCAGACGGTGGCGACCAGGAGCATCGGGATGACCTGGTAGGTGCGGTGGTAGACGAGCTGCACCGAGTAGAGCAGGTCCTGGACGGCGATGACGCTGACGATGGAGGTGCCCTTGAGGGTGCCGATCAGCATGTTCCCGGCCGGCGGCACGATGGAGCGCATGGCCTGCGGCAGGACGATCCGCCGCCAGCGCCGCAGCCGGCTCAGCCCGAGCGCCTGCGCGGCCTCGATCTGCCCGCGGTCGACGGAGAGGATCCCGCCGCGCACGACCTCCGCGGCGTACGCGGCCTCGTGCAGCGTGAGCCCGATGATGGCGACGGTGACGGGCCCGAACAGGTCGACGGTCCTGATGCCGAGGATGTGCGGGTACAGCGCGCCGATGTTGAACCAGAACAGCAGCTGCACCAGGATCGGCATCGACCTGAACAGCCAGACGTAGCCCCAACTGACCGTGCGCAGCACGGGGTTGGCGGACAGGCGCATGACGGCGAGCAGGGTGCCGAGGGCGAAGCCGAGCGCCATGACGAGGGCGGTCAGCCAGAGGGTGAGTCCGAGTCCGCGCAGGACGGACGCCGATGTGAAGTAGTCGGCGACGACGCCCCATTGGAAGGCGTCGTTGCGGATCACCGAGTTGACGGCGAGCGCGAGGAGTACGAGGACGACGGCGGCGGCGAGCCACTGGCCGGCGCGGGGCCGGCGGACGATGCGGGGCTGTGCCTCACCGGCGCCGGCGGGCGGTCCGGCCGCCGGAGGCGCGGACTTTGCGAGTGTGTTCGAGGACATGCGAAGGCTCCGTGGGCACTGGAATCCAGCACGGTCTTGCCTTCACACGGAACATGCGGACCGAGCCCCTCAGCAGCGGTCCCTCACCGAGGGTACGGGGCTCGCTCCGCTCGCTGTCAAGGCTGTCCAGAGTGTGAGCTGTACGTCTCAAGTGAGTTGACGCGGAAACGGATGCCTGTTCCACTTGGCCCATGCATCCGCAGCAGTGGCTGGTCACGCGCTCCCACATCGACTTCGGTCGAGTGTGGTCGGCGTCCTGTTGATGCCCTTCTGACGCCCGCTGCGCGTCTGTTCTTCTCTCTTCTCCACGCTTCCTGACGCTCGCCGCGTTCTGAGCGTTTCTGCGTTTTCTGCGTTTCCCGGTGCGCCCAAGTGCGCGCACTCGTCCGCGCCTTCACACACCCACGCGTCCTCGCGTACCCCTCCCCTCCTTCTCTCGTCACCCCTGCGCGCTTGTTGTCTTCGAAGGGCAGAACTCCACGTCATGCGTACGATTTTGATGTCCCGTCAGCGAATTCCGGCCGCGTTCGCGCTGATCACCGCGGCCACCCTGGCGTTGACCGGCTGCGGCTCCGGCGACCCCGGAACCTCCGCCGGCGCCGCCGCACCCGCGGGCAAGAGCGACAAGATCCCCACGACCGACGTGGTGAAGGCCGTCAAGAAGGACGAGGCGGCGGCGAAGCTGCTGCCCGCCGACGTCCGGTCGAGCGGCAGGCTGACCGTCGGCGCCTCCATCGGCGGCACCCCGCCCGGCGCCTTCTACCTGGAGGACGGCAGGACCGCCGCCGGCCAGGACATCGACTTCGCCGACGCCGTCGCCAAGGTCCTCGGGCTGAAGCTGAAGCGGGAGGCCGCCGGTTTCGAGGCGATCCTTCCCGCGCTCGGCAGCGGCAAGTACGACCTGGGCACAGGCAACTTCGGCGTCACGGACGAGCGGCGCAGGACGATCGACTTCGTCACGTACATCAATGACGGCCAGGGCTTCGCCGTGCGCGAGGACAGCGACCTGAAGAAGGTCACGGACCTCAGGCAGCTGTGCGGCCTGAACGTGGCGACCGGCGCGGGCACCACCTTCGAGGCGACCCTGGAGGAGAACAAGCACCTCTGCACGGACGCCGGGAAGAAGGCGTACAGCGTGAAGACGTACGCGGACCAGAGCGCGATCTGGTCGTCCCTCCAGCAGGGCAGGTCCGACGTGGTGATGAGCACCATCAACGGGCTGCGGTACGCCGTCGCCCACCAGGAGGGGCTGAGGTTCCTCAACGAGTACCACCGCCTCGACGTCGGCTTCGCCTTCAAGAAGGGCACGAAGCTGGCGCCTGCGTTCCGGGCGGCGGTGAACAAGCTGATCGCCGACGGGACGTACGACAAGATCCTGAAGAAGTGGGGCACGAGCGAGTCCGCGATCGAGAAGTCACAGATCTCACCGCCCGAGATCAAGGACTGACGCCGGGACCCGGACCCGGAGCCCGCGGGCTTCAACAGTCGCAGCAGGAGCAGCACTCACAGCATTCGCAGATGGAGCACGCTTCGCAGCAGCTGCAGTCGGTCGAGCAGCAGTCGCTGCACCAGCCGTCGCGCTTCTTCCGGGACCAGGGCCCCTCGAACTCGTCGGCACAGCACACCTTGCAGGTGCAGCAGAGCCCGATCGCCGCGGCGCACCCGGCGAAGAACCCGCGCTTGCCGGGCTTCGGCGGCTGAAAGGACGGCCCCCCACCGAAGCCACCGGGCCCGCCCGGACCACCGGGACCGCCCCGCCCGCCGCCGTACGGATTCTGCGAGCCGTACGGCCCAGAGGACCCGGGTGGCACATACGGGCCCGATCCGGTGGGCACCCAGGGGCCGGGCGCACCCGGGCCCTGCTGCGGGCTGGACGCCGTCGGTGCGTGCGCGCCGTGTGAGGGGCCGGCTCCGTGAGAGGGATCAGCGCCATGGGACGCGTCGGCGCCGTGCGCGCAGCCCGACGTGCCGAAGGCGCGGTCGACCGAGCGGCGCAGTTCGTGGACGAGCAGCAGATGCGCGAGCGTGCCATCGACGAATTCGGCCTCGCGCAGGGCGAGACGGATGCCGCGCAGCGCGTCGTCGGCGAGGCGGCGCGCCTCGGTGAGGTCCGTGCCCGTCGCCGTGAGCGGGTTCCAGGCATCCGACGCAGCGTCAGCTTCTTTGTCCTCCACGGCGTCCAGGAGGTGTGCGAGCCGCCCGAAGAGCCGGCCTGCCTCGGCGAGCGGCGCCGCGTTGCCGGGGCGTCCCGCGAGGACGGCGGTGTGCGCGAAGGCGGCGGCGGTCGCCGTCTCGGTCGGCTCGGTGACCGTGAGCACCGGGGTTCCGAGGCCGGCGAGCGACTCGATCCCTATCTGGCGCTCCACGGCGTCGACGAGGACGGCCGTATCGAACCCCACGTCAGAACCCGTACGGGATCCGGCCTTTCCCCACTTCGTGGCCACCCGGCGGGCCGCCGCGGCCACCGGCCTGCGGGCCAGGAGGCCGTCGCCGTCGGCGACGTGGTCGCGGACCTTCGCCGAGGCGAGGACCAGTGAGACGGCGGCGGCGAGCCGGGCGCCCTCGCCCTGCGCGACGGAGGCGGTGCGCATCCCGCGCAGTGGGCAGGGTCCCGCCGTGCGCCGTCCCCCGGCGGCATGTTCGGCCTGAGCCTCCGTCAGAACCGAGATCAGCAAACCGTCGTAGTTCGTGACAATCCTCGCGAACTGCCCGTGGTCACCGCGAAGCGCCAGGCAGAGTCCGCACAGATGAGCCATCCATTGCGCCTTGAGCCCCTCGCCGAGACGATGACTGCAGGGCCGGACTATTCCGAACAAGACGACTCCCCCGAGGGTCCTGAAGACGTAAGCTGCAGCATCGTATCGAGGGTGTCGTTCACCGTAACGCACCGGTCGTCACCCGTACGCCGCGAAGAATCATATTTCACTCACTGTCAGCAGCCGTACGGGATACGACCCTTGGGATTCAAGGGACAGCGCCGTGTTGACTCTGCACCAGTAGCGTCACGAAAACCCCGCGCGGCGACTATCCACTTGGCGCACCATCCGCATCATGGACGACCATAGGGATGCGAAACGCGGAGGAACCGCTGTGAGAGGAGGCGTCCATGGGATCGGTGCGCAAGGCGAGTGCCTGGCTTGGCCTCGTCGACGACAACGATGACGAGCGTTACTACGACGGCTACGACGACGACAGGGCCGAGGGGGCCGAGCCCCAGACCGGCGCCGCCTGGGTCACGGACCCGCGCGTGAAGGTGGCGGCCGACGCCGCCGAGGAGCAGGGCCGCCGGATCGGCACGGTCACCCCGGACGGATTCCGGGACGCCCGTGGCATCGGCGAGATGTTCCGGGAGGGTGTCCCGGTCATCATCAACCTCACGGCCATGGAGCCCGGGGACGCCAAGCGCGTCGTCGACTTCGCGGCCGGGCTCACGTTCGGGCTGCGAGGTTCCATCGAGCGGGTGGCGAACCGGGTGTTCCTGCTGAGCCCTGCCGACACGCAGGTGGTCAACGGCGAGGCGGAGAGCCGTCCGACGGACGGTTTCTTCAACCAGAGCTGAGCGTCACGGGTGGGTAGGGCCCGGCCCCTCGGCCGGGTCACCGCCCGCGGCAGCCGTCACGCGACAGTGGACTCCACGCCGACCCGCTCGGGACCGCGCTGGGGCCCGATCTTCGCCGTGCCCTCAGCGTCCTGCGGGGCAGCGGCTTCGCACTCCATCCGCTTGGGCAGCCGCAGCGCGGCCACCGCCCCGAGCAGCAGGAGCCCGGCGCTGACGAACAGCGTCACGTGCAGCCCGTGGACGAAGGCGACCCGGGCGGCGCTGCGCAGCGCCTCACCGGCCGTGCCGCCGAGCCGCGTCGCGACCTGGTACGCCTCGCCGAGCGAGTTGCCCGCGTGGGCGCTCGCGGATCCGGGCACTCCGGTGACCCGGGCGATTCCGGGTGCGTACGCGGCGTTCATCACCGAGCCGAGCAGGGCGATGCCCATGCCCGCGCCGAGCTGGTAGGAGGTCTCCCCGATCGCCGCGGCGCCGCCCGCGTCCTCCGCCGAGGCCTCGCTGAGCATCGACTCGTAGGCACCGAAGAGGGTGGTCTGCAGGCCGAAGCCGAGAAGGACGAAGCCGAAGGTGAGCAGCGACGGCCGGTCGTGCTGTCCCATCGGCGTGAGCATGAGCACCGCGGCCGCGGTGAGGACGAAGCCGGCCGAGACCATGCGGCGCGGTCCGAAGCGGCGCAGCTGGGCCGAGCCGAGGACGCCCGCAGCCATCGCCGCGAAGGTGAGTGGCAGCAGCCGTACGCCTGTCTCCAGGGGGCTCAGGCCGAGTACCAGCTGGAGGTACTGGACGGCGATGAGCTCCAGGCCGACCAGGGCGAGCATGGCGAGGACGATGCAGCCGACCGCGGTGGAGAAGGCGGGCCTCGCGAACATCTTCATATCGATGAGCGGGTGCTCGCGGCGCTTCTGCCGCCGCACGAACACGATCAGCACGGCCGCGCCGACGAGGAGGGGGCCGACGGCGGACGGGTCGAGCAGGTCGCGGTCGACGCCGAGCCTCTTCACGCCGTAGACGACACCGAGCATTCCGACGGCCGCCATGAAGGCGCCGACCACGTCCCAGGGCCCGTCGGAGCGGCCCTTGGACTCGGGAAGTATGAGACGGCCGAGGGGCAGCATGATGGCCATCAGCGGGATGTTGATCAGGAAGACCGAGCCCCACCAGAAGTGCTCGACCATGAAGCCGCCGAGGACCGGTCCGGTGGCGGCGCCTATCGCGGCGACCGCGGACCAGACGCCGATCGCGACGGCTCTCTCGCGCCGGTCGGGGAAGACCGCGCGCAGGATCGACAGGGTCGCGGGCATGATCATCGCGCCGCCGACGCCGAGCAGCGCGCGGGCCAGGATCAGGATGTGCGGTGTCGAGGCGAACACGGCGAGTGCGGAGGCCACGCCGAAGAGGCCGTATCCGAGGAGCAGTACGCGTCTGCGGCCGACACGGTCGCCGAGCGTGCCGAAGAGGATCAGGAGCGCCGCGCAGATCAGCGGATAGGCGTCGACGATCCAGAGCAGCTGGACGGCCGAGGGGCGCAGGTCCTGGGTGACGGCGGGGACGGCGACGTGCAGCACGGTCGCGTCGAGGGCGACGAGCAGCAGGCTGGTGCACAGGACGACGAGGACGACCCAGCGATTGGCGCCTGGCCCTGCGGTCCGCAGGCGAGAGGGCGCGGTGGCCGTGATCGTCCCGGTCATATGCGTACCTCCCAGTGGTCCCTCGCGCTCGGCGGATCCGCGGGGTGGGGACTTCCCCGCGGTTGCGGCCGGAAGGAGCGGACTCCCGTGCCCACGCAACGATTGGCGAGTGAGCCGCCAGAGTACGCGAGTCCATTGCGGTGGCACGTGGCGGACCTCTCATGCGCTCAGCCGCGGAGTGTGGCGTACGCCACGCTCTGCTCCCGGACCACGCACCGGGCGTGCGGTCCGGTTGCGCCCGGCGCCGATAATCGACGCCGTGACCGAAGTCGACCTGCAAGAACCGCGGAGCGCGCCGGCCCGGGCGGCCGGTGCGCTGCGCCGCGCGGCGCCGGCGCTCCTTGCCTATGCCGGGGTGCGCGCCCTGGGCCTGATCCTGCTCGCCGTGTGGAGCGCGGCCAAGGGGAAGAGCCCGCACACGCTGCTGACCGCCCGCTGGGACTCGCTCTGGTACACCCGCGTCGCCGATTTCGGCTACGGCTGGGAGGTGCGCCTGCCGGACGGCACGGTGCACTCGAACCTCGCGTTCTTCCCACTGCTGCCATGGCTGGAGCGGCTGGTGTCGGCGGTGAGCCCTTTGTCGTACGCGGACGCGGGCCTGGTGGTGAGCTGGTTCGCGTCGCTCTGCGCGGCCTGGGGGATCTTCCTCGTGGCCGAGCTCCTGTACGGGCGGCGGGCCGGCGTCTGCGCGGTCGTGCTGTGGGCGGTGCTCCCGGTCGGGATCGTGCAGTCGATGGCGTACAGCGAGTCACTGTTCACGGCGCTCGCGGCCTGGTCGCTGTACGCGGTGCTTACCGGACGGTGGGTGAGCGCGGGGCTGCTCGCCTCGCTCGCGGGTCTGACCCGGCCGGTGGGTGCGGCGGTGGTCGCCGCGCTCTGGGCGACGGCCGTGGTCCAGGTCGTGCGTGAGAAGAGAGTCTCCTGGCGCATGGCCGTCGGCGTGCTGCTCGCCCCCCTGGGCGCCGCCGCGTACGTCTTGTGGGTGGGGCATCGCACGGGGGGCGGCCTCTTCGGCTATCTCGACGTCCAGGGTCAGTGGGGCAACGGCTTCGACGGCGGTCTCGCCTTCGCGCGCTTCGTCGGCGACAAGTTCACGTCGTTCCCCTCGGCGCTCGCGGGGCTCGGCCTGATCGTCGGGGTCGCGCTCGTGATCTGGCTCTACGTGCTGTGCGTACGGCGAGGTCAGCCGCTCGTCCTGCTCGTCTACTGCGGGATCGTCGTCGCGCTCGCGCTGTGCGCGTCGGGTTACTTCGGCTCGAAGCCGCGGCTGCTGCTGCCCGCGTTCCCGCTTCTGTTCCCGGTCGCGGTGGCGCTCGCCCGGCTGCGCACGAGCAGATCGGCGGCGGTGCTCGGGGGCGTGGCCGTGGCGTCGGCGGTGTACGGGGCCTTCTGGCTGAACGGGTCGGGGCCTCCTTGATCGACCCGGCGGGCCCGAGGAGGCCCGTCCGATCGCGCCGGGTGATCGGGCGGGAAATTCCAGGGAAGCCGTCGGTGAACGAATTCGGGCGCGCCGAAAAACGAATGCACGAAATGATCAATGTAATTGAAGGCAACGCTCCGGTCGGATAGTGATATCCGCAGGAATAAAGGCCCCGCTGAGAGCAATCCCACATCACATCGTCATCACAAACCGAGTGATTCGGCCGGGTTCGGCACTCACTCGCTGTAGCGTCGATTGGGTGCGTACCGAACGAAACCTCACCCGTCTGGAGCGGCTCTTCGCCCGCCTCGACCGTGAGCCGGAACGACCGGTCAACCTGGATGTGCCCAGGATGAGCCGGCACAGGGTCGTGCTCTTCGGAGCCACCCTGTCCTTCTACCTCGCCATCGTGGTGGCCGTGCTGATCACGTCCTGGCTCGTCACGTTCGACTGGCAGGTCATGTTCTTCCGGCCCTACCAGCAGTGGCCCGAGATCCACGCGTTCCTGGACTACTGGGTCGTGCTCGGCCAGCGTGGGCCGACCGCGGTCATGGTCATGGCCTGGCTCGGCTGGCGCTCCTGGCGTCAGCACACGCTGCGGCCGCTGCTCATGTTCGGTGCCGCGCTGCTGCTCCTGAACATCACCGTGGGCGCCGCCAAGCTCGGCATGGGCCGCCTCGGCCCGCACTACGCGACCACGATCGGCTCGAACGAGATGTGGCAGGGCGGCGATATATTTCCTTCGGGCCACACCGCCAACGCCGTCGTGACCTGGGGAATCCTCGCCTATCTGGCCTCGACGCCGCGCGCCAGGCGCTGGCTGTCGGCCGCCTCCGCCGTGATCTCGCTGAGCGTCGGCCTGACCACCGTGTACCTCGGTACGCACTGGCTGAGCGATGTCTTCCTCGGCTGGGCCGCGGGTCTGCTCATCCTGCTCGCGCTGCCCTGGGTCGAGCCGCTGATCACGCAGGTCGAGGCCTGGATCTTCTCGCTGCGCGAGCTGTGGCGCAGCCGCCGTTCCGGCGCGCTCCCGGCGCCCGCCCCGGCCGCCGCCACGCCCACGCTGGTTCCGCAGCGCGCCGCCCCGCCCGCCTCGGAGGAGCCGCCGGTACGCGAACCGGTCGGCACCGCGCGGGCGGTGCGGCCCCCCGGGCTGCTCGCCCCGGGTCCGCACACCGCGCGCTCCGAGCGCACCCCGGTCACCCCGGCCGGCAGCCGCAGGCCGCCGCACGCGGACCGGGTGCCGCGCGGCACCTCGTCGGCCGCCCGCCCGGTCGCCGGCGGCTGACCGGCGTAAGCGCGAGAGCGCCGCAGGCCGCGGGGCCGGTACGCACAGCCTGATCCCCGCAACGCCGAAGGCCCCCGGTTCCCACACGGAACCGGGGGCCTTCGCGTTGTCCCGTCAGCCCTTCCAGCAGCGGGTCACGGTGCCGTCGGACACCTCGAAGTTCAGCCGTCCCGCGCGGTACTCCATGGTGATGATCGCGCCCGGGGGCAGCGACCTGACCGTGGACCAGCCGCGCTCACGGGCCCGCGCCTCGGCGCCCGGCGCATCGAGGCCGACGTACGTGTCGAGAGTGTCCTGGGGGTCTGCGGGAGGGGTCGGAATGGGTGCCATGACCGCCACGTTAGGCGGCCGGGCTGCCTGACACCAGGGCGGGCCGCACGCCGTCACGGGTCCCCCTCCGGTCACGCTTCTGTCACAGGTCCACGACACGCGTTTCACTCGAACTCCGTCACACGTACGAGCGATTCAATGCTCCTTCTGCACTTGTTCTGCGCGCGCCACGGCATAATTCCGCGACTTCGCCGAAAGCGCCCGGATAACGTGCCCGGAAATAGCGCCACGACAGCGTCCGGGCCCCGCCCAATTCTGATTCCCGGGCGCTCTTCACCAGTTGACGCCCCATCGGAATTGCATGAACGCGACACAGAGCTCCCGTACGCCCCCTGTCGGAGTCGATGGGGAAGCGAGCATCATGGCGTGTGCTCGAGGCAGGCCCGGGGCGCGAGAAGCGAGGGGGCAAGCGATGGGTACGACGGACGTGCAGCCCGTGCAGCCGGCACCAGGAGCGGCGCGGACGAAGACGCCGGGCCGGATCGTCGTGGAGTGGCTGACCACCACGGACCACAAGAAGATCGGCCACCTCTACCTGATCACGTCGTTCGCGTTCTTCCTCGCCGGCGGCGTCATGGCGCTCCTGATGCGGGCGGAGCTCGCGCGACCCGGGCTTCAGATGCTGTCCAACGAGCAGTACAACCAGCTCTTCACGATGCACGGCACGATCATGCTGCTGCTCTTCGCGACCCCGACCTTCGCGGGCTTCGCCAACGAGATCATGCCGCTGCAGATCGGCGCCCCCGACGTGGCGTTCCCCCGGCTCAACATGTTCTCGTACTGGCTGTTCCTGTTCGGCGGGCTGATCGTGATCGGCTCGCTGATGGTGCCCGGCGGGGCCGCGGACTTCGGCTGGTTCGCGTACGCCCCGCTCAACAGCCTGACGCGCTCACCGGGCATCGGCGCCGACATGTGGATCATGGGTCTGGCGCTCGCGGGCTTCGGCACGATCCTCGGCGCGGTGAACTTCCTGACGACCATCATCGGGATGCGGGCGCCCGGCATGACGATGTTCCGGATGCCGATCTTCACGTGGAACACGCTGTTCACGTCGATCCTCGTGCTGATGGCCTTCCCGGTGCTCGCCGCGGCGCTGCTCGTCCTGGAGGCGGACCGGCGCTTCGGGGCCGTGGTCTTCGAGGCCCAGTTCGGGGGTGCGCTGCTGTGGCAGCACCTCTTCTGGTTCTTCGGCCATCCGGAGGTCTACATCATCGCGCTGCCGTTCTTCGGCATCGTCTCCGAGATCCTCCCGGTCTTCAGCCGCAAGCCGATCTGGGGCTACTCGATGCTGGTCGGCGCCACGATGGCCATCACCGGGCTGTCGATCGTCGTGTGGGCGCACCACATGTTCGTGACGGGCGGGGTGCTGCTGCCGTTCTTCTCGTTCATGACGTTCCTGATCGCGGTGCCCACGGGCGTGAAGTTCTTCAACTGGATCGGGACGATGATCAAGGGGTCCCTGTCCTTCGAGACCCCGATGCTGTGGTCCGTCGGCTTCCTGGTGACGTTCCTGTTCGGCGGCCTGACCGGCGTCATCCTCGCCGTGCCGCCGCTGGACTTCCACGTGACGGACTCGTACTTCGTGGTCGCGCACTTCCACTACGTCGTGTTCGGCACGGTCGTCTTCGCGACGTTCGGCGGCTTCTACTTCTGGTGGCCGAAGTTCACCGGGAAGATGCTCGACGAGCGGCTCGGGAAGATCCAGTTCTGGACACTGTTCGTCGGGTTCCACACCACGTTCCTGGTGCAGCACTGGCTCGGCGCCGAGGGCATGCCGCGGCGGTACGCGGACTATCTGGCGGTCGACGGGTTCACGGCGCTCAACACCCTGTCGACCATCGGCTCGTTACTGCTCGGCTTCTCCACGCTGCCGTTCCTCTACAACGTCTGGAAGACGGCCAGGTACGGCGAGAAGGTCGACGTGGACGACCCGTGGGGCTACGGGCGTTCGCTGGAGTGGGCGACACCGTGTCCGGCGCCGCGGCACAACTTCCTCACGCTGCCCCGGATCCGCTCCGAGTCCCCGGCCTTCGACCTGCACCATCCGGCGTTCGCGTCGGCCCGTCCGCTGAGCCGCCCCGTTCCAGTGCCCGGGACAGACGGTCCCGAGCGGTCCTGATCGCGTCCGTGAGCCCGTCGGGTTCGAGCACCTCGAACTCGAAGCCCGTCAGGACCACGTGGATCACCATCACATCGAGGCTCGCCGCCCCGGTGCGCAGCACACAGCTGTCGTCGCCGTCGGCCTCGAGCGTGCCCGCCGACGGGCTGATCCGCTGCCTCGCCTCCTCCAGGGGCACCAGGAGCCGGATCGTCGCGCCGGTGGCGTACGGGCCCTGCGAGACGCCCTTCGAGACATACGCGGCAAGGTCGTCGGCCGGTGGCGTGCGCGGGGCGAAGCGCGGTCCGTGCGGCGGCTTCGGCGTGATCCGGTCGACGCGGAACGTGCGCCAGTCCTCGCGGTCGGCGTCCCAGGCGACCAGGTACCAGCGGCGCTCGCTGCACACCAGACGGTGCGGCTCGACGGTGCGGCGCGTGACGGCGCCGCCGTGGTCCTCGTAGGCGAAGCGCAGCCGCTCCGAGTCCCGGCAGGCGGTGGCGAGTTCGGTGAGGACGGACGGGTCTACGTCGGAGGGGCCCGGGCCGCGGAGCATCGGCACGGTGAACGCGTTGAGGGCGGAGACGCGGCGGCGCAGCCGGCTGGGGAGGACCTGTTCGAGCTTCGACAGGGCCCCTACGGACGCCTCGCCGATGCCCTCGATGCCCTGGCCGGCCGAGGTGCGCAGGCCGACGGCGACCGCGACGGCCTCGTCGTCGTCGAGGAGCAGCGGCGGCAGCTCGGCCCCGGCGCCCATCCGGTAGCCGCCGCCCGTGCCGGGGCTCGCGTCGACGGGGTAGCCGAGCCCGCGCAGCCGGTCGACGTCGCGGCGGACGGTGCGCGGCGTGACACCGAGCCGGTCCGCGAGGTCGGCGCCCGACCACTCGCGGTGGGCCTGCAGCAGCGACAGCAGCCGCAGGAGTCGGGCCGAGGTCTCCAGCATGGGCCCGAGTCTGCCAGCCCCTGCGGACAGCAGGGGTCCGCAAGGGCGCCGCGCGCGGACTACTCGGCGGCGGCCGTGGTCACGAGGACCGCCAGGTCGTTGTCGCTCGTGTAGTACGGCTCGACCGCGATCCGGCCGCGCTCGGTGTCGAGACGCGCGGTCGGGTAGGTGAAGATCGGCTTCTTGTCGGCGACGTCGTCCAGGAGCCGGGCGACGCGTACCGCGAGTCCGTCCTCGCCCTCCGGGCGCACCCACAGGTCCCAGCGTCCCGCGTCCAGCTCCTCGTACCCGACGCGGAAGGTGAACTCTTCGCCGCGCGGCGTCAGTTCGGTGCGCAGGGCAGGCCCGCCGTCCTTGCGTGAACGTATCTCCGCGTACGCCTTGGGGGTGATCGCGGTGCCGTAGACGCGCCCGCGGACCGTCATCTCGCCGTCCGCGATGAGCAGTTCGCCCGCCTCGGCGTGCGGGGCGCGCAACCAGCTGCGCACGGTGAGGTTGCCGTGCTTGGTCGCGTAAGGGATGCGGACGGCGACGAAGCCGCGGGAGCCGCTGGGGACGCGGTCGACGAGGGACCGCAGGTCGTTGAGGCCGGGGGCCAGGCGCTGCGGCTCCTCGCCGGCCACCTGCGCGAAGACGTCCCAGCGCCCCTCGGGCAGCCGGACGCTGCTGGGCAGCGCCGCCCGCAGGCTGCCGTCGCCCGCCGGGGTCAGCGGCAGGCGCACGTCCTCGCCGCTGTCCCGGTCGGTGAGGACCAGATGAGCCGGGTCGGGCCCGCCGTGGTCGGTGACGTCGAAGGTGAGACCGCCCGCCGAGTCGGCGATGCAGTCGGCGCGGGGCGCCGTGGCCCCGTCGCCCACGGAAGGCTCGGACGAGGCGGCCGAGGCGGCCGAGGCCGAGAAGTCTGCCGAAGCTGTCGGCGGCGTCATGCCGTGCGCCCCTTTCTCTGTGAGGTTCCCTGGGCCGTGAACGCGGAGCGTCCCGCGTCCCGCACCGCGTACGCGCCCCCGAGCAGCGCGCCGCGGGTGCGGTGCAGAAGGTCTCCGCCGCGGCGGGCCGTCAGCGAGCCGAACAGCGATTCGTAGCGCTCGGCGATGTGCGCCGGGTCGAACCGCTCGGAGTCCTTGAGCGCGGCGCTCGCCATCCGGGCGCGCAGCGCGTCGTTGTTGATCAGTTCGAGGAGGCCGCCGGAGATCGCCTCGACGTTGCCCACCTCGACGAGGCGCCCGTCGACACCGTTGTCGATGATTTCGCCGGGGCCGTGCGGACAGTCGGTGGCGACCACCGGGAGGCCGCAGCGCATCGCCTCGACGATGGTCATGCCGAACGACTCCAGGCTGGAGGTGACGGCGGCGATGGAACCTTTCGCCCACTCCGGTTCGATGGGATGGGCGGGACCCATGAGGAACACGTGGTTGTACAGACCGAGGTCGTCGATCAGGGCGCGGAGCTTGTCCTTCTGCTTGCCGCTGCCGTAGATCCGCAGGCGCCAGTCGGGCCGCTCGGCGCGGACCTGGTCGAAGGCCCTGACCAGCAGGTCGTACCGCTTCACCGGCGCGAGCCGGCCGGCCGCGACGACCCACTTGCCCGAGCCGTCCGCGGGTTCGACGCCCGGCGCGGGCACGGGGTTCGGCACGGCCTCGATGCGTACGCCGGGCAGCCGCATCTTCGCGCGGTACGCCCGGGCGTCGGCCTCCGTGGTCGTGGTGAGCGCGTCGAGCCGCGGGTAGACCGCGCGCAACTGCCTGCGCAGCGCGGTCGGGTGGCTGTCGAGCGTGAGGTGTTCCTGGCCGACGCGCAGGGGGCCCCGCCGGGTCTGGCGGGCCAGGTGCACATTGAGTCCCGGGCGGGTGCCGACGACGACATCGGCGTCGACCGCGCGCAAGTGCTCGGCGATCCGGCGGTCGGTGAGCGCGTTGTACTGGTCGTAGCGGCCCTCGGCGCGCGGGAACGTCGTGGCGGGGGTGCGGTATTCGGGGCTGCCGCCCTCGTAGCCCGGGGTGCCCTTGCGGATGTCGACGAGGTGGCGGACCCGGACCCTCGGGTCGGGCCTGAAAACCGGGTCGTCACGGTGGCGCAGGACGGAGACCACCTCGACGTCGTGCTGTTCGGCAAGCGTGTTCGCGAGGTTGTACGTCGTCCGAATCGTCCCTCCGATTCCGTACGCATTGTGAATCAGGAAAGAAATCTGCATGCGTCCCCGTATTCCACTGTTCCTCGCGGACAGTCCGTCTCGTCCGCCTACCGCGTGGTTAGACAGGGATGCGGGGGCAGAGGTTGGGCTTCATCACCATCTTGTTCCAGAACGGATGCGTGATTGAGAGACGATTTGTGGAACCTTTTGACGCTTTCCGACATCAAGGCAGGTAGGAGGGCTGAGATACCAAGAAGCAGTTCGTCGTGACGTCACCCTCTTGAGTGACCCACCCGAACTGCGGCGCAGCGCCGTCGCGTTCGCCGGTGAGGCCCTCCGAACTCAGCTGAGGCTCTTGGCCGATGCCTTCGGGATGAGCAGCACGGTGCCGCTGTTGAGGCGGTCGGGACGGTTGCCGACCATCTGCTCGTTGGCCTCGTAGAGCGCCTGCCAGCCGCCCTTGACCTCGTAGCGCGCGGCGATCGAGCTGAGGGTCTCGCCCTGCTCGACCACATGGACGCGACCGTCGAGCTTGAGGACCTTGGAGCAGACGGGCCAGGCACGCCAGCCCTGGGTGCCCAGTACCTTCTCGGCGACCGCGATCTGCTCGGCGCGCGTCGCGAGGTCCGCGCGCGGGGCGTACATGAGGCCGCCGTACTCCTCCCAGGTGGACTGCCAGAACTGCAGCCCTCCGTAGTAGCCGTTGCCGCTGTTGATGTGCCAGCGCCCGGTGCTCTCGCATTCGGCCAGGCAGCCCCACGGCCACTGGTCCTTGACGCACTCGGACACATCGAGGTTCAGATGCCCGGGGCCGGGATCCAGTGCCGGCGAGGCGGCGGCCGCGGGGGTGAGCAGGGCGGTGAACAGGGCCGGCAGGGCTGCGAGAAGGAAGCGGCGTGCGGGGCGCTTGCGGATCACGGGCATGGGGCGCATCGCGTCACGCTAGGCAGACGAGCACACGCCTCCGCCGAGCCGCGCCCGGCGCCGGACCCGGCCCCACCCGGTCGGCCGCCACCCGGACCGCGGAAGACGCATATGCGCCAACGACTATTTTCAGCCACCTGCTTCATTGCACGATTTCAGGATTTGTCGACCTGTGGGCATGACGACCTGGAACCCGCCTCCCTGCATCAATCCCCCTGCGCCCAAAGGGAGTTGATGTGGAGCGATTGATTCCGACCACCGGTTCGCGCCGTGCGGTGGATGGGTCGATTCCGTCCCCTTCCGGGCGTGACCCCCGGCACAGATCATCCGTTGTCTTCTTTATGAGCCGGGGGCCGCCCGGCCGCATTCGACGCAGCAATACACCGAATCCGAGGAGCCACCCGTGCCGCGCATGCTCGACGTCAGCGACGACGTACGCGCCGAGATCGGCGACGCAGAAGCCGACCGGCTGCTCGCCGGAGAGAACGCCCCGGGCACGTACGACTGCACGTCCTGCCGTACTCCGGGCGATTCGGAACAGGAGCGCACCAGCACCGTCCTGTTCATCGGCGACGAGACCGCCGTCCTCGCCTTCGCCCACTCCACCTGCCTGCCCTCGCAGGTCGTCCAGGTGTCCGAGGAGCAGTTGCAGGGAGCCGTACGTTCCATCACCGGCGACGGCGGCGCACCCGCCGCGGCGTCCCCCGTCCCCTCCCCCGCGGCGCAGCCCATTCCCGGGCAGGCCGCCCCGCAGCCGCAGCAGGCCGTGCTCGGCGTGACCAGCGGGCTCGTCCTGATCGCAGGTGAGCTGCACCCCGCGCTCGTCGTCGAGCCGACCGGGCCGATCGCCCGCCCCGGCGCGACGAGCGGCATGGACGAGTTCCTGACCCTCCTCGTGGAGCAGGGCTTCACGCCGACCGCCCAGGTCGGCCAGGTGCCGCCGGTGCTGCACGGCTGGTCCGTGCTGCTCGCCATGGGCCAGCTGCACGCCGTACTGCAGCCCGGCACCGCCGGTCTGGGTCAGGTCGCGTGGTGGCAGGCGCACCAGCCGCTGCACGTCACCGACAGCTGGCGCGCCGCGGCGAACAAGACGAACTCCGTCCTCGTCTTCGCCGCCCCGTCCGGCACGATCGGCCGCCAGCCCCGCGAGGACCTGCTCCGCGACGCCCTCGACAAGGCCGCGGCGAACGGGCTGCTCGTCGGCGCGACGATGCCGCTGGCCGGTACGTGACGTTCCGTCACGAGCCGAGGTGACCGTGGGCCGGGCGTGTGCCCGGCCCACGGTCGCACCCGGCCCCCGGACGCCGTTCCGTGCACCTCCGCGTGCGCCGCTCGCACCCCCCTCGGCCTGCGAAAGCGCAACAGGGGCCGCATCCGTGAGGGTGTGCGGTTCGTTGGCACCTACGTGCACGCATACGACCTCCCTCGCCGCCCGCAGTATCCGACCCCGATCCCCGCCATGCGCGGGACGCACGAATCGGCGGGTGGCCGCTCGGCCACACCGATCTACGACGCCCTGTACGCGGAGTACCGCCGGTCCTTCCGGGCCCTGCCGGGCGACCGCAGCGGCGAGGAGAACCTCTCGTTCTCCGCGTTCGGCTCGAGCCTGTACGCCGTGCACCACAGCACCAGCGGCCGGCACAGCGCGTCGTACCACGAACCGCAGCACGTCCACAGCTCGCCGCCGACCGGCTCCTGGAACACGAACGGGCGGCAGCACAGCACCGGGAGCAACCTCCCTGCCGCACTGCCGCCCGGTCCACGCCGCGAACGCTAGGCGCTAGCTCACTTCTTGCGGCCGCGCTTCTCGCGCACCCGGACCGAAATGTGGATCGGCGTCCCCTCGAAACCGAACTCCTCGCGAAGGCGCCGCTCCACGTACCGCCGGTAGCCGGCCTCGATGAAGCCGGAGGCGAAGAGCACGAACCGCGGCGGCTTCGTGCCGGCCTGCGTACCGAAGAGGATGCGGGGCTGCTTGCCGCCGCGGATCGGGTGCGGGTGCGAGGCCACCAGCTCACCCAGGAAAGCGTTGAGCCGGCCCGTCGGAACGCGCGTCTCCCAGCCGTCGAGTGCCGTCTCGATCGCGGGGACGAGCTTCTCCATGTGGCGCCCGGTCGTCGCCGACACGTTCACCCGGGGCGCCCACGCGACCTGCGCGAGCTCCGTCTCGATCTCGCGCTCCAGGTAGTAGCGCCGCTCCTCGTCGAGCGTGTCCCACTTGTTGTACGCGACGACGATCGCGCGGCCCGCCTCGACGGCCATCGTCACGATGCGCTGGTCCTGGATCGAGATCGACTCGGACGCGTCGATCAGGATGACCGCGACCTCCGCCTTCTCGACGGCAGCGGCGGTGCGCAGCGAGGCGTAGTAGTCCGCGCCCTGCTGGAGGTGGACCCGCTTGCGGATGCCCGCCGTGTCGACGAACTTCCAGGTCTTGCCGCCGAGTTCGATCAGCTCGTCGACCGGGTCGCGGGTGGTGCCCGCCAGTTCGTTCACGACGACGCGGTCCTCGTTCGCCACCTTGTTCAGGAGGGAGGACTTGCCGACGTTCGGGCGGCCGATGAGGGCGATGCGGCGGGGGCCGCCGATCGCGGTGCCGAAGGTCTGCGCCGGGGCGTCGGGGAGCGCCTCGATGACGGCGTCCAGCATGTCGCCGGTGCCGCGGCCGTGCAGGGCCGAGACCGGGTACGGCTCGCCGAGACCGAGGGACCACAGGGCGGTGGCGTCCGCCTCGCCGCTCGGCCCGTCCACCTTGTTGGCGCACAGCACGACCGGCTTGCCGGCCTTGCGCAGCAGCCGTACGACCGCGAGGTCGGTGTCCGTCGGGCCGACCGTCGCGTCGACGACGAAGACGACCGCGTCGGCGGTCTCGATCGCGTACTCGGCCTGCGCGGCCACGGACGCGTCGATGCCGAGGACGTCCTGCTCCCAGCCGCCCGTGTCGACGAGCCGGAAGCGGCGGCCCGCCCACTCGGCCTCGTACGAGACGCGGTCGCGGGTGACGCCCGGCTTGTCCTCGACCACGGCCTCGCGGCGGCCGATGATGCGGTTCACCAGGGTCGACTTGCCGACGTTGGGGCGGCCGACGACGGCGAGCGCGGGCAGCGGGCCGTGGCCCGCCTCCTCGATCGCGCCCTCGACGTCCTCGATGTCGAAGCCCTCTACCGCGGCGAGCTCCATGAACTCCGCGTACTCCGCGTCGCCAAGGGCCCCGTGCTCGTGCTCGGCCGAGCCCTCCGGCTGGATCTGGTCGTTCATGAAGTCCGTACCTCGTCGTTCATCGTGGTGATCGGTGGACCGTCTGATCACTTACGGCGGTCCACTACTGAAAGTCTCGCTCAGTGGCCGGTGAGGCGCCTGGCGTTTTCCAGGTGGGCGGTGAGCCGCTCCTGGATGCGCACGGTCGCCTCGTCCAGCGCCTTGCGCGTACGCCGCCCGCTGCCGTCGCCCGCCGGGAACGGGTCCCCGAAGACGACGTCGACGCGGCTGCGCAGTGGCGGCAGCGCCTTTATCAACCGGCCGCGCCCCTTCGTGCTTCCCAGGACCGCCACCGGCACGATGGGCGCCCCACTGCGCACGGCGAAGTAGGCGAGACCGGCCCGCAGGGAGGCGAAGTCGCCGCCCCCTCGGGTGCCCTCCGGGAAGATCCCGAGGACTCCCCCCTCGTCGAGCACGCTCAGCGCACGCGTGATCGCCGTACGGTCCGCCGTCGACCGGTCCACCTCGACCTGGCCGATGGCGCCCAGGAACGTGCCGAGCGGTCCGATGAACGCTTCCTTCTTGATCAGGAAGTGCGTCGGCCTGGGCGCGACGCCCATGACCATCGGACCGTCGACGTTGTGCGCGTGGTTGACGGCCAGGATCACCGGGCCGGTCGCGGGGACCTTCCAGGCGCCGAGGACGCGGGGCTTCCACAGCCCGTACATGAGGCCGACCCCGATGCGGCGGCCGACCTCCGCGCCTCTTTCCGAGGGGGAAGCCGCGGTCACTTCGCTGCCCGCTTCTCCCCGATGAGGGTGACGACGCACTCGATGACCTGCTGGAGCGTGAGCTCGGAGGTGTCCACCTCGACGGCGTCGCCGGCCTTGGCCAGCGGGGACGTCTTGCGGCTGGAGTCCGCGGCGTCCCGCTTGATCAGGGCCTCCTGGGTCGCCTTCACGTCGGCGCCCTTGAGCTCACCGCTGCGGCGGGCCGCGCGGGCCTCCGGCGACGCGGTGAGGAAGATCTTCAGGTCGGCGTCGGGCAGGACGGTCGTACCGATGTCACGGCCCTCGACGACGATGCCCAGCTCCGCCGAGGCGGCGATGGAGCGCTGCAGCTCGGTGATGCGGGCACGCACCTCGGGGACGGCGCTGACGGCGCTGACCTTCGAGGTGACCTCGGTGGTGCGGATGGGAGCGGCGACGTCGACACCGTCGACCGTGATCGTCGGGGCGGACGGGTCGGTGCCGGAGACGATCTCGGCCTTGCCGGCCACGGCGGCGATGGCCGTCGGGTCGGTCAGGTCTATGCCGTTGTTCACCATCCACCAGGTGATCGCCCGGTACTGGGCGCCGGTGTCCAGGTAGCTGAGCCCGAGCTGGGCGGCGACGGCCTTCGAGGTGCTCGACTTGCCCGTGCCGGAGGGGCCGTCGATGGCGACGATCACTGCTGCCGGGGCGGCGCTTGCGGCGGTTGCGGCGGTTTCCACGGGGCTGCGGACACCTTTCTCAGTGCACGGGACAGGGAGGCGGGGCGCAAAGGCGCCCCGCACAAGGTTACTGGCTCAGGCACCCTGCCCTTACAGCCCCTGACGACAGGCCCTACTGGCGCATCGCCCAGCCGCGGTCGCGCAGCGCGGCCGTCAGTTTCGGGGCCGCGGCCGGCTGGACCAGCAACTGGACGAAGCCCGCCTGCTGGCCGGTCGCGTGCTCGATGCGGACGTCCTCCACGTTGACGCCCGCGGCGCCCGCGTCGGCGAAGATCCGGGCCAGCTCGCCGGGCTGGTCGGAGATGAGGACCGCCACGGTGTCGTACGCCGCCGGGGCCGCGCCGTGCTTTCCGGGGACGCGGACCTGGCCCGCGTTCCCGCGGCGCAGGACTTCCCCGATGCCGGTGACGCCCTCGCTCCGCTTCGCCTCGTCCGAGGACTGGAGGGAGCGCAGGGCGCTCACCGTCTCGTCGATGTCGGCGGAGACCGCGGAGAGCAGGTCGGCGACCGGGCCCGGGTTCGCGGAGAGGATGTCGATCCACATGCGGGGGTCGGAGCCCGCGATGCGCGTCACATCCCGGATGCCCTGGCCGCACAGGCGTACGGCCGACTCCTCGGCGTGCTCAAGGCGCGCCGCGACCATGCTGGAGACCAGGTGCGGCATGTGGGAGACGAGGGCGACCGCGCGGTCGTGGGCGTCCGCGTCCATGACGACGGGGACGGCCCGGCACAGCGCGACCAGTTCCAGCGCGAGGTTCAGGACCTCGGTGTCGGTGTCGCGGGTGGGGGTCAGCACCCAGGGGCGGCCCTCGAAGAGATCCGCGGTGGCCGCCAGGGGCCCGCTGCGCTCGCGGCCCGACATGGGGTGCGTACCGATGTAGGGGCTGAGGTCGAGGCCGAGTGCCTCAAGATCGCGGCGCGGGCCGCCCTTGACGCTGGCGACGTCGAGGTACCCGCGGGCCACTCCGCGCCGCATCGCGTCGGCCAGGGTCGTCGCGACGTGCGCGGGCGGCACGGCCACCAGACACAGGTCCACGGGTCCCTCGGGCGCCTCGTCGGTGCCGGCTCCGAGTGCGGCGGCGGTGCGGGCCTGCGTCGGGTCGTGGTCGGCGAGGTGGACGTGCACGCCGCGCGAGGCGAGCGCCTGGGCGGCGGAGGTACCGATGAGACCGGTGCCGATGACGAGGGCGGTTCTCACTGGGCGATGTCCTTGCGCAGGGCGGCCGCGGCACCGAGGTACACGTGCGCGATCCCGGACTTCGGCAGCTCGGACTCGATATGGGCGAGGACGCGCACGACGCGCGGCAGCGCTCCCTCGATGTCGAGCTCCTGCGCGCAGATCAGCGGCACGTCGACGATGCCCAGCTTGCGCGCGGCGGCGGCCGGGAAGTCGGAGTGCAGATCGGGGGTGGCCGTGAACCAGATCGAGATCAGGTCGTCGGAGGTCAGCGCGTTCCGCTCGAGGATGGCGGTGAGCAGCTCGCTGACCTGCTCGTCCATGTGTCCGGCTTCGTCCCGTTCGAGTTGGACGGCGCCCCGGACCGCTCGTACCGCCACGGTGTCGCTCCTTGCTCGCGTACGTACAGGCTGATGAGGTGCCAAGCCTAGCCAGCCCCCCGGACACCGGCGCGCGGCGCCCGCCTGCCGAGACGGGGCGCCGCGCTGGGGTGCGATGCGGTGCGCTGGCTCAGAGCTTCTGCGCCTTGACCAGCTCGTCGAGCGAGACGCTCGGCACCTCGCCCTGCGGGGTCAGCTTGTCGACGGCCGTGGGCAGGGCGCTCGCGATGTCGTGCGCCGCCTGGTCCGGGCTGACGCCCGACTCGGCCGCCACCTTCTGGAGCGTGGCGTCCGGCAGGGCCTCCTTGACCTGGTCCGGGGTCAGCTGCTCGTTCGAGCCGGTGCCGACCCAGGACTGCGCCTGCCCGCCGAGGCCCGACTTGGCGAGTGTCTCCAGGAGGCCGCCCAGCGGATTGCCGCCCGCCGAGCCGCCCTGGCTCTTGGCGAACGCGGCCAGGAGCGAGGTCAGGACCCCGCCCGCCGAGCCGCCCGCCTTGTCACCGAGGAGGCCGCTGAGCAGGCTTCCCAGATCGTTGTTACCCGCCATGGTCACGCCTTTCGGGAGGTTCTTGGAGTCTTGCGTGGGCCCGCTTCCGGAGTCCACGGACCCTGCCAATGTGACCCGAACCACACTCGATCGCCACTCAGGCGGCCCTCGCCGGCCCCCGCCCTCCCGAAGATCACGGACGCCGGAAATCCGCTCCGCCCCGGCCGGGCGCAGCCCGTACGCTCCGTCCATGGCAGAGGCCCTCGACCTGGTGCGCGACCACACGATCTACTCCTGCGTGATGGGGTCGCGGGCGTTCGGCCTGGCCACGGACGGCAGCGACACCGACCGCCGGGGCGTCTTCGTGGCACCGACGCCGATGTTCTGGCGGTTCGAGAAGCCGCCGACGCATGTCGACGGTCCGGCGGACGAGCAGTTCTCCTGGGAACTGGAGCGCTTCTGCGAGCTCGCCCTGCGGGCCAATCCGAACATCCTGGAGTGCCTGCACTCACCGCTCGTCGAGCACGTCACCGACACCGGTCGCGAACTGCTGGACCTGCGTGAGGCGTTCCTGTCCCAGCAGGTCCACGCCACGTTCACGGGCTACGCGCTGGGCCAGCGCAAGAAGCTCGACGCCGATGTCCGCCAGTACGGCGCTCCGCGCTGGAAGCACGCGATGCATCTGTTGCGGCTCCTCGCCTCCTGCCGCGATCTGCTCCGCACCGGCCGGCTGACCCTCGACGTGGGTGAGGACCGTGCGGCGCTGCTCGCGGTGAAGCGGGGCGAGGTTTCCTGGGACGGCGTGGTGGCCCGGATGGCGCGCCTGGGCGCCGAGGCGGAGGAGGCCGCCGTCCGCACCCCGCTGCCGGCCGAGCCGGACCGGGCGCGGGTGGCGGACTTCCTGATCGACGTCCGACGGGCGTCAGCCCTTCAGCCGGAGCCGTACGACGAGATCGTGCAGGGCGTCGTGGACGGTCGGGGCGTCCGGCAGCGCTGAGCCCTCCTGCGCGGCGTCGAGGACGGCGTGCAGCGCCTCCATGTCGTCGGCCACGCGCGCGTGGCCGACGACGGCCGCCCCGTGCTCCGCCTCCGCCTTCGCCGCGATCAGCTCCGGCAGATATGAAGGCGCCTCCAACTCGCCCAGGAGCGTGGGCAGATGGGCCTGCACCTCACCGGTGCGCATAAGGAAGATGCCGGTGAGCAGTGCCCGGAACGTGTACAGCAGCGGCTTGAGCTCCTGCGTCCTGTCGAACAGGCGCCACTGGGTGTTGGCGAAGCCCCGGTAGTGGTGGGCGTGGTGCGGGGTGAGGACACCGGGCGCGAGCGCCGCGAGTTCGGCGTGGGCGTCGGTGGTGTGCACGACGAGCGGGGAGAGCAGCTGCTCCAGCACGTAACCGTTGCGCCGGAGCAGCAGGCGGACGAACTTGCGCAGGTCATGGGTGACGAGGTCCATCTCGAGACCGTCGGTGTCCCACATCCGGGTCCGGGTCTCCTCCGGCTCGCGCAGTCCGACGAGCGCCTCGACGGGCAGCAGGTGGACACCGCGCAGGTCGATGTCGGAGTCCCGGGAGGGAAACCCGTAGAGGTGCGCCCCCGAGACCGTCGCGAACAGCAGCGGGTCAGCCTGCTCGGCGACGATCCGCCCGAGCTCGGCGTCGGGCACGCCCGCGGCACGCAGGGCGCCCGTGTCGCCCGCCGGCGGGGACCCGTACGTCGTCATGGCTTCGTCCGCCGTCATCGATCAGCCGTCCCAGAGCGCGCCGAGCGACAGCAGGTCGCTCCGGTACTCGATCCGTTCCGACCAGTCCGCCGGCCACACCTCGTCGCCCAGGTACGCCCCGGCGAAAGCCCCCGTGAGGCAGGCGATCGAGTCCGAGTCGCCCGAGGTACAGGCGGCGCGGCGCAGGGCGGTGACGGGTTCGTCGACGAAGAGCAGGAAGCAGAGCAGGCCGGTGGCGAGCGACTCCTCGGCGATCCAGCCCGCCCCGGTGGCCAGGCACGGGTCGGTCTCGGGCGACGGCGAGGCCAGCGCCGCCTGGAGCCGTTCGAGCGCGGCCAGGCAGTCGTCCCAGCCGCGGGCGATGAAGTGCTCCGGGTCCGGATCGGCGGCGTGCGCCCACAGGTCGCCGAGCCAGGCCTCGTGGTACTTCTGCCGGTTCTCGTACGCGTACGAGCGCAGCATCCCGACGAGTCCGGTCGGCTCCGCGCCTTGGGCAAGGAGGTGGACGGCGTGCGCGGTGAGGTCGGACGCGGCGAGGGCCGTGGGGTGGCCGTGGGTGAGTCCGGACTGCAACTGGGCGGCTCCCGCGCGCTGTTCGTCGCTGAGGCCGGGGGCGAGGCCGACCGGTGCGACGCGCATGTTGGCACCGCAGCCCTTGGACCCGATGCGGCTGGCCTCCTGCCAGGGCTTGCCGCGCGTGAGGAGGTCGCAGGCCTGGAGGCAGGTGTTGCCGGGGGCGCGGTTGTTCTCGGGCGACTGGTACCAGTCGATGAACTCCTCGCGCACGGGCCGCGTCATGCGCAGCGGCGCGAGCACACCGCGGTCCATCGAGGTGCGCAGGCCGCGCCCGAGGGCGAGCGTCATCTGGGTGTCGTCGCTGACGATGGCGGGCCTGGTCAGGGCCATCTGCCGCCAGGGCCCGCACTTGGCGAGGATCGACGGCACGTCGTTGAACTCGGTCGGGAAGCCGAGCGCGTCCCCCAGGGCGAGCCCTATGAGAGAGCCGGTCGCCGCACGCTTCGTCATGAGGGTCGTCCTTCCGCGGGGGGCCTGAGCAGGGGCGGGTGCAGGGCGGTGGCGGGCCCTGCCTTGTAGAGCGCGGCGGGTTTCCCGCGGCCGCCGGTGAGCCGGGCGGCACCGTGCACCGGTTCGACGAAGCCAGGGGTGGCGAGGACCTTGCGCCGGAAGTTGGCGGGGTCGAGGCCGGCGCCCCACACCGCTTCATAGACACCCCGCAGCTCGCCGAGGGTGAACTCGGGCGGGCAGAAGGCCGTGGCCAGGCAGGTGTTCTCGATGCCTGCGCCGACGCGGTCGTGCGCGTCGGTGAGGATCCGGTCGTGGTCGAAGGCGAGCGGGCCGTACGCGCCCGTGCCGTACGGCAGCCAGTCCGCGCGCGCGGCGTCGCCGCCCCCGCGCACCTCGGGCGGATCGGGCACCAGTGCCGCGAACGCGACGGAGACGACCCGCATGCGGGGGTCGCGGTCCGGGTCGCTGTAGGTGCGCAGCTGTTCCAGGTGCAGTCCGGTGACATCGGACAGGCCGGTCTCCTCGGCCAGTTCGCGCGCCGCCGCCGTCTCCGCGGACTCGTCGGGCAGGACGAAACCGCCGGGCAGCGCCAGGCGTCCCGCGTACGGGTCCTGTCCCCGCTCGACGAGCAGCACCCTCAGCGCGCCGTCCCGGATCGTGAATACGGCCAGATCGACGGTGACGGCGAAGGGCTCGAAGGCGTACTTGTCATAGCCCTGCACGCACACCACCCCCCTCTCTTTATGGTCTTACCGACTATAAAGAGAGGGGGGTGGCACACACAAGAGCCAGGCACCGCCCAAGCGGCGGGCTCGGGCGCTTCAAGAGACCGCTTACAGATCGACGTCCTGCATCAGCATGCCGACCTCGGTGTTGGACAGGCGCCGCAGCCAGCCCGACTTCTGGTCGCCCAGCGCGATCGGCCCGAAGGACACCCGCACCAGCTTGTCGACCGGGAACCCGGCCTCGGCGAGCATGCGCCGCACGATGTGCTTGCGGCCCTCGTGCAGGGTGACCTCGACGAGGTAGTTCTTGCCGGTCTGCTCGACGACGCGGAAGTGGTCCGCCTTCGCGTACCCGTCCTCCAGCTGGATGCCGTCCTTGAGCTGCTTGCCCAGGTCACGCGGGATCGGGCCCACGATGTGCGCGAGGTAGGTCTTCTTCACGCCGTACTTGGGGTGCGTGAGGCGGTGGGCCAGCTCTCCGTGGTTGGTGAGCAGAATGATGCCCTCGGTCTCGGTGTCGAGCCGCCCGACGTGGAACAGCCGCGTCTCGCGGTTGTTCGTGTAGTCGCCCAGGCACTGGCGGCCGTCGGGGTCCTCCATGGTGGAGACGACACCGGCCGGCTTGTTCAGCGCGAAGAACTGGTACGACTGCGTGGCCACGGTCAGGCCGTCGACCTTGATCTCGTCCTTCTCGGGGTCGACGCGCAGACCCTGCTCGAGCACGATCTGGCCGTTGACCTCGACCCTGGCCTGCTCGACGAGCTCCTCGCAGGCGCGCCGGGAGCCGTATCCGGCCCGCGCGAGCACCTTCTGGAGCCGCTCGCCCTCCTGCTCGGCGCCCGGGAAGGTCTTGGGGGTCTTGACGGTGGGCCTGCCCGCGTAACGGTCGCGGTTGCGCTCCTCCTGCCGGGCGTCGTACTCCCGAGAGGTCGACGGGGCGCCGCGGCCGCTGCCGCGGGCACCGGTGCCCTGAGAGGCACGGGGGCCGCCCTTGGCGCCGCCGCGCGCTGCCGCGCCCCGGCCCTTCCTCGGCCCGGCGCCGCCGCTGTCGCCGGGGCTCACGTCGTAGCGACGCTCCTCGGGACGCGGCTTGCTCGGCCGGCCCTGCTTGTCGTCACGGTCGTTGCCGGCACCCCGGTAGTTCCCGCGACCGCCGCCGGCGCTGCCGCCGCGAGCACCGCCGCCACCGCCGCTGCCACCGCGGCCACCGCCGCCGGTGCTGCCGCCGCGACCGCCACCGCCGCCACTGCTGCCGCGGCCGCCGCTGTTGCCACCACGGCTCCCGCCGTTGTTTCCGCTGCTGTTCCTGCCGCTGCTGCTGCTTCGCATCAAAAGTTCCGTCTAGTCGTCTGCGTCCTCGTAACCCGGCGCATCGGGTGCGTCCGGGTCGAACGACGGAACCCCTTCCTGCGTCTCGGCCTCGATCGCGTCCGCCTCCGGAAGGAAGGGCGCGAGTTCCGGGAGCTCGTCCAGGCCGCGCAGGCCCATCCGCTCCAGAAAGTAGTTCGTCGTCCTGTACAGGATCGCACTTGTTTCGGGTTCCGCGCCCGCCTCCTCCACGAGGCCCCTCTGGAGGAGGGTCCGCATCACGCCGTCACAGTTCACCCCGCGCACCGCGGAGACCCGCGAGCGGCTGACCGGCTGGCGGTACGCGACGACCGCGAGCGTCTCCAGGGCCGCCTGGGTGAGCCGGGCCTGCTGCCCGTCGAGCACGAAACGCTCCACGGCCGCCGCGTACTGCGGCCGGGTGTAGAAGCGCCAGCCGCCCGCCACGAGCCTCAGCTCGAAGCCGCGGCCCTGAACCGTGTACTCGTCCGCCAGCGCCCGCAGGGCGTCCGCCACGGCCCTTCGGGGCCGGTCCAGGATCTTCGCGAGGTGCTCCTCGGTCGCAGGCTCGTCGACGACCATCAGTACGGCCTCCAGGGCCGGCCTGAGATCCAGCTCGGCGACCCGGTCGGCCCCGGCGACGACTTCCTGCCCGCTCATGCCCGTCATGCCTGCTCCTCCTCCGCCCCGCCCCGCTCGGCCTTCGTCTCTCCACCGTCTTTGCCGGCCGTCTCGGGAGGCCTGTCGAACTCGTCCGTGACGGTCGGCTCCCCCTCGCTCTCCCCGCCGGTCCAGCGCACGAGAAGCTCCCCCAGGGCCTCCTCCTGCTCCAGGCTCACGGCCTTCTCCCGGTACAGCTCCAGGAGCGCCAAGAAGCGGGCCACGACGGTCAGGGTGTCGTCGGTGTCCTCCACCAGCACCCGGAAACTCGCCTCGCCCAGCTCCCGCAGCCGTGCCACGACGAGCCCGGCCTGCTCGCGCACGCTGACCAGCGGGGCGTGGATGTGGTCGACGTACACCTGGGGCTTCGGCCTGGGCTGCATGGCCTTCACTGCGAGCCGGGCGAATCCTTCCGCCCCGATGCTGATGACGACTTCCGGCAGCAGCTCGGCGTGGTGCGGCTCCAGACCGACGGTCCGCGGATAGCGCCGCGCCTCCTCGTCGAGCCGCTCGCTGAAGATGTCGGCGATCTTCTTGTACGCGCGGTACTGGAGCAGCCGGGCGAACAGGAGGTCACGCGCTTCGAGGAGCGCGAGGTCGGCCTCGTCCTCGACCTCGGCGGTCGGCAGCAGCCGGGCGGCCTTGAGATCGAGGAGCGTGGCGGCGACGACGAGGAACTCGGTGGTCTGGTCGAGATCCCACTCGGGTCCCATGGCGCGGATGTGCACCATGAACTCGTCGGTCACTTTGGACAGGGCGACCTCGGTGACGTCCAGCTTGTGCTTGGAGATCAGCTGGAGGAGCAGATCGAAGGGCCCCTCGAAGTTCGCCAGCCGTACCTTGAACCGCCCGTCATCGGGCACCGGCTGCTCAAGTTCCGGTTCCGGGCCGGATCCCGCGGGCTCCTGAATCTCCAGATCCGGGCCGGGACCCGCAAGCTCCTGAACTTCGGGCTCCGGGACGGCATCCGGCTCAGGAACGAGCTCCGGGTCCGGCTCCGGCTCCGGCTCCGGGGCAGCATCCGGCTCCGGGGCAGCATCCGGCTGAGGAACAAGCTCCGACTCCGGGACGGCATCCGGCTCAGGAGCAGCCTCCGGCTCCGACGCCGACAGCCGCGTCGTCCCCGGCCCCCGGCCCAGCGCGCGTCGCCGCGCGCCCCGGCCGGGCGTGGAGGAGTCGTCGTCGTATCCGGGCATCAGGCGGACGTTACCGCTACCGCCCGCGCAGTCGGCGTACGAGAATGCTCGCGTCTCCGCGCGATTCGAGGTCGGCCAGCACGACGGCGACCGCTTCGCGGACGATGCGGCCACGGTCCACGGCGAGCCCGTGCTCCCCGCGGAGCACGAGGCGCGCGTGCTCGAGGTCCATCAGCTCCTCGGCGGAGACATACACCGTGATCTTCTCGTCGTGGCGCTCACGCCCGCTGGGCCGCCGGTTGGCGGGCGCCCGGGAGCGCTTGCGCGACGACCCCGCGGAGGCAGAACCTTCCTGCCCCTGCGGCGGGCGGCGCCCCGCGGGCTGGTCGCCCTCGGTGGCACGGCTGCGGGACTCGCCAGACTCGTCGTCCGCCGCCGCGTGTTCGGCGCTCTCACCGCCCTCGCCGCGCTGCTTCTCCTCGGCGGCGACGGCGTCGCTCTCACCCGCCGGCGCGGGCACCCGTGCCTCACCGTTGACCGGGCGCCTCGGGGAGGAGGCCTGCAGCCCCATCCCCCCGGTCGTACGGAACAGTTCGTCGGCCCCCGGCAGACTCACTCGGCGTGACACCGGGCGAGCACCTCCCTGGCGAGCTGGCGATAGGCGGCCGCGCCGACCGAGTTGGAGGCGTACGTCGTGATCGGCTCACCGGCGACCGTGGTCTCCGGGAAGCGCACGGTCCGGCCGATCACGGTGTGGTAGACGTGATCGTCGAACGCCTCGACCACACGCGCGAGCACCTCACGGCTGTGCACCGTGCGGGAGTCGTACATCGTGGCGAGGATGCCGTCGAGCTCCAGGTCGGGGTTGAGCCGCTCCTGGACCTTCTCGATGGTCTCCGTGAGCAGCGCGACACCGCGCAGCGCGAAGAACTCGCACTCGAGCGGCACGATCACCTTGTGAGCCGCCGTCAGGGCGTTCACGGTGAGCAGGCCGAGCGAGGGCTGACAGTCGATCACGATGTAGTCGTAGTCGGCCATCAGCGGCTTCAACGCCCGCTGGAGCGTGGACTCGCGCGCGACCTCGCTCACCAACTGCACTTCGGCGGCGGACAGGTCGATGTTGCTCGGCAGCAGGTCCATGTTCGGGACCGCGGTCTTCAGGAGGACCTCGTCGGCGGCCATGCCCCGCTCCATGAGCAGGTTGTAGACCGTCAGGTCGAGTTCCATCGGGTTCACGCCGAGACCGACCGAGAGCGCGCCCTGCGGGTCGAAGTCGACGAGCAGGACCCGGCGTCCGTACTCCGCGAGCGCGGCACCCAGGTTGATGGTCGACGTGGTCTTGCCGACGCCGCCCTTCTGGTTGCACATCGCGATGATCTTCGCGGGGCCGTGGTCGGTCAGCGGGCCTGGGATCGGGAAGTACGGGAGCGGGCGCCCGGTCGGGCCCACACGCTCGCGGCGCTGACGGGCAGCGTCGGGCGCGAGCGTGGCCGCGTACTCGGGGTCCGGCTCGTACTCGGCGTCGGGGTCGTAGAAGTGCCCCTCGGGCAGTTCGTCGTAGTCGGCGAAGTGGGTGCGTTCGCCACTTCGGTCGCCGGCCATGGCGTTCACGTGATGGCCATCCATGCTCTGGGGTGCTGTCTGCGTCTGCAGGGGGCTGCTCTGACGGGCGGCAAAGGTACGGACCGCGACGGAGCCGACAGCCTCGAGCCCCGCGGGACCTTGCTCCCTCGCAACCGTTCCTGGTTGACCACCCCCGGGAGTAAATGTCGACTCATTCACAAGTCGTCTTACCTCCTTGGTGACCAGGAAACTTCTAGATAGGTCAGCGTGGCACCATGCCGACGGTTGGCGACTCTATGGCGTGTCACCGGTCCGCAGCAACACAATCCGCCTTACCCGGCCCGATGTGTCGGCAACGGAACACCCTTGTGTCAAGGGTGCACGGCGTCGGTTCGAAGCGTTTCGCGGGTGCGCGAATCGGTTAAAGGGTTACGTTCGAGGCGAGTTGACCAAGTCCGCATTGATGCGTAAGTGATACGCATACGGCCGGACCCCTCACAAGGTCCGGCCGCAGGCGTGAGATTGACGACTTCCGTTGACGAAAGTGGTCGATGAGTCGTCGGCGTCAGCCGAGGAGGGACTCCAGCTCGGTGTACTCGAGGCCGTGGGACTCGGCGACCTCGCGGTAAACGACCTTGCCGTCATGGGTGTTGAGGCCCAGGGCGAGCGCCGGGTCGCGGCGCAGGGCCTCGACCCAGCCGCGGTTCGCGAGCTCGACGATGTACGGCAGCGTGGCGTTCGTCAGCGCGTACGTCGACGTGTTGGGCACGGCGCCGGGCATGTTGGCGACGCAGTAGAAGACCGAGTTGTGGACCGGGAAGGTCGGCTCGGCGTGCGTCGTCGGGTGCGAGTCCTCGAAGCAGCCGCCCTGGTCGATCGCGATGTCGACAAGGACACTTCCCGGCTTCATGCGGGAGACGAGCTCGTTGGTGACCAGCTTCGGGGCCTTGGCGCCCGGGATGAGGACGGCACCGATGACGAGGTCCGCCTCGAGGCACGCCTTCTCGAGCTCGAAGGCGTTGGAGACGACGGTCTGGATCTTCGTACCGAAGATCTTGTCGGCTTCCTTGAGCTTGTTGATGTCGCGGTCGAGCAGGGTCACGTGGAAGCCCATGCCGATGGCGATCTGCGCGGCGTTCCAGCCGGAGACGCCGCCGCCGATGACGACGGCCCTGGCGGCGAGCACGCCCGGGACACCGCCCGGCAGGACACCGCGGCCGCCGTTGGCGGCCATCAGGTGGTAGGCGCCGACCTGCGGGGCCAGGCGGCCCGCGACCTCGGACATCGGGGCGAGCAGCGGGAGCGCGCGGTTCGGGGTCTCGACCGTCTCGTACGCGATGGCGGTGGTGCCGGACTCGAGGAGCGCGTCCGTGCACTCCCTGGAGGCGGCGAGGTGCAGGTAGGTGAAGAGCGTCTGGTCCTTGCGGAGGCGGTGGTACTCCTCCGCGATCGGCTCCTTGACCTTCAGAAGCAGGTCAGCGGTGGCCCAGACCTCGTCGGCGGTGCCGAGGATCTGCGCACCGGCCGAGACGTACTCGTCGTCCGTGATCGAGGAGCCGACGCCGGCGTTCTGCTCGACGAAGACCTGGTGGCCGTTGCGCACGAGCTCGTGCACACCGGCGGGGGTGATGGCCACCCGGAACTCGTTGTTCTTGACCTCGCGGGGGATGCCGACCTTCATCGTCGATCACGGTCCTTGGCTCAGGGATTTCTCGGGCAATGCACTACATACCAGCGCGTCAGGGGGCGCACCGGGAGACACCACGGAAGTACGCGGCGGAGCCAGTCTAATGAAGGATTTCTAGCTGTCTAGCCTTTCAAAGCATCAATCTTCCTCGGATGCACTGCGGATTTCGTAGGTGTCAGCGCCCTGTTCTGGGGTCTTTCCTTCGATCGGCAGCTCCTCTCCCAGCATGCGCTCGGCCGCACCGCGGTGCAGTTTGGCGGCCGCGGGGTCGCCGAGCCGGTCGAGCGTGTCGGCCAGGCGGAGCTGCAGCGCGGCCTGCAGTCGCACGTCCTTGGCCTGGCGCGCCCACTCGACCGCTTCATGGCAGGTGCGCAGCGACTCCTCGGGCCGGCCCGCGTACTCCTGGACACGCGCCATCTCGCTCAACGCCCGCGCCTGAGCTGCGACATCACCCTCCTTGCGGTACCCGGCGGCGGCCGAGCGCCAGCTGCGCAGCGCGTCGCCGTAACGGCCCGCGTACGTGTTCACCGTGCCGATGCGTCCGTGCAGCCGCGCGGCGTCGGCGCGCTCGCCGCGGGTGAGCCGCTGGGCGAGGGCGCGCCCGTACCAGTCGGCGGCCCGGTGCCAGTCCCCCAGCTCCTGGTACGTGCCGCCTACGGATTCCATCGCGCGGCCGGTCGCGTACGGGTCCCTGGCTTCGCGTCCGGCGTCCAGAGCGGCCCGGTAGCGGGTGAGCGCCTCCTGGGTGCGGCCGGTCCGCGCGTCGAGGTCGGCGAGGTTCAGGAGGGCCGCGGCCTTCTCGCGGGGCAGCTTCCTGCGCTCGGCGACGTCGAGGACGAGGCGGTGGATGCCGTAGAGGTCGGGGGCGGCGGCCTCGGTGCCGACGTGGACGGCCAGGGCCCGCGTCAGGGCCGCCATCAGGCGCCTGGCCAGGGTGTCGAGCTCCCCGTCGGCGACGGCGAGGCGGGCGGCGGCCAGGAGCGCGGGCCGCCGGACCCGCAGCCACTCGGCGCCCGCAGCGGGATTCGGGAAGCGCAGGGCGCGGGGCAGCCCCGCGAGCTTCTTGCGGGCGGGCGAGCCTTCCGGTTCGGTGATCGCGCGGCAGGACTGGAGCAGGCGCACCGTGCGCTCCAGCATCCGGGCGCGGGCGAGCTGCACCTCGCCGGGCCGGTCGTGGGCCTCGGTCAGGCCCCGCAGCAGCGGCATCAGGCAGCCGGGCACCTCGTACTGCGGCAGCTCGGAGTCGATCCGCCCGACCAGGCCCAGCACGGTGAAGTCGTCGAGGGTGGTCCGGGCGGCGGAGACGGAGCAGCCCGCCAGCGCGGACGCGGTGTGCGGGTCGACATGGCCCTCGGGGGCGAGGGACAAGTAGCGCAGTATCCGGGCGGCGGGCACCGGCAGGGACGCGTAGGCGTGCTGGAAGACGCGGGCGAGCGGGGGCCCGTCGTCGGCCTGGGCGTGCAGCTGCTTGGCCAGGTCCGCCACGGCCTCCTTGGGACGTACGGCGAGCCAGCCGCCCGCCAGCATCAGCGCCGCGGGCTGGGACCCGCACTCCTCGACGAGGGACTCCGCGGAGCGCGGGTCGACGGTGATGCGGACCGATCCGGTGTGCCGGCCGAGCAGCTCGAGGGCGGATTTCGTGTCGAGGCCGCCGAGCGTGCAGGGCCGCACGTCCGAGATTCCGGTCAGCGGCCCCTCGGACACGGCGACGACCAGACAGTCGGGGGTCTCCGGGAGCAGCGGGTCGACCTGTTCGGCGTCCGTCGCGTCGTCGAGGAACAGCACGGCCCGGCGTACGGAGAGTCCTTCGCGCAGCCGCTCGGCGAGGTCGTCCTCGCCCTCGCCGGGGGGCGCCGGGAGGTCGAGGCTGTCGAGGAGTTCGCGCGCGGTGCGTTCGGTGGGGACGCGGGTGCCGTCCGGGGCGGTGAGGCGGGTCCGCAGGATGCCGTCCGGGTAGCCGGCGGCGACCTGGCTCAGGAGTTCCTCGGCAAGCGCGGTACGACCGGATCCGGGGCGGCCCGCGATGAGCAGCACGCGCGCGCGTGGCGCTTTGCGTCCGGCGATCGTGTCGAGTCCCGCGCGCTCGATGTCGGCGCGCAGTTCCTTCAACTCACGGCTGCGGCCCAGGAACTGACTGTTCTTCAGTCCGTCCTTCGGTTCGACCGCCTGATCCGTCACGGGCCACGCTCCGTCCACCTGTGCCGAACCCGCCGGAGGTTCGGGCGGGACGCTTTGAGAGCCTAGTTCAGGCGGAACGGCGTTCCCTGGCGGGCGGCGCGGGGAAGTCCCTCAATCGGATCAGCGGATGGTGTGACAGGAGGGGCCGACGGGAATCGGCCCCTCCGGTGCACAGCCCGCGCCTACGCCTCGAACGGACGGGCGGGCCAGGGAGCCTCGGCCGGCCGCAGCGACTCCAGGCCGCCACCGGCCTGCGCGGCGGTCAGCGCGAGCGCCCCCACCACCAGGCAGTTGTTGTGCAGCTCGCCGGCCAGCACGCCGCGTACGAGCTCCTCCAGGGGGACGCGGGCCAGCTCCATGTCGGCCTCCTCGTCCTCCACCTCGAAGCGCTCGCCCTCCGCCTCGGACAGGTCGCGGGCCAGGAAGACCCGGACGGCCTCGGAGCAGCCGCCGGGGGTCGTGTAGACGTCGGTGAGGACGCGCCAGTCCTCGGCCTTGACGTGCGCCTCCTCGTAGAGCTCGCGCTGGGCCGCGTGCAGCGGGTTCTCGCCGGGGATGTCGAGCAGTCCGGCCGGGATCTCCCAGAGCTTGTGCCGCACGGGGTGGCGGTACTGCTTGAGGACCAGGACGCGGCCGTGGTCGTCGAGGGCGAGGACGGCGACGGAGCCGGGGTGGACCTGGTAGTCGCGGCGGACGACCGAGCCGTCGGGCATGACCACGTCGTCGGTGCGCACAGAGGTCTTGTTCCCGACGAAGGGGGTCGCGGTCGCCCGGACCTCCCACTCCTCGGCGGTGTCCTTGATCGTCGTCATGTCGACACGTCCTTCTACGCACGTAAACAGAAACCGGGGCACGCACCCCAAAAGGCACGCACCCCGGCAACCGTACAACCCTTGTCCTACATGGCTTACTTGGCCTTCTTGCCGTTCGCCGCGCCGCCGGTCTTGCGCTCGACGGCCGCCTTCACCAGGCCCGCGAAGAGCGGGTGCGGGCGGGTCGGGCGGGAGCGGAGCTCGGGGTGCGCCTGGGTCGCGACCAGGTAAGGGTGCACCTCACGCGGGTACTCCACGTACTCGACGAGCTTGCCGTCCGGCGACGTGCCGGAGAACTGCAGACCGGCCTTCTTCTCCAGCTCGGCGCGGTAGGAGTTGTTCACCTCGTAGCGGTGACGGTGACGCTCCTCGACGTACTCCTTGCCGTCGTACACCTCGCGCGCGATGGAGCCCTCGGCGAGCTTCGCCGGGTACATGCCCAGGCGCATGGTGCCGCCCATGTCGCCCTCACCGGCGACGATGTCGAGCTGCTCGGCCATCGTGGAGATGACCGGGTGGGCGGTGGCGGCGTCGAACTCGGTGGAGTTCGCGTCGGGGATGTCGGCCAGGTTCCGCGCGGCCTCGATCACGATGCACTGCAGGCCGAGGCAGAGGCCGAGCAGCGGGATCTTGTTCTCGCGGGCGTACTGGATCGCGCCGACCTTGCCGGACACGCCGCGGTCGCCGAAGCCGCCGGGGATGCAGATCGCGTCCACGTCGCCGAGCTGCTTCTTGGCGCCGGACGCGGTCTTGCAGTCGTCGGACGCGACCCACTTGATCTTGACGCGGGCCTTGTTGGCGAAGCCGCCGGCGCGCAGCGCCTCGGTCACCGACAGGTAGGCGTCGGGCAGGTCGATGTACTTGCCCACGAGCGCCATGACGATCTCGTGGTCGGGGTTGTGGACGCGGTCGAGCAGGTCGTCCCAGGTCGTCCAGTCCACGTCGCGGAACGGCAGGTCAAGCTTGCGCACGACATAGGCGTCCAGGCCCTCGGTGTGCAGGACCTTCGGGATGTCGTAGATCGACGGGGCGTCGATGGCAGCGACGACGGCCGCCTCGTCGACGTCGCACATCAGGGAGATCTTGCGCTTGATCGCGGTGGGCACCTCGCGGTCGGCGCGCAGGACGATCGCGTCCGGCTGGATACCGATGTTGCGCAGGGCGGCGACCGAGTGCTGGGTCGGCTTGGTCTTCAGCTCGCCGGAGGGGCCGATGTAGGGCAGCAGCGAGATGTGCACGACGAAGACGTTGTCGCGGCCGACCTCGTGGCGGACCTGACGGACGGTCTCCAGGAACGGCAGGGACTCGATGTCACCGACCGTGCCGCCGACCTCGGTGATGACGACGTCGACGTCGTCCGTGGCCATGCGGCGGATGCGGTGCTTGATCTCGTTCGTGATGTGCGGGATGACCTGGACGGTGTCGCCGAGGTACTCGCCGCGCCGCTCCTTGGCGATCACCTGGGAGTAGACCTGGCCGGTGGTGACGTTGGCCGTGCCGTCCAGATCCACGTCGAGGAAGCGCTCGTAGTGGCCGATGTCCAGGTCGGTCTCGGCGCCGTCGTTGGTGACGAACACCTCACCGTGCTGGAAGGGGTTCATCGTGCCGGGGTCGACGTTCAGGTACGGGTCGAGCTTCTGCATCGTGACCCGCAGACCACGCGCCTTGAGGAGCGCACCCAGGCTGGAGGCCGTCAGCCCCTTGCCGAGGGAGGAGGCGACACCCCCGGTGACGAAGATGTGCTTGGTCGTCGTGGATTTGGGCGTCATGGCCAAGAGGGGGCTCCCGTGGTCGCGGTCTGGAATGCGTACCGGCTTGCCTGGTCCGGAGATTTCCGGGGGTGCCGTCGCTGCGGTTCGGGGGCTTCGACTGCTTGCAGAAGCGCACCGGTCCACGGGCTACCAGGGTAACAGCGAGTGGGCGAGGCCGCTTCCGGCCACGCTCCGCACATGCCTCACCACAGCATCACCGAAACCTCACCCACCGCTCACTCTTTCGGCCCACCTCGGTTGCCGGGACGGGCGCGCGGATCACTGCGCTGCGTCGTATCCTGCTCGGACACTCGCTGCCGAGCCAGGCCGGCAAACGGCACTACCCCCGCCCGTTACTCCCGGAACAAGAGCTCGTCAGTTCGTTTTTACGACGACGCACCAACACGAACCCTTGACCGCAGAGACCGCAGAGCGATCGCCCTTCCGGGGGCGTACGTGGCCGTTCGACTGGAGATGCACGTGGCCGGGCGCATCGAGGACTACGCACTCATCGGAGACATGCAGACCGCTGCCCTGGTCTGCCGGGACGGAACAGTCGACTGGCTGTGCCTCCCACGCTTCGACTCGCATGCCATTTTCGCCGGCCTGCTCGGCACGGAGGAACACGGCTTCTGGCGGCTGGGACCGGCGCACGCCGCGGAGGCCGAACCGCCGACCGCGGCGCGCCGGACGTACCGCGGCGATTCACTGATCCTCGAATCCGAGTGGGACACCCCCCGCGGCACGGTCCGAGTGACCGATTTCATGCCGCCGCGTGACGGCGCACCGCAGCTGATCCGGATCGTGGAGGGCATCAGCGGCCGCGTCCCGATGCGCTCGGCGCTGCGCATGCGTTTCTCGTACGGGCGGATCGTGCCGTGGGTGCACAAGGTCGACGGCCGCACGGTCGCGGTCGCGGGCCCCGACTCCGTGTGGCTCGACTCGTCCACGGAGACGTACGGCAAGAACCTGACGACGTACTCGGACTTCACGGTGGCGCCGGGTGACCGGATCGCGTTCACCCTCTCGTGGCAGCCCTCACACCAGAAGCCTCCGGCCCTCCCCGACCCCGAGGGGTCACTTGAGGCGACGGAGGAGTTCTGGGGCGAGTGGGTCGAGCACTGTACGTACCACGGGCCCTACCGCGAGGCTGTGGTCCGTTCGCTGATCACGCTGAAGGCACTGACGTACGCGCCGACCGGCGGCATCGTCGCCGCGCCGACGACGTCGCTGCCCGAGGAGATCGGCGGTGTCCGCAACTGGGACTACCGCTACACCTGGCTGCGCGACGCGGCGATCACCCTCTCGTCCATGCTGCGCACCGGCTACCGCGAAGAGGCCCGCGCCTGGCGTGACTGGCTGCTGCGCGCGGTCGCCGGCGACCCCGAGAACCTGCAGATCATGTACGGGATCGCGGGCGAGCGCGAGCTGGGCGAGGCGGAGCTCGACTGGCTGCCCGGCTACGAGAACTCGGCGCCGGTGCGGGTCGGCAACGGCGCGGCGCACCAGCTCCAGCTGGATGTCTACGGCGAGGTCACCGAGGCGCTGCACCTGGCGCACATGACGGGCCTGACCCGCAACGACTACGCGTCCCTGCTCCAGCTCAAGCTGATCCGCTACCTGGAGAAGCACTGGGACGAGCCGGACGAGGGCATCTGGGAGGTACGCGGGCCGCGCCGGCACTTCGTTCACTCGAAGGTGATGGCGTGGGTCGCCGTGGACCGCACGATCAAGCTGATCGAGTCGGGTGACGCGGACGGGCCGCTGGAGAAGTGGCGCAGGCTGCGCGACGACATCCACCGGGACGTGTGCGAGCGGGGCTACGACAAGGAACGCAACACGTTCACCCAGTCGTACGGCTCGAAGGAGCTGGACGCCTCGCTGCTCCTGATCCCGCAGATGGGCTTCCTGCCGCCCGACGACAAGCGCGTCATCGGCACGATCGAGGCGATCCAGCGGGAGCTCTCGACGCCGGACGGTTTCATCCTGCGGTACCCGACGACGGGCGAAGACGCGGGTGTCGACGGCCTGGAGGGCGACGAGGGCGCGTTCCTCGCCTGCTCGTTCTGGATGGCCGACGACCTGGCGATGATCGGCCGCGTGGACGAGGCCCGCACGCTCTTCGAGAAGCTCCTGTCGCTGCGCAACGACCTGGGACTGCTCGCCGAGGAGTGGGACTCGCGTCTGCAGCGCCAGGTCGGCAACTTCCCGCAGGCGTTCAGCCACGTGCCCCTGATCGACACGGCACTGCGGCTGACGGCCTCGGGGGCGTACGGCGGCTAGCCCGGCTCTCTGATCTCCTTTCCGGCGGCGCGTTCCCCCTGCGGACGCGCCGCCGGCGGCGTCAGCGCGTCCTGCCTGGTGGCCGGAGGTTTTCCAGGAACGTGCGCGCAGGTAGCGTCCGCACCATGGACACTCAGGCCCCCCACAGCAGCGCGCCCGGCCCCCAGGGCGGCATCACCGTGCAGCGGGCCCTCGAACTGCCAGGTCTGCGCAGCGGGCTCCCGGAGGTGGTGGCGGGCGCGGACCGGCTGCAGCGCACGGTGCGCTGGGTGCACGCCGGCGAGGTGCCCAACATCGCCTCGCTCCTCAAGGGCGGCGAGCTGCTCCTGACCACCGGGTTCGGCATCGGCACGCGCCCCGCCGAGCAGCGGGCCTTCGTCCGCAAGCTCGCCGACCGCGGCATCTCCGCCCTCGTCATCGAGCTGGGCCAGCGCTTCGCACGGCTGCCGGCCGCACTCGTGGAGACCGCGCGCACGGCCGGCCTCCCGCTGGTGCAGCTGCACCGCGAGGTGCCGTTCGTGACGGTCACCGAGGAGGTCCACACCGAGATCGTCAACGGGCACTACGCGCTCCTCCAGCGCGCCGAGGAGGTGCACCGGCGCTGCACCGAGGCCCTGCTCGGCGGCGGCGGAGTGCCCCAAGTCCTGCGCATCCTCGCGGAGTTCAGCGGCAACCCGGTGTTCCTGGAGACGGCTGACGGGCAGCTCCTGTACGCGGCCGGGGGCGAGCCCGAGGTCGCCGACCCGCTCCAGGTGTGGGAGGGGATGCGCGGCAAGCCCGCCGACCGGGACGAGCCTCCCGCCGGAGCCGTGCTCGTCGACGTGCCCGGCGGCGGGCCCGGCACCGGGTCCGTGCGGGCACGCCTCGTGCTGCTGCCGGTCGCGGCACCGCTGGCGCCCGTGCACCGGATCGCGGCGGAACGGGCGGCGAGCAGCCTCGCCGTCGTGCTGATGCAGGCCCGCCAGGAGGAGGAGCTGGCGGCGCGCGGCCGCGGTGACTTCCTCACGGATCTCTCGGAGGGCCGGATCACGCCGGACGACGCCCCGGCGCAGGCGCGCGTCCTCGGGTTCAAGCCGGGCGGCCAGGGGCCGCTGCTGCCGGTCGTGATGCGGCTGCCCGAGGCGTCGGTGGGCTCGGTGGGCCTCTCCCCCGGCGGCGGCTGGGCGGTCCTCGCCAGGGCGGTCGCCGAGGAGCTGGCCGCGGTGGGCGTTCCGGTCCTGCTCGGCGTACGGCCCGTCGAGGGGCGCGTTCCCCTGCTGCTCGGGCTGCGGTCGGACTCGGAGCGCACGGCGGTCGCGGACCGGGTGGCCGCGGCGCTGCGGGCGGGGGTCGAGCGGGCGGGCATGCAGCGCGCCGGGACGCAGCCGCCGGTCGTCGTGGTCGGCGGCGCGGGCGGTTGGGCCGCGGCTGCGGCCGGCCTGCGGCACGCGGCCGAGACGGCCACGGCGGCGCAGGGGCTGGCGGACCGGCCCTGGTACGACGCTCGGCGCCTCGACATCGACCTGCTGCTGTGGCGGCTGCGGGACCATCCGGACCTGGCGGCGTTCGTGGAGCGCGCGATCGGACCCCTCCAGGCCCACGACCGCCGCGCCAAGCCCCCGCTGCTTCCCACGCTCCAGACGTATCTGGCGCACGCGGGCCGCAAGGCGGAGACGGCCCGCGAACTCCATCTGAACCGCCAGACGCTCTACAACCGCCTCGCCCGCATAAGCGAGTTGCTCGGCACGGACCTCGACGACCCGCAGACGGTGCTCGCGTTGAGCCTCGCGCTGCGGGCGCGCAGGCATGTGGGGTGAGCGTGCCGCCAGGGCTGCAGCAGGTCGGCCCTACGCCCGTGTGCCCGTCAACTCGTCGTAGACGCTGAGCACTTGGGCCACGGTCTCGTCCTCCGTCGGCCACGACGCCGCCTGTACGGCGCCGCGCTCCCTGAGTTGGTCGCGGCGCGCGGGGTCGGACAGGAGGCGGGTGACGGTGTCGGCGAGGGCGCGCGCGTCGCCGTAAGGGACGAGTTCCGCGGCGTCGCCGACGAGTTCGGGGATGCCGCCGACGTCGGTCGCGACGAGCGGTACGCGCGCGTGGAGCGCCTCCTGCGCGAGGATCGACCGGGACTCCCAACTGCTGGTCAGCAGAGCCACATCGGCGGACGCGAGCAGCTCGGAGACGTCGTCACGGCGCCCCACGAGCCGTACCGGCAGCTGCTCGCTCTCGATGCGGCGCTGGAGCGCGCCCCGCTCCGGCCCCTCGCCCGCGATGACGAGCAGCGGCACCGGGTCGAGATGGCGCCAGGTGCGCGCGGCGTCCAGCAGCGTCCCGTACCCGCGGTGTTTCACGAGGCTGCCGACGGCCATCAGCAACGGCCGGTCCACAGCGCCGAGTTCGGCCCGTGACTTGTGCCGCAGGCGCTCCGGGTCCTCGGGCCCCTCGGGTCCCGGCACCGGCGCGGCTTCCGATGCATCGGGGCGGCGCGGCGCCGGGAAGGCGACCGCGGCCAGCCTTGCGTCCCGGGCGCCGCGGACGCGGGCCCGCTCGACGAGGTCCGACGAGGTGCCGAGGACCACGGACGCGGCTCTGGCCACGCGCCGTTCGAGCAGACGCAGCAGATGGGCGCGGGCGCCCTCGGCGTGGGAGCGGGTGTGCCAGGTGACGACGAGGGGCGTGGTCCTGCCGCTGAGTGCGAGGGAGGCCCGCAGCGCGGCGTGCAGCCCGTGCGCGTGGACGAGGTCGGCGTCGGCGCAGGCGACCCGCAGCGCCGCGACGGACCCGGGGTCGCTGCTGCGGGGCACGGTGACGTGCTGCGCGCCGACGTCCGCGAAGCCGTAGACGTGTGCGACCTCGACGGGTGCGCACACCGTGACGCGTACTCCTCTGGCGACGAGCCCGGCGGCCAGCGACCTGACGTGCGTGCTGCTTCCGGCGCTGCCGCCGCCGAGCACTTGCACGGTGCGCAGCGGTGACTGGCCGTGCGCTGGCTGGCTGCTCACGTGACTCACGTGGCCGGGACTCCTGGGTCGGTCGGTGCGGGACGCGCGGGATGTCGCGCCGTAACGGTCTGGGCCAAGGATGCCAGCCCGTACGGGCGTTCCGGCACCGGCCCGGAGTCCCCACCGTGTCGGAGTGGGCAACACGTCGTACGGGATCACTCACACGCGTGAATTCAGGTGTGTCGAACTGACTCCGCCCCGCGGGCCCATGCGGTCACTTTGTCCCCGTATGCCGCGGCGAGGACCAGTCCGGCCGCGTGTGCGAGGAGTCCGGCGCGCCCGTTCCCCGCGACGACGGCGACGCCGAGCGCCGCGCCCAGGGCGTGTGCCCCGGTGTCGCCGATCATGGTCCGCCCGTCGAGGTCCTCCGGCAGGACGGCGGCCACCGCGCCCATGGGGGCCGCGGCGACGGCCCCCTTCAGCAGTCCGGGCGCCCCGAGCGCGAGCACGGCCGCGGCCGCCCGCCCGGGCCGTACGTCCACCAGGTTCACGAAGTGCGCCGCGCCGGCGATCACGACACCGGCGAGCGCCTTGTCCACGATCCGTTCCTCGAGCAGCGAACCCGCGGCGAGCCCCGCGGCGGAGATACCGATCAACTTCACGGCTCCGCTGGTCAGTTCACCGTCGCGCAGCGCCGACAGATGGGCCCGGAACCCGCTGCGCGGATCACCGGCACCGGCCACGTCGTCGTACGCGCCGCACGCCCCGGCGGCGAGCACGGCCAGGACCGCGGCACGGCGATCCCGACCCGAGGTGGCGGCGGCCGCACCGGCGACGGCCCCGGCCACGACGGCCGGCCCGGCGCACAGGTCGACGGCCCGGCCCGCGAAGTTCGTCCGCTCCCACAGGCCCGGCCCACCCGGCCTGGCCCGCCGCAGCGCCGCAAACCCGGCCCGGGCCACGACGGCACCGGCCGCGAGGGCCGCGAACCGGCCCACCACACGCTTTTCCATGGGCGGTTACGCGTCCGCCCGGGCGGTGGCGAGCAGTTCCTCCGCGTGCGCGCGCGCCGTCTCGGAGTCCTCCTGGCCCGCCAGCATCCGGGACAGTTCGCGGATCCGGTCCTCGCCCTCGAGGACGGTGACGCCGGACCGGGTCACGGTCCCGTCGTTCGTCTTCTCCACGAGGAGCTGCCGGTCGGCGAACGCCGCCACCTGCGGAAGGTGCGTGACGACCACGACCTGCGCCGACTTGGCGAGCTTGGCGAGACGCCTGCCGATCTCCACGGCGGCCTTGCCGCCGACGCCCGCGTCGACCTCGTCGAACAGATACGTGGGCACGGGATCGGTACCGGCGAACACGACCTCCACGGCGAGCATCACGCGGGACAGTTCACCGCCCGAGGCCCCCTTGGCGATCGGCCGCGGCGGGGCGCCGGGGTGCGGGGCGAGCAGCAGCTCGACCTCGTCCACCCCGGAGGGGCCGTACGCGACCGTGCGCCCGTCGAGCTCGACACCGTCCGGGTCGTCGGTGCGGCGGATGTCGAAGGACACGCGCGCGTGGGGCATGGCGAGCGAGGCCAGCTCCTGCGTGACGGCCGCGGCGAAGCGTGACGCCGCTTCCGTGCGGGAGTCCGTCAACGCCTGTGCCAGAGCGCCCAGTTCACCGCGGAGCCCGTCCCGCTCGGCGGTCAGCTCACCGATCCGGTCGTCGTCGCCGTCGAGTTCGAGCAGCCGCGCGGACCCCTGCTCGGCCCAGGCGAGCACCTCGTCCGTACTCCCGCCCGCCCCGCCGTACTTGCGCGTCAGCTGCGTAAGCGCCGCCCGCCGCTCCTCGACCGCGGCGAGCCGCAGCGGGTCGGCGTCGAGGTCGTCGGCGTATCCGGCGAGCTCTCCCGCCACGTCGGACAGGAGGATGCCGATCTCGCCGATCCGGTCGGCGAGCGCGGACAGGGCCGGGTCGTGCGAACGTACGGCGTCGAGCGCCCGGTTCGCGCCGCCCACGAGGGTGGTGGCGTCGACGCCCTCGGGATCCTCGGGGTTGCCCGCGAGCGCGGCGTGCGCGGCGGAGGCGGCCGAGGCGAGCGCCTCCGCGTGACCGAGCCGCTCGGCCTCCGCCGACAGCTCGACGTCCTCGCCGCCGCGCGGCTCGACGGCCGCGATCTCGTCGAGTCCGAAACGCAGCAGATCGGCTTCCTGAGCGCGTTCACGCGCGCGGGTGACGATGGTGTCGAGCTCGGCGCTGACGGCCCGGAGCCGACGGTAGGCGGCCTGGTACTTGGTGAGCGGCACGGCGACCGCGTCTCCCGCGTAACGGTCGAGGGCCCCCCGCTGCCGGGACAGCTTGAGCAGCCCCTGCTGGTCGGTCTGGCCGTGCACGGCGACGAGTTCGTCGGCGAGCTCGGTCAGCATGCCCACCGGCACCGAACGCCCGCCGAGATGCGCCCGTGAGCGCCCCTCCGCCGAGACGGTACGGCTGATGAGCAGCGCCCCGTCGTCGAGCTCGGCGCCCGCCTCCTGGGCGCGCACGATGGCCGCGGTGCCCTCGGGCACGGTGATCCGGCCCTCGACGACCGCCGCCTTGGCGCCGATCCTCACGAGGGCTGGGTCCGCGCGCCCGCCGAGCAGCAGGCCGAGGCTGGTGACCACCATCGTCTTGCCCGCACCGGTCTCGCCGGTCACGGCGGTGAATCCCGGCGACAGCTCGACCACCGCGTCGTCGATGACTCCGAGCGACCGTATCCGCATCTCCTCCAACACGGACACGACCTTACGAGGTCGCGGGCCATGTGTGCGACGGGCCCTGCCCCGCTTCCCTCCCCATGGACCGAATTCGCAGGTCGTGAGCGGCTGCGTCCGGCCCATTTGTCATCCGTTGTCACCCGCGCGGGTGGGGATATCCCCCCTGCCGGAGCGGACGCCCGCCGTATGGTGCCCGCACCCCGGGCGCCCGCACCCTGGATCCCATGACTACCGGACTGGCCAGGGCAGCCCTGACCGCACACCGTCCCGCCTTCGTCGGCACAGCGGTCGCCGCACTGTTCGCGGCGACGGTGGTGAGCGCGTCGACGACGGTGCTGCTCGCCACGAGCACCGACGGACTGCCGGCCGGCGCACGCCACCGCATCACGGAGAACGGCGTCGGCGACATCGCGGCCGTCCTTCTCATCGGTTCGATCTACATGTCGATTTTCGTGGTCGTCTCGACGATGGGTACGGCCGTCACGCAGCAGCACCGCGAGCTCGCCCTCGTGCGCGCGATCGGGGCCCGCCCGCGTCAGGTGCGCCGCGCTGTGGCGAGGCAGGCCCTCGCCGCGTCCGTCCCCGCGGCGCTCGCGGGTTTCGCCGCGGGCGCGCTGCTCGCCAGGGCCTGGTTCTCCGGCATGGTCACGCACGGCCTGATCCCGCCGGGGGTGCCGTTCCGCTTCAGCTGGGTCGCGCTGCCGGTCTGTCTCGGGGTGGCCGTGGTGACGTCGACGGCCGCCGCGCTGCTCTCGTCGCTGCGGTTCTCGCTCCTGCGGCCCGCCCGCGCGCTGTCCGAGGCGGCGGCGGGCAGGCGGCGCCTGGGCCTGCTCAGGGCGCCGCTCGGCCTGGTCGCGGTGGCCGGGGCGTGCTTCCTCTCGGTGCTGCTGTCCCGGCAGGACGCCGAAGAGGCGGGCCAGGGCGCGTTCCTCGTCCTGATCCTGTTCTGCGTGGGAGTGGGCCTGCTCGGCCCGCGCATCGTGGGCCCCGCGGCCTGGCTGGTCTCGGCGCTCGTGGGCCGCTTCGGCGCGAGTGCGCGGCTCGCGATGCTCAACGTCCGCTCGCAGCCCCGCCGCTTCTCGGCTGCCGTCGTCCCACTCGTCCTCGTCGTCGGCTTCGGCCTCACCAAGGTCGCGCTGCACACGACGGCGCAGCACCGCACGGGCTCGGCGGGCAGCACCGGCGAAGTATGGCTCGACTACATGGGTACGGCGCTGTACGCGGGGTTCGCCGCCATCGCCGCGGCCAACACGCTCGCCATGATCTCGTTCGAGCGGCGACGGGATGTGGCCCTGCTGCGGGTGGTCGGCACCCAGCGCGGCCAGGTGCGCTCCATGGCCGCGTGGGAGGCCGTCGTCGTCGCCGGTACGGCGCTGCTGCTCGGCGCCCTGATCGCGCTCGTCACGCTCGCGCCGATCCTCGACACGGTGTTCGGCTCCCCCGTGCCGTACGTCCCTTGGACCCTGGCGGCCGGGACGGTCGCGGGCACGCTCCTGCTGACGCTGCTCGCGACCGGTGTCCCGGTGCGGTCGGTGATGCGCCACCGCGCGATCACCGTCGTACGGACGTGATCACCTGCGTACTCAGTGGGGCTTACCGCGCCAGCCGGAGACGGGCAGCGCGAACTTGGCGACAAGTCGATCCGTGAACGAGGCGTGGTGCAGCCGCGCGAGTCGCACCGGCACCGCCCCGCGCCGCACCTCGACGCGCGCCCCCGCGGGCAGTTCCACGGTCCGCCGCCCGTCGCACCACAGCACGCCGTGCGGAGTGTGCTGCTGCACCTCGACGGCGAGCACCGAGTCCGGCGACGTGACCAGCGGCTTGGCGAACAGGGCGTGCGCGCTGATCGGCACCATGAGGAGCGCCTCGACCTCGGGCCACACGACGGGCCCGCCGGCGGAGAACGCGTAGGCCGTGGAGCCGGTGGGCGTCGCGCACACGATGCCGTCGCAGCCGAAGCCGGTGACGGGACGCCCGTCGATCTCCAGGACGACCTCGAGCATCCGCTCGGCCGACATCTTCTGCACGGCGGCCTCGTTGAGCGCCCAGTCGCGGTGCACGACATCGCCGTTGCTGTGCACGACGACGTCGATCGTCATGCGCTCCTCGACCTCGTACGCCTTGGTGACGACGCGGTTGACGACCTTGTCGAGGTCGTCGCGCTCGGCCTCGGCGAGGAAGCCGACGCGGCCGAGGTTCACCCCGAGCATCGGGACGCCGGAGGCCCGGGCGAACTCGGCGCCGCGCAGCAGCGTCCCGTCGCCGCCGAGGACGACGAGCAGCTCACAGGCGTCGAGGCACTCCGGAGTCGCCTCCTTCACGAGCTCCACCGACGCCGGGAGCGGCAGGTCCGCCGCCTCCGACTCCAGGACCCGCACGCCGATGCCGCTGCGCAGCAGCCCCTCGACGACGAGTTCGGCACTCCGGATGGCGGCGGGCCGCCCGGTGTGCGCGAGCAGGAAAACAGTTCGAGCTCGGGTCTGTGTCAACGCGGCCCCTCCGCCACTGCACGGTCAACGTCCGCCGGGTCGAGTTCGGGCGCACCGGCGCGGAGCCACAGAAAATACTCGACGTTTCCGGACGGCCCGGGCAGCGGGCTCGCCGTCACACCCCGTACGCCGAGGCCGAGTTCGAACGCCTGCCGGGCCACCGTGCGCACCGTCTCGGCCCGCAGTTCCGAACTCCGCACGACACCGCCGCTGCCGAGCCGCTCCTTGCCGATCTCGAACTGCGGCTTCACCATGAGCACCAGGTCCGCGTCGGGCGCCGCGCACCGCGCGAGGGCGGGCAGCACCAGGCCGAGCGGGATGAAGGACAGGTCTCCGACGACCAGGTCCACGGGTTTTCCATCGATCGCCTCCAGCGTCAACTCGCGTACGTTCGTACGGTCCTTGACGGTGACGCGTTCATCGCTCTGCAGCGACCAGGCGAGCTGCCCGTACCCGACGTCGACGGCGACGACATGGGCGACGCCGGCCCTCAGCAGTACGTCGGTGAACCCGCCCGTGGACGCCCCCGCGTCGAGCGCGCGGCGTCCCTCGACGGCGAGCCCCTGCGGCACGAAGGCCGCGAGCGCCCCCGCGAGTTTGTGGCCGCCGCGCGAGACGTAGTCGGGGTCGTCGTCGTCCTGCGTGACCACGATCGCGGCGGCCGTCTCCACCTGCGTGGCGGGCTTGGTCGCGGTGGTCCTGCCGACCGTGACGCGGCCCGCGGCGATCAGCTGGCTCGCGTGCTCGCGCGAGCGGGCGAGCTTCCGGCGGACGAGCTCGGCGTCGAGGCGGCGTCGTGCCACTCCTGCCACGTTCGGTTCAGCTCCTGTGTCGGTTCAAGGGTGAGGGCTCGGGGCGTGCGTCCAGCGCGGTCAGCGCGTCACGCAGGCCCCGGTGTACATCCTCGTACACCTCGATGTGTCCGTCGGCAGTGAGGTGGTCGACGTCGGCGAGCCGGTCGAGCCCGGTGTCCACGTCCGCGTTGCCGGTGGGGGTGCGCGGGACCCCGAGGACGGCCGGGGCCGCAGGCTCGTACGACGGTTCGTCCTGGACCTCCGGGGCCCCGGCCGCCTGGTCCGGCACCTGGTCGGGGTCCGGATGAGAGTCGTTCATGCCACGACGCTACCCCGTAGCACTGGGGTACGGTCGACCGCGATGGCGACGACGCAGGAGTGCCGTGCCGCACTCGACAAACTCTCGGACAATCTGGCGGGCGCGGAGGGCGGGGTACGCAGCGCTGCTGCGCTCGACCGCTCTCTGAGCTGCCATGTCACGGACCTCAAGATCACATTCACGGGCCGGCTCGAGAACGGCCGGATCGAGGTGCTCGACACGGTCGACGGGCCGCCGCCCGACCGGGCGCAGATCCGGCTCGCGATGACCGGCGACGACCTGGTCGCGATGGTCGACGGCAGGCTGAACTTCGCGAAGGCCTGGGCCTCCGGCCGGATCAGGCTGGAGGCCGGCTTCCGCGACCTGCTGCGGCTCAGGACGCTGCTTTAGCCACCGCCTTCGCGGGCACCTCCGCGTCCCGCACCAGACCCTTCCTGGCCTTCCGCGCGGCCGGCACCACCAGCGGAGTACCGGTCTCCGGATCATCGATGACCTGGCACTTCATCCCGAAGAGCCGCTCGACGAGGTCCGCGGTGACGATGTCGCCCGGCGCTCCCTCGGCGATGACCTCGCCGCCGCGCAGGGCGATCAGATGGGTGGCGTAACGGGCCGCGTGGTTGAGGTCGTGCAGGACCGCGACGAGCGTGCGCCCCTGTTCCTCGTGCAGCTCCGCGCAGAGGTCAAGCACGTCGATCTGGTGCTGGATGTCGAGATACGTGGTCGGCTCGTCGAGGAGGAGCAGCGGGGTCTGCTGGGCGAGCGCCATCGCAATCCATACGCGCTGGCGCTGGCCGCCGGACAGTTCGTCGACAAAGCGATCGGTCAGTTCGGCGACTCCGGTGGAGGCCATCGACTCCTGCACGATCCGCTCGTCCTCGCTGGACCACTGGCGCAGCAGGCCCTGGTGGGGGTAGCGGCCGCGGGAGACGAGGTCGCCGACGGTGATGCCGTCGGGCGCGATCGACGACTGGGGCAGGAGCCCGAGCGTGCGCGCCACCTTCTTCGCCGGCATCGACTGGATGGCCTGCCCGTCGAGGAGCACCCGGCCCGACGAGGGCTTCAGCATCCGCGACAGCGCGCGCAGCAGCGTGGACTTGCCGCAGGCGTTCGGGCCGACGATCACGGTGAAGGAGTTGTCGGGGATCTCGACCGAGAGCTCCGACGCGATCACACGCTGGTCGTAGCCCAGGGTGACGTTCTCGGCGGACAGTCGGTTCACGGTGTTGCTCCTCCGCTTGTTGCTCTGGCTGGGGTTGCTGTCGCTCATATCCGGCCGGCCTTCCGCTCGGAGACCAGGAGCCACAGCAGATAGACGCCGCCGACGACTCCGGTGACCACTCCGACGGGCAGCTGGTCGGCTCCGAAGGCGCGCTGCGAGATCCAGTCGGCGGTGACGAGCAGAGCTGCGCCCATGCACATGGACGCCACGACGTTCGGGCCGGGCGAGCGGGTCAGCCGCCGGGCCAGTTGGGGGGCGGTCAGTGCGACGAATCCGACGGGCCCCGCGGCGGCGGTGGCCGCGGCGGTGAGCAGCACGGCGGCCACGAGCAGGACGAGCCGCGTCCGCTCGACCCGCACCCCGAGCGCGTTCGCCACGTCGTCGCCCATCTCCAGCATGCGCAGCGGACGCGCGTACGTGAGGGCCACGGGTACGAGGACGGCGCACAGGGCGAGCAGGGGCCAGACCTGCTTCCAGTCGCGGCCGTCGAGGGATCCCGTCATCCAGACCGTCGCGCGGGCGGCGTCGACGATGTCGGCCTTGGTCAGCAGATAGCCGTTGACCGCCGTCATGATGGCGGACATTCCGATGCCGACCAGGACGAGCCGGTATCCGTGCACGCCGCGCTTCCAGGCGAGCAGATAGATGCCGAACCCGGTCACCAGACCGCCGACGAGCGCTCCGAGCGCGACCTGGGCGGCTCCCCCCGAGAACAGCACGATCATGACGAGCGCACCGGCCGTGGAACCCTGGCCGAGGCCCAGAATGTCCGGACTGCCCAGCGGATTGCGGGAGATGGCCTGGAAGAGCGCGCCGCCGAGCGCGAGCGCCGCACCCACGAGGAGGCCCACGAGGACCCTGGGCAGCCGCAGGTCGTTGACGATGAACTCCTGCCCCGGGTCACCGTTGCCGATCAGCGTACGGATCACGTCGGTGGCGGAGATGGGGAAGTCGCCGGTGCCGATCAGCACGACGCTCGCGGCGAGCGCGGCGCACAGCAGCACGAGGACGACGACGAACGCGCGGATGTCGAGGCGCAGGGAGATGCCGCCCCGGGTACGGATCGCCTTCACAGCTGGGTGACCTTCCGCCGGCGCACGAGGTAGATGAAGACCGGGCCGCCGATGATCGCGGTGACGATGCCGACCTGGATCTCGGCGGGCCGTGCCACGAGCCGGCCGACGACGTCGGCGCCGAGCAGCAGTACGGGCGACAGGACGGCCGAGAACGGCAGGATCCAGCGCAGGTCGGGGCCGGTGAAGGAGCGCACGACGTGCGGCACCATGAGACCGACGAACACGATGGGCCCGCAGGCGGCGGTCGCGGCGCCGCACAGCAGCGTGGCGGCCGCCATGGACAGCGCGCGCGTCCTGTTCAGGTTCGCACCGAGGGCACGGGCCGTGTCATCGCCCATCGCCATGGCGTTGAGCGGCCGCGCGAGCGCGAGGGCGAGCACCGTACCGACGGTGATGAACGGCAGCACCTGCCGGATCGTCGACATGTCGGCGGAGACGAGCGAACCGACCGTCCAGAAGCGCATCTTGCCGAGCGCCGCGTTGTCCATGATCATCACGGCCTGGAGATAGCCGTAGAGCGCGGCGCTGATGGCGGTCCCGGCGAGCGCGAGCCGCACCGGGGTCGCGCTGCGGGTCCCCCCGAGGACGTAGACGAGAACACCCACGGCCGCGGCCCCGAGGAAGGCGAACCACACATAGCCCGTCAGCGAGCTGACGCCGAAGAAGCTGATGGCGGTGACGACGGCCGCCGAGGCGCCCATGTTGATGCCGAGGAGTCCGGGGTCCGCCAAGGGGTTACGGGTCAGCGCCTGGAGGACCGCGCCGGAGAGTCCGAGCGCGACACCGGCGAGGAGCCCGAGCAGCGTACGCGCGAGCCGCTCGCCGACCACGACGTCGCTGAACGTCCCGGTGTCGTCGAACAGGCCGTGCCACACCTGGTCCACGGACAGAGGTTTCGCCCCGATCGCGATGCTCACGACCAGGAGCACGAGCAGTACGACGACGGCTCCGAGGAGCCCGACCGTACGTATCGCCCAGCGGTTCGGGGGCGCGGCGGCGGTGTCCGCGCGCTGTTCGGGGGGACTGTCGACCAACACGTGGTTAGGTTAGCCTACCCTCCTCGGCCGCTTCGAGGTCGCTACCGGCATCGCTGCCGACGGGAGCTGCGCGGGAAAGCGGGGAAGCAGGGAAGCGCGGGAAAAGCCGCACCCACCGGCACGCCTCCCCGCCCCCGCCGCCTCAAACCCCCAGCCGCGCCAGTGCCTTCGCCCCGTCGAGCCCGCAGGTCCCGTCCCCGGCCGCCGTCCACGCCGCCGCGCACAGGGCACGCAGCCCGTCGATCGCCTCGCCGTCCCCCTCCAGCTCAAGATGCTCGTCCCGCGCGATCGCGAGCCAGCCCCCGCACGCGAACCCGTCCCCCTGCGCCACGACATCCGGCTGCCCGGTGAGCAGGCCCCGCAGGTCGACGTCGACATACGTGGGCCGGTGCTGGGGCGGCGCGGCGAGCAGCTGCGCGCCGTCGGTGACGCCGGTCAGGACGAGCAGCGAGTCCACCTCCCCGTTGAACGCGCCCTCGATGTCCGTGTCGAGGCGGTCGCCGATGACCAACGGCCGCTCCGCGCCGGTCCGCAGGATCGTCTCGCGGTGCATCGGAGACAGCGGCTTGCCGGCCACCTGCGGCTGCGCACCCGTCGCGATTCGGACGACCTCGACCGCCGCGCCGTTGCCCGGAGCGATGCCGCGCGCGCTCGGAATGGTCAGGTCCGTATTGGACGCGAACCACGGCACACCACGCGCGATCGCGTAACAGGCCTCCGCGAACCGCCCCCAGGCCAGGTCGGGCCCGCCATACCCCTGCACCACCGCCACCGGCTCGTCGTCGGCCGAGTCCACCGGCTCGAGCCCGCGCTCTCTCAGCGCGACCCGCAGCCCCTCCCCGCCGATCACCAACACCCGTGACCCGTCCGGCACTTGCTCACTGATCAGGCGCGCCACGGCCTGCGCCGACGTGATGACATCCGCGGCCTCCGTCGGAATTCCCAGCTCCGTCAGATGCTCGGCCACCGCGTCCGGCGTACGCAGCGCGTTGTTCGTGACATACGCGAGGCCCATGCCCGCGCCGCGCGCCACAGCGAGCGACTCGGGGGCGTGCGCGATGGCGTCACCGCCCGCGTACACCACCCCGTCGAGGTCGAGCAGCGCCGTGTCGTACGCCTCGTTCAGCGCCCGCTCACTGCTTTCGGGCCGCGTCCTGACGGTCTGGCTCATTACACATCGCTCCTCGTTCGATCCCACTCCCCCGATCATCGCTCATGCCACTGACACACATACGATGCAGCAATGAACACTGCAGGTCCCCCAGGTCCGACGGACAGCGACGGCCTCGACCTGATCCCGTTCAGGGGTGTGCGGTACGTTCCCGAGCGCGTGGGCAGCCTCGCCGCCGTGACGTCACCGCCGTACGACGTGGTCGTACGCCCCGACGGTCTGCACCACCTGGAGTCCGCGGACCCGCACAACATCGTCCGCCTGATCCTCCCGCAGGCCGTCTCCCCGGACACCCGCAACGCCCTCGCGGCCGACACCCTGCGTCTCTGGCTCTCCGAGGGCGTCCTGGCCCCCGACGAGACCCCCGCGCTGTACGTCTACGAGCAGCGCGACGGCGACCACCTCCAACGCGGCGTCATCGGTGCCCTGCGCCTGTCCGAGCCGTCCGAAGGGGTCGTCCTGCCCCACGAGGACGTCATGCCGCACGTGGTCGCCGACCGCGCGGGCCTGATGCGCGCCACGGCCGCCAACCTCGAACCCCTGCTCCTCACCTACCGCAGCGAGGGCAACGCGACCGGCACGACCGCGGTCGTCGAACGCACGGTCAAGCGCCCCCCGCTCCTCGCGACGACCACGGAGGACGGCTTCGCCCACCGCATGTGGTCGGTCACCGACCCGGCCGAGCTGGCGGAGATCCGCGCGGACCTCGCCCACCACCAGGCCCTGATCGCGGACGGCCACCACCGCTGGGCGACGTATCTGCGCCTGCGCTCCGAACGGCCGTCCCCCTCCCCGTGGGACTTCGGCCTGGTCCTCCTCGTGGACACGGCCCGCTACCCGTTGCGCGTCCGCGCCATCCATCGCCTCCTGCACCGCCTAGCGGTCCCGGACGCCCTGGCCGCCCTGAAGAACTCCTTCCGCCTGCGCGAAGTCCCCGGTCCGCTGTCGCACGCCCTGGACGCCCTCGCAGGCGCGGCCGCCCACGGCAACGCGTTCCTCCTCGCCGGCGCCGGCTCCTTCCACCTCGCGGACACCCCGTCCCCGGACCTCCTGGTCCGTACGATCCCTGCCGACCGCCCGGAGGCCTGGCGCACGCTGGACGCGACGGTCCTGCACTCCACGCTCCTGGACCATGTCTGGGGCATTCCCGAGGACGCGCCGGAGCACATCGCGTACATCCATGACGCGGCCGCCACGGTCGCGAAGGCGGAACGTGACGGCGGAACGGCGGTCCTCATGCACCCGGTCCGCGAGGAAGTGGTCCGCGACCTGGCACGGCAGGGCGTGACGATGCCCCGCAAGTCGACGTCGTTCGGCCCGAAGCCGGCGACCGGTCTGGTGCTGCGCACGCTCGCGGACTGACCGCGAGGCACGCGCGCGTAGGCCGTAGGCGCTTACGACGAACGGGCGGGACCCCATCGCTGGGATCCCGCCCGTTCGTCGTGCTGCGTCATGCGCGGCCGTCGGTCAGCCGCTCACATCGCCGAGCTCAGCCCTTGTCGTTCTCGGGCTCGAACTCCTCGTCGTCCTCGTCGTAGAACTCTTCGACGTCCTCGTCGTCCTCGACCCAGGGCTCGTCGTCGTCACCCGCGGGAGCCGTGGGCCCCGCGGCTGCGGCGGGCGCCTCGACGGACTCGTCCTCGAACGCGTCGACGAACTCGACCCCGTCCATCTCGGCGAGCCGGTCGGACGCGTCGGTGCTGGCGTCCCGGTCGGACTCGACGGCCTTCGCGAACCACTCGCGCGCCTCGTCCTTACGACCGGCCGCGAGCAGCGCATCGGCGTACGCGTACCGCAGACGCGCGGTCCACGGCTGTACGGAGTTCGAGGCGAGCTCGGGGCCCTGCAGCGTCACGATGGCCGCGTCGAGCTGGTCCATGTCACGCCGGGCACCGGCCGCCACGAGCCGCATCTCGACCTGTCCGGCCTTGTCCAGCTTGGCCACCTCGGGCGCACCGGCCATGTCGAGGGCCTTCTCGGGCCGTCCGAGACCGCGCTCGCAGTCCGCCATGACGGGCCACAGCTCGACGTTGCCGGTCATGCGCCGGGCGGCGCGGAACTCGGCGAGCGCCTCGCTGTACTTCTGGTTCGCGTACGCGGCGAAGCCGGCGGCCTCACGCACGGCGGCGACCCTGGAGGCGAGCCGCAGCGCGATCTTCGAGTACTCGTACGCCTGCTCGGGATCCTCGTCGATCAGCTTGGCGACCATCACCAGGTTCTTGGCGACGTCCTCGGCCAGGCCCTTCGGCAGGCTCTGGAGCTCCTGCCGCACGTCCTTGTCGATCTCGTCGCCGGTGACGTCCTCGGGGATCGGCAGTCGGCGGATGGGCTCGCGGTCGCGGTCACGCTCGTCGCGGTAACGCCCACCACCACGGCGGTCGTCGCCCCCACGGTCGTCACGCCCACGGAAGCCGCCGGGACGCCCACCACGGTCGTCGCGTCGCGGCCCACGGTCGCGGTCGTCACGCGGACGGAACCCACCACCGCGGCTGTCGTCGCGACGGAAGCCGCCACCACGGCTGTCGTCGCGGCGGTCGTCACGCCGGTCGTCACGCGGACGGAACCCACCGCGGTCGGTGTCGCGACGCTCGTCACGTCGGAAGGCGGGGCGCTCGCCACCGGGACGGTCGCCATCACGACGCGGTCCACGGTCACGGTCGTCACGCGGACGGAAACCGCCACCACGGCTGTCACCAGCGCGATCGTCACGACGGTCCTCACGGCGGAAACCGCCACCACGGTTGTCACCACCGCGATCATCACGACGGAATCCACCACCACGGTTGTCGCCACCACGATCGTCACGACGGAAGGCGGGGCGCTCGCCACCGGGACGGTCGCCATCACGACGCGGTCCACGGTCACGGTCGTCACGCGGACGGGAACCGCCACCACGGCTGTCACCACCGCGATCGTCACGCGGACGGAAACCGCCACCGCCACGGTTGTCACCACCGCGATCGTCACGACGGAAACCGCCACCGCCACGGTTGTCACCACCGCGATCGTCACGACGGAAACCGCCACCGCCACGGTTGTCGCCACCGCGATCGTCACGACGGAAACCGCCACCGCCACGGTTGTCGCCACCGCGGCTGTCGTCACGGCGGAAACCGCCACCACGGTTGTCACCGCCACGGTCGTCACGACGGAAACCGCCACCGCCACGGTTGTCGCCACCGCGGCTGTCGTCACGGCGGAAACCGCCACCACGGTTGTCATCGCGACGGTCGTCACGACGGTCCTCGCGGGGACGGTATCCGCCGCGGTCGCTGTCACGACGGTCGTCTCGCCGGTTGTCGTCACGGCGGTCATCGCGACGGAAGGGGGGACGGTCGCCGTCACGACGGGGACCACGGTCGCGGTCGTCGCGCGGGCGGTAACCTCCACCGCCACGGTTGTCACCACCACGGCTGTCGCCACCGCGGCTGTCGTCACGGCGGAAACCGCCGCCACGGTTGTCGCCACCGCGGTCATCGCGACGGAAGGGGGGACGGTCGCCGTCACGACGGGGACCACGGTCGCGATCGCCGCCACGGTCCCGGTCGCCACCGCGATCGCGGTCGTCCCGGCGGGGCGCGGAGCCGCCGCGGTCGTTGTCACGCCGCGGTCCGCCTCGGTATCCGCCCCGGTCCCGGTCACCACTGTCCCGGTGTCGCTGGTCGCGTTCCGGTCGCTCGTCGGGAGAGTTGGTGGACATGGGTGACTCCTGTCTTCGGTACCGCAGTCATTCTCGCGCAGCCGGGTAGCCGGCGCGCCTCGACAAAACAAAAAGGACCCCTGGTCCCAGCGTGTGTGCTGGGACCAGGGGTCCTCTAAAAATTGTTCGGCGGCGTCCTACTCTCCCACAGGGTCCCCCCTGCAGTACCATCGGCGCTGTGAGGCTTAGCTTCCGGGTTCGGAATGTAACCGGGCGTTTCCCTCACGCTATGACCACCGAAACACTATCAGTGTCCCGTTTCAAGGAAACGGGTTCCCGAACAAGGCAGCGAACAAGCACACTATTCAATTAAGTAGTGCAGCCGTTCAGCCGACACAACTGTTCGTTATCTGAGAACAAACACAGTGGACGCGAGCAACTGAGGACAAGCCCTCGGCCTATTAGTACCAGTCACCTCCA
>NZ_NNBL01000042.1 GCF_002803065.1 Streptomyces sp. CB01635
CCGTTCGCGTTCGTCCGCTCCCCGATCGCCATGTACGCGGTGTCCTGACGGAACGGGACCGTCTGGTACAGCGAGGCGGCACCCGGCTCGGGACGCGGCTCACGAACAGCGGGCGTCAGACCGCGGACCCGCTCCACGACCTGGCGCAGGTGCTCCGGCGTGGTACCACAACAGCCGCCCACCAGGGACAGGCCGTACTCGCGGACGAACGTCTCCTGGGCGTCAGCCAGCTCGGGAGCGGTCAGCGGGTAGTGCGCGCCGTTCTTGCCGAGGACGGGCAGGCCGGCGTTGGGCATGCAGGACAGCGGGATGCGGGAGTGACGGGCGAGGTAGCGCAGGTGCTCGCTCATCTCGGCCGGGCCGGTGGCGCAGTTCAGGCCGATCATGTCGATGCCGAGGGGCTCCAGGGCGGTCAGCGCCGCGCCGATCTCGGAGCCGAGGAGCATCGTGCCGGTGGTCTCGACCGTGACCGAGCAGATCAGCGGGAGGTTCGCGCCGGTGGCGTCGAGGGCGCGGCGGGCGCCGATGATCGAGGCCTTGGTCTGGAGCAGGTCCTGCGTGGTCTCGACGAGAAGCGCGTCGGCGCCGCCGGCGATCATGCCCTCGGCGTTCTGCTGGTAGGCGTCGCGCAGCGCGGTGTACGCGGCGTGGCCGAGGGTGGGCAGCTTGGTGCCGGGGCCCATCGAGCCGAGGACCCAGCGCTGCTGCCCGGTACTCGTCGTGAACTCGTCGGCGACCTCGCGGGCGATGCGCGCGCCGGCCTCGGAGAGCTCGAAGACGCGTTCGGGGATGTCGTACTCCCCCAGGGCCGCGAGGTTCGCGCCGAACGTGTTCGTCTCGACGCAGTCGACGCCGACCGCGAAGTACTCCTCGTGGACGAAGCGGACGATGTCGGGGCGGGTGACGTTCAGGATCTCGTTGCAGCCCTCGAGGTTCTCGAAGTCCTCGAGAGTCGGGTCCTGCGCCTGGAGCATCGTGCCCATCGCACCGTCGGCCACGACCACACGGGTGGCCAGGGCTTCGCGGAGGGCGTCGGCTCGGGTCCGGCCGGCGGGGTCGGTGGACGGGACGGGCGTTGGCAACGAGGCCATGAAAGTGCTCCCTGAGGTGCGACGGCTGTCGGCTTTGCGGCTCCCATGGAGGAGGCGCACCCGGCCAGGGTAGCCGGGCCGGTGGTTTCTCCGCGGAGGCGTCCACTGGACGGAACGCCATGTGGCGCAGGGTGCGGGTGCGCACAGGAGTGACCCGAACCGGGGCGTCGAGCCAAACGGGGCGAAATATAGGCTCCTCGCGTATTCGCACGAGGTCGGCAACGACCGATAGTGTTCAGCATTGTCGAACGTTGCTCGGCGAGAGGATCGAGGAGGAAGGGCTGGGATGGCACGGAACATCCAGTCACTCGAGCGGGCAGCCGCCATGCTGCGGCTCCTTGCGGGCGGTGAGCGCCGGCTCGGCCTCTCGGACATCGCCTCCACACTGGGGCTGGCCAAGGGCACGGCGCACGGCATCCTGCGGACGCTGCAGCACGAGGGCTTCGTCGAGCAGGACGCCCCGTCGGGCCGCTACCAGCTGGGCGCGGAGCTGCTGCGCCTCGGCAACAGCTATCTGGACGTGCACGAGCTGCGGGCGCGCGCGCTGGTGTGGACGGACGACCTGGCGCGCTCCAGCGGCGAGAGCGTCTATCTCGGCGTACTGCACCAGCAGGGCGTACTGATCGTGCACCACGTGTTCCGGCCCGACGACAGCCGTCAGGTCCTGGAGGTCGGGGCGATGCAGCCGCTGCACTCCACGGCGCTCGGCAAGGTCCTCTCGGCGTACGACCCGGTGGCGCACAGCGAGGTGGTCGAGGTGGACCGAAAGGCGTTCACCGGGCGGACCGTGAGCGACATCGTGGAGTTCGAGACGCTCCTCGACCTGACCCGCGCGCGCGGCTACGCGGACGACGTCGAGGAGACCTGGGAGGGCGTCGCCTCCGTCGCGGCCCCGATCCACGACCGGCGGCGCATGCCGGTCGGTGCGGTCGGCATCACCGGCGCCGTGGAGCGCGTGTGCGTCGACGGGGACCTGCGCCCCGAGCTCGTCGCCGCCGTGCGGGACTGCGCCCGCGCCGTCTCCCGGGACCTGGGCGCCAGCCGCTTCTGAGCGCCCGCGCCGCCTCGACGGCGCCCTCCGGACGAACACAGGGCCCCGCTTCCCGGCGGGGCCTTCGCCGTTTCAACGTGCAGGCCGCAGCTTTACGGGCCACGATCGACGGACGTGCAGTCCAGACACGCAACCGATAGCCCGACCCGATCAATAACGATCGAGTCTTCGATAACCGAAACCATTGACTAGTAAGTAACCCCGGGGTGAGACTCGCGTCCATCGGTCGGCATTGTCGAACACCTACCGGCAACAGGCGTTAGAGTGTGGCAAGCCAGGGCCGAAAACGCCCTCACCTGAGGGCGCGAACCACCGGAGAGGGACCCGGGGTTCGGCTTCCCTGGACGAAGGACAAAGGAGTCGCGGGTGTCCAGCTCCGACATCTTCATCGGCGAGACCATCGGTACCGCCGTACTCATCCTGCTGGGCGGTGGCGTGTGCGCCGCCGTCACGCTGAAGAACTCAAAGGCGCGCAACGCCGGCTGGCTCGCGATCACCTTCGGGTGGGGCTTCGCCGTACTGACCGGCGCCTACCTGGCAGGGGGCGTGTCAGGCGCCCACCTGAACCCGGCGGTCACCATCGGTCTCGCCATCGAGGGCGGCACCAAGTGGAGCGATGTTCCGCTCTACCTGGGCTCGCAGCTCCTCGGCGCGATGATCGGCGCCCTGCTGGTCTGGGCGACGTACTACGGCCAGTTCCACGCGCATCTGACCGACCCGGAGATCCTCGCCGCCCCGCCGGCCGAGGAAGGCATGATCCAGGAGAAGGTCTCGCCCAAGGCGGGCCCGGTGCTCGGCATCTTCTCGACCGGTCCTGAGATCCGGAACGTGGCGCAGAACCTCGTCACGGAGATCATCGCGACGGTCGTGCTCGTCCTGGCCATCCTCACGCAGGGCCTCAATGACGGAGGCAACGGCCTGGGCGTCCTCGGCGCCATGGTCACCGCGTTCGTCGTGGTCGGCATCGGCCTCTCCCTCGGCGGGCCCACGGGCTACGCGATCAACCCGGTCCGCGACCTCGGACCCCGCATCGTGCACTCCCTGCTGCCCCTGCCGAACAAGGGCGGCTCCGACTGGACGTACGCCTGGATCCCGGTCGCCGGCCCTCTCATCGGCGGCGCCATAGCGGGCGGTCTCTACAACATCGCCTTCAAGTAGGCGACAGACCCCGCTACGCACCCTCCGCCAGAGCCGCACCGAGAACTTCCAGGAGCAGACCGTGACCGACGCACACACCGCGGGCCCGTTCATCGCAGCGATCGACCAGGGCACCACCTCCAGCCGTTGCATCGTGTTCGACAAGGACGGCCGGATCGTCTCCGTCGACCAGAAGGAGCACGAGCAGATCTTCCCGAAGCCGGGCTGGGTCGAGCACAACGCGACCGAGATCTGGACCAACGTCCAGGAGGTCGTCGCCGGGGCCGTCACGAAGGCGGGCATCACCCGGGACGACATCAAGGCCATCGGCATCACCAACCAGCGCGAGACGACGCTGCTGTGGGACAAGAACACGGGTGAGCCCGTCCACAACGCCATCGTCTGGCAGGACACCCGCACCGACGCCCTGTGCAAGGAACTCGGGCGCAATGTGGGCCAGGACCGCTTCCGCCGCGAGACGGGCCTCCCGCTGGCCTCCTACTTCGCGGGTCCCAAGGCCCGCTGGCTGCTCGACAACGTCGAGGGGCTCAAGGAGCGCGCCGAGGCCGGCGACATCCTCTTCGGCACGATGGACTCCTGGGTCATCTGGAACCTGACGGGCGGTGTCAACGGCGGCAAGCACGTCACCGACGTCACCAACGCCTCCCGCACCATGCTGATGAACCTCCACACCATGGAGTGGGACGCGAAGATCGCCGAGTCCATCGGCGTCCCGCTGGCCATGCTGCCGGAGATCCGCTCGTCCGCCGAGGTGTACGGCGAGGTCAGCGGCGGCGGTCTCGGCGACCTCCTCGGCGGCATTCCCGTCGCGTCCGCGCTCGGCGACCAGCAGGCGGCCCTGTTCGGCCAGACCTGTTTCTCCGAGGGCGAGGCCAAGTCGACGTACGGCACCGGCACCTTCCTGCTGATGAACACCGGCGACAAGCCCGTCAACTCGTACAACGGCCTGCTGACCACCGTCGGCTACCGCATCGGCGACCAGAAGGCGGTCTATGCCCTGGAGGGCTCGATCGCCGTCACCGGTTCGCTGGTGCAGTGGATGCGCGACCAGATGGGCCTGATCTCCACCGCCGCCGAGATCGAGACGCTGGCGTCGTCGGTCGAGGACAACGGCGGCGCGTACTTCGTGCCGGCCTTCTCCGGTCTGTTCGCCCCGTACTGGCGCTCCGACGCCCGCGGTGTGATCGCCGGCCTGACCCGGTACGTCACCAAGGCGCACCTCGCGCGCGCCGTGCTCGAGGCCACCGCCTGGCAGACCCGTGAGATCACCGACGCCATGACGAAGGACTCCGGCGTCGAGCTCGCGGCGATCAAGGTCGACGGCGGCATGACCTCCAACAACCTGCTGATGCAGACGCTCTCGGACTTCGTGGACGCCCCTGTGGTGCGCCCGATGGTCGCCGAGACCACCTGCCTCGGTGCCGCCTACGCCGCCGGTCTCGCCGTCGGCTTCTGGTCCTCGACCGACGAGCTGCGCGCCAACTGGCGCAGGGCCGCCGAGTGGACCCCCAACATGGCCGCGGAGAAGCGCGACCGTGAGTACAAGAGCTGGCTCAAGGCCGTTGAACGCTCCATGGGCTGGCTCGACGAAAGTGGCGAGGAGTAAGACATGACCACCCTGCAGAGCGTCCCTGCCCTCGGGACGCATCCGGCCGTCGGCTCGACTGCGTCGTTCAAGGCAGCGAGCCGCGCCGAGACCCGGGAGCAGCTCTCCAAGGCGCAGTACGACCTCCTGGTGATCGGCGGCGGAATCCTGGGCATCTCCACCGCCTGGCATGCCGCGCAGTCGGGACTGCGGGTGGCCCTGGTGGACGCCGGTGACTTCGCCGGCGCCACCTCCTCCGCCTCCTCCAAGCTCCTCCACGGCGGTCTGCGCTACCTGCAGACCGGCGCGGTGAAGCTGGTGGCGGAGAACCACTTCGAGCGGCGTGCGGTGTCGCGTCAGGTGGCACCGCACCTCGCCAACCCGCTCACCTTCTACCTGCCCGTCTACAAGGGCGGCCCGCACGGCGCCGCGAAGCTGGGCGCGGGCGTGTTCGCGTACAGCGCCCTGTCGGCGTTCGGTGACGGTGTCGGGCACCTGCTCTCCCCCGCGAAGGCACAGCAGGACGTGCCCGAGCTGCGGACGGAGAACCTCAAGGCCGTGGCCGTGTACGGCGACGACCAGATGAACGACGCGCGCATGGCCCTGATGACGGTCCGCGCGGCCGTCGACTCCGGCGCCGTGGTCCTCAACCACGCCGAGGTCACGGGCCTGCGCTTCACCCGGGGCCGGGTCACGGGCGCGGACCTCAAGGACCGCGTCGACGGCGAGGAGTTCGGCGTGAACGCCCGGCTCGTGCTGAACGCGACCGGCCCCTGGGTCGACCACCTGCGCGCCATGGAGGACCCGAACGCGGCCCCCTCCATCCGCCTCTCCAAGGGAGCGCACCTCGTCCTCAAGCGCACCTCCCCGTGGAAGGCCGCGCTCGCGACGCCGATCGACAAGTACCGCATCACGTTCGCTCTGCCGTGGGAGGACATGCTGCTCCTCGGCACGACCGACGAGGAGTACGAGGGTGACCCGCGCGACGTGTCGGTCACCGAGAAGGACACCGACCAGATACTCGACGAGGCGGCCTTCTCGGTACGGGACCAGCAGCTGAAGCGGGATCTGATCACGTACTCGTTCGCGGGTCTGCGCGTGCTGCCCGGCGGGCCCGGCGACACGTCGAAGGCCAAGCGCGAGACGGTCGTCACCGAGGGCCGCGGCGGCATGCTGTCCGTCGCCGGTGGCAAGTGGACGACGTTCCGCCACATCGGCCGCACGGTGATGAAGAAGCTGGAGTCCCTGCCGGGCCACCCGCTGGGCGAGGACTTCGAGCCGGTCAAGGAGCTGCCGAAGCGGATGCCGCTGCCGGGTGTCGCCAACCCGCGCGCCGTCGCGCACCGCCTCCTGGTCGACAACCCGGCCCCGGGTCCGCGCATGGCGGCCGACACGGCCAAGCACCTGGCCACGCACTACGGTTCGCTGGCCTTCGACATCGCGCGGATGGCCAACGAGAACCCGGAGCTCGGCCGGCGGGTCCACCCGGACGCCCCGGAGATCTGGGCGCAGGTCGCCTACGCCCGCGACCACGAGTGGGCCGAGACGGCGGACGACGTGCTGCGGCGCCGCACCACGCTGACGATCCGCGGCCTGGCCACGGACGACGTGCGCGCCAAGGTCCAGGACGTGCTCGACAAGAAGTAAGTACCCCTGGATTCACGTGACTTGAGGGGCGGCTCCCACGGGGGGTGCCGCCCCTCTCGCATGTCCTGGTGCACTGCCATGCCGTGTACATACGCCCGCAATGCCCGGGCGCGAGAGTGGACGCATGAAGTTCCAGGTCCTGTCGATCATCGGCCATGCGCCGCACCCCCTCACCGGTGAACTCCCCTCCGCCGCCGACCGGTTGACGCAGGTCGTCGACGTCGGTGTCGCGGCGGAGGAGTTCGGCTTCGACGCGTACGCGGTCGGCGAGCGGCACGCGGGGGCGTTCCTTTCGTCGAGCCCGACGGTGATCCTCGGTGCGCTGGCCGCCCGTACGTCCCGTATCAAGCTGCTGACCGGCGTGACGGTCGTCGCGATCCTCGATCCGGTGCGGGTCGCCGAGGACTACGCGACTTTGGACCAACTCTCCCGCGGTCGCGTCGAGCTGGTCATCGGCAAGGGCGCCGAAGCCGGCCACTTCGACCTCTTCGGGCTCGACGAGGAGCGGCAGTGGGACCTCCAGAGGGAGAAGTACGAGCTCCTTCGGCGGCTGTGGAGCGAGGAAGGCGTCGACTGGGAAGGAGAGTTCAGGCCCGCCCTGAAGAACGTGACGACGGTGCCGCGCCCGTACGACGGACTACCGCGCGTCTGGCACGGCTCGGCGACCTCGCTCAACTCCCCCGAGCTGGCGGCCCGGCACGGCGATCCACTGTTCACGGCCAACGCCATCCAGCCGCGGGCGGCCTACGCGAAGCTCATCGACCACTACCGGGAGCGCTTCGAGGCGTACGGGCACGATCCGGCGCGGGCGCACGTCGCGGCGGGCTCGGGTGGCCTGCTCATCGCGGACTCGCACGAGCGGGCGGTGGCGCGCTTCAAGGAGCTGTACGAGGCGAAGGTCGCGCAGTCCTTCAAGCCGCACCTGGAGGGCAGGGCGGGGTACAACACGCCGTTCCGCACGATCGAGGACGCGATCGCGGACGGGCCCCAGCTGATCGGTTCGCCGCAGCAGATCATCGACAAGATCCTCGGCTGTCACGAGGTGTACCGGCACGACCTCCAGTCGGTCACCGTCGACACCTTCGGGCAGGGGACGGGCGAGCAGGTCGAGACGCTCCAGTGGTTCGCCGAGGAGATCGCGCCGGTGATCAGGAAGGAGGCGCCCAGCTCCCTGTGGGAGTGAGCGCCCCCGTTCCGGGAAACCGCATCGTCGCCGGGAAACCGCTTCGTCGCTAAGAAGCCGCTTCGTCCGGGGTGTCCGAGGCGAGGATGGAGTTCTCCAGCTTGCGCAGCAGCCGCGCGAGCTGGCGGCGCTCCGCCGGGGAGAGCTCGCCGAGCATCCGGCGTTCGTTGTCGAGGTGCTCGGTGAAGACCTCGTCGACCTTGGCGAGCCCTTCGTCCGTGAGCCGCGAGTAGACGACCCTGCGGTCGCCGGCGTCGCGCTCCCGGACGATCAGGCCGTCCTTCTCCAGGCGGTCTATGCGCAGCGTGACCCCGGCCGACGAGACGAGCCCCTGGTCGGCGAGCTGCCCCGCGGTCAGGCGGTACGGCTCGCCGGAGCGGCGCAGCGCGGTCAGCACGTCGAATCCGGCGACGGAGAGCCCGTGCCGCTCTATCGACGCGATGAGCTTGGTGTTGTACCGCAGGAACGAGCGGTGCAGCCGGGCGAGTACCTCCAGTGGGGTCGTGTCCAGCTCGGGCCGCTCACGCGCCCAGTCCTCGATGACCTCCGCCACGGCATCACGCCGTGCCGCCTTCCGTTCAGTCATCCCCGTCCCCTCGGCCGCTCCCGGGCGGGACGCGATGTCCTACGCCCCTGAAAATCCTACCCCTGAAGGGATCGGGGGGTGGAAGCGCGTCGGGCGAAGAGGCGGATCACGGCGATCGTGACGAGCACGGCCACGGCCGGGACGGCGGCCTTCCGAAGGAGGACGGGCAGCGCGGCCGCGCCCAGATCCACCGCCTCGGGCTCGCGGGCCGGGGACGAGAGCGCCGCCGCCGGTTCCATGGTGGCCGGTTCCCTCAGCAACTCCTCCAGGCGGTCGGCGAATTGCCGCACGATGCGGTCGCCCACCTCGGTCATGATGCCGCGGCCGAACTGGGCGGGGCGGCCGGTGATGTCGAGGTCGGTGCTGACGCGGACCCGGGTGCCCGCCGGGTCGGCGGTGAGCGACGCGGTGACGGTGGCGGACGCGGTGCCCGCGCCCCGGGTCTCGCTGCCGCTGAGGTCGAGGACCATCGAGCGGCCGCTCTCGTCGCGGGTCACGGTGCCCTCGCCGCGGTAGCTCATCTGCACGGCGCCGACCTTCACCTTGACGCGTCCGGTGAACGCGTCGCCGTCGAGGGTGTCGAGCACGGCGCCCGGCATGCAGGGGGCCACTCGGCCGAGGTCGAGGAAGAGTTTCCACGCGTCGTCCGGCGCGGCCGGGACGGTGAAGGAGTGGTCGAGTCGCATGGGTGGGTGTCCAATCGTCGGGGTGGAGCGGCGCCGGGTCAGCGGGCCGCCGTGGGCCGGCCGGCCTCGCGGAGCAGGTCGCGTACGCGGCTGGGTGAGAGAGGGCCGCGCCGGACCACCACGCCGAAGGGGCGCAGCGCGTCCTCGACGGCGTTTGCGATGACGGCCTGCGGGGCGATGGCGCCGCCCTCGCCGAGACCCTTGACGCCGAGGTCGTTCATCGGGCTCGGGGAGTGGATCTCGTCGAGGTCGAGGTCGGGTATCTCGGACGAGGTCGGCACCAGGTAGTCCATGTAGGTGCCGGTACGGGGCTGGCCGTCGGGGCCGTAGACCATCTCCTCGTAGAGCGCGCCGCCGATGCCCTGGGCGATACCGCCGGTGACCTGGCCCTCGGCGATCATCGGGTTGACGATGACGCCCGCGTCGTGGACGGCCACGTAGTGCAGGATCTCGGTCTCGCCGGTGTGTTCGTCGACCTCGACGACGACGGCGTGCGCGCCGCTCGAGACGGCGAAGCCGGGCGGGCGGAAGTGCACGGTCTCGCTGAGCTCGGTGCCGTGCCGGCCGTCGGTGGGCTCGGGGGTGCCGGGGAGGGGGGCCCGGCCGGCGAGTTCGGCCAGGGTGAGGGCCAGCTCCTCGACGGTCCTGGACGTGATGACGCCCTCGCGCAGGTCGAGGCCGTCGGCGGGGACACCGAGCCGGCGGGCCGCGGCCTCGATGATCTTCTCGCGGACGAGACGGCCGGCCCGGTGCGTGGCGTTGCCCGCGTTGACGAGGGCCCGGCTGGCGATGGTGCCGACACCGAACGGCGTGGCGGAGGTGTCCCCGCCCACCACGTCGACGACGTCGAAGGGCACCCCGATCGCGTCGGCGGCGATCTGCGCCATGGACGTGCGATGTCCCTGCCCCTGGGAAGGCGCGCCGATCGCCAGCTTGACCCGGCCACTGGGCGCGATGTCGATGCGGGCGGTCTCGAACGGGCCGAGTCCCGTCGCCTCGATGTACATCGCGAAGCCGACCCCGACGAGCCTGCCGTCGCGGGCGCCCTCGCGCTGCCGGGCGCGCACCCCTTCGACATCGACCTTGGCCACGGCGCGCCTCAGCAGCTCGGGGAAGTCCCCGGAGTCGTACGACTGCGGCTTCCCGGAGCGGTCGACAAGGCCGGTCGCGTAGGGCATCTCGTCGGGACCCACGAGGTTGCGGGCCCTCAACTCGGCGGGTTCGAGGCCGAGTTCGGCGGCGAGGCGGTCCATCGCACGCTCCATCGCGAAGACGGTCTCGGGGCGGCCCGCTCCCCGGTAGGGAGTGGCGAAGGTGGTGTTGGTGAGGACGCCGACGACGTCGATGTCCACGTGCGGGACGCGGTAGGGCCCCAGGAGGTGGCACACCGAGTTGTAGGGCACGACCAGGCCGGTCATGTTGTACGCGCCGAAGTTGACGGTGATGCGGTCGCGTACGGCGAGGAGGTGGCCCTGCGCGTCCGCGGCCAGTTCGATGCGGTGGATCTGCTCTCGGGCGTGCGAGGAGGCCGTCAGGTTCTCGTTGCGGTCCTCGCGCCAGAGCACGGGGCGGCCCAGGACACGGGCCGCGTACGGGACGAGCATCTCCTCGACGTAGAGGATGCCCTTCTGTCCGAAGCCGCCGCCGACATCGGTGGCGATGACGCGGACGCGTTCCGCGTCGAGGCCGAGCGTGTGCGCCGTGGCCTCCCGCACCCGGTGCGGGGTCTGGGTGTTGGACCAGACGGTCAGCTCGCCGCTGTACGGGTCGACCTGGGCCGAGACCGCGCGGGTCTCGATGGGCGAGGCGACATAGCGGTGGGCCCGGAACTCCTCACTGACGACGGTGTGGGCCGACGCGAACGCCGCGTCGGGGTCGCCCACCTTGGTGGCCACGGCGACGGCGGTGTTGTCGCGCAGCTCGTCGTGGAGCAGCGGCGCGCCGTCGGTCAGCGCCTGGTCGGGGTCGACGAGGACGGGCAGGGGCGCGTAGCGGACCTCGACGAGTTCGAGGGCGTCCTCGGCGAGGTAGCGGTTCTCGGCCAGGACGACCGCGACGGGCTGGCCGACGTAGAGGACCCTGTCCGTGGCGAGGAGCGGCATCGGGGTGATCGCGACGTACGGGTCGAGGAGTTCGGCGAGGCCGGGTGGCGTGCGCAGCTCCTCCCTGTTGAGCATGGCGGGCAGGTGGGCGACGTCGGCGCCGGTCCAGACGGCGACGACCCCGGGGGCGGCGAGCGCGGCGGTGACGTCGACCGACCGGATGCGGGCGTGGGCGTGCGGGCTGCGCAGGAAGGCGGCCTCGGCGGCGCCGGGCAGGGCGACGTCGTCGACGTAGCGGCCGTTGCCCCGCAGGAGGCGGTCGTCCTCGACGCGCGGAACGGGGCGGCCGGTCCAGGGGCCGCCGTCCGGCGTGGGCTGCTGGGGTCCGTGGGACATACGGGTCACTCCCCCCGCCCGGCGGGGCCGCCGGCGAAGCGCTCGTCCAGCGCCTGGCACACGGCACGGCGGATGTTGCGGTACCCCGTGCAGCGGCACAGGTGTCCGCTGAGAGCGTCGGCTACATCAGCCGCGTCGGGCCGCTCGGGCTGTTCGGTCAGCGCGGTCGCCGTCATCACGAATCCCGGGGTGCAGAAGCCGCACTGCATCCCGTGGCACTCGTGGAACGCCCGCTGTACGGGGGTGAGCGGGGCGTCACCGGGGGCGAGGCCCTCGACCGTGCGCAGCTCGGCGCCCGCGCACTGCACCGCCAGGGTCAGGCAGGAGCGGGCCGGCTCCCCGTCGACGAGGACGGTGCAGGCGCCGCAGACGCCGTGCTCGCAGCCGACGTGGGTGCCGGTGAGGCGCAACCGGTCCCGCAGGAAGTCGCTGAGCAGCAGCCGGGACTCCACCTGGCCGGTCACGGGCGCGCCGTTGACGGTGAGGCGGATCTCGTGCCAGCCGGAGGGTTCGGCGAGCGGCGGCGGGGCGGCGTGGGTGGCCGGCGCCGGGTCGGGGGTGGCGAGGTCGGTGGTCATGAGCAGCGCTCCCAGGCGAGGGTGCAGGCACGGACGAGGAGATGGGCGGCGGCCTCGCGGCGGTAGGCGGCCGTGGCGTGGACGTCGTCGGCGGGCGTGAGCCCGGCGAGCGCGGCGGACGCGGCCGCGTCGAGGGCCGCCGCTCCCGCGTCGGTCCCGGTCAGCGCCTCCTCGACGGCGGGCAGGCGGACGGGGACGGGGCCCGCGCCGCAGAAGACCGCGCGGGCGGCTGCGACCGTGCGCCGGTCCGGCGCCCGTCGCAGGGTGACCGCGACGCCGACGGTGGCGAAGTCGCCATGCCTGCGGGCGAGTTCCTCGAAGGCCCAGCCGTCACCGGCCCGCGGCGGCAGGACGACCTCGGTGAGGAGCTCGTCCGGTGCCACGGCGGTCTGGAAAGTGGCCACGAAGAAGTCGGCGGCGCCGACGGTACGAGTGCCGCCGGGCCCGGCGATCACGAAGCGGGCGTCGAGGGCGAGCGCTGCGGTCGGCAGTTCGGCGGCGGGGTCGTGGTGCGCGAGGCTGCCGCAGACCGTGCCGCGGTGGCGGATCTGCGGGTGCCCGATGCGCCGGATCGCCGCCGCGAGCAGGGGCCACCCGTCGTGCACCGCGGGGTCGTCCGCGGCCCGGGTCTGGCGGACGGCGGCGCCGATGTGCAGGGCGCCCGACGCGTCGACGTAGAGGCGGTCGAGGCCGGGGACCCGCGTGATGTCGACGAGCAGTCCCGGGCGGGCGAGGCGCATGCTGAGCATGGGGATCAGGGACTGGCCGCCGGCCAGGACCTTGGCCTCCCGCTCCTCGTCGGCGAGGAGGGCGAGCACCTCGGCGACGCTGCCTGGAGCGCTGTAGTCAAAGGGTGTCGGTTTCAACCGGCTTCCACCAGGCCTCTCGGGTCGACGCATCTATCTAATGCCTAAAATGATTTACACTAAAGTTTCTTCTTGGCAAGAGGGTGCAGCCGATTCGATGTGCTCGAGGTGAGCGACATGCGACACGTGATCGACCAGGCAGCCGCGTGGCAGGCCTCCACGACCCGCTTCGCGATGGCGACGGTCGTCCACACCTGGGGCTCCGCCCCGCACGCCGCGGGCACGTCGATGCTGGTCGCCGAGGACGGCCGCGTCGTCGGCAGCGTCTCCGGCGGCTGCGTGGAGGCCGCGGTGTGCGCGGTCGCGGAGGACGTCCTCGCCGGTGCGGGGCCCGCCCGCGAGACGTACGGGGTCAGCGATGACGACGCCTTCTCGGCGGGTCTGACCTGCGGCGGAACCATAGAGGTGCTGATACGCGAGGTCACCGGCGACGCACCGCTCGCCCGGGTGGCCGCCGACCTCGCGGCCCATGTCCCGGTGGCGCTGGTGACGCCGGCGGAGGGCGGGCCGGGAAGCCTCGCCGCCGGTGCGTCCGGGGTGAGCGGGACACTGGGCGACGCACGGCTCGACCGGGCTGCGGCCCAGGCGGCCGAAGCGCTGCTCGCCCGCGGCACGAGCGGCCTCATACGCGTCGGCGAGCCGGGCTCGGACCCGTCGTGCGCGCCCGAGCGGGAACTGTTCGTGCAGGCCTTCGGGGTGCCGCCGCACCTCCTGGTGTGCGGGGCGGTCGAGTTCGCGCGCCCCCTCGTACGGATCGGAGCGTTGCTCGGACACCGGGTGACCGTGTGCGACGCCCGCCCGGCCTTCGCGACGGCCGCCCGCTTCCCCGACGCGCACGAGGTCGTCGTGGACTGGCCGGACCGCTGGTTCGCGGCCCACGAGGACCAGGTGGACGCGGCCACCGCCGTGTGCGTGCTGACCCATGACGCCCGGTTCGACGTGCCCGTCCTCGAACTGGCGCTGCGCAGTCGGGCCGGGTACGTGGGCGCCATGGGCAGCCGGCGCACCCACGAGGACCGGCTGGCACGGCTGCGGGCCGCCGGACTCGGCGAGGCCGAACTCGCTCGACTGCGCTCTCCGATCGGCCTCGATCTCGGCGGGCGCGGGCCGGAGGAGACGGCCGTGTCCATCGCGGCGGAGCTCATCGCGGTGCGGCGGGGCGGCAGCGGGCGGGCGCTGAGCGGCCTCGCGGGGCCGGTGCACGCGTCGTGAGCCGTTTTTGAACGGGCGTTTTTGAACGGCCGTTCCGGTCGTGCCCCGCGAGGGTGCTCCGGACCGGCACATCGGCAGTGGCGGGCGACGGCGACGGCCCGGGCGGTCGCCCGCCACGACCGGCCCGAACCCCCCATTCTGAACACTCGTTTAATCTGAGGCACGTGGACGCAGAGCACAGCACCCCGGACCGGACCGCCCCCGAGCCCCGACGCGGCCGCTCCCACGACCCCGAGGGGCGGCGCAGCGCCGTGCTGGAGGCGGCGCGTCGGCTTTTCGCGGCCCAGGGCTACAAGGGGGTCGGCATCCGGGCCATCGCCGCTGAGGCCGGCGTCACCCCCGGCCTGGTCATGGCGTACTTCGGCTCGAAGGACGGACTGTTCCGCGAGGTGGTCGGCGGCGGGACCGGGGTCACCGAGGGCGTGCTCGACGACCCCTCGGTCGGCCGGGAGGAGCTGCCGCGCGCACTCGCCCACGACTATCTCGACCGCTGGGACCGGCTCCCCGCGCACGACCCCTGGCCGGCGCTGATCCGCTCGGGGCTCAGCCATCCCCCCAGCGCCGAGCTGCTGTCCACGATCCTCGACCGGCAGGTGAGCGAGCCCCTGCGTCGGCTGCTCGGCGACTGCGACGCGGCGGACGCACGGATCGCCATGATCCGCAGCATCCTCTTCGGCGTGATCATGGAGCGCTATCTGTTCGCCCACGAACCGGCCACGTCGGTGCCGACGGGCACCCTGGAGCCCGTCCTCGCGGACGTCCTGACAGCGGCGCTGACCGGGCGGGTCCCGGAGCGGCGGGCCCCGGAGCCGGATCCCGCGGCAGCCCCCCGCCCGCTGGTGCGCGAGGCCCCCGGCGCGTCCGGCCCCGCCGTGTTCGCCGCGCTCAACGCCTGCACGGCCCACTACCGAACCTTGATCGGCCGCGTCGTGAAGCGGCACGGCATCAGCCTGGCCGCCTTCGAAGTACTGTCCGCGCTGCACGCGACGAGCGCGCCGTACCAGCGCACGATGGGCGAGATCGCCGCGGCCGGCGCGGTCAGCGCGGGCGGTGTCACCCAGCAGGCCGACCGCCTCGTGGAGGCCGGCCTCATCGAACGCGAACGTGACGGCCAGGACCGCCGCATCGTCCATCTGCGCCTCACCCCGGCCGGGGCCGACCTGGTCGGCCGGGTGGCCGAGGAGCGCCGCGCACACGAACGGGAGCTGCTCGCGGGGCTGGTGCCGGGCGAACAGCGGCAACTCGCGGCGCTGCTGGACGGCTTGGGACGGTCGATGAAGGCGGAACAGGGCTGAGCCCGCAGGGCGGAACAGGGCTGAGCCCGCAGGGCGGAACAGGGCTGAGCCCGCACGGCGGGCACGCGAACGGCGCCGGCCTCCTCGCACCCCCCGCGCGACAGACCGACGCCGAATACCCGTCCCTCCCTCAGGAGTTGAGCTCCTCCAGCGTCTTCCCCTTCGTCTCCACCGCGAACAGCGCGATCACCGCACCCACCGCGGCCACCCCGGCGAGCTGGGCGAAGACAAGGGTCAGGCTGCCGCCCCCACCGATGATCGCGCCGACCGTGATCGGGCCCAGGATGACGCCGAGGCGGTTCCACAGGCCGCCGAACGCGGCGCCCTTGGCGCGGTTGCGCGTCGGGTACAGCTCGGGCGAGTAGAGGTAGAGCCCCGCGTTGATCGCGTACACGAAGAACGTCGTGCAGGAGGCGAAGATCGCGACCTGGCTGCCCGATGTCACGCCGACCAGGGCGAGCGTCGCCAGGGTGAACGTGGTGCCGCCGAGCGCGGCCACGAGGGCGGGGCGCCGGCCCACACGGTCGATGACGAGGGCGACGACGAGGGTGCCGAGGAGTCCCGTCACATTGCTGAGCAGCGTGTAGACGAGTGCGGTGGTCAGGTCGAGCCCGAAGTTCTTGGTGTAGAGCGACGGCAGCCAGGTGGAGATGCCGTGGTTGACGTAGTACGCGACGAACCAGAGCCCGGAGACCACGGTCGTGCGGCGCAGGTAGCGGCCGGTGAACAGCTCGCGCAGGCGGCCCCGGGAGATCTCCTCCGCCCGGTCCGCAGCCGGTTGCGGCAGGGGTTCCCCGGTGGCGGCGGCGACCTCCTCCTCGATTCGTGCGATGGCCCGCTCGGCCTCCTCGGTGCGGCCCTGGGAGAGCAGCCACCGCGGTGATTCGGCGACGTGCTTGGGCAGGGCGGCGGCGAGCAGGACGGGCAGGGCGCCGATCACGAACATCGCGCGCCAGCCGAGGTTCGGCACCACCCACACGGCGACGAGGGTGGCCGCGGCCAGACCGGCCGGGAAGATCATCTCGTAGATCAGTACGAAGCGTCCGCGTTTGTCGGAGCGGGCGATCTCGTTGATGTACGTGGCCGCCACGGGGACGACTCCGCCGATGCCGAGGCCCTGGACGAAGCGGAACAGCGAGAAGAGCTCGATGCCGTTCGAGAAGGCCACGGCGAGGCTCCCGAGCGCGGTGACGGCGACGCCGAGGGCCACGGTCCGCACCCGGCCGATCCGGTCGCCCAGCCACCCGGCGACCAGGGCGCCCAGCAGCATGCCCACGGAGCCCGTGGTGACCGCGAAGGTGGCCTGGCCCGTGCTCAGGTGCCAGTCCTTGATCAGGACGGGCAGCGCGGACGCGGCAAGGAGCTGGTCGAACGCCTCGAAGAACGTCACGGCGCCGATCAGGAACCGGACCTTCACGTGCCAGCGGGATTGCGGGAGTCGTTCGAGTCGGGCTGCTATCGAGCCGAGGCCTGGCTTGCCGGCCACAGTCGTCATGAGGGGGTCCTTCCGCGACAACGCGAACAGAGGAGTTGCGCAGACACTAAGAGGACTTATCTAAGGGGTCAATGATTAATGACTTAGATACATCGGAAGTGACCTCACCGTCACCCTCACGTAACCCACCTCGGACACCTTCGCGCGACGACTTCGCCGCAGGGTCTTGCGGGAAAATACTTAAGCGCTTAGATTTCTAGCACTGAGCAAGCCGGTAGGCGCAACCAACGTGAGTGAGCGCCTCGGTGAGCCCAACTCCCCCGCACCCGTTGGCCGTAGACCGCCTGGAGGTCCCGCCCGTGCCTCACCACCCCACCGACATCCTGATCGCGGGCCAGTGGCGACGCGGCGCGGGCGAACCGGTCGAGACCGTCGACCCGGCCACCGGAGAGGTGCTCGCCACCGTCCACTCCGCGTCCGCGGACGAGGTCGACGAAGCCGCTCGGGCCGCCGCGCTCGCCGTGGCCGACCCGGCCTGGCGCGATCTCCTCCCCCACCAGCGGGCCCGGCTCCTCTACCGGATCGCGGAGTTGACCGAGGAGGCCGCCGGCGAGCTCTCGGCCCTCCAGACCGCCGACACCGGCAAGACCCTCACCGAGACGAAGGCCCTCGCGCTCAGCGCGGCCGGCACCTTCCGGTACATGGCGGCGGCCCTGGAGACGGCCGAGGAGACCCTCACCCCGTCCCGCGGCCCGTACGTGACGATGAGTGTGTACGAGCCGATCGGTGTCGTCGGCGCGATCAACCCCTGGAACTCGCCGGTCGCCAGCGACGCGCAGAAGATCGCGCCCGCCCTCGCCGGCGGCAATGCCGTCCTGCTGAAGCCCGCCGCCTGGACCCCGCTGGTCTCCCTCGCGCTCGGGCGCCTCATCCACCAGGCACTCGGAGAGCTCGGCCTGCCCACCGCGCTGCTGTCGGTCCTGCCCGGCAGCGGCCGGGTCGTCGGGGACGCGATCGTGCACCACCCCCTGGTGACCAGGATCGGTTTCACCGGCGGCACGGAGACCGGCCGGTCCATCGCGGCGGTGGCGGCCTCGAAGCTGATCCCCGCCTCCCTCGAACTCGGCGGCAAGTCGCCGACGATCGTGCGCGCGGACGCGGACGTCGAGCAGGCACTGGCGGGCGTGATGTTCGGGATCTTCTCGTCCAGCGGCCAGTCGTGCATCGCCGGATCGCGGCTCTTCGTCGCACGCGAGATCTACGACAGCTTCGTCGGCGAACTCGTCGAGCGGGTGAGCAAGTTGCGCGTCGGTCCCGGCACGGACCCCGGCACCCAGGTCGGACCGCTGGTCCACCACCGGCACCGGGACTCCGTCGCCGCCTATGTCGATCTGGCCCGCTCCGAGGGCGCCCGGGTGCTGTGCGGCGGCCGGGCGCCCGAGGGCGACACGTACCGGGACGGCGCGTACTACCTGCCCACCGTCCTCGACGGGCTCCCCAACACCTCACGGACCTGCCAGGAGGAGATCTTCGGACCCGTCCTGGTCGCCCTGCCCTACGACGACGAGGACGACCTGGTCCGCCAGGCCAACGACTCCGTCTACGGGCTCGCCTGCGGGATCTGGACCCGTGACCACCGGGCCGCGTGGCGCCTGGCCCGCCGGATCGAGGCGGGGACGGTCTGGATCAACACGTACAAGCAGTTCAGCGCGTCCACCCCGTTCAGCGGGATGAAGGACAGCGGTCTCGGTACGGAGAAGGGCCGCGACGCCATCCGCGCCTACCAGCGCCAGAAGTCCCTGTACTGGGGCACTTCGGACGCGCCCCTGCCCTGGGCCAACTGACCGCCCCGTCGTCTGGAGACACTCATGCCCCACCCATCGCCAGGACCCGTCGCCCGCCTGCGCTCCCTGCGCTACGTCGAGCTGCTCACCCCCGCGTTCACCGAGGCCGCCGACTTCTACGAGGAGGTCTGGGGCCTGCGGACCGTCGAGGCGGAGCGCGGCGCGGCGGCCTGGCTGCGCGGCACCGGCGAGGAGCACCACGTCCTGCACCTCACCCGCGCGGACCGCACGGGGCTCGGCCGGCTCGCGTTCGCCGTCGCCACGCCCGCCGAGGTCGACGAGGCGGCCCGGCGTCTGGAGGCCCGCGGGATCACCCCGGTCTTCGGCCCCGGACCGCTCGACCAGGTGGGCGGCGGCTACGGCCTGCGCTTCACCGACCCCGAGCGGCGACTCGTGGAGATCAGCGCGCAGGTCGAGGCGGTCGCGCCGCGCGGCAGGGACGCCGCCGTCCCCGTCGGCGTCACACACGCCGTCCTGAACACCGCCGACATCGACGCCTCCGTCGCGTTCTACTGCGACGTCCTCGGCCTGCGCGTCTCCGACTGGTCCGAGCACCAGATGGCGTTCCTGCGCTGCAACGCCGACCACCACTGCATCGCGTTCAACCAGGCCGAGTGGGCTTCCCTCAACCACGTGGCGTACGAGATGAGTTCGGTCGACCACTTCATGCGGGGGCTCGGCCGGCTCAAGCACCACGGCATCGACCCGCAGTGGGGCCCGGGCCGCCACGGCCCCGGCAACAACACCTTCTCCTACTTCACCGACCCGTCCGGCCTCGTGTGCGAGTACACGTCCGAGGTCGCGCAGATCGTCGAGGACGCCTGGATCGCGCGGGTGTGGCGGCGCGTGCCCGAGCTGTCCGACCTGTGGGGCACGGCGGGCCCGCCGTCGAAGGAGATCCGCTGTCACATGGCGGGGTCGCCCGACCCCGGTCCGCTCGCATCCACTTCCCAGGAGGTCCCCGCATGAGCACGGTACGCAAGGTCGGCCTCGTCGGCTGGGGCGCGATCGGTCGCGTCGTCGGCACCGCACTCGCCGAACAAAAGGTCCCCGGCGCCGAGTTGACGTGCATCATCGACAACCGCCCCCTCGGCGACACGGCGCCCGCGCCCCAGCGGACCTTCGACGAGGCCCTGGAGTGCTGCGACCTCATCGTCGAGGCGGCCGGGCAGGGTGTCGTACGGGAGTGGGGTGAGCGGGTCCTCGCCTCCGGCACCGATCTGCTCGTCGCGTCGACCGGGGCGCTGACCGACGACGAGCTGTCCAAGCGGCTGCTCGCGGCGGGCCCCGGCCGGGTCTACTTCACCGGCGGCGCGGTCGGCGGCCTCGACCTTCTCCAGGCGGTGCGCTCCCTCGGCCCCCTCGACGAGGTGCGGCTCACCACCACCAAGCTGCCGTCCACCCTCGAACAGCCCTGGATGGACGAGGAGTTGCTGTCCAGGCTGCGGACGGCGACCGGGCCCGTCGAGGTCATGTCCGGCACGGCGCGCGACATCCCCGTGAAGTTCCCCAAGTCGACGAACGTGGCCGCCTCGGTCGCCCTCGCCGTCGGCGACCTGGACGCTGTGCGGGTCCGGGTCGTCGCCGACCCCGGCGCCCGCCACACGCGGCACGTCGTCGAGGCGTCCGGAGCCCACGGCGCGTACCGCTTCGACGTCGCGCACCTGCCGGACCCGGGCAACCCCGCGACCAGCCAGGTCGTGCCGTACGCGGTGCTGCGCAGCCTGGCGGCGCTGGCCGGGCGGACGGGCCAGATCCTGTGAGCACCGTCCATGTCGAGGAGGCGGGCGACCACGGCCCCCTGCTGCTGTGCCTGCACGGCATCGGCTCCTCGTCGGCGGCGTTCGCCCCGCAGCTCGCCGAGCTGTCCGCGTACGCGCGGGTCGTGGCCTGGGACGCGCCCGGCTACGCCAAGTCGCCGGATCCCGAAGGGCCGTTGGACCTGGACGGGTTCGCGGACGCGGCGGCCGAGGTCATCCGGGAGCGCGGCGGACGCGCGCACGTCCTCGGTGTCTCCTGGGGCGGGGTGATCGCGCTGCGGCTCGCGGCCCGCCACCCGGATCTGGTCGAGTCCCTCGTCGTCGCCGACTCCAGCGCGGGCTCCGGCACCGACCCCGCCAAGGCCGAGGGCATGCGGGCGCGGGCCGCCGAGCTGGCCGAGCTCGGACCGCGCGCCTTCGCCGAGAAGCGCGGGCCGCGGCTCGTGTCCGGCGGGGCGCCCGAGGAACTCGTACAGCGCGTCGTCGACACCATGGCCTCGTCCGTGCGGCTGCCCGGCTACGCCTACGCCGCCGAGTCCATGGCCTCGGCCGACCTGCGGCCCGAACTGCCCGAGATCGCCGCGCCCACCCTCGTCCTGTGCGGCGACCAGGACCGGGTCACCGGCGTCGAGGCCTCTCAGGTCCTCGCCGGCGCCCTCCACAAGACCGCCTACGTGATCGTCAAGGACGCCGGTCACCTGGCCAACCAGGAACAGCCCGCGCGCTTCGACGCGTGGGTCCTGTCCCACCTCCGCATCACCGCCCGCATCCCCGAGTAGGAGTCCAGCCATGCCTCTGACCACCACCGACTACGACAACGGCAGCGACCTCGGCAAGTACACCGACTCGCTCATCGCCACCAAGGAGTCCCGTGTCGCGGACTTCAACACGCTCTCCTTCCAGGAGAAGGCGGGCCCGCAGTACCGCCGCGGCCAGATCCGCTACGTCGGCTCCGGCGCCACCGGCAACCACGAGAACGACTCCCGGATCCTCCCGTCCGGCGGCTTCACCTTCTCCAACATGCTGCTCCCGCCCGGCGCCGAGGGCCCCGAGCACACCCACCACGACGTCGAGGAGGCTTTCTTCGTCCTGGAGGGCCAGGTCCGCGTGGGTATCCACCGCGGCGCCGACGAGGTCGAGTACCGCACCCTCGGCTACCGCGACATGATCGTCGTCCCGGCGGGCGTGGCCCGGTCCCTGAAGAACGAGGGCGACACCGACGCCCTGTTCTGCGTCGTCATCGGCACGCAGAAGCCGCAGGTTCCGACGTACCCGGAGCACTCGCCGATGCACGGTGTCACCCGTGACTGACCCCTCAGGGGACGCCGGCACCGTCGTCGTCACCGGGGCGGGCCGTGGCCTGGGACTGGCCATGGCCCGCCGGGCCGCCGAGGACGGCTTCCGCGTCGTGGTCGCCGAGCTCGACACCGAGCGCGGGACCCACGCGGCCGAGGAGTTGCGTGGTGACGGACTCGACGCCCACTTCGTGCGCTGCGACGTGGCCGACCCCGAATCGGTCGACGAACTCGCCGGTCGCGTACGGGAACTGGGTCCGCTGTACGGCCTGATCAACAACGCGGCTCTCGCCAACGGCGTCGGCGGCAAGGAGTTCCAGGACATCGACGTCGAGGTGTGGGACCGCCTGATGACGGTCAACGCCCGCAGCCCCTGGCTGGTGTCCAAGGCCCTGTACCCGCTCTTCGGCTCGCCGGGCCGGATCGTGAACGTCGCGTCGGACGCCGCGCTCTACGGCTCGCCCCGCCTCGCCCACTACATCGCCTCGAAGGGCGCGGTCATCGCGCTGACCCGGGCGATGGCCAGGGAGCTCGGCGACAAGGGCATCACCGTCAACGCGGTCGCGCCCGGCCTCACCGAGTGCGAGGCCACCGAGACCGTGCCCGAGGAGCGGCACGAGCTGTACCGCTCGGGCCGGGCCATCTCGCGGCCGCAGGAGCCCGGCGACCTCATCGGTCTCGTCGCCTTCCTGCTCGGCGAGGAGTCCCGCTATCTCACCGGACAAGTGATCGCCGTCAACGGCGGCTTCACGATGAACTGACCCACAGGAGTGCAGAATCATGGATCTGGGCCTCGCCGACCGGACCGTCCTGGTCACCGGCGGCAGCTCGGGCGTCGGCCTGGCCACGGTCCGCGCCCTTCTCGACGAGGGCGCGCGCGTCGCGACCTGCGGCCGTGACGCCGACCGCCTCGCGAAGGCGGCGGCGCGCCTCGGCAGCGACCGCCTCCTGACCGGCGTCTGCGACGTGCGGGACGCGACGGCCGTACAGGGCTTCGTCCGGCATGCCGCCGACACCTTCGGCGGCCTCGACGGGCTCGTCAACAACGCGGGCCAGTCCCGCATGAAGAGCCTCGACGAGTCGACCGCCGACGACTGGCGCGACGAGCTGGAGCTGAAGTTCTCCGGCGTCCTCAACCCGCTGCACGCCGCCCGCCCACACCTCGTCGCCTCGGACGCCGCGTCCGTCGTGAACGTCAACGCCGTCCTCGCCAAGCAGCCCGAGACCCGGCTGATCACGACGAGCGCCGCCCGCGCCGGCATCCTCAACCTCTCCAAGTCCCTCGCCACCGAGCTCGCCCCCGAGGGGATCCGCGTCAACTCGGTCTGCCTCGGCCTCGTCGACACCGGCCAGTGGACCCGCCGGCACGCCGCCGCGGAGTCCGGGCTCTCCTACGAGGACTGGCAGGCGGAGCTCGCCGCCGACCGCGGGATCGCGCTCGGACGGCTCGGCCGGGCCGAGGAGGTCGCGTACGCGATCGTCGCGCTGCTCTCGCCGCGTGCCTCGTACATCACCGGAACCAGCATCGACGTCTGCGGCGGAGTCGGCCGCTCCATCCTCTGAGGAGACCACCATGCGTTACGACACCGGAGGCGATCTCCTCGTCGCCGTTCTGCGGGAACTGGGCATCGACACGGTCTTCGGGATCGTCAGCGTGCACAACCTGCCGCTCGTCGAGGCCGTCGACCGCGAGCTGCGGTTCGTGCCCGTGCGCCACGAGGCGTCCGCCGTCAACGCGGCCGACGCCTACGGCAGGGCCCGCGGCACGCTCGGCTGCGCCCTCACCTCGACCGGGACGGGCGCGGGCAACGCGGCCGGCTCCCTGATCGAGTCGCTGGCGTCCGGCACGTCCGTCCTGCACATCACCGGGCAGGTCGAGTCGGAGTTCCTGGGCAGCGGGCGCGGTTTCATCCACGAGACCAAGGACCAGCTGGGCATGCTGACGGCGGTCTCCAAGTACGCCGCGACCGTGCCGTCCGCCGACGCGGCCGGCCGCGTCCTGCGCGAGGCGGCCCGCGCCGCGCTCACCGCGCCGGGCGGCCCCGCGAGCGTGGAGTGGCCGGTCGACCTCCAGTACGCGGCCCAGACCGACACCGCCGTCGAGGAGTTCACGGAGGCCGCCGTGCCCGCGCCCGGTGACGACGAACTCGCCGCCGCGGGCGCCCTGCTGGCCTCGGCCGAGCGCCCGGTGATCTGGGCCGGTGGCGGTGCCACGCGCGCCCGTACCCAGCTCGGGGACCTGCTCGCCGCGACCGGCGCCGCTCTCCTGACGTCGAACTCCGGCCGTGGCGCCGTCCCCGAGGACCACCCGCAGGTCGTCGGCAACTTCGCGACGACGCCGGCCGGGCGCGCCCTGCTCGCCGACGCCGACGTGCTGCTCACGATCGGCACCCACTTCCGGTCCAACGAGACAGCCGACTACGGCCTCGAGCTCCCCGCCGCCCACATCCAGATCGACCTGGACGCGGCCGCGCTCAGCCGCGTGTACCCGGCCCGGCACGCGCTCCACGGCGACGCCGCCGACGTACTGGAGCGGCTCCTCCCGTACGCGAAGCCCGCCGAGCCGGGCTGGACGGCGCGGGTCACCGCCGTCCGCGACGACGTGCGCGCCACCCTGCACGACAACATCGGCCCCCAGGCCGCCATCTGCGACGCGATCCGGGCCGCGCTCCCGCGCGAGGCCGTCGTCGCCCGCGACGTCACCATCCCGTCCAGCAGCTGGGGCAACCGGCTCCTCGACATGTACGACCCGCGCGACAACATCTTCCCGCGCGGCGGCGGCATCGGGCAGGGCCTCGGCATGGGCATCGGGGCCGCGCTCGCGAGGCCCGACGCGCCCACGGTCGTCATCGCCGGTGACGGCGGGCTGGCCGTGCACCTCGGCGAACTGCTCACCCTCGCCCAGGAGCGCCCGCGCCTGACCCTCCTCGTGTTCAACGACGGCGGCTACGGCGTCCTGCGCAACATGCAGGACCGGCACAGCGACCGCCGCTCCGGCGTCGACCTCACCACGCCCGACTTCGAACTCCTCGCCCGGGCCTGCGGGTTGCCCTATCTGCGGATCGCCGCCGCCGAGCACGCCGAGCCCGTCATCGCCGAGGCCGTCGCCTCCGAGGGGCCGACGCTCGTCGAGGTCGACCTCGCCTCGCTCGGCCCGATGAAGAACCCGTTCACCCCGCCCGTGAAGATCCCCACCGCGTAGGGAGGCCCCGCAGCCATGACCGCAACCGACGAGACCCTCCTGAACCTCCTCGTACACCGCATGACCTGGGAGGCCGACGGCGTCCTGTCCGTCGAACTGACCCACCCGGACGGCAAGCCCCTGCCCGCGTGGGAGCCCGGCGCGCACCTCGACGTCCACGTGGGCGGGCAGGTCCGCCAGTACAGCCTCTGCTCGGACCCGCGCACCCCGACGTCGTACCGCATCGGTGTCCTCAACGAACCGTCGTCACGCGGGGGTTCGCGCCATGTGCACACGAAGCTGCGCCCCGGCCAGCGGGTCACGGTGTCGGCGCCGCGCAACCACTTCGCGCTTCAGGACGCGCCGGGCTACGTCTTCGTCGCGGGCGGCATCGGTGTGACGCCGATCCTCGCGATGGCCCGCGAGGCCGCGCGTCGGGGTGCCGCGTGGCGCATGGTGTACGGCGGTCGCAGCCGTGCGTCGATGGCGTTCGTCGACGAACTCGCCGCGCTGGGCGGCGATCTGACGGTGGTGCCGCAGGACGAGCAGGGCCACATCGACCTCGCGTCCACACTCGCCGGGCTGCCGGACGGGACGCTCGTCTACTGCTGCGGGCCCGAGCCGCTGCTCGCCGCCATCGAGGCCCTCTGCCCGGCGGACCGGCTGCGCGTCGAGCGGTTCGCGGCCCCGGTCGTCGAGCGCTCCGCGGACGACGAGGGCTTCGAGGTCGAGTGCCGCACCTCCGGGCTCACCCTCACCGTCGGCGCCGATACCTCGATCCTGGAGGCGGCGGAGGCGGCAGGCCTGGATGTGGCCAGCTCCTGCCGCGACGGGATCTGCGGGTCCTGCGAGACCCGGGTGCTCGACGGCACGCCCGACCACCGCGACTTCCTGCTCTCCGATGCCGAGCGGGCCGCGGGCGCCTCGATGATGATCTGCGTCTCGCGCTGCGCCTCCGGCCGCCTGGCCCTCGACCTGTAACCCCTTCCCTGGAGGCACGTGTGACCACCACCTGGCCGTACCTGGACGTCCACCAGTCCCGTACGCACGAACCCACCCCCTACGAGTACAAGCTGGCCGCCACCCTCGAAGAGGTCTTCACCAAGGACGGCCACGAACTCGCCGATGTCATCCGTGGGCTGAATGCCCGCCAGGTCCACGCCCCCGACGGCGCCCCGTGGACCGAGGACTCGTTCCGCGCCGAGATGCACCGACTGGGAGCGTGACCCGATGACCGCCACCACGACCGCCTCGGCGGCTTCCTCCGCCGACCACATCTACGCGACGGGCCTGCGCAACCAGTGGCACCCCGTCGTGCCGTCCTCGTTCGTCGCGCCCGGCGCCATGCGCAAGGTGACGGCGCTCGGCGAGCAGTGGCTCCTGTTCCGCCGCTCCGACGGCACGCTGTCCATGCTCGCGGACCGCTGCCCGCACCGCGGCGCGCCCCTGTCGCTCGGCAAGCACCTCGGCGACCGGGTGGCATGCTGGTACCACGGCGTCGAGGTCGAGGGCGACGGCACCGTCTCCTCGGTGCCCGGCCTGCCCGGCTGCAACCTGGAGGGCAAGAAGCTCGTCAGGTCGCTGCCCGTGCGCGAGGTCGGCGGCGCGGTCCTCGCCTACTTCGGCGACGAAGAGCACCCGGAACCGGCCGAGTTGACGCTCCCGGAGCCGCTCACCGACCCCGGCACCGACGCGATCCTGTGCTACGCGGAGTGGGACGTGCCGTGGCGCTACGCCGTCGAGAACCTCCTCGACCCGATGCACGGTGCCTTCCTGCACCACGACTCGCACACCATGTTCGACGGTGACACGACGGCCAAGTTCCGCATTCGCGAGACCGACCGGGGCTACTTCTTCGAGAAGACCGACCAGCGGGGCGTCAACTTCGACTGGGTCGAGCTGTGCCAGACCGGCGTCGACTGGGTCGACCTGTCGATCCCGTACCCGCCGTCGGCCGGCCCCGGCGGCCCGTTCGGCATCGTCGGCATGGTCTGCCCTGTCGACGAGAAGCGCTGCGGCGTCTTCTTCTGGCGCTACCGCAGGGTCGAGGGCTGGCAGCGCGACACCTGGCGCTTCCTCTACAAGACCCTCATCGAGAAGCGCCACTGGGATGTGCTCGAGCAGGACCGCGTAATGCTGGAGGCCATGCCGGCCGATGCCGACCAGCGCGAGAACCTCTACCAGCACGACCTGGGCGTGGTGCGCCTGCGCCGCATGTACCGGGCGGCCGCCGCGGAGCAGGCGTCTGCATGAGTTCGAGAGCCCGCTGGGCCGGCGTCCTCAGCCTCCTGGTCATCGTCCTGATCAGCTACGTGGACCGGGTGAACGTCTCCGTCCTCATCACCGACGAGGCGTTCACCGACCACTTCGGCATCACCGGTGACCGGGTGGCTCAGGGCGCCCTGTCGACCGTCTTCCTCGTGGGGTACGGCATCACGGCCTTCTTCCTCACCCCGTTCTACGAGACGACGCTCGGGGTGCGGCGCGGCCTGTTCGTGAGCGTGGCCCTGTGGTCGGTGATGACGCTGCTGTCGCCGTACGCCCTGGGCGCGCTCACGCTCACCGCCCTGCGTGCCCTGCTGGGCGCGGCCGAGGGGCCGCTGTTCTCGCTCAAGACGATGTACGTGCGCGAGCACTTCCCGCCGCACGAGGCGGGACGGCCGAACGCGGTCAGCTCGATGGGGGTGTCCCTGGGCACGGCCGCGGGTCTCCCCCTGATCACGTATCTCGTCTATCACTTCGACTGGCATACGTCGTTCCTCGCCCTGGCCGCGCTCAACGCGGTGATCGGCCTGCCGCTGATAGCCCTGTTCGTCCGTGGCCGGGGTGTGGCGGGGGCCCGCCGGTCCGGGTTCGGTGCCACCCTCAAGGGCGCCCTGAGCATGCCGCGCCTGGCGCCGATCCTGCTCATCGAGATCGCCACGCTCGCGTATCTGTGGGGTTCGAGCGCCTGGCTGCCGTCGTATCTGATCCAGGAGCGGCATTTCTCCCTGGCCGCCATGGGCGCCGTGTCGTCGCTGCCGTTCCTGATGTCGCTGGTGTCCGGGTTCCTCGGCGGGCTGCTGCTCGACCGGCTGCCGCGGCGGCTGCTCGCGCTGCCGTTCGTCGTCGGCTCGGCCGGCACGGCGGTCTGTGTCCTCCTCGTCGCCGGGGCGGACAGCGACGGGGCGGCGGCGACGGGCCTGATCCTCGCGGGCGCGTTCTGGGGCCTGCAGGGTCCGGCGATCCCCACGCTGGTCCAGCACTGCGCGCCGGCCCGTTTCGTGGGCAGCGCGTACGGGGTGGTCAACGGGGTCGGCAACCTGGTCTCGGCGTTCATGCCGATGCTGATGGGCGTGGCCATCGCGGCGAGCGGCGGGCACGGCTTCGGCGCCGGGTTCACGCTGCTGGCCGGGGCGCAGTTGATCACGCTGGTGTGCGGGGCCTGGCTGCTCGCGCGGCCGGTTCAAGGTCCGTCGGGCGCGGGTGCGCAGTCCTCGACAGAGTGCTCCGACTTGGAGCACAGCCAGGCGGGTTGAGGCCGCCCGGCCGGGGAGATCCCGGCCGGGCATGCGCCGTTCGTCGTCCGGGTGTTCCGTTCCCGCACCCGCACGATCAGGTCGTGGTTGCGGGACTCCGCCGCGCCCACCGCATCCCTGCACACATAATGAGCCGATACATCGGAGGTATCGGCGCTCCAGACGGTGGCGCTCCAACCGAGGACAGGGAGGCCGCCATGGCTGTCACCGACGAGGCCATCGAGAAGATCAAGGGCATGATCGTCTCCGGCGCCCTGCGCCCGGGCGACCGCCTCCCGAAGGAGAGCGAACTCGCCGCCGACCTCGGCCTCTCCCGCAACTCCCTGCGCGAGGCCGTCCGTGCCCTGTCCCTCATCCGCATCCTCGACGTGCGGCAGGGCGACGGGACGTACGTCACGAGCCTCGACCCCCAACTGCTCCTCGAGGCCCTGAGTTTCGTCGTCGACTTCCACCGCGACGACACCGTCCTCGAATTCCTCGCGGTGCGCCGCATCCTGGAGCCGGCCGCGACCGCGATGGCCGCGACCCGGATCGACGAGGCGCGGCTCGACGCGCTCGCGGCCCAGCTGGACGCGCTCGGCCCCGCGCCCTCGGTGGAGGAACTCGTCGCCTCCGACCTGGAGTTCCACCGCGGCATCGTGCAGAGCTCGGGCAACTCGGTCCTGTGCTCGCTCCTCGACGGCCTGTCCGGCCCGACGACCCGGGCCCGCGTCTGGCGTGGCCTGACGCAGGAGGACGCGGTCAGCCGGACCCTGCACGAGCACCGGGCGATCCTGGCGGCGCTGCGCGACGGTGACGCGGAGGCGGCCCGGTCGTGGGCGACGGTGCACATCGCGAGCGTGGAGCAGTGGCTGCGCTCGACACTCTGACACGGGTTCCGCTACGGGCGTGAAGGGGGAGTGCGAGGGCGGATCGTGGGGCAGTGATCCGGTCACTCCCCCGTACAAGGGGGCTGCGGACGGCCCTCGCGGACGCCGTAAGGTGGGCAGGTACGCGATGGGGGGTCCCCCCAGGCCATCAGGGCACTGGGGGAACGTCGGAAGGAGGCGCTGGGTGATCGAGCTCGAGGGGGTTCCCGAGCTGGTCGACCCGGTCATGGTGGCCGCGTTCGAAGGCTGGAACGATGCCGGTGACGCCGCCTCTGCCGCGGTCGCGCATCTCGACAAGGAGTGGAAGGGCGAGGTGTTCGCGGCGCTCGACGCCGAGGACTACTACGACTTCCAGGTCAACCGGCCGACGGTGTGGCTCGACGGCGGCGTGCGCAAGATCACCTGGCCGACGACCCGGCTCTCCGTGGTCAGGGTCGGCGGCGACAAGCCGCGCGACCTGGTCCTGGTCCGGGGCATCGAGCCGTCGATGCGGTGGCGTTCGTTCTGCAACGAGCTGCTCGGGTTCGCGCACGAGCTGGGCGTCGAGCTGGTCGTCATCCTGGGCGCGCTGCTCGGCGACACCCCGCACACACGGCCCGTGCCGGTCAGCGGCGTCACGTCCGACGCGGACCTGGCGCGCACCATGGACCTGGAGGAGACCAAGTACGAGGGTCCGACGGGCATCGTCGGCATCCTCCAGGAGGCCTGCACACACGCGGGCGTCCCCGCGGTCTCCCTGTGGGCGGCGGTGCCGCACTACGTGTCGCAGCCGCCGAACCCGAAGGCGACGCTGGCGCTGCTCAACCGGCTGGAGGACCTGATCGACCTGCGTATCCCGCTGGGCGAACTGGCCGAGGACTCCCGGGCGTGGCAGCTGGGCGTGGACCAGCTGGCGGCGGAGGACAGCGAGGTCGCCGAGTACGTGCAGTCGCTGGAGGAGGCCCGGGACACGGCGGAGCTTCCCGAGGCGTCCGGTGAGGCGATCGCCCGTGAGTTCGAGCGCTATCTGCGGCGCAGGGACGGCGGCGGCCCTCCGGGCGGTCCGGCCGGCCACGCGACGGACGGCGGCGACACGGCGTCGTACCTGCGGGACACCCCGAGCGAGCGCACCCGGCCGCCGCGGCCCCAGCGCCCCGATCCGGGCACGGACACCCCCGGCGGGACGGGTGATACGGACACGTCCTCGGACTCCGGGGACGATTCCTCCGAGGACTCGCCGGAGTAGGGCGACGACGGCTCAGCAGGGGCGGTGCACACGCGGTGTGCACCGCCCTTTCGCTGTGCGACCGCCAAGGCCCAGGGCAAAGGTGACCGCCCCCGAACTCCGTGGAGTTCGGGGGCGGTTGAGGTTGTCTGCATCCCGGGGCCGGGCCCGGGACCCGGGTGTCTAGAGCGCCACTCCGAGCAGGGCGTCGACCGCGCGGGACACCACGCCGGGCGCCCCCTCGTCCGTACCGCCCCGCTCCGCCTGAAGGGCGGCCCAGCGGTCCACGGCGAGCAGCGCCGCCGGTGCGTCGAGGTCGCTCGACAACGCTTCGCGGATCTCCTCGACGAGCGCCGCGGCGGACGGTCCGTCGGGCCGGGAGACGGCGGCACGCCACCGGCCGAGCCGCTCGACAGCGTCGCTCAGGACCTGGTCGGTCCACTCCCAGTCGGCCCGGTAGTGGTGCGCGAGGAGCGCGAGGCGGATCGCGGCCGGGTCGGTCCCGTCGCGGCGCAGCTTCGAGACGAAGACGAGGTTGCCCTTGGACTTGGACATCTTCTCGCCGTCGAGCGCGACCATGCCGGCGTGGACGTACGCCTTGGCCATGGGGAACTCGCCGGTGAGCACCTGCGCGTGCGAGGCGCCCATCTCGTGGTGCGGAAAGGCCAGATCGGACCCTCCGCCCTGGACGTCGAAGCCCATGCCGAGGTGGTCGAGGGCGATGGCGACACATTCGATGTGCCAGCCGGGACGCCCCTGGCCCAGCGAGCCGCCGTCCCAGCTGGGCTCGCCCTCGCGGGCGGCCATCCACAGCATCGGGTCGAGCGGGTTCTTCTTGCCCGGGCGGTCCGGGTCGCCGCCGCGCTCGGCGGACAGCAGTCGCATCGCCGCGGCGTCCAGGCGGGAGACCTGGCCGAAGTGGGGGTCGGACTCGACGGAGAAGTAGACGTCGCCCTCGAGTTCGTAGGCGGCGCCCATGTCCCGGAGCCGTTCGACGAGCGGCACGATGCCGGGTATCGCCTCGACGGCTCCGATGTAGTGCTGCGGCGGCAGCATCCGCAGGGCGGTCATGTCCTCGCGGAAGAGGGCGGTCTCGCGCTCCGCGAGTCCGGTCCAGTCGACGCCGTCACGGATCGCGCGCTCGAGCAGCGGATCGTCGACGTCCGTCACGTTCTGGACGTAATGAACCTGCCGCTTGGTGTCGAGCCACACGCGCTGAACGAGGTCGAACGCGTTGTAGGTCGCCGCGTGACCCATATGGGTCGCGTCGTACGGGGTGATCCCGCAGACGTAGATACGGGCGACGGGACCGGGCTCGAGGGTGACGAGGCCATCGGTCGCGGTGTCGTGGATCCTCAGGTCGCGGCCCTTGCCAGGCAGGACGGGGACCTCAGAAGCGGGCCAGGCATGCATGCCATGAGCCTAACCGGACGGAGCTTCCGCATACGAACCGGACCTGGTCCGATGGCCGGGAAGGCCCTCTTGCGGTCCGCCGGGGTGCCATGTCAGGCCTCGACGGTGGCACGGATGGATCCCGAGAGTCCGAAGTGGCGGATGCCGTGCAGCAGATGGGCTCTGAGCCCCGTCACGAAGTATGTCCACCCCTGGGTCTGCCCGACGGCCCGCGCGGCGCCCTCCAGGCTCTGCCCCATGGGCTGCTCGGTGATCGTGAGAAGGGTGGCCGCGCCGTCGTCGGCCCGCTCCAGCTCGATGGTCACGTCTCCCCCGGGCCAGCTCCACGAGATCAGCCGGTCCGTCTCCACGGGCCCGACCGCGACGTCGAACGTCGCGTCGACATGGCCGAAACGCCAGGTCACCGTGGTGTTGGGGATCATCGGGGCGGAGGCGTCAGCCGTGAAGAAACTGGACAGCCCCTCCGGGCTCACGATGGAGTTGAACACGTCCTTCACGGGCCGGTCGATCCGGTCCTCGACGATCAGTTTCACGGCGTGGCCTCCGTTCCAGGGACCCCTCGAGGGTCTCTTCGAACGTAGCCGCAGCCGCTGACATGCGCCCCCCGGACAGCGCGGACCGCAGGGGTCACAAGGGTGGGTTCAGACGGGCGGCCAGGGGATGGCGGGCCACTCCCCGCTCGGCTCCCGGTGCTTCCCGGTCGTGAGCATCGCGTCGACCCGTGCGCGTACGGCGTCCAGCTCGGCCTCGGTGATCAGCTCCGCGAGCCGCAGCGCGAGGGGTTTCCCGGTCCCCAGAGCGCCCGTGAGCGTCTTGAGGGCCTCGGTCGCCTCCCCGGTCAGGGGCTCCCCCGCCCAGCCCCACAGGAGCGTGCGCAGCTTGTCCTCGGTGTTGAAGGAGACGCCGTGGTCGATGCCGAACAGGCGCCCTTCGGCGTCGACGAGGAGGTGACCGCCCTTGCGGTCGCCGTTGTTGATCACCGCGTCGAGCACGGCGAGGCGCCGCAGCCGTACGTCGTCGGAGTGCACGAGCAGCGCGGTGCGCCCCTCGCCGACCTCCGCGAACCCGACGGCCTTCCAGCCGTCGCCCGGCTCCTCGCCCTCCACGAGAGCGAGCAGCTCACCGCCCTCGACGGGCTCGTCGGGCTGGTCGATCCACAGCTGGCACATGCCTTCGCCGTAGGGCCCGTCGCGCAGGACGGTCGGCGGTACGAGGCTCCAGCCGAGGGCCTGGGACACCTCGTAGGCGGCGACCTCGCGCCGGGCGAGATTGCCGTCGGGGAAGTCCCACAGGGGGCGCTCACCGGCGACGGGCTTGTACACGCAGGACGCCTCGCGGCCCTCGTGGGTGACCGTGCACAGGAGCACCGCGTTCGACGCCTCGCGGATGCGCCCCCGGACCGCCAGCTCGCCCCTGATGAGGAGGTCCGTGTCCGAGACGGTCACGCTCCTCGCCGGTATCCGTTCTGACGCGGGCATACGTGTCCCTCCGGGTCGAGCGGCAGACTGCACAGGGGGCACGGCGGACGCCCGGCGTTCACGACGTCCAGGGCGCGCTTGGCGAACGCGCGCGCCTGTACGCCGGTGAGCCGGACCCGCAGCATCGGGGGGCCGTTCTCCTCGTCCTGGAGCAGCCGTTCCTCGGCCTCCGCGAGGTCCTCGTCGGTGTCCGCGTCGAGCTCGACGAGCGCCTGCGCCTCGACGATCATCCGCTCCTCCTCGCCGTCCCAGGCGAGGGCCATCGTGCCGACCCGGAACTCCTCGTCGACGGGCGACTCCAGGGGCGCGGTGTCGTGGATCTCCGTGGGCACGACGGCCGGCACCGGCGCGTTCCCGCCGCTGCGGCGCACGACCTCGTCGAGGAGCTCGTCCATGCGCTCGGCCAGCGCGGCGACCTGGGTCTTCTCCAGGGCCACACTCGTCACACGGGCGCCGTCCGAGGCCTGGAGGAAGAAGGTGCGGCGCCCGGGGAGCCCGACCGTGCCGGCCACGAAGCGCTCCGGAGGGTCGTAGAGGAACACCTGACGGGACACGTCCTGTCTCCATTGGAATCGACTGCTGGGACCGACCGCTTGATCGGGCGCGGCAACAACTGCAGTTACTGCGACGGCTTCACCCTACTGCGGCGGACGATCACGGGGCGCCCGCGCCGCCCCCGACCGGTGCGTCCCCCTCGGCCGGCTTCTCGCGCGGGGCGAGCGACGCGAAGTCGCCGGTGTCGCCGAGGCGTACGAGATAGGGGCGGAGCCGGGTGTAACGGATCGCGGTGACGGAACAGGGCTCCACGGAGATGCGCTGGAAGAGGTCCAGATGAAGCCCTATGGCGTCCGCGACGAGCGACTTGATGATGTCGCCGTGCGAGCACATCAGATAGGTGGCGTCGGGGCCGTGGTCGCGCTCCACGCGCGCGTTCCACTCGCGTACGGCCTCCGCGGCCCGGTGCTGCATGGCCCGCATGGACTCGCCGCCGGGGAACGCGGCGGCCGACGGGTGCTGCTGCACGACCTCCATCAGCGGGTCGTCGACGAGCTCGGCGAGCTTGCGGCCCGACCAGTCGCCGTAGTGGCACTCGCCGATGCGGTCCTCGGCGTGCGGGGTGAGTTCCGGGCGGGCGGCGAGGAGTGGGGCCAGGGTCTCCTGACAGCGCTGGAGTGGGCTGGTGACGATCTCGGCGAGGGGCACCGCGGCCAGTCGCCCCGGCAGCGCGGCGGCCTGCGCGGCGCCGCGCTCGTCGAGGGACACACCGGGGGTCCAGCCGGCGAGCAGGCCCGCGGTGTTGGCGGTGGAGCGTCCGTGCCGGACGAGAATCAGCGTGGGCATGCGGGCAAGCCTAGGGGGTGTCTGAAAGTTCCCCGCGGCGTCCCGACGACCGGCACTCCTTGCTCCAAGGGAACTTTCAGACGCCCCCTCGCCTCGCGACATGCGGCCCCGGCGCCCCCTGGGAAGAATACGAAGGGTGATCGTCGACTGCGGCATCTATCGCGACGGGCGCAGGACCGAGGGGCCCGCGGACTTCTCCGACGCGCTCGCCGAGGCCAGGGTCGAGGGTCACTCCTTCGTCTGGATCGGCCTGTACGAGCCGACGGAGGACGAGTTCGCGCGGGTCAGCGACGAGTTCGGGCTGCATCCACTGGCCGTCGAGGACGCGCTCAAGGCGCATCAGCGGCCGAAGCTGGACGTGTACGACGACTCGCTGTTCGTGGTGCTCAAGCCGGTCGTGTACGAGCCGGACAGCGACAAGGTGTCCTCCGGGGAGGTCATGCTCTTCATGGGCGACTCGTTCGTGGTGACCGTCCGGCACGGCGAGGGCGCACCCCTGAAAGCCGTACGCAAGCGGCTCGAGGCCGATCCCGACGTGCTGCGGCACGGGCCCACCGCGGTCCTGTACTCGATCGCCGACGCGACCGTCGACCACTACCTGGAGGTCGCGACCGAGCTCCAGACCGACATGGAGGGGCTGGAGGCCGAGGTGTTCTCGCCGGAGGGGGGCGGCTCGCGCAACACGGCGTCCAGGATCTACACGTTCAAGCGCCAGATCCTGGAGTTCCGCAGAGCCACGGGCCCGCTGATGCCCCCCTTGGCCAAGCTTTCCGGAACCGGCCCGTCCATGGGACCCGTGCCCTTCGTGAACGAATCGGCGCGGCCGTTCTTCCGCGATGTCAGCGACCACCTCCTGCGCGTCAACGAGTCCGTGGACGCCCTGGACCGGCTCGTCTCGGACATCCTGTCGGCGCATCTGGCACAGATGGGCGTGCGGCAGAACGACGACATGCGGAAGATCTCGGCGTACGCCGCCATGGTCGCGGTCCCGACACTGATCGCGGGCGTCTACGGCATGAACTTCGACCACATGCCGGAGCTGCACTGGACGTGGTCGTATCCGCTGGTGATCCTCCTGATGATCTCCCTGGAGCTGCTCCTGTTCCGGACGTTCAAGCGGCGCGGCTGGCTGTAGCGCGCCTTCCGCGGGGGCCTACGCGAACTCGACCGCGCTCGTCGCGGGCCCGCCCAGCGCGTTGCGCCGCTCCGGCATCTCCAGGGACACCATCCGCCGCCAGCCGACCAGACGTTCGTACGCGTACATGGCGTGGATACCCGCCGCGAGCAGGGCCACCTTGGGCTTCGGCCAGCGCAGGATGTGCCCCATGTGGTCCATCACGGCGAGGCTGACGTCGCGGTAGACGCGGATCTCCTCCAGGGCGCACTCGCGCAGGATGCGCTGGATGTCGCGGCCGTGGCCCGCGTACGCGAAACGCAGCAGCTCCTCGTGGCAGTACGCGAGGTGGTTGTCCTCGTCGGCCGAGATCATCTTCACCGCGCGGCCGATGTCCGGGTCGTCCGCGAAGTACTTGCGCAGCAGGTCCATCTGCTCGGAGGCCCGCTGCTCGGTGACCCGGCTGTGGGCGAGATACGTGACGATGTCCCGCACGGTGAGCGGTTCGTCGGCCTTGAGCTGCTCGTGCGCGAGGCCGATGCCGTGCTTCTCCAGGAGCATCGTGTAGTCGGTCTCCGGCGGGACGTCCACGGGCTTCAGGCCGCGCTTCTTCATCAGGGCGTTGAAGATCCGCCCGTGCTTGTCCTCGTCGGCACCGTGCCGCGCCACCTTGGGCGCGAGGTCACGCTCGCCGGCGGGGACGAGCGCGGCGATACGGCCGTTCTCCCAGCCTCCCTGCGACTCCCCGCTCGCCGCGATGGAGCAGAAGAGCCGGAAGGACTCGTCGTCGTCGAGGATCTCCTGGAACAGGCTCTTGGCCGACAGCATCTGTGGCACCTCCGTGCGCGCCGCGCGTTCCGTGCGTGGTTCCGCCGAAAACGAGTCAAATACGGCATGCCGGACCGGGCAACAGCTGTACGGGGCCAGTCGGCCGAAGGAAGGACCCCGGGAGAGGGTCCTTGGGCGTAACCAGGTGCCCGATGAGGCGTTGTTACCCGTGACGGCCGTGGCGGGGAAGACCCCCGAGCCCCCACCACGGCCGCAGAACTTTCCTCCCCCGCGGTTACGCCAGTCCGGCCCGCTCCAGGGCCTCGGTGCCGGCCCGCAGGGCCGCGATCCGCTCGTCGAGCGTGAAGCCGGCGGGGGCCAGCGTCAGCGTCGTCACCCCGGCAGCCGCGTAGGCCTGCATCCGCTCGGCGATCCGCTCCACGGAGCCGAGCAGCGTCGTCGAGTCGATGAGCTGATGCGGCACCGCGGCCCCCGCACCCTCCTTGTCACCGCCCAGGTACTTGTCCTGGATCTCGGCGGCTTCCTTCTCGTAGCCCATGCGCTGGGCGAGCTGGTTGTAGAAGTTCTGCTTCCGGCTGCCCATGCCGCCGACGTACAGGGCGGTGTACGGGCGGAACATGTCGGCGAGCGCCGGCACGTCCTTGTCGGCGCCGAGCGCGAGGGGCAGCGTCGGGACGACGTCGAAGCCCTCCAGCGTCTTGCCTGCCTTCTCGCGCCCCGCCCGCAGGTGCGTCAGGGCGGTCTCCTCCAGGTGCTCGGCGGCCGGGAAGATCAGCAGGGCGCCGTCGGCGATCTCGCCGGTCTGCTCCAGGTTCTTCGGGCCGATCGCCGCGATGTAGAGCGGGATGTGCTCGCGCTCGGGGTGCACGGTCAGCTTGAGCGGCTTGCCCGGGCCGCCCGGCAGCGGCAGCGTCCAGTGCTCGCCCTCGTACGACAGCCGCTCGCGGCTCATCGCGCGGCGCACGATCTCGACGTACTCGCGGGTGCGGGCGAGCGGCTTGTCGAACTTCACGCCGTACCAGCCCTCGGAGACCTGCGGGCCCGAGACGCCGAGGCCGAGGCGGAAGCGGCCGCCGGACAGGGAGTCGAGGGTCGCGGCCGTCATCGCGGTCATCGCGGGCTGGCGGGCGGGGATCTGCATGATCGCGGAGCCGATGTCGATGCGCTCGGTCTGCGCGGCGACGTAGGAGAGCACCGTGGGCGCGTCCGAGCCGTAGGCCTCCGCGGCCCAGCAGACGGCGTAGCCGAGCTTGTCGGCCTCCCGCGCGACGGCCAGGTTGTCCGCGTCCATTCCGGCGCCCCAGTAGCCGAGGTTGATGCCGAGCTCCATGGCCGATCCCCTTACTGCTCAGTAACGTCCTTTGTCCGGGCACCCTAGCGCGCCGGTTCGGCGGTCGGCGCAGGCCGGTTGTCCACAGGCCCCCAATAACCGACTTCCGGCCAGTAATCTCAGCGCCCATGGAGCAGAGGCATCTCGGCCGCACCGGCCTGCGAGTGTCCCGGATCGGGCTCGGCACCCTCACATGGGGCCGCGACACCGACGAGCACGACGCCGCGGACCTGTTGAAGACCTTCTGGGAAGCGGGCGGCACACTCGTCGACACGGCCGATGTCTACGGGGGCGGGGAGGCCGAGTATCTCCTCGGGCAGCTCGTCGAGGGCCTCGTGCCGCGGCGCGATCTGGTCATCTCGACGAAGGCGGGCAGCGTGCCCGACCCGGACCGCCGCTTCGACGGCTCTCGCGGACATCTCCTCGCCGCCCTCGACGCGTCCCTCGCCCGCCTCGGCACGGACTACGTCGACCTGTGGCAGGTCCACGCCTTCGACACGGCCACCCCGCTCGACGAGACGCTCCAGGCCCTCGACATCGCCGTGAGCAGCGGCCGCGCCCGGTACGCAGGCGTCTCCAACTTCTGCGGCTGGCAGCTGGCCAAGGCCGGCACGTGGCAGCTCGCCGCACCGGGGATACGCACCCGGCTCGCCAGTACGCAGATGGAGTACTCGCTGCTCCAGCGCGGGGTCGAACGGGAAGTGCTGCCGGCCGCGCTCGACCTCGGCATCGGCCTGCTCCCGTCGTCGCCGCTCGGCCGCGGGGTTCTCACGGGCAAGTACCGCAAGGCCACGCCCGCCGACTCGCGGGGCGCGTCCGACCACATGGCACCCTTCGTCGCGCCGTACCTCGACGACGCCGCGACCCGCATCGTCGACGCGGTCATCACGGCGGCGGACGGCCTCGCGGTGACGCCGCTCCAGGTCGCCCTCGCATGGGTCCGCGACCGGCCGGGCGTGGCCGCCCCCATCATCGGCGCGCGCAACTCGCAGCAGCTCACGGCGGCATTGTCAGTGGAGGCCCTTAGTCTTCCTGACGAGATCTGCCAGGCGCTCGACGACGTGTCGACGCCCGTGCACCGATATCCCGATCAGGACTGGAGCACGCTGTGAGTACGGAGCCCGCTGCCGCGGAGGGCCACCCGGGCCCGGCCGACACCGACGCGCCCCGCGCCGGGCAAGGCGCGGAGGCCACCGGCCCCGAGGAGACCGGCCCCGAGGAAGGGGCCGGCACACCTGGTCCGGACGAGCCGGACGAAGGCTCCGGCGCCGCCGCGGATCAGGACGGAGCCACCGCCGAAGGCAAAGACGAAGGCGCGTCCGAGGCCGCCGCCGAGATCGCCGCGCAGCGTGAGTTGCAGGAGCGGATCGCCCAGCGGAAGGCGGCCAAGGAAGGGCCCATCGCGGCCGGGGGGAAGCTGAGCGGTACGGCCGCCGATCTCCTCGCCGCGGTCCGGGCCGTCGAGAGCGGTGAGCGGCCCGCCGCCGTGTTCAGCGAGCCGGATCCGGCTCCCCGCAAGATCGTCGCCGAGCCCGTCCGCCGTGCGCCGGCCGCCGCGCCCGCGGGGCCTGCCGAACCGGCCGTGGCGGCCGTCGACGCCGTGCGGGCCGTCCTGACCGAGGGCGGCGCCCCCGTCTCGCTCGCCGCTCCCGCCGCCGCGACGCTCGGCGAGGGCGCGGACAGCGTGCTCCGGGACGACCCCTGGCAGCTTCTGCGGATCCCTGGCGTGCGCCCCGAGCAGGCGGACGGCTTCGCCCGCGCGCTGCTCGGCGCCGAGTGCGGCCCCGACGACGAGCGCAGGGGCCGCGCCGTCACCGTATGGCTGCTGGAACAGGCCGCGGTCGCGGGGCACACCGCCCTGGACGCGCCGCTGCTCGCCCAGGCGCTGGGCAAGCGCGCCGTGCCCGATCCGGACGAGGCGGTGCAGAGCGCCATCGCGGAGGGCGACGCGCTCGTATTCCAGGACGCGCTGGAAGAGCCGCCCGGCGGTCCGGCCAGCGCCCCGGAGAGCGCCCGGAAGACCGCCGCGGAGGACGGGGCCGAGGACGGCTCGGATGACGGCCATGAGGACGGTGAGGAAGCCGAGCGGCCGGTCCGGGTGCTCGTCGGCCTCGAGCGGTACGCGCTCGCCGAGGAGAGCCTCGCCGACGGACTCGCCCGGCTGGTCAACTCCCTCTCCAAGGAAGACAGTTCACAGGCCCTCGCGGACTGGGAGCCTGCCGCTGCGGCCGCGTCCGGTTCCACCGCCGAGCTGATCAGGGCGTCCGCCGGACACGGCCTCGTGCTGCACACGGGCGCCGAGGCGGCCCGCGCCGAACCCGCCGCACTCGTCCAGGCCGCGGCCCGCCTCGGCCTGCGCGTGTGCGCCGCGGCGCACACCGTCGACGGGCGGCGCCGCCTCGCCGAGCACTTCGGCCCCGGCGCCCCGGAGGGCACGGCGGTCACCGTGTCCGGCCTGCTGTCCGGCGCCGAGGGCCCGGGCCGGGACCGGGACGGCGCGCTCGCGGTGGACCTCCTGGTCGTCCTGGACGCGCCGCAGCTGGACGTGGAGACGGCCGCGATGCTCGCCGAGTCGCTCCCGGACGGCGCGCGGCTCGTCCTCAGCGGCGACCCGTCCGTCCTGTGGTCCGCGGGCCCCGGCCGGGTCTTCGCGGACCTCCTCGCGGCCCGCGTGTGCCCTCAGATCGCCTCCCGCACCCCGGACCCCGGCCCGGTCGGCGAGCTGGTCTCCGGCATCGGCGTGGGCGAGCTGAACCAGGTGGAGGCCCCCGGCAAGGAGGTGGTGATCGTGCCGGTGCGCGACGCCGCCGAGGCGATCCACCGTGCCGTACAGCTGGTCGCCGACTCGGTGCCGCGCGCGATCGGTGTGCCCTCCGAACAGACCCAGGTCATCACCCCGGGCCACGGGGGCGCCGCCGGGACGCGCGCGCTGAACGCGGCCCTCAAGGAGCGCCTCAACCCCGGCCCCGGCCGCTTCGGCGGCTTCGACCCGGACGACCGGGTCGCGTACGCACCGGCCCCGGGCCGTACCGTGCCCGGCCGGGTCGTGCGGGCCGACGCTCAGGGCCTGCACCTGGACTGCGCCGGGACCCCGGTCGTCGTGCCGCAGGACGCGGTGGAGCGGACCGTGCGGCACGGGTGGGCGCTGACCGCGCACCAGGCGGTGGGCCTGCGGTGGCCCGCGGCGGTGGTCGTACTGCCGGGCGACGCGACGCAGGCCCTGAGCCGCCCGTGGGTGTACACGGCGTTCGGCCGCGGTGAGCGGCATCTCTCGGTGGTGCACGGCGCCGACGCGGCCCTGCCGATCGCCGTGGCCGAGGTCCCGGCCAAGCCACGTACGACGCGTCTGCAGACCCTGCTGCGCGCGCAGGTCCCCACGGCACAGTAGGCACACAGCGGCAAGCGGGAGGGGCGGGCGGACCGATGTCCGCCCGCCCCTCCCGCTCACTCGCTCACACCGTCACCGGCCCGCGTGGACGGACCGCGTCAGGTCGGTTCCAGCTCGTCCTCCGTCGCGCCCGCGACCGCGCCGGGCCCGTCGTCCGCGAGGTCGCCGTCCAGCTCGTCGTCGAAGACGGAGCTCACGTCGAAGCGGCAGACGACCCGCTGCGGATCGGCCTGGTCGAACGGCGCGTCCAGCCACTCCCCCGGCTCAGCCGGTTCGTCCGAGGCCGTCACCCACAGTGTCGAGTCGCCCTCCTCCAGGCCGAACTCCTTGTGCCGGGAGGCGATTTCGTCGGGTTCGAACTCTCCGAAGAGGACACCGAGAGCAGCGTGCACGCTGTTCCCGATGGTCCCGACGGCCGCCGCGGCCCCGTCGACGAGATCCGAGTCGGCCTCCACGTCGGCGACCCGCTGGGCCTGCGCGAGCAGGCGCTGCGGCTCCACCACGGCGTAGTCGCGGCGGATGAGCACGCTCAGGGCGTTCGGTTCCTCGGGGCCGGTGTACGGGGGCAGCGAGTCCTCCGTACCGGGAATCTCGAAGGGGGTGACCTCGTCGTAGCGGTCGTAGAGGAGCTCGTCGTACTCCTCGGCCGCCGCGGCCAGTTCGTTGAACGCTTCGTAGACGGCCGGATCGTCCTCACCCGACCTGCGCTCGACAGCCGCCAGGTGGCGGTCGAGCGCAGCCTTGACCGCCTCGGCGGCGGCGCGTACCTCGGCAGCGGTGGGCTGCGCAGCATCAGACATAGTGCAGACGCTATCCGTACACGGCCCGTGCCCGCACAATAGATGCGATGCCGGAATACGAATTTGTCGACGTGTACGTCCCGCGCGGGGTCTCCCGCAAGGACGCCACACGCCTGCTGACCGACCATGCCGAGTACGGACACTGGGAGTTGGACCGCCTGAGCCTGTTGCGCGACGGCAGCCGCAGGGTGCGGTTGCGCCGGCGGATCATCCGCCAGCTTCGCGCCACGTGGTGAGTGAGCGGAGCGGGCCCCGTCCTGCTGGGCCCGCTCCGTTCCGCACCTGCTCGGTCACGCCGCGTCACACGGCGGTCACACGCCTGCCCGCGCCCGCCGGTAGAGGAGCGCGCCCGCGAGCAGGGCGCCCGCACCGGCCGGCAGGACCGTTCCCAGCGGCATCGAGCTGCCGGTCTCGGCGAGCTGCTCCGAACCCTCGGGCTGGGTGACGGTCTGCGTCCCCGGGTGGTTCGGGGTGCTGGGGGTCACCGGCTTCGGCGGCGCGGGCGTGTTCGGCTCCGGCTGCGTCGGCGGCTTGGTCGGCGGGGTCGTCGGCTTGTCGCCTCCCGGCGAGTTCGCGCAGTCGTTGCCCCCCGCGGGGTTGAGCAGCCCGATGACCGAGACGCCGTTGCCACAGGCGTTGACCGGCACATGGACCGGGACCTGCACATGGTTGCCGGAGCCGACACCGGGCGAATCGCTCGTGCCCCCCTCGGCCGTGGCGCCGCCGCCGTGATGGCTCCCACCGGGGTGGCCGCCTCCCGGCTTCGACGTGTTGGCACAGTCGTTGCCCGCCGCGGGGTTGAGCAGCCCGACGACGTTCACGGTGTTGCCACACGCGTTGACCGGGACGTCCACAGGGAGCTGGATCGTGTTGCCGGAGAGGACGCCGGGCGATCCCGACGAGCCTCCCTCGGCACCGGAGTCTGCGTGTGCGTAGCCCCCGGACACGGCGAGTACGCCGGTCGCGGCCGCCACGGTGATCAGGCCTTTGCGCGTGACCTGTCGCATAGCTTTAACCTGCCTTATGCCTTGCAGAATGCGCACGGGCATCCATACACGTGCGCGGAATGACCAAGCGGCCCCGGAGCGCATGGCGCGCACTCCGGGGCCGATGGACTCAGGCCCTCACGGGGCGATGCACAACGACGTCACTTGTTGACGCAGGCGTTGCCGAAGGCGGGGTTCAGCAGCCCGATCACGGACACCGTGTTGCCACAGGCGTTCACCGGGATGTGGACCGGAACCTGGATGACGTTGCCCGAGATGACACCGGGAGACTTCACGGCGGCACCCTGAGCCCCGGCGTCGGCAGCGGCGATGCCCGCACCAGCGAGCACGAGACCACCAGTGGCAGCCGCAGCAGCGACGACCTTCTTGATCATTATTCCTCCTTGTTGGCAATGCAGTCCCAGCCGCGGACTGCACCCCCTGTAACGAGGAGGGACTGATGAGGCTACGAGCCTATGTTTCCTTTCACTCTTCTCAGTCCGGTACGCACGCGCGGCCGAATATCCGGCCGCGCGGGCCCCTCGGGTCAGGACGCGTCGATGAACCGGTCGAGCACGCGCACGCCGAACTTGAGTCCGTCGACCGGAACTCGCTCGTCAACGCCGTGGAACATGCCCGCGAAGTCCAGTTCCGGCGGCAGCTTCAGCGGAGCGAAGCCGAACCCGCGGATGCCGAGGTCGTCGAAGGACTTGGCGTCGGTGCCGGCGGAGAGCATGTACGGCACCGCGCGGGCGATCGGGTCCTCGGCCTGGAGCGCCGTCTGCATGGCGTCGACGAGCGCGCCGTCGAAGGTGGTCTCCAGGGCCTTGTCCGCGTGCACGTCCTCGCGCTGGACGTTCGGGCCGAGGATGCGGTCGAGGTCGGCGAGGAACTCCTCCTCGTAGCCCGGCAGATAGCGGCCGTCGATGTGCGCGGTGGCCTGCCCGGGGATCACGTTCACCTTGTAGCCGGCGCCGAGCTGGGTCGGGTTGGCGGTGTTCTGCAGCGAGGCGCCGATCAGCTTGGCGATGCCGCCGAGCTTGGCGAGCGTCTCGTCCATGTTCTCCGGGTCGAGCTCGGTGCCGAGCGCGTCGCCGAGCTCGTCGAGGAAGTGCCGCAGCGTCTTGGTGACCCGCACCGGGAACTTGTGGCGCCCCAGACGACCGACGGCCTCGGACAGCTCGGTGATCGCGTTGTCCTTGTGGATCATCGAACCGTGGCCGGCCGTGCCGTCCACGGTCAGCTTCATCCAGTGCATGCCCTTCTGGGCCGTCTCGACGAGGTAGAGCCGCAGCTTCTCGTTGACGGTGAAGGAGAACCCGCCGACCTCGCTGATCGCCTCCGTGCACCCCTCGAAGAGGTCCGGGTGCTTGTCGACGAGGTGCCGCGCGCCGTACGTGCCGCCCGCTTCCTCGTCGGCGAGGAAGGCCAGGACGATGTCGCGCGGGGGCTTGCGGCCGCTGCGCAGCCGGTCGCGGACGACCGCGAGGGTCATCGCGTCCATGTCCTTCATGTCGACGGCGCCGCGGCCCCAGACGCACCCGTCGGCGATCTCGCCGGAGAACGGGTGGTGGGTCCAGTCCGCCGCGTTGGCCGGTACGACGTCGGTGTGGCCGTGGATCAGGAGCGCGGGCCGCGAGGGGTCCTCGCCCTGGATGCGGGCGACCGTCGAGGCCCGGCCCGGGTGCGACTCGAAGATCTTGGGCTCGAGGCCCACCTCGGCGAGCTTCTCCGCCACGTACTCGGCGGCCTTGCGCTCGCCGGGACCGGAGTGGTCGCCGTAGTTGCTGGTGTCGATCTGGATCAGCTCACGACAGAGGTCGACGACCTCGTCCTCGCCCGAGACCGTCCTGCCCGTGCTCGACTCGCTCACGCCTGTTCCTCCCACTGTCGTTGCTGGTGGTCCCCCTCATCCTCTCTCTCCGGGGGCCGCGGCCCAAGGGCGGGCGGGGGTCGTCATCCGCCGTTCACAGCGGACGGGTGGCGGGATCTGGCACCCCTTCGGGCCTGGTAATGTTCTCTCTGTCGCCGCGGGGAACACCCCGCGAAGACAGACACCTTGTCCGGGTGGCGGAATGGCAGACGCGCTAGCTTGAGGTGCTAGTGCCCTTTATCGGGCGTGGGGGTTCAAGTCCCCCCTCGGACACCAGCTGAGACCCCAGTTCACCTGGGGTCTTTTGCGTTTCCGGAACTCTCGCGGGTCCTCTCCCCGGCCCTCTCCCCGTCAGGCGATCGAAGAGCAGCGGGCGGGCCGCGCGCAGGGCCGTGGTGATCGCTCCGAGAAGCACCGCGTCCGCTCCTGTCCTGCTGGGTTCGACGCGGGGGCGCAGCGGGGTGAGGCGGTGCAGGGTCTCGCCGACCGTGGCGAGCAGGAGGTCCGCGCCCCGGCCGACGCCACCGCCGAGGACCACCAGATCGGGGTCGAGGACGGCGGTCACGGAGGCGACGGCGAGGGCGAGGCGCTCGCCTTCCTGGCGTACGGCGGCGAGGGCGGCGGTGTCGCCGGTGCGGGCGGCGTCGAAGACGCGCTTGGCGGTGAGCGGGCCGGTCATGCCCAGGGTGCGGGCGGCGCGGACGACGGCGTCGGCGGAGACCGCGTCCTCCAGCATGCCGCGCCGGGGTGCCGCCCCCGACGCCGGTACGCCGTCCAGTGGCAGGAAGCCGATCTCGCCCGCGGCGCCGTGTGCGCCGAGGAAGAGCTCTCCGTCGGCGACGACGCCCATGCCGAGGCCGGTGCCGATCAGGACGTAGACGAAGAGGTGGCTTTCGGCGCCCGCGCCGAAGGTGTACTCGCCGAGCGCGGCGAGGTTGGCGTCGTTGTGGACGGAGAGCGGGGTGCCGAGGCGGTCGCGCATGCGCTCGATGAGGCCGGGGCGGCCCCAGCCGGGCAGGTTGACGGCGTAGCGGACCCGGCCGGTGTGGCGGTCGAAGACTCCGGGGGTGCCCACGGCGGTGTGCACGATGTCGGCCTGGCTCAGCCCGGCGTCCGCGAGGGCCTGTTCGGCGCAGGTGACGGCGGCGTCGGCGACCGCTCCCGCGCTGCGGCCGCGGTTGCGTACCTCCGTACGGGAGACGATCGCGCCCGTCAGGTCGGCCACCGCCGTGCGCAGGCGGGCGCGGCCGATGTCGATGCCGAGGACGTGTCCGGCGCGCGGGTCGGGTTCGTAGAGGACGGCGACGCGTCCCCGGCTCTGGGCGTGGGTGCCGGCCTCGCGGACCAGGCCGGCGCGTTCCAGCGCGGCGAGGGCGGAGGAGACGGTGGGCTTGGACAGGCCGCTGTCGCGGGCGAGTTGGGCGCGGGAGGCGGGGCCTTCGAGCCGCAGGCGTTCGAGGAGCAGCCATTCGTTGTTGCTGCGCAGGCGCAGGCGGTTCCAGGGGGGTGTGGTCACTGGGCGCCCTCGGGCGGGGCGGTGACGTGGCAGGCCGCCGTGTGACCCCCGCCGACCGGCTGCAGACGCGGGGTGACGTGGTGGCACTCGTCGACGGCGAGCGGGCAGCGGGTGCGGAAGCGACAGCTGGGGGTGGGGTCGATGACGACGGGCGGGTCGGTCTTGGCGGCGGCCGCGTCGACGTCGAGGGGGGCGCGCGGGTCGGGGACGGCGGACAGGAGCAACTCGGTGTAGGGGTGGCGGGGGTGGGCGAGGACGTCCTCCGTGGGGCCGGTCTCGACGACGTGGCCGCCGTACATGACGGCGATCCGGTCGGAGAGGTAGCGGGCGCCGGCGATGTCGTGGGTGATGTAGAGGATGGAGACGCCCTCGGTCTCGCGCAGGTCGGCCATGACGTTGAGCAGGCCGATGCGGATGGAGACGTCGAGCATGGAGACGGGTTCGTCGGCGAGGATCAGTTTGGGGCGGTGGGCGAGGGCCTGGGCGAAGCCGATGCGCTGGCGCTGGCCGCCGGAGAGTTCGTACGGGAAGCGGGCCAGGACGTCCGCGGCAGGGGTGAGGCCGACCGCTTCGACGACGCGCTCTGTTTCTGCCTGGCGCTCGGCGCCGCTCAGTTCGGGGCGGTGCAGCTTGAGACCCCGCAGGATGCCGTGGGAGACGCGGTAGGCGGGGTTGAGGGAGGCGAAGGGGTCCTGGAAGACCATGGGGACGTCGCCGCGGTACGCGAGCTTCGCCTTGCGGCCGCGCTGGGCGGTCAGCGGCTGCCCCTCGTACCGGATTTCGCCGCTGGTGGGCCTGTGGACCTGGGCTACGAGGCGGGCGAGTGTGGACTTGCCGCTGCCGCTCTCGCCGACGAGGGCGACGATCTCGCGTGCGCCGATGGTGAGGTCGACGTCGTCGACGGCGTGCAGGACGCGGCGGGTGAGCCCGGTGCCGACCTTGAAGTGGCGGGTGAGGCCGATCGTTTCGAGCAGAGGGCTCATGAGACGGCCTCCGTGAGGTGCAGCAGGCAGCGGGAGCGGGCCGTGCCGACTTCGTACAGGGCGGGCTCGGTGTCGTGGCACTGCTCGTGGACGAGGGGGCAGCGCGGGGTGAAGCGGCAGCCCGCGGGCGGTGCGGCGAGGTCGGGCGGGCTGCCGGGGATGCCCTTCAGGGGGACGCGGGGGCCGCGGATCGAGGGGAACGCTTCGAGGAGCCCGCGGCTGTAGGGGTGGGAGGGGTGGTCGAAGACGGTGCGGGTGGGCCCCTGCTCGACGACCTGGCCCGCGTACATGACGAGGAGCTGGTCGGAGAAGTGGCTGACGAGGGACATGTCGTGGGTGACGAACACAACGGCGAAGCCGAGGAGTTGCTGGAGTTCCTTGATCTGGACCATGAGAGAGCGCTGGGCGACGACGTCGAGCGCCGAGGTCGGTTCGTCCATGATGACCAGGTCCGGGGTGAGCAGCAGCGCCATGGCGATCATGGCGCGCTGGCGCATGCCGCCGGACAGCTGGTGCGGGTAGCTGTGCAGATGGACCGGGTCGATGCCGACGAGGTCGAGGACCTCGGTGGAGCGGGCGCGGATCTCCTCGTTGGTGTAGGTGCCGTGCGCCGCCATGGCGTCCTTGTACTGGGCGGCGAGGGTGGCCACGGGGTTCAGGGCGTTCATGGCGGACTGCAGGACGACGGAGTAGTCGCGCCAGCGCAGGGCGTTGAGTTCGCGTTCGCCGAGGGTGACGAGGTTCTCGCCGCGGAAGCGGACAGCGCCGCCGGCGATGCGGGCGGGCGGGTTGAGCAGCCGCGCGACGGCGAACATCAGGGTGGACTTGCCGCAGCCGGATTCACCGACGACGGCAGTGAACTGCCCTTTCTCCACGATGAGTTCGACGTGGTCGACGGCTGTGACAGGGCCGCGCGCGGTGTCGTAGACGACGGTCAGGTCGGTGACACTCAGCAGGGGTTCAGGCACCTTTGCGCCTCCTTCGTACGGGACGCAGGGCCGGGTTGCCGATCTCGTCGAAGGCGTAGTTGACGAGGGCGAACGCGACGCCGAGCAGGGCGACGCAGAGGCCGGGGGCGATGGACCACAGCGGGGTGCCGGTCTGCAGGGCCTGCTGGTTCTGGGCCCAGTAGAGCATCGTGCCCCAGCTCTGCGAGTTCGGGTCGCCGAGGCCGAGGAACTGCAGGCCTGCCGCACTCAGCACCGAATAGAGCGCGGCACCGAGGAAGTTGGCGACGATCAGGGACGTCATCGTCGGCAGGACTTCGAAGACGATGATGTACGAGCGTCGCTCGCCGCGCACGCGGGCCGATTCCAGGAAGTCCCGGTTGCGCAACGACAGGGCCTGGGCGCGCAGTTGGTTGGCGCCGTAGGACCAGCCGGTGAGGACGAGGACGGCGAGGATCACGGTGAGCGAGCCCTTGCCGGCGTACTTGGCGAGGATGATCACCAGGGGGAACGCGGGGATGACGAGGACGACGTTCGTCAGCAGGGACAGGAGGTCGTCGGCGATGCCTCCGAGGTACGCGGCGGAGACGCCGACGATCACGGAGAGGACGGTGGCGAGCGCGCCGGCCACGACGGCGATGACGAGTGATTCCCGCGTGCCGTAGATGAGTTGGGAGTAGATGTCCTGGCCGAGCGCCGTCGTGCCGAGGAGATGGGCGGTGGACGGGTCGAGGCGCGGGGCGAAGTTCGCCTCGTCGGGGTGGTCGACGGAGGTGAACAGGCCCGGGAACGCGGCGACGACGGTGAAGATCAGCAGGATCACCGCACCGGCCATGGCCTTGCGGTTGCCGCGGACCGCCCTCCACAGGCCGCCTCCCGCCCGGGTGCGGGCGGAGGCCTTCTCGGGCGGCGGGGCGGTGATGGCGGTGGTGGTCATCGGGCGCTCACCCCTTCGCCCTGGCTCGTGGATCGAGCCACACGGTCGCGATGTCCACGGCCAGCAGTGCCACCAGCACCGCGACGGTGAACAGCATGAACAGGGCCTGCATCAGCGGGTAGTCGACGTTCTGGACGGCGTTGTAGAGGAGGTAGCCGATCCCGGGGTAGTTGAAGACGTACTCGATGAGGATCGCGCCCGAGATGACGAAGCCGAGTGACATGGCGAAGCCGGCCAGGTTGGGCAGGATCGCGTTACGGGCCGCGTAGCCGTACATGATCCGGCGGGAGCCGAGGCCCTTCGCGCGGGCCATCCGGACGTAGTCCTCGGCCAGGGTCGTGATCATGTTGTTGCGCATGGTGAGGATCCAGCCGCCGATCGTGGTGATGAGCAGCGTCGCCGCCGGGAGTACGGCGTGGGAGAGCACACTCCCGACGAAGCCCGGGGAGAAGCCGGGCACGATCGAGGTGTCGTAGTTGAAGTTGGCGGGGAGCCAGCCGCCGGTGCCCTGCGAGAAGACCAGGATCAGCAGCAGGCCCACCCAGAAGTACGGCAGCGCCGACGTGATCACGAAGATCGGCGGGAGGACCGCGTCGAGGGCGCCGCCGCGGCGCCAGCCCGAGACCGTGCCGATGAGTGTGCCGAGCACGAAGGCGAGGACCGTGGTGATGCCGACGAGGCCGAGGGTCCAGGGCAGGGCGCCGCCGATCAGCTTGGTGACCGGCTCGCCCAGCGTCTGGCCGATGGAGCGGCCCCAGTTGCCGGTGAACATGTGGCCCAGATAGTCGAAGTACTGGACCGCCACGTTCTGGTCGGGCTTGAAGCCGAACGACGTCAGCATCTGTTCGAGCGCGTCCCGGGACACCCGGCCGCGGGTACGCACGACGAGCGCGTCGACGGGGTCGCCCGGCATGAAGCGCGGGATGAAGAAGTTCAGGGTGAGGGCCGCCCAGAGCGTCAGCAGGAAGAACCCCAGGCGGCGCAGTATGAAGCGCACAAGTCACCGCCTACTGGGCCGACTTGGAGTACAGGTGGGTGAGCACCTGGCCCGTGTCGGGGAAGTTGTAGGCCGCGGGCTGAGCGTAGGGGTTGTCCTCGGTGGGCCAGCCGGCGATGTCCTTGGTGTTGTACTGGAACCAGTCCACCGACTCCACGATCGGGATCACCGGGACGTCGTCGATCATGTACTGGGCGACCTGCTTGACGATCTCGACCTGCTTCGTCTCGTTCGCCGACGCGTAGTCGTTGAGCAGCTGGTCGACCTTCGGGTTCTTGTAGCGCTCCCAGTTGCTCGCGGCGTTCTTGCCGAGCGGGGCGGTGTTGGCCGAGTGCAGCATCTGGCGCAGCTCGTAGTACGGGGTGGGACCGCTGGTCTGCTGGGCGTAGTAGGCCAGGTCGTAGTCGCCGGTGTAGAGGTGGCCGATCATGGTCTGCTGCGCGAGGTCCTGGACCGCGAGGTCGATGCCGACGGCCTTCAAGTTCTGCTTGATGACGTTGAGCGAGGCGTCCCAGTCGGTGTAGCCGGTGATCGTGATGATCTTGAGCTTGAGCGGCTTGGACGGGGAGTAGCCGAGCTCGCCGAGAAGCTTCTTGGCGCGGGCCGGGTCCGGCTTGTCGAAGCCGGCCTTTTCCACAGCCGCCTTGTCGTAGTACTTGTCGAACGTCGGTGTCACGATGCCCGACTGGTTCGCGGCCGGTTCCTGGCCGCCGACACCGATCTTGGAGACCTTGTCCCGGTCGATGGCGAGGGAGATCGCCTGGCGGACCTTGAGGTTGCTGGTCATCTTGTGGGACGGGTCGAGATTCGGGTGGATGCTGACGTTCAGGACGGGCGGCGACCAGGTGTGGTTGTCGGCCGACTTGTCCAGGTAGAACTGCTTGATGCCCGGGATGAACTGGCTCCCCCACTGCGCCTTGCCGTTGGCGAGGTCGAGGTTGGCGGGGCCGTTGTCGAGGTAGGCCGGGTACTCGACCTTCTGGATGTACGGCTTGCCCGGCTGCCAGTAGCCGGGGTTGGCCGTGTACTGGATGTTGTTCGGCGAGCAGGGGTTGACCTCGAAGGGGCCGGTGCCGACGGGCTTCTTGTCCACCCAGGTGTCGGGGTGGGCGGCGGCCGCGCCGGTGCCGAAGACGTGCTCGGGCACGATGGCGACCTGGTGGGCGAAGGCGTAGAAGTAGGGCTGTGCCGCCTTCTCGAACTTCAGGGTGACCTTGTCACCGGAGGCGGTGGCCGACTGGAGTCCGGCCGTGGTCCAGAGCGCGTACAGGTCGGTGGACGGGACGCGCTTCATGAGGTTGAAGGTGAACGCGACGTCCTTGGCGGTGAACGGCTTGCCGTCGTTCCACTTCACGCCGGAGCGGACCGTGAAGTCGATCTGCGTCTTGTCGGCGTTCCACTTGTAGCTCTTGGCGAGCATCGGCGTCTCGGCCGCGTCCTTGAGCGTGTTGACGTAGATCAGGGGTTCGTAGACGAAGCCGATGGACGTGTTGTAGACGGCCGGGTTGAACGGATTGAAGTTGCAGGTCCAGGTCTGCCCCGCCGTGTTGGCGATGGTGACCGTGCCGCCCTTCTTCTTCGGGCCGCTGCTCTGTGTGGCGTTGTTGCCGTCGGAGTCGCCTTTGTGCTTGGTCTCCGAACAGGCCGTCGCCGTCACGGCGAGCGCGCCGATGACCGCTGCGGCGAGGATGCGCGTGGGCCTCATGTCCTGCCAGTCCCTTCGTGGGCCGGGTGCGTCAGGTTCCGGTGCGCGCGGCCTCGACGGCCAGCGCGAGTGCCCCGAGCAGGGGCGCGTCGTACGGATGCGCTGCGGGTACGAGCTGGGGCGGATAGGGCACGGCAGCGTCCAGGGCGTGGCGCAGCCTGTCGTGCAACGCCTCCCAGGAGCGGACCATGCCGCCGCCGACGACGATCCGCTCGGGATCGACGGCAATGGCGAGGTTGACGAGGTGGAAGGCCAGCTCGTCGATGAACTCTCCGATGTGACCGGCGAGTTCGGTAGATCCTTGCGCCTGCGCGGCCTGGCTGAGGGCCTTGCCGCTGACGACGTCCTCCAGCGGGATCCGGTCTCCGGAGGCCAGGCCGACGTCGGCGGCTGCCCGCAGGTTGTAGCCGATCTCGCCGGACGCGCCGTGCCGTCCGGTCAGGACCGTGCCGCCGGCCACGATCGCGACGGCGAGGCCGGTGCCGAGGTTGACGTACAGGCCCGGGTCGCAGCCCTTCAACGCTCCGGCATCGCATTCGTAGCGGGCCGCGGCCTTGACGTCGGTGGCCAGGCGCAGCTCCGAATCCGGGAATTCCAGGGCGAGTTCACGCCCGAGGGCGAGCTCTTCCCAGCCGGGGATGTTCGGGGCGAGGGCGACCCCGTCGGCGCCGGGGATGCCGATGGTGGACACCCCGACGGCGACCGGTTCGCGGCCGTCGAGGAGGGAGCGGGCGGCGCCCACGGCCCTTTTGAGGCCTGCCTGTGCGCCGTGCTCCGGCGCGGTCTCGACGGTGAGGTCGTGCAACCGGGTGCCGTGCTGGTCTGCGACGGTCAGAGCCGTCTTGGTGCCGCCGAAATCTAGGGCGAGGACGACGGGCGTGGATGGAGGCACGTTCACAGGAGCTCCTCACGCGGGAGGGAGGCGCCAGTAAAGTTACGTAACTAAACGAGGTGGCCCGGACTGTACGCTCGATGCGCCTCGCGCGTAAGCCCTCTTGACCACAGCGGAGTTGATGATCTTTCGGAGCCTCCAGAGCAATCGGAGTGTTCGGAGTGTTCGGGCAACGGCAAGGCCCCCGGGAGATCCCGGGGGCCTGCCTGTCCGGTGCGCGCGTGGTCAGCCGGTGAATCCGGCGGTGATCTTCGTGAACTGCCAGTTGTCCTGGCTGATGCCGGAGCAGTTCTCCGCCACTCCCCCGCCCGCGCACGGCCGGTCGCGGTTGACCGACCAGAAGGCGAGGCGTGCGATGTGGTGGCTGTTGGACCAGTCCTTGACCTGGGTCCAGATCGCCGGCGTCGTGGTCTCCTGCTGGTCGCTGACGCCGTTCATGCCGGAGATGCCGATGTGCCCGTACGCCGTCGTGTCGTCCCAGCCGAAGACCGACTTGAGCTTGGTCTTGAGGCCGTCGGCGGCATTCACGGTGTTGCCGTACATGTCGGAACCGCCGCCGAAGTCGAACGGCATGATCGTGAAGACGTCGATGTCCGCGTTCAGGGCCTTGGACTGCTCGATGAGGCGGTTGCCGTAGTACGTCGGTCCGGTCGTCGAGGTGCCGAAGGTGAGGATCGTGCGCAGGCCCGGGTTGTTGGCCTTGACGATCTTCAGGGCGCCCAGGATGCGGTCCTGGACGGCCTCGTTCTCGAACTCGTCGGAGTTCTCGATGTCGACGTCGATGGCCTTGAGCCCGTACGCGTCGATGACCTTCTGGTAGGCGCCCGCGAGGGCTTCGGGGGTCGAGCAGTTGGGGCCGAGCTTGTTGCCGCTCCAGCCGCCGATGGACGGGACGACGTCGCCGCCCGCGGAGCGGATGGCGTTGATCGCGGTCTGGTCCTGGCCGCCGGTGAGGGCGCGCTGGCCGTCCCATGCGGGGTTGCAGCCGCCGGAGGAGAGAATGAACGCCATCGTGAACCACTTGACGCCGGTCGCGTTCATGACCGTGGCCGGGCTCGGCGGGTCACCCCAGCCGGTGTAGAAGTACGGGGCCGCCTGCTTGAATCCGGTGCCGCCGCCGGAGCCCTGATCGGTCGTCACGGAGACCGAGTTGGAGGCGGCCGAGGCGTTGCCGGCCGCGTCGTGGGCCTTGACCGTGAAGGCGTACGCGGTACTCGGGGAGAGGCCGCTGACGGTGGCGCTCGTTCCGGAGACCGTCAGGAGCTTGTTGCTGCCGCCGCTGTAGATGTCATAGCCGGTGACGCCGACGTTGTCGCTCGCCCCGGTCCAGGACAGGGAGACGCTCGTCGAGGTCTTGCCGGTGGATTTCAGGGCCGTCGGGACGGTGGGCGCCTGGGTGTCGCCGCCCCCGCCGCCGGGCCCGTCGAGGCTGATGTCGTCGGCGTAGTAGGTGCCCTGCGCGTACCAGCCCTGGGTGTAGATGGTGGCGCTGGTCTGGGAGGCGCCGGTCGTGAACTGCACCGTGAGCTGACTGTAGGCCGTCGGGGACTGCGTCCAGGTCGAGGCCCCGCCGTCCACGCCGAGGTAGACGTAGTTGCCGCGCACCCAGCCCGAGAGGGTGTACGCGGTGTTCGGCTGGACGGAGACGGTCTGGCTGCACTTCGCGTTGTCGCTGGAACCGGCCGCCCCCGACAGGGCTTTGGTGCCGCCGTGGACCGGGCTGGAAACGACCGAGCCGAGCCCGCCGGAGCAGGTCCACGGGCTCGTGCTGCCGCTCTCGAAGCCCGCGTTGGACAGTACGTTCGCGGCCTGAGCGGTGGTGGGGAGGGCGACCGCGCCGGCCACGGCGAGTGCGGCGGATCCGATGAGGGCGAGGAGGCGGGGTCTTGCGGAGCGTCTCTTGCGTCTGGAGAACACACGAACTCCCGGTGGGGGCAAGGGGATTGGACCGGACACCAGCGGCGCGCGAGGCGCGACCACCAAGTTGGTATGGACCAATCCCCTTGTCAAGACCCCGCGTTCACTCGGCTCACCCGTGTCCGGGTGCCCGCACGTTCCACTCCGCGATCACCGGTCGCCCGTGCTCCGTCGACAGGCGGCTCACCGTCCCGGTCGCCAGCTGGAAAAGGCGGCCGTCCGCCGGGGCGAGGCCCAGGCGGCGGGCCGTGAGCACGCGCAGGACGTGGGCGTGGGCCACGACGACCACATCGCCCTCCGCGAGCGCGGGCGCCACGCGGGCCAGGACGCGGTCGGCCCGCTCCCCCACGGCCCCCGGGGACTCGCCGGGCCCGTCTTCGGGCCCTTGCGGGACGCCCTGGGTCCACAGGTCCCAGTCGGGGCGGGTGCGGTGGATCTCGCGGGTGGTGACGCCTTCGTAGGCGCCGTAGTGCCACTCGTGGAGATCCGGTTCGGGCCTGGCCCCGCTCAGGCCCGCGAGGTCCGCGGTGCGGACCGCGCGGCCGAGCGGGCTGGTGAGGACGAGCGCGTACGGACGTCCGGCGAGGAGCGGGGCGAGGGACTTGGCCTGTTCCTCGCCCTGCTGGGTGAGGGGCTTGTCCGTCCAACTGGTGTGCTGTCCGGACAGGCTCCACTCCGTCTCGCCGTGGCGGACCAGGAAGAGGTCGCCCATGGCTGTCGTCTCCCTCTGACTACTTCTTCTCGACGGCGTGGCCGCCGAACTGGTTACGCAGGGCCGCGATCATCTTCATCTGCGGCGAGTCGTCCTGGCGCGAGGCGAAGCGCGCGAACAGGGACGCGGTGATCGCGGGCAGCGGCACCGCGTTGTCGATGGCCGCCTCGACCGTCCAGCGGCCCTCACCGGAGTCGGCGGCGAAGCCGCGCAGCTTGTCCAGGTGCTCGTCGTCGTCCAGCGCGTTGACCGCCAGGTCGAGCAGCCAGGAACGGATGACCGTGCCCTCCTGCCAGGAGCGGAAGACCTCACGCACGTCGGTGACGGAGTCGACCTTCTCCAGGAGCTCCCAGCCCTCGGCGTAGGCCTGCATCATGGCGTACTCGATGCCGTTGTGAACCATCTTGGAGAAGTGCCCGGCGCCGACCTTGCCGGCGTGGACGTAGCCGAAGTCGCCTTCGGGCTTGAGGGCGTCGAAGACGGGCTGGACGCGGGCGATGTGCTCCTTGTCGCCGCCGACCATGAGGGCGTAGCCGTTCTCCAGGCCCCAGACGCCGCCGGAGACACCGGCGTCGACGAAGCCGATGCCCTTGGTGGCGAGCTCGGCGGCGTGCTTCTCGTCGTCGGTCCAGCGGGAGTTGCCGCCGTCCACGACGATGTCGCCGGGCGAGAGAAGCTCCTTCAGCTCGTCGATCGTCGACTGGGTGGCGGCGCCCGCGGGGACCATCACCCAGACCACGCGCGGGCCTTCGAGCTTCTCGACGAGCTCGGCGAGGGAGTCGACGTCGGAGACCTCGGGGTTGCGGTCGTAGCCGATGACGGTGTGGCCGGCGCGGCGGATGCGCTCACGCATGTTGCCGCCCATCTTGCCGAGGCCGATGAGTCCGAGCTGTATCGCGGTCATGTCTGTCTTCACTTCTTCCGGAGCGTGCGGTAGGTGGCGACGAGCGCCTGGGTGGAGGCATCGAGGCCGGGGACGTCGGCGCCTTGGGTGAGGGCGGGTTCGACGCGCCTGGCGAGGACCTTGCCGAGTTCGACGCCCCACTGGTCGAAGGAGTCGATGTTCCAGACGGCGCCCTGGACGAACACCTTGTGCTCGTAGAGGGCGATGAGCTGGCCCAGGACGGAGGGGGTGAGTTCCTTCGCCAGGACGGTGGTCGTGGGGTGGTTGCCCTTGAAGGTGCGGTGGGGCACCTGCGCCTCGGGGACACCTTCGGCTCGGACCTCGTCGGCGGTCTTGCCGAAGGCGAGGGCCTGGCCCTGTGCGAACAGGTTGGCCATCAACAGGTCGTGCTGGTCCGCCAGCTGAGCCGAGAGCTCGCCGACCGGACGGGCGAAGCCGATCAGGTCGGCCGGGATGAGCTTCGTGCCCTGGTGGATGAGCTGGTAGTAGGCGTGCTGCCCGTTGGTGCCGGGGGTGCCCCAGACGACGGGGCCCGTCTGCCAGTCCACCGGGCGGCCCTCGCGGTCCACGGACTTGCCGTTGGACTCCATGTCGAGCTGCTGGAGGTACGCGGTGAACTTGGACAGGTAGTGCGAGTACGGCAGGACCGCGTGCGACTGGGCGCCGTGGAAGTTGCCGTACCAGATGCCCAACAGGCCCATCAGAAGAGGGGCGTTCGCCTCGGCGGGAGCGGTGCGGAAGTGCTCGTCGACGAGGTGGAACCCGTCGAGCATCTCGCGGAAGGCGTCCGGACCGATCGCGATCATCAGCGAGAGGCCGATGGCCGACTCGTACGAGTAACGCCCGCCGACCCAGTCCCAGAACTCGAACATGTTGGCCGTGTCGATGCCGAAGTCGGCCACCTTCTCGGCGTTCGTCGACAGAGCGACAAAGTGCTTCGCGACGGCGGAGTCGTCGCCGAGCGCGTCGAGCAGCCAGTTGCGCGCGGAGGAAGCGTTGGTGATCGTCTCGATCGTCGTGAACGTCTTCGACGCGATGATGAACAGCGTCTCGG
>NZ_NNBL01000043.1 GCF_002803065.1 Streptomyces sp. CB01635
CCGCCGGTGGGCGCGGCCGTGGGCCAGCCGCCGGGGCGCCTGCCGCCACCGGCGGGGGCGGCCGTGGGCCACGCGCCGGGTGCGGCCCCGGCGGGCGGCGCCGCGGGCGCGGGCTCTGCCGGAGCAACGGCCGGCGGCGCGGATACCTGAGGAGCAGGAGCAGGAGCCGGTGCCGGAGCAGGAGTAGGTGCCGGAGCCGGAGTAGGTGCCGGGGCAGGAGCGGGCGCTGGAGCCATAGGGGCAGGCGCCGCTTCCCCGCCCGGTCCCGGCCCTCGCACCGCGGCCCGGGCAGCGGCAGGACCGCCCCCCGCAGGGACCTGCGCGGCCGCACCGGGGTGGGCGTCGGGCGACGGCACGTATCCCATGGCCGGGCCGGAGCCCTGTCCCGCGGGTACGAAGTGGCCGCCGCGCTCCAGGCGGTCGAGCCTGGCCATCACGGAGCGGGCGTCGTCGTACGCGGCGGGCAGCAGCACGCGTGCGCAGATCAGCTCGAGCTGGAGGCGGGGTGAGGTGGCGCCCCGCATCTCCGTGAGCCCCTCGTTGACCAGGTCGGCGGCGCGGCTGAGCTCGGCGCCGCCGAAGACTCCGGCCTGGGCCTGCATCCGCTCGACGACGTCGACAGGAGCGTCGATGAGGCCCTTCTCGGCCGCGTCCGGGACGGCGGCCAGGATCACCAGGTCCCGCAACCGCTCCAGGAGGTCGGCAACGAACCGGCGCGGGTCGTTGCCCCCCTCGATGACGCGGTCCACGACCTCGAAGGCGGCGGCGCCGTCACCCGAGGCGAAGGCCTCGACGACGGAGTCGAGCAGCGAACCGTCCGTGTACCCGAGGAGGGACGTCGCCATGGCATACGTCACACCGTCCTCGGCCGCGGCGGCGAGCAGCTGGTCCATGACGGACATGGAGTCACGCACGGAACCGGCGCCGGCCCGCACGACCAGCGGCAGGACACCCTCCGCGACGGGGATGTCCTCCTTGCCGCAGACCTCTCCAAGGTAGTCCCGGAGCGTCCCGGGCGGCACGAGGCGGAAGGGGTAGTGGTGCGTACGCGACCGGATGGTCCCGATGACCTTCTCGGGCTCCGTGGTGGCGAAGATGAACTTGAGGTGCTCCGGGGGCTCCTCGACGACCTTCAGAAGGGCGTTGAACCCCGCCGACGTGACCATGTGGGCCTCGTCGATGATGTAGATCTTGTAGCGGCTGCTCGCGGGCCCGAAGAAGGCCTTTTCTCGCAGGTCACGGGCGTCGTCGACACCACCGTGCGAAGCGGCGTCGATCTCGATGACGTCGATCGAACCCGGCCCGTTCCTCGCCAGGTCGCGGCAGGACTGGCACTCGCCGCACGGCGTCGGTGTGGGCCCCTGCTCGCAGTTCAGACACCGCGCGAGGATGCGCGCGCTCGTCGTCTTGCCGCAGCCGCGCGGGCCACTGAACAGGTACGCGTGATTGACCCGGTTGTTCCGCAGCGCCTGCTGCAGCGGGTCGGTCACATGTTCCTGCCCGATGACCTCGGCGAACGACTCCGGGCGATAGCGGCGGTAGAGCGCGAGAGACGACACGTATACGAGGTTATAGGCGCCCACTGACAACCAGGGCCGCCGCTGACGACCGCGGCCGCCGGGGGCGAGCCGCCCCGGAACGCAAGACGCCCCTCACGCACCCGCCAGAGCCGACCTACCCTTGCTGCCTTCCGGCCCTGGGGGAGTTCAGTCAGATAGCGCCACGTGAGGGGCTGAGCTCCACAGTAGCGGATGCCCGGCCGGAATCACGAGCCCGGTCCCCGGCCCGATCCCCGCCCCCGGATCATGTTCGCGAGCACCCCCCAACGTCTTGTATTGTTTGCGGCGGAGGATTCGCCTAGTGGCCTAGGGCGCACGCTTGGAAAGCGTGTTGGGGGCAACCCCTCACGAGTTCGAATCTCGTATCCTCCGCCATTGCTCTCACCGGGCAATACGTCGAAGGGCCCCACCTCACGGTGGGGCCCTTCGACGTTGTCCTCAGACTTCGTTGTCCTGGTTTTTGTCCACAGCGAGGGTTTCTGGGGGCCCCCAGATGGCTTCAGCGATCTTCCGGGCGACGTCCTTGAGCATGGCGTCCGGCACATGCAGGTACCGCGCCCTCATGCTTGCGGACGTGCCCGGCTCCCACCCCATGATCTGATCAATGACGCGATCCGGAACACCGAGCAGCATGAGGACGGTGGCGGCCGTGTGCCGGGCGTCGTGCAGCCGGGCATTCCGAACCCCCGCGTCTTCCAGTAGTCGCTTCCAATCGTGGTAGTCCGTGTTCGGGCTCAGCGGGCCGCCCAGCGGCTTGGTGAACACGTAGTCCGACTCGGCCCACAGGTCGCCGGCAGCCTTGCGTTCGCGCGCTTGTGACTCGGCATGTGCACGGAGCATCGAAACCAGCGGCCCCGGCAGAGGCACGGCGCGGCGGCCTGCGCGGGACTTTGTGTTCTTGGTCTCACGCCGGACCTGCACCTTGTCGGGGCAGAACCCCGCCTTCCGGCCGCACGATGAGGCTTCCGGGCACCCGTGCTCATAACGGGGGCGCAAACGGTTCCGGCGCAGCTTCAGGTACTCGTTGCGCAGGTCGACGTCAGACCAGCGCAGCCCGAGCGTCTCGCCCTGCCTCAGTCCGAGCGCCAAGGCCAGCATCCAACGGGCGCTGTTCCGGCGCTTGTTGGCTTCGAGCAACAGGCGCTGAACCTCTTCCACGGAGTAGGGCTCAACCTCTGATTCGTCCTCTTCCATCCGTGGCGGCTTCGCCAACGCGGCGGCGTTCTTCGCCGCGTAGCCGCGCCGTACCGCCTCCCCCAGCGCGGTTCGGGCGGTGCGGTGCGCCTGGTGAGCCGTACCGGCCTTGCGCTCCCCGTTCGCCTGCATACGGCGGTACAGGCTTTCCAGGTGCTCAGGCTGCAAGCGGTCAAGGCGGTGCTTGCCGACACCAGGCGCGAGGTGGACGCGAACGGCGACCTCGTAGCCGTCGTACGTGTTCTCGCTGACGGTCGGCTTTGCGATGTTCTCGACCCAGTGCTGAAGCCACTTCTCAACCGTCCACGGCTTGCCAGGCTGACGCGCCGAACCCGCGTCGCGCTGCTTCTCAAGCCTCTTGACCTCTTCAACAAGGTCATCGCGCGTCGGGCGCGTCACGTGTCGGCGGTACGGCTCCCCGTTGTCCTTGTAGCCCATCGGCACACGGGCGTGCCAACGGCCGTCCTTCCCGAAGTAGATTGCGGATTCGCCGTTGGCGCGGCGGGTGCCTTTCTTCTTCTCTGCCACAGACAGACTCCTGTTTCTTGGTTTCGAGATGGTGTGGACCGGGGGCGGCGGCCTGTCCTGTCTGGGAGTGCCGCCACCTCCGGGCGTCGTCAAGCGGCGCGTTGCGCGGTGCGGAGACGGGTGACGTAGTCGGCCGGGGCGTCGGCGGGGACGCGGCGGAGACGACCGACGGGTACGGACTCCAGCTCTCCGGCGCGGATGAGCTGGTAGCACGTGGTCCGGCCGATGCGGAGTCGGCGGGCGGCTTCTTCGACTGTGAGGAGAACCAGGGTCGGGTCTTCGGCGGGGGCGAGAGGGAGGGTGATGGGTTCGTCCACGGCTCACTCCTGAAGGGCTGAGTTCACGGGCAGGTGCCGCCGCACAAACCGCAAAATCCGCAGAAATCCCGGGGGAGGTCGTTGACCTGCGGTGATGCGGTTCGCGGGCGAGGGTGGACCGTGCTCCGCAGAAACCCGCGATATTCCGCAAAAAATCAGGGGCGGCCGTCGACCGGCCCCGGGCTGCGGGGCGCTCGGTTTTTGCGGAATATCGCGGCATTGTGCGACGCGGCCCCGGCCGGTATAGGGCAGGGGACGCGTCGCAGGTCAGCTGGGGTGTGCGGCGCTTATTGCGGATTTTGCGGTTTGTGCGGGAGGGATTGAGGGCGCGGCCGGGGTCACCGGCCGCCCTGCCGCAGGGTGGGGTGGGCCACCAGGCGGGGCGCCGGGGGACGTCCGCGCTTGCCGGTGCGCTCGGGTTGGTAGGACCGCACGTATCCGTGCTCTTCCAGCAGCGCGAGGGCGGGTTCGAGATCGGCGACGGTGGGCACCTCGCTGCGAGACAAGACGGTGAAGACGTCCCGCCTGCTGACGTCCTCCCATCCGTTGTCCCTCAGCGCTTCCAGCACACTGCGGGCGCGGCCGACGACCGGGTCGGCGCCCATGGCGTCGAACACGGCGAGGGCGTGGGCGGTGTAGTACTCCCCCAGCTCGATGGCCGTGTGCACGGTGTCTTCGGTGACAGGATGGGCGTAGGCGTTGCCGCCGTGCTCGGCGAGGTGCAGAAGCGCGGCCATGCGGGCGGTCGCTCCAACGAGTTTCCCGGCCCAGTCGGCGATGTGACCCAGCCTCCCCCCGCGCGACTTGAGCCACGGTTCGACCCGTTCCTGATAGGCGATCAGGGCCGCGTCCGCCTCAGGGGCGAGCTGGATGATGGCCGGGTCTGTCCAGTCCGCGAGGGACAGGGTGAGGTCGATGACCCGGGCGGTGTAGGTGGCGGCGGTCTGTTCGGGGACCGGATCGGTGATGACCTTCCGATCACCGACCGTCGACATCGGCAGCGAATACAGGAAACGGCCTAGTAGGCCGCGCCCCTTGGCGCCCTTGATCTTTCCGATGTCCAAGAGCACGTCGGGCTGGACGGCCAGACCCATGGTCAGGGCGGGGGCATCGATGTACTCGCGGCGGGTCTGCCGGTTCACCCTCAGGCGTCCCCCGGCATGGCCTTTGAGGAAGACTTCCATGTTGGGACTGCCCGAGTAGCGGCCGGCGATGATGTCGAAGATGCCGCCCTCATCGCTCATCACCGACAGCCGACCGCCCTGTTCCGCCATGAGCGAGGTGACGGTCTCGGGTGTCGAGTCGTCGGCCAGCAGGACCGGTTCGGCTGGCACGGTGAGCGTGTCGGCGGTCTGTGCGAGGCCGATGGCGGTGGCCACCATTTCATCGCGTTTGTCGCCGTCGGCGGACGCAGCCTTGGCGGTTGCCTTGTCCGCCGCTTCCTGCGCCAGTCGCGCCGTCAGCTCCGCTTCCACGATCCTCGGCTTCATAGCCGACTTGAGCTGTTTCTCCGCCTCGTACAAGGGGTCGGTGAGCAGGCTGAAGACGGCGGACTTGCGGTTGCCGGGCGGGAGTGCGACCACGGTGAAGAGGTTGGTGGGCTCACGCCAGTTGCCGCGCACGTGGACCACCGACCGGCCGCCGGCCGCTGTGGCGAGCACGGCGAGGGCGATCGAACCGGCAAGGTCCACCGGGGTCTGCGTCTCCTCCGCGACGGCCGACACGAACTCCCCCAGCCAGGCAGGGAAGACGTGGGCGGGGAACGCCGGACGCTCACGCCGGCCGGTGAGAGGAATGGGGTCCTCCCACACGTCCGGTGCCGCCTCGTCCTCGCCGGGCACTTCTTCCAGGGTGGGCAGTCCGGCCCACAGGTCGGGACTGTCCACAGGCTGTGTAGTCATGAGGCCGCACTCCCTTCAGCGGTGGTGTGGGGGCAAATGCCGACGCTGACGCGGGCGGTCAGCCTGATGACAGCAGCGCGGCCCCGAGCGTGTTCGTGCTGCCCACAGACGCAGAGCCAGTCCGCGACGGGTACGCCCTCGCATTGGATCCGTAGCCCCGGGGTGATGCCGGTGACGGTGACCGCCTGCGGGTCAAGGCGAACAGCAATGGGGACGCCTTCGGCGACGCCCTTTCGGTCGCCCACGACCAACCGCAGGTGCCGCCGCCCGGCGGCGCGCGGGCGGTGGGGGTGGCTGCTCATGCCGCCCTCCCCGCAGGGCCGTTGAGGCCGTTAGCGACCGCGCGTGCCGCGTACGGCTCGGGGACGCCGACGGAGACGGCGGCGGCGATGACCTCTTGCCCGAGTGCGTCCAGGCCGCAGGGGCCGGGGCACTGTGCGTGCTGCTTGGCGAGGAACTGGGCCACCCCGAACGCCTGCGACGAGGCACCCGTTTCGGTACGAGCCAGGACCAGGGCCAGGCCGCGTTCCAGGCCGGTGCGGACATAGGCCGGCGTGTGGCGGCAGCCTGTGGCCACTCTTGCGTCCCACGTGGCGCGGCCAAGTGAAGAGACCACGTCCCCGCGGGCGGGGGTGGTCTCTTCCTTCTCGACCAGGGCGCGGACGGCGTCCGGCAGGGGCGTCATGGTGCCAGTGCCGGGACCGAGCCAACGGGCATACTGCATGAGCGACTTGATGTCGACGCCGGGGCGTACGGCGTTGGCTGACCGCATCGGCCCCAGGTAGATCCAGTGCTCTCCCCGGGTGGTGGGCACGGTCCGGGTCGGCGGCAGGCTCTCGCGGGCCCACGCGACCGCGTCGGCGTCGTCCAGGTCGACGACCGTGAGCCCGGCCCCGCCGGGGTGGTAGGCGACGGCCGAGGCCTGCACCAACGCGAACATCCATGCCTTCGAGGTGAGGACGTCGGGGTTCGTGGTGGCGGCGGCCCATGCGTGGCAGGGGCGTAGGCAGCGGCACGGGCCAGCCATCTTCATGTTCGGTCGGCCGCCGCACGCGTTCCTGGCGCACTCGCAGCAGTTGCCGAAGGGCACCTTCCCGGCCCGTAGCGGCAGCACGGGCACGCCGGATGTGGCGAGACTCAGGGCGGTGTGCAGGTGCTCCTTCATGCCGCCACCCCCAGGCCGGCGCGAGAGACGCGGAAGGCCCGGCCGATGTACTCGCTGTAGGCGGGCGGGATGGCCTCCGTCAGCTCCTCGCGCACATCGGTCCAGGTGATGCCGAGGGCCTCTTGAAGCTGAGGGATGGTCGGCTTGCCCCCGCCGTTGCCGTACGCGGCGACGTACGGGCCGTCGTAGAACCGGCCGTGCCGGTATCCCCGAACCCGGCCCCGGTGCGGCACGTGGGTCGGCTGCGGGGCGGTCCAGCCGCCCAATTCGAAGTTGCGGTGCCGGATGACCCCGAGCCCGTACATCTCGCCGCACAGGGTCAGGTCTTTGCGGATCCTCGCGCGGCCGTTGGGCTGCTCGATGACGTACGGCAGGCCGGTCTTTTCGAGCAGGTCCCGTGAGGGGGCGACCAGGTCGACGTGAACGCCGCCCCATCCCTGAGACCGGTTCGTGCCGACGGTCAGGGCGCACTGGTCCTGGCAGGGCGGGGAGGCGTGGACGAACGCGTACCGCTCGATCTCTCCCGTGGCGATGAGGCGGGCGAGGTACTCCAACGCGTCGCCCCGGTGCTGCGGGAAGGGGTAGTTGGGCCGGTCGGCGATGTCGCAGCCGTCCACGACGAATCCCGCTCGGAGGTAGCCCATGGCGGCGCCGCCGGCACAGGAGAACAGGTCGAGCAGGCGGGGCCGGGAGCGCTCTCGCCTGATGTTGGTGGTTTGGGTCATGCTGGAGGTCTCCAGTTCCTTCGTGGGTACTGGCTGGCAAGGGCGGCCCCGTGACTTTGGCGAGATGCGGGGGCCGCCCTTGGCGTAGCTACAGGTCGTGGTCGTCGTCGGGGAGGGGCCCGGACCAGCCGAGCGGGGCGAGCGCGTTGTGTGTGCGGTCGAGGTGCTCGGTGAGGGTCTGGGTGATGATCGCGGCGGAGGCGAGGGCGGAACGGGCCTCGGCGAGGTGGTCGCCCGGGGCGCCGTAGTCCGCGGTGACCGCACCGGTCTTGACGAGCGTCCCCAGGAAGCCGGAGAGCTGGTCGAAGCTCTGCGGCAGACGCTGCGTGAGCGTCCTGAGCGAGGCGACCACCTTGTACGCGTCGCCGGGGTAGATCAGGTTTCCTTTGGCGGCCTGCGTGGCGTGGTTGAGGTTGCGGACCGCTTCAGCGGCCTTGCCCGCGAGGTCTGTCGGGTTGGCGTTCGTCATGCGTGGGTCTCCTTGCAATGGGGGTAGCGCTCGCCGACGGAGCACCGGTCGTAGTCGTCGATGTAGACCTGGAAGTCCTTGCGGTCGCCGTCGGCGGTGCGCACGGTCAGGAAGTACGGGCGGGTCGCGCTGGCCGGGGGCGTGCGTTGGGCCTTGGCGACGACGACGCCGGCCGGGCCGTCGGGCAGGGAACACCCGGCAAGGATGGCCACGGCGCTGGTGGTCATGACGAGTGCGGCGTAGGTGCGGCGGTTCACGCTGCCTCCTGGTCGGTGGCGGGGAGTTGGGGCAGGCCCGCATCGGTGAGGGCCTGCGGGTTGAAGCCGGGCAGCGCGGCCCGGGTGAGCAGGGCGGTGGCGAGCTGCTCGGCATAGGCGGCGCCGGCGCGAGCCGTTTCGATCTGGGCTCCGGCCTCGATGGCGGTGATGCGCTCGATGTGGGCGTGCTCGGCACGGCGTTCGGCTGTGTGCCGCTCGTGGGCAACCGTGTTGCGGCGGTCGGTGCGCCAGTAGCGGGCAGCCAGCCCGTACGCAGCCACGGTCGCCAGCACCCACAGCAGGAGCGGCAGGGAGAGGCCGTCGGAGTATCCGGCGATGCCGGTGAAGGCGAGGGCGCCGGAGGCGGCGAACGCGGTTCCGGCGATGACCTTGTCTCCGGCGTAGCCGGTGGAGGCGAACACGCCGGCCGCTCCGGCCGCGAGGGACAGCGCGGCCATCAGCACGGCGTTGCCGGTGGAGTGTTCGGCGCCGTTGGCGTTCCAGATCCTCGCCAGGATCAGGACGGTGGAGGTGGCGAGCACGGGCGCGGCTTTGGGGGCGATGAGGGCAAGCCAGTGCCGGGCGATGATCTGTTCGTTCATGACCGGTCTCCTAGAGGTTGCCGATGGCGTGGATGACGGCGGTGGTGAGTTGGTTGATGGGCCCGGCGGCGCCGGTGGAGGCGAGGAAGAACCCGAACCCGGTGGCGATGAACGCGCTGCCGTAGCCGAGGCTGTGGGAGCGGAGCAGGAAGAACAGGACGAGACCGAACAGGGCCACGAGCGAGACGGTGATGACCATCGGGGTTATCCCTTCGCGGCAGGCTTGAAGGCGGGCTGCTTGGTGGGGGTGTCGGTGCCGTCGCGGTACAGGCGCAGCCACACGTTGTAGAGGTGGCGTCCGACGCGTATGCGCTTGCCGTGGCCCTTGCAGCGGCGGCAGGTCTTGCCGCGCTTGGGCCGTCCCTTGCGGTCGGTCTTCATCGCGAAGCCGAAGCCCTTGCACTTGCGGCAGTCGCCGAACGGACTGCCCGCACAGAGACTTGCGTAACCGAGAGTGACGGCGAGTAGGCAGGCGCTAGCAAGGAGGATGAGGGTCATGGGGTGCCTTCCAGGCGGGGTTTCCGGCGTTTGCGCAGGTGGGGTGCTAGGTGCGAGTCCGCAGATGGGGGCCGGTTTGGGGTGCTAGCGGGGGTGCTAGACCTAGCAGCGATGGCTGCTAGGTCTAGCACTCGTGCGCGGCGCCTCTCGGGCTACTTTCCGTCACGTACGGTGATGGCTTTGGTGATGTCGGCGCGGGCGATGCCGCGCCGGGTGGTGCCCTTGCCCTTGTCGCTCGTGCCCCAGACGTCCTGCGCGGCGACGCCGTGCGGCTTGAGGTTCGAGGTGACCGTCTCGCCCTTCCAGCCGCCGTAGACGTCGGGGCGCAGGGTGGCGAGGCGGGCGGCGACCTTCTCGTTCCAGACCTTGTCCTCATCGGCCGGCACGACCTTGAGGATGTCGGCCAGCAGATCGAAAGTGGCCTCACCGCTCTCGGGCGCCTGGCCGATGGCGTGGCCGGTGACGTTGCCGTACTCCTCGCGCATCGCGCGGGCCCGGCCCACGACCTGCTCAGCCCCGAGCGCGTCCACGAACGCGGAAGCGACGATGCGCGGGTCGTCGCCCTCACCGGCCATCCAGCAGATACCGCGGTCGGTGCGGGAGAACATTGTGGCCCGGTACCCGGCCTTGTACATCGAAGTACCCAGCACCATGTCGTTGGCGGGCTGACCCATGACCTTGAGGCAGAACCGCAGCACCGCGTTGGCTGAGATGCCGGTGGGCAGCGACTTCGCGTCCGGGCGCTGCGTGCCGAACAGCATCGTCATGCCCAGGGCGGGACCGCGCTTGCCCAGGTCAGTGCAGATTTCCTCGATCTCCGCCCCGTACTTCTCGTGCTCGAAAGGGACTTGGCACTCATCGAACCCGGCAACGATCGGGTGCAGACCAAGGGACTTGTCGTTGGCCAGCTCCGCAGTCACCTTCGACTCCGGGCAGCGCGAGCGCGGCAGGGACTTGATGACCTTCGCCCGCCTGCGCAGCTCGGTGCGCAGCTCCCGCAGCGATTCGAGGACGTAGAGGATGTCTTCGTCCTCGTCACCTGCGCGGTAGCGGTGGCAGACCGGCTCAAGGGCGCCGAAGTCGCCGGTGCCCTTGAAGTCGAACGCGTACAGCTCCGCACGCGGATCGAGTGCGGCGATCAGCAGGAACAAGCGCATCAGGAACGTCTTGCCCATGCGCGGGATCGAGCCGACGATGACGGAGGCGAACATGAGGGTCACGGACACATCGCCCATGCGCTGGTCGTTGCCGAACACGACCGGCTTGAACAGGTCCACGCTGCCCGACTTGAGAAGCGGCCACGCAGGCTTGGTGGTCTCGTTCATGGGCTTGTCGCCCACCCACAGGATCAGCCGCCCCTCGTGCTCGGTCGGGTCGGCCGAGGGCCACACACAGCCGACCTTGCGGCGCAGACCGGACGCCAGCGGCTTGCGGGCCTCCATGATGTCCTCCGGGGTGACACCCCAGGGAAGGTCCAGGTCAGCGCGGTATCCGGGCCCATCGCGGGTGATCTCGGAGGTGAAGCGCATCCCGTTCATGTCGGCGCCCTTCTTGATGGCGGCCGACAGCTTCGCGTTGCCGATGTTGTCCAGCGCGCGCAGCACGATCGAACCAGTGAGCTTCTGAATCTCGGTCTTCAGGACCGCAGGGCCGATCACCGGCTGATCCTGGGGCGCACCCCAGAACCCCGCGACCAGCACCGCAGCCGAAGCCAGCACGGTGAGCCAGCCCGGCGCCATGACGTACATGGTCAGCGCGAACCCTGTACCAAAGATCAGGCCGACGGTCGTGACGAGGACCCGCAGGCGTACCCGGTGGTCGCGCTGACGCGACAGCTTCAGGTACTCGGCGGTGTTCTCCTTGTAGACCTCGTAGGCGCGCAGCGGGGCCGCCTCCGCGTCCCACACCCACCGGTTGGTGTTGCGGACCATCCGGGCCGCACCGCGCGGGGCGTGCAGCCCGAGCTGCAGCGCGTACCAGGGGGTGCGGATGCCGTGGAAGACGGCCGCATAGAACGCGTTGCCGGCCGCGCGCTGCGTGGTCGAGACGAATCCCGGCTTCGAGGTCAGCCAACTCGGCAGGATCGGCTTGCGCTTGTAGGTGGTGATGCCCGGGGCGGGCAGGTCGGGCGAGTCGACCGGCCGCGGCCGGGGCGACTCGTCCTCGTCGTCATCCGCCTCGATCGGCACGGCAGGCTCGGACGGTTCGGCCGGCGCCGGATCGGGGGCCGGAGCGGCGGGCAGTCCGGTGGTGATGTCGAAGACCTCGGCACCTGCGCGCTCGGGCTCTTCGGGCTGGCCAGTGACGGTGTTCTCAGACACGGTGGGTCTGCTCCCTCTGGTCGAGTGGGGCGGAAAGGGCCCGGCCGTCGCTGTAGGAGGTGGGCGGCCGGGCCCTGCCGAGATTCAGGCGGCGTAGGCGTTGAGCTGCGGGGTCAGCGCCGATTCCATGCGGTACGCCTCGTCCTCGTCGGCGTTCATGTGCCGGTCGAGGGAACGCAGTTCGCGCCGGGACAGCGGTGCGATGTCGAGGTTGTTGCGCACGCGGTCGAGGTGCCGTTCCAGGACGCCGGGGCGGGAGAACTGCATGGCGTGCACCAGCTCGTGCACGAGGGTGACCGCCAGCAGGTCGGGGTGGGGGAGCTTGTGGACGTTGAGCAGGATCAGCACCCCGTTGCGCGTGGCCGTGGTCAGGCCGAAGACGCGGCGGGCATTGCGGACGACGATGCGGCGGTTCTTGTCCACAGCCCTGGGGGAAGCACCGGGCACCAGGGAGGATTCCGCCCTGGTCGCCAGCTCCCCCATGCCCTGCGGGGTGGTGAGGACGATCTCGACGCGGGGCAGTCGCCCGCGGACGTTGTGCGCGACCAGGTCGGCGGCCGACGGCGCGGCGTGCTGAGCCTCACGCAGGATGTTGCGGCGGCCGAAGACTCGGTAGGCGGTGACCTTCACGATCGAACTCCTTGACAAGTAGCAGGGTTCAGGCGGCGCGCTGTTCGGTGGGGTAGGCGCAGGTCACGCACATGCCGAGCGAGGTCGGGATGACGTATCCGGCGTCCAAGTGGCAGGCCGGGCAGGTGCGGCGGGCGAGCATCGCCAGGGCGAGCGCGCCCCACATGCGTGAGGTCATCGGCCGCACAGGCTTGGCGAGGTCGACCCGGTACAGGAACGCCACGCTCACGCCCGCCTTGCGGCGACGGGAGCGACGCATGAGCTGGGCCGCTATCGGCTGACCACCCGGCCGTAACCCCTGCTCACGGAGCTGTCGGCGCGTGGCCAGACCCTCCGGGGCAAGGCGCCACGGGTAGGTAGGGACGCCGTAGCGGGCGCCGGACGGGTCGTAGCACTTGCCGAACGCCGCGGACATCAGGCCGCAGCCTCACCGGCGCGCTCGGCCCGCAGGGTGTCTCGCAGCAGCCGGGCGTTCTTCGGCGAGGTGTGGACCGCGAGTCGGATGCCCTCGGCGGTCAGCTTCGCGTCCGGCCAATCTTCCGTCTCGGTGCGGGCCTCATCGAGCAGCTCGGCCGCGGTCCGCTTGGGCCGACTCGATCGGGCAGCGTCGGGCACGCGGCCCGTGGCGCCGCGCGGTCGGGTCGACTCGGCGGGCACAGTGCGCTTCTCGATCGGCCGGACCGGGGCCGACTCGATCGCCCGTACGGGCTTGCTCGGCAGGGTCGACTTCAGGAAGCCGACCGCGACCGGAGACGGCAGAACGATCGGCTTCGCGGTGATCGGTGCCGGGGTCGATTCGGGCAGGTCAGCCGTAGACCGAATCCTCACAGTCTCGGCCGATTCCTCCATATTCGCGCCCACAGGCGGGAGAGCGTCCGGGGCGAGGCGGAACATGGCTCCGAGCGCGGCGTCTGCGCCGATCGTGACGCGCTGACGCTGCACATCGAGCAGCGCCGATCCAAGGACCGCATCGCCCGATCCGACCTTGCGGGCCAGCCTCCAGGACACCCGATCGGAGCGCTTGCGCATCTTCGCGTCGGGGTGGTTGGTGGCGCGGGCCCGGTGATAGGCCAGCCGCTGGACGACCTCGACCGCCCGACGCTCGCCCTCAGCGTCCCGACCGTCGGTGTGCACCGCGATGCGACGGGCCAGGAACGCCATGCCCTCGGCCGACACGCACATGCCCATCGGAGTGATGGCGTAGATGACGGTCGTACCCCGGTCGTCGGCCGCCATCGCAGCCATCGCGGACGCGGCGGCCGGCAGGGCCCACAGCCCGAGTCGGATGATGCGCGGGGAGGACTGACCCAGCATCGTCAGCCCGAGCAGCACGAGCGCGAGGACGGCGGTGGCGCCCTCACCCGCGGACACGGCCCCGAGCGCGGTGCCCTTGCCGTACGCCCCACTGATGTTGGAGTACGTGCCGATTCCACCGAAGACCCCGGTGGCGAGCATCGGCACGAACGCCGCGCTCAGCACAATGATCTGAACCTTGGTCAGCGGCTTACGAGCCTGCGCAGTCATGCCACACCGCCCGTCTGTGCGAGCGTGGCGGACCGGTTCGCCAGCTCGCGCCGGGCGGCCAGAACCTTGCGACGGGCCCGGCGGATGCGCCGCTGGTCCAGCTCAGTCGGGGTGTGGTCCAGCGTGACGATCTGCGCGTCCAGCAGCTCAACGCGAGCCAGGATGACGGGCATCTCGGCCTCGATCGCGTCCAGCTCCGCGGCCGTCGGTTCGCGGTCGAACCCGTCAGTCGTAACGACGGCCTGAAGTGCAACGATGTTCCCCATGAGTCGTGTTCTCCCTAGCAGGTAGGCGGCTCGAAAGCGGCCCCGGTGTTCCCGCACCGGGGCCGCGCGGCGTTGAAGTCGGGTGATCCGGCTCCCCTCGGCGCCGCTCGTACGAGACGAGCAGCGGAGGCAACCGGCCGCCGCATGTGTGCGGCGGCGACGTTGAGAGTGCGCGGACCTGAGCCGCGCCGGCCGCCTTTACGTAGGAGGCGGCAGCCTCGTAACCCTGTTCAGTTCTCAAACAACTGACGCTTCCTTTGAGGGAGCCCGCTTCCACGGGGCCTCTCCGGGCGTTGACGCTGGTCAAGCGGTTGCCCTTTGGATCGGGGCGACTTCTCGCTAACTAGCTTGCACTAGTCTGCTGTGGTGCACAACCCTCGCGAGGTGATGCGCACTAGTTCGCTGTGGTGGGTACCCTCAAGGCATGACTGTCACAGGAGGGCCCAAGCCAAAGGCGGTGCAGGTCGCAGACGCGCTCCGCGACGACATCAAGAAGATGAAGCCGGGGGAGAAACTCCCCTCTCAGCGAGAGCTGATGGACCGCTTCGGGTACGCCAGTCAGACCATCCAGAACGGGCTAGCCGCACTCCGGACCGAGGGGTTGATCGTGTCGGCGGGGAACCTAGGCAACTTCGTCAGTGACGGGTCTGCCCCGGGTGGCGACGTACGCGATGACATCAAGGAAATCCGCTCCCAACTCAAGACGTTGACCGAACGGCTCGAAGCGCTGGAAAGCCGCTCCGTTCCGGGTGGCGCTTGATCTGCAACCAGCATGGGAGTCACGGAGCGTGTGAGGTAAGTGACAGCTAGGGGGCGGCGAAGGGGAGGTGGGGACATGTCCAGTGACACCCCCCTGTCCCCTTCCCTGTCCCCCCGGCCCGCGCGCAAGACTCGGAGCAGAGGCACTCAGAGGAGGGCGCATGACTGACGACAGGCCCGCATGGGCACGACGCATCGCTGCCGAGCGACAGGCACGCGACTGGTCACAGCGTGACGCGGTCAGGGCCCTGCGTGCGCACGCGCCCACGGAGCTGCCGGCAGACGACAGCATGATTCGCCAGTGGAAGCGCTGGGAGTCTGGCCAGGCACCGAACGACTTCTATCAACCGATCATCGCGGCCGTGTTCGGCACGGTGACGCACGCCCTCTTCCCCGCGCCGTCTCGTCGGGACGGGGACAAGGAGATCTTGGCAGCGAGCGGAATGGAGACTCTGGAGATCGTGAGTCGCCTGAACCGGTCCGACGTCGACAGCGCGACTCTCGATGCCCTCCGGATCACCACTGACCGCCTCTGCTCTGAGTACCCGTTCATGCCGAGCGGTCAGCTCCTCATCGAGGGGCGGCAGTGGCTTCGCCGCGTTGTCGACCTGCACACGAAGAGCCTCACGCTTGCCCAGCATCGCGAAGTGCTCGCACTGTCAGGTTGGCTCGCCCTACTGGTCGGCTGTGTCGAGTACGACTCAGGGGACCGTCACGCGGCGGAGTCGACGCGCCGCGCCGCTCTCTCGCTCGCGACGGAGTCCGACCATGGCGAGGTGGCCGGGTGGGCGCACGAGATGCGGGCGTGGTTCGCCCTCACGACCGGCGACTATCGCGGTGTCATCACGGCGGCACAGGCCGGAGCGGCGGCGGCACCGCACCATGGCGTGGCCGTGCAACTCGCGGGCCAGGAAGCCAAAGCGTGGGCACGACTCGGCGACCGCCGGCAGGTTGAGGTGGCCCTCGACAAGGGACGGCGACTCCTTGAGGGAATGCCGTATCCCGAGAACCTGGACAACCACTTCGTGGTGGACCCCGCCAAGTTCGACTTCTACTCGATGGACTGCTATCGGCTGGTCGGAGAGGACCAGCTCGCGCGGACGCTCGCAGAGGAGGTTCTGCGTGCCGGCACGGACTTCGACGGTACGGAGCGGTCCCCCATGCGGAACGCCGAAGCGCGGGTCACCCTGGGGGTCGCCGCAGCGCGAGACGGCGACCTCGAACAAGCCCTCATCCATGGCGAGCGGGCGCTACAGGGGGACCGGCAGTCCGTCCCCTCCCTCATCATGACCAGTCGAGAACTCGCGGCCGTCATGAGGCAGCGCTACAGCACCGAACCGGCTGCACAGGACTACCTGAACCACCTGCAAGACCTAGGCAGGGAGAAGCCGGGATTCCTCCCCTCCTGAGCGGCACGAACAGAAAACGGGCGCGGCCTCAATTGGAGGCCGCGCCCGTCTCTAATATCTGTCCGCGGGCCGACAGCCGCCACCAAATATGCATTGCGTTAACCCTCACGGACCTCCACTCAGCTTTCCCACGCAACAGTTGAGCCTGACTCCAATCTGACAGGGAAAGCCGAACATGAATCAGCCGCCTCCACCCTCATCATCCACAATTAGAGTTGGAATGAAAGAAAGCAGGTCGCGGTTTTCTTCGCTGTAGTCCATCAGCAGCTTAGCGACGAGGCTTTGCCCCTCCTCCGTCATTAGCTCATCAAGCGGACCGAAAACACGCTCAACAATAGGCCCCCACGTGTCGCGACGTTCCGGGGGTAGCGGCTTAGTAATCGTCCTATCAGTCAGGATCGTGGGCCGCTCAACTCCTGAAGTAGTCATCAGCACTCTGGTTTCCCAGATGCACGCAACGGGAACTACTCCAAAATTTGGAACAAAGGACTGCGACACCCCCCACAGCAGCCACTCCACGTCCGCGATAAACCAGACGCTATCGTTGATCCTGTGGCCGGTTACGTTAGAAACTCCGAGAAGTTCAGCATCGGGAGGGGCCACCCATCGGCGGAAAGTCACCCTTTTGAGCTGCCCCTTACGATCGAGCTTGGAGAGGAGCGTTGCCTGCTGGTAAGCACCCGTCCGCATCAACTTGATCGCCAATTCACCGATCGTTTGAGACAACCCATTGAGCGCTGCAGATGTTTCCGCGCTCAACTCGCTGGCCTGAACCTCCTCGGTAAGCGCCGAAATCACAGCATCCATGTCTGGCAGTATCTTAATGCGATCCCCCATACCCTGAAGATCGGCGTCCATGGGGGCGGGCCAATCAATCCCGTCACCAAAATCTTTAGAGTTTTTGGTGACGAAGTAAACTTGTTCGTGCGGATTTCTCCTCATGTAGTCGACCACGGAAAGCCAAATTGCTACATCCCTTGCACCCTCCTTCTTTTTCTCACCCTGCTTTTCCGTCAACTTCGCTGGCTTTTCGCCGTTAGCTTCTCGGACCAGAGCCTGAAGCGCCATTTCGCCAGTAGTGGGGATGAGATCGAATATCGCCTTGTACTGCCTCTCCCATCCTCCCTTTACCTCCTCAATGTCTAGGCCGCGATACGTTCCCTTAAACGCTGGCTCCAAGTCTGGGTGTCGACCGCGAACTCGCTTGACTGCGACTTCGGCCTTCTCGTAGGCATCTCGATACTCGATGACTTGTTGCGCAATCATTTCATGCAACACCATTTCTGGCACCGCAACCTTCGCCGTTCCGGAAGTCTTGATAATTCGCAACACATTGGCGTTACTCCCCTTCGGGTTCAACATTCGGACGGCGTTGGTGTCAAGAATCAGGATCATTGGTCTCCCCCCTAAATACGCAGCGCCACCCATGGGGCCGTGGCCTTAGCCGCTCCATCGTGGCGCCTGTCGCCGCGTGGTGCCACGCCTTTGCTGATCTTGTCTCGACAGCAAGCCGGTTGTTGTCCTGTTCTTTGTCCAGTGCGCCGACGGCCGCCGTCGTTCGCCGCCGTACGCGCACCCCTCCTGACCTGCCCCATGAACCCCTACGAACGCCCCTGTACGGCCATACGCACAGTTGGAAAGCGTGTTGGGGGCAACCCCTCACGAGTTCGAATCTCGTATCCTCCGCCATTGCTCTCACCGGGCAATACGTCGAAGGGCCCCACCGCTTGCGGTGGGGCCCTTCGACGTTCTGTGGTTGCGTAGCGGCTACTCGACTGGGAGGTCCTTCACATGACCAGTAAGTTCACCGAGCTTGCGATCGACTGTGCCGACCCCGACACTCTCGCCCGGTTCTGGTGTTCCGTCCTCGGCTACGAGGTGCACGACCGGGAGGACGGGCTCGTCACCATCGGCTCCCCCGAGGTGCCCGAGGGCAAGGACCGCCTCGGCCCGGTGCCACCGGCGCTCACCTTCGCGCGCGTGCCCGAGGGCAAGGCCGTCAAGAACAGGCTCCACATCGACGTCAACCCGACCGACAGGGAGCAGGACGAAGAGGTCCGTCGCCTGCTCGACCTGGGTGCCCGGCACGTCGATGTCGGGCAGGGCGATGTGAGCTGGGTCCCACTTGCCGACCCGGAGGGGAACGAGTTCTGCGTCCTTGCGGGCCGCCGCCCCTGACCGGAGCGCGCACGTCGCTTCCCGGCTCAGGGTTCGTCGGGGTTGGCGACGATGAGTTGTGCGGCCTCGGGGATGCTGTCGGGGCGTACGGCGCGGGCCATCGCGGCACGGGCCGCTTCGGGCTCCGATTCGGGAGGCACGACCAGGAGGACGAAGAGGTCCTCGTCGTCGCGGGTGACGAGTGCGGTGCCGTCACCGACCTGGTGGGCGTCGAGATGCACGACCCGGTCGTCGATGATCAGGCGGGTCGGCAGCTCTTCCCAGGCGTCGGAGTCGAGGCCGACGCGCGTGATGGGGCCGAGGTGCGAGGTCAGCTCCGCGACCAGGGCGGGCAGTTCGGCCGTGATGTCGTGGGACCGGGGCCACCAGGCGCCGTCCAGGAGCCCTTCGCGGGACTGGGTGGTCTCCAGCCTCAGCGGGGCCGTTCCGGGTTCAGCCTCCGGATGGGGGGCGTCCGGCAGAAGCACTGGGGGCTGGTGGGGGGTGTCGGATTCAGCCATGGTGGTTCGCCCGCCTCGGTCGTACGGCCGACGCCCACCGAGCGGCCGTGCCGATGTCGGGGCGTGCGTCGACCGGCGCGATGCCGTCGTAGCTTTACGGTAACCCCGGGGGCCGCGGCCCGCCGCGGCCGGAGTTACGGTTAAAGCAGTGGAAAGCGGGAGGTGACGGCCATGGAGGCGATCATCCTCATCGGCGCCATCGTCCTCGTGACCCTCATGGGAATGCGCCTGATCCACCGGATCAACGCCCGGCACGACGCACACATCGCCTCGCACACCTTCAGCGATCCCATGCCGGGTGTCGGCAGACGGAGCCGCAAGAACCACCGGCGGATCCCCGACGACGCGTCCGGCCCGGTCGACCGCAGCTGACAGGGACGACGCCCGTCCGTCATTCGTCCCGCCGTGGCGCCAGGTGTCCCACCACTTCCGTCAGGTCTCTCACCGCCTGTTCGATCTTCTGGCGGACGCTCTTCTGTTCGGTGACGATCGCCGCGAGCAGGAGGCCGGTGAGCGCGGCCGAGCCGTTGAGGGCCTGGAGGTTGACCATGACCTCGAAGAGGGTGTGGTGGGCGAACGGGCCGACGTGGTCGGTGGCCGCGGAGATCCCCAGTACGGACACGAACAGCACGCACGGCGCCGCTCCCGCGAGCTGGAAGCGCAGCGCCGCCCACGTGAGCAGCGGGAAGACGAGGAAGAGCAGGGCGAGTGGGCTTCTCGTGGCCAGGGGTGTGATGACGGCCGCGGTCACCAGCAGGGCCGCTGCCTCCGGCCACCGGCGGGTGTTCCAGGGGGGCCGGGCCCTGCTCAGCGCGATCAGCAGCGGGGTGCCGACGAGTACGCCCATGGCGTCGCCGGCCCACCACGCCGCCCACACCGTCCAGAACGCGCTCCACTCCAGACTGCCGCTGAGCACCAGCACGCACGTGCCCACGGTGGCGCTCAGCAGTATCGGCAGCAGTCCGCCCAGGAAGACCAGGGCGACCCCGTCCCGCAGCCGGTCCAGCTCGAGGCGGAAGCCCACCTTGCGCAGCAGCACGCAGGCACACATCGGGGCAAGGGTGTTCGCGGCGACGATCGCGAGGTCGGACAGGCGCAACGGGTTGATCGAGTCGATGAGTAAGAAGGCGCCGAGCGCGATGCCCGGCCAGATCCGCAGGCCCATCCAGAGCAGACAGGTGACGGCGACGCCCGTCGGGAGCCAGAGCGGGGTGACGACCGCGCCTTCGAGGGCGATCCGCTGCCACAGGCCGAGCCGTCCGGTCGCGTAGTAGGCGGCGGCGACGGCGAGAATCCTCAACAGGGCCTCGGAGAGGCGTCGGAGTTCCTCGGTGCGCACCACTGGATCACACAATCACTCCCGTTCCGTGGCGGAGCGTGACACGCGCTGCCGGGGGCCCGCTGTCACCCGGGCAGGACGGGTGGCGGGTCGTGGCACAGGACGAGTACCGCGGAGTCGTCCTGGTGGCCGGTGCAGTCGGCGACCTCCATCACCGCGGCGGCAAGTTCCGCGGCGTCGGCGCCCGCCCCGGCCGCGACGACCCGGGCCACGCGCTCCAGGCCCGCCTCGATCGGGAACGAGGGCCCTTCGACCACGCCGTCGGTGACCAGGACGTAAGCCCCCGCCGTCGAGAGGCGGTGCCGGGTGACCGGGTACTCGGACCCGGGCAGCATGCCGAGCGGCAGCCCGCCCTCGTCCGTCGAGACGCCGTACCGGCCGTCGACCGTGGCCCAGATGGCGGGGACGTGGCCCGCGCGGGCGGACTCAAGGACCCAGGTCGTCGGGTCGAAGCGGATGAAGCTGCAGGTGGCGAAGAGTTCGTGGCGCATCGACAGCAGCAGGTCGTTGGCCTGGGCGAGCGCCTCGCCCGGGTCCGGGGCGAAGGCGGCCACGGCGCGCAGGGCGATGCGGATCTGCCCCATGAAGGCGGCGGCCTCGACGTCGTGGCCCTGGACGTCCCCGATGGAGAACCCGAGGGCGCCGTCAGGGGTGGCGAACCCGTCGTACCAGTCCCCGCCGATGTCCAGGCCGTGGCGGGCCGGCGAGTAGCAAGCGGCGGTCCGCAGTCCCGGCAGGGCGGGCAGCGAGACGGGGAGCATTTCACGCTGGAGGGCTTCCGCCAGTTCGACCCGGGCGTGCTGGAGTTCCGCCCCGGCGCGTGCCTGTGCGGCAAGGCGGCCGAGCCTGGTCAGCAGGTCGTCGGCGCTCTCGGGCTGGCTGGGACGACGCTGCGTCATGGACCGCTCCGGTTACGGAAAACCCCGGCTTCATCATATTTGCGTGGCGTCTCCACCGCCGCTCAGCTCCTGGACCTCGCCGTACGTCGGTGCCACGGGGGCCACATCCCGGCCCGCCCGTACGCCGAGCGCCGCCGTGACCGCGGCGCCCAAGGCCGCGCGGAACAGGAGCGAGCCGAGGCTGACGCGGCGGACGCCCAGGGCGGCGAGCTCGGGGACGGTGGGGCCCGTGGGGGAGTAGAGGATGTTGAGGGGGATGCCGGACGGGCGCAGGTGCGCCACCAGTGCGGTGATCGCGGCCGGGTCGGTCAGGCCCGGTACGAAGACTCCGTCGGCGCCCGCCTGCCGGTAGGCGTCGAGCCGGCGGCGGGTCTCCGGCTCCGGCGCGGTCCGCGGGTCCGGAAGCCAGTACGTGTCCGTGCGGGCGTTGACGAACAGGTCCGGTACGGCGGCCTTGACCGCGGCGATCTTCGCCGCGTGGACGGGGGCCGGGGTGAGGGTGCCGTCGGCCCTGCCGTCCTCCAGATTGATCCCCACCGCGCCCGCCTGCGCCAGCTCACGGGCGAGGCCGGCGACCTCGGCCGGGTCGTCGCCGAACCCGCCCTCCGCGTCCACGGACAGCAGGAACGCGTCCCCGCCCAGGCGGCGGGCCAGGCGCAGGGTCTCCTCGCGGGTGGCCGCGGCGCCGTCGGGCAGCCCGGCCGCGGCGGCCACGCCAAGGCTCGTCGTACCGATCGCGGTGAACCCCTGCCCGGCGAGCGCGGCGGCGGAGGCGTGGTCCCAGGCGTTGGGGAGGAGGAGGGGGCCGCCGGGGTCGTGGTGCAGGGCTTCGAAGGCTGCGCAGGCGGGCTGGTTCATCGGGGGGTCGTCCCTTCGAGGGTGCCGGCCGCGAGGGCCACGCCTCCGGCGGGCGCCGCGGGCGCGACGGCCGGGACCGGGGCGGGAACGAGGCAGGGGTCCGCCGGCGCCCGGCGCATGTCCTCGTACCGGTTGAACCGGTATCGCTGTGTCATGCAGCGCACGCTAGGCGCGGAACCGTTCGGCGCCGGCCGAAGCGTCCGGGAGCGGCGGGCGCCCCTCAGTCGTTGACCGCCGTAAGGAGCACCGCCGCGTCCGTGACCGCGCGCAGCCCGTGCCGTTCCTGCGGGAGCGCGTGGAGCCGGCCCTCGTGGAGCGTCACGTCGCCCGAGGCCGCTGTCAGTACGACCTCGCCCCGCAGCACCTGGAGTGTCGCGGCGGGAGGCGCGTTGTGCTCCTCCAGAACTTCGCCCGCCGTCAGGGCGATCACGCTTTGCCGGAGGGTCTCCTCGCGGAGCAGGAGGTGCGCGCTGCGGCCGTGGGGGGAGGTCCGGGCGGCGGCGACATGCTTGTCGGCGAGAGCGTTCAGGTCGTACGTCGTGGTCATGCTTCCAGCGTCCCCCGGGGACCCGGCCCCCGCCACAGGCACGAGACATCTCCCCGGTCCCGGACCCCGCCACAACCACGTGAAGCCCCTACCTCCCGCAGTGCTCCGCCACCAGGTCCGCGAAGGCCCTCGCCAGTGGGGTCAGCGTGGACCAGCGCCGGACCGCCCAGCCGACCGCGAGTGGCGGCAGGTCCGGTACGGGGACCAGGACCGGGCCGCCCGCGCGGTCGGGGTCGCGCCAGCCGGGCAGTTCGGGGACGAGCGCGTGGCCGAGGCCCAGTTCGGCGAGGTGCACGGCGGTGGCCCAGTCGGCGACGCCCGCGTCCGACCCGGCCGGCCTGACGATCCCGAGCCCGCTGAAGTGCCGGTCGAGATGGGAGCGCGACGTGGACTGTTCGGGCGGCCTGATGAGGTGGGCGGCGGCCAGGTCACCGGGGCCGATCCGGGTCCGGCCGGCCAGCGGGTCGTCGGGGCGCACCGCGAGGACCCAGGGGAGTTCGACGACGGGGCGCTGCTCGACGCCGCGTTCCGGCGCGCCGATGGTGACCCACGCGAGGTCGAGGTCGTGCGCGGCGAGCGCCTCGTAGGCACTGTGGCTGGAGCTGACCGTCTGGAATTCCAGGCTCGCCTGGGGGTGGCGGCGCCGGAAGCCGACGATGGCCCCGGACATGAAGTGGCGCACGGTCGTCGCGCCCGTGGTGACGCGCACCGCGCCGCGCTCGCCGCGGGCCAGGTCGCGCAGGCGGCGCAGCGCGACATCGATGCCGCCGATGCCCTCGGCGGCCGCGGTCTGCAGGATGCGCCCCGCGGCGGTCGGCAGGACACCGCGCGCGTGCCGTTCGAGGAGGCTGACGCCCACCTCCCGTTCGAGGCGCCGGATGTGCTGGCTCACCGCCGACTGCGTGCAGGAGAGGTCGCGGGCGACGGCGCTGAGGCTGCCCGCCGCGCACACGGCGACGTAGACGCGGAGATCGTCGAGGGTCACGGCGCCAACGTAGCCATTCGGTCGCCCCCAAGCCAGACCTTGGAACTTCCCAAGAAATGGCGAGGATTGACTTGGGTGTCCGCCTCCGAAACGATCTCGGATGTGGATGCACTTGAAGCAGTGGCCGTCGGAGCGGCCGGTGTCGCCGCCGGCGCGATCAACGCGGTGGTCGGCTCCGGAACGCTGATCACCTTCCCTACGCTCCTCGCGTTCGGCTATCCGCCGGTACTCGCCAACGTGTCGAACAACATCGGCCTCGTGCCGGGCGTGCTCAGCGCCGCGTACGGCTACCGGCGCGAGCTGAAGGGGCAGAAGAAGCGGCTGCTCCGCTTCGGCACGGCCTCGCTGATCGGCGGGCTCACGGGCGCGCTGCTCCTGCTGAAGCTGCCCGCCGACGCGTTCACGGCGGTGGTGCCCGTGCTCATCCTGGCCGCCTGCGTCCTCGTCGTGCTCCAGCCCCGGCTCAGCCGCTGGTCGAAGAAGCGCCAGGCCACGGCTACGCGCGCCGACGGCGGCGTCCCGATGTGGTTCGGGGTGCTCGGGACGGGTGTCTACGGCGGCTACTTCGGCGCCGCCCAGGGCGTGCTGCTCATGGGCATGTTCGGCAGCTTCATCCACGACGACCTCCAGCGCCTCAACGCGGCGAAGAACGTCCTGGCCTCGATCGTGAACGGGGTCGCGGCGGTCATCTTCATCGCCGTCGCCGACGTCGACTGGGCGGCGGCCGCGGTGATCGCCGTCGGCTCCACGCTGGGCGGCCTGACCGGCGCGAAGTTCGGCCGCAGGCTGCCCCCGGCGGTCCTTCGCGCGGTGATCGTCGTGGTCGGCGTCACCGCCTCGGTGATCATGCTCGTACGAGGCTGAGCCCGCGGGCCGTCAGCGCTTGAGGAAGGCGATCCGGGCGCGCTTCTCCGGGAGAAACACCTCCGGCAGGTCGATCTCCGGGAGCACGATCTCGGGGCCGAGTTCGAAGCCCGCGCGCTCCAGGAGCGCGACCGCCTTCGCGTTGCGCGCGTCGGGCTCGACCACGATCCGCCGCTTGCCGTGCCCTTCGAGCGCGTACGCGATGAGGACGGTCATGAGCGCTCCGGTGAAGCCGCTGACGGCGCCGTCCCCGGCCGGGGCGATCAGGAAGTGCACGCCGATGTCGCCGTCCTCGACCTCGTAGCACTCGCTGACCCGGTCGGCCTCGGGCTCGTACGTCTGGAAGAGCGCGACGGGTTCGCCGTTGAGGCGGACGAGGTGGGCGTGGTGCGTGGTGAGCGAGTCGAGGTGCTCGTACGTCTCGCGCACCTGCTCACGGCTCGCGCCCTCCATACCCCAGAACCGGGCGCGCTCCTCGCGTACCCAGCCGTGGAGCACGTCGAGGTCGGCGGCGGGGTCGACCGGGCTGACGCTGACGGTGCCGAACCCTTCGACGGTCTGCTCGTACACGCGGTGCTCCTTCTGATGAGGGTGGTCTTCCTGATGAGGGTGGTCTTCTCTGGTGAGGCGGGCCCAGTCCGTGACTACGGGGACCAGTTCGCCCCGCAGCCACAGGGGAAGCTGGTCGCGGCGGTGCGGCGAGCCGGGGATCCCGCAGGCGCCGAGCGGAACCACCCACAGGCTGTTCGCGCGGTCGGCGACGTCCCACACGTAGCGGGCGGCCGGGCCGCGGGCGCTGAGGTCGGTGACGCCGGGGACGCTCGACGTGGACAGGACGCAGTCGTGGTCGCCGGGCAGGCCCGGACCGACCTCATCGCCGTCAGGGAGTGCCCGCCAGGCGGCGAGCCGGTGCCGGTCGCCCCAGGTCTCGCCGGTCGCCGTGGCCCCGGCGGCTTCCTCGACCGCCTCGCGGACGACCGTCTCCCGGTCGACATCAGGGAATTGACTGGTCGTCAGCAGCGTCTCCAGCGCGAACGCGATACGCGGCGCGAGGGCCAGCCACGGCCGGAAGACCTCCGGGTACGCCTCCCCCATCCCCGCGAGGGGCGCGAACGCGGAGTGCGCGGCAAGCTTCCGTACGACCGCCGCCCGCACCCGCGCGTACGCGGCGGCGTCCGCGCTGTCCGCGTCCATGTGCCGGTCCCAGGCGAGCAGCCGCCTCCTCAGTGCCGCCGCTTCGGGGCCGAGGCCGTCGAGGCGTGCCACCAGGTCGAGCAGCGGGCGGGCGGAGGCGAGGCGGGTGTCGGTGTGGACGGTGGCCATGCCGGGCGCCGTCCACTCCTCCCGCGCGTCGAGCAACTCCCGTATACGGTCGGCCCGATGCGGCGGCGCGAACTCGATGCCGAGGGGCGCGGCCAGGCCCCGCTGGTTCGCCATGACCGCGACGGTGCCGACCGGCTCGCGGGGCATCTCGCGCAGGCCGCGCCAGGCGTACCGGGGCTCGTGGGCGGGGACGACGCGGAGCAGGTTCTCGGGGTCGCGCTCGGGCACGGCGCCCGCGACGCGGTGCAGGAGACCGCCCTCGGTGTCGGCGGCCTGGACGACGTTGACGGGCTCGGCCCAGCGGTCGAAGGCCCGGTCCACGTCGCCGACGGTGCGGGCGCGGAGCAGGGCGGGCAGCGCGGCGAAGCCCAAGTCCTCGCGTACGCGCGGTGGCTGGCGCAGTGCAATGCCCTCGCCCTCGTCGGGTCCGCCGATGACGACCGTCCCGCGTTCGGTCTCGACCACCTCGACCTCCTGCGGCCGCCCGCCCGCCACCTCGAAGGTCTCCACGCTGCGAGACGCAGGCCGCCACCCGTCGGGGCCGAACGCCTCCACGCCGCCGTCCGGGAGCCGCCGCAGCCGCTCGCGGTACAGGTCCTGGTAGTCCGCCATCGCGTTGGTGATCGCCCAGGCGACGGTTCCGGTGTGGCCGAAGTGGCCGATGCCGGGCACGCCGGGGACGGCGAGGCCCACGACGTCGAAATCCGGGCAGGCGAGCCGTATCTGCTGGTAGACGCCCGGGGCCTCGATGTAGCGGTGCGGGTCGCCGGCGATCAGGGGGCCGCCGGTGGCGGTGCGGTCGCCGGTGACGAGCCAGCCGTTGCTGCCGGAGGTGCCGGGGCCGTCCGTGGCGAAGAGGCCGACGGCTCCGGGCCCGATGCGGCGTACGACCTCGTCGCGCCAGAGCTTGCCGGGCAAGCCGGTGAACAGGATGTGCGTGGACAGCCAGATGCCGAGGGGGGTCCAGGGCTGCCAGTGGCCCGGTTCGAGGCCGGCGCGGGCGAACTCCGGTGCGGAACCGCCGAGTTCTCGCAGTCCGGCGTCGACCCCGGCGACGTACGCGTCGAGCCAGCCGCGCGTCTCCTCGTCGAGCGCGCGGTAGCAGCGCCGGGCCGTGTCGTCGATACGGGCCTGCCGGGCGAACCGGTCCCAGCCGGCGGCCTCCTGCCCGAGGAAGGCGGCGGAGGTGCCCTGCGAGCGGTGCCGCTCGACCTCGATCTGCCAGGCCCGGTCGGCGGCGGCGTTGCGCCCCTGGGCGTGGGCCAGTTCCCGCGCGCTGTCGGCACGGAGGTGGGGTATGCCCCACTCGTCCCGGTAGACCTCGACGCTCACGCTTTCCCCGCCCCGCCTTCACCCGCCCTGCAGATTAGGGCAGCCTAACCTAAGCCGGAAAGGGGTGCGCCCCGGCCCACGCCGCGCGATCATCGACACATGGACGCCACTCTTCACCTCGCCCAGGAGCCGGACGCCGACGCACTCCTCGGCCGCAGCCCCCTGGCCGCGCTCGTCGGCATGCTGCTCGACCAGCAGGTACCGATGGAGTGGGCGTTCGCGGGCCCGCACACGATCGCCCAGCGCCTGGGCGCCGACGATCTCGACGCGCACGAGATCGCCTCTCACAACCCCGAGGCCTTTGCCGAGCTGCTGTCCACCAAGCCGGCCGTGCACCGCTACCCCGGCTCGATGGCCAAGCGGATCCAGCAGCTGTGCCAGTACCTCGTCGAGCACTACGACGGGGACGCGAGCGCCGTCTGGGACGGCGTCAAGGACGGCAAGGAACTGCTCAAGCGCCTCAACGACCTGCCCGGCTTCGGCACACAGAAGGCCCAGATCTTCCTGGCCCTGCTCGGCAAGCAGCTCGGGGTGCGCCCCAAGGGCTGGCGCGAGGCCGCGGGTGCGTACGGCGAGGCGAAGTCCTTCCGGTCGGTCGCCGACATCACGGGACCCGAGTCGCTCACGAAGGTGCGGGCGCACAAGCAGGAGATGAAGGCGGCGGCGAAGGCGGCCAAGGCCGCGGGGAAGTAGGGCCCGAAGCAGGTCCCGAAGCAGGTCCCGCCGCGCGTCAGCACACGCCGCGTCCCGTAGCCCATGAGGGCGGATCTCGTCCGCGTTGATCGTCTTCGGGGCGCCACCGGGGGACATTTACGTCCATGAGCACGCGCGCCTCCCCAGCGGGCGCGGGCCGCCGCACCGCGCGACGGCCCGCGTGGGCCCGGACGTTGCTCGTCCTCCTCACCCTGCTCGGCGCGGCGTTCGCGTCCACGGTCCCGTGCGCCGAGGCGGCGCCCTCGCACGCCGCGTCCACCTCCACCGAACCCGGCGAGCTCCACCAGGACGCCCCCGACACCGCGCTGCGCCTGCCGACGGGGCACGCCACTCGCCTCCCCGCCGAACGCGCCACCCACGTGCTCCCCGCGCGCCCTCCCGCGCCACCCGAGCGCCCCCGTGCGCCCCGCGCCACCCTCAACTCCCTGAACGCCCTGCGCTGCGTCGTCCTGCGCTGCTGACAGTCCGGCTCCGCCCTCCCGGCGGACCGAGCCTGCACACCCCCCACGCACGACAAGGACGACACCCCCATGCCCATCGACCCTTACGCGGTCCTGCGCGCCCTCCTGCGCGCCGAAGCGGTACGCGACGGTCGCGCCGTACGCCCCGCACGCGAGACCCCGGAGCCCACGCCCCCGACCGACGACAAGGCACAGGACACGGACCCGCAGGACCGCACCTGAGCCGCCCGCACAACAAAGGTCCCGGCCCCGCACCCGCGGGACCGGGACCACCACCGAGACCGTTACCTCCGCCGCGTCCCGAACAGCGACCGCGAGATCTCCCGCCCCAACTGCGTACCGACCGACCGGGCAAGCGACTTGAAGATCCCGCTGCCCACCACCTGTTCCACGACCGACGCGTCCTCCTTGGGCTTCCCACGCCCCCCAGAACCCCGCGCCACCGCCTTCTCCGCCTTCTCCGCCTTCTCCGCCTCCGCGGCCTGCGCCTCGACGTCCTTGCGCGCCTGCGTCTCGGCCTCCTGGGCCGTCAGCTTCTCGTACGCGGACTCACGGTCGACGGCGTTCGCGTAGCGCGAGTACAGGACCGACTCCTTCACGGCCTTGTCGAGCGCGGCCGCGTCGATGGGCCCCATCAGCGACTCGGGCGCCCGCAGCCGGGTCGCGGCGACCGGCGTCGGCGCACCCTTCTCGCTCAGCACGGTGACCACGGCCTCCCCCGTACCGAGCGAGGTCAGCAGCTCCTCGAGGTCGTACGCGGAGTGGGGGAACGTCCTGGCGGTCGACTTCAGCGCCTTCTGGTCGTCGGGCGTGAAGGCGCGCAGCGCGTGCTGGACCCGGTTGCCGAGCTGGGCGAGGACGTCGGACGGCACGTCTTTCGGCGTTTGAGTCACAAAGAACACGCCCACGCCCTTGGACCGGATCAACCGCACGGTCTGCGTGATCGCCTCCAGGAACGCCTTCGACGCGCCGCTGAAGAGCAGATGCGCCTCGTCGAAGAAGAAGACCAGCTTCGGCTTCTCCACATCGCCGACCTCGGGAAGGTCCTGGAAAAGATCGGCGAGCAGCCACATCAGGAACGTCGAGAAGAGATGCGGCTTGTCCTGCACGGCGGGCAGTTCGAGTACGGAGACCAGGCCGCGGCCGTCCGGGGCCGTGCGCAGCAGCTCGCTGCTGTCGAACTCGGGCTCGCCGAAGAAGTCGCCCATGCCCTGCTGCTCGAACGCGGTCAGGGCGCGCAGGATCACGCCCGCCGTCGTGGTGGAGAGCCCGCCGATGGTCTTCAGTTCCTGCTTGCCCTCGTCGGAGGTGAGGAACGTGACGACCGCGCGCAGGTCCTTGAGGTCGACGAGTTCGAGGCCCTTCTGGTCCGCGTAATGGAAGATCAGGCCGAGCGACTGCTCCTGCGTCTGGTTGAGCTGGAGGCACTTGGAGAGCAGGACCGGGCCGAAGCCGGTGATGGTGGCCCGCAGGGGGATGCCGGAGCCGATGCCGCCGAGCGCGTAGAACTCGCTCGGAAATCCGGTCGCCCGCCACTCCTGACCGACCTCGGCCGACCGCTGCGACACCCTGTGGCCCGGCTCGCCCGGGGCCGAGATGCCGGAGACGTCGCCCTTGATGTCGGCGAGGAAGACGGGGACGCCCTGCGCGGCCAGCTGCTCGGCGACGAGCTGGAGCGTCTTGGTCTTGCCGGTGCCGGTGGCGCCCGCGACGAGGCCGTGCCGGTTGAGCATCCCCAGCGGAATCCGGATCTGCGCGTCCGGCAGGCACCGGCCGTCCCACACGAGCGCGCCGAGATCGAGGGCGGGCCCGGCGAAGGCGTACCCGGCGGCGATCTCCAGGGCGGGGGCGGGGAGAGCGGGGGCCGTGGTGACGGGCTCGGGGCCGGTGGTCCCGGTGGGGGAAGCTTCACCTGTCCCGCCCGGGGCTGAGGAAGCGGCGGTTCCGGGCGTCAACCCGGCGCCCGCGCCTACCCCTGATGAAGGCTTCGCATTCGCCGGCCCGGCCGGGATCGGCTCGCTGTCACTCATTTCTGGCCCCTGTCCCCGGATTGAGTGTTCCCGGTTTGCCCGTGTTTAGGACGTCATTTCCCAGACTCGCACTCCGTCTCCATGGCTGCGCCCGGAGAGCCGGGCCCGGTAGGCTTTCCGTGTGATCTTCAAGCGCATCGGAAACGGCCGGCCGTACCCCGACCACGGCCGGGAAAGCACCCGGCAGTGGGCGGACGTCGCGCCGCGCCCGGTCCGCCTCGATCAGCTCGTGACGACCAAGGGCCAGCTCGACCTCGAGACGCTCCTCGCCGAGGACTCGACGTTCTACGGCGACCTCTTCGCGCACGTCGTGAAGTGGCAGGGCGACCTGTACCTCGAGGACGGCCTGCACCGCGCCGTGCGCGCCGCGCTCCAGCAGCGCCAGGTGCTGCACGCCCGCGTCCTCGAGCTGGGCTGAGCCGCGGGCCGCGCGCCCGCGTTGACCCTTTCGGGTAGTCCCCGGCGTGGGCCAATGATCATTTAGTAGGAATCACCGCCGGGGCGCACTACGCTGCGCCCATGAGCATGCTCACTCCCCCCGGCATGGGCGGCAAGTACCGCATCACGGGAGACAAATACCCGCGTATGCGCCGGAGCCGCGGGCGCAGCAGGATCGTGCTCGCCGTCGTTGCCTCCGTCGTGGCGGTCGGCCTGATCGGCTGGGGCACTCTGCAGCTGATCGACGTCTTCACCGGCGGCGGTGACAAGGCCTCGGCCGCGGGAGCCACCGGCGACTGCCGGACGAAGACCTCGGCGTCGCCCTCGGCGAGCCCGAAGATCCTGCCGAAGCCCGGCCAGGTCACGGTCAACGTCCTCAACGCCACGCCCCGCAGCGGCCTCGCCAAGCAGACGGCGGACGAGCTGAAGAAACGCGGCTTCGCCATCGGCGACGTGGGCAACGCGACGAAGGCGTACGACAAGAAGGTCAAGGGCCCCGGGCTGCTGCTCGGCGCCAGGGCCGCCACCGACGCGGCGCTGCCGGTCCTCGGCACGCAGCTCGCCGGCGCCGAGCTGAAGACCGACACCCGCGCCAAGCCGGCCGAGGTCGACCTGATCATCGGCACCGCGTTCAAGCAGCTCACGACGAAGGCGGACGCCGACAAGGCACTGGCCGCGCTGGCCAAGACCTCACCGACGTCCGCCACGTCGAAGAAGCACTGCTGAACTGAACCGAAGCAACGAGATCCCGTACGGGGTGGCTACTCGGCCGCCCCGTACATCCGGTCGCCCGCGTCGCCGAGGCCCGGGACGATGTACCCGTTCTCGTTGAGCCGCTCGTCGACCGAGGCCGTCACGACCGTCACCGGCGTACCGGCGAGCTCGCGCTCCATGATCTCCACACCCTCGGGGGCGGCGAGCAGCACCACAGCCGTCACGTCGTCCGCGCCGCGCTTGATCAGCTCCTGGATCGCCGCGACGAGCGTGCCGCCGGTGGCCAGCATCGGGTCGAGGACGTAGACCTGCCGCCCGGAGAGGTCGTCGGGCATGCGCGTCGCGTACGTGGACGCCTGGAGCGTCTCCTCGTCACGCACCATGCCGAGGAAGCCCACCTCGGCGGTCGGCAGCAGCCGCACCATGCCGTCGAGCATGCCGAGACCGGCCCGCAGGATCGGCACGACCAGGGGCCGCGGGTAGGAGAGCTTCACGCCGGTCGTGCCCGAGACGGGGGTCTCGATGTCGACCAGCTCGGTGCGCACATCCCTGGTGGCCTCGTACGCGAGCAGGGTGACCAGCTCGTCGGCGAGGCGCCGGAAGGTCGGGGAGTCGGTGCGCTTGTCGCGCAGCGTGGTGAGTTTGTGCGCCACCAGCGGGTGGTCGACGACGTGGATCCGCATGTCCTCAACAGTAACCGGGTCCGGGGCGCCCTCGTGCTGGCATCAAACCCGCCATCGGAGGGAAAGTCGGAAGGACCGACCGGGGGTGGTGTGTCTATGCCGGATCAGGGCCGGCGCGACCGCCGACAGGACCCGGAGCCGGAGGACGCCGAGGACGGGCGCAGACGGCTCCGGGCCCAGTTTCTGCGGGAACTCGCGGAGTCGCGCGAGCTGCGCGACCGGGTCCGGCCACGCCGTGCCAGGGCGGCACGAATGCGGCAGCAGATGCGCATGCGCACGTTCCGCTGGTGACGCCGCGCGAACACAGCGGGCGGAAGACCTCTCCTGAAGCGATGGTTTCTGCCACGATTCCGATTGGGCGGGGCTCGGAACTGCACACCCCGCCTCCCGAGTCCGCCGGGGGGAACCCCAACCGGCACACCTGAGACCAGTGGGAGAGTCACGGTGTACTTCGCCGCACTGCTCGCGCGCACCGAAGACGGGTGGGAAGCGAGCGATACAGAGCTCGACGACGTGGAGGCCCTGTCGGATCTGACCGACCTGGCCCGTGAAGCCTCGGCCGGTGCCGAGGACGACACAGTGCTCGTCTTCATCGAACAGGAGGACGCCTGGTTCGGCGTCGTCCGTGTGGACGGCGAGGAGGACCCTCGCATCTACGTCTCCGACGCGGCCGCGGCCGCCCGGAGTTCGTACGGCGAGATCCTGCTCACCGACGAACTGCTCGGAAAGGATCCCGACCAGGACGAGCTGGACGCCCTGGATCTCGACGGGACCGAGGACGGCGAGCCCGACCCGGCCGACGAGGACGAGGCCGGGGACGACGACGCGGCGGATCCCGCCGCCGAGGCCGTGCCCCCGGGCCCGATCGGGGACCGGCTGATCCTCGCCGACCTCGGAGTCTCCGAGAAGGAGCTCCTCGCCCTCGACACCAACGACGCCCTCAGCGAGATCGCCGAGGTCCTGGGAGCGGCGGAGGTCCTCGAAACGGTCCGATAGGTCCCACCCGTCCACCATTTGTCCATTTCTCCACGACGATGCCGGTGCCGGCCGCGGTCGGCTACATTCCGCCCGTGAGCACCGCAGACCAGGCACCGGACCCCGTACGCGATCCCTGGCGGCAGGCCATGCGCCTCGCCGTCCGGGAGGCGCGGCTCGCCGCCGAGGGCGGTGACGTGCCCGTCGGGGCCGTCGTGCTCGCCCCGGACGGCACGACCGTGCTCGCCTCGGGGCACAACGAGCGCGAGGCGACCGGCGACCCGACCGCGCACGCGGAGGTGCTCGCGATCCGGCGGGCGGCCGCGGCGCTCGGGGAGTGGCGGCTCACGGGGTGCACGCTCGTCGTGACCCTGGAGCCGTGCACGATGTGCGCGGGCGCCCTCGTGCAGTCCCGGGTCGACCGGGTCGTCTACGGGGCGCGCGACGAGAAGGCCGGGGCGGCCGGGTCCCTGTGGGACGTCGTCCGCGACCGGCGCCTCAACCACCGCCCCGAAGTGATCGAGGGCGTGCTCGCCGACGAGTGCGCGCAGCAGCTCACCTCCTTCTTCCGGGACCGCTAGCCGGAGCCTCCGGAAAACGCTCCGGACGGGCTCCCGGATACGGATTTCAGACCACGGCCCAACTTGGGCTAGGATCTCTCTCGGTAGCGTGTCCGAGCGGCCGAAGGAGCTCGCCTCGAAAGCGAGTGTGGCGCAAGTCACCGTGGGTTCAAATCCCACCGCTACCGCTGACAACGCCCCTCTTTCCCGGGTCACCGGAGAAGAGGGGCGTTCTGCATGTCCCGCCATGTCCAGCCGCACGCAGACCGATCGGGCAAAACGCCCCGCCCACCGGGCCGTTGGCGTCGAAAACCGGATAACCGGTTGAACAGACGTCCGGGATACACTCACGCCCGGCACAGGGGCCACACGGGATGCGGGCAATGGGGAGGCCAGAGCGTGGTGCAGACGAAAAAGATAGGTCTCTTCGTCGTCGTCGTGTTCGTCCTCTACGTGATCATCACCGACCCGGCCAAGGCCGCGGACTACGTCCAGATAGGCTTCGAGGGCGTCTCGTCCGCTGCTCAGAGCATCGGCGACTTCATGACCTGGGTCGTCAACGGCGGCGGGAACTGAGCGACCTCGTCAGCGTCTGCAAGGAGTGCCCGTGATCCGCCATCTGGTCCTCTTCAAGCTCAATGAGGGCGTCCAGCGCGACGAGCCTCGCGTCGTCGAGGGCGTCAAGGCCTTCCGCGCACTCGGTGAGCAGATCCCGGAGCTGACGTTCTGGGAGTGCGACTGGAACATCACCGACCGCCCCATCGCCTACGACTTCGCCATCAACTCGGCGGTCGAGGACACCGATGCGCTCAAGCGGTACATCGAGCACCCGGCCCACCAGGCGGGTGTCGCGCAGTGGCGCGAGTTCGCCACGTGGGTGATCGCGGACTACGAGTTCTGAGCGAATCGCACGACGAAGCGGCCCTTCACCGGAACGGTGAAGGGCCTTTCTGTGCCTCTATGCCCCAACTTGCCCTTCAACACGTAGTTATGCGGTGCTTGCACACAGTGCACCTGTCTTGTGATGCTATGACCGCTTTTGACGGATGAGTTGATGGACGAGCTGACGGAGACAGAGGTGACGTTGACCGTGCCGGCCAGTACAGCGCCTCAAGCACCGCCCGCGAAGAGTCGGGGCGCCGACACCCGTGCGCTGACCCAGGTCCTCTTCGCCCAGCTCAAGGACCTGCTGCCGGGGACTCCCGAGCACACCAGGGTGCGCGCCGCCCTCATCGAGGCCAACATCCCGCTCGTGCGGTACGCGGCGGCCCGCTTCCGCAGCCGCAACGAGCCGATGGAGGACGTCGTCCAGGTCGGCACGATCGGGCTCATCAACGCGATCGACCGCTTCGACCCCGAGCGCGGCGTGCAGTTCCCGACGTTCGCGATGCCGACCGTCGTCGGCGAGATCAAGCGCTACTTCCGCGACAACGTCCGCACGGTCCACGTGCCGCGCCGGCTCCACGAGTTGTGGGTGCAGGTGACCGGCGCGACCGAGGACCTCACCACGGCGTTCGGGCGCACCCCCACCACCGCCGAGATCGCCGAGCGCCTGCGCATCGGCGAGGACGAGGTGCTCGCCTGCATCGAGGCGGGGCGCTCGTACCACGCGACCTCGCTGGAGGCGGCCCAGGAGGGCGACGGGATGCCCGGCCTGCTCGACCGGCTCGGCTACGAGGACCCGGAGCTCGACGGCGTCGAACACCGCGACCTCGTACGGCATCTGCTCGTTCAGCTGCCCGAGCGTGAGCAGCGGATCCTGCTGCTGCGCTATTACAGCAATCTGACGCAGTCCCAGATCAGCGCGGAATTGGGCGTTTCCCAGATGCATGTGTCAAGACTGCTGGCCAGAAGCTTCGCACGGCTCCGATCCGCAAACAGGATCGAGGCGTAACCGGAACGAGTGGAGTGCCTTTCTCGGCACTTCCCCGCCGAAATACGTCAGTTCCCCGCCACACCCCCCTTTTCCTGCACCGATTCACCCCATCCATGTCGACATGTCACTACAGCGTGTTGCCGACATGTGACATTCTGCGGGAACCGCGTTTGCCGCAGCCCCGCCTCCGGTATTCAGGTGGAGGCTGCGTTCCTTCCAGACGGGAGCGCCCGCCGCGACCGTCCGCGACCTCAAGGGGGTGGCATGTCCGCAGTCCAGGGCAGCTCGAAGGTGCTCACGCTCAGCAAGAGCGCGTCAGCGCCCGACGTGCTTCACAGCCCGCCTGTATCCGGGGCTTCCGAAGCCATCGACACCCGCACCCTGTCCCGCTCCCTCTTCCTGCGGCTCGCCGCACTCGACGAGAACAGCCCCGAGCGTGGCTACGTACGGGACACCCTCATCGAGCTGAACCTCCCACTGGTCCGGTACGCCGCGGCCCGCTTCCGCAGCCGGAACGAACCGATGGAGGACATCGTCCAGGTCGGCACGATCGGCCTGATCAAGGCGATCGACCGCTTCGACTGCGAACGCGGCGTGGAGTTCCCGACGTTCGCGATGCCGACCGTCGTCGGCGAGATCAAGCGCTTCTTCCGTGACACGTCCTGGTCGGTGCGCGTGCCGCGCCGGCTCCAGGAGCTGCGGCTCGCGCTGACCAAGGCGAGCGACGAGCTGGCCCAGAAGCTGGACCGCTCGCCGACCGTGCCCGAGCTGGCCGCGGTGCTCGGCGTCTCCGAGGACGACGTGGTCGACGGGCTCGCGGTGGGCAACGCCTACACCGCCTCCTCCCTCGACTCCCCGGCGCCCGAGGACGACGGCGGCGAGGGCTCGCTCGCGGACCGCCTCGGCTACGAGGACACGGCCCTGGAGGGCGTGGAGTACCGCGAGTCGCTCAAGCCGCTGCTCGCCAAGCTCCAGCCGCGCGAGCGCCGCATCATCATGCTGCGCTTCTTCGCGAACATGACGCAGTCACAGATCGGCGAGGAGGTCGGCATCTCGCAGATGCACGTGTCGCGCCTGCTCACGCGGACGCTGTCGCAGCTCAGGGAAGGCCTGATCGCCGACTGACGCGCCGTGCGCGCCGCCGGTGCCGTTGACGGGGTTCCGAATTGACGGACCGTCAGACACACTGACGCGATGCGACGAGCATCGATACGCGGCCGCCGAGGCGCCCTGACGGGTGCGACGGCGGCCGTGGTCTGCCTGGGCGGTCTCCTTGCGGCGTGCGGGAGTTCCGGCGGCGGTGACGGTTATGTGGCGGTCGGCGCGGCCGGTGCCACGCCCGAGCGGACGCCGGGGCGCACGGTGGCGCCGACCGGTGATGTGGAGCTGGTGCCGCTGGACGGGGCCGACCCGGATCCGCCGGTTCCGTCGGAGGGCGGGACGGGCGGCGCCGAAGGCGGCGGCGGCAAGTCCCCCGGTGGCGACGGCAGTTCAGGAGACACGGGCGCCGGAGCCGAAGCACGTACCGACGGTGGCTCCGGGGCGTCCGAGGCGCCGGGGCCCGACGGGTCCGGGTCGCCGTCCACCGGCGGCTCCGGCGCGGGCGGCTCCGCCGGCGGCAGTCCCGGCGGCGGGTCGACGACCACGCCGTCCGCCCCGGACACCGGGACCCCGAGCGGGCCCGCCGCCCTGAAGGTCGGGGACCCGGAGCGCGAGGCCGCGGACAAGCGGTGGTGCGAGGACGTCACCCTGGACATGGTCAACACCGGTGGTACCGCGGTGCGTTCGGGCACGGTGACGTTCGGGACGCACATCATCGGCGCCCTCGGCATCGACTGGGCCACCGTCGAGTCCACCCAGGACCTCCCCGTGCCGATCGACGCGGGGAAGCGGAAGAAGAAGACCTGGACGGTGTGTGTCGACGCCTGGCGGGTGCCGCTCGGCATGCACGTGGAGACGCGGGACGTCTCCGTCAAATGGAAGTGAACGGCTCTCGCGCGAGAGCCGCGATGACCTACTTGAGGGCCAGCCAGGCCACGCCGGCCACGATGACGACGGCGAGCACGATGCCGAGAATCAGACCGGCGCCGGGTCCCGACTTCGCCGGGGCGGCCTGCTGGCGCGACGGCGAGGCAGGTTCGTCGACGAAGGCGCGGAACATCTGGGTGCTCCCCGCGGGGTCGTAGTTGCCTTCGGGGGCCGGGCCCTGGGGGTTGTGTGCCATGGGGAAGGACCCTAGCGAATACGTGCGGGCGACGCCACACCCACGCTGAGCTGCGGCTTTACATGTGCAACCCCTCCCCTTTACCGGGTTTTTAGGCTCGTACACCCCTTTTCGTTTGCCTGCGGCAACCAACTGTCTCTATGGTTGCCCTAAGCAACGAACGTAGGAGGTGCCGTGGCCGAGCAGAGTCAGTACGAACAGCTCGCCCGACAGTTCAGTGCCTTCGGTGCCGTCAAACGAGACCTCGCGCGGTCCCTGCCGCACGACTGTCCGGCCGGTTCGGCCGCGGTCCTCATGCTTCTCGGCCAGTACGGCGAGATGCGGATGAGCCGCCTGGCGGAACTGCTCGCCGTAGACATGTCCGTGACCAGCCGCCACGTGGCGCACGTCGCCGAACGCGGCTGGATCGACCGGTCGCCCGACCCCGCCGACAAGCGCTCCCGCATCCTCAGCCTCACCGACCAGGGCGCGAAGCAGATCGAGCTGCTCTCCGAGCGTTCGACCGAACTGCTCGCCTACCGGTTGAGCGACTGGTCCGACGACGAGGTCGGGCAGCTGATCGCGATGATGAGCCGGCTCCGCGACAGCTTCGGCGACTGCCGATACACGCCGCGACTCGCGCAGGCACTTCCGGATGCCACCGAAGAGACCACCCGTACACCCGCGTAAGTAAAGGAACCCCATGGCAACAACCACACCAGCAGGTGTGCGGGGCAGCCACGCCAAGCATGGAGGCGCAGCCGCCCCCGGCAGCGGCACTCCCATGACGCACAAGCAGATCATGGAGGCGCTGTCCGGGCTGCTGCTCGGCATGTTCGTCGCGATCCTGTCGTCGACGATCGTCACCAACGCGCTTCCCGAGATCGTCGGCGACCTGGGCGGCGGCCAGTCCGCCTACACCTGGGTCGTCACCGCCTCGCTGCTCGCGATGACCGCGACGACTCCCCTGTGGGGCAAGCTCGCCGACATCTTCAGCAAGAAGGCCCTCGTACAGATAGCCCTGATCGTCTACGTGGGCGGCTCGGTCGTGGCCGGCCTCTCGCAGAGCCCGACCATGCTGATCGCCTGCCGCGTGGTGCAGGGCATCGGCGTCGGCGGTCTGTCCGCCCTCGCGCAGATCGTCATGGCCGCGATGATCTCCCCGCGTGAGCGGGGCCGTTACTCCGGCTACCTCGGTGCGACCTTCGCCGTCGCCACCGTCGGCGGCCCGCTGCTCGGCGGCGTCATCACCGACACCTCGTGGCTCGGCTGGCGCTGGTGCTTCTACGTCGGTGTGCCGTTCGCGATCATCGCGCTCATCGTTCTGCAGAAGACGCTGAAGCTCCCCGTGGTCAAGCGGGACAACGTGAAGGTCGACTGGGCCGGTGCCTTCTTCATCACCGCCGCGGTCTGCACCCTGCTCCTGTGGGTGACCTTCGCCGACGACAAGTACGACTGGCTGTCGTGGCAGACCGGCGCGATGGTCGGCGGCGCTGTCGTCCTCGCGCTGATCTTCATCTTCGTGGAGACCAAGGCCGCGGAGCCGATCATCCCGCTGCGGCTCTTCCGCAACCGCACCATCACGCTCGCCTCGATCGCCTCGCTCTTCGTGGGTGTCGCGATGTTCACGGGCACCGTGTTCTTCTCGCAGTACTTCCAGCTGGCGCGCGGCAAGTCGCCGACGATGTCCGGTGTCATGACGATCCCGATGATCGGCGGCCTGTTCATCTCGTCGACCGTCGCGGGCCAGGTCATCACCAAGACCGGCAAGTGGAAGGCGTGGCTGGTCTCCGGCGGCGTGCTCATCACGGCGGGCCTAGGCCTGCTCGGCACGATCCGCTACGACACCGCCTACTGGCACGTCGCGATCTACATGGCCCTCATGGGTCTCGGCATCGGCATGATGATGCAGAACCTCGTGCTCTGCACCCAGAACCAGGTCGCTCCGGAGGACATCGGTTCGGCCAGCTCCACGGTCACCTTCTTCCGCTCCCTCGGTGGTGCGATGGGTGTCTCGGCGCTCGGTTCGATCATGGCCACGCGCATCACGCACTACGTCAAGGACGGCCTCACCGACCTCGGCCCCAAGGGCGCTGCCCTGGGCCACGGCGGCACCGGCGGCGGCGCCATCCCGGATCTCGACAAGCTCCCCGCGCCGCTGCGCACGATCATGGAGAGCTCGTACGGGCACGGCATCGCGGACGTGTTCCTGATCGCCGCCCCGATCGCGCTGCTCGCGCTCATCGCCACGCTGTTCATCAAGGAGATTCCCCTGCGTACCTCGAACTCCCAGGCTGTTCCGGCCGCCGAGTCCGAGTCTGGAGCGCCTGTGGCCGCGGTTGCCGGTGCTCCCGAGACGGAGGAGCTCGTTCCGGCCATGGCGGCCGCGGTCTCGGCGCCCTCCTCGGACGGCTCGACCCAGCGTCTCCAAGCGGTCGCCACGACGGCGGGCAGTGTCCCGGCGACGGCGTCCACCGGTGGCGGCACCCCGGTCCGCGGCTTCGTCCGCGGCTCCGAGAGCGCCCCGGTCCCGCGGGCGGCGGTCACGCTGATCTCGCTCGGCGGACGCCAGCTGGGCCGCGCGGTCTCCCAGGGCGACGGCGCCTACGGCCTCGACGCCCCCGGCGCCGGTTCGTACGTCCTGATCGCCTCGGCCGACGGCTACCAGCCGCAGGCCTCCACGGTCGTCGTCGGCGAGGAGCCGGTCGCGTACGACATCCTGCTCAGCGGCACCAGCGGCCTGAGCGGCGTCGTGAAATCCGTGGACAGCAAGCTGCCGGTCCCCGGCGCCATGGTCATCGTGACCGACGTCCGCGGTGACGTCCTGGCCACCGGACTCTCCGGCGAGCAGGGCGAGTTCACCTTCGCCGAGCTGGTCCCGGGCGCCGTGACCGTCGCGGTCAACGCGGCGGGCCACCGTCCGCTCGCACTGCCCGTCGAGGTCGGCGGCACCGGGGTCACCCGGGTCGAGATCGAGCTGCACTCCGGTGCGCAGGTCGCCGGTGTGGTCCGGGCCGCGGGCGGTGCGCTGAACGACGCGCGGGTCACGCTCGTCGACGCGGCGGGCAACGTGGTCGCCACGGCGACGACCGGTCACGACGGCGCGTACGCCTTCACCGACCTGGACAGCGGCGAGTACACGGTCATCGCGACCGGCTACCCGCCGGTGGCCACCGGTCTGACGGTCAACGGCGGCGGCGCCGAGGGCCACGACATCGAGCTCGCCCACCCCGGCGAGTGACGACCCCGGGCCGGGGCGCGCTTCGAGCGGAGACGTGCCCCGGCCCGGTAGTGGGAAAAGGACCCCGGAACCGGTGGCGGCACTACGGCAGGGGACGGCCGGCCGCCACCGGACCGGGGTCCGGCCCGTTTACGGGCCATCGACCAAAGGGGCCTCGGCCATCAATTCGAGGACCCCAGCGGCGGGCGACCACGCCCGCGAGAGCGGCGCCGGTATTCCGGCGCAAGGGAGAAGCATGGGACTGAGCGCGCGGATCCGTACCAGGGACGGATGGGCTCTGCCGCACGCCGTCGTGACGGTGACCGACATGACGGGTGCGCAGGTGCTGCGGGCCGAGGCCGACGACGAGGGGGCCGTGCACGACGCGGTGACCCTGACCCCGGGCCCGTACGTGGTGATCGTGACGGCGGTCGGTTACGCGCCGACGGCGTCCACGGCGATGGTGACGGCGAGCGGCCGTGCCGACGTCGGCACGGTGGTCCTCGCCCGGCAGGGCGGCGCCGAACTGCCGCCGCCCGGGCCGTGGACGATCGACCCGGTGCACTCCTCCGTGGGCGCGGTCGCGCAGCATCTCGGCATTTCGAGCGTGCACGGCCGGTTCACGGAGTTCGGCGGGCGCATCGAGATCGCCCAGGACGTGGAGAAGTCGCGGGTGGAGGCGGTCATCAAGGCGTCCTCCATCGACACGGGCAACGGCATGCGGGACGGGCACCTGAAGACGCCCGACTTCCTGGACGTCGAGACGTTCCCGGAGATCACGTTCCGCTCGACCGGCCTGGAGCCGGCCGGGTCCGACCGCTGGACGGTGCACGGCGAACTGACGCTGCACGGTGTCGTACGGCCCGTGGACCTGAACCTCAGCTACCTCGGCACGGGCGCGGACCCGTGGGGCGGCACCCGGGCGGCGTTCCGGGCGACGACCGAGCTGAAGCGCGAGGACTTCGCGATGAACTACAACCAGGTCGTCCAGGCGGGCATCTCCGCGATCGGCACGACGCTGAAGGTGGAGCTGGACATCCAGGCCGTGCAGGGGGACGCGCTGCCGCAGGTATGAGAGGTTCGAGCACGGTTCAAGTCGTAGGGTGCTGGACATGGCACCCAGCATCGCGACCAACACCCGTGTCTCCCTGGACGAGTTGCTCGACTTCGTCCGCCCGCGCCACCGCGCGCTCCTGCTGACCGCCCGCGCCGACGGAACCCCGCAGGCCTCCCCCCTGACCTGCGGGGTCGACGACTCCGGGCGGATCGTCGTCTCCACCTATCCCGAACGCGCCAAGACCCGTAACGCCAAGCGGAATCCGCAGGTGAGCGTGGTCATCCTGAGCGACGACTGGAACGGACCGTGGGTCCAGATCGACGGCACCGCGGAGGTCATCGACTCGCCCGACTCGGTGGAACCGCTGGTCGAGTACTTCCGCAACATCTCGGGCGAACACCCGGACTGGGACGAATACCGCGCCGCGATGCTCAAGCAGGGCAAGTCCATCATCCGGATCACACCGGAGCGATGGGGACCCGTGGCGACCGGCGGATTCCCGGCACATCTCGCCCCGAGCGAGTAAAGACCGACGGACGCAGTCCGACGCAGCGCCCCGAAGCCTGCGAAGCAGTGCGAGGGACGCAAAAAAGAGGGGCCCGCGCCGCGATGCTCAAGCAGGGCAAGTCCATCATCCGGATCACACCGGAGCGATGGGGACCCGTCGCGACCGGCGGATTCCCGGCACATCTCGCGTGAGGTTCTAGCCGGAGGCATTCCGCTGGGCCGCGACCATCGTGTCGATGCCGGCCACCAGCAGATCGAGCGCGATCTGGAAGTCGGCCTCGCGGATGTCCTCCACCTTGTGCCCCTCGGTGCCCGCCATCAGCACCCGCGCGTTCTCGTAGTCCTCGGCCATTTCCGGGGCCAGTTCGCCGAAGGCGCCCATCGCGTGGTGGTAGTACTCGTCCTGGGTCATCCCGGCATCCGCGCAGCGCTGCACGAAGTGGCCCTCGATGGTCCCGTACCCGTACACGAACTGGAAGACGGCGGCGATCGCGCCCCGCTGGCCCTGCAGGGTGAGGCCGGTGTCCTCGATGATGCGCTGCACCTGGCGCGAGAACGCCAGCGAGTGCGGGCCGATGTTGAGGAAGTGGCCCGTCAGCGGGGAGGTCCAGGGGTGGCGCACCAGGCTCGCGCGGTACACCCCGGCGAGCTGCCTCAGCGGGGTGCGCCAGTCGCCGTCGGGCGCCGCGGGCTCGGGCAGTTCCATCTCGCCGAAGACGCGGTCGAGGGCCAGCTCCAGGAGGTCGTCCTTGGTGTCGACGTACCAGTAGACGGACATCGCGGTCACGCCGAGCTCGGCCGCGAGGCGCCGCATCGAGAACTTGGCGAGGCCCTCCGCGTCGAGGAGTCTCACCGTGGCCGCGGTGATCCGCTCCCGGTCGAGCGTGCTGGGCGCCTCGCTCCTGCGGGTACGCTGCGTCTTGCCCTCCAGCCAGACGCTCGTCCGCGCCGGACGCCCCGCACGGTCGGCTGCCTTCGCCATGGCGCACCTTCCCAAAGTCCTCGTACCGGCCCCGGTTCCGGCAGCGGACCGGAACGGCCCGGTCCGCTGCCACCGATGCTAAGTGCAGCTACGCCGCGGCCTTCACCGCTGAGTCTGCCCGCTCCGCCCTCCTGAGCAACGCCGCGGCCAGCAGGCCGCCGACGAGCACGGCGACCGCGCCGACCAGCTGGCTGGTCTCCAGACCCGAGGAGAACGCGTCGGCGATCCGCTCCCGCTCCGCCCCCGACTTCGCCGCGGCGAGCGCCGCCGGGAGCGAGGCCGCGGAGACGGATACGAGCGCGGCGAACCGGGAGTTCAGCACGGCGCCGAGGACGGCCACGCCTAGACCGTTGCCGAACTCGGCGAGCGTGCCGTTGACTCCGGCGCCGACGCCCGCCTTCTCCGGCGGGATCGCGCTCATGATGGCGTTCGCCATGGCGGGCATGGCGATGGAGATGCCCGCGCCCATCACGACGAGGCCGAGCAGCATGCCCCCGTACGAGTCCCCGCCGAGCAGGGCGATCGCGGCGAGACCGGCCGCGAGGCACGACATGCCGGTGGCGATGGTCGCGGGGGTGCCGAGCTTCGGCAGGATGCGCGCACCGACGCCGGTGAGGTTGAGGACGACGACCGTCAGGGCCATCGGCGCCGTGCGCAGACCGGCCTCCAGGGCCCCGTAACCGAGCACGAACTGGAGATGCTGGGTGAGCAGGAAGAGCGAGCCGCCCATGCCGAAGGCGACCAGGATCGCGCCGGCGACGGCGCCGGTGAACTGCTGGTTGCGGAAGAAGTGCATGTCCAGCATCGGATAGGGGATGCGCAGCTCCCACACGACGAACGCGCCCAGGACCACGAGGCCGACCAGCGCGGAGATGCCGACGTGCGCGGACGTCCAGCCGTGCTGCGGGCCCGAGATGATCGCGTAGACCACGCCCGTCATACCGACCGTGGACAGGAGCGCGCCGACCAGGTCGGGGCGGTCGCCGAGCGGGTTCTTGGACTCGGGGACGAGCGCGATGACCGCGATCAGGCCGATCACCGCGACCGGGATGTTGATGAGGAAGATCGCGCCCCACCAGAAGTGGTCGAGCATGACGCCGCCGATGAGCGGGCCCGCGGCGAAGCCGAGGGAGTTCACGGTGGCCCACAGTCCGATCGCCCTGACCCGTTCCTTGTCGTCGAAGATCTGCACGACGACTGCGAGCGTGGTGGTCATCAGGAGCGCGCCGCCGATGCCCATGCCGGCGCGCGCGGCGATCAACTGCCCGGTGGACTGGGCGAGGCCGGCGACCAGCGATCCGGCGCCGAACAGGACGAGCCCGGCCGCGAGCATCTTCTTGCGCCCGTAGCGGTCGGCGGAGCTGCCCGCGGTGAGCAACAGACCCGACTGGACCAGCGAGTACGCGTTGATCATCCACTGGATGTCGGAGGTCGAGGCGTCCAGCTCCCGGGTGAGGGAGGGGATCGCCACGTTCAGGACGGTGTTGTCGAGCAGCACGGTGAGCTGGGCGAGGCAGATGACGCCGAGGATCAGCCAGCGCTGCGGGTGGCCGCCGCCGGTGGCGGCCGTTGAGTTCTCGGCGGTCGTCGCCGTCATGTTCGGATTCCCCTATACGGTGTATGTCGAGTGACGTCGTACACCGTATAGCCGTCCCCGCGCGGCGGCCAAGTCACTTTTCGACGCCGGACACCCGCTAGCGTTCTCCCGCTGAAACCTGATGAGTGAGGGGTCGGATGTCCAAGCACCGCCGCACACCGCATGTTCTGCTCGCCGCCGGGCTGTTGGGGGGACTCGCCGCCGCGCCGCCCGCGCAGGCCGCCGGGGGACCGCCACCCGTCCCGCTGCGCATCGCCACGTACAACATCCACGCCGGTTCCGGCATGGACAACGTCTTCGATCTCGACCGGCAGGAGGCGGCGCTGCGCGCCCTGCACGCCGATGTGATCGGGCTCCAGGAGGTCGACGTCCACTGGGACGCCCGCAGCCAGAACCGGGATCTGGCCGAGGAGTTGGCGGACCGGCTCGGGATGCATGTGTCGTTCGCGCCGATATACAGCCTCGACCCGGTCGAGGAGGGAGGGCCGCGCCGCGAGTACGGGGTCGCGGTTCTGTCCCGGTATCCGGTCCGCGGCGCCGCCAACCACGAGATCACCCGCCTGTCGACGCAGGACCCGAACCCGGTTCCTGCGCCCGCGCCCGGCTTCGGGGAGGTCGAGCTGAAGGTGCGCGGGGTGCCGGTCCAGGTGTTCGTGACGCACCTCGACTACCGGTCCGACCCCTCGGTACGGGCCGCACAGGTCGCCGACACGCGCAGGATCATGGCCGCGGAACGTACGTCGCCCACGGACCGCCAGATCCTGCTCGGCGACTTCAACGCCGCGCCGGACGCGCCCGAACTCGCACCGCTGTGGAAGGAACTGACGCCCGCCGACCCGGGGGCGAACACCTTCCCGGCGGCGGATCCGGTCAAGCGGATCGACTACGTCGCCGTGGGCGAGGGGGTCCGGGTACGCGACGCGGCGGTGGCCGAGACTCTCGCCTCGGACCACCGCCCGGTTGTCGCCGATCTGGCGCTGACGCGCAAGAGCCGTTAGCTCTTGGGCTTCGTCAGGTCGTAGAAGGTCGCGCTGCCCACGGTGACCTTCGTGTAGTTCTTCTCGACCCAGGACTGGATCTTCGAGGCGGAGCCGCTGCCGCCGCCCATCCCGCCCATGCCGCCACCGATGAAGTAGTGGATCTTCCCGTCCTCGACGTAGCTCTTGAACTGGGCGAGCGTCGGGGACGGGTCACTGCCGTTGAAGCCGCCGATCGCCATGACGGGCTTCCCGGTGGAGAGCTGGTAGCTCGCCGCGTTCTGCGAGCCGATGGCCGCGGCGGCCCAGGTGTAGTCGTCCGCGTTCTTCTCGACGAGGGCCTTGGCCTTGGCGCTGACCTGGGCGCCGTTGAGCAGGCCGCCCATGCCACCGCCGCCTCCCATGCCACCGCGCTCGCCCGTGCGGGCGCCGCCGGGGAGGGTGCCGGTGCCTGTTCCCTGCTGCTTGCCGTTTCCGGTGCCCTGGCCCTGGTTCTGACCCTGGCCCTGGCCCTGGCCCTGGCCGGGCATGCCGCCGGTCGGGGGCTGGCCCATGCCGCCACCCTGCTGGCCCTGCCCGCCGCCGGCCTGCTGGCCCTGGCCGTTCTGCTGCCCCTGGCCGGGCGGCTGCATCCCGCCGCCGCGCATCCCGCCGTCACCGCCACCGGGGCCCCCGCCCCGGCCGCCCATCATGCTCGCCCCGGCAGGACCGGCCGTCACGATCGACCCGCTGTGCCCGGTGTCGAGCGTGCTGATGGTGTACGCGGTCGGCCCGGCCAGTGCGGCCACGAGGCCCACACCGGCGGCGCCGAGCGCCAGTTGCCGGTTCAGCCGGCCCGCGACGGCCAGGCCGAGGCCCGCCCCGACGCCGCCGACGAGGATCACCCAGCGCAGCCACGGCAGATAGTCGGGCGTCCGGTTCAGCAGGACGTACGACCACACGGCCGTCACCGCCACCGTGATGCCGAGCGCCGCGGACGCCGTGAACCTGGCCCGCTCTTCCCACAGTACGGTCGCGCCCATGCCGACGAGCGCGGCCGCGTAGGGGGCGAGGGCCACCGTGTAGTACTGGTGGAAGATCCCGGCCATGAAGCTGAAGACGACCATGGTCATCACCAGCGAGCCGCCCCACGCGAGGAACGCGGCGCGTGCCGTGTCGGTCCGCCGTGCCTTCCACGTGACGACGACACCGGCGATGAGCAGCAACAGCGCGGCCGGCAGGAGCCAGGAGATCTGGCTGCCGATCTCGGAGTTGAACATCCGGTCGATGCCGGTCTCGCCCCACTGGCTGCCGCCGCCGCCCATTCCGCCACCGCCGCCGCCGACGCTGCCGGTCTCCTCGCCGTTGATCCGGCCGAGCCCGTTGTAGCCGAAGGTCAGTTCAAGGAACGAGTTGTTCTGGGAGCCGCCGATGTACGGGCGCGAGGACGCGGGCCACAGCTCCACGACCGCGACCCACCAGCCGCCCGCGACGACCATCGCGAGTCCGGACAGCAGCAGCTGTCCGATCCGCTTGAGCGGCCTGCCCGGCGCGAACACCGCGTACAGGACGGCCAGCGGCGGCAGGATCAGGAACGCCTGGAGGGTCTTCGCGAGGAAGGCGAGGCCGACGGCGACGCCCGCCCACACCAGCCACTTCGTCCGGCCGTTCTCCATGCCGCGCAGGACGCAGTAGACCGTGACGGTCATCAGGAGCGCCAGCAGGGCGTCCGGGTTGTTGAAGCGGAACATCAGGGCGGCGACGGGCGTCAGCGCGAACGCCACCACGGTGAGCAGCCCGGCCGCCGCGCTGAACCGGCGACGCACGGCCGCGTACAGGACGCCCGCCGTCGCCACGCCCATCAGGACCTGCGGGACGAGGATCGCCCAGGAGCTGAGGCCGAAGATCCGCACCGAGAGCGCCATCGGCCACAGCGACGCCGGGGGCTTGTCGACGGTGATGGCGTTGGCCGAGTCGAGCGAGCCGAAGAACATCGCCTTCCAGCTCTGGCTCCCGGCCTGCACGGCCGCGGAGTAGAACGAGTTGGCGTAGCCGGAGGCGCTCAGGTTCCACAGGTAGGCGAGCGCCACGACGAGCAGCAGACCGAGGAACGCGGGGCGCGCCCAGCGCGGGTCGTCGTCCCGGCCGCGCCAGACCCGGGTGAGCGGGGGCTGCTTGGGGCGGCCGTGCCCCTGGCCCTGAACGGCCGGTGCGGCCGTGGGCGGTGGCAGCGCGGGTGCGTCGGCGGGGAGGTGGGGCAGGGTCATCGTCCGGTCCTCAGTTCGTGGTCGTACGTAGGTCGGGAGGCGTCCGGCGCACCGGGTACGGGCAGCGACGCAGCGGGGGGCGGCTCGGGGAACACCCAGGCCCGGAAGAGCAGGAAGCGCAGCACCGTCGCCGCGAGGTTGGCGGCGACGAGCACCGCGAGTTCCGTGGAGTGCGCCGGGTCCGCGGAGGCGGCGCCGAGCGCGGCGAGCGAGCCGCTGGTCAGGGCGAGCCCGATCGCGAACACGACGAGGCCCTGCGCCTGGTGGCGGACGGCCCGGTCGCGGCCGCGGACGCCGAAGGTGAGGCGCCGGTTGGCGGCCGTGTTGGCGACGGCCGAGACGAGCAGGGCCAGCGCGTTGGCGACCTGTGACCCCGTGAACGTACGGAATCCGGAGTAGAGGAGCAGATAGACGAGGGTCGACAGGGCGCCCACGACGCAGAAGCCGACCAGTTGGCGGGCCAGTCCCCGGGGCACGCCCGGGACCTGGCGGTCGCGCGGGTCGTCGCCGAAGGGGCGGGCGAGCCGGTCCAGGGGGAGCGCGCCCACCGCGAGCGCCCGGCCAACGCGCCACACGCCCTTGAGGTCGTCGGTGGCCGTCTTCACGATGTGCACCGTCGAATCCGGGTCGTCGACCCAGTCGACCGGCACCTCGTGGATACGCAGCCCGGCCCGCTCGGCGAGGACGAGCATCTCGGTGTCGAAGAACCAGCCGGTGTCCTCGACGAGCGGCAGCAGGACCCGCGCCACATCGCGCCGGATCGCCTTGAAGCCGCACTGGGCGTCGGAGAAGCGGGCCTGGAGGGAGCCGCGCAGGATCAGGTTGTAGGCACGCGAGATGAACTCGCGCTTCGGCCCGCGCACGACGCGTGAACTGCGCGCGAGGCGCGAGCCGATCGCCAGGTCCGAGTGGCCCGAGATGAGCGGCGCGACCAGCGGGAGCAGCGCGTTGAGGTCGGTGGACAGGTCGACGTCCATGTAGGCGAGGACGGGCGCGTCGGACGCGGACCAGACGGTGCGCAGGGCGCGCCCGCGGCCCTTCTGCTCCAGGCGGGCGTGCCGGACCTCGGGGAGCGCGGCCGCCAGGGAGGCGGCGACGTCCGGGGTCGCGTCGGTGGACGCGTTGTCCGCGATCGTGATGCGGAAGCGGTAGGGGAAGGTCCCGACGAGGTGCCGGTGCAGCCTGCGCACGCAGGGACCGAGGTCCCGCTCCTCGTTGTAGACCGGGATCACTACGTCCAGAACCGGTGCATCGCCCACGCCGGCCGGGAGGTGCTCCCGTGCCGGCAGCACCCCCAGGGAGGGGTCGGTGCCCGGAGAAGAGTCGGTTCGCATGACACCGACATTCGCCAACTGCCCTGTCAGGCCAGTGTGGTGAGACTGTGGCCCGCCTGTGAGTGCGTGACGGGTTCGCCACAGGCCGGCAGATGGACGGTGAAAACGGTCCGGCCGGGCACGCTGTCGACGGTCACCGCGCCGCCGTGCGCGGCCGCGACGGCCTGCACGATGGCGAGGCCGAGACCGGTCGAGCCGTGGGCCCGGGAGCGTGAGGTGTCGCCGCGCGCGAACCGCTCGAAGACGTGCGGGAGCAGCTCGGGCGGGATGCCCGGTCCGTTGTCCTGCACGTCCAGGCAGACCCACGGCCCCTGCCGGTGCACGCGCGCGGTCACGGTGGTGCCCGGCGGCGTGTGCGTACGGGCGTTGGCCAGGAGGTTCACGAGCACCTGATGGATGCGCTGCCCGTCGGCGAGCACGAGGGCGGGGTCGTCGGGCAGTTCGAGCCGCCACGCGTGGTCCTGGCCCGCCGCGCGGGCATCGCTCAGCGCGTCCACGACCAGCGGCGACAGGTCGGTCGCCTCGTACGACAGGGGGCGGCCGGAGTCGAGCCGCGCGAGCAGCAGCAGATCCTCGACGAGTCCGGTCATGCGGTGGGCCTCGGACTCGATACGGCCCAGCGCGTGCCGGGTGTCGGGCCCGGTCTCCTCGCGGCCGCGCCGGGTGAGTTCGGCGTATCCGCGGATCGAGGCGAGGGGCGTACGCAGCTCATGGCTGGCGTCCGCGACGAACTGGCGGACGCGCGTCTCGCTCTGCTGGCGCGCCTCCAGCGCTCCGTTCACATGGTCGAGCATGCGGTTGAGGGCGGCGCCGACCTGGCCGACCTCGGTGCGCGGGTCGGCCTCGGTGTCGGGGACCCGTTCGTGGAGGGCCACTTCGCCGCTGTGCAGGGGGAGTTCGGAGACGCGGGTCGCGGTGGACGCGACGCGGCGCAGGGGCCGCAGGGCGACGCCGACCATGGCGGCGCCGGCGAGGGACGCGGCGACGAGACCGGCCGCGGTGACGCTGACCTCGACGACGATGAGGGTGCTGAGGGTGTCCTGCACCTCGGTCTCGGGCAGGCCGACCATGGTGTTGCCGCCCGGCTTCGAGGAGATCCGGTAGTCGCCGAGTCCGGGCACGCTGACGCTGTGCGTCCCCCCGTCCTGCGGCACGCTCTCCAGCGCGGTGATCTGCGCGTCCGTCAGCGGGACGACCGGGTTGTCCCGGTCGGCGACGCTCTTCGCGGCCTCGGTGACGCTTCCGTCGGACTCGACGAGGGCGCCGATGGTGCCCGGCCTGCTCGGACCGCCGAGAAAGTTCAGGTTCTGCGCCTGCCGCTCCGGACCGGGTCCGCCGGTGGACTGGACGACCGCGCCGCGCACCTGCTTGTCGAGCTGGTCGTACAGATAGGTGTGCAGCGCGATGGTGGTCACCGTTCCGATGACCGCGCACACCAGGGCGATCAGCGCGACAGCCGTGATGACGAGCCGCTTGCGCAGGCTGCGCGGCTGCCGCCGTCCGCTCATGACGCGACAGGCACTGCGGGCTTGATGAGATATCCGGCGCCGCGCCGCGTGTGGATCATCGGCTCGCGCCCGGCGTCGATCTTCCGGCGCAGGTACGAGATGTACAGCTCCACGACGTTGGCCTGGCCGCCGAAGTCGTAGCTCCAGACGCGGTCCAGTATCTGCGCCTTGCTGAGGACCCGGCGCGGGTTGCGCATCAGATAGCGGAGCAGCTCGAACTCGGTGGCGGTCAGATGGATGCCGTCCCCGCCGCGCGACACCTCGTGGCTGTCCTCGTCGAGCGTCAGGTCACCCACGACGAGCACGGACTCGCTGCGCCGGTCGGCGGCGCCCGAGCGGCGGATGAGTCCGCGCAGCCGGGCGACGACCTCCTCCAGGCTGAACGGCTTGGTCACATAGTCGTCGCCGCCGGCCGTGAGCCCGGCGATCCGGTCCTCGACGGCGTCCTTCGCGGTCAGGAACAGCACCGGCACGTCCTGGTGCTCGCGCCGCAGCCGGCCGAGCACGGACAGGCCGTCCATGTCGGGCAGCATCATGTCGAGCACGATGGCGTCGGGCCGGAACTCGCGCGCGGTCTGCACCGCGCCCATCCCGTCCCCGGCACTGCGGATCTGCCAGCCCTCGTAACGCAGGGCCATGGAGAGCAGCTCGGTGATCGCCTGTTCGTCGTCCACGACGAGGACCCGGACGGGGGTCCCGTCCGGCCTCAGCAGTTCGGTACGCCCCTGGGGCGAGGTCGCGGTCATGTTGCACACCCTGCGCGCCCGCTCTGAGAACCGGCTTTCGACAACCTGTGAATTCCCTGAGAAACGCACAGCGGTCTCTCAGGAGCGTCAGACCAAGGGGTTACGCCAAGGGGTCAAGGCCGAACAGCCGTACCCCGTTCCCGTGGCACACGGCCCGCAGCCACTCCTCCCCGAGACCGAGCCGCTCCAGGGCCTCCAGCTGGTGGACATAGGGGTACGGAATGTTGGGGAAGTCGGTGCCCAGCAGGATCCGGTCCCCGAGATCGGCGAGCCGGGCGAGCTCTGCGCGCGGGAACGGGGAAAAACGCTCACTGAAGTCGGTGAACGCCATCGTCGTGTCGAGGCGCACCTCCCCGTACCGCTCGGCCAGGTCGAGAAAGTCCGTGTACTCGGGCATCCCCATGTGGGCCACGATCACCGGCAGCCGCGGATGCCGGGCGAGCAGCCGGGCGACGGGCTCGGGCCCGGTGTGCTTGCCGGGGGCGGGCCCGGAGCCGCAGTGCATGACCACGGGAACACGGGCCTCGGCGAGCATCCCCCACACGGGGTCGAGCAGTTCGTCATTCGGGTCGTACGCCCCGACCTGCACATGCGCCTTGAAAACGCGCGTGCCCGCCTCAACGGCCTCGCGCACGTACCGGTCGACGCCCGGCTCGGGGAAGAACGTCGACGTGTGCAGACAGCCGGGCGTCCGGCGCGCGAAGTCGACCGCCCATCCGTTGAGCCACTCGGCCATGCCCGTCTTGTGCGGATAGAGCATGGAGGTGAAGGCCTCGACCCCGAACTCCCGCAGCCGCGCGAGCCGTTGCGCCTCTTCCTCCCGGTACGCGATGGGCCAGGCCATCCCGGTCAGCGGCCCCGCCGCGTCGAAGTACTCCCACACCTTCTTCAGGACCCGCTCGGGCATGAAGTGCGTGTGCACGTCGACGAGTCCGGCCAGGCCGTGCCGCTCCCGGAACCGGGCGACCCGATCAGCCTCACCGACGCCGGCCGTGCTGGTATCCGCACCGCCCTCCGCGCCGTTCGCCGCGCTGTTCTCCGCGCTGTTCGCCGCGTCACTCTCCGCGTTACTCTCCGCGCTCAAATCCGTGGCTCCGCTCGACCTTGGCGACATGGAGGGAGTAGCTCTCGTACCACTCGGCGCGCCCGCGCCGCTGGGCCTCCCGGTGCTCCCCGTTCCCGGCCCACTCCTTGAGCCCTTCTTCGTGCCGGAAGTAGGCGACAGTGATCCGCAGCCCGCCTTCCGAGACCGCGGAATCCTCCCCCAGGAACCCCGGTATCTCCCTGACCAACTCCGACATCCGCTCGGCGGTCGCCCCGTACCCGTTGTCTCCGGGCGTGCGCACCGAGGTGAACACGGCGGCGTAGTAAGGCGGTTCGAAGACGGGCACGGGCCGGACGGTACTGGCGGGACCGGAACTGCCCTCCGGCCCGACAGGTGCTACTCCGTGATCACTCATGTCCTCACGATGCGGTGCGGCGACGGACGGTGTCCACCCCCATTGCCCTACGGGAAGCGAGACTTGACCATCCGGTCGACAAAGCCCGGCGCCCCTCGCGCCTCCTCCGGGAACAGCCTCAGAACAGCCCTAGAACAACCCACCCTGCAGCGCGGGCGCCTCTTTCACCGGTTTCACCGGCACGGAGGTCACCACGTCCGCCGCCTCCCGCTCCGACTTCCCCAACGCCTCGAGCTGCCACCCGCCGAGCAGCCGGGTGTCGACCACGAGCCGCCGCCCTTCCCCAAGCTCTCGGCTTCGCTCGAGCGGGGGAGACCCCATTCGCTCCACGAGATGCAGATCCGGCCCCGCGGCGGCGACCAGCGTCCCCACGACCACCCCGCCCTCGACCAACTCGCTCACGACGCTCCCCACGCCCCCGAGCCGCCCACCGCCTGCCGCGCCGTCCACTCCGCCCTCGATCCCGAAGACCTCCGCGTGATCGACCACCTCGCACGGCAGCCGCTCCAGCGACTCGGGCCACCCCGCGAGCGCGACGGCCGTGGCATGCGCCCTGGCCAGCTCCCCCGCCCGCTCACCGGCCGGGGGCAGCGCCGCACGTACGGCCCGCTTCTGCGCGTACGGAATCCGGTCCGGAACGCCGAGCGCGCTGCGCAGCAGTTCCTCCGCCCGCCGCGCCGCCATCAGCGGCCCGCGCCCCAACCACGTGAACGCGACGGCCCCTTGTTCGAGCAGCCGGGCGGGTCCCCGCCCGACCCCCGTGATGCCCACCTTCACCATCCCGCTCCCGAACCAGGCGAGATACACGTGGTACGGCCTCGGGTCGTCCGCCATGGTGTCCGCGGCAACGGAGTGCGCCCGGTCGATCCCGGCGCACTCGGCACACTGCGCGCGCGTCCCCCGCCCGGACAGCACCGCCGCCGCCGGACACGGCGTACGCCGGCCGCCCCGCCACACCCCGAGACATCTGCGCCCGCCCACGGCCCGGAAAGCCAGCACGTCCCCGAAGGCGAGGGGACTCTCGCGCTCCCCCTTCCCCTCCCCGTACCACCCCAGCGCCGGCCCGCCCCCGACCCGCCACCGCACCCCGGTGCACCACCACGTCATGCTCAGGACGCTACTCCCGGGCACTGACATCGCCAGGGGCTGCGGTACGTTCCTGCTGTTCGGGGACGTGATCAGGGGTGGGGACCGTCGCAGCGCCGGGCTTCTTCATCACGTTGCCGTGCCTCGTGATCGCCGCCTTCACGGGCTTCGCCGCCTGCCGGGCCCAGCGCCGGAGGGTGTTCAAGGCCCTGTCCGCCGTACTCCTGGCCGCCGGCCTGACCTGCGCACTCATACCGATCGGGATCATGGCTCCTGACGCTCTGGCCGGAGCGGGAGCACATAGGAAACCATGAGGCATGCGACCGTACGACTGGCACCTCACCGAAGACATCGACGACTTTCTCGCCCGGGCCGGAGACTTCCTGCGCTCACGCCCCGCCCTGCACACCACACCGCTGACGTCGACCGAGAAACTGCGGGCACTCGGCACAGAGGCATACCGTGCGCATGCCCCCGCCTTCGGCACCTTGGAGCGGGCGGGCGAGGTCCGTGCCGTCTTCTACCGCTTCACCCAGCACGGTCCACTGAGCCTCACCCCTCTCGCCCCCGAGGACGCCGAAGCCCTCGCCGAGCTCCTGGCCGGCCTCGGCCACGTACTCCCCACCGTGAGCGCGGCCCACGACACCTCCACCGCTTTCGCCGAGGCCTGGCAGCGGCACACAGGCGCGACGCCGACACTCAGCACGCGGATCCGTCTGTACCGCCTCGGCACGCTCACCCCACCGGAGCCGGTGCCGGCGGGCCGGGGCCGACGCGTGGGCGCGCAGGACCGCGAGCAACTCTTCCGCTGGCACCGTGAGTTCGCCGCCGACGTCGGGGAAGACGTCACCATCGACGCCGACACCTGGGCCGGCACCCGCTTCGGCGACAAGCACTACACGTTCTGGGAGACCCCTGACGGCACCCCGGTCTCCATGGCCGGCATGACCTCGCTGGTCGGCGGCATGGTCCGGGTGGACCCCGTCTACACCCCGGCCCACCTGCGCGGCCGCGGCTACGCGGGCGCTGTGACGGTCGAGGTGACCCGAGCCGCCCTGGCCGCAGGCGCCAAGGAGGTCGCCCTGTACGCAAACCCGGCCAACGCCACCAGCAACGCCCTCTACCAGCGAATCGGATACGTCCCACTGACCGAATGGGCCGTGTACGACTTCGCCGCCGTACGGGCATAACGCGAGAGGCCCCCGGATCTCTCCGGGGGCCTCTCACCTGTGTGCACTCGGCAGGATTCGAACCTGCAACCTTCTGATCCGTAGCTCTAGCCAGTTCGGTCAGCGACGGTCATTCCGGACGCTTCGAGG
>NZ_NNBL01000044.1 GCF_002803065.1 Streptomyces sp. CB01635
GGGAGGAACGTTCCCGCATGCACCCTCTGAGCTGGGGATTCACGGAACTCCAGACAGAGCCTTGAAAACGGCCGGGGCCGCTCCTCGCCCCACATGCTTGGTCTTTGAACTGTCTGGGGGAGATGGGGAGCGGAGAGCGGTCCTTGATCACCAAAATGTAGGTTTTGCCCATGCCTGGTGACTGGCGGTTGGATCGGATCGGGCCTGCACGGCCCCGTTGGTGAGTGTGGGGCCCGGGCCGTTGGGTTGATCGGTCCGCGAGCCTTGATCGCTGCCGAGCCTGCTGATTAGTTGGTCGGCATGACTGAACTTGGCCCCGTCGCCTGGCCGGCTGCCCCGATCAAGACCGAGCGACTCGTGCTCCGTGAGCCCGAGGCCCGGGACCGTGCGGCGTTCATCGAGCTGCTGTCGTCGCCAGAGGTGCATACCTACCTCGGCGGCCCCCGGCCGCGTGACGAGCTTGAGCGCGAGATGCCCGAGGTACCCGAGCGGTGGCCCGGGAGTTTCGTCGTTGATCTCGACGGGGCGATGATCGGCCAGATCCTGCTCAGGAGAGCAACGGAGCACCGTCGCCCGGCTGCCGCGGGGAAGGCCGATCTCGGTTACCTGTTCCTGCCGCGGGCGTGGGGATTCGGGTACGCCGCCGAGGCGTGCGCGGCGGCACTCGACTGGTTCGACGGCGCCCTTCCCGGCGAGCCGGCGGTGCTCACCACCCAGACCGCCAACGTCGGCTCGATGCGCCTCGCGGCAAAGCTGGGGTTCACCGAGGTAGAGCGGTTCCAGGCCTGGGACGCCGAGCAGTGGCTCGGCCTGCGGTCCCCGGTCACGCCGTTCGCCTGAGCTCGTGGCGACGCCGCTTGGTTCGCGATGCCTCCTTGAGGGATCCGTCCCGCTGACGGGGCGCGTCACTGACCAGCCCGCAGCTGACCAACGAACACCGTCGTGGACAGGATGTGATCAGGCGTCACCTGAACGTACGGGAGTCGTCCCGGTGGCACGGGCTGCCGCCGGCCGCCCCTTACGCGTCCGGGGCTGACGCGCGTCTGGCGTTCCGTCACCTCATGATTCGCAGTTCGTGGGGTTCCCACGACGATGAAGGATCACTCAGCGCGACAGCACCGTATGAGCTGAGCCAGAGCCCGAGAACCGACAGCACCAGTACATGAGATGGGGAGGCGTCGGCGGCGCGTCGTGTTCGACGTTCATGAGAAACGACAGCGCCCCCAACGCGCCCCGCCGTAGCAGGGCCTCGCCTCGGGAAGCCGTGATGAGGCCGAAGTACCTCTGCGTAGTGTGCCGTCTCCTTGGCATCCGGCCACGGAACCGTCGCGAGAATCCGTTTGGCGGACCACCGCGACCACTGCTACGTTTCCGGAGGCCGTGCTAGAGAACGAGGAGGTGGTACCCGTGAACACAGTATCGACATGGGTGCTCCCCTCCGGGGTCACGGTCGGGCGATAGACAGGTCGTCCGGGAGCGCCGTTCCAGTGCACTCCCGAAAGGCACGACCATGCACTTCACTTCCGAACAGCGTCTCGACGACGGTGTCCTCGAGCGTGAATTCACCCTCGGCGAGATCCCCGGCATCCTGTGGACGCCCGCGTCCACATCCGCACCGGCGCCGCTGATCCTGCTCGGCCACCCTCCCCTCGGGCTGCGCAAGATGTACCCCCGACTGGTGGCCCGGGCCCGGCACTCCGCGGCGGAGGGCTTCGCCACGGCCACCATCGAGCTCCCCGGAAGCGGCGACCGGCCCCGTTGGCCCGCCGCCGAGCAGGCCCGCGCTGACCTGCGCCGGGCTATGGAGGCCGGCGAGCCGGTCAGCGACGAGATCGTCGACGCCCTCATCCTGCCGCTGGTCGACAGGGCGGTCCCGGAATGGCAGGCTGCCCTGGACAGCCTCCTGTCGCTGCCCGAGATCGGTGGCCCGGTCGCGTACTCGGGGGGAGTGATCTCCATCGGAATCCGGCTTGCGGTGGTCGAGCCGCGCATCGTGGCCGCCGGATTCTTCGCCGGCAGTTTCGTGCCTCGCGCCATCTTCGAGGAGGCCCGCCAGGTCACCATTCCGCTGCATGTCCTGCTGCAGTGGGACGACGAAGGGAACGACCGGCAGGTGGCCCTGGACTTGTTCGACGCCTTCGGCTCCAAGGAGAAGACGCTGAACGCCAATATGGGCGGGCACACCGGCGTTCCGCAGTTCGCGGGGGACGCCGCGGCCCAGTTCTTCACCCGGCACCTGAGGTGAGGCCGGGCCGTCAGGCCACCAGCAGACGGTAAGCCGTGTTGGCCAGGATGCTCCTCGTCGAGGGCAGGTCCCGGCTCTCCTCTGCTGTCTGTGCCGCGGGCCCTTGCCAACTCGGCAGGGGCCCGCGCTGCCCGAAGACGTGAGCTGTTCGATTTCTGCAGTGCTTCTGGTGCTGCCCGATCTCGTGTCCAGGTGCTGTCGGTTCTCGGGTTCCGGCTCGACGTCTGTGGTTACGCCCGGACGCTCGGTAGATCAGGTCGGAGCATGCATGGAACCGACAGGTCAGTGCGTTGACCCGATGCGGTCACGCACGCACACAGCACAGCTCCACAGAAGTTGAGCCAGAACCGGTTCTCGTGAACAAAGCCAGGCAGGGCTGGCTCCTTGACCGCGGTGACTTTGCGCCTCGTCATCTCTGTTTCCGAACAGCAGACTTCGATTGGCCATCCGCAAGCTCAGTCTCAGTCGGAGGACCCACTCTTGTCTGCCCCACACCACATGCGCGTCTGCTCAACCCAAATGGGCCGGTGATGATCCAGGGCCTGCTCTCGCTCGCAGCTGCGAAAGGCCTCTCGCCTGCGCCGCGGGAACATAGCCTGCCGAGCGCCCCTCGTGCAGACACGTAGCACCTGACCAGGCCACTTCCGTCGGTGCCAGGACCAGCCGGCCATCGGCAGCCCGCGGCAAGGGCACTTCGGCCTGTGCCCGCCTCGTGGGCCGGCACCGATGCGCCACGGACCGCCGCCGCGTAGAGCCCTCCATGGCCGCGACGGTGTTCGCCCACCAGCGACAGCTCGGCGAGCGAGCTCGCCGGCCCATCGCCGCACAGAACGGCATCAGTCAGCTTGACAACGCGTCCGAACGGGAGGTCAGTCAACAGTGGAACTCGCCTCGGAAGCATGACAGTTGTGCCAATGCCTCCGATCGGGTGTGCTGATGCAGCAGACTCATCCTTACGGCCTTCGCGCTGGACGTATGTGTTCCTTGGCCGGAGCACAAGTTCAGCCGAAGGCCGCTTCCGCGTACGCCAGTTACCGAACCGAGTGATCAAGTTCGACCTGCCATTCGACGACGGACGCTAAAGATGAAGTCAGTAGTCGTTCCCGACACTGTCCGATGAGTGCACTCGGTAGGAGTCGAATCTGGATGAGTACATCGCCGGCGGGCTCGGCCTGGCGGGACTGAAGGCCGGTGACGTAGTTGGCCGGTCCCGGTCTGGGTAGCGTCGGCGGGCTGGGAGAACACAAAAGTGAAAGCGGCGTCGGCGTGCGCGTCGCCGTCGATGTTGAGCCGATAGACCGCGTCGGGATGGAATTCCGACTCGGTCATGAACGGGCTTACCTTCATGATCGGCACGGTCTTGCCAGGGTCGGCCAGCGCCTGGAACCCGTTCAAATCGGTCAGGTCCAGTCGGGTGGCGTCGCCCGGGAGTCTTGGATTTTCGGCGCTGAAGCGGTTAGAAATGGCGGCTTCTTGGTGGTGATTACGCGATCGCGCCGATCTTCCGGCCAGGACGGCAATCTGACTGCACGTGGTCTGTGCCCCGCGACGAGGAGTGGCGATGAGAGGGTGAGACAGAGGGTTCGGCGAGGCCCGCGGCCCCGCGGTCATGGGGATGACGTCCGCCCGGCTGCGGGAAAATGGTCGACGTCCACGACGGCCTGCGCGAATTCGCGGGGCGCTTCCTGGGGCAGATTGTGACCGATACCCTTCAGGGTTCGATGCGCATAGTGACCGGTGAATTTGTCGCGATAGGAAGAGCCGCCGCCCACAGGCGTGAAGGGATCGGCCTCGCCGTCAAGGGAGATCGCGGGCACGGTGATGACGGGACTTGCGGCGAGCCGCTTTTCGAGGTCGTCGTAACGGGGGTCGCCCTTGGCCAGGCTCAGCCGCCAGCGATAATTGTCGATCACGATGCTGACGTAATCCGGATTGCGGAACGCAGCTGCGGTGCGGTCGAACGTGGCGTCATCAAAACCCCATGTCGGGGAGTTGAACTTCCAGATCTGCTTCGCCAGATCATGCCGGTTCTGTTCGAGGCCGAGTCGGCCTCTCTCCGTGGCGAAGTAGAACTGATACCACCATGCCCACTCGAGTTTCGGCGGCAACGGCTTCTTGTTGGCTTCCAGGTTCGTGATCAGATAGCCGGTCACGGAGACCAAGCCCTTGACCCGTTCCGGCCAGAGCGCCGCAATGATGTCCGCCGTCCGCGATCCCCAGTCGTAGCCTGCGAGGACCGCCTTGTCGATCCGCAGCGCATCCATCAAGGCGATGATGTCGAGAGCAAATACCGACTGCTGTGCGTTCCGGAACGTCCCGCTCGAAATGAAGCGCGTCGTGCCATGGCCCCGCAGATACGGAACGATGACCCGGTATCCCTTTTCCGCCAACAACGGCGCCACAGCGACGTAACTGTGAATGTCGTAGGGCCAGCCGTGCAGAAGAACGACCACTGGGCCATGGGCCGGGCCCAATTCTGCGTATCCCACATTCAGGACGCCAGCCTCGACCTGCTTCAATGAGCCGAACCCTGAGTTTTCCTTTACTTGCTCGTTCGTCTGCGGAAAATGATCGTTTTCGCCGGAGATGGCAGTCGAGCACGCCACGGAAAGGCCGACCGTTGAGGACGCAACCGCTCCCGTACTGACGACTTTTCCGAAGGTTCGTCTGCTGATCATCTCCATACTTCCCGTGAAACCGCGGCCGCCCGGTAGTCGAGTTGCGTCGACGGTGAACGCACGATTTCCCTACCCGCTCCGGCAGTCGTCACCGCGCCGGTCACAGGAACGTCAGGCCATCGGCCGAAGCTGCGCGACTGCGCAGGGGGCCGGCGACGGTGGAGCCGGGTGCCGCGCCCTGAAGACGGCGGCACGGAAGCCGCGGCACAGCGCCTAGCGAGTCGGTCCGGAGATTCTGTCGCAGCAGTGGCAGATCTGGTCGGCGGTCTTGGTCCGCTTGAAAGGCCTGGCGGCCGCGTTCCAGATCTTGATCCATTCGCCGAGTGCGGTCTTGAGATCGTCGAGTGAGCAGAAGCCGCCACGTTCCAGACAGTGTCGTTGCAGTTCGGCGAACCACCGCTCGACCTGGTTGATCCACGACGAGTAGGTCGGGGGAATGCAGGGTGAACCTGGAGTGTGCGAGCGGCCACTTGTGCACCACCGGTGCCTTGTGGGCGGAGAGTTGTCGCAGATGACATGGACCGCCATGCCGGGCTCGGTCTGGCGGTCGATCTCGGCCAAGCCCAGTCCACTGCCTGTGTTGTGCGGACAGGCGGCTGATCACCTTTCCGGTTGCCGAGTTCAGCGCGGCGAACGGGTCGATGGTGCCGTGCCGCATGTAGGCGAAGCTGCGCCGCTCGGGGGTGCCCGGCCGCATCGGCAACACCGGCGCGCGCCGGTGAGCTCTCGGGCTGCTCAACAGGGCGGCGGGCGGGTGTGCGGCCCGACGGGTGGGGGAGGAGCGTCTGTACGTACGGGGTGGCGTTGGGGCGGACGGGCGTATGGGGCGGCCCGTAACGGGGTGGTTGCTGGCGTGTCGGGCGGCGCTTCCGGAACGCCTGCAGAGGATCGGTGGCCGTGGCGGGCCGTTCCAGGGGAGTGGCAGGCCAGGCGGATGCCTTCACAGACCGAGGAGCGCGATGTCCCAGCAGGACAACATCGCCGCCCAGACCGCCTTCGGCGAGGCCGTCAACAGCGGGAATCTCGCCGCCATCGTGGACATCGTCGCTCCCGGCTCGATCGACCACGACGCCGCCCTCGGACAGGGCCCGGGCCCCGAGGGGTATCAGGCCATGTTCCGGGACCTCAGGCGCGCCTTCCCCGACCTGCACGTCGAGGTCGAGCGCTTGCTGGCGACCGAGGACGAGCTGGCCTTCGCATACACCATCACGGGCACCCACCGCGGCGAACTCGCGGGGCACGCGCCGACCGGCAAGTCGGTGAGCTTCCGCGGTATGCAGATCAGCCGCTTCGAGGACGGCAAGCTCGTCGAGCGCTGGGCTAGCAGTGACGAACTCGGCATGATGCGGCAGCTCGGCCTCATCTGAGCCCGCCACTACACCCCGAGGCGGGTGGCGGTCTGGATTCCGCAACCCTGCCTCTCGGTGTTCCGGCTCAACGGCCACCCGGGACGCCGTGTGCGGGCCTTGAAATCGTAGAAAAGGATCTAGCTCAGTCGGCCTGCTGGGGCTTGAAGGCGTAGGCGCGTGCTGGGAGTTCACGTGTCGAGGTACCGCTTGACGGTCACCAGCGCAGGCCGATGCCCCGCCCTTCCCGCGGCTCGGTCCGCGGTCGAGTTGTGGACCGAAGGCCGTTCAGCAGCACTCCGTCGTGAGGGTCGGCGGGTGCGGGTAGAGGCAACGCAGGGAGGCAGGCGCTCCATGATCGAGGACTTCGTCTGTCGCGTCAGGTCGTACTGCCGGCGTCGTCCTGGCGTCGCCCAAGAATCGGACCCGCTCCAGATTGCGAAGGCGTGGTTGCAGCGTGGGCGGTAGGCCTGTCCTCGTGCCGTTTCCTCAGGCACTGGCAGCGGTTGACGCCAAGGCGTGGATTTGTCGATCTTCGGTGCACTTCCGCGTATCGATTCCGTCGTGGCCTCGGCTTCTGGTTCTGCCCGTACGGAGGCGGCGAGGAGGCAGAAACGTGCAGAGGGCCAGAATTCGACGCATGCCACGGGGCCGCGAGGCCTCATGGCCACCAAATCCTCCCCGCCTTGATGGCTTCACGTGCCGAAGCAGCACGTCAGGGCCTGCACAGACAGCCCCCGCCGGGGCTGTCCGCGCTTCGGCCGCGTCAGTTGTGCCGGCGCCTGAGGGAGTCCCGGGCGCCGCGCGCCCGGTCGTGGACCTCGCGCATGACCCTCTTGGCCTCGCCCTTGACCTGGTCGCCCTTACCCTCGGCCTCCTTGCGGCGATCGCCAGTGATCTTGCCTGTCACCTCCTTGGCCTTGCCTTTGATCTTGTCCAGGCCGCCCCTGCCGGTCATGACGACACCTTCCTCCTGTGAAATTCCTGCGTCTCCAACGCAGGTCCGACGCTCACCCGAGCGCCAACGGTCGGCTGTGATCGCCTGGTCCTGCGCGTGGACGACTGGGCAGCTCGCTGTCCCGCTCGCCGATGGCACGGCCTTCCGCTCCCTCATGGTTCCGCTCGGGGCGAGGCCCGGTGACTTCCACGTAGGCCGCACGCAGCAGGCGGTCACCGAGCCGATATCCGGGGGAGAGGATCTGGCTACAGAAGAGCCGGTGGGCCTCCGGGGAGACGTGATGGGTTACGGCCTCGTGGCACACGGGGTCGAATTCGTCGCCCGCCTCTCCGAACGATTGAAGGCCCAGCGAGCCGAGGTGGGCGCGCAGGGTTTCGGTGACTTCCTTGAGGCCCGGTGTCGTCGGCTCGTGCGCGCACGCGCCATCCACCGTGTCCAGCACGGGCAGTAGCGCGCGCAGTACGTTGGCAACGGCTATCTCGCGCACGGCCATGCGGTCGCGCCGCACCTGCTTGCGGTAGTTGTCGTACTCGGCCTTCACTCGCTGCAGGTCTGCGGTGCGCTCCTCGACTAGTCGCCGTAGCTCGGGGTCGGTGAGCTGCAACTGTTCCTTCTCCATGGTCACCCCGCCTCCGGCTTGTCGTCGTCGACGATCTCGGCGTCGACGACGTCGTCATCAGCGGCCTTGTGCTCGTCGCCCGGGGCTCCGGCCTGGGGACCGCCCGCGGCCTGCGCGCCCTGCGCCTGGGCGTACATGGCCTGGCCCAGCTTCTGCGAGACGGCGGCGACCTTCTCGGTGGCGGTGCGGATCTCGGCAGTGTTGTCGCCCTCGGCGGACTCGCCCTTGAGCTTCTCCTTCAGCTCGGCGATGGACTCCTCGACCTCGGTCTTGACCTCGCCGGGGACCTTGTCCTCGTTGTCCTTGAGGAACCTCTCTGTCTGGTAGACGAGCTGCTCGCCCTGGTTGCGGGTCTCGGCGGCCTCGCGGCGACGGTGGTCTTCCTCGGCGTACTGTTCGGCCTCGTGGACCATGCGGTTGATGTCGTCCTTCGGCAGGGCGGAGCCGCCGGTGACGGTCATCTTCTGCTCCTTGCCCGTGCCCAGGTCCTTCGCGGTCACGTGCATGATGCCGTTGGCGTCGATGTCGAAGGCGACCTCGATCTGCGGGACACCACGCGGGGCCGGCGGCAGACCGGTCAGCTCGAACATCCCGAGCTTCTTGTTGTACGCCGCGATCTCGCGCTCGCCCTGGTAGACCTGGATCTGCACGGACGGCTGGTTGTCCTCGGCCGTCGTGAAGATCTCGGACCGCTTGGTCGGGATCGTGGTGTTGCGCTCGATGAGCTTGGTCATGATCCCTCCCTTGGTCTCGATGCCGAGGGACAGCGGGGTCACGTCGAGGAGCAGGACGTCCTTGACCTCACCCTTGAGGACACCGGCCTGCAGGGCGGCGCCGATGGCGACGACCTCGTCCGGGTTCACACCCTTGTTGGGATCTTTGCCCGTGAGCTCGCGGACCAGTTCGGTCACGGCCGGCATCCGCGTGGAGCCGCCCACGAGGATCACATGATGGATGTCGGACACCTTGATGCCCGCGTCTTTGATCGCGTTGTGGAACGGCGTCTTGCATCGCTCCAGAAGGTCGGACGTGAGCTGCTGGAACTGGGCGCGTGTGAGCTTCTCGTCCAGGTGCAGCGGGCCCTCGGCGGACGCCGTGATGTAGGGCAGGTTGATCGTGGTCTCGGTCGAGGACGAGAGCTCGATCTTCGCCTTCTCGGCGGTCTCCCGCAGTCGCTGCACCGCCATCTTGTCCTTGGAGAGATCGACTCCGTAGCCATTCTTGAACTGCTGGACCAGGTAGTCGACGACGCGCTGGTCCCAGTCGTCACCACCGAGGTTGGTGTCGCCGTTCGTGGCCTTGACCTCGATGACGCCCTCGCCCATCTCCAGCAGCGACACGTCGAAGGTGCCGCCACCCAGGTCGAAGACCAGCACGGTCTGTTCGTTCTCTTTGTCCAATCCGTACGCCAGCGCCGCGGCCGTGGGCTCGTTCACGATCCGCAGGACGTTCAGACCGGCGATCTCCCCGGCCTCCTTCGTCGCCTGCCTCTGGGAGTCGTCGAAGTACGCCGGGACGGTGACCACGGCGTCGGTGACGTCCTCACCCAGGTACGCCTCCGCATCCCGCTTCAGCTTCTGCAGCACGCGCGCGGAGATCTCCTGCGCGCTGTACTGCTTGCCGTCGATATCCCCGGCTTCCGGGAACCGCCAGCCGTGGTCTCCCATGTGCCGTTTCACCGAGCGCGCGGTGCGCTCCACGTTCGTCACTGCCTGCCTTTTGGCGACCTCGCCGACGAGTACTTCGCCACTCTTGGTGAAGGCCACGACCGACGGGGTGGTCCTGGCACCCTCCGTGTTGGTGATCACGGTGGGCTCACCGCCCTCGAGGACCGAGACCACCGAGTTCGTCGTGCCGAGGTCGATACCGACCGAGCGAGCCATCTCCATTCCCTCCTCGGTTGACGGAAACCGCGGGACGCGCCGATTCCCGGCTGGGCCCCGTTCAGGCCCTTCGCTCCCATCGGGCCGGTCCCACCCACAGAAGCGCCGACGGCCTCGGAGGACGGGCGACCACGCGGACAGTCGCCGTGTGGCGCACCGGGCGGACCACAGCCAGGGAAGGCACAGCGCACTCGCGGTCATAGGTGGCACGCAGCCGTAGGTCACGAAGAGTGGTCGTACGCTGCCCGCAGTCACCCAAACCCTCAGCGGTGACGGCATCGACATGGACGTCGGGGCGCCGACCCCGCACCCGGCACGGAACGCCGTGTTCATCAACCCAGCAGTCGCCGAGGGTTTCACTTCTAGGACCGCATACAGATCCGGTTCCCCGTTCCGGCCACTTCAAGCCACCTATTCACCCCCCCCACAAGGTGCGGGACCGGACCTGACTTGCCTATTCGTCCAGGCGAGGTGGAGAGCTCTCCCGCCTGGACGTGCTCGACCGGTTCCTCACCGCAGACCGGGCTATGAGTCCCGTTGCTGCACCGCACGACTGAGTGACGGGCCCGGGACCGGTCTACGCTGTTCACGTGGGTTCCGGCGTAGTGACGCTGTTCCTGTGCGGTGATGTGATGCTCGGACGCGGCGTCGACCAGATACTCCCGCACCCCGGCGATCCCGAGCTGCGGGAGGACTACGTGCGGGACGCGCGGTCCTACGTGGATCTGGCGAAGGAGGCCAGCGGCCCGATCCCCGCGCCGGTCGGCCCGGAGTGGCCGTGGGGTGATGCGCTCGTCCTGCTGGAGCGGACCGCCCCGGACGCTCGGATCGTGAACCTGGAGACGGCGATCACCGGTGACGGGGAATTCGCGCACGGCAAGGCGATCCACTACCGGCTGCACCCGGCCAATGTGGCAGCACTGGCGGTGGCTCGGCCTGATGTGTGTGTCCTGTCGAACAACCATGTCCTGGACTTCGGCCGTCCAGGGCTGGCGGAGACGCTCGATGCGCTGGCCGGGGCGGGCCTGCGGTGTGCCGGTGCGGGGCGTGACGCCGCGCAGGCATACGCGCCCGCCGTGGTCCCGGTGGGCCGGGCCGCTCGGGTCCTGGTGTTCGCCGTCGGTATGCCGTCCAGTGGCATCCCGTCGACCTGGGCGGCGACCGCAGTGCGGGCCGGAGTCGCCTATGTTCCAGGGCCGACGGCCGCGGCGGCCGAGGCACTGGCCCAGCGGGTACAGCGGGTGAGACGACCGGGCGACGTCGCCGTCGTGTCCGTGCACTGGGGCTCCAATTGGGGCTACCACGTACCCAAGGATCAGGTGCGTTTCGCGCATGCCCTGGTGGACGGTGGAGTGGACGTCGTTCACGGACACTCCTCGCACCACCCTCGCCCCATCGAGGTATATCGCGACCGGCTGATCCTGCACGGTTGCGGCGATTTCATCGACGACTACGAGGGCATCTCAGGCTACGAGGAGTATCGCGACGACCTCCGCGTCGCCTACTTCGTCTCTGTAGCCCCGGACACGGGCCGGCTGATGGGACTGCGCATGGTGCCCTTGCGGGCCCGGCGGATGCGGCTGGAATGCGCCCCGGAACAGGACCGTGCCTGGCTACGCACGACGCTCGCGCGGATCAGCGAAAGCGTGGACATAAGGCTTGAGCGCGACGGCACGCTCACGTTGTGAAGGATCGCTGCTCCCTCGCGCGCCGGTGCGCGTACGGGGAGTAGGTGCCGCCTGCGCTGACGTGGAGGGGCGCGCCGGACGATATGGCAATGACGGGTGTTGGGTGGGATGCCCCGACGCTCCGTCGGCCATGATGACGCGCTGGGTGGTGGCCGACCTCGCTCCCGGCAGCGAGCGGCAGGGATCTCCTCGGTGAAGTGCTCGACGGTGCTGACTGGGGAGAAGGGCCCGTCATGACCCCCGCGACGAGGCCACCCTCAACTGGCGCCACAGGTACGCCGAATGACGCAGGCGCCGGAGAAACACACGCTCACTGACCAGCACCACCTTCCAGTCTCGGCCAGAACGTCGGCCAGGGCTCACGTTGGCGTCCTGCAGGCTGAGCAGTGGCGATAGAACACGCTTACTGAATCCTCGCTTCATGGGATCGCACTGTCAGAGGGGTCATCGACGAGTGCGCAGCGCGTTCCGCTGGCGTTGCTTCCCTGATTGCGCTTGCGATGGGGAACATATATCAGCACGCCGGAGCGTGTGCCTGGGCTCATCCGGGCGTGAGGCGGAGGGCGCGGGGCGTGCGGTGGCGGTTCGCCGAAATGGTCGCGTGGGGCATTCGGTGCGGGAGGTCGCGCCCCGGGTGAGATATTCCCTTGCCGCCTTCCTGAGAGCGGAGCCCGGTAGTCCGGCACTCGCGCATCCGATGTCGCGTACAGACATGCCGCTCCGTCTGAGGTATGTCCCGGTGGGCGTTCCGTGGGGACTTCGGTTGAGGAGCGTGCTCCTGGGTTCACGCAACGGTCCGGCGAAATAGGGGGCGCAGCCAGACGACGCCGCCAGTTTCCAACATCTTTGCTCTTGCGACGCAAGCGCCTTCGAGCGGCTCGATATCCGTGTGTGCCGGAGCGGGCTCTGCGTCGCCCAAGTGCATCTCGCTCCGTGGGCTTGTGCACGACAAGCGCTTACTGTCACTCTGCTGGCGTCACCCGACCGGGATGTCCTCAACACAGGAGGATTCATGCTCGCTGGACGGCGTACTCGAAGGCAGCGCTGGAGATTCGGGGCGGGGCTTCTTCTGGGGGCCCTGGCAACTTTGTTGCAGACCGCGGCGCCGGCCTCGGCGGCAGTCACACCAGGACACATGATCAACGCCTACCACAGCATCGCGGGCGCCCCGTCCGCAGGACTGTCCGACATCAGCTACCACATCACCGTGAACAGCCAGCCCGACACGAAGTCGGTCTTCTTCGCGCAGGCCTTCTACCTGAAGAACGGCCAGGTCGGCTACATGGGTCTGCAGCCGCGCCCTGGCGCCGACGATCTCGCGCTGTTCAGCATCTTCGGAGCCGGCACGTCCACGACCGACCCCAACTGCACCCCGGGGGCCGACGGCGGAGAGGGCGTCAGCTGCGCCATCACCTACCCCTACCAGGTCGGGCGACAGTACCGGCTCAAGGTCCAGAACGTCGGCGGCAGTAAGTGGGAGGGCATCGTCTACGACACGGTGACGGGCGCCACCACACACATCGGCAGCTGGACGGTCTCCTCGTCCGCGGGACTGCTCAAGCCCACCGGCACTCTGTTTGTCGAATACTTCCTGCCCGTCACCGACTGCAACTCGATCCCGCGCGCCCAGGCCTACTTCTCCAACCCTCAGGGCAACGGCAGTACATACCGGGGGAGTTACTCCAGCGCTGTCCTGCTCGGACCATGCAAGGACAAGGCCAGCTACTCCATCAGCAGCGCGGGCATCACGACGGTGACCGGCGGGTAGCAGCCACGTGGCTCATGGACGTGAGGAGTGGACCGTACGCGCGTCGGGCGTCGTTCAGGTCTCCACCATGCGCACCGCTTACGTCGTGGAGCGCGCGGCCTGGACGGCGCCTTCGGCGCGATCGTCGCCGCCGGGCACCCTGACCTGGTCGACACGGCCCGGTCGCCGGATGGGTGGTCAAGCGCGCCCGCTCTACGAGGCCCGCGGGCAGGCCGCGTACACCGCCAGGTCGCTGCCAGGGACCTGGCGGTCTACCCGGCAGCCGCCGCCGGGGCTCGTTCGAGCGTCGCCCGGCAGCTGGCCGCCTGGGGCCGGAGGAACTCGACTTCACCGCCGAACTGCTGGTCACCGACCGCGTGGCGGATCTGACGGGACAACCGCTGGTGGAGCGTCATGGGGAAGATGTGCGGCGGGGGCAGGAAGGCCGGGGTGATCCCCGTCTTGGTGCTGGAACCCTCGCATGCGGCAAGGCCGACTGATGCCCCAGCGGCGGCCGGGTGGATCGGGCACCCCTTCGCGCGGGCAGTCCCGGCAGACGGGACCATACTAGTTTCAAACGATACCGTATCGAATGAGTGCACGACTGGTAAAGTTCCCTTATGGCCGCCGACGATCCTCACCAAGCCACTGCCTCGCGCGCGACCGACCGCCCTGGGGACGAATCGCCTTTCGCTCTCGGCTTGTTGCTGCGCCGGGCGCACTGGCGTGCGGCCGCTGTAATGGGGGAGGCGCTCCGGCCGCTCGGTATCGAGTTGCGGCATTTCGCCGTGCTGATCGCGCTGGTCAACCGCGGGCCCACAGTGCAGCGGGACCTGGCGACGGCGACGGGGTCGGACAAGGCGGGAATCATGCGGGTCGTGGACGATCTGGAACGCATGGGGCTGGCCGTACGCAAGACCGTTCCGGGGGACCGGCGGGTGCGGGCAGTGGAGATCACACCTCAGGGCGTCGAGCTTTTCGATGCGGCACACGTGGCAGCGGAGCCGCTGGCTGAGCATCTGGTTGCAGAACTGGGGCCCGGCGAGTCCGCGCAGTTGAGGGATCTGCTGACCAGGTTCGCCTATCCCGCAGACGACGAGGTGTAAGGGCGCCCGCGCGCACCGGTCTCCTGCCACGCCGGCTCGCTTCGTTGCAAAGGGCTTCTGTGGCGCGACCCCGATCTTGAGGGCTGCGACCTTCATGCATCGGCCTGCCTGCAGGCGGCTCTCGGGGCTTCTTTGCCGACGGGTCGAGTCGTCCGGGCGGCCGCCGTGCCGCATGTCTGGTCGGCGAGTTCTTCACCCTGTGCATCTCCGTTGTCCCGGTGCGCGCCCTGCTGACAAGCCGAACCCCCGGCCGCGCCCAGCGCCGGGCCACCTGCCGCGAGGTACACAGCTCCATAGGCACCATCGGAGAGGGCGCAGACGCCGAGGTCGCCGTGTGACGCCCTTGGGCGAGGCGTCACACGGCGACTTGTGCCTGGCGGGTTACGCGGCGATGCTTTCCGCGAGTTCCTTGGCCTTGATGGTCGCGTCCTCGAAGGCGCGCTTGCGGGAAGCCTCGTAGAGGGGGATCAGGTCTGCCATGGCCGCATTGCGTGGGGCCATGGTGAGTTCCGGGACGATGAAGTCGAGGTCCAGGCCGAGGGTGCCCTTAAGGACGGCCTCCAGATAGTTCTGTACGAACTCGAAGCCCTCGCGCGGCGTGCCCGGCGCGTAGGAGCCGCCGCGGCTGGCGACGACCACGACCGGGGTGCCCTGGGCGGAGGGTGTCTCGCCCGCCGTGCGGCCGAGGAGGAGCACGCTGTCCAGCCACGCCTTGAGGGTCGAGGGAATCGAGAAGTTGTACATCGGGGCGCCGATCAGGACGGCGTCCGCCTCCTCCAGCTCCTCGATGAGCTTCACGCGCGCGGCGAACGCGGCCGACTGCTCAGGGGTGCGCTCGGACGGGGCCACGTAACCGGCGGACCAGGCGTCGGCGGTGATGTGCGGGACAGGGTTGGCCGCGAGATCGCGGTAGATCACCGTGCCCTCCGGGTGCTGCTCCTCCCAGGTCTTGCGGAAGGCGGCCGTGACCGAACGGGACAAGGACACCTCCCCGGGCAACACGGACGAGTCGATTTGCAGCAGCGTAGCCATGGGCTTCTCCAATGCGCAGTGCCCGAGGCGGGGAGCCAGGGGCTGAGGATTCATGCTCGGTGATAGTCAAACACGAGATGGTATTGAGTGATACTATCTCGGTAGTAACAGAATGTGTCGAGCAGACGGGGAGACGGGCGGTCATGGACGTCTATGAGGCAGTCACGAGCCGACGGGCGGTGCGCGGGTTCACCGACCGGCAGGTCCCGAGGGAGGTGCTGAAGCGAGTGCTGTCGGCCGCGGCCTGGTCGCCGTCCGGGTCGAACATCCAGCCGTGGCATGCCTACGTGCTGACCGGCGGGCCGCTGGCCGAACTGAAGAAGCGCGCCGGCGAGCGCCTGGCCGCGGGCGATCCCTGGGACGAGCCGGAGTACGAGCAGTACCCCCTCTCGCTGAAGTCCCCTTACCACGAGCGCCGGTCCGCCTTTGGTGAGCAGCGCTACGGTGCACTCGGCATCGCGCGCGAGGACCTGGAGGCGCGCCAGCGGGCCGCTTCCGCGAACTGGGATTGCTTCGGTGCGCCCGCCGCGCTGTTCTGCTACATCGACCGCGACATGGGCCCCGCCCAATGGGCCGATGTCGGCATGTATCTGCAGACCGTCATGCTGCTGCTCCGTGCCGAAGGGCTGAACAGTTGCCCGCAGATGGCATGGGCGAAGTTCCACAGGACCGTCGCGGAGGTCCTGTCACCCCCGGACGAGCTCATGCTCTTCTGCGGCATGTCGATCGGCTTCGAGGACGTCACGGTGAGTGACGCCCGTACGGGCCGGGCGCCGCTCGACGAGACGGTCACCTTCGTCGACGGTCTGTGACGCCGTCCACTTCCTCAACTGGTCAAGGCGCCGCTTCTCGCCGCGCTCACATATTCGCGTTCACGTGCCACGTTGCGCACGTAATCCCCATGAAAGGCGTGTCATGAAGTTCGCAGTCATCGGCGGTACCGGACTGATCGGTTCGCAGGTCGTCAAGAATCTGAACGCTGCCGGGCATGAGGCGGTGCCGCACTCGAAGTCCAGTGGAGTCGACGTCATCAGCGGCCAGAGAGTGGAAGAGGCGGTGGCGGGAGCCGACGTCGTCATCAACCTGACGAATTCCCCGACCTTCGACGAAGCCTCCCCGGCCTTCTTCCAGACCTCCATGGACAACCTTCTGGCCGCGGCCCACAAGGGCGGCGTCGGCCACTTCGTCATCCTCTCGATCGTCGGCGTGGACCGGGTGCCGGAGCTGGACTACTACCGGGCCAAGGTGCTCCAGGAGAAGCTCCTTGTGGACGCGTCGATTCCCTACTCGATCGTCCGGGCGACGCAGTTCATGGAGTTCATGGATGCCGCTCTGTCGTGGACGGCCGACGGCGACACCGTGCGGTTGCCTGCCACACCGATCCAGCCGATCGCCTCCAAGGACGTGGCCGACGAGGTGGCACAGGTCGCCGCCGGCACCCCGCTGAACGGCATCCGCAACATCGGCGGCCCCGAGATCCTCACCATGGACGAGCTGGGCCGCATCACCCTGTCCCACAAGGGCGACAAGCGCACCGTCGTTACCGACCCCACCGCGGGGATGTTCGCCGTCGTCAAGCGGGACGTCCTCACCGACAAGAACGCCCACCTCGCCTCCACCCGCTACACCGACTGGCTCTCCTGACCTGCTCCCGCTTCTCAGACTGCACGGAACCCCTGGCCCGCCATGGATGATGGCAACAACACGGAACGGTGGCCCAGGGACGGCGCTCCGAGTGTGACGGTGTGACACCGGTCCGGCCGCCCGCATGTCCGGGCGGCCGGTCGCCTTTCACGGTCACCAAAACCGCGCCCACCTGCTTGCCGCGATGATCGGTGGATCCAACGAGGACCACGCACTTCGTCACCATGCACCAGTACGCAAACACTCCGGTCATGCGCACGGTCGAGATGCAGGTGCGCAACGCTGCCCGGGACGGCGAGATCATCCAGTACAGCGTGACGCCCAACTATGCTGGCGACAATGTGAGGATCCCTCTTGGCGTGACGGTCGAAGCGTACGGCGACCAGGGATTGCAGATGCGCCCGCGCGGCAGCGACAGTGCGACCCGCAGCTTCACCCTCTGGAACCGCGCACGATGAGGCAAGGATGGGACCTGTGAGCCCCGAACTTGAGCGTCTCGTACGCGTGCTGCCCATGAAGGAACGTGCGGCGGCGGACTGAACTGCGGTTTGGCTGGTTGACAGATGGGCCCTTCGAGAGGGATCCGGAATCGGGAAGGGGCGAGCGACGGCCGACGGTGCGGCCTTGCTCGCCCCGGGGCAGACTCGAGTCAGGCGTCCAGGCGTCGCTTGGCGAGCCAGGCGACGATCTCGGGGTCGTGGTGATCGAAGAACAGAGAGGCACCGGTGTCGAGGGTGGTGATCTGGGCCATCTGCTCGTCGGTGAGCTGGAAGTCGAAGACGTCGATGTTCTCTGCCATGCGCTCGGCGCGCACGGACTTGGGGATGGCGATGACGCCGCGCTGGGTGAGCCAGCGCAGAACGACCTGCGCGACCGACTTGCCGTACTCCTTGCCGATATCGGCCAGCAACGGGTTGGTGAAGAGGTCGTTCTTGCCTTCGGCGAAGCCTCCCCAGGACTGGATCTGTACGCCGTGTTCGCGCATCAGTGCCTGGTAGTCGGCGCGCTGGAAGAAGGGGTGGGTCTCGATCTGGTTGACCGCCGGGGTGATCTCGTTGTTGACGATCAGGTCGAGGAGTCGGTCGGGGTAGAAGTTGGCGACGCCGATCGCCTTGACCAGGCCCTCGCGGTTCACCGTCTCCATGGCGCGCCACTGGCCGTAGACGTCGCCGAAGGGCTGGTGCATCAGATAGAGGTCGAGGTGGTCCAGGCCCAGCTTGGTCAGCGACGTCTCGAAGGCGCGCTTGGTGTTGTCCTCGGCGGGGGCGTCCTGGACCCAGAGCTTGGTTGTGATGAACAGGTCCTCGCGCGGGATGCCGCTGGACTTGATGGCGCGGCCCACGGCTTCTTCGTTGGCGTAGGCGGCGGCGGTGTCCAGAAGGCGGTAGCCGGCGGCGAGGGCGTCGGCGACGGCGCGTTCGGTGTCCTCGGCGGGGATCTGGTAGACGCCGAAGCCGAGGAGCGGCATCTCGACGCCGTTGTTCAGGGTCACGTACTGCATGGGGTGTTCCCTTGCGATGCGGGAGCGGGTGGGGGTCAGGGACGGATGAGGGCCTTGAGGACCTGGCGGTCGGCCATGGCCCGGTAGGCGTCCGGCACCTGGTCGAGGGGGAATTCCTGGTCGAAGACGCGGCCGGGGGCGATCGAGCCGTCCAGGACGTCGGGCAACAGCTGCTCGATGTAGGCGCGGGCGGGGCTGGCGCCGCCTGTCAGGGTGATGTTGCGCATGAACTCGGCCGGGCCGATCGGCCCCTGCTCGTACTGCGGGACGCCCAGGCGGCTGATGGTGCCGCCGTCCAGGGCCGCGCCCAGGGCGGTGTCGAGGGCCTGGCGGGTGCCGACGGCCTCGATCACCTTGTCCACGCCGCCGGTCAGCTCGCGGATGCGGGCGATGCCCTCCTCCCCACGCTCGGCGACCACGTCGGTGGCGCCGAACTCCCGGCCCAGGCCGGTACGCGCTTCATGGCGGCCGGCGAGGACGATCCGCTCGGCCCCGAGCCGCTTCGCGGCGATCACGGCGCACAGGCCGACCGCGCCGTCACCGACGACCAGCACCGTGTCGCCTAGGCCGACGCCGGCGGTGACCGCGCCGTGGTGGCCGGTGGTCATCACGTCCGACAGCGCCAGCAGGGACGGGAGGAGCGCGGTGTCGGCGGCGACCGGCAGCTTGACCAGGGTGCCGCCCGCGTGGGGGACGCGGACGGCTTCGCCCTGACCGCCGTCGACACCGTCGAATCCGTACCGGCCACCGTCGCGGCACGAGATGTGCAGGCCCTTGGCGCAGTAGTCGCAGGTGTTGTCGCTGTACGTGAACGGGGCGACGACCAGGTCACCGGTCTTCAGGCCGGGCACGTCCGCGCCGGTCTCCTCGACGATGCCGAGAACCTCGTGGCCCATGGGCCGGCCCGTCTGGGTGGCGGGCATCGACTGGTACGGCCACAAGTCGCTGCCGCACACGCAGGCCGCGACGACGCGGACCACGGCGTCGGCGGGCTTCAGGATCTTCGGGTCGGGCCGGTCCTCGACGCGCACGTCGCCGGCTCCGTACATCACTGCTGCACGCATAAGAGGGACTACTCCAAAACGGGGGTCGTGCTGGGCGGTGGGGATGATCAGCGTTCGAGCATCTGCGCCTGGGCCTCGGTGTGGGTGTCACCGGCGGCGGGCGGCAGGCTGGAGAGCTGGTCGAGCTGCTCGGCGGTCAGGGTGACGGCGTCGGCGGCGGTGTTCTCCTCGACGCGGCTGACGCGCTTGGTGCCGGGGATCGGGGCGATGTCGTCGCCCTGGGCGAGCAGCCAGGCCAGGGCCACCTGCGCGGGCGTGGCGCCTACCTCGGCGGCCAGGGCCTTGACCTCGTCGGCGAGGGCGAGGTTGCGCCGGAAGTTCTCGCCCGTGAAGCGTGGGTTGTCGCGGCGGAAGTCATCCTCGTCGAACTGGTCGGTGGAGCGGACCGTGCCCGTCAGGAACCCGCGGCCCAGCGGGGAGAACGGCACCAGGCCGATGTTCAGCTCCCGCAGCACCGGCAGCACGCGCTCCTCGATGCCCCGCGTCCACAGGGAGTATTCCGACTGCACCGCGGTGACCGGCTGCACGGCGTGCGCGCGGCGGATGGTGTCCGGCCCGGCCTCTGAGAGGCCGAAGGCACGCACCTTGCCCGCGGCGATCAGCTCACCGACGGCGCCCGCGGTCTCCTCGATAGGGGTGTTCGGGTCGACGCGGTGCTGGTAGTACAGGTCGATGTGATCGGTACCCAGCCGCTTCAGAGAGCCCTCCACGGCGGTACGGATGTTGGCCGGACCGGAGTCCAGGTTCCAGGCACCCTCGCCGCCGTGCGAGACCAGGCCGAACTTCGTGGCCAGCACCACCTGGTCCCTGCGCCCCTTCAGCGCCTTCCCGAGCAGGTCCTCGTTGATATAGGGGCCGTAGATCTCGGCGGTGTCGATGAGCGTGACGCCCAGCTCCAGCGCGCGGCGCACCGCCCTGATCGACTCCGCGTCGTCGGTGCCGGAGCCGGTGTAGCCGTGAGACATCCCCATCGCTCCCAGACCGATCCGGGAAACCTCCAGGTCACGCAGGTTGATGTAACGCATGTCGTCCTCTCCGCATCGTGGCACCGCCCGGCTTCTTCACTCTCGCCCAGCCCGGCTGGTCGTGCCCGCGCCGGCCGTAGTCGGGCTGTCCGCGTCTTGCTCATTGAGCTTCGCCCGGATTGCTCCGGTGTGGCAGGGCGGGCTCTTCGGGGGTAATGACAGGGCCCCCCTCGCACCTGCGGACCAGGTCATGTGCGGGTGAGACTGGAGTCATGGCATCCGAGAGCGCGCACAGTGAAGGCGCCGAGCTGGGCCGCTACCTGCGTGCCCGCCGCACCCAGACCAGCCCCGAACACGTCGGACTCACCGTCGGCGCCGGCATCCGGCGCACCCCCGGCCTGCGCCGCGAGGAGCTGGCCACCCTCGCCGGCATCAGCATCGACTACTACGTGCGCATGGAGCGCGGCAAGGAGACCCGCCCCAGCCCCGCCGTCCTCGACTCGCTCGCCCGCGCCCTGCACATGGACGACCAGGAACACCAGCACCTGCGCGAGCTCGCGGCCCGGGCTGCCCGCTACGTCCCCGATCCGCCGCCTGCGCCCAGCCGTACCGTGCGCCCCCACCTCAAGCTGCTGCTGGAATCGCTCCGCCCGAACCCGGCGTACGTCATCAGCCGGAGCATGGACATGCTGGCGTGGAACCCCGGCGGACTCGCCCTGTACGCGGGCCTGGACGACTGGCCCGTCAAGCAACGCAACCTGGCCCGCTACCTCTTCCTCCACCCTGTTGCCCGGGATTTGTTTGCCGACTGGGACCGGCAGATCACCGCGTGCGTCGCCCGCCTGCGTGCCATCGCCGGCACCGCCCCCGACGCCCCCGACCTCACCCACCTCGTCGGCGAACTCCTCCTCAAAAGCCCCGATTTCGCGGGACTCTGGGAGCGCTACGAGGTGACCGGGCGCAAGCCCGCCCACAAGACGTTCCAGCACCCGCAGGTCGGAACAGTCACCCTCACGTCGCAGTCCCTGCACGTGGAAGGAACGCCTGGGCAGCGCATCGGCGTCTACACCGCCGAACCCGGCACCCCCGATCACGACGCCCTGCTCCTGCTCGACATGACCGCACCACAGTCAGCGCCACGCCCTGAGCCTGCTCCGGAAGCCACCGGGCAGCAGACCCGCCGGGACTGACTACACGAGGCTCATTCGGCGGGCTCCGCGGTGGTCCGGTGCCGGTCGGCCGCCCAGGAGGCGAGAATGCGCAGGCCGTCGTGCGTGGGGGAACCGACTTCGGCGGTCCAGACGACGAGCTGCTGGTCGGGGTCGGTGCTGGCGGTCAGGGTGTCCCAGTCCAGGGAGAGCTCGCCTGCGACCGGGTGGTTGAGGACCTTCGTGCCCACGCTGAGGGTGGCGACATGATGCGCGGCCCACCACTGGCGGAAGTCCTCGTCCTGAACGGACAACTCGCCGACCAGAGCGGTCAGACGAGGATCGTCCGGGCGTCCGCCGACGCCCCGCAGCATCACTGACCCACCTTCTTCTCACGCAGAAGCAACCCCTTTCTCATGAGCAAGGTCATCTTCGTCACCGGTGCCGGCCGCGGCCTGGGCACCGACATCGCCCGCCGGGCCCTGGCGACCGGCCACCAGGTCGTAGCCACGGGTCGCCGCCCCGAGACAGTCCTAGAAGCGCTGGGTGGCGAGCAGGACAACCTGCTGGTCACCGCCCTGGACATCACCAGCACAGACGCCGCCCGGGCAGGCGTCGACGCCGCCGTGACCCGGTTCGGCCGCATCGACGTACTGATCAACAACGCCGCCGCCTTCCAGGCCGGCTACTTCGAGGAGATCTCCGACGCCCAGATGCGGGCCCAGATCGAGACGAACCTGTTCGGCCCGATGAACATCACCCGCACCGTCCTGCCCGTCATGCGGGCCCAGCGCTCCGGGCACATCGTCACCATCTCCTCGATCGCAGGGTTGGTCGGCCAGGAATTCTGCGTCGCCTACGCCACCTCCAAGTTCGGCCTCGAGGGCTGGATGGAGTCTCTTCGCTACGACGTCGAGCCCTACGGCATCCGCACCACCATCGTCGAGCCCGGCTTCTTCCGCACCGAGCTGCTCGTGGACGCCTCCACCAGCTGGGCGGAGCTGTCCATCGACGACTACGCCGAGCGCACCAAGACCACCAAGGCGATGTGGCAGTCGATGAACGGTCAGCAGGCCGGCGACCCGGCCAAGCTCGCCGACGCCCTGCTGAAGGTCACCGACCTCAACGAGCCACCGCTGCGGTTCGTCGCGGGCGACGACGCCATCCCCACCGCCGAGGCCAAGGGCCAGGAGATCTCCACGCAGGCCACCGCCTCCCGCGCCCTGGGCAGCGACCTCGCCCACACCGACGCCGCCTGATCCAGGCCCCCCTACGCACCAAGGAGCACGTCATGGAATTCGTGAAGCCGCAGCCCACCGGCAAGGGCCCTGCAGACTGGTTCAACGGCGACGTCTGGTTCGACGTCATCCACGCCGGCACCGAGCCCTCCCGCATCCGCGCCAACATGGTGCGCTTCGCCCCCGGTGCCCGTACCGCCTGGCACCACCACGCCGTCGGCCAGACCCTGCACGTCGTCGCCGGCATCGCCCTCATCGGCACCCGCGACGGCACCGTGTACGCCGCCCACCCCGGCGAGACCGTCACCTGCCCGCCCGGCGAAGACCACTGGCACGGCGCCACCGAGGAGAACTTCATGCAGCACCTCGCACTGTGGGACGGCACCGCACCGGCCGACGACCGCCCGGAGACCACGTGGCTGGAGCACGTCACCGACACCCAGTACCACGCCACCCGCACCCGCAGCAGCCACTGACCTGCACCTGCCCGTACGCGAAGGAGCACCCGGTCGTGACAGCGACGATGACCGCCCTCTTCGGCGGCACCGGCCCACACGGGACCGCCAGGTACCCGTCCCCGACCCGGGCCCGTGGTGCGCGCACGTGGTCGCGCCGGTCGCGGAGACGGCCCACCGGCCGTCCATGTCGGTGCCGTCCGCGGTCGTCGTCACAGTGAGGCGGTAGCTGCGGTCACCCACGGGCGCACTCCGCTTCGCTGGGAGGGGCGGTGAGGAGTGCCGCGTCGACGCCGGCCTGTCGTACTAGTCGTGGGGCGTCTGCGGAGGTTGCTCTCTATGATCGCCGGATGCCTACGTCCTTCCTTTCCCACGGACCACGAGTGGCGATTCGGCGCGTCTGCGACCAGGACTACGAGGAGACCACCGCTCTGGCCCGGGCCAGCACCAAGTTGCACCATCCCTGGGTGCCCAGCCGCGGGAGCACCCGCCAAGAGTTCGCCTCATACATGGCTCGATTCGACCAACCCACCCACGATGGGTTCGTCGTCTGCCTGCGGCAGACAGGGGAGATCGTCGGCGGAGTCAACATCAACCACATCGTCAAGGGGCCGCTGCAGAGCGGGGCTTTGGGCTACGTCGCCTACGCCTCCACCACGGGCCGCGGCTACATGACTGAGGGACTGGATCTCGTTGTACGGTTTGCCTTCTCCGAACTGGGGTTGCACCGGCTGGAAGCCAACATCCAGCCTGCGAACACAGCCTCATTGAAGCTGGTTGAGCGCCTGGGGTTCCGCCGCGAGGGCTACTCTCCCGGCTTCCAGCTCATCGATGGGGTCTGGCAGGACCACGAGCGATGGGCGATAGCCGGCGACATGATGCCTCTGGCACCACACCCTCGGTATGAGGATGCTTCCGACGGCTTCTGAGTGAGTGGTTGAGGTCCTTGGCCCAAGTGCCGGTGGATGTCACGTAGTTGGCCAGACGGCGCCTGGCGGTCCACTCCTGAGAGCTGGCCCCCCGAACACCCAGGGATCACCGGCCTGCCCGAGGTACTGCACGACATCCAGACCGACGGCGAGTGGGCGATCGTCGTGACGTTCTCTCCGTCCTTCTTCGCCGAGAGGCCGTCCTCGTACCGCGTGACCAGCCAGGCTTCCAGGCCGCCGGCGACGACGGTGCGCCGCACCGGTCCTTCCTCCCGCAGCTGCCGGTACAACGGGCAGGGGTCCGCCACGAACGCCGGGTCAGCGTACGGCAAAAGGACCGGCTGCCGGCTCATCATGCTCCCGAAGTGCGTCTCATGCAGTTATATGTCCCAGTGTGGTCGATCCTGGGCCTTCACCGAAGGGAGCGGATGCGATGGAGCGTGCCACGTGCTGTGTGGTGGGCGGCGGCCCCGCCGGAATGGTCCTCGGCCTGCTGCTGGCCCGGGCCGGCGTCGAGGTCACGGTCCTGGAGAAGCACGGCGACTTCCTGCGCGACTTCCGCGGCGACACCGTGCATCCGTCCACCCTGGCGCTGCTGGACGACTTGGGCCTGGCCGAGCGGTTCGCCCGGCTGCCGCAGCGACGGGTGACGACGGTCCAGTTGCCGTTCGGCCCCGGCCGTTCGCTGGTTACCGTCGGAGACATCGGCGCGCTTCGGGGCACGTACAACTACATTGCGATGGTGCCGCAGTGGGACTTTCTCAACCTCCTGGCGGACGAGGCCCGGCGGGAGCCGTCCTTCTCCTTGCGGATGAGTACCGAGGTGACGTCCTTCCTGGTGGAGCGCGGGAGGGTCGCAGGGGTGCGGTACCGCACGTCCGACGGCCGTACCGGTGAGCTGCGGGCCACTCTGACGGTGGCCTGCGACGGCCGGAGCTCGCTGGCTCGGTCGCTGCCCGAACTGGGACTGCGGAGCTTCACCTGCCCGATGGACGCCTGGTGGTTCCGGCTGCCGCGGCGGGAGGGCGACCCGCACGGGCTCGTGGGAGGCGTCGGCGACGGGTTCCTCGCCCCCATGATCGACCGTGGAGACTACTGGCAGTGCGGCGCGCTGATCCCCAAGGGAGCCGACGCCCAGCGCCGCGCCGCCGGTCTCGAGAGGTTCATGGCCGATTTCGCGGCAGCCGTCCCGTGGCTCGCCGACCGGGTGGACACACTGCGGTCGTGGGATGAGGTGAAGCTGCTCGACGTACGGCTGGACCGCCTCAGGCGCTGGCACCGCCCGGGGCTGCTGTGCATCGGCGACGCGGCGCACGCGATGTCGCCGGTCTTCGGCATTGGCATCAACCTCGCCGTCGAGGACGCCGTGGCCGCCGCGCGGTATCTCGTCGAACCGCTGAGCAGGGGTGTGGTCGGCCTGCGGGACGTACGCAGCGTCCAGCGCCGCCGTTGGCCGACCGCGGCCGGGATGCAGGCGCTGCAACGGGTCGCCCATACGCGGGTCATCGAACCGCTGCTGGCGGGACGTCCGCCCTTCGGCGACCCCAGGCGGGCGCAGCGGGTGACCGAGCTACTCACCACATCGCGGTGGCTGAACCGGGTGCCGGCGTACTTTCTCGCCTACGGAGCCCTACGCGAGCGTCCGCCGACCGCGTCGATGCGGTGAGCTTGTCAGCTATGTAGCTCGGCGCAGTTTCGTTTCCGTCTTGTGGTGGGTGGCGGGGGCGTGTGTCTGGCCGGTAGCGAGGACGCGTCCGACGTCGTGACGTGGCGCCGAGTATCGGCGGCCGTACCAGGTCGGCGCAGACCGGTGAGAACGTACATCAGCCGGGTCCACGCCGAGAACTACGGCGTCTACGGAGTGCGGAAGGTCTGGCGGCGGCTGCATCGCGAGCGCATAGCGGTGGCCCGCTGCACGGTCGCCCGGCTGATGCGCGAGCTCGGTCTGGAAGGCGCCCGACGCGGCAAAAGGATCCGCACCACCGTGCGCGACGACGGGCATGAGCGGGCGACTGAGCTGCTCAGGCGCGACTTCACCGCTCGCTGCAACAGCCCGGTGTTGCAACGACTGGTTGAACTCGCCCAGTACACGTCTTTCGCGTTCACGGCGCACCTCCTCGAGGCCGTATCGACGCCTCGGTCGGCACCGTCGGTGATGCCCTGGACAATGCGCTCATGGAGTCCCAGATCGGCCTCCACAAAACGGAGCTGATCAAGCCCCGCCGGCCCTGGCACGGCCTCGCCGCCGTCGAACGCGGCACCGCGGAATAGGTCGACTGGTTCAACAACCACCGGCTCCACAGCGCGATCGGTGACGCGCCGCCCCACGAATACGAGACCAACCACTACGCTCAACTCCAGCCCCAACCGGCGGCTGGGGTCAACGCGTAGAGCCTCGACCGATCCCGGAGCGGTTCAGGGGGCGCCGCTGACGGCGGGCCCGACAATGAGAATCACGAAACCGAGCTTCATCGCGAGAGTCTCCTCGGGCAGGATCGTTCGCCAACATTGATATCCGACATCAGCGAGTCGGTGATCCATCAACCGTCGTCAGGGCGCACGGCGCCCTGTTCGCCGACTGCTCGACACCGGGGGCTCAGCCGGTAAATTCGTTGACGCCGAGGGCGAAGTCCCAGTGGCCAACCCCGTTGCCGGCGAGGCCCACCGTGACCAGGCCCACTCCTTCCAGCCAGTGCGCCATTTTCAGGCCGCCGACGTCCAGCGGGCACAGCCCGAGGCTCTCGATGAATGCCGCCACGCCCGCCTTGGCCTGCGCATTGTCGCCAGCGATGAAGACGTTGGGCCGGCCCTTCTCCAGGACATTACGGAAAATGGTGTTGAATGCCTTCACCACGCTGGTGCTGGCCGGGGCCACCTTGGCGACTTCCTGCGCGATCGAGGTCTCCTCGCTGTGGGCCAGTCCGTCGAACGTGGCGTTGAAGGGGTTGCTGATGTCGACGATGACCTTGCCCGCGAGGGCGTCTCCGTACTCGGCGACGACCGGAACGACACCGTCGTACAACAAGGCCGTGATGACGATGTCCCCGGCCGGGACGGCGCCCCACTTGCCCGTTGTCGCGCCGCCGCCCAGAGCCTTGGCCAGGTCATCGGCCTTGGACTGATCGCGTCCCATGACCTCGACGGTGTTGCCGCCCGCCACCGCGAGCGTGCCGATGGTACGGGCCATGTTCCCCGTACCGATGAGGGTAATGCTGCTCATGAGGTGTGCTCTCTTCCTGTTCTCGAGGTGTTGCTCTGTCTCGTTCGTGCCGGGTCAGGCGCAGGGCGTCGGCCGCGACGTTTCTGGGTCAACTGCCGCGCCTTTCCCGGCACCTCCGGCTCGTCAGCACGCGAATTCGGCGCCCGCGCAACACTTCGGCGTGTTGAGGATGTCCGCGTTCGAGATCAGTTCGTTGTGGCGACTGGGTTGTTGTGGGGTGTGCCCGCGGCATTCCTGGTGTGTGGTTCAGATGGCGGTGGTGCCGCCGTCGGTGACCAGTTCCAGGCCGTTGACGTAGCTGGAGTCGTCGGAGGCGAGGAACAGGGCGACGGTGGCGATTTCTTCGGGGCGGCCCATCTTTCCGCGGGGGATGAGGGACTCGAATGCGGCCTTGGTTGCCTCGTCGAACAGTTCTTCCTGTTTGGCGGTGGCGACCTGGCCGGGGGTCAGGACGTTGACCCGGATCTTGCGGTCGCGCAGTTCGTTGAGCCAGGTGCGGGCCCAGGCCTGCTGGACGGCTTTGCTTCCCGCGTAGAGGCTCCAGCCGGGGAAGGCGCCGAGGGAGGCGTTGGACCCGGTCATGAAGATCGAGCCGTTGTCGTTGATCAGCGGCAGTGCCTTCTGCACGGTGAACAGGGTGCCGCGCGCGTTGAGCCAGAAGGCGCGGTGGAACTGTTCCTCGGTGATCTCGCCGAGGACGGCGGGTTCGCCCATCCCGGCGCTGGCCCACAGCACGTCGATCGAGCCCTTTTCCCGCTTGACGGTGTCGTACAAGCGGTCCAGGTCGTCCAGTTCGGCTGCGTCACCCTGGACGGCGGTGACGTTGCGGCCGATCAGCTTGACGGCGTCGTCAAGTGCTTCCTGCCGCCGGGCCTGGATGAAGACGTGCGCTCCTTCCTCGACGAACAGTTTGGCGCCGGCCAGTGCCATGCCGGTGGATCCGCCGGTGATCACCGCTACCTTGCCATCGAGCTTTCCCACGATCACTCCATTGAATTGATGGGTATCCGAAACAGTGTGCTCATTCTGGGCCTGGGCCCTGTTATCAAGTTCCGAAGCGAATTCTCGTGCCGAATTCGCTTCGGCCCAGATAGGTACCTATTCAGGTTGCCATTGGCCTGAGTGGGTGTCCAAGACTTCTTTTAGGCGTGGTGATACCCTGAAGGCATCACCGGACTGGGAGACGCCATGGATCTGGACCTGCGCAAATTGCGTTACTTCGCCGCCGTGGCCGACCAGTTGCACTTCGGCCGCGCCGCCGATGAGCTACATATCGCGCAGCCGGTGCTCAGTCGGCAGATCCGCGCGCTCGAGCAGGATCTCGGCGCCTCGCTGTTCACCAGGGATCGCCACGGCGTAGCGCTGACCGACGCGGGCCGACAGCTGCTGGCCGACGCCGGTCCGCTGCTCGCTTCCGCGCACGCGGTCCGCCGCCGGGTGTCCGTGGCAGCCCGTGGCAGCCGGCGGCTGATGGTCGGTTTCCGGGCCGGCATCCCGGTCATCCCGGCGGCGCGGGCGTTCGAGGCCCGGCACCCGGACGTGGTCGTGGACGTGCAGCGGATCGAAGGGGACGACCAGGCTGCGATGCTGCTCGACGGCCGCATCGACGTCGGCTATGTGCGGCTGCCCATCGATGAGGCCGGCCTGCGCGTCACCCCGCTGTACACCGAGCCGCGGGTGGCGGTGCTGCCCGCCGGCCACCGGTTGGCCGGCAAGGAGGAGGTCACCGAGGCCGACCTGGCCGGCGAACCGCTGGTCTGGCATGCCGACCCGAGCACGCAGCCCACCAGGCGCCGGCACCCTAACGCCGGGTACCTGGTGCGCGGGGTGGACGAGACCCTCGAGCATGTCGCGGCCGGCCGGGGCATCTCGTTCCTGGCCCGTTCGGCGTCCGTGTTCTACTCACATCCGGAAGTCATCTATGTGCCCATCCCGGATCTGGCGCCCGACCAGGTGTGCCTCGCGACGGCGGCATCGCGCACCTCGCCAGTGGTCGATGACTTCTTCACCGCGGCTCAGGCGACGGCCGAGATCACGGCAGAATGTGGGAACTATGAAATGTGGCAGCTTGGAAGCAAGCGCGGTTGAGTAGTCCGACTGACAACAGCAAGGCCAAAGGGGGTACGCGGCCACAGCAATGGCGACGGCATTGAGCTCGGGGGCGGAGGCGATGTTGACGCACAGTGAGAATCGACATCGCCGTGCGGCCGCATCCAGGATGACGAAAATCATGATCTGGTTGAAGTCGTCAAAGGTATTCTCGATCAATTCCGCGAGACACTTCCACTCTTCGATCTCAATTCTCAATCTCACCGAGCATGCGAATTCAAGCAGTGGCAGGACAAGATCGTCACCTTTGGCTGGGCCTTCACCATGGACGGCTCTGCCTCGCAGCTGGCCGGCAAGAAGGCCGTCGTCGCCGTCACCGCCGGTGTCCCCGCCGACCACTACACCCCCAAAAGCTCGAACCAGGCCACCATCGAGACGCTTCTCAGCAACTGGCACGCCACCGTGCGGCTGTGCCAGTTCGACATCCAGCCGATGGTCAAGCTGTACGGCACCCCTGTGGCCTCTCCGAAAACGACCTGGCCACCGCCGCCAAGCAGTACAACGAGCTGCTTGCCTCCTTCGCAGCCTGACCGCACTCTCACGACGACAGCCGCCCTCGCCGATCGCGACGCCGCGGTGATGGGTCTGCAAGTCTCCGGTCGCTTCGCCGGATCGGCGCCAAGCGACCGGAGATCTGTATTGGCGGCGGCCGTGTCGTGAAACAGCGACCGCTCGTCGCCACGCGCCGTCGGCTCGGTGGATCTGGGTTGCAGTGTGAGCCCGTCCGCCGGACCCGGCTCCTGATCCCCACCGGGGTTCGGTCTTCGTATCGGGGCAGTTGGCCAGGACGGCTTTGAGCTGGAGCCGGTCGTTTTCAGGTAGGGCGTCGGGGTGTGTGAGGATCCAGCGAGTGACGGCGCGGGCCGATGGCGGCCGGGGGCCGACCGGTTGTGGTTTGCCGCGAAGGGTCCTGCTGACGTAGTCACGGACGCCGCCGTAGCCGCGGGGATAGCCCTGTTCCCTGATCTCCTCCCACGGTTTCCAGGCGTTGGTGCAGCCTTCCTGCCAACGCTGATCGAGGTAGGGCTTGTAGTCATCGAGCCTGGTCGCACGGCTTTGCCGCTGCCCGGTGAACATCTCCTCCGCAGTGGCAGCACGGGAGAAATGCAAGATCGTGTTGAGGGTCATCCCGTGCTGCCGGGCGACGGACCGCTTGCTGTGCCCGGCGGTGAGGAGAGCGTGGATGGTGGCGTGCTTGGCGCGGGTGCGTTCGGCGAACCGGTGCCCTGTCGGCCAGGGCGACGCACATGGCTCCGCCTCTTCCTGTAGCTCCTCAGGTTGGGCCGGCGTAGGGCGCAAGCAGCCACGGTGCCGGTAGACGCACTTCTCGGCGGCTTCGCCCAGGTTGTGCCAGAGATTCCATCGGTCGGCGACCTGGAGAGGCTGCGGGGCGCCGCGGGTGGAACCTTCGGCGAAGAAGGGCGCCCGGTCACGGCAGACGATCTCGATGCCGGGTCGCTCGGCGAGTCAGACCGCGAGGGTTCGCCTCCCGATCGGGAAGGAGGTCGACCGGGTGACGTGTCTCGACGTCGACGAGCACGGCTCCGTAGACACGGCCCTTGCGCTGGGCGTACTCGTCCACGCCGACCACCCGGGGTACTGCGGTGGCGGGGCCCGGAAGCGAGGCGATCAGCCTCAACAGGGTGTTCCGGCTGACCGGAATCTTGAAGGCGTCCGTCATCCGGGCGCCGGCCCGGCCCGCGAGCGCAAGACCGACCCACACCAGCGTCGACCGCAGCCGCTCGGTCCGTCGCCCGAACCTGTGGGTGAGACCGGGTAGTTGCTCGGCGAAGGTCATGGGCTCGCAGGATTCCTCCCCGCAGACCTCCCCGCAGACGAACCTCCGCACCCGCAACGACACCACGACGAACTTGCCCGCCGTCGGCAGATCACGAGGAAAACGCAGGTACGAGCCGTGTATTCGCCCCGACCAGCACCCGCACCCCGGACAGGCCGCCCGCCCTGCGGTCGTACGGGTCTCGACCCGCACGACCGCGCCGATCACCTCGACCGATTCCACCAACACGCCCTCGACCGAGGAAAACAGCAGCTCGTTCAACTGCGGCAGCACTTCGTTCACGGCGAAGGACAGTCGACCACACCACCATCCAGCCAGGCGATTTTCGGGCGACCTCTAGTGGTCGTAGGCGGTCAGCGCGCGCATGACTGGCTGGCCGCGCATGAACCTGGCTCCACTCCCCTTGGAATCGATCACCTAGGGAACCGGGAGGCGCTCTACCGGCGGACCGCCGAGATCAGTCCGCCGGGCCGCTCCTCGCGCTGCGGCGGGGTGCTGATCGGGCGGCCGTAGGCGGCAGCGCGCTCGCGCAGGGTGTGGCTGTCTGCCTCCCAGCCGTGCCCGACCAGCCAGCCCACCGGGTCGTCGGGCATCTCCGAGATCCACATGGACGCCGCCGATCCCGGCGTGGCGTCCGCGCCGAAGCGCTCGATGACGCCGCGCGAGCCCAATGTCAGCCCCATCCGACTGCCTGCCGCCGACTGCGTGCTGATCCGGGCCAACAGTAGCTCCACCGCGTCCTCGGGCAGATAGATCAGCAGTCCTTCGGCGATCCACGCGGTCGGCACCGCCGGGTCGTGCCCTGCGGCGGCCAGCGCGCCCGGCCAGTCCTCACGCAGATCCACCGCGACGGTGATCCGCTCGCAGCGTGCGACGGCCCGCTCCTGGCGCAGCACCGAAGCCTTGAAGTCCAGTGGCGCGGCGGTGTCGACCTCGAACAGCCGGGTGCCCTCGGGCCAGTCCATCCGGAAGGCCCGGCTGTCCATGCCGGCGCCGAGCAGCACGACCTGCCGGACCCCGGACGCGGAGGCCTGCTGCAACAGGTCGTCGAGGAACTTCGTCCTGATGACGATGGAGAACGACACGGCCAGCCGACGGCGTCGCGCGGCCTCGTCATCGGGCGGCGGCGAGGAGGGCCACAGGCCGCCGGCGGTGGCGAAGGCCTGTGCCAGTGGGTCGCGGAACAACGCGTTCTCCCGCTCGGTCTCCAGCGCCCGCACCCTGGCCACCCCTACCGCCGTGGCCCACACTCCTGACGGCTGCACCCACTCCTGCTCATCAGTCACCGCGCCAGCCTAGATGATCGATTCCAAGGGGCCTGATGAGGGGAGCCAGGTTCATGCGTGGCCAGCCAGTCATGTGCGCACTGACCGCCTATGACCACTAGATCCACCATTAGGCGAAGAACAGCAGTCACCCTGTGCACGCGACCACACGAAGTGGGCCAGAGCCGTCTCGGTGTACGGCGAGTGTCCCCCAAGGCGAGGTGGGCAGTTAGCACCGCAACTTCGAGGGGCAGCAGCGGAGAGAGAACTGCCGCGCCCCGCGACGTGAAACTCGTGTCGATCACCTCAAGATTTCCGCACGGTGTCCTGCCGGCGGACACCGCCTCTTCCGACCTGCCGTCGTAGTGCACCTTCACGGTGTCCGTGCTCTCGTCACCCGCAGGTCGGCCGGAGCACTCGACGTAGCTTCTCCCTCGGCCCCCGCCTTCGGACCGGCACTGAGAAAGACGGACCCGGACTTCGTCTCCGGCCAGTCAAAGCCGCACGAGACCCAGAGCCCCGGACCAGGCGGTCGCCCCCATACACAGCAAGGCGATCACGCTCCAGGCGGCAGGTGCCCCCCACCCCTTGCGCGTCGTGGAGTCAGCATGGCGCACCAGGATCAGAAGCAGGTACACAGCTGCGGACGTTCCTCCGGACGCAGCATCTCAACGCACAACAGCCGTCCCCGCAGCGCGAACAAGCGGTGCGGGGACGGCTGTTCTTGCGTCAGCGCAGTTTGTTCACCGCGGTGACCGTCGTCTTCTTGAAGGCGGCCACCCGGGCGTCGGCGAAGGAGCCCATCTGCCCCCACTGGACGACGGTGACGACGTTCCCGTCACGGCCGACCGAGAACAGACTGATGTCGGACGCGCCCCACGTCGTCGTCGTGTGCACCCCGTACACATACGCGCCTTCCTCCACGGCGAGGCGCCCGTAGTACTTCTGCTTCGCGCTGGTCTCGGGATCCTGCTCCATCACCTTCTTCGCGCACCCGGCGAGGTCCTTGCGCAGCAGCGCTGCGAATGCCTTGGCGCGCACGACACTGCGCTCGACGACCGTCACCTGCAGCGCGCCGGTGTCGTAGTCGGTGCGGTACGTGCGGTGCACCGAGGTCGACGGCAGTGCCTCGCCCACACACATGGGCAGCGGGTCCGGCTGCCCGGCCGTGACCGGGCCGGCGAACCAGGCGGACGCCGGGTGCGGCGGCAACTCGGACGGTGCCAAAAAGCGCGGGGTACCGGCCGCGGCGGCCGGTGTCGTCAGCGCGGCGGCGCCCGACGCGGCAGCCACCAGGGCGGCCAGGGCCGGCAGTACCCGGCGCATCCGGGTGCGTGTACGGATCAGCATGGTCAGTTCCCCCGTGTCGTCGTCTTCGCTGGTCTGCGGGGCGATCGCCCTCACCGCATACGACCCGCGGCGCTGCCCACCCGTTGTCCGCGCCCGTGTCACAGCTTTGTCACCGGCGGCCGGGCATGGGTCACCCGGCTGCTTTTCGAAGGCGGGCGCGGTTGAGGACCCCGACGAAGGTGGTGCGCCGCGAGGTCTGTCGCGCGACGGAGAGGACTGCGCCGGTGGCCGTCAGGAAGGAGACTGCCGTCATCACCGTGCGCGCGTACCGGCACAACAGACTCTGTGGCAGGGGTGCTTGGCCCTGCGTGGCGATGCGGGTTTCCTCGCTGAGCTGCTGATGGCCGAGTGCGAGGACCGCGACCGCCGCCGGGCCGAACGCCGTATCCGTGCCGCGCATCTTCCCCGTGAGAAGTCCCTGCGCGACTTTGACTACCGTGCGAACCCCAACGTCGATCTGGCCGTCATCCACAACCTCGCTACCTGCGACTGGATTGCCAAGGGCTACCCGCTGTGTCTGATCGGGGACTCAGGCACCGGAAAGTCGCACCTGCTCATCGGCGTGGGAACTGCGGCCGCCATGGCTGGCTACCGTCCGCTGCACCACCACCACCACCACCACCGCCGGGCCGGGTGAATGAGCTCGTCGAAGCCGCCGAAGACAAGGGGCTTGGCAAGACCATCGCCCATCGGCCGCTACGTGTTCGGTAGCGCTGAAAGCCCGTCCGTGAACCCCCTCTCGTGGTGTCAGTGGAGCGGTTGACGTAAGGAAAACGATGCGGGCAGATGCGGGCTCTGCCCACAGCAGAAGCCTCTTGGCGTGATCGGGCCACGCTGATTGAGTTCCGCCATGGAGCGCATGGAGATCCTGGTTCTCGGCGGCACGGCTTGGCTGGGGCGTGAAGTGTCCCGGCAGGCCCTCGACCGCGGCCACCACGTGACGTGCCTGGCTCGTGGCGACAGCGGGCCCGTGGCGGAAGGCGCGCGCCTGGTAGCCGCAGATCGGCGCAACCCCGCCGCGTACGCGTCCCTGCCCAGCCGGAAATGGGACGCTGTGCTTGAGGTGTCCTGGCAGCCCGGCTTCGTACGGAACGCAGTTGCGGCCCTGGGCGCGCGGGCACGTCACTGGATCTACGTCTCCTCGGTCAGCGCATACGCCTCCCACGGCGAGCCCGGCGCGGGCGAGTCCGCCGCCCTGCTGCCCGCCACAAACCACGAAGAGGTCGACCGTGACAGGTACGGCGAGGCCAAGTCCGCCTGCGAAACGCTCACCCAGACGGCCCTGGCCGACCGCCTCCTGATCGCACGCGCCGGACTCATCGGCGGGCCCGGAGACCACAGCGACCGCTCCGGCTACTGGGTCGCCCGGGCAGCCCGTGCCCCCCAGGCGCCGCTACTTGTCCCCGACACCCCGAAAGCCCCGACGCAGACCATCGACGTGCGCGACCTGGCGGCCTGGCTCCTCGGCGCTGCAGAACACCGAGTCACAGGCACGTACAACGCGGTCGGCCCGGCTATGCCCTTCGCCGAGTGGATCGAGCTGTCCCGCAGCGTCGGCGGACACACCGGACCGGTCATCACGGTGGCGTCCCAGCAGCTCCTCGCACACGGAGTGGGCCAGTACATGGGCCCCGACTCACTGCCCATGTGGGTGGTCGAACCAGGATGGGAGGGCTGGGCGGCGCGCGACGGATCTGCCGCCACTACCGCGGGCCTGCGCCACCGCTCCCGCATCGACCTCCTTGCCGACACACTGCGATGGGAACGCGAGCAGGGACTGCATCGGCCACGCCGCGCGGGACTCGCCCGGGACAGAGAGCGTGAACTCTTGGCGTCCTTCGGATAAGAACCCGTCCTTAGACCGTGTCCCATGCGGCCATCGTGCCACCACCGTCGCACCACAGAAGATGCCGGTCCCGCGCTGGGACAGCTTCCTGCGCGACGCTTTCGGCAGCGACGACAAGGGACGCGAGGCCACCCGCTTCCTACACCTGCTGCTCGGCTAATCGGGCTATTCCATTACCGGCGACGTCGGCGCACAGATCCTGCCGTTCCTCTACGGCTCCGGTGCCTACGGCAAGTCCGTCCTGCTCGAAGTGACGATGCAGGGGCTTTCTCGCTCAGTCTTCAGTGACGCGGATGATCGTCTTGCCGGGGGTGCGCTTGTCCGGCGTGAACGCGGAGGCTGCCTCGGCGAGCGGCCGGACGGCGCCGACGATCGGCTTGAGGCGGCCGTCCCGCAGCCGCTGGGCGAGGCCGGCCAGGCGGGCCCGGTCGGGTTCGACGACGAAGAAGACGGCTCGCCCGTCGCGGGGGTGGACGGTGACCGGTTCGGCGATGGTGACCAGGGTGCCGCCGGGGCGGACCAGTGCGGTGGAGCGTTCGAGGATCTCGCCGCCGATCACGTCGAACACCACGTCGACCTCGCCGATGTCCTCCAGCTTCTCGGCCTGGAGGTCGACGAAGGCCTCCGCGCCCAGGCCGAGGGCGGTGTCGCGGTCGCCGGCCCGGCCGGTGCCGATCACCCGGGCGCCGACCTCGCGGGCCAGCTGCACGGCGATGGAGCCGACGCCGCCCGCGGCGCCGTGGATGAGTACGCTCTGGCCGGTGACCAGGTGTGCGTGGTCGAACAGGGCCTGCCAGGCGGTGAGCCCGGAGATCGGCAGCGCGGCGGCCGTGACGTGGTCGACATCGGCCGGAAGCGGGGCGAGGTTGCGGGCCTCGACCGCCGTGTACTGGGCCAGCGAGCCGTTGCGGGCCCAGTCGGTCAGACCGAACACACGCTGCCCGACCGTCAGGCCGGTGGTGCCGTAGCCGAGTTCGGTGACCACACCGGACAGCTCGTGGCCGGGCACGCTCGGGGTCCGGTCACGACCGGCCCGGTCGCTCCAGGTGCCCGGCCAGTCCAGCTCGCCCGGGGTGAACCCGGCGGCGTGGACCTCCACGATCACGTCGTTCTCGGCGGCGTGCGGGTAGGGCAGCTCGGAGAGGCTCAGGCCGCTGACACCGGCGTCGCGGTCCTGGACGGTGATGGCTTGCATGAGGGGTTCCTCTGAATAGGGGGACGTTCAGGGAGCAGACATCGCGCCTGGTGGGTGCAGGCATCGGCCCTGCAGGAGGCCGCCCGCCCACCATGACCAATCCCAGCGCCGTCTGCCCCTGTCCGCCACCGCACACAGCGGCGGACGAAGGACAGCTGACAGGCGCCGTTGTAGTCACGCTCCAACCCTAGGAGGAAAGCAGCCCAAACATCTGGGCCACTTATACCCCCTTTCAGCGGGCCATTTGCTGACTCCGGTTACCCACAGCCACGCACGCTCTCGCCACACACACCAGGGCGCCTCTGTGGATCACGGCGCTATCAGTCGCGCCCACCAAAGAGGACGCCGTCGCCCTGGGCGACCTGCTGCCAGATCCAGGCTGCAACGCCAAGCAGATCGCCGAGCTGTCTGGCAGAGTGCGCCCCGCCCGGACGAGCGCTTCGGGAGCAAAGGCATGCCGGCACGGCCCGGCCTCGGACTGCACGCTGACACCGTCTTTATGGTGGCGTCGGACAAGCTGGTCGCACTGCGCCCGCCGGCCATCGCGGGTTGAGAATCCGCTCGGCGGCCATGGCGGCGAGCGCCGCCAGGCCTACCGCCTCGCGGTGACAACAGCCGTAGGCTGGCGCCCTCAAGCCTCGCCGACGGGCTGTAACACCCCGGGTGTTACAGCCCGTCCTTGACCGGACAGCCCGGCCGTCGCAAGTCAGTGGGACTGCGACGGGGGCCACTGACCGCGGGACAGGTCGTGGTCGAGCAGTCGGTCGCTGACATCGCCCTTGTAGAAGAGGTCCGAGCCGAACTCGTCACCGAAGTGCTCCGCCAGCAAGGACGAGAACAGCAGGGCGGCTGACTGTGGCCGGTGGTTCATGACCAGCTGACTGGTCTCGCCTGCCTCGTTGAAGTACACGACGACGAAGTTGTAAATCTCGATTCCACCCGGACGGTAGGTCTCGCTGCCACGGATGGTGGAGCGGTAGTCCTCCAGGAAGAGCTCGCCGCGCTTGCCGAAGAAGCGGAAGTCCTGGAAAGCGTAGTTGCTTCGAGCGAAGCTCAGCAGCTTCCCTACCTTTTCCTTGCCGATCACTTCACCGTTGGCGAAATTGCCCTGGAGGACGACGTCGGCGGCGAGACTATCGAGCCACTCCGGGTAGTAGTCCAGGTGCGGCGCCTGGTTGTTCAGCTTGCCGGTGGGCTCGTTCGGTGTGGTCATGGCAGTCGTCTCCTCGTTCCTAGATTTGATTCGGCGTGTTTCCGAGCTCGGGACGTCCGGAGGTTTTGGAATTCACTGTCGCGGCGCACCTTCGGGCTGGCCAAACGCGGCTCCCCTCGTCCGAACAAGAAATTCTCGTTCGAATCAGGGAGATGGAGATGTCGTCGGGGGGATATCGAGCGCCTCGGCGACCAGCCTGTTGATCGTGGCGGTCACCTTGTGCTTGTCCTCCAGTTACGATGTGCCCGCCAGCAAGTATTCCTGCTTCGAGCAGTTCCTCCGATGAAAATAATCGTTGACCGTAACGGTCGCTGTCCAACGAAAGTCAGAGACTGCACTTATCTCACTGAGAGATAAGTGGGGGGGCTCTCTGAGGGATACTGGGAGGGTGGAACTGCGCCAGCTCGAGCATTTCGTCGCCGTCGCCGAGGAAGCGAACTTCACCCGTGCCGCCGCACGGCTGCACGTCGTCCAGTCCGCGGTCTCCACCACGATCAAGAACCTCGAGCGAGAACTCGGCACGCCGCTGCTGGAACGCACCACCAAACGCGTGCTGCTCACCGATGCAGGTGCTGCCCTGCTCCCGCGCGCCCATGCCGCTCTCAATGCGGCCCGGGAGGCCGCAGACGCGGTGGCCGAGGTCCGCGGAGGACTGCGCGGCACCCTGCGGCTGGGCACGATGACCACGGTGGGGCTCATCGACTTTCCTGCGCTCCTCAGTGAATTCCACCGGCGTCATCCCGGTGTGCTCCTGCAGACCAGCGCCGCCGCCTCCGGCTCCCGGGGCCTGATCGACGCCCTCCTCGAACGGCGGCTCGACCTCGCCTTCGTCTCCCTGCCCGGACCGCACCCGACGGGCATCACGCTGACCGACCTCGTCACTTCGGTGCTCGACCTCGTCGTGCCGGCCGACCATCCGCTCGCGAAACGTCGCACCGTGCCGATCACCGAACTAGCCGGCCTGGACTTCGTCGACTTCCCTGTGAGCTATGGCATCCGGACCGTTGCCGATCAGGCCTTCGCTGCCGCCTCCGTGACCCGTCGCGTCGCCCTCGAGATCACCGACGTCCCCACCGGCGTGGCCTACGTCCGCAACGGCCTGGGCGTGGCGCTGTTGCCACGGCCTGCCCTCGCCAAGGCGGAAGACGTCGCCACACTGACCATCGACGACGCCGACCTGGACTGGCCGTTTTCCCTGGCCGTTCCGTCCGAGCGCACGCCCAGTCGTGCGGCACGTGCCCTGATCGCGATAACGCACGAGTTCCTCATCTGGCGAGGATGAGCATCGCCTCGGAGTGGTTCAGACCGGGTTTTGTAGTCGCGCATGGTTGACCTTGTGGACGATCCGGATGTCTTGCGAGCGCGTAGAGATGGGGTATGCCGACTGACGGTGACAGTAGCCCTCGGGCTGCCCGCCCCGGCCCTCCAGCCAGGACGGCGTGGGCAGCAAGGGCCGGATGGCCGCCCATTCCGCGTCCGTCATGTCCGACGGATACAGGCGTTCCCGGTCGGGATGGTCGGCCGCATTTCCGTACACATGCGCGAGGCAATCACACGATGGAGCAGCCGAGTTGAACTGGACCGGCTCGGACACGTACAACAAGGACACCAGGGCCTCCCGGCACTGCTCGGTCAGATTCGCATCCCCGAGCTACCGAGAGGCCCTGTCTTCATCCGCGTACAACGGGAAGATCACCCGGGCGGGAAGCCTGTTCGAACCGCACGTTCCATGATCGGTTGAGATAAGGCTTCTCACCGCAACCATCGCCAGACACGGCCACGCGGTCGGGAGGGCGGCTGGGGTGCGGGCTGGGTGGCGCGGGGTGCCGTCGGTCCGAGGGAGCCGTCGGGCGTGAGCGGGACGTCCGGGTGGGACGAGATGACACGGATCCATGCGACACGGACGGCCGACACTTCGTCGTCACGGGCACCGAGGGCGGTCACGAGCCGCTCAAGGGCGGCCCAGCGCGCGGGGAGGCTGGCGCCGTTGAACCAGCGCTCCACGATGGTGTCGGCTCTCGCCTGGTCGTTGGGGTCTAAGGGCCACTCCGACGAGAACACCGCATGGGCCATCCGCGTTTCGGTCCACGTGCCGTCCGCCCGCTGCCGCAGCACGCGCAGTTGAGCGCCGAATTCCAGCGGCCCTGAGACCGACGCCAGGGCTTGTACGAGGGGAGACTGAAGACCGCCGGGGCTGATGGCGACCGTGCTGCCGGGTCCGGCGTCCTGGATGGGCGGACGGTCGGAGGTTTCTGGAGCTCCTGGGCCCCTCTGGAGGCGGCTGAGGTACGTCTGGACCTGCTGTGCCGTCTGTGGGCGCCGGTCGGGGACGCGATCCAGGAGTTCGGTGACGAGCGCAGTCAAAGCGGGCGGAAGACCGGGGCGGATCGTGTCGGGTCGCGGTGCGTCCTCGGCCAGCTTGCGCTGGAGTACCTCCATGAACCCGTCCCCGGTGAACGGTGGTTGGCCGGTCAGCATCGCGAACAGGACTCCGCCGAGCGCGTACAGGTCGGAGCGTTCATCGCCGCGCTCGGCCAGGAACTGTTCCGGTGCGGCGTATTCGGCGGTACCGGCCGGGGCCAACACGGTGGTTCGTGCCAGGGGCAAGGGAGTCTGATTGAATCCGGCGATCCCGAAGTCGACCACCTTGACCTGTCCGTCAGCGGTGAGCATCACGTTGTGGGGCTTGATGTCGTAGTGGACGACTCCGGCGCGATGTGCGGCGACCAGCGCTGCACAGATCCCGTCGGCGATGGCAAGTGCGCGGGCGGGGTCCAGGCGGCCGTCGTGAAGGATGACGTCGCCGAGGCTGGAGCCCTCGACCTTCTCCAGAACGATGTAGTGCACGTTGCCCTGGACACCACGTTCGTAGAGGGCAGCTACGTTCGGGTGGTTGATCTGCGCAGCGGCCACCGCCTCGCGTTCGAACCGCTTGGGCAGGTCAGAATGGGTTCCCTGGTTGAGGATGAGCAGTTTGAGCGCGACGTTGCGATGCAGGTCGTGGTCCCGCCCGGCCCACACCTCGCCCATGCCACCGCTGCCGAGCCGCTTGACCAGCTCGTACCGGTCGGCGATCCTCCCGCCGCGTTCCATCGCCCTGTTACCCCCGCGTCAACGCTGAAATGGCATCGCCCGAGTATGCGTGACAGGTCAGGAACACCGCTATCTCGTACGAGAGTTGCTCCGGACCCAGGGCTGGGGCTGACTTGGCCTCAGAATGTATCTCAACCGAACGTGATCTTTTGATTCTCCCTGGTCAGGCATGGTTTCGGGCGGGGTGAGGGAGAGTTCCGACGTTCTGTTCCGATTGTTCGGTGAGGGGCGCGCGATGGCGTCGGTGCTGGGGTTGTTGGAGGCACGGGAAGCGGCTGCTCGTGTACGGGTCGAAGATCTGCGGGAGGTGGCAGCTCGGGCGGCTGCCGTGCTGGAGGCCGCGGAGATCGAGCTGGACCGGCGGGTGATCGCGCGGGAAGAACTTGTCGAGGCGCTGGCCGTGTCCTCTGACGAGGCCACCGCCGTGACAGAGGCAGAGGCAGAATCCGTGCCCGCGCCCGCGCCGTTGCCGGGAACGGCGGTGCCGTCCTGGTAAGAAGGGCTGCCTGCGACTGTTCTCGCGCCGGACTACCAGCGGGTCCTGGGCATGTTGGCGAACCGGTCGGGCCAAGAGTCGGCACGAGCCAAGGAGATCGCGGTGGTTCTGGGGCTGGAGCCGACGCCGGCGAAAGTGGGGGGACATGGATGGTCCCGCCGCCGGCGGCCGCGGCGCCTCCGATCGCGATCACGGGTGCGAGGTAGTCAGTGGAGCCGGTGAGCACGAGAGCGATGACCTGATGGGCGTCGTGGGTTTTTCAGTGTTGTGACGCCATGGGTTTTCACTGCTGGTTGTGGGTTGTGGGGTGTGGGCGGGGGTTTTGGGGGTGGGGGAGTGGTATCAGGTGTCGTTTCCGTGGTGAAGTCCGGTGTCGTTTCCCGGTGTTGTTTTGATGCCGCCTCTGTAGGCAGGCTGGGCTGGGTTGTGCTGGCGTAGCGGTATGGCCTGCGGGTTGTGGTGGGAACGGTGGGTGGTTCAGCCGTTCGTGTGGGGTGGTTCAGCGGGTCGGATTGGTGGGCCAACGGCATGGACGGGCCTTCGCCTTGAGGCGTTCGGGCGGCCGGGGGTGGGGATGCCGGACGGATGATGCCACGGGCTGTGGGACGTGAAGCGGCAACGGTTCAGCCGATGGCGCCGGATAGCCGTGGAGAAGAACAGCGTCACCATCGCGTCCAACGAGTCCTTCGGCGACTGGACCAAGACCTTCACCGATCCCCGACTCTGCGCGGCCATCGTCGACCGCCTCACCTTCAACGGCACCATCATCGAAACCGGCACCGACTCCTACCGTCTCGCCAGCACACGAGCTCGCGCCGAAGAGCAAGCCAAGGCCATCTGATATCCGACGCTCCTGTCTCAACGTTCGTTGCTCTCACGTGGGCGGCGAGCCGTCATGCTGGTGCATCCACCGACGCTCTGGCGACTACCTGCTGTCGGAAGAAAGACATAAAGGTACGGCGCCGAGCACCTGCAGCTGTCAACAATGTTCGTATGACCATCACTTCGCAGGCCCGCTCGTTCGACACGGCCGCTGCCAGCTACGCTGCGAACCGTCCTTCGTACCCGTCCGAATTGCTCGACGCGGTCGAGGAACTCACCGGCTCCCCCTTGAAGGGTGCCCGGGTCGCCGACATCGGGGCTGGCACCGGACTGGCGACGACGCTACTCCGGGCTCGCGGTGGGAGCGTTATCGCGGTCGAGCCCGGCCCGGGGATGGCCGCGCAGTTCCGTCTCAGCCTGCCCGACGTCCCCCTTGTGATCGGGGACGGCAACAACCTTCCGCTGGCCTCCGCCTCCATCGACGTTCTCACATACGCCCAAGCCTGGCACTGGACCGACCAGCGCAAATCCGTCCCGGAAGCTCTCCGAGTCCTGCGCCCCGGTGGTGCACTCGCCCTCTGGTGGAACGACTCCGACAGCACCGTTCCGTGGATTGCCGACCAGGACGCGCGCTTGCGCCGACTTTTCGGTGCCGACGACAGCCCTCACGACCCCACGGCCCGGTTCCGCGAACTGCCGCCCGAGCTCGGCTTCGGGCACCGGCACGTGCCGTGGACCCGGAGCGTTCCTCTCGACATGCACCTCGCCAACCTCGCCAGCTACTCCGACTTCCTCGTCCTCGGAAAGGAAGCGACGAACACCTTTATTGCCAAGGAGCGCGACCTCCTGGCCAAGGTGTTCCCGAACCGGATGGTCGAGGAGCACTACGTAGCCAGCTTGGCTGTCGCCACCTGTTGACACGGCGCTACGACACGTTGGCGACCGCCAGCGGACAGAGGTGCCGTCAATTCTCGTGAACAATCATGGCGAGGCTGGGCACTGACTGCTGCTCAATCAGACCGACAAACGCTGTCGCTGGAAGTAGACGAAGCCAACCTCATGGCGGCTGTCGTGCAACTACGCTTTCAGTGTCTGATGGGGCGCGGCTGACAAAGGGTGGGGCTTTGGAGGTTTCCAAGGGGACTGTGATCGCTGGACGCTACCGGCTGGCCGAGCGTCTGGGTGGCGGCGGCATGGGTGAGGTGTGGAAGGCCAGGGATCAGCGGCTGAGGGTTGATGTCGCGGCCAAGCGCCTGATCCTGGACCCGCATGCCACCATTGAGGAGCGCCGGACCGCCCTTACCTACGCGGAGAAGGAGTCCCGTCACGCCGCTGCCCTGCGAGCCCATCCCAACGTCGTCGCCGTCCACGACGTGGTCGAGGACGACGACGGGATCCCGTGGACGGTGATGGACCTGGTCACCGGGCGCTCCCTGGCACAGGCCGTCGCTGCGGGCGAGCGCTTCGAACCTGACCACGCCGCGCGGATCGGCCTACAGGTCCTCGGTGCTCTGGCTGCGGCGCACGCGATCGGGATCACACACCGGGACGTGAAGCCCGGGAACATCATGTTGGCTGACGACGGCAGCATCCTGCTGGTCGACTTCGGGATCGCCAAGCATCACGCGGACACCAGGATCACCCGGACGGGTTTGGCGGTCGGCACGGTGGAGTACATGGCTCCCGAACGGTTCGACGGCGATGACGGGCCGACCGGGGACCTGTGGGCTCTGGGCGTGACCCTGTACGAGGCCGTCAGCGGCATATCACCGTTCCGCCGTGACTCGCTGATGGCCACGATCCAAGCGATCGGTAGGGACGATCTGCCCCGGCCGGCATCGGCTGGTTGGATGGCCGAGCCCATCATGCGCCTGCTGGACAAAGAAGCTCACGCCCGCCCCACCACCGCGCAGGCGAAGGCCCTGCTGGAAGACGGCCAAGATTCAGGCACCGCGGCCCCGGCACCCGAACCACCTGCGCCCCGGCCGCCGCTCTCCACCGCGCAGGGTGAACTGTTTGAGCGCGCCATCCAGATCGCCGAATCCATCCGGGACCCGGATGAAAGAGAGAGTGCGCTTTACAGCGTGGGCGTCTCCGCTCCATCGCTCCGCGAAGAGATCATGCCTCGTCTGTCCGCGGAGAACCGCCTTGGGCTGCAGTTGGAACTGGCCCTTGAGGCGGCCGACGCCGTCTTGGCCCGACGTCTTCTCGACCAAGCCGGAGCGCTCATCGCGCTGATCCCCGACCCCGAAGAGCAGGCAGCGAGCCATCAGCAGCACATCATAGATATGAGCAGAGCGGCTGGGCTGCTGTCCAAAGTCGACCCTGCTGGGGCCCGTCAGCTGATGGAGCAAGTCGAGTCGGCCGCCCACACCCTGCCCCCCAACCCCGACTACACATGGGTCCTGCCTGATCAATTGGTGGAGATCGCCAAGCAGGGCCGCGACGCGGATCCGCACGCCTCCCGGCGCCTGATCAACCTCGCCGAGCACCGCGCACTTGGCCTCGACGAACAAGAGGACAGGAACTGGGCACTGGGAAGAGTCAGTGCGGGGGTGGCGCCAGTCGACCCCGACCGGGCCGAACGCCTCATCGGCATGATCACCGAGCGGTACGAACAGGTCCACTCATGGCAGGAATCCATCGAGGCAGCGGTCTCGGCCGGCTGCGGACATGTGCCGGACCTGATCGACGCGGCTGAGCTGGCCCTTGTCGGACCGGCGCGGGCGGCCATGCCAACCTCTGCCACACCATCGATACCCGTGCCAACCGTTGCGGCACCGGCACAGACTGAGGAGCGCACCTCCGGTTGGTGGCGGCGCCTGCGCAGAACCCGCCAACCCGATCCGATGGATGCCGACCTCGAAGAACTCATCGAAGAACTCGAGACAGAGGAGGAAGAGGACAGCACCAGTGATCTCGTGGGGATCGCGGTCGCCGCAGCCGCAGCCGACAGCTCCCGGGCCGAGCGCCTCGCGTCGCGGATCACCACTCACGCCGCTCGGGCCAAAGCGCTGACCGGCATGGCAGGCCAGGTGGCCGCCTCCGACCCCGCCCAGGCACGGCAGTGGCTCGCAACCGCCCACGAGGCAGCGCTTGGGATCCCGAAGGGCCCCTACAGCGGACGCCCTGAAGCCTTGGGAGCGGTCGCCGCAGAGGCCGCGGACCTCGACCACGACCTGGCCACTGGGGTCACCCGACACCTCGTCTCCAGCCTCGGAAAGCACGTGGAGGTGTGGACGCTGGTCATCGTCGCTGAGTACATCGCCGCCGTCGATCCGGCCCAAGCGGTGCGACTCGTCGACCAAGCCGAATCGCGCACCGAGCCTCTCGATGCCGGGCCACGGCGGCACCTCGCCTTGGCCTTGGTCACCGCCGCCGTGGCGCTGGCCGACACGGATCTGCAGTACGCGAAGAGCTTGGTACGACGGGCCTGGCAGGCAGTTCACCGACCACCCGAAGTCGAGGAGTACGTCGAACTGACGTGGTGGCCTCTCCGAGCCCTGGCTGTCAGAGATCTGCACACCGCCGAGCAACTCCTCGACCAGCTGCCCAGCTCCGACCAAGAGCCGCTGCTGACCCACGTCGTCTCAGAGCTCATGGAGTCCGATCCACGCCGCGCCGAGCAGGCAGCCCAGCGAATCACCGATGACACCGCTCGCAAGCAGGCCCTGGTCCAAGCCGCACTCGCCATCGCCACAAACGCCCAAGGGTGTAGTTCCGTTGAAGAGAAACCTTGACCTACACCTACCTACGGTCGGCTCCTCGGTAGGTGACCCTCCTCGGCCGCCGCGGCCGGCGGCTGCCATCCGGCACGCCGTCGGCGATCATCGCGTTTCAGCAGCCGCTTCCCGCCTACTGAAACGCCGGGGCGCTGCCACCGGGCCCAACCACCGGACCTGGCAAAGCGCCTGGCCGACTCTTCCCTTCAGAGGAGCTGCACCCTTCGTAGGATTAGACGGCGCGGTGAGGAGCCGCGGATCACCAAGAGGACGGCAAGCCCTTACCAGCGCATGTCGAGCTGGTCGAGTTCGGCCCGGCGCTGCTTGGTGAGTTTGTCGGCTCGACGGCGTGTGTTGGCGAGGAACATCCCCAGCTGCACGAGCGCCCCGCCTGCGCCGTCATCCTGGCCGTTCGTGCCGCCCCCGGCTCCCTCGACCCCGGCCGGGACTTCTTCGACGTGCTTCCTGGGCACGTTTAGATGCCCCTCCCGGGCGTGGAAGCGGCGGGCAGCCGCCAGGTTGAGGTTCCATTTATCGTCCTGTGTCCGGCGTACCGGCCGCTCCGCCTCTTCGATGCCCAGGACGCTCTCCAGCAGCCACTGCTGCGCCACCCCGAGCCTGTCCCACCCCAACCGCTGCGCCTGCACCCACGCGCCGAGGTCTTCGCCCTGCACGACCAGGACACCGGGCCCGTGGGGGAGTGTGCCGCCGGCATCGATGTGGCTTTTAGCTGTAGGAAAGGGCTTGGGTTCGCGGGGGCGTAGCAGACGTCGATCTGTCGTCTGGCCTGGGGTGTTGGGGTTCACTCGGTCGGTTGACCTGGCTCGGGATGCTTCAGGATTCCTGAGGGTGGAGCGGTATCCAGGAAGAGAGGGAGAGAGCCAAACGGGGCTGGGGGAGGGGTGGTGGGTGTGGCGTTTCGGGTGGTGCGTTCCTTGTCCGACCCGGAGGCCGACCGGGCTTCGGGGCATCTGGGGCTTTAGAGGGAGTTGGTGGACCGGTTCGCGTTGGCGGGGATGGGAGCCGGGGTTCACGGACCGGTCGGTAGCGGATGACCGTGTGACGCTCACGCAGTTCGCAGTGGTCCCCTGCAGGCTGGAGGGCTGGTCTCCTCGACGTGCAGCGGATGCGTGACGCTTTGCGTGCGTTCTTCACCCGGGAGGGTAGTGCGCAGGCGTGGGGGAGCAGTTGGCTGGCAGGGGACGTTGTCGTCGCTTTCGGCCTGGCCCGATCGAGGGGCCAGTTCCGGGTGTCTTATCCGACCTGCGGACGTTGCCGGGAACCTTCTTCGCGACGACTCTCTTTTCTTGTTCGATCTCGAATCAACAACACCGCGTTGTTCAGAGCCCGGTCGGGGGCCACCGAAAGGACACGCGATGTTGCTGCATCAAATCGCCTCCGCACGCATCGACTTCACCAAGGAGTCCCTCGAGGGCGCCCGCGCCCGTGTCGGAGAGCTCACCGACTTCTCCCGGCTGCTGCCCGCTGCTGACTCCATGCAGGCGCTGCTGGAGTCACTGGCCCGTTCCTGCCACCGGACACCCCCAGGTTCTCTTCCAGCTCCACCCCGGTCCCACCGTCCGGCAGGCCCTCCAGGGTCGTGCCGTTGCCCACGACGACGATGCGGGCGGCCGGTTCGTCCTGCTTGGCCAATCGACCCCAACAGGGCCAGCAGCTCAGGCATCCGGTCGCCCATGGTCAGCACGGCGACACCCACACGGGGCCGGGTCACGACCACCACATCCTCACGGCCGGCGATCAGGTGAACGGCGAGCGTACTCCAGCCAAACCGAACCGCCGCCCCAGCGAGAAAGCCCCTGGCTTCCGGCCATTCTGTGCGGTGCGACGACCATGGCGACCTGGCCTTTCACCTCCTCGAGACTAGTCGGATTCACACCTATTCGAACTGATTGGAAATCTTCACGAGGCGCCACAGCCCCCATGACCTGCACACATGGCATTCACTCCATGCATACAGGTCGGGCACGTCTCAAACACGGTCAGTCAAGTGGCCTTGCCCCGTTGCTTAGGCGAAGCTGCTCCCGGCCCACAAGGCCCCCGACCCTCCTGAAGGAGCCCTCATGCGCACGAACATGCGCTTCGCCGCCACCGCAGCCACCGCCACCGCCCTGATCGGCGGAGCACTCATCGCGACCTCGGTCACCGCCACCGCGGCGCCCGCCAGTCTGTACGCACCCTCGGCACTGGTCCTGACCGTCTCCCAGCCCGGCGGATCGACCGACACCGCAGCTCGTGCCGTCACACTGAGCTGCATGCCCGGCGCGAGCGGCACCCATCCCAACCCCGCCGCGGCCTGCGCCGACCTGCGCGCCGCCGATGGCCGGCCTGACTCCCTGCTCTCCACCACGCACGGCCAGGCCTGCACGAGACTGTGGTCCCCCATCACCGTCACGGTCGACGGCGTCTGGCAGGGCACCCGCACCTCCTGGAAACACACCTTTGCGAACTCCTGCGAAATGAACAACACCGTCGGGCAGAGCAGCCTCCTCAACTTCTGACCTCAGCGGCACCTCTGGGGGCCGGGCAAACGGCCCCCAAAGGGACGTGCCCCGTGGGCGCAGATCCCCGTGGATGAGTAGCCTTTGCCTGCCACGCACCAGGTTCCCCGCGTGGCAGGCAAAGGCATATCCACGGCACAGCCGGACGCACGGGTCGAACGGGGCAACCGGACGCGGCAGGCGGTGCTGAGCCCAACAGTCGAGATCGTGTCCGTGGAGGGGCTGCAGGCGCCGCCTCGGGCGGAGCTCGAGGTGCCGTCCCTCGTCCAGCAGCTCTCCGGCCACCGAGACCTCGCTGGGCTCCGCACGCGGGGAACCGACGACCTTCAGCATGTCCGGCCACTGCGTGATCACCTTGTTCAGGTTCACGCGATTACGGGCCAGATCATCCCTGGATGCGGAGGGGATCTGCCGGCTGTGCCGCAGACAGGCCACCCTGCTCCACCGCGATAACCGGGCCGCATCCTGGGAAGAGGTCCGTGCGGGCGGGCAGCAGCTCTACATCACCGGCCTCTTCCGCAACTCCGTTTTCACCCCCCGACACCTCCCGCCACGCCCGCACCGGGGACCACGCCGCCATGCTGGTCGGCCATGGTCCCTACCTGGTCGACCGCATCGACGGAGGGCTGCACCAAATTGGAGCGGTCTCCGAGGTTGAGGGAGCCTGGGAGGCTGACTCCGCGTTCGCATCCGCGGGCTGGCCGTCCGCACCCCTTTGGACGATCTACACGATGAGATACGCGAAGCTGCCGCCGTGCGTGGGCACATGCAAGCGGTACGCATCCTGCGCCGGAGACTGCCGATGCTGTCTCCATCGCAGGCCCTCGAGTACGTGAGTGCGTTGCTTCAGGCCGATGCCCCGGCTCACCTTGTGGCTGTCGCCGTGGAACAACTCATCGAACCCATGAACCCAGTGCTCACCGTGCAGACCACCCACCAGGGAAGGCTCGGCTAGTGGATCTGACTCACGACGGTTGACTTCTCCATTGGGAAGCTACGGGGCGGCCCGCTTGCCGCCCTGGTACTCCAACGACGCGGTGGGACGATGAGATCAGGGACCCTGCCGAGCCCCCAGTCACCTTGGTCGTAGCGAGCGGGTCTTGACGCTCATGAACTTCACGGACATCCCGGCCGGGCCCCGTCCGCGATCAAGTAGTCCGAACCTGGCGCACGCCACGCCGCCACTGCGACGCCGTCCTCACGGCGACCGATTGCTCGCGGCCACCAGCAGAAGTGAGCACTGTAGTTGGCCGGACAGGCCAACTGCGGTGCACAGTCACACTCGCAGCCCACATCGCCCCGCGGAGGCGCGTGAATGAGCGCTGTGGTTGGCGCCCGGTCGGGCCGGCTGTGGTCCTCGGGCGTGCGCCTTCTACGCTCGGTGTTCGACGCGGCGGCCGCCGTGAACGGGAGCAACGGGGGAGAACGTGATGGGTGCGGGCCGGCGCAGGCTGTGGCAGACGATGGCCGTGGGCGGGATCGGGCTGAGCCTGTACGCGGGCATGCTGACCGTCGACGACATCCGTGACCGGGCTTCCAGCGAACGTGACATCGCCGCGGCCTGCGACCACCTGGTGTCGGGGGCGCAGGTGATGGACCTACAGGGCGGCATGGTCCGAGCGAAGTCCAGCGACTACGACGAGTACCGGCTCGATGCACGGCATCCGAGCGCCTGCACCATCTACAAGGTGAGCGGCTCGCACCGAACCACCGACCTGTTCCGGCTCATCGTCGCGAGCAGCGACGACTCCGAGCCGGTGAACGTGATCGGCGACAGGGGCTCCCCGTTCCTCACCACGACGGACGGCCACCAGCCGAAGGACGACGTCACCGCAGTCGCCGACCGCGAGCCTGAGGCGTGGCCGCTGGGCGACGGCACGCTGGGCTCATACATAAACTTCCGCACCACCATCCGTGCCGAGTGCGGCCCCGGCAGCGGCAAAGCTGCGCCGAGGCTGCTGAACGTCACGGCCGTGGCCCGGTACCCGGAGGTCCCCGCCGAGGACCTCCGGCGCCTGGCCCACATAGCTCGCTCGGCCACGCAGCAGCTCACCCGACGGATCGGCTGCCGGACCCAACTACCGGCCCTGCCCGACCAGATGACCGCGGTCCCCTCGAAGCTGCGCCCGGCCGCCTCGGCCACCGGCTCCTGCCGCTGGGCCGACCACCTGGTCAAAGAACAGAGGCAGGGCCGGCTGCCCGACCGCGCTCTGACGATCCCCGCCCGTGAGGCGAACCCCGCCGAAGGCTGCCTGCTGGCGGTCAGCCCCGGCCGGGTCCGAGCCATCGCCGACGGCCTGGATCCCGATCAGCGCGACTACGCCGACGGCGCGCTCACACACTCGCCCTGGTGGCTACGCACGGTGTCCTACTTCGGTGCCGAGGCAGAGTCCGTGGGCTACGACGACATCGGCGACACCGTGATGCTCAAGCCGGGAACGGCGGGAGGCAAGGACGGCACCTGGTGGGCGTCCTCGATCTGCGACGGCAAGCCCGCCCTGCACACCCTCAGCACCGACCACATCTACGACGACATCCTCGGCCACAAAGCGCTCAGCTCCCTGTTCCGCGCCTACGTCGACGACATCACCACCCGACGCGGCTGCACCCACGTCACCTATCCCGCCGCCAAGGACTTCCGCGACTTGTGACCGCCCCAGAGTCCGGTGCACCGGGAGCCTCAACCCCCGTCCGAGGGGGAAGCAGAGTTCACCCGTGGCGGAGTGGCTGGCCTGCGCGTGCCACCGGCCCGAGCTTCACGGGCCTGGCTGTGACTGAGCGCCGTAGTTGGCCCGTTCTGTAGGACGAAACAGCGCAGGCCGCCCGGCCGCCACGGGCGAAGGTACCCGGGCCGGGCAATCGCTGCCACTACCTGGCGACACCACTTTGTGGTGGCTAGTGTGGTGTCATGTCGATTACGCCGATCACCCTCCGCGTCCCTGACGAGCTCGCGCCCGCGATCAAGCAGGCGGCCAAGGCGGCCGGGCTGAGCACCAACGCGTACATCGTCCGCGCCGCCCGCCGCGCCGCGACCCTCGACGCCGGGCACCAGCTCGCCGCGCTCGGCCTCGGCCAGGACCTGGCGGGCGAGGGCGACACCCTGTGACCCGAGAGATCAAGCGCGGGGACGTCTGGTCCCTGCCCGACGAGCGCCACGTCCTGGTCGTCTCCCTGTCCGGCCTCGACGAGGCGTACGGAGCCGTCCTCGGACTCGTGCTGCACCCCGCCGGCCGCTACCCCGACACTGCGATGTCCGTCGGCATCGACACCCCGATCCCCTGCACCGCAGTCGCCGTGAACCTCCAGCAACTGCGCGCCGTCCGCTTCGCCGAGGCGACCCACCAAGGCACCGTCGACCCCGCCACCATGGCCCGCGTCGACCAGGCCCTACGCGCCGTCCTCGACCTCTGATCGGCAGCCGCTGTACGCCCTGGAGACCTCTCTAGGATGGCCTTAGGCATGGAATAGCCCCCTCCGGAGAAGGGGCCGTTCATGCTGTTTCTGCAAGCCCTTGGGTCCGCACGGTCTGGGTAGCCAGCTGATGGCCGGTCTGCTGCAGCAGACCGGCCGCGCCCCCGTGCGCCGCCTCCTGGCTGCGCCGACCGCGCCCCACCCACGTCACCCAAGCCCGCTGCGCCTGCCGCGTGGGCGCGTAGTCGTCCCACCACATCCACACGGCCAGTGGCACTTGTGCGAGCGCATTCAAGTGCGCGATCTAGCGCCGCTTGTCGAGCGGCAGGAGCCGTAGCCGGCGCTGGTTGACGCTGTGCTCGGCCTTCTGCGAGCCGCGCCAGGGTGCGCAGGGCCGGAGCAGCCGGAAGATGACGGTCGGACGGCCCGTAGTCGTGCCGCCCGGAGTGTTGTCCGGGGTCTTCCCGGCCGGTCGGCCGAGGTACCGGTCCGGTGTGGCGCCGGTCCGGTGTGATGCGCAGCTGTTGTCGGTGGCCTCGTCCCTCGTGTGGTCAGGACTGCTCGCGGCAGCCCTCTTCGGTGCACTCGAGAGTGACGAGGGTCTGGTCGACCTGCTGGCTGGTCAGAGGAGGTTCGGGCAGTTCGTGGGCGCCCTCGGTGCGGAAGGCGTCGAGCATCAGGTGGAGGTGGCGGCGCCAGGCTTGGGGAGCGACGGTGCGTGTTGCCTGGATGATCCCGGCCTGGGACCAGATCACGAAGGCGATGTCCTGCGCGGTGACGTCGCTGCGCAGGACGCCCTGTTCCTGGGCGTTGCGCATGATCTGGTTGCAGAGGTCCTTGGTGCGTTCGAACATCTCGCGGCCGGCCACGTGAAGGGGCAGTCGTGCCGAGACCAGGTCGTTGAAGGCGCGGTCGCAGGCCTGCAGCTTGCAGAGATTCTCCAGGTAGCGGCAGAACCCCTCCCAGGCGTCGTCCATGGCCGCGGCTTCTTCTGCAGCGGTGAGCAGTTCCGCGTACTTCGCGTTGAAGAGCGTTTCGACGAGGTCGAGCCGGGTGGGGAAGTGGCGGTAGAGCGTGCCGATCGCGATGCCGGCCTCGCGGGCGATGCCCTCCAGGGACGCCCCAAGACCCTGCTCGGAGAAGGCCGTGCGGGCGGCGGCCACGATCGCGTCCCTGTTGCGCTGTGCGTCACGGCGCAGGGGTTTCGTCGGAGTCTCCTTCGCGGACGGGGCGTGGTGGTGGCTCATGGCTCGAGCGTAACATGAGGCCCCCCTCGAATTCGGTTGTTGTCACGTTTCCGATCGCAATCTCGCCCCTCCGACGTGCTGTGATGAGCTTCACCGCAAACATGAGGCACCCCTCGGGTACGGTGGCAGAGCCGAATGTGAGGCACCCCTCCGGATGACCTTGCGGCAAGCCGACTGACCCGGGATTTCCGGATCTCGGTTCACATAGAAGCGGCGGCCGCCAGCTCGGCGAAACCGCGGCAGTCTCGCAAGGGAAATGACCATGAACAGCATGACCAAGCGCGTCTCGATCGCACTCGCCACCACGGCACTGGCCGGCGGAGCCCTTCTCGGAGCCGGCGGCTCGGCGTCGGCAGCCACGACTGCGGTTCCCGTGCAGCACACGCAGTACGTGTCCGCCACCTCCGCGACCAGCAGCGAGCAAGCCGGCCACCACACGGATGACGACCACCGTGGGCGGGACACTGTGCGCTACGTACGGGCTGCGGACCACGAGGGCGAAGCGGCCTCGTGGCGCGGTGTCAGTGCTGCCCGCTGGTACGAGGACCAGGTCGACGCGGTGGCCTCGTGGCGCGGTGTCAGCGCCGCCCGCTGGTACGAGGACCAGGTCGCCGAAGCGGCCTCGCGGCACGGTGTCAGCGCCGCCCGCTGGTACGAGGACCAGGTCGTGTGGTCCCTGAACCACAGCTGACGCGGCCCGAGCCGCCCCACTCCGGCAGGGCCGGGGCACCCGCGTCGAGTTCCATCCCCTCAACCAAGCCCAGGTCCCCCGA
>NZ_NNBL01000045.1 GCF_002803065.1 Streptomyces sp. CB01635
TCCGTCATGACTCCCAACTTCCCCTGCAGCCACGGTCTTCACGCTACGAGGGGAGGGACACCCTGCCCGTCTACTTGTGTGGCTGAGCGCTTCAGTTGGCCGCTGAGCGTTCCAGTTGGCCGGCCTGGTGCTCAAAGCTGGCGTTGCTGTGTCGATTCCGCCGCCATGGCACAAGCTGGACAATGCCCCACGCGACCTCGACGGTGAAGAACAGCCACAGTATCCGCGAGGCACCCTGGGCCAGTGCGTACGCCATCCACGCTGAGAACAGGATGCGCGCGATGCCGTCGAACAGTCCATGCACCGGCAGCGGCCGGACGATGCGCAGGGTGGCCCAGACGACCACGACCGAACCCATCAGATTCGCGTACAGGGTCTGCCACGGATCGAGTTCGGGCAGGACGCCCCACCCGAGTGCGTCGCCCAATGAGGACAGCACGTTGTGCACCAGCGCGTACGTCCACGGTGTCACGAACCCCGCGGTGACCGCGAGGTCGTACCAGGCGCTCGCGCGTACGAGATGAAGATAGGCGGGACGTGCGGGGGCGGAGAGACGGATCATGATGAGGCTCCGGCTGGTTTGGTGTCAGTGACGCCTCACGCTAAACAGTGGAGTACGGTCCAAGGTCAAGTTCATCATCCGAAGGGGGTGGCGCTGGGGTATGCGCATCGGAGAGCTGGCCGCGCAGACGGGGATGACCAGGGACACGATTCGGTTCTACGAGAAGATCGGCCTCATCGCAGGTCGGCGCCTGACCAACGGCTATCGCGACTTCCCACCCGAGGCAGTGGCCTGGCTGCACTATGTCCGCACGGCACAGACACTCGGATTCTCGCTGGCGGAGATCGCGCGGACCGGCGAGGAACTGCATGGGGCGCCGGACGTCGCGGAAGCGCTGTCCGCGCTGTTCGAGGAAAAGATCCAGCTCGTCGACGCACGCATGGCCGAACTCGCCACCCTGCGCGCCGAACTTACCGAGCGCGTCGGCACCGGATGCCCGTTGCGGGCAGCTGGCCGACCCGGATGAGGACGGAGTCGGGAGCGTAACGGGCCCGACCGCTGACCAAGGCAGTCGACGAGGCAGTCGCCCACCGACCCGAGGCTGACATCGTGCTCAGGCCGGCCAACTGAAGCGCCGGTCCAGCAGCCTCGGTGGCCGGGCAGGCGGTCGAGGCTGCTGGCCGGTACAGCGGGTGCGGGCACGGGATGGACGGGCACGCACCGCGCTGGTGTTCGACCTGAATCCCGCGGGAACGTTTCCCGTCGACCGGCTTGTGGCTGATGCCTCCGTTGACGACTACGACGCGCTGCTCCTGCCGGGAGGCACCATGAACCCCGACCAACTCCGCATGGACAAGGACGCCGTCGGCTTCGTGAAGTCCTTCGCCGAAAGCGGGAAACCGATCGGCGTCATCTGCCACGGCCCGTGGACACTCGCGGAAGCCGACGTCGTGCGCGGACGCCGCCTCACCTCCTGGCCCAGTGTGCGCACTGACCTGCGCAACGCCGGCGCCGAGGTCGTCGACGAGGAAGTCGTCATCGACGGACAATTCATCTCCAGCCGCTCGCCGGCGGACCTGCCGGCCTTCTGTCGGGCCATCGTCGACCAGTTCGCCAGGACCGGGGCGTCACGCTAGTGCTTGCCGGGCCTGGCGGGCTGGTTGCCCGGCGTCCCGTCCGGGGGCTGCACCGCCGCTGGCTGGTCTGGTGCTCCGGGGGCGCAGGGCGGCACATGCTTGATCCAGATCACGCCGTCCACTGGCGAAGTGACCAGCTACGCCAGACCTCGTCCGTGAACCGGACGGGGTCGCGGTCGGTGGCAAGCTGGCAATGCTGACCGTCCGCGACTACAACCAGCGGTCTGTCGAGCTGATACGCCGAGTTGGACGGCGCTACCACTGAGCTCTTTCAGCGTGGCCGCTGACCGGGGTGAGGGGGTCGGTGTTCGCAACGCGCGAGGCCCCCGTGCCGTTGAGGGAGGTGTTCGAAGTCTCAACTCACCAGCTCAAGGAGCCTCGTTGGTTCCCTATCCTGACCCACTCGACCTCCTTCATGCCCTGGTCGAGTGGGGCACCTGCTCATCGTCACCCGTGAGGGTGGCCGCTGCTGCAAGCTTCCGTCGCACCAGCGTGCCCTGGTCAGCCTCGTGTACCTCCGCAGGCGCGCCGATGACGGCACCCTGGCGGATTGCGACCGGGCCGGCGACGGACGGGCCGACTACTCCCACAAGCATCATCGGCGCGGGGAGAACGTGCAGGTAGTGAGCGATCCAGCCGGGCGGCTGCTGTGGATCTCGCCTGCACTGCCCGGCCGTGCCCACGACCTGACCGCGGCCCGCACCCACCGGACATCCGGATCTGCGAACGCCAGGGTGTCCCCGTCCTCGCCGGCCGCGCCTACATGGGAGCTGGCCCGTGGGTGATGACACCGCTCAGACGCCCGCCGGGCCGCGACCTCACGCCAACCCAGCGAACGGTCGACCGCGCTCTCTCGGGGGCGCGGGCGCCGCGGCCGTCCTCACCCTGGAGCGGCAACGCTGAAAGAGCTCACTGTGTGCCGGACAGGCCGGGACTCCCTGGCAAAACTAGGCCTCGCCGGAGAATGTCGCCCATCCGAGCCAGGCGTCGCCGGAGAACGTCCGAGCGCCCGGCTGCGCTCTGATCGCGCAGTACCCGGTCGTGCAGTTCGGCGTCGAACGCGGGGACCACGGTCATGCCCTCGCAGTGGGCCACTGACAAAACATCGCACCCCGGGCAGCATGAGTGCGCCGTCCGGGGTGCGTGTGGGCTGGGGGTTGGGTCGGCTGCCGGCCCGGGCGCCTCGGCGCTGCCGTAGAAGAGGGCGGACATGGCTGCGATGACGACCAGGACCAGGCCGACGACCACGGCCATATCGAGCCGCGAGACCGGGCGAGAACTCATTTCGTCCTCAACGGAATCTGGAAGTGATCACCGCTGAGAAAACCTCAGTCTCCAGTTGACATGCAGTGTCCCGGTGGGAGGCTTGAAGTGAATGGCGCGGGGCGCACCTGTTGCGCATAATGCTGCGGCTGAAAAGGCAACGCCAAGCAGTGGCCCGGCCATTGAGGCTGTGCGGCTCCCCGATGAGTTCCTTTGCTCGCGTCAATTCCGAGTGAGTATTTTGCGAAACCTGCCAGTGTCGTACTGGGGCTAGCAGCCACGTGCGTCCTGCGTGCGCGTTTCGCGCGGCGCATGTTGATTCATTCGTGAATTTTGTTCCTTCCATCGATATTCGAAGTATCGGACAGGAGGAGAGAATCCCATGAAGGCTCTGGTGTATGACGGGCCACGTTCGGTGAACGTGCAGGATGTGCCGGACGCGAGGATCGAGCGGCCGACGGATGTGCTGGTGAAGATCACTTCCACCAACATTTGCGGGTCGGACCTGCATATGTATGAGGGGCGCACGGACATGGAGACGGGGCGTGTCCTGGGCCACGAGAACATGGGGGAGGTCATCGAGGTCGGCGATGGCGTGGACCGTGTGCGGGTGGGGGACCTGGTCTGTTTGCCGTTCAACATCAGTTGCGGGTTCTGCCGCAACTGTGACAACGGGCTGACGGCCTTCTGCCTGACCACGCCGGTGGATCCGACGATGGCCGGTGCCGCGTACGGCTTCGCGGGAATGGGCCCCTACAGCGGCGGTCAGGCAGAGTTCCTGCGGGTTCCGTACGGAGACTCCAACTGCCTGGTGCTGCCGGAGGAGGCGCGAGAGAAGCAGACCGACTACGTGATGCTGTCCGACATCTTCCCGACCGGCTGGCACTGCACGGAGCTGGCCGGCGTGCAGCCGGGCGAGACCGTTGTCATCTATGGCGCGGGCCCGGTCGGTCTGATGGCGGCGCTGTCGGCAAATCTCAAGAGCGCCGCGCAGGTGATGGTCGTCGACCGTCACCCGGACCGGCTCGCGCTCGCAGAGCAGATTGGTGCGATTCCCATCGATGACTCCAAGGTCTCGCCGATCGACCAGATCAACGAACTCACCAACGGTCTGGGGGCGGACCGTGGGTGTGAGTGCGTGGGCTACCAGGCGCACGACCCTCAGGGTGTCGAGCACCCGAACCTGACGCTCAACAACCTGGTGCACTCGGTGAAGTTCACCGGGACGATTGGGGTCGTGGGTGTCTTCGTGCCGCACGACCCGGGGAGCCCGGACAAGCTGTATAAGGCGGAGGGCGAGGTCGCCTTTGACTACGGCCTGCACTGGTTCAAGGGCCAGTCGATGGGGACTGGCCAGGCCAACGTCAAGGCATACAACCGACAGCTGTGCGCCCTGATAGAGCAGGGCAAGGCCAAGCCCTCATGGATCGTCTCCCACGAGCTGCCGCTGGACCAGGCCCCCAACGGCTACCAGCACTTCGACGCCCGTGACGACGGCTGGACCAAGGTCGTCCTCCACCCCAACGGCTCGAGCTGACCGACCGGGCCATCCCGGGCCAAGGTCCGCCCGCAGACACCGGGAACCTGGCTTTCGCGCTTTGGTTTGGCCGTAGGGGGTGGGCATGGGCTACCTCTTGACGCCGGCGCCACGGCTTCAGCGAGAAAGAGGAAGTCCTTGATCGGGCCGTGGCAGATGTACCGATGCCGTGGGGGAGAACGTGAAGCCGAGCCCGGCGTAGAAGTCCGTCAGGTCCGGTTCGGGCGTGAAGCACATGACGGCCGCGCCCAGCTTCCCCGCGGGATCCGAGCCCGTTACCTTCTCCGCTTCGGCGACCAGGGCGCGCGCGATGCCCTTCCCACGCCACTCGTCGACCTCCGCAAGGGAGTGCAGGCTAGCGACGAGACCGGAGATGATGTGCGGGTTAGGCGACCCGGCGACGAGCTCGGGCACGCGTTGCCGTTACGCCCTGCACCAGTTCCAACTGTCGTTGCGGTGACGCGGATTCAACGTCATGTGGATTGTCCGGGTTGCCAACGCGAGACCGGCCTGGATCCGCGCATCGGACTTTCCGGCCGGGGGAGGTGTCTAGGCGGTGTTCGCGGTGAAGAGCCGTTGTGCCGCCGTGGTGGCTCCGGACAGGTTGAGGGGGATGTCGAGGTTCTTGCACATGTCGATCTCTACGGCGGCCGCGGCCCGGGTGTTGACGTCGACGCTGTGGTGCAGGGGCACGTGCAGGGCGCCGCCGTCGACGCTGTGGCTGATCAGCATGATGGCCTCCGCTCGCCGTGTCCTTGGGCCGTACTCCGTCCGGCGGGCTGGAGGGATGGAGTACGGCCGTCCAGGATGACAGTCGGGCGGCGTTAATGGCAGCTCACGGCCCCTCCTGGGCCGGTCGCGTCGCACTTCCAAGCCAGGCCGGTGCCGGTGATCGCGCTGCCGGGTCCGCCTGCCTCATACGCGCGCCACCGTGTACAGGTGGGCTGGTTGCAGGAGTCGTGGCGAGGTTGGGGCGCTGGGCGCAGTGGCGTGCTTGCCGCGGTCGGGGATGGCCTCGGCGGCGCGCTGGGCGGCCCTCACCGGCTGGTGACGTTCGACCACGGAAGCGGTTTCGCCTTCCCGTCGCCATGACGAAATGAACGTCGACGGCTTCGATAGCCCCCGCCGCATCCAAAAGCGGCTCGGCTACCTAAGCCCGATCGAGTTCGAGGAGAAGTACTACGCCGACCAGGTATCCGCTGAACGAACGAACTTGAAACCCCGTCAGCCTCCCTGACCTGCTGATCAGCGACTGTCGCACAGCGGGGGGAGCTCACGGCAGCCACGGAGTCACCGGCCCGGCCGATGTCCTGCTCGGATATCAGGCCTCGACGAGGACCTCCGACCCCGCGACTCTCCGCCGGTCCGTCACGGCCGCCATGTGAGGTGGCCGGTTGACATATTTCGGACCGGTGTAAGGCTGAAGAAGACGCGGTTCTGCCGCTCGCGTAGAGCCTGGCAGTGCCGCCTATGCGGCCTAGTAACCCACCAGTTCGGGCGGCGACAGATGAACCTAACCCCTGCTCCGTAGGGATAGCTCTGGGACGCGAAGTGAGGCGATCGAATGGACCGGGTTCCCGAGGTGGCCGTGGTAGGAGCCGGCATCGTCGGACTCTGCACCGCCTATGCACTGGCCGAACGCGGAACGACGGCGAGGGTCTACGAAAGCGGCGTTCCAGGCCACGGGCAGTCCAATGGCCAGTCCCGCATATTCCGCCACGCGCACGACGACGCCCGGCTGGTCGAATTCGCCCGGCAGGGCCGCGCCGTATGGGACGAGTGGGCCGACCGGTTGGGCGCCGAACTGATCTCCCAGGACGGAGTGGTCGCCCTGGGAGATTCCGTTCCTGAGAGACTGCGCATTCTGCAGGAGGCCGGCGGCATACGGGCCCGGGCCCTGGACAGCGCCGAACTTCACGCCCGCATGCCGCTGCTCGCCGACTACCGCGGTCCCGCGATGCTAGATGAGGACGGCGGTGCCATCCGCACCCGTGTCGCGGTCGAGAGCCTGGTGGACGCGCTGGGTGATTCTGTGGTCACCGACGAGGTCATCTCGCTGCATCCGACGGGCCGCGGCACGGTGGAGGTGCTCAGCGCCGTCGGCCGCGAAGAGTACGCAACGGCCGTGGTGTGCGCGGGCCTGGGCACCGCGCGGCTGGCGCGCAACGTGGGGCTTTCTCTACCGATACGGCCGGCAGCCCACGTCCGCCTCACCTTCCAGGTCAGGGGAGCGCCCCCGGAACGGGTCGCCTGCCTGCAGGACAGCAGCGGCGACTTCGGGGAGGTTGGTGTCTACGCAGCTCCCTATCCTGGCAACAGCCGATATGCGGTGGGTCTCAGCCAAACGGTTGAGGTGCGGGAGGACGGCAGCTTCGTGGACCCCGAAGCACTGGCGGCACTCGGTGACCGCGCCCGCGCGTACGTGTCCCGCGCACTGCCGGGCCTCGACCCGGAGCCCGTCGAGCACCTGCGCTGCTGGGTGACAAGCCTGCCGTGGAGCGAAGACGGCATGGCGGTCTGGGAAGCCGACAGAATCTTTTTCGCCGCCGGGCACAACCTGTTCAAACAGGCACCTCGACTGGGACGGGCATTGGCCGGCGCGGCCATGGCCGAGGAACTCGAGGAGAACCTGCGTCCGGCGGCCGCACTCGGCCAGCCTCGCTGAAGGCCCCAACAGTTGGCGCAGCCCGCTCCGACGACCGGCGGCGACGACGGGCGACGAAGTCGGCACGCCCCGGCCTTCCCGCAGGACGCCGTTTCGTGTCAGCTCGGTTCAGAGAACTCTTCCGCGCTCGGTTGGTTGCACGTATTCACGATCACCCGAAGTTTTGACCGTTCGAGACCGGGCAAATTGCTGGTTCTGACAGATCCACTGTGCCCGGGGCCATCCGTTCCAGCACCGGCTCAGAGCCGTTCGGCGTACAGGCACAGCGCCGTTCAGCTCTGGTAGGGGAGTTACGGAGAATTCCATTCCGGCCTGAGAAGATTCCATCTGATCTGCAATGTATGTCGTGGTGCAGCGGGTGGTCGGGCAGTCTTGGCCACCGTCTCAGCCAGGAGGAAGCCATGGCGGAACCACGGACAGTGGTCCTTCCCTGCGGGGTTGCGGTCCCGGCGCTAGGTCAAGGCACCTGGGGGATGGGGGAGGACGCCGGGCGCCGCGCGGCCGAGGTGTCGGCCCTGCGCGCCGGCCTGGACCTGGGAATGACCCTCATCGACACAGCGGAGATGTACGGGGACGGCGCAGCGGAGGAAGTGGTGGCCGAGGCGGTGTCCGGACGGCGGGACGAGGTCTTCCTGGTCAGCAAGGTGCTCCCCTCCCACGCGGACGCCCGCGGAGTGGCCGAGGCGTGCCGGGGGAGCCTGCGCCGTCTGCACACGGACCGGATCGACCTGTACCTGCTGCACTGGCGCGGAGCCGTGCCGCTGGAGGAGACGGTCGAGGCGTTCGAGTCCCTGGTGCGGGAGGGTGCCATCCTCTCCTGGGGGGTGAGCAACCTGGACGTGGATGATCTCGCGGACCTGCCGCCCGGAGCCGAGCCGCAGACCGACCAGGTGCTGTACAACCTCAGCCGTAGGGGGCCCGAGTACAGTCTGCTGCCCAGGTGCCGTGAACTGTCGATCCCCCTCATGGCGTACTCGCCGGTCGAACAGGGCCGTCTGCTCGGCCACACGGCGCTGCGGGAGGTGGCCGCCGCCCACGGTGCGACGCCCGCGCAGATCGCCCTGGCGTGGGTCCTGCGGCACGAGGACGTCATCGCGATCCCGAAGGCGTCCTCCCGCGGGCACGTCGAGGAGAACAGTGCGGCTCTGGAGGTGGACCTGACCGCCGAGGTCCTCGCGACCCTGGACCGGTCGTTCCCGCCGCCTGGCAGCAAACGGCCGCTGGAAATGCTGTGACACCGCTGCGGCGCGCGCCCGACCGCGCACCTGCGGAGCACCTCGTCGCTCTTGCCCGACCGGCGGCGGGCGGCACGGTCCGGCCGGTTCACCTCGATCACTTGAACGTCCTGGGCGAGCAGGTACCGACACAGGGCCGCACCGTAGGAGCCCGTGCCTTCCACGCCCGCGTGACGTAGATCGCCGAAGGAGCGGGCCCACTCCAGCATCTCCCGGTAGCCTGCTGCGGTGGCCTGGAACGGGCATGCCCCCAACCGGGCGCCCAACTTGGTCACGACCGCGGCAACGTGCACGTCCTTGTGGGTGTCGACGCCCAGGACGATCTCATAGCGCTCCGTGGGGGTCTCTTGGGTGCTTCGTGTCGGCAAGGTGCTCGTAGCTGTCATGTCTCTCCCGAGCGGACCGAGGAAATGACACCGGGCCGAACGGGTGGTCAAGACTGTGACGGTGCTGGCCGCAAAGCCCCTATCGGGACACACCCGTCGACCCGGCGTCGGCGGACTCCCGCCCGGGACCGCGGCCGACAGATCAATACTCCGGACACGATGGTCAGTCCCAGACCGGGTCAGACCACGGTCCCGAACGAGGTGCCCCCATTCTCACAGTCCCAGACCACCACGATCGGCCCGCCGAGCTGGATGTGGGCCCGAACGAGTAGGTCCCGGTAGTCCTTCCAGGAGAAGCTCTTCCGGGCGCCCTTCAGTAACAGGTGGTTGCGGGGCCGGTGGATCAGGCAGCTGTGGTGCCCGGGTTTGTAGCAGCACAGGGCGGCGACCGACGTCCGTCGGCGGGATCTGCCGCGGACGCGGATGACGGGGGTGTGTCCGCGTCGGCCCCAGGTGCGGGCGCGGGGCGGCGTCATGGAGAACCCGGCTTCGTCCTCGAAGACGATCCAGGCGCCATGGGCCGCCGCGAGGCTTTTACCCGCGGCCACACCTCCTTCTTCCACAGCTCGACGGCGTGCTCGTCACGCTCGAGGGCTCTTCGGGCAGGTGCCTGCCATGACCAGCCGTGCCGCTTCAGCATCCGCCACACCGTCGCCACCGAGAGACTCACACGCAGACGACGACGGATCACCGTCTGGACCCGGGCCAGAGTCCACCGCTCATCCTCGAATCCGTGCGCGGTCGGACCTTTCCCCAACTCCTCCTCGAGCACGGCGAACTGGTCGTCGGTGACGGTCGGCACGTTCGCCGGTCCTGCCGAGCGCAAAGCCTCCGTCCCGCCCTCGCGCCAGGCGCGGCGCCAGCGTTCCACCGACCGCACACTCACCCGCAGATCCTTCGCGATCACCGCGGTCTTCTCACCCGCCGCGAACCGCTCGCCGGCCTGAAGCCGGATCTTCTCCCGAAACGCCCGACGCTCAGGGGTCAGGCCCCCACCCTCCGGATAACGCATAGAACCGACATAACGCAGGGATCATCAACCGTCACTACCCGACGACAACCCGCAAACCTCAGTAGTCGGTGGCGGCATCCGGCGTGCTGCGGAGAATGCGTCTATGCCTATCCGAGCCGTGCGCCTGGACGAACTGCCCGTCCTCCAGGACATCGAGAGGGCCGCTGGGCAGTGCTTCCGGGACATCGGCATGCCGGAGATCGCCGAGGATGAGCCACTCCCGCTCGGTGAGCTCGCTCGCTATCACCACGCCGGGATGGCCTGGGTTGTGGCCATCGACTCCGACGCCCCGTTCGCCTACATGATCGCCGACCGCTTCGACGGCAACCTCCATGTCGAGCAGGTCTCGGTCCACCCGGACAGCGCGCGTCGCGGTGTCGGCCGGTTGCTGCTTGAACATCTGGCCTCCCACGCCAGGAGCGAGGGTGCTCCTGCTCTGACCCTCGCCACATTCACCCAGGTCCCGTGGAACGCCCCCTACTACTCACGCTGCGGTTTCCACGGGTGCCGTTGTGGAGGTAGCGGGGACGTCCGTCGGCGGCGGCTTCGAGGGCGGCTGTGAAGCGGGGCCGGATGTGGTCGCCGAGCCGGGCGCGGGCGATGTTCGGCGCGACGAATTCTGCTGTGGCCAGCTCGCCGTCACGGGGGCTGAGCTGGTCGTTGTCGGTGGTGAGGATGCCGCCGTCGAAGATGAAGGCGATCTGGTCGTCCCAGGGGCCGTGAGGGGCAACCCAGTCGACCACGAGGAGGCGGAGGCTGGTCAATGTCAGCCCGAGTTCCTCGGCCAGCTCGCGGCGCGCTGCGTCCGGCGGGGGTTCGTTCGCTTCGACCATGCCTCCGGGAAGGGTCCCATCCGGGCTTGTAGGTGGGGTTGACCAGGAGGACTTGGCCGTCGGCGTCGCGTAGCAGGACGTCGGCGGCGACGCGTTTGTGGGCCTGCTTGGCGTTTCCCTCGGCGAGGTAGGCGTTCCACGCTTCCGGGTCGGCGGGGGTGGGGGTGGTGTGCGGGCCTCATGCGGGGGTGCCTCCGGGTGACGACGCGATGATGTCGGCCAAGAGGAGCATTCTCGCTCTGCGTGCGTCGTCGAACCGTGTCAGGTACTGCCGCATCGGCTCGTAGGCGCGGTGCGGTTCCAGGAGCTGTCGCAGCGCGTCGAGTTGCTGTACGACGCGGACCGATCCGAGGGTGGGGCTTGTGCTGAGTAAGTCGTGCCCGGTCTGTACGGCTGCATCGAGATCACCCCGGAGTACGTGGATGTCGACGAGGGTGATCCGGCTCAGGGCCAGGGACCGTGCGCGGCCGACCTCTCGGAGTGCGACTGCCTCTTGTGCCTGTGCCAGGGCCGCATCCAGCTGGTTGAGGTCGCGCAGGACTAGTGCCGACTCGCTGGCCAGGGCGGCGGCGTCGAACGGGCTGAGCCAGGGGTGTGCGGTGTCGGCGCGGGATCCTAGGTCGCGTTGGGTGGCGTCGGTGAATGTCGGGGCCTCGTGTAAACGGTCATGTGCGAGAGTCTTGCGAGAGCCCCGGACGTGATCTGTTCCTCCCCGTCTTGTTGGTGACTGTGCTGTTCACAGCAGGGCGTCCAGAAGCTTGTCGGGGGTGATCGGCAGGTCACGGACCCGCCGCCCGGTGGCGTCGAAGACTGCGTTGGCGACCGCGGCCGCGACTCCGGTGGCGGAGAGCTCGCCGACGCCCTTTGCGCCGAGTGGGCCGGCGTGTGGGTCGAACTCGTCGACGAAGGAGATATCGATGTGCGGGGGGATGTCGGCGTTGACTGGCAGCGAGACCCCGGCCAGGTCCTGGGAGAGCCATCGGCCCAGCCGGGGTTCGAAGTGGCTTGCCTCCATGGCGGCCATGCCCCATCCCCACACGACTCCGCCGATCATCTGGGATCGGGCCGTCTGCTCGTTGACGACGGCGCCGACGCTGTAGACGCCCGTCGCGCGGCGCATCCGCAGTAGCCCCAGTTCCGGGTCCACACCCACTTCGACGAACATGGCGCCGAAGGTACGTGAGGAGAATCCCGGTGCTCCCGCGTCGGCGAATGCGCCGCCTGGCAGCTCGAGTGCTCCCGTCCCGACGATCTCTTCCAGGTCGGCGGACCGCATGATGTCGTGGAAAGGCACGCTCTCATCCAGCCACTTGAGCTGCCCGGCCTCGGCCTGGACCTCGTCCACCGGCCAGGACAGCGCTTCGGCGAGCTGCCGCAGCACGTCCCGGGAAGCATTGTGCACAGCTGTTCCCATCGACAGCGTCGTGCCCGATCCGTAGGTGGGGCCGGCGTAGGGAAGCTTGGTGTCGCCCGAGACTCCGGTGACGGCGCTGATGTCGAGGCCGAGCGTCTCCGCTGTGATCTGCGGAAAGATGGTGGTCGAGCCGGCTCCGATGTCGGTGTAGCCAGCTTCGATACGCGCCGTGGCGTCTGCTTGCAGCCTGACCTTGGCCTGCGAGGAGAACCGGAACTGGCCCTGGGTGCAGTCCGCCATGCCGCAGCCGATCAGCCAATGCCCATCACGGGTACCGCCCTTGGGCCTGTCCCACCAGCCGAATCGCCGCGCTCCCTCGTCGTATGCCTCTTTCAGCTTTTTGGAGGACCAAGGCGATCCGTCCGCGGGGTCATGGTCCGCGTAGTTGACAGTCCGCAGCGTTAGCGGATCCATGCGCAGCGCGTGCGCCAGCTCGTCGATGGCTGACCCCAGGGCCCAGGTGCCAGGGCCGTCGATGGGCGAGCGCATGAACGAAGGAAGGTTGAGGTTTCCACGGCGCACCCGCTGGCTCGTAGAAATGTTCGCTGCCGAGTAGAGGGACTTGGAGGGAGCGCTGCCGAACTCCACATAGTCGTCGGTGACGGAGGTGACGTTGTCGACCTCGTGGGCGATGGCTTGGAGCTGTCCGTTCTTGTCAGCCCCCAGAGACAGACGGTGCTCCATCAGCGGCTGGTAGCCGACGATGCTGTACATATCGGCCCGGCTGAGGACCAGCTTCACCGGTCGCCCGACGGTCTTCGCCGCCATGGGGCCGAGGATCTCGTGTGGCCAGACGAATGCCTTGGTGCCGAATCCGCCGCCCGTGTGGGGAGCGATGACCCGCACCTTGTCCGAGGGCAGCCCGAACACGCCAGCCAGCGTGTCTTGTACGGCGTACACATGCTGGACCGAGTCGTGGACGGTCAGCACTCCATCGTCCCACTCGGCGACGATGGCGCTGGGCTCCATGGGATTGCCGTGCCGCGACGGCTGGGTGTAGGTGCTGTCGACCCGCACAGGGGCTCCGGACAGGGCCTCGGGTGCGTTTCCCTTGCGGAACTCCAGTTCGGCGAGTGTGCCGTAGCCGCTGTCCGGCGACGGAGGAACCGATACCGCGGTGTCCGGGTTCACGAACGGCTCTCGCTCATAGGAAACACCGACGTTGACGGCGGCCCCCTCTGCCGCTTCGATCGTCTCGCCCAGGACCATGGCCACAGGCTGTCCGGCGTAGTGGACGATGTCCGACTGCATGGGCAGGAAACGCGTCGCCAGAGGCGGACTGGGCAGGGCCGCGAAGTCGTCATGCACCGTAGGCATGTCACTGGCCGTCAAGACACAGACCACGCCGGGTGCTGCCAGGGCGTCAACGAGGTCGAATCCAGTGACACGACCGGTGGGGACAGCTGCCCCCACCAGGACGGCGTAAAGCTGCCGGGGCGCGTTGTAGTCGGCCGCATAGGAGGCAGCTCCGGTCACCTTCTTGGGGCCGTCCTGCCGGGTGATAGCTCGGGTGGTGGTCATCACGCCTCCAGGGCCAATTCGAGGGCGCGCATGGCCGTGTTGCGCGCGAGCGGGATCTTGTACGCGTTCGACGAGAGTGGGCGGCTGTCGCGAAACCCCGCAGTGACGGCGTCCAGCACTTCCGGGCTTCCGGGGCGTAGGCCGACCAGGGCACGTTCGCTCTCGTATAGACGCCACGGGCGCATTGCCACCGATCCCAGGGCCAGACGCACCCGGGAGAACACACCTTCTTCGACCTCGACCGCTGCGGCGGCCGAGACGAGAGCGAACTCGTAGCTCTGGCGTTCACGGACCTTGACGTAAGCGGACTTGGGGGCAGGCGCTCCGAGGTCGACCGCGGTGATCAACTCGCCGGTACGCAGTACGTTATGTGCGGAGGAGTCCTCGGCGGGCAACATGTGGAACTGCGTGGCGGGAATCGTTCGTCCCCCGTCGGGGTGCTCGGTGACGATCTGGGCATCCAGGCACGCCAGAGCGACGGCGGGATCGGAGGGCTGCGTCGCCACGCACTCCTCGGTCCATCCGAAGATCGCCAGTCGTTCGTTAGCACCCTGCAGAGCGGCGCACCCCGACCCGGGAACACGCTTGTTACACGGCACGGGCTCCGCGGACCGGAAGTAAGGGCAACGGGTGCGCTGCACGGGGTTCCCCCCGATCGTCGCCACGTTTCGGATCTGTGCCGAAGCAGCCTTGAGGATGGCCTGGGAGAGGACTGGATAAGAGGAAACGACACGAGGGTCCTGCGCCACGTCGTTCAAACGGCCCAGTGCACCGATGCGCACGCCATTGCCGCTGGCCTCGATGCCGTCCAGGCTCGCCAGGTGGCAGATGTCGACTACATGCGCCGGATTCTCGATGCCGATCCTGGCCCAGTTGAGCAATTCTGTGCCGCCGGCGAGGAACATGGTGCCCCGTGTCTGCGCCTTCTCCAGCGCCCTTGCGATCGTCTCTGCCCTGACGTAGGTGAACGGCCGCATGTCACACCTCGTCTCGGGCCGCCGAGGCAACCGCCGCAGCGATCTGCGGGTAGGCCGAGCAGCGGCAGATGTTCCCGCTCATCCACTCGCGGATCTCTTCGTTCGATCCGGTGTGCCCTTCCTGGATGCAGGCGACGGCCGACATGATCTGTCCGGGAGTGCAGAACCCGCACTGGAACGCGTCCGACTCGATGAACGCCTCCTGCACCGGATGGAGTTGTTCACCGCGGGCCAGTCCTTCCACCGTGGTCACCTCGGCTCCGTCCGCGCTGGCTGCCAGGACCAGGCAGGCGTTAACTCTGCGGCCGTCGAGGTGCACCGTGCAGGCGCCACACTCGCCTCGGTTGCATCCCTTCTTCGTGCCGGTCAGACGGAGCCGCTCGCGCAGCAGATCGAGGAGTGTCGCGCGCACATCACACGTCACCTCGATCTTCTTGCCGTTGACCCGCAGCATCACGGCCGTCTCAGGGCTCGGATTGTTTTGAGGCATCACATCGCTCCTTGAGAGGCGTTCCAAATGCTCATGAAAGTGTCTGAATCGGCATTTTGCTGCATTCTCCGGTTATATACAGGCAAATAGCCTCCGATTGCGCGGCGTGGGGCGTGTCGGAAGCTGGGAAACCTGGGATACCTGGGGCATGCGGGTCACAGTCGGCGGCCCGTCGTGGTTCTTGTCTGGGCAGACGGCCCTCACCGGTCATCGGTCATGCGACAGGAAGAGCCGACTTACGCCCTCAGCCCGGGAGGCGCACTCTGCGGGGACAGGGGAGCGGCAGCATCATCAACGAGAGTGGCCCCCGGCACGGCGGCACGGAAGTCGCGGCACAGCGCCTGGTGAGTCGGTCCGGAGATTCTGTCGCAGTAGTGGCAGATCTGGTCGGCGGTCTTGGTCCACTTGAAAGGCCTGGCGGCCGCGTTCCAGATCTTGATCCATTCGCCGAGTGCGGTCTTGAGATCGTCGAGCGAGCAGAGGACGTCACGTTTCGGACAGCGTCGTTGCAGTTCGGTGACCCATCGCTCGATCTGGTTGATCCACGACGAGTAGGTCGGGGTGAAGTGTGGGGTGAACCCGGGGTGTGCGAGCAGCCACTTGTGCACCACCGGTGCCTTGTGGGCGGAGAGTTGTCGCAGATGACATGGACCGCCATGCCGGGCTCGGTCTGGCGGTCGATCTCGGCCAGGAAGTCCCTGGAGTCCACGGCCCGATGCTGCGCGGACAGGCGGCTGATCACCTTTCCGGTTGCGGTCTTCAGCGCGGCGAACGGGTCGATGGTGGAACCGCCGTCGCCTGGCCCGTGACTACGAAGCCCATCCCCACCGCTCCGAAGCCATGATCCACCTCACGATGATCAACCTCATGACCCGCAGACTCACCGCAGAATTCACCCCCCACGTGGCGAGGCGCTTAAACAATCCCTAAACGGGCAAGACGGGACTAAATAACGGGAGAAGGCACCCTCTGAGTGGTTTCCGAAGCCGTCAGTAGAGATCTTCAGGAGATCTGGTCGAGCAGTTCCTGACGATGTGCGGTGGCCCAAGCCTCTAGATGGATGGGCTCTCGGCCGAGCAGGTCCTGGACCGTGCTGGTGGTGACCGCGGAGTAGTCGAAGCGGCCCTCGTAGGTCTGTCGCGCCCAGATCAGCGTGCTGGCCGCGTATGCGGCGTCCATGTTGGCGGGCGCGGTGTTCAGCCCTGCATCGATCATGCGCTGCAGATCGTCCGGGGTCAGGACCAGTGCGGGGATGTCCCGTCCGAGGGCGGCGGAGAGGGCCTCGGCCACCTCGCTGCCGTTGAGGAGATCGGCGGACAGGTAGTAATCCTTGCCCGCGTGCGTCTCGGGGCCTTCGGCCAGGACCTTGGCCACGACTGCTGCGATGTCGTCGTTGGCGATCCACCCGACCTGCTTGTCGCCCATCGGCCACACCATCTGGCCGTCGCGCAGCCGGTTGATGCCCAGCAGGTTCTCCATGAACACGTGCGGATGCACATTCGCCCAGGTCAGCTTGGAGCCTGCGATGTAGCGTTCCACCAGTTCGTGCCACGCGAAGTGCGGGTCTGTGGAACGTTTGTCACTGAACACGCCCAGGTGCACCAGGAAGGTGACGCCGGCGTCCTCGGCGGCGTCCACCAGAGTCTTGGTCTGGTGGTTCATCGCTGAGGTGTAGCCGGTCATCAGGAATACCCGGTCGATGCCCTCCAGTGCGCTGGTGAAGGTGTCGGGGTCATCGAGATCGATACGGACCGCTTCCTTCCCCTCCTTGATCCACTGCTCAACGGTCGTCTCGCTGCGCGAAGCGCGCACCGGGACCGCTTGGCCGGGTGTCATCTCCAGCGCCTTCACGACCGCCGCTCCGGTGCGGCCGGTGGCGCCCAGGACCAGCACACGCGGGGTGTCTGTGTTCCGCATCAGTCTCTCCCTTGCCTCATACGAAAGCGACCACTTTCGTATGACACGATAGTGATCGCTGTCGTATGCTCTGTCAAGTCACCGCGAGACCGGAGGAAGATCGTGCGTACCTGGGCCGAGAACGACCCCAAAGCACGCCTGATGGCGCGCAAGCGCGAGGCGATCATCAACGCCGCCCTCGCGGCCTTCCTCGAAGAGGGGTACGGCGGAAGCTCGGTCAACCGCATCGCCGCGAGCGCAGGCGTATCCATCACCACCCTGTACCGGCACTTCGACAGCAAGGACGATCTCTTCGTCGCCGTCATCCAGGAGGCCTGCGACACCTCCGCGCAGACCGCGGACCCGGAGTGGGTGAACCTGCCGCCCCTGGAAGGCCTGACGGAAGCAGGCTGCGATCTTCTCCAGCACATCCTGTCCGAGCAGCAGTTGGCGCTGTTCAGGGTGGTGGCCCGCGACGCGCAGCGCTTCCCCGAGCTCGGCCGGCGCTACCAACAGGAGATCCTCGGAGACCGCATAGCCCTGTTCACGCGCCACCTGTCCCACTGGTCGGCGGAACTGCGCTCCAAGGTCAGCGACCCCACACGGGCCGCGCACGTCTTCTCCGCCCTCCTCCAGGCAGAGATCATGGACACCGCCCTGCTCGGCGGACCGGTCCCCGACTCGGCCGCCATCCGAATCCGTTCCCAGGAGGCAGCGAACGACCTGCTGGCCCTCGCCGAGGCCGGACGGTTGTAGGGGCGGCGCAGCTCTATCCCTCCGGCGAGTGACGCGCTGATGCGTGGAGAGGGCAGTTGATCATCTCCCGGATGACTCCCGACGCGGCCCGCGAGTATGCCGTCAGCGTGTGGGCATACGGCATACTCGCGGGCCGCGACGACGACCTCGGAGAGTGGGACATGGCGCTGGCCACGCTTCAGGCCGTGCGCGAGCGCGTAGACACCGCATGAGGCCGGATACGAGCTGCTAGCCTCCGCGCTATTCCTCGTCTTGGCGGGTTGAGGCCCGCACAGCAAGATTGTGAGCTTCCGCGTGGACCACGACGGCAACCGTTCTCCGCATACCCCTGGCGCAGCACCACGGGCTCTACGGCTGATCGTCACGGGCGGAGGCACGGGCGGGCACACCTATCCGGCACTCACTGCGGTACGCACCCTGCGCGGTCGGCTTGCCGAACTTGGCCGGACCCTCGAAGTCCTGTGGGTAGGTGCGGCAGACAGCCTGGAATCACGCGTCGCCGCACAAGAGGGGATCGCTTTCGCCTCGGTCGCCGTCGGCAAGATCAGGCGCTCCAGCAATCCCCTGAAGCTTGCCTCTCCCGCAAACGTGAAAGATATGGGGCGAGTCCCGCTCGGCGTGCCCAGGCCCGCAAGGTCATTTCACGGTTCGAGCCGGACGTAGTCCTGGCCACGGGCGGATACGTCGCCGTGCCGGTGGGTGTCGCCGCGACCCGGCTGTGCCACCGCCCCTTGGTGGTGCACGAGCAGACCGTGCGCCTGGGGCTGGCGAACAAGACGCTCGCCGGTGCCGCGACGGCGGTGGCTGTGTCCTCGGCGTCCACGCTGGAGCTGCTGCCCGAGGCCGTACGCGCGAGGGCCGTAGTCACCGGCAACCCGGTGCGCCCGGAAGTCCTTACCGGGCAGGCGGACAAGGTCATCGAGACCCTGGGGCTGAGCGGGTTCGACCGTCGCCTGCCCACGGTCTACGTCACCGGCGGGGCTCAGGGTTCTTTGCAGATCAACACCCTCGTCAAGGAACTACTGCCGTGGCTCCTCAGTCACGCAAATGTCATCCACCAGTGCGGCCCCGACCATGTCGAAGGGCTGAGCCGGGATGCGGACGGCCTCCCGCCGCAGCTGGCGGGACGTCACCATCTCACCGCCTACGTGGGCCCGGAGCTGCCCGATCTGCTCGCACTGGCCGACGTCGTCATCTCACGCAGCGGCGCCGGCACCATCGCCGAGCTGACCGCGCTGGGCAAGGCATCTGTGCTGGTCCCGCTCGCCTCCTCGGCCGGCAATGAGCAGGCGCACAACGCAGCCCATCTGGAGCAGGCGGGAGCCGCGGTCGCCCTGATCGGTGAAGTGACACCTGAGCGGTTGCGCGAAGCCGTGGCTCCGCTGCTCGCGCAAGAGGCCAAGCGTACCGAAATGGCCGTGCGCGCTCGTGCGCACGGCCGTCCCGATGCCGCTGAACAGCTGACGGACCTGGTGCTGTCCGTCGCCGGGGGGCAGGGCAGGTAGCGTGCGGCCCCCTCCTCGATGATCTGGGCGCAGGCGGTGAAGGCGTCCATCGCCTTACCCATGGGGTCGGGTACGTCCTGGCCATCGAGGTAACGCTGCATCTTGTGCGCGTTCTCGTCGCCGCCGAGGAGCATCAGCTTGTCCAACACGGACTGGTCCATGGCCAGGATGACGTCGGGCCAGGCGAGTGCGGCCTTGTCCACCTGCATCGGCCGGTGGTCGTTCAGGTCGTATCCGCCGCGAGCCGCGGCGGCCTTGATCATGTCGGGGTGGGCAGTGCTGCCCACCCACTTGTCGACGGCCGCCGTCCGCAGGTGAGATCCGTGCACCCGCCCCGATGACGCCCCGCCCACCGGACAGACCGCGGTGCCCTGCGGAGTCCGTGCCCGTACCACGATCCGCTCACCCTCGTCGGCCACATCCTCTATGACCAGCGGGGAAAGACCCGAAAACACCGTCTGTACAAGGTCGCTGACGTCCTTCACGTGAGTGTCAACGACCCTCACGACACTCCGTCACCACCGAATGTGAGACAGGGCCGATATAGACACACCCAAGCGAGCCGAGCACGTTGGCGGATAGAGAACAGCCAGTTAGGCGCCGGAGTGGAGATAGCCCGCCCAGAGGGACGGTGCGGCCGGGAAGCGGTCGCGCGTGTCTTTGACGGTTCGGTGCAGGGCCGTCGCGGCCCGTGCGGGATCGGGTGTGCCGGTCGGGCCGTCGGCCAGGTGGGTGTAGAAGGACTCGGCGACGTCGGCGGCCAGGCGGTCGTCGATGGTCCACATCGTGCCGATGACGTGGGAGAAGCCGGCGAGTTGGAAGGCGCTGGTGAGGTGGATGGCCTCACCGAGCAGCCGGGGGTTGCCGGGGTGCGCGGTGCGGCAGGCGGAGAGATAGGCCAGCTGGGCGTGGGCGAGGTCGGCCCGGGACAGCGCGGAGACCGTCAGCGGCGTCTCGGCGTGGTCCTGGAGGAGCAGCTTGCTCTGCGAGGGGTCGGTCAACTCGCTGATGCCGTGGCAGGCGAAGTGGGCGAAGGCGCAGTGCTCGAGTTGGGCGAGGACGGCGGCCGTCGTCGCGGGCCGTTCCTCTGACGCGCCGAGGACGACCGGGTCCTTGAGTACGGCCCGGAGCCGGTCGGTCTCCTCGGCCGCGTGCGGCAGGGGTGCGTGGCCGGGTGTGGTCGGCATGGAGACGATCAGGGACCGCGGCCGGTCGGTGGCGGCGGGGCGGCGGGCTCGGGCGTGGCGCAGGGCGCGGACGGTCGGGGTGTAGGAGGAGACGACGCGGTCGAGCACGGTGCGCCGGCCCTGACCCCGGCCGGGGTCCCGGTGGAACCCGGCCGCGTGCAGGGGCAGCAGGCCGAGCATCCCGCCCGGCGCCCACCACACGTGGGGCAACGCGTTTTGCCTGTCGGGGAGTTGACTCAGGGCATCGAGTGCGGTCAGGACCGGTTCGGCGGCCGCCTCCCATAGCCATTCCAGTACCTCGTGCAGCATGCCCTGGGCGGCGATCCGGTCGGCGTCGGGGGCGGTCGCCGCGACCAGCGCGAGGTGGAACTGGCCGATCCGGCGGACGACTTCCTCGAACGCCAGGCCCGGCAGGGGGCAGGCGGTGACGCCGTCCGGGGTGAGGATCAGGGCGTCGCTGCGGTGGCGGCTCACGTTGAGCGTGACGACGGGGCCGCGGTCGGCCTGCGCGGCCAGTTCGTCGAAAGTAGGAGGCAGCCCGAAGCGGGCGAAGCCGTCGTGGGCGCGGATGCGACCCAGGAGCACCTCCATCTCTTTGGCCAGCCTCAGGCGTGCGGAGTGCGAGGGCGCCCCCGGCACGGCGGCCGACGCTCCGACCGTGTCGGTGTCCTGGTCGAGCCGGTTGCGCAGCGCAACGAACTCCCGTGCCAGGTCCGGGTGTTGTTCCCGCAGCTCGGTCACGTCGCCCCGGACGTCGAGGGACTGGGCGAGCAGGATCGCGCGTCCGGCCTCCGCGAGGCGCAGCGCTCTCGAGGCCCGCTCCGGTGCGGACACCCCGGTGCCGGACAGGGCAAGCGCGATCGCGTCCGCGGTGAGCCGGTCGCCGTGGGCGCCGAGTGCGCGCTGCTGGTCGCCTCGGCGCAACCGGCGCGGGGCCACCTCGGGCAGCAGGAGGATGGCCTGCTCGAGGAACCGGGCCGCGCGCCCGGGGTCGGACGGCGCGGCCAGCTCGGCGGCCAGCCGGGCGGTGCCGACCCGCAACAGCGGCAGGGCCGTCCTCATCGCGACGGTGCGTTCCCACACCCCCAACGCCTCGTCACGGTCCTCGGTCGTGCCGTCGCGCTCGAACCGCTGTTGCAGCACGCTCCCCAGCACACTCATGACCGTCGCCTGGTCCGGGTGGTCGAGTTGGGCCGCGCCCCGGGCCGCCGCACGGCAGACCGCCACCGCTTCATCGAGGTCGCCGAAGTCACCCAGACCGTCGAAGCGGTCCCGCAGCGCCTGGACGAGCCCGATCTGGTAAATGGTCCGCTCGGGATCACCGGCGGGCGTGGCCCGCACCGCCTGGTAGCCGTACTCGATCGCTTCGTTCACGTCCTCGGGGTTCTTGGTGTGCGCGAAGAGCAGCCGCAGGACCTCGCAGGCGTTGCAGAGGTACCGGGCGTACGCGAAATGGGTGCGCGGCGCGATCCGGACGACGAAGCGGTTGGTCCGTGCCGCCTCCACGATGTCGTCGGCTTCTAGGTAGGTCGCGTACCGCGCGAGGAGCGCGTTGGCGTGGTTGGTCAGGAGCATGGTGTGGTCGGGATGCCGCTCGGGCGCCTGCGCGATGGCCTCACCGGCGGTCTGCAGTGCCGCGCCCAAGTCGAGGCGGTCTCCCGTGCGGGCGTAGCGGGTCAGCAGCACCTTGGACAGGCCCGTCAGCACCGGCTGCTGGTGGGGGGTGGGAGGTGGGCAGAGCTCTGTGAGGCGCTCGAGGGGGTAAGCCTGTCCAATTCGACTGGTCACATGCTGCGGCCCCCGAGCGGGTCCTGACTGTGCGCCACAGGGAGCGGCTTGGCATCCAGGTGTCTGCCGGGGCAGGGCTGATCGGTAGGGTCGCAGGCAGCGAAGAAGGGGGTGTGCCCGATGGGTCTGGTCAGCAGGCAGCAGATGGATGCGGACGTCGACTTCTACGCGTTGTGGCTGGAGGATGCGGACGACACGAGTGAACGGGACGAGCCGGAGGATGGCGCCCCGTTCGTTGCCGCATGCGGCCAGCGGGTCTATCTGCAAAGCGGCGGCCACACCCACACCCCGGCCTTGTCGGTGGAGGTGTGGGAAGACCAGCCGCCTGCGGACGGCGGGGTGTGGGAGGCCCAGGGCGAGGCGGGCATGGATGTCCCGTCCGGCCAGGTCGGGGTGTGGACCTACGGTGGGCCCTGCGAGGACGCGATTGAGCTCGGTGAGGCGGGTCGGCGCTGGCATGTACGGGTGTACGTGAGTGGTCGCGAGCAGGTCCGTGAACTGGCCGAGCAGGAAGTCCCGGTCCACGCCGAGCGCTACCTGCTGCAGTTCTGGCCCGTGTGACCCCTTCCGGTCCCCGCTCGGGCGGGGACCGGGGGCGTGGTGGCGTCAGGAAACCTTGATGATGTAGCCGTCGTTGGGGCCGTCGATGATGCGGTTGAGGCGGTAGAAGTCCGCGATGCTGCGCCCGCCGGCGCCGTTGTCCTCCTTCGGGATCGGCCGTGCGGAGAAGTTGTTCTTCGGGGCCTTGTGCTGCGGGTCGTACTTCGTCAGCGCCTGGGCCACGCCCTCATACGTGGCGGAGAAGGGGAACTCGTCGCACTGCTTGCCGCCCTGCGCGTAGTTGACGCCCCAGTTCTTCTTGCAGACCTTGATCGCCTCGTTGCGGTTGGCGTCCCGTCGGGGCTTCGCGTAGAGGCGGGTCAGTGGCCGGTCGGCGGTGCGCCCGGGGATGTTCTTGCTGGTGTTCGCCGGTTTGGTGGTGGACGGGGTGTTGTATGCGTCCTTGATGTGCTGGGCCGCGAGCCGCTCGGGGGAGCCGGTCTTAGTGCTGAACAAGCAACGCAACACCATCGAACGGGCGATCAACCGCTTGAAACAGCACCGGGCAGTCGCCACTCGCTACGACAAGCGCGGCTATGTCTTCCTCGGCACCGCCACCGCGGCAGCCCTCGTGATCTGGCTTCGTAGCTGAGTACAGGCGTCACAATGCAATCGGCCGGTAGGCCAAGGCATGGTCGACCACTTCCTCGGCAGACAGCTCCCGTTGCGGTGGCCAGAAGACCAGGCCGCTGACGTGGCCGGATGGGCAGGCCAGAGCTCTGTCGAGCCTGTCCAGCCAGTCATTCACCTCTCCTTCGGAGGCATAGTCCGCCTCCATGATCCGCTGCACGAGCGCGACCGCTTCCGCCCGACTCAACTCCACCGCACCCATCAGGCTCCTCCCACCGGCGTCACCTTAGCGAGCGGCTTGATCGCTCGGACAAGTCCTAGCTGCACTGCTCTGTGAGTGTTTGAGATCCTGGGGGCGATAACGCGGCGTGCGCAAGCTCTTTGATGTGCCGTCAGGATGATTGGTGGGTGCAGAGCCACGCCTCATCGAGACGTTCGGCGCACTCGTCGCGGCCTGGGTCGAGTCCGTACGACACCAGAAGGCCGACGAGACGCTACTTGCCGAGGAACACGAGCAGTGGAGCGGTGAGTTGTGATCCGTTCCCCCACCAACGAGATCCCATCAACCTCAGTACGAGTATGGCTGCTGACTCCATCGGATTTGCATCACAGGACAGTTGCTACTGCCGCGGCGTGACGCGTGTTCCGGCGCCCGCCGGGCGCCGTCTTGGGTTGAGGAGGATATGTGAGACAACACGCGGAACCGCGTATTGAGGGGGGACCAACCTCATCAGGTCGATCCCAGGAGCCGACTCGTCGCGGTCCCTTCGCCAGAGTCGTCCGGGAGCGACTGTTCGGTCCAGATGATCTTGCCAGCAGGGGTGTACCGGACGCCCCAACGATCCGCGAGCTGGGCCACGAGGAAGAGGCCGCGGCCGCCTTCGTCAGTGGTCTCGGCATACCGCAGATGCGACGCAGTGCTGCTGGTGTCAAAGACCTCACAGATCAGTTGGCGGTCGAGCAGCAACCGGAGACTGATCGGACCCGTGGTGTAGCGGATGGCATTGGTGACCAGTTCACTGAGGACGAGTTCCGCTACGAACGGCAGCCCTCGTGGACACCGCTGGCTGGAGACCGTCGAGATGTCAGTACAGGCTGCGGTGGAGTTCGGGTGGTCCGCCCAGGGTGTACCGCAGAGAGAGCGGGGCGCTGCCGTCGATGTCGGTGATGCCGAGGTGCGCGCCCAGTTCAGCGCCGATCAGTGCCCTGCCGGAGAGCTGCATGAGGTCGTCGGCTGCGTAGAGGGCTGCTATCACCCGACCGGTGAACTGCGGGGATTCGCGCCTGTTGGTTGGTCTGGCCTCGGCGGGCAGCGCTGCGAAGTGCGCTCGTGCGCGCTCGGTGTCCAGTCCACCCATCCAGATCGAGACGGCTGCGACGTTGTGGGGGCGCAGGTCCTTGGCCATGTCGGCTGCCATCTTGTCGGCGCCGGCCTTCTGGGCGCCGTAGGCGGGTCCCAGGTGGTAGGCCACAGCGCCGTAATGACCTGTATTGACGATCAGTCCTCGGCCATTGGCGATCAGCAGGGGTGCGGCGTGGAAGCTTGCGACGTAGTGCGATCTCAGGCCGACCGTTATGAGATTGGCCGCGTTCAGCGGCTGTTCCCAGAACCTCCCGGGAGGGGCGGCGTTGGCGACCTGGGCCGCGTTGTTGACCAGGATGTCGAGGCGGCCGTGATCGCGTCCTATCCGGGCGAACAGTTCCGCCACGGCTTCGTCGTCGGAGTGGTCGACGGCCACCGCGACGCCTTTGCCGCCGGCTTCGTCGACGAGCGCAGCAGTCTCTGCGATCGTGCCGCCGTAGGGCGAGTCGGACGACTGCCGGCTGCGTCCCGTCACGTAGACCGTCGCGCCCGACTGTCCGAGTGCGAGGGCGATGCCCTTGCCGGCTCCTCGGCTGGCGCCGGTGACCACCGCCACTTGCGGCTCGACGATCGTCGCTGACATGGCTGGCCTCACTAAGTTAGATGTGGATCGAACACTTGCCACTGTATGATGGCCATCGAACATGTCAAGTCGAGGAAGGGGCCGCCGTGACCGAGACGGTCGCGCGTCGCACCAGAAGCCTGGTTCATGCCGAGCCGGCAGAGGTGAGCCTGCAGGACGCACTCGATGCCCTCGCCGACCCGGTACGACGCTCTATCCTGCGCGAATGCGCCGGCGAACCAGACTTCAGCCGGGCCTGCGGAACATTCGACCTACCGGTCTCGAAAGCGACCGCAAGCCACCACTTCGCGGTACTACGCGCCGCCGGGCTTCTGGAACAGGTGGACAAGGGAACACGCAGGCTCAACCGGCTTCGCCGGCCCGAGTTCGACGCACGGTTTCCTGGCTTGCTGGCACTCGTTCTCGCAGAAAGCGCGCCGCCCCACCCACCTCAAGCCTGAAACGTCACCGACAGCAGGCACGGACGGACCACAGCGTCCGGGACAGAAGGGCAGCACTCCCAGGGCACCGAACTCGCTCTGGTGGCCCTGAGTTATTGCTTCTCCCTTCGCGGCGAACAACCGTCCAGGGGATCTCAGCTCCTCCACCCAGCCATTCAGAGCCCCGCTTGAACCTCAGTCCGGGAGGAGTTCCTCGGCTCCCGGGGCCAGTTCGAGGGGGACCTGACGAACGGTTCCGGATTCGACGACGAGTACGTCCGGGATGTGGTCTTCGAAGAAGCGCACGTAACCGATGGTGCCCACGGTTGTTGTCCGTGCAGCGATCCACTTGAGGAGATGCCGTAGGCGTGCGAAGTCGTCGGGGTGCACCTCCTGACGTGCCAGCAAGGAACAGCCTTGAGGTCCGCGCTGGAGCATGCCGACCAGCGCCCCACCGATGCGCTGCGCGGGGCCTGTGCCGGTCAGTAGTGGATATTCCTCATCGCCGTCCGGCTCCTTGTCTTCTGGCGTCTCGCCCAGGTGCCACCGGAGCAGACCGCACTCTGCGGAATCCGGGAGATCCAGGGCCAGCTGGAGTTCGTAGAAGTCGCCCACGCAGCAACGCTAGCGCTGCGGTTGGTGGCCTCTGCTCGCAGGGGCTGGATCAACGGATGCGAGAACATGCTCTTTCAGGTTCGAAGATGGGCAATCGGCGCCTATCGAGCAGATCTGCCAGCAGGCCAAGCATCAACACATCGAATTGGCCGACGAGATGGGCCCGGTCAGCGAACGAGACAACACCGGGGCCGAAGTCCGGCCCGGAAAGGCGGCAGCCGGCATCCCTATCCGCGCGCGGGCGGCGCGCTGGTCCCGCGGACGAGGAGTTCCATCGGGATGTACCGGGGCTCGCTGTCGCCGCCGTCGGCCATCAACGCCTCCAGCATCTCGGTGGCCTGCCGGCCCAGTTCGTGGCGGGCCAGCGAGGCAGTGGTGAGCCGGCGCGAACTGGGCAGGTCGTCCAGGGAGATGTCGTCGCAGCCGATCACCGACATGTCCTCGGGGACGCGCAGGCCCGACTCCTCCAGGGCGGTGAGCGCGCCGAGCGCCACGAGATCGTTGTATGCGACGACCGCGGTGACTCCGGCGGCCTGCACGCCATCGGCGGCCGCATATCCGTGCTTCGCCGTGTGGCCGCAGGGGATGACGGTGACGTCGAGGCCGAAAGCGGCCGCGGCGTCGAAGGCCCGGATGCGTTCGGCATTGGCCCAGGACGCCTCGGGCCCGCTCAGGTAGGCCACCCGGCGGTGGCCGAGCTGGGTGAGGTGCCCGCAGGCCAGGGTCATCCCGCCGTAGAAGTCGACGGAGACGGAGGGGACGCTCAGGCCGGGCACGATCCGGTTGACCAGTACCACCGGGTGGTCGCGCAGCGGCAGATCGACGAGCGCGGCTCGTTCCATGCGCGGCGAGCACAGCAGCACTCCGTCGCAGCAGCGCATCAGGTCCTCGGCCAGCTCGTGCTCGCTCGCCGGGTCTTCGTCCGACTCCATCACCATGACCCGCCGTCCGTGCGAACGGGCCACGGCGGAGACGGCCTTGAGCAGATCGGGGAAGTAGGGGTTGGAGAGGTCGGGCACGAGCACACCGACGGCGTCGGTCTCACCACGGGCCAGGCCCCGCGCGGCGGCGTTGGGCCGGTAGCCGAGTTCGGCGACCGCGCCCTGGACGCGGGCCGCCAGGTCGGGGTCGACTCGGGCCGTGCCGTTGAGGACGCGGGAGACGGTGGAGGTGGAGACCCCCGCTGCCGTGCCAACATCGGTGATGGTCACCCGGCGCCGGCCCGAGGCGCCCTTCTTGCCGGTGGTGTCCGACTTCCTGCCCGTCGCGTCCGATGCTCTCGAAGTCGTCAACCCTGCTCCCCGATCCCTGTGCATGTCGGCCAACGTAACTCCTCGCTCAGCGTCCCCGCTGTCCGGTCCCCGGTTCAAGCAGCAGTCCGCGCAGGTACGCGAGGTCCCGGCGCACCGACGCGAACGGGTCGTCGGTCCAGTAGTGGACATGCAGAGAAAGCGGTCCCTCATAGCCGAGTCCGGTGAGGCCGGGCAGCACAGTGGGCCACGGCACGACGCCGCCGTCGGCGAGCGGCTGCCAGGCGCAGTGCCAGGAGCCGGGTGCCTCACCCGGCTCCCACACGGCGTTCTTCACGCCCACGCAGCCGATCCGGTCCGTGCCGCCGAGAGCGTCGACGGTGAGGCGCCAGTCCTCACTGCCCTCCTTGGCCTGGTTCCCCGGGTCGGGGTGGACGAGGAGATCCTCGGTGTCGGCCAGGAGGCGCAGCGCGTGCGCGGCCGAGGGGTGCAGGGTGCCGTGGTGCAGCGCTAGCACGAGCCGGACTCCGTGGCGGCCGGCGAGCGCGGCGAGTTCCGCGAGGTCACGCCGGGCCCGGTCCAGGCCGACGGCGTAGCCGATCTCGGCGTCGTAGCGATAGAAACCCACGCGCACCAGGGGTACGCCCGCCTCGGCGCAGTGTCCGAGGACGTGATCCGCCGTACGGTCCGCGGTGGCCAGGTCGGTGCTGACGAGGCCGAGTTCGAGCCCGGCGCGGCGCAGCGCGCGAGCGGCGTCGCCGATACGCGACGACGTCTGCGGGGTGACGGTCTGCCCCTCTCTGACGAGCAGGTCCGTGCCGTCGGCGCCGGCCTCCGCCAGCTGTGCGGCGAGTTCCTCGGGCGGCAGGGCACCGAAGGGCTTGGTGAGGACGAGGACGCGCACGGCGTACTCCCTTCCGGCAGCGACAAGTTGTGAAAGCGTTCCCTCAACCTAGCCCATGGATTCTTCCAGGACGGATCGATCTCACTAACTCGCAGGTCATAGGCAGTAACTGAGGCATTGGGCCGGATCGCTCACGAATACTCCCTGTGAAAACGCTTGCTCAGTCTCTTCCCGCGCCCTAACGTCATCCGCGCTTCAGCCCCGAGGAGCCGCAAGCCGCTCGGGCCGCCGTCTCAACGAGATCTCAACGAGAGCAGGAACCGACGATGGGGACAGCACACAGGCGTGGAGGATGCGGGATCGGAAGGCTGGCGACGGCTGCCTTGTTGGTGGTGCCGCTGCTGGCGGCGTGCGGCGGGGGATCCGGTGGATCCTCCGGCACCGTGCTCAAGGTCTGGGACTACTCGGCCGAGCAGACGGACTTCCACAAGAAGGCCGCCACGGAGTTCCACCGGCAGCACCCCGACATCACCGTGCAGTGGCAGTCGATCGCCCAGGACGAGTACAAGCGCACCCTCCCGCTGGCCTTCCAGAGCAAGCAGGGTCCGGATGTCTTCTACTGGAGCGACAACGGACCGCTTGCGATGTCGCAGCTACTCGAACAGAAGTGGATACAGCCGCTCAACGGGGGAGCCGCGCTGCCCGCGAACTTCACCAAGCGGTGGCCCGCGGGTTCGTTCGTCGACGGCGTCAACCAACTCGACGGAAAGACCTATGGGTTCCCGCTGTCCGAGAGCACGTACTGGGGCCCCGGCTACATGTTCCTCAACAAGAAGGTCTTCGAACAGGCCGGGCTCGACACCGCGAAGCAGCCCACGACCTGGTCCGAGCTGAAGAGCGCCTGCGCGACGATCAAGGCAAAGACGAAGGCGTACTGCATCGCCGCGCCGACCAAGGACGTCGACCTCCAGCGCACCTTCTACGCCCTCGCCGCCGGCGAATACACCGTCAACGACTGGTTCTTCGACTACAAGAAGGGCACGTTCTCGCTGGCCGAACCGCAGGCGCAGAAGGTGTTCGCGTTCATCCAGGAGCTCAAGAAGGACGGCTACCTGGCGCCCGGCAACAACGACAAGAACTTCACCCGACAGCAGTTCGCCACCGGCCAGGCCGGGATCACGATGGACGGCACGTGGCTCCCCTCGGTGCTCAAGACCCTCGGCCTCGACTCCTCGGGCTACGCGGTCGCCGCCCACCCCGTGCCCGACTCCGGGTCCAAGGGCGGGCTGTGGAGTCAGCCCGACGGCAACAAGTACTGGGTGAGCTCCCAGTCCAAGCAGTCGAAGGCCGCCTGGACCTTCCTCGACTGGATGACCCAGCCCGACGGCTACTTCGCCAAGGAGTACCTGAAGGAAGGCTTCGGGACGCTGGCCTTCGCGGACAACGCCAAGTACATCAAGGACCCGGCAATGCGCCAGATCATGCGGATCGCCGACAAGCCCGGCTACCGCGTCAAGCTGCCGCTGCCCGTCACCAAGTGCCCCGACCTCGTGAAGTCCACCGCGTACGTCAAAGCCATCGGCGAGCGGCCCACGTGGGAGTACGAGGCCATGGCCGGCGCGCTCAGCAGCAACAAGTCGCTGAAGCCGGAGGCCGAGCGGCTCGTCGAGCAACGCCAGAAGACCCTGACGGCCCAGCTCAAGAAGGAAGCAGAGCAAGGACTGAAGGTCTCCCTCGACTGCTTCACGTTCCCGAACTGGTCCTACACGGCCGACTACAAGGCAGCCAAGTGAGCGCCGTACAAACGCGGTTGCCGCGCGACACCACCGCATGCCGCCCCGACAGGACAGCGCGCCGCCTCCGGCCTCCGGCACCGCCGGACGACAACCGTGAACGCGCCAAGGGGCGCGAGCGTCTGTGGGTGGCCTCCTTCCTCGTGCCCTTCCTCGTCCTGTACCTGGGGTTCACCCTCTGGCCGCTGGCCGCAACGGTCTGCTACTCGTTCTTCGACTGGTCGGGCACCGGCCCTCTCGACACCTACGTCGGCGGCGGCAACTACCAGCGCATCCTGAGCGATCCGCTCTTCTGGCAGGCCGTCGTCAACACGTTGCTGTTCGCCATCGGCACGACCGTGGTCAAGCTGCCGCTGTCCCTCCTCGCCGCGCTCGTGATGACGAGGAAGTGGCTACGGGCGAAGAAGGCTCTGCGGACCGTCTTCTTCGCGCCGCTGATCATCCCCGTGGCGATGGCCGGCCTGGTCTTCACCTACCTGCTCAACCCGTCGAACGGCGCTCTCAACTCCGCCCTGCACAAGCTCGGCCTGACCGACGGCACGACCGACGTCTTCGCCAACCGCTGGACGGCCATGGCGGCCCTCGTCCTCATCTCCGTCTGGCAGGTCTTCGGCCAGTACATGATCTATTGGATGGCGGCACTGCAGAACGTGCCCGAGGAGCTGTACGAAGCTGCCGCCCTCGACGGCGCCAGTGAGTGGCAGAAGCTCACCCGGATCACGCTCCCGATGATCCGCCCGGTCGCCGTGGTCATCGTGATGCTGGCCCTGGTCAACGCGATGCACGTGTTCGGCCTCGTCGTCACGCTCACCGGCGGCGGCCCGGGCACCAACACCTACGTCGTCTCGTACTTCATCTACAAGCAGGCCTTCGGATCGATGCCCTTCGCCTACGGCTACGCGTCGGCGGCCGCCCTGTTGTTCTCCGTGATGGCGTTCCTCCTCGTGATGAGCCAGGGCTACTTCGTGCGCCGAGCGCAGAAGACGCGGAAGGAATATGGAGTCTGATGCCCCGCAGCGCACTTTCCCGGCCCACGCGCGCCAACCTCATCGCGCTGCCCCTGCTGATCGTGGTGGGCCTGGTCTGGATCTATCCCTTCCTCTGGATCGTCACCGGGGCGTTCAAGACCCAGTCGGGCCTGTTCACCGGCGGCGCGAGCCTTATCCCCGACCAGTGGAACTTCGACAACTTCCAACGCGCCTGGGTGGATGCCGGGTTCTCGAAGTACTTCTTCAACACGGTCGTGTACGCAGTCGTGTCCACCCTCATCGAGCTCTTCAAGTCGGCGCTGTGCGGATACGTCCTGGCCCGCTACGACTTCCCGGGCCGCAAGCTGCTGCACCGGATGATCGTGGCCACGCTGTTCGTCCCGGTGGCCTCCATCGTGATCCCCCAGTTCGTGCTGGTGGACAACCTCGGGCTGCTGAACACCCGGGCCGGCGTCATCCTCGCCATGTCAGGCGCGGCGGGCGCCCTCTACGTCCTGCTCTTCATCGGCTTCTTCTCGGGCGTGCCGAAGGACCTGTTCGACGCGGCGAAGCTCGACGGCGCCGGATTCCTGCGCACATTCCGGCTGGTCCTGCCGCTGGCGAAGCCCGTCATCGCGGTGGTCGTCATCTTCCAGTTCATCAGCAACTGGAACGAATTCAACATCCCACTGGTCTTCACCCTCGGCCAGCCCGACCTGCAGAACCTGGCCGTCGGAATGCTGTCCTTCAAGGGCGAACACTCCGTGGACTGGACGGGCTTCGCCGCCGGAATGACCTTGTCCGTCATCCCGATGCTGCTGGTCTTCGTCTTCTTCCAGAGCTACTTCGTGCGCGGCCTCGCCGGCGCGACCAAGGAGTGAACCCTGTGACAGCCACGCGGCCGGGCGCCACCGACCTCAGCGGCGCCTTCGTCTACACCTGGGACCTCGTGGGCGATCCCGGCGCGGCCGAACGCATCGCCGCACTCGGCGTGGGCTCCGTCGTCCTGCAGGCCGCGTACCACTCGGCGCGCGCCATGACCCCCTACCACCCCGTCCACCGCACCGTGCACGCCACGCACTCCGCGGCCTACTTCCCGTTCGACCCGGACCCCTGGCACGGCACGCGGCTGCGGCCGCCCGCACCGGGCTGGGCCGTCGATGTCCCTGACCGGTTCGGCACCGCGGCCACGGCCCTGCGCGGCCAAGGGCTGCGGGTCGAGGCCTGGCTGGTGCTCACACACGGCACCGCGCTGGGCGAGCAGGCGCCCGACCTGACGGTGCGCAACGCATTCGACGAGCAGTACGGGTACGCGCTGTGCCCAGCACAGCCCGAAGTGGCGGAGTACGCGACACAGTTGGTCGGCTCCTTCTGCGCACGCTACGACACCGCCGAGGTCCCCACGCTGATGCTGGAGGCCTGCGGCTGGCTCGGCTTCGAGCACGGCAGCCACCACGAGAAGACGGCGGGCGCCGATCTGACCCGGGCGGCCCGCGATCTGCTGTCGGTGTGCCTGTGCCCCGCCTGCCGCGCTGGCATCGCGGCCGCCGGAGCGGACCCCGAGGGCCTCGCGCAAGCCGTGCGCCGCACCGTCGACACGGAGCTGCGCGGCGGCGCACGCGTGCCGGGCACCCTGCACGAGGCCCTCGGCGACCAGACGGCCGGCGCGCTCCTGCGCCACCGACAGTCCGTGATCGAGCAGTTGACGCGGAACGTGGCAGCCGTGGCGCCAGGCCGGGAGCTGCTGCTGATGGCGGACGGCGACCCGGGGGCCACAGGCCCGGACGTCGGGCTCGACCTCGGCCGGTTCCAGGGCCGCGCCGACGCCCTCGTCCTCAAGTGCTGGGACGACGAACATCGGTCGGTGGCCCGCATCCAGGCTGCGGTACGGGCCACCGACCGGCCCGTCATCGCGAACGTATCCGTACTGGAGGAGCACCCCGCCCGCGTCGCCGGACGGGTGGCGCGGCTCCTGGACGCTGGCGCCCACCAGATCCGCTATTACCACGCAGGCCTGGCGTCACCCGCTCGGCTCCAGGCGCTGCGCAGGGCCGACGCGTACGCGCGGGAAGCAGCACGAGCGGCACGGACAACAAAGGGAGCAGCATGACGAGCAAGCGACGCACCGGACTGTATGTTATGGACCCGGCACGCTTCGATGACGTCTATGGACCGGCCGAACGCGCTCTGATCGAGCGACACTTGACCATCGAGCGGCCTCCCTGCGCCGCCCCCGAGCTGACCGCTGATCTGCTGGCCGACATCGACGTACTGGTCACCGGATGGGGCGCGCCTCGGCTCGACACTGCACTCCTCGACCAGGCGCCGCGGCTCGATCTCGTGCTCTACGCCGCCGGATCGGTACGCCCCCTGGTGACTGCGGAGTCCTGGGCCCGCGGGGTGCGGGTCACCGCCGCCGGTGCCGTGATCGCCGACCGGGTCGCGGACTTCGCGCTCGCGCAGATCCTGTACGCGCTCAAGCACGGCTGGCGCTACGTCCTCACGGCGCGCCGCACCCGGGCGGCGGCCGAGCGCCGCGGCGAGCTCGGCACCGCGGGGGCCACCGTCGGACTCGTCTCCCTGGGCGCCACCGGACGTGCCACGGCCCGGCTCCTGACCCGGCACGGCGTACGACTCCTGGCCCACGACCCGTACGTGTCCGACGCCGACATCCGGTCCCTGGGTGCCGAACCGGCCTCGCTGGAGCGGCTGTTCGCCGAGAGCGACGTGGTGAGTCTGCACGCGCCGCTGCTGGCGGAGACCCGCCGCATGGTCGGCAAGCGGCTTCTGCGCTTGATGCGCCCCGACGCCACCCTCGTCAACACCGCGCGCGGCGGCCTCATCGACGAACCCGCGCTCGTGACCGTACTCAAGGAGCGCCTCGACCTGTTCGCCGTGCTCGACGTCACCGACCCCGAGCCCGCCGACCCCGGCTCGCCGCTATTCGGGCTGGAAAACGTCGTGGTCACCCCACACCTGGCCGGCAGCCTCGGCCCGGAGCGGCGGCTGCTCGGCCGGGCCATGGCCGACGACCTCGACCGGTACGTCGCCGGGCGCCCGCTGCGCCACGAGGTGGTCGCCACCGCGATGGAGCACGCAGCATGACCACATCCATATCCGCATTCACCCTCGTCATGGTGCCGCCGCTGTCCGCGGAGACCCGCGCCTGGCCCGACCGGCTCCGTAAGACCGTTCCGGGGATCACGGTGCTGAGCCCCGAGGACCCCGACGCGGTGCGTGCCGCGCTGGCCCGCGCCGACGCCGCGTACGGGACGCTCACCCCCGAACTCCTCGGTATCACACAGCAGTTGCGCTGGCTGCAGGCCCCACAGGCGGGACCCCCGCCCGGCTTCTACCACACGGATCTCGTGCGGCACCCGGCCCAGGTCACGAACATGCGGGACACCTACACCGACCACGTCGCCCATCACACCGTGGCACTGGTCCTGGCCCTCGCCCGGCAACTGCCCCGCTACGTACGGGAGCAGGCCGCCGGACACTGGGCACCGGACTGGTCGGACGGCGCTGTCGTGCCGCTGGCCGAGGCGCATGCGCTCGTCGTCGGTACGGGCGCGGTCGGCGCCGAGGCGGGACGGCTCCTCGCCGCGTTCGGCACGCACGTGGAGGGAGTCGACCCCCGCGTCACCGAGGCGCCGCCCGGCTTCAGCAGGGTGCTGACGCCCGACCACCTCGACCGGGCGCTCGGCCGGGCGGACCTAGTGATTCTGACGGTGCCGCACACCCCGAGCACGGAGGGCCTGATGGACGCCGACCGACTGGCCGCCATGAAGCCGGGGTCCTGTCTGGTCAACGTCGGCCGCGGCCCCACTGTCCGCCTCGACGACCTCGTCGCGGCACTGGACTCGGGGCACCTGCGAGGCGCCGCCCTCGACGTCTTCGAGCGGGAACCGCTCCCGGAGGACCATCCGCTGTGGCGCCACCCTGCGGCGGTGATCACCCCGCATGTCGCGGGAGCCGGGCCGCACGCAGCGCAGCGCAGGTTCGAGGTGCTCGCGGAGAACGCCCAACGGTTCGCCGACGGGCGGCCGTTGATCAACGTAGTGGACAAGACGCAATGGTTCTGAACCCCGAGGCCGACACCCGGCCCGCCACCGCAACCACCGTCGAACGCATCGAGGTCTTCACCGTCGCGCTGCCGACGCTGCGGGAGTTCACCGTCGCGGGCGGTGGCGTCACCACCCGGGGACGGCCCGCGATCCGCGTACTCGTCAAGGTCTCCGCGTCGGACGGAAGCACGGGATGGGGCGAGGCGACGCCGATCCCCTCCTGGACGTATGAGACCACCGAGTCCATCGTCTCGACCCTGACCCACTACCTGGCGCCTGCCGCCACTGGACTGCCGCTGTGGGATCTCGACGGGCTCGTCCGGGCCTGTGACCGTGCCATCCGGCGCGGCTGGTCGACAGGTATGCCGCTGGCCCGCGCCGCCCTGGACGTCGCGTGGCACGACGCCCTGGCGCGCTCGCGCGGCGTGAGCCTGGGCGAGCTGTGGGGCAGACGGCGCCACGAAAGCGTCGAACTCTGCTGGATCGTCACGGGAGTCGACGCGGATGCCGTCGCCGATTCCCTGGCCGAGGGCCGAGCGGCCGGATACCGCCACTTCAAGGTGAAGGCGGGGCTCGAACCCGGGCGAGGCGTCGGAGCGGACGTCGCCCGCGTGGCCGCTGTCCGCGCAGCCGCACCCGACGCGACGCTGATCGTCGACGCCAACCAGGCCGGCACCCAGGAATCCGCGCTGTGCCTCGCCCAGCGGCTCGCCCCGCTCGACGTCGTGGCGCTCGAACAGCCGCTGCCCGCCAACGACATCGACGGGCTGCGCCGACTGCGGGACCTCAGCCCGGTGGCGATCGCCGTGGACGAGAGCCTGCGGCACCCCACCGACCTGGCGTCGTTCGTGCGCCTGGGCGCCATCGGCATCGCCGTGGCGAAGGTGCAGCGCTGCGCGGGCCTCACCCTGGCGCTGCGCCAGTGCCAACTGGCCGAGGACTGCGGGATCGGGCTCATGGGGTCGGGACTCACTGAGTCCGACATCGGCCTCGCCGCGTCCCTGCACCTGTTCGCGGCCCACGACCTCATCGCACCTGCCGACCTCAACGGCCGGCAGTTCCTCAGCAGTCCCTACGCGACCGGGCCCGGGATCCGGGTGCGTCAGGGAGTGGCCGAGGTCCCGACAGGGCCCGGCCTCGGTATCGGCGTCGACGAAGGGATTGTACGAGAACTCGCTTGTTGAGCCGTGCCCGGCGGACGGGTACGGCCACCCACCCCCGAGGGCCTGTCATGGCCCTGACGTAGGGAGTCGCACATGAACAGTCAGGCACTTACGCACAGTTCACGCCGCGGTTCACAGCGCCGCGCTCTCTCCTGGCTCGCAGCATCAGCACTCGCCGTGGGCCTCCTCGTCACGGCGCAACACGCGTCGGCCGCTCCGGCGGATGCCGCCGCCTGCCCTGCCCCGGCCTCCGCCATCGGGCTGAGCAAGGCCTGGAAGCTCCAGCTGCCCCTGCCGAACAGCTCCGGATCACCGCTGGAGGTCAAGCAGCCCGCCCTGGCGACGTACGACAACACGCCCTGGTTCACGACCACGTCGGGCTGCGACGCGATCAGGTTCCGGGCCGCCGTCAACGGCGCCACCACCAGCAACACCGGGTACCCGCGGTCCGAACTGCGCGAGATGACCTCGGACGGGTCGGGGAACGCCAGCTGGTCGTCCACCGATGGCACCCACACCATGGTGGTCGACGAGGCCGTCACACATCTGCCCGCGGACAAGCCGCACATCATGGCGGGCCAGATACACGACGAGACGAGCGACGTCACGTCGTTCCGCCTCGAAGGCAGCAGCTTGTACGTGACGTCGTACAACACCACGCACTACAAGCTGGTGACGTCCGACTATCAGTTGGGGGACCGCTTCCAGGGGAAGTTCGTCGTCCACGACGGGAAGGTCGACGTCTACTACAAGGGCACACTCCAGGCGACCATCGCCGCCGACTTCGGCAGCGGCTACTTCAAGGCGGGCGCCTACACGCAGGCGAACTGCAACAACTCCTCGCCGTGCGACACCTCGAACTACGGTGAAGTCTCCCTGTACAAAGTCACCGTGACGCACTCCTGAGACGGCGGCGCCCCCGGGCCCCGCCCCGGGGGCGCACCGCCCGGCTTCGAGCGGGGCATTCGGCGCCCGCAGACTACGAAGACACGTCTGTCACGGCTCCACAACCGCGGCCTGAAGGCATACGCCGGAGCCTCGCCCATCACCCGGGCCTCCGGCAAGAAGTGTGGGGTGAGCACTGCTGGTCGCCGTCCTACTTCGCCGCCTCGTGCGGGGGCGCCGAAGAACTCCAGGGCATCCGGCAGAGGGTACGGCTCCGCAAGCACCAACGGGTCACACTCCACTCCTGCGCATTCGCCCAGTTCGGAGACTTCATCGTCTACAAGACGCACCGAGCAGACGTTCCCGTGGTGTACGTCGATCCTGCCTACACCTCGCAGCAGTGCTGCGAGTGCGGCTTGAACCCGTCGCCGAGGCCCTCGCCGACGGGGGTGACCCCGGATCCACTCTCAAGTGGCTCAGCCCTCGAGCCCGAGCCACCGAGATCCTGAAGCAGCTTGGACGACCTGGATTTCCAGTCGAGCACGACACCCTGGACCAGTTCCCGCCGAGCCGGGAGTAGACTATTTGCGCGGTGTCCTGGTCACAGCCGGTGCTCTGCCTCGACGAGGCGAACGCATGCTGACCATCAGCCGATGGATCGACAAAACGCTCCAAAGCCTCACCGCGGCGGACGATCGCAGGATGCTTGCGGCGTTCGCTCAATGGCACGAACTGCCCCGTCTGCGGCAACGACTGGGTGGGCGACTCACCACCGGCAACCAGGTCAATGGCATCCGGCAACAGATCCGAGAAGCCGCCCGTCTCCTCCAATGGCTCCGCGACCACGGAACCGAGCTGAGCCGATGCGATCAAGGGCACATCGATGAATGGCTCTTCGAGGCACCAGCGTCCGTCAGCACGCCCGCCCTTTCGTGAAATGGGCAGTGACTCACCATCACGCTCACGGACTTGAGGTCCCCGCACCAGTGCGGAGCCACCCCACACCGCCACTGGACGACCAGAAGCGCATTGAGATCGCCCAGCGACTCCTGACCGACACCACCGTCGCCCTGGAAGTCCGAGTCGCTGGTCTCCTGATGGCGATCTTTGCTCAATCCACCGCCACGATCGTGAAGCTCCAAGTCGACCAGGTCCTCCGCACCGCAGCAGGAATTCACCTCGAACTCGGCCGCGAGCCCCTCCATCTTCCAGCAGCCCTCGGTGACCTCATGGAACAACTCGCAGACTCCCGGCGCCCCTACTCCAACGTTGGACGCTCCACCATCAGCCCCTGGCTCTCCCCTGGCCGGCACCCAGAGATCCACCTCAGCTCGGCGAGTCTCCTGATCCGCCTTAGTGGGACTGTCCAATCAACGGTGTAATTGGGGCTGTTGAGGTTAGTGGCGTGCTGCGCTGAGGCGGCCGTCGAAGGTGATGTCGAAGGCGTTGAGAGCGGTCTTCCAGCGGCTGGTCCAGCGGGCTTGTCCCTTGCCGGTGGGGTCGAGGGACATGATCGCCATGTAGACGCATTTCAGTGCGGCCTGCTCGTTGGGGAAGTGGCCGCGGGCCTTGACCGCCCGGCGAATCCGCGCGTTGACGGACTCGATGGCGTTGGTCGTGCAGACGATCCTGCGGATCTCGGTGTCGAACCGAAGGAACGGAGTGAACTCCTCCCAGGCGTTCTCCCAGAGCCTCACGATCGCCGGATACTTTTTGCCCCAGGTGTCGGCGAAGTCGGCGAACCGCTCCAGGGCGGCGTCTTCGGTCGCGGCCGTGTAGACGGGCTTGAGGGCCTTGGCGATCTTGTCCCAGTCCTGGCGGGCGGCATAGCGGAACGAGTTCCTCAGGAGGTGCACGACGCAGGTCTGGACGATCGTGGCCGGCCAGACCGTCTCGACCGCGTCGGGCAGGCCCCTGAGGCCGTCGCAGACGAGCATGAGGACGTCGCCCACGCCGCGGTTCTTGATCTCGGTCAGGATATTCAGCCAGTGCTTGGCGCCCTCGCCGCCGTCACCGGCCCACAGGCCGAGGATTTCCCGGCGGCCTTCCGTGGTGACGGCCAGGGCCACATAGATCGGACGGTTGGCGACCGCGCCGTCGCGGATTTTCACGTGGATGGCATCGATGAAGATGACGGGATAGACCGGGTCGAGGGGCCGGTTCTGCCATTCGGCCATGCCCTCGAGGACCTTGTCGGTGATGGTCGAGATCGTCTGGCGGGAGACGTCTGTGCCATAGACCTCCGCCAGGTGGGCCTGGACTTCTCCTGTCGTGAGGCCCTTCGCGGCGAGTGAGATGACCATCTCGTCGACGCCGGTCAGACGCCGTTGCCTCTTCTTCACGATCTTCGGCTCGAACGATCCGTCCCGGTCACGAGGCACGGCAATCTCCACCGGGCCGACCTCGGTCAGCACGGTCTTGGAGCGGGTTCCGTTGCGGGAGTTGCCGCCGTTCTTGCCCGCCGGATCATGCCGGTCATAGCCAAGGTGATCGGTGACCTCGCCCTCCAGAGCCGACTCCAGAAGCCGTTTCGTGAGCTGCTGCAGCAGACCTCCCTCGCCGGTCAGCTGCAGCCCCTCGGCCTGGGCGCGACCTACCAACTCCTCGATCAGCTGGTCATCCACCGCCCTCGCTGGCTGCGGGACAACCACCTCTGAACTCGCGTCCTCAGACGTGTTGTTACTGGTCATCAGTGCATCCTCCATGATCAGGAGTTACACCGTTCTTCTTACAGGCTCTAACAAAGCCGTTGATCATGTGACTGTTGGCTTATCGGGTCGTGGGTCCGTTCATGGGGAAACGTCAGTCGCGGCCATGGATCGTGTCGGACGAACTGTGGTCGCTCATCGAGCCGTTACTGCCCAAGCCGAGCCCGAAGCTGGTCGAGGGCCGACCGCGGGTGCCGGACCGGCAGGCGTTCTGCGGGATCCTGTTCGTCCTGCACACCGGCATCCAATGGGAATACCTGCCCCAGGAGTTGGGCTTCGGATCAGGCATGACCTGCTGGCGGCGCCTGGCCGCCTGGAACGAGGCCGGCGTGTGGGACCAGCTCCATGTGGTGCTGCTGAAGGAACTGCGGTCGAAGAACCAGCTGGACTGGTCTCGGGCGGTGATCGACTCTTCCCACGTCCGGGCGGCCCGGCGGGGCCCAAAAGCGGGCCCAGTCCGGTCGACCGCGCACGTCCGGGCAGCAAGCACCACGTCATCACCGACGGGCAGGGCATACCGCTCGCGGTGTCACTGACCGGTGGAAACCGCAATGACGTCACGCAGTTGCTGCCCCTGCTCGACAAGATTCCTGCCATCGGCGGTGTCGTCGGCCGGCCACGGCGTCGGCCCGATCTGCTCTTCGCTGACCGCGGCTACGACCACGACAAATACCGGCGCCTGGTGCGGGCACGTGGCATCCGCCCCGTGATCGCCGAACGCGGTCAGCCGCACGGCACCGGTCTGGGCGTCTTTCGTTGGGTCGTCGAGCGGACGATCTCCTGGCTGCACGGCTTCCGCCGCCTGCGCATTCGTTGGGAAAGACGCGACGACATCCACGAGGCCTTCCTCGGCATCGCCACCTGCCTCATCACCCACCGCCACGTCCAACGCCTTTGTTAGGACCTCTTACAGTCCCTAAAACAGTCCCCCATTCCCGTAGTGAGCGGTTGGATCTACGGTGCCCCCATGGACTGGGGGACTTTGCTACCCACCTTGGTGGGTGCGGTGATCGGCGTGGGATCCACTCTCGGAGCCGACAGGCTGCGATGGGCTCGCGAACTGCGTCAGCGGGCTACGAGCAGCAGACAGGAGTTGTACGGACAATTTCTGACTGCGCTGAACGAAGCGGCCGAGTCTCTGTGGGTGCTGGGACTCGGTGATCGCCATGACTCCTCGATCGACCTCCCTGAGGCGCTAAGGGCCGCGGTGCACGGGACGGGCCTCTACTCATTTCGAGAGCAGGTCATGATCATCGCCACCGATGACGTCCTTGCGAAGGCCGACCAAGCTGTGGACCGCGTCCGGGAGTACCGAGACTGTCTGGCGGCAGGTCATCGCGAGGGTTCGCCCGACGAGGTAGCCGGCATGGATGCCTACAAGAGGGCTGTCAAGGAACTGCGCTCTGCAATGCGAGCCGACCTCATTCCATAGGAGTCCAGGGGGCGAAAACGGTCCACTCTGCTGCTCTTGAATGGCAGTCTGGTGGCGATCTGGTCGTCGCGGGTTACAGGGGAGGGGAGCCGGGTTGATGCGGTGGTTGCGGTGGTTGGTGGTAGCGGTAACAGCGGGGGCCACGTTCTGGGTGTTTCTGTGGGTGGCGCAATCTGTGTCGTGGGGCTGGTTGCCTGAGGGGGAGGCGGAGCGGTGGGGGGTAGCGGCCGGGTTCGCTGCCGTTGTGGCCAGTGCGGTTGTGATGGCGACGGGCTGGTGGGCGGGTCGCGAAGTGTCCCCCGGGCAGCCGCCGAGTGGGCGCAGTGTGAGGGGGCGGGTGGCTGATCAGGGTCGGGTCGACCAGGTGGGTGGCCATCGTGGGCGGCCTAGCGGGCCGAGCCGGGCGGTTCCGGGCAGCGTGCGGTTGGATGCGGAGGCGTCGGGTCACGGCCAGATTCGGCAGACTGGCGGCGACGACTACACCAGTGGGCCGGGCGCCCCGTGACCGGCGGCACCAGCCGCAGGCCGGGAGACGTGAGTAGCGACCGTGTCCCTGACCGCGTAACGCAGCAGGCGACCGCATCCGAGCACGGGCAAGTGACGCAGGTTGCCGGGGACCAGCACATTGCAGTCTGGGGGCCCGGCAGCGGGCCCGCGCCGCAAGCTCTGGCTGCCCTGCCGCCCGTCCCTCACCTGATCGGCCGCACGACGCACGCCGATGAGCTCCTAGCCGCCATGGCCCCGGGCGGGCAGGGGCCGGGGACGGTGGTGGTGACCGGGCTGGCGGGTATCGGCAAGACCGCCCTTGCCCTGCACACCGCACACCAGGCCATCACCAACGGCCTCTTCGCCGGCGGGACGCTGTTCTTGGGCTTGCGCGGCTACGCCCCCGCCGGGGCGGTCAGCGCCGGGCAGGCCCTGGAGGCACTGCTGCGTGCCCTGGGTATCCGGGACCACGATCTGCCACCTACGGTCGAAGAACAGGCCAGCCTGTACCAGTCGGAGCTAGCCAGGCGCGCCGAGGAGCACGGTCCGGTCCTGGTCTTTGCCGACGACGCCTCCACCACCGGCCAACTGCTGCCGCTGGTCCCCTCGCACCCGGGACACCGGCTGCTGGCCACCTCCCGCGATGCTCTGACCGGCCCCAACCTTCCGACCCGCCTGATCCCCCTGGACCAGCTCGCCCCTCGGCAGGCAGCCTCCCTCATCACCAACACCCTCACCCGCACCCGTCCCAGCGACCCGCGCCCAGGAAAGGAGCCGCGGGCGCTGGAGCAGGTGGCCGAGCACTGTGGCCACCTGCCACTAGCGCTGACGATCGCCGCCGCTCAGCTCGCCGACGATCCCGGACTGCCCATTGCCACCCTGGCCGACGACCTCGCCAATACCCGCAACCGGCTGGAGGCCCTCCATTACCAAGACGGCGACGGGCGCTCACCGGCGGTCCGGGCCGCTTTCGACCTGTCCTACCGGCGCCTGGAGGACCGGCACGCGCTGCTGTTTAGACTGCTGGCCCTCAATCCTGGCCCCGACCTGGCCACCGAGGCCGCCGCCGCCCTCAGCGGCCAGGCTGCCCGGCAGACCCGGGAAAGCCTGGCCGCTCTTGCCCGCACCAGCCTGATCAGTGAAGCCCCCATCGGTTCCGGCCGCTGGCGTATGCACGACCTGATCAACCTCTACGCCGCCGACCTTAACCATCACCACGACAACGACCGGGCCCTCCAACGCCTCCTGGAGCACTACTGCACCGTCACCGAGGCGGCCGACGCTCACCTGCGCGCCCTGCCTGGTCAGCCTGTACCCGAGCGCTTCTCCGACCGCACCGCAGCTCTGACCTGGCTGGATGCCGAGCGCCCCAACCTCACCGCAGCGGCCGGCATGGGCCACTCCCGCACCACCGGCTCCCTGGCCGCAGGCCTGGCTGTCTACCTGGATCGGCGCCGTTACTTCCAAGACGCCATCGCCACCGGACACCACGCCGTCACCATGGCCCGCCAAGTCGGCGCCCGCCATAACGAAGGCACGGCACTGGGGAACCTCGGCGGCGCCCTGTACCGGGTGCGGCGGTTCGACGACGCTATCGACGCCTTCACCCGCGCCGTTGATATCTTCCGTGAGCTGGGCGACCGCCACCGCGAGGGCGGTGTGCTGAACAACCTCGGTCTCACCCTGCGCGAGGTACGGCGGTTCGAGGACGCTATCGGCACCTTCACCCGCGCCATTGATATCTCCCGTGAGCTGGGCGACCGCCTTGGAGAAGGCACGGCACTGGGAAACCTCGGCCTCACCCTGCGCAAGGTGCGGCGGTTCGAGGAGGCCATCGACGCCTTCACCCAGGACCTGGCGATCTGCCGGGAGCTCAGCGACCGCGACGGCGAAGGCAAGGCGCTGAACAACCTCGGCCTACTCCTACGCATGATGCGGCAGTTCGAGGACGCTATCGACCTCCACACCCGCGCCCTTGATATCTTCCGTGAGCTGGGCGACCGCCACCGCGAGAGTCAGGCACTGGGCAACCTCGGCCTCGACCTGCTAGAGGTGCGGCGGTTCGAGGAGGCCATCGACGCCTTCACCCGCGCCGTTGATATCTTCCGTGAGCTGGGCGACCGCTACCGCGAGGGCGGTGCGCTGAGCAACCTGGGCGCCACCTTGGGTGAGGTGCGGCGGTTCGAGGAGGCCATCGACGCCTTCACCCAGGACCTGGCGATCTGCCGGGAACTCGGCGACCGCCACGACGAAGGCACAGCGCTCAGCAACCTGGGCACCGCCTTGCGTGAGTCGCGGCGGTTCGAGGAGGCCATCGACGCCCACACTCGCGCCGCCAGCATCTTCGGTGAGCTGGACGACCACCACCGCGAGGTCACGGCACTGGAGGACCTCGCCCTCGACCTGCTCAGGGCGCGACGCTTTCGTGTGTTGCGGCCATGGCGAAAGCTGACTCGCCGAACTCGCTCCAGCGCTGGGGGCGAGTAGGAACCGCGCCGCGCGTTCGGGGCGAGATCGGTAATCCGTTTAACCGAGGGGGCGGAATCGGTCGATTGTCCCGCCCTGTGCCGATCCAATGGACCGAATCGCCCACATGGGTGAAAAGGGGTGCAATCCAGGGTTGCGATCCAATGGATTCCAATCCTTAGTAGGACTCCGTTAGGTCTTTCGGCTCGGCCTCTTTCTGGGCATGTTGGATGGATGGACGCACATGAAGTGAACCGTGTCCGGGCGAAGTTGGCGTTATACGTGGCTGACGTGTTCGCGTCGGTACCGCGCAAGGATCAACGAGCCAAAGGCGACTGCTACCTGCGGGGACTGATGCTGGACGGCCGCCGCAAGTCGATCCAGGCCATGGCCTCGCGGCTGCCGGACGGCAACGAACAGAACCTGCAGCAGTTCGTGAACCAGTCCAGCTGGGACCCGGTGCCGGTGCAGCGCCGGATCTGCGAACGCATGCTGCCGCTGGTCAACCCGACGGCCTGGGTGATCGACGATGTGTCGTTGCCCAAGGACGGAAGAATGTCGGTCGCCGTGGCTCCGCAGTACTGCGGAGCCCTGGGTAAACGCGCCAACTGCCAGGTCGCGGTCAGCGTCCACTGCGCCAGTGACACGGCCTCCTGCCCACTGCAGTGGCGACTGTTCCTGCCCAAGGAGTGGGCGGCGGACACGGACCGCAGGACCGTTACCCGCATCCCGCCCGAGGCCGGGCACCGCGAAAAGTGGCGGTTGGCTCTGGACATGCTCGACACGCTGGCCGGCTGGGGCATGAGGCCGCCGGTCGTGGTGGCCGACGCCGCCTACGGCACAAACGCCCGCTTTCGGGCCGGCCTGGCAGAGCGGGGAATCGACTACATGCTGGCCGTCCGCGCGGATGTGACCGCCCACCCATTCGACGCCAAACCGACAGCTCCGGACCGCAAGGGCCCTGTCGGCTGCTGGCCTCAGCCCCGCTACCGCCACCCCGCACCCTCAGTGGTAGCCCTTGCCACCGGTCTCGGGCCAGAGGCGTTCACCTCCCTCACCTGGCGTCAGGGCTCGCGCGGCGAGCTACGTTCCCGCTTCGCCGCCGTGCGCGTCCGCCCTGCCGGCAACGCCGTCGAACGTCCCATTCGGGTCGCCGCCTCGGCCGAACAGGGCTGGTGGGACGGCATCCTGCCCGACTGCTAGCTGCTGGTCGAATGGCCCGAACATGCCGAGGCTCCCACCGACTACTGGTTGTCCAGCCTGCCGGCCGACACTCCGATCGCCGGCCTGGTCTGTCTGGCCAAGGTTCGCTGGCGCATCGAGCACGACTACCGCGAACTCAAGCACGGACTGGGCCTGGACCACTTCGAAGGCCGGTCCTGGCCCGGCTGGCACCACCACGTCACCCTCGTGACCGCGGCCCACGCGTTTCTTACCGAACAGCGTCTGGCCCCAAAAGCACCTGGACCGCACTCACCCTCTACCAGACCCTCGACGCCCTCCAAGACATCCTGAGGTGTTGGACCGGTACCTGCACGACCTGCCACCAGCCCCTCCCCACCAGGACCCCAACACCTAGATCAAGACAGACCTAACGGAGTCCTATTACTGAGGTTTTCAGGGTGAGGTCGGTGGAGCGATGGTCAGGCCGGTGGTGGTGAGGCAG
>NZ_NNBL01000046.1 GCF_002803065.1 Streptomyces sp. CB01635
GTCCCATTGCCCACTACCCATAGAGGGCGCCTACCCCAACTCGCCATGTAGGACACGGTCTTAGAGGTTGTCTCACGTGGCAAGGTTCGCGAGCTTCTCATAGCAGGACAGGGCGGCCATGGCCAGGCCTCGGCTCTGCCAGTCGTTTGCGGACCAGGTACGGGATCTTGAGACCACGAGCAGCCCATGGCAGGCTCATGCCGCATGATCGATGAATTCGCGAAAGACAACCTGCACGGGAGACTGCGGCGGGACCGCAAGGCGCTGCTCTGGAAACTCGACGGCTTGTCCGAATACGACGCCCGCCGACCTTTGACAGCGACCGGGACCAACCTCCTCGGCCTGGTCAAACATGTGGCCACCGTCGAGGCCAGGTACTTCGGCGAAGTTTTCGACCGCCCTTCCCCGGAACCGCTGCCCCGGTGGCAGGACTCCGACGGCAGCGATCTGTGGGCGACCGAGGACGAGACCCGCGATCAGATCATCGGGTTCTACCGACGCACGTGGGAACACTCGGACGCGACGATCAACGAGCTTCCCCTCGACGCCCCCGGCCACGTGCCGTGGTGGCCGGAGCCTTATCCCAACACGAACCTGTTCGCCATCATGGTCCATGTCCTCGGCGAGTCCATCCGGCATGCCGGGCACGCCGACATCCTGCGCGAGGGCCTCGACGGCCGGACCGGGTTGCGCGTCGAATACGAGAAGCAGATCGACGAGGAAGCCCGTGCAGCCTACTGCGCGAAGATCGAGCAGGCCGCCAGGTCGGGAATCGCCCTCCTCTAGGTGGGCGAGGATTTCAAGGTCAGTGGAAGCCGAGCATGCCGGGCGAGTTGATGTCGACAGTGACGACGCCGGGCGGATATCGGTTCTCGTCCTCGGTGAGCAGGATCGACATGCCGGTGAACTCCGCGCGGGGCAGTGCGCAGTACAGGGCGTGGCAGGTGTCAGGGCCGCCGTAGCCGTCGCGGATCATCGTTCCGACGGTGGCGGCGGCCATGGTGTCGAGCGGGTCGACGACGACGGAGGAGAACGCCAGTACGCGGCGGTGCAGGTGTTCCTCGTCGGCTTCGGCCTGCATCAGGCTCAGGGCGGGGATGCGGAGCTGGTCGCCTGCGGTGGTGGCCATGTTGCCGGCGAGCAGGTTCAGCGCCTTGTGCCCGGTTGCGAGGGCCTTGACTGCGCCGGTGTCGAGGATGATCACGCGGCGGTGTCGCGGGTGGTGCGGGCCTTCTCGGCGGCAATCTTGTAGATGTTGCCGAGGACATCGGGGGCCTGGTCGAACTCCTCGTCACTCAGGTCGATCCCGATCTGGCGCCGTACGACCTCGCGGTCCGCGGCCAGCCTCTCGGCGCGCTGCGCCGCGGTCGGCCGCTCAGCTGCGAGCGCCGCTACCAGCTGCCCCAGGCTCAGGCCCCGCTCCTGGGCGAGCTCGGCCAGATGATCACGGACTTCGCGCGGCACCTGAATCGTCGTCGTCGCCATAGGGTAACTATAGACCAGCTACGGCCGGAGCACCTCGGGGCTGGACGCCTCACAACCGGTGCCGCTTCGAGTGAGTGCTTCAAGTCAGTCGTGGAGGTCGCGCTCAGCGGGCAGGACCCGGGCCCTCCTTCAGCAGGAGGGGGAGGATGCCAACGGGCGCCGACAAGCGCGAGGCGATGCAGGGGGCCGCCCCGGGCATCCTCAAGAACGGGGGGCGGCGGCGTGCACCACCGGCACCCCCGCCTTGCGGCCGTTGTACGCGATGAACTCTCCGAGCTGGGCCAAAGCCCAGGAGGAGTGGGTGGCCCGTTGAGGCTTGCGAAGCCGTACCCGCGCGCGGATGCCTGTGAGGTCTTACGGCTGCGCGCCCGCCGGCCGGAAGGCGATCGGTTTCCCGACCGTCCGCTGGTAACGCTGCGAGCCCGGCTTACCGAGATTCCCGGCCTTCAGGTTCACCCTCAACGTAGCGATGTGGGCTCTTACCTTCCTCGGCCCACCGGAGCGTGAGAGACGGGGCGCCGGTCGCTCAGCCCGCAGTGTCGCCCACGGGGGCTGGGCCACCTCCGCTGTCGGGTCGTTGTGTTCCTCTCTTCTCCGTCTGGGAAAGGGGCCTCGCGATGTCTTCCAAGGACCGCTGCTCGGCGTTGACCGCGAGAAACGCCGCGACGAGGCCTGCTGCGCACATCAGGGCCGCCCCGATAGCGAAGGCGAGGGCCGTATCGCCGGGGACGCCCGATGCGGTGAGGTCGGCGAAGATGAGCGGGCCGCTGATCCCGCCGACCGCTGTACCGATCGCGTAGAAGAACGCGATGGCCATGGCCCTCGTCTCCATCGGGAAGACCTCGGAGACCGTCAGATAGGCGCTGCTCGCCCCGGCCGAGGCGAAGAACAGCACGACGCACCAGCACGCGGTGAGGGTGTTGGCCGTGAGCGAGCCCCGGTCGAAGAGCCAGGCCGTGATGAACAGCAGAATGCCGGGCACGATGTACGTGCCGGCGATCATGATGCGCCGCCCGACCGTGTCGAACAGCTTGCCGAGTACAAGCGGGCCGATGAAGTTGCCGGCCGCGATCACCGCGAAGTAGTAGCCGGTGTGGCCACTCTCGACGTCGAAGAACGTGGTGAGAATCGCGCCGAAGCCGAAGGTGATCGCGTTGTAGAGAAAGGCCTGCCCGATGAAGAGAGACAGCCCGAGTACCGCACGCTTCGGATAGCTGCGGAAGACGGTCTTCGCGATGAGCCCGAAACCGATGCTCTTGCGCTCGTGGATCGTGATCTCGCTCGTCGGGGGCGGCAGTTCCTCGTGCTTCTCATCCTCGATCTCCCGCTCCACGGAGTCGACGAGCTTGTCGGCGTCCTCGCGGTGCCCATGGATGAGCTGCCACCGAGGGCTCTCCGCCACGTGCCGCCGTACGAGGAGGATCACCAGGCCCAGGACGACGCCGAGAGCGAAGGTGAGTCGCCAGCCGAGGTCCTTGGGGAAGTAGTCCGTGTTCAGCATGACGATCGACAGCAGCGCCCCGCCGACCGCGCCCAGCCAGTAGCTGCCGTTGATGACGAGGTCGACCCGGCCCCGGTACTTCGAGGGGATCAGCTCGTCGATCGCCGAGTTGATGGCCGCGTACTCGCCGCCGATGCCGAAACCGGTCAGAAAGCGGAAGAGGAAGAACCACCACGCGCTGAAGGACAGACCGGTCATCGCGGTCGCGGCGAGGTAGACCGCGAGCGTCACCATGAACAGTTTCTTGCGGCCGAACCGGTCGGTGAGCCAGCCGAAGAACAGTGCACCCGAGCAGGCACCTGCCACGTACAGAGCCGCGGCAAGACCCGTGACCTGAGCGGACGTGATAGCCAGCCCCGACCCCTCCTCCGACAGCCGGCTCGCGATGTTGCCGACCGTCGTCACTTCGAGGCCGTCCAAAACCCACACGGTGCCCAGGCCGATGACGATCATCCAGTGCCAGCGCGACCACGGCAGTCGGTCCAGCCGGGCCGGTACAGCCGTGGTGATGACGCCGAGCCCGGAGCTCCCCGGCGCGGCGGCCTCGTCGAGCGGATCAGGACGCCGGCCGCGTTCCTTGCCCGGACCCCGGCTGCCATCCGGCGCGATTCCACCGCCTCCACCACACGAGCCCTGCTCCCTGCCCTCGGGATCCTTCGATGCGGCGGGGGTCATCACGGCGGCTACCTCCTCGTCCGGGCGGCCGCACCCCGCGGGCCCCAGAGAATCCAATATCCGCCAGGTGCCCAGACGCCGCCGTCGCACACATGGTGCCGCTCGCCCACACGAGGCGCACACGAGAGCCACGAGCTTGGCGGCGCCCTGGTGGTCGGCGCCTGGCGTCGGCGACGTACAGATATTGATGCCGGGTGCGCCAGCTGGGCAATGGCTGGGTGAGCCAGGCTTCGTCCAGGACGTACCGCTCGTCGGCCTCGGCGATGAGGGCTTCCGACTGGTTGAATGCTCCGTCGGCGGCCTGGACGGCCCACAGGTGGATTGAACGACAGCCCGTCCCGCTGTGATGGCGGTTGAGCGGCCCGGCCGTTGCCCTGTTCAAGTCGGGTACCCGACCTCCCCCTCGCTCCCGCCACCCGGTCTACCGGATCCCGGACCCAGGTCGCAGGAAGAGTCAGCGATCCCGGTGACGGAGGAGCAGAGCCGGGTGAAGGCGGCCATACGTACGTGCCAGCGCAGTGGGTGCAGTTGGCTCTTCGAGCCGGTCTTCTACAGTGGCGGGGTGTCAACGCGCGAGGACCATCTCTGGAACGCGGCTGCTCTGCGCCTGCTCGGCGATGTCTACGTCTTCGTCGCGACGGGTCCGCGAAGCGACGGGGACTGGGCCTCGGACGCCCTTGCGGTGATGCACCGTACGGTCCGTGACCCCCGCGGCTGGACCGCGCTGGACTGGGACCGCGACAACGAGGTCCGGCACATGCAGCCCGCCTACCCGTTCGATCCCCCGGCCGTCTCCGAGTTCGCCCGTCAACTCCATCCCCTCACGCCCGAGAGTGCGGTGGGACTGCTCGCCGTCATGACCGAGGAGTGGCAGTCGGAACATGCCCCCGTACGGTCCCGCCCTGACCGCGAGGCAGTGCTGACCGACGCCCGCACCCTGCTCGCCCGCTACGGACCTCACACCCGCTTCTGGACCAATGCCGAGGCGGCGGCCGCCGACCCGGCGGCGGAATTCGTCACTGCGGGCCTGGCGCATACCCGCAGCCACGGCTTTGCCACCTCGGAGTACTACCGCGGACTCGACATCCTGGACGACGTCGGCCTCGTCGCCGTATCGGACGACGAGGTCGGCCTGTTCTGGTCGTTCGGCGCGTACTAGCCGAGCTCTCGGCGGCGGCCGGAGTCGGGGTGGGCGCCCGAGGGGCCCTCGGCGACTCCCGCCCCGGCCTCGGAGCGCGTAAGCCTTGCCGATCAGGGTGTTCATTCAGGTGATCGCTGCGCCGTGCTTGTCGTGGGGCTGGCGGCGTTGGTGGGGGGCCGGATGCTGGGTGCGGGGCCTTGTGGTGTCGGCGAGGGTTTGGGCCGGCGCTGCGGTGCCGTAGGTGGCACCCCGTCATGCCATGCTGAATGCGGGACCGCGACCCCCGCCCGTCGCTCCTGGCGGAGCGAGCGGCGGGGAGGGGTCGCAGCTCAAGCTCGCAGAGCGCCTGCGTGCCTTGAACCCGGAACTGGATCGCGTGTCCGCCCGCTACGCCGGCCGACGCTCCGCCGCGCGTTGGCGCTTGCGGGGACCCCGGCCGAGCTCTCGGCAGCCACGCCCAGGCCGCCTCCGCGTAGGACACGCTGGGTACGGTCGGGAATGTGCACGACTTGGCGTTCGGCCCAGGCCTCGCCGCAGCCGAGGCCTGGGCCGAAGTGCACGGGCATCTCCTCGCGCCGGTCACCGCCGTGAGCGAGGGCGGCTTCCCGGTCGGGATCTGGTTGAAAAACCAGCGGGCCGCAGCCCGCCAGGCAGCGGCAGCTGCGCTCGCGCACGAACAGGGCGAGCCGGTCCCTCGCGGAGGAGGTCACCCCGCCCCGAAGAGTTACCGACGGCCCGCGCCGCCTCAGTTGGGCCGGCGGCACGGAGTCTTGAGCCCGCACGCCTGCGACGGGCGGACCGCCCTTCCCGGCCTGGGCCCAGCCTCATTTACGCAGCCGGCGCTCGCTCATCGCGTGCAGCAATTCGGGGTGCCGGTAAGAGCCCTGTCACCAGCCGCAAACGGCGCTGATCGATCTCCACAAACCCGGCCCGAAAAGAGGGCAGCTTAATGTGAGGGCACCGCGTGATGCGGGCGAGGCGAAGGAGAACCCGATGAGCACGAGCGAACAGGCCCAAGCCGAAGCTGCATGGGGACGGATCGAAGTGTGGCTTGAGGACAATGCCCCCGCATCGGCTGCACTGCTGCGCCCACCCGCGAGTGACGCGAACATCGCTGCCGTAGAGGAGACGATCGGGGTAACGTTTCCCCCCGAGTTGCGGGCGTGGTACAGGCTGCACGACGGCACAGATGACCCTGAAAGCGGGAAGAGCTGGTGGCCCGCCGGGTTTTTGCCGGGGAATCAGGGCTGGTATCCGCTGAAGACCCTGCAAGACGTCTATACCGTGCAGACCCGCGACCAGGAGCGTGAACCGGGTCGTATTCCGGTCTCCTGTGTTGTGGGCGACATGTGGCACGGCCTCTACATCGATGCCCGCCAGGATGAACCGTCTTACGGCAATCTCGGCCGGTGGGTGGCAGACCGTGAACCAGAACTCATCCCGGAGTCCACTGTTGGATGGCCGCTCCATGCGTGGCTGGCCGGGATCGCCGATGCCCTTGAGCAGGGCCGCTGCCTCATCGAGCCGGGAGGGCGGCATGATGAGGACACCTGGCCGGCGCTGACCGTCTGCGGGGGGCTGATATGGGTAGCCCCTGACGAGGAGCCCCATTCCCCGCAAGGGCGGGTCCTTCTCGGAGGTGGGCCCCTCCCGTAGGACGCACGAAGCGGCCCGGCAAGAGCGGTTCTCTTGCCGGGCCGCTTCGTGCGTCCTACGGCTTGGGGACGGTACAGGTCACTGTTGCCTTGCTGGCGTCGCAGTGCCCGAACTCGGGGAAGTCCACCCAGTAGGGATCTTTGTCCAGAAGCCGGTACTTGCCGGAAAACCCTGAGCTGAACGCGCCGCCCATCGCGGTGGAGTTGATCCACCCGGACATGGCCGAACGGCCGCAGACCTCACTCCAGGTGGGGCCCGCCAGACGCTCGTCGTCGTACAGGTGCCACTCCCCCTGGGTGGCGCGGGTGGCGTAGGTCTGCACGCACTTGTCACCCGAGGTGACCGGGTTCATGCCGCCGACGATTCCGCCGGGCATACCGCCAGAGTTGTAGCTGGAGGCGTAGGCGAACTCGTCGCACGACATCTTGTCGCTGGAGCTGATCTCCGGAACGGTCGTGGTACGCGGGTTTCCGTACTTGCCTGCCCAGCTCGTTCCATCGCTGTTCTTCGGGCAGATGACGTCCCGGTTCTTGTTCGGATCACGGCCGGGCGCGTTCTTGTCCGCCGCCGGCAAGAAGAACATGGGCTTGTTGGCGGCCTTGCTTCCGGGATGGTTGGGCAGCTTGGACTGGGTCAACCACGCGTGCGCTACAGCCGGGGGCGTCTTCTTGAAGTTCATCACCCAGGTGGGGATGTACTTGTAGAACGCGCATCCCGGCGTGGTGGAGGAGATGGTGTCGCAGCGGATCTGCGCGCCGTCGGCCTGCCAGCGGGTCGCGGCCGGGTTCGCGACCGGCGAGTAGGCGGTGATCTTCGTGGACAGGTCGAGGAGGTCGGTGTTGTCCGTCGGGGTCCAGGTGTGGTCGATCTTTCCGATCGCGGTGTGGGAGAACGGGTCTGCGCCGGTCCACTCCAGGGCGCCATCCCAGGACTGCGGGCCGTTGGAGCAGTCGTCGGCCATGAGGCAGTCGAACTCGACGTCCAGCGTCACGGAGACGAACTTCGGGTCGACTTCCACCGGCACGAGGATGAGCTGCTGCGTGAATGTCCCGGACGTTCCGGAAAGTTTCACTTCCTGGCCGACGGCCCATGAGGCGTTCAGGACCTCCCCGGTAGGCTTGCCGTCCTTCACGACGATGCCTTGGTATTCGTACGTGAAACCGGAGATGCACGCCTCATACCGCTTGATGTGCGAGTCGGCGTAGGTTTCACACCAGTCGACCAGATGAGGCAAGCCTGAACTCGCCTGCTTGATCAGGGACTGGCGTGCGTTCTTGCTGACGCCGGGCACGATCCGTGAGCACGGCTGGATATCGGTCTTCGAGTTGACCTTGCCGCAGTTCCAGCCGGACGCGGCGCGCAGACCAGTGGGCGGCACAGTCGGGGGTACCACAGCCATGGCCGGCTGGGCGATCTTCTGCGGCTCCTGGAAATCGTCCTCGTTCAGCACCAGGGCGTTCTTGTCAGGCTCGGGCAACTTGATGTCGACTGCACGGCCACGGGTCTTGAACTTCGCCCACGGGGACCACTCCGTCTCGTACAGGCTGCCGTCGTAGGCCGAGGTACGGAAGGCGTAGGTGGTACCCGGCTTCAGGTTCCCGTCCGGGACGGTGACCTTGGCCGTGCCGCCGGAGTTGACATAGCCCGAGACGAGGACACCGTACGGCTCGTCCTTGATCATGACTTGCTTGTCGGGGTTGCCGAAGGCATCCGTCGTATAGACCGCGAAGGTCAGGTCGGCTTTGTCGCCGTCCGGGTCAGTGACGGTGTTACTCAGGACAGCCATGGTGCGGTCGACCTGCCACACCCCGCCCGCCTGCGTGAACGTCGGCCCTGCCGACGGGGACTTACCCGACACCGGCCGCCCCCCTGCCGCGGCCAGACTCTTCACCTCCGGGCCATGCACCTGCGGCGGCGCGCCTAACGGGTCAGGCTCCTTCGGCGATCCGGCCGCGGAAGCCGTTCCTGCTCCGGCCAGAACAGCAAGGACGGCGCCGGCTGCCATGCAGCGCAGCGCCGTCCCTATGCGTGTGCGTCTCAACGATCCCCCTCAAAGGGTACGGGTGTTCGAATGCAATCGCATCATGTTCAACTCCCGTACAACAGAGGCAAGATGGCCATCCTGCACACGCCGCACTCGTGCGATCGCACAATGAGTACGGGCCGGGCCGACCTGGGGATGTCAACTCGGATCACCGCCGTTTGCGGCTGGTGGCAGGGTTCTTCCCGCACCCCGATTTCAGCAGGGCGTGGCAGTGCGCGCGCTGCTGAGCGCTTCGAGCACGATCCGTACCCGCTCAAGGAAACGCGACCATTCATGCGGCAGCGAACGGGTAAGAGCCCGTAGCCACACGGGCTTGTGGAGCGCCGCCCGGGAAGCAATCGAGGAAGGCGTCCGAGGCCCGCACGAAGGTCGCCGCGTAGCGGCGTGCTCTGGCGAGGCGCGTGTCCCTGCCGTGAGTGATGGCCGCCAGGGTGTTCACGCAGTCGAGGAGCGCGTCGGGGCCCGTCTGCGCCGCCGTCACGATGGCCTCGGGGGCTCGCAGTTGAAGGGCGGCGAAGGCGAGACGCACCGGCTCCAGGTTCGTAGACAGGCCGATTTCAGTCGCGTCGCTCCATCGCTCCTCGTCGACCGCGGTACGAGCGGCGCAGCCTTCGGCCGGCTTCGCCGGGCCCCAAGTCGTGCACGACAAACGCCTGCGGGACGCGGGGTCTATCGAGGGTTTCGTTGGGCTTCTGACCTGCACTCAGAAGGCGCTGGCGTCGCACCTGGCCAGGGATGGGTGCAGGAACGTTGGCCGTTGCGTCCCTCCGCCTCCTGACTGAGCGGCGAGCTTCGCCGACTGCCCCGCTGCTGGGGCTGCGCTGTCAGTCAGCTGCCGGCCAGCCCAAAAACCGCTGGGTCAGATGCAGTTGGGTACGTGTACGGTCTCGATGAGTCCGAACGTCGCCCGACTGGTCCCTCTGCTGGGGCGCCGTACGCGTTCCATGCAGACATCCTGCGAGATCAAGCGGCCCAAGGTGTCCCGCCCTGGGCAAGGCTGTGGGCTGAAGGCCACGGTGACACCTGGCGAACCGACGCCGAATACATCGAGCAACGCGAAGACCAGTGGGTGCACGCCCTGCTCGCCGACTGAGCTTGTTCTTCACGGTCTGACCTGGTCACGCTCGGCGATGGTGCCGGGGCGTCTGGTCGCCTTGCCCACGTCGTTTGCCCTGCCACCGCAGACTCCCCCAATGAAATGACTTCGAAGCACCGGTGCCAGCTGATGTCGCGGTCCGGTCCCTCGATGTAACCGTCGGGGGAAACCGACATACCCAGAATGATGTCTCGCATCTCAACTCACTCATTTCTCGCAGTGATCAGCGCTGTACGGGTTCGGGGTCCGTGGTGCACACTCTCGCGGCCGCGCACCACGGCCGCCGCCCCCACCAGAAGAACGATCGCGCCCATGCCGAGGACGACATTGCCGAGCAGAGACGTCGCGTACGGGACGCCCATGTCGCGCGCGTGCCCGAACCCCACCCACACGTAGGTGAGCAGCGAGCCGCCTGCAAGGGCGAGGCGGTGCCGCGCGCCCCAGCCCCGGCCGCGCGACCAGTACGCGCACAGTGCCACGACCGCGGCGACGAGGACGCACCAGGCGCCGACCGTGCCCCAGGCCGGCACCCCGTCCGGCAGGAACTCGCGGCCCCAGTAGAGGCTGGACGCGGCGAACGCCGTGGCGCCCACCACCCACGACGTCGGAGCGGTGCGCCCGGTCGCAGAGGCCGAGTGGGGGCGCAATGCGAACGCCGCCGCCACCAGCGCGCCGATGACGACCGCCGCGCCGCCGAACTGGGCCGGTGACGCCATGAAGCGCTCGGACTCGGCCTGGGCGAAGGCCAGAAACAGCGACCCGGCGGCGAACACGACGCCCGTGACCCCGAGTCCGGCCGGGCCGAGCCAGGGACGCGTACGGTCGCGGCTGAACGTCTCGACGATCGCGATCGGCACGCAGATGCTCCAGACCGTGTGCATCGACAGCACGTCCTGGACCATTTCCACGCTGACGCCGAGCACCGGGACATGGGTTCCGGCGTAGGCGAGCCCCATGTCGAAGCCGCCGTAGTGCGGGTTCCACAGCATCTGGTCGATCGGGCCCTCCTCGAGCAAGGCGTACGCCGCGCCGAACAGGATCATCGTCGGCCAGCCGCGCCCCGCGCGTCGGGTCGCCTCGCGGATCAGCAGGGCCCCGCCGCCGTACATCGGGGCCAGGAGGACGAGTGAGGGAAGCGCGGTAACCGGCTGGTTGCCGAGGAGGAACTCGCCCACCAGTGGGGCGAGCAGGAACAGGGCGGCCGCGAGAAGGAGGCGATGGCGTGGTCCGAGTTCGTGGGGCATGACGTCGACGCTAGAGACGCCGGGCGGCGCGGGCATCGGCCGAAAGTCCACGCCTGCCGGCCACCTGGCCAGAGTCGGACCAGCCGGACGGCCGGACGGACGGGGGCCGGCGGATGTCAGCGGGCGCCCGCGTCATGGACGAGGAGGGCGAGCTGGATGTGGCTGTCGAGGCCGGGCTTGGCCAGGGCGCTGGAGAGATGCGCCTTGACCGTGCCGACGGAGAGGCGGAGCCGGGCGCCGATCTCGCCCGAACGAGCTGTTGTCGAGGGCCAGGGCGGATACGGCGAGCAGCCCACCACTACGAGGCAGCATGGCCAGGACGCCTGGCCCGCTTCACCGCCGCCCACGGGAGCTCCCCCTCGTCTGGGTCTCCCGGCCGGCCAAAGTGCCGGATGTCCCAGGCCAGCGTCCGCTCCTCCAGCCTCCACAGTTCGGACGCCAGGTCCGATAGCTCGGCTGTTTCAGCTGACGCGTACTGGACCTGCCCACGACACGGCCACCACCCCGAAGTGCTGGCAGCCCAACAGCGCGAGCGCACCCAAACCCGCAGCGAGAAGAAGCATCCGCTGGAGCGGACGACCGCTCGCCACGCCCCTGACCACGACCAAGGACAGCTCAACTGACCTGGGCAAGCCACACACGGAAGCGCGCGTTGAAGGGCTCAACGCTTTCGCGGAGTGCGGCTGACAGCGACTCGGCCGCACTCCGTGCGTGGCTGATGACGTGTGACGGATAACCGTAGGCCTCCTGATGGCTGGCGAACTCATCCTCATCCACGATGGAGACGGATCGGTCTCCGCGCGTCCGACAGACGTCCAGATCCAGGTCGACCATGGTCACTTCACCCGGGTGTGGCCACTCAGACGGCGTGGTGTCGTCGCAGTACACATCCAGCCGGGCGGGTGCCTCCTGGAACAGAGCGGTCCACCAGCCATCACGGGGAAAGAGCGTGACTCGTCGCTCTTGAGTGGCGTACACCTCGCATTCCTCCCCCTTGCCGTAGATCGTCCCGATCGGCGAACCGAGCCAAACTCCGTACTCGTCCTCACCCAGCCACACCATGGTGTGGTGCCAGTGCAGACTGCCGTCGACTTACGGACAACGACCCGAACCTCTCCTCCGCCCATGGGTGGGAGGCTACGATCTCCAAACTGGCCCGGTGAACCTTCCCAGTCAGAACACCAGCGGCCCGGTGTGGCCATTGCCTCCGGGAGCCCTGGGGCGCGTTCGGGCATGCGGCTGGGGTGGGCGAGTCGGCTGGTCGCCGCATAGGCGACCGTGCACTCTCACTCAGACACCGGCGGCGCGGCCTCCTCAGACCCTGCACCGGGGCGAACAACCCCACGATCCCTGCGTCTTCGGCGATCTGCCGGAGCGTTCGAGGGCGTGCCTGCCCGTGTCACGGCATGCAGGCCCGTGACGGCTTGCTGCCCGCGGCCGGCTTAGAAGTCATCTCAATTGGTGGGTGCACCTCCGCACGTGAGAGTCAGGCTGTCCGGTCCAAGCGCCATGGCTTGACCGTGATGTGAGACTTGCAGCATGGACATGGGGCGAGAGTCGCGGTGGGAAAAGGACGCAATGACGGTGGAGATCGTTTTCGCCCTGGTGACTGCCGTCGCGCTGGCTGCGGCGGTCTTCACCGTCGCTCTGACTCTCGCACTAGCCTTTGGCATCTCTGGTTCAGCGAAGAAGAGCGTGTTGGTGGGGGGTGCACTGCTCGGAGCGACAGCCGGAATGTGGCGTCTGGTACGGGTGCTGCTTCGGTTCGACGAGCAGCGCCGAATGGGCCGCTGACTGCAGGCTTCTCCTTGATGTCGGTAGCCTGCCGGCGTGGGGATCGTTGAGCGGCTGGTGCCGGACGAGTTGTGGCAGTTGTTCCAGCGGGTGGTGCCGGAGGCGCCGTCGCGACCCCAGGGCGGTGGCCGGCGTCGGCACGGCGACCGCGAAGTGCTGGCCGCAATCGTCTTCGTGGCGACCTCAGGCTGCACGTGGCAGCAGTTGCCGACCGCCTCGTTCGGACCCTCCGGCGCGACTGCTCACCGACGCTTCACCGAGTGGACGAAGGCCCGCGTGTGGGCCAAGCTCCACCGCTTGGTCCTCGACGAACTCGGATCCCGCGGCGAACTGGACTGGTCCCGGTGCGCGATTGACTCGGTCAACATGCGGGCCCTTAAAAGGGGGAGCTGACAGGCCCGAATCCTGTAGATCGGGGCAAGTACGGGTCGAAGATCCACTTGATCACGGAACAGACCGGTCTGCCCCTGTCCATCGGCATCTCGGGCGCCAACACCCACGACAGCCAGGCACTGATCCCACTGGTGAAGGGCATACCACCGATCCGCTCCCGCCGGGGACGCCGACGGCGCAGGCCCCACAAACTTCACGCCGACAAGGGTTACGACTACAACCACCTGCGGCGATGGTTATCCGACCGAGGTATCCGGCACCGTATCGCCCGCAAGGGCATCGAGACCTCGCAACGACTCGGCCGCCACCGCTGGACCATCGAACGCACCATGGCCTGGCTCGCCGGATGCAGACGTCTGCACCGCCGCTACGAACGGAAAGCCGACCACTTCCTCGCATTCACCAGCATTGCCTGCACCCTGATCTGCTACCGCAGACTCACCAAATGAGATGACGTCTTAGGTGATGTCCCAGCAGCCAGTTCCAGATTGCCTGCTCCTGGGGGACCTTGAACGCGCGCAGAGGGCCTCCCGCCCATGTCACGTCATGCAGAAGGGCCCCTCCGACCTGGACGAGGCCTACTGCTGGACAAGTCTTGCAAGCCCACTTCGACACGCATTCGACTCGTAGTCCTCGGAGAGCCTGCCGCGGGCACCACCTGGGCCCGCGGCCGGTGTTCCTGCTACCTGCTCAACCAGTCGGTGGGGGTCACAGCCTGGTCCGTTAGGACCTGGAGGTTCTTTCCGTCGGCGGCGTCGACGACGTAGGTGCTCTGGGCGGAGTCGAAGTCGTCCGTGGCGGAGAAGGCGATTTGGGTGCCATCGGGCGAGAAGACGGGGCCCTGGACGCTGCTGAGGGGGGTCGTCCAGCTGCTCTTCAGCTCGGTGGCGGCGCCGGTCGCCACGTCGACGGCGTTGAGGCCGTTCTCGGTGACGTAGACGATGCGCTGCCCGTCGGGGGACCAGTCGACAGGCGTGGACCGCGCGTTGCGAGCGGTGCTGATCTGGCGTACCTGCCGGGTGGCGATGTCCATGACCCAGACGTCCCTGCCGTACTCCCAGCCGTCGTCCGTCTCGTACGTGGTGGTCCTCACGAAGGCGATGCTCTGGCCGTCGGGCGAGAAGGTGCCTGCGCCGCCGGTTGTCGTGAGCACCTCCTGTCCTGTGCCGTCGCTCTTGATCCACTCCATACCGCGCGGGCTGTCGTAGACGATCCGCTTGCCGTCCGGGGACCAGTCGGGGTGGCCGACGTACGGGGCCTCATTGGTTTCGGGCGCGATACCCCGGACCAGAACGTGCTGGTAACTGCCATCGCCGTCAGCGACCACCAGGTTCCGGGCGTACATGCAGCCTTCGGTCTGGGGAATGCAGGTGTCGTCGCGCTGGATGTACGCCACGGTGGAGCCCTTCGGAGAGAGGACGCCTTCCTCGGCGTTCTGCGCGAAGGTCCGGATGACATCGCCGCTCACTGGGTCGAGCGAGACCAGAGCAGGAGAGCCGGAGGAATAGCCAGTGGCGGTGATCTGGCCGGCCGCAGTCACCTGCTCCGCCGTGGCGGTCCCTGCTGTCGGCAGACCAGCAGCCACGACGATCCCCACGGCCACCACGACTCGTTTGAAAAGCACTTGAGCCCTTCTAGGACAACCGGAGTTTCCGGCCCCCCGGTACAAGAGCGCAACCGGATCAAGAAGCGTCACAGGGGCGGCGTCAGGCACGTCAGTCCCTGGACTACCACCTCCACTTGGGAAGCTGCAGTGATCAAAGGCCAATGCTACGGCTGAACTGGGCGAGCGGCCGGTTCGCGGCCTCGGAGCGTGCCGCCGACGGCACCGTAATTCCAGTCTGCCCCCAGCTCGTTCTGGCGCGAAAGTGGTGCTCGGACCTCTTCGTCCCGAATAACGTGCGGAGAGGCGGCTGACCGGGGGCGTTAAATATCCATGCAGGTCAGAGTCTTGGTGTGAGTTGGTACGCGTAGGCGCCGTGCGGCATGGTTTTCTTGATCCACTCCCCGCTCACTCCCCGGGGCGTGAGCCTTGAGCACAGTTCGACACCGGCGAGCTGCGGCGTCCTCAGTGCGGTCTCGGGGCCGATGACGGTCGACAACGGCCGTTTCTCGTGCGGGTCCAGTTCATTGCCGAGGATCCTGCGCGGGTCATCGCGAATGCCCGTGCTGTGCTGGCGTGTGTGGTCCAACGGACGGGTGACTGGCCAGCGTTCGGGCGATGGTCGGAGCTGCTGCCGGCGGAGTTCATGCAACGGTGCGCGCCGGAGCCGGAGCCCGACCCGTCATTCGATGTTCAGGCCTGGCTGCAGACGTGGCAGGCGATGACGCCCGAGCCGAAATCGGCGTTCAGCCAAGAGCCTTGGACGCTGTCCGACTGGCTCTACTACTTCGACCCGACCGAGGACGGCATGGGCGACGATCGCAGCTGGTGGTGGTGGGACGCGGGGTCCGATGAGCCAGGCAACGGCTGGGTTGAGGTGGCCACCACCGGCTGGCCGTTCGGCAGCGGTTCGCTGTCCTGGCTGATCAAGGCCAGCGGTGGCAGGGATCTCGATTACCGAGCCTGATCTACAACTGGAGCATTCGGTGACATCCGCCTTGTAAGGGCGGACGCGATCCGAAGCGGATGCGCCCACTCCGGCTGTAGCGGCAGCCCAGGTGAACGGCGCATCTCGACTGAGCCGAGCCGCCATTGACCGTGGTTGACCGCACGATGTGGCACGGCTGTGGCACGGGGGCTTCTTCGTCCCGAAGCAACTCGGGGCGCTCGCTGTCCTTGAGCTGCTGTGTCTGCCACCTGGGCTGACGGTCCGCTGACGTCCACGGTTGTTCGCGGTTGTGCGTCGTGGTTGTCACGCAGTTAGACACTCAGTGCACCTCGCACGCGGAGCCGTGGCGCAAGTTCCTAGAGGCCGCGTAGCGCCTCGTACAGGTCGCCGTAGGCGGTCCAACAGTCGATGCTGCCGTTGTCGTACAGGCTGCCCATGTACCAGTCGTCGTCATCCACAGGCTTCACGAGACACAGGCCGTGGAACCCGAGAACGATCTCTGGGCGTGGCATCTCGTGGGCCTCGCCGACGCTGACCCACTTCACTGGCCGATCGGGGTCCAGGGCGACAGCCTCTCGGTCCCCCGATACATCGCGGATCCACTGAAGAGTCCATCCCCGGGGAAGTCGCGCGTCGGCCATCTACGGATGATCTCACTCGCCCGGTGTAGATCACCGCTTTAGACGGTGTCCTATGTGGTGAGTCGGGGTAGGCACCTCAACATGGGTCAGGGGACGTGGAGTTGGATTGTTCCGGACGGACTGTGGGAGATCGCGAAGCCGTTGCTGCCGCCGTCCAAGGTGCGGTTACAGGGCGGTGGAACACAGGACACGCCTGATGAGACGCTGTTCGCCGCGATCATCTACGTGCTGGTGAGCGGGTGTGCCTGGCGGGCACTGCCGCCGTGTTTCGGGATATCGAAGTCGACGGCACACCGACGGTTCGTGATCTGGTCGAGGGCCGGTGTGTGGGGCCGGCTGCACGAGGAGATCCTGCACCGCCTGGACGACGCCGACTTCCTCGACCTGTCACGCGCCGTCCTCGACTCCGCCCACGTGCGCGCTAAAAAAGGGGCGAACTCACAGGTCCGAGCCCCGTGGACCGGGGAAAACCGGGTTCGAAGATGCACGTCCTGTCGGACGCGAACGGACTGCCCCTCCTCGTCGGCATCTCAGCCGCCAACACACACGACAGCCTCGCGTTGAAGCCGATGGTGACGGGTCACCAAACGAGACGCGATCCCCACCGCGGGCGGTACTTCAAGCCCCAACGCCTCCACGCGGACAAAGCATACGACGTCCCCCACCTGCGAAAATGGTTATGGGGCAAGCACATCGGCGTGCGTATCGCCCGCAAGGGAGTCGAGTCCAGCGAACGACTGGGCCGCCGCAGGTGGGTCATCGAGCGAACCATGTTCTGGCTGACTGGCTACCGCCGACTCAACCACCGATACGAACGCCAACCCCGCAACTACCTGGCCTTCCTCGGACTCGCCGCATCCCTCTGCTGCTACAAACGACTCGCCCGACTCACCACATAGGACACCGTCTTAGGAGCGAGGTTGGGCGACTTGGTGGCTGACCTGCGGAACGGGCACTCCGGCGGACGTGGGGGACACGCCCCGCCGGCGCCTTCCGTTCCCCGGTGTTCCCCGCTGCATCGGGCACGGCTGGGGCACGGCAGCGTGCTGCGTGGGGCAACTCCCCCTGGAGTGTCTTGCCTCCATTGCATAGGTCTGGCGAGGCGCCAAAGGGGAACTTGGAAGCGCTCTGACCTGTGGTGCTTCGCACGCCTAGGCGCAGCGGACGTACTAGGCCCCTCAGGTGATCACTGAGGGGCCCTAGCGTTGTTCGGGGTGATGAGACCTGGGTCCTGAGCCCCGACCACCCCGCCACCCTCACCGCCCGCAATGCCTGACGCGGGGCGCTCAGTCAAGGACCGCGAGGTGGTCGGCGGCGCCTCCGCGCCACTCGATCATGAAGAGGGTAGCGTCGTCGGTGGTGCGCCCGTGCCGTTCCCTCTTCAGCGCGCGGGCGAGCCGGCGCAGATCCGCCCGCAGCCCCTGCGACGGCTCATACCCCAGGCTGTTCACGCAGCGGATGAGGCGTTCCTCGCCGAACTGCTCCCCGTCGTTGACGTGTTCCTCGATGATGCCGTCGGTGTAGCACAGCACCCGGTCGCCCTGCTGGAGTGTGTGCTCTCTGATCCGGGGCTCCTCACCGCCGAAGCCGACGGGCAGCGTCGTCGCGCTCTCCAGCTGCTTCACGACCCGGCCGTCGCGGATCAGCAGCGGTGCGGGGTGGCCCGCGTTGACCAGTTCCATCTCACCGGTGGCGATGTTCACATGCATCAGCTGCGCCGTGACGAAGTGGTCGGGCCCGAACTGCCGCGAGATGGCATCGTCCATGACCGTGTACTTCTCGGCCAGGCTGATGCCCACGCGCCGGGCATGCCGGTAGGCGCCGATGGCCACGGTCGCCATCGTGGCGGCGTCCAGGCCGTGGCCCATCGCGTCGATCACGGCCGCGTGCAGGATGTTGTCGTTGAGGGCGTAGTCGAAGCTGTCGCCGGCGGCGCGGTAGGCGGGCTCCAGGATGCCGGACACGTCGATCTGCGGCACGGTCATCGACGTCGGCGGCAGCAGGCTCCACTGGATCTCCGCGGACACGCTCATCGGCTCACGGCGCCGGGCCTTGAAGAACTGGTCGGTGTAGGCGCCCTTGGTGACCAGCATGTCGGCGACCAGGCCGGAGAGCCGACGCAGCAGCCGCCGGTCGTCGTGGCCGATGGCGTCCAGGGTGAGGGCCATCACGCCCACCGTGTCGCTGCCGTCCAGCAGCGGCAGGTACATCCGGACGCCCGAGGGGGTCTGCGGCACCTCGACGGCGTCCCCGCGCAGGAAGGCCAGGCCGGCGGGGGAATCGATGATCGGCTCGGGCTGGCTGACGTGCAGTTTCTTGCCCGGCAGCGGTACCAGCACCTCCTGCGCGTAGTCCTGAAGCAGGATGGAGACGTCACGACCTCCGATCCTGGCCACCTCCTCCGCGACCAGCGGGGCGATCAGCTGCGGCGGCAGCACCCGTGCCCTGTCCAGCAGCACACCGAGCAGCCGCTCGCCAAAACCCTCCGACCGATCCACGCTCGCCTCGCCCATGGCCGGTATGCCACCTCCTTCCTGCCACCGCCTTCGCACAACGTGACCTGGAACGCCCGCCGATCGGCTCATTACGCCAAGCGCGGCATGTCGGCCCACGTCGTCGGCAGTCCGCGGTTCACGCCACCACTCACCCAGCTCCCATCCCGTCCGCCGTCGACCCACACACCGTGGAGCGGGCGTGGTTCATGGCGTCCAGGTGGAGCGCCCAATTGGACGAACGACCTGGACGCCATGGGCCGCGTCTGCTCGGCTCTGCCCGGGTCGATGGCGGAGGGATGGGAGCCCACCACGCTCGCCACGACGGGCCTGCAGTCGCGTACGGCGCCCCCGCCATCCCAGAGTCTGAGCGCCCCCGCCGGAGGCATACGCCTTGGCCTAGGCCCGCTTCATGCGGTGATCGCCGATTGGCCTTCGGCCCTATCCATGAGTGGGCGGGCGTCGGCGCAGCCGGGGCGGAGCGGGCCGAAGGCAGGAGCGGCGCCCCGAGCGGAGCCGGGAAGCCCGCCCGGCGGAGCGGAGCGCAGCCGGGTGCTTGATGAGGTAGAGAAAGTTCCACCGCGCCACCGGTTCGCAGACCGCCGTCAGGCATCTCGCAGGCCTCGCAGTCGATCTAGGGCTGCCGGTGCCGCCCGCCTCCCGAACCTGGTGGGCGCGGACGGTTTCGAACCGCCGACATCTGCCTTGTAAGGGCAGCCGTGACCCGAAACGGAAGAGCCCAGGTCACTCCGGCTATAGCGGCAGCCCAGGTGAACGGCGCATCTCGACTGCGCCGAGCCGTCATTGACCGTGGTTGACCGCACGATGTGGCACGGCTGTGGCACGGGGACCTCTTCGCCCCGAAGCAACTCGGGGCGCTCGCTGTCCTTGGGCTGCTGTGCCTGTCACCGGCGCTGATGGTCCGCTGACGTCCACGGTTGTTCGTGGTTGTGCGTCGCGGTTGTCACGCAGTTAGACACTCACCACTACTACTGTCCGTGTGAGGCCCGAAAGGTTCTCGTAAATGATCTTCGACCGGTGTCGACCGCCTAGTGCGAGGCGAAGATCGCCTGATGCCCGATCGTGATCCAATGGGTGTAGTGTACAATCCCGTGCGGATCCCAACTGTCTGAAGGGCGCCGGAGGATGAGCCTCCGGCGCTCTTCCGTACGGAGATCGGGGATCAGGTGGGGAAGAAGATCTGGAGAGCTGTCGCGGCCGGTGGCGCGGCGGCGGTGTTCACGGCCATGGCCGCGGGACCGGCCGGGGCGGCCGAGGGCGGGGTCTCGTTCACCCGTGTCCAGGTGAACGGCGGCAAGGCGATCGTGATTGGGGTGTCGAACGAGGTCGCGGTGCCCACATCCTTCCGGATGGCGACCACACACCAGTGGAAGTGGCCGGCGGTGCTCCTGTACCGCGGCAAGACGAGTGAGCGGCTGTGGCACGCGATCGAGACGAGCGACTGCATCAAGGTGAGCTCGGGCGTCTGTGACTTCAACGAGACGATGTACTTCGACCCGAGCGAGTGGGAGATGCGCAACAGCGAGGCCGGGGCGTGGAAGGTCGCGGCCGAGGTCTACTTCCAGGGCGGCGGCGGCGACACCGATGACGAGGGCCTCACGGCCTACGTCAAGCGCAACTCCCGCCTGACCGTGAACGCCTCGCCCGAACCGGTGGCCAAGGACGAGACCATCACCGTGACCGGCAAGGTCACGCGGGCCAACTGGGAGACCAGGAAGTACGTCTCCTACGAAGGCCGCCTGGTGACCCTGCAGTTCAAGCCCACCGGAACCACCTCCTACACCACGGTGAAGAAGGTGTACGCGAACGGCTCGGGCAACCTCAAGACGACCGTGAAGGCATCCAAGACGGGCACATGGCGCTGGGTGTACTACGGCAACACCACTACCGGGCCGTCGACTTCGGCCGGCGACAATGTCGTAGTGAAGTGAGTTCCCTGGACTGTCTCTCGACCTACTCGGCACAGCTACAGGACAACCTTTAGGGTCGGCTTCGCGCGGTCGGCGGCGAGGTATCCAGCTCTGAAGTGCAGCTGCATCCCTGAATCTGTCTAGGGGTGGTCCGGTATCCAATCCGTGGCCCAACCGACCTCCAGGCCTAGTTGATAGCTAAGAGGGGGACCTGTCAGCGCCGACCCCGCACAAGCCCTGAACGGTCTTGAAGACCGTCGTGGCGCAAGTCACCTTGGGTTCAAATCCCACACCCACCGCCAGGAGAAACGGCCCCTGACCAGGCATTTTCAGTCAAGGGTCGTTCTGCTGTCCGCTCCCCGCCAGTGACTGCCATTCCCCGGGTGATCGGGCACGAGAGGGGCACGGCTACCTTCTGATCCGTAGCTCTATGCGGAACGGTCGGCGGTGGTCATACCGGTCGCGAGATGGCCACACGAGGACGCTAACGGACGTGATCGGTTGCTGAGGTTGCTGTACTTCGCTGCTGTACCGCAGTGAAGTCAGCCTGCACTACACGTGACTCGTGGTCGCCCTGCTCAGGGGCCACGACTGCCGGCCGGAACGGCAGGCTGCGCAGAACCCGACCAACATGCTTTCCAAGTCTGTTGGTCGGGATCTGGCGGTGGCCCGCTGTGGTTCACGCCCGTTCGCAACGACGCCAACGACACGATGCACGACGACGACACCGGGTTCCGCTGTGTGGCGACGACTGAGCAGATGGCCCCCCGCAAGCGGTGACGATTAGGGTGACCTGAACCTCATGTTTCACTCAACTGCCGCGACAGGAAAGCGAGTCGCTCCCTAGGGTCAGTTCCTGACGGTCGACGGGGGCCGCTTTCAGCGAGAGAAAAACGGGGAAACGCGTGCGTCCAATGCCCAAGATCGTCGCAGTCGGCTGCGCCGTCGCTGCACTTGCCGCTGCGGGTGCTGTACCCGCCAGTGCCGGGACAGTCCATCCGATGATCTGCCCGCCCGACCGGGGCTACGACTTCTCGGGCAGCCACACGTATTACAGGGACATGGAACCCCGTTCCGGCGGGGACAGCGGCACGACGATCAGCATCACCTTCCACAAGGGCAAGACGACGACGTCGACGGTCGGCGGGGCGGTCTCCGGCGAAGCCAAGGTGGTGTTCGTCAAGGCGTCGGCTGAGTTCGACTACCATTTTGCCTGGCAGTGGACGAACAGCTCCACCTACACGTGGTCGTGGAAGGTGCCGAACACGATGAGGCACGGTTACCTGCACGCCGGGGTGAAGGCCAGGTACACGAAGTGGAACTACAACCAAACTGAGCCCAACTGCGAGATCAAGGTGCTGCGCAAGGGATCGGCGCGGCTGGTCTACAACGGCCGCGAGACGTGGCACGGGAAAAGCTGATGCGCAGCGCAGGGATTGTTCTGCTGGTGGTGTCCGCCGGTGTGGTGTCCGGGTGCAGCGGCGGGAAGAGTACGCCGCCTTCGCCGCCTTCGCCGAGTGCCTCGAAGGCAGCAGCGCTGGTGTCCGATCCGGAAAGTCCTGAGAAGGGCGCTAAGACACCGGGCCGGCTGGGTCCGGGGACGGTGAAGCTGCCCGTGGCTGCGGACCAGATTGCCGCATTGTCCGTGCGGTATGACTGTCTCGGTCCCTCAGGTGGTCTGAACGTCAGTAATGGGACAGCGCTGCGCGCCGGGATCGAAGTGTGTGACGACAGCGCCACCTACGGTGCCTCGATGAAGACGAAAGACCTGGATGGCCGGAAGTTCGGCGGTACGGTCAAGATCGAGGCCGACAAGCGGACGCGGTGGCGCGTTTCCGTCAGCATCACCGACAAGGATGGCGTCAAACAGACAGTCCATAGCTGAACTTGACTCTGCCGGGGATCTTGGAGTTGCCCGGTGCGTCGGCGCGACTGGTGGGCATGCTCGGGGTGTTGGCCGAATCGTCACACCGGTAACGCCCAACCAGCACTCTTCAACAAGATCGTGCTACGAGCTCTAAGGCCCCTTTCCCGGGGCCGGTGGGCCATGCGTGGGCCAAGGTGCCCTCCGTGGGAGCCTAAACAGGCTCTGACCAGGGCATATGCCCTGCAAGCGTGACGCTCTTGAAAACCGTCGTGGCGCGAGTCACCGTGGGTTCAAATCCCACACCCACCGCCCAGGTTGAAGGCCCCTGACCAGGAACATCGGCCGGGGGCCTTCGTCATGCGCGCCGCCCCTTGGCGACCGCGATTCCCCGTGAGTTCCCTGTCTATCGGGCACGGATGGGGCACGGTCGCTCCGGGAACTGCTCGGGCTGGGCAGACTCAGAGAGTCATGAATGGCGAGTGCTCGGCGAGAAGAAGCTTGCGCAGCATCGAGCGGACGCGGGACAGGAAGTGGCGGCGTGGCGATGAAGATGCAGGCATGGCTCCCCCGGGAGTAAGGTACGCATAGTCGCGTACCTCCAGGAAGGTACGCGCGCATGCGTACCTTGTCGAGAGGTGGAGTGATGGACGCTGGTGAGTTGGTGCACCCTGGCGTCGAGGAGCTAGAGGTGGGTCCCATCCTTCTGGCGCTTGCGGACGAGAACAGGCGCCGGGTCATAGCTGAACTGTTTGCGCGCCCCGACGATGAGCGGCTGTGCGCCTCATTCGACCTGCCGCTGAGCAAGTCCAGCCGCACGCGGCATTGGCGAGTGCTGCGTGAGGCGGGCCTGGTCTACCAGCGCAGCGCTGGAAACGGGTTGTACATGCGCCTCCGCAAAGACGACTTGGAGGGCAGATTTCCGGGCCTGATCCAGGCTGTTGTGGCTGCTGGCTAGGCCTTTTCGGCCAGCGTTCCCACTCTCCTCAACTCACCACTCACCCCGGCACCCATCCCGTCCGCCGTCGACCCACACGTCTGTGGAGCGGGCGTGGTTCATGGCGTCCAGGTGGAGCGCGCCACTGTACGAACGATCTGGGCGCCATGGGCCGCGTCTGCTCAGCTCTGTCCGGATCGACTTGGGGAGGTTGTCGAAGCAATTGGCTGCCGGGCGGTCTTTCCACCGACAGCTGAAGAGCCGGCCGTCGCGCTGGGCGCGCCGCTGAAGCCGCGAGCGGCAGCAAACGGATACATACATATATTCCACTTGGCTAAAAGCGGCTCCCCCGTCGGAGCCTCGCGTGCTCAGACCGCAACTGCCGAAACCCCTCGCACCCACTCATCCTCGGGCGGGTGGGGGCTCTCGCTATGCCTCGGCTCTGTCCAGTGTGTCGATGGCCTTCACGATCAGGGCCCGCGCGTCGGCCCCGTACACGGCCATGCTCCGCAGCTGCTCGAACGCCCGCAGGTACAGGGCGATCTCGGATGGCTGCGTGATGTTGACCTCGGCTGATGACAGTTCCACTGACACCAGCTTGTCGTCGTACACGTGGAACGTCTCGATGGGCCAGTGGCACCGGTCCTGCGTGGCGGCCGGGATGATCCCGAGCGCGACCTGGGGCACCGCACCCGCAGTCAGCAGGTAGCCGAGCTGCCCGGCCATGGCCTGCTCGTCACCGATCTGCGCCCACAGGACGCTCTCCTCGATGAGCATCAGGAACCGGTGGCCCGGCGTGTGGATGATGCGCGACCGTTCCACGCGCGCAGTGCCGGCGGCGGCGCCGTCGTTGACGGGGATCTCGCGGAAGTCGGCGATCCTGCTGAGCAGCGCCGAGGCGTAGCCCTCCGTCTGCAGGAGCCCGGGCACGAGCGTCGACGAGTAGACGCGGAACAGCTCGGTCTGCTGGAAGAACCCGGTGACGCTCTCCTGCAGCTGCTTCATGCCCGAGCGCACCTGAAGGCGCCACTCCCGGTACATGGTTTCCGCGTTGACGGACTGGGCGACGAGCCCGGCGGCCTGGTCGTCGGCGCCGCACGCGGTAGCCCATGCCCGTATGTCCCTGGCGGACGGTGCGGTGCGGGCGTTCTCGATCCGCACCGTCTTGGCGTGGTGCCATCCGCACTGGCGGGCAAGCTCCGTGACCGTGAGGCCGGCCGACTTCCGCAGGTCCCGCAGCCGTAGAGCTACGGCCTGGCGGGCGGCCTGCGCGGAAGACGACGGGGAGTACGGCATGAGGTGGCCTACCAGTGGGCTCGTTCAGCGGATGTGGAACTGGTCGTGCGGTACTGCCTTTGCCCACACCGTCTCGAACGCCTCAGTGCACAGCTTCGCGGCCGCCGGGTTATCGGTGATCTCCTCGCCGAGCGAGGAACCGTCGCCAGCGAAGTGGTTCCAGTGCACCCACTGGTCGTCGAACAGCCAGAAGTCGTTCCCCGGCAGAGGGATCGTAGAGGCCTGCCGTCGTGGCAGCCACCGCACCTGCTCGCCCGCGGCGACGTTCGTGAACGTGCCGTCGTACAGGAACTGCGTGTACTCGCTGACCGGTTCGGACACGATCCGTGCTCGGCGCACGACTGCCCCTCGGCTCACGGTCTCGTGGATGAGGTCGAGCCAGGGCCGCCACCAGGACGCACGGTCTGCCGGGTCGTGCCGGAACCCGGACCGCCAATCGGCGAATGGGCCCTCCTCGTAGTCGACGGCGTAGCTGTCGCGCATCTCGAGGTGCACGGCCGTCCGGCAGCCCGCCATCAGCTCATCGAACGTTGGCACGCTCGAGGGCATCACACGCCTCCCTGATCATGTCGACCATGTGGGCCGGAATGCGGACCACAGCTTCCCCGTCCGGGATCCCCTTGGCGTGGCCCGGCACCTCGAACTCTGCGCACTCCGATTCGAGTTCGGCGCTCGGCTGCCACCCCTGGAACACGAACTCCTGCTTGTCCTGGTCGACCCACACGGTCGGGCTCTGCTTATCTCCCGTGTTGGGGTCGATCCCGATGAACAGTAACGACATGGCGGCCTCCGAGTTCGGCAGGTGCATTTGTGTGCACCACCGTCATCCCTGCGATCGACGCGGTCAAGATACCGAAGTGGCCAACGTCCCTGCTTTGATGGCTGGTCTGCACACATCTGCACATCGCTGGAGGTACCGCACACGACGGGCCTAGCGTCGAGGTCACGCAGCAACGACCACGGCCCGCGGCGCGGGCACAGCCCGGCGGAGGCGCAATGTCCACCACTGAAGACGCCCCAGTCGCACCAGCAGCCGGCCGGATCCCCGAGCTGATCCAGGAAGCCATGTCGGTCACGCGTTCCATGCCGGGCCTGGCTCGCCTGCAGGAGCTGAACCTTGAGATCCGGGCCGAGCTCCGCCGCTTGATCCCTCTCGTGCAAAGGCAGGTCGACCAGATCAACCCGCGCACGACCGCCTGGTACTCCCGCGAGCGCGCCATCGCCAATACGCAGGGCGAGCTCACCGAGGGCCTCAGCCCCAGCCCCCTCGCTGCGGCGCTCGCCGTGGCCGAACTCGGACGCTGCCTGCGCACTCTCGACCAGTTCGCGGGAGGCGACCGATGAACCGCGCGGTCGAGGTGAGAGAGCACCACGTGGAGATCCCCGGCATCTGCTTCATCCGACAGCCCGAGGGCGCGCTGCGCTGCACCCTGTCGGCAGGCCACGGCGGTGAAAACAAGCACTCCTACAGCGGCCCCCTCCGCAACGGCTTCCGCGTCGGCACGACGTGGCCGCGCAGAAGCGGCGAGGCGCAAGCCGACTGAGCCCCCGCCGCCGTTGACTTGGAGGTGGCCGGTAGCGGGACAGGGCGGGCCGCCGACGGCGAGCAGTGGGGGCGGGGCCGCCCAACATGAACCGCCCGCCCCGAATCCCGTAGCCTGCGGGTGGGGCCCCGACCGGAGCGATCCGGCCGGGACTACTTCTGTAGGCGACAGTGCAGGTCCTGGTTCACGGACTTCGAGACCTCAGCTGTCTGCTCAAGGATGACTTCGTCTTTGTCTCGCCCCTTGAGTGCGATCTCTGTGGTCAGGGTGGACATACCTCTTCGAGGCGCTGGTGAAAGCTGTCTTCCCCGCGCCGCCGGATCGGCTGGCACCGCCCACAGCGTCCCGGCTCCCGCTACCCACAGCTTCTCGCCCGGATCCCAGGCCTCTGGATCAAGTGATGGCGCGTACGCGGCGGAAGCCGCGCCGCGAGATCAAGCGCGTGCCCCGCACTGACGCAACCCTGCCAAGTGGAGTTCACGCACATTCCTCTGTGTTCCTGAAGCAGGGAAGAGTGCAAGTAAGGAGGTGAGAGGCTTCTCGTTGCCTGTCACATGTGCGCGTCAGTTCTCCAAGTTAGCACCGGATTATACGAGTTCGGCCAGTAACGTGCGAGGCCATACGGGATTCGGGAAGTCGCCGCCGTCTCACGTTGCTCACCGGGTAGCCGGAGAACGGCGGTGGGCAGTGTCGGGCCACACCTGAAGGCGCCATCTCACATGGACGCCCGTCTCACCGGGGGCTTCCGGCCCACCCGGCACCCGCACGCGCTCAACCTCAGTGAAGCCCAAACGGCGGGCGATGGCGCCACTCGCGGAATTGGCCTCGTCATGGTGGATTTCGATGCGATCGATGCCCGGCAGCTCCCTTCCCGCCTGCACGAGGGCAGCCGCGGCCATAGTGGCCAGCCCCTTCCCCGTCCACGCATGATGGAGCCAATACCCGATGTCCAGACCGCCAGGTCCGATCCGGCGATGCAATCCACAGCTGCCGACCACCAGTCCACCCGAGGTGATCGCGTAGTTGTATGCCTCCCCCGAGGCCCACTGCTCCTCGGAGTGGGCCAGAAACCCTTCCCCCTGCTTCCGGTCGTGGGTGGCCGCAAAGGGCATCCACGACAGCAGGTGATCACGCGATTCAGTGATCACTCGATCCAGGCTCTCGATGTCGTCGACGCGCCACCGGCGCAGTTCGACCTGGTCAAAGCGAAGCGCATCAGCAGGCTGTCCCATGACCGGATGCTGCCTCAGCCTCACTAGATCGACAACGCAATTACCAACACTGAACCCACGGCCATCCCGAGGCTGGACACCAACCCCGCCAGTAGGTTCCCGCCGCTGCAACCGCCCAGCGAACCCGCTGGTTTCCGAGCACGACCACAAGACTTGTCCCCCGGTCTGCATACCCGGCGGCAGTTACGGGAGAAGGCGCTGAACCCTGGCGGACACGACCCAGAGACGGCCCGAGAACGAGCGAATCACTCATCACGTGGGCCGTGATTACGTTCATGCATGACCCGGCGCCTCGCCCGTGGCAGGAACCGTCCGACCGAACGCCGCGACGCCGCGACGCCGCCCACGGCTACGTGATGGCACAGGCCGCGTGACTGCGGGTCCACCGCAGCCAGCGATCTGGCGCGGTCAGAGTTCTGAGCCGGGCCCTTGCCGGACGGCTTCCCCCACCGAGACCGCGGCTGCCAGTGCTGTTGCGTCGGCCGGCGTGGCGTGGAGGTCGACGACGGTTTGGAAGTGGTTTCCCATGAGGAGGGAGAGTACGAGGCGCCACCGACAGTCAGCAGTTGAAAGCCTGATCGGGGATCTGAGGACCTGAGCTTGGGAAGCTGAGGTGATCTGGAGGCGGGATCTCCGACTGACCTGCGGCGGAGTGGGGTCGACGCATGGTGGGCAGGTCACTGTTGCCGGGTGTTGGCTTCCGGATCCAACGGCGGGGCGCGCCTAGGATTCCCGTTAAAGATCAGCTCACGACAAACACGGTGATGCCGGTCCAACGGGAGGGCGACAAATGGGCGTTTTCGTCTCCATCAGGGGGTGGCTGGAGTGCGACGAGCAGCAACTCGCCGCCGCCCGTCAGGTGATCGCGCACCATTCTGACGGGCACTACAGCGGCGGCTGGGGCTTTCCGGACCACCACTTCAATTGGACCTACTACGTCTTCTACGGCGGCGATGTTCGCGAGTCGGCCGTGAACTGGTTCCTGGATCAACTGCGGTGCATAGCCGCCCTCCCTGCCTCCGACGAGGACGGGGACCGGGTTCTCGGACTCTTCGTGGTGAGTAGCGAGGTGGCTCCGCAAGTTGAGTGGCAGGTGCGGGGTGGATCTGTGATACCCCGGCCGACGGATGACCGACTTGCCTACCTGGCCGAATAGCGCGGGCTGCGCTGCGGGCGACATTGCCGTGGGCGTTGGGACGACACCCGCTTTGGGAGCGAGGTGGGGCGGTCACCGGACCGAGCTGCGGGTTCCCTGATTTGGCGCAGTGCGGCCGTACTACCCGCCCTGTGCCCCGATCGGCCACACCGCACAATGGACGGCACCATGAACCTCCCCACCGAAGGCACGCTCGACGTCTTCCGCGTCATGCCGGAATTCGGCGACCGCTACAAGGGACTCCTCGTCGACGCGCTCCCCCTCATGCGATGGGAGATCGACAGCAGCGCCCACCCGCTGCCCGGCGCGCTCCTCGCCGAGTGGCACGGATATCCCGGCGGCACGGTGTCCGACTACCCCAGCGGGCACATCGCCGCGCCCGTACTCAGCCGGAAACTGGCCGACGAGACCCGCGCCGCGTTCCAGTCGTTCGGTACGTACATCCCCGTGCACGTGCCGGGCGGCGTGTCGGACGACTTCTGTGCCTACATCCCCGATGTCGTGGCCGACTGCCTCGACCACGAGGCGTCGTCGGCGCCGGATGAGACCGGTGAGATCGAGCGCGCCGTGTTCGCCCCGGACCGGATCCCCTCCGATGCCCCGTGCTTCCGTCTGACAGGCAACGAGACGTACGTCTACTGGAACGGCTGGGCGGCACGCCTGATCCAGTCCCTCGCCGGCCCGGAGAACGTCGAACTCCGCCTCGTGTGGTCGGCCGACCCCACCGCCGAGCGCCACCCCCGCCCGATGGGATTCTGACCGGCGGCCGAGCCGAGGCCCGACACACCACGACGCCCGCCCTGTTCGTCCGGTCGGGGGCAGTCAGGGCGAGCGTAGCGATCAGTCCGTACGCCGTTACGCAGGACGTCTTTTGAAGGGCTCGTCAGACTCTCAGAGTCGTCAGACCCCCAGACGTCAGACGGCCGGGGAAGGGCCCGTGAGGTGGATCGGGGCCGGTAGTTCACCGGCACTGCTCAGGAAGCGGTCGGCCCCGCAGGCTGTCGAGCCGGACACCGAGGGCAGCCGACTGATCTGCTGGGCGACCACCGACAACGGCCAGTACCTGTACTGGGTTGTCAGCCGGGAGACGACCCCGACAAGCGTCCTCTCCTGATCAACGACGAATCCGGGCGAACGGTGGGAGCGTTACGACCTGACCGTGACCGGCTTCCTGCGCGCGGCCCTCAGCGGCGAAGTACGCTCCTCGATCCTGTGGGACAACTTCCCCCCGCCCGTCCACCAGATTCCGCGCTTCGCCCGAGCTGGCAGATTCCCAGCTCGCCAGCGTCGTCTCGTTGATCCCCAGGTCCTCCGCGACCTCGGGGACCGGCTTCCCGGCCTCCGTCACGATGCGTACCGCCCCCTCACGAAACTCCGCCGTGAACACTCGACGCTTCTCCGCCATGACAACCAACATCCCCTGCTGTCACGGACTCCACGCTACGAGGGGAACCTCGGCTGGACGTCTCCCCTCGCGGTACCCGAACCGCGTCCTCGCACGCCAGGGAGCGGGGACACACGAGCGGTACCGACCGGGCGTGCTTGGATGGACCCGTGGCCCAGACAATCGATACACCGTTCGTCGGCCGGGCGGACGAACTCACCCGGCTCACCGGCGTGCTGGAGCGGGCCGCGGCCGGCGACCCGCGCGCCGTCCTCGTGGCCGGGGACGCCGGCGTCGGTAAGACCCGCACGCTGGCGGTGGCTGCGGCGCACGCCGTAACCACCGGCATGACCGTCTTGACCGGCCGCTGCGTGGACCTCGGGGACGTCGGCCTGCCATACCTCCCGTTCACGGAGATCCTCGGCGCTGCGGCCGCCGACGAACGGTTTTCCCCGGCCTTCGCCGCGTACCCGGCGGTGGAGCGCCTGATCGGCACAGATGCGACTGCCGGCCCCGCGGCCGACGCAGGCAGCCGCCTCCAGCTCTTTGAGGGCATCGCTGGACTCCTCGCCGACCTGACGGCCCTGACCCCGCTTCTCCTGGTCATTGAGGACCTCCACTGGGCGGACCAGTCCTCTCGCGACCTGCTCCGCTTTCTGCTCAGCCGGGGTGTCCTGCAGCGGCCCACGCCTGGCGGCCCGCCCCACCGGCTTGCGGTCTTCGCCTCGTACCGCGCGGACGATCTGCACCGCCGTCACCCGCTGCGGCCTCTGCTCGCCGAGTTGGTCAGGTTGCCCGCCGTCGACCGGCTGGAACTGCACCCGCTGGCTGACGCGGACGTGGCCCGGCTCGTGTACGCGCAACGCACCGGCCCTGTCTCCGACAGCACGGTTCGCCGCATCGTCGACCGCGCCGAGGGAAACGCCTTCTACGCCGAGGAGTTGCTCGCGGCGCTGCCCGAGGACGAGGAGGGCGCGGACTCAGCCGCGCTGCCCAGCGGCCTGGCCGACGTCCTGCTCATCCGGATCGAGCAGCTGACCGAGACTGCCCAGCAGGTCCTGCGCACGGCGGCTGTGGCGGGGCGCCGCGTCGGGCACGACCTGCTGCGTGGCGCCGTGCAACTGCCGCAGGAGGAGCTGGAGTCGGCGCTGCGCGAGGCGGCCGGGCACCAGCTGCTGGTGACCGACGACGACGCGACGTACTCTTTCCGGCACGCCCTCACCCGCGAGGCCGTGTACGCGGATCTGTTGCCCGGCGAACGGGTCAGGCTGCACGGGGTGTTCGCGGCGCTCCTCGCTGGCGAGGGCCGTTCGACGAACAGCGCGGCGGAGCGGGCCCATCACTCACGCGCGAGCCACGACCTGGCCGACGCGCTGGCAGCCTCCCTCGAAGCCGCCGACCATGCCCAGCGCCTCCGCGCACCCGCCGAAGAACTGCGGCACCTGGAGACCGCGCTCGAACTGTGGGCCGTGGTGGACGCCTCCGCGCACCCCGAGCACAGCGACCCGGTCACTCTCACCCTGCGTGCCTCGGCCGCCGCCGCACACGCCGGCGAACCCCATCGCGCGGTCCAGCTCACCCGCTCCGCGCTCGCGCGGGCGGGTTCGGAGGCCGACTCCGAACTTGCCGCCCGGGTGCGCTACACCCTCGCGGGCAACCTGATGCGGATCGACAATCTTCAGGCTGCGTTCGCGTACAGCAGCGAGGCGCTCGGGCTGATCCCGGCCGAGCCGCCCTCGCGCACCTGGGTGTGGGCGGCCGCGACGCACGTCATGGCGGCACGTTACGTGGGCCGTGACGAGGACGCCGAACGTGTCGCCCGCCAGGCCCTGGACATCGCCGAGGGGCTCCGACTTGCTGACGCCCAGGCCGATTTGGTGATATCGCTGGTCGGTCTCGAGGCGCACAACCGGCGTACTCCGCAGGGTCGGGAGCGGCTCCTCAGAGCCCGTGAGCTGGCCCGCACCGCCGGCAATCTCCAGGTGGAGATGCGGGCGCTGTACAACCTGGCGATCGGTTGCTACGAGTGCGGCGAAATGGACCCGTGCCTGACCTGGATCAGCGACGGACTCGACCGCGCCCGCCGTGCCGGCCTCCTCTCCTCGCCGTACGCCGTGGAGTTGCGCTATCTGCAATCCCTGCTGCTCTACACGCTGGGCCGCTGGGACGAGTGCACGCGAACGGCCGCCGACGACGTCACCCTCCTCACGGCCACGTCCGGGTTCGCGACCGCACCCGCGCTGTACGTCGCCCTGGCGCGCGGCGAGTTCGACGTGGCGGTCGGTGGCTCCCGTGCACTGCTCGACGGCCCCCCGGACTGGATGGCCTCGCTCGTCGCGAGCATCGTGCTGACCGACGCCGCGGCGCTGCGCGGTGACGCCGAGGACTGTGTACGGCAGATGGGCACCGCGGTCGACGCACTCACGGAGGGCTCGGGCTCCGACAGGCCCGACGCCGTGGTCCGGCTGGCCGCGCTCACCTTGTCGGCCGTCGCGGACGCGGCGGAGGAGTCCCGACTGGCTGGCGACGCGCCGCGCACCAGTCGCTGGACGGACACCGCGGCCGAGCTCGTCGAGCTGGCCCGGACCACGGCGGCCCACGGCGAGGACGGCACTGAGCAGGGACCCGAGGGCCTGGCCTGGCTGGCCCGCGCCCAAGCCGAGGGAGTACGCGCCGCCACCGGCCCGGACGTCGCCGCCTGGGAGCGGGCCGTGACCGCGTTCGGCTACGGCGAACCATACGAACTCGCCCGGTGCCGACGGCGGCTCGCGGAGGCCCTGCTCACCGCCGGCCGCCGCGAAGAGGCGGCCGAGCAGGCACATGCGGCCCGGGACACGGCCGTGCGGCTCGGCGCCGTCCCGCTGCGCGAGGCGCTCGACACCTTGGTACGACGCGGCCGTCTCGCCAAAGCACCGGCCGCCGGGGAGATCGCCGACCTGACCGCCCGGGAGAGCGAGGTGCTGCGGCTGCTCGGCCGGGGGCGCACCAACCGCCAGATCGGCGAAGAGTTGTACATCAGCGGCAAGACGGCAAGCGTCCACGTCTCCAACATCCTCGCCAAGCTGGGTGCCGCGAGCCGTACGGAGGCCGTCGGCATCGCATACCGCGAGGGCCTGATCGAGCCGGAGACCAGCGCGTCGGGCTGAGTAGCCACAGCGCGATGCCCGGTCCGGCCCCACGCACGTCCGGGCCGCCTGGGCGGGACCGGGAACGTCGAGGCACGAGATTCAACGTCGGCGCCGCAGACCAGGTGGACTCCACTGAATGGAGGGACTCTGACCTGGGCTCATAACACTGCCCTGGACCGGCTGGACGGACTGAGACGGTTTCGCCTACCTGCGCCAGGTCGTACCGAGCGAGGGACCGAGGATGAGGACCGGGGCGTCTTCCGGTCCGCCGACGCGGTACTGGAGGGCAGGGGTCTTCGTCTCGTTCACCGCTCCACGCCAACCGCCCATTCCGGCCTTCCGGATGCGGGGCCCCACGTCCTTGCACCTGACTCCCGCGGATCACCGGCGAACCCTCATACCCCCGTCGCCGAAGGTCCGCGCCTTACCTGGGAGCGGGGCCCGCCGAAGCCGGATCAGCCGCGCAGGGTGACGCCGAAACGGGATCTCATCCGCCGCAGTTCCCACAGCGAGACGGCGGTCACCGACAGTGGCCCGCCCAGCATGGAGCCGAACTGGACGATGGGGGGGCCTCCCGGCATGCCGTCGCCGGTCAGGTTCAAGACCGCGAACACCCACACCAGCGCCAGGGTGAGGACGGGCGGCAGCATCGGGTGGACCTGGGCGCTGTTGAAGGCACTGCGGGCCGAGTACAGCGACGCCATGAAGAAGAAGGGAAAACCCCACACGATCACGACGAGCGAGGCGACGGCCAGTACGTACTCCCACCAGCTCTTCCCGTCGTCGGCGTTGACGGTCAGGGCCGTCGGGACGAGGATTCCGCCGATGACGACCAACGTCAGCACGTACCAGCCGACCGCCTTGAGCGGAGCGCGCAGCCGGGAGCGCAGATGCGGCCGCAGGTGCGGGGGCGCGTAGTAGATGAATCCGATGATGACCAGGGGCGCGGCGATGATCAGCACGAACGGGGCGATGATGAGTTGGGCGGCGCCGCCGTACGCCGCGTCCTTCCAGCGGTTCGGATCCACGTTGTAGGCGAGGATCAGGGAGATGGTGGCGGCGGCACCGAGCACCGTGCGGGCCAGCTGGACGCGGTCCACGGCGCGGTCCACGATCCGGCCTTCACCCTCCTGCGCGAAGAGCCTGGTGGCGACGCGGTGGGCGGAGCGCAGGATCGCGCCGACGAGCCCGAAGGGAGAGGCGTACGACAGGCAGCCGCGGGAACGCCGGACGGCGGGCCTCGTGGGCTGGGGGCCGTAGGGGTACGGGTTCGGGTACGGAGGCTGGTTCGGATACGGGCCCGGATTCGGTGGTGGCGGACCGTACGGGCCGCCCTGCGGTGGTCCGTAGGGAGCGCCCCAGCCGCCCTGGCCTCCCGGTCCGTTGCCGCCCGGCTGCCCCGGGCCGTTTCCTGGCCCCCATCCCCCCGTAGCCATGCCGCTCCCCGTTCACTTTCGGCCAGTTACTGTGTGCGCCCTGTGGCGCCACGTCGCAGTGTAGTGACACATCGGGTGACCGAGGCCCCGCTCGTGGCCGGTCGCGCCGCCTTGCCCGTCGCGCCACATACGTGCATACCCGTCAGCGCTCCGGCGAAGCGCCGGGGCCGGCCAGGGCGCCGGCCGGATCGAGGTCGGGGGTGCCGCGGGGCACCAGCCGTCGTGGCCCGGTTCCGACTCAGTGGTGGTCGACAGACTGAGGTTCGAGTGCCTGTCGACCGGCGGACGATTTCCAGATGACCACTGAGGGACAGCAACGTCCGTCCTGCCGCTGCTGCTCCTCAGGCGCAGAGGTGGGTGCCGATCCCGAGGAATGCATGGACGAGCGGGACTTGGGGGACTGCTGGGGAGACGATCTGGGAGGCGTAGTGGACGACGACCAGGTCGAGGGCGGGAGAGATGAAGAGGCGCTGGCCGTGGATGCCGCTGGCCATGAAGGAGCCGTAGGGGTCGTTCGGGATCCACCACAGGTCGTGGTACGAGAGGGTGGCGGGAGCCTCGGGGCGCGCGGCGGGGAAGCGGACGCGGCGGGCGTAGCCGTCAGGGACACCGGAGGCGATCGTGGTGGCGACGGCCTCGGGGACGATCTGACGGTCCCCGATCGCACCGCCGCAGCGGATCATCTCGCCGAACCGGGCCAGGTCGCGGGCGGTGGCGCTGAACCCCCCGCACGCGGCCTCGGTGCCGTCCGCGTCGAGGAGGTAGTAGGCGTCCTCCTCGGCGCCGATGCGGGACCAGATCATCTCGGACAGCAGCGCGGAGGTGGTCGTCCCGGTGATGCGGCGCAGGACCTCGGCGAGGGCTTCGACGTTGCCGTTCTCGTAGCGGAACTCGGTGCCGGGGTCGCCGGTGGCGCGGGCGGTGGCGAGGTGTTCGCGGATGGTGGCGGGACCGGTGTAGCCGTAGGGGCGCAGTTTGGGGGCGAGGACGGCGAAGTAGCGCTGGGCTTCGAGTGCCTTGTCGTAGGGGCGGCCCGCGTAGCTCATACGGGTGCCCATGTGGAGCAGGTGGTCGACCTGTGCGTCGCCGAAGGCGGTGCCGGCGAGTTCGGGGACGTACTTCGCCACCTGCGCGCCGCGGTCGAGTTGCCCGTCGTGGGCGAGGACGGCGGCGACGAGGCCGAGGTAGGACTTGGCGGCCGAGGCGTTGAAGTGCGGGACGTGGGGCTCGTATCCGTGCAGGTACTGCTCGTGGACGAGTGTCCCTCGGTGCATGACGAGCAGGGCGTCGGTCTCGGCGGCGGCCAGCAGTTCGGGGAGGGGGAGCGGCCGCCCATGCGGTCCGGTGAAGGTGAGGCCGTCCAGAGCGCCGGGCGGCGCGGTGGGCAGGGCCGAAGCCGTGCCGGAGCCGCGCCAGACACTGCGGCTCGGAACGAGCTCCCGGCCTGACGTTGTGTGCCGACGAGCCCAGGCCGGATCGGTGTATCCCCGTGCCCAGACGAGGTCGGCCAGTGTGGGCATGCCTGTCATGCGTCCGCTCCGCTCTTTCCACCATGCGCTGTAGTACGTCACTGAGCTCGATACCGTACATGGTGTCTTGTAACTCGGACAGGGGCGCCAGGGAGGGAGCGGATATCGCGCCTCAGGGGGCGAGGTCGAGCGCCCCGGGGGCGTCGGAGGGAGTCAGGCCGGTGGCCCATACGCGGCCGTAGACGGACAGGTCGCGCAGGTGGGCGGTGATCTCGGCGGCGCTGTAGCCGGTGTCGTTCTCGACCCACCAGGTCAACAGGCCGATGAGTTCGCCGGTCCAGGCCCTGGCGACGACCTCGAGGGGAATCCTGGGCGTGACCGCGAGCTGCTGTGTCCGCGTGCGGAAGGCGGCTTCGGCGTGCGCGCAGATGAGGTCGGTGAACTCGCGCAGGGCCCGCCCGTCGCCCTCGCCCCGCAGGATGACGCGGTAGACGGGCTTCTCCTGTTCGGCGTGTTCGAAAATGTACTTCACCGGCAGGCCGGTGAAGCCCTCGGCGTGCGCCTGTTGGACCGCCGGCAGGAGGCGCTCGCGGTCTTGCGCGAGGTCCCGGACGATCCCGACCAGCAGGTCTTCCTTGTCGCGGTAGTGCGCGTAGAAGGTGGCGCGCCCGACGTCGGCCCGCTCGGTGATCTGCTCGACGGTGATCGCCTGGAACCCCCTGTCCAGGACCAGTTCGACCAGGGCCTGGCGCAGCGCGGCCCTGGTCCTGCGGACGCGGCGGTCTCCCGCGGGGTTCATGTCCACTTCGCTTCCCTCTCTCCGGACCGTTGACCTGACCCTAACGCTGCCTTTACGTTTCCGGACACCAAGATTGTTACAAGACACATTGTTCGGGAACTCTGGAGACGTGATGAACCTCGGGCGGTACATACGCCGGACCGCCGGCCACCAACCCGACGCCGACGCCGTGGTCTGCGGGCCCGTCCGGCTGTCGTACGCGGAACTCGACGACCACAGCGACCGCCTCGCCACCGCGCTGCGCGGGCTCGATCTCGGCCCGGGCGAGCGCGTGGCGACCCTTGCCGCCAACCGCGCCGAACTCGTCGTCACCGAAGTCGCCCTGTACAAGGCCGGTCTGACCCGGGCACCGATCAACGCCCGGCTCGGCACCGCGGAAGTCGCCCACCTGCTCACGGAGTCGGACGCCCGCGTCCTGCTCACCGACGCGGCCCACTGGGAGACGGCACGCGAGGCGCTCCCCGGCACCGGGGTGCGGACGGTCGTGGGCTACGACGGCCCGAGCGAGCTGGGCCCCGGCTACGCCGAGATCCTCACCGCCACCGTGGCCGAACCCGTCGACGTGGAGTGCGCCGAGAGCGACATCGCCGTGCTGCACTTCACGTCCGGTTCCACCGGCAAGCTCAAGGCGGCGGTCCAGACGTACGGCAATCGTCTTGCGCTGCTGCGCAAGTCGGTGATGAGTGAGGGCACCCGGGTCGGCCCCGGTGACCGGCAGATCCTGGCCGGTCCCGTCACCCACGCCTCGGGCATGCCGCTGCTGGGCATCTTCTTCGCCGGTGGATGCGCGATCGTGCTGCCGCGCTGGGACGCCGAGGAGTTCCTCGCCACCGTCCAGCGCGAACACGCCACGCACGCCTTCGTCGTCCCCACGATGGTCAACACGGTCCTCGCGCTGCCGGGTGCCCGCGACTACGACGTCTCCAGCCTGCGCCAGCTCATCTACGGCGCGGCCCCCATGTCAGCGGCTCGGATCCGGGCGGCCTGGGATCTCTTCGGCCCGGTGCTCTCGCAGGGGTTCGGCTGCGGCGAGACCACATCCGGGGTGCTGTTCCTGTCCACCGAGGACCATCGGCGGGCGATCGAGGGCGAGGACGAGGAACTGCTGCTGTCGTGCGGGCGGCCGCTCGCCGAGGCCGAGGTGCGGATCGTCGACGACAGCGGCTGCCCCGTCGCCGACGGGGAGATCGGCGAGATCGCCGTCCGCGGACCCGACGTCGTACCCGGCTACTACAACGAACCCGCCCTCACGGCACAGTCGTTCCGCGACGGCTGGTTCCACACCGGCGATCTCGCCCGCCGCAGGTCCGACGGGTACGTCTTCATCGTCGACCGCAAGAAGGACATGATCATCTCCGGCGGGTTCAACATCTACGCCGTCGAGGTCGAGTCCGTCCTCCACCAGCACCCCGACATCTACGAGGCCGCTGTCGTCGGGGTTCCGGACGAGCAGTGGGGCGAGGCGGTCCACGCCGTCGTCGTGCCGCGCGAGGGGACCGTCCTCGACGAGACCGAGCTGATCGCCTTCTGCGCCGAGCGCCTGGCCCGGATGAAGAAGCCCCGATCCGTCGACGTCGTCGACGCCCTGCCCCACAACCCCAACGGCAAGATCGACCGCCGCGCGATCCGCGAGCGGTACTGGGCGGGCGCCGAGCGCCGCGTCCACTGACACCGGCAAGCCCTCTGCAACCGAGAACGGGAAACCGCACCATGCCCTACACCCTCGAACCCTCCTACGACGACAACCCGCGCCTGAAGGAACTCGTCGAGCGGCTGCGCACATATCTGACCGACGAACTCATCCCGTACGAGCGGGACCGCGGCATCACCGCCGAGAGCAAACTCGACCGTGCCACGCTGGAACACGTCTGGAAGCGCAGCGCCGAACTCGGCTTCTACGGCATCAGCCTGCCGCCCGAACTCGGCGGCCAGGGCCTGCACTTCACCGAGCTGTGCGCGTTGAAGGAGGAACTGACGGCCTCCGGGGCCGCGTTGTCCCACTCGGTCCTCGGCGACATGGGAGGACCGCTGCGCGTCGGCGCGATCGTGAAGTACGCGACCGAGCAGCAAATGCGGCACTATCTGATGCCCGTCATCCGCGGTGAGCGGGCCTGCTGCTTCTCCATCACCGAGCAGGACGCGGGCTCCGACGTACGACGGATGAGCACGACCGCGACACCGGACGGCGACACCTACGTCCTCAACGGGCACAAGGTCTTCTCCTCCGCCGCCCCCTTCGCGGACTTCGCCATCGTCGTCGTCCGCATGGCAGGAAATCAGGAGGCGTACAGCGCGTTCCTCGTCGACCTCGACTCCCCCGGCTGCCGGGTCCTGGAGGGTGACGTCCCCATGTCCGGGCAGCAGATGGAGGGCGATCTCGTCTTCGAGGACTGCCGGATCCCGGCCGCCAACCTGCTCGGCGAGATCGGCCAGGGCCTGCGGATCGGCATCGGCCGCATCACCCTGAACCGGCTGCTGCACTGCCCCTCCTTGATCGGCGCCGCCCGCCGGGCCTGGGACCTGTCCGTCGCGCACTCCAAGAGCCGGGTCGCCTTCGGGCAGCCACTGCTCGCGCTCCAAGCCGTCCAGCACAAGCTCGCCGACATGGCCACCGACCTCTACGCCGCCCGCTCCATGGTGCTAGCGACCGCGACACGCGCCGACCGCGGCGAAAACATCGCGGTCGAGGCCAACATGTGCAAGCTGTTCACCTCCGAGGCGTGCTTCCGCGTCGCCGACCAGGCCGTACAGATCCACGGCAAGACGGGCCTGACGCGCGGCCACGAGGTCGAGCAGATCTTCCGCACACTGCGCATGTTCCGGATCGTCACCGGCACCACCGAGATCCACAAGAACGCCATCGCCAAGGCGCTCGTCTGACCAAGCCCCGTACCGCTCAGGGCACTTGACGCCCTCAATGCGGACCGCCGGCCGTGGCTCCACGAACCGGCGCGACCGGACGGTCGGGTCAGGACCACGCCAGACGACCGTCCGGTCAGCACACGACCTCGCCTTCCCCTCGCCCGTACCCCTGCTTCACCCACGCCCGCAGGAGTCACCCATGGCACCCCGACCACCCGCGCCACCCGGCACACTTCGCAGTGCCGAGGCGGCCGACGCTCCCCCGTACGACCGGCGTCGAGCCTGGCTGATCACCGCCGTGATCGTCGCCTTCATGGTCATCAACTTCGCCGACAAGGCCGTTCTCGGGCTCGCCGCCGTCCCGATCATGGATGAACTGGACATCAGCCACAGCACGTACGGACTGATCTCCAGCTCCTTCTCCCTGCTGTTCAGCCTCTCCGGACTCGTCGTCGGACTGCTCTCCTCCCGCATTTCCAGCCGGACCCTCCTGCTCGTCATGACGCTGACGTGGACCGTCGCCCAACTGCCCGTCCTCGTCCTGGCCTCCGTCCCCGCACTCGTCGCCGGACGCCTCCTCCTCGGCGCCGCCGAAGGACCAGCCGCCTCGATGTCCATGCACGCCCTCTACAAATGGTTTCCCGCGCATCGACGCGGCCTGCCCTCCGCCCTGCAGATCGGCGGCGCTGCCCTGGGAACCCTCGTCTCCGCGCCAGCTCTGACCTGGCTCATCAGCCAACACGGCTGGCGCTCCGCGTACGCCGCGCTCGCCGTCGCCAGCTCGACCTGGGCCCTGGTCTGGTGGCGCGTCGGTCACGACGGCCCCTTCGACGACGCACGCCCCAGGGCCTCGGGGACAACGGCATCGCCCGGCATCACACGCCTCCCCTACCGCAGACTTCTACTGACCGGCACGGTCCTCGGCAGCATCTCCAGCGCCTTCGGCGCCGCCTGGGCCCTGTCCCTCAGCCAGGCCTGGCTGCCCTCTTACCTCCGCACCGAACTCGACATGAGCCCCGGCACGGCCGCCACCACCATCAGCGCCGTCTCCGCCCTCAGCCTCGTCCTACTGCTGACCGTCTCCCCGCTCATGGACGCGCTCAAGACCCGTGGCGTCAGCAGCCGTTGGTCCAGCGGCGCGACACAGGGCATCGCGGTCTGCGTAGCCGGCGCCGCCATGGCCGCCTTCCCGCTCATCAACTCAACCCTGCCTCGCCTGCTGCTCATCGCGCTCGCCTTCGGCACCGTCGCCGTAGCCATCCCTCTGCACTACATGACCACGGCCGAAGTCGTCCCCACCGCTCAACGCGGCGCCGTCTTCGGCATCGTCGCCGCCACCGGCACCCTCCCCGGTCTCGTCGCGCCCTCACTCACCGGCCACCTCATCGACGCTGCGGACACCACGGCATCCGGATATACGACCGCCTTCCTCGTCGCCGCCCTCGTCATGGTCCTCGCCGGCCTGCTCTCTGTTGCGAGCATCCGCCCGGAGCGCGACGCACTACGGCTGGGGCTGGACCACACCACGGCGCAGGCCACGCGCTGACAAGGACGACGGCGGTGCGGCTCCCCGAGGTGGCTCCGGCCGCCGGAGCTGTGCTCGTGGGCGGCCGGCTCGCCTGCTTCCCACGGCGGCGGCGCGTCAGTCGTGGTCGACCTCCTCGCGGGTGATGGTGCCCTTCACCGCGTCGATCTCGAAGTCGGTCTTGTTCCAGTCCTTGGTGACGACGTCGACGGACCAGATGACAGTTTTGTGGTCGTCGTCATCCAGGTTGATGGAGGTGACCGTGCCCTTCTGCTCTTCAGGATCAAGCCCCAGCTGCCTCAAGGAGGTTGACGATCACGATGCAGCGAGGCTGCCCGGGCTCCGGCCGGGAACCCGGTTTTGCTGACCGGGTCCGCGCCTCGTCATACCCGCCGGGGACAAGACGTCCCGCGCTCTCCCATCCACTTGGCGATCTCGGTGAAGATCGGTTCCAGCCCGGGACAGGGAACCGTTTCGCTGCCGTCTCGCGGTCCGCCGATGACGGGCGTCGTCCTCGTGGTGTGATCAGTGTGATCCAAACGAAACCGCCTAGTAGCTGTCGTAGCTGGGCTTGCCGTTCGGCCGGTAGACGCCGACGATGGTGCCGCCCTTCGTCGTCGAGACGCTGACCGGCTCCAGCGCAGTGGGGATCGCTCCGTCGGCGAACAGCCGCTTGCCGGTACCGATGATCACCGGATGGATGGTCAGCCGGTACTCGTCGACGAGGCCGTGCTGCATGAGGGTCTGGGCGAGGTCGCCGCTGCCGACGACGTTGATGTTGCCGCCGTCGGACGCCTTCAGCTTGCGTACGGCATCGACGATGTCGCCCTCCAGCAGCGTGGAGTTCTGCCACTCGACGGACGTCAGGGTCCGAGACGCCACGTACTTGTGCATGCTGTTCATCCGATTGGTGAACGGGTTGTCGGGATCGGCGGTCGGCCAGTACGACGCGAAGATCTCGTACGTCTTGCGGCCGAGCAGCATCGCGTCGGAGTGCTCGTACCAACCGGCGATGGCCGTGCCGACCTCGTCGTCGTCCACCGGCTTCTGCCAGCCGCCGTGCTCGAAGCCGCTCTCAGCGTCCTCGTCCGGACCGCCCGGCGCCTGCATGACGCCGTCCAGCGTCAGGAACGTGCAAACAATGATCTTGCGCATGGTGCGCTCCCTTCGTCGACGGGTAGACGGCGCAACCGACGGAAACTCATCGGCGGAATTGCCGCGGCGCAGCACTTAGACCCAATGCCGTTGCGTTACGGGCTTGCGGGTTGGGGTCTTGTGATGAGGACGGCTTGAGGT
>NZ_NNBL01000047.1 GCF_002803065.1 Streptomyces sp. CB01635
ACACGGAGGCCTTCGCCTTCTTCAAGACCCGCGCGTGTCAACAACGCTCATGCTCAATACAGCTAGGGCGTGTTCGCAAAGTCTCTCGGTCGTTGGTAAGTCGTGGTGCGGCGACATGAGTTGACTGATGAGTCGTGGGCTGTGGTGGAACCGTTGCTCCCGCGGTCACGTATGGGGCGGCCGGTCCGTGACCGCTGAACGCCCCACCCAGCTAGAGGCCCTGCAGGGCGCCCTCGGTGCCCGCGCGCTCGGCCGCGACGGACCCCATCCCGGAGTGCATCGTGTAGGTCATGATGGTCGGGGCGAACGGCGACGTCATGACCGTCCCGGCTGCGATCGCCTGACGCCGGCCCTCCGGAAACGGGATGTCCCGCACCCCGAGCCGTATGGGCTGCGGGACACCTCACCGCGTAGGAGCCGGCCAGCCTCAGTCGGAGTCGTTTAGCGACGCGACCAGCGTCTTGGTGTGCGCGATCCCTTGGCTGAGGAATTGGACGTCGCCGCCGACCGCCATGAAGCGGGCACCCCGCCGGACCCACAGCCGGGCTGCCTGCTCCGAGGGAGCGAAGATCCCGAAGGGGACCGAGTGCCGCTCGCATGCAGCGAACACCCGGTCGATCGCGGCCCGGACGCCCGGGTGGTCCAGGTCGTGCAGGTGTCCCATCGAAACGGCGAGATCGGCCGGACCGACCATGATGCCGTCGAGGCCGGGTGTTTTGAGGATGGCGTCGATGTCGGCGACCGCATCCGCATGCTCGATCATGACGAACGCGGCGATCTCCTCGTCGGCCCGCGCGATGTACTCGGCCCGGCCGCCGTCCAGGCGGGCCGCCCGGCGGGGGCCGAAGCCGCGTACCCCGGCCGGGGGATAGCGTGTGGCCGCGACGGCTGCGGCGCACTCTGCGGCGTTCTGCACGCCCGGGACGATCACACCCTCGGCCCCGACGTCGAGGATCTGGCCGATCAGTGCGGTGTCGTTCGCGGGGGAGCGGACGAACAGTGTCGACCGGGACGCGCGCAGCGCGACGAGCATGGCCTGCAGTGCGTCGATCGGAATCGGCGCGTGCTCGGTGTCGATCATGACGAAGTCGAAGCCGCCTGCGCCGATGGTCTCCGCTACGAAGACATCCGGGATCGTCAGCGACACGCCGAAGGCGGGTCGGTCCTCAGACAGCTGCCGCTTCGTTCGGTTCTCCCGCATAGCCACCCCTCACATGAGTGTATTTTTGTATGCATAATCTAGGCGGGTACCCCTTGGTCGGTCAATGCAGCGACCTGACCTGAGTGGTTGCGCAGGGTTCCTTGTGGGTGCACCTCTTGACGACGAACAAGAATCCGTTCTAATTTAATGTATGCAAAAATGAACACTCTGATGAGGTCCTCGGCGACGTGGTCAGCGAGGGTTCCACAGTGGAGGCGAACGGACTGCGATGACTACAGGAAGCGGTAGTAGTGAGCGGCTAGCCGGCCGGGCTGCGATCGTCACCGGCGGCGCCCGGGGCATAGGAGCGGCCATCACGCGCTGCCTCGCCGCCGCTGGGGCACGTGTGGTGATCGCCGACGTTCTCGACAGTGAGGGCGCCGCGTTGGCCACGGAACTCGGGGCGGCTGCCCGCTACGCCCACGTCGACGTCCGGCGACGCGATGATTGGGAGAGTGCCGTCGCACTGTCCCGGGAGGTCTTCGGGCTCCCGCTGTCGGTACTGATCCACAACGCCGGGGTGATGACCCCGGGAACCGTGGCCTCGACCGACGAGGAGTCACTGACCCTGGCCCTCGATGTCAACCTGCTCGGCCCGGTCATCGGCACCCAGGTGTGCCTGCCGGGAATGATCGACGGCGGAGGCGGATCGGTGGTCGTCATGTCGTCCATCGCCTCGCTGTCCGTGGGCCCGGGCTTCATCCCGTATGCGGTCAGCAAGGCGGCCAACGCCGTCTATGCCCGGGCCGCGGCGCGTGAGCTGGGGCCTCACGGCATCCGGGTCAACTCGCTACACCCCGGCGGTGTCGAGACGCCGATGAACTCCGGCCCCGGCTTCGCCGCCCTGGACAAGGACGCGTGGTTCGGCAGGATGCCGATCCCTCGCATCGGCCGACCCGCCGAGATCGCGGCCGCGGCGCTGTTCCTTGCTTCCGACGACTCCAGCTACGTCACAGGTACGCAACTGGTCGTCGACGGCGGACAGTTGCTCGGACCCCGGGCGACCTGGGACTCCTGACCGCCGCGACCCCCGCCACCTGGTGGCTTGGCCCGAACAGCTCAGCAAACCCCCAGACCGGATCGGCGAGTGACTAGATGACACTAACCAGCGACGACATCCAGATCGAGAACCCGGACTTCTACTTCGAGGACCGGCAGGAGTTCTACGGCCGGCTTCATGCCGAGCGGCCAGTGTTCTACTACAAGCCGCTGGACCTTTTTGTCCTGTCGAAGCACGAGGACATCAGGGAAGCGGCCCGCACCCCCGAGACCTTCAGCTCCAGCCGCGGGCTGCACCTGCACCAGTTGCGGCTCGAGCCAGAGGAGGCTGAGGCCTACGCGACGCTCTACGGCCCCGGAGAGCAGTTCGCCTACGCCGACCCGCCGCGCCACGGACAGCTCCGCGGAGTCGCGTCGCGCAGCTTCGCCCCCCGCGCCCTCGCCTACATGCGCGAGCACGTGCAGGGGCAGGCCGACGCGCTCGTCGACGCCATCGTCCCGGACAAGCCGTTCGACTTCGTCGAAGCCATCGCCGCGAGTCTGCCCATCAAGATCGCCGAGCACTTCATCGGGCTGCCCTCCGGCCACGACGACGAGATCCGCGGCTGGAGTGACGCCCTGGAGTCCCTCAAGCTCATCCACGGTGCCGACAACATCCGCGCCGCCGTACGCCAGTTCCAGGAAATGAACGACTTCTTCCGGGCGCAGTTCGAGGTCAAGCGAGCCCAGCCCGGCGAAGACCTCATCTCCACACTCCTTGCCGCTCAGTTGGACGGTGAGCCGCTGCCTGAAAGCACTCTGCTCATCTACTGCAGCCTCTTCCTGGCTGGCGGCAGCGACACGACCCGATCGCTCCTGGCCGGCATGGCGCTGGCTCTCGCAGACCACCCCGACCAGCTAGAACTGCTCAGGGACGACCCGAAGCTGCTCGACGGTGCGATCGAGGAGTCCCTGCGCTGGACCACGCCGGCCCGCGGCTTCCTGCGCACCGCCATGCACGACACCGAGGTGCGCGGAGTCACCATCAAGGAAGGCCAGCGCGTCTACCTGCTGTTCGACGCCGGAAACCGCGACCCGGAGGTCTTCGAGAACCCCTGGTCGTACGACATCCGGCGCCCGAACGCCGGCGCCCATCTGTCGTTCGGCTACGGCCCGCACCTGTGCATCGCCGCCCACCTGGCCCGGCTCGAAACGCGCCTGTTCTTCCAGTCGCTGCTCAGCCGCTTCTCATCGATCACCAGGGCGGGCGAGCCGCGCGAGATCCGTCAGTTGCTGCGCAACGGCTGGCACGAACTGCCGCTGACCTTCCATTAGCCCGCCCTGCCCCGGGAGACGGCTACGGGGTGACCGTTGTAGAGAGGAGCCAAGGGATGCACGGTGCAGACCTCGGCCTGCTGATAATGCGTGCCGTCCTCGGTGTCATGTTGTTCGTCCACGGGGCGAACAAGGTGTTCGGTCCCGGCGGCGTGGCCGGCACCGCCCGGTGGTTCGAGTCCGTCGGCCTGCGGCCGGGGTGGCTGCACGCCCGCCTCGCCGCCGCCTGCGAGATCGGCGCCGGCCTGCTCATGGCCGCGGGGCTCGCGTTCCCCGCGGCAGGTGCCGCTTTCGCCGGACTCATGCTGGTGGCAGGCCTCACCGATCACCGCGGCAAGGGCTTCTTCGTCTTCAAGGGCGGGTGGGAGTACGTGGGCCTCGTCGGGCTCATGGCGATCTCCTTGGTGGCCGTCGGACCCGGCGCCTGGTCCCTGGACGAAGTCCTCGGCTGGCACCTCACGGGCGTCGGCTGGGCAGGCTCGGCGGCCGTCGTCGGAGCAGCGGCGGCGCTCGTCCTGCTGGCCGCCCGACGCACTCCGGCACAGGACCGACCGTGACCGGGCCGCGGAACAGGCCCGGCCCGGCACACCACTCCCGAACCCTGTCCGGAAGACGGAGACCGGCCCACCGGCCCGTTCCCGAAGGACCGCACAACCTCGTTCAACGGAAGGAGACCCAATGACCTACGTGGTGACGTCGCCTTGTATCGACGTGAAGGACAAGAGCTGCACGCTCGTCTGCCCGGTGGACTGCATCTACGAGGGTGGCCGGATGATGTACATCCACCCCGACGAATGCATCGAGTGCGGCGCCTGCGAGGACGCCTGCCCGATGTCCGCGATTTTGTACTCGGAGGACATCGACGACGGCACCCGCGGATACCTCACCGCGAACGCGACCTTCTTCGAGGAGATCGGTTCGCCCAAGGGCGCCAAGAAGTTCGGCCCTTCCACCCGCGACGCCGACATCGTCACCCGAGCCCCGGCCCAGGGCGGTGACTGATGAACGGCGCCGCCTTCAGGGTGGCTGTCATCGGCTCCGGACCCTCGGGTGCCTACGCCGCCCAGGAACTGTCGGAACAGACCGACCTCGATGTGAGCGTCGACGTGTACGAACGGCTCCCCGTACCGTTCGGGCTGGTGCGCTATGGCGTCGCCCCGGACCACCAGCGGATCAAGTCGATCGTCGGCTTGCTCGCGGACATCTTCGCCCATCCGCGCGTTCGCTTCCTCGGCAACGTCCAAGTGGGGACCGACATCACGGTCGCCGAGCTGCGCCAGCACTACGACGCCGTCGTTGTCGCGTGCGGGGCCAGCGCGGACCGCTCCCTGTCGATACCGGGCGAGGACCTGCCCGGCGTCTGTTCGGCGACGGACTTCGTGTCCTGGTACAGCGGACATCCCGACGCCGCGGTGGACCGTTTCGCCCTGACCGCCGAGAAGGCCGTGGTCATCGGCCTCGGCAACGTGGCCCTGGACGTGGCCCGGATGCTGTGCCGGACCCCGGAGGAACTGCGGCGTACCGACGTACCGGAACACGTCGTCGACGTTCTGGCGAACAGCAGCATCCGTGAGATCGTCATTCTCGGGCGCCGCGGCCCGGCCTACGCCAAGTTCAGCAACAAGGAACTCGGCGAGTTCGGCGAACTGTCCGAGGTCCGCGTACAGGTCGACTCCGGGGATCTGGCAGACGACGAGGACGCCCTTCATCGAGCGCAGGAAAATCCGCTTACCCGCCGCATGCTGGCCACGCTGCGCGGATACGCGGATTCAGGTCCGCAGGGAGACCGGCGGACGGTGCGCTTCGCCTTCTCCCGCACCCCTGTCGCGTTCGTGGGAGACGACTCAGTCAGCGGCCTGGAGGTGGTCCACCAGCGACCTGCTACGACAGCGGTCGAGGAGCTGATCCCCGCCGGATTCTTCGTCCGTTCCGTGGGCTACCGGGGACTGGGAGTACACGGGCTGCCGCTCGATCCGCGCAGCGGCACCATTCCGCACAGCGAAGGACGCGTCGTGGACGGCACCGAAGTCCTCGACGGGGTGTACGTCACGGGATGGATCAAGCGAGGCCCGAGCGGAGTCATCGGCACGAACAAACAGGACGCCGCCTTGACTGCCGCCGCGATCCTGGAGGACCGCAAGCGGGCGACACGTCCTCCCCAGAAGACCGTCGTCGATCCCATGGACCTTCTGAAAGAACGGCGCGTCGAGCTCGTGGAGTGGCCGGCGTGGCAGCGCATAGACGCCGCCGAGGAGGCCGAGGGCAGGCCCGTCGGCCGGGCGCGGGTCAAGCTGCACGAGCGCAGCAGGATGCTCGCCGCCGCGTCAGCCGATTGACGAGCCGAGCGGCTGCGCCGCTGCGGGCTGGCGGCAAGCGCAACGCGCTATTCTGATACAGTTTTGTATGCATAACTGTCGGGGATTTGGTACCTCCAAACGGCACCAATCTCCGGCTCGAGGCCGAAACGCGCCCGCCGCTCGCGGGGCCTGGACGGACGTCTGCGCAGGCGCACAAGATCAGGAAAGGTTTGTGGCATGACACTGACAGCCATGGATGCGCGTACCGCGCTGCTTGTCGTCGACCTTCAGGAAGGCATCCTGGGGTTGCCGACCGTGCATCCGACCGCGGAGATCACCGACCGCGCCGCCGAGCTGGCCGCGGTGTTCCGCGCGCATGAACTGCCCGTCGTGCTGATCAACGTCGCGGGTGGTGCACCTGGGCGGAACGAGATGCCGAAGTCCACCTCGACCCCGGCACCGAACTGGACCGACCTTGCCGCCCAGCTCAAGGCCGAGGACAGCGACCACCGTGTCACCAAGAAGACGTGGGACGCCTTCCCCGCTACCGACCTGCACGACTACCTGCAGTCGCACAACGTGACCCAGGTCGTCCTCGTCGGCATCGCGACGAGCATCGGAGTCGAGTCCACCGCCCGCTCGGCTTACGCGCTGGGATACAACGTGACACTGGCGACTGACGCGATGACCGACATGGACCCGGAGGCCCACCGCAACAGCCTGGAGCGGGTCTTCCCGAAGCTCGGTGAGACGGGATCGACGGCGGAGGTCGCAGCCCTCGTCCAGAGCTCCCGCTGAACCTCCGCGCGCGGAAGGACAGACCGCGAGTGGCGGGACGTCCCCCGCTCCCGGCTTGTCCGCAGGCGGGCGGCCGTATCCGGTAACGGGCACGCCCTGACGGGACAGCGCCCACCGCACAGACGGTGTTGAGGGCAGCCGGGGCGACCTTGATGCTCCCGCCCGTACTGCGGGGAACGCCCTTGTGGCGGCCACGTGGTTACTTCCGTCGCGGAGATGCCGCGGACCCATGCTCACCCTTCAGGTGCGCTGTCGCGGTCCGCACAGTTGAGCCGGCCGCTGGTCGGGGTTGTATCCGTGTCCCCTCCCCGATCAGCGGCCCCCAACATCGCCAACGCCAGCCTGCCGCCGTGCGACCGATGGCCCTGGCCGAAGAGCCCCGGACAGTTCCCTTATGGGCCCGGAGCCCGCCCTCGGGCCGACCTGCCCTTCGACTTGAGCGCCTATGAGAGTAGTTATTCATAGGGGGTGACTCCGCGCGAGGCCACCTTCCTGTGCTCTGAGAGCCCCATGTACACCCCCGCGAGGGCGGCATGGCGCGAAGGACAGAGCCTGACAGCGGTTCAGGAGCCAGCCTGCTACCGCACCGAAAACGTCACCGTCTATCGAAACGTGCAGCCACGGCCTGTTCAGGACTTGTGTCGTATGTCCGGGAGGACGGCGGTGGTGCAGCGCGGGTCCGCTCGCCGGCGCCCGCGACGGTGGCTGCCCGGACAAGCAGCGCATGCAGCCGACGACCGAGACCGTCTCGGTCCCGGGTGCCGGGTTCTGAGGGCCGCCCGGGAGTCTCGGCGCGCAGACACGCGTGTTGCGACGGCCCCGCCGGCACGACACACGAGGGGGGCGATGTCTCCCCACGGAAAGATGGGATGGGCAACTGACGTGAGTTTGCGAATCGTTGTCGCGGTGAAGTATGTGCCCGACGCCACGGGAGACCGGCGCTTTGACCAGGACCTGACCACCGACCGCGACGCGGTGGACGGCCTGTTGTCCGAACTCGACGAGTACGCCGTCGAGCAGGCCCTCCAGATTGCCGAGACGGCGGATGACGCCGAGGTCACCGTATTGACCATGGGGCCGGAGGAAGCCCAGGAAGCGCTGCGTAAGGCCCTGTCCATGGGCGCCGACAAGGCAGTGCACATCGAGGACGAGGGGGTGCACGGCACCGACATCATGGGTACGTCACTGGTACTTGCCAAGGCCATCAAGCACCTCGGATACGACCTGGTCGTCTGCGGTATGGCGTCGACCGACGGCACCGCCGGCGTCGTTCCCGCGCTGCTCGCCGAGCGGCTGAGCGTCCCGCAGGTGACCTTCCTGTCCGAAGTCGCCCTAGCGGACGGCAAAGTGACCGGCCGGCGCGACGGGGACGCGGCCAGCGAATGGGTGGAGGCTACCCTGCCCGCGCTCGTCTCGGTCACGGACCAGTCCGGCGAGGCCCGGTACCCGTCGTTCAAGGGCATCATGGCGGCGAAGAAGAAGCCGATGGAGTCGCTTGACCTCTCCGACCTGGGCATCGACGAGGCCGAGGTCGGCCTTCTGGGCGCCTGGACCGCGGTCAGCGAAGCCACCGCCCGCCCGGCCCGTGTGGCAGGCACTGTCACCAAGGACGAGGGAGAGGGCGGCAAGCAGATTGCGGCCTTCCTCGCGGAGCAGAAGCTCCTCTAGAACCGACGGGCCCCGGAGCGCGCGCCTGTCCGAGGCCGACCCGCGACGCACTGCGGCAGCCGCAGACCCCCTCATGCCGACCCGTAGAGATTCCGCAGGAGTGCAGTCCCATGAGCCAAGTCCTTGTCCTCGTCGACCACGTGGACGGAAGCGTCCGCAAGCCGACACTTGAACTACTCACCCTGGCCCGGCGGATCGGCGAGCCCGTCGCTGTCCATCTCGGCCCCGGCGCCGATACCGCAGCCCCCGTGCTGGCCCAGCACGGCGCGAGCCGGATCCTTGTCTGCGACGCGCCTGACTTTGACGACTACCTCGTCGTGCCCAGGGTCGACGCCCTCGAGGCGGCAGCGGCAGCGGTGCAGCCGGCCGCCGTACTGGTGTCCTCCTCCAGCGAAGGCAAGGAGACCGCCGCCCGGCTCGCCCTGAGGCTCGGCTCGGGCGTCATCACCGACGCGGTAGACATCGAGACCAGTGACCAGGGCCCCGTGGTGGTCCAGTCGGTGTTCGCGGCGGCCTTCACCACCAAGTCCCGTGTCACCCGGGGCGTTCCGGTCATCACCGTCAAGCCCAACTCCGCCCCGGTGGAGACCGCACCTGCCGACGACGTCGCTGTCGAGACGTTGGCGGTCACCTTCAGCGCCCTGGCCCACGCAACCAGGGTGGTCTCCCGCGCGGCACGCGAGTCCACGGGACGCCCCGAGCTAACTGAGTCGGCCGTGGTGGTCTCCGGCGGGCGAGGGGTTGGCAGCGCGGAGAACTTCGCGCTCATCGAAGCTCTCGCCGACTCGCTCGATGCGGCCGTGGGCGCCTCGCGCGCGGCGGTCGACGCGGGCTGGTACCCGCACACCAATCAGGTGGGGCAGACAGGAAAGTCCGTGTCTCCGCAGCTGTACATCGCCAACGGCATCTCGGGCGCGATCCAGCACCGGGCCGGCATGCAGACCTCGAAGACGATCGTCGTGGTCAACACGGACTCCGAGGCCCCCATCTTCGAGCTCGCCGACTACGGTCTCGTCGGTGACCTGTTCGCTGTCCTTCCCCAGCTCACTGAGGAAATCAAGTCCCGGAAGAGCTGAGACGGTTCCCAACTCCAGAGTTGGCCAAGCAGACCGAGCCCGCCAGCACCACGGTCGTCCTCACCCTTGTCAGGGTCGGAACGCACCCAATGTCGAGTGGCTGGAGGGAAGTGGCCTGACCGTCGACGGCGGCGTGGTGTGCGACGAATACCTGGCGGGCGGGCGGTGCATCCGGCGTGTACGCGGCCGGGGATGTGGCTCGCTGGCCGCACCCACAATTCGGCTTCCTCGTACGGTTCGAGCATGGGACCAATGCCGCCGACCAGGCTCGCTGCGCTGTCGCGCGCCTGGATACATGCGTGCCGTACCGGCCTAGCGACTACGTCTGGCCGGGGTGCGACTGGAGGCTGCAGATCGTGGGTCGGCTCCAGGCCGACGGCACGGAGGCGCTGTTCGGCAACCTGGAGTTGGAACGACCGCGGGCGGCTCTGCCTCATGCCGACGCCGCAGGCCGGCTATGTGCCGCGGTGGTGCTCAACTGGCCGGAGTCGTTCCTACAGTGCCGACGGATGATCGCGGCGGGCGCCGAGATCGTGGAGGCCCGGAACTTGTTGAACGCTGCCGGTCAGGCGTGATCTTCCGCAGAGGCCCGATGCCGAGGCCGGCGCATCGCGCCGGCCTCGGCAACAACAGGTCGCCGAGGTCAGGGACGAGGGGAGGAGTCCACACCCCAGTCCCGCAGGACGGCATCGCGGTCGGCGTCGAGGTCGGGCCCAGCCGCCGCGGAGGGCTCGAAACCGTCGAGCGTGAACGGCATCGACACCGTCCGTAGGCCGTCGCTCAGCGTCGTCAGGTAGTGGTTCGCCGCGACTTGTTCGTCGGTCAGGACGTCGCCGAGGCGGTTCACGGGGCCGCACCATACGCCGTGTTCGCGCAGCCGCTCGAGCCAGTGGTCGGCCGGCTGCGTGGCGAAGTGCCGGTCCAGTTCGACGCGCATCTCCCGGCTATGGTCGAGCATGTCGGCGTACGTGGCGAAGCGCGGGTCGGCGACCAGGTGCTCAATCTGCGCACCGGTTACAAACGCGTCCCACGCCCGGGCATTGACTGCTGCCACGGCGATCCACCTGCCGTCCCCGGCCCGGTACTGGTTCAGGAGGGCGTTGCGCGGATCGGTGCGCGGCCTGCCCGTGGTCGAGGCCTCCTTGGTGTTGGCCACGGAACCGACAAGACCCATCTGCGTCCACAACGCGCTCTGCAGGAGGGACCCGGTCACGGTCTCTCCGCGACCGGTCCGGGCGCGGCGCAGCAGCGCTGCCAGGACACCGGAGAACAAGTAGGTGCCGGTGATGACGTCGTTCAGCGCGCCGGGCGGAGCGAAGGGCTGCTCTTGGTCGGGAGACAGGGCGAACAGCATTCCGGCGTACGCCATGCCAGTCATGTCCTGCGTGAGGTCGTTGGCCCGCGGCCCGGTGGGGCCGAGACCGGAGCCGCGGGCGTACACCAGCCGTGGGTTCGCGGCGTGCAGGGAGTCCGCGTCGATGCCCAGCTTGGTGACAGTCGTGGGGCTCATGTTGGTGATGAAGACGTCGGCCTGTTCGATCATCCGGTCGAAGGTTCCCCGGTCGGCCGAAGAGCTGAGATCCAGGGCGATGGAACGCTTGTTCCTGTTGAATGTGGAGTAGGAGATGCTCGTCTTGGTGGTCACGCTGCCGGCAGTGGGGGCTGTATGTGAGCGCGTGGGGTCGCCATTGGTGCTCTCGACCTTCACGACATCGGCGCCGAGGTCGGCGAGGAGCATGCCGGTTACGGGGCCAGCCATCCAGATCGTCATGTCAACGACACGCAGGCCAGCCAGGGGCGGCTCGCTTGCCGGGTCGGGTGAGGGGGCTATCGGTTCGCCAGACACAGCAATTGCCTCGCAGTCACTACTTGGGTAGGTGCTAGGAGCGTAGTCATCACCTGCCGCTCCAAGTCAAGCTTCCTGCCTGCAACCTTCCCCCCGCAGCAGCGCCTGCGTGTATCTTTGGCCTCACTAATTACGGTGAAACGAATGGGTGGGCGACGCTGTGGTCGGGAAGTCGAGTTCCAAGCCGGAGGGGTCGGTGACCGCCGGGCCCGCAAGCTCCGTCTCCGAGCCGATGCAGCTGACTCTGCAGGCAGCCGCCCAGATTCGCGGCCTGATCATCGAGGGCGTCCTCCTGCCGGGGCAGAAGATTCGCCAGGTCGACCTGGCGGAGCAGATCGGGGTGTCCCGCAGTCCGCTCCGTGAGGCGCTGCGCACGCTTGAGTCCGAGGGCGTCGTCACCTACGAGACCAACCGTGGCTATGTCGTGGCCCGTCTCGAACCGTCGGACCTGGCCGAGATCTATCGAATGCGCGAGCTGCTCGAGGGCGAACTGCTGCGCTCGATCGTCAAGCCTGACAAGAAGACGCTGGATGCTCTCGTGCGGTATAACGACGAGATGATCGCGGCAGTTGGGCAGGGCGACATCGCGGCGGTTCTCCGGGCCAACCGCGAGTTCCACTTCACGATCTTCGAACTGTCTCCGTTGAACCAGTTCAAGCGCGAGATCCGGCGGCTGTGGCAACTGTCCGAGGGCTACCTCGCGTGGTGGTGGCGGTTGCCTCACGTGACCACCCGGATCAGCCAGGAGCACAAGCAGATCATCAAGGCGCTGCGCAAGTACGACCGCGAGGCCCTCGTCGAGTCGTTCAACGCGCACCGTGTCAGCGGCCATGAGAGTGCTCTGCCCCTGCTGGGCCGCTCCTGATCTGTCCGCTGGGGCCTGAAGCATTCCCGTCCAGGTTTCCAGCGTGTCTACCCATGTGATTGCTCCCGAGCCCCACGAGTGCCGCGTCTAGCGGTTGTGGGGCTATACCGCATCTGATGGTGCGGGGCTTCGCGGGGGCAATAGACCCTCCTGGCAGTCGTGGTGGATCCGCAGCCGGCGACTGCTGGCCGTTCGTGCCGCTTGCTCGAGTCTCATCGCCCTCCACCGGGCCCGTCGGCCGGTGGGGGAGGGGCACCGCTAAACAGTGCAGCCCACTCCCTCGCACGCCAGTGCTCCCTTGCGTCAACGCGAAGGTCTTCCTGAGCGCCAAACTGTCGGCTAGAATGCATACATATTTGCCGACGCCTTGCGTCTGTATCAGCATTGCGCGAGAGCGACGGAATGCTCACCGCCCGGCACTGACTCCAGCGCAGTGCCCGATGCCCCGACCCCTGCTATGACGGCGGGCTACCCCTGCTTCCAGCTTCAAGACTCTGGAGACAACCGCAGTGACCGCACCAAAGATTGCCGCCGCACCCCTTAAGCACCCTGGCCGCTTCTACATCGGCGGCGAGTGGGTGAAGCCCTCGACCAGTGATCTCATCGATGTCATTCAGCCGGCCACCGAGGAGGTCTATCTCCAAGTCGCCGAGGCCAAGCCGGAGGACGTCAACCGCGCCGTGGACGCGGCCCGCCACGCGTTCGATGAAGGCCCGTGGCCCTTCATGACCCCCGCCGAGCGGGCCGAGTACATGCGCGCCATCGCTGAAGGACTGCGCAAGCGGCAGGACGAGATCGCCTACACCTGGGCGTCGGAGATGGGCATCCTGCACGGCGACGCCGTGGTCCGCGGGGCCAAGATCCCAGGGATCTACGACTTCTACGCGAGCCAGGCCGACAGCTTCGAGTGGATCGAGCGGCACACCCCGGCGGGCGGCGGCTACGGATGGCTCGCACGCGAACCCGTCGGCGTCGTCGGCGCGATCGTGCCCTGGAACGCCGCGCTGGTCGCCCTGTCTTGGAAGCTCGCCCCGGCGCTCATCGCGGGCTGCTCAATCGTGCTGAAGTCCTCGCCCGAATCCCCCTCGGCCGGCTACCTCCTCGCCGAAATCGCCGAGGAGGTCGGCCTGCCCGCCGGCGTCGTCAACGTGGTCACCGCCCACCGCCCGGCATCCGAGACGCTGGTGACCAACCCGGGTATCGACAAGGTGAGCTTCACCGGCTCGACCGCCGCCGGCAAGCGCATTGCCGCGCTGTGCGCCGACCGCGTCGCCCGGGTCAACCTCGAACTCGGCGGCAAGTCGGCCGCGATGGTCCTCGACGACTACGACCTGGAGAAGGTGGCCGCCTCCCTCGCGGACTCGACCATGGAGCTGACCGGCCAGGTGTGCTCCGCCCTGACCCGAGTCGTCGTCAGCAAGGACCGGCATGACGAGCTCGTCGAGGCGCTCAGCGCCGAGTTCGCCAAGGTCAAGGTCGGTGACCCCTTCGACTCAGCAAGCGACATGGGGCCGGTGGCCGCGCAGCGACAGCGGGACTCCATCGAGCGGCTGGTCGGCAAGGGGCTTGAGGAGGGCGCGAAGCTCGCGGCGGGCGGCCACCGGCCGGCCCACCTCGACAAGGGCTGGTTCATCGAGCCGACCCTGCTCGCCAATGTGGACAACCACTCGACGGTCGCCTGTAACGAGGCCTTCGGCCCCGTGCTGAGTGTCATCCCGGCCGAGAACGAAGAAGACCAGATCCGCATCGCTAACGACAGCCCGTACGGTCTGAACAGCGCAGTGTTCACCAACGACGACAACCGCGCCTGGCAGTTCGCCCGCCGCATCCGCTCGGGCACGGTGGGCCATAACGCCCACCGGAACTCACATGCCTTCTCGTTCGGCGGCTTCAAGCAGTCGGGCATCGGCCGTGAGGGTGGCCGCGAAGGCCTCATGCCCTACCTGGAGCCCAAGGCGATCATTCTGGACCGCGAGCCCACGGACGCCCCCTGACGGCACCGTCCTGACCGAGGGGCCGCTGACCTCGTAGCGGCCCCTCGCCCGTGCTGGCGCGCCAGCCCAGCGCGCGAAGGCCTTCGCTCGCAAATGTCCGGCGATGGCCAAGCTGTTCTGGCGCCTCGGCAGTCCGCACGCGCCATCCGTCCGTATCCAACCGGCGCGCAGCCGACCGCGCTGCCGGCACCGAAGGGAGTCGACATGCATGTGATCGAGACGGCGAAGATTCCGTGGAGCCTCGTCAGCAAGTCCAACCGGCCCGGCCGGGTGCACCGCAAGCTCGTACACGAGGGAGAGGTGTCCCCGGGTGTCGGGTACACCGCCGACCTCGTGCGCTACGAGGGCGGACACGGCACGTTCAACGCCCCGCGGCACAAGCACAACTTCGACCAGATCCGCTACACCGTCAGCGGTACGCCCGACTTCGGTCACTACCAAGTGTCCTCCGAGGGACAGTCCGTATTCTTCCCGGCCGGTGCCGCCTACGGGCCCGAGACGATCGAAGAGGCGGAGATCCTTCTGATCCAATGGGGCGAGCACTGGGTCAGCCGGGCTCAGCACGATGAGACATACGCTCAGATGCAACAGAAGGGCGAGTTCCGGGACGGTTACTACATCACCGTCGGCGCCGACGGCACGGAGCATCGTGCCGACGGCCGCAACGCGGTGTGGGAAGCCTTCAACCAGCGCAAGCTCGTCTATCCCACGCCTCGCCACCCGCAGCCGGTGATGATGGAGCCGGAGGGTTTCGCCTGGCGCTCGATAGGCAGGGGCGTTTCGACCAAGACACTCGGCCGCTTCACGGAGGACGACGTGTATGTCGCCAACTACCGGTGGGATGTGGCCGGCGGGGTCCTGGATCTGACGGCCGAGCGCACGCAGCTGCTGTGGATCATCGACGGTGGGCTGAGCGTCGACGGCGTCGCGTACGAGCCGCACACCGTCATCTTCTCCGACTTCGGGGAGACTACCTCGCTGGTTGGCACCGTGGACGCGCACGCGGTCGTGTTCGGCCTGCCTCTGCCCGCTCCGGTCGCGGTTTCCTGAGAAGCTGCCACATCACGAGGGCGGCTCGCAGCTCACCTGCCTTGGGTGGACTGCGGGCCGCCTATTGCATCCCCGGCGCTGTTCCGCTCGCAGAGCCTGAGGTGGCCCTTCACCGCTCGCTGGAAGAGGGAGGCAACGGGAAGCCGGAGTGGACGGAGACGCGCATGTCTGGACGCAATAGCGCGCGTCGGATGGCGAAGATGGTCACTGTGCGGGCGCATCTGGGGCGGGTATAAGCGCCGCGCTCCGCTCGTTTCCTTTTCGCTGCGTGATGTAGATGTCGCAGAGTGCTCCTGGCTTAGATGTCGCGATGCCCGTAATGTCCATAGTTGATATATCCCTGTTGAGGGTAAGTACCGCCGTGACATGTGACAAGGAGTGAGATGTCCACGCCTGCCGATCGTGGGAGCCCCCGGCCGTTCTCGTTCGACGAGATCGCCGCGGCCATGCTCGACGAGGAGGGCGTGGTGCAGCAGTGGTCCGAAGCGGCAGCCGAACTGCTGGGACGCTCGGCAACAGAAGTGTGCGGCCGGCCGGTGGAGGAGCTACTCACCGAGGCCCCCGGGAAGTCCTGCTGGTCAACTCTCACGGAGGCCGGGATGCCGGCAGCGGGTCGGGCCTCGCTCCGGCACCGCTGCGGAATGACAGTAGAGGTGGCCTTCCGAGCGCTACCCATGGGCGCTTCCTCCTTCCTCATCCTGGCCGCCCCCGGCCGCTGCGTGACCGACTGGGAGCAGGGCACAGCCTTGTTGCGCGCGCTCTTCGCCCAGGACCAGATGGCACTCAGCCTCTACGACGCGGACCTAACCCTCGTACGCACGAACATCACGCCCGAGATGTTCTGCCGCCCGGCTTCGCAGGCCGGCAGCCAGCCGACAGAGGCGATGTTCCCGGAGGGCGCCGAGCCAGCACTGCGTTCAGTGCTCGACACGGGCGTGCCGCTGGTCGGGCGCGAACAGCGGCTGAACTCTCCGCACGATCCCGGGCGGCAGTGGTCCGTTTCGCTGTCCGCGCTTCGAGTGGAGGACACCCAGGGACACCCAGCGGGGGTGGCCGAGATCTGCACGGATGACACTGCAGGGCAACGGGCCCGCAGCGACCTGGAATTGCTCAGCCGTGCCTCGGTCCGCATCGGCGCCAGCCTGGACATCCAGCACATCACCCAGGAAATCCTGGATGTCCTCGTCCCAGCACTCGGGGACGTGGCTTGGGTAGATCTCGCCGAGGCCGTGCTCGAGGGGGACGAGCCTTCGAAGATCTTTGGCGGAGGAGAACTGTATCTGCGCCGGGCCGCGGTGAAGTCCGCCGCCGGAGACTGGCCTGCCGCTCTTATCCAGCCTGGCGAGGCCATTCCCCGCTATCCGGATATGCCCAACCTCCGAAGGTGGCAGCACGGCAAGACCATCATCGCCAATAGCGAAGCGCTGAGCAGTGCGTTGGGCGATCCTCGGACAGCCGCACTGTTCGTCCCAGAGCACGGGCATACGCTGATCGGAGCACCCATGTGGGCGCGTGGGCTTGTGCTCGGCGGCGTCTCGGTCTGGCGCACCGAGCGGCCCGAGCCCTTCGATCAGCATGACATGGACCTACTTGCCGAGATCGTCTCCCGGGCGGCGCTGAGCGTGGACAACGCCCGCCGATACACCCGCGAACACCGCGCCGCCATCACTCTCCAGCAGCAACTGCTGCCTCGCGCCACCACCGAAACCACCGCGGTGCAGAGCGTGGGGTTCTACAGGCCGGCCGGCGGCGGCGCCGAGATCAGCGGCGACTGGTTCGACGTCCTGCCCTTGCCTTCACTGCGCACCGCTGTCGTCGTCGGTGACGTCATCGGCCACGGCCTGCAGGCATCGGCCACCATGGGCCGGCTACGCACCGCCGTACAGACCCTCGCTGATCTGGAGCTGGAACCCGGGGAACTGCTCACCCGCCTCGACGACCTGGTCATCAAGCTGGCAGCTGAGAGTGACCCCGCCCGTCGAGACACCGTGGGCGCCGCATGTCTGTACGCCGTCTACGACCCCGTCACCAGTCGCTGCACCCTGGCCAGTGCTGGCGGCCCCCCACCCATTGTGATCCGTCCCGACGGCACTGCCGCACCCGCCGCTCTGGACCCAGGCCCACCGCTGGGAGTGGGCGGCCTGCCCTTCGAGACCACCACCCTCACTCTGGAGCCCAACTCCGTCCTCGCCCTGTACAGCGATGGGCTGCTCCACCACGGTCGGCGCGACCCGGACCAACTGGCTGCCCGCCTTGCGGAGCTGGCCGACCGTGCCATGGCCGACATCGGCCGCACCCTGCTGACCGATGCCCCTGACCGGCCAACCCGCGACGATGCGGTGCTACTCCTGGCCCGTACCCGGTCTCTGCCCCCGGACGCCATGGCTGAATGGACGTTCCCCGCAGAGGCTGCTGCGGTCGCCACGGCCCGAGAGGCGGCTGCCGGTCAACTCGCCGCATGGCGCCTGGAGGAGCTAACCTTCACCACCGAACTGGCGGTCAGTGAACTGGTCACCAATGCCGTGCGCTACGCCAGCGGCCCCATCGGGTTGCGATTGCTGTGCAACGCCGCCGTGCTGGTGTGCGAGGTCTCTGACTCCAGCAACACCCAGCCGCGCCTACGCCGTGCCCGCACCACCGACGAGGGCGGCCGAGGACTGTTTCTCGTTGCCCAACTCACCAGCCGCTGGGGCTGCCGCTACAGTCACCATTCCGGAAAGACTATCTGGGCCGAACAAGTGCTGCCCGCCCCGATCCCGGTCAGCCGGTAGACGACGTCAGCCTCGTAGCTCACAGACGTGCGGCGGATGCCGTACTGACAACGGTGCGAGGGGTCCGGGCCATACAGGTCCGGCCGCCGGGGTATGCCGAAGCTGGTGTGGAGATGACAACGGGTACGGGCTCGGAGCAGCCACGTACCACTGGCAGCGCGTATCGTGTGGTGGCCTGGGCCGTTGTCGGAGATCGCCTGGGGAGGGAGAGCCCGTGGAGCAGGCCACCAGCACGGCGGCGGGTGCGCCTGGCAGAATCGGGAGGCCCCGTGCCACCTCGCGCACCGATCTGGAACGGATCGGCTTCGAACTGTTCGCCTCCCAGGGCTTCGACAGCACGACAGTGGACGACATCGCCCGTGCCGCGGGCATCGGGCGTCGTACCTTCTTCCGCTACTTTGGCTCGAAGAACGACCTCGTCTGGGGCGACTTCGAAGATCAGCTGGCGGGCCTTCGCGAACTGCTCGAAGCCACCGCCCCGGACGTCCCAGTGGCCGACGCGCTGCGTGAGGCAGTCGTTGCGTTCAACCGGTTCGACCCCGAGGAAGTACCGTGGCATCGGCAACGGATGCAGCTCATCCTCACCGTGCCGACGCTCCAGGCGGATGCCACGCTGCGGTACAACGAGTGGCGCGCCATCGTGACCGAGTTCGTGGCGGCGCGCACGGGTCTGCCGACGTCCGATCTGCTGCCGCGGCTTGTCGGCTACGCGTCCTTGTCCGCTGCCATCGCCGCCTACGAGCACTGGCTCGCCGACGAACGGCAAGGTCTCGAGCCTCTGATCGACGCGACGTTCCGCCAATTGGCCAGGGGATGGGAGTCGACGATCCCTTGCCAAGGCTGATCCGGTGTTTGCCCGCATGCAGTCCAGGCAGTGCTCGTGGCTTTTACCTGCACGGCCCCGCTAAAACGCTGGCTAGCAGGTGGGCCTTCTCGGTACGGATTCCGATCCGCCGGGGAGGCCTTTTCATGTCCGGGGCCCGCCTGCCCCGTCACTGAGGGACCCGATGTCAGGCCGCTTGCCCGTCGAGCAGCCTGAACGCGCCGCATCCACCCGTCGGTTCCCCCTTCCCAGCCTGCATCCATGTCATGAGCCCACAGACGAACACGCACTGGCTCGGTTTAGGGCGAAGTGTCGCCGGTGGCCAGGCCTGCTGCACAGGACGGCATCGGCAGTAGGCCATGGGTCCGGTGGGGGAGCAGAGGGAGCGGAGGGGCGTCACCTGAGCACCGTCACGGGCACCTGGTATGCGGCGCATGCCGGTGGCGGTTTCCGACAGGTGGACGTCAGTGCACCCCACGGCGCATGGCGTCCGCGATGATCTCGCCCACCAGGACGGCCGTCGCGGCGGGACCGCGCAGGGGAGCGTCTGGGAGGATCGAGGTATCGGCGACGCGTAGCGCGCGGATACCGTGAAGACGTCCGTACTGGTCGACGGCGGCAGCGCGGGGGTCGTCGGCAGGGCCCATCGGCACGGTGCCACAGGTGTGCTGTGCGGTGCCGATGTTGTTGGCGATCCACCGGTCGAGTGCCACGTCGGCCGCGAGAACGTCTGAGGCAGGGCCGGCACGTCCGGCGGTGAGGTCAGCCATGGGCGGTGAGGTCAGCAGTGCGGCCGTGGCGCGCACCCCCTCGCGCAGCCGGCGTCGGTCGTCCGGTGTGCTGAGGAACCCGTAGTGGAGGCGCGGCGGCGCTGCGAGGTCGGCGCGGACCAGGCTCAGCCGGCCGGTACGTCGCGGAGCCTGGGCGGCGACCATGAACGGCAGCGGTTCCCCCGGCACGGTGGTCCGACCGCTGGTCAGCCCACTCATCGGAACGAGGGACTGGAGTACCTCCAGGTCGCCGGGACCATCGCGGTCGCCGAACTCTCCGACGCCCGAGGCCAGATGCAGGCACCCGCCGAGCCAAGTCCCCTGTGGTGCGGGTGGGTCGTGACGGAGCGTCCAATCGAGGACCACCTGGGGGTGGTCGCTCAGGTGCGCACCGACAGCGGGCGTGTCGCGGAGCACGGGTATGCCGAGCCGCTCCAGGTCGGCACGCGGGCCGATGCCCGACAGAAGCAGCAACTGGGGGGAGCTGATGGCACCGGCGCTCAGCACGACTTCGCCTGCGCGGATCAGTGCGCCGTCGACAAGCACCACGCCGACAGCGCGGCCGTGTTCCACCGCAACCCGGGCGACGGGACTTCCGCCTCTCACTGTGAGATTGGGCCTGCTGCGGACCTCCGGCGGCAGGTAGTTGAGGGCAGTGTTGTGGCGTACGCCGTTCACGGAATTGGTTGGTACCGGTCCGAAGCCGGGCGCTGCGTCGAGGTCGTTCTTGTCCGGCTCCACCGAGTATCCGTGCGTGAGCGCTGCGTCGCGGAATGCTGCGGCGGCGGGGTGGTCCGTTCCCACGCGCTGGACCCGCATGGGGCCTTGACCGCCGTGCATGGGTCCGGCGCCGAGGTCGAGATCGTTCTCCAGCGCACGTAGGAAGGGAAGGACCCGGTCGTAGGTCCAGGCAGGGTTGCCCACGGCAGACCAGCGGTCGAAGTCCTGGCGGCGGGCGCGCACGAAGTACCCGCCGTTGACGGTGGTGGAGCCACCGAGTACGCGGCCGCGGGTCACAGCCCATGGGTGGTTGGGAGTGAGGTGGACGGGATAGGAACAGGTGCCCGGATGATCGCTCTGCGCTCCGGGGACCAGCCGTGCGTCGAGCAACTGGGGACCGAATTCTTCTTCAGTCGCGGGTGACGGTCCTGCCTCCAGCAGCAGGACGGCGCGGTCCGGGTCCTCACTCAGGCGGGCCGCCAGCACAGCACCTGCGGCGCCAGCACCGACCACGATTACATCGCGAGGTGCCCCGGACAAGGGTGCCGAACTCACGTGGGAGTCCCGGTGCAGATGAGTAGGTGGATCTCTGTCATGGCTCAGGGATCAAAGCCGAGTCTTGGCGCGAGCGCAAGCCCTCGGGTGGCCGCCTGCGGCGCACCGGGGCGCGCGGCACTCTCGGACATCAACTGGGCCTGCAGAGAGTCGAAGCAGGTCGGAGACGTGTCACTAGTGCAGGAACCGATCCGCTCAGGTTGCAGCACACCGGCGGCTTCCTTTTGACACCGCATGCCGTTAGTCTCCTGGCTACAAGCAGGGGCCCGCCTGCTCCGATCCGTTCGAAGTGAACGGATCGTGACACGCGCCAGTCGACGCCCGCCGATTCCGCTAGGCGGTTGCCCCTCCATCCCGCTCCGTCCCCAACACGCTCCGGCACGAGTCTGCCGGAGCCAAGTCCCGGGAGGACCGCATGAACGAGTTCGACACCGTCCCCGCCGACGAGCAGGTCACTGAGGTCGCGGCCGACACCCTGGTTGAGACCGACGCGCTGATCGAGGAGGTCTCGATCGACGGCATGTGCGGCGTCTACTAGAGCGCCGGGACGACCCATGAACCCGATCGATTCCCCGATCGACCTGGACCGCGCCTGGGATCTGCACCCGCAGGTCTCGGTGCGGCCCGAACCCTTCGGTGCACTGCTCTACCACTTCGGCACTCGCAAGCTCACCTTCCTCAAGGACCCCCGTTTGCTCGCCGCCGTCCAGGCGCTGGCTACGGAGCCCACCGCGCGGGCCGCCTGCTCACGTGGTGGGGCCACGGAGAGCGAACTGCCCCGCTTCGGGCGAGCGTTGGCCGCACTGGCCAGCTCATCGATGGTTGTCCAAAGGAGTACCTCATGATTGCCCGAGCGACTCAGCCGATCACGGCACAGGAGCCCCGGCCGACCCCCGGGGGCCGCCTGGTCGACCTCTTCGAGTACGGCCTGGACGCCCCCATCTGCCTGACGTGGGAGCTCACCTACGCCTGCAACCTGTCCTGCGCACACTGCCTGTCCAGCTCGGGGCGGCGCGACCCGCGCGAGCTGACCACCGCGGAAGCCAAGGCCGTGATCGACGAGATGGAGGCCATGCAGGTCTTCTACGTCAACATCGGCGGCGGCGAACCCACCGTGCGCCCCGACTTCTTCGAACTCCTCGACTACGCCACCGCCCACCACGTCGGCGTCAAGTTCTCCACCAACGGAGTGCGGATCACCCCCGAGGTCGCCCGCCGCCTGGCCGCCAACGACTACGTGGACGTCCAGATCTCCCTGGACGGCGCCACCCCCGAGGTCAACGACGCGGTGCGCGGGGCGGGTTCGTACGACACCGCGCTACGCGCCATGCACAACCTCGCCGATGCCGGGATGAAGAACTTCAAACTCTCCGTGGTCTGTACGCGTCACAACATCCCGCAGATGGACGAATTCAAGGCCATCGCCGACCAGTACGGTGCACAGCTGCGACTCACCCGGCTGCGCCCCTCCGGGCGTGGCGCGGACGTGTGGGACGAACTCCATCCCACCCCGGCCCAGCAGCGCGAGCTGTACGACTGGCTGGTGGCCCACGGCGACCAAGTCCTCACCGGTGACTCGTTTTTCCACCTGTCCGCCTACGGCAAGGCACTGCCAGGCCTCAACCTGTGCGGGGCCGGGCGGGTGGTCTGCCTGATCGACCCGATCGGCGATGTCTACGCCTGCCCGTTCGCGATCCACGACGACTTCCTGGCCGGCAACGTCCGCCAGGAGGGCGGCTTCGCACGGGTGTGGCGCGAGTCCGAGCTGTTCCTGGACCTGCGTGAGCCGCAGACCGGCGGGGCGTGCGCTTCCTGCTCCTTCTACGACACGTGCAAGGGCGGCTGCATGGCCGCCAAATTCTTCACCGGTCTGCCATTGGACGGTCCCGACCCGGAGTGCGTGCGCGGCTACGGAGAACAGCTGCTGGCGCAGCGCGACCAGGGGAGCGGCTCCCTCCCCAAACCGTCCGGTGACCACTCTCACCGCACCGCCCCTGCGAGGCGCCAGGGCCCCGTGGATGTGGCGCTGACACGCCGCCCCGACCTGGACCGGCCGCCGGTGAGCGCCTGTGACGAGAACCCGCTCGCCGGCCTGAGTTCGGCCTGACGCGGCGTCCCACGCTGCCCCGCACTGCTCGGGGCTTTCTTCAGCACACCCGTCCCTGCAACAGCCAATGGAAGAGGGAGTCGCCGTATGGGCAGGAATCCCTGGTTCGAAACGGTCGCGGAAGCCCAGCGCCGCGCCAAGAAGCACCTCCCCAGCAACGTCTACGACGCCCTCGTGGCCGGCTCGGAGCGAGGCCGGACCATCGATGACAATCTGGGGGCCTTCGCCGAACTGGGCTTCGCGCCCCGGGTCGCGGGCCACCACGCAAAGCGTGACCTGACCACCACCGTTCTGGGCGTGGAGACCTCGATGCCGGTGGTGATCTCACCGACCGGCGTCCAGGCCGTGGACCCCGACGGCGAGGTGGCCGTGGCCCGCGCCGCGGCGAACCGCAACGTGATCATGGGCCTGAGCTCCTTCGCCTCCAAACCGGTGGAGGAGGTCACCGCGGCCAACTCGAACACCTTCTACCAGATGTACTGGACCGGTTCCCGCGAGGACATGTCCCAGCGCATGGACCGGGCCCGTACCGCCGGGGCGAAGGCGCTGATCGCGACTCTCGACTGGTCCTTCTCCAACGGCCGCGACTGGGGCAGCCCGGAAGTCCCGGAAGCGATCAACTTCAAGACGGCGGTGAAGCTCGCACCCAACGTGATCACCCGGCCGCGCTGGCTGTGGTCCTTCGTGCGATCCGGCCGGATACCCGACCTGACGACCCCCAACCTTCAACCGCCGGGCGGCAAGGCCCCCACGTTCTTCGGCGCCTACTACGAGTGGATGCAGACCCCTCCGCCTACCTGGGACGACGTCAAGTGGATGCGTGAGGAGTGGGGCGGCCCGTTCCTCCTCAAGGGCGTCAGCCGGGTCGACGACGCCCGACGCGCCGTGGACGCCGGCGTTTCCGCCATCTCCGTCTCCAACCACGGCGGCAACAACCTGGACACCACTCCCGCCACCATCCGGATCCTGCCCTCCATTGCGGAGGCCGTCGGCGACGACATCGAAGTGCTCCTGGACGGCGGCATCCGCCGCGGCGGCGACGTCGCCAAGGCACTGGCGCTCGGCGCCCGGGCCGTCATGATCGGTCGCGCCTACCTGTGGGGCCTCGGCGCCAACGGCCAGGCCGGCGTGGAGAACGTACTGGACCTGATGCGCGGCGGGCTCGACTCCGCCGTGCTGGGGCTGGGCCGGTCCTCGATCCGCGAGCTGTGCCCCGACGACCTGGTTATCCCCGACGGCTTCACCCGCACCCTCGGCGCGGCCGGCTGACATGCCACGCCAGCATGACTCCAGCGCACTCGAGTTGGGGCGAGCCGTGTGGCCGGAGATCACCGGCCGGCCGATGGTACTCGTCCCCGTCGGGGCGACCGAGCAGCACGGTCCGCACCTTCCGCTGAACACCGACACCGTCGTGGCCACCGCGGTGGCGCGTGAGGCCGTCCAGCGGCTGGCAGACCGGGACCACGCGGAAGGCTCTCCCGATGCGCGGGTGATCCTCGCACCCGCGCTCGCCTTCGGCGCGAGCGGTGAGCACGCCCACTTTCCCGGTACCGTGTCCATCGGCCACGAGGCCTTGCGCGTGGTGCTGATCGAGACGGTGCGGTCGCTGTCGCTGTGGGCCGGACGGTGCGTGTTCATCAACGGCCACGGCGGCAATGTGGCCACCCTCGACGGGGCTGTGGCGCAGCTGCGTGCCGAGGGGCACGACATCGCCTGGCTCGGCTGCGTTGTCCACGGCGGGGACGCACACGCCGGGCGCACCGAGACGTCGCTCATGCTCCACCTGGCTCCCGATGACGTGCGGCTCGATGCCGCCGCAGCCGGCGAAACACGCCCGATCGCTGAACTCATGCCGGAGTTGGCGGCGCGTGGCGTCCGGGCCGTCGCGCCGAACGGTGTCCTCGGCGATCCCAGCGGGGCAAGTGCGCAGGAGGGCCGCGTTCTGCTGCGCAACCTGGTGGACACCGCCGTCCGGCGGATTCAGGCATGGCGGCCGGATCCGCGCGGGCGGCTCGGCGAGCCCTCCGCGCCCTCCCCGCCGCCGGCGGACCGGCGGACGGTTGCGGAGCACAGAGCGCCGACGGCCTCCGACCGCTCACGCCCCTGACGCGCCGCCCCGCCGGACGCCTCCGCTCATTCTTGTCACTACTTGGCGGAGACATCCCGGCAGCCCGCAACGCGCACCGTCACGCAAACCTGTGCCGCCAGAACTCCTCCGCTCGAGAACGGCCATTCACATGACCCTCCCCAACGGCTTCATAGTCACTCTCGACCGCGGCACCCGGGTGCTCGACGACGGCCGGGCGCTGCTGGGCGGACAGCCCACCCGGCTGCTGCGACTCACTCCCCGGGCCACAGCGCTGCTGTCCGGCCGCAGCCTGCGGGTGCGGAACGCGGCGAGTGCCCTTCTGGCGGACCGCCTGCTGGCGAACGGCATGGCCCATCCGCTCCTTACCGCACTGTCCGACGCCGCCGTCACGGCGGAAGGCGAGTCCTCGTGCACCTACGTCATCCCGGTGCGGGACCGGTGCAGGCAACTGGCGCGACTGCTCGCCTGCCTACCGTCCGGCAGCCCGGTCATCGTTGTCGACGACGCCTCCCTGGCCCCGGAACGGGTAGCCACCGTGGCTGCCGAACACGGTGCCCGGCTGCTGCAGTTGCCGGTCAACGTCGGCCCAGCCGCTGCGCGCAACGCCGGCCTGCGCCAGGTGACCACCTCGCATGTCGCCTTCGTGGACTCCGACATGGTGCTGCCGCGTGAGACAGTGCCCGCACTGCTGCGGCACTTCGCCGACCCGTCCGTCGCCATGGCGGTCCCCCGTATCGGAGCAATGAACACAGACTCCTCCGGAAGCTGGATCAGTCGATACGAGCACGTCCGCTCCTCCCTCGACCTGGGCAGGCATCCCGCGTCGGTGCGTCCCGGCAGTCCCGTCTCGTGGGTGCCCAGTGCCTGCATCGTGGCACGCGTCGACGTGCTGCTGGCAGCAGGCGGCTTCGACGAGTCCCTGCGCGTCGGGGAGGACGTCGATCTGTGCTGGCGGCTGGTCGAGACCGGGCGGCGCATCCGCTACGAACCCGCCGTGCACGCCGACCATGAGCACCGGGCGCAGCTCGTCGCATGGTTCCGGCGCAAGATCGACTACGGTACCGGCGCTCATCCACTTGCCGTCCGCCACCCCCAGGACACCGCCACGGCCGTGCTCGCTCCGTGGAGCGCAGCCCTGCTGGTCGCGGTCGCCGCACAGCGCCGCTGGTCCCTGCCGGTGGCCACCGCCCTGTGGACCACCGCGACTCTGCGCATCGCGCGCACCCTCCACGGCACCGCGCACCCCGTGAGTGAGGCCGCCCGCCTGACCGCCGGTGGAGCCGTCAACGCCCTTGCCCAGGGCGGAGCCCTGCTCACCCGGCACTGGTGGCCCGCCACCGCGGTCGGATGCCTGATCTCCCGCCGGGTCCGCCGCGCCGCCGCGGTGGCGGCCGTTGCCGACATGGCCCTGGAGTACGGGAGCCACAGCACCAGCGGACTCGGCCCCCTGCGTTACGCTGCCGCCCGCCGCCTTGACGACCTCGCCTACGGCGCAGGGGTGTGGCTCTCCGCCGTCAGGGGCCGATCCACGGCCGCTCTCCGTCTCCGCATCGCCACGCGGTCCCGCTGATCGAGACGTTGCCCCCTCCCGCACGCCGGCCGGGGGCGGCTGTGGCCAGCGCGGTCAGGGCCAAAGGCCGCGCAGAAGTACGTCCGGAAGAGGATCCGCCGCCCTTCCTGAGAATCTCCCGGGCCTCCGGCCGACACAGACCGCCGCTATCCCGCGCGCAGGGCCCCGACCCCACGGACCTGCCAGCTGTGGCGGGCCTTGGGTGCAATGGCCGTGGAGGCGCCAGGGGCTTGCGGGCGCTGGAGGTATCCCTCACGGACGACGCTGCGTTCTACGAAGGCGTCCTGCGTCCAGGGAATGAACTCGATCAGCGGCGGGGCGGCCGACAGGCCGACGCCGACAAGGTGCTGGTGGAGCTGCATCATGTCGCCGGCATGCGGTGCGACGCGCAGGCCGCGCGCTGCGGCAAGTCCGGCCACCTGCAGCCACTCGGTCACACCGCCGAGCCGGGTGGCGTCGGGCTGGACGACGCGGATCGCGTCGTGGCTGATGAAACTGTTGAACTGCTGGTAGCTGTAGATGCTTTCACCGGCGGCGATGTCGAGGCCTGTCGACCGCTGGACGGTGACATGGCCGCTGAGGTCGTCGGCGTGGAGCGGTTCCTCGACCCAGTCCATGCGAGTTTCCTCGAGGACGGGCATGATCCGGCACGCGGTCGACAGGTCCCACCGCTGATTGGCGTCGCACATCAGGGTCGCATCGTCGCCGAGTGCCGAGCGTACGGCTCGGACCCGGGCGGCGTCCTCGCGCCAGTCCGGCTTGCCGACCTTGACCTTCACCCGGCGCCAACCCTGGTCGATGAGGCCGGTCAGTCCGCGTACGAGGTCATCGACGGGGGAGTTGAGCCAGCCGGCGTCGGTGTTGTACGCCTCGATGGGGTCGGCAGATCCGCCGAGGAGACGCCACAGGGGGACGCCGGCGCGCTGTGCGGCGAGGTCCCAGAGCGCGATGTCGACCATGCCAAGGGCCATGTGTACGGGGCCGGCGCGTCCTATCCAGTGGGTCGGCAGCCAGTACAGGCGGTTCCAGGTGCCAAGGATGTCTTCACTGGAGGCACCGAGCAGGCTGGTGGCGTAGTAGTCGTCGATGACGGAGCACAAAAGTTCCGGAGCGGTGTGAACGCCGGAGATGCCGGTGCCGACCAGGCCGTCGCGGGTGCGGATCTCGACGACCGGCACCGTCCAGTGGTCCATGGCCGCGGTGGCGTCCGCGATGGGGCGGGTCAGTGGCACGGCGAGCGCGTACGTCTCCACCGAGACGATCTCGGCGGCCTCGTCACCGTGGACCAGGTCGCTGAGGGTGGGCGACAGCACACCGAGCACCTGCGGAGCAGCATCGGGCATGAGGTGTTCTTCTCCTTCACTACGTATCTGAGCCGGCCCCGCCGCCCCGCAGCGTCCACCCGTGGCTTCGGGAGGCACCGGGGACGATGGTGGACACACGCGCTTTCCGGCGGTCCGGCGGCCCGTTCATTGCAGCCAGCACCCACCTCACCGGGCAATAGTGGATCGCGGATGGCGGCCATCCGTGATCCGAGGGATGCCCGTCACCCGCTCGGCGGGACCGGAATAGTGCCCTTGGGCGGTGGCGCCGCCGCCACCAGGTCGATGAACGTCCTGGTGGCACGCGGAAGCGGCCGTTCGCTGTGCCACCAGATTCCGACGTCGCGGTGGCGATGCAGGTCGCGGATCGGACGATGCTCGAGCCCGTCCTGCCGGACCATCGACGCGGCAAGCAGGTTGACGACACCGACACCGAGCCCGGCCCGGACCATGGCGGCAAGCGTGGTGGGCTGTTGTGACACCTGCCCCATCGGCACCTCCACGTAGCTGGCGTGGAGCGCGGCCTCGGCCTCGTAGCCGAGATAGTTGTCGAGCAGGGGGTTTCCGATGGTGATGACCCGATGGGCGGCCACCTGTTCCAGCGCGACGGATTCCTCGGCCAGCAAGGGATGGCCGGTGGGAAGGAGGGCCACGAACGGCTCTCGCCACAGCGGGAGACAGGTCAGCGCCCGGTCGACGGGTTCGGGGCGCAGCGGCCGCAGCGCGACGGTGACGCGCCGGTCGGTCAGCGCGGTCTCGGTGGACTGGACGTCACCGTCGAAGATGCCGACCTCAAGTTCCGGATGATCCCTGTGCAGCTGCCGCACGATGGCCGGCAGGAAGGCGTCGCTCGCGCTGGCGAAGCTGGCGACCTTGAGCAGGCCGGTCAGCGGATCCCGGCCGTGGCGATGGCCGGTGAGATCGTCGACCGCGGCGAGCACCGCCCTGGCCTTGGGCAGCAGGGCACGTCCGTCCTCGGTCAGCGCGAGCGGCCGGATCCGGCGTTCGATCAGTGTGCAGCCCAGCGCCCGTTCGAGGTTGGCCACGTGTGCGGAGACGCGCGGCTGTGAGAGAGGTATGGCTTCGGCAGCCCTGGCGAAGCTGCCGGTGTCGACGACGTCGAGCCAGGTCTTCAGCCAGACCAGCTCTATCCCCATGGCGATCTCCGAATCAGGACTGCGCGGCCAGTTTCCCTTCCACCAGCGCCTGGATCGCCGAGGCCGCCGAGCCGCGCGCCCAGTCCTCAAAGGTGTGGGACTTCGCGACGATAGTGCAGTCGCCCGCCGAACCGAACGCGTGCGCCTCGAAGGCTTCGCGCAGCCGGACGCCGAAGAGGTCGTAGTTGGTGACGGATTCACCGGCCACGAGAATGCTGCCGGGGCCGACCAGGTTCGCCACGGTGGCCAGCGCGAGCCCGAGCACGGATCCGGCGCGCTCGAACGCGCCGCGGGCCTCGGCGTCGCCGTCGCGCGCCAATGCGACGGCCTCCCTCATGGTGAGCAGCGGGTCCTGCTTGGCCGCGCGGATGGCCTGGATGATGGCGCTCGACGAGGCGACGGTCTCGACGCAGCCGTGCCGTCCGCACGTGCACAGCAGGTCACTTGGGCCGAGCGGCAGGTGTCCGATCTCGCCGGCCACCCCGTGATCACCCGCGACGACGTCTCCGTTGACGTACAGACCGCAGCCGATGCCGGCGCCGATGGTCAGGATGGCGAACGAGTTCGTGTCGACGCCGATGCCGAACCACTCCTCTGCGATCGACAGCGCCCGGACGTCGTTGTCGACGTACACCGGCAGACCATGGCGTTCGTGGATAAGTTCGCGCAGCGGCACGTCCCGCCAGTTGAGCCGCGGTGATGTGCGCACGATCCCCAAGGCGCTGTCGACCTCGCCGGACACCGCCACTCCGGCGCCGAGGACTCGCTCGGCGTCCGGGCCGAGTTCGGCGAGCAGTGCGTCGATCATGGTGGCGACGCTGTCGGCGACGGCCGCCGGCACCGTGCTGGCGAGCGGACGGTGGATTGACTGCAGCACTTCGGCACGGAGGGTGGTGGCGACGCCGAAGATCTCGTCGACGCGCACCGTGATCCCGATCGCCAGCGCCGCTTGCGCCTGCACGCTGAGCGGCTGTACGGGGCGGCCGGGCGCTGCTGAACGGCGGTGGTCGTGGGCGGAGATGAGGCCCTGTTCGGTGAGGCGGGCGACCGCCTTGGTGACTGCGGTCTGCGACAGTCCGGTCCGCTGGGCGACCTCGATCCGCGGAATCGGGCCGCGCTTCAGGATCTCGGTCAGGACCGTCGTCACAGCAGGCGCTGTGGGCAGCCTGCCCCACTCGAGGCCCGACGCGACAGGGGCGCCGTCCGTCGAGCCGTCGTCGCGAGCTGCTCGCGCATCGCTCATGTCTCTCCCCGCTTTCCGCTACGGCAACGGTCTGCTGCCGACCATCTTCATTTCCTTCGCCATGTAAGGCAACCGTATCTGCCCAGGATGGTGCTGATGGATTACTGGACAACGAAATGTATTGAACTTATGGTCGCCTCACGCTGGCGAGCTGCCGGTGCGCTGCCGAAGTGCGGCTGCTCAAGGGAGACTTCATGGCAACGATGCTGAGGACCCGGCCGGGGAGGCGTGAACATGCCCTCCGCAAGGGCCAGTTGCGCAACCCGGCGCATCGCAACGACTGGCGGCTCGCGCTGCTGCTGATCGCACCGGCCGTGCTGGGCTTCGCGGTGTTTGCCGTCTATCCGACGCTGCGGGGCGTCTACCTCAGCTTCACGGACTTCAAGATCCTGACTCCGCCGGTCTGGACCGGCCTCGACAACATCAGGACGCTGATCGGTGACGAGAAGTTCTGGCACTCCCTGCGCGTGACGCTGTACTTCGTCGTCCTCTCCGTCGGGATAGGCCTCACCGTCTCGCTGATCACCGCCGTCGTACTGCACCGACTGACCAAGTCGACGGTGGTCCGAGGCCTGGTCATCCTGCCGTTCCTCATCTCCGGAGTGGTCGCAGGCCTGGTGTGGCAGTGGATGCTCGATCCACAGCTCGGGATCGTCAACGTGCTGATCGAGAAGATCACGGGCTCGCCGATCGAGTTCCTCGGCTCACAGACGTGGGCCATCCCCTCGGTGGCCCTGATCAGCGTGTGGAAGTCCATGGGCTACAGCACCGTACTGATCGTCGCAGGCCTGCAGACCATCTCGCCCGACGTCTACGAGGCGGGCCGGCTGGACGGCGCGAGCGAGATCCAGATGTTCTGGCGGCTGACCCTGCCGCTGCTGCGGCCGATCATGGCGATGGTCGTCGTCCTCAGCGTCATCAGTTCGTTCCAGGTGTTCGACATCGTCGCGGTCACCACCAAGGGCGGCCCGGCCGACGCGACGAACGTGCTGCAGATGTACATCTACGACAAGGCGTTCGGCCAGTTCGACTTCGGCTACGCGGCCACGATGTCGCTCGCCCTCTTCGCGATGCTCATCACCATCACCTTCCTCCAGATGCGCCTGCTGCGCGCCGACGAATCCGACACGAAGTGAGGCCGGCCATGACCGCCACAGCCGTCATCGCTCCAGAAGTCCAGGTGCCAAAGGATCCCGTGGCGCCCCGACGCCGACAGCGTCCACCGGTGGGCAGGGCCGTCGCCTGGATCTACATCACCGGATTCCTGCTGGTGACCATCTTTCCGTTCTACTGGATCCTGCGGACCGCGCTGTCGGACAACCACGCGCTGAGCAGCGCCCCGTCCTCCCTGCTGCCGACCGGCTTCTCGCTCAACGCCTTCGAGCGCGTCTTCGGCACGACCGATCAGACCGCGGCAATCGCGCAGGGCGGCTCGGGTGCCTCCCTCGACATCCCGCTCTTCCTGCGCAACTCGGTGATCTACGCGGGCCTGCTCACCGTCTGTGTGGTCACCTTCTCCGCCTTCGCCGCCTACGCCTTCGCACGGCTGCAATGGCGAGGACGCAACGTCGTCTTCTCCATCCTGCTCGCCGGCTTGATGGTGCCCGGCATTCTGATGCTGCTGCCCAACTTCGTGCTGATCAACGACCTCGGTCTGATCAACACCTTCGCCGGACTCATCCTGCCCGGTGCTCTGTTCTCCGCCTTCAACATCTTCTTCCTCCGCCAGTTCATGCTCGGGTTGAGCGGGGAAGTGGAAGAGGCCGCGGTCATCGACGGCGCCGGCCCTCTGAGAATCATGTTCCGCATCACTTTCCCGATGACATCGGGGCCGCTCACCACGCTGGCCATCCTCACCTTCATTGGGGCCTGGAACGACTACTTCTGGCCTCTGCTCGTCGCCAACAACGAGCAGGTCAGGCCGCTCACACTGGCGCTCGGCGTGTTCCAGCAGGCGTCCCCGACGTCACAGCCCGACTTCTCCGGCCTGATGGCCGCGACGTTGGTCGCGGCGATTCCCATGCTGCTGCTCTTCGTCGCTTTCGGTAAGCGGATCGTCAACTCCATCGGCTTCAGCGGGATCAAGTGACCCCGCCCGACACCCACTTGAGGCAATCCATGAGAACCAGGAAGTTCGCCGCCACCGCTGCCGGCGTCGCCGCCCTGCTTACCCTCACCGCCTGCGGCGGGGGCGGCAGCGCCGAGGGCGCGGGTGCCACGGTCAACTGGTGGACCTGGTCCCCCGACCAGGCCGCCGCCTACAGCAAGTGCGTACCTGGATTCGAGAAGGCCAACCCCGGCATCAAAGTAAAGATCACGAATTACAACGTGAACGACTACTTCACGAAGCTAACCGCAGGCTTCGTCGCCAAGGATGCCCCCGACGCCTTCCAGAACAGCGTGACCTACTTCCAGTCCTATGCGAGCCAGGGGCAGATCCTTCCCCTGGACGATCTCATCAAGAAGACCCACTACGACCTCGGCGTCTTCGCCGACGGCGTCGACCTGTGGAAGTACACCGACGGCAAGCAGTACGCGCTACCGCTGGACTGGGCGGCCAGCGCCCTCTACTTCAACCGGGACATGGCCAAGAAGGCAGGGCTGAAGGAGAAGGATCTCCAGAACCTCACCTGGAACACCAAGGACGGCGGCACCTTCCTGAAGCTGGTCAAGCACCTCACCGTCGACAAGAACGGCGTGCGTGGGGACGAGCCCGGCTTCGACAAGAAGAAGGTCAAGGTCTACGGCATCGGCACGATGGCCTCGGACGACAACCTCGGCCAGACGACCTGGGGGCCCTTTGCCTCCAGCACGGGCTTCAAGCTCACCGACAAGCCCAACTGGCCCAGCCGGTTCAACTACAAGGATCAGCGGTTCATCGACACGATGGACTTCATCCGGGGGCTGTCGGACGAAGGCTACTCGCCCAGGCTCGGCCAGTTCACCACCGGCACCGCGGACCAGATCGGCTCGGGTTCGGTGGCGATGGTCGCCGGCGGTTCCTGGGACGCGCCCGCACTGGCCAAGCTGTCCGGCGTGAAGGTCGGCACGACCCCCGTGGTGTCCTCGCCCGATGGCAAGCGCTCCGTTCTCAGCAACATGAACGGAAACAACATCTGGGCGGGCACCGACAAGCCCGAGCAGACCTGGAAGTGGGTCTCCTACATGGGCTCCGCGCAGTGCCAGTCGAAGGCGGCCGTCGTCAACGGCTCCTTCTTCCCCTCCATCAAGACCTCCATGGACGCCCTCGTCGCTTCCTCCGCGAAGAACGGTCTCGACCTGTCCGTCTTCGGCACGTACCAGACGAAGGGGGAGCTCTTCCCGGCTCCGGCCTACAGCAACGGCTCCAAGATGGAGGCCGAGATCAGGCCGCAGTTCGAGGCGTTCTTCATGCATCAGAAGAGTGCGAAGTTCTGGCCGGCGCTGCAGAACCAGACGAAGTCGATCATCGCCGACTGACTCCCGCACCGCCCCGCACACGGTCGGTCGGCGGGCATCGCTCCCGACCGGCCGGCACCACTCCACGATCCACGTGAGGAACCGTGTCAGACCTCGACCTCGACCACTCGGCGCCCGTGATCCAGCTGCGGGGCGGCTCCACCAGCTTCGTCGTCGAGCTCGGTGACCCGCTGCCGCGTGTCCTGCACTGGGGTGCCGACCTCGGCGAACTCTCCACCGCCGAGCTCGACGCCATCCGTGCCACGGCCCTGCCCAGCGTCACCCACAACTCCACCGACACGCCCCGCCTGTTGACGGTGCTACCCACCGAGGCGGACGCCTGGTCGGGCACCCCCGGCATCGAGGGTCACCTCCGCTCGACCGGAATGCCCTACCCGCGCTTCCGCCTCACGGGGCACACGCATGACGCGCAGGCATCGAGTCTCACCCTCCGGCTCCACAGCGACCTCGGCCTCGAACTGTCACTGCGCTACCAGCTCGACACACACGGCATCCTCGCGGTCGACGGCCGGCTCCACCGCCTGGCCGGCACTGCGGACGAGGTCGATGCCTTCGACCTCACCGCCCTCACTTTCCTGCTGCCGCTGCCCGAACGGGCAACGGAAATCGTCGACTTCACGGGCAAGTGGTCGCGTGAGCGCAGCCCGCAGCGCTACCCCCTCCCGTTCGGCACCCACCTGCGCGAGAGCCGGCGCGGACAGCCGTCGCTCGACTCCCCCTACCTGCTCCTGGCGGGCACGGGCGGATCCGGCTTCCGCACCGGCGAGGTCTGGGGCATGCACGTTGCCTGGAGCGGCAACCAGCGCTACTTCGTCGAGCAGCTCCCGGAGGGCGCCGGTGTGCACCGTTCGGTCGTCGGTGGAGGAGAACTCCTGCTGCCGGGCGAAGTCACCCTCGGCGACGGCGACTCATACGACAGCCCCACGCTCTACTTCGCCTGGTCCGACCGGGGCATGGACGGTATCGCCGACCGGTTCCACGACTTCCTCAGGTCCCGGCCGCACCACCCGGCAAGCCCTCGGCCACTGGTGCTCAACACCTGGGAAGCGGTCTACTTCGAGCACGACCTCGAAACCCTGTCGGGACTCGTCGACCGCGCAGCCTCGGTCGGTGTGGAACGCGTCGTCCTCGACGACGGCTGGTTCCTCGGCCGCCGTAACGACCGCACCGGCCTCGGCGACTGGTTCGTCGACCCTGATGTCTGGCCGGACGGCCTGTCCCCACTGGTCGAGCGGGTGCGCTCGCACGGCATGGAGTTCGGCCTCTGGCTCGAACCCGAGATGATCAATCTCAGCTCACGCCTCGCACAGGAACACCCCGACTGGATCTTGGCCCCGCCGTCCGGCGCGGGACCCTCGATCCGGCACCAGCACGTCCTCAACATCGCCCACGAGGACGCCTGGAAGTTCCTGTATGAGCGGATCGACACCCTGGTGTCGCAGTACGGGATCGACTACATCAAGTGGGACCACAACCGTGAACTCCACGAAGCGAGCACCCGCGCCGACGGCGGCGGCCGGGCGGGTGTCCGAGCCCAGACCGAGGCGCTCTACCGGTTGCTCGACGCCCTGCGCACCCGGCACCGCGGCCTGGAGATCGAATCCTGCGCGAGCGGCGGCGGCCGCATCGACCTCGGCATCCTCCAGCACACCGACCGCGTCTGGGCCTCCGACTGCAACGACCCCGTCGAACGCCAGCACATCCAGCGATGGACCGGTCAGCTCCTCCCGCCCGAGCTGATGGGCACCCACGTGGGCGCCACCGAGGCGCACACGACACGCCGCGTCACCTCGCTGTCGTTCCGGCTCGCCACCGCGCTGTTCGGACACGCAGGAATCGAGCAGAACCTGAATACGTGCGATGACGACGAGTTGAGCGCGATCCGTGCCTGGGCCGAGCTCTACAAGGAGCTGCGACCGCTCCTGCACAGCGGGCGTGTCGTCCGGGCCGACCTCGCGGACGAACAGACCTTGCTGCACGGCGTCGTCGCCGACGACGGGACATCCGCGCTCTTCGCCTGGGCGCGGCTCGGCACGTCGGCCGCGGTCACCTCGGGACGGGTCCCGGTGCCCGGCCTCGCCCCGGATCGCCGCTACAAGGTCCGCACACGCGCCGAGATCGGCCTGCCGGCGCTGCACGAACACCCGCCCGGCTGGCTCACCGCAGCCGACGAGGGTTCGTTGAGGCTCAGCGGCCACACCTTGTCCACGCTGGGCCTGCCCATGCCGACGCTCCAGCCCCAACAGGCGCTGCTGCTGCAGTTCGACGCCATCTGAGGCCCACCATGACACCGAAAGCCAGCCACATGCCCCTGAACGCCTTCGCCGGAACCGACCACTCCGACCCCATCACGCCCCTGCCAGCCGGCTCACTCTGGTACAGGGCGCCAGCCGCCAGGTGGTTCGAGGCCCTGCCCATCGGCAACGGCAGGCTAGGAGGCATGGTCTACGGCGGCACGGATGTCGACCGCATCCAACTGTCGGAATCCACCGCGTGGTCCGGCGCACCGTCCGAGACGGACGTCAGCGAGAGCGGCCGTGAGCAACTCGCCACCATCCGCGCTCTGCTGTTCGCCGGTGAGCACGCTAAGGCACAAGAACTGTCGGCGGAACACCTGTTGGGCCACCCGACGTCCTTTGGCACCAACCTGCCGCTCCCGGAGGTACGGATCGAGCACCTCGCCACCGGCCCCGTCCAGGACTACCGCCGCAGTCTCAGTCTCGACGACGGCATCGTGCAATCCAGCTTCACCCGCTCCGACGTCACGTACGCCACCGAGGTGCTTGCGTCGCACCCCGCTCGCGTCGTGGCCTACCGGGTTGCCGCCTCCACACCTGGAGCCCTCAGTCTCCAAGTCGGTGTGGGCGAAGCCGTCTTCCCGCTCACGAGGCGCACCGCCGACGGTGATCTGGTGCTGTCGGGGCGGGCCGTCGAAACGCTGCACAGCAACGGCCGGGACGGCGTCGACCTCACTATCCGGATCCGCCTCGTGGCCGACGGCGGCACTCAGGACACGTACGACAACACCCTGCGCCTCGACGGCGCGGACGCCGCGACCCTCCTCGTCGCGGTCGGCACCAGCTGGCGAGGCGGCACCCCGGATTCCGACGCGGCCACGGCTCTGAACGCGGCGGCCCGGCAGGAATGGCCCCACCTGCGTGCCGCCCATGTCGCCGACGTGTCCGCGCTGATGGGACGCGCGGCTCTCGACCTCGGTCGCACCGATCCCGCCCTGGGTGCGCTGCCCACCGATGAGCGCCGCGATCTGCTGGCCCGCGGCGGCGAGGACCCCGAACTGCTCGCGCTCTACTTCCAGTACGGGCGCTATCTCACCGTCGCCGGGTCCCGCCATGACTCGCCGCTGCCGCTCGCGCTGCAGGGGCTGTGGAACGACGGCCTGGCCAGCAGCGCATCGTGGACGAACGACTTCCACCTTGACATGAACACCCAGCAGAACTACTGGGCGGCCGAGCCGACCGGACTCCCCGAATGCCAGGAGCCGTTGCTGCGCCTCGTCGAGAACCTGCGCCGGTCCGGGCGGGACACGGCGTCGCGGCTCTACGGCGCTCGCGGCTGGGTCGCCCACACGGTCACCAACGCCTGGGGGTACACCGCCCCCGGCCGCGGCATGGGCTGGGGCCTCAACGTGACCGGCGGCGCCTGGATCGCCTTGCAGCACTGGGAGCGATGGGAGTACGGGCAGGACACGGACTTCCTACGAGAACGGGCCTACCCCGTCCTCAAGGAAGCCGCCGAATTCTTCCTCGACTATCTCGTTCCCGAGCCCGAGCACGGCTGGCTGGTCACCGGCCCCTCCGACTCACCGGAGAACTGGTACCTCGCACCCTCCGGCGCCGAATGCTCCGTCTCCATGGGACCGACCGCCGACCGCGTCTTCGTCGAAGCGGTCTTCCGGATGTGCGAGGAGGCTTCCCACCACCTCGACGTCGACGCCGCGTTTCGTGAGCGGATCGCCGAGACCCGCCGGCGGCTCGCCCCGTTCCGGATCGGGCGCCACGGGCAGCTGCAGGAATGGCTCCACGACTTCGAGGAGGCCGTGCCGAGCCACCGTCACACCTCCCACCTCATGGCGCTTTACCCCGAGCGCCAGATCTCACCGCGCACCACACCCGAACTGGCCGAGGCGGCACGCGTGACCATCGACCGGCGCGAGGCGGCACCCGGCTGGGAACAGACCGAGTGGGCTGAGGCGAACTTCATCGCCTACTACGCGCGGCTCCTCGACGGCGACACCGCACTCCACCACGTCCGCAGCCTTGTCGCGGACGCGAGCGAGGCCAACTTGCTCTCCTTCTCACGCGGTGGCGTGGCTGGCGCCGCCCAGAACATCTACTCCTTCGACGGCAACGCGGGCGGCACCGCGGGCATCGCCGAGATGCTGCTGCAGTCCGACGGCGCTGACACCGAACTCCTCCCGGCCCTGCCGGCCGCCTGGCCGCACGGGCACGTCCGCGGGCTGCGCGCGCGAGGCGGCATCCACGTGGACATCACCTGGTCCGGCGGCCGACTGCAGCGCGCCACTCTCCGCGCCGCGGCGCCGCGACAGGTCCGGGTCCGCTACAGGGACAACTCCCTCGCCCTGAGCCTCCTCCCGGGACAATCCTGCGAGGTGACGCCGGACCACTGAACCCCCGCGTCGATTCCTTTCGCGAAAGTCGGCCATCCGCACTTCGATGTTGTCCGCCGCGGCCGCCTGGCTGAATCCTGTCCGTACCGTCCGCCCTCTGAAGTCGGGAGACACCGTGCCGAACACACCCCGCGACATCGCGACCGGCACCTCGCGTGTCGAGATCGGCGAGCACGGCCTGCGCCTGCCACGTATCGGACTCGGAACCGCGTCCCTCGGCAACTTCCTCGGTGCCGTCACCGACGAACAGGCCGTCGACACGATCCGCCATGCACGCGACCGCGGGATCCGCTACGTCGACACGGCGCCGCTGTACGGCCACGGCCTGGCCGAACAGCGCGTCGGCAGCGCCCTGAGAGACACGCCGCGCGAGGACCTCGTCATCTCCTCCAAGGTCGGCCGACTGCTGCGGGCCGACGCACCCCGGGACGAGAGCCAGTACGCCGATGGACAACCCTTCTACACCGACGTCCCCGCAACGGGCCCCGTCTGGGACTTCACCTATGACGGGGTACGAACCTCTCTGGCGGAGAGCCTTGACCGGCTCGACCTGGACCGCGTCGACATCCTGCACCTGCACGACCCCGACGACCACTATGAGCAGGCCTCCTCGACCGCCTACGCGGCCCTGAGGGACCTGCGCGCCAAGGGAACGGTCAAGGCAATCGGCGCCGGAATGAACCGCACGCCGGTGCTGACCCGGCTGGTGGAGAACTGCGACCTCGACGTCGTCCTGCTCGCCGGCCGCTACACCCTGCTCGACCAGGGTGCGATGGCAGACCTCCTCCCCGCCTGCCGCGAACACGGCACCAAGGTCGTCGTCGGCGGCGTGTTCAACAGCGGCATCCTCGTGGATCCATCGCCGCAGGCCCGGTACGACTACGTCCCCGCCGCACCCGCCGTCATCGCAAAGGCAGCGCGGATTCAAGCCGTCTGCGACCGCTACGACGTCCCTCTCGCGGCGGCCGCCCTGCAGTTCCCCCTCGCTCATCCGCAGATCGCCAGTGTTCTGGTCGGTGCCCGGTCCCTCGCGGAGCTGGACATGGATCTCAGCTTGCTGGAAGTGGTCATACCCGACGCCCTCTGGCACGACCTGCGCGCGAGTGGGTTGCTGCCCGAAGACGTTCCCGTCCCAGTGGGCCCGCCGGCCACCGGCCTGGAGAGGACTGCCCGATGACCGCGCGGCACGCCGTGCGCATCGACGCACACCAACACTTCTGGGACCCCAAACGGTTCACCTATCCGTGGATGGAGGGCGCGGTGCTAGACCCCGTGCGCCGCCCTTTCACACCCGATGACCTCGCCCAGGATCTCGCGACCCACGGCATCGACGGCACCGTCCTGGTACAGACCGTGTCTGCCCTTCCCGAGACCCGGATGTTCCTCGACATCGCCCGCGAGACCCCGTTCGTGCACGGCGTTGTGGGCTGGGTCGATCTCACCGCCCCGGACGTCGGCGATGAACTCGACGAACTGCTCGAAGAATATGGCCGGTTGCTTGTTGGCATCCGTCATCAGGTCCACGACGAGGACGACCCGCACTGGCTCGACCGGCCGGACGTCCGGCACGGACTCCGTGAGATCGCGGCCCGCGGCCTTGTCTACGAGCTGCTCGTGCGTACCCGTGAACTCCCGGCGGCCACCGCCACCGTGGCTGCCCTTCCTGACCTGCACTTCGTGCTCGACCACATCGCCAAGCCACACATAGCCGCCGGCTGGGACGACCCGTGGGCGTCCGCCGTCGCGCGCCTGGCCGAACACCCCAATGTCGACGTCAAGTTGTCCGGCATGGTCACCGAGGCCGACTGGCAGGACTGGACGCCAAGAACACTGCAGCCATTCGTCGACCACATCCTCAGCGCCTTCACCGTCCAGCGCGTGATGTTCGGCTCGGACTGGCCCGTCTGCCTCCTCGCGGCCGGAAGTTACAGCGATGTCGCAGACGCGCTCGCCGACACCCTCGGCGGCCTGAGTGCCGCGGAGAACGAGCAGGTCTTCGGACGAAACGCCCAGCAGCGCTACCGGCTGCCGGGCGTGTAGGGCACACCCCAGATGCGCCTGTGATGCCACCCCGCATGGGCTTCCTTATGAAAGGTGATCCCGTGAGGTACAGCCCGTCGCTTTCGCCGCGGACTCTCCGTGGCGGACGTCATCACCCTGAACCTGATGTCCACGACCCTCCCCTCCCGAGCCAAGAGCGACTTCAGCGTCAAGCCGTTCATGGGCCGGAGCAGTTGGAGCGTCGAGTCCTCCAGTCAGCCGGGCTATGGCACGAAGTGGCTCACCGAGGAACACATTAAGCAGATCACGGACGCCGTGGCCGCGAATCTGAGGGGTTCCGGCTACACCAACATCAACCTGGACGTCGGCTGGAACGCCACGTGGCACTGGCAGTCCCGTGCCGACGCCACCACTCATCGCGGCGCAGCAGATTCGGACTCGCCGGGGCGAGGTCGTCTTCGATGAAGGCGTACAAGGGCACACTGTTTGGTGCGGTCATCGTGCTGATCTTCGAGTTTCGACACCTCGAAGATCAGCCGGTGGCCGTTCATCTATGCGGGCATCATCCCGGCGCCGGCGCAAACCCGCGGATCAGGTTGAACCCGTACACCACTTCCCTGGAGCACCCCGTATCTTTGCCATCTGTGTCAACTGTCGTTAGGCGTCAGAGTGTGACAAGTGATCAGGTGCTGACAGTGATGCGGGAGGGGTGTGGCGGGGCGTGACCGTAAGAAATCGGCGATCGTCTGTGACAGGCGCGAGGTCCTGACAACCGCACAAGGCGGGAGCCCCCACACCGGTGTCGTCCGGCCTCGGCCGCGGTTGAGCATGTCGTGACCATGGTCGGTCAGATTGCGTTGATCGCTGCAGGTGCTCGCTCCGCAAGGACAACCCTTAGCCAGCCCGGAATCATGTAACTCATGCCGTACTTCCCCTGTGTCTCAACGCCCCGCTGGCAGGCGCGAAGTTGCCCTTATGCGATCAAGAACCCTAGTGGACACGGATAACAGTGGTGCACGTGGGAAGCGAGCCAGCCCGCTGGCCGGCACCGCGGGCCAATTCAGGGCTGGGCGTAAACCCTGTTCCCGGCCGGACAGCCTGCCGGTCCACGAGTTCACGGCCGGGCCTCCTGCGCCGCGCGGACGGTGGCCGCGGCGAGCGCGCCTGTGCGTGTCCTCCAGAGTCAGCGCGGGCAGCAGCGGAGCCGGCGCAACGGGGTCCGTGAAGTCGGTAGACCAGTCGAGCGCGAGATCATCCATGAACGGGTCAACGGCACCTTGTGGAAGAGGTTGCGGAGGCCCACTGCGCGACCTGAGGGAATGCGGCGGCCCTCACTCGTCCATGTCGTCGATGTGGTCTTGCAAGACGCATGCAATTGCCTGGGTGTCTCCGGAAGGGGGGATCTGTCCGTAATCAGTGGCCCCTTGGTCCAGTGCCAAATCGCTTGTGAAGTAAACGAGATCAGGCGACGGTGCGTAGAAGTCACGAATCCATCGGGCAAGGAGGGCGGCCTCCGTGGCAGACGCCTTGAGAGCCAAAACCGAACCGACCTTCGGGTACGGCATTGTCCCTCCCCTCGTAGCGTGAAGACCGTGGCTGCAGGGGAAGTTGGGAGTCATGACGGAG
>NZ_NNBL01000048.1 GCF_002803065.1 Streptomyces sp. CB01635
CGGCTCCTCCGCACCCGGATCCTCACTCGACCATGAAGTTCACGGAACTCCAGACAGAGCCAAAACCGGTGAGCCTCAACAGGCGTTCACCGGAGAGCGGTGGAACGCGCAGAGATCAGTCTTCTCGCGAAGCGGGACGCCGCATCCTGCGCTCAACTTCCTTGCCCTGGTCATCCCGCAGGCCAGCCTCGAGGAGGTGGACGGCTTGGTAGGCGAGGATGCGGGCGGCGCGGAAGCCGGCTTCCATTCCGCCGACGCGGTCACGCAGCACCGGCAGACCCGACAGGGCTCCGTTGTAGCGGGGACGGCCTTTCAGGTAGCTGGTGGTGGTGTCGAGTACGGCTTCGTGGATACCGAGGCTGACGGCGGCTAGATTGGGGCGGCCGTAGAGGATGCTGCTGCGCTAGCCGACAGCCAGGCCCTGGCCGATGTCGCCGAGTGCGTTGTCCGCGCTGGACCCGACCGAGCTCATGCTTCGCCGAACCCCTGCTGACCTGCAGGCTTCAGCGAAGGCCCTGCTCGTGTACTGGGCTCCGTGGTCGGTCCCGACAGCACCTGGCTCGCCACCCGCAGCAACGCGGACACGACGGTGCGGCTATGGGACCGGGCCAGCGGACAGTGCACCACCACCCTCACCGGACACACCGACCGGGTGACCTCAGTGGCGATCTCACCCGACGGCACCTGGCTCGCCGTCAGCGGGGACACGACGCTGCGGCTGTGGGACCGGGCCAGCGGACGGTGCATCAAAACCCTCACCGCAGAATCCGGCCGGGTGGGCTCGGTGGCGATCTCACCCGACAGCACCTGGCTCGCCAGCGTGAGCAAAAGCGGAGAGATCCGTGTTTGCAACGTCCGCAGCAGAGCCATCGCAACGCTTGTGCGCACCGATGGCTCCTTGACGGGATGCACGTGGGCGAGCCACGGCCGGACCTTCGTGGCCGTTGGTATCCGTGGACTGCACCTCTTTGAGCTACGCACGTGACAGCACGTTGTTGGCCAGGCCGCACCACACAGCTGCCGCCCCATTCGTCGTCGCGGTGCGTGTGCGGGCACGCAGGCGGCCCGCTCGTCGCATCGGGTGGGCGCCGGTTGCCACGGTCCCGTCGGTGGCTCTGCTGCTCGTCGGGGTTCGAGGAGATCGACATCGCCGACATCCCCGACGTCCCGGATCTTCCCCGGGCTGTTTTCGGTCAGCCTGGGTCCGGGAAGGTGCCGAGCCGACTGATCGTGTCGGTGATCTCTTCCGTCCATGGCCAGTGGCGGGCGCATCGGAGGCGCCGTTGGCGTGCGGTCGCGATGAGTTGGGCAGCGGCGGAGAACAGCCGCAGCCTCCCACGGCAGCAGCGACCGGCAAGCCGAGGTCCGTGGCTTCCGGGGCGGGACAGCGTGACGGCGATGGTGCCGGCCGGGCCGGCACCAGTCGCGGTCACCTCATCACCCCACCGCTCGCACCCGGGCTGTTGGATCCAGGACCGGCCTTCGGAGACGGGTCGTGGTCTCGGACATAGACGGTGACTCGCGCCCCGTTGACACGGGTTGTTCCATACTCCCGGAAGTGGCGCCGCAGGGTGCTCGTTTTCGCTTCCTCCTGCGGGTTGGCCGGCGAGTGCACACCCACCGCGCGGACCGCGACGATCCGGTCGAATTGCAGCATGCGTGCCGCTATTTCCTGGGCGGGAAGCTCGACACCGGCAAGTGTGTTCGACGAAACGGGATCCTGTGCCAGGGCGAGATCTGTCAGAAGACGGGTGTCCTCGGGGTTGGCCGCGGTCAAGATCCGGTGTTGGCCGGCGAGATGGAGCAGCCCGTCGCCGGGACGGCCTTCCTTGCGTACGGCGGCGCCGATGGCGGTGACGTCATTGCTCCGGCTCTGGGGCGTCCTCAGCGAAAGGCTCGGCTGGACGAGCGCGGCCAGTACGGCAACCGCCACGATCCACGCGTAGCGGGAAGACCGCTGCCGCCGGAGGAAGTAATCCATGCAGGCGCCCAGCAGCAAGGCGATTCCGATATTGCTGTAGACCACATACCGGTCGACGAAAAGGGGCTTGACCAGTGAGGCGATCAGCAGCAGAAGGCCGGGAAGCACAAGAATCGGCACAGCCAGCACGGAAAGCCGAACGGGCCCCCTCACCCCCAGGGGTGCTCGGGCACACACCATGCCCACGACCGCCACCACCAGGAAATAACGAAGCCGCACCGGTACGCCGATCCAGGACACCTGCTCCGACTGCCCCGCACTGTAGATCGCCAGCGGCAACAGCCCGGCCACGACGCCCGCGGCAGCCACACTCCACGCTCTCAGCACCGGTCGTGGAACACGGGAGACGACCAGTGTGACGCCGTGTGCGACCAGGGCGAGGACCGCGAACTCATGGAGCAGACAGGCCAGCAGCATGGTGGAGCCATAGACCGCCCACCGCCACCGGGCGCGATGCGGGACGCTGACCACGAGCGCATAGGTGGCCCAGGTGACCAGGGCACAGACCATGGCGTACGAGCGGCCTTCCTGCGCGTACTTCTGTACCTGGGGAAGGAGCGAGAACACCAGCCCGGCCAGCAGCCCGGCACGGGGTCCCGCCAGGCGTAGCCCCAGAAGCCCGACTCCGCTCGCCGCCACGGCCATCGCCAGCACGGACGGCAGCCGCAACGTCAGCAGCCCTCCGCCGAAGAACCCGAAGATCTCATGCATCACGGCGTAGTAGAGGGCATGGACCAGATCAATATGCTGGGCGGTGAGCCATATCTGCGAAAGATCGCGGTGCGCGAGCTGATAGGTGACGGACTCGTCCCCCCACATGGTGTTCTTCCTGCGGATACCCCAGAGCCCCAGAGCGATGGTCAGCGCCAGGGGCGCGATGACGACAAGGGTCTCGGCCGGGCCCGATGATCGTCGACGGGCGGGTACGGGAGGGGAAACCGCCCTGGCGACGGCGGGGACACGTTCATCAACGGACATCGGCGACAGGGCCTTTCAGCAGTGGCGAAGACACTCCGCCAGCGTGCCCGGACCTCGTTGACCGGAGGCTGACCCAACCTGACCGGCCGATCAGGAAGGCGGGCCGGCGCTGTGCGAAGCTGCACCGCATGCGCATCCTGGTGGTCGAAGACGAGGTGGACCTTGCCCACACCCTGCACACCGGTCTGACCGCCGAGGGCTACAGCGTCGACCTCGCCCATGACGGCCGACAGGGACTGTGGATGGCCCGGACCGGCGAATACGCCCTTGTCGTACTGGACTTGATGCTGCCCGGACTCAACGGCTACAAGGTCTGCGCCCAACTGCGCCGGGAGGGCAACGCGACTCCCATCCTGGTACTCACCGCCAAGGACGGGGAGTGGGATCAGGCAGAGGCCCTGGACACGGGGGCCGACGACTACCTGGCCAAGCCCTTCTCCTACGTGGTGCTCGTCGCACGGCTGCGAGCCCTGGTCAGACGAGCGGCCACGGTCGCACCGCCCGTCCTTGCCGTGGGCGACCTCTCGTTGGATGTCGCCGGCCGGGTCTGCCGCCGGGCCGGGGCCCGGGTGGAACTCACGCCCAGGGAGTTCGCCGTGCTGGAGCTGCTGGCCCGCCGGGCGGGCCAGGCGGTCTCCAAAACGGATCTGCTCTATCACGCGTGGCCCGACGAAGCCCTGGATCCCAACCTGGTGGAGGCACGGGTCAGCGCATTGCGCAAGAAGGTGGACACCGCGTTCGGCCGACGGTCCCTGCAGACCGTACGGGGTACCGGCTACCGTCTGGTGGACGACCGTGAACGCGACTGAGCCGCGACGCCGCTGGTGGCCGCGTTCGGTACGAGCCCGCACGGCTCTGGCCGCCGCCTCGGCCGCCGTTGTCATCCTGGTCGGCATCGGCTGGTGGCTGCACCACGACGTCTACCGCCAGGGCACGCAGATCGCCGAAGGACAAGCCGAGCAACAGCTCTGGGCTCTTGTCGATCAGCTGAACGAGGGTGTGGTTCCCGCTCGCAGAGGCACTGTGCTGCCGTACGAGGTCGTCGCGACCGGCCGACGCACCGCTGTCGCCTACGGCGGAGGCATGGCCGCCTTCGATCCCGGCACCCGCCATGTGCTGCCCGCCCCATCGGAGGCCAGGGAGCCCGGAGGCTTGACGATCCTTCCCCTCCGCATACCGGTGCGCGACTCCAACTCTAGGGACAGGTTCGACATGGCCGGCAGGACCTACACGGTCATGTTCGCCGATATCAGCGCCGATGAACTCAGCAGTGACAAAGTCGCCGCTCTGGGCGTCGCCGCCGACGCCCACCTGCGGGTCTATGTGGTGGTGCTCCCGAACACAGCCAAGGCAATCGCCAAGACCACCGACCTCCTGCTGCTGCGGGCCGGGCTCGTCAGCCTCGTACTGATCGCCGCCGTCACCTACTTCGCCGTCCGCATCGCGCTGCGGCCGGTCGAAGCCATCCGTGTCCTCACCGCCTCGGTCACCGCGAGCGACCCTCGCGAACGTGTCACCGTCCCCGCCACGGGACACGAGATCACCGCCCTGGCCACCACCATCAACACCACCCTCCAGCGCCTCGACGACGCCGCCGCCCAGCAACGCCGCTTCGTCGCGGACGCCGCCCACGAACTACGCAGCCCCCTCACCACGCTGCTGGCCAGCCTGGAAGTCGCGCTCGCCTACCCGGAACGCACCGACTGGCCCGCCGCGGCCACCACCGCCGCACGACAGACCCGCCGCCTCCAGGCCCTCGCCGAAGACCTGCTGCTCCTCGCCCGCCTCGACACCCGCACCCCCATGGCCGGCCCCGAAACCGTCGACCTGGCAGCCCTCGCCTCCCGGCTGACCGAGCAATACCCCCTCGCCGAACGGCCGTTGACCCTCACCTGCGACAGCACCGCCCCCGCACACGTACACGGAAACCCCGACGAATACGAACGGCTGCTGCGCAACCTCATCGACAACGCCGCCCGCCACGCCGCACACCGCATCCAGATCACCGTCTGGAACCAGGACGCCTGGGTCGTCCTCACCGTGCACGACGACGGCCCGGGCGTGCCCACCGAGGACGCCGAGCGTATCTTCGAACGCTTCGTCCGGCTCGACGACGCCCGCTCCCGCGACAACGGAGGCACCGGCCTGGGCCTCGCCATCGCCCGCGACCTGGCCCACCGCCACCGAGGTACCCTCTCCCTCACCCCCCGGACCCTCGGAGCATGCTTCCAGCTACGCCTTCCCCGAGCCCTCGCCCCGGCCGAGGAATGACGCGCTTCACCGCGGCAGCCCTTCGGAACCGGAAGCCCACCAGATGACCACGCCCACCGCCACTGCCGCAGAAACGATCATCCACTTCACCCGCCACCTGGCTGAGCCCGGCTGCTGTGGACCTCCACCGCCCGACCCGCGCGCGGCTCGGAGATCACCTGCTGCAAGAAGCCCAAGGGCAAGAAGCTCCCGCCCGCGAAGAAGCAGGTCAACCAGCTGATCGGCGCAGAACGAGCCGTCTGCGAACACGCCTTCGCACACCTGAAGAACTGGCGGGTACTGACCCGGCTCCGCCTCAACGTGAAGCGGGCCACCCGGCTCGTCCGCGCGCTGATGGTCCTCAACTGGCACGAGATCGCCCGCTGACCGACGATCTTCACCGCAGACAGCCGCCGCCGACCAGCACGAGCATGACCTCACCCACCCATGCCACCCCCGTGACCTGCACGTTCAAGATGAACACAACTCTTTGGGCACAGCGAAGGCCAGGTATCTGTCGATGGCCGAGACGATCACGGCCCGGGACTCGTCGGCCGCCCGGTCGGGCTCCAGGGTCTTGCGCAGCCGCGAGACCTAGGTGCGCAGCACGGGCACGGCCGCCGTCGGAGGGTCCTTACCCCATACGGCGTGGACGATCTCGGCGGGTGGTGACATGGCGCTCGCGCCGCGACGGCAGCGCCGCCGGCACCACACGCTGCTGAGGCGAGCGGAGGATCAGCTCCTCCTCGCCCCGCCATATCAGGGGTGCCCCCGGCGAAGCGCAGGGAGGCTTCGGTAGCTTTCCCACATCTTGGCTATGGCTGCGCGGGCTCCGTTCCGGTTCGCTGTGTTTCCCTCAGGCGCTCGCGCCTCGCGCTTCCCCGCCGCCGCTTCCCGTAACACCTCCGCAGCCGCTGGACAGAGCATCCGCTAATGGCGGCCGCGGAGACTGCGCGAGCTGCGGGCCTCACGGATTTCCTTACGCCGACCGCCTACCGCCACGGCCCGGACGACGGCTACGTAGCGTCCCGGCCGTCTCCGAGATGCTCGTCCAAGAAGTGCTCCACTGCGTGGTACACGGCGATCAAGTTCTCCGGGTTCTCGATGGAGTGCCCTTCGTCCGCCATGAGTATGTACTCGACGGGGACCCCACGCGCCCGGAGGGCCTGGACCATGTTGTCGGATTCTGCCTGCGCTACCCGGGCGTCATTGGCGCCTTGGGCGATGAGCAGCGGTGTACGGGCCTGGTCCACCTGGCTGATCGGTGAGCGGGCCAGCATGTCGGCCTCCTGCTGCGGATCCGCGGGGTCGCCGACCCAGCGGAACCAGTTGGCGGCAAGGGCCGGCTGGACGAATTCCGGCTGGTTGCGCAGGAAGTTGGCGAGGTCAGAGACCCCGAAGATGTCCACCGCAGCAGCGAAGACATCGGGCGTGAAGGTGACTCCGACCAGTGCCGCATAGCCACCGTAGGAGCCGCCCAAGATCGCCACCCGGTCCGGGTCCGCGTATCCCTGCTGGATGGCCCAGTTCACACCGTCGATCAGGTCGTCGTGCATTTTGCCGGCCAACTCCCCGATGCCGGCCTTCATGAACGACTTGCCGTACCCCGTGGAGCTGCGGAAGTTCACCTGAAGCACCGCGTAGCCCCGGTTGGCCAGCAGTTGGACGAGAGGGTTGAACCCCCAGCTGTCTCGGTCCCAGGGACCGCCGTGCACGAGCAGGACCAGCGGCAGCCGGTGCGGCTCTGTCCCGATTGGCAGTGTCAGGTGGGAGGGGAGCGCGAGACCGTCCCGAGCGGTGATCGTCACCGGTGTCATCGGTGCCAGCTGCTCGGGATCCAGGTGGCCAAGGGGCCGGAACAGTAGGCGGCTCTCGCCCGAGGAGTGGTCGTAGAAGTATGTGGCCCCGGGGTCGCGGTCGTGGGTGAAGCTGACGACCCACCGCTGCTCGCTCTCGTCGGACGAGATGTGGGCCAGGTCGCCATCGGACAGATTCCTCAGGTTCTCCAAGACCTCGGCAAAGTGCGGGTCCAGTGCGTTGATCACCAGTCGTTCCCCGAGGTAGCGAACTCCGATGAGCTCGCCGGTACGCCGGCTGAAGATGAGCGGCGAGGGCAGTGCGGGAAAGACACGGGCTCGTGTGTCCAGGTCGTACTGCGGGTGGGAGTCGACCTCCGTCTCCTCGCCGGTTTCTGCATCCAACCGGGCCAGGCGGAGTCTGTCCGAGCCCCGGTTCGAACCGAAGAGAACGCCGGCGTCGGCGGTAACTTCCAGCGGATAGACGCCCAGCGGATAGTCCGCACCGTCGAACTGCGCGATGTGGCGCAACGTCTGCGTGGCCTCGTTCCAGCGCGAGAGGTTGAGGTCGCCCTGTTCGGTGACGTCGCTGGTGAAGGGGTCTCCGCTGCCGCCATAAAAGAGGGTGGTGGCAGCGCCTCCGGGGTTCTCCGCGAGGGTCTGCAGGTCACCGGTGGCGATGTCCAGCTCGAAGAGGTCGAACGCGGCGGGGTTCCGGCTGTTCGAGGAGAACACCGCCTTCCCCGGCTGCGCGGCGGGCAGCTTCAGATCCATGATGCGTGCGCCGGGGAAAGGGGTCAGGTCAGTAGCCCCTGCGTCCGGGTCTTCGAGATCGACGCGGTACAGGTGCCGGTTCTCGTCGCCCCCCTGGTCCCGGGTATAGAGCAGCCACCTCGGATCGTCGGTCCAGTGATAGCTCAGCAGGTTGCGGTCCTCGGAGGTGACCCGCCGCGCGTCCCCGGGCGCGTCGACACTCTCGATCCACAGGTTCAGGTGGTTCCCCCAAGGAGCCAGGTACGCGATCTTGGTGCCGTCCGGCGAGAGGGAGGCCCTCGAACGGATGGGAGGGGCAAAGAGCTCCTCGACGCTGATCGGCTTCGGCAGTGCCATGTGGGTCCTTCCTGTGGCTGTCCCCGGACAGCGAGTGATGAGGCCCTGAAGATGGTCGGCAAGGGCTCTGAGTGGGTCCGCAGCCTGGAGCCGGTCACCGTTCAGCGATCGAAGGCTGTCACTTAATGACATTGTCACTAAGTGACAGCAATGGCAAGTGCGCCACATGTCCAGCCGCTGCGGGCCGTCGATTGCAGCCTCACCTCCCCAGGGCGACCGCTCGGCCGACAGTGAACTCGTGGCGCAGGTCACATGCGCGGGGGGGTGGGCAATTCTGTCACTAAGCGTCACTATTGCAGTTAGTGACACGATGGTGAGGTCGCACAAGATGGACTTCGGGAGAGTTGGCGGCCATGAAGATCACGAGCTTCCTGCTGTGAGTCGGGTGACCGTGGTGCGGATTCATGGCGCCTTCGAGCGGCTGCAGTCCCGCCGAGTCAGGAAAAGCGCTACGCCGACAGGTCGACGGCCGAGGTCGGCGAACCCGATATGCCGTCAACGGCCCTTGTGGATCGCGCCATGCAGTAGGAACTGGTCCTGTTGCCACGTATTCAAGGAGTTCGCATGGATCTCACGCTTCCGCAGCAGATCTACCTGTGCACCTACGCCTTCACGAAGAATAAGTTTCCGGCCACTCTTCTGCAGTTCCGCGGGCAGCGGGTGCGCGCTGCTGCCCTGACCGAGCTAGTCCTTGCGGGACAGGCTGAGACCGACGGGCGCCGGGTTCGCGCACTTGGAGACCAATCACCGACGGATCCGTTTCTTGCCTCTGTGTGGGAAGAGCTGCACGCGAGACCGAAAAAGTGGATGGCACTGGTGCACAACACCGCGCACAAGGCTGAGAAACCGGTCGAAAACCAGCTGACGGCTGCTGGGATTATCGAAAAGAAGACCGGCCGCACCTTGAGTCTGCTTGGAGGGAGCAAAGTTGTCTTGCGGCGGGAAGAGGAGGCCCGAGCTGTGCAGCAAGTATTGCGCACGCGGGTCACCACCACTCCCGACCCGTCCACTCTGCCCCTGGCGCAAGTGGCACTGCCGGTGATCGCCCTGGAGAGCGACGCGACCATGGGGGTCGTACTGAACCGTTCCGAGCGCCGCATTCACAAGGATACGCTTGAGGAACTCGCCAAGAAATTCGATCGAGAAATACCGGGCCTGCGCAAAGCCCTGTCAAACTCGGTGCTTTCCAGTCGGGCTGTCGGCGGCGGATGGAGCTGAGCAAGACAAACCTAAAAATGCGCACGTCCGCAGAATGCGAGCCTAATAAGAGCTCGTAACAGGATCTTGACGGGTCCTGGTCGGGCGTGACTGTTGTGACGATCTGACCGTCTGGGTGGGTGTGACGACTCGGCCGTGGATCGTAGACGACGCCTTGTGGGCAGTGAGCGAACCGCTGTTGTCGCCCTGGCCCGAGCGGTCGCCGGGGCCGAAACCGGTGCCGGACCGGTTGTGCCTGCAGGGCATCCTGTACGTCGTGCACCAGGACATCGCGTGGCAACTCCTGCCGTTGGAGCTGGGGTTTGGTTCAGGGCAGACCTGTTGGTGGCGCCTGGATCGCTGGCAACAGGCCGGAGTTTTCGACGAGTTACACCGCATCTTGCTCGCAAAGCTGAGCGCGGTCGGCGAGCTCGACTGGTCCCGGGCGTGCGTGGACGGCTCCCATGTCCGCGCGAAAAGGGGGGAGCCGCGACCGGCCCGTCGCCGGTCGACCGGCGCAAGACGGGCAGCAAGCACCACCTGATCTGCGACGGGAAGGGCATTCCGCTCCACGTCGTCACCACCGCGGCAAACGTCAACGACATCACGCAGACCCTTGCCCTAGTCGACGGCATCCCGCCGGTGGCCGGGCGTCCAGGGCACCCCCGCCGGCGCCCCGACGCCGTGCTGGGCGACAACGCGTACGACTCCCGGGCTATCCGCCGTGAACTGCGCAAACGCCGGATCATGCCGGTGATCTCCCGCAAGGGCGTCCCGAACATCAAGGGCCTGGGCAAGCTCCGCTACGTCGTCGAGCAGACCTTCGCCCTGCTCCACCAGTTCAAGCGCCTGGCCGTGCGCTGGGAGCGACGCCTCGAACTTCACGACGCCTTCGTCTCGTTGGGCTGTAGCCTCATCTGCTGGAGGCGGCTTAGGAAGGCCGGATCACATCCGCGTTAGGAGCTTACGAGGTCACCGTGGCCCCTCATGAAGCGTCCGCCGCGCGACACCGTTGGATGAGCTCGGTGGTGGAGACACCGGCCGTGTACCGCACAAGCCGCAGCTTCCCCGCATCGGCCACAGGACCGAAGACCTCTTCGACCGCGTCAGCCGTGAGGTCGTCACCGTGCACGACCACGTCGATGCCGTGCCGGTCCAGGAACTCGTTCGTGACACGGTAGGGCGCGTCCGGGAGCACCACATCGACGTACCGGCACGCCTCGATCACCGCGATCCGCTCCGCCAGCGTCATGATGGGCCTGCGCTTGTACCCGGCCACGATCTCGTCCGAGAGCACCCCAACCATCAGCCGCTCCCCGAAGTCCCGCGCGGCCCTGAGCAGCGCGACGTGTCCCGGGTGGAACAGGTCCCCGACCATGTCGACGTAGACGGTCCCGCGCTCAGCCATGCCTGTTGCCCTCTCGACGGTCCCAAGCCGACCAAGACTGGGCCAACCGCCCCCGCTCCGTCAACCATCCGCCGGTCGGCGCCCGAAGCGGCTCAAGAAGGCTCACTCATGATCTTGTTACGAGCTCTTAAGTCCGATGTATTCAGTGATCGAATGCGACCAGCGACCGCGTGCTCGGGGCGCCGGTCTTGTGGTTGCGTCAGAGCGGCGGCCATGGCGAGGATGCGCTGGGCGACACGGACGGCGACGCCCTCGAAGGTCCGTCCGCCGTGCTGCTCCAGGTCCAACTGTCCCTTGAGGGTGTCGTTCACGGACTCGATCAGCTGCCGCACCGACTTGAGCGGGCCCTCGCCCTTGCGCTTCTTCTCCCGCTTGAACGAGGGCCGCAGCAGTTCGGCCCCACGCATGACCAGGTCATTCTCGAACTCCTTGGAGGCGAAGCCCTTGTCCGCGATGATCAGCAGTCCGGGCCGGTCGGCGACCAGGTCTTCATCGACGTCGAGCATGGCCTGGAGCACTTCGCGTTCGTCGAGTTTCGGGTTCGCCAGCGCCCACAGGATCGCTCCCGAGCCCCCGGAAGCTGACGTCGAGGTCGTCGACGTCCTGTCTGACGACGTCAGCCCAGAGGAACGCCGCGCTCTGGTCGAGCGAGAGCAGCAGGACCACTCGGCACCTGGGTCGGCGGCCAGGCCGCATACGTGTCGGGGCTGCACCAGCAGCTGTCAGACATCGCCAACGGCTTCCCGCCCCTACTCCCGGCTCGGGGTTGGCGCCACCTCTTCCCCCAGGGACTTCCACCCCCAAGCAATCACCCATGCTGGGCGCGTACACGGAAGGGGTTTGACGACGGCCGTCGTCAAACCCCTTCCGTGTACGCGGGCGGTCGGTAATTCCGGTCGCGCGGTGGCGTCGATGGGATAGCCTGTCCGGGATTTCGCGCGGCAGGTTGTCTGCCGCCCCGTTCGGCGCGCTCGGCGTCGACACGCACCGCGTGCCCTGCCCGGAAGGAGGCGAGAGACATGGACCGTGCTGAATGCGTTGCGGCCATAGTTGCCTCCGGCCGTGTGCCCTCCCTCCTCTGCGGCGCGCGGTAACTCTTCCCCCTTCTTGTTTCTTGTCTTCGGCATCTTCCTGAGATGCCGCGTCACGAGATGTCCTGGCCTGCGCGGTTCGTCGCCGCGCGGGCCGTGGGGGCGCGTGCCCGAAGACGGGCCCTTCTTTTGCTGGTCACCGTGATCTCGGCGCGCTCCGCCTCACGACCAGCAAGAGCGCCGGCGTGAGTGACACGCGGCTGGTGAGGCAAGCCCCGGGTGCTGTCCGCGGTTCCCGCTGCCCCACCGCCATGCCGTGTCCCCGTGCTGCGTGCACCGGCCCGTCGTCATCACTGCGACCGTCCCTGGCCGGCTGTCTCGACAGCACTTCGACACGAAACGTGCGTGATCGCCATGAGCAAGAAACGTCCCGGAGGGGAATCCCTCCCGTCCGCCCCTTCCCCCGCCCCTTCCACGGCAACCGACCGTTCCCCGGAGCGCGAGGTTCCCGCCGCGACTCCGGATCCGGCACCGGCACCGGCACCGGATCCGAAGCGCTGGTGGGCGCTGGCCGTCATCGCCCTCGCCCAGCTGATGGTGATCCTTGACGGCACCATCGTGAACATCGCGCTGCCCTCCGCCCAGCACTCTCTCGGCATGTCCGACGCCGACCGGCAGTGGGTGATCACCGCCTACACGCTGGCCTTCGGCGGGCTGCTGCTGCTCGGCGGCCGGATCGCCGATCTGCTGGGCCGCAAGCGCACCTTCGTCATCGGCCTGGCCGGGTTCGCCGCGGCCTCCGCGCTGGGCGGCGCGGCGGCCGGTCCCGGGATGCTGTTCGCGGCGCGGGCCCTGCAGGGTGCGTTCGCGGCGGTCCTGGCGCCCTCGGCCCTGTCGCTGCTGACGACGACGTTCACCGACCCCAAGGAGCGGGCCAGGGCGTTCGGGGTCTACGGTGCGCTGGCCGGCGGCGGCAGCGCGGTCGGGCTGATCGTGGGCGGTCTGCTGACCGAGTACCTGAACTGGCGCTGGTCCCTGTACGTCAACGTGCCCATCGCGCTGGCCGCCCTGCTCGGCGCACCGGCCTTCCTGCGCGACCGCTCCGGCCGCCGGGGCGGGCACCTGGATGTGCCGGGCGCGCTGCTGGGCTGCGGCGGGCTCGTCGCCCTCGTGTACGGCTTCAGCGAGGCCGAACCTCGCGGCTGGACCAGCCCGTCGGTGCTCACGCTGCTCGTGGCCGGCGTGATCTTGCTCGCCGCGTTCGTGTGGTGGCAGAGCCGCGCGGCGAGCCCGCTGCTGCCGCTGCGCATCGTCAAGGACCGTGTCCGGGCCGGATCGCTCGCGACGATGGGCTTGGCCACCATCGGCATGTTCGGCGTCTTCCTGTTCCTGACGTACTACCTGCAGGTCGTCCTCGGCTACCCGCCGGTGCGGACGGGCCTGGCCTTCGTGCCTATTTCGGCCGGTATCGTCATCGGCGCGACCCAGATCGCGGCCCGCCTGCTGCCACGCACGGCGCCGCGCACCTTGATGTCGTCCGGCATGGTGCTGGCCGCCGTCGGCATGGTGCTGCTCAGCAGCCTGACCGTGCATGCGCAGTACGTCCCGCACGTGCTGCCCTCCCTTCTGCTGCTCGGTCTGGGCATGGGCCTGACCTTCATGCCGGTCTACGCGACGGCCACCGCTGGCGTGCCCGCGCAGGACGCCGGTGTGGCCTCGGCTGTCCTCAACACCGTTCAGCAGATGGGCGCTTCGCTGGGCACCGTACTGCTCAACACGATCGCCACCGGCGCCGCCAGCCGTTACGTCCACTCGCACGTGCACGATCCGGCCCACGGCGGCGCGACCCTCGACGAAGGCATGGTGCACGGCTTCTCCGTCGCCTACTGGTGCTCGGCGGGCGTCCTGCTGCTCGCCGCCCTGGTGGCGGGCCTCACCGTACGGCCCAAGACGCCGAAGCACGCCGGAGACGACGCACCGGCCTAGCGAGCCGGGGCGTCTCCCGCCACCGTCCGCCTCCCCCCTCGAAGGATCCTCCATGAAACCCCTGACCGAGCACGACATCCGTACGTCGTTCGCCAACTGCTCGAAGGGCGAGGCCAAACGCCTCCCCCTGCCCAAGAACCTGGCGGACCTCGACCACTGGGACGACCTGGACTTCCTGGGCTGGTTCGATCTGTCCGCGCCCGATCGCAAGTATCTCGTCGTCGAACGCGCCGATGAACTCGTCGGCCTGTCCCTGCGCTCCGCTTCCGGCAACCGCGGATTCCTGCGCCGCAGCCTGTGCTCGCTGTGCCTGACCACGCATCCCGGCAGCGGCGTCTCCCTCATGACCGCCCCCAAGGCAGGCCCGGCCGGCCGCGCAGGCAACTCGGTGGGCCTCTATATCTGCACCGACCTGGACTGCTCGTTGTACGTACGGGGCAGGAAGAAGGCGGCACCGGGCGGGCGCATGGAGGAGTCCCTCACTGTCGAGCAGCAGATCGAGCGCCTGCGCGGCAACCTCGACGCGTTCGTGGAGCGGGTCTTCCACTGAGGCCGACAGGGGCTCGACGGCCATCGTCGCCGAGCCCCTGTCCACTCCTTGAACCGCCGTCTCCTCGCGGCTCCTCCGGTCTTACCCGCCGGACGTCCGCCGACCGGGATGCCGATCCTGTGGGCGCTGGCGAACCCGAAACTCGACGAACGCGAAGTGCTCCAGGCCATGCTCGACGTCGATGAAGACCTGGTCGCCGACCGGCCCGGACTGCTGATCATCGCGGACAAGGGCTTCGCCTCCAAGGAGTTCGAGAATGACCTGGTCATGTGTGGGGCCGAACTGCTGCGGCCCTCGTTCAAGCGGGAGAAGAAGCGCAAGGGCGAGGGCCCGCTCAAGTCGGTGCGGCAGCTGATCGAGTCCGTGAACGACACCCTCAAGGGACAGTTGGACCTGGAGCAGCACGGCGGACGGACCTTCGAGGGCGTCGCCGTCCGTGTCGCCCAGCGCATCCTCGCCATGGCCGCCGCTCTGACGCAACCACAAGACCGGCGCCCCGAGCACGCGGTCGCTGGTCGCAGCCACGCCGAACTGCAGCGCACTCTCGACCGCCTGGGCACCAACCTCCTCACCGCGTCCCCCGGCCGGACCTTCACCGGCGGCGAGGCCAAACTCCCCGAGCGTTCCATCGACATGGCGGGCCGGATCGCCCCGGTCGAGTCCGCAACCGGCACCGGCAAGGTGACGGCGTACGTCTATCGCAACGACCACATCCCGGCCGCCGAGACCGGCAGCATCAACGTCAAGGCCGCCCGCCTCGACCTCCTGGACACCGTCGGCGGCTCTCTCGCCCGCGGCAACTGGCTCAACGCCGCCACCGCCAAGTACCCGGCCGTCGTACTCGGCAGCGGCGCCGCCGACCGCCTGGGTATCGGGGAAGTCGGCCCGGACATCCGGGTCTGGCTCGGCGGTCAGTGGTTCAGCGTGGTCGGCATCCTCGACGAGGCGCTCCTGGCACCCGAGCTGAACGACAGCGCGCTCGTCGGCTGGGACGCCGCCAAGCGGTACCTGGGCTTCGACGGACACCCCACGACAATCTACGTCCGCACTGCAGACAGCGCGGTCACGTCCGTACGCGACGTCCTCGCCGCCAAGGGCGCCACCGACAAAGCCTTTACGGGCCTGATGCTCGGCCTCGGGGGGGTTGCGCTCCTTGTCGGCGGGGTCGGCGTGGCCAACACCATGGTCATCTCCGTCCTGGAACGGCGCGCCGAGATCGGCCCGCGCCGCGCCCTCGGCGCACGGCGAGGCGACATCCGCACCCAATTCCTCGCGGAATCCCAGCTGTTGGCAGGACTCGGCGGGATCGCCGGAGTCGTCATCGGGGTGGACGTCACCACCGCGTACGCCGTCGCGCAGGGCTGGCCGGCAGTCGTCCCGGCCTGGGCGATGGCGGGCGGCCTGCTCGCCACCCTCGCCATCGGGGCCCTGGCCGGCCTGTACCCCGCCGTACGGGCGTCCCGGCTGCCCCCGACGGAGGCGCTGTCCGGGGCCTGCTCCCAGGCGGGCACGTCCAAGGTCTGGATGCCCGATCGCGTCGTGCCCGTCCCAATCCGGAGCTGCTCGATGATCCTGCTCAATACGAACGGAGGCCCGCGTGCCGCAGCACGAGCTGCGGCACGCGGTGGGTCATGATTGTGCACGCGAACGCGCCCCTCACCCCGGAAGGGCGTCTCCGGTTGTGGCTACGCGTCGACGCTGGACGCCCCATCGCGCACATCGGGGCGGAAGCCGGGATCTCACGTCGCTGCCTGGCGAAGTGGTATGCCCGATGGCGGACACACGGCGAGGACGGCCTGCTCGACCACTCCTCCCGACCGTCTGCCAGCCCTACGCGCACCAGCGAGGGCATCGCCGACCTGGTGGAAGCGCTGCGGCGGCAGATCAAGTACGGGCCTGCCCGGCTCGCCCAGAACTTGAGCGGCTGCACGTCGTCACCGTGGCGCCGGCCACCGCATCCTCGTGTGTCGCGGCCTAAACGGACTGCGCTCCCTCGACCTGCGGGGCGCACCCTTCTCGTCGAGGGCATCGCGGGAGGCGTGGGAGGCGTGGGGAGCGCGGCAGTCGAGATCGCTGTAGCACAAGGTGCCACCGTGATAGGGACAGCCAGTGAACGCAACCCCCCCACCTCTCTCGGCGCCGTTCCCACCACCTACGGCCCCGGCCTCGCACAGCGCCTCACCGCTCTCGCTCCGCACTGCGTCGACCTGACACTCGACACTGCGGCTCCGGCTCGCTGGTCGACCTCGTCGCGATCACGGGCGAGCCGACGCGCGTCGCGACGGTCGCCGACCAAGCAGGCGGGTGGTGCCTGGGCACCCTCCACTGCCTTTGGTCGATGCCTCGGCGAGGTCGGCACGGGGTGTGTCGGTGGGGGTCGGGAGGGCGCGGCCGCCGGGGGCGAGGGCGCTCTCCTCGGCGAGTCGCTCCGTGCTGGTGGTCCTCTTGAGTGGCTTCTCTTCGATGAACAGGACGGCGATCAGTGCCAGCAGGGCGAACGGGGTGGCCCAGAAGAAGAGTTCGGCGGTGGCGATGCCGTAGGCGTTCTCCACGAGCGCGCGCAAGGGCGCGGGCGGGGTCATCACGTCAGGGACACCGTGCCCGGCTCCACCTCCCGGCGTGTCACCTCCCGCCGTGCGGCCGGCGGCCAGTTCGGTGGCGACGCGGTGGGCGAGGACCGCCCCGAGGACGCTGGTGCCCACGGTCCCGCCCATGCTGCGCGAGAAGGACAGGACGGAGGTCGCGCTGCCCAGAGTGTCGGCAGGCACGTCGTTCTGCGCGGCAAGGACCAGGTTCTGCGTCAGCATGCCGACGCCGGTCCCCAGGACGGCCATGTAGACGCTCAGCAGAACGAAGGGCGTGTGGGATCCGATGGTGGACAGCAGGGCGAGGCCGGCGGTCATGAGGACGGTGCCTGCCACGAGGTACCGCTTCCACCTGCCGGTCGCGCTGATCCGGTGTCCGGCGAACGTGGAGGCGGCGAGCGATCCCAGGATCAGCGGCAGACTCATCAGACCGGCGGTCGTGGGCGACTTGCCCATGGCCACCTGGAAGAACTGCGAGAGGAAGACGGTGCCGCCGAAGAGGCCGACACCGACCAGCAGGGAGGCCAGGCTGGTCAGCGCCACGGTGCGGTTGCGGAAGATGCTCAGCGGGATGATCGGCTCGGCGGCCCGGGACTCGACCCGGACGGCCGCCGCCAGCAGCAGCGTTCCGCCACCGACCAGGGCGGCCGTCTGCCAGGAGAACCAGTCGAACATGCTGCCCGCCATCGAGACCCAGATGAGCAGCGCGCTGACACCGGCGACGATCAGGAGGGCACCGAGCCAGTCGATCTTCACCTCGCGGCGGACGTGCGGAAGGTGCAGTGTGCGCTGCAGCAGCGCGATGGCAAGGAGTGCGAAGGGCACACCGATGAAGAAGCACCACCGCCAGCCGAGCCAGGAGGTGTCCACCAGGAGGCCGCCGATCAGCGGGCCGGCCACGGTGGCGCCGGAGAAGACGGCGCCGAAGACGCCGGAGTACCTGCCCAGCTTCCGCGGGGGGATGACGGCCGCCATCACGACCTGCGTCAGTGCCGTGAGTCCGCCGGCCCCCACGCCCTGCACCACCCGGCTGAAGATCAGCATGCCGACACCTTGGGAGAACCCGGCCACGAGCGAGCCGACCACGAACAGGCCCAGCGATGTCTGGAGGAGCAGCTTTTTGCTGTAGAGGTCGGACAGCTTGCCCCACAACGGAACGGTGGCCGTCATGGCCAGCAGCTCCGCGATGATGACCCAGGTGTACGAGGATTGGCTCGCCCCCAACTGGGCGGTGATCCGGGGCAGCGCATTGGCCACCACGGTTCCAGCGAGGATGGCGACGAACAATCCGCCCACCAGCCCGGAAACCGCCTGAAGCACCTGCCGGGGCGGCATCGTCACCGCTTCCGGCCTCTTCTCAGGGGAAACTTCGCTAGCCACTGACTCTTCCAATCAAGGAGAACAGGCGGCGTACTCATGGGCACAGATCGCCACCTGACGGCGATGCACCGAAGGACCGCAAACGAGGGCGGCATCCGAACCGGTGCGGGTGGATCCACCTGCCACCGGGCCGGGCCTGTGTCACACCACGCGAACAGCGCGGGCGGCCGGATCAGACAAAATGCCGAGCGTGAAACTTAATTGACAGTTTTTCTTGCGACCTGACGGTGTCGTCGCGTACGGACATCAGGTCGTAGTCGCGTCCCCCATGGCGCCTCCCGTGGCGCTGCGAACCGCCTGGGCCAGGAGCCGGTGCGCGTGTGCGAATTGCCGCACGTCGGCACCGCCGAGCAGGGCATCGCCGATCGTCTCGTTGATGATCCGTAGGGCGCCCGAGGCGGCCGCCGCGTACACCTGCACTCTGATGTCGTCGGCCGGGAGGTCAAGTCGACCGGCGATGCTCCCGGCCAGTTCGCGTTCCACCTGGTCACAAGCCATTAGCCAGGCCGTGCGGAGTGCGGGCTCCCTGTTGCTGAGCGCGATCATCTTCATCGCGAGCGCGTCGTCGGCGCGCTCCGCCCTGTGGGCGTCGCGGGCATGCCTGCTCATCTCGTCGGCGAGATGGTCATCGAGGGAGAGTTCGGGTTTCCAGCGTCGCAGGGCGGCCACCTCCCATTCGACGCCATGCAAGATGATCGGTTCGGCGCAGCTCTCCTTGCTCCGGAAGTGGCGCCAGATGGTGCGCGTCGACAGGCCCGCTGCTTCGCCGATCTGGTCGCCGCTGGTCGCGGCAACGCCCTGCTCCCAGAAGAGACGCGACGCCTCTCGAGAGATCTCCAACCGGATACGGCAGCGCCGTTGCTCGCTCGTCCCAGGTCCGACGCGATTGCTCACCTGCATGGGTTCACCTCGTCATTCATACATGGGACAACGCCACTCAGACGTCGTTCAGTTGGTGGGGCGGCGGTATCCGACGAGGGCTGCGCCTATGCCGACGAAGGCCAGGAAGTGCTGGGCCTTGCGCTCGCGGCGACGGTGCGGGCGTCGGCAGCCCATAAGAATCGACGGCCGAATTGGCCGTGGTCGCTCCGCGGTGCGGACGCGTGTGCCGGACGGGCCGTGTGGCCCGTCTGGCACGGACGGGGAGCGGAGAGGGCGTCGGTCAGTTGCTCTTGGCGGGCAGCAGCCCCACGCCCTTCAGCCTCTTGTCGGAGGCCCGGGCGGCCCAGGCGACGGCCAGGAAGCCGACGGCGAGGAGCGGGTAGCCCATGGCGATCTTGGCGAAGCCCAGGGAGCCTACCTCGTCGGCCTGGTAGAGGTACTGCTGGACGGCGAACCGGGCGCCGAAGATGGCGGCCAGCACCAGGGTGGCGATGTCGTAGTAGAACCGCGAACGCTTGTCCGCCCGCCAGACGGTGCCCTTGCCGGTCGTCGAGTTCCAGATCAGGCCGGCCAGGGGCCAGCGCAGCACCACGGAGAGGATGAAGGCGACGGCGCCGGCCAGGCTCAGCCAGATGCCGATGAGGAAGAAGTCCTTGGCGGATCCCGTGTACCAGGAGATGCCGGCGGCGATCGCCACGCCGAACATGCCGCCGAGCGCGGGCTGGATCGACTCCTTGCGTATCAGCCGCTGCACCGCGATGCCCAAGGCGACGAGCAGGGCGGCGAGGATGCCCACCTTGAGTCCCCTGGCGTTGTTGGCGACGACGAACACCACGGCGGGCAGCGCCGAGTAGATGACCCCCTTGGTGCCGCCCGCCTGTTCGAGCGCCGACTTCTTCTTCCGTTGGTCTGCCGCCTGCATGTCGGTCGCCGCCTCCTGGGGACTGGTGGTCTGCATGGTGATCAGCTCTTCCGGGTTCGTCTTGGGGGCGAAATTCTGCGTCACTAAGTGACATCTTGGCATCAAGTGACGAACGAAGCCACCTCGCGCGACGTGACCTGAGTCACGCCTCGGCGAAACCCCCGCTCAGCGAGTCGCCCGTCATCACGTGGCGATCAGGGTCCGTACGACGGTGCGGCGACCGCTGTCGCGCGGCTGGCGGAGAAGGGCGCGGGCGGCACCTGTCCCGCGCCCGCCGTCTCGCTCAGTTCGTCGCCCGGACGCCTTGGACGGCTGGGGTGAAGACGCGCGGACGTAAGGGACGGGTGTTGACGGCATTGATGCTGATCGGACCCTCGGGAGGTGTCCCGCATCGCGCAGTGAAGGGATCGAACAGCGCGCTGCCGCCGAATCAAACCTCAGGTTGACCGGCTCCCGCGCGGCGCGCCGACCAGCTCGTGGTCGGATGAGTGGCGTTCGAGCCGTGGCTGATGGGCCTGGCACGGTGCTGCCACGCTCCGCCGCTCGCTGTCCGAAGCCTTCCTGGCGGGGCGTCGGTGCGGGGCGATCAGCTCGCTCCGTGTGGGAGAGCCGGATTTCGACGTGCTTTTCACACGTGGGCAGACCAGGCGATGTCGGCATCGTCTGAATCAGGGAGGAGTGGTCCGATGGCTCGAACCCCCGATGCCGCTCCGCTCACGCGAGCCCTCGACGGCGTCGAAGCTGACCCGCGCACCCTCTCCGGGTGAGACCGGCCCCGTCGCGGGTCACGATCATTACCGCGAGCCGGTGTCCGAGTGGTCCGGTCGAGGCTGGGTGGACTCGTCCACGATCACGTGGGTCCGGTGCAAAACGTCGAGCTGCGCCGGGTTGTACAGCTCACGCAGGACCGTCTCCATGGTCTCTCGAACGAATTTCTCCCCCCTCGGGGCGTCCGTGTACAGATCGGGCAGGTCCGGGTGGTTCTGCCGCAGCCGGCGCAGGAAGGGCACCATCCGCTCCACGAGGTCTTGGCGGATGTGCTCGCCTGCGTCAGCGGGCAGTTCGCCGAACTCCCGATTGATTGGGTGAGCAGGCAGAGTGCGCACCAGTGCACCGTAGGCTTGCAGCTGATCCCCGTTCATCAACCGGGTCATGACCAGCAGGAGCGAGCGGTCGGTCTCGGACAGGGCCGTTGCTTCGCCGGGCGTGAGTTCCGCAGGCAGGTCGGCCGGGGCACGCAGGTCGATCAGTGCCGCGAGTTCGAGCCGGGCCCGCTGCAGCCGTTCGATGGTCGCGGCCAGCTCAGCGTCGAGCGTGCGCAGTGCCTGCCCGGGGTGCTCACCCTCGTCCACCGTCTCCGCGATCTGGTTCAGCGAGAACCCGAGATCGACCAGACGCTTGACCCGCAGCAGGCGGACCAGGTGCGGCACGCCGTACTGCTTGTAGCCGTTGGCGCGACGCTCGGGCTCCGCCAGCAGCCCGACCTCGTGGTAGTGCCGTACCGCCCGCAGGCTGGTGCCGGCAAGCTCGGCGATCTCCCGAGTACTCCAGCTCATGGTTCTCAGCCAACACGGTGCCGCTACGGCACAGTCAAGTCCTCCCCCGGCCGCTCACGATCGGCATCGCGATCGGGCCCGGCTGGTGCTGTTCGGCTTCCGGCTCGCGGCAGCTGGGCCAGTGCGCGGTCGCGCGAGTTCCGGTTCACACTCCGGGGTCAAAGTCCCGTGCCTGTTCATAACCGAGTTCCAACAGGGCGGCACGGAGCTTTGCTGCTGCTTCAGCCAAAGCTGACTGATCCTCCTCCTGCTTGGCCTTGCTGAAATCAAAGTCGGACATGTCCCAGACCGGCGCGACATGTATATGCAAATGCGGCACCTCAAAGCCTGCGATGACGAGGCCGGCACGCGGAGCGTTCCAAGCCCGCTGCACCCCTTGCCCAATGGCCTGGGCTACCTCGAAGCAACGCGCCAGAAGGGTCCCGTCAGCGTCCGTCCACCGGTCGACCTCACGCCGCGGCACAACAAGAGTGTGACCAGGCCGCAACGGAGCGATGGACAGAAAAGCGACGATTTCCGGATCCTGCCAGACGAAGCGTCCGGGCAGCTCGCCGACGATAATGCGCGAAAATACAGTAGTCATACGTGAAATTGTCCTCAGAGACGTCAGGCCGCGGACGGCGAATCGGGCAACGACGGCCAGAGATGCGCCCACGGCCGCGCCCGCTCCAACTGCGCAGCCAGTGCCAGCAGCTCGGGCTCCGAACCCGGACGCCCCACGAACTGGACGCCGAGCGGCAGCCCACTCGACGTCCGGTAGAGCGGCACCGACGACGCCGGGCGCCCGGTCACGTTCGCCAGCTGGGTGAAGGGCGCGGGCTCAAGGTTCGCGACGGCCAGTTTCTCGACGAGGTTCATCCGGCCCAGCACACCGCCGATCCGGGCAGCCAGCAGCCCCCGTGCGGCGAGCCGGACCGGCAAGGCGAGATCGAACTCGCCGATCGGCCAAGCCGGCCGGGCCATGGTCGGGGTGAGCAGCATGTCGTAGCGCTCGTGGAACGCGGCCAGCGCCCGGGTGTGCTGGTGCCAGCGGGACTGCGAGGCCAAATACTCCGGCGCCGAAAGGCTCCGGCCGATCGCAGCCATCATCCGGGTCTCGATCTCGAAGTCGTCCTCGGCGCAGCCGGTGAACTCCCGTGCGGCCGTGACCTCGGCGGCAACCATCGCGAACCAGGTCGTGAGGAAGTCGGCGGCCAGGCGCTGCCCGTCGATGGCCGGGGCGGATTCCTCCACGACGTGTCCGAGTCCGGTGAGCAACTCCCCCGCGTCCCGAACCGCGGCGGCGACCTGCGGATCAACCGGTCCGCCAAGCGGGGACACCGTGGTCAGCCCGATCCGCAGCGGGCGTGGGTCGTCGACGACGGCGTCGGCGTACGGACGCTCCGCCGGAGCCGCCCGGTACGGGCCCTCCGGTGCGGAGCCAGCCAGGACGTCGAGCATCGCGGCGGAGTCACGGACCGTTCGCGACAGCACGCCCTGCACCGCGGCGCCATGGAAGACCTCGTCGACCTCCGGCCCGGACGGGACGACGCCCCGGCCCGGCTTGAGCCCGAACAGCCCGCAGGCCGCAGCCGGAATCCGGATGGAGCCCCCGCCGTCGTTCCCGCCCGCGACCGGGACGACTCCGGCCGCGACGGCCGCCGCGGACCCGCCGGAGCTGCCACCGGGCGTCCGCGACGGATCCCAGGGGTTGCGGGTAGGGCCCCCCGCGACCGGCTCGGTTATCGCGCGAGCACCGAACTCGGGGGTCGCGGTCCGGCCGAACACGACCAGACCGGCGTCGAGCCAACGCTGTACCACCGTGGACGTCTCCCGGCGCGGGAAGCGTGCCAGCGATCGATTCCCACTGCCGGTCGGAACCCCGGCGAGGTGCTGGCCCAAGTCTTTGATCAGGAACGGCACGCCGGCGAACGGGCCTGCCAGAGGACTGCGAGCGCGGCCACGGGCATCGTCGTCGAGTCGGTGGCGGATCGCGTTGATCGTCGGCTCGACGGCGTCGGCACGGGCAATCGCCGCCTCGAGCACTTCAACCGGGCTCACCGCCCCGGACTTCACCAGTTCGGCCAGCCCGACGGCGTCGTGCTCCCGGTACTCATCCCAAGTGATACCCATACGAGTACTCCCATCAGAGCGATAAGGGGCCCGGTCCGCGGCATGTCCAACGTCACACCTCGGTCATCGGCGTCCCGGCCACGACCTCGCGCAGGTCTCGGCCAACCGGTCACGACCGCGTCAGACACTGCGTAGCGATGTTGATCAGCCCTAATCTGAGTCAACACTCTGCCGCGACGGCACACTCAAGCTCATGGATACCGGGATCACACCACGCTGAGTTCTGGACGCAGCACCGGGCGCGGGCACGCGATGAAGCTCAGGCTGACCGGAGGCAGAAGGGGCGTCCGGCTGCCGGGCCGGCGTAGTCCCGTCCGCCTTCTTGCGATGCCGAGTTGACGCCGTCAGTGGGCTGCGGCTGACGCGCGCCATTTCGCGCGGTCTGGCCTTCCCGACCCCGACCTGGCGCCTGACCCTCACCGTCGTCCGCGACGTACTCGCGCAGGTCCTCGGACATCGGCGTCCGACGACCCGCACCCGCGCCACATCGACGGCCGCGACCTCTAAGGAAAGTCGGCGGCGAACTGAGCGAGACGGCTGGCGCGGGACAGGTCGACAGCGATCGCCGAACCGCCGCACGGACCGTGATCGCCATACCTGATGACGAGCGACTCGCTGGGCGGGGGTTTCGCCGCCATGTGACTCAGGTCATGTCGGGTGAGGCAGCTTCATTCGCCACTTGATGCCTAAATGGCACCAAGTGACGAACGTCTGGTCCCCAGGCCACCCGGGAGGAGCTGATCACCCTGCAGCCACAACTCCCCAGCCTCACCATGACGACATCACGGAGCCCTTTTCAAGCTGGCGGTGCTGACCGCGAGTTGGACTGCCCTGCGCAACGATAAAGCTCCTGGTAGACGGGTTCTCGACCAAGATCACCCGTGCCCGCCAGGAGCTTCGCGTGCTTGTCTACCCGTCCTCGATTGATCTGTTCCAGCCGCACCCTGCGGTTCCTGACCGGACAACTGACAGTCAGGCGGCGAGAGATCGGGACGCGGTGGCGCCTTTCCGCCGCACGCCAGGCCCTGCTCGCCCTGGCCCACCTGAGGTGCGGTGACACTTACGCTCAGCTCGCTGCCGGGTTCGGCATCGGGATCGCGACCGTGTACCGCTACATACGTGAAGCCGTCGAGGCTCTGTCCGCCCTCGCCCCGTCCCTGGACGAGGCGATCCGGGCGAAGGCGTTCGTCATCCTCGACGGCACCCTGCTGCCGATCGACCGCATCGCCGCCGACATCCCGTACTACTCCGGGAAACACAAACGCTACGGAATGAGCGTTCAGGTCCTCACCGATCTGTTCGGACGGCTGCTCTGGGCCTCGCCGGCTCTGCCCGGCTCGACTCACGACCTGACCGCCGCGCGACAGCACGGCATGATCGAATCCCTCGCCGATGCGGGGCTCAAGTGCTGGGCGGACAGTGATGATGGTTGATGGCGTATCAAGGAGCCGGCGGATCTGTCCGGGTACCGTTTCGAGGCGGCCGCATCAAGCGATGGAAGCGCCGCCACAACACCACCCACGCCAGGATCCGCTGTCTCGGCGAGCGGGCCATGGCCACCCTCAAGACATCCGATGCAGTTGATCTGTCAAGCGGCTGCGGGTAGGGCGGCTGTATCGGGGGGTGGGAATGCGGTGGTTTCGTCGTAGGGCACTCGCCTGGTGAGGCAGTGGTGGAGGCAGCCGAGCAGTCGGTTGAAGAGGTGGCGTTGGGCGGCGGTGTGGCGGTCTCCCGCTTCTCGTCGGCGGTCGTAGTGGGCTCGGGCTCCAGGTGAGGACAGGGCGGAGAAGGCCCAGACGTAACCGACGGCGGCAAGTCGCTGGTTCTTGACCCGGCGGGCCATGACGACGAGGCTCTTTCCGGACGCCCGGGTGACCGGTGCGGCCCCGGCGAAGGCTTTGAGCCCTTTTGCGTCGGTGAAGCGGGATCGGTCGTCGCCGATCTCGGCGAGCACCCGGGCGCCGGTGAGTGAGCCCAGCCCTGGCAAGCTGGTGATGATCTCGGCGTCCGGGTGCGTATCAAAAGACTCCACCGCCGCGGTGGTGAGGTCATCGGCGCTGGTGCATGCGGCTTCGAGTTGCCGCAGCAGCGCGAGTGCCTGGAGGCCCATAGCCTGCTCGACCTGGGCTAATTGCCGCATCTGGGGAAGCCGGAACGCATCATGGAGCCGGTCTGCCTCGGCGTCAATGCCGCGCTGGCGGCCGGCCTTCTTCAGTAGTGACCGCAGCTGGGCGCGGGTGAGCTTGGCGGCGTGGGCCGGGGTGGGGGCGGCGGCCAGGACGACGCGCGCGACGGGTAAGCACAGTCCTTCGCGGGTGTGCTGGAAGGCGGCGAGGAAGCCGGGGAAGTACTCGCGCAGGTGCGAGCGGAGCTTGTTGCCGGCCTGGGTCCTGTTCCAGACGGCGTCCTGCTGGGCGCGGGCCAAGACGGCGATGGCCTGGGCGAGTTCGCTGTCGTTGGGCAGTGGCCGATGGGCGGCCCGGTCGGTGCGGCGGATGTTCGCCAGGACCATGGCGTCAAGGTGGTCGGACTTCTTGCGGGCGACCGCGTGACGGTCGCGGTAGCGGGAGGCCGCCATCGGGTTGATGGCATAGACCGGGCGCCTGGTGGCACGAAGGCAGGCAACCAGCAGCCCGCGGGACGTCTCGATGGCCACGGGGATCGGGGAGTCCTCGCTGTCGCCATGATCCGTCAGGAGAACAAGCAGTTGTTGCAGGCCGGCTGTGTCGTCGCTGATGCGGGCCCGGGCAACCAGGGCTCCGTCGTGGTCGACCAGGGCGACGTCGTGGTGGTCGCTGGCCCAGTCGATGCCGCAGGACACTCTCATGGTGCTGTTCGGTTCCGCTCGGTCGGGATTGCTGCTGGTCGCAGCCGCGCGGGGGCACGCGTCTCCCTAATGGAAGGGCTCGGTGGCCCTGCATCCGATTAGCCGTTCGTGACCCCAGCTGTCCGCAGGGCCCTCGGTCTGTGGAAGAGCTCGGCGGCTCCCGGTTCAGTCAGAGGTGGTCCCTGCGAACGGCTCGAACCACGGGCTTCAACGATCTGATCGTCAGACTGGATACGCCGCGGTGGCAGTGGACGGGACCGGGGGCCGACTCTTGTCCGAGGGCTCGAAGTCCAAGGGGTGTGTTACCCCCCTCCCGGAGCCGACCCCCACCACCGCAGCGGATGCTGCTCTGATCAACCTCTGGGCACAGGATCGGATCCGTCTGCAACCGGGGCTCGGAGCCCGGGGTTCGTATAGATCTCGATCCTGTGCCCGCGGCGGCAGCCGTAGAGCAACTGCCGTACACAGAACCGGATCAGCCTTGAGAAGGGGCTTGACGCCCTGGGCTGGCGAAGACCTCGATCCTGCGGCCGCTTCGGTGCCCATTAGGGCTGGCGCCTCCTGCGAAAGCTCCGCTGCAGCACCAACAGGATCACCGACATCGTGAAGGCCGTCCTCGTCCTTCACCACGCATCAGCGTGAGGTTGGAAAACGCTCATTGGCGAGCTGACCTGGCTCGAGTCTTGATCGCGAGGATGACGTCGTTCTTGGCGTCGGCGTAGTCGTTCATGTCGTTCCACTGCTGGCTGAGCAGACCTCGTTTGACACTCTCGTACAGGGCGCGATCATCTGCATGGGTGCGCAAGTGGTCACGGAAGAGAAGGTACTCGTGCACCGCTGCGTCCCCTCGTTCATATACGTGCACGTGAACGTCGCGAGTCGGCGTACGCACAAGCCGATGTCCTGGCTCGCGAACCCGCAGTTCGTAACCTGCGGCCAACAGCCCGTCGAGGTAGTCCTCCTCTGCTGTGATGTCGGCCACCGCGACGACGATGTCAACAATCGGTTTGGCGGCAAGGCCTGGAACCGAAGTCGATCCAATGTGCTCGACATCGACGTCCACTGCCGCCAACGCATCAAGGATCCGACGCCGGTGATGCAGGTAGACCTCCGCCCACCGGGCGTCATAGCTGCCAAGGCCGACCTCGAGCGCTTCTGGACCACCGATGATCTCGACCGTCGTGACGTCCGGCCGACGAGGCTTGCTGCTGTTCATCACCAACACATCCTCTATGTCTTGCGCCAGTTCACCACCTCGATCGACGGGGCTGCGGTTGGCGGCTTCGTCGAGCCTCGCCGTCGTCACGCGGGCTCGGCGGATCGGGACCTGCGTCGCGCCGAGAGCGGCGACACGTTCCTGCTCGACCCGGGAAAGGTCGATTCTACCTCTGATCTTGGCCAGTGCTCCGCCGTTTACGGCGGGGGTGAAGGCCATCTCAGAGCTGCTCTGACCCGCGCGGTTCGCACGGGTCTGCGGTGTTGTTCTCAGCCGATGGGGCGTTGCTGGTTCTCGATGTACTGCTTGACGACGGTCAGCGGCGCCCCGCCGCAGGATCCGGCGAAGTAGGAGCCGGACCAGAAGTGTCCGCCCCACAGGTAACGGCGCACGTGTGCGCTGTGTTCCTGGCGGAGCCTGCGGGAGGACACGCCCTTGAGGGAGTTGACCAGTTTGGAGAGCTGGACCTTGGGCGGGTAGTGCACAAGCAGGTGGACGTGATCCTGTTCGCCGTTGAACTGCTTCAGGTCGGCTTCGAAGTCCGCGCAGACCTCGCGCATGATCTCCTCAGTGCGCGTCAGCATGGCGTCGGTGAATGCCTTGCGCCGGTACTTGGTAACAAAAACCAAGTGGACATGCAGGTTGTAGACGACGTGGCGCCCGGTGCGCACGTCAGGATTCGGGTTCCATCGTGGTGACATAAGCCAACCGCAGTAGGCTGATCGTCATGAGCGAACTCGTGTGGGAGAAGCGGCAGTTCGGGCATCGCGCCCGGCTGGCGCTGACGCCTGCGGACACTTTGTCGGCGCCGGGGCTAACGATGTCGGCGTCCCTGCTGTGAGTGCCGTACACAAGAACCCGATCTGCGAGCGGTCCCTGAGTCTGCCGTCGCTATCCCGGGTCCTCGCTCGAGCGGCTCTCGGCAGACAACGCTTGCAATGAAGTCTGGCCTGAGTTACGTTTTCGGGCTGACCATTTCAGCCCGGCTGTCGAGGTGCCCGGCAAGGTGGGCAAGACCCGCCGCATGTTAGCGGCGAAGCCCGCGCCGCGGGCTCTACATAATCTGGAGCCAGTAGTGACCGACACCGGCAGCATCTCCGACGGGTTCCACACTTTCGACGAGCTGTACGAATTCAGGCTGCTCTACCACGCACACGCAGTCCGGGCGTGGCTGGCCGCCAGGTACCCCGTCGTCCGCTCATGGAAGCACCACGACGGTGAACCATGCTTCGGAGGCGGCTGGTTCATAGTCATGGCCCAACTCCCCACGGGGCAGGTCAGCAATCACTACCGAGCCAATAGCTGGTCGTTGTTCGGTGACGTGCCCGAGGTAGAGACGGCGCCCGTGTGGGACGGGCACAGCACCACCGACGTAGCCCGCCGGCTGCGCACCCTCCTCAGTGGGGATGGATCTACGAGCGTGGCGAGTTGACGCTGCGCCGATACGGCAGTCCACTTTCGACATGAGTCGCGGAGGGCATCCCCGGCGCCGACCTCCCACGCGAGCGCCGCGCCCACCTCTTCACCACGGACCATCAGCGAGAAGCAGGCCGGCCTGCGCACCGAAGCGGTCGCCACGCTCCTCAGAGCAGAGGAAGAAGCCCCCGAAGAAGTCCTGTGCCGCCCCAGGACCAAGAAACTCGTGGAGGGCCTACGCCTGTTACTGAGGTTTTCAGGGTGAGGTCGGTGGAGCGATGGTCAGGCCGGTGGTGGTGAGGCAGCCGTCGATCAGACGGGGTCGTAGCTGGATCCTTCGTAACTCGCGACGGAGTGTGCGGTCGAGGTCGTCGGGTGCGTTGAAGGCGGTGTTGGCCGTTGCTCTGCGCACGAGTGACCAGATGGCTTCGACGGGGTTGAGGTCGGGTGCATAGGGCGGGAGGCGGATGGTGGTGAGCCACTCGTGTTCGGCCTCGTACCGCTTCAGGCCAGCTGCCAGGTGAGTGTTGAGATTGTCCCAGACCACCACGATCGGCCCGCCGAGCTGGATGTGGGCCCGGACGAGCAGGTCCCGGTAGTCCTTCCAGGAGAAGCTCTTCCGGGCGCCCTTCAGTAACAGGTGGTTGCGGGGCCGGTGGATCAGGCGGCTGTGCTGCCCGGGTTTGTAGCAGCACAGGGCGGCGACCGAGGTCCGTCGGCGGGATCTGCCGCGGACGCGGATGATGGGGGTGTGTCCGCGTCGGCCCCAGGTGCGGGCGCGGGGCGGCGTCATAGAGAACCCGGCTTCGTCCTCGAAGACGATCCAGGCGCCATGGGCCGCCGCGAGGCTTTTACCCGCGGCCACACCTCCTTCTTCCACAGCTCGACGGCGTGCTCGTCACGCTCGAGGGCTCTGCGGGCAGGTGCCTGCCATGACCAGCCGTGCCGCTTCAGCATCCGCCACACCGTCGCCACCGAGAGGCTCACACGCAGACGGCGACGGATCACTGTCTGGACCCGGGCCAGCGTCCACCGCTCATCCTCGAATCCGTGCGCGGCCGGACCTTTCCCCAACTCCTCCTCGAGCACGGCGAACTGGCCGTCGGTGACGGTCGGCACGTTCGCCGGCCCTGCCGAGCGCAAAGCCTCCGTCCCGCCCTCGCGCCAGGCGCGGCGCCAGCGTTCCACCGACCGCACACTCACCCGCAGATCCTTCGCGATCACCGCGGTCTTCTCACCCGCCGCGAACCGCTCGCCGGCCTGAAGCCGGATCTTCTCCCGAAACGCCCGACGCTCAGGGGTCAGGCCCCCACCCTCCGGATAACGCATACAACCGACATACCGCAGGGATCATCAACCGTCACTACCCGACGACAACCCGCAAACCTCAGTAGGCACTGGCTCTCCCGAGAGCCGCTTGCGCGCACTTGCTGATCGCTGTGGACTGCCCCGGTGCCCACACGCACCCGCTACCTCTCGCCTGGCGATGCCCCTCCCGCCCACCGCCTCCTGAGGTTCCCCCGCTACGCGTTAGTGGCAGAGACAGGACNGGCCCTGCCGAGCGCAAAGCCTCCGTCCCGCCCTCGCGCCAGGCGCGGCGCCAGCGTTCCACCGACCGCACACTCACCCGCAGATCCTTCGCGATCACCGCGGTCTTCTCACCCGCCGCGAACCGCTCGCCGGCCTGAAGCCGGATCTTCTCCCGAAACGCCCGACGCTCAGGGGTCAGGCCCCCACCCTCCGGATAACGCATACAACCGACATACCGCAGGGATCATCAACCGTCACTACCCGACGACAACCCGCAAACCTCAGTAGTTACGCCTCCCCTTTTTCCCTCCCCATGGTGGTCATCGACCGCCGGGCGACGTCCTGGCCGGGCTCACCGAGGGGGACAGTCGTGACCGACCACCTGTATCTGCGTCACTCGACCGACAAGCAGACGAATGCCCGTCAGCTGCGCTTGCCGAGCTGTTGAAGGCCGGCGCCCCGAAGTACGAGGACCCTGCGACGTCGTCGCGGGTGTACGCGGTGCGTCGTGCGGGGTTCCGGGAGCTGCTCGACGAGGCGGCGGTCGGCGACACAGTGCGGATCGCGGACGCCGCCAGGCTCTTCCGCTCCACGAAGGACGTCATCGAGATCCGTGAGGTTCTGCAGCGACGTGGTCTGCACCTGCGGATCGCGACCGGCGCATGGTCCGGGTTCGACCTGGCGGCAGACGATCCTCAGACGAAGCTGTTCGTGACGATGCTCGCCGGAGTGCTGGAGTTCCAGCGGGACATGATCAGCGAGAACACTAAGGAGGGCGTCGCAGCCGCCAAGGCTTCCGGCAAGGTCCTCGGTCGTCCGTCCGCACTCAGCGAGGCCGACATCGCCTCAGTGGTGAAGGCATACACCGAGGAAGCCACCGCAGTGAAGGCCCTCGCCCGGCAGCACGGCGTCGACCCCAAGACCATCCGGCGGGTACTCGATCTGGCTGGTGCCCGCGACGTCGTCGACGAGGTGGACCAAGAGCAGACCGAGCGAGGCGAGATCGAGCACCAGGAGCAGGAGCAGAACCCTGTGGTGTCGATCGACATGCCGGTCCTGTCGTGGCGGTCCGTCAGGAAGGCCGTGGATTCGGTCTGGCCGGCGGCGGTTCCGCCTACGCTGGCGGCGCCCGCGGGAAACAGCATCAAAAGCGCTGTGTCAGACGCTTTCAGACCGACTAGGGGCCTCGCCGAGCTCGGTACAGCTCAGATTCAACTGGTCGATGCAACACCTGCCGCGTGACCGTCGGCTGAGGAGTGTGCTGCAGCTGCTCGCCGACATGGGCCTCCAGCAGAGCGGCCCGGCCTGCCCCGGGAGGCAGACGCTGTGCGAGCTGCGCGGCCAAGGACAATTCGAAGGCGGTATCGAATGCCGCGCAGTCTTCCTCGTCGGGCCCGTCCACTTCTTGGTCAGCCCTGTAGGAGCGCAGTAGCGCGGTGCGCTGCTGCGGGTCCGGATCGGCCGTTCTCAACCGGGCACCGACCAGCGCCGCAGGCACGCGCACGAACTCCTGGCTGCTGATCACCACTGTCGCCCCGACACGGAGGCGCCAGGAGCTGATCTGCTGTATGAGCCGCTCCTGCAGCCGGGAGGGGCATTCGTTGACTGCGTCCACAAGCAGCACGATCGGCAGTTGCCGCTGGCGGGCGGCCTCCACCAGGGTCTGCGCGTCATGTGGGCTGAAAGGGGACACGCACTCATCAAGGCTGTCTCCCAGATGCCCCTCATAGACGCTCGCCCGCAGCAGGATCGCCAGCCAGCCCGCATGCAGCAGCCCGAGAGCGGTGTGCGTCAGAGTATGGCTCTTGCCTGCACCCGAAGCGCCGACGACCTGGACGTGACGCCCGGGCCGCAACCACGCCGCCAGCTCCGCCGACGGCACCCGCTCCCCACTGTCCTGGTCCGCCAAGGTCAGCGGAACCAACTCATGTAAATCCCCTCTCAGGTACATGTCCAAGGAAGTCGAATAATTCTCCAGCTCCAGACGATCAGCCGTAGGAGCGCCGTCGGCCTGCTTCTCCTGGTAAGACAGGGGCCGGCAGAACACTTGCATCGTGTTCTCGCCGAAGAACCGCCGCACCAGGTCCGGCAGGGTGAAGAGCATGTCGGACAGCTGCTGCCGACCCCACAGGTCGATCACCAGTTCCTGATGCTGTCCGCGCAGCCGCGCCAACTCCAGATCGACCTTGGTGTCGCGGACATCTGCTGTGGTCACGATCACCAGGCGCCGGGCACCGAAGGGCCGGCAACCGTTGGCGTACGTGAGCACGGCTTTTCGCAGATCGGAGGCGGTAAACCTCTCGTACTTCTTCGCCTGGTACACCGCGGCAGGGCCTGATGCGAAGAACGAGACAACGTCGATCCCATCCTGCGCCTGACCATTGCGCCCAAAGGGTCGGGCTTCTACAGCCTGGTCGACCTGGACCGCCAGCGCTACCACCAGATGCTCCAGTGCCTCCCAGGTCAACTCCTGCATGTGCAGCAGCAAGGGGGCCGTAGTCGTCAACGGGGACGACACTGGTAGCCCTGACTCCGCCCACATGCCACCAGGCCCGAGCCTGACGTCATCCTCATGATTGCTGGCCACCACGTCCCCTGTCCCTAGACAGACGCAATCTTGAAAAGCACTGTCCCACGAGCCCCGGCCGGTCCATGGCGCACAACTGCTATTCACCGCTCCATGGCCACGGCACCACGATGCGGGCGATTCGGCTAGGACTGGAGCGATGCGATCTCTTCGCCAACCTCTGCTGCCTGCACGGTGAGACCGAGCTCTTCAAGCAGGCTCTGAGCACGTCTGAAGTAGGTGACTGCTTGATCTCTTTTGCCTGCGGTGGTGAGTGCCACGCCGATGCCGGACAGCGCCGCGGCTCGGAGTTCGGCAACGTTGGCCTGCTCGCATGCCGTCTCTGCCTGCAGTAGATATTCGATCTGCTGTTGCGGGGTGAGGTTGTCCAGTTGGGCGCAGGTCATCAGGGTTGCTGCCTCGATGAGGGGATTTCCCGCGGCCCGGCTGGCCGTGAGGGCACGTCGGCAGGCGGCGCGTGCATCCTCGGGCTTTCCCCATGCCTGCAGAGCGAAAGCCATCGTGCAGAGGGCGCTCGCTTCGTCGGCGGTGTCGCCGAGCCGCTGGAAAAGGGAGGCGGCACTTTCCGCCGCCGCGCACGCTTCTGCGTAGTCCTCGAGATCCTGATGGGCGAGGGAGAGATTGTTCAGCGCAGCGGCTTGTTCGCGTAGGTCACCTGTGACCCGCTGGATAGCGACGGCCTCTTGATGAGCCCTCAACGCTTCAGCAGGCGTCCCGGACTCCCGCAGGGCCAAGCCGCGCCCATTGGGCACCTTGCCCCGCTCGTTGTCGTTGTCCAGTGAAGTGAACAGCTCAAGTGCCCGATCGTAGGCGCGGAAGGCTTCCTCGTAGCGCGAGGCCTCGCTCAGCGCGATGCCGAGGTTGTTCCACGCCCCGGCTTCGGCAGCGAGTGCTCCCGACTGATGGGCGATGCGGCACGCGGTCTTCGTGACGGAGATCAGGTCGTCGTAGTACCCGCGCCAGGTGAGGTAGTCGTAGAGGGCCACCGGAAGATTGACAGCGATGTCGTGGTGTCCGGCGTCCGCCGCAGCGGCCACGGACCGTGTCAGGTTGGCCCGCTCGTAGTCCAGCCAGGCAAGCGCCTCGTTCCGATCGGCGAAATCGCCTGGAGCAGGCGGTGTTGCCTGCACGCCGAGGCGCGCACACGCAGCGACGGTGGTTGTCGCGTAGTGCTCCAACAGCCGACGGTGTCGGCGGGCCTGTTCCGTCGCAGCCTCCTGACCGGCTTCTTCGGCGGCGGTGTGCTGTGGCGGGTTCGAGATGCTGTGCGCGAGTTCGCTGGCGTAGTCGCGCACGAGGTCGTGCATCGACCAGCGCTGGTTCGCGCAGTCGAGCAGGTGTGCCTGGACAAGACTCCGCAGCACGATGCGCACTGCCGGCAGCGGAAGGTCGGCGAGGACCGCTGCCGCGCCGAGCCCGATGTCGGGGCCGGGATTGAGTGCTATAAGGCGGAAGAGCGCGGCATGATCCGGGGGCAGTCGACGGTAGGAAAGATCGAAGGATGCGCGTACAGCACGTTCGCCGTCGTCCAGGAAGCTGAGTCTGGATTGGGCCGTCGCCAGCTCCGCGTTGAGCTCGGCGATTGTCCGGCAGGGTTCCAGGATCAATAGGGCGGCGCTGATGTGCAGCGCCAACGGCAAGCGACCGCACAGGCTCGCCAGTTCTTCGAGGGCTGTGCCGGCCTCGGTGACGCGCCGGTCGGTTGGATCGGCCGTCAGCAGTGCATGACGAAGAAGCGCCACCGCTGCCTGAGAGCCAAGGACACCAAGGTCGAGGAGCCGCGCGTTCAAGGTCGCCATGGTGTGCCGGGACGTGACCAGGAGCCGGTGCATGCCGTTGCCGGGGAGCAGGAGACGAACCTGGCCGGCGCTCGATGCATTGTCGGCCACGATCAGCAGGCGTCGCCCTTGGCCGGCCAGAGCGGCCAGCTCGGTCCGGTACAGCGCTGCACGCTCCTCAACTGCTTCAGGGACGGCGTCATGGGCGACACCGAGCGCCCGCAGAAACGCCTCGAGGGCCTGACCGCCCTGAACCGGGTTCTCGTCGTACCCATGCAGGTCGATGAAGAGACTGCCGTCGAAGTAGCCGGCTTTAGTCGCGGCTTGCCCTGCCGTGAGGGCAAGTGCCGTTTTGCCCACACCGGCGAGACCCCCGATCGACGCCACCAGCACGGGGGGAAAGGCATCCTGGCCAAGGGCGGCGGCTGCCGGGCCGGATCTGGAGGAGGGGTCTGGACCCGGCTGACGCGAGATGACGGGACGCAAGGCCGACAGGATGCGTGCAACTTCAGTCTCCCTGCCACTCAGCATCGTGGGCGCTGCGGGAAGGGAAGCAAGCACATTGGGCATAGGCGCCAGTTGGTGCATCACGACCGTCACGGGGCTGTAGTCGCCTGTGGTGGCTACGCCAATATCTCGTGTGGCCGCAATGGACCGGGTTCCCGAGGCCATCGCGGCACCATCGGGTGTCCCGGGGCCGTCGTCAGAGCGCGAGCTGTGCGACTCCGGTGCCCTCTCAGGCTTCCTTCTCCACCGGTTCATGCGTGCGCGTCGTCCCCGGTGATCGCCTCGCCGATTTCACCAGCAGCTGCGATGCCGCGCTCACCGCTGGCCTGCGCCGCCCTGGGAGCTCCTGCTGCCTGCGGCATCACAGGGTTGCCCGGGAGACGGGAACGATCGCCAGTAACGGCCCGTCCGATACTGCCGCCAGCCGCGACCGACCGTGTTCCCGCCGCCGTCGCGGCGGGTGTGCCTCCGGGGGCGGCAGGCGGATGCAGGAGGGCGTATCCGCTCACTGCGGCAGCAGCCAAGCCGCCGACCGACCCTGCTATGGTCGCGAGTTGGGCAGATGTGTCGAGATTGGCGACCGCCGCGACGATGCCCAACCCCAACGCTGCCAGGCCCAGCACCACCACCAACAGCCACACCACAACCCGCGCTCGTCCTGTCACACCAGGATTATCGCAGGGGGGACTGACAGCCACTGCTTGAGAACCGGGCGTGGCCTGTCGTTGTCACGTTGCGGCCATCTCCCGCATCGGACCGAAGGGGTGTCGGCAGACGGCCGTCTCCTTGAGCCCCCTGATGGCGGTACGCGCATCGCCCAGAGCCCGGCGCTCGACGCCCTGCTTCTGCTTCACGTCCCCCGGGACCTCGCCCCTGCACCGAGATCTCCTGCGTACGAGGTCTGGGACGCCGTTGCGACCCGCGCCTGAACCCGCTGGCGGCCACCAGTACTTGGCTGACGATCCCTGCCGGCGGTCCGGGCAATTCGATAGAAGTCGCAGCCGGTGAACGGAGAGAATGCCCGGGTGCCTCCGATGCTGACCGACATGCCGTCCGACCGTCTGGACGTGCTGATCAAGCACCCCTTCCACCGTGAGACGGGCGAGCGGCTGGTCGGGTTCATCCGCGACCTGCGCGAATGCCGCACCCCAGAGGACTACGTGGCGTTCCAGCAGGACCTGCTGCACGCCAGCCTCGCCGCGAACGCCGCGCGAGCGGAGCGATCACGGGTGATCAAAAGACTCCGCAGAGGACAGAAGCTCCCTACCGATGCCCCGGAGCTCGTGATCGGCGATTCGCACAAGCTGGACGACTGGCGGCTGGAACAGGACGTCTTGGAGCGCGTAGGCCGCCAGCTGCGCTCGATCGGCGATGCCATGGCCTGGCAGGCCTTCCGCTACGACCGCCGCCACATACTCGCCCTGCGTCGCAATGAGGAGCGAGGTGCGGAAGGGTGATGGGCTGGTGGGCGGGGCAGGATGGTCGGGTGCGGGCCTCCCGTGAGGGGATGGCCGCTGTTGGAGGGGGATGCGGTGCGCGTTGATGTGTACATCGACGAGGAACGCTCTGAAGGTGAACTGCGCTCGCTGCAAGCTTGGTTGGGGCGAGAACCTGCCGTGCGCAGGGCGGCTGCGCTCACGCTGCGGGAGAAGTCAGCAGAGCCCGGATCGATGGGCGGCGTTCTCGATGTCCTGCAGCTGGCAACCGGCAACGGCTGGAGCGCCGCGTCGTTCGTGCTCTCCGTGGCCGCGTGGCGCCAGACACGCCCGCGTGCGCCGCAGATCACGATCCGGCGGGGGAACACGGAGATCAGCATTAGTGATGGGACGGAGACCGAACTGCGCCATGTTCTAGCGGTGTTGGATCATCACGGCGACGAGGGGGAGGCGGACGGGCAGGACGCGGGGCAGGGGCCGCGTCCATGAGAGCGCTGCCCGACCCGGCCGCGTCGCGGGCCGTTCTCGTTGGGGTCAGCCGTTACACCGCGCTGGAGCCGCTGCCGGCCGTGGCGAACAACTTGCCCGCCCTCGCCCAGGCGCTGACCGGCCCCACCTCGTGGAACCTGCCTGCGAGACACTGCACCGTGGTCGCCGAGCCGGAAACGTCCCGCGACATGCTGGACCCGGTCAAAGAGGCTGCCGAGGCCACCAGCGACACGCTGCTGGTGTACTTCGCGGGCCATGGCCTCCTTGATGGCCGCGGCGAGCTCTTCTTCGGCCTGCCGCGCTCCGTCCAGGGCCACAGCTACACAGGCGTCACCTACCAGGCGCTGCGCGAGATCATTACGGACTGCGCGGCCCGGCGTTTCGTCATCATCCTCGACTGCTGCATGAGCGGGCGGGCCCTGGGGACGATGGGCGGCGAGGACCTACTGGCCGACCAGGCGGAGATCGACGGCAGCTACCTGCTAGCCGCCGCCCCCGAGAACGGACGGGCCCTCGCCCCGCCGGGGGAGATCCACACCGCCTTCACCGGCGAACTACTCAACGCCCTGCAGCACGGCATCCCCGGTCGGACGCGCGAGCTGGACCTGAACACCGTCTATCACCACCTTCGCGGCGAACTTGCCGCGAAGGGGCGGCCCACGCCACAAAAACGCGACCGCAACACCGCCGGACGACTCGTCCTGGCCGTCAATCAGGCCTATCGCCCAGCCACCGCCCCCACCCACCCGGCCGAGACGGACTGGCCCGACCCAGACGACTGCCACACCCCGATCGCCTTCCTCGAGGCACTCGCCGAGATGAGAGCGCACACTGGCCTGACCATCCGCGCCATCAGCCGACGCACCGACCCGCCGCTGGCGCCCGACACGGTCAGCCGGCTGCTCAACGCAACGACGCTGCCCGCGACCTGGAAGACCACAAGCCGTTACCTCGCCGCCTGCGGACTTACCCCGGACCAGCTCAGCATCTGGCACAGGGCCTGGCAACGGTTGCATGCCCAGGAGCAGGAACTGGCACGGCCTAAATCGCCCGCCCCGACTGCCGGGCCGCAACGAACACGCTTGTGGTGGGACCGCCTGGCAAAACGAGGAGATAGCGGGAGATGGTAGGGCAGGGCGAGAAGGCGTCCCGCTCCGGGGCGGAGCAGGATGCCCACAGCTCAGCGCCCGGAGGGCGACGAGACCGACGACGGCTCGGGCGCCGGCTTGTCGCTGGTGCTGGAGTCGGGGGAGAAGAACCCCATCCAGGCCCCCACGACCAGCAGTCCCACGACCACGACTCCCGTTCCGGACTTTTTCGCCCGTGTGCCCTTGCCGTCCGACCGGTTCACCCAGTGACCCGCCCGGTAGTACTGGCCAGAACGACCCGCCACGCAACACCCCCGAGGTCTGCATCTCGCGGCGGGCCACCCGCCGCAGTCACAGAGTGTGGCAGCGCTCCGTGGCCGGGGGTACAGGATGAACTGAATTTGGCTGATACAAGACGTGACACAAAGTGACTCTATGAACACCGGCCCTCCGTACACGGGTTGCCAGGGTGCGGTGAGAGGTCAGCGCGACGTCACGCTTCGGCACCGGTCTTGAGCCGGACTGCCTCCGTCCGATTTGGGCGGGGAGAACGGCGTTGTCGATCCAACTCCGCAGCGGACTGGTGGTCTCGACGCAGATCAACTCGCAGGCGTGACACCGGCCGCACCGAGGGAGCGGATACGGGGGGCGTGTGGGGCTCACGGTCGTACTGGTGATGGCTGGTGAGGCCGTCCTCGGATTGCCCGATGCTGCCCTCATTCCTCTGCTGCCGGTGGTGGTCTTGTTCGTCGCAGTCGTCTTCAACCGCGGTCGGATGCCAACTGCGGAGCAGCTCACCGATCTGATCATTCCAAGGTGAGACGGGACGGTTCCCCTATGTCCGGCGACGCACAGCCGGCATCCAAGGCCACCGGCCCGGCGACCGCGCCGCCTATCCGCCACGCCGCCAGCACGCCGTCCCCCTCGGCCGGCAGCATGGCGTCCTCCCGCGCCCAGAACGGCAACGCCCGTGCCAGTCGTCTTCCTCGATGCCGCGCAGGCCAGCCCGGCCCCGCCGCCGATCAGCCGATCAGCTTATGTAGCACGGGAACGCTGAGCCCGAAGGAACCCAAGCCCGCGGCGACGGCCTTGGGCACGGACTTCTCGGAGAGGAACACGAGCCCCCCCATGATGACGCCGACGAAGCTGGCTGACAGGAAGACCACGGCAGCGTGCACCGACAGCAGTGGCGGCGCCTCGGACGGCAAGCCCGTGCTGGGCGGGCCGGGCGGTTCCGGGCGAGCAGATACAGGGGATTGCGGGTCCCGAGACATCGGGAGTCTCCTACGAGGCGGAGGAACAGAGACGGCGGACACCTGTTGTGGTGTCGTCCGCGTGGAGGTGGTGAGCGCCTCGCGGTCGGCGGTCCTGCTGCGGCTCTCTGCCTGAGAGCGTCCCTGTGGGGCCTTCGGCCCGGCCCAGGGTGGGCGTGTTCAGCGTAGCGGCGATCGGCGCGGGTGTTGCCCTGGGTGTCTGGCGGGTGGTCATCGGTGCTGCCTCCGGGGTGAGTTCGGCTGAGCGAGCGGGACAGTGACAGAACTCAGGTGCTTGCGTCTCGTCCTGGCGGGCACGGCTCCTTGACAGCAGCGGCCGGGAGAGCTGAGGCAGGAAGCCGGGGGACGGACAGCACCGGCTGGGGAGAAGATCGCATGACATTGCGGAGGCCCGGACCACCTGGTCCGGGCCTCCGTTCCACATTGGTTATGGGCCGCCGGCAGCGAAATGTGACGCGCGACTTCTACGACCAGCGCATTCCGATTGCGGATAGCTGCTCGACGCGTTCAGGGGAGAGCGTGGCGGCTCTGCTCCGCTGATTGCCGATCCATGCGCCCAGCCGGAGCTCGCGCTCCTCCTGGTCCTCGCTGTCCTCGTCGCCGACGACGATCCGTTCTACGTGCTTGCGCGGCACTCGAAGGTGCCCCTCGCGCTCGTAGAACTGGCGGGCGGCCTCGTAGTTCAGCGCCCATTTGTCGGCTTGGGTGCGGCGTGGCTTCGGCTTCACCTCCTCGGACGCCGGGGTGATCCCGAGGACCTGTTCGCACATCCACTGCTGCACGGTGGTGAGCCGGTCCCATCCGAGCCGCTGTGCCTGTACCCACCGTCCGAGGTCCTCGCCTTGGTGCATGACGTCGCCCGGCTGGGTCGGCAGTGAGCCGGCTTTGTCCAGGTGCTGTCGGGTGAGGTGGAAGGCGCGTTGCCATTCCACGGGCCAGGTGGGGCACCACGATGGGTCGATTTCTTCCAGTTGTTCGCGTCGCTCTTGCGACAGGGCGCCGGCTGACGACTCCGCTGGCAGTCCCTGGGCCCGTCGTTGCTCGGTCTGTGCTGCCTTGCGGGCGGCGGCTCGCTGGTTCTTCAGCCAGATCCCGATCCTGTAGCCCTGGTGGGTGGCGTCGAGCGGGGCCAGGAGGTGCCCGTGTTCGGCGGCCCATCCACGGGCGGCCGTGAGGCCTTCTTCCCAGGCGACGTCGAAGTGCGACCAGATCATGCCGAGGTTCTCCAGCTGCACGGCGCGGTCTTGGTCCATGTTGCCCCGTGCGTAGAACCGGCGGGCGTCGACGGTCCACTGGCCCAGCGGGAAGTTCGCGAGCGAGGCCAGCCATCCTTGTGCCACCGCATCCTGCCCGGCCGGGACGCGGTACGTGAACGGCACACGCAGATCACCGTGTTCCCGGGTGGCTATGACGACTTCTTGGGGAGTCGTTTGTCGAGGAGTTCGGGAGGCGTGTGACCCGGGGTGCAGTGATCAACATCGACAAGTTTTGATGTCGATAGCGTGTGCGATCACGGGTTGCGGGGTCTGCTTCATAATCCAGCTGTGGACATATCCGATGAGGGACAGCCGCTCGATCCCGTCTGGCATGAGATCAACAACAACGTGTGTGGCGGCCTGGCAGGAGCCCCGAGGGCATCGTGGGTGGCCGAGCGGTTCATCGGGGCCGGCTGGAGATCCCAATCCGGCTCGTCGTGGGAGTCGTATGAGGTCGAGACCAGCTGGTGCCGCATCGAGGTCGACCCGACCGACGGGGACACGCTCCTGAACGGAGTTGTCGATCCTCAACGGTTCGAGGATCTGGCTGCGCTGCTGACCCGGTTCGGTCTGCGGTTCAGTCTTGAGCTCTATGACGATGACGGGGAACTGCTGCGGGAGATCGAAGCTGGAACCCCGTCAGCGCCTCATGACGCAGCTCCGCGGCCTCTCAGCCGGCTGCTCGCTCCGCTTGGGCTCGGGTACTGGCGAGCCGGTAGGAGTCGGTGCCGGTCTCGATGATGGTGCCGTTGAACGTGAGGCGGTCGACGATGGCCGCGCAGAGCCTGGGGCCGGTGAACGTCTTGGTCCAGCCGCCGAACGACTCGTTGGAGGCGATGGCGACGCTGTTCTTCTCCTCGCGTTCGGTCAAGACCTGGAAGAGCAGTTCGGCGCCGTGGCGGTCGAGTTCCATGTAGCCGAGCTCGTCGATGCAGAGGAGATCGACACGGCCATAGCGGGCGATCGTCTTGTTCAGTTGCTTCTCGTCCGCGGCCTCGACCAGCTCGTTGACCAGCTTCGTGGCGAGTGTGTAGCGGACGCGGTAGCCCTTCATGGCGGCTTCGGTGCCCAGCGCGATGAGCATGTGGGACTTGCCGGTGCCGGAGTCTCCGATGAGGCAGAGCGGCTGGCTCTTCTTGATCCATTCGCAGCTGGCGAGGGTGTGGATGGTGGCCGGGTCGATGTTCGGGTTGGCGTCGAAGTCGAAGGACCGCAGGGACTTCTCCCGCGGAAAGCCGGCAGCCTTGATCCGCCTCTCCGACCTGCGGCGGGCCCGGTCGTCGCACTCGGCCATCAGCAGTTCGGCGAGGAAGCCGCGGTAAGTCATCTGGTCCTTGATCGCCCGGTCGGCGATGTCGGAGAACTCGTTGCGGATCGACGGCAGCCGCAGCAAGCGGCAGGCGGAGTCGATCGCGGCGTCGGCGGCCTGCTCGGTCAACCCTCGCTGTCGGGGCATGGTCACTGCGCTTCTCCCTCACGGTGATCGCTGCCGCTGGTGCGGCGGCGTCGGAGCAACTGGTCGTAGTGAGACACCGAGGGCAGCGGCCTGGTGTCCGGCGGAAGATGCGCGAGTCGCCACTCGTGCAGGGACGTCACCGTCGCCGGCGCCTGGCCGAGGGTTCGGGCGTCCGGTGCAGGCTCGATCTCCGCCTGGGCGGCCTTGCGGGCCTCCAGCGCGACCGCGTCCGCGGTCATCGCCCCGGCCCGCAGCGCGGCGGCCAGACCGGCGACCACATGTTCGTGCGTCATGTGGCGTCCGAGCAGCAGCACCTCGATGAGCGCGCGGGTGCCGTCCCGCTCGCCGTGGATCTTCATGGCCTGGGTCCACCAGGCGTCGTGCACCGGGGTGAACTTGCCGGCCGAGCGGGCCTGTTCGAGAGCGGTCGAGCCGGGGAAGGCGCCCGGTTTGCGGACCAGGACCTCCAGGTAGTGGTCCAGGTCCAGGCGGACGGCTCCCTTGGCGATCAGCCTCTCGTGCCGGGCCACTTCCACGTTCTGGTCGTAAACCACCAGGTGAGAGGCGTGAAGGATGACCCGCACCCGTTTGCCGATCAGCCGGATGGGGACCGAGTAGCGGTTCGTGCGGACCGGGATCTGGCCGTAGCGGTCGACCCGTGGGGTGAACAGCCGCCCGGTCTCGAACGGCTCCTCCGGAAGCGGCATCAGCAGCGGTCGTTCGAGCGCGAAGTCCTCGGCGATGGTCCGGGGCCTGGAGCCGATCCGGCGGGTGTCGTCCTGCCAGTCCCACTGCTCGACCATCTCGTTCAGCTCGGCGAGCGAGGACACCTCGGGGACGGGGACGAAGTGGTTGCGTCGGAAGTAGCCGATCTGGCCCTCGACGCCGCCCTTCTCGTGTGCGCCCTCGATGCCTGGGCGGCAGTAGAAGCTGTCGATGCCGTAGTGCGATTTGAAGGCGATCCACCGGTCAGCTTCCACCCTCGCCCGGCTCAGCCCGAGCACGCGGGCGACGGCCGCCTTGAGGTTGTCGTAGCGCACCTTGGTTCGCGGGACCCCTCTAATATGCGGGTCTCGATGTCAAGCCATCTGCGGTGTTGTGGAAGGCCAGATGTCCGACCTCAGGCGATCCGCTCCGATGTCACCGAGGTTGGGCGGCCGGTCGCAGCAAGGTGTGAGTGAAACTGCTCCGCAGCTCGAGGAGAGCGTTGTCAGTGTCCGAGGTAATACTGGCGCGATGAAGACGTCCTCCTCCATGGCCAGTTCAGCCGAGCCTTCCCTCACCTGGGTCGAGTCGATGGGCGGCCCCCTGATCGCCGTACCGGTTTCTGTAGTGGACGGATGGCGAGGCTGCACAGAGTCGGGGATCGTCATCGGCGACGGAGACGTATCGGACGACTACGACCGCGCCTGCGAGGTGGACGGTCTGGCTGGCGTGATTGCTATCGGCGACGAGGGCGCGCGAGGACTCGTCCTGGCAGACGAACCCGCCACCACCTGCTATTTGCCAGAACACCAAGCCTTCGTCCGCTGGCTCGGAGCCGACTCCGAGGCCGACCTGATCGCCGCAGCCAAGGCTGTACTCACCAACCCCACCACTCAGTGGGAGAAGTGCGGTGCCTGGGAAACGGACGGTCCGGCGGTGCTCATGGACTCTGTCACCGACGGAGCAGAACTGGACGTCGAGTATCCCATCGGTGGAGGACTGCCGGAGCAAGCCCCTGTCCCGATACCACCAGGCCGCTGGACAGTCCGCGCCGTCCATGCTTCCCCAAACGACTCCACCTCGGTGGGCCTGGTCCAACTTCTTCCCTCTGACGGAGACCCGTTCTCATCGGGGCAAGAGATCAGGACGCGTCCTCATCAAGACGGCTGAGGAGTCCATCGAAGATTTGCTCCCGTGCGACCTGTCCCTTGGCCGCCGCGTCGTCCCGCTGGCGTTCGAGGGTGGGCCGAAACTCGATCGTGGTGACGAAGAACGTGCAGGACTCGCAGATCGACTCGAAGTGGCAGTCCATCTCGACGGGGCGAGCGCAGTAGCCGTTGCCGAGCATTCGACGGTGCATTTCCCGGCGGAGCTTGGCCATCTCCGTGCCCTCGGCATCAGCCGGCAGCTGACGCGGAGCGTCGTAGAGTGCCTCGACCTTCTCGGAGACGGCGAAGTACTCGTCGGCGACGGTCCGGTCGGCGATCCGCGCGTAAACACGTGTCATGGACAGCGACTTGTGTCCAAGGAGTGCGGCGATGGCCTCCAGGGACATGCCCCTGTTGATCGCTTGAGTGGCCAGAGTATGGCGGAGCTGGTGCGGGGTGACCCTGCCCAGTCCGGCCCGCTCGGCGGCCTTGCGAACTGCGGCTTCGATGCGGGAGGCGTTGACCGGGCGGCCGTGGTCGGTGAACAGCAGGTCCGAGCGCAGGCCCTCGGGCCGGTGTAGCAGCCAGTCGTCCAGCAACGTCTTCAACTGCGGATGCAGGGGGACGTAGCGGTCGGTGTGCATCTTGCCGACCGGGACGCGGAGCCAGTAGGCGGAGCCGATCTGGACCACGGCGTCGATGGTGAGGCCGAGCATCTCGCTGCGACGCATCCCGGTGCGGGCGAGGATCTCGATGGCCAACCGGGCGAACGGATCGGGGTCCTGGCGGGCGGTAGCCAGCAGTTTGGCGGCCGCGGCGTCGTCGAGGAAGCGCGGTAGCGGCTCGTCGGCGATCGGCAGGTCGCTGTCGAACACCAGCTGGCGGGGTGGCCGGTCGGCGGCGTCCCATTCGTCGAGGCGGCGGAGAAAACCGCGGAGTTTGCCCAGGCGGTCGCGGACAGTGTGACGGTGCAGCGCTCCTCCGCGGGCGGCCGGCCGTTCCAGCAGCCACTGCCGGTAGCGTTCGACGTGCCTCCGCTTAAGTTCGGCGACGCAGCTGACGGCCGCGTCTTCGGCGGCCACCAGCAGGGCGAACTCCCGCAACGTCAGCTCGGCGTTCTTCACGGTGCCCGGCCGCAGCGTCCCGGCGATCTGCTGCAGATAGTGCTGCATCGTCTCCGCCATCCTGGCCGGGACACGGGCCCATTCGCGGGCTCGCATGTCGGCCCGGTCCGGGGTGCGCCGGCGTGGGAGCTGGTCGGTCAACTCGCAGTGGAACAGGGTGGCTTCGAGGTTGAACAGGGCGGTCGACAGGGCCTTGACGCCCCGATTGGGGATGCGGCGCGCGGCGTCCAGCAGGAGGCGTCGCCCCTCGTCCCAGTCGCGTTGCTGCAGCTCATGGGGCTGGTTGCCGAACAGTGCCACGAAGTGACCCAGCAAGTTGAACTGGGTCATGGCCACTGTGTCGCGAAAGCCGAGTGTGCGGGCGGTTTCCATAAACCGCAGGTGCAGCTCCGGCTCCGTGCGGGCGAGCACAATCCCCAGTCGCGGGCGCCGTGCGACCAGGTAGTCCGCACCCGGCTGCATCCGTCCCGTGACCGCAAGCCAGCTGATGAACCGGTGAGTCTCGTGGTTGAAGGCGAGCTGACGTTCCAGTGGCAGGCGACAGAAGTCGGTCAGGTCGGGCACTGCGGCAAGCAGTGCCCGGGCACCCCAGCGGACCTTGTGGTCGGTGTTCATGCCCTGCGCAGCCCGGTGGGCGAGGTAGAACTCGACCAGGTCCGGGCGCACGATCGGCAGGGCGGCGGCGCGGGCCCGGCGCATCAGGACTCCGCCCGGTCGGCGTCGATTGCGGCACTTGCTTCCAGGTACTGCTCGACGAGCCAGCTGTTCGCGAGGTGGATGTAGATGCGGGTCGACTCGATGGAGCGGTGTCCGGCCTGGGCCTGTACCGCTTCCAGGGCCATGCCCGCCTCCCGCAGCCGCGTCAGGCAGGTGTGTCGGAGCTGATGGCATGTCAATCTCGCTAGTCCAGTGCGCTTCCGGACTCCTTCGAGGATCTCGTCGAGGCCGTCGGCGGAGAGCGGCCGACCCCGTGTCGGCCCGCGCAGCACCACGAACAGCTGGTCGTGCTCGACCGGCGGACGCTCACGGTCCAGGTAGTCGCCGACCGCGCTGAAGAACTGCGCGGAGACGGGTATCAGACGCTGGTGCCCGCCCTTGCCCTCGCTGATGAAGACCCGACGCTCGCCCGGTGAGAGGTCACCCAGGCGCAGGCCGAGGACCTCGCAGCGGCGCAGTCCACCCAGCAGCATCGCCAGGGTCATCGCCCTGTCCCGTGCGGTATTCAGCGCGCCGAGGACCGCCTCGACCTCGCTCGGCCCGAGGACGCGTGGGAGGGTGCGAGGTGTGCGCAGCAGAGGCGCCCCGCGGGTGGCGCTGCGGCGGCGGTTGGCCAGTCCCGTCGGCACCGGGTTGCGGTCGACAGCGAGGTCGTCGCGGGTCATCAGGTAGCCGAACAGCCCGGAGATGCTGGCGAGCCGACGTTTGATGGTCCGGGCCGAGAGTCCGGCTTCACCGTCTTCGAGCCGGACAACCTTCGGGCCTCGACGCGGCCTCTTCTGCGCGGTGATGAACGCGAAGACGTCCGCGGTGACGACGTCGACCGGTTCCTTGGGCACCACCGAGAAGAAGACCTTCAGGTCGTAGGCGGTGGCCAGCAGGGTGTTCGGCCTGCAACGGGCCGCCACGAACTCCAGGTAGTCGTCGACCAGGACGTGGCCGAGCGATGCAGCAGGGTTGCCCGCGGCATCGACACGTCGTACCAACTCCGGCTGCCAGGCCATGCGAGCTCCTCGACGGGAGCGACCATCCTGACCGGGAACACGAGATCGCGGAAGAGTTGTCACCCACATAACCGCCCAGCGTCCGCAGCGCGTGGACGTGGCCTTCGAAGAACGCCTCCTGGCCGCAGGAGGCGAACACGCGGTGGACGGCCTTGCCCGAGTAGGACAGGCGGAAGGAGAACTGGTAGCAGGTCACCAGTTCGCCGGCGAGGCGGATCGTCACGTCGCCGAAGTCGACCTCCGCCTCGTGACCGGGCTGGTGGGTCTGGGGGACGAACGCCTCCAGCGGGGCCTTGCCCGACTCGACCAGGATCTCGGGCTTCCGGGCCGCGACGTAGTAGCGGACCATCCCGTAGGAGACGTCGGCGCCGTGTTCCTCGACCAGCCGGTGGAAGATCCGGGTGGCCGTGTGCCGCTGCTTGCGCGGCGCGTCCAGGTCCGCCCGCAGGATCTCGTCGATCACCGGCTTGTAGCGGTCCACTCCGGTCGCCCGCGGCGGCAGCTTCTTGCGCGGCTCCGGCCAGGACGAGTCCAACGCCTTCCGCACCGTCCGCCACGTCACGCCGTGCTTGCGCTCAAGCTCCCGCATCGACATGCCGCCACGGTGGTCACGCCGGATCGCCGCGTACAGCTCGACCTTCGACATCCGCGGCATGACCAGCACCTTTCACCAGGAGCATCTCGATGCTGCCCTGGCAAGAACCCCAGTGCCTCCCGAACTCGTCGACATCACCCATCCGTGGAACAGGGCGCCTCCCAAACCCATCGACAAGCGACGTCGCTACTGCTCGATAAAGCCAAGCCGACCACCGCCGGCGGCCCCGAGCCCGACAAGCCGCAGTAAGCACCAAGGCGCAGTTGGTGCGAGCATCACGCCGATGACGAGGGCCACCACATGTGGTGGCCCTCGTCATCGGCGTGATGTTGGAGCAGTGGTGCGGATGATGAGCGGCCCCTGCTTCGGGCCTTCTGTGTGCGCTGGGCGACGGACAGCCGCCGTCTGGGTGGGGATGGTCCGGGGTACGCCGCGCCGGCGTCAACGGCACACCGTCGCCCCCGCGCCCGCGAGGATGTTCCCTCATGTTCCTCCGTGATGTGATGGGGGAGTCGCCCCCGCGCCCGCGGGGATGGTCCGGCGTGCCCGGTGCGGCCGATGACGCGGCCTTCGTCGCCCCCGCATCTGGCGCGGCGTTGCCCCGCGCCTGCAGGGATGGTCCCCGGACCCGATCTGGCGGGGCCTGAGGCCACCGTCGTCTCCGTGACTGAAGGATGGCCCGGTGCTGAAGGCCCAGGTCAGCGCGTCGAGTTGGTCGCCTCCGCGCCTGCAAGGATGGTCCGAGCAGTCGCCTGATGTCGAGCCTCCGCCATAAATCGTCCCCGCGTCACTGCAGGGACAGTCCGTCGTCGAGCCAGTGCAGGACGAACACGCCGTCGTCGCCCCCGCGCCGGCGGCGACGGCCCTCTCCCTCACGGTCGTGTCGTCCAGATCAGCTGCTGACGATGTCGAGCAGTTCCTGGAAGCGGCGGTTCACGTGCTCGTTTCCACAGGAGCGCTGAACATCCCTATCGGACTGGAGACTCTCGACGATCTTATGGATGTCACTGCGGCTGTTGAGGAAGAGCTCCTCGATGACGGGCGCGGCTCGGTTGCTGAAAAAGACCTTCCGATTGATGCCGGCGCCGTATCCACCGGGCTCGCCGATGTAGCAGCGCACCATCCACTTGATGATCCCGGGTTTGACCTCGTTGGGGATTTCGGTGAGCCCGCCGAACTCCTCGAACAGTCGCAGTGCGGGGCCATGTGCCTCGTGCTGCTTCCAGTGGTGGCCGATGTCGTTGAGCTTGTCGAGCTGCTTCGAGAAGAAGTCCTTCCGCTGCCCCTTGTGGAGGTAGGGCAGGAGTCCAGCGGCGTGGGCGACGCGCACGGTGAGTTCGTCCAAGGCGGTACGGCCGAGCCGGTCCAGCAGGACCTTGGCGACTGCCAGACGAACGCCATTCCGAGTGAGCTCACGCAGCTCCTGGAGCACAAGGTAGGCGTTCTCGCGGACGACGTCGGCTTCGGAGTTACTCAGGGCCGTGCTCACCAGGACCTGGACGATCTCCTGCTGACGCTGGTCCGGGGCATGCTCGAAATCGGCCAGCAGGCGGGTGTCCAGCGTGATGGGGCCAGATGCCTCGATGATCTGCTTGACCTCGCGCACCTCGATCAACGTGATCGGGTCCTTCGACAGCACGGCGTCGATGCAGGTCGCGAAGGTGTACACGACATCTTCGAAGGCTGCTTCGTACTCGGAGTCCTCATGCTCGAGGTCCTTGCGGATGTCGTATACCCGCGTCATCTTGCGCCACTCGGCGCGGCTGAGAAGCCCGATGCGATAGGCGAGCTTGATCAAGTTGGAGGTCGTGTAGTGCTCGACGTCCTCAGCGTTCTGGATCGGCGGGAGCTTCGGGTTTGCAGCCTTGGCGGCCTCCCCGGCGATTCCGATGCCCACGATCAGGATCTTGTCCTTGAGGTCCCGGACCGCGGCGTTGAACAGACGCTGACAGGCACTGCTCGGATCGACAGGCAGGATGCGGCGCACCCTCTCGATCAAGTTCTTCGCCTGCCAGTCCGGCCTGATCCTCTGCATCATGCCGGGCACTTCGTCGATCGTCGTGACCGCAACGGATGTAGCTACGACGACAACGCCTTCTTCGCTCAACTTGTCCTCACCTGGGCAGAATTGAACCTCTCGTGCCTACAGGGTACGGACTCGGCCGTCCCAGGGCCGCTGGTATTTCCACAGAAGCGCAGTGCGAGGGCCACGCCCCGAAGAGGCCCTTCGCGTGCTCCGAAGCGTCTATGGTGCCCAGTCCAGTCCGAGGTCGGCCAGAACCTTCCGCTTGTCCTCGGTCAGCTTTCCGCGGCGGGCCTTCTGGTTCATGATCCCGACTCCGAGCTTCACCTCCAACCCGTCCGGCAGAGCCTCTACATGCCCCCGTGGGAGTCACGGAGCCCGTGCGGGCCTTGTGCGAGCCAGGGCGAATGCCTCGTTCGAAGGCCCCGGAAGCCGTCTTGGAGGGCTTGGCGGGCATCGTCGTGTCCGGCTTCCGCTCGGGGGCCTGGGGTGTGATGCCGATGGCCTCGAGGCGTTCGCGTTGTCCGTCGGTGAGGGCGGTCCAGACTTCGGGTTTGCGTTGTCGGGCGAGCCATCGTCCGATGTTCATGCCGTGGACGGTGACGCCGGGTTGCAGTTCGGTGAGGCTGGCTTCGTCGCGCAGCATCTCTCGTACGGCTGCGTAGTGCCGCTGCCAGTCGGGCGGCCACTGGGGGTTCCAGTCCGGGGCGATCGCGCTCAACGCGGCCTCCCATTCTGGGTGTCCGTCGAGGGCGCCGGGTCGGCGGAGGTTGGACAGCCACTGTCCCACCGGCTTGTCCAGCGCCGTCGCGGTGCGGGGCGCGCGCAGCGTCCAGTGCTCCTCGTAGTAGACCCGTGCCGCCGCGAGGTTCTCCAGGAAGCGTTCACCCGCCATGCTCCACACCATGCCCAACTGCTCGAGTCGTTTGGCGCGCACCCTCCTTGTGCCCGTACGGGACCCGGGCGTGGCCCTCACGCTCGGTGAACTTCTTCAGCGAGGCCCAGCCGCGTGCCCCTGGGCGGTACAGGGGGGCCAGGGTTAGTCGATGCTGGTGTCTGTCCCCGGAGCCTTTCGGGCGTTGTTCCTGAGGTTGGCGAAGGGCAGGGCTCCGCCGTGGAGTCTTTTGAACTCGTCGATCAGGTCCTGCTCAGCCTCACCCGGGTCGTCCTCGGTCATCGGCAGCCAGGCGACGAGCAGTGTGTCCGAGTCGGCCAGCTGCCAGATATAGCGTCCGCCCCAGTGGCCGGCCATCAGACCGGTGCCGTGGCGGCGGTAGTCGGCAAGTCGCTGATTCAGCCCGTCCTGACCCGCGGCCTTTCCGATGTACACGACCGTTGCGCCGTCCACCCAGGCATCGCCGAGCTTGTCGGCGGTCACGGACGGGTCGCGGCCCTTGAGGTGCCCGGCAGGGCTGGTGGGGAGGAACGACGGGGGCGAGGTGTCCGTGCGGATCACCACGTAGATTCCGTGCCCGGTGGGGACGTTACTGCCGGGCAGTGCACGGAACGGCACGAAGCCGCGGAAGCCACGTGCGCTCAGGGTCCACTGTGCCAGCTCTGCTGTCGGGCTCATGCCAGGCATCATGCACCAGTATCGAGGCCGGATCGCCGAACTTTGGCTGAGCTTGATCTTTAACCTGTGCGGCCGTAGTGCTGGTCGAGTGTCTCGGCGCGTTTGACGGTCTTCCCCGGTACGTGGCGCGGGGCTCTCGTGTGGTTCCTCGATCCACGGGGGCGTCCCGGGCCGGGGTGGGAGGGTTTTGGTGCAGCCGCGGGACGGGCCGTCTTCGCGCGGATGTTGCGGAATCCTCGCCGCACCCGGGCAGGCGTCAACTTGTGTGCCGCGAGCGGCCGTTCCCAGGGATGGCGCAGGTCCTGCGCGGCCGGTCGGGCGAGCCATAGCTGAGTGTGTGCGGCGATGATCAGAGTCGTCCACAGGTCGGCATTGGCAGGGTCCCGGAGCTTGGGCACGGTCCAGCCCAGTGTCTGCTTCAACAGGCGGAAGGTGTGTTCCAGGTCGAATCTGCGCAGGTAGGCCCGCCACAGCTGGTCGACATGGGCGGCGTCGGCCCCGGGGCGTGAAGACCACAGCCACACCGGGTCGGGATCCCGGCCGCCGGGCAGGCGCTCGACATTCAGGCGGACCACCAGTCCGTGCAGGATGGGGAGTTCGGCGTTCCGGTCGGTGATCCAGGCCGAGCGGCGGGTGAGGCGGGGGTGGAGCCGGTCCCATGCCGTGGCGGTCGCGGTGCCGTAGCGGGTGGTGTCGGTCCGGGTCTCGGTCTGCGGATCACCCCAGGTGGTGGGCCTGGCCAAGGCGAACGGGGCACCGTGCATGCGCGGGCGGCCGGGCCGTGGCCGGGCGTTGTGAGGTGCCGGATCGCGGGCCATCACGCGGTCCGAGCGGAGTCGGCCGCATACCTCCACGGGCAGGTCGGCGAGAAGATGGGCCAGGCGGGCCAGGTCGTAGCCGGCGTCGGCGACGATCAGCAGTTCAGGGGCGCCGTCACTCCAGTGGCCTGCAGCGATCAACTGCATCACGATGTCGCGGAGTTGAGCGGCGGTGACGGCTGCGGCATCGTCGGCAGGGCCGAGCCGGACGGCATCCAGCAGGCGGCACCAGGAGGTGCGGCCGGACTCCAGCACGGCGACGAAGGAGTAGGGCCAGCCGGGGATGAACTGGTCCTTGCTGCGGCCGCGCCCGTAGACGTGGCAGAAGAGCCGGTCGGAACTGGTCTCGGCGTCCGGCCGCAACCAGGTCGAGACGTCCACGGCCAGCACGATCCGCCCATCGACCGCACGGGGAACGGGCAGTGAGGCCAACAGGCCCCGCAGCCGGGCCGGTTCCGCCCAGCCGGCGTTCAGTGCCTGGTAGAGAGCACCGTGCCCACGCCGGTGCTCGGCCTCCAGACTGAGGTCGACCAAGGTCTGCACCGGTCCGTCCTTGCACAGGATCGCGTCGGTGAGTTCGAAGAGAGCATCGGCGCGGGCGTAGAGACAGTCGTAGAACTCGACCCGAAAGCGGGACAGGACCTCCAATCCGTCACCGGCAGAACCAGAGGCAGAGACACTCATACACAGCGGCCGTTCTCTCGCACTTCGTTACTCAACATCTCGAAGCGTGGAGAACGGCCGCCTCAGCTGTCCCGGGAAGAACCGCAGATCAGCAGGTCGGGTGACCTGCGAGGTTAAACGTCAAGCTGAGACGCTGTTGTCGTTCCGGTCTTGAGGGTTGTGCGTCGAACGGGAGTCTCGATCGGGTGATCGCTGCCGGTCGCGGGCATGAAGACAGGGCCTCTTGGTAGCTCGGGGTTGCGAAGCCAACCGAGATCCAGGAGACCCTGTTGCCGCAGTTGTACGCGTTCGCGCCGGTGGAGTTCAACTCGGCTGCTCCGTCGTGTGATTGTGTCGCTCACCGGTTCGGGAACGCGGCCGATCACCCGGAGCGTGTTCGGCGGAATCCCTCGGACATGACCGATCTGGAGTGGGCCCAGGTCCGGCCGCTGCTGCCGGTGCCGGGCTGGCTGCGGGGCCGGGGCGGGCAGCCGGAGGCGTACTGCCACCGGGCGATGTTGGACGCGGTCCGCTACCTGGTGGACAACGGCATCAAATGGCGTGCGCTGCCGATCGACTTCCCGCCATGGGATCGGGTCTATGCCTTCTTCCGGCAGTGGCGTGACCACGGCCTGGTGAGGGAATTCCACGACCGGCTGCGTGGTCAGGTCCGCACCCGGCTGGGGCGGGATGCTGAGCCGACGGCCGGCGTCATCGACTCGCAGTCCGTCAAAGCGGATGCCGTCGTCGGGATGGACAGCCGCGGCTTCGACGGCGGCAAGCTGATCAACGGCCGCAAGCGGCACGTCGTGGTCGACACGCTCGGCCTTCTACTCGCAGTGATGGTGACCGCCGCGGATACCGGGGACCGTCTCGCCGCCCACGCCCTGTTGCGTCAAGTCGCCGACGCGCACTACCAGTTGGCCGTCATCTGGGCCGACGGCGGTTACACCGGCAGCCTCATCGAGTACAGCCTGGCGGTGCTCGGCCTGGTGGTGGCGATCGTCAAACGCAGTGACGACGTGCGGGGCTTTGTGGTGCTGCCCAAGCGGTGGATCGTCGAGCGCCTATTCGCCCACTTGATGCGAAGCCGCCGCCTGGTGCGCGATTTCGAACGCCGCACCAGCAGCGCGGAGTCGGTGATCTACTGGTCCATGACGATGCTCATGACCCGCCGTCTTGCCCGGCCGCACCCGCGGCGAGCATGAACCGGCCCGACTGGGGCTCGGTGAGCCAGCCGCGCGCGACCAGCCGTTTCGCCTTCGACCGCAGTCCCTCCGCCTTCGCCGGCACCGCGTCCAGGCCGAACAAGGCGGTCATCTCCTGGCAGGTCAGCGGTCCTTGATGGAGCCGATGCCGGTCGGAGAGTGCCTGCAGAATGCGCTGGTAGTCCACCGACAGTTCTGACCATGGCAGTCCCTGACGCCACACTGGCACCTGCGTTTTCAGTCGAGCGGCCGTTGCCTTCGACGGCGCCGGAACGGGCGGGGCAGGGTCCTGCCCCGTCTCGTCCGCCGGGGCCAGGACCTCACCGACCCGCGCGCGGGCGACAGCCCACTCCCTCCAGTCCTGCTCAGCCACGGTCAACTCGGCCTGAACACGGTCGGCTTCCTCCCGCAACTCATCCACCCGGCGGCGAGCGGCCAGCTCGCGCTGTTCCAGCAGCCCCACGACCGACGGCATCCACGACCCCCACAGAAGCGATAGCACGGCAGCCCACCACTTCCACAGGATCGTGACTCCTATCCCTGACCAGCGGAAACACAGCCATCAAGCCCGGAAAGACAACAGCGTCTCAAAAGCACCAAGGCGGTCGCCCAGATGCTGCGCATCTCCCAGCGCACCGTCGAGCGGTATGTCAAATCCAGATCTACACGCCCCGGCAGACTGGTGGACGACCGCGCACCCGGCCCGACCACGTTGGTGGAGATAAGGCGTACTCGTCACGCCGCAACCGGCGTCACCTGCGCAGACGCCAGATCAAGCACACCATCCCCGAGCCGAGAGACCAGCGGGCCAACCGCCGGCGCCGCGGCAGGCAAGGCGGCCGACCCACAGGGTTCGACAAGGCGATCTACCGCCGCCGCAACGAAGTCGAGCGGACCATCAACCGGCTCAAGAACTTCCGCGCCATCGCCACGCGTTTCGACAAGCGGGCGTACGTCTTCTGCGGGACGGTCACCGTGGGCGCCATCCGTCTATGGCTTCGTCCGCAGTGAAGCGCCGTGTTCAGAGGTCCTTGGTGCCAGGGTAGTGGTGGCGAAGTTCGCTGAGTACGCGCTCGTCGGCAGCCCTGACGTCCCACGAGGAGCTGTCGAATTCGGTGAGGACGAGCACCAGCTTGTCCTCGGCGAACCCACGTGCTTCGGCGTCGATCAACTGGAGGAAGGGGGTCGTCAACGACAACAGTGTCAACGTGTCCATGCCGGCGTCGGCGGACCGTCTCTCCATCTCGACACAGCGAGGATCGACGATCTCGTCGAATTCGACGCGCCACGTCAGGTCCAGGCCGAAGCTGCCGAGGCGAACCAGTAGCTCAGCCAGGGTCACGTAGTGCTTTCTGTGCCAGGCAGGAAACGTGATCCCCTTCATCCCCGCCTCTGCTTCGGCTGTATCGCGCGACATGCGACCCCCCCTTCGTTCAGCGAACACTAGGCCACGGCCCTGATCAGCTCACATGACCCATCGGACAGCCCCTAGTGGATGAGGTTGACTTTGATGTGGTGAACGCGGACGGGGCCGTGCGCACGGCAGCTCCGGTCAAGAGCCGGGCCGCAGGCGGATCCATGAGCGGGGCCCTGGCGCTGGGCATCCTCCTGGACATGCTCAACGGCACTCAGAGTGCGGCCAGTTACTGCCTGCTGACCAATGCCCGACCCGGGGGGCGGGAGGATCAGCTGAGGGAAATTCCGACCGGGGACCTCGCCCTCGGTGCCCTGTGGGACGCCATGGCGGAACTCCTCCGCGATGCACCCCAACGCCTCGACCAGCTCAAGCGCCTGGACAGTGAGGGCCTGTCTCGACTGCCTGCTGCCGCTGGGAATTCGACCCGTGTCGGGGTACGAGCTCACGTACACAGGCCGGTACAGGCTCAAATGCAAAGATCCAGATGCCCAACTGCACTACAAGAAGCGGGTGGTGGGGCCGCCCGATGAGGAAGTCTATGGACCGCTCCGAGTGGTCAAGGGCGCCTACGGCGGTGCTCCGCGCTGGGCTTCGCCCACCCTGGAGATTGTCGATCGCCACAACCAGGCCCTGCAGCGCGCCGGGGTGCTTGTGGGTGGTGAAGTGCTCGTGCGCGAGGTGGAAGGCCTTCGTCGGGATCGCTGCGGTGTTCAGCGCGACGCTGACGCCGCCGCCGGCCGACTCCTCCTCATCGACCCACTGCTCGGCCAGACTGCCCACGAACTCCTGGGTGTCGTCAGTGAGCAGTTTGTCGCCCCAGGAGAGCATTCCTAGGTAGGTCGCTCCCTTGGTGCTGAGCTGCGTCCAGCCCTTGCGGATCGCTCCGTCCGGCTGGTTCGACTTCCCGGTGTACTTCTTCATCTCCCACAGACGGAAGGAGAATCCGCGGGCCGTTCCGCTTTCCCGGTAGACGATGAGTCCGTCGCCGCCTCCGTCGTTGACGGCGGCCTTCGGTGGTCCGAGGATCTCCACGGCGCGCGCTGGATCCTCGGGCAGGTCCCGGGTCAGGAGGTACCAGAGCCACTCGCCCACGTACCCGGCCAGCCCGTGATTGCCCTCCTTCTTCGCGGCGGCCGCTTCGAAGACGGGCTCTGCGAAGGCCTTCACCAGGACGTGATCCGTCCCGGTCAGCTTTGCGCCGGTCAAGGTGGCCTCGTGCCACTTCCCGTAAGTTCGTTGGCGCCCGCCGGTGCGTTCCCGCATGATCTCGTCGGCGATGATCCACGCGGCGGCGGCCCGCCCGTGCGGCCGCGACGTCGCGCCGCCCGGCGGCGAAGAAGGCTGCGAAGCCCGCCGTCGACCCGCGGTTCCCGCACGGTCCGCTCGCTGTGCTGGACGGTGACGGATCCGCGTACGGCGTGGACGGCATCGTGCTCGACTGCCCGGCGACCACCATTCCGGAGCTGGTGGAGTGGACGCTGCGCAAGTCCGGCCTCGGTGCCGCGAAACTCAACCGGTACGGCAAGGACAGCGACCCGCTGATCGTGCTCACCGCCGCGGCCGCCGTGAAACTCGGACTGCCGGAGCGCCTGGAGGGCCACGAGCAGCGCCGCTCCCTCCGTCTCCCGGAGGACCACCCGGTGGTCAAGGGGGTGGCGAAGGCGAAGTGGCAGCTCACGCAGCGCGGGTTCGGCCCGTGGGCCCGCATTTACCGCAAGGCGCAGGGGCGCGAGCGGCAGTGCGTGCAGCTCGCGGTCCTGTCGTGGGACGCCCTCGATGAGCGCTCCTGGCCCGGCGTGTGCGAGATGGAGCCGGCCGACGTCGCGCGCGTCCTCGGGGTGTACGCCCAGCGGGTCATCACCCCGCGCGGCTCGACGGCAGTCTCGGGCTTGGAGTTGATGACGGCGCTGCGCCCGCCGACGAAGGCTGTGCAGGATCCGACGACCGGGAACTGGGTGTCCGGCTACAACGCGGGCGCGCTGGGGACGGAGCCGATGGACCCGGCGCCGCCGGAGGCCACCCCGGAGCACCCCGTTGTCGTGAACTCCGGCTGGACCGGCGGGTTCCTCAATGAAGAGGCGTACCAGTGGGTGCGGTCGGTGGACTCGCTCAGCGATGAGGAGTGCACGCTGCCCTTCGCGGTCGGTCTGGATCTGAACACGGCGTTCCTCGCAGCCGCGGCCCGCCTGGTCGTCGGCCTGTCCGCGCCCGACCACTTCCACGCCCCGAAGTTCAACCCGAAGATCCCCGGGAGCTGGCTGGTCGACCTGTCCCACATCGAGTTGGACTCGCGCCTGCCCAGCCCGTTCACCCCAGACGGCACCCGCCCGACGGGACCGGCCTGGTACCAGACGCACACCCTCGCCTACGCCCAGGAGCTCGGGTACGACGTACACCCGATCGAGGCGTACCTGCGCCGCGAGACCGGCGCGTACCTGGACCCGTGGCACGACCGCCTCAAGACGGCGTACGTCGACACCCTCGCCGACCTCGGCGTCACCCGGGACCTGGACGACCGCCAGTTCCTCGCCGCGATGGAGCAGCACAAGCAGGCCGACCCTGCCCTGGCCGCCGTGCTGTCCGCGATCAAGGCGACGGTGAAGGGCGGCGTCGGCAAGCTCCGTGAGCGCCCGCAGGGTCGCCACTACAAGGAGGGCGAGACGTGGCCGGCCCTTCAGCGGCCGACCTGGCGCCCCGACATCCGCGCCGCCGTCATCTCCAAGGCCCGGGTCAACATGCACCGCAAGCTCAACAACATGGCGAAGATGACCGGGCTGTTCCCGCTCGCCGTGCTGTCCGACTGCGTCGTGTACCCCTCGCCGGGTGAGAGCCCGCTCGACTTCCTCCCGTACGCCGCGTCCGGCAAGCCGCAGCCCGGCGCTTTCCGCCTCGGGCCCACCCCGGGCCTGGCGAAGCTGGAAGGCGTCCAGTCGATGCTGTGGGCGGTCGACCTGATGGAGAAGGGCCTCAACCCAGCCCGCCACATCAAGGGCGGCGACGCCGTCCTGGACGAAGGGGAGTAGAGCCGTGGGGGAGATCGAGGACGCGATCACGCGCGCCGACCGGGAAGCGTTCACCAAGGAGCCGCCCAAGACCCTCCAGGGCCGCATCAACTTCCTGATGAAGCAGCTCAAGACGACGAGAGCCGTCGCAGCGGAACTTGGGGTGAGCCAGCGGTCGGTGGAGCGCTACCGCAAGGGCGAACGCAAGCACCCGCCGAAGGACATCGCTGCGAAGATCGACGAGGCCGTACGGTCACGCTGGCAGCCGCAGGTGCGCAAGCGCCGGCGCAAGCAGGCCGCCGCTACTAGCGGGGTCACGGTGGAGACGAGGGCCCGGTTCGGGTACACCGCGCCCGTCGGCACGACCGACGACGGCCGGTTCCGGCGACTCACCGTGCATCTCCCCCCGGCGTACGCGCAGCGCCTGTTCGACGCCCGCGAAGCAGGGGCCAGCGACCAGCAGATGCGCGGAATCATCGCCGAAGGATTTAAGGAAGTGTATTTCCAGGACGGCGGCGGGCGCGCTATGGGACTGTCGGACGTGGAAATCAACGACATCGACTATTTGGATCTGGACTACTAACCAGGAGCGAAAAGCGTGCCCGCTGAATTACCGCCCTGAGCTGAAGCGCGATAGGTGTCACAAAGGCAGGTGTGTTGTCACCGGGGTCGGCGGCCATGTCCTTTACCGAGAGTCTTGTCCGCCGACCCCGGAGTCGTGTCCCCCAGCGGGCCGATGTAGTCGGCGCTCCGGAAGCCGTGTGATCGCGGCGCTCACTGCCAGCCCGAGCGTGACACCGACAGCGGCGGCGACACTCTGCGCCCAAGCGTCGTCGAGGGAGCCGGGCAGGACGGCGCTGGTGAGCCGGGTGGCGCCCCACAAGACTGCTACCGTGGCCAGTGCGGCCGGCCAGCGGTGCCGTACCCCGTCGCTGATGTCGTCGACGATATGAAAGAGGAGCAGCAGCGCCATGAGGTGGCTGCCGCCGAAATCATCGTCCCAGTCGAGCGCGGTGAGCCCGGCCCCGAAGGCAAGCACGAACAGCCAGAACCCCACCAGTCGCCGGACGGACGTGGGTGGCTGTCGCCTCGCACCACGCGGGAGCCAAAAGAACGGTGGGATCTGCTGGCCGATCGCGTACTTCTGCATGACTCGCGTCCTGATCCCCCGGGGTAGCCGACTCCTGTCGGCGCTCAGTAATAGGACGCGCAGGAACAGGACGCGGTTGTGGTGAAGTGTCGCCGCATGGAACCGCCTCGGGGAGCCAGAGGCTGTCGATCTTCGCCTGTGGTGACAGAAGGGCTGCCGAGTGAGCATGTGAGACAAGCCGCGTGCTTCGCTGGTGACAACCAGGCCGCTTCGACCGGTCCTGTACACCGGTTCTTCTGGCTCCCCTGGCGACAACTTCCGTGCTTCGGCTCACGCCCATCGACCGCAGCAAGAGCCCGCTGTTCGACGCCGACCACGACCCGGTCCGCATCGCCGACGCGCTGCGCCGCAGCCCGCACTTCGCCACTGCGGACGCCGACGCTGGCGGCGACACGGTGTGGTTCACCACTGAGGACGGCATCAACTACACGCTGACCTTCAAGGACGCGGAGCCCACCAACGACGACCTGCTGCCCGAGCCGGTTCTCACCGAGGCCATTGCCGCGGCGATCCTCAACCACCCCGGGTTCGTCACCGCGACGGCGGACTCGCCGCGCGAGGACACCATCACCGTCCAGACCCGCAACCTGGTGCGCCACCTCCTGGTCCTGGACGTCGACCGCGACGGCGGCGTGATCGCCCAGGAAGACCTGTCCACCCCGGCCGTCGACGTCGCCTTCGTCGCCGACCGGCTGCTCGCCAGCGACCCGAGCGACTCAGAGCGGGCCACGGCCGAACTCCTCAACTACGTGGCGGCCACCTGGGACAAGCAGGACCACCCGCTGCGCGAGCACGCCCAGGCCATCGCCCGCGCCCTGCCCCAGCAGCGGAGCGAGGGGTGATAGTCACCGTTCCCGCTTCCGCCGGGTTCGGGAAGGCCGAGTTGCAGCTCGACATCGACGATGCCGAGCACGAGCGCCGTCGTGCCGCCGGCCTGGGCGTCGCCATCGGCCACGGCTTCGGCGGCCTGGACGTCCTGATGGCGCTCCCGCACGGCCTCCCCGTCCCCGTCACGGACCTCACCGACCACCAGCGCGCGTACGTACGGCAGGCCCCGGCCGGGATCTGCACGATCGACGGCCAGAACGTCACCCGGCATGTCACCTGGCCCTGCCGGGTGACGGTGGCCACCGTCCAGGCCACGAGCCCCACCAAGATGGAGCTGGACGCGGCGCGCAGTTCGCGCCGTTCTGCGCCCGCCGGGTGATCATCACCAGGCCCCTGAAACGCCTGCTGAATCCCGAGGCGCTGCTGGATTTCGGGTTCTACGGGATCGGCGTGTGCCTCCAGCACGCCAGCGGAGAGCTGGAGACGCTCGTGGAGCCGCGCCCGTGGAGGCCGATGCGGCGGCACACCCCCACCTCCGCGGCCTGATGGTTCGCGGAGACCGCGTACGGCCAGTTCCTCAAGCAGTCGTGGGTGTCGACACCGTTCCCAACGCCGGTGCGTACGACGGGCCGCTGGGCGTTTTCATGGCCATCGCGGTCGCGGAACGGCTTCGCGACGACGGCCTGCCGTTCGCGCTCGAGGTGATCGCTTTCAACGATGAGGAAGGCACTCGGTTCGGCACCGCGCTCCTGGGCAGTCAGGCAGTCGCAGGGGGGTGGCAGGACCACTGGTGGGAGCAGAGCGGGCGCGACGGACTCACGTTGCGCCGCGCGTTCGCCAACTTCGGCCTGGATCCGGTGCGGGTGAGCGAGGCGGCACGTACGCCGGCCGATCCCTTGGCATAGTGACCGCCATCGCCGGAGCTCGGCGATTCCGGTTGAGTATTGTTGGTGAGGCCGGGCACGCCGGAGGGACGCCGTATCAGCGTCGCCGGGACGCTCTGGTGAGCGCCTCTGAAGCGATCACGATGATCGAGCAGGTTGCCCGTGAAAGCGGTGAGGACGGGTGCATCGCCACCGTCGGATGGATCCAGGTCCAACCGGGCGCGGTCAACGTGATCCCGGGGCAGGCCGACTTCACGCTCGACCTACGCGCCGCGACAGATGAGCAACGCGACGCGATGTGGGACGGCATCCGCGCGGAGATCGAGCAGTTGTGCGCGAGCCGTGGGACGCGCCTGGAGGTGTCCGAGACGCACTCTGCCCCGGCGTGTGAATGCGCCTCGTGGTTGCGCGACGCCATCGCGACCGGCATCCGCAGGACCGGCGATGACTCTTCCGCGGCTGGCTGCGATGCGGACCCTATCGAGCAGGGCTGGCGGAGACGGGGATCAGGGCGCGGTCGTCGTCGAGGTCGTTGGCGTAGTGCCTGGCGCTCGGCTGCGGTCCACGCTGAGGCTCCGGAGTCCCAGGTTTCGGCGAGCGGTACGCGGTGGTCGACGTCGAGCTTGCCGGCTTTGTCGATGTACACGTCGTCGTACTCCGAGTACCAACGACCGCCCGTGAGCTTGCAGCCTTGGCGGCGCCGACTCGAGCACCGAGCAATTGTCGAGAGCTGTGGATCAGTAGCCGTTCACCATGACTCGTTCTTCAGGTGGGCTAGCCCTTCGACGGCGTTCAGTTGTGCCCGCAAGGCGGGGTTGGGGGCTGGGGTAGTAGTCAGCAACAGCACCTGAACCGTCGGGTGTTCGGTGGCGTAGAGGTCGTCTTCGCCGTCGTCGCCGGGAATCGGGTTGGGCTGGATCTCGATCTGGCCGTCGAGGCTGTCCGCGCGGTGGTAGATGCCCCGGAAGTGGCTGTCGTGTTCGGTGAAGGCCAGCCCGAGGCGGCCGCCGACGAGGCGGACCAGCTCGCTGGCGGTGTGGCTGCTGGTGCCGTAGGTGTCGTAGTCGGTCATGGTGCACCAGACCCTATGCCGCGAAGGCTTCGGGGCGTTCGACGAGGTGGCCGCGTTCGAAGTGGGCGCCTGCTCGGACGAGGGCGACGAGATGGGGTGCGTTCACGGCTCGCCAGCGGGTCTGGGCGGACTCGACGAGCTTGAAGACCATCGCCAGTGCGGCGGTTCGGGAGCGGGCCCCCTTGGTGACCTTCGTCCGCAGCCGAACGGTGGCGAAGGTCGACTCGATGGGATTCGTGGTGCGCAAGTGGATCCAGTGCTCGGCGGGGAAGTCGTAGAACGCCAGCAGCTCGGCCTCGTCATCGACGATCTTCTTGACGGCCCCTGGAAACTTCGCGCCGTACTGCTGGGCGAACGCGGCGACGGCCTTGGCCGCGTGCTCCTTGTCTTCGGCGTTGTAGATGTCCTGGATGGCCTTCTTCGCCGCGGGCTGGGCCGACTTCGGCAGGCTGTCGAGGCAGTTGGCTGTTTTGTGAACCCAGCACCTTTGGTGGCGGGTTTCGGGGAAGACCTCGTTGATAGCGTTCCAGAAGCCGAGGGCGCCGTCGCCGACGGCCAGGACGGGGGCGCGCATGCCGCGGCGCTGGCAGTCCCCAGCAGGCTCGCCCAGGACTCCGAGGATTCGCGGTAGCCGTCGGCCGTCGCGATCAGCTGCTTGGTGCCGTCCGCGCGTACACCCATGACGACCAGGACCGCGGCCTTCGCCTCTTCGAGGCGGATGCGCAGGTGGATGCCGTCGGCCCACACATAGACGTAGTCGGTGGCGGACAGATCGCGTTCACCGAACGCCTTGTGATCAGCCTGCCACTGGGTGGTCAGCCGGGTCACCGTGGCCGGGGACAGGCCGGCAGAGGAGCCCAGGAACTGCTCGAGCGCGGGCACGAAATCGCCCGAGGACACCGTGCAGGTAGAGCAGGGGCAGCACCTCGCTGATCTTCGGGGACTTCCGTGCCCAGGGTGGCAGGATCGCCGAAGAGAACTTCTTGCGCTCGCCTGTCGTCTCCTCGACGCGCTTGTCGTTGACGCGCGGGGCCTTGACCTCGACGGTCCCGGCCGAGGTGATGACCTTCCTTGGCTGGTGGTCGCCGCTACGGACCACGAGCCGCCGCCCGCGTTCGTCCTTCTCATCAGCCAACTCGGATATATAGGCATCCACTTCGGCTTCGAGCGCGGCGGCAAGCATCCGCCTCGCGCCTTCCCGGACGATCTCGTCGATGAGCGAGGAACCGTAGGCGGTGGTGCCGTCGGCGTTGACTACGCTGAGCACGGGCGTGCCTTCCCGACCGGTGTTCGCAGCACCGGCCTACTCGATGACCATCAATCGATCACGCGGGAAGGTAGGCCCTTCACGTCCAACCCGAGGTCGATCCACAGACATCCGAGCTTGGTAGGAAGTCAAGCTGTCGCTGGTGCGAGGGCTGGGAA
>NZ_NNBL01000049.1 GCF_002803065.1 Streptomyces sp. CB01635
CACACCGCACTCGGCGGCAACCCGCCCATCACCCGCGTCAACAACCCTGCGGGTCAATACAGCTAGATCCTGCTGAACCAATACCGGGAATCAGGCCGCGACGAGCTCCTGCTCGCGGTCCGGCGTCTTGACCTTGGGCTTCTTGTTCGGCAGCGAGAGCCGGAAGACCTTGTGCCACGCGGAGAACACCTGCTTGGGCAGCGGCCCGGTGACGTACTCCAGCTCGTACTTTTCGAACAGCGCGCGCACCTTCACCGCGACCTCGGCGTAGCGGTTGCTCGGCAGGTCCGGGAAGAGGTGGTGCTCGATCTGGTGGGAGAGGTTGCCGGTCATGAAGTGCATGGCCCTGCTGCCGCTGATGTTCGCCGAGCCCATCATCTGGCGCAGGTACCACTGGCCGCGCGTCTCGCCCTTGATCGACCGGCGCTCGAAGACCTGCACGCCCTCGGGGAAGTGCCCGCACATGATCACCGAGTGGGTCCAGATGTTGCGGACCAGGTTCGCGGTGAACGTGGCGGCGAGCGTGGGGAGGAACGACGGGCCCGACAGCAGCGGGTGGATGACGTAGTCCTTGAGCACCTGCTTGCGGATCTTGCGGCCCACGGCCTTGGCCCGCGCGCGGAACTCCGGGTTGTTGCGGCGGCGCTTGTGCAGGTTCTTGCCGAGCTCCAGGTCGTAGGCTGCGATGCCGTACTCGAAGAAGCAGGCGTTGATGAAGTTCCACAGCGGCTGGCCGAGGTAGAACGGGTGCCACTTCTGGTCCTCGTCGACGCGCATGATGCCGTAGCCGAGGTCGTTGTCCTTGCCGATCACGTTGGTGTACGTGTGGTGCAGCTCGTTGTGCGAGTGCTTCCACTGCTCGGACGGCGAGACGTGATCCCACTCCCAGGTGGTGGAGTGGATCTTCGGGTCGCGCATCCAGTCCCACTGGCCGTGCAGGATGTTGTGGCCGATCTCCATGTTGTCCATGATCTTCGCCACGGACAGACCGGCGGTGCCGATCAGCCACGCGGGCGGGAAGATCGAGAACAGCAGTACGCCCCGACTGACCAGCTCGAGCTTGCGCTGCGCCGAGATGACCTTACGGATGTAGGCGGCGTCTTTCTCGCCGCGGCCGGCGATCACCTCGTCGCGGATCGCGTCCAGCTCGCGGCCGAGCTCCTCGATCTGCTCCGCGCTCAGGTGGGCGGTGGGGTCGATGGCGGTCAAGGTGCTCCTACCGTTCGATGTCGCAGGGGCCCGCCGCGGCGGACACGCAGGTCTGGATGAGGACGCCCGGCTCGGCCTCGGTGATCTCGCCGGTGCGCAGGTCGCGTACGGCGCCCGCCTTGAGCGGCGTGATGCAGCCGAAGCAGATGCCCATGCGGCACCCGGAGGGCATGAGCACGCCGGCCTCCTCGCCGATGTCCAGCAACGGTGTGGCGCCGTCCGCGTCGACGGTCTTGCCGGTGGCGCTGAACGTGACCTCGCCGCCGTCGCCGGTGACGACGATGCTGGGGCGGAAGCGTTCGGTGTGCAGGCGCTCTTGTACGCCGTGCTCGGTCCAGTGCTCTTCGGCGGCGTCGAGCAGGCCCGCGGGCCCGCAGGCCCAGGTCTCGCGCTCGGCCCAGTCGGGCACGAGTTCGTCGAGGCGGGCGATGTCGAGCTTGCCGTCTGTGTCGGTGTGCACCTCGGTGAGCCGCAGCTTCTTGTCCGCGACCAGGTCGTGCAGTTCGTTGCGGAAGATCACGTCTTGCGGCTGTGGCGCGCAGTGGACCATGACGACGTCGTCGAACTCGGTGTCGCGCAGCATGCCCATCACGGGCGTGATGCCGCTGCCGGCCGTCAGGTAGAGCACCTTGGCGGGCTTGGCTTGCGGCAGCACGAAGTCACCGGTCGGCTGGTCGAGCTGGATCAGCGTGCCGGGTGTGGCCCTGCGGACCAGGTGGTTGCTGACCTTGCCGTCCGGGATCGCCTTCACGGTGATCGTGACGCGGCCGTCCTGGCGGTTTGTCGGTGAGGTGAGGGAGTAGGCACGCCACAGGCGCACCCCGTCGACGTCGACCCCGATCCGCACGTACTGACCGGCCGTGTGGCCGGGCCAGCCCCGTCCCGGCCTGATCACGATGGTCGCGGCGTCACCCGTTTCGGGGTGCACGGCCTCGATGCGCCCGCGCAGGTCTGCGCCCGCACGCAGCGGGCTGACCAGGTCGAGGTAGTCCGACGGCAGCAGCGGCGTCGTGACCATCTCCAGCAGTTTCCACGCCCTGCTGCGGAGGGCTGCACTCGTCATGACTCCAGCTTGCTGCGCCGCAGGGCGTAAAATCTTGACCGCAGGACGTGAATCTGGTCGGCTGAATTGTTCGCAGGGAACAAAAACGTGAGCCATGCAATCCGGAGGGCCAGCGAACTGGCCCTTGATGAGACGACGGTCACCGCACTTCGGGCCGCGCTGAAGAGCACCGCCGACGAGATCGTCCAGGCGATCATCGACGAGGTCCCTCCCTACGCCAACGCTCTTTCGGGCCGCATGGGCGGCACCATCCGCCGAGCCGTCCGCACTGCCCTGGGGCACTACCTGGACCTCGCGAGCGGGATCGCCACGGGCGGCGACGCCGGTGACGCAGCCTACGAGCTGGGCCGCGGCGAGGTGCGCGACGGCCGTTCGATGGACGCCCTACTCAGCGCCTACCGCGTCGGCGCCCGCGTGGCCTGGCGATGCCTGGCAGCGGGTGCCGTACCCGCAGGTCTGCCTGCCGCCGAGGTCGCCAAGTTCGCCGAGCTGACCTTCGCCTACATCGACGAGCTCTCCGCCGCGAGCGCCGCGGGCCACGCCGACGAACTGGCCGCCCGGGGCAGGGCCCACGAGCGCCACCTGGAACACCTGGCCCGCGACCTCCTCGCCGGCGCGAGCCCGGACGTGCTGCTGGCCTCTGTTCAACGGGCCGGGTGGCAGCCTCCGGTTTCGCTGACCGCGGTCCTGCTGCCCGCCGCCCAGGCCTGGCCTGCCTACCGCGCGCTCGACCCGAGCACCCTCGTCCTCGACGATCTGCCGGACGCCACCGGTGTGCTGCTCGTCCCCGATGCCGACCGATCACATCTCTTGCGGCAGCTGACCGACCGCACCGCCGTGGTCGGCCCGGCCCGGCCATGGACTCGTGCGTCCGCCTCGTATGCACGAGCCGTACGCGCGCGCTCCCTCTCCTCTGATATTCGCGACACCGAGGACCACCTGCCCGAGCTGGTGCTGAGCGCCGACGTGGACGCGTTCGCAGACCTGCGTGCCCGAGCTCTCGCACCGTTGCGGGCCTTGCCTGTCGCGACCGCACGGCGGCTGGAGGAGACGTTGCGGGCGTGGCTGTTGCACCAGGGCAGGCGGGACGAGGTGGCGGCGGCGTTGTTCGTCCATCCCCAGACAGTCCGGTACCGGATGTCGCAGCTGCGGGAGCTGTTTCCGGATCTCGCATCGCCACACCGGGTCCTTGAACTGACGCTGGCGGTCGGTCTTGGGGTCAACTGACGCGTACTTCGACCGTCCACGACCGCGTCCGCGAGCGGTCCAGGAATGGTGCCTCGTTCTCGGTGCCATCAGCTGGCTCATGCGGCCCGGGGAAGAGCGGTATTAGCGAGCTGAGACCGGGGGCTGATGTGAAGACCAGACAAGGCCTCGGGAAGCCCGTCGGGGGCGCTGTCTCTGAGAAGCGGGGTGGCGAATACGGCTCGACTGGATCCGGTGGACGATGCGCACCGGCCCGCTCGTCGACGCGCTCATCGAGCATCTGGTCGGCGATCTGGGCATCTATGCCCTGGAAAACGGCTTTCATGTCGTCGTGGAGGGCGCTGTCCTGGCACGAGCTGCCCCACGGGCGCGCGGCGGGCTGCAGCCGGGTGACCGGCGGGGCGGCCAGGCCGGGTCACCAGGGGCGGGGGGTCGGGCCGCTCGCGCCGGGGACCACCGTGGTTCTGCGACGGCTCCGTGCCTCCCTTCCGACAGGTCGACCGGACGACCGACCGGGCCGGCCTGGCACACCGCGCGAGGGATGATGGGGATGGAATGACGGAACGTGAGGTCAGGAGCTTGCATGGCGAAGCGGGTTCACCGACCCCGTGAGGACGCGGAGTTTGATTTCATCCTCGGGATGAGCGGAGTTCCGGTCCTCGCATACTTCACCGGGACATGGCCCAAGGCAATCGAGCCCTGCCGGGTGATGGACCTCGTCGTGGGTGACATCGCCGACGACTACACGGGCCGCCTGACGGTCGTCCGCGCCGACATCACGCGTTGTCCGGCCGCAACTGAGCGATACGGGATCATCGGAGCCCCGTCCTACGTGCTGCTGAAGGAGGGAGAGGCGGTGGCGCACGGCACGGGGCCTATGACCATCGCCGAGGTACGGAACTTCCTGGAGGGCCACCTCTGAGCGGCCGTTGCGGCACGTGGCCGCGACGCCCGTCACGTCTCGTCTTTGGGAGCTGCGGCGCCTGAGGCACCTTGGGGCTGAGACACCCCCACAGGTCATATAACGCCGTCGAGCGCGGTGTTGTCGGGCAAGTCGGCGGCTGCGGCAACGATCTCGGGAAATGCCCCCGTCAGATCACCGCCGGAGCGGGACCGGATCACCTCGCGATCGCCGGGCCACCGGCCCACGAGTGCCCGCTAGCCGTCCCACTTGGGTTCTGCCGCGTGATCCGGCGCGAGCGCGGGATCGGCGGTGGGCGTGGCGAGCATCTACGGCCGGGCGGCGGCCGCCCTTGTTGCCCTTGGCCTCGGCCGCCCTCCGCCCGTCGTAAGTCAGCTCGCGCTGGAGGTCACGCTGGAGCTCCCCGGCGACGGCGAGGGTCTGCACCTTGACATCTCCCCCAGCTGAGGGGGATTCATTCCTCGCGGAGTGAACTTTCTGCTTCATCGACAGCCGCTGCCCCGAATGAACGGCGAGGGACGTTGGTACGCCCAGCAGTCTTACGCCAGCTCCACAGACCTGACATCCCGCCAGCCCGGCGGTAGACCCGGCCAGCTTGGTTATCGCCAGCCGGGCAAGGCCGAGCGTACAAGTCGCGGACGGTGCGGGGACGGGTATCCGCCCACAGGGCGAATACCCGCTCGCTGCCCCGCTCCGCAGGAGTCCGATTCCTCTCCCCCCTGAAGGGCGGAGTATCCACGGAGGATCTCGATGAACTTCACGGTGGACAGCAGCTCCCTGGTGCCGCGGACACCGCTGTTGGCGATTCCCCGAGTCAACACAGAGGTGCGGCTCGTTTGGTGCGGAACGCGTCAACGCAGGTTCGAGTCAGCCGATGGAGGAGATGCCGCCCTCGCGGGCGTCGAGTAGCTCGTCCCAGTGCTCGGCCGCCCATTGGCACGCGGCGGCCAGCGGCTCCAGCGTGCTGCGGCCTAGCGGTGTCAGCGCGTACTCCACCCGCAGTTTCGGGTCGGCGTGCACGGTCCGTGACACGAACCCGTTCCGCTCCAAGCCGCGGAGCGACTGGGTGAGCGACTTCGGGGTGACGCGACTCAGTGGTACGCGGAGTTCGGAGTATCTGCGCGGGCCGTCTTCCAGGCAGCGGAGGACCATGGATGCCCATTTGTCACCGAAGCGGAAAGGCAGCAGCGAGGACGGGCACAGCTCGTCGAACAAGTCGGGTGGCAGCGGTGGCCGTTGCGTCATTGAGGGTCTCCCGTCTCAGGCCTTGGTATCCAGCTGGTTACCGACCTTCTGGATATCTTCCGGAGCATCGACTCAACGGGAGGTATTCCGACGATGGGCGGGATCGTGGTTGTCGGGGCGGGTGGGTGGCTGCCCGACTGCTCGACAACCTCACCGATCCGCACCCGTCCTCCTCTGGCCGGAAGGCAGTCGGCTTGCCGCACCTCAAGTCAACGTCTGACTTGCAGTAACGGGCGCCGAATGAACACCATCATTTCTACCCATAAAGGTAAGGCAGGACATTATGCGTGCAGCCCGCTTCCATGAATACGGCGGAGCGGAGAGCCTGGTGATCGAGCAGGCCCCCGACCCCCACCCCGGACTTGGTGAGATCCGTGTCCGCGTCGCGGCGGCCAGCGTCAATCCCATCGACTGGAAGCTGCGCGCCGGCACCCTGCACCAGCTGATTCCCCTGGAGCTACCCGCCATTCCCGGGCGCGACGCCGCCGGCGTGGTCGACGAAATCGGTGACGGAGTGCAGGGGGTGAGCATCGGCGACCGCGTCTTCGGGCTGGGCGGTGTCACCGGCGCAACCGCAGAGCTGGTCATCCTCTCAGCCTGGGCCCACGCCCCCGACACGTGGAACGATGAGCAGGCCGCGGGCGCCGGCCTCGCGTCCGTGACCGCGATGCGTGGCCTGAACGCGCTCGGCTCCCTGGCGGGGCGCACCCTTCTCGTCGAGGGCGCCGCCGGTGGCGTGGGCAGCGCGGCAGTCGAGATCGCTGTGGCACAAGGTGCCACCGTGATCGGGACAGCCAGCGAACGCAACCACGAGTTCCTCACCTCTCTCGGCGCCGTTCCCACCACCTATGGCCCCGGCCTCGCGGGGCGTCTCTCCGCTCTCGCTCCGCACGGCGTCGACATCGCGCTCGACACCGCGGCCTCCGGGTCCCTGGACGACCTCGTCGCGATCACGGGCGACCCGACACGCGTCGCGACGGTCGCCGACCATGCGGGCGGGCAGCGCCTGGGCACGCATGTGGTCAACGCGGAGAACGACTCCACCCTCCTGTCCGCGGCCGCGGAACTGGGCCGGCAAGGCCGCTACACACCCCGTATCGAACAGACCTACCCCCTGGAGCGGATCGCCGACGCCCACGCGCACGCCGAGCGCGGACGCACACGCGGAAAGATCGTGATCTGCATCTGAAGCGGGGGCACGGCGCAGATGCGCCAGATCCGCCTGCTGCTGGTCATCTACGCGTACGGCACGAACACCGGGATCAAGGCTGTGGCGTCCGGCGGCCATGGCCACACCGAGGACGAACTGCGCTACGTACGCCGCCGCTACCTGTCCGCCGAGGCCGCCCGCGCCATCGCCGTCCAGATCGCGAACGCCACCAGGTGGCCGCGATGATCGAGGGCGCCATGCGGCACGGCACCACGATGGACGTCGAGGCCTACTACACGGACTCGCATGGCCAGACGGAAATCGGGTGGGGCATCACGCGGCTGCTGAACTTCGACCTGCTGCCCAGGATCAAGCGGATCAACAAGGTGAAGCTGTACCGGCCGGTGGCCGGCGAACCGGACGCCTACCCGCAGTTGACCCCGGCGCTGACCCGCCCGATCCGCTGGGAACTCATCACCCAGCAGCACGACCAGATGATCAAGTACGCGACCGCGATCCGAGCCAGGACCGCGTCCACCGAGGCGATCCTGCGGCGCTTCACCCGCAACGCCTCCCACCCCACCTACGCGGCGATGCTGGAGGTCGGCCGCGCGCAGAAGACCATCTTCGTGGCCCGCTACCTGCGGCTTCGGGACCTCCAGCGGGAGATCGAGGAGGGCCTGAACGTGATGGGTCCTCCAACGGCGCGAACTCCGTGATCGCCTTCGGCAAGGGCGGCGAGATCGCCTCGAACCGGCGCGACGAGCAGGAGATGTTCGTGCTGTGCCTGCGGATTCTGCAATCGGCCCTGGTCTACGTGAACACCCTGATGCTCCAGGACAGCCTCGGCGAGCCGGAGTGGGCCGAGCTCCTCACGCCCGCCGACCCGGCGTGGCCTGACCTCGCTGTTCTGGTCGCACGTGCGTCCGTACGGCGAGGTCAACCTCGACATGGACACCCGCCTCGTGCTCGCTGCGGCCACGTTGCCCGGCCCCGCACCGCAGGAGCCGAGTCCAAGGACCACGACAGCAGCGCCTTGAACTCGGCCCCGAGTTGACCGTCAACGGCGACCGAGCGCCCGTCCAGTGGTTAGTTCTCCAGGCGGACAGGCATCAGCATCGAAAAGGTGTCCTCGGTGTCGGTCCGGCGGATCGCCAGGGGCGCCGTAGGGGTGCCGAACTCCAGGATCAGCTGGTCCCGGGCTCCGGCGGCGGCGAGGGCATGCAGTAGGAACTCGCGGTTGACGGCAACGTGGTCCTGGTCGTCGTCACCGTCTTCGCAGACGGTCACCACGCCGTCGGCCGCCACCTTGAGCACGCTGAGGTCACAGGAGACACCGTCCTGCTCGCGCACTTCGCTTGCACGGACGGGGCCGGTTTCCACCGCCTCCCGGAAAGCCCTGACATCGATGAAGGCGCGGTGCCCTGCCGGCAGGCGGACGAGGCGACGGTAATCAGGGAAGTCGTGATCGAGGCACTGGCCAGCCGCCTGACGGTCCCCCGCCTCCAAGGCCACACGGTCACCGTCCACAGTGAGCTGGACGGATGCGTCGTCGCTCAACAGCGCCCGCATCGCGTCGGCGAGCGGGGACGGCACGATGACCTGCACACGAGGCCCGCCATGCCCGGTGGTACCGGCTTGTGCGACAGCCATCCGGTACCGGTCGGTGGCCACGACATGGAGCGCCTCACCCTCGATGTCGAACAGGACACCGCCGAGCATCGGCAGCTCCGGGTCGGTACTGGCGGCGAAACGGACCGCGTCCAACGCAGCGGCCAGCTCAGGCGCGGAGACAGCCAGCCGGACGATGGCGGTGCGGAGCATAGTCATGGGATTCTCCCTGCATTCGAGTAGCGCTCGGAGCGTGGAGAACTCACTGCGGGCATCGGAGAGCCCCAGTGCAAGACGGCGCAGATGTGCCTGAAGCAGCTTCCGCACCAGGTCGGTGTCCGCACTGGACCAGCCGGCCAGTACCAGCCGAATGTCCGCCAACGGCATACCCGCCCGACGCAGCCGGGCCAGCAACCGGGACTCTTCAAGCTGCTCGGGGGCGTACCAGCGGTAGCCGCTCACCGGATCCACCCAGGCCGGGACCAGCAAGCCAGCACCGTCGTAGAACCGCAGGGCGCTCACACTCAGTCCACTGTCCCGGGCCATCTCACCAATACTGCGCATCTCGCTCTCCACACCCAGGACTCTGAGCCCTCTACCAAGTCGAGGGTCAACAGCCGGCCGACTCGAACACTGAACACCATGCGGGAACAGAGGCGAGACCGGCCGAAGGAGGTCGGGCAGGACGAACAGCTCGTGCCGAAATGCGCGCAGGTCAGATATCGCTGTCACAACAGACGGACCAGATCACTTGAGAGGGAACAAACGTTCAGGAATCGACCGATTGATGAGCAAGATCGATAAGCGGCGATGCGCGGCCGGATCGGCACCGGATCATGCCCATAAAACGGTGTCAGAAAGTCGACGTGCTCAAGAACTTGAGGAGCACCGTTTTCTGTACGATCTGGCGGGTGCAGCCACCCCAGGACGACGACACCGCTGATCTCCTCGCACCCGTACCGGCCGTACGGACCGGCAGCCTCGTGGGATACGCACGCGTGTCCACCAAGGGGCAGTTGCTCGACCGGCAGATCCACGCACTCAACACAGCGGGCTGCATCCGGATCTTCTCCGACAAGAATCCCGGCAAGAACGCCGAACGCGAGGAACTGTGGAAGGCCCTCGACTACCTGCGCGAGCCCAGCAGAGCCAGCGCCTTGCTGCGCAGACCGGGATAGATGTTCAGCGGGACGACGCTTCGCCCGTCTTTGTCCGGCGGAAGAACGGCATCTCGACGAACGGGTTGCGCTTGTTCCATTTGATCGACGGCGGACGACCGTTGACCAGCTCCCACCGGTGGTCGGCGAAGCCGGCGAACCGACGGAACGCCTTGCGGACGCCTGGCCGGACAGCCGGTCACGCTGAGCGCCGATCTGGCCGCACCCCGCTTTGCAGCGGGGTGTGCAGTAGGTGTGCCGTGCGGCTGCTTTTTACTGGCGGCCGACACGGCCACCACGCTCTGCGCGAACAGAGAGAAGGACACGAAGGCCGACAGTGCGTCAGTGCGGGGACCCGTGCGCGCCTCGCAGGAGGGGGACCTGTCGACGGGGCCGACTTCGTGCAGGAGGCAGGACCAGAGCGGATCCAGATCAAAGAGCAGATGTTTGCGACCCTCGCCGCGCACACCCGTGACGACGTGATCCTGGCCTCCTCGTCCTCCTCGCTGCTCCCGTCCGCCATTGCGAGGGGAAATCCGGCGGCCGACCGGATCGTGATCGGCCATCCGTTCAACCCGCCGGAGCTCATGCCATTGGTGGAAGTGGTGCCCGGACCCCAGACGTCCCCGCGCACAGTGGACGGGTGGTCGAGGTCCTACCGTGAGCTGAACAAAGTGCCTATCCGGTTGAAGAAGGAGATACCGGGCTTTGTCGGTAACCGACTTGGCACGACGTACGAACCCTGGCCATCGACCTCGCTGCCCAGTGCCTGTACGCCGGTCTGCACGGAGGCAGCATCCACCGGCTGCCCCCGTAACACAAGCTCCGCACGGGCTCGGCGAGCTCGGATGGCAACGCCACCAGCGCCCTGCCAGATGTTCTCCTCTAGAGGGCGGCTCGCGACCGCGCTTGCCCGGGTGCGAGGTGGCACCGCATCACCTACCGTCGGCGGTGGGATGAGCGACAGGACTGCAACCATCCTTGAAGGGCCCCGCGCACCGCTTCGCACGCCGCGCGGGGCCCCTTTTCGTACCGGGGCCGTTCGGCGCAAGAGGCTACGGGGTGCGCGCCTGTTGTCGGTGGCGGGTGACAGCATGGGCGACTTGATCTGTCCCCGCTCCCCGAGCGGGGCTCCCGAGCACGATATTGGAGTACTGACATGATCCGCAGTGAGCTGGTAGCCGCGTTGGCCGAGCGCGCCGAGGTGACCCAGAAGGACGCCGACGCCATCCTCGCGGCGTTTGCCGTGACGGTCGGCGATGTCGTCGCCAAGGGCGATGAGAAGGTCACCATCCCCGGCTTCCTGACGTTCGAGCGCACCCACCGCGCCGCGCGGGAGGGCCGTAACCCCGCCACGGGCGAGACGATGACGATCCCCGCCGGCTACAGCGTGAAGGTGGCCGCGGGCTCCAAGCTCAAGGAAGCTGCCAAGGGCAAGTAGATCCAGAGCACAACAGGGGCGGTTACCCGGACACCGGGTAGCCGCCCCTGACGCTTTCCACGGCACTTCACGACAGGCAGCGACGCCGCCGGCGCGCCTCATCGATCCTGCCCACGTCCCGGCCAGCTCGACCGTTGCCTTCACTCACTGCACCCAGGACAGCGGCCAGTCACCGGGAAACCAGAGCGCCGCAGTCCAGACCCGCGAATGCCTTTAGAGTGACCGGATGGCACGCGGTAGCGACGCTTCCTCCGCCCGTATAGCGGTCGACCTGGCCCTGGCGATACAGCAGGGCAAGATCCCGCCTGGGCAGAAACTCCCCACGCGGCCTCAGTTGGCCCAGACATACGGTGCTGCCCTGCCGACCGTCGGCGCGGCAGTGACCCGCCTGAGCAACGCCCAGCTGATCGAGCAAGAAGGCCCTTCGCCGTGAGCCGGCGTAGCCCCACCCGGTCATCGCCGACCTCCCCAAGTCCAAAGCCACACGGTCAGCCCAGCGCATCAATGGCCTTCACGATCAGCGCTCGCGCGTCCGCGCCGTATACGGCCATGCTCCGCAACTGCTCGAACGCACGCAGATACAGTGCGATCTCCGATGGCTGCGTCACACTGACTTGGGCTGACAGGAGCTCCACGGAAACGAGCGTGTCGTCGTACACGTGGAATACCTCTTGGGGCCACTGGCCGCGTGCTGGCGTGTTCATGGGGATGATGCCCAGGGACACCGCCGGCAGGGCGCCGGCGGTGAGCAGGTAGCCGAGCTGTGCGGCCATCGCGTCGTGATCGCCGAGCTGGTAGTACAGGGCGCCTTCCTCGACGACCAGGACGAATCTGTGCCCGGCCTGGTGGATGATCTGCGATCTCTCCACGCGGGCATCCGCCGCAGCCTCGGCATCGTTGGGAACGTCGAGTAGTTCCGCGTTGATGCTCAGCAGTGCCCGCGCGTATCCCTCGGTCTGGAGCAGTCCCGGAATGAGGGTCGGCGAGTACACGCGAAACAGGCGGGTCGACTGGTAGAGCTGCAAGTAGCTGTCTTGAAGCTGCCGCAGCCCCTGGCGAGTTCGCCGCCGCCACTCCGTGTACAGAGACTCCGCATTGAGAGACGACGCGATCAAGTCCTCGACCTCGCCCACGGCGTCGCAGTGAGTGCACCACAGGCGGATGTCCGTGGGCGAGGGCGGTGTCTTGGCGTGCTCGATACGAGAGACCTTGGCATGGTGCCACCGGCACCGACTGGCCAGCTCAACGACCGTAAGGTCGGCAGTCTTTCGCAGGCCACGCAGTCGGCTGGCCACGGCCTCGCGGGCAGCCTGTGCGGTGGACGACGGGGAGTTGGGCATGAACTGGCCTATCCGGTTCTCTCGTCAGCGGATCTCGTACAGCTCATGAGGCGTCGCCCGGCTCCAGACCGCTTCGAACGCGTCAACACACTGCTTGACCACGGCGGGCTCGGTCCGGAGCTCCAACGGCGGGTCAGCCCAGTTGCCTTCGCCGGTGAAGTGGTTGAACAGGACGCTCGATCCGTCAAAGATCCACAGGTCGCAGCCGGGCAACATCAGGTCGACCGCGCGCCGCCGCGCAAGCCAGCGCACGTCCTCGCCGGCGGTCACGTTGACGCTGGTCCCCGCGTGCTCGTACCGGATGTAGTCCGTCACCGGTTCCGAGACGACGCGCGCCCGGCGGACCTCGACACCACGCGACGTCGCACGGGAGATGAGGTCAACCCAGGGCGCCCAGTACGCGGAATCCGGATCAGCATCGCGCCACCCTGTTTCCTGCCAGTGGCGGAAGTCGTCGGCTTCATCACCCACGCCGTACACGTCGCGCATCTCCAGGTGTACGGCGGAGTGCTCGGCGGCTTCGAACAGGTCGTTAAAGCGCAGCTCGCCGCTCGGCGGCATCGCAAGCCTCCCTCAGCATGGGTACCAGGTGAGCCGGGATACGGATCACGGTTTCATGGGCGGGAATCCCCTTCGCGTGCCCAGGCGCCGTGTTCTCGATGCACTGGGCTCGAGTCGCATCGTCGGCGGTGTAGCTCTGCAACACGATGTCGGCGGTCTCTGTGTCGACCCAAGCGGTCGGGGACCCGCTCTGTCCGGTGTTCGGGTCAATGCCGATGAACTCTAAGGCCATGACTGCTCCTTCCCTGTGGGCGGTGCTGGGATGTGCACCACGGTCACTCTGCAGTAGCCACGAGTCAAGGCCGCGAACGCGCCATCTGCTGAGGCAGATTGATTCTGTGCACATCAGTGCACGGAAGTGGAGCCGCCGCACGGCGTGGCTCTAGCGTCGTGGTCACGCAGCAACGACCACGGCCCGCCAAGGTGCGCGGGCACAGCCCTGCGGAGGCGCAATGCCCACCACCGAAGACGCCCCAGCCACACAGCCGGCCGTCCGGATCCCCGAGCTGATCCAAGAAGCCATGTCGGTTACGCGCACCATCCCCGGCCTCGCTCGCCTGCAAGAGCTCAACCTCGTGATCCGAGCAGAACTCCGGCACCTCATCCCTCGCGTACAGAGCCAGGCCGACCAGATCACCCACGGCACAACGGCGTTCTACGCCCGCGAGCGCGCCATCGCCGACGCCGAGGACGAGCTGTCGCAGGGGCTCAGCCCCAGCCCGCTCGCCGCGGCGCTCGCTGTGGCCGCACTCGGCCGCTGTTTGCGCACCCTCGACCAGTTCGCCGGAGGCGACCAGTGAGCCAGTGGTGCGCGACCGGCGCGCACATGACGGACGAGCCCGTGGTCGTCGGTCAGGTTGAGCGGCCGAGCGGACCACCGTTCGTGCTCTACGGCTGCAAGAGGCATGCCGCTGTGTCGCCGCAGGCCGTGATGCGCAAGACCCTTCGAGACAGAGTGATCGAGTCCGGCTGAGACTCCGCCGCCGGGTGCCGAAGCTTGATCGGCAGCGGGACAGGGCGGGCCGCTCGACGGCCGAGCAGTGGGAGCGGCCCGCCCATTCACGCGAACCCGCGCGCTTCCTGGGCAACAACATGTCCAGATTGAGCTCGTCAGCACCCCGAAGAGCAACTGACGCACTGCCCGCACGAAAGGCTCAATGATCAACGACGTGTGGGTTTTTGCCGATCCAGTACAGGGCGGTGTCGATGTCGCGTGCCGTCCAGTCGTCGGCGTGCTGGTGGCGGTGGTTGAGGAGATGGCCGAGGAGTTGCATGTAGCGGCCGTACCGTCCTGGAGCGTGGGTGAGAGTGAGGCCGAGAGTGTTCAGGGCGTGTTGCACTCGTTGGTCGTAGACGGCCATCCGTTTCGGTGCCGCTGCGGTAAGGGCGGCTGAGGCCATGGCGTCACCGGGACGGAAGCCGGGCAGTGCTGTCCGCCCTGACCGTGTTCTTCTGCGTGGTGCGCGAGCGACACCGACGCCAGCTGGCCCAGGTGCGATCGGTCGCCGAGGCCGCCCAGCACGTCCTGCTGTGGCCACTGCCGGAGCGGATCGGCGCTCTGCGGATCGCCTGCCTGTACCTGGCCGCCGAGGACGAGGCGCAGATCGGCGGTGACCTCTACGCAGCCACCCGCATCATCGGCGGTGTGCGCATCATGATCGGCGATGTGCGGGGCAAGGGCCTGTCCGCCATCGGCGAGGCCGCCCTCCTGCTCGGAGCCTTCCGCGTGGCCGCCCACCGGCACACCTCCCTGCCTGATCTGGCCGTCGCCCTGGAACAGAGCATCACCCGCTACCAAGCAGGGCGGTGGCAAAGCGTTCGCCGGTTTCCTCGGCCGGCTCGAAGTCGGACAGCGGGTGATGTGGTCGTCGTCGGGGAGTTCCAGCAGGGCAGCGGGTGACCGAAGCCTTGCTCCTGGACCATCCATACTGGGAGTCGGCCGGATGGTCACTGCCGTCCCCGTCGCCGATCTCCGGCAGCAGCAACGAGTCCTTCACCGGCATCCTCTACTGCGACGAGCCCGGAAGCCCTCGGTGCGGAACACGCATAGCTCAGGGCATCACTCGGGAGCAGAGCGACCGGCTGGCTCATGCGCTCGGCACGTGGCCCACCACCTGAACCCAGCCCCGTAGCGCGCGAGGTGGCCAAGTGCAAGTACCGAGGTGCTTCCGGAACTCGGCGACATCGTTTCTACCGGCTGCAGACTGCTCTTGGCGCTGACCAACAATCGCTGCTGGATCTCGGCGACAAAGCCAGCCGCCTGTCCCAGGACGCCGAACCCGACCCGGACAGCGGCCTGTACAGGCGCCGCCTCTTCTTCCTCCTCCCGCACGACCGCGACAGCCTCCCCGACGGCCTCTACCAGAACGGCGCGCCCGGCGAAGGAGTCGACCCACGCACGGTTGAACCCACCAAACCCGGTTCCAAGACCCAACGCTCGCAACACGGCCCGGCTATGCAAGCGTCGGCCTGAACCGCCTGGCTGCCTGCTATCCGCTGGACAAGGGCTTCCACGTCGCCGGCGAGGGCGTCCTGGTACGGCGCCGTCCTGTGACTGCCGCTGCCCGGCCCGGGCCGGGCCTTATCCACCGCCACTGACATCGGCCCGCCTGCTGGGCTCCACGCCGCCTTCGAGGCCGCGCGGCCGGGGGCGGAGTGGAGCCCAGTAGTGGCAGCGCGGAGAGTGGCGGTCCCGCACCGGTTTGCGTCGCGTGGTGAAGCGTTCGCCCAAGCTGGCGGCCCGGGGCGCGGCTGCGCCGTCCTGTCGCCGTGGATAGCGAGGAACCGCTCGAGGAGTGGGCGCGCAAGCGCGAGGAGCGCCGCGAACGGGCACGGGGCCGGCTGCGGGCCGTGCCGCTCACGGAAGGACCGCACCGCGGTGCACACGTCGACCCGGGCGCGCCCCGCGCGATCCAGGAGTTCAACGGCACGGAGTGGGTCACGGTGAGCATTGCGGACAGCCTCGAAGCCGCGAAGGCCATCCTCTATCCGCCTGGCCCGGTCGACGAGCAGCCGTTCCCCGGCCCGTCGTTGGGGAAGGGACGGGGGCGGCATCGACGGACCCCTCCGCCGAAGGGCGCTACTTCCTGACGCATGACAGCGGTCGCCCAGCCCGGAAACAGTGCTTGCGTCGAAAGATCTTCAGATGGCCTCTGCCATGGCGTCCTGCGTCAGTCTTTCGGCCGGCGCCGTGATGGGGGGGGTGAGCCCGGTTCTGTGGCCGTCGTTCTCCAGACTTTGATGTGTCTCATGAGACAGAGCGACGGGCGCCGCTGACCACTCAGGGGCGCAGCGCGGTTCAATTCTTGTCGGGTCCGCAGTCCTTCAGCGGCTTGGGCGCCGGGATGCTACTGAACGCCGAGCCCGGCCTGGCAACGACCATCCCCAGCTTGTCGGCGCCTCCGAAGAGGAGCTTCCAGGTGGCCTTCATCCGATCGGTCCCGCTGTCCCGCGTGTTGGGTGTGGCGGCGGGAAGGTCCATGGCCTTCAGCGGCTTGTACCGGTCGCGTCCCCACCGCTGGCCGCGTACGTCAACGAACGAGAACCCGGCGATGGCGAAGTATTGGCTGTTCCCGGGCGCCTGGCTCTGCGGGATCGTGATGATGCTGCATGGCGGCACGTCGCTGAGGTCGAGCAGCTCCTTGTTGCCGCGGTACAGGCCTTCCTGCGTCTCGCCGTCACTGCCCGTCGCTATGCCGATGGTGACTTGGGAGATGGGGTCCAGAGACCGGTTCGCGAAGTAGCCCGTGGTCTTGCCATTCTTGCCGTTCATCGTCCAGCTTGAGACGAGCGAAGCCTGAGACTGGAGTTCCTTCTCGGAGTCCTCCTTCGACTGCGCTAACTGATCTTGGGACGTCTTGACCTGGTAGTAGCCCGTCCAGGCGGAGGCGACAAGACCTCCGGCCGCGACGAACGTGGCGATCATCGTCGCGATCAGCATCCCGTCGCGCTTCTTCCGCTCCGGCGTTGCTGAGGTTCCGTCTGGCGGCTGCGGCGGTGTCCCGACGTTCCCACCGGACTGCGCTGGAACAGGCGGTTTTGCGCCTTGGACCTGAGTCACTGCTGTCTCCGCTACTCACAGTTGCTGGGCGAGTCGGGAGATCCTTGCAGGCATCCGGGGCGGCCGCAGGAGCTTCTACAGAATCTTCAACCCCGACTTCATCGCGACGTGTTTACGGCGGTCGAGCCCCACCGCTATCCCGGAGCCGATGACGCACTCACCATCAAGGACCGTGCCCGGGCGATCGAGGACCGTGCCCGGGCGCAGGTGTATGGAGGCCGCTGATGTTCGGCGTTTAACGTTCAGTGATTTTCAGTGTGGGGTTTTCAGTGAGGACATTGGGTGGTTGAGCTGGGGTTTGTTGCGAGTGTGTGGGGTGTGCTGAAGGTTTCGCGCCGATTTTCCACTGAAGGTGCGTGCGGTATCGGCAGGTGAGTCTTGCGCTGACCTTGTAAGCCACAAAGGGCCTCTGTAGGCGGGGCTGGTTGTGCGCCGCGTGGTTGTCTTTCGGATGAAGCTTCGGGGCGTGTGTCGACGGTCACGTAATTCCCCGTCACCAGCTCCAACTTCCCCACGTACACGTTCGAGTGAGAGAAGCCTGCGAACGCGAGGCGCGCGGCTTTCCTCCTGAGGGTTCCGGCGGCGCTTCAGGCGATGGATGAGCTGCCGTGCTGGCTGATCCGGCGGATCTCCTCCAGTGGGTAGGGGGTCTGCCTGCTCTCCTCCTGGAGTTTGCGGAAGAAGTTCCACATCACCAAGGAGAGCGGCGCATAGCGGGTGAGAATCGTCGCGGCTGCCTCCGGGATTCCGGCGGGATGCTCGCCCTCGGCGCAGGCGCGTATCAGCGCGTCGCGATCGTCCGTTCCGAATCCGTATCCGTACAGGGCGGTGACCAGTCGGTGCACCAGGTACGAGGCGGTGTAGCAGCGGTCGTAGGTGAGGTGCTGGTCGTAGAAGGCGGCCTGGTCCTGTGTCAGGTCGAAGCGGCAGGAGAGCGCGAGGCCGTAGTCCCCGAAGTACAGGCGGTGGCCGTCGGTCAGGATGTTCTCGAAGTGGGCGTCGAAGTGCACCAGCCCGCGGGCGTTCATGAAAGAGGTGCCGGCATCGAGGCCCTGCTCCACCATGGCGCAGGCCCGGTTCGTGGCCCCGTCGCCGGCGCGTATTTGCTGGTCCAGCCACTGGTTCAGGTTCTGCGGGATGTACTCGAGGAACAGCGCGACGCTCGCCGAGGACTGCTGGAGAGCCTCAATCCGGCGGCGTACCCCCGATCCGCCTCCCCAGTAGGCGACAGCTCGTTCCACATCGGCCAGTTCCTGGGGAAGTGGCTGGCCAGGGCCTGGTAGCACACGCCAGTGGTACATCAGCGGGAAACCCTCGTAGTCTCCTGCGATCACCCAATTCGTCGTCATGGCGTGCACGGCCAGCTCCCGCCAGGCTCCGAACCCCGGCGCACCGATACTGCCGATGCCGTAGTGGCAGAAGACCGGCAGCTTGAACAGATTCGCCGTGGAGCGAACGTTCTCCGGCCGTCGTTCCAGATCAGTCAGGGGCACCTGCTTGACGAAGACCGAGGTTCCATCGACCTCCAGCAGTGCTGACTTCCCGCCGATTCCGGAACCGATCGGTGCTGCGGTGTCCACGAGCTCGCGCAGTCTGCGATCACTGCACAGCGCCAGAGATGTGGAGACGGCACCGTGGGCGGCCAGACGCGCACCCCGGGACATGTCAGGGCTCTTCACCTATGCCTCCAGCCAGGCGCCCGCCTCTCGTGCAACCGCTTCAGCGGACACCGCCGCAGGCGCTGTCACAACCCTCTCAGGTCGGACGACGGCCATCCCCCTTCTTTCATCACAGCCGGAATCCTGTCCGATGAAGCTGACCGACATTCCCGAGGCGACCTGCGCGAGCAACGCGCCCAGGAGGCGGCCCGCGAGCGCGGCGTCGAGTACACCCCAGCCGTGAAGGGGCCTGGGCCTCGGCATGGGGGAAAGGTCCGCGCCCCCAGGCGGCCGGCCACAGCGGCGGCCGCGCCGCGTGAGCGACCACCCCGAGACCGAGATGACGCGGGTAATCGCTCCTGCCCGGCGGTTGTTTCTGCTTGAGCAGCATCACGGCCGCGACTGCCGCTCGGGGTCGGCGGCCCGCCACCGACGGTGAGCATCCAGCAGCCTCTTACGCTCCCGGGGGCTGCTGTCCCGCAACACCATCCTCAGGGTGAGCAAGTCGCGCAGGCCGCGGGTAACTTCCGTATGAACCAGCGGCCGACGCATAAGGCGGGACAGAAGGCCGATTGCGATCGGAGCAGCAACCAGCAGCAGATGAGCGTCCATGAACGCGCTCCTCAGGTCGTCTCAGAGCCGGTTCGTACGAGGTGAACGCGGCTTGGCTGCACAACAGATAGCCTGCTGCCGCGTTCAGAGGGTTGATCTGAACGACGCTGGCACGCAGGGGGGCACGTGGAAGCAGGGCCCGGCGGGGCGCTGGAAGGGCTGGCTCAACAACTGCGCGCTGCCATGACCGGCCGGAGGCTGCGCCAATCCGATCTCGCCGAGCGCGCTGGCGTATCACCCGCCACCGTCAGCAACGTGTTCAACCTCAAGTCCGTGCCGACAGTGGACACTCTCGACCTCCTCGCCCACGCCGTCGGCATCACAGGGACGGATCTGCAGCAGCTGCACAGCCTGCGGGAGCGTGCCGATGGCCGCACCCGCAGACTCGACAGCTATCTCGCCGCCGCACTGAGCGCCGCCCGCGACCACCCGTACGCAGGCGTCTTGCCCGGCGTGACGCCTCCCCTGCAGACGGTGTACGTGCGCCAACAGGTGCAGCAGCGGTCCGGTACTCCCGATCCACGGGCCCTCGCCCACACCGCAGACCAGCGCAGCGTGCCGGCTGAGAGCGTCCTTGCCGTCGATGTGACGTGCGTGGTTGTGGCGGGCCCCGGCGGAGGCAAGACCAGCCTGCTGCGTACCTGGGTCGCCGAGAGCGCCAAGTCCTGGCTCACCGGGCATGGCGGCGGCACGGTCCCGGTGCTGGTAGATGCCGCCGACTTGCACGGGGCGGCCCTGGCCGACGCCGTGGCCTGTGCGGTGAGCAAGGAGATGGTAGAGGCGCTGCCGCCCAGGTTCTTCGCCGCCCCGCCGCAGCAGGGCGTGCGGTGGCAAATCCTGATTGACGGTCTCGACGAGGTGACGGACCTGCACGCCCGACGAGATCTGCTGCGACGGCTGGCCGCCGTTTCGGAAGGTCCGTACGCCGATCTCTATCGCTTCGTCATTGCCACCCGTCCGCTGCCCCCAGGGGAACTGACCCAGTTCGGCGATCACTTCCCACGTTACGATCTGCTCCCTTTCGACCGCAGACACCTACCCGAGGTGGCGACGGCCTGGTTCGGAGCCGTTGGACACCCGAGCCCCGGTCAAGCCGCGGATAGGTTCATCAAGGCGTTGGAGAGGACTCAGCTGACGTCCATCGCCCGCAATCCGCTGATGACCGCGATGCTGTGCCAGCTGCATGCCGCTACCCCCGAACAGCCGCTGCCCACCGGGCGAGCTGGGATCTATCGGCGTTTCATCGCTCTGCTGCACGCACGGCAATACTCACCCCGCACGACGAACGCCGCCGCCGAGCTCTGCGCCGGCCTGGCCCGCTATGGGCCCGCAGTCCTGGAATCCGCCAATAGAGTCCTGGACCGCCTGCCGGATCTCATCGGATTCCTGGCCGTGGAACGCCACCACGGCAACGGGCAACCGACCCTGGACATCGTCCAGAGGCCCTCGTACACGCAGGTGCCCCGCCGCGTGCCCGAGGGCGACTGGCGCGCCTTCCTGGACACCGCACTACGCCGCAGCGGGCTGTTGACTCGGCGCGGCAACGACCTTGTCTTCCTCCATCAGACCCTGCGGGAGTACTTGGCTGCACAATTCCTCGCCCGCAACGAGCAAGCCGCCAGGCGGGCGTTGGATGACGTCTTCACCGTCGTCGCAGATTCCAACCAATTCCCTCCCGTGCTTCAAGCTGGTCTGTCGTACGCCGGTTTCCTGCTCGAGGAGGTGGACCACGAAGACCTTTTGAACACCGAGGATGAGAAAGGACGCACCGCGCAGAGGCAACTGCGAAGGCGCGTGAGGTACGTGCTCGAGATCCCCTTCTTCATCGCAGACCTTGTGGTGCTCGGCTCGAACATCCCTGCCGACCTCGTGTCCGAGGCGATCAACCACCTTGCCAAGATCGCTCGGACTGATGCCCTGGAGTGGTACTGGCGCGACCTTGCCGCTCGCGCGCTTACCAGGCTCGGGGACAAGCGGGGCGCCGAGGCCCTGGAGGATCTGGCGCGGGATCTGCGTGCCCATGCCCAGCGACGGCAGGTTGCGAGGCGCGCCCTCTACCAGTTCGGGGACGCCCGCTCGGTGGAGGCGCTGTACACCTTGACGGCAGACACCGGGATCGGGGACAGCCAGTTCTCGGCGATCAAGGCGCTCCTGCAGTTCGGCAGCGACGCCGGACGGGAAGCCCTGCAGGCCCTGAGCACGGACTCCCGGCTCGGCCGCCACCGCGTGGAGGCAGCGCGGGCCCTGTGCAAGGCTGGCGACCCGCGCGGGGTCGAGGAGCTGGCTGTGCTCGCTCACGACGCGGGGCTGGGCTGGCACCGTGTCGAGGCGGCACGGCTCCTCGCCGGCTTCGGCGACGCTCGCGGTGTGGACATCCTGCGTCATCTCGCACACGGTCACGATCCGAACGTCGATGAACGCGGGCGGATGGACGCAGCGCGTTCACTGGCCGTGTATGCCCCACGCTTCCGCAACAGGGAACCGTGACATGCCTCTTCAAGCTCAGCAGGACTCTCCAGCCGATGTGAGCGCCAGTGATGACGCCCGCCTAGCCGATGTCTACGGCGCCGTCCGCCGTGACCGCAGCGGCCGACCGTTCGTGTTCCTCGCCGACCACCTGCCTGGAGGCAAGGAGTTCGAGGTGGGTGCTGTGCTCCCTTCACTCCACTCTGATTAAGCCGCTCACCGTAGGCACGCACATCACGGCCGTCGGCACATGGAAGGTCTTCCCCGCGGCCGCGTTTCCCAGCTGGTTGCCTTCGCCGAGGAGGCCTGGCAGATCGCGTACTACCCCGTCTACCGCACGGAGGGCCCGCGCTCGCGCATGCTGCGCAGCTTCGCGGAGCCGACGGTGCGGACAGCAGGGGATGCCCCAGACCTCGGTCTGGGGCATCCCCTGCTGTTGTGTGTCCGAGCTAGTTGATGCGGCTGAGTCAGTCGAGCAGCCAGGACCACGCCGATGAGCCGGCTCCCGAGCCGATGGTTCTGATGCAGGGTTGGGTGACAGGTTCGGTCATGCGGCCCGCACGACATCATCGCGGAACTCTTCCGGATAGGGCTTCGCAGAGCGACATCCTTCCCACCCGCCCTACAGGGCAAGCCAGTTCAGATGTCGCCCGATCGTGCAGCAGACCCTGCCGTTCGTCATTGTGCAGGTGGCCACGGTGCTTCGCGTGGACATGCTCGAGGCCGCGCACCGTCGCCTGCCGAACTCATTCCTCTCCTGCGGATCGTGGCCTGGCCCCGTCGCACGCCGAGAGTCGAAGCACGCCAGCCCCGAGGTATTCACTCCGGTATACTCGTGGTATGGATACGACGATCAAGATCGGTGCCGAGACTCGGGACAAGCTTGCGGCCTTGGCCGAGGCCCGCAACATGTCGATGCGGGCGTTGATTGAGGAGTTCGCCGCGACTGCGCTCACGCCCGCGCAGCTGCAGGAACGGGCCGAGCGCACGGACGCATTCCTGGTCTCGGAGTTCGGCCATCGGGTCAGCGAGGATGATGCCGGTGCGCTGCGTGAGCGAATGCGTCAGGCGCAGGCCGCCCACCAGTCGCGGGTGCGGGGCACGGCAGCGTGATCGTCGAGCACTACATCCTGGACAGTGCCACCCTCCTCGCCCTGGGCGGACACAAGCAGGTCTCCGGGCTCGTTCATGTCGCAGCCGGTGATCCCACCGTGCGGCTGTGGGTGCCGATCGTGTCCGCGCTGGAAGCAGAGCGGGAACGGACCGGGATCGTCGACTACCTCGGCATCCTCGACGTGCTGCACACCTTGGACACCGACTACGAGGCCGCCCACGCCATCGCCGACCTGCACCGCCGGAACGTCCCGTTCGGCGTGGCGGCCGCAGTGCACGCCGCACGTCCTACCCTGGACCGTCCCGACGGTGCGCTTGTCGCCACCATCGCCCCCTCGGAATACGAGGGCCTCGGTGCGCCGGTGATGGACCTCAACTCGTAGGCCCGACAGGGATGTGGGGGTGCCGCGGCGAGCGCACTACGCGACGCTCGGCCGATGACACGGATGCCGGGGAGGCGCTGGCCGTGCGGGCATTGCCGAGACAGCAGGCCGCGTGCTTGCGATGGTCGCCGCGGCGGCAAGTCCGTCGCGCCCCGGCGATACCGCCGAGATCGAGGCGATCACCGACGCGATGATTCGCCTGCTGGGCGGCACTCCTCTGCGCTCGGACACGGTCAGCTGACGATCAAATCCCTCACCCGGGAGGGGGGCCTCAAACGCAACAAGCTCACCCACAAGCACACCGGCCTGAAAGACCTGTTCTACGCCCTGGTGCGGATGCAGGACACGCGGCCGAAGGTCGTCGACGACCTGAAGCGGACCAACGACGAGCTGCAGCAGAGGCTCACCCGCCTGCGGGCCGAGCGCGACCGACTGTGCACGGAAGTCCAGCAGCTGGTGCGGGTCGTACACGTCCTGGAGGTGGAGAATCAGCAACTGCGCGAGGCAGCCGACAGCGATGGCGTCGTTCGAGTCCTGTCCGGCCAACAACGGCCCTCGACTCGTTGACCGTGATCACAGCAGGGGCACAGATTCCGTGCGGCGCCACCAGCAGTGCGTGGCAAACTGCTCGCCGATGTTGACCTCAGAAGCTGTGTAGCCGGTGATCTGTGACGTTCTGTAGCGGATGGGCCTGTAGGACTCTCGGCTGGGTGACCTCGGGGCGGAAGGCGACCGGCTTGGACTCAGCCTTGCGGCGTCGCCAGGAGCCTTCCTTGCAGGGGTTCCCGGACCGGGTGCCGGTCCTGTGTATGGCGGACGCCGCCGACGTCCGTGACAGCGACCCGACCGGCCACCTCCCGGGCAATGAACATCTTGCGAGTCAGCGCCATCATGGCCATGCCCTCACGCGCAAGCGAACCTCATCACCGCGAGGAGGTCGCCACCGGTACCGGATGTCATGCGGGCCGGGAGTCCCAGAATCGGTTGAGTACCTCCGCGCCCCGATCAGGATCCTGGAGCATCCAGTAGTGGGTGAGGTTGTCCAGTTCCACTGCCTGTGCTCCGATTCGCGTGGCCATTTCCAAGTCCATCGCGGGCTGCGCCATCGGATCGCCGGTCGGGATCAGGACGAGCCCCGGCGCCTGAACGGGGCGGTCGAAGTCCTTGCCCCAGTCGGTGTAGAAGTTGGGCCAGGCCGAGCGGTAGAGCGTCAGGATGGCCTTGCTCATCTCCTCGTCGTGGGCGATGTCGACTTCTGCCGCCAGATCGGCGCTCATCCCCCGGGGGCGGAGGAAGTCGCCGAAGCTGGGGCTGCCAGGGGTCTGGGTGCGCAGCGAGGCGAGCAGCTCCTCGCCCTCCGGGGTCTTCTGGAAGAGGGTGGCCGCCTCGTGCCACTGATAGTCGGGGTGCCAGCCGTGTGCGACGTCGGACACCCAGCTGCGTACCGGAACGTCGTAGGCGGAGACGATCCGCATCGCCAGATGCGCGCCCCAGTCGTGGCCCACGAGATCGACGGGCCCACCGAGGGCGCGCAGCTCGTTCGCCAGCCAGCTGGCGTACGCCTCCTTGCCGTCCAGGTGGGCCGGGCGAGGGCTGCCGAATCCGGGCAGCCGCAGGGCCGTGGCGGGGCGGTCGATCCGTCCCCGGAGGTCGTCCCAGACGGAGGGCGTCTCCGGTACTCCATGGATGAACACAACGGTCATGGCCGCTCCCGACACGGTGAAGTGGATTGGTTATCCACTTCACCGTAGCACCCACCTGATAGGTTATCCACATAGGTGTGTGAAGGAGGGATCATGAGGTCGGATGCCGCACGCAACAGGCAGAGGATCTTCGATGAGGCTCGCGGCGCCGTCATCGGCGGGGAGACTGCGCTCACCCTCAACGAGCTCGCGCGCAGGGCGGGCGTGGGGGTCGGGACGGTTTATCGGGTCTTTCCCACGCAGCGGGTCATGCGGGAGTCCGTCCTGGAAGAGGCGGTCCGAGAACTCGTCGATGCCGCGACCGTAGCCGGCGGATATCCCGATCCCGCCAAGGCACTCATTGACTTCCTCCGCACGGCACTCCTGACCGCCCTGGCGCGACCGGGCCTCACCGACGTTCTGATCACCGGGTCCGACGAGACGGACTCTCTGCACCGAGCCAAGGGAGAGCTGGTCGATGTCACCTCCCACCTGCTCGTACGCATCCGCCCTGCCCCTGCCCTCACCGGCGAAAACCTGCTCAAGCTCCTGTGCGGCCTGATCCACGCCGTCAGCGAGCACCCGGCGGAGCGGCAGGGGGCTGCGATCGACAACTACCTCGACATCCTCCGGGCCGGCCTCGCACCCACCCTCTGACGACCGGGGCTCTGGGTGCGGGCTGGGCGCGAACTCGGACGTTGGGCCGGAGGCTGCATCGTGCCGCTCGTCGTGCAGCCCTCCTTGATGTGGACGCGAAGGCGCTTCGGAGCGCGGCGGGCTTATCGGATGCCCGCCAGTCGCCGGTTGCCGCTCGGGCCGTTGGCACGCGCGCCCGAGTGGGGAACATGGCGACTGTTCGTGAACATTGGCCAGCGCGACCGTCAGATGTGAGAGCCCGCTGCCGTGTCGCGTCCGTCCGGAACCGTGTCGCGGTCAGGCGTCTTCGCCGATCCTTTCGATCAGCTCGATGGCTGGCCCATGGGCCAGACCGTCCAGGTACACGAAGCGTGTCTGCCCTGCGATGGTTGCCTCGAAGGTGACACGACCTGCCTCTCCCGTCGCTCGCAGCGATTCGAGGTACTGGTCGATGCTTCCCACCACGTAGGCGAGGTGGTGGACGCCTTCCCCGCGGAGGTCGAGGAACTCCGTGTACGGCGAGCGGCCATCGAGCGGCTGGATCAGTTCGATCTCCGAAGATCCCGTCCTGAGGAAGCCGTAACGGGCAGAGAAGCCAACCTTTTCCCCGTGAAGTTCGGCTGTGGAGAATTTCAGATCCGTTATCTGCTCTGTGTTGGCCCCCACCGTTTCTCGTAATCGGCGACGGCGCGGTCGAAGTCTTCCACGATGATGCCGACGTGAAAGAGAGGCGGAAGGCTGATGGGCACAGGTATCCCCTCGGTTCGATGAACTGAACTGTTTCCGACCTGTCGTTCGCGCTGGTCGGTGGGTTGTCGGTGGCGGTGCTCCGCCCCGTGAGCCAACGCGACGAGGATGTCCAGCGGTGTGGCGTTCCTCAGCGCCGCGCACGGGCCGGGGGCACCGTGAACGTGGCTGGGCCGGGCTTCAGCTGCGCCGCGTTGATCTGCGTGAAGGTGTCGAGCCACGGCGCCCGGTCGCCACCAGTCGCGATGTCTTCAGCCGGGTTGTCCAGGGGCAACTGGAGACGGGCGCTACTGATCCGGATGTTTTGCTTGGAGGGGGTGTCGAGCCAATCGCCGGTCCGCACCGAGCCGATCTCCACGGCGAGGCGGTGGCCGGCCCGCAGGGTCCAGTCGGTCGACTTCAGGCCGATGTCCAGCCGGTCCCGGTCCAGCCGGGAGACTCGCTCGTCGAATGCGACAGCGTTGCCGTCCTCGTCCACGTCGTACAGCTTGACCATGACGTTCCCCTCACCCTTGGCCGTCATGGTGATTCGGGGCGTGCCGGTGACCCGGGTGGCCGTCTCGAGAGGCCCGGACCAGACGAGGAAGCTCCCAGCGTCACGACCGGATTCCTCTTCTGGGGACGTCGGCTGCGAACCCGCTCCGCTGTCCACGTACGAGCCGTTGCCGAGACGGAGGTTCGCGGAGCGGTTCGCTGTGGGCCAGGACTTCTCCGCGCGCCAGTTGCCCAGGTTGTCCTGGACGGCGTAGTTCGGGTCCTGGATCTTCGGGTCGATGCCCTTGAGGTGTTCGTCGAAGAAGGACAATGTCTCCTTGAACCAGTTCGCGCGGCCCATCGCGAGCTTCCCGTCCTGTGTGCGCTCATTGCCGCGTACGTGGCCCCAGGGGCCGATCCAGGCCCGCTGGGGGCCGCGGTGATTGTCGAGGAACTCCTCCATCCCCACGGGCAGGGTGTTGGTCTCGGCGGTGCCTTGGGTGAAGAGAAGGGGAGTGGCGGTGCCCTTCGCGTTCCTGGCCGGGCTGCGGTCCTTCCAGTACGGGTCGTCCGGGTCACCGATGGAGGGGCCGAAGGAGTTGAGCACCAGGCACTCGGGGTGCTTCTTCTCGTACGCGGCGTTGGTCCGGTACCGCTTGTTCTCGTCCGTCAACTGGGCCAGGCCGGCAATGCGGTTGTAGCTGGTGGGCAACTGGACGCTGTTCGGGCGGGGCACGCCGTTGGAGTGGAGCTGCTGATACAGATCCCAGATGGGCTCCTGGGCGACGACGGCTTTCAGTGCGTCGTGTTTGACGTTGTTGCCGAGGAGACCGGTGTAGGCGTCGAAGGATTTTCCGTACATTCCCACCGAGCCTGTGGACCAGGGCTGTTTCGCGCTCCAGTCGATCGCGGCCTTGACGTCGGCCTGGTCTCCGGGCCCGCCGAGGTCGAGACATCCGGTGGAGCCGCCGAAGCCGCGCGTGTCCACCATGACGAAGGCGTACCCCTTGTCGAACAGGTCGGTCCCCTCCAGGAGGTCCTGAAAGCGCTCCGAGGGGCCGGCGTGCTCCTCCTCGACCTCCATCTCCCCCGAGTGACCGAAGTACGCGCCGGCCGACATGATGACGGGCACCTTCGCACCCTCGGGGAGCTTCTCAGGAAGCAGAACGTCGGCGTGCAGCTCGGTCTTGGAGCCGTCCGAGGAGGGGAAGTAGTGCTGGGTCCAGCGCGCCCCCTCCGGCACCCGCTCGTTCTCCTCGTGCGTGACCGAATCGGTAGCAGTGGCGACGGTCGTCCTCCCGGTTCGGCCGCCGTCGGTTGCCTGGTCCGGCGCGGCGACGGCTGCCCCTATGAGGCCGCAGGTCAGAGCGCAGGCCGTGAGCAGGGCTGCGGCGGTGGCGGCTGGTCGTTTCCTCATGCGGTACTCCGGAGCTCGGGTAGGGGTGGGCTCGGAAGGGGATCACTCGCTGCGCAGGTCGGCCTTGCACAGCGAGCGGCAAAGGCCACCGCGCGGCGAGATCTCTCTGTCACTTAGTGACAGTGTCACTAAGTGACAGATATGGCAAGTGGATGCGCTTGAGCTCGGATCGAGGCGCGCACTAGCTGGCGTGCAGCGTCACTTAATGTCAATATGGCACTGAGTGAGCGCGATGGTGAAAGGGTGGCGAAAAGATGGCCGACGACGTGGTATCGACCGAACGCAGCCGTGGCGGGATGAGTGAGCAGCGCCGCCGTCGTGTACGTCTGGAGATCTCGCGGGAGGCGGCACGCCTCTTCTGGGCGCAGGGCGTCGACGGCACGAGCGGTGACCAGATCGCCGAGGCGGTGGGCCTGTCGACCCGCACCATCTGGCGTCATTTCCGAAGCAAGGAGAGCTGCGCGGAGCCGATCGTTGCGCAGAGCGTGGAGTGGGAACTGGCCACTCTGCGCAGTTGGCCGCTGCACCGCTCTTTGGAGGAGCACTTCGCCACGGAGGCGAAGCGGTTGGTCAGCGAGATCAGCCCGTCGGAGCAGGCCGATGCCGGGCTGGGCGTCAAGATGATTCGATTGGCCGAGACCGAACCGGCCCTGCGCACGGCCTGGCTGATGGCCTGCGACCAGGTGGAACACGAACTGGCCGCGGTCATCGCGACTCGCCTCGGACTCAAGCCCGACGACCTACAGGTACGCCTGCACGCCGCGGCCGCCGCGGCCGCCCTGCGAGTCATCAACGAGTACGTCGGAGCCGGCCTTCTGGACGGCACCGATCCGCGGAAGCTCGGTGACGAGAGTTTCGCTTTCATTGCGGACGCTGTCCGCACGGCCACCGGGGGCGCCGTGGGCGACCCGGTCCAGGTCGACGAAGCGCCCGCCGCGCCGGACGAGGGCGCCGCCGATCGAGAGGAGTAAGCGGTGCCCCCTGAGCGGCACACTCCGATGGGCTCAGCCACGGAGGCAGGAGGGGACACGGCCGCTGCTGCACGTACTGTGTACGCCGCTCAACCGCCGATCTCCCAGGGCACGACAACGCCGTAGCGCCCATATGAACTCTGTGGCCCAGGGCGCTATTTCGGCCAGTCCGACGAAGACCCCGGCTCTCCATCCCGGATACAGCGGCCGGTGGCGCCTGACCCTGCCCGGCGCCCTGGACCCGGGGAGCGCTTCTCCCCGGGCGACGAACAGGACCTTCGACAAGCCCTACCGTCCCAGTTCAGAGGCGCTCCCCGGCTATCTGATCACCCGTCGGACGGCCCCCTCGGTGAAAGCCCGAGGCCAACGTGGCCAATGTCCGACGACCCGATGCCGTTCTCCGGCGGGACCGCCGGCACCCCCCGATGCTCCGGTTCCACGCCTGACACGGGCCTGGAACCGGCGTCGGCACTCCCGCTGGGGAGCGGCGTGGCGGCGAAGACGGAGTCCGGGTCAACCGCAGACTTCACGGCTAGCAAACGCTCGGTGTTCGGCCCGTAGGACTCCGCGACCTGGTCGGGAGTCTCCGGCCCCAGGAAGTTCACGTAGCCACCCGGCAACGAGAACGGCTCAAGCGCCGCGTGCAACGCTTCCAGCCAGCGCAGGTGCGGGGACCTACCATCGCCGGCTCCTGCGTTGCCCTTGCTTTCGCCCTCCCACAATGAGATCAGCTCGACCATCAGGTGCGGTTCGCGTCGGCCGAAAGCCGTCGAGCCGAGGGGCAGACGGGCGGCGGCACCATGGAACTGATGCCACACGATCGCGGAGAACGGTGAGGTGAACTCCTGGGCAGCCCGGTCCAGGACGGGCGCGATGGAGCCGGAGATGCTCTGGACGGTGCGCGTACGAATCGCGCCCATCCGCCCGGGTGGGAACATGGTGTCCGTCGCGGCCAACGCCGCGGAACGGGCGACCGGTCCAATCTCGGCCAGCACGGGTGTACCGAGTCTGGCCAGGGCACGCACCGGCCCGTTCTCGGCGTTCCCCACCTCGATGTCCCCCGACCAGGTCGGCGCGACGTACACCGTCGGCTTCCCGTCCGGGCCGGGAAGGAACCCCACGTCCACCGTCAGCTCATCCGGACAGTCCTGAAGGATCCCACCGAGGTCGGCGAGAATGCCGGCGCTCTGGACGATCGGGTACAAGATGGTGCCCGACACGACGGTCGGCACGGGGTGCAGACGGATCCGCGCCGAGGTCACGACACCGAAGTTGCCGCCGCCGCCCCGCAACGCCCAGAAGAGGTCCGGATGATGGTCGGCGTCGGTGTGCACTCGTGAACCGTCGGCCAGGACGACCTCGGCGCCGAGCAGGTTGTCGGCCGCGAGCCCGAACTGCCCGATCAGGGGGCCGTATCCGCCGCCGAGCGTGAGGCCGACCATGCCGACGGCACCCGCCGTTCCGGTGACCGCCGTCAAGCCCGCCGGCTCGGCAGCGGATACGACGTCGGACGAGAGTGCCCCGCCACCTACCGTCGCGAAACGGCGGCCGATGTCGACCTGAACTCCCCGCATGCCAGTCAGATCGAGAACCAGTCCGCCGGGACGGAACGCCCGTCCCCAGAAGTCATGACCCCCGCCGCGTACCGAGATCGGCACCCCATGGTTGCGAGACACCCGTATCGCGGCCTGCACGTCAGCGGTGGTCGCGCACCGCACGACGACAGCAGGACAGACATCAACCGCTGCGTTGAACAACGCCACTGCTTTTGCGTACTCCGGCCCGTTGGCGAGCACACGGCCAGCAGGGATTCTGGACCGCAGCTCAGCCAGCAAGGCAGTGCTGACTGCGTAGCGGGCATCTGCATGGGCATGGGACTGCATTGTCACTCCTGCGTGTAGCTCGCGGCTCCATGCCGTCGACGGCGACGGCATGGAGCCAGAGACCGGCGCGGTCAACGAAGTTCGGTAGCGTTCCGCCCCGGTCGAGGCTGGGTGGACTCGTCCACGATCACGTGGGTCCGGTGCAAAACGTCGAGCTGCGCCGGGTTGTACAGCTCACGCAGGACCGTCTCCATGGTCTCTCGAACGAATTTCTCCCCCCTCGGGGCGTCCGTGTACAGATCGGGCAGGTCCGGGTGGTTCTGCCGCAGCCGGCGCAGGAAGGGCACCATCCGCTCCACGAGGTCTTGGCGGATGTGCTCGCCTGCGTCAGCGGGCAGTTCGCCGAACTCCCGATTGATTGGGTGAGCAGGCAGAGTGCGCACCAGTGCACCGTAGGCTTGCAGCTGATCCCCGTTCATCAACCGGGTCATGACCAGCAGGAGCGAGCGGTCGGTCTCGGACAGGGCCGTTGCTTCGCCGGGCGTGAGTTCCGCAGGCAGGTCGGCCGGGGCACGCAGGTCGATCAGTGCCGCGAGTTCGAGCCGGGCCCGCTGCAGCCGTTCGATGGTCGCGGCCAGCTCAGCGTCGAGCGTGCGCAGTGCCTGCCCGGGGTGCTCACCCTCGTCCACCGTCTCCGCGATCTGGTTCAGCGAGAACCCGAGATCGACCAGACGCTTGACCCGCAGCAGGCGGACCAGGTGCGGCACGCCGTACTGCTTGTAGCCGTTGGCGCGACGCTCGGGCTCCGCCAGCAGCCCGACCTCGTNCGTGGTAGTGCCGTACCGCCCGCAGGCTGGTGCCGGCAAGCTCGGCGATCTCCCGAGTACTCCAGCTCATGGTTCTCAGCCAACACGGTGCCGCTACGGCACAGTCAAGTCCTGTCTCTGCCACTAACGCGTAGCGGGGGAACCTCAGGAGGCGGTGGGCGGGAGGGGCATCGCCAGGCGAGAGGTAGCGGGTGCGTGTGGGCACCGGGGCAGTCCACAGCGATCAGCAAGTGCGCGCAAGCGGCTCTCGGGAGAGCCAGTGCCTACTGAGGTTTGCGGGTTGTCGTCGGGTAGTGACGGTTGATGATCCCTGCGGTATGTCGG
>NZ_NNBL01000005.1 GCF_002803065.1 Streptomyces sp. CB01635
CACTGGCGGTGGTCCAGGCCCGCGCCGCGGCAGCCACCACCGCCCCGCCCGGCGCGGCAGGCACCCCCGACGCATGGGCGGACCCGGCAAGGGTGGCGCAGGCGCGCCGTCCGTCCCCGGGCCCCACGAGCTGGGCGCGCACGTACTGGCCTGCCTAGTCCGCAGGTGGGGGTGCGCCTGAGTACGCGTACTCAGGCGCACCGCGCAGCGGGGCAGCAGTATCGAATCCATGCTGTGGTCAGACCCCGAGAACGAGCCCCCCGAGGAGCTGCGCGAAACCCAGGCGATGCTCCGCCGGGCGGGCTTCGTGCTCGCGGTGGCGATGGTCATTGCGATGCTGGTTCTGGGAATCGTGTAGTCGCCCCGGACCGAGCACGCCCACCTGCCCACATGTGGAACCCTGACCGCATGAGTGATCCCCACGTGAGCACCCCCGTGAGCACCCGCCGTCTCGTCCTCGCCTCCCAGTCCCCGGCCAGGCTGGCCCTGCTGCGCCAGGCGGGCCTGGCCCCCGAGGTGCTGGTCAGCGGGGTCGACGAGGACGCCGTGTCCGCCCCCACCCCGGCCGAACTGGCCCTGGCGCTTGCGGAGGCGAAGGCGTCCGTGGTCGCGGCGAAGCCTGAGGTCCACGGCGCGCTGGTGATCGGCTGCGACTCGGTCCTGGACATCGACGGCCAGGCGCTCGGCAAGCCCGCGGACGCCGAGGAGGCCACGGCGCGCTGGAAGTCGATGCGGGGCCGCGCGGGCACCCTGCAGACGGGCCACTGCGTGTACGACACGGCGACGGGCCGCTACGTGTCGGCGGTGGCCTCGACGGTGGTCCGGTTCGGCGAGCCGAGCGACGCGGAGATCGCCGCGTACGTGGCCTCGGGCGAGCCGCTCCACGTGGCGGGCGCGTTCACGCTGGACGGCCGCTCGGCCCCGTTCATCGACGGCATCGACGGCGACCACGGGAACGTGATCGGCCTGTCGATGCCGCTGCTGCGCCGCCTGCTGGCCCAACTGGGCGTGAACATCACGGACTTGTGGGCGGACTGACCGCCCACGCCCACCCGGTTCAGACGGGCTGAGGTGCCCCGCCCCCATCGGCCGGACCCGCAGGGGCGTCGCCCGCGCCCGCACCCGCTCCCGCGCCCTCCCCCTGCTCCTTGCGGTCATAAGCGACCAGCGTGAGCACGATGAGCCCGAGCACGACCATCATGAAGACGAACGCGAGCCAGCCGACCAGGCCGATGCTGAACGCCCCGAGCAGCCCGTGCACGACAGCCGCGCTGATCAGCAGGATGCGGCCGAAGCCGGCCGGCCCGCGGTCGCGCACGGCGATGCGTACGAGGACGACCGCGCACAGCGCGAGATAGAGCCCGAAGAGCGCGCCGGCTATCCAGGCGGAGACGGACATGGCGCGGGGGTCGAGCCCGGCCAGGGACATGTCCTGGCGGTCGACGACCAGCCCCAGGAACCAGTTGAGCAGGGCGATGCCGATCGCCTCCGCGAAGAGCACGATCGCGGCCACCCATGCCACCGGTCTGCGTGCCACCGGAACCCCACCCACTTTCGACTGCTGTTACCCCTAGTACGTTCGAGACAACGCGAACGCTACTAACGGGTAAAGCGCGGGACAAGGGGTCTGCCCAAGGCAAAGAATCATTGGGCCATTCGTAGGGACTCCACAAAGAATCCTGGAGTGCCGCAGCGCCGTCTCACAGAGACCTAGCCCACTCTGGCGGGCTAGGGTTCGAAGAGGGAAGGCTGCGTACCCGGGCGCAACAAGGGGTTTCACCACTTGAGCGCGCCTCGAATAGCACTCCGTGTGGGCAAGCTCACTCATGGGGACGGGTCGAAAGCCCGTGTCGGCAGTCCCTAAACTCGGCTTGTTTCAAGGAGGGAGCCATCGTGCGCAAGGTGCTCATCGCCAACCGTGGCGAAATCGCTGTCCGCGTGGCCCGGGCGTGCCGGGATGCCGGTATCGCGAGCGTTGCCGTTTACGCGGAACCGGACCGGGACGCTTCGCATGTCCGGGCCGCGGACGAGGCGTTCGCGTTGGGCGGTGACACCCCGGCCACCAGCTATCTCGACATGGCGAAGGTGCTGCAGGCCGCCAAGGACTCCGGCGCGGACGCCATCCACCCCGGCTACGGATTCCTGTCGGAGAACGCGGAGTTCGCCCAGGCCGTCCTGGACGCCGGACTGATCTGGATCGGCCCGCCCCCGCAGGCCATCCGCGACCTCGGCGACAAGGTCGCCGCCCGGCACATCGCCCAGCGCGCCGGCGCCCCCCTGGTCGCCGGCACCCCGGACCCCGTATCCGGCTCCGACGAGGTCGTCGCGTTCGCCCGCGAACACGGCCTGCCCATCGCCATCAAGGCCGCCTTCGGCGGCGGCGGCCGCGGCCTCAAGGTCGCCCGCACCCTCGAAGAGGTCCCCGAGCTCTACGACTCCGCCGTACGCGAAGCCGTCGCAGCCTTCGGCCGCGGCGAATGCTTCGTCGAGCGCTACCTCGACAAGCCCCGCCACGTCGAAACGCAGTGCCTCGCCGACCAGCACGGCAACGTGGTCGTCGTGTCCACCCGTGACTGCTCGCTGCAGCGCCGCCACCAAAAACTCGTCGAGGAAGCCCCCGCCCCCTTCCTGACACCGGCGCAGAACGAACAGCTCTACACCGCCTCCAAGGCCATCCTCAAGGAAGCCGGCTACGTCGGCGCCGGCACCGTCGAATTCCTCGTCGGCATGGACGGCACCATCTCCTTCCTCGAGGTCAACACCCGCCTCCAGGTCGAACACCCCGTCACCGAAGAAGTCGCCGGCATCGACCTCGTACGCGAGATGTTCCGCATCGCCGACGGCGAAGAACTCGGCTACGACGACCCCGCCCTGCGCGGCCACTCCTTCGAGTTCCGCATCAACGGCGAAGACCCCGGCCGCGGCTTCCTCCCCGCCCCCGGCACCGTCACCCGCTTCGCACCCCCCACCGGCCCCGGCATCCGCCTCGACGCCGGCGTCGAGACCGGCAGCGTCATCGGCCCCGCCTGGGACTCCCTCCTCGCCAAACTCATCGTCACCGGCGCCACCCGCGAACAAGCCCTGCAACGCGCCGCCCGCGCCCTGGCCGAGTTCGAGGTCGAAGGCATGGCCACCGCCATCCCCTTCCACCGCGCCGTCGTCACCGACCCCGCCTTCACCAGCGACCCCTTCACCATCCACACCCGCTGGATCGAGACCGAGTTCGTCAACGAGATCAAGCCCTTCGCCGCCACCCCCGACACGGACAGCGACGAGGAAACCGGCCGCGAGACCGTCGTCGTCGAGGTCGGCGGCAAACGCCTCGAGGTCTCCCTGCCCTCCTCACTCGGCATGTCACTGGCCCGCACCGGCCTCGCCGCCGGCGCCAAGCCCAAACGCCGCGCCGCGAAGAAGTCCGGCCCCGCCGCCTCCGGCGACACCCTCGCCTCCCCCATGCAGGGCACCATCGTCAAGGTCGCCGTCGAAGAGGGCCAGGAAGTCAAGGAAGGCGACCTCGTCGTCGTCCTGGAAGCCATGAAAATGGAACAACCCCTCAACGCCCACCGCACCGGCACCATCAAGGGCCTCAGCGCCGAGATCGGCGCCTCCATCACCTCCGGCGCCACCATCTGCGAGATCAAGGACTGAGCGCCGCCCCTGCCCCGACGACCCGAACCCGAGAGCCCGGGAGGACGACATCCTGGGCTCTCGGGCTGCTCCTGGCCTGCGTGGCCACTCCTGGGCTTCCGCGCTGTCAGTCGTAGGTGCTCAGGCCGGATTCTCGAACATCGGAGTGATCACGGCCCGCGCCACGGCGTGGGTGAAGAGCTGGAAGCCCAGCCAGGCCGGGGAAGCCGCCGCCGGCACATCCAGCTCGGGCGTGTCCACCGCATGGACGGCGTACATGTAACGGTGGGGGCCGTGCCCGGGAGGAGGCACCGCGCCGAGGAAGCTGTGCCCGCCCGCGTCGTTGGCCAGCATCTTCGCGCCGATGGGCAGGTACTTCCCGCCCGGCGCCCCGGCACCGGCCTCCAGTTCGTGCACCGACGCGGGGATGTCGTACACCGCCCAGTGCCAGAAGCCACTCGCCGTCGGCGCGTCCGGGTCGAAGCAGGTCACCGCGAAGCTCTGCGTGTCGGCGGGGAAGCCCTCCCAGGACAGCTGTGGTGAGCGATCCTCGCCCGGGCCTCCGAAGAGACTGCTGCACTGTGCGACATCGAGGGGCTTCCCGTCCGCGATGTCCGTGCTGTGCAAGCCGAACTCCGGCACTGAGGGCAGGACGCTGTACGGATCGAAGGAGTGGGGCATGTGCTTCTCCTCTGGTCAGGCGGTCAGGTGTGCGCGGAAGCGGTCGGTGACCGACCCGCCCTGATCGACCACACCCCCGACACTCGCACGACACCCACAGGCGCCGCACGCCGCAAATGGGCGACTTCTGTCCGGACGACGTCCGTCCATGTCGATATACGTCCCTCAAAAGCGCGGCCACCAGACACACGGCACCCCGGCCACGCGGTATTGATTCATGCTACAAGCAGATGCATAATGCGCTTATGGATAAGCGGGTTATGGAAGTCGATCCCCGGGCCGAAGGCCTGATGATCGCCGTGGAGCAGATGGTCCGCTACGTGCGACAGAGCGCCGTCGCCGGCGGCCTGAGCACGGCGGCCTCGTCCGCGATCGGCCGGCTGGGCCGCGAAGGTCCGTATCGACTGAGCGAGCTGGCCAGGGCCGAAGGTGTCTCCCAGCCGAACATGACCCAGCTCGTCACCCGCATGGAACGTGCGGGCCTGGTACGCCGAGTGGCTGACCACAACGACGGCCGGGCCGTCCTCGTAGAAGCCACCGAGAGCGGCCTCGAGGTGTTCCGGCAGCGGCGCGCCGAGCGGACCCAGGCCCTCGATCTGCTCATCGGGGAGCTGACCGAGCCGGAGCAGCAGGCGGTGCGGACCGCGTTGCCCGCCCTGGCCCGCGCCATCCAGGACCGCCAGACCCGTACGGCCCACGACTGACTCATCCCGCCGCAGCCTGTCCGCTCCCCCGCACCCCCTCCACCCCACCCCTCTTCTCGACACTTTGGAGAGAACCGCGCATGAGTGCACCGCATGGAAAGGCCGCCAGTCCCTTCAAGCAGCCGAAAGCCGTCTGGGCCGTGGCGTTCGCCTGCGTGATCTCGTTCATGGGCATCGGCCTGGTCGACCCGATCCTCCCCGCCCTGGCCGAGAACCTGCACGCCTCACCGAGCCAGGTCTCCCTGCTCTTCAGCAGCTACCTGATCGTGACCGCGGTCGCCATGCTCTTCGTCGGCTGGATATCCAGCCGTATCGGCGCCAAGCGCACCCTGGTCGTGGGCCTGGTCGTCATCGTCGTCTTCGCCGCACTCGCCGGCACGGCCGGTTCCGTCAACGGCATCGTCGGCATGCGCGCCGGCTGGGGCCTGGGCAACGCGATGTTCATCGCCACCTCCCTCGCCGTCATCGTCGCCTCCGCGAGCGGCGGTTTCGGCGGCGCGATCATCCTGTACGAGGCCGCGCTCGGCCTCGGGATCGCCGTCGGCCCGCTGCTGGGCGGGGAGTTGGGCGGCATCAGCTGGCGCGGCCCGTTCTTCGGCGTCGCCGTGCTGATGGCCATCGCACTGGTCGCGACCCTCGCCTTCGTGCCCTCGCTGCCCAAGCCCAAGCGCCCCACCTCGCCGATCGCGCCGCTCAAGGCGCTGCGCCACCGCGGTCTGCTGACCATGGGCATCATGGCCCTGCTGTACAACTGGGGCTTCTTCACGATGCTCGGCTACGCCCCGTACCCGATGAAGCTGAGCGCGCACGAGCTCGGTCTGGTCTTCACGGGCTGGGGACTGCTGGTGGCCGCCTTCAGCGTCTTCTTCGCCCCGCGTCTTCAGGCCCGCTTCGGCACGGCTCCCGTCCTGTACGCCAACCTGCTCGGCCTCGGCATCGTGATGGCGCTCATCGCCGCCGGCGTCGACAACCCCACGGTCGTCATCGTGGCCGTCATCGTCAGCGGCGCCTTCATCGGCATCAACAACACCCTGACCACCCAGGCCGTCATGCTCGTCTCCCCCGTCGAGCGCCCCGTGGCCTCATCCGCCTACGGGTTCCTGCGCTTCATCGGCGGTGGCCTCGCCCCCTTCGTCGCGGGCAAGCTCGCCGACGCCACGGACCTGAGTGTGCCCTTCTATCTGGGCGCCGCCACCTTCCTCCTGGCCATCCCCGTACTGGCCAGCGGCCATGGTCTGCTGCGCAAGGCCGAGGCGGACCCGGTCGAGAGTGAACCCGTCAGTCCGTCGCTCACGCCTGTCGGCAAGACAGCCGCCTCGGCCGACGCGCCGCCCGTCATCGTCGCCGTGGGCGCCCACGACAAGGCCGCCTGCATCGTCGACGCCGCGGCGCGGCTCGCTCGCGACACGGGCAGTCCGCTGGAGGTCGTCCACGTCCAGCAGACCGCGGTCGTCGAGGAACAGGCCGTCGACACCGAGACGGACGAACAGGCCCGCGCCGCCGTGACCGCCCACCTCGACCGCCTCAGCGCCGACGGCATCGCCGCCACCGGCCAGATCCTGACGAGCGTCGGCGACCACGCCGCCGCAGGCCGCGCCCTCGCCCACCACGCGGCGGACGTACACGCCCGCGCCGTGGCCATCGGACACTCACCGCGCGGCCCCCTCGCCCAGTTCGCCGACGGCAGTCTCACCACCGCGCTCACCCACTCCGCCACGTGCACGGTCGTCCTCGTCGACACCGACAGCACGCCCCGGCACCTGACCAAGGACAGCCTCGCGGAGCTGCGCGACAGCGTGGCCTGAGCGATTCCCCTCCGGGCTGTGGTGCCTTTCTGCACCGCAGCCCGGAGCCGTCTCCACGCACGGAGGCCGCACAGACGTCATCAGGCGCGTCTGAACGTGCGGTTCGCGAGCATCACCTGCGCGGCACTCGCGGCCGGCGTCGTTCATCTGGGATCAGGCGGCCGCCACCACATCCCCCGCCGAAGGCGCCCGCTCAGTCCATGACGCAGGACCGACCGACACCAATTTCGGACCTGGTGTATCAAGCGGCGAGCGATATCGGCAGACTTCATGCATTGCACTCCACCATCACGAGGAATTCACATGATCACGCTCACCAAGGAAGACGGACCGGCAGATCTCGACGGTGTGACCCACCTGTCGATAGGCGTGTCCTGGGACCCCACCGCCGGAAGCAGCGGCGGGCTGATGGGCAAGCTCCGCCGGAACGTCGGCACGGACCTCGACCTCATCGCCGTCGCACTGCAAGGCGCGGACCCGGTACGGCTCGCAGGCCTCGACTCCCTGGACCCGCTGGGCAACGGCTCCTTGGTGCACAGCGGCGACAACCAGACGGGGCGCGGCGACGGGGACGACGAGACAGTGACCGTCGAGTTCGGCCGCGTCCCCGCCAACATCACGTCGATCGTCTTCGTGGCCGCCGCCTACAAGAAGTCCAGCTCCTTCACGAAGGCGCGGAACATCAGCTTCAAGGTGTACGACGCAACCGGCGGCACCTCCCAGCAGGTCGCCGACATCTGGCCGAGCCTGCTCACCAACGACAACGGCTGCCGTGTCGCCAAGGCGATCCGGGTCAACGGCAGTTGGAAGCTCGAGGTGCTGAACGAGACGGGGAAGATCAAGCAGGGCGACGAGCGGGCGCTGATGCGTTTCGCGGTGAGCAACCGGTAGGCCCTCCGGCGCCCGGCCCCGAACCGGTCAGTGATGTGGCTCCCGGCGCGCCGACGTTGAAGGGTCGCTGCCTGCCGTCAGGTGCGTGGTGAACCACGACCTCGCGAGGGCGGCGGCCCGGTCGAGCGCTCCGGGTTCCTCGAAGAGATGCGTCGCTCCGGGCACGATCTCCAGCCGGTTCTCGCAACGGAGTTGAGCCTGGGCGGCACGGTTGAGGTCGAGCACCATCGTGTCGGCCCCGCCGACGATGAGCAGGGTCGGCGCTCGTACGTCGCCGAGGCGGGGTCCGGCCAGGTCCGGCCGTCCGCCGCGGGACACCACCGCGCCGATGTCCGGGTCGTCGGCGGCCGCCCGGAGCGCCGCCGCGGCCCCGGTGCTGGCACCGAAGTATCCGATCGGCGCCGACTCGCGGTCGCGCAGCCAGCGGGTGGCTCCGGCCAGCCTGCCGGCAAGCGTGCCGATGTCGAAGACGTTGTCCCGGTCGGCTTCCTCGGCGGGCGTGAGCAGGTCGAACAGCAGCGTGCCGAGGCCCGCTTCCTGCAACACCTCCGCCACCGCACGATTACGCGGGCTGTGCCGGCTGCTGCCGGAGCCATGGGCGAACATCACCAGCCCCGCGGCACCTTCCGGCCGTGCGAGGTCTCCGGCCAGCCGGACTCCGGCGGCCTCCACCTCCACGCCGGCCGTGACCGGTGCCTGCCGGACGCGTGCGGGGTCCGCCAAGGCCCGTGCCAGACACCCGGCCACTTCCTCGTCCGTGGTCTGCGTGAAGTCGCCGTACCACTCACCGACGGAACCGAACAGGGGCTGTACGGAGAGGCACACCACGTCGTCGGCCACCACGCTCAGTCTGCGCACCGCGTCCGGCGGCGCGACCGGCACGGCGAGGACCACGCGGGCCGCGCCCTGCGCCCGTACGACCTGGCACGCCGCCGCCGCCGTGGCGCCGGTGGCAATCCCGTCGTCCACGACGATCACGGTGCGGGCCTCGCCGGTCCTCGTGCGGGCCTCCTCGGTTGCCGGAGGCCGCCCGCCGCGGTACCTCCGTGCCCGCCGTTCCAGCTCCTGTCGCTCCGCGCGCTCGACGGCCGCGATGCGGTCCGGTTCGATCCCGCAGTGGCGCACGACGTCGTCGTTGAGGACCCGTACGCCGCCCTCGCCGATCGCGCCGAACGCCAGTTCCGGCTGGTAGGGGACGCCGAGCTTGCGGACCACGATCACATCGAGCGGGGCGCCGAGCGCACGCGCCACTTCGAAAGCCACCGGAACCCCGCCACGGGGCAGCCCGAGGACGACCGGCTCCTCGTCACGCAGGTGTTGGACCGCTGCGGCCAGCCGCCGCCCGGCATCAGTACGATCCGTGAACCGCACAGCGCTCGCCCCTCTCGGAGGCCCTCGCAGGTGACGGCAGGCACCTCCTGCCCTTACCTCTGGGCTAACCCCGTTCGCGGCGCCGCGCAACTCGGGGCGCGCGCACCGCGCGACCCGGGCCGCTCTCCGGCGCGACAATGGTGGTGCGGATGATGCGCTCCTTCGCGGAAGGGCGGCACCCCCTATGCCGTACATATCGGTCACCGCGCTGAGCCACCCCGGACTCAGGCGCGAGCACAACGAGGACAGCCTGGTCGTCGGCCCATGGACGCTGTGCGGATCGGTGACGGAGAATCCGCAGACGATGGCGTTTCCGCTCGGCCATCCACTCGTGGTCGCTGTCGCCGACGGCATCGGCGGGCAGCCGGCCGGCGAGGTCGCCAGCAGCCTCGTCGTCCGCCGGCTCGCCTTGTTCGGGCCGGCGCTGGACGGCGAGGAAGCGGTTCGTGACGCGCTGGGGATGTGCAATCACGCCGTGTACGCGGCGGCCGACCGCGCCCCGGAGCTGTCCACGATGGGGACGACCGTCGCAGGTGTCGTGATCCTCGAACAGGAACTGCTCGTATTCAACGTCGGCGACAGCAGGGTGATCGAAGTGGGCCCGGCTGGGGACGGCATCGAGACGAGTGCCGACGGCGGCCTCACCGGTGACCGGGCCGCCACGGACGACACCCTCCACCAGGTGAGCGTGGACGACAGCCCGCCGCTCGCGCACGGCCGGCGCACCACGTCGATCGTCACGCAGGCGCTCGGTGGCGCACCGACGTTCAGCGCGATCACGCCGCATGTCAGCACGTCCACGCTCACCCCAGGTACGCGCATGCTGGTGTGCAGTGACGGCTTGACCGATCCCGTACTCGAGAGCGAGATCGACGATGTGCTTCGGGAGCACGACGGCGGACGGGCCGTCTTCGAGCTGTGGAAAGCCGCCATGGCCGCGGGCGGTCCCGACAACGTCACGATCGCGCTGGTCTCCCTGGCCGGCTGACCCGGCAACGGCCGATCAGCCGACCGCTCCCGGCCATCGGCGGCCGCCTTGCCCGTCAGGCCGGGACATAGCGCAGCAGCACGATCCCGCTCCGGAAGGACTTCGAGTCCACGAGCCGCAGTCGCGGTACCTCGTACCCACCGGGGAAGAGGCGCCTGCCGCGGCCCTGGACGACGGGGTACACGAAGAGGCGGTACTCGTCGACGAGGCCCGCCTCGATCAACGTGTGGGCCAAGCTGATACTGCCGGTGAGCACGATGTCCTTGCCGCCCTCCAGCGCCTTCAGGGCAGTGACCTCCTTGACCGCGTCGCCGGACAGAACGATCGAGTTCTCCCACTGCGGGTCCTCGATCGAGCCGGACACGACGTACTTCCGCACCTGGTTGAGGTAGTCGGAGATGCCCGTGGTGTCGTCGGTCAGCCCGGGCCAGTAGCCGCGGAAGTCCTCGAAGGTTCGCCGGCCCACGAGCAGCGCATCTGCCTCGCTGTCCTGACGGTGGCCCTCCGCCAGCACATCGGCCATGTCCGCGTTGCCCTGGGCCTGTGGTTCGAACCAGTCGGTGAGCATCTCGACGCAACCGTCGACGGTGATGTTCTGAGTGATCGCCAGAGTGCGCATCCCGCGCCTCCTCCTGAGCCGTGGCTGGTCCACCCTTCATGACCGCGCCCGCCCCGGAAAATCATCGGCGGCCCTCATCTGGCCTGCGCCGTTATGAGGTCGGGGTGCTGGAGGGCGGAGGCGGTGGGCCCGGCGGTCGGGATGGTGGGGGCGGAAACAGCGGTGGGGGTGGTGGGGGCGCCGGGAGAGGGCGGCTGCGCTGCCGGGGCGGGGCTTGTGAGGGGGCCGGGGGCGGCGGAGTGGGTGGCGGGGGCGGGGGCGGCTCGATCGCCGGCAGCAGGGGGCCGCCCTCGCGCAGCCGGGCGATGGTCAGCTCGGCGCGGCGGCGCGCCTGGGGGCCGTCGTCGCGTCCGTAGACGAGCCGGAGCCCCGCGCGGCCGAGGTTCTCGATGGAGTGCTGCTGGTAGCCGAGCGCGTGGGCGATCTCTTCGATCCGTCCCAGCCTGGCGGTTGTGGGGCGTCCGGGGATCAGCTCCACGCGGCCTCGGCCGTCGAAGCGCGCACGTACTTCGTCGTCCTTCACCTGACTCCACTCCCGGGAAGGGCGGCAGCCACCTGGCTGCGCCACGCCACGATCCGTCTCTCCCCGACCGTAGAGCACCTGGGGTGCCGACAGCGTCACAAGTCGGCACCCGGGGCATGGCGTGACCGGTCCAACACCGGTGTCGTCCTCAGGTGTTGAGGGTCTCGAGCAGTGCGGCGAGGCCGTCCGCGTAGATGCCGTGGAAGAGCTCCTCAACGTCGGCCTCGCTGACGCCGACGGGCGTGAACGAGCCCGTCCATTCCACCTGCGACGTTCCGGGTGCGCCGGGTATGTCGCGCACCGTCAGCGTGGAGAGGTAGTCGGTGACAGGGAAGGGCGCCTGCTCGATGGCGTAGGAGTAGGTGCGCTTGTCGTGGTCGAAGGCCTTGAGGCGTTCGACGATGACGCCGCCGTCCTGGTTGGTCAGGCGACGCACGCGGCCGCCTTCGCTCAGCTCGCTCTTGGGGATGTACGGGAGCCAGTCGGGCAGGGAGTCGAAGCCGCCGATGAGCTGCCAGACGTCTTCGGCGGATCGGGGGAGGTCGATGGTGGCGGTGGCGGTGGTGGCCATGTGCTGCTCCTTGCGTGTGCCGTGGAGTCGGGGTCAGGCAGTGGGGGTGGGGGCGTCGGCGGCGATGAGGTGCTCGTCGCGAAGGGCGGTCCAGAAGGCGGCCGGGACGTTCTCGTTGAGGGCGGCGACGTCTTCGGCGATGCGGCTGGGCCGGGTCGCGCCGGGGACGACGGCGGCCGTCGCCGGGTGCGCCAGGGCGAACTGCAGGGCGGCGGCCTTGATGCTGACACCGTGCGCGGCGGCGAGCGCCTTGATCCGCTCGACCTTGGCGATGATGTCGGCCGGCGCCTTCTGGTACTCGAAGTGCTGGCCGCCGGCGAGGATGCCGGAGCTGTAGGGTCCGCCGACGACCATGTCGACGTTCTGCTCGGTGGCGGCGGGCAGGAGGCGCTGCAGGGACCGGTTGTGGTCGAGCAGGGTGTAGCGGCCGGCCAGGAGGAACGCGTCGGGCTTGGGCTCGTCCAGGTCGAGGGTGAGCTCGATCGGCTCCACGCGGTTGACGCCCAGGCCCCAGGCCTTGATGACGCCCTCGTCGCGGAGGTTCTGCAGGACGCGGAAAGCACCGGTGCGCGCCGTCTCGTAGACGGCGAGCCAGTCGTCGCCGTGGAAGTCCTGGGCGACGTCGTGCACCCAGACGATGTCGAGACGGTCCGTCTTCAGGCGCTCGAGGCTGTCCTCGATGGAGCGCAGGGTGGCGTCCGCGGTGTAGAGGTCGACCATCTTGTTCGCGCGGCCGTGCTCGAACAGGCCGCCCTTCTCGCCCAGGTCGCGGTCGGCGGGGTCCTCCAGCTCGTCGAGGATGACGCGGCCGACTTTGGTGCTGAGCACGTACTCGTCGCGCGGCCGGCCTGCCAGCACCTCGCCCAGGCGCAGCTCGGACAGGCCCGCGCCGTAGAAGGGCGCGGTGTCGAAGTAGCGAATGCCCTGGTCCCAGGCGGCTTCGACGGTGGCCGCGGCTTCCTCGTCCGGGATGCTGCGGAACATGTTGCCGAGCGGGGCGGTACCGAAGCCGAGGGATCCCGGCAGGAGGGACTTGATACCCATGGTGGGAAACTTTCTGTTCGCGGCGTAATGCGGGGATCAGGATGCTTTTATCCTGCTCCGCGGCTCTTGCTCTGTCGAGGTTAGGATCGAGGAGTCAGACTGTCCAAGACTTGCTTGGACACACTTGAGTCCCCCGAGGTCTTACATGCTTGACCTGCGACAACTTCGCTATTTCGTGGCCGTGGCCGAGGAGGAACACGTCGGCCGCGCCGCCGATCGCCTGCACATTTCCCAGTCACCGCTGAGCCGGCAGATCGCCCAGCTGGAGAAGAACCTGGGCCTGACCCTGTTCGAGCGCAGCCAGCAGCGCCTCCGCCTCACCTCCGACGGCCGCGTCTTCCTCACGGAGGCCACGGCCCTGCTGCGGCACGCGGACCGGCTCGAGAATCTCGGCCGCCGCCTGGGCCGCGGCGAGGAAGGCGGCCTGTGCGTGGGATACGTCGGCGATGCCATGCACACCGGGATCCTGCCCCAGGCGCTGCGCGCCCTGCACGACGAGCGCCCGGGCATCCACGTCGCCCTCTACGACCTCACCGCGGCCCAGCAGTTCGAGGGCCTGCGCCAACGCAGTCTGGACATCGCCCTCGTGCCGGAGGCACCCCCCGAGACGGACCCCGACCTGCGCAGCGCCCTCCTCCTCGAAGACCCCCTGCTCCTGGCCATGCCGAGCAGCCACGCACTTGCGGGGCGGGCGGAAATCCTGCCCGAAGACCTCGACGATCAGCCGTGGATCGCCATCGAGAACAGCCAACAGCCCGCCTGGCGCGACGACTTCGTCGCCTCCTGCGCGGCGGCCGGGTTCACGCCCGACATCCGGCTCGAAGCCCCCGAGCCTCTCACCGCTCTCGGCCTGGCCGCGTCCGGCCTCGGCATGACGCTCGTCCAGGAGAGCATGCTGCGAGGCGACACCCCAGGGGTCACCGTCCGTGAACTCCCCTGGTTCCAAAGGTCAGTACGCCTCTGGGCAGCATGGCACCAGATCGATCTGCGCCCGGTCGTCACGTCCTTCCGCGCGACCGTGCTCACCACCAAGGACACCGCGGACGACCCCGTCAGGTGAGGCTGGCGGCGGCCTGCTCCCCCGTGCTCCGGGGCGCCTTCTCGCGGCGCGGGAGCAGCAGCGGGGTGGCCAGGAGCACGACTCCGGCGAGCGCGATCGCGATGCGCGGGCCGGTGATGGCGGCGACGACACCCCACACGGCGGTCAGAGCCGCGATCGAGAGGCTGCTGCTGACCGACCACGCGGACAGCGTGCGGGCGACCCGGTCGGGGTCGGCGTGTTCGAGCCGGTAGGTGGCAAGCACCGGATTGAACAGGCCGCAGCAGGTCACCAGGCCGAGCTGGACGGCGACGACGAGCACGATTCCGGGGACTCCGGGCTGGACGAACGCCAGTCCGATGGGCCAGCACGCACGCAGCGCCCCGACGACGAGCATCACCTTGTGCTGCCCGAACCGTGCCACGAGCGGGTGCGCGACGCGTGAGCCGATGAGTCCACCGATACATGGGGCCGCGAACGCGAGACCGTACTGCCAGGGTGCGAAGCCGAGTCGGCTCAGCATGAGCACGGCGATCAGCGGCTCGGAGGCCATGATGAGGCCGTTGACAACGATCGAGTTGAGGAACAGCGGGCGCAGCGTGCGGTGGCTGAGGATGTAGCGCCAGCCTTCGAGCAGATCACCGGCGCGCAGCCGCGGTGCGGCGGCCCGCGCGGGGCGCGTTTCCGTCCCTCCGATGGCGCGGATGCCGAGCGCCGAGAGCAGGTAACTGACCGCGTCGGCGACCACGGTCGTCACGGGGCCGAACATCCCGATCGCGGCCCCGCCGAGCGGCGGCCCGACCACGATCGAGGTCCATGTCGTGGACTCGAACCGGCCGTTCGCTACGAGCAGGTCCTCCGGCGCCACGAGCGATTTCAGATACGCGCCGCCGGCCGCCCGGAAGGCGATGTCGGCCGCGGCGACGACGACGGAGACGACGAGGAGCTGGGCGAAGCTGAGCCGGCCGAACGCGAACGCGGCGGGGACACTCATCAGTGCCGCGAACCGGATCAGGTCCATCGCGATCATGACGGGCCGCTTACGCCGGAACTCCATCCACGGCCCGAGCGGCACCGCGACCACGGCCCCCACGGCCCGCCCCGCGGCGGCCAGCGCCGCCACCTGGGTCGGTCCGGAGTGCAGCACGAGGATCGCGATCAAGGGGAACGCGCCGAACCCGAACCCGGTGCCGTACGAGCTGACCGCGAACGCAGCCCACAACCACCCGAACCGCCGCCCCAGCGCCCTCCTGCCCTTCACGCCCACCGCACCTCTCGCCGCCCCGAACAACCACACGCTGACCACCGACATCAAAGCGAGGAGCAGACGACGAGATCAAACAACCGACCCGCCATGAGAACACAACCCATCGTTGTACCGAGACGCCGGTCGGCGTGGACGTCCCTGATCCGGGCCTCAGGCCTGCGCGATTCCCGGTTCGTCGCTATGCACGATGGCGCCCAGGACGTCGTTGAACGCCTCGGTGGAGCTGGGGTGGGTGTAGATCGCGTCGCGCAGATCGGTGGCGGTGATGCCGTGCCGCATGGCCAGCGCGACGGTGTTGATCAGTTCCTGCGCGTCGACGCTGAGGAGTGCGGCGCCCAGGATCCGGTCGCTCTCCGCGTCGATGACGAACTTCATCAGGCCGCGGGTCTCCTCCACGGCGTAGGCCCGGGGCATGGCGACGATCTCTGCGACGGGCTGGCGTGTGATCTTGACCCGGTGTCCGGCGGCGCGGGCCTGCTTCTCGGTCAGGCCGACGGTTGCCAGCGGCGGGGTCATGAAGAGGGTGTGGGGTACGGCGACGCGGTCCGTGGTGGTGCGCTTGCCGCTCCCGACGAGCTGGTCCAGGACGATGCGGCTGTCGTCCAGGGAGACGTACGTGAACTGCGGCCCGCCGTTGACATCGCCCAGGGCGAAGATGTGCGGCTGGCTGGTACGCAGATACTCGTCCACCGCCACCGCTCCCCGCTCGGTGGTGAGCACTCCCGCGGCTGCCAGCCCCAACCCCTTCGTGACGGGAGCGCGCCCGGCGGCGGCCAGCACGGCGTCCACCTCGATGCTCGCGCCGACTCCGTCGCGTTCGTAGACCACGGTCGCAGCCGACCCGCCGTCGCGGATCTCCGTGACGCTGGAGCCGGACAGGACCTGGACGCCCTCGTCGACCAGAATCGCCTCGGCCGCCGCGGCGACGTCGTCGTCCTCCCGCCCGAAGATCTTCGGCGCCGCCTCGAAGACGGTGACCTGGGAGCCGAACCGACGATAGATCGCGGCGAACTCGATCCCGAGATAGCCGCCACCGATGATCGCCAGCCGCTCCGGCAGCCAGGTCTGTTCGATGAGCTGGGTGCTCGTCACAGTGCGCGAGTTGTCCCGCAGCCCGGGGATGTCCGGGATGACCGGTTCTGAGCCGGTGTTGATCAGGATGATGTCTCCGGTGACGGTGATCCGGTCCGCGCCCTCCCCGACGACCACGGTGTGCGCGTCGGTGAACGACGCCCGTCCGGTGATCACCGTGACCGTGTCCGCCCCGTTCAGTGCCTCGTAGTTCCCGGCTCGGAACAGGGCCGTCAGCTCCTGAACCTGGTTGACCGCGTGTGCGTAGAACTCCTGAGGCGGGTCGTCCGGCCGGCGCTTGCCCGAGTGGTGCACCAGTGCCTTCGTCGGCACGCACCCGACGTTCGGGCAGGTCCCGCCGTACATCCGGTCGGACGCCTCGATCATCACAACTCGCTTGCCCAGTGCGCCCATCCGCCCGGCGACCGTCTTACCGCCCTTCCCGAATCCGATCACCACGAGATCGGCGTGCATCGTCTTCTCCCCGTCCGAGTCCGTGTCCGGGTACGTGTCCATGTCCCTGTACGTGTCCTTGGTCATGTCGATCCCACTGTCCGATTCCGTTCTTCCGTGTCGGTGGCGGTGTGTGAGGGGTCTAGAACCCCGGGAACAGTGAGCGCAGGTCCGCCGGAGTCACCGAGCCGGTCACGCTGACGTCGTCCTGGTCACGGTTGCGCCCGTATACGAGCCGAAGCACGGCCTCGGCCGTCCCGGACACCTCTCCGACCGGGTCGGCCGGCTCGCAGGGGTACAGGTGCAACTCGGCGCCCAGGTCCAGAAGCAGCGTCCTGGCCGTATCGGTCAGAGTGACCGTGAGCTGCCGGGTCCCGAGGCGGGCGAGGGTGGCGGCGTCCCGGAAGCGCGTGGCGACCAGGTCCAGCCGCTCCCACAGCAGATGGACCTCCGGCATCGGGATCTCGGCCAGGGGGTCCAGGGCCGCCTCGATGTCCCAGGCATGCACCGACTGCTCCGACAGCCGGTATCCGGCGTAGGCGGTGACGTCCAGCAGCCCGGCGAAGTACGGCACCCGCACCGAGTCGCGCTGTTCGGCGTCGAGCGAGTCGAGGAGCTGGAGGTGGCGAGCGTCAGCGGCCTTCCACTCCTCGCGCTGCGCGGGGCCGGAAAGGGCGTCCCAACGTTGCCATACCGGCGTGACTGCCTCCCTCCGCGGTCCGGTGTCGTCTCCCGCGATGCCGCGTCCGAGCAGGCCGGTCGAGATCTCCGCGGCGCCGCCCAGATGGGACAGGACCTGCGCGATGCTCCATCCGTCGGCCATGGACGGCCGGTCCATTTCCTTCCGCGACAACCCGTCCACCACGTCGGCGAGGCGCCGTGAACTGGTGTGGAGGGCCGAGTGCCAACGGTCATCGCTCTCCGTGGCGTCGGGTGTGCGTGTCTGCGTGGTGGTCATCGAGAGCTCCTCAGCTGGCGTGGGCTACGCGACCGCCCTCTCGCCCTACACAACCTCAACTGCCTTACAAGGCCTACCCGCTGGCCAGACGGCTGGCCGTGAGCCGCCATAACCGATTCGAATGGCGTAGTCGTCGCCCCGGCGACGTGGTGGGCCGGCCGGACGCGGGCGGTCGCTCGGGGCCGAGACCGACACATGCCGGACCCGTTGACATCGTGGCCGGCGACCGTGGTCCGATGGGCGCATGGAGATCAGGACCATGCGCGCGTTCGTGACGGTCGTCGAAGAGGGCGGGCTGTCCGCCGCTGCGCGCAGGCTGCACATCAGCCAGCCCGCGCTGTCCCAGACGATGAACGCGCTGGAACGCGAACTCGGCGTCCAGCTGCTGGTCCGCAGCACCACCGGCGTCGAGGCCACGGACGCCGGGATGACCTTGCTCGGCGAGGCCCGCGGCGTACTGGCCCGCCATGACCAGGCTCTGGCCGCCATGGCTGTTCACACCGCCCCCGGTGCCGCGCCCCTGCGGCTCGGCATCCCCTTGGAGCTGCCGTCCGACCTGCTGTCCCAGGCACTGGCCGACCTCGCCGAGGCCTATCCGGCCACCCGGGTCCAGGCCCGGCATCTGTCGACCTCGGCCCAGCTGGCGGAGCTGAAAAGCCATGATCTTGATCTCGGGCTCCTGCGCGAGCGCCCGATCGGACAGGACCTCGACGCGATGCTGGTCGTCGAGGAACGCCTGGGGGTGCTGCTCGCGGCCGAACGGGCTGCGGGCCTCGTCGGCCCTCAGGGAATTCGCCTTGACGCTCTGGCCGGTCTGGAATGGATCGGTTTCCCGCGCTCGGGAAGCCCCGCGTGGTACGACGAACTCACCGCCACCCTGCGCAGTCACGGGATTGCCGTGGGCCCGACTCCACCGGACGGCCAGACCTTGATCGCCGAGGTCAAACTCGCCGCCGTCAGCGCCGGACGCGCCTTCACGCTGGCGCCCCCCGGCTGGTCCCAGCCACTGCCGGACACGGTCACGTGGCTCCCCTTGGTGGGCCACCCGCTGGTGCGGCGCACGTGGGCGGTGTGGGACGCCGGCTCCCACCGCCGCGACCTGGGACACCTCCTCGCGGCGCTGGACTTCCGCCGACCGAACTGATTCGGGAGCCAGGACGCCACTACTGGCTTGGTCGCTTCCCCCACACCAAGGAGCGAGGGAAGCGACCTGACCTGTTGTGAGGAGGGCTCAGCGCTTGAGCGTGAAGGTGAAGTCGCCGGAGAGCTTGCCGCTCAGCCGGACTGCCGAGACGAGCTTCCCCTCCTCGATCAGTCTCTCGACCTCGGTCCGCGACAGACCGCAGCCGTCAGCGATCAGTCGCACCGGCCGGACAGGGATGCGCGCCGCAAAGCGGACCAGGACGTCGATCACCTCGCGGTCCAGGTGATCCGATCCGCCGGTGTCGAGGCGCCAGGCGTCGTCCCAGTCGAGGGCGATGCGATTGCGGCGCCGCACGACCGGATCCTGGAGCAACTCAGCTGCCAGGCCAAGGTCGTTGTCATGCATCCGGTCCAGCAGCTCGGGCCGTACGGAGCGCACATTCATCCGCTCCAGGACCGTGAGCTTCGTGGTTTCCCCGCAAGCGGTACAGAGAGCGAGGAGCCAGGCGTCGATGAGCTTGTGGTTGGCGTTGACGCGGAATTTACCGTTTGCCCGGAAGCGGTGGGACGCGCACGCGTGGCAACGGCGGAGGACGAGCGGCAGGCAGGTGGGCATGACCAACCAGCTATTGAGCACAGAAGTACACCGGTTTCAGTGAGAAGTCCGCAGCAAAAAGGAGCGCGGCGCGTATGCGCGACGCGCGACAAATCAGCGCTCGGGAGGTCTCACAGGGTGTACAACGGCACGTCCTTGCCTGGGCGACTTGGTTCGGCAGCACGGTAATGGCCCGCAGCGGCGCCGTTCCACTGGTTTTCGGATCCTGTCCGGCGCACTCTGGTCCGCCGGACAGGCCCTGGATCCCTAGACGGCCGTACGGCCGCCGTCCACAGGCACGACGGCACCGTGCATGAAGCTGGCACTGTCGGTGGCGAGGAAGACGATGGCGGAGGCGATCTCCTCGGCCGTGCCGGGGCGGCCCGCGGGACCGGCCGCGGCCAGAGCGTTGAGGTCATCCTCCGCACCCGGAGTGCCCGAGGTGCCCTCGGTGCGGGTCGGGCCGGGGCTGACCGCGTTGACCCGCACGCCGCGCGGCCCGTACTCGGCGGCCCAGGCCTTCGTGAGCAGGGTCAGCGCGGCCTTGCTGGAGCCGTACAGACTCATGCCGGCGGCCCCGAGTTCGGCGGCCATGGTGGTGACGTTGATGATCGCGCCACGGCCTCGCGCGGCCATGTCCGGCGCGAGTTCGGCCACCAGGAAGTAGGGCGCCTTGACGTTGAGGGAGTAGACCGCCTCGAACTCTTCCTCACTGGTCTCCTCCGTGGGCCCGAAAGGGAAGATGCCTGCGTTGTTCACCAGTACATCCACTTGGCCGGCCTCCTGCTTGGCGCGGCGGGCGAGGGCACGTGCGGAGGCCGCGTCCTTCAGTTCGCCGGCCAGGAACAGCGCCTGGCCACCGGCCGCACGGATCTCTTTCACGACCCGCTCGCCCCGGGTCTCGTCACGCCCCGAGACCAGGACGTTCGCGCCGAGACGGGCCAGCGCGATCGCCGTGGCACGGCCGATGCCGCTGGTCGCACCGGTCACCAGTGCCGTGGTGCCGGACAGTTCTGAAGTCATGTTGGCTCACCGTTCCGCTGTGTCGATATCCGATCGGCCGACGCATCAGCCCGAAGGCCCGCCGGCCGCAGATGTAAGCCACGCCGACCGGTTGACGCTTCCTGACCGCCGCATGGCTTCGCCTATGGCCGCCATAAGTAGCGCATTCATCCCCGCTGACCGCGCATTTCCTGCCGCATCTGTGTGCCCGCCCGTTGGGCGAGGAGTGATGATGTGGCCATGGCGTTCTCGACGGCGTTCACAGAGATGTTCGACGTGCGGTACCCGATCGCGCTGGCGCCGATGGGTGGGTCGGCCGGCGGCGCGCTGGCCGCGGCAGTCTCGCGCGGCGGTGGATTCGGGATCCTGGGCGGCGCGTTCGGGGACCCGGAGTGGCTAGCACGCGAGGTGCCGATCGTCGCGGGCACCGACAGTCCGTGGGGCGTCGGATTCCTGACCTGGGCAATCGACGTCGCCGCCGTGGAGCGGGCTCTGGAGTACGGGCCGAGGGCCGTGATGCTGTCGTTCGGCGACCCCGGCCCTTACGCGGAGCGTGTCCGCCGAGCAGGGGCGCTGTTGATCCTCCAGGTCACGGATCTGGAGGAGGCCGAGCAGGCCGCGGACCTGGGCGCCGACGTGATCGTGGCCCAGGGAACCGAGAGCGGCGGTCACGGAGCCCGGCACGGGCGCTCCACCTTGCCGTTCGTGCCGGCGGTCGTGGATCTCGTGGACCCGGTGCCCGTACTGGCGGCCGGCGGGATCGCCGACGGCCGCGGCGTGGCGGCCGCACTCGTGCTGGGCGCTGCCGGAGCGCTCATCGGCACCCGCTTCCAGGCCACCACAGAGGCCCTGGTGGACCCCTCGATCACCAAGGCGATCGTCGAAGGGCGCGGCCGGGACACCGAGCGCAGCTCGGTACTGGACATTGCCCGCGGCTCCCGATGGCCGGCGAAGTACCCCGCCCGCACCCTCGGCCACCCCTACCTCGACCAATGGCGCGGCCGCGAGGCGGAACTCGCCGCCGACCCCCAGGCCCGTCAGAACTACCAGGACGACGTGGCGCGCGGCGCGGTGCCCCCACTGCCGGTCTGGGCCGGCGAAGCCGTCGACCTCATCACCGACCTCCCCTCGGCAGCCGATCTCGTCCCCACCCTGGCCGCCCAGACGGAGGAAGCACTGAACCGCGCGGGCCGCCGCTGAGACGCCAACTGCCCACGCGACCAGAGCTCATAGGCCGCGCGCCCACGGCTTGGCCGGCCCGCATCTACAGCGAGGGGCTACTTCCACGCGCCTTGAGCCACTCCTCCAGCAGGGGGATCACGACTCGGATGTCCTCACCATCCACACAGACTCCGGCTGTCTCACGTGCCTGCTGGTCGGCATTGAACGCGATGCTCAGTCCCGCCTCCCTGAAGAGCGGCAGGTCTGAGCGGCTGTCGCCGATGGCAGCGCAGTCTTGAGGGGAAAGGCCGAGCGACCCGGCGTAGCGGACGGCGAAGTCACGCTTGCCGCACTCGTCGAGCTCTGCCAGGACGCGGCCGGTGAATCGTCCTTCCGCCGTCTCCAACTCGGGTCCGCAGTACGCGTCGAACCCGAACCGCTGACAGAGGTGTTTGCCTATGGACTGCCAGGCGAGCGTGGCCAGAACGGGGATGAGCCCCTGTCCTCGGCACCACGCGACGGTCTCCTCGATACCGTCCACGAGTGGAACGCCCGCCAGCCAGTCGTCGATCTCCCGCTCCGTGTAGCCGGACCAGGTTTTCGCGTCGGCAGCGGCAACCTGAGGGTTGGTCAGCCTTCCGGCCGCATAGTCGGCCTCGGCTTCGGCCATGGCCGCCTCCGTCCCCAAGTAGCGGGCGACGTGGACGGCCGAGCCCGGAGCCGGCACGAGCGTGCCGTCTATGTCGATGAAGACGACACCTGACGCATCCGAAGGCCTCGAGATCAGCAGCACGGTATTTTCCCCTACCTCTTCCGCCCGACCCCACCGAACATCGCCACTTCATCGGGCACCGCGGCGGTGGCACCCTCGGGACGCCAGCGCGAGCAGGAGACGACGCCGGGGTCCAGCAGTTCCAGGCCGTCGAAGAACCGGGCGACCTGCTCCGGTGTGCGCTGGTTCAGCTTCGGCGTGCCGTGTTCGTTCCAGAACGCCACGGCCGCGTCCACGTCCGGCATGGCCGGGCTGGTGATGGTGTGGGACAGGACGAGATGGCTACCGGAGGGCAGGGCGTCGAGCAGGCGCCGGACGATGCCGTACGGGTCCTCGTCATCGCCTACGAAGGCGACCACGCCCAGCAGCATGAGTGTCACGGGCCGGGTGAGGTCGAGGGTCTTGGCGGCGGACTCCAGGATCTGCTCGACGTTGCGCAGGTCGGCGTCGAGGTAGTCGGTTCTGCCCTCCGGCGTGCTGGTGAGGAGGGTCTGGGCGTGGCTCAGGACGAGAGGGTCGTTGTCGACGTAGACGATCTCCGCGTCCGGGGCTGTGCGCTGGGCGACCTCATGGGTGCCATGCGCGATCCGCGTCAAGAGGTCGCCTTGAGTTCCTTGGCGCGCTCTTTCATCGCGCCTCGCTCCTCCTCGGTGAACCCGTCGTACGTCTTGTCGACCGTGACGGTGCCGGTGGTGCTCTTCACGCTCTTCGTGGTGCTCTTCGCGGTCCTCTGCGTGTTCGTCATGGCAGGTTCCTCTCGGGCAACGCGTGGTCAGAGCGAGCGGGACGGGGGTGGCTTCGGGTCAGGCCGCGGAAGCGACCGTGGTGGCCTGCCAGGCGAAGTCGTCCGGGTCGGTGAAGGTCCCGGCGTCGCCGCCGAGTACGAGCCGGTGCGATCCGCTGCCGTCGACGGGGACGCCGACATCCTTGGCCAGCGCGCGGCGCCCGTAGAGAGCCAGCTTGACCGGGCTCGATGGTGTTTCGAACTCGACGTACTTGCGGCCGAAGCTCTTCGCCACGGTGAGACCGCGGTCGACGTAGAACTGCCTGCTCGCGGCCACGTCCGCCACTCCCAGCAGGAGCACGATGCTGTCGATCTGCCGGGTCGCCGGGCCCTTGTCCTTCCGCGCGGACGTGGCGACCTTCCAGATCGTCCCGTCCGGTGCCTGGACGACGCCGCCGTATCCCCACAGGGACTTCGTGACGGGCTTGAGCGGTGTGGCGCCGGCGTCGAGGGCCGTGCCGATGAGCGCCTTGACGTCGGCCGGCTGGGACACCGTGAGCGACAGCGAGAAGCCGCGGAAGCCGGTCGTCGGCGCCTCCGAGGCGCTCAGTCCGACCTGAGTGTCCAGGCCGAAGGCGGCGGTGTAGAAGCGCTGGGCGGCCGTGGGGTCGGCCACCTCGAGGGTGATGGACTCGATGGAGGTCATGGACATCACGCTAGTTGTGGCTCGGTGAGGAATGCTTCTCCATTCCTGACCGGTATCGGCGGCGTCCTTGTCGCGGCCGCCACCACCCCGCACCGGTATGCGCCGGGCGTCACGCCGGCCAGCTCGGTGAAGCGCGAACGGAAGACGCCTTGCGACGCGTAACCGACCAGGAAGCCGACCTCGGTGACCGTGAGATCGCCACCGCGCAGCAACGCCTTCGCCCGCTCGACACGGCGCGTCATCAAGAAGGCGTACGGTGACAGGCCGTACGCGAGCCGGAACTGCCGGCTGAGATGCCCGGCCGGCCAGTCGACTCCGCGGGCGAGCGCCTCCACGTTCAGCGGCTGCGCGTACGCCCGGTCGATCCGGTCACGAACACGGCGCAGTCGCACCAGGTCCTTCAGCCGTTGATCCTGGGCGAGCGCGCGCCCCCAGGCCGGATGACACATACGACACCTGCCTTCATGGGTATCCGCGCGCGCCAGGGGACCCCGGGGCCACCTGGCGCTGCGGAGCTCAGCGAAGCTCCTGGATGCGGACCATGTTGCCCGCGGGGTCACGGAAGGCGCAGTCGCGGATGCCGTACGGCTGCTCGGTCGGCTCCTGGACGACCTCGGCGTCGGCCGCCTGCACCTTCTCGAACGTGCCGTCCAGGTCCCGGGTGGCCAGCAGGATCCAGCCGTAGGTGCCCTTGGCCATCATTTCGGCGATGGTGCGGCGCTCGTCCTCGCTGATGCTGGGGTCCGCGGCCGGCGGCGCGAGGAGGATGGACGTGCCGGGCTGGCCGACGGGGCCGACCGTGATCCAGCGCATCTTGCCCTGGCCCACGTCACTGCGGACCTCGAAACCGAGGACGTCGCGGTAGAAGGCCAGGGAGGCGTCCGGGTCGTCGTGCGGGAGCGCGGTGGTGTGAATGGTGATGTCCATGGCACCACGTTAGTAGCGGCCCGGCGGACTGCGCTTCTCCAATCCTGACCGGCCGGGCCGGATCTCACCCCAGTGGGGTGAAGGGGGGCATTCCCACGACTCGGTGCGGCTACCGGGATTCAGCAGTGCATCGGGCTTCAGCCCGGCGGTGAAGCGAATCTTCAACTGCGGCGCGGAGCGTCGCTGTGTCTTGCCGTGTGGAGAGGGGTGGTGCTGTTTTCAGGGCTGGTGACGCGGAGCGTTACGGTGGCGTGACGGTTCAGGTCGGCCGGTTTTGTTGCTCAATGTATTGCTTGACGATGGTCAGGGGTTCGCCGCCCACGGTGGCGGCGAAGTAGGACCCGGACCAGAGCGTGTTGGCCAGCCAGTAGTGCCGGACGAGATCAGGGAATTCCTGGCGCAGGCGTTGGGAGGAGCCGGCCTTGAGGGAGTTGACGAGTCTGGTCACAGCCACTGCGGTGGGAAGTTCACCAGGAGGTGGACGTGGTTGTCCTCTCCGTTGAACTCCACCAGCTCGCATTCCAAGTCCGCGCACACCACCCGCACTTCCTCCATGCGTCACAGATGCTCATCACTGAACACCTTGTGCCGGAATTTGGTCACGAAGACCAAGTGGACACCCGTGGCGAAGGCACAGTGGCAGCCTGTACGAATGTTCGACGTCTCGCTCATAACCCACGTATGAGACAGACGGACTGGAGCGGGGTTAGAGTCCGATCATGCAGCTTCGGTACAGCTTTCGCCTGTATCCGGAGCCCGGTCAACAGCAGGCATTGGCACGGGCGTTCGGATGCGCCCGAGTCGTGTTCAACGACACGGTGCGCGCCCGCCGTGACGCCCAAGCCGCCAACAAGCCCTACCCCACATCAAGGATTCTTTCGGCATCGCTGATCACCGGGGCGAAGCAGCGCCCGGAGCGGTCCTTCCGGGGCGAGGTGTCCGCGGTCGTCCTCCAACAGGCGCTGCGGGACGCGGATACGGCCTACGCAAACTTTTTCGCCTCTCTCAAAGGAGAGCGCAAGGGACCGAAGATGGGTGAGCCGTCCTTTCGGTCCCGTAAGGATGCCCGACAGTCGATCCGGTTCACCGCGAACGCCCGCTGAAAGATCACCAAAGGTGGGCGGCTGTCCCTGCCGAAGATCGGCGGCCTGAAGGTCAAGTGGTCCCGCTCTCTGCCCTGTATGCCGTCCTCGGTCACCGTCATCAAAGATGCCGCAGGCCGGTACTTCGCCAGTTTCGTCATCGACACCGACCCGGCCGCCGATGCTGCCGCGATGCCCGACCCCGACCCCGACAGCTGCGTCGGCATCGACCTCGGCCTGACCCATTTCGCGGTGCTCGACAACGGAACGAAGATCGACTCTCCGCGGTTTTTGCGCCGTGCGGAGAAGAAGCTGAAGAAGGCCCAGCGGGAGCTGTCCCGCAAACAGAAGGGATCGAAGAACCGTGAAAAAGCCCGGCTGAGAGTCGCCCGCGCCCACGCTCAAGTCGCCGACGCACGCAAGGAGTTTGGCCACCAGCTCTCCACCCGGATCATCCGTGAGAACCAAACGGTGGTCGTGGAGAACCTGGCAGTCTCCGGACTCGCGCGCACCAGGCTGGCCAAGAGCGTGAACGATGCAGGCTGGTCCCAGTTCGTCGACATGCTCGAGTACAAGGCCAAACGGTACGGCCGCGTGTTCGTACAGATCGGCCGGTTCACCCCGACCACCCGTACCCGCTCCGCCTGCGGACATGTCGACGGACCCAAACCCCTCCATGTGCGGGAGTGGACCTGCCCCGCCTGCAACACCCTGCACGACCGCGATGTGAACGCCGCGAAGAACGTCAAAGCCGCCGGACAAGGCGGTTCGAGCCTGCGGAGCGTCGGTAAGACCAAACCCCCAGCAGCATCGGGGGCGCGGCACGACGTGAAGAATCAGGAAGCCACGTAATCCCGTACCGGAAGCCGTGCCGCATAGCTGCACCGCGACCAGCACGGGACGGCCAGAATCCTCGGGCATCAGCCCGAGGAGCATGTCAATGCTCCAGACCCTTCACGTTGTCGCCGAACGTCCACCCCTTCGACCCGTCCCAGTTGATCGACCAGGTCATCAGCCCTTTGAGGCCGTCGCCGTACGTGTTCCATGCCTGCGAAACCAGACTCGGAGCCATATAGCCCCCGCCCGCGCCGGGCTGGGCCGGCAGGCCGGGGACCTGCTTGTCGTAGGGGACCTTGATCGTGGTTCCCTGGACGACGAGGCCCTTGTTCAGGCAGTCGGTCTGGGCGGTGAAGCCCTGGACGGTGCCGGCCTCGTAGGAGTCGCCGGAGCAGCCGTACATGCTGCCGTTGTAGTACTGCATGTTGAGCCACCACAGGCTGCCGTTGTCGGCGTACTTCTTGATGATGGGGAGGTACGCGCCCCAGATCGAGCCGTACGTGACGCTGCCGCCGGTGACGTACGCCGTCTCGGGGGCCATCGTCAGGCCGAACCCGGCGGGCATCTGGGCAAGGATGCCGTCGATGATGCGGATCAAGTTGGCCTGGGACGTGGAGAGTTGGCTGATGTTGCCGCTTCCGGTGAGGCCCGTCTCGATGTCGATGTCGATGCCGTCGAAGTTGTACTTCTTCAGGATCGGGACGATCGTCTCGACGAAGTGGTCCGCGACGGCCGTCGAGTTGAGGTCGATGCCCGCTGCCGCGCCGCCGATGGACATCAGGACGGTCTGACCCGAGGCCTTGGCCTGACACATCTCGGCCGGGGTCGCGACCTTCACGTTCGTGTCCATGCCGTCCTCCCACAGTGCGGTGCCGTCGGAGCGGATCACCGGGAAGGCCGCGTTGATGACGTTGTAGCCGTGCTGCGCCATCTCGGGGTTGGTGATGGGGGTCCAGCCGAACGGCGGGTGCACGCCGTTGGACGCACCGTCCCAGTTCTCCCAGTAGCCCTGGAGGACCTTGCCGGCCGGTCGCGGTTTGGTCGCGCAGGTGTCGGCGGCGGGGGCGTCGGGTGCCGCGACCAGGACGGTGGAGAGGGACGCGGCAGCCGCGAGGGCTGCGCCGAGGAGACGGGAGGTACGACTGCGACGGGACATGGGGGGCCTCCGCAGGATCGCCGGGCGAGTGGGGGTTGGCGTGAGCACGACGCACGGTAGAGAGGTCCAGACCTTTCGTCAATGGGTATGGACCAATGGGGAGTTGGGGTCGAGTCGCGATCGGGGCTAGTACGTCGCGCGTCGCCGCTGCGGCCGGGCCGCGCTCCCGTCGGCGGTCTCGGGGCGGTCGTCCGGCGCCGAGCGCTCGGCCTGCGCACGCAGCGCGGCGAGCCCCGCGACGACCTCACTGCGGTTGGCGGCCGAGGTCATCCAGCCGGGCAGCCTCGGGATCATCGCCAGAGACGACGACGGACTCCCCCGCTCCCTCAGACGCGCACCGATGTACGCCGCGAGCGCGTCGACGTGCGCGATGTCGTACGCCCACAGCAGCCGGCCCGCGCAGCGCGTCTGCAGCCACAGCGGCCTGCCGAAGAACGGCTCGGCCGGACCGCCGAGCGTCGCGCCGATCCGGGCGCCGCCGCGCCGCTCCGGCTCCCACTCGGCCGTGACCCCGCAGCGCGCGCACGCCAGCCGCCTGGACAGGAACAACAGGTCTACGGAGTAACGGAGTTCGGGCCCTCCAGGTCGGGGTACAACCACGGCGCGCCCGGAACAGCGGGGGCACACCACGAGGATGCGGGCCGCGAAGCGGGCCAGCATGGCGCCCTTGTCGGCGTGCCGGTGCCCGGCGCCCATGGGGCCTCCCCTGCGTACCTCGACACTCGAATCCGCTTACCTCGACGCGCCGAATCGTACGCAACGACCGACCACGCCGCGCGGTCCGCGCCAGGTCACCGACCACCCTCCATACCGGTCAGCGCATCGAGATCGAGCACAGCGCCCAACGCCCCCTTCAATGCACCGACGCACATCCCGTGCAGTTCGGCGCGGGTGAACGACTCATTGGTCAGCCGGTCCACGCAGAGCACGCGGACGAAGACCGGCCAGCTCGTGAGCGCGGCCGACACGAGGTGCGTCGGCCCGTCGCCGAGCACCGTCGCCTCCAGCAACCGCCGCCGCAGCTCCGCCAGTTCGCCCGTGATGATCGCCTGGATGACCGGGTCGCCGGCGAGCACCCGGTTCGCAGCGCTCGCAATGGCGATGGGCATCGCCTGCGTGGCGATCGGCCTCTACCACCTCGTCCTCGGCATCGCCTCCGTACCCGGCGAGGGCTCGACGGGAGCGACTGTCGACAGCCGGGAGCGGTTCTACAACGCGATCATCTTCGGATACGGGCTCGCGTGGATCTGGGCCGCACCCCAGTCTCCGATCCCCTCAACGGCGGTACGGTGGCTCTCCGGCGTCTTCCTGCTCAGAGGCGTCGGGCGCGTGCTGTCCCTCGCCGTCCACGGCTGGCCGCACTGGCTCCAAGTGCCGCTCAGCGCCCTCGAACTCGCCCTTCCCCCGCTCTCGCCTGGACGGCGAGCATGGTCACCCGATGGGTGTGCACATGGTCCGGATGCCCGGTCAGCCCGCCGTAGGCGTCATGGGTGACCACGATCTGCGGGCGGCACTCCCTGAGTTGCGCCACGAGTCGGCCCACGGCTTCGTCGATCGGCGCGTCGCAGCATCGCGTCGCGCCGGGAGCCGACTGCGGCGCACGAGCGTCGGCGTAGCCGAGCAGCCGTGGCGCGCCAGCGCCGACGATCCGTAGCGCCTCGGCCAACTCCTCGGCGCGTGGCGTGTCTTCGGCCCACAGAGACTCGTCGTCCGGGTGGGCGAAGACCGCGAGCAGGCTCGGCACAGTCATGCGGAATCACCCTCCAGCGCAGGGAATTCGCATCCTAGGCCGCCGGGATCCGTCAGGCGTCGCGTCAAAGCGGTATGCGTGTGCCACGCCCAACTGCCGGGGCCGGGCCGCGTTCGCCGATCAAGGCCGGTTCCAGCCGTAGCACGTCGACAATCACGGGACCGGTCTTGCTGCCTCACGCGGCCTGTGTCTCAATGGGCGACGATTTCAGCACGTCACTCCCGCAACTGCACCCGCACCTGCACCGGGACCCGCACCTGCACTTTCCCCCCACTCACATAGTGAAGGCAGGCTCCCCCATGAGGTATGGCAGAAGGCTCGGTATCGGTTCGGCACTGGGTGTCGGTGTGGTCGCCGTGAGCGCGCTCGCGCTCGCACCCGTGGCGACCGCGGTGACCCCCGACACCGCCACCATCTCGTTCGACTGCGGAATCTACGGGTCTGGCACGGCGACCCTCACGGCCACCCAGGACGGGACCGCCGCGACGATCAGTGTGTCCACCTCAGCCATCTCGGCACCCATCGACGTCGCGGCGGGCTCGGTCAACTCGACGCTGACGCTCACCGACAACGGCACCGGGACGTCCACGTTCACCGGCAACTCCAACCCGGCGATCCCCGCCGGCGGCCCCGTGTCCACCGGGCCGCTGAACGGGACCGTCGCCGCCGGGGACAGCCTGGAGGCCAAGTCCCTGAAGGTCGTGGTCATGGGCATCACCGTGACCTGTAACGCCACATCCGCGCAGACACCTGGTCCGTTCGTCTTCTGACGCACAGGGCGGGCTTCGCCGGGCGGTGCCACTCCCCTTCTGGGGGCGGTGCCGCCCGGCTCCCCACGAGGTGGCTCCGGCGCGTCGCCGACGCCGGCGGTGTGCCGCGGTCCGCCAGAATCTGCGCATGCTGAGAATCGGATCGGTTGTGCTGGGTGTCTCGGATGTGCCGCGTGCGGCCGCGTTCTGGACGGAGGCCCTGGGATACGTCCCGCGCGAGGCGATGGAGGACGACTGGGTGGTGTTGGTGCCGGCAAAAGGCGCCGGGGTCCAGCTGTCGCTCGGCCTTAGCGAGACGCCGGTCCAGGAGCGTCCGCGGATCCATCTGGATCTGTATGCCCGGGACGCGCCCGACCAGGCTGCCGAGGTCGAGCGGTTGGTGTCCCTGGGCGCACAGCGGGTCGACTGGGACCTCTATCCGGACGACGCCGACTTCATCGTGCTCGCCGATCCGGACGGCAACCGCTTCTGCGTCATCGACACCCGGCACAACTGACGGGAGTCGTGTGGACGTCGTAGCGCTGTCGTCGGCGAACGGCAGCGGACAAGGCCATGAGCGGCTCCCCCGCAGCTCTTCCGCTGTCACCGGGAGGAGCCGCCTGGCCTGCACGTTCTATGCGTCTACAGGAAGACGCATCTCCGTGCCCGTGGCTACTTCCTGACCGGGCACATCCCCTCGGAGAGTGTGTTGTACGTGGGAGAGGTCTGCGTCGTCGCGGCGGTGCCGCCGAGCTGGATGAGGATCTCGTCGGACAGCAGGTCCTCCTTGCCCTTCAGCGCGTCGGCGACCTTCGTGTCCTTCGGGAACACCATCTCCGCGGCGATGTTGTCCTGCACGATCCGGGCGAGATTGTCGAGCGCGGTGAAGATCGGGTCCTTCGGCGTCTCGAGGCCGGGCAGGTCGATCAGGTGGGTGGCGACCTTCGCCGCGTTCATGCAGTCCTTGATGATGATGGTGTTCTGGTTGAGCACGCTGGTGGTCCACTGCGAGAGCACCACGCAGTACAGGTCCGCCCATGCGGCCTCGCCGACCTTCGCGCGCCAGGTCTTCATGGTGTCCTGCACACCCTTGATCTGGGCCTGCGCGGCGTGCTCCATGTTGACGCGGATGTCGGGGTAGACGCTGCCGGAGAAGTCCTCGAACGACTTCATGTCGAACACCTTCGCCGTGACCGAGGCGTTGATGAACTTCAGGGCGGCGTCGAGGATGTTGCCGCACGACGTGGTCAGCGCGGCCGGCAGACCGGCGGCGGGAAGGTTCTTGCGCGCCGTGGTGAGGGTGACGGCGTAGGCCTGAAGGGGTTCGATCCACGCGGTGGACTTGTCGTCGTTGAACGCCACCAGCAGGAGGTCATGCGGGTCGATGCGGTTGGCGTTCGGCAGGTTCGGGATCTTGTCCGCGAGGTACGAGGCGATCACGGAGAAGCAGCCGAGCGGAACGTGAGCGATGGACTTCGCCAGCTCGAACGTCTCCGCCACGGGGTTGACGGACTCCTGGCCGTTCGCCGTAACGAGGGTGAACCTGCCGCCCTTCGCGTCGTTCTGCACCACGATCACCGGGGAGAGGTGCTTGACCAACTCCGCCTTGAGAGTGGCGTAGTTGGAGCGCATACCGGCGTTGACAGCGAAGATCGAGTCTTTCGCCTGCTGCTGGGTCACGGCCGACGTTGCGAGCGTGCCCGTCGAGTTGGTCAGTGGAGTGTCCGCGGCACTCGGGGACGCCGAGTAGCCCAACAGCGCCGCGGTGCTGATACCGGAAGCGCTGCCTATAAATCCTCTGCGCGTAGCCATCTTCGTTGTCTCCGTAGCGGTTCGGTGCACGAATGTTGAGTGAGTGGGGGGACCATCTGCATGTGGGACATGGGGGGAAGTCCATCGGTTGGGTGAGTCATTTGTGGGGGGCCTTACGTGGGGGGTTCTTCTTCTTTGGGGGATCAGAGGGGGCGGAGGGGGAAGGAATGCGCATGCCTTCCCCCTCCGAATGCGGCGAGTACCGGACGACTACCTGACCAGTACTGGCTACTTGAGCGAGCTCTGCTTGGGGACCACGACTCCGTAGAGGTCCTGGACCGTGGCGAGCGCGGCCTCGTGAACCTGCTTCGCGGGGATGCCGTTCGGATTGCCCTTCAGCGGCAACGGCCGGGTCGCGGAGGCGTCGCCGACCACGGTCGGGTTGTTGCCGTTGAGGAACGCGCCCTGCGTCGTGAACAGGGTGCACATGTTGGTCATGAATCCGGCGATGATGACGTTCTTGTGCCCGGCCTTCTTGACCTGTTCGGCGAGATCGGTGCGGTAGAAGCCGTTGGGGACGGTCTTCTCGACGACGGGCTCGCCCTTCGCCGGCTTCAGTGCCGGAATGATCTGACCCGCCTTCGACTTCAGGTCGTAGCCCTTGTCGACGATGTGGATGACCGGCGTGCCCGCCTCACGGGCGCGCTTCAGCAGAGCTTCGGCGTTGTTCACCGCGGAGTGCCAGCCGTCGAGTTCCATCACACCCTGGGTGTAGGTGTTCTGGTAGTCGACGAGGATCAGTGTCGCGTCGGAGAGCTTCGCCGGGGTCTCGTCGAGCTTGTTGAGCTGCCGCAGCGTCGTCGTGTCCTTCGCGACGTTCTTCTCCCCGGCGTTCCCCCCGGCGTTCTTCTCCGCGGCGGGCGACGGCTTGCGGTCGGTGCGTGCGGCGGCTTCGGAGCTTCCGCCGCACGCCGTCGCGGTGGCCGCGAGAACGGTGGCGAGACTCAGCGCGGCGGCTGAACGCAGCAGCTTCATCAGACGATCTCCTTCTGGGTCGGTACGACGACGCCGTACAGGTCGGCGATGGTGGCGAGGGCGCTGTAGTGCACCTGGCAGGCGTCGAGGTCGGTGCCGGCGACCGGCAGCGAGCGGGTGGCGGTGGCGTCGGCGACGACCGTGGGGCGGTTGCCGCGCAGGAACGCGCCCTGCGCGGTGAACGCCACGCACATGTGCGTCATCCAGCCGGCGATGATGACGTCCTGCCCGTCCGGGACGTGTGTGCCCAGGTCGGTGTCGACGAACGCGTTCGGGACCTGCTTGACGACGACGGCCTCACCGTCGACCGGCGCGACACGGGGGTGGATCCGACCGATCTCGGCCCGGATGTCGTACGGGGTGCCCTCGCCGCCGTCGTTGATGACGTGCACGATCTTCGTGCCCTCCTGGCGGGCCCGTGCCAGCAGCTGCGCGGCGGCGTCGAGCGAGGCCTCCCACCCGTCGAGTTCCATCACGCCCTGGGTGTAGGTGTTCTGGAAGTCGATCAGGATCAGCGTCGATTCGGCCAGCTTCGCGGGCGTCTCGTCGAAGCCGTTGAGCTCGCGCAGCGTAGTTCTGGACATGGGTGTACCGCCTTCGGTCTTCGCGTGAGGTTGGCAGCCCGAGCGATGCGGTGGGCTGCGACTAGAACGCTATGACCCAGCAGGCGTGTCGACAATGACGTCTAACATGCAGATACCGACATGCCACTCGCGCACCATCGATGGCACGGCAGACCGACCAGGGGGACTCATGCAGGACATCGCCAGACGGCTCATCGTCATCGTCCTCTTCGAAGGCGTCGACCTGCTCGACGTCACCGGGCCACCGGAAGTGTTCTCCCTGGCCCGGCGCGAGACCGAGGACGCGGCGGGCTATCACGTCGTCCTCGCCGCCGAGAGCATGGACCCGGTGACCACCTCCGCCGGAGTCCGCATCCTCCCCGACATCACCTTCCGGGAGGCCGCCGAGGGAAGCATCGACACCCTGATCGTGCCCGGCTCGGTGGAGGTCGACAGCGAGCGCCGGGTACGCGCGCTCGTCGACCCCGAGCTGGTCAGCTGGGTGAAGACCCTCGCCGACCGCACCCACCGGGTCACGTCCGTATGCGTCGGAGCGCACCTCCTCGCCGCGGCCGGCCTCCTCGACGGCAAGCGGGCGACCACGCACTGGTCGACGGCGCCCCAACTGGCCGCGGATCACCCGGCCGTGGAGGTCGACGCCGACCCGATCTTCATCCGCGAGGGGAATGTGTGGACCGGGGCAGGCATCAGCGCCTGCCTCGATCTGTCGCTCGCCCTGATCGCCGATGACCTGGGCGAAGCCATCGCGCTGCGCGTCGCCCGGCAGCTCGTCATGTACTTGAAGCGGCCAAGCGGACAGAGCCAGTTCAGCGTTCCTCTGGAGCAGCTCTCCACAACACGACGCATCGAGGATCTCCGCCACCACATCATGCGCAACATCAGCCGGCCGCTGACCGTCGTGGACCTCGCCGAGTACGCGCACGTCAGCGACCGGCACCTCACCCGGCTCTTCAAGACCGAACTGGGCATGACCCCGCACGCCTACATCGAGTCCGTCCGCGTCGAGAAGGCACGCCACGACCTCGAATCCTCCGACGCCACCCTCGAACGCATCGCGTCCGCCTGCGGATTCGGCACGACGGACACCCTGGTCCGGGCGTTCCGACGACGGCTGAACACAACACCGACGGAGTACCGCCGCAGATTCCGGGTGCCCCAGACCCGCTGATGCCAGAGACCCGCCACCCCTCTCTCACCGAATAGACACTGTCTACGCCTCAATGGTAGACAGTGTCTATGAACGATGAGAACTCTCTTCGCGAGCGGCTGATCGACGTCGGTGTGGACCTGGTCCTCACCGAGGGTTCCGCGTCGGTGGGGCTGCGGGAGATCGCCCGGCGGGCCGGGGTCTCGCACGGGGCCCCGCGCAGGTACTTCGCCACGCACCACGCCCTGCTCGCGGCCATTGCCCAGCGCGGCTTCGAGGACCTCGCGGCCCGGTTCGAAGGCGCCGACGACCGCGAGGCACCACCACGCGTTCAACTGGAGCGAATTGCCGGGGCGTACGTCGGGTACGCGCTGGAGCGCCGCGGCATGTTCGAGCTGATGTTCCGTCACGACCTGCTCGACGGGGCACAACAGGAGGCAGGCCGGCCTCAGTTGCGCACCTCCACGCTTCCGCTGTTCATGCGGATGGTCGAGCTGGTCGGCCTGTGCAGGAAGGATCCGGACGCCGTACATCGGCCCGACTCGCCCGGCAGTTCGGCCGTATCACCCGCGGTGACCGCCGCCGCCCTGTGGTCCGGGCTGCACGGCATCGCCCAATTGTGGACCTGGGGAAGCCTGCAACTGGCCCTCGGCACTCCCCCGCCGGGTGATCAGGAGCGCGACCGGCTCGTCACGGCAGTCCTGGACGCCCACCTGGCGCCGGTGACGGCATGAGCACTGCCGCGAGGCGGCCCTTCGCTCTCCTGGCCTCCGCGTCCGGAGCGATGATCGTCGCACTGGACGGGACCATCCTGCTCGTGGCGCAGCCAAGCCTGCGGCATGATCTCGACGCGAGCGTGGCTCAGGTCCAATGGACGAGCACCGGCTACCTGATCGCCGTCGCCACGCTCCTCGTCGTCGCCGGCCGCCTCGGCGACCGGTACGGACACACGCGGCTGCTCCTGGTGGGCGTCCTCGGGTTCGGGGCCGCATCGACCGGCATCGCGCTCGCACCCTCCATCGGCTGGGTGATCGCGCTGCGCGTCGCTCAGGGCGTTTTCGGTGCGCTGCTCCAGCCTGCGACGCTCGCCTTGCTGCGGCTGGCGTATCCGCCGGACCGGCTCGGCACGCCCATCGCCATCCGTACCAGCGCGATCGCGGTGGCGGCCGGGATCGGTCCGGTCCTCGGCGGGATTCTGGTGCAACATTTCGGATGGCGTGCGGTGTTCTGGGTCAACGCACCCGTCGCGCTCGTGATCGCCGCGCTCACCCTCGCTGTCCGTACGCCGATGCCTGAACGCGCAGGTTCGCAACGGCTGGACCTCACCGGCACGGCCCTGCTCACGGCGGCACTTGCGATCCTCGTCCACGCTCTGACCGACGTGCCGGGGAGCGGGTGGACCGCTGGATCGACTCTGCTTGAACTCGCCGGCGGCCTGACCTTGTCGGCGGTACTCGTTCTGCACGAGCGCCGTGCCGCACACCCGATCGTGCCGCATGCCGTGGCCCGGTCCGTCCCGGTGACCGCGGCCATGGCGCTCCTCCTGGTCATGAGCGCAGGTCTGTTCGGCGCCCTGTTCAAAGCCACGTTCTACCTCCAGGACGCCTTGCGGCTCGCCCCGCTCGCCACAGGACTGCGCGTCCTGCCACTGACCGCGCTGATGGTCCTGGGCGCGCCCGTTGCCGGCGCCGCACTGCGACGGTACGGCCCACGCCACACCGCCGTCGCAGGCACGGTTCTCGTCGTGGCCGGCATCGCGCAGCTGTCCTCGCTCGGTCCGACCAGCCCGTGGCCGTCCATGACAGCCGCCTTCGCCGCACTCGGAGCCGGGTTCGCGACGGTGATGGTCACCGCCACCGGCACAGTCGTCGGCGACGCGCCACCGGGCTACGCCGGAGTCGTCGGGGGGCTCAAACAGACGGCGATGAACATCGGTCCGTCGCTCGGCATCGCCGTCGCAGCCGGCGCGACCAGCGCCTCCGCCGCACCGATGAGCCGCAGCCTGGTACCCCTGGCCTTCCTCGCCCTCCTCGGCCTGATTCCCGCCTTCCTGCTGCCTCGGCACGCGGACGGCGACGCCGATGCCACTCCCGCACCACGACAGCTGGCCCCGAGCAAAAGGCCTGTTGCAGATGTCGGCGAACGCCCGTAGCACCACGAAGCGCCGCACGCGCCCCCACCCCCAGGGGTCACGTGCGGCGCGTATTCGGGAGTGGTCAGAGTTTCAGACGGTGCACGCCTCCCTGAACCGTGCCGACGTACAGCCAGCCGCCGTTGGCCGCGAGAGTGGTCGCGTCGAGGTTCTGGAGGCCGGTGGAGATGTTCTGCCAGGTCCGGCCGCCGTCCGTGGAGCGCAGGACTCCGCGGCCGCCGCGCGGCAGGGCCGTCTCCCAGTAGCTGGTGGTCGCCGCGTACAGCGTGCCGCCCACCTGGAGCAGATCGCTGACCCGCGCCGGCAGCTTGCCGGTGTCGCCGGTGCGGAAGGTCTCCCCGCCGTCCGTCGAGACCTTGATGGCGTCGCCGCCGGTCAGCATCCGCGAGCCGGTGAACTCGATGGTGTCGACGCGTCCGTCGGCGACCCTGGTGATGTCGTCACCGCCGTTGTCCGAGCGGTAGAGGCCGTCGGGGGCGCCGAGCCACAGCCGGTCCGGGTTCTTCGGGTCACCCGCGACCGCGGTGAAGTACGTCTGCTCGTTGAGCACGTTCTTCCAGGTGGCCCCGCCGTCCTCGGTGGAGAACAGGCCCATGCCCTGCAGATTGCCGTACGAGACATAGACGCGCTCGGGGTCGGCGGGGTGGACGGCGAGGGCGAACACGGTGCCGTTGCTGGCGCCCTTCTCCTCCCAGGTGGCGCCGGAGTCTCCGCTGCGCTCCAGGTGGAAGCCGCCGAACGCGTCATTGCGCACCCGCCAGACGATCCGTGAGTCCTTGGCGGAGGTCTGGAGCAGCCGGGTCGAGAGGCCGATGGTGCCCTCGCCGCCGGTGGTGCCCCACTCGGATCCCGACACCGGGAGCTGTGCGCGGTGCGTGCCCTGGTCACCGGCCGCGAGGAGCTGGTTGCCGCTCACCGCAAGGGAGTTGACGGTGCCGCCCTGGACGCCGAGGCGGTGGTAGTCCTTGCCTTCGGCCGTGCCCCGGTAGACGCCGGCAGAGCTTGCGGAGACGGTCAGCGAGCCGTCGGCCCAGCGGTCGAAGTCCGAGGCCACTGAGGAGTCGTTGACGCTCGGGATGGTGCTCCACTGCCGGCCGTGGTCGCGGCCGACACGGATGTCGCCGCCGTAGCTGACGTACACGTCGCCGCCGGTGAGGGTCATCCCCGTACCGCCGACGCCATGGTCGTCCAGCGTCGACCAGGTCTTCCCGCCGTCGAAGGAGCCGACGACGCCCGAGCCGATCTCGTAGATCGCCACGACCTGGCTGTCCGCGGCGACGGTGACGGAGACCTTCCCGTCCGTCGATTCATGGACCTTGGTGGCCGGGCCGAGATTGCCGGTGGAGAGACCGTCACGCTTCCAGAGGGAGTTGCCCGCCGTGAAGTAGAGGCTGTCGCCGCCGATCGCCACGTCGTAGACCTCGTCGACGGGGATGCCGATGGGTTCCTTCGCCCAGGTGTCGCCGCCGTCCTTGCTGATCAGGAGGTCGGTGGGGGTGACGGCGACGAGGATCTTCGCCGCCTCGTCGGAGAGGAACTTGGTGAGGGGGACGTCGGGCGTGTCCAGGGTCTTCCAGGTGCGGCCGCCGTCCTCGGTGCGCAGGATCGAGCTCGTACGGGGGATGCCGGACGCGGAGTTGGAGGCGTACCACCAGCGCTTCGCGTTCTTCGGGTCGACGACGGTGAAGGCCTGGCCGCTCACGTCGCCGATCGGCAGCCTGGGGTGCTGCTTCCAGGTCTCGCCCTTGTCGTCGGTCGACCAGGGGCCGAGCTTGTTGTACTGGGTGAGGAGGGCGGCCCCGGAGTCGCTCTTCGCAGTGGTGATGTTGCCACTCTCCGAGTTCGGTCCGACCGGCTGCCAGCGGGAGTCGCGGCTGTCCTCGGGGGTGACCTCGAAGCCGTCCCGGTTGCTCGTCAGGGTCTTGCCGTCGGTCGTCCGTCCGGTCACCGAGACCAGATGGGCGCCGATGCCGCGGCCGGTGATCTCCGCCTGGTAGACGTTCCCGGAGCGGAGTCCGGTGGTGACCGTGTAGGGCCTGCCGTGCGGCGGTGTCACGGTGAGCACCGGCGGCTTCGCCAGCGGGGCCGGTGTGAAGACGACCGCGGTGGACTTGCCGTCGCTCGGGTCGGGACCCGCCTGGACGAACAGCTGCCGTACGACCAGGAGGTACGGGATGCGCAGGGCCGCGCCGTGCTCGGGGGTGACCGTGACCGTGCCGCTGATCTCGGCCTCGCCCTCGGGGCGGTCGGCGCTGAGGGCGACGGTCGCGGTGGCGCTGCCGCCGGCCGGGATGCGCAGGATGCGAGGGCTGACCCGGGCCTCGCCGCTCACCTTCAGCCGGACGGTGCGGGTCCGTGTGCCGGAGTTGTTGACCCTGAGCTTCTTGCTGCCGCCCACGGTGTGCCGGGAGAGGTCGGCGAGCCCGTACGAGAGGGTGGCCGGCGTCGTGGTGACGGCGGCGTCCGCCCGGTCCGCGGCCGCGGCGACGTCGAGCCGTCCGGAACCGGTGGTCGTCGTCCCGTAGTCCTTCAACTCCTTTGCACTGCCCACGAGTTCGGAGGTGACCTGCGCCGGGGTCTCACCGGGACGGAGCTGGCGCAGCAGGGCCGCGGCGCCCGCGACGTGCGGTCCCGCCATCGACGTACCCGACATGCGGTAATAGCCGGGCGCGTAAAGGGACTTGGGGACCGTCGAGCGGATGTCGTAACCCGGTGCGACGAGGTCCGGCTTGAGGTTCCGGTTCAGGTCGGGGCCGCGCGAGGAGAAGGACGCGATCTTGTCGGTGACGTCCGTGCCGCTGATCGTCACCTCGACCTTGCCGTCCGCCAGGCGGCGGCCGAGCTCGGCGAACTGAGTGGCGTCGACACCCAGCATGACCATGGAGTCCATGCGCAGCGAGTCGCCCGACTCCTTGACGGACGTCGCCGGGCCGAGCGGCACGGTCCCGTCCGCGCCGGGCGGCGGCTGACCCGAGCCACGCGCCTGACCCGAGCCGCCCGGCTGACCGGCCGTGTCCGGCCCCCCGGCGAGCACCGGTCCGCCGCCCGAGTTCTGCCCGCCGATGACGGCGAGCGCACCGCGGCGCTCCGCCTCGCGAGCCGTCTCGATCTCCGAGGCGTACAGGTCGTCACGGACGGCCGCGACCGTCATTTCGACGCGGACGACCTTGCCCTTGACGTCTCCGGCCCGCTCCCAGTCCTCCGGGGTGCCCTGGCCGAGGTCGACGAGTTCGGTGGTGACGGGCTTGGCGGGCGGGTTCGCCGAGATCATGCCGCGGTACGTCTGGATCTTCTTGCCGCCCTTGTAGGCGGCGCCGGGTATGCGCAGCCCGCTGATCGAGGCCCCGACCGCGATGACGCCGTCGGCGGCGGCCGGGGAGCCGACGGTGCCGCTGTCCGGGCCCTCGTTGCCGGCCGAGGCGACGACGACAACTCCCGCCTTGGTGGCGGCGGTTGCGGCCAGGCCGAGCGGATCGTGCCCGTCTCCGTAGCCGCCGATGCTCATGTTGATGACATCGGCGCGGTGCGGATCGGCCGGGTCGATCGCGGCCTCGATGCCGGCGACGATGTCGGAGGTGTAGCCCTCCCCCGCGGCGTCCATGACCTTGTACGCGAGGAGGTCCGCGCCCGGCGCCACACCGGTGACGCCGCCCTTCTCGGCCGCCTTGCCCGCGATGATTCCGGCGACATGGGTGCCGTGGCCGTTGTCGTCCATCGGGTCGGCGTCGCCGTTGACGAAGTCGTAACCGCCGACGACCTTGTGGCCCTTGCCGAAGGCGCCGCCCAGGTCCGGGTGGCTGTAGTCGACGCCGCTGTCGAGGATGGCGACGGTGACGCCCTTGCCGTCGGCGCCGTTGCCCGCCGGGTCCTTGCGCTGCCAGACCTGCGGCGCGTTGATCAGCGGCACGCTGTCGTCGGTGAGGATGTGCACCTTGCTGTCGGGGACGACGGAGACCACCCCGGGCAGCTGCTTCAGCTCGGCAACCTCGGAGGCCTTCACGGTCACGGCGACCGCGTCGAGCAGCAGGTTCAGACGGCGCGGGGCACCGGTGCTCAGCCCGGCGTCCTTCGCGTCACCGAGGAACTTCTTCTGCCGGGCGGCGAGGGAGGCGCGGTCGGCGCCGATCTCCTTGGCGTCGGCGGACCGCAGCGTGCCCTTGCCCGTCGCGGCGGCATCCCCGGACAGCGTGACGATGACACGCCGCTCGGGGTCCTGGTGTGGGTCCGCACCGGCGGACTGGGGCACCGCGGACAGCAGGCCGCTGATGACGGCGGCCGTGAGCCCGGGAGTGAAGGTTCTTCGAGGGGTCATGCCAGACGAATTAATCGGACGCGAGTGGTCCAGACAACGATTTGGCCTGGCCCATTGCTGCCGCTGGCACACACAGGCCAAGATCCGCCCATGCCTCAGCTGACCGCCGCGGGAATCGAAGCCTTCGACGAGAGCGTCTACCGGGCGATCCTCGTCCGGCACACCGCCGCGCCCGCCGACCTCGCGGGTGATCTGTCCTGCTCCACCGAGCGAGTGGCCCGCGCCCTCGACCGACTGCGCGAGAACGGCCTGGTCGGACGGCTCGCCGGAACCCGCCGCCGGTACGCGGCCATTGAGCCGGGCGCGGCCCTGGAGTCGCTGGTCCGTTCCCGAACCGCCGATCTCGACGGCGTCCGGGCGGCGGCCGGCGAGCTGTCGCGGCTGTTCGCCGCGGCCCGGCAGGGCGGCTCCGAACAGGTCGAAGTCATCACCGGCGGCGAGGCGTTGGGCCGCTGGTTCGTGCAGCTTCAGCAGGAAGCACGCGACGAGGTCATCACCCTGGACCGCCCCCCGTACGCGCTGACCACCTCCAACCCGGTCGAGGCGACAGCCCTCACCCGGGGTGTCCGCTATCGCGCCGTCTACGCACCAGAGGCGCTGGAGTGGCCCGGCGTCCTGGGCGACATCCGTGAGCTGGTGGCGCACGGCGAGCAGGCCCGCGTACTGCCGGGCCTGCGCATCAAGCTGGCGATCTCCGACCGCCGCCTCGCCCTGATGCCGCTCTCCCTGGACTTCACCACCGAGGTGCGCGCCGCCGTCATCCGCCCGTCAGCCCTGCTCGACGGCCTGATCGACTACTGGGAACTGTGCTGGCGCACCGCGACCCCACTGGGTGCCCCCGCCGAGGAAGACCCCCTCGGCGAGGAGGACCGCCAGATGCTGACCCTCCTCGTCGGCGGCCTCAAGGACGAGGCGATAGCCCGCCAGTTGGGCTGGTCGGTACGGACGATGCGGCGCCGGATCAGCCGCCTCCACGAGGAGCTGGGCGCCGCGAACCGCTTCCAGGCGGGGGTGATCGCAGCGCGCCGGGGGTGGATCTGAATTCCCGTCAGCCGTAAGCGGGGTGAGCGACTAGCTCCCGGCGGCTTCCAGGTCGTCGGAGCGTCCGGCGTCCAGGCAGGGCCACTGGGCGGTGGGGCGTCCGTCGGTGCGCATGTAGTTACCGCCGATCTGCGGCCAGCCGGCGGGCGAGTCCTCCCACGGCTCCTGCCGCCCGTACGCCGTCCGGTCCAGCAGGCTGTACGTCTGATCCATGGCCTCGACGCCGCGGCCTGTGGTCCAGTACGTCTCGAACACGCGGTCTCCCTGGCGCAGATAACACGCCAGCATGAACGGACCACGCCCCGCCATCAGCGTGTCGATCGACTCCTCGGCCGAGTACCAGGGCACGTCCCAGCCCATGAAGTCGCGGTAGCGGACGCTCACCTCGTACGGGCCCTGGCACAGCGTCGCGTAAGTGACGTCACGGGAGTGCAGGTAGGACAGCTCGCGGACCTGACTGTTGAAGAACGTGCAGCCCTCGCACTGGTCGGCGGCGGGGTGGTCGGCGTGCCACATCTGGAAGTACGCGATGAGCTGCGTGCGGCCCTCGAACGCGTCCAGCAGCGTGACCTGACCGGAGGGGCCGGTCAGCGGGGCGCCGGCGTCCACTTCCACCATGGGCAGCCCGCGGCGGGCCGCCGCGATCGCGTCGCCTTCACGGGTATGCGCCTTCTCCCGGATCCGCAGCGCGTCCAGTTCCGCCTGGTAGGCGGCTCGGTCTGCGGCCTTGGGTGCGGGTGCGCTCGTTTCGGTGCTCATGAGAACTCATTCCCTTCATGTCCTTGTCCGGAGGGCCTTCTCTGCCTCGCTCCAGAGCGACTGTCACCCCACCGACGAAGACGAACCCCCCGGATCGACACCGGGCAGCGAAAAAGTTCGCCGGATGTGCACGACGTCCGTCACAGCTCGTCGTTTCCGCTGGTCAGATCCCGGATCCGGCTTGTCAGATAGCGGCGCTCGGCCTCCGTCGGCGCCAGTTTCACCGCTTCCTCGTACGCGTGCCTGGCCTCGGCCCTCCGGCCGGAACGGCGAAGCAGGTCGGCCCGGGTCGCGGGCAGCAGGTGGTAGCCGTCGAGCCGCCCTGACGCGGCCAGCTCGTCGACCAGCGCCAGGCCGGCCGGGATGCCGTCCGCCATCGCGACCGCCACCGCCCGGTTCAGCTCGACCACCGGGGACGGGGCCAACCGGGCCAGCTCCGCGTACAGGACCGCGATCTGCGGCCAGTCCGTGCTCTCCGCGTCGGGCGCGGTGGCATGACAGGCGGCGATCGCGGCCTGCACCTGGTACGGCCCAGTGCGCCTCGTGGCCAGCGCCTCGTCAAGGGTCTCCACCCCCTCGGCGATCAGCCCCTGATCCCACCGGCGCCGGTCCTGCTTCTCCAGTGTGACGAGCACGCCGTCGGACGTACGGGTCATGCGCCGCGCCTCGTGCAGCAGCATCAGGGCGAGCAGCCCGCGTGGCTCGGGTTCGCCGGGCATCAGCCGGATCAGGACCCGGGACAGCCGGATCGCTTCGGCGGTCAGCGCCCGCCGGTCGTCCGCGCCCTCGTCGTCGTACCCCTCGTTGAAGATCAGGTAGAGCACCGCGAGGACGGCGGCGAGTCGCTGCGGGAGCAGGTCGGCGGGTGGCACGCGGTACGGGATGCCGGCCTCGGCGATCTTGCGTTTGGCGCGGACCAGGCGCTGCGCCATCGTCGGCTCGGCCGTCAGGAAGGCGCGGGCGATCTCGGCGGTGCTCAGCCCGGCCAGCGTGCGGAGGGTGAGCGCGACCCGGGCGGGGAAGGCCAGCGCCGGATGGCAGCAGGTGAAGATCAGCCGCAACCGCTCGTCCGGGATGTCCTCCACCGGCGGTTCGTCCGGGTCGCGGGTGATCACGGCGAGCTGGCGCAGCTTGGCCGCGCCGGCGGCGTCGCGCCGCAGCCGGTCGGTGGCGCGGTTGCGGGCGGTGGTGGTGAGCCATGCGCCGGGGCGGCGCGGCACGCCGTCGCGCGCCCAGGTCGTCAGCGCTGCGGCGAACGCGTCCTGCGCGCAGTCCTCGGCCAGGTCCCAGTCGCCCGTCGTCCCGATCAGGGTCGCGACCACCTGGCCCCACTCGTCCCGGAACGCCTCGTCGACGGCCGTCCGGACCCGGTCGTCCGGCGCGGTCATTCCCAGACCGGGCGGATCTCGACGCCACCCCAGCGCGCGTACGGATGGCCCTCGGCGATCGCGATCGCCTCGTCCAGGTCCGCGCACTCGACGATGACGAAGCCGCCGACGAAGTCCTTGGTCTCCGCGAACGGGCCGTCCGACACCAGGGTTTCGCCGTCCCGGACCCGGACCGTGGTCGCGTCCACCACCGGACGCAGCCGCGCGCCGACGAGCATGCCGCCCCGCCGGTCGAGATCCGCGAGCCAGGCCCGGTGTACGGGATCCGCCTCGAGTTCCTCGTTGCTGGGCGAAACCTTCTCGTCGTCGCAGATGAGCAGCACGTACTTCACCCTGTTCATTCTGCCCCCGATGCGGCCGGCGTGAGAGCCGCGCAGCGCGGCGGACGTACGGAGAATCAGCCTGGGCGCAGGGCGTCTGCACAGTCGGAACGGCGGGAGATGCAGTGGATGTCGACCTGCGCAAGCTGCGTTATTTCGTGGTCGTGGCCGAAGAGGCACCCGTCGTGCTCACCGGCGTCGTGCACCACGGTGATACCGGGGTGCTGCGGCATGGCGAGGGTGGACGCCTCCCGCTGGAAGCGCCGTACAGCGCCCGAGCCCATCAGGGGCGGCAGCACCTTCACCGCCACATCGCGCCGCAGCAACGAGGAGTCGCGCCCCAGCCACACCTCTCCCATGCCGCCGCGGCCGAGCAGTTCCTTCAGCTCATAGCGCCCGGCGAACGTCACACCGGAAAGCTCCATCCGCACCCCCGTCCGGACCGGTCACGCGGCCTTCGCGGCGTCCGTCCGAAGTACTGAACCTACGCCAGGAGCACACCGCGTGAGGGGCTGTGAGTTTGATCGGAGACACGTCAGTGAGGGCAGCCGACGCCGGCCCGGGCACCGGCAGTTCCCGGGCCGGCGAAGGGGACGTCAGTCCTGGTGGACGACGTTCGTGCCGGGTCCGCCCGAGAGGGTGTCCGTGCCGGCTCCCCCGTACAGCTTGTCGTTACCGCTGTTCCCGTAGATCGTGTCGTCGCCGGCTTCGCCGTACAGAACGTCGTCGCCCTTGCCGCCGTACAGGTAGTCGCTCCCGTCGCCGCCGCGGATCGTGTCGTTGTCGTCGCCGCCGGACAGGCTCTGCCTGTCCGCACCCCCGTAGATCAAGTCGCGGCCGGCACCGCCGTCGACGGCGCTGTCCTCGCCCCTGGAGTGGATGGTGTCGTTGCCGATGCCGCCCTGCGCGACGGTCCCGTCGGCGGCGTCGATCGTGTCGTTGCCGTCACCGCCGAGCACCACCGTGACCGGACCCACGGAGAGGTTGTCGTCGCCCGCTCCACCAGTGACGCCATTGCCCTGGACGCCGCCGGTCTCGGTCAGGGTGTCCTTGCCGTCGCCCATGTCGATCGAGGCGAAGTTGTACGTCTCGTCGGTCTGGTTGTCGTAGGTGAGGACATCGTTGCCATCACCGAGGGACAACTCGAGGGAGGCGTACGGGTCCTGGCTGTCCACCGTGGTGATCGTGCAGGTGATCTGGGTCTGGTCCGTGCTGCTCGGGTACGAGCAGCCGTCGCCCGCGCCGATCGTGACCACGTCGTCGATGACGTACGTGATGTCAGCTCCGTCCTTCGACGCTGTGACGGTCACGTCGTTGGTCTGACCGGGGGCGGCGGTGTAGGCGACCGCACGGCCGTCGATCGCGGCGGTGGCCGGCGACGTCGCGGCACCGGCCGTACCGGCCAGCAGGACGGGACCGGTGAGCCCCGCACCGACAACCAACATCACCGCCGACGCGGCGCGCAGCGTACGGCGGCTTATGGGACGAGAGTGCATTGCATTGCCTCCATGAGGAGTATGTGCCTCTAACAGCTACATGTGACTCCCGTGCTATTCGCTTGGTTGCGTTGCCGGTTGGCAGGAAATGCGCCTCACAGGTTCATCAAAGACGTCGGAGACGGCCATGAACTGCGGCTACCAGTAAGGCGATCAATAATTGGCCAATTCTTTCTTCAGTGGCGGTCCAACTCGGGTTCACTCATTGGCCTCATCATGTCTCTGAGCCGTCATACTTCAGCGCGACGTCTGCAGTTCCGGACGACGGACCTCCGTAAGGCTCCTCGCTCCGACGATTGTTGGGGGTGCGCGGCGTGCGGTAGGCGCGGAGGGAGGCGTTGGTCGCTGCCACCGTCGCGACCGCCAGCGTGGCGGACAGGCCACCGGCGACCAGGGCGAAGGGGGCGGAGGTCGCCGACGCCATCAACCCGCCCCGGAAATTGCCGAGTTCGGGGCCCGCGACACCGATGACGTGTTCCACGGAGGAGACTCTCCCCCGGTACGCGTCCGGGGTCTCCAACTGAACCAGCGCACTGCGGGTGACCACGGAGACGGTGTCGGCGGCACCCGCCACGGCCAGGCAGCCGAGGGCCGGCCACAGCGGCCCGGAGAGGCCGAAGCCGGCCAGCGCCAGGCCCCAGACGGCAGCCGCACCCAGCTGGACCAGGCCGCCGCGGCGCCAGCGTGTCACCGTGCCGGAGAGGAGGCCGGCCGTGATCCCGCCTACCGCGATGGCCGAGAGGAACAGGCCGAGGGTCTGCGGGTTGCCGCCGAAGCGGATCTCGTTCACCAGCGGGAACAGCGCGATCGGCATGGCGAGGAGCGTCGCGGACAGGTCGGTGACCATCGAGCCCCACAGTGTCGGGCGACGCAGGACGATCCGCCGACCGCCGCGCTCCGGGCGCCGCTTGGCGACAGCCGCATCCACACTCTCGGGCCTCATGGCCGGAAGGCTGATCACGGCGAGGATCGAGACCACCGTGGCCACCGCCTGGGCGGCGTACGCGGCAGGGAGGTCCCAGCGGGCGATGATCAGCCCGGCCAGCAGCGCGGGCCCGGCCAGCATCGCCACCTGGAAGGAGATGTTGGTCAGCGCGAGACCGGCCGCGACCTGGTCGGCCGGCAGCAGCCGGACCGGGAACGTGCGCCGGGCCGGGGCGCCGAGCGCGCCGCAGGCGGTCCCGGCGGCGACCAGGGCGAGCAGCAGGAACACGTTCCGGTTGCCCGCCAGGGCCTGAGCCGACAGCCCTGCGGCGACCAGCAGTTGGCCTGCCGTAGTGGCCCGCACCAGCGCCCGGCGGTCGACACTGTCGGCCAGCGTGCCGCCGATCAGCCCGAACAGCACCATCGGCAGGCCGGTGGCGAGCCCGATGGCGCCGGTGCCCACTGTGCTGCCGGTCAGCTCCCAGACCTGGGCGAGCACCGCCACGGTCGTTATCTGGCCGCCGAGTTGGGAGGCTGAGGTGCCGATGCACAGGTGCCGGAACGGTCGGCTGCCACGCAGCGGGCGGGTGTCGAGGAACCGCGCCCGCGCTTTCACTGCGGCGGCTCGGCCAGGTGGTGGCGGATGCGCTCGCGCATCGACCGTTGCTCCAGCGCCCGCCGCACCTCCTCGACGACAGCGGTCATCGCGTGCGGGGTCTCACCGTCCAGTTCGGCGACCGTCGCGTGCGTGGCCCGCCACTCGGCCTCCAGGAACGGCACCAGCGACCGTCCGCGCTCGGTCAGGTTGATCCGCCGGGTGCGGGCGTCGGGCCCCGGTTCGGAGGTGACCAGATCCTCCTTGCGCATGGCGGCGATCGTCTGGCTGATCGCGGAGTGCGAGCGGTTCAGGGACTCCGCGAGCTCGCGGATGGTGAGCGGTCCGGTGTGGGCGAGCCGGATCAGCGGGTACGCGAACCGCGGCCGCACCCCCTTGATGCCGCGCTCGACGTAGACCTGCTCGATCTCGGCATCCATAGCGGCCAGCAGCTCGTGCAGCGAGTGCCAGGGGTCGGGCAGCGCAGTGGGGTCGGAAAATGTCACAGCGCTAATATAACAGCGCTGATGCAACAACGCGGAACACGGCGGAACTCGCCGCCTCGGGCGCTTCGACTTGATAGGCAAGCGAGGAGTTGCCTACCATTCGGCCATGGCCGACGATCTCTTCAAAGCCTTGGCCGACCCCACCCGCCGCACCATCCTCGACGAGCTCACGGAGAAGTCCGGACAGACACTGTTCGAGATCTGCGGGCGGCTGAGCATGAAGCACCAGCTCGGTATCTCGCGCCAGGGGGTCTCCCAGCACCTTGCCGTGCTGGAGGCAGCCGGGCTCGTCGAGACCAGGCGTGAAGGCCGCTACAAGTTCCACGAGCTGAACACGGAGCCACTGCGGCACATCGCCGAGCGATGGCCCGTGCCCGCGCCCCACACATCCGGACCGGAGGAGAGCACCCCATGAAGATCCACCTGACCAGCGTCCTCGTCGACGACCAGGCCAAGGCCGAGCGCTTCTACACCGAGATCCTCGGCTTCGTGAAGAAGCACGACGTCCCGGTGGGCGAGAAGCACCGGTGGCTGACCGTCGTCTCACCGGACGAGCTCGGCGGCACCGAACTCCTCCTGGAGCCCGCCGGCCACCCGGCCGTCAAGCCCTTCCGCGACGCGCTCGTCGCGGACGGCATCCCGCTCGCCCAGTTCGCGGTCGACGACGTGCAGGCGGAGTACGAGCGCCTGAGCAACCTCGGCGTCACCTTCACCCAGGACCCGCTGGAGATGGGCCCCGTCACCACCGCTGTCTTCGACGACACCTGCGGCAACCTGATCCAGATCGCGACGGAGCCGCAGTAGACGCCCGACCCGCCGTGTGCGGGGCCACAAGATGGGGCTACGTCTCGTCGGGCTCCGCGGTCGGTGCATGGAAACCTGCGAGCAGACCAAGCACCTCGCCGAGTCGCCCGCGCGCCGCCGGGTCCGTGATCACTCCGTCCGTGCCGATCATCCGGCGCTCCACCGGGATCCTCGAGCAGGCCGATTCCACGATGTCGGCGCCGGTGTAGCCGAGCACCGTGCGCAGCGTCGCCGCCGCGCCCTCGCCCCGGCCGGGGGCGGCCGCGTTCACGAAGGCCACGGGCTTGTCGCAGATCTCGGTGCCACCCACTGTCCAGTCCAGCAGGTTCTTGAACGAACCCGGCAGCGTGCCCGCGTACTCCGGCGTGCAGATCAAGATCGCGGTCGCCTCCGCGATCGCCGCGCGCAAGCCGGCCACGGGAGTCGGCAACGGATCCGCGTCGTCATCCGGGTTGAAGTGCGGAAGGGCCGCCAACCCGTCGTACATCACCGTGCGCACCGGCGGGGTGGCCAGGACCTGCACGGTGCGTAGCACAGCCTCGTTGGAGGAGTCGGTCCGCAGGCTTCCGGACAGCAAAAGGATCGATCGCGGCTCAGACATCAGCCCAACCTATCGGCCCGTTCACCAACCCCGTCGAAGGTACTGCCTAGTTCGGCCGCGAAGGCATCTGGCCGACCAGCTCGACGAGAACCGCCCTGCCCGCCCGGGTTGACCCGGACCGTTCGACGCGGCCGGCCGGCGCTGCCCGACGGTCACATGACTCTCGAGCGCGGGCTCACGACCGAGTCCGGATCTCCCGAAGTCCATACCGTGTCGCAGGAAGTGCAGGCGAATCTGTTGGAGAGGCCGTCGGTGTGGCAGCCGCAGCTCGGGCACTGTTCCGTCGTGAAGTATGCGTTCACGACATACGAGCGTAGTCGCGCACGCCCTTGATGCTGACGGCAGTTCGTCCGTTTCGTGGCGTCCGACGTCTCCGTCGCCGGGCGGATGAGAGTCCGCGGCGGGGCACTTGACGGGCTCGGTCAGTCGAAGGTGAACGGGTCCTTCGCCGGTGGCCGCGTGAGGTGATCGAACACCCCGTCCGGCACCGGGTCGATCGGCAGCGGCTCGTCCATCTGGTGGCCTTGTGCGCACGGGGCGAACGGCCCCGTGACCGGGTCCAGCAGGGCGCTCAGATGCGGATCGACGTGATGGACCCACCAGTTCGACATGCCGAGGGCACCGTCGCAGCGCAGCGTCTCTCAGGCCCGCCACAGGGAGTCCAGCCGGGGCAGCACCTGCGGCCACCGCGGCGCTCCGGGTCCAGACGCAGGATCACGCGCTGGGCGGACCGAGTCGACCGCTCCTGGCGGCCGTTGGCCTCCACGACGGGTGGACGCCGATCCGCCCTGCCGGCGAACCGGCTTCTCCTGCCCTGCTCCTCAGGAGTCCGATTCCTCCCGGGCCTGAAGGCCGGGGCATCCTCGGAGGAATCCGGTGATCCTGGGCCACTCCCACCGCTACGATCCGTCATCGCGCACGAAACGCAGATACCGATCCGCGGAGCGCCGGACCGCGGCCGCCCCGTCGCTGCTGACCACACGGCCCCAGAACGCCCCGTAGATACGCTCGAAAGCGAAAGGTTCGACCAGCGCGAGCGCGCGGCGGATCGTACTCGGGCGCTCCGGAATGAAGTTGGGGATGCTGTACATGAAGCTGACCCAGCGCCGGTCCATCACGACCATGAAGATGTCACCGCTGAACAGCGCGCCGTCGCCCTCCGGATCGTCGGCCCAGTGCAGCACCGTGCCTCCGGCGAAGTGTGTGCCCGCATTGACCAGCGTCATGCCGGGCGCGATTTCGTGGGTGTCGCCGGTCCAGTACTCGATCACCGGATCGGGCCGCCCCACCCACTCACGGTCCGCGGCATGGACGTACACCGGCGCGTCGAAGACCTTTCCCCACTCGGTCATCACACCGTAGAAGTGCGGATGGCTGACGGCGATCGCGTTGACCCCGCCCAAATCCTCGATCTTGGCGGCGAGTTCGTCGTCGAGGTAGCCCACGCAGTCCCACAACACGTTCCCGTGCGGCGATCGGATCAGCAGGGCACGCTGGCCGACAGCCACCGACGGCTCCGCGCCCACTCCGATGACACCGGGCCCTTCCTCAACGAGCCGCCCGCGTCGGCCACCGGCGCGCAACTCACCGAGTGATGTCCACCGCTGGCCCTCCCAGCCCACGTACTGCCGCTCGTCCAGACAGACCGGGCAGTCAGCGCGCTGTGCCCCGTACTGCACACCGCACGTGCAACAGATCGGGAGGCGCAGTCCCGAAACCGCCGCGACCTTCTTCGACGAGGACACCACAACTCCCCTCTCCGCACGGGCCATTGGAGCGATACGAGCTAGACGATTTGGACGAGGTCAAGAACCGCCCGCAGTGCGTTCGGGCGTCGGTCGACGGGCAGGTGGTCGACCAGATGGACCGGGCATCCGAGCGCGGCGGCCCCGGCGTCCGCGACGCGATCGTCGCCGACCATGAGGACCTCGCCGGGCGGCAGTCCGAGCTTGTCGCAGGCCGCTTGGAAAAGCCCCGGATCCGGCTTCTGCACACCGTGCTCGAAGGAGAGGACGTACGCGTCGACGAGGCTGTCGACACCGTGGTCGCGGAAGACGGGCCGCAGGTCCCAGCCGATATTGCTCACCACGGCGACCGAAACGCCCCGCCCCCGCAGAGCACGAAGTGTCGCCTCGGTGTCGGGATAGGGGCGCCATGCGGCCGAGGTGCGATGCCGGTCATACAGCGCCTCGGCCAGCTCCGCCGACGGGAGGGACGCCTCGCGGGCAAGAGCGGTGTACGCAGCACGGTGTTGCTCGGCACTGAGGTCCCGTGCCCGCCACAGCCCATCGAGATGCGACGGCAGCGCGCGAGGTGGAGCTCCGCCGGGCAGAGCCCCCGCCTCGGTCAACCGGCCGGTACACGCGGCGAGTTCGTCCTCACCGATATCGAGTCCGGCTTCGGCGACAACCGCTCCCAGCCATTCCGAAACCGACTCGATACGGAAGAGGGTCCCGGAAAAGTCGAACATCACACCTTTGATCATGCCGGCGATCCTCGCCTCCCCTGTCACCGGTACGCAAGCCCGGCAGTGGGCCAGGAAACGGACGACACCGTTGGCCCCGTCGTCAGGACTTCCGGTACGTCACCAGTGGCGTGGCGTCACCGAGGTTCCTGAGCTCCATCGGCCCGTCTGCAGTCGCCACCACGTACTCGGAACTGAACTCCTCGGGTGGGCAGTACGTGGTTTTCTCGCCCTCCAGGACCTTGGCTCCCCTCGGCTGTACCCGGTCCTCCCAGATGTTGATCAGGTCCATGCGGACCCTGCACGTGGGGCCCTTGAGCATCTCGACGGTGGCCGACGCCGGCACGTTGAGCTTGCTCTGCCGGAAGGTCACTTGGTGGCTGCCGTCCTCGGAGCGCCAGATGCCGAGGAACCGTTCGCCGAGCTTCTTGTACGTGGTCGTGGCCTCGCCGAAGCCCTTGCCCGCTCGCCAGTCGAGCGTCGTCGTGCTGGCCCACGACTTGGAGGAGAACGTCGCCGACTTCCCGTTCCGGGCGATGTCGACCCGGTCCCAGCCGTCCCAGTCCTTGGCGATGTGGGTGTCCCACTTCCCCAGTCCACCGGTGCCGACGGCGGCGACGCTCTCCGTCGGAGGCTCGCCGTCCCGGCAGTACTGTCCGAAGTTGGCGCGCACGGTGACGGTGGCACGGTATGCCTTCAGGTCGATGCCCCGGCAGGGGCCGGTCTTGGTGGCGTAGACGGTCTTCGACGTGGACCAGGGCTTGCCGACCGCGCTCCGGTGCCGTTCGAGCAGGCCCGTACCGGCCTGGTAGCGCAGGGAGACCCGGCGTCCGTCGGACAGTTCGATGACCGCCTCGTCATCGGTGTCCTTGACGACCCGCGCCGCGCCGGACGGCGCGGCCGAGGCGTCGCCCTGGCAGGCGGTGATGCCGGCTGTGGCCACCAGCACGGCCCCGGCGATCCCGAAGACACATTCGCGTTGCATTTACGTCCCTCGAGTATCGAAGTGAACTCTCGGATAACTGACGCACGGCGGGCCGGAATCGTTGCACGGCTCGCTCATCTTCCGCCCTTATGGCGGGGTGACGGCCGTCATCACCGCCTGCCGCCGAACTGCCAGTCGTGGACCTCGATCTCGGCGTAGAGACCCACGGTCAGAACGGCACATGCCGTGTCCGGGTCCGGCGCCCGGACCAGCGCCGCCGTGCCCAGCCAGGTGGCGCCGTCGTCGGACAGCAGAGGCCCGTACGCGATCAAGTCGTCCTGATCGGAGGGCACGTCGAGGTCGGCAGTGTGCCCCGCGCCGAGGCCGAGCACCAGGTATCGGTTCCCTTCGGCGGCGCCACCGGGGTACTCCCACATGGTGCGCCCGAGCTTGTTGTGCCAACGGCGCAGCATCACGTCCCGGTACACGCCGGCCTGATAGCCGGGTTCGTCGAACGCGAACGCGCGTGCCGCGGCGGTGTCCGGCAGGTCGACGATGTGCACACTCCCCGTCGGCTCCTCACCGTCGCTGCTGAACGTCGGGCCGCGAGCGATCAGCTCTTTGCCGTACTGGTCCATGTAGGACCAGTGGTCCTCCAGCAACTCATGGCGCAGCGCCAGAGAGTCGAGACGATCGCGGTGGTAGCAGAAGAACTCCATGCGCACACTCTCTACCACCCTGTCCTGCGTCATCTCGCAGATGTCCTCATTCGGCCTGCGAGCATGGCCATCTGAACGGACAGGTCAGCCGTGGCCCGGCGGTGCCGTCCGGACGGCACCGCCGGGCCAGGCACAGCTCATCGTCCGTCCGGTACGAGTTATCCGAACTGGCCGGGCTGGTAGTCGCCGGCCGGCGTCTGGATGATGACGTTCCCGCGGTTGAACGCGTTGATGAGTGCGATCTGTGAGACCAGGGCCGCGAGCTGATCCTCGTCGTAGTACTTGGCGGCATTCGCCCAGACCTCGTCCGAGACACCACCGGCCGCGTCGGCAAGACGGGTACCCTGCTCCGTCAGCTCCAGCGCCGCGCGCTCGGCCTCGGTGTAGACCGTGGCCTCCCTCCACGCCGCGACGAGGTTGAGGCGCGTAGAGGTCTCACCGGCGGCAGCGGCGTCCTTGGTGTGCATGTCGAGGCAGCCGCCGCACCCGTTGATCTGGCTGGCGCGGATCTTCACCAGCTCCAGCGTCGCGTGCGGCACCGACGACTCGGCGAGCACCTGGTTCGCCGCGATGATGTGCTTCCAGACCTTCATGGCCGTCGGGTTGCCGAACATGTTCAAGCGGGCGTTCATCGTGAACTCCTCCGTCGTTGCCGATGCCTACACACCTATGACGAAACGGCTCGGCGCGCTGTGACATGGCCCCATGTGACGTGCGTCTCCACGTCCGGCATTGCGGGAGCGGTCACCGACGACGAGGTTTCACGGGATGAGCGTCGCGATACCGGCGCAGACGAGGTCCAGGCTGCGGATGAACTTCTCGTCCGGGTGGTGGGCGGCCGCGGCGGCAAACGTCCGGGGAAAGCGCTGGGTGAGGGCAGCGATGTCCTCACTGGTGACCGGCATCGCGGGCGGCTCGCTCTGCTCCTGGAGCACGTAGCCGGTGACATGGCTGAGCACGGCGTCGGCAGCGGTTCCGCGGTCCTCGCCAGGGACGCCGGCCTCGGCGAGGGTGTCGAGCAGCCGCTCCATCAGGGACAGCGCTCCGGGGCTGAGCGTCTTGGGGCTGCCGGCGAGCATGATCGCCCCGCCGGGTTGCTGCTGGATGCTCTGCCGTACGGCGACGGCTTGCGCGGTGACCCGCCTCTGCCAGCTTGCCTGCCCCGGCAGTTGGGCCAGGGCCGCGGTGCCTGTGTCGTACGCCTGCCGGGCCACGCGGTCGGCCATCAGCTGGAGCAGCGCGGCCTTGTTCGGCACGTGGTAGTAGAGGCTGCCGGCGTGCACATGGAGCCGTTCCGCGACCTGCCGGATGGAGAAGCCGTGGTAGCCGGTCTCGGCGAATACGGTCATCCCCGCGTCGATGATTCGGTCTGCGGTCAGCTTCACGGCCGCAGTCTAGCGAGCACGAGCAGCTTTTCAAACACTGTTTGAAAATGGCCGCCGCCGCGCTACAGTCACGATCGATCAGCAAATCGGCGGGGGACGAAGGGGAGGTGGTGACAATGGGCAGCGTGCTGTTCAACGTGACCACGGCGGCACCGATGGTGCTCATGTTCAAAGGTGGTCTGGCTCTGGTCGGTGAGACCACACTGGGCGGGCGGCGGATTCCCTGGGCGGCATTGGGCCTGACCGGGATAGCGCTCGCCGGGGTCGTCCTCCAGCTCTGCTGGTCGGGGGCGATGGGGGCGCTCGACGCGGACCCGGCGAAGTCCGGCTGGTGGCGCGTGGTCACCTCGGTCTTCATGCAGAACGGGGGCTTCGGCGGGGCGGCATGGAACATCGCGACCCTCGCCGCCGTCGCGGGCTTCGCCGAGTGGTTCTGGGGAGCGCCACTGACGCTCTGCCTGTTCGCCGCGGGCATCCTGCTGCCCGAGCGGATCGACGCGCTGTGGGGCCAGACCTCCCACAGCACCGATCCGCGCAATTTCGCGGGCAGTTCGGGCGCGACCTACTTTCTGGGGGCGACCCTGGCCGCGGCGCTGCTTCTGCACGGCAGGGCTGGTCAGGCGCCCGACAAGGATTCCCGAGGCGTGGCCTCCGACGGCGCCGAGGCCTCAGCCGACGAGAGCTCACCCAGTGACACCGTCCGCAGGAACCGCCTGCTCGCGCTCGCGGTACCCGTACTCGGCCTGGCGATGTGGTTCACCCAGGAGAACGGCCACGGGCTCGTCGCCTGCTACGGGTTCGTCCTCGGAGCACTCGCCTGGGTCGCGTTCCGCACGGTCCTGCGCCCGGACCGCGACCTGCGGCAGCCGCCGCGCACGACGATGTCCTCGCTGACCGGGCCAGTCGGTCGCCGGCCCCGAAGCGCCGCGTAGCAGGAGTTCCCGATTCCCCGCGCAGCGGGAAGGTCCCGACTCGCCGCCTCAGCGCCGGCCCGTGACAAGCTCGGCCAGGTGGTGCAGCGAGTTGGCGAGGTGCTCAGGGCCGAACGGCGGGAACTGGATGTACTCCCGGATGGACTGTGGCACCGCCGACCAGTCGTAGGTGAGCGTGACCTCGGTCGCGGACGGACCGAGCGGCGCCAGGTCGTAACGCCAGATCCAGCCGCCGAACTCCAGTTGACCGTCGTCCTTGCGATACCCCGTCAGCCAGCCGATGGCTAGCGGCGGGTCCAGCACCTGGACCCTGTTGACCACCTGGTAGTCACCGTCGCCAGGCCACAGCCTCGGACACGGCGTCATATCCGGGCTCCGCCCGCAGCGGTCAGTACCCTGCACGCATGATTAACGGCGCTCACGTCATCATCTACAGCCACGACGCGGAGGCGGATCGCGCCTTCTTCAGGGACGTTCTGAAGTATCCGCACATCGATGCCGGCGACGGCTGGCTCATCTTCAAGCTTCCTCCGGCCGAGGTAGCGGTCCACCCCGCCGCCGCACCGTCACACGAGTTGTACCTGATGTGCGACGACGTCGACGCGACGGTCGACGAACTCTCGGCGAAGGGGGTCGAGTGCGCCCCTGTCACGAACGCCGGGTGGGGTCTCAAGACCGGGATCCGGCTGCCGGGCGGTGGCGAGCTGGGGCTCTACCAACCACGCCACGAAACGGCGCACAACCTCTGACAGCCTCCTCAGGCGCCGGGTGCCCAGCTCTCAGGCCTGCGGAATCGCGCGTCCTGTGGGCCGGTACTCGATCATCAGCACCCTGTTGTCCAGATCGTGATGGGCGACCAGCTCCAGTTCTGTCGAGTCGACACCGGCGAAGAACGGCTCGCGGCCCGACTCCCCCACGAGCAGCGGAAAGGTCATCAGCCTGAGCCGGTCCACGAGGCCCGCGTCGAGGAGCTGCCGGGCCAGGGACAGACTGCCCATGGTCCGCAGCGGCACATGACCTTCGCTCTTGAGCCGGGTGACCTCGGCGATCAGGTCCTCCTGGCACACGCGCGTGTTCTGCCAGGCGACCGTCTTCAGCGTCGACGAGAAGACGACCTTGTCCACACCCGGCATCGGGTCCGCACCGGGGCCACCCGACTCCCGGGGGAGACCCGCGAGGGCCTCGTAGGTGCGCCGCCCCACGAGCACCAGCTGCGGCCCTGCCATCTCCTCGTGGATCCACTCCTCGATCATGGGGCCGAAGTAGCCGAAGTAGGCGGGCGATGTCGCGCTGCCGGCATACCCGTCAACCGAGACGAACACATCGACGGTGAGTGTCTGCATGGCAATTCCTCCGAATGTCTCGCACCTGCCCAGCCAGGTCCGCTCCCATGGGACATGGCGCCTTCCAGTAGAGACGTCGAAGCGGCATCGCGTGAATCGACACCCTCAACCAACCATCGCGTCAGCCCCTCGGCCGGTCGCTCCTCGGCCGGTCGCTACGAGCCGCTGTCCGCGGGCCGGCGTGCGATCCAGAGCTGGCGCGTGGAGCGGACCGCCAGGTCGTCACGGTGGCGTACGTCCGCCGGGCCGCCGTTCACGAGCGTGTCGAGCGCTTCCAGGTCGGCCGGGTCGATGCGGCCGACCAGGGCGCCGCGGATGCGGCTGAGCGTGCCGTGCGCGTAGAGCCCGGCGCTGCCGCCCGCCGGCGGGCGCAATTCGAGATTCTCTGTGCGTTCATCCTCAAGGGTGAAGCCGGCCGATGCCAGCAGCGCGCCCCAGTCGGCGCCCATGTGGGGCACCTCTTCGGCGTGCAGTGTCGTGAGTGCCTCGCGGAAGCGGCCTTCCAGCCCGGGGCGCTCCGGCACCGCGTCCTCGGCGAGGAATCGTGGCATCCCGTCCAGTTCGGCGACGGCCAGGAGCCCGCCCGGGCGCAGGGCCTTGAAGATGATGTCGAGGGTCGCGGCGGGGTCGTCCATGTGGTGCATGGAGGCCGAGGCCCAGACGAGGTCCGCGTCAGTGACGCCCGGCAGACCCGTACCGGCGTCCGCTTCCAGCAGGTGGACGCGCGCGTCCAGGTTCTTGGCGGCAGCGGTCCGGTTCAGCTGCTCCAGCATGTGAGAGGAGCTGTCCACGGCCGTCACCTGCGCGGAGGGGAACTGCTTGAGCAGGGCGAACGTTCCGGTGCCGCTTCCGGCACCAAGGTCCACGATCCGCTCGACGTCGCCCCCGGCCAGCTCCGCGATGGAACGCATCGCGGCGGCGAGTTGGGGCGCGAACAGGTGGGCATCGAGGTCGAGCAGCTCCGCCAGGCCGTCCTGCTCATGCGTATGTGTGCCGTGGCTGTGGGCGCCGTGGCGGGCATCATGGGACCCGTGTCCGTGCAGCTGGGAGTGTGCGGGAGAACCGTGCGGTGCAGGCGTCTGGTGCGTGGGGTGCGTCATGACATGGACCGTACGTGCCATTTCGTTCAGCGCATAAGCTCTTGCCTATGACGCAAGAAGATCCCTCACTCCACGGCCTCGTGCGCAAGGGACCACGGCCTCGCGCACCGCGCACGCCGGGTCACCCGACGACCTGGCCTCCCCCAGCCACCTGACACACCGCACCGCACGACACCCCAGGCTCAGACCTGGTACCGATCCGTCGCGAACAGCGCGATGTTCTCGGCCACCCACTGCGACGTCCGCTTCAGCCCGTCCTCCAGGGACACCTCAGGCTGCCACCCCGCCCACTCCCTTGCCCGCGCGTTGTCGGACAGGAGCCGCTCCACCTCGCTGCCGGACGGCCGCAGGCGTGCCGGGTCCACGACCACCTTCGCGTCCCGGCCCGACGCGGCGATCAGCGCGGTCGCCAGGTCCCCGACGGAGATCTCCCGCCCGGTGCCGAGGTTGACCGACTCGCCGAGCGCCCGGTCGCAGTCCGCGAGTGCCAGGAAGCCGGCCGCGGTGTCGGTGACGTAGGTGAAGTCGCGGGTCGGGGTGAGCGATCCGAGCCTGATCTCCGTTGCACCCGCGTGCAGTTGGGACAGGATCGTCGGTATCACGGCGCGCGCGGACTGCCGCGGACCGTAGGTGTTGAACGGCCGCACCACCGTCACCGGCAGTTCGAACGCGTGCCAGTGCGACAGCGCCATCATGTCCGCGCCGATCTTCGAGGCGGAGTACGGGGACTGCGGCTGGAGCGGGTGCGTCTCACTGATGGGGGCGGTCAGCGCGGTCCCGTACACCTCGCTGGTGGAGGTGTGCAGCAGGCGGCGTACGGAGTGGCGGCGGCAGGCCTCGGCGATGTTCTCGGTACCGACGACGTTCGTCTGGACGTAGGCGCCGGGCGAGTCGTAGCTGTACGGGATGCCGATGAGCGCGGCCAGGTGGAACACGGTGTCACAGCCGGCCACGGCGTCCATCACGCGACCCGCGTCACGCACGTCGCCGGCGATCATCTCGACGGGGCTGTGCGAGTCGCTCAGGTAGCGCGCCAGATAGCCCTTCTCCGCGTACGGCTTGTAGTGCACCATCGCGCGCACCTTCGCCCCTCGCTCCACGAGCATGTCGACGAGTGTCGAGCCGATGAAGCCCTCGGCGCCCGTGACGAGGACGGTGCGGTCGGTCCAGTTGCTGTGATCGGTCATGAGGTGAACTCCATTTCGTGGACAGGTGAGTTGGGGGTCCTGGCGAGACTGATCACCTTCGCGGCGAGCAGGTCCGCCGCGCGGGCGTGGTCTCCGGGGTTCGCGGCGCGGCTCATCGCCGCGAGCCGGGACGGGTCGGCGAGCAGCGGCTCGACGAGGGTGGCGAGCCGCTCGGCGGTCGTTTCGCCGTCGGGTACGAGGTGGGCGGCGCCCGCGTCGGACAGCACGCGGGCGTTGTGCGTCTGGTGATCGCCGGGGGCGTGCGGATACGGCACGAGGACGGCGGGCACGCCGGTGGTGGCGAGTTCGGCGACCGTCGCCGAGCCGGCCCGGCAGACGACGAGGTCGGCGACGGCGTACGCCAGGTCCATCCGGTCGAGGTACGGCACGGCCTGAGCGAGCGGGGAGTCCCCGAGCCGCCGCCGCGTCTCGTCGAGCGCGGCGGGCCCGGTCTTGATCAGCAGATGGACGTCGGGGCGATGCCGCCAGCGCGCGGCGAGCCCGACGGCCGCCTCGGTGAGCCGAGCCGCGCCGAGACTGCCCCCGTTGAAGAGCACGACGCGCGCGCCGTCGGATATGCCGAAGGCGCGCCGCGCCTCGGCTCGCAGGGCGGTCCGGTCGAGGGCGGCGAGCTGTGGGGCGATCGGCATGCCGACGGTGTCGGCGTCCTTGCCGCCGGACAGGTGCGCGCGGCTGCGGTCGAAGGCGACCGTGATGTGCGGGGTGAGCCGCGCGGCGAACTGGTTGGCGCGGCCCGGCACCGCGTTGGACTCGTGGATCACGCTCGGCAGCCCGGCCATGCGTGCGCCAACGATGACGGGGGCGCTCGGATAGCCGCCCATGCCGACGGCGACCTGAGCACCTTGAGCCCGCAGAATGCTGCGGCATTGGGCACCGGACCTGATCAGCGCCGCGGGCAGCAGGTAGCGCTTGGCGCCGAGGGCCGGGTCGAAGGGGATCATGTCGACGGTGTGCAGGCGGAATCCGGCGCCCGGGATCAGCCTGGTCTCCAGGCCACGCTCGGTGCCGACGAAGGAGATCACCGCGTCCGGGGCGGCCCGGCGCAGCGCTTCGGCGAGCGCGAGCCCTGGGTAGATGTGGCCGCCGGTGCCGCCCGCACCGATCACGACGGAGAGTGGTGTGCGCATGGCGGCCACACTCGTGGAGCGGTTTAAGAGGGTTCTAAGAGTCCCGTTTGGCACTCTTTACGGCATGACCAAGATCCTCGTAGTCGATGACGAGCCGGAAGTGCGGGCGGCCGTCGAGGACGGACTGACCGTCGAGGGATACGAGGTGCGCGGCGCGCGCGACGGCCTCGAAGCGCTCTCGGCAGTGTCGTCCTGGCAGCCCGACGCGCTCGTCCTCGACGTGATGATGCCGGTGCTTGACGGGCTCGGGGTGTGCCGTCAGCTGCGGGCGATGGGCGACCGTACGCCCGTACTCGTCCTCACGGCGCTCGACTCGGTGAGCGAGCGCGTCGACGGCCTGGACGCGGGCGCCGACGACTATCTGGTGAAACCGTTCGCGCTCGACGAACTGGTGGCGCGTGTACGGGCGCTGCTGCGGCGGGCCGCGCCGACCCCTACCGAGGGCGGGCTGGCGTACGCGGATCTGGTCCTCGACCCTGATACCCGTACGGGGCGGCGAGGCGGGCGCCCGCTGGAGTTCAGCCGCACCGAGTCCGCGCTTCTCGAACTGCTGATGCGGCACCCGGGACAGGTCCTGCCGCGCGAGCTGATCCTGGAGCTCGTATGGGGCCGCGACTTCGGTCCTGACTCCAACTCCCTTGCGGTATACGTTGGTTATCTCCGTCGGAAGCTGGAGGCGGGCGGCGAGACGCGCCTCGTGCACACGGTCCACGGCATCGGCTACCGGCTGGACGTGGCATGAGCGGAGTCCGCAGGCTCGGGCGCCGCTGGCGACGGCAGCGGCCGCTGCGCACCCGACTCGCCGTGGCCGCCTCGGCGGCGGTGGCGCTGGTCGCCGTCGGCGTGTGCACGGCGGCGTTCTTCGTGATCCGGTACGAGATGTTCCACCAGCTCGACCTGAATCTGACGCAGTCGGCGACACGGGTGATCCAGGAGAACCGCGACGCCGGACCGCAGGTCGTGGCAGGCGAGTGCCGATACCTGTCGGCGCCGGCGTGCGCGCAGATCGTGCCGGCCCTCCCGGCCGAGGACCCTCCCCATACCTATCTCCTGCCCGTCTCGGCGCCGGTGCGCGAAGTGGCCACCGGCGATCGCGCCCCCTACTTCAGCAACATCACGCTCTCCGGCAATCCCATGCGGATGCTGACGACCCGCCTCGGAGATGACAAGGCCCTTCAGGTCGCGCTCCGTTCGGACAGCGTCGAGAAGGGGGTGCGTCAGGCCGCCGGGCTGCTGACCGTGATCGGCGCTGCGGGCGTTCTGCTGGCGGCCGGGCTCGGCTACTGGGTGTCCAGGACCGGTCTCGCGCCGGTGGCCCGGCTGACCGCGACCGCGGAACGCATCGCGTCGACCCGCGACCCGCGCCACCGCATCGAACTGCCGCCGGGCCCGCCGGGGCGTGAGGACGAGGTGACCCGGCTCGCCGCGAGCTTCAACACGATGCTGGGCGAGCTGGAGCAGTCTGTGACGGCACAACGCCGCCTCGTCGCGGACGCGTCGCACGAGCTGCGCACACCGCTCACCGCGCTGCGCACGAACGCGGAACTCCTGGCCCGCGCCGACCGGTTGACCGATGCCCAGCGCGACCGGGCGGCGGGGGCGCTGGCACGGCAGCTGCGCGAAGTGACGGGCCTGGTGAACGACTTGATCGAACTGGCCAGGGACGAGGAACCCACGCCGCTGCTCGAAGACGTACGGATCGCGGCGCTTGCCGAACACGCGGTGGGTGCGGCCCGCGCACACTGGCCCGCCACCCCCTTCACCCTGCACATCGCCCCGGATGCTGCCGAGACCGTACGGCCGGGGGTTCCTGCCCGGCTGACCCGGCTGCTGACGAACTTGCTGGACAACGCGGCGAAGTTCAGCCCGGAGGGGCTGCCGGTGGAGGTGGAACTCAGCTCGTCCCGGCGGTCGGGGTCGGGGTCGGGTGAGCGTCTCGAACTGACGGTCCGCGACCACGGTCCCGGCATCACGGCCGCGGACCTGCCGTACGTCTTCGACCGCTTCTACCGCGCGGAAACGGCCCGCGCCCTGCCCGGCTCAGGCCTCGGCCTGGCCATGGCCCGCCAGATCGCCCGGGCCCACGGCGCGGAACTCACGGCGGAGCAGGCGCAGGGGGGCGGGGCGGTGTTCCGGCTGACGTTCGGGTGAAGACGGTGGCCGCTGCGGCCCTGTGCGGCGTGGCGACGGTGGCAACGGGGGAGACTGGCCGCCGAACACCGAACCGTGCAGTACGGATAACAGGGGACATCATGGCCGCGACTGAATCGGCACGGAGGCTGCTGCCAGGGCATTCGCAGCGTCGGCGGGCAGCGGGCATCGTGCTCGCCGCGCTGGTCACGTTGACGATGGGTGGCTGCGGCAGCACCGACAAAGCCGAACAGGAGTCTTCACCCAGTCGTCAGACCTCGAAAGCCCCTTCCTCGAAAGCTCCGTCCTCGAAAGCTCCGTCCTCGAAAGCCCCATCCCCGCGGCCCTCGTCCGCGCAGCCGTCCGTGTCGGCGGCGGACGGGCGTGATGTCGGCGCCTGTGCGGACGGCAACTGCGAGATCGCGGTGACCGGGCCGGTGACCTTCCGCTTCAAGGGCCCGACCGGTCCGGCAACCCTGTCCGTCACCGAGGTCGGCCCGAACAAGGTGGAGTACACGATCAAGTCGGGCAACAGCCAGTCCCAGGGCGGAGCGAGCGGTCCGGGCCAAAGTTGCATCACGGTCCTCCGCAGCAACGGCAGCGGCAACTCCTGCGGTGGTCAGGGTGACGCCGCCCGGCCGAGCCCTCAGCCCGATGCGGTGCTGATCCAGGCGGTCACCAATGAGAACGGCACGGCAATCCTCCGCATCGTGTCCGACTGACGGCACGAAGTCGACGTACTGGGCGTCGAGGAACCGGCGACAAGTGGCGCCGGTGTACCTCTTGCACAGACTCACACCGGCGCCGCCGTACTGGCTGTTGACGACCCAGTGGTCGCCCGCTCATCGCCACGACGACAACCGCCGCGGTCACGAGCGCGGCGGCACCACATCCCGGCTCCCCGCCACCCCCGTGGGCGGGGAGCCGGACACGACTCCGGCGGCGCCCCCGCCCCGGTCGGACCGCCAAGCCCCATGACGTACGGCACAGCACGGCACGCTTCGCGCGCCCGCTCTTCCCCTGCCGTACGCCCCTCTGCCTCCAGGCTCTCCTACGGGTCATGTAGCGACCTTGATATTTTCTTGCAATCGCAAGGGGAGCAGCACCGCATCCCGAGTCGGCGGTCCGACACCGGTCGGCAAGGGGGCATGGCACAAGGGGACCTTATGAGCATTGGCTTCGAGCTCTTGGGCGACGTGGTCATCCGCTCCGGCAAATGTGAGATCGTCCCCGGCTCCCCTCGGCAAAGGTGTGTCCTCGCTCTCTTGCTCGTCGATGTCAACCGGCCCCTGCCCATGGACACGCTCATCGAGCGGGTCTGGGGGGCCAGGCCCCCGCGTCAGGCCTCCGCCGCGCTGTACAGCTACATCTCCCGGCTACGCGCACTGCGGGTGACGCCCACCGAGCAGGAGGCATGGGACATCGTCCGCAGCCCGGCCGGATATCTGCTGCGGACGGCGACACAAACGTGGACCTTGTCCGGTTCAGGTCCGAGGTCGACCAGGCGCGAACCGGGACGCCCGAGGAGGCGAAGGGGCGGTACGAGCAGGCTCTGGCGCTGTGGCGGGGCCGGCCGTTCGCCGGGCTCAAGTTCGACTGGCTGGACGGATACCGCCTCGCCCTGTACGCCGAAGGCGAGGATCACTGCCTTCAAGCCCTGCCCCTGCTGCAACACCACGGTGACGGTGAGGGCCAGGCCGCCACCTGGGACACCCTGGGCCACATCGCTCGGCACACCGGAAGGACCGAACGCGCCCTCCACTCCTACGGTGAGTCCCTCACGCACTTCCAGTCCATCGGCAACGCCAATCGAGAAGCCGACACCTGGTCCAAACTCGGAGACATCCACGCCGAGCGCGGCGAAGATGCTCGTGCCCGCGAGGCCTGGACCGCGGCACTGGCCCTCTACCGCGAGCAAGGCCGTTCCGCCGCGGCGCACCGCATGACGACGAACCTCGCAACCGGCGGTCCCGGCTGACTCCCGACCGACTCGCTGACGGCGCTATGGGCCAACACCTCACGAAGGCAGGGCAGATGACCACGCAGACCGATCACGTCGACCACGAACTCGTCGAGGCCGCGGCCCATGTCGCGCGCACCCGCTGCCGGGGCGACAACCACACCATGGCGGCCGCGGCCCGCGACCGGGACGGCCGGATCGTCACCGCGGTGAACGCCTACCACTTCACCGGAGGGCCCTGTGCCGAGCTGGTCGTCATCGGCACGGCAGCCGGCCAGGGCGCCTACGAGCTGGTCACGATCGTCGCCGTGGGCGACGGCGACCGCGGAGTCGTCCCCCCGTGCGGCCGGTGCCGCCAGGTCCTCCTCGACTACTTCCCGGACCTCAAGGTCATCGTCGGTGCGGGCGACCGCCTCCGGACCGTCCCCGTCGCCGACCTGCTGCCCGAAACCTACGTGTGGGCCGACCACCAGCTCGATACGGAAGGCTAGTAGAACTGGGACAGGCAGAACTCGTGCCCCTCGGGGTCGGCCATCACGACGACCACGCCCTCGTCGTAGTCGTGCCGCTCGCCGGTGAACCGGCCGCCAAGGCCCATGACTTGGGCGATGCCCTGATCGATGTCGTCTACCGAGACGTCCAGGTGCAGGCGCACCTTTCCGGCCCTCGGCTCGGCCACGGGCTGGAAGACCAGGCGCGGCTGCGGGTCGTCGCGATGGCCGAGATAGACCCAGCCGGGCTCGGACGGTCCCCGTGGGCGGTCCAGCAGCACGCTCCAGAACGCTGACACCCGCTCGACGTCGATGCAGTCCACGGTCACTCCGACCCAACGGTTCGTCATGTAGTGAGCATGCCTCCGTCGTGGGTCCTGCGTCCGGTGGGCCGAAAAATTCCCCCGGCCACCGCGCCACTCGGCCTCGAACGCGTCCTACGAGCGAGTCACCTCGTATTCGGGGACAGCGGCGGCAGGGGCGGCCAGGGGTGCCGCCCGCATGCTTCTGGCCCGTGGACTTGGGGATCCGCCTCCGGGACCAACATCCCGACGAGGGCCTTCAGTTCGGCCCAGTCGCCGAGTGGCCCACACCCCCAAGGACTCAGCCGCCCATACGGATGACACCATCACCCGTGCACCGAGCCCCTTGACCTTGTCGCAACGTCAACGTTTCTACTGGTGCCATGCGAATCGGAGAGCTCGCCGGCATGGCCGGCATCACCACCCGTGCCGTGCGGCACTACCACCGCATCGGGCTCCTGCCCGAGCCTCCCCGGCAGCCCAACGGGTACCGCGAGTACTCCCTGCGCGACGCCGTGGAGCTGGCGCGTATCCGTCGGCTGACCGAGCTGGGCCTGAGCCTCGACGAGGTCAAGGACGTGCTGGCGGACGATGTGGGCAAGGATCTCGTCGAGATCCTGACCGAGCTGGACGCCGACCTGGCCCGCCAGGAGGAGGCCATCCGCCAACGCCGCGCCCGTCTGCGGCTGCTGCTCGGACAGGCCGAGCACACCGGGGAGCTACCCGCCGAGGCCCCCGTATCGCCCGAACTGGCCGCGCTCTTCGCCGACATGGCCCGCGCCTCGGCACGGCTGCCCGGCCCCGAGCCCGCGATGGCCGCCAAGGAACGGGAACTGCTCGCCCTGCTGGAGACCGGTTCGCCGGGCGGCGACCGCGGCTGGCTCGATGCGCTGATGCACACCCTCAACGCCGACTCGGACGCCATGCGACGCGCCTACGACGTCTACGCCCAGCTGGACGAGCTGGCCGAGGCCACCGAGGACGACGTGCGCGTGGAGGCGGCGGCCCGCGCCATCGTCGACAGCATCCCGGAGGCGGCTGCTCGGGCGATGAACATCCCTGCCGACGGCGATGTGGGTGAGGACGGCGGTTTCGCGGACGCCCTCTTCTCGGACTTCGCCCCCGCCCAGGCCGCGGCGGTGCGTCGCGCCATCGCACTGCTTCAGGAGCGTGCCCGGTGAAGGCAATGAGAAGAGCCGTGCGCTGGTCCTTCGCCGCACTCGTACCCGGCGAGCTCGCGCTCGTCCTGTGCCTGGCAAGCGGGGTGCGGCCGCCTCCAGCCGCCCGATCGGCAGTGGAGCTTGCTGCGCTCGCACTCATGACAGCGTCGGCCGTCCTCCTCGGCCTCGACCACCGCCGGCACCACCGCACCGGTCTCGATCACCGCGGTGCCTTCCTCGCCGCGGTCGCCGACACCGTACCGGCGCCCGTGCGCAAGCTGACCGCGCACGAGATCTCCCTCTCCACCAGCTTCGTGCGCTGGGTCGCCCGCCGCGGCCCGCACGGCGTGGGCGACGGCGACGTGCCCGTCCCCTACGCCTCGGGGCAGACGTCCTTCATGTACGGCTTCTTCTTCGTCAGTGTCGTCGAGACCGTCGCCCTCGCATTCCTCATCCCCTGGCCGCTGGTGCATGCCGTCACGCTCGTACTCGACGTCTGGGGCTGCTACTTCGTCATCGCCCTGCACGCCTCGTGCGCCGTGCGCCCGCACGTGATCGGATCCGACGGCTCCCTGCACCTGCGCTACGGCGCGCTGTTGGGCATCCGCATCCCGGCCGACCGCATAGCCTCCGTCCGCCAGGACCGTAAGTTCCCTACGAGCAGGCTGGCCGCCGTGGACGAGAACGGCGTCGCCGACCTGGCCGTCGGCGGCCAGACGACCATCACCGTCGAACTCACCGAACCGGTTCGGTACGTACGCGCCCTGGGCAAGCCCGCCGAAGCGCACACCTTCCGCTTCTACGCCGAAGACGCCACTTCCGCGGTCACCGCGCTGAGGGCGGCCGACGGCATCCACAGCCGGTAAACAAGGTGCGCTTCGGGTACCGCGCCTCGTAGTGTCCCCTGCGCACGTTCGACATTCGGCTTGCCCAGGAGGGCTCCGTGCCCCGGAACACCACGTCTGACGAAGCTGACACACGCACGGCCCGGGCGGTCCTGCGCGAGGCAAACCACGCGCATGACAAACAGTTCCAACTGCTTCACCGGTTCGACGACGGAGTCCAGTCAGGAGCCTGGCTCCTCACCGACGGCACCGGCCGGCAAGCCGTATTGAAGTGGAGCCCGGACCTCTCCTGGGCCCCTCAGATCGAACGGGCTGCCGCGGGCGTCGCCAAGATCCGCGCTGCCGGATATCCGACCCCCGCCTGGCTCGCCGTAGGCACCAGCACAGACGGCTTCGGATACCAGATCCAGGAACTCGCACCTGGTCGGACAAGACAGCAAGTGACCGCGAGCGAGGCCCGGTTGCTCATCGGCGTCCTGGAGCTGCACGCCGGTCTCGACCCCGACCCGCAGCGATGCTGGTCGGAGTTCGTGACCACCCGCATGACGAGTGAGGACCTCTGGCGGCAGACGGCGCAGACCGGTGCGACCGGACGGGACCTCGTCAACGCCTGCGAGCGGCTTCTCGCCGCTCACGGACCCGTCACCTTGCCCACCGAGGACCTTGTCCACGGCGACTTCCGGCCCGGCAACCTCCTGTTCGACGCGGACCGCGTCAGTGGCGTCATCGACATCGAGGCACTGGGCAGCGGGACCAGAGTCTTCGACTACGCGACGCTTCTGAGCGCCCACGACTTCACCCCCGAGGCCCTTGAGATGCTCTGCGACGCCGGCGAGCAAGTGGCCGGACCCGGTGTTCTGGCCTACTGCTTCGCCCAGGTCGCCCTCGACCTCACCGTCTTCGTCCACCAGCGGAACCTTCGGCTGGGCATTCAGAACGTGGACAAGCTCCTCGAGCGCACGCTGATCCTTCTGAGCCGCGCGGACGGGGAAGGCTGACGCCCCTACCGCGTGGGGCACCGCTTCCCTGGGGGAAACCCCCAGCTCAAGACGGAGGTCAGCCTCGTTCCGGGGCAGCGGGGGCGCGCCTAGCGTCGGGGGCATGAACGCAGCCACCTGGGAGCAGCCATGATCGAGGTCCGCGGTCTCACCAAACGTTACGGCCCCACCGTCGCCGTCGACGGCCTCGGATTCGAGGTCCGCCCAGGCGCGGTGACCGGTTTCCTCGGCCCGAACGGGTCCGGGAAGTCCACCACCATGCGCATGATCACAGGCCTGGACCGCCCGGACGCGGGCACCGCCCGTATCCACTGCACGCCGTACAACGAACTGCGCTGGCCGTTGCGCGAGGTCGGCGCGCTGCTTGACGCCCGTACGTACCACCCGGGCCGCAGCGCGGCGAACCACCTGGCCGCCCTGGCCGCCGCCAACGGCATTCCCCGCGCCCGGGTCCGCGTCGTCCTGGACACCGTCGGTCTCGCCGACGTGGCGGACAAGCGCGCGGGCGGCTTCTCGCTGGGCATGTCGCAGCGGCTCGGCATCGCCGCCGCCCTGCTCGGTGATCCGGGGGTCCTGCTCTTCGACGAGCCCGTCAACGGGCTCGACCCGCAGGGCGTGCGCTGGATCCGCAACCTGATGAAGTCCCTCGCCGCCGAGGGCCGCACCGTGCTGCTGTCCAGTCACCTGATCAGCGAAATGGCCCTCACCGCCGACCACTTGATCGTGATCGGCCAGGGCCGGCTGCTCGCCGACACCAGCGTCGCCGAGCTGACGGCCGACGGGCGTTCGCTCGAGGAGGCGTTCTTCGCCCTCACCGGGGACGGCGCCGAGTACCGGGGCACCGCCCCCGCACAGCCGAGGAGGCGGTCGTGACCGCCCTGCAGACGACACCGGCACTGCCCGCGGGGCGCTACGGGTTCGCCCACGCCGCGTGGATGGAGTGGATCAAACTGCGCAGCCTGCGCTCCACCCTGTGGGCGCTCGTGGCCACCGTCGTCGGGATGCTCGTCATCGGCGTCGTGACCATGGCCAACACCCATGCCCCCAGCCCGGACAAGGCCGACACGTTCGACCCGGTGAACAACGTGCTCGCCGGGATCGCCCTCGGCCAGCTCATCGTCGGCGTACTCGGCGTGCTCGTGGTCACCGGCGAGTACTCCTCCGGCGCGATTCGCTCCACGCTCGCCGCGATCCCCAACCGGCCGCTGCTGCTCGCCGCCAAGGCGGGCGTCTTCGGCGCGGTGACGTCGGCCGTCGGTGAAGTGGTCGCGTTCGCGACGTTCTTCGCCGGGCGGCTCGCGCTCGGAGAAGGAGTGCCGGTGCCCGCCATCGGCGACCCGGGTGTGCTCCGCGCGGTGGTCCTTTCGGGCACGTATCTCGCCATGGTCGGGCTGCTCGGCATCGCGCTGGGCGCCGTCGTCCGGCACACGGCCGCGGCCATCGGGGCACTGGTCGGGCTGCTGTACGTGCTGCCCGCGGCACTGTCCGGGCTCACCGGGGTCACGGTGGCAAAGTACTTCCCGACCATGATCGCCGGGAACTCGCTCGCCGTCTCCAAGCCGGTGGCCGACGTGCTCTCACCGTGGGTCGGCTTCGGGATGCTGTGCCTGTACGTGGTGGCGGCGCTCGGCGCGGGCGGCTGGCTGCTGACGCGCCGGGACGCCTGATCGCCGCACGGCAGAACACAGACCCCTACAGCAGATGCGTACCTACAAGGAGACTTGAGCCATGCACGAGTCAGCCGGGGACCGGCCACCGGAAGGCGCGCGGGCCGAGCCCTCACGTCAGGTCTCCCCGGGCGCCGTCCTGCGTGCCCCGTTCACGGCTCGTGCCTGGGCCGAGGCCACGTACTGCCTGGTCGGCTTCCCCCTGGCCGTCGTCGGGGCTGTTCTCCTCCTCGTCCTGCTCGCACTCGGCACCGGTCTCACCGCCTCCCTCGTCGGCGCTGTCCTCGGCCTTGCGCTGGTCGTCGGGGCGGTCGGCCTCGCGCGCGGCTGCGCCGCCGTGCATCGCCGGCTCGCCCAGGTGTTGCTGGACGAGCGGGTGGACGCGCCGCCGCGGCTGCGGCCGACGGGCAAGGCGTTCGCGCGGCTGGACGCTCGCCTGCGCGATGCGGCGGGGTGGCGTGCGGTGGCATACGTCCTGGTGAAGCTGCCCGTCGCCGCCTTCGGCCTGTACGCCGTCGGCTGGTGGCTGACCGCCCTCCTCAATCTCTCCGCACCACTGCGCTGGGCCGCGTTCCACCAGCGCCCCGCGGCGGGCGAGGCGGGAATGCCGACGATCACGCCGATCCCCGTCGGCGGTGGCGCCCCGCACAGCACGAGTTTCGCCGGGACCTTCGTGGCGGCGGCGATCGGCGCGGTGACGCTGCTGGCGGCGCCCTGGTTCACACGTGGCGTCGTCGCCGTGGACCGCTGGCTCATCCGGGCACTGCTCGGCCCGGGCCAACTCGCCGAACGCGTAAGGAGTTTGGAGGAGAGCCGCGCTCTCGCCGTCGACGACTCGGCTGCCCTGCTGCGCCGCCTGGAGCGCGATCTGCACGACGGGGCGCAGGTTCGGCTCGTCGCGCTGGCCATGAGCCTCGACATGGCGAAGGAGCGGCTCGGCCCGGAGGGCGAACCGATCGCTGACCCGGCGCGTGTACGGCAACTCGTGGACACCGCGCACCGCAACGCCACCGAGGCCCTCGCCGAGTTGCGTGACCTGGCACGCGGCATCCATCCCCCGGCCCTGGACGACGGCCTGGCCGACGCGCTGTCGACGCTGGCCGCGCGGAGCACCGTGCCGGTGGAGCTCTCGGTGGACGTGCCGCAGCGGCCGACGCCCGCGATCGAGGCGATCGCGTACTTCTGCGCGGCGGAGCTCCTCACCAACGTCATCAAGCACAGCGGCGCGCGTCGGGCGGTGTTGTGGGTCGCGCAGGTGGACGACGTCCTGCGGCTGCGGGTCACTGACGACGGCCGCGGCGGGGCGGCGCTCGGCGCTGGAAGCGGGCTGACGGGCCTTCAGCAGCGGGTGCGGACGGTGGACGGACGCCTTGACCTGTCGAGCCCGAGCGGTGGGCCGACCGCGGTGACGGTGGAACTGCCGCTCCACGCATGACCGACGCCGCAAGCTATGCGCTGAGGGACACGGCGGACGGCCCGCACGCAGCGCAGCTGCCCCCGCCCTCCCCCGCTCGAACCCGTGAGAGCATGCCCCCATGCGCATCGTGATCGCCGAAGATGCCGCCGTGTTGCGGGAGTTGCTTGCCCAGATGCTCACCGAGCGTGGCCACGACGTGTGCGCGGCCGTGCCCGACGCCGACGCCCTTGTCGCCGCCGTCGCCGAGCACCGGCCCGACGTCACCGTCGTCGACATCCGGATGCCGCCGACACACACCGACGAGGGCCTGCGAGCCGCGATCGACATCCGCCGCGAGCACCCGGGCACGGGCGTGCTGCTGTTCTCCCAGTACATCGAGACCAAGTACGCGACCAGGCTGCTCGCGGCGGGCTCGGCCGGGGTCGGCTACCTGCTCAAGGACCGCGTCGCGAACGTCGCCGAGTTCACCGACGCCCTGTCCCGCGTCGCCGCCGGCGGCACCGCTCTCGACGCCGAAGTAGTCACGCAGTTGGCCGGAGCGAGCCGCCGTGGCGGCGACCTGGAGTCGCTGACGGCACGCGAGCGGGAGGTTCTGGCGCTGATGGCCGAGGGCAGGACGAACGCCGCGATCGCGCAGGCGCTGGTGGTGTCGGCGGGCACGGTCGAGAAGCACGTCGCGGCCATCTTCGGCAAGCTGGGCCTGCCCGCGTCGGAGGACGCGAACCGGCGCGTGCTGGCCGTACTGCGCTACTTGGGGTCTTGAATGGCGCCGGTCCGCTGGAGTTCAGGCCGGATCTGTGGGACGTAAGTGACGCCGTCCGGCCAGGAGTTCAGCGATCCGTCGGGTCGAGCAGCCACAGCCCCAGGACCACCAGGAAGGACAGGCACAGGAATCCCGCGCCCCACCAAGCCGTACCGGTTGCGCCCATCATCCACTCGTTGACCACCACGCTGAGGCCCCAGAGCTGGCCGATGACCACCGTCATCGCCAGGACGAGGCGGGCCGTGAGTTTCGAGGAGCGTTCCGGCTCCTGGTCGGTGCCGGCGCCGGGACCCGGACCCGTGTGCTGGATCCGGGGGTCGCCGTAGCCGCTGGTCGGGCGGATCTGCGGGTAGCGCTCCTGGACCGGGCGGTTGAGGCGCGGCTGGGCGCTGCCGGGGGTGTACTGGGGCCTCTGGGGGACGGCTTGGGGCTCTTCGGTGCTCATGTCCGCTGGCTCCTTTCCCCGTTGGCGTCGTTCGCGACGGGGCAGCCGAGCTGGGCCCGTACCTCGGGCCGCGCGTCGGCGAACTCCCTGCACACCGCGTCCTGGGCGTTCTCGCCGGAGCGGGCCGTGGCGACCGCCCAGACGCTGCCGTCGCCCTGCTCGACGAGCAGCACCTTGGGCAGGCCGCGCGGTGGCGGGCCCGCGGTGACCTCGCCGGTGCGGGCGTCGAAGATGCCTTCGTGGCAGGGGCAGTACAACTCGCCCTCGCTGCCGCGGTCCTTGCGCCACAGCACGCCGCACGCCAGGTGCGTACAGACGGCGGAGTAGCCGACGAGGCTGCCGTCCGTGAGGCGGACGGCGACCGCGCGGTCGTCCTCGCCGGGGAAGCGGAAGGCAATGGACTCGCCGGGCGCGAGGCGGCCGGTGACCCGCTTGGGTTCCGGCGCGCTGTCGGTGTCGCCGTGCCGGTGCAGCACTCCCCCGGCGACGGCGATGCCTCCGACGGCCAGGCCGCCGGAGACGGTGGCGACGATACGGAGGTAGTCGCGGCGCGTGGTGAGGGAGTCGGCGGAGATACGGTCCTCGAGCGCCGCCTGCGCCGCGTCGTCGTCGGTTCCGGGCTCGGGGACCGGGGGCTGCTCGGTGACGCTCATCGGGTCACGTCCTTCCCGTTGACCTGGACGATCGGCAGCCCTCCGGGCACCGGCCACTGGACCTTGTCGGCGGGGACGACCATCGCCACGCCGGTGTTGACAACGACGTCGCCGAACGTGAAGGAGTCCGCGACCTGGACGCCGGGGCGCTCGGCCTGGAGATCCTCGAGCGTTCCGTAGAAGAGGGCCCCGGTGGGGCAGACCGTGGCGCACATGGGGGCGAGTCCGTAGGCGGTGCGGTCGTAGCAGAGGTTGCACTTCATCTGCAGCTTGGCCTGGAGGTCGATCTTCGGTACGCCGAAGGGGCAGGCGTTGACGCAGTTGGCGCAGCCGATGCAGCGGGTCGTGTCGGCCTGCTGCACGACACCGTCGGCGGTCACCAGGATCGCGTCGGCGGGACACACCTCGGCGCACGGGGCGACCGGGTCCTCGCAGTGCATGCAGACCGTGGGCAGGGACGCGACGGAGTGGCCCTCGTCGGGGTAGTCGAGGTGAATCATGGACTTGCCCCGGTGCGAGTCGCACTCCCGGCAGGCGGACACGCACGCCTGGCAGCCGATGCACCGGCCCGGATCGATGAAGATCGTTCTGCCCATCATGGTGTGACCTCAGCTCCTCTCGGCGGTGCCACGGCCCTGCGGGGCCGTGGGCGGCAGGGGGTCGGTACGGGACACCTGGGCTTCCGGGTACGCGACCTGGCCGGGCGCGGTCGGGGGCGCCGGCACCTCGTCGATCTGCTCGGCGTGCTCGATGCGGCAGGCGCAGACCTTGTACTCGGGGATCTTGGAACGGGGGTCGAGGGCGTCGATGGTGAGCGCGTTGGCGGCCGTGGGGACCGGCCAGTGGTACGGCACGAAGACGGTGTCGGGGCGGATCGCCTCGGTGACCAGAGCGGGGAAGACCTCGCTGCCCCGGCGCGTCACGACGCGTACCGGATCGCCGTTCTTGAAGCCGTGCGAGGGGTGGACCTCCGCCCATGGGCGCGGGGTCTGCTCGACCAGGGCGCCGAGCCGGCGCGTCTGGTTGCCGGACAGGAAGTGGGCGACGGTGCGGCCGGTGGTGAGCGACATGGGGTGGTCGTCGTCGTACGGGTCCATCGGCGGGTGCCACTCCACGACCTGGAGGTGGATCTTGCCGTCGGGGTGGTACGACTTGCCGTCCTCGAACAGGCGCGGGGTGCCGGGGTGGTCGGTGGAGGGGCACGGCCAGGCGATGCCGCCGGTCTCCTCGAGACGGTCGTAGGTGATTCCGTAGTAGTCGATGACCGTTCCGGCCGACGCGATGCGCAACTCCTCGAAGACTTCGCGGGAGCCCGGATAGTCGAACTTGTCTCCCACGCCGAGGCGTCGGGCCAGCTCGCACATCACCCAGGTGTCGGTACGTACGCCCTCCGGCGGCTCCTGGGCCTTGTTGTGCTTGACCACCCGGGCCTCGGCGTTGGCCATCACGCCCTCGTCCTCGGCCCAGGTGGTGACGGGGAAGACGACGTGGGCGTTGTCCGCCGTCTCGGAGAGGAAGAAGTCGAACTGGGCGTGGAACTCGAGGGTGTCGTAACCCTCCTTGACCGTCGCGTAGTTGGGGAGGGAGACGAACGGGTTGTTGCAGATGCCGATCAGGCCGCGGATCTCCTGGCGCTGCATCTGCCAGACCATTTCCATCATCGACGTGCCGGCGGCGGGGAGTTCGGACTCCTCGATGCCCCAGATCTCGCAGATCTGCCGTCGGTGGTCGGGGTTCAGGATGGAGCGCCCGCCGGGCAGCAGGTCGGCCTTCTGGCCGTGCTCGCGGCCGCCCTGGCCGTTGCCCTGACCGGTGATGGTGCCGTAGCCGGCGCCGGGCTTGCCGATGTTGCCGGTGGCCACGCAGAGGTTGATGACGGTGAGGCAGTTCTCGACGCCCTGGGAGTGGTGCTCGATGCCTCGGGCGTGCCAGGCCATGGCGTTGTTGGCGGCCGCGAAGGCCCTGGCGACCTGGACGACCTGTGCGGCGGGGATTCCGCAGATCTCGGCGGCCCGTTGCGGGGTGTACGTCGCGACGGTGGCCTTGACCTCGTCCCAGCCGGTGGTGTGCTCGGCCACGTACTCCTCGTCGACGAGGTTCTCGCGGATGACGACGTTCAGTACGGCGTTGAAGAACGCGGAGTCGGTGCCCGGCTTGAGGGCGACGTGGATGTCGGCCGTGCGGGCGATGGACGTCTCGCGCGGGTCGACGACGATGAGGACGGCGCCCCGGTCTCGGGCGCCCCACACGTACTGGGTCATCACCGGGAAGCACTCCCCCACGTTCGACCCGGCGATCAGCAGGCAGTCGGAGAGGAGGATGTCGGAGAAGGGATTGCCGGCCCGGTCGATGCCGAAGGACAGCTTGTTGGCTCCGGCGGCGGAGACCATGCACAGGCGGCCGTTGTAGTCGACGTGCTTCGTCTTGAGGGCGACGCGCGCGAACTTGCCGACCAGGTATGTCTTTTCGGAGAACAGGCTCGCTCCGCCGAGCACTCCGAAGGCGTCGTTGCCGTGGGCGGACTGGATGCGGCGGATCTCGGAGACCGTGAAGTCGAGGGCCTCCTCCCAGGTCGCCTCTCGGAAGGGTTCGTCGCGGGTGCGGCGCATGAGGGGGGCGGTCAGCCGGTCCGGGTGGTTGATCTGCTGGTAGGCGTTGATGCCCTTGGGGCAGAGCCGCATGCGGTTGATGTCGTGGTTGCGGGGCTCGACGCCGAACACCTTGCCGCCCTTGTCGACGCGCAGATACATCCCGCACTGCACGCCGCAGAAGCAGCAGTGGGTGGGGACGAGCGTCTCGCCGTTCTGGTCGGCGTGCCACTGGTCGGCCGGGATGCCGCCCGCGTCACGGAAGTTGCGGGTGCCGGGTGGTGCGATGGAGGGGTCAAGCGGGATGTACTGCTGGGTCACTTGAAGCCCTTCTTCACGTCGCTGAGGTAAGCGGCACCGCGCAGCACCCGCTTGCAGCGGGGGCAGTACTCGGTCCAGGTGTCGAAGTCGAGCTTGAGGTCACGCATGGTGCCCTGGAGGTTCTCGACGTACGGGGCGGTGTCGATCAGCTGTCCGCAGCGCTTGCAGTGGAAGAGCTGTTCGTCCTTGCGGGCCGTGTACTTGAACAGCTGCATGCCGACGGCGGCCGGCCGCTGGACGATGTGGAAGAACTTGCCGAAGGGGATGTAGATGAGGGTGAAGACCACCGACACCATGTGCAGGATCGCCAGGAACTCGTAGCCGCCGCCGTGCAGGAAGATCGACGAGAAGGTGAGGAGCAGGCCGGTCACCGAGATGACGATCAGGGCGATCAGCGGGACCAGGTCGTAGGCGAAGCGCTGGCCGGTCATGGCGCCGCGGTCCTTCATGCGCCGCCACAGGAAGTACGAGGCGCCGGGGATCACCAGGACGGCGGCGATGTCCAGGCCGTGGAACATCAGCCAGCCGAGGATGTTCAGCGAGTCGAAGCCGATGACCTTGATGCCCCAGATCCGCATCGCGTAGCCGGGGCCCGCACCGGACGGGGAGGTGAACGTGAACCACCCCCAGGTCAGCGGGAAGGTGATCAGGGCGGCCAGGATGCAGCCCCAGAAGATCAGCTGGTGGGCGGCCCAGCGGGCCTGCGAGCGGGCCCCGAGGAACTTCTGGAAGCCGAGGTAGGTGGCGATCATCTGCGGCAGCGCGGTGGGCGCCTTGCGGAAGTTGTCGGACGAGAACAGGCTGCGCCAGCCCTGCTTGAACAGACGGCGTGCGCCCGGGGCGGAGATCCACACGGTGTAGCGGTAGGCGACACCGAAGGCGAGGAACACGGTCGCGACGGCGTACGGGAGGAGAGCCGAATCGAAGTCCTTGAGCATCCGGCTGCCGAACACGATGGCCAGGATCAGCAGTAGGGACACGATGGTGCCGGCGAGCGTGGCCCGCCCTGCGACCGAACGCGGTCGGGGCCCGCCGACCGCGCCGGTGGGCGGTGGCGCGTCCGGAGCGGTGGCCACGTCCGAGGCGGCGGCGGGGGGTGCGGGTGGCTCAGTCACCCGACCCACGATAGGGAGTTTTGTATGTGTTTCGCCCGTTGTTGAAGGCGCACGAGTGACGTGTCGGTCGGCAGCGGCACTCAACGGGGCACGCCCGGCCGATGATGAGGCCGCAAACACGCCCTATGGCCGCTCCGCCCCGATGTTCCGCATGCGGCCGTACGCATAGACGCAGCCGGCGAGAGCCAGGTCGGACAGGAGCATGAAGCCGATGGAGTACGAGCTCTTGGCGCTGTAGACCGCGCCCATGACGAGCGGTGGCACGAAGCCACCGAGGCCGCCCATCGCGCCGACGATGCCGGTGACGGAGCCGACCTGCGGCTGTGGAGTGACCTGGGAGACGAGCGCGAAGACGCTGCCGCTGGCCGTGCCGAGTCCGGCGGCCATCAGCAGGAAGCAGATCGTGCCCACGGGGTTCAGCGTCGGGTCGAAAGCCTGGACGATCGCGAAGAGCGCGACGACACCCAAGGCGCAGGCAGTGACGGTCGCCGGGTGGATCCGGTCGGACAGCCAGCCGCCGATGGGCCGGAAGATGACGGTGACCAGGGCGAACCCGGCCGCCTTGGTGCCGGCGTCGGTGGGGTCGAGCTCGTACCAGGTCTTCAGATACGTGGGCAGGTAGACGCCGAACGCGACGATGCCGCCGAACCCGATCGCGTACAGCCCGGACAGCTCCCATGTCACCCTCAGCCGTCCCGCCTGCCCGAGCCGGGTGGCGAGCGGGCTGGTGGGGATCGGCCGGTCGGGGCGGTCGGTGATGAGGAGCAGAGCGAGCAGCGCGTAGGCGGCCAGCGCGATGGCCACCACGAAGAAGGGGAGGTTCTCACTGTGCTTGGCCATGCGTGGCGTGAAGTAGCCGGACAGGGCCACACCACCCATGCCCATGCCGAAGATTCCGAGCGCGAACCCGCGGTGGGCGGGCGGGAACCAGGAGTTCACGAGCGGGATACCGATGGCGAACGTCGTGCCGCCGATACCGAGCAGGAAGCCGACGCCGAGCATGGCGATGAAGGAGCCCCTGGCGGGGATGACCAGGAGCACCGGGATGATCGTCAGGGCGGAGATCAGCGGGAACATCAGCTTGGCGCCGTAGCGGTCGGTCAGCGCGCCGACGGGGACACGGCCGAGGGAGCCCACGATGACGGGCACCGCGACGAGGAACGACTGGTTGAACGAGCTCAGGTTCAGGCGTTCCCCGAAGTCGCTGCCGAGCGGCGCGATGAGGGCCCAGGCCCAGAACGTGAGAGCGAACCCGATGGTGGCCACGGCAAGGTTGCGGTAGGCCGCGGCGGGCGGCCTGGCGGTCGTCGGTTCCGGTGCAGGGTGTTCCACATCCCGATGCTAGGAAGGCCTGCGGCATCCCGGCCTGATCTGGTGCTCCGATCGGTTCTCGGACCCCGGGATCGCGTCAGCATATGTTGACACCCTTCCGGCCGTCAGCATATGCTGACGGCCATGGAGAGCACACTCGAAATCGCCGAGGGCGCCGCCAGCAGCGACCCGGACACCGGGCTCCGCGCGGTGGCCGCCCTACGAGAACTCACCGAACGCCTGGAGATCCTCCAGGTCGAGAACGCCCGGAAGCTGGGATGGTCCTGGCAGGACATCGCGGAGCGGCTCGGCGTCACCAAGCAGACCGTGCACCGCAAGTACGGCCGCCTGATAGGGAGTCGATGATGTTCGAACGCTTCACACCGGACACCCGCACCGTGGTGGTCCACACCCAGGACCACGCCCGCCGGCTCGGCCACAACTACATCGGCCCCGAGCATCTCCTGCTCGCCCTCGCCTCCACCGATCAGCCCGCGGGCGCCGTACTGCGTGAGCACGGAGTGACGCCGGAGGGGGTGGAGGAGGAGATCGTCCGTCTGGTCGGACTCGGGGGCGCGTCCCACCTGTTCGGCACCCTCAACCGGGACGCGCTCGCGTCCGTGGGCATCGACATCGACGCCGTACGCGCCAGGATCGAGGAGTCCTTCGGGCCGGAGGCCCTCGCGCGTGCCGAAAGCGCCGTCCACCACGGACCTCGCTCGCCGAGGCGCGGCCCGCGTCGCGTGGTGCCCACGGTCCTCGCCCGCCGCTGGCGCCGGAGGCGAGTCGCCCGACGCCCCGCCCGCACGGCACAGGCCCCCGCTCCCACCGGCCTGTACCAAGCCGCCGGCGCTCGCTCCGGCGGGCACATCCGGTTCTCCCCTCGCGCCAAGGAGAGCCTCGCGAACACGGTCCGCGAGGCACAGGCCCGGCACGACAGTTACATCGGCCTCGAACACCTCAGCCTCAGCCTCATCACCATGACCACCGGCCTCGTGCCCTCAGTACTGTCGGCACTCGGCGCCTCGGCCCCGGCGTTGCGCACCGCAATCAGTGAGCGGTATGGGCAGGTGAGCTGATTCCCTCCCTCCCCCGGTCATGCGGCTACGGCGCCGTCGCCGTGGTCCGGTCCGGGGCGGGCGGGGCCGCCGGGTCGACGGCGACGACGAGGAACGTGGCGACGAGGGCGCTGGCCCCCGCGAGCCCGGCGGCAAGACGGCGCCGGGCCGTGAGGGTGGGGAGCGGCGTGGGGCCTGCGGGCTTGCGGTGGCGTCCCATGGGGGTCTCTCTGTCAGTGGTCTACGGCATCTGCGCCGGCTCAGAACGTGAAGCACTCTGCGTGGATGTGGTTTTCGGGCACCCCTGCCCGCACCAGCGCCGCGGTGGCCGCGGCCGTCATGCCGGGCGGCCCGCACACGTACACGTCGTGCTCGGCGAGTTCGGGTACGAGATTGCGCAGGGCCTGCGGTGCGAGCGGGTCGAACGAGGCGTCCGACGGGCCGAGCAGATAGTGCAGGGCCGCCTGCCTGCTGCGGGCGATGGCCTCCAACTCCCCGCTCAGGACGAGTTGTTCTGCTGTGCCCGCGCGGTAGAGGAGAGTGAGGTCGCCCGGCGCTCCGGGCATCGTCTCGAACAGGGCCCGCAGGGGCGTGATGCCGACGCCGCCCGCCAGGAGCAGCACCTTGCGCCGTGTGCGGCGGTGTGCAGTGAGCGCGCCGAAGGGCCCCGTGGCCAGGACGCGCGTGCCCGGCGCGAGCCTGCGGACACGGCGCGTGTGCCGGCCGAGTGCCTTGACGGTGATACGCAGTTCATCGCCGCGCACCGGCGCCGAGAGGGAGAACGGGAGCGACGTGTGCCAGAGCCCTCCTCTGAGGAATCGCCAGCGGAAGAACTGGCCGGGCTCGGCCCGCAGTCCGTCGAGCCCGATGCCCTGCATGACGACGGAGAAGACGCCGGGCCCCTCGCCATGGACCGCGACCACGCGCAGGCTGTGCCGCAGCGCCTGATGGACGGGCACGACCAGCCGATACCAGACGAGCAGTACGGCGACGGTCGCGTGCAGGAGGGCCCAGAGCCACCGCGTGACGACGCCGCTTGCCACATCCGGGCCCGCGAGTTGATGCACGAAGCCCAGCGCAGCGCCCAGATAGGTCAGCAGATGCAGGGCCCGCCACGTCTCGTGGGTGACCCGGCGGCGTACCGCACGAGCGCTGCTCACACCGACGGCGACGAGCAGGGCCGTACCGGCGAACGCGGCCACGACGGCCCGGTATCCGAGGAGGGCCACGACGGTGGAGACGAGGTCGGTGCCGGCGTGGGTGGCGTATCCGCACACGGCGAGGACCAGATGGGCAGCGCACAGCACCAGGACGTGACGTCCACCGGCGGCGTGACGGCGGGCGAGCCGGTCGGCGCCGACTCCGTGCTCGACCGCGGGGATGCGCGCCATGAGGAAGAGCATGACGAGAATGCCATATCCGGCGAGCAGTCCGGTGAGGTGTGCGCCGGTCGCGAAGAGCACGTCGAGCCGCGCCGACGGTTCGGCCTGTACGGCCCAGAGGGCGCCGACGCCGATGCCGCCCACGACGGTGCCTGCACGCAGGGCGCCCGGCGAGATGCGCAGGGGAGCGGCGGGACGGCCGATGCGGGGGCGGCGGGTGGGCCGCGGAGGTATGGGTGGGTACTCCGCGCCCGGGCCCTCGACGTGGCGGAGATACGCGTTCAGGGCGGGGTACCTGGAGAGTTCGGATTCGCTGGCGGCCTCGGTCGTCACGCGGCCACAGTAGGGGTCGAGAGGGGTGAAAAAAGCCAGGTCAGAGGCCCATGACTGATCCTTAAGGCAGGCTTGAGGATCGCCTCAAGGGTGGTTAAGCCACGGGGCCCCTCGACCCGGAACGGTTGGGGAGCACCACGAGGCCGGAAACGACCGCGCCGCGTTTCCGGCCTCGTCGCCAGGAGGTCACCGTCGCGGGCAACAGTGACTCCCATACCGCACAGGGGACTTCGCCTTCTTGTACACAATGTCGGACAGGCCGGGGATCCGACGCCCCCATGGAGCCTGATACAAACCGCCGGCACCCTGGTACAAAGAACACGTCTTCGGCTCCTCCCGACCGTGCCTCACTCATCGGACACGGCGTACGAGACAGACGTGCCGGCCAGACCGGCCCGCGCCGAAGCCCCCGCACCGAGCCTCGACCAGGCATGCCGGGCGCACTGATCAAAGGGCGGCTGAGAGCAGCCCCCACCCGTGCAGAAAGGCCGACGGTTTGAACCCGCAGACATTTCAGGATCAGGCACCTCCCCACATACCCGCCTCGGGTCAGCGCATTGTGATCATCGAGGACGACGAGGCCCTGGGGCGCTCCGCAGCGGCTCACATCGGCCGCTGGTACGGCACGGTGCAACGCCTGCCGCGGCCCGACGACGACACGCTGCGCGAGCACCTGGAGCAGTCCGTCGACGCCGTCGCCGTCGTCTCCCGCGATGACATCGTCGCCCTGCGCTATGCCTTGCTGGCCGAACATCTCAAGCCGGGCATCCGGTTGGTCGTGACCCTCTTCGACCGCACGGTCGCCGACGAGGTCTCCCGTACGGTCCCCAACTGCACCGTCCTGAGCATGACCGATGCCATCGTGCCCAGCCTCCTGGCCGAATGCCTCGCCCCGAGCTACGCGATGCTCCAGCCCGACGGCGGGGGCGTCATCGCGGTCCGGCGGGAGGACGGGACCACGTCCGTCGAGCATCTGAACGGACGTGCCCTCGCGGCCCACGCGCATGTTCACCCCCGCGCGTCCTTCCCTGCCTGGCTGCGTTCCCTCGGGACGTCCGCGAAGGCGCTCATCGCGAGTCTGGCCGCCCTGTCGGTGGCCTTCTCGGTGGACATCGCGCTCGGCGTCCTCGTCCTGCACGAGCACTGGACCGACTCCGTGTGGAACGCCGCCCGCGCGCTCACCACGATCGGCTCCTCGCCGGCGGCCGAGCACGGACCCGGCTGGTACAAGGTCCTGTCCGCCGTCTCGATGCTCGCCGTCCTGGTGCTGGCGGCCATCTTCACCGCGAGCGTCGTCGACCGGTTCACGGGACACCGCATGACGAGCATCCTGGGCGCCCGGTCCATCCCGCGCCGCGGCCACGTCATCGTCGTCGGCCTCGGGCAGGTGGGCCTGCGGCTGTCCGCGCGGCTGAAGGACCTCGGCATCAAGGTCGTCGCCGTGGAGCGCAACCCCCAGGCGGCGTGCCTCCCTCTGGCCCGCTCCCTGAACATCCCCGTCGTCCTCGGCCGGGGCGGTGACCGCTTCCTGCTCGAACGCCTCTCCGTCTTGCGGGCCCGTGGTCTTGCCGCGGTCGGCTCGGACAGTCTGGCGAACATGGCTGTCGCGGTCGCGGCCCGGGCCGTCGCCCCCGACCAGCGGATCATCCTGCGCGCCGGAAGCGACGAGGTCACGACGGACTCGCAGTCCCTGTTCCGGATCGGCGCGGTGTGCGACTTCCCGCGCATCGTTGGCGCCTTCGTCGCCGCATCGGTACTGGGCGCCGAACCGTCCAGCGTCTTCGTCGCCGAGGACCGCACCTGCGCCCTGTTCCCGGACGGACAGGTGGTGGATCTCGCCACGTGGGACACACGCCCCGAGCCATCCGAGGACGAGACCGCACCTGGCCGTACTGCGCCAGACGTTGAAGCGTCAGCGGCCACGAACTGAGTGCGGACTCACCGCGCTCGCACCACTGGCCCGTTGGGCTGCCGTCCGCTCCACCCGGCATGCCGTGACCACGGCCGAGGAAAAGGAGGGGACACCCGATCGAGCGTGACCGACGCGCCGGCGTGCTCACCCGCGGCGGGACCATCTCACTGCCGGCTGGCGCCAGTTCCTTGACGCCGGATATTCCGTGTATCGCGGGCGTATCGAAAATCGCATACGCCACCGCAACGGCCCGCCGTCTCCAATGGGGCCATGAACCACGACGCATCCCTGCCGGCACCGCCCGGCCGCACACGCAGGATCGTGTTCCTCGGCCTGGCGATCGTCGCCTTGGCGAGCGGCGCGTTCGTTGTGCGCGGGCCGCTCATGATGTCCGCTCCGAGGTGCATGGCCGGGCGGTGGCACGGCTGCTTCGACACGTTCAACGGTGTGGTGCTCATGACGTTGGTCGCGCTGCCGTTGGCCGCGCTGGTGGCGTGGGCTCTGACGCTCCGTCGGCGTGCCGCCGGCGTCACATCGGCGTGGCGGATGTCGCTGGCCGAGGTGGGCATGGTCCACGGGACGGTGCCGTTCCTGTGGCTGACCATGATGCCGGGCGCCGGGGCCGGCATCGTCCCCGCCCGGGTGAGCCTGGTACCCCTGCGGGACCTGGTCACGATGGGGACGCTCGGGATCGTGGGCAACCTGCTGGTCTTCGCTTCGTTGGGGTTCTTCGCCCCGATGCGGTTCGCGGCACTGGCATCCGTGCCGCGGAACCTGGCGCTCGGGGCGGGCTGCTCGGTCCTGGTCGAAACCGCACAGTACGTCCTGCGCCTTGACCGGGTGTCCTCAGTGGACGACGTACTGGTCAACGCCGCCGGCGCCGTACTGGCCGCGCTGGCGTCGCGCCACTGGTGGCGCACTGCGGCGCAAGCGCCGTCGGACCAGCCCCGCCCCGCGCCGGCACCGACAGGGTGAGTGGCGTGTCCGGTGTGCACACTTCTTTGCGCCCGGCCTTGCATAGGCCTTTGCACACGCCCTTGCATACGTCGGCGATATGTTCTGCTGCTTAGGCTTCGCACATGCGCGTACTGATCGTGGAGGACGAGCCCTACCTGGCCGAAGCCGTCCGTGACGGTCTACGCCTTGAGGCGATCGCCGCCGACATCGCCGGCGACGGCGACTCCGCCCTGGAACTCCTCAGCGTCAACTCCTACGACCTCGCGGTCCTCGACCGCGACATCCCCGGCCCCTCCGGCGACGAGGTGGCCCGACGCATCGTCGCCTCCGGCAGCGGCATCCCGATCCTCATGCTCACCGCCGCCGACCGGATCGACGACAAGGCTTCCGGGTTCGGGCTCGGCGCCGACGACTACCTCACCAAACCGTTCGCGCTGCGGGAGCTCGTCCTGCGGCTGAGGGCGCTCGACCGCAGACGCGCGTACGCCCGGCCTCCGGTCCACGAGATCGCGGGCCTGCGGTTCGACCCCTTCCGCCGGGAGGTCTTCCGCGACGGACGCTATGTGGCGCTCACCCGCAAACAGTTCGCCGTCCTTGAAGTCCTCGTCGGCGCCGAGGGCGGGGTCGTCAGCGCCGAAGAACTCCTTGAACGGGCGTGGGACGAGAATGCCGACCCCCTCACCAACGCCGTGCGCATCACCGTCTCGGCGCTGCGCAAACGGCTCGGCGAACCATGGATCATCGCCACGGTGCCCGGCGTCGGCTACCGGATCGACACCGGTCCGGACATCACCGCCCCCGGCAGTACGCCGCATGGATAGGCGTCCAGGGCTCAGCGCCCGACTGAAACTCACCCTCAGCTACGCCGGATTCCTCGCCGTCGCCGGCGCTCTCCTGCTGGCCGTGGTGTGGGTGTTCCTGCTGCGCTACGTACCTGACAACCCCAAGGGCCTTCTCGGGATCTCGCCCAACCGCTACCTCCTTGTGCACACCTTCGCGCCCGCCGCGGCCGTGGCGATGGTCTTCCTGCTCGTGTTCGGCCTCGTCGGGGGATGGATCCTCGCCGGCCGTATGCTCGCACCGCTCACACAGATCACGGATGCGGCACGGAAGGCCGGGAGCGGGTCGCTGTCCCACCGGATCCATATGAAGGGCCGCCAGGACGAATTCCGTGAACTCTCCGACGCGTTCGACTCGATGCTCCAACAACTCGAGTCCCACGTCGCCGAGCAGCAGAGGTTCGCCGCGAACGCCTCCCACGAACTGCGCACCCCGCTGGCGATCTCGCGGACGCTCCTCGACGTCGCCCGCAAGGACCCCACGCGGGACCGGGACGAAGTCATCGAGCGCCTGCACGCCGTCAATACGCGGGCGATCGACCTCACCGAGGCCCTCCTGCTGCTCAGCCGTGGCGAGCGCGGAAGCTTCATCCGCGAGAGCGTCGACCTCTCCCTCATCGCCGAAGAAGCCGCCGAAACGCTGCTCCCCCTCGCCGAAAAGCGCCGCATCACGCTCGACGTCACCGGCGGGGCGGCCCGGACCAGCGGCTCCGCGGAGCTCCTGCTGCGGATGGTGACGAACCTCGTCCAGAACGCCATCGTCCACAACCTCCCCGCCGGCGGCACCGTGACGGTCCACACCGAGAGGCACGGCGACACGAGCGTGCTGCGGGTCGAGAACACAGGTCCTCGGCTCCCACCGGAACTGGTGCCGACCCTCACCGAACCCTTCCGGCGCGGAACGGAACGCGTACGCACCGACGAGCACGCCGGCGTCGGGCTCGGCCTGGCCATCGTCCACAGCATCGTCCGCGCCCACGACGGGACCCTCGACCTCGTCCCCGGCCCCACCGGCGGTCTCCTCGTCACGGTCCGGCTTCCCGGCACGCCGTCGGCATGGTTCCCGAGCATGGTTGGCGGTCCTGAATAGCGTCGTGGCACCGGAGCCGACCCGACCAGGCTCGCCCGGGCCGCCGTCGCACCCACGGGCCGGACGGCGAAGTTCTCCCGGAGTCCCTCCACGTGCGCGCACGCACGTGGCCGGATGGCGGATCGGCTGCGATGCTGCCCCTATGGGGACAAGACTGCGGCGCAGCCAGGCCGAGCGGGACGAGGTCACCGTCGAGATCGGCTATGCGCTGTTCAGCGCGTGCTTCCTCGGAGGCATCGTCTTCGCGACGATCGCCGGCCCCGCCTTCGTCTGGCGCCTCCCTCCCTCGGTCGAGCGCTCATTGGTGGCTACGGGGACTGTGGTCGGCGGCGTCCTGGCAGTGATGCGCGTCGTCCACGTCCTGTGGAAATTCGACTCTCAACACCGCTGACGGACAACCAGGCGCGGGCGGTCGCCGCATCAGCTCGGCCGGCGGTAGGGAACGTCAGGGATGTGAGCCTTCCATTCCTGTTCCATGAGAGGGCCCGACCCGGCGCAGAGGCCCCGGATCAGCCGCGCCGGGGCGAGGGCTCGGGTGAAGAACCTGCCGTTCTCGTCCACCGCGGTAGACGCTGAGCCGTCGGGGCTGCAGGCCGAACTCATTGCCCGCCGAGTCGGAGCGCGCCGATCACGTACAGGCTCCCGGATACCGTCGTGAGCAGAAAGGCGAGAGCCGTGTGTACGACGAGCCCTCCTCCCGGGGCAAGGCCCAGGTATGCCCGTGCCGCACGGCTCACCCGGGGTCGGGGGACTCCTCGCGCGGCGTTCGCGTCGGCCTTCTCGATCGCTCGGCGAAGCTTCCCGCGGGATCTCTTCGTCGTGATGCCCAGGCGCACACCATGGGCGTCGCACACCACCAGGGTGCGGTGCGCGCCGCCGTACGAAAAGGTCGTGAGCAGGCGGACGGTGGCGATCCGGTTCAGGTCGACGGACCGTTCGCCGGTCAGGGTGCGCGCGGTCAGGTGCGACGACGAGTGCCGGAACGGGGCTCGTTCCTCGCACAGCTCGGTGAGGAGGAGGAAGCCGATCATCGCGCACAGCAGGCCGAGCACGATCGGTGTGCCTTCGGGGACTGCCCCGGTCCGGGCCAGTTCGTAGCCGGCGAGGGGCAGGAGAAGAACAGCCAGCGCCAGTCCCGATCCCACGCGCGCACGCGCCACACTGCTGGTTGTACTCGCTTCCACTGACGCCCCCCGTTTCAGCCGACGGGCACCAGCATGCATGAGCGGTGGGTTGTGCCGCACTGCCGATGTCCGGCAATCTTCGGCACGGGATCCGCCAGGAGCAGGAGCGGGACGCAGGACCGCACGCGTCCCCGGAACACCCTTGCGCCTGATCATCCATCAAGTCGAGCTGGTTCCAAGCCAGTTGGACCGGACCGACTGTGTACGCGAGCCTCTGCGGGGGGCTTCGGCCGGTCACGTGGGAGCGTTGCGTGGCACGTCGCCGCCGCTTGAAGGATGTGCTCGTACGAGAGAGCACGATGTGCCCGTCCCCAGAGAGCAAGAAAGGCAAGGAGGACTTCCCACTCCTTGCCACTCTTAATTTATAGCGCACTGGGGGGCTTGCGGCAAGGCCCCCACCTTGCCGCACAATCGCTGGCCGAGGCCCGAACCCTGCGGAAATGGGAGATCAACGAAGTGCACTTGCTGTTGTCGGTTTATGGGTCGTGCGGTGGTGTCGCGCCGGTGCGGGCGCTCGGCGCCGAGGTGCCGGTGGGCGCCGCGTCGGACTTCGCACGCGTGACCTCGGATCGGAGCTGATGACATTGACCTCCACGACCACCAGTGCGTTCGACCTTCCCGAGCGTCTTTCCTCCAAGGCCGATGCGACGCTGATCGCCGGCGATGAGCAGCACTTCGCGGCAATCGCGAGCAGCCTCGACCAGACGATCACCGAGCTCTCCGACCGTCTCGACGTCCTGCGCAAGGCCCCCGGCGGCATCGGCCGCGAGGCGATGGACCGGGACTCGGAGATCCACCGGCTGACCGGCCGCCTGCGCGCCCTGCGCCGCTTCGGCCTGGACCTGTGCCTGGGCCGTGTCGTCGGCGCGGACGACGCCGAGCCCCTGTACATCGGGCGGCTCGGCCTCACCGACAGCGAGGGCCGTCGGCTGCTTGTCGACTGGCGCTCCCCCGCCGCCGAGCCGTTCTTCGCGGCGACGCACGCCAACCCGATGCGCCTGGCGAGCCGCCGCCGGTACCGCTGGACCGGTGGCCGGATCAGTGACTACTGGGACGAGGTGTTCACCGCCGACGGCCTGGAACAGCGGGCCGCGCTCGACGACCAGTCCGCGTTCATCGCCAGCCTGGGCAGCAACCGTTCGGCCCGTATGCGTGACGTCCTCGGCACCATCCAGGCCGACCAGGACGCCATCATCCGCGCCGGTTCGCGCGGAGCGCTCGTCGTCGACGGCGGGCCCGGCACGGGCAAGACCGTCGTCGCCCTGCACCGTTCCGCGTACCTCCTCTACTCCGACCCGCGCCTCAGCCACCGTCGGGGCGGTGTGCTGTTCGTCGGTCCGCACCGGCCCTACCTGGACTACGTAGCCGATGTCCTGCCGAGCCTCGGGGAGGAAGGCGTGCAGACCTGCATCCTGCAGGACCTCGTCGCCGAGGGCGTGACGGCGGAGGTCGAGACCGACCCGGACGTGGCCCGCCTGAAGTCGTCGGCGGCCATGGTGCAGGCGATCGAGAAGGCCGTCAGGTTCTACGAGGAGCCGCCCACCAAGGGCATGACCGCCACGACTGCGTGGTCCGACATCTGGGTGAGCGCCGACGACTGGGCCGAAGCGTTCAAGGCTCCGGGTCCGGGCGCTGCGCACAACGAGGCGCGCGAGCAGGTCTGGGAGGAACTGGCCACGATCCTCATGGACAAGCAGGGTATGGACGAGGACGAGGACGAGGACGAGGACGGCGTCTCGCCCGATCTGTTCCTGCGGTCGCTGCGGCAGGACAGGGATCTGGTCGCGGCCCTCAACAGCGCGTGGCCGCTGCTCGAGGCCGCCGACCTGGTCTCCGACCTCTGGACGGTCCCCGCCTACCTGCGAATGTGTGCCCCCTGGCTCGACCGCGACGACGTGGCGAAGCTGCAGCGCAAGGATGCCCCCCAGGCCTGGACGGTGTCCGACCTGCCACTCCTCGACGCGGCTCGGCAGCGCCTCGGTGACCCGGAGGCGGCGCGGCGCAAGCGGCGGCACGACGCCGCCGTCGCCGCCGAGCGCGAGCGCATGGCCCTCGTCATCGACGACATCATCTCGGCAGCCGACTTCAACTCGGCCGGCGACGACAGCGAGGGCGCGGTGCGGATGCTGCGTGGGAAGGACCTCCAGGACAGCCTGATCGACGAGAGCGCGCTGCCCACGGCCGACCCGGACCGGCTCGCGGGACCGTTCGCCCACATCGTCGTGGACGAGGCACAGGAACTGACCGACGCGGAGTGGCAGATGCTGCTGCTTCGCTGTCCGTCGCGGAGTTTCACCATCGTCGGGGACCGTGCTCAGGCGAGGCACGGGTTCACGGAGTCGTGGGAGGAGCGCCTGGAGCGGGCCGGGCTCGACCGGATCAAGCTGGCCTCCCTGAGCATCAACTACCGCACGCCGGAAGAGGTCATGACGGAAGCCGAGCCGGTTATCCGGGCCGAGCTCCCCGACGCCAACGTGCCGACATCCATCCGCAGCAGCGGCGTCCCCGTCGTCCACGGACCGGTCACGGACCTGGACTCGATCCTCGACACCTGGCTCGCCGCGCACGACGACGGGATCGCCTGCGTCATCGGCGACCCCACGTTCCGGGCGACGTCACGCGTCCGGTCCCTGACCCCGGAACTGTCGAAGGGCCTCGAATTCGATCTGGTCGTGCTCATCGATCCGGAGGAGTTCGGCGACGGCATCGAAGGAGCGGTCGACCGCTATGTAGCGATGACCCGGACGACGCAGCAGCTCGTCATCCTGACGAGTTCCTTCCTGACGAGTTCCTGACCCGGGAGGGACAGGCCGGCGTGATCGCCGCTCGGTGATCGTGCGGATCGCCGCTGAAGGTTCACGGGTGTGCCCGGGCCCGCCGCGTACGTGGCGGGCCCGGCCACACGGGAGTACAGGCGTGCGCCTCTCAGATGCGGTCGTCCACAAGACGGACCGGCTCCTCCTGCCCCGCCAGGGCGCGCGGCATCGGCAGTCCGCCGTCGGACTCCAGAGTCATCAGGTGCGCGTCGACGGCCGCCCGGCCTTCGTGGAAGCCGAGGTCCATCAGACCGTCCACCGGCCCGCTGCTGCTCCACTCGTGTTCCTGTCCGTCGCACCGGGCCTCGGTGCTGCCGAAGCCGAGCCGCTTGTTGTCCTGGACCAGGTTGCTGGAGACGAAGACGGCGCGGGCGGATGACGACGTCTCGCACCGGTAGGTGCCGGAGAGGGTGAGGGTTCCGTCCGGCGCGATCCGGGCCAGCTGGTGCGCGGAAATGCTGCCGCTGAAGGAGTCGGCTGACGCGCTCGGGCTGAGCACGACAACCGCGGTCAGGGCGGCCAGGGCCAGTGCGGGAAGGCGCATGAATTTCCTCCGTTGGGAAGCTGGTCGGCGGTGAAACCGTCGAACCGCATTCTGCTGATCACGCGCGCCGAACTCACTCACAGTCACCCCGATGTTGGGGTCATTGCCCCGGACGGCGGCGTGGGCATGACCCGACAGCCAGATGGCGTCCGTCGACGCCATGGACACAGGCCAGTCCCTGTTCCTCGACCACCGCGACCCGGAGGTCGTCAGCCGGATCGGCAAGCTCCGGCCGACCACCTGACGCTCGCGCTTCGACCGGGCCGACGCGGCTGCCGATCGCCTGCGCACACATCCGGCCGCAGCTCTCCCCCTCGGCAGCACAATGTCTCGGTGCTCACACTCACCGACATCGCCGAGGACCCGCTCGTTCTGACGCGCCGCCTGCGCCTGCGCGACGGTTCGCGAGCCGTGCTGCGCCCTCTCGTCCACGCCGACGTGAAGCGCCTGGCCGACTTCCTTGCGGGGCTGTCCCCGGAGTCGAGGCGGCTGAGCACATTCGACGGATACGACCTCACGGCGGCCCACGAACTGTGTGACGCGATCGCCCGTTACGACAAGCTGCGGCTGGTACTCGAGGACGAGTCCTCGGAGCGGATCGTGGGCCTGTTCGAGCTGAGCCTCGCGCTCACCGCCTCCGACATCGCGCGCTACCGGGTCGCCGGAATCCCCCTCACCGAGCGGACCGACTGCCGCTTCGGCCCCACTCTGGCCGACGCGTATCAGGGCAGCGGGGTGGGCTCGCTCGTCATCCCGCTCGTCATGGAGGCCGTACGACGGCTCGGGCGGACGCGGGTCATCCTGTGGGGCGGCGTCCTCGCCGACAACGCGCGAGCACTGCGCTTCTACGAGAAGAACGGGTTCCAGCTCGTCGGCCCCTTCACCGGACCGGACGGCACGCCGTCGCTGGACATGATCCTTACCCTCCCCCTCCACCTACCGCCACGGCTCGCGTGACCTGCGCAAACACCTGAGCCCGGCCCGGGTCCGGCGCCGGATGCGGACTCGTCCCCAGGTCCCCGCCTCCACCTCCCGTCTGCACCCACGGCTCTACAAAAGAGGTCCCGCGGTCATACCGGGGGATGACCGGCCACCGAGTCCGACTACCGCAGGCGTGGGCCGGAGTCCGGCCCGGAGGCTGACATCCGGGCTCCGGAATGCGGCGACGATAGAGGGAGAAATCCTGCTGACTTCCCTGACGTGCCATGGCACCGCCGGGCGGTCGCCCCTGCCTCCGCCTCCACCCGACGGGAGTCTCTTTCGCCGTGGCTACCTTCCTTTACAAACTAGGGCGCCTCTCCTTCAGGCGGCGCCGCTATGTGGCACTCCTGTGGGTGCTGCTCCTGGGCGGCATCGGATACGCGTCCTCGGCCGCGCCCGCGCCGCCCGCCGACTCGTTCTCCATGCCGGGCACGGACTCCCAGAAGGCCTTCGACCTGCTCGACGAGCGCTTCCCCGCCGCCAGCGCGGAGGGCGCGACCGCCCGCGTCGTCATCCGGGCGCCGGAGGGCGAGAAGATCACCGACCCCGCCGCGAAGGCCGAGGTCCGCCGGCTCGTCACAGCGCTCGGCAAGGGTCCGCAGGTCGCCGGCGTGGCCGACCCGTACAAGGCGAACGCCGTCAGCAAGGACGGCACCACCGCGTACGCGTCCGTCACCTACAAGGTGATCTCGACGGAGCTCACGGACAAGACGCACGACGCGCTGACCGACGCCACCGACAAGACCCGCGCCGAGGGCTTCGCCGTCGAGACGGGCGGTGACGCGGTCCAGGCCGAGCAGGAGATGGGCGGCTCCGCCGAGCTCATCGGGATCGCCGTCTCCGCGGTCGTCCTCGTCATCACCTTCGGCTCGCTGATCGCCGCCGGCCTTCCGCTGCTGACCGCCATCATCGGCGTCGGAATCGGTGTCTCCGGCATCGCCGCCCTGGGCAGCGTCCTCAACCTCTCGGGCACGACCTCGACGCTGGCGATGATGATCGGGCTCGCGGTCGGGATCGACTACGCCCTCTTCATCGTCTCCCGCTACCGCGCCGAGATAGCCGAGGGCCGGGAACCGGAGGAAGCGGCGGGCCGGGCCACCGGCACCGCGGGCTCCGCCGTGGTCTTCGCCGGACTGACCGTCATCGTGGCTCTCGCGGGTCTGTCGGTCGTCAACATCCCCATGCTCACCAAGATGGGCCTCGCAGCGGCGGCCACGGTGGCCATCGCCGTGCTCATCGCGCTGACCATGATCCCCGCGCTGCTCGGTTTCGCGGGCAAGCGCGCCCTGCGCCGCAGGGACCGTAAGAACCTCGCGAAGCCGGTCGCCGCGCACAGTGCCAGGGATGCCAAGGACGCCAAGCCCAACCTCGGCACCCGCTGGGCGCGCCTCGTGCTGCGCCGCCCCGTCACCGTGCTGCTGATCGGTGTACTCGGCCTGGGCGCGGTCGCCGTCCCGGCGACGAGCCTGGAGCTCGGGCTGCCCGACGAGGGGACATCGGCGCCGGACACCACGCAGCGCAAGGCGTACGACATGCTGTCCGAGTCGTTCGGGGCGGGCTTCAACGGCCCGCTGATGGTCACCGTCGACACGGGCGGAGCCAAGGACGCTGCCGCCGCCGCCAAGACGGTGGGCACGTCCCTCGCCAAGGTCGACGGCGTCGCGGCGGTCACCCCCGCCTCGGTGAACCCGGCCGGTGACACGGCGATCATCACGGTCGTCCCGACCACGGGACCGAGCGACCACAAGACCGAGGAACTCGTCAAGACGATCAGGTCCACCGCGAGTGGCCTGGAGGCGGACACCAACTCCGACGTCCTGGTCAGCGGGCAGACGGCGATGACCATCGACTTCTCCCAGACCCTCAACGACGCGCTGCTGCCCTACCTCGGTCTCGTCGTCGGGCTCGCCTTCCTGCTCCTGATGCTGGTCTTCCGCTCGGTTCTCGTCCCGCTGAAGGCGGCCCTCGGCTTCCTGCTGTCGGTCGCCGCGGCCCTCGGCGCAGTCGTCGCCGTGTTCCAGTGGGGCTGGCTCGCGGACATCGTCGGCGTCGACCAGCCGGGCCCCATCATGTCGATGATGCCGATCTTCATGATCGGCGTGGTGTTCGGCCTGGCGATGGACTACGAGGTGTTCCTCGTGACGCGGATGCGCGAGGCGTACGTCCATGGGGCGCGCCCCGGCGAGGCGGTCGTGACCGGCTTCAAGCACGGCGGCCGGGTCGTCGGCGCGGCGGCGATCATCATGATCAGCGTCTTCTCCGGGTTCATCATGGAGAACAACGACATGATCAAGATGATGGGCTTCGGGCTCGCCATCGCGGTGTTCTTCGACGCCTTCGTCGTCCGCATGGCGATCGTCCCGGCGGTCCTCGCCCTGCTCGGCAAGTCTGCCTGGTGGCTGCCCCGCTGGCTCGACAAGATCCTGCCCAACGTGGATGTCGAGGGCGAGAAACTGCACAAGACCCTCGCCCCGTCGTCGTCACCGGCGGCCGAGGAGGAGCGGGAGCTGGAGCCCGTACGCGGCTGAGCCCACGGTCCCGCCCGATCCGGGGCCACCTCCCCACCGCAAGCCCGCCGCCCCGGTGATCACAGTCACCGGGGCGGCGGGCTTGCGGCCGTGCACACAACCGCCCCGGCGCAGGCGGGCGGCGGTCGCCGCGGCACCTTCAGCCGCGGATCATCGACATCAGCTCCCCATGCGTCTCGGTGTCGGCGGCCACCACAAGTCCGCGCCCGGCAGGCCCAGTTGGGGCACCGTCGATCCCGGTGACTACGCAGCCGGCGGCCCGGCACAGTGCGATACCCGCGGCGAAATGCACACTCCCGGTGAGGTCACCGCCATCAGTGACGTACGCGGCGCGCTTGCCGGCCGCGACCCAGGCCAGCGCCAGCGTCGTCGACACGACCCGCGGCCGGAACCGCTCGACGAACGCCGGATGGGCCAGCAGATCAACGGCCCGGAAGCCGGGCCGGCCGATGAACGGCGGGTCCAGGTTGACATCCACGAGCGAGGTGGCGGAGGTCGGGGCCAGCGGCTCGTCCACCCCGTCGCGCCGCACCCACGCGCTCGTCCCGTCCGTGAAGAACACCTCGCCGCTGAACGGGTCGGCCACCGCCGCCGCTCCATCGCGCAGCGCCACGTTGACTGCGACGAGCATGCTGCCGACGGCGTAGTTCAGCGTGCCGCACAACGGATCCACCAGCCATTGGCGCGCGGCATCGGCCGTGCCTTGCTGCCCGCCTTCCTCACCGACCACCGCGTCGTCGGGGCGGGCGGCTCGGATGACGTCGACAATGGCCTTCTCGGCCTCCACGTCGGCGGCGGTGGCAAAGTCCCCCGCACCCTTGTCGATGCGGGTGAGGCGTCGCCCGTACAGGCTGCGCACCACGTCGGCACCGGCACTCGCCGCGGCCGTCGCGACCACGGAATCGTCAGAACTCGCAGATGAGTTGATCACGCGGTGCAGGGTATCGGGCGGCGCCGGACCCGGCGGCGGGGAGCTCACCGCCGGGTCCGACCAGGGTGCACAGCGCGTGGCGGACAGGTCGTTACGACGCCGCTCGCCGGGTCCCGGCTTCCACGGCGGTCGGTTCGCTCAGGCCCAAGTGGTCGCGCAGGGTGGTGCCCTCGTACTCCGTGCGGTACACCCCGCGCTCCTGGAGCAGCGGGACGACGGTGTCGGCGAAGGCGTCGAGGCCGCCGGGGGTGATGTGCGGGACGAGGATGAAGCCGTCGGCCGCGTCCGCCTGGACGAAGTCGTTGATCGTCTCGGCGACCGTGGCCGGGGAGCCCACGAACGACTGGCGGTTGCCGGTCTCGATGACGAGATCCCGGATCGACCACTTGTTGGCGGCGGCGCGCTCCCGCCACTCGCGGGCGGTGGCGAGCGGGTCGCGGTACATGCGGACCTGGGCGCGGCCGCGCGCGATGGTGTGCTCGCCGAGGTCGGGGTCGATCTCGGGGAGCGGGCCGTCCGGGTCGTAGCCGGACAGGTCACGGTTCCAGACGAACTCCAGGTGCTTGATCGCGGTGGCGCCGCTGACCTGCTGCCGGCGTACCTCTCGGGCCAGTTCCGCCGCCTCGGCGTCACTCTCACCGAGCACGAACGTCGCGGCGGGCAGGATCAGGAGCTGGTCGGACGTACGGCCGTGGCGGGCCAGTCTGCCCTTGACGTCCGTGTAGAACGCCTGACCCTCCTTGAGGGTGCTGTACCGGCTGAAGATCGCGTCGGCGCTCGACGCGGCGAACTCCCGCCCCTCGTCGGAGTCGCCTGCCTGGAAGATCACCGGGCGGCCCTGGGGGCTGCGGGGGACGTTGAACTGCCCGCTGATGTCGAAGTGCTGTCCCTGGTGGACGAAGGCTCCGGCCTGGGCGTCGCGCAGGAAGGTGCCGCTCGCCTGGTCGGCGACGATCTCGTCGCCGTGCCACGAGTCGAACAGCTCGCTCGCGGTGGTCAGGAACTCCTTGGCCCGCGAGTACCGCTCGTCCTGCGGCAGGAACCCGCCGCGCCGGAAGTTCTCGCCGGTGAACGCGTCCCAGGAGGTGACGACGTTCCACGCGGCACGCCCGTCCGAGAGGTGGTCGAGGCTGGCGAACTGGCGGGCGACCTCGTAGGGCTCGTTGAAGGTGGAGTTGATGGTGCCGGTCAGGCCGAGGCGCTCGGTGACCGCGGCGAGCGCGGTGAGGATCGTGAAGGTGTCGGGCCGCCCCACGACGTCCAAGTCGTAGATTTCGCCGGCCTGTTCACGCAGGCGCAGCCCTTCGGCCAGGAACAGGAAGTCGAACTTGGCCCGCTCGGCCGTCTGCGCGAAGTGGGCGAAGGAGCTGAACTCGACGTGGCTGCCGGCCTTGGGGTCGCTCCACACGGTGGTGTTGTTGACGCCCGGGAAGTGGGCCGCGAGGTGGATCTGCTTGCGGGGCATGGTCTGTGTTCCCTCCGGCTCAGGCGGTGGTGGCGGCGGCGTAGCGGTTGGCGGGGCGCGTGAGCCCGAGGAGTCCGCGCAGGGTGTCGGCCTCGTACGCGCTCCGGAACGCTCCGCGCCGCTGCAGCTCGGGGACGAGTCCCTGGGTGATCGCGGGGAGATCGTGGCCGACGACGGCGGGACGAAGCCGGAAGCCGGTGAGGCCCGACTGCTGCAACTCCTGGAGCAGATCGGCGAGTTGAGCGGGGGTGCCCGTGAAGATCCGTGCGTCGCCGGCGTACGCGTAGCCCGCCAGGCCGTCGAGGCGTTCGCGCCGTGCCGCCGCCGCGGCCGGGTCGTCGTCCAGGAAGACCACGAGGTCTCCGAAGACATGGACGGGCTCGTCCGAGCGTCCGGCCGCGGCCTGTGCCGTACGGATCTCGTCGACGATGGCACGCGCCTGGTCCGCGTCGTGCGGGGTCACGTATCCGATGTCGGTGGAGCGTGCGACGAGTTGGAACGGCACGCTCCGGTGGGCCAGGGCGCTGACGACCGGCTGCCCCTGGGGCGGACGTGGCGTGATCGAGGGGCCCTTGACGCTGAAGTGCCTGCCCTCGAAGTCGATGTAGTGCAGCTTGTCGCGGTCGATGAAGCGGCCGGTGGCGACGTCCCTGATCTCGGCGTCGTCCTCCCAGCTGTCCCACAGCCGGCGCACCGCTTCGACGTAGTCGGAGGCCTCGTCGAACAGGTCGCCGGTCAGCTCTTTCGCCTCCGGGCTGTCCAGGTCCTCGATGCGCAGGGCGGGGAACGTACGGCGTCCGAAGTGCGCGGCCTCGTTCCGGCGTGCCGACACCTGTACGCGTAGACCGGCGCGGCCGGAGCTCACATAGTCGAGCGTGGCGATCGCCTTGGATATGTGGAACGGCTCCGTGTGGGTGGCGACCACGGTCGGCACGAGGCCTATGTGCCGGGTCAGCGGGGCGACACGGGCGGCGATGAGCACGGCGTCGAGGCGCCCGCGGACCTGGTCGGTGCGGGCGTCGGGTTCCGTGAAGTGCGAGGACTGGGGCCCGAGTCCGTCCTCGATCGTCACGAAGTCGAGCAGCCCACGCTCGGCCTCCTGGACGAGGTCGGTCCAGTAGCGGGCGGTGAACAGCTCCCGAGGCCGGGACACCTGCTCGCGCCAGGCGGCCGGGTGCCAGCCTGCGCCGTCAAGGGCAACGGCGAGGTGCAGTGCGGAGCTTGAAGAGGGCAGCAAAGAAGACGAGGACACGAAAGGGTGCCTTCCTGATCGACCGTACGAGATGAGCGACCCTCAGGCGGAGGGTGCGACGGCGAAGAATCCGGTCAGGAACAACAGAGCGCGCCGGCCACGCGCTGGAGGTCGATATGGGCCCGGGTGTACAGGTGCACCTGGCGGTACGGGGCGAGGACCAGGGCGCACAGGCGGGACACCTGGGTCATGAACGCCCCTCCCCTCATCGCCAGTGCACACGGCATTGTCAGCAAGAACGGTCGGCCCCCGCCGTCTGTTCCCATTTCGGGCCCGGATCTCATACGGAACCCTGCGTGTTGATACCAGGGAGGCCTACGACATCCCGCGCCAGGTCAGTCCTCGGCCCGGTGAAGCCGGATCTCACGGTTCACGAAGAGGTGCACGTATCCGCACTTCCAGCAGATCAGACCCGTCGCCGTCTCGTCCGCCCACGCCAGCTTCATGAACTCCATGCCGGTGCTGTTGAGCTTGATGCCGCGCTCACGGAAAAGTTCGCTGCGGCAGACCTGGCAGGTGATCCACATCTCCCCCAGCGACGCGCGTACCGGCTTGGCCATTGTCGTACTCCCCCGAGTCGTCACCCCGCACCCGAACCGAGTGGGGTGATCACCTTACATTCGGGTGTTCGTGGCCGATGAGGAAGGTGACGGGCGCCCGTCACCGAGCGAGGGAACCGACCCAGTCCTCGACGGTGACGACCTCCGCCCACTGCGGGAACAGATTCCCGATGAGGGTCCGGTGGACCTCCGGGTCGAGGTCGAGGCAGGCGTCCGACAGGACGGTGAGGCCGAAGTCCAGGTCGTTGGCCTGGCACAGAGTGTGCAGCACCACGCCGCTGGTCGCGATGCCCGCCAGGACAAGGCTGTTGATGTCGCGAGCCCTGAGCACCAAGTCGAGGTCGCTGCCCGAGAACGCGCTCGCCCGTCTCTTGGTGACCACGATGTCGCCCGGCCGGGGCGCCACATCGTCGTGGATCTCGGTGCCGGGAGCCCCGTCCGTGAACAGGCCCGCCTGCAGAACGGTGGCGAGCGTCCTGTTGCGCGGGCCGACTTCAGGCTGACCCGGCCGTAGCCGCATGACCACGTAGATCACGGGGACACCCGCCGCGCGGGCGCCCGCGATCGCCCCTTTCAGGCGGGCCAGATAACCGGATCCGTCGTCGGCGATGCGGACGACGTCCCGCTGGACGTCCATCACGAGCAGAGCGCTGTTCGCCTTCGCCATGCTTGCTGTCCCTTCCCTCACAGAGGCCCTCGCGTGGGGCCTCCATGGAATCAGAAGACGTTGAGAAGCAGGGTCCGGTGCTGTGAAGAGTTCACCGCGTACCGGATCCGGCATCCGAGCCACGCCGTGCCGCGAGGTGGCGCCAGGGCCGCGAAGCGGCGTCTGCCGGTGTGCCGTCCAGGATGCGCGCCGTGCTCGTGGCCGGTTCGAGGACGACCGTCGCCAGGCCGGCCCACCGCTGTCCCTCAGGAAGGCTCATGTCGGGCAGGCAGGTGAGGGCCGCTTCGCCCTCCCCCGATACGAGAAGGGCGACGAGTTCGTCCGGTGACTGCGGCAGCGCGGTGGGCGTCAGGCGCTTGCGGATGAGGTCGTAGCGCTCGCCGGAATCCGGCTGGTAGAGCCAGGTCTTCTCGCCGGCCGCAGGAGCCGGCGAGAGGAAGTGGTTGGTGCGCACGAGCGTGCCCTGGTCGGTCTCCACCGCGAACACGCCCTCGGGACTCAGGTCGAGGAGTACGGCCTCGGTGGTGTCGAAGAGGGCGAACGATCCCGACGAGGCGATCGGGGCGCCGCGCACGATCTCCACCGCCTCCGCCACGCTCCCGGCTTCCTCCAGGACGACGGAGGCAAGGACGTGCATGGGGACGCCTCCGACGCCGTCTCGGCGGTGTCCCAGGATGTTGAAGTGCAGTGCGAGGCCTGCGCTGTTGATGCCGATCTTGCCGAGGATGCCGTGTTCGGTGAGGCCGACCACGTCGTGGGTGCCGCCGCGGGATTCCAGGGTGTGCCAGTACGGGGTCAGCTCGACATGCCAGTCCCAGGTCTGGATTCCGAAGGTGTCGACGGTGCCGGCGGCGCCACCCGTGCGGCGGACGATCGTCGAGCATTCGCCGGGTGGGACGGTGGCACTGCGGGCGAGTATCTCGGTGCGGGCGTTGAGCGCGGCAATGTGCCAGACGTCGACGCCGGCGCCATGTGCGATTCCTTCGATCTCGGCCCGCGCACGGGGGCGGAACGCGTCGATGATGGCGAGAGCACGCTCGGCGTCGTCGCGGACCTGCTGCGGGCCGATGCCGCCGAGACGAAAGAAGCGGTCGTACCCGGCGATCCCTCCGGGGAGGGTGTCGCGCAGCCGCTCACCGCGGGCGGCTCCGCGCGCGAAGGGGTCGGACGAGGCGACCGCGACGTGGAGGCGTTCGGCGGGACGGGCGATCATGACTGCCTTCTCCTCGGAGGGTGTGGGGATTTGGCGGGTGTGGGGATGTCGGGGCGTTGCGTGGGGAGGTGGCTGCGGCGCGTCGGTCACGCGCCCGGTTCACGGGTCACAGCGCGGCGCCGGGTGCGCCCCAACCCTCCGTACACGACCGCGGAGACCACGAGTCCCGCGACGAGGGACAGGTTCGCGCCGCCGAGCGAGGACGAGACGGGGCCGGTCCAGAAGCTCGTACTCACGCACAGGACTCCGGCGAGAGCACCGGCGAGGAATCCCGCCACTCCCGCCCGGTGCACGCCCGCGTCGTACCAGAACGGGCTGCCGCGCCGCTCGTCGAGGAGCTGGGGGCCGTCGTAGCGGTTGCGGCAGATCCAGATGTCGGCGACGTACACGCCGACGGCCGGTCCCGTGACCACCACGACGAGTTCGAGCATGGTGTTCACGCTGGTCAGGAAGTCGAAGACGAGGAGGGCGTACAGCGTCATCGCCGTGGCCAGGATGCCGATGATCAGGACGGCCCAGATCCGGCCGAGCCGCACGCCGATGGACTGGAAGGTCAGACCCGCGCTGTACGCGGTGAGGCCGTTGTTGGCGACAGTGTTGAGGACGACGGCGATGACGAACACCGGGACGAACCAGCCCGGGAGGATCCCCTCGAGCGCCGCCTCCGGGTCGCTCATGTCGAGCGTGGTGGCGGCCAGGGCGCCGACGCCGGTGAAGAGCACGCTCGGCAGGAAGGCCCCGAGCGCGGTCCACCCGGCCACCGCCATCGGCTTGCTGTCGCGCGGCAGGTATCGCGCCAGGTCGGGGCTGTTGCTGTACGAGAGCGGGGTGGACGCGATGATCGCGAAGCCGCCGGCCAGCGTCACCCAGAGCTGGGCGCCGTGCAGTGACTCGGCGGGACGATAGGTCCAGTCGGTGTGCGCCAGCACGTAGCCGCTCACCACGACGAACACGACGGTGAGGGCGACGCTCAGCACGGAGTAGAGCCGCACGATCGTGGCGTGGCCGTACACGCTGACCACGAGGGTGACCGCGGCGATCCCGCAGATGATGACGGCGTCGAGCACCGGGCTGTCGGGTGCGCCGAGCCGTCGGGCGAGCCCGAACGCGGCGACCGAGGCGGCGGACCAGTTCAGCGCCAGATAGGCGGCGGAGATCAGCCAGCCGGTGAGCGCGATGACGGCCTTGTTCCCGAGGATTCCGTACATGGCACGGGAGATGACCGAGCCCGTGGTGCCCGCGGCCGGTCCGCTGACGGCGAGGACTCCGGTGAGCGCCCACAGCAGGTTGCCGGCGACGATCACCGCAAGCGCCTGCCCGAGGGTGAGGCCCATCAGGACCAGCGCCGCACCCACGACGAGGCTCAGGTAGCTCACATTGGGCGCCGCCCAAACCGCGAACAGCTCCCGCGGCCGGCCGTGCCGCTCCCCCTCGGGGATGTAGTCGATCCCGTGCGCTTCCAGCTGTCCCGCCTGTTCCACGGCCTTGGCCGCGTCACTGCCGACGGTGGCTGTCAGGTCTCTGGTCGCCATCGCGTCCTCCCATGAAGCGTCACGGCATGACCGCGACCTTATTGGCCGCATGCCCAATAAGGGAGATCTAATAGCGGAGGGTCGCGAGACGTCAAGAGTTCACCGGCAATACGTTCGCGGCACAACGGAAGCCGCAGCGTCGATGCGCCATGTTCAGGAAGACAGCCGGACCTCCGACGGGCGCCTCCGCCCTGCGCCTGCCAGGAGGCCGGCCACCACGGACCGCGACGACGGAGGCGCGCGAGAGCTGCCAGACCTGCCCGAGCTACCAGAGCCGCCAGATCAGGGAACGAGCCGACGTCTGCCCGCTCGGCATGCGACGGCTCGTTCCCTGACCTGGCGGCCCCTTGCGTGGCCTGGGGTTACGCGGCCGGCTTGCCCGGCTGGTCGTGGGTCGAGCAGTGGATTCCGCCGCCGCCACCCGCGATGGTGTCGATCTCCACGGGCACGATGTCACGCGTCGGGAAGTGGTCCTGGAGGATCCCCTTCGCGCGGTCGTCGGCCCGGGCGTCGCCGAAGCGCGGCATGAACACGGCGCCGTTGGCGACGTAGAAGTTCGCATACGTCGATACGAAGTCGTCGCCGCGGCCGGTGATCTTGTCGAGGTCCGGCTGAGGCAGGCCGACGACTTCCAGGCGCTTGCCGCAGGCGTCCGTGGCTTCCCTGAGGACCGACCTGGCCTGGTCCGCCGAGCGCGACCACACGTCCGGCGGGCTGCCGGGGTACGCCTGGTCCACGAGGACGACGCCCGGCGCGGTGAACCTGACGAGACTGTCGACGTGGGCGTCCGTGATGTCCTGGCCCCGCACTCCGGCCAGCCAGAGCACCTTTTCGACGCCCAGAGTGCTCTTGAGCTCGACCTCGATCTGGTCGCGGCTCTTGCCGGGGTTGCGGTTCTTGTTGACCACCGAACTCTCGGTGAGCAGGAGCGTGCCCTCGCCGTCGGTCTCGAAGGAGCCGCCCTCGGCGACGAGCGGGGCCTTCGAGCGTGCGATGTCGTACTTGGCCAGCAGGAGTCGGCCGACCTGGGCGTCATTGCGGTGTTCCTGCTTGTTGCCCCAGCCGTTGAAGTTGAAATCGACGCCCAGCAGACGGCCGTCCGACTCCTCCACGAACACGGGGACGATGTCGCGCGCCCACAGGTCGTCCACTTCGAGTGGGATGACCTCGACCTGGGAGCCGCAAGCACGCTGGGCGGCGTCGACCTGTTCCGGCCGGGCCATGAGCACCACTGCCTCGTACTCCGCCACGGCCCGCGCCACGCGAGCGATGTCGTCGCGCACGGCGGGCAGATCCTCGAACCACACCGATTCCAGCGCGGGCCAGGACATGAACGTACGAGTGTGGATGTCCCACTCCGCTCCGAACCTGCGGCCCGACGCCTTCACCCCGCTCGCGGTGGACGAGGACGCGGAGGAGGTCGGTTCGTCCCCGGGGCCGCAGGCCGCTGCTCCGAGGGCGAGCGCGCCGATGCCGGCGAAGGAACGCAGCGCACTGCGACGGGACATGGGGGGATGGGGCACTGAGAACTCCGGAATTCAGCTGACGGGCTACTTTCAGGATTCCTGGATCCTGAATCGTGGAGCCCTGGGACAGAAATATCCGACGGCTGTTGCCTTTTCGGTCATCGGGGCGCGTTTTGTGTCTATCAGGTGGCTGGATTCGTTTTCGATCATCTCCGTGCATGTGGGGGTCTATGGCAGCGCACGAGGGTCTACGGCACGGGTTCGTGCATGGTGGAGCAGTGAATGCCGCCGCCTCCGCCCATCAGGCGGTCGACATCGAGCTGGATCACCTCGCGCCCGGGGAACGCGTCGGAGAGGGCCTGGCGGGCGGCGTGGTCCTTCGTCCGGTCCCCGAACTGTGCCGTGATGACGGCGCCGTTGACGACATGGAAATTGAGGTACGAGTCGACGAACTGCGAGCTGCGTGAGCGGACGGTCTCGGGGCCGTCGACCTGGATGACCTGGAGTCTTCTCCCCCTGGCGTCGGTCTCGCCGGACAGGATCGCGAACTGCTCACGCGCGTCGCGGGCCCAGACGTCTCCCCTGTCGCCGGGCGGAATCTGCACCATGACGACGCCGGGGCTGATGAAGCGGGACGTGACGTCGATGTGGTTGTCGGTGATGTCCCGGCCGCGGACGCCGGGAACCCAGATCATCTTTTCGGCGCCGTATGCGTGCAGTACGGCCTCCTCGATTTCCGTCCGGCTCATTCCGCGATTGCGGTTCTTGTTGACGAGGCTGCTCTCGGTGGCCATCACCGTCCCGTCACCGTCGGTCTCGATCGATCCACCTTCTCCGACGAAGTCCACCCATTCGAATTCGAGTTCATTGAATTCGGCGACCCACTCGGCCACGGCGGCGTCATCTCGGTGCGTCTGCTTGTGGCCCCACCCGTTGAAGTTGAGGCCTACGGCGTCACGGTTTCCCCGGCCGTCGCGCCGGAAGACGGCGCACGTGTCGCGCATCCAGAGGTCGTCCGTGGGGATGGACGTGATGACGGTGACGTCCCGGCCGCAGGCTGCCCTGGCGTCATCGGCGGTGTCCTCGTCCGGGGCACACATGATGACGGCCTCGTAGGCGGCGACCGTGCGGGCGATGAGGGCGATGTCCTGCTGGACTCCGGACAGCCGGCGGCCCCAGATGGATCTGCTCGCCGGCCAGGACATCCATGTCCGCACGTGCGGGACGTCGTCCGCCGGTACGTGCCATCCGTCATCGGCTGCACTGTCGTAGCCGGCCTGACGCGAGGGGCTCGCCCCGAAGAGCGTGTCGAGCAGACGCCTGCCCAGGGGAGGTTCGTTCATGGGGGGCTCCACATCAAGTGCTGTGTATTGAGCGGCTGTTGAGGCCACGGGATCGCCAGGGAGCGGTCGTCGGCGACAGGGACACTGCCGGGCCTCGCGTGGGACGGGCCGGACGCCCTCTACAGCCTTCACCGTTCGCCCCACACCGTGACGGGAGCCGTCGGCCTGCGGAGCCTGCGCGGCTGCCGCACTCACCCGTATGCCCTGGGCCGCAGGGCGCGACCCGGGCAGGGAGCGAGCCTGGCGGCTCGGTGTCACCACGCCCTCATTGTGACACTGACTGGATTTTCAGTCAAAGAGCCGCACCGGGCTCCGGGCGTCCAGCGAGCCTGTGGGGCTCGGCCCACCCGGCCCATGGGCCCTACAACTCAGCTCCGCAGATCAGCCCTGCGGATCGGGAAGAAGCTCGCGCTCCAGAGCGGCGGCCACATGGGCCCGGGCCTCGGCGGTGGTGAGCAGGCCGGCGAGCCAGCGCCCGCTCAGCCCTTCCACCAGCGAGGTCAGCCGGACCGCGGCGGCGCGGGAGTCCACCGAGGCCGGGATGTCACCCTCGTCCTGACCGTCCTCGATCACCTCCGCCAGCTCGACGAGCCAGCGTTCGGTCAGTGTCGCCAGGACCGGCCGCAGCCCATCGTCGAAGGTGGCCGCGGCTCGCACCTCACCCCACACCGCGGAGTTCTCCCGCACGGACCGGTCGTCCTGGAACTCCCCGACCAGCAGCCGGAGCAGCACGTCACGGACTGGGGCGTCATCGTCGTCGGAGACGCCCGCATACCCTTCGGCACGGTCGTTGACGTACTCCAGCGCGCTCGTCACCAGGCCCGACCGGTCGCGGAAGTGGTAGTAGATCAGGGTCTTGGACACACCCGCCTCGGCGGCGACCTCCTCGACCCGCAGTCCTCTCACTCCCCGCAGGGCGATCACTCGGCAGGTGGCTTCCAGTAGTTTGGCGCGTCGAGTACTCACGTCCGTACTGTAACCAGCAGGTCAGGGCGCCGGCGCGACGCACACCGCCGGGGCGGGCAGCACCTACCTGCGCTCCAGCCGCCCCAGTTCGGCGTCGATGGCGTCCAGCATCAGCTCGCGGGCGTGCTCCAGCGGCAGGATGCCGCTGAGCCAGCGCATGCTGATGCCCTCCACCAGAAGCGTCAGCCGCTCCGCGGAGGTCGCGAGGGCGGTGACGGTGGCCATCGGCCGTACCTGGCCGAGCAGTTCGGAGATTTCCTGCACCCAGACCAGCGTCGCCCTTGCCAGGTCCTCCCGCAGATCGGGGTCGAAGATGGCACTGGCGCGCAGCTCGCCCCACGCGGTGCTGTTCTCGCGGACGACCGGATCGTCCTGGAGCTCCAGGAGAAGGGTGCGCTCCAGCTCCTGACGTGAAGTCAGGGGCTCGGCGTCGGCGTCGCGCTCCGTGGTGTAGCGCTCGGCGCGGTCATTAATGAACTCCAGCGTCCGGCGCAGGATCCCCGCGCGGTCCTTGAAGTGGTAATAGATGAGCGCGGTGGACACCCCGGCCTCGGCGGCCAGCTCCTCCACCCGCAGCCCGCGCACTCCGCGGCGGGCGATGACCCGCGCGGCTGCCTCCATGATCGCTGTTCTACGGTCGCCCACGATTCCTACCCTAACCGCTTTCGCCGGCTGAACCTCACCTCATATTGACTGAAACTTCAGTCACGGGCACCATGCAGTCCAATCCCCTCCCCTGTCCCGCGCGTGCCGCACGCAGCCCCTTTGTCCGTCGCACCCTGAGAGAGCCACCGCATGACCTCCGACCGGCGCGGAGCGCCACCCTCATTCGAGGCCCTGTCCGCGGACGATCCGCACGAGATCGGCGGCTACCGGCTGAGCGCCCGGCTCGGTTCGGGCGGCATGGGCCATGTCTATCTGGCCTTCACGCCCGGGGGCCGGCCGGTCGCCCTCAAGGCGGTGCGCCCGGAGCTCGCCGGGGACGCCGCCTTCCGCCACCGGTTCGCCCAGGAAGTGACGAACACGCAGCGAGTCCACGGCCTGTACACGGCCCCGGTCATCGATTCCGGCACGGACGCCGCGACGCCGTGGCTGGCCACCGCGTACGTGCCGGGGCCCTCACTGCACGAGGTGGTCCAGCGGCACGGCCCGCTGCCCGTTCCGACGGTGCTGCTGCTGATGGCCGGCATCGCCGAAGCGCTCCAGGCGATCCATGCCGCCGGCGTGGTTCATCGCGACCTCAAGCCGGCCAACGTACTGCTGGCCCCCGACGGCCCGCGGGTGATCGACTTCGGTATCGCCCGGGCCGCCGACGCCGTCGCGCTGACCAGCGCGGGCCTGCAGATCGGCACACCCGCTTTCATGGCCCCCGAGCAGGCCCTGGGCAGACCCGCCACGGACGCCACGGACGTCTTCGCGCTCGGCGCCCTCGCGGTGTACGCGGTATGCGGCGCGCCGCCCTTCGGCAGCGGCCCCGAGTCCGCGGCCCTGTACCGGGTCGTGCACGAACAGCCCGACCTCACACACGTACCACCCGAGCTGCAGAACCTGCTGTGGCAGTGCCTCGCGAAGAGCCCCGAGGAGCGGCCCACCGCCGGCGCCCTGATCGAAGCCGTGCGCCACCATCCGGCCACGGGGGCCCAGCTGCGGTTCACCGACGGCTGGCTGCCGCACTCGATCCGTGCCGACATAGCCCGCCGCAGCGATCTGCCCGGACCCCTCCAACCGCCGCACGCCCAGCCGACGATGACGGCTACCCCCACGGCCCCGGCCCGCACGGAGACCGCCGTCACCGCATCACCCGCACCACCATCCGCGCCACGGGGACGCAGGAGGCGCCGGCGCTGGATCGTGCCGACGGCGACAGTGGCCGTCCTGGTCGCCGGAGCGACGGCCTACCGTCTCAGCGACTCCAACGGGGACCCGTCGAAGGCGAACGGCCCCAGCGGGCGCGACCGGAGCTCGGCCCCACCGTCGCGGCCGCACTCTTCGCCGCCCTCGAAGTCGACCGCGTCGCCAGGTGCCGGATACCAGCAGGTGTACGCCGACACCGAGCTGACCTCCCCCGACCCGAGCTACGAGTTCGACCTGCGCAACGGCACGGTCGCCCCCGAGTCCACCGCCGCCTGGTATCTGGCACGTACCGCCGACGAATTCGACTTCCCCGACGACAGCGATGCGTACATCGCATACGACGACACGTTGTCCCCAGGTGGCTGCGAGGAAGGGATCGACAGCGAGCCGGTGACCACGCTGAAGTTCGATGACCTGGAGGAATGGCGTCCGTTCTGCATCCGCAGCGCGAACGGCAAGGACATCGCGATCGTGCATCTCATCGACGCCCCCACGGCAAGCGAGTCCGTAACGGTCTCCGTCCGCCACTACCGCAGGACCACCTGACGGACGGCCGCCAGAGACACCCTGGCGGCCCCGCCCGGCGGATGCTCGGAGAAGTCCCGTCACGCATCTTGACTGAATTTTCAGTCAGTGACATCTTCAGGTCAGCACCAGATGAACCGCCACAGAGAGCGACTCACCACCATGCACCTCGACGCCGCCACCACCCACGAGCCCGTCCGGGGCAGATCCGCGGAGCCGCCGGTATGCGGCTGACCCCGACGGAACGCGACCGGCTGCTGCTGTTCGGGGCCGCCGAACTGGCCCGCGCCCGACGCGCCCGCGGTCTCCGTCTCAACGTGCCCGAGGCGACCGCCCTCATCGCCGACACGGTGTGCGAGGCGGCCCGTGACGGCGCCCGGCTCGCGGAGGCCGTCGCCGTCGCACGCAAGACCCTGGGGCCCGATGACGTCCTGCCCGGCGTGCCCGATGTGGTCACCGAGATCCACGTCGAGGCGGTCTTCGACGACGGAACCCGGCTGGCCGTGGTCAGCGATCCGTTCGGGGGCGGCAGCCTCGGGGCTCAGGCGCCGGGGGCGGTCCTGCCCGCGGCGGAGGAACCGGCCGGGCAGGCCGCTCCGGTCCGGACGGTCACCGTCCACAACACCGCCTCCGTTCCGATCAGCGTCACCTCGCACTTCCACTTCTTCGAAGCCAACCCCCGCCTGGACTTCGACCGGGCCGCCGCCTTCGGCATGCGTCTGGCCATGCCGGCCGGTGCGTCCACCCGGTTCGCGCCGGGCACGGAGAGCGAGGTCGGGCTTCTCCCCATCGGCGGCGCCCGCGTCGTGATCGGGTTCGCCGGCCTGGTCGACGGTCCGCTCGACGCGCCGGGCGCCCGCCGGGACGCGCTGCGCCGCGCGGCCGCCTGCGGCTATCTCGGCGCCAGGCCGGACGACGACCAGGAGGCTTCGCTGTGAGCACCACCATCGATCCGCAGGAGTACGCCGCCGTGCACGGCCCGCGCGCCGGCGACCGGGTCCGCCTCGGCGACACCGGACTCGTCGTACGGGTCGAGTCCGACTCGCAGGCCCCGGGGGACGAGTTCCTGGCCGGCTTCGGCAAGACCGCCCGCGACGGACTGCATCTGAAGGCCGCCGCCGTCCGTGAGACCTGCGATGTCGTCATCAGCAACGTGCTGGTGATCGACGCGGCGCAGGGCATCCGCAAGACGTCGATCGGCATCCGGGAGGGGCGCATCGCCTCCGTCGGCCGCGCGGGCAACCCGGACACCCTGGCCGGCGTGGACGTCGTGGTCGGCACCGGGACGACGATCGTCTCCGGAGAGGGCATGATCGCCACGGCGGGTGCCGTCGACACGCACGTACACCTGCTGTCGCCGCGCATCATGGAGGCCTCGCTCGCCTCCGGCGTCACCACGATCATCGGCCAGGAGATCGGGCCCAGTTGGGGTGTCGGGGTCAACTCGCCCTGGGCGTTGCGGCACGCGTTCAACGCCTTCGACGCCTGGCCGGTCAACATCGGCTTCCTGGGACGGGGTTCGTCCTCCGACCCGGCGCCCCTGGTCGAGGCCCTCGCCGAGGGCGGCGCGTCCGGCTTCAAGGTGCACGAGGACCTCGGCGCGCACACCAGGGCGCTCGACACCGCGCTGCGCGTCGCCGAGGAACACGACGTGCAGGTCGCCCTGCACACCGACGGCCTGAACGAGTGTCTCTCGGTCGAGGACACGCTCGCCGTCCTCGAAGGGCGCACCATTCACGCCTTCCACATCGAGGGATGCGGCGGCGGGCACGTGCCCAACGTGCTGAAGATGGCGGGCGTACGCAATGTCATCGGCTCCTCGACCAATCCGACCCTCCCCTTCGGCAGGGACGCGGTCGCCGAGCACTACGGGATGATCTTCAGCGCGCACGCCCTGCAGCCCGACCTCCCGGGCGACGCGGCCATGGCGCGGGACCGTATCCGGGCCGGAACCATGGGCGCCGAGGACGTGCTGCACGACCTCGGGGTCATCGGCATCACCTCGTCCGACGCCCAGGGCATGGGCCGGGCCGGGGAGACCGTGCGCCGCACCTTCGCCGTGGCCGGGAAGATGAAGGCCGAGCTCGGCCCGATGGAGGGCGACGGACACGACGACGACAACGCGCGCGTGCTGCGCTACATCGCCAAGCTGACCATCAATCCGGCGATCGCCCACGGTCTGTCCCATGAGGTCGGCTCGATCGAGAGCGGAAAGCTGGCGGACATCGTGCTGTGGTGGCCCGACTCGTTCGGCGCCAAGCCGCAGATGGTCCTGAAGGCAGGCTTCCCCGCCTACGGTGTGACCGGCGACCCCAATGCCGCCGACGACCGCTGCGAACCGCTCGTGCTCGGCCCGCTGTTCGGCGCGCACGGAGCGACCGCGGCGGATCTGTCGGTGGCGTTCGTCAGCCGGGCCGCCGCAGAGTCCGGCTCCTTCGGCCGGCCGTACGACGCGCTGGCGACCCGGCGCCGGCGGGTGGCCGTGCACGGCACCCGCGGGATCGGCCCGGCGGACATGGTGAACAACGCCCGCCTGGGCGAGGTCCAGGTCGAGGCCGACAGCGGGCTCGTCACGCTCGACGGATCGCCGGTCCGCTCGGAGCCCGCGTCCGAAGTGCCCCTCAACCGCCTGTACTTCCTGTAAAGCACCGAGACTCCACGAGTACGGAAGCCGCCGAGATCCCTTCAGCCAATCAGCCTGACTGAATTTTCAGTCATAACTGAACCCCATGAACCGACCCCGGATGAATCCGGAGAGGGAGAACCCCGATGACCTACCGCATGCCCGCCGAATGGACCGAGCACGAGCGCTGCCTGATGGCCTGGCCGACCCGCCCCGACCTGTGGGGCGACGTCCTCGAGACCGTCAAGGGCGAGTACGCCGAAGTGGCCCGCGCCATCGCCGAGTTCGAGCCCGTGACCATGGTCGCGCCGCCCGGCCACGCAGCCGAGGCCCGTGACCTGTGCGGCGAAGACGTCGAGGTGATCGAACTGCCCACGGACGACTCGTGGTTCCGCGACTCCGCGCCGCTGTTCGTGCTCGGCCCCGACGGCCGCCGGGCCGGCGTGGACTTCCGCTTCAACGCCTGGGGCGGCAAGCACCACCCGTACGACGCCGACGACCGCATCAGTGCTCTGCTGCTCGAACGGCTCGGTGTCCCGGCCGACCGCTCCGAGATGATCCTGGAGGGCGGGGCGATCACCGTGGACGGTGAGGGCACGCTGATCACCACTGAGCAGTGCCTGCTCCACGCCAACCGCAATCCGGGCCTGACCAGGGCGGAGATCGAGGCGGAGCTGAAGGCCCGGCTCGGTGTCACCAAGGTGATCTGGCTGCCGTACGGCGGGCTTCTGGACACGGAGACGGACGGTCACGTGGACGGCGTCTGCGCGTTCGTCGCCCCCGGCAAGGTCGTCGTACAGCTGCCGGATGATCCCGAGCACCCCGACTACGCGCGGATGCGCGCCAACAGGGCGGTCCTTGAGGCCACGCCCGACGCGACGGGGCGGACGCTGGAGATCGTCGATCTGCCGCAGAGCGCGTTCGTCGAGGTCGAGGGAGAGCCGGTCGAGGTCGGATACCTCAACTTCTATGTGGCCAACGGCGGCGTGGTCGTACCCGTCGCCGGGCTGCCTCAGGACGCGCAGGCCCTGGAGGTCATCGCGCAGGCCTGTCCCGGGCGCAAGGTCGTCGGCGTGACCGCCCGCGTGATCGCCCACGGCGGCGGCGGTGTCCACTGCATCACCCAGCAGGTCCCCGCCGCGCGTCCGCGCGCCTGAGCAGTTCCTCACCCTCGGCGACGTACGTACGGAGAGGAACCGCGCCGATGCACACCACACCACCCCGGCCGGGAAGACGCGGGGCCGGCCGTCCCGCCCTGCTGGCCGCTGCCCTGTCCGCCATCCTCCTGGTCCCCGCGTGTGCGGGACCGCCGGGCACCGGCGCCTCGGGCGCGGGCACCGACTTCCGGCTGTCCGCGAGCACGCCACGGGCGAAGGGCCGGATCGACTCGTTCACGTGGGCGCTGTACGCGGAGCCCCCGACGCTCGACTACATCTCGGCGTTCGACTACCCGCAGAACATGATCCTCTCCAATGTGTGCGAGAGCCTGATGCGGTGGACGCCCGACCTGAAACTGGCGCCGGGTCTGGCCAGGAAGGCGTCCAATCCCGACCCGCTGACCTGGGTGTACGACCTGCGCGACGGCGTGCGCTTCCACGACGGGCACGTCCTGACCGCCGACGACGTCCTCTTCAGCCTCGGGCGGCAGATGAACCCGCACAACGGGGCGGCGTGGGCGCAGGTCTTCGAGAACGTCGCCTCGCTCGACAAGACCGGCCCGCTCCAGGTCACCGTCAAACTGAAGCGGCCCGACTCGCAGTTCCCCCAGTACATGGCGACCGCCGCCGGAGTGGTGGCAAGCCGGTCCGGGGTCAGGGCCGCGGGCCGGGACTACGGCACCTCCGGTGGACTCGCCTGCTCGGGACCGTACGAGCTGGGCAAGTGGGACAAGGGCCAGTCGATCGAGCTGCGGCGCTTCGACCGCTACCGGGGAACGAAGGCCAAGTCCGCCAAAGCGGTGTTCCGCTTCCTCAGTGACTCCTCCGCGCGCACCAAGGCCATGCTCAGCGGCGAGGTGGACGGCGGATACCTCATCCCCACCGAGAGCTACGGCGCACTGCGCTCCTCAGGTGTCGGGACCCTCTACTTCGGTGAGGGGCTCAGCACGGTCAACGTCAATGTCACCAACATGCGCGGACCGCTCGGTGACGTCCGGGTCCGGCGCGCGCTGTCGCTGGCTCTGGACCGCCGGGGCTTCCTCAAGACCGGCCTGAGCGGTGCGGGAACCGTCACCAACTCCCTTACGACGAAAGCTGCTTGGGCCGCCGCCCCGGAGTCGGTACGCAAGGCCGCCTTCGACGGACTCCCGTCCGCCGAGCCGAACCTGAGCAAGGCGAAGAAGCTGATCAAGGAAGCCGGCGCCACCGGCAATACGCTCACCGTCGCCACCAGCTCGATCGGTCAGGACGTGTCGCTGCTCGCCACCGCCGTCCAGGCCGCGGGCAGCGAGATCGGGCTCGACATCAAGCTCAGGACCGTCGCTCCCAACGCCTTCACCGCGCTGTTCACGGACCCGCAGGCGCGCAAGGGCATCGACATGTTCCCCGAGACGTACTACGACTCGATCACCGATCCACTGGACCTGCTCAGCAACTTCCGGACGGGCGCTTACCAGAACTTCGCCGGCTACAGCGACCGCTCGTACGACCGCCTGGTCGACCGGGCCCGCGCCACGTACGACCCGGTCGAGCGCCTGACGACAGAGGCCGAGCTCCAGCGGAAGGCGGCCGGTCAGGTGCTGTGGATCCCGGTCGCCGAGTGGCCCACCGCCCTGTTCCTCAACAAGCGGATCACCGGCGCCCCCACCACCATCTCCTACTTGTACTCCCCGTGGGCCGCCGGCATCGGGGCCGCGCAATGAACTTCCTCAAATTCACGGTGCGGAGGCTGGCCGAGATGGCCGCCACCCTGCTCGGCGCCTCGTTCGTGATCTTCGGCGCGATGTATCTGGCGCCCGGCAGCCCGGCGAGCTTCCTCCTGTCCGGGCGGTCCGCCTCGCCGGACGCGCTGCGCGCGGTCAATGAGCAGTACCACCTCGACGACCCGTTCGCCGTGCGGTACTTCCGCTGGCTCGGCCAGCTGCTGCACGGCGACTTCGGCCGCTCGATCACCTACCGCACCGACGTGTCCCGGCTCCTGGCCGACCGGCTGCCGAGCACCCTGCTCCTGGTCACGATGGCCCTGGTCCTCGTCGTGGTCGTCGGCCTCGCTCTCGGCCGGCTCGGCGCGGTCCGCGGCGGCGCCACCGACGCCACGATCCTGGTCACCACCACCCTCGCCGTCGGCACTCCGTCGTTCGTCGCCGCGGTCGTGCTCCAGGGTGTGTTCGCGGTGCGGCTTCACTGGTTTCCCGCCGGCGGCACCGGCGAGGGGTTCGGCCAGTTGCTCTGGCATCTGACCCTCCCGGCCGTGGCCCTCTCGCTGTATCTGATCGGCATGCTGGCCCGCGTCACGCGCAGCGCCATGCTCGACGTCCTCGGCCAGGAGCACGTCACCGTGGCCCTCAGCCGTGGGGTCCCGAAGCGTCACGTCATCAGCAGGCATGTGTTCCGTAATGCGCTCGGCACCGTACTCACCACCGGCGGGCTGATCGTCTCCACCCTGCTGGTGTGCACCGTCCTCGTGGAGTCCGCGTTCGGTGTCGGAGGCATCGGCCAGCTCCTCGAACTGTCCATCACCACCAAGGACTTCCCCACCGTGCAGGCCATCTCCCTGACCATGGTCGGGCTGTTCATGGCGGTCAACCTCGTCGTCGACCTCGTCCACCCCCTGGTCGATCCGCGCATTTCCCTCGGCCCGGGGAGGTCCGCCGCATGAGTGTCGCCGTTCTGCGCCGCCCCGGCCTCGTCCGGCTCCGCGCCAACCGTCCGCTCCTCCACGTGCTCTGCCTCGGGTTCGTCTGCGTGGTCGTCCTGACGGCCCTGCTCGCCCCTTGGCTGGCCCCGGCCGACCCCAACGCGGCGGACCTCGGCAACGCGCTGGCGGGCACGTCCACCGCCCACCCCTTCGGCGTCGACGCCTCCGGCCGCGACACGCTGTCCCGCCTGGTCGTCGGCGCGCGGACCTCCCTGCTCGGCCCGCTCGGCGTGGTCGCCTTCTCGACCGTCGCCGGTGTCGCCGTCGGGATCGCCGCCGCCTGGCGGGGCGGCTGGCTCGACTCCGTGCTGTCGCGCGGCACCGAGCTGGTCTTCGCGTTCCCCGGAATGCTCCTGGCGATCCTGATCGTCTCCGTGTACGGCGAGGGCCTCTTCGCCCCGGTCGTCGCGCTCGCCGTCGCCTACCTCCCGTATGTCAGCCGGCTCACCCGTTCCCTGGCGCTGACCGAGCGTGCACGCCCGTACATCAGCGCCTGTTCGGTGCAGGGGCACTCCGGCCTCCAGGTCTGTCTGCGGCACGTCCTGCCCAACATCGCGCCCGTCGTCCTCGCCCAGTCCGCCATCAACTTCGGTTACGCGCTGATCGATCTGGCGGGTCTGTCCTTCCTCGGACTCGGGGTGCCCGCGCTGACGCCCGACTGGGGCCGGATGGTCTTCGACGGCCAGACCGCCGTCCAGCGGGGCTACCCCCTGTCGGCGTTCCTGCCGTGTGCCGCGATCGTGCTGACCGTCGTCGCGTTCAACGTGGTCGGCGAGCGCTGGGCCGACCAGGTCGCCAGGAGGGACCGATGAACGACACCCCACCCGTGCTCGACATCCAAGGGCTGCGGCTCCAGCTCCCGGACACCGCACGGCCGGTACTCGACGGCGTCGACCTCACCGTCGCCGCCGGGGAGACGGTCGCCCTCGTCGGCGAGTCCGGCTCCGGGAAGTCCCTCACCTCCCGCAGCGTCCTGGGCCTGCTGCCGCCAGGGGCCACGGCCGAAGGGACCGTACGGGTCTCGGGCGACGACGTCCTCACGATGACGCCCGCGCGGCTGCGCGAGCTGCGCACCGGCACGGCCGCCATGATCTTCCAGGACCCCCGCGCCGCCATCAACCCGCTGCGCCGGATCGGGGACTTCCTCACCGAGAGCCTGCGCCTCAACGCCGGAATGCGCGCCGAGGACGCAGCCCGGCGCGCCGTGGAGATGCTCGCCGCGGTCGGCCTCTCCTCCGACGCCCTGCGCCGCTATCCGGGCCAGCTCTCCGGCGGCATGCTCCAACGCGTCATGATCGCGGCCGCGTTGATGGGCGACCCGGCGCTCCTCCTCGCCGACGAGGCCACCACGGCACTCGATGTCACCACTCAGGCCGAGGTCGTCGGCCTCCTCGGTGACCTGCGCGAACGATTCGGCACCGGCCTGCTCTTCGTCACCCACGACCTCGGTCTCGCCGCGACCATCAGCGACCGGGTCTACGTGATGTACGCGGGACGGATCGCCGAGACCGGCCCCGCCGAAGCCCTCTTCGACAGGCCGAGGCACCCGTACACGGCCGCCCTCCTGGAGGCCACACCGCGCCTCGACGCACCCCAGGGGCGACTGGCCGCGATCGACGGTCAACCACCCGATCTGCGACAGGAGTTGACCGGCTGCCCGTTCGCGCCCCGGTGCGCGTACGCCACCGGCATCTGCCGGGACGAGGCTCCCGTCGACCGGCCGGCCGGCGACGACGACGGGCTGCTGCGGCATCGCGTCGCGTGCCACCACAGTGAACGGCTCGAAGGGAAGTCCGGCCATGAGTGAGACCGTCCTCCAGGTCACCGGAGTGAGCCGCTCCTACCGCAGCGTCCGGGCGGCGGACGACGTCTCGTTCACGCTCGGCGTGGGCGGATCGCTCGGCATCGTCGGCGAGTCCGGCTCGGGCAAGACGACGACCGCCCGCATCGTCGTGGGCCTGGAGCGCGCCGACGCGGGCGAGGTCCTGGTGCGCGGCGTTTCGCGAACGGTTCGGGCGCGGGGCCGGGCGGCCCGGCTTGCTCGGGCCCGCGAGGTCCAGATGGTGTTCCAGGACCCGTTCCTATCCCTCGATCCGAGAATCACCGTCGACGCGACGCTGCGCGAAACGCTGCGGCTCCACTTTCCCGACGGGGACCACTCGCACCGTCTCGGCGAACTCCTCGACCAGGTAGGGCTCGGCAGCCGGGCGGCCGGCGCCCTGCCCCGGCAGCTCTCCGGTGGACAGCGCCAGAGGGTGGCCATCGCGCGGGCACTCGCGGTCGAACCGGCCGTACTCGTACTCGACGAGGCCGTAGCAGCCCTGGACGTGTCGGTTCAGGCGCAGATCCTCAACCTGCTCGCCGACATCCGCGAACAGACCGGCATCGCCTACCTCTTCATCACGCACGACCTCGGCGTGGTGCGCTGCGTGACCGATGACGTGATCGTCATGCGCCAGGGCCGGATCGTCGAGTCGGGACCCACCCCCCAAGTCCTCGACGCTCCCCAACACGCCTACACGCGCCTGCTGTTGGAGTCGATTCCCCGCCCCGGATGGAACCCACAGGCCATCGCCCTGGCCCGCCGCGCTCTGTAGCCCGGGCCCCGAGACCACCGCCCAGAGATCCGTACACAACAGATCGGAGACCACAGATGAACGACCACCGCGCGCCTCAGAGCCTGTCCCACCGCCTGCTCGGCAGGAGGAACTTCCTCGCCGCGACAGGGCTGGCGGCGGCCGGCGCCGCCTGGACCGCGACCGGCGGCGGCAAGGCCCTCGCCACTCCGGTTCCGGCCTCCGGCACGGGCTTCGCCGTGCCGCTCGACACCGTCCCGCACACCCGGACGTGGATGGCGTGGCCCGACAGCACCGTCATCTGGGGCCGCAAGCTGGCCGGCGTCCAGGCGAACATCGCCCTTGTCGCGAAGACGATCGCCAAGTACGAACCGGTCACCATGTGCGCCAACTCCGCCGGCGTCTCGCAGGCCCGGAGCGCCTGCGGATCGGCCGTCACCGTGATCGGTTCCATCCCGGTCGACGACTGCTGGATACGTGACAGCGGGCCGGTCTTCCGCACCGACGGGGCCGGTGGCCTCGACGCCGTGGACCTGAACTTCAACGGCTGGGGCAACAAGCAGACCCACGCGAAGGACTCGCTGGTCGCCGGGCGCATCGCGGCCGAGGTCGGGGTGCAGCTCACCAGCGCCGACTTCGTCGGCGAGGGCGGCGCGGTGGAGACGGACGGCAACGGCACACTCATGGCCACCAAGAGCAGCCTCGTCAACAAGAACCGCAACCCGGGCATGACAACCGCGCAGATCGAGGCCGCGATGTGCGACGCCTTCGGGGCGTCGAAGGTGATCTGGTTCAACGGAGTGACCGGGCGGGACATCACCGACGACCACGTGGACGCCACCTCCCGCTTCCTCGCCGCGGGTGACGGCCTCGTCCAGATACCTCTGGCCACCGACACCGACCCGTGGTCGAAGGACGCCCGTCAGCAGTACCAGCTCCTCTCCACGTCCACCGACGCCGACGGCACGCCGATCGCGGTCACCAAGCTGCAGGGCCCGGACTACTCCCGCATCCGGTCGAGCGACCCCAACTTCGTTGCGGCGTACGCCAATTACTACGTGTGTAACGGTGCGGTGATCTCGGCCCAGTTCGGTGACACCCGTGCGGACGCAGGGGCCAAGGCGCTCCTCCAGCGGCTGTTCCCGGGCCGTACCGTCGAGCAGCTCAACATCGACAGCCTCGGCGCGGGCGGCGGCGGCATCCACTGCGTCACACAGCAGCAGCCACGCCCGTAGCGACCTGGTTCCGGTGCCGGGCTACCCCCGGCACCGGGCCCTTGAGGCACCCGACCCCGCCTGCTCACGGTTTAAGATCAGCGACGCCGAGGCGGCAACCATGCCATCGGCCGACTCGACGCGGTGAAGGTGGAGCACCGCGTCAGGTACCGCGGAAGGGGCAGGGAGCACATCGTGAGCAAGGGTGGGGCGTCCATATCGGACGAGGAGTGGGAGCGTTTCCAGAGGGAGGCCGAGGCCGGGACCCAGGGCGCGCCCGAGGAACCGTCGGCCCGGGCCCGGATGGTGACGCGACGGCTGCGGGAGGAGACCCACCGGCCCGCGGGATGGCGGACGCACGAACCGGCCCGGCAGCGGCGGGGCAAGGGCTGGTACGTGGTCGGTCTGCTCGTCGCCGCGGGCATGCTGTTCGTGGCGCTGGATCCCGGGCGCGTGACCGATTGGTTCGGCGGTGTCGGCGGCGGCGACACCCCGCTCGCCGCGGAGTCGGAACGTCCCGGCCAGCCGCCCGCGACGGAGTCGGCTGCCCAACAGCCCACCCTCCAGCAGCCGTTCAGGGGATCGCCCGCGGCGCAGTGGGGTGACGGAACGGCGGGGATCACCGTCCCCGAGGCCCGGGCGACCGGCTGGATGAGCAAGGCGCAGGTCTCGCAGGCGCTCGACAAGTCCCGCGACTTTCTTGCCGCGTCCAATCTGGATTCCGGTGTGCTTCTCGGACGGCCGCCCGAGAAGGCGATCGCGTTGATCAATCCGGACCAGAGGGACGTCCAGGACTACCTGGCGACCGCGTTCCGCGCGCCGAGCCAGGACGACGATCCTCTGCTGCTGTTCAGTCGTTTCGCGACGGAGAAGGTGCGTCTCGTCGGGGACGTGGTCAAGACGCGCGGGCGGATCACCTACCGGGAGGGCGAGCGCGGTGCGGTCGAGGTGACCACCGACGTCACGTACGTCTATCCGGTCGCGCACGCCGCGGAGGGAAGGGACGAGGTCGCGCGCACGATCGTGCGCCGCGAGGTGGTGATGAGCTGGGACGACCCGGCGAAGGTGATCACCGAGCCGGGGACGTTCTCCCTCGTCTCCTACAAGTCGGACACCGCCAACGGCGGCTGTGACAACGACACCGGTTTCTACGTCCCGGAGTTCCCCTCCGCGCGCGCGGTATCCGGCCCGGGATCCGGCCCCGAGGTCGACCCGTACGACCGGAGCACGTCGATGGAGGCGCGCATGCAGGGCGCCGACGATGCGGAGTGCGGGACCGCGACACGGTCGTGAGTGGTGCGGGGGAACAGGGTGAGCGGTGCGGGGAAGCAGTTGGGACGCCCAGGGTGAAGTGGGATCGTTCCGCCTGGGCACGGGGGCGTGTGCTCGCTGCGCTTGCCGTGGTGACGGCCGGACCGTTGGCGTTCCACCGGGCCGTGCCCAACTCCGTGGGGCACCTGGGCAGTCTGCTGGAGCAGTTCCTGCCCTGGCTCGGCCTGGTGGTCGTGGTGCTGCTCCTCCTGGCGCTGGTGCGCCGTTCGGCCGCCGCGCTGGTGGCCCTGCTCCTGCCCGTGGCGGCATGGACGTACCTCTGCGGCGGGCTGCTGTTGCCGGGGAAGACACCTGGCGCACACGACCTGGTCGTGGCGCAGCACAACGTCAGTGACGTGAACACCGACCCGGCGGGAACAGCCCGCGCCCTGGCCGACGCCGGGCCCGACCTCATCGCGCTGGAGGAGCTGCTCCCGGTGGCCCGGCCGGTCTATGACAAGACGCTGGCCCCGCGGTACCCGTACCACGCGGTCCGGGGCACGGTCGGACTCTGGTCGAAGCATCCACTGACCGACGTTTGGATGGTGGACATCAAACCCCTTGGGATTACGCGGAGTTGGGAGCGTGGGCTGCGCGCCGTGGTCCACGCGCCGCGCGGCGAGATCGCCGTGTACGTCGCGCATCTGCCCTCGGTCCGCGTCGGGGCGGGCGGCCTCGGCTCCACGTGGCGCGACGAAAGTGCCCGCATGCTGGGACAGGCCGTCGCTGCCGAGAAGGTGAAGCCGGTGATCCTGCTGGGCGACCTCAACAGCACGGTCGACGACCGCGGGTTGGCCCCGCTGACCTCACGCATGAACACGGCGGAGCGCGGATTCGCGTTCAGCTTCCCCGCCGCCTTCCCGGTGGCACGGATCGACCAGGTGATGGCCCGCTCGGCGACGGTCACCCAGATCCGTACGCTGCCCGAAACCGGCAGCGACCATCTGCCCGTGGCCGCCCGGATCGCACTGGGCCCGGGAGTGTCGCCCAGCCGCCACCCCAGGTCGATGGCGGCCACGCACGACGTCAGGACAGCTGGTCGGCGAGCGGTCCGAGTACCGGCTTCCACTCCTGGACCGAGACATCGCTGACGAGTCCCTGCACGCGGAACGGGTCCTTGCCCGTGGCCGCCAGCGCCGCCTGCTTGTCGGCGGCGCGGAACAGGAGCAGCGCGCCGGGCACCTCCCCGGCGACGATGGGGCCCGAGGCGAGGTTGATCCCCTGCTCGACGAGCGTGCCGAGGAACTCCCGGTGGGCGGGGTGGAGCTCGCCGCGGGCCGCGGAGTCGTCGGTGTAGGTGTAGGTCACAGCGTAGATGGGCATCGGGGCGTTCTCTCCTGTGATTCTGGGGTGAGCCGGGGTCAGTACGGGTCCGAGGTAGGTCTGAGGTCTGAGCCCTCAGGTCAGGTCTGAGTCCGAGGTAGGTCGGGGCGATCGCTGTGCGATTATGCTGCCCGGTCTGTCGAAGAGATCAGTATCCCGTCCGTGGAGCCCGCATCCAGGGCGAGCCACGCCGGTGGGACGGCTTGGGGGGATTGCGGTGCGGGGACGGCTGGGTGGATCTCATTCCGGACGGGTGGCGGCTGTGACAGCGGCAGCCATGGTGGCGCTCTGCTTGGGCCTGTCCGGCGGATGCTCGTTCGGCGACAGCACGGATCCCAAAAAGGCGGCGGCCCAACAGCAGCGATTCTGCGCCCAGTTCGGCCAGTGGCAGCAGGACGACGCCACGCATGACGTCGACTCCGTATCGGCTCAGATGGTTGTCGACTCGGCGAAGGTACTGGATCGGGAGCACCTGGACACGGAGGGCAGTCACATCCTGCGTGACACCGAGGAGGCCGTGGTCCACCACATTCACTACAGCGCAGTCAGGGTGACCGCCTACTGCGACCGGGCTGGTTTCGAAATGCTGGTGGCCTCGCCCTAGGGCCGCTGACACGTCGGGGGGGGACCGCTTCCTCCGCCCGGGTCACGCGAGGCTCTCCCGGAAGCCCCGAGCGCGTTCCGCTTCGCCGCCGAACCACTCGACATCGCCGGAGCGCGCATCCCCGCGGGCGTGCGTGCACGGGTGAGTTGTAGCGGAGCGATTCATCGATGGCCGCACCCGTCAGCTCAGGTTCGGCTCTGAGGAGGTCGAGCTGGTCCGGGTGGGTGAGCAGGGCGTGGAGCGTGCCGGAGATGAGATTGACGGTGCTCTCGTGGCCCGCGACAAGGAGCAGGAAGGCCATGCCGAGCAGTTCTTCGGTGGCCGGCGGGGCGTCAACGGCCGCGGCGTCGGTGGCGGCGAGGACGCTGAGCAGACCGGAGTCCGGTGTACGGCGCTTGTGGTCGATCAACTCGGCCAGATACACGGTCAGTTCGGTGGCGGCTGTGACCGCCTGCTCGGGGTTCGCCGGCATGACCAGCGCGTTGGACCAGGCGTGGAACACGGTGCGGTCGGACGCCGGGATGCCCAGGAGGTCGCAGATCACGGTGACCGGCAGCGGCAGTGCGTAGGCGCTGACCAGGTCGGCGGTCCCGTGGCGCGGGAGTTCGGCCAGCAGGTCGGTGGCCATGGCTTCGATCCGCGGGCGCAGGGCGGTGATGCGACCCGGAGTGAAGTGGCCCGCGACCAGGCGGCGGAGGCGGGTGTGCTGGGGTGGATCGGTCTGGAGCATGTTGCGCCCGATGGAGTGTCCCCCGTCGTCGCGCCAGGAGGCCGAGTGCCGGATGTCGTTGCGCAGGCGCGGATCGGTCAACGCGGCGCGCGCCGCGTCACGCGTGACGACCAGCCACGCCTCGCCGCTCCCCGGGACGAGGACACGGTGCACGGGACCCTTGGCCCGTAGGGCCGCGTATACGGGGAAGGGGTCTGCGGCCGTGTCGTGGCCTTCCGGGGCATGGTCGGCGAGGGTAGGCGGCTGCTGCATCCTCGTCATCCCTTCCACAGACGGGCCACCGTTTCCGCGAGCACCGTGGCCTGGGCATGGCCGGCGCGGGCGGCGGCGGGCCTGCGCGTATCGGCGGTCATGTCGCGTCCCATGGCGCGACGGGCGGCACGGTCCGGGGACACCAACACGATGTCGGCTCCCGCGGCCGCGAGTTCGGCCGCCTGCTGCTTGGCGCTCGGGTGCGGGCCCGGCGCGGTGGCCAACGGAGCGACGACCAGGACCCGCCGGTAGCCACTCGCCAGATGGATGTTGGCCGTGGCGCGGCTGCCACCGTCGATCCAGCGGCGCCCGGCCGCCGACGCCGGTGGCCAGACAACGGGGACAGCACAACTCGCCGCGACCGCTTCCGCGAGCGTGACCTGTCCGGTGGCATCGAACGTCCCAAGTGAACCGGTGTGCGCGTCGATTGCCGTGATCCGCAGGTCGGTGTTCGCGGGCCAGTCGGTGGCATCCCGCAGCAGGGCCGCGATGGTGCGGCGGACGTCTGATTCGGGTGCTGTCCGAGCGGCGAGCGCGGCTCGCCCAAGCCGCCGTACGGACCGCTGCGAGTCACGGGAGCCCAGTGCCGCCCAGAGAAATCGCAGGGTCTGGGTGGTGGTGACCGGCAGGTCGATCTGATCGGCTCGGGCCAACTGCCGCTCGTACAACTCTCGAGCGGATTCGCCACAGGCCATACGGGCACCGAAGATCGCGCCCGCCGACGTGCCGATGACCAGGTCGGCACGCAGGAGGTCGATCCCCGCGTCGGCGAGCCCGGCCAGCACGCCTGCCGTCCAGGCGCCGCCCACGGGTCCGCCACCGCCGAGGACCAGCGCCGTGCCGCCCCCGTCGCTCTTGTCGCCCCTGTCGCTCATGCCGCAACCCCCTCGATGCCGCAAATGGGGAGTGCTCCCCATTTCTCGCTTCGACGATAGCATCGGTACCGGGGAGCACTCCCCGGTACCGTGAAGGGCGATGAGAATGACAGACAGAACGGACCACCCGAACGGGACCGCGGACACCGGCAGCGGCAGCGGCAGCGGTGCGGGCGCAGGCGCACCCGTCCGCCGCCGAGACGCCCGGCGCAACAGGGACCTTCTGATCGATGCCGCCCACGAGGTGTTCACCGAACAGGGCCTGAGCGCGCCGCTGGACGTGATCGCCCGTCGCGCGGGCGTGGGAAACGCCACCCTGTACCGGCACTTTCCCCACCGCGCCGCACTCGTCGACGCGGTCTTCCGCGACCAGCTGACCGGCACGATGGACGCCGGCGAACGCGCCCGGTCCACCGACGACGCCTGGACGGGGCTGACCGGCTACCTCCAGGCCGTCTTCACCGTCCTGGCCACCGACCGCGGCACGAACGACCTCATGACGACCCACCTGGAGGGCGTCGAGTCGCTGGAGGCCGTACACGCCCACAACCACCGCACCGTGGAACTCCTCCTCGAACGCGGTCGCGACCAGGGCACCGTCCGTCCCGATGTCACCACCGAGGACGTCCTGTTCGCCCTCGCCGCGCTCGGCCGCGCGGTCCCCGTGCTCACCACAGCGACCACTGCCGACGCCTGGCACCGCCCCCTCGCGCTCCTCTGCGACAGCCTCCGCGCCGCACCGCCGTCGCCTCCACTCCCCTCCCCCGCACTCACTCCCGCGCAACTCAACGACACGTTGCGCCACTTCAACCGCTGACGGCTGGAGCCGTCCGCCGAGGGTGTCCGCGAAGGCGCCGCGCGTCCGCCGCCGCCGCGAGTCCAAAAGGGGGCACACGGACAGCGCGGCACAGTTACGGTCACCATGTGGAACAGAACGAACGGCTCCTGCACAGCTCGTCGTTCGGTGCGGCGGCACCCGCATACGCCGAGCACCGCCCGGACTACGCGCAGGCCGCGGTGCGTTGGGCGCTCGAGCCCGCGCCGGGCCTCCGAGTGCTCGACCTCGGCGCCGGAACGGGCAAGCTGACCGCCGCGCTGGTCGCGCTGGGCGCCGAGGTCATCGCGGTCGAACCCGACCCGGCGATGCTGACCGAGTTGGGCCGCGCGCTGCCGGCTGTCCGCGCCTTGCCGGGTAGTGCTGAGGCGGTACCGCTGCCTGACGCGTCCGTCGATGCCGTCGTGGCCGGCAACGCCATGCACTGGTTCGACATGGACGTCGCGGGACCCGAGATTGCCAGAGTCCTCGCACCCGGTGGCGTGCTGGCCGGCTTGTGGAACGTATTCGACAACCAGGTCGACTGGGTTGCCCAACTTGAGCGCGTCAGTGGGAGCGCGGCCATCGGGCCGCGGGACACACGCAGCAGTTGGCGCGCCGAGACGGCCGGCGCACACCTTCCAAGGGCCGGCCTGGTCGCCCGGTTCGGCTCCCCTGAGCAGACCGAGTTCCCGCACGGGCAGCGCCGGACCGCCGACTCCCTCGTCGCGACGTTCGCGACCAAGGCGGGAGTGCTCGTCATGCCGGAACGGGAACGGGAGGCCACGCTCGACCCGATCCGCGCATTCCTTACGAGCAGACAGGAGACCGCCCACGGCGAGTTCACCCTCCCGATGCTGACCGGCGTGCTGCGCGTCCGGCGACTGTGAGTGTCATCAGCTCTCGTGACCGATCGCGTGAACTGGTGTGCGTGCCACGATTGTTGGGACGTAAGTTATGCCGTGGAAGCAGTTCACGCCTCGGTTGGAAGACGGACGGTACCCATGACGGACGACGCGACGACGCCCGGAGCTGCGGCTCACCAGAAGATCGACACGTCGGTTCCGCATTCGGCCCGGATCTGGAACTACTGGCTGGGCGGAAAGGACAACTACCCGGTCGACGAGGAGGCGGGCGACGCGTACAGCGCCGTGTTCCCCGGGATCTCCACCATCGCCCGAAGCAGCCGCGCGTTCCTCCGCCGCAACATCTCGTACCTGGTCACCGAGGCCGGCATCCGCCAGTTCCTGGACGTCGGGACCGGCCTGCCGACCGGGGACAACACCCACGAAGTCGCCCAGCGGCTCGCCCCCGAGACCAAGATCGTGTACGTCGACCACGACCCGATGGTCCTCGCGCACGCCCGCGCGCTCCTCACCTCGACCCCCGAGGGTGCGACCGCCTACGTCGACGCGAACCTGTCCGACCCCGACCGCATCCTCGCTGCGGCCGCCGAAACGCTGGACTTCACCCGCCCGACGGCCCTGATCCTCAGTAACATCCTCGGCCACATGGGCGACTACGAGCAGGCGCGGACCATCGTCAAGCGGCTGATGGACGGACTGCCGTCGGGCAGCTACCTCTCCATCAACGACGGGTCGCGCGGCTTCGACGCCGGCTTCGAGGCGGCCCAGGACGGTTACAACAGCTCCGGCGCCGTCCCTTACTTCCTGCGCCCGGTCGACGAGATCACGGCGTTCTTCGACGGCCTCGAACTCCTGGAACCCGGCGTGGTCTCGGTGCCGTTCTGGCGCCCCGAGTCGACCTCTCCGGCCCCTGACCTCGTCGCCGAACACGGCGGCCTCGCCCGCAAGCCGTAAGCACGTCCGGGAGCCGAGGCAGATCGGTCTACGCGTCCGGGTGGTCCTGCCGCGACCACGGGCCGGCGCCGAGTCGGCGCCGGCCGGAGTCCGTGAGGTCCGCGTCGTCGGCGAGGTCCGGGTCGGGGAAGGGATCGAGTGGTGGCGGGGCAGCGCCTGCTCGCTCCGCAGCCGTGCGGCCTCGTGCGGCGCGCGCAGGCTCGGAGGCCTGGTCGCGGCTCGGTCCGGTGCCCAAAGGGCGGCGGGAATGACTCACGTGGGAAAGTCTCGCAGGTCGCCGAGGCATGTTGCACAACACCCTCGGGACTGCGCTCTCATGACACGCCGACGGTCTCCGTGCTGGGAGGCCGAGGCGGGAACCACTCGATGTCACATGGAGCCTTCCGGCCCCCGCCGGATGGCGTAAGTGCGATGGCAGCAGGGGAGCAACGATCCTAAGTTGCCGCCATGGCACGATTCGTAGGCTTTTACCCCTGTATTACCAAGTCAGTTGTCGCCTCCGTCGCCTGTGCGGCGATCGTGGTCGGCCCGGTCGGCGGCGTTGCGACCGCGGTGCCACGCTCCGATGGCGTGAGCAGTCAGATCCAGACCGCGCCGGGAACGCCGGACGCGCCGGAGCTGTCGGCCCTGTCCTGGACGGTGACCGACGTCGGTACCGGCAAGCTGCTGGCCGCCAAGGCGCCGCACCTTCGCCTGCCGCCGGCCAGCACCCTCAAGACGCTGTTCGCGTTGGCTCTGTTGCCGAAGTTGCCCGCTGCCACCGAGCACACGGCCGTCACCGCCGACATCGCCGACGTGGCTCCCGGCAGCAGTCTCGTCGGCGTGCACGAAGGAACCAGCTACACCGTCGGCGACCTCTGGCGCGGTGTGTTCCTCAGCTCCGGCAACGACGCGGTGCACACGCTCGCCAGACTGAACGGCGGACTGGATCTCACACTCGCTCAGATGCAGGCCACCGCGAACCGGCTCGGCGCGCACGACACCTCGGTGCGCACGCCCGACGGCTTCGACACCCCGGGGCAGTACTCATCCGCGTACGACCTGTCGCTGTTCGCGAAGGCGGGGTTGCAGAACCCGGACTTCCGTCGTTACTGCTCCACGAAGTCGGCCCAGTTCCCGGCCGTGGGCGGCCCCGACTCCTTCGGCATCCAGAACACCAACCGTCTCCTGGTGGGATCCCACGGCGTGGAGCCCTATCCGGGGCTGATCGGCGTGAAGAACGGATACACGTCCGAGGCCGGCAACACGCTTGTCGCCGCCGCGACCCAAGACAACCGCACGATCCTGGTCACCGTCATGAACCCGCAGGACACGTCTTCCAACGCCGTCTATGAAGAGAGCCGCGAACTCCTGGACTGGGGTTTCGAGGCCGCTCCAGGCGCCGTGAGGGCGAGTCTGGAGCGAGGGCCGGCCTCGCACACTCCTTCACATCGCCCGGAGCCGGCCCATCACGGTGCCGTCGCCGCGCAGGCTTCCACCACGTCCAAGGCCGCGTCGTCCGGCCTCACCCGTCACCTGGGAGCGGCCGTCGCCCTCCTCGGTCTGGCCTGCGTGCCCTTCGTCCTCAAGGCTGTCCGGCGCAGGCGCAGGCGCTCCACCAGGTGACGGCCCGCGCGCACCGGGGCCCGGCGCCGGACAGGCGCCCCTCCGCGATTCCGCGCAGAATGAGAACGTGGCCACGCCCAGCGCAGCCGTGAATCGGCGCGCCCACGGTTACCGAGGGTGTACGGGCCAGGAGGTTTCATGGATCACTCCTTCGAACCGAGGGGCGTGCCCGACACGCAGAGTGATCCCGAGGCCGACGCCCACCTCGCCCTGGCGGTCAACGGCATGGGCACGTTCTCGTGGGACGTGGCCTCCGGGCTGATGCAGTATGACGACGGGGGCCTGGCCGTCATCGGGTTCCGGCCCGGCGAGTTCGACGGCCGGCTGGCCACGCTGGGTGAGCGGATCGTGCCCAGTGAGCTGCCTGCCATCGAGGAGCTGGTGGACAGGGCTCTGCGGGAGCGCTCCGGATTCAGCCTCTACTTCCGGGTGCGGCACCCCGACGGGCGGCTGCAGTGGACACATACGCAGGGCCACATCGTCCGGGACGAGCACAACCGTCCGGTGCGGGTCATCGGGATCATCCGCGACGCGAGCCAGGAGCTGCGGGCGGTGGACCAGACCGAGCTGCTGCGGCAGGCCCGGGAGGACCAGCGACGGCCGTCCGACGCCGTCGTCCACGTCAGTGACGCGCTCGTGCCGACCGTCACCGTGGAGGACGTCGCGGAGGCCCTCACCGACTCGCGCCTGATGGAGCAGATAGGCGCCTCCAGCATCATCCTCGGCCTGATCGACAACGGCCGCATGGAGCTGGTGGGCTCCAACGGCGTCCACGAGGGCCTCATCCAGGACTTTCACCTGGCCCGTCTCAGTGAGCCGCTGCCGCTGACGGAGGCGGTGCGCAAACGCGAGGCGGTGTTCGTGACGAACAGGCTGGACTTCATCGCCCGCTTTCCGGCGCTGACGCCGTACCTGTCGCAGTTCCCGGACGCCGCGGCAGCGGTGTATCTGCCGCTGATCGCGCAGGACACCCCGATAGGTGCCGTCGGGCTCACATACGAGGGGCGGGCGAGTTTCCCGCCGGACGAGCGGACCGTGCTGACGGCGCTCGGCAAGGTCATCGCGCAGTCGCTCCAGCGGGCGCTGCTCTACGACCAGGAGCACGAGCTCGCCGCGGGACTGCAGACGGCGATGCTCCCCGGGATCCTGCCGCACGTGCCCGGCGTGGACCTCGCGACCCGTTACCGGCCCACGCGCGCCCGGGGCGGCATCGGTGGCGACTGGTACGACGCGCTGACGCTGCCCGACGGGCGGATCGCCGTCGTCGTCGGCGATGTGCAGGGCCACGATGTGACGGCCGCCGCCGTGATGGGGCAGCTGCGCATCGCTCTGCGCGCGTACGCCGCCGAGGGGCATCCGCCGTCCACGGCCATGGCGCGCGCCTCCGCCTTCCTCGCCGAACTCGACACAGACCGGTTCGCCACCTGTCTCATGGCCCTCGTCGATCCGCTCACCGGGATGACCTCGGTGGTGCGCGCGGGCCATCCGGAGCCCGTTCTGCGTGCCCCCGACGGAAGCTGTGCCTGGCTCGACATCCCCGGCGGCCTGCCCCTCGGTCTCAACACGCCCGGTGGCCAGCCCGCGTACCCGGTCTTCGAGACGGTCGTCGAACCCGGCTCGACTCTGGTGCTGTGCACGGACGGGCTCATCGAGTCGCGCGCCGAGGACATCGACCAGGGGCGTGGGCGGCTCCTCGCCGCGCTGAAGGCGGGGCCGGGGCCACCCGACGCACTCGCCGACCATCTGCTGGACGCCATGGCCCCCTTCACGGGCGAGGAGGACGACGTGGCTCTCCTGGTGCTGCACCGGTCCCGGGGGAAGGCGACCCCGGCACCACGTATGGAGGCGGTCATCTCCCCCACCGATCCCGACGCTCTGCGCAACGCGCGGATCGCGTTGCGCGAGGCGCTGCACAGCTGGTCGCTGGAGGCTCTCAGTGACACGGCGGAACTCCTCGCCTGCGAACTCGCCACCAACGCCCTGGTGCACACCGACGGCAGTGCCACGCTGACGGCCAGACCGGTACTGCACAGTGGCCGGGGCCTGCGTCTGGCCGTCAGCGACACGTCGACCGCGTCGCCCCGCCGCCGGGCCGCGCCCGAACGTGCCACCTCCGGCCGCGGCATCATGCTCATCGAGGAACTCGCCACCGCCTGGGGCGTCGAACCCCGCGGCAACGGCAAGACGGTGTGGTGCGAGCTGTCCCTCGATCTGGTCTAGACAGGGACCTTACGAGGCTGCCACGCGGGCCCACATCGACCAGCTCAGATCTGTCAGCCAGAAGGCTCTCCACGACACCGCGGTGGAGGCGGTCGTCGCCGCGAACGAGCGGGCCGCCGACGGCAGTTGAGGACATGAGGCCCAGGGTGCGGGCGGTGCGTCAACTACCCTCGGCGCAGGGTGATGTACGGCTCGAAGGCATCCAGCAACAGCTCGCGCATCCGCGCCGCGTCCATGTCGCCCGTCCCCGCGAGGACCTGGATGGCCATGCCGTCGACCATGCTGGTGAAGCGGCTGGCCATGGCCCCCGCGTCCGCGCCCTGCGCCATCCCCTCCCGCTGGCAGGTCCGCAGCAGGTCGAGGACGATCTCGCGCCACCGGACGTGGACGCCCTTCTGTCCTTCCCTGAGCGTCGGGTCGAGGATGGCCTCGTTCCACGACTGCACCCACACCGACCATTCGTCGGCGTCCTCTTCGGTGGTCGTCAGCTGCACCTCGATCAGCCGGCGCAGCTTCTCCACGGTGGTGTCGGCCGTCCTGAACTCCTCTTCGAGACGCGCGTGGAAGCGGTCGGCGTAGAAGACGAGCGCGGCCCGCAGGGCGTGATCCTTCGTCGGGAAGTGGTAGTGGACCGTGCCGGTGCTGGTGCCGCACGCGCGGGCGATGTCGGCGACCCGAACCTTGTGGAACCCGCGGCGGGCGATGAGGCGGGCGGTGGCTTCCAGGATCTGGGCGCGGCGCAGGTCGGCGTCCACGGCGTCGGCGCGGCGGCGCACGGCCTGCCCGCCACCCGTGGCGGGCGGCCTTCCCGCGCCGGTGCGCAGATACCGCTGCGACACCTTGCCGACCTGCGCGATCGCGGCGACCTCATGGTCCTGGAGGCGGCGGTTGCCGCGCAGGGCCTTGGACAGGGCGGTGGGATCCATGCCCACGCGGTCGGCGAACTCCCGCTGGCTGATGGGTGCCGAGAGCACCACGAGCCGCGCCCGGTCCGCCAGGGTCGCGGTTCCGTCCGCGATGTCCCCCGCCCCGCCTTGGATCGACGTCATTGCGCTGGGCCCGTTCAGCCTTCCGCTTGCGATGAGAGTGCCGACACGACCTCGTCGGCCGCCCGCAGGCCCGACGAAATGGCACCGTCGATGTAGCCGTTCCACAGACTAGCCGTCTCGGTTCCGGCCCAGTGCACGGTCCCGGTGGGTTCCCGCCAGCCGCGCCGCCCATATCCCGTCCAGCCGCCGGGAGTCACGTACGCCTCGTAGCCGCCCTTCGCGAAGGTGTCCCGCGACCAGATCTTCTCCGTGTAGTCGAGCGGACGTGCCGCCTCCTCCCCGACGACGGTGGTGAAGCTCTCCAGTACGGCCTCACGGCGGCCGGTGTCGTCGAGGTCGCTCCAGTCGGTGACCCGGTCGCCGTACACGAATCCGACGAGGACGCCCCGGGAGGCGTCGTGGGGGGAGTTGTCGAACACGACGCCCACCGGTCCGTCGTCGTAGAACGTGGCGACGCCCGAGAGTCCGGCGGCCCGCCAGAACGGGGAGTCGTACACCGCGTGGACCTTGGCGACGCGCCCCATCGGGCTGTGGGACAGCCAGCCGTCCCTGCTGACGGGGAGCCCCGGGGCGAAGCGGATGGTGCGGACCGCCTGTGGCGGCAGCGCGACGATGACCCTGCGGGCCTCGAACACGGTGGACGTGGTCCGGACGCGGACGCCTGCCTCGTCGTACTCGATCGACTGGACCTGCTCACCCAGCCGGACGCGCCGGCCGAGGAGGTCGGCGACGGCGCGGGCCGGGCCGGCGGCTCCGGTGACGAAGCGGCTGTCCTGGGCGCAGCCCCGCGTCTCCATGAGCTGCTCGTACCCGCCGGCGGCGGCCATGTAGAACAGCACATGGAACAGGGAGATCTCGTACGGCTCCGCGCACCACAGGCCCTGCACGGCGAGTGCCAGGCGGCGCCGGGCGTCCGCGTCGTCGGTCTGCGCGCGGAAGAACGACTCGGCCGTCTGGGCGTCCCACTCGGCGAACCCGGGTGTGCGCCAGGGCTGTCGGGTGTCCACGGTCCCGGCGAGTTCGTCGAGCACTTCGCTGACGCGGGTGTACTCCGCGATGCCGGGGCCGTCGGCCGGTGCCGCGCCGATGTAGGGGACGGTGCCGCCGTCGTGCCACACCTCGACGTGCTTGCCGGTCTCCCAGGTCGGGAAGGTGGCGCAGCCGAAGCGGTCCGCGAGGGCGAGCAGGTGTGTCTGGGTCGGGCCGACCCACTGGCCGCCGTGATCGAGCGTCACGCCGGCGGGCCGGGTCTCGGTGAGCACGCGGCCGCCCACGCGGTCGGCGGCCTCGACGAGGGTGAAGTCGACGCCCTCGTCGTGGAGTTGAAGAGCTGCGGCCAGTCCCGCGTAGCCGCCGCCCACGACGACCACCTCGGATTCGACCAGGTCCATTTCGGTCTGTTCCCACATGGCCGCAGAGCATGTCGCAAGACTGATCCATCAGTCAATCGTTGCGATGAATCTGTCCGGAAGCCTTGACACGCCCTGCACCGCCAGCATCATTGACCCACGCATCAATCTTGCGATTCGCCACCCACCCCGGACAGGGGGTCCGCCCATGGCAACGTCACCTGACACCACTTCGGATGCCGCACCCGACAGCTCGCAGGAAAAGGGCCTGCGCACCGGTGCGCTCGGCATGACCACGAGCCTGATCCTCTCGGTGGCGTCCGCCGCCCCCGCCTACAGCCTCGCCGCGACCCTCGCGTTCATCGTCGCCTTCGTCGGCTTCCAGGCGCCGTCGATCGTCGTGCTCGCGTTCGTCCCGATCCTCTTCGTCTCCTTCGGCTACGCCGCTCTCAACCGCCAGGAGCCGGACTGCGGAACCATCTTCACCTGGGCCACCCGTGTCCTCGGCCCGCGCGTCGGCTTCATGGGCGGCTGGGCCATCATCACCTCGTTCACCCTGGTGATGGCGAGCCTGGCCCAGGTCGCCGGCCAGTACGTCTTCATCCTCTTCGGCGCGAAAGGCATCGGCTCCGACCCGTCCAGCCCCTGGGTCCTCCTGGCGGGCCTCGGCTGGATCGCCCTGATGACGGCCGTCTGCTACCGCGGCATCGAAGTGGCCGCCGCCGTCCAACGCGCCCTGCTCTTCCTCGAGTTCGCGATGCTCGCGGTCTTCTCGGTGGTGGCCCTCGTACGCGTCTACACGGGGAACGCCGGTGCCGGCGCACGGCATCCGCACTGGTCCTGGCTCAACCCGTTCGAGATCTCCTCACCCAGCGCATTCGTCAGCGGCCTCGTCCTGATGCTGTTCATCTACTGGGGCTGGGAGACCGCGCTCACCGTCAACGAAGAGACCACCGATCGGCACCGGACACCCGGCGTCGCCGCCGTCTCCTCCACGGTCATGCTGCTCGTGCTCTACCTCGTCTCGACCGTGGCGACCCTGGCCTTCGCCGGCACCGGCACGACCGGCACGGGGCTCGGCAACCCCGACAACTTCGGTGACGTCTTCTCCGCCATCGGCAAGGCCGTCTTCGGCGACAGCGGCTTCGGGTCCTTCCTGTGGCATCTGCTCGTCCTGATGGTGCTGTCCTCCGCAGCCGCGTCCACCGAGACGACCGTGCTCTCCCTGGGGCGCACGCTCCTGGCGATGGGCGGCCGCGGAGCCGCGCCGCGCGTCTTCGCCAAAGTCCACCCGCGTTACTCCATCCCGCAGTTCAGCACCATCGCCACCGGAGTCGCGGGAGCGGTCTGCTACGTCGTCATGAACTTCCTGAGCCACGGCCAGGTCATCGGCGACGCCGTGTCCTCCTGCGGGCTCATGATCGCGTTCTACTACGGCCTCACGGGCCTCACCTCGGCCTGGGCCCACCGCACCCAATGGCGGCGCAGCGCCGCCGACTTCTGGCTGCGCCTCACCCTGCCCGCGATCGGCGGCCTGACCCTCGTCGCGGCCGGGCTGTGGAGCCTGAAGAACGACTGGGACCCGGTGAACAGCTACACGTCCTGGACCCTCCCCTTCGCGCCCCACCGGCGCGTCGGCGGAGTCTTCATCATCGGCGTCGGGACGCTCCTCCTCGGCTACCTGCTGATGCTGGCCTACGGGCGCATCTCACCGCGGTTCTTCACCGGGGCGCCGAAGGAGACCGCGGCCGTCGCCGAGCACCGGCCCCCACACGAGCGCATCTCCCGCTGAACGTCACAGCCCCTCAGCAACCCTCCCACCACGGAGTTCGCCATGCCCTACCCCGTACGCGACGCGCTCGGCCTCTCCGCCGAGCAGCACGACTTCATCCGGCTCGCCCGCGACTTCGCCGCCGCCGAGATCCGCCCCCGCGCCCGCGCCGTCGACGACGCCCAAACCGAGTCACCGCTGGACCTGTGGGACAAGGCCGCAAGGACAGGCCTGGCCGCTTTCATGATCCCGGCGGAGTTCGGCGGCGGCGGAGTGACCGACATGGTCACGCAGGTGCTCGTACAGCAGGAGCTGTGCCACGGCGACATCGCCATCGGCAATCTGCTGACCTCCAGTGGCTTCTTCGCCGATCCCATTCTCGAACTCGGCACGCAGGCACAGAAGGAGCGGTGGCTGCGGCCGCTCACCACCGACACTCCCCCGTTGACCGCCCTCGCCGTCACCGAACCCGACCACGGTTCGGACGCCGCCGGCATCCGCACGCGCGCGGTGCGCGACGGCGATCACTATGTGCTCAGCGGCCAGAAGGCCTGGATCTCCAACGCCCCCTACGCACAGCGGTTCGTCGTGTTCGCCACGGTCGACCCGTCGCTCCGGGCGCGCGGCGTGACCGCGTTCGTCATCGACCGGGACACGCCCGGACTGACCGTGGGCAAGCCGATGCGCAAGATGGGGCAGCGCGCCATCGTCAACGCCGAGGTGTTCCTCGACAACGTACGGGTCCCCGCGGCCGACCGGCTCGGCGCCGAGGGACAGGGCTTCCAGGGCCTGATGCGCACCTTCGACGCCTCACGCATCCTGATCGGTGCGTCCTGCGCGGGCCTGTGCCGGGCCGCGCTGGATCTGGCCGTGGAGTACGCCCAGGAGCGCGTGCAGTTCGGCGTGCCCATCATCGAGCACCAGGCGGTCGCGTTCCGGCTCGCCGACATGGCGACCCGCGCCGACACCGCCCACCTGGTGACGATGCGCGCGGCACGCCTCTTCGACCAGGGCGAGAAGGTCACCGCCGAGTCGGCGATGGCGAAGCTGACCGGCTCGGAGAACGCCATGTTCAACACCTGGGCCGCCGTGCAGACGCTGGGCGGCTGGGGCTACTCGCAGGAGTTCCTGGCCGAGAAGTGGATGCGCGACGCGAAACTTGAGGAGATCGAGGAAGGCACCTCCGACATCCAGCGGCTGGTCATCTCCAGGGCGCTCGCGAAGTCATGACCACTCTCGACGTCTTCCGCGCCCCGGAGTCGGTCGCCGTCGTCGGCGCCACCGACAACCCGGCCAAGTGGGGCCACTGGCTCGCCCGCGGCGCCGTCGCGGGCGCGCACCGGCGCCGCGTGCACCTGGTCAACACGCGCGGCGGCGAGGTCCTCCGCCGCCGCAGCCGCCCGAGCCTCGACGCGCTGCCCGAGGTCCCCGATCTGGTCGCCTTCGCCGTCCCCGCCTCCGCCCTCGCCTCCGGAGTCCGAGATGCCGTCGCTCTCGGCGTGCCCGGTCTGCTCGCGATCACAGCGGGCGTCGAGGACGAGGCCGCGATCGGTGACGTGATAGCGCCGAGCGCGACCCGGCTGCTCGGCCCGAACTGCCTCGGTCTCTACGACGCGTCGGGCGAACTGGAGCTGGCCTGGGGCCGGTTCACGCCCGGCAGCCTCGCGATCGTGTCGCAGAGCGGACAGCTGGGCCTGGAGATCGCGGGGATGGCTGCGAGCGCCGGCATCGGCGTCTCCAGATTCGTCTCCGTCGGCAGCCAGCTCGACGTGGGCGCCGCCGAACTGCTCGCCGACCTGGCCCACCATGAAGTCACCCGCGTAGTCGCCGTCTATCTGGAGAGCTTCGGCGACGGCGAGCGGCTCCTGGACGCCCTTGACCGCCTGCGCGAGGCGGGCAAGCCGGTGCTCCTGCTGACGGTCGGCGCCAGCAAGGCCGCTCAGCAGGCGGCCCGTTCGCACACCGGCTCCATGACATCGGGCCTCGACGTCGTGGATGCCGCCTGCCGGACGGTCGGTGCGGTACGCGTCGAATCACCGGTCCAACTCGTCGACACAGCGAAGCTGTTGCTCCGGTCCGCGCCTGTGCGAGGGCGCCGGGTCGCGATCGTGGCCGACAGTGGCGGGCAAGGGGCCGTCGCCGCGGACACCGCGTCCCGGCTCGGCCTGACCGTCGTCGAGTTCTCCCCGGAGGTCCAGGAGCGCCTGGCGGCCCAGCTGCCGCCGCACGCCGCGGTCGCGAACCCTGTGGACCTCGCCGGTGCGGGTGAGGAGGACATCTCCACGTACGCGTCGACTCCGGCGGCACTCGCCGACACCTCGGTCACCGACGCCGTGGTCCTGAGCGGCTACTTCGGCAGCTACGGCCGCGACATCCCCGAACATCAGGCGGCCGAGTCGGAGGTCGCGCGGGCCATCGGCTCACTGGCCGCCGAGCGGGCGATGCCGGTCGTGGTCCACTCGATGGCGGAACGCACCGAGACCGTACGGGAGTTGCACGCGGCCGGGGTGCCGACCTTCGCCGACGTCGAGGCGGCGTTGAGAGCGGTGGCGACAGCGCACCGCTTCACTCGGGCATCTCGTCCGCGCGAGCTTCGTTCACCCGGGCGAGAGAGTCAAGTGCCACTGGGAGCTGGGTACTTGGCAGCTCGGCGGCTTCTGGCCGATGCCGGCGTCCCGTTCCCGCCCGCGGTCGGGATCGTGCCGGGCACGCCGGATCCCCGCCCCGCGATGCGCCCCCTCTCGGCACCGGTCGTACTCAAAGCCGACTGGCTGGAGCACAAGACCGAGTACGGCGGTGTCGCGACCGGGCTGCACGATGCCCCCGCGCTCGGGGCCGCGTACGGCGACATGGTGGCGCGGCTGGGTCCTCACGGGTACGTGGTCGAGGAGATGGACCGGCGCACCGATGTGGTCGAGGTGATCGTCGCCGCGCGGCGCGACCCGTCGTTCGGGCCGGTCGTCGTGGTCGGCGCCGGCGGAGTGCAGGCCGAGCTCACCCAGGATCTCGCCCTTGAGCTGGCCCCCTGCTCCCACGGCACCGCGCGCGAGATGATCCGCCGCCTCCGGTCATGGCCACTCCTGTCCGGCTGGCGCGGCAAACGGCCGGTCGATGTCGACGCGCTGGCGGCGGTCGTCGTCGCCGTCTCCGAGCTGATCGCCGACCGTGGCGACATCGGCGAGATCGAGCTCAACCCGGTCCGCGTCTCACCGGAAGGAGCCCTCGCGGTCGACGCCCTCGTCATAGCGGCACCGGCGCCCGACAGCCCCTCCACTCCATGACCGCGTCCGGCCGGCGACCACCGGCCGGAACCCGGTGTTCACAAACTCGACCATGTAGAGGTCTAGCCCCAGACCATTGAGTGTCGGCACGCTTGCGCCCGTTGTGTCAGGACGTAGGCGTGAGACAAGGGTGAACCGATGACACCGATCAGCCGCAGGGGTTTTGTCGCGCTGGGCGCCGGGATCGCAGCCGGCGCCGCGCTGCCCGCCACCAGGGCGGGCGCAGCCGCCACGGGCACCGTCAAGGACGTCAAGCACGTGGTGATCCTCATGCAGGAGAACCGCAGCTTCGACCACTACTTCGGCCGCCTCAAGGGCGTCCGCGGGTTCGGCGACCGCAGCGGCATCACGCTCTCCGGCGGGCAGCCCGTGTTCAACCAGCCGAGCGGGCTGGGCCGCCAGTACCCGTGGAAGCTCAGCTCCACCCCGGCCGCGGGCGGCGTGGACGGCGAGACGCTCGCCCAGTGCAACGGCGACCTGCCGCACAGCTGGTCCTCCCAGCACTCCGCGTGGAACAAGGGCCGGCTCGACCACTGGGTCGCCGGTGTCGGCAACGTCCGCAGCCTCGGCTACCTGGACCGCGACGACATACCGTTCCACTACGCGCTGGCCGACAACTACACCATCTGTGACGCCTACTTCAGCTCCACTCTCAGCGCCACCGGGCCCAACCGCACCTACCTGTGGAGCGGCAAGGTCGACGACTCCAGCCACGACGGCGGCGACGAGTCGGGGCTGACCTGGGAGACGTACGCCGAGGCCCTCCAGCGGGCCGGCGTGAGCTGGAAGGTCTACCAGAATGCCAATGACAACTACGGCGACAACGGTCTCGCGTATTTCTCGAAGTTCGCCGCCGCCAAGCCCGGCGACCCGTTGCACGATCGCGGCATGGGCTCCGTCCCGGCCGTGACCGGTTCCACACCCGACGACATCGCCGCCGCGATCAAGGCGGACGCGCTGGCCGGCAAGCTTCCCCAGGTCTCCTGGGTCGTCGCCAACCAGGCGTTCTCCGAGCACCCCTACGCCCCGCCCGGCGACGGTGCCCACTTCGTGGACCTGGTCCACCGCGCCCTGGCGGCCTCCCCCGAGGTCTTCGACTCGACCGTCCTCTTCCTCAACTACGACGAGAACGACGGCTTCTTCGACCACGTACCGCCGCCGTCGCCGCCCGCCGGGACGGCCGGCGAGTTCCTCGACGGAACCCCCTTCGGTCTCGGCTTCCGCGTGCCGATGGTCATCATGTCTCCCTGGACCAGGGGCGGTTGGGTCTCGTCGGAGGTTTTCGACCACACGTCCGTCCTGCGGTTCATGGAGACCTGGACGACCGCCCTCGGCACCCCGGCGACCTGTCCCCACATCAGCGCGTGGCGCCGCAAGGTCACCGGCGACCTGACCGGCGTGTTCGACTTCGCCAGTCCCGTGTACGGCATGCCGTCCGGCCTGCCCGCCACCAAGGTCATCGGGTACAACACCTGCGGCCCGCTGCCCAACCCCGCGCCGCAGACGAACGCCCTGCCCACGCAGGAGGCCGGCACCCGCCCCGCGCGCGCCCTGCCCTACCAGCCGAACGGAAACCTCGACCACTTCGAGTTCGGCGCCGGCGGCAAGATCCTCGCCTGGTTCTCCATGGCGAACCAGGGCTCCCCGGCACGCAGCGCCGCCCACCTCTCCATCCACCCGAACGCCTACCGCGACACGACGCCGTGGCAGTACACGGTCGACGCGGGCGGCACGGCCACGGACTTCTTCAACATCGGCGCGGGCTCCGGGTCGGGCGCGTACGACATCACGATGGCCGGGCCGAACCGCTTCCTGCGCCGCTTCAAGGGCGACGCCACGAAGGCGGGCAAGGCGATCGAGGTCGCCGCCCGGTACGCCGTCGAGTCCGGCACCGGCAAGACGGCCATCTGGTTCAAGATGACCAACTCGAGCTCCGCATCGGCCCAGTTCACCATCACGTCGAACAACTACCGCTCGGACGGCCCGTGGACCTACACGGTCCCCGCCGGTGGCTCGACGGAGGACTTCTTCAACGCCGTGGCGAACCAGAAGGGCTGGTACGACTTCACGATCACGTCCAGCACGGACACGACGTGGTCCCGCCGCTACACAGGCCACATCGAGACCGGCTCGGCGTCCGTCAGCGGCTGATCCCCGGCCGCGCCCGCGGCGACCGGTCGGCCTGGAGCGCCAGGCGCGGCCCCGTCACAGGCCCGGGGCCCGGCCCGGGCTCCGGCCGACCGGTCAGCGACTGAAACTGATCGTTCTTGACCGTTTCTCGCGAGGGGGTACGGCCGGGAGCAGCCGCACGGGAGGATGGGCCCGTGGTAGGCAACCTTCCCGTCATGACGACCAGTTTCGTCGGCCGCGACAGCGAACTGGCCGCTGTCGGACGGGCATTGAAAGAACACCGGCTGGTCACCCTCACCGGCAGCGGCGGTGTCGGAAAGAGCCGCCTCGCGCTGCGCGCCGCCGAGGAGGTACGGGGCGCGTACGCGGACGGGGCCTGGTGGGCCGACGTCTCCCATCTCTACGACGACCGTCTGTTCACCGCCACGGTCTGCGACGCCGTCGGTCTCCTGGACCACAATCCGCGCGCACCCATCGACGCGCTGAGCGAATGGCTGGCCGGGCGGCGCGTCCTCCTCGTCCTCGACTGCTGCGAGCGCGTCCTCGACGCCTGCTGGGAGCTGGTGACCGAACTCCTCACCGCCGCCCCGAACCTGACCGTCCTCGCCACGAGCAGGCAGCCTCTCGCCGTCCGGGAAGAGCACTGCATCGAGGTGGCCCCCCTCTCCACGGGCGACGACGAGGGCGGCTGCGACGAGGCGGAGCTCCTGTTCCGCGAGCGGTGCGCCACGGCCGCGCCCGACGTCCCGCTCGACTCCCCCGGCGCCGCCGAGACGATCTCCCGTATCTGCCGCCGCCTCGAAGGCATCCCCCTGGCCGTCGAGCTGGCCTGCGCGCGGCTGCGCGAGAACAGCCTCGACGAAATCGCCGGGCGGCTGACCTCACGCCTGGACACCCTCGTCGACGACACGATCTGGCCCAAGCGCCACCGCGCCCTGCGCACCGCGATCGGCTGGAGCCACGAGCTGTGCGCCCCTCTCGAACGCCTCGTCTGGGCCAGGCTCTCCGTCTTCCACGGCCCCGTCGACGAGACGGACGCCCGGTCCGTCTGCGCCGGCGGCCCCCTCGGCACGGACGAGATCCCCAAGATCCTTGAACGGCTCGCCGACCAGTCGGTCCTGCAACGGGACGGCACCCGCTTCCGGATGCTCGACACAGTGCGCGAGTACGGCGCCCTGTGGCTCGACGAACTCGGCGAGCAGCGCACCCTGGCCGGGCGCCACGCCGCGCATTTCGCCGGGATCGTCGAGCAGGCCGAGGCCGGCTGGCTCAGCGACCGGCAGGTCGCCTGGTACACCCGGATCTCCGACAGTCACGCCGACGTACGCGCCGCGCTCGACCACCTGTTCACCACGAACGCCGACACGGCCGTCGAAATGGCGGGGCGCACGGGCCTGTTCTGGCCCTGCTGCGGACACCTGCACGAGTCGCGTGACTATCTGGAACGCGCCCTGAGGCTGGACACGCCCCGGGGTCCGTCCCGCACCCGCGCCCTGTGGGCGCTCGGCATCACCCTCACCCTGCAGGGCGACCACCGGACCGCCCTGCGGGTCGGCGAGCAGTGCGCCCTCGCCGCGCAGGAGGACGACACGCCTGAGTCCGTACTCTTCGCCGCCCACACCCTCGGCCTCACGCATCTCATGACGGGGCACCCGCAGGACGCGTACGACGTGAGTGAGCACGCCCTGAACACCCACGCCAGCACCCCGCCGACCGGCGCCCCGCAGCTCTGCTGCCTGGTGATCAGGGCCTTCGCCCTCTCCGCGCTCGGCCGGCTCGACGAGGCGCACGAGAAGGCCACCAGCCTGCGCCGGCTCAGCCACGAGTACGGCGAACACTGGGCGCGGTCCTACGCGGACCACCAACTCGCCTTCATCAACCTCCTCCAGGGCCGCCCGCACGAGGCCGAGATCCACGCCCGAGCCATGCTCACCAGCAAGCACAACCTCAACGACAACCTCGGGATCGCCCTCGGCCTCGACCTGCTCACCGGCGCGAACGCGGCCCAGGGCAACGGAGTCGAAGCCGCCCGCACCTCCGGCACAGGCCACGCCTACTGGCGCATGCTCGGCCACCCGAATCGCGGCACCCCGGAGCTGTCCGAGATCCGCGACCAGTGGGAGCAGCAGGCCCGCAAGGCGGCCGGCGACAGCGCGTACGACACCGCGTACCACCGCGCCCTGACCGACGACGCCGAGCACGGCCTCGCACACGCGCTCCAGGGGCACGCCGGCCCCTGACAGCGCCTTGCCGCCCGTGGCGGACCACTCGTTGTACGGCACCTTGGCGATGGTCACACGCGCGCGGCGCCGCTCGCGGATGTGCAGGAGGACCGTCGACCTCGACTCCTACGGCTACGCGGCGCTCGCCGCCGGAGCCGGCGGATTCCTCCCCCTCAACCCCCGCCGTCCACCGCGACCTTGCCGTCCTCGGACCACGCGAGCGCGAAGCTGACGCTCAGCAGGGCGACGGTGAACACCCACGCCTAAGAGACCGGCTGGTCTCCCCCGGACCGTAGGACCATTTGTGTACCCCGGCCCGCCGACACGTCCGCAGGCTCGAACGGCGGCACGGTCCGCCATACGCTCACGCAGTGTTCAACGTGCCCGCTCTGGTCAAACGCCTGGTGATCGGCCGCGCCATGCGCAGCGAGGAGCTGGGCGGGACTCTGCTCCCCAAGCGCCTCGCCCTGCCGATCTTCGCCTCCGACCCGCTCTCGTCGGTGGCGTACGCGACCCAGGAGATCCTGCTCGTCCTCACCCTGGGCGGACTCGCCTATCTGCATTTCACGCCTTGGATCGCCGGGGCGGTGGTGGCACTGATGACGGTGGTCGTGCTCTCGTACCGCCAGGTCGTGTACGCGTATCCGAGCGGCGGCGGCTCCTACGAGGTCGCGTCCACCAACCTGGGGCCGTCGGCCGGCCTTGTGGTCGCCGCCTCACTGCTGGTCGACTACGTGATGACGGTGGCGGTGTCCGTCGCCTCCGGCGTGGACAACATCATCTCGGCGCTCCCGGCGCTGAACGACTACCGCGTCCTGCTGGCCGTCGGCTTCGTCGCCCTTCTCACCGCGATGAATCTGCGCGGCGTCCGCGAGTCCGGCCACGCCTTCGCCGCACCCACGTACCTCTTCATCGGCGGCGTACTGATCATGGTGATCACCGGGCTGATCCGGTACGCCCTGGGGGACGCGCCGGTCGCCGAGACCGCCGCGTACGGCATCGCTCCCCAGAAGTCCGACGCACATCTCGCGGGCCTGGCCCTGGTGATGCTCGTCCTGCGCGCCTTCTCCTCGGGGTGTACGGCACTGACCGGTGTGGAGGCGATCTCCAACGGCGTACCGGCCTTCCGCAAACCCAAGTCGAAGAACGCCGCCGCCACGTTGGTGGCCATGGGGGGCATCGCCATCGCCATGTTCGTCGGTGTCACGACGCTCGCGCTGATCTCCAAGGTGCACGTCACGGACGACGCATGCCGGCTGACGGGACTCGACGGGGACTGCGGGAGCTACACGCAGCGCACGGTCATCGCGCAGGTGGCGGCAGCCGTGTTCGGCGGTGAGCACAGCGTCGGCTTCTTCTTCATCCAGGCCGCGACCGCTCTGGTCCTGATCCTGGCCGCGAACACCGCGTTCAACGGCTTCCCGATGCTGGCCTCGATCCTCGCCAAGGACCGTTACCTGCCGCACCAGTTGCACAACCGGGGCGACCGGCTGGCCTTCTCCAACGGCATCCTCGCGCTGGCCGTCGTCGCCGCAGCGCTGCTCTGGGGCTTCAAGGCCAGCGTCACCAGCCTCATCCACCTCTACATCCTGGGTGTGTTCACCTCGTTCACCCTCTCCCAGCTGGGCATGGTCCGGCACTGGAACCAGGAGCTGGCCACCGAGCACGACCCCGTGGTGCGCCGCCGCCACCATTCGACCCGGGCCATCAACGCCCTCGGCGCGTGCGTCACCGGCCTCGTCCTGGTGATCGTGCTCGTCACGAAGTTCACCGAGGGCGCCTGGCTGGCCGTTCTCGCCGCTACGGTGCTGTGGCTGATGATGCGCGGCATCCGCCGCCACTACGACGCGACGTCCGCCGAGCTGGCCGTCGAGGACCCGCACGCCGAACTCGCCTCACCCTCAAGGGTGTTGGCGATCGTCCTGGTCTCCAGGCTGCACAAGCCCACCATGCGCGCCCTGGCCTACGCGCGAGCCTCCCACCCCGACCGGTTGGAGGCGTTGACCGTGTCGGTCGACCGCGACGAAGTCGCCGCCCTGCGCGAGAGCTGGGACGAGTACGACATCGACGTACCGCTGAAGGTCATCGACTCCCCGTACCGCGAGGTGACGCGGCCCGTCGTCGAGTACGTGCGCGCCATCCGCCGGGACAGCCCTCGCGACATCGTCGCCGTCTTCATCCCCGAGTACGTGGTCGGCCACTGGTGGGAGAACCTGCTCCACAACCAGTCCGCGCTCTGGCTCAAAAGCCGCCTTCTGTTCACGCCCGGGGTGATGGTGACGAGCGTGCCCTGGCAGCTCACCTCGTCCGCGCACGCCAACCATCCGGCCCGTCGGGCGCCCGGTTCCGTGCGCCGGGGCGAACCACAGCGTCCGCGGGCCGGAGCGGACCGTTCGCGCGGCACCGGGCACGGCTGACGAACCGGGTACGCCATCGATTCGGTGTCGCATGGAGCCCCAGAGACGGCATCCCGCCAAATCTGACGTAAATGAGCGTTGGGCCGGCACGGATGAGCAGGTAGGCAGGGGACATGTACCTTCTGCCGATGAAATTTGGACCACTCAACGCAAAAATCGAAGTCCTAGCAGTGGCCCTCGTCCTCTTCGCCGTCGTCTTCCTCTGGTTCAAGCGCTTCCTGCCCCGCATCAACCAGGTGCTGGCCGAGCGCGCCGACCGTACGGAAGGGGCCCTGGAGCGCGCCGAGGCGATCCATGCGGAAGCCTCGGCCGAGCACGCCGGCGCCCAGGCCCTGCTCGCCGAGGCCCGTCGCGACGCCGCCAGGGTCACGCAGGCGGCGCGCGAGGAGGGTGCGGCGCTGATAGCCGCCGCCCGCGAGGACGGACTGCGCGAACGCGAGGCGCTCCTCGCCGACGGCCAGGCCGTGATCGAGGCCGAACGGGCCGCGGCGGAGGCCGAACTGCGTCTCACCGTCCCCGAACTGGCCGCCGAACTGGCGAGCCGCATCATCGGGGAGCCCGTCCCGGCGGCGGCGCCCTCGAACCCCTGACCCCCGCTCGCCGCGGCGGCGCCACAGGGTGCCGCAGATACGAACCAGGGCCCGGATCCAATGGATCCGGGCCCTGGTCGGCAGTAGCGGGGACAGGATTTGAACCTGCGACCTCTGGGTTATGAGCCCAGCGAGCTACCGAGCTGCTCCACCCCGCGTCGGTAGACACCACCCTACGCCATTGGAGCAGCTACTCCTGACCACCACCTGCCAGGACGGCAGGCACCGCTGCCGCCAGGGGCTACGCGCCGCTCGCCTTGAGCATGTCCTCACGCTCGACGATCTTCACGCGCTCACGGCCTTCCGGCTCGCCCAGCGCCTTCTCCGCGGCGTCAAGGCGGTACCACCCGTCCCACGTCGTGTAGCGCACGTTCCGCTCGTCGAGGAACGCGTCCACGGCCTCCGGGTCGGGCGAGGAAGGAGTACTCAGACGGCCGTTCTCTCGGTCGTCCAGGAGGCTGGCGACCGTCTCGTTGGCGTCGCCCTTGGTGTGGCCGATCAGGCCCACGGGACCGCGCCGGATCCAGCCCGTGACGTACGTCGACTGAAGGTGCTCGCCGGACTCCTCGATCACCCGGCCACCCTTGTCCGGAACGGTGCCCGAGGCCAAGTCCCAAGGCAGCTTGGGGAGTTCGTCGGACAGGTAGCCCACGGCGCGGTAGACGGACCTGACGTCCCAGTCCTTGAACTCGCCGGTTCCCTTGACGTTGCCGGTGCCGTCGAGCGCGGTCCGCTCGGTGCGCAGGCCCGTGACCTCGCCGTTCTCACCGAGGATCTCGGTCGGGGACTCGAAGAAGTGCAGGAACAGCTTGTGCGGCCGGGTGCCGACGTCGCGGATGGCCCAGTTCTCGAGCGTCTTGGCCACCATGTCGGCCTGCTTGTTGCCGCGCCGGGTCGCGATCGAGCCGTCGTCGTAGTCGATGTCCTCGGGGTCGACGATGACCTCGATGTTCGGGGAGTGGTCGAGCTCCCGCAGCTCCATCGGGCTGAACTTCGCCTGCGCCGGACCACGGCGGCCGAAGACGTGGACCTCCAGCGCCTTGTTCGCCTTCAGGCCGTCGTAGACGTTCGGCGGGATCTCGGTCGGCAGCAGCTCGTCCGCCGTCTTGGCCAGGATGCGGGCCACGTCGAGCGCGACGTTGCCGACACCCAGGACCGCGACCTTCTCCGCCTCGAGCGGCCAGGTCCGCGGGACGTCCGGGTGACCGTCGTACCAGGAGACGAAGTCGGCAGCGCCGTACGAACCGTCGAGGTCGATGCCCGGTATGTCGAGCGCGCGGTCGGCCGTCGCGCCCGTGGAGAAGATCACCGCGTCGTAGAACGAGCGCAGGTCGTCGAGGCTGATGTCGCCCGGGTAGTCGACGTTGCCGAACAGGCGGATCTGCGGCTTGTCGAGGACCTGGTGCAGGGCCGTGATGATGCCCTTGATCCGCGGGTGGTCCGGTGCGACGCCGTACCGGATCAGACCGAACGGCGCAGGCATCCGCTCGAAGAGGTCGATGGACACACCGGGGTCTTCGGCCACCGCGGATTTCAGCAGCGCGTCAGCGGCGTAGATACCGGCAGGACCGGCTCCCACAACGGCTACCCGCAGAGGGCGAGGCATGATCAGGTTCCCTTCGTGGCATGGGCACTCGACAGGAAGCCTAAACTAAGGCAAACCTTAGTTAGTAGTCGGGTTGGACCTATGGACCCATAAGGCTGCCTTATGGGTCTCTGAGGGTGACCCTTATGGGTCGCCGCCGGTAGCTGCCCACTGATAGCGTCGCACGCACGTTTTCGACCGAGGAGGTGAGTCCCGTCAACGCTGTTTCAGGCTGGGTGCTCTCCTCCCGCACGGTGATGCGGTTCACCTGACACAGGTGGCTCCGGGAGTGCCCGCAGGCATCCCGAAAGGCTATGAACCCATGCGACTCCCCCACCTCGACGACGTCACCACCTTCACCGCGCCCGACGGCACCCGGCTCGCGTACCGCGCTCTCGGTGACGGAACTCCCTTGATCTGCCTGCCGGGTGGGCCGACGGACTCCGAATACCTCGGCGATCTCGGGGGCCTGAGCGCGCACCGGCAGTTGATCAGGCTCGACCTTCGGGGCACAGGCCTGTCGGCCGTACCGGAGGATCCGACGTCGTACCGCTGCGACCGCCTCGTCGACGACGTCGAGGCCCTGCGCGAGCATCTCGGCCTGGAGCGGATGGACCTGCTCGCGCACTGCGGTGGCGCGAATCTTGCCGTCCTGTACGCGGGGCGCCATCCGGAACGGGTCGGCAAGCTCGCGCTGATCACGCCGAGTGTCCGGGCGGTGGGCCTCACGATCACGGGCGACCTGCGGACCGAGACCGCGCAACTGCGCCGGGGCGAACCGTGGTTCTTGTCGGCGTTCCAGGCCTTGGAGAGGGTCGCCACCGGCAACGCGACCGACGAGCACTGGAAGGCCATCGCCCCCTTCTCGTACGGCCGTTGGGACGAGACGGCGCAGACGCATCAGGCCGCCGGGGACGAGCGGATGAACATGGAGGTCGTGGCCGCCTACGGCGCGCCCGGCGCATTCGACCCGGATGTGACCCGCGCCGCGCTGGCACGGTTCACGTCTGCGGTGTTCCTGCTTGCCGGCGAGGTCGACCTCGGGGCGCCTCCGCGCACCATGGCCGAGCTCGCCCGCCTGTTCCCGGACGCCGAGCTCGTCGTCCAGCCCGGAGCCGGGCACTACCCGTGGCTCGACGACGCGGACCGGTTCGTCACTGCCACAGCGGGCTTCTTGGGGTAGGTGGAACGGTGCGTGCGGGGCGTTCTCGGCACTGCGGGCAGCTGACCGTCAGTGGTCGGAGTAGCTGAAGTCGCCCACCGTCCAGGCACTCACGTCCTGGATCGCGACGCGGTACATGCCGCCCGTCTCGGGGATGCCGACGCTGCCCTGGAGGATCCGGGCCACATGGAAGTGCAGATGAGTGGGTGCGGGGCCGTCATCGGCCTCGCCCCGCTTACGTACATCGGGCTTCCCGTCGGCGGTGAAGATCTCCGAGAAGGAGCCGAGGTGGTCCGAGTCCGTCAGGACCTCCGAGACGCGTTGCCTCCACACGGCCTCGGGGGCGAGGCGTCCGGTGATCACAGCGCCGCTGGTGACCACAGTCAGGGACATCTGATTGCTCTGCCCGGACTCCACCATGACGGCGATGTCGACGAGCAGTTCGTCAGGGTTCGACATGAGAGCGGATTCTAACGGCAGACGTCTCCCGGGACGCCCCCGACGCCCCACTTTCCCAGGGAGCCCGAACTCAGTGGCCCGAACTCAGCGGCTCGAGCTCACCCGCTCGGCCCCACGCGCGCCGGCTCAGCTTCTCCGGCTCGCCGGCGCACATCTCACGGCCGGGGCCACGGCCGGCCGCCCAGTCGCTCGATGTCCATGTTGAAGCGCCTCAGGTAGGTGGTGAAGGCCGCGATGTCCTCGTCCGCCCAGTCGGTCATGACGCGGTCCAGGCTGCCCACGATGTGATCGCGCTCCTCGTCGAGGACGGCCGCACCCTTGTCCGTGATGCGGAACTTGCGGGCCATGCCGCCGTCGGGATCAGGGATGCGCTCCACCAGCCCGGCGCGCATCGCGGCGGCTGTCTGCCGGTTCAGGGTGGAGGCGTCGAGCCCGAAGGCGTCGCTGAGCTCACCGATGGACATGGGCCCCTGCACGCGAATGCGGCTCAGCAGGATGTAGGCGCTGCGTTCAAGGGTGCCGTTCTCGGGGCGCCCGCCTTTGTGGTGCACGAGTCCGTGCCGACTGAGGAGCATCTGCTCGTACTCGAGCTCGTACGTGGGCCTGGCCATGCGTCTGCCGCCTCCTGCTGTCGTTCCCCGCGGCGTCGCACCGCGCGTCCGTGCACACCCCCGCGCCAATCGTCGCACAGCCAGATGTAGTCACCACACAATGTGCGTCATACATTGGATGTGTACGCTGCACATCGATCCCTTCCGTATCCCGGTCGAAGCCCCGCACGTTCCCGAACCCCGCAGACACACAAGGAGTCCCCTGATGGACGCCCCCCAGCCGACGGCCCGCGCCGGCGGCGTGGTCGCCACTCTGGCTTTCGCCGGCACCACCGCCGCGATCATGCAGACCCTGGTCACGCCGCTCATCGCGGAGCTGCCCAAGATCCTTCACACCACCTCGTCGAACGCCGCCTGGGTCATCACCGTGACGCTGCTGGTGGGAGCCGTATGCGTGCCGGTCACCGGCCGTCTCGGCGACCTGGTCGGCAAGCGCCGCATGCTGCTCGCATGCTCGGTCCCGCTCATGGCGGGGTCTGTGGTGTGTGCGCTGTCGTCGTCCGTGGTGCCGATGATCGTCGGCCGCGGCCTGCAGGGCATGGGGATGGGCATGGTGCCGCTGGGCATCGCCCTCCTGCGGGACGTGGTGGCGAAGGAGAAGCTCAGCTCCTCGATCGCCCTGGTCAGCGCGTCCATGGGCATCGGCGGCGGCCTCGGCCTGCCCATCGCCGCCGCGGTGGCCCAGTACGCCAACTGGCGTGTCCTGTTCTGGGGTTCGGCCGTGCTTGCCGTACTGATCGCCGCGCTGATCTGGTTCCTCATCCCCGACGTCCCGGCGAGCGCCAAGGGTCAGCGCTTCGACGCACCGGGCGCGCTCGGCCTCGGCGTCGGCCTGGTCTGCCTCCTCCTCGCGGTGTCCAAGGGCGCGGAGTGGGGCTGGGGCTCGGCGACGACGCTCGTGCTCTTCGCCGCGGCCGTCCTCGTACTGCTGGGCTGGGGCTGGTGGGAGACGCGTACCCGGGACCCGCTGATCGACCTGCGCACCACCGCCCGGCCTCGCGTGCTGTTCACGAACGTCGCCTCGGTCTTCGTCGGCTTCGGTATGTACGCGAGCATGCTCGTGATCCCGCAGCTGCTGCAGTTCCCCGAGGCCACCGGCTATGGCCTGGGACAGTCGATGCTCGCGGCGGGCCTGTGGATGGCGCCCGGCGGCATCATGATGATGATCGTCTCCCCGCTCGGCGGGAAGCTCACCGATGCCCGCGGCCCGAAGTTCACGCTCATCTGCGGTGTCCTGGTGATCGCTGCCGGATACGGTCTGTCGCTCGTGCTGATGGGGTCCGGTCTGGGGCTCATGGTGGTGTGCATGGTCATCAACAGCGGCGTCGGTCTCGCCTACGGTTCCATGCCCGCGCTCATCATGAGCTCGGTGCCGCTCGCGGAGACGGCTGCCGCCAACGGTTTCAACACGCTCATGCGCTCCCTCGGCACCTCGGTCGGCGCCGCGGTGATCGGCGTGATCCTTTCCCAGATGACGACCACCATGGGTGGCTACAGCTTCAGCTCCGAGGCCGGTTTCCGTACGGCGCTGATGGTCGGTGGAGGCGTCGCCCTCGTGGCCGCGCTGATCGCGTCGGTCATCCCGGCCGTACGCGCCACGCCCGTCGAAGCAGGCACGGAACCGGCTGCCGCCCCCGCGGAGGTCAAGGCGTAGGCCGGGCCCCCTGCGAAAACTGGACTTGCAGGTCCAATTTCATCGGCGCACAGTCGGTCTTGCGGTCCGGATCAACGGACCGCCGGGCCGGGTCGCGGCGGTGTTCCCGACCGGCTCGGTGAGCGGGAGTACCGAGACTGAGGAGAGCCGGCCATGAGTGGACGACTGCAGGACAAGACCGCACTCGTCACTGGGTCAACCAGCAACATCGGAAAGGCGATCGCCGAGGCGTTCGCCGCCGAGGGGGCCCATGTCGTCGTATCGGGGCGCAATCGGGAGCGCGGCCGGCACGTGGTCGAGGACATCCGTGCGGCCGGCGGGCGGGCCGACTTCGTCGAGGCCGACCTCGACGGCAGCGCGGATGCCTCCCGCCGCCTCGCCGGGCAGGCCCGTGCGGTGCTGGGCGGGCGCCTCGACATCCTGGTCAACAACGCGGGCATCTACCCGCCCGGGACCACCACCACGACGGACGAGAAGACCTTCGACCAGGTCTACGCGGTGAACGTGAAGGCGCCGTTCTTCCTGACCGCGACGGTCGCCCCCGACATGGCGCGCGACGGTGGCGGAGTCATCATCAATCTCGGCTCGTGGATCGCGCGCCTGGGTATTCCTGTGGGGTCGCTGTACAGCTCCACCAAGGGAGCCGTGGAGACGCTCACGCGCGCGTGGGCGGCGGAGTTCGGTCCGCGGGGGGTGCGGGTGAACGCGATCTCGCCCGGCGTGATCGTCCCCCGGGCGACCGAGGGCGGCGAGCCGCATCCGGGCGAAATCATGATGAAGGGCACGCCCTTCGGCGCGGTCGGAACGCCCGATGCCATCGCGCACGCCGCGGTCTGGCTGGCCTCGGACGAGTCGGCGTTCGTCCACGGCACGGTCGTGGACGTCGACGGAGGCCGGGTCGGCGCCGCCGTGATCGCCGCATAGCCCCGCCGTCGCCTGTTCCTGGCGGAACCGTCGCGTCCGGGAATCGTCAATGGCCTAGCGTGGCCCCACAGTTCGAGTGGGCGCCACGCTCGCTCGTTGCCCACCCCCGGCGATTGCGACGTGATCACTCCATGCACCTCCGCCCCAGCACCCCCCACCCCGCGCCTTCCCAGGGAGAACGCGCCCTGCAGGCCCACATGGGTACGAGCGAGCGCGCCGACGACTTCTACGACCGTCAGGTCCGGCCGCGTCTGACACCGGCCATGAATGAGTTCATCGCCCGGCAGACCATGGTGTTCCTGTCCACGGCGGACGCACGTGGCCACTGCGATACCAGCTTCCGGGCGGGCCCACCAGGGTTCGTCGCCGTTCTGGACGACCTCCACCTGGCCTACCCGGAGTACCGGGGCAACGGCGTCATGGCCAGCGCGGGCAACATCACCGAGAACCCCCATATGGGCCTGCTCTTCATCGACTTCACCCATGACCACATAGGGCTGCATGTGAACGGATCGGCCCAACTGATGGGCGATCGTGAGCTACGGGCCATCTGCCCCACACTGCCGAGGGATTCGGCCCCGGGGCGGCAGGCCGAGATGTGGATATACATCACCGTCCAAGAGGCCTACGTCCACTGCTCCAAGCACATTCCCCACCTGGAACCCGCGCACCAGCCGAATCGAAGGGCCCCTGGGCGACCCAAGGACGGCGACTACTTCACCGAGCAGATGACCCACGCCTGTCTGGGACAGGGATAGGCCAAGTCCCGGCAGGTCCCTGCCGCTTCCCGCGGCGAGAGGCATGAATGGAGCGGACAGGGGCACACGCTCTGGACGGGGCCGACACGAAAGGCAGGGACATGACGGCAACTTCGGTGCACGCTCATGAAGAGGCGCGGGCGCAGGCCACGACGGCGCACATCGCCGACGCGACCATCGGCACGGGTGAGCTTCCGTGGGTCGAAGACGCCGGCAAGGTCGCGCCCAAGGACGCGCGTGAACTCTCCATGGTGTTCTTCGAACAGCTCCAGGTACTCGAGGAGGGGACGGCGGACTACCAGTACGCCCGGAACACGCTCATCGAGATGAACCTGTCCCTGGTCCAGTTCGCGGCGTCCCGCTTCCGCCACCGTGGCAGTGGCGAGATGGAGGACATCGTGCAGGTCGGGACCATCGGCCTGATCAAGGCGATCGACCGGTTCGACCTGTCGCGCGAGGTCCAGTTCACCTCCTTCGCCGTCCCCTACATCGTCGGCGAGATCAAGCGCTTCTTCCGTGACACCAGCTGGGCCGTCCATGTGCCGCGCCGCCTCCAGGAGTTGCGCGTCGACCTGGCCAAGGGCAAGGACGAGCTGTCCACGGTCCTGGACCACGAGCCGTCGCCCAAGGAGCTCGCCGAGCACCTGGAGCTCAGCGAGGACGAGGTCATCGAGGGGATGGTCGCCTCGAACGGTTACACCGCGGGGTCCATCGACATGCCGAGCGATCCCGGCGAGCACCCGACCGACGCCTCGAGGACGTTCGCCGACGTGCTCGGCGAGCCGGATCCGGCCATGGAGACCGTGGAGGACCTCCACACGCTGGCGCCGCTCCTGGAACAGCTCGACGGCCGTGAGCGCCGCATCCTCGAGATGCGGTTCGGCCAGGAGATGACCCAGTCGGAGATCGGCGCCGAGATCGGCGTGTCCCAGATGCACGTCTCCCGGCTCCTGACGCGCACCCTCACCAAGCTCAAGACAGGCATGTTCGCCTGACGCAGAGGGGCCCCACCATGATTCGGGCCGCGGATGTCCGTGAGTGGCGCTCCCACGGCGTCGTCGACCAGGACGGCCGCAAGATCGGCGCGCTCGAGGACGTCGATCGGCGCGGACGACGTGCTGCCCGCCGAGGAGGAGGACCCCTGTTCCGGCTCTACGGCCTGCCGTACAAGCCCGGGGAGAACGGGGAACGCCGGCTCGCCCGCCGCTGACAAGCGCCCCCTCGCACCCATCCGTTCGGGCCGCGGCTACGGATTCGTCATGATGGCCTCGCAGCGCCGAGCCGCGTGGCCGGAGCACGAGAAAGAGGAGACGACGTGCTCGTATGGGACGACGATCCGCGATCGGCACTCGTGGCGCCTCGCGCCGTCGAACCGCCGCAGGCCGCGGTGCTCCTCTTGCACGGTGGCCGCTCGGAGGGCACGGAAGCGGTGTCGAGGTTGAGTCTCGCGGGTGCGCGCATGCGCCCGTTCGCCCGTGCCGTCGAGCGGGCATGCGAGGGCCAGGGGCTCTTGGTGGGAAGCGTCCGCTATCGCTGCCGGGGCTGGAACGGTGACCGCGAGGACCCGCTCCGGGACGCGCTGCGGGCGCTGGACGAACTGGCCGTACGCGCCGGGGACGTGCCGACCGTGCTGGTCGGTCATTCCATGGGCGGACGTGCCGCGTTGCGCGCTGCCGGGCATCGGCTCGTCCAAGACGTGGTGGGACTCGCTCCGTGGTGTCCCGAGGGTGAGCCGGTGACGCAGCTCCGCGGCCGGCGCGTGGTGCTGCTCCACGGCGACCGGGACCGCACGACGGACCCCGCGGCCTCCGTCGACTACGCCGACCGGGCCTCGGCCGCGGGCGCGGAGGCCTGCACCCTGCTGATGCCGGGCGGCGATCACGCGATGCTGCGGCGGGCCGGTTCCTGGCACCGGCAGACCGGCCGGATCGTGAGCGGTCTGCTGGGGTTCGCGCCGCTCCCCACCGACGTCGCCGACCGTCTCGCCGTCAACGGCCGTACGCCGTAAGCGTGCTGAACCGCACGTCCGGAAGCGCACGTTCCGCCGAACGGGCGACAGTGAATCCTTTCGGCTTCTGTCGACGGCGTGACGGGCGGGCCCATGGGCGAAGCTGCCATGGACCGTCCCCAAGCACCGAATGATGAGGCTGTCCATGCGCCGTCGCTCCACCGTTGCCGCTTCCCTCGCCGCCTTCGCCCTCGCGCTGACCCTGCCGGCCTCCGCCCAGGCCGCCACCGGCGACTTCTCCTACAAGATCGTCGGGCTCGACGGCCAGACGCAGTCGGTCACCCTCCACGATCTGCCGAGCCGCCAGTGCGTCACCCTCCCCGAGGTCGCGGACCCCAGCTCCTCCGAGCCCGCGTTCGCCCCGCACAACGACACGGACGAGTGGGCCCTGGTCTTCACCGGGCCCGACTGCGAAGGGGACTCCTGGACGCTGCGTCCGCACGGCCGGCCGGCCACCGACTACCTCAAGCTGCGCTCGGTGTTCCTCACCCCGGCACGCGACTGACCGGTGGGGCGGGGGAGAGGGCGCGTCCCCTCTCCCCCGGCAGGTCTACGCCGACTGCCTGAGCACCAGTTCGGGCTCGAAGATCAGTGACGTGGGTTCGGTCCGTGTGCCCTCGATGTGCTCCTGGAGGAGGCGGGCCATCGCCCTCGCCATTTCCTCCACCGGCTGGCGAACAGTGGTCAGTTGCGGCTTGCAGGTGACGGCCACGCTCGAGTCGTCGAACCCGACGACGGCGACGTCCTCGGGCACACGCCTCCCCTGTTCCCGCAGGACCTGGCAGACGCCTTGGGCCATCAGGTCGTTCGCCGCGAACACCCCATCGACATCCGGATGTTGACCGAGCAGCCGCTCCATCGCGGCCGCCCCGCTGTCGAGAGTGAAGCCGCCTTCGGCGACCGGCACACAGGGGACGCCGCCGCGCTCCATCCCGTCGCGGAACCCCGCCAGCCGCTCCTGGCCCGCCGGTACGTCCAGCGGCCCCGACACGGTCGCCACCCGGCGTCGCCCCCGCGCCAGCAGGTGTTCGGCAGCGAGCCGGCCCCCGTCCCGATGGGCGAGATCGACATAGCTGACCGGGGCCGTGAGGGCCGGGCGGGCGAAGAACACAGCGGGCAGCCGCTCGGCGGCGAGGAGCTCCGGCAGTGGGTCCTCGGCGTGGGTGGACACCACGAGCGCACCGTCCGCGCTGCCCTGCCGCAGATAGGCGGTGACCTGCTTCCTGGCGGTGTCCGACTCGGCGAACATCAGGACCGGGTGCATCGAGCGCGGCCGCAGGAAGCCGACGACTCCGCTGACGATACGTCCGAAGAACGGGTCCGCGAACACGCTTGCCGCGAAGGCGTTCTGCTCGCTGTCGGCCTCGTCCCCCGCGCCGGAGACCACCAGCGCGATCGTCTCGGCCCGCCGGGTCACGAGGGAGCGCGCGGCCCGGTTGGGCGCGTATCCCGTCCGGTCGATCGCCTGCCGCACCTGGTCCTGGATGCCCGGATCGACGTTGCGTACGCCGTTGATGACGCGGGAGACCGTCGCGCGCGAGACGCCCGCCTCACGTGCGACGTCCTCAAGAGTCGGCGCCTGTCTGTTCATGTCGGCACCCTAACTTCCCGCCAGGGGACGGGATAGAGCGCTCTCCCTCCCATGGGTCCCGTGCGGCCGGCTCAGTTGTAGACGCCGAACTCGTAGAGCGAGTACCCGTATCCGGTGCCCCGCGCCGTGCCGTTGACACGGACGTAGCGGCCGGTGCCGTCGACGTCGAAGTCGTCGATCCCGCCGTTTCCCGCCGTCTCCTCGTGGACGGTCCGCCAGCTCTGGCCGTCGTCGGAGGTCTGGATGGTGTACGCCTTCGCGTACGAGGTCTCCCAGTTGAGTTGCACGTGCCTGAAGGACTGGCGGGAGCCGAGGTCGACCTGGAGCCACTGCGGGTCGCTCCAGTCGCTCGCCCAGCGCGTGTCGTTCTTGCCGTCGAACGCGTTCGCCGCGGTGCAGGGGCAGTCGCCGCTCCCGGGCTGGAACGAAGACGCGGTGGCGGGCTTGCCGAGGGCGATGTCGGTGCCGTCGACGGGCGGCGGCACGACGCGGACCGAGCGGGTCTCGACGCCCACGTTGCCCTTGCCGTCGGTCGCCTTCACATAGATCTTCCAGACCCCCGGCCTGTCCGGCGCGGTGACCTTGAACCTGCCGCCGCCCAGGTCCGTGAACGGCACCGGCGTGAGCTGCTTGCTCGCGTCGATGTAGTTGCTGTTGGTCAGAACCTCGTACGAGATTCGGTCGCCCTCGGGGTCCGTGGCCCTGGTCGCCAGCGTCAGATTCCCGCCCGCGGGGACCTTGGCGGCGTCGCCCTCGACGTTCATCTCGGAGATGACGGGCGGGGTGTTGTCGTGCGACGTGTCCGCACCGTAGGCCTTCTTCACGGTGTAGTAGGAGAGCCTCTTCTGGCCTGCGGGCAGCAGGTTGAACCAGATGCCTCCGAAGTCGTACTCCGTGCCGTAGTGGAACATGGTGGCGCCCAGGGCGACGCCCTTGTGGCCGGTGATGCAGCCCCACGCCTTGGTGTAGCCGTCGGCCTTGGCCTGGTCGGCCGGCTCGGCGGGGACGCCGTTGGCATCGTCGGGGACCTCCCACTCACCCGCGGGGCCGGTCTCGGTCACGATGTACGGCTTGGTGTAACCGCCTTGCTCCCAGGCCGACTTGACGTCGCACACGGCGTTGTAGGAGTTGACCGCGTAGAGATCGAGGTCGGGGGCGTTCTTCTTGTAGTAGGGCCAGGCGCCGACCCAGGCGTCGGTCGAGGTGACGGGGTGGTCGGGGTCGACCGCGTGGATCTTCTTGGTGATGTCGTTGACGAGGGTGGTGTAGGCGTCGCGCTGCTTCTCCAGTTCGTCGCCGCTGTAGCAGTTCTGCAGGCCGAGCACGGACTCGTTGCCGACGTTCCACATGAGGACGCCCGGGTTGTCCTTGTAGGTGTCGACCCACTTGGGGAACTCGTCGAGCATCTTGTTCTTGTAGTCGGTGTCCGTGAGGTAGTTGACACAGCCGCCGCTGCCCGGGCCACCGCCGGGCTGGAGCCAGAAGCCCGCGATCACCTTGATGCCGTGGGCCGCCGCCGAGTCGAACAGCGGCTTGCTGGAGGCGTCCGTCCCCCAGGTGCGGATGGTGTTGACGCCCATGGACCGCAGATCCGGCATGTATGTGTCGGCGTCGGCCACGGACGGCCCCCAGGTCAGCCCCTTGATCTGGTACGGAGAGCCGTCGACGGTCAGCTGCCAGTCGCCCTGCGAACCGGTGACCTTCACGACGCTGCCGGCTGCCTGCGCCTGCTGGGCCGGGAGCGACAGCGCACCGGCGGCGAGCAGCCCCGCGGTGAGGGGAGCCATGAGACGACGGCGGGATGTGCGGGATCTCTGCATGGTCGTTCTCTCCCTGGATGTGGGGGGGAAGGGGGTGAGACACGTGTGTACGGTTCCCCGGGCCGGGACGGCCGGCAGCGGTCGGCCCGGCCCGGGGAGCACCTGGGTCAGGGCAGTTCGTAGTTCTCGTCGAGGGCGGCCCCGGCCTCGGGGTGGCTCTGGTCGTAGCCGCGGGGATCGCACTGGAGTCCGCCGACGACGCAGTGGTCCACCAGCGCCTTCAGCGTCGGGGCGTCCCACGCGTTGAAGAAGTCGTAGTGGAAGGAGTAGCTCGGGCCGCTGGCGAGTCTGAGCTGCGAGAGGTCACCGTTGACCGGGAAGGCCATCTTGAACTCGATCATCGGCAGGGCGACGGGGTGGTCGGCCGGGCAGGCGTTGTTGTTGGTGCCGGGGACGACGACCGGGTAGGCCATGTGGCTCTTGTGGTCCGGTGTGTCGAGATACTTGCCGTCCCAGCAACTCGGCGCCTGGAAGCGGATGTTGAGCTGGGTGTCTGCGGTGGTGGGGCAGTCCTTGGGGAAGTCCACGTTGAAGTAGCTGGTGCCGCACTCCCATCCCTCGACGAAGCCGCGGTGGTCGCGGAACTCCTGGGCGGTCTGCATGGGGCTGCCGACCACGAACCGCAGTCCCTTCGGGAAGGGGCGGACGCTCGTGTAGTCGGTGACTCCGGCCTTGTAGTAGATGGTCTGCTCGCCGACCGGGAGCACGGGCTTGTCCCCGTCGAACATCGTGGGCATCCAGTACCCGGACTTGTCGCCGGGGGCCAGACACGTGGTGGACCCCGCGTCGAGGGAGGCCGTGGTGCTGTTGGCGTCGGTCGTCGTGTTGCCCATGAAGGTGTGGTCGTGGGACTTGCCGGGCTGCCCCGGATAGACGATGGGGTCGTCCGGCCGGGTGTGGGTCACCGTGCAATGGGCCTGGAACTCGTGGAAGTAGCGGTGCGGCGGCTCCTTCGTGGAGGGTTCCACGCCCGTCACCGGTGGATCGGCGGGGATGTATCCGTCGCCGTCCGGGTCCTCCGTCGAGGCGACGGTGGACGCGGCCATCACATGACCCGCGCGCACCGTGGACGATGACGCCGAACTCGGCTTCTCCTGGGCCGCGTTGGCGTTCATCGCCATGCCGCCGACACCTAGCGACGTCACCATCAGCGCGCCGGTCATCAGTAACCCTGAAACGATCTTCGATCTCCGTGCCATGGAGACCTCCTGCCACATCGGCATGGATGGGTGGGGGGTGGGCGGCCGGCGCAGGTCCTGCGTCACACGGCCACCCGCAGAGCGGGGCGCCCTCATGGAGCGGGGCGCTGGGAGAGCGCTCTCCGAGTCGGAGTGTTGCGGCAGTGGCGCGAGACTGTCAAGAGACTGTCAATGTCTCTTCTTTCAGGGGGTGTTGGGCCACCAAGGGCGCCGAGGCGTCACGACTCCGGCCCCAACTGACGCATGTCCGCCTCTAATTTCAACGATTCTGGATTTAAGTCTTGACGCAACGTTCACACAGATGAAGCATTCGACCGCAAGAGAGCGCTCCCACCCCCCTCATTCGTTCAATTTCTGAACCAGGAGAGTCGCCCCTATGCTCACGCCCCCCACGGACCCCTCAACGACGTCCAGTTCGCCCGCCGCCGGTTCCGTCTCCCCCTCACGTCGGACCGTTCTCGGCGTCATGGCGGCGACCGCGGCCACGGTTCCCGGCCTCCTCGCAGTCGGGTCGCCCGCCTCCGCGAAGCCCGCCGCCGACCCCCTGCCCGGCGGCGGCGACCTGGGCCCCAACGTGATCGTGTTCGACCCTTCCACACCCGGCATCCAGGCCAAGCTGGACGAGATCTTCAAACAGCAGGAGTCCGCACAGTTCGGCTCCGGCCGCTACGCGTTCCTGTTCAAGCCCGGTACCTACAACGGCCTCAACGCCCAGCTCGGCTTCTACACCTCGATCGCCGGACTCGGCCTGTCCCCCGACGACACCTCGATCAACGGCGATGTCACGGTCGACGCCGGCTGGTTCAACGGCAACGCCACCCAGAATTTCTGGCGCTCCGCCGAGAACCTCGCCCTCACCCCCGTCAACGGCACCAATCGCTGGGCCGTCGCACAGGCCGCGCCGTTCCGCCGCATGCACGTGAGGGGCGGCCTCAATCTCGCCCCCGACGGCTACGGCTGGGCCAGCGGCGGCTACATCGCCGACAGCCGCATCGACGGCACCGTCGGGCCGTACTCGCAGCAGCAGTGGTACACCCGCGACAGTTCCGTCGGCGGCTGGACCAACGCCGTCTGGAACATGGTGTTCTCCGGCGTCGAGGGCGCCCCCGCGCAGAGCTTCCCGGACCCGCCCTACACCACGCTCAACACGACCCCGGTCTCCCGCGAGAAGCCCTTCCTCTACCTCGACGGCGCCGACTACAAGGTCTTCCTGCCCGAGAAGCGCACCGACGCGCGCGGCACCACCTGGGGCAGCGGCACGCCCCGCGGCACCTCTCTCGCACTCACCCAGTTCTACGTGGCGAAGCCGGGCGTCACCGCCGCCACCCTCAACGCGGCGCTGGACCAGGGCCTCAACCTCCTTCTCACGCCAGGCATCTACCACCTCGACGCGGCCATAGAGGTGAACCGCGCGAACGCCGTCGTGCTCGGACTCGGGTACGCCACCCTCATCCCGGACAACGGTGTCACCGCGGTGAAGACCGCCGATGTCGACGGCGTGCGCCTGGCCGGATTCCTGATCGACGCGGGTGCGGTCAACTCGCAGACCCTGCTGGAAGTCGGGCCTTCCGGAGCGTCCGCCGACCACTCCGCCAACCCCGTCACCGTCCAGGACGTCTTCGTACGGATCGGCGGCGCGGGCCCCGGCAAGGCCACCACCAGCATCGTGGTCAACAGCCGGCACACGATCATCGACCACACGTGGGTCTGGCGCGCCGACCACGGTGACGGCGTCGGCTGGGAGACCAACCGCGCCGACTACGGCGTGCGCGTCAACGGCGACGACGTCCTGGCCACCGGCCTGTTCGTCGAGCACTTCAACAAGTACGACGTGTACTGGGCCGGCCAGCGCGGCCGCACGATCTTCTTCCAGAACGAGAAGGCGTACGACGCCCCGAACCAGGCCGCCGTCCAGGACGGCAACGTCAAGGGCTTCGCCGCCTACAAGGTCGCCGACTCCGTGACCACGCACGAGGGTTGGGGCCTGGGGAGCTACTGCAACTACACGTCGGACAACACCATCCGCCAGGACCACGGCTTCGCGGCGCCCAACACGTCGGGGGTGAAGTTCCACGACCTGCTCGTCGTGTCCCTGGGTGGCCAGGGACAGTACGAGCACGTCATCAACGACATCGGCGGCGCCACGTCCGGCACGTCCACGGTGCCCTCGACCGTGGTCTCGTACCCCTGACTCTGACCCCACCGGTGAAGGGCGACGGACCACGGCCCGTCGCCCTTCACCGCCGTCAGCCGATCTCCACCTGAATCGAGTGGTATCCGCTTGCCCCGTCCGGTACGGGGTCGGCGCGCTGCGCCGTCTGTGTCCGGCCCGTGCCATCGGTCGCGCGGACCGTCAGGCGGTGCCCTCCCGAGGTCGCCTGCCAGGGATAGGACCACTGGCGCCAGGTGTCGCGGGTGTCCTCCGCCGCGAGCGTGGCCCGCTCCCACGGCCCGTCGTCGACGCGGACCTCGACCTTTTCGATCCCGCGACGCTGCGCCCAGGCCACCCCCGCGACCATGACCGTGCCGGCCTTGCGGTTCACGAAGGGCTTGGGGGTGTCGATACGGGACTCCGTCTTGATGGGCGCCTGCTGGGCCCAGCTCCGCTTCACCCAGTACGCGTCGTAGTCGGCGAAGGTGGTGAGCTCGATGTCCTCGATCCACTTGCAGGCCGACACGTAGCCGTACAGACCCGGGACGAGCATGCGCACGGGGAACCCGTGGGCGAACGGCAGGGGCTGACCGTTCATCCCCAGAGCCAGCATCGCGTCGCGCCCGTCCATGATGTCCTCGACCGGACTGCCGATCGTCATGCCGTCGACGGAGCGGGCGACCAGCTGGTCCGCGGGGCCGCCCTTCGACGGGGGCCTGACGCCGTTCTCGGCGAGCACGTCGGCGAGGCGTACGCCGATCCAGCGGGCGTTGCCGATCAGGGCGCCGCCGACCTCGTTCGAAACGCAGGTGAGGGTGATGGCGCGCTCGATGAGCGGCCGTCGCAGCAGGTCGTCGAAGGTCAGGGTGACGGGACGGGTGACACCCTTGCCGTGGATCCGCAGCCGCCATTTCGTGGCGTCCACCATGGGGACCACCAGCGCGGTGTCGACCCGGTAGAAGTCCTTGTTCGGTGTGGTGAACGCGCCGATGCCGGGGATCGCCAACTGGGCGCCCGCCGGGGTGGGTTTGCCCGGTGACGCCGGAACGGGAAGCTTGACGCCGTTGCGTGAGCCCACGGCGTTCTCGTCCTGCGTGCCGCGCGAGGCCCGGGCCAGCAGTCCGGCGGCGGTGGAGACGACGGCGGCGGTCGTCGCGAGTGTGATGAACCCTCGCCGGTCCCATCCGGGGTCGGTGCTGCCCTCGGGTGGCTCCTCGGTCAGCGTGGTCCGCGCCCGGCCGGTGAGCACGTACAGGAGCCAGGCACCCACCAGGGCGCCGACGACGGACGGCACGGCGTCGGCCATGCTCGTCGAGTCGGGGCGAGTGGTGGCCGCGAGTGCGCCGATCACGCCGAAGATCAGGACGCCGGCCGATCCGGCGCGGCGGTGGCGGGTGGCGACGAGGCCCAGGGCCACCGCGAGGAGGGCCAGCACGGCGACGATGCCGAGCTGCAGAACGAGCTTGTCACTCGTGCCGAAATTCCGGATCGCCCAGTCCTTGACCGCGGTCGGCGTGCGGTCGATCGCCGCGCCTCCCACCGCCACCACAGGGCTCGCCTGGGGACGGGTGACGGCCGCCGCCAGTTCGGCGGTGGCCAGGGCCGCGTAACAGGCCAGCAGTCCGCTCAGCGCGCCGAGGAGTGCGCGCCGCCGTGCAGCGCGCCGCCCCCAGAAATTCCGGTTCTCGCCCGCTCCAGAAATGGGGAAACCTTCCTCGCGGCCTGTGCGCCGCACCCTCGAGCTTCGTCAGCCCGACCATGCTGTAGGCGATACCGCACGCATTCAAGCGGACATGCGTGAGCGTACGGGCGCAAAAGCCGCGGGAACGCGTCAGGCCGCGTTGCCCCTGAGTCCCCTCCCCTGCCGGTGCCTGCGGACGATGTCCGCGTAGCGGTGGCCGCTGCCCTTGATGGTGCGTCGCTGCGTCTTGTAGTCGACGTGGACGAGGCCGAAGCGCTTGTCGTAGCCGTAGGCCCACTCGAAGTTGTCCAGGAGGGACCAGGCGTAGTAACCCGCGAGCGGTGCCCCCTTGCGGGCGGCGGAGGCGCAGGCCGCGAGGTGGCCCTCCAGGTACTCGGTGCGTCCGGGGTCGTCGACGGATCCGTCGGGCCGTACGACATCGGGGAAGGCGGAGCCGTTCTCGGTGACGTAGAGCTTGCGGGCGCCGTACTCGTGGGTGAGGCGCAGGAGCAGGGTCTCGATGCCGCTCGCGTCGATCTCCCAGTCCATGCCGGTGCGCGGGACGCCTAGGCGGCGCACCTCGCGGGCGTGCGGGGCGGGTCCTGTGGGGTCGTCGGCGACGACGGCCGGCATGTAGTAGTTCAGGCCGAGCCAGTCGAGCGGGGCGGCGATTGTCTCCAAGTCCCCCGCTTGTTCGGGGAGTTCGACCCGGTAGACGTCGCGCATGTCGGCGGGGAAGCCGCGGCCGTGGACGGGGTCGAGCCACCAGCGGTTGGTGTGGCCGTCCATGCGGTGGGCCGCTGCGGCGTCCTCGGGGCGGTCGGTGGCGGCCTGGACGGTGGAGAGGTTGTTGACGATGCCGATGCGCGCGTCGGGTGCCGCGGCGCGGATCGCCTGGGTGGCGAGGCCGTGGCCGAGCAGCAGGTGGTAGGAGGCGCGGACGGCGGCGGTGAGGTCGGTGACGCCGGGGGCCATGCGGCCTTCGAGGTGGCCGATCCAGGCCGAGCACAGAGGTTCGTTGAGGGTGGCCCACTGGGTGACGCGGTCGCCGAATCGTTCGGCGACGACGGTGGCGTAGTCGGCGAAGTGCTTCGCCGTGTCGCGCTCGGGCCAGCCGCCCCGGTCCTGGAGGGTCTGCGGGAGGTCCCAGTGGTAGAGGGTGACGGACGGCTCGATGCCGGCTTCGAGGAGGCCGTCGATCAACTGGTCGTAGAAGTCGAGGCCCTTGGCGTTGACGGGGCCGTCGCCGCCGGGCACGATCCGCGGCCACGCCAGCGAGAGCCGGTAGGCGTTGGTGCCGAGCTGCTTCATCAGCGCGATGTCCTCGCGCCAGCGGTGGTAGTGGTCGCACGCCACGTCCCCGTGGTCGTCGTTGTCGACCTTGCCGGGGGTGTGCGAGAAGGTGTCCCAGATCGAGGGGGCGCGGCCGTCCTCGGCGACGGCTCCCTCGATCTGGTAGGCGGAGGTGGCCGTGCCCCAGGCGAAGTCCTTCGGGAGAGCGGCGAAGTCGATGGGCTTGGACACTGACGTCCTTTCGGGCGAGGGGTCGGCGGCACGGTCCGGTGTACTGCTCACTTCACGGCCCCGGCGGTCAGACCGGCGACGAGGTAGCGCTGGAGCAGCAGGAATCCGGCGACCACGGGGATGCTCACGACGAGTGAGGCGGCCATGATCTGGTTCCAGTACACGTCGTTCTGGGTGGAGTAGTTCTGGAGGCCGACCGCGAGGGTGCGGGTGGTGTCCGTCGTCAGGACGGAGGCGAAGAGCACTTCTCCCCAGGCGGTCATGAACGCGTACACGGCGACCGCGACGATGCCGGGGATCGCCGCCGGGACGACGACGCGGAACAGCGCCTTGAGCGGTCCGCAGCCGTCCACCATCGCGGCCTCGTCCAGGTCCCTGGGAACCGATTCGAAGTACCCGATGAGCATCCAGATCGAGAAGGGCAGGGAGAAGGTGAGATAGGTGAGGATCAGTCCGCCGCGTGAGCCGAACAGGGCGATCCCGGTGGACTGGCCGATGTTGACGTAGATGAGGAACAGCGGCAGCAGGAAGAGGATGCCGGGGAACATCTGCGTCGACAGGACCGTCACCGTGAAGACGCGCTTGCCGCGGAACTGGTAGCGGCTGACCGCGTAGGCGGCGAAGACGGCGATCACGACCGAGCAGACCGTGGCGGCACCGGCCACGATCAGCGAGTTCAGGAAGTACTTCGCCAGCGGGACGGTCTTCCAGATGTCGAAGTAGGGCCGGATGGTGAGCCCGCTGGGCATCCAGCGGAACTTGCCCGACACGTCCTCCAGCGGTTTGAGCGAGCTGGAGATCATGACGTAGACGGGCAGCAGGACGAAGCCCGTGAGCAGGGTCAGGAAGATCCGGCGGGACCAGATGAAGGAGCGCGGGGACGCCATGGGCGAGCGCGGAGCGCCGCGGGAGACGGTGGGGCTAGCCACGGGAGACCTTCCTCCCTCGTGAGGTGAGCACCAGGTAGATCCCCGTCACCAGGAGCAGGAACAGCAGCAGGAGTACGGACATGGCCGCGCCGGTGCCGAAGTTCCAGGTGGCGAAGGACGACTGGTAGATGTGCACGGAGATGAGGTCGGCCGCCTCGGGCGCCGCCCTGCCGAACAGCACGAAGGGTGTGTTGAAGTCGTTGAACGTCCACAGGAACAGGACGAGTACGAGCACCTGGTTGACCGGGCGCAGCGAGGGAATCGTGATGCGCCGGATCTGCTGCCAGATGCCCGCGCCGTCCATAGCTGCGGCCTCGTAGAGCTCCTTGGGGATGTTCTGGAGCCCGGCCATCACGATCAGGAAGGCGAACGGCCAGCCCTTCCAGACCGAGACGGTCAGCAGCGCGAAGAAGCTGTTGTCTCCGATGAGCCAGAAGGGATGCCCGCCGGTGAGGCCGAGCTGGTCGTGGAGCACATGGTTGACCAGGCCGTTGTCCCTTTGGAACATGAACGCCCAGGTGATCACGGCCGCGTAGACGGGCAGTGCGTACGGCACCAGGAACAGGGTGCGCAGGAAGCCGCGGCCGGTGAACGTCTCCTGCATGAAGACGGCCGCCGCCGTGCCGAGGAGCCAGCACAGGCCGACCGACATGAGCGTGAAGACACAGGTGATCCAGAACGAGTGGAGCAGGGCCTTTCCGACTGGTGCGTTGAAGTCGACGGCCACGTCGAAGTTGCCGAGGCCGGCCCAGGGAGCCGCGCCCCAGTCCCGCAGATAGAACTGGGTCAGTTCCTTGAACGCCATGAAGAAGCCGATGGCGATCGGCAGCAGGTGGACGAGGATCTCGAGCAGCAGCGCGGGGAGCAACAGCAGGTACGGAAGTCCCAGGCGGCGGATGCGCCCGGGGCGGCGCGGCTTGCGCGTCGCCCCGGGGGTGTCCTCACGCACCGCCGGATCCCCCTTCGGGGAGTTCACGATGGTGGTCATGGGCACATCGCTCACTGACTGGCCATCTGCTGCTGAGCCTTGGTCAGCTCGGCCTTGACGTCAGCCGTGGAGAGCTTCTTGCCGTTCGCCGCCTGGGCGAAGAGGTTCTTGACGGCGGTGCCGACCGAGGTCTCGAACTGGGACTCGTCCGACACCTGGGGCAGCGCGGTGGCGCTGGTCGCGAGGGTCTCGCGCAGCACCTTGAGCTCGGGCCGGTCGAACGCCGGGTCGCTCTGGGCGGCCTTGACCGGCGGGATGGAGCCGTAGGTCTTGCAGAGCAGCTTCTGCTCGGCGTCGCTGGTCATGAACTTCACGAACTTCATGGAGCCGTCGATGTTCTTCGTGTTCTTGAAGACGGCGAGGTTGATGCCCGCCACCATCGAGTTGGTGGCCTTGCCCGCGCCGGGCGCACCCGACTGGACCGGCACCGGGGCGACGCCCCACTCGTCGTCCTGCATCCCCTGCGACTTGAACGTGGTGGCCGCGGCCTGCCACAGGACCATGGCGGTCTTGCCCTTGGAGAAGTCGCTGAGGGACTGGTTCTTCGCGTACTCGGCGTTGCCAGGAGCGATGATCTTGTTCGTGGCCATCATGTCGACGTACTGCTTGACGGCCGCGACCGCTGCGTCGTTGGTGAAGTCGGCCTTGCCGTCCGCGGTGAAGAAGTCGCCGCCGTGCTGCTTGGCGAGGACGAACACCTGGTGGATGTTGTTGGAGAGGTTGGAGCCCTCGGCCCCGAGTCCCCACTTGCCGCCCTTGGATATCTTCGCGCCGTCCGCGGTGAGTTCGTCCCAGGTCTTCGGCGGCTCGGTGATGCCGGCTTCCTTGAACATCGCCTTGTTGTAGTACAGGGCGTACGCCATCGAGTAGAGCGGTACGGCGGCCGGGTCCTTGCCCTGCGCGCCGGTCGAGCCGAGCGCCGACTCCACGAAGCGGTCCTTGCCGCCGATCTTGTCGAAGTTCTTCTGGTCCCACGGGACGAGAGCGCCGGTCGCCTGGAGCGAGGACGACCAGGTGTTGCCGATGTTGAGGACGTCGGGGCCCTCACCCGAGGTGGTCGCCGTGAGGATGCGGGTGAGCAGGTCGGACCAGGGGACGACCTCCAGCTTGACCTTGATGCCGGTCTGCTTCTCGAACTTGTCGAGTTCGGGCTGGAGGATCTTCTTGTCCGCCTCGACGTTCGGCCCCTGGTTGGACGCCCAGTAGGTGAGGGTCTTGGGCGACTCGTTCGATCCCTCGTCGGATGAACCCCCGCCGCAGGCGGTCGCAGCGGCCAGCAGGGAGACGACGACCGCGCTACTGGCGAGTGCTCGAATTCTTTGCATGGCTCCAGGTGTCCCTTCCTCAGGAGCGTCCAAGCCGGGGCGCGAGTCTGCAGGCCGAAGCGCTCGGCGTTCAGTTCCTGAAGTCACCCACGACTTAATTTAGGCTGTGAGTTAAACCGCGCGGAAAGGTCGCGTCAAGGGTTTGGGCAGGGGTACCTTGCGTCTGTCGCAGGTCAGGAAGGAGCCCAGATGGATCGGCGGAGCAGACGCACGGTGAGTGACCTGCGCAGAGCCAACCGAGCAGTGATACTGCAACAGTTGTATTTCGACGGCCCGACGAGCCGCCAGGCGCTCGGCCCGCTCACGGGACTGAGTTCAGGATCCGTCAGCAACGTGGTGGCCGAACTCGCCGCCGACGGGCTCGTGGAGGAGGCCGGCAGCCTGGACTCCGACGGCGGCCGGCCGCGCATCCTGCTCCGCGTCAGCCCGCACAGCGGCAATCTGATCGGCATCGACGTCGGCGAGACCCGCGTCCGCGTGGAGGTCTTCGACGTGACCCTCACCGAACTCGCCCGCGCCGACATCCCCTTGACGGGCGACGGGTACGACGTCGCCGTCGTCGTGGAACACATCCGCAGCGGCATCGAGCAGGTACTCGCCGAGGCCGGCGTACCGGCGGACGACCTTCTCGGGATCGGGATCGGCGTTCCCGGTGTCGTCGAGCGGGTCCCCGAGTCCGGGGCCGTCGTCCACTGCCAGACGATCGGCTGGGACGCGGTCCCGTTGGAGGCGCTGCTACGGGCTTCCTCCCAACTTCCGTCCACAGTGCCGTACTTCATCGACAACGGCGCCAAGACGCTCGGGCAGGCGGAGATGTGGTTCGGCGCCGGGCGCGGTGCGCGCAGCGCCGCGATCGTCCTCTTCGGCACCGGGGTCGGCGCCTGCCTTTTCGCCGACGGGAGGGGGCGGGCGCTGGAGTGGGGCCATTTGACGGTGCAGGCCGGCGGGCGGACGTGCCGGTGCGGCGCGCCGGGCTGCCTGGAGGCGTATGCGGGGGCCGAGTCCGTACTGGAACGGTGGCGCGAGGCCGGCGGGCAGCCGCCCCAAGGAGCCGACGAGGAGACCCAGTTGACGGCGCTGCTCGCCGCCGCGTGCCCGACGGACGGGACCGATCCCGACCCGGTGGCCTACGAGGTGATGGCGAAGACGGCCGAGTACCTGGGCGCCGGACTGTCCGACCTGATCAACCTCTTCCAGCCGGAGCGCATCCTGATCGGCGGCTGGGCCGGGCTGCAGTTCGGCTCCCGCTTCCTCGACGACGTCCGGAAGCACAGCACGAAGTACGCCCTGTCCTACCCGGCCGGAAAGGCCACCATCGAGCTGGGCAAGCTGGGCCCCGACGCGGTCACGGTCGGCGCGGCGACCCTTCCCCTGGAGGACTTCTTCGCCCGCGGCGGCCGCCGCGACGCCCCGGCCCGGGAACCGACACCGCCCGCCTGGCGCACGGCACTTGAGGGCCGCGTTCTCGGGTGACCCGTGTCCGGCCTCGTCACGTAGTGGCCGACCGGTGCGCGAGGTCTTGCAGCAGCGCCACCGCCTCACCCGCCCGCTCGTGCGGGACGAAGAGGTGGTCATGGTGGAACCCCGCCACGACGTTGCAGCTCAGGCCCGCGATGGCGAGCTCCTGGGCGACGGCCGCGGTCAGGCCCACGGCCTCCAGCGCCGAGTGGACACGCAGGGTGATCCACCCCGCCACGTAGTCGTGGGCGAGACCTGCCGCGTCGGCCTCCTCCAGCGGGACCACCAGCGTCAGGGCCTCCCGCTCGGCGACGGTCACCACGGGGGTGACGCCGGCCGGAATCGCGCCGTCGACGGTGGTGAAGACGTAGCGCCCGGGGTTCAGCTCCGGCCGCATGCCGCTCAACAGGGTCCGCAGATCCCTCTCACCACTCATGATCACCAGGGTAGGCGGACCGCCCCCTGGCGCGCACCCTGAGGTCACGCCCCCTCATAGAATCCTCTCGCGCCTTCTTACCAGGTGATGTCGTGGATTTTCACGTCCATATCAAAATCTTGCGCACACTTATGGCGATCAGCCCATCGGGCGCCCTAGCCTCTGAGCGTTCGCAGTGTTCCCACGAGCGACAAGGACCCCTTCCGTGGTGCACCCCCCGAGAAGTCATCTGCTCAGATATGGCATGGTCACGACATTAGTCATGGCGCTGACGGTGTCAGGAACGGCCACCGCCGTCGCGCTCTCCACCTCCGCCCCCGCGGCCAGGGCCGCAGCGGTCCAGGCCCCCTCCCCGCTCGACGTCAAGGACCGTGGCGCGGCCGTCCCCTTCAAGGAGCAGGAGGCCGAATACGCCGCCACCAACGGCTCGTTGACCGGCCCGGACCGCATCTACGGCAAGCTGCCCTCGGAGGCGTCCGGCCGTCAGGCGGTCACGCTGGACGCCGTCGGCGAGTACGTCGAGTTCACCCTCACCGCCCCGGCGAACGCGATGTCGTTCCGCTACTCGCTCCCGGACAACGCGGCGGGCACCGGCCGGGACGCGTCGATCGACCTCAAGGTCAACGGCAACCAGCTCAAGAGCGTCCCCGTCACCTCCAAGTACGGCTGGTACTACGGGGGCTACCCGTTCAACAACAACCCGGGCGACACCAACCCGCACCACTTCTACGACGAGACCCGGACCCTGCTCGGCTCGACGCTGCCCGTCGGCACGAAGATCAGGCTCCAGGTCGCCTCGGTCTCGGACTCGCCCTCGTTCACCGTCGACCTCGCGGACTTCGAGCAGGTCGCGGCTCCGACCGGCAAACCGGCCGGAGCGCTGGACGTCGTCGGCGACTTCGGCGCCGACCCCACCGGCGCCGCGGACTCGACCGCCAAGATCCAGGCAGCCGTCGACGCGGGAAAGGCGCAGAACAAGGAGGTCTACATCCCCGAAGGCACCTTCCAGGTCCGCGACCACATCGTGGTGGACAAGGTGACCCTGCGAGGCGCGGGCCCCTGGTACAGCGTCCTCACCGGGCGTGACCCCTCGGACCGCAGCAAGGCGGTCGGTGTCTACGGCAAGTACGCGGCGCAGGGCGGCAGCAGCGGCGTCACCCTCAAGGACTTCGCCATCATCGGCGACATCCGCGAGCGCGTCGACAACGACCAGGTCAACGCCATAGGCGGCGCGCTGTCCGACTCCACCGTCGACAACGTCTGGATGCAGCACACCAAGTGCGGCGCCTGGATGGACGGCCCCATGGACCACCTCACCATCAAGAACAGCCGCATCCTCGACCAGACGGCCGACGGTGTGAACTTCCACCAAGGGGTCACGAACTCGACCGTCACCAACACCTTCGTCCGCAACACAGGCGACGACGGCCTGGCGATGTGGGCGGAGGCGAAGCCCAACGTCGCCGACAAGTTCACGTTCAACACCGTGATCCTGCCGATCCTGGCGAACAACATCGTCACGTACGGCGGCAAGGACATCGTCCTGTCGGACAACGTCATGTCCGACACCGTCACCAATGGCGGCGGCCTGCACATCGCCAACCGCTATCCGGGTGTCAACTCCGGTCAGGGTACGGCGGTTTCGGGCACGATCACCGCGGCGCGCAACACGCTGATCCGCGCGGGCAACAACGACTTCAACTGGCGCTTCGGCGTCGGCGCGATCTGGTTCAGCGGCCTCAACGAACCCGTCGACGCGACGCTGAACATCACCGACAGCGAAGTCCTCGACAGCTCCTACGCGGCGATCCACCTCATCGAGGGCGCTACCAACGGCCTGCACTTCAAGAACATCCGCATCGACGGGGCGGGCACGTACGCCCTGCAGATCCAGGCGCCGGGCACCGCCACCTTCGAGAACGTGACGGCCACCCACATCGCCCAGAACAACCCCATCCACAACTGCGTGGGCAGCGGCTTCCAGATGACCCGCACCGGCACCAACTCCGGCTGGTACGCGGACCCGCCCGCCTGCACCGGCACGTGGCCCGACCCCGTGTGGACCAACGGTGGCGTGCCGCAGGGCGGCGGCGACCCGACCGATCCGCCCACCGATCCGCCGTCCGACCCGGGCAACCTCGCCAAGGGCCGCCCGGTCGCGGAATCCGGGCACGCCGACGTGTACAAGGCCACGAACGCGGTGGACGGTGACGCGGGCTCGTACTGGGAGAGCACGAACAACGCTTTCCCGCAGACGATCACCGTCGATCTGGGATCCGCCAAGGCGGTCAAGCGCCTCGTCCTGAAGCTGCCGCCCGCGGCGGCGTGGGCCACCCGCACGCAGACGCTGAGCGTGTCGGGCAGCACGGACAACTCCACGTTCACGACGCTCAGGACGTCCGCCGGCTACACCTTCAACCCGAACAGCGGCAACACGACGGAGGTCGCCCTGACCGGAACGCCGACCCGCTACCTACGGCTCACCTTCACCGACAACACCGGGTGGCCCGCCGCCCAGCTCTCCGAACTGGAGGCGTACACGGACCAATAGTGCGGGACGCCCAGGACCGGCCCCACCGACACCAAGTCAGCCCGCCGGTGGGGCCGGTAGGGGACGGTTGGGGGCCATGGCCCAGCGCACCAGCGAAGTGACGCCGCGGCCGAGCGGCCGTACGGCCACGGTGTCGACCAACGGCAGCCGCGGCAGCCGCAGTTCCGCCGCCGCCCAACTGGGCAGCAGGGAAACGGCGTTCGCGGCCAGAACGCCGTAGGGAAGGCGGGCGACCAGCGGCACCGGTGGGTTCAGGAGGAGGAAGCGGGCGGCGCCGCGCGCCTCGGGAGTCGCACGCAACTCACCCCGGTACACCGTGAACCGCTCGGCGAGCTCCGCCCGGTTCGTCGGCGGGTCCAGTACGCCGAGCGCGGTCGCGACCCGCGCCGCGTCGGCGACATAGCCGTCGTACTCGTCGCCCGTCAGCGGCTGGGCACCGTACCGCTGATGAGCCCGCAGGAAGCTGTCGACCTCCGCGATGTGGACCCAGCCCAGCAGGTCAGGATCCCCCGCGTGGTACGCCTCGCCCTCCGCGGTCACCCCGCGCACCCGCGCGTGGACAACCCGCACCTGGTCGCAGGCTTCCTGCGCGCCGTCGGCTGGGCCGTACGTCGTCATCGCCAGGAAGGTGCTCGTGCGCTGGAGCCTGCCCCATGGGTCGCCGCGGAAGCCCGAGTGGGCGGACACGGCGGCCATGGCGAGCGGGTGGAGCGACTGCAGCAGCAGGGCGGAGAGCCCGCCGATGAACATGGACGCGTCCCCGTGCACCGCGCGGATGGGGCGGTCAGGGCCGAACCAGCGGGGTCCGGGGGTTTCGTGGATACGGACGCGGTTCTTGGGCCCCTCCGGGCCCGCGACACGGGCGAAGAGGTTCTTTCCCAGCCGCTCCTGCACCCCGCGGCTGTCCGGTCCGGTCAGTCTCATGGTGACGTGACGTCCCTTCGGATTCGCGTATCCAGCCTACTTTGTCCGGTCCGGGAGGTCGCTCGTATCCATCCCGGCCACCCGGGGAGACTTCGCGGCGGTGGTGCGGCAAGGATGGGGTCATGATGCAGCATTCCGGCGGCCCGGAGGAACGGCCTTGAGCGCAACGATCCGCACCGTGACCTATCCCACCGGCAGGGAGCAGAAGCCTCTCGACATCCACAACTCGCCCCAGGCCGGGGGTCCTTGCGTCCTTCTGTGGCACGGCATCGGGTCCGACGAGCGCGACGTGATGATCCCGCTGGCCCAGGGCATGGCCGAGCGGGGCCTCACCGTCCTCGTCCCCGACTGGCGTGCGGACACCCCCGACGAGGGCCGCGCGCACCTCACCGATTCGTTGCGGTTCGCCCACGACTTCGCCGGCCCGTCCCGGCAGCTGGTCGTCGCCGGCTGGTCGGCGGGTGCGGGCGCCGCGTTGGGGGTGGCCCTGGACCCGGACCACTTCGGCGGCCCGAGCAGCAGGCCGCCCGCCGCGGTCGTCGGCATCGCGGGCGGCTACCGGCGCCCGGCGCGCACCACGGGAGCCGTGCCCCTCCAGGCGCTCGGGCGCGCCACGGCACGTGTGCCCGTACGGCTCGTGCACGGCACGGAGGACCCCGCCGTCCCCGTCGAGTCCTCTCGGGAAATGCACGAAGCGCTGCGCGCGCACGGCTGGGACTGCGCACTCAGCGAACAGGCCACCGATCACGCCGGGGTGCTCGGCTGCGTGTACAACCCGGTGGCGGGCCGCTGCGTGGGCGATGCCTCCGTCAGCGCCTTCTGCGAGGCGACCGCCGAGGTGGTGGCCGCGGTCGCACGGTCGCTCTAGGGCCATTCGTCCGGATCCGGGGACGGGGGCCATCGGACACCGCTCCCCTACGGGGGCACCGTCACTGGTCGCGGCGCAGCAGGTCCTCGTACGTCTCGCGGCGGACCACGGCGCGGGCCTCCCCGTCGCGGCAGAAGACGACCGGGGGGCGGCGGGCGCCGTTGTAGTTGTTGGAGATCGAGTAGCAGTACGCGCCGGTGACCGGTACCGCGATCAGGTCGCCGACGGCCGGGGCGCGCAGCGGTACATCGCGGATGAGGGTGTCGCCCGACTCGCAGTGCCGGCCGACCAGGTCGCAGGGCTCCCCGCCGCCTACGCGGGAGGTGACCGTCGCCTCGAAACGCTGGCCGTACAGCATGGGTTCGAGGTTGTCGCCCATGCCGCCGTCGACGGCGACGAGGGCGCGCGGGCGGCCCCGCTTGACGGTGACCGTGCGGTAGAGGGTGAGCGCCGACTCGGCGACCAGGGACCGTCCGGGCTCGATGATCAGCCGGGCGCTCGCGGGGAGGTGGGCGCGGGCCGCTTCGGTCAGGGTCCGTACATACTCGTCGACCGTCGGCGCCTGGTCCGCGTAGGTGTACCGGACGCCCAGGCCGCCGCCCAGGTCGTACACCGCGTGCTCGCCCAGCTCGCCGAGGGAGGCGATGGCCTCGACGGCGCGGGCGAACGGGGCGGTGTCGAGGAGCTGCGAGCCGACGTGGACGTGCACGCCGTCGAGGCGGAGCCGGTCACTGGCGCGCAGCCGGGCCGCGGCGCGCACCGCGTCGGGCACGGAGAGGCCGAACTTGGAACCGGCGTGGCCGGTGGCCATCGCCTCGTGGGTGTCGGCCTCGACGTCCGGGATGACGCGGATCAGGACGCGCTGCTCGTCCGTGACGATCTTCTCCAGGCGGTCGATGTCGTCGAAGTTGTCGATGACGATCGTGCCGGCTCCGGCGCCGACCGCCATGGCGAGTTCCTCGTCGGTCTTGGCGTTGCCGTGGACGACGAGCCGGGCCGGGTCGGCGCCCGCGGCGAGTGCGGCCACGAGTTCTCCGCCTCCGGCGACGTCCACGCCGAGCCCTTCCTCGACCATCACCCGGACGACGGCGGTGCACGGGAAGGACTTCGACGCGAAGACCACTTGTCCGTTCGGCCAATGACGCTTCAGGGCGTCCACGTACTCGCGTGCGCGGGCCCTGAGAGCACCCTCTTCGACGATGACGGCGGGGGTGCCGAAGCGCTCGGCGAGGTCGTCGAGGCGGCATCCGCCGACGACCATCTCGCCGTCCGGGGCGAGATTTGTCCCCTTCGGGAAGAGTCCGACGATATCTGAGATGGCGGTCGTGGCGCTCATGGGCGATGGCTCCTGTCCCTGGTCGATGGGCCTATCCTGGCGGCTTCCCCCGTCGCCTTCACCGGCGTCCCGCCCCAGGAATCGAGGCCCCCGTTGTCTGATCGGACAATCCCCGACGGCCGGGCCGCGGGCTCCTTGCGCCTGCTCGTCGGCTCCACCGGTCCCCTCCGCGCGCTCGCCACACCCGCCGGACTCGACGTCCCGGTGCGCGGCACGGTCATCCACGACCCGGGCGACCCGCTGCCCGCGGCCCCCTCGGCGCTGCTGCTGCTCGTCGGCGCGGACGTGGCCGATCCGCGTACGGGTACCGTGCTGCGGCGCGCGGCGGCGGAGGGGTACGCGGGGGTGGTCGTCAAGTGCCGTGGGCAGGAGGCGGATCGGCTGACGGCCGAGGCCGAGCGGTGTTCCGTGGCGGTCCTTGCCGCCGGCGACGCGGTCCCGTGGCGGTACGTGGACGCGGAGATCGGCTGCGCCCTCGCGGCGTACGGAGTGGGCGACCTGTCCCCGTCGGCCCCTGCCGGAACCGAGGAACTCTTCGCGCTGGCCGACGCGGTGGCCGCCGTGGTGGGCGGCTCGGTCGCGGTGGAGGACCTGGACCAGCATGTCGTCGCCTACTCGAACGTCCCCGGCCAGCGCATCGACAGCCTGCGCGAACGCGGCATCCTGGAGCGGCGGGTCCCTGACGACCCGGGCCAGCGGCAGCAGTACCGCGATGTGCTGGCGGCGCAGGGCGTGGTGCGGTTCCCCCGGGCGCGCGACGAGCTGGCGCGTGCGGCGGTCGCGGTGCGGGCGGGGACCCTGCCGCTGGGGACTCTGTGGGCCATCGAGCCGGAGGGCGGCCTGTCGGAGCAGGCCGAGTCGGCGTTGCGGGACGCGGCGCGGCTGGCAGCCCCGCATCTGCTGCGCGCGCTGAACGCGACCGAGGCCGAGCAGCGCGTGCGCCGGGACACTCTGCGGGCGCTCCTCGAGGGGTACGGGCCGCCGGCCGACGAGGCAGCGGGCCGGCTCGGGCTCGGCCAGGGGGAGAAGGTGTGCCTGGCCGCGTTCGCCCCGGACGAGGGCAGCGCCCTCGTCGCCCACCTGGAGTCGTCCCTGGTCCGGTACTGCGCGGCGCACCTGCCGTCGGCGACGGTGACGGCGTCGGCGCGTGCGGTGTACGTGTTGCTGACCTCGCTCTCGCCCGCCGCCGCACGGAGGTTCGCGGACGGTGCGCTGGGGACCGTGCGGGCCGCGCTGGGCACTCCGGTGCGGGCCGTGGTGACGCGGGCGTACCCGGACCTGCTGCGGGCCGGTGCGCTGCGGCGCGAGGCGGACGACATTCTCCGGGCCACCGGCGGCGGCCCGGGCGACGCGCCCACGGCCACCGCCGAGGACGTACGGCATGTGGTCCTGCTGAACCGGCTCGGAGACGAGCTGCGCCGGGAGCCGTGGCTGCGGCTGCCCGGGGTCGCCGCGCTGCTGGCGCACGACGGGGAGCAGGGCACCGACTACGCGGCGACGGTCACGGCCTGGCTGGACGCGACCGGGGATGTCGCGAGCGCCGCCGCCGGTCTGCGGGTGCATCCCAACACCCTGCGCTACCGGCTGCGGCGGGTACGCGAACTCTTCGGTCTCGACCTCGACGACCGCGAGGTACGGCTTGCCGCGTGGCTCGAACTCAGGCTTGCGCAGAGGTAGTTGTCACGATGGCCTCCTCTGCTGGAGCGCCCCGCCCACGCAGGGCGGAGTGGCGGCGGCCGAACGTCAGGTAGAGCACCGCCGCGAGCACCAGCCACACACCGAAGAGCACCCACGTGACGCCCGGCAGCAGCCACGCGAGGTAGAGGCAGGACGCCGCGGACACGATCGGCACGACCGGATACAGCGGCACCTTGTAGGGCCGCGGCGCGTCGGGGGCGATGCGGCGCAGGACGATGACGGCCGCCGCCACGGCCACGAACGCGACGAGGGTTCCCATGCTGGTCAGGTCGGCCAGGTACTGCAGTGGTACGAACGCGGCCAGCGCTCCGACGCCGGCCCCCACGATCCATGTGTTACCGACCGGGGTGTGCCGCTTGCGGTCGACGCGGCGGAAGACCTCGGGGACGAGCCCGTCGCGGGCCATCGAGAAGAGGATGCGCGTCTGCCCGTACAGGGTCACCAGCACCACGCTGAAGATGGACACCACGGCACCGGCCGACAGCAGCACGACGGGCCACCCGGCGCCCGTGACGTCGCGCAGGATCTCGGCGAGGACCGCTTCGCCCGCGTCGGCCTGCGCGCCGAACCGGCCGGCGGGCTGTGCGCCGACCGCCGCGAGGGACACCAGGATGTACAGCACCGTGACCGCGCCGAGCGTCAGGAGCAGTGCGAGCGGGATGGTGCGCCGCGGGTTGCGGACCTCCTCGCTCGCCGTGGCGACGGTGTCGAAGCCGACGTAGGAGAAGAAGACGGCGGAGGCGGCGACCCCGATGCCGGACGCGCCGTGCGGTGCGAAGTCGGCGAAGTGACCGGCGCGGAACGCGGTGAACGCCACGGCGACGAACAGCACGAGGACGCTCAGCTTGACACACACCATGACGGCGTTGAGGCGTGCGGACTCGCGCGTGCCACGTGCCAGCAGCAGGGAACAGAGCAGCACCACGACGAGCGCCGGGACGTTCACCACTCCCCCGGCGCCGGGCGGCTGACTGATCGCGTCGGGCAGCGTGAACCCGAAGAGCGCGTCGGTGAGTTCGTTGAGGTACTGCCCCCAGCTCACCGCCACGGTGGAGACCGCGACCCCGTACTCGAGAATCAGACACCAGGCGACCAGATACGCCACTCCCTCGCCGAGGGACGCGTAGGTGTACGAGTACGTGCTGCCGGCCACCGGGATCGCACCGGCCAGTTCGACGTAACACAGCGCGGCGAGCCCCGCGACCACCGCCGCGACGACGAAGGAGAGCACCACGCCCGGTCCCGCCTTGGGGACCGCCGTGCCGAGCACGAAGAAGATGCCGGTGCCGACGACGGAGCTGATCCCCAGCAGGGTCAGCTGCGTCAGCCCCATACTGCGCCGCAGACCGCCCGGCCCCGAGGCCTCGCCCTCCGCCTCGCCGATCATGCTCTCCAGCGGCTTGCGGCGGCACAGTTGACGGGCCGTCACGCGCATGAGTCCTCCTGGATGTCCCACGCCCCGCGGTGGATCGCGAGGGGCTGCGGGGGATGCTGCGGCACGCGGACCGCGCACTCAACGTCGGATCCGTTCAAGAGCGGCAGGACGTTTTGGCCGATACGACAGGCGTGCGAACTGCACGTCGTGTCGCCGGGGCGCAGGTGAGAGAGCAGATGAAGACGCGAGTGAAGACGCAAGTGAAAGCGTCTTCTCCGATTGGCAGTTGATGTCCGTCCATGTGCTGTGATTAGGGCGTTCGGGTGTTGTGGCGGGCAGGGCGGAACCAACCGGCGGCCCGGCAGCCTCCTGTCCGGCACAGACCGACACCGTCCGACCGTCGTGAGGAAGTGCCGTGAACTCTTCTGCCACCGTCCTGCCGACCCCCGACCGGGATGCCGACGCCGACTTCCTGCTCCCGCTGCCCGACCCGGAGCAGCGCCTGGACATCGTTCCGCCGGCCCCCTCGCTCCTGACGCCCCGCGACCGGCACCGCCTCAGCCTGAACGCCACGCTCACCACCGCCGGGATCCCGCCCCACCCCGACGACATGGAGGCCATCGACGCGCTCAGCGCCCTCGACGACACCGTCGCGCTCGCCGTCCAGAGGTGGCTCATCTCCCGCCCCGCCGCCCTGCTCGGGTGATGTGAGGCACCGGTCCTCTCCCCGCAGCGGGCGCCCTACGGCGACTGGTCCATCCGCACCTGCATCGGACGCAACCCGATGGCCTGGCAGAACGGCCGTGCCGCGGCGTTGAACTCCCACACGCTCGCGACCAGCCGCCGGCATCCGGCTCGGCGGCCACATCACGGACGGCTTCCACCAGCGCCGCGCCGACCCCGATCCGAGCGCTGCCGGAGGTCCACGGCCAGGTGCTCCATGGAGACCACCGCGGCGGGCAGGGTGATCAGGGCCGCCTCCCGCCTTTCGACGCGGCAGAACGTTTGACATGCTCCTCGGGCTGAAGCTCGAGGATTCTGGCCGTCCCGCGGGTTGCTGTGCCGCTACGCGGCACGGCTTCCTGCAGGGATTCCGTGGCTTCCTGTTTCTTCGCGTTGGGCCAGAACGGGTTCTGGACTTACCTTCGCTCCGCAGGCCGATGCCGCCAGTCCGGCGGCCTGTTTCACATTCTTGGCGGCGTTCACATCCCGGTCATGCCGTGTGCCGCAGACAGGGCAGGTCCACTCCCGGACGTGCAGGGGTTTGGGCCCGTCGTGGTGTCCGCAGGCCGAGCACACCTGGCTGGTGGGCTCGAACCGACCGATCTTGATAAAGGTCCACCCGTACCGAGCCGCCTTGCAGGCGAGCATGGTCACGAACTGTGACCAGCCCGCGTCATGGACGGACTTGGCCAGTTTGGTGCGCGCGAGGCCCTTGACCGACAGGTCTTCCACGGCGATCGCTTGGTTCTCGCGGATCAACCGGGTGGAGAGCTGATGGTGGAACTCCTTGCGCGCATCAGCGACCTGCGCATGCGCGCGGGCAACCTTGAGTCGGGCCTTGGCCCGGTTCTTCGAGCCGTTCTGTTTGCGGGACAGCTCCCGCCCGGCCTTCTTGAGTTTCTTCTCCGCCCGGCGCAGAAACCACGGGGAGTCGATTTTCGTGCCGTCGGACAGCACCGCGAAGTGGGTCAGGCCCAGGTCGATACCGATGGCCTGCTCGGTGGCGGGCATCCGGCCGGCGTCGGCGGCCGGGTCGGTGCCGATGACAAAGCTCGCGAAGTACCGGCCCGCACTGTCTTTGATCACCGTGACCGAGGACGGCACCACGGGCAGGGTGCGCGACCACTTCACCCGCACCTCACCGATCTTCGGCAGATTCAGCCGGCCGGTTGGGGTGATCGACCAGCGGGCGTTGGCCGTGAACCGGATCGACTGCCTCGGATCCTTGCGTGACTTGAACCGCGGTGCCCCCACCCTCGCGCCGTTACGCTCACCCTTGAGGGAGGCGAAGAACGCCCGGTAGGCGGCCTCCACATCGCGCAAAGACTGCTGGAGCACCACCGAGGACGCCTCGCCCAGCCAAGACCGCTCCACCGTCCGCTTCGCCTGGGTGATCAGGGTCTGGGACAGCTCGGCGGCCTTCGGATACGGCAGACCCGCCGCGTGAGCGTCCTTCCGGGCCCGCACCGCGTCGTTGAACACGACCCGCGCGCACCCGAACGCCCGGCCCAACGCGGAGCGTTGACCCGGTTCCGGGTACAACCTGAAGGCGTACCGGAGCTGCATGAACGTCACCCTAGGCGCGCCCTCCCAGGCGCCGCCCCAGAAGACCGGAACTGATCACGATCAGTCCTCCTGTTTGACGCTCGCGCTCAAGTTCGATCTATAGCACCCGCCAATGATCGTTGGACGCGTGGGGCGGAGGCCGGGCGGGCGGCGAAGTCACCACACCTCCCTGCTCCGCAGGGAGGCACGCCGCGACGCTCCGCGTCGCGATCTCCAGATTCACTTCACCACCGGGCTGAAGCCCGATGCACTGCGAATGAATCCCGGTGGCCCACCACTTCGCCCCCGTCGGACTCGGCGACCAGGAGGGTCGAGGCCTCGTCCCTCAGCCAGCTCCGGAAGAGCTCCGTCATCCCTGCCTGCGACGGCTCGTCGACGAACAGGTCCGGCCGGTGCTGCCCGTGCAGCCGCTGAACCATGCCGCTCAGACGGACCATGGCGTCGATGTCACCGGGGGGAGCCTCACGGATCGTCGTCATCACCCCATGGTCGTGAGGGCCCCCACGGCCACCAGCCGGATTCCGGCCTGGCGCGGCTCCCCGCGCGCGGAGAACTGCCGGTCGCATCCTGCGCCGGACGGCGCACCGCAAAGTCGGGGGCCGTGGGGACATCTGATGCTGGGTGAGAACTTCGTCTGGCGCCCTGCTCCGGCGCTGAACGCGCACGTGCCTGTATATGCCCCACGTGCCCCCGCCGGGTACGCCGCAACGCCCTCCGCCGAAGGCGAATTCCATGGGGCGTTGCGACGTCGATGTGTCAGCGCTTCAGGCTCGACTCGGCGACGCGGGCGGCGATGGCGTTCACCTCGTTCTGGGGCAGTCCCGCCTCGCACACGATGGTCACCACGCGACCGTCGTCGAGCGTGGCCCGCCGCACCCCGACACCCAACGGCACGGACGGTTCCCGCCGCTGCTCCACTTCAAGTTCCTGCTCGGGCATGCGCGCTCCAACCCTCGACGAGAGGCCACGGTAAGCACAGCCGGGAACGCGGATCACGCCAGCCACACAGGCGCATCACACAAACGAGCCCACACGTTCCACGCAGACGGAGCACCCCGCCCGCCGGTCGTCACGACGCCCGGCGCACGCCTGCGAAGACGGTGGTGGCCGAGAGCACGAACGCGTCGGGGCGTCGCAGGATGCTCTCCGGCGCCGAGTCGTCGAGCAGGACGTCGAGCGTCTTGCGGTCGTCGGCTTCCAGGGTCTCGCTCATCACGTCGCGCAGCCGCGTCAGTTGGTTGTGCAAAAACGTGCGGGCCGTCTCGCCCAGGGGCGCCGGCAGGTCGAGCAGGTACGTGAAGCTGCCGACGTCCGTGAGTCCTGCCCTGCCGAGCATCGCGGGCCAGTCCTCGACCGTGCGGGTGCTGCCTGGCAGCTCGGAGCGCATCCGCTCGAACCAGTACTCCTGCAGGGCGTCGAGCCGCGCCTGGAACCCCGGCTTGCCGATGCCGATGTCGCGGGGAAGGCAGCGCATGGGCAGTCCGCCCTCGGCGACCGCGAGCATGCCACCTGGCCGCAGCGCCTCGGTGAGCGCGGCCAGGACACCCTGCTGATCACCGATGTGGTGAACAGCCTTGCTGCTCCAGATCAGATCGGCCTCACCGAGGCCACCGCCCGTCTGCCCGTCGGCGCCTTCCAGGTCGCCCGGCAGCTCCGCGTGCCGGATCGTCACCCTGTCGCCGAGTCCGAGCCGTTCGGCGCGGGCCAGAGCGCGGTCGAGCAGTGCGGGCGAGCCGTCCACCGCGACGACTTCGGCGTCCGGGAAGGCCTCGGCGAGCGCGCAGGTCATCACGCCCGGGCCGCTGCCGATGTCGAGGATGCGGCGGACCTGCTTGTCCGTGCCCAGCAGTTCCGCGAGCCGGCTCGCCGTCCGCCTCAGGACCGGGAGGTGCAGGTCGCCGTTGTTCTCCAGTGTGTCGGTCATGGCCTCCCAGTCGATGTCGGTGCTGTCGGAACCGTGGTCATGCCCGTGACCGTGCGCGTGGTCGTGTCCGTGGCTCTGCGCGGGATTGCTGTGGGTGCTCATGGCCAGGAGAGTGCACCCGTCGCCCATGAACGGCAATCTGTGTTGCCATTTCCGGGACAGCCGGATGAAATGCCCGCATGGACGATGTGGATGACGTTGGTGACGTTGGTGACATTGATGACGTTGATGACGTTGACGATGTGGACAAGCCAGCGCCCTATCAAGCGGTACTCGACGAGGTCGCCCCGCGGTTGAGACGACTGCGCGACCGGCGTGGGCTCACCCTGGCGGCCCTCTCGGAGGTCACCGGCATCTCCAAGAGCACCCTTTCGCGCCTCGAGTCCGGGCACCGCCGCCCCAGCCTTGAGCTGCTGCTGCCGCTGGCCGGTGCGTATGGCGTGCCACTGGACGAGCTGGTCGGCGCTCCCGAGGTGGGCGATCCCCGGGTCCGGCTGACGCCCCGCCCGATGCCGAGCGGCGGCACGTTCGTCCCCCTGACCCGGTCGCCCGGCCCGCTTCAGGCATACAAGATGGTCATCGCCGACCGGGGCTGCGAGCCGGATCTCCGTACGCACGAGGGCTACGAGTGGCTGTATGTGCTGGATGGCCGGCTGCGGCTCGTGCTCGCCGAGCACGATCTGGTCCTAGGCCCGGGCGAGGCCGCCGAGTTCGACACCCGGGTCCCGCACTGGTTCAGCAGCGCGGACGGGCGGCCCGTCGAACTCCTCAGCCTCTTCGGGAGGCAGGGGGAACGCATGCACGTCCGCGCCAAGCCTCACGGATGAGCCGCCTCCCCCAGAAGAGCCCGGTGCCCGGCACGGCTAAGGTTCCGATGTGTCGTCGTACAGCATTGGCCAGGCCGCGCGCCTGCTCGGGGTGAGTGGGGAGACCGTGCGTCGGTGGGCCGACAGCGGGCGGCTGACGATGGGGCGGGACGGTACGGGGAACCGTGTCATCGACGGTGTCGGTCTCGCGCGGTTCGCCAAGAGCCGGGCCGCGGAAGCCGATCGGGGGGCGAACGGAGCTCCGCGCACGTCGGTACGCAACTCGTTCACGGGGATCGTGACGGCGCTCAAGGCCGACGACGTCGTGGCGCAGGTGGAGATCCAGGCCGGCCCGCACCGGATGGTGTCCATGGTGACGCGGGAGGCCGTCGAGGAGCTGGGCCTCGCCGTCGGGGTCACCGTCACCGCGCGCGTGAAGTCGACGAGCGTGCACGTCGACCGTTCGTAGCCGGCTCCTCGCGGCTCAGCAGCGCGGCCCAGAGGTCCGCGCGGTCGTAGAGCCGGGAGAGGTCACGGCCGGTGAAGTGCTCGATGCGCTGGATGCGGTAGTGGACGGTGTTGACGTGCAGGTGGAGCGCCTCCGCGGTGCGCGCCCATGAGCCGTCGCAGGCGAGGAAGGTCTCCAGGGTCTGGAGCAGAGCGGTCGCGGACGCGTTGGTCTCGTCGAGCAGGGGGCCGAGGACGGTGCGGCTGAACGCGGCGCGCACCTCGGCGGGTACGCCTGTGAGCAGCGTTTCGAGGCCGGTGAGCGAGGCCGCGTCGGTCAGGCGTGAGGCGGCGGGCGCGGTCGTACGGGCCGAGGTCAGGGCGTAACGGGCCTCGGACAGCGCCCCGTTCAGGTTCCGGGGCGCGGCGGCCGGGGAGGCGATGCCCGCGTGCAGCGGGTCGGACGGCTCGCAGGTCGCGAGCAACGGCCATACGTCGGCGAGTGCTTCGCTCACGGCGTCCGCCCCGGCGATGACGGCGAAGGCGGTGCCGTCAGGGAGTTGGCCCGCGGCGGTGCCGGTGTGCGGAACGTGTGCGGCCGCCTCGGTCAGCGCGCCCTGCGCCGAGTCCTCACGTCCTGAGCCGGCTTCGGCGACGACCACGTGGTACGGGCCCTCGTCAGGGAGCCCGCAGCCGCGCAGCGCGGCTTCGAGGACGGCCTTGTCGGTGTCGGGCGCGGTGAGCAGCGTGCCGAGTTCGCGCACCGCGCGGTCCTCGTCGGCCCGGCGGCGGGCCCGGATTTCCTGGCACCGTCCCAGGATCTCCACAATTTCGTGCAGCATGCGCGGCGGGGCGTCGTCGGGGTCGGGGACGTGCAGATGCCAGCGTTCGTAGGGCGAGACCGCGTCGGTGTCGGCCTGCACGGGCAGAGTGACCGATGCCCGGCCGAACGGCGGACGGGCCCCGGTGCCGGAGCTGTTGTGGCCGCTCCTCTGCGCGGGGAACGTGCCCGTCGCGATCAGGGCGGCGGCGTCACGCGTCGCGAGATCGGCCGAGGCGGTGGTGGCGGCCACGGTGCGTCCGGTCGGCGTGAGGACGTAGGCGACCGGCCGGTCGAGGTGGGCGAACGCGGCGTCGACGAGCGCGGCCGGGTCCGCCTCCTGCGCCAGGAGCCGGCTGAGCGTGGCACGCACGTTCTCGGGCAGGGCATGGTGGCGGCTGAGCTCACCCCACTGCTGGAGGTACACCGTGTCCGTGATGGCGCGGAACATGATGTGCGCCGGGACCGCCGCGACCGGGAGCCCGTGGCGGCGGCAGGCTTCGACAAGGTCGTCCGGGACCGCGCCGTGCGTCTCCTCCCCCGCGAGGAGCACGGCAGCGCCCGCCGTGCGCAGCGCGGAGACGAACCGGTCCGCCTTGGCCCGTCCGCTCCGCTGGGTCCACCACACCAGGCCGCTGAGCACGACCTCGGCCGGCCGCACGAAGCGGGCCGGGTCCTCGAGGTCGGTGACGGTCACGCCGCTGATCTCCTGCCGCAGCTGCGGTTCGTCGGCCCAGAGCAGGCGCAGGCCGAGTGACTCGTCCCTCAGGAGATGTTCGATGTGCATGTGCGCTGGCTCCCTGTGTACCCGGGGACGCAGGAAAGCGGCACCCCGTTTCTCACATTCGCCAGGCGAGTGCGAGTCATCACATCGTAAATGCAAGAGCGTGTGAGCGATATAGGTCTTGGTTGAACATCCAAGGACCCGACCCTCAGAGGTGGAGATTCCGTGCTGCGAGCCAGCCGTCCGGACAGCGGTACTTGGACGCACGTCCCTCCCGTCAGCGCCATCAGAAAGCGGGGCCCCCGCGTCCGCTCGTAAAGAAACGACCCTCAAACGACCCCGGGCATGTAGTGAAAACCGGCCGCTAGATCGTCACCGTAGAGACAGGTCCTCCTCTGAGGTGCAGCGACGCACTCAGGAGCGGGACCGTCCGACTGTTTCCGGCAGCGGTCACAGCCTGTGGCCCATCGAACGTACCGGCCCGAGGCGCCGGCCACCCTCGACGCCGCCCGCGGCGCTACCGCGCCCGCGGCCGACAGCGCGAGCCGTTGCGGGGATCGGTCGAACAGCGCCGCCCTCACCTCGCGCTCCAGTCCTACATGGGCATGGGCCTGCCCGCGATCCTGCTCGGCGTGATCATCCGGCATTCGAGCGTCGTGGCGACGATGACGGGGTTCGCCGTCGCCCTGTCCGTCGGCGCGGTCACGGCGCTACGCGTCGCGATGCGCCTGACGGACCAGAGGCTCGGCACGGCGCGCAGGGGGCGACACACGCGGCCCCTGGCAGGGGCGAGCCTCAGGGACGCTCGGTCACCGCGAACGCGAACGGACCGTCCACGCCGAAGGCCAGGGTGTGGAAGCGGTCGCCCATGCGCCGGTGGGTGGCGGCGTCCGGGTGGAGCTGGTCGGGCAGCGGCAGCTCGGCGAAGTCCGCCTCGCCGTACAGGTCGCGGCCGTCGAGGTAGTACAGGTTCGGGTCCTCCGCGATCCGCTGCTTCACGACGCGCGCCAGCTCGTCCCGGATGACGTTGAGCGTGAGCTTCCCCGCCGCTCGCTCCGCCGGGTCGCCGGCGGCCATGAACTGCAGCCTGCCCGCACTGAGGTTGCTGAAGTCCGGGGCGCTGGGACCCGGAGTGTCCTCGTGGATGGCGCAGTAGATCGGCGACACGACCAGCAGCGGCACGGTCGGGTGTCCCTCACGGATCGTGTCGAGGAAACCGTGCACCGCCGGGGCGAACGCGCGCAGGCGCATCAGGTCGGCATTGACAATGTTGATGCCGATCTTGAGGCTGATCAAGTCCGCGGGGGCGTCCCGCAGGGCACGCGCGGTGAACGGGTCGAGCAGGGCACTGCCCCCCAGACCGAGGTTCATCAACTCCACGCCGCCGAGGGCGGCAGCCAGCGCCGGCCACGTCGCGCTGGAGCTTGCGGCGTCCGAGCCGTGGCTGATCGAACTGCCGTGATGCAGCCACACCTTGCGCCCGCTGTCCGGCATGCGCTCGACCGGGGCATCGGCACGCAGGGCGACCAGCTCGGTGATCTCGTTGTACGGCAGCCAGATCTCGACGTCCTTCATGCGGTCGGGCAGCCCGGTGAACCGCACGGTGCCGATGGGTCCGGGCTGGGTCTCCCTGGTGCCTGTGGTCATGTCCACCGTCTGTACGTTGCCGCCGGTGACACCGGCCTGCGCGGCCAGACGGCCGTCGACCAGCAGGTCGTACACACCGTCCGGACGGGGCGGAGCACCCTTGAAGGCCATCTTGGTCCGGAGCGCGTCCAGCTCGATGACGGTGGCCCGGGTGCGGAACACCAGCCGTACGCCGGAGGGTTGGGCCTCGGCCATGGCCAGTTGTGCGTCGGAGCACTGTGCGCGGGCCCGTGCGGGCAGCCGGTGCGGGAGCACGCCGTGCTCGGAGCGCTCCACCTCGTACGCGCCACGTACGAGGTCCGCGGTGACGGGAGTAGTGGTCCAGTTGTCGTTCATGTGCATTGCCTCAACCTGTTGATCAATATGCCTGTGGGGCTGCTCGGGCGCACCGATAGGGGTCGGCGCGGGACCGCGGTCAGGCTGCGGGCCAGTTCCGCAGCGTGGCGTCGAGGGAGTCGAGGATCCGCGACCAGCTTTCCTGCGAGTCGGGTGCGCTGTGGCTGAAGCCCCCCTGCATCTCCAGGCTGACGTAGCCGTGGAAGACGCTGCCCAGGAGTCGGACCGCGTGGGTCTGGTCCGGCTCCGTGAGGTCGTAGCCGCGCAGGATCGCCCTCATCATCCGTGCGTGCCGGACGCCGGCGCTGGCGGCGGCCGTCTCCGGGTCGAGCCGCAGCTGGGCCGCCGCGTAGCGACCGGGGTGTTCCCGGGCGTAGTCGCGGTAGACGTTCGCGAAGGCGGCGAGGGCGTCCTTGCCCGCACGCCCGGCGAGCGCCGCGGCGCCCCGGTCGGCGAGCTCCTCCAGAGCGAGCAGCGCGATCCCGGTCTTGAGTTCCTGGGAGTTCTTCAGGTGCGAGTACAGGCTCGCGACCTTGACGTCGAACTGTCTCGCGAGCGCAGAGACGGTCACGTTGTCGAACCCGACCTCGTCGGCCAGCTCGGCGCCGGCTCGGATCAGGCGTTCCCTGGTCAGCCCTACACGCACCATAACCTTCACCCCAATCAACGAAATCGATTATGCAGTTACCTAAGACCTTTAGGCAAATCCACATCCAACTTAGGTGACGCACGCGAGGAAGTGGGCGGCCCGCAGGGCGGATCGCCACAGCGGCGCGTCGCCCGGCCGATCGGGGGGCGGGAGTGGTGGCATGGGCCACGTCATTACCGGTCGCGTCCTTGGGTAGGCGGCCGGATGATCGTCTGGGTGGGCCCGCTCATCCAGGCAGGACCGAAGAACAGCGACACCTGGGAGGTAGCAATGTCCTCGAAGCGACGGCGCAAGAAGAAGGCTCGCCGCAAGCACGCCGCGAACCACGGCAAGCGCCCCCAGTCCTGAGGGAACTCGCCAAACGGGTCAGGGGCGGCGCCGTCCGGCGCCGCCCCTGACCCGTTTCGCTCACACCCCTCCGGCATTCGTGTAACCCGCGCGAGCGCTGACCGGGATCGCCTCGACGGCGACCTAGGATCCGCTGCGTGGCACACACCTTCGACGAACTCGTCGAGAGACAGCAGGCCGCGAACGCGGCACACCACGAGGTCCTGAGACTGCGGGACGGCTACGGACCACCGGGGCTCGAGCCGCCGAGCGAGTCCCAGACCCAGACGTACGAGACGGCCTGGCGCGCGTGGCGGGACCTGGCCCGCGATGTGCAGCAGGCCGTCACCGAGTACGCCAAGGAGGAGGGCCTCGCCAGGACTGACGTCGAGGCGGACGTGAAGGCGAAGGCGGGTGGCGGCGAAGGCGCATAGCGCTCTCAGGTGGCGAAGACCTGCGAGTCGTCGGCGAACGCCTTGAACTCCAGGGCGTTGCCCGCCGGGTCGAGGAGGAACATCGTCCACTGCTCGCCGGGCTCGCCCGCGAAGCGTACGTAGGGCTCGATGACGAACTTCGTGTCCGCGGCGCGGAGCCGGTCCGCGAGCTCCTGGAACGCGGGGATCGTGAGGATCAGGCCGAAGTGCGGTACGGGCACGTCGTGTCCGTCGACGGGGTTGCGGATGTGCTCGGCGCGGGTGGGGGCGAGGTGGGTGACGAACTGGTGGCCGTGGAGATTCCAGTCCACCCATGTGTCGGCGCTGCGGCCCTGCTCGAGGCCGAGCACCTCACCGTAGAAGTGCCGGGCGGCGGGCAGATCGTCCACGGGCATGGCCAGGTGGAACCGCGGGATCGGCCAGTCGAGTTCGGTCATGGGGGCCGGTCTCCTTTCGGAAGACTGCTCGGGAGACTGCTCGGGAGACAGGTCGGGAGACTGCTCGGCGACGGAGCGTCAGCAACACTTGCCGCTCAGGACGCTGTGGGCCTACCCGTCCGCGGCGTCGAGATCACACCGTCGAAGCCGCAACCCGTACGGGTGCTGGATCCTGGCGCGTTTTCGCCGCCCACCGCGCCACCGGCTCCAGCGCGTACGACGCCGCCAGGACCAGGCCGCCGAGCAGCAGCCAGCCCGGCGTGCCCATCCCGAGCAGCAGCGCGGTGAGCAGCAGCGGGCCGAGCGTGCGGGCGACCGTGACGCCCGTACCGAAGAAGCCCTGGTACTCGCCGATGCGCCCGGCCGGGGCCAGGTCGAAGCCGAGCTGCCAGGATCCGGCCGACTGGAGCATCTCTGCGGCGACCAGGAGCACCGATCCTCCGACCAGGGCGGCGCCCGCGACCCAGACCGAGCCGGTGGCCGAGGCGGCGAAGATGCCGCAGGCCAGGAGCATGAGCACGCCTGACCGGCGGATGGCTCGGGTCGCCGTGGGAAGGCCGGCGACGGAGCGGGCCGTGCGGACCTGGAAGAGCATCACGGCGCCGGTGTTGAGGATGAAGAGCGCGGAGACGAGCCACGTGGGGGCCTCGGTGCGCTCGTTGATCCACAGCGGGAGCCCGAGGCTGAGCAGCGGCATCCGCAGGAGAAGAACGGTGTTGAGGAGGGTCACGGCGGCGTAGGGCCGGTCGCGCAGGACTTCGAGTTTCGCTCCACGGACGGCGGGCGCCGGCGCGACGGCCGGGAGCCGCAGCAGGACGAGCGCGCAGAGGACGAAACTGACGGCGTCGATCGCGAACACCGCCAGATACGCCGACTTCGTCCCGGCGGACAGTGCGAGCCCGCCGAGCGCCGCGCCCACCGCGAGACCCGCGTTGAGCGTCGACTGCAGGTGGGCGAGCGCACCCGTACGGTCCTCCTTGGCCACCAGACCGGCGAGCAGTGCCTGGCGCGCGGCCGCGAGTCCCGACTGCGCGCTCGCGTAGAGGCAGGCGGCCACGAGGAAGGGAAGGAAACCGCGTACGACCAGGAAGGAGGCGACCGCGGCGCCGGTCGCGAGGGCGAGCAGGACCGCCGTTCCACGCGGGCCGCGGCGGTCCGCGATCCGGCCGAGCGGTACCCCGACGACTGAACCGATCGCCCAGGCGACCGTGAGGCCGAGGCCGATGCTGGCGGGCGCGAGGCCGACGACGTGAGTGAAGTAGAGCGCCGAGGTGACGTAGTACGCGCCGTCGCCCAGCGAGTTGCTCAACTGGGCCAGGGAGAGGGTGCGTTGAGAGCCGGCGGGCGGCAGCAGGTTCGGCATGGCAATGACGGTACGCGCGCATCGGCCCATCCATGTGGGGCAATTCTGGGCTCTGCTCTTGGGCCATTCAACGGGCGTACTGCCTGGCCGGAAACCGTCGTAGACTCGAACACATGTCCGAACTGCCACCCGACCTGCCACGGCTCCGCACGCTGGAGACGTGGCTCGTGCTGTCTCTGGACAGGGTGCGCCGCAAGATCGCGGAGGCGGAGCGGCAGGAAGCCGAGAAACAGCGCGGCGAACGGGACCGGCCGCTGGCCCCCGACTGGCTGATCGAGATGGGGCTCGGCGGGCGCGCACCTGTGTACGTGCACGTCGGCGGCTGCCACATGGCGGGCAAACGGTCGCGAGGCGTCACGGACGACCAAGCGCGCCGCGCGCTGTGGGAGCAGGTGCCGGCCTGTCCGCACTGCAACCCCGACGGGGTGCTCGGAGTGCTGGACTGAACCCGGTGGCGGTAGCCGTCAGAGTGCTGGACTGAACCCCGTGGCGGTAGCCGTCAGAGTGCTGGTTCCGAGGCAGCCTCCCGATGGTCCGCCGCCCACGACTCGCGCATGCGCAGCCCGTCGCGGGTGGGCGTGCACCGGCCGATCGGACGGACACTCTCGGAGCTGCTCGGCCGACCGGGATTACTCGGTCTCCCTTCAGACCTGAGAAACGGGCCGCCCCGCTTCGAGGGGCAAGTCCCGTGCGGGCACGGGCCGTTGAGCCCAGCGGACGACGAAGGGGGCCGCCAGGCCGGTGACGGTGAACAGGGCGCCTACGACGTACCAGCCGGGCCGGCCCCAGGTGATGCAGAGCGCGATCAGCAGGCTGGGACCGAGCGCGTCGGCCAGGCCCGCGCCGAGGCCGAACACACCGAGGTACTGGCCGGTGGCGCGTTCGGGGGCGAGGGCGAAGGAGACCTCGAACCCCGCGGCGGAGTGCCACAGTTCGCCGACCGCGTGGACCACGACCGCGACCAGGAGCAGTGCCGCGGCGGCCCATGCCGGGTCCCCCGCGGACAGCGAGATCAGCGAGCAGGAGACGAGGAAGACCACGCCCGCCCGCCGGTACGCCCCGCCACCCGCCGCCGGGGAGCTGACGGTGCGGCTGGCCCGCACCTGAAGGGCGATCACGATGACGGTGTTGACGAGCATCGTGCCCGAGATGAGCCAGTGGGGTGCGCTGGTGGCGACGACCAGCCACAGCGGGATGGCCACGGTGAGCACCTTGAACTGGATGGCCATGATGCCGTCCAGCGCCGTGAGGAGGAGGTAGGGCCGGTCCCGCAGTGCGATCCAGCGGGGGCCGGCGGCCGCGGGCTCCGGAGCGACCGGCGGCAGGAAGAGCAGGATGGCGGCGGAGGCGCCGAAGGCGATCGCGTTGCCGATGACCAGGAGCTGATACGCGGTGTGGGTGCCCACCTGGAGGGCCCAGCCCGCCAGCAGTGCGCCGAGTGAGATGCCGATGTTGGTGACGGCCCGGAGGTAGGCGCGGTACTCCTGCGGCCGGTCCCCGCCGAAGTACCTGATGAGCGGGCTGCGCGCGGCCCGTCCCGCCGCTTGCGCCCCGGTCGCGGCGCAGACGGCCAGGACGAACGGCCAGAAGCTGTCCACCAGGGCGAACCCTGCTGTCGCCAGCGCCTGTACGACGATGGTCGCCGCGTAGACGCCGCGCGCGCCGCGCCTGTCCGCGAGGTGGCCGGCGGCTATGCCCGTGACGAGCGAGGCGAAGCCGGCGACACCGAGTCCGAGTCCCACCTGCGTCGCGGGGAGGCGGACGTCCTGGGTGAAGTACAGGACGCCGGCGGTCAGGTAGAGGCCGCTGCCGACGGTGTTGACGAAGTTCGACGCGGCGATGACGCGTTGGGGTCCCGCTTCGGGCATCAGCTGGGGCATGACGGGCATGTTGTGGCTCCGCGTCCTGGGGCAGGCGGTAAGGACCGGGCCAGCTTGTTGCATATTACTTGCAAGAGCAAGAGGGTTGCGAGAGGCCTCCGGCGGACAACCACGGCGAGAGCCGCGCGCACAAGGCGAGCCCCGCCCGGCCGGGGGGGGTGGGCCGAGCGGGGCTCTGTCTCCATCTTCCAGCAAAAACGCCCGGCCAGAGGATGCACGCGCCCGGCATTCGAATGACCCTGTACTTATGGACGTCGTGCCGATAGTCGTGCACCGCCCCTCGGGTACGGGTGGGCGCAGGGTGACGGCGCACGGTCAGATACTTGGCCTCGCGCACTCCGACTTGGAAGTCGTCGAGTTCCTGCGCCGGGCCGGACTGCCGGACGCGGAGACGCTGCTCGACGATCCGGCCTGGGTGAAGTGGCGCGGCGGTCGGGCCCACCACTACGAAGCGGCGTAGGCGGGCCCACCGAGAGACCCTGGCTTTCGCGGCTTCCGGCCCGGTTCAGCAGGTCGGAAAGGACATCGCCACGGACGATCTCGAACGGGTCCCCCAGCAGCTCGCCGAGCTCCGCGACACCGCTGGGCGTCCAGCTCCAGGCGTTGACCGCCCCCGCGATGAACAGCGGTGAGCCGCCGTCCCAGGCTTTGGTGCGCTTGAGCAGCCCGTCCCGGTACTCCGCCGCCTTTCCCTGCGGGAAGAAAACGCCGATCACCGGCGCGCCCGCGGGCCTGATCCGGAGATCCCCCGTCTCCCAAGACTGGATGATGCCGCGCACCTGCGTGTGGTCCCGGCAGGGGCGGACGACGCACTCGCCGAAGGGAACCCATCCGTCGCCGGGCGCGTTGCGGGGGTTGCCCGCGTAGACCGAATCCAGTCCGGTACGGCACAGAAGGCGTCCGGTGAGCGCCGCGTACGCGTCCAGCGCCCGCTCGGGTCGGGAGCCGGCGTACGTGTGTCCCGCGCCCGAGGGGGCCCGCGATCAGCAGGTCATTTCCGGTGGCGGCCTTCTGGCAGCTTCGCCGGCACGCCGTGCTGCGACGCCCGGTCGACGCCGCCCCGCTCCCCCGCCACGTCGCGGGAGAAGCAGCCGGTGAACGGCGCGCCCGGGAAGAGAGTAGGTACCTGGCGAAGCGGCACGACCGCCGGGGCAGCCGCTGTACTACGTTGAAGATTCTGCGCCGTCCAGCATGAGAGTCACGGGCGCGGAACCCTGTCCACCCATCCGTCGGCCCCCGCACTGAACGACCCCGACGACCACGCCGGAAACGGCCCAACACCATTGCAAACGAGCCGACATCGGCAAGCGCCCGGCACGGGAGCGCGACCTCCACCCGATTCGGCTCACGCGCGGACCTGCGACATCCACCCGATTCGACACAGCCGCACGCTCACTCCCGTGCGGCCGGAACCCTGCGCAGGAGTTCCCCAGCCGTGCACCCCTGATCCATATCCAGAACCAGGCACAGATTGAAGCCCCGGTAGTCCCTCTGAACGGCGGCCTGGAGGTCGCACCACTGCGAGTCGGGGTCACCGGCGTCCACAGTCACCACGAGCGAGTCCCCCTCGGTCACCGAGTCGGAGGCGGTGGCGAACCCGGACGAGTCGGCCTGCGTGAAGAACTGCCATCTGGCGGCCTTAACCGTCGTCGGGCACGTGTAGTCGGGCACGGCATGGTCGACCCCACTCGCCGTAACGGTGTGATCGCCCGCCATGTGCACGTGAGCTCCGGCCGAGTTGGCCCAGTCCCCGACCAGATCGGCCTGCTGGATCACGGCCGCCTCACCGCCCGCGTCGGCGCACGACGCACAGGCCAGGACCAGGCATCCGAGCAGCACCGCCATCCTCGACTTCATGCCCCACCCACCGCCCCGACCTTGTCCACCGCACGCCTCAGCAGGCCACCGCGGGCAGCGTCCGCCCGTTCGAGCCGGGGTCAGCCTGGCAGAAGTTTTGAACGCGTTCAACCGAGTCCATGAAGTCGCACTCGCCTTCTTGTCAGCAAACTTTGCAGCCCGTCGGATCGCCCGCGCGGAGTTACCGAGGGGTCGTCTTGTCGTGACCCTGGACAGCGCACCTGAGGGCGTGCTGTCATGCCAACTGCCCGCTCCTTCCAACGTTGTACAGACGCAAGCGACGAGCCGCCCCCCTCTTCCTCAGTCAAGGAGGATTCGTGCGCACCAAACGACTCAGAGGCCGACTGGCCATGCTGCTGGCCGCGGGACTGGGCCTCGCGGCACTCACCGGGTCGCCGTCGGCGACAGCGGCCGACGACCCGGTCGAACCCCACGGCCTGAAGGGCGAGTACTACACCCAGTCCGCCCCCGGAGCCTTCGACTTCAACGAGCTCAAGGCCACCGGCTTCGACCCGAAGCTCGACTTCGACACCCTCGAGCCGCGGCTGCGGACCGCCACCGGCCAGGCCGACGACGCCAGTGTGCGCTGGACGGGCAAGGTCGTGCCGGAGAAGACCGGCGCGACAACGTTTTCCATCACCGGCGACAACGGCTTCCGGCTCTGGGTCGACGGCAAGCTCGCCATCGACCACTGGGTCGACGACTGGGACAAGGAACAGACCTCCCAGCCCGTCGAGTTGACGGCCGGCAAGGCGTACGACATCAAGGTCGAGTACTTCGAGCACTTCGGCGGCTCGAACCTCCATCTGCGCTGGACCGAGCCCGGCGAGACCAAGGAAGCGATCCCCTCCTCCGCCTTCCGGCTGCCCGACGGCTGGGACTACGACGGAGCGATATCGACGACCGTCCTCAAGGACGGCCGAACTCTCAAGCTCGACTTCGCTCAGTCCCTCGCGGCCCCGCCGGCCGGCCTCGCGGATCACCTCCAGGCCGTGATCGGCGGCGCCCAGTGGCCGCTGTCCACGATCAAGGCCGACCCGGCCGACCCCCGCACCCTGCTCGTCGGGCTCAAGGAGCCGGTCGTGGGCAAGAAGGGCGGCGGCGCGTCCGGCCAGGCCGATGTCACATACGACGGCAAGGGTGGGCTGACCAGCACCGGCGACAAGGCCGTCGGCCAGTTCTGGAGCAGCGGCCCGAACGACTCCGAGTACGAGCTGCGCACCAAGTGGGCCGACGAGGTGGGGCCGAAGAACGCCCACCCCGAGTACCCGCGCCCGCAGCTCACCCGGGACGCCTGGCAGAACCTCAACGGCGAGTGGCAGTTCGCCGCGGCGAAGTCCGGCGACAAGCCGCCGGTCGGCAAGCAGCTCGGCGAGAAGATCCTTGTGCCCTACCCGGTCGAGTCGCAGCTCTCCGGCATCGAGCGCCACGAGGACCGCATGTGGTACCGCCGCACCTTCACGGTCCCCGCGGGCTGGAAGGTCGGTGACGGCAAGCGCCTCCAGCTGAACTTCGGCGCCGTCGACTGGCAGTCCGAGGTGTACGTCAACGGCAAGAAGGTCGCCGAACACAAGGGCGGCTACGACAAGTTCAGCGCCGACATCACGGACGCGCTGAAGCCGGGGCGCACCCAGGAGCTGATCGTCGGCGTCTACGACCCGACGGACGCGCAGGGCGGCGAGAACCCGCCGGTCGGCAAGCAGCGCCTGGACCCGAGCGGTATCTGGTACACCCCCTCCTCCGGTATCTGGCAGACCGTGTGGATGGAGCCGGTCGCGGCCGATCACGCCGCCGACCTCAAGATCACCCCGGACGTCACGGCGGGCAAGGCCACCGTCGAGGCCAAGGGCGTGCGGGACGGAGTGCCGTTCACGGCGACGGCGTACGACGGCAAGCGCAGGGTCGCCACGGCGAGCGGGGTCACCGGCACGCCGCTGACCCTGAAGATCGACAAGGCGCATCTGTGGTCGCCCGACGACCCGTTCCTCTACAACCTCAAGGTGAACGTCGGCAAGGACAGCGTCGGCAGCTACTTCGGGATGCGCTCCATCTCCGTCGAGAAGGTGAACGGCACGCCGCGCACCCTGCTCAACGGCAAGCCCGCCTTCATGATGGCCACGCTCGACCAGGGCTTCTGGCCCGACGGGCTGCACACCGCGCCGACGGACGAGGCACTGGCCTACGACCTGAAGATGCACAAGCAGATGGGCTTCAACTCGGTCCGCAAGCACATCAAGGTCGAGCCCGACCGGTGGTTCTACTGGGCGGACAAGCTGGGTCTGATGGTGTGGCAGGACATGCCGGCCATGAGCGCGGCGCCGGACACGGCCGCGCGCGCCGAGTACGAGCGCGAGATGAAGACGATGATCGACCAGCACAGCAGCCACCCCTCGGTGGTCATGTGGGTCACCTTCAACGAGGGCTGGGGCCAGTACGACGTGGGCCGCATCGCCGAGCAGGCCAAGGCCTGGGACCCGACGCGGCTGGTCAACAACATGTCGGGTCTCAACCTCGGGGCGGACGGCGGGACCGGCGACATCATGGACGAGCACGGCTACCCGAGCCCGGCCCTGCCGCCGCATCCCGACGGCAAGCGCGCCCTGGTCAGCGGCGAGTACGGCGGCCTCGGCCTCGCGGTGCCCGGTCACGCCTGGGCGGTGCAGCAGTCGTACGTGGACGTCGACCCGGCGAAGTACACGGACGACTACCTCGCACGGCTCGCCGAGGTGCACAAGCTGGCCTGCCAGGGCAGCAACGGCGCCGTGTACACGCAGATCTCGGACGTCGAGGGTGAGCTCAACGGCCTGGTGACGTACGACCGCAAGATCGTCAAGCCGGATGTGAAGCGGGTGAAGGCGGCGCAGGACGCGCTGATCCGCGACGCCTCGCAGGCGACCGTGGCCGGCTGCTCCGGCAGCTGAGCGCGGTCGGTCCGACATGTGCCCGGTCCCCCTTTCGCGCCTCTCGGGGCGGAAGGGGGGCCGGGCGCGGCGCGCCCGCTTCTTGCGCGAGCGCGACCCCTTCGTACCCTCTCCCCGTACCCCCCCGAACAGGAGCACCCGCATGCCTGTCAGCAGACGCGCTCTTCTCGGTGCCGGCGCCCTGGGCCTGGGCGCCGCGGCGCTCGGCGGCCCGTTCGCCCCGTCCGCGGCGGCGGCTTCACGGCCGTCCGCCGGCACGCTGCTCCCGGACGCGTTCCGGAAGCTGCCCTCCGGCAGTGTCACCGCCCGTGGCTGGCTCGCCGGACAGCTGAAGCTCCAGCTCGACGGGCTGTGCGGCCGGTACGAGGACCTCTCCCACTTCCTGGACTTCGACAACACCGGCTGGGTGCACCCGGAGCGCGGGGCGTGGGAGGAACTGCCGTACTGGCTGCGCGGCTATGTGCCCCTCGCGGTCGCCACCGGTGACGAGCACGCCCTGGCCCGTTCGCGCGAGTGGATCGACGCGATCCTCGCCACGCAGGAGAGCGACGGCTTCTTCGGCCCGCGCGCGCTGCGCACCTCGCTCAACGGCGGTCCGGACTTCTGGCCGTTCCTGCCGCTCCTGATGGCGCTGCGGACCTACGAGGAGTACTCGCGCGACCGGCGCGTCGTCCCGTTCGTCACGCGCTTCCTGCGTTTCATGAACGCCCAGGGGGCCGGAGCCTTCAACTCCAGCTGGGTTTCCTTCCGTTGGGGCGACGGACTCGACATCGTGGTGTGGCTGTACCGCCGTACCGGGGAGAAGTTCCTCCTCGATCTGGCGGGCAAGATGCACACCCTCGGGGCGGACTGGACAGGCGGTACGCCCTCGCGGCACAACGTGAACATCGCCCAGGGATTCCGTGAGCCGGCCCAGTACGCGCAGCTCACCGGCTCTGCCGAGCTGACCCGGGCCACGTATCGCGGATACGACGCCGTGATGGGTGCGTACGGCCGGTTCCCCGGCGGAGGCATGGCGGGGGACGAGAACTACCGGCCCGGCTTCGGGGACCCTCGTCAGGGCTTCGAGACCTGCGGCATCGTCGAGTTCATGGCCAGCCATGAACTGCTCACGCGCATCACCGGTGACCCGGTGTGGGCGGACCGCTGCGAGGAACTCGCGTTCAACATGCTGCCCGCCGCACTCGACCCGCAGGGCAAGTCCCTGCACTACGTCACCAGCGCCAACAGCATCGACCTGGACAACACCCCGAAGACACAGGGGCAGTTCCAGAACGGCTTCGCCATGCAGTCCCTGCAGCCCGGCGTCGACCAGTACCGCTGCTGCCCGCACAACTACGGTATGGGCTGGCCCTACTTCAACGAGGAGCTGTGGCTCGCGACGCCCGGCGACGGCCTCGCCGCCGCCATGTACGCCCCCTGCACGGTCCGTACGCGGGTCGCCGGCGGCACCGAGGTGACCATCGTCGAGGAGACCGGCTACCCCTTCACCGAGACGGTCGAGTTCAGGCTCTCCATCCCGAAGCCGGTGCGTTTCCCGCTCCAGCTCCGCATCCCGGGGTGGTGCCGCGGGCCCGAACTCCTCGTCAACGGCAAGCGTCTGGCGGCCGAGGACGGACCGGTCTGGGCCAAGGTGGAGCGCACCTGGCACGACGGTGACGTGGTGACGCTGCGCCTGCCTCAGCACACTTCCGTACGCCACTGGCCCGACAACCACGACGCCGTCAGCGTCGACCACGGACCGCTCACCTACTCCTTGAAGATCGGCGAGCGGTACGAGCGCTACGCGGGCGACGACACGTTCCCGCACTACGAGGTGCATGCGACCTCCGCCTGGAACTACGGCCTGTCCCCCGCCCCCGGCCTCGCCTTCCGGCGCGACAACGGGCCGGTCGGGGAGAACCCGTTCACCCACGAGACGACACCGGTGCACATCACCGCGCAGGCCCGTCGCATCGAGGAGTGGGTCGCGGACGACGAGCACGTCGTCGCACCCCTGCAGAGCGGACCGGCCCGCAGCGACGCATCCGTCGAGACCGTGACACTCGTCCCGATGGGCGCGGCCCGACTGCGGATCACGGCGTTTCCCCAGGCCTCGCCCGACGGCAGGACGTGGATGCCGGAGCCCGCGTTCCGGCGGATCGCCAACAAGCACAGCGGGAAGGTCCTGGCCGTCGACGGCATGTCGACCGAGAACAGTGCCCGCGTCGTCCAGTTCGCCAACTCCGGTACGGGCGACCACGCGTGGCAGCTCGTCGACAAGGGTGACGGCTGGCATCTGATCCGCAACGGCCAGAGCGGCAAGGTCCTCGGGGTCGACGGGATGTCGACGGACAACAGCGCACACGTCGTCCAGTACGAGGACAACGGCACCGCCGACCATCTGTGGGCGCTGGTCGACAGCGGGGACGGGTGGTACCGGATCCGCAACAAGAACAGCGGCAAGGTCCTTGGCGTGGACGGGATGTCGACAGCGGACAGCGCGCAGGTCGTCCAGTTCGACGACAACGGGACGGACGACCATCTGTGGCGGCTGCTCTGAGGTGGTGACCGATCGTGGCGCGCCGGGCGGATCCCGGCGCGCCACGGCGTCGGTGTGCGGGGGTCCGCATCCTCGACGGTCGAGCCGCTGGTCCAGCAGCCGGTGCCGGGTATATCCGTCCCCCTGCCGTCCCCTTGCCACCTTTCGCCATACGGACGTATAACGTTGCAAGCCCGGCTCCACAGCCTTTGCGCCGGGGCCATGGCTCCGGCGCCGTGCGGGCACGCACCGGTCCCGGCGCCCGGCAGTTCACCGGAAGGAATGTTGTGCGGGTCAGCCTCAAGGACGTCGCCGCGCGTGCGGGCGTGTCGATCAAGACCGTCTCGAATGTGGTGAACAACTACCAGCACGTCACCCCCGCGATGCGCGAGCGGGTGCAGCAGGCCATCGACGAACTCGGCTACCGGCCCAACCTCACCGCCCGCCACCTGCGACAGGGGCGTACGGGCATCATCGCCCTCGCCCTGCCCGAGCTCGGCAACCCGTACTTCGCCGAGCTCGCGGCGGCGGTGATCGACGCCGCCGCCCTGCACGACTACATCGTGCTCCTGGACCACACGGGAGGCCGGCGCGAGCAAGAGGTCCTGGTCAGCCAGGGGTTCCGCGCACGCGTCATCGACGGCCTGATCCTGAGCCCCATCGAGCTGGAGGCGGAGGACCTTCGTGAGCGCACGGAGAACGTGCCGCTGGTCCTGCTCGGCGAGCGCCACTACGACCTGCCCTACGACCACATCGCGGTGGACAACGTCGCGGCGGCCCGCACGGCCGTCCGTCATCTGATCGACATGGGGCGCCGCGAGGTGGCGTTCATCGGTGCCCGCCGTGGCCACAGCCAACCCGCCCATCTGCGTGTTCAGGGGTGGCGCGAGGAACTCCTGTCGGCGGGCCTCTCCGTGGACGACGGGCTGATCGCGACGACCGAGGGGTGGGGGCACGCGGACGGCGCGGCGGCGATGACCCGGATCCTGGAGACCGGGCGCCGGCCCGACGCCGTGTTCGCGTACAACGACCCCATCGCCATCGGAGCGATGCGGGTGCTGTCGGAGCGCGGTCTGCGCGTGCCCGAGGACGTCGCCGTGGTGGGCTTCGACGACGTCGTGGAGGGGCGCTTCGGGGCGGTCACGCTCACCTCCGTGTCGCCGGACAAGGAGGCCATCGCGCGGATGGCGGTCGAGTCGGTCCTGGCCCGGCTCGGCGGCCAGGCGGACGAGCCCCGCCGCGTCTGGGCGGACTACCGGCTCGTCGCGCGCGAGAGCACGCTGGGGCGGCACACGTAGGCCGAGCGGCGGGACCGCGTGATCGTTCCCGCCGACAAGCCCGTGAAGGACTTCCCGCCGAAATCCCCGGCCCGTCGGCCACCGGACAACCGCTCGACCGCCGGATAGCCGAAAGACCCGAGCAGATACCTGTACCGACCTCTTACAACGACGCCTTACAACGTTGTAATGTCCAGGCGTCCGCAGCTGCCGGTCTCCGGCTCCGTCCGCGCCCCGCCGGTATCGCCCGCGCCCGGCGCCGGACAGTGCCCGGCCCTCACTCCCCGCGAGGAGCCCATGTCCTTCGCCGCCCCCTTCTCGGCACCCTTCGGCGCCACCCCCTCGGGCCTCCCGGTCGAGCGCTGGACTCTGCGCAGTGCGAGCGGAGTCGAGGCCGCCGTTCTGACGTACGGCGCCGTACTGCACTCCCTGCGTGTCCCAGGTCCGTCCGGGAGCCGGACGCCCGCCGAGGTGGTCCTCAGCCTCCCGGACGTGAAGCACTACGCCACCCATGGCGCGTATCTCGGCGCTGTGGTGGGGCGGTACGCCAACCGCATCGCCGCGGGCACCTTCGCCCTGGACGGAACGCGACACCACATCCCGGGCAACGACCGGGGCAACTCGCTGCACGGCGGGGCCGACGGGTTCGACCGCCGGGTGTGGCGTGCCGAGTCCCGCGAGCGGCCCGACGGCGCCGCGAGTGTGCGCCTGAGTCTGGACAGTCCGCACGGCGACCAGGGCTTTCCCGGTTCGCTCCAGGTGTCCGTCACCTACACCCTCGCGTCCGACGGATCCCTGACGCTCGACTATCGCGGCGTCACCGACCGTCCCACGCCGGTCAATCTCACGAACCACGCCTACTTCAACCTCTCCGGGAACCCGGACCGAGGGGTACTCGACCACCTTCTGACCGTGGACGCCACCACGTATCTGCCCATCGACGAGACGGGCCTCCCGCTGCCTGGCGCGCCCGCACCGGTGGCCGGTTCGCCGTTCGACTTCACCCGGCCACGGCGGATCGGTGCGCGGATCGCCGACCCCGACGAGCAGTTGAGGCGCGCCGACGGATACGACCACTGCTGGGTACTCGGCGACCGTGAACGACCGTCCGAGGAGCGGCAGTTGGTCCTGCGGCGTGCGGCCCGTCTCGAGGACCCCGGCAGCGGGCGCGTGCTCGAGGTGCACACCAGCGAGCCCGGGCTCCAGGTGTACGCGGGGCAGCAACTCGACGGCGGTTTCGGCGACTTCCTGGGTCGCCGGCTTGGCGCCCACTCGGGTCTGTGCCTGGAGTCGCAGCACTTCCCCGACTCCCCCAACCGGCCCGAGTATCCGAGCACCGTCCTGCGCCCGGACCAGGTCATGCGCAGCCGGACCGTGCTCGGCTTCCCGCACCTCACCGCGGTCGCACGTTGACCACGACCGGACCGCCCGCCCGAATCACAGGGCGGTCACGTCCCGCACAAAGGCTTTACACCCTCCTTTCAACGATGTAAAAACTCCTGCGGGCGGACCAGTCGAGGCTCTCACCTCGTCGAGCCGCACACGCGCCGCCCTCGCTGCTCCCTGCCAACCCTCCGTCGCCGCGTCACCCGGATCGGGGTCACCATGAAGCACTTCGCCCACCGCCGTCACCTCACCGCCCGCCCTGTGATCGTGGCCCTGGCCGCCGCCATGGCCCTCACCGCCTCCGGCTGCGCCAAGTCCGAGGACGACGCCTCGAACAAGTCCGACTCCTCCGCGTCCGCCGCCGACGCGGGCCAGAAGGTCGTCACGCCGAAGCCCGGCAGCAAGGGCTGCACGATCGACGCGTACGGCGGGAAGAAGCTCGACCTCAAGAACGCCACGGTCGGCTTCTCGCAGTCCGAGAAGGAGGCCAACCCCTTCCGGATCGCCGAGACGGCCTCGATCAAGGCCGAGGCGAACAAGCGCGGTCTGAAGCTGCTCACCGCCAACGCCCAGTCCCAGTTCTCCAAGCAGATCAGCGATGTGCAGGACCTCCTCGCCAAGGGCGCCGACCTGCTGGTGATCGCTCCGCTCAACTCGGACGGCTGGGAGCCGGTGCTGAAGGCCGCCGCGGCCAAGAAGGTGCCGATCGTCACCATCGACCGCAAGATCAACGCCACGGCGTGCAAGGACTACGTCAGCTTCATCGCCTCGGACTTCGTCGACCAGGGCAAGCGCGCCGCCGACCAGATGATCGAGGCGACCGGCGGCAAGGGCGAGGTCGCGATCCTGCTCGGCGCCGCGGGCAACAACGTCACCACCGAGCGCACCAAGGGCTTCAAGGACCGCATCAAGGAGAAGGCACCCGACCTCAAGGTGGTCTTCCAGCAGACCGGCGACTTCGCCCGTGAGAAGGGCCAGCAGGTCACCGAGCAGCTGATCCAGTCCAAGCCCGGTATCAAGGGGATCTACGCCGAGAACGACGAGATGGGTCTCGGCGCGGTCGCCGCGCTCAAGGGCGCCGGCAAGAAGGCCGGTGACGTGAAGATCGTGACGGTCGACGGGACGCGCAACGCGGTCCAGGGCATTGTCGACGGCTGGATCAGCGGTGTCATCGAGTCCAACCCGCGCTTCGGCCCGCTCGCCTTCCAGACCCTCGACACGTTCACCCAGGGCAAGGAAGTCCGCCAGGACGTCATCATCCAGGACGGGGCCTACGACGCGAAGAACGCCAAGTCCGAGATCGGCAAGGCATTCTGACGCAGCTTCAGGCGGGCGGGGTGGGGCAGGCCCGAGCGGCGGCCCACCCCGCCCCTGATCCGTACTCCTCTCCCCCGTCCCAGCCCTTCACCCCACCCTGGAGGCACAGGTGACTCCCTCCGCCGAAGTCCTCACAGTCCGCGGACTCAGCAAGTCGTTCCCCGGTGTCCGGGCCCTCGACGGTGTGGACCTCACGCTGCACGCCGGTGAGGTCCACGCCCTGATCGGCGAGAACGGCGCCGGCAAGTCGACGCTCATCAAGGTGCTCACCGGTGTGTACCGGCCCGACGCGGGAGACATCACCTTCCAAGGCCGCCCGGTCTCCTTCGCCACACCGCTGGAGGCCCAGAGCGCGGGCATCTCCACGATCTACCAAGAGGTCAACCTCATCCCGCTGCTGAGCGTGGCCCGCAACCTCTTCCTGGGGCGCGAGCCGCGCAACCGGTTCGGGCTGCTCGACTTCGGCCGTATGCACCGCGACGCCGCCCAGACGCTGCGCGCGTACGGGGTGCGGGTGGACGTGCGGCAGCCGCTGCGCACGCTGGGCGTCGGTGCCCAGCAGATGGTGGCCCTGGCCCGGGCCGTCGCCACCGACGCACGCGTCGTCATCATGGACGAGCCGACCTCCTCCCTCGAACCACGCGAGGTGGAGACGCTGTTCGAGGTGATCCGCCGGCTGCGCGCCGACGGGATCGCCGTCATCTACGTCAGCCACCGGCTCGACGAGCTGTACGCCGTGTGCGACGCCGTGACAGTGCTGCGGGACGGCTGCCGCGTGCACACCGGACGGCTCGCGGACCTGGACCGGCTCACGCTGGTGTCCACGATGCTGGGGCGTGACATGGGTGAGGTACGCAGTGAGGGCGTCACCAAGTTCACCGGCGACCACCACGCCGCGAGTTCCGAACCTGTGCTCAGTGCCCGAGATCTGACGGTTCCTCACAAGCTGCTCGGAGTCTCGCTGGACATACGTCCCGGGGAGGTCGTCGGTCTGGGCGGGCTGCTCGGGTCGGGGCGCACGGAGACCGCCAAGGCCATCTCCGGGGCTCTGCCGTCGAAGGCGGGCAGCGTCACCGTGGCCGGTGTCCCGCTGCGCTCGGGGTCCACGCCCGCCGCCATCCGCGCCGGCATCAGCCTGCTGCCCGAGGACCGCAAGAGCGAGGGCATCGTCCCCGGGCTCTCCGTCCGCGAGAACATCGCGCTTGCCGCGCTGCCGAGGCTCTCCCGCTTCGGTCTGGTCTCCGAGGCCCAGGTCGACAAGATCGTGGACACCTTCGTCAAGAGGCTCCGGATCAAGGCGTCCTCGCCGAACCAGAAGGTCGGTGAGCTGTCCGGCGGCAATCAGCAGAAGGTGCTCCTGGCCCGCTGGCTGGCGATGAACCCGAAGGTGCTGCTCCTGGACGAGCCCACGCGCGGCATCGACGTGGGTGCCAAGGCCGAGGTGCAGAAGCTCGTCGACGAACTGGCCGACGACGGCCTCGGTGTCCTGCTCATCTCCTCCGACCTGGAGGAACTCATCGAAGGATCCGACCGCGTGGTCGTGCTGAAGGACGGCGCGGTCGTCGGCGAACTGACCGGCGACGACGTCACGGAGGACAAGCTGATGCAGACCATCGCGGCGGGCAGCCCCGCCGCCGGGGAGGTGACCCGCCATGGCTGAGGCCGCGATACGCCCGGCCGCCCTCGACCGCGCGCGAGTCCTGCAGTGGATGCAGACGTACGGCGTGTACGCGGGCGTGGCCGTCCTGGTCGTCGTCAACATCGCCGTGACGCCGCACTTCCTGTCCGCGGAGAACTTCCGGACGCAGGCCGTGCAGGTCGCGCCCGTGATCATCGTCGCCCTCGGCATGGCCCTGGCCATCGGCACCGAGGGCATCGACCTGTCCGTGGGCGCGGTCATGGCGCTCGCCGCCTCGGTCACTGCCCTCTATCTGGGGTACGGGCTGGTGCCGGCCCTGCTCACGGTGGCCGTGTTCGCGGCCGTGGTGGGCCTGGCCAACGGGGCGCTGGTCGCCTGGGTCGGTGTGCAGCCGATCGTGGCCACCCTCGCCCTCATGGTCGGCGGCCGAGGCATCGCCCTGGTGCTGCTGCCGCAGCTCAAGGACCTGCACAACCCGGGGCTCGCGTCGCTCGGTTCGGGTGACGTGCTCGGCATCCCCTACCTCATCATCATCGCCGCCGCGCTCGCTCTGCTGGTCGCCTTCGTCATCCGGCGCACCACCTTCGGGCGGCAGTTGCTCGCCATCGGCGACAACCGGGCGGCCGCGAAGCTCGCGGGGCTCCCGGTGCGCCGCGTCCTGATGCTCGTCTACGTGGCGTGCGCGCTCCTCGCCGCGGTCGCCGGTGTGCTCGCGACGGCGCGGCTGCAGGCCAGCGACCCCACGTCGCTGGGCAACCTCATGGAGCTGTCCGCGATCACCGCGGTGGTGGTCGGCGGCACCCCCCTGAGCGGCGGCAGGGTCAACATCGCCGGAACGGTGGCGGGCGCCGTCCTCATCCAGCTGCTCACCGCCACCCTCATCAAGCACGATCTGCCGCCTTCGTGGACGCAGATCGCCCAGGCCATCGTGATCGTGCTGGCGGTGTACGCGGCGCGCGGACGGGGGAAGCGATGACGGCGACCAGGACGGAAACGGAAGAGGCCGTGGCCCGTACCGAGAAGGAGCTGCTCGACGCCGCCGAGCCCGTGGGCAGCAGCCGCTCCGAGCGGCTGAGCGCCCTGGTCCAGCAGCACGGCGCGCTCGCGGTCCTCGTGATCGTGTCGGCGGTGGCGTCGCTGAGCTTCGACTCGTTCGCCACCGGGGACAACCTGTCCAACATGGCGACGAGTTCGGCGTTCCTGGCGGTCGTCGCGCTCGGCATGACCTTCGTCATCATCACCGGCGGCATCGACCTGTCGGTCGGTTCGCTCTTCGCTCTCGGCGGTGTTCTTGCCGCGTGGGGTTCGCAGTACGGCACTTTGGTGGCGCTCCTGCTGCCGATGGTCGTCTGCGGTCTCATCGGTGTGGTCAACGGCCTGCTGATCGCCCGCTCGCGGCTCGCTCCCTTCATCGTCACGCTGGCCGCGATGCTGGGCGCGCGCGGCCTGATGCTGTCCCTGACCAACGAGGGCGCCGACACCTACCTCGTCAAGAAGGGGTCGTTCCTCGCCGAGCTCGGCCAGGGCACGACCCTGGGCGTCGGCAACCCCGTGTGGATCACTCTGGTCCTGTTCGTGGCGGGCGCGGTGGTCCTGCGCCGCAGCCGCTTCGGCCAGCATGTGTACGCGGTCGGCGGCAACGAGGATGCGGCCGCCCTCATGGGTGCGCCCGTGGCCCGTACCAAGATCATCGTCTATACGCTGTCCGGCGTCCTCGCGGGCCTGGCCGGCGCGCTCAACGCCGCCTGGCTCGCCTCCGGCGTCACGATTCTGGGCAACGGCATGGAGCTGGAGGCCATTTCCGCGGTCGTCATCGGCGGCACCCTGCTGACCGGCGGTCTGGGTTACGTCAGCGGCTCTCTGGTGGGTGTGCTGCTCCTGAAGGTGATCCAGAACGTGATCAACCAGATCGGCTCCCTCGACTCCTCCTACCAGCAGGTCGTCAGCGGCGCGTTCCTCGCGGTCGTGGTCGTCGCGCAGACGTGGCTCGGCCGCAGGCGGCAGTTGTTGTAGGCGACCGGATCGCGCCGAGGCTCTACGACGTGGACCCCAGCGGGCGGGCCCGGGCGATCAGGAGGGCCACGTCGTCGCGGTCCCCCTCGTCCCGCAGTGCCACGAGGAGGTGGTCGCAGACCTCGTCCAGAGACCCCTGCGGCTCGGAGAGCAGATCGAGCAGTGTGTTGATACGGGCATCTATGGCGTCGGAACGCGTCTCGATCAACCCATCGGTGTAGAGCACGAGTTGGTCGCCGCTCTCCATCTTCACGATCGTCTCCTGGAAGGCGACGTCGCCCACACCGAGGGGTGTCCCCGTGGGCAGGTCGAGGAGTTCGGGGCGCCGGCCGGGCCTGACCAGGATGGGCGGCAGGTGGCCCGCGACGGCGATCCGGCACTCGCCGCGGTGCGGGTCGTACACCGTGTATATGCACGTGGCGAACGCGGGGTCGAGTTCGGCGGCGGTGTGGTCGAGGTGGCGGAGCACCTCGGCCGGCGCGAGGTCCAGGTCCGCCAACGTGCGGGTGGCCGTGCGCAGTTGGCCCATGGTGGCGGCGGCGTTGATGCCGCTGCCCATGACGTCACCGATCACGAGGGCGGTCTTGTTCCCGGCCACCGGGATGGTGTCGAACCAGTCGCCGCCGATCTCGCTGGCCGACTGGGCGGGCTGGTAGCGGTAAGCGATCTCCAGGCCGGGTCTGCGGGGCGGCCTGGGCGGGAGCAGGTGGCGCTGGAGGGTGAGGGCGGTGCGGCGTTCACTCTGGTAGGAGCGGGCGTTGTCGATGCAGACCGCCGCGCGGGCGGCCAGTTCGCCGGCCAGGACGACGTCGTCCTCGTCGAACGGCAGCTCGTTCCTCGCGCGGCCCAGGTCCAGCGCGCCGAGCACCTCTCCGCGCGCGATGAGCGGCACCGCCAGATAGGAGTGCAGCCCCGCCCGGGACAGGACCCGGGCGGACTTCGGGTCGGGGGCGATGCGCTCCAGGTCCGCTTCGCTCACGTGCTCCACCAGCACCGGGCGCCCTGAGGTCACGCACTGGGTGATGTACCGGTCGGCCGCGTAGCTGGCGATCTGCCCGGGGGTGTCGGCGGCGTGGAGCGCGTTGGTGGAGTAGGCCGCCGTCACCGCCAGTGCCCGGAACAGAGCGGGTCCTCCGGCGGCCGGGGTGGTCTGGCGCAGGCCCTGGAGCACGGCGTCGAGTATGTCGACCGCCGCCAGGTCGGCCAGCTCGGGGACGACCACCGACGCCAGCTCGTGCGCGGTCTGCTCGACGTCCAGAGTGGTGCCCACGGTCCTGGACGCGTCGGCGATGAAAGCCAGGCGCCGGCGGGCCCGGGCGGCTTCCTGCGAGGCCCGGTGCTGTTCGCTCACGTCCACCACGGAGATGGCCAGGCCGAGCACCCGGCCGGCCGGGTCGTCCAGCCGGTAATAGGACGCCGACCAGGCGTGTTCCACGTCGGAGGCGCCGCCGGGTCGGCCGATGGTGAACTCGTTGAGGACCGGCGTACCCGTGGCCATGACCTGGCGCATCGTGGCCGTGATGGCTTCGGTGTCCAGGAACGGCAGGGCCTCGCCGACGCCGCGGCCGATGTGCTGCTCGGCGGGCAGGGCGTTGATGCGTTCCAGCGCGGGGTTGACCATCACGTAGCGCAGGTTCGTGTCCAGGACCGCGAGCCCGATGGGCGACTGGGCCACTAGCTGCACGGACAACGCGAGATCCCTCTCGACGCGGCGCAGGAGGGCCTGATCGCTGGCGATGCCGAGGGCGTAGACGTCTCCGAGTTCGTCGTGGAGCCGCATGTTGCGGAACTCCACCAGGCGGGTGCTGCCGTCCTTGTGGCGTACCGGGAAGACGCCCGCCCAGCTCCGGCCGCTCTCCATGACCTCGGCGAACAGGCCGAGTACGAGATCCTGGTTTTCCGGGGCGACCAGGAGCGGCGCGGCGTACTGCCCCAGCGCCTCCTCGGCGGCGAAGCCGAACAGCTCCTCTGCCTGAGGGCTCCACAGGCAGATTCGGCCCTGGGCGTCGATCATCACCGCGGCCACGGCCAGGGCGTCCAGAAGGCCGCCGGGCTCGGAAACCGTGCCCGCCGTTGTCAGGCCCGTCCGCGACGAACCGATCGCATCCATCCAGTCACCTCCCCAGAATCGCCGGGGTCCGAGGGACTGCTGAAAGGGATCAGCCCGGTTCGGGATGTCATCGACTCCATCGAGGACGAGTATTTTGTCAGCCGGAGCCCCGGCGTGTACCGCGGTCCAGATTCTCGGCCATATTGCCTCCAGACTCCCCACGGCATTTTATGCCCCTTTCCAGGCGAAGGTCATGTTCGCTTCCTCCGCTACTGGTGGGCCGCGGCCACACGGGGCCGGTGGTTCCAGCGCACACCGGTCATCGCCAAGCCGTCGACCGCCGCGGGGGACAGCTCGGACTCCCGCAAGCCGGACAGGGGCATCCAGGTGACGGCGCTGGTGGAGTCGTCCCCCTTGGTCACCACGGGAAGGCCGGGCTTGAGGACGACACGGTAGAAGAGCCCCACCAGATGCCAGTCGATGCCGAGCCGGTGAGCGGTGTACGTCCTCGCGTCGACCAGCCGGGCGTCGAGGAGCTCCAGGCCGGTCTCCTCGTACAGTTCGCGCCCCAGCGTCTCGCGCGGCTGCTCCCCCGGGTCGATCCCGCCACCGGGCAGGTGCCACAGGCCGGGCTCGAACACCGGCGAACTGTCCGCGAGTTGGGTGAGCAGCAACTGCTCGTCCATGACAGCGACCGCATACGCCGAGACTCGCGAACGCATCTGACCTCCCACGTTGCACCGCTGCGGCCATCGCCGTCCGGATGACCGCCGATGTAGGGGAACAACCTATCGATCACAGGCGCCGCACGGTCGGGAATCACGGTGAACGCATGGAGCCCGCACAGCGCGTCAACGTGCCACGCCGATCAGCTCCGTGCGGGTGTCCCGTACGGGTATGGCAGAACATGGCACATGTCCGCTCGTTGAGATACCTGAGGACGTCTTCAGGTTCCTGTCGTGGCGACGGCAACCGGTGCACACCCTGAGGGCGAGCCTCCGTCAAGGCCCCCTCCGCGCCCCCACCGGGTGGGGAGGGGGCCTTCCTCGTCGTACCGCCCCTCGGGCCGCCCGCGTCGGCATCAGCCGATCGGTTGACCCCGGTGTCGTCCGTCGGGCTCCCGCACCGCAGACGGCAGGCCGACCGGTGAGCGCGGGACGCGGCCGGAGAATGGACTCCGGAACGGAAATCGGAGGCGCCCCCCGTTCCTTCCCTACGGATCCTTCCCTACGGACATGGAGCACCGAGATGCACGACCGCGACCGCCGACTCCTGGAGGCCGCCCGGCGCGGTGACGCCGCCGAGGTGCGCGCCGCCCTCGACGCCGGGGCCTCGGCAGAGACCTGCGACGAGGAACTGCGCTCCCCGCTGTTGCTCGCCGCCCTCAACGATCACGTCCAGGCCGCGCGGGTCCTGGTCTCGGCCGGCGCCGACCCGGACGCCCAGGACCGGCGCCACGACAGCCCGTGGCTCGTGACCGGCGTGACCGGCAGCGTCGCGATGATGCGCGTCCTGCTCGCGGCGGGCCCGGATCTCACTCTGCGTAACCGCTATGGGGGTGTTTCGGTGATCCCCGCCAGCGAGCGCGGCCACGTCGCGTACGTACGGGCGGTGCTCCGGGAGACGGACATCGACGTCAACCACGTCAACGATCTCGGATGGACCGCTCTGCTCGAAGCCGTGATCCTCGGTGACGGGGGCCGGGCGCACCAGGAGATCGTGGAGCTGCTGCTCGCGGCGGGCGCCCGTCCGGATCTCGCGGACGCGGAAGGCGTCACGGCCTTGGAACACGCACAACGCCGCGGCTTCGATGCGCTCGCGGCGCTGCTCAGGGCCGCGTCATGACGGCCCGCGCGCGCGGTGTGCTCGGGGCAATGGCCGTCGTCCTCCTCGCGGCGGGGTGCACCGCGACCGGCACCGCCGACTCCACCGCGTCCTCACCCCGGGCAGCCACCGTGACCCCTTCAGCGCCGGCGCCCGCGCGAACCGCTCACGGCACGTTGCTGGTGGCGGACTTCGGCAGCGACACGGTCACGTTCGTGGACCCGGAGCGCGGCACCCTCGACGCGGTGAAGGTGGGCACCGCACCGTACGGGCTCGTCGTCGGCAAGGACGGCCGGGCGTGGGTTGCGACGGCCGAAGGGGTGGCCGTCGTCGACACCGAGACGCGCGAGAACGTCGGCCGCATCCCGTACACGACGGAGACGGGCCCCGCCACGACCGGCGAGTACCGCGGCGGCGGCATGGGCATCGCCCTCGCACCCGACGGAAAGCATGTTTACGTGGGCGTCAACGTGCCGGACGGGAATGGGGTGTTGGAGGTCGTCGACACGGCGACGCGGAAGGTCACGGACACCGTCCCGGTCGGCCGCCGTCCCTTCGATGTGGATGTGGCCCGCGACGGCAGCGAGGTGTACGCCACCGGCCACGACTCGTTCGACGTGACCGCCGTACGCACGGACACGCTCACTCCGCGCCGGTTCGAGGTCGCCCCGTACGGCACGGAGGGCGGACTCGGCTCGTGGCTGAAGCCGCACTACGCCGCCGTGCGCGACGACGGAAAGCTCCTGCTGCCCTTCGAGGGCGAGAAGCTGGCCGTGCTCGACCCGCGCACCGGCAAGGTCGCCGTCGAACCGATGACCGCCGACACACACCAGCACGGCGCCCGGCTCACCCCCGACGGCACGCTGCTCGCCGTCGGCACAGGCCCGATCAGCGCAGGCGACAACGACGCCTCGCTGACCATCCGTACCGCCGAGGGGAAGGAGCGCGTCGTCCCGCTCGACGGCCCGCACGAGGATGTCGCCGCGTCGCGCGACGGCCGCACCGCCTACGTCACCGGGGGCTTCACCCGAGACGGATTCTGGGACGGGATCACCGTCGTGGACCTGGAGAGCGGGAAGACCCACCGGCTGCCCGCAGGCCATCGGCCGCTGGGCATTGCCGTTCTGTGACAATGCCCAGCCCCGCACGGGCCCGGCTCCGACTCAGATGCGAACCGGCAGCGCGATCGGATAGGTGCCGTCCCCCGCGAACCCGACGCGCTCGACCGCCTCCCGCTCGACGGCCAGCTCGAGGCTGTCCCGGCGCAGGAACAGCTCGTCGAGGATCACCTCGGTCTGGAGGTTGGCGAGCGCGGCGCCGATGCAGCGGTGCGCGCCGTGTCCGTACGCGATGTGCCCGGCCCCGCGTGCCACCTCGCGTGTGAGGTCGAGCCGCGTGGCGTCGTCAAAGCTTCCCGGGTCGCGGTTGGCGGCCAGCAGACCGCTCGTCACACCCTCGCCCTGGCGCACGAGGACGCCGCCGAGTTCCACGTCCTCGGTGGCGTACAGGGTGGCGCCGACCCGTACCGCCGACACATGGCGGAGCAACTCCTGGACGGCGCGCGGCAGCAGGTCGCGCTCCGCCCGCAGCCGGACCGTCTCCTGCGGGTGGTCGAGGAGGGTGAGGACCGCGTCGGTGATGAAGAAGGCGGGCGGCGCGATCCCCGTGTTGATCAGCAGGAAGACGAGCGCGATCATCTCCTGGCGCGTCAGGCGCTGCCCCTCGGCCGCCGTGGCGCTGGAGCGCAGCAGATCGGAGACCAGGTCCTCCTTGGGCGCCGGGCCACGGAGGTCGAGCAGCCCGCCGATGTACTCGGCGAGGTGGTCGATGCCAGGCAGGAACCGGTCCGGTTCACCGGACTCGTAGTCCCTGATCCAGCCGCTCACCTTCGGCCGGTCGGCCGCGTCCACGCCGATGATCTCGCAGATGACGTCCGTCATGACCGGGTAGGCGAAGGCGCTCAGGAGGTCGAACTGGTCTCCCTTCGCGACGAGTTCACCGGTCACGTCCTGGACGATGCGCTCGATGCGCGGACGCAGCGCGGCGATCCGGCGCGGCGCGAAGGCCCGCATCACGTGCGTGCGCAGGCGGGTGTGCTCGGGCCCGTCGACCATGACGAGGATCTCCAGGTACTGCCGGTACTCCGGCGGCAGCCCCGCGTCGTCGAGCAGTTCCGCGCCGACACCCCCGCCCCGCTCACCGGGAACCTTCGCCAGGTCCCGTACGAAGCGGGTGTCCCCGAGAGCCGCCTTCACCACGTCGTAGCGCGTGGCCAGCCATACGGGGGTCGTGGTCCCCGGGAGTGTCACCCGCACCAGCGGGACGTCGTGGCCGTGCGACGCCTCGTCGATCTGAGTGTGGGTCAGTTGCAGTGGCGCGGCGGTCGGATCGGTCATGTCCTCACTCCGTTTCGCGAGCACGTATCCCCTGACGTGATCTCGGTCGCCAGCATCCAATGGAACACGGATACGGGTGGGTGGCGTGACCAGTTCGTGATGCAAGGGTGAACCTCGCGCTCAGCGGCCGGAATCGCCTCCGGAGAGCCGCTCAACGGCCCGGGACGTACTCGCTGCTCTCCGCTGGGCGGCCTTCTGTTCGCGTGCGGTGTCCCGGACCCGCACAGACGCCTCGTCCGCCGCCTCGGCAGCAATGCGCCGCTCCTCCTCGGCCTCGCCGAGCTGAACCCTCAGGAGGGCGACGCGTTCGTCCGCCGCGGACCGCCGGGCGGTGGCCCGCTCGTGCTCCTCCTCGGCACGGCGCACATCGTCGTCGCGACGGCCCGCTTCGGCCGCGGCCTCGGTGGCTGCCTTCATCGCCTCCTTCAGGCGGGCGCGGCGCTTCTCCTCAGCGGGGTCGGGGGCCTTGCTTGCGGGGGCGGGAGTGGGCTTTTCGTCCTTCTTCGACACCTGCGCCAGAGGCGCCGTACCGGGGAAGTCGGTGGACACGGTGGGCACCTTCGTGAGCCTGCCGGTGGCCCACTGCTCGGCGACCTCCGCGTCGGCCAGCGCCGCGTGGAGGATCTGTTCGACCTCGTGCAGGACGCTCAGGCCCACCGGTTGGCCCGCCCGTCTGGCGAGCCCACCAGCCTGTCGCGCGAGGCCCGCGATCAGCACGTGCTGCTGGTGGCTGAGAGTCCGGAACTGCTCCGGGTCGAGCGTACGGTGCGCTTCCCGCAGTGCCTCCGCGAGCTCGAGGAGCTGCCCCGCCTCCTCCGTCTCACGCGCCAGGAGGTTCGACACCCAGGCGGCGAGAGTCGGCTTGCGGAAGGCGGCGATCCGGCGCGCGGCGGCCGTGTCCCCGGCCCGTTTCGCCTCGGTGACCTGCGCGTTCCGCGCGGCCATGAACTGTACGGGCGGCAGGCGGTAGAGATCCTCGGCGACATCATCTGCATCCACACGCCCACTCTGCCGTGCGGGCGGCGCGCGCGGCTGAGACGCGCCGGTCGCCGTGCTTCAGCAGGGCTGGGGCGCTGCGCTCGGCTTCGACGTGGCTGCGCTGTGGAGCGCCTGGGCCGAGGACCTGCGGCACACCCTGGTCGCGTCCGGCCACTTCATGGCGGAGGAGGCGCCCGCCGAGGTCACGAAGGCACTTCGGGACCTGCTGGGGAGCGCCTGACGCACCCCGCCCCGCGGTCAGCGCGAGGCCAGCACGCGGTCGAGGGTCAGTCGGCCCGCCCGCCCCCACGTGGGCTTGCCGCCGGGCAGGCCCTGGTCCCCCGCCCGGCCGATCGCGACGAGGGACAGAGCCTGCAGGACGGCCCACCCGCGGGCACGTCGGATCATGGCCTCGTCCGCCCGTTCATAGGCGTCCAGGAAGCCCGCGGCAGAAGGCAGCAGGAGCCACCCGGCCGCGAGGTCCATCGCCGGATCACCGGCGCAGAGTTCGCCGAAGTCGACAACGCCGGAGAGTGTGCCGTCCGATACGACGACGTTCGCAGGGTGCAGGTCCCCGTGGAGCCACACCGGCGGCCCCTCCCACGCGGGAGCCGCTACAGCCTCGTCCAACACGTCCCGGACGCCTTCGGGCACGTGGGCGGCGACGGATCGGACGGCCTCGTCGAAGTGATGTGAGATCGCGGCGAGGGGAACTCCGCGGCCGGTGTTGGCCGGTGCGTCCGCGGGCGCCTCCTGGTGGAGCGCCGTCAGGAAGCGCGCCAGCGTGTCGGCGGACTCCCCGCCCTCGCTGATCGGCGAACGGTCCGCCGGCTCGCCGGGGACCCATTCCGCGATGGTCCAAGGGTGTGGGAAGAGGGCGGACGGTTCGGCGAGCCGGAGGGGCGTGGGGACCGGGAGGGGGAGCCTCTGGGCGAGGAGCGGCAGCCAGCGGTGCTCTTTGCGCAGCAGGTCCGGGGCACGTGGTGTACGCGGCAGACGTACGACCAACTCGTCGCCCAGCCGCCAGAGTTGATTGTCCCAGCCCCTCACCGACTGATGGAGTTCCAGCGCCGCCAGGTCCGGATACCGCTCCTCGAGCAGCGATCGCACCAACTGTTCGCCGATGGCTTCGTCGGATGCTTCTCCGATGGCTTGGTCGATTGCTTCGCCGACTGCTTCGTCGACTGCTTCGCCGAGCGGCTCGTCGATCTCGTGGTCAGTCATCCGGAGAGTCTGCACGACCGGCGAGGCGATCGCCCGCCTCCGTGCGCCGGTACACCACGCGTCGCCCCACTCTCGTACCAACGACCATGTTCGCCTCGCGCAAAACGGCCAGGTGGCCGCCGACCGTGCCGAGGGACTGCCCCAGCTGCGAAGCGAGTTCACTGCTGGTCGCGGGGCGTTCCAGCTCCTGGAGGAGGGCGGCGCGGCCGGTGCCGATCAGCCGTTCCAGAGCCTGCACCGCTCGCGGCCGCCCGGTCTGCTCGGCTGTGCCGCGGGCCGGGTACACCAGGGCGTACCGGTCGGGAGGCGCCTCGGCGAGCCAGGTGCCGCTCGTCACGCAGACCGGGACGAACAGCATTCCGCCCTCGCCGACGATGCAGTCAGGGCCCGGCTGGTCGCTGAAGCGGATCGCGTCGGCGCCGACCCACGCACTGCGCCGGTTCATCTGCTGGAGCGCCCTGGGCCAGCCGTACGCGGCGAGCAGCCCCGCCCGGTACGTGACGTCCCGTTCCAACAGGGCGCGGCGGCGCGGCCAGTCCGGCGACACATGCGTCTCCCACACGTGCCGGAAGAGGTCGGCGGTCCGGGCTCCCCACCCGTGCCCGGTCAGCCACTCCAGGTCGTGGCGCTTCCAACTACGGACCACCGCCGCGTCGAGGTCCGCGCGTATGTCGTCGTCACGGGCCGCGGCGACGGCCTTCAGTTCGTCGGCGAGCGTGGTGCGCATTCCGCCGGACGGTGGGCGGCTCAGGTAGCCGGGGAGGTACTTGGTCGAGCAGATCAGCTCGACCAGGCCTCTGGCGAACGGGTCCGCGTCGAGCGCGGCGTGGAAGGCACCGTGGTGGCGGGTGTACCAGGAGGTGAGCCACGGGTCGGAGCAGGGCTTCATCAGGACACTCATCGACCCCAGCGTCTCGGCGCTCGGCGACAGCGCGAACCGGGACTGTGACAGGGCCATCGAGCTCAACCGCAGCAGCACCATCTTTCGCCTCCTGCCGAAACGTTAGCTTGCGTGCCCGCGGCTCCCCACACTCGGGCCGATGCGTTCCTCCCTCCTCCAACAGGCCGCGTTCCGCTCGTTCTTCGCCGGACGTCTGGTGTCCCTGCTCGGAAGCTCGATGGCTCCGGTCGCGCTTGCCTTCGCCGTCCTCGACGCCTCGGGCAGCGGCCACGACCTCGGCGTCGTACTCGCCGCCCACATGCTGCCAATGCTCGCGTTCCTGCTCGTGGGCGGCGCGGTCGCCGACCGGTTCCCGCGCCGGACCGTCCTGGTGGCCGCCCATCTGGGGGCGGCACTCACGCAGGGCGCCGTCGCCGCGCTCCTGCTGACCGGGCACTACTCGCTGCCGCTGGTGACCGCCCTCGAGTTCGCCAACGGCGTGCTCGGCGCCTTCACGACACCGGCGCTGCGCGGCGTCGTTCCTCAGCTCGTCGCCAAGTCCCTTCTGCGGCAGGCGAATTCACTCCTCGGTTCGGCCCGCAACGCCACGAAGATCCTCGGTCCGAGTCTGTCAGGTGTGCTGGTGGTGACGGTCGGGAGCGGGCCCGCCATCGCGTTCGACGCGCTCACCTACCTCGTCGCGGCCGGTTTCCTCGCACGGCTCTCCCTCACCGGCACCCCTGAGGCGTCACAGCGAGACACGGTGCTGGGCGACATCCGCGACGGCTGGAGCGCGTTCCGTGCGATCCGGTGGGTGTTGGTCGGAACCCTGTCCTTCTGCCTGTTGAACCTCGTCCAGACCGGTACGTGGCAGATCCTCGGCCCTCAGCTCACCCGGCAGCTCAGCGGCGAGACGACCTGGGGTTTCGTGCTCAGTGTGCGCGGGGCCGGCATGCTGGCGTCGAGCCTGCTGATGTACCGGATGACGGTGCGGCATCTGCTGCGGTTCGGGCAGCTGGCGGGTGCGCTGGGCGCGCTGCCGCTGCTCGCACTGGGGGCACAGGGGCACGCTCCATGGCTGATCCTGGCGGCGTTCGTCGCAGGGCTCGGCTCCTCCGTCACCGCGGTCGCGTGGGACACCTCGCTCCAGGAGCACGTCCCCGCGCACGTGCTGTCGCGCGTCGCGTCCTACGACGACCTGCTGTCCTATCTCGCGATTCCGGTCGGGCAGCTGTGCGTGGGCCCACTGGCGGAGACGTTCGGCGCGTTCCGGGTGACCGCTGCAGCGGGGGCCGTCTCCGCCGCGGCCAGCCTGATCCCCCTGGCCTCCAGAGCCGTACGCCGACTGCCCCACGCCCAGCCCGACACGTCTGCACCGACCACACCCACCGCGCCTGGCGCACCTGTCACACCCGCTACGCAGAAGTCGCCCGAGTCAACACACCGCGCGCCGTCCTGAGCGTCCTGCGCGCGCCAATCGTCGCCCTGCTGATCGCCACCGCGCTGTCCGCGTACTTCCTCGGCGTCCGCCGCGGCTGGTCCCGCCGACACATCGGGCAGGTCATGGCTTCGGCGCTGCCCGGCGTCACCAGGGTCATCCTGGTCGCGGGAGCCGACGGAGCCTTCGGAAAGGTTCTGATCAAGACCGGCACCGGCAACGCGGTCGCCGACCTGCCCGACCCCATCGGCGTCCCGTGACCGTTCAGATCCCGCGCCCGTGAGCCCTCGACGGCGGCGCTCCGTCGGGGTACGCGTCGGCGGCGTGGTCCGCCATGGGCCGGCCGTTGAGAAGCGGGCGGAGCAGGTGCCGCGTGGGTACGCGTTCGATGACGAGGAGCGCGATGTCGTCGTTGAGCTGCCCGCCGGTGTGGGCGAGCAGGTCGCGGTGAATGTGGTTCAGCAGGGAGTCCGGGCCGCCGGCGGGAAGGGACGGGAATGAGGCGACCCGCTCGGCGAGCGGGTAGAAGGCGCCGGTGGGCGAGCGGGCCTCGATGACTCCGTCGGTGTAGAGCACGAGGAAGTCACCGGCCGTGAAGGCGAAGCGGTCACTTCGGAGCGGGAGAACGGACAGTTCGCCCATGCCCAGGGGCGGTGCGGACTGACGTGGCGCAAGCTCGGTGACCTGGTGTTCGCGCACCAGCAGCGGCGGCGGATGGCCGCAGGTCACCATCTCCGCGTGCGGACCGTCGTCCGGGATGTCGAGCACGAGGGCGGTGACGAAGTGCTCTCCGGCGTCGTGCTCGGTATCGGCGACCTCCTCCAGGTTCCGGGCGACGCTGTCGTCCATGGCCGCCACCAAGTCGGGCAGCAGAGCGTAGCGGTGCGCGCCCTCGCGGAACGCCCCGAGCACGACCGACGCCTCACCGATGGAGGCGAGGCCCTTGCCCCGTACGTCACCGATGAGTGCGCGGGTGCTGGGGTGGGCGGCGCGGGCGACCGCGAACAGGTCGCCCCCGATCTTGGCCTCGTCCCCCGCGGCCAGGTAGAGCCAGGCCACGCGCAGCGGACCGACCCTGCGGGGCGGCGGCCTCAGCAGCACCCGCTGCGCCGCCTCGGACACCGACCGCACCCGGTTCAGCTCATGGCGGCGCCGTTCCCCCGCTCGGCAGAAGATCACGATCAGTGCGGAGAGCAAGGTGATGGCGATGATCTGCGAGATGTGGTTGGCCGTGCCCAGACCGCCGTGCAACGCCCCTATGAGGATCTGAGCGCCCACGGCAAGGAGCCCGACCAGGGCGGTGAGCCGGGGGCCCGCGATGGAGGCGGTCAGGGCCGGTGCGATGACGAGCAGCGGGCCGAGGTGGACGTCGGTCGGGGAGTGGACGTCCACCAGGGTGATCACCACGATCAGAACGAGCGGAACAACCACCAGACCCTGGCCCGATGGCCGCTCCAGCAGGCGATCCATCGACCATCGCCGGAATCTCACATGGGAAATTTTATACCCGCGTGACTCCGGCGCCCTGTCGCACGGACGGCGCACCAACGCCCTCACATTCCCTGCGACCTGCGCGAATACCGTGCGCACCCGGTGCGCCGCTCCTCCGGTGCGGGTGCGCCACTCGGGCGTTCCCAGGCCCCCGCCCGCAGGACGCGGGCCGCCACCGGGACCGCCGGACCACCACACAAAAGGGAAGTAAAACTGCTCAGTCAAACTGGACAGGCATACCTGTCAAATCTACGGTGGAGGCATGAGCAAGAACGCCGTGACCCCGCCACGTACCCGCCAGGGGCTGACCCGCCCATGAGCAACCCCGACATACCCGCACCGGCGGCAGAGGGCCCCTCGGCGGAGTCCGAACCCGGGCCGCACGGTGCCCCGGCGGGTCAGTTCGACCGCAGGCTGATCCCGCCGATGATCCTCGGCTCGGTCCTGAACCCGATCAACTCCACGATCATCGCCGTGGCCCTCGTCCCCATCGGGGTGGCGTTCGGGGCGCCTCCCGCGCAGACCGCGTGGCTCATCTCGGCGCTCTATCTGGCCACCGCGCTCGGGCAGCCCGTCGTCGGACGGCTCATCGACCTCTTCGGACCGCGACGCCTCTTCCTGATCAGCACGTCTCTGGTCGGCATCGCGGGCATCGCCGGCACGCTGGCCCCCAACCTGGGCTGTCTGATCGCGGCACGCGTGCTCCTCGGCTTCGGGACCTGCGCCGGCTATCCGGCCTCGATGTCCCTGCTGCGCAGCGAGGCGGAGCGGACCGGCCGGGACAGTCCCGGCGGCATCCTCACCACGCTCGCGGTGTCCAGCCAGACGATCGCCGTCATCGGCCCCTCGCTCGGCGGGCTCCTCATCGACGTGGGCGGCTGGCGCGCCACGTCCGCCCTCAACATCCCCCTCGCGGCGGCCGCCCTGATCCTCGGCGCGCGCCGGCTGCCCGTGCAGGCCCGCCCGCGCCGCACGGGCGGCAGGAGCATCGCGTCCGAACTCGACCTCCCCGGCATGGCGCTGTTCGCCGCGCTGCTGTTCTCGCTCCTGCTGTTCCTGATGAACCTGCACGCCGACACGTGGTACCTGCTCGCCATCGCCGCAGCCGCGGCCGCCGCGTTCGCGGTACGTGAACTGCGCGCCCCCGTACCGTTCATCGACCTCAGAGTGCTCGCCGGCAACACCCCGCTGCTCGCCACCTACGGCCGTGCCCTGGTCGCCTACGTGGTCTCGTACGCCTTTCTCTACGGCTTCACGCAGTGGGCGGAGGAGGGCCGTGGGCTCTCGCCGTCACAGGCCGGCCTCGTACAGCTGCCGATCTTCCTCACCGGCATCGCCGTCTCCACCCTCACCGGCCGCCACAAGTCGATCCGCGGCAAGCTGCTCATCGGTGCGGTCTTCCAACTCGCCGCCTGCACACTGCTGTTGAGACTCGGCGGCACGAGTCCCATCTGGATGCTGCTCGCCGTCGCCCTGATCTTCGGCGTGCCCCAGGGACTCAACAGCCTCGCTCTGCAGAACTCGGTGTACTACCAGGCCGATCCGGCGCGCGTGGGCACCTCGTCCGGGCTGCTCCGCACGTTCATCTACCTCGGCTCGATGGTCGCCTCCGCGGCGAGCGCGACCGCGTTCGGGCAGCACGCCGACACCGGTGGCATGCACCATCTGGCCTGGTTCATGCTGGGCGCCGGAGCGCTCTTCCTGCTCCTGACGGTGTTCGACCGGGGACTGCGCAGCGTCGCCACCCCGGGCTCTCCCGTCTGATCCAGGAGGTCGGCTACCGTGCCTCGGATGACTACTACAGCGATCGGCAGGGACTTCAACACCCCTGTCGGAGAACGCTACTTCGAGGACTACGTTCCCGGGTCCAGCTACGTGTACGGGAGCGTCACGGTGACCGAGGAGGAGATCCTCCGGTTCGCCGGCGAGTTCGATCCGCAGGACATCCACACGGATCCCGAGGCGGCGGAGCAGGGCCCCTTCAAGGGGCTGATCGCGAGCGGCTGGCACACCGCCTCGCTGATGATGCGCATGTACGCGGACCACTACGTGAGCAAGGTCGCGAGCCTCGCCTCCCCGGGCGTCGACGCGTTGCGCTGGACCCGCCCCGTGCGCCCCGGTGACAGCCTGTCGATCCGTACGACGGTGGTGTCCGCGCGCCCCTCGCAGTCCAAGCCCGACCGCGGGATCGTGCACACCGACATCGAGGTGTTCAACCAGCGCGGCGAGACCGTGCTCACGCTGTCCGCGATGAACTTCCTGCGGCGCCGGACGCAGTGACGGCGGGACCGGGTCCGACGCGGACGCCACGGCCCTGCTCCGAACGCGAGCCCTCGGTCACGGACCGTCGTCGGGCTCCTCCGGTCGCAGTCGGGGTGCGAAGAGCGTGAACTGGGCGCCCTCGGGGTCGAGCAGGGTCACGCAGTCGCCCGTCGTGTCCGCCTCGCAGCCCGTCACCGTTCCGCCGTGCTCCACAGCGGCCTGCGTACACGTGGCGACATCTCCGACGGTGAAGCGGACCTGCCAGTGCGGCCGCAACTGCGGGTCGGGGGCCGATCCCGGCGTCCCGCCGATGAGCGCGGCCACCGGCTGTCCAGCACAGACGAGGACGACCTCCTCGTCCTCGTACCGCACGTCGCAGCAGCCCGGGCACGTCCACTCGAGGACTTCCCCGTAGAAGATCGCGGCGTCGAACGTATCGCGGGTGACCAGGCGCAGCCACAGGGGCGCGTCCCGGCGCCACGCGCCGAAGTTGCGGACGAGCGCGCCGGCCCAGATCCCGAAGACCGCGCCGGCGCGGTCGGACACCAGCGCCGCCCGACCGGTCGCGAAGCCGATCGGACCGACCCCCACCGTTCCGCCGCGCTCCTGTACACGGCCGACCGTCTCGTCCGCGTCGGCCACCGCGAAATAGGGCGTCCACGCGACGGGAACCTGCAGAGCCGGAGCGACCGCTCCGATCCCCGCCACGGCCCGCCCCTGCGAGAGCGCCACCACGAACCGCTCACCCAGCGAACCCGCGCGGAACGTCCAGCCCAGGACGGCGCCGTAGAACGACTGGGCGGCCGACAGGTCGCGCGCCGCCAGGCTCACCCAGCAGGGAGATCCGAGGATCGCGTGGTGCGACGTGGCGTCGTCCGGTCCGGTCCTGGAGATCAGCTTGCTGTTCATGAAGGGCCGCCCCCTCTCGGTGCCCGGGGGACTCGGTCAGGGCTCTGCCGGCGACCGGGTACCCCTGACACCAGGTCCGACACACCAGAACTCGACGGAAACCGTCCGCCGAGCGTCCATGACCCGCCGTGACGCGACGCCCGCCGAGTCGCATATGGGGACGTGCGGCCGGAGAATCGAAGTGCAGTCGCATGTCGATGCTTCGGACCGGAGGCATTTCTGGGCCTCGTATGGACCGTTCCCGCGGCCCGCGCCGGCACACCGTTGAGGAGCGAATCCCGATGCTCACTGACATCACTGCGGGCCCCACCCACCGCCGTCGCACCTCCCGCCACGCCCATGACGACTCCCCCGACACGACGGCGGCTTTCGCGCGCATGGCCGGTCTCGCCGAGGGCCCCGAGCGGGACCTGCTGTGCGAGGAGCTCGTCGAGGCATGGTTGCCCATGGCGCACCGCATCGCCCGCCGCTATCGCAACAAGGGCGAGAGCACGGAGGACCTGGAGCAGGTCGCGGCCATGGGACTGGTCAAGGCGATCAACCACTACCGGCCCGAGCGCGGCCCCTTCCAGTGCTACGCCGTGCCCACCATCACCGGCGAACTGCGCCGGCACTTCCGCGACCGGATGTGGGACGTGCACGTGCCCCGCCGCGTGCAGGACCTGCGCAACAAGGTCCGCGCGGCCCGCCGCGACCTCACCGACCGGCCCGGCAGCCCAGAACCCGGCGTCGGCGCCATCGCCGCGCACGCGGGGCTGACCGAGGCGGAGGTCCTCGACGGGCTCAAGGCGATCGAGAGCTACAGCGCGCTGTCCCTCGACGCAGAGCTCTCCCCGTCCGGCCACGACGGACAGAGCCTCGCCGACGCGCTCGGCGCACCCGACACCGCGTACGACCTCATCACCGACCGCGAAGCCGCCAAGACGGGGCTGAGCCACCTTCCCGAGCGCGAGCGCGCCATCCTCTACCTGCGCTTCTTCGAGGGCATGACGCAGGCCCGCATCGCCGAGAAGTTCGGCATCTCGCAGATGCACGTCTCCCGCCTCATCCACCTCAGCTGCGCTCGGGTACGCGCGGAGGCGGGCCGGGAGTACGGGGCGGCCGACGGCGTGACGGCCGCCTGACACCAGCCGCTCTGCCCGGCCGGCGGGAGGACACTGGGATCAGGGGCTGAACTCCGCCCCCTGCCCCCGGCCCCTTCGGGAGCAAGGGTGGCAGCCGGCGGGGAGCGGCCGCCGCCGGGATGACTTGGGCGACGGCCGTAGGGCGCGAGGACACAGCGCCTCCCCTCCGCGAGTCCTCGCGCCCGCCTTCCGAAGACCTCCCCCCTCGACGAGCGCCTCACCGGTATCGCGGTCACCATGTCTGAGGGCGGGGGTTTACGGGGCACGGCGCGGGACCCCGATCGCGGGTGACGGGAAGGAGGCCTGACCGTGGCGCCGAGACTGGAACTGCCGGGGCGGGGCGAGTCGTACTGGATGCACACCAGCGGCACGACCGCCTACCCGTCTCTCAACGAGGACGTCGAGGTCGATGTCGCGGTGGTCGGCGGCGGAATCGCCGGGCTCAGCACCGCCTGGGAGCTGACGCGCGCGGGCCGGACCGTCGCCGTCCTCGAGGCCGACCGCATCGCCGCCGGAGTCACCGGCTACACCACGGCCAAGGTGTCCGCGCTGCACACCCTCGTGTACGACCGCCTGAGCCGCACGCACGGCGAGGAGGCCGCTCGGCTGTACGCCATGTCGCAGCAGGGCGCGGTGGAGCGCGTCGCCGAGATCTGTGCCGGTGTGGCCATCGACTGCGATCTGGAGCGCGCCCCGGCCTTCACCTACTCGGTCCGCCAGGAGGGCACGGGGGTGCTGCGCGCCGAGGCCGAGGCAGCCCGCGAGGCCGGTCTCCCCGCGCGGTACACCGAGGACACCGGTCTGCCCTTCGCCGTCGCGGGCGCGGTCCGGGTGGACGACCAGGCGCAGTTCCACCCCCGCAAGTACCTGCTGGGCCTGGCCGAGGATCTGGTCGCCCAGGGCTGCGTGATCTTCGAGCGGTCCCGGGTGACCGAGATGCTCGGCGGCATCCCGTGCACGGTGACCACCGAGGCGCAGCACACGGTGACCGCGCACGCCGTCGTCGTCGCCACCCATTACCCGATCTTCGACCGCGCGTTCCTGTTCGCCCGACTCCAGCCACGCCGGGAACTCGTCGTCGCCGCGCCGCTCGCCTCCTACCCCGGCCCGCTCGGCATGTTCATCACCGAGGACGAGGGCAGGCGTTCGGTGCGCACCGCTCCGTACGGCGCCGACGGGCGGCGGCTGCTCATCGTGACCGGGGAGAGCTTCACACCGGGTACGGGCGACGCGGCGGCGTCCTTCGCCCGGCTCGACTCGTGGATGCGCGAGCACTTCGCCGTGGAGGACACCGCGTACCACTGGGCAGCCCAGGACAACGACCCGGGCGACGGGATTCCCATGATCGGCCCGCTGCATCCCGGGGCCCGGCACGCGTATGTGGCGACGGGCTTCGGCGGGTGGGGCATGAGCAGCGGCGTCCTCGCCGGGCAGCTGCTGAGCGGGCTGATCACCGGCGACGAGCCGCCCTGGGCCGGGCTGTACGACCCCCGCCGCCTGTGGAGCGCGGTGCGGGAAGCGCCCGCTCTGCTGCGGCAACAGGCCGATGTCGCCCGGCACTTCGTCCGCGACCGGCTGCACACCGCCCATGTCGACTCCGTCACCGAGATCCCGCCGGGATCGGGCGCGGTGGTGCGCGTCGACGGACACCGGTGCGCCGTCTACCGCGCCGAGGACGGCACGGTCCGCGCGGTCTCGGCGCGCTGTACACATCTGGGCTGCATCGTGGCGTTCAACGCGGCGGAGACGACGTGGGAGTGCCCGTGCCATGGCTCGCGCTTCGCCACGGACGGTTCGGTGCTTCAGGGGCCGGCCATGTGGCCACTGGCACCGGTGGAGCTGCCGGTTACATCGCCTGCGCCGGACGACGGGGAAGGAGGCCCGAGTGGGCCGTGACAGGACCACCCGTTTCCACCGAGAGATTACGGAGAACGACGTGAACGGAACATCAGCTTCGACAGCCTTCCCCGCGGAGGCCCCCTCGTCCCGGGACCTGGTGGAGGTCGTGCTCGGCGACTGCTCCGCGCCGGACGCCGACGCGGTCTTCCACCTCCTGGGCGACCACTTCGACTCCGACCGCGGCGAGGCCGTCCCCCACGGCAACGAGGGGCCGCGCCCCGCCGCGTGGACGGGCAACTTCCTCGTGGAGCACGCCCCCGCCGAGGTCTCCGGCGTAGCCCTTGCCGGAACGGTCACGGCCGACCTCCAGGGCTGCCCCGTGGCGGTGGAACGCCTCTGCCGGACCCTGGACGCGGCCTTCGCCGTCGAGAAGGTCGGCACCGTCGCCGGCGACCAGGAGGTCGAGGTCCAGCTCCGCCTCACCAACCCGTGACCACGCACATCCCCGGTCACTCAGGAGGAGGCCGCCATGCCCCGAGGGTCGAACGCCAAGCGGGAGCGCCAGTACGAGCACATCAAGGAGAGCGCCGAGGAGCGGGGAGAGAGCAGGAAGCGGGCCGAGGAGATCGCCGCCCGCACCGTCAACAAGGAGCGCGCCCGGGCCGGTGAGTCCCGTACGGCAAGCAGGAGTTCGACGCAGGACATGTCGTCCGGCAAGCGTGGCGGGCAGCGCTCGCACTCCGGCGCCGGGGGCCTCACGTACGACCAGCTGTACGCGGAGGCGCAGCGGCGCAACATCCACGGGCGGTCGTCCATGGACAAGGCGGAGCTCAAGAAGGCCCTCGGCGACTGAGCTGCGCCCGGGCCGGGCTCACTCCGCGGTGGCGACGGCCGCCTCCGGGGCGAGCGCCCGCCCGGGCCGGCTCTGCGGGCGCCCCACGCGGCGGGCGACGACCACGTCGAGGAGCGCCGGCGCGCCGCAGGACTCCCAGACCGTGACGGATGCGGTCTCCGAGGTGCGCCACATCCAGCCCGACCACCTGCACGTGTGCCACGACCCGTCACTGATGGACGCCTACGCCCGCAACCTGCGGGCGACCGGCCGGGAGGTCCCGGAGCCGGGCCCGTCGCCGGTGGGTACGGGCGGTTCCACCGACAGGGGCAACCTCACGCACGCCCTGCCCGCCATTCACCCGGCGATCGGGGTGCTGGGCGCCCAAGACATGCCGCGCACCCCGCAGTTCGCCGAGGAGGTCTCCGGCTCGGCCGGGGACGAGGCGGTACTGGACGGCGCACTGGCGATGGTCCGGACCGGCCTCGACCTGGCCATCGCCCCCGAGCGGCGCACCCGCTGCGTGGCGTCACGCCAGGGCTGACCTGCCCGGCGCGCTGGGCAGGTCGGGGCGTCGGGGGTGGCCGGGTTCAACTAGCGCGGGGCCGCCATCAGTTCGGCGAGCGTCCCGGCAGGGACGGCGAGTTCGCGTTCCGCGGTGGTGATCGCCATGGCTGTCACCGCTGGAGGGCGGTTGGTGCGTTCCGTGTTGGCGTGGACGCCGAGGCCGTCCAGGACCACGAGGATCTGGATGGCGGTCACCTCGGGGTCCTCGGTACGGAAGACCCCGGCCGCTACGCCGTCGCGGATGAGCTGGGTCAGACGTTCGCGCCACTGGGCCTCCTGGTGGCCGACGCGGTCGCACAGCCTGTCCCGGTAGCGGCTCAGGTGTCTGGCGTTGAGCCACAGCCGGCTCATGCCGTCGAAACGGTCCCCCGTGGTCAGGAGGAAGAAGCGGGCCAGGTCCTCCAGCGCCGCGCCCTCGGGCCGGTCGGCGGGAATCAGTTCGTCCAGCTCGGTCGCCGCCGCCACGCCGAAGGCCTCGGCGACGAGGTCCTCCGCGACCGGGAAGTAGTGGCTGATCAGGCCGGGGCGCACCGCGAGCTCGTCCGCGACCCGGCGCATCGTGATGCATTCGAGGCCCTCCGCGAGGGCGATCGCCGCCGCGGCGGCCACGATCTCGGCGCGGCGGGCCTCGGGATTCTTCCGCACGCGTTTCGGCGGAGTGCTTGACGGCACCCCCTGCTCACTATTGGATTCCTGACCAATAGACAAGTCGGCTCCCGTGCTCGCCTGTTCGGAGGACTGCATGGCTCCCACGATCCCAGACCCCACGACGCAAGCCGCCGCACCCCCCGCCGACCGGGCCGGGCGTGTGGAGGCGCACGGCATCGACTTCATCCCGGACGCCGAGCGGCACGGACGCGCCCGCGAGCTGTTCGCCGTGTGGGCGGCGCCCAACGTCAGCTATCTCAGCCTCGTGGTCGGCGGCGCCCTCATCCTGATGGGCCTCGGCCTCTGGCAGGCGCTGGGCGTGATCGCGGCGGGCAACCTGTGCTGGGTGCTGGTCGGCCTTGTCGCCGTGAGCGGTCCCGCGGCCGGCACCCCGAGCCAGGTGATCACGCGGGCGATGTTCGGCGTCCGGGGCAACCGGGCGAACATCGCCCTGACCGGCTGGTTCGTGTCCGTCTGCTATCTGGCCCTCAGCTGGGCCGCGGCCTCGCTCTCCGCCTTCAGCCTCGTCGACAAGGCCGGCTTCGAGCTCACGACGGGCGTCAAGGTCGTCGTCATCGTGGTGCTGGCCGCGGCGACGCTCGCCATCAGCGTGTACGGCCACGCCACCATCGTGAAGCTCTACCTGCCGTTCAGCCTGGCCCTGACCGCGGTCTTCGTCGTCCTGGCCGGCTACGTGCTCGGCCACGTCGACTGGGGCTACGCGCCCCCACACCCGCTCCACGGCACGGAGTTGTGGTCCGTGGTGATAGGCGGCATCACGCTCGTCGCCTCCGCGCCGCTCTCGTACAGCAACAGCGCCGACTTCGCGCGCTACCTGCCCCGCACCACTTCGCCCACAGCGATCGCCGGCTGGACCACCCTCGGCGCCTACGTGCCCAGCGTCCTGTTCACCTCACTCGGCGCCCTGGCAGGCACCGCGCTCGACATGTCCGACCCGCAGACCGCTCTCGAGGGCATCCTGCCGAGCTGGTTCAAGCCGGCCTTCCTGCTGGCCGTCATCCTCGGCGCGATCTGCAACAACGCCATGACCGCCTACAGTTCCGGCCTCGCCCTGCAGTCGATAGGCGTCCGGATCCGCAGGTCCCGCAGCGTCGCCCTCGACGGGGCCCTCGGCGTGGCGCTGACGCTGTACGCGCTGCTCGTCTCCAACTTCCTCGACACCGTGAACAACGTGCTCGAACTCATGGTGGCGCTGATGGGCCCGAGCATCGCGATCTACGCCACCGACATCCTGTGGCGCCGCAACCGCTACGACGGGAGGGAACTGACCGACGAGTCCCGAGGCAGCGCGTTCTGGTACTCGGGCGGTGTCAACTGGGCCGGCGTGACCGCCCTGGTGGTCGCCACCGCCGTCGCGTCCCAGTGCGTCAACACGCCGATGTACACCGGGCCGATCGCCCGGGCGGCGGGCGGCACGGACCTCTCCCTTCCGGTCGGGATCCTGGTCTCCGCGGCCGTCTACGTCGCCATGATGCGCTCGCGCCGTCCCGCCGCGGGCGGCCCCACACCCACCTCCGGATAGATCCCGGCCCGGCGCCGCCAACTGCCGCTCCGGGCCGCCCGGTTCACCTCACCGGAGCACGCGCCGACGCCTCGCGCTCGCCACCAGCTCGTCGACCGTGGCCAGTTTGACCCGTGGCCGGCCGGCCTCGCGGCCCCGCGCGGCCTCGGCCCGTTCGATCGCCGCGAGGCCCTTCGCGTCGAGGACGCGCCGGTTGCGGCGCCTGACCAGCCGGTGGAAGGCCTTGGGCGCGTGCGGTGGCGTCGGCAGCGCGCCGGAGACGGCGTCGGCCAGCAGCGTGGCGACCGTCTCGGCGGCGCAGGTGCGGTTGGCCCCGATTCCGCCGCTGGGGCCGCGCTTGATCCAGCCCACGACGTACGTTCCGGGCATGCCGGTGACGCGTCCGCCCTCGTGCGGAACGGTGCCGGTGGCCTCGTCGAAGGGGAGGCCGGAGAGCGGGCCTCCGCGGTAGCCGATCGCGCGCAGCACCATCCCGGCCGCGATCACCCGCTCCCCCGACACCCCGTCGGTGCGCACGGCTTCGATCTGTTCCGATCCGAGCAGCTCGACGGGCGAGCTGTGGAAGCGGAGGACGATGCGCCGCCCGGGCGGCGGTGCCACGTCCCCGTCGAAGCCGCCGCGGGGAACGCCCTTCAGGACGGCGGCCCTGTCCTTCGGACCGGCCTCGTCGATGGCCGCGGCGATACGGGGATCATGGTCGTCGACGAGCAGTTGCAGGCCCGGCACGTGCTTGAGCGCCAGCAGCTCCGGCGTGGTGTACGCCGCATCCTCGGGGCCACGGCGCCCGAGCAGGACCACTTCGCGTACGGAGCTTGCGCGCAGCGCCTTCAGCGCGTGGTCGGCGATGTCGGTGCGGGCGAGGGTGTCCGGGTCGGCGAGGAGGATGCGGGCGACGTCGAGGGCGACGTTGCCGTTGCCGACGACCACGACGCGTTCGGCGGAGAGGTCGATCGCTTCGTGCGCCACGTCCGGATGGGCGTTGTACCAGGCGACGAAGGTGCGGGCCGAGATGCTGCCGGTGAGGTCCTCGCCGGGTACGGACAGACGGCGGTCGGCTGCGGCCCCGACGGCGTAGACGACCGCGTCGTGGTGCTCGGCCAGCTCCTGGGCGGTGACGTCGTCACCCACTTCGAGGCCCAGGTGCATCCGTACCCGGTGATGGGTGTGGAACCTGGCAAAGGTCTCGCCGACCTTCTTGGTGGCCGGGTGGTCCGGCGCCACGCCGTATCGCACGAGGCCGCCGGCCACCGGCAGCCGGTCGATGAGGGTCACCTCGGCGTTGGTGTGCAGCAGCAGGTCCTGCACCGCGTACATCCCGGCCGGTCCGGTGCCGACGACGGCGATCCTGAGCGGCGCGAGGTCGGACGGCAGGACGCGCGGGAACGAAGGGCTGCCCCAGGCATGGAAGGTGGGGCCGTCCTCGACCGCGTCCGTGCCCGAATCCGTATGCCTGTCCCTGTGTTCGAAGTACGCGGCGTTGATCGCGGCGTACTCCTTCTGCTCCGGGGCGAGACGGTCCACCGGGAAGATCGCGTCGACCGGGCAGGCGTCGGCGCACGCGCCGCAGTCGATGCAGGACACCGGGTCGATGTGCAGCATCTCGGTGCTGCCGAACGCCCGCTCCTCGGGGGTGGGGTGAATGCAGTTGACCGGGCACACGGCGACACAGGTCGCGTCACTGCAGCAGGTCTGGGTGATGGCGTACGTCATGTCGTCAACTCACGTCGGTTCAGATGAGGTTGGCACGCTTGTAGAACGCCAGCGCCGGCCTGGTGAGCAGCCGTGCGGAGGCCAGGAACTCCATGAGGCCCGAGCAGCTCGCACGCATCATGGACTTGTGGTGCTCGTTGGCCCCGGCCTCGGCCACGGCGCGCTTCACGTCGAGCCCTGCGCTCTCGTAGACCTGCCGGCGGACCATGCTCGTCACGATGAAGTAGGACGCGGTCGCGACCAGGAAGGCGTTGATGTGGCGGCGCAGCCGGCCCGCACCGGCGAGGCGCTTGCGCGTCTGGTCGCGGGCGAACTTCATGTGCCGAGACTCCTCGACGACATGGATGTTGTTGATCGTGCGGACGAACGGCACGACCCGCTCGTCGCGCATCCAGTCGCGCTGCATGACGTCGAGGACTTCCTCGGCGACCAGGATCGCGACGTACGCCGTCTCCCCGAAGGCGAGCGTCTTGAACACGCGGCCGAGTTCGATGACGAACCGGTGCGGCCGGTAGGCAGGCGCCCCCAGCTTCTGCGCGCCGCGGGCGAACATGATCGAGTGGCGGCACTCCTCGGCGACCTCGGTGAGGGCCCACTGGAAGTCGGCCTTCGTCGGGTCCTTGGCGTACATGTCCCGCAGCACCATCTGCTGAAGGATCATCTCGAACCAGATGCCGGTGCTCGCCACCGAAGCGGCTTCCTGCCGGGTCAGTTCCTTGCGCTGTTCCTCGGTCAGCTCCGCCCAGTAGGCGGTGCCGTAGAGGGTGCTCCACTCCGGGCTCGCGCCGTGGAAGTCCTTGTCCAGCGGCGTCTCCCAGTCCACTTCGGTCGCCGGGTCGTACGCCAGCACGGCCGCCGATTCCAGCAGTCGTTGCGAGACGCCGCGCTCGTCGTGGAGTTCATGCGATTCCGGCCGAACAGTGCTGCTTGCCATGCTGCGGCTCCTTGGATCAGACGTGTGCGTTGTCCGTCGGTGTGTGTTGTCCGTCGGTGCGCTCCCTGTCGGTGCGCTGCCGTGTCCGTCGCCGTCCGTGTGTACACCCGGGGGTACGCGGGGCTGATCACGGATGCCACCGTGCGGGCGCGCACGCACGGGGCCACGGACCGCCACTCCGTCGCGCTGCCGTGGCCCGTCGGCGGGGCGCCGCCTGCCGGCTCCGCGAAGACACCAGGTCAGCACAGGTGGACGGGGGCTCTGCAGAGGCCACCCGCCCGCTTGTTAGACGGACCGTATAACAAGGGAGGTGCGTTGGCCTACCCCCGGGTAAGTAGCGGGGCGGCAGCCCGCACGCGCCTCCGCCGGCGCCTCAGCGCGGTCAGGCCTGCCGGTAGCCGCGGTCCTTGACCAGGTCGCGCGCGAGACGGGCGAACGCGCGCGCGGCCGCGCTCTCGTAGGCGCTCCCCCTGCGCAGGAGCACGGCGGTGCGGGTGGGCAGGGGCGGGTCGAGAGGGACGGGCCGAAGGTGCGGGTGGTCCTCGGCGATGGCGTCGGGGAGCACCGTGGCGAGCAGGCGTGAGCGGCGCACGATCTCGGTAAGTGCCAGGATGCTGTTGGCCTCGACGGCGACCGTCGGGTCGACGCGATACGCCGCAAGATAGTCGTCGATGTGACCCCGGGTCGCGAAATCACCGCTGAGCAGGGCTAGTTGACGGTCAGCGAGTTCGCGTACGGGCAGCGGACGGCCGCCCCGGAGCTCATCGTCGTCGGCACTCACGACGAGGCTCAGGTGTTCGGTGAACAGCGCTGTGGCGGCGATACCCGCCTGATGTGCCCCCTCGAAGGCGATCCCGAGGTCGAGTTCGTCGGCGAGCAGGCTCGCCTCGATGTGATCCTGCGTCATCTCCCGTACGTCGACGGTGATTCCGGGATGACGGCTGCGGAGCGTGTCCACGAGCGGGCCGATGAGGTAGACGGTGAACGTGGGCGTCATGGCGAGACGGAGGTGGCCCCGCGAGAGGTCCGCGACGTCGACAACGGCGCGGTCGGCGGCCGCGAGGTCCCGCAGTACACGCTTCGCGTAGAACACGTAGGCCTCGCCGGCGTCGGTGGGGCGCACCGTGCGGCCGCTGCGGTCCAGCAGCTGGGCGCCGACGACCCGCTCCATCTGTTTGATCTGCTGGGACAGGGTCGGCTGGGAGATGCGCAGCTCCTCAGCGGCACGGGTGAAGTTGCCGTGCTCGGCCACCGCGATCAGATAGCGGAGATGACGAAGTTCGGGACCCATACCCCGACTATAGGCGGAGAAATAGATGTCATCGATAGGAGTCATGGCCAGCGCGTCTTGGACGCTATAGCAGCTGGTCATGCATGGTGGATTTCGTCAGCCCGACGGGCCGGCAGTCACCGAAGGGAGTGACCCATGCACGATCTCTCGGACGGCCTCGCACGCTTCCGCCGCGACGTCTTTCCCGCGAAGGCAGGGCTCTTCGCCCACCTGGCCACGGCCCATCACCCGACGACGCTCTTCATCGGCTGCTCGGACGCCCGCGTGGTCCCCGAGCTGATCACGCAGAGCGAACCCGGCGAGCTGTTCGTCGTCCGCACCGCGGGCAACCTGGTCCCGGCCTACGCGTCGAACCCCGACGGCGTCGCCGCGAGCATCGAGTACGCCGTCGCCGTGCTCCACGTGAGCGACATCGTCGTCTGCGGCCACTCCGCCTGTGGGGCAATGACCGCCCTGGCCGAGGGGCACGACCTGAGCGCGGCGCCGGTCGTCTCCAGGTGGCTGCGGCACGCGGACGCCGCGCGGGCCCGGGCCGCCGCCGTCCAAGCCGCGTCGGGTCCCGGCAGGGTCGCCGCCCTGGTGCGGGCCAACGTGTCCGCACAACTGCAGAACCTGGCCACCCACCCCTCCGTGGCCCGCGCTCTGGCCGACGGAACGCTCACGCTGCACGGCTGGGTGTTCGACATCGCCACCGGAGCCGTCGAACCGGTCGACGCCACCGCGATCGCGGCCTGACCGCACCGACCAGAACCGAAGAACACAGAACCCGAACCCGGAATCCCGGACCTCGCACCCCGCACCCCGCACCCCGCACCCCGAAAGAGGAATGCCCCCATGCCGCACGCCCAGTTCGACCCCACCGCCCGCGAGACCCTCGCCGTCGCTGCCGTCGCCGCCAAGACCCGTAAGGACCTGACCTGGCAGCGGATCGCCGACGCCGCCGGGCTGTCGCCGGCCTTCGTCACCGCCGCCGTGCTCGGCCAGCACGCCCTGCCGAAGACGTCCGCCGAGGCCGTCGCGGAACTCCTCGGCCTGGACGAGGACGCGGCCCTGCTGCTGCAGACCATCCCGACGCGCGGCTCGATCCCCGGCGGCATTCCGACCGACCCGACCATCTACCGCTTCCACGAGATGCTCCAGGTCTACGGCACCACCCTCAAGGCGCTCGTCCACGAGCAGTTCGGCGACGGCATCATCAGCGCGATCAACTTCAAGCTCGACGTGAAGAAGGTCGCCGACCCCGAGGGCGGCGAGCGCGCCGTAATCACCCTCGACGGCAAGTACCTGCCCACGAAGCCTTTCTGAGTCTTCGTCAGCACCAATACCGCAGCCGGTCACGCAATCCCCCGGAGGACCTCCATGGACTTCGCCCAGCGCACCATCGACCTCGCCCGCCAGAACGTCGAAGAGGGCGGACGCCCCTTCGCCACCGTCATTGTCAGGGACGGCGAGATCCTCGCCGAGAGCCCCAACAGGGTGGCCCAGACCTCCGACCCCACCGCGCACGCGGAGATCCTCGCCATCCGCGACGCCTGCCGCAAGCTCGGCACCGAGCACCTGGTCGGCGCCACCATCTACGTACTCGCCCACCCCTGCCCGATGTGCCTGGGTTCGCTGTACTACTGCTCCCCCGACGAGGTCGTCTTCCTCACCACCCGCGACGCCTACGAGCCGCACTACGTCGACGACCGCAAGTACTTCGAACTCGACACCTTCTACGGCGAGTTCGCCAAGGACTACACCGAGCGGCGCCTGCCCATGCGCCACGAGCCGCGGGACAACGCCGTCGACGTGTACCGGCTGTGGCAGGAGCGCAACGGCGGCAGCCGCCGCGTCCCCGGTGCGCCGACGGCCTGACGCGGTCCCGCCGCCGACTCAGCCCAGGATGCCGCTCCCGACCTGTGCAGGAAGCGCCACTGCCGTACGCCCCCGTGGCACAGGCACCGTCGGCAGGCCGCTGCGGCTCCCCCGGTCGATGTCAGTGATCAGATCCCGCAGCGCGGCGCAGCCGTGCGGAGCCGGCAGCCGGCCGTCCAGGGCGGCGAGCGCGCGGTGTGCCCGCTGCCGGGCCCTGCCGGAGCGGCCGTCGCTGTGGTCGACGAACGCCTGGGCGTGGCGGGCGACGAGGCACGCCCAGGCGTCGCCGCTGATGCCGGGCTGGCTGAGGGCGCGGCGGGCGCTCCGGCGCGCCGCCCGTGGCGACCGCTCCGCCTGCGTCACAGCGAGAGCGGCCAGGCTCACTGCGGGCGGCAGTCCGCCGGGAGCGTGCGACGGGATCGTGCCTGCCGCCTCCTGGAACTGCTCGGCGGCCCGTTCGCGGTCGCCCCCGTGGAGCGCCAGCATGCCCTGTACGTGCGCGATCCGGCCGATCGTCGCGTCGTCCCCCGCCAGGACGGCGGCGGGCCACGCGTGCTGGAGCAGCTCGTTCGCTCCGCAAGGGTCGTCGTACGCCGTGAGCCAGGCCGCGAGGCACAGGCCGCGCGCGATCAGGAGGGTGTCCGAGCGGCACATCGGGAGCAGTCGCAGCAGATGGCGGCGCCCCTCGTCGGCTGCGTCGTAGACCGCCCACCAGAACCACAGGTTCAGTACGGACTCCAGGGCCGCCGCCGCGAGTTCGGGCTGCCGGGGCGCGTACTCCAGCATCGCCCTGAGCCCTTCGGCCTCGTCAAGGACGAGCCGTACGGCCTGTGGCTGGCTGCCGAGGCTCCACAGGCTCTCCGCGAGGGCGGCCACCCGGTGGAAGTGGATCGCGCGGCGCTCGGCGGCGACCTCGAACTCCCTTGCCTCACGCAGCCGTTCGCCGCCGAAGTCGTGGGCGGCGGGGGCCATCCGGTACCGCGGTTCGCGGATGCCGCCGGGGTCGCGGACCGGAGTCAGGACGCCGATCGCGGCGAGACGGGTCAGACATGCGGGCACCCGGGCCGGGGCCAGGCCGCCGCCGGCGCAGACGAACGCAGCCGTCGACTCGTCGAAGTCTCCGGCCAGAATGCTGGCGCGGGCCCACACGATCCGCTCATCGCGGTCGCACAGCACGTAGGCCGCGGCGACGGCGTCCCGCAGCGACCGGTGCCGAGGCGCGGCCATGTCCGGTGCGCTCAGCCAGCACTGGTGTTCCTCGAGCCGGGCCGCGACCTCCCCCACACTGCTCCTGGCGGCCTGCTCCGCAGCCAATTCGACCGCGAGCGGAAGGCCGCCCACGTATCGGCAGATGTCTGCCACCGAATTCAGCTCCGCATCGCCGGAGTCGAAGGCGGCGCCCGCCCGCGCCAGGAACCGCTCCAGGAACAGCTCCACGGCAGGCGCGGCCCGGTCGTCGTCGGCGGGCTCGGCGCTGAGCGGCGCGAGACGCAGCACGGCTTCGCCGCCCAGCCCGAGGGGCCGGCGCGCGGTCACGAGCACACGCAGCGACGGTACGAACTCCAGCAGTGTCTGCACCATGCCCACGCACTCGGCATGGACCGGATCGACGTCGTCGAGGAGGAGCAGCACGTCAGCGGCGCGCAGCCGCTCGGCGAGGGCTCCGGCACAGGCACCGGCACCGGCACCGGCCGCGCGGCGCCGCCCGTGGATCCCACCCGCCGCCTCCAGGACGGCCGCCGTCAGCGAGGCGGGCGCCTCCGGCCCGGCACCACCGGACCCGGCATCCTGCCCGCCCCCCGGCCAGCGGACGACCATGACGCGCGGCCCGGCCCCCTGCGCGCCGACGCCGGCGACGGCGTCCGAGGCGAGCCGGCCCTTGCCCACGCCGAGGACACGCTCCACCGACCCCCGCGCACCGAAGCCGGCGACCGCCTCCGCCGCGAGTCGGCTCTTGCCCACGCCGACCTCGCCGGCCACCGTCACCAGCCGATGGTTCTCCAGGAGGGTACGCAGGGCCTGCGACTCCACCTCCCGGCCCACCAGAGGACCGGGCACGTGGCCGCGGCCCTCCGCCGACGGCGCGCTGTCGCCGCCCTTGCGTGTCCACACGTCCGCCATGCTCCGCACATTCCTGCCCCTCGTCCGTCGGCAGTCACCGCCGTCCGTAGCCCGCGGCCACCCTGTGCAGAACCGTCACTGCACCCGCTCCACGGCAACCCCAACGCCTGAGCGGCCCCATGGTGTCGTCACCGGACGACGGTCCACTCGTCGCGCGGAACGCTCGAACCCGTGCCCGACTCCACGGAGGGACGGAGGGCCGCCGAAAGTGAGCAGTTTTGGAGAAGCGCCGCTCATGAGCCGCGCCTAGCCTGAACTCCGTGGACAGCGCCCCTCACGGCAGCTCTCCCGCCGTCCTGGAACCAGACGACGGCCGCCACACCCACCACCTTCAGGAGTGATCATGACCAGCTCTTCCACCCAGGGAATCAAGACCGTGCTGCACCCTGTCTCCGACCTGGAGAAGGCCAAGGCCGTGTACGTCGCCCTACTCGGCGCGGAGCCGACGGCCGACGCGCCCTACTACGTCGGCTTCGACGTCGAGGGCCAGCACATCGGGCTCGTGCCGGGCGGCGGGGGCATGACCTCGCCGGTGACGTACTGGCACGTACCGGATATCGCGGCCAAGCTGGCCGAGGTCACGGCCGCGGGTGCCGTGGTGAAGGAGGCGGCACACGACGTCGGCGGCGGCCGCCTCGTGGCCACGTTCACCGACCCCGACGGGAACGTCCTCGGGCTGCTCCAGGACCGTTGACGGGCGGCCCGGCCTGCCGGGCGCCGGGCAGAAGCTCATAAGCCAGGAGCTCAGGAGCTCAGGAACAGAAGAAGACCAGGCGGACGGCTCGAAGCTGGTTAGATCGAGCGGCGACGCCGACGGGGTCCGCGAGGGCGGTCCCGCGCAACAGATGGAGACACGATGAGCATGGCCAAGGGGACGCAGGCGCAGTCAGCTGCGCTGCACGCTGCCGACAGCCACGATCTGATCCGCGTGCACGGTGCGCGCGTGAACAACCTCAAGGACGTCAGCGTCGAGCTCCCGAAGCGCCGGCTGACGGTGTTCACCGGTGTCTCCGGCTCGGGCAAGAGTTCGCTGGTCTTCGGCACGATCGCCGCCGAGTCGCAGCGGATGATCAACGAGACGTACAGCACGTTCGTGCAGGGCTTCATGCCGACACTGGCCAGGCCCGAGGTCGACGTACTCGACGGTCTGACGACCGCGATCATCGTCGGCCAGGAGCGGATGGGCGGCGACGCCCGCTCCACGGTCGGCACGGCCACCGACGCCAACGCGATGCTGCGCATTCTCTTCAGCCGGCTCGGGAAGCCGCACATCGGCTCGGCGAAGGCGTTCTCCTTCAATGTCGCGTCGATCAGCGGCGCGGGTGCGGTCGCCATCGAGCGCGGCGGCGAGACGGTGAAGGAGCGGCGCAGCTTCAGCATCGTCGGCGGCATGTGTCCGCGCTGCGAGGGCCGGGGTTCGGTCACCGACTTCGACCTGACGGCGCTGTTCGACGACAGCAAGTCGCTCAACGAGGGTGCGCTCACCGTCCCCGGCTACAGCGTCGAGGGCTGGTACGGCCGTATCTACCGCGGCTGCGGCTTCTTCGACCCGGACAAGCCGATCCGTAAGTTCACCAAGAAGGAACTGCACGATCTGCTCCACCGGGAACCGACCAAGATCAAGGTCGACGGCATCAACCTGACGTACGAGGGTCTGATCCCGAAGATCCAGAAGTCGATGCTGTCGAAGGACATCGACTCGCTGCAGCCGCACATCCGCGCCTTCGTGGAGCGGGCGATGACGTTCACGTCCTGCCCGGACTGCGGCGGCACGCGGCTCAGCGAGGCGGCCCGGTCGTCGAAGATCAAGAAGATCAGCATCGCCGACGCCTGCTCGATGCAGATCAGCGACCTCGCCGAGTGGGTGCGGGCCCTGAAGGAGCCGTCGGTGGCGCCGCTGCTGAAGGCGCTCGGGGACACCCTCGACTCGTTCGTGGAGATCGGGCTCGGCTACCTCGGCCTCGACCGCCCGGCGGGCACGCTCTCCGGCGGTGAGGCGCAGCGCGTCAAGATGATCCGCCACCTCGGGTCGTCCCTGACCGATGTCACGTACGTCTTCGACGAGCCGACGATCGGGCTGCACCCGCACGACATCCAGCGGATGAACGACCTGCTGCTGCGCCTGCGGGACAAGGGCAACACGGTGCTCGTCGTCGAGCACAAGCCGGAGGCGATCGCGATCGCCGACCACGTCGTCGACCTCGGCCCGCGCGCGGGCACCGAGGGCGGCGAGGTGGTGTTCGAGGGCACGGTCGAGGGGCTGCGCGCCAGCGACACCCTCACCGGGCAGCACCTGGACGACCGCGCCTCCCTGAAGCCGACCGTACGGACGCCCACGGGGAAGCTGGGGGTGCGCGGCGCGGGCACCAACAATCTCCAGGACGTCGACGTCGACATCCCGCTCGGCGTACTGACCGTCGTCACCGGCGTCGCGGGTTCGGGCAAGAGCTCCCTGATCCACGGCTCGGTGGCCGGGCAGGACGGGGTGGTCACGGTCGACCAGGCCGCGATCCGCGGCTCGCGGCGCAGCAACCCGGCGACGTACACCGGACTGCTCGACCCGATCCGCAAGGCGTTCGCCAAGGCCAACGGTGTGAAGCCGGCGCTGTTCAGCGCGAACTCCGAGGGCGCCTGCCCCACCTGCAACGGCGCGGGCGTCATCTACACCGACCTGGCGATGATGGCCGGTGTCGCCTCCACCTGCGACGACTGCGAGGGCAAGCGGTTCCAGGCCTCGGTCCTCGACTACCACTTCGGCGGGCGCGACATCAGCGAGGTGCTTGCGATGCCGGTGGCCGAGGCCGAGCAGTTCTTCGGCGCGGGCGAGGCGCGCACACCGGCCGCGCAGAAGATCCTTCAGCGGATGGCCGACGTCGGGCTCGGCTACCTCACCCTCGGGCAGCCGCTCACCACGCTGTCCGGCGGTGAGCGCCAGCGGCTCAAGCTGGCGACGCACATGGCCGAGAAGGGCGGGGTCTACGTCCTCGACGAGCCGACGACCGGCCTTCACCTCGCGGACGTCGAGCAGTTGCTCGGGCTGCTCGACCGGCTCGTCGACTCCGGCAAGTCCGTCATCGTGATCGAGCACCACCAGGCGGTCATGGCCCACGCCGACTGGATCATCGACCTTGGCCCCGGCGCCGGTCACGACGGCGGACGGATCGTCTTCGAGGGCACCCCCGCCGAACTCGTCGCGGACCGCTCCACCCTCACCGGCGAGCACCTCGCGGCCTACGTGGGCGGCTGACCGGGGGGCGAGGGCGGGCAGTCCCTGGGCCGGACGCCAGTAAGTGGTGCTCATTCGACCCAGAGGACTGCATGAACCGCGTTCCCGATACGTCCCCCTCGTCGATCCGGGATCAACTGCTCGACGCCGCCCATGCGTTGGTGGCGGAGACCGGCTGGGCGAAGCTCCGGATGACGCACACATCGTCACTGCCGCGGGTGTGACCCGGGCGGTCGTGCACGAGCATTTCGGGTCGTTGGACGCGGTGGGCCAGTCACTCGTGTCGAGGGAGGCGGCCGGTTCCTTCTCGGCATCGCGGCCGAGCTGCGCAAGCACCCGGACGACCTGGGACGGGGCACCGCCGCGGGGGTCGGCTTCGCGCTGAGCCTCGCGGCGGACAACCCGGTGACGTCCGTCCTCACCAGCAACGTGGGCGAGGACCGCGTCCTTGTCGCCCACATCACGACGCGCTCGGAGCAGATTTTCGGCAGTACCTGCACCCTGATCGCCGACTACGCAGGGGAGGCCTGGCCGACGATCCCCGACGAGCGTCGGCGTCTCATGGTCGACGCCGTCGTCCGCATGGCCATCAGCCACATCGTCGCGCCCGCGCTGCCTCCGGAACGGACGGCGCGGGACATCGCCGACATCGCGGTTCACGTGGCGGCCTCGCGCGAGGGCTCCAACTCCCTCCGAAGCACGGCCAGTTCCGTGATGAGCCGGACAACGACTCGTCCGTCATCAGTCCACGGGACAGATCGAGCGCCGACTGGGTGCCCATGCCGTGTCCGTAGAGCACGAGCGGCATGCCGTGTCCGTAGAGCACGAGCGGCTCCGGGACGGTGCCAGGCGGAGAGCGGTTCGGCGAGGCCATCGCGGAGGTGTCGCGCTGGGACACGCCGGCCATGGACGAAGGGGCAGGCAGGTGCCGTTGGACCGGGTTGAGGACGTCTCTGACGCCCCGGCCGCCCGCATCGACCCGGACGCCCCGCGTGACAGTCCGAGCGATTCTGCGTCATGCGGACCGGACCCCGCCCCGGCCTGAGCTGCCCAGGAGCGCCGACTCTCACGGAGCGTAGTCGTCCGCCGCGCGGCTTCGGCGCCGCCGTTCTACGTTGGTCGAGCAAGAGCCGTACAAGACAAAGGAGTCGTAATGGCTGACAAGGGCGGCATGGACAAGGTCAAGGGCAAGGCCAAGGAGATGACCGGCAAGGCGACCGGTGATCGCCGCAAGGAGGCTGCGGGCCGCGCCGAGCAGGCGAAGGGCCAGGCCAAGAAGACAATGGGCGACGCCCACGACCGCGCCCGCGGAGTCCAGGACTCCCTGCACCGCGACGGCTCCTGACCAGAGCCTGAAAGGAGCCCCCGCGCATGTTGCGCGGGGGCTCCTCCCCTGCTGTCACACGGTGCGGGCCAGCCGGAACCCGAGGTCGTCGATCGCGAACGTCGGGTGGCTGCGGCGCCGCACCGAGGCCCCGCAGCCACGCTCCGACTCGGCCCAGCCACCGCCGCGGAAAATGCGGTAAGAGCCGTAGACCTCCTCGTCGTACAGGTCCCAGCACCACTCCCAGACGTTGCCCAGCATGTCGTGCAGCCCCCACGCGTTGGGGGCCTTGCAGCCGACATCGCGGACTCCGCCGCCGGAGTTTTCCGCGTACCAGGCGATGTCGTCGATCGCCCCGTACCGGTAGCCCTCCGTGCCCGCCTTGCAGGCGTACTGCCACTCGGCCTCCGTCGGCAGCCGGTAGCCGTCGGCGTTCCAGTCACAGGTCACCTCACCGCTGCCGGCGTCGCGGGTGTAGGCAGGTGTCAGCCCGGAGCGCGCGGAGATGACATTGCAGATGTCGATCGTGTCCAGCCAGCTGACGTTCGTCACCGGCGAAGCATCGCTCGTGGCGGGAGCCGGGGCCGCGCCGGTGGCGGAGCGGAGGAGACCCGCCGTCACGGGATGGCGGCCGAGCAGGAACGGGGCGATGTCCGCCGTCCAGCGCGTGCCGCGCCGGTCGTCCCGTAGGTCGACGGTGCCACCGGAGATGCTCACCATCCCGTTGGAGACGCTGTCCGGAACGGCGTCGTTCGCGGGGTGCACCTCGTGAAGCCTCTCTGTGGAGATCATCCGTAGAAGTTACGCTGCCAGCGGTGCCCGGCCAGGACGGCGAGTTGGTCCGCGGTCAGCGGCCGTCCGTCGCTCAGGGCAGTGTTGCGCTCGACGTTGCGTACGGTGCGCATGCCGGGGATGACGGTGGAGACTGCGGGCGAACTCAGCACGAAGCGCAGCGCGTTCTCGGCGATCTCGTCGGGCGCGATGCCCAGGTCGGCGACGATAGCGGCGACCTTCCGCTCGACCTGCGCCGGCCGGTCGTCACGGAAGTAGCGCGCCCGGAAGTCGCCCTCGGGGAACGTGGCACCGGCAGTGATCCGCCCCGTGAGCCCTCCCTCGTCCAGCGCCACGCGGACGATGACCCCGACGCCGTGTTCTTCGCAGGCGGGCAGCAGCGCGTCGGCGGGTGCCTGGTCGAAGATGTTGTAGATGACCTGCACGGTGTCGACGGCGCCGCTGCGCACGAGGGCGAGGGCGTTGTCCGGCTGGTGATCGTTGATCGAGACGCCGAACAGGCGGATCTTCCCCTCCTTCTTCAGCTCCTCGACCGTCTGCAGCCAGTCGCCCCGGCCCACCCACTCATCGCTCCAGACGTGGAACTGCACCACGTCGAAGTGGTCGAGGCCGCTGACCCGCAGGCTGGTCTCGACGCTCTCGCGTATGTGGGCGCCGGGGAACGCCTCGACGGGGTCGATGCCGTCGGGCGCGGGCCAGATCCTGTTCATCGGCGGGACCTTGGTCGCCACCAGTACCTCGTCGCCGGTCCGCTCGCGCACGACCCGGCCCACGATCCGCTCGCTCTCGCCGTAGCCACGGGCGGTGTCGATGAAGTTCACCCCGAGGTCGACGGCACGGTGCAGGGCGCGTACGGACTCGTCCTCGGTGGCGCCCACCCACCCGGACGCGCCGATGCCCCAGGCGCCGTAGCCGATCTCGGACACCGACATTCCGCTGCGGCCCAGCTCGCGGTAGCGCACTCTCAACCTCCACGTCGTGATTCTTCTCCCGGGCCACATCGAAGTCGGAGCGCCCGGAAGCGTTCCGACGATCCATACCCTCCTCAGGGTCGCTCGTCCCCCGATATGGACACTTTGCCTACGCAGGAAAGGTCACCGGTAGACTCGTTGGCTGATTCCTCCGGTGCCGGGGGCGTCGCCAGCCAAGGAAAGAGGGAAGTCTCGACGTGTGGGCCGCACAGCACGAAGCTCCGATCTACAGTCGGCTCATCCAGGAACGAGGCGACATCCCCGCCCAGGTCCGTGCCGTAGCCGAACAGACCCTGCGGGATCTGGAACGGGTGATGCCGGCGCCGCTGCCGCGCGCCATGCCGACGCAGCAGACGCCGGCGCTCAACAGCGGCGGGCAGGGCTCGCTCTAGCGCATAACGGAAGCCGGCGGCACGGGGAAAGTCTCCCGAGCCGCCGGCTTCCGTCTTGTTCCGTTCCCGATCAGCCTTGTTCCGTTCTCGATCAGCTCTTCGCGGCCAAGTCCTTGAGCGCGATGTTGAGTTCGAGGACGTTCACGCGGGGCTCGCCCACGAAGCCGGCGACCCGCCCGTCGGTGTGGGCCTCCACGAGCTGCTGCACCTGGTTCACCGGAAGGTGGTTCCGCTCCGCGACGCGGTGGATCTGGATCTTCGCGTACTGGGGGGGGAGACGTCCGGGTCGAGGCCGGAGCCGGAGGACGTGACGGTCTGGGCGGTGAAGGCGATCCATTCGGCGCCGGCCGGCTCGCCCTGGTGGCGTTCGCGCAGCCCGCACTTCTCCTTCGCGAGGACCACGATGGAGCGGCCCTCGGGGGTCTTGTCGGACAGCGAGGACAGCTGGGCGGCGTCGACGAGTTCGGCCGCGGTGACGCCCTTGACGGGCGCGAACTCGGCGGCCTGCCGGTTGCCGAGCGTGATCCTCCCCGTCTTGTCGAGCAGCAGGGTCGATACGTCACCGGCGGCCTCGACCGTCCTGCCGGACATGGCGAGGACGTTGTGCTGGACGAGGCGGTCCAGGCGGTCCATGCCCGCGGTGCCGATCGCGGAGAGCAGTGCGCCGATCGTCGTCGGGATGAGGCATGCGAGGAAACCCCCGTTCAGGACCGGGATCGCCCGCCCTTGACGCCTCCCATACGGCGGGGTGCGCGGCCTTGACGCATCCCATGCGCGTCTTCGCGCCAAGGTGACGTGGACCACCCCGGCGCGCCCGCGTTCCCGCAGTTCAGAAGCCCCTGGACTGTTCGTCGAGCGGTCCAGGGGCTTGCCTGTATCGCGAACATCCCGTTCCTTCGGTGCGGGCTGCTCCTCGGCCGAAGCCCAGGCCGAATCCCTGCCACCACGGCGGTCGCTTTTGGTCTAGACCTTGACAGGTTCAGACCAGGTTCGCTTGAGTGACCGACACCCCCCATGGCGGCGCCGGGATCCCCAACTCGCGCCGCGCCGAAGGAGCGTTGGCATGATCAAACGCGTCACGAGTCTTGTCGCCACCCTGGCCGCGGTCAGTGCCGTGGTCGTCATCGGCCCTGCCACCACGGCATCGGCGGCCGAGTGCGCCGCACCCTGGAACTCCTCGTCCGTCTACACCGGCGGCGGATCGGCCTCGTACAACGGGCACAACTGGAACGCCAAGTGGTGGACCCAGAACGAGACCCCCGGCACCTCCGACGTCTGGGCGGACCAGGGCGCCTGCGGCGGTGGCGGGACGAACCCCGGCGACCCCGATCCGTCCGGCTTCGTCGTCAGCGAGGCCCAGTTCAACCAGATGTTCCCGAACAGGAATCCGTTCTACACGTACAGCGGACTGACCGCCGCGCTCAGCGCCTACCCCGGCTTCGCGAACACCGGCAGCGACACGGTCAAGCGCCAGGAGGCCGCGGCGTTCCTGGCCAACGTCAACCATGAGACCGGCGGTCTGGTGTACATCGTCGAGCAGAACACCGCCAACTACCCGCACTACTGCGACACCAGCCAGCCCTACGGCTGCCCGGCGGGCACCGCCGCGTACTACGGCCGCGGCCCGATCCAGCTCAGCTGGAACTTCAACTACAAGGCCGCGGGCGACGCGCTCGGCATCGACCTCCTCCACAACCCGTACCTGGTGGAGCAGGACGCGGCCGTGGCCTGGAAGACGGGCCTTTGGTACTGGAACACGCAGAACGGCCCCGGCACCATGACGCCGCACAACGCCATGGTGAACGGCGCCGGCTTCGGCGAGACGATCCGCTCCATCAACGGCAGCCTGGAGTGCAACGGCGGCAACCCCGGCCAGGTCCAGAGCCGCATCGACCGGTACAAGGCGTTCGTCCAGATCCTGGGCACCACACCGGGCGACAACCTGAGCTGCTGACGCGCCACCGCGCATGACGCGACCCGCCGCCGGGCGGGCCTGGAATCCACCAGGTCCGCCCGGCGGAGTCGTCACGGGGCGTCCGGGCGACAGGAGACCGCATCAAGTGACCGGACAGAAAGGGAAGTTGGGCCGGCCGGGTTCACTGTTGAGCAGCTTGTCGACGTTCACCCGGAACCACTGGCCCCGGGGGCACCTTCCTGCCGAGCGCGGTGCTCCCGAGCCGGCTCTCGAACGCCTCGGCGTCCAGGACGGCGATGATCTCCAACCCGTCCACCCCGCTGATCCCGCCGCCCCGTCCATGGGGCGCAGCGCACTGCCGCCGCGACGGCCATCAGCCCGAAATGTACAATTTAATTGCGTTCACGAGCGAGCGTCCCGTCTGCGAGGTGACACCATGCAGTGGTGTGTGTCGAGGCATCGCAAGGCCGCACTGATCCCGGTGAGCGCTGCCGTCGCGTGCGTGACAGCTCTCGCGGGAGTTCCGGCGTTCGCGGACGACGGGGGCGACGCGTCGAAGCTGAGCGCGCAGCAGCTCGCGGACGACGCGAAGAAGGAACTGCTCGACGCGAAGTCCCTCCATATGCTCCTGAGGAGCAACTCCACGGGACCCGCCGACGCCCGGTCCCCCGCGGTCCTGGATCTCGTCCTGGACCAGAACGGCAACTGCGCCGGATCTCTGAAGATGGGCACGGGCGGCGCCAATGGCGGCACTGTCGAACTCGTCAAACGCGGCGACGAGTTGTGGATGAAGCCCGACACCACGTTCTGGAAGTCCCAGGTCGAGGGCGGCGCGGGGGAGCTCGCGGCCCAGGTCTTCAAAGGGCGCTATGTGCACGGCAATGCGAACGACGGCCTGCTCAAGAGCCTGGGCGACACTTGCGACTTGAACGCGTTCCAGGCCCAGGTGAACGGTGGCCCCACCGGTGCGCCCCCCGAGAAGCTGACGAAGGGCAAGCAGATCAAGGTGGACGGCACGAACGTCGTGCCGGTGAGTGGCAGGAACGACGGCAGCGACGTCGTCCTGTTCATCACCGCGAAGGACCCGCACCGGCTCGTGCGTGCCACCCAGAAGAGCGGCGACCTGAACACGACGATGACGCTCACGGACTACAACCGGCCCGTGCCGACCGCGACTCCGTCGAAGGAAGACTCGGTCGACGTGTCCAAGCTCCAGAACCTCTCCCCGAAGGCGACGCCGCCGCAGGCCGTGGCCCCAAATCGGGGCGTGTGGTGAACTGCCCGGCCTGCTGAGCGAGTTGAGCGCGCAGTCCTCGTGCAGGCCGTCAGTTGCCTGCACCGCCGAATCGGGCGTGGTCGGCCAGGACTTCGTCGATCACGCGGTGATTGGACGCGGCGCTTTCCGGGTCGGTACCGAGCGACTGGGACATGACCAACAGGGACTTCCACAGGGCCCAGCCGCGCGCTCGGGCCCATGTGCCGGCGTCCTGGGCGACCGTGCGGCGGAAGGCCTCGCGGCTGTCTCCGGAGAACGTGCACCAGGCGATCACCAGATCGCAGGCGGGGTCGCCGACGCCCGACGTGCCGAAGTCGATGACGGCCGTGAGTTTGCCGTCGGCGACGAGCAGGTTGCCCGTGGCGATGTCTCCGTGGAACCACACCGGCGTCCCCTGCCACCGCGCCGCGAGCGCGGCCTCCCACACGGCGGCCGCCCGGGACGTGTCGACATGGCCGTCGAGCGCCGCGAGGCAGCGCCGGGTCTCGTCGTCGTAATGGGTGAGCGACGCGCCCCGGTACCAGCTGTGTTTTCCGGCCGACGGTCCCCCGACGCCGTCGCAGCGTTGCAGCGCGAGGACGAACTCGGCCACCGAGACCGCGAACTGCGCCATGTCGTCGATGGGGCCGCGGGCCGCCGTCTCTCCGTCCAGCCAGCCGCGTACGGACCACGGGAAGGGGTATCCCTCGCCGGGCTCGCCCTTGGCCAGGACGGGCGGGACGGCTACGGGCAGTGACGGCGCGAGCCGTGGCAGCCACTCGTTCTCCTTGGCGACCGCGGGAACGTAGCCGGCGCCGGTGGGCAGGCGGGCCGTCATCGCGTCACCCAGGCGGTACGTCCTGTTGTCCCAGCCGTCGACCTCCACCGGTGTCACGGGGAGGCCGCTCCACTGGGGGAACTGCGCGGCGATCAAACGTTCCACGAGTGCGGCGGTGATTCCGGCACGGCCGTCGGAAGGACTCGGAGTCGAAGCCATTCAGGGATCATCACGCCCGGAAGACGTACGGGGCAACGGAATATCGGTGGCCGCGGCCCCTGTCGCTACTACGGCTTGCGGCGCGGCTTCCCGCGCTTGGGGCCGCCCTTGGAGCCGCCCTTTGCAGCGCCCTTCGGCCCGGGTTTGGCGCCGCCCTTGGCGCCGCCGCTCCGCGGGTTCCTACCGGCGGCCGGCTTCTGTCGCGCCGCCCCGCTCTTGTCGGTACGCGCGGCCTTGGCCTGCGGCGGGGTCGCCGTACGGCCGCGTGAGCTGTTGACCGTCCGCCCGCGGACGATGCCGATGAACTCCTCCACCAGGTCGGTGGTCTCGTCCTCCGGCCACGACAGCGCGACCTGGGACTCGGGGGCGTCGGTAACAGGTCGGTAGGTGAGGTCCTTGCGGTGGTGCAGGCGGGCGAGCGACTGCGGGACCATCAGCACACCGATCCCGGCGGCCACCAGCTCTACGGCGTCCGCCGTCGTCGCCGGGCGCTCGAACGCGGGCTCACCGGGAAGCTGCTCCCAGGCGAGGGTGTCGTCGAGGGGGTGCAGCACGGTCTCGTCGTCCAGATCCTCAAGGGACACCTCGTCGACCGCGGCCACGACGTGGTCCTTGGGGATCACCACGACGGTCGTCTCGACGTAGAGGGGGATCGCGCTGAGCACGGTCCGGTCCACCGGCAGCCGCACAAGGCCGGCGTCCGCCCCACGGTCTCGCAATACGTCGGATGCCTCGTCGGCGGGCGTCGCGACGAGGGTCAGCGGAACGCCGGGCAGCCGCTCGTTCCAGATCCGCACCCACTTGGTGGGCGTCACTCCCGGGACATACGCGAGCCGGAACGAAGGGGATACATCCGAGCCTGTCACTCCGCCAGGTTACCGGTCGTGGTCGGAGGTATCGCACACAGTCGATACCCTTGACACCATGACGTCGCACCAGACCACCCAGACCATGAAGCCCGCGACCGCGGCCAAGAAGCTGGGTGTGCACCTCGAGGCCACCCCCGCCGAGTTCCAGGAGGGTGTCGTCTCGCGCAGCGAGCTCAACGCGCTGCAGGCCGATCCGCCCGAGTGGCTCAAGGAGCTGCGGCTCAACGGCCCGCACCCCCGGCCCGTCGTCGCGTCCAAGCTCGGCATCTCCATCTCGGGTCTCGCCCGTGGCGGGATCACCGAGGCGCTCACCACGGAGCAGATCGAGGCACTGAAGACCGAGAGCCCCGAGTGGCTCCAGCAGGAGCGTGCCACCCAGGCTGCGGTCCGCAAGGAAGCCGTCCGTATCAAGGAGCGGAACGCTCAGCGCGCCGAGCAGTCCGGCGACCAGCGTTCCTGACCGCCCCACCTGACCGACCTCCCCGGCCTCACCTCGGACCTGTCAGGGCACGAATTCGATCTCGGGGAAGCGCAGGGACGGCCCGGACAGGAGACGGCTGTCCCGGCACCGCAGGTGAAGGTCGAAGAAGGCGCCCAGATAAGCCCGCTCGGCAGCGACAGCGCGGTGCGCGGTGATCGTGCCGATGGCATCGGTCATGGCGTCGACCACCTCGGGCGGAAGCGGAAGCGCTCTGTCCAGCTGTTGCATCAGCGGGGACAGGTCGGTGTAGGACTGGTGTCCGGACGCGCGCAGGCGCAGGCTCCGGCGCCAGCCACGCAGATGCGACCAGAACTCCTCCCAGGACGGGTCGTTCTCGCGTCCGTGGCTCGCGTTGCTCATCAGCAGGAAGGGCCGGTCGAGGCCCGTGGTGGCGACAGACCCGTTGATACTGCCGTCCAGGTCGGCGCCCGCCATGATGCGGTGATCCGCCGCCATGGCCTCCGCCGCCGTGTCCCCGCCGAGCGAGTGCCCGAACATGCCGGTCCGGCCCAGGTCGAGCGAGCCGCACAGGCCGTGTGGCAGCGGGCGGCCCTCGGCGTCGGGATTTCTCCCCGCGTTCAGGCGGGCCAGCTCGTCCAGCACGAACCTGGTGTCGTCCTGGCGGACCCGCAGCGCCTTCGCGATGTCGCCGTCGGTCGGCCGGGCCGGCTGCCGGCCCAGTTCGAGACGGCCTCCCGGGAACTCCACGATGTCGCTCTCGTGCGTGTGGTCGATGGTGACGACCGCATAGCCTCGACTGGCCAGGTCCTCGACCAGCGCGGTGCCGAGGGCGCGCTGCGCGCGGTATCCCGGGGCGAAGAGCACGACCGGCAGTCCATGGCCGGACACCTCGACGGCGGCGCCCGTGTACGCGTGCGTGAGCGGCAGATCCACGGTGTCCAGGGACGTGTGAAGCTGTTCGCTCACTTGCTGTTTGTACAACGCCGACGCCTTGGGCGGGAGCCAGGGAGCGCGTGCGCGGCCGTGCGTGGGGCGGGCCGGGTACCAGAGGCTCACCATCAGTTCCCGGGGCGAGTGTGTCGACCGGGACGACCGGGGCGAGGTCCACGGATCCTCGCGCGAGTGGTCGACCAGATGCAGCTGAGTCGTGCCGACAGTTGCCCGCCCAGCCGGTGCGGGCAGGGTCAACCGGACCCGGCCGATCGGGCGCGCGGCGACTCCTTGCCTACCGGCGGTGGCTGCGGCAGCCGTACGCGCATCTGCCGTAGCCGTCCCCGCCGTGGCCGCCGCGAGCGCGGCCGCACCCATCACCGACAGCACCGACCGCCGTGTCGGACGGTCCGTCATATCGCTCATGCGGCTCCCTCACCGGTAGTGGAACGTGGGGCGGATCAGTCATCGACACTGGCATCGCGGGCAGGACGGCGACAGGCCGTGAGCGCGATCTCAGGGTGCGGCCCGGGCCATCCCGGATCCCGCCTCCGGGATGGCCACCAGGGGTGCGTCCACCGCGAGTTGCTGGTGTGGCGCAGGTCACCGGAACGCGTGCTGGGGTGCGGAGAGGTACCGGATGTGAAGCGCGATGAGAAGGAGTGCGGATGCGTGGACGGATCCGGGCAGGGGACCGCGAGGCGTTCGCCGACCTCTATGAGGAGTACGCGCGGGCGATCTACAACCACGCCCTGCGTCTGACCGGCGACTGGTCGCTCGCCGAAGAGATCATGTCCGACACGTTCCTGACCGCGTGGGCGACCAGGGAGCGTCTCGACTCCGATGCCGACGCACCGCTCGGGCCCTGGCTCTACGGCATCGCGACCAACAAGGCGCACAACGCCCGGCGCGGTGTACGGCGCCGGCTGGCCTTCCTGGCCCGCCAGCCCGCCGCAGCCGACGTGGACGACTTCGCGGAGGAGACGGCCGGCCGTATCGACGACGCCCGCCAACTCGCCCGTATCCACGGCTCGTTGGCCAAGTTGCGGCGCCCCGAGCGGGACGTGATCGCCCTGTGTGTCTGGGCCGGGCTCGACTATGCGCAGGCGGCGGACGCGTTGGGCGTCCCCGTGGGCACGGTCCGCTCGCGGCTGTCCCGGGCGCGCGCCAAACTGCAGCAGCTGAGTCAGCACGAAACACCGGAACCGCGCCCCGGTCGCGGAGAGGTATCGAGTGAGGCCGCGTTCGCGGCCCTGCCCCTTCGGGAGGAAGCCCGATGAACGCAGCACACCCGTCCGGGAGTGACCGCAAAAAGGCCCAGGAGGTATCCCGGCTTCTGCCCGAGGCGCCCGAATGGGATCTGCCGCGGGGGCGACACCGCCACCACAAGGACATCCTGATGCAGCAGATCGACCGCCACCACGAGAGCGTCGCACCCACCAGTCCGCCGCGTCACCAGGAAAGCGTCACCGCCCGCCGACGCTTCCTGCGCCCCGCGGTGGCCGTGCCCGTAGCGGCTCTCGCTCTGACCGGCGCGCTGGCCGCCACCCTGACGTTCGTCGGCGACGACCACGGCGCGACGCCCGTAGCCCACGCACCGGCGGCCGACAGCGGAGCCACCGTCCTGCTGGACCAGATCGCCGACGCCTCGCTCAGGACGGACACCACACCGGTCAAGGACGGCCAGTACGTGTACGTACGCAGCACCGTCCGCTCGAACGAAGGCACGTTCGCCGGGCCGGTCGAACTCGGCGCCCCGCACCGGCGCGAGGCCTGGATGGCACAGACGTCCAAGCCGGTGAAGCGCCTCGGCACCATCATGGAAACCGGCAAGGGCGTTCCGATGTCGGGGCAGCGGCTCCCCTACGAGTCGGCCGACGCGCTTGCTCCCGGCCTCGACCGGCCGACGTACGCCTGGCTGGCCTCGCTGCCCACCGACCCGGACCGGCTCCTCGACGAGCTCTACACCGGGACCAGGGCCACGGGCCGCGAGTCCAGGGACCAGGCCGTCTTCGAGAGGATCGGGTCCCTCCTCGACGAGACGGTGATGCCGCCGAAGAACGCCGCGGCGCTCTACAAGGCCGTCGCGCGGATCCCCGGGATCAAGCGGATTCCCGACGCGGTCGACGCCGCGGGGCGCCACGGGGTCGGCATCGCCCGCCAGGACGCCAGGTCCGCGAGCCGCAGCGAGTGGATCTTCGACAGCGAGAGCCTCACCTACCTCGGCTCACGCTCGTATCTGGACAAGGACGGCAAGGGCATGAAGCCGGCGGGTACGAACGCGATCCTGCGCCGCACCGTCGTCGACAAGTCCGGCGCGATGCCCGCCGACACGACGGCCGACAGCTGACCGAAACGGCGGGGCGGATTCGGGCGCTCCGTCGCTCAACTCCCGCATGACTGCCGCGCCTTGGCGCGCTTCAGGCGCCCTCGGGCCGGTCCACCGTCTCCGCCCCGTCGAGCGGGCTGCGCTCCAGGAACGCGGCCGCCGCGGGGACGGCCGTGCGCAGCCGCAGCAGTCCGGCCGCGGTAAGGGTGCGGCACACCGAGTCCTCCTCGGCCATGACGCGCTCGCCGAGGCGGGCGTGGAAGTCCGCAGGGGTGAGGGCCGCGCCCGGCCCGGCGGACCAGGTGCGGCCCGCGGGTGTGGGCCGTGAGCTGTGGGCGCACACGGCCAGGCGCCCCGACTCCACGTACCAGAGGACCACGGGCTCCGCGCGGGGTGGCTCGACGGCCTGGCCCGCGGACAGGGACATGGTGCCGAAGCAGTCGAAGACGGCCTGCGCGGCCTGCTCGCCGGCCCTCCCGAACAGGTCGCTGTCCGTCAGGGGAACCGGCACGGAGGGGTCGAGTCCGAGGCCGGTCAGGAGTTCGTCCTCGCAGGATTCGATGGCGCGACCTAGGTCGGCGAACTCGTCCTTGGTGTGCGTCACGGGTCGGGCCGACGGGTCGGCGATCACCATGCGGATCCCGCGTTCGCGCAGGTCGTGGCCGAGGGCGCGCAGGAGGTCGGCCGCGACGGGTTCGATGCGGCCGACCCGGGCGAGGTCCAGAACGAACCAGCGGGCGGCCTTCGGGAGGTCGCGGGCCGCGCGCAGGGTCTGTTCGGCGGTGGCGAAGTCCAGGTCGCCCTGGAGGACGTGGACCCGGATGCGGTCGGGTCGTTCGTCGAGTGCGGCGCGCTGGTCGCGGGGGCGGTGGCGCAGCGAGCGCAGCGGACCCGGGTCGAGGGAGCGGGGTGGCAGGGGGCGTCCGCTGCTGCCGGTGGCGCGCATGAGGTGCAGCCCGAACTGCTCCGACAGGAGGTGGCAGGCGGCGATGGCGCGGACGCTGTTGCCCTTCTCGTCGAGGGGCGGGCTGAACACGCCGATGCCGAACTGGCCGGGCAGCGCCACGCCGATCCCGCCCGAGACGCCGCTCTTCGCCGGCAGGCCCACGCGCAGCATCCACTGCCCCGAGGCGTCGTACATCCCGCAGGTGGCCATGACGGCGAGCACATGCTGGGCATGGCGGGAGGCGACGACGCGCTCGCCGGTGAGCGGGTTCGTGCCGCCGCCGGCCAGCGTCGCGTGCATCACGGCGAGGTCGTCGCAGGTCACGAGCACGGAGCACTGTCGGAAGTAGACCGCGAGCTGCTCTTCCACGTCGCCGGTGAGCGATCCCGCGTTGTGCATGAGGTAGGCGAGGGCGCGGTTGCGGTCTCCGGTGGAGCGCTCGGATGCGAACACCGCTTCGTCGACGGTCAGGTCCCGGCCCGCGAAGGCTCCCAGTCCGGCCAGGATGCGGCCGATGCGCTCGTCGGGGTTCGCTCCCGCGACCAGTGAACTGGTCACGATGGCACCGGCGTTGACCATCGGGTTGGGCGGGCGTCCGGTGCCGGGTTCGAGGCGGATCGAGCTGAACCCCTCACCGCTCGGCTCGGCGCCCACGCGCGCCAGGACGTCCTCCAGGCCCTGGTCCGCGAGTGCGAGCGCGAAGACGAAGGGCTTGGACACGGACTGGACGGTGAACGGCACCTCACTGTCGCCGCAGCTGTAGACCTGCCCGTCGAGCGCGCACAGGCTCAGTCCGAACAGGTCGGGGTCGGCTCTGCTCAGCTCCGGGATGTACGAGGCCGGCTCGCCGTCGGTGAGGTCGCGCAGCCGGATGCGGACGCGGTCCAGGAGCGCGGCGAGCGGATCGTCCAGCGGCTTGTTGTGCCTCACACCGCAATCGAACACCACGGCCGGACGATGCGCCTTCCCAAGCGGGCAACGGGTGCCCGCGACGCCCGGGTCAGATCCGGCTCCCGGACGCGGTGTCCGAGGACAGACGCTGGGCGAGGTAGATCGGGATGACGGACAGCAGGACGAGGACGGCGGCGACGACGTTGACGACGGGGGCCTGCTGCGGGCGCGCCATGTTCGAGAAGATCCAGACGGGCAGTGTCTGGATGGCGGGTCCGGCGGTGAAGGTCGTCACGACGATCTCGTCGAAGGAGAGGGCGAAGGCGAGCAGCCCACCAGCCACCAGTGCGGAGCGCACCAGCGGGAACGTGATGTCGAGATACGTGCGGAAGCTGTGCGCCCCGAGATCCATCGCGGCCTCTTCGTACGACCCCGGCATGCGCCGCAGCCGGGCGATGACGTTGTTGAAGACCACCACGATGCAGAACGTGGCGTGGCCGACGATGACGGTGAACAGGCCGAGGCCGACGCCGAGCGGTTCGAGGACCGTGCGGAACGCGGTGTTGAGCGCGACGCCGGTGACGATACCGGGCAACGCGATCGGCAGGACGACGACGAAGGAGATGGCGTCGCGTCCGAAGAACCTGTAGCGCTGGCACGCGAAGGCGATGAGCGTGCCGAGGACGAGGGCGATGGCGGTCGCGCCGAGCCCTGCCTTGACCGACGTCCAGAGCGCGTCGCGGGCGCCGGAGCTGTGCCAGGCGTCGGCCCACCAGCCGAAGGTGAGCCCGGGCGGCGGCCAGCCCGAACTGCGGTCCGGGTTGAGGGAGTTGACGAGGACCAGGAGTAGGGGCACGTAGATCACCGCGAAGCCGAGCGCGGCGGCGATGCGCAGGGTGATGCGCGCGGGGCGGGAGAGATTCATCGGAGGGACCTTCGCTGTGCGTGATCCGGAGGGTCGGCGGGGGCGGGCGGCGGCCCGGGACGTCAGGGGCTTCAGAGGAGGGCTCCGGGCGTCACAGGCTGCTGAGGGCTCCTGTACGGCGTACCGCGAGCAGGTAGAGCACGATGATCACCACGGGCACGGTGCCGAGCGCGGCGGCGAGTGGCAGGTCGAGGGTGATGTTGGAGTAGATGAGGTTGCCGATCAGCTGGGTCTTGCCGCCGACGATCTGTACGGCGATGTAGTCGCCGAGGCTGAGCGAGAACGTGAAGACCGAGCCGGCCGCGACGGACGGAAGGATCATCGGCAGGACGACGGAGCGGAAGGTGCGGCCCGTGCGGGCGCCGAGGTCGGCGGAGGCGTCGAGGAGGCTGTCCGGGAGCTGTTCGAGTCCGGCGTGGATCGGCAGGATCATGTACGGCAGCCACAGATAGGTCAGGACGAGGACGGTGGCAGTGAGGCCGTAGCCCGGACCCTTGATGCCGAGCGGCCCCAACACCCAGTCCAGCAGGCCGCCTTGGGCGAGGATGAGCCGCCAGGCGTACGCCTTGACGAGGTAGCTGGCCCACAGCGGGGTGAGGATGGCGACGACGAGAAGGGGCCGCCACCGGGGGTTCGCGATGCGGGCCGTGTAGAACGCGATCGGGAACGCGACGAGCACGCACAGCGCGGTGACCGCGAGGGCGACGCCGACGCTGCGCAGGGCCACCTGCCGGTAGACGTCGGTGGTGAGGAGGGCGGTGAAATTGTCCGTGTTCCAGATCTTCACGACGTTCGAGGTGAAGGAGTCCGTGGTCCAGAACGCGGACAGGAACAGGACGGTGAGCGAGCCGAGATAGGCCAGGACGAGCCAGGCCAGTGGTGCGGAGAGCAGCAGGGACAGCTGTAGCCGGGGGCGGCGGTACAGGGCCCCGGCGAGCCGCCGGACGGGTCCGGCGGCAGGCGCGGTGTCGGTCATCGGCGGCAGGTCCTAGCCCTTGATCTCGGTCCAGGCCTGGACCCACTTGGCGTACGGGACGCACTTGGTGTCCGTGCGGCCGTCGATGCACTGGGCGATGGGCGTGGTCCAGAAGTGGACGTTCTTCCAGTAGGCCTCGTCGGCCGCGTGGTAGGTGGCGCAATGGTTCTTGTCGGCCGTCAGGTCACAGGCCTTCGCGTTGGCCGGCGCTTCGCCGAAGTACTCGGCGACCTGGGCGTTGGCCTTGGGCGAGATGATCCAGTCCATCCACTTGTAGGCGCAGTTGGGGTGCTTGGCCTTGGCGGAGAGCATCCACGTGTCGGACCAGCCGGTGGCGCCCTCCTTGGGCAGGACGCCCTTCACGGGGACCTTCTCCGCCTGGGCGGTGTTGAGGATCACCTGCCAGCTGGTGCCGACGACGGAGTCGCCGCTCTTGAACGCGGAGACCTCCTTGAGGTAGTCGCTCCAGTACTCGCCGACGTTGGAGTTCTGCGCCTTGAGCAGGGCGACCGCCGCGTCGAACTGCTTCTGGTCCAGGGCGTACGGGTCCTTGATTCCGAGGGACGGCTTGGACTTCATCAGGTACAGGGCGGCGTCCGCGAGGTAGATCGGCGAGTCGTACGCGGTGACCTTCCCCTTGTGGGCCGAGGCCTGGTCGAAGACCGCGGACCAGGAGTCGGGCGCCGGGGAGACCTTCTTGGTGTTGTACATCAGGAGGTTGGCGCCGCGGCCGTGCGGGATGCCGTAGGCGACACCCTTGACCGAGTTCCACTGCTGGTTCTTCAGTCCGGCGAAGACGTCCTTGTAGTTGGGCACCAGCTTGGTGTTCACGGGGGCCGCGTCACCCGAGGCGATCAGCCGCAGCGACGCGTCGCCGGACGCGGAGACCGCGTCGTACTGGCCGGTCTTCATCAGGTTGACCATCTCGTCGGACGTGCCCGCGGTCTTGGTGTTGACCTGGCAGCCGGTCTGCTTCTCGAAGTCGGTGACCCAGTCGACCTTCGGGTCGTTCGAGCCGTCCTCGGCGTAGCCGGCCCACGCGATCAGGTTGACCTGGCCCTCCGTCTTGCCGAGGGTTTTCTGCGCGGAGAGCTTCGGCGGGGTGAAGTCGCTGCCGCCGGGCGAGGATCCGGCGGTGTCCGAGGAACCGCAGGCGGAGGCGAGGAGCAGGGCGCCGAGCGCGGCCACCGCTCGGGATGTTCGGGTCAGTCGCACGGGGATCTCCACGGTGAGGGGACGGGCGGGCAGGCGATAACGGTCGTACGGGGGCTGCGGGGACGCGTGCGTGTGCGTGTGCGTCAGGAACGCGACGGGCCGGGGGTCAACTCGCCTCGGGCACCTGGAAGTTGTGCCGCCGGTGCCACTGGAGTCTGACCCGGGAGCCGCGCAGGGCGGCCACGTCCTCGGACGACGTCTCGAGGTTCTGCTGGAGGGCGGTGAGGCGGCCCCCGGCATCGAGGTCGACGAGGAACCGGGTCGCGTCGCCCAGATAGACGACCTCCGCGACGGTGCCGGTCGCGCTCGCGTGCTCCGGCTCGGCGGCGGCGGACTCCTTGAGCACATGGATCTTCTCCGGGCGGATGCTGTACGTCCCCCGGTCCCCCACGACCTGCTCCGCCGCGTCTCCGGACAGGAGATTCGAGGTGCCGACGAAGCCCGCGACGAAGGGGGTGGCGGGACGCTCGTATATCTGGGCCGGGGTGCCGACCTGCTCGACGCGGCCCTGGTTGAAGACCGCGATGCGGTCGCTCATCGTCAGCGCCTCCTCCTGGTCGTGCGTGACGAAGACGAACGTGATGCCGATCTCGCGCTGGATCGCCTTGAGTTCGACCTGCATCTGCTCGCGGAGCTTGAGGTCGAGGGCGCCCAGCGGCTCGTCGAGGAGCAGCACCTTCGGGCGGCCGACGAGGGCGCGAGCCAGGGCCACGCGCTGACGCTGGCCGCCGGACAGCTGGGAGGGCCGGCGCCCGCCGAACCCTTCGAGCTGCACGCTCGCCAGTGCCTCCCTGGCCCGCGCGAGGCGCTCGGCCTTGGGCACCTTGCGGACCTTGAGGCTGTAGGCGACGTTCTGCTCCAGGGTCATGTGCGGGAACAGGGCGTAGTCCTGGAACACGGTGTGCACGTCACGCTCGAAGGGGGCACGGCGGGTGACGTCGGCGCCCGCGAGCTCGATGGTTCCGGCGGTCGGGGCCTCGAAGCCCGCGATCATCCGGAGCACCGTGGTCTTGCCCGAGCCGGACGGCCCCAGCATCGAGAAGAACTCGCCGTCCGCGATCTCCAGGTCGACCCCGGCCACGGCCTCCGTCCTGCCGAAGGACTTGCGCAGGCTCTGCAGCCGGATGGCCATTCCCTCCATGGGCGGGAACCTTTCTGGTGCTGTCGGGAGTTGGCCGTAAACATATGAAGTCATAGTTCTAATTTCAAGGCCCCGCTAAGGTAAAGGCTGTGCCAAGTGGCAAGGTGGTGACCGTGAACCGAGACAAAACCGGCGTCCGAAGAGCCGTCTTCACACCCGTCGACACGCTTGCCCGTGTGGACGCCGTCGTGCGGCGGCTCGGTGACGCCATCGACCTCGGGCTGCTCGCCGACGGTGAGCAGCTGCCCGGCGAGAGCGACCTCGCCGCCCAGCTCGGCGTCTCCACCGTGACCCTGCGCGAGGCCCTCATGGCGCTGCGGCAGCGCGGCCTGGTCACCACCCGCAGAGGACGCGGCGGCGGCAGCTTCGTCACCGTCCCCGACGGCCCCGCCGAGGACCGGCTCCTCGCCCGCCTCGCCGACTGGAGCACCGAGGAACTGCGCGATCTCGCCGACCACTGGGCCGCCGTCTCCGGCGCCGCCGCCCGCCTCGCGGCCCGGCGCACGGAGCCCGCCGATCTGCGGCAACTGCAGAGGTCTTTGGGAGAGTTGATGGACGCCAAGGAATCGGGGGCCCGCAGCCGCATCTACGGTCGCTTCCATGTCGAGCTGGCCGCCGCCGCCCAGTCCGCCCGTCTGACCAGGGAAGAAGTCACTCTGCAGACCGAAGTCGGGGCGCTGCTGCGGCTGGTGCTGCACGACGACGACCTCCTCGCGGACGCCGCGGACCGTCACCGCGCCGTGATCTCGGCCGTGCATGATGGGGCGGACGACCGTGCCAGGGCCCTGGCTGAACAGTGCGTGCAGACCTCCATGGCGCGCCTGATCGAACTCCGCCTCGGCCCGGCAGGCGACGCGAGCGGTCCCCGCCCGAAGGAGGCCCCCGATGGGCAGCAACCCCCGTCCCGCACACGCCGGATCGGCGCTGCTTGACGACCTGTCGGCAGCCGACGCGGCCGCCCGCGTCCGAGACGCGCTCGAAGGGGTCTTCGACGCCGTCGGCGCCACCGCCGCGGACATCGAGTCGGTACTTTCCTCCGTCGCCGCCGAGGGCCGCCGCCCGGCCACGGACGACCTGACCGCGCTGCGCCCCGGACTGCACACCCGGCTCGACCGCTACGACCTGGTCTCGGGGATCGGCTTCGTCGCGGCGCCCGGTCTCCTCGACGACGTACCCGCGTGGCTGGAGTGGTGGCAGCGGACCGCGGACGGATCCGTGCAGCGGCTGCTGCTCGACCTGGATCCGCAGCGCTCCGCATACTCCGACTACACCCACTGGGACTGGTTCACACTGCCCCGCGACACCGGGCAGCGGGCGGTCGCGGGCCCCTACGTCGACTACCTCTGCTCCGACGAGTACAGCCTCACGCTGTCCGCGCCCGTGACGGTCGGGGGCCACTTCATGGGCGTGGCCGCCGCCGACGTCTACCTGCGGCGCTTCGAGTCCGTCGTCGTGCCGCTGCTCCAGCGCCTTCCGGGTCCCGCCCGCCTGGTGAACGCGCGCGGCCGCGTCGCCGCGTCGACGGACCCCCGCCATCTCGTCGGCTCCCTCACCAAGGGCCCCGACCTCGCGGCGGTACTGGCCGGACCGGCACAGGGCACGGACCACGACGAGCTGCGCCTGCTGCCGTGCGACGGCGTCCCGCTGATCCTGGCCACGACACCTCCGATGTCTGGGACCAGGCGGTCATAGACCTGCTCCGGCCCCCTCAGGCGTCACCCGGCGCACGCACCGCCGCCGCCGCGACTGCGCTGTACGCGCGACCGTCCACCACGTACTCGCCCAGGGGCCGCATACCGAAGCCGTCCACGTGCACGCGCCAGGAGGGCCGGTTCGTGGACTCGATGAACGCGACCACGGCGTCGGCCCGCGCCGCGGCCGCCTCGACAGCCATGGTGAACAGGCCACGCGCCACCCCGCGCCCCCGGTAGGCCGCGTCGACGACCACAGGGCCGTAGAGCAGCCAGCGCACCTCGCTCAGCGGCCGGCCCTCCCAGCGCAGCGTGTCCTGCGCGGCGAGCAGACCCACGACCGGTGGCGGCGGCGCGGGCAGTTCGTCGGGGCCGGAGAGGGCGAGGAGACCCGCCACCTTCCCGTCGTCGTCGGCGACCAGGAGCGTCCCGGCGGCGGCCATGCCGCGGAGTGCGGCGGCGTCGAAACCCCCTTGCACGAAGCCCTGCTCGTCCCGCTGCTGTTCCGTCAGGGCGTCGCGGTGATTGGCGGCGAAGAGCGCGGCCATGGCGGGAGCGTCGGCCTCGGTCGCCCAGCGATACATCATGGAACCGATCCTGACACGGCGGGCGCGGGCGGCACGGCACACATGGCGGCCGCTATCCCAGGAACGACGCCACCGTCTCCGTGAAGCGATCGGGGTCGTCGACCCACGGGAAGTGGCCCGCGCCGTCCTGGACGACCAGTTGGGCGCGCGGGAACAGCTCCGCGATGGCGGCGGCGACCCGGGGGAGCGGGCCGCCGTCCCGCTCCCCCGCCAGGACCAGGACCCGCGCGTCCCACCCGGCCAGGGCGGCGCGGGCCGCGGCGGGGTCGAAGGATCCGGGGGACGCGTAGACGTCCGCCGCCTCCTCGTTGGTCTGCTCGACCTCGCCGGCGGCGTGCGCCTCGGCGGCCGCGTCCCAGCGCCCGTAGAAGAACGGGACGGCCGCGTCGAAGTCCTCGTCGGTCGCGGTGCCGTCCCAGACGCGTCCGAGCGCGTCGCGTGCGGAGACGAACCAGGGTTCGTCCGCGCGCAGGTCCGCCGCTTCGAGCCGCTGATCCGTGGTGAAGTCGACACCGAGGGCGCGTGCGCGGGCGGTGACCATGGTGAGGGTGCGGACGCGCCGGGGGTACCTGGCCGCGTAGAGCAGCGCGAGGTCACCGGCCGCCGAGTGGGCGAGCAGATCGACGCTCTCCAGGCCGAGTTGGACGCGGAGAGCCTCGACGTCACCGACCTGCCGGTCGCAGCGGTACGTGGACGGGTCGGCCGGGACGTCGGAGTCGCCGGTGCCGCGCAGGTCCAGCAGGACAAGGCGGCGCCGCTTCGCAAGCCCGCCGAGGTCGCCGAGGTAGGCGGAGGCGCGCATGGGCCCGCCGGGCAGGCAGATCAACGGCTCACCCTCCCCCACGACGTGGTAGGCGAGCCGGGTGCCGTCGGGTGCGGTGAAGGCGGGCATGGCGTCATCCTCGGGTCCGCGCGCCGATCATGGCAAGCGGATTGGCCCCGGTGGGTGGGGTCGGGAGCCGCTAGCGCGGATCCGGGTCGGGTACGCGCGTGAACTTCCGTACAGCCGAGGCCAGTTCGGTCGGTTGGTCCAGGGGGATGAGGGTGTAGCTGTCCTCGATCTCGACCAGCCGCCCGTGCGGGAGGAGTTCGGCGAGGCGCCGGCCGTGGTCGACCGGCATCACGCGGTCGTCGCCCGCCCAGACGACGAGCGCGGGCCGGTCGAATGCCGGCAGGCGCTCCGCCGCCCTGAGCAGGATGCGCGTGTCGGCGAACACCGAGCGCAGCATCCGTACGGCATCTCGGCGGATCTCCGGCTGTGTGATGACCGGCCTCATCCACCGACCGGTCGCAGCGCCGCCCCGTTTCGTCAGCCACCCGAACGCGACCGGCAGCCGCCGTACCGCGCCGAGCCGCATCTGCTGCATGAACAGCCCGAACATCCGTGGCGGCAGCTTCCCCGCGAGAGCGAGCGTCCTGCCGGTCAGCCCCGGTGGAAGGTTGTCGAATGCCTCGCACGAGACGAGCACCACGCGCCCCACACGCTCGGCTGCGCCCTCGGAGATGACCAGTTGAACGAGCGCCCCGCCGGTGTCGTTGCCGACCAGGGTGACGTCGCGCAGGTCGAGCCTGTCGAGGAACTCGACCACGAGGCGGGCGACGCCGGGCAGCGACAGATCGGTGTCGTCGCGCATCGCACGGCGGTGTGCGCCGAGGGGCAGCGTCGGCGCCACGCACCGGTGCTCGCCGGACAGTTCCGCGATCGGCCCGTCCCAGAGCGAGGCGTCCATCATCAGGCCGTGCAGGAAGACGACGGTGGGGCCCTTGGTGTCCGCGTCCGCCTGTCCGCCCGTGTCCTCGTACTCGATGGTCCCTGCGGACAGTTCGATCTCCCTCATGACCGGCTCCGGACTGAAGGGTCAGCGGTCGCCGCGACACCATCGCCGACGGGTGCCTCATCGACCAAGTGGCGCTGCAAAAACGTGAGTTCGGCCTCAACCGCCGGCTCGTGCGCGTCCATGAAGGGTGCGTAGTGCCCTCCCGGCAGGTGAACCACCTCGGCCTGCGGCGCTCGCCGTGCCGCGGCGACGGCCGGCCCCGGCAGGGCCGACCGGTCCTGGTCGCACACGACGACCAGCAGGGGACACCGCGCCTTGGCAGCCTGCCGGCCAGGCCGGTAGAAGCTGAGGCTCAGCGCCGTGCGGGCGGCGACCTCCTGCTGCCACTGCGGGTAGCGGTTGCCGGGGTTGAGCGCCCGGTCTCCGTCGTTGCCGTCCGGCGTGGTGAGCACCGCCACGGTCCCGGGCGGACCAGCGAGCGGCATCAGCAAGGGACTGCGTCCGACGAGACCACCGGCGGCATCGAGCAGGCCCCTCACGGTGAGCCGGAGCATCCCCCACGGCGTCTGATACGTCATCGCCCTGCGCGACGCCTCGGGTCCGTCGGCCAGCGGCGTCTGAGCGATCGCCGCCGCCAACTGCGGTGCGCGCGCCGCCACTTCGAAGATGTGGCCGCCCGAAGCCGAGAAACCCCAGGCCGCGACCCGAGCGGGGTCGACCTCCGGCAGAGCGGCTGCGCACGCGATCGCGGCCCGCCAGTCGGCGAGTTGCTCCCTGATGTTCAGGATCTGGCGCGGCGCTCCCCCGCTTTCGCCGAGGCGCCGGTAGTCGAAGGCCAGGACGCTGAACCCGGCGGCGTGGAAGCGCACCGCGAACGGGTCGGTGCCCGGCTCCTTGGTCACCCCGCCGCCGGCCGCCATGACCACACACGCGCCGTTGGTCCCCGGGTAGTGCCACGCGGCACATTCGGTGCCGCCGCTGGGGAAACGGACTTTCTCCCGCTCCATGGACATCCGCATGACCGGCCTCCGAGTGGACCCGCGTGGATCCGAGTGGACGAGAAGCACCCTCAGCAAAAGTGAACCACGTGGTTCACAACCTGTCCACGGTCTCGCCCACGGGGTCCGGCAGGATTGGGGGCCGCCCAGGCGCCGCGGTCACGCCTCCGCCGTCTCCTCCCGCTCCAGCGCGCGGGCCAGCGCCTCGAACCCGGCTGCGACTCCCTCGGCGTCACCGCTGGTCCGCGCGTCCACCAGGAAGCCCCGGAGCGTGGCGAGGACCATCTCGGCGACCTCGAGCTTGCGACGGTCGGACCAGTGCCGGGGACAGACGGACAGCAGCGTGGGCAGATACTGCTGCGACGCCTCGCGGCCCAGCGCCGCATGGCGGTCCGGGTCGTACATCGCCAGCCCGATGGCCTGGTCGAGCACACGCGCCTCCTCCCCCACGAGGATCGGCCAGACCGCGCGCACCCAGTCCGCCAGCGTCCTGCGGTCGTGGCCCTCGGTGGCGGCGGCCAGCGCCTTCGCGATGCGCCGCTCGCGCAGCTGGACGATCGCCTGCGTGAGCAGGTCGTCGGCCCCGTCGAAGTGGTACAGCAACACCTTGTGCGTGGTGCCGGCCGCTCGCGCCGCGCGCCGGAGCGAGAAGTCCACGAGTCCGTTGACCGCGAGGTCTTCGGTGACAAGGGCGAGGAGTTCCCGCCGCCGGGCTTCGCCGCGCGGCGACCCGGCCGACCGCCGGTAGCCCGCCCGTCCTGGTGAGCCGTCGTCGGCAGGGGTGTTCACATCGGCGGCTTCCATGGCCGGTCCTCCTCGCGCAGCGAACGCTCGGGCCGACCCTAGCCTCCGGGGACGGACCATGATCCGTACGTCCCACCGGGGTCCCGGTCAGCGAGGGAGCGCCGCCACCGGTCGCGGGCGCCGCAGCAGCCACTGCCAGAAGCCGCGGCGGGGCGGCCTGGGCGGCCGTATGGTGACGCTGCCGCTGTCGACCTCACCCGTCATCCGGATGCGCAGGCGGACCGGCGTCGCGGGCTCGGGCCGCGCCTGATGGCGCACGCTGCCGCCGCGAACGGCCACATCGTCGACGTCGGCGACGACGTCCGGTGGCACCAGCAGCGTCACCGACCCGCTGCGCACCGCGACCTCGATCTCCAGGGTGGGCGCCGCTATGACGGCCTCGGTGAAGTCGAGCACGACGGAACCGCTCCTCGACTCGATCTCCAGACGCCTCGGGACCACCCAGCCGCCGTCCCGCTTCGCGCTCGCACTGTCGACGACGATCCGCGACACGTCTTTCGGGGTCGCGGCCGCGACCCCGGCGGCCCACGCGGGACCGGCGTCCGGCAGGTCGGCGAGCAGGGCCGCCAGCTCACCGTGGGTACGGGCCGTCAGCGCGGCCTCGAGCCGTTCGTCCAGCTCGTCCGCGGTCAGCCGGCCGTCACCGGCGGCGACGGTCAGCCGCTCAACGACCTGGTCGCGCTCCTCGTGCGACGCACGCAGTTCGCGGCGGTCTGGCAGCATTTCACCGGGCATGGACGCACTCTAGTGGCGTGGCCGCCGCCCATGGAACCGGCCCGTGCGGCCACCCGCGACCGGCCCGCCCCGTCAGGAGTCCAGTACCGCCGCGACGCCCTCGATCTCCACGAGCTGGTCGTGGTACCCGAGCACCGTGACCCCCATCAACGTACTGGGGACGTCATGGTCGCCGAACGCGTCGCGCACCACCTCCCACGCAGTCACCAGGTCCTCCTGGCGTGTGGACGCGACGAGGACGCGGGTGCTGATGACGTCGCCGAGCGTGGCGCCGGACTCGGTGAGCGCCGTCCGCATGTTCTCCACGGCCTTGGCCGCCTGTCCGGCGTAGTCGCCGACGGCCGCCGTCGAGCCGTCCTCGTTCAGCGGACAGGCCCCCGCGAGGAAGATCAGCCGCGCTTCGGCGGGCGCGGTGGCCGCGTAGGCGTACTCGGCGACGTCGGACAGCGAGGACGAGCGGATCAGCGAGACGGCGCGGGGCACGTGAATTCCCTTCGAAGCGGGTACGACGGGCGGTCATCCTCGCAAGGAACCTCGGCGGGCGCCCCGGATTTTCCCGGCGGCGGAGGCGTGCGGGTGGCGAACAGCTGCCGCCATCGTCACACGAGGTGAAGAATGGACGAGAGGGGGAAGCCACCTTCAGGACGGAGCGGGGCGCCGTGGGGACGAGCGAGCACAGCGATGCCACCGAGCAGCGTTCCGACGTGGCGGACGCCGCGCCGGTGCTGCTCGACCCGCACGGGGTGGTGTCCGGCTGGTCGGGCGGAGCCGGGCGGCTGCTGGGGTACGCGGCCGCCGAGGTCGTGGGCCGGAAGGTGGCCGAGCTGCTGCTGCCCGCGGACGCGGCCCGGGTTCCCGCGCTCAGCGAGCGATGCAGGAGGGGCGGCGGCTGGTCCGGGATCCTGACGGCGAGGCACCGCGACGGCCACTCGGTCACCCTGATGGTGCGCGTCGTCGAGGCGCAGCTCAGCCCGGGGTCCGAGCGCTGGATCGCGCTCGTGACGGACCTGACGGGGGCGCCGGGATGGAACATGAGTCGCTCCGTCCTCGAGCAGATGGCCACGCGCTCCCCCTTGGGGATCGCCATCGTGGACACGGATCTGCGGTACGTGTGGTCGAACGAGGCGCTGGAACAGTTCGGCGGCGGTCCGGCGCAGGACCGTATCGGTCGCAGGCTGGCGGACATCCAGCCCGGGCTCGACTCCGAGCGGCTCGAAGCGAAGATGCGCGAGGTCCTGGAGACGGGCGAAGCGATCGTGAGCTACGAGCAAGTGGGCCGCGTACAGTCCGAGCCGCACCGCCAGGTCGCCCACGCCATGTCGTTCTCGCCGCTCAGCGACGACAACGGGCACCCACTGGGCGTGTACTACACGGCGATGGACATCACCGACCGCTATCTGGCCCGGCAGCGGCTCGCCCTCCTGGACCGGGCAGGTGAGCACATCGGCCGGAGTCTGAACGTCCTGCAGACCGGGCAGGAACTGGCCGATGTGGCGGTGCCCGGCATCGCGGACTTCGTCGCCGTGGATCTGCTGGAGTCGGTGCTCGAAGGGGGCGAGCCGACGCCGGGGCCGCCGAGCGACTCCGAGATGGTGGTGCTGCGGCGCGCGGGCCACCGGTCAGTGCGGGACGGCGTCCCCGAGACCGTCGTCCGCATCGGCGAGACGGTCCACTATCACGCGGATTCACCCCCCGTCCGCGTCCTGACCAGCGGCGAGTCCTGGCACGAGGAGCAGGTCGGCCCCCGGGCCGAGGACTGGGCGGCGGCCCACACGGGCCGCCCGGCGGCCTCCCTCATGGAGCTCGGGCTGCACTCGATGATGATCGTGCCGATCCGCTCGCGCGGCATCACGATGGGCGTCACCAGCTTCTTCCGGCGGGACCGCCCCGACCCGTTCGACGCGGACGATCTGGCGCTCGCGGAGGAGTTCGTCGCCCGGGCCGCGATCTGCGTGGACAACGCCCGCCGCTACACACGCGAACGCGACGCCGCGCTGGTGCTTCAGCGGAGTCTGCTGCCGAGCCATCTGCCCGAGCAGAACGCGGTGGACGTCACCGCCTGCTACCGGCCCGCGGACGAGCTGACGGGCCTCGGCGGCGACTGGTTCGACGTCATCCCGCTGTCCGGCGCCCGGGTCGCCCTCGTCGTGGGCGACGTCCCCGGCCACGGCATCGACGGCGCCGCCGCCATGGGACGGCTGCGCACCGCGGTCCAGACGCTCGCGGATCTGGACCTCCCGCCGGAGGAGGTGCTGGCCCACCTTGACGACCTGGTCAGCAGGGGCGCGCGCGAGGACGACGCCCTCAGCGCGGTCCAGGCCGTGGGCTCCAGCTGTCTGTACGTGGTGTACGACCCGGTCAGCGGCCAGTGCGCCATGGCCAGCTCCGCGCATCCCCCGCCCGCGCTCGTGACCCCCGACGGCACGGTCTCCTTCCCCGACCTCCCGGTCGGGCCTGCGCTCGGCACGGGCGGTCTGCCCTTCGAGGCGGCCGAGTTCTCCCTCGCGGAAGGCACTGTGCTCGCGCTGCACACCGACGGACTGCTCGCCGTCGACCCACGGGAACCCGGCCGCGAGCCCGGCCTCGACGCGGGCAGGGAGCGCCTGCGCAATGCCCTGGAGCTGCGCGGCCCGTCCCTGGAGGGCCGCTGCGTGGCCGTCGTCGACGCGCTGGTGCCCGCGCGCCAGATCGACGATGTGGCCCTGCTGATGGCCCGCACCCACCGTCTCGGCGCCGGCCAGGTCGCGTCGTGGGATCTGGAGAGCGACCCGGCGGTCGTCGCCGAGGCACGCAAGAAGGTCACCCGGCAGCTGTCCGAATGGGGGCTCGACGAACTCGCCTACACCACGGAACTCGTCGTCAGCGAACTCGTCACCAACGCGATCCGGTACGCCTCCGGGCCGATCCGGCTGCGCCTGATCGTCGAACGGGCGCTGATCTGCGAGGTGTCCGACGCGGGCGCCAGCGCTCCGCATCTGCGCCACCCCCGCACCACCGACGAGGGCGGGCGCGGGCTGTTTCTCGTCTCCCAGTTCTCCCAGCGCTGGGGAGCGCGCTACACCCTCGAAGGGAAGATCATCTGGGCCGAACAGTCCCTCACCGACGAACCGGACACCGGGACCGGGACCGACGACCCGCCCGCGGAAACGACACGCTGAAGCAGCGCCGCGCCACCGCACCCCTCCAGGCCGGAAAGAAGTCGCCCGATCACCGACTGCCGGACGCCGATATGCAGTTGACGTTCGGCGATGCGCACGATTTCCTGCTGCGATGACTGATCTGCGCATTGAGAAGGTGCAGGGCGACGCCCTGATCGAAGACTGGCGTCACGTCCACAACCTGATCATCCCGGCCGACCCGCTGTCCCTCGACGACGTGCGCGAGCGGGTGGGGCGCAACCATCTGGAAATCGCCTATCTCGGCGACACCCTCGTGGGCTGCACGACGGTGCGCCCGCCGACGGACGACACCGCCACAGCCACAGTGATCGCCCGCGTCCTTCCCGACCACCGGCGGCAGGGCTTCGGCGAAGTGCTCTACCGGCACGGCCTGGAGCACGCGCGGACACTGGACGCCGCCGTCATCGAGACGGTGATCCTGGCGTCCAACGTGGCCGGGGTGCGGTTCGCGGAGAAGCACGGGTTCGTGGAAGTGGAGCGCTACGTGCTGCCGGAGGACCCCGCGCTGTGGTTCACGATGCGACTCGCCGAGGACGGGCTCACCTGAGTCTTCGTCTATCTTGACGCGTATGCAGTCCTACACGATCGGCCAGGCCGCGCGGCTACTCGGCGTGAGCCCGGACACCGCGCGCCGATGGGCCGATGCGGGCAGAGTGGCCACCCACCGTGACGCGGGTGGGCGGCGGCTCATCGACGGCAGGGACCTGGCCGCCCTCTCGGTCGAGGTCGCCAGGACCGGCGGCGAGGACGACATCTCGTACACCTCCGCGCGCAACGCCTTCCCCGGCATCGTCACTGCCGTGAAGCTGGGCGATGTGGCGGCCCAGGTGGAAATCCAGGCGGGCCCTCACCGGCTGGTGTCGCTGCTCACGCGTGAGGCCGTGGAGGAGCTGGGGCTTGAGGTCGGCGCGGAGGCCACCGCCCGCGTGAAGTCGACGAACGTGCACATCGACCGCACCTGACGTCTGCGGGCGGCGGCCGTCTCATCGGCCTCGGGCGTCACTGGTCGACCAAGCCTCAGGAGTCGCCGGCCGAAGGGGAGTAGGTGTGCGCGCCCGCCAACTGACCGCCGCGCAGGGCCCGGTCGACCGCGTACCGGCCGCCGGTATTCGCCCGGGTCCGGTGTGCCGGTGGCGCTCTCCCCCTGTCACGCCCACGACGTGTAGCGGCCGTCCACGCGGATCGCGTTGATGCCGCTGATGTGCCGCGCCCCGCAGCGGTCCTGGGGCAGGACGAGCTGGGGGCCGGCCCGGTCGAGGGGCGTGTCGTCGATGGTGACGGCGAGCAGGACGGGTGCCTGCCCGAAGTCCGGGTCGATCTCCGCCCAGGACAGCAGGGCGTGATGGCCGTCGGCTCCGCTCACCGCGATCAGGAACCGCAGGCGGTCCTTGCGCCGGGCTGGGTCGAAGCCGGGTCCCGCGTCGTGCAGGACGTCGTGCAGCAGCGGGCCGGCGAAGCTGTGCTCCTGGACGCCGCTGGTGGCGCACTCGAAGCTGACCCGGGCCGCGTGCTGCGGCCAGTCGAGCAGATCGGGCACCGTCAGCCGGGCCGGGCGCGCGACATCGCCGGTCAGGGCGAGCTCTGCCACCGGGCCGGCGGCCGTAAGGGATTGACGCACGGACTACCACCTCCCGCATGACCGTACCCGGGCCGCGGCCTGAGCACTCTCATACAAACGCACATGCTAACCCTGTCCGCACATGATCCAGCTCATGCGATGTGACAAGAGACTTACGCCTCGCATCTGCGGCAGTATGATCCGTGCATGCGCACCTACCGGATCGGGGAGGCGGCCGCCTTGATGGGCGTCAGCGCCGACACCCTTCGGCGCTGGGTCGACGGCGGGAAGCTGCATGCCGAGCGTGACGAGCTGGGCCGCCGGATCATCCCCGGGCCGGACCTGGCGTCCTTCGCCCGGGAGCTGCACCGCACCGAGCGGACGAACAACGGATCCTCGGCGCGCAACCGCCTTTCCGGCATCGTCACCGAGGTGATCCTCGGGGATGTGTCGGCGCAGGTGGAGATCCAGGCCGGACCCTTCCGGGTCGTGGCCATGGTCAGCCGGGAGTCGGCCGAGGAGATGGAGCTGGAACCCGGTGTGCCTGCCGTCGCCGTGATCAAATCGACCAACGTGGTCGTCGAAAGTCCTTGAAGTGTCCGCCGGACGCTTCGCGGAGAATCAGCCCGATTCTTCTCCAGAGAGCCCTAGGGAGTAACCCCGTGATGACCCGTTACGCGCGCCGGACCCGCCGGACCCTGCAGGTGGCCGGCGTAGGCGTCGCCGCGCTGCTGGCCCTGAGCGCCTGCTCCTCCGGCTCGGACTCGTCCTCCAAGAAGGACTCTTCCTCCTCGGCGTCCGCGGACTCCTCCAAGAAGCTCACGGGCACGGTGACCGTCTTCGCCGCCGCCTCGCTCAAGGAGAGCTTCACAACCCTGGGCAAGGACTTCGAGAAGGCGCACCCAGGCACGAAGGTGACGTTCAGCTTCGGCGGTAGCGACACCCTCGCCGCCAGCATCACCGGTGGCGCGCCGGCCGACGTGTTCGCCGCCGCCAGCCCCAAGACGATGGCGATCGTGACGGACAAGAAGGACGGGAAGGGCACAGCCACCGCCCCGTCGACGTTCGTGCGCAACCAGCTGGAGATCGCGACCCTGCCGGGCAACCCCGACAAGGTCGCCTCCCTCAAGGACCTCACCAAGTCCGACCTCAAGGTCGTGCTCTGCGACAAGACGGTGCCGTGTGGCGCCGCCGCACAGAAGGCGCTGGACGCCAGCAAGCTGAAGCTCACTCCGGCCTCGTACGAGCAGGACGTCAAGAGCGCCCTGACGAAGGTGGAGTTGAAGGAGGCCGACGCCGCCGTCGTCTACAAGACCGACGTGAAGGCCGCGGGCAACAAGGTCGAGGGCGTCGAGTTCCCCGAGTCCGCCGACGCCATCAACGACTACCCGATCGCTCTCCTGAAGGACGCGCCGAACGCCGAAGCGGCCAAGGAGTTCATCGCGCTCGTGCAGTCCCCCGAGGGCCAGAAGGTCCTGACGGCGGCAGGGTTCCTCAAGCCGTGACCGAGCTCGACAAGTCCGGGGCCGCGGCCGAGGTCCTCAGGGGTGGCGACACCCGTGGGGCCGGGCCGCGGCGTCGGCGTGCCCGGACCGGCGCCCGAGGACGCGGGGTGCCCCTCCCGCTTCTGCTGCCCGCCCTCGTCGGCCTCGCGTTTCTGCTGCTGCCCCTGATCGCCCTGCTCGTGCGGGCCCCTTGGCGCAGCCTGCCGGACCAGCTGACAAGTCCGGAGGTCTGGCAGGCGCTCCAGCTGTCGCTGATCTGCGCGACGGCGGCCACGGCGGTGAGCCTGGTCCTCGGGGTGCCGCTGGCCTGGCTGCTCGCGCGCACGGAATTCCCCGGGCGCGGCTTCGTCCGGGCCCTGGTGACGCTGCCGCTCGTACTGCCACCGGTGGTGGGCGGTGTGGCGCTGCTGCTGGCGCTCGGGCGCAACGGTGTCGTCGGGCAGCTGCTGGACTCGTGGTTCGGGATCACGCTGCCGTTCACCACGGCGGGGGTCGTGGTCGCGGAGTCGTTCGTGGCGATGCCGTTCCTCGTCATCTCCGTGGAGGGCACGCTGCGGGCTGCCGATCCGCGGTTCGAGGAAGCCGCCACGACGCTGGGCGCCTCCCGCTTCACGGCGTTCCGCAGGGTGACGCTGCCGCTGATCATGCCGGGCATCGCAGCGGGCGCTGTCCTCGCCTGGGCACGCGCGCTCGGCGAGTTCGGCGCGACCATCACCTTCGCGGGCAACTTCCCCGGCCGTACGCAGACCATGCCACTGGCCGTGTACCTGGCGCTCCAGAACGACCCGGCCGCCGCGATCGCCCTCAGCCTGGTGCTGCTCGCCGTGTCGATCGCGGTCCTCGCGGGACTGCGGGACCGCTGGATGACGGCCTCATGACCGGCCCCGCTCTCCCCCTCACGGTCCCCGCCGGACCGTCCGACCACCGGATGACCGCCCCATGACGCACATCGACCAGGCCACCGGTGGCGTCCCCGCCGACGACATCCGCGCCGAAGGCCTGGACGCCCACCTCGTCGTCGACCGCGGCACCTTCCGCCTCGACGTCGCCCTGAGCGTGGCCCCGGGCGACGTGGTCGCGCTCCTCGGACCGAACGGCGCCGGCAAGACCACCGCCCTGCGCGCCCTGGCGGGACTCACGCCTCTGACGGGTGGTCATCTGCACCTGGACGGCGCCGCGTTGGACCGTACGGCGACCGAATCCCGGCCGGTCGGCGTGGTCTTCCAGGACTACCTCCTCTTCCCCCACCTGAGCGCCCTGGACAACGTCGCCTTCGGCCCGCGCTGCCATGGCGTGCCCAAGGCCGAGGCGCGCGATCAGGCCGCGCAGTGGCTGGACCGCATGGGCCTCGCCGACCACCACGGCGCCAAGCCGCGCCGGCTGTCCGGCGGCCAGGCCCAGCGCGTGGCCCTGGCCCGCGCCCTGGCCACCCGCCCCCGGCTGCTGCTCCTCGACGAGCCGCTCGCCGCGCTCGACGCCCGCACCCGCCTCGACGTGCGCGCCCAACTCCGGCGCCACCTGGCCGAGTTCGAGGCCGTCGCGGTACTGGTCACGCACGACCCGCTGGACGCGATGGTGCTCGCCGACCGGCTCGTCGTCATAGAGGACGGGCACGTCGTCCAGGAGGGCGCCCCCGCCGACATCGCCCGTCGTCCTCGTACGGACTACATCGCCCAGCTGGTCGGCCTGAACCTCTACAAGGGGCAGGCCGACGGGCACGTGGTGCGGGTCGGCTCCGGGCCGGAGATCGCGACCAGCGAGGAGCTGTCGGGACCCGCCTTCGTGGCGTTCCCGCCGATCGCCGTGACCCTGTACCGGGACCGGCCCACCGGCACCAGCGCCCGGAACCTGTGGCACTGCCAGGTCGCCGGGCTCGAGACCCACGGGGATCAGATCCGCGCGGACCTCACGGGTGAACTCGAGCTCGCCGCCGACCTCACGACGGTCGCCGCCGCCGAGCTGAACCTGCACCCGGGCGCGCCGGTCTGGGCCACGGTCAAGGCGGCGCAGACGCACGCGTACCCCGCCTGACTCGGCGCCCCGGGAGCCCGTTACAGAGTCGGCGCCTCCGACCTGCCAGGCGCTCACACCCCATGCCTCGCAGATGCGACGGGCCTCACGCACAGCTGCACCCAACCCGACTACGGTGATGCCTACGCAGGCCTAAAACCTGACATTCCACACCATTTCTGTGAGGCGTTCCGCATGAGCCTGAGCATCCGCAATCAGCTTCCCGGCAGCGTTACCGGCATCACCGCCGGTGAGGCCATGGCGACAGTCACGGTCCGCCTCGACGGCGGCCAGGACATCACCGCGGCGATCACCCTGGATGCCGTCAAGGACCTCGGCCTCGCCGAGGGATCCGCCGTACGCGCCCTGGTCAAGTCCACGGAGGTCTCCCTCGCCACCGGCACGGTCGAGGGCCTGTCCATCCGCAACCAGCTCCCCGGGACGGTCGACGACGTCGTCGCGGGCGGTGCCATGGCCTCCGTCAAGGTCAGCATCCAGGGCGGCGAACTGACGTCCGCGATCACCAAGGACGCCGTCACCGACCTGGCCCTGGCCCCCGGCTCCTCGGTCGTGGCCCTGATCAAGTCGACCGAGGTCTCGCTCGCGACCGCGTGACGGCCGAGGGTTCACTGGTTACTTGACCGAGGAAACCCGGCCGGCCACCGGAGAGGCCGCCGCCCGGACGCACGTCACATGTTGATCATGTGTCCGGCCAGCCCGTGCACCGCCTCCTTCACGGCCTCGCCGAGCGTCGGGTGGGCGTGCACGTTGCGGGCCACCTCGTGGACGGTCAGGTCCCACTGCTGAGCCAGCGTCAACTCCGGGAGGAGTTCCGTGACTTCGGGGCCGATGAGGTGGGCACCGAGCAGTTCGCCGTACCGGTTGTCGCTGATGACCTTGACGAAGCCCGTCGGCTCACCGAGGCCGTGGGCCTTCCCGTTCGCGGAGAACGGGAACTTCGCCACCTTCACGTCGAAGCCGAGCTCGCGGGCCTGCGCCTCGGTCCAGCCGAAGCTGGCGATCTGCGGCTGGCAGTAGGTGGCGCGCGGGATCATGGTGAAGTCGACCTCCATGGTCTCCGCGCCGCCGATCGTCTCGGCGGCGATCACCGCCATGGCCTCCGCCGCGTGTGCCAGCATCAGCTTCGCGGTGACGTCGCCGATCGCGAAGAGGTGGGGCACGTTGGTGCGGCCGCGTCCGTCCACGTCGATCGCGCCGCGGTCGGTGAGCCGTACGCCGGTGTTCTCGAGCCCGTATCCGGTGGTCCGGGGCGCGAAGCCGATCGCCTGGAGGACCTTGTCGGCCTCGATCACGCGCTGCTGTCCGTCCTTGGAGACCGTGACGCGTACCTTGGCCGCCGGGTCGCTGTCGTCGATGGACTCCACCCGCGTCCCGGTGTGCACCTCGATGCCCAACTTCCGGTACTGTCGGGAGAGTTCCTTGGACACGTCGGCGTCCTCGGTCGGCACCATGCGGTCCAGGAACTCGACGACGGTCACCTTGACGCCGTAGTTGTGCAGGACGTAGGCGAACTCGACGCCGATCGCTCCGGCGCCCGCGATGACGATGGACTCGGGGAGCGTCTCGGAGAGGATCTGCTCCTCGTAGGTGACCACACGGTCGCTGAGGGCGGTGCCCGGCAGGAGGCGGGTGGTGGCGCCGGTCGCGATGATGCAGTTCTCGAAGGTGACGGTCTCGGTGCCGCCGGCCGTGAGGTCGATCCGGAGCGTGTGGTCGTCGGTGAACGTGCCACGCCCGTCGTACTCGGTGATGTCGTTCTTCTTCATCAGGTAGTGCACGCCCGCGACCCGGCCGTCGGCAACCTTGCGGCTGCGGCGGTAGGCCTCGCCGTAGTCGAAGCTGACCTGCCCGTCGACGTGGATGCCGAAGGTCGAGGCCTGCTGCGTGAAAATGTGCGCGAGTTCCGCGTTGCGCAGGAGCGCCTTGGACGGGATGCAGCCCACGTTCAGGCAGACACCTCCCCAGTACTTCTCCTCGACGACCGCCACGCGAAGGCCCAGCTGGGTGGCGCGCACGGCCGCGGTGTAGCCACCGGGCCCGGCGCCCAGGACGACGACGTCGTAGTGCGTGGTACTCATGGAGCGTTCCTGCCGTTTCGGTGAGACGCGAGTCTGGCGCTGACGTGCACGACGGTACGTCCGAGACCCGGACCCACGCACATCCGCAACGCCAGCGCCTCCCGGGTCACCGCGCCGTCACGCCCCTGGGCGAAGCTCAGTCCCGGCACGGGCCGCGCCTCGTCTACTCCACCTCGATGCCGAAGTCCTGAACCAGCTGCTCCAGGCCACCCGCGTAGCCCTTGCCGCCCATGACGAAGTCCCAGTTCCCGTTCGGTCTGCGGCGGAAGGAACCGAGCACCAAGGCGGTTTCGCCCGGGCGGCCGTCGGAGACCTCAAGCCGTCCCAGGTCGGCCAGCCTCGGGTCGAGCAGCCGGATGCAGGCGTCCGTGAAGCCGGAGAGATCGGCGTCCGGGTTCACCTCCGGGTCGATCGCGGCGACGAGTACGAACCGGTCGGCCTCATACGGCAACTCGTCGAAGGAGACGCAGATGGCGGCCTTGTCCGGTGCGGTCGGGGGCAGAACGCGTACGGAGCCGTCCGCCGTGTGCGGGTTGTTGTAGAAGACGAAGTGATCGTCACTGAGGATGCTGCTGCCACGGCAGACGAGAGCACACACATCCAGGGCGACGCCTCCGGTCCACGACATGCCCAGGATGTTGTAGTCGTCGGGCAGTCGAAAGTCCACAACCGTCGGAGTCGGCTGCGCTGCCGGGCGGCGGTTGCCATCGCCCAGGCGCCCTCGTAGGCCGTGCCGATGCAACAGGTCGACGAGTTCGCTGCCGGAGATCAGTTCCAGCGGCTTGCCGTTGGCGAAGGTGTGCGAGCCCGGGCCGAACCCTGATGTCGTCACGAGGACACCCTTGTTGGCGCCGGCGTCCTGCACGGTTCCGTACAAGTCGCGGACGGCGGTGGGTGGCACGGTGTTGCGGTAGCGCTTCACCTGCACGACGATTTTGCCGCCTCGGATGGGTGTCGGATCCAGAGCGTCGACATCCACCCCGCCGTCGTTCGAGCGTTGGGTGGTGACCGCCTGCATCCCCATGGCCCGGAAGAGCTCGGCGACGAGATCCTCGAAGGCGATCGGATCCATGTCGTACAGGTCGGGTTCCTCGTCGCTGCCATGCGTGACGACGCGGTTTCCGACCTCCTGCGGCCGGCGACCGGGCCGTACCGGCGTGAGCTGATCGGGGCGAGCGGAGAGCTGCCCGCGTAATGCGTCGGACAGGCAGCTGCCGGCGTCCACCTGGGCCAAGTACAGGTCGCGGAACGTTGCGCCCGACGTCATGACGGTTGCCAGGTAGATGTGGCCCGGACGGCCCGTCGTCGGGTCGTGCCCGTCCACGAACCCGTTCAAGGTCACCGCCTCGAGCGTGCCCATCTCGTCCGCGGAGAAGAGTTCGTGCAGAACGAGCAGCATGCACTGCGCGAGAACTTCCCGGTACAGAGCCCGACGTTGGCCTACTGGGCGGGACGTCTCCTTGTCCTGGTCCAACCCGGACATGTACCGAACGGACTTGACCTCGGGGACGACGGTGTAGGCGGGCAACTCCCAGTCCAGCACCAGCTGGCGAGCCGCCGAGTCGTACGCGGCTGCCACCTGACGCGGGAAGCCCTCCGGCCATGCGGTCGAGGCGTAAAGAGCGGCGGAGAAGTACTCGACCACGGAGTCGGGTTCGCGGCGCCTGACTGCTTCGGTCAGTTCTTCGACGCCTGCGTTGTGCCGGCGGACATCGGCCAGTTGGGCATCGGCCCACTGCTGGTACTCCCGCTGGTACGACGCCAGCTGTTGCTGCCGTTGGGCCTCCGCCGCCTGGGCCGACCGCCAGTCCCTCTCGAAATGCGCCCGAGCCTCGGCCTGCGCCTGGGCCCGCCGAGTGGCAGTCCACCCGCTCTGCGTTTGGTAGCGATTGAAGTCCGGCATGGGCACGGGCTGCGCCAAGGAGCCCGGAGCGAAGGGCTGGACCTCTTCAGGGCGCATGAGAGAGGGAGCCTTGAAAGGCGGAGCATGACAACCCGAGGCCAGAAGACCCTGCAGCGCCGCGACTTGAGCGTCCAGTTCCTCAGTTCGGCGCAGGGCCTCTGCCTGCCGGTACTCGCGGTGGTTCTGGATCGCTCGCCGTTGATAGGCACGTGCTTGCTGCGCTTCCTGCCTCTGCCGTCTGGCTTCGGCCTCCATCTGGCGCTGCTGCTGCCGCTGCATTTCAGCCCAGACGCCGACCGAGCCACTGGAGCGTCGACTCATGTGTTGCAGGCCCTCCCCAAGGCGCTCCGGTTGTCCCCACAACCAGTTGTAAAGGGACGACTGTATCGAGCGATACCCATTTCGCACATCCACTCGTCAAAGGCCGACCGCAGCGGGGCTCCATCGGTCAGGTGACGGTCGGGCAGGCATCACCGTCGGGCTTCACCTGATCACCGCATATGCTGTGGCCGCCCGGAGGAGGGGCCATTCACGTGAGTGCACAGCGATGCCCCTTGTGCGGGTCCGAACCGATTGCCGACCAGCAGCCGGCGTGCGGCTGCGCGACGTCCGCACCGGCGGTGCCGGCGAACCCGGTGTTCGGGCAGGTGACCCCGCCCGGTCAGTCCGCCGGGACGGTGGCCCGGGAGGATCTGCAGCTCTTCGAAGGGCCGGTCGGGGTCGGGCCGGCCGCCGAGGGCACGTCGGTCCGGACTTCGGAGCATGTCGTCGCCGCCGGTCGTGGTCGTCGGCCACCCGCGCGCCTCAGGCGCCGGTGGGTGATCGTCGGGACCGCGGCGTTGGGTGTCGGGGCGGCCGCCGTCATCGCCGTGGCGAGTGGCGTGTTCAGCTCCGGGACCGGCCCGAGCCGGACCGTGTCGGCGGCGGACGATTCCGCCGTGCCCGCGCCGTCCGGATCCGTCTCGTCGCGGTCGGCGGACCCTTCTCCCGAGAACGGCGGGGCGCGCGCGACCCGCTCCCCCAGCCCGTCGTCGGCGGCCTCCCAAACGGCGTCCAGCTCGGCGGCCGCACCCGCGTCCGCCTCGGCGAAATCCTCCTCCGCGACGCCCTCCGCGCCCGCACCCACGGTGTCTTCCGCCGCCGGCCCGGTGTCCGGCGCCCGAGTCCTGTCCACCGGCAGCCACGGCGGTCAGGTCAAAGACCTCCAACGACGGCTGACCCAAATCAACTTGTACACGGGGCCGACCGACGGCAGGTACTCGACCGATGTCGCGGACGCGGTCCACCGCTATCAGGCGGCCCGCGGCATCGACGAGGACGCCGGTGTGTACGGTCCCGAGACGCGGGCCGCGCTGGAGTCGGAGACCCGGCGCGGCTGAGAGCATGGCCGTCCGTCGTCGTCCCGTACCACGTGAGGAAGTTGACCCGTCATGTCGCTCGTGCCCGCCGATCCGACCGTGCTTCACCCGATGCCGGGGCAGTCGCGGGTCGTGCTGCTCAAGCCGCTTGTCACCTCGCCGCTGATCGAGGTCGGCGCGTTCTCGTACTACGACGATCCTGACGACCCGACCGCCTTCGAGACGCGCAATGTGCTGTACCACTACGGGCCGGAGAAGCTGGTCATCGGGAAGTTCTGCGCGCTGGGCGAGGGCGTGCGGTTCATCATGAACGGTGCCAACCACCGTATGGACGGCCCGTCGACGTTCCCCTTCCCCATCATGGGCGGCTCGTGGGCGGACCACTTCGATCTCATCAGCGGGCTGCCCGGCCGGGGTGACACGGTGGTCGGGAACGACGTGTGGTTCGGCTACCGCACCACGGTGATGCCCGGCGTACGCATCGGGCACGGGGCGATCATCGCCTCGGGTTCCGTGGTCGTCGACGACGTGCCCGACTACGGGATCGTCGGCGGCAACCCGGCGAAACTCATCCGCCGCCGTCACTCCGACGAGGACGTCGAGCGCCTGCTCTCCCTCGCGTGGTGGGACTGGCCCACCGAGCACCTCACCGAGCACGTGCGCACCGTCATGTCCGGCTCCGTCGACGCTCTGGAGGCCGTGGCCCCGAAGCCGCGGTGATCGGGACGGCGGGCATCGCTCCCAGCACCTCCTCTGTGCGCGCGCCCAGTTCGGGTGCCGGCGTGCGGAAGGCCGAGATCCAGAGGAACGGCATCGCCAAGGACCTGGCGCTTCTCGGCTGAACCGGGCCGTCGGCCTACCGGGCGGCCCCGCAGGCCACGGCGCCTGCGGGGCCGCTCGTTGCACTTGGTACACGCCAATGCCTTGACGCCACGATGGGCACTCCTTTAAATCAAGAAGTGAAGGAAGTGCCTCAAGTGGCCGTCGTCGGCGTTCACTTCCGGATGCTTCGCTTGCTTCTTTGTCATGCACGCGACCTCCCACACGACCCCCCACGTGAAGCGATGTGATGACCGTGCGCTCATCCTGGCGCCGCCGCGCCTCCCTGTACGCCGCCTCCCTGGCCTGCTGCGCCGCGAGCCTGGCGGCGATGCCCAGCGGCGCGTCCGCCGCCCCGGCGCCCATCGACAGTCCCGCGAAAGCCGCCGCCGCGGCCACGTTCACCGATGATTTCAACGGCGCAGCGGGCTCTGCCGTCGACGGCGGCAAGTGGCAGATCGAGACCGGCGACAACGTCAACAACCATGAGCGGCAGTACTACACCGCGGGCAACAGCAACGCCGCGCTGGACGGCCAGGGCAACCTGGTCATCACGGCCCGCAAGGAGAACCCGAACAACTACCAGTGCTGGTACGGGCGTTGCGAGTACACCTCGGCCCGGCTCAACACCTCGGGCAAGTTCACCCAGGCCTACGGTCATGTCGAGGCCCGGATGAAGGTGCCGCGCGGGCAGGGCATGTGGCCCGCGTTCTGGATGCTCGGGGACGACATCGGCAGCGTCGGCTGGCCGGCCAGCGGCGAGATCGACGTCATGGAGAACGTCGGCTTCGAACCCAGCACGGTCCACGGCACGCTGCACGGCCCCGGATACTCGGGCTCGGGCGGCATCGGCGCGGCCTACACGCTGCCCGGCGGGCAGGCCTTCGCGGACGGATTCCACACGTTCGCCGTCGACTGGGCGCCGAACTCCGTCAAGTGGTCGGTCGACGGCAACGTCTACCAGACCCGAACGCCCGCCGACGTCGGCGGCAACCAGTGGGCGTTCAACAAGCCGTTCTTCCTGATCCTCAACCTCGCGGTCGGCGGCTACTGGCCGGGCGACCCCGACGGCAGCACGAGCTTCCCCCAGCAGCTCGTCGTCGACTACGTCCACGTAACCACCCAGTAGGAGGGGACGATGTCCCGGGACGGCCGGTGTCCGACGGGCCCGCTGTCCCGGGACATCGGCGTCCGGTTCACGATGCCGCCGGACCGTACCCGGTCAGCTCGTCCGTCAGGGCCATCAGGCGCCGACGGGCCTCCTTGTCGTAGGCCTGTTCGTGGGCGCGGGTGTCCGTGAAGCGGTCGAAGTACCGGCCCGTGGTGGACCCGAGCTCCGGGTCCGTGATCAGCCGCACCGTCGGGCGTACCCCCTCGTCGATTCCCGTCACCGGGGTGAGGCCGTACGCGCGCACTCCTTCCGTGTCCATGAGATGCGCCGGATGCAGGGCGTTGACCGTGACACCCGTGCCTTCGAGTTCCGCGCCCAGCTCGAACGTCGCCATGATCAGGGCGAGTTTGCTGCGGCAGTACGCCCGCAGCCCTTCGTAGTCCCGCTCCAGCATGACGTCGTCGAAGTCGATGCGCTCCTGCCCGAGGGAGGCGACGTTGACGACGCGGGCGGGCGCGGAGGCCTCGAGCAAGGGAAGCAGGCCGCGGATCAGGGCGTACGGGGCCAAGTGGTTCACGGCGAACCGCAGTTCATGTCCCTGCGCGCTCAGCTCCCGCCGCAGCGGCTCCGCGCCGCCACCGGCGACCGCGTTGTTGACCAGCACGTCGAGACGGGGTTCGGCGTCGCGGATCCGGTCCGCCATGGCGCGTACCTGGTCGAGGTCCGAGAGGTCGGCGAGGTACGTACGGACGGTGGTGTCCGGTGCGGCCGCCCGCGCCTCCGCGGCGACCGCTTCGAGCCGGCCTGCGTCACGGCCGTGCAGGAGGAGGGTCTCGCCGCGCGCGGCGAGGTCGAGGGCGATGCCACGGCCCAGCCCCTGGGTCGCTCCGGTGATCAAGGTGATGCGTGCGTTCATGACGCCCATCCTGACGGGCGCGACGCCGCGAAAGGGAGAGCGTGCCACGCCTGGTGTTCCCACCACCACTCATCGAGGAGTACGCCTCTCCTCCCGCCGTTCGACGACGGCCGCCGCCAGCTCGCGTACGTCGGCGTCCGGGTCGGCCGCGAGACGTTCGAGGAGTGCGTCGACCCCCGGTGTCGACCAGCCGGCGACCGCGTCGGCGAGAGCCTCGCGCACCGCCGGCTCAGGGTGGTCGACAAGCCGCGACAGGCGTGCGACCGGACCCCGCCGGCGCAGCCCGAACCAGCGCAGCGCCTCGCACAGAGCGGTGGCGTCGCCCGGCTCTCCGGCCGCCTCGACCCGTCGCAGCAGGACCGGCGCCGGGGGCGGCGGGCCGTCGTCGGGGTGCGGCCTGCGCTCACGCAGCCGCCGGGACCCGTACTCGCCGCGCACCCGGCAGCCCGCGCAGGTGCATGGCACGACGCCGTGCGCGTTGGGGAAGTAGCGCCATCCGGTCACCTGACGGACGGCTCGGACGCGCTGCACCTCCCGCTTGGTGACCGCCCGGGGGAGGAAAACCTCCCACCCGCGCGGGTCGTCCATCGCGGCCAGCCGGCGCACCGCGTCGCCGGCCGTCGTCGCCAGCGGGTCTCGGTTGTACCGGCCCACCGTGACCGGCTCGTCGTCCGGCAGCCGCACCTGGACGGCGACAAGCCCGCGCGGCCCACCGTGCCGTGCCAGCTCCCGCAGCCACTGGTGCGTGAGCGTGTACGACGCGAGCACGGGGAAGCAGTACACGCCACGCCCGCCGTCGCGGTGCCGGCTGACGGCCCGGATACCCGCCCGCCTGATGCGCGCCGCGTTGGCCTGGGGGGTCAGGTGTACGAACATCGCCATGGCCGCGATCCTAGGGTCTTTCGCCTGGATCAGGCCGGGCTCACTTGCCCAGCTCGGCCGCGCGGGCCGCGCGCCGGGCGAACACGTCACCCTTCATAGCCTCCATCTCATCCAGCGCCGCCTTCCGTTCGCGCCGGGCGAGCCGGTCCAGATACGTACGGCCGTAGAGGTGGTCCGTCTCGTGTTGCAGGCAGCGCGCGAAGTATCCGCGGCCTTCGATCACCAGCAGATTGCCGTCCTTGTCACGCCCTCGGACGACTGCGTGGTCCGGCCGGGGTACGAGCTTGTAGGGGCCGGGGACGGACAGGCATCCCTCCGATTCCTCGGCCAGGACGCGTTGTGCGGCGGGCAGTTCGTCGAGGACGGGGTTGGCGATGTGTCCGACGTGGCGTACGCCCCAGTCGTCCGTGATGTCCCACACGAACAGCTGGAGGTCCACATCGATCTGGTTGGCGGCGATGGCCGCGCCGTCCGCGACCGCGTTCGTCGCGAACATGTCGTCGATGAGGTGGGCCAGTTCGGGGGTTCCGAACTCTGTCACCTCGCGGCAGCGGCGGTGCAGAACATCCTCCCCCACGACCGTGATGCGGCGCACCGTTCCGCGCGCGACCTCCGGCGGGAGCACAGGGAACGAGTCCACGGGGACACCCTGCACTCTCATCCGGAAATCGCGTGATGTTGCGTCACTGAACGGGACAGCCATGGGTGTTGACGCCTCCAGAGCAGGCCGAAGGAGGACCGGACCGGAGCGCGTCCCGGTCCGGCTCGGCGGACTTGACCGACTTGACCAACTGCTTTGCAAAGTAGCACTCTTTGCAAAATGAGTGACAAGGAACGGCCCGCACCGTCCACCGGCCACGGCCCCCGCCCCGGCTCCAGCCCCAGCCCCAGCCCCGGCCCCGGCCCCGGCCCCGGCCCCGGCCCCGGCCCGTGGATCCCGCCGCACGGAGCGACGCGCCGACCCCTGCCCGACCACCCGGTCCGGATCGCGCTCCTCGACCTGCTCGCCGAGGTCGGCACCGTGACGTCCACCGAGGCCGCCGCCCGGCTCGGCCACAGCTCCGGCCTCTGCTCGTTCCACCTGCGCCAGCTCGCGCGCTACGGCCTCATCGAGGAGGCGCCGCCCATGGACGGACGGGCGCGTCCGTGGCAGTTGCGCTGGGAGTCCGACCACCTGCCGGACCAGGCCGGCGCAGTGGAGTTCACCGCGCCGGCCCACAGCCTGGAGGACGAGAGCTACCGGCGCCGCCTCGCTCACCTGGAACAGGCACCGGCGGCGTGGCGTCACGACGAGTCGTTCAGCGCGGTGCTGCGCCTCAGCCCCGACGAGGTGACCCAACTCGCCGCGTCCGTCCGCCAGTTGATGACAGAGTTCCAGACGCGTCACGACGTGGCCGCGACGCGCCCGGCGGACACCGTGGCGGTCGCGGCCGTCGCGCGGCTGTTCCCTCTGCTCGACGAGGACGTGGCTCCCGCCTGAGGCCCTGGCCGCAGGGCGGACTCCGACGGGCCTAGCGGACCTTGAAGCTGTCCACGATCAGATAACTGCCCGTCTTCATCACACCCTTGATGGTGTGCTCGCCCGGCGTCAGGCCCGACTTGGTGAACACGGTCTGCTGATGCTGCCGCGTGGGGCTCGAGTTGTCGATCGTGCCCGCCGGCTGCCCGTCCACGTAGAGGTCGACCTGCCCCTCGTCGCTGTTGATCTGGGTGATGACGTCGATCGCCGTGCCGTTGAACGTGAGCTCGAAGGAGTCGCCCTTGTTCTGCGTGGCATGCACGTCGTCGGCCCAGCCGCCCGCACCGCCGCGAGACGCGTTCTTCCAGTCCCAGCCCGAACCGGCGTACACGACCCCGGACGTGTTGTTGATCTGCTCGCCCGACTCGGGCTTATGGACGGTCAGTTGAATGGCCGCCTGGTTGCGCCAGATCGTCAGCGGGACGTCGGTGCCCGGTGCTGAGCGGTTGTAGACGCTCCAGAAGCTGTCGCGGCCGGTGACCTTCTTGCCGCCGATCTCCCGGATGACGTCGTTCGTGCGCAGGCCCTGCCGGTACGCCTCCGACTCGGTGGGGACGGTGGGCAGATGCAGTCCGTCGTAGTCGGTCAGTCCTGTCGCCGACTTGACCGCGTCCGAATAGATGCGCGTCGCCGACGCGCCGAGCAGCGGCTCCGGGAAGGCGTCGAGCGTGTCGGTCGGGGTTTCGTCGACCCACTCGAGCGGGGGCGGCGTGGGGCTGCCGGCCTTTCCGAAGCCGTCCATCGCGAAGGGGCGGAAGCCGAGTGTGCGGGCCGGGGAGTCCGCCTGGAGCGTGTAGTCGAGCTTCTTCGGGTCGGTGAAGGGCGAGGCCCCGGTGAACTTGGGGTCGGCCGTCACCGAGTGCGTGTCGAGGCCGAGGGCGCGCCACGCGTCGGTCACGCCGGTGACCGGCCTGCCGTTGTTCCAGAACAGGTTGTTGTCGACGGTCGGCCTGCTCTTTGCCATGTCGGCCTGGATCAGGCTGTACGGGGTGCCGGTGACGAAGATGTTCCTCTCCACCGTGTCGCCGCTGTCCGCGTACCAGACGTGGAAGTGGGCGCCGCCGTTGACGAAGATGTTGTTGCGCACGGTCCGGTGGAAGCCCTCGCGGAGCTTCACCCCGCCGTTGAGGAGGAGGTTGTCCTCGATGAGGTAGTTCGAGCTGCCGTCGTCGAGGTCGATGTCCCAGTGCGAGGAGTGGCGGATCCGGTTGTGCCGGATGACGGTGGTGTCCATCGCGTCGAGCTTCGCGTACGACTTCTTCGTCGCGTCGTCGGCGGTCAGCGGCCAGAACCGGTCGCGGCCCCAGGAGTTGATCGGCCCGTGGTCGGAGGTCTCCTTGACGCAGTTGAAGATGTCGTTGTTCTCGATGACGTGCCCGCCCCAGGTGCCGTCGTTGATGTCGACGCAGGCGCGCGGCCCGTCGTGGATCGTGTTGCCGTCGACGGTGACGCGCCGGCTCATCGAGATCTGCACGCCGGAGGTCTGCTTCTCGAACTGCCCGTTGTCGTGCATGTAGTTGTCGCTGACGCGGATGTCGCGCGGGTAGTTCTCGGACTTCGGGCCGGGGGTGGTGTCCGTGATGGTCTTGCGCATGCTGTCCCAGGTGGACGGCTCGCGCACGGCGTCGCGGTTGCCCACCACGGCGACGTCGGAGGCGCCCGAGTGGCTGAACTCGTTGCCGGAGACGGTGTCTTCGCGGTTGTAGCCGTCGACGAAGAGGGCGTTGCCGCCGACCTGGTCGAAGAGCGAGTCGCGCACGGCGACGTTCTCGGTGTTCTTCAGGTGAACCGCCGCGGCGCGCGCGATCGCCCAGTCACCGAGCTGGAGCTTCTCGTACGGCTGGTCGAAGAGGGTGCGGTGGGTGCGGGCGAACGTGAAGCCCGAGAAGCTCAGATCGTGCACGACGTCGTCCGGTCCGCCGCCCTGCACCCTGATGAGTTCGTCGAGTTCGGCGGTCTCGATGTGCGCCGAGGCGGGATCGGCGCCCTTCGGAGGGTAGAAGTAGAGCTTGCCGGCCGGTTTGTCGTAGAACCACTCGCCGGGGGCGTCGAGTTCCTCGAAGACGTTCTCCACCATGCGGTACGTGGTGTGCAGGCCGCTGCCGCGGTTGTTGTCGCCCACCCAGTCGAGCTGCGGAGTGCCGTCGGCCTTCAGGCCGGTGACCCGGTAGGAGTTGCCGCCCCACTCGCCCTGGTGCAGGCCTCGTACGAGTGCGGTGGTGGGGTTCTTCCAGCGGGCGGCACGCTGGGCCGAGATGGCGTCGGCCGCGTAGCCGCCCAGGATCGCCGTCTTCGGGTCGTAGTTGGGGTAGCGGGCGAGAACCTGGCGTTCCCCGTCGAGGAAGAGGCCGTCGAAGTCGAGCCCGGCGCCTATGTCGGCCACCTTGATGGTGTCGTTGTACGAGTTCCAGTCCGGCCGCAGCGAGCGGCCGCCGCTGATGACGACGCGTTCACCGGGTGCCGCGAGGTAGCGGACCGGGGCGCGGTCCGTGCCGGAGTCTTCGGGGCCGAACGTCAGGGTGCGGTCCAGGCGGTAGGTACCGGCGTGCACCACGACGTCGACGGGTCTCGCCCGGTGCTTGCGCGCCTCCTTGCGGGCGGCTTGCTGAGCTCGCTCGACCGTGCGGAACGGCCTGGCCGCCGAGCCGTTGGCGCGATCGCTGCCGGTGGGCGCCACGTGGAGGGTGACGGCCTTGACGCCACCCGCGGCCGCCGACGCGGTGGGCGCGGTCGCGGCGCCGAAGCCCAGCGTCACACCCACCGCCGCGGCGAGCAGACCGGGAAGCGGGGATCTTCGGCTCTTGCGGAAACCAGGAACAGAACGCACGGGGACTCCTGAGGCCGGGCAGATCGGGCAGGGTGAGCAGGTTGGGCAGGTCGGGATTGACCATCGATCTACGGACCGAACATCCAACGTTTGCGAGGTAGTTGGCTCAATTGAGGAGCTTCTGGCCACGGAAGCTATAAATTCATCGGATGACTGTCAAGGGATCCCGCACGTATCGGCGCGATATCGGCGCGACTCCTCGTCGAAGGCATCCGGGCGGGCAGGCGATCAACTACCCTGCCTGCGACCGCAGTCGCAGACCGGTCACTGCGGTACCCCCGGCTCTCCCATCACTCCCCCGGCCACCAGCGGCATACCTCAAGAGATGCGGTCCGTCATGCGCGAAGACACCCTCGTCCACGCCGCCAACAGCGTTCATCTGGTCCACGGCAGTAACACGAACTGGGTGATCCTGAGCGAGGGCGACGCCGTCACTCTCATCGACTGCGGCTATCCCGGCGACCGGCAGCAGGTCCTGGACTCACTGGACGCGGCGGGCCACTCCCCCGAGGCGGTCACGGCGATCCTGCTCACCCACGCGCACAACGATCACCTCGGGTCCGCCGATTACCTCAGCCGCACCTTCGACGCACCGGTGTACGCGCACGAGGCCGAAGTCCCGCACGCCCGGCGCGAGTTCTTGCACCAGGTCTCGCTCGGCCGGATCCTGCGCAACGGCTGGCGCCCGGGTGTCCTGCCCTGGGCCGTTCACGCCCTGCGCTCCGGCGGGACGACGGACGCCCGCGTCGACCGGGCCCAGCCGTTCCCCACTGAGGGTGCCCTCGACCTGCCGGGCCGCCCCGTCCCCGTCCACACCCCCGGGCACACCGCGGGCCACTGCGCCTACCACCTCCCCGGCGCGGGCATCGTCATCTCCGGCGACGGCCTGGTCACCGGCCACCCGACCTCTCGCATGCGGGGACCTCAGCTCCTGCCCTCCATGTTCGACAGGGACCGCGATCGCACCCGCGACTCCCTGGACGTGTTCGAGAACCTTGCGGGCGACATGCTGCTGCCCGGGCACGGCCGGGTGCACCACGGGTCGGTGGGCGAGGCAGCCAGGACGGCACGCGAACGTGCGACTCCGGCGCGGCGGAGGTCGTAACCAGACTGTCTCAGTCCTGCGAACCGGAGCGGCGCCTGGCTGCGCACACGCCAGCGCCCACGGCACCGGCCACCAGGGCGGCGCCCGCCAGGAGCTGTGCGGCATCGGGCTTGGAAAGGCTTCCGCCGTCTCCGGCCTCTACGCCCCTCGGCACTGTGGGCGTCGTGGGACGAGTGCCACCGTCGGACTCGCGGGCGGGGGTGGTGGCGCCGCCATCGGACTCGCGAGCGGGGGTGGTGGCGCCACCATCGGACTCGCGAGCGGGGGTGGTGCCGCCACCATCGGACTCACCAGCGGCAGTGGTGCCGCCACCATCGGACTCACCAGCGGCAGTGGTGCCGCCACCATCGGACTCACCAGCCGCGGTCGTACCCCCACCATCAGACTCACCAGCGGCAGTCGTACCGCCACCAACAGACTCACCAGCCGCAGTCGTACCGCCACCAACAGACTCACCAGCCGCAGTCGTACCGCCACCAACAGACTCACCAGCCGCAGTCGTACCGCCACCATCAGACTCACCAGCCGCAGTCGTACCGCCACCATTAGACTCACCAGCGGCAGTGGTGCCGCCACCAGCGGAATCGTAAGTGGGGGTGGTGCCGCCACCAACAGACTCACCAGCGGCAGTCGTACCGCCACCAGCGGAATCGTAAGTGGGGGTGGTGCCGCCACCGTCGTCCGCCACGGACGCCGGTGCAGTCACGGACAGAAGCGCGGCGGCGCCGAACAGCGCTGCGGAAGCGAGACCTATGGAACGCACAGTGGACCCTCCAGACGGAAATACCCCCTGCCTGTGGGAACGCTAGGTTCGGCGCCGCAGGGCAGCGACCCGGGCGCCGCCGAACGGACCAGCCCTGCGGTGCTCCGCAGGGGATCACGTTCAGTGACCGGCGACGAGTTCCGTCACGAAGGCGTTGCTGAACTTCCCTGCCGGGTCCAGCTCTTGTCGTAGCCGCCGGAAGTCGGGGGCTCGTTCGTAGAGCGCGGCGACGGTACGGGGAGCAGCCGTCGTCAGTTTGCCCCAGTGGGGGCGCGCGCCGAGCGGCAGCAGCCGCTCCTCGATGGCGCCGATGACGGGGAGCACGTCGTCGGGTCGTCGCACCCAGGTGAAGTGCAGGGCGAGGGATGCGCGGCCGTGGCTCGGGCTGAGCCACAGGTCGTCCGCGGCGACCGTGCGGATCTCCGAGACGAGGAGTACCGGGGCGATCCGGTCTCCGAGCGCGCGCAGGGCCGCCATCGCGTCGGCCGCGGCCTCGCGTGGCAGGAGCAGTTCGGACTGGAGCTCCTCGCCGTTGCTCGGGGTGAATTCGGGGCGGAAGTGGGGCAGGCGCTCATGCCACGGTCCGGGGACGCCCAGCTGCTCGGTGCAGGACGACGGTGGCATGCCGGGGACCGGGTGGCGTGGGCCGTCCGCGAGCAGGCCGCCCATCCACCGGTCGCCCGGGGTGCCGGTCGGCAGGCGGTCGGTGCGGCGCTTCAGCCACACGGTGGCGGTCTCCGCGCGCCAGTCGGTGAACGCGCTGACGCTGTACGCGGCGCCGAACACGGTGTCGAAGTCCTCGGCGATGCGGTCCAGCCGCACGTCGTCGTACACCCACTGGGCGACGTCGAAGGCGGGTTCCACGGCGAGTGTCATACCGACGACGACACCGAGAGCGCCCAGATTGACCACGGCGCCGGGGAAGCGGTCCGGGTCGGAGGCACGGTCCAGCGTCGTCCGCGTGCCGTCGGGGCCGATCAGCTCGATCCCGGTCACTGCGGTGGCCAGACCGCGCAACGAGTCCCCTGAACCGTGCGTGCCGGTGGCGCAGGATCCCGCGACCGAGATGTGCGGCAGCGACGCCAGGTTGGCGAGAGCGAGACTCCGCTCCTGGAGCGCCGAGGCGACCTCCGCGTACCGCATGCCGGCCGAGACGCTCACGGTGGCGCGGTCCTCGGACACCCGCACCCGGCGCGCGAGCCCGTCCAGGAGTACGAGGTCGCCGTCCGTGTCCGCGATGCGGTTGAAGGAGTGTCCACTGCCGAGGACCCGTACCTTCTCGGCGGAGGCGACGGTGCGGCTCAGCTCGGCCTCCGACGTCGGACGGTGGACCCGCGCCGCGCCGAAGGTGACGTTTCCCGCCCAGTTCCGCAGGGGTGTATCGGTCGCGGGCATCCGCATGTCCGTCCTCAAGGGGTGTTCGCGTTCAACTATTTCGACGCTGAAGACGCATGTTGCGAAAATCTAGAAGGATCTTGCCGGTGCGTCAAGGCTGCTGGGGTGCGTTGATCCCCTTGCCTCGTCTCACCCCCATGAAGTTACGATCCGTACCGTGAACTCCTCAACGGTGCAGAAGAAGCAGACGTCGGCGTCCCAGGAGCCTTCCGGGGGCGGCACGGCGACGCTTGCTGAGATCGCCCGCGAGGCGGGGGTCTCCGCTCCGACTGTTTCGAAGGTCCTCAACGGCCGGGCCGATGTCGCTCCGGCCACCCGCGAGCGGGTCGAGGAACTGCTCCGCCGCCACGGCTACCAGCGCCGCAGGGCCAACTCCACGGCCATCCCCCTCCTTGAACTGGTCTTCCACGAGCTGGACAGCTCCTGGTCGATGGAGGTGATCCGCGGGGTCGAGAACGTGGCCCGCGAGGAGGGGCTCAGCCTGGTCCTGTCCGAGCACGCCGGACAGCTCAGCATCGGCCAGTCCTGGGTCGACGGCGTTCTCGCCCGCCGTCCCACCGGCGTGATCCTCGTCCTGTCCGGGCTCGACGCCGCGCAGCGGGCGCAGCTCACCAGCCGTGACATCCCGTTCGTGGTGATGGACCCGGCGGGCGACCCGGGTGACGACGTGCCCGCGATCGGCGCCACGAACTGGCAGGGCGGGCTCGCCGCCACGCGGCACCTGCTGGAGCTGGGGCATCGCCGGATCGGTGTGATCGCCGGCCCGGCGGGGATGATGTGCAGCCGTGCCCGGATCGACGGCTATCGGGCGGCCCTGGAGACGGCCGGGGTCGCCTTCGACCCGGCGCTGATCCGCGAGGGGACCTTCCACCACGAATCCGGCCACGCGGCCGGACTCGAACTGCTCGGCCTGCCGGACCGGCCGACCGCCGTGTTCGCCGGCAACGACCTCCAGGCGCTCGGCCTCTACGAGGCGGCCCGTGAAATGGGCCTGCGGATCCCCGACGACGTCAGCGTCGTGGGCTTCGACGATCTGCCCCTGGCCCGCTGGGTCGGTCCGCCGCTGACCACCGTCCGCCAGCCCCTGGTCGAGATGGCCGAGGCGGCGGCACGGCTGACCCTCGACCTGGCACGGGGCAAGAAGCCCGCCACGCTGCGCATGGACCTGGCGACCAGCCTCGTCGTGCGGAGCAGCACGGCGGCGCCCGCCGAGCGATAGCCCTCGCGCCACCTCGCCACCTCGCCACCTCGCCTATTGGCCATCACGCCCAGCGGCGATCTTCGAAACTGTCGGCGCGCATGGTCCGCGCCCTCTTCCGCGGCCCGAACCGGACCGCCGCCCCGTCGTGCCCTTTCGCCGCAAGGCCCGCCCTGCGCCAGGCGCCCGAACCGATAACGCTTCGGAAACCCGTCCGCCGAGGGTTGACCGCCCGTTCGGCGCGCCTTACCGTCACACCGCCCAGCATATTTCGCTCTCTTGACCGACACTTTCGAGAGGCTTCAAAGATGAAGACACCCGCACGGATCTCCCGCGCCGTCGCCGGAGGTGTGGCGCTCGCCCTCGGTCTGACCCTGTCGGCCTGTGGCGGCGGCTCCTCCGACTCGGCCGGAGGCGGGGACTCCGACAAGATCCACGTGCTGGTGTACGGGGACGCGGCCAACAAGGTCGAGAAGCAGCTCGTAGCCACCTTCAACAAGACGTCGAAGGTCAAGGCGGTCCTCGACACCATCCCGGGCGCCGACTACCAGCAGAAGCTGCAGACCATCATCAGCACCCCGCAGGCCCCCGACATCTTCTTCAACTGGGGCGGAGGCAGCATCAAGCCCTTCGTCGACGCCGACCTGCTGCTGCCGCTCGACGACTTCATCAAGAAGGACCCGGCCCTCAAGTCCAGCTTCCTGCCGTCGGTCTTCGACAGCGCGAAGGTCAACGGGAAGCCGTACGGCGTCCCGATGCGCGGCACGCAGCCGGTGCTGCTCTTCAACAACAAGAAGGTGCTGGCCGACGCCGGTGTCACGCCGCCGAAGACCTGGGACGACCTGCTCGGCGCGGTGAAGGCGCTGAAGGCCAAGGGCGTCACCCCGATCGCGCTCGGCGGCGGCGACCAGTGGCCGACGCTGATGTGGTTCGAGTACCTCTACGACCGTGTCGCCGGCCCTGACGTCTTCCAGAAGGCGCTCGGCGGCGACAAGAGCGCCTGGGAGAGCGCGGGCAGCAAGAAGGCCCTCGGCATGATCAGGCAGCTCGTCGACGCGGGTGCCTTCGGCACCAACTACGACTCCGTCAAGTTCACCGACCAGGGCTCGCCCACGCTGCTCGCCACCGGCAAGGCCGGCTTCGAGCTCATGGGTTCCTGGGAGTACTCGACCCAGCAGGACTCCCACCCCGCGTTCGCCAAGAAGGACCTCGGCTACACCTCGTTCCCGACGGTCGCAGGCGGCTCGGGCGACGACGCCAACCTCGTCGGCAACACCAACAACTTCTACTCCGTGATGAAGAAGACGAAGCATCCCGAGGCCGTCGCCGAGTTCCTCAAGCTCCAGTACTCCGACGAGTTCGTGAAGGCGCAGCTGGGCATCGGCAACCTGCCGACCACGACCAACACGGAGAAGTTCCTCGGCGCCTCCGCGAGCCCGGACTACTCGAAGTACCAGCTCGACCTCGTGAAGAAGGCCCCGTCGTTCCAGCTCTCGTGGGACCAGGCCTACCCCCAGTCCGCCTCGACGCCCATGCACCAGGCGGTCCAGCAGTTCGTCAACGGCGGGCTCGACACCGACGGCTTCATCAAGGCCATGCAGGCCTTGCCCACCGCGTGAGACCTGGTACCGAGATGACCACCACCGTCACCAAGGCCGCTGTCGTCGCCGAACGGCGGCCCGCGCAGCGGCGCACGGCCGGCCTGGGGCGCCCGGGTTTCACCTGGGCGCTGCCCGCCACCTTGTTCTTCGTCCTGTTCGCCGTCGTCCCGCTCGTCCTGGTCGCCGTGCTGTCCTTCACGAACTGGAACGGTCTGGGCGCGCCGCGGTTCGCCGGGCTCGACAACTGGACCAAGCTCCTCAACGACCCGGTGATGCTCAACAGCCTCTGGCTGAGCGTGCTGATCACCGTCCTGGGCGTGCTCGTCCAGACGCCGCTGAGCATCCTGCTCGGCGTCTGGGCGGCGGGCCGCCAGCGCAACCGCGCCATCCTGTCGGCGATCTACTTCGTCCCGCTGCTGCTGTCCGCCACCGCGGTCTCCGTCCTGTGGCGCACCCTGCTCGACCCCAACTTCGGTGTGCCGTCGCAGGCCAAGTGGCTGTTCGGCGACGGCAATCTGCTCGGCATGCAGAGCGGGGCCATCGGGGTGCTGGTCTTCGTGGGGGCCTGGCAGTTCACCCCGTTCCACACCCTGATCTACCAGGGCGCGGCGCGGGCCATCCCTCAAGTCCTGTACCAGGCAGCCCAGATCGACGGCGCGGGCACGGTGCGCCAGTTCTTCCACATCACGCTGCCGCAACTGCGCAACACCATGATCACGTCGATGATCCTGATGGTCGTCGGCGGCCTCACCACGTTCGACACCGTCCTGATCCTGACCCAGGGCGGCCCCGGCACGGACACCACCATCAGCGCCTACTACATGTACCAAAAGGCCTTCAAGAGCTTCGACTTCGGCGCGGGATCGGCCATCGCGCTGCTCCTCGTGGTGGTCGCGACGGTCATCTCGCTCGTCGTCGTACGGGTCTCGGGCTACGACAAGATGCGCAGCTCGGTGGAGGGCCTGTGAGCAAGCAACGCCCCAACTACCTGGCCGGCCTGGGCTCCGTGGTCTGGCTGCTCGTCGTCGGCGCACCGCTCTACGTCCTGGTCTCGGCGTCCGTGCAGTCCCGCGCGGACTACGGCGCGAGCGGTCCGCTGAGCCTGCCGCGGCACTTCACGCTGCGGAACTACATCGACGACTTCTCCACCGGCTTCGGCCGGTACTTCCTCAACACGGTGATCGTGACCGTGTGTGTGGTCGCCATCGTCCTCGTGGTGGTGCCGCCGCTGTCGTACTCCATCGTCCGCAGCCGCGGCCGCGTCACGACCGCCGTCTTCCGCCTCTTCCTGCTCGGTCTCGCCATCCCCGCGCAGGCGGTGATCGTGCCGATGTTCTACGTCATCAGCAAGGCGGGGCTCTACGACAACCTCATCGGCGTCATCCTGCCGACCGCGGCCTTCTCGCTCCCCATGTGCGCCCTGGTCCTGACCGGCGTGATGCGCGACATCACCCCGGATCTGTACGAGGCGATGGCCATCGACGGCGCCTCCTCGTGGCGGGTGTTCGGTCAGCTCGTACTCCCCCTGTCGCGGGGCGGGCTCGCCACGATCGCGGTCTTCTCCGCCCTCCAGGCGTGGAACGGCTTCCTGTTCCCCCTGGTGCTCACCCAGTCCGACTCCACCAAGGTGATCACCTTGGGGCTCTACAACTTCCGCACCCAGTACGGCATCAACGTCCCGGGGCTGCTGGCCGCCGTGGTCCTGTCCATGGTGCCCGTCCTGCTCGTCTACCTGTTCGCCCGGCGCACCCTGGTCCAGGGGCTCATGGGCGTGGGAGGAAAGTGACCCACATCGTGGCCGTAACGACAGACTCCACCACGCCCCTGTGGCGCGACACGACACTCGACCACGAGACGCGCGCCGACGCCCTCATTGCCGAGATGACCCTCCAGGAGAAGGTCGCCCAGCTGTTCGGCGTCTGGGTCGGGGCGTCCGACGAGGGCGGCGAAGTCGCCCCGTACCAGCATGAGATGGAGGAGCCGGTCGACCTCGAGGCGCTGCTGCCGCGAGGGCTCGGGCAGCTCACCAGGCCCTTCGGCACCGCCCCCGTCGACCCCGCTCTCGGCGCGCTGTCCCTGTTGCGCACCCAGCGCCGCATCGCCGCGGGCAACCGCTTCGGCATTCCGGCCGTCGCCCACGAGGAGTGCCTCGCGGGCTTCGCCGCCTGGGGTGCGACCGCCTATCCCGTCCCGCTCTCGTGGGGCGCGACGTTCGATCCGGCGCTGGTACGGCGCATGGCCCGGGCCATCGGGCAGGACATGCGTTCGGTGGGTGTGCACCAGGGCCTCGCCCCCGTGCTCGACGTCGTGCGCGACGCACGGTGGGGCCGCGTCGAGGAGACCATCGGCGAGGATCCGTACCTCGTCGGGACGCTCGGCACCGCCTATGTCCAGGGCCTTGAATCCGCGGGGATCGTCGCCACCTTGAAGCACTTCGTGGGCTACTCCGCCTCCCGCGCGGGACGCAACCTCGCGCCCGTCGGCATGGGGCCCAGGGAGCGTGCCGATGTGATGCTGCCGCCGTTCGAGATGGCGCTGCGCGAGGGCGGCGCCCGCTCGGTGATGCACGCCTACACCGACACGGACGGCGTCCCGTCGGCAGCCGACGAGCAGCTGCTCACCGGGCTGTTGCGGGACATCTGGGGCTTCACGGGGACGGTCGTGGCGGACTACTTCGGTGTCGGGTTCCTCAAGACCCTGCACGGTGTCGCCGCGACTTGGGGTGAGGCCGCCGGCGCCGCGCTGACGGCGGGCGTGGACGTGGAACTGCCCACCGTCAAGGCGTTCGGGCAGCCGCTTCTCGACGCGGTCGCGGACGGTCGGGTGTCCGAGGCCGTCGTGGACCGCGCGCTGCACCGTGTACTCGTGCAGAAGGCGCAGCTGGGCCTCCTCGACACCGGATGGGACGCGGTGCCGCAGGCGCTGGCCGGTGCGGACCTCGGGGACCCGCAGGCGCTGCGCGGAACCGTGGTCCTGGACACCACGGACCGCCGCGCCCTCGCCCGGGAGGTCGCCGAGCAGGCCGTCGTCCTGCTCCGCAACGACGGCACACTCCCCCTGACCCGGCCAGCCAGGATCGCGGTCGTCGGCCCGACCGCCGACACCGCGACGGCCGTTCTCGGCTGCTACGCGTTCCCGGTGCACGTGGGCGCCCGGCACCCCGAGATACCGGCCGGGATCGAACTGCCCACCCTGGTCGAGGCGTTGAGGGCCGAGTTCCCCGACAGCGAGGTCGTCACCGCGCCCGGGTGCGGCGTCGACGACACCGGCACCGGCGGCTTCGCCGAGGCCGTGGAGCTGGCCCGTGGCGCCGACGTCGTCGTCCTCGCGCTGGGCGACCGCGCCGGGCTCTTCGGCCGCGGCACCAGCGGCGAGGGCTGCGACGCGGACTCGCTCGCGCTGCCGGGCGTGCAGGAGCAGCTCCTGAACACGCTCCTGGGCACCGGCACACCGGTCGTGCTGACGCTCCTGGCGGGACGCCCGTACGCGCTCGGCCGTGCGGTACGGGAGTCGGCCGCCGTCGTCCAGTCGTTCTTCCCCGGCGAGGAGGGCACGCCCGCCATCGCCGGTGTGCTCAGCGGTCGGGTCGCCCCGTCCGGACGGCTGCCCGTCAGCATCCCGAACGGCCCGGGGGCCCAGCCGTCCACGTATCTGGCGGCGCGGCTCGGGCAGGTCAACGAAGTGTCGAACATCGATCCGACACCGGCGTTCGGCTTCGGGCACGGCCTGACGTACACGTCGTTCGACTGGTCCGATCTCACCGTGGAGCGCGCGACGGTCAGGACGGACGGCGAGGCCGAACTCGCCTTCACCGTAAGGAACTCGGGCGACCGTGACGGCACCGAGGTCGCGCAGCTCTATCTGCACGACCCGGTCGCCTCGGTGGTGCAGCCCGTCCAGCGGCTGGTCGGGTTCGTGCGCCTGGCACTCGCGCCCGGGCAGGCCGCGCGGATCCGGGTGACGGTGCCCGCGGACCTCGCGTCGTTCACCGGGCGGGACGGGCGGCGGATCGTCGAACCGGGCGAGCTGGAGCTGCGGCTCGGCGCGTCCAGCACCGACCTCCGGCTGACCGCGAAGGTGACGCTCACCGGACCTGTGCGGGCGGTGGACCACACCCGCAGGCTGCACGCCGATTTCGGCGTCACCACGCGATGAGACAGCCGTGGCCCGTACCTTCCAGAAAGGTACGGGCCACGCGTCATCGGCGCGCTACCAGATGCGCACACGGTCCGCCGGGTCGAGCCACAGGCCGTCGCTGTCCGACGTGTTGAACGCGTCGTGGAACTCGTCGAGGTTGCGCACGATGTTCGCGCGGAACTCCGGCGGCGAGTGCGGGTCGATGGTCAGGTACTGCTGCTCCTGCTCCTTGCGCCGCTTGGTACGCCAGCAGTAGGCCCAGTTGAGGAACAGGCGCTGGGAACCGGTGGTGGCCTCGTGCTCCGGCGACGGGGTGTCGCCGAGCGAGATGACGTACGCCTTGTGGCCGATGGTCAGGCCGCCGAGGTCGCCGATGTTCTCGCCGACGGTGAGCGCGCCGTTGACGGACTCGCCGGGCAGGTTGCGCGGCGAGAAGCCGTCGTACTGCTCGATGAGGGCCTTCGACTTGGCCTCGAAGGACGTCTTGTCGGACGCGGTCCACCAGTCGTTGAGGTTGCCCGCGCCGTCGTACTGGGCGCCCTGGTCGTCGAAGCCGTGGCCGATCTCGTGGCCGATCACGGAGCCGATACCGCCGTAGTTCTCGGCCGGGTCGGCATCGGGCGCGAAGAACGGCTTCTGCAGGATGCCCGCGGGGAAGCAGATCTCGTTGGTGCCCGGGTTGTAGTACGCGTTCACCGTCTGCGGCAGCATGAACCACTCGTCGCGGTCGACCGGCGAGCCGATCTTGGCGAGCTCGCGGTCCGTCTCGAACGCCGCGGCCGCCTGCGCGTTGGCGAGCAGGTCGTCCGCGGTGACCTGGAGCTTGGAGTAGTCGCGGAACTTGTCCGGGTAGCCGATCTTGGGGCGGAACGTGGCGAGCTTCTCGTACGCCCGCTCCTTCGTCTCGTCGGTCATCCAGTCGAGCCGGGCGATCGACTGGCGGTAGGCCTCGAGGAGGTTGGCGACGAGCTCGTCCATCATCGCCTTGGACGCCGGCGGGAAGTGCCGGGCCACGTACTCCTTGCCGACGGCCTCGCCCATCGCGCCCTCGACGAGCGCGACGGCGCGCTTCCAGCGGGCGCGCAGCTCCGGGGTGCCGTTGAGCGTGCGCCCGTAGAAGTCGAAGTTGTTCTGGACGAACGCGTCCGAGAGGTACGGCGCCGAGGCGCGCAGCACGCGCACCAGCACCCAGTCGCGCCACTGCTCGATCGGGAACTCGGTCAGGACCTGGGAGAGGTGGGCGAAGTACGACGGCTGCCGGACGCAGGTCTCGGCGACGGTCGCGTCGGTGCCGCCGATCCCGGCGGTGTAGCCGTGCCAGTCGAACTCCGGTGCCAGTGCCTTGAGTTCGTCGAGCGTGGTGAGGTTGTACGTCTTCTGCACGTCACGGGTCTCGGCCCGCTCCCAGTGGCCCGCGGCCAGCTTGGTCTCGATGGCGAGGACCGTGCGCGCGGCGGCCGTGGGGTCGGCGTGCTCGGCGAGCGTCAGAAGATCGGTGAGATAGGTGACGTACTTGTCGCGGATCTCGGCGAACTTGTCGTCGCGGTAGTACGACTCGTCCGGCAGGCCGAGGCCGCCCTGCACGACGTTGACGAGGTAGCGGTCGGAGTTGCGGTCGTCGGTGTCGACGTACGACCCGAAGAGGCCGGAGCCGCCGACGCGCTCGAAGCGGCCGAGGAACGTCGCGAGGCCCCGGAGGTCGGCGATGGCGTCGACCTCGTCGATCAGCGGGCGCGCCGGCGCGAGCCCGAGCGCCTCGACGGCCCGCTCGTCCATGAAGGAGGCGTAGAGCGCGGCGATCTTGCGCGCCTCGCCGGTGTCGGCCGAGGTCGACTCGGCCCCCGCCGCTAGTTCCTCGATGATCGCCTTGACCTGCTCCTCGGCGGTGTCGGCGAGCTGCACGAAGGGGCCCCAGCTCGAGCGGTCCTCGGGGATCGGCTCGGTGTCCAGCCAGTGGCCGTTGACGTGGCCGAACAGGTCGTCCTGCGGCCGGATCTCGGGGTTCATACCCGGGCGGGCGTCATCAAGAATGCTCATCGACGCAGCTTATGCGAGGTGCGGCCGGGACGTTTCGTAATCCCCCGGGCCGGGACTGTCACCGCATTTTACGAACATGTTCGTTAGAAACTTGTTCGCCACGAACATGTTCGTTACCTTGGTGGAGCGGCTCCCGGAACGGCGGGCGCCACTCCACCTGAAGGAGCACGGCATGACCACCACCCACCACTCCATCGCGATCGTCGGCGGAGGACTCGGCGGCCTCGTCCTCGCGCGCGTTCTGCACCTCGGCGGCGTCGAAGCGGCCGTCTACGACCTGGAGGCCTCGGCCGCCGCCCGCCCTCAGGGCGGCATGCTCGACATGCACGTGGAGTCCGGCCAGGCCGCGCTGCGCGCCGCGGGTCTCCACGAGGAGTTCGTGGCCGCCATCCATGCGGGCGGCGAGTCCATGCGGATCCTGGACCAGCACGGCACCGTACGGATGGAGGAGTCCGACAACGGCGGCACCGACGGCCGGCCGGAGGTCAACCGCCACGATCTGCGCGACATGCTGCTCGCCTCTCTGCCCGAGGGCACCATCCGCTGGGGCGCCAAGGTCACCGGCGCCCGCCCGCTGACCGGGGGCCGCCACGAGGTGACGCTCGCGTCCGGCGAGACGTTCACCACCGACCTGCTCGTCGGCGCCGACGGCGCCTGGTCCAAGGTCCGCCCGCTGCTCTCCGACGCCCGCCCCGCCTACTCCGGCATCTCGTTCGTCGAGGCGTACCTCGACGACGCGGACACCCTTCACCCGGAGAGCGCCGCTGTCGTCGGCGGTGGAGCGCTGTTCGCGCTCGGGGACGAGAAGGGCTTCCTCACCCACCGGGAGAGCGACGGCCGGATCCACGTCTACTGCGCGCTGCGGGTGCCCTCCGACTGGTTCACCACCAGCGGCATCGACTTCGCCGACACCGAGGCGGCCAAGGCCCGTATCCTCACGTCCTTCGACGGCTGGGACGAGGCCTTGCGCGGACTCATCGGCGACGCCGACGGCGCGCTCGTCCCGCGGTCCATCCACGCCCTGCCCGTCGGACACCGGTGGGACCGGGTCCCGGGGGTGACCCTGCTGGGCGACGCCGCCCACCTGATGTCGCCGTTCGCCGGCGAGGGCGCCAACCTGGCGATGCTCGACGGCGCCGAGCTGGCCGCCGCGATCCTGGCGCACCCGGGCGAGACCGAGAAGGCCCTCGCCGTCTACGAGGAAGCGCTCTTCCCCCGCAGCGAGCACGCCGCAGCCGGTTCCGCCGACAACCTGGACGTCATCTTCAGCCCCGACGCACCGCAGGGCCTGCTCGACATGTTCGCGTCGTTCCGCGAGAAGGCAGAAGCCGCGGGGGACGAGGCGGAGACCGCGGGAGAGAAGGCAGAGACGATGGGAGACGCGGCGGAGACCGTGGGAACAGGTTCGTGACGAACTTGTTCGTCACGAACCCGCCTCGTTACGGTGAGCACGTGTCCCCCCAGCCCGCAGCACCCCGCAGCCGCCGAGAACGCCCGGCCAAGCCCGCCCTGACCCGGGACGGCATCGTCGCGGCCGCGGTCATGATCATGCGCGACGAAGGCCTCAAGCGCGTCACCATGCGCCGCCTTGCGCAGGAGCTCGACACGGGCCCGGCCTCGCTCTACGTGTACGTGCGCAACACCGCCGAGCTGCACGCGGCCATCCTGGACGAGCTGCTCGGCGAGGTCGACCTCTCCCCCGCCACCGCTGCGGGCGACTGGCAGGACCGTCTGGTGCGGATCCTGTTCTCGTACACCGCCGTGCTGTTCGAGCATCCGAGCCTCGCCCGTTCGGCACTCGTGGCGATGCCCTCGGGCGAGCACTACCTCGACCTGATCGAAGCCCTTCTCGCGCTGCTCGCCGAGGGTGGTGTCCCGGACGCGCAGGCCGCGTGGGGCGTGGACGCCCTTCTGCAGTACGCCACTTCGACCGCGGCCGAGCAGTCCACCCGCGACCGGGACGAGGACGCCCAGGGCGACTGGGACGCCCTGACCACCGCGCTGCACGACGTGTCCGCCACGAGCCACCCGCGCCTCGCCGCGCTGGGCGACGAACTGCTGTCCGGGCCGGGACAGGCCCGCCTGGGCTGGGGCCTACGGGTGCTGCTCAACGGGATGCCGCACACACCCCGGCCGTCCAGCGCCGACACTCCGTGACCCCCCACCCGGTGTCGCGGCAGGTCAACGCGTCGCCCTGACGTCCAGGCGCACGGTCAGCCGGCGGCCGGTCAGGCCCTTCGCGGTGGTCACACCGAACGCGTACCGGTCGACGACGGCCGACCCCACGACCGTCAGCCTGCGGCCCTCGACGGCCACACTCTCCACGGTGACGCCGACCGGCCGGCTGACGCCCATGACAGTCAACTCCCCCGTCAGGACCGGCCCGTTGGACCCCACCTCGACACCGTCAGCGCGGTACGCGATTTCGGGGTGGGTGGCCGCATCGAGGTAGTCGGCCGACCTGACGTGTTCGTCGCGGCGCGCCACACCCGACTCGAACGTGTGCGCTCCGATCCTGACGTCCACTGTGGACTTCTCGACAGGTCCGGCCACCTCGATCCGTCCCCGCGTGATCCGGAAGCTGCCCCGCACCGGGAACAGCCCGAAGACCGTGCGCATACGGAAGTTCGCGCTCGACGCCGCCGGATCGATCTCGTACGTGCCGCTCTCCGGCACAGGGTGCTCTCCCACTCGCGATGCCACCATGACCTCCATCGGTCTCGTCGCCGCCACTTCGCCGGCTGACCTCAGCATGTCCGGCGGCGGGCGGCACGCGGCAGAGCGAGATGTCGTCACCCGACCGGTACAAATGTCACTCCTGACGTCCATCGCGCAGGTGCCATGCCCATCCGGTGCGACCAACTGCCGTCCCACGTATGGGTATTGGTGTTCCACACACCTCTCCCGACACCCCTCGAAGGGCCCCGCGCGGCCGTACATCGTGCCATCCCACCAACACTGCGCAGGGGCAATGCACCGAAGAACCGTGCACAAGTGTGTGTGGTGTGAGTACCCTTCGGCACCAACACACACAGCCCCACAGCAACAGGAAGCGGGCAGTCATGTCGGACAGCAACACGCTCAAGTCCCAGTACTCCGCCCAGGTGGAGGCCGACATCGAGCGCAACGCCAAGGAACAGGAGCGCGTCGCCGCCGAGTTGGCCGCGCTTCAGGAGCAGCTCCAGACGCTGGACCACGACCGCACCCTGCTGGTGGGGATGCGCGAGGCGCTCTCGGGCCAAGGCACTGCAGCGGTGGCCGAGGGGGCACCGGTCGCGCCGAAGGCGGCGCCTCCTGTCGAACTCCCCAAGGCACGCAAGCCGAAGGGTGAGAGCGCGGCACCCAAGCAGCGCGCGAAGAAGGCGGCCGGCAAGAAGGACGCCGCGAAGAAGGCGCCCACCGTCGCGCAGCCCCGCACACCCGGTACCCCCACCCTGCGGGAACTCGTCCTGAACCTCATCACCACGAGCACCGAGCCGCGTTCGGCCGCCGAGGTCACCACGACGCTCGCCGAGACCCACCCGGAGCGCAAGGCCGGCGGCACGGTCGTGCGCAACACCCTCGAATCCCTCGTCGCCCGCGGTCAGGCCGAGCGCACCAAGCAGAACAAGTCCGTGTTCTACACCGCCCTTCCGGCGCCCGCCACCGCCGAGGACGCCGCCGGCAAGAAGGACGCACCGGCGAACGCCTGAGACTTGGCGGACGCCGGGTGGAACAGCCACCGCTATGGTGCACCCTCATGGAACCCACCGCTGAGACGTACACGGCACTGGCGACCCGCATCCGGGCGGCGCCACCGCGGTGCGGACCGGTCAGGCTCGTCGCCGTGGACGGCCCGTCGGGGGCGGGCAAGAGCACGTTCGCCGAGCGCCTGGCCGGGGCACTCGGCAGCGCGCGGATCGTGCACACGGACGACTTCGCCTCGTGGGACGACCCGTTGGGCTGGTGGTCCCGCCTCGAGGAGCAGGTGCTCCAGCCGTTGGGGAGCGGGGTGGCCGGCCGGTTCCAGCGCTACGACTGGGTGCGGCGCGAACTCGCCGAGTGGCACGACGTTCCCGTCGGCCACGCCCTCGTCCTCGAAGGTGTGTCGACGGCGCGCCGAGCCGTCGCCGACCGTCTCGCCTGCGCCGTGTGGGTCGAGACGGGTCGGACGGTGCGTCTGCGCAGGGGCCTGGCCCGTGACGGTGAGGACGCGCTGCCGCAGTGGCGTGCGTGGATGGCCGCGGAGGACGAGCACTTCGCCCAGGACGGGACCCGGGAGCGGGCCGACGTGGTGGTCGACGGCAACCCGCGCACCGCGCCCGCCGATCCGGCACACACCTACCTGCGCCTGCGGTAACCACCCGTCCCCATAAGGGAGTTCAGGGTCGGCCGGCACGTGACGTGCGACGCGCCAGGATGTCCAGGACACGCTCGCCCCACCGGAGGTTCTCCTCCTCGAAGGAGCGGCCTCGCATCAACGTCAGGTACGGGCCGATGCGTTCGCCGTCGCGCAGGTACGTGTCCTCGTCGCGCCCGTTGAGGAGCCGCTCCCTGAGGCGTTCGTAGCGGGCCAGCTTGCCGCGCGCCCACCCCATGCGCTCCTCGACGAGCGCGCGTACGGCGTCCGGGTCCGCGCCGTCCGAGGCCTGGATCTTGACCATGAGTTCGTCGCGGATGGCGGTGGGCCTCGGCGGGGCGACAGCGAAGTCGTCCAGGGCGGCACGTCCCGCGTCGGTGAGCGTGAACATCCGCTTGTTCGGCCTGCGTTCCTGCGGCACGACCCGCGCCTCGACCAGGCCGTCCCCGGCGAGGCGCTCCAGTTCGCGGTAGAGCTGCTGCGGGGTCGCGGACCAGAAGTTGGCCACCGCCACGTCGAACACCTTGGCCAGGTCGTACCCGGACGCCTCGCCCTCCAGGAGAGCCGCGAGGACCGCGTGCTTCAGAGACATCTGGACACGCTAACACCTGCACGATTAATGTCGGCCGCACCTATTCAACAAATTGACTATGGAGCGCACATGAAGGCATTCCGCAAGGCAGTGGAAGCGAACGACCCCGACGCCGTCGAGGCGCTCCTCGCCGAGAACGTCGTGTTCACCAGCCCGGTCGCCTTCCACCCGTACCCCGGCAAGGCGATGACCGCCGCGATCCTCCGGGGCGTCATGCGGGTCTTCGAGGACTTCCGCTACGTACGGGAGATCAGCAGCGCAGACGGACGCGACCACGCCCTGGTCTTCGTCACCCGCGTCGGCGACCGGGAGGTCAACGGCTGCGACTTCATCCACCTCGACGAGGACGGGCTCATCGACGACTTCACGGTCATGGTGCGCCCGCTGTCCGGCGCCGAGGCCCTCTCCGAGGCCATGGGAGCGCAGTTCGAGCGGATCCGACAGGAGGCCGCGGGCGCGTAGCCGCGCCGCCACTGTGAGGCCGGTGAGGGCTACCAGCCCCGGCCGGCCTCCAGGAGCTGGTCGCGGACGAGGGCGATGTGCGGGTTGTCCGGCGTTCCGGGGCGCTGGACGACGTAACCGGTGTTGAAGGGCGGGTCCTCCGGGTCGTGGAGGAGGACGAGCGCACCCGCCGCGAGCAGTTCGCGGCACAGGTAGCGGGGCAGCACGCTGAACCCGGCGCCGGCCGCCACGGCGGACACGACCCCGCGCAGGTCGGGCACGGTGACGGCGGCCTTGCAGGTCAGGCGTCTGCCGAAGACGTGATGCCAGTACCGGCGGACGATCGGGAGTTCCTCCGCGTACGTGATGAGCGGGACGGTGTGCAGCATCCCGGGCCCGTCGGCGGCGATCCGGTCCGGACCGCCGATACGGTCCGCCCAGGCGGGCGCGGCGACCAGGACGAACTCCTCGTCGGCGAGAGGCACCGACGTCAAGTTGCGGCCGCGGGGCCGGGCGGTGGCGATGACGAGGTCGTGCCGGCCGGTGCGCAGCTCCTCCAGGAGCGGGTCGGTCAGCCCGGTGGTGACGCGCAGCCGCACCCCCTTCTCGACCAGTGGTGCCAGCGCCGGCAGGACGCAGTGGCACAGCATCTCGGCCGGTCCCGCGAGGTGGACGGGCTCGGCCGCGGCGTCGGTGCCGGGTCCGCCCTGCCCGGCGACGGCCGACAGGGCGTCGAGCGGGTCGACCACGCGGGACGCGAGCTCGTCGGCGAAGGGGGCGGGAGCGACGCCGCGCGGCAGCCGCTCGAACAGCTCGCGGTCCAGCTGCCGCTCCAGCGCGCGGATCTGTGTGGTGACGGTCGGCTGTGACAGACCGAGCAGCCGCGCGGCCGCGGTGAAGGAACCCGACCGGTACACCGCGAGGAAGGTGCGGAGCAGATTCAGGTCCAGCGGGCCCGTGTGCGCCGTCCGGCCTATTCCCGGAGACCCATTCGAATCCCTATTTCTCATATTGGCCACCCTATTGGATTCCTATGGGAGACCCGCCCTACGGTCGGTGCCGTCGCCACACACTGACGATCTGAGCACAAAGCGTCAGACTTTCCGCGATCCGAACCCGTACTCCGGGCCCGCAGGCCCGCACCCTCGGAGCACTCACCATGTCGAAGATCCTTTTCGTAGTCACCGGCGCCACCTACTGGACGCTGGCCGACGGCACCCTGCACCCGACCGGCTTCTGGGCGGAGGAGGCCGTCGCCCCGTACGAAGCCTTCAAGGCCGCGGGTTACGACATCGTCGTGGCCACCCCCGGTGGCGTCGTCCCGACCGTGGACAAGGGCTCCCTCGCGCCCGAGTTCAACGGCGGCCAGGAGGGCGCGGACCAGGTGGCCGCGGCCCTCGCCTCCTTCAGCGAACTCCAGCACCCGGTCAAGGTGGAGGACGTGAACCTCGACGACTACGCGGCGGTGTTCTACCCCGGCGGCCACGGCCCCATGGAGGACCTCTCCGCCGACGCCGACTCGGGCAGGCTCCTCGCCCTCGCCCTGGAGACGGGCAAGCCGCTCGGCATCGTCTGCCACGCCCCGGCCGCCATGCTCGCCGCGATCAAGGGCGACGGCTCCAACGCCTTCGCCGGGTACAAGGCGACCGCCTTCACCAACGCCGAGGAGACCCAGGCCGGCTTCGCCGACAAGGCGAAGTGGCTGCTCCAGGACCGCCTCGTCAACGCGGGCGTGGACTTCCAGGAGGGCGAGCCGTGGGCCCCGAAGACGGTCGTCGACCGCAACCTGGTCACGGGCCAGAACCCGTCCTCCGCCGCCCCGCTCGCGGCCGAGCTGCTCAAGAAGCTGGCCTGACGATGGGCGCCGACCGGCTCGACGAGGTCCTCGACGCCACCTACGACTGCCTGACCAGGTACGGCGTTCGGCGCACCACGATGGACGACATCGCTTCCACCATGGGCGTGTCCCGGTCCGCGGTCTACCAGTACGTACGGAACAAGGACGACGCCTTCCGCCGGCTCGCCGAGCGTCAGCACACGCAGGCGCTGGGGCGAGCCCGGCGGGCGGCAGCCGAGGATTCTCCCCTCGCCGAGCGCGTCCGGGGTGTCCTGGCGGCCAAGCTCGACCTGGTCCTGCGCCTCGCCGGGGACTCGCCGCACTCCGCCGAGCTCCTCGACGCGAAGGCCCGGCTGTTCGCCGACATCTGCCACACGTTCACCGCGGACCTGCGCCGGCTGCTGACCGGCCTGTTCACGGAGGCGGGCACCCCCGCCGCCGTGGAACCCGCCGAGGCCGCCGACATCTGCATCGCCCTGGTGGTCGGCCTGGAGTCGGTGTCCGACGCACGGCAGTTGTTCACCCCGGCCACGGACGCGCTGCTCGCAGGGCTCCTCGGCGGCCCCGTATCCGTATGCACCTCGCGGGTGACAACGCCCGGCGGGGCGCCCCCCGGATCGGCGACACATCCCGCCTGACCGGCCACACTGTGCCCACCCCAGGCCACTGCCGCGTTCTTCCCCCCACCCCTGACCTCCCGCTCGACACCCGCCGAGCACCCCCTCGCAGGAGACCCCTCGTGACCGACATCGATGACCTTGTCGTCCGCCTCCGCGCCACCTTCGCCAGTGGCCGCACCAAGCCGCTCGCCTGGCGCAAGGAGCAGCTCACCCGGCTGCGCGCCATGTTCACCGAGCACCGGGGCGACATCGCGGACGCCCTGTACGCCGATCTGCACAAGCCGCGCGCCGACGCCTTCGCCACCGAAATCGACTTCCCCGTACGGGAGATCGACCACACCCTGAACCATCTCGACGAGTGGCTGCGCCCCCGGCCCGTGGCGTCCGGCGCCCTCGCGGGTCTGCCCGACGGATCGGCGGCCGGAACGCAGTACGACCCGCTCGGCACCGTCCTGATCATCGCGCCCTGGAACTACCCGGTGCAGCTGCTGCTGGTGCCGCTCGTCGGCGCGCTCGCGGCCGGCAACACCGTCGTACTCAAGCCGAGCGAGGTCACCCCGGCGACCTCCGCGCTCATCGCCCGCCTGGTGCCCGAGTACCTCGACAAGGAGGCCGTCGCCGTCGTCGAGGGCGGCATCCCCGAGACCACCGAACTGCTCGCCCAGCGCTGGGACCACATCTTCTACACCGGCAACGGAATGGTGGGCCGCATCGTCATGCGCGCCGCCGCCGAGCACCTCACCCCGGTCACCCTCGAACTGGGCGGGAAGTCACCGGTGTTCGTGGACCGCGACGTCGATCTGAACCGCGTCGCCGAGCGCCTCGCGGGCGCCAAGTTCCGCAACGCCGGTCAGACATGTGTCGCCCCCGACTATGTACTGACCGACCCGGAGACCGCCTCCGAGCTCGCCGCCGCGCTCGCCAAGGCGGTCGAGGCGATGTTCGGTACCGACCCGCAGTCCTCGGACGCGTACGGGCGCATCGTCAACGAGCGGCACTTCGACCGGGTGTCCGCGCTGCTGGGCTCCGGGACGACGGCCTTCGGCGGGCAGGCCGACCGTGACGACACCTACATCGCGCCGACCGTCCTCACCGGCGTGAAGCCCGACGAGCCGGTCATGCGGGAGGAGATCTTCGGCCCCGTCCTGCCCATCGTCGAGGTCGCCGGACTCGACGAGGCGATCGAGTTCATCAACGACCGCGACAAGCCGCTCGCCCTCTACGGCTTCACGGAGAGCGAGGACACCCGGCGCCGCCTCGCCGACGAGACGTCCTCCGGCGGCATCGGATTCGGTCTGCCGATGGCCCATCTCCGCGTCCCCGAGCTGCCGTTCGGCGGAGTCGGTGAGAGCGGTCTCGGCAGCTACCACGGCCCGCACTCCATCGCGACGTTCAGCCACCGCAAGGCCCGGCTCGACGTGCCGCTGGGCTGAACCGGCCGGGCGGGGCGGGTCCCGGCGGCCCGCCCCTCTCGCAGCCGCGAGCCGTGATCCTCAACTGCCCCCGCATACGCGAGTGTGTGGCAGTCATGTGGAGCTTCCCCGCACCGTATACACCGTCCGCCTCACGCGCCCTAGGCTTCCCGGTTGATCAACTCAATCCGTGCGCCGGGAGGCACCCCATGGCAGAACAGAGCCGTTCGCCACGTGAACCCGCTCAAACCGATGGTCGTGGTGTTCCCGGACGGCGACGGGTGCTCGCCTATCTGCTCGCCGCGCCGACGCTGGCGGTCGGTGCGCGCATCGGCCTGGACGCCGTAGGCGGTGAGTCCGCAGAAGCCGCGGTGCCTTCCGTACCGCAGCCTGAGGAGCTCTTCGACCTCGGTGACATGCAGACCCTGGCGGCTGCACCCACGTCCGGTCTGATCTCCGTCCAGGTGCACTCCGACGGGACGGCGTCGTTCGCGGTTCCACGCGCCGAGGTGGGCCAGGGCATGACGACGGCGGTCGCCATGATGATCGCCGAGGAGATGGACCTCCCGCTGGCGAAGGTACGGGTGTCCCTGGCCGACGCACGCCCGGAACTCCTGATGAACCAGCTGACCGGCGGCTCCAACTCGATGCGCAGCATCTACCTCCCCGTCCGCTCCGCCGCGGCCGTCGCCAGGCAGCGGCTCGTCGCCACGGCCGCACAGCAGTGGGGCGTACCGGAGTCCGAACTGGCCACGCGGGACGGCGTGATCACGCACGGCACCGCGAAGAGCGCGACGTACGGCTCGCTCGCCGAGGCGGCCGCCACCGCGCGCACCGTCACCGCCTCCGCCCATCTCAAGTCCACGTCCGACTTCACGATCCTGGGCACGCCGCAGAACCGTATCGACGCACGCGACATCGTGACCGGCGCCAAGAAGTTCGGCATGGATCTGCACGTGCCCGACGCCAAGCCGACGATGGTGCGCAGGCCACCCACGGTCAACGGCACGGTGGTGTCCGTCGCGAACGCCGACGCCGTCAGGAACATGCCGGGCATCACCGATGTCGCGACCGTCGAGCACGGTGTCGCGGTTCGCGGCGAGACCTTCGGCCAGTGCATCGACGCGCTGCGGGCGCTCGACGTGACCTGGGGCCCCGGCACTGTGGACAAGGAGTCGGACGACACCGTCCTCGCCAAGCTCAGGGCCGCGGCGCTGCCCATGGTCGTACCGCCGCTCCTCACCAAGAAGATCGACGCCGAGTTCACCTTCGCCTTCGCCAGCAACAGCCCGCTGGAGCCGGACAACGCGATCGCCGACGTGCGGTCCGGCCGCGCCGAGATATGGGCGAGCCTCAAGGTTCCGATCGTGGCGCAGCGCGACATCGCCGACCGGCTCGGGCTGCCGCAGACGGCTGTCACGGTGCATGTGGTGGAGGGCGGCGGTTCGTTCGGGCGGCATCTCTTCCACGACGTGGCCGCCGAGGCCGCGGAGATCTCGCAGAAGATGGGCAAGCCGGTCAAGCTGTCGTGGTCACGGACCGACAACTTCCGGCAGGGCAGGACCCATCCGATGTGCGTCTCGCGCGTGCGCGCCACCTACGCGCTCGGCAACGTCGTCAGCTACGAGCAGCGCCACACCAGTTCGCAGACCGACTTCGGGCACGGGCTCGGAGAGATGATCACGTCGACGGCGGCGAAGCTGCCCGTGGCCGGCAACCTCACGTTCGCCGAGACCATCTTCCAGCTGACCCAGTCCACGCCGTACAACTTCGGTGTCACCACGCAGCTCCTCAACGAGGTGCCGCTGAAGTTCAACACCGGCAGCATGCGCAACATCTACTCGCCCAACGTGGCCTGCGCGCGTGAGCTCGTCGTCGACCAACTGGCCGCGAAAATGGGCAAGGATCCCGTCGCCTTCCGCCGCGAGTTCCTCAAGGAGAAGCGGCTGCGCGCCGTCCTCGACAAGGCGGCCGAGGCCGGGGAGTGGGGCAGGTCGCTGCCCGCAGGTGTCGCACAGGGAATCGCCCTGCACACGGAGTACCGTGGCGCGGTCGCCTCGCTCGTCGAGATCGACTGCCGGCCCGAGACGGTGAACCGCAAGGTCAGGGACGGTGTCACCGGCCCGCGCGTGACCCGCGCCCTGATGGTCGTCGACGCCGGATTCGCCATCAACCCCCGTGGTCTGGAAGCCCAGATGATGGGCGGGATGAGCGACGCGCTCGCGATGGCCCTCACCTCCAGCCTGCACATCAAGGACGGCATCCCGCTGGAGGGCAGCTGGGACCACTACTTCTACACGCGGCAGTGGAACACCCCGCCCGAACTGCGGGTCATCGTCATGCCGTCCACCGGTGACAAGCCCTCAGGGGCGGGCGAGCTGGGTGTCGCGCCCGCGTTCGCCGCCATCGCCTGCGCCTACGCGCGCGCCACGGGCACCCTGCCGACGAGCTTCCCGATCAACCACGCCACCCTCTCCTTCGACCCGCTGCCCCTCGAACCGTCCACACCCCAGTCCCCCACCGACGGTCTCGACCGCGCCTTCTGAGGAGCCCCGCCATGCCCAGTCACACCTTCAAGCTCAACGGCGAGCAGATCACGGTCGAGGCCGAGGACGACGTACGGCTGCTGTGGGTCCTGCGCGACCTGCTCGGCGTCACGGGACCCAAGTACGGCTGCGGCCTCGGCGTGTGCCAGGCCTGCACGTCGCACATCAACGGCAAGGCGTTCAACCCGTGTTCGGTACCGGTGTCGAAGATCGGCCCCGAGGACGAGGTCACCACCATCGAGGGTCTGCCCGCCACGGTGGGCAAGGACCTCCACCCGATGCAGGAGGCCTGGCTCGACCTCGATGTCGCGCAGTGCGGGTACTGCCAGCCGGGCCAGATCATGACGGCCGTCGCCAAGGTCCGGCGCGCGGCGGAGGCCGGCCGCGACATCACCGACGCGGACCTCGACGAGATCCGCAACATCTGCCGCTGCGGCACGTACACGCGTATCCGCGAGGCCATCAGGACGGGCGCGAAGAACATGTGAACGCCCGTCGTGCACCGCCCCGGCGACAGGCCCTAGATCAGCAGCCGGGGCGGCGCGGGCCCTCTGCCGACGTCGCGTACGAGGTCCAGGCCGAGTACCCGGTCCACGTAGGCGAAGGTCTCGAAGAGCGCTCCGGCCGGGGCGTCCCCGGAGTGCTCCAGGCGGTGCAGCGTGCGCAGCACCCCGGGCAGGTCGAGGTCGTCCTCGAGGCAGTCGCGCATGCTGTCGCGGGCGGGTCCCGGCATGGGCCGGGACGGGCTGTCCGCCCAGGTGGCCACCGCGTGCCGCCACCGCAGAAGCGTGTGATGGGCGGCGGACACCGACGCGGGTGCGAGGCGCAAGGGCTCCGTGCGGGGCTCGGTCAGGAGCGCGAGGCGCAGGGCCAACGGGTCGTCGGCTCGGTCCGCGACGCCGTCGGCGGCGTGGGCGTCGCCGACGGCGAGCCGGATGACGTCCCCGTTCGCCTCGTCCGGCGCGTCCTCATTCGGTCCCACACGAACGGCGAACGGACCGCCCAGCTCGCCCTCCACACCCCGCTCGTCCCCGTGCGCGGCGGCCGGGTGAATGCCGAGGTCGGCGGCCCGCGCCTGGAGCGCCGCGCGCCGCTCGTCGGCCCCGTCCGGGCAGATCAGCCCTGTGTACGCGATGGTTCCGGACAGCTCCAGTACGCGGGTCAGGACGTCGGCGACGAGCATCGCGCGTACGTCGGAAAGCGCCTCGCCGCCCTCGGGGAGGGTCACGGGCACGCCGATGCGCACCACGCTCCGGTGCATCACCGGAGCGACAGGAAGGCCCGAGCAGGCATCGACGAGGCGCAGCATGGCGCGAAGCCTATGCGCAACTCCCTCCGCCCGCCGAGACGTGCGGCCGAATCCGGACCTCGCGCGTCGCGGATCGGGGGTCCGCCACCGGCGTTCAACCCCAACTGGCCGACAGTGTCGATGTGTTGGCGAGGCGGTCACGCGCGGCGGAGCCTGCCGCCGGTGATGGCCGGCAGGAGGGGCGCTCACAGGGCGCTCCACGACATCTCCATCCAACGCGGCCACACCCACGACCGCGGCGAAGACGCCGTCGCCCTGCGGCGCGGCGCGACGAGATCGGCCACGACTGCTCGCCGGGTGGCCTCCTGCACACCGGTCGCCGCACCCCACACCGGAGCGCCGAGCACGACCGGGGCGAGGGAGTCGGTGAACTCGAGCGCGGGCACCGCCGCCGAGAGGACCGGCAGGGCGATCAGCACCCCTCCCGTCACGGCGCCGACGACGGCCGCGGATGCGCCGAGCGAGGCGAGGAGGGGCCGGTGACCGAACGGGCGCCCTCGTAGACGGGGTCGGCGACGAAGCTGACCGTGCCGGACCGGACCACGAACCGCCACAGCCTCATCGCTGCCGCCTCTTGGGTCATCCGGCCTCCTCCCCGCCGCCTTTCGGGTAAGCCGGCGGCGCCCCCGCCGATGAATACGCGCCGCGTGGGGAGTCTCCCCTTCGACCCCACACTCGAGAAGGTGGATCGATGACCAGCTTGCAGGACATTTTCGCGCCGCACGTCCGCGACGGTTCGCTGCCGGGGGCGGTGGCGCTGGTGGCCCGTGGTGACCGTGTCGAGGTGGAGACCGCCGGTTCGGCCGCCCTCGGAGGCAGTACTCCGATGGCCCGGGACTCGATCTTCCGCATCGCCTCGATCACCAAGCCCATGGTCGCCGCGGCCGTGATGATGCTGGTCGACGAGGGGCGGATCGCGCTGAACGACCCGGTCGACCAGTGGCTTCCCGAGATCGCGAAACCGGTCGTGGTCTCTGCGCCGGACGCTCCGGTCGACGACGTGGTCCCCGCGGCCCGGCCGATCACAGTGGCCGATCTCCTGACGTTCCGCGCGGGCTGGGGCTTCCCGTCCGACTTCTCGCTGCCGGCGGTCCAGTCGCTGCTCGGGTTGCAGAAGAACGGCCTCTCCCCTCAGCTCGTCCCGCCGCCCGACGAGTGGATGGCGCACCTCGCCCGCATCCCGCTGCTGAACCAGCCGGGTGAGGCGTGGCTGTACAACACGTGCTCCGACATCCAGGGAGTGCTGATCTCCCGGGTGACGGGGAGCGCGCTGCCGGACTTCCTGGCCGAGCGCGTCTTCGAGCCGCTCGGGATGACCGACACCGGATTCGAGGTGCCGGCCGGCAAGCTCGACCGGTTCACCACGTCCTACCGCCCACGCCCGGAGGGCGGCCTCGAACTGGCGGACGCTCCCGACGGGCAGTGGAGCAGCCTGCCCGAGTTCCCGTCCGGCGCCGGCGGGCTCGTCTCGACCGTCGACGACTGGCACGCCTTCGCCAGGATGCTGCTCGCGGAAGGGGTCGCGGGCGGCCGGCGTCTCCTGTCGGCCGACGCGGTACGGCAGATGACGACGAATCATCTGACGGTTGCTCAGCGCGAGGCCAGCGGCCTGTTCACGGAGGGGCAGGGCTGGGGCTTCGGCGGCTCGGTCGACGTGGCGCCCAACAATCCGTGGAACGTCATGGGCCGCTACGGCTGGGTCGGCGGCACCGGAACGGCGGCGTATCTCGTCCCGTCCACGGGCGCGGTCAGCATCCTGCTCACACAGGTGGAAATGACCGGCCCCACCCATCCCGCGCTGATGCGCGACTTCTGGCGGTACGTGGCCGCCGAGACCGCCTGACCGTCAGGCGAGGCCGAACGCGTCGGCCAGCATGTCGATCTGGGCCGCGAGCAGCGTGCCGCCGCCGTGGCCCATCCCCGCGAACTGACCGGACACCTCAAGGCTGATCGCTCCATGAAGGTGGGACCAGGCGAGCACCGCCCCGGCGAGGGCGGTGCCCGCCTCCTCGCCGTGCGCGGACTCGCCGGCATGCTGCTGCACCCACTCGGCGACCGAGGTGTCCCGGCCGGCCCATGCCGTCATCTCCTCGACGAGCGACTGAGCCACCTCCGAGGGGCGCGCCCCCTCGAACGCGGTGAGGAACGGGCCGAGTACGGCGCGGGCGCTGTCGAGCGTGTCGGCCGGGGCCGTGTACCCGGGCACGGGCGTGCCCTGGATCAGCAGGTAGCGGTGCGGCTGCTCGGTCGCCCAGGAGCGGCAGGCGTCCGCGAGCCCGTGCAGCCGGGCGCGGGCTGTGGGCGCCTTCGCGGGCCAGGTCCCGGCGACCGCGGTGACAGCGGCGGCGAGGTCGGCGTACGCGTCGCGGATCAGCTCGGTCAGGAGCGCGTCCCGGCTGTCGAAGTAGCGGTACAGGGCCGGGCCCGACAGGCCGACCTGCTTGGCGATCCGGGTCAGGGCCACGGCCGCCGTGCCACCCTCGGCGAGCTGCGCGAGGGCGATGTCCTTGATCTCCGCGCGCGTCTGCTCGCGGTAGCGGGCCCTGGGGGTCCGGGCGGTCTCGGCCACGGCGGCTGCTCCTCTGAACGGATGACGGCTGACCGCTGGACGAATCAACTGCGTGACTCAGCCTAACGACAGTTCCGGAGCGTAACGACGGCAGGCCACCCAGGACCTTGCCACACATCATCACTTCAGTTACGGTCTCTAACTAAAGCGATACACAATCAACCGCTGAGAGGAAAGCATGATGACTGCCACCGCACACGGATCCCACACCGTTCTCGGCTCGGGCCCCGCAGGGACCGCGCTCGCCCAGGAGCTGGCCGGCCGCGGCCACGCCGTGCGGCTCGTCGACCGCAAGGGTGACGGCCCCGCCGTCGACGGGGTGGAGCGGTTCGCGGCCGACGTGAGCACCCTCGAAGGCGCGCGGGTCGCTGTCACGGGAGCCGACGTCGTCCACCACTGCGTCAACGTCGGCTATCACCTCCAGGTCGAGGTGATGCCCCGCATCACGGAGGCGATCCTGGGCGCCGTACAGGAGACGGGCGCGCGGCTCGTCGTCCTCGACACGCTCTACCCGTACGGGGAGACCAAGGGCGAGGTGATGACCGAGAGCACGCCGTGGAACGCGACGTCACGCAAGGGCAGGATGCGGGCCGAGCTCGACGGGGAGTACCTCGCGGCCCATCAGGAGGGCCGGGTCAGGGTGGCGCTCGCCCGCTCGGCGGACTTCGTCGGCCCGGGCGTCATCAACTCCTCGCTCGGCGCCACCGTCTTCCCGGGCGCGCTGACCAGCGGCGAGGTTCTCGGCCTCGGCGACATCGACCTGCCGCACAGCTACACGTACATCGGCGATGTCGCCTCGGGGCTCGCGACGCTCGGCGAGCGGCCCGACGGCGACGGGCGCGTATGGCACCTGCCGACCGCGCCGGCGGTCAGCACCCGCGAGATCCACCGCCTGATCGAGGCGCGCGTCGGGCGCCCGCTCAGCGCGACGATCCTCGACGAGGCCCGCCCCTTCGGCCCCTTCGACGAGGTCTTCATGGCCGAGTACGCCGAGATGTTCTACCAGCACACCGAGCCGCAGATCGTCGACTCCGCCGCCTTCGAAGCGGCCTTCGGTGTGCGCCCCACACCGCTCGGCGAGGCCCTGGACCACACCCTCGCGTGGTACGGCGAGTGGCTCGCCGCGCAGTGACGGGCCTGCCGTTCAGTGCGAGATCGAGTCGATCAGCTCACGCGCTCCCTGCCGCATCAGGGCCACGGCGACCGAGGTGCCGAGGGTCGCGGGGTCGAGAGGGCCGGCCCACTCGTGAGCGTTGAGCACGGTCTTCCCGTCCGGGGTGAACACGCAGGCCCGCAGCGACAGATCACCGCTGCGCTCCGCCCTGGCGAACCCGGCGATCGGGCTGTTGCAGTGCCCCTGGAGGACGTGGAGGAACATGCGCTCCGCGCTCGCCTCGCGGTGGGCGTCGGGGTCACCGAGCCCGGAGATCGTGTCGATCAGGTCGGTGTCGCCCTCACGGCACTGAAGAGCCAGGATCCCTGCGCCGATCGGCGGGCACATGACCTCGGGCGACAGGACCTCTGTGATCACGTCCGTACGCCCGATGCGTTCGAGGCCGGCGGCGGCCAGGAGGAGCGCGTCGGCGTCGCCCGCCGCGAGCTTCTCCAGGCGCCGGTTCGCGTTTCCTCGCATCGGCACGCAGTCGAGGTGCGGGTACGCGGCGGAGACCTGGGCGATGCGGCGCACGGACGAGGTGCCGATCCGCGTGCCGGACGGGAGTTGGTCGAGCGTCAGGCCGTCCGGATGGATGAGGGCGTCCCGGATGTCGTCCCGCTTGAGGAACGCGGCGAACACCGTTCCCGCGGGCAGGGGCCGGTCGGCGGGCACGTCCTTGACGCAGTGCACCGCGAGGTCGGCCTCACCGGCGAGCAGCGCGGCGTCGACCTCCTTGGTGAACGCCCCCTTCCCCTCGACCACGGACAGGTCGCCCATCCACTTGTCGCCGGTCGTCTTGACGGGGACGACCGAGGTGCGGATTCCCGGGTGCAGGGCGGCCAGCTCGGCGCGCACGCGCTCCACCTGGGCCAGTGCCATGGGCGAGTCGCGGGAGACGATGCGGATCAGTTCAGGGGCGGACATGGCCTCCACGATAGAGGGTCACACCCGCCCGTCCGACGCGTGTTCAGCGACCGGCCGTGAACTGGTCGCCCGTCACGGTGACCTTCCGGCCGACCGGTGTGTCGGACGACGTGCTGCTCAGGCAGCTGCCGGACGCGGGATCGGTGACGGTGGGGAGGCTTCCGGTGTACTTGTTCCCGCCCTCCGTCCCGACGGGTCTGCCATAGGTGACGGTCACCTGCTGCGAGCAGCCCGCCGTCAGATACGGCTCGATGAACCCCTGGTCGGCGGACTTGAACCGGCCGGACGCGACGGGGAGCCTGAAACTGCCGATGTGCGCCACGTCGGCACCGGTCTCGGTGTTGACGACCTCACCGTTCATCAGCTGCGTCGTACCGTCGTCGCTCACCCGCGAGAGCTTGACGGCATACATCGTGCCCTTCGTGTACGGGAATTGGACGGCGCAGCTGACGCCCGCGCCGCCGTCGGCGCCGTACTTGCAGTGGCTGTCCGTGGTGGTGGCGTTGGCGTTGAAGGAGCTGAAGATGGCCTGGAGGGTGGGCTTTCCGTCGACGGCCGGCTTCGGCTGGAAGCCCGCGTACGGCCGGGTCCCGCTCTCCAGGGTCGTGTAGTACGCGAAGTAGATGCCGGAGGCGTCGGGGGCCGACTCGAACGACATCGGCAGGGTCAGCTCGGTGACGGGCGTCGGTGCGCCCGTCGTCCAGCGGACGGTGGGCGTCGAGGCCCAACTCTCGCCCGCCGCACCCAACGTGAGCAGTACGGCGGCTCCGGCGGCTGTGGCCAGACGTAGCGGATTCATCGTCTCTCCTCGTACTCGGCGGCGTGCGGGCTGCGCGACAGCATGTAAGCGTTTGCTATTCACTCGCAAGAGGGCTCGGAATGTTTCTGTCTTTTACTATGGCGGCGGCGATTTGACGGGTAGTAACCGCTCACATCGGGAAGGCGGGCCCGCACGCCCCGTACCGGCACACGAAAGGCGAGAAGTCCGTGGACACGAGCCAGGCCCGGCACACCGACGGCGACCTCACGGTCCGTAAGGGAGGAGCCGAGTTCATTGACCGCCTCGCTCCCCTCTGGCTCGCGCTGCACGCCCATCACCAGTCCGTGCAGCCCGGGTTCCCCTACTTCCCCGACGAGGACTCCTGGGAGCTGCGCCGCGGCTGCTACCGGCGCTGGATCCTCGACGAGGGCTCGTTCGTGCTGCTCGCCGAACGGGACGGGCAGCCCGTCGGGTACGCCTTCGTACAGATCGAGGAAGGCCCGGACGACACCTGGGTGACCGGCACCCGCATCGCCGAGCTCCAGACGCTGTCCGTCCTGCCGGCCGAGCGCGGCCACGGCATCGGCACCCTCCTGCTCGACCTGGTCGACGCCGAGCTGGACCGCATAGGCGTCACCGACCTGCTCATCGGCACGCTGGCCGCGAACACGGGGGCGCAGCGCCTCTACGAACGCCGGGGCCTGCGGCCGGTGTTGGTGTACTACGCCCGGTTCGCCGCGGACGACGCGAAGCCGGCGTAGGAGCTCATCCCTCGCTGGGCCGTGCCCGCACGTGGAGCCGTTCGCCCTGGGGGCCGAACAGGGAGAGGAACTCGACCGGGTACGTACCGGCGTTGGCGAAGCCGTGCGGGGTGCGTGTGTCGAATTCGGCGGCCTCACCGGCCGTGAGGATGAGGTCGTACTCACCAAGGGCCAGGTGCAGGCGGCCGGTGAGCACGTAGAGCCACTCGTAGCCCTCGTGCGTGTTCTGCTCGGGCCGCACCCCCTCGCCGAGTTCACGCACCGGCATGATCTGTTTGTAGGCGTGCAGGCCGCCCAGGTGCCGGGTCAGCGGGATGTAGGTGTGGCCGTTACGGGTGATGGGGCGGGGGTGGATCCGCGGGTCGCCCGTGTCGGGTGCGCCGACCAGCTCGTCGAGCGCCACATGGTGGGCCTTGGCCAGCGGCAGCAGGAGTTCCAGCGTGGGCTTGCGCTGCCCGGACTCCAGGCGCGAGAGGGTGCTCAGCGAGATGCCGGTCTGCTCGCTCAGCCGGGCCAGGGTCGTCCCGCGCTCGTTCCGCAGGGCCCGCAGCCGAGGCCCCACGCCGGCCAGGACCGGGGTGAACTCGTCGTCGCTCATGCCTCGATTTTGCTCTTATGGCAAAGAACTTTGTCAACCGGGACAGGACCGGCGCAGGCTCGGTAACGAACGGAGGCGATCCCATGAGCAATCAGCTGGGCAAGCAGATGGAGCCGATGATGAGCGTTCACCCTTCGCGTGACGAGCGGCGCTACGACGTCGTGGTGATCGGCGGTGGCGCCGCCGGGCTGAGCGGGGCCCTGACTCTGGGGCGGGCGCGCCGCTCGGTCCTCGTGATCGACGCGGGCGAGCCGCGCAACGCCCCGGCCGACGGCGTGCACAACTACCTGGGCCGCGAGGGCACACCTCCCGGCGAGCTCGTGTCCACCGGCCGCGACGAGGTGCGCCGGTACGGCGGGGAGATCGTGGCGGGCCGCGTCGTCACGGCCGAGCGGGACGGCGACGGGTTCCGGGTCGTGCTCGACGACGGCGGCGCCGTGTGCGCCGCCCGGATCCTGGTCACGACGGGCCTGGCGGACGAGCTGCCGCAGGTGCCGGGCCTTGCCGGACTGTGGGGTTCGGATGTCCTGCACTGCCCTTACTGCCACGGCTGGGAGGTCCGCGACCAGGCGGTCGGCGTCCTCGGTACGGGACCGGCCGCGGTGCACCAGGCCCTGATGTGGCGGCAGTGGAGCAAGAGCGTCACCCTCTTCCTGCACACCGCGCCCGAGCCCACCGACGAGGAGTACGAACAGCTCGCCGCCCGCGGGATCAGCGTGGTCGACGGCACGGTGGCCGCGCTGGAGAACGAGAACGGCCGGCTGGCCGGAGCCCGCCTGGAGCGCGGCACGCTCGTGCCCGTCCAGGCCCTGGTGGTCGCGCCCCGGTTCACCGCGCGCGCCGGCTTCCTCGGCTCCTTGGGGCTCGAACCGTCCGAGCAGGAGATGAACGGCATGGTCATCGGCACGCGCATCCCCGCCGGTCCCACCGGTCAGACGGCGGTTCCCGGGGTGTGGGCGGCGGGCAACGTCACCGAGCTGACCGAGCAGGTCATCGGCTCGGCCGCCGCGGGACTGCGCGCGGCCGCGGCCATCAATGCCGATCTGATGGCGGAGGAGACCCGTGCCGCCGTCGAGGCGCGGCGCGCCGACTTCTCCGGGTTCTCACCGGAGGCCGAACGCCAGGTGTGCGAGCGGGTTCTCGGCAGCCGGCGTCACGGCCTGTGACGCGGAGGCCCCTCCCCGAGCCGTGACGCCTTGAGCCGTACGCCGGCGCGGTGCGGCCCACGTCCCGTCGTCCTGGTCAGAGTGCGAGCATGCGCTCGGTCAGATGGGCGGCCACGTCGGTGTCCGCGGCGAGGACGACGCGGCAGCGGGCGCCGGGCTGGTCCGGGAAGCCCTGGTGGGCGCCGCGCAGGTCGCAGATGGTCTGGCCGCGGCCGGGTCCGTCGGTGTCGTCCACGGTCACGTGCACGCGGGGGGCGAGGCTCGCCACGACGCCGCCGGTGGCGACGGCGGCGGCCAGCGGGTCGTGCGCGGCGCAGCAGGGGCGGCCGAACGTCTGGACGTAGAAGGCGAAGTAGACGTCGAGCATCTCGCCGAGTGCGCGTGCCATGGGTCGTTCCGACTCCAGGAGCTGCGTGCGGTGCGACTCCTCGAGGGTGTGCGAGAGGGTCACGTCGAGGGGGACGAGGGTGATGTCCCACGGCGCATCGAGGACCGCGTTGGCCGCTTCGGGGTCGTTGTAGATGTTCGCCTCCGCGACGGGCGTGACGTTCCCGGAGACGAGTCCGGCGCCGCCCATGATGGTGATGTCCTGTACCAGCGACGGGAGTTCGGGGTCGAGCTTGAGGGCGGCCGCGATGTTCGTGAGGGGGCCGGTGGTCAGGAGCCGCAGGCGGCCCTCGTGGGCGCGGGCCAGGCGGACGATCATCTCGGGGCCGCTCTCGGCCTCGGGGGCGGACTGGGCGTCGGCCACTTCGATGTCACCGATGCCGTTCACGCCGTGGATGTGGGGGACGCCGCCGGGGAAGGTACCGGCGAGCGGGTCGTGCTCGCCGACGGCGACGGGTATCTCGGGCCGTCCGGCCAGTTCGAGGAGCGCGAGGGTGTTGCGGGCGGCCTGCGTCGAGTCGACGTTGCCGCTGACCGTGCCGATGCCGACGAGGGAGATCTCGGGCGAGGCCAGGAGGTAGGCCAGAGCCATCGAGTCGTCGATGCCGGTGTCGCAGTCGAAGTAGAGCGGCTGCGGTGCGTTGTTCATGGGGTTCTCGACTTCCTTGTGCACGTGCGGGTTCGGGTTCGGGGAGGCCAGGGTGTCAGGAGTGGCCGGCGCGGAGTTCGGGGAGGTCGGGGTGTCACTCGTGGTCGGTGCGGGGCGCCGCGATGCAGAGGCTGGTCCCGAGGGCGAGGACGGTGATGGCGACCGAGATCCACAGGGCGGTGGCATAGCCGCCTGCCGTGGCGCGGGCGGCGTACGGGGCGACGATGCCGATACCGAGGCCCGCGCCGATGCCGAACGCGGCGCCGTTCAGACCCGGGAGCGCAGCGGGCGCGTCCTTCGGCGAGAGGAGGACACCCAGCCCGTTGAGCGTCGTGAGGACCAGGCCGTTGTACGTGATGCCCAGGAACGCGACCGCCGCGAGGACGAGCCACTTGTCGAGCGGGAAGGCCGCGACTGCGCAGAGGGCCACGATGCTCAGGACGAGGCCGGCGCGCAGCGTGGTGAGCCAGCCCCGCTTGCCCGCGAGCCACCCGGCCAGCGGCGCGGCCCCGAGGCCGATGAGCGCGGCCGGGGTGAGGAACAGCAGCGCAGAGTCGGTCGCGGAGAGGCCGAAGCCGGTGTCGGGGTTCTGGCTGATGACGACGACGGTGAAGTTGACGACGGCGAAGACGCCGGACAGGACGAGCACGGTCGTCGTGACGAGGGGCCACATACGGCGCGACCTGAGGTGGGTCAGGGAGACCAGCGGGGTGGCCCGGCCGCGCTCGACGAGGCCGAACACGAGGGCGGAGACGAGGGTCCCCGCGAGGTAGCCGAGGGTGCTCGGGCTCGTCCATCCGTCGGACGACCCGTGCGAGACGAAGTACGTGACGCAGTACAGCGCGACGGACAGCGTGCCCGCGCCCCACCAGTCCATGCGGCCCGCGATGACCGACGGCCGGTCCCTGGGGATGAACAGCGCGACGCACACGGCCGCGAGGACCCCGACGACCAGGATGACGGCGAAGATGGCGCGGAACCCGTAGCGGTCGGAGAGCGCGCCGCCGAGGAATCCGTCGACTCCGCCGACGCCGCCGTTGATGGCGGTGACGACGCCGAGCGCGGTGCCGAAGACCTTCGCGCTCAGGCGTTCGTCGAGGATCACGTAGGCGATCTGGAAGACGGCGCTCGACGCGCCCTGGAGGACCCGGCCGATGAGCAGGACCGGCAGGTTGGGGGCCAGGAAGCAGATCAGGGTGCCGACGGCCGTCACGGTGAGCACCGCGACGAGGACCTTGCGCCGTCCCACGAAGTCGCTGATCCGGCTGAGGATGACACCGCCGATGGCGCCGGCCAGGAAGAACAGCGAGGACACCTGGGCTATGTCGTCCACGCTGCCGCCGAGCCGCCCGGCCATGTCGGGCAGTGCGGGCGTGACCATGCTCGCGTTGAGCTGGAACGAGATCACGGCGAGCAGCAGGGTGGCGACCAGGCCCGCGACCTGCGCGCCGCGCAGGGGCGGTACGTCGGGCGCGGCCACGGGGCCGACGCCCTCTCTGTTCTGCACACCGTGACTAACCATGTTGGACACCTTGGTCTCGTAGCGTCGCCGCGCGATTGATGTGTGATGTTATACCTCTCGGTCCGACATGCGTCCAGAGCCGAACTTCCGGGGCTACGCTGGTCCCCCAATCCAGCAGCACGGCCTAGTGAGGTGCAGTGGTCGCGACCGTCGACAACTTCGGCGACTTCTTCGATCAGCCCCTGACGGTTCCCCTGGGGCAGCCGCGACGTGTGGCGGTGTACTCACGCCTCGCCGCCGGCATCCGCTCGCAGGTCTTCCCGCTCGGCTCCCTCCTGCCGAAGGAGAGCGACCTCGGCGCCCGCCTCGGCGTCAGCCGTACGGTCGTCAGGGAAGCCCTGATGCTCCTGGAGGAGGACGGGCTCATCCACACGCGGCGCGGCGTCGGCCGTTTCGTGGCACCCGAGTTGCCCCGCGCGGGCCTCGAACGGCTGCGGCCCTTCGAAGAGGTGCTCGCCTCCCAGGGCAAGGCCGTCGGCGTGGAGAACCTCCAGGCGACCATCCAGCACGCGACGGACTTCGTCGCGGGCGGCCTCAAGCTGGACCCCGACGCGAACACATGGTTCTGGGAGACCCGGCTCACGCGCGACGGCGAGCCGGTGGCACTCGTCCAGGAACACATCCCAGCCGGGCGCGACCTGCGCGACATCAGCCCGCTGCTCGCCGAGCGCCTGCGGGACCCGCAGGATCCGGGCCGCACCCTCTTCGCCGTGATGACGGACCTGCTGGGCCCCGTCTTCGGCCCGGGTGAGTGCGCGATGACGGCGGGCGTCGCGGGCGCCACGCGCGGACGCCTGCTGTCCCTGCCCCCCTCCGCCCCGCTGCTCATCCTCACCCAGACCGCGCAGCACGGCGGCCGGCCGGCGTATCTCGCGAAGTACATCGTCCGCGCCGGGGAACGGCTCTCGATCAACCAGCCGCCGCAGTCGTAGGACGCTCGCCGGGGAGCGCGTCCGGGTCAGGGCCGTCAGCCACCGCCCATCCCGCCCTGCGCCGCCACCATCGTCATGCCGAGACCGCCGACCGCCTTGCCCAGGCCGGGAGCCACGGCGTCGAGCCGTGCCGTCAATTCCGCGATGCGGTCCTTGCGGGCGTGGGCATCCGATCGGGAGACGACCGACCGGATGCCGCCGGCGGCGGCCAGGGCCACCAGCGCGGCGTCGGCGGGCGCGATCCGCGCGGCCGGCTCGACGCCGTGCAGAAGTCCGGCCGCCGTGGCCTGGAGGGAGGTGACCGCGGAGGCGTCCCGCACCGTCACCTCACGGCGGGACCGGCCGAAGGACTTCTTCTCCTCGACCGCGAGGACTCCCTCGGCGACGAGCCGGTCCTCGACCGCGTGCAGCGTCTCCTTGCGGTCGTGCCTGATCCAGGACTTCCAGCCGCGCCGGTCGCGCGCGACATGGCTGAGCGTCAGGTCGAGGACCGGGTCCCCGGTCGGTCCCGGCGTCGCGACCGACACATCGCCCCCGGAGCCGACGAGGTTCCCCCGGATCGCCAGCTCGGCCAGGACGGCGGCCCGGATCAGGAACCCGGTCCTCGTGCGGTCGTAGAGGCCGTGGGCGGAGGTGTCGTAGGCCGTGAGATAGATCCGGCCGTACAGAGTCTGCGTCATGGCATCGACGCTACGGCGAGCATGACCGTGAGTGATCCGCCCAGCGGGTGGAGCGGCGCTGCGCCCAACGGATGAGCCGGCCGGGCGCTCATCCGGAAGGGCGCGTCACGCCACCGGGGTCCCGGCGGACGTCAGGCGCTCTCCTTGACGTAGGCCTCAAGGCAGTCGGCGAGCTCCATCGGGTGACTCAGTGCCGCCAGATGGCCGCCCGGCACTTCGTCGGGCGTGATGCCCAGTCGGTCCTCCGCCACCCGGCGCTGGAAGTCGGCGGGGAAGAAACGGTCGTCGCGGCCGGTCACCACCCGCGTCTCCACCGCCGGCCACACGTCGAGGGTGAACGGCGTCGCGAAGGCCGCCGCGGACTCGTCCTGGTTGTGCTCCGCCGACGCGTCGATCAGCGTCTGCGGCAGGTCGTGCAGGAAGTACGTCTCCAGGTCGGTCTCCGCGTCGGGGTCGCGGCCCTCACGCACGTCGTTCGCGCGGCGGGCCTCTTCCTGGCCGGTGTGGGCCCACCACTCCCCCGGTGTCTCGCCGGGCCGCGGGATCATCCCGTTGACGAGTACGAGGAGCGACACGGGCAGGCGCGGGCACACCAGCGGCGCGGTGAACCCGCCGAGGGACTGCCCCACGACCACCAGGTCGGTCCGGTCACCGACAGCGTCGACAACCCTGTCCACGTACTCCGGAAGACCCGCCCGGGTGTCGTCTCCGGGAAGGTCCACGGAGACGACGTCCCGCCCCCTGCGCATCAGCTCGTCACCGACCCCGTGCCAGTACCAGGCCGAGCCGCCGGCTCCAGGGATCAACACGTACGTGGTCATGGTGCACCCTCCACGATGGGACCGTCCGTCTTCTGTGTGACCGCCGTGCGCACGACGGTCCTCTCTCTGACTCTCGGTCCCCGCGGAACTCACCGCATGTCGGCGGGCCGCTCCTTGGACTCGAACGGGAAGCGGCGGCGGAAGTCGTCGGCCGCGTCCTCCAGGGTGCAGAAGGAGACTCCCTCGTGGGCGGAGACGTAGGCGATGAAGCGCTCCAGCATCAGCAGCACCTGGGGGCGACCCGAGACATCCGGGTGCAGCGTCACCGGGATGACCGCGTAGTCGAGCTCGCGGTGGACCCAGTCGAACTGGTCCTTCCAGTCCTGTTCGAGCGCGCGCGGCGACACATAGCCGTGGCTGTTGTGGGAGTGCTTGTTGAACATCATGGGCGGGAGGTCGTCCACGTACCAGTTGCCGCAGAACTCGACGAGGTCGACCTCGTGGCCGTGCATGAGGGGCTTCATCCAGTCCTTCGCCTCGCCGGAGTAGTCGATCTTCGTCCAGGAGTCGCCGACGCGGGCGTAGAAGGGGGTGAAGTCGCGGTAGTTCTGCGAGTGGTCGTAGGAGAAGCCGTACTTGTGGAGCAGCGCGGCGGTCGACTCGGACATCTCCCACCAGGGGGCGACGTAGCCCCTGGGCCTGCGACCGGTGAACTGCTCGATCAGTTCGACGGACTTCGCGAGGACGTCCTCCTCCTGCTGGGGGGACATCGCGATGGGGTTCTCGTGGCTGTAGCCGTGCGCGCCGATCTCGTGGCCCGCCTCGACGATCATGCGGGTCTGCTCGGGGAACGTCTCGATCGAGTGACCGGGGATGAACCACGACGTGCGGATGCCGTGGCGTTCGAACAGCTTGAGCAGGCGCGGGGTGCCGATCTCTCCGGCGAAGACGCCGCGCTGGATGTCGTTCGGGGAGTCCTCGCCGCCGTAACTGCCGAGCCAGCCGGCGACGGCGTCGACGTCGACTCCGAGGGCGATCTTGATGTCCTTCATGGGGGCAGCTCCTAGGTCACAGGGCGGTGCGGATACGGGTGACGGCGTCGTCGAGGGCGGCGGTGTCGGTGGGCGTCCAGTCGCGTTCGGCCAGGCTGTGGACGGAGATCCAGCCGGTCATGGCTCCCCCGGTCTCCACAGGGGCGAGCATCTGGGCCTGCACCCCGTAGACGTCGATGAGGGCCTTCGGCGGGTGTGGGTCCTCGTGGAAGTGGGGCTGGATCAGCGGCTTCCGGTGCTGTTCGAGCCACACGACGGTGTTCAGGTTGCGCTGGTCGAGCGACGCGTCGCGGCGGATCGGGCGGACGCCGGGGCGCAGCGCCTCGCCGGCGGTGAGGTCGACGTGGAGGCCGAGCTCGGGCAGGTCGACGCGGAACGTGGTGCGGTCGGCGCCGGTCTCGGCGAGGAGGCGGTTCAAGGTGTCCTGGATCAGGGCCCGCAGGCTGCCCGAGCGCAGCAGGTCGCCGTGGCCGGTGAGGCGGGGGGCGGCGCCCGCGAGGTCGAGGGCCTTCCAGAGGGTGACGGTGACCGAGTCCAACACCGGTATGCGCAGGGCCCCTTCGAGCCGTTCGGCCTCTCCGGCGCCGCGCACGTTCGTGCAGAGGACGGCCACGGCGTGCGTGTCTTCCTCGGCGGCCTGCTCGATCTGCCGGGCGATGTCGGTGGCGGGGATACGGGCGAAGGCCTCGTTGTGGTCCTCGCCGAACGGCTCCGCGAAGGAGCAGGTGATCCCCTCCTTCGCGTACGTGTCGACGATCCGCTCGCACACGTCCCGGGTGTAGGGCAGCGCGAGTCCGAGCCGGGTGACGCCGTACGCGGCGCAGGCGTCGAGGAGGGCGAGCGTGGAGGTGGTGGCGGGGATGCCGGTCTCGGCGGTGATCGCGGCGGCGAGTGCGCGGTCGCGCTCGACACCGAGCCAGGAGCCCGACGTGCCGTTCCACGCGATGACATCGACCTTGGCGTCGGCGAGCTGTCGGGCCGCGGCCAGCATCGGGCCGGGGTCGAACTGGGCGTCGCTGTCCCCGTCCAGGGCTATCCGGGTGACCGGGACGCGCGCGAAGTGGGCGGTCGCGGCGTCCGTACCGTGCAGGAGGGCGTAGGTCTCCGGCTCCAGGGCGGTGTTGGACGACGGGGTCAGCATCCCGAGGCGGGGTGGCGTGTGACTGGTCATCGGGTGGCGAGCCTCCTTGAGTAGTCGATGACGAGGGACGAGACGGTGAACAGGACGCCGGCGGCGACGAAGTAGAGCAGGGCCCAGGTGTAGGAGCCGGTGCCGCCGACGATGAATCCGACGGCGATGGGCGTGACGATTCCGGCGATGTTGCCGGAGAGGTTCATGGCGGCGCCGACGACGCCCGCGTTGGCCCGGCCGCCGAGGATCGAGGGCAGGGACCAGTAGAGGCCGGCCCAGCGCAGGAAGAAGAGCACGCCGGAGAGCAGCGCGACCGCGGTGAGGGCGTCGGGCACGAGGACGACGCCGAGGAGCCCGGCGACGACCGCGGCGCCTGCGATGCCCATCAGCGTGCGCATCACACGGTTGGCTCCGGCGCCGGTGGCCTGCCAGCGGTCGGAGATCCAGCCGCCGGTCAGCTCGCCCACGAAACCCGCGCCGAAGATGGCGAGGGTGGACCAGCCGATGGTCTTGATGTCGAAGCCCTTGGTCTCCGAGAGGTAGAGCGGGCCCCAGGTGAGGATGCCGTAGAAGACGCCGTTGAAGCCCATCCAGCCCAGGCACATGCCCCAGAACGAGCGGTACTTGAGATAGGCGCGGAGGCGGGCGCGCCGGTCGGTGCCGGCCGCGGCGTCCTCGGCGGCGTGGGCGCGGTCGATGTAGTCGGCCTCCGCCGCGTTGACGCCGCGGTGGGCGCGCGGGGTGTCGCGCAGGAACCACAGGGCGAAGAAGCCGATGGCCGCGGTGAGGACACCGGCGACGACGAAGCTGATGCGCCAGCTGCCGGTCCAGGCGATGAGTCCGGAGATGGCGATGCCGCCGAGCGCGGAGCCGAGCGGTGCGCCGCCGTCCATGAGGACGGCGCCTCGGCCGCGTTCCTTCGCGGGCAGCCAGTTGGCGTTGAGTTTGCCGCCGGCGGGCATGACCGGTGCCTCTACGGCGCCGAGGAGCAGGCGGAACCCGAGGAGGGAGCCGACGCCGGTGGCCGCGCCGGTGAGTCCGGTCGCGACGCCCCATCCGACGCAGGCGCCACCGGCCATGTAGCGGGGCCCGAAGCGGTCGATGAGCCAGCCGCTGGGGATCTGCATGAGCGCGTACGTCCAGAAGAACGCGCTGAGGACGAAGCCGGTGACCTCCTTGGAGAGGTGGAGGTCCTCGGTGATGAGGGGCAGCGCCACGGAGACGGATCCGCGGTCGATGTAGTTGAGCGCCACGACGGCCAGGAGAAGGACGAACACTTTCCAGCGGGTGCGGGTGGGCCGGGCGGCGGGGGCGGGCCCCGCGTCGGCCCCGGTTCTTTCATCTGTGCTGTGTACGGGGTTGACCTGCGACATGGCGGACCCTCGATTCGGCAGACTTCGGGTACGTGCTGACGTGCAACTTCCGCGCTATGGCATACCAAACAATGAAGGGAACTCCAGGGCCTCGTCAAGCGTTTGGTATACCGTAAGAGCAACTTTTCGGGGAGGACACATGACACAGGGCCAGACCCGGGACACCACGTCCCCGACCGGGACGGTGTGGCTGCGCGACCAGGTCTGCGAGGGGATCCGCGACCAGATCATCGACGGCAGACTCAAGCCGGGCGACCGCCTCGTCGAGCGGGACGTGGCCGAGGAGTTCGGCGTCTCCCGCATCCCGGTGCGCGAGGCCATCCGCATCCTGATGAGCGAGGGGTTCCTCCAGGCCCTGTCCCCGCGGCGCATCGTCGTCAAGGAGCTGTCGCGCCAGGACGTGGCCAACCTCTTCGACCTGCGCGAGGCACTTGAGGTCCTCGCTGCGCGCCGCGCGGCAGAGAACGCGGACGAGGTTCAGCTCCGGCAAATGCAGCGCCTGTTGGAGAGCGCCCGCAAGGCCACGCTCGCCGGGCGCCCCGAGCGCGTGTCGCGCGCCAACACCGCGTTCCACCACCACATCGTCGAGACGGCGGGCAACGAACTCCTCGCCGCGACCCTCGAACCCCTGGAAGGCCGCCTGCGCTGGCTGTTCCATCAGATCGACGACCCCACGTCGGTATGGGAGGAACACCGCCGCCTGTACGAGACGATCGCCGCGGCAGACCCCGAGGCGGCGGCCGCGTGCGCGCTCCGGCATGTGCGCCACTACAGGGAGGTGGCGCTGCGCCTCCTGTTCGACGCGCCCGACACCTACTGAGCCCCGAGCCCCGTCGGCCACCGGTGGACTCACGGCGCCACGCGCTCGAACGCGGAGGCGGCGCACAGGACTTGGGCGTCGCCGAGGTGGCAGCCGACGATGTGCAGCCCGACGCGCAGACCGTCCCGCGCGGGCTCGCGGTCAGTGCCCCGCGAGCAGCTTCACCCCCACCACGCCGGCCCCGATCACCGCGTCGGCCGCGGCCGCCAGGCTGGAGGTGAGCAGCCCGCCGCCCATCCGGCGGCCGCCCTCGAAACCCCAGGCGGCGATGCCCGCGATGCCCGCGCCGGCCGCGATCCACAGGGCGGTGTCGAGGTCGAGGGCGCCTGCCGCGGACAGAGCGTCCATCGCAAGCGGGCCGGCCGCGGACGAGAGCAGAGGGCTGCTGACGTACAGCATGTGCCGCGCCTCGGCGCGCCCCGGGAACCGCTTGTGCACGACGCGGTGCGCCTGCACGTCCGCGACCAGCGTGGCCAGCCACAGGCCGACCGCGGTGCCCGTCACATAGGCGGCAGCGGTCCAGTGCTCCGCGTGCGGGCTCTGCGCGAGGCCCACGACCACCGCGAGCATCGTGATCGCGGCGTAGATGCGCTCCTTGAGGCGCTCACGCTGGGTGTCGAGCAACTCCCCTTTTTTCTCCACATTTGCTGCCATGCGCGAACAATAAATGCAGCGCCCGCCGGGAGATCACTCCCGCCGGACGCTGCACCGGTGTCCGTCTCGATCCGTCCTACGGCTTGCGCGCCACCGCGCCGTAGATTCCGCCGTTCTCCGCGCGCGGGGCGTCCGTGTCCCGGAACCACTCCGTCGCCGTCACGAGGCCGGGCTCCACGAGTTCGAGCCCCTCGAAGAAGCGGGCGACCTCGTCCCGCGAACGGAACCCGAGCTCGATCCCGCCCTTCGCGTACTCGGCCGTCACCTGCGCGGACAGCTCCGGGAAGATGTCGGACGACGCATGCGACAGCACGAGGTAACTGCCGGAGGGCAGCGCTTCCACCAGGGTGGAGACGATGTCGTACGGCTCCTGGTCCCCGGGCAGGAAGTGCATGAGCGCGATGAGCGAGAGCGCGACCGGCCGGTCGAAGTCGAGCAGCTTGCGGGCGTGGTCGAGGATATCGCGGGGCGCATGCACATCGCCCTGGACGTAGTCGGTCATGCCCTCGGGGCTGCTGACCAGCAGGGCCTCGGCGTGCCGCAGCACGATGGGGTCGTTGTCCGTGTAGACGACGCGCGACTCGGGGCGGATCCGCTGGACGATCTGGTGCAGGTTCGGCGCGGTCGGGATCCCGGTACCGATGTCGAGGAACTGGCCGACACCATTGCCCGCCAGCCACGCGACGGCGCGGTGCATGAACTCACGGTTCTGGCGCGCCCCGTCCCTTGCCTCGGGCGGCAGTTGCTCCCCCACCGCCTCGTCGACGGGGTAGTTGTCCTTGCCGCCGAGAAGATAGTCGTAGACACGGGCGGGGTGGGGCTTGCTGGTGTCTATCCGGGGGCTGGGTGATGTCTCTGCCGTCATGGCCACGCAGTCTGCCACAGCAACTCGCTTGTCAGTACGGATGGTTGGCGGTTGACCTGCGGCCGGTCAGCTCACGCTGACCGACGTGTCGTCGACGACGAACGACGTCTGGAGGGTGGACCCTTCCGTGCCGGTCAGCTTCACGGTCACCGACTGCCCCGCGTAGGCGCCCAGGTTGAAGGTCTTGAGCGCGTAGCCCGGGGCCTCGTTGAGGTTGGAGTAGGTGCCGAGCGTCGAAAGGACGGTGCCGCCGCTGTTGAGAACCTGAACCTTGAGCGTGTCGTACGCCGTAGTGGTAGTGGTCTCGGCCGTGTCGATGTGGAGGTAGAGACTGAGGGTGGCGGTGCAGCCGGTCGGGATGTTCACCGCCTGCGACAAGGTGTCCGTGTGGGCGGAGCCGTAGCCGCCGAGCCATGCCTTGTAGGTGCCGGTGCGCGCGGGTTCGCCGGTGTCGTTGGTGATGACACCGCTGGAGGCGGTCCAGGTGGTGCTGCCCGACTCGAAGCCAGGGTTGCCGAGGAGCTGGGCGGCGGTGCAGGTGCCCCCGCCGCCGCTGCCGCCGGTGGCTCCGGAGAGCCACTCGGTGGCGTTCAGGGCGAGCGGCGCGTTCGTGCCGGCGGGGTCGTTCCAGCCGTCGTAGAGCGTGTTGCCGGACTGGCCCGTGCCGTCGTCGATCGGGGAGCTGTCACCCCAGAACGCGACGCGACCGCTGCCGAACGTGCTGGTGGCGAAGAAAGCGCCCGTGTTGCCTGAATATCCGGTGCGGTAGACGAGGCCCTTGACCGCGGAGTTGTCGCCCGGCTTGAGCGTGGCCGTGGTGCCGCTGCGGATGATGCTGCCGCCGACCTTGCCGAACGACCCGTTGATGACGGGGTCGGTGGTGGAGGTGATGGCCTTGGGGTTGTCGGTGCTGATGCTCAGCGTGTCGACGGAGAAGCCGAACGGGTCCGTGGAGTCGACGGAGTTGTTGGTCATGAGGTCGTTGATGACCTCGACCGCATCGTTGCCGTCGTTGTTGCGGTCCGCGCCGGTGTGGTCGGAGATGAGGAAGAGTCCGCCGCCGTTCTGGACGAACTTCATGACGGCGGTCTTCTCCGCCGCGCCGAGCAGCACGTTCGGCTCTGGCAGCACGAACGTCTCGAAGTTCTTGAGGTCCAGGGCCGACGAGGTCCCGTACGTGATGGTGTTGCCGGACGGCAGCGTCTTGAGCGCGTAGTCGCCGGACTTCTGGAGGCCCACGCCCCATGCGGAGAGCGCGCCCGTCCAGTCGTTCTCGGCGGAGGGGGTCGCGTCCTGGCCGAGCGGGTCGGGCTGGCTGGTGCCGATGATCCAGTCGGCGTTGCCGGCCGTCTCGGCCTTGGTGTTGTCGAAGAGCACGCGGTGGGGCGTCACGGCGACGGCCGGGGTGGCGGCGGTGGCCGCCTGGCCTGCCGTCACACCGGCGAGAAGCATCCCGAGGACAGCGGCTGCGCAGGCGACGCGGCGGCGGGGACTTCTGGATCCGAGCATCCGTCATACCTCCGTGAGGGGTGGGGAGAAGGCGGTGCGGGCGTCGAGTCTGCGCGCGTAGAACACCGGCCGTAAGGAGGGAGAGCCACGCGCGATTGAACAGTACATGGCAATCCGATGCCTCGACAGGGCACTGCGAGTCGACGCTCCGCGTCACCGCAAGCCGATGCCCCAGGTCACTGCAGACCGATACGCCGCGCGATCTCCTCGGTGTGCCGCAGGCGCGCCGGCGCGTCGTCGCCGAGCGCCGCGACGACTCCGGCGACGACGGTCTCGATCACGGCGAGGGTGGGCACGAAGCTGTCGTACGGCGACGGTGTCGTGACCAGGCTGGGCAGTACGACCTCGGCGTGCGCGGAGACCGGGGACAGCCATTTGTCGGTGAACAGGACGACCTTCGCGCCCTGTTCGAGGGCGAGTTGGGCCATGGTGACCTTGTCCTGCTCGTAGCGGCGGTAGTCGAAGACGACCAGGACGTCACGGCGTGTGAGCGCGCCGAGCGCCGCGGTCCGCTCGACGTCGCCCGCGGGCAGGAGGCGGATGTCACCGCGCAACTGCATGAGGTGCAGCCCGAGGTACTGGGCGAGGAGATGGGTGAAGCGGCCGCCTGCCAGGGTGATGCGCCGCTTGCCGTCGGCCAGGAGCGAGACGGCGTGTTCCAGGTCGTGCGGCGGGAGTTCGGTGAGGGTCTGGGCAACGGCGGCGCTGAACAGCCGGCTGCCCTGCCCGAGAAGGGACGCGTCGCCGTCCGCCGCCTCGTCGGCACGGGCGCGGTCGGCGGATTCGTACAGGGACAGGGGCGAGGCGTTGCGTTCGTCGAGTTCCTCGCGCAGGGCGCTCTGGAAGTCGGGGAAGCCACGGTAGCCGAGCCTGCCGACGAAGCGGATGACGGTCGGGGCGCTGACACCCGCCCGCTCGGCGAGGACGGCGACGGTCTCGAAGCCGGCAGAGGGGTAGTTGACCAGGAGGACGCGGGCGACCTTGCGCTCGGCCGGGCTGAGGTCGCCCAGCTTGCGCCGGATCACGTCGGCGAGTGCGCCGGAGGCCATCGCGGGTTCCTTTCTCGGTCGTCGGCGGGCGTGGGCCCGCGTGCCGAGCCTAATGCCGATCATCGGAGCCACGGTCCCGGCCGTCGCCGCATCCGGGGCCACGACAGGTGCTCCCGCACCGGGCAACGGCGCGATCGAACCGGTGCGGGAGCGTCTGGGGCAGCGTCAGTCGCTGCGGCTGTCGCCGAGCTCGGCGATGAGAGAGGCGAGCAGGGCGACCCGGGCCGGGACCGAACTGACGTCGAGCCACTCCTCGGGGGTGTGGTCGGCGCCGCCGACCGGTCCCAGGCCATCCAGTGTCGGGACCCCTGTGCCGGCGATGGTGTTGGCGTCCCCCACGCCGCCCGTCGCCGTGGCCCCGAAGTGCAGGCCCAGACGTACGCCGATGTCCCTGGCCCGGTGGAGCATCCGGCGGGAGGCATCGGTGTCCTCCATCGGCGGGCAGGATTCGAGTTCCTCGACGGTGGCGCGGGTGCCGGGGACGACGGGCCGCGCGGCGGCCTCCTGGATGGCGGCGGTGGCCTCGCGCAAGCCGCTGTCCGTGGCCGAGCGGATCTCGACGAGGAGTTCCGCGTCGGGGCAGACGATGTTGAAGCGGCTGCCCGCGCGGACGACACCGACGTTGAGGGTGACGCCCTCCCACCTGCCGTTCAGCGCCTGGATCGCGATGACGAGGTGGGCGGCGGCCAGAGCGGCGTTCGCTCCGCGTTCGGGTTCGATGCCCGCGTGTGCGGCGCGGCCGGTGACGGTGAGCCTGAAGTCGGCCACGCCCTTCCGGGCGATGACCAGGTCGCCGTTCTCGCGGGCGCATTCGAGGGCGAGGGCGTAGTGCGCCCCCTCGGCGGCCCGCCGGGTGACCGGTCTGCTGGCCGGTGAGCCGATCTCCTCGTCCGGCGTGGCGAGGAAGACGAGTTCCGCGAAGTCCTCGACGCCGGCCCGGGCGAGGATCTCGAGGGCGGCAAGTCCTGCGACCAGGCCTCCCTTGTCGTCGCTGACGCCGGGTCCGTGGGCGAGGGATCCGCTGAGGGAGAAGGGGCGTTCGGCAGCGGCCCCGTCGTCGAAGACGGTGTCCATGTGCGCTGCGAGCAGGAGTCTGCGGCCTCCGTCGGCGACGGCGAGGCGACCTTGTCTGCGCCCGATGAGCACATCTCCGGTACGGCGTCCGTGGGCCGGCGGCAGCGGGACGCGTTCCACTGAGAAGCCCAGACGCTCGAGGCGGGCCCGGACCAGGTCGGCCACCCGGTTGACGCCGTCGGGGCTGTACGAGCCGGAGTCGATCGCGACGAGTTCGGCCAGGTCTTCGAAGTACCGCGCCTGGTGTGCGTGGGACAGGGCCAACAGCGCCTCGTCGAGGGGCTGCTGCCGGGGCGGGGCGCTCACAGGACCTTCGAGAGGAAGGCGCGGGTGCGCTCCTGCTCCGGTGCGGCCAGGACCCGTCGGGGATCACCGGATTCGACGACGACGCCTTCGTCCATGAAGACGGCCAGGTCCCCGACTTCGCGGGCGAAGCCGATCTCGTGCGTGACGACGACCATGGTCATGCCGTCGGCCGCGAGTCGGCGCATGACGTCGAGGACGTCGCCGACGAGTTCGGGGTCGAGCGCCGACGTCGGTTCGTCGAACAGCATCAGTTTCGGTTTCATGGCGAGGGCGCGGGCTATGGCCACGCGCTGCTGCTGGCCACCCGAGAGCTCGGCCGGGTAGTGGCCCTCCCGGTCGGCGAGCCCCACCTGGTCCAGCAGGGTCCTCGCCTCGTCGCGGGCCTGGTCCTTGGCCGCGCCGGCGACCTTGACCGGGGCCTCCATGACGTTCTCCAGAGCCGTCATGTGCGGGAAGAGGTTGAACCGCTGGAACACCATGCCGATGTCGCGCCGCCGGGCGGCGACCTCGCGCTCACGCAATTCATGGAGGCGGGCACCCTGCGGCCGGTGGCCGACCGGTTCGCCGTCGACGGAGAGGCGGCCCCCGTCGATCTTCTCCAGATGGTTGATGCACCGCAGGAACGTGGACTTGCCGGACCCCGAGGGCCCCAACAGGCAGCACACCTGTCCGCGTTCGACCGTCAGGTCGATGCCTTTGAGGACCTGGAGCTTCCCGAAGTGTTTGCGCACGCCCTCGGCGTGCACCATGGGCGCGTTCAACGGCCCGCCTCCTTCTGTGTGCGGCTTCGTAGGGCGGTGAGGGATCCGGCGCAGAGGCGTCGCAGTGGGGAGACCGCGGCGCCGCGGGCCGTGCCGCGCCCGTAGCGGCGTTCGAGCCACGCCTGCGGAACGCTCAGGACGCTGACCAGAGCCAGGTACCAGAGGGACGCCACCACGAGCATGGGGATGACCTGGTAGTTCTGCCCGTACACGTCCTGGATGTTGGACATCAGGTCGTGCGCCGCGATCACGGACACCAGGGCGGTCATCTTGAGCATGTTGATCGTCTCGTTGCCCAGCGGCGGGATGATCACCCGCATCGCCTGGGGCAGCACGATCCGCCGCATGGTGAGCGCCGGGCGCATGCCGAGCGAGTGGGCCGCCTCGGTCTGCCCCGCGTCGACGGAGCGGATCCCGGCGCGGACGATCTCGGAGGCGTACGCGGCCTCGTTCAGGCCGAGCGCGAGCAGGGCCGCGACGGCCGGGGTGAGCAGGGTGTTGGTGTCGGCCTGGAGCAAGGTGACGCCGCTGAACGGGATACCGATCATCACGTGCTGGTAGAGGGCTCCGGCGTATCCCCAGAAGATGATCTGGACGAGCAGCGGAGTGCCGCGGAAGACCCAGACGAACAGCGACGAGAGGCCGTACAGGACCGGGTCGTCGGAGAGCCGCATGACGGCCACGAGGGTGCCGAGGACGAGGCCGAGGGTCATCGCGGCGACGGTCAGCCACAACGTGGTGGCCAGACCGTCGAAGATGAGCCCGGCGAACAGGTAGTGGCCGACGACGTCCCAGTGCAGGTTGCCGTTCTTGGCCAGCGAGCCGATGAGGCCGGCCAGCGCGACGACGGCGGCCACCGCGGAGATCCAGCGACCCCAGTGGCGGACGGGGACGATCTCGAAGGCGTCGGGTGCGGGGGTCTCGCCCGTGCGTTGCCGGCCCGTGGGGGTGGTGGTGGCCATCTCTAGTCCACCGCCGCGTTCTTGGTGGCTTCCTTCACGGCGATGGAGGCGACGCCGTACTTGTCGCAGATCTTGGTGAGGGTGCCGTCGTCGATCAGGGCCTGGAGCGCCCGCCGGATCGCGTCGGTCAGTTGCGGAAGTTGTCTGGTGACCGCGATGCCGTTGGGTGAGGCGCGGTAGCCTGCCGGCGCCTTGGGGTCCTCGGCCAGGTCGAAGGCCTTGCCGCCGTCGGCGGTCTTGGCGGACCATCCGGCGGCGGGTTTGGTGACGACCTCGGCCGTCACCTTGCCCGAGCGCAGGGCGAGTTGGGCGTCCGAGTCCTTGGGGAAGGTCTGGATGTCGGCCGCCTTCCGGCCGGCCGCCCGGCAGTCGGCCTGGTGGGCCTCGAGCAGCTTGTACTGGTTGGTCGCCGCCTGGACACCGACCTTCCTGCCGCAGAGGTCGTCCAGCGTGCTGATCTTCGCCGGGTTGCCCTCGGTCACCAGGATGCCCGAGCCGGATCGCGAGTAGTCGACGAAGTCGACGACCTTCTGCCGCTCCTTGTTGTCGGTCAGGGCCGACATCGCGGCGTCGAACTTGCCGGCCTGGAGGGCGGGCACGATGCCGTCGAACTTGGTGGGGGTGAAGGCGAACCTGACGCCGAGCTTCGCGCCCAGGGCCTGGCCGAGGTCGTAGTCCAGGCCGGTCAGCTCGCTCTTCCCCTCGGTGACGAACATCGCGAACGGCGGGTAGGGGACGTCCGTGGCCACGCGCACGGTGCCCGCCTTCCTGATCCGCTCGGGCAATGCCTCGTGCAGTGCCGCGTCCCGCGTGACCGTGACCCCGGCGACCTTGTCCCGGGACGCCGGCCGGGCTCCGTCGGCGCCGCCGGCGCCGCAGCCGGAGATCACCGCCAGAGCCGTGCAGGCCAGCACGGCAGTCGCCCCGCGGCGGGGCACAGAGATGTACATCAACATCGTTCCCTCTCGGACGTCCGAAGCGCGCGGAATCACCTCCGCCGACGTCCCAGAAGTTACACATCAATGTTGTCGATGGCTAGATGTAATAAACGTTACGCGCCTGGCTCGGGCTCGGGCAGTCATCTGTTCCATGTCCCGGCGGCAGGTACGCAGCCCGACGCACCCATCGGCACCGGGCGGGCGTCGTCGTCGTCGTCGAGGACGGGGTGCCGGCGTGCAGGTCCGACGGTCTACGCGGCCACGGAGGCGGGCGCCGGAGCGGGCGGGCGAACGTCCGCCATGCGGCGCTCGGGCCCACGCCGCCGCAGCACCAGATGACCGGCGAACGCGGCGGGCCCGAAGAAGATCTGCGCGGGCACGATCTCGGGGAGATGCCCGGTGAGCGCCTCGACCGTGACCGGTGTGAGGGTCGGCAGCAGCGCGCCGAACACGGCGACGAGTCCGAGAGCGGTGGCGAGACCGGACCGCCCGTAGGCCTTGTACGCGACGGTGCTGTAGAGGGCGTACACGAGGAGGTCACCCATGCCGAGCACCGCGCCGAGGTCTCCGACGCGCAGGCCCGCGGAGGGCGCGAAGGCGTAGCCCTGCACGGCGTCGAAGAGCCGCTGCGTGATGGGCACGGCCGTGGCGAAGAACAGGTCGTACGCGGCGAGGGCGAGCGCGAACCGGGCGACGTGCCGCAGGCGGAGGCCGCCCTGGGCGTTGAGATTGGCGGCGCCGACCGCCATCAGCATGATGACGGTGCTGTTGATCAGCCAGTACGGGAGCGCATGGGTCGGATCGTGTTCGGCGGTGCGCGCGGCGAACCAGTCGGCCGCGAGGAGCGCGGCGATGAGGAGCCACCGGAGCCGGGCGCTTCGGACCACGGGGCCGTATGCGACGGCGAGGCCGCCCGCCAGGGTGAGACCGAGGACGGGCGGCAGGAGCGCACCGGGCAGGGCCAGGTAGAGGAACGGCAGGGCGACGACGAAGCCCATCATGATGACCATGTCGTTGCCGTTGAAGGCTCCGACTGCCGGCCGCGGCAGGGTGACGAGCCGGAAGTACGCGACGCCGGCGAGCGAGACGCCCACGGCGATGCCCAGCGTGACGAGGGTGAAGAACACGGACTGTGCGGCGCTCACGAGGCCCTCCCGGCGAAGCTGTGCTCGACCAAGTCGCAGCGGTACCGCCGCAGTTGGTGTCCCTCGGCGTCGGTGAGGGCGACGGTCGCGTCGATGCCGGCCCCGGCAAGGCGGCCGGCGATGTCGGCCGGAGTGTTGTCCCCGGCGCACGCGGCCGCGAGTTCGAGGCGTAGCCGGCCGTCGGTGACATCGGTCCGGTAGCGCATCGGCCACCTGACGCCCGGCAGTGCGTCGAGGACCTCGATGATGTCGCGCGGCATCACGGCCCCGGCGCGGGTGCTCAGCACGTGGTCCGCCTTGCCGAGAATGTGCGAGGTGGCCGGGACGTTCGCCATCTCGCAGGTGAGGGGCACGTCGGGCAGGCGCCGCACGAGATCTCGGGTGTCGTAGCGGAAGAGCGGCATGCACTCCCGGTACGGGAAGAACGGGGTGGCGACGATGGTGCCGAGCGCCCCGGGCTCGGCCGGATCCCCGGTCTCCAGGTCGCACACCTCGACGAGGCCGATCCCGGCGTCGATGTGCAGATGCCGCTGCGCGCAGATCGCGCCCGCGACCGGAGTCACCTCCGTCATGCCGTAACCGTCGTGGACCGGGGCGCCGAAGGTCTCCTCCGCGGCTGAGGCCAGCGCCGGCGACAGGACTTCGCTTCCCACGTTGATGCGCCGCAGCCGGAAGTCGGCGGGACCGAGGCCCCGTTCACGCGCGAGGACGACCAACTGGCCCAGATAACTCGGGTAGGTGACCATCAGGGTCGGGGCGGGGGTGTCGGTGCCTACGGTGAGGTCGAGGGTCTCGGCGGGGGGCACCAGGCCGACCATGCGGATCGCGGCCCCGGCCATGCGGGCCACCTGCATCTCCGCGTACGCGGTGCCGGTGGCGCGGGAGCTGACGTTGAACTGGATGAGGTCCGTGGTGCGTACATTGCCGCGCAGGACCTGCGAGAGAGCGACCAGAGCGGGCCACAGCCGCTCCTCGTAACGGGAGTACCAGACCTCGGCGGGACGGCCCGTCGTGCCGGTGGTGCGCGAGGCGAGGAACGGCTCACCGCACAGAAAGTCACGCGGCCGCTTGACGAGGTCCGTCTTCGTGGTGACGGGGACGCGGCCCATGGTGTCGACGGTCAGCGTGGCGGGGTCGACGCCCGCGGCCTCGAAGTGCTCGGCGTAGAAAGGCGACTTGTCGGCCAGTCGCCTGGCAGTGCGGCGCAGGGCCTTGTTCGTCAGGTCGGCACGCAGTTGCGGATCGGCGGCCGCGCCCCGCAGGAGTTGCTCGACATCCTCTCCCGGCGAGCCGAACTCGGCGATCGTCGCCAGAGCGTCCTCGACCAGCCGCTCGGCGGACCGTACGTCGATGGGGCGGCCGAGCACCATCGCCAGCGCCATTCGGAACTGCCGGATCCCCGCGTCGAACATGGTTCCTCCCCCGCCTCCGACACATCGCGCACCGTGACCCCCTGAAACGCAGCAAAGAGACGGGGCGGGCGGCCGTCGCCGCCCGCCCCGTCGCCGCGTCAGCTGGGACAGTTGGTGAAGAGCACCGCCGCCAGCGAACCCATGACGTACTTGGTGTGCTTGAGCGTGGAAACGATCGCGGACATTCGAAAACCCCCTCCATCGTTCGGATGACCTTCACCGGCTGGTGAAAGCACAACGATGCTCATTGCGGCAAACTCTCCTGTCAAGAACACATCCAGCGATCCATCGTCCGCACCGAAACATGCAATCGGACGAGATCGTCCCGCGTCCCGCCACTCCCGCGTTCACGCGATGAGTTCCGGCGCCGCTCACGGTCATACACGGAGCAGCACCCCCGACAGAGGAGAGCTCCCGATGGACATCCCCCGCATCGGCTTCAGCCTGCCGAGCTACGGACCGTATGCAGGCCCCGAGGCCATCGCCGAAGTGGCGCGGGCCGCCGAGCGGTTCGGGTTCGACAGCGTGTCCCTGTCCGAGCGGCTGCTGCTCCCGGCCGGACCCGACTGGCGCAACGAGGCGCGGCTGCCCGAGGCGTACGTGTGGGATCCCCTGGAGACGCTGACCTGGGCCGCGGCGCACACGAGCCGGATCAGGCTGGCGACGGGCATCGTCAACGCACTGTTCCAGCCGCCGCTGATCCTGGCCCGGCGGCTCGCCACCCTCGACCGGCTCTCCGGCGGGCGGCTCGACGTGGGGATCGGGCAGGGCTGGCTGCCGGAGGAGTTCACGGCCACCGGGGTGCCGGCCGGTCGCCGGGGCGCGGGCTTCGAGGAGCACATCGCCGCGATGCGGGCCTGCTGGGGTCCGGACCCGGTGGAGTACGAGGGGAAGTTCTACCGGATCCCGCTGTCGACCGTCGGGCCGAAGCCGGTGAACGGCCCGCTCTCCCTGGTGATCGGGGCGGGCGCGCGTTCTGCGGTGGAGCGGGCGGCCCGGCTCGGCGCGGGGTTCGTCACCGTGGCGTTCCCCCAGGACTGGGACACCGCCCGTACCCAGATCGGCTGGTACCGGGAAGCCGGCGGCGCCGGTCCCGTGGTGATCCGGATCCTCGCGGTCTCCCAGGACACACCCGACCCGGTGGCCACACTGGTCGACGGCGCGCGTGAGGAACGTGAGCGGTGCGTGGAGCTGGGTGCGGACGAGATCCAGTGGGGTGACCTCAATCTGGCGGAGGTTCCCATCAGGGACCAGGTGGCCGCGATGGAGGCGATGGCGAAGGCCCTGGACCTCGACGCCTCCTGAGGACCACTGCGCCCGACCGGCCTCGGCGTGCTCCCTTTACGATGGCGGCATACCGCCGCTCATGTGCCGGCGGGCCGCCGGTCGGGAGGGGCCACCAATGATCATTTTCGGTACGCGGGGATATCTGTACCAGCTCGCGATGCTCACGTTCGTCTGTGGTAATTGCGGGAATCCCGCGGCGCACGCGCTGCGGAAGTACGTCACGAAGTTCACGCTGTTCTTCGTGCCGCTGTTCCCCATCTCGACCAAGTACCGCTCGCAGTGCACGTTCTGCGGGATCGAGCACCACCTCGCCAAGGAGCAGGCGGAGGCGCTGCTCGCGCAGGCCGCCGCGCCCGCCGGTCACCCGGCCCAGGGCCAGCAGCAGCCGGGCCAGCCGCTCGGCCAGAACCCGTACCAGCAGTAGTCGTTCAGGGGCTGGCGGCGAACGGCGCCGTGAGGCGCAGCCGCCAGTCCCGGTCGGTACGGACCACCAGATCGACCCGCCAGGCCGCCACGCGCAGCGGAAGCAGCGGCCGCACCCGGTCCCGCACGAGCTCCGCCTCCTCGTCCGTGGCCCCCGTCGCCAGCGTGACATGCGGCTCGGGACGCTCCCCGAACCGGCCGCCGTACGGCGCGATGTGCGGCCAGCGTGCGCAGAACGCATCAGCCACGGCCTGCAGCGCGGGCACGGGCACGGCGACGAAGCGCGGCGCCACCACGAAGTCCTTGAGATCCGTCTCGACCGCCGGCAGCGATGCCGCGAGGTCGCGTACCCCGGCGTCGACGTCCGCCGTCAGCTCCGCCGCGGGCAGGAACGGGTAGAGCAGCGAGACATGGGCGGGCAGGCCCTTTCTCACCAGCGCGGGGTTGACCTCCGCCGCCGCTTCGAGCAGCGGGTTCGCCATGGGCAGGGTGATGACCAGAGCGCTCCGGTCCTCCGGGGCGCGCCCCTCGCCGACGGCCGTCATGGCCACCTCACCTCCGTGCTCGGACATGCGTGCGGGGGCGGACCAGGATCGGCCCGCCCCCGCACATCTTCTCAGCCCTGAGCGGCGCTGCGGCGCTTGCGCGTCGCCCACACGAGGCCGCCACCCGCGACGATCACCACGGCGGCTGCCCCGGCGATGAGCGGCGTGGCGCTGGACGAGCCCGTCTCGGCGAGGTCACCCGAGTCGGAGCTCGGCTTGGACGAGGGCACCGCGGCAGCGGAGCTCGTCGCCGTGCTGGGCTTGTCGCTCGGCGTCGGAGTCGCCGAGTCGGCGGGCTTCGTCGGCGTCGGCGTCGGCTTCGGCGTGTCCGACGGCTTGGGCGTGCTGCCCTCGCACACCGGAGCCGTCTTCTGCTCGTCGCGCGAGTACTGGTCACCGTCGCTGGCCTTCACGACCAGGCGGACCGTGAGTTCCTTGCTGTGCTCGGGCAGGTCCAGCTTCTTGTGGAAGTCGTTCTGGAACTTCTCGGTGGGCAGCAGGTCCTTTCCGTCCACCGTGACCGTCACCGTGTTGTCGGACCGCGACCCGTAGTTGGTCAGGTCGAGGCTGACCTGGGAGCAGGTCACCTCCCACACGGGGGTGTGCGCCTGCGCCGGGCTCGCGAAGAGCCCCACGCCGAACGCACCTGCCGTGGCGGCCGCTATGAGGGCGCCCGATGCCCGCCACGTCTTCTTGTTCTCAACCACAGAATTTTCCTCCGCGAGTGTTCGCCCCGTCTGACAGTGCGCGCACCCTACTCCTGACGCACCAGGGGCTCGCAACCGCCTCCCCTTAATCGCGCGCACCCCTGGTTCAGAGGGAGTTGGGAGCGTCCCCGAAGTCCGGGATGTCCAGACGTGCACCCCCTCGAAGGGCCGACTCGTGGGCGACGATGCCGGGCAGGGTGTAGCGGGCGGCGACCCACGCGTTCACCGACGGCAGGGTCCTCGTGGCGACGGCGGTGACGAAGTCGTCGACGAGGAAGTGGTGGCTTCCCTCGTGGCCGTTGGGCATGTGGTCGAACTCCCGGGGCAGCCGGGCGCGGTCGTGCACGGGCGCCGAACCGGAGGTGAACGCGTCCCTGAGCGCGGGCGCGATGTGCTGGAGCGAGGGATCGTCGGCCGGCAGGGTCGGCTTGGGCTGCAGGAGCTCCGAGATGTCCTGGACCCCCTTTTTGTCCTGCCAGAAGCTGACCGTGGCCAGCTGCTCCATGCTGGCGTCCGTGCCGAAGAACCGGAACCGCGATTCCCGGATGTGCGACGGATAGCCGACCCTGCGGAACTCGTTCGTACGGAACGAGCCGCCGCCCGCGACCTCGAAGAGCGCCGTCGCGTTCGACAGGTCGTTGCCGAACTGGCTGACCTCCTTGTCGAAGACCCCGTCACCGCGCTCGTCGGGCACACCGATCGCGGAGACGCTCACGGCGTGGGTCTGCCAGGCGCCGAGCACGCCGCCGACGGAGTGCGTCGGGTAGAGCAGGGGCGGATAGCTGGCGGTGGCCTTCCAGTCGTCGCCGCCGCTGTACCGGTAGGCGTCGTAGAAACCGAGGTCCATGTCGTGGACGTAGTCGCCCTCGGCGTAGAAGAGCCGCCCGAACGCACCGTCGGCGATCTGGTTGCGGGCGTGCACCGTCGCCGGGTTGTACTGGCTGGTCTCGCCCATCATGTACGTCAGCCCCGTGTCGCGCACGGCGTCGATGATCGCGGCGATCTCGTCCTCGGTGATCGCCATCGGCACCGCCGAGTACACGTGTTTCCCGGCGCGCAGCGCCTTCAGGACGAGCGGGCCGTGGGTCCAGCGCTGGGTGAAGACCGCCACGGCGTCGACCGCGTCGGACTCCAGCATGGCGTCGAACGAGGGGAAGGTGCCGGTGAGCCGCTCGGCGGCGACGAGCTGTTCGGCACGCTCCGGCAGCAGGTCCGTGACGTGGATGTCGCCGACACCGGGGTGGGCGCGGAACAGTTTGGCGAACTGCCCGGAGAACTGCCCGGCGCCGACGATGCCGATGGAGAACGTCATGAGGATCCCTTCACAGACTGAACTTCACTGAACGTCGAAGAACTTCACGGAACTTCACTGCACGCTCCTCCACTTCCCTGAACTTCACTGGGAGAGCAGGAGGTTGATCTGGCTGTTGGTGCGGTCGAGGTCGCCGACGGGCGCGTCGTTGGCGTAGATGTCCTGCATGGTGGGACGCATCAACGCGTACACGTCCGCCGCGTAGTTGGTGATCGGGAAGGAGAAGGTCGTCTTGTCGGCGACCGGCTTGGTGAACGCCGTGACGTCGATGCCGTCCTTCTTGTACGCGGCCACGGCCGCCGCCGTGCCGTCCTTGGTGGCCGGGAACACGATCCCGTGCTCGCCGACCGTCCGCTGGCAGGCGTGGGAGGCGAGGTAGGCCACCCACTTCTCGGCGCCCGGCTTGTTGCGCGCGTTCTTGGTGACGGAGTCGGCGAGGCCGTTCATCATGGTGGCGCGCCGGCCGCTCGGGCCGACCGGGGTGACGGCGGTGCCGGTCTCGATGCCCTTGAACCCGTAGTACGTCTTGATCATCCACGAGCCGTTGAGCGAGGTCGCCGCCGTACCCGAACCGAACTGCACATCGGGGCCGTTGGTCTGGGAGAAGTCCTTCTGGGGCGGGAGATAGCCCTTCTTGGCGAGACCGAAGTACCAGTCGATCGCGGCCTTGAACCTCTTGTCGTCATAGTTGTAGTGGGTGCCCCAGGCCGGCTGGTCGGTGTAGCGCCAGCCCATGGACGCGGCGAACGCGCTCCACTGGGTCTGGCCGTCGCCGTCGCCCGCGTCGTTCGTGGCGAGGCCGTAGACCTTGACGTGGTTCTTGTCGAAGCCCTTCTCGTCACCACGCACGCCGTTCCTGTCGACGGTCAGGTGCGCGACGGCCTTCTCGAAGGTTCCGCCGTCCTCGGGGTTCCAGGTGAGGTTGTTCAGCTGGCCGGCGGTCAGTCCGGCCTCGCGCGTCATCTTCTTGTTGTAGAAGAGGGCTACGGTGTCCCAGTCCTTGGGCGCGCCGTAGCGGTGCCCGTCCTGGCCGACCCAGGCGGCGGCGAGCCCGGGCTGGTAGTCCGCGTCCTTGATGCTCCTCGTGTGCGGGAGCCTGTCGAGGGGCGCGAGCACCTCCAGGTCGGCGAACTGGGCGAACTTCTGGATGTGATCGGTGAACACATCGGGCTGGGTGCCCGCGATGAAGCTCGCGGTGAGCTTGGTCCAGTAGTCGTTCCACCCCATCTGCGTGATCCGTACGTCGAGGCCCGGGTTCTCCTTCTCGAAGTCCTTGGCGCAGGCCTCGTACGCGGGCAGCTGGTTGGAGTCCCACAGCCAGTACGTGACGGTGTGCGAGGCGGAGCCGGAGGAGGATCCCGCCGAACAGCCGGACACCAGTGAGAGGGCGAGCGCCCCCGCGAGGGCGGTGAAGGCACGCAGTCGCATCAGGTTCCTGCCTCTCTACTTGATCCCGCTGAAGCCGATGGAGTTGACGATGCGCCGCGCGAAGCAGCCGAAGAGCACGAGCATCGGGAGCGCGGCCACGAGCGTCGCCGCCATCAGGCCCGACCAGTCGGTGCCGCTCTGCGGGGTCTGCGCGCGGAAGATGCTCAGCGCGACGGTGAGCACGCGCGAGCTGTCGCTGTACGACACCATCAGCGGCCAGAAGTAGTCGTTCCAGGCCGTGATGTACGTGAGGACGCCGAGCGTGATGACGGGGGTCGACGCCATCGGGAGCAGCACGCGGAAGAAGATCCGCACCTTGCCGGCACCGTCGAGCAGCGCGGCCTCCTCGACCTCGCGGGGCAGGTTCATGAAGAACTGCCGCAGGAAGAACACCGCGAAGGGCGTCATGAACAGGCCGGGCAGGGCGATCCCGAGCAGCGTGTCGACCAGGCCGAGCTGTTTGATCAGGATGAAGTTCGGCAGGAACGTGAAGATGGTCGGCACCATGAGCCCGGCGAGGAAGAGGCCGAACATCCGGTCCCTGCCGCGCCAGCGGAGCCGGGCGAAGGCATATGCGGCCATGGCGGAGAACAGGATCTGGCAGACGGTGATCAGCGTCGAGACGACCACGGAGTTCAGCAGATAGCGCCAGAAGTCGATCGACCCGCCCGCGCCGCCCTGGGCGAGCGCTTCCTTGGTGCTCTGCTGCCCGAAGACCCGGGCGAAGCCGCCGCCTGTCAGGCCGGTGGGCAGCGGGGACGAAGGGTCGGCGGTGAGCGCGGCGTTGGAGGACAGGGCGGTGCGCAGGATCCAGTAGAACGGCACCAGGGTGATGACGACGATCGCGGTCATCACGGCCCAGGCGAGGGCGCGTCCGGGCGAGATCCTGTGCCGGGCGCGGGTGCGGGGCGCTGTGGTGGTCACGGCGGCCATGGCGATGGCTCCTTTCTCTCGCTCGTCGCTAGCCGAGGTCGGTGTGTCCGGCGCGGGTGAGCCGGTACTGGATGACGGTGATCACGCTGAGGACGACCAGCAGGGCCACGGACATGGCGGAGGCGTAGCCGAACTGGAAGCGGCCGAAGGCGGAGCCGTAGATGTACAGCTGGAGGACGTTCGTGGCGTTGGCGGGCCCGCCGCCCGTCGTCACGGCGACGGAGTCGAAGACCTGGAACGAGCCGATGACGGTCATGATCAGGACGACGGCGAGCACCGGCCGCAGCAGCGGCAGCGTGACGCGCCAGAACATCCGCCACTCGCTCGCGCCGTCGACCTTCGCCGCCTCGTACACGTCGGAGGGGATGGCCTGGAGCCCGGCGAACAGGAGCAGCGCGGTGTAGCCGACGTGGCGCCATACGTTGATCAGCGCGATGGTCGGGATCGCCCAGGTCTCGTCGGTCAGGAAAGGGATGTGGTCGAAGCCGAACGCGCCGATGACGCGGTTGCCGATGCCCAGCTGGGTGTCGAGCATCCACAGCCAGACGATGCCGGCGACGACGTTCGACACGAGGTAGGGCGTCAGGACGATCCCGCGCAGCAGCGCCGACTTCGTGAGCCGCTGCATCAGGACGGCGATGGCGAGCGCCGCGACCGTCTGGACGCCGATGTTGATGATCACGTACTCGACAGTGACCTTCAACGATCCCCAGAAGATGGGGTCGTTGACCATGCGCACATAGTTGTCGAGGCCGACCCACTCGGCGGGCGTGAGCAGGTTGAAGCGGGTGAAGCTCAGATAGATCCCGCGCAGCGTGGGCCAGAGCAGGAAGACCAGGAAGCCGAGCAGCGCCGGGGCGATGAAGACCGCCGCCAGGGCGCCGTCCCCTCCGCTTCCGCCACCGTCTCGTTCCCTGATCCGGTCCTTGGTCTTGTTCCTGGCTGCTTCGGCACCAGGCAGCCGCACACGGGTGGGTGGGCTGCTTGAGGCGACAGTCATCTGAGACTCCCTCGTCCGCGACTCGTCCTCGCGCCGATTACTTTTGATGCGGAACAATCACGGCGTCAAGAGGCGTGCACCGACCTTCCCAAGGGCACCTTTCCCCGCACCGAACCTTGACATTGCTTCCGTCTCGGAATAATTCTTTGTCACAGGCTGTGACAGGCTCAGACCCGCACGCCACGCCCATCGACAACCAGCGCGAGGAGCCCATGAGCGCACGTACCGCGAGCTGGCTGCCCCTGAGCCCCGGTGAACGCGCGGTGGCGATCGAGGTGTTGACGCACGGCCCGCTGTCCCGCAGCGAGATCGCCAAGCGGCTCAGCCTGTCCCCCGGCAGCCTCACCCGCCTGACGAAGCCGCTCATCGAGTCGGGCCTGCTGGTCGAGGAGGCCACGACGGCGGCATCCCTGCGCCAGGGACGCCCCTCGCAGCCGCTCGACATCGTGGCCGGGTCACAGAGCTTCGCCGGGTTCAAGATCACGGGTGACGCGGTCTACGGGGTGGTCACCACCCTCAGGAGCGAGATCGTCGCCCGCCGCTCCGAGCCCCTGGACACGCACGATCCGGAGGAGATCGCGGACCTCCTGCACCGGATGACCACCGGTTTCCAGGAGAACTTCCCCCGCCTCGCCGGAATCGGCATCGGCGTGGGCGGCAACGTCAGACACCGGGCGACCGTCGTCGCGAACGCGTTCCTCGGCTGGGAGGAGGTGCCCCTCGCCGAGATGGTCGAGGAGCGCACGGGGCTGCCCGTCGTCGTCGACAGCGACGTGGCGGCGCTGATCGAGGCCGAGGCCTGGTTCGGCGCGGGCCGCGGCCTCGACCGGTTCGCGGTCCTCACCATCGGGGCGGGCATCGGCTACGGCCTCGTGCTCGGCGGGCGCCTGGTCCGCACCGGCGAGGACGGCCACGGCGTCGGCAAGCGCTGGATCATCAACGCCAACGGCCCGCTCACCCCGGAGGGCGAACGGGGCAGTGCCATGGCCCTGTTGACCATCCCCAGCATCTGCTACCAGGTCCGCGCGGCCACCGGCCGGAACGTGACGTACGAGGAGATCCTGGCCGGCGCCGCCTCCGGCGACCCGCTCTGCTCCCGCGTGATCGACGAGGCGGCCCGGGCCCTGGGCACCCTGGTCGCACAGATCGCCAACTTCGCGATGCCGGAGAAGATCCTGCTGGCGGGCGAGGGGGTGGGCCTGGCCGACGTAGCGGGCGGCACGGTCCACGAAACGATCCTCGCCAACCGCCACCCCAAGGCGGACCCCGTCCACCTGGAAACAAAGGTCTCCGACTTCCACGAGTGGGCCCGCGGCGCCGCGGTCCTGGCCATCCAGGTACTGGTACTGGGGACGAACGAGGGGTGACAGGCGCCTTAGCGGGAGCCCCGGGCCGGGCCGGGCCGAGCAGGACGCCGGCGATCAGATCGTGGACCAGGAACTCGCCCGGTCCACGGTTCTCCTTGAGCCGGTCCAGGTCGGCAGCACCGAACCAGCCGTACGCGGAGTGCTTGGACCACTCCAGGGCGGGGTGGCCCAGATCCCCGTCGACCTCGACGACCCAGTCTGCCTCGTGCCGTCGGCCGCCACCGTCGTCGCCGGTCCAGGTGGAGACACCGAGGAACGCATCCACCCGCCGCAGGCGCCAGCCCGTCTCCTCGTCGATCTCGCGGGCCAGCGCGCCGAGGAGACTCTCGCCCGGCTCGACATGGCCGCCGACGATGTCCCACGTGTCGGGAAAGAGGCGCCGGTCGGGGCTTCGCCTCTGCGCGAAAGCCTGCCCCTGCGCATTGAGGATCACGGCACCCACGGTCCACACCGCGCCCCGCTTCATCACGGGTAGGGCAGGTGACACGGCGGTCCCTTCGTACTGCTCGCGCGGTGGCATGGCGCCACCCCTGAAGGACACCTGCGCGACCCGGCAGGACGGCGGGAGCCGGGACTGACAGGGAACTGACAGGGTCCGTGCGCTACTGGTCGGAAGAGCCCCGGTAAGTGGCATCGTGGAAGGTGAGCGCACCGCCGGTCCCGCTCCGTGTGAGCGGCCCGTACGGCGGGGCGCGCCGCGGAGCGAAGGCGGTGACGGCTGTGACAAGCACCCTGAAGGCCGGAGGGAGCCGGTTCAAGGCCGACCGGCAGCTGACCGTGCGCATGCTGGTCACCGTGTTCCTGCTGGGCCTGCTGTACGTGGCGTTCATCGGCGCGCTCCTGGTCCTGCTCAAGTCGACGCTCCTGGTCGTCGTGCTCGCCGCGGGACTCCTCGCGTCGCAGTACTGGTTCTCCGACCGGATCGCCCTGTACGCCATGCACGGCCGGATCGTGACCCGTGAGGAGCAGCCCCAGCTGCACGGCGTCGTCGACCGGCTGTGTGCGACCGCCGACATGCCGAAACCACAGGTGGCCATCGCCGGCACCGACCTGCCGAACGCCTTCGCCACCGGCCGCAACGCCGATCACGCGGTGCTGTGCGTGACCACGGGCCTGCTGCGCCGTCTGGAGCCCGACGAGCTGGAGGGCGTCCTCGCGCACGAGCTGTCCCACGTCGCGCACCGCGACGTGGCAGTGATCACCGTGGCGTCGTTCCTCGGAGTGATCGCCGGCATCGTCGTGCGCTTCGCGTTCTACTCCGAGCTGCTCGGCGGCCGCCGCAGGACCGACCAGAACACGCTGGTCGTCCTCGCGGTGGTGGTGGGCGTCTCGGCCGCCGTCTACGCGATCAGCTTCGTCCTCATCCGGGCGCTGTCCCGGTACCGGGAGCTGGCCGCCGACCGGGCCGCGGCGCTGCTCACGGGCAGGCCGTCCGCGCTGGCGTCCGCGCTGACCAAGCTCGACGGGGACATCGCCCGCATCCCGAACAAGGACCTGCGGACGGCCCGCGCGTTCAACGCGTTCTACTTCATCCCGGCGCTGTCGAAGACCGCCCCGCTCCCCCGTCTCTTCTCCACGCACCCCTCGCTCGAACAGCGCCTCGACCAGCTGGCGGCGATCTCCGCCGACCTCGGCCGCCCGGCCTGAGCCCCGAAGGGATCCACATGGGTTTCCTGGACATCCTGCTCGGGCGCACCAGGCCCGCCCCACCGGACCTCGACCGGCTCTTCGGCCTGCCGTCGGCCGCGGTCACCCTTGAGGCGGCGGCCGGGTTCACCCCGACCGGCCTGGGCTCGGTGTGCTTCACGACCGTGGAGGGGACGGCCTTCGACACGATCCGCCAGGACGTGGGGGCGCTCCTGAACGCCGACGCGGAACGGGCCGTGGCGACGGAGTTCAGCCGGGACGAATACGGCTACACCTGGCTGCTCTCCCAACGTGCCCCCTCGGACCTCCCGGCTCTGGTCGGCGATCTCCACGCGGTGAACGCCACACTCGAAGGCAACGGCTTCGGCCCCCAACTCCTCTGCTCCCTGGCCGGCTTCCACAACGCCGAGGGCCACTCACTGGCGCTCGTCTACCTCTACAAGCGGGGCACGTTCTACCCCTTCGCGCCGCTCCCGGGCGAGAAGCGCGACAACGCCCTGGAACTGCGCGTACGCGCGGTGGTCGGCGACGACCTCCGTATAGAGCCGGACCTGGAACGCTGGTTCCCGGTGTGGGGCGCACCCGGCCTGGAAGGGGCCAGGTCCTGACGCCGCACCCAGGCGCAGAGCCCGCTCCCTACATTCGTTCCGCCTCCACGAGCCGGAGCACGGCGTCGAGCCCGCGTCGAGCCCCGGGGGCCGCCCCGGAGGGCAGGACGTAGGCGCGCAGCCCCGCGGCGACGGCCCCGCCGTCCTTGGCCGGGTGATCGCCCACCATCAGGGCCTCGGCGGGCGAGACGCCCAGTTCGTCGCAGGCCAGGAGAAGAAGCCGTCGAGCCCGCGCCGGGCGAAGGTCGCTCGCAGATCCCAGCCGACGTCACTGACGACGCCCAACGGAATCCCCCTGCCGGCAAGCCGGACAAGGGTCGCCTCCACATCGGCGTACGGCACCCAGTGTTCGGGCTCGCGCAGCTGCTCGTACAGCACGTCGGCGACCGGAGCCAGCCGCGGAGCCGACGCGTACCAGGTGGTGAAGGCGTGCCGGTGGGCCTTCGCGGACACGTCCCTGCCGAGCTGCGCGGCGACCACGTCCGGGTCGGTGAGGCCGGCTTCGAGTCCGTCGAGGATGGCGTCCATCACCGGGCCATCGACGGGCCCCAGTACGGCCCTGATCCTGTCGGCGTACGTGCCGATCTGGAACAGGGTGCCGGAGAAGTCGAAGAGAACGGCACGCACAGGCAGTTCGGATACAGCGGGTCCGGCGCGCAGAGGCCCTTCGGGCCCGGAAACGCCAGGTCGACTCATCCGGTCTTTCTAACCGCCCCGGCACGCCCCGTCAACAATCCCAGCCGTCACGCCCGCAGAGCGACAACGGCCTCGTCCGTGTACATCAGGAACGTCAACGTCTCCTGGAAGTACAGCTCGACGCCGGTCGCGTCGTGCGAGGTGTAGCCGATGGACAGGTCCTGGCCGATGCGGAGTTCGTAGTCGCCGCCGCGGGTGGTCAGGACGAACGCGCCGTTGATCGCGGGTGCCCAGATCAGATCGCCGTCGAGGAGGCGGGCGATGTGGCCGGACACGGGGAAGCCGTGGTCGGTGGTCTCACTGACCGCCGTGTACGCCTCCGCGCCGAGCAGCAGCGAGTACGGGCCGTCGACGCCGGCAAGGCGCAGAGAACTGAGGGCCCTCGCGATGGTGTCGGGGTAGTCGCGAGGCTCGGCCGGCAGACTCAGGACGGGGTTGGACGTGCGCTCGCGGACGCCTTCGATCCGGGCCGCGGCGTAGCCGTCGAAGATGGCCTGGTCCTCGGCGAAGGCCATGGTGCGGGCCGCGTCCTTGACCGGCTGCCAGTCGGAGTCGTTGGAGCCGCGCGCGACATCGTCCACGGCCTCGCGGCTGACGGTGAAGGGAACGCGCAGTTCGACGAGCGGCTGGGCCTCGCGCAGGCGTGCCATGACTCCCGGGGCGGGCGGCGTGACGGACCGCAGATGCCCGGTGCCGACGGCGGCGAGTTCGAGCCCGTCGGGGCCGGTGACGTCGAGGACGCGGCGTCCCGCGACATGACGCTGGAAGGTCCGGCCGGCCTCTTGCTCGATCTCCGCCCAGGCGGCTTCGCTGATGGGGGCGAGTTCGCGGTGCAGGTTGTTCATGACGCGGGGGCTCCTTTGAGGCCGCCGATGCCCAACGAGCCGTCGGGCGGGGCGACGACGGGCTGCGGTGACGCGGCAGGGAGGGGAAGTTCGCGTGCGGCGTCCGGCAGGGCGGGCGGGTCCGGCAGGTTGTCGAGGAAGTCTGCGGTCGGAACGAAGAACAGGTTGCCCGTGACGGCGGTGGAGAAGTCGAGGATCCGGTCGGTGTTGCCGGGAGGACTGCCGATGAACATGTTCTCGAGCATCTGCTCGGTGACCGCGGGGGTCCGCGCGTACCCGATGAAGTACGTCCCGAACTCGCCGCGCCCCAGGGTGCCGAACGGCATGTTCTTGCGGAAGATCTTCCGTTCCTCGCCGTCCTCGGTAATGGTGTTGAGGGCGACGTGGGAGTCGGCGGGCTTGGTCTCGTCGGACATCTCGATGTTGTCGGCCTTCGAACGGCCGATGACCTTCTCTTGCTCCTCCGTCGACAGAGCGTTCCAGGCAGTCATGTCATGCAGGTACTTCTGCACCACGACGTAGCTGCCGCCCGCGAACGGGGCGTCCTCGTCGCCGATGAACACGGCAGAGCGCGCCGCGTCACCGGTCGGGTTCTCGCTGCCGTCGACGAACCCGAGCAGGTCCCGGTCGTCGAAGTAGTTGAAGCCGTGCACCTCGTCCACAACGGTCACGGCGTCGCCGAGCTGACCGACGATGTGGCCGGCCAGCTCAAAGCAGAGGTCCATGCGCCGCGCCCGCACATGAAAGAGCAAATCCCCCGGAGTGGCGACGGCCCGATGCCGATCGCCGTTCAGCTCACGAAAGGGATGCAGCCCAACAGGCCGCGGCCCGCCGAACAACCGATCCCAGACAACAGACCCGATCCCGACGGTGCACGACAGAAACGAGTCGGGTGAGCGGAACGAGACCGAGCGCAGCAGCCCGTTCAAACCACCGAGCTGGTCGCGTACGCGGGGTTCGGCGCCAAGTGCCGTGGTCACCACGAGAAAAAGGGCCGCTGTCGAGTGCGGCGCCATGACAGGCTGCGTTTGCGTCACTGACTCTCCCGCAGGGGTGCACGATGCGGTCGGCTGACTTCCGTCACCCTAAGCCGGGCTCACCTCTCCCGCACGGTCAGTCGGTGACCCGCCGTGGATCACGTCCTCTGCGGACGTCCTCCACGAGATGCATGGCAGCCTCCTCTGCGGACGCGGCCGCGCCGTCGATCCCGACGTCCTCGGCGAACAGCTCGCCCTCCTCGTTCTTGCGCACGCCTTCGTCGGGCGATACGAGCCGACCGGAGCGCTCGGCCCCCACCTCGTCGTCGAGCGACTCGCCATCGGTGTCCCACGTGTCGCCAATACCGTCGTCATCAGGAACCACCAGATCGGGGACCTCCTCGGACAGACGCTCGTCCAGCGTCTCGCCGAGCCGCTGCTCCGTGCAGGTGACACCGGTGTGCTCGACCCCCCAGGGCCGCTCGGGCGGCGAATAGCCCTGGTCGAGCGGATCGGTGACGCCGCCGCCTAGCAGGGTGTCCTCCTGGTCGAGGAGCCCCTCGTCGTCCTGGACCTCGGACCCGTCGGGCTGGTAGACGTCGTCTCCCCGCCCTTGATCGTCGATGTCCACGTCGCCTCCTTCAGCGGTGGCCTCTGTCTCCATTGTGGGCAGCGAGGGGGCGGCACGTCTTGCGGAAGGACGGACGGCCCGGAAACGGAAGTGCCCCGACCGTGACGGGGGATCACGGCCGGGGCGGTCTGAGTGGTCGCGGATGGCGGTCGCCTCTCGGCGGGGGCTCCACAAGGCATCAGCCGAACGATCGTCCTTGCAGGCAAATGAGATGAGGCCCGGGGACACAGCTCCATCCGCGTCCACGTCTAGTTTAACGAAGAACCACCCCGGGGAATTCCCCGCCCCGCAACCGGCCCTATGAACTACGTCACGGACCGCACCGAACCCCGCCGCCCACCCTTCCGTCACGGCGTCACAGCCACACCCTCCAGTGCCGAGATCCGCCGGCCGATGGCCTCGAGCGCACCGGGCCGCTGCCCGGGAACCGCACGCCGCAACCGCGTAAGAGAGGCCGCAAGCGCACGGGCCTGCGCCGGATCACCAAGCTGCTCCCACTGGTGATGAGCGCGATCGACGGCAGCCTCGACATCCTCCGAGCCCACCGCCTGCCCGCGCGCGAGCCGAGCCTCGGCCGCAGCTGTCCACAGTTGGCAACTGCGCCCAGGATCCTGAGCGAGCCGCGCAAGATCGGCACGCACCTCGAGCCAGTGGAGCGCCTCCGGCGACCCCGCACCATGGGTACGCAGAGCAGTGCTCTCCCACATAGCGGCGAGGGCAGCGGCCTCACCGTGCCGCCCGGACTGCGCGGCGGCGAGGATCGCCGGGTGCGGGTCGGCATCAGGACGAGGCTCGACGACAGGTACCTCCTCCTGCCTGGCGGCCGGCACAGGCGGGCGGGGAGCCGCCGGAACAGGCCCCGGCCCACCATCGACCGCGAGGAACAGGGCACCATCCGGACCGGCCTCCCCAGCCGCCTGAGCATGAAGATGCGCAAGCGGCGGACGGTGCCCGTTACGCCATATCGAGGCGTAGGTCTTGAGATAACCGGGCACGGCGGTAGAACGACGCGGAGGAGGAGGCGAGACCCGCCCGAACAAACGAACACCCACCCCCACGCCGAACCCCCCGCCCCGCACCAGCTCCCAGGCATCCCCATCGGCCACCAGGTCAAGGACAACCGTGGTGGTGTCGGGCCGCCGCAACGCGAGTTCGCCGGTGAGCCAGTGCCAGGGCAGGGAGGTGTACCGCAGGGTCGACGGAGTGGTACGGGCCAGGGCGAGATGAAGCAGACGCTGGCGCTGATCCAGATGAAGCTGCCCGGTCACGAACAGGGCGAGAGGCCCGGGCGCGGCGACCGCCGTGCGGATGCGGGTGAGGACCGTCTGCGGGTCGACGGGATCGGCGAGTTCGACGACGGTCGCGGCGGCGGTGCCGGTCAGGGCACTGGGCGGTACGGCCGCGAGCGCGGGCAGTACGGAAGTCGCGTCGATGAGGCAGCTCTTGTTCGCCGGGGCGGCCGCAAGGAGCAGCGCGGTCCCGGTCACTGTCTGTTCCCCGTTGTCCTGCTGAGTGGTCACCACTACAGCACCGTAACTGGTCCTTCTGTGCCGCGCGTGACCGTCAGGAGCAGCTCGACTGGTGCTCATACAGGGCGATTTGGACGTAATCGGGAAGTGGCTGCCGCACGCGCACGCGTTCCGTCATTGTTGGCGGAACGAGAACGCCACGCGTCCGGCGCCGGGACCCCGTCCGGGTGCGGAGCCGATTCACCTCACGGAAGCTGAGGACTATGGACGAACCTGAAGGATTTCCCCCTGTAGTCGTGCACGCCACTCAGCCCGGCGGGCGCCGGGTGACGATCCGCGGCGAGGACGCCGGGCTGGCCACCGGGCAGGAGGACGTGCTCGAGTTCCTGCGGCGCGCGGGCCTGGAGGACGCGCGGCTGGACGACCCCGAGCTGGTCGAGTGGCGGGGTGGCGGCACGCAGGTGTGGCCGGCGCAGATCTAGACCAACCGCCGAGCCCCCAGCCCCAGCACCCAGCACCCAGCACCCAGCACCCACAGCGTCAGCGGTAAGAGCCCGCATCAGCCGGCTTGCCCGGATCCTGCACCTCGACGAGATAGCGCCATGCGTCGGGCCGGCTCCCGTCGACGTCGGTGAACCCGTACACCTGGGCAAGTGCCCCACTGGACGTCGACTGCCCGTTCCAGCGGGCCACTTCGGGGTCGGCGGCGAGCGCGGCGACGGCCCGGCCGACGTAGAACGGGGTCTCGGAGATGCCGAAGTGCGGTGTCCGTTCCAGGGCGTCGCGCCAGTTGTCCTCGGTGACGCCGTAGTGCCCGAGCATGATCTCCGAGCGGAGCCAGCCCGGGGTGAGGGCGAGGGCTGTGGCGCCCCGCGGACCCAGCTCCTGCCCGAGGGCGAAGCCCATGCGCAGGACGGAGCTCTTGGCGAGGTCGTAGAAGAAGGAGACGCGATAGTTGTCGCGGTTGTATTCAGCCGTGCCGTCGGTCACCTCGACCACGAGACCGCCGGGGTTGCGGAGCAGGAGCGGCAGTGCGTAGTGACTGGTGATGGCGTGTGTCTCGACGGCGAGGCGGAGCAGCCGAAGCCCGTCGTCGAGGTCGTGCTCCCAGACCGGGGTGTCCCAGGCGAAGAGGTTCTCGCCGCCCCAGATGTCGTTGACCAGCACGTCGAGCCGACCCTGTTCGTCGGCGATGCGGTCGACGAGGGCCTTGACCTGGGCGGACTCCAGGTGGTCGGTGGGCACGGCGATACCGCGTCCGCCGGCCGCGGTCACCAGGTCGGCCGTGTCCTCGATGGTCTCCGGCCGGTCGTACTCGGAGCGCCGGGCCCGCGTGGTGCGCCCGGTCACGTACACCGTGGCGCCGGCCGCGCCGAGTTCCACGGCGATGCCCCGTCCCGCGCCGCGGGTCGCACCCGCCACGAGGGCGACCTTGCCGTCCAGCCGGGCGCTTCCGGTCCCGGGTTCCTGCGTCATGAAGCCGCCTCCTCGCTGCTGCCGGACAGGCCGTCGTGGCCCGTCCTCGGTTCGAGCATGACCCGAAATCAGGACACCGAGTGTCGCCATTCCTGAGCGGATGACGGCGATGACGACGCCCAGAACGTGAAGCGCCTTCTCGCCCATCGGTCACATTCCAGGGCCGACCCGTGTCATAACAGTGACCAGGGAACCCGCCCGATGCGACAGGGAGACGCCGATGCAACCCGCCCGGACCGCGAAACAGCGCAAGCAGGACACCCTCGACCGGCTCGAACGCGACGAGGACGTATGGGTGGCCACGGCGGACACGTCGGACGGGGAAGGCGCGACGCCCTATCTCGTGCCGCTGTCGTTCCTGTGGGACGGTTCGACGCTGCTGCTCGCCACCCCGGCGGCCAGTCCCACGGGACGCAATCTGCGGTCCGCGGGGCGGGCCAGGCTCGGCATCGGGCCGACGCGTGACGTAGTCATGATCGAGGGCACGGTACGGACGCTGACGGCCACGGAGCTCCCGGACGACGTCGGTGACGCGTTCGCGGCGAAGACAGGGTTCGACCCGCGCGGGCTGACCTCGGAGTACCTCTATTTCCGGGTCACGCCGCAGCGGGTCCAGGCCTGGCGGGAGGCCAACGAGCTGGCGGGCAGGGAGCTGATGCGGGAGGGCGAGTGGACCGAGGACTGAACCACCGGCACCGCCGCACGAGTTGAAGCCCACCGCCACTCACCGCACCCCGAGCCCGAAAAACACAGAACGCGCCCGCCGAATACCCCTTCGACGGGCGCGCCCAGCGCCACACAAACAGCCGGCTGACCCGACCGACCGACTCAGCCGGCGGCAGGCTCCAACTCCTTCTCCTCGCCGCCCGGCCGCGCCGTCTCGTTCTCGGCATGCCAGTCCTCGTTGTCGGCGAGCGGCTTCTCCTTCAGCACGAAGGCGAGGACGAGACCGACCGCGAAGACGGGCACCAGGTACAGGAAGATCGGCACGAGTGCCTCCTGGTACGAGGAGACAACCGTGGCGCGCAGGTCGGCCGGCAGGGCCCGTACGAGCGCGGGCGTCAGTGAGTCGCTGTCGCCGACCTTCGACGCGGCGTCCGCGGGCAGGCGCGTGGCGAGCTGGTCGGTGAGGCGGCTGGCGAAGACCGCGCCGACGACGGCGGTTCCCAGGGTCGCGCCGATCTCACGGAAGAAGTTGTTCGCGGAGGTGGCGGTGCCGACCTCGGCGCCCGGGAAGTCGTTCTGCACGGCGAGTACGAGGGTCTGCATCATCAGGCCGACACCGGCGCCCGCGAGTCCGACGTACAGGCAGACCAGCCAGACCGGGTCGCTCACGTCGAGGCGGGACATCAGGAACGCGACGAGCATGATGATGACCGTGCCGACGATCGGATAGACCTTGTAGCGGCCGGTCTTGCTCATGATCGCGCCGGACGGCAGCGCCGTGGCCATGATGCCGACGACCATCGGGATGAGCAGCAGCCCCGACTCGGTGGCCGTCTTGCCGTAGACCATCTGCAGATACGTGGGCATGTAGCCGACGATCGCGAACATGCCGAGGCCGATGACGATCATGCCGAGCAGCGTGGCGACGTTGAAGATCGGGCTGCGGAAGAGGTGCAGCGGGATGACCGGCTCGGCGGCCCGCTTCTCGGCGACGAAGAACAGCACCCAGGCGACGACCGCGCCGACGCCGAGCCCGATGACCAGCGGGTCGGACCACGCGTACTGCGTGCCGCCCCAGCTTGCGAACAGCACGGTGCAGGTGACGGCGGCGGCCATCAGGGCGGTGCCGAGGTAGTCGAGAGTGACCTTGACGGCCTTGCGCGGCAGCTTGATCGCGACGGCCGCGACGAAGAAGGCGAGGATGCCGAGCGGAAGATTGACCCAGAACGCCCAGCGCCACGAGTGCTCGTCGGTGAACCAGCCGCCGAGCAGCGGCCCGACGACCGAGGAAAGACCGAACACGGCGCCCATGGGGGCCATGTACTTGGCGCGCTCCCGGGGCGGAACGAGGTCGGCGATGATCGCCTGCGAGGTGATCATGAGGCCGCCGCCACCCAGGCCCTGGAGGGCGCGGCCGGCGACGAGGGTGCCCATGTTCTGGGCGAGCCCGCAGACCACGGAGCCGACCAGGAAGAGCGCGATGCCCGCGAGGAAGATGTTCTTGCGGCCCATGAGGTCGCCGAGCTTGCCGTAGACCGGCATGCCGATGGTGGCGGCGAGGATGTACGCGGTGGTGATCCACGCCATGTGCTCGATGCCGTTGAGCTCGCCGACGATGGTCGGCAGGGCGGTGCTGACGATGGTCTGGTCGAGCGCGCCGAGCAGCATCGTCAGCATCAGCGCGCCGAAGATCAGCCCGAAGTTGTGCGGCTTGGCTATGCCGTCCTCAGGGGCGGGATCGGAGCCCGCCGGTGCGGGGGCGTGGGTCATGCTCAGGTCTCCGTACGTGAAGGGATGGGGTGCGCGGCGCGCGAGCGGTCGCCGCCCGGGGAGGCTGGGGAGCTTCGGGGCTCGGGTGGGGAGTCGTGTGGGGGCCTTGCGCGGGGAGCGCGCGCACCGGTGCGGTGGGGGCCGCAGCCGGGTCGCGCTTCGGAGCCGCGCCTCAGGCCTCCCGTTCGGTGGTGGCGTGTGGGAAGTCCGCCGGGGAGAGGAGGCCGCGCAGGGCGGTGAACGAGTCGCGCACCGAGGCCGCGGGACCGTCGGGGTGCTGCTTGTCGCGGGCCCATCGCATGAGGCCGTTGCGTACGGCGGTCATGGCGATCCCCGCGAGAAGAGCGACGGTCTGCCCGTCGGGGGCGTCTCCGGTGCGGCGGGCGATGGCGCCGGCGAGATCCCGTTCGAGCGCGTCGCACTCGGCGAGGAACGCGCCGAGGGCCGAGGGCACCTTCTCGACGATGGCGAAGACGTCCTCGAACGCTCCGGCGCCGGGCGCCATCTCGTCCACGTGCGTGGCGAACACCTCGCCCAGGTCCCGCAGCACGGCGTCCGGGTCGCGGCCGGGCGCGGAGACGAACTGCTCCGCCTCGGCCTCCGTCAGGCCACCGGGCCAGGCGAAGAGCGCGGTCTCTTTGGTGCGGAAGTAGTTGAAGAAGGTCCGCGGGGAGACGCCGGCCTCCTTGCTGATCATCTCGACCGTGACGTGTTCGAGGCCGTGTTCACGGGCCAGGCGGACCGTGGCGGCGTGCAGTTCGGCCCGGGTCTGGCGCCGTCGCCGGGCGCGCAGCCCTTCGGCCGGCGCCTGCTCGCGGACCGCCGACGTCGCGGTGCCTGATGTCATCACGCCAAAGATTCTTGCACACACTGCAATCTTTGCGCGCACTGCATCTAGGGCCCATGAACCCTCGGCACCCGTGGTCACGTCAGCGACGCAGGCGCCGGCTCGGACACCGGCTCAGGCGCTGACACGGGCACTGACATGGGCACTGACATGGGCAGAGGCATCCATCCGAGCTAGGCTCCTTAAGCGTCATTTCAGGTGAAATGCGAAAAGCCACCGTTCGCCGGGAGACCAGACTGATGCCCACTCGCACCGTTCTCGCCGCCGCCGCGCTGCTCGTATCCGCGACCGGCGTGTCAGCCACCGGCGCCTCCGCCGCGTCGGCCGACCCCCGCCCCGCTCACCCGGCCGCCGCCCTCAAGCAGTGCGCGGAGAACGCGCTGACGGTGCGGGCGGCCGCATCGGGCGAGGACCACGTCCTGCGCCTGAGCGTCAAGAACCACTCCTCGCACGCCTGCCTCGTGGGCCACGTACCGCTGGTCACTTACGGCGATCTGGACGGGGCCGCCGTCCCGTTCCCGCTCTCCGGGAGCGCCACGTACAAGCTGGACGCGGGGAAGACCGCCCACGCCGCTGTGCGCTCCCTGTCCGCGAGCGGTGACGCCGATGCCCGGTCGGTCGGCTACGTCGTGGTGGCTGCGAATCCGGAACACCATGGGCAGAAGTTCACCGCCGCCTCACTCTCCGAGCCGGGCGGGCTGCGCGTCTGGTCGCCTGTGACGACGCTGTGGCAGCCGACGCGGGACCTGGCGGACGAGGTCCTGGCCGAGTCCGTCGGCGCAGGGGCCCTGAAGCTCTGATCCCGCCTCGAACACTCGCCCCAGGTCTTTCGTGTGGATCAGGCCGGATCAAGGAGCGGGGTCATGGGAGTCCCCCCGCTCGAGTGCAGCCGAGAGCTCGGGGGGAATCGGCCACTGACGACAACGCCGCGAGGTGCGGCACCAGACCCCGCGAGCCCGGCATGATCCGAACGAGAGCCCTAGGCCGCGGCCCGGACCGCGAGGAGTGAGGCGTCGTCCTGGAGCCGGCCCTCCGCATGGCGGAGCAGGTCGGCGGCGAGGGCGTCGGTGAAGTCCTCGAGGAGCGTGTTCTCCAGGGCCGCGGCTCGCTCCGCCAGCGGGTAGAACGCCCCGCGCGCGTCCCTGGCCTCGCTCACTCCGTCGGTGTAGAGCAGCATGCACTCCCAGGCGGTGGCGGGCACCGGTTGGGCGGCGCACCAGCCGGAGTGCAGGTCGAGCAGGCCGAGCGGTGGCGCGGGCGCGGGGACCGCCGCGTGGACGGCGGCGCCGTCGCGCAGCAGGACGGGCGGCGGGTGTCCGCAGCAGACCAGTTGGGCGGATCCGTCGGGTGCGACGCTGAGCAGGGTCGCCGTGACGAAGCGGTCGGGTTCGTCGGAGCGCGCGACCAGCGAGTGCAGCCGTACGGCGATCCCTTCCAACCGCGCCTCGCGGACGGCGAGATCGCGCCAGGCACATAAGACACTGTCCGCGGTACGGGCGAGCGCGCGGCCCTTGCCCATGACATCACCCATCAACAGGCGTGTGCCGTAAGGGGATTCAACGGCTCCGTACACGTCGCCGCCCGCCGCCGCGGGGCCTGTCTCCACCGGCGCGACGGTGGCGTTCGCCAGGTGCCGGGCGCTGACGCGCAGCGTGCCGACCCTCTCGGGCAGAGGAGAGACCGGCTGGGAACGGGCAGTCATGCAGGGACCTTCCGGGGTGCGGCCGGACGTGCTGCCCGACGTGACGCGCCGCGCAAGTGTAGCCAGTCGAGCGCACCCGGTAACCGATTGTCACCGAATCCGACCAACGGATTCCGCTGCCCCGAAGTCATCAACTTCGTGCTCGCACAAGCCAGTTCACGTATCCGCACCGCGGGCCTCCGGCCTCGCCACACCCATGCCGCGCCGGCACCCGCGCGCGGACGGCGTGCCTCAGTCGGTGAGGTCCGTGAGATCGGCCCGCAGCGTCAGCAGGTTCGTGCCGAGGGTGCGCACGGCGGCGCTGTTGTACCGGGGCAGCCGCTTCAGTCGCGCGCGGGCGTCGTCGTCCGGCAGAAGGTGTGCCGTGCCGGTGTGCCAGCGTCCCTTGATCCGTACACGGATCTTCGGGTCGGCCTGGATGTTGCGCACGTACTGCGACTTGTCACCGTACTCGGACACCCACCAGAACTCGCGGCCGACCAGGAGGCCGCCGACGGGGGTGCGCCGGGGCAGCCCGGACGTGCGGCCGGTGGTCTCCAGCAGGATCTGGCCGGGGAGCCGGGAGAGGAGCGGGTTGCCGATACGCCGCTGGAACGACGTCACGGCCCTGAACTTGAACTCGCGATACCGCGACATGCGCGTCCCTCCGCCGGCACTGTGACTACCCGCCGCACTCTAGGCGACCCGGCGAACCGGGTCAGGCAGGCGCCTTCGCCGGGGAGGCGGCGGGTGCCGGGCGGGGCAGCGCCAGGGCCGCCGCCACCGCGAGCGCCCCGACGACCGCGGCGGTCAGCCAGCCGTGGCGGAACGCCGTGAGGGCCGCTTCCGCCGTACGGGGCTCGCCGATGAGGCCGACCATCACGGCCACCCCGAGGACGGAGCCCGTCTGCCGGGCCATCGTCGTGACCGCGGACCCGGTGGCGAACCGGCCGGGCGGCAGCGCCGTGGCGGCCGCCCCCACGAGGGTCGGCAGGGCGAACCCGACACCGACGCCGGTGATGAGCATGCCGGGCAGGAACGCGGCGGCGTAGTGCGGCGACGTGTCCAGGGCGAGGGCCCACCACACGAGGCCGCCGGCGAAGAGGAGGCAGCCGGCCGCGGCCGCGCGGCCGGCGCCGAGGCGTCGCACGACGGGTCCTGACGCGACGGCGAGGACGGGGACGACCAGCGGGCCCGGCGCGATGGCCAGTCCGGTACGGATCGCCGAGTAGCTCCACACCTGCTGGCACCACAGGACGGAGGTGAGGAGCATCGCGGCGAACGCCACGGTGAAGAGGAGTGCGGCGAGCGTCGCGAACGCGAAGGCCGGGATGCGCAGGAGCGGCAGTTCGACGATGGGGACCGGGTGCCGGGCCGAGCGCAGCCAGAACGCCGCCGCGAGGATCACCGCGGCGGCCAGTGAGCCGAGCACGCGGCCCGAACTCCAGCCCCACGCCTCGGCCTTGACGAGACCGAGCGCCAGGGAGCCGATGGCGAGCGTCAGAAGGACGGCGCCCGCCAGGTCCGGCAGCGGGCCGCTGCGGTCGGGACGGTCGGCGGGCAGCAGCCGCACCCCGGCCACGAGGCCGGCTATCCCGACAGGCACATTGACGAGGAAGACCCAGCGCCAGTCGGCCTCCACGAGCAGCCCGCCCGCCACGGGGCCGAGGCCCGCGGCGATGCCCCCGATGGCCGCCCAACCGCGAATGGCGCGCGGGCGGCGCTCCGCCGGGGTGGCGACGAGGAGCAGCGCGAGTGATGTCGGCATGAGGGCGGCGGCGCCCGCAGCCTGGAGCGCACGCGCCGCGACCAGCCAGCCCACGTCGGGTGCCACGGCACACAGCGCGGAGGCGACGGTGAACACCGCGAGGCCGAGCAGGAATCCGAGGCGGTGTCCGTACCGGTCGGCGAGGCGTCCGGCGGCCACGAGCAGGGCCGCGAACACGATCGCGTAGGCGTTGAGGACCCAGGAAAGGGAGGCGAGCGAGGCACCGTCGAAGGAGGTGGAGAGGGCGGGTACGGCGACATTGACGATGAACAGGTCGAGGTTCACGACGAAGACGCCCGCGGAGACGATCCACGCGGTGGCGGATCCGGTCCTGCCGGTAGCCGGACCGCTTGCGCCCGAACCCGCCTCCGCCTTCGACGTCGAAGTGCCCGATTGCGCGTCCGAGCTCGCGGTCGACGCGTCCGCCGCACCCATTGAGTTTGCTTTTCCAACCGTCATGCACGGCAACCTAGCGTGAGTGAGTTTGATATGACAACCCTGCAGTTGGGAGCGCAGGTGGATGCTCACTCCCCGCACCCCGATGCGCCGTGTCGTCGCCGCTCGCCACCGGACACCCCGCCGTCACGTCCCTCTCGCCCACCCCCGGAGCCCACCCCTCAAGCCCAGCTCCGAGCGAACGACCACACCTCCATGCGCACCCCCTCCGCGTCCGACTCGCGGCCCTCGCCGTCGTGGCGCCGGCCGGCCTCGCAGGGCCCGCCGCCACCCCGGCGCAGGCCACCGACAACGTGCCGTGCCACAACACCGTGAAGCGGGACCTGACCGACCCGTCGTCCGGGCGCACCTGGCCCGGGACCGCCGTCATGTACTGCAACCTCACGCGCGGCCACGTCCCGGTCCACGCGAGCCGCTCCCCCGGCTCCCCCGTGGTCGGCCATCTGACACAGGGCGGCGCGGCCAACTGGTTCGTCACCGAGATGAAGGGCGAGACGTACCGGGACGGCGCCGCGGAGAACAACTGGTGGGCCAGCACCCGGGCGGACAACGGCCGTTGGGGCTGGACGCCGGAGGTGCACTTCGCGGGCGGCGGCAACTACGAGGACGACGCCAGCCTGTTGATGCCGGGCTCCTACACCTGCGCCAACACCTGCGCCCCCGTGCCCTTCCGGGCCCGCTGACCCTGCGGCGTATCGGGGGTCGGGCGCGGTCGTGATCCCCGGTACGCCCGACCGGGCACCCACCCCGGCTCGACAACCCCGGTTCGACAACCCCGCCCATGATCATCAAGACTGCGGATCATGCGATTCGGCGTGAACCTTCTCAATTTCGGCTCCGGCACCACCCCGCGAACCCTCGAGCGCCAGGCGACGGACGCCCGCGCACTGGGCTTCACATTCGCGATGATCTCCGACCACATAGCCGTCACCCCCGACGTGCACGAGGTGTATCCCGCCCCGTTCTACGACCAGTTCGTCCTGGCCGCGCATCTCGCGGGCCGGGTCCCGGGGCTTCAGCTCGGCACGACCATCACCGTCATCCCGTACCGGCACCCGCTCCAGACGGCGCGGCTCGCGGCCAACATCGACCAGCTCAACGACGCCGGGTTCATCCTCGGCGCGGGCGTCGGCTGGTCGGCCGCCGAGTACCGCGCGCTGGGCGTCCCGTTCGAGGAGCGCGGCGCCATCACCGACGAGTACCTGGCCGCGATCCGCGCCGCCTGGGCGCAGGACCCGTGCACCTTCGAGGGGCACTACGTCTCGTACGAAGGCATCCGTACGGCCCCCGCCCCCGCTGCCGCGCAACTGCCGGTCTGGGTCGGCGGCGACTCGCCCGCCGCGCTGCGCAGGGCCGCGCGGCTCGGCGAGGGGTGGCACCCCTTCATGCCGACGCTCGAGGGCCTGCGCGCGAAGCTGCCGGTCGTGGCCGCCGAGGCCGAGAGGGCCGGGCGGCCCGTGCCGGCGCTCGTGCCGCGGCTGCAGATCGCGCTCGGGGCACGGCCCGACACCGAGGACCGTCCGCTCGGCCACGGCAGTCTCGACCAGGTCCGCGGCGACCTGCACGCGCTGGCCGGACTCGGCGCCACGCACGTGCTGTTCGACACCTATCCGGGCGGCCCTGCCGCGCGCGCCACGGCCGACGAGGACCGCCGGGTCCTGGAGGTCCTCGTGGAGAAGGTCGTCGACCCGGCCACGGGCGACGTGCGCTGACGCCGCCATCCCCTGAACGGATACGTTCCATGCCCAGGGCACCTGTCAGCACCTCTCAGAACCTGCTCACCGCGCCCTGGGCAACCGTTCACCGAACTTACGCAAGCAGACTGCAATTCTTGCGCTAATCTTGCGTTCCATGACACGGAGACTTGCTCAGGTGGCACAGAAGGTCGGCGTCAGCGAGGCGACGGTCAGCCGGGTGCTCAACAACAAGCCCGGCGTCTCGGAGGCCACCCGGCAGGCCGTGCTCACGGCCCTGGACGTCCTGGGCTACGAGCGGCCGACCCAACTGCGCGGCGAGCGCGCCCGCCTGGTCGGGCTCGTCCTGCCGGAGCTGCAGAACCCGATCTTTCCCGCGTTCGCGGACGTGATCGGCGGCGCGCTCGCCCAGCAGGGCCTCACCCCCGTCCTGTGCACCCAGACCAATGGCGGCGTCTCCGAGGCGGACTACGTGGAACTGCTGCTCCAGCAGCAGGTGTCCGGCGTGGTGTTCGCGGGCGGCCAGTTCGCCCAGGCGGACGCCCGCCACGAGCACTACCGACTGCTCTCGGAACGCAAGGTCCCCGTCGTCCTCGTGAACGCGGCGATCGAGGACCTCGGTTTCCCCTGTGTCGCGTGTGACGACGCCGTCGCGGTCGAGCAGGCCTGGCGGCATCTGTCCTCGCTCGGCCACGAACGCATCGGACTCGTGCTCGGCCCGGACGACCATGTGCCGTCGATGCGCAAGCTCGCCGCCGCGCGGGGCGTGGTGCGGGCAGCCGGCGGGACGCTGCCCGAGGACGCCGTCGAGCGGGCCATGTTCTCGCTGGAGGGCGGCCACGCGGCGGCGGCGCGCCTCATGCGGCGCGGCATCACGGGAATCATCTGCGCGAGCGACCCGCTGGCGCTCGGCGCGGTGCGGGCCGCACGGCGTGAGGGCCTGCGCGTGCCCGACGAAATCTCGGTGGTCGGCTACGACGACTCGGCGTTCATGAATTGCACGGAACCGCCCCTCACCACCGTGCGCCAGCCGATCGAGGCGATGGGCCGGGCCGCCGTCGAGCTGCTGGTCACGCAGATCCAGGGCGGCTCGGTGACGCCCGGTGAGCTGCTGTTCGAGCCCGAACTGGTGGTGCGCGGCTCCACGGCACAGGCTCCGTCCCGCACAGCCGTGGCATAGTCAGTTTTTTGCGGAGTCTGCACAACATCTTGCGGGCGACTGTTCGCGGTGGTTGAGTGTGCCGCGCCCCGGCTGCTCGATAGCCGTAGGCCTTCCTGCGGTTGTCGTCAGCCGTGGGCCCTCCATGCTCATGCCCGAAGGGGACCACCGATGAGAAGCTCCTGGTTCCGCCCTACCCGCCATACCTCCGCGGCCGCGGTCGCCGCCGTGCTCACCCTGACCTCCCTCGCCGCCTGCGGCACCAGCAGCAGCGACGACAACAGCGGGGCGGGCGGCGGCTCGAAGGCCGGCATTTCGGCTCCGCTGGATCCGAAGACCAAGGTCACGCTCACCATCGACTGCATGCCGCCGGCGGCGAAGGCGGCCGAGCTCAGGGAGTGGAAAGAGGACGTCAAGGAGTTCAACAAGAAGTACCCGAACGTCACGATCAGCGGGAAGTCGACGCCGGGCCAGTGCGAGGAGCCCGCCCGCTTCACCGCCCAGCTCAAGGCGAAGTCCCAACCGGACGTCTTCTACACGTACTTCACCGATCTCCAGCAGGTGCTCGACAACAACGGCGCCGAGGACATCTCCGCCTACGTGACACCCAAGACCGTGCCGGCCCTGAACTCCATCGACCCGAACGTCCTCGGCGTCCTGAAGAAGGACCGCAAGCTCTACGGGCTGCCCACCAGCAACTACACGATGGGCCTGCTGATCAACCGCAAGCTCTTCGAGCGGGCCGGGCTCGACCCGGACAAGCCGCCGACGACCTGGGAAGAGGTCCGCGCCGCCGCCAAGAAGATCGCCGGCCTCGGCAACGGCATCTCGGGCTACGGCGAGTACAGCGCGGAGAACACCGGTGGCTGGCACTTCACCGCCGCGATGTACGGCCTCGGGGCCGACGTCGTCTCCGCCGACGGCAAGAAGGCCGCGTTCAACGACGCCACCGGCAAGCAGGTCGCCCAGCAGCTGCACGACATGCGCTGGAAGGACGACAGCATGGGCAAGACGCAGCTGCTGAAGTGGGGCGACCTCCAGAAGCAGATCGCCTCGGACAAGCTGGGCATGTTCCTCGCCGCGCCCGACGACATCACGTACATGGTCCAGCAACTGGGCGCCGACTACGAGAACTTCGGCATGGGGCCGATCCCCGGCGGCAAGGCCACCCTCTTCGGCGGAAACGACTACATGATCAAGAAGGGCTCGTCGCCCGACAAGATCAAGGCGGCCGTCGCCTGGCTGAACTTCAAGAACCTCACCCCGGGCAAGGGCCAGTTCCAGTGGGACCGCACCAAGGCTGACAAGCTGCCCGTGGGCCTGCCGCAGCCGAACTTCTTCACCGGTGACACCAAGGCCGAGGACCTCGCGTCCCGCACGGAGAACGCGACGATGCCCGTCGAGAACTTCAAGCCGTTCCTGGCTAACACTGTGCCCGGCAAGGCGGAGCCGCCGAAGGCGCAGGAGGTCTACAAGGTCCTCGACAACGTGATGTCGGGCGTCCTCACCAACCGCAACGCCGACATCGACAAGCTGCTCGCCACCGCGGAGCAGCAGGTCAACCAGGTGCTGGCCAACCAGTAGCCCACGGCACCTGCACCCCGAGGAGCGACCATGTCGGCCCCCACGCTGTCCAAGAGCTCGCCGGCGCCCGCCCGTGCGCCGCATCAACTCCCCGAGCGGCGCGGCTCGTTGGCCCGAGCGGTGAAGCGCAATCTCTCCGCCCACGGCTTCCTGATCGGCGCGGTGCTCTGCTTCTCCTTCTTCTCCTGGTATCCGATGGTCAGGGAGTTCTTCCTGGCCTTCCAGAAGAACAAGGACGGCAGGACCACCTGGGCCGGCTGGTCCAACCTCTCCTACGTCTTCAACGACCCGGCCTTCTGGCAGGCCTGGCGCAACACCCTCCTGTTCACGGGACTCGCGCTCGTGCTGGGGTTCGCGGTGCCGTTCCTCGTGGCGGTCCTGCTCAATGAATTCCGGCACGGCCAGGGCTACTTGAGGATGCTCGTCTACCTTCCGGTCATGCTTCCGCCGGTCGCCTCGGTCCTGCTGTTCAAGTACTTCTACGACCCTGGCTACGGCCTGTTCAACAGGATCCTCGGCATCTTCGGGATACCTGACCAGCAGTGGCTGCAGTCCACGAGTACGGCGATGGTCTCCGTGGTCATCGCGGCGACCTGGATGAACATGGGCGGCGCGACCCTGATCTACCTCGCCGCCCTCCAGGGCATCCCCGGCGAGCTGTACGAGGCAGCGGAGCTGGACGGCGCCGGACTCTGGCGCAAGATCTGGCATGTGACGATCCCTCAGACGAGGTTGATCCTCTCGCTGATGTTCCTCATGCAGATCATCGCCACGATGCAGGTCTTCACCGAGCCGTTCCTGCTCACCAACGGCGCGGGCCCCGAGGGCTCCACCATGACCGTCGTCTACCTCATCTACCAGTACGCCTTCAACTTCAACAACTACGGCGGCGCGGCAGCGCTCGGCCTGGTCCTGCTCGTCCTGCTCGCGGGGTTCTCCGCGGTGTACGTACGCCTCAGCCGCACCCAAGAAGACTGACCCGCACGGGAGTTCACATGGCTACCGACACGATGCGTCCCCGGACCCTGATCTCGCCGGCCCAGCTCGGCAGGCGGCGCGGCAAGGTCGTCTACTGGGTCGTCTTCGCCCTGGTGACGGTTCTCTTCACGCTGGTCTTCCTGGGGCCGATGTACTGGATGGTCAGCGGCGGCCTCAAGACCACGCAGGAGTTCGTCAAGTCCCCGCCGACGCTCGTACCCACCAGCGTGCACCCCGGCAACTACGGGGACGCGTGGCGGGTGATGGATCTGGCGAAGCTGCTCGGCAACACGCTGTACTACGCGTTCGGCGCGCTCGCCTTCCAGCTCGTCCTCGACGTCGCAGCGGCCTACTCGCTGTCCAAGCTGCGGCCCCTGTTCGGCAACGTCATCCTCGGCATGATGCTGGCGACGCTGATGATCCCGGCGACGGTCCTGGTCGTGCCGCAGTACCTGACCGTCCTCGACGTGCCGATCTTCGAGCGCAATCTGCTCAACAGCCCCTGGGTGATCTGGCTGCCGTCCGTCACCAACGCCTTCAACATCTTCCTGCTCAAGCGGTTCTTCGACTCGATCCCGCAGGAGCTGCTGGACGCGGCGTCCATCGACGGGGCGTCCGCGCTGCGGACCCTGCGGTCCGTGGTGCTGCCCATCTCGCGGCCCATCCTGGGCGTCGTCTCCATCTTCGCGGTCGTCGGCGTGTGGAAGGACTTCCTCTGGCCGATGCTGACGCTGCCCGACCCCGGCAAGCAGACCCTGAACGTCGGCATCTACTCGCTGGCCAGCGGCGTTCCTGAGAACTGGCTGATCGCCGCCCTCACCATCGCCTCGCTGCCGACCCTGATCCTCTTCCTGCTGTTCCAGCGCAACATCATGAGCGGTCTCACCGCGGGCGGCCTCAAGGGCTGACGCCCGCCGCCCCTCCCCCGTACGCCGCCTCCGTGACGGCGCGCCCCGGCACGCCCTCCTGCCCGAAAGGACCACTACGTGGCAGCCCCCCATACCCCAGACACCGGCGACTGGTGGCGTTCCGCCGCCATCTACCAGGTGTACGTACGCAGCTTCGCCGACGGCGACGGAGACGGGACGGGCGATCTCGCGGGGGTCAGAGCCCGACTGGGCCACCTGGCCCGCCTGGGGATCGACGCGATCTGGTTCACCCCCTGGTACCGCTCCCCGATGGCGGACGGCGGCTACGACGTGGCCGACTACCGGGCGATCGACCCGTCGTTCGGCACGCTCGCCGAGGCGGAGAAGCTCATCGAGGAGGCGCGTGACCTCGGTATCCGCGTCATCGTCGACGTCGTGCCCAACCATGTCTCCGACCGGCACGCCTGGTTCAGGGCCGCGCTCGCGGCGGGCCCGGGCAGCCCCGAGCGCGAGCTGTTCCACTTCCGGCCCGGCCGGGGCGCGCACGGCGAACTGCCGCCCAACAACTGGCCGTCCCAGTTCGCCGGCGAGACCTGGACCCGCGTCCCCGACGGCGAGTGGTACCTGCATCTGTTCACGCCCGAGCAGCCGGACCTCAACTGGGCGCACCCCACGGTGCGTCACGAGCACGAGGAGGTGCTGCGGTTCTGGTTCCAGCGCGGCGCATCGGGCGTACGCGTCGACTCGGCGGCACTCCTCGCCAAGGACCCGGCACTCGCCGACGCCGCCGAGGACGACACGAGCGGCTATGTGGACCGCGACGAGCTGCACACGATCTACCGCTCATGGCGGGCCGTCGCCGATGAGTACGACGGCGTACTCATCGGGGAGCTGTGGGTCCCCGACCCCGAGCGCTTCTCCCGCTATCTGCGCCCCGACGAGCTGCACACGGCCTTCAACTTCGACTTCCTGTCACGCCCTTGGGATGCGTCGGAACTGCGCGAGTCCATCGACATGACGCTCGCCCACCACGCGCCGGTGGGGGCTCCCGCGACCTGGGTCCTGTGCAACCACGACGTGACACGGACGGTGACCCGCTACGGCCGGACGGACACCACGTTCGCCTTCGCGTCGAAGCGCTTCGGCACGCCCACGGACCTGGCGCTCGGCACCCACAGGGCGCGCGCGGCGGCGCTGCTGTCGCTGGCCCTGCCGGGGGCCGTCTACCTCTATCAGGGAGAGGAGCTGGGCCTGCCCGAGGCGGAGGTTCCGCCCGGCCGCATCGAGGACCCGATGCACTTCCGCTCCGGCGGCACCGACCCGGGCCGCGACGGCTGCCGCGTGCCCCTGCCCTGGACGCAGGACGGACCCTCGTACGGCTTCGGGTCAGCCGGGGAGCCCTGGCTGCCGCAGCCGGCGGACTGGGGGACGTACGCGGCCCATCGGCAGGACGCCGATCCGGGCTCGATGCTGTCGCTCTACCGCGAGGCGCTTCGCCTGCGCCGCACGGAGCCGGGATTCGGCGACGGGCCGATGCGCTGGCTCCCAAGTTCCCCTGGCGTACTGGCTCTTGCCCGGGGCGAGGGCCTGGTCTGCGTCGTCAACTTCTCCGATCCGGCCGCTCCGCTCCCGGCGCATTCACGTCTTCTGCTGGCCAGTGGCCCCTTGGACGACGAGGGGCGGCTCCCACGGGACACGGCGGTGTGGCTCCGCGTCTGAACCGGACGCCCGGGAGGACTCAGGTATATGCCAGAAGCATCACCGCACCGGGTGTTGCCAAACCCCTTACGGGGCCTGTCCGGCTGTGCAACAGTCATTACCGGTCCTTCCGTCAGTCTTGGTCGTGCCGCGCCTGTATCGGAGTACGTCATGCCTCCCCATGTCTTCGCGGACCGCCCCGCCGCCCAGCCGCCGGAGCACGGTTCGGTCGACGCGCTGATCACGCAGACGCGTCGGCTGCTCGGTGATGTCGACGCCGTGCGCCGCGAGGCCATTTCGGACGACGGTGACCCCGAGCGACGCTGGCAGCGTGCCCTCTACGAGCTCGCCGTGCACCAACTCAGCGATCTCGACAAGCACTTGGCGCAGCTGCGCGACGGGCCACCGCGCCCGACCGTGGATTCGCTGATCCCCGAGGCCCGCGACTGTGCGCCTGCCGAGCCGCCGAGCGGTTCCCTGCTCAGCCGCGTGGGCAGCGCCGAGTGGAATCTCCTCACCGACGAGGCGAGCTGGTCCGGGGAACTGTTCCAGATCCTCGGCCGCAGCCCCGACGCACCCCCGCTGACCCTCGACGAACTCCCGTCCGTCGTGCACACCGATGACCAGGCCATGCTCACCAGGATGGTGACGGACTGTCTCATCGAGGGGAAGCCGATCGACGGCGAGTTCCGCATCCTGCGTACCAACGGCACCGCCCGCACTGTGCACATGATGGGCGAGCCCGTGCTCGACGCCGACGGCTCCACCGCCTCGATGTGGGCGGTCCTGCGCGACGTCAGCGAGCTGCGCCGCACCCAGCGGGCCGTACGCGAGACCCATGACTCGCTCCAGCGCCGGCGGCACATCGAGCAGACGGAACACCGGCTCGCGGTCGAGCTCCAGGAGGCCGTGCTGCCGCCATGGCGTGGCTCCCTGCGGTTCTCCCAGGGGGCACCGCACGACCTCGACCTCGCGGCCCGGCATCTGCCGTCGTCGACGGGCGAGCCAGTCGGCGGCGACTGGTACGACGCGCTCGAACTGCCGGACGGACAGACCCTGTTGAGCGTGGGCGGCCTGACCGGACACGGCGTGGCCGTGACCTCCGGCGTGGCGATGCTCCTCGGCGCCCTGCGCGGCATGGCCGTCACGGGGACCCGCCCCGACGAGCTGATGGGCTGGCTCAACCAGCTGACCGACACGTCGGTTCAGCCGTCACTGGGCAGCGCGGTCTGCTGCCGCTACGATCCCCGGTCGCGCACGTTGACCTGGGCGCAGGCGGGACACCCCGCCCCGCTGCTCTTCCGCGACGGGGTGGGGCGTGCGCTGACGCCGCCGGAGGGCGTGCTGCTCGGAGCGACACCCGGTGCCACGTACGGGCTGGCCGAGGAGACGCTCCGCGCAGGCGATCTGCTGCTGCTGCACACCGACGGCCTGGTCCCCCACCGCAGCGGCGCCGCGGCGGCGAACAGGCTCCTCGATCTCGCGCCACGACTCGCCGAGGCCGCCACCGCGCAGGACTGTGTGCGGACGGTCTTCGAGGAGTTCGCCGCGCACGAGCGCGCGGACGAGGCCTGTGTGCTGGTCGCCAGGATCGGCTCCTGACGCGGACAGCTGGTTGCAGACAGCTACTTGTTGAATCCGGGCCACGTGCCCCGGAGGGTCACGCCTGGGCGCGCTTGCCCCCCGTGGGCTTTCCGGGGGTCTTCGGCAGCGCGAGCTTGATCTCCTCACGCAGGTCCACGATCTTCGGGTAGGTCGCGTACTGCCCGGTGAGCCGGTACATCTCGCGGAGCCGGTCCCAGGTGCGATGGGAGGAGTTGGCCCCCATCGACACCAGCGCCAGGCGCGCGTACCGGTCGGCCTGCTCCGGGTCGTCGGCGATGAACAGGGCCGACGCGAGCGAGATGTAGTCGAAGATCTGCGACCGCTGCCGCCCGTTCGCCCGCAGTTCGAGGGCTTCCTTGGCGTGGCGCTGCGCCGTGTTCGCCGCGGCCGGCTCGTGGTCGGCGAGGGTGCGGTACGCCAGGGCCTGCATCCCGTGCAGGTCCGCCTCGTCGAACATCTGCATCCAGCTGGGCGGCGGGACGTCGCCCTTGTCGGAGACGAAGAGGTCCTCCGCCTGGCCGAGGGTGCGCCGCATGGCCTGACCCTTGCCCATCGACGCCTGTGCCCAGGCCTCGATGGTGTAGAGCATCGCCCGGGTACGCGGCAGGGTCTGGTCGCCGGATCCGGACTTGGCGAGCTTCATGAGGTCGAGTGCGTCGTCGGGCCGGCCGAGGTGCACCATCTGACGGGCCGCCCTGGACAGGGCCTCCCCGGCGCGCGGCCGGTCGCCGCCCTCCCGCGCCGCGTGCGCGGCGATGACGAAGTACTTCTGGGCCGTGGGTTCGAGGCCGACGTCGTGCGACATCCAGCCCGCGAGGACGGCCAGGTTGGCGGCGACGCCCCACAGGCGCCGCTGGAGATGGTCGGGGTGCCGGTAGCTGAGCATGCCGCCCACTTCGTTGAGCTGGCCCACCACCGCCTTGCGTTGCAGGCCGCCACCGCGGGCCGCGTCCCAGGCCCGGAACACCTCGACGGAGCGCTCCAGTTCCTCGATCTCCTGCGACCCGATGGGGGCGGCCTCATAGCGGTCGAACCCAGCGGGGTCGGCGTGCAGGGGGTCTTCGAAACGTGGGGCGTCGGCCGCGAGGGCCGGATCGGTGTGCAGCCAGTCATGCATGGCGCCGCTGAGTACAGATCCTGTGGCAAGCGCGGCACCCGCGCCCACCAAGCCGCGTCGGTTGAGCATGAGGTCCATTCCCGTGAATTCGGTGAGGACCGCAGCTGTCCGCTCGGGCGCCCATGGCATTCCGTCGGGGTGTTGCACAGCCCCGTCGTCACGCCGTTTCCCCGTGCGCCCGTGCCGGACCAGACCGAGGTCCTCGATGGTCACGACACGGCCGAGTCGCTCGGTGAACAGCGCCGCCAGCACCCGTGGCACCGGATCGCGCGGGATCTCTCCCATGTCGATCCAACGCCGCACCCGTGAGGTGTCGGTCGACAGCTGTGGGTGGCCCATGGCCGCCGCCTGCCGGTTGACCAGCCTCGCGAGCTCCCCCTTGGACCAGCCGGCGAGGCCGAACAGGTCGTTCAGGCGGGTGTTGGGTTGTCCGTTCACGTCAAGCCCCCAGGTTCTCGGCTGAGTTGACAGTAACCCTCTGTCAGTTGCAGAGCGACTATTCGCCAGGGTTCGCCAGGGTGCGCCAGATGGTGTGCCAGTGGGCACCGGGTGTCAGGTAGGAATGCGCCACCCCGACCCGGTTGCCGCGGCTCACTCCCCAGGGTGCACCACGGTTCCCCGGGGCGGGTGGCGCAGGCAAATCGCAGGCACACGAAGGGATCTGTTCGCCCATGTACGCAGCATCGTCCTCCGTGTCCGCCCCGCCCCGGCCGCTCTACGCCCGGCCCCCGGCTCGCGGCAACGGCCGCGCAGGGGAGGCCCCACCGGCGGGCGGCGGCCCGTATCTCGACCCCGCGCGACCTGCGGCCGCAGCGCTCGGCTCCGGTCGGACCAGGCGCGTCCCGGGGCTCGGCACCCAACCGCTCAGCGGGAGACTCGACTTGTCCGGCCCCCAGGGGGCGCAGCTGCGCACGGCGATCGCCTCGGTGCACCGGATCTGCCCGGAGTTCAATCCGGTGCAGGTGCTGCGCCGCAGTGGACGGTCCGTGTTGCTCGTCGGCACCACAGGGCGCAGCACCGCCGTCGCCAAGTGTTTAGTGGACCACTCCCCGATCTGGGCCGAGCGGATCCGCCACGAGATAGCTGCATACCGCTCGTTCGTCCGGCACCGGCCACCGGTCCGGGTGCCGCGGCTCATCGCCGCGGACCCCGACAACTGCACGCTGGTGATCGAGCGGATGCCCGGCCGGGTCGCCGCCCTGCAGCGGCACCCGGCCGAGGCACCGCCCCGGGCGGACGTGCGGGCCGCGCTCAGCGCGATCTGCCGGCTCAACCTCTGGCGTCCGCCGGCCGGCACGTTCAACGCGCCGCTCGACTACGCGGACCGGATCTCCCGCTACCACGACCTCGGGCTGCTCACCGACCGGGACATGGGCGATCTGCAGAAGCTGCTGCACGGCATCGCGCACTCGTCGGGCCGCCAGGGCATGGGCCAGTTCTGTCACGGTGACGCACTGCTGTCGAACATCCTGCTGTCACCGGCGGGCCCGGTGCTCGTGGACTGGGAGCACGCGGGCTGGTACCTGCCGGGGTACGACCTGGCGACGCTGTGGTCGGTGCTCGGTGACGCGCCGGTGGCGCGCCGCCAGATCAGCCAGCTCGCGCAGTCCGGCGGTCCCGCGGCGCGGGACGCGTTCCTGGTGAACCTGATGCTCGTACTGACGCGGGAGATCCGGACGTACGAGACGGCCGTGCAGCGTTCGATGCACGACACGACCCCGGCGGCATCGGGCACGGCCCCGCACGGTGCTGCGCCGTCCGGCGAGGAACAGCGGCTGCTGCTGAGGCGGCTGCACGACGACTGCCAGCTGGCCCGCAGGGCCGTGCGTGCGGCGGTCGGCACTCGCTGAGGGGACAGGAATCCGCGGTGCGCCAGGACAGCGGCGCACCGCGGATTCTCGTGTGCCCTTGTCCCTAGGGGCTACGGGTTGCTGAACTGCACGGCGTCCACGTCGAACGAGTTGTCCTGCGGGGACTTGAACACGAGGTACAGCTTGTGTGTGCCGGTCAGCGCGTCGACCGGGACGGCGGGTGTGGCCTGGTAGGTGTCCCAGTCGCCGGTGTTCGGGACGGGCGTGGTGGCCAGGAGCTTGCCGTCGGGGGCGTCCGCGCGCAGCTCGATGGAGCCGACTCCGTACGGTGACGACAGTTTGTAGTTCACCTGTCCGATGCCCTCGACGCTCATCGGGTCGAACTGGACCCAGTCGCCGTCGCTGACGTCGCCGATGCGCTTGCCGTTCTCGGCGCCTTCCTGTGCGACGACGCGCGTGCCGGACTGGCCGTCGTAGTACTCGGCCTGCTTGTGCCTGGGCTGGAGCACGGACCGCCCGTAGCCGGTCAGGGCGCTGACGCCGTCGCCTCCCTTGTCGGTGTACTTGGCGTTGAGCACGTAGGTGAGGTCCGCGCCCTCGGGGTGGCCGCCCAGGTCACCGGTGTCGACGGTGCCTTCGCAGCCGGGGATGTCCGTGGTGGGGTGCTCGTGGTCGTCGTGGCCGAGGGCCGGGTTGACGGTCACCTTGGAGCAGTCGACCGTGCCGTCCTCCGGGTCGGTGACGGTCACCTTGTACGGGATCTTGTCGCCGAAGTCGATGAGCTTGCCGTCGACGGGGAACTCGATCTTCACCTTGGGCGCGGTGTTGCCCGCGGTGACGGGGACGTTGGCGTAACCGGACTTGCCGGTGGAGTCGGTGACTTTCAGCTGGGCGTTGAAATCACCCTTCGCCGTGTAGGTGTGGCTCGGGCTCGCCTCGGTGGAGTCGTAGGTGCCGTCGCCGTCGAAGTCCCAGGCGTAGGTGAGCGGGTCGCCGTCGGGGTCCTTGCTTCCCTCACTGGAGAAGGAGACCTCGAGCGGGGTGGGGCCGTTGGTGACGGAGGCCTTCGCCTCGGCGATCGGTACGCGCTGTCCCTGCGCGTAGTCGATCCGGTAGAGCCCGGAGTCGTTGTTGCCGCCGCCGAACTGACTGCCCCATTCGAGGACGTAGAGCGAGCCGTCGGGACCGAAGGTCATGTCCATCGGCTTGGCGAACTTCGCGGTCTTCAGGAAGTCGTTGATCTTGAGGAGTTTGCCGTCCTGGTCGAAGCGGATCTCCTTGACCTGGTCGCGGGCCCATTCGTAGAAGAAGCTCGCGCCCTCGAAGTAGGCGGGGAACTTGGTCTTCGACGGGTTCTTCGCGTCGTAGTGGTAGACGGGCCCGCTCATCGGCGCGGAGCCGCCCTCGCCCATCTCCGGGAACTCCTTCGACTTGCCGTAGCCGTACCAGATCACCGGCTGCTGCACGGGCGGCAGGTCCTTGAGGCCCGTGTTGTTCGGCGAGGGGTTGACCGGCTTGTCGCAGTCGAACTTGGCGCCGACCTCCTTGGTGTCCGGGTTGTACGGGGCGTACGGCTGGTTGTTGCCGTGGCAGAAGGGCCAGCCGTAGTTGCCGGGCTTCTTGATGACGTTGTACTCGACGAGGCCCTCGGGGCCGCGGTCGGTCGTCGGGGCGCCGCGGTCGGGGCCGTAGTCGGAGACGTGGAGGGCGCCGTTCTTCGGGTCGACGTTGAAGCGGAACGGGTTGCGGAAGCCCATCGCGTAGATCTCGGGGCGGGTCTTGGCCGTGCCCTTGGCGAAGAGGTTGCCCTTGGGGATGGTGTAGCCGCCCGCGTTCGTGGGCTTGATCCGCAGGATCTTGCCGCGCAGGTCGTTGGTGTTGCCGGCCGTACGGGCGGCGTCCAGCATCTGCTTGCCCGGACGCCAGTCGATCGGCGCGTAGCCCTGCCAGTCGGGGTCGAGGTTGGGCGGGGTGTCGTCGCCGACACCGAGGTAGAGGGTGCGGTCCGGGCCGAACTCGACGGCGCCGCCCGTGTGTCCGGGCTCGGGGAAGCTGCGGTCGCGGTAGGCGGGGACGTCGAGGAGCTTCTTCTCACTGCCGAGGTCAAGGGTGTTGTCGGACTTGACCGTGAAGCGGGAGAGCCGGTTGACGTCGTCCTTGGCGTCCTTCGGCGCGTAGTACAGATAGATCCAGTGGTTGTCCTTGAACGACGGGTCGAGCTCCATGCCGACGAGGCCGTCCTCGCCGCCGGTGTAGACGTCGAGCTTGCCCGCGGTCGCGGTGGCGTGGGTGGCTGGGTCGTAGACCTTCACCTCGCCGCTGCGCTGGATGTAGAAGACCTTGCCGTCCTTGGCGACGTCGAGCTCCATCGGGTCGGCGGTGTTGTCGTCGAGGGCGGTCTTCTCGTAGCCGGACCAGACGGTGCCGCCGCAGTCGCCGGGCTTGTTGCCCGCGGCCCACTGGATACCGCCGAGCACGTGGGAGCGGAAAGCGGGTTCGGTGTACGAGGCGCTGTCGTGGCCCATGGCGGTCGCCCAGACCTTGCCGCCCTCGGCGTTGCGGCACCATGAGATGGGGTGGTCGGCGCCCATCGCGGAGCCGCCCGGGTCGTACGTGGTCTCGTCGGCGGTGACGAGGACGTGCACGTCGCCGCGCGGGTCCTTGTCGAAGTTGTACCACTCCTCGGGGCGCTCCCAGCGCTCGGGAAGTCCCTTGGTGGAGGGGTGCACGCGGTCGGCGACCTTGGCCGTGCCCTGGAGCACGCCTGGTGAGTGGGCGGGCATGTGGGCGCCGCCGTTGATGGTCTCGTCCCACCAGGGGAACTGCTCCTCGACGCCCATGTCGAGGGTGTTGTGGACGGCGACGACGCCCTTGCCGCCGCGGACGTACTTCTGCAGGGCCTCGCGCTGGCCGGCGGTGTCCCAGACCATGCCGGAGTTCTGCAGCATGATGATGACGTCGAAGTCCTTGAGCTTCGCGTCGTCGAAGACGGTCGAGTCGTCGGTCTGGACGACCTCGAAGTTGTTCGCCGCGGCCTCCTCCTCGACCATCTTGATGCCGTCCGGGATGGAGCCGTGGACGTATCCGACGGCCTTGGTGAAGAGCAGCGCGCGGAAGGCGGGGGCCTTGCCCGCGGCTGTGGCGCCGGTGGGCAGGAAGCCGACGGCGAGCAGCAGTGCGGTCAGTAACGCGAGGGCAGCTCTTCGCATGCCTCTGATGTCACGAGCATGACATCCCATGAGGTGGTCCTTTCGGTGGAAACAGTGGACGGACTTGCGGGGTGCCGGAATGCGGAGGAACTCAGAGGTTCAGCGGCTTCGGCCGGTCGCGGCGCGCAGGAAACGCAGGCCGTCCGTGGCCAGGGCGTCCTGGCTGCCGGCGAGCGGGCGCCACACGGAGGCCGCGACCGCGATAGCGTCGTTGTGCGCGGTGAACGACTCGATGCACAAGGGGCCTTGGTAGCCCGCCTCGCGCAGCGCGTCCAGGAAGCCGCTCCAGTCGAGGTGGTCGGCCCCGGGTGTGCCGCGGTCGTTCGCGCAGACCTGGACGTGCGCGATGCGGTCCCCGGTCGCGCCGACGGCGGCAGGGAGCGAGTGTTCCTCGATGTTCTGGTGGTACGTGTCGAGCGCGACGCCGATCCCGTCGTGCGGCAGCCCGTCGAGGGCGTCCAGGGTCTGGGCGACGGTGTTGAGCAGGCTGGTCTCATAGCGGTTGAGGGGTTCCACCGCGAGGCGCACCCCGGCCGCGCGGGCGTGCTCGACGAGGGGGGCGAGATGCGTGCGCAGTTCGTCGTACGCGGCCTCGCGTGCGGCGCGGTCCATGCGCCAGGTCCGGCCGACGGAGGCGTACAGGGGTCCCGCGACGACCGGCGCCCCGATCGCGTGGGCGGCGTCCACGCAGTGGCGTAAGTAGTCCTGTGTGGTGCGCACCGTGGCGGCGGCCGCGTCGACCAGCTCGCGGCCGTGCGGCATGACGGCGATCACGGCGGCGGGGGCGAGACCGGTCGCGTCGAGGAGCTTCGCCGCGTCGCCCGGGTCCCAGTCGCCCGCGCTCTCCATGGGGAGTTCCACGCAGTCGAACCCCCAGGCGGCAAGCCGGGGCAGCGTGTCGGCGAGGGCGTGGCCGGTGACCGGCGAGTGCCAGATCCAGGGGTTGGCGCCCAACTTCCAGGCAGGCGCCGTCACTTCTTGCCTCCCCAGTCCTTCGGGTAGCCGGGCAGGTCCTGGCAGCCACACATGGCATAGTGCAGGGGCGGCATGCCCTCCTGGAGGTACTCGTCGAGGTTGTCCTGGGTGACGGTGGGCTGCGGCAGCTTCCACTCCTTGGGGACCTGCTTGCCGTCAAGCACGCGCAGGGCGGCGATGACCGGCGTACGCCACTGGAAGGTGGGGTACGTGGGCGCGATCGCGGTGAGTTTCTTGTCCTTCCACGCCTGGAGGAAGTCCTGCTGGTCCTCACCGGTGATGGGTGGGACGTCCACGCCGGCGTCCTCGAACGCCTCGACGGCGGCCACGGATGTGGCGCCCGAGTCCATCCAGACACCGTCGACCTTGCCGTGCCGGGAGATCGCGTCCGCCACGATCGACTTCGTCTTGGCGGGGTCGCCGTCGGTGAACTTGACGTCCACCACGTCGAGTCGGCTCTTGTCGAAGGCGAGCTTCGCGGCGGACCAGCGGGTCTCCAGGACATCGACGCCGGGTGAGATGCGCAGGGCGAGGATCTTGCCCTTGGGCTTGACCTTGCCGACGAGGAAGTCCGCGGCGACGGCCCCGTAGCCGTAGCCGCCGATGGGGTTGATGAAGGTGACGGCGCAGTCCGTCTCGACGCCCCGGTCGAAGACGATGACGGGCAGCTTTCCGCAGGCCTCCTTCACGGCCGGGGTGAGCGTCGCGGTGGTGTTCGGGGACACGATCAGGGCGTCGCAGCTCTTGTTCCCGGCGAGTTCCTGGATGTCGGAGATCTGTTTGTCGTCCTTGCCCTGGGCGTCGAGGACGGTGAAGTCGGTGATCTCCTTGTGGAGTTTCACCTCGGCCTTCATGTCCTTGAGGCCGACCTGGCGCCAGGGGTTGAAGACTCCGGCGTTGGAGAAGCAGAGGTGGGTGCCGCCGGAGCCCTTCTTCTTGTACTGGGCCGTGTCGGCCATCTCGGGTTCGAGCATCTGCTCCCAGGGCTTGTCCGCGGGCCCTTCGGGCGTGACCTCGGCGAGCGCCAACTGCCTGTCGTACTCGGCCTGTTGGAAGAACTTCGACGGCTTGTCGGCGCCCCCCTTCGTGGCACTCTCCGGCGCCGTGCCCGCTGCGGAGTCGGCCGGCATGTCGCTGGAGCACGAGGTGAGCAGGGCGGCGGCCGCGAGAGCGGCGGCGACAGCGAGTGGACGTCTGCGGGTCATGAGGGGGTCCCTCCCGAGGGATGAGTACGACGGCGGCGCAGGCGGGAGAAGTCGGCGGCTCCGAGACCTACGGCGGCGATGACGATGACGCCTTGGACCGTGGATTCGAGGGCGCCCGAGACGCCCTGCAGATTGAGCAGTGTGAACAGGGCCTGGAGCGAGAAGGCCCCGGCCATCGCGGCGACGACGCTGCCGCGGCCCCCGCCGAGTGCGACGCCGCCGAGCACGACGGCTGTGATGGCCTCGAACTCGTAGCCGCGGCCCGCTTGCGCGGACACTCCGGAGAATCCGCCGACGAGTACGGCAGCGAGCGCGGCCGCGACGCCCGACAGCACGAACGCGATGATGCGGGCCCGGTGCACGCGGACGCCCGCGAGGGCGGCGGTGCGTTCGCTGTCGCCGGTCGCGATCAGCGTGCGGCCGAAGTCCGAGCGCATGAGGAACACTGCGGCGGCGCCCGCGACGAGGCAGGCGAGGACCGCCCAGGGCAGCCAGCCGCCCGCCGTGCCGCGGCCGAGCCGGCGGAACTCCTCCGGGAGCGATCCGTGCGGCGAGCCCCCGGTCCAGAAGAAGACGGCGCCTTCGAGGATCAGCATCATGCCGAGCGTGGTGATGAACGACGGCACGCGCAGTTTCGTCGTGATCAGCCCGCTGACGAGACCGGTCAGCGCTCCGGCGAGCAGCAGCCCGCCCGTCACCACGATCCAGGAGGCGCCCGGGTACGAGCCGTAGAGCTCCGCCGCGACGACGACACCGGCCGTGACGACGGCCCCCACGGAGAGGTCGAACTCCCCGCAGACGATGACCAGATACTGGCCCGCCGCCAGGATGACGAGCGGCGCCGCGCGTTTGACGAAGGCGAGGAAGCGCTCGGGTTCGTAGAAGCCGGGGTCGGTGGCGGCCAGGGCCACGAGGAGCACGGCGAGGAGTACGTAGACGGGGGCGCCGGCGCCCAGGGATCGGGCAACTCGCTTGTAGAGGGCGGCCGTTGGGTTCGCGGCGGTCATGCGGTCCTCCGTGTGCCGCGCCGGGCGTAGAGGGCGACGGCGGCGATGATCACGACGCCGCGTACGACGTTCTTGAAGAACGGGTCGACGCCCAGCTGGTTGAAGACGGAGTCGAGCACGGCGAGGACCAGGACGCCGCCGAGCGTGCCCGCCACTCCCCCACGGCCGCCCGCGAGCGCGGTGCCGCCGAGGACGACGGCGGCGATCGACTCGAGGTCGTAGCGGGCCTCGGTGCCGGCCCAGGGGGCGCCTGCGCCGAGCCGCGCGGCGAGGAAGAGCGCGGCAGCTCCCACGCACAGCGAGCACAGGACGTGGGCGGCGACGACGGTGCGCCGGGTGCGGACGCCGGAGAGGCGGGCCGCGTGCTCGTCACCCCCGGTCGCGTAGAGGTGGTGGCCGAATCGGGTGCGGCGGGTGACGAGCCACAGGGCGGCGGCGACCGCGGCGAGCAGGAACACGGAGACGGGGACGGGCCCGATGCGGTCGTAGCCGAGATGCTGGAACGAGGCGGGGACCTTGCCCGCGGGGCCCGTGTAGTTGTCCTCGATCCAGCCGCGCAGGATGAACGCCGTGCCCAGGGTCGCGATGAACGCGTTGACCTTGAGGCCGGTGACGACGAGGCCGTTGGCCAGGCCGACGGCGGCGGAGAGCGCGAGTACGGCGAGGACGGCCGTGACGAGGCTGCCGTCCTCCATCGTGGTGGCGGCGACGAGCGTGCCGAGGCTAATGAGGTACGCCACGGAGAGGTCGAGGGAGCCGCTGAGGATCACGGCGGTCTGCCCGACGGCGACAAGTCCGAGTGCCACGCAGTTCTGGAGGATGCCGACGACGTTGGCGAGGGTGAGGAAGTCCCCGCCGCGCGCGGCCACCACGATCCACCCGGCGGCGGTGACGGCCGCGGCGGCCAGCCAGACGCCGACGGCGGGGTCAGCGAGGCGGATTCTGCGCGGCGGGGCGGACTTCGCGACGGGCGGCGGGGCGACGGCGGTCCCGGTCATGCGCTTCCTTCCGGTGAGGCGGGGGCGGGCGGGTGCGCTGCCGGGCCGCCGCGTGTGGCCAGGCGCATGACGTCCTCCTCGCTTGCGCCGGCAGGGAGTTCACCGGCCAGGCGCCCTTCCGCCATGACGAGGACGCGGTCGCTCATGCCGATGAGTTCGGGGAGTTCGGAGGAGACGATCAGAACGGCGAGGCCCTCGCGGGCGAGGTCGCGGACGAGGGTGTGAATGGCGGCCTTGGCGCCGACGTCGACGCCCCGGGTCGGCTCGTCGAAGAGCAGGATCTGCGGGCGGGCGGCGAGCCACTTGGCGATGACGACCTTCTGCTGGTTGCCGCCGGAGAGGAACTGGGCCTGCTGGTCCTCGCCGCGCGCGTGCAGCCGGACCCGCTCCAGGAGGGCGGTGAGGTCGCGGGCCGCGGGCGGCCGGCCGCGCGCGGGGACGGCCCGCGTGACGAGGAGCGCGTTGTCGCGCACGGACTGGCGCAGGGCGAGGCCCTCGGCCTTACGGTCCTCGGTGACCAGGGCGATCCCCGAACGGATGGCCTGACGCGGGCTCGTGGGACGCAGGTCGCGCCCGCCGACGGTCATGGCGCCGGTGGTGAAGGGCGCGGCCCCGAACAGGGCACGGGCCAGGGACGTACGTCCTGATCCCTGGAGGCCCGCGATGCCGGTGACCTCTCCCGAGCGCAGGGTCAGGTCGATGTCGCGCAGGCGCGCGTTGCCTCCACCGCGCACGGTCAGCCGGACGTCACCGGCCTCGCCGGGGCGGGCGCGCGGCGGGTAGTAGGCGCTGAGCTCGCGGCCGACCATGGCGCGGACGACCTGGTCGGTGTCGGTGTCCTCGGTGCGTACGGTCGTGACGTGCCGGCCGTCCTTGAGGACGGTGATGCGCTGCGAGAGGTCGAAGACCTCGCGCAGGCGGTGCGAGATGTAGAGGATGCCGAGGCCACGGGCCGCCAGTCGGCGTACGAGAGCGTGGAGTTGGGCCGCCTCGTGGTCGGCGAGCGGGGCTGTCGGCTCGTCCATGACAAGAACGCGGGCGGGCGCATCGTCGGAGGCGAGTGCTTTGACGATCTCGACGGTCTGCTGGCGCGCGACCGGCAGATCGCGGACGTAGGTGCGCGGGGTGATGCCCGACTCGCCGAGTTCGGCGAGGAGTTCGGCGGTGCGCGCCTCCATGGCGCGACGGTCGACGAGTCCGCGCCGGGTCGGTTCGCGGCCGAGGAACACGTTCTCGGCGACGGTGCGGTGGGGCAGGAGTGCGAACTCCTGGTGGATGATGCCGATTCCGGCGGCCTGGGCCTGCGCGGGATGGCTGAAGGACTGCTCGGCGCCGTCCAGGGTGATGGTGCCCTCGTCGGGGACGTGCTCTCCCGCGAGGACCTTCATCAGGGTGGACTTTCCCGCGCCGTTCTCCCCGACGAGCGCGTGCACCTCGCCCGGAGCGAGGTCCAGGGAGACCCCGTGCAGCACCCGTACACCGAGAAAGCTCTTGGACACGCCGTGCATCGCCAACATCGTCTGTGTCGCCTGCATCGTTCAGCCTCTCCGGCCTCTTCGGCAGTCTTCCGCAGCGGTCTGCATTGCAATGTGCTGACCCTTCTTTGACCTGTCAAGGGCCCAACCCTGGTCCGTACAAAGGAAATTGACAGGTACTTAGGTCGATCGGCGAACAGCATCGGGCTTGTGAGCAGCGGAACTCGTCCCTATCGTGACTGCCATGTCTGGAGCGCCGGATCACCCCAGTTCCGCGCCGCCGTCGTCGCCCGGCGAGGTCCTCGCCCTGCTGCGTACGGGGGCCGCCGCGACCCGCGCGGACATCGCGCGGATCACCGGCCTCGCGCGGTCGACCGTGTCGCAGCGCGTCGACGCACTCATCGCGCACGGCTTCCTCACCGAGGCCGGGGCGGAGGCCGGGGACTCGACGGGTGGCCGGCCCCCGCGCCGCCTCCATCTGCGCACCCGCGAGCACGTGGTGGCGGGCGTCGACCTGGGCGCCTCGCACTGCCGGGTCGCGCTGCTCGACATCGGCGGGGATCAACTCGCGCTGCGCGAGGACCAGTTGTCGATCGCTGACGGTCCTGCGTCGATTCTCGGCCACGTCGAGCGGACGCTCCACGCGCTCCTCGACGAGGCGGGCCTCGACCCGGCCTCACTCCAGTCGATCGGTGTGGGCGTGCCGGGCCCCGTCGAGTTCACCACCGGCCGGCCCGTGGATCCGCCCATCATGCCCGGCTGGCACCAGTACCCGATCCCGGAGTTCTTCGCCGACCGCTTCGGCGTGCGGGCCCTCGTCGACAACGACGTGAACGTGATGGCGCTGGCCGAGCAGCGCCGGGCGTTTCCGGACACCCGCTATCTCCTCTACATCAAGGTCGGCACGGGCATCGGCTGCGGCATCGTCGCGGACGGCCGGCTGCACCGGGGCGCGCAGGGCAGCGCGGGCGACATCGGGCACATCCGGGTGGGCGACAGCCGTCAGGAGACGGCACCGTGCCGGTGCGGGAACTCGGGGTGCCTCGAGGCGGTGGCGGGCGGCGCGGCGCTGGCCCGCGAGCTGTCGGACCTGGGCCTGGACGCCGCGTCGAGCCGCGATGTCGTGCGCCTGGTGAAGTCCGGCAACCGTGACGCCGTACGGATGGTGCGCGAGGCGGGCCGTGCGGTCGGCGAGGTTCTCGCGGGGCTGGTGAACTTCTTCAACCCGGACACGGTGGTGGTCGGCGGCGCGCTGGCCGCCGTCCACGACCAACTCCTCGCGGGCGTGCGGGAGGCCGTGTACCGCCGCTCCCACCCGCTGGCCACCCATGTCCTGCGCATCGAGCCGAGCCGCACCGGGGCGAACGCGGCCGTGGTCGGCGCGGCCATCCTGGCGATCGAGCACGCCCTCTCGCCGGAGCAGGTGGACCGGGTCCTGGGCGGCACATAGCCGCGCCGGACACCCCTGGCCGGCTATGAGGGAACACCCGCGTGGTCGATCCCCCGATCAGGTGGAGTGCGCTGTGAGCGCGCGGCGCCCTCCCGTATGCCGAGACGGCGGCCCCACTCTTTCCGGACGGTCATTGGTCCACTCCACTGACGCGCCGCAGGCGGTGAGGCCTCCCCGGCGAAAGCCCGCCGAACGGGCGCTGACATGGGAAGTCCCCTGCCCTGAGCATGATTGACGGATCGTCGGCAAGCCGATACCACTGACCCACGATCGCCCCGCACACCGTCGAGCTCATCCGTCCCAGGACAGTTCCCAGGAGGCCGCTTTGCCCTCGACCACCAGCGACCACTCCCCGGCCGCCCGCAGACGCACCAACCAGGCGGCCCGGGCGGCGGGGACGCTCGCGACGGCGGCCCTGCTGCTCCCCCTCCTCGGCGCCGCGCCCCCGAGCGAGGCCCGGGGGGCGTCGGACGCGGGCCTCCAGCACGCGTTCGCGACCGCGGCGGCCGAGTACCGGGTGCCCCAGAGCGTCCTGCTCGGTGTCTCCTACCTCCAGTCCCGGTGGGACACGCACGGCGGTGCGCCCAGCGTCACCGGCGGCTACGGCCCCATGCACCTCACGGACGCCCGCGCCGCGCTCGCCGGTGTGGCCGCGCACAGCGAGGCCGAGGGCGATCCGCGCGGTGACACGTCACGGCCGGCGCTCACCCCGAAGACGAAGGTGCCGCGCAACTCCCAACTCCCGGCCCGCCTGAAGTCGTTGACGCGTGCCGCCGAGCTCAGCGGCATCCCCGCCGAACAGCTGCGCTCCGACCCCGCGGCCAATGTACGCGGCGGCGCCGCCCTGCTCGCCGCGTCCCAGAAGGCCCTCGGCAAGCCCCTCAGCTCCGACCCGGCCGACTGGTACGGCGCGATCGCGAAGTTCTCCGGCGCCGACGACACCGCCACGGCGGCGACGTACGCGAACGACGTGTTCGCCGTGATCCACGACGGCGAGCGGCGCACCACGGACGCCGGGCAGCACGTGGAGCTAGCGGCCGACCGCAGCCTGAAGCCCGACGCGGCGCAGGTCCGGAGCATGGGTCTGCGCAAATCCGACGAGAGCGGCACCGAGTGCCCGGCGACCGTGTCGTGCGAGTGGATCCCGGCGCCCTACGAGGAGTTCGGGGACGGCGACTACGGCAACCACGACCTCGCCGACCGGCCGAACGACCAGAGCATCGACTACATCGTCATCCACGACACCGAGGCTACGTGGGACACGACGCTTCAGCTCGTCCAGGACAAGACGTATCTGGCCTGGCACTACTCGCTGCGCTCCACGGACGGGCACATCGCCCAGCACGTGAAGGCCAAGGACGTCGGCTGGCACGCGGGCAACTGGTACGTCAACGCCAAGTCCCTGGGCCTGGAGCACGAGGGCTTCCTCGCCCAGCCGGACTCCTGGTACACCGAGGAGATGTACCGGGCGTCGTCGCGCCTGGTGAAGTACCTGGCGAAGAAGTACGATATCCCGCTGGACCGGCAGCACATCCTCGGCCATGACAACGTGCCCGGCACGACACCCGCCGGGATCAAGACGATGCACACCGACCCCGGTCCGTACTGGGACTGGGCCCACTACTTCGCGCTGATGGGCAAGCCGTTCAAGGCGACCGCAGGCACGAAGGGCGGCCTCGTCACCATCGCCCCCGACTTCGCCAGGAACAAGCCGGTGTACACGGGCTGCGTCAAGGCGGGCGAGACCTGCGCGGCGCACGGCTCCGGCGCCGTACGGGTGTACACCGCGCCCAGCGAGGACGCGCCGCTGATCAAGGACATCGGGCTGCGGCCCGGCGGCGAGGACTCCACGACCGATGTGAACGACATGGGCGCACGCCTGTCGACCGGCCAGCAGTACGCGGTCGCGGAGCGCAAGGGCGACTGGACCGCGGTCTGGTACCTCGGCCAGAAGGCCTGGTTCAAGAACCCGAAGAAGCAGCCCACGGCCGTGAACGCGGCAGGCCTGGTCGTCGCCCCGAAGGCCGGTCGCACCGACGTCCCCGTGTACGGGCGCGCCTACCCCGAGAAGGAGGCGTACCCGGCGGACATCACGCCGCAGGCGATCTCTCCGCTGCCGTACAAGCTGCTCGCGGGGCAGCGGTACGTCGCGGGTGGCAGGACGACCGGTGAGTACTTCTTCTCGCCGACGTTCGACACGACGTCGCACCGGGTGGTGCGCGGCAAGGACGTCTACTACGAGATCCAGTTCGGTCACCGGGTGGCGTACGTCCGGGCCGCCGACGTGCAGGTGCTGCCGTCGGGAGCCTAGAGCGCACATGACTCGGCCGGGTCCGGATCTGCCGTGGGGGCAGGTCCGGGCCCGGCCGTTTCTCCTGGCTCAGGCCTGCTGGAACAGCTCGGGGGGCAGCGGCTTCAGAAGCGCGTAGAGGTCGTCCGTGATGGGCCGGTCCCAGGCCGCGATGGTCACGAGGACGTTGTCGCTGCGGTCGAACTGCACGCAGGAGATACGGCTCTCGGAGAGCTTGAGGCGGCGCACGATGAGGAGGTTGTCGCCCTGCATCACCGGGACGTCCTCGGTGCCGACGACGGTGACCTCCTCGTCGTTCTCCAGCGCGAGAAGGAGCTGGGCGACCTCGAAGGGGATCTCGCCCTCGGCGGTCTCGCGGGCCGATGAGCCCTCGGGGAGATTGCCGATGATCATCGCGGGGCCGCGGCCGCCGAACAGGTCGTAGCGCAGGAAAACGCCCTGGCAGCTGCCGTCAGGGGCGGGCAGCAGGCCCGCGCCGAGATTGCCCGGCCAGTCACCCGGGTCCATGGCGAGGACATCGAAGTCAGGACCCGCGGGTGTGGCGGAGCTGCGTCGGCGGAGGAAGGACATGCCGCAATGGTACGTGCACCGGGGCGGTCCGCGGCGCGGGGGCCGCGGCCCCGACGGGGTCGTGACCGGGCCGACGCGGGCGAATCCCGGGGCGTCGCGGGTTCCCGAGGCGGCGCAATGGTCTGCTCATCGGTGTGCAATCGGCCGGGGACGACGGCCGGTGCCCCCGCCGGTGCACTCACTCAACACCCACTCCCCCGCGGCGAGTTCAGTCTTGTACCGCCTCCGCGCGGTGCCGCTCGTGGTGCCGGGCGACCCGTGCGCGGTTGCCACAGGACGGCTTGCACCACTCCTGACGGGGATGATCCTTGAGGAAGTAGCGCACACAGCGCGGGGCGTGGCACGCCCGCAGCCGCTCGCGGTCGTCGCTCGCGAGAAAGCCGACGGCGGCGCGGGCCAGGGCCGCGGTGAGCAGGTCGGGGGCGGGCGCGGAGGTGCGCGCCTCATGGCGTACGAGGGGAATGGCGCCGTCGTCCCAGGTGAGGACGGGAACGGTGGGGGTGAGCGCCGCCGCCTCGTTGAGCCGCCGCACGGCCTCGCTCACGGGGAGCAGCCGGTGGGCGTCCGCCGGGCTGGGCTCGCCGGGGCGCACGGCGTGGGCGAACAGCGCGCGGGCGGCGGCCCGCACCTCGCGCACCTCGGCGAGCGCGGTCGCGTCCGCTTCGAACCCGGCGGCGCCCGGCAGCACCTCGGCACGCTCCCGCACCCAGGCCGTCAGCGCCTCGGGCCGGTCGAGGTCATCAGCGACACCGCCGTGCCCGTCGTGGCGGATGGTGAGGACGAGGTCCAGGGCGAGCGGCGTGCCGTGCGGGCCGGAGCTGATGTCGCGCATGAGGCTAATGATAAGGTCCCGCACATCCATTACATCTCGGGGGAGGCCGGCTGTGCTCTCGTACTGGCGGGCGGGCCTGAGCGACGTACCGGACGAGGTGTGGGATCACCCCCGCCTGGAGGTCCTCCTCCTGCCCGACAACACACTCACCCGGCTCCCCGACCGCATCGGATCGCTCCCCCACCTGCACACTCTCGATCTCGGGCACAACCGACTCGCCTCCGTCCCGGACACGCTCGGTGACCTGACGAGCCTGACCCGTTTCCTCTACCTGCACGACAACGAGCTCACCGCGCTCCCGGACTCGCTCGGCAGGCTCTCGCGGCTGGCCTATCTCAACGTCGGCGAGAACAAGCTCTCCGGACTCCATGAATCGATCGGCTCGATGAAGGGCCTCGTGGAGCTGCGCGCCCAGCACGCCACCCTCACCCGGCTCCCCGAATCGATCGGCGGCCTGACCGCGCTGCGCGAGCTGTGGCTGCGCGGCAACCGCCTCACCGCCCTCCCCGATTCCGTACGGCACCTGCGTGAGCTGCGGGAACTCGAACTGCGCGAGAACGCCCTCACCGACGTGCCCGGATCCCTGCGCGGACTTCCGCTGCTACGGCGGCTCGACCTACGGTCCAACCGGCTGCGCGACCTGCCCGACTGGATCGTCGCGCTGCCCGCGCTGGAGAAACTGGACCTCCGGTGGAACGACATGCACATGCCGTCCGGGCTGCTCGAGGCCCTCACGGCGCGGGGGTGCGTGGTGCTGCACTGATCCGCTGAAGTTCTTCTAGTGTCCTGCGCCGGAGATTCGTCGGCAGAAGCGGGCGAGTGAGTCGAGGATCTCT
>NZ_NNBL01000050.1 GCF_002803065.1 Streptomyces sp. CB01635
ACTATTTTTGAAGAAAACCCCCGTAACGGATGAGAATCCTGTTACGGGGGTTTTCTGCGTTTAGAGTCGAGCTATGCGATACGACCTGGTCATCTTCGACAATGACGGCGTTCTCGTCGACAGTGAGCCGATTTCCAACAAGCTTCTCGCCGGCTATCTCACCGAACTCGGGCATCCCACCTCGTACGAGGAATCCCTTAGGGATTACATGGGCGCCGCCATGCACCGCGTACACGATCTTGTCGAGGAGCGGACCGGGCAGCGGCTTCCCGAGGACTTCGACGAGGTTTTTCACGGGCGGGTATTCGCCGCCTTCGAGCGGGAGCTGGAACCCGTGCCCGGGGCGGGGGAGGTCCTGGAGAAGCTGGCCGCCGATGGAGTGCCGTACTGCGTGGCGTCCTCGGGGAGTCATGAGCGGATCCGCGTCGGGCATCGCAAGACCGGGCACGACAAGTGGTTCGACAACGGGCGGATCTTCAGTTCGCAGGACGTCGGGCGAGGGAAGCCGGCGCCGGATCTCTTCCTGTACGCGGCCCAGCGTATGGGTGTGGCGCCGGAGAGGTGCGCGGTCGTGGAGGACAGTCCGCTCGGCGTCCAGGCCGCTATGGCTGCCGGGATGGACGTGTACGGGTTCACGGCCATGACGCCCGGGAGCCGGTTGAGTGCGGCCACCGAACTGTTCGGTGACATGCGGGAGTTGCCTGACCTGCTGGCATGACATCTCCGTACGGTCCGCCCTGACATTTGTCACCGCGAGCTCCGGACGATCGTTTCTGTTGGGCGGTGGGGGTCCTCCACGAAGCTGAGTACATCGAGAACGGGACGTACGCAGTGACGACGGAGGGAACCCGATCATGAGCCAGCTCGTTGCACAGACACCGGTCAAGTCCGCTGAGACGGCCGCCGCCGCGCAGAGCGACCGTGCGGCCCTCCTGGGAAGCCTCAGGCCGCTGGTCGTGGACGTGGTCGTGCCGATGGCCTCGTACTACGTGCTGAGCAAGGGGTTCGGCATGAGCACGCTGGCCGCCCTGGGGTGGAGCAGTGTGCTGCCGGCGCTGCGGACCGTGTGGGGGGTGCTGCGGGAGCGGCGGCTCAATGTGCTGGCCGGGGTCATCCTCGTCGTGAACATGGTGGGGCTGCTGCTGAGCACGGTGACGGGTGACCCTCGGCTCATGCTGGCCAAGGACAGTGGGATCAGCAGTGCCGTGGGCATCTCGATGCTGGTGTCGGTCGTGGCCGGCAAGCCGCTCCTCACGTCCGCGCTCAGGCCCTTCGTGACGAAGGGGGATGCCGAGCGGACTGGGGCCTGGGAGCGGCTGTCGGCGGGGCCGGGTCGCTTCGTGCGGGCCGAGCGGATGTTCACGGCGGTGTGGGGTCTGGCGCTGGTCACCGAGTGCGTGGTGCGGATCGTGGGGGCGTACACGTTGCCGGTCGGCACGATGGTCTGGCTCGGCAATGTGATCATGGCGGGCGCCGTGGTCCTGGCCTTCCGGGTCAGTGGGCGTCTGGCTGTGGGGCCGATGGAGCGGATGGTCGAGGAGGAGTTGGTGAGTCGGCGGGGTGAGGTGGAGCGAGTTGCCTGACCCCCTCTGGTACCCCCGGCACCTCCGCAGCTCACACTTCATCCCGGTCGCCCGTTGACGGCGGCCGGGAACTTTCGTTCGAGATGCATCGAGATCCGTCTACCCACCGGTAGATCTGGCGCATACGCTGTGCGGCCATGACAGAAGTGCTGCGGCGTGGCAGAGGTTCGCTGGCGTTCAGTTTCCTTGTGCAGGGTGCCGCGTTCGCGCTCCTGGTGACTCGAATACCGGCGATTCAGGATCAGTACGGCATATCTGATGGGCTGTTGCCCGTCTTTCTCGCGGCGGTGCCGATCCTGGCCGGGGTCGGGAGCGTGTGTACCGAGAAGCTGGTCAAGCGGGTACGGCCCAGTCGGGTCCTGCGGTGGTCGCAACCGGTCGTGCTGCTGGCGCTGCTCGGGGTCGGGGCGGGGGACTCGCTGTGGCAAGTGGCCCTGGCGCTGGGGGCGTTCGGGCTCGCGGTGGGTGCGCTTGACGCGTCCATGAACATGCTCGGGGTGAGCCTGCAGAGGGCGTACGGGCGCAGCATCATGCTCGGGTTTCACGCGGCGTACAGCCTGGGCGGGATCGTGGGGGCGTCGCTCGCGTGGGTGGGGGCGCACTGGGACCTGTCGCTGTTCGTGTCGTATCTGCCGGTGGTGGTGTTGCTGTTGCCGGCGGCGTTCGTGGGGAGTCGCTGGTACGTCGACGGGGAGAGCGGTGCCGGTGAGGGTGCGCAGGGCGCCGCGGGTGGCCCGGTGGTGTTCAAGCTGCTGTTGCCGCTGTGTCTGGTGATGACGTTCGCGTACATCGGGGACTCGACGGTCTCCAACTGGAGTGCGAAGTACCTCCAGGACGTGCTGGGGAGTTCGGAGCAGCTGTCGACGGTTCCGTACAACGTCTACATGGTGATGACGCTGGTGGGGCGGGCGCTCGGGGATCTTGGGGTGCGGCGGTTCGGAGCGGTCGTGGTGGTGCGGTTCGGGGCCGTGGTGGCGGCGCTCGGGTTCGCGGTCGTGGCGGTGGCGCCGGGGCCCTGGGTGGGGATGCTCGGGTTCACGCTGCTGGGGCTCGGGTTGTGTGTGATCGTGCCGCAGACGTTCGCCGCTGCCGGCAGGCACGCTTTTGAGAATTACGGTCCGAACGCTTCGGATTCGGCGATCGCGCGGCTGAATGTCTTCAACTACGTGGGATTTCTGATCGGTTCGCCCCTTGTGGGCGCTCTGGGCGATGCGTGGAACTACCGGGGGGCGATGCTCGTTCCCATGGTGTTGGTGCTCGTGACACTCGTGTACGCCCGTTCTTTCGCCCCTGGAGCGGACCGATACGGTGACGGGCATGAGCGGCCGCGCACAGCTGATGTGGGACGAGGCAGTAACGGGCTATGACTTCGGCCCGGATCACCCGATGGATCCGGTCCGGCTGGCCCTGACGAGAAGTCTCGTCGGGGCTCTTGGGCTCGACCGTGAGGTGGACGTCGTCGCAGCCAAGCGGGCGGGTGAGTCGACGCTGCGGCTCGTGCACCGCGAGGACTATGTGGAGGCGGTCAAGGCCGCGTCCGCCGATCCGGCTTCGGCGGACGGGGCCTATGGGCTGGGGACGGTCGATGATCCGGCCTTCGCCGGTATGCACGATGTGTCGGCGCTGATCGCAGGGCAGTCCGTGGGCGCGGCGGAGGCCGTCTGGCGGGGTGAGGCGCTCCATGCGGTGAACTTCGCGGGCGGGCTGCACCATGCGATGCCCGGGGGCGCTGCCGGGTTCTGCATCTACAACGACGCGGCACTGGCCGTCGCTCGTCTCCTTGAGCTGGGCGCCGAGCGGGTCGCGTACGTGGATGTGGACGTGCATCACGGGGACGGCGTACAGGCGGCGTTCTGGGACGACCCGCGGGTGCTCACCATTTCGCTGCACGAGCATCCGCGGACGCTGTTTCCGCAGACCGGGTGGCCGGAGGAGACAGGGGCCGACGGTCCGGCGGAGGGGTCGGCGGTCAATGTGGCGCTGCCGGCGGGGACCGGGGACGCGGGGTGGCTGCGGGCTTTTCATGCCGTCGTGCCTGAGCTGCTGGCGGAGTTCAGGCCGCAGGTCCTGGTGACACAGCACGGGGCCGATACGCATTTCGAGGACCCGTTGGCGCATCTGGCGGTGTCGCTCGACGCGCAGCGGGCCGTTCAGGTCGCCTGCCATGAGTTGGCGCACGAGCATGCGGACGGGCGTTGGGTCGCGCTGGGCGGTGGCGGGTACGCGGTGGTGGATGTGGTGCCGCGGTCCTGGTCGCACCTGGTGGGGATCGCCGCGGGGCACGAGGTGGCGCCCGAGACGGTGATTCCGGAGAGCTGGCGGCAGGAAGCGTTCGCCAGGACGCGGCAGTTGGCTCCGACGCGGATGACGGACGGGCGGTGGCCGGTCTCGTACAAGGAGTGGGAGGCGGGGTACGACCCGGCGGACCGGCTCGACCAGGCGGTTCTTGCGACGCGGCGTTCGGTGTTCCCGCTGCGGGGGCTGTTGCCGTAGCAGCGTGGTGGCCGGTGAGGGTACGGGCGTTACGCCAAGTGTGGGGTGTTTTCGGGGTTTTAGGGGTGGCAAGGGCCCCAATGCGCCAGCATCACACGGGTGTTGAGCACCGGAGCGCTGCGTGCGCATCTGCTGGCTGCCCGTCTGGCCGGACCCGTGGCGACCTCCCGTGAGGTGAGTCTGCGCAGCTATCGGCTCTTCGCGGCCAGGGATCCCCGGATACTTCTGGGCCTCGACCCCGAGTGGAGCTGGGGTCAGCGGGATCTGCTCGCCTTGATGGCCGACAAGTGCGGGGTGTCGGGCGATCCGGGGGACACCTCGGGGTGTGACGTGATCGACCCGGAGCGGACGCTGGCGGCGCTCGACGCGTTCGCGAAGCGGCTCGGTGAGGCTGCGCGGGGTCGCGTCCCGGTGCTTTTCGGGACGGGTCACCCGCATCGACTCCTCGGTTTCTACGCCGCGTTGGCGGACGCCCTGTCGGCGGCGGGATGTCCCGTCCTCACCCCCGCGCAGGGTGAGAGTGTCGACATAACGACCCGGTTCGGCCTACGTACGTACGACCTCGACTACGTCCGTGGAGTCGCGCTGGTGCGGGAACCCGGCGCGCGTGAGCCCGGGAGTGAGACCGGCGCACATACCCACTCACCCCTCCCGGTTCGCACGGTGCTGGCGGCCGCCGCGCAGGCCGGCGGGCTGCTGCCGGAGCTGGTCGTGGGCGACCATGGATGGGTCTGCGGTGCAGGTCAGTTGGGGTTCGACGCCATCGGGCTCGCGGATACGGATGACCCCGCGTTGTTCGTGGGGGAGGCCGAGGGACAGGTGTCCGTAGTCGTTCCGCTTGATGACGCTGTGCGGTCTGATTACTACCGACCGCTTACTCGCTATGTACTCAATCGAGCGTGTCTGTCACAGTAGGCGACCATCCGCTGCTCCTCTTCCCCACTCGCACCACACGCCCCTAGTCTGGGGAGTGAGCACGCAACGACGTTGAGTCACCGGAAGGGGAAGCCGGTGGCCGTCGAGTGCGGAAGGTTCAGGTGTGTCATGGCTGCTGGTGAGAGTAGGCCTCTGAACGAGGTGCAGTTCCTGACCGTGGCGGAAGTCGCCTCGGTGATGCGAGTCTCGAAGATGACCGTGTACCGGCTGGTGCACAGTGGTCATCTGCCCGCGATCCGGGTCGGAAGGTCTTTCCGAGTCCCGGAACAAGCGGTTCACGAGTACCTCCGCGAGTCCTACGTGGGGGTGGAGACAGCCTGACGGCATCCTCCGGGATCCCTCGATTACAGGCTCAGCGCTGGGCCGGGTAGGCTAGGCCGACGTAGGTCGTGTGGGCCCAGACGCCCCGCACCGAGTGAAGAGAAGTGAGCGAGGGTAGTCGTGGGCTCTGTTATTAAGAAGCGGCGTAAGCGGATGGCCAAGAAGAAGCACCGCAAGCTGCTGAAGCGCACCCGCGTGCAGCGTCGCAACAAGAAGTAGGCGACCGCTGCATCAAGCGCGCTCTGTGGCCCCTCCACCGTCCGGTGGAGGGGCCACAGTCGTTCCACGGCCCTTATGGGGCCCCTTTCGCGGGCTCGTGTGGGAACGTAGGGCCACGTCCCGGCGACCTCGGTCTGTACGTACGTCTGTGGCTGTCGTCACTTCCTGCATCGCGCGGTCATCACAGCGCAACATCGAACCGCTAACGTGGCGGCGAGAGCCAGGCGGTGCGGAACTGGGGCGCGGCAGGGCGGCGACGGAAGGTAGGCGCTGATCTTGGGCAAGGTCGTGCTCGTGACCGGGGTGGCCCGGCAGCTCGGGGGCCGTTTCGTACGACGCATCCAGCGTGATCCCGAGGTGGACCGGGTGATCGGCGTGGACGCGGTGGCCCCCGCGCATCATCTCGGGGGTGCCGAGTTTCTCCAGGCGGACATAAGGCAGCCCGCGATCGCCCGGCTGCTCGCGGAGCACTCCGTCGACACGGTCGTCCACCTGGACGTCACGGGTACCCCGCTGGCCAGCGGCGGCCGGGGCTCCGTCAAGGAGACCAACGTCATCGGCACGATGCAGCTGCTCGGTGCCTGCCAGAAGGCGCCGGCGGTCAAGCGACTCGTGGTGAAGTCCAGTACGAACGTGTACGGGTCCGCGCCGCGCGACCCGGCCGTGTTCACCGAGACGACGCCGCCCAAGTCGCTGCCCAGCGGCGGCTTCGCCAAGGACACCGTGGAGGTCGAGGGGTATGTGCGCGGGTTCGCCCGGCGCCGGCCCGATGTCGCGGTGTGCGTGCTGCGGTTCGCGAACATCCTCGGTCCCGCCGCCGATTCGCCGCTCGCCGAGTACTTCTCGCTGCCGGTCCTGCCGACCGTCCTCGGCTATGACCCGCGGCTCCAGTTCGTGCACGAGGACGATGTCATCGAGGTGCTGCGGATCGCGTCGCACGAGCCGGCGCGGGGGACGCTCAACAGCGGCACGTTCAATGTCGCCGGTGACGGGGTGCTGCTCCTGTCGCAGTGCTCGCGCCGACTGGGGCGGCCGACGGTGCCGGTGTTCCTGCCGGCCGTGACCTGGGTGGGATCGGCCCTGCGTACGCTGGGCGCGACGGACTTCTCGCCCGAGCAGATCAGGCTGCTCACGCACGGGCGGGTCGTGTCGACGGTCCAGATGCGCGAGACGCTGGGCTATCGGCCCGAGTACACGACGGCGGAGACCTTCGCGGAGTTCGTCCGGGGCCGCGGGCCCGGACTCCTGCCGCCGGAGGCCCTCGCGGGGGCCGTCGACCGGCTCGCCTCGCTGCCCTTCCTGGGCGGCGGTCACCCCCCGACGCAGAGCGCCAGCTGAGGAGCGCATCAACGATGGCGGATGCCAAGGTCATTCCGTTCGACGACGACCGCTCGCGCACCGGCGCCGGCAAGGTGGTTCCGCGCCGACGTGGCGCGAGTGTCCGGCGCAAGGGCGAGCCCGCGGCCGTACGCGAGGTCGCGCCGCTGCCCGAGCAGCAGGACCACGAGCCGACACCGCCCGCCGCCGCGCGGGAGCCGGAGCCGCGGGAGCGGCCGCAGGCCGGCGGTGGCCTGGACCGGCGCATCGCGGGCGGCCTCGCGTTCCTGCGGCGGCGCCTGACGGGCGATTACGACGTCGACGAGTTCGGCTACGACAAGGAACTCACCGACCAGGTCCTGATGTCCCTGGTGCGGCCCCTGTACGAGAAGTACTTCCGGGTCGAGGTGAAGGGCATCGAGAACATCCCGGCGGACGGCGGTGCCCTGATCGTCGCCAATCACTCGGGGACGCTGCCGCTGGACGGCGTGATGATGCAGGTCGCCGTGCACGACAACCATCCGCAGAACCGGCATCTGCGGCTCCTGGCCGCGGACCTGGTGTTCATGCTGCCGGTGGTCAACGAGCTGGCGCGCAAGGCCGGCCACACGCTGGCCTGTGCGGAGGACGCGCAGCGGCTCCTGGAGCAGGGCGAGCTGGTCGGGGTGATGCCGGAGGGGTTCAAGGGCATCGGCAAGCCGTTCAGTGAGCGGTACAAGCTCCAGCGGTTCGGGCGTGGCGGGTTCGTCTCGACGGCGTTGCGCGCCGGGACGCCGATCGTGCCGTGCTCGATCGTCGGGGCGGAGGAGATCTACCCGATGATCGGCAACGCGAAGACGCTGGCACGGCTCCTTGGCTTCCCGTACTTCCCGATCACGCCGACGTTTCCATGGCTCGGGCCGTTGGGTGCGGTGCCGCTGCCGACGAAGTGGACGATCCAGTTCGGCGAGCCGATCCCGACGGACGGCTTCCCGCCGGAGGCGGCCGAGGACCCGATGCTGATGTTCAACCTGACGGACCAGGTGCGGGAGCAGATCCAGCACACGCTGTACAAGCTGCTCGTGCAGCGGCGGTCTGTGTTCTTCTGACGCCGGCTGCTGTGCAGGCCGTCGGACGGAGGCCGGCGCAGGCGTGCGAAGCCCGCGGAGTGGTGCGAGGGCGGCAGACGGTGGGGCCAAGCTGCTCGTCCAGCGGCGGTCTGTGTTCTTCTGAGAGTTCCGCCAAGGAGTTACGTGAAGGGGGCGGCCACCGGATCCGGTGGCCGCCCCCTTCACGTAACACGTGACGAAGTGACTAGTCCTCGTCCTCGCTGTCGATTCCCAGGCCGGGCAGCAGGCCTGGGAGGAGGGGCGGGAGCGTGACGTCGGGCTTCGGGGTGGTGTGTCTGCCTTCGGACGGGGTGGGGCTGGTGTCGTCCTTGGGCGGGTCGAGGAGGCCGCCGGTGGTGTCGTCGAGGAGGCCGTCGTCGTGGGTGCCGGAGGAGGACGGCCGGGGTTTGCCCGAGCTGTCCTGGTGGGCGCCCGACGCCCCGCCGGCCGTCGGGGTGGAGCGGTCGTTGCCGGAGGAGCCGGGCGTCCGGTCGTGGACGCCGGGCTGGCCGCCGCTGCGGCCGTCCTGCTCGGGGGGCTGCGGGAGCAGGGACCGCAGCGGGTCGACCTCTTGGTCTATGGCGTCGAAGACCGAGCTGACCTGCGCGCCCACGTCGCCGAGCTGGACGGGCAGGCGGTCGCGCAGCGCGTCCCAGTTCTCACGGTGGGACTGGGTGAACGACGACAGGGCCTGGATGGGGCTGAGCGAGCCGTCCCTGCGGTAGGCCTCGAGGAGCAAGCGGTGGCCCTCGGAGGCGTCGTACTGGACGCCGGAGAGCGTGCGCCTGACTTCGCCGAGGGACTCGTGGTCGAGCTGTCCGCTGCGGCCGCGCTCCATGAGCCGGCGCGCTTCGCTGAGGCGGGTGGAGGCCTGGTCGAGATAGATCCGGCCGCGGTCGGAGTCGCCGTCGGCCATGCCGAGTTTCAGGTCCTCCATCCCGCGTTTCAGTCCGTATAGATGGTCACCGGGGAGGGCGTCGGAGCTGGCAGCGGCGACGCCGCCGAAGGCTCCCGCGGCGACACCGACGGTGAGGCCGCCGGCCGCGATGCCCTTGGACAGGCGTGAGCGGGGTCGCAACTTCCGCAGCGGGCTCGCCCGGTGAGCGCCCTTGCGCGCGCGCTGCTCGGGCACGGAAGGGCCTGGCCCCGCACCCCCCGCAGCCGTGCCCTCGAGCAGCATGGCCTCCATGGCGGCCACGAGCTGGGCTCGTTGAACCACCTTGACCTCGGGGTCAAGCTCAGGCTTGGGAAGTTCGTCCAGCCCGGTCACCAGCGCCAACAGCTTGCCCTGCTCGCCTTGTTCGGCGGGGGGCTCTTCCTGCTGTACGGCCGCCGCTTCCCGGTCGGACTGCTCCTCCAGGGCCTGGGCGAAGGCGTTCGCCCGCCGGTGTGCCGATACGTTCGCGATCACTGGCGGCACCTCCTCTCGTCATGACGGTCGACTCCCCAGGGGGTCCTGAGGGTTGCACACCCTGAGTACTTCCACACGATCGAGTGAGTGGAAGCAGTCGGGGAGTGACCACAGGGAGCCTGCATCCCGCATAACGAGCGACGCGGCACTTGGGTTACGGACGGCGGATGATCGGACCGCGATCCCATCTGCCCCTCACAGAAGGTGAGTTGACGGCTACGGAACGCCGTGGCGGGTGGGGTGGGCCCCACCGGTCGCTAACGGGCGTCGTCCGGGAGCAGGCGCGCCAGAGTGCGTACGGCGCGGTACTGGAGGGTCTTGATCGCGCCCTCGTTCTTGCCCATGACCTTGGCGGTCTCGGCGACCGAGAGACCCTGCAGGAAGCGCAGGGTCACGCACTCCTGCTGCTGGGGGTTGAGCCGGTGCACCGCGTCGAGCAGGGCCGCGTTCGACAGGGATTCGAGGACGGAGTCCTCCGGGCTGCGCTCGACCTCGTTCGCGTCGAGCATTTCGCCGGTGGTCACTTCGAGGCGGAATCGGCTCGACTTGAAGTGGTCGGCGACCAGGTTCCGCGCGATCGTGACCAGCCAGGCGCCGAAGTCGCGCCCCTGCCAGGTGAAGGTGCCGATGCGGCGCAGGGCCCGCAGGAAGGTCTCGCTGGTGAGATCCTCGGCCGTCGCCTTCCCGCCGACGCGGTAGTAGATGTAGCGGTAGACGGTGTCGCTGTACTGGTCGTAGAGACGGCCGAACGCGTCGGCCTCGCCCGCCTGGGCGCGCTCGACGAGATCCATCATGCGGGCGCTGTCGCTGTCCGCGGCGGGGCGGCGTGCGGTGGACGTACCGGCGGAACCGGATCGGGCTCGTCTTCCGACCGTGGTGCTCCCGTCAGCCAGGGCATAGCAAGGACCGGTAGGGCCGTTCGCGGCGGGTGCCGCGACGGCGAGGGCGGGGACGGCGTACGCGGTGGGGACGAAGCCGCGCAAGCGGTCGGAGACCGTTGCGCGCAGCGTAGCCAGGCCCGAGGCGTCAACCCCGACGTGTGGGTACACGGGACTCCCAGAGGCAGAGCTTCCATCACGTGCAGTGCGGGACCGTTCACTCGTCGTGTTGACGTGTGGGTACCGGTTTGCGTCTGAGGAGAATAACGCTTCGTGCAGGGAGCGCTACACCCAGTTGCTCAAATCACCGATTACGTCGCTTCCGTAACTGAACGGAGTCGGTTCAAGTGCCGGAGAGTGACCGCTTGTTGATCGGATTAGGTCATGTTCCGTCTGAGCGCGGGGCGTGTTGTGGCCGAGTTGAACCAACGGGACTGGCGGGAGCCGTGCGGGGGTAAGGGGATGCGATTGGCGCTCGAGCCCGGGAGCGCCGCGGGTCAGCGGCGACGGCGGTGCAGGGCCACCGCGGCGGCCGTGCCGCCGGCCAGTGCGCCGACTCCCGCCGCGGCCGGGATGCCGACCTTCGCGGCCTTGCGGCCCGTGCGGTAGTCGCGCAGCCGCCAGTCACGTTCGCGTGCGTGCTTGCGCAGTTTGGTGTCCGGATTGATCGCGTACGGATGTCCTACGAGCGACAGCATCGGGATGTCGTTGTGCGAGTCGCTGTACGCGGCGCAGCGGCCCAGGTCGAGGCCCTCGGCGGCGGCGAGGGCGCGGACGGCCTCGGCCTTCGCCGGGCCGTGCAGGGGTTCGCCGACGAGCTTGCCCGTGTAGACGCCGCCGACGGACTCGGCGACCGTGCCGAGGGCGCCGGTCAGGCCGAGGCGGCGGGCGATGATCGTCGCGGTTTCCACGGGGGCGGCGGTGACGAGCCACACCTTCTGGCCCGCGTCCAGGTGGGCCTGGGCGAGGGCGCGGGTGCCGGGCCAGATGCGCTCGGCCATGTACTCGTCGTAGATCTCCTCGCCGATGGACATCAGCTCGGCGACACGGTGGCCCTTGACGATGGACAGCGCGCTGTCGCGTGCGTCCTGCATGTGCTCGGGGTCCTCGACCCCGGCGATCCTGAACCAGGCCTGCTGCCAGCCGAACTTGACCAGTTCGCGGCGCTGGAAGAACTTCCGTTTGTAGAGGCCGCGGCCGAAGTGGAAGATCGCGGCGCCCTGCATGACGGTGTTGTCGAGGTCGAAGAAGGCGGCGGCCTTTTCGTCGCCGACGACAGGGAACTCCGTTTCCGGGGTGCCTTCATCGGGCTGTGTCGCCTCGCCGAGCTGTTCCAGCTCCTGCGACGACTTGCGGGCGGCCTCGGCCGAGGCCTCGCCAGCCAATACGCTCCGCGCGGTGGCGGAGCGCCTACGGGGTGTGAGCCATCCGAGAGCGGCCATGTCGTGAGCATAGCCAGTCTGTTCGGTGGTTCCGGAGTCGTGAGGATTCGGCGTTGTGAACTCTCCGCGACCGAGTCGTTAAACAACTGGCGGGAGAGGTGCGTCAGGAGGCGTCGGCGGAGCGAGAATGGCCGGTATGAGCCCCATTTTTCGCCGGAGCGAGAAGAAGAACCCCGAGGAGCGTCTGGTCACCCTGGTCGGGAAGCCCGGCTGCCATCTGTGTGACGACGCGCAGGAGGTGATCGAGAAGGTGTGCGGCGAGCTCGGTGCGTCCTGGGAGAAGAAGGACATCAACCAGGACGAGGAGCTGTACCGCTTGTACTGGGAGCAGATCCCCGTGGTGCTCGTGGACGGAGCACAGCATGACTTCTGGAAGGTGAACGAAGATCGACTTCGACGGGCACTGACGGGCTGAGGCGTCAGTGGTCCGCGCGCGAGTAGCGACCGTCACTGACTGAGCAGTCCAAGTGGTCCGGAAAGTCGCCTAGGATCGGGGGCGGTTTGGTCTCGGGGGCGCGGATCGTAGAGGAGAGTGTACGGTTTTGCCCCCTTCATGCAGGCAGCGAAGCGGCTCGCGCGCCGGTTCCATATGCGCGCACCAGGGGCGCGTGACCCCGGTCACGTTGCCCGGGCAAATCGGACACCATCTTTGTGCACGCGTTCACAAAGACATAGCCTGCATTCGACGGGGCGGTCCTGGGACGTACGACCGCCCGCAGCCCCGCTCTACCCGCAGGAGCACCGTGGCAACTGGCCGAACTCACCGACCGGCGACCCGCAGCCGAGGGATTCCCGAGGCCACCGTCGCCCGCCTTCCGCTGTACCTCCGGGCCCTCACCGGCCTGTCGGAGCGCTCGGTTCCCACGGTCTCCTCCGAGGAGCTCGCGGCCGCCGCGGGGGTCAATTCCGCGAAGCTGCGCAAGGACTTCTCGTACCTCGGCTCCTACGGCACCCGCGGTGTGGGTTACGACGTCGAGTACCTCGTCTACCAGATCTCCCGCGAGCTCGGCCTCACCCAGGACTGGCCGATCGTGATGGTCGGTATCGGTAACCTCGGCGCCGCTCTGGCCAATTACGGCGGCTTCGCCTCGCGTGGCTTCCGTGTCGCCGCCCTGATCGACGCCGACCCGGCGATGACCGGCAAGTCCGTCGCGGGCATGGCCGTGCAGCACGCCGACGACCTCGAGAAGATCATCGACGACAACGGCGTCTCCATCGGCGTCATCGCGACGCCCGCGGGCGCGGCCCAGCAGGTCTGCGACCGGCTCGTCGCCGCCGGTGTCACCTCGATCCTCAACTTCGCGCCGACCGTCCTGTCCGTGCCGGACGGCGTCGACGTGCGCAAGGTCGACCTCTCCATCGAGCTCCAGATCCTCGCCTTCCACGAGCAGCGCAAGGCCGGCGAGGGCCAGGACGACACGGTGGACGAGGCCGGCGCCGAGCCCCCGGCCGCCGCGGCGAAGCCGGCCCGCAAGGGACCCGACGGGGATGTCCCCGCCGTGATGCCGGCATGAGTCTCCTCGTCGTAGGCCTGAGCCACCGCAGCGCTCCCGTGAGCGTCCTCGAGCGCGCCGCGCTCTCCGCGGACGCCCAGGCGAAGCTGCTCCAGGACACGCTCGCCGCGGAGCCCGCCGCCGAGGCCTCGGTGCTCTCGACGTGCAACCGCATCGAGCTGTACGCCGACGTGGACAAGTTCCACGCGGGTGTCGCCGAGCTCTCGACGCTGCTCGCCCAGCACAGCGGCGTCGGTCTCGAGGAGCTCACTCCTTATCTTTATGTGCACTACGAGGACCGGGCCGTTCACCACCTGTTCTCGGTGGCATGCGGGCTGGACTCGATGGTCGTGGGCGAGGGCCAGATCCTCGGCCAGATCAAGGACGGCCTCGCGCGCTCCCAGGAGCTGCACACCGCGGGCCGCCTCCTCAACGACCTGTTCCAGCAGGCCCTGCGGGTCGGCAAGCGGGCCCACTCGGAGACCGGGATCGACCGTGCCGGTCAGTCCCTGGTCACGTTCGGTCTGGAGCAGCTGGCCGTCGGGCGCCCTGTAGATGTATGGGCCAAGGACAAGCGTGCGCTGGTGATCGGCGCGGGCTCGATGTCCTCGCTGGCCGCGGCGACGCTCGCGCGCGCCGGTGTCGCCGAGATCGTCGTCGCCAACCGCACGCTGGAGCGCGCCGAGCGGCTCGCGCAGATCCTGAGCGAGCCCGGCGGCACCGGAGTGGCCGCGCGCGCGGTTCCCATGGACGCCGTCGGCGACGAACTGACACGTGCCGATGTCGTCGTCTCCTGCACCGGAGCGACCGGACTGGTGCTGAGCGAGGCCGAGATCCTGCGCGCCACCGAGGGACGTACGGGCGGCCTCGCGCTGCTCGACCTCGCGATGCCGCGTGACATCGACGGCGCCGCGCACCGCATCGGCGGCGTGCGCTTCGTCGACATCGAGTCCCTCGCCGAGGCCTCGGCCGACGCGCCGATGGCCGCCGACGTGGACCAGGTGCGGGGCATCGTCTCCGACGAGGTCGCCGCGTTCGGCGCCGCTCAGCGCGCCGCGACCATCACGCCGACCGTCGTCGCCCTGCGCGCGATGGCCGCCGACGTGGTCACCGGCGAGATCGCGCGGCTCGACGGGCGCCTGCCGGAGCTCGACGAGAAGCAGCGCGCGGAGATCACCCAGACCGTGCGGCGCGTGGTGGACAAGCTCCTGCACGCACCGACCGTACGGGTCAAGCAGCTGGCCGCCGAGCCCGGCGGTGCCGGGTACGCGGACGCGCTGCGGACCCTTTTCGACCTCGACCCGGAGGCGGTGGCCGCCGTCTCGCGGGCCGATCTGAACGAGCTGAACGAGCCGGTAGCCAAGAATCGAGGCCGGGCATCATGACGGACAGGGCACTCAGGCTCGGGACCAGGCGCAGCAAGCTCGCCATGGCCCAGTCGGGGCGCGTGGCTGAGGCCGTACGGCAGGTGACGGGACGGCCCGTCGAGCTGGTCGAGATCACCACGTACGGGGACACGTCCCGCGAGCAGCTGGCGCAGATCGGCGGTACCGGCGTGTTCGTCGTGGCGCTGCGCGAGGCGCTGCTGCGCGGTGACGTCGACTTCGCCGTGCACTCCCTCAAGGACCTGCCGACCACGCCCCACCCGGACCTCACGCTGGCGGCCGTGCCGCTGCGCGAGGACCCGCGCGACGTACTCGTCGCCCGCGACGGGCTGACCTTCGCGCAGCTCCCCGACGGAGCGCGCATCGGTACCGGTGCGCCGCGCCGCATGTCGCAGCTGAACGCGTACGCGCGCAGCCACGGCATGCACATAGAGACCGTGCCGATCCGCGGGAACATCGACACCCGCGTCGGTTACGTGCACAACGGGGAGCTCGACGCCGTCGTGCTCGCCGCCGCCGGACTGAACCGGATCGGCCGCATCGGGGAAGTGACGGACTTCCTCGCGGTCGACACTGTTCTTCCCGCCCCCGGCCAGGGGGCACTGGCGGTCGAGTGCTCCGCGTCGAACGCGGACCTCGCCGCCATGCTCGGAGAGCTCGACGACTCGTTCACGCGAGTCGCCGTGACCGCCGAGCGATCCCTGCTCGCCGCCCTGGAGGCCGGCTGCAGTGCACCTGTGGGTGCCCTGGCCGACCTGCTGGCCGACGGGCAGATTGCCAACGAAATGCGCCTGCGGGGTGTCGTCGGTACGACCGACGGCTCCGCGCTGGTGCAGCTGTCCACCACCGGTCCCGTGCCCGAGACGGAAGACCAGGCGCTGGCGCTCGGTCGCGAACTCGCTGCCGAGATGCTCGCCAAGGGCGCGGCCGGTCTGATGGGGGAGCGAGCACTTTGAGCCCCACCACCTCTGACCCTTCGGCCACCTGGGCAACCGGGCACGTCACCTTCCTCGGTGCCGGTCCCGGAGATCCAGGACTACTGACGCTGCGCGCCGTGGAGGCGCTCGCCCGAGCGGATGTGCTGATCGCCGAGCCCGAAGTGCTCGACGTCGTCCGCACGCACGCGAAGGCGGGCGTGACCGTCCTCGGCGCGGAGATCCCGGGCGCACCCGGGCAGGCGGCTGCTGACGATGCGTCAACTGCCGCCGTGGTCCCCGCGTTGAGGGACTGCGCCAATCTTGTCATGGAGGCCGCGCGGGGCGGCAAGCGGGTCGTACGTGCCGTCAGCGGCGACCCCGGACTCGACACCTACGCGGCCGGGGAGATGCTGGCCTGCGCGGCCGACGGGGTCTCCTTCGAGGTCGTGCCCGGCATCGCGGCGGCTGTCGGTGTGCCCGCGTACGCCGGTGTTCCGCTGCGGGACGCGCAGGGCGCGGACGTGCGGTTCGTCGACGCCCGCACCGCCTCCGAGCGCTGCTGGACCGAGGTCGGCGCGTCCGACGGCACGGTCGTCGTCTCGACGACGCTCGACGCGGTGGCAGCGGCCGCCGGCGAGCTGGTCGCGGCGGGCCGCAAGCCGGACACCCCGCTGACCGTCACGGTCGCCGGTACGACGACGCGCCAGCGGACCTGGTCCGCGACGCTCGGCACGATCGCCCAGACCTTCAAGCAGGCGAAGGTGCTGCCCTCCCCGGAGGGCGGTCGCCCCGTCATAGCCGTGGTCGGCGAGCGTTCCGCGGCCGCCCAGCGCGACCAGCTCTCGTGGTTCGAGTCCAAGCCGCTGTTCGGCTGGAAGGTGCTCGTACCGCGGACCAAGGAGCAGGCGGCGTCGCTCTCCGACCAGCTCAGCTCGTACGGCGCCGTGCCGCACGAGGTGCCGACGATCGCGGTCGAACCGCCGCGCACGCCCCAGCAGATGGAGCGCGCGGTCAAGGGCCTCGTCACCGGACGCTACGAGTGGATCGCCTTCACCTCGGTGAACGCGGTCAAGGCCGTGCGCGAGAAGTTCGAGGAGTACGGGCTCGACGCCCGTGCCTTCGCCGGGATCAAGGTCGCCGCGGTGGGCGAGCAGACCGCCGCCGCGCTCGTCGCGTTCGGTGTGAAGCCCGACCTCGTGCCGAGCGGTGAGCAGTCCGCCGCCGGTCTCCTCGAGGACTGGCCGCCGTACGACCCGGTCTTCGACCCGATCGACCGTGTCTTCCTGCCGCGCGCAGACATCGCCACCGAGACGCTCGTCGCCGGGCTCATCGAACTCGGGTGGGAGGTCGACGACGTGACCGCCTACCGGACGGTGCGTGCGTCGCCGCCGCCGGCGGAGACGCGCGAGGCGATCAAGGGCGGCGGGTTCGACGCCGTGCTGTTCACGTCGTCGTCGACCGTGCGGAACCTGGTGGGTATCGCCGGGAAGCCGCACAACGTGACGGTGATCGCGTGCATCGGCCCCGCGACGGCCAAGACCGCCGAGGAGCACGGGCTGCGCGTGGACGTGATGTCCCCGGAGCCGTCGGTGCACCGGCTGGCGCAGGCGCTGGCCGACTTCGGTGCGCGGCGGCGTACCGCCGCGCTCGAGGCGGGGGATCCTGTGTCCCGGCCGAGCGAGCGGCGGCCCGGGGCCCGGAGACGTCGGGCGGCACCGTAGGGCCGAGCGGCCGTGGGCGCAGCCCGGCGTACAGATCGACGTGGAGTGTTGGTGTGACTGAGTACGGATCCTTCCCGGGTGCGCGGCCGCGGCGGCTGCGCACCACCCCCGCCATGCGGCGCATGGTCGCGGAGACGCGGCTGCACCCGGCCGACCTGATCCTTCCCGCGTTCGTGCGGGAGGGCATCAGCGAGCCGGTCGCCATCGGGTCCATGCCCGGTGTCGTGCAGCACACCAGGGACACCCTGAAGAAGGCGGCCGTCGAGGCGCTGGAGGCCGGGGTCTCCGGGATCATGCTCTTCGGCGTACCGGACGACGCGAAGAAGGACGCCCTCGGGACGGCCGGTACGGACCCCGACGGCATCCTCCAGGTGGCGCTGCGCGACGTGCGCGCCGAGGTCGGCGACGACCTCATCGTCATGTCCGACCTGTGCCTCGACGAGTTCACGGACCACGGGCACTGCGGTGTCCTGGACGCCGAGGGGCGCGTCGACAACGACGCGACGCTGGAGCGGTACGCGGAGATGGCGCAGGTCCAGGCCGACGCGGGCGCCCATGTCGTGGGCCCCAGCGGCATGATGGACGGGCAGGTCGGGGTCGTCCGCGACGCGCTCGACACCATCGGCAAGGAGGACGTCTCGATCCTCGCCTACACCGCGAAGTATTCGTCGGCGTTCTACGGGCCGTTCCGCGAGGCCGTCGGTTCGTCGCTGACCGGCGACCGCAAGACGTACCAGCAGGACCCGGCCAACGTGCGGGAGTCCCTGCGGGAGCTGGCGCTCGACCTCGAGGAGGGCGCCGACATGGTGATGGTCAAGCCGGCCGGACCCTACCTCGACATCCTCGCCAAGGTCGCCGAGTCGGTGGACGTGCCGGTGGCCGCGTACCAGATCAGCGGCGAGTACGCGATGATCGAGGCCGCCGCTCAGCGCGGCTGGATCGAGCGTGACCGGGCCATCCTGGAGACGCTCCTCGGCATCAAGCGGGCCGGCGCGAATATGATCCTCACGTACTGGGCGACGGAGGTCGCACGCGGCCTGTGACCGCGCGCGACGCCTGAACTCCCGCTGCCCCGCCGGTACTTGACCGGCGGGGCAGCTTTTTTCGTTCTCCCGCTTACCAGCTCAGGGCGTCGCTCATCGACTGCTGCCAGTAGGTGACCTTGAGCGAGTCGTCGATGTAGACGCCCTTCGCGGGCAGCGCGGCCTTGGCGCCGGGGCCGCCGTCGTTCGTGTTGCGGCCCTGGAAGAACACCTCAAGTGTGTTCTCCGTACGCCCGTTGGAACCGCCGCCGTCGTCGCCGCCGGAGAGTGCGACGCCCGCATAGGCGGACCGGCCCGGCGACAGGGACACCACCGCCTGCGGCTGCGAGTCGTCGATCACCGGCGGGACCGCCTGGGCCTCGCCGAAGCGGACGGCCGGGTAGCCGTACAGGTCGCACCGCTTCGAGCCGGTGTTGGTCACCGTCAGGAGCATGTGGTTGATGGGGCGCGAGACGGACTGGGCGGCGACCTTGACCGTGGAGCCGTTGCACGTGACGCGGGCGGTGGAGGCGGTGGGGTTGTTCTTGCCGGTGGAGGCGGGCTGGGGCTTCGGCTTGGTGGTGGCGGTACTTCCGGTGCCGGAGCTCGTGCCGGTGCCTGTGCCGGAGCCCGTCGTCGATCCGGCGTTCGCGTCCTTGCCGTTGTCGCCGTCGGCCGGCACCGAGTTCGAGGGGTGCTGCGAGGCGCCCTCGTCGCGGACCCCGTCCCCGTTGTTGCAGGCGGTCAGGGAGAGTGCGGCCAGGGCGACCGTGGCGGCGGCCGTGAGGAGGCGGACACGGGAGCGGGTGGGTGCGGCGATGGACACTGGTGATCCCCTTCGGAAGCGGCGTGCTTGGATGACCAGAGCTTGTGCGGTGATCCGTCCCAATCGCCAGCACCGCAGGACCACTTGGGACGCTGGAACGTTCGTACCGGCTCTGACCTGGGGAAACGACCGTGCCCTGGAACGCCGGACTGGGATGAGGGGGGTGGGGAACGGTGGCGGATGTTGACGCGACGGCCGAGTTCGCGGCGCTGCTGCGAGGGCTGAAGGAGCGCTCGGGGCTGAGTTATGGCGTACTCGCGAAGCGGCTGCACATGAGTACGTCGACGCTGCACCGGTACTGCAACGGGGACGCGGTGCCGGTCGACTACGCGCCGGTCGAGCGGCTGGCGCGGCTGTGCAAGGCCGGTCCCGAGGAGCTCGTCGAGCTGCACCGGCTGTGGGTCCTCGCGGACGCGGCGCGCAGGACGAAGCCGGCGGCGGCATCGGAGGAGCCGGCTGCCGTAGCGGTGGATCCGGTGGCCGTGGCGGTGGAACCAGTGGCGCCCGTGCCCGATGCGGAGCCCGTACCCGCCCCCGAGAGGCGCCGCTCCCGGCGCGTGGTCGTGCTCGCCGCCGCTCTTGCCGTCGTCGTGGCCGGGGGAGCCGGCGCGTTCGCCGTGCACCTCGCCGGAGACGGTGGTGGTGACGGCGGCGGAGACCGGAAGGACCACGCCGGGGCCACCTCGTCCGCCACGCCGGGAGCGCGCTCCGCGGACCCGTCGGGCAAGGCGTCCCCGTCGGCGGGCCACGAGCGCAAGCCTTCCGCGAGCCCGTCCCGCAGTGACAACCCGGCCGGTGACGCGCTCGGCACCCCGTCCGCCCCGGCGGCAGGTGAAGGCACCGGTACCCCGCTGACCGTCGCCACCACGCCGTACGTCTACGAGAGTCCGTGCAGCCAGCACTTCCTGATCGACCGGCCGCCGGTCAAGGTGCCCCCGCCGCCCCTCGAACAGGACGCCCCGAACTGGGTCGGCGTGCTCGGTGCGGTCGCGTCGGGGGAGCAGCTCATCAAGCTCACCGTTCAGGGGACCGGCAGTGACACCGTGGTTCTTGAGGACCTGGACGTCCGCGTCATGAAGTCCGGTGCGCCGCTCGCGTGGAACGACTACTCGATGGGCGTGGGCTGCGGGGGCAACGTGGAAACGAAGTCGTTCGGCGTGGATCTCGACGTGCCCCGCCCGGTCTCGGCGCCGAGGAACGGGCAGCGCGACTTCCCGTACAAGGTCAGTGAGAGCGACCCCGAGGTCTTCTACATCAAGGCGAACGCCAAGGCCCACGACGTCAGTTGGGTCCTGGAGCTGAAGTGGTCGAGCGGCTCCCGCCACGGTGTCCTGAAGATCGACAACCAGGGGCGGGCCTTCCGCACCAGCGCCGACGTCGGCCGTCCCGGCTACGACTACCCGATCGGGGCGGGCAGCTGGGGCGAGCGCGTCGACGGATAGCCGCCGCGCCCGAACGGCTGTGCCCCGCCGGAGAGTTCCGGCGGGGCACAGCCGTCGTATCGGACTCAGTCGTCGTATCGGGCCACCGGTTATCGGAAGGCCGAGGCCGGGTCAGAGGCGCTCGGGCGTCCTGATGCCCAGGAGCGCCATGCCCTGGTGCAGCGTGCGGGCCGTCAGGTCGCACAGGAACAGCCGGTTCTCGGCGACCTCCGGCGCGGGCGCGGGCTTCACGACCGGGCACTGGTCGTAGAACGTCGTGTACAGGGACGCCAGCTGGTACAGGTACGCGGCCAGCTTGTGCGGCTCGTACGACGACGCGACCTCGGCCAGCATCTCGCCGAACTGGTCCAGGTGCAGGCCGAGCGCCCGCTCCGCCGGGGCCAGTTCGAGCTCCGGGTGCGCGACGGGCCTGCGGTCGCCCGCCTTGCCGAAGATCGACCGGATACGGGCGTACGCGTACTGGAGGTACACGCTCGTGTCGCCGTTCAGCGACACCATCTGGTCCAGGTCGAACTTGTAGTCGCGCACGGCGGAGGTCGACAGGTCGGCGTACTTGACCGCGCCGATGCCGACGTACGTGCCGTTCTCGACGATCTCCTCCTCGGCCAGGCCCACCTTCTCCGCCTTCTCGCGCACGACGGCCGTGGCCCGGTCGATCGCCTCGTCGAGGAGGTCCACCAGGCGCACCGTCTCGCCCTCACGGGTCTTGAACGGCTTGCCGTCCTTGCCGAGGACGGTGCCGAAGGCCAGCTGGTGCGCCTTCACGTCCTCGTTCAGCCAGCCGGCGCGGCGGGCCGTCTCGAAGACCATCTTGAAGTGCAGCGACTGCCGGGCGTCCACGACGTACAGGAGCGTCGACGCCTTGAGGTTCTGGACGCGGTCCCGGATCGCGGAGAGGTCGGTGGCGGCGTAGCCGTAGCCGCCGTTCGACTTCTTGACGATCAGGGGGACCTTGTTGCCGTCGGGGCCCAGGACGTCGTCGAAGAAGACGCACAGCGCACCCTCGGAGCGGACCGCGACGCCCGACTCCTCCAGGATCCGGCAGGTCTCCTCGAGCATGTCGTTGTAGCCGGACTCGCCGACCACGTCCGGGTCGTCGATCTGCATGTCGAGCTTGTTGAAGACCGAGTAGAAGTAGATCTTCGACTCGTCGACGAACCGCTGCCACAGGGCGAGGGTCTCCGCGTCCCCGGCCTGGAGGGCCACGACGCGGTCCCGCGAGCGGGCCTTGAACTCCTCGTCGGAGTCGAAGAGCGCGCGCGAGGCCTTGTAGAGCCGGTTCAGCGACGACATGGCCGCCTCGCCGTCCTCCTTGCCGCCCTCGTGGTCCAGCTCGTGCGGGTGCTCGAGGAGGTACTGGATGAGCATGCCGAACTGGGTGCCCCAGTCGCCGATGTGGTGGCGCCGGACGACCTTCTCGCCGGTGAACTCCAGGATCTCGACCATCGCGGCGCCGATCACGGCGGAGCGCAGGTGGCCGACGTGCATCTCCTTCGCCACGTTCGGCTGGGCGTAGTCGACGACCGTCGTGCCCGCGTCCTGCTGGAGCGGCACGCCGAGGCGGTCGTCGGCGGCGCGGGCGGCCAGGGTCTCGATGATGGCCTTGTCGGCGATCGTGATGTTCAGGAAGCCGGGGCCCGAGACCTCGACGTCCTTGATCACGTCGTTGGCCGGGAGGGCGTCCAGGACGGTCGCGGCGAGCTCGCGCGGGTTCGCCTTCGCCTTCTTCGCGAGGGCCAGGATCCCGTTGGCCTGGAAGTCGGCCCGGTCACTTCGTCGCAGCAGCGGGTCGGCGGCGCCGGCCTCCGGCAGGGCAGCCGAGAGGGCGTCCGCGAGACGCTGGTGGACGGAAGCGGTGAGGGACGTGACCGAGGCCATGGGTGAGGTGCCGTTCTGCTCGGGTTCCGGGATTTCTGCAGATACAGAGGCCCCAGTATCCCACGCGTTCACCTTCTCGGTCGTGGGCGGCCGAGCTCGTGCACTCGGTCGCTCACACCTTGCCGCGCTCCCGACTGGCCCCTACGACAGGACGGTTACAGGACTCGGTTTCGTGGCTGTGGCAACGAAGTGCGGGCGGGCGCGGCGGGTGGTGGCGGGGGCGGGTGGGGCGCGGTGAAAAGCGGTTTTCGCGGATGGGGGCGCAGCTGGGAGAATGGAACGGTCAGGCGTCCCTGACGCACACCACGTATGAGGAAGAAGGACGTGCCGATCGTGGCTCAGAGCACAGAGACCACCGACTGGGTCTCCCGTTACGCGGACGAGGTCATTGCCGAGTCGGAGCGTCGTGCCCCGGGCAAACCGGTCGTCGTCGCGTCCGGACTCTCCCCGTCCGGCCCCATCCACCTGGGGAACCTGCGCGAGGTCATGACCCCGCACCTGGTCGCCGACGAGGTCCGCCGCCGTGGGTACGAGGTCCGGCATCTGATCTCCTGGGACGACTTCGACCGGTACCGCAAGGTGCCGGCCGGTGTCCCCGGCGTCGACGAGTCCTGGGCCGATCACATCGGCAAGCCGCTCACGTCGGTCCCGGCGCCCGCCGGATCGGCGTTCCCGAACTGGGCGGAGCACTTCAAGGCCGCGATGACCGGGGCGCTCGCCGACCTGGGCGTCGAGTTCGACGGCATCAGCCAGACCGAGCAGTACACGTCGGGTGTCTACCGCGAGCAGATCCTGCACGCGATGAAGCACCGAGGCGACATCGACGCGATCCTCGACCAGTACCGGACCAAGAAGGTCCCGCCGAAGCAGCAGAAGCAGCAGAAGCCGGTCGACGAGGCCGAGCTGGAGGCCGCCGAGGGCTCCGGCGCGGCGAACGAGGACGACGGCAGCGGCGGCGCGGGCGGCTACTACCCGTACAAGCCGTTCTGCGGCGAGTGCGGCAAGGACCTGACCACCGTCACGTCGTACGACGACGAGACGACGGAGCTGTCCTACACCTGCACGCTCGACGGCCACAGCGAGACGGTCCGGCTGAGCGAGTTCAACCGCGGCAAGCTGGTCTGGAAGGTCGACTGGCCGATGCGCTGGGCGTTCGAGGGCGTGATCTTCGAGCCGTCCGGTGTCGACCACTCGTCCCCGGGCTCGTCGTTCCAGGTCGGCGGGCAGATCGTCGGGATCTTCGGCGGCAAGCAGCCGATCGGCCCGATGTACGCGTTCGTCGGCATCAGCGGCATGGCGAAGATGTCGTCCAGCAAGGGCGGGGTCCCGACCCCGGCCGACGCGCTCCAGATCATGGAGCCGCAGCTCCTGCGCTGGCTGTACGCCCGCCGCCGGCCCAACCAGTCGTTCAAGATCGCCTTCGACCAGGAGATCCAGCGGCTCTACGACGAGTGGGACAAGCTCGCCTCCAAGGTCGCCGACGGCCCCGTCCTGCCGGCGGACGCCGCCGCGTACACGCGCGCCGTGGGCACGGCGGCCGGTGAACTGCCGCGCACCCCGCGGCCGTTGCCGTACCGCACCCTGGCCTCCGTCGCCGACATCACCGCCGGCGCCGAGGACCAGACGCTGCGCATCCTCAGTGAGCTCGACCCGGAGAACCCGGTCACCGCGCTCGACGAGGTACGGCCGAGGCTGGACCGGGCCGAGACGTGGATCAGCAAGTACGTGCCCGCCGAGTCACGCACCCTGGTGCGCGAAGAGCCGGACACGCAGGCGCTGGCCGCGCTCGACGACGAGGCCCGCGAGTCGCTGCGGCTCCTCCTCGACGGCCTGGACTCGCACTGGTCCCTCGACGGCCTGACGCACCTCGTCTACGGCGTGCCGAAGGTCCGGGCGGGTTTCTCGCCGGACGCGACGCCGAAGGAGCTGCCGCCGGAGATCAAGTCGGCCCAGCGGTCGTTCTTCGCGCTCCTGTACGACCTGCTCGTCGGCCGTGACACCGGGCCGCGGCTGCCCACGCTGCTGCTCGCCGTGGGCGCGGACCGGGTGCGCAAGCTGCTCGGCGCGTAAATTCGGCGCGTAAATGGGGAAAGGGCCGCACCGGATGCTCCGGTGCGGCCCTTTCGCGTATACGGCGGGTCAGGCGATGTGGTCCTCGATGAACTCGCTGTTCAGGCGCTGCATGAACGCCTCCATGTAGCGCTGCAGTTCACGCGGCTCCAGATTCAGCCCGTACGTCGCCTCGACGTTCGCGTGGAACGTGCCGGGTGTGGGGCCGCCTTCGCCGTCTATCGACTTCCGGAACACCTGGTAGAGGTCCTCGTCGCTCGGCGCCGCGTCGCCGGTCTCCGTGATCCCCTCACCGAGCTGGCGTGTGCGGTTGGGCCCGGACGGAACGGGAAACTCCGGCTCCTGGACCGACTGCGCAGGGATGAAGGCCTCGGCCGGAGGCTGCTCCTCGTACCACTGCTCGTACTGCTGCTCGGGGTCGTATGTCGGGTCGTAGCCACCGTCGTACGACATCGTCTGCGGCGGGGGCGCGAACCACGGGCTCGACTCCTCACCGGCGGCAGCGGCAGCGGCGGCCGCGGCCTCGGCCGGCGTCCCGGGCTCCACCGGAGCCGGCTGCGGACCGGTGGCCGCCGGAGCGGGGCGCTCCAGCTCGGGAACGGGAGTGGGGGCGGCCGGTGCCGGGGCCGGAGGCAGCAGCGCCGGCTCGATGCCGGCGGCGGCCAGGCCCGAGGGGGCGGTCTCCGCGAGCGGGACGCCGTAGCGCGCCAGGCGCAGCGGCATCAGGGACTCGACGGGAGCCTTGCGGCGCCAGGCGCGGCCGACGCGGGACCGCAGCCGCGCCTGGTAGACGAGCCGCTCCTGCTCCAGCTTGATGACGGCCTCGTAACTGCGCAGCTCCCACAGCTTCATGCGGCGCCACAGCAGGAACGTGGGCAGCGGGGAGAGCAGCCAGCGCGTGAGGCGCACGCCCTCCATGTGCTTGTCGGCCGTGATGTCGGCGATCCGGCCCACCGCGTGCCGCGCCGCCTCGACCGAGACGACGAACAGGATCGGGATGACGGCGTGCATGCCGACGCCGAGCGGGTCCGGCCACGCGGCCGCGCCGTTGAACGCGATCGTCGCGGCGGTCAGCAGCCACGCCGTCTGGCGCAGCAGCGGGAACGGTATCCGGATCCAGGTCAGCAGCAGGTCCAGGGCGAG
>NZ_NNBL01000051.1 GCF_002803065.1 Streptomyces sp. CB01635
TTCCCAGCCCTCGCACCAGCGACAGCTTGACTTCCTACCAAGCTCGGATGTCTGTGGATCGGACCCGGGGTGGACGCGAAGGGCGTACCTTCCCGGGTGGGTCTCCTGGCGTGACCTGCCGGAACGCTACGGGCCGTGGCAGACGGTCTACACCCGCTTTCGCCGCTACGCGCAGTGCCGCATGCTGGGGGATAATCCCGCAGTTGCGTTGAGAATTCTTGTAGACGGCCAGGTCATTCTCTGCTGGGCCTGCTGTTGACTCTCTTTGAGCGCCGTGGTGCTCGGCGGCGTGGTCGTCGGGGTCCTGGCCAGCTGCGGCGACCAGCAGGCTGCACCTCGTCGCGTGCGCAGTGGTCTGGAGCTGGGCCAGGATGGCGGGGCAGCCGTGGTGGCCATGGTGGCGGGCGATGCCCATCAGCAGCAGTGCGGGCGGGCGCCAATCTGCGCAGGGAAGCGGCCCCGGCAGCTTCCCCCTCCCATCCCCACTTCACCGGCCCTGGTGCCGCGCAGAAGTCATGCGCAGAGGGCAGGAGTTCCTGATCTACGCGGCGCACACCACCGGCCTCACTCGGCTCTTCCAGAATGCCGCTGGAACCATCGGCGTCTGCAGCGCACCAGGCGGCAGCCGGTGCTTCCACTGCGAGGGGACCGGGGGGTGGCCGGGCCAGTGCGGCTACAGTCCCTTGTGGCGACGTGACGATGTGGGGAGAGGGGGCTTCATCGCGTGGGGACGGATGCGGACGGCTCGGTTCAGCCAACAGACCAGCGGAGCTTAGGAGTGTTGTCACGCCCCAAGACGGTCGGATCAAACGAAATCGACGTTGCGGTTGATGCGCTGCGCGGGTTGGGGTTGCCGGAGCCCGCGCCCGAACTCCGCAGAGCGCTGCGAGTGGCGCTTACCCACAGTTCGTACCTCCATGAACACCGCGACCTGTTTCCCGGGGTCACCCGCAGTCTCCTGAATGTCCTCCAGCGGCTCGGCATGGAGTATCTGAGGAAGCAGGCGACGGTCGAGATCTTCCGGCGCGGTGGGGTGCAGACGGCGGGTTCGTTGAGCAAGGGGGTCGGTCTGGTTCCGCCGGTCGTGCAGTCCTGGTCGACGCGTCAGGAGTGGATCAACCAGTCGTGTGCGGTCGGAGGCAGCCTCACAGGTGGCCCGCTTCCGGCCCGGTCGGCCGCTGAACTGTGCTACCAGGTTGTCGGGGTGCTTTGCCTCGCCGGCGAGGAAACTGCCGCCGCAGCGTTAGTGGGCCGCTTGATCGCTGCCGCTGATGAGGGCGGGAGCATTGCGGATCCCAAGACGGAACTCCAGGAAAGACTCCAGGGAAGCCGCACCAACGGCTCGGCCGTCTACAAGTACCAACGCGAAGGTCCTGAACACGCGTTGACATTCCGCGCTGTCGTCACTGACAGCCGTGGGCGCCGCGGCACCGGTGTGGGACCCAGCAAGAAGCGCGCGTCACAGCAGGCCGCGCTGGACTTCCTCCGACGGTATGTGCCGGAGGCCCTCGGCACCCGCAACGTCGCTGCCCCACGACTCGTGCCTGCACAGATCCCACTACAGCAGTCTCACGCAAGGGTGGTTCGGCATCTGCAGGATCTGTTCTCGCTGACTGCAGAGGCTCGCCCGCTGCTGTCCCAGGCTCTGATCCATTCCTCGTGGGCGTACGAGCACCGGGAGGTGCTGGCTGCCTGCCGCCAGCAGGACAACCAGGTCCTGGGATTCGTCGGTTCTCAGGTGCTGAACTACGAACATGCCCTCGACAGCGTACGCCGCGTGCTGCCCGACCCTCCCGAGGAACTGTCCTTACTGACCTTGCCGAACGAGGTCCACGATGGCGCGTTCCGGCATGTCGGCCTGGAGTCGGGTCTGCTGTTGGGCGCGGGCCAGGCCTCGCTGGGTATTCCGGCCGAGATGGGGGCCAACGCCTTCCAGGCCGTGATCGGTGCCGTCTTCGTGGCCAGAGGGTTCCCGGATTCCCTGCATCCCACGTGGCCGCGCCAGTGGGAGCCCGTGTGGCGGATGGTGGCCCCGGAAATTCCACGGAAGCAGGACCCGACCACACTGCTGCAACAGGCGGCCTCCGCCATGAAACTGCAGATCGGTTTCTCCTATCGCATGTCGGGCCCCGACCATGCAACGGAGCAGCACGCTACCGTCACCTTGAGCAGCACGGAACTGGGTACCGAAACGCAGATCGAGGGCGCGTGGATCGGCGCCAGACCAAAGGCCAAGCACCAGGCTTCCCAGGCGGTGCTGACCGTTCTCGACAAGCTCGCAGCCTGCCGCCCCAGCGAGGATCTCCGGAGCGAAGGCCCCACCGCCCGGTCGGTAGGCCGGTTCCTCTTGTCGCATCAGGCCGCGGTGCTGGCCGTACACCGCGTACCGGTGCGGCGCTGGGTGGACGCACGGTTGTTCGGCCTGCACTGGGCTGCTTCCCCCGCAGACCTCCTGTCATGGGCTCAGGAGGCCGATGAACTCATCAGCGGCACTGTGGACTTCCGGCCCAGTATCAGCCACATCGAGCAGGCCTTCCGCGCGGCGAGCGAGCTCGCCGCCGGCTCGCAGGTGGCCATTGAGCCGGAACTGGCTGCCGTCCTGGACATCTTGGAAGGGCTGCATACACCGGATGCGCTGACCGCCGACCAGCTCCAGCGCCTCGTGCAACTGGCGGACCTCTGCCGATGCCTGGGGAGCGACGACCTCGGCGTCGACCTGCGTGAGCTCGCCGACGACTGGGGTCTTCTGCATCGCGGCGGACTCCTCGTTCCGCGCCTCCTGCCCGGCATGCGGTTGTCCGGTAGGGAACGGGCCATCCTGGATGCTGGAGCCTCTGCTGTCCTCGCCTCCGGCACCTCAGCATCGGTCGAGGTTCTCAGCTCAAGCCCGTTGCGCCTGCGCTTCCTGGCGGGCGCTCCGCTCGACCCGGCCGCCGGCAAGCGGATGTGCACCCTGTGGTCGAGCGTGAGCAGGACGGCCATGCTGACACTGAACGAGCGCGGCATCGATGCCACCATCCTCACCACAGCGGACCCCACCTCGGCAGGACCCATCACTCGTGCGGCGCGAGCGGCATTGCAGCCTGCGGCCCGGCCCTACCAGGCCGCGGTGGCCGACCTGTTGCACGATCTCAAGAACCAGCTCGTTGCTGCCCGGCTGGCCGACTCCTCCCCTGCCGAAACCCGAACCGCACGCCTCCAGCAGCAGCTTGCCGCCAGCCGCCACTTGGACCAGGCCCATGCCCTGGCCGCCCGTCTCCGCTCCACCACCTCTCTGCTGGGACCTACCGGCACGGAGAGCGTGGACATCGGATCCTTCCTGCGCCACTACGCTTCCGGTGTACTCACCCGACTCCCCGGCTCGATCTCCCTGTCCATACCCGACGCGCCCCGCAGCGTCCGGGTCGCCCTGGACGAAGGTGGCCTCACTGCCGTCCTGGACAACCTCGTCGGCAACGCGATCGAGGCGCTCCCTGGCGGCGGATCGATCACCCTGGAATGGACCGCCGACGACGACGAAGCCGTCGTCGAGATCACGGACGACGGCCCGGGCCTGCCGCCCGAAGTCGTCGCGGCCCTGGTAGCAGGCGAACGCGTGCGCAGTACCAAACCCGGTGGCAACGGCCTCGGTCTCCTGGGGGTCCAATCACTTCTGAACCGCGCCGGCGGAGAACTCACGACCGTCCCGGCCCCCTCGGGCACCGGCACCGCCTGGCTCATCACACTGCCGATCGCCCCTACCACAACAACGGAGGACCTGTGACCGACGAGGTGACCGGGGCACGCATCCTCGTGGCGGACGACCAGACCGACGTCGCCCGAACTCTTTGCAGCCCGCTGCGCAAAGCGGGAGCACAACTACGCTTCGTTCCCGACGGCCAGACCGCCCTGGCGGAGATCGCCATCCGCCCCTTCGATCTCATCATCGTGGATATGAAGATGCCCCCCGAGGAATGGGGTGGCCTGTGGCTCCTGCGCCGCCTCAGCCTCGACGGATGGCGCATCCCCACCCTGGTGCTCTCAGGCGAAGGATCGAAGCAGCAGGTCATCGAAGCCCTGCGGCTGGGATCAGCAGACTGGATCGACAAGGACGCCGCCGGCGAGGAACTCCTCGGCCGGTGCACTCAAATCCTGCGCGACCGGCTGGAACCGTCGCTGGAACTCGCAAGCACGCAGCTGCCCACCCCCCTCGCGTTCCGCTTCGCCCGATACGCGCGAACTACCGACCCAGAGAAACAGGTCACCGAAGGTCTCCATACGCTGGAAGCCGTACTCCGTTTCGCAGCCGCGCTAGGCCTGAGCAACCCCGCGCCGGCACCCCTCCAAGGCATCAGCCCAGAGCGCCTCGCACAGCCCAGCATGGGCACATGGTTCACCCTGTGCACCGCCCTCGCTCAAACCCCAGGGTGCTGTACCCCCTTCACAGAGATTCTCTCTTGGCTCATGCCTGGCCGCGCCGACCGACAGCCGGTGCAAGACCTCGTCAAACTCCGTAATGACATCGCCCACGGCAGGGCTACGGCCACTCCCGCTCACCGAGACAGCCTGGACCTCCTGCTCCGCCGCTTCGCCCACCGCGCCGCGTCATCTTGGCGCGCCTCACTGGCCGTGCCCACCTCCATGACCTACGACGGCTCGACCTACACCCTCGACGTGCTCACATTCACCGGAGCCGGAAAACCAAGCCCCGGCACCGTCCGCACCGAGCACCCCCAAGTGACCGGCCGAATGCTGCTCCTCACCGGTCATGCCCCGCCTCTCTGCCTCTCCCCCTGGCTTGTCGCGCAGGCAACGCACCCGTCCGGAACGCCGCGCTGTCTACAGTTCGACGGCCTGCAGCGCGCGAGGAATAGCCCCGATTCGGCCACCCCACTGAAGTACGCCAAGGCCGACGACGGCGAAGACACAACAACGGCTGGGCATCCCGGCGGTACGTGGCAGGCGCTAGCAGCATGGCTCCGATGAACGTGCTCACCCTGCCGTAAGCAGCGGCCCAAAATCCTCTGTCAGGTCATCCTTCCCAAGGATCATGTCCTCAAGGATGGTGGGCGAGTGGCATGTGTCCGCCGGGACCAACAGCCTGCCTGACGGAACGACCGGATCCGCATAAGCTCCCGGTGCCCTGTCCGACACCGTCCGACAGGGCACCGGAGCGGTCAACTGTCCAGCGACTCGGGAGCTTCCTCCACCTGGTACAGGACGCACATGCCGTCGGACGGCCGTGTCAACGGTCGTGTGGAACTGGCTCTTCGGCACTTTCCGTGAAGCCGATCAACTGGCGAGGAGAATGCGGCGCTTGAGGAGGTCGAATCCGGCTCGGCCGTAGTGCTGGCGCTTGAGGAGCTTGATCCTCGTAACGTTGCCCTCGACGGCGCCGGAGCTGAGCGGGAGTGTGAGTCCGGCGGATGACGGCTGAGAGGTCCTTGCGAAGTCCGTTGCCGAAGGTGCGGATCTCCTTGACCTTGGACTCGTCTGCCTGAGCGAGCCACTCACCGAGCCGGTGCCGTCAAGGCGGCGGAGGATGGTGGCGAAGCCGCGGGCCAGGCGGCAGGCTTCGGCGATCTCCGGGCAGCGGCCGCACACGTCCTTGAGGTCCTGGCGAGCCTGGTCGCTCTGGTTCTCCGACCGCCCGATGATCCACCGGACGACATCGGCGACCGCGGGTGGTGGCGGCGGAACGGCCCGCGGGCCGTTGTGCCGGGACAGGGTGTTGAGGAATCGACGGACGCTCTTGCGGCCCCCGCGGTAGCCGCGGGCGGCGATCTCGCCACGAAGAGTCTGCGCGTTGTCGCACCCCTCGGCCCAGCGGCGCGCGAGATACGGCTTGTGCGGAGTCAATGCGCTGGTGCGGCTGGGCCGCTCCCGCATCAGCGACTCGGCGGTCGCGGCCCTCGCGTATCGCCGTACCGTTTTGCGGTCGAGGCCGAGCCGCGCGCTGATCGCGGCGATGGTGAGGCCCTGCTGGAACTGGGCCTGGACGTCGCGGTGCCGTTCCCGGATCTTGCGCTCGTAGGCGGACTCTTCGTCGGGCTCCCGGGCCTGGACAGGAGCCGGTTCAATCTCGCGGACCTTCAGGCAGGAGCGGTGTCGGGTGACCGTCTTCTCCAGGCCGGTGGCGAGGTTGTGGAGCAAATGCCATCGGTCCGCGACCTGCGGGATTCCGGGCTGCCCGCGCTCGGCGCCCTCCGCAAAGGCGCCTCCGCGGTCGCGGCAGACCGTGCCGATGTGCGGGTGTTCGCGGAGCCAGTCGGCGAAGGTGTCGGCCGTGTGATCGGGCAGGACGTCGACGGGGCGGCGGCTGTCCATGTCGATAAGGATGGCACCGAAGCGCCGGCCCCGGCGGAACGCGAACTCATCAACACCCAGCACGGTCAGCTCGGGTACCTCCGGCAGGTCCATGCCGCGGATCAGCCGCAGCAGCGTGGGCCCGCTCACCGGGACGGCCAAGTGCCCGGCAAGGCGTTCACCAGCCTGTCCACCCAGCGCCAACGCCACCTGCTGCAAGGCCCGTTGGAGCGTCAGCGTTCGCCGGCCATAGCGGAAGGTGAGCTGGTCGACTTGCTCGGCAAAGGTCTTCTTGACGCAGGCAGTGTTGTCGCAGAAGAAGCGCCGGACCTCGAGGTCGATCGCCGTCTCCTGCCAGGAGACTGCCGTGTCGGCGAGCCTTCGGCCGTAGCGGCTGTGGACCCGCGACGACACGGTGCCGCACCCCGAACACCGGGCAGTCGGCGCGGTGCACCTGGCCGCGATCCGTATGGACTTCCCGATCCGGGCAACGCTGTCGATCAGCACCTGCGTCAGGTGCGGGAAGAGAACTTTCAGCAGACCAGAAGCGTGATCCCCCACCGGGAAGGGCTACCCAAGATCATCCGCTTCACGGAAAGTGCCGAAGAGCCGTAGTTCTCCCCAGATGTGAGGTCCGGGGAGATGCTTGACAGTTCGGTCCCGGGACTTGCTTGACGGCGTCTCGCATGATGCTTGACGGTCCCAGCTGATGGTTGACGGTCAGCGGGGACCGGCGATGTAGCGGGTGGCGGGACCGCCCTTGAGCGGGTGGGTGGAGATCTCGACCTCGCCGTCGAGAACGCGGAAGCAGGTCTCCTCGATGACCACGGTAACGGTCTTGCCGGCGTGCGCGACACCGGGGCGGAGCTTGTGCCGGGCGACGAGGAAGGTGCCGTCGGCTCCGACCCGCCGGACGGCCCGCCGTGGCTGTGACGGAGGAGGTGGCAGCGGCGTGGTGGCGGTCCGGGCGCCGGTGAGTTTCGCGCGGCGCTGGTGTGGGATCGGGGCGGTGAGGGTTTTGACCAGGAGCCCGGCATGGATCACATACATCAGGCTGCCGTCGAAACGCAGGGTGACGTGCTTGCCGATCAGTTCAGTGCCGAGGGCGACGGGCGTTTGCCCGAGCGAGACGACGCCGTCCTTGGCCGCCTTGCGGTCGACTTCGACGACGGCCGCGGGCTCCAGGGGTTTGTCCGCGCTGACGCCGCCCAGGGGTTCGGGTCCGCCGAGCCGCCCGCCCGCATGAGTAGTCCTTGCAGGTCAGCGTCGGTGAAACTCATCGAACGAGTTCTGATCAGTTGCCCGTCGAGCACGACGTGCACGGTGCGGTGGCTGACCCAGACCGTGACGGTCCGGCCAACCAGGGTCGGACTGAACTACAGGCTCCGTGCCTGCGGCAGCATCACGTGCCGACCCGGGCTGACCACGGCCTCGAACTCCACTGCCTGGAGCGGGAGGATCTCCTCGGACGAACTCGGCGGCGGGAGCACTGGCAGCCGCATCGGTTCCGCCATCCCCACCGTCGTCTCGGCCACCGCGGCTTCCGCAGTCTCCGGCATGTCGGCTGGGAGTGAGTGTGGGTGGAAGGCCTGAGCCGGAGTGGCCATCTCCAGCGACTGATGCGGCCTAGTGTGGTTGTAGCTGTAGACCCATGTGTCGATCGCGCTCTGGGCCGCGACCGGGTCGGCGAAAGGGCCGGAGTGGTCGAGCATCTCGCGGCGCAAGGTCTTATGAAACCGTTCGATTTTCCCGGTTGTGGTGGGTGACTTGGGCTTGGTCAGCCGCTGGTTGATGCCGTTCTCGTGGCATACCCGCTCGACCATGACCTCGGTGGGCAACGGCTTGGAATAGCGGCCGGTGAACTGCTTGCCGTTGTCCGTCAGCATCTCCGAGGGGACCCCGAAGCGGCGCATCGCCTCGATGAACGCCTGACACACGGCTCGCCCGGTTGGCTGCACCAGCACCGTGGCGATCACGATGAACCGCGAGCAGTCGTCGATCCCGGTGACGAGCTTGCACTCCCGCCCGTCGGCAAGGAACACCCCACCCATCAGGTCCATCTGCCACAGCTGCATCGGAGCACCCCGCTGCCACCGCTTGTAGACGCGGCGGTGTACCTGGACCTGGTGGTTGACCAGGCCGTTGCGGACCAGAATGCGGTGCACCGTCGAACGACCCGGTGCGTTCGCGACCCCACGTACGGCCAGTTCATGGGCGATCCGACGGGCACCCCACTTCGGATAGGTCTGCCGCAGCTGGCAGACGGCGAGTTCGACCTCGGTCGACACCCGCGACGGCGAGCTGTGCGGCCTGCGCGTGCCGGCAGATCAAGGGCGTCTACTCCGTCCGTGACGCCCACTCGTACGGCACCGGCACCGCGCCCGTCATCGCTGCCGAAGGCGCTCCCGCCGAGCCCCTGGTCTCCGCTCTGCCGGTCCTGGACAACATGCAGGCGGCAGGAGCCGCGGGCCCGCTCGGCGATGTCATGGCGTACTGGATCCGGGTGTCCAACCCCGGCAACACCACGCTCGGCAACGTCACGCTGAGCGGCAATCTGAACAACCTTGCCGCCTGCGCCCGGGCCACGCTCGCCTCCGGTGCCGAATACGTGTGCCGGGGCGCCGCGAGCGGCACGCGGACCGTCACCCAGGCCGACCTCGACGAAGGGTTCGCACCGGAAGTCACCGTGTCCGCCACCGCCCCGGACGGGGCAGGCATCTCCGCCACCGCGACCGGGGACCGTACCCAGATCCACTGACCCGGACGCCGCGGTCGCGGCACCTGAACCCGGGCCCGGGACCGCGGCGCCCCGGCGGAATGAGGTTCGGAGGCGGCGGGGGTACGCCGCGGGGCTGCACGCGCTCACGCCGCTCGGCGCTGCCGGAGCGTGAGGCAGTCCCCGGAGTGCGTCGGACGGTTCGTCAGGCCGACAGGCTCCGATCAGTCCGTCACTGTGCCGTCCTGCGAACCGGGGGCTCCTACCAGACGGGCGGTGATCGCATGTCCTGCGGCGACTGTCGACTCTGCGGGCGGCAGCCCCAGCCGTTCGGTCAGATCCTTGCTGTGAAGGTCGACTGCCGTCTCGATCAGAACGGCCAGGTTCTCCCCGGTGCTACGGGCCCGCAGCACGGAGACGACAACGAGACAGGCGCCGACGAGGGCACAGGGCCACCAGCACGCCGAGATCGTGAGGTACAGCACGCCCCAGCCGGACAGCCTCGCAGCATCGCTGGTGCTGTCCCGGGCGGCGGCGACCTCGGCGCGCAGCGGGTCCGGGAGCACAATCCACAGGCGGGGCCAGACGAGAGCGAGGTCGTCCAGGCCGTTGACGCACCGGACGCGTTCGGCAGTTCGTGCGTACCGGTCCCCGATCCGGGTGGGCCGCAGGGCCCGGCCCGGCCCCAGTCGGTCGCGTTGCCGGTGACGACGCAGGGCCATGGCGTCAGTCTGCTGGGCGTCGAGTTCGGCCGCGCGCAGAATCGCCTCCCGCAGCCTCCGCGTGGCCCGGTCCCACCGGCGGCGGCGCGCTGCGAGCAGCCAGGTCGCGGGCGGCAGCGCGCCGGGGATCGCCCAACAGCGCTCGACCACACCGCCCAGGACACTCGCGACCTGACCGACCACGCCGCCGGCCAGCATCGCCGCGACGGCCACCAGGACGACCACGGCCGGTGTGTGGAGTGCGGGTATCCCCGAAAGCCGGTCCAGCCAATCGCCGAGAGGCCCGAATCGGAAGGGGGCGCTCTGCTCCAATCGCGTCGCCGCGGCCAGGACCACCAACCACAACAGCCCGGGAGCGACCAGCGCGGTCAGCCAGCGATCCACCAGCTTGGTCGCCATGCCTCCCAGGAACGCGTTCACCGTGCAGGGCGGCGCGGATAGGGAGCCATGGTGTTCGCGCCGGGGCCGGCCGCGGCGCACACCGGGGTACCCACGCTCTCTTCCGCGAGCACCACACGGTTGCAGCGCACCAGCGGGCAGGTCCACCCCAGTGTCGGGTTCACGACTCCCGGCGGCAGACTGGGTATTGCGGGCGGCTGCCCGGGGCCCGCCCCCCGCACGCTGCTCGTCAGACCGGGCAGGCCCTGCTCTGCTGCGGCACGGTCGATCGTGTCGAGCAGCTGCTCGACCCGGGCGGAGTCAGGCTCCTCGCGTCCTCTCAGCAGTGTCAGAAGTGTGTCGAGAGCATCTTCGGCCGCTCCCTCGCGAAGGGTCTCCCTGACGGCAGGCCAACGGCTGAGCTGACCGCACAACGCGTTGAGCCGTCTGCGAATCTCCGTGTCCACACCCACGCCCCTCCGGCCGTTCCTCCTACCTCACGAACAGACCGGAACTTACACCGCGTCACATCATCGGCGGATACGATTCTGATGACAGAGGCCGATCGTGGGGGGTTTGCAGTGTCGGAACGCTCGTGGTGGCTCGCTTCTCTTCGGCGGTGCCTGGACCGTGCGGGCTCCGATCCCGCAAGGATCCTGGAGCCCGAAGCCGAACGTACCGCCTCCCTCCTTCTGGCCGCGATAGAGCCGGAAACAGACACCGACGCGTACTTCGTACTAGGCTTCTACCACTGGATGCGCTCTCAACTACTTGACCAGCGGGCCGGGTTGGATGACATGGACGCGGTCCTGCGGTTCATGCTGCCCGTCTTCTGGGCCGATCCGGAGCTCGTACCCGAACCGCTGCGCAAGGCCTTCCGTACCCACCCGGGCCTGGCACCGCTGGCCATCGGGAAGCCGGAGGTGCTCCAGCGCCACGCCGAAGCCATGGTGGACGCGTTCGGCCGCTCCGCCGACCTCCAGAACCTGCGCTCGGCCGCCACCTATTTCCGCGCGGCAGTCGTGCGGACCCCACTCGGCCATCCCGACCGCCTCACGCGCCTGAACGACCTGGGAGTCTGCCTGCGGGATCTGTACCCCCGCACAGAGAACCAAGCGTTGCTGGCCGAAGCCATCGTCACCGAGCGGGCGGCCCTGTCGCTCGCCGGGGAAGGTCACGGCTACGCGCGGCGTGTGGCCGCTCTCGCGCATGTCCTCGATCTCCGGGCCGGGTGTGCGGACGAACCCGCGGCCTACGCCGACGTGGTCCATGCCGTACGGGAAGCCCTGGACACCCTCCCGCAGAGTTCCCCGGAGCGCCCCGAGGTGCTCAGCTGCCTCGCCGGTGCTCTCGGCCGTGAGTACCAGGTCACCGGCCAGCTCGACACGTTGGACGAGTCGTTACGGGCCATCCGCGAGGCGGTCTCCCTCACGCCGCCGAACCACCCCAACCGCCGCATGTACTTGGTGAATCTCACGACCGCGCTGACCGCCGCTCATGAGCGCACCCAACGACCGGGCCTGCTCGAGGAGGCGGCCGAGGCCAGGCGCGAGGTCGTGCGGTGCACCTCGGACGACGACCCGGCACACGTCGAGCAGCTGTCGAGCCTCGGCGACACACTGCTCCGGCTCTCGCTGCGCGATCGCGAACCCGGCCTGCTGGACGAGACAGTGAAGATCGGACGCGAGGCAGTGGCGGCCGTTCCACAGGAGCACTCCGACCAGGTCATGCACCTGATCCGCCTGGCGCTGGCCCTCCACCTGCAGTACGAGCACTCCGGCCGCGCCGACGAACTGGAGTCGGCAGCAGAGGCTCTGCGCGAAGCCGCGGGCCAAACTGCGCGGGGGCACTCCGGCCGTAGCCAGATACGTGACCTCCTTATCACCAGCCTCGAGACCCTCATCGATGTCCACGGCCGGACGGACATACTGGACGAACTGATCCAGTGCCTTCGGGAGACGGTGGCAGACCTGCCACCCGGGGAGGCCGAACGCACCGAGCGACTGGACCAGCTCTGTGCCCTGTTGCCCACAATGTTCGAACTCACCGGCGACCCGGGGCACCTTGAGGAGGCGGTGCGGCACGGCCGCGCTGCTGTTGACGCCACCCCTCGCGAACACCAGCGCCGGGCCGGCCGGCTGACGAACCTCGGCGGGGCCCTGGCGCAACTGCACGGGGAGATCAGCGAGGCGGGCTCCTCGCACGCCGACGGGGCCGACCTGCTCCGGGCAGCGGTTGCCTGTGAGCGCGAGGCCGTGGCACTCACCCCAGTCGGCGAGCGCAAGCGTCCGCAGTACCTGAACAACCTGAGCTCCGCTCTGCAACGCGTGTTCGCGCGCACCGGGCAGGTGGCCTTCCTGGAGGAGGCCGTGGAGGTCAGCAGACAGTCCGTGGAGCTGACGGAACGGGACGCCCCCAACCGAGCCATGTTCCTGACGAATCTCGGCGGCGCGGTCCGCTCCCTCTACCTTCAGACCAACCGGATGGTTCTCCTGGAGGAGGCCGTCCGGGCCGAGCGGGAGGCCACGGCTCTCGTCCCCGACGGGCATCCGCGACGGGCCAGCCACCTCAACAACCTGGCAAGCACGCTGCAAACCCTCTGGATGCGCACGGAGGAACCGGATCTCCTCGACGAGGCGATCGACGTGCAGCGGAAGGCCGTGCAGGCCACACCGGGCCGCCACCCCGCGCGGGCGGGACGCCTGATCGGCCTGGTGAGCCTGCTGAGAATGCACTACGAGCGCACCGAGCGCATGAAGGTCCTCGCGGAGGCCGTGAAACTGGCCCGAGAGGCACTGTCCCTCCTGCCCAGGGACCATCCGAGTGCCGCCGGGCATCTCAATGGCCTGGTCGCTGTCCTGCTCATGGCCGTCAAGAATGCGAAGTCGTCCGTCACCGTCCAGGACATCGCGCAGTTCGAGAGCCCTATCGAGGGCGCCATCTCCCAACTGCTCTCCTCCATGCCCTTTCTCGACGCGCAAGCCCTGGACGAAGCCGTCCAGGCCGCACGCGACGCGGTGCGGCTCGCTGAAAACGATCACCCGAGGCGCGCTGAGTTCCTTTTCAACCTCGGGCACGCGCTTGAGGCCAAGGCCGAGCAGAGCGACTCATCGGAGCTGCTCGACGAAGCACTCCACTGCTACCGCGAGGCCGGGGGCAGCCAGACCGCCACGGCCTTCCTCCGCATCTCGGGCCACCGGCGTTCCGCGAAGGTGTCCGCACGTATTCCCCATCAGGCCCGGTCCGGGCTCCAGGCCATCGAGGACGCCATCCAACTTCTGGAGACGTTCGCTCCTCGCAGCCTCGTGCGGCCGGACCGCCAGTATCAGCTCAGCCAGCTGTACGAACTGCCCGGTGAAGCGGCAGCCGCCGCTCTGCACGCAGGACAGACCGTCCGAGCGGTCGAACTCCTCGAACAGACCCGCGGGATTCTCGCCGCCGACGTCCTCGCGCAGCGGAGCTCCGAACAAACCCGGCTGCACGCACTCGTACCCGAACTGGCCGAGCGGCTCGACCGGTTACGGATCCGCTTCCACAAGCTCGATCCTCCGAGTGCGGTCGGAGAACGATCCCATGCAGCGCACGGTGAGGGTGAGCCCGTCGGCGCCTCCGCGCGACATCAGTCCGAGGAACGCGTCGAAGTCCACCGGGCATGGCAGGAACTGCTCGCGCGGATCCGCCGGCAGCCGGGGTTCGGTGACTTCCTGTGCGCGCCGACCGCCGCGCGTCTGGCGCGTCAGGCCCAGGACGGCCCCATCGTCTTCGTCACGACCAGCGCCACCCGGTGCGACGCCCTCATCCTGACCTCGGAGACCGATGAGCCGGTCCAAGCCGTGCCCCTGCCCGGGCTCACGCAGGAGAAGGCGTACGACCAGGCGAACCGGCTGCGCACGGCCCACCAGCGTGTCGCGGACCCCGCTCTCGACCCTCAGCGGCGGATTGCGGCGCAGCGCGAGATTCTCGATGTCCTGGCATGGCTGTGGGACGTCGCCGCCGAACCGGTTCTGAACCGGCTGGGCCATACGGCCGGGCCCGCAGACGGAACGCCCTGGCCCAGGCTCTGGTGGTGTCCCATCGGCGTCATGGCCTTCCTGCCGTTGCACGCGGCCGGGTATCACGCGGAACTCCGCGGCGCATCCCCTGGGGGCACGACAGCCCCGCGGACGGTCCTGGACCGGGTCGTCTCCTCCTACACCACCACGGTCGGCGCTCTGGAACACGCACGCGCCCACGGTTCGGACGTGCCGACCACCGTGGTCGTACCGGTGCCCGACACTCCTGACAGTCCGCTGCCCGGCGTCGGCAGGGAGGTGCGTGCCATCAGCGCCCTCATCCCGGACGCTCATCTGCTGACGGACCCCAGCCGCGACAAGGTGCTGGAGTCCCTGCGTGAACACCGGATCGTCCACTTCGCCTGCCACGCACGGGCCGACGAGACCGATCCCGGGCGCAGTCTGCTGATCCTGCCCGACCACTCCGATGCGCCCTTGACCGTCACGGATATCAGCAGCCTTCAGCTGAGCGGTGCTCTTGCCTATCTGGCGGCCTGCGAAACCAGCGTCACCACCCCGAGACTGGCCGACGAAGCACTTCACATCACCGCCGCGTTCCAGCTCGCGGGCTACCGGCACGTGGTCGGCACACTCTGGTCCGTCGACGACCGTACGTCCGTCGACATGGCGACGGACTTCTACGGCCGTCTCACCGACCAGGGCACGGCCCCGCCGCTGGTCGAACGCAGCGCCCACGCACTGCACTACGCCACGCGGCGGCTGCGCGACCGCTACCCCGGCACCCCCACCCTGTGGGCGGCGCACACTCATTCAGGCCCGTGAGGACAGGAATCGCGGCCCGACTCCTCCTGAATCGATCAGTCAGGTGCTCGGGGCCTGCAGCAGAGTGATCTCGGCCGCACCGGCGTACGGGCCGTCGTTCGCCGCGGAGGTGGCGGTGAGGCGTACATGTCCCGCCCGGGCCGGAGGGAACAGCACCTCCTTCTCGACCTGGTCGTCGGAGAAGGTTCCCTGTGTGACGGTGTGTCAGGCGACGCCGTCGTCACTGATGTCGAGGGTCCACTGCCCGACGCGGCCATTGGTCCCCCCGTCCTGCCGGGGCAGGTAGCGGAACCCCGCGAGCCGCCGAGAGCCACCCAGATCCATGGTCACCCGATGCGGCATCGGTGCCGCGGCCGGAGAGTAGGCGGTGTGCCAGGCCGTGTACGGGTTGTCATCGATGAGGTTGTCGACGCGTCCGTCCTCCGCGACGGTCTCCTGGCTGTCGGCGGTGACGGTGATCCCTGCTTTGGGCACGGCCGTAAGACGCCCGGAAGGACTTCCCGGCGGGCCGCCCACAGCATCGACTCGGCCGAGGAAGGCCCAGATGGAGGACGCCCGCGTCGAACCCCAGGTACGTTCCGCCGCCACAACCTGCAATGGCCTGCGGGCGAAGTGGTCGAGGAAGGCGACACTCCGGGCGACCTTGTAGCCGAGAACGCGCCCTCCTGCGCTCTCCGGCGTCGGGAACGCATACCGTTCGTACACGTCACGAATGTCGACGTAGCCGTACTGCCCGAGCTTCTGTCCCATTCCGGCGCTGACGTAAAGGACGGGTTCGGGAGCGGCCACGACCGTATATCCCTTGGCCACCAGCGGGGCCGGGTCACTGTCAATGTAGTCGTCGAAGACGATCGTCCGGTCGGGCTCGATGGACGACTTCTGGCCGTACTGGTCCCGCCACTCCCAGACCTGTGTCGTCTTTCCGTGCGAACGAACCTGCTGGTTCAGTGTGTTGAGGAAGTCGACGAAGACATCGCCGGTGTAGGCGAAACCGAGAGCGTCCCTGCGGGCGACCAGTTCCGGGCAGGCGTTCTTCTTGTCGTCCAGGCCGATCTCGTCACCTCCCACGTGTCAGGGCTGATGCGTTCTCAGATTTCAAGATCGAGTAGTTGGAGTGCGTGGTCGTTTCGTGACCGGTAGTGGTCGGTGGCGGCGGCGATGTTCGTCCATCCGGCCTGGCGGATGAGGCCGATGGCGGGGTTGCGGAGGGTCGCCATGGCGCGGGGTGCGGTGCCGGTGCGGACGCTGGAGGCGTCTTCGGCGAAGGTCACGTCCCGCACGTGGTGCAGGGCTTCCACCTGCCAGTGCCCACGGATCAGTTCGGCGAGCTGGCATGCGGTGACCTGGTCCGGGGTGAGGCTGGTGACCGCGTAGATCGTCTTGATGGTGGTCTTGCCGGTCCTGCGGTTGGTGCGGCGCCGCTTGACCTCAATGGCCTGGACGGCGTGGGGGAAGAGCAGTCTGGGCTGAACGGTGCAGACCTTGAGTCGGCGGATCTCGCGGCGTCCGTGTCGCTGGTCGCGGGTGCGGTGCTGGAGCGGGACCTCGCGCCAGGGCAGCTGCCGCAGCTGACGGCGGAATCGCTGGGACACCCGCCCAAGAAGCCCGCGCATCCGATGACCCACTGCCCGACGGCCTTGGGGTGCTGACCGCGAGTGTCAGACGGTCACCACGGGCACGCCGTCCGGACGACCGGCGAGCAAGGCCGCGATGTGGTCCGCACACAGAATCGCCGCGGTGGCCATCGCGCTCCTGGTCATCCCGGCGAGATGCGGTGTGAGCAGGGCGTTCGGTAGGCCGAAGAGCGGCGAGGCGAAGGCGGCGTGCTCGTGTTCGAAGGTGTCGACGGCTGCCGCCGCGAGCGGGTGTACCGCGTCGCCCAGTGCGTCAGCCAACGCCTGCTCGTCGACGATCCCGCCCCGGGCGGTGTTCAGCAGGATCGACCCCGGCCGCATCACCGCCAACTCCGTCCGACCGATCATCCCTCGGGTCTGCGGGGTCAGCGGAAGGTGCAAGGAGACCACGTCAGTGGTCGCCAGCAGAGCGGTGAGGGACTCCGCCCGCGGCACCGAAGTCTCGGCCGGGCGCCGAGAGAAGCCCTGGACCGCCATGCCCAGGGCGGTAGCCCGCTTGGCCAGGGCCAGGCCGATCCGGCCCAACCCGACGATGCCCAAGGTCAGCTCCGACAACTCCAATGCAGGAGTGGCCGGAGCGATCCAACGGCCCTGGTGCGCGGCCTCGTTGTGCGCCGGGAGATGGCGGGTCAGGGCGAGCAACTGTGCCAGGGCGAACTCAGCGACCGCGTTCGCATTGGAGCCCGGGGTATGAGTGACGGCAACGCCATGTTGAGCGGCGGCGGCCAGCTCGACATGGTCGGTGCCTGCCCCGGCCCTACCGACCACCCGGAGCCGGTTGGTCAGCGCGTGATCGGTCGCCGCCGCGAGGAAGGCAGCACGTAGCGGGACACCCGCGCGGGACTTCACCGCGTGATAGCCGATTCCGTCCCGGACGGTCTCAGTGATCAGCGCCGGTTGGTCGAAGCCGTCGAAATCGGTGAAGTCCACCCGGCCGGCCCAGGCAGCCCGTGTCCGGGCTTTGTCGGCCACCCGCCGAAGGTTCAGCGTGACGTCCAGCCCGTGGCCGAGCAGACTCCCCAGCTCCCGGTCAAGCAACTCGCCAGGAGCCGCATCCAACAACAGGACTCGCGCCTTTTCCACTTGATCCCCCCTTCCCCAGTCCCTGGACCCTACTGCGCTCCAGGAACTGGTCGCGAAGCTCCTGACCCGACACCCCTGCGTGACACCGCCCTGCCCGATACCGCGCCTACTGGCGGAGCCTCTTAGTGCGTTGTGGCAAACCGGATCTTGTTCGAGCGGCAGCGGGTGATCGTCTGGACTGAGGTTCGGGTGCGGTCGCGGGCATGAGAGAACGGGCCCCTTGGTAGTGACGCGGTTACGACACCAGCACGACCAAGGAAGCCCGTTGCCTGATCAGTTGAGCAGTTTCACTGTGGCTGCGTCCACTGCGGTCACCCCTGGGTGTGACTGCTACGTGCACCGGTTCGGTTCGATCGCTTCGGGGCGGCGGACAGGCTGCTATCCGAGTGACATGACGGATGCGGAGTGGGCCGAGGTCCGCTCCGCGATGCCGGTGCCGGCCTGGCTCCTGAAGCGGGGCGGGCGTCCGGAGGCGTTCTGCCATCGCGAGATGCTCGACGCTGTGCGCTACCTGGTCGACAACGGCGTGAAGTGGATGGCCATGCCGGTCGACTTCCCGTACTGGCGGGCGGTCTACGACTTCTTCCGCCGCTGGCGGTCCTGCGACTACGTGCGGGAACTCCACGAACGTCTGCGCCGCACGCGAGGGAACGCTCAGGCCGAGGCGCTGAGCCCAGCGGGGGGATCATCGACAGTCAGTCGGTGGACGCCTCCGAGACCGTCGGCCAGGACAGCCGCGGATACGACGGCGGCAAGTCACGTGACGGGCGCAAGCGTCACATCCTGACCGATACCGAGGGCCTGCTCCTGGAGGTGACCGTGACCACGGCCGATGTGCACGACTCCAAGGCCGCCCCCGCGCTGCTGGAGACGTTCATGGACCAGCCGGGCCGGCTGCTGAAGCTGGTGTGGGTCGACAGTGCCTACCAGGGCCCCGCGCTGGCCGAGGCGTTCGCCCGTCACGGGGTGCGCGTCGAGGTCGTGCGCCGCTTGGACGGACGGCGCGGATTTGTCGTACTGGCCCGCAGGTGGGTGGTGGAGCGCACGCTGAGCTGGCTCGCCCGCTCACGGCGCCTCAACCGCGACCACGAACGCCGCCTCGACCACCACGCCCAGATGGTGTGGTGGGCCGCCGTGATCAGGCTGTCTAGGCGCCTGGCCGGGGACGCTCCGCGCTGGCCGGAGAAACGTCCCGGCCGACTGCTCCGGGCGCGGGCATGAACCGCCCGTCCCTCGTTCGCACCAGCCAGCCCCGCTTCTCCAGCACGTAGGCACGGTGACGGATCTTCTCCACCTCGTTCTTGATCTCCGCCTCGCGGCCCACCGCCCGCGTCAACTCCACCCCGCTCACCGGCCCCGAAGCGGCCACCACCACGGCGAACACCTCCCGATACAGGCCGCTGAGCACCTCCTCACCCATGCCCGACCGCCACACCGGCGGCCGCTCGCCATGCCCCGCGCCGGGGCCGACCGATCCCGCGGCGGCACCCATCTCACCACCAGACGGCACGGAAACCGGCGTATTCACCGGGCTCTCCCCGGCCAGCACCGACACGAGCTCCTCACGCCCCACCCGGGCCCGCTCGACTCGCTCCCGCGCGGCATCCACCTCGGCCTGAGCCTGCTCCAGAACCTCCGTCCAGGACTCCAGATCCTGCCTCGCCCGCGCCTCACGCTCTTCCATCAACCCCAGCACCGACGGCATCGCACCCTCCTCGATCCACGACAAGCCGTCCGCTGCCTGCCCCTACACCTCCGCGATCATGCCCCGCACACGAAGAAGTCCCTGTTCATCGAACAGGGACTCCCTTTGCCACAACGCACTCAGTCGTTCCCGCCGGCCACGACGTAGGGGGACTGGAACATCTTACGACGAGGTCCCGCCACTGGGCGCGCGTGGCCTGGTCGGTGTCCAGCCCGCGGGGCGGGGTGTGGCCAGCGGGCAGGGGGAGGCCGAGCAGTAGCCCCACTCAGCCGCTCTGGCGCGCGCGTGCGGCTCGCACCGACTCCTCCAACGCGGCCATCAAGTCCACCGCCGGCCCGGGCTCGGGCGGTGCGGCCAGCTCGCCGCCGGTCACCTTCGCCTCGACCAGCTGCTCAAGCGCGTGACGGTACTCGTCCCGGAGCTGGCCGCCCTCGACGCCCGTGCATTCGCGCATCAGTACCTCGGCGAGCTCGAGTTCCCGGTCGGTGACCGGTGCGGATGGGGCGAGGTCCCCCGGGTCGCGCAGTTCGTCTTGCCAGAGCAGCGTCTGGGGGATGAGTACGCCGTGGCGTGGCCGCAGCAGTGCGATCCGTTCCCGCGAGCGGACGGCGACCCTTGCACACGCCGACCTGCCCGGTGCGCGCGAGCGCCTCGACGAGTACTGGTGAACCCGGTTATGCGAACTTGCGGAATGGTCGAGTGTTCGGCGAGGTTGCCGAGCGGGCCCGAACGCGACCTTGGCTCGCCGGGGCGCACTGAGCCGCTCCGCCGTCCAGTTCACTGGGTTTTGCCGATCGACCTTCACGTACAGTGCGCAGGCAGCAGTTGGTGGGCACTGGCACGCATGGTGGAAACGAGGTCGGCATTCGGATGCAGGTAGCGGTCGAGCGTTCCGATATGTCGGAAGACGCGCGCTTGGCCGCCTACAGCACAGTCTCCACGTCCCTCGCCCTGCGAAGTGATCGCCGACTGGGCGAGCTCGTGGACGCCGCCGTGCCGCTTGGCTCCGGCATCGGCGGGACGTCTGCGCTGCTGAAGGTTGACGGGAAGCCGGTCTTCGTGAAGCGGGTGCCGCTTACGGATGTAGAGCGGCTGCCGGAGCATGCACGATCCACGGCCAACCTGTTCGGGATCCCCACCTTCTGCCAGTACGGCGTCGGTGGTGGGGCTGGTTTCGGGGCGTGGCGGGAGCTTGCCGTTCACACCATGACGACGAACTGGGTGCTCGCAGGGCAGTATCAAGGGTTCCCGATGATGTACCACTGGCGCGTGCTGCCGGACACGGCCGCGCTTCCTGAGGAACTCGCGGACGTGGAGCGGGTCGTGGCCTATTGGGGAGGCAGTCCGGAGGTACGCCGTCGTATCGAGGCTCTTGAGCAATCCTCTGCGAGCCTGGCGCTGTTTCTGGAGTACATCCCTCAGACGCTCCACGAGTGGCTCACCGAGCAGGTACAGGCTGGTGAAGAGTCTGCCGACCGGGCTTGTTCCCTGGTGGAGGGCGAGCTGGAGGCCGGCACGTCCTTCATGAATGCTCGCGGGCTGCTGCACTTCGACGCCCATTTTCAGAACATCCTGGCCGACGGCCGACGCCTCTACTTCGCCGACTACGGCCTCGCCCTCTCCTCGCAATTCGATCTGTCACCGTCCGAGACCAGCTTCTTCGAGATGCACCGGACCTACGATCGCTGCTACACGCGCAGTTGGCTGGTGAACTGGCTGATCACGAATCTATACGGATATGAGCGGAAAGAGCGCGAGGCCCTTATTCGCGCATGTTCGGAAGGGGCGGACCCACCGGACGGACCACAAGAGGCCAGGGCGATCCTCTCCCGCCATGCACCGCTGGCCGCAGTCATGACGGACTTCTACGTCAAGATCCAGGACGAGGACAGGGAGACTCCGTACCCGTTGGAAGCGCTCCGTCGGGCCCTCCATGCGGACAGGTCACGTCGCAGCTGAACAGGGACTCAGCTTCTTCACAGCTTATGATCCGTACCGGTCGAACCCGCGACCGTCCGGGGGCCGGCACGAGGTGGGAGGAACGCCGGTGGGAGGGACGGGACGTCTGGTCGGAGTCAGTCGCAGGGCTGAGGCTTGTTCGAACAGCCGTCGGTGCGGCGGCCTTTGCTGAGGTCAGCGGCGTACTCCGTGCGTGCGCTGCCAACGCAAGGCCGAACACTTCCTGGCCCTTGTGGGACTTGCCGCGTCCCTCATCGTATTTCGCCGACTCACCAAGCACTGACTGACACCACCTCTGACACGGCACGATGGGCCAATGGCATCCCCACCAGAACCGCATTGCTGGCTGCACCCTCACGCTGAGGTCCGTCCGTCTCCCGTTGCGGGTTCGGGCCTGTTCGCCAATGCGCCCATCGCAGCCGGAACGGTCGTGGCCCGACTGGGCGGCCGGCTGGTCTCCCACCAGGAACTACAAGACCTCTTCGCCGCCGCCGGGCTTGACCCCAGCCGCCCTTACATCGACACCATCGTCGTGACCGAGACCATGCATCTCGTCCTTCCACCCCGTGATGAGCAGTCCATCGGATACGGCAACCACGGCTGCGACCCGAGCTTGTGGTGGGACGGTCCGTACACCCTTCTCGCCCGTCGCAGCATCGCACCGGATGAGGAACTGACCAGCGACTACGCCACCAGTACCTGGGATCCGCAGTTCGTCCTGGCATGCTCGTGTGGCTCACCGACCAGCTGCCGAGGAACCGTCACCGGCAACGACTGGCAGCTACCGGAGTTGCGGGCACGCTACGGCAACCACTGGGTACCAGCGCTCCTGTCACGTATCGCTTCAACCGAATAGGGAGCCAAAGGAAACGACGTCTTAACACGGGATTCTGCGGTTCTGGCTCTGCCAGCCTCGGCTCATATCGAGGGTACTGCTGATCAAGAATTTCGTGCCGACTGGGTGAGACGGAAACACTCACCCAGCCGGAACGCGCGAAGAAACTCGCATGCCAGGAAGGGAAAACACGCTGTGCCGAAGCAACATGAGGACGAAGTCCTGCGCAGGACATCCTTCAAGGTCCTGTCGTGTGTATCCACTGTTGCCTTCGGACTGGTCGCGGTCGGCTTGCTCGTCAGCCTGACCCATGACCTCGAAGGCGGGCCGACGTCTGGCGTGGCCGCTTGTCTCTTCACCATCGCGCTCGTCCGTCGCCTCCTGGGCTCACGTATCGTGCTTGACTCGTCTGCCGTGGAGATTGTCAATCCGCTGGTTACGTACAGAGTGCCGTACAGCTCTGTCGCGGAGATACGGGGCGGCGGCGGAGGAACGCTGAACCTGGTCACCCGGGCAGGAGACGAGATCTATTCCACAGGATTCGGTGGGTCGCTCATCGACAACTTCGTGGGGTCCACAGGGCGCGCGGCCGAGCGCATCGAGCAGCGGGTGAGGCGCGGGCGGAGGGTAACCCAACAGGGCTCGGTGACGAAGAAGTTCACGGTCTCTTGGATAGCCGACTTCTGCACGGCCGGGGCCATTATTTGTGCTGTCACTGCAGGTGTCCTGGGAGTCTGAGCCGTTGTTCGGTGCTTCTTTCGTCGCCGCGAGCACAGCTGGCGCTTGAACTGGTGCAGCAGGGTGAGGGACTGCTCGACGACGTAGCGGAGCTTGCCCAGTCCCTCGATCGCTGATGTTCGGCTTTTTTCTTTCAGTGGTTTTTGGTGTGGGGTTTTCAGTGGAAACGCTGGGTGGCTGAGCTGGGGTTTGGTGCGTGTGTGCAGGCTGTGCTGAAGGTTTCGTGCCGGGTTTTTACTGTAGGGGCGCGCTGTATCTGCAGGTAAGTAAGGCGCTGACCTTGTAGACGGTCCAGGGCCTGTGGGCGGGGCTGGTTGCTGCGTTGTCGTCTTTCGGGTGAATCGGGTCTGGTGTAACCCCCCAGACACAACATCAGGCACACCATCCGATCTGCGATCTGACCTGCTATCAGTTAGCTGATCTGTTCCGCGATCAGGAAGTACACCTCACGGCGTCGAAGCAGCATAGTCGCAGGTCAAACTCCCTTTTGGGGCGATGGCCGGACCCTGACAACCCCTCACACGCACCCCCGACCGTCTGTGACAGCAGGAAGGAGAGGAAGCACAGGCAGACGGACGGCGGGCGCGTGCTCGGGGTGAGGGCGCGAGAGGCGTTCCCGGCCGCGTCGGCGGAGCCTCCGCGAACCGGAACGAGGGAGAGTGGGAGAGAGGGCGCGACAGAGGCGCAGGAGGAGCAGCGAGGCGCTCTCACTGGCTTGGAGTCAGGCGCAAGCCTGATGGCCAGAGTTGGAGGTGCCCAAGAGGAAAGGAGGACGCTTGGCCTGAGAGGCTGACTCCCACTCGCTTTCTGATGGGTGTCGTGGCTTTTTCAGTGGTGTGACGTGGGGGGTTTGGGGGTGGGTGAGTGATGTCGGGTGTCGTCGTTGTGGTGAAGTCCGGTGTCGTTTCCCGGTGTTGTTTTGATGTCGCCTCTGTAAGCGTCCCATCTGGGTTGTCTTGCTGACGTAGCGGTATGACCTGAGTTTGTGGGTGTACTTGGTAAGCCTTCCGGCACTGAATAAGTGACGCTGAACAGTGAAAAAATGGTGACGTGATCCAGGGCTAACGGGGGCGGTCGATGGTAAGCATGCAGGCCATAATCTAGCTACCTATAGAAATGACTCACACGGGCCGGCCAGGAGAGCCAGGGGTATGTCTGATTCTGACCATAAACATGACGGAGCATCAAGCTTTATACGGAAACCCCGGCAGATGCACCGTCATACCCACCAGCCCCCACCCTTGCAGCCAGCCGCTTGTTGGTGGGACCGCGCGGAGCGT
>NZ_NNBL01000052.1 GCF_002803065.1 Streptomyces sp. CB01635
GGGAGGAACGTTCCCGCATGCACCCTCTGAGCTGGGGATTCACGGAACTCCAGACAGAGCCCCGGTTTTCCCCACACCCGCTCGATTTTGATTCCCAGTTAGTCGACCTTCGACGATCGGGGCCGCACGCTTGTTGAGGGTGGGGAAAGCTATGCCGGGTCTTTCCCGGTGGCGTCCAGGGCGTACATGTTCCCGTCGGCGCTACCTACGTACACGACCCGTTCGGCCACCGCCGGCGTGGCGGAGACCCCGCCGCCGGTGGTGAAGGCCCATCTCTGTTTTCCGGTGGCGGCGTCCAAGGCGTACATGTTCTTGTCGTAGCTGCCTACATACAGCACCCCCTCAACGACCACCGGCGGCTGTTGGACCGAGCCACCGGTAGTGAAGATCCATTTCTCGGCTCCGGTGGCGGCGTCCAGGGCGTACACGCTGTTGTTGCTGCCGAAGTACACGACCCCGTCGACCACCGCGGGCAACGAGAAGAAATCGCTGTCGATGGTGAAGGCCCACTTCTGCTTTCCGGTGGCGGCGTCCAGGGCGTACACGTCTTTGCGGTTGCCGGTATACACGATTCCGTCGGTCACCACCGGCGACGAGAAGCCCCGGTCGGTACCGGGGTTGGAGGCCCACTTCTGTTTTCCGGTGGCGGCGTCCAGGGCGTACACGTTGGTGGCGCCGCCGAAGTACACGACCCCGTCGACCACGGCCGCCGACGAGAAACCCCAATCGGTGCCGGGGCGCTCGAAGTCCCATTTCACGGCCCCGGTGGTGGCGTCCAGGGCATGCACGTGGTTGCTGCTGCCGATGTATACGATCCCCTCGGCCACCGCAGGGGACTCGTCGACAGGGTTGTGGTTGATGCTGGCGGGAAAAGCCCATGCTCGGTTCCCGGTGCCCGCGTCCACGGCGTACACGCTTCCGTCGTCGCTGCCGAAGTACACGACCCCGTCGACCACGGTAGGCAACGAGTCGACGTTGCCGCCGGTGGCGTAGGTCCATTTTGGGTTCCCAGTGCGCGCGTCCAGGGCGTGCATCTTGTTGTCGTCGCTGCCGACGTACACGACTCCGTCGACCACCGTCGGCGACGAGTTGATCAGGCGGCCGATGGGCTGCCGCCACCGAAGCCGAGCGTAGCGACTGCCGTCGTCGAACAGGGTGAGGGCGGCGGTGATGCCGGCTGTGGCGGCGGCGCCGATGCCGAGCCCCAGCGCTGTGCGGCGGGTGATGCGCCGAGGCCGGGTGCGCGCGGCGGCCGGTCCCGGCACGTGCTCTGGGGCAGGGGCCGTGGCGGTGGGGTCTTGGTGCGGGGTGTGGTTCCGGGGGATGGTCGTCAGTCCTCCCGGGGTGGCGGGGCCAGCGCCCGCAGGGGGGGCCGCGTCTGGAAGAGAGGTGTCGGTCACGGAGCCCGGGGTGCTGGTGGGGAGTTCGCGGAGCCGATGGTGAACCTCGGCCGCGGACGCGGGGCGGTGGTCGGGGTTCTTGGCGAGCAGGGCCAGGACAAGGTCGTCCAGGGCGGCGGGAACGCCTGATCGGATTTGGCCCGGCGGCAGCGGGGTCGTATGCAGATGGGCTGCCATCATCGCGACGAGGTCGCCAGCCCGGAAAAGAGGTTGTCCGGTGAGGAGTTCGTGGAGGACGCAGCCCAGCGAGTACAGGTCAGAGCGGGCGTCCCCGGGAAATTCGCCGAACCGCTCGGGAGGCATGTACGCCAAGGTGCCGATGACCTTGCTCGACCTGTGCGTGGACGCCAGGTACCGGGCTATTCCGAAGTCGAGGATCTTCACCCGACCGTCCAGGCCGAGCATCAGGTTCGCCGGCTTCAGGTCCCGGTGTACGATCCCGGCCGCATGGGCGACCCCCAACGCCGCGGCGGTCTGCGCCGCCCACTCCACCGCCGTCGCCACCTCGGGCGGACCGTCCTGACGGAGCACGGTGTCGAGGTCGCGCCCGGCGAGGAACTCCATCACCAGGTAGAGAGTGCCGTCGTTGGGATCCAGACCCATGTCGAAGACCGTCACCACGCCCGCGTGGTTGAGCCCGCCAGCGGTTTTGGCCTCCCTGTAGAACAATTCCGCGCCGGAGGCGTCGCGCCGGTCGTGCGGCAGCAGCTTGACCGCCACCCGGCGCTCGATCACCCGGTCACGGCCCTCCCACACCTCCCCCATACCACCCCGGCCGACGAACGCGACCAACTCGTAACGACCACCCAAAACTCGTACAGCCACAGACAACTCCCCCGGATGGCGCATCGAGCCGGCCCCGCCTCGCGAGACCACACCGAAGATCTCACACCCGCCACCACAGGGCCCATCCACCCACCGGCAACGAGACCGAATCGACGGTTGTCTCCGACGAGTTCGGGCCGTGGGCTGGCGAGCGGGCCGAGAATCCCGCAGAACCCCGGTCGACGAGACGATCGTCCGCCTCGGGCGCGGGATCCCTATGACGTCGACGCAGCCCCGGCCAGACCTCAGGACAGAGATCCGCATCCGACCACACGTCGGTCTCGACTGGGGAATTCAGATGAGCAGCTCTGGCCAACTACGCGAGCGGGGGGTGGTGACTTTCAGGGAGCGTCATCGAGCCGCCCGCGTTAGGCCCCGGAGCTACCATCCAGTGATGGCGATCTCACGTGACCTGGATGGGCGAATGATTCTGCCGCCGGAGCGGGTTGAGGCTCTCGCGGGTGTACTCAAGTTGCGACACGAGGTCATGGAATCAGGCCATATGCCCTACCCGCGTGACTGGCCCCTGCCTCAATGCCCGGAGTGCAACGGGTCCGTGGAGAAATGGATCGGCAGTGGGGACGAGGGACGGCCGAGCCGGTTCTGGTTCGTTCCCTGTGGGCACGGCATCGTCGCGGCCCAGCCTGCTGTGTGATACGGCTGCCGACCGTCATCGGATCGCTCTGAGAGTTCCGCATGACGTGTGTTGAGCGTAGAGAGCTCGTCGGCCGACGAAGGCGCTCGAGCGGAGAATCGCTAAGAATCGTACGCCGGTCGAACACCGGGATCAACGTTCTTGGCCCGCGATAAGCTCACATCAGGTGCAGCACGGAGTAATCGCCGCGAACCCGTCCGACGTATATGGCCCACGGTGTACTTTCAGGCGGAGCGCGCCGCCGGCGTCCCGCCACCGTGAGAGGACCGAAGCCCAGATGGAATCCGCCATCGTCGCACGCGAACGGCTTCTGGCACGCAAGCAGGAGCTGCGGGATGAACTGGAGCAGGTGCAGCGGCACTTGGAGCAGCTAGAGACGACGGTGGTCGCGTCGCAGTGGCGGCATGCCCCCAGTGGGCCGATGGGTCGTGGAACCGTGTACCACACGGGAACGGACGACCGCTGCCGACTGACGAACGGCCCGGAAACCATCACCCTCTACGAGGCCCTGCAGACGGGACTGGCCCCGTGCAGCAGGTGCAGGCCGAAGCAGTCGTAGCGCGGCCTGCACCTGCGGTGAGGCGGGGCAGCAGACCGTCTGGCTCCAGAGAATGCTCCTGATCCCGCCCCAAGGCGCCATGACCGCCTCGGCCCGGGGCGCCTGACGGAACGGAAGCTGACACCTCGTTTAATTTGTCTTATGCGAGGCTGCTTGAGCTGGGGATTAGCCTCGGCGGTGATTCCTGTTTGGCTTCCCAAGGCCATCACGCGCAATGCCGACGGGCGGGTCCACCATGCCTGCGTGATCGACTCTGGCGTCACAGCTGTGACTGACGTGTCTCGTTGCAGGTGAGCCGGTCTCGGTGTACCTGAAGGGAGGGGTCAGCGTTTGACGCGGTTGCGGACGGCGAGGGCGGCCAGGCCGAGCAGGAGGGCGCCGAGGAAGCGGGAAGCAAAGGCGATGGCCTTGCCCCAGCCGGTGAGCTCCTGCTCGTCGGCGTTGAACAGGGACACCGAGGAGACGACCTCCAGGGCCTTGCCCGCCCGTTCGGCGGTGAAGCGGTCGACTAGGGCGTTGGTCGGGACGGTGGGATCGACCGACTCGCCGGCCGTCACCACTACCTGGCACTTGGGGCGTGATGGGTCGTCAGTGGTGCAGCTGTCCGGCAGTTTCAGACCGGTGTCGGCCAAGACGGCGGCGTCGGCGCTGATGTAGCCGACCGTCGAGGTACCGGTCTCCTTCGCCGGGATCCCGAACGACAGGAGCAGTGCGAACGAGACGCTCATGACCACCAGGAGCGCGCACAGCGCGCGAGAGGCGCGCAGTCCGTAGCCTGAGATCGCCCAGTACAGGGTGAGCAACCACCGCTCGGCCCGCTGGCGGGTGACGTCCAGGCGGCGCATCTCCATCTCGCCGTAGTAGAAGTCCGCCGCCCCCGGCTCGTCCTTGCCGTCTTCCAGGGCCTTGCGCAGGTATCGGTAGACGGGGGCCAGGGACGCCGGTGCTGCGACGGACGTCGCGTTCGCGGGAGCGACTTGCACCGGTGTGCTGCTCGACTGTGGTGTTCGGGTACGGCGCCAGGTGTCCTCGGCCGCGATGATGTTCCGGGCGGTGCGGCGCCAGGTGCTGCGGCGCTTCCAGCCGGGGCGCGGGGTGCGCAGGTAGCGGCAGCGGCCCTCCAGACGGATCTGGTCGAGGTTGAGCACGTTGACGAAGTCGGTGCGCGACACGTCGACGTTGGTCAGGACCATTCGCGTCGTGTCCGTGCCCGATAGATTCTCCAGGACCACGGCCCGTGCGGCGCTTTCCACGTCTTGCGCACCGTCGAGGGCGTCTTCTGGGTCTAGTGCCTCGCCGGGTTCAAGGAAGGGGTCAGGGGCCAGGACCAGGAACGGGTGCTCTGCGCTGCGTGCCATGTCCGCGAGCGTGAGCCGCGTGACCGCGCGACGGCCGGCCACCCGGTGGGCGAGATTGATCTCGTGGGCGCCATGCAGCCGCAGTGTGACGCTGTGCTCCCAGCGCGTCATGGTGCAGTTAACGTTGCGTGCCTGGATCCTGATGTCCACCGGCCCATCGAACCTGGCACGGAGGAAGCTGAGGTCGGTCGCACAACGTAGATCGGCCGCCACCCAGCCCTCCCTGAAAGTCGCTCCGTTGAAGTACGCACCCTGCGCGAAGGTCACGTCGTAGAAGTTGGCGTCTTGGGCGAAGGACGCGATGTTGAAGTGCGCGCCATGCGCGAAGCGGGCCTGATAGAAGTTCGCGTCCTTCGCGAAGGTCGTTTCGAAGAAGTACGCGGCCTTGGCGAAGGTTGCCCCGATGAAGTCCACGCTTTGGACGAAGGTTGCCCCCTGGAAGTCCGTATCCTGCGAGAAGGTTGCCCCGCCGAAGCGTGCGCCTTGGGCGAAAAGCGCCCAGGAGAAGCGCGCGTTCCGGGTGAAAGCTGCCCCAAGGAAGTTCGCGTGCTGGGTGAACTCCGCTTCGAGGAAGTCCGCGTCCCCGAAGCGGTTTTGGAGACATTCTCGCAGCTTGTGCAGTGTTTCCTCGGTGATGCAGGTGCGCCGGAGGTCGACGGGGGCACCGGGCACGAGTCGGCCCCAGTAAGCGTCGCGCTGGTCGGGGTCGGCGTGGTGGAGGCAGACCTCGGCATTGTTGCCCGCGGTACGGATCGCCTCCCAACTCTCGAAGGCGGGGTTCCAGGTGGCCAGGCGTCGACCGAAGCAGTCCGTGGCACTGCACTCCAACGCCTCGCTCCAGTCGTCGAACGTCACCTCCAGCGACTGCGCGAGGGGAGGGTCGGCGGGCGGTGGGGGCGTCATCATGGACTCATCCAAGAACACGTGTCCCTGCCGTCACCAGCGTTTTGAGTGATCCGCCGTCGTCCCGTCGATCGGCCCGTGACCAACGGGCTTAGGGCGTCGTCGGGCAATAATGAACAGCTACGTGAACGCCTCGACCTGCGCGGCAAGCCGCAACGGGCCGGGGCATCGACGCGTCACGGGTACGTGGCCAACTGTCACGCTTACTGTGACCAACTGCAAGCCTCAGTCACACCGCGCACCCGCTCAGGGCTCTCCCGCCTGCCCGGTCGCCCGCGCGAGCGGGTATCTCTACAGATACGTACGGACGGTGGGGCGGTGATGAGGAGTTGTCCCGGGTGGAGCTGTGATGGCGACGTCCTCCCTTGCCCGGGGTCGGCAGTCCCAGTGGCAGCGGGCCATTTCGGAACTCCGGGCCGTGTGGGGCCCGCGGCCGCGCATCGTGTGACCGGCCTCGTGCCGAAAGCGGGCGGGAGCCCTTGCGGGGCTAACTGCCCGCTCCTCCAGGGTCGGTGCGGCTCGCCAACTGGCGGGCGCACCGACAGACCCGGAGGCCTAACGATGCCGCTCTCGCCCACTCCGCCGCCCACCGACCGGACGGCCCTCGCCGTTGCCGCGTTCGGCTCCGCCCTCGGCGTGGTGGTCGCCGTGCAGGCGCCCGCCCTCGTCCCCGCCCTAGGCGTCGGCCTCGGCGTGTGGGCGGCGGTGTACCTCTTCCTGCGGCTGTGACCCGGATATCCGCGGGCCTCGGGCCGGGCTCCATGCTCCTGACGTGGCACTCTCACTCCGGCGCAAGCGCGAGGCCCCCCGGGGCCGGTACGCACCGAACCTCTGGCCCGTCTGGATCGTGGCACCCGTGGCGCTGGTAGCCGCCGGTGTCCTCGGCTGGGTCATCTACCACTACGCCTACGACCACTTCGCGCAGGCGGCCGCCGGTCAGAAGCCGCCCAAGCCGGTCAACATCAATGACGTCCTCAAAGCCACCGTCGCCGCCCTGACCTTGATCGGTGCCGTCCTCGCCGGTCTCTACGCCTACCGCAAACAGCTCCTCGCCGAGGGTGACGCACACCGCGCGGACGCAAGCCAGCTCGCCGACCGCTATACCACCGCTGCCGAACACTCGGCCACGACCAAGCCGCTGTCCGCCTCGTCGGCGTCTACGCCCTCGCCCGCCTCGCCGATGATTGGGCAGAACAACGCCAGGTCTGCATCGACGTCCTGTGCGCCTACCTCCGCATGCCCTACGAACCTGACCTCTCGTTGCCCGGCCATAAAGAAGGAGACCGCGAGGTCCGCCGCACCATCATCCAAGTCATCCGCGACCACCTACAGGAGCTGGACGTGGCTACGGCCTGGTGCCTGCATGACTTCAATTTCACTGGCGCGGTCTTCGACGGCGGAGCCTTCGCAACCAGCCACTTTCGAGGAGCCGTCTCCTTCTACGGCGCGACGTTCAGCAGTGGCACCGTCACCGTCCGCGGCGCGACGTTCAGCGGTACGAGGATTGATTGGGGTCCTCTGCCAGTACTGGCGGGCGCCTAGATCGCCGTCACGCTGCTCGGCTCCGCCTTCGTGGTAGTCGTCGCCGTCCAACAAGTTGCGGGACTTACAACCGCGCTCAGGACGCGGTCCTGCTCATGATGGTGTCGAAGACTTTCTCGGTCTCGCCTTCCATCCCGATCTCGAGGCGTTGGTTGACTGTGCGGAGGGTTTCGTATGCGGCGCTGACTCCGGCGCGGTTGCCTGCCTGGTTCTCGATCAGCATCCAGTCCTGGTACAGGATTTCTGCGCTGTCGTCGATGTCGAGTCCGCGCGTGACGACGCGGCGGGCGGCTGTGAGGTCCGGGCGCGGTGCGGTGCGGTGCCAGGTCGCCAGGGTGTGGGCGACGTCGGTGATGCGGACGAGCATTTCCTGGATGCGGGCGGCGGCCCAGGTCAGGTCGGCGCCGCTGAACGGGCGGCCGCGCACGAGGTCGAGTGCCGCTTCCAGGTCTGCGATGCCGGCACCGGCCTCCGGGCCGTTGGCAAGTCCGCGTTCGGCGAGTTGGGTGAACCGTGTCCAGTCGCAGCGGGCCTGGGGGGAGAGGCGGTAGGTGCCGGTGCGGTCCCGGGGAAGGAAGGGGTTTTCCGTCGGGGTCGGTGCCCAGGCGGTTGCGCAGTTCGGAGATGCGGGACTGGAGCGTTGCCTTGGACCAGGGCTTGCGCGGGTCCAAGGCCTCGCGTGCGGTGTCGCTGCTGATGCCGGGCTTGAAGGGGCGCCGGCGGAGCCGGAGGCCTGTCGGGCGGTGCAGTTGTCCGGGTCACAACCCCGGGCTGTGGGTATCCGCTCGTGCTGTAGGAGATCCGTTGCGGCTGAACGGCATTGTGCCGAAACGGGCTTGTGATCAGTGAGGAGGTGCGCAGAGTGGTTGAGTCTTCCGGTGGCCTGGTGCGCAGTGCGACCGGTGCCGGGGGGTGGCCTGCGGTTCTGCGGCGCCCCGTAGGAACCCGTGCGCGGTGCGCGGTGCGCGGTGCGCAGTACTCGGTGCGCGGTGCGCGGTGCGCGGTGCGCGGTGTGCGGTGTGCGGGTGTTCGGGCTCGCTGCGGAACGGGGGTGCCGGGAGTTGCGCAGCGGGCCCGCCCGGCCCGGATTCCGACTGCGCAGTTGCGACTGGGGCGCGTTGCGCACCGGGTACTGCGCAGCCCGTACCGGTCGACGGTGAGCGGGTGGTACGCATGGTGCAGTGCCCGCCAAAACGCGTACCGGGCATCTGGAGCGGTACGGCGAAAACGCGTACCAGTAGCCGTGCGAACCGGTTGCGTCCTGGGGGCCATTGCTTCGTCTGGCAGGTCTGTGACCTGAGGGTTCTGCAGACCGGTACGCGTTTCGGTACGCGCTTTTCGCCCCGTGTAGAACGCGTACCGGTCGCCGGAGGGCGGCGGGCGCGGCCCGTCGCCGAGGCGTCCTCGAAGCCGGGTGACGCGGGATTGGCCGAGGTGGCCGGTACGCGTTGGGAAACCGAACGCGTACCGGTGTGGGGGAGTGCGCAGTGACCGCGAAAGCGCACCCACGATGCTGCGCACCTTTGCTGCGCAGTCGCAGTGCACTCTGACTGCGCACTCCGGGATCCCCGCTGCGCAGCGTCCCCGCCCACCGCTGCGCAGTGGACGATCGGGTCGTGCTGCGCAACCATCCGCGAGCCCTCGCGCGGGCGGCGACAGGCCACTGCGCAACCGGTGCGCTGTCGCGGCCCGGCGGCGCGGGGCAGCGAGACGTGTGCGTACCGACCGGTGGTAGTGGAGGGTGATGTGGCGCCGTTCGCCCTTGCCGCACTCGCCGTGCCGGCCATCGCCAGCAGGGTGCCCGGGCCGCAGATTGTTCACAGCCGCCCCTGTGGGGTGCCGGCATGCTGGGCGTCGTGTTCCTGCTAATGATCCCCACCAGCCCCGCATGATCGGCTTCGGCGACGTGAAGCTCGCCCTCAGTGCCGGCGCGACGCCCAGCTGGTGGGGATGGAGTGTGCTGCTCCTCGGTCTTTGCCGGCTGCCTCACCGTTGCTCGTTGCTCGTTGCTCGTTGCTCGTTGCTCGTTGCCGTTCCCGGTCATTGGCGCCGCCTTGAGCCCGCCTGTGCGAGCGTGGACCGTGGGACCGGAGGTGGCGGAGCACAGCTGGTGGTGGCAGTCCCCAGCGTCTGGACCAGGCACTGGGCTGACCTTCACCGCTGGCCGTGTGACGGCCTGCGAACCAGATGAACAACCCCACTGCCCGTCATTGGTCGGGAAGTTGGACGGAAGTCGACGGCGATCAGGCGGCCAGGAACCGGTGACGGTCAGGATCGAGCCGATCACCATGGAGCCGTAGTGCCCGGGCAGGGGAGGCCCAGTGTTTGTGACGACCCGCCCGAGCACCGCGGCCGCCACCAGCATCGCCGACAAACTACCCCTCAAAACCCCCAGCAAAGTCACCCCCAAAGGGGGCCTCAAAGCCCCTAGTGCACGCTCCACCGCTGGAGAGAGGGAAACGGCAGGTCAGACCCACCAGTTGGGGCGTACCGGTCGTGCCGACAACCCCTCTCACGCACACTCCGGCCTGGCCACAGGTAGGGGAAGGAAGAAGAAGAGAAAAGAGCAGACGGCAGGGCGAGGCCGGCGCGTGCGTACTCGGGGTCGGAGCCGCGTTGTGTCGTGTGGCGCGTCGGCCGGGGGCCTCCGAGCTCGCGGCCCGATGAGACGGACCGCAGCGGGAAGAGGGACGGATGCGTGTGCACACCGTCTCCGGCTGACGCACCACGGCGGCTCTGCTGTGATGGACGCAGTTGCGCCGCCAGGCGTGACACCTCAACCGGCAGTTGGCTCCGGGGCGTTTCCCCTTGAGCGTGGACACCCTGATCATTGGATCGTGATGATCCATAGGACAGGAGTTCCCGTTGGGGACGTCGAAGTACTCGCCTGAGTTCCGGGCCGATGCCGTCGCGCTGTATCACTCGAGCCCGGGTGGGATGTACGCGTCGGTGGCCAAGGACCTGGGCGTCAACCACGAGACGCTGCGCACGTGGGTGCGGGATGCCGGGCAGGCCGCCCGGCCCGGGGCGGTGGAGGCCACCGCGATGGAGAAGTTGAACCGGCAGCTGCGGGCGCGGGTGAAGGAACTCGAGCTCGAGCGGGAGATCCTGCGGAGGGCCGCGAAGTATTTTGCGGCGGAGACCAGTTGGTGAGCAGCCGCTTCCAGTTCGTCGACGATCACCGTGGCGCCTTCGGCGTCAAGCGGCTGTGCCGGATACTCGCGGTCTCGCGTTCCGGCTTCTACCGGTGGCTGGCCGGCGCATCCGCGCGGGCCGGCCGGGCGAGGGCGGATGCCGAGCTCGCCGAGCACATCGACCGGATCCATCAGGAATCGGACGGCACCTATGGGGTTCCGCGCGTCACCGCCGAGCTGAAGGAGGCTGGGAGGCCGGTCAATCACAAGCGGGTCGAGCGCGTCATGCGCAAGTTCCACATCGTCGGGCTGCATCTGCGCAGGAAGGTCCGCACCACCATTCCCGAGCCGTCGGCGACACCGGTGCCGGACCTGCTCCAGCGGGACTTTGCTGCCCAGGTGCCGAACACCAAGTACGTGGGCGACATAACCTATCTCCCGATCGGCAACGGCCAATTTCTTTATCTGGCAACGGTGTTGGACCTGTGCTCGAAACGCCTGACGGGCTGGTCGATCGCCGACCATATGCGGACCTCGCTGGTCACCGAAGCGCTCAGGGCCGCAGCGAGGGCCCGCGGCGGGGACGGTCTGCGCGGGGCGATATTTCACAGCGACAACGGGGCGCAATATGTGTCGAAGGAGTTCGCCCAGGTCTGCTCGGAGCTGGGCGTGACCAGATCGCGCGGCACGGTCGGCACAAGTGCGGACAACGCCGCCGCGAAGAGTCTGAACGCGAGCATGAAGCGCGAGACGCTCCAGGGTCGCAAGCGGGGGAACGGGGCCAGGGAGGCCCGCCTCGCAGTCTTCCGCTGGGCGACCCGCTACAACACCCGCCGACGGCACTCCCGCCTCGGCCAGATCAGCCCGATCACCTACGAACAGCGATCAACTACGCTGGCCACCGCCGCATGACAACCGGTGTCCACGATCACGGGGAAGGCCCCCGGTCCCGTAGCTACAGGCGGACCGGAGCCGAATCTCGTGCGGTGTGCCGGCGTTAGGCCCAGCCGTGTTCCGTCAGGCCACCGGCATCGTTCAGGTAGCCGAGGAGGCCTTCCTTCGGATACTCGATGAGGTCCTCGGGCAGTTCGTGAACCCTGAACCATGGTCGGTTCGGGTTGGGCATGTCGAAGGTTCCCCCTCGGAGCGTGTCCTGGTACAGATCGTGCCAGGCCCCGTGCTGGATGCCGGATGGGACAGCTATCCCTGGCGCAATGCCGCGGCCGGGCACGCCTGCGGCGCGATCGAGCAGAGTGATGAGCCACCGGTCGCTGAACGCGGCGTCGCGCCGAGCAGCGAGGTAGGCGACGAGCTCGCGCAGCTCCTGCGACAGGTCCCCGGCCGCAGCGACGCCGGCCTCCTCGATCCAGCCGCGCACGAGGGCGCCGTTCACCGGGTCGGCGCACACCAGCGCCACATCGACCTGCCCGAGTCCAGTGGCAAGCAGCTGTTGACGCTTCCCTTCATGGGCCGCAAGGACCCTGTGACGGAGCAGCGGGTCAAGACGACGCATTGGTGGTTCGTGAACCTGCGGGTGGCTGAAGACCTCGGGAACGAGCAGGAGGCCCTGGAGAAAGCTGTGACGCTTACCTGCCGCGCAGCTGAGTGGATGAGGAACGGGCGAACCGGCTGAGGCTGATCGCGGCGTATCGGATGCGCGCCGCTTCTCTCCCCTGACCGGGGATCAACGGAACCGCCGACCACTTCGCCCTGCGGCGGCACCGGGGGCGGCGACATCGTAGGAACCGACGGCTGACCAGTCCGGCCTCTTGATCGAGTGAACACGCCCGCCCCGCCCGTACCTTGGCCGGGGCGGGCGAGTCTGTTGGTCCACGGGAACGAGTCTTCTGGCCTCGGGTGGTGATCTTCGGGGTCGATGTGAACCCTTGTCGTTGAAGCGAATCACCGGCAGGGTGAGGACGTGGTCATCCCTTTTATCCATGACGGTGTAGCGGGAACTGTAACGGTGACCGTGGGGCTTGCTGATGAGCCCGAAGCAGTTGGCAAGCTGCCGGAGGCACGGGGGTTCCCGTACTGCAGCGCCAGTGTTGAACCCCGACCAGGGTCAAGGTGGCCGTGGACAGCCGCAGGCTCGGGTTGGTCGCGCGCCGGGCGGCTGCGAACCGGTAATGGACCGTCAACGCCCCAGCGCTGCTCCCCCGTTCACATGCACGATCTGCGCCGTCATGTACGCCGCTTCAGGTGACGCCACATAGTGCACCGCGGCGGCGATGTCCGAGGGCCGGCCCGCCTGGCCGGTCAGCGACTGCTTGGTCCGGGCGGCGACGAACTCGGGCGTGGCCCGGTCGCCGAAGAACTCGGTGTCGGCGACGAAACCTGGAGCGACCGCGTTCACGGTGATGCCCTGCGGGCCGAGCTTCTGCGCCAGGTCGACGGTGTAGGTGTTGACGGTGGCCTTGGAGCCGCCGTACGAACCGGGGCCGCGCAGCGCGGCGATAGACGACATCTGGATGATCCGGCCGCCGGGCCGGGTGAGGTGCGGTAGCAGGCCTTCGGTGAGCAGCACGGCGGTGAGCACGTTGGCCTCGAAGTTGCGGCGGAAGCTGTCCGCGATGCCTTCGAGGGTGCCGTCGTGGGCCGGTGCGACGTTGCCGCCGGCGTTGGCGACGACCACGTCGACCTGCGCGCCGCCCGCGGTGCAGAACTCCACGGCTCTGCGGGCCTGGCCGGGATCGCTCAGATCGGCGGCGACCCAGGAGGCCGTTCCCGCACCGTGCGCGGTGTCGAGCTCTCCGGCGGCCTTCTCCAGGGGCCCCTCGCGCCGCCCGATGAGGACGACGTGGTCGCCGTCCGCCGCAAAGACCTCGGCCACCGCCCGCCCGATCCCTGTACCGCCACCCGACACCACGACCCTGCGCTGCCCCACGACCCCACCCCATGTCCTCGTTTATGAACGACGGTCACATCTCTGCCCGCCGCACGGTACGACCGCGGGTCGTCGGCGTCAACGGGCAGGTGCCGCGGGCTCCTCACCCGGATGACGGAGCCGCGATCCGCTCCAACATGCCCAACATCCGCCCCTTCGCCCCAGGTCACCGATCCGGAACGGATCGTAAGAAGCGCCGCACGGCGCCGTGTGTATGCCGTTTGCCTCGGAGTCGAACAGCGCGTCCAGGGCGTCTCCGATCCGGATGAGGTCTTCGGTGGAGAGAATGGGTGGAGCCCAGCGCTGTGCGCGTGCGCGGTCGACGAACGCCTCGTCTAGCGGGACGTGGTATCGGGAGAACGTAGGGCTGTTGCTACACGGGCAGTTCGGCCAGTTGCAGACGCACGCGTTCACTGCCCAGGGTGAGAAGCCCACCGTGGCGGCCGGCTGATGCGTAGGCGAGGTCGGGAACCGCGATGGGGGAGCGGGTGAGCAAGTCACCGACCTCGTCGACGTCGGCGCCGCTGCGCGCGAGCCAGGTCAGGCAGGGAGTGGAGTGCTGTGGAGAGGGTGGCAGCCAGGCTGCGTCGATGCCCAGGTGCCACCACAGGGCGACGGCCCGCACCAGGAGGCCGGCGAGCAGCTGCGGGCAGTGCGCCGGCTCGGTCAGCTGTGGGTGAGTGAGCTCCGCCGGATCGAGCGTGTCCTGCTCGAAGACCGGGCGTTCACGCCTGTTGCCCACCACGACTTCCTTCTTGAAGACTTGCTGGTGCTCGCTTGCGTGCGTCATGACGTCGTCGATCAGGTCGATGCGTCCGCCGGTGGGCAGGTGGGTGAGGTGGATACGGCGAGCCGTGATGCCTGCAAGGCGCAGGCCGGGCATCCCGTTGATGGCTCCGTGACGGTTCACGGTGGGCAGGATGCAGGCCGCGACCCGGGCCGCGATGGTCGTTTTGATCTCCAGGAGTGTCCCGCGGTCAGCGATCCACTGGACGTAGCGTGCGGTCCGCCGTTGCGTGACGGCGTTGCGCCGCCGGGCCTCGGGCTCCCAGGAGAGGTTCGGTGACATCAGGTTGGCAGCGAGCAGTGCGTGCAGATGATGTTGCCCGCCGTGAGCTTGGTCGAGCAGGAGCCGGCCGCTTGCACTGCGGGCGCCCCCGCGGGTGGGCAGCGCCAGATACTCCTCGCAGGCCAAGCGGGTGGTGCGGTCGAGGGTGTGGGGAGACACGGGCGAGCCTTTCAGCGGCCAGACTGCCCGGGCAGCAGCCGACTGGAAAGGAAAGCTGCATGAGACACCATTGCAAGGGACCCGGGCATCGCACCCTCCGGGACCTGACGTCCGCGCCCGGGCGCAGAACTCTGGTCTGCAGGCCGTCCCCTGACCTGTAGCTCAGGATCGTAAGCGCTCGCCCTCTCCGCTCGCGGCAAGGGCGCGCCCCAACTGCTGTCGCGACCTTCAGGAGTAGACGATGACGCCGCCTGTGCCTTCCTATCTCTCGCCGCTTCGGTGGCGGTGGATCCAGCCCGGCTACCGGTGGCAGACCACTACCGGCCGCGGTCTGACCTCCGTGACGAGGAGGTCGGCGAGGTTGTCAATCCCGTCCAACCCCGCGAACGTTCCCGGTCACAGCACCGGGCCTGTCCGGCGGATCATGTGACCAGCAGCGCAAGGACTGGGCGGCATGCGTCACCGCCACTGGGTGTCCTCGCGCTGCTGGGCCGCGGTGCGGCCCGGCGATCCCAGGAGAAAAAGCGGTCGCCCTGCACTGGGTCTCCTGGAATGGTCTGGACGTGACCATGTTGTTTCTGATGATTGGGCTGCCCGGGGCCGGAAAGACCACGCGGGCCCGGCAACTCGCCGAGGAGCACAGCGCCCTACGGCTGACGCCGGATGAGTGGATGAACCCACTGTTCGGCGAGTCAGATGCGGATGGGAAGCGCGACGTGCTGGAGGGTCGGCTGCTCTGGCTCGGTCTGGAGGCGCTGCGACTTGGAACCAACGTGGTTTTGGATTTCGGATGCTGGTCCCGTGACGAGAGGTCCGCGATCCGCTGGTTGGTGGAGTCTGTGGGGGCATCCTGCCGCCTTGTGTACGTGCCGGTGGACCATGAGACCCAACGTGCTCGAATTGCCCATCGCCAGTCGACCACCCCGGATCAGACCTTCCCGATGAGTGAAGCAGACCTCGTGCGCTGGAGGACGCTCTTCGAGGAACCCGACGCCGCCGAACTTGGTGGGCATGAGATTGGAGGTCCGCCTCCTGGATGGTCGGGATGGCTGGGGTGGGCTGCCGATCGGTGGCCGTCGCTCGCTTGACCACCAACCTTGGTGCGGCCCAACACCAGGAGCGGGAGAGCTGGGCGTGGAACTGCCCGAGCACGGTGGGGTGTGTGAGCACTTGAAATCCGGGCGTCGCCCGTGGACCGCGGGCGGCCGGCCGCGCGCGGCGTTGGACAGCACCGTGTGACGGCTACGGCATAGCCGGCAGCGGCGAGGAGGCGTCAGTCACGGCTGCCAGGATTCGGATGCGGGGCAAGGACTACGACAGCGGTGAGGACTACGACAACCTTGTTGATCCTCGAAGTGGCCGGACCCAGCAGCCTCTGCCGGAGGATTTGCTGGGCTCCGCCTGCGCCTACGACGATCAGAGCATGCTGATCTGCTCCGGCACTGGCGCAGCCTCACTCGTTGCCTATGGCCTGGAAGCCGCCACCGGCAAGGTGAATGGCAGCTGCCCGACGAGGGGGCCGACCGCATCGCCCCCGACGTCACCGTGGCGTGGCACGGACGCGTCTACGGCAGGGCCAACAATGGGGCCGTAGCGCTGGACGCGCGAACTGGGAAAGACTTGCCCAGCCCTGGCGCCGTGCCGATGGCCGTCAACGAGTCGACTGGCCTGGTGCTCGAGGACAATGCCCTGCTGGCGTATCCCACGAGAGGCTGATCGCTGGCCTTCGGGCGGAGGCCAGCGGCCGGACGGGGACGGTCAGCCGACCTCGTGTCCCCACCCGTTAGAGAGGGCCGTCGCTCGAGGCGGCCGCCTCTGAGGGAGATGAGCGGAGCCGTATCGCTCCACGGCTGCTCCTGGCACCCGATTGTTCTACGCCCCAGCACCTCTGATGGCCTCACTGCGGCGCTCGTCCACATTCGAAAACGGTCCGATCCTCCCCAAGGGCCGAGTTGGGGTGTGAGTAGTTCGGCAGCCTTCGGATCGAAGGTGGTTTGCAGGGTGGTGGCTGAGCCGGAAGGCCATGATCGTTCTAACCGGCATCTTCTGTACCGGAACTACTCACGCCCGGAGAGCACCGTGGGTTCACGGAAACCGAAATCTCTTCAGTGCGAACCCAGGGGTCCATCGGTGTGCTTCAGGTCAGTGGATCCGTGGGTTCGGGTGTACCACGAGGATGCTGAGTGAGCCGAAGAGCTTCGGCTAGAACGTCGGCGTCTACCTGTTCCGGTGTCCTGTCGCTGTATTCGAGGATGTCGTACTCGTCGTCCAGGTTGGCGAGTCGTTCGGCCAAGGGCAGTTCGTGCCCGAAGCGCTGGTGGATCCGGAAGACCAGCTCGCGTGGCGTCAGCTCGCCGGCCAGCATCCGGGCAGCAAGTGCTCGTGCGGCGGCTTCCTGTCCGGCAATGCTGCCCACTGGGTAGAAGGTGAGGCCCAGTTCGTCGAGTACTGGGGGAAGGAGATCGGGGACGTCGTAATCCGCCTCCGCGCGTGTGCACGCGGCCAGCATCCGCAGGGCGGGACTGTCGAGGCCGGCGACGAGCGCATTGCAGGCGCCAGTGACGACATCGGTTGCACGGATCTCGCCCATGCTCCAGAGGGCGGCATGGTCCTGTAGGGCGAGTGCTGCTGCTTCGGTCGACGTCACTCGCCCATGATTCCCTTCATGGTGCGTCCCGGTCGAGCCGGTTTCATCAAAGTTGCTGTTCAGCGCCCTGTTCCAGCAGAGCTCGTGCGGATTCTGCGTAGCGCATGGCGGTCTTCTCGTCGAGGCCGAACACCTCCGCGAGGTGAAGCGGGTCGGGCCCGTGGGTCAGGGCCTCTTCGAGCTGGCGGTCGACGCAAAGCCGTTCCAACGTCGCGCCCTGCCCGCGCATCGCGGCGCTGATCCAGTGCTACCCGGACCTGCTCAGCAGGTCGCGTCGTGCGGCGACCAGGGCCCGCCACCGGGCGCGGGTGCACCTTTCGCCGTCCAGCCAGCGGGGCGAGATGTGGTCGGCGGGCAGAGGAACGGGAGTGATTGTCAAAGCCTGTGGATTCTTGGGTTGCTGAGGCTGGCCTTCGTCAGCTACGGAGCACAAATGCGTTGCGCTGCACGGGCATGTTGGAGATGCTCCGATCATGGAACCGAATGCTCTGGAGTCGGCGCTCGGCCCAGGTGACGTGCCCGAGCGGATCGAGGCCGAGGGCCTGGTGTTGCGCCGTTGGGAGCCTGATGATCTCGACGATCGGTATCGCGCGATCACAGCTTCGTTTCATCACCTGCATCCTTGGATGGAATGGGCGAGCGAACCGCCGACCGAAGAGGAGCACCGTGAGCGCTTCCGGCACGCTCTGCGTTGGCCAAGCGGCGGAAGCTACAACTTCGGCATCTTCGATCTACGCAGCGGAGCAATTCTCGGAGTGGCTTCAGTCCATGACCAGCTCGGGCCGGGCAGGGTCGAGATCGGCTACTGGTGCCACGTCGACCACATCGGACGAGGCGTCATCTCGAGGTCAGCCCGCGGGTTGACCCGAATCCTCCTCAGCCTGCCGCACGTGAAACGTATCGAAATCCATTGCGACGAGGCCAACCTCCGCAGCGCCGCCGTCCCCGAGCGTCTTGGATACCGCCTCGACCGTATCGAGGACGACGGGATCGAAGCACCAGCGGAGTCAGGCCGGGGCATGGTCTGGATCAAGGAGCGCTGACATCGGTCCGCCGATGCGGACACGGAGGATGCCCAGTTGCAGAGCGGCATCGACTGCGAGAGCCATTCATCGTCCGCCACACGGGGAACGCGCATGAACTATGGAAACCCGCGTGCCCCCACCCCAGAATCCGCAACTCACCAGCGAGTTCCTGCCACCGACGTCACCAGATTCCGCGAACCCTCTGGTTTCTTCCTACGGGCGGGCAGCGTCCCCCGGGGCGTTCACGAGCTGTCCAGCACGGAACGTGCCGGGCCCGCGCCGCCGGCATGAACTTCCAGGTCTTTGGCACGGTTGACCAGCACTCGGCGTCCTGGGTAGGTGCGTTCGGCGATCTCCGCGTCTCGCTGGTCGAACTCGCCGTAGAAGTACCTGACTCCGTCGATGAGTTCGCGTTTCCATGCGCCGGTGGGCCATCGTGTCAGGACCGCCTCGACGGTCATCGGCTCGCGGGGATCGGGCAGATCAGGGCCGCCGGCAGTACCGTCACCCATCCTTCGACTCGCTTCCGGTCCGTCCCTGGGCGCTGTCCGCGATCCGGCTCGTCCGGCAGCTCTTCCTGGGCGGTGAGGGCGCGGTGTTTGATGTTGAGGGCTGCGCCGATGTCGGCGTGTGTGTGGTGCCCGCATCGGGTGCAGGTGAACAGGTCGCGGGTGCGGCGGCTTTTGGCGTCCACGTGGCCGCACTGGCTGCAGGTCTGTGAGGTGTAGGCGGGGTTGACCGCGCTCACCCGCGCCCCGTACCAGGGGGCCTTGTACTCGATCTGCCGTCTGATCTCTGCGAACCCGACATCCAGCATCGACCGGTTCAGGCCCGCCTTCGCCATCACGTTCCGTCCCGGCTCCTGCACCGTTCCCCGCGCGCTGCGGGTCATGTTCTTCACCTGCAGATCCTCCAGGGCGACGTGCGCGAACTGCGTCACCAGACGCTTGGTCAGCAGATGCTGCGTCGACGCACGCCGCGCCGCGACCAGCGCATGCAGCCGCGCGACCTCGTCCCGCGCCTGGCGCCGGCCCGCCGACTGCCGCCGGGCGGGAAGCCCCTTCACATGCCGGCGGGCCATGCGCCGCTGCCACTTGTGCAGCAGCCGCCGGGCATTGTCCAAGTGCCGCGGATTCTCGAACAGCTGCACCTTGTCGTCGCCGATGACCAGCGGGCTGGACGTCGCTGCGAACACCGTCACGCCGAGATCCACCCCGACGGTGCCCGCACTGCGCTGTCGGCGCGATGCCCGCACCGGCTCCGCCGCCGGGATCCGCACGGTGAAGGACGCGAACCAGGCGCGCCCCTCGCGCGCGATCGTCACCGACTTGACCTCCCCGCCCCGCGCCAGCAGCCGTGCCAGACGCCGCGCGGGGCGGTGCAGACGCACGCTGAACATCCGAAACGAATCCCGGCACCGCCCGTACCACTTCGGCCGCGGATAGCCGACCTGAACACCGCGCCGCGCAGCGCTCTTCCAGCTCGAGAACGCCGTGTCGGCGTCCCGGAACGCCTGCTGGCACACGATCGCGTTCACCCCGCGCCACCACGGATGCAACGACCCATGGAACCGCACACAGAAACGGACCGACAAAGCCAATGGCGGTCGCGACGATATCCGCCGAGACCGCCATTGGTAGCCGCTCGCCTTGCGGCCGCACGCGCCTGCGCGGCGTGCCGTGGTGGGCGTCAGGTGTACCTGCTGTGCTCGCAAGAAGCCGCGAGCTGTCATTGACTCCGCGTCAGACGGGTGGGTGCTCAGGGTGCATTCAGGTCGAAGTCCTGTGTCGTGTTGTTCGTGGCGCCGGGGCTCTTGATGTTGTGGTTGATGCTGATGTTGTTGAACATCGGGATGACGCCGCTGAGGTTGACGGGCAGGATCGACCCACCGCCGCCTCCGCCGTTATTCCCGCCAGCCTGGTCATAGGTGATGGTCACCGTGGCCGGTCCGGTCGCGAGTGCGGAGGTACCACCCGTCGGGACGTGGTTCGATCCGCCTCCGCCGCCACCGGGCCCGGCCGAACCGGCGGTGATGTTGCAGCCCCCGCCTCCGCCGCCGCCGAACCAGCCGGCTCCGCCACCGCCGCCGCCGTAATCGCCTCCGCCGTTGCCGCCGACACCGGCTGCGCCGGGAGTGCCCGGCCCGCCGCCGCTGATGGGACATTTGGCTCCGCCAGTGCCGGCATTTGTCTGGGTTCCGCCGCCTCCGCCCTCGCCGCCGTCCGGACGGGTGCCGCCGGTCTGTCCGGTGTTGCCGGCGTTTCCTCCGGTGGCCTCAGAGACTGGAGGAAGGTCGTCTCTGCCGCTCCCCCCGCCGCCTCCGCCGCCGGCGACGATCAGGCGAGGGTCGGTGGCGGCGGCGCCGGTCAGGGTGCAGGCAGGGACGGCCGAACTGCAGGTGCGGACGTCGCTGGAACCACCGCCGGCACCGCCCACAACCGCCGCTTCGCCGCCTGCGCCCCCGCCAGTGCCGACGTTGACATAGAGCGTGGTGGTGCCCGACGGCACGGTGACGGTGCCGGTGACGGTGGCGCCGCCTCCGGCCACACCTCCGTTAGTTCCGTTCCCGCCTGCGGCGCCGGTGGCGGTGACAGTCAGCTGTGTGACGCCGGACGGTACGGCGAACGGCTGGTCGGCGCCGGCGTTGAAGGTAACGGTCACGGGCGCCGCCTCGGCGGGCGTGGCCATGGGGACCACCAGCGCCGCCGGCAGCGCCGTCGTGGCGAGCAGGAGAGCAGCATGCCGGGCCGGGCGCCGTAGCCTCTCGGCTGTGGCTGTGGCTCCACGTCGTTGGGATACCGCATGTTGCAGGCTCAGTCTCACGCTCGGGACTCCTCGAGAAGGGATGCCGAAACCAGGGCACCGCGGAGTGGGGTTTGATGTTCCGGTCCCTGCGCAGGACCGCCCGACGATCAAGCCACACCCGTCCGGTGCCATCCCCCAGACACACCGTCACAGCGCGCCGCGATCCACCTTCCAGCCCCTGCCCGTCGCCGGTCAGGGTGTTGATGGCGGGGGAAGAGTTCACGGGACATCGTGGTTTCCCTTTCCCTGTCCAGGCTTTGACGGTTCTTCTGTTCCGGTATTACATAAGCCGCTTGAGGGGCTTTCAATCAGGCTGTATTGATGTTCGGCTTTTTTCTTTCAGTGGTTTTTGGCGTGCGGTTTTCAGTGGAAACGCTGGGTGGCTGAGCTGGGGTTTGGTGCGTGTGTGCAGGCTGTGCTGAAGGTTTCCTGCCGGTTTCCACTGAAGGGGCGCGCTGTATCTGCAGGTAAGTAAGGCGCTGACCTTGTAGACGGCCCAGGGCCTGTGGGCGGGGCTGGTTGTGCGGCCGCGTTGCCGTCTTTCGGGTGAATCGGGTCTGGTGTACCCCCCCAGACACAACATCAGGCACACCACCCGATCTGCGGTCTGACCTGCTATCAGTTAGCTGATCTGTTCCGCGATCAGGAAGTACACCTCACGGCGTCGAAGCAGCATAGTCGCAGGTCAAACCCCCTTCTGGGGCGATGGCCGGACTCTGACAACCCCTCACACGCACCCCCGACCGTCTGTGACAAGCAGGAAGGAGAGGAAGGACAGGCAGACGGACGGCGGGCGCGTGCTCGGGGTGAGGGCGCGCGAGGCGTTCTCGGCCGCGTCGGCGGAGCCTCCGCGACCGGGACGAGGGAGAGTTGGAAGAGGGCGCGACAGAGGCGCAGGAGGGGCAGAGAGGCGCTCTCAATGGTCCGGAGTCAGGGGCGCAAGCCTGAGGGCCAGAGTTGGAGGTGCCCAAGAGCAAGGAGGACGCTTGGCCTGAGTGAGGGGCTGATGGGCGTCGTGGTTTTTTCATTGGTGTGACGTCATGGGTTTTCACTGCTGGTTATGGGGTGTGAGCTGGGGTTTGGGGGTGGGGGAGTGATGTCGGGTGTCGTCGTTGTGGTGAAGTCCGGTGTTGTTTTGATGTCGCCTCTGTAAGCGTCCTATCTGGGTTGTCTTGCTGACGTAGCGGTATGACCTGAGTTTGTATGTGTACTCGGCAAGCGTCCCGGCACTGAATAAGTGACGCTGAAAGTGAAAAAATGGTGACGTGATCCAGGGCTGACAGGGGTGGTCGGTGGTAAGCAGACAGGCCATAATCTAGCTCACTCATCAAGATGACGCACACGGTCGATCGGGCCCGGGCTATGGTATGTCCGATTCTGACCATATACATGACGGAACATCAAGTTTCATCCGAAAACCCTGGCAGATGCGCCATCACATCCACCAGGGACCTCACCTTGCAGCCAGCCGCTTTTGCAGGACCGCGCGAAGCGTGGGCCTGCAAGGCCGGATCGCGGAGCGATCCGAGCCGCCGGGCCGCGGAGCGGATCCGGCAGGTGTCACGGAGTGACGCCAACTCCCCGACGAAGTCGGGGAGTTCTTTCCGCGCGAAGCGCGGGAACCGCCGCGTAGCGGCGGCGCGTCGTGT
>NZ_NNBL01000053.1 GCF_002803065.1 Streptomyces sp. CB01635
CCGGCGGCGGCCCCCCCCCCGGCCCGACCTCCAGCCGGGTACGGCAGCCACCACTGCCCGACCGGATGCGAGTCGACCGGAGCCCGGAGCCACAGCCCCGACCTGGGCCGAACCCCCCTCCGCACCAAGCCCCACCACCCCCCGACCACACCCGACCCCACCACCCGACACCCATCCGGACACGGGTCCGGCAACCACCACTGCCCAGCCCGACACCGACACGGCAGCCACCACTGCCCAGCCCGGGAGCGACATGCCAGCCACCGCCCCCGGCCGCCACACCGAGCCCAGCCCCAGCCCCCGAGCCGCCACAGCGGCCCCCGGCGCCAGCGCCCGCACCGGCGCCACCGCCCGCACCGGCGCCACCGCGATCTCCCACCCCCCGTCCTCCCCCGCCGCCACATCTGACGCTCCCGAGCGGCGCCCCCGCACCACCCCCTGGCTGGCCCTCGTCGCTGTCGTCTACGCCCTCGTTCAGTTCGTGCTCGTCGTGCCGGCGTTCGCGCACGCGCTCGGGTGGGACGAGGCCGTGTATGTGTCGCAGTACGACCCGCGCGTCCCCGCCGCCTTCTTCAGCGCGCCGCGCTCCCGTGGCATCAGCTTCCTGACCGCGCCGTTCATCGCGGTCACCCCGTCCGTGCCCGTCCTGCGCATCGCGCTCACGCTGCTCTCCTCGGCCGCCCTGTACGCCGCGTTCCGCGTATGGCGTCCCGTCGTCGGGGCCCGTGCCACCGCCCTCGCCGCGCTGCTGTTCGCGGGGCTGTGGATCACCCAGATCTCCGGGCCGCAGGCCATGCCCAACCTCTGGGTCGCGTTCGGCTCGGTCGCCGCCACCGGCTGGTTCCTGCGCGCGCTGATCCGGCGCGAACCCCGCGCGAACCGGTGGCTCGCGGGCTGCGTCGCCGTGACCGCCCTGTTCCGCGCCCCGGACGCCGTCTGGCTCGCCCTGCCCCTGATCGCCACGGCTCTGTTCCGCGGCCGCCGCACTCTGCCCTACCTGGTCGGCGGACTCGCGACCGGCCTCGCCCAGTGGGTCGCCGAGGCGTACATCCGCTTCGGCTCCGTACAGGAACGGCTGCACGTGTCGAGCGCCACCGAGGGCGACATGGGCCTGCACCTCAACTTCGACAACGCCTGGGCCAGCCTCAACGGCCCCCTGTTGTGCCGCCCGTGCACGGCGACCCTGCACTCCCCCGGCCTCACGCTGTGGTGGCTGGCCCTGCCCGCCCTCGCCGCCGCCGCACTCGCCTACGCGGTGCGCGAGCGCCGGCTCCTGGCGGCCGCGCTCCCCGTGGCCGTCGCCGCCGCGCTCGCCGTGCCGTATCTGCTCATGATCGACTACTCGGCCCCGCGCTTCCTGCTCCCGGCCTACGCGCTCCTCGCCCTGCCGGTCGCGAGTCTGGTCACGCGCCTGACCTCGCGACGCGCCCTTTTCCTCGTAGGACTGATCGTCGCGGCGCAGTTCGCCTCGCAGGCCAGCGTCCTGACCGAGGTCACCGCAGCGACCGCCACCACGAACCAGCGCTACCGCGCCGCCGCCGACGGCCTGCGCACCCTCGGCCTGCGCCCGCCCTGCCTGGTCTCGGGCCCGCGCGCCCTCCCCATCGCCTACGACGCGGGCTGCGCCTCCGCCCAGATCGACGGCAACAACGTCTCGACGACCGTCGCGGGCATCCTCGGCCGCGCCGCGAAGGTGCCGACCGCCGTCCTCACGGAAAAGGGACAGCGCCCACCGCACTATGCGCGCGACTGGACGCCGTACCCCCTGCACCACACCCGCGGCTGGACGGCCTGGCTCGCGCCGGCCGTCCCGCAGGGCCCTTGACCACTTCCTGCTACGTCCGCAGCGCGGCAAGCCTCCGCTCGAAGGGGATGACGTCGTCGCCCCACTCCACCGGCGCCGGGCGGGCCGCCGCGAGGCCGGTCATGAGCCGCGCGAGCTCACCGCCCGCCCGTTCGACGCGCTGCTCAAGCCCCTCCGCTCCCCAGTCCTGCGACGCCGCGTACACGGCGGTCGGCACGACCACGGCCCGCAGATGCGCGAACAGCGGGCGCATGGCGTGCTCCAGGACGAGCGAGTGCCGCGGCGTCCCGCCGGTCGCCCCGACGAGCACCGGCTTCCCGGTGAGCACGTCCTTGTCGAGCACGTCGAAGAACGACTTGAACAGACCGCTGTACGAGGCCGAGAACACCGGCGACACGGCGATCAGGCCGTCCGCCCCGGCCACCGCGTCGAGCGCCTCCTTGAGGGCGGGCCCGGGGAACCCGGTGACCAGGTTGTGCGCGATCTCGACGGCCAGGTCACGCAGTTCGACAACGGTCACATCGACATCGGCGCCCGAGACCTGCGAGGTCACCGCCTGCGTGAGCCGGTCCGCGAGGATCCTGCTCGACGACGGGGCGCTCAGCCCCGCCGACACGACGACGAGCTTCATACGGACGGCACCTCCTTCTCGTTCTCCTGCCGAGCCTTCTGCTCCGCCTCCGCGACGCGCGACGCGTGCGTCGGCGCGTCCGGCACGTTCGCCGGGCGGCCGTTCGCGAACTCCTTGCGCAGCACCGGGACGACCTCCTCGCCGAGGATGTCGAGCTGCTCCAGGACGGTCTTGAGGGGCAGACCGGCGTGGTCCATCAGGAACAGCTGGCGCTGGTAGTCACCGACGTGCTCCCGGAAGCCGAGCGTCCGCTCGATCACCTGCTGCGGGGATCCCACGGTCAGCGGGGTCTGCGAGGTGAAGTCCTCAAGGGAGGGGCCGTGTCCGTAGACGGGCGCGTTGTCGAAGTACGGGCGGAACTCCCGCACCGCGTCCTGCGAGTTCTTGCGCATGAACACCTGGCCGCCGAGTCCGACGATCGCCTGCTCGGGGGCACCGTGCCCGTGGTGGGCGAAGCGCCGGCGGTAGAGGTTCACCATCTGCTTGGTGTGCTCCATCGGCCAGAAGATGTTGTTGTGGAAGAACCCGTCGCCGTAGAACGCGGCCTGCTCGGCGATCTCGGGCGAGCGGATCGAGCCGTGCCACACGAAGGGCGCGACCCCGTCCAGCGGGCGCGGCGTCGAGGTGAAGGACTGCAGCGGCGTACGGAACTTGCCGTCCCACGTCACGACGTCCTCGTCCCACAGGCGGCGCAGCAGGGCGTAGTTCTCGAAGGCGAGGTTGATGCCCTCGCGGATGTCCTTGCCGAACCAGGGGTAGACCGGGCCGGTGTTGCCGCGGCCCATCATCACGTCGACGCGGCCCTCCGCGACGTGCTGGAGCATCGCGAAGTCCTCGGCGATCTTCACCGGGTCGTTCGTCGTGATCAGCGTCGTCGACGTGGACAGGATCAGCTTCTCGGTGCGCGCGGCGAGGTAACCGAGCATCGTGGTCGGCGACGACGGCACGAAGGGCGGGTTGTGGTGCTCGCCGGTCGCGAAGACGTCGAGCCCGACCTCCTCCGCCTTCAGCGCGATGGCGAGCATCGCCTTGATGCGCTCGTGCTCACTCGGCGTACGGCCCGTCGTCGGATCGGCTGTGACATCACCGACGCTGAAGATCCCGAACTGCATGACTGCTCACCCTTCGAGGTTGTTGACGATTCAACTATACGCTCGAACGGTGACGGTGCCGCCCCTATTCCCGGGCCTCGGCCCACGGGCCTCCCCGGCCTCGGCCCGTGGGCCTTCCCCAGGCCCTCAGCGCGCGGGCGGAGCCCACCGCGGATCCCGGCCCGTCGCCGCGAGCAGCCGCTCGAACGCCGACGCGTCCGCGGGCTCCGGCACCGCCTCCCCGAACACCCCCATCGACCGCGCCGTCGGCGCCAGCTCCGCGACGGTCCCGGCCAGCCGCTCCACGACGGCGAGCGCCTCCCCCTCGGGCACGTACTCCTGTCCGGTCGCCCGCGCCAGGTCCCAGACGTGCACGGTCAGATCGAGCAGCACCATGGAGCCGACCGTGGCCGCCGGCATGTTCATCGCCCCGGCCTTCCCCTCCTCGGCACCCGGCGCCGACCAGGCCGCCACCAGCTTCCGGGCCTCCTCACCGAACCGCTCACGCCAGTCGGGCTCCTCGGCCACCCGGTCCGCGGCGGACTGCGTGAAGTCGGAGTCCTGCTTCGCGGCCAGCCGCTGGAACTGCTCCATCACCTGGAAGACGTGGTTGACCAGGGCCTTCACGTCGTACTCCGCGCACGGCGTCGCCGCTTCGAGACGGTCGTCGGGCAGGGCGCGGACGACCGGGACGGCTCGCTCCGCGGCCACGCCCAGAAGATCACCGATGCCGCGCGGGTTCTCCTGACTGTGGTTGTTCCCGTGGCTCTCGTTGTTCTCGTGGATGTCATTCATGCCGCCAAGCTACGAGCCGGAACCCGGCCCGTCCTGAAGAACGGCGACATACGATCCGGCTCGTCACCGATGAGCCGATGACGACGCACAGCACCGAACACAGGACGGCCGCGGAAAAGATGACGGACATAGGCCTCGTGCCCTGGACGGACGACGACTTCGATCTCCTGCTCAAGAACAACGCGCCCGAGATGACGGCCCACCTCGGCGGCCCCGAGACCCTCGACCAGCTCATGGACCGCCACCGCCGCTACCTCGCCCTGTCCACGCTCGACGGGCACGGCCGGATGTTCCGCATCACCGCGGGACCCGACGCCCCCGCGGCCGGCTCCATCGGCTACTGGGCGACACCGTGGCAGGGCGAACGGGTCTGGGAGACCGGCTGGGGCGTCCTGCCCGGCTACCAGGGCCGCGGCATCGCCGCCGCGGCCGCCCGCCTCGTCGCCGCCCACGCGGCCGCCGACCGGGCGCGCCTGCGCCATCTGCACGCGTTCCCGCCCGTCGACCACCCCGCGTCGAACGGCGTCTGCCGCAGCGCGGGCTTCACCCTGCGCGGCCCCTGCGACCTCGAGTACCCGAAGGGCTGCGCGATCCGATGCCACGACTGGCACCTCGACCTGCGGACCCTCAGCCGAGCTTCTTCGTGAAGTGGAACGCCGTGATGTCCATACGCTCCCGCAGATAGAAGCGGTGCGCGTCCGTCCGGCGCGTCCCCGAGTCCAGCTGGAGCGTGCGGCAGCCCAGTTCGCGCGCCCGATCCTCCAGATACGCGAGCAGCGCCCGGCCCACGCCGCCCGACCTGGCCCGCTCGGCGGTCACCAGATCGTCGACGTACAGCTTGCGCAGCGCGCTCGTGTTGGCGGCCACGCGCCACCCCGCGACGCCCGCGCACGATCCGTCGTCGGTGTACGCGGCCGTGAACCGCAGCCCCTGCGGATACCCCTCTGCGTACACCTCGGAGAACAGCTCTCCGGTCAGGTGCGGGCGCAGCTCCTGGAGCACGGGCAGGACCTCGGCGCCGAGGCGCGGATCGCCGGGCTCCATGTCAGTGATCTTCATACCCGAACGATAGGAGCCACGCCCCGGACCCCACACCCCTGTCTCAGAAGCGGCACCAGCTCAGAAGTGTCAGGAGTGTCAGAAGTAGTAGACGTCCCCGGTGTCCAGGGCCAGGACGTGATGGGTGCTGTTCTGCGGATTGTGGTCCGCGGAACCGCCGCTCCACATCGTGTCGATCCGCACCGTCACCTCCGAAGGCGCCCCCGCCAGCCGCACCGGCACCCTGATCTGCCCGCCCCTGCTGTCCGCCGGCAGCGCGCCCGTACGGCACAGCACCGTCCGCGCGTCCGCCCGCACACACATCGGCGGCAGCCACCGCGCGTCCGCGACCGGCGCCGACCAGCGCAGCCGCACCGTGGCGTCGGTCACCGCCGACGGACCGTGGTTCTGCGGGATCAGCCAGGTCTCCACCCGGCCCCGGGACATGGTGACCTGCCCGTGATACGCCAGATCGACCTCCGGGACGGACCGCGGCAGAGTCCCGTCGGCCACGGCGGGACCCGCCCCCAGCACCACGACAGCGCTCAGCCCCACAGCCCCGAGCCCACGCCCGACTCCACGGCCTGCACCGCGCCCAATTCCACGCCCAATTCCACGCCTCACCAGCATGTTCTCTCCGCCTTCTCGTCACCGCCGCAGATCACCGACCAGGAGTCACCGACCACGAACCACCGGTCACGAATCACCGGTCACGGTCAGGCGGGTCTCCTGATGTATCCCACGCATCCCGCCCCGCAGGCGCCGTCCAACAGGTGACGGTGTCGGCGGCCGCGCACGAGCGCCATGGCAGCCTGTCCCCCATGCTCGTCGCCCGCTCCGCGCTCCTCTTCGTCGTCGCCGCCCTCTTCGAGATCGGCGGCGCCTGGCTCGTCTGGCAAGGCGTACGCGAACACAGGGGATGGGCGTGGATCGGCGCGGGCGTCATCGCCCTCGGCATCTACGGATTCGTGGCCACGCTCCAGCCCGACGGCGAGTTCGGCCGCATCCTCGCCGCGTACGGAGGCGTCTTCGTCGCGGGCTCGATCGCCTGGGGCATGGTCGCGGACGGCTACCGGCCCGACCGCTGGGACGTCACCGGAGCCCTCGTCTGCCTGGCCGGCATGGCCGTGATCATGTACGCGCCCCGCGGTGGCCGGTGACACCACCGCGCGCCGCCTGCCTATCCTGGCGGGAGTCGATCGCCCGTCCGAGGAGACAAGCCATGACCGCCGCCGCGCCCACAGCCGCCTCCCGCATCGCCGTCATCACCGGCGCGAGCAGTGGAATCGGCGCAGCCACCGCACGTCAGCTGGCGGCGGCCGGATATCGGGTCGTGCTCACCGCGCGCCGCAAGGACCGTATCGAGGCGCTGGCCGCAGAGATCAACGACGCGGGCCACCAGGCTGCGGCCTACGCGCTCGACATCACGGACCGCGCCGCGGTCGACGAGTTCGCCACGGCCTTCAAGACCATCGGCGTCCTCGTGAACAACGCGGGCGGCGCGCTCGGCGCGGACCCCGTGGCGACGGGTGACCCCGCCCAGTGGCGCCAGATGTACGAGACGAACGTCATCGGCACGCTGAACGTCACGCAGGCCCTGCTCCCCGCGCTCACCGCGAGCGGCGACGGCACCGTCGTCGTCCTCTCCTCCACCGCCGGCCTCAGCACGTACGAGGGCGGCGCCGGCTACGTGGCCGCCAAGCACGCCGAGCACGTCCTCACCGAGACCCTGCGCCTGGAGATCGTCGGCACCCCGGTCCGCGTCATCGAGGTCGCGCCCGGCATGGTCAAGACCGAGGAGTTCGCCCTCACCCGCTTCGGCGGCGACACCGAGAAGGCCGAGAAGGTCTACGCGGGCGTCGCGGAACCGCTCTCGGCGGACGACGTGGCCGACACCATCACCTGGGCGGTCACCCGCCCCAGCCACGTGAACATCGACCTGCTCGTCGTCCGCCCCCGCGCCCAGGCCTCCAACACCAAGGTCCACAGGGAGCTGTGATGCCCCCGGACCCGCTGGAGATCCTGGAGCGCGAGGCGGACGAGCGCCGCCGCGCAGAGGAAAAGCGCGGCGAACGCCACATGTGGTGGTACCTGGCCTACTTCCTCTTCGGCATCCACCTGGTCGCCCTGGTCATGATCTACGCGGTCACGCACGCGAAGTAGGCGCGCGGGCCGAGGGCGGTTCAGCCCTTGACGCAGATGACCTGCTTCAGCTTCGCGACGACCTCGACCAGATCGCGCTGCTGGTCGATGACCTTCTCGATCGGCTTGTACGCGCCCGGGATCTCGTCCACGACGCCGGAGTCCTTACGGCACTCCACGCCCCGCGTCTGCTCCTCCAGGTCCTTCGTCGAGAACTGCTTCTTCGCGGCGTTCCGGCTCATCCTGCGGCCGGCGCCGTGCGACGCCGAGTTGAACGACGCCACGTTCCCGAGGCCCTTCACGATGTACGAGCCGGTGCCCATCGAGCCGGGGATGATCCCGTACTCACCGGAACCCGCGCGGATCGCGCCCTTCCGGGTGACGAGCAGGTCCATGCCGTCGTAGCGCTCCTCCGACACGTAGTTGTGGTGGCAGGAGATGACCGGCTCGAACGTCGGCTTCGCCTTCTTGAACTCGCGGCGAATCACGTCCAGGGAGAGCGCCATCATGACCGCGCGGTTGTACTTCGCGTACTCCTGCGCCCAGAACAGATCGTTGCGGTACGCCGCCATCTGCGGGGTCTGCGCGATGAACACCGCGAGGTCGCGGTCGACCAGACCCTGGTTGTGCGCGAGCTTCTGCGCGACGCCGATGTGGTGGTCGGCCAGCTCCTTGCCGATGTTCCGGGAACCCGAATGGAGCATGACCCAGACAGAATTGTCCGTATCGAGGCAAAACTCCCAGAAATGATTTCCGGAGCCGAGCGTCCCCATCTGCTTTGCGGCGCGCTCCTCGCGGAACTTCACCGCGTCCGCGATGCCCTCGAACCGGCCCCAGAAGTCGTCCCAGGCCCCCACGCCGAAGCCGTGCAGCCGCCCCGGATCCACCGGGTCGTCGTGCATGCCGCGGCCCACCGGGATCGCCTGTTCGATCTTCGAGCGGAGCCGGGACAGGTCGCCAGGCAGGTCATTCGCCGTCAGGGACGTCTTCACCGCCGACATGCCGCAGCCGATGTCCACGCCCACCGCCGCCGGGCAGACCGCGCCGTGCATCGCGATGACCGAGCCGACCGTCGCGCCCTTGCCGAAGTGCACATCGGGCATCACTGCCAGACCCTTGATCCACGGCAGCGTCGAGACATTGCGCAGCTGCTGCATCGCCACGTCCTCGACCGACGCCGGATCCGTCCACATCCGGATCGGGACCTTCGCCCCCGGAACCTCTACATACGACATAGTGTCCTCGTTTCCCCCGTACGCTCCCGTACGTTCGCGTACCCAATCAAAAGTCAGTAATCGCAAATACCGGCGCCAAGGTCGACGAATGGGATATCGGACCGGCGTTCACAGCAGTGCGTGCGATACACATTGTGTCCATCGGCCGTCCTGTGACGGCAACCGAATATGCGCGTCCGACGACGCGTCACCTTGTCGAGAGGGGCCATCACCGTGCAGCGGAAGGCGTACGTACCCGGCGTCGCCGCGCTCCTCGCAGCGCTGCTCACCGGCTGCACCGGAGGCTCTGGGGCCACCGGTGACGCGACCGACTCCAAGCCCGGTGACGTCGGCACCAGCGCCGCGGCCGCCCGGCCCGGCAAGTACCGCACCCTGCCCGAGCCGTGCCGTCAGCCCGACAAGGGCACCCTCGACAAGATGCTGCCCGGCATCAAGGAGCTCCCCGAGGGCGACCAGCGCGACAAGGCGTACGAGGGCGCGGCCACGGTCACGTACGACACGGACCGGCGCGTGGGCTGCCGCTGGAAGGACGACGGGGCGGACGCGACGCACCTTCTGCTGGTCGACTTCGAGCGGGTCGTGTCCTACGACAACGCGGTGAGCGACGACACGGAAGCCGGCCAGGTCTTCGCTTCGAAGCAGACCGAGGCGCATCTGCCGGCCCCCGTCCCCACGGACCCGACGTCGCCGACCACCTCCCACTCCTCCTCCGCCGGCACCGACAAGGACACCGCGGACGCCGAGAACGGCACCGAGAAGGGCACGGCGGACGAAGAGACGGACTCGGGCAAGCCCGACGAAGAGGGCTCCGACGAGGCGTCGGTCGACGCCTCGTCGAGCCCGCCGGACGACTCCGTACCCGGCGCCGACCTGCAGCCCCGCGCTCTCGAGGGACTGGCCGACGAGGCGTTCCTCAACGACCAGCTGACGGCGTCCGCGTCCACGGGCGGCCACCGCACGGTGACTGTGGTGTTCCGCACGTCCAACGTCATCGTGACCGTCGAGTACGAGCAGCAGCCGGGCACCTCCGCGAAGGTGCCGGACAGCAAGGAAATGCAGGACAGGGCGCGGGAACTGGCCCGCAAGCTGGCCGGGACCCTGAGCGAGTAACCGGCGGTACGGCGGGCGCACGGGTCCGCGGAAGCGGAGCCGTGCGGCCCGGCTTGGGCGTACGGTGGCCCATCGGACCCGGCCGCACCTCTCGGGTACGTACCAGGCAAACCGGAGAATAAGGAACCATGCACCGACCGACCAAGCGACTCACCCGCATATTTGTCTGCGCAGCCGCCGTGCCGGTGATCCTCGTGGCATCCGGCTGCTCCTCCGACTCCGGCGACGGGGCCGACAAGGGCTCTTCGAAGGCGTCGGCGTCCGCGAGTGACGCGGCCGCCAAGGTGAAGGCGGCGGCGTACGACTCGCTGCCGCAGCCGTGTGCCGCGATCTCGAAGAAGACGCTCGACTCTCTCGTGCCGGAGGCGAAGTCGGGCAAGGCGGGCTCCTCCGACGACGAGTCGGTGCGGGGCACCTGCTCCTGGTCGAGTCTCGACAACAAGGGCGTGAAGGGTTCGCAGTTCCGCTGGCTGAACGCGTCGCTGATGCGCTTCGACTCGGACGCGGCGCGCGGCAGCGGCAACAAGCTGGCCCACGCGTACTTCACCAAGCAGGTGACCGACGCGCAGTCCGTGGACGGCGCGAAGTCCCCGAAGTCGGAGCCGGTCAGCGGCACGGGCGACGAGGCGACGGCGGTGACGTACGAGCTGAAGAAGAAGGAAGGCACCTTCAAGCAGCAGACGGTCGTCGCGCGGGTCGAGAACGTCGTCGTGACGATCGACTACAACGGTGCGGGTCTCGCGGGCGAGAAGACGCCGGGCACCGACGAGCTGGTGAAGGACGCCGAGAAGGCCGCGAAGGAAGCCGTCGCGGCGGTCGTCGCGGCGAACGGGGCGGGTGGCTCGGACACCGCCGGTTCCGCCTCGGCGAAGCCGTCGGACAAGACCTCCTCGAAGCCGTCGGCCAAGCCGTCCGAGAAGTCCTCCGCGAAGACTTCCTCGAAGCCGTCGGCCAAGTCTTCGGACGAGCCCTCGGACAAGGCGTCCGCGAAGTCGTGACCACCTAGGCATCCGGCCGCCAAGTGGCCCTCCGCGGCCACCGGTCGGTATCCGGCAGGCCCCAACTCACTTGCCGGTCACGCCTTTTGCGGAGCCCGGTCCCATATGGGGCCGGGCTCCCGCCGTACCCGGCCACGGACCGCCACGCCGATGTGCGAGGCTGTTGCGCGCAACAAGGCGTACAGGGAGGGGAGCACGTGTGGCCGCGCCACAGCTGACACGGACGCACCGCATACTCATCGGCGTGGTCGTCGCCGGTGCGGTGGTCATCGCCGGCATCGGTTTCGCGGGTTCGTACGCGGCCGTTCGCTCACTCGCGTTCCAGAAGGGGTTCGGGAACTTCAGTTATGTGTTCCCGATCGGCATCGACGCGGGTATCTGCGTACTTCTCGCCCTGGACCTGCTGCTGACCTGGATCCGGATACCGTTCCCGCTGCTGCGCCAGACGG
>NZ_NNBL01000054.1 GCF_002803065.1 Streptomyces sp. CB01635
TCGCGGCCTTCGACGTCGCGACCGGCGAAGTCATCACCTCACTGCACCGCCGACACCGGGCGGCGGAGTTCAAGAAGTTCCTCATCAAGATCGAGAATGAGGTCCCTGAGCATCTGCAGGTCCACTTGATCTGCGACAACTACGGCACCCACAAGACCCCGGCCATCAAGGCATGGCTCGCCAAACACCCGCGGTTCCACCTGCACTTCACGCCCACGGGTTCCTCGTGGATCAACCAGGTGGAGCGATGGTTCGGCTTCCTCGCCGACCAGAAGATCCGCCGCGGCGCGCACAAGAGTGTGCGTTCCCTGGAGGCCGACATCCGCGCCTGGGTCAAGCAGTGGAACGAGAATCCAACCCCGTTCACCTGGACCAAGACAGCCGAAGAGATCCTCGACTCACTCGCCCGCTTCTGCCGACGAATCTCCGGCGCAGGACACTAGTAGTCCTCGGCCCTCAGGATCGCCGGCAGAAACCGGCGCTGCAATTCACCCGGTGGCAGCCGATCGGGTTCGATGAGGGACTGCATCAATGCGCCCTCGTGGAGGGCGATGAGCAACCGGGCGAGCGGGTCGAGGTCCAGGTTCCCGTGCCGGCCGACACGGGCGAAGAACCCCGTGAGGAGTTCGGTGAGCCGAGCCCGCAGTCGGCGATCGTGCTCGGCAAGCCGCTCGGCGGTCTGCGGGTTCCGGATCGCGTGGAGCGTGAACTCCGTGGAGGCGAGGAACCACAGGCGTTCCTCGTCGCCGCTCCCGTCGCCCGTCAGGCCGTCGAGTGCCTCCTCGACCGTTGACGCATCCGAGATCGCCGCGTCCAGTCGAGCCACCTCACGGTCGGCGTGCTCGTCGAACAGGGCGAAGAACAGGGCCTCCTTGTCCTCGAAGTTCGAGTAGAACGCCCCTCGCGACAACCCGGCCCGCGTGCAGATCTCTTCGATCGACGCGCCATGGAAGCCGCGCTCCGCGAACACCTCGAGCGCCGCTGCCTGCAGTCTCGACACGCTTCGCGCGCGAGTCTGTGCACCCTTCGCCATGGCATCCTCCCCAATCCATTGACGGTGCCTGCGGCGCGTGCCAGAGTACCGGCCAGCCATAAATGAACAGATATGTATTTTATGGAGGGCTCCATGGAGACACTCACAGCCGACACACAGGCGGCTCTTGGCACCGAAGACCAGATCGCAGCTCTGAACCTGCGTCCGGCCGGGCTGTCGGTCGAGGACGAGCGGCAGCTGCGCAAGCAGGAACTCGCCGCATCGTTCAGGCTGTTCGGCAAACTCGGCTTCGGCGAGGGAGTCGCCGGGCACATCACCGCACGCGACCCCGGCGACCCGGACTGCTTCTGGGTCAACCCGTTCAGCATGAGCTTCCGGCACATCAGGGCATCCGACCTGCTCCTGGTCGACAGCGCGGGCAATGTCGTGGAAGGTTCACGCCCGGTGAACCGCGCGGCGTTCTGCATCCACTCCGAGGTGCACCGCGCCCGCCCCGACGTCGTCGCCGCCGCCCACGCCCACTCGACGTACGGCAAAGCCTTCTCCAGCCTGGGAGTCCGCCTCGACCCGCTGACCCAGGACGCCTGCGCCTTCTACGAGGACCACGGCCTCTACGCGGACTACCAGGGCGTCGTCAACGACACCGAGGAGGGCCGACGGATCGGGCAGGCGCTCGGCCCGCACAAGGCCGTCATCCTCCAGAACCACGGAAACCTCACTGTGGGGCAGACCGTTCCGGAAGCGGCCTGGTGGTTCATCACCATGGAGCGTTCCTGCCAGGCGCAACTTCTCGCGATGGCCGCCGGCACCCCCAAGCACATCGACCACGACAGCGCGGTCGTGGTCCGGGAACAGACCGGCACCCCACTTTCGGGATGGTTCCAGCTGCGTCCCCTGTGGGACGAGATCGTCCGCGAAGAACCCGACCTCTTCGAGTAGCACATCAGCGAGCCCTCCGCCCCCGGCGAACCCGGCAACTGCCTTTCATTCTCAGTACCCCTTCCCCTCTGCGTCCGCTCTCAGCGCGGAGCAAGGCCGGTCCCAGGAGGCCAGGATGAGCACACGGCAGACGGACATGCGCGATCAGGCAGCCAGGAAAGTCATGGCCCACCTCATTCCCTTGCTGGTGGTCGTGTACTTCGCGGCCAGCATCGACAAGGCCAACATCGCCATGGCAAAGGACTCGCTGGGGGCGGACATCGGGTTGTCCGCTGCCGCCTACGGTCTCGGCGCCGGCATCTTCTTCATCAGCTACATGCTTCTGGAAATCCCCAGCAACCTCGTTCTGCACAAGGTCGGACCACGGTGGTGGATCGGACGTATCTCCGTCACCTGGGGCGTCATCACCGCTGCCGCCATGTTCGTCCACGACGAATGGACCTTCTATCTCGCCCGCGTCCTGCTCGGCGCGGCCGAAGCCGGGCTCTATCCGGGACTCATGTACCTCGTCAGCGTCTGGCTCCCACAGCCGAAGCGGGCCAAGGCCGTCGGCCTCCTTCTGGCCTCGGCGACGGCCGCCGGCCTCGTCGGCGCACCGATCGGCAGCGGCCTGCTCTACCTGGACGGAACGGTCGGGCTCCACGGGTGGCAGTGGATGTTCCTGATCGAGGGGGGCGCCAGTGTGCTCATCGGCATCGTGGTGTGGATGCGGCTTCCCTCGCGCCCCGAGGATGCGCGCTGGCTGCGGGCAGAAGAAGCGTCGGCGCTCGCCGAGGCCGCCGCCGAGCGCGGGCCGACGGAACCGGTCCCCGCCTCCACGATCACCACGTCGCTGACCAACCCGACAGTCCTGATCAGCGCCGCCCTCTACTTGCTACTCCAAGCCGCTCTCTCCGGTCCCGTCTTCTTCGGGCCTGCGATGGTCGAAGACATGGGGGTCAGCGGCACCGCAGCCATCGGCGGCGTGGTCGCCCTGATCACCCTCGGCCCCCTGCTCGGCGTTCTGCTGCTTCCCCGGATCTACCGTCGGACGGGCGCGGGCAGCGAGTGGACACTGATCGCGGGATCCATGAGCGCAGCACTCGCGGCGAGCCTCGCGCTGCCCAGCGCCCATGGAGTCATCGCGCAGGCACTGCTGCTCGGCATCGCGATGCTGCTCGTGATGGGGATCGCGACCGTCGTGTGGGCCTTCGCCATGACGGCGACGTCCGGCATCGGCGCCGCGGCCGCCCTGGCAGCCGTCAACTCCATCGGAGCGCTGGGTGCATTCGCCGGTCCGTTCGCCTTCGGCCACATCGAACAGTCGACGGGATCAGCCCTGAACGGCATGTATCTCGTGGCCGCTCTGGCAGCGGCCATCGGTGCACTCACTCCGCTCGTCCGCTCCCGGCACCGCTCGACGGCATCCGCCTCAGCCGGCACCACCAGGGTCAATCTGTCCGGTATCGCAGAGACCGACTGATGCCGGCCAATCTCCCACGCCACCTCAGGAGTCCGCCATGCCTCTTGATCCCTTGCTCGCATCACTCGTGAAGCAGTTGCCCGCCCCGGCCACGGAAATCGACGACCCGGAGCAGTTCCGTACGGCGAAACGCCAACTGTTCGACCGGCTGTCCGGGCAATACATGGAACGCGGCCCCGCCGTCGCAGAAGTGCGCCTCGTGCGACTGCCGGTCAAGGGCGGCGAGATCGCCCTGAGGATGTACCGGCCGGGCGGGCCGGGCCCCCATCCGATTCATCTCTACCTTCATGGCGGCGCCTGGATCTCGGGGTCGATCTTCGAGAACTCCACCGATGTCTGCTGCCGCGAGCGTGCCGCCGGTGCCGGCCAGGTCGTCGTGGCTGTCAACTACCGAAAGGCTCCCGAGAACCGGTTCCCCACCGGTCTCGAAGACTGCTACGCCGCCCTGCTCTGGGCTGCCGAGCATGCGGCGCAGATCGGTGGCCGGGCCGACAGCATCAGCATCGGAGGGGTCTCCGCAGGCGCGAATCTCGCGGCCGCGCTCTCGGCCAAGGTCCGCGGCGAGGGCGGTCCCCACATCCGCCTCCAGATCCTGGAGGTCCCCGTGACGGACCTGGTGCGGGAGTTTGAATCCCACCGACAGTTCGGGGAGGGCTTCGCACTGTCCGCGACCACGATGGCTCTGGCCAAGACCGCCTACGTCGCCTCACCCGAGCAGCGCTCCCATCCGCTCGCCTCCCCGCTTCGGGCCACCGACTTCTCCGGCCTTCCGCGGACGCACGTGATGACCGCTGAGTACGACATGCTCAGAGACGAAGGCGCGGCGTACGCCGAACGCCTGGACGAAGCAGGAGTCGAGGTGTCCCACACGCTCGGCCAAGGCCATGTGCACACATCGATGATGCTCACCGCCGCTCTCCCGTCCGCTCGTCAGTGGCGCGCCGAAGTTCTGGACGTCCTGCGGTCGTCCTTGACATAGGCGATCGCACAGTCGAAAGCAACGGCAGCGGAGCACGCCATGTTGCCTTGCCAGACCTCACCGCCTGGTGGTGATCGCCTCGCCGACGTCGATGACATGTGCCACGAAGTAGTCATGGGGCGTGAGCGGATTCGAGGAGGCGTTCGCGATCAGGCTCTCCCGGTCCGCCAGCGCGTGCGTGACAAAGCTGGCCAGAACATCCAGCGTTCGTGTCGCTGCTGAGGCGGGAGCCAGTCGAGCCTGGCCATCACGTGCCGCTGCACCTCGGTCCACAGGGCGGTGCGGCCCTGCCCGTACCTCAGTTCGGCGATGAGCGTCCCACTTCGGGAGGCACCACGGTCTGGAACTGTTCGATTGGGGCAGCAGTAATCCCGCTTCAACCTCCGCGGTCGCCGCGCCGGCCGTTGCCGCCCTCCGCGCCATCGAACACAGTTGTGGGAGTTACTGAGCTTGAAAGCGCGGTGTCGTTGCAAGGAGGCGGCCCGGTCGGTCCGGGGCCGCCTCCTTGCGTGTTGCGCTGCGGCCGGCTCTCGCAGTCCGCCGCCGATGTGCTGGACGAGGTCATCAGCCTGTTCGACCAGGCCGTCTCGGCGCGGGAGAGCCGGGCGCGCATCAAGATGCGGGACGAGCTGGCCGCCCGCGCCGCTGCCGGGGAGGGTCGGCAGGCGCTGTTGGACGAGATCCTGCCGGTCCTGGTCGACAGCGGGATCGAGGACGAGATGGTCGGCGGGCTGCTGCGCAACACCATCGGCATGGAGCGGCTGCGCGCCGCTGTTGCCCAGGCCACCGGCCGGCTGCCGCGCGACAACGGGCATCTGGCGATGCTCGGTGGACGGCGGCCGGCTCAGGTCGAGCGCAGGCAGAAGGGGTGTCCGGCCGGGCTGGCGTAGACGCGGCTGCCGGTGTGGGTTTCCGGGGTGGCCTCGGCGGTGGGCCGCAGTCGGGTGGCGCCGGCCTCGGTGGCCGTGCGGTCGGCGGTCGCGAGGTCGTCGACGCCGAAGTCGAGGTGCATCTGCTGGGAGGTGCCGTCCGGCCAGTTCGGGGCGGTGTGTCCGGGGGCCGACTGGACGACGATCGCCGGGAGGCCGGGGGCCTGGATGAAGTGGTGGGTCGGGGTTGGGGTGAGGGAGCCGCCGAGCAGCCGGTGCCAGAAGGAGCTCTCCGTATCGATGTCGGCTGCGTCGATGATCACGGAGGTCAGGGTGATGGGCATGGGGGTGTCCTGTTCGTGCTGTCGGTGGTTGCTCAGACGGTGGGGATGATGCCGCCGTCGACGCGGAACTGCGCTCCGGTGAGCCACTTCGCGCGGTCGGAGGCGAGGAAGGCGATCATCTCGGCGACGTCCTCCGGATCGCCGGGGCGACCCATGGGGACCTTCAGGTGGTCCACGATCTGCTGCGTGACCTCCTCGGTGGTGATGCCCTGCTTCTCGGCCATGTACTTCAGGTGGGCGGTGGCGCCGTCGGTGACGACGAAGCCGGGAAGGACGCACACCACTCGCACGCCGTGCTCGCCGACCTCGGTGGCCAGTTCGCGGCTGTAGGTGTTGAGCGCGGCCTTGGCGGCGGCGTAGGACGCCTCGGTGCGCTGGGGCAGTTGGCTGGCGATCGAGGAGACGTGCACGACGACGCCGGAGCCCCGCTCGACCATTCCCGGCACCAGGGCCCGGTCCAGGCGCACGGCGCTGAGGAGGTTCATCTCCAGGTCCGCCTGCCAGGATGCGTCCGACCGGCTCAGGGTCGGCGCCGGAGCGCTCGCCGCGCCCGCGTTGTTCACGAGCGCGGCCACGCCGCCCACCTGCTCGACGACCCGGCGGCCGAGTTCGGCCACGCCCTGCTGCGTAGAGAGGTCAGCTGCGATGAATCTGGCGCCGCTGTCCTCCTCGGGCCGACGGCGGGAGGCCGTGAGCACGCTCGCGCCTGCGGCAACGAAGCGGCGCACGGTCGCCGCGCCCAGGCCCCGGCTGCCGCCGGTGACCAGTACGCGAAGGCCGTCGAGGCTGTCGTGCGTGATGGGCATGGGAATCTCGCCTCCGTAAGATGAACCTGACTCCGGAAACGGTACACGTAAACGGAACCAGACTCACCTTATGGAGGTTCACTTGCCGGCATCACGCCCGCTGCGCGCCGACGCGCGGCGCAACCGCGAGGCACTGCTGTCCGCGGCCCGCCAGGCGTTCCTCGGCGGCGACACCGACGCACACGTGGAGGACATCGCCCGCCGTGCCGGCGTCGCCGTCGGAACGCTCTACCGCCACTTCGAAACCCGCGAAGCGCTGATCGAGGAGGTCTACCGCAAGGAAGTCGACGACCTGTGCTCCGCGCCCGGCGACCTGCTGGACCAGCACACTCCGCAGGAGGCCCTGCGGCGCTTCCTGCTGCTGCTCGTGGACCACGCGGCGGTGGGCAAGGGCATGTACACCGTCCTGGAAAGCATCATGGCGACGGACTCACCGGTCTTCGACGACGCACGCACCCGCATGGCCAACGCCCTCTCCCTGCTGCTCGACGCCGGCAGCGCGGCCGGCACCGTCCGCGACGACGTCACCGGCCCCACCCTGCTGCGCGCCCTGGGCGGCATCTGCAGCATGCGCGCCACGGAGGGCTGGCTGGTCGAGGCCCGGCAGATCACCGCCCTCCTCTACGACGGCCTGCGCCACGGCGCCTCACAGGCAACCTGAGCCGCGGCCGGGTGTCATGCGCCGCCGGTCAGATCCCGCCCGCTACTCCTGACCGCTCCCGCCGCCGTCCTCGTCCAACTCCGGCGCGTCCGGGTCGCGCAGCGGGCACAGGGCGCCGACGGCAGGGACGCACCGGAACTGGACGAAAACGACGAGAGCGAGGCGTGAGCACCCTCTCAACGGCTATTCGGCGCCCTCGGTCTCGGCCCGCAGCTGGACGGCGGGGACGCGGCCTCCGCCGCCGGCTGGGAGGCTGCTTGCGGTCGGCTCCCCTGCAGAACGACAGCGGTCTGGCCGCCACGTGGACCCGGCCCGACGCCCGCACCACAGCCGCCCGTTCCAGGCCCTGCACGCCGAACGCTTCGCGCAGGCCCTGGCCCGTACGCTCACGGACCCGGCACTGCGCGACCGCCCGCTGACCGGTGCCGTCGACCAATGGGCGGACAACACCGACTACTTGGCCGCCTGACGGTCAGCGCAGCAGCCGGTCGACCAGGCCCTCCACGTACTCCGCGGTGAGCGGGCCCGCGCCGAACAGGACGCGGATGTACATCGGGGCCATGACGTGGTCGACGACGGCCAGCGCGTCGGGGGGCCGCTCCCCGCGCTCGCGCGCCCGGTCGAGCATGGACTGCAATCGCCGGGCGCGTTCGGCGAGGAAGCCGTCGCGCAGGCGCAGGCCCTCGGGTCCGGAGCCGGACAGGACGACGGCCAAGCGGAGCACGGCCAGACCGTCGGGTCCGGTGATCTCGCGGGCCACGGCGGCCGCGTAGGTGCGCAGGTCACCGACCAGGTCCCCGGTGTCGGGCATCGGTGACCGTGCGTTGAGGCGGGTCAGCGTCACGTCGGTGAGCAGCGCTTCGAGGCTGCCCCAGCGCCGGTAGACGGTGGTGTCGGCGACGCCCGCGCGGGCCGCGACCTCACTGACGGTGAATCCGCCGTACCCGCGTTCGCCCACCAGGTCGGTGACGGCCTGGTGCACCGCCGCGCCGACCCGGGCGCTGCGTCCGCCGGGCCGCCGGGTGCGCTGTTGCTCATCCATGCCTCTTACCTTAAAGCAGCCCGTACTTGCGTTTGCATGCCCAACCGCTCTACGGTCTGGCTTAATGCAGCTACTGGCTGCTTTAGGTGAGAGGGAGGGGACGTCATGCTCGTGGTGACCTGCCTGGGGCAGTTCATGGTGCTACTCGACAACACGATCGTCGGCGCGGCACTGCCCGACATGCAGCACCGCCTGGACGCGGGACTGACCGGCCTGCAATGGATCGTCGACGCCTACGTCCTGCTGGTCGCCATGCTGCTGCTGTCCGGCGGAGTCTTCGCCGACCGCTTCGGCCGCAAGCGCGTGTACCTGAGCGGTGTCGCGGTGTTCACCGCCGCGTCCGTGCTGTGCAGCATCGCCCCCTCGGTCGGCTGGCTGGTGGCCGGGCGGGTGCTGCAGGGAGTCGGGGCCGCGGCCCTGAGCCCCGCCTCACTCGCACTCCTGGTGGCCGCGCATCCCGCCCCGCAGGAACGGGTCAGGGCGATCGGGCTGTGGGCAGGGCTCAGCGGCATCGGCCTGGCCGCCGGACCCGTGGCCGGAGGCGTCCTGGCGCAGGCGTTCGGCTGGCCCGCGATCTTCCTGGTCAACGTGCCCATCGGCGTGGTCCTGCTGGTGGCCGGCCGACGCGTCCTGGAGGAGTCCCGCAACCCGGACGCCCGCGCCCTCGACATCCCGGGCACGATCCTGTCCGTCCTCGGGGTCGGCACCCTGGCCTACGCCCTGATCGAAGGCGGCTCGCGCGGCTGGACCTCACCGGTGATCCTCGGTGGCTTCGCCGCGGCCGCCGTCCTCCTCGCCGCGTTCGTCGCCGTCGAGCGGCGTCACCCCGCACCGATGCTGCCGCCGGGCCTGTTCCGCCAGCGGCTGTTCACCGTCTCCAACTCCGCCATGATCGTGGTGGGGTTCGCGCTCATGGGCTCGTCGTTCTTCTTCTCGCAGTTCTTCGTGTACGTCCAGGGCAGCTCGATCCTGCGGGCCGGACTTCAGACCCTGCCCGCGACCCTCGCCATGGTCGTCGTCAGCCCCTTCGCGGGCCGCCTCGCCGCCAGGTACAGCTACCGGTCCATCGTCACCAGCGGCCTGGCGCTGGCGGGGCTCGGGCTCCTAGCGCTGGGCGGGGTGCACGCCGACACCGGTTACGCCAACGTGTGGTGGCGGCTCGCCACGGTCGGCGTCGGCTTCGCCCTGACCATGTCCCCGCTCACCGGCGCCGCCATCCAGGCGGTTGACCCACAGGAGGGCGGCCTCGCTTCGGGCATCAGCAGCACCACGCGGCAGATCGGCGCGGTGCTCGGTGTGGCGGTGCTCGGGGCCGTGGTCCGCGCCCGGCAGTCCGGCGGCGCCTCCTTCGAGGCCGGTCTCGACAGCGCCTTCGCCGTGGCCGGAGCCGTCACCCTGGCCACCGCGGTGTGCACCGGCCTATGGCTGGTGAAGTTCCGGCCGACGCCCGCGCCTGCGCCGCAGCGCCCCGACCTCAGCGCGCGGCGAACTCCGTGAACTGCCTCCAGGCGTCCACCGACAGCGCCAACTGCGCGCTCGCCGGGCGCTTCGAGTCGCGTGGCGAACCGGTGCGGAACTTCCAGGTAATCGCGTCGATCACCTGGCGATGATCCCGCCACCGGCCGCCACGCTTCGGCGTCCGGTCTGGCAGCAACGGCTCAATCCGCGCCCACTGCGCATCAGCCAACGACACATCAGACCAACGATCGGATGATCCGAAGGAAACGCCCCAATACTCCAGCAGCGTTTCGCTATCTGGCCTGGTCAGAGGCGTCATCGCGAATGTAGTTAGCTGATGGTGAGTCAGGGGTGGTCTTGGCGGACTGCCTCTCCAACGAGTGCATTCAGAACTGTCTGGGCTGCGATCCGGGCAGCCTGCCAGCGTGATCGACGACCTCACGGACGCGGCCTGGGACCGGGAACTCAACGACCTCCTTCTCCGCATGGGGCACCGCTTCGGCCGCGCCGACCTACGACGCCGGATGCGTGACCATGTCCGCGCCCTGCTCGGGCCGGTCGGCCGCAAGAACGGCCGGCAACTGGCCGAATACGCCGGCCACCACACCCCCGACGGCCTCCAGCGGCTGCTGAACGGGGCAACCTGGGATGCCGACGATGCCCGTGATGAGGTTCCCGACTTGTATTGGCCGTAGCGGAGCGCGGTCGGGTTGGCCGCTCGTAGCGTTTCCGTAG
>NZ_NNBL01000055.1 GCF_002803065.1 Streptomyces sp. CB01635
CCGAGTCTTGAGTAGGGGTCACCCGTCACCGTGCACTGCTATTAGGTCTTGAGCATTGCTCGGTCGTGGTCACACATGCTGCAGTGCCCCTCTTCGACCTGGGGCGGGACAGACAGAGGCGGGTGACCTGTTCAGCGATGACGAGTGTGACGCCGGTTGGCAGGACGAGGAGTTGTACGTGTGGTCACCCCTTATCGTTGAGCTATAAGGATATCGTTGAGCTATAAGGACGGGCGCGCACCCGCTCGGGGTGACGCCGACCGAGTGGAGCGGGGGTCGCATATGGACGCCAGCCTGACCGCAGCGGAGATCACTCCTTACGTCGTGACCGCGATCGGTGCCTACGGGACCGCGGTGCTCACTCGCGCCAGGGACCAGGCAGCGGACGCCACCGTTTCGCTCGGGCGGGAGATCCTGCAGCGATTCGCACGGCGGAACCGGCATGGGCAGGAGCTTGAATCCGTCGTCCGCGATGTGGCGGAGGATCCTCAAAACCCCGCCATCCAGGAGGCCTTGCGCGGACAGTTGCGCCGCATTCTCCAAGGAGATCCTGAACTGGCCGCCGAACTCGGTACGCTGCTCGCCCAGTCGGGCGCGCGCTTCACGACGCTGGGTGAGCGTGCCGTGAACGTCGGGCACATGACCGGCGGCAATATCGTCACCGGCGATCACAACCGGATCAACGGGTGACCGACGCTTCCCTCTCGGGCGACCGCTGGGTGGCTGCGGAGCGCATCATCGACTCCGTCGTGGTGACTGGTGACGGAAACATCGTCATCTACTACGCCGACGGCGGCCACGCCGAACCCGTCGCTCCCGCCTCCCTCGCCGATGCCGAGCGCCTGCTGTTCGGGCCGGTGCCGACTGCCCCGACGTCCCGACCGTGGACCTGGCTCACCCCGGAAGCCGGACTGCATCCCCTGGTGCGCCGGCCAGAGGAGTCGAACCTGGTCGAGTGGGCACGCGACGGCCGTGGAACCGCGTTGCGACTCGTCTGCGCCCCCTCGGGGCAGGGCAAAACCACCCTGGCCCTGCAGGTCTGTGCCCGGCTCCGAGATCTGGGCTGGACAGCCGGTGTTCTCGACCTCGAACGGGCTCCCGCCCCCTACGCCGCCAACGCGGCAGCGATGGCCGGGTCACTCGCCCGGTCGGCTCGGCACTGGGACCGTCAACTCGCCGCCGTCGCGGCTCTTCCGCGACTGTCCGGCCGAGCCCTGCTCGTGGTCGACTCTGCCGAGGTGCACCGATCGCGGATCGAGGAATTGCTCCGCACAGTCACCGAACTCCCCACTGCGCAGGGCGTGCCCCCCGTGAAGCTGCTCCTGCTCGCCCGGGACACCGGAGAATGGTGGGAGGAACTCTCCATCGGCAGCCACCGCCATCACTGGATCGAGCGGCGGGTGACGCGGTTGGCGCCCGTCATGGAGGGGATGGGCACCGCCGGGCTGGGCGAGATGTGGCGGGACGCGACCGCGGGGTTCACGCGGGCTGCGGAGCAGGCCGGAATGAGCCTCGCCCCTGGATCAGCGGACTTGATCGCCGAGGGCTGCCCCACCGTCGTCCCGACCACTCTGCATCTGTACGCCGCAGCTCTCCTGCGCATCCTCGACGCCGTGGAAGGCCGGGCCACCTCGCTGGAATACCGGGACCACCCGATCACCGGGCTGGTCGAACACGAACAGCGCTATATGACAGGCGCGTTTACCGCCGCCGGTGTGCCCATCAGCCATGACCGCGCGCGCCTGCTCCTCGCGCTGGTCTGCCTCTACGCCCCGCCGGATGAGCCAGCCGCGCTGCGGACGCTGGGGCGCGTCGAGACCACGGTGGCGCAGGGCGATCTCGCCAGGATGGCAAGACAGTTGCAAGCCCTCTACCCGGGTGGTGGCCGATCACTGTGGCGGGCCCCCGGACCAGACCGCCTGGCCGACTCGGTCCTGTATGCGCTAGCGGCCGGGAGCCGATCGGATGTCGAAGCAGAGGGTCTGTTCCGCACTCTGTGCGGAACAGACGACTGGTTCGAGGGCAGGGATTGCGCCCGCGTCCTGATCAGAGCGCTGGGAACGGCGGAAGAGGAACCGACGGTTTCACCGACGGTCTCCCAACGCGTCGGCGGGGCTGTGAGCGCGTTGATTCTCGACCACCCGCGGGGCTACGTGCCCGCCGCGCTGGAAATGGCCGCGGACCGGTTCGAACAGCAGATCCGCGCAGCGGTCGCCGGGCGCGGCGCAACCGCTCCCGCGTCCCGGCTGGGAGTCGGGGAACTCGAGGCACTCGACGTCCTTCTCGGTTCCACGGCGGGCAGCGACAGCCGGGCCCAGATCGCCGTCGCGATCTCCGACAGACTCGTCCATGCTGTGCCGGAGGCATGGCAGGGCACCGGGCCCTGGCATGCGAGCGAGCAAGTGACGAGACTCGTTCGATACGCCCGTGCCCTCCGGCGGACCGACGACCTGCAGCGCGCCTCCAGCGTGGCGAGTGAAGCGGTGACCCTGGTTCGCCGGATGCTGGAGTCCGGTGACGCGGCGGCCAACGGACGTATCGCACAGAGACTGTCACGAGCGAGCAGCGAACTGGCCGAGGCAGGCATGGACGACGCGGCACTCGAACTCAGTACCGCCGCGGTGAAGAGCGCCTGGTCGTCGCTGTCCTCTCCCGAGCCCCTGGACATCGCGGAGCGTGCGGCGATCCTGAACAGCCACTCCCAGCGGCTGTACGTGCTTCGACAGGCGCACGCCGCCGTGGAGTGCTCCGCGGAATCGCTGTCGCTGTATCGCGAGGCGATGCAACAGAGCCCCGGGCGCAACGAACTGGAGCTGGCCGGCGCACATGCCGACTACGGCATGAAGCTGCGGGCGGCGCGCCGTCCACAGCAGGCGGAGCCTCATCTTGCCGACGCTCTCGCCGCCTACCGGCGGCACCTTGCAGCCGACGACCGGCCGGGCACCCGCCACGGCCTAGTACAGATATTGAGCGCGTACGCAGCGGTCCTGCATGATCTCGGGCGGACGAGACAGGCGATCCTCCATGCCGAGGAAGCGGTGGAACTGCAGCGTGGACTGGCCGCGCATGACCCCGATGCCACCGTGGACCTTGCGGCCACGCTCAACCTGCTGGGGGCGACCCTCGCCGAGACCGGCTCCAAGGAGGCGGGGTGCCGCCACTTGGAGGACGCCGTCAGCTTGCTGCGAGGCATGCGCGGCAAGCCTCGCGTGACGGAGGAGCTGGCGAGCGCGCTGGCCAACCTCGGGACTCTGTACTCAGAGTGCGGCGATCCGGCACGGGCGGTGAGCCTGCTCGAGGAAGCGTTGGTCCTCAAGGAGACCCGGGGTGCGCGCCTCAACGGGGCGGTCGACGACCTCAAAGCGACCGCACACAACCTTTCGCTGGCCCTGCGCCAGGTGGGAGACGACGCACGGGCGCAGACGGTGCGCGCCCGGTTCGTGGATTCCCGAGGGGAAGGGCTGTCCCTTCCCGCCGTGCGGACAGCGGCAGAGGTCAAGGCCGAAATTCCCCCTGTGACCGAGGAGCTGAGGGCCGCGGCGCGGCGCATTCCCGGAGGTTCTCTGTACGCCATCGACCCCGGCTTCGATCCACAGGGCGAGGTGCCGGGGCACGGAATCCGGGGCGCGTTCCGCGTCGGCGCCGATGGCGAGATCACCGGATACGAGGCCAACGAACGCTATCGCCCCTCACCCACCGCGCTGAACTACCCGGCGCCCACAGACCCTGTGGACGAAGCTGCTCAGCTGGCCCTGACCGGCTATGGATCCGACTCGGCGTTGGAGCGTGCGCTCAAGTCGGCCACGGTCGCGGTGGCCAAGGCGGCCCCTGCTGCGACGGGAGCTCTAGAAGCGTCGGTCTTCACCTCGGCGAGCCACATTCCCGACGGCATCGCGGCCACCCGGATCTCCGGCGAGGAACTGCTGGCGTTGCTCCCAGCAGAGGCCGTGATCCACATCAACCCGGCCTCACCGGTCGCCTACCGGCTCGATCGGGCCGGCCAGGGCACGGAAGAGGCAGGGGAAAAAGTCCGGTCCCGTGAGAACACGTCGGCCACGCCCGCCACGGTGCCCTCGGAGACACCCCCGCAGCCCCCACCTCCGTCCGCTTTCCGAGCCGCGGCCCCGCCCGCGCCCGCCCTCCCAGAGGACGAAATCGCCCAGTTGTGCGCCCGGTACACCGACGGTGAGCCAGTACTCGGTCTGCTCACGGCTGCCCTCCGCAGAAGCCGCGTCTGGTATATCACCGCGGGCGGTAACCCTCACCGCCCCAGCATCGGCAAGATGTACGACGGCCGCTTAGCGGTCTTCGTCTACAGTTCGCGCGAGTACGCCTCGACCGAAGTGCTGAACTTTGACGGAGGGGCTCGGTTGTCCGAATCGATGATGAGCGACCTTCTGAAGAAGCTTCCGCCTTCGACCTATGTAGTGATCAACAACGAGGGACCTCATGCGCTGCAGATTCCCGCCTCAGCCCTGCTGGCCTACGGTTGATTCCAGGTCTCCAGACGGCCTCCTCGACCTTCTGGTGGAACGTCATGACCGTACGCAGGTTGTACGCTGCCGCGTGCTCCAACAGGGCGGTCTGCAGGAGGGCGAGGCGCCGGCCTCGCTGCGCTTCCTCCGATTTCCCGAGGACGGGGGAGGGGTCGCGGATCTCCAGGACGTCGATCTCGAAGCCCGCGAGGATTCCCCGCTCGATCGCTTCCAAGAGCCCGAGTTCGGCCAGCCATGGCCCGTAGGTCTGGGAGTCCTGGCCCATCGACGCGATCTCCAGCTCCTGGCCGCCGGCACCCTTCTGCGGCCGGGACGAGGCAAGGATGCGCGGGGTCGCGGTCAGATACAGCCGGAAGTCGGCCGGGATGCGGGCGTTGTCGTGGATCGCCGCCCACGGTCTCCCGAGATCACCTGCGGTTGAGTGGCTTCGTCCACGATGGCGAGGTCGAAACCGCTCATCTGCCGCCCGTACAGCCGCTCCCCGCCTGCCAGAGCGGCTTCCAGCGGCCCGCGAACCTTCCGCTGGCCCGGCCGGTGCGTCGATGTCCTCGCGGTCCACGAGGGAGGCATACGTGGCGAGCACGACCACAGGCCCGTGTCCGGCCCACAGGGCGAGCTGGGTGGGGTTGGTGGTGGTGCGCACCCCCAGCTCGTTCAGTACCGCGTCGTTCTCGAGCGAGCACACCGCGACCATCGGAGCCCGGTGGCCCACCAGGCGCCATGCCTGGGCGGTCTGCGCGAGCAGGTCCAGGGTGGGGACGGTGACGAGGATCCGGCCGCCCGGAAAGCAGTCCAGCGTGCACGCGGCGGCGGTGATCGTCTTCCCCGATCCGGTCGCGGACACGATCGTGCCCCGAGCCCCTTGAGCGGGCACAGATGATCTTGCAGGAAATCCGACCACTTTCGGAAACTCGACTTCTGGTCTACCTGGTGTTCATTGAATCCTAGACTTTTCCTTGCCTCCCCTTCAGGTATTCTCGCGGAATTTCAGGCGGCCGTGCGCGGGTAGTTGTAGGGCCGGTCGTCAATCCAGGTACGCCTATTGCACTTGTGCCAACCCTCCGACTTCTCCTCGCTCGGCGGGTCATAGCCCTCGGGGTCGCAGTGGCCGACCTTGAGAGTGCAGAGGATGACGTCGCCGGTGGAGTACTCGATCGTGCGGGCGTTGCACAGCCGGTCGGCGCCTCGCCCGGCGCCTCCAGGATCCGGCGGCGCTCCATGGTGTGCGGGTACGTGCGCGGCAGCACCGCGTCCCGGACGAACGCCTCCAGGCGCTCCAGTCCGGCTCGCTCACGCTGCCTCACGTCCGCGATATGTACGGCCAGTTCAGCGGCCCCGGCCGACCGGCCGGCCGTCACACCGCGACCAGTCCCGGTCGGCGATGCCCACCAGGGCCTCGCTCACGGCCATCACGCCCTCATCCCAGCTGTCCGCGAGCACCGGATCCCGGGAGGCTCGTGGACTGCTCGATGGACGACCTCATTGAGCCAGTGGCCTCGGTACTGGCCGCGATCGGGCTGATCCTCCCGGCGGTGACCGGCATCGCCCCGATCCTGGTGCCGCTCGTCGCGACGCGATCCCGACGAGGTGTTGCGCCGTCTGGCAGGCCTCCACGCGGACCGAACCGAGACCGGCGCCTTCGCCGAGGCGACCGGTGTGTACGCGGACCCGCTGCTTGCCGCTGGGTACCGGGCCCTCGATGACGAGTTCAAGGATGGCCCGTTCGATATGGAGGGCGCGGTGACCGCTGTGGCGCTCAAGATCGAGGACGAGAACGAGGCGCGGTGGATCGTCAACTGCCTCGACGCTCTTCAGGTATTCGACCGCGAGGACATCCAATTGCGCTTGGAATCGCTGTTGCGCCAGTGTGTGGCGCTCCGAGTGTGACAGTGTGTGACACGGTCCGGCCGCCGCGTGTCCGGGCGGCCGGTGGCCTTTCACGGTCGCCTTGCCGTTGCTGCGGCCGAGAGCAGCATTTCCCGTTGGGCGGCGTACCGCCGCGAACAGGTGGGCGTCGACGTTGCAGGGCTACCGATGAAGGGCACGGCCTTGGTCCGGGAACCCTTCCCGTTCCCGTAAGGTCCGGCTGGTGCAATTTCGAGGCCATTGTCGTCTGGATCAACCCGTGTGCAGTTGGGCAGTAATCGAGTCCATGTGTCGTGACCTGACCGGGTGTGCAAAAGTGAAGTGTGATGGGCGAGTTGACTAGGTGATGGCGGGGGAGTGCGGGCGTGCGCGGCGGGGTGATGCAGTGGCCCCGCCACAGCTGACACGGACGCACCGCATACTCATCGGCGTGGTCGTCGCCGGTGCGGTGGTCATCGCCGGCATCGGTTTCGCGGGTTCGTACGCGGCCGTTCGCTCACTCGCGCTCCAGAAGGGGTTCGGGAACTTCAGTTATGTGTTCCCGATCGGCATCGACGCGGGTATCTGCGTACTGCTCGCCCTGGACCTGCTGCTGACCTGGATCCGGATACCGTTCCCGCTGCTGCGCCAGACGG
>NZ_NNBL01000056.1 GCF_002803065.1 Streptomyces sp. CB01635
AGAGATCCTCGACTCACTCGCCCGCTTCTGCCGACGAATCTCCGGCGCAGGACACTAGAAGGCAGGCAACGGGCCCTGGTGACCCACCGGACAGACCCTCACCACCGATGCCCTTCACTACTCCAGCGTCAGCGCGCTGCACGCACACCCTTCCTCGCCAGGCAGAAGACTCCTGACACCTATGCCCTGGTCATCCCGTCCCTTCCGCAGTAACGCCCGGCTGCGGCCGGGTTCGCGTGCCCCAGCGGGCAAGAGAGGGGCCGACAGCGCCCAGCGCCGCGAAGAACAACGCCAACATCAGCCAGCCCGCCGCCCCGAGGCCGAGCACCACCGTGGTGAGGATCGCGGGGGCAAGAGCCTGGCCCGCGCTGAAGCCGAGGCCGAGGACACCTTGGTACTGACCCTGGGCATGGTCGGGGGCAAGACCGAAACCCAGGGCGAAGCCCGCCGAGGACTCCCAAACCTCTCCCAGGCTATGGACGAAGATCGCTGCCAGGACCAGTCCCGCCGCCGCCCAGACAGGGGTGTACGCCGCCAGCGCCATCATCGGGCAGCTGACGAGGAAAAGCAGCCCCGCAGTGCGAAACGCCCTGCCACCGTCGTGCAGGGTTTCGATACGGGAGCCGATCCTGGTCTGCATCAGCACGCAGAAGGCGGCATTGACGGCGAACAGTGCGGCCACCGTCCAGCGCGGCACTTCGGTGTGCTCGGAGATCCAGATCGGCAGGAGCAGGGAGACCACCGGGTATTGCAGCCCCATGGCCCCGTAGAGGGCGGTGAACGTCAGGAACGGGCGGTCCGTGAAAGCGAGCCAGCGACGCCGTTGCGGCGGCGCTGCCAGCACCGGATAGCGGGGCAGCAGAAGCAGAAACACCGCGCACAGGGCGAAGCTCGCCGCGTTGCCGAGGATCAGCGTGACATAGGCGCCACGGGTGTCCGCGGCCAGCGCCAGCCCGGCACCCACCGTCCCGAGAAAGACGCCCAGGTTGACGAAGGTGCGCAACCTCGCCCGGAACAGGGCAGGGCGATCACCCCCCACCCGGACCACCAGAGCGCCCCAGGCCGCCCCACCAGCCGCCGCGGCCATCTGATCGACCGTAGCGATAATCGTGAGCGCACCCCAGCTCTCGACGACGAGGAGGGCCGCCATCGACATCGCCTGGACCGTCAGGGCCAGCATCATGATCGAGCGCGCCCCGCGCCGGTCGGCGAGATGCCCTCCGGGGATCCCCGTGCACAAGCCGATCACTCCGCCGATGGTGAGCGCGGCGCCGACCTGCACCGCGGGCAGGCCCACCACCAAGGTGAAATAGAGCGCCGCCGCCGCGTTGAACAGACCGTTGCCGACCCGGTTGACGAAACTGGCGCCGATCAGCACGCGCTCCGGCCCGTTGTCCCCTGCCATGCGGCCTATTCGGCCTGCCAGGCCGCCCTTGATCACGGACGGCAGGCTAGCAGCGGCCGCAGAACCCGCCGCAGTCGTACCAAGATCGCGTGCCCCAACCGCGAGGCGGGCCCCGACGAATGCTCCATCCCGAAGGCCGTGTCGGCAAATGAAGGCACCCTCAAGTGACCTGCGCGGTCGCGGCATCGGGCTCGCCCCAAGTGGCCGACCTGGTGAAGCGCAGCTCCTTGCCGTCGTTCGGCTGCTGCCCACCCTGCGGCGGTGCAGGCTTAAGCAGACACCCAGCCAGCCCCGGCGCGGGGCTGGTTGCGTGCCGAGGTGGAGGCGTGCGCAGCAAGGGATGGACTGGGCGCCCCTCCCTTACCATGCAGGCGTGATCAAACCCATTGAACTCTTGATATTTGACTGTGACGGCGTTCTGGTGGACAGCGAGCGCATCGCAGTACGCGTGGACGCGAGGAGCCTGGCGTTGCTCGGCTGGCCGCTCAGCGAGGGTGAGATCGTCGAACGCTTTGTAGGCCGCTCACACGCAGACATGATCACCGAGGTCGAGAAGCACCTCGGCTACCGGCTCCGGGACGGGTGGGAGGCGGAGCAGCACCGGCTGTACCGTCAGGCCATGGAAGCCGAACTCACCGCCGTCGACGGCGTGGTGGAGGCCCTCGACGAAATCCAGTTGCCCACCTGTGTAGCCTCCAGCAGTACGCATGCCAGTCTTCGCCACACTCTGGGTCTGACCGGGCTGTACCCGCGCTTCGAAGGTCGCATCTACAGCGCGGCGGAAGTGGCCCACGGCAAGCCGGCACCTGACCTCTTCCTCCACGCGGCACGGCGAATGGGATTCGACCCTGGGGTCTGCGCCGTGGTCGAGGACAGCCGCTATGGTGTGCAGGCTGCCCGCGCCGCTGGCATGCGGGTGTTCGGCTACTGCGGTGGGCTCACCCCGGCACAGTGGCTGCACGGACCGGGCACAGTGGTCTTTGATGACATGCGTAACCTGCCGGCTCTCCTCTCCCAGGCGTGATCGTCGGATGTTGATCACGGGCTGCGGCCGCACGACCTCGAGGCCGCGGTTACTGACCGCATCCTCGGCTGGCTCACCCGGATGATCACCGGCCCGCTCGTGCTCTGACCAGGAGGGTTCACCGGTTGGCGTGCACACCGTAGCCTCCCTCCATGGGTGGAGGAGAGGTTCGGGTCGTCGTGCGCAAGTTCGACGGCAGTCTGCACTGGCACCACACCATGGTGCGGCTGGGACAGGACGAGTACGGGGTCTGGCTCGGTGAGTCGATCGGGACGATCTACGGCAAGGGCGAACAGTCCGAGGTCTACGCCACTCAAGAGCCACGCGTCATGCCTATTCCCCGTGACGCCTGGTGGACGGCCATGTTCCAGGAGGCACCTGCGCAGCTGGATGTGTACTGCGACGTCACCACGCCGCCAAAGTGGGTACACACGGGTGAAGTCACCACGGTCGACCTGGACCTGGACGTCTGCCGGACACGTGCAGACGGATCCGTCCACATCGCCGATGAGGATGAGTTCGCCACCCATCAGAGCCGCTACGGCTACCCGCAGCACGTCATCAGCCACGCAGAGAACACCGCGGAGTGGCTGTCAGCAGCGCTGCGCGACGGCACCGAACCATTCGCTACCCGCTACCGCGCGTGGCTTGCCCAAGTCCGTTGAGCTCAGCAGACCTGATGCGGCACCACAACCGCACTTCACACCAGCGTCTGTGGACGATCACGTAATTCCCCGCAGCTAGAGATCCTCAACCGTGCGGGTTACGGCGGTTGGATGTGCCTGAGCGCCTCGACGGCGCGGGTGAGTCGATGGGTCTTGACGTCGAGTAGCGGCTCTGTGCGCTGGTATGTCAGTGGCGCCGGTTATGTTGCCGAGCATGACAAGTTGGATCGACTGCGGAGTCATAGCGTGGATAGACGAAAAGCGGTACGGGGAAGACGAAACCGTCCTGGTCTACTTCAAGGGGACCAGCCTGGCCGCCATGGCCGAAGGTCTGTCCGCACAGCATCGGCCGCCGTTCGCCTACGGCAACGACACGGCACCCGGCGGCTGGGGCGTGATCGTGCACCACATGTTCAACCCTTCCCGTGACGACTACGACGGGATCGACTATCGCGAGCTGTGCCCCCAGGGCGCTGAGCTGATGGTGTTCGTTCCCAACCCGTGCATTGCCAAGGCCCACGGACCCAAGGGGTACCACTACAAGGACGGCCAGATATCGTCCTGCATCGACTACGAAGGCCCCGACTGCGTCGGAGAGTACTGGCCCAACAAGTTGGCCCCCCTCATCACGGCGGCCGGACTGGACCATCAGAACGAGATCTACGAGGAGCAGCTGACCCAGCTGATCTGTGACCATCTGGGGCTGCCCGCACTGGATCGCGACACCATCACGGTGGACCGGGACCTGGTGGCCTCCTACCTCTAGGCGATCTTTACCGAGGTTACAGAGGTTCGAGGTCGAGCCCGGTTTCGGCGATGAGGCCCTCGATGAGGCGGGGTCGCTACTGCATCCGCTTCAGCCGCGTCTTCACCAGCGCGTGAGCTGGTCGAGGCTGTGTTTGGTGAGGTTGGCCAGCAACCGCTTCAGGTGTGACCACACACCCTCGACCGGGTTGAACTCTGGGGCGTACGGCGGCAACTGGTAGACGGTCAGCCATGACCGGGCATCGATCAGCTGCCGCATGGTGCGGCTGACGTTGTAGGCGGTCACGTATTTCGGCTCTGGCGCTGATCTTGTGACGGTCACAGCTGGCAGACATTAGGGATGCCCAGTGGTGGTCGAGGATGATGCGGGGATGACTGATCAGGGCTCCGCCGTCATTCCGGCGCTGGTATTCGATGAGGAGCACGTATCTGTGCTCGTCGGTAGCTCGGTGAGCGCCGGGCGCTTCATGGTGGGGGGCGCCAGCATCGTCATAGGCCAGGCGGGGATGGTGATCATCGTGGAAGCGAGTGACGCACCCGCCAGGAGCGGTGTGTGGAGCGCTGAGGAGGTCCGTCTGATCGGGCCCGCACCAGCCCCGGTCGCAGAGCGACTGATGGGGTCACTGTTGGGCACAGACGGACGTTCGTTGCCCATCCACATCGCGGTCCGTCTCGAAGAAGAGGTCCTGGACCTGGGCACTGCCAAGGTGAGCCAGGCCAGCACATCCGACGGCGTTCTCATCAACTGCGAACTGCGCTTTGAAGCACCCTTGAGTCGACAACTCCTCAACCGTGTACGCCCACCACTTCCCCCCCGTGGACCTGCCGGGCCTCGAGTGGCTCAGGAATGTGAACGGTGACCGTGCGGCAGCGCTGGAACAGTTCGTCACCGGCTGGTACCCCGCCGCAGGCGCCACTGAACCACCTGCCACCTGCGCTCCGTCGCGCCTGCCTGCTGGACTGAGGCAGCTGTACCGGCTCGCGAAGCAGCGGTCGGGTGCCCTCGGAACCCAGAACCGCATCCTGCCCGAGCCAGACCTGCACACCGACCATCTCGGGGAGATGCTCGTCTTTGGCGTCGAGAACCAAGGAGGCTTCCTCTGGTCGCTCCTGTGGACGCTAGACGGACCTGAGGCCGATCCGACTGTCTGGTTCCGTGAATTCGACGAGGAACCGATCGCCGAACAGGAACCGCTCAGCGGCTTCCTGATCCAGTTCTCCCTCTTCGAGGCCTCCATGGGCGCCGACTACCTGGCCTTGCCGCGCAGGCTCACGGCAACACAGGTCGCTCAACTCACCCAAGCACTGCACCCTGTACCCCTGCGCCCCTTCTGGCCCTGGGCACCCACCCACTTCTACGTGGCCCCTGGCCTCGTGGTGCACGTCAGCAACGAGGTCGGCGAAGAATTCGATGTCTGGGCCGGCGCCACCCACCGAAGCGCCCTGGAACCGCTGGCCGACCTCCCCGTCGACTGGACCCGCTTCGACGGCTGACGTCACAAGATCAGCGACAGAGCCCGTATTCCCCCAGGGCAAGCGTCACGTAATTCCCCACCCGCTCGCGTCGGCGGTCAGTTGGTCGGAGACTGCCGGTCTCGTCGCCATGTGTCAGTGTCTCCTGCCAGAATGCGCGGATGACCTCACCAGACCGCCAGCTCACCACCCCTGACGACCAGTCACGTGGCCACCTTCTGGAGCTGGTCGGCGCAATCGAACCGTGGGACGACCTGGAGCGTACCCATCTGAAGACCGCTACGCAGTGGATTGCTGGCGGAGCCCCGGTCTACAGGGTGCGCAAGCCGGATGTTCCGGCGAGGCACTTGGTGAGCTACTTCGTCGTCCTCGACGAATCGTGTGGGCAACTGCTGCTCGTCGCGCACCGCAAGGCGGGCCTGTGGCTGCCGGCCGGAGGACACGTCGAGCCGGGCGAGGACCCGTGGGCCGCGGTGGCCCGCGAATGCCGCGAGGAACTGGGCATCGAGGCCGTAGCGTCGCCGATCACGGGGGAGCATCCCCTCTTCCTCACCGTCACCGAAACGCGGGGGCAGGGCGCACACACTGACGTCTCGCTCTGGTACCTCCTCACCGCCGACGCTGACACCATCACCTCCTACGACCAGGGCGAGTTCAACGCGATCCGGTGGCTGACCGACGAGCAGGTGCTCGAGGAGTCGGACGAGCTGCTCGACCCCCACATGCACCGCTTCACCCACAAGCTGCAGCACGCCCGGGCCGGAAGGCATTGCGGGTAGCCTCCCCCCGGCCGTCCACAGTGCTGTACGCCCCGGCCACGACGGCACAAGGCCGACAACGACACCAGCACCGCTCCAGTCCGCACCCGGTGCAGAATCCCGTCGATCACCTGCCGGTGATCCCTCCACCTGCCACAACGCCTGTTGCTGACCGGCAGGAACGGCGTAGCCGTTCCCACTCGGCATCACTCAGATCTCCCCGCCCCATGCCCGCCACAACGAAATCGGCATGCCGCGGAAACGTCCGTCTTACGCTATCGGTCATGCCCATTCACAACCCGTCGTTCACTGTCAACGACGATGTCGAGGTGCCCCATCCCGCCTCAGGCGAGGTCTGGACAGTCGGCGCCGTCATCCTCAACCTGGACGGCCAGGCCTTCGCCCAAAAGCGGAGCCCAGACCGTCGCCTGTTTCCCGATACCTGGGACATCGTGGGTGGTCACCTCGAGGCTGGGGAAACGGTCCTGGAGGCCCTCGCACGCGAGGTTGAGGAGGAGACCGGCTGGCGCCTGACCCACGTGCGGCGGTTCCTTGGCACCACAACCTGGACGGGGGACGACGGCGGTGGACTCCGTCACGAGGCGGACTATCTCATCGAGGTCGACGGCGACTTGGACCACCCCACTCTGGAATGGTCCAAGCACTCTGCCTACGACTGGTTCAACCCCGACAACCTCTCCGTCCTCAAAGAGAACCGCAGACCCGGGGAGTTCTTGATCCACGACCTCATCGCACGAGCCATCGAAGATCGCCCGGACAAGTCCTAGTGTCCTGCGCCGGAGATCCGTCGTTAGTTTGTGTATGACTGCTTCTTCAGATGTGC
>NZ_NNBL01000057.1 GCF_002803065.1 Streptomyces sp. CB01635
ACACGGAGGCCTTCGCCTTCTTCAAGACCCGCGCGTGTCAACAACGCTCATGCTCAATACATCTAGCGCGGAACCCCGGGACGACACCCAGGTCGCGGCCTCGTTGCAGGCATGCAGGTTTCCTCAAGTGCCGCCGCCTGCACGGGCGTCGGCAGGAGTTTCACCTGCACGGTCAACTTCACGGCCGTGACGTTACCTGCCGCCTGACGTACCAGCATTCGAACAGCGCATATTCCTCACCGAGCACTCGGCCCGGTTTCTTGCGGGCGCTCCGCGCCCGTTGCCGCGGCGATGCTCCGCATCGCCATCACTGGATGCGATTCCTCCCGGGGGTGAACCCCCGGGGTTCCTCGCAAGAGCACGCTGAAATGGTGCGGTAGGCGCTGACTCAGTAGCCCTTGGGCATGGAACCTTCAGTGTTGGGATGAGTGCATCTGGCTTACGGGTGGGTCTCGGACGAGCGTCGGCGGGCGAGAGCGAGGCTTGTCAGCGTCGTGATCGCCATGGCGCCGATGCCGACCAGCGCCGCGGTGGTGTAGGCGCTGTCGTCGGGGAAGAGGTGGCCGGGGCCGGTGCCCGCGGCGAGGATCAGGCCGCCGATGGCGCTGCCCAGGGAGTACCCGACGCTGCGGACGACGTAGTTGAAGCTCATGGCGCTCGACGTCTCGCTCTTGGGGGTGACGGCCAGGATGACGCCGGGCATCGCGGCCGAGAAGCCGCCGACGCCGATGCCGAGCACGCCCATCGCCGCGAACAGTTCGGCCAGGTTGGACCGGGCGGTGGCGAACAGGGCGAACCCGCCGCCGACGATGGCGGCGCTGCCGGCCAGGAGCAGGGGGTCGGCGATCCGCGTCCGGACCTTCGGCGTGAGTTTGCCGGCGACGAACCCCAGCACGGAGAACGGGATGAGGACCAGCCCGGCGACGAAGGTCGTCAGTCCGAAGCCGTAGCCGGCGCCGTGCGGCGTCTGCGCGTACCGGGTGATGAGCGTGAGCAGGAGGTACATGCCGATCCCGCCGACGAACATGGCGAGGTTCGCCCCGGCGATCGCCGGGTGCCGTACCGCCCGCACATCGATCAGGGGTGTCGTGCTGCGCAGCTCGATGACGGCCCAGATGCAGAGCAGCACCACCGCGACGACGGCGAGGCTCGCCGCCACGGCGAGGTGCTGGCTCCACAGATTCCGTTCGCCGGCGAGGAACAGCACCAGGAGCAGCGCAGCGGCCAGGACGACCGCGCCTGCCACGTCCACGTGGGGGGAGCGGCCTTTGGGGGCTTCGGGCATGGAGCGCCACGCGGTCAGGAGGGCGGCGGCGGTGACGACCAGGCCGAGGCCGTAGGCGGCCCGTACCCCGCCGAGCTCGGCGAGCAGTGCGGCCAGCGGGTAGCCGACGCCGGCCCCGATGATCGAGACCACCGAGATCAGGGCGATCACGGCCGCGCTGCGCTCCTCGGGGAGGTGGTCCCGGGCCACGCCCATCATCAGCGCCGTCAGCCCGAGCCCGACGCCCTGGGCCGCCCTGCCGGCCAGCAGCCACGCGAACGGCAGCGGCAGCACGGTGAGCGCGCTGCCGGCGACGACGACCGCCAGCGTGGCGAGGATCGTGGCCCGCCGGTGCGGGCCGGCTCCGAGCCGGCCCAGGACCGGCGTGGCGACGGCGCCGCTGAGCAGCGCGACGGTCAGCGTCCACTGCGCGCTGCCGAGCGAGACGTGGAACGAGGTCGCCACGCTGGTGATGAGCGGCGTGCCGAGGCTGGCGACCGCCGCCACGACCAGAGCGATGAACATCAGGGCGGGGACCAGCAGCCGCGCCTCGGAACGCGCCACCGCGAACGCGTTCACCGCGACCCCGTCGACCCGCTGCCCGGTCACTGCTTCGGCCCTTCGCGGTCCTGGCTTTCGAGCTCTGCCAGATGCTTCAGCGCCGGAAGGGCCGCCACCAGCGCCTCGACCTCGTCGCCGGTGAGCTCGCCGATCAACCGCTCGAACGCGTGGACGCCCGCCTGGCGCCGCGTCCGGGCATAGGAGGCGCCGGCCTCGGTCAGGCACACCAGCGTGACCCGCTTGTCGGACGCGTCGCCCCGCCGCTCGACCAGGCCGGACTCCTCCATGACCCGGACCAGGGCGGTCATCGCGGGCTGGGTGACGCCCTCGACCGCGGCCAGATCGGTGATGCGCCGCGGGCCGGTCCGGTCCAGGGTGGCCAGGGTGGCGGCGGACGTCAGGCTCATGTCCCGGGGCAGGCGTCTCGCGGCCCTGGTGGCCAGGCCGTAGAGGGCTGCCCCGATGGCGGCGGACACGCCAGGAGCGGTGTCTTGACGACTCATGCTCGAAGCATAGCATTTTTATATACATAGTTTATGGAAATGGTCGAGGACAGGCGCGGGTGGCACCGAGTGTTGGGGTGTGACCGAGATACGCGCCAAAGGGGCAACGAGATGATCTTGAAGCCCTGAGCGCCCCTCGGCTGCCACCCATTCGGCACAGTGTCGCCAGAGCTGCCGTGGGGACGGGGTTTGTGACGGCTCTTGTGAGCCCTCGCCGTATTTCAGCGGGACACCCGCGCTGTTCTGCCCGCGACAGAACACCGGCCGGACCGGGCTCGACGATCACTACAGTCCAGTCTCATGACGACGATTACGACGCGTACGGTCGAGTACCCGGCCGACGGTTTGACGATGATCGGGCACCTCGCGCTCCCGGCCGGTGTCGACCGCCGGCCCGCGGTGCTGCTCGGACCAGAGGGCATGGGGCTCAGCGACGTCGAGCGCCGCCGGGCCGATGCTCTCGCCGAACTGGGATATGTAGCGCTGGCCTTCGACCTTCACGGCGGGCGCTATTTGGGTGACCCCGAGGAGATGCTGGCCCGTTGCATGCCACTGCTCGCTGATCCCGACCGGATGCGGGGCATCGGCCATGCGGCGCTCGACGTGCTGCGCACCGAGCCCCGGACCGACCCCGACCGGATCGCCGCCGTCGGCTACGGCACCGGGGGCGCCGTCGGGCTGGAACTCGGGCGCGACGGCGTCGACCTGCGCGCGATCGGGACAGTCAACGCACTGACCACGGGCCGACCGGGCGAGGCAGCGCGCATTCGCTGCCCGGTGTGGGCCGGGGTCGGGTCGGAAGACCCGATCATGCCGCCCGCGCAACGGAACGCGTTCACCGCCGAGATGCAGGCTGCGGGCGTCGACTGGCGCCTCACGGTCTACGGCGGAGCCTTGCACGCCTTCCACCACCCACCGGTCGACCACCCCGTGGTCCCCGGCGTCGGCTACCACCCACAGCACGCGCAGCGAGCCTGGCGCGACGTCGTCGACCTGCTCGCCGAGTGCCTGCCCGTGACGGAGGACCTGGGGGCATGACCCAGGCAAGCATGTTGGCGCCGGGCCTGGTCGGCGTCGGGCACTGACAGTCCCCTCCCCTCAAGCCTTCACAGCAGACCCGCACTCGGGCGGATGCTCGATCGCGGAGACGTATTCGCAACTGCCGCAGTAAATACCGGATTTACTGCGACGGAGCCCTGGCCGTGATCGTCGCGACCTGCGGCGGACCGTTCCGGCATCCAGGGCGAGATGTACGCATTTACTGCGGCGTCACTGTGCTGACCACGCGTAAAGCCGCATCAAGATCTACTCATTGCCCCCTTGACGTGCATCTCGGCGGGACCCCTACAGGGCGCACCGCCGGGCCCCTCCGCGCAGCGTAGGCCAGCGCGCATACCCGGCTCGGCCGCCGCAGGCTGGCCCTGTGGAGTATCCCGTCTCTGTCGCCCTCGCCGAGGCCGTGCCGACGCTGCCCACGGGTCCAGGCTGGTGGTACGAGATCAAGTTCGACGGCCACAGAACCGTGATGTGGCGGGACCCTGAGACCGTCCGGCTACAGGCCCGGTCCGGGCGGACGGTCACCTCGGCGTGGATGGATCTGGCCGTGGTCGGCATGAACTCGCTAGGCGCCAGCACGGTCCTCGACGGGGAGGCCGCGATCTACAATGAAGGGATGGTCGACTTCGCGGCAGCGCAGTCCCGCGCGGCCTCCGGCCCGGTCCGCGCCCGCGAACTCGCCGCGGTGCTCCCCGCCTCATACGCCGTGTGGGATCTCCTCGCCCACCCCGAACTCGGCGATGTCCGCAGCCGCCCGTACACCGAGCGGCGCGCCCTCCTCCTCGACCTGCTCCACGACGTGCCGCCCCCGATCCAAGCCGTACCCGCCACAGATGATCCGGACGTCGCGCAGCTCTGGTACGACACGCTTCAGAGCCAGGGCATCGAGGGCGTCTTGTAGCCAGAGTTTGTGGATGACCAACTGACCGATGCGCAGCACGATCTGGTCCAGGCCGGGCCGGAGGTCAGATCTTCACGCGCCACGAAGCAAGATCATCTCACCTCATAGAGCTCCGTCAGGAACGATGCTGTTGAGCAGTGGACAGGGCCGCCAACCGATGAGTCAGGAGACCGGTCATGGCGTGCACGCCGTGGCCGATCGCGCGCTCGTCGGCCGCGAAATCAGGAGAGTGTGGCGCACCGTCGATCCCCGAATCGGCGTCTGCGACGCCGAGGCAGAGCTGTGCACCTGGAGCCTCCTTGAGGAACAGTGCGAAGTCCTCACAGTTGTAGGGCCACGATGCACGAGCCCACAGGACGGACTCCGGTCCCATCGCCGTGCTCAGGTAGTCACCGGCCGCCGTGCTGAGCTCCGCGGAGTTCACCATGGCGGGAAATGGGACATCCTGGAACGCGGCGTGTCCGCCGGCGGCCGCCGTAATCTGCTCGACCTGCGCGCGTACTTCCGGCAGCCGTTCCTGCGGCCAGACACGCAGCAGGATACCGACGACCGGCTGCCCGTCGGACCCTGGCTCGATCCACGTGGCGACGGACACGGATTCCTGATGGGACGCGGCCACTTCAGGATCGAGCAGAGCATGGAAGCCCGCGTGGTACTCGGTGACGTTCTGTGGGAAGCCGACCGTGCCGAGTGCCTCGACCTCGGCGGCGACGGCGACCGCCGCGTCCCCGCCACCCGGAAGGAGGATCCGGATCTGGTCGAGCCCGGGCAGCCCATAGCCCGGGGACACCGCGATGGTGCCAGTGGGGAACGGGCTGCAGTGCAGTGCGTAGAACTCGCGCGGCGCGAGCCGCTGCACCAGTCCTGTGTCCAGCATCGCGCGCGCGCCCTGCAAGGGCTCCTCGGCCGGCTGGAACACGAACACCAGCCGCCCACGTACCTGATCGGAGCGCCGGGCTAGCTTCCTCGCCACGCCGACACCGATCGCGGTGTGCAGGTCGTGCCCGCACAGATGCGCGACACCAGGCACGCGCGAGGCGAAGCCCTCGTCATACACCCGGCCCGAGCGCGGGAACGGCAGAACATTCCTCGTCGCGTCCACGGCGTCCATGTCCGCCCGGTACGCCATCGTCGGCCCGTCTGCAGAACCGTCGAGCACGGCGACGACACCGTGCCCGCCGACACCGGTCGTCACCTCGAGCCCCGCCGCACGCAACTGCTCCGCGACCAGCCCGGCTGTCTCCCGCTCCTCGCCCGCGAGTTCAGGTCGGCGATGGATCTCCCGGCGAAGCTCGATCAGTTCCTCGTCCAATGCCATGTAGACAAGATCGCGAGGCTGAGGACCGGCGCGCAACCGAATTGTTGGATCGCAGTCGCGGAGGACAACAGCGACCGCCGAAGTCGCTGTCAGCGTGGCCGCTGGACCAGCGGGGTGACGGAGTGGGCTTCGTGCAGTGCGGTTCGCAGACGGTCGTTGTCCACGCTGAGCCGTTGGACTGCGGCGATGGCGAGTTCGAGCTGTGGGGCGTTGTCTGTCCTCGACCTCGACCTCGACCTCGACCTCGACAACATGTTGGACCTGCCGGGCGACTGGGAGCAGCGCATCGCACGCGATGCCGCGCTCGTCGCCCAGTGAGTCCCAGGCGCAGGGCTTCGCGGGCGGTCGGTGGGCCGTCAAACCCGGACAACATGTATCAGATGCGAGTCGCAGGCTACCCGGAGCGCCAAGTCCCCCTCCCCGCCGCAGCTACGGGCAAGAGCGGCAAGAGACTCATGGTCGACGGAATGCGGCGCGTCGATGGGTACGCCATTGAGGCCAAGCATGTACGCGATCCCGGCAAGTGCGCGACCTATCGCAGCATCGACCGGGTTAACAAGACCTTGGGTACACCCCCGAAGCTCGACAAGAATGGCGCAGTGAAGTTTGATCCGCACCGAGATGGCATGTATCGGGGCGATGCCAGTGAACTGGCCCGCTACCGTGCCGCTCTCGCCGATCCACGTAATGACGAGATCCGCGGATTTGAGATCATCACCAATGACAAGCCCGCCGCCCCCTACTGGCAGAGCATGATGGCCATGAGCGAGGTCAACGGCAACGCACGATACGTACCGTAGGAGACCCCCCTCATGACCGACGCAGCAGCACGCCGCGTCACGTTCAGTTTCGCTGCACCCGTAGACAACGCTGCCGCCTGGAACCTCGACCTCGACGTTTTCGCCAATGGCTTGCTCCAGGCCTTCCCTGGCGCCTCGGCAACCCACGAGGGCGAACTCGGCCCCCACCCGTCCGACGCTCTGCGGATCGGGATTCCCTTGGGTGGTGGCGCATGGCTTGAGGGACTCGTAACGATGCTGTCAATCCCCCCGAATCGTGGAGACCTTCTTATGCAGCCAGCCCCTCGTTGAGGCTGGC
>NZ_NNBL01000058.1 GCF_002803065.1 Streptomyces sp. CB01635
GATTGACAACCCCGGCCCATCTTTGGTGGGTTGGAGGTTCCTTTGAAAAAGTCCTCACTCCCACACCGGGGTGAGGCGCACTAGCGAGGACGCAGTGAATCGTGGGGATTATTCCTCCCGACGGTTCCGCTCTCGTGGTGTAGTCCCGATTACGGGAAAACATTCACGGAGAGTTTGATCCTGGCTCAGGACGAACGCTGGCGGCGTGCTTAACACATGCAAGTCGAACGATGAAGCCCTTCGGGGTGGATTAGTGGCGAACGGGTGAGTAACACGTGGGCAATCTGCCCTGCACTCTGGGACAAGCCCTGGAAACGGGGTCTAATACCGGATGACACCCCCTCTCGCATGGGAGGGGGTTGAAAGCTCCGGCGGTGCAGGATGAGCCCGCGGCCTATCAGCTTGTTGGTGAGGTAGAAGCTCACCAAGGCGACGACGGGTAGCCGGCCTGAGAGGGCGACCGGCCACACTGGGACTGAGACACGGCCCAGACTCCTACGGGAGGCAGCAGTGGGGAATATTGCACAATGGGCGAAAGCCTGATGCAGCGACGCCGCGTGAGGGATGACGGCCTTCGGGTTGTAAACCTCTTTCAGCAGGGAAGAAGCGAAAGTGACGGTACCTGCAGAAGAAGCGCCGGCTAACTACGTGCCAGCAGCCGCGGTAATACGTAGGGCGCAAGCGTTGTCCGGAATTATTGGGCGTAAAGAGCTCGTAGGCGGCTTGTCACGTCGGTTGTGAAAGCCCGGGGCTTAACCCCGGGTCTGCAGTCGATACGGGCAGGCTAGAGTGTGGTAGGGGAGATCGGAATTCCTGGTGTAGCGGTGAAATGCGCAGATATCAGGAGGAACACCGGTGGCGAAGGCGGATCTCTGGGCCATTACTGACGCTGAGGAGCGAAAGCGTGGGGAGCGAACAGGATTAGATACCCTGGTAGTCCACGCCGTAAACGGTGGGAACTAGGTGTTGGCGACATTCCACGTCGTCGGTGCCGCAGCTAACGCATTAAGTTCCCCGCCTGGGGAGTACGGCCGCAAGGCTAAAACTCAAAGGAATTGACGGGGGCCCGCACAAGCAGCGGAGCATGTGGCTTAATTCGACGCAACGCGAAGAACCTTACCAAGGCTTGACATATACCGGAAAGCATCAGAGATGGTGCCCCCCTTGTGGTCGGTATACAGGTGGTGCATGGCTGTCGTCAGCTCGTGTCGTGAGATGTTGGGTTAAGTCCCGCAACGAGCGCAACCCTTGTTCTGTGTTGCCAGCATGCCCTTCGGGGTGATGGGGACTCACAGGAGACTGCCGGGGTCAACTCGGAGGAAGGTGGGGACGACGTCAAGTCATCATGCCCCTTATGTCTTGGGCTGCACACGTGCTACAATGGCAGGTACAATGAGCTGCGATGCCGCGAGGCGGAGCGAATCTCAAAAAGCCTGTCTCAGTTCGGATTGGGGTCTGCAACTCGACCCCATGAAGTCGGAGTTGCTAGTAATCGCAGATCAGCATTGCTGCGGTGAATACGTTCCCGGGCCTTGTACACACCGCCCGTCACGTCACGAAAGTCGGTAACACCCGAAGCCGGTGGCCCAACCCCCTTGTGGGGAGGGAGCTGTCGAAGGTGGGACTGGCGATTGGGACGAAGTCGTAACAAGGTAGCCGTACCGGAAGGTGCGGCTGGATCACCTCCTTTCTAAGGAGCACTTTGGCTGCCGGGTTCTTCCTGGTGGTCCAAGAGCCATTTCGCCGGCAAACGTCCGGCGGTGGTTGCTCAAGGGTGGAACGTTGACTATTCGACCGGGTTCACGGGTCGGAGGCTGTGAGTACTGCTCTTCGGAGCGTGGAAAGCATGATCTCCGGGCGGGACCGGGTCGGGCACGCTGTTGGGTGTCTGAAGGTACGGCCGAAACGGTCGCCTTCAGTGCCGACCCCGGTAAAAATCTGCTTCGGTGGGTTGTGACGGGTGGTTGGTCGTTGTTTGAGAACTGCACAGTGGACGCGAGCATCTGTGGCCAAGTTTTTAAGGGCGCACGGTGGATGCCTTGGCACCAGGAACCGATGAAGGACGTGGGAGGCCACGATAGTCCCCGGGGAGCCGTCAACCAGGCTTTGATCCGGGGGTTTCCGAATGGGGAAACCCGGCAGTCGTCATGGGCTGTCACCCACTGCTGAACACATAGGCAGTGTGGAGGGAACGCGGGGAAGTGAAACATCTCAGTACCCGCAGGAAGAGAAAACAACCGTGATTCCGGGAGTAGTGGCGAGCGAAACTGGATGAGGCCAAACCATATGCGTGTGATACCCGGCAGGGGTTGCGCATGTGGGGTTGTGGGATCTCTCTTTCACAGTCTGCCGGCTGTGAGGCGAGTCAGAAACCGTTGATGTAGGCGAAGGACATGCGAAAGGTCCGGCGTAGAGGGTAAGACCCCCGTAGTCGAAACATCAACGGCTCGTTTGAGAGACACCCAAGTAGCACGGGGCCCGAGAAATCCCGTGTGAATCTGGCGGGACCACCCGCTAAGCCTAAATATTCCCTGGTGACCGATAGCGGATAGTACCGTGAGGGAATGGTGAAAAGTACCGCGGGAGCGGAGTGAAATAGTACCTGAAACCGTGTGCCTACAAGCCGTGGGAGCGTCGCGCAAGGAACTTGTTCCTTGCGTCGTGACTGCGTGCCTTTTGAAGAATGAGCCTGCGAGTTTGCGGTGCGTTGCGAGGTTAACCCGTGTGGGGAAGCCGTAGCGAAAGCGAGTCCGAATAGGGCGATTCAGTAGCGCGCTCAAGACCCGAAGCGGAGTGATCTAGCCATGGGCAGGTTGAAGCGGAGGTAAGACTTCGTGGAGGACCGAACCCACCAGGGTTGAAAACCTGGGGGATGACCTGTGGTTAGGGGTGAAAGGCCAATCAAACTCCGTGATAGCTGGTTCTCCCCGAAATGCATTTAGGTGCAGCGTCGTGTGTTTCTTGCCGGAGGTAGAGCACTGGATAGGCGATGGGCCCTACCGGGTTACTGACCTTAGCCAAACTCCGAATGCCGGTAAGTGAGAGCACGGCAGTGAGACTGTGGGGGATAAGCTCCATGGTCGAGAGGGAAACAGCCCAGAGCATCGACTAAGGCCCCTAAGCGTACGCTAAGTGGGAAAGGATGTGGAGTCGCACAGACAACCAGGAGGTTGGCTTAGAAGCAGCCACCCTTGAAAGAGTGCGTAATAGCTCACTGGTCTAGTGATTCCGCGCCGACAATGTAGCGGGGCTCAAGCGTACCGCCGAAGTCGTGTCATTGCGATATATACCCCCAACGGGGATCGTGATGGGTAGGGGAGCGTCGTGTGCCGGGTGAAGCAGCCGCGGAAGCGAGTTGTGGACGGTTCACGAGTGAGAATGCAGGCATGAGTAGCGATACACACGTGAGAAACGTGTGCGCCGATTGACTAAGGGTTCCTGGGTCAAGCTGATCTGCCCAGGGTAAGTCGGGACCTAAGGCGAGGCCGACAGGCGTAGTCGATGGATAACCGGTTGATATTCCGGTACCCGCTGTGAAGCGTCAAACATTGAATCAGGCGATGCTAAGTCCGTGAAGCCGTTCCGGACCCTTCGGGGAAAGGAAAGTGGTGGAGCCGACGGACCAGACTTGTAGTAGGTGAGTGATGGGGTGACGCAGGAAGGTAGTCCAGCCCGGGCGGTGGTTGTCCCGGGGTAAGGGTGTAGGCCGTGTGATAGGTAAATCCGTCACACATTAAGGCTGAGACCTGATGCCGAGCCGATTGTGGTGAAGTGGATGATCCTATGCTGTCGAGAAAAGCCTCTAGCGAGTTTCATGGCGGCCCGTACCCTAAACCGACTCAGGTGGTCAGGTAGAGAATACCGAGGCGTTCGGGTGAACTATGGTTAAGGAACTCGGCAAAATGCCCCCGTAACTTCGGGAGAAGGGGGGCCATCACTGGTGAGGAGACTTGCTCTCCGAGCTGGGGGTGGCCGCAGAGACCAGCGAGAAGCGACTGTTTACTAAAAACACAGGTCCGTGCGAAGCCGTAAGGCGATGTATACGGACTGACGCCTGCCCGGTGCTGGAACGTTAAGGGGACCGGTTAGTGCACTTTCGGGTGTGCGAAGCTGAGAACTTAAGCGCCAGTAAACGGCGGTGGTAACTATAACCATCCTAAGGTAGCGAAATTCCTTGTCGGGTAAGTTCCGACCTGCACGAATGGCGTAACGACTTCTCGACTGTCTCAACCATAGGCCCGGTGAAATTGCACTACGAGTAAAGATGCTCGTTTCGCGCAGCAGGACGGAAAGACCCCGGGACCTTTACTACAGTTTGATATTGGTGTTCGGTTCGGCTTGTGTAGGATAGGTGGGAGACTTTGAAGCGGCCACGCCAGTGGTTGTGGAGTCGTCGTTGAAATACCACTCTGGTCGTGCTGGATGTCTAACCTGGGTCCGTGATCCGGATCAGGGACAGTGTCTGATGGGTAGTTTAACTGGGGCGGTTGCCTCCTAAAGAGTAACGGAGGCGCCCAAAGGTTCCCTCAGCCTGGTTGGTAATCAGGTGTTGAGTGTAAGTGCACAAGGGAGCTTGACTGTGAGACCGACGGGTCGAGCAGGGACGAAAGTCGGGACTAGTGATCCGGCGGTGGCTTGTGGAAGCGCCGTCGCTCAACGGATAAAAGGTACCCCGGGGATAACAGGCTGATCTTCCCCAAGAGTCCATATCGACGGGATGGTTTGGCACCTCGATGTCGGCTCGTCGCATCCTGGGGCTGGAGTCGGTCCCAAGGGTTGGGCTGTTCGCCCATTAAAGCGGTACGCGAGCTGGGTTTAGAACGTCGTGAGACAGTTCGGTCCCTATCCGCTGTGCGCGTAGGAATATTGAGAAGGGCTGTCCCTAGTACGAGAGGACCGGGACGGACGAACCTCTGGTGTGCCAGTTGTCCTGCCAAGGGCATGGCTGGTTGGCTACGTTCGGAAAGGATAACCGCTGAAAGCATCTAAGCGGGAAGCCTGCTTCGAGATGAGTATTCCCACCCCCTTGAGGGGTTAAGGCTCCCAGTAGACGACTGGGTTGATAGGCCAGATCTGGAAGCCCGGTAACGGGTGGAGGTGACTGGTACTAATAGGCCGAGGGCTTGTCCTCAGTTGCTCGCGTCCACTGTGTT
>NZ_NNBL01000059.1 GCF_002803065.1 Streptomyces sp. CB01635
GGCCTCGTACATCGGCGTGGAGGTCGACGGCCCGTACAAGCCGGACCACTACCGCTACTGATCCCGAGCGGACCCCGGTGCTACGCAGGCCCCTCGCACTCCGGTGCGGGGGGCCTGCCCCGTACCGGCCCGGGCATCCCGCACCACCCGACGTCCGCACGACTCCGAAGGACCTCGAGAGCCCCTCATGCCCCGCGGCCGCTATTCGCTCCACGACACCCACGACCACACCCCCCTCGGCGAAGAACACTTCCACTGCGCCCCCGGCCCCTCCGGCTGGCGCTACGTCTCCCAGACCGTCACCCCCTCCGGCGACCACGCCGGCTCCGTCGACCTGGCCATCGACGAACTCGGCCGCCCCATCCGCCTCGAACTCAACGCGGCGAGCTGGCAAGTACGGGGAGCAGCCATCGACGGCGTCACCTGGGTACGCACCGACCCCACCGGCACCCACGCCACCGAGGGAAACGCCCCCGCCCACGCCTTCACCGGGACCTCGCCGGCCTTCCTCGTCGCCACCGCACGCCTGCTGCGCCTCACCCCCGCTTCCCCCGCGACCCGCGTCCGACTGGTCCGCTTCACCGACCCGGTCCTGGCCCCCCTCACCCTCGACCAGTCCTGGGCCCTGCTGAAAACAGAAACACACGCCACTGACACCGGCCCCCTGAACGTCGACGAATACCAGGTCACAGACCTGGACACCGGGGAACAGCAGGCCGTCCACCTCGCCGGCGACGTGGTGCTCGCCGCCCCCGGCATCGAACTCGAACACCTCGAATCCCCGCCGTCGACCTTCGCCTGAGAAGCGGCGGCCCCGCGTCAGGCAGGCGGCACGAAACCGGTGCCCGGCCCCTCGTCCTCGCGAGGACCCGCAGCCGTGACATCGGAGGTGGGCGGCGCAGCAGCCGCGACAGCAGGACCCACGGGCGGCCCAACAGGCGTCGCAGCACCCGGATACACCGGCCTCGGCCCGCCCACCGGAGCTGCAGCCCCCGCCCCGCCGCCGAACGCCCGCCGCGCATCCCGCGACTGCCGCTCATGCACCACCGCGGCCAGATACGCCGCAGGCGGCACATCCCCCGGCGCCGGAGCCCCCGTACAAGCCGCCAGATCACCGGCAAGCCGCTCAGCCATCGAATGGCCCACCTGCGGATCCAGCTGCCCCATCCGCGTCAGATACGACCGGACCGCCAGCCACAGCCCGTCCGGCACCCCCGACAGATCGAGCCCGGAGAACCGCCCCACCAGCCACGGCGGCGGCGGAGGCACGAACCGCGCCGGCCCCGCCGGCACCCGCTCCCGCACGACGAGCGTCCCCGCGAACACGTCCCCGAGCCGCCGCCCCCGCTCGGACACCAGCGACGCAATGCACGCGACCACCCCGAACGTCATGAGGATCTCCACCACCCCGACTGCCCCGCGCACCAGCGCATGCCGGAACCGGATCGGCCCCCCGTCGTCCCGCACCACACGAAGCCCGCACGCCAGCTTGCCCAGCGAACGCCCATGGCTCAGCGTCTCCACCGCAATCGGCACCCCGACAAGCACCAGCAAAAACGTCGCCACCGCCACCGCGGCGGCCGCCGCCTGGTCCAGGGAAGCGGTCGACGCCACGATCCCCATCGTCACCAGGATGTACACGGTGAACGCCACGACAAGATCGATGACCACTGCCAAAGCCCGACTGGGCAGTTTCGCGGGGCGCAGCTCAAGAGCCACCGCCTCGCCCGTCACAAGCTCACTCACGCCGGCCGTCCTTCCCTGCCCTGCCCTCGGAACCGCCAGTCTGCCAAGCTGAGGGCACATCGCGCCGCAGAGGTAGCCGCAGAAACAGCAGCCGAGGAGCAGCCGACCCGATGGACCTCGACGTCTTCGTGTCCGCCCACCGAGCCGAGTGGGACCGACTGGACGCGTTGCTGCGCCGCAGGCGCCGCCTCACCGGCGCCGAAGCGGACGAACTCGTCACGCTCTACCAGCGGGCCGCGACCCACCTCTCCCTGATCCAGTCCAGCGCCCCGGACCCCCAGATATCCGGCCGCCTCACACAATTGGTGGCACGCGCGCGTAGTGCCGTGACAGGCACCCGCCGCGCCTCCTGGCGCGACGTGACCCGCTTCCTGACCCAGGGCTTCCCCGCGGCGGTCTACCGCTCCCGCCACTGGTGGGTCCCCACCGCGCTCCTCTCCACCGCGATAGCCGCCCTCCTGGGCTGGTGGATAGGCACCCACCCCGAAGTGCAGGCATCGATAGCCGCCCCTTCCGAACTACGCGACCTCACGCGCCCGGGCGGCCAGTACGAGACGTACTACTCCAGCCACCCCGCGGCCTCCTTCGCCGCCCAGGTGTGGACGAACAATGCCCAGGCCGCCGCCATGTGCCTGGTCCTGGGCGTCTTCCTGGGACTCCCCGTCCTCTGGATCCTCTTCCAGAACATGCTGAACCTGGGTGTGGGCATCGGCCTGATGTCCTCGGCCGGCCGTCTCGACACCTTCCTCGGCCTGGTCCTGCCCCACGGCCTCCTCGAACTGACGGCAGTCTTCGTAGCGGCCGGAACGGGGCTGCGCCTCGGCTGGACCCTCATCGACCCGGGCCCCCGAACCCGCCGCGCGGCCCTCGCCGAGGAAGGCCGCGCCGCCCTGGGAATGGCGATCGGCCTGGCACTCATCCTCTTCATCTCGGGCGCGATCGAAGGCTTCGTCACCCCCTCGGGCCTCCCCACCTGGGCCCGCATCACCATCGGCGTCCTCGCCGAGCTGGCATTTCTCGTCTACGTCTACGTCCTCGGCGGCAGAGCGGCGCGTGCCGGCGAGACGGGGGACCTGGACAAGGCGGAGCGCAGCGCCTCGGTTCCCACTGCCGCCTGATGTGCGTTCGCGGCGTCTGACCTGCTAGTCTCCTCGTCGCCCCACAAAAGCTGTTGACACAGACGGAGTGGGGAGGTAGATTCGAACAGTTGCCCCGGATTCGACAGAGTCGGCCGCAACGACTAAGGTCTAGCTCGCTTCCGAGAGTTTTTCTCCCGAAGCGCACCCCCGATAAATCGGAAAACGAACGCCGGTCAATCCGGCCGAGAACTTCTGATAAAGTCGGAACCGCCGGAAAGGGAAACGCGGAAGCCGAAAGGCCGGAGCGGAAACCTGAAAGGCACCGAG
>NZ_NNBL01000006.1 GCF_002803065.1 Streptomyces sp. CB01635
CAGCGCCGAGATCGGCGCCTCCATCACCTCCGGCGCCACCATCTGCGAGATCAAGGACTGACCCTGATCTGCTGTCAGGGCACCTGACGCGAACGCCCGGCGGACCGGAAGACGGTCCACCGGGCGTTCGCGTCATTTCGGTCCGTGGTCCGGCCGTCGCGGGATCAGGCATCCTGGAGAGCGCGCGCACGACCAGGGAGGACCGATGACGACCGGCACGGACCAGACGGACCGGCCCCGCCCGGCCCCTTCCGTACGCCCCATGCGGGCCGACGCACGCCGGAACTACGAGCGACTGCTCGCGGAGGCGCGTACGGCGTTCGCGGAGCACGGCACGGGCGCGTCCCTGGAGGACGTGGCGCGGCGCGCGGGCGTCGGCATCGGGACGCTCTACCGGCACTTCCCGAACCGGCACGCGCTGATGAGCGCGGTCTTCGAGGACGCGGTGAATGATCTGCTGGCGCGCTCGCGGGCGCTGCTCGCGGACCCGCAGCCATGCTCGGCGCTCGTGGCATGGCTGCGCGACATCATCACTCATGCGGGTGAGTACCGCGGGCTCTCACGTGCCCTCATGTCGGCGTCGCACGACGCCAGTTCGGCCCTGTCGCGGTGCAGTACGCCGATGCGCGAGGCGGGCCAGGCTCTGCTGTCCAGGGCGCAGCGGGCAGGTGCCGTACGCGCGGACGTGTCGATCGGCGATCTGCTTCAGCTGACCAACGCGATCGCGCTGGCGGCGGAGGAGACCCCGGACGACCCGGAGCTGGCGGACCGGCTGCTCCGGCTGACGCTGCGAGGCATCACAGCAGGCTAGGACTGCGGCCCACGACCGGCGACCGGCCCCGACGACCCGCAGCCGTACCGAGAAGGGCTCAGCCCCGCACGGAGTGCTGCTCAGCGCCGCCGGAGGTCGGCCACCCTTGCCGCGCGCTCAGGGGGTGCCTGGTCGAGGGCGGAAGCGCTGCGCAGCTGGGGACCGCCCGGGAGCTGGGTGCGGCGCTGGCCCGGCAGAGGTACGTCCCGGCGCGCCTGCCGCGCCGGGACGGGATCTCCCCCCGCCGGCCCGGTTCCGGTCGCCGAGGCTCCGGCGATCGCGATCTGCACCCCCTGGTCGGCGAGTGCCTGGAGTTCGGTGAGGGCGCGGTCGTCGTGGCCGGGCGGTTCGTCCGTCACGAGGCGCGTGATCACATCGGTCGGCACCGTCTGGAACATCGTGTCGGTGCCGAGCTTGGAGTGGTCGGCGAGGACGACGACCTCGGCCGCGGCCTGCACCAGCGCGCGGTCGACCGAGGCCGACAGCATGTTGGACGTGGAGAGGCCGCGTTCGGCGGTCAGACCGCTTCCGGACAGGAAGGCGCGGGTGACTCTGAGTCCCTGGAGGGACTGCTCGGCCCCGCTGCCCACGAGTGCGTAGTTGGAACCGCGCAGAGTGCCGCCCGTCATGACGACCTCGACCCTGTTGGCATGGGCCAACGCCTGTGCCACCAGAAGGGAGTTGGTGACGACGGTCAGCCCGGGGACGCGCGCGAGCCGGCGGGCCAGCTCCTGCGTGGTCGTACCCGCTCCCACCACAATGGCTTCGCCTTCTTCGACGAGGCCCGCGGCGAGGTCGGCGATGGCCGTCTTCTCTGCGGTCGCGAGATGTGATTTCTGCGGAAAGCCGGACTCCCGCGTGAATCCGCCCGGCAATACCGCACCGCCATGCCGGCGGTCGAGGAGTCCTTCTGCCTCCAGTGCGCGCACGTCCCGCCGTACGGTCACTTCGGAGGTCTGGACGACGCGGGCGAGCTCTCGGAGCGATACCGCTCCATTGGCCCGCACCATTTCGAGGATCAATTGACGACGTTCTGCAGCGAACACGAAACTGACAGTAACCCCAACGACCGTCTGCTTTCAGCAGTTTGCGCCGAATAACAGAAGTTGTTCGCACGGAACGACAGGAAGTGGTATAGACGCCTATCTCCAGCGCCTATGCCCGCCGCACGGGTGGCAACAGGCTGTGACCTGCGGGAAGTTGATCGTGTCCGGTGAAAGCGCGGTCGTCAGGCTTCGTCGGCCGTCTTCCGCGTATGCAGCTGACGCGCCACTTCGGCGATCGAGCCCGAAAGGGACGGGTACACGGTGAACGCCTTCGCGATCTGCTCGACCGTCAGGTTGTTGTCGACCGCGATCGAGATGGGATGGATCAGCTCGCTCGCCCGCGGGGCGACGACCACACCGCCCACCACGATGCCCGTGCCGGGCCGGCAGAAGATCTTGACGAAGCCGTCGCGGATGCCCTGCATCTTGGCGCGCGGGTTGCGCAGCAGCGGCAGCTTCACCCCGCGGGCGTCGATCTTCCCGGCGTCGACGTCGGCCTGCGTGTAGCCGACCGTGGCGATCTCGGGGTCGGTGAAGACGTTCGAGGAGACCGTCTTGAGGTTCAACGGGGCCACCGCGTCGCCGAGGAAGTGGTAGACGGCGATGCGGCCCTGCATGGCGGCCACGGAGGCGAGCGCGAAGACGCCGGTCACGTCACCGGCGGCGTACACGCCGGGAGCGGTGGTCCTGGAGACCTTGTCGGTCCAGATGTGCCCGGAGTCCTTGAGCTTGACCCCGGCCTCCTCCAGGCCCATCCCGCTGCTGTTCGGGATGGCGCCGACGGCCATCAGGCAGTGGGTACCGGAGATGACGCGGCCGTCGGAGAGGGTGACCTCGACGCGGTCGCCGACGCGCTTGGCGGACTGGGCGCGCGAGCGGGCCATGACGTTCATGCCGCGGCGGCGGAAGACGTCCTCGAGGACGGCGGCGGCGTCCGGGTCCTCGCCGGGCAGGACGCGGTCGCGGCTGGACACGAGGGTGACGCGCGAGCCGAGGGCCTGGTAGGCGCCGGCGAACTCGGCGCCGGTGACACCGGAACCGACCACGATGAGCTCCTCGGGGAGCTCGTCGAGGTCGTAGACCTGGGTCCAGTTGAGGATGCGCTCGCCGTCGGGCTGGGCGTCGGGCACCTCGCGCGGGTGGCCGCCGGTGGCGATCAGGACGGCGTCGGCGGTGAGGGTCTCCTCGGTGCCGTCGGCGGTGCGCACGACGACCTTGCGGGAGCCGTCGGCGGCCTGCTGGCCTTCGAGGCGGCCGCGGCCGCGCATCACGCGGGCGCCGGCCCGGGTGACGGACGCGGTGATGTCGTGGGACTGGGCGAGCGCGAGGCGCTTCACACGCCGGTTGACCTTGCCGAGGTCCACACCGACGACCCGCGCGGGGCTGTCGATGTGCGGGGTGTCGTCGGCGACGATGATCCCCAGCTCCTCGTACGACGAGTCGAAGGTGGTCATCACCTCGGCCGTCGCGATCAGGGTCTTGGACGGGACGCAGTCGGTGAGCACCGACGCCCCGCCCAGGCCGTCGCAGTCGACGACGGTCACCTCCGCGCCGAGCTGGGCAGCCACGAGGGCCGCCTCATATCCGCCAGGTCCGCCACCGATGATCACGATCCGAGTCACGTACTCCATTGTCCCGCACGCTTCAAGTGCTTTCGCCCCGGGGGCCTCCGTCCGTGCGCGTCCCACGTCGGAGGGGTCTTGTGTTACAGGAGGGACCCCGGCCCCACCTGCCGTACCCTCGACCACATGTCGCTCTACGCCGCATACGCAAGCAATCTCGACGCGCGGCTGATGACGCGCCGCGCACCGCACTCGCCGATGCGCGCGACGGGCTGGCTCAGCGGCTGGCGGCTGACGTTCGGGGGCGAGCACATGGGCTGGGAAGGCGCGCTCGCGACCCTCGTCGAGGCGCCCCGCTCACAGGTCTTCGTCGCGCTGTACGACATCGCGCCGATGGACGAGGACTCCATGGACCGCTGGGAGGGCGTGGGGCTCGACATCTACCGGCGCATGCGCGTACGCGTGGACACGCTGGAGGGTGAGGAACCCGCCTGGGTGTACGTGCTCAACGGGTACGAGGGCGGCTTCCCCTCGGCCCGCTATCTCGGCGAGCTGGCGGACGCGGCGGAGTCGGCCGGAGCCCCGCACGACTACGTGATGGAACTGCGCAAGCACCCCTGCTGAGCGTGCTTCGTCGGAAACGACAACACAACGATCCCGATCCCGTGAGGTCTGTCATCTACGCGCGTAGGACCGAACCGGCTACCCTCGATCGCGTGAACGCATCTGTTACTCCGGACAACATCCAGGGCGCCACCCGTTTCGATCCCCGGGTCGCCGCCGACGCCGCCGCCTCGCGCCTGCGCGAGCTCACGGGCGCCGACACCCACGACGTCGCCCTCGTGATGGGCTCCGGCTGGGCACCGGCCGTGGACGCCCTCGGCACCCCCGAGGCCGAGTTCCCCGTCACCGAGCTGCCCGGCTTCCCGCCGCCGGCCGTCGAGGGCCACGGCGGAAAGATCCGCTCGTACAAGATCGGTGACAAGCGCGCCCTCGTCTTCCTCGGCCGCACGCACTACTACGAGGGCCGCGGTGTCGCGTCCGTCGCGCACGGCGTCCGTACCGCCGTCGCCGCGGGCTGCAAGACCATCGTGCTGACCAACGGCTGCGGCGGTCTGCGCGAGGGCATGCGTCCCGGTCAGCCGGTCCTGATCAGCGACCACCTGAACCTCACGGCGACGTCGCCGATCGTCGGCGCGAACTTCGTCGACCTCACGGACCTGTACTCCCCGCGCCTGCGCACCCTGTGCAAGGAGATCGACCCCTCCCTCGAAGAGGGCGTCTACGCGCAGTTCCCCGGCCCGCACTACGAGACGCCGGCCGAGATCCGCATGGCCCGCACGATCGGCGCGGACCTCGTCGGCATGTCGACGGTCCTCGAGGCCATCGCGGCCCGCGAGGCGGGCGCCGAGGTGCTCGGCATCTCCCTCGTCACGAACCTGGCGGCAGGCATGACGGGCGAGCCCCTCAACCACGAAGAGGTGCTCCAGGCCGGCCGCGACTCCGCCACCCGCATGGGCGAGCTCCTGGGCAAGGTCCTGGACCGCATCTGATCCCGTAGAGACACGCGAGAGGCTGGACGAACCGTGACCTTGCAGGACACCGAACTGCTCGCCAGGGCCGAGGCCTGGCTGGCCGAGGACCCCGACCCGGAGACCCGCGAGGAGCTGGCGAAGCTCATCGAGAGCGCCGACACCCCGGCGCTCGCCGAACGCTTCGCCGGCACGCTCCAGTTCGGCACCGCGGGCCTGCGCGGCGAGCTCGGCGCGGGCCCCATGCGGATGAACCGCTCCGTGGTCATCCGCGCGGCGGCGGGCCTCGCGGCGTACCTCAAGAGCAAGGGCGAGGCGGGCGGCCTGGTCGTCGTCGGGTACGACGCGCGCCACAAGTCGGCGGACTTCGCGCGGGACACGGCGGCCGTCATGACGGGCGCCGGCCTGCGCGCCGCGGTACTGCCGCGCCCGCTGCCCACCCCGGTCCTCGCCTTCGCCATACGGCACCTGGGCGCGGTCGCGGGCGTGGAGGTCACGGCCAGCCACAACCCGCCCCGCGACAACGGCTACAAGGTCTACCTGGGCGACGGCTCCCAGATCGTGCCGCCCTCGGACGCCGAGATCGCGGCCGAGATCGCGGCGATTCGCACCCTCCACGACGTACCCCGCCCGGACTCCGGCTGGGAAACGCTCGGCGAGGACGTCCTGGAGGCCTACCTGGCCCGCACGGACGCGGTCCTGTCCCCGGACTCCCCGCGCACGGCGCGCACGGTCTACACGGCGATGCACGGCGTCGGCAAGGACACCCTGCTCGCCGCGTTCGCACGAGCGGGCTTCCCCGAGCCGACCCTCGTGGCCGAGCAGGCGGACCCGGACCCGGACTTCCCGACGGTGGCGTTCCCGAACCCGGAAGAACCGGGAGCAATGGACCTGGCCTTCGCGACAGCCGGCGAAGCCGCCCCCGACCTGATCATCGCGAACGACCCGGACGCGGACCGCTGCGCAGTAGCCGTAAAAGACAACGACGACTGGCGAATGCTGCGAGGCGACGAGGTAGGCGCGCTGCTGGCGGCCCACCTGGTGGCACGAGGAGCAAGGGGCGTGTTCGCGGAGTCGATCGTCTCGTCCTCCCTGCTCGGCCGTATCGCCGAAGCGGCCGGCCTCCCCTACGAGGAAACCCTGACGGGCTTCAAGTGGATCGCCCGGGTGGACGGCCTGCGCTACGGGTACGAGGAGGCGCTCGGCTACTGCGTGGACCCGGAGGGCGTACGGGACAAGGACGGCATCACGGCGGCGCTGCTGGTCACTGAACTGGCCTCGACGCTCAAGGAAAACGGCCGCACCCTCCTGGACGCACTCGACGACCTGGCGGTGGCCCACGGCCTGCACGCGACGGACCAGCTCTCCGTACGGGTCGAGGACCTCACGATCATCGCGAGGGCGATGACCGCTCTCCGCGAGACACCGCCGACAGAACTGGCGGGCCTCCCGGTGGTGAAGGCGGAGGACCTCACCCACGGCACGGCAACGCTCCCGCCCACAGACGGCCTCCGCTACACGCTGGACGGCGAGTACCGAGCCCGGGTGATCGTCCGCCCGAGCGGCACAGAGCCCAAGCTGAAGTGCTACTTGGAAGCAGTGATCCCAGTGGCGAAGCGCTCAGACCTCCCCTCCGCCCGAGCAGAGGGAACGCGGGTACTCAACGCAATCAAGCAAGACCTGTCAGCCGCGGCAGGAATCTGAAAAAGGGCAAGCGAAAGGCCGGGGTCGAAAGCCGACCCCGGCCTTTCCCATACCTGAGCGACTACGCCCAAAGGTCAGCCAATGGCGACCAGCACGGCCATGAGAACCGCACCCACAGCCACAGGCGCAACAATCTCGTAGGCCCAGCGGATCGAGGGCTCGCCCTGGGCGGACGGCTTGTCGGCGCGGTCCCGGGCCAGCTCGCGGATCTCGTCCAAGGACTGATCGCCGGCGGCCCTGCGAGGCACGGAATCGGCCTCCCCCTTCAGGCCGCCGCCCTTGCGCCCACCCGCCGCCCGGTTGGCCTTCTTACGGGCGCGCATGGAGACCGGGATGGCCCAGAGCTGGTACTTGTCCCCACCCTCGGTGAAGACCTCGCTGGAGTAGCCGGCCCGCAGATCGGCGACGGACGCCCAGGGCAGGGTGATCACACGGAACGGATTACGAACGCGCAGCCGGTCCTCATTCGCGTACACCGCGGGCCGGACCGTGAACGCGACGACGAGCGGCGCGACGAAAAGCAGCCCCGCGACGGCCAGCCAGGCGGTGCGTGCGTCGCCATTGAGCAGGGCGTCGAAACCGAGCCAGGCCCCCATCACGAGCAGCAGGACGCCACCTGCGATACCGGCGGGAGAACGGTAGGTCCGCTCCGCTGCCACGGGTTGCGTGACGGAGTGCTGGGATTCCGGGGTCTTCATACTCCGATGATGCCTGAAGCCGACAAGGACGTTCATCACAGCCTGAGAACAACCACAGGAGCCTCTGCATACCCGTGAGCCCCACCGGCGCTCAGCCGCGTACGAGACTTGGCCGGAGACAGCGAAGTCCCACCGGCCGTGAGACGCCGACGAAACGGGAGGGGACGTGGGGGCATGTGCGCGCGCAGCCACCAGCACCACGCACAGGCAATCAGCTGGCTGACGAAAACCCATAGAACAGCGAGCACGTACATGCCCCCACGGCCCCGCACCCAAAAACGCACCTGACGAGCCCACACCGAGCCCGCACCCGCACCCGCACCCGCACCCGACAACGAAGGAACCCGCACCCGACGAAACAACGCCCCCCACGCAGCGGCACCGGAACCCGCCGGAGAGACCCGCCACTCCCCCCTCCCCCTGTACAGCAGCTACGCGCGTAGATATGCTCCCCTCGTGACCATGCCCACTGCACCCGCACCCGCATTCGCCGACGCGGTCGCTTCGGACCGTTCGCTGCGTCGCTTCCTTCACGGGCTGCCCGGGGTCGACACGGTCGGCCTGGAGGCTCGCGCCGCGTCCCTAGGCACGCGGTCGATCAAGACCACGGCCAAGGCGTACGCCATCGACCTGGCGATCTCGATGATCGACCTGACGACCCTCGAAGGCGCCGACACAGCCGGCAAGGTCCGCGCGCTCGGCGCGAAGGCCGTGCACCCGGACCCCACCGACCGTACGACTCCCCGCACAGCCGCCGTCTGTGTCTATCCGGACATGGTGGCGACGGCCAAGGAGGCCGTGGCCGGGAGTGACGTGAAGGTCGCCTCCGTGGCCACCGCGTTCCCGGCGGGCCGCGCCGCCCTGGAGGTGAAGCTCGGGGACGTCCGCGAGGCGGTCGCCGCCGGCGCGGACGAGATCGACATGGTCATCGACCGCGGAGCGTTCCTCGCGGGCCACTACCTGAAGGTGTACGAGGAGATCGTCGCCGTGAAGGAGGCCTCGGGCGCCGCACGCCTGAAGGTCATCTTCGAGACGGGCGAGCTGTCGACGTACGACAACATCCGGCGAGCGAGCTGGCTGGGCATGATGGCCGGGGCGGACTTCATCAAGACGTCGACCGGCAAGGTCGGGGTGAACGCCACCCCGGCCAACACACTGCTCATGCTGGAGGCGGTACGTGACTTCCGCGCCCAGACGGGCGTACAGGTAGGCGTGAAGCCCGCCGGAGGCATCCGGACGACCAAGGACGCGCTCAAGTTCCTCGTGCTGGTCAACGAGACCGCCGGCAGCGACTGGCTGGACAACCACTGGTTCCGCTTCGGCGCTTCGAGCCTGCTCAACGACCTGTTGATGCAGCGTCAGAAGTTGAGCACCGGCCGCTACTCCGGCCCCGACTACGTGACGGTGGACTGACCCATGACGTTCGAGTACGCACCCGCACCGGAGTCCCGCTCCGTCGTCGACATCGCCCCCAGCTACGGCCTGTTCATCGACGGCGAGTTCGCCGAGGCGGCCGACGGCAAGGTCTTCAAGACGGTGAGCCCGTCGACGGAGGAGGTCCTCTCCGAGATCGCCCAGGCGGGCGAGGCGGACGTGGACCGCGCGGTGAAGGCCGCCCGCAAGGCGTTCGAGAAGTGGTCGGCGCTGCCGGGCGCGGAGCGCGCGAAGTACCTGTTCCGGATCGCGCGGATCATCCAGGAGCGCAGCCGCGAGCTCGCGGTCCTGGAGACGCTGGACAACGGCAAGCCGATCAAGGAGACGCGCGACGCGGACCTCCCCCTGGTGGCGGCGCACTTCTTCTACTACGCGGGCTGGGCGGACAAGCTCGGCCACGCGGGCTTCGGCCCGAACCCGGCGCCGCTGGGCGTCGCGGGCCAGGTCATCCCGTGGAACTTCCCGCTGCTGATGCTGGCGTGGAAGATCGCCCCGGCGCTGGCGACGGGCAACACGGTCGTCCTGAAGCCGGCCGAGACGACCCCCCTGTCCGCCCTGTTCTTCGCGGACATCTGCCGCCAGGCGGGCCTGCCCAAGGGCGTGGTGAACATCCTCCCGGGCTACGGAGACGCGGGCGCGGCCCTCACGGCACACCCCGACGTGAACAAGGTCGCCTTCACCGGCTCGACGGCAGTCGGCAAGGCGATCGCCCGGCAGGTGGCCGGCACGGACAAGAAGGTCACGCTCGAACTGGGCGGCAAGGGCGCGAACATCGTCTTCGACGACGCGCCCATCGACCAGGCGGTCGAGGGCATCGTCACGGGCATCTTCTTCAACCAGGGCCAGGTGTGCTGCGCGGGCTCGCGCCTCCTGGTCCAGGAGTCGGTGGCCGACGAGGTGCTGGACGCGCTGAAGCGCCGCCTCACCACCCTCCGCCTGGGCGACCCCCTGGACAAGAACACCGACATCGGCGCGATCAACTCCGCGGAGCAGCTCGCGAGGATCAAGACGCTCGCGGACACGGGCGAGGCCGAGGGCGCGGAGCGCTGGTCGGCGCCGTGCGAACTCCCGGACAGCGGCTACTGGTTCGCGCCCACGCTGTTCACGAACGTCACGCAGGCGCACACGATCGCGCGGGACGAGATCTTCGGCCCGGTGCTGTCCGTCCTCACGTTCCGCACTCCGGAGGAGGCGGTGGCGAAGGCGAACAACACGCAGTACGGGCTCTCGGCCGGCATCTGGACGGAGAAGGGCTCGCGCATCCTCTCGGTCGCGAACAAGCTCCGGGCGGGCGTCGTCTGGGCCAACACGTTCAACAAGTTCGACCCGACCTCGCCGTTCGGCGGCTACAAGGAGTCGGGGCACGGCCGCGAGGGCGGCCGCCACGGCCTGGAGGCATACCTCGCCCCGTCGAGCCCGGAGGGCACGCGATAAATGAGCACTGTTGAGCGACTCACAGTCCTGAAGACCTACAAGCTGTACGTGGGCGGGAAGTTCCCGCGTTCCGAGAGCGGCCGGGTGTACGAGGTGTCGGACTCGAAGGACAAGTGGCTGGCCAACGCCCCGCTGTCGTCCCGCAAGGACGCGCGTGACGCGGTAGTGGCGGCGCGCAAGGCGTTCGGCGGCTGGGCGGGCGCGACGGCGTACAACCGCGGGCAGGTGCTCTACCGCGTGGCGGAGATGCTGGAGGGCCGCCGCGACCAGTTCGTGCAGGAGGTGGCGGACGCCGAGGGCCTTTCGAAGTCGAAGGCGGCGGCGGTCGTGGACGCGGCGGTCGACAGGTGGGTCTGGTACGCGGGCTGGACGGACAAGATCGGCCAGGTCGTGGGCGGGGCGAACCCGGTCGCGGGCCCGTTCTTCAACCTGTCCACGCCCGAGCCGACCGGAGTGGTGGCCGTGCTGGCCCCGCAGAAGTCGTCGTTCCTGGGCCTGGTCTCGGTGATCGCCCCGGTGATCGCGACGGGCAACACGGCCGTGGTGATCGCGAGCGAGACGTCCCCGCTGCCGGCGCTGTCGCTCGGCGAGGTGCTCGCCACGTCCGACGTGCCGGGCGGCGTGGTGAACGTGCTGTCCGGCAGGACGTCGGAGATCGCTCCGACGCTGGCCGCGCACCAGGACGTGAACGCGATCGACCTGACGGGCGCGGACACCGACCTGGCCCGTGACCTGGAGATCGCGGCGGCGGACAACCTGAAGCGCGTGCGCCGTCCCCAGACTGTGGACACGGACTGGACGACGGACCCGGGCACGGACAGGCTCACATCGTTCCTGGAAACGAAGACGGTGTGGCACCCGACGGGTTCGCTTGGCGCATCGGGCTCTTCGTACTAGGCCCGAGCCAGAACCCGAGGCCCGACCCGAACCCGAAGCCCCGCCCCTCCTCCGTCCAGGAGGGGCGGGGCTTCGTCATGCCCCACCGCCCCACAGCGCACGGATCCGCACACGGATCAGACCCCGAGCCGCGCGGCGATCCCGTCGAGGATGCAGTCGAGGCCGAGGTCGAACTCCCAGGTGGGGTCGTCCTTGTGGGCGGCGCCGAGCCCGTAACGCTGATAGTTCGGGTAACGGCCCGTGTCCATCAGGTAGTTCATCTGCGGGGCGAGCGCCTGCCGGGTCTCGGCGCCGCTGGACCACCCGTGCCGCTCCTTGTACTCGCGCAGGGCGAGTTCGGACTGGGTCGCGCCATGGACGTAGGAGCTGACGGTGCGGAACGCGGCCATCATCGAGTCGGCGTCAAGACCGGTCGTCGCGAGTACCTCCAGCTGCCGCTCGGCCACGGCCATCCGGGCCGGGGTGAGGGAGATGAGCGGCGTGGGCACCTGCCCCATCCAGGGGTGACGCAGCATCAGTTCCCGTGTCTGCACGGCGAAGGACCGCAGCACCTCGCGCCAGCCGGCCACCTCCGGGGGCACGGAGAGCTCGGCCGAGACGCGGTCGGTCATGAGCGCCCAGAGGTCGTCCTTGCCGGACACGTGCCGGTACGCGGCCATGGGTGCGACGCCGAGCTGCGTGGCGAGGCGGCGCATGGTGACGGCCGCGGCGCCCTCGGCGTCGGCGATCTCGACCGCGGCGGCGGCGATCCGCTCCAGGGTCAGAGTGGCGCGGGCGGGCGCGGGCCGTTCGAGCCGCTCCCACAGCGAGGGCTCCACCAGACCCTCGTCACCCTTCTTCTGCGCGGCCACGGTGCGGCCCCTCCCTGCTCTCCCACGATGACGTGTACAGCGTATCCCCAGTAGACGCCGTACACATGGATGTGTACGTTGTACTCACATCGATACACCGTACACATCCAGGGGGTTCACCGTGTCCACTCCGCTCCACGTCGCCGTACTGGTCGGCAGCACTCGAGAGGGCCGCTTCGCGCCGGTCGTCACCAAGTGGCTGGCCGGCCGGCTCGCCGAGCACGGTGACATGACCGCCGATGTCGTCGACCTCGCCGAGACGCCGCTGCCCACCGTCCTCCCGGCGTTCGGCCAGGAGCTGCCGCAGGACAGCAAGGAGCTGCTCGCCGCCGTCTCGCCGCGCCTGGCCGCGGCCGACGCGTTCGTCTTCGTCACGCCGGAGTACAACCACAGCTTCCCGGCGTCCCTGAAGAACGCCGTCGACTGGCACAACGAGCAGTGGCACGCGAAGCCGATCGCGTTCGTCTCGTACGGCGGCCTGTCGGGCGGCCTGCGCGCGGTGGAGCAACTGCGCGCCGTGATGCCCGAGTTGAACGCCATGACGATCCGGAACACGGTCAGTTTCCACAACGCGTGGGCCGAGTTCGACGCCTCGGGCGAGCACGCGGACCCGGCGGTCGAGGCCGCGGCGAAGGCGATGCTCGACCAGCTGGCGTGGTGGGCGCACGCCCTGCGGGACGCCAGGTCGGTACGCCCGTACGCGGCTTGAGACACCTACATCCGGACGGAACCAGGGGGAGCCGATGAACCAGCGCACGAAGGAAGCCGCACAAGCCGCACAACAGAGCCCGCCGAAGACCCCGACGACGTCGCCGGATACGACCCCGCCGAATGAGCCACCCTCCCGCCTGGTCGTCCTCGGCCTGCTGCTGGGCATCGTGCTCGCCACCCTCGACGGCACCATCGTCGGCACCGCCCTGCCGACGATCGTCGGAGACCTGGGCGGCCTCGACCACCTCTCATGGGTCCTCACGGCCTATCTGCTGACCACCGCGGTCTCGACCCCGATCTGGGGAAAGTTCGGGGACCTGTACGGACGCAAGGGCAGCTACCTCGCCTCCGTCGGCGTCTTCCTGACCGGCTCCGTCCTGTGCGGACTCGCCCAGGACATGGGCCAGTTGATCGCCTTCAGGGCGGTGCAGGGGGTCGGCGCGGGCGGCCTCTTCGTGGGCGCCCTCTCCCTCATCGGCACACTCCTGACCCCGGCGGAGGCCGGCCGCTCCCAGTCCATGATCGGCGTGCTGATGCCCGCGGCCCTGATCGGCGGCCCGCTCCTCGGCGGCTTCCTCACCGACCAGCTCGACTGGCGCTGGGTGTTCTACGTCAACGTGCCGGTCGGCGCTGCGGCGCTCGCGATCGTCGGACTCGGCGTGCGCGTGCACGCCCCGCGCGTCAAGGCGCGGATCGACGTCGCGGGAGCGGCCCTGCTGACCGCGGCGATCCTGTCCCTGACGCTGCTCGCGAGCTGGGGCGGTACGACGTACGGCTGGCCGTCGCCGCAGATCATCGGCCTCGCGCTGGTCTCGGCGGGCGCGCTCGCCGCGTTCGTACGCGTGGAGCGGCGGGCCGCCGAGCCGGTGATCCCGCCCCGCCTCTTCGCCGACCGCAACTTCACGCTCGCGCAGATCCTGAGTTTCGTGACCGGCGCCGCGATGATGGCGACGGCCGGCTACCTGCCGCAGTACATGCAGTTCGTGCAGAACATGTCGTCGACGGCCAGCGGGCTGCTGCTGCTCCCGCTGATGCTGGGCATGATGGGGGCGCAGCTGGCGATCGGTCGGCGGGTCACCAACGGGGGCCGCTACCGCGCGTATCCGATCATCGGCGGCGCGCTCGCCACGGCGGGCGCCCTGGCCCTGTTGACGCTCGGCGTCGGCACGCCGGCCGGCCTGGCCTCGGGCGTGACGTTCGTCCTCGGCCTCGGCGTCGGCTGCCTGATGCAGCCGTCGATGCTCATCACGATGAACAGCGCCGAGCCCCGCGACATGGGCGCCGCCAGCGGCACCACGACCCTGCTGCGCACGGTCGGCGGCTCACTGGGCGTCGCGGTGCTCGGCTCCGTCTACGCGAGCCGCATGTCCGCCGAGCTCACCGACCGCCTCGGCTCCGACGGAGCGCACCTCACCGGCGGCTCCCTCACCCCCGCCCTCCTACGGGACCTCCCGGCCTCCGCACAGGACGCCGTCCGCACGGCAGTGACCGGCGGCCTGCACGGTGTGGCCCTGGGCACGGCCGCCCTGTGCGCGGTCACGTTCGCCGCGGCCTGGCTGATCCGCGAGGTCCCCCTGCGGACGAAGGCGTCCTAGCCGGGCAGCAGAGAGGCGGCCGCTCCCACCAGCGGGAGGTCGGCGAGGGCGCCGCCCTTGGCCAGGGGGCCGGTCGCGACGGCCGTGGTCACGGGCTTGAAGTCGGCGACCTGGGTGCCGACCGCGTTGTCGAGCGGATCGACCCCGGTACCGGAGAGCGGGTTGAGCTTCAGGTGCTTGACCGGGGCGAGACCCCCGCTCGCAGCGCTCCCGAGCGCCCCCGTCACCGCTCCCCCGGCCGCAGCGGTGTCGAGGTCGCCGACCGGCGAGGCGAGAGGCGTGGCGGCGGGCTCCGCCGCACCGGCGCTCACCGCACCCCCGCCGAGCGCCGCCCCCGCGGCGGTGAGGGTGAGCCCCGCGCGCAGCAGCGCCCGCTGGGCCGCCGAGGACTTCTTCGCTGAGTGTCGTGCCATGAAGTGCCGCCCGTTTCCGGTACCGGCGGCCGGTTGCCCCGCCGCCGCAGATCGAGTAATCGTGAGCGTACGCAGAGTAGTTGAGGCGTGGCTGTGCCACAAAGGCCGACCCGCGGGGTCCACCGGGGGCGGAGGATGCAGCACACTGGTGTCTCGTGAGTTCTCATCCCCCGATACCGACCCGGGTCGTCCTGCTGGCAGGTCCTTCCGGCTCCGGCAAGTCGTCGTTCGCGTCCCGCTCCGGACTTCCCGTGCTGTGCCTGGACGACTTCTACAAGGAGGCCGACGACCCGACGCTGCCGCAGGTGCCGGGCAGCTCGGACATCGACTGGGACTCGCCCCGCTCCTGGGACACGGAGACGGCCGTTACCGCGATCGCGGAGCTGTGCCGCACGGGCCGCACCCGCATTCCCGTCTACGACATCGCGACCAGCTCACGGGTGGGCGAGGAGACGCTCGACATCGAGCGCACGCCCCTATTCATCGCGGAGGGCATTTTCGCCGCGGACATCGTGGAGCGCTGCCGGGACCTCGGGCTGCTGGCCGACGCGCTGTGCCTGCGCGGCCGCCCGTCCACGACGTTCCGCCGCCGGCTGCTGCGGGACCTCAGGGAAGGCCGCAAGTCCGTGCCGTTCCTGCTGCGCCGCGGCTGGCGCCTGATGCGCGCGGAGCGCGGCATCGTGGCCCGCCAGACGGCGCTCGGCGCGCACGCGTGCGGCAAGGAAGAAGCCCTCGGCCGCCTGGCCGCGGCCGCCGCGGGCCGGTGCGTGAAGGCCCGCGCCCAGGCGTGAGCGCCCCGCAGACCCCGTACACATGAAAGCGGGACCGGAGAGACCCCCCGGCCCTCCGGTCCCGCTTCATTCCCCCGTGAAGATCCCCCGTGATCCCCCCGGTACCGCTCCCCCGTACAACCGTCGCGTCCCCCCGGAGCGACGGCCCGCCCCCAGCCTTCAGGCCACCAGCTCGCCGAAGGACTCCTCCAGGTCACGGCCGAAGCTGAGGGCCTCGTCCTCGCGCAGCCGGCGCAGGGAGCGCCAGATGCTCGACTTCACCGTGCCGACACTGATGTCGAGGATGTCCGCGATCTCGGGGTCGGTACGACCCTCGTAGTAGCGCAGGACGAGCATCGTGCGCTGCAGTTCGGGGAGGCGGGCCAGGGCCTGCCAGAGAACCGCGCGCAGCTCCGTCCCGCGCATCGCGTCCGTGTCGCCCGCCGTCTCCGGCAGTTCCTCGGTCGGGTACTCGTTCAGCTTGCGGCGGCGCCACGCGCTGATGTGCAGATTGGTCATGGTGCGGCGGAGGTAGCCCCCGACCGCCGCCTTGTCGCTGATCCTGTCCCAGGCGCGGTACGTCGAGAAGAGGGCGCTCTGGAGCAGGTCCTCGGCCTCGAAGCGGTCACCGGTCAGGTGGTAGGCGGTTGCGTACAGGGAGGCGCGGCGTTCCTGTACGTAGGCCGTGAACGCCGCTTCGGCATCTGCAGCCTCCGACAGGGACTTCTTCCGCTCCCCCGATTCCTCCCCGTACGCGGCTCCCCCGTCGGATGCCGCCTGGTTCGCGTCAACCACCGTCATGTACGCGGTGTGCTGACGCCCGGTGCCGCGAGCGCACCCCCGCCCGCTCACGGCACCGGACAGCTCGTGCTTCCCGGAACCGGGACTCCGCACGAGAGCGTCATGAAGACGTGTGACAACTGCGCCAGTGGTGGTGCTGTGCAGCGTGTTCATCTCGCGCCCCCCGTCGTGGAGTCTCGGTTTCCCGTGGCTCGTAAGGACTTGCGTCCTTGCGATGTCCAAAAGCTTGCCCGGGCCACTTCATGACGGTGTCCGTCGACTGTCACAGACCTGTCACAGGGCCCGGGCGTGTGCGAGTCGTGTGTGGATGGGGCCCGAAGCCCCCTCATTACGAGCCTGGGAGCGCTCCAACGGTCGAACTTGAGCCGTGCCATGGGACAGAATGACGTCTGTGCCTTCCCTGTTGCTGATCGAGGACGACGACGCCATCCGAACGGCCCTGGAGCTGTCCCTTACGCGCCAGGGTCATCGGGTTGCCACCGCTGCCACCGGCGAGGACGGTCTGAAGCTGTTGCGCGAGCAGCGGCCGGACCTGATCGTGCTGGATGTGATGCTGCCCGGCATCGACGGGTTCGAGGTGTGCCGGCGCATCCGGCGCACGGACCAGCTGCCGATCATCCTGCTCACGGCGCGCAGTGACGACATCGACGTGGTGGTCGGGCTGGAGTCCGGCGCCGACGACTATGTCGTGAAGCCGGTGCAGGGGCGGGTGCTCGACGCCCGGATCCGGGCGGTGCTCCGGCGGGGCGAGCGGGAGGCCAACGACGCTGCGTCGTTCGGCAGCCTCGTCATCGACCGGGCCGCGATGACGGTCACGAAGAACGGCGAGGACCTCCAACTGACGCCCACGGAGCTGCGGTTGCTCCTCGAACTGAGCCGCAGGCCGGGACAGGCGCTGTCGCGGCAGCAGTTGCTGCGTCTGGTGTGGGAGCACGACTACCTCGGTGACTCGCGGCTCGTCGACGCGTGTGTGCAGCGGCTGCGCGCGAAGGTCGAGGACGTGCCGTCGTCACCGACGCTGATCCGTACGGTGCGCGGGGTCGGCTACCGGCTGGACACGCCTCAGTGAGTGATGCGCACGACCGACTGCGGGGGTGGGCCGCGGCGAAGAAGGCGATACTCGCCGGCCTGCGCTTCACGAGCCTGCGGCTGCGGCTCGTCGTCGTCTTCGCCCTGGTGGCGCTGACCGCGGCGGTGTCGGCGTCCGGGATCGCGTACTGGCTCAACCGCGAGGCGGTGCTGACCCGGGCGCAGGACGCGGCGCTCAGCGACTTCCAGCAGGAGATGCAGAATCGGGCCGCGGCGCTGCCCGAGCATCCGACGCAGGGCGAGTTGCAGCATGCGGCGAACCTGATGGCGAGCAGCAGCCAGCACTTCAGTGTGCTGCTGATCAGCGACGACAAGGACGGCCGGCGGATCGCCGGGAACTCCGACCTGGACGCGATCACGCTGGCCGAGGTGCCGCGTTCGCTGCGGGACGCGGTGAACAGGGAGCAGCCCCTCACGGACGGCAACAAGCATCCGTACCACCTGTACTGGCAGCGGATCGTCAGCAATGACACGCCGTATCTGGTCGGTGGGGCGCGGGTGATCGACGGGGGGCCGACGGGCTACATGCTCAAGTCCCTGGAGCCGGAGGCGAAGGATCTCAACTCCCTTGCCTGGTCGCTCGGGATCGCGACGGCGCTCGCGCTGGTCGGTTCGGCGCTGCTCGCGCAGGCCGCGGCGACGACGGTGCTCAAGCCGGTGCACCGGCTCGGGAGGGCGGCGCGGCGGCTCGGCGAAGGAAAGCTGGACACGCGTCTGCGGGTGTCCGGTACGGATGAACTGGCCGATCTTTCCAGGACGTTCAACAGGACCGCGGAGAATCTGGAGAAGAAGGTCGCCGACATGAGTGCGCGCGAGGAGGCGTCGCGGCGCTTCGTCGCCGACATGTCGCACGAGCTGCGTACGCCACTGACGGCGATCACCGCCGTGACGGAGGTACTCGAGGAGGAGCTCGACGCGGAGACCGGTTCGGTCGACCCGATGATCGAGCCCGCCGTACGCCTCGTGGTGAGCGAGACGCGCCGGCTGAACGACCTGGTGGAGAACCTCATGGAGGTCACCCGCTTCGACGCGGGCACCGCCCGGCTCGTCCTCGACCAGGTCGACATCGCCGACCAGATCACGGCCTGCATCGACGCCCGTGCCTGGCTCGACGCGGTGGACCTGGACGCGGAGCGCGGCATCATGGCCCGCATCGACCCGCGCCGCCTCGACGTCATCATGGCGAACCTGATCGGGAACGCGCTCAAGCACGGCGGCTCGCCGGTGCGGGTGTCCGTGCGGCTTGCGGACTCGGAGCTGGTGATCGAGGTCCGTGACCACGGGCCCGGTATCCCGCAGGACGTGCTCCCGCACGTCTTCGACCGGTTCTACAAGGCGAGCGCGTCGCGGCCGCGTTCGGAGGGCAGCGGGCTCGGGCTGTCGATCGCCCTGGAGAACGCGCACATCCACGGCGGCGAGATCACGGCCGCCAACTCCCCTGAGGGCGGGGCCGTGTTCACGTTCCGGCTGCCGCTCGACGCGTCACCGCTGACGCTGCCGCCCGATGACGAGGGCGCCGACGTCGGCGGTTCCGGTGAGGAGGGCGGCCCGCGATGACCGCACGCAGGACAAGAAGGCGTTACGCGGTGCTGGGCGCGGCGGTGCTCGCCGTGCTGCTCGCCGGGTGCGGGATCAGGCCGACGGAGGTGCCGACGGACTTCGGGGCCGCGCCGTCGCGGGTGCCGTGCACGCTGTCGGACCCGGATCTGGAGTCACGCACGGGCGGTGAGTTCGCCGTGCAGGTGTATCTGGTCTGTACATCGCAGCTGGTGAGCGTCGACCGGACGGTGACCCTGCCGAAGGGGCGGGGCGCCTCGGACCGGGTGCGGCTCGCGCAGGCGCTGCTCGACGAGCTGGAGCAGTCTCCGGCCGGCGCCGAGCGGCAGGCGGGGTACACCACGGACGTCAGGCCCGGGATGACCGTCTCGGGGCCGGGCAAGGGTGACCCGGACAACGCGCTGCGGCTGAGCGTCCCGCCGGACGACCTCTCGCCGTACGCGCTGGCCCAGATCGTGTGTACGTATGCGAACGGCGGGGCCGCGGCAGAGGACGACAAGGTCGTGCTCGGCGGCCCTGGCGACGACGCTCTGCGCGCGTACGACTGCTCCCCGGAGATGCGGACGCGACCGGGGCTCGTACCGGCGCCCGCCGAGACGGTCGGCTGACGGGGGCGGGCGCGGTTGTCGCGGGCGGACGCCGGCGACGCGGAACCGATCGTCCCGCCGTCCGCGTCTAGGGGGGCGTGCAGCGCCATCGCCCGGGCGGCTCCAAGGCCGCCATCCGCTTCCGTACGGCAGGGATAGTCCTCCTTGCCGCGCATCTGCTTCTCGTCTGCTGGATCACGCTGCGACCACTGGACGTGCCGTGGGTCAGCGCCGCGAACCTGCATCCGTTCGCCGGGATCAGGGCGGATCTCGCGCTCGGTCCGGCGGAGGCGGTGCGGCGCATCGGCAAGGAGCTGGTGCTGCTCGCGCCTCTGGGGGTGCTGCTGCCGATCGCCGGAGGGCGGCTCGTCGTCTCGCCGCTGGGTTCGCTGGTGCGTACGGTCGCCGCCGGAGCGCTGCTCTCGCTCGGCATCGAGCTGCTGCAGACCGGGGTGCCGGGACAGGTCGTGGACATCGACTCACTGTTCCTGAACACGCTGGGCGTGGCCCTCGCGCACGCGGCCGTGGTGCCGACCCTCAGGGGCAGGCTCCGCCGCAGGGCCGAGGTCCCCGCCCTCCCCCGGGAGGAGCCCTCTCAGGGGCGGACCCCGACGATTTCCAGGGTCGGCATCGCCCCGTGAGCTGACGCTTCGCCCGGTTCGTCACCGTAGCTTTGAAGCCATCAGAGACGTCCCGGCCGTCCCGGCCAAGGGGGCGCCTCACCGCTACGGTTCGCGAAGGAGCCCACCATGACCGCCCTTGCCCGCCCCACGAACGGACGGATGATCGGCGGAGTGTGCGCAGCGCTGGCAAGGCGCTTCGGCACCTCCGCGACCACGATGCGCGTGATCTTCGTGCTCTCGTGTCTGCTTCCCGGTCCCCAGTTCCTGCTGTACATCGCGCTGTGGATCCTGCTGCCGAGCGAGGGCAAGGTCCGCCAGGCGTGGTGACGACGGGGCCCGCAGGCTGATGTGCGACAAGGCAGGCTGACGTACGACAGGGAGGGGCGCACCCGCGCGAGCGGGTGCGCCCCTCCTGTGTGTCCGTGTGTGCGCCGTGTCGGGTGGGTCAGCCGACGGGCAGGGCGCCGCCGGCGGGCAGCGACTTGACGGGCAGGCCGCCGAGGAGCCCGGAGACCGGGTCGCTGCCGTTGGTGGGGAGGGCCTTCGTGACGGCGGGCGTGGCGGCCTTCAGGCCACCGGCGACGGCGTTCTTGCCGGCGGTGAGGGACTCGGTGCCACCGGCGGGCAGTACCTGCGCGACCTGCTCGGCGGGGAGCGTGCTGGTCACGGTGTCCAGGGCGGAGCCCGCATCCGGGAGGGCGGGGGCGGCGGACGCGGCACCGGCGCCCGCGGCGGCGAAGGCGGCACCGAGAGCGGCGACACCGAGGGTCTTGACAGCAGACTGCTTCATTGTGAAATGAGTCCTCGTGAACGGGGGCTTGAGCGGTCCACGACCGTAAACATGTGTCAGGGCGCGTCGCAACCGGCGAAAAACGCGGAGAAGCGGCCGGGAGTTAATGCTCCCGGCCGCTTCGGATTCGCACAAAGAGACGCTACTGCGCGACAGAACCCCTGGTCGATGCGGTCTGACGGAACAGCCATTCGGATTTCAACTCGGCATATCCGGGCTTGATGACGTCATTGATCATGGCCAGTCGTTCATCGAAAGGAATGAATGCTGATTTCATCGCATTGACAGTGAACCACTGCATGTCGTCGAGCGTGTAGCCGAATGCGTCGACCAGGTGCTCGAATTCGCGGCTCATGCTGGTGCCGGACATGAGGCGGTTGTCGGTGTTCACCGTGGTGCGGAAGTGCAGCTTGCGGAGCAGGCCGATGGGGTGGGCCTCGAAGGAGTCGGCGGCGCCTGTCTGGAGGTTGGAGCTGGGACACATCTCCAGGGGGATGCGCTTGTCGCGTACATAGGAGGCGAGGCGGCCGAGCTTGACCGTGCCGTCGTCCTCGACCTTGATGTCGTCGATGATCCGCACGCCGTGGCCGAGGCGGTCGGCTCCGCACCACTGGAGGGCCTGCCAGATGGAAGGCAGGCCGAAGGCCTCGCCCGCGTGGATCGTGAAGTGGTTGTTCTCGCGCTTGAGGTACTCGAAGGCGTCGAGGTGGCGGGTGGGAGGGAAGCCGGCCTCCGCGCCCGCGATGTCGAAGCCGACGACGCCCGTGTCGCGGTAGCCGTTTGCGAGTTCGGCGATCTCCAGGGCGCGGGCCGCGTGCCGCATGGCGGTGAGCAGGGCGCCCACGCGGATGCGGTGGCCGTTGGCCCTGGCGCGGCGCTCGCCTTCCCGGAATCCTTCGTTGACCGCCTCGACGACCTCTTCGAGGGTGAGGCCCTGTTCGAGGTGCTGCTCGGGGGCGTAGCGGATCTCGGCGTAGACGACGCCGTCCTCGGCGAGGTCCTCGGCGCACTCGGCGGCGACCCGGAACAGCGCCTCGCGGGTCTGCATGACGGCGCAGGTGTGGGCGAAGGTCTCCAGGTAGCGCTCGAGGGAGCCGGAGTCGGCGGCCTCGCGGAACCAGATGCCGAGCTTGTCGGGATCGGTCTCCGGGAGGTTCTCGTAGCCCTGTTCCAGGGCGAGTTCGACGATGGTGCCGGGGCGAAGGCCGCCGTCGAGGTGGTCGTGCAGCAGCACCTTGGGGGCGCGAACGATCTGCTCGGGGGTCGGAATCTGCGAGTTTCCGCTGGTCTGGCTCGTCATTTCCGCACTCTAACGCCTACGCGCGTAGATACTCGGTGACGTCCGCCTGTCGATACGTAACGGTGACCCTGCGGACGGGTGGCGTACACCGCGCCTTCTGACACTGTTCTGTCATGGGACAGCAAGCGACGACGGTCCGTGAGGCCCGGCTCGGGAAGGCGATGGGGCCCGTTTCCGCGACGGTGAGCGGTGTGGTTCTGCTGCTTCCCGCAGGTGAGGAGACCTCCGCGCGCAGGCCGTCACCCCTGGCCTCGGCGGCCGTACGGACCCTGGGGCGCGCCCTCGTGCGCGAGGGACGGCGGGAAGGCCTTGCGGCGCATGTCGTGCACTACCGCGGCCGCGGCTGGAACGGCGCGCAGGCACAGCTCGCGCGCGACGCCGACTGGGCCGCGGACGAAGCCGTACGGCGCTACGGCGACATCCCCGTCTGCCTCGTCGGGGTCGACATGGGTGCCCGCGCGGCGCTGCACGCGGGCGGGCACAGCGCCGTGAACTCGGTGCTCGCGCTTGCCCCTTGGCTGCCCGAGGAGGACGTCGCCGCGCCACCTGAACCGGTGAAACAGCTCGCGGGCCGCCGCGTTCTGATCGTGCACGGCACGAACGACGAGCGCACGGATCCCGAGCTGTCGTTCCGCCTGGCCGCCCGCGCGAAGAAGTCCAACCGCGACATCTGCCGCTTCGAGGTGCACTCCGACGGCCACGCGCTCCACCAGCACCGCACCGAAGTCCACGCCCTGGCCCGCGACTTCGTGCTCGGCTCGCTCTTCGGCCGGGCGTTCTCGCGGCCGCTGCAGGACGCGCTGGCCGCGCCGCCGCCGCTGGGGCTGCGGATGCCGCTGGCCTCGGGCTTCGGCAGGTCGCTCGCGCGGTGACTACTCCTGCGCGCGCGTCCACTCGGAGAGCAGCTTGCCGCGCCGGGAGAGCAGGAACTTCTTGAACGCCGCGACGGGCGGGGTGTCGGGATGGCCGTCGAGCCAGGCCACGCCGATCTCGCGCACCGCCCGCTGCCCGGTCACGGTCAGCTCCACAACCCCCGGGCGCGGTACTGCGGGTGGCGGCAGGAGCGCCACACCGAGGCCCGCCGCGACCAGGCCGCGCAGGGTCTCCGTCTCCTCCCCTTCGAAGGCGACACGCGGCTTGAACCCCGCCTCCGCGCACAGGCCGTCGGCGATGCGCCGCAGCCCGTAGCCGGGTTCGAGGGTCACGAACGGCTCGTCGGCCGCCTCCGCGAGGCGGACGCGCTTGCGGCCCGCGAGGCGGTGGTCGTCGGGGACGACCAGGCGCAGACGCTGCTCGTCGAGGCGGCGCGCGACGAGGCCGGGCTCGTCGGGAACGGGCGAGGTGAGGCAGAGGTCGAGCTCGCCGGCGCGCAGGCGCTCCAGCATCGCCTCGCCGTAGTTCTGGACGAGGCTGAAGCGGATACGGGGGTGGTCGGCGCGGAAGGCTCGGATCAGGCCGGGCACGGTCTCGGAGCCCATGGTGTGCAGGAAGCCGAAGGCGACCTTGCCCGACGCGGGGTCGGCGTCGGCCCGTACGGACTCGGCGGCGCGGCCGACCTCGGCGAGCGCCCTGTCGACGGACGTGAGGAACGTACGGCCCGCCGGGGTGAGCGAGACGGTGCGGCCGTGCCGCGCGAACAGCTCCACGCCGAGGTCCTGTTCGAGGCGGACCAGGGCACGCGACAGCGTCGACTGGGGGATCTCCAGCTCGTGCGCGGCCCGCGTGACGTGCTCGGTGCGGGCGACCGCGGCGAAGTACGACAGGCGGGGCGCGAGCGTCGTCACGATGTCTTCTGTGTCACTGGACGGTGACAGACGAGTCTCTGAACTCTGCTTATGCGCCATGGGATTGATTATGGCGTTTTCATGCATTGGACGCATGAAACACGGAGGCCTACCTTCGAGATATGCCTCCTGCCAGTAGCGGGGCGGCCGCCACCCACGCGGTCGCCGCCCGTAAGCCGTCGTCCCCCGAAGCCCCCGACACCCGTCTGAACCCGGGCGGACCCGGTTACCGCCGGATGAGCTTCGCCCTCTTCCTGGCCGGGGTCGCGACCTTCGCCCTCCTCTACTCCACGCAGGCCCTGCTCCCCCTCGTCTCCGCCGACTTCGGCGTCAGCGCGAGCGCCGCGAGCTGGACGGTCTCCGGCGCGACGGGCGCGCTCGCTCTGTGTGTACTGCCGCTGAGCGCCCTGTCGGAGCGGTTCGGACGGCGCACCGTGATGACGGCGTCCCTGTCGGTGGCGGTCGCGGTCGGCCTGCTCGTCCCCTTCGCCCCCTCGCTCGGCGCGCTGATCGCGCTGCGGGCCCTCCAGGGCGCCGCGCTCGCCGGTCTGCCGGCTTCCGCGATGGCGTATCTCGCGGAGGAGGTGCGACCCAAGGCGCTGGTCGCCGCGATCGGTCTGTTCGTGGCGGGCAACTCCATCGGCGGGATGAGCGGCCGGGTCATCACCGGGTGGGTCGCGCAGGAGTGGGGCTGGCGCGCGGCGGTCGCCACGATCGGCGTGATCGCCGTGGCGTGCGCGGTCGCGTTCCGGCTGCTGCTGCCGCAGCCCCGGCACTTCACCCCGGGCTCGCTGCGGCCGCGGGTCCTGGCCCGCACCGTGCGCGGCCACCTCGCGAACCCGCTCCTGTGCCGTCTGTACGTGATCGGCGCCCTGTTCATGACGGTCTTCGGCGCCGTCTACACGGTGATCGGCTACCGGCTCACGGCCGCGCCGTTCTCGCTCCCGCAGGGCATCATCGGCTCGATCTTCCTGGTGTACCTGGTGGGTACGGTCTCCTCGGCCGCGGCCGGCAAGCTCGTCGCGCGGCTCGGGCGGCGCGGGGCGCTGTACCTGGCGGTGGGCACGACGGCGTCCGGGCTGCTGCTCTCGCTCGGCGACGCGATCGCCATGGTGCTGCTCGGCCTCGTCCTGATCACGGCCGGTTTCTTCGCGGGGCACGCGGTGGCCTCGTCCTCGGTCAGCCACACGGCGACGCACGGGCGGGCGCAGGCGTCCGCGCTGTACCAGTCCGTGTACTACATCGGCTCCAGCGTGGGCGGCACGCTCGGCGCGGTGGCCTTCCACGCGGGTGGCTGGGCCGGGACCGTGGCCCTCGGGCTGGTGGCGGTGCTCGGCGTCGTGTCGGTGACCCTGTGGGGCTCGCACGCGGCGCGGGTGCAGCAGCGGCAGACGCTCGTGGCGGCGCACTGACCGCGTTCGGATCATGCTGAGAACGGCCCCCGGACAGGCGTATTTCGCCGGTCCGGGGGCCGTTGTCAGTGCCCTGCGGTAGCTTCCAAAGTGCTGGGACTTGCATGGACTTTCGGGACTTGCCAGAAGCCGCAGGGCGGGGTGTGGACATGAGTGACATCGCAGGGACGACCACCGAGGTGGACGTCCGTCTCGAGAAGTACCGGGTCGAGCTGACCGGGTACTGCTACCGGATGCTGGGCTCGGCCTTCGAGGCCGAGGACGCGGTGCAGGACACGATGGTCCGCGCCTGGCGCAGCTTCGACAAATTCGAGGGCCGCTCCAGCCTGCGGTCCTGGCTGTACCGCATCGCGACGAACGTCTGCCTGGACATGCTGAACGCGGGCAACAAGCGGGCCCGGCCGATGGACCTGACGGCGGCGGCGCCGCTCGCGCAGGCGGCTCTCACACCCCGGCCGGACAATGTGTGGCTGGAGCCGATGCCGGACGCGCGCGTGCTGCCGACCGTGCACGACCCGGCGGAGGCGGCGGTGGCGCGGGAGTCGGTGCGGCTCGCGTTCGTGGCGGCGCTCCAGCAGCTCCCGGCCAAGCAGCGGGCCGTGCTCATCCTGCGGGAGGTCCTGGCCTGGAAGGCGCAGGAGGTCGCCGAGCTCCTCGACACCTCGGTGGCGTCGGTGAACAGCGCGCTCCAGCGGGCCCGCGCCACGCTCGCCGAGGTCCCGGCCGAGAAGACGAGCGCGGACGACGAGCTGGACGAGGAGCACCAGGCGCTCCTCGAGCGCTATGTCGCCGCGTTCGAGGGATACGACATGAAGGCGCTCACGGCGCTGCTCGCCGAGGACGCCATCATGACGATGCCGCCGTTCGACCTGTGGCTGCGCGGCACGCCGGACATCACGGGCTTCATGACGACGATCGGCGCCTCATGTGCCGACAGCCGGCTGGTGCCCGTCGAGGCCAACGGCTCGCCCGCGTTCGCCCACTACAAGCCCGACCCGGACAAGGGCGGGTTCTCGCCGTGGGCCGTCCAGGTCCTTGAGGTGTCAGAGGGCCGGATCACCGGACTCCACTGCTTCCTGGACACAGCGCGCTATTTCCCGCTGTTCGGCATGCCGCTCCATCTCGACGACGAGACCGCCTAGTCCGGGCAGGCCGACCAGCTGAAGCAGGGCCCACAGAGCCGGGGACGGATCGCGCAGCCGCAGTCCTGACCCGGCCCTGCGGGCAGCGAGCTGCATCCGGGCGAGCGCGTCCACGCTGGCGAGATCGGCCGTGGTGACGGCCGCGAGGTCGCAGACGATGTCGCGTGCGGGGGCGCGGGCGCACGCCGTGCGCACCTGGTCGCACAGGTGCGGCACGTCGCCGCGGCGCAGGGGGCCGGCGGGAGCCAGGTCGGGAGGTCGGAAAGCTGCCACGCCAGGGAGACCGGCTCGGCGGCGGGAACTCATCGGCGGCCCGGCCGCGCGCCGAGTGCCGTGCATCACGTTGCCCTGGTGTCGCGCGCATCACGTTGACCCCGTGTCGGATGGCCTCCGAGGGTAAGAGGATGCCCCTTGATCGCGTACCTGCCCAGCCGTCCGCACGACGCCGGCAGGGGGCATCGTGGCAGGGGTGCTGAACGGGTTCGCCGTCATCGCAGTGGTCATCGCCGTCGGCTTCCTGATCGGCAAGCGCGGCTATCTCGGGGACAACGGCCGCGAGGTCCTCACCAAGCTCGCCTTCCATGTCGCCACGCCCGCGCTGCTGTTCACCACGCTCGCGAAGGCCGACCTCTCGGTGATCCTGTCGCCGCGGCTGCTGGTGACGGCGCTGAGCACGGCGGCCGCCGCCGGGGTGTTCATCGCGGTGGGCGTCGCGCGCCGGTGGGGCGTGGGGCGGACGACGATCGGCGCCCTGTGCTCCAGCTACGTCAATTCGGGCAACCTCGGCATCCCCATCGCCGTATACGTCCTTGGCGACGCCTCGCTGGTCGCGCCCGTGCTGCTCTTCCAGCAGATCGTGGTGACGCCGATAGCGATGACGGTCCTCGATCTCTCGGAGGCCGGGGAGACGCGGTCCCTGTGGCAGCGGATCGTCACACCGCTGCGCAACCCGATCGCGGTCGGCGCGCTCGCGGGCGTGATCGTGGCGGCGACGGGGTGGACGGTGCCGGGTCCCGTCTTCAACCCCGTCGATCTGATCGGCAAGATGTCCGTGCCGGTGGTGCTGCTCGCGTACGGGATCTCGCTGTGCGGGAGCTCGCTGCCGGCCCGGCGAGGTTCCGACCGGGTGCCGGTGCTGCTGTCGGTGGCCCTGAAATCAGTGGCCCAGCCCGCGGTGGCGTGGGTGCTCGCGGCGGGCGTCTTCGGCCTGCGGGGCGCGTCACTCCTGGACGTGGTGGTGACGTCGGCGCTCCCGGCGGCGCAGAACCTCTTCACGTACGCCTCGCGCTACAACGTCGCGGAGAGACTGGCGAGGGAGTCGATCCTGCTGTCGACGCTGGCGTCGGTGCCTGCGCTGGTGGTGGTCGCGGCGTTGCTGGGGTGACCGAACGGGACCGGCAGAGGTCTGCCGATCCCGTTCACCTGTACGGGGAAACCCAGGTCAGCCGATGCGTTCCCGCACGACCGGCGTGGGCTCGAATGCCGTGCCCAGGGCCGAGATGTCGTAGGAACCCTCGACGGACTCAAGGGCGTACTCGAAGCGCTCCGGGGTGTCCGTGTGCAGGGTCAGGAGGGGCTGGCCCGCGGTGACGGGGTCGCCCGGCTTGGCGTGGAGTTCGATGCCGGCGGCGGCCTGGACCGGGTCCTCCTTGCGGGCGCGGCCCGCGCCGAGGCGCCAAGCGGCAACGCCGATGCCGTACGCGTCGAGGCGGGTCATGACGCCGGACTTCCCGGCCACCACCACGTGCTGCTCACGGGATGTGGGCAGCGCCGCGTCGGGGTCGCCGCCCTGCGCGGCGATCATGCGGCGCCAGACGTCCATCGCGGAGCCGTCGGCGAGGGCCTTCGCCGGGTCGGCATCCTTGATGCCCGCCGCGTCGAGCATCTCGCGGGCCAGGGCGAGGGTGAGCTCGACGACGTCGGAGGGGCCGCCGCCCGCCAGTACCTCTACGGACTCCCGGACTTCGAGCGCGTTGCCGGCGGTGAGGCCCAGCGGCGTCGACATGTCGGTGAGCAGGGCGACCGTGCGCACGCCGCTGTCGGTGCCCAACTCGACCATGGTGGAGGCGAGTTCGCGCGCGTCCTCGATCGTCTTCATGAACGCGCCGGTGCCGACCTTGACGTCGAGGACGAGCGAGCCCGTGCCCTCGGCGATCTTCTTCGACATGATCGAGGAGGCGATGAGCGGGATCGCCTCGACGGTGCCGGTCACGTCGCGCAGCGCGTAGAGCTTCTTGTCTGCGGGGGCGAGTCCGTCGCCGGCCGCGCAGATCACGGAGCCGACGGTGTCGAGGACGTTCAGCATTTCGTCGTTGGAGAGCAGGGCGCGCCAGCCGGGGATGGACTCCAGCTTGTCGAGGGTGCCGCCGGTGTGGCCGAGGCCGCGGCCGGAGAGCTGCGGGACGGCGGCGCCGCACGCGGCGACCAGCGGGGCGAGCGGCAGCGTGATCTTGTCGCCGACGCCGCCGGTGGAGTGCTTGTCGGCGGTCGGGCGGGACAGGGACGAGAAGTCCATGCGCTCGCCGGAGGCGATCATCGCGGCGGTCCAGCGGGCGATCTCCGTACGGTTCATGCCGTTGAGGAGGATCGCCATGGCGAGCGCCGACATCTGCTCGTCCGCGACGACGCCGCGCGTGTACGCGTCGATGACCCAGTCGATCTGCTCGTCGCTGAGTTCGCCCCGGTCCCGCTTGGTCCGGATGACGGAGATGACGTCCATGGCGTTGTCCTTCCGCAGGTGGCAGCAGGCCGACTCTACGCGCATAGAGCGACCCGTTGAAAGTGGCCCCGCCCAACCGGGCGGGGCCGTAGGTCAGTTGAGGTGCTGGGGTCCGAACGCGTCGGGGAGCATCTCGCCGAGCGGGCGGATCCCCGACGTCGTCTCCAGGAGCAGCTCGGTGCCCCCGAACTCGTAGAGGAGCTGGCGGCAGCGGCCGCACGGCATCAGGATCTCGCCCTTGCCGTCCACGCACGTGAAGTGCGTCAGCCGGCCGCCGCCGGTGAGCTGGAGCTGCGAGACGAGCCCGCACTCGGCACACAGGCCGAGCCCGTACGACGCGTTCTCGACGTTGCAGCCCGACACGGTGCGGCCGTCGTCCACGCGGGCCGCGGCGCCGACCGGGAAGGCCGAGTACGGCACGTACGCGCGGGACATGGCCTCGCGGGCCGCCTCCCTGAGTGCTTCCCAGTCGGCTTCCGTCACTTGCCCTGACCCTTCCGGTAGCGCATGCCGTCGGCCTTGGGCATCCGCAGCCGCTGCGCGGACAGGGAGAGCACCAGGAGGGTGACGACATACGGGGTGGCGCCGACGAAGTCGCCGGGCACCTCATCCGTCAGGAGGTACCAGACCAGGACAACCACGGCAATCACCGCGCTGATCGTGGCCTGGATCATGGCCTTGCGGTACGCCTTCCAGCCCGCAAGCAGAGCCAGCAGCACGACCAGCAGGAGCAGCAGCGCGTGGACGGTCTCGCCGCCGTTGCGCAGCTGGAGCGCGTCGGAGAAGCCGAACAGGCCCGCGCCCATGGCGAGGCCGCCCGGCCGCCAGTTGCCGAAGATCATGGCGGCGAGGCCGATGTAGCCGCGCCCGCCGGTCTGGCCCTCCAGGTAGCTGTGCGAGGTGACCAGCGCGAGGAACGCGCCGCCGAGACCCGCGAGTCCGCCGGAGATCGCGACGGCGGCGTACTTGTGCGCGTACACGTTGACGCCGAGAGACTCGGCCGCGACCGGGTTCTCGCCGCAGGAGCGCAGGCGCAGGCCGAACGAGGTGCGCCACAGCACCCACCAGCTGCCCACGAAGAGCAGCACGGCGAGGATCGTGATCACGGAGACGTTGGTGACCAGGCCGCCGAGGATGCCGGCGAGGTCGGAGACCAGGAACCAGTGGTGCTGCTCGATGGAGTGCAGTCCGCTGGACAGGCCCGGGATCGTGACGTCGCCGAGCGACTCGGCGGGCGGCGACTGCTTGGGGTTGCCGCCCTTGGCCGCGGGCTCGCCGTCGGCGAAGAACAGTTTGGCGAGGTACTGGGTGGCGCCCAGGGCGAGGAGGTTGACGGCGACACCGGAGACGATGTGGTCGACGCCGAACGTGATGGTGGCGACGGCGTGGATCAGACCGCCCAGCACACCGAAGCCGATGCCACAGACGAGGCCGAGCCAGGGGCTGGTCTGCCAGCCGAGCCAGCCGGCGCCGAACGTGCCGAGGATCATCATGCCTTCGAGGCCGATGTTGACCACGCCGGCCCGCTCCGACCACAGGCCCGCGAGGGCCGCGAGGCCGATGGGCACGGCGAGTCCGAGGGCGGCGCTGATCTGGCCGCCGGAGGTGAGCTGGTCGGCACCCGTGATGACGCGGACGGCGGAGACCAGGAACAGCGCACCGACGACGATCATCAGGGTCTGGCCCGTGGAGAGCCGGCCCCGCGCCTTCTTGGCGCCGCTCACCGCGGGGGCCGCCGGCGGCGGGGTGTCGGTCGTCGTGGCGGTCATCCGGCCACCTCCTGCTTGTCGGTGCGGACGGCGGCGGCCTGCGCGGCGAGTTCGGCGCCGACCCTCTGCTGCTGGCGCTTGAGCCCGTAGCGGCGTACGACTTCGTAGGCGATGACGACGCACAGGACGATGACGCCCTGGATCACGCCGAGGATCTCCTTGTCGTAGCCCTGGAACTCCAGGTGGTTGGTGGTGCGCTCCAGGAAGCCCCACAGCAGGGCGCCGAGCGCGATGCCGACCGGGTGGTTGCGGCCGAGCAGCGCGATCGCGATGCCCGTGAAGCCGAGGCCCACCGGGAAGCTGTTGTCGTACTGGTGGCTGTCGTTGAGCAGCGTCGGCATGCCGACCAGACCGGCCACGGCACCCGAGATGACCATGCTGGTGGCGACCATCTTCTTGACGCTGACGCCGCTCGCGGCGGCCGCCGACTCGGACTGGCCGACCGTGCGCAGGTCGAAGCCGAAGCGGGTGCGGCCGAGGACGAACCAGTACGCGACGCCGACGAGCACGGCGATCACGATGAAGCCCCAGACCTGGCCGGCCGGTCCCGCGTCGATCATGAAGAAGTTCGAGGACTCGGGCAGCGGCTTGGTGGACACCAGGGTGCCCGCCTCGTCGAGCTGGCCGAGCTGCTCGGGCTGGAGGAGGTACGCGATGATCGCGGTCGCGATCGAGTTGAGCATGATCGTCGAGATGACCTCGCTGACACCGCGGGTCACCTTGAGGATGCCCGCGATGGCGGCCCACAGGGCACCGGTCGCCATGGCGGCGAGCAGGATCAGCGGGATGGAGAGCCAGCCGGGCAGCGTGAGCGCCCCGCCGAGCACGGCCGCGACGAACGCGGCGAGCCGGTACTGGCCGTCGACACCGATGTTGAACAGGTTCATGCGGAAGCCGATGGCCACCGCGACACCCGCGAGGTAGTACGTCGTCGCCTTGTTGAGGATGTAGACCTGGCTGTCGCTCGCGGAGCCGTAGGTCACCATGTCGCTGAACGCGGCGAAGGGGTCCTTGCCGGTCGCCGCGATGATCACGGCGGTGACGACGAGTGCGGCGATGATCGCCAGGAGCGGGGCGGCGACCGCGAGGATCAGCCGCTCCTTGTCGATCCGGGACTTGCCCCGGGATATCAGTGTCTTCATCGGGCGTCCCCGCCTTCGGCGTCTTCCGTGTGCTCGAGGTGGCCGGAGGCCGCACCTGTCATGGCGGAGCCCAGCTCCTCCGGGGTGATGGTGGCGGGGTCGGCGTCGGCGACCAGGCGGCCGCGGTACATCACCCGCAGGGTGTCGGACAGGCCGATCAGCTCGTCCAGGTCCGCCGAGATGAGCAGCACGGCGAGGCCCTCGCGGCGGGCGCGGCGGATCTGGTCCCAGATCTGGGCCTGTGCGCCGACGTCCACACCGCGGGTGGGGTGAGCGGCGATCAGCAGCTTGGGGGCGTGGCTCATCTCGCGGCCGACGATCAGCTTCTGCTGGTTGCCGCCGGACAGGGAGGCCGCGGTGACCTCGATGCCGGGGGTGCGGACGTCGTAGTCGCGCACGATGCGCTCGGTGTCGGCGCGGGCGGCCTTGAGGTCGAGCAGCCCGCCCTTGGAGTTGGGGCGCTCGGTGACATGGCCGAGGACCCGGTTCTCCCACAGCGGCGCTTCGAGGAGCAGCCCGTGACGGTGCCGGTCCTCGGGGATGTAACCGACACCGGCTTCGCGGCGCTTGCGGGTGGGGGTCCGGGTGACGTCGGCGCCGTCCAGAGCGACGGTGCCGCGGTCCGGGGCCCGCATGCCCATGATGGCCTCGACGAGTTCGGACTGGCCGTTGCCCTCCACGCCCGCGATGCCGAGGACTTCGCCGCGGTGGATGGTGAAGCTGACGTCGTCGAGGATGACGCGCTCGACGCCGTCCAGGTCGGTCTGCGTGAGGCGCACCCCGCCCAGGTGGAGCATCGGGGTGTCGGTGACCGTCGACTCCTCGGTCTCCGGCGACGGCAGCTCGCTGCCGACCATGAGCTCGGCGAGCTGCTTGGTGCTCGTGCTCTTCGGGTCGGCCGTGCCGACCGTCGTCCCGCGCCGGATGACCGTGATCTCGTCCGCGACGGAGAGCACTTCGCCCAGCTTGTGGGAGATGAAGATGACCGTGAGGCCCTCGGACTTGAGCTCGCGCAGGTTGTCGAAGAGCGCGTCGACCTCCTGCGGCACGAGGACCGCGGTGGGCTCGTCGAGGATCAGCGTCCGGGCGCCCCGATAGAGGACCTTGAGGATCTCGACGCGCTGCCGGTCGGCGACCCCGAGCTCCTCGACGAGGACGTCGGGGCGCACCCCGAGGCCGTACGCCTCCGAGATCTCGCGGATCTTCGTACGTGCCTTGCCGCCGATGCCGTGCAGCTTCTCGGCGCCCAGGACGACGTTCTCCAGGACGGTGAGGTTGTCGGCCAGCATGAAGTGCTGGTGGACCATGCCGATGCCGCGCGCGATGGCGTCGGCGGGCGTGGCGAAGGCGACCTGGGTGCCGTCGACAGCGATGGTGCCCTCGTCCGGCTTCTGCATGCCGTAGAGGATCTTCATCAGGGTCGACTTGCCGGCGCCGTTCTCACCGCACAGGGCGTGGACGGTGCCCCGCCGTACGGTGATGTCGATGTCGCGGTTGGCGACGACGCCGGGAAAGCGCTTGGTGATGCCGCGCAGTTCGACGGCGGGAGGGCTGGACGCGTTGATGGCGCACTCTCCTCGGGGGACAGGACGTACGTACGGAAGGGGTGAACGGTCGCGCGGAGCCGCGCGGGGGCGCGTCGGCGACGGTAATACGCCAACCCATAGCTACACGCGTAGAGTTGACACATTGTTATGGCCCGGCGAGGGGAAGCTTTCGCCACTCCCCCCGCCGAGCCGGGCCCTCAGGGGCCTCAGGTCACGGGGTGGTCTTGACCTTGACCTTGCCGCTCGCGATCTGCTCCTTGGCGGCGTCCAGCTTGGCCTGGATGTCGTCGATGTAGCCGCCGGAGGTGGCGAGCGAGACGCCGCCGTCCTTCAGGGCGTAGGTGTTGGTGCCGGTCTTCGGCGAACCGTCCTTGACCGACTTGATCAGGTCGTAGACGCCGATGTCGACGTTCTTGACGACCGAAGTCAGGATCGAGGACTTGTACTTGGCCAGACCCGGGATGTTGTACTGGTCCGAGTCGACGCCGATCGCCCAGGCGCCCTTCGTGCCGGAGACGGCCTCGATGGCACCGTTGCCGGAGGAGCCGGCCGCCGAGTAGACGACGTCGGCGCCCTTGTCGAGCATGCCCTGGGCGGCTTCCTTGCCCTTGTCCGGGGAGGCGAAGCCGGAGGTGTCCGAACCGTGGCTCAGGTACTGGACGTCGACCTTGATCTTCGGGTTGGTGGCCTTGACGCCCTGGACGTAGCCCGCCTCGAACTTCTTGATCAGCGGGACGTCGACACCGCCGATGAAGCCGACGTGGTCCTTCTTCGTCTTCAGCGCGGCGGCGACGCCGGCCAGGTAGGAGCCCTGCTCCTCGGTGAAGACGATGGAGTCGGTGTTCTTGGCGTTCACCACGGAGTCGACGATGCCGAAGGTGGTCTTCGGGTACTTCGCGGAGACCTTGGTCATCGAGGTGGCGTACGCGTAGCCGACCCCGATGATGGGGTTGTAGCCGGCGTCGGCCAGGTCGGACAGGCGCTGCTCGCGGTCGGCCTCGGTGTCGGAGGTCTTGGCGGTCAGCTCCTTGAGGTCACCGCCGAACTCCTTCTTGGCCTTGTCGGCACCGCGCGCGGCGGAGTCGTTGAAGGAGTGGTCGCCACGGCCGCCGACGTCGAAGGCGAGGCCGATCTTGACCCCGCCCTTCTTGCCGGAGTCCGACGAGGAGCCCGAGGACTCGTTGTCCGAGGAAGTGCCGCCACATGCGGTGGCGGTGAGAGCGAGTGCCGCGGTGGCTATGCACGCAGCAGAGATTTTGGCTACCCGGCGCAAGGGAGGCTCCTTCGACCTGACCTGAGCGCCGGGCTCCCGGCGCTGGTTTTCGGACGGATCGTAACGCGCGTAGATGTCAGATAAAGGGCCGTTCCGCAGCCGTTATCGGATTGACGCGAACGACGCCCGGCGGTCCGGTCTACGGGGCGTTACGGGGGTGGGTCGGGTGGGTTACGTGCCGCCCACACCGACCCTTTCCCCGCACCGATTTACGCCCCCTGCTCCCGTGCGGCCCCGTCCATCAGCGCCGCCGCGGTGAACAGCTCCACCCCGACGGTGATCGCCGACTCGTCGGCGTCGAAGTCGCCCTGGTGCAGGTCGCGTCCGCCGCGCTCGCCGGGGGTGCGCACCCCGAGGCGGGCCATGGCGCCGGGGACGTGCTCCAGATACCAGGAGAAGTCCTCGCCGCCCAGGCTCTGCTGGGTGTCCTCGACGGAGTGGGCGCCGCGGCGCAGCGTCATCGCGGCGGTCAGGAGGTCGGTGACCTCCGGGTCGTTGACCACGGGCGGCACCCCGCGGATGTAGTTGATCTCCGACTTGGCGCGGTAGAGGTCGGCGACCTCCTGGATCGCGCCGTGCACCAGGTCGGGCGCCTGCCGCCACGCTTCGAGGTCGAGGCAGCGGACGGTGCCGGACAGCTCGGCGTGCTGCGGGATGACGTTGCACGCGTGGCCGGTTTCGATACGTCCCCAGGTCACGGCGAGGCCCGAACGGGCGTCGATGCGGCGGGCGACGAGCGCGGGGACCTCGGTGGCCACCTTCGCGGCGGCGGTCACGAGGTCGGTGGTGAGGTGGGGGCGCGCGGTGTGCCCGCCGGGCCCGTCGAGCGCGACCTCGAGACGGTCGCAGGCCGAGGTGATCGCGCCGTGCCGCAGCCCGATCCGGCCCGCGTCGACCTTCGGGTCGCAGTGCACGCCGATGATCGACCCGACGCCTTCGAGCACGCCCGACTCGATGGCGTCGGGGGCGCCGCCGGGCAGCACCTCCTCGGCGGGCTGGAAGATCAGGCGTACGGGGTGCGGGAGCCGGCCCTGGCGGTGCAGCTCGGCGAGGACCAGGCCCGCGCCGAGCACGACCGTCGTGTGCACGTCATGGCCGCAGGCGTGGGCGCGGCCGGGCACGGTGGACCGGTAGGCGCAGCTCGCCTTGGTGTCCGGGATGGGAAGCGCGTCGATGTCGGCGCGCAGGGCGAGCATGGGGGGCCCGCCCCGCCACTCCCCTTCCGCCGTGCCGATGTCGCAGACGAGTCCCGTGCCGATGTCCAGAATGCGTGGAGTGAGCCCGGCCTTCTCCAGGCGGGCCCTGATCGCCGCCGTCGTGCGGAACTCCTGGTTGCCGAGCTCGGGGTGCATGTGCAAGTCGCGGCGGAAGGCAACCAGTTCGGCACGGAGCTCTTCGGACAGCGTGCCGGGGAGCGCTCCGGAGGGGACCACTTCCCCGGGCTGACCGGCCTCGGACTCTCGGGACATCAGTTGGTTCACCCTTTGAAGGGTAGGCCGGGGCGGGGGTCAGCCGCCCCACGATCAACAAAAGTTCAACCGAATTGGGGTAAGAAATGCGGCCGGAGTGCGCATGCACTTCACGCGAAGTGGGTAGGACGTCTCTTTCGCGCCGAGTTGTCTTCGGCCCCTCCGCCACCCGCCGCCTCGCCCTTCGCGGGCCCGATGAACTCGGACGTGCCCACCTCCGAGGCAGCCCCGGGAGGTGGACACGGCCCGGCCCTCCCTGGCACCGGCCAGGTCGAGGGCGAGCGGCCCGGGCAGCGTCTGCTCCCGGGCGCACCCCCGCCCACGTGATCTCGGCGGTCAGCCGACGATCGCCACCGGCGCGTCCCACGCGTCCCGGTCCACCGTGATCGTGTAACCGCCGCGCGACTCCTTGCTGTTCACCATGTACTGGTGGGCGCGGCGGTGGCCGGTCCACAGAGTGGAGGCGAAGGGCCAGTCCGTAGTGGTCGTGTTGACCTTGTCCCAGAGCGCGTACCAGAGGATGTCCGGCATGTCCGTGCGGTTCGTCGTCGTGGCGACGGCCTTCGCGCTGGAGCTGCGGAAGCCGTAGAAGCCGGTCCGGTAGCTCTTGGCGTGCACGGCCTTGTCCCAGGCGCGGACATAGGTGAGGACCGCGTTGTTGCAGGACGTGTTCGTCGTGTCGTACGACTCCATGTCCAGGTAGAGCGGGGATCCGGCCTTCATGCCGAGGGCGGCGGCCTTGGTGACGGCGTCGGCGCCGTCCTTCGCGCCGAGCGAGGCGGCGGTGGACGCGGTCATCTTCTCGGGGTTCGCGCCGGACTGGCATGGCGGCTGGGCCCCCACGTAGAGCGGGATCAGCTTCCAGCCGGATGCGCTGACCGACTTCACCCAGGACGCGGTGAGGTTGGGCTGGGCGCAGCCGCGGTTCTTGCCGCCGACGTAGACGGCGGCGGCGCCGTAGAAGCCGGTCTTCCATGCCTTCATGGCGGAGAGGGAAGGGGCCGTGCAGGTGTCGAAGGCGCGGCCGGTGTACGTCTTGGCCGCGGGCAGCGTGGTGGCTGTCGCCGACTGGGCGACGATCGCTCCGGTGGCGGCCAGTGCCACGCCTGCGGCGGACATGGCGACGTAGCGGCGTCTCTTGGAGAGGCGGTGTCGGGGGTGCGTCACGGATTCCTCTGGGCGCTGTGTGCGGAGTGGGGGGTGCGGTGGGTTTGACCTGCCGGCACCCCGTGGGGTTGCCCTTCGGATTGCTACGCGATCACCAAGGTCTGGCCAAGAGCGGGCCCGCGGGGCCCGGCGGTCAGACGGCCGGGGCGACCGAGGCGAGGCGGTGTACGTCGCGTGCGGTGCCGGTGACGCCGGAGAGGAAGCCCTGGGCGCGCGGTGAGGCGTTCTCCGTCAGCCAGGCGGGGTCGATGTCGCAGACGGCGACGCGGACCTCGGTGCCGACGAGGGCCAGGGGCAGGGTGTGGACGACCGTCGAGGGGAAGCTGAGGATCGTACGGCCGATGGGGCCGCGGCGGGCGATCAGTTCGAGGGGGAGGTCGGGGCGGACGATCTCCAGGCCGGTCTCCACCGCGAGGCGGTGCAGCTTGTCCGAGCTCTCGCGGCGGTGGGCGAAGTAGCGGGTCGCGCCGTGGGCGCGGGCGAGGGCGCGGACGGCCTCCAGGTAGCGGTCCGGGTCGACGACGCCGGTCTCGACGAGGGACGTGCCGACGAGGTCGGCGCCCTTCGTCATGCGGGGCGGGCCGAAGCGGGCGCGGGTCCAGGTGAAGTCGTTGCGGGTGACGCGGACACCGTCGGGGACGGAGTCGATCGGCATGGCCGAGAAGACCTCGACGGTGCGGCGGGTGCCGTCGGGGGTGAGGCGGCGGCGGGCGGCGGCGGACACGGGCGCGAAGACGACGTCGCGCGGTCCGGGGCGGCCGCCGCGGCGGTGCCAGCGCACGAGGCGCTCACCGCGGGCGAGCTGGGAGACGAACTCCATGGTCGCGGTGCCGTCGTCGACGACGACGAGTTCGGGGGCCCGGGTGATCGTCAGCAGGAGCTGCACGTAGCGGGAGAACGGGTCGCCGATGACGATGCGGGCGGCCTTGCGCAGCGCGCCCGCGAGTCCGCCGATGGTGTGGAAGGGCGCGGTGGCGCCGCCACGCGCCTCTTCCCAGCGGACGATGTGGCCCTCGTCGCGGGCGAGTTCGGCCATGCGGCGCAGCTGGCCGCGGGTCATGGGGTCCGTGGGCGACAGAACGACCAGGGTGATCCGGTCCGTCTTGTCGGTGCTCTCGGCGCGATGCGCCCATTCCAGGACGTTGAGGAGCTGGACGGGGCTCTCCACGAAACACAGGGTTCCGGAGCGGCGTCCGGAGCGTGCTGCTGACATGGGCGACATGGGCCCTCCGAGGGACCTGTGGGGGGTTGGGGCCCGTGGGCCGGCGCCCGGCTGGGCGCCGGCCCACACGGGCGGACGTCGGACGGTCAGACGCCGACCGGCTCGCCCGCGGCGACGGCGATCTCCGACTCGGCGACGACGCCCGCGACGCGGCGGAGCTTCTTCATCGGGCCGAGCTCCGACTCGTAGACCTTCTTGACGCCGTCACCGAGGGACGCCTCGATGGTGCGGATGTCGCGCACGAGGCGGGTGAGGCCCTGCGGCTCGACGGAGGCGGCCTGGTCGGAGCCCCACATGGCGCGGTCGAGGGTGATGTGACGCTCGACGAAGGTGGCGCCGAGGGCGACGGCGGCGAGCGTGGTCTGCAGGCCGGTCTCGTGGCCGGAGTAGCCGATCGGGACGTTCGGGTACTCGGCCTGGAGGGTGTTGATGACCCGGAGGTTGAGCTCCTCCGCCTGCGCCGGGTAGGTCGACGTGGCGTGGCACATGAGGATGTTGTCCGAGCCGAGGACCTCGACCGCGTGACGGATCTGCTTCGGCGTCGACATACCGGTGGAGAGGATGACCGTGCGGCCGGTGGCGCGCAGGGCGCGGAGCAGCTCGTCGTCGGTGAGCGACGCGGAGGCGACCTTGTGGGCCGGGATGTCGAACTTCTCCAGGAAGGCGACGGCCTCGGTGTCCCACGGGGAGGCGAACCAGTCGATGCCGCGCTTCTTGCAGTGCTCGTCGATCTGGCGGTACTCGTCCTCGCCGAACTCGACGCGGTGGCGGTAGTCGATGTACGTCATGCGACCCCAGGGGGTGTCGCGCTCGATGTCCCACTGGTCACGCGGGGTGCAGATCTCGGGGGTGCGCTTCTGGAACTTGACGGCGTCACAGCCGGCCTCGGCGGCCACGTCGATCAGCTTGAAGGCGTTGTCGAGGTCGCCGTTGTGGTTGATGCCGATCTCGCCGGTGATGTACACGGGCTGGCCGGGGCCGGCGGTCTTCGAACCGAACGTGCGCAGGCGGGAGTTGGTGCTCATGACTGGGGAGTTCCTTACTTGTTGAGGGAGTCGAGAGAAGGGCCGAGGATCCAGGTGGCGATCTCTCGGATCGCGCCGTCACCACCGGGGAGAGTGGTGACCGCGCGCGCGGCGCCTCGTACGACGTCGTGGGCGCTCGCGACCGCCACGGGCCAGCCGACAAGGCCGAAGCACGGGAGGTCGTTGACGTCGTTGCCGACGTAGAGCACGCGCTCGGGCGCGATGCCCTGTTCCTCGCACCACTGCTTCAGTGCGAGGTCCTTGCGGTCGATGCCGTGCAGGACCGGGATCTGGAGCTTCCTGGCCCGGGCGGCGACGACCGGGTTCTGTTCCGTGGACAGGATCAGCAGCGGCACGCCCGACTTGCGCAGGGCAGCGATGCCGAGGCCGTCACCGCGGTGCACGGTGACGAACTCCCGTCCGTCGGAGTCGATCAGCACCTTGTCATCGGTCTGGGTGCCGTCGAAGTCGAGGACGACCGCGTCGATGTCTTCGGCGGTCGGGAGGGAGCCGGGCCTGTTCGCGTCGAAGAGCGGCGCGAGGGCCCGGGCGCGGGAGAGGTCGTGCGGGTCGTCGATCTCCAGGACCCGCGCGGGGTCGGTGCGGACGAGTTCCGTGCGGCCGAAGAAGCGGTGCTCGGCCTCGCGGAAGCCCCTCGCGTCCATGGCGTAGACCGCGCCGGTCTCCAGGAGGTCCTGGGGGCGGTCCTGGCGCATCTGGCGGAAGGACTTGTCGTGGTTGACGCCGTAGCCGCCGCTGGTGGCGGCGGGGGCGACGAGGGTGTCGGTGCCGCCCTCGACGGAGGCGCGCTCCACCGCGGGCGCGGCCGGCTCGTCATCGGCGTCGCGCCACACGAACCCGTGGAAGGGAGCGACGGTCAGGGCCGTGTCGGCGCCCTTCTCGACGATCGCGTTGACGACGCCGTCGATGTCCTCGCGGACGATGAAGGGGCTGGTGCACTGGACGAGGAGCACGACGTCGACCGCTGCGCCCTGGAGGGCCTCGTGGGCGTCGAGGGCGTGCAGCACGGCCGCCTCGGAGCTCGACTTGTCGCCGGCGATGGCGGCGGGCCGCAGGACGACCTCGGCGCCCGCCTCGCGGGCCACGGCGGCGATCGCGGCGTCGTCGGTGGAGACCACGACGTCCGTGACGAGCCGGGTGGCGCGGCACTCGCGGACGGTGCGGGCCACGAGGGGCACGCCGCCGACCGGGGCGAGGTTCTTGGCGGGCACTCCCTTGGAGCCGCCACGGGCGGGGATCACGGCGAGGACGCGGCGGACCGGTGCCGCTGTGCCCGCTTCCGGGTTGGTCATCAGGTCTCCTTGAGGGGTACGGGCGTTCACAGCTCGCCCATCCGCCGGATGACGGGCGCCACGCGCTGCACTCCGTGCCGGTAGGCGCCACGTGCGGCGCGGCGCACGATCTGCCGGACGGGGCCGGGCTCCTTGCCTGCGGCGGGTGCGCCGGGCAGCGGCGTCCCGTCGGGGGCGAGGTGGTGGCGGGCGAGGATGCGCGGCAGGTAGCCGGGGGCGGTGGTGAGGCTGTAGTAGGGGGCCAGGGGCGGGAGCCGGTCGGCTCCGGTCAGGCCGGTGACCCGGGCGCGGGCCGTGTCGAAGGCGGTGTCGTACGTGCCGTCGGCCGCGACGCCCTGGCGTGCCACCCACTCCTCGTCGGCCTTCGGCAGGTGGCCCGCGTCGAGCTGGTCCCAGGAGGCGAGGCAGCCGGAGCCGGTGAAGTGGTGGTTGCCGAGCGCCTCGCGCACCCCGAGGTCCGTGAGCAGGGCCGTGGGGATGCGCCGGTGCAGGGCTTCGAGCGCGGCCGTCGAGCTGACGGTGACCAGGAGGTCGGTGCGGTCGAGTACCTCGCCCATGTGCCCGTAGACGAGGCGGCAGTTGGCGGGCAGTCCGCCGTCGATCCGCTGGGCGAGCTTCTGGTAGGGCGCCTCTTCGATGTGCGTGGTGTGCTCGCCCGGCTTGCTGCGCAGCTTGAGCAGTACCTCGCGCTCGGGGTGCAGACGGGCGTGTCCGACGAGCCGCTTGAGCAGGTAGGCGCGGTCGGCGGGGGTGTCCGGTACGGAGGGCTGCGCGGCGAAGACGACCGTGTACGGGTCGTGCCTCTCCTCGTAGGGCGTGCCGCCGAGGAACGGCAGCGCGCACTCGGTCACCGAGGAGGCATCGGTGTCCACACCTTCGTACACGGCGCGGAAACGGTCCGCGTCGTGGCGGGAGTTGGCGAGGACGAGGTCGGCGCCGTGCCGCAGGAGCAGCCCGTCGGCGAGCTTCTCGTAGACGACTCCCACGTAGCCGGTGACGACGACGGGCCGCTTGGCCCGGCCCTGCCAGGCCCGCGCGAGGCCGTGGAGCATGGCCTGGACGGCGCCGCCGACGAGGGCGAGGACGACGACGTCGTACCGGTCGGCGTCCTGCTCCATACGGCGCAGGAATTCGACGGCGGTGACTTCGTCGAGGCTGTCGGCGCGGACGCCGACCTCGTCGAGCTGGCGGGGTGTCGGGGTGGCCCGGCCGCGCAGGAGGAATCCGTTGAGCGGACTCTCGTCGGTGGTGAGGCGGCGCGCGGTGAGCGCGCCCCACTTCCACCGGGTGTCGGAGTCCGCGAGCACGGCGACCCGTCGGGTCTCAGAGGTACTTGCTGGCACACCGAAGAAGCTAGGAAGCGATTCCGATCGACGGCCCAACCGGAGTGCAACAAACGGTTAACAGCGCACCGACGAATGGCGAATCCGGCCGGGAAGTGCCCAGGAAGCAGGCGGGTTCACTATTCCGCCACGCGTCGTTCACCTGACATCTCACCATCGGTCAAGACGAATGCCGGGCCGCCGCCTAGCGTCCTTCACGTGGTCAAGCTCTCCGTCATCGTGCCGTTCTACAACGTGCAGCAATACGCGCCCGACACCCTCAGAAGTCTTCGTGCCAACGCGCGCGACGACTTCGAATTCATTCTCGTCGACGACTGTTCGAAGGACGAGACCCCGGACATTCTCGCGCGCGCCGAGCGCGAGCTGCCCGGCGCCGTCCTGGTCAGACACGAAAAGAACGGAGGCCTGGCCACCGCGCGCAACACCGGACTCGACGCGTCGCGCGGTGAGTACCTGACATTCCTGGACGGGGACGACTGGCTCGCCCCTGGATACTACGAGCGACTGCTCGCCTCCATCGAAGGCCTGGGCTGCGATTTCGTCCGTACGGACCATGTCCAGTGCACCGCGCGGGCCCGCACCGTCCACCGCGTGCCGACCGGCAGGCGCGGTGTCGTCATGGATCCGCGCGAGGCGATCCTGCCCGCCGACCGCTCGACGTCCGTCGACTACGCGTACGCGTGGGCCGGCATGTACCACCGGCGGCTCGCCGACGCCGGCCTCCTCCACTTCACCGACGGCCTGCGCACGGCCGAGGACAGGCCGTGGATCTGGCGGCTGCACCGCGAGGCGAAATCCTTTGCCGCGGTGGGACTTCTCGGCGTGTTCTACCGGCGCGGTGTCGCTTCGTCGCTGACGCAGATCGGCGATGTGCGGCAGCTCGATTTCATCAAGGCGTTCGATCAGGTGGTGGCCGAAACGGCGCAGGACCAGGACGCGGAAAAACTTCTGCCGAAGGCCGTCCGTACGTACTGCGCGATTATTTCGCACCACCTGGGATCCATCGAAAGGTTCGAACCGGCAGTGGCGCGCAAATTGAAGACACTGAGTTCCGCGGCGCTGAAGCGCATGCCGCAGGACGTACTCGACGACGCGCTCGACTCGATGGACGTGCAGCGGGCGACGCGCCTGCGCCGGCTGCGGCGCCGCCCCGCCGCGGCGGGGGTGGCTGCCGCGTGACCACACAGATCTTCTTCGCCTCCACGCTGTACGGGACCGCGACGCTCGCCGCGGCCCTCGACGCGGACTGCTTCGCGCCCGCGGACCGGCGCATCCTGCTCGTCGCCAACAACGCGGCGACCCCGGAGACGACGCCCGCCGTCGACGAGATGCCGGGCTTCGAGCGGCTGCGCGGCCGCTTCGACGACATCGTGTCGTGGAACGAGACCATCGCGCCGTTCCACCCCGGCGGCTGGGCCCCGCGCCCCGACGACGTACCGCTGTGGGAGCGCCATCTGCGTCTCGCCTGGGGCCTGGGCGACGACGACGTCGAGCTGGCCGTGGAGTCGATCCAGGTCAACCCGGCGATGGCCGTGGCGCAGATCTTCACCGGCGTCCCCGTCGACGTGTACGCGGACGGCCTGATGAGCTACGGCCCGACCCGCAACAAGATCGACCCGCTGGTCGGCACCCGCGTGCGGCGGCTGCTGCACCTGGACCTCGTACCGGACCTGAAGCCGCTGCTCCTCACGGAGTTCGGCGTGGAGCCCGAGGTCGTGCCGACGGACGTCTTCGTGAAGGTGCTGGCCGAACTGGGCGACGTGAGCGGCGAGTTGCCGCACGTCGGGCCCGAACCGGCCGTGCTGCTCGGGCAGTACCTGTCCGCGCTCGACATCCTCACCGCGCAGGAGGAGGAGGACCTGCACGTGCGGATGATGCGCGGCGCGGTCGCCCTCGGCCACACGCGGATCGTCTTCAAGCCCCACCCGACGGCGCCGGCCACCTGGTCGCGCACCCTGGAGGCGGAGGCGGAGAAGCTCGGCGCCGAGCTCACCGTCCTCGACACGCCCGTGCTCGCCGAGGTCCTGTACCAGCGGATGCGCCCGGCCCTGGTCGTCGGCTGCTTCTCGACGGCGCTGCTGACCGCGTCCGCGTTCTACGGCATCCCGGTCGCCCGCATCGGCACCGGCACCCTCCTCGACCGCCTCGCGCCGTACCAGAACAGCAACCGCGTCCCGGTCACGATCGTGGACGCGCTGCTGCCCGAGCTGTCGGAGCAGGCTGCCGTGACCGCGCAGGAGTCCGGCACGGCGAACGCCGAGCTGAACCAGCTGGTGCGCGCGGTCGGCTTCGCGATGCAGCCGAAGATCTACCCGGACCTGCGGGCCGCGGCCGAGCGGTACCTCTCGACGCACTTGAGCGACCACACGTGGCGCTACTTCAAGCGCCGCCGGCTCACGTCCCTCGCGCTGCCTGGCGCCGTCCCGGCTCAGCTCGCGTTCATTCCGCGCAACGCGACGGTGCGCCGGGTCGCCCGCCGCGCGCGCTCGTTCAAGCGGGCTGCCCTCGGATGAGTACTTCACAGACGACGCTCCCCAAGCTTTCTCCGGGAGCGGACGCCACGGTGCGGAGCGCACGCCCCCGCGCGCACGCACCGCGGCTGAGAGCCCTGGACGGCCTGCGACTCATAGCCGCCCTGATGGTCGCCGCGTACCACTACGGCGGCCGTGACGGTGAGGTGTCCCAGGCCTGGGGCACCTCACCGAAGGTCCAGTTCCCGTCACTGCACCAGTGGTTCGCCTACGGCTGCCTCGGGGTGCAGATCTTCTTCGTCATCAGCGGCTTCGTGATCTGCATGAGCGGCTGGGGCAAGCCCCTGCGCTCGTTCTTCGCCTCCCGCGCGTCCCGACTGCTGCCGTCCTACTGGGCGGCCGTGATCCTGGTGACAGCGGTCTTCGCGCTGCCCGTGGTCGCGTACAAGGCGGTCTCGCCCAGTGACGCGCTCCTCAATCTGACGATGCTCCAGCAGCCGCTCGGCGTGGACCGGGTCCTCGGCGTCTGCTGGACCCTGTGGGCCGAGGTCCGCTTCTACGCGCTGTTCGCCCTGTGCATCGTCCTGCCGGGCGCGAACCGGCGCCGCGTCGTGCTGTTCTGCGCCGTGTGGACGCTCGCTGCCGCGATCACCCAGGCGTCCGGCGAGCCGGCCCTCAAGGTCATCCTGATGCCGGAGTACGCGCCGTACTTCATCGGCGGCGTCGGCCTGTATCTGCTCCACCTCAACCACCGCGACATGACCGCGTGGGGCATCGTCCTCGTGAGCTGGCTGATCGGTCAGCACTACGCGGTGGCCGCACTGTGGCATGCACCGAACCCTCACTTCTTCTCGTACCGGGGGTCGGGCTCGATCATCCTGATAGTGACCCTCGGCTTCGTGGCGGTGGGCGCGATAGCGCTCGGGCTGCTGAACCGGATCAACTGGGGATGGCTGACGGTCGCCGGTGCGCTGACGTACCCGTTCTACCTGGTCCACGAGCATCTGGGCTGGGTGGTGATCGAGATGCTGCACCGGCGTCTCGGGCTGCCGTCCGCCGTGACGTTCACCCTCACGGTCGCCGCGATGCTCACCCTCGCATGGCTCCTGAACCGCTTCGCGGAGAAGCCGCTTGCACCTTTCCTGCGCAAACAGCTGAACCCCACGCCCGCCAGGATTCACTGAGGATTCATACCCGGCGGAGTTTGCTGCCCGATTGGCGGATGCGATCTCTGAGCGCCTTGACCCTGTCGATTAGGAGCTCATAGGTTCGCGTCCCATGACTGCTGTGCACACCACCGCCCGGCGCCCGATCGACCTCGACGACGTCCCCGGCTGGTTCCCCCCGCTCGACCAACTCCTGTTCACCTGGCTCCTCGAACGGCAGGCGCAGCGGGAGGTCCGCGGGGATCTGCTGGAACTCGGCGTCTACATGGGCAAGAGCGCGGTCCTCCTCGGACAGCATCTGCACGGCACCGAGAAGTTCACCGTGTGCGACCTGTTCGAGGGCGACGCCCCCGACGAGGCGAACCAGGCCGAATCCACCAAGTCCTACGCCTCACTGACCCGGCAGGCCTTCGAGGAGAACTACCTCTCGTTCCACGACGAGCTGCCGAAGGTCGTCCAGGCACCCAGCTCCGTGATCTCCGACGAGGTCGACCCCGGCACCTGCCGCTTCGTCCACATCGACGCCTCGCACCTCTACGAGCATGTGTACGGCGACATCGGCGCCGCCCGCGAGCTGCTCGGCGCCGACGGCATCGTCGTCCTGGACGACTTCCGCTCCGAGCACACGCCGGGCGTCTCCGTCGCCGCGTGGGAGGCCGTACTCAACCGCGGCCTGCGCCCGCTCTGCCTGAGCACCCAGAAGCTGTACGCCACATGGGAGGACCCCGAGCCCCTCCAGGACGAGCTCCTCGGCATGCTCAGGGAGCGCGACGACATCGCCCTCAGCGTGCAGCAGGCGGCTGGTCACCGCCTGGTCCGCACGAAGTCGAAGGCGGTCAAGGCGCCCGCGTTCCCGCGCTCCCGCCACCATGTGGAGCACCTGGCGGAGCCGAAGGCGGCCTCCGCCCCGGATCCGGCTCCCGTACGCAAGCGCAGCCGCGCCCGCAGGATCGCCGTGGACCTGACGCCGCCGGTCATCACCCGGGCCCTGCGCCGCGCCCGCAGGGGCTAGGCCGAAAGCAGCCCGGGGGCCTCAGGCCCCCGCGAGGGACAGCTTGACCGCGAAACCCAGGAACAGCATGCCCGCCGCCGTGGTCGCGCCCGCCGAGAGCCGCCTGCGGCGCCGGAAGGCGTCGGCCAGGCGGGTACCGCTGAAGATCAGGGTGGAGAGGTAGAGGAAGCTCAGGACCTGGAGCAGCCCGCCGAGGACCACGAAGGACAGCGCCGGGTAGGCGTAGCCGGGGTCCACGAACTGAACGAAGAAGGAGATCAGGAACAGGATCGCCTTCGGGTTGAAGAGGCTGACGATCAGGGCGCGGCGGTACGGGTGCTCGTCACCGCTCCCGGTCACCGTCTCGGTTCCGCTCTCCACGTCGGGCTCACCGCGCTGCTTCCACAGCGCCCGCGCCGACCGGATCATGCCGATCGCCATCCACGTCAGGTAACCCGCTCCCGCGTACTTCACGACGAGGAAGAGCAGGGGCGTCGTCTGCAGCACGGAGGCCGCGCCGAGCGCGGCCAGTGTCATCAGGACCGTGTCCCCGGTGAAGACACCGGCGGCGGCCGCGTATCCGGTGCGTATGCCCTTGCGGGCGGCCACGGAAAGCACGTAGAGGGAGTTCGGTCCTGGCAGCAGGACGATGAGGACGAGACCGGCCAGATAGGTCGGGAGATTGATGACACCGAGCATGAAAGGGAGTGTCGCACGCCTATATGGCCATACGACACTCCCTGCTCAGAGGGTGATACGGGGCCTCAGAACGCGTCGGTCGGGATGTACGTGCCCCACACGTCGCGCAGCGCGTTGCAGACCTCGCCGACGGTGGCGCGGGCGCGCAGGGCGTCCTTCATCGGGTACAGGACGTTGTCCTCTCCCTCGGCCGCCTTCTTGAGGGCCGCAAGTGCCGCGTCGACGGCCGCCTGGTCGCGCTCGGCGCGCAGCTTCGTGAGGCGCTCGGCCTGCTGGGCCTCGATCGCCGGGTCGACGCGCAGCGGCTCGTAGGGCTCCTCGGCGTCGAGCTGGTAGCGGTTGACGCCGACCACGACGCGCTCGCCGGAGTCGGTCTCCTGCGCGATGCGGTAGGCGGAGCGCTCGATCTCGTTCTTCTGGAAGCCGTGCTCGATGGCGTTGACCGCGCCGCCGAGGTCCTCGACCTTCGTCATGAGTTCGAGCGCGGCGGCCTCCACGTCGTCCGTCATCTTCTCGACGACGTACGAGCCGGCGAACGGGTCGACGGTGGCGGTCACGTCGGTCTCGTAGGCGAGGACCTGCTGGGTGCGCAGGGCGAGGCGCGCGGACTTGTCGGTCGGCAGCGCGATGGCCTCGTCGAAGGAGTTCGTGTGCAGCGACTGCGTGCCGCCGAGCACGGCGCCGAGGCCCTGGACGGCGACGCGGACGAGGTTGACCTCGGGCTGCTGGGCGGTGAGCTGCACGCCCGCGGTCTGCGTGTGGAAACGGAGCATCAGCGACTTGGGGTTCTTCGCGCCGAACTCCTCCTTCATGACCTTGGCCCAGATCCGGCGGGCCGCTCGGAACTTGGCGACCTCCTCCAGGATCGTCGTGCGCGCCACGAAGAAGAAGGACAGGCGCGGCGCGAAGTCGTCGACGTCCATGCCGGCCGCGACGGCCGTGCGCACGTACTCGATGCCGTCCGCGAGCGTGAACGCGATCTCCTGCGCGGGCGAGGCACCGGCCTCGGCCATGTGGTAGCCGGAGATCGAGATGGTGTTCCACTTCGGGATCTCGGCCCTGCAGTACTTGAAGATGTCGGCGATCAGCCGCAGGGAGGGCTTCGGCGGGAAGATGTACGTGCCCCGCGCGATGTACTCCTTCAGCACGTCGTTCTGGATCGTGCCGGTCAACTGGTCCGCGGGGACGCCCTGCTCCTCGCCGACGAGCTGGTACATGAGCAGGAGCAGCGCCGCCGGGGCGTTGATCGTCATCGACGTGGACACCTTGTCCAGCGGGATGCCGCCGAACAGGATCCGCATGTCGTCGATCGAGTCGATGGCCACGCCGACCTTGCCGACCTCGCCGGACGCGATCGGGGCGTCCGAGTCGTGGCCCATCTGGGTGGGCAGGTCGAAGGCGACGGACAGGCCCATCGTGCCGTTGGCGATGAGCTGCTTGTAGCGGGCGTTGGACTCGACGGCGGTGCCGAAGCCGGCGTACTGGCGCATCGTCCAGGGGCGGCCGGTGTACATCGACGGGTAGACGCCCCGCGTGAAGGGGTACTTGCCGGGCTCGCCGAGCTTCTCGGCCGCGTTCCAGTCGGCCAGCGAATCAGGGCCGTAGACCGGCTCGATGGGCAGTCCTGACTCAGACTCGCGCGCCATGGTTGTGCCTCCAGCTCGGATGTTACTTGCCAGTTGGGTCGACCCTCGCGACGGACTGTAGCGGCGCGCCTGCTCGCCATGGAGAGCCGCAGGCTGGGACCTTGCTCACAGCCCGTCCTTCACCTTTACTCCATCCCACAATGCGCGGCACTTACGCCGAGTTCGCAACCGGACGCGCGCGGGAAACATCTCTGTTGGCACATCGGACTAGTGGCGAGACTGCGGGGGCCCGGATGCGTGCGACCGTCATGCGTGGATCACTCGCCGTCGCCGGGGTCATCGCCCTGGCCGGCGGTTGCAGGACACAGGCCGTCGACACGGGGGGCAAGCAGCCGCCGCCGAGGGCGGACGGCTCCGCATCACCGGCCCCCTCCGACGACGCGAAGGAGCCGGGCGCGAAGAAGCCGGGCGTCGCCCCCTCCCGCACTCCGTCGGTGAGACCGACACCGCCGCCGAAGGTCCTCATGGCGCGCGGCGCCAGCGGCGGCAAGGTGCGCGAACTCCAGGCCAGGCTGCGGCAGATCGCGTGGCTCTTCGAAGGGCCGAACGGAAAGTACGGCCCCGCGACGACCAAGGCGGTCGAGGGTTTCCAGGGCAAGCGGGGCCTGCCGCGCACGGGGAACACGGACACGGTGACCTGGGCGCGGCTCGTAGGGATGACGCACACCCCGACGCGCGACGAGCTGTACGCGTCCGGCGGGCAGCCCGCGGCGAAGCCGGACCGGCGCTGCATGACCGGCCGCGTCGTCTGCATCAGCAAGACCAGCCGCACGCTGACGTGGATGATCGACGGCAAGGCCCTGATGACGACGGACGTACGGTTCGGCTCGCAGTTCACGCCCACCCGCGAGGGCGTCTTCAGCGTGTACTGGAAATCCCGCCACCACGTCTCGACGATCTACCACACGGCCATGCCGTACGCGATGTTCTTCAGCGGCGGCCAAGCGGTGCACTACTCCGCGGACTTCGCGGCCCGCGGCTACAACGGGGCGTCGCACGGGTGCGTGAACGTACGGGACGAGGGGAAGATCGCGTCACTGTTCGCGCAGGTCCGCAATGGCGACAAGGTCGTCGTCTACTGGTGACCTGCTGAGAAGTGGAGTGGGGCGCGGGCGGGACCGGGGGAACGTGTCCCGCCCGCGCCAGTGGCACAGAGCCGAAGGTACGGGGGGAACCCGCGGCTCGTGCACGGCCGATGACCAGTCGGCTCACTTGTTACTGCGCCATGCCGTCCAAAAACGTCACACCCGCCTCGGAAATTCTTTGTCTGCGCAGGTCAGGGCGGTTCAGAGCAGGTCTGAGCGGGCTGGCCCGAGCGCGCTCAGGGACGGCTGAGAACAGGCTCAGGACTGTGCGGGCGCGGCGCTGTACGAGGCCGAGGCCGTCGTGGACGGCGTTGTCGGCGCGGTGTCCGAGGCGTCGCCGCCGGGCTCGGACGGGACCCACGAGGCGGTCGGCACGGCGCCGCTGACGCCGGAGTCCTCGCCGTTCTGGCTGTCCTCGTCGCCGTTCTTGCCGCCGTTCTTGTCGTCGCCGTCCTGGCCGCTGCCGTCGTCGCCGCTGCCGGAGTCGTCGGCCTCTTCGAGGATGCGGGCGCAGAACCGGTCGGGGTCACGGTCCCGCTTCTTCGTGGCGATGCGCTTCGCCGCGGCCCTGAGACGCTCCGTCTGGGAGTCGCTCAGGGCGCCGTCGCGGTACTTGCGGCAGGCGTCGACCAGGCGCTGCCGCCAGGCCTCCCGGTCCGCGGCGTCCGATTCGCGCAGGCCGGTGCCGGGCCGCGTCGTCGCCGGGCCGGCCCGGTCCGCCGTGTCGTCCTGGGACGGGGCGCCCGAGCCGGGCTCGTGCGAGTGGCCGTCGGGCACGGCGCTGCCCGAGCGTCCGCCGTCGGTCTCCGAGATGTCGGGCGACGGTGAGGCGAGGGGCTGTTCGGGAGACGCGGCAGCGGAGACGCTGGCGGCGGGACCGGGTTCGTTCCGTCCGCCGAACGGCGACGGGAGCACTCCGGTTCCGGCCGCGACGGCGACGCCGCCGATCATGCATCCGGCGAACGCGGCGGCCAACCCGAACCGCACCGGGCGGCCCCAGCGGACGGGCCGCGCGTCGGGTCTCGCGAGGCGGACACTGCCGACGTCGGCCGCGGCGTGCCCGTCGGCGCCGGCATTTGCGTTCGCGTCGCTCTCCCGGCCCACGGGTCCGTGGAGCGAGGAGACCGGGGCGAGAGCCCCGCGGGGCCTGGCATGGCGTGCCTTCAGGGGCGCCGCGCCCGGCTCCTCCGCCACGGATTCGCGCGCTTTGCGGAACGCCGCCAACGCGGCCGCCTCGCCCCGCAGTTCGCCTCCCTCTACGCGTGTCACTGCAAGTGCGTCGAGTGTCTCGGCCAGACGGGCGGCCCGGGCGCGGGTGGCTGCGTCGACGGCTTCCAGGGGCTCACCGCGCAGCAGACGCTCGGCCGCGTCCCGGTCCAGCCACTTGTTGTGCTCGTCGGCCATCACATGTCCTTCTGCGTCCGCGTCCGCGAATGCGTCACACCGGCGGACGTCACCGCGTGCCCGCGCGGCTCTCTCGGGGGCGGTACGGCGTCGAGCGTGCCGTCCCGGCCGGCGAGCGCCGTCTGCACATGCGAACCCTCGGCACCGAGCAGCTCGGCGAGGCGCTTGAGGCCGCGGTGCGCCGCGGTCCTGACGGCGCCCGGACGCTTGCCGAGGGTCTGGGCGGCACTCTTCGCGTCGAGCCCGACGACGACACGCAGGACGACGGCCTCGGCCTGGTCCTGCGGAAGCTGGGCGATGAGCGCGAGCGTGTCACCGGTGGCGAGGAGTTCCATCGCCTCGTCGGCGGTGTCGGACACCGCGGGCCGACCGGTGAGCTCGGTCTCGTCCCCGCCTATGGCGGGCCGGCGTCCCCGCATCCGTATGTGGTCGAGGGCGCGGTTACGGGCTATGCGTGCGGCCCAGCCGCGGAAGCGGTCGGCGTCCCCGCTGAACCGGTCGAGGTCCCGGGCGATCTGCAGCCAGGCCTCGGACGCGACGTCCTCCGCGTCCGGTTCACCGACGAGTGTCCGTACGTACCCGAGCAGGCGTGGATGCACCGCGCGGTACACAGTCCGGAACGCGGTCTCGTCCCCGTCCTGCGCCGCATGCACCGCGGCCGTCAGCTCCGCGTCGTCCCCCAGCACTGCGCCACCCTTGCGCTTAAACCCTGCGCCGCTCACCGACGCGAACCAGCACGCTACGGCCTGATACGGCTCCCCGTCCACGTTTGGTACAACCCGCAACTAGCACGTGACACAACGCGGTGTGACAGAAAACGCACGCGCGGCGCTGAAGGTAGTACGGGCCGCCGCGCGGCCCGTACCGCGCGACGGCCGGGGCCTCTCCTGTGGGGGGTGGCGGCCTCGGCCGTCCCGGCGGTGCCTCTTCGTTGACGGCGCTTCGATGCCGCGAGGGTGCGCGGCTACTTCCCCGGCTTCTCAGGCTTCTCGGCCTTCGGTGGCTCCTCGGCCTTCGGCGGCTTCTCCGACTCCAGCGGCTTCGCCGGCTTCTCCGGCGTCCCGGCCTTCGGCTGAGGACCCGGCGTCCCGTTCCCGGGCCTGTGCCCCGCCGGCCGGCCGGCGCAGTACGCGTCCACCGACGCCTCCCCGCCCGCCGCCGCGACCAGTCGCTGCCACGCCGGCGCGCCCAGAGCCTTCCCCCGGCCGCGGACGGAGTCGTACGCGCGGCACTTGGCGAGAAGGTCGCGGGCCTGGTCCGGGTGACCGGCGGACCGGCCCCGCCCGTGGACCCCGGGCGACGTCAGCGCCGCGGCGGGTGGCCGGATCTGTTCGAGGAACTGCCGTCCCGGGGTGCCGGGAGCGCTGCGCCGGGGCGTGGGCGGCCGTCCGGCGTCGTCGCCGGACGTGTCGTTGACGGCACCGATACCGGCCATGGCGACGCCGCCGAGCGTGATGCTCGCGAGCAGCGCGCCCATCCCCGTGCGGACGGACCAGCGGCTCAGCCCGTGCCGCCGGCGCGGTCGCCAGTCGTCGCGGCGCCGCGTCCTGGCCGAGTGCGCCCCCCGGTCGCGGGCGGCGCGGAACGCGGCGACGGCCCGTTCCTCGCCGCCGTCGCGCGGCTTCGCGGAACACACCGCGGCGGCGAGCAGGTTCTCGAAGCCTCCGGCCCCCTCCGGGCCGGTCGGCCCGGCCGGACCCTCATCGGGGCCAAGTGGGTTTTCAGTCCTCATCTCGAATCCCCCAGCGTTGTGGGGCCCTCATCCGTCACACCTCGCGCGCCGAGCCGGTCCGCGAGTTTCTTCAGGCCCCGGTACGCGGCGGTCCGCACTGCGCCCGGGCGCTTGCCGAGGACGCGCGCGGCGGACGGCCCGTCGAGCCCGACGACGACGCGCAGCAGCACCGCCTCGGCCTGGTCGCGAGGGAGGTCGCTGATCAGCGTGAGCGCCTCTTCGGTGGAGATCGTCTCCAGGGCCTGGTCGGACGTGCTGTGGGTGCCGGGGAGTTCGAGCATGTCCTGTTCGAGGCCGGAGGGGCGCGGGCGCACCTTCTGGCGGCGCAGCAGGTCGAGGGCGCGGTGCCGGGCGATGGTGGCGGTCCAGCCGCGGAACCCGGCGCCGTCCCCGCGGAAGCGTCCGAGGTCGCGGGCTATCTCGAGCCAGGCGTCGGAGGCCACGTCCTCGGCCTCGTCGCCGACGAGGCCGCGCAGGTATCCGAGGAGGCCGGGGTGCACAAGCCGGTACGCGACCGCGAAGGCGGCCTCGTCCCCCTGCTGCGCCCGCGCCACGGCCATGTCCAGCTCTTCGTCGCGCGCGTGCGTGCGACGGGGCTCCCCACCCTGGCCCAACCGTTGTCCTCTTCGTACGTCTGCGTACTGACCCGACGTGGCACAGATCAATGCGTCCATGCCCTCACGGTCATCAGCGTCCGGGCCCACAGAAATGTCACTGGGCGCACCTGTCACAGGGCGGCACAGGTCTTGCCCGTACCGCGGTCGCCGCCGCGCCCGTGGAGGGTCAGGTAGAAGGTCTGGAGGGATTCCTCGCGGCCGAGTTCGAAGCGGTTGACCACTTTGCCGAGGGGGTTCCACATGCGTCCGTCGGGCATGCGGACGCCGGCGGGCTGACCGAAGTAGGCGCGCTGGGCGGCATCGAAGTCGACCCAGACGGCCCCGGCCCGCCGCACGAGCACCTCGCCCACGTAAGCGCCGATGCCGAACAGGGCCCCCGCGACCGATGCCCGGTCCGAAGTCCCTTTGCGCAGGCCGTCGACGAGGAAGTCCGCGACGCGGAGGCTGGCGACGGTGTAGTCGAGCGGGAGCCGGTTGCGCGCGGTGGCGTGCGCGACGAATCCCGCGGCGTGCCGCCGCATGTCCGCCGCGTTCGGCTCAGGCTTGTGGCCAGCTCCCATGACGTCCGCCCCTCATCCAGTACGGGGAGCGGCCTGCGCGACTCCCCCGCCTGGCCCAGCGGCTGGCACCACGCAAGCATCACGCGTCGCACACATGTCGCTTCTCACATGAGCAATTACCCGAGCCCGTACAACCTTTGAGGCAGTTGCGCGTCAGTGCAGATACCCGGCCAGCCGGTCCCGCGCAGGCGCCGAAAGCCGGTCCACCGCCATGTCCTCGAGCGTGACGCGCAGCATCTCCGGCTGCATCAGGGGGATGGCCGCGACGAGGAGTTCCTCACTCGCGTACAGCGGCTCCACCAGCTGGTAGAACACGGCGGATGCCACGGGCTGGGTCGAGTTCAGGAGCAGGTTCTCGGCGAACTCGGCGCATCGGCCGAGCAGTTCGGTGTCACGCTCCGCCTCGGGCATGAGCAGCTCGGGCCGGACCAGGTCGCGGAAGACCACGTCGCGCAAGAAGTCGTAGAGATCGAACCATTCGAGATCCCCGGAGACGGCCTGCTCGGCGGACATCCCCGCCACGGCCTCGATCCCCTCCCGGGACTCGGGGACCATGATCAGGAGGAGGCCGGGGATCTGGTGTCTGCCGATGCGGGACCCGGGCGAAGTCATTTCCCGGACCTTACGCGCTCCCCGGTCTTTGCTGCGGAACCGGTCCGGGCCGCCTGCCCTCCGCCCGCGGTCGTGCTCTCCTGTCGTGGGTACATCAGCACCGCCGCGCACGCCACGGCGGGAAGTCCGACGGCGGGCACGGTCCACCACGGGATGCCGGTCCACGCTGTCGGGAGCCCCACCCCGAAGCAGACGATGATGCTGGTGCAGAGCATCCGCCTGCCGTACGGCTCCCAGGTGAAGGGCGCGTAGGCACGGGGACTGACCAGGCGTACCGCGCCGAACGCGAACGCCTGAGCCGCGAAGAACGCGGCGAGCATGCCCATGGCGGCGTTCATCTGGATCTCGTCACGGGGTGCCTCCGAGGTGTTCTGCCGGACGCCGTCCTCGCTGAGTACGACGATGTCGCGGCGCCAGGCGGTGGCGGTGACCCGGTCGCCCGGCTTCAGGCGCTCCAGGAGCGGCCCCTGGTCACCGAAGTCCACGACTCCCTGCCAGGAGTCCCCGTCCTTCAGCGTCGCCTTGTAGCGGGAAGCCTTCCCGACGTTCTTGATCTCCGCCTTCACCACGGTGAGATGCCAGGTGCTCAGGCAGTCCGTCGCCGTCGCACGAGCGGGGCACGGCTCGGCTGCCACGTAGTCCCGGTAGCGATCCCTGTCGGAGGGCAGCCACCATGAGAACGCGATGTAGCAGAGCACCGCCGATATCAGAGCCAGCAGGATCAGCAGCACGCCCGTGGACCGGATCCGGCCCGGCGACCGCCGACGGGCACCGTCCTTGTCCAGCCGCCCGCCCACGCCCTGAGCCGTGGCCCTCGCCCGTTCCGTCATGGCCCACCCCCTCCGCCCCATCCTCCGTGAGACGGAAACGGGGATACAACGAGGTCGGACGGCAGTCCGTGGGAGCTGCCGGCTTCCGCATCCCGGCAACCGGAAGCGGGCCTACAGCCGTGCCACGCCGTCGGGCACTCGCCCCCGCAGGCACTCGCCGCAGAATTCCTCGTCGCCCTCCGGCCGGAACAGGCGCGCCTGCGTATGCACGCCCTCACATTCCCGCAGCTGGGCGATACGTGGCTGTACGGGTCCGGGGCAGCGGGACTCTTCCTCGACAGGCGCCGGTGGTACGTCGCTCAGGATGTACCGCAGCAGGCCGCCCGGCTTATGGATCGGCTGCTTCGGGCCCGGCAAGCTGCGCCGCACATGCGCCCGCACGCCACCTGGCGTGTGCCCCGCCTCCATCCAGGCGCTTGCCAGGGCCGCCAGCTGCGGCAGTATGCCGCGCGGTACGCGGAGCCTTGGCTCCAAGTCCATGATCGTGGCGATGAGTTGGCGCCCGGCTTCCGTGGCCGCGGGAGCCTCGGGCGCCTCCGTCTCCGGAGGCGTCTCGGGATGGTGGGGGGTGTTCTCAAGAACGGGTTCTTCTGGATGACGGCCGACGGTCCGGCCGGTCGGCTCACCGGCGGCCGGGTTTCCGCCCACCGGAGCCCCGTCCCGTAAGACAAGCGCCTGCTCCGGCTTCAGCGGCACATTCGAGACGAGCTGCACGGTCGACCACAGCCCACGAACGCCCTGCTGGCGCCACTCGTGCAGATAGCCCTCGCGCTTCAGTTCGCCCTTGGCGCGGTTGAAGGCGCACTTGCCGATCCCGGCCTGACGGGCGGTTTTCGACAACGGGTCCTTGGCGTCATCGGGGAGTGACAACTGCCAGGTCAACAGCCGGACGGCGTCCGACGAGAGGCGGGGATGGCGGAGGATTTCGTTCGGCACCTGACTGAAGAAACGGGCAGGCGCGATAGCATGACGGAGCATTTTCCGGTGGCTTCTTCCACTGGTGATGAAGGCCCTCTTCGCTGGCTGGAACCGGCGTTGAGGGCCGCCTCATGTCCGATCGAAATGACTTTGAGGCGTGCTGTCGCGCTCACCGTACCGCAACTTGCGTATGCGAACGGTCACTTGACGTAGTCACCACTGTCCGCCGTATCTCTGCGCGCGCTCCCGCAGCCACGCCCGCACCCACACCTCTTCGCTTTCCGAGGCCGGCCGCAGGTCTCGCGCCGCGATGGTCGCCACGAAGTACACGAAGCGCACGCGCCGCGATTCCCCGTCGACACCGAGCACCTTGCCGGGCCCGTAGACGTCCGTACCGGTGTGGGCGACGAACGCACCTTCCCCGTGCTGCATCTTCCGCACTGCCTCTCGATCTCGCTCTGCGTATGAAACCGATCACAGATTGAGGTCGGCGCAGCTAGGCTCGCCAGTGGTCCGAGCGTGACAACGCAAGTCGCACATGCGGGAGTTGCGGATGGCGATCGAGGACAATCCCGGTTCCCGGACGAGTTACGGGGATGAGCTGCGGCGGCGCCGTGAGGCCGCCGGATTCACCCAAGAAGAGCTGAGCGCGCGGGCGATCATGTCCCGCACGCACATCGCCCACATCGAGGCGGGGCGCCGCCGGCCGTCGCTTGAGGACGCTCGCCGTCTCGATCAGGTACTCAAGACGGGCGGGGTATTCGAGAACTTCCTGCCGACGCAGGGGGAGGGCCGGGTCGCCGAACACTTCGCGGAAGCACTGGAGTTGGAGCGCCAGGCGACGGCGATCAGGACGTACGCGCCGAAGCTCGTGCCCGGCATGCTCCAGACCGAGGCGTACGCCCGCGAAGTGCTCCAGTCCGGCTTCCCGCCGAAGACTGACGAGGAACGTGACAGCCTCCTTGTCACACGCCTGGCAAGGGCCCGTGTCCTGGACGACTTCAAGTCACCAGTGACGTGGTTCCTCCTGGACGAAGCGGTGTTGCGCCGCCCCGTGGGAGGCCCTGCAGTGATGTGCGAGCAGCTCCGTCACATAGTGGAATTGGGCGAAAGCCGCCGCATTCGCGTCCACGTGCTGCCCTTCTCTGTGGGCTTGCACGCTCTCCTGGAGGGCCCGGTGTCCCTCATGTGGTTCGAGGACCTGCCGCAGGTCGCGTACGTGGAGGGCCTCACTTGGGGTCGGGTCCTCGAACTCCCCTCCGTGGTACGCGAATGCCAGACGGCCTACGATCACGCCATGGGCGACGCCCTGTCGCACCGTAAGTCCCTGGCGCTGATCAGGTCCGTCGCGGAGGATTGCGAGCATGACGCACAGCAGCAGTGAGCAGCAGTGGCAGGGCATCCGCGTCCCCGACGCCTCAGTTCTGCCGATGTGGCGTAAGTCGAGTTACAGCGGTGGCGAGAGCGGCCAGTGCCTCGAAGTAAGCGACGCCTGGCGCAAGTCCACGTACAGCGGCGGCGACAGCGGGGACTGCCTCGAAGCCAACGACCACGCCTGCGCCGCCCACGTCCCCGTACGTGACAGCAAGAACCCTCACGGTCCGGCCGTCGTGTTCACCAGCGGCGCGTGGACGGCGTTCCTCGGTGCGGTGAAGGCGACCGACCGCCCGCGCCACTGAGCGGCGGGCCTACTGGCCCACCCTTCCGTCGATGCACTCGCGCAGCAGGTCGGCGTGGCCGCAGTGGCGGGCGTACTCCTCGACCCGGTGCACCAGCAGTTCCCGGACCGGGATCTCGACCTTCCCGAGGCGCTCGCCCAGATCCGCGTGCCCCGCGAGCGCGGCGTCCGTCGCGGCCTGCTCGCGCTCCAGATCGGCGTACGCGGCGTCGATCACGGCCTGCTCGGCGACGGCGCCGTTGAAGTCCCCGTCACGCTCGCCGTACAGCTTCCGCAGCGGTTCGCCGTCGGTTATCCAGTTGAGCCAGTCCCGCTCCGCCTCGGCGAGATGCCGGAGCAGGCCGAGCAGCGACATCGTCGACGGCGGAACCGACCGGCGCGCCAGCTGCTCCGGGTCCAGGCCCTCGCACTTCATCCGCAGGGTCAGGCGGTAGTCCGTCAGGAAGGTCCGGAGCGTCTCCAGTTCGCCCTCTGCACTGACGCCTTCGGCGCTGCGGGGGTCGTCGTCCGGGTCGGCCCACATGTCGGGGTAGACGGACGCCTGGCTCCATCGTGCGGGTTGGTCAGTCATACGTCGCATGGTCGTCGGTGGGGGCCGGGCCCGCCACTGATTTGCGGTACGCGTATCCGACGGAGTCCTGCGGGACTCCGAGCGACAACCGAGTGCACGAGGCCGAACCTCGGCTGGGCCGGCACTCCGCGAGACATCGACGACGTGCCGTCACCTCGGACCTACTCCTCGTCCTCGAAACTCTGGAACCAGTGCCTGTCGTAATAGCGGGCGACCGAGTGCGGATGCGAGCGCTCGGTGAGCATGCGGAAGACGAACTCGGCGGCGGTGCCGTCGAATCGCGTCCAGGTGTCGGCGATGTCCTGCGACGCCAGGACGGGCCAGCGGTCGGGGTCGTCGCCTTCGGTCAGCCAGTAGTACTGGTCCGCCTGCTCGGACGCCCCCCACTCCAGGAGTCCGCCGGGCGCCGGATGGATGCCGTACGGCCTCCACAGGCTCGTGCCCGAGCGGGCCGCGAACCCGGCCAGATGCTCCGCGTTCTCCACGAAGTCCATGCCGGGGACGTCGGACTCGGGCACGTAGAGGGTGAGGAAGCCGTCGAAGGCGCCGTAACCGAAGATCTCGGCAAGCTGCTTGAAGTCCGTGGGCAGCCGGGTGCCGACCCGCGCCTCCACCGCATCCCAGTCGACCGTACGGGCCTCACCCGCCCACCCGGTCACGGCCACGACCCGCTCGACCCACGTGGCGTCGTCGGACAGCTCCTCCACAACGGGCACGTCCCGCTCGGCGACCAGGACGACGTGCCGTATGTCGTCCCCCACCCGGACCGTCCCGGCCCCGATCCACTGGTCGGCGTGCGCCCAGGCCCGCATGTCGATCACCTCGGTGCCGAAGGGCGCGAGCAGGGGCAGCCCGGTCGTAGCGTCCACGGTGGGATCGGCGAAGCCGCGCATGGCGAGGTTGCGGGAGGCCCCGTACCGGCCGCTGATCCCGTCGATCAGTTCGAGGAGGCCGAGCTCTTCGGAGAGGGCGAGGCATACATGCCCCGAGCCGTGCCCCTCCTCGCAGCACTCGAAGCGCCGAGCGCCTTTGCCGACCAACCGCGTCACGGCATCAACGAGTTCATCCGGTTCCATGACCGCCTCCCGCCTCCTGCGCTCGCCTCGTGCGAGTCTGCTGTCTTCCTTGATCGCCCGGGCCTCCCGCCGGATGCGGAATCCGATGTAGCCCCACGCGGGGAGCGTCCCGACGAGGGCCGCCAGCCGGTCGCTCAGGTCCTCACCGGCCCCGAAAGTGATCGCCCCCATGAGTGCCACCCAGCACATGGCGTAGCCGAGTGAGCGATTACGAGCGACTCCTCCGGTTCTCCTCGGGGAAACCGGGCCGGTTCTACAGCACGCCACCCTCAGCGCGCGAGCGGCCGGAGCTTTCGGACATCGCTACGCGTGACGGCCGGTTCCGGCAGGACGTCCGGGCGCGTACCGGGGACGGCCGGCCGTCGCTCCTCGCGCCTGCCCAGCGCCGCGAGAGCCAGCGTCACGGTGACCGAACCGGCCGCCATCAGCGTGATCGCAGTGGCAGAGGAGGTGAGTTGGGCCAGCGTGCCCGCGAGGAGGGCGCCGATGCCTTGGAAGGCGGCCATGCCGGTGGCGTGCAGGCCGAGGGCCTGGCCCGCGAGGTCGTCCGGGGTGAGGGACAACAGCGGACTGGGGGTCGTGTTCACTGTTTCGCCGACACGCGAAAGGTCGTACGTGCGCATGGGCTTGTGGCAGATCGACGCGGACAGCCTCGCCCGCCGCCGGTTCGTGCTCCCGCTGTTCGCCGAGACCTCCGCGAGCCTGAGGCTGCTGCACGCGGGGACCGGTTCCCATCCGGGCGAGGACGCCTGGCTGCGCACGCACCTGCCCGGCCACCGTGCGCGCCTGGCGGCCGAACCGGTGGCCGCACTCCTCGTACAGGCGGTCGGGCTGAGTGCCCGTCAGCCCACGTCTGTGGGAAGGCTGATGCTCTCTTTGAACACCCCGCCGTTCACCTCACCCACGTCCTGCCGGTAGTTGATGTACCCGCCGTTGTGCGGAATGAGGAAGGTGAACCCGAGCCGATGGGCTTCGATCCGCCCGGTCCTGGCGTCCAGGGTCAGCGTCTCGTTGAGCCGGGCGAGCGTGATCTGGGACTTGCTGATGGTGATGCCGGCGGCCTGGAGCCGGGTGAGGACGGGGTCGAGCTCGCGGACGGCGGTCTTCACGTAGGCGCGGTCCTGCACGTCCTTCAAGCTCGATGGCTGGAGCCTGACTTGAAGCTCGGCCGTGTCGCCCTTCTTCACTGCGGTGACGTCCTTGTTGCCCGCCTTGAGATAACCCCGGTACGCGTCGATGGCGGCCACCGAGTCCTCGACCTTGTTCTCCATCGCGGGGTCGGTGGAGGCGCCCTTCTTCCAGGCGGCGGCCCCCTCCTTGACGTAGGTCGTACCGCCGACGACAAACACCTTCTCCGCCTTCTGTACACCCTTGCTGCTGGTGATGACACCCTGCGAACGGAGGGCCTTTGGCTTCCCGGTGCGCGACACGGTGGCCTCGTAGGACGCGCCGCTCTCCTGCTCCTCGAGGGTGAGAGCCTCGGCGCCCTCCACGGCGAAGGTCCAGCCGGGTTCGGCGGCCATGGCTTTGTCGGCGAGGTCGAGGAAGTCGGCGGGGGTGGTGGGCGCGGGGGCTTTCGCCTCTCCCTCCGCCTTCTCCTGCACCTTCGCGTCGGCCTGCTTCGTTGCGGTGGGCCTGGCCGCGTCCGAGCCACCCACCCCCACGCCGCAACCGGCCAACACGACGCACAGGGGCGATATAGCCGTCAGATGTCCCAGACGAAATCTCTTCACTTTGCGGCCTACTCCTCGTCCTCGTAACTCTGGAACCAGTGGGTGTCGTACCTGGCGATCGAGTGGGGGTGCGAGCGCTCGGTGAGCATACGGAAGATGAACTCGGCGACGGTGCCGTCGAAGCGCATCTACATCCGGATCTGGTCGCGTCTGCGGCCGTCCGTCGACCGGTTCGGGTCCGCCGTCACCGTCGCCGGACTCACCGGGGACGGCGTCGCAGGCCTCGCGATCGGCGCCGAGGGCGAGCACGCGGGCGACGGAACCGTGATGACCGTGAGCGGCGGGACGGGTGCCTCTTACGGGCCCACCGCGCTCGGGACGGCCGCCGGTGCCGGTATCGGTGGCGAACCGACCCGGTGACTTACGGGTGATTACCGGGCGATTTCCAGGTGGATTCCAGGTGACGTGCAGCACACCAGCACAACCAGTGACGTTTCCCGATGGTCGATCGCTGGATAGAGCAGCTACCCGCGTGACGGGTGTGGCATTTGTGAACTTATTCGAGGGGTGGGGCATTTGAGCCCGCGTAATCCGCGTGCGCGCAGATCACATGCGTACAAACCGCTGAGTCTCAAGCGCAGGGCCTGGGTGACGGTGGGGGCCGTCGTCCTCGGTGGCGCGGGCGTGGTGACGTACGCCGTCGCCAGCCCGGAGGCGTCCGGCGGCTCCGGCCCCTCCGCGACGACTCCGCGGCCGGTCAAGGTGCGCTCCGCCGAACTGAAGGCCGACGGCAGCACCAAGCGGGAGCTCCCGCGCACCGGCACGGAGCCGTTCTCTCTGGTCGGGGTGACCTGGGACAAGCAGAGCGCCGAGCTCAAGGGCACCGCCCAGGTCCGCACGCGCAGCAGCGTGACCGGGAAGTGGACCGACTGGGTGTCCGTGAACACGGACTCGCACCTGCCCGACCCCGACACCGCCGAGAGTAAGAACGGCGTGCGGGGCATGTCCGAGTCCCGGTGGGTCGGGCCCTCGGACGGCGTCGAGGCACGCGTGGTCGCCGCCGACGGGTCGTCGACCGCGCTGCCCAAGGGGCTCACCCTTGCGATGGTCGACCCGGGTGTCACCTCGAAGGAGGCCAAGGCCGCCAAGACCTCCGCCGCGGCCGGTGGGCCGCAGAACGCGGCGTACACCACCGACCTCGCCGAGTCCCCCTCGCCGTCTCCCTCGGACTCCGCCCCGGAGAGCCCCTCGCCGTCGGCATCGCCCAGTGACTCGGCTCCGGCCGGCTCCCCGAGCCCGTCGGACTCCGCCTCGGCGAGCGCGAGCCCCAGCCCGTCGCCGACGCCCACCAAGCCCCCGGCCCCGCCCTCCACGGTGAAGCAGCCGCCGATCATCATGCGGTCGGAGTGGAAGCCGGACACCTCTCTCGCGGTCAACTACAGCCCGCCGGAGTACATCGACAAGGTCCAGGCCGCGTTCATCCACCACACCGTGGACGCGAACGACTACAGCTGCGCCGACTCGGCCAAGCTGATCCGCGCCGACTACGCGTACCACGTGAAGCCGGAGCCGGACGGCAACGGCTGGAAGGACATCGGCTACAACTTCCTGGTCGACAAGTGCGGCCAGATATTCGAGGGCCGCGAGGGCGGCATCGACGAGCCCGTCCTCGGCGCGCACACGTACGGCTTCAACTCGTACTCGACCGGCATCGCGATCCTCGGCAACTTCGTGGACTCCAAGCCCTCGCGGGCCGCGATGGAGTCCGCCGCACGCGTCGCCGCGTACAAGCTCGGCCAGTACGGCGTCGACCCGAACGGCTCGGTGAACCTCGTCGCCGCCGCTGACACCGGCGTCTACAAGACCGGCGAGACCGCGACCCTGCGCACCGTCTCCGGCCACCAGGACGCGTACGCCACCGAGTGCCCGGGCAAGCAGCTCGAGGACCGGCTCGGCACGATCCGCTCCTTCGCCGCCGGCGCGGGCCGCAGCTCCGCCATCCCCACCGCCGACGTGAACCGCGACGGCATCAGCGACCTCGTCACCGGCCTGCCCAGCGCCTCCAGCGGCGGCCGCGTCGTCGTCGTGCCGGGCGGCGCGAGCGGCCCCGACAGCGCCAAGAAGATCTCGCTCACGCAGTCCAGCCCGGGCGTGCCCGGCGCCGGTGAGACCGGCGACCAGTGGGGCGCAGCCGTGGCCACCGGCGACATCAACGGCGACGGCCGCGCCGACCTCGCGATCGGCCAGCCCGGCGAGAACGACACCTCCTCGCACGCCGACCGCGGCGCCGTCACCATCCTGTACGGCCCCGCCTTCACCACCGGCGCGCAGATGAACCTCGACGAGGGCTTCTACGCCAACGGCGCCAAGTACGGCTCCGCCGTGGCAGTCGGCGACTTCAACGCCGACGGCAAGGCGGACGTCTTCGCGTCCTCCACCGGTACCGGTGGCACCTGGACCGCGCGCTACGCCGAGGGCCAGGAGAGCAGCTCCAACATCACCAGCGGTGACACGGCGCTCTCCTACGAGGACGCCACCAGCGGCGACTTCAACAAGGACGGCTACGCGGACGTCGCGCTCAACTACCGCGACTCGACATCCATCGGCCGGGTCGTCTGGTTCAAGGGCGGCAGGAACGGCCTCACCAAGGCCGGCACCCTCACCGTGAAGGGCGGCCGCTCCATCGCCGCCGGCGACATCAACGGCAACGGCGTCGACGACATCGTCATCGGCCAGCCCTACACCGCCGAGTCCGGTGCGTACGCGGGCGGCCAGGTCACCGCCGTCTACGGCACGGCGGGCACGGGCCTCACCGCCACCGGCGCCAAGGTCATCCACCAGGCCACCACCGGCGTCCCCGGCTCCGCCGAGTCCGGCGACGCCCTGGGCGCGTCCGTCTCCGTCGGCGACTACAACGCCGACGGCTACGCGGACGTCCTGGCGGGCGCCCCGAACGAGGACATCACCCGCACCAGCAACCGTTCCAACGCGGGTACGTCGCTGCTGTTCAAGGGCTCGTCGACCGGCCTCACCGGCACCGGCGCCATCGCCGTATCGCAGGACGAGCCCGGCGTCGCCGGCTCGACGGAGACCAACGACAACCTGGGCTCCGCCGTCTCCCTCACCGACCTGACCGGCTTCGGCCGCGCGGACCTGGTGATCGGCGCCGCGGGCGAGGACGCGGGCAACGGCACGCTCCTGTACGTCCCGAGCAACAGCACGGGGCTCGGCCTGTCGACGTCCAAGTACTACGGACTGACACAGCTCGGCACCGCGACGGGCAACCACCTGGGCACCACGCTGGCGCCGTAGGACTGTCCTGCAGAACCTCTCGCCGCGCGGCTCCCGACACTCTCGGGCGACCGCGCGGCGAGAGCCGTTTCGGCCCCCGACGGTCACGTCCGCTTTGTGCCCGTACTTGCGCCGCCACGCCCGAATGGGTTACTCACTACCTTCCACGGAGGCGGACCCGACCGCAGGAGGGGGCGGCCGGGCCCGGTTCCGTTCAGGTCCCGGAGATCCCGTGCATCAGACGCGGCCCCGCGCCCGCCGCGACACGACGGCCCGCAGGATGCGCCGGCCCTCCGTCGACACGTCGAGCGCCTGGCGCAGGCCGCTCGCGCCCCGGCCCGCGAGCAGCTCAAGGATCCTGACCTGACGCCGAAGTTCGGCCGCCACCAGCGGGGACATGCCGTCCGTGCGGCCCTCGCGCCGGGACCGTACCGAGCCCGCGCCGTCCTCCATCGTGTCCAGCATGCGGTGGATCTGGAGCGCGCCGACCGAGCAGGCGTCGGCCCACTCGCGCAGCGCGGGCGCCGACGGGGTGTCCGGCACGGCGGCCAGCATGCGCCGGGCGAGCCCGGACGCCTCGTCCGCGTCGTCGTCCGGCCCGGCCGGGAACGCGGCCCGCGCCTTCGCCAGGCACTCGCCCCACTCCGGACCGCCCTCGGCGAGGCTTGCCCACAGCGGGCGCAGCGCCTCGTCGTCCTCAGCGCCCAGCAGCGGCACGCAGCGGTCGAGGCAGGCGAGACCGCTGGCCGCGAGACCCCGCTCGTCGGCCTGCGCGATCAGCTCCACCAGGCTCATGAAGTACGCCCTTTCCCTGCCGACCCGGCATTTCGTCTCTACTGGGCTCTACTGCGTGCCGGGGCGCAGGAACGTCACAGCGGTGCGACGCCGAGCCGGTCCAGGAAGCGGAAGAAGAGCGGCTCGGCGAACGGGTCGGGGTCCTGGCCCAGGACGTCGGCGAGCGGACCCTGCTCGACGGTGCGGCCGCACTCCTGCGCCCACGCGACCGCGCGCCGCGCGGCGTCCGCGGGCTCCAGGAAGTAGTCCTCCAGGGTCAGTTCGTCCGCGGAGAGATATCCGGCCATGGCATCGCGCGCCAGACACGTGGTCCACGCGCCGCTCTCCGGCGCGGCCGCCTCGATGACGACGCAGTCGCTGTCCATGACGTAGCCGAACAGGGCGGGCGCGCCGGTCTCGGTGGCCAGCGCGTTCATGCTGCCGACGTCGTGGCGCCGGTCCCCGCCGTCCGGGCACTCCCAGACCTGCCAGCCGTCGGCCCGCCGCTCCAGGAGCGTGAGCCCGTCGCGCGCCCCGCCCAGCGCGTCGAGCTCGGCGAGCGGCCGCTGACTCCTGGCCACGACGTAATAGCCCCAGTAACCCATGCCGGTGTCCCCCCGGTGCCTTCGAAAGCGGCTGATCTCGGCTCGGGCCGAATACACCACAGCCGTACGTGGCTCCGCCACCGAAAACACAGATCCGGCGATTCAGGCAGGGAACGGCGCCATCGCGGGCCCGCGCAGAGCCTTCTCGTTCTGCATGCGGGTCAGGGCGCGGACGAACATGATGGCGGCGACGGCGGCAGCGATGTCGAGCGCGTCGGAGAGCATCAGCATCTCGGTGGCCGTCTTGATCTCGCCGATGCTTTCGGCCTTGTCGTACTGGCTGCCCGCCAAGCGGCCGATGACATTGCTCACCAGCCACAGCGACCACCAGCTGTTGATGACCTTGCGCGAGTACTTCCGCGGGATCAGGCCGGCCTCCGGAACGCTGGCGTCCCAGGTGTCGGTGGCGACCTGGCGCGGCGCCCACAGGTTCACGACGGGCACGAACCAGCCCCAGGAGGCCCAGCCGCGCGACCTGCTGTGCCCGTCGGGCCGGAACACCTCGGCGTTGATGCGCACCCGCCGGAACCACACGATGAAGACGACCGCGGTCGCCACCATGGCACACAGCTGTGCGACGCCCGCCGCCGAGTACAGCGAGTCGATGCGGTCGGCGTCCGCATCACTGCCCGCCGAGAAGCGCCCGGCCACGAAGTCCGCCGCGAGGCTGCGCTGCTCGAACCCCACCCACAGCGCGAACAGGTCGATCGCGCCCGTCACCCCCAGCAGCACGACGACAGCCTTCGAGACGCCGACCGGCGACTTGAGCACAGGAAAACCACTTTTGGACACGAGGGACCCCCCACGGGTTCACGGTGAGCCGGTCGCGCGCATCTCCCCAGAGCGCGTCGATCACCGGCCAGCGGAACATACGGTTCAGGCCACCGCGCTGTCCACTGCTAAGCCGCTCAGGATCCCAGCCGGTTCGCGAGCGCCACGAACTGCGGCCACGTGAGCGGCGGTTTGCCCGGATACCAGAGCTTCTGGATCGTGGCCCGCAGCGGCATGCGGATCCCCTGCGCGACCTGCGCCTGCGTCTGCGAGTTCGCCAGGTCGCACCACACGGCGAACGTGCCGCCCAGGATCTGGCTGTCGTACTTCGCGGGCACCGGCGTCGTGCCGCGCACGACGAGCGGCGTCCAGCTCTCGTAGATCCGCTGCCCGGTCGGGTACACGAAGTCGTTGGGCTGACCGAGGACGTAGTAGAGGAACTCGTCGTTGTAGTTGGTCATCTTGCGGCCCTCGGCCAGGTACTCCTCCGGCGGGCGCGCCCCGATCTCCTTGCCCGTCCAGTAGGCGACCTCCAGGCCCTTGTCGGCCTTGACGACACCGCCCCGGAAGAACCCGTCGTTCCACGCCTTGAGGGAGCGGTTGAACGGCTTCATCGTGGCGACCCGGTCGTTCAGCCAGCCCGTCGTGAGGTCCTCGACCGTCGCGTTCGCCCCGTACTTCTTCTGGGCGGCGGCCGCGAGCTGCGGGAAGGACGCCTCGGGGTTCTTCACCGTCAGGGCCTGGTACTCGTCGCCACCCAGGTGCCAGAACGCGCCGGGGAAGAGGGGAGCGTACTCACGCAGCAGATCGTCGACGATCTTCGCCGACTCGGGGTTCGAGATGTCGACGGCGCCGCGCGTCGCGACACCTGCCGTGTTCCGCAGCTGGAGCTCCGGGTGCGCCGCGATCACGGCACCGAGGTGTCCGGGCGAGTCGATCTCGGGGATCACGGTGATGTGCCGCTCGGCGGCGAGCGAGACGATCTCGCGGACCTGCGCCTTGGTCAGGTGGTCGGGCGAGACGATCTCGGGGTGCGAGTCCGACTGGATACGGAAGGCCTGGTCGTCGGAGAAGTGCAGACCGAACTGGTTGTACTTCAGGTCGCCGATCTCCCGGATCTGTTCCTTGATCCATCCGACCGTGAAGGGCTTGCGCGCGATGTCCAGCATGAATCCGCGCTGCGGCTTCGCCGGCGCGTCCTTCACCACGCCCTCCGGCGCGGTCCCCCCGCCGTGCACCTCCTGCTTGAGCGTGCGCGTGCCGTAGAAGACACCCGCGTCACCCGGCCCCACGATCCGCACCCGGCCGTCCTTCACGGCCATCGTGTACGACTCCGGGTTGCCGCTCCCGCCGAGTGCCAGCTCCACGTCACCGGCGCCGGCCCTGACCTTGCCCGCGTACTTCAGCTTCAGCTCGCCGGCGATGAGCTTGCCCTCGTCGGAGAGCTTCGCGTCCCCGATGACGACACGGCCGCCGGTGGGGCGCCACCCGGTCCCGCGCGCCGCCGTGTGCTCGCGCACGGAGGGGATGGTCTGCGGGGTTTTCGACAGGGCGTACGACTTCGAGGGCGAGGGCTCCGCCGAGGTCTGGGCCGAGTCGGAGGTGGGGGACGCGGACCTTCCGTCGGAGGGGCGCCCGGCACGGGTGGCGTTTGCGCCACCCCCGTCGCCGGCGCAGCCGACGAGGACCATGGTCAGCGCGACCGTCCCCGCCGTGACAACTCCCGCGCCGACCGTCGATCGACTCCGCGTGCCCATCAGTGACCGCCCTCCGGTTTCGACAGCAACCTCGAGATCGAATTCCGCGTCCTAGGAGGCGACCGTAAGGCCCCGCTCCCCCGACCTCCTGTCCACCACACGCCCCCAAACTCTCCCGTCCGGGTGAAATCGGTGCATCCGCCAGACAACTCCAAGCCCGGATCGCTAGCGTGTACGCACATCCGTCACACCCTCACCACATGTCCCGTGACACTCCTGACTGACGTCTCGTCCCAGTGTCAGCCCAGCCACGTCCCACGTCTCGCCGAGGAGCGCACGCTGCCTTCGCACCGTTTCTCCCGCCTCCCCGGGCATGCCGCCATACCGGTGCAGTGCTCACCAGGGCATGCGTCGCCGCTGCAGTCGTCCCCGCACGGCCTCACGCGGTTCAACACGCTGCCCGCGACCGAGGCCGAGCGCGCGCTCCTGACCTGCTGCGGATCACTCCACTGGGCCTGCCGCCTCGTCGCCCACCGGCCTTACCCGGACCTCGACGCCCTGCTCGCCGCCGCCGACGAGGCGGTCTACGACTTCGCGCCCGCCGACCTCGACGAGGCCCTGTCCCGCGAGTCGCTCCCCCTGACCCCGCACCGCTCGTACTCCGTCGCGCACACCGCGCTCGGCGCCGCGCACAGCGCGTACGAGAGCCGCTTCGGTCACGCGTTCGTCATCTGCCTCGACGGCTACGGGCCCGACGAGGCCCTGGACCAGCTCCTGGCCGGAATCCGGTCACGCCTTGGCAACGATCCCGAGGAGGAGCGCGTCCTGTCCTGGGACGAGCTGCGACGACTCGCCCGGGGACGACTCGTCCGGCTCGTACGGTCGCTCGATGCCCGGACAGAGCCCCAGGAAGCGATAGACCCGCAGGAACCAGCGGATTCCGGGCGCCCCGACAGCGCGTCCGATAGCCCGTACGTGGCTGTTTGATTGCCTGTTTGATCACACCGGCGGCCCCCGGGCGAGCGAGCCGACAACTCGTCGATACGATGACGAGCGGCCGGTGGACCGTACCCGGCCGGGCCCGACCGACAGAGAAGCCGGCGCGGCCCCAATCCCCGCTCCCGGAGGGTTCTTCCGTGCCGGCTGGAACGCTGTACCGCGGCCGGGAAGGCATGTGGTCGTGGGTGGCTCATCGAGTCACCGGTGTCCTCATTTTCTTCTTCCTGTTCGTACACGTCCTGGACACCGCTCTCGTCCGCGTCTCCCCCGAGTCGTACGACGACGTCGTTTCCACCTACAAGACGCCGATCGTCGCGCTCCTCGAGTACGGCCTCGTCGCCGCCATCCTCTTCCACGCGCTCAACGGCCTGCGTGTCATCGCCGTCGACTTCTGGTCGAAGGGCCCGCGCTACCAGAAGCAGATGCTCTGGACCGTCGTCGGCATCTGGGTCGTGCTGATGGTGGGCGCGCTGTACCCGGTCCTCGGCCACGCCGTCCGTGAACTCTTCGGGAGCTGACGCCAGACATGTCTGCTGACACCACCCCTGCGAAGACGCCCGGCGTCGGACCCGTCGAGGGCGTCGCCGTCTATGACGTCGACAACCCGGCGCCCTTCATCGAGGCCCCCCGCAAGCGCACCTCGAAGACCCCGCGCTCGACGCGCGGCAACTTCGAGATGGCCGCATGGCTCTTCATGCGCCTGTCCGGCGTCGTCCTCGTCGTCCTGGTCCTCGGCCACCTGCTCATCCAGCTCGTCCTCGACGGCGGCGTGAGCAAGATCGGCTTCGCGTTCGTCGCGGGCCGCTGGGCCTCGCCGTTCTGGCAGGGCTGGGACCTCCTGATGCTGTGGCTCGCGATGCTGCACGGCGCGAACGGCCTGCGCACGGTCATCAACGACTACGCCGAGCGCCCGAACACGCGCCTGTGGCTGAAGGGCCTCCTGTACACCGCCACGGTGTTCACGATCCTGCTGGGCACGCTGGTGATCTTCACCTTCGACCCGAACATCCGATAGGCACGGGGCTGAGGCAACCACTCATGAAGATCCACAAGTACGACACCGTCATCGTCGGCGCCGGCGGCGCGGGCATGCGCGCGGCCATCGAGTCGACGAAGCGCAGCCGCACCGCGGTCCTGACGAAGCTCTACCCCACCCGCTCCCACACGGGCGCGGCGCAGGGCGGCATGGCCGCCGCGCTCGCCAACGTGGAGGAGGACAACTGGGAGTGGCACACCTTCGACACGATCAAGGGCGGTGACTACCTGGTCGACCAGGACGCCGCCGAGATCCTCGCGAAGGAGGCCATCGACTCCGTCCTCGACCTGGAGAAGATGGGCCTGCCGTTCAACCGCACCCCGGACGGCACCATCGACCAGCGCCGCTTCGGCGGCCACTCGCGCAACCACGGCGAGGCCCCGGTCCGCCGGTCCTGCTACGCCGCGGACCGCACCGGCCACATGATCCTTCAGACGCTGTATCAGAACTGCGTGAAGGAGGGCGTGGAGTTCTTCAACGAGTTCTACGTCCTGGACCAGCTCATCACCGAGATCGACGGCGTCAAGCACTCCGCCGGTGTCGTCGCGTACGAGCTGGCGACCGGCGAGATCCACATCTTCCAGGCCAAGTCGGTCATCTACGCCTCGGGCGGCACCGGCAAGTTCTTCAAGGTGACGTCGAACGCGCACACCCTGACCGGTGACGGCCAGGCGGCCTGCTACCGGCGCGGTCTGCCGCTGGAGGACATGGAGTTCTTCCAGTTCCACCCGACCGGCATCTGGCGCATGGGCATCCTTCTCACGGAGGGCGCCCGCGGTGAGGGCGGCATCCTCCGCAACAAGGACGGCGAGCGCTTCATGGAGAAGTACGCGCCCGTCATGAAGGACCTCGCGTCCCGTGACGTCGTGTCCCGCTCCATCTACACGGAGATCCGTGAGGGCCGCGGCTGCGGTCCCGAGGGCGACCACGTCTACCTCGACCTCACGCACCTCCCGCCGGAGCAGCTCGACGCCAAGCTCCCGGACATCACGGAGTTCGCGCGCACGTACCTCGGTATCGAGCCCTACACGGACCCGATCCCGATCCAGCCGACCGCGCACTACGCCATGGGCGGCATCCCGACGAACGTCGAGGGTGAGGTCCTGTCGGACAACACCACCGTCGTCCCCGGTCTGTACGCCGCCGGCGAGGTCGCCTGCGTGTCCGTGCACGGCGCCAACCGCCTCGGCACCAACTCGCTGCTCGACATCAACGTCTTCGGGCGTCGTGCGGGCATCGCGGCCGCCGAGTACTCCGAGAAGGCCGACTACGTCGAGCTGCCCGAGGACCCGGCTTCGATGGTCGTCGCGCAGGTCGAGCGCCTGCGCAACTCCACGGGCACGGAGCGCGTCGCGGTGATCCGCAACGAGCTCCAGGAGTGCATGGACGCCAACGTGATGGTGTTCCGCACCGAGCAGACGATCAAGACGGCCGTCGAGAAGATCGCCGAGCTGCGCGAGCGGTACCGGAACGTCTCGATCCAGGACAAGGGCAAGCGGTTCAACACCGACCTCCTGGAGGCCATCGAGCTGGGCAACCTGCTCGACCTGGCCGAGGTCATGGCGACCTCCGCCCTGGCGCGCAAGGAGTCCCGCGGCGGCCACTACCGCGAGGACTTCCCGAACCGCGACGACGTCAACTTCATGCGCCACACCATGGCGTACCGCGAGGTCGGCGACGACGGCTCCGAGTCCATCCGTCTGGACTACAAGCCGGTCGTCCAGACCCGCTACCAGCCGATGGAGCGTAAGTACTGATGGCTACCCCGACCATGGACAAGCTCGAGGCTCTCGAGGCGGACAACGGCTCGCACCTCATCACGGTCACCTTCCGCATCCGCCGGTTCAACCCGGAGGTCTCCGCGGACGCGGTCTGGGAGGACTTCCAGCTCGACATCGATCCGAAGGAGCGTGTCCTCGACGCCCTCCACAAGATCAAGTGGGAGCTCGACGGCTCGCTGACCTTCCGGCGCTCCTGCGCGCACGGCATCTGCGGCTCGGATGCCATGCGCATCAACGGCCGCAACCGCCTGGCCTGCAAGACGCTGATCAAGGACATCAGCCCGGAGAAGCCGATCACGGTCGAGGCCATCAAGGGCCTCACGGTCCTCAAGGACCTCGTGGTCGACATGGACCCGTTCTTCCAGGCCTACCGGGACGTCATGCCGTTCCTGATCACGACGGGCAACGAGCCGACGCGCGAGCGTCTGCAGTCCGCCGAGGACCGCGAGCGCTTCGACGACACGACCAAGTGCATCCTGTGCGCCGCGTGCACGTCCTCGTGCCCGGTCTTCTGGAACGACGGCCAGTACTTCGGCCCGGCCGCGATCGTCAACGCGCACCGCTTCATCTTCGACTCGCGTGACGAGGCGGGCGAGCAGCGCCTGGAGATCCTCAACGACAAGGACGGCGTGTGGCGTTGCCGCACGACGTTCAACTGCACGGACGCCTGCCCGCGCGGTATCGAGGTCACCAAGGCGATCCAGGAAGTCAAGCGCGCGCTGATCACGCGACGCTACTGACCTTCCCGGTCGTACATCTCGTACATCCCTGAGGGCCCCGCTCCCGGTTTCGCACCGGGGGCGGGGCCCTCGGTGCGTCACGTGACAACTGGCCGCTCGAAGAACGTCTCCAGGGCCACCGTCGCCTGTGTGCCGCTGACGCCCTCGATCGCGTACAACCGCCGGAGCACGTCCTGGAGTTGCTGCGTCGTCTCCGTTCGCACCTTCACCAGGACCGACGCGCTGCCGGCGATCACGTGCGCCTCCTGGATCTCGGGGATCGCGGCGAACTCCCCGGCCGACTCGCCCATCCACGACGACGACTCGACCATCACGAACGCGAGCACCCCCTGCCCGAGCGCGGCCGGGTCCACGTCGACGGTCGTCCGCCGGATCACGCCCCGCTCGCGCAGCTTGCGCACCCGCTCGTGGGCCGCGCCGGCCGAGAGGCCGACCTCCTTGCCGAGCGCCGCGTACGCCGTCGTCGCGTCCCGCTGGAGCAGCGCGACCAGCTTCCGGTCGATCTCATCCACTGCCACTGTGACCCACTCCCGCTCCGTCGACCATGGCGTAACCGTATCCCGTTCTGCCATAGTCCCATACGACAGGATGTCATTCGGTCTACAGTTCCTGGGGGATAACCATGTCTGGCCAGAACCAGCCCAGCGTGTACGAGATTCTGGACGAGCGCTTCCGTACCGGACGGTGCGCTTTCGGGGACGACAGCCTCACCACCCTGCACACCGGCAGCCGTTGGGCCGAAGGGCCCGTCTACCTGCCCGCCTGGCGCCAGCTCATCTGGAGCGACATCCCCAACGACCGCCTGCTGCGCTGGGACGAGGCGACCGGCGCGGTCAGCCTCTTCCGCACCCCTGCCGGACACACCAACGGCAACACCCTCGACCGCGAGGGGCGCCTCGTCAGCGCCGAACAGGGCGGCCGCCGCGTCACCCGCACCGAGGCCGACGGCCGGATCACCGTCCTCGCCGACCGCTTCGAGGGCAAGCGGCTCAACAGCCCGAACGACGCGGTGGTCCGCTCGGACGGCTCGATCTGGTTCTCCGACCCGGACTTCGGGATCACCAGCGACTACGAGGGCTTCCGCGCCGAGTCCGAGATCGGCGCCAACAACGTCTACCGGATCGACCCCGCCACCGGCGAGGTGCGCCAGGTCGCCGACGGCTTCGGGGCGCCGAACGGCCTCGTCTTCTCGCCCGACGAGCGCCAGTTGTACGTCTCCGACACCCGGGCCGGATGCATCCGCGTCTTCGACGTCCAGGACGACGGCGAGAGCCTGAGTGACGGCAAGGTCTTCGCCGAGACCAGTGGCGACGACGGCCGCTTCGACAACATCCGCTTCGACGACGGCGGACGGCTGTGGGCCGCCGCCATGCACGGCGGTGTGCACTGCTACGACCCGGACGGCACGCGGATCGGCCGCATCGACGTCCCGGAGCCCGTCTCGAACGTCGCGTTCGGCGGCCCCAAGAACAACATCCTCTTCATCACCGCGACGACGTCCCTGTACTGCCTGATGACCTCCGTGACCGGCGCGCCACGTATCCGCCGCTGACGATGTACCGTCCCGTTCGCCCGAAACATGGCTAATCTGACGGTATGTCACTTGAGCTTGAGCTGCTCGGCTTCGACAACGTGCTGTTCCCCGTCGGCGATCTCGGCGAGGCGGTCTCCTTCTACGAGCGGGCCGGTTTCCACGTGAAGTTCCGCCTCGACGAGGCCGGGATCGCCCTCCTCGAAGCCGGCAAGGAGACGCCCGGCGTACTGCTGCGCGCGGAGGAGGACTTCGACCGCCGGCCCCCTCCGCAGCCGGGGCCACGCGTATGGCTGGAGGTGCGCGACGCGAAGGCGGCGGCCCGCGCGCTGACGGAGGCCGGGATCCCGCCGGCCGACCCGCCGTTCTCCACCTCCACCGGTTACGTCGTGGAGTTCGCGGATCCGTGGGGCAACGTCATCGGCCTCACGGACTATCTCAAGCGGCCCGAACTGGCGCGGAGTTGATAGCCGGGTTCGTCGATCCCCATCGGCCGACCCTCGCTTGAACATGTTCAAAAACAGGTCTACAGTCCTTCTCGACAGCGTTTTTGAACGCGTTCAAGGAGGGGTGGGGAAATGGACCTCACAGTCGTCGCATACGTCGTCTACCTCGTCGTCAGCATCAGCCTGACCGTCTGGGTGGCGCGCACCCTGAGCCGTAACGGAAGGGTCTTCCTCGCCGACGTGCTGCACGGGAACGAGAAGCTCGCGGATGCCGTCAACCATCTGCTGGTGGTCGGCTTCTACCTCGTCAACCTCGGCTTCGTGGCGCTCTACCTGAGCGGGGACGACGACATCGCCGACACCCGCGGCATCTTCGAGGCCCTGTCGACGAAGCTCGGCGTGGTGCTCCTGGTGCTGGGGGTCATGCACCTGGGGAACGTGTGGGTGCTCAACAAGATCCGGCGGCGGGGGGTCATGGAGCGGGAGCAGCAGCCGCCCGTTCCCCCGCAGGGCTGGGCCGCGCCGCCGGTGGCCGGGGCGTGACGGCGATGAGCGGGGTCGCGGACCGGGGCACCACGGGGGCCCCGGTCCGCCGGCTCGTCCTCCTCTACGACGCCCAGTGCCCGCTCTGCACATTCCTGCGGAACTGGCTCGCCCGGCAGCGGCAGCTCGTCCCGCTCGACCTGGTGCCGGCCGGGTCCGAAGAAGCCCGGCGCCGCTGCCCCGGGATCGACCACATCTCCACGCTCTCGGAGATCACGCTCGTCGGCGACAGCGGCCAGATCTACCGCGGACCCGCCGCCTGGGTCGTCACCCTGTGGGCACTGTCCGAGTACCGGCCGCTGTCCCACAAATTCAGCAGCCCGGCCGGCGCCCGCCTCGCGCGCGCTGCGGTCCTCGCCGCCGCCAAGTACCGCCAGGCGCACCGGGACCAGCAGGTCAGGAAGGCCGGGGGCGGCGCCTACCGCAGGACGGACGGCTGGGTGTACGACCGCGTCGACGGCTGGACGTACTACGGCCCCGCGGCCTGCGACAGCGGCTGCCCCGTGCCCGATTAGGCTCTGAGCGTGCCAGCAGAGAAAGAGACCCCCAGCCCGGCAGCCGCCGAGAGCCCCGCGAAGAGTCCCGCCAAGAGTGAGCAGACGCGGGCGCTGATCCTGGAGACCGCGATGCGGATGTTCCGGGAGCGGGGCTACGACAAGACGACGATGCGGGCCATCGCGAAGGAGGCGGGGGTCTCCGTCGGCAACGCGTACTACTACTTCGCGGGCAAGGAACACCTCATCCAGGGGTTCTACGACCAGATCTCCGCGGAGCACCGGGCGGCCGTACGGCCCGTGCTCGACCGGGAGAGCGACCTGGAGAAGCGTATCGCCGGGGTGCTCCGCGCCTGGCTGGAGATCGCGGAGCCGTACCACGAGTTCGCGGCCCAGTTCTTCAAGACCGCCGCGGACCCGACCAGCCCGCTCAGCCCCTTCTCGCCCGAGTCGGAGCACGCCCGCGAGACGGCGATCGACGTGCACCGCGAGGTGCTGTCCGGCTCGAAGGCGAAGGTTCCGGCCGAACTCGCCGCGATCCTGCCGGAGTTGATGTGGCTCTCCCAGATGGGGCTCGTCCTGTACTGGGTCTTCGACAGCTCCGAGGACCGGGAGCGCAGCCGGCGCCTCGCCGAACGGGGGGCACGCCTGACCACGCGCGGGGTCGCCCTCGCCCGGTTCCGGGTGCTGCGGCCGCTCGTCCTCGAGGTGCACGAGCTGTTCACGGACTTCCTGCCGGGGATGACGGAGGCGTCTACGGCGGCGCGGGAGAAGGGGAACGGGACGGGGAACGGGGCAGTCTGATCTTCGGGGGCTGCGGGGCCGGCGGGGGGCTCTTACCTTTGGTTCATGCGCGGCTTGTACGGTCGTCTGATGCCCGGCTCCTCTTCATCGCACCACGTCAGCCGCCGCGCCGCGCTCGCCCTCGGTCTCGGCGCCGCGGCCTCCGTCACCCTGCCAGGGCCGCGCGCCGCGGCCTCGGTCTCCGCCGTCGGCGGGGAGCGGCTCGGCAGGTCCGGTGTCCAGGTGGCGTCCGGCACGCCCCGGCTGCCGAAGCTCGCCGCGCAGGCGTGGCTCGTCGCCGACCACGACAGCGGCGACGTCCTCGCCTCGTACGACGCGCACCGCGCGCTGCCCCCGGCGTCGACGCTCAAGATGCTGTTCGCGGACACGGTCCTGCCGAAGTTCGGGCGGGCCTCGGTCCACAAGGTGACCGCCGCCGATCTCGCCGGGATCCCGTACGGCAGCAGCCTCGTCGGTGTCCAGGCCGGGACCTCGTACACCGTCGAGCAGCTGTGGCAGGGCGTCTTCCTGCGCTCCGGGAACGACGCGGTGCATGTGCTCGCCAGCATGAACGGCGGGGTGGGCGAGACCGTCCGCCAGATGCAGGCCCGCGCGAAGGACCTCCAGGCGAACGACACGCATGTGGTCAGCCCCGACGGCTTCGACCACAAGGGACAGGTGTCGTCGGCGTACGACCTGACGCTGTTCGCGCGCGCCGGGCTCAAGAACGAGGACTTCCGCGGCTACTGCGCCACGAAGACGGCCGACTTCCCGGCCGGGGGCAAGAAGACGTTCCAGATCCAGAACACGGACCGCCTCCTCACCGGGCAGGGGGTGGCCGCGTACCAGGGGCTCATCGGCGTCAAGAACGGCTACACCTCGCACGCCGGCAACACGTTCACCGGCGCGGCGACCCGCGGCGGGCGCACCCTGCTCGTCACCGTGATGCACCCCAGGTCGGGGTACGAGGCGGTGTACGAGGAGACGGCGGCGCTGCTCGACTGGGGGTTCGCGGCGGCGAGCAAGGCAGATCCGGTCGGCACGCTGGTCACGCCGCTGAGCGAGCAGCCCAAGGGCGCGGCGGCGGCCAAGCCGGGTGCGGGGGCCGCGGGCTCGGTGGGCGCTGCGGGCGCTCCCGTCGCCGCGTCGACCACGTCTCACACGGACGACTGGGCGTTCGGCGGCTCGGCGGCGGTCGCGATGCTCGCGGGCGGCGGGCTGCTGGCGCTGCGGCGTCGGGGGCGGGAGCGGCCGAGCGGGCGTCGGCGGCGTCAGGGCTGACGCCGGGCCAGTGGCGGGGCGCGATGTGAGGGCTGGCGCCGTCCAGTGGGCGGGGCGCGGCGTCAGGGCTGACGCGGCCCAATGAGCGAGGTACGGCGTCAGGGCTCTCGTCTCTGACGGCGTGCCCGTCAGGGTCGGCGGCCGCCGGGGCCCGATTCGGCGGCCACCATCACCCGCCGCAGCAGGTCCGAGAGCTGCTTGCGCTCCTTCGCGTCGAGCGCGCCGAGCACCCGGTGCTCCTCGCCCCCGAGCCGGTCCATCGCCTTGCGCCAGATCGCGTGGCCCGCTTCGGTCAGCTCCACGTCGACCCGGCGCCGGTCGGTCCTGGACGGCGTACGGACGACGAGGCCGCGGCGTTCGAGGCCGTCGAGGCGGCCCGTGACGGAAGCCGGGGCGAGGCCCAGGTCCGAGGCGAGTTCCGAGGGCGCCGCGCGTCCGCCGCGCCCCGCGAGCTTGTGCAGCGTGTCGTACTCGAACCGCTCCAGCTCCACGTCGACCAGGGCCTGTTCACGGATCCTGCGCAGATGCCGGGTGAGCTCACCGGCACGCGTGATCGCGCCCTCGACGTCCGGGTCGAGGTCCGGCATGACCGGCAGCCAGCGCGCCAGGTGCCCATCGGTCCAGTCGCGTTCCATGGGGGCAGTTTACGGCCAGATCCTTCGGTGCCGGATATTTTGATTCCCGATACTTCGTTGACGAATACTTCGGCGACGAAATACATTCGCCCGCATGCCGCGCCCCAGCCTCCGCCACCCGCTGTTGAGCAACGCCCGCTTCCGCCGCTTCTTCCTCGGCCGCCTCCTCTCCCTGGTCGGCGACGCCGTCATCCCCTCCGCCCTCGCCCTCGCCGTGCTGCGCGCCACCGGCTCGGCCTCGGCGCTCGCGCTGGTCCTGGGCTGCGCGATGGTGCCGCGGCTCGTACTCCTCCCCCTGGGCGGCGTGATCGCCGACCGCTTCAACCCGCGCATCGTGGCCCTGACCACCGATCTCATACGGTGCGCCGGCCAGCTCTTCGTGGGCATCGAACTCCTCTCCGGGAAACCGGAGTTGTGGCAGATCGCGGTCGCCGAGGCGATCGGCGGCGCGGCCTCAGCCTTCGCCATGCCGACGCTCGCCTCACTGATCGTCGGCATCGTCGGCGAGAAGGACCGGCAGGCCGCCAACTCCGCCCTAGCCGTGGTCCGCAGCGGCACGCTGGCGGGCGGTCCGGCGCTCGCCGGGCTGCTTGTCCTGACCGCGGGTCCCGGCTGGGCGTTCGTGCTGGACGCCGCCTCGTTCGCCGTCAGCGCCGCCCTGCTCGCCACCCTGCGGCTCAGCCGCACCACGGCACCCGCCGAGGAACACCGCTCTCTCCGGTCCGACCTCGTCGAGGGCTGGCACGAGGTGCGCTCGCGCGGCTGGTACTGGACGAGCCTCATCGCCCACGCCACCTGGAACGGCGCGGCAGCCGTGTTCGCCACCCTCGGACCGGCCGTCGCCGTCAAGGAACTGGGCGGCGACGGCGCCTGGATCGTGATCGCCCAGGCCGGCGCCGTCGGCCTCCTCCTCGGATCACTCCTGTCCGGGCGGGCCCGGCCCCGCCGCCCGGTCCTCACGGGCAACCTGGTCCTGACCACGTACGTCCTGCCGCTGGGGCTGCTCGCCCTGCACGCCCCCGCACCGGCGGTCGCCGCCGCGTTCGGCGTCGCCCTGGCCGGTCTCGGCTTCTTCAATCCCCTGTGGGAGACGGCGGTGCAAACGGCCGTTCCCGCGTCGGTCCTCGCCCGCGTCACCTCGTACGACTGGCTGCTCTCGCTGGCCGCGATGCCCCTCGGCTACGTCCTCGCCCCGCTCGCCGCCGACGCCTGGGGCGAGGCGACCCCGCTGTGGATCGCGGCGGCGGCCGTGGGCCTGGCCTGCTTGGCCACGGCGGGGGTGCCCGGCGTACGGCACTTCACGCTGAACACCCCTGCCAACCCGCCTGACGCAGACGTCAGTTCACCAGATCTGCACCGTCGTCCGTCAGCTCCACGTCGTACACCAGCGGATCGCCCCCGACGGTGATGTGGCGGGCGCGCGGCACCACTCCGTGCGCCGTCACCGCCAGGACGTACGCCCCCGGCGCGGGCACCGACACGATGTACGAGCCGTCGGCGAGGGACGTGACGCGGTCGAGCTGGCGGCCGCCCCTGGAGACGAGGGTCACGGAGGCGCCGGCCAAGGAGTCGCCGTCGGGGGTGCGCAGGAATCCGTGGACGACCGTGGCTCCGCCGGTGCTGCTCTCCATGGGCTCCGCGGTCCTGACGAGGCCGGCGCTTTTGACGGGCTCGGTCGGCGGTGCGGCGGGCGGCTCGGCCGCCTCCACGGCCAGGTGCGGGAGCCGGCGGTCCAGCCAGTCCGGCAGCCACCAGTTGGAGCGGCCGAGGAGATGCATCGCCGCCGGAACCAGCGCCGTACGCAGGATGAACGCGTCGAGCGCGACCGCAGCGGCCAGCCCGATGCCCGCCATCGCGCCCTCCATGTCGCCGCTCAGGACGAACGCGGAGAACACGCAGATCATGATGAGAGCCGCGCAGTTGATGACCCGGCTCGTCTCGGCGAGGCCGACGCGCACGGCCCGCGCGTTGTCCCCGGTGTGCACCCACTCCTCGTGCATCCGGCTCACCAGGAACACCTGGTAGTCCATCGAGAGGCCGAACAGCAGCGACAGCATGATCACCGGCAGGAATGCGGTGATCGGCCCCTCCTTCCCGATGCCGAGGAACTCCGTCCCCCAGCCCCACTGGAAGACCGCCACCAGGACGCCGAACGACGCGGCCGCCGCGATCAGGTTCATCAGCGCGGCCGTGAGCGGCACCACGAACGAGCGGAACGCGATCAGGAGCAGCAGGAAGCCGAGCCCGATGATGGCGCCCACGAAGTAGGGCAGCCGGTCGCCGGTCACCGACGCGAAGTCCTTGAAGACGGCCGTCACCCCGCCGACGTGCGCCTCGACACCGGCTTCCGGGATCACATCGTCCCGCAGCCGGTCGATGAGCCGGTCCGTCCCGACGGACTGCGGGGACGTCTCCGGCACGACCTGGATGACCGTGATGCCCCCGGCGGGCGGGGCCGCGGCGGCCTGCGCGACGTCGTCCGTCGCACGGATCGTCCTGACCAGCTCCGTGGTGTCGGCGCCGCCCGGCACGACGACCTGAAGCGGCCCGTTGAAGCCGGGCCCGAAGCCCTCCGCGAGCAGGTCGTACGCCTGCCGGGTCGTCGTCGACTCCTGGTTGTTGCCCTGGTCGGTGGCGCCGAGCCGCAGCGACAGTACGGGCAGCGCGAGCACCGCCATGACGACCAGCGCCATCGTCGCGATCGAGCGCGGGCGCTTTTGCACATACGCCGACCAGCGCGCCGCGGGACCGCTCGCCTCGGCGGGATCCGGCCCCGCCGCCGCGAGCTTCCGCCGCTGCTTGCGGCTGAGGACGCGCGGGCCGAGCAGGCCGAGGAGCGCGGGCAGGAGGGTGATCGCCGCCAGGACGCTGAGCACGACCGTGAGGGACGTGGCGATGACGACACCGTCCAGGAAGCGCAGGTTCATGACCAGCATCCCGGCGAGCGCGATGCACACGGTGCCGCCCGCGAACAGGACCGCGCGCCCCGACGTGTTGAGGGCGCGCACCGCCGACTCCTCCGGTCCGAGCCCTCGCTGGATGCCGCGCCGGTGCCGGGTGACGATGAAGAGCGCGTAGTCGATGCCGACGCCGAGACCGATCAACGAGCCGAGCAGTGGGGCCACTTCGGGCACGTTCGTCACATGGCTGAGCAGCATCGTCGCCATCATTCCGCTGCCGACGCCCATGATCGCGACGACGATCGGAAGCAGCATCGCGAACAGCGAGCCGAAGGCCAGGAAGAGGACGACGGCCGCCGCCGCGATGCCGACCACCTCGGATACGCCGGTGGGCGGCTCCTGGATACGGGTGATGGCCTGGCCGCCCAACTCGACCTGGAGTCCGTCGCGTTCGGCGCCCTGGGCCGTGTCGACGACTTTCTGGACGAGGTCCTTGGGGACCTCGTTCGCCTGGTCGGTGAAGGTGATCTGCGCGTAGGCGGTGCGGCCGTCGCGGCTGATCTGCGCGGCGCCGTTCCTCTCGTAGGGGCCCGCGACCTGGCCGACACCCCGCATTCCGGCGATCTCCTTCAGCGCGGGCTCGATCCGGGACCGTACGGCTTTGTTCGTCACCGACCCCGCATCGCCGGACGCCCGCCACACCACGGTGTCCGTGTCGCCCGAACTCTGCGGGAACGCCTTCGTCATCAGGTCGTACGCCTGCTTGGAGTCCGTGTCGGGGAGGGAGAACACGTTCGAGTAGTCGGTCCCCGCCGAGGTGCCCGCGGCCCCCAGGCCGAACAGCGCCCCCACCCACAGCACCAGGACCACCAGGCGGTGCCGGTAGCACCACCGTGCCAATGCCGTCACGTTTGCCACTCCTTCGGTCTTCCGTCACCGGGAGCGCGGCCGTAACTCCGGCGCGGGCTCCGCGGGTTCCCCCGGGCCTGCCTCGGCCTCAGCATCCGTGGGCGCGGGGGCACGGCGGCACGACGCGGCCATGACTCTCAAGGAACTCCAAGGGGCAGGCAGCCCCGAGCGGGGGCGGGCGCGCCGATACTGGACTTATGAACGCTGGGGGTATGAGTGCCGGGCATGTGAACGAGGGACCTGTCGAATCGGGGCACGCGAAGGGTGGGTCGGTGGCCTCGGGGCACGCGGACGCCGGTCCCGTGAACGCCGGGCACGCGAACGCCGGGCACGCGGACGCCGGGCACGCGGACGCCGGTCCTGTGGGTGCCGGGCCCGTGAGCAACGCGGAGCACCCCGCGGGAGCCACCGTGCTCATCGTCGAGGACGAGCCGAGCATCACCGACGTCCTCGCGATAGCCCTGCGCTACCACCGCTTCGAGGTCATGACGGCGGGCACCGTCCGCGAGGGCCTCGCCCTGGCCACACGCACCCGGCCCGACGCCGCGCTCCTCGACGTGATGCTTCCGGACGGCGACGGCCGGGCGCTCGGGCGCGAACTGCGCGCCCGCAGGCCCGATCTGGCCCTCGTCTTCCTGACCGCGCGCGACGCGCCCGCCGAGATCGTGGGCGCGCTCGGTTTCGGCGACGACTACATCACCAAGCCGTTCAACATCGACGAGGTCGTGGCCAGACTGGGCGCCGTCCTGCGCCGCACCCGGTCGGCCGACGTCCTGCCCGAACGGCCGCCGCTGCGCTACGGCGACCTCGAACTCGACGAAACGGCCTACACCGTCCACCGCTCGGGCCACACGGTCCAGCTCACGCCCACCGAGTACGCGCTCCTGCGCTTCCTCGTGCGCAACGGCGGCCGCGTCGTTCCCAAGGAACAACTCCTGCGGCACGTATGGCAGTACGAGCACACGGCGGAGTCGACCGTCGTCGAGACCTACATCAGCTACCTACGGCGCAAACTCGAAGCGCTGGGGCCGCCGTTGATCACTACGCGGCGGGGGGTCGGGTACGGGCTTGCGGGTGGGGCGTGAAGCGGGGGCGGGGGCACGTGCCCGGTCGGAGCCGGCGGTTCCACTCCCTGCGCGCCAAACTCACCCTCGTCAACGTGGCGCTGCTCGCCCTCGGCATCGTCGCCGCGACCGCCGTCAGCCTCATGGGCATGCGCCACTATCTCCTCGCGAACGTCGACGCCGAGCTGACCTCGTCCCGCACCTCGCTCCAGCGCACCGGTCTCACCCTCAAGCAGATCGAGTCGCTCAGCGAACTGGGCATCGCCCTCGACAAACTCTCCCCCGGCCCCAACTCCACCGATTCTGGGGCGAGTTCACTACCGCGCAACGAAACCGTGTTCGTGGCGGTCGACCGGGCCGGCGAGCCCATCACCGTAGGCACCCTGCGCCCCACCGCCCGCCAGCGCGACCTCGCCTCCGCGGTCGACGATCCGAAGGCGCTCGCCACCGCCGACGAGCCACGCGACGTCACTGTGCACGGCGACCCGTACCGCGCGGTGGGCGCTCGGCTCGCCGACGGCACGACCGTGCTGCTCGCCACCTCGACGGCCAACGTCCAGACCGGCATCCACAAGGCGCTCAGGCTCGACATCGCCCTCGGCACGGGCCTGCTCACGCTGCTCGCCGTCCTCACGATGATCGGCGTCAGCCACCGGATGCGGCCCCTCGAAGACATGGTCGAGACCGCGTCGGCCATCGCCGACGGAGACCTCGCACGGCGCGTGCCGCCGCACCACGACACCGCCCTGGAGGTCGAACAGCTGCGGCTCGCCCTCAACTCCATGCTCCACCAGGTCGAAACGGCCTTCGAGACCCGCGAGCGCAGCTCCGCCCAGCTCCGGCGGTTCGTCGCCGACGCCTCCCACGAACTGCGTACGCCGCTCGCCGCGATCCGCGGCTACCTCCAGCTCTACGACAAGGGGATGCTCCGCGACCCGGCCGAACGCACCCGCGCCCTGGGCCGCGTCCACGCCGAGGCCGACCGCATGAGCCGACTCGTCGACGAACTCCTCACCCTGGCCCGCCTCGACCAGGGCCCCGAACTGCGCCTGCGGAACGTCGATCTGAGCCGGCTGGTCCGCGAAGCCGCCGACGACCTTCGCGTGCAGCAGCCGGACCGCCCGGTCCACGTCGCCGCGGACGGCGCGCTGCTCGTCCGCGCCGACGAGTCGGGCCTGCGCCAGATCCTCGGGAACCTCCTTGCCAACGTACGTACCCACACACCGGAGGACGCCCCCGTCAGCGTCTCGCTCGAACGCGCGGACGGGACGGTGCGGCTGTGCGTGGCCGACGAGGGCCCCGGGCTTGACGAGGAGGACGCGGCACGGATCTTCGACCGCTTCTTCCGGGCGGGCGGGGGTGCCGGCAGCGGTCTGGGCCTGGCGATCGTGCAGGGGGTGGTGTCGGCGCACGGCGGCGAGGTGTCCGTGCGCACGGCTCCGGGGACGGGGGTGCGGGTGACGGTGGTGCTGCCGGGGGGTGGGGGGCCTGTTGGTTCGGCTCTGGCTGAGGGGGATCCCGTGAGTGAGGTTCCTGCTGGGGCTGAGGGGATCCCGTGAGCGAGGTTCCTGCCGGGGCTTAGGGGGATCCCGTGAGTGAGGCCTTCTCGGAGCCGGTCAGATCCAGCCGAGCTGCCACAGCCGGAACACCCCGGTCCCGTCCGACAGATACTGCCCGCCGGTGATGTCCTCCGTGCTGAGCACGTACTCCTTGCGCTGCCACAGAGGGATGAGCGGGACGTCGCGTGCGACCGCTTCCTGGAGCTTGCGGAAGTCGCCCATGGTGCGGCTGCGGTCCTCGTACTGCTGACTGGCCTGGATCAGGCCGTCGACCTCTTTGCTGCTGTATCCGTTGTGCATGCCGGACCCGGTGCGCACGAGCTGCGCGGTGAACGTGTCCGGATCGGGGAAGTCCGGCAGCCAGCCGACCGCGTACGCGTCGAGCTTCCCGCTCGCGTACCGCGTCTGGAAATCGGTCCACTCGTAGTAGCGCAGGCTCACCTTGAACAGCCCGCTCGCCTCCAGCTGCCGCTTGATCTCCTTCGCCTCGGACGCGGACGCGGCGCCGCGCGAGTACGCGAACTCGAAGCGGACCGGCGCGCTCACCCCGGCTTCCTGGAGCAGCTTGCGGGCACGGGCGGCGTCCGGCTTCGGATACGCGTCGAAGAACGCGGTCGTGTGCCCGGTGATGCCGCGCGGGATCAGGGAGTAGAGGGAGTCGACGGTGCCTTGGTACGTCGAGGCGACCAGCCGGTCCCGGTCCAGGAGCGTGGCGAGGGCTTGTCGCACCCGGCGGTCGTGCAACGGGCGGCCCGTCCGCACATTGAGGACGAGATTGCGGGTCTCCGCGCTCTCGACCTCGGTGAGCCGCTCCCCCTTGTCGCTCGGCGCGTACGAGGCGAGCAGCGCGGGCGGCAGCTGCCGAGCGGCGACGTCGACCGAACGGGCCTTCCAGGCGGCCTCGAGGGCGGCCGAGTCCTTGAAGTAGCGCAGGGTGGTGGGCTTCCCGACGCTCTTGACCGCGCCCTGGTAGCGGGAGTTGGGGACGAGCTTGGCCTGCTTGCCGGGCGTGTACGAGCTGAGGCTGTAGGGGCCGGTGCCGTCGACGCGGGTACGGGTACGCAGGCTGCGCGCCGGGTACTGGGTGCTGTCGACGATGGAACCGGCGCCCGTGGCGACCTTGAACGGGAACGTCGCGTCGGGCGAGGACAGCTGGAAGGTCACCGTCCGCGCCCCGCTCGTCTCGACCTTGCCGAGTGTGTCGAGCAGAGTGGCGGGGCCCACCGGCGAGTCGATGGCCTTGACCCGGTCGAAGGAGAACTTCACGTCCTTGGCCGTGACCGCGCGACCACTCGGGAACGTCAGCCCGTCACGCAGCTCGCAACGGTAGGTGAGCAGCCCCTGGCCGACGAACCCGCAGTGCTTCGCGGCATCCGGCACGGGCGCGGCGCCACCCGCGTCGAACGTCAGCAGTGACTGGAACACGTTGCTGTACAGCGCCCATGATCCGGCGTCGTACGCACCGGCCGGATCGAGCGACGTCACGGCATCGGTCGTCCCGACCGTGATCGTCTTGCCCTGCTCATCCCGATCCGGAAGCAGCTGCCATGCGCCGGCTCCGGCGGCGGCAAGCACCATGAACGTGGCAAATACCCGCATGCGAATCGACCGCATCGCGCCCCTCCCCAGTGACGTGGATCACTGAATCACAGGAGTTTGAGCCGTGGGAAGGGGAGGTGATGAGCTTTTGAAGACCTTGAGGCACCCTGTGAGCAACTTGTGGGCAAGGGGGTTTCGAGCCTGTTTCGCGGCGGGGTCTTTTGGGGGGACGGAGGGCGGCTGACGGGCTCCTTTTGGGGGCGGCGGGCTTTCGGGGCGGTGGCTCTTTTGGGGGGCGGCGGGCTTTCCGGGACGGTGGCCTTTTTGGGAGCCGGGGGGAGATATCTCCCCGGCTCCCACCTCACGCCTGCTTCGACGCCAGCTCGACGAGCGTGATGTCCGAGGGGGCGCCCACCCGGACCGGCGGGCCCCAGGCGCCGGCGCCCCGGCTCACGTACAACTGCGTGTCGCCGTACCGCTCCAGGCCCGCGAGCGTCGGGTTCGCCGCGTCGGCGATGAAGTTGCCCGGCCAGAGCTGGCCGCCGTGGGTGTGACCCGACAACTGGAGGTCGACGCCGTGCTTCACCGCCTCGTGGATCATCACGGGCTGGTGGGCGAGGAGGACGGCGGCGCGGCCGGGGTCGCGGTCGCCGAGCGCCTTGTCGTAGTCGGGCCCGTCGCCGTAGTTCTCGCCGGTCACGTCGTTCACACCGGCCAGGTCGAACGCGCCCATCTCCACGCGCGCGTTCTCCAGGGGCCGCAGGCCGATCTCACGGACGTGCTCGACCCACGGCTCAGCGCCAGAGAAGTACTCGTGGTTGCCCGTCACGAAGTACGTGCCGTGGCGGGCCCGCAGTCCCGCGAGCGGCGCGACGGCCGGCGCCAGGTCCTCGACACTGCCGTCGACCAGGTCTCCGACGACCGCGATGAGGTCGGGCTGCGTGGAGTTGATCGTGTCGACCACCTTCTGGGCGAACCCCCGCCCCAGAACCGGTCCCAGATGGATGTCGCTGACGACCGCGATCCTGAACCCGTGCGCCGAACGCGGCAGCCGGGCCAGCGGAACCGTGACCCGCTTCACCTTGGGCCCGCGCAGCACGCCGTAGGCACCGTTCCCGACGATCCCGGTGGTCGCGACGACGGCGGCACCACCGACAACGCGAGAGACAAAGAGCCGACGCGAGGGCTCGGACGCGACCGGGGATGTATCGGGCTTGGGGGTACTGGCGCTGGTGTTGGCGCTGGTGGGGGTGGAGGACGCGGCGGACGGCTCGTCGGGCTCGCGCGTCGGAACCAGTACGGGCTCCGGCAAGGGCCCCGCCTCCGCGCCGCCCGGCGCGGACCTGCGATCGAGGAAACGCCGCAGCAGGGGGCGCACCACCTCACCCACGAGGACCGCGAGCACCAGATAGATGGAGAAGGCCATCCACAGGAACCCGGGCCAGGACAGGACCTGCTGCAACCAGAACGGCGCACCGGCCCGCTCGCTCGCCACCGCCGCGAACATCAGCAACGGCCCCAACACGAACACGACCGTGCCCGCTCGCCGCACGAGACCAGCCCGAGCCGTGGTGTCGCGCACCAGGCGGCGCCACGCGTACCAGTGCAGACCGGCGAACACCGCGAGCGACGCAAGTCCTGCGACCACTAATACGGCGATCACGACGCCGCTCCCCCCATTGCGTTCATCGCGGTGTCCGTTGCGGTGTTCTTCACGTCACGCCCGACGCAGGGCACGCAGTCCGCGGAACCCGATGACCCCAACCACCGTCCCCAAGACAAAGGAGACAACGGCGAGCGTCAGATGCACCCAGAAGTACGCGGTCGGGTCGCCGGCGTCGTCAAAGGCAAGCCCGCTCCCGTCCTTCCACAGGTTCTTGACGAAAGTGACCCAGATGACCCAGCTCCAGACACCGAAGGCGAGCAGGAACCAGGAGACGGGGCGGCTGAGCTTCATACCCTCAGTATCGCCAGTCCTCCGTCCGCACCGCCGCCGGGGTGGGGAGCAGGGGACACAGGACACCTCGGCGAAGACTTACGGGCCCCAGCCATGTACGTTCTCGACCGTGCCTGCCTCGAATGAGTCGTATTTCACGACCGCCCCTGCCAAGACCGAGTCTCTTTCCGAGCGTTCCGGTCTGAAGCGTTCCGGTCCTCGGCGTGCCGGGCGCTGGTCCGCCGTAGCCGCCACGGTCGCCGCCTCCGCCACTCTCATCTCGGTCTGCTGCGCATCACCCGCACTGGCAGACGACAAGCCGGGGTCTTCCAAGGGCAAGGCGAAGCCGCCGGCCTCGATGTCGACGGTGGGCGGCGCACAGCTGGGCAAGCCGGGCACGCAGGTGGATCTGGCGAACGGCGCCCCCGTCCTGCCCAAGGATCTGAGCGCGCGCTCCTGGATCGTCACGGACGCCGAGTCGGGCCAGGTACTCGCCTCGCACAACGCGCACTGGCGCCTGCCCCCCGCCAGCACCCTCAAGATGCTCTTCGCCGACACGGTCCTCCCCAAGTTCCCCAAGTCGCAGACGCACAAGGTCGTCCCTTCCGACCTGGCCGGCATCGGCGATGGCTCCAGCATGGTCGGCGTCAAGGAGGGCTACACCTACACCGTCCACGACCTGTGGCTCGGCGTGTTCCTCCGCTCCGGCAACGACGCGGTCCACGTCCTGTCCGCCCTCAACGGTGGTGTCCCGCAGACCGTCAAGGACATGCAGTCCCACGCCGACGAGCTCCAAGCCCTCGACACCCACGTGGTCAGCCCCGACGGCTACGACGCCCCCGGCCAGGTCTCCTCCGCCTACGACCTCACTCTCTTCGCCCGCTCGGGCCTGCAGAAGGCGGACTTCCGCGAGTACTGCGCGACGGCGACCGCGAAGTTCCCCGAGTCACAGAAGAAGGGCAAGACCACCAGCACCTTCCAGATCCAGAACACCAACCGGCTCATCACCGGCGACATGGGCCTCGACCCCTACAAGGGCATCGCCGGGGTCAAGAACGGCAACACCACCAACGCCGGCGCCACCTTCACCGGAGTCGCCGAACGCAACGGCAAGGTCCTTCTCGTCACCGTCATGAACCCCGACTCCGGCGAGAACCAGGCCGTTTACCAGGAGACGGCCCGTCTCCTCGACTGGGGTTTCAAGGCCGACGGCAAGGTCACCCCGGTGGGACAGCTCGTCGCGCCCAAGAGCGCCGACACCGGCGGCTCCGACGGCTCCCCCGCCGGCCCGAAGGGTGACAAGGGGGCTGCGGCACCCGGCAAGGCGTCGACCGCCCACGCCTCCGTCCAGAACGGCTCCAGCGGCGTGGGTACTGCCCTGGCCATCACGGGCGGCGCCCTGTTCCTCCTGGCCGCGGCCGCCTTCCTCGTCAACCGCCGCTGGCCCCTGCCCGAACTGGTACGCCGCCTCCCCCGGCGCTGACGGGCCTCACCCGGGGCGCCACCTCTGTCCGGCTCAAGTGCACCGGCACCGTCTGTCTCAGGCGGCGCCGGCCCGCGCCACCCCCGGCGGTTCCGCCCCCGGCTCGGCCTCGTCCGGTACCTCCGAATCGGGCCGCGCCCACGTGGCCGTCCAGGCCGCGCAGAACAACAGCAGCTTCGCCGTGAAGTTGATCCACAGCATCAGGGCCACCGGCGTACCGAACGCCCCGTACATGCTCTTCGACGCCACCTCCTTCATATAGCTGCCGAGCAACAGCTTCAGCAGCTCGAACCCCGCCGCCCCGATCAGCGCCGCCGTCAACAGCTCCCGCCGATGCGGGTGAACACCCGGCAGCAGCGTCAGGACATAGAGCAGCAGCAGGAAGTCCGCGAGCACAGCGATCGCGAACGCCACCGCCCTGAGCAGCGCGCCGCCCCATCCGTCATGGGCGATGCCGAGCTGGTCCGCCGTCCACCCCACTGCGGTCGAGGCGAGCATCGACGCCGCCAGCGAGGCGAGCCCGGCCCCACCCAGCCCCACCAGAACTCCGGCGTCCGTGACCTTGCGCATGACCGGGTTCTCGTCCGGGTCCTCCAGCTCCCAGACGGCGCGCAGACACTCTCTTATCGAGCCGACCCACCCGATGCCGGTGAAGAGCAGCAACGCCCCCGCCACCAGACCCACCGTGCCCGCGTTCGCGACGAGCGAGCCCAGGTCCAACTGGTCGGAGATGCCGGGCACCTGCTCCGCGATCTTGTCCTGGAGCGTCTTCTGCCGCTCCGCGCTGAGCGTGCCGGCCGCAATCGCCGCGGCCACGGTCAGCAGCGGGAACAGCGCCAGAAAGCTGATGAACGTCATCGCCGCCGCGAGCCGCGTCCAGTGCACCTGGTCGAGCCGCTCGTAGGCGCACCACGCGTGCGTACGCATGAGCCGTACGACGATCGGCCCGACGCCGGGGAGTCTCTTCAGCCAGTCCATGATCCGAGCCTGCCCTCCCTGACCGTTCTCGCACGTCTCGCCGGAATCGCCGCCCGGAAGACAAGGGTCCGAGTGCCCCAGAACCGCAAAGCCGTGGCCAGCATCATGCCCACCCCCGCCCCGGACACCGTGTCCGCACGCTGCGACGTGAGCCCCAGCCCGTAGTGCGACACGGCGATACACAACAACTGCACCAGCGCCCCCGCAACATTGACCGCGAAGAACACCCCGTACTGCCGCACCCGTGACACCTCGACCACCGCCCGGCGATAGGTACCGAGCGCGTTCCCCACGTACGCGGCCGTGCAACCAGCAAGGAACGAAAGCGACTTGGCGGCGATCGGATCCCACCCCACCGGCCCTCTCAGCCACACGAAGATCCCCAGGTCGGCGACGTACGCGCAGCTCCCCACAACCGCGAACCCCACCAGCTCGCGCCCAAGACTCCTCACCCCTGACCACCCCCGAACCTCACCACGACCGTTCCTCCCCCACGCCCCCGTGTGCCGCGCCCTCCGGGACGGGCCTTCCCCCAGCACGCCCTCGCTCGACACGCCCTCACTCGACACTCACCAGTTGGCGACCGCGAGCCCGTACATCGCCACCCACACCAGGCCGATCACGGCCAGTGCTCTGTCCCGCAGAACGACGTCCTCCGGCTCACCCGCCGTGCCGCGGTCGGCGAAGACCGCGTAGCGCAGGACGGCGAGAATGAAGGCCACCATCGACAGCTGCCTCCACGGCAGCAGACTCGTTCTCGCCACCCCGCCTTCCTCCATGGCCCAGAGGCAGTAGGCGAGAACGGCCACCCCTGCGGCGAGCTGCCAGACGAACCGCAGATAGCCGGTCGTGTACTCCGACAGCAACGCCCGCGTCGCCCCCGCCTTCCCGGCCATCTGCACGGCCTCGGAGTACCGCTTGGCCGACACCATGAAGAGCGCCCCGAACCCCGTCGTGATCAGGAACCACCGCGACAGGGGAATCCCCAGCGCGAGCCCGCCGATCATGGCCCGCATCAGAAACCCGGTGGTCACCACGACAAGATCGACGACGAGAACGTGCTTGAGGCTGATGCAGTACGCCAGTTGCATCCCGACGTAGGCGGTCAGCAGCACCGCCGTCATCGGGGTGCACAGGGCCGCGGCCATCAGCGGCGCGAGAACCGCGAGCGTGCCCCCGACCACATAGGCCACCGCCACCGGAACGCGCCCCGCGGCCACGGGCCTGTTCCGCTTGACCGGGTGCGCCCTGTCCGCCTCGGCGTCCCGCGCATCATTGATCAAATACACGGCGGAGGAAGCCGCCGTGAACAGCAGGAAGACCATGCCCAGTTGTGCCGCCGCGTGCCACGAGAACAGCTCACCGGCCGACGCTGGCGCGGCCACAACGAGCACGTTCTTCACCCATTGCCGCGGCCTCGCCGTTTTCAACAAGCCGGCCGGCAAGCCGAGCGTCGTCGCCGCGCGCGGCCCCGGCACCGACTGCCCCCGCGGCCGGTCCAACAACGCCGTGGGCGCCCCGTGCCGGGCATGTTCGGACGCATGCGCCAACGACGTCCCGTCTTCCGCTCCCCCCGCGTCCATCGCGTCCCCCACCTCTTCCCTTCGCTCAGTCCGTTTCGTCATCGCCGGATACCCCCGGCCACCCAATGAGCCCCGAGCCGCGCGGCGACCGCCCCGAGCGCAGCCCCCGCGGCCACGTCCGACGGGTAGTGCACCCCGACGACCATGCGCGAGACGCACATCGCCGCCGCCAACGGCGGAACGAGCCGCGCCCCCAGGGGCCGCAACGCCCCGTACGCCACTGCCGCAGCGGCGGCCGAAGCCGCGTGCGAGCTGGGGAAGGAATGCCGCCCCGCCGTCCGCACAAGCGGTTCCACACCGATCTCCACGCCCGGCCTCGGCCTCCGGACGACCCGCTTGACCCCCATGCTGGCCAGGTGCGCCGCGGCGGTCAGCGCCGTACCGCGCAGCCACGCCCCTCGCCGCTCCCGGTCGACCACTGCCCCCAGCAGCCCCGCGCCGAGCCAGAGCGCCCCGTGCTCCCCGCTCCAGGACAGTGCGCGCGCGGCCATTGCCACGCGCCGGTCCGTACCGCAGTCGCGCAATGCCGACAGCAATCGGCGGTCCATGTCGTCCACGTGGCTCACTCTGCGGGTCAAAATCCCCATAACTCAGACAATTTGGGATGACATCCTCTCAATCACCCATTTCAGTGAGAGCTTGGTTCGTTTGGGGCGAAGGCCCTATCTATGGGCGATACCGTCGCATTCATGGCCGCCGATCCCGCTCCCCCCTCTGCCCGCACACCCACCACCGCCCCCGGCGTCACACCCCCCGGCCCAGCCGCCCCTGCCGCGCCGCCCACCCCTGCGCCCGCACCCGCACCCGTCTCGCCGGCCGTCCCGGCACCCAGCGCTCCCCCCACCGCTTCGCCTTACCCCGACGCCGCCCACGACGGTCCCTCCGGCGGCATCCTCGACACCGTCCCCGTGACCGGCTGGGGCCGCACCGCCCCCACCGCCGCCCGCATCGTGCGCCCCCGTTCCTACGCGGAAGCAGCAGCCGTGGTCCGTGCGTGCGGGACGTCGGGTCACCGGGGCAACATCGCCCGCGGCCTGGGCCGGGCCTATGGAGACGCGGCGCAGAACGCCGGCGGCAGCGTCCTGGACATGACCGGCCTGAACCGCATTCACGCGATCGACGCGTCCGGCGGGACCGTGCTGTGCGACGCGGGCGTCTCCCTGCACCGCCTGACGGAAGTCCTCCTCCCCCTGGGCTGGTTCGTGCCCGTGACCCCCGGCACCCGCTACGTCACGGTGGGCGGCGCGATCGGCACCGATATCCACGGCAAGAACCACCACGTCTCGGGCTCGTTCTCCCGCCACGTCCTCGCCCTGGAACTGCTCACGGCCGACGGTGAGGTGCGGATCGTCGAGCGCGGCAGCGAGCTCTTCGACGCCACGGCCGGCGGCATGGGACTGACCGGGATCATCCTCACCGTCACCCTCCAACTCCTCCCTGTCGAAACCTCGTTCATGTTGGTCGACACCGAACGTGTCGTTGACCTCGACGGCTTGATGGCCCGCCTCACCGAGACCGATCACCTCTACCGCTACTCAGTCGCCTGGATCGACCTCCTGGCCCGCGGTGCCTCGATGGGCCGCTCGGTACTCACACGCGGTGATCACGCCCCGCTGGATGCCGTTCCCGCACGGGCCCGCAGGGCGCCTCTGACGTTCCGCCCCGGACAGCTCCCAGCACCACCCGGATTCGTGCCCGAGGGACTCCTGGGCCGGAGGACCGTCGGCCTCTTCAACGAGCTCTGGTATCGCAAGGCCCCTAAGTCACGCGTCGGCGAGATCCAGAAGCTCTCCTCGTTCTTCCACCCCCTCGACGGCGTACCGCACTGGAATCGCATCTATGGACGCAGTGGATTCGTCCAGTACCAATTCGTCGTCGGATTCGGCCAGGAGGAAGCGCTTCGCCGCATCGTGCAGCGCATCTCCGAGCGCCGGTGCCCCTCCTTCCTGGCGGTTCTCAAGCGCTTCGGCGCCGGAGATCCCGGCTGGCTTTCCTTTCCGATGCCCGGCTGGACGCTGGCCCTCGACATTCCTGCGAACCTGCCTGGACTCGGCGCGTTCCTCGACGAACTCGACGAGGAAGTGGCCGCGGCGGACGGACGCGTCTACCTCGCCAAGGACGCGCGGCTAAGGCCCGAACTGCTCCCGACGATGTATCCCCGCCTCGACGAATTCCGTGCCCTGCGAGCCACGTTGGACCCGCGAGGCGTGTTCCGCTCGGATCTGTCCCGGCGCCTCGGACTCTGAATGGATCGAGAACGAGCGCCACGACCAGGGCCCTCGCACATCCCGGCAATCGCTCCCCCACATCGCGCGCACGTCGTACCCCTCTCACTCGGCACGGCCCCTCCGCACCGATTCACTTTTGGTACACCGCTCGGGCCGTCCGGGTTCCTATCCCGCCCCCACCGATTTCGGTCCCGCCTATTTCGGTCCCGCCTATTTGGAGTTCGGTTCTCATGAAGGACGCCTTCGGCACCCCCCAGTCCCTGCTCGTCCTCGGCGGCACCTCCGAGATCGCCCTCGCCACCGCCCGACGCCTCGTGGCACGGCGGACCCGAACGGTGTGGCTGGCCGGCCGCCCGTCCCCCGCCCTCGACCGTGCGGCCGCCGAACTCCGAGACATGGGCGCCGACGCCCGTACCGTCGCCTTCGACGCACTCGATTCCGAGGCCCACGAGGTGACGCTGGGCAAAGTGTTCGCCGAGGGCGACATCGACATGGTGCTGCTGGCTTTCGGGATCCTCGGCGACCAGGCCCGCGACGAGGACGAGCCGCTCTCCGCGGTGCGCGTCGCGCAGACCAACTACACCGGCGCGGTATCGGCGGGCCTCATCTGCGCCCGCGCCCTGCAGTCCCAGGGCCACGGCTCGCTGGTGGTGCTCTCGTCGGTCGCGGGCGAGCGGGCCCGCCGGTCCAACTTCATCTACGGGTCGAGCAAGGCCGGCCTGGACGCCTTCGCGCAGGGCCTCGGCGACGCGCTCCACGGCACCGGCGTGCATGTGATGGTCGTGCGCCCCGGCTTCGTACGGTCAAAGATGACAGCGGGCATGGCGGAGGCGCCGATGGCCACCACGCCGGAGGCGGTGGCACAGGCTATCGAGACGGGGCTCAGGCGTCGGTCGGAGACCGTGTGGGTGCCGGGGGCGCTGCGCATGGTGATGTCGGCGCTGAGGCATGTCCCGCGTCCGGTGTTCCGGCGCCTGCCGATGTAAGCCGCGTCGGACAGCGGCCGGCCGACTCGCGTCGCGTCAGCGAGCCGGCTGTCGGCCCCGCTTCGAGCGGTCGGGACCCTGCGCGGGCACGGCCGGGCCGCCGAAGGGGAACTCGCGCAGCTTGCGCCAGATACCGTCGGCGCCCTGCTCGTACAGCGCGAATCCGGTGCACTGCCAGGCCGCCTCATATCCGGCGAGGTCCTCGTACGCCCGGTCCATCGCTTCCTCTGCGATGCCGTGCGCCACCGTGACGTGCGGGTGATACGGAAACTGCAGCTCACGCGCGACCGGACCCGACGCGTCACGTACCTGCTTCTGCAGCCATGCGCAGGCCTCGGCACCCTCCGCCACCTGTACGAACACAACGGGAGACAGCGGACGGAAGGTTCCCGTCCCCGCGAGCCGCATCGCAAAGTTCCGCCCCGCGGCGGCGACCTCCTCGAGATGGGCCTCGATCGAAGGCAGCGACCCGTCCTCCACCTCGGTCGGCGGGAGCAGAGTGACGTGCGTGGGGATGCCGTGCGCCGCGGGGTCACCGAAGCCCGCGCGCAGCTCCTGGAGCTGGCTGCCGTGTGGCTCCGGGACCGCGATCGAAACGCCGATCGTTACGGTCCCCACGTCGTACTCCTGTCGTCGTGCGGTGGGCGGGTGGCGGTAAGGCCGTTCAGCCGGGGCTGGGGCTCAGTGCTTCGCGGGCAGCAGCCCGACCTTGTCGTATGCCTGGGCGAGGGTTTCGGCGGCGACAGCACGCGCCTTCTCCGCGCCCTTGGCCAGGATCGAGTCGAGCGTCTCCGGGTCGTCCAGGTACTCCTGGGTACGGGTCCGGAACGGTGTCACGAAGTCCACCATGACCTCTGCCAGGTCCGTCTTGAGCGCACCGTACATCTTGCCCTCGTAGTTCTGCTCCAGTTCCGGGATACCTGTGCCGGTGAGGGTGGAGTAGATGGCGAGGAGGTTGCTGACACCCGGCTTGTTCTCCGGGTCGAACCGGATCACGGTGTCGGTGTCGGTGACCGCGCTCTTGACCTTCTTGGCGGTGATCTTCGGCTCGTCGAGAAGGTTGACGAGCCCCTTCGGCGTCGACGCCGACTTGCTCATCTTGATCGACGGGTCCTGGAGGTCGTAGATCTTCGCCGTCTCCTTGAGGATGTACGGCGCCGGGACCGTGAAGGTCTCGCCGAAGCGGCCGTTGAAGCGCTCGGCGAGGTCGCGCGTCAGCTCGATGTGCTGACGCTGGTCCTCGCCTACGGGCACCTGGTCGGCCTGGTACAGCAGGATGTCCGCGACCTGGAGGATCGGGTAGGTGAAGAGGCCGACGGTCGCGCGGTCGGTGCCCTGCTTGGCGGACTTGTCCTTGAACTGCGTCATGCGGGAGGCCTCGCCGAAGCCCGTCAGACAGTTCATGACCCAGCCGAGCTGCGCGTGCTCGGGGACGTGGCTCTGCACGAACAGCGTGCAGCGGTCCGGGTCCAGGCCGGCGGCGAGGAGCTGCGCCGCGGCGAGCCGGGTGTTGGCCCGGAGCTCCTTCGGGTCCTGCGGCACGGTGATCGCGTGCAGGTCCACAACCATGTAGAACGCGTCGTGAGACTCCTGCAGCGCCACCCACTGGCGGACCGCGCCGAGGTAGTTGCCGAGGTGGAACGAGCCTGCGGTGGGCTGGATTCCGGAGAGCACGCGGGGACGATCAGAGGCCATGCTCCTCATTGTCTCAGGTGTCTCTCATTGGTTGGAAACAGGTGGGCGGCGGGTGTACGACAAGTGCCGATCCGTGTACGGAGAGCCGTCGCCCACCCCGCCCGGCGTGTCGCCGGGATCTGGCTCCGAGATCTCCCTTCGGACCTGCCTGCGCAGCGAGTTCGGAAAAACCTGTGCGACGGGTGGGAACCGATGCGCGGGGTGCGGTGTATCAACGATGTGAGGACACAGGGGGAGGTCCTGGAGGGGGGCCGCGTCGTCGACGACGAGCGTGCGGTGATCGCTCGCGTGCGCGCCGGAGATGTGGAGGCGTACGCGGTGTTGGTGCGCGCCTTCACCGGGCTGGCGCTGCGGGCGGCCCGGGCCCTCGGGGCGGGCGCGGACGCGGAGGACGTGGTGCAGCAGGCCTTTTTCAAGGCCTACCGCGCCCTGGGACAGTTTCGGGACGACTCGTCGTTCAAGCCGTGGCTGCTCGCGATCGTCGCCAATGAGACGAGGAACACAGTGCGCTCGGCGGTGCGACAGCGTTCGGTCGTGGGGCGGGAAGCGACGTTGATAGAGGCCGAGCCGCTGATACCCGAGACCACGGATCCGGCGGTCGCGGCCGTCCACGACGAGCGGCGGACGGCATTGCTCGCCGCACTCGAGGAGCTGAGCGAGGAGCATCGGCTGGTCGTGACGTACCGGTATCTGCTGGAGATGGACGAGGCGGAGACGGCCGAGGCGCTCGGCTGGCCGCGCGGCACAGTGAAGTCGAGGCTCAATCGCGCGCTGCGGAAGCTGAAGCGGATTCTTCCGGCCGAGCTGGACCCGCGGGAGGGAGGTGATGAGCATGAGTGAGCCGCGCCACGAGGACGACGGGAGCCACGGCCCCGGCAAGGAGCACGGGCCCCGCGCGGGCCGTGGGCTGCCGGATGAGCTACGGGCGCTGGGCAGGTCCCTGGACGGTCTGGGCCCCGGCGGCGAGTCGATGGCCGAGCGGGTACTGGCGCAGATACTCGCCGAGTCGGTTCCGGCGCCGGTGGCCGAGCCGGAGGCGGCCCCTGCCCGGGTGCGGCGGGCACGCCGCTGGATACGGAAGCGGTGGCGGATGCTCACTGCGGGGATGTGCGGGGTGCTGACCGTGCTCGTGCTCACGCCTCCGGTGCGGGCCGCGGTCGCCGACTGGTTCGGCTTCGGCGGGGTGGAGGTCCGGTACGACCCCTCGGCCCTGCCGTCGGGTGCTCATGTCCCCGGGTGCGGTACGTCGCTCTCGCTGGGTGAGGCCCGACGAGAAGCCGGATTCGAACCCCTGGTGCCGGACGAGCTGGGGATGCCGGACGTCGTCACGGTGACGCGGGAACCGAAGTCGCGTTTCTTGATCACGCTGTGCTGGCGCGAGGACGGGCACACGATCCGACTCGACGAGTACCCGGCCCAGCTCGACATCGGGTACACGAAATCGGTGCGTATGCAGCCGCGCTGGGTCGGCCTCGGCCCGGATACGGGGCTGTGGTTCGCCCAGCCCCATCTGCTCAGTTTCTGGATGCTCGACGGCAACGGCGACCGGTGGACCCGCTCGGAACGCACCGCGGGCCCGACGCTCCTGTGGACCCGTCGGCAGCAGGTGACACTCCGCCTGGAGGGAATCGACTCCCAGCAGCGGGCGATGGAGATCGCACGGTCGGTACGGAAGCCGGACGCTGTCCGCTGATATCCGCGGGCTGGGCCGACGGCTCCCGCACACCCGAGAACTCACGCGCCAAAGTTGGGAACCCGGTCGGGTCGAGCGGTGTACCAGAAGTGAATCGGCACGGGCGAGCCGTGCCGGGACCAGCTGGGGGGAACGGATGCGAACAGTACGAAGGCTGGCAGCGCTCGCGGTGGCACTGACGGCGGCACTCGCCGCGATGCTGCTGAGCGCGTCAGGGGCGTCGGCCGGCGGACCGACGAGCGTTCTGGTGGTGTCGCCCGAGAGCGGCCAGAGCGCGTCGCTCTACTTCAGTGACAAGAAGTACGGGCCGCTGGAAAGCCTCCTTGGAGAGCCGGGCCAGGGCCGACGGGAGGAGCCGCCCGGCTTGGGCATAGGCGCGGGGCGTCAGCTCAATGTCACCTGGCTGGCGCACGACGTGCTGCCGTGGCGGGTCGACCGGGTCTATCCGGACTCGCCGGGCACGAAGGACGTCTGGATACACACAGCAACGCACGTGCCGGACTCCTACAACGGGTACTGGCACAAGGCGCAGAAGCCGGCAGAGCTGCGCGCGCTGCTGAAGGACCTCGGAGTCATGGGCGAGCGGTCCCAAAAGGGCGGGAGCCCGATCTTCCCGGCACCCTGGCAGTCGCCCGACCGGTCCAAGGAAGCGCTCGGTGGAGCTCCGGCTCCGGCAGCCGACAGCCGCGATGCCGGGCAGTCCGTAGGCGCGCGGGCCTCCGCAGCCCGGGCGGGCGAGGGGACGGACTGGTGGTGGGCGATACCGGGGCTGGCGGCGGGTGCCGCGCTGGCTCTGCTGCTGCGGCCGCTGGCCGGCAGGCTGCCGCGTCGTCGCGGGACGGGCGAGACCCCGCCGGACACCGGACCACGGCAGCAGCTGATCGACTCCTGAGAGTCGCCATTCAGCTCTCACGGCTGCGAGTACGCACTGACCGGCCCGTCGGTGCGGCTGGTGACGGGCCGGTCAGGAGATCACGGAGCTAGGGGCGAGCGATCAGGTGAGGTCGACTTCCGGGTAGAGCGGGAAGCCGCTCAGCAGGTCGGACGCTCGCGCGGAGACCTCGTCGGAGACCTTCTCGGCCAGGATGTGCTGGGCCTTGGAGGGCGCGCCCTTGCTGGTGGTGCCCGGTTCGGCGGCGGTGAGCACGCGGTCGATGAGGCCGGCGACCTCGTCCATCTCCGCGGTGCCCAGGCCCCGGGTGGTCAGAGCGGGGGTGCCGATGCGGATGCCGGAGGTGTACCAGGCCCCGTTGGGGTCGGAGGGGATGGAGTTGCGGTTGGTGACGATGCCGGAGTCGAGGAGCGCGTTCTCGGCCTGGCGGCCGGTGACCCCGTAGGAGGTGGCGACATCGATCAGGTTGAGGTGGTTGTCCGTGCCGCCCGTGACGAGGGTGGCGCCGCGGCGGGTCAGTCCCTCTGCGAGGGCGCGGGCGTTGTCGACGACGGACTGGGCGTAGTCGCGGAATTCGGGTCGGCGGGCCTCGGCAAGAGCCACGGCCTTGGCGGCCATGACGTGGGGCAGCGGACCTCCGAGGACCATCGGGCAGCCGCGGTCGACCTGGGCGGCGAGCGAGTCGTCACAGAGCACCATGCCGCCGCGCGGGCCGCGCAGCGACTTGTGCGTCGTGGTGGTGACGATCTGGGCATGCGGCACCGGGTCGAAGTCGCCGGTGAGGACCTTGCCGGCGACGAGGCCCGCGAAGTGCGCCATGTCGACCATGAGGGTCGCCCCGACCTCGTCGGCGATCTCGCGCATGATGCGGAAGTTCACGAGGCGGGGGTACGCGGAGTAGCCGGCGACGATGATCAACGGCTTGAAGTCGCGGGCGGTGGCGCGCAGGGCTTCGTAGTCGACGAGGCCGGTCTGCGGGTCGGTGCCATAGCTGCGCTGGTCGAACATCTTGCCGGAGATGTTGGGGCGGAAGCCGTGGGTGAGGTGGCCGCCGGCGTCCAGGGACATGCCGAGCATGCGCTGGTTGCCGAAGGCCTGACGGAGCTCGGCCCAGTCGGCATCGGAGAGGTCGTTCACGTTGCGGACGCCGGCCAGCTCCAGGGCGGGGGCCTCGACGCGCTGGGCGAGGACGGCCCAGAAGGCGACGAGGTTGGCGTCGATACCGGAGTGCGGCTGGACATAGGCATGGCGGGCGCCGAAGAGCTCGCGGGCGTGTTCGGCGGCGAGAGCCTCGACGGTGTCGACGTTGCGGCAGCCGGCATAGAAGCGGCGGGCGATGGTGCCCTCGGCGTACTTGTCGCTGAACCAGTTGCCCATCGCGAGGAGGGTGGCCGGGGAGGCGTAGTTCTCGCTGGCGATCAGCTTGAGCATCTCGCGCTGGTCGGCGAGCTCCTGGCCGATGGCGTCGGCCACGCGGGGCTCGACGGCGCGAATCACGTCGAGAGCGCTGCGGAACGCTACGGATTCGGTGGAGAGGGTGGGCTCTGACATGACGGACCTCCGGACGGATGGGACCTCCACTGCCCGAGCGAAGTCGAGAGCGGGAGGTTCACGGGTCGGCCCAGGCGCACGGCACACAGTTCACAGGCCGCTCCCCGATGGTCGGTCCCATCCCAGCGCGCCAGTCACGGCCCTGCGGGCCACCCTACCGGGCGCGCCGGGAGGCGAGGTGTCCCGGTCCACGATGCGAGCGACGATAGGAAGGGGCCACAGGCCCACGTCTTCGCGTCATAAGAGCCGTAAGAACGGAGACCCCGTGACTGCTGTGACTCCTCCGAATGCCGTAACGGAAACCTTCATCACCGCCTCCGAAGCGCACAGTGCGCACAACTACCATCCGCTACCCGTCGTGGTCGCCACGGCGGAGGGGGCGTGGATGACGGATGTCGAGGGGCGCCGGTACCTCGACCTGCTCGCCGGCTACTCGGCTCTCAACTTCGGCCACGGGAACCGGCGGCTCATCGAGGCCGCGAAGGCGCAGATGGATCGGGTGACGCTGACGTCCCGCGCCTTCTACCACGACCGGTTCGCCGAGTTCTGCGCCCAGCTCGCGGAGCTGTGCGGCATGGACATGGTGCTGCCGATGAACACAGGGGCGGAGGCAGTGGAGACCGCCGTGAAGACGGCGAGAAAGTGGGGGTACCAGGTCAAGGGGGTGCTCGACGGCAGGGCGAAGATCGTCGTTGCGGGCAACAACTTCCACGGGCGCACCACGACCATCGTCAGCTTCTCCACGGACCAGGAGGCGCGCGCGGACTTCGGTCCCTACACGCCAGGGTTCGAGATCGTGCCTTACGGCGATCTGACGGCTCTGCGCGGCGCTGTCACCGAGAACACCGTCGCTGTGCTGCTCGAACCGATCCAGGGCGAGGCCGGTGTCCTCGTACCACCGGCCGGATACCTGCCAGCGGTAAGGGAGTTGACTCGTGAGCGGAACGTGCTGTTCATCGCCGACGAGATCCAGTCGGGGCTCGGGCGGACCGGGCGGACGTTCGCCTGTGAGCACGAGGGCGTGGTGCCCGACATGTACGTGCTGGGCAAGGCGCTCGGCGGTGGGGTCGTGCCGGTGTCGGCGGTGGTGTCGAGCAGCGAGGTACTGGGGGTGTTCAAGCCGGGTGAGCACGGGTCGACGTTCGGCGGGAATCCGCTGGCCTGTGCGGTGGCGCTCGAGGTCATCGCGATGCTGCGCACCGGGGAGTTCCAGCAGCGGGCGACTGAGCTGGGCGAGCATCTGCACGCGGAGCTCGGACTGCTGGCGGGCACGGGCAAGGTGACGCAGGTGCGGGGACGCGGGCTGTGGGCGGGGGTCGACATCGATCCGTCGTACGGGACGGGGAGGGAGATCTCGGAGAAGTTGATGGACAAGGGCGTCCTGGTCAAAGACACCCATGGGAGCACGATCCGGATCGCTCCCCCTCTGGTGATCAGTAAGGAAGACCTGGACTGGGGGCTCGACCAGCTTCGGGCGGTCCTGGCGGTCTGACGGTGGTGCGCCTCCGACAGGGGCGGCCGACTCGTGGTCCGGCCGTTCACGGGGACGCCCCCGGAGGGTGGGCCGCCCGCGGGCCGGCTGGTGCGAGGCACCCTCTACAGTCGCTTTGTGCTTCTTGGAATGGTTTGCGCGCTCGGGGCTGCGGTCTGTTTCGGTACGGCTTCCGTGTTGCAGGCGATGGCGGCGCGGGCCTCGGAGCCGGGGTCGGGGTCCGGCGTCGACGCCGCATTGTTGCTGCGGGCGCTGCGGCAGTGGCGTTATGTCGCCGGGCTGGGACTCGACCTCCTCGGGTTCGTGTTGCAGGTCGTGGCTCTGCGGTCCATTCCGATCTATGCCGTCGGCGCGGCGCTCGCCGCGAGTCTGGCGGTGACGGCGGTGGTTGCCTCGCGGCTGCTGGACGTGCGGTTGAGTGCTGTCGAGTGGGGCGCCGTCGGAGTAGTGGTGGCGGGGCTTGCGATGTTGGGGCTGGCGTCGGGGACGGAGGGGGACAAGGCCGGTTCGGACGCGTTGCGGTACGCGATGCTGGGGACAGCACTGGGCGTGTTGTTGATCGGGGCGGTGGCCGGGCGGCTTCCGGGGCGGGGGCGGGCGCTCGCGCTGGGGCTCGGTTCGGGGTTCGGGTTCGGGGTGGTGGAGGTGTCGGTGCGGCTCATCGACGACGTGTCGCCCGGCGCGTTGCTGAGCAATCCGGCGACATACGCGTTGCTGCTCGGTGGGGGCTCGGCGTTTCTGCTGCTGACCTCGGCGCTGCAGAAGGGGTCGGTGACCACGGCCACCGCGGGGATGGTCGTGGGCGAGACAGTGGGACCAGCGCTGGTCGGGGTGATCTGGCTCGGGGATCGCACGCGCGAGGGGTTGGCCTGGCTGGCGGTTCTCGGGTTCGTGGTGGCCGTGGCGGGGGCGTTGGCTCTGGCGCGCTTCGGGGAGGCGCCGGTGGGGGACCCGTCCGCACCGGCCCGGGTCTGACCCGAAACCGCCCGACCCGAACCCGTTCCGGCCCGCCCCGACCCGAACCCGTTCTGACCCGACCCCACCCGAACCCGTTCCGGCCCGCCCCGACCCGAACCCGCTCTGACCCGACCCCACCCGACCCGGAGCTGACCCCGAACCGACCCGACCGTGAGCTGACCGTCCCCGACCGCCCATGGCCGCCCGGCCCGACCGCGGGCCGCGCAAGCCGCGACGTCGACCGCCCGATGCCCGCCCCCTAAGGCAGCACCCGGCACAACGCCTCAAGTGCGCTGGTCCAGGCGTGGTCCGGTGGGGTTCCGTAGCCGACTACCAGGGCGTCCAGGGGTGGTTCGGCGGGGGCCGCTTCGTGGCGGAAGCTGGAGAGGCCGGCGACTCCGAGGCGCTGCCAGGCGGCGGCGCGGACCACGGACTGTTCGGTGCCGGGCGGGAGTCGGAGGACGGCGTGCAGGCCGGCGGCGATTCCGGTGGCGCGGACGTCGGGGGCGCGTTCGGCGAGGGCGGTGACGAGCTGATCGCGGCGGCGGCGGTAACGCAGGCGGGCGCCGCGGACGTGGCGGTCGTAGGCGCCTGAGTCGATGAACTCCGCGAGGGTCAGCTGGTCGAGGACGCCGCATGACCAGTCGGCGACGCCCTTCGCCTCGATCACCTCCCCGATGACGGAGGGCGGCAGCACCAGCCAGCCGAGGCGGAGGCCGGGTGCGAGGGATTTGCTGGCCGTGCCGAAGTAGACGACGCGGTCGGGGTCGAGGCCCTGGAGGGCGCCGACGGGCTGGCGGTCGTAGCGGAACTCGCCGTCGTAGTCGTCCTCCAGGATCAGTCCGCCGGTGCGGCGGGCCCAGTCGACGACGGCTGTCCGGCGGTCGGGGTGCAGGGCCCCGCCCACCGGGAACTGATGGGCGGGGGTCAGGAGGGCGGCGTCCACGTCCGGTTCGCCGGTCGCCAACTCATCGGTGCAGGTGCCGAGTTGATCGAGGGGAAGGGGGTGGGTGCGCAGGCCTGACCGCGTCAGGACGTCCCAGTGGATGTCGAGCCCGTATGTCTCCACGGCAACATCGCGCACGCCCCTGTTGCGCAGCACCTCGCCGAGCAGCATCAGACCGTGGACGAAGCCGGAGCAGATCACGATGCGGTCCGGGTCGGCGTGGACGCCGCGGGCGCGGGCGAGGTAGCCGGCGAGGGCGGTGCGCAGTTCGATGCGGCCGCGGGCATCGCCGTAACCGAGGGCATCGTTCGGGGCGGCGTTGAGGGAGCGGCGCGATGCCTTGAGCCATTCGGCGCGCGGGAACGAGGAGAGGTCGGGGGTGCCGGGGTGCAGGTCGTGGCGGAGTCCGGCAGGAGCGCGTCGGCCGCGGGTCGGGGCCGGCCGGGGCGCCTCCACCGGCCTCTCCGCGACGCGCGTCCCCGAGCCCTGGCGCGCGGTGAGCCAGCCCTCGGCGACGAGGTCGGCGTAGGCGTCGGCGACCGTGTTGCGGGCGATGCCCAGATCGGCTGCGAGCGTGCGGGACGATGGGAGGCGGACACCGGGGGCGAGGCGGCCGCCGCGTACGGCGTCACGGAGCGCGTCGGTCAGGCCTTTGCGCAGGCCGGCGCCGGTCGGCTCGACGTGCAGATCGATACCGAGCGCTTGACCGGAGGGCGAAGTGGCCCAGGTTTCCACCATGGAAATGGACCATACCCGTGGGCTACTCCGCTCGTAGGGTCAATGTCATGACGACGAACGAGAACACCACCGACAGCACCCGCCCGACCACCGACGCCGGCCGGACCACCAAGGAGTACGTCCACGAGCACGCGCCCCGGCTGGCCTGGGCCAAGCACGCTCCGGAGGTCTACAAGGCCATGATCCGGCTCGACGCGGAGGCCCGTAAGGGCGTCGACCCGGTGACGCTGGAGCTGGTCAAGATCCGCGCTTCGCAGATCAACCACTGCGCGTTCTGCCTCGACATGCACTCCAAGGACGCGCTCGCCGCGGGCGAGAGCGTCGAGCGGATCATCCAGCTGGCCGCGTGGGAGGAGTCGCAGCACTTCTACACGCCCAGGGAGATCGCGGCGATCGAGCTGACCGAGGCGATCACCGTGCTCACCGACGGGTTCGTGCCGGACGAGACGTACGAGAAGGCGGCGAAGCTGTACGACGAGAAGGAGCTGACGCAGCTGATCGCCGCGATCACGGTGATCAACGCATGGAACCGGTTCGGTGTGTCGACGCGGATGGTGCCCGGGCACTACACCGCGGGCGACTTCAAGTGACAGCCCGTACGACGCACTTGGACATGGGTGTGCGCGACGCGATGATCGCGCTCGGCGCCGCCGCGAAGAAGGGGCTCGGCGACCCGGTTCTCGCCGAGCTGGTGATGATTCGGGCCTCGCAGATCAACGAGTGCGCGTTCTGCCTGGACATGCACGTGGACCTCGCCGTCGAGAAGAACGGCGAGAGTGCGGTGGGGGTATCCCCTGCTCGAGCGAAGTCGGCAGCTTGGGGAAGGATCGCGCTGCTCAATGCCTGGGCGGAGGCCCCCGAGCACTTCACCGAGCGCGAGCAGGCGGCGCTCGCGCTGACCGAGGCCGTCACCGTCCTCACCGACGGGTTCGTGCCGGACGCGACGTACGAGGCGGCGGCCAAGCACTTCGGCGAGGACGAGCTCGCCCATCTCCTCGGCGTGATCACCGTCATCAACAGCTGGAACCGGCTCATGGTGAGCCGCCGGATCGTGCCCGGCGGACCGCAGTGGTGACGTGCCCCCACGCCTCCACCCGCATAAGCCCGCACACAGACGTACCGGGTGCCCCCGTCAGGAAAGGCACCCGGCACGCGCGCGGGAAGGAGCCCTACGGCTACTTCGGCAGCCAGGACCGCCAAGTCGACTCGTGCTCGTCGATCCACTTCTTCGCCGCCTCGTCCGGCGACAGCTTCTGATCGGCGATGAGCAGAGAGACCTCGTTCTGGTCCTCGGTCGTCCACTTGAAGTTCTTCAGGAAGGCCGCCGCCTTGCCGCCGGTCTTCGAGAAGTCCGCGTTGAGGTACTTCTGCAGCGGCGTCTTCGGATAGGCGCAGGCCACCTTCTTCGGGTCGGCGTCACAGCCCTCCTTGTACGCGGGCAGCTTCACCTCCGTCATCGGCACCTTCTTGAACAGCCACTGCGGCTGGTACCAGTACGTCAGGAACGGCTTCTTGGCCTTGGCGAACTGCTTGATCTGGGTGATCTGAGCCGCCTCGGAACCGGAGAACACGACCTGGTACTTCAGCTTCAGGTTGTTGACCAGCGCCTTGTCGTTGGTGACGTACGACGGGGAGCCGTCGAGGAGCTGGCCCTTGCCGCCGCTCTCGGCGGTGCGCAGCTGGGACGCGTACTTGTTGAGGTTCTTCCAGTCGGTGACGTCCGGGTGCTGCTTGGCGAAGTACGTGGGGACGAACCAGCCGATGTGTCCGGTGACGCCGAGGTCGCCGCCGTTCACGATCGTCTTCTTGTCCTTGACGTACCGCTGCTCCTGGTCGGGGTGGCCCCAGTCCTCCATGATCGCGTCGACGCGGCCCTGGCTGAGCGCGTCCCACGCGGGGACCTCGTCGACCTGGACGGTGTCGACGCGGTAGCCGAGCTCGTGCTCTAGCAGATACTGGGCCACCGCGATATTGGCCTGCGCGCCGACCCAGGACTGGACCGACAGGGTCACCGTCTTGGCGCCCTGGGCGTTGGCGTACGGGGAGGACTGCTTGGTCATGTCGGCGGCGCCGCAACCGGTCGCCACCAGGAGGGTGCCCGCGGCCGCGAGCCCCATGGTCATCCTGCGTGCCCGCACCGGGCGGAAAGATCGAAGTGTTCGCATCGCGATCACGCTCCCTTCTTCGCGCGGCGTTCGGTCGGCTGGGTGACCCGGTCGAGCATGAGGCCGAGACACACGATCGCCGCGCCGCCGACGAGCCCGGTCGCCAGGTCGCCCTGGGCGAGGCCGAACACGACGTCGTAGCCGAGCGCGCCACCGCCCACCAGACCGCCGATGATCACGACGGCGAGGACGAGGACGACACCCTGGTTCACGGCCAGGAGCAGCGCCGACCGGGCCAGCGGCAGCTGGACCTGGCGCAGTTGCTGCCCGCTCGTCGCGCCCATCGACCGGGCCGACTCCATGGCGGCCCCGTCGACGTGGCGCAGCCCCTGCGTCGTGATGCGGACCACGGCCGGCAGCGCGTAGACGACGGCGGCGGCGACCGCGGGGGCGCGGCCGACGCCGAACAGCGCGACCACCGGGATCAGATACACGAACTGCGGCATCGTCTGGAAGACGTCGAGCACGGGCCTGAGCACGCGTTCGAGTCGCTCGCTGCGCGCGGCCGCGATCCCGACCGCGAAGCCGACGACGAGCGTCACGGCGACGGCCGCGAGCACCTGCGACAGCGTGTCGAGGGACGGCTTCCACACACCGAGGACACCGATGGCGGCCATGGCGAGCACGGCCGTCACGGCGGTGCGCCAGGTGCCGATCAGCCAGGCCAGCGCGGCGACGATGAGGAGCACGGACCACCAGGGCAGCCACTGCAGCCCGTCGCGGATCGGGTCGAGAACCCAGGTGGTGAAGTGCCCGGCCCAGTCGGCGGTTCCGCCGATGTAGGGGACACCGGAGTAGAGGTGGTCGGTCATCCAGTCGACGGTGTTGTTGACCGGGTCCGCGATGTTCACGGTCCAGGTGTCGGGCCAGTCGATCCGGTCCGCGAGGCGGGCCACGAGGGCGACGACCACCGTGAGAACGGCGGCGACCACCCAGCCGTACGGGCCGTGCAGGCGGCGGCCGTCGGGTTCGGCGGCGCCGAGGCGCGTTCCCGCCGCGGCCGTCGTACGGTCCAGGATCACGGCGAGCAGCACGATCGGGATGCCGGCCGCGAGGGCCGCGCCGACGTCCACGGAGGCCAGTGCCTGGTACACGCGGTCGCCGAGGCCGCCCGCGCCGATCACCGACGCGATGACGGCCATCGAGAGCGCCATCATGATCGTCTGGTTGAGCCCGAGGAGGAGTTGCTTGCGGGCGAGCGGGATCCGGGCCGTCAGGAGCCGCTGCCGCGCGGTGGCGCCGAGCGAGGCGACGGCCTCCATCACGCCGCCGTCGGCGCCGCGCAGGCCGAGCGCCGTCAGACGGGCCATCGGCGGGGCGGCGTAGACGACGGTCGCGAGGACGGCCGCGGGCACGCCGATGCCGAACACGAGAACGACCGGCAGCAGATACGCGTACGCGGGAAAGACCTGCATCGTGTCGAGGACGGGCCGCAGCGCACGGTACGTGCGGTCGGAGAGTCCGGCCGCGAGTCCGAGGACCACGCCGAGCACGACCGAGGCGAGAACCGCGACGATCATCAGCGCGAGGGTCTGCATGGTCGGCACCCACATGCCGAACGAGCCGCACACGAGGAGCGCGGCGACGGCGGCCGCCGCGAGCTTCAGGCCCGCGACGCGCCAGGCGATGAGCCCGGCCGCGGCGGTGACGCCGGCCCAGCCCGCCGCGAGGAGCACCAGGTACGCGCCGCGCACGCTCAGGACGACGGCGTTGCTGATGTGGCCGAAGAAGTAGAGGAACAGCGGGTGGCTGTCCCGGTTGTCGATGATCCAGTCACTGGTCTTGCCCAGTGGTTCGGTCAGGTCGACGGTGAGCGCGTGCGGCCAACTGCCGCTCGCCCACTTGGCGTTCACGATCGGTACGAGGACGGCCGCGACGACGGCGAGCAGCAGGAGCTTGCCGAGGGCGCGGTTGCGCAGAAGCGCGCCGAAGCGCGGGGTGTCCGCCGCGGGGGCGGTGGCGGTACTGGCGGCAGCCATCAGGCGACCTCCTCGCCCGGCGGCGTGACGGGCGCGGGCGCGTCGGCCACGGCCGCACCGGAACCGGGCGCGTCGGCCACGGCCGCACCGGAACCGGCGCCGCCGCCCGAGTCGGACCCGGCCACACCCCCGTCTCCGGAGGCCCCCGTCTCCGTCCCCGCCACCACACCCAGCAGCCGCGCATGGTCCACGACCCCCAGGCACCGCCCCTCGTCCATGACCCGCACCGCGAACCCGGTCCTGGCGACCGCCTCGATCGCCTCCGACACGGTCGCGCCGGGCGCGATGGCGGGGCCGCGATCCTGCTCGTCGGCGTCGGCGGGCCGCATCGCGCGGCGCACGGTCATGACCTGCTCGCGCGGCACGTCCCGCACGAACTCGCGTACGTAGTCGTCGGCGGGCGAGCCCACGATCTCCTCGGGCGTGCCCAGCTGCACGATCCGGCCGTCGCGCATCAGCGCGATCCGGTCGCCGAGCCGCAGCGCCTCGTTGAGGTCGTGCGTGATGAAGACCATGGTCCGGCCCTCCTCGCGGTGGAGCCGGATGACCTCCTCCTGCATGTCACGGCGGATCAGCGGGTCGAGGGCGCTGAACGGCTCGTCGAACAGCAGCACTTCGGGATCGACCGCGAGGGCGCGCGCGAGCCCGACACGCTGCTGCTGACCGCCGGACAGCTGCCCGGGCCGCCGCTGCTCAAGGCCGTCGAGGCCGACCTTCGCGACGACCTCCGCCGCCCTGGCGCGCCGCTCGGCGCGGCCCACGCCCTGGATCTCCAGGCCGTACGCGACGTTGTCGAGCACGGTGCGGTGCGGAAGGAGCCCGAAGTGCTGGAAGACCATGGCGGCGCGGTGCCGGCGCAGTTCGCGCAGGCGCCCCTTGTCCATGCCGAGGACGTCCTCGCCGTCGATGGATATGCCGCCGGAGGTCGGCTCGATGAGCCGGGTCAGGCAGCGTACGAGGGTGGACTTGCCGGAGCCGGAGAGGCCCATGACGACGAAGACCTCGCCCTTGCGCACATCGAAGCTGACGTCGCGCACGGCGGCGGTGCACCCGGTGCGGGCGCGCAGCTCGGCGGCGCTCAGGCCGGCCAGCTCCGCGTCACCCGGCACCCGGTCGGCCTTCGGCCCGAAGACCTTCCACAGGTTGTTCACGGAGAACACCGGCGAACCCGCCTGCGCGTCCGTCGCCTCAGCGTTCGGCATCGTGTTCGTACTCATCACGCATCACCACCCAGCAGCTCGGCACACTTCTCCCCGACCATGAGCACCCCGATCATCGGGTTCACCGCCGGCATCGTCGGGAAGACTGACGCGTCGGCAATGCGGATCGCTTCCAGGCCCCGGATCCTCAACTCCGGGTCCACAACGGCGAGTTCATCATTCCTGGCACCCATGCGACAGGTCCCGGCGGGGTGGTAGACGGTGTGCGCGACCTTGCGCGCGTACTCGCCGAGCTCCTCGTCGCCCACGACGTCGGGCCCGGGGCACACCTCGCGCTTGAGCCAGCCGGCGAGCGGCTCGGTCTTCGCGATCTCACGCGCGATCCTGATTCCGTCGACCAGCGTCCGGCCGTCGTAGTCCTCCTCGTCCGTGAAGTACCGGAAGTCGAGGGCGGGCTTCTCGGCCGGGTCCGCGCTGGTCAGGTAGAGGCGGCCGCGGCTGCGCGGCTTGGGGATGTTCGGCGTCATCGAGACCCCGTGCTCCGGCCTGACGTAGCCGAGGCGCTCCGGGTTGTCGGTGAACGGGATCTGGTAGAAGTGGAACATCAGGTCCGGCCCGCTCGCCTCCGGATCACGCTGCACGAAGAGGCCCGCGTCGCTGTCCATGGCGGAGTTGTCGGGGATCGGCCCGTCCGTCTCCCACACGATCACGGACTCGGGGTGGTCGAGCAGGTTCTCGCCGACGCCCGGCAGGTCGTGCAGGACCGGAATCCCGAGCTTCTCCAGGTCGGCCTTCGGCCCGATGCCGGAGTGCATGAGCAGCCGGGGCGTGTCGACCGCGCCGGCGCACACGACGACCTCGTGCCGCGCCTCGACGAGCAGCTCCTCGCCGTCCTTCGTCCGTACGTGGACACCGCGCGCCCGCGTGCCGTCCATCTCCAGCCGGTACGCCCACGTCTCAAGCAGGAGCGTCAGGTTGGGCCGGTCGCCGGCCTCCATGTGCGGGTGCAGATAGGCGACGGAGGCGCTGGAGCGCTTGTTGTTCTCCGGGTGGTACGCGAGGTCGAAGAAGCCGACGCCGTCCTTGAACGGCGCCTTGTTGAAGCCGTCCACGCGCGGCACGCCCGTGGCGGTCTGCGCGGCGTCGACGAAGTCGCGGGCGATCGCGTTCCGGTCCTTCTCGTCGACCGCCACGATGTTGTTGCGCAGCTTGCCGAAGTACGGGTCCATCGCCTTGTGGTCCCAGCCCTCGGCTCCCGCCGCCGCCCACTCGTCCCAGTCGCCGGGCAGCGGCTTGAACGAGATGAGCGTGTTGTGCGACGAGCAGCCGCCGAGCACCTTGGCGCGGCTGTGCAGGATGTGCGAGTTGCCGCGCGGCTGCTCGGTGGTGGTGTAGCCGTAGTCGAGATCGCCGCCGAGGAGGCCGAGCCAGCGGCGCAGGGTCAGGACGTCGTCGCGGTCGATGTCGCTCGGTCCGCCCTCGATGACGGCGACGGTGACGTCGGGGTTCTGGGTCAGCCGGGACGCAATGACGGATCCGGCGGTGCCGCCGCCGACGACGACGTAGTCGTACGTGTTCACGGACTTCTCAGGCATACGTCAACTCCAAGGTTCTGCGCGTAATGGGCGGTGCGAAGTGCGGTTGGTCGGCCCAGCGCGGAAGAAACGGGTGGTCAGCCCGGTGCGAGGGGTGGGTGGTCAGCCCGCGAACCAGCGCACGGGCTTCGGCGCCAGGTTCTGGTAGACGTGCTTGGTCTCGCGGTACTCGGCGAGCCCGGCCGGGCCCAGCTCACGGCCGATCCCGCTCTTGCCGAAGCCGCCCCACTCCGCCTGCGGGAGGTAGGGGTGGAAGTCGTTGATCCAGATCGTGCCGTGGCGAAGGCGTCCGGCGACACGCCGCGCGCGCCCCGCGTCGGCGGTCCAGACGGCGCCCGCGAGCCCGTACTCGGTGTCGTTGGCGAGCGCGACGGCCTCGTCCTCGGTGCGGAACGTCTCGACCGTCAGGACGGGTCCGAAGACCTCCTCGCGGACGACGCGCATCTCGCGGTGGCACTGGTCGAGGACGGTGGGCTCGTAGAAGTACCCGTCGGCGGGCCGTACCTCACTGGGCTCGGGCCGCTTGCCGCCGCTGCGCAGGACGGCGCCCTCGGCGAGGGCCGACGCCACGTACGACTCGGTCTTGTTGCGCTGCTGCGCGGAGACGAGGGGGCCGCACTCGACACCGTCCTCGGTGCCGCGGCCGAGCCTGATCTTCTCGGCGCGGCGGGCGAGTTCGGCGACGAAGCGCTCGCGCACGGACTCCTCGACGATGAGCCTGGCACCGGCGGAGCAGACCTGGCCGCTGTGGATGAAGGCGGCGTTCAGCGCCTGGTCGACGGCGGTGTCGAAGCCTTCGTCGGTCTCGCAGGAGTCGGCGAAGACGACGTTCGGGTTCTTGCCGCCCAGTTCGAGGGCGATCTTCTTCACGTCGGCGGCCGCGGCCTGCGCGACCTTCGTGCCGCTGATCAGGCCGCCGGTGAAGGAGACGAGGTCGACGTCCGGGTGCTCGGCGAGCCGGGCGCCCACGGTGTGGCCCGGCCCGGTCACGATGTTCGCGACGCCCGCGGGAAGGCCGGCCTCCGCCAGGAGCTCGATGAGGACCACAGTCGTCAGCGGCGTGATCTCACTCGGCTTGATGACGAAGGTGTTTCCGGCGGCGAGGGCCGGGGCGACCTTCCAGCTGGCCTGGAGGAGCGGGTAGTTCCACGGGGTGATCAGGGAGCAGACGCCGACGGGCTCGTGCACGACGACGCTGTGGATCTCGTCGGACCCTGCGTCGACGACGCGCCCGCCGCCCTCTCCGACGACCAGATCGGCGAAGTACCGGAAGGCGTCGGCGACACAGTCGACGTCGACGCGCCCCTCCTCGACGGTCTTGCCCGCGTCGCGGCTCTCGAGCAGACCGATCTTCTCCCGGTCGCGTACGAGGAGATCGGCGACGCGGCGCAGCAGCGCGGCGCGCTCGGCGACGGGCGTCGCCGGCCAGGTTCCCTCGTCGAAGGCGCGGCGCGCGGCGGCCACCGCGGCGTCCGCGTCCTGCGTGCCGCCCTCGGCGATCAGTGCGAACGGCTGGGCATCCGCCGGGTCGAGAATCTCGCGCGTGGCCCCGGAGGCGGCACTGCGCCACTCTCCGTCCACAAAAATGCTCTGGTTTTCAGACACGTCCCGTTTTGCCTTCCGTTCCCGAACAGTCCCCCTGAACATCGCGGAACTCCCTTTTCACGGGGAGCCTGCGACGTCGGAACCCCCTGCCCCTGGGATCGGAAAGCATGCACAACCCGTGGCTGAAAGTGGTCCGTGTCACGGCATACATGGCGAGTAAGTCCGAAATGTCGCCACTGGCGTCGCTACTCGGGGTACATGCCCCATGCAAACATGCCCTGTACAGGCAAGCCGCGCACAAACACCGCGCCCCCGCCTGTCCGGATCGACCGGACGGACGGGGGCGCGGGTGAAGCCGCGTGCAGGTGACCAGGGGTACCTGCGGGACGCGTGGATCAGATGAGGCCGAGCTCGCGGACCGCGGCGCGCTCCTCCTCGAGCTCCTTCACCGACGCGTCGATGCGGGCGCGGGAGAACTCGTTGATGTCCAGGCCCTGGACGATCTCGTACTTGCCGTCCTTGGTGGTGACGGGGAAGGAGGAGATCAGACCCTCCGGGACGCCGTAGGAGCCGTCCGACGGGATACCCATGGAGGTCCAGTCGCCCTCGGCGGTGCCGTTCACCCACGTGTGGACGTGGTCGATCGCGGCGTTCGCGGCCGAGGCGGCCGAGGACGCGCCACGGGCCTCGATGATCGCGGCGCCGCGCTTGGCGACGGTCGGGATGAAGGCCTCGGCCAGCCACTGCTCGTCGCCGCCGATGGCCTCGATGGCCGGCTTGCCCGCGACGGACGCCTGGAAGATGTCCGGGTACTGGGTGGCGGAGTGGTTGCCCCAGATGGTGAGGCGCTTGATGTCCGCGACCGTCGTGCCGGTCTTCTTCGCGAGCTGCGTGAGCGCGCGGTTGTGGTCCAGGCGCGTCATGGCCGTGAAGCGCTCGGCCGGTACGTCCGGGGCGGCGGCCTGCGCGATGAGCGCGTTCGTGTTGGCCGGGTTGCCGACGACGAGGACCTTGATGTCGTCCGCGGCGTTGTCGTTGATCGCCTTGCCCTGCGGCTTGAAGATGCCGCCGTTGGCGGAGAGCAGGTCGCCGCGCTCCATGCCCTTGGTGCGGGGGCGGGCGCCGACGAGGAGGGCGACGTTGGCGCCGTCGAACGCGACGTTCGGGTCGTCCGAGATCTCGATGTTCTGCAGCAGCGGGAAGGCGCAGTCGTCGAGCTCCATGGCGGTGCCCTCGGCGGCCTTGAGCGCCGGGGTGATCTCCAGGAGGCGCAGGTTGACCGGCACGTCCGCGCCGAGCAGCTGGCCGGAGGCGATGCGGAAGAGCAGTGCGTAGCCGATCTGGCCGGCTGCGCCGGTGACGGTGACGTTCACGGGAGTGCGGGTCATGGCGTTCTCCGTATGACAGCAGGGCTTTTTTTGATCGATCTCTCGGCATCAAGAGATCCGCCCGTCAGGCTATCGCGCCCCGGACCCCCCGCACCTCCGGGTGCATGTGGCCCGCCCCACAGAACACCCGCTCCCCTCGACCGGAACAGGTGACGCGGAGCGAGAGGTGACGCAACGGCAGGCGGCCGCCTGCTCGGGAGAGGTGGGCAGACGGCCGCCTGTGGGGGGTGCCACTTGGTGACGACTCCCGTGGGGGTACTGCTCCGCCTGCCCCGGTCCGGGGCAGGCATGCCCCCGTCTCGCAATGAATTCCGCGGCACCTCCGCCACGGTCCCGCGCTGCGCCCGTCCCTACTGCGTGCAGCCCTGCCGGCCCGCCTTCAGCGTCGCGCAGGCCTTCGCCTCGCTCGCCTTCGTGACGGCCACCATCGGGGTGTACGCGTCGAAGTCCGCGTTGACCGTGCCCTTCTGCACTCCGGTGGTGCCGGCCTGCTGGATCCGGACCTCGTCGCCCGGCGCCGCCTGCGTGATACGCGCCCACGCGGCCCCGCACGTCTTGCTGTAGCGGACCTCGATCTTGGCCTGGCCGACGAGCACGGAGTCCGTGGTCCGCGCGAACTCGCCTCCGCAGCCCATCGCCTCGGGGTCCTTGCCGGTGCAGTCCTTGCCGCTGCACTCAACTCCCGCGGGCAGTTCGGGGGCGCTGCTGGTCGGCGTCGCCTCCGGCTTCGCGTCGTCGTCCTTGCCGCCCTTGCCCGCGTCCGTGAGGTACACGGCCGCGGCGATGACGACGAGCGCGCCCACGACGCCCGCGAGGAACATCGTCAGCCGGCGCTTGCGCCGCTGCCTGTCCGGCGAACCGCCGCCCGTCCCCGGCTGCCCGGCTGGTCCGCCACCGCCGCCGCCCGCGTAGGCCCCCGGCCCGCTCGCGTACGGAACGCCTTCCCCGGCGCGCTCCCCCGGACGGAACCCGTGCTCCCTCTCGCTCCCGTACGGCACCGAGTCCGCCAGGGGAGCCTGCCCCTGCGGCGGCACGGTCGGCGCGACGCCGGTCGCGCCGCCGCCGGACGGCCTGGCCGTCGTCCTGCTGCCGCCGCCCGCGCCCCCGCTGCCGTTCTTGCCGTCCTTCGTGGCCGTCGGCCCGAACTCCCCGAGCGCTGCGCGCGCCTGGGAGATCCGTATCGCCTCCATCGTCATGTCGTGACGCATCTCGGAGCGGCTCCAGGCGCGCTCCGCGAGCTCCCACATGGTGGTCAGATGGACCGGGTTGGTGCCCGTCACCTCGGCCAGGGTCACGATCGCGCGCTTGGGCGCGAGCAGCCGGCCGTTCAGATACCGCTCCCAGGACGTCTTGCTGTACCCGGTGCGGTCCGCGACCGCGGCGATGCTCAGACCGCTGCGGTCGACGAGCCTGCGGAGCTGGCTTGCGAACTCCCTGACCTGCGGGTCGAGTTCATCCGGTAGCGCCCTCCAACGAGGCATTGCTTCCCCCTATTCCCCCCGTACGTGCCCTGATCCCCCGCGCCGCGCCGCACCCCTCGCGCCGCCCTCGGCCGGCGTTGGCTTCACCGGCCCACTCTGGCTACCCAGTGGGATGCGCGAAGCCAGGATGTCAGTTCCGGGGGCGGGGGCGCACGGGGGCATTCGACGGCGTTCGACCCACCGGCGTGCACCGTTGCACGACCGGAGGCCCGCGGTCCAGTGTCCCACCGGGGTCCCCCGCCCCCTCGCGGAACCCCGAACGCCCCAGCTCAGCGCCTGGGTCGCCCCGGACCGTCCCGATTGCCCACGTTAGCCCCGCTGTTGAGGCAGCTGACGGTAAATCCGCGAACTTGTCGATACATCAACACACTTCGACACAGGAGGAATGGCGCATTACGGGAAGCGCCCGGCAGACCGATCGTTGCCGTCCTCGCACACCGTGGCGGAATGGTCACTTCCGTGCCACAGCGGCGCGCTCAACCTTGAAGCCCACCTGACGCGTCCATGACTCTGATGACCACGGCAGGGAGATCTCCTCGGAAGGACTCCGGCCCCAAAGAACGGCGGCGCCCGTCCTCCCTCGGGGGAGAGGACGGGCGCCGCCTTTGTGCGCGCGCTGCGGGCGTCAGCTGATCGTGAAGTGCAGCGTGTCGTTCAGGAACGGGATGACCAGCCAGGGCGACGGCTGCACCATCAGCGCGAGCAGCACGATGACGACGCCCAGGAACCCGTACGTCACCATGTCGGTGAAACGGGAGCGCACCGCGAGCATGCCCACGGACGGGAGCGTCCAGCGCAGCACCGCACCGCCGATCAGGGCGACGCCGATCAGCAGCGTCCCGACGCGGAACACGTCGAACGCGGTGAGCAGCAGTCCGACGCCCACCAGCGAGATCACCGCGAGGATCGGCCACTGGCGCGCCGGGGCCGGGGCGTCACCCGGCGCCGCGCGGCCGCCGCCCTCGGGGCGCGCGGTGTCCCTGGTGAAGAGCGGGAACCGGCGCGAGGCCCGTCGCGGCTTCCCATCGGCGCCCGGGGCCGACACCGCACCCTCGGCGCCTTCCGGGGTGCCGGTGCCGGCGTCAGCCGACACCGTTCGCGTTCCGTTCGGCGGCCTCGACGACGTTCACGAGGAGCTGGGCACGGGTCATGGGGCCGACGCCGCCCGGGTTCGGGGAGATCCACCCGGCGACCTCGGTGACGCCCGGGTGCACATCGCCGACGATCTTGCCGTTCTCGTCACGCGAGACGCCGACGTCGAGCACGGCGGCGCCCGGCTTGATGTCCTCGGGCTTGATCAGGTGCGGGACCCCCGCGGCGGCCACGACGATGTCGGCGCGCTTGAGGTGGGCGGCCAGGTCACGGGTGCCGGTGTGGCACTGGGTGACCGTCGCGTTCTCGGACTTGCGGGTGAGCAGCAGCGGCATCGGGCGGCCGATGGTGACGCCGCGGCCGACGACCACGACCTCCGCGCCGTTGATCTCCACGCCGTGCTCGCGCAGCAGCGTGATGATGCCGAAGGGGGTGCAGGGCAGCGGCGCCGGCTCGTTCAGGACGAGGCGGCCGAGGTTCATCGGGTGCAGGCCGTCCGCGTCCTTGGCCGGGTCCATCAGCTCCAGGATGCGGTTCTCGTCGATGCCCTTGGGCAGCGGGAGCTGGACGATGTAGCCGGTGCAGGCGGGGTCCTCGTTGAGCTCGCGGACGACCGCCTCGATCTCCTCCTGTGTGGCGGTGGCCGGCAGGTGGCGCTGGATGGAGGCGATGCCGACCTGGGCGCAGTCGCGGTGCTTGCCCGCGACGTACTTCTGGCTGCCCGGGTCCTCACCGACCAGGACGGTGCCGAGGCCGGGCGTGACGCCCTTCTCCCTCAGGGCCGCCACGCGGGCGGACAGATCGGACTTGATCGTGGCTGCGGTGGCCTTGCCATCGAGAATCTGGGCGGTCATGCCCCCCATCTTCGCGGATGGGACCGCCCCGGTTCCAATCCGGGCGTCCCAGCTTGATCACCGTTGTTGCACTTCCACAACGCATACGGAATGCGGCTGGACAAATAAGCCGCACCTAAAGAACCATGAGCGGCAACAGTGCCGCGGGCAGTACCGGGGGGACGACCGCTCTGTAGACCTTTCCTCCACTTGGTGCCGCGCGTTGTCCCCGCACTAAGGCAACGGAGGAAAAAGCCATGAGTTTCGGCGACCCGAACAACCCCTACGGTCCGCCGCAGGGTCAGCCCGGCCAGCAGCCCGGCTACCCGCCGCAGGCACCCCAGGCGCCCCAGGGCCAGCCCGGCTACGGCTACCCGCAGGGTCCGCCCCCGCAGCAGCCCGGCTACGGCTACCCGCAGGGCCAGCCCGCGTACCCCGGCTTCCCCGGCGGCAACCAGATGCCGATCGAGATGCCCGGCCTGATGAAGACCGCGCGTGTGCTCCTCTTCATCCTCGCCGGCTTCCAGCTCCTGTTCGGCATCATCGCGGGCGTCGCCATCGGCGCGGCCCAGGACGTGTCCAACGGCGTCGGCTCCGGTGACGCCACGGACACGCTCGCCGGCCTCGGCTTCCTCATCGCGGCCCTCATGGTGGCCCTCGGCGCCCTGTCGATCTTCCTGGGCGTGAAGTTCAAGAACGGCGGAAGCGGCATCCGCATCACGACGATCGTCTACGCGTCACTGATGATCATCGGTGGCCTCGTGAACACCATCAACGGCGGCGGCGGTTCGGCGACCTTCGGCGGACTCATCTCGCTCGCCATCGCCGGCATCATCCTCGGCTCCATGGTGAACAGCGCCGCGACCACCTGGTTCAACCGCCCGCGCTACTGATCGCGCTCGCGGCGAACCAGGGGTTTCCACCCTTCACCCGTAAGGGCCGCTCTCTCCCGTCACAAGGGGAGCGCGGCCCTTCGCCGTCCCCCTAGGCTGTTGGGTTGTCCGGCTGGGAGAGGACTGGCTTTTGTACAGCATCGTCGTCGTGCCGCCACTGACCGAACCACCCTGCAGCCACGCGCAGTTCAGACTCGCGCCCGGGGAGAGACTCACCTTCGGCAGGTCGGCCGACAACGACCTGGCGATCGACCACGAGGGCGTCTCCCGCGCGGCCGGTGAGATCACCGCGCACGGCGCCTTCTGGATACTCGGCAACCTCAGCTCCCGGCAGACGTACGTAGTGGAGAACCCCGAAGGGGCGGGCGAGCACATCAAGATCGGGCCGGGCCGCCTGGACGCCCCCGTGCCGTTCGAGTTCTCCCGCGTGGTGCTGCCCGCCGCGGGCGAGCTGCTCCCCTTCGAGGTGTGGGCACCGCGCCACGACTACCTCCAGACCCGGACGCGGCTCGCGGGCCTGACCACCCGGCCCGCCTTCTCCGTCGACCGTACGAAGCGGTACTTCGCGGTGCTCGCCGCGCTGTGCGAGCCGCGGCTGCGCGGGGAGCCGCACGCGCCGCTGCCGACCGTCGAGCAGGTGGTGGAGCGCCTGCGCCCGACCTGGCCGTCGGCCAACCGCGCGGCGGTGCAGTGGAACATCGACTACCTCGCGGTCAAGCTCCGCCTCAAGCCGGGACCCGACGAGGCCGAAACGGGCCCGCGGCTGCACGGCAAGAAGGAGTCCCTGGTCTCCCTCGCCCTCCGCTTCGACCTCGTACGCGAGGAGGACCTGGCCGCCCTCGCGTCGCCGCCCACCAGGGCACATCCATGACCGATCAGCCATACACCGTCGAGGTCCCGGCGGGCTACCGCGTCGGCCCCTGGGTCGTCCGCGAACCACTGGCCGCCGGCGCCTTCGGCAGCGTCTACGCGGCCAGCCTCCGCAACGCTGACGCCGCCGCCTCCGACGGCACCGACCGCCTGCCGAAGACGGCCGCCCTGAAGTTCCTCCCGACCGGCACCCGCACCCCCCGCCAGCTCAACCACTTGCGCGAACTGGCCGAACGAGAAGTGGAGTTACTCAGCCGGCTGCGCAGCCCGCGCCTCATCCGCCTCTACGACACCGTGACGATCGACGACCCCGACCGCCCCGCGCTCGACGGCGTGACCGTCCTCGTACTCGAACGCGCGGAGGGCTCCCTCGCCGACCTGCTCGCGCGGCCGGAGCCGCCGGCCTCCGGGCCCGCGCTGCTCGCCCAGATCTGCGAGGGCCTCCACCAGCTGCACCAGGCGGGCTGGGTGCACGGCGACCTCAAGCCCGCCAACGTCCTGCTGATGAAGGACGGTTCGGCCCGCCTCGCCGACTTCAACATGGCGGCGGAGCTCGAAGGCACCCACGCGTACGCCCCCGCCTTCGCGACCCCCGACTACACCCCGCCCGAACTCCTGTGGGCCGAGATCGGCGAGCGCGGCCAGCAGATCCGGCCGACCGCAGACGTCTGGGCGTACGGCGTCCTCGCCCACCTGGTCCTGACCGGGACGTATCCGCTGCCCGGCGGCATGCCGTCCGCCCGCAGGGACGCCGCCGTGCGCTACACACGCGGCACCGAGGAGCTGCGCCTGTCCCCCGAACTCCCGGACAGCTGGCGGGAGATCATCGCGGACTGCCTCACCCGCACGCACGAGGAACGGGCCGCCCACGACTCGGGCACCGTCCTGCGCCGCGTCGAATCCGTCGTCGGCACGGGCCGCTCCCCCCGGCTCCCGCGCCTGCGCCCCCGCCGCGTACGCCCCCGGGTCGCGGTCGTGACCGCCCTCGCCGCGGCCCTCCTCGGCACGGGCGCCGCCCTCACCCTGTACGACGGCGGCAACGACCCGGCGACGTACGGATCCGCCGAACTGCGCACGGACAAGGGCGTCCCCGTCGCGTACCGCAGATCGATCGTCGACGCGGCGCACGGCTGCAACGACAAGAACGTCACCCCCGCCATGATCGCCGCCCTGCTCAAGGTGGAGAGCGACTTCGACCCGGACCTCGCCGACCCCGCCAAGAACGAGTACGGCATCGCGCGCTGGACGCCGGACATCCTCTGGTACTGGATCGACACCGACCGGCGCACCAAGCTGATCAAGGACCTCAAGCCCCCGTTCCCGCCCGACGTGTCGATCCGCGCGGTCGGCCGCTACACCTGCGAGATCTCCCGCCGGCTCAAGGAGCCCGCCGAACTCCCGGGAAACCGCGGGGTTCTGATCGCCACCGGATACGTGACCTCCGCCGAGCGCGTGAACACCTCCGAGGGAGTGCCCGAGAAGTACCGCGACTTCGCGGCACGGATCGAGCACTACCTCAAGGAGTACACGGCGCACGGCGACCGGTGACCCTCGCACAACTGAGGTACCGGCGCGCGGCGGCCGCTGGGACGGTGATTCCACTCCACCGAAGCGGTGGAGGGAAGCTCCGTCCAGAAGTCTCCATCCATGGGGGAAACATGAGGATCAACAAGGCAGTGGCCACGGTCGGCGCCGTGGCCGCCCTGTTCGCCGGCTCGACGCTCGCCGCGACCACGGCGAGCGCCCAGCCCGACTTCCATGCCCAGTCGGTGGCCTCCGGTCTGTCCGACGCCCAGGCGACCAGCCTCCAGAAGCGCGTCGACAAGGTGCTCGCCGGTCACGCCGGCGGCCGCCAGGTCTCGCCCACCGAGGTCCGCTACGACGGGCTGAACGTCAAGGTCAGCCCCACCGGCACGTTCTCCGAGGCTGCCCTGAACTGCGGCTACGGCCACCTGTGCATGACGGTCAACGGCACGAACTTCGACTTCTACAAGTGCCAGCGCTGGAACGTCCACAACTGGACCGGTGACGGCCCGTTCATCAACAACCAGACGCCCGGCACCGTCGCGAAGTTCTACAACAAGGACGGCAGCGTCCGCTGGACGTCGACGGCCTACCAGTCCGGCCGGGCGACGTGGGACCCGATCTGGTCCCTCCAGCCCTGTGGAGCCTGACAGCCGCAGTGCCACGGGGAACGACCGCGGGCCGTGCCTTCACGGGGGAAGGCACGGCCCGCGGTCGTGTGCCGCTCGCTGAGACCTAGTGGAAGAAGTGGCGCGTGCCGGTGAAGTACATCGTCACGCCCGCCTTCTTCGCGGCCTCGACGACCTGCTCGTCACGGATGGAGCCACCGGGCTGGACGATCGCCTTCACACCGGCGTCGATCAGGATCTGCGGCCCGTCCGGGAACGGGAAGAACGCGTCCGACGCGGCGAACGAACCGCGCGCCCGCTCCTCGCCGGCCCGCTCCACGGCCAGCTTGCAGGAGTCGACGCGGTTGACCTGGCCCATGCCGACGCCGACCGAGGCGCCGTCCTTGGCCAGCAGGATCGCGTTGCTCTTCACCGCGCGGCACGCCTTCCAGGCGAACGCCAGCTCGTCGAGCTCGCCCGGGGACAGCGCGTCGCCCGTCGCGAGGGTCCAGCTCGCCGGGTTGTCTCCGTCGGCCTGGACGCGGTCGGTGACCTGGAGGAGCGCGCCGCCGTCGATCTGCTTCGTCTCGACGACCGCCGACGGGCCCTGGTGGGCGCGCAGCACGCGGATGTTCTTCTTCTTGGTGAGGGCCTCGAGCGCGCCGTCCTCGTACTCGGGCGCGACGATGACCTCGGTGAAGATGTCCGCGACCTGCTCGGCCATCTCCTTCGTCACCGGCCGGTTGACGGCGATGACGCCGCCGAACGCGGACATCGGGTCACAGGCGTGCGCCTTGCGGTGCGCCTCGGCGACGCTCGACGCGACCGCGATGCCGCACGGGTTGGCGTGCTTGATGATCGCGACGCACGGGTCGTCGTGGTCGTACGCGGCACGGCGCGCGGCGTCCGTGTCCGTGTAGTTGTTGTACGACATCTCTTTGCCGTGCAGCTGCTCGGCCTCCGCGAGACCGCCGGTGCCGTCGACGTAGAGGGCGGCGGCCTGGTGCGGGTTCTCGCCGTAGCGCAGGACGTTCTTGCGCCCGTACGTCGCACCGAGGAACTCGGGGAGGCCGCTCTCGTCGGCGGCCGCGTAGCCGTCGGCGAACCAGGACGCGACCGCGACGTCGTACGCCGCCGTGTGCTGGAAGGCCTCGCCGGCGAGGCGCTTGCGGGCGGTCAGGTCGAAGCCGCCGTCGCGCACGGCCGACAGGACGTCGGCGTACCGGGCGGGGCTGGTGACGACGGCCACCGACGGGTGGTTCTTGGCGGCGGCGCGCACCATCGAGGGGCCGCCGATGTCGATCTGCTCGACGCACTCGTCGGGAGTGGCGCCCGAGGCGACGGTCTCCTTGAAGGGGTACAGGTTCACGACGACGAGCTGGAAGGGCTCCACGCCGAGCTCGGCGAGCTGGCGCTGGTGGTCCTCCAGGCGCAGGTCGGCGAGGATGCCCGCGTGGATCTTCGGGTGCAGCGTCTTGACGCGCCCGTCGAGGCACTCGGGGAAGCCCGTGAGCTCCTCGACCTTGGTGACGGGCACCCCGGCGGCGGCGATCTTCGCAGCGGTCGAGCCGGTCGACACCAGCTCCACGCCCGCCTCGTGCAGCCCGCGCGCGAGGTCTTCCAGACCGGTCTTGTCGTAGACGCTGACGAGCGCCCGGCGAATGGGCCGCTTGTTGCTCTCGGCGGTCACTGGATAACTACCTTTCGTCCCTCAATGCGATAGCCGTTGCGGGCCAGACGCCCCACGACATCGACGAGCAGCCTGCGCTCGACTTCCTTGATGCGCTCGTGCAGAGCGCTCGCGTCGTCCTCGTCCCGGACCTCGACCACGCCCTGAGCGATGATCGGGCCGGTGTCGACGCCGTCGTCGACGAAGTGGACGGTGCATCCGGTGACCTTGGCGCCGTACGCGAGCGCGTCGCGCACACCATGGGCTCCGGGAAAACTGGGGAGCAGGGCGGGGTGCGTGTTCACGAACCGCCCGCCGAACCGGGCGAGGAACTCCTTGCCCACGATCTTCATGAACCCGGCCGAGACCACGAGGTCCGGCTCGTACGCCGCCGTGGCCTCGGCGAGCGCCCGATCCCACTCCTCGCGGGTGGCGAAGTCCTTCACCCGGCAGACGAAGGTGGGCAGCCCGGCGCGCTCGGCGCGCTCGAGCCCGGCGATGGAGTCACGGTCGGCGCCGACGGCCACGATCTCGGCGCCGTAACCCTCCGCGCCCTCGGCCGCGAGGGCGTCGAGCAGAGCCTGCAGATTCGTGCCTGATCCGGAGACCAGCACGACGAGCCGCTTGGCCACAGCGAGGGCCTTTCTCGGGAGTGCGTTTGTAGGGTCGCACAAAGGCTTCATGGTTCCCGATACGGGGAACTCTACGAAGCGGTCGACCGTCAGCAACGATACCGGCACATGGAGCGGCCCCCACGGGACGGGGGCGCGGCCGGAAGGTAGCGTCTGTGGCGGATTCGCCACCGAAGGAACGCCGCCCGCTTGCGGGACGTTCACTTGACAACGGGCTCGCCCGCAGCCGCGCCACGATCGATCTAGGGGAAGACGCACACCTGATGCCGGACCGAAGCCTCCGCCTGCCGCTGCCGCCCGCCGGCTCGACCCTGTTGCGCGAAGGCTGTCCCACGCCTCCTCCGCCCCAGGACACACCGCCCAAGTCCTCCGATTCCTCCAAGCCGTCCAAGTCGTCCAAGTCGTCCAAGTCGTCCAAGGACGAGAACCCGTTCGCGCCGCCGCCGGAGGGCTCGCCCGACCGCCCGTGGCAGCCGCGCCGCCCCGAGGGCGGTCAGGACGGCCAGGGCGACGGGTCGGGCGGGGACCGGAACCCGTGGGGCGGTCAGTGGAGCGACCGGCAGCCGGGCCGCGCCCAGGGCGGCCGCTTCGGCGACCGTCCCGGCCAGGGCGGCGGTCCGGGCGGTCAGGGCGGACCCGAAGGCCCCCAGGGGCCCGGCTCCGGCATGCGCTGGGACCCGACGGACCCGGCCCAGCGCCGCGCTCGCTACGCACTGCTCTCCGGCATGTGGGGCTTCTTCTTCGCCCTGTTCAGCTGGCCCTACGTGGCTCTGCTGCTCGGCGCGCTCGCCCTGTACTGGGGCATCACCGCCCTGCGCGCCAAGCCCCGCACGCCGAACCCGGACGCCCCGGCGCCCACCGGTCCCGCCGCCGGTTCGAGACCGCAGACCACGGCGGCCGTCAGCGGCCTGGTCACCGGCTCCCTCGCCCTGGCCCTGGTCGCCGCCACGTTCACGGCCCAGCTGGTCTACAGCGACTACTACACGTGCGTGAACGACGCGCTGACCAGCGCGTCCCAGAAGGCGTGCAACGACAAGCTCCCGAAGGAACTGCGCACACTGCTCGGCACGCGCGACTAGGGAGTGTCCAGCGGGCGGGGCTCTTCGGGGACCGCGCCCGGGCCCCTGTTCGCGCCCGCCTCCGGTTCGGTGTCCCTGCTCGTGTCGGACGCCTCCTTGAGCGCTGCCCAGCGCGCTTCCCTCGTGGCCTCGCCCGGCCAGGCGTCGCCCACCCGGACGGGCCCGCCCGGGAAGGGGTCCACGGAGAAGGGGTCAGCTGAGAACGGGTCCGCGGGGAAGAAGTCGTACGGCTCGAACGCGGCGTCGCCCGACGGGGTCCTCCCGGCCTGCGCCACCCCGTCCCGGCGCCGTCGCGGCAGCCAGTTCCCCGGCGACGGGATCCGGGGGCGCCGCCACCACGACGGGGCCCGCTCCTCGAGGGATCCCTCGGCCCGCTCCTCAGCCGATTCCCCGGCCCGTTCCCCGCCCGTTTCGCCGACCCGCTCATCGCGCGGCACCCTGACCCGCCACGCCCGCAGCCCCACCGTCACCGGCACCCCCACCAGCGCCGTCCACCCCGCCGCCGCGAGCCCCGTCAGCCACCCCACCGGCCCGAACTCCGCGAGCCCCGCGACGCCCATCGGACCGCCGGCCGCCACCGCGAGCCCCGCGAAGGCCAGCCCGCACAGCACCGCCGCGACGCCCGCCGCCATCGCCGTACGCCCCCGCGACCACGCCTCGTCCCGCTCCCCGTGACGGGGCGCCGCCGCCCCCGCCACGAACCACGCCACCGTCAGCCCGGCCACGACCGGCACCGCCCCCGCCGACCAGTTGAGCGTCGACCCGGGGCCCGGCTCCGGCACCGCCGCGAGCAGCGGGAAGGCGGGCAGCAGCGGCCCCGACGACACCCCGAGCGGCCCGGCCACACTCCCGCCGCCGAGCGCGAAGCCGGGACCGAGCGCGTACGCGGCGCCCCACACCGCCGCGTTGGGCACCAGCGCGGCGGCCAGCAGGAGCACCGCGGCCCGTCCCGACCACACGTCCGTGAGCTGCTCGAACGAATGCCGCACCGCCTCGGCGTGCCACACCGTCGACGCCGCCACGACCAGCGCGCCGCCCGCCACGAGCACGAGCGCCCCGGCGGCCGCGGCCCGCGCGGCGACCGGCAGCAGACGGCGTACGAACACCTCGCGCTCGCCGTCCTGGACGGCGTCGAGACGATGGCGCAGGAGCACGGGCATCGGGATGCGCGGGCGGCCGTGGGCCGTCCAGATCCCGGCGCCCGCGGCGGCCACGGCGACGACCGTCAGATGCGCGGTGACGCTCGGCCAGGACGGCCGCAGCTCACCGTCCGACGCGTAGAACGCGGCGCCGCCGCCCACCAGCAGATACCCGATCACGATCCCGCCCCACGCGGTCCGCCAGGCCGTCTGCGGCGCGTCCCCGTCGTCGGCGCCCTCCACCGTGTCACGCGCCGCACGGTGCAGCAGCCACACCGGAATCACCAGAAGGAGCAGTGGCGCGACGCCGATCGGCGCCGGGGTCCCCGAGAGCGTGTCCGTCCTGACGACCTCGGCGCCGTGCGCGAGCAGCCACAGCGCGGCGGCGGCGTGCAGGGCCCCGCCGGGACCGCTGTCCGGGTAGGGCGAGCTGATCCACAGCACCATGACGAGCACGGCGGACGAGCCGAGTCCGAGGCCGGCCGCGACGACCCCGCCGAACAGGCAGGCGGCGGGCCCCGGGGAGCGGTCACGCACGCGGGAGAGCAGGAGCGGCAACGACAGGCCACGGTCGGTCATTTGGGTCACGCGGCCATGCTCCCAACGACGCACGCTTTATTCGCGTAACAGGCGAAGACCGGATGTGTCGCTCAAGATACGTTTATGCACTTATTCACGCGAAAGGGTGTGTGGAGTCCCCTATGACGCAGAGCCCCGCCTCCCCGCTGCCAGCCCCCGACGAGCGCCGCAAGCTCCGCGAGTCGAAGTCCCTGACTCAGGCTCAGGTCGCCGCGCAAGTGGGCGTCACCCGGGAAACGTTCCGCTCCTGGGAATCCGGCCGGACCACCCCGAGGGGCCGCAAGGGGGAGGCGTACGCGACGTTCCTGGCGGACATCGAGGCGGAGAGACAAGCGCCGGCCGCCACGGCAACAGTCACCGCCAAGGCGGCAGCCACCGCCACGACAGCCCCCGCCCGGACCAGACGCTCCGTCGGACGCCGGGACTCCGCCCCGCTCGACCGGGGCCAGGAGCGCGGCGGACGGTGGGGGCTGCCCGCGGCCACAGCGGAAGCGGGCGGGAGCCCGAGCCCGGCGGAGTCCCCGAAGGGCGCCACCGAGGCCTTCGACCGGCTCTACACCCACGCAGCCCCGGGCCTGGTCCGCCAGACCTACCTCCTCACCGGCCGCCGTACCCTCGCCAGGGAGTCCGTGGAGCGCGCCTTCCAGTTCGCCTGGCAGCGCTGGCCCGAGGTCGCCGTGGACCGCGATCCCGTCGGCTGGGTCAGGGCCGCCGCGTACGAGTACGCCATGTCGCCCTGGCACCGTCTCCGCCCGAGCCACCGGCACCCCGAGGCGCCGCCCGCCGACGCCGACCACCGCGCGCTGCTCGACGTACTCCTGAGCCTGCCGTCCTCGTACCGCCGCACCCTGCTGCTCTACGACGGGGTCGGGCTCGATCTGCCCGAGACCGCCGCCGAGACGGAGGCCACCACGCCCGCTGCGGCGAAGCGGCTGCTCCACGCGCGGGAGGCCGTGGCCGAGCAGCTGCCCGCCCTCGCCGTACCCGACCAGCTCCACCGGCGCCTGACCGAACTCGCGGGCGCCGAGAAGCTCCAGGCCCCCAAGTCGACCCTGGTCCGCACGGAGGGCGAGCGCCGGACCCGCTTCTGGACCCGCTCGGCCATCGCCTTCACCGTCCTGATCGTCGGCGCGACGGCCCTCACGCTGCGCACCGCGCCGACCCGTTACGAACCGATCCCCGCCCCCGGCTCCATGATCACCGGAGTACCGCCGCGGACGGGGCCGGGACCGCTCACGCAGGCGGACAAGAAGCTGCGCGACAAGCTGCACAAGTCGACGCAGAGCAGCCCTCACCGCCTCGCCCCCGCGGCCGACTGAGCCCCGACGGGCTTCCCGCACGTAGTTCACGTACAGGGTTCCCGTGCAGACGCAACGACAGTGGGCCCGCACCCCCGAAAGGGTGCGGGCCCACTGATGTCAGGCAGGTGGCGGAACTACGAGAGCAGCTCGCGCGCCAGCTTGGCCGTCTCGGTCGGCGTCTTGCCGACCTTCACGCCGGCGGCCTCGAGGGCCTCCTTCTTGGCCTGTGCGGTGCCAGAAGAGCCGGACACGATCGCGCCCGCGTGACCCATCGTCTTGCCCTCGGGGGCGGTGAAGCCCGCGACGTAGCCGACGACCGGCTTGGTGACGTGCTTGGCGATGTAGTCCGCCGCACGCTCCTCGGCGTCGCCGCCGATCTCGCCGATCATGACGATCAGGTCGGTGTCGGGGTCGGCCTCGAACGCCTCGAGGGCGTCGATGTGCGTCGTACCGATGACCGGGTCGCCACCGATGCCGACGGCGGACGAGAAGCCGAGGTCACGGAGCTCGTACATCATCTGGTACGTCAGCGTGCCGGACTTCGAGACCAGACCGATGCGGCCCGGCTTCGTGATGTCGCCCGGGATGATGCCGGCGTTCGACTGGCCCGGGGTGATGAGACCGGGGCAGTTCGGGCCGATGATGCGGGTCTTGTTGCCCTTCGACTTCGCGTACGCCCAGAAGGCGGCGGAGTCGTGGACGGCGATGCCCTCGGTGATCACGACAGCGAGGGGGATCTCGGCGTCGATCGCCTCGACGACGGCGGCCTTGGAGAAGGCCGGCGGCACGAAGAGGACGGAGACGTTGGCGCCCGTCTTCTCCATGGCCTCCTTGACCGTGCCGAAGACCGGGACCTCGGTGCCGTCGAAGTCGACGGAGGTGCCGGCCTTGCGCGGGTTCACGCCGCCGACGATGTTCGTGCCGTCACCGAGCATGAGCTTGGTGTGCTTCATGCCCGTGGCACCGGTCATGCCCTGGACGATGACCTTGCTGTCCTTGGTGAGGAAGATAGCCATGGTGGTCTGAGTCCCTCTTCCTTACTTCGCAGCCGCGGCGAGCTCGGCGGCCTTGTCGGCCGCGCCGTCCATGGTGTCCACACGCTGGACGAGCGGGTGGTTGGCGTCGCTGAGGATCTGGCGACCCAGCTCCGCGTTGTTGCCGTCGAGTCGCACGACCAGCGGCTTGGTGACCTCTTCGCCCTTGTCGGCGAGGAGCGCCAGGGCCTGCACGATGCCGTTGGCGACCTCGTCACAGGCGGTGATGCCGCCGAAGACGTTGACGAACACGGACTTGACGTCCGGGTCGCCGAGGATGATCTCCAGGCCGTTCGCCATCACCTGGGCGGACGCGCCGCCACCGATGTCGAGGAAGTTGGCCGGCTTCACGTTGCCGTGGTTCTCACCGGCGTACGCGACGACGTCCAGGGTCGACATGACCAGACCGGCACCGTTACCGATGATGCCGACCTCGCCGTCGAGCTTGACGTAGTTGAGGTTCTTGGCCTTGGCAGCAGCCTCGAGCGGGTTGGCTGCGTCCTTGTCCTCGAGCGCCTCGTGCTCGGGCTGGCGGAAGTCGGCGTTCTCGTCGAGGGAGACCTTGCCGTCAAGGGCGATGACCTTGCCGGAGGCGACCTTGGCGAGCGGGTTCACCTCGACGAGGAGGGCGTCCTCCTTGATGAAGGTGTCCCACAGGGTGACGAGGATGTCGGCGACCTGGTCGGCGACCTCGGCCGGGAACTTCGCCTGGGCGACGATCTCCTGGGCCTTCTCCTTGGAGACGCCCTCGTTGGCGTCGACCGGCACCTTCGCGAGGGCGTCGGGGTTCTCCTCCGCGACGACCTCGATCTCCACGCCGCCCTGGACGGACGCCATGGCGAGGAAGGTGCGGTTGGTGCGGTCGAGGAGGTACGAGACGTAGTACTCCTCGAGGATCTCCGGAGCGGTCTCGGCGATCATCACCTTGTGGACCGTGTGGCCCTTGATGTCCATCCCGAGGATGTCCGTCGCGCGGGCGACGGCCTCGTCCGGGGTGGCGGCGAGCTTGACGCCGCCTGCCTTGCCACGGCCGCCGACCTTCACCTGCGCCTTGACGACCGACTTGCCGCCCAGTCGCTCGGTGGCCTCGCGCGCCGCCTCAGGCGTGTCGATGACTTCACCGGCCAGCACCGGTACACCGTGCTTGGCGAAGAGGTCCCTCGCCTGGTACTCGAACAGGTCCACGCGCGTCCGTCCCTTTTCCGTGATCTCGCTGCGATCTCGCTGCTTTGTGGTCAGCTGTCTGCGTGGGCGTGCCGCGAAGGGCAACGTGACTGCGCTGTCACAAGGGAGGCGTAGGACGGAGTCCGGTACGCGGCATGTCCGTCTCGCAGGTTATCGCCGCTCGCCCGGGGTCCCTAAATCGCAGATCACACCTGAGCGGTGATAACAGTCACAGAGCGGGGCCCCACCGGCCTGGGGTGCGCCCGGTGGGGCCCCTGAGAGCCCCTGAAAGACCCGGTGGGAGGACCTGGAGAGCCCTGCCGCCGGGCTGGGAAGGGCCCGGGCGGGTGATCCTCACCCCAATGGGGACCACCCGCCGCCATCTGCCGGGCCGGGCCCGGCTTGTCACTCCGGTCCCCGGCTGCCCGCAGACGACGTATTCAGTCCGCTTCGGTCCGCCGACGCGTTCCGCGGTTGCGCCGGACGGACTACAGATCCGGACCACAGATACGGACTTCGGACGGAGAGCCTCTGCGGCGCCTCAGATACCGATGCCGTTGCCGGCGGCGTCCGTGGCGTTCGTCAGGTAGCTCGGGGCGACCGAGGCGGCCACGCCCTGGACGCCCTGGACCGCGTTCCCGGCGAGCGGCTGCGCGTCGGCGCCGACCGTGCCGGTCAGGTTCTGCGCGAACGGCGAGACCTCACCGACGACCCCGCCCGCGAACGGCGTCACGTCGCCGACCACACCACCGGCGAACGGCGTCACGTCGCCCACGACGCCCTGCGCCAGGTACTCCGCGCTGCCGCCGACGCCCTGCACGACCGGCTGCACCTGGTCGTACACGGCCTGCACGAGGGGCTGGACCGCGCCGACGACCCCGCCCGCGAACGGCTGCACGTCGTCCGCGACGACCGACTGCGCGAAGGGCTGGACCTGGCCCACGACCCCGTCCGCGAACGGCGTGACGTGGCTGACGACGCCACCGGCGAACGGCGTCACGTCGCCGACCGCACCGCCCGCGAGCGAGCCGACGTCACCGACCGCCCGGCCGGCGACCGGGACCACGCCGTGCACGGCGGTCGCGGCGATGGGGGGAAGCACCGCGGCGGAGGTCTCGTCGACGACGGGACCGGCGGCCGTGGTCACTCCGCCGATGGTGCCGGAGGCGGTGGCCGGGACGTTCTGGGCGTAGCCCGGGACCTGCGCCGCGGTCCCGTACGCCTGGGCGGCGATGCCCTGGACCTGGGTGGTGGCGCCCTGGACGTGGCCCTGCGCGCCGGTCACCGTGCGGTCGACGTCGGGGGCGAACGCTGACAGGGGGCCGAACAGGTAGTCGATCTCCTGCGTGGCGCCGTCCTGCACGGCTGCGGCCCGGGCGCCGGCGTTCTGCGCGACGGCGTCGGCCGACACGTTCGGGACCCCGGCGGTGCGGGCGTGGGCGGCGCGGGCGGCGGCGGTACGGGCGGTGTCGGCGGCGCCGGTGACGCCCTCGACGTAGGTCCGGGCCTGCTGCTTGGCGTGCGCGGCGGCGGCCTCGACCCGGGCGTCGGCGTGGCGGACCGCGCCCTGGGCCCCGGTGACGGCGGGACCGGCCTGGGGCGCGGCCTTGGCGGCGGTGCCGGAGACGGTTCCGGAGACGTTGGAGACCGCGCCGGACGCGGTCGTCCGGGTCTGGCCGGTCACGCCCGCCACGGTGTCCTGGGCCTTGCCGGTGACCGAGCCGACGGTGCCATGGGTGACGTCGTCGACGGTGCCCTGGACGTGGGAGACCGTGCCCTGGACGTCGGCGACCACGTCACCGGCCAGGTCCGGGACCGCCAGGGAGTGGGCGGGCATTTCGTCGGCGCTGGCGACGGCGGAGCCGAGCGCCCACGCACCGGAGACGCCGGCGGCTATCACGATGGAACGGCGGATGTTCTTGTTCATGCTTGCGTCAGATCCTTCGAATTCTCATGTCCGGCCCCGCGCTGGAGGTCCAGCGGTGGGCCGGCGGCGTCCGGCCGGAGTGGTCCGGCCGGCGGGCAGACCTGTGCCGCCCCCGCGCGGCAGGTCACGTGCGGGGAACGGGCTGCCCTAGCCGGGGAATTCGGGGATGTCTCGGTGCCTGTCGCGGGTGGGGGCGGCGTGGGAGGACCCCGTCGCTCCGGGCAGCAGCCGGGCCGTCGCGCCGCTGCCGAACGCTGCCGCGGCGAGATCGGAGTGCCGCGTCGTGCTGCCGTCCCCCGCCGACTGACCTACCGCGCTGCCGCTCGGGAACGCGGGCGCGGGGGCGGGAGTCGGGCTGCCGGCCGCCTTTGTGGCCGGGGTTCGCGCGGGTACGACGTTGTCGCCTGCCGAGGCGAACACGTCGCCCACGGGCACGGCTGCTTCTCGCTTGCCGGGCCTTGCGCGGTCACTGTGCCCGGCGGCCGCATGGGCTCCGACGCCCGGAGCCGGTGCCGTGTGGGCGCCGTTCCCAGGCTGACCGGGGGCGCCGGGGGCGCCGATCTGCCCCGGGATGCCGGGCAGCCCCGGCATCGAGGGCGGACCCGGCAGGAACTGCGGCGGAGCCTCGGCGGCGAGCCCGCCGAGGATCCCGACGGCGAACTCCCCCACTTCCCGGACCTCTTCCCGCACCGCTCCCTGGACCGTTCCCCGCACGTCGCGCACTCCTCGTACGACGGGTGCGGCGACCTGAGTGCGGACCGGCTCGGTCACGTGGGTCCGGACGGGCTCGACCACGCGATCCCGGGTGGGCTCCACGGCTTGCTCCCGCACGGCCCCGACTGCTCGGGAACCGCCGGCGGGAGACGTGCGGTGCGCCGCCTGCGCGGGGACGGGTGTGTGAACCGGCGTCCGAGCGGTTGCGTGAACCGCCTGCTCGCCCGCCGCCTCCGTCGGCGGCAGAACTCCCTCCGCCGCATGCGCCCTTCCCCCGCACAGCAGGCCGAACACGATCAGTCCCCCCGCAAGGAACATCACCCGGAGCGCCACGTTCAGCGCACGCCGCCCGGCCGCTGCGCGCACGACGCGCAGAGCGGCAACAGGCAGAGCGACCGGGGAAGTCAAGGCGGGGAACCCTCCCGTACGAGGGGCGCGGGGACGCGGGACGCGTGGGCGCGGGGATGAGAAGAGCCGCGCCGATCCTTGCACGGGACGCCCGAGGTTGCGCAAGCCCCCTGTTACCGATGGGTAGTCATGTCCTGATTTACGGCGTCCCGCACCTACGACGCCCCGTTCGCCGGGTTCCCCGAGTCCGGTATCGGCAGCGGCCGCTTCTCGATCGCCGCCGCCATCACCTCCGGGAAAAGATCCGGCGTGCAGGCGAACGCCGGTGCTCCCGAGGCCGCGAGCGCCGCCGCGTGCTCCCTGTCGTACGCGGGTGCCCCTTCGTCGGACAGCGCGAGCAACGTGACGAACTGCACTCCTGACGACTTCATCGCGGCGACCCGCTTCAGCATCTCGTTCCGGATTCCCCCTTCGTAGAGGTCGCTGATGAGGACGACGACGGTCTCCGCGGGGCGCGTGATCTGCGACTGGCAGTACGCGAGCGCTCTGTTGATGTCGGTGCCGCCGCCGAGCTGCGTGCCGAACAGGACGTCGACCGGGTCGTCGAGCTGGTCGGTGAGGTCGACGACGGCCGTGTCGAACACGACGAGCCTGGTGTTGATGGACCGCATCGAGGCCAGCACAGCGCCGAACACGGAGGCGTAGACGACCGAGGCAGCCATCGAACCCGACTGGTCGATGCAGAGGATGACCTCCTTCTTCACCGACTGGGACGCGCGGCCGTATCCGATGAGCCGCTCGGGGACGACGGTGCGGTACTCCGGCAGGTAGTTCTTGAGGTTGGCCGCGATCGTGCGGTTCCAGTCGATGTCGTGGTGGCGGGGCCTGTTGATACGGGCGCTGCGGTCGAGCGCGCCGGTGAGCGTCGCGCGGGTCCGCGTGACGAGGCGCTTCTCCAGGTCCTCGACGACCTTCCGCACGACGGCGCGAGCCGTCTCCTTCGTCGTCTCCGGCATCGCCTTGTTGAGGGAGAGCAGCGTGCCGACGAGGTGCACGTCGGCGTCGACCGCTTCCAGCATCTCCGGTTCGAGCAGGAGCGCGGACAGGCCCAGGCGGTCGATGGCGTCTCGCTGCATGACCTGGACGACGGAGGAAGGGAAGTACGTCCGGATGTCGCCGAGCCAGCGCGCCACGGACGGCGCGGACGCCCCGAGGCCGGCCGAGCGGTGACGCCCCCGCTCGGCCTTGCCACCTCCCCCGTAGAGCGCGGTCAGGGCGCCGTCCATCGCCGCGTCCTGGCCGCCGAGCGCGCATCCGGTGCCGTCCGCCTCGTCCCCGCCTAGCACGAGCCGCCAGCGCCGCATCCGCTCGCCCCGGGCTCCCCCGCTGAGCTCGTCCACCTGGTCGACCGCCATCAGGCCACCCCCACAAGGTCGTTGTCACCCCGGCCGGAACCGGTTCCCGAGTCAGATCCGGCGTCGGCGTCGTCCGTCCCGAGCAGCAGCCGCAGCACCGGCAGCACCGCGTCCGCGCGCACCTGGTCGAGGCCGGGCGCGAACCCCGGCGGCGCCGTCCCCACCGCCGCCGTGGGGCCCGCCCCCGAGGGCCCGCGCCGCACCAGCTCCCCCAGCGTGCGTCGCACACCGGATTCGTAGGCGGAGAACGTACGGCGCAGCAGCGGCAGTACGTCCGTGAACGCGTCAGCGGACACTCCCGTCAGCCAGTCGTCGACGAGCGCGAGCAGTCGCTCGTCGTGTACGAGGAGCAGCCCGCCGCCGGATCCGCCGCCCACGAACCCCTCGATCCACGCGGCGGCCTCGGCGGGCCCGGTGCCGGGCGAGAGGGCGAGCCCCATCAGCCGCGCGGCCTCGCCCTCGGCCAGCTGTCCGTCGTCGAGGAGCAGCCGCGCGCACCGCCCCCGGATCACGCCGGCCACACTGTCGCGTACGGCGAGGACCCGCAGCACGGAGTGCCAGCGGCCTCTGGGTCCGGCCGTCCCGTCGTCCTCCAGGAGCCCCACAGCCGCGTGCACCGCGTCCACATGGCCGCGCATCTCGGCCGCGGCGTCCCCGTCGAGCCCCGCGCACGCGGGCGGCAGGCCCACGAAGACGCGCTCGGCGAGACCGGCCGCCACCTCGCTCAGCGCCTGGGTGTCCGTCCCTCGCACATCGCCGTAGCGCAGGGAGCGGACGAGGGCGGGCAGGGCCTGGGCGAGATGGCCGACGTCCGCGTCCATCGCGGCGCGGTCGGCCAGCACACGCATCACCACCGGGAGCGCATCCGGCAGTTCGGCGAGGAGGCAGCGCTCCGCGAGGGCGGTGACGTCGGCGAGGGCCGGCGCGCCGATCGCGTCCGCCTCGGCTCTGGCGGTGGCCGCCGAGAGCACGGTCGTCCCCCAGACCCCCGCCTCGGCGACGCGCACGGACAGCTCGGGCTCCCAGCGCAGCCGCCAGGTCTCCCGGAACGTGCCCGTGGAGGCGCGCATGGACCGTGCCGGTTCGCCCCAGCCGACGTCGAGGAGGCGGAGCCGGTGCAGGAGCCGGCTGCGCGCCGCGTCGGTCTCCCGGCGCAGGTCGAGCTCCAACTCCCGCTCCAAAGCCTCCGGTTTGAGTCGCAGGGAGCGCTGCAGCCGCGTGAGGTCGCGTTGCAGCGGCACGGCGGGCGCCGCGTCCGGGACCTCGCCGAGTACGTCCCCGACGACGAGCCTGTCGTGGACGAGCGACAGCGGTACGTCCGATCCCTCGCACATCACGGCGCGGACCGCGTCCGTCGTCTCGGACAGCCCGGCCAGCGGACGGCCCCGCATCGCGGCGAGCGTCTCGGCGAGCCGCACCGCCTCGATGACGTGCGCCGACGACACGATCCTGTCCTCGTCCCTGAACAGCCCGGCGACCTTGGTCATCCAGCGTTCGACGGGCCGGTCCGGGGCGCTGAACAGATGCCCGTACCAGCCGGGCGAGTCGATACCCGCTCCGTATCCGCCGGCCCGGGCGAGCCGGCGGTGCGTCCAGGGCACCCAGGTCATGTCGACCTTGGCCTTGGGCAGCCCCTTGAGGACGGCCCGGTCGGCGGCGACCGTGGTCTTCGTGCGCAGCGCGGGAACGTGCCAGGCGCCGCACACCACCGCGACACCGTCCCCGAACTCCTTCTGTGCGGTGCGCAGTTGAAGGCGCATACAGGCCTCCCGCGCGAGGTCCCGATCGTGCCCGCCGTCGCCGTACTCCTCCCGCAGCGCCCCCATCGCCTCGCCGAGCGCCTCGAACGGCGCGAACGCGTCCCCCGACGCGCCCCGGTGCTCGATGACGTCCTCCCACCAGCGCTCCGGGTCGTCGTGCCCCGCGGTCTCGGCGAGTACGGCGAGCGGATCGACGCGCATCGCCTCCCTGGAATCCTCCTCGCCCTGCTCCCCGCCCTCGCCCTGCCCCCCGTCCCCCTCGGGGTCGTCCGGCGTCGCGCCCTGGTCGCGCAGGGCCAGGCTGTGCGCCGCCGGCAGGTCGATGAAGCGGACCGGCACGTCCCTCTCCAGAGCCCACCGGATCGCGACCCACTCCGGGGAGAACTCGGCCAGCGGCCAGAACGCAGAGCGCCCCGGCTCGTCCACGACATGCGCCAGCAGCGCGACCGGCGGCACCATGCCCTCGTCGGCGGCGAGCGCCACCAGGGCGTCCGCCTCGGGCGGCCCCTCGACCAGGACCACACTCGGACCCGCCGCGTCGAGCGCGGCCCGGACAGCCCTGGCCGAACCGGGGCCGTGGTGACGCACCCCGAGCAGCAGCGGTCCCTGCCCCCTCCCCCGCTCGCTCATACGCTCACCTCGCGGCACGCGCGGTAGAAGTCCTTCCAGCCGTCCCGCTCGCGGACCACGGCCTCCAGGTACTCCTGCCAGATCACCCGGTCCGCGGCCGGGTCACGGACGACGGCCCCGAGGATGCCCGCCGCGACGTCGGACGGCCGCAGCACCCCGTCCCCGAAGTGGGCGGCCAGCGCGAGCCCGCTCGTCACGACCGAGATCGCCTCGGCCGTGGACAGCGTGCCGCTCGGCGACTTCAGCTTCGTACGCCCGTCCTCGGTGACGCCGCTCCGCAGCTCCCGGAAGACCGTGACGATGCGGCGGATCTCATCGGTGCCGTCCGGAGCGGCCGGCAGGTCGAGGGAACGGCCGATCTGGTCGACGCGGCGCGAGACGATGTCGACCTCCGCCTCAGCGCTCTCCGGCAGCGGGAGCACGACGGTGTTGAAGCGGCGGCGCAGCGCGCTCGACAGGTCGTTGACCCCCCGGTCCCGGTCGTTCGCCGTGGCGATCAGGTTGAAGCCCCTGACGGCCTGCACCTCCTGGCCCAACTCCGGTATCGGCAGCGTCTTTTCCGACAGGATCGTGATCAGCGTGTCCTGCACCTCGGCCGGGATGCGGGTCAGCTCCTCGACCCGGGCCGTCATGCCCTCGGACATGGCGCGCATGACGGGGCTGGGCACGAGGGCGTCCCGGCTCGGGCCGTGCGCGAGAAGTCGCGCGTAGTTCCACCCGTAGCGGATCGCCTCCTCGGGGGTGCCCGCCGTGCCCTGCACGAGCAGCGTCGAGTCGCCGCTGACGGCGGCCGTGAGATGCTCGGAGACCCAGGTCTTCGCGGTGCCCGGCACACCGAGCAGCAGCAGGGCGCGATCGGTGGCGAGCGTGGTGACGGCGACCTCGACGATGCGGCGCGGCCCCACGTACTTCGGCGTGATGACGGTCCCGTCGGGCAGCGTCCCGCCGAGCAGATACGTGGCGACGGCCCACGGCGAGAGGCGCCAGCGCTCCGGGCGCGGCCGGTCGTCCTGCGCGGCCAGTGCCGCGAGTTCGGCGGCGAAGGCGTCTTCGGCATGCGGCCGCAGCGCCTGTGCGGCGCCCCGGTCCCCCGCGGACGCGGCGCTCTTCTCGGTCGGTTCGACGGACACGGTCATGGCGATCCCCCTCGATTTCGGCCGGGCTCGGCCGGCACGTCCGGCACGTCCCGAGCACTCGGCCGGGATGTGACTCCACCGTGCACCACGCCACTGACAATCACCGGCCGCACGCCGCTGACCTGTGCGAACAACCGCGCCACGGCCGATTGTCAGTGGCGGGACCTACCTTCGAGACATGACTCAGCAGGGGGTGCGCTGGACGGCGGACCAGGTGCTGGCACTGGCGCCTGACGCCCCGTCACGCAAGGCGGGAAGCAAACTCGGCGTCGCCGGACCTTGGTCGGAGGCGGGAAGTTCGGGCGAAGGGTTGGTGTGGGGGCTCTGCAAGGGCAGTGGCAGCAAGCCGTATCAGACGGTCGTGGATGTCGCGGACGCGGCGGGCCCGGCCTACAAGTGCAGTTGTCCGAGCCGTAAGTTCCCGTGCAAGCACGCCCTCGGGCTCCTCCTCCTGTGGGCGGGGGCGGACGGCTCGGTGCCGGACGCGCAGACGCTTCCGGACTGGGCGGAGCAGTGGGCCGAAGGGCGCAGGAAGCGGGCGCAGACCAAGCGGGAGACGGATGCGGCCGGGGGCTCCGCCGCTGATCCCGAGGCCGCGCGCCGCAGGGCCGAGCGGCGCGCCGAGCGGGTCACGGCGGGCGCGAGCGAGCTGGAGCAGCGGCTCGCGGACCTGCTGCGCGGCGGCCTCGCCTCGGCCGAGCAGGCCGGTTACGGGATGTGGGAGGAGACCGCGGCCCGCATGGTGGATGCACAGGCGCCCGGACTGGCCGCGCGGGTAAGGGAGTTGGGGTCGATACCCGCGTCCGGCCCCGGCTGGCCGGTGCGGCTCCTGGAGGAATGCGCGCTGCTGCACCTCCTCGACAGCGGCTGGCTGCGCCGCGACCTGCTCCCCGCCGGACTCTCGGCGACGGTCCGCTCCCGCATCGGACTGCCGTCATCGGCGGAAGGGCGGCCCACCCGGGACCGATGGCTGGTCCTGGCGCAGTACGACCGGGCCGACAGCCGGCTCACGACACGCCGGACATGGCTGTACGGGACGGAGTCCGGCCACACCGCGCTCCTCCTCTCCTACGGGGCGGCGGGCCGCGCCCCGGCGCTCTCACTGCCGGTCGGCCTCGCACTGGACGCCGAGCTCTGTGCGTACGCGGGCGACGGGCAGCTCCGCGCCGACCTGGGCGAGCAGTTCACGGCACCCGCCCCAAGTCCCGTGCGGCCCAAGGGGGCAGGTGTGGCGGAGGCGGCGGCTCGGTACGGGGACGCGCTGGGCCGCGACCCATGGCTGGAGTCGTGGCCGGTGACGCTGAGTCGGGTCATACCCACGCCGGATGGGGCGAGCGGCAGCGGTAGCGGCTGGCAACTGGCTGACGCGGACGACGACTTGGCACGACCCCGTCCGGCGCGACCGGCCTCGGAGCGGCTGGCGCTCCCGATCACGCCGCAGGCCGCTTCGAGCCCCGGGCTGTGGCGGCTGGCGGCGCTGTCGGGCGGAGCCCCCGTCACCGTCTTCGGCGAATGCGGCCACCGGGGCTTCACCCCTCTCACGGCCTGGCCCGAAGGCCCGGGAGAAGCGGTGGCGCTGTGCTGACGAGCCGGACGACAGAGACGACGGAAGCGACTACGCGGACCCATCCCCTGGAGAGGAGCGGCATGAACGGACCGTCGGCCGCCGGCGCCACGCCCACCAGCACCACCACCGGTGACCCATGGGAAGAGCTGGTCACCGTCGCCCTGCTCGGAACGGACCGGCGGACGCCGCCAGGACACTCGACCGGCTCCGACGCACCGACCGCGCTGCTCGACGCCGCCGCCGTACAGACCGTACGACGGCGGGCCGGGCTGCGGCCCGCACCCGCTGCCGCGCTTCCGGCGCGGGCGGCGGACGACCCGCGGCCCCCGCTCCCCGCCCCCGCACGACGCAGACTGGCGATGCTGCTCACCGACCGCCCCGGCACCGGAGGCGGCCGCCGCGGTACGGCCCCCGACCTCATGGAGCTGCTGCCCCAGTGGCTGGCCGGGGCCAACGCAAAGGGGTACGCGGCCCCTCCGGATCTCCTCCCCGCACTCCTCGACGCGGCGCGCGGGCGCACGGATCTGCGGCCGCAGGCCCTCACGTTCGCCGGCCCGCGCGCACTGTGGCTGGCCCGGCTGAACCCGGACTGGAAGTTCGCGCTCCGTGCCGCCCCCGGCGGCGGCACGGCACTCCCGGCGCCCGAGGACGGGGCAGACGTGCAACACCTGTGGGAGGAAGGTCTGTTCGCCGAACGGGTCGCGCTCCTGGCCCGGGTGCGCGCACACAGCCCGGACGCGGCACGGGACCTGCTCGCAACGACCTGGGCCGCCGAGCGGGCCGAGGACCGGCTGATGTTCCTCGACTCACTGAGGTCGGGGCTCGGCGACGCGGACGAGCCGTTCCTGGAACAGGCATTGTCCGACCGCAGCCGCAACGTCAGAGCCACGGCCGCCGAGCTGCTCTCCGCACTCCCCGGCTCGGCGCTGGCAGCCCGGATGGCCTCGCGCGCCGCCTCCTGCGTCGCCGTCGACCGCACCCGGGGCGCGGCGACGATCTCCGTCGAGGCGCCGCACGAGTGCGACGCGGGCATGGAGCGGGACGGTGTCGCCGCCAAACCGCCGACGGGCCGGGGTGAACGCTCGTGGTGGCTTGGCCAGTTGGTCGAGGCGGCGCCCCTCGGCTGCTGGACCGCGCGGTTCGGCGGGCGCACGCCGGAAGAGATCGTCGCGCTGCCGGTGGCCGACGACTGGCAGCGCGAACTGCACGCCGCCTGGTGCCGGGCCGCAGTGCGCCAGCGAGACGCCGTATGGTCGCGCGCGCTCCTCGGCGCACCCGCCTCACCGGACGCCGGAGGCCCGGGCGCCGTATCGCTGTCCGAACGGGCGAAGCTCCTCGGCGCACTCCCCGACGGTGAACGCGCCGAGTGGGTGGCGGGGTTCATCGCGACGCACGGCCTGTCCGAGGCGTTCCAGCTGCTCGGGGTCTGCGCCCAGCCCTGGGCCGAGGCGCTAGGGCGGGCAGTGGTCGACGCCCTGAACATCGCGCGGGACGCGGGCAGTTACCCCTGGAGCTTCAGCGGCGTCATGGGCCTGGCCGAACGGTGCCTGGATCCCGCGGAAGCGTCCCGGCTCGAAGGCCTCACGGCCACTCCGGACGAACCGGAAGACGCGGCTCCCGGAGCCGGCGGCTACTGGTCGGAAGCGTTCCAGCGCCTGGTCAGCACGTTGCGCCTGCGGCAGGCGATGCGGGACGAGTTGAGAGGGGCGCAAGCGCAATAAGTACGGGGTGAGGCAGGGCAAGGGGAACTGTCCGGTTCGGGCGGAGCGAGACCGCACACCGAACCGGCACTCCTGCCCCCTCACCCGGGAGGTACCGGAGGAATCAAGCCCCGGCAGGCTGACGGACGTTCGCGTTGACCCAGTCCACGATCGACGCCGTCGTCGCGCCCGGGGTGAAGATCTCCGCGACGCCCTTCTCCTTGAGCGGAGCGATGTCCGCCTCGGGGATGATCCCGCCGCCGAACACCTTGATGTCCGCGGCGTCGCGCTCCACGAGGAGCTCGATGACGCGCGCGAAGAGCGTGTTGTGCGCCCCGGAAAGAATCGAGAGACCGATCGCGTCGGCGTCCTCCTGGATCGCCGTGTCGACGATCTGCTCCGGCGTCTGGTGCAGGCCGGTGTAGATGACCTCCATACCGGCATCGCGCAGCGCCCGCGCGATCACCTTGGCCCCGCGATCGTGACCGTCGAGCCCCGGCTTGGCGACCACCACGCGGATCGGACCGGCTGCCACACCCATCACTGCCTCCATGAAGCGACTTCTACCCGATACCTGACCTGATGCGTACCCGGGAAGTGAACGAACGTTATCGACAGCATCCCGCAACCATCCGTTTCGCGGTGCGGAGCGAGGGGGAAATCACACGTTGGGACACGTTCGCTGCGCGCCACAGCCGCCGCAGGCGGTTCAGAAGCCGCATACGGGGGCCTCTGGCGCAAGGGGAGCCGCAAAGAGACAGCCACACCGCCGCCGGCCGCGCGGCGGGCGGCACGGCGCATCGGCGCCGCGGTACGTACGGAGTTTTCGTAGCGCACCGCGACGGTCACACACGGGCACCAAGCAGTCACAGCCCGCGTACGACGCGCATCGTCGGCCACCTCGGCGCATGCTTCCCATGAGGGCACACGGGAGACAGAGCCGTTTTCCCGGGTGCCGACGGGAGGTCGGCCATGAAGGTCACGAGCATCCTGCCTTTTCGCCCGCTCTGTCAGCTGATCCCCACCAGACTGGTGTTCCCCGCCAGACTGGCCGGGGTCTCCGTCTCGTTGTTGAAGGCGACCGCTCTCGAGGTCGCGATCCTCGCCGGGCACCTCCTGCTGTACCCCTCCGGCATCATCCAGGAGCGCAGGGCCGCCCCGGAGCTCCCTGCGCTCGGCTACACCCCCGCCCCCAAGGGCCTGGACGAGGGGGCCGACGATGCCTCGTACCTGACGGAGAGCGCCACGCTGCCGGGGCCTGAGGCCCAGAACGCCCACAGCACCCCCGACAGCCTCAGCGCCCGCCTGCCGGTCACCGAGAGCAAGCCGCCGGTTCTCCTGCTGCACGGCTTCATCGACAACCGCTCCGTCTTCCTCCTGCTGCGCCGCTCCCTCGCCCAGCACGGCCGGCACCACGTGGAGTCGCTGAACTACTCTCCGCTGACCTACGACATCCGCACCGCCGCCGCGCTGCTCGCCCGCCATGTCGAGGAGATCTGCGAGCGCACGGGCCACGACCGCGTGGACGTCGTGGGGCACAGCCTCGGCGGACTCATCGCCCGCTACTACGTGCAGTGCCTGGGAGGCGATCTGCGCGTACGCACCCTCGTGTCGCTCGGCACCCCGCACAGGGGGACCACCGTCGCGCCGCTGATGAACGCGCACCCGATCGTCCGGCAGATGCGCCCCGGCTCGACCGTCATCGAGGAGCTGTCCCGGCCCGCCCCCGGCTGCCGCACCCACTTCGTGAGTTTCTGGAGCGACCTCGACCAGATCATGGTTCCGCTGGAGACGGCCTGCATCGACCACCCCGACCTCATCGCGCAGAACGTCCGCGTCACCGGCGTCGGACACCTCGCGCTCCCCGTCCACCCGGCGGTAGCCGCCGGTATACGGCAGGCACTCGACGCCGAGGAGACGGAAGGAGCGCGCTCCGCCGACGCGGTGGGCGGCCTGACGGTGGCGTGACCGTGGCCTGAACGTGCCCCCGGAACGGTCTCCGAGCTGGCCAAACGTCGAACGATTCTCGAACGCAGGGCCAAAGCTCTGCCCACAGTCCGCCGAAAGACGGCCGAATGCCCGTTTCCTGCGAACGGGAAACCTGCCGAAGATTGTCGAGCCCGCGTACCGCCGGGTACAGTCACCGCACTGCTCTGGCAGCCCCTGTTGTCGAGGCGAAAGAGAAGTTGGTGAACGACCGTCACCCGTCGGGGACTCAGACCTCCCCGGCCCCGGCTCAGGACGCCGACTATGCGCCCTACGCTCCGTATGACCAGCAGAGCGCGCACTACGGCGACTACACCGGTTACGACGGCTACGCCACCGGCGGTTTCGCGGCCGATCCCCTCTTCGGGGACCTTCCCGGCGCGCAGAACACCGGCTCGTACGACAGCGGCCAGTGGGCGACCGGCGCGCACCAGACGCTGACGACGCAGGACCCCCAGCACCACGACCCGTACGCGGCGCAACAACACGCCTCCGCGTACGGCACCGGCAGCTACGACACCACCGCCGTCTGGGGCACCGCCGCTCACGAGCAACTCGGCGGTATTCCGGCCCAGTCCGGACCGGACCATTCCGGCCAGTGGGACAACAGCGCGTGGGCCGACCAGACCGGGCAGTGGGACGCGAACGCCTTCGGGGCGCAGGCGCAGGGATTCACCACGCAGGACGCGTTCGCCACGCAGGCCTTCCAGGCGCCGGCGGCCTTCGAGACCGGGACTTACGAGACCGGAACCTTCGACGCGCAGGGCTTCGAGACCCAGGCGTTCGAGGCTCAGGCCTATGAGACGCAGGCGTTCGAGGCTCAGGCCTATGAGACGCAGGCGTTCGAGGCCCAGCCCTTCGCAACTCAGACCTTCGAAGCGCAGACCTTCGACACCGACGCGTACGACGCCACCGCGTGGAACTCCGCGGGCACCGAAGGCGACGACAACGACCTCGACGCACGGCACGACTACGGCCAACCCGACGCCTCCGAGCCCGAGTCGAGCCACAACGACGATCGCCACGACAGCTACAGCGAGGGCCTCGACGACGTCGAGGAAATCGTCGCCCGCGACGAGCGGCCCGCCCCGGTCACCCCGGCCCAGCGCGCCCGCTCCCGCCGCCGCTCCCCCGCCAAGCGCTCCGCGCTGCTCACCGTCGCGGTGCCCTCGGTGTGCGTGATGGGTGTCGCGGGAGTAGCCGCGGCCTCCGTCGGGGGGCTCGGCGGCGACGACAGCAAGGACACGACGGCGGCCTCGGCACCGGACGCGACCGCCGTGAAGCCCTCCGTCGCCAACAACAAGCTCGACACCCAGCTCGCGGACCTCTCCGCGGACGCGGGCGACTTCGCCGACCGGGCGAGCCGCACCCAGGAACGTATCGACCTCAGGGCCAAGCAGCAGGCCGAGCGGAAGCAGGCGGCGGAGGAAGCGGCGCGCAAGGAGCGGCTGCGTCCCAAGTTCGTCCTCCCGGTCAAGCAGCGCGGGCTGAGCGCGTACTTCGGGCAGGCCGGTATCAACTGGATGTCCGTGCACACCGGCATCGACTTCCCCGTCTCGTACGGGACCCCGGTGATGGCCGCGACCGACGGCACCGTCCGTACGCAGTGGAACAGCGCCTACGGGAACATGACGATCCTGACGGCGAAGGACGGCACGGAGACCTGGTACTGCCACCTCTCCAGCCACGCCGTCATGAGCGGACCGGTCAAGGCCGGCGACCTCATCGCGCACTCCGGGAACTCCGGCAACTCCACCGGTCCGCACCTGCACTTCGAGGTGCGTCCCGGCGGCGGCTCGGCCGTCGACCCGCTCCCGTGGCTCCGCAGCCACGGGCTCGACCCGACGTAACAGGGCCGAGCTCCCGGCGGCAGCCTCCCTACAGCTTCCCCACCGGCCTACAGAGCTACAGTTTCTCCACCGGCGCGTACCTCAGCAGCAGGCGCTTCGGCTTGGGCTCGCCGAAGTCGACTGTCGCCTCCGCGTTCGCCCCTGTGCCCTTGACTCCGACGACCGTGCCGAGGCCGAACTGGTCGTGCGTGACCCGGTCTCCCACGGACAGCGCGACGACCGGCTTCTCCGTCGCCCGGCGCGTGGCGAACGCCGGTGTCGAGCGCGAGCGCGACGACGAGAGAGACGCGGCGATACCGCTCGTCGGACCCGCCGACTTGGCGGGCGCCATGGCGCCGGTCCGCTTCCACTCCAGATGCGTGTCCGGGATCTCCTCCAGGAAGCGCGACGGCGGGTTGTACGAGGGCTGGCCCCAGGCGCTGCGCAGCGTGGAGCGCGTCAGATACAGCCGCTCACGTGCGCGCGTGATGCCGACGTAGGCGAGGCGGCGCTCCTCCTCCAGCTCCTTGACCTGGCCGAGGGAGCGCATGTGCGGGAAGACGCCGTCCTCCATGCCGGTCAGGAAGACGACCGGGAACTCGAGGCCCTTGGCGGTGTGCAGCGTCATCAGCGTGATGACGCCGGAGCCGTCGTCCTCCTCGTCCGGGATCTGGTCGGAGTCGGCGACGAGCGCGACCCGCTCCAGGAACTCGGAGAGCGTACCGACGCTCGCCCCGCCCGCACCCTCGGCCGCGCCGTCCGCCGTCGCGCTCTCCTGCTCGAACTCCAGGGCCACGGCCGCGAGTTCCTGAAGGTTCTCGATGCGCGTCTCGTCCTGCGGGTCCGTCGACGACTGCAACTCGGCCAGATAGCCGGTCCGTTCGAGCACGGCCTCCAGGACCGTGGCCGGGCCCGCGCCCGATTCGACGATCGTGCGGAGGTCCTCCATCAGCGTGTTGAACCGCTTCACCGCGTTCGTCGAGCGGGCCGCCATGCCGTACGCCTCGTCGACGCGGCGCAGCGCCTGCGGGAAGGAGATCTTCTCGCGCTGGGAAAGCGCGTCGATCATCGCTTCGGCACGGTCGCCGATGCCGCGCTTCGGCACATTGAGAATGCGACGCAGGGGGACGGAGTCCTCGGGGTTGGCGAGCACCCGCAGATAGGCCAGGACGTCCCTGACCTCCTTGCGCTCGTAGAAACGGACTCCGCCGACGACCTTGTAGGGCAGGCCGACGCGGATGAAGATCTCTTCGAAGACACGGGACTGCGCGTTCGTCCGGTAGAAGATGGCGACGTCGCCGGCCTTCGCGTCGCGCGCGTCCGTGAGCCGGTCGATCTCGTCGGCGACGAACTGCGCCTCGTCGTGCTCGGTGTCCGCGACGTAGCCGGTGATCTGCGCGCCCGCGCCCGCGTTCGTCCACAGGTTCTTGGGGCGGCGGGATTCGTTGCGCTCGATGACCGCGTTGGCCGCGGAGAGGATGGTCTGCGTCGAGCGGTAGTTCTGCTCCAGCAGGATCGTTGTCGCGTCGGGGTAGTCCTCCTCGAACTGGAGGATGTTCCGGATGGTGGCTCCGCGGAACGCGTAGATCGACTGGTCGGCGTCACCCACGACGCACAGCTCGGCCGGCGGGAGGTCGTCCGCGCGGGGTGGCTCGTCCTCCCCGCGGCCGCTGTCGGCCGACCCCACCAGCTCCCTGACCAGCGCGTACTGCGCGTGGTTCGTGTCCTGGTACTCGTCGACCAGGACGTGGCGGAAGCGGCGGCGGTAGTGCTCGGCGACGTCCGGGAAGGCGCGCAGGAGGTGCACCGTCGTCATGATCAGGTCGTCGAAGTCCAGCGCGTTCGCCTCGCGGAGGCGGGACTGGTACATCGCGTAGGCCTGGGCGAGGGTCTTCTCGAAGCCGTCGGCGGCCTGAGCCGCGAAGTCCTCCTCGTCGATCAGCTCGTTCTTCAGGTTCGAGATCTTGGCGCTGAACGACTTCGGCGGGAACTTCTTGGGGTCCAGGTCGAGGTCGCGGCAGACCAGGGCCATGAGGCGCTTGGAGTCGGCGGCGTCGTAGATCGAGAACGACGATGTGAAGCCGAGCTTCTTCGACTCGCGGCGCAGGATGCGGACGCAGGCGCTGTGGAACGTCGACACCCACATCGCGTTCGCCCGCGGGCCGACGAGGGACTCGACGCGCTCCTTCATCTCGCCCGCGGCCTTGTTCGTGAACGTGATCGCGAGGATCTGGCCGGGGTGCACACCGCGCTCGCCGAGGAGGTACGCGATGCGGTGCGTGAGCACGCGGGTCTTGCCGGAACCCGCGCCCGCCACGATGAGCAGCGGGGAGCCGCCGTGGACGACGGCCGCCTTCTGGTTCTCGTTCAGCCCGTCGAGGAGCGCAGCCGGGTCGAGCGCCGGGCGTGGGGCACCGTCCCGGTAGTACTCGTCTCTGGCCGGGGGCACGTCGAACTTCCCGTCGAACAGGTCGTCCGGAACGTGCTCCGGAGCCGTGTCGTCCTCGGGCGGCGGCGGGGCATGCTCCTCACTGGCCTTCGAAGCCGTGAGGTCCGCCAGGAAGCTGTCGTCAAAGAGGCTGCTCATCGCTCTACGAGTCTAGGCCGCCCCACTGACACCCACGGCCGTCCCGGAAACTTCCCCCGACTTCACGCGCCCGGCCACCTCTCGTAGTGCAGTAGTTACTCTCAGCGAGGGTTACCGGAGGTCACGAACAAGATTGCCGAAGGTCACGAAAATGTATCGGGCATATCGAACATCAACCTTCACAGCAGCCACACGAGTTGGCTAGCGTGCTCCGCGGGCCGCCCGTCCCCCCGCCGGCAACCGCGCCGCGAGCGGGTCGCCCCCGCTGAGTTCAGTACGCCGAGAGGCATGGAACCGGGGACCCACGACCTTTGGGGTGAATCGGCCGACGACCCGTCAGGGCGCGGCCGTAGGGCAGCCTTCCGAATCTCCGCCCGAACCCGACAGCTAACCCGGTAGGCGGTCATGGGAAGGAGACGCGACCCTTGGCGTCGCACCGCAAGCCGCGCACCAGAACAGCCGGCCCCCGCACGGCTCCCGTCGCCGGCATCACCACGGCGGCCCTCACCTCCATCGCCCTGCTCTCGCAGACCGCGACCGCCGCCCCCTCCGCGCCGCCGAAGCCGAGCCTGGAAGAGGTCCAGAAGAAGGTCGACACCCTCTACCACCAGGCGGGCGTGGCCACGGAGAAGTACAACGCTGCCAAGGAGCGCACCACCAAGCAGCAGAAGCGCGTCGGCGAGCTGCACGACGACGTCGCGCAGCGCACCGAGAAGCTCAACAAGGCCCGCCAGGAGCTCGGCACCTTCGCCGCGGCCCAGTACCGCACGGGCGCCGTCTCCGACACCGCGACGCTGCTCCTCGCCGACGACGCGCAGGACTACTTCGACCAGGACCAGCTGATGAGCCGGCTCACGAGCCGCCAGAAGAAGGCCGTCGACGACTACCAGACCGAGCAGGCCGCCACCACGAAGAAGCGCACGGAGGCGGCCAAGAGCCTGGAGACGCTGACCACTTCGCAGGCCACTCTCAAGAGCACGAAGAGGGACGTCCAGCAGAAGCTCGGTGACGCCCGCGAACTCCTGTCGAAGCTGACCGCCGAGGAGAAGGCGCGGCTCGCGGCGATCGAGAAGAAGAAGCAGGAGGCCGCCAGGAAGAAGGCGGAGGAGCTGGCGCGTCAGCAGGCCGAGGCGGAGGCCAAGCGCAAGGCGGCCGAGGAGGCGCGCCAGAAGGAGAACCCGGGCACCGGCACCGGTTCGGGGACGGGTACGGGCTCCGGGAGCACCAGCAGCGGTTACGCCACCAAGGCCGCGAAGGTCATCGACTTCGCCGAGTCCCAGATGGGCAAGCCGTACGTGTGGGGCGCCACGGGCCCGGACTCGTACGACTGCTCGGGCCTCACGCAGGCCGCGTGGAAGGCGGCCGGCATCACGCTGCCGCGCACGACCTGGGACCAGGTCAAGGTCGGCACGACCGTCACCACGGCCGACGCCGAGCCAGGCGACCTGGTTTTCTTCTACGACGACATCAGCCACGTCGGCATCTACATAGGCGACGGCAAGATGATCCACGCGCCGAAGCCGGGCGCGAACGTCCGCGTCGAGTCGATCTACTACATGCCGATCCACAGCGTGGTGCGCCCGGCCTGACCGCCTTCGTGGGGTTACGTTCGGGCGGTGCGCGGCCCGAACGCAACCCCACGTCCCGGACCCACGTGGTCCCAGCTCCCTCCGGCCGCCGGCGCCGCCGTCATGGCCACCGGCATCATTTCGGTCGGCCTGCGACTGACCGGTCACTCGGTGCTGTCCGGCATCATGCTGGTGCTCGCCGCCGCCCTCTGGCTGCTCCTCGCGGCGGACTTCGCGAACCGGCTGGTGCGGGAGCGCGACCGCTGGGAGTCCGAGGCGGACACCCCGCCCGCGCTCACCGCGGTCGCGGCGACGGCCGTCCTCGGCACCCGGATCTCCATGTTCGGCTGGCAGACCCTGGCAGAGGCGCTCCTCGCCCTGGCCGCGCTCGTCTGGCCGGTGCTCCTGATCAACGTCGTACGGCACTGGAAGCCGCGAATGCCGGGGGCCGTGTTCCTCGGCTGTGTCGCGACGCAGGGCCTCGTCGTCCTGGCCGCGACGCTCGCGCCCGCGGTCGGCGCGCACTGGCTCGCGTTCACCGGGATGGTGCTCTTCTGGGGCGGGATCATCCTGTACTGCTTGGCGCTGCTCCACTTCGACCTGCGCGAGGTGGCCTCCGGCGCCGGGGACCACTGGGTCGCGGGCGGCGCGCTCGCCATCTCCGCACTCGCCGCGTCGAAGCTCGTCGCGACGGGTCTGTGGAACAGTGACGACACGGACGTCCTGCGCACCATGAGCTTCCTGCTGCTCGCGCTCGATGTGGCCTGGTACGTCGTGCTGGCGCTGGCGGAGGTGCGGTGGCCCAGGCCGCGTTACGACGTGCGGCGCTGGTCGACGGTCTTCCCGATGGGAATGACAGCGGCGGCGGCACTGTCCGTGAGCGCCGCCGCCGATGTGCCCTGGCTCAAGGGGCCGGGGCAGGTACTGGTGTGGATCGCGGTGGCCGCGTGGCTCGCCACCCTGTTCGGGGCGTTCAGGTCCCGAACAGCCGCCTGACTCAGGTCCAGAGGACCGCGATGAAGATGTTCGCGGTGGTCAGGAGGCCGACGAGACCGAACAGCCCCTTGTCCACCTTCTCGTCGTCCCGCTTCACGTACACGAGGCCGAGGATCACGATCAGCAGCGCGAGCTTCACGCCGATCTTGATGTTGTTGACGGCATTGTCGTCCGCCTGGTTCAGGCCCACCAGGACGACGCCCGTGACCAGCATGGTCAGCGCGCCGTGCAGCATCGCCGGGACGAACCGGGCCGTTCCCTTGCCCATCGCCTTCATCTGGGTGAGGAACCCACCGAGGAGCGAGGCGATGCCGATGATGTGCAGGCCGACGAAGAGGTGGATGAGTACGTCCATGACCGGCGAGCCTAGCCGGGGCCTCACTACCTCCATGAACCGGCCCGCACCGGTCCCACGCCGGTCGCATACGGTCACACCCGGAGCACAAGGACCAGTTGCGGACAATCCGTCACCAACCCGTGACGGTCAGGTTTAGCGTCCTTCCTCAGGTGACCGGCTCCCCACCCCCGCCCCGCTCAGGGGCGGCAGTCGGGCACCTACCGCCGAGAAAGGTCCGGCGGCGGCCCGCTTCCCCTGTGCGGGCCGCCGCCGGACGCGTAAGCAGTACGTACCGGAAGGACGTGCCCCTCGTGTCGGCAGCGCACCGCAAGCCCCGACAGCGCTCGCTCACCGGCCCCACGGCCCGCACCGCGGCGACCCTCGCTCTCGCCTCCGCGGCGACCGCCACCGCCCTGGACGGTGCGGCGCACGCGGATCCCCGGCTCACCCCGAGCCAGGTGAAGGCGAAGGTCGACCAGCTCTACCAGGAGGCCGAGAAGGCCACCGAGAAGTACAACGGCGCCAAGGAGAAGGCGGACAAGGCCGAGAAGAAGCTCGGCTCCCTGCGGGACGAGGCGGCCCGCAGGACGGACCGGCTCAACACCCAGCGCGAGGCGCTCGGTTCGGCCGCCGCCGCGCAGTACCGCACCGGCGCCCTCGACCCGGCGGTCCAGCTCGTCCTGTCCTCCGACCCCGCCCAGTACCTCGACAACGCGGCGCTCGCCGACCGGCTCGGCACCCGGCAGGCCTCCGCGGTCGGGCGCGTGCAGCGCGAACTCCGGCAGATCGACCAGCTGCGCTCCGAGGCCGACGGCCGGCTCGCCGAGCTGCGCAAGCGGCAAGGAGAGCTGAAGAAGCAGAAGAAGACGGTCACCGGGAAGCTGGCCGAGGCGAAGCGTCTGCTCGACCAGTTACCGGCGGACGAGCGCACCGGCGTCGGAGCAGGCGCCGGCGACAGCGGCGCGGCCGGCCGCGCCTCCCGCTCGGACTCCTCCCGCGAGGTGCCGTCCGGCGCCCTGCCCAAGGCCCCGGACTCCCGCACGGCGGCGGCCATCGCCTACGCCTACAGCGCCCTCGGCAGCCCCTATGTGTGGGGCGCCACGGGCCCGAACGCCTTCGACTGCTCCGGCCTCACCCAGGCCGCGTACCGCTCGGCGGGCATCTCCCTGCCGCGCACCACGTACTCCCAGATCAACGCGGGCCCTCGCATCCCACGCTCCCAACTGCAGCCGGGCGACCTGGTGTTCTTCTACTCGGGCATCAGCCACGTGGGGCTCTACATCGGCAACGGCAAAATGATCCACGCCCCGAACCCGAGCGCCCCGGTCCGCATCGCCCCGATCGACGAGATGCCGTTCGCGGGGGCTACGCGGGTGGCGTGACGAGAGTGCCGTTCCGGTGCTCGCGCGCCATGTGGGCGAACGCGAGGTCCGCCACTTCGGCCAGCACCTCGGGGGCCGCGGAGCCGCAGTGCGCGCGCAACTGCGCGGCGAACGCCTCCGAGTCCCGGCAGAGGGCGAGCGCCTGTGTCACCTGGGCGATCAGCTCCGGCAAGAGCTCGGCGCAGTAGGGGTGTTCGCTCTCCGCCGCCGCGCGGATCGGGTCCTCCTCGTCCGGGAAAGCCGGGTCGAGCCAGGTCTCGAGGCCGAGCAGCTGCGGAAATCTCACCGCCAGTTCCCAGCTGGCGAGCGGGATCTCCTCATACGTCGCCTCGGGTTCGCGGCACGCCATCCTCAGGAGCGTCGCCAGGTCGTTCATGAACTCGGGCACAGTCCTAGTTCCCGCCGCACGGCTCCACAGGGTGCGGGCGGCCGGCGGGCAGGTCGAGAAGAACTCCTCGGTGAACGTGTGGGCCAGATGGTCGAGTTGAGCCGCAGCCGGCTGCAGCGGCCAGGTCCATGACGGGCGGGTGTACTCCACCCCCTGAATGCGCCGGTAGCGCAGCACCTGCCACTCCAGCGGATCACCTGATCCGGCCGCGTCGGCCGCGAGACCGACCAGGTGGAATATGGCGCCGCTGCTCAGCGCGGACTGCGGAAGACGCGTCGTCACCCCCCCCGTCACACCAGCCGTCGCGCCGTAGCCCACCGCGTCAGCTCGTGGCGGTTCGACAGCTGAAGCTTTCTGAGGACCGCCGAGACATGGGACTCGACCGTCTTGACCGAGATGAACAGCTGCTTGGCGATCTCCTTGTACGCGTAACCGCGGGCGATGAGGCGCAGGACCTCGCGCTCGCGCTGCGTGAGGCGGTCGAGGTCCTCGTCGACCGGCGGGGCGTCCGTGGACGCGAACGCGTCGAGGACGAAGCCCGCCAGACGCGGCGAGAAGACCGCGTCGCCGTCCTGGACGCGGAAGATCGAGTCGACCAGGTCCGTGCCGGTGATCGTCTTGGTGACGTACCCGCGGGCGCCACCGCGGATGACGCCGATGACATCCTCCGCGGCGTCCGACACGGAAAGGGCCAGAAAGCGGACCGGGTTGTCGGCCGCCGCCATCAACGGGGCGCAGCGGCGCAGGACTTCGACGCCGCCGCCACCGGGAAGGTGCACGTCGAGGAGGACGACCTCGGGGCGCGTGGCCGTGATGACCGTGACCGCCTGGTCCACGTCCGCGGCCTCGCCGACCACCTCGACGCCCGTCGTCTCCGTGCGGCCGATCTCCGCCTGGACGCCGGTGCGGAACATCCGGTGGTCGTCGACAAGGACCACGCGTGCGTGACGGCCGACCGGCTCCGTCTCCGGCTCGCTCGCCGCGGTCGCGTCCGGCTTGACCTGCTCGTCACTCATGGGGTCTTCTCCGCCCTCTTCATGGTCAGTTCGACCTCCGTGCCGCCGTCCGGCACCGCGCGCAGCCGCGCCGTGCCGCCGTTGCGCTCCATCCGGCCGATGATCGATTCTCGTACGCCCATCCGGTCCGCCGGAATCGAGTCGAGGTCGAAACCGGGGCCCCGGTCGCGTACGGACACGAACACCGTCTCCTCCTCGACCTCGGCGTAGACCTGGACCGCACCGCCCTCGCCACCGTACTTGGCGGCATTCACCATCGCTTCCCGCGCAGCCTGCATCTGTGCCGAGAGACCGTCGTCGAGCGGGCAGTCGCCGACCACCACCACCTCGAGGGGCACCCCGTGCTTGTCCTCGACCTCGGCCGCGCTGCGCTTGACCGCCTCCGCGACCGTGCCGGGCTCCTCCGCCTCGTCCTTCCCGTTCCCCTCCGGTCTGTAGAGCCAGGCCCGCAGGTCTCGCTCCTGTGCGCGGGCCAGGCGCCGCACCTCGCTCGCGCTCTCCGCGTTCCGCTGGATCAGCGTGAGGGTGTGCAGGACCGAGTCGTGGACATGGGCCGCGACCTCCGCCCGCTCCTGCGCGCGGATCCGCATGAGGCGCTCCTCGGACAGATCCTGCGTCATGCGCACGAGATAGGGGCCGGCGAGGAGGGCGATGCCGACGAGGACGGCGAGGGCGGCCTGAAGGATGGAGCCGAGGTGCTCGGCCGACCCCTGGAGCACGAAGATCCCGGTGACACCGGCCCCGACGAGTACGACACCCGCCGCGGCCCGCGCCAGATTCAGCGTCCGCTTGCGGCGGCCGACCTCCATCCAGCGGGCCCGGCGCGCATTGTCCGCCTGGCGCCAGACTAGGGCCACGCCCGCGCCGACGAGGAGCGTCGGCCACAGATACGCCTTCGCGTTCCCCGCCAGATTCACATTGCCGACGAACACCATCGACACGACGACCATGAGCAGCAGGGCGACGATCTGCCCCTTGTCCGGCTTGCGGGCGACGAGTCTGCGCCGCCCGTCCGTAGCCGTCTCCGTGGTGAAGGCAGGGGTCCGCTCGCTGCCCACGCCTCCGACGCCGAGCGGGACGAAGAACCAGAACGCCGCGTACAGGAGAGCGCCGAGGCCGTCCGCCATGAACAGGCCCACGAAGACGAGCCGCACCCAGATCACGGGCAGGCCGAGATGCCCGGCGAGCCCCCGCGCCACTCCGCCGAGCCAGCGTCCGTCGCTGGAGCGGTAGAGCTTGCGCGGCGGCCGCGGTCCGTCAATGGGTGGTGCTGCGGCTTCCGGCATGCCATCGATGGTCACACGTGGGGCGGACCGCGGGCATCAGGGTTCAGCCCGGAGACTCCCCTGATCTCCGCCCGGCCCCGAGCGCCGTCAGGGGCGATATCAGGGTTGGTCCAGGGTCGTCCCGACTGCCGCGGCGGGCCTCGGCCCGTCACGATGGACGCATGACAGATCACCAGCACGCCTCGACGGGAGCGCAGGCCGGGCAACCGCAGGACGCGGTGCCCGGGCGCGGCTCCGGCGGTGCGTCCGCGCCGCCCGCGCCGGGACAGGAGCCCGGCGTCCCCGCGCCGCCGAGCAAGTTCCGGCGCGACCGGCGGCACGGGATGCTGGGCGGAGTGTGCGCGGGACTCGGCCGGCACTGCGACATGGATCCGGTGATCTTCCGGATCGGCCTCGCCGTGCTCGCCGCGACGGGCGGGCTCGGCCTGATCTTCTACGGTTTCGCCTGGCTCTTCGTCCCGTACGACGACGAGGAGGAGAACGAGGCGCGCAAGCTCCTCTCCGGCCGCGTGGACGGCCCGGCGCTGACGGCCGTGCTCTTCGCGCTCGTCGGCTGCGGGCTCTTCCTCTCCATGCTGAACAACGGCGGAGTGCTCACATTCGCCGCCGTCCTCGCCCTGCTCCTCGCGGGCGCGGGGTATTGGTCCCAGCAGCGCCGAGCGGCCGACCCCGACCCTCTGGCCGCGCAGACCGTGGCCGACGCGCCGCCCGAGGCGCAGGCGCCGCCCGTCACCGGGGCGCCGTCCTGGTGGCGGGACCCGATAGTCAAGGACGGCACGCACGTCGGAGGGACCGGGTACTTCTGGGGGCCCGACAGCGGCGTCGACATCCGGTACGAGCCCACGGCACACGGGCACCGGACGGCCTGGGGCCCTGACGTCTCCTCCCGCGGCCCGGAAGGCGGGGCACCCAAGCAGCGCGGGCCGCGCTGGATCGGCGGCTGGACGTTCCTGCTCGCGCTGGCCGCGGGCTGCGCGGGCACGACGGCGACCTGGGACGGCCACCCGCTCGGCACGGCCCTCCAGGCCGGTCTCGCGAGCGCGCTCGTCGTCTTCGGTCTGGGCATCGCGCTCAGCGCCTTCGTCGGACGGACCGGCGCCGGCTCGATCATCCTCGCGGTCATCACGGCGGGCCTCCTCGCCGCGTCGGCCGCGCTCCCCTCCAACATCACCACCCACTGGATGCGCACCAACTGGACCCCTGCCTCGGTCGCCCAGGTGGAGCCGGTATACGAGCTGGGAACGGGCGTCGGCACGCTCGATCTGAGCGGGATCGATCTCGGCAAGGGCAAGACGCTGACGACAAGAGCGGAGGTCGGGGCGGGGCAGCTCAAGGTCATCGTGCCGAAGGACGCGACGGTCGTGCTGCGGGCCGAGGTGGGCGTCGGTGACATCCGGCTGCCGGACGAAAAGACACAGGACGTCGACATCCGTCCGAGACAGGAGCAAAGGGTGACCCTCACACCGCCGGTGGGCAGCGAGGACGGCGGCACGGTCGAGCTGAGGCTCGAAGTCGGTGTCGGACAGGCGGAGGTGGCCCGTGCCACGTCATGACTTCCAGCCGGGAAAGCTGATCGCGGGCCTGTTCCTTACCGCGGCCGGAGCCCTCTACCTGGGCGCCGCGCTGGGCGGCTGGGAGGTGGAGTGGTTCGCGGTGATCCCCCTGGTCACCGTCGGCCTGGTCCTGGCCGGAGCAGCGGGCACAGCAACCTACGCGATCCGTCGCCGCCAAAGACCCCACCCGACGGACTCCAGCTCCCCGTAAGAGCGGAAACGGCGCACGGGCGCCCGCCAAGGGGCGCGGGGAACCGCGCGCCGGCCAGCAGTCAAAGGACGCGACACGGGCCCCCAGGGCCCCCGCCGCACAAAGAAACCCGTCAGCCAAGCCCACCCCGGGCCCGGCGCCGAGCCGCAAGCATCGCATCCACCGAAAACACCGAAGCCCCCGCAAGCACCAGCGGCAGCCAAGCCATCAGATAGGCAAGATCGTTACCGAGGTAATACGGCTCGGTGGCCCAGCTCACCGTCAGCCACAGGCTGAGCGAGATCAGCATGCCGCCCACGGCGGCGAGCCGGGCGAGCAGACCGATCAACGTGCCGATGCCGACGGCCAGTTCGCCGAAGGCGATCGCGTATCCGAAGCCGGTCGGGCTCTTGAGCGCCAGGTCGACCATGGCGGGAATGGCGGAGATGTCCCGCACTCCGCGCATCTGCTCGCCGATCGACCCCGATCCGGTGGCGTGGAAGAACGCGCTGTCGGTCAGCTTGTCGAGCCCCGCATAGATGAAGGTGACGCCGAGGAAGATCCGCAAGGGAAGGAGTGCAAACCGTTGGGCGTTGTCCCGCCAGCTGCCCCTGCCGTTGACGTAATCGGTATGGATGTCCGTCCGCATGCCATGAGTCATCGCCCGTCCGCCGCCTCTCCCACCCGCATCAGTGCCCGCAAAATTGCCCGTCACCAGACCTTACGTACGAGCGGGCGCGACCGTTCAGTAACGTTCAGCTATTGCCGCAGGCCGGACGCGGGCACTCAGTCCGAGACGTCGATCGCGCACCGGTTCGTCTCCACGCCCGCCGCGGTGACGACCTGGACGTCGACCCGCCCCGGCTCGACGTCCACGGGGACCGGGACCGTCAGGGTCGAGTCGGTGGGGTTGGTGAAACCGCCCTGAACCGGGACGAGAGGCACATGGACGTGCACGGGACCGATGCGGACGACCATCCGGGAGAGCCGGTCCGCGGTGGCCGCGCCCGGCGGCACGAAGCCGGCCCCGCGGATCTCGATGTCGTCGCCGGTGCGGATCGGCGCGTCCAGGTCCCCGGCCTCACGGGACCGCACGACCGAAAGGATCACGGGCCGGCCGCCCTCCGCGTACTTGGCCGCGAGGTAGGTGGCTGCCGAGACCAGGACCAGCAGGGCGAGGCCCCATGGCAGATCGGGCAGCTGTCCGGGGCGGCGGGCGAGGCGCGCCGCTACGAAGACGAGCGCGACGGCCGAGATCAGCACGTACTGGATGTCGGCGAAGGTGCCGCGTCCGGAGTCGTCCGTGAGCAGGTCGGCGGCGCGCGGCCGGTCCGCGCGCACCTTCTGCAGGCGCTGGCCCAGCACGCGCATCCACACGACCCGCCGCACCAGGACGGCGACCCCGCAGACGACGGCGAGGACGGTCACGACCCCGGCGCCCCGGGCGAGTTCCAGGCCGGAGATCAGCGCGTCCCGTTCGCGGTGGCCAGAAGCGCCGGCCAGCTCGCCCGCCAGGACGAGCACCGCGTAGACCACGACGAGGACCCAGCAGGCGGCGACGGCTCGGGAGGTGGACAGGCGGTTGTCCTCGCCGACGACCGGGGCGAGCACCCCGCCGGCCGCCCGGTGGACGTAGGCCGCGCCGGTCAGGAGGCCGCTCACGACGACCGCCGCGAGCAGTCCCGCCGTGCGCGCCGACGTCCAGCCCGCGCCGATCGCCGTGAGCGCCTGCACGATCAGGAGCAGCGCGCACCCGCCCCACACCACGCCGACCGTGCGCGGCCACAGCCCGGCGAGCCACGCGTCGCCCTCGGCGCGCCCGCGATCGGCCATGCCCCGCGCGGACTGGGTCAGCTCGTCCGAGACCCACTGACGGGACGCGCCCGCCGAGTGCGCGACGGCAGCGGGCAGCCCCTGCCCGGCCGCCAGTTCGTCCCGTTTCGCAAGGAACGCGGCCACGGCCCTGCGGTGCCCTTCGCGCGCCCCGTGCGGGCAGTCGCCGCAGGTGCAGCCCCCGCTGTGCGTTCCCTCTCGCGCCTCCTGGACCGCCACCCGGTACGCCCGCCTTCCCATCCGGAGCCCGCCCGACCCGAACGGCCTCGCGTCAACTTCCGTGTAATGACTGGGAATTGTGCCGTACGCCAGGCCGTCCAGGGCCGCCAGGTCCGGTCAGAGGGGGTGAACAGTGAACGCCGGTGTTGACCCCCCGAGGCCACAGCCCCCGCCTCGAGGACGACGGCCCCGGCTCAAGGCACCGCTGCCCCGACTCGAGACGGCGCCGCCCCGGCTCAGGACGACACCAGCCCTCCGCTCAGGACAGCAGGTCCGGCTCCGCGCTGCTGATCTCCTGCCACAGGGGCTGATGATTGATCCACGCCACCAGGTCGCCGCCCAGCTGATCCCGTGACGCCACGGCCTGGCGGTGGTCGATCAGAATCGGGCGACCCGCGGCCCGCGCCGCGAGCTGCACCTGGCAGGAGCGCTCCATCGACAGGAACCACCACGCGGCCGAGTCGACGGACTCGCCCACGGTGAGCAGCCCGTGGTTGCGCAGGATGAGCGCCTTGTACGAGCCGAGCGCGGCCGCGATCCGCCGCCCCTCGTCCGGGTCCACGGCCACGCCGGTGTACTCGTCGAGCAGCGCGTGGTCCTCGTAGAAGGCGCACGCCTCCTGGGTGATCGGGTCGAGCAGATCGCCGAGCGTGGACAGCGCCCGCCCGTACAGCGAGTGGCAGTGCGCGACGGCGACCACGTCGGGCCGCGCCCGGTGGACCTGGGCATGGACGGTGAACGCGGCCTGGTTCACATGGCGGCGGCCCTCGACGACCTGCCCGTCCCCGTTGGCGAGGACCAGGTCGGACACGGTGACGTGCTTGAACGGCATCCCGAAGGGATTCACCCAGTAGCAGTCGTCGTACTCCGGGTCCCGCACCGTGATGTGCCCCGACACCCCGTCCTCGTAGCCGAGACGCCCGAAGATGCGCAGCGCGCCCGCGAGCCGCTCCATGCGGTGCCGACGCTCGTCGGCCGGGGAGCCATGGATGGGGGGCATCGCGAACTGGAGGTGTTCGGTGGGGACCGGCGGCGGCGTCTGCGTGGACATGGAGCGGAAGTTACCTCCGGGGAGCGCAGGAGGACAGAGGCGGGCGGTGAAGAGAGTGCGCCGAACTCGTCGCGGGCGGCGCCGCGCATACCGGACAGCAGGTGTCGGGTATCCGCGCCAGACTCGGCGTATGACGTCGAACTGGGCCACCTTCACCACGGCCGAACCGGACCTCGCCAAGACGGTCGAGGAGCGCTTCGGTCGGTTCCAGCACCACATCCTGGCAACCCTCCGCAAGGACGGCTCGCCGCGCACGAGCGGACTGGAGGTGCGGTTCCTGCACGGGGAGTTCTGGCTCGGCATGATGCCGGGCTCGCTCAAGGCGCGCGATCTGCTCCGGGACCCGCGCTTCGCCGTCCAGGCCAACCCGGGCGACGGCACCGGAATGGGCGGCGGGGACGTACGGATCTCGGGACGGGCGCTGCTGGTCGATGACCCCGAGGTCATCGCCTCGTACACGGACTCGGTCCAGGTCCCCGACCCGGACGACTTCCACCTCTTCCGCACCGAGCTGACCGAGGTCACCCGCACCTTCATCGAGGACGAGAAATACCTGGTCGTACAGGTGTGGAAGCCGGGCGGCGAGCCAGTACGCACCCTGAAGCGCACCTGAGCCGCCCCACAGACATGAAGGCGCCGCCCACTCCATTCGGCAGTGGGCGGCGCCTTCACACACGGTGTCGGGGAGCGACTACTCCCACTCGATGGTGCCCGGCGGCTTGCTCGTCACGTCGAGCACGACGCGGTTGACGTCCGCGACCTCGTTCGTGATGCGGGTCGAGATCTTCGCCAGGACGTCGTACGGCATGCGCGTCCAGTCCGCCGTCATGGCGTCCTCGGAGGAGACGGGGCGCAGGACGATCGGGTGGCCGTAGGTGCGGCCGTCGCCCTGGACGCCGACGCTGCGGACGTCCGCGAGCAGGACGACCGGGCACTGCCAGATGTCACGGTCGAGACCGGCCGCCGTCAGCTCCTCGCGGGCGATGGCGTCGGCCTCGCGCAGCAGGTCGAGCCGGTCCTTGGTGACCTCGCCGACGATGCGGATACCGAGGCCGGGGCCCGGGAACGGCTGGCGCTGGACGATCTCGTCCGGCAGGCCGAGCTCGGCGCCGACCATGCGCACCTCGTCCTTGAAGAGCTGGCGCAGCGGCTCGACGAGCGCGAACTCCAGGTCCTCGGGGAGGCCGCCCACGTTGTGGTGGGACTTGATGTTCGCCGTGCCGGTGCCGCCGCCGGACTCGACGACGTCCGGGTAGAGCGTGCCCTGGACCAGGAACGCGACGTCCTCGCCGTCGGCCGCGCCCTCGGCGACGATCTCCGCCTGCGCCTGCTCGAAGACGCGGATGAACTCGCGGCCGATGATCTTCCGCTTGGTCTCGGGGTCGGAGACCCCGGCCAGCGCGTCCAGGAAGCGCTGGCTCGCGTCGACGACCTTGAGGTTCGCGCCGGTCGCGGCCACGAAGTCCTTCTCGACCTGCTCGGTCTCGCCCTTGCGCATCAGGCCGTGGTCGACGTACACGCAGGTCAGCTGGGATCCGATGGCCTTCTGCACGAGGGCCGCGGCCACCGCGGAGTCGACGCCGCCGGACAGGCCGCAGATCGCGCGCTTGGTGCCGACCTGCTCGCGGATCGCGGCGACCTGCTCCTCGATCACGTTGCCCGTGGTCCAGGTCGGCTCGATGCCGGCGCCCCGGTAGAGGAAGTGCTCGAGGACCTGCTGGCCGTACGTGGAGTGCATGACCTCGGGGTGGTACTGCACGCCGTACAGCTTCTTGGCGTCGTTCTCGAAGGCCGCGACCGGTACGACGTCCGTGGACGCGGTGACGGTGAAGCCCTCGGGCGCGGCCGAGCAGGCGTCGCCGTGCGACATCCACACGGACTGCTCGGCCGGGGTGCCCTCGAAGAGGGTGGAGCCGGGGCGGGAGACGGTCAGCGGCGTGCGGCCGTACTCACGGGCGCCGTTGTCGTCGACGGTGCCGCCGAGGGTCGTGGCCATCAGCTGGAAGCCGTAGCACATGCCGAAGACGGGGACGCCGGCCTCGAAGATGGCGCGGTCCAGGCGCGGGGCACCCTCCGCGTACACGGACGAGGGGCCGCCGGAGAGGATGATCGCCTTCGGGTTCTTGGCGAGCATCTCCTCGACCGGCATGGTGCTCGGCACGATCTCGCTGTAGACGCGGGCCTCGCGGACGCGGCGGGCGATGAGCTGGGCGTACTGCGCACCAAAGTCGACGACCAGAACGGTGTCAGGGGCGGCAGCGGGGGACGCTGATGGCACGGCGGCGGCCTTCCGGCGGTGGAACACGAGCAGGGGTCTGTTTTGTCGATTCTAACGGGCCCGGACGGACACTCTTCGTCTCATCCCACGGACGCGGTGGCCGGGGCCACCGGGCCGGGGCATACTGGTCTTGTGACCAAGCACCGCATCGACTTCCTCTTTACCTATGGCAACCGGCCCGCCGGCTGCCGAGGTCGAGCTGCTTGATCACCTGACAAGCGACTTACCGGGCGCCCCGGGCCGACAAGGCCCGGGGCGCTCTGTCATCTCCGGTCCTTGCCACTCCAGGACACCCGTCCCCATACGACGAGGAGCCCCAAGATGACCACCACCGCGACCCCCAGCGAAAAGACCGGCGCCCACACCTCCGAAGCCGCCGACGTGATCACCGGCGCCCGCGAGCGCATCGACTCGCTCGACGACCGGATCATCGGCCTGATCCAGGAACGGATGGCCGTCTCGGCCGTCATCCAGGAGGCGCGCATCACCTCCGGCGGGCGCCGCGTGAACCTGGCGCGCGAGCTGGAGGTCCTCGGCCACTACAGGGACGCCCTCGGCAAGCCCGGCACCGGCCTCGCGATGACGCTCCTGGAGCTGTGCCGGGGCCGGGTCTGAGGCCTACTCGACGCACCCACGTTCGGATCCGCTCTCACCCGTACGGCGCGTGACCGGTGCGCGGCACCCTTCGTTGGTCCCGATGTCCGTGCCAGCCAGGGGCGGGCCCGCTCAATCCACGCGTGGCTCCGCTGGAGCGATGAGACGTAGGGATCCATGCCGTACGTCGTGGGACCTCGCTCCAGCGTTTGTGACCGGACGGCAGGGGACAGCAGCCCGGTCACCCAAGAGAACGACCGGTCCCGGGGACGCCCGGGGCCGGTCGGCCTCCCAGCAGAACCCTTTCGCCCCTGTGGTCGAAACGGTCGGTCGAAACGGTTGCGCGCACGACAGACCCGCGAGCACGATACGGAGAAACCCCCACACCCCACAGAGCCCCAAGTCCCGGGCTTCACAAGTGAATTGCCGCAGGCCCGCCCCATCCGCGCGCCACCGCGCGCCGGGGTGGCGACCCCTGGCAGACCCGCACCAGCGGCGCAACCCCCCGGCGCCGCTCCCCGGCACCGACGCCGCCCTGGCGTCGGTGCTGAAGGCCAAGGGCCCCGCGGACGTGTCCGCGGGGCCCTTCGCTGTGCTCACCGAGCCAAGCCGAACCTGCCCGGTCCGGACAGCCGAGGTCAGACGGTCTTCTCCAGCTTCGCGAGCTGCGCGTCGACGATCACCTGCGGCACGTCGGTCTTGCTCGAGTCCAGCATGTTCATGGTGTAGAAGGCCACGACCGTCGAGCCGCTGCGCACCACGGTGAAGGTCATCGGGACCTTGTCGCCGTCGATGACACCCTTCACGTCGTACGAGACCGCCTCGTCGCCCGCGTCGGGCGCGGGCCGCTCCTTGACGCCGCTGTACTTGTAGTCGACGTGCTCGTACGCGGTGCAGCTCTTCGAGGCCGTGCGCAGGTCCTTCATGACCTTGGCGGCGTCGGCACCGTCGTGCGCGAGCAGCGCCAGCGAGGTCACCTTGGGGTCGAGCTCGTCCGTCGCCATGAGCGTGCGCACGACCCGGTCCTTCGCCGTCGGCTGGGTCGAGAACATGAACATGTCGGCGAGCGGCTGGCACGAGGCCGGCTTCGCGGCGACGCTCTCGGTCGGCGGCAGGTCGTCCTTGCCCACCTTCTCGACCTTGTAGCCCTTGACGTCGCCCGTGGCGACGACGGCCTTCTCCAGCTCGGCCGCCGTGAGCGCCTTCGCGCCCTCCTCGGCGGGCTTCGCGGGCGCCGTGGTCTTCTCCGAAGCGGCCGGCTTCTTGGCGTCGTCGGTGGTCTCGGAGGACCCCCCGCACGCCGTCGTCACGCCCAGGGCCGCGACCACGGCAGCGGCCGCCACGGCACGTCTCACACCTGACTTCACATTCCCACCTTCGTCCTCTGCGGCACGGGGCCACGCGTCGGCCCGTACCGAGGCGCCATCCAAGCCCGCCGCCAGCCCCCTTTGCCAGCGCTTTGCGTAACGATCGAAGATCGCCGCAAAGGTTGTACGGGGCGCTGGGTGACCCAGCTCACATAAGAATCGTGTGAGGTCGAGGGCAACCATTTCACGGGGTTGCCGGTCACTTGTGCGGAACCAACGGCCACACCCGCGACCCCACAACGCGGAGGCCTCCCAGCTCGTACTGCGCCGCAGCAGTACGCCGGACTTTCCGAGGTCTTCATGAAGCTTCGCCGTGCCCTGGCCGCCGCGGCCGCGACGGCTGCGATAGCCCCGATCGCGCTGCTGTCGGCCCCGGCCGCGTTTGCCGACGGAACTCCCGACACGACGACCGTCACGACCGAGACGCCGTCGACGCCAGCCGAAACGCCTCCGTCGACCCCGGCCACGCCGTCGTCGCCCGAAACCACTCCGTCCACCCCCGAGTCGCCGTCGACGCCCGCCTCCACGCCCGCGACGACCCCCGCCTCCACCCCGTCGGGCACGCCGTCCGACTCCACGTCGCCGTCGCCGTCCGCGACGCCGACCGAGGAGCCGACCCTCCCGACCGGCATCTGCGAGGTGGACAACGAGGACTACCAGTCCAAGCTGTCCGTCTCCATCAGCGGCCTGCCCGGCAAGATCGCGGCCGGCAGCGGCTGGCACGGCTTCACCCTCAACGTGAAGAACCCGACGAAGACCGACCTCGACGAGGCCATCTTCTACGCGGGCGTCGGCCCGAACGACGAGAACGCCGAGAACGCGTACAAGGCGAGCCAGGTCCGGCTCCAGGCGAAGGTCGACGGCTCCTGGGTCGACATCGACGACGGCGACGGCTACTCGTTCGGCTTCCTCGACCTGTCGGGCATCAAGGCCGGCAAGTCCGTCAACTACCAGCTCCGCCTGAACGTGAAGGCCGGCGCCCCCATCGGTGAGGGTCTGACCATCGGCGGCGGCTTCTACAACGATGACGAGCTGGACTGCCTCAGCGACACCTCCGCCAGCTACATCATCCAGATCGTGAAGCCCGGTACGGACACCGACGGGACCAAGCCGCAGGAAGGCGGCAAGGTTCCGATGCCGACCGAGAAGCCGAACGACAACAACACCCAGGAGGTGACCGGCAGCCTCGCTGAGACCGGTTCCTCCTCCATGGTCCCGACCATCGGTCTGATCGGCGGCGTCGCCGTCGTCGCCGGTGCCGGTGCCGTGTTCGCCGTGCGCCGCCGCAAGGCCGGCGCCACCGCGTAACACCCCGTAGGGGCTACGCACACGGGAAGGACCTGCGCTCGGAGGGGGGCGCAGGTCCTTACGTGTGTCCGGGGTCAGATGCCCGGCGTCACTTCGCGGTCTTCTTGGGCGGAACCGCCGGCATCCCCAGGAACGGCAGCTTCAGCGCGCCGAACGCGTCCTGTGGGACCGCCGGGTTCTTCGGCGCCACGGCCGACAGCCGCGCGTACGCCACGCCCTGCGCCGGACGCGGGTCCTCCTCGCCCTTGTTGGGCCAGTACGACATCGCGCGCTCGGCCTGGGCCGTGATGGTCAGTGACGGGTTCACGCCCAGGTTCGCCGTGACCGCGGCGCCGTCGACGACCGAGATGCCCGGGTGCCCGTAGACCCGGTGGTACGGGTCGATGACGCCCGTCTCCGGGGAGTCACCGATCGGGCAGCCGCCCAGGAAGTGCGCGGTCAGCGGGGTGCCCATCAGCTCACCGATGTTCGAGCCGGCGAAGCCGTTGATCTCGGCGGCGATCGTCGACGCGGCGTCCACGGCGGCCTTGATCTGCTTGGGGTTGGGCGCGCCATGGCCCTGCTCGGCCGTGAGCAGGCCCTTGCCGACGCCGTCCGGCTTCAGATAGGTCGTCAGCGAGTTGTCGAGCGACTGCATGACCAGGCCGATGATGGTCCGCTCCGACCAGCGGTGGTTGGAGAGCGAACGTGCCATCAGGGTCGGGTGCTTGGCCACGTTGGCGAGCCACCCGGCCACGCGGGACGAGCCCTGCGCGTACGGGACCTGGAGGATCGTCATGCCGCCCATCGCGTTCGAGCCCTTGCCGTAGCGGACCGGCTCGATGTGCGTGTTCTCGTCCGGGTGGATCGAGGACGTGATCGCGACGCCCTGCGTGAAGTCGACCTTGGACTTGCCGTGACGCTTCTTGTAGCGGCGGTTGTTGGTCTGGGCGCCGACGAGCGCCTCGGAGTTCGTCCGCGTCAGCTCGCCCAACCTGGACGACAAGTACGGCAGTTGGCCGCCCGCCTTCATGCGGTGCAGCAGGGTCTGCGTACCGTACGTGCCGGCCGCGACGATCACGCGCCGGGCCTTGAACGTACGGCCCGCGCCCTTCTTCCTGTTGTCCGTCGGGAGCGTCTGGACCGCGTAGCCGCCCTGCGAGTCGTCGGTGACGGAGACGGCCGTCGTCATCGGGTGCACGACCGCGCCCGCCTTCTCGGCGAGGTACAGATAGTTCTCGTTGAGGGTGTTCTTCGCGCCGTGGCGGCAGCCCGTCATGCACTCGCCGCACTCGGTGCACGCCTTGCGGGCCGGGCCCGCGCCCCCGAAGTACGGGTCGTCGACCTGCGTGCCGGGCGCGGCCTTCACCGAACCGGCCCCGTCCTCGCCGCAGGCGTCCTTGCCGTCACCGAAGAAGACACCCACCGGCGCCATGTGGAACGTGTCGCCGATGCCCATGTCCTGGGCCGCCGCCTTGAGGTGGACGTCGGCCGGCGTCATGGTCGGATTGAGCCGCACGCCCAGCATGCGCTGCGCCTGGTCGTAGTAGGGCTTCAGCTCCGCCTGCCAGTCGGTGATGTCCTTCCACTGCGGGTCCTCGAAGAACGGCTTCGGCGGCACGTAGAGCGTGTTGGCGTAGTTCAGCGAGCCGCCGCCGACGCCCGCCCCGGCGAGGACCATCACGTTGCCGAGGAGGTGGATGCGCTGGATGCCGTACATGCCGAACTTGGGCGCCCACAGGTAGTTCTTGAGGTCCCAGGAGTTCTTGGGCAGCGTGCCGGGCTCGAAGCGGCGGCCCGCTTCGAGCACGCCGACGCGATAGCCCTTCTCGGTCAGGCGCAGGGCGGACACGGAGCCGCCGAAGCCGGAGCCCACGACGAGGACGTCGTAGTCGTACGCGGCGTCGTCGTCGCTCCCGGCTTCACTCCGGACAGAGTTCTCCTGTGACACTGGCTCTCCTCGTTGAGAACGGGTGGTGCTCTAACGAAGACGGAAGGTCTTCATCGCCTTCAGGCTGCGGCTCATGAACGCCGCGTACTTCTCGTCGGTCATCCCGAACGACGGCGCCATCGGCATGATCCGCTGGTGCGCGACGGTCTGCGCCTCGGTGTACTTGAGGATGCCCTCGGAGCCGTGGCGGCGGCCGAGGCCCGAGTCCTTCATGCCGCCCATCGGCGACTGGACACTGCCGTACGCGGGCGCGTAGCCCTCGTTGATGTTGACGGTGCCGGTGCGCAGCCGGGAGGCGACGTCGTGTCCGCGCCTGGCGTCCTTCGTCCAGACCGAGGAATTCAGGCCGTACGGCGTCCCGTTGGCCAGCGCGATGGCCTCGTCCTCGTCCGTGAAGCGGTAGATGGAGACGACCGGGCCGAAGGTCTCCTCGTTGCACACAGCCATCGGGGCCTCGACGCCGTCGAGGATGGTCGGCTCGAAGAAGTAGGGGCCGATGTCGGGGCGCGCGACGCCACCGGCCACGAGCTTCGCCCCCTTGGCCACGGCCTCGTCGACGTGCCGCGTCACCGTCTCCAACTGCCGCTCGCCGACCAGGGATCCCATGTCCGCGCCGTACGCGAGGGACTTGCCCAGGCGCATCGCCTTGGTGCGCGTGGCGAACCGCTCGACGAACGCGTCGGCGATCGACTCGTGGACGTAGAGCCGCTCGATGGAGATGCAGAGCTGTCCCGCGGAGGAGAAGCAGGCGCGGACCGCGCCGGCCGCCGCCTTGTCGATGTCGGCGTCCGCCAGGACCAGCATCGCGTTCTTGCCGCCGAGTTCGAGCGAGACGCCGACGAGGCGCGCGGCGGCACCCTGGGCGACCTCGCGGCCCGTGCGCGTGGAGCCGGTGAACGAGACGTAGTCGGCGTGCTTGACCAACTCGGGTCCCACGACCGGGCCTTCGCCGAGGACGACCTGGAAGACCTCGGCGGGCAGCCCCGCCTCGATGAGCAGGTCACGCGCCCACAGCGCCGTCAGGCAGGTCTCCGTGTCGGGCTTCATGACGACCGCGTTGCCGGACACGAACGCCGGGAGCGCGTCACCGACGGACAGCTCGAGCGGGTAGTTCCAGGGGGCGATCTGGCCCACGACACCGCGCGGCTGGCGCAACTCGGTGACCTTGGTGAGGGTCGGGACGGCGCCCGTGTGCCGCTTCGGCTTCAGGTAGGCGGGGGCCTTGCGGCCGTAGTGGCGGGCCGCGACGGCCACCGCCTGGACCTCTTCGTGCGCGTGCAGGCGCGCCTTGCCGGTCTCCAGCTGGATCAGGTCGAGGACCTCGGCCTGGCGGGCGAGCACCAGGTCGTGGAAGCGCAGCAGCACGGCGGCGCGCTGCCGTGCGGGCACCTTCGCCCAGACGGCCTGCGCGGCGCGGGCGCGCTCGAAGGCCCCCGTGACGTCCTCGGGCGTGGACTCGGGCAGGTCCGCCAGCTTCTCGCCGGTGAACGGCGTGTGGTTGGCGGTGCGGCCCGAGCCGGCCACACCCTTGGTGAGCTGGGCGACCAGCTCGGGCGTCACCACGTCGGCCGCGGTGCGCGCGCCCTGCGGGGCGGGGGCGACCGGGTTCGTGCCGGTCTTGTCCGTACGGTCCTTGGAGATGGCCTGCGAGTCCGTCATGGCGCGAGCGTAAGGGCCCGTCAACGTTTTGGGTACCCACGGGTAACGAGGTTTCACCAAGCACTCACACGCCGCCAGCGATCGCTGGCAACAAAGGCGCTGATCAGGGCGTTGTCAGGGCCTTCGCCGGGAGTTCGTCGATGTTCGCCGATGTCCGCCGATACTCGCCGATCAGACTTTGTCGATGTCGAGGTTGGCGATCGCCGCCTTCGCCACCTCACGCCCGCGCTCGGTGAAGTCGCCCTTGCCCGGGTAGTCGATCCAGAGCTGGTACATGTCGCCCGACTTGGTCTTGTAGTAGAAGACCTTCGCCTCGCGCGGCTTGAGCTCGTCGGAATCGCTGTCATCCGTGTAGGTGATGGTGTTCTCGGCGGACTCTCGGTCGTTGTACGTGGTCTTGGCGGTCCGACTGCGCGGAGCGGGCTTGTCCGCCATCTTCGAGTTGTCACCCTTGTTGATCTCGTCGGAGTCCTTGTAGGCCTGCGCGGACGCGGAGCTCGCGATCCCGTTCACGCTGTCCTCGGACTTCTTCTTGAGCGAGAGGGTGATGGAGACCGCGTAGCTCGGATCCCGGTAGGAGACCCAGTGATCGGTCTTGATGATGCTGTTGTCCGCCTCGAATCTGACGTACTCCGGCGGCGCCGCGAACGTCGCCGCGACCGTCTTCTCCCGATGGTCCTGCCACCCGTCCGGCAGCGGGCCCGCGAACGGGTTCGCGATCACCAGGTACGCCACCACCGCCGCCGCGACGACCGCAGCGCCGACGCCGAGCAACGCCTTGCGGCTGAGGCTGACGCCCTTGCCGCCGGGGCCCGCGAGCTGGACGACCTGGGTGGGCGGCTGCACCGGCGGGTTGGCCGCGCGCTCCAGGAGATCGCGCACGCGCGCCGCGTTCGGGCGCCGGGCCGGATCCTTGGCGAGCAGGCCGTTGATGGCCTCGGCGAGCGGGCCCTGGGCCGCGGCGGGCGCCGCCGGGGTCGCGTTGATCACGGACTGGAGCGTCGCCGGCGTGTTGTTGCGGCGGAACGGCGAGACGCCCTCCGTCGCCGCGTACAGGACGACGCCGAGGGACCACAGGTCGGACGCGGGGCCCGGGCGCTGGCCGAGCACCCGCTCCGGGGCGATGAACTCGGGCGAGCCGACGAAGCCGCCGGTGTCCGTCAGATTGGTCTCGCCCTCGATCTGGGCGATGCCGAAGTCGGTGAGGACCACCCGGTCGTGGCGGCCGAGCATCACGTTGTCGGGCTTCACGTCGCGGTGCAGGACGCCCGCGGCGTGCGCGGCCTCAAGGGCGCCCAGCACTTCGAGGCCGACCCGCGCCGCCTCGCGGGCGCTGAGCGTGCCCTCCTGGAGCGCGTCACCGAGCGTGCGCCCCTGCACGAACTCCATGACGATCCACGGCTGTCCGTCCTCGACGGCGACATCGTGGACGTTGACCACGGCCGGGTGGTCGAGCCGGGCCGCCGCGCGCGCCTCGCGCCGCATCCGCTCGAAGACGGTGGTCCGCTCGCGCTCCGGCAGATGGTCGGGGACGCGCGGCTCCTTGACCGCCACCTCGCGGTCCACCGTCTCGTCCTTGGCCCGCCACACGGTGCCCATGCCGCCGTGCCCGAGCTTACTCAGGAGCCGGTAGCGCCCGCCGATGAGGCGCCCCGCGCCCGGCTCGGCCTCCGCGCTCTGCCGCGGCGGGACGACCTGGGTGGGCGATGGCTGGTGCGGGGGCTGGTGCGGGGGCTGCGGCTGCGGATACGCGGTGGGGGGCTGGGCGTACGGGTTCCCCTGCTGGGGCGTGTGCGGCTGCTGCGGCGGCTGGAGTCCGAAGCTCGTCGGATCGTTCGGGCCGTAGGCGGGTCCCCCGTTGTTACTCATGCCTCCATGCCTACCGTGCGGGACGCCTCCGGATCCACTCGGGTCACTCACTTGTGACCGCCCCGATGCCTCAGCCGCCCCCGGAGGGCACGAATGTGGCGACCGCCGTGTCGAAGTACCGCTTGGCCTCCGCGATCCGGCCGACCGGCGCCGACACCCACACGTCATACATCCGGCCGCCCTGCTCCCAGCACAGGTCGTACGTGTGCCTCGCGCCCTCCGCCGTGCTGAAGCCGTTCCACGTGAACCGCCAGAGCGCGGCGGGCCGGCCGCCGTGAGTCGTGTCGGTGACCGAACCGTCCCGGTAGCCCGGGTTGTTGGCGGGCCCCTTCGCGTCGGAGCGGCGCTGCACGGCGCCGGGCCCGCCCGGGTCGGGGGCCGCCTCCTTGATGCCGATCCTGAACGTGTCGCCCGGCGACATGTAGAAGATCCTGGATCCGTCGGGCTTCCTGCTGAAGTCGTCCGGCACGGCCAGGGAGAAGCCCTCCGGGTCGACGGCCGTGCGGTAGCCGGCGGGGGACGCGGGCCGCGTGCCGGTCTGCTGCTCCGTGACGGTGACCGTCGGACGGGGCTCCGACGCCGAGTCCGAGGGGGACGCCGTGTCGCCCGTGGGGCCCGGCGCGGACGCCGTGGGGCGGTGGGTGCCGCCGCCGTCGCCCCCGTTCACGAGCAGCGCGGCCGCGGAGACGCCTGCCCCGGCCATCGCGGCGACGAGCGCGGCGGCCGCGAGGACCACGCGAGCGGAACGCTTCTGCGGGGGCGCGGGAGCGGGCGCCGTGAGACTGTTCCTGGCGGTGGGCGTGTAGCCGCCCATGGACCGCGGCGTCGTACCCGTGGCGACGTACGCGCGAAGGAGCCGGTCGGCCTCGTCCAGGCCGAGCCTGCGCTCCGGATCGCGCTCAAGGAGGCCCCGTACGACGGGCAGCAGCGGCTCGGCCTCGGCGGGCGGGCGGATCTCGCCGACGACCACGGCGTGCATGATCCCGCCCAGCGAGTCGCGCCGGAACGGCGACTCGCCCGTCAAGGCCGCGCACAGCATCGCGCCCAGCGACCACAGGTCCGACTCCGGGCCGGTCCGCTCCCCCGACATGCGCTCGGGCGCCGTGTACTCGGGCGAGCCGACGAAGGAACCCGTCTCGGTGAGCGTCGTCGCGCCGCTGACCTGCGCGATCCCGAAGTCCGTGAGCACGACGCGCTCGCTGCCCGCCTCGACGAGCACGTTCGCCGGCTTCAGATCGCGGTGCAGCACCCCCGCCGCGTGCGCGACCCGCAGCGCGCCGATGAGCGCGATCCCGATCCGGGCCGCCTCCCGCGCGTCGACGGGCCCGGTCCGCGAGAGCCGGTCGGCGAGCGAGCCGCCCTCGATCAACTCCATGACGATGTAAGGACGTTCGCCGTGCTCCACGACGTCGTGGACGACGATGACGTTCGGGTGGCTCAGCTGGGCGACCGCGCGGGCCTCGCGCAGGGTGCGGTCCTTCTGGCGGCGGGCCTCGTCGGCGGAGAGCGTCTCGTCGAGCACGAGTTCCTTGACTGCGACGCGCCGCCCGAGCAGCTGGTCGGAGGCGCGCCACACGACGCCCATTCCGCCCCGGCCGATGCGCGCCTCCAGCCGGTAACGCCCGGCGATCACACGGACGTTGCCCTCCCCCTCGGTCCCCATGCGTTCCATCATGCCGCACGGAACGGGCGCCGGAGGGGCGTGCTCCGGGCCGTCAAGGGATCAACGAAACCGCAGGGCCGGAGCCCGCGGGCCACGGGCGCCTACGGCTCCCAGCCCCGCAGGATCGCGTCGAACTGCTGCCGCCCCTCGTCCCAGTCGGCCTCCGGCACGGACAGATAGATGGCGTACTCGGTGCCGTCGTTCTCGACGTACGTCTGCTCGATCGCGTGCCGCGGGCCCGACGTCGTGTCCTTGTCACCCGCGGTCCAGGTGAACTCCCACAGGGATCCCGGCCGGTCGCGGTAGGTGTTGGGCTGCAGATTGACCTGCTGGTAGTCGGGCAGCCCGGGCGGCTTCGTGACCTGCCGCTCCAGGTCCAGCTGGTGGTGGTACGAGTCGGGCCAGTCGGGGGATTTGTCGACCGCTATCCGCACGAAGTGCGCGCCGCCGTCCGGCGTGTAGTCGACCTGGGAGCCGTCCGCCTGCCGCTTCCAGTCCTTCGGCAGCATGAGGCTGTAGCCCTCGACGTCGTCGACGCGGACCCAATCGTCCGGAATGCTCCCGGACTTGTGCTTGCCGTTGCCCGAACCCGCCGATGTGTTCGGGGCCCCGTCCTTGCCGGAGTTCGAGTCCGACGAGGTCCGGTCGTTCAGATAGTGGTTCGCGGCGAACACGCCACCGCCGCCGACGAGAGCCGCCGCCAGGGCCACGGCGACGACACGCGGCCACTTGCGGCTACCGGAGGCGCGGGCCGCGGGCGTCGCCGGCTGTCGCACGCCTATCGCAGTCGACTGCTCCGTGGGCGTCGGCTGCGCCGGGACATGCACCTGTGTGGGTACGTAGGCCTGCGCCGCGTCGGAACGGCGCCCCTCGGCGGCCTCGGCGAGCATCGTCTCGGCCTCGTCGGCGGACGGGCGCGCGGCCGGATCCTTGCGCAGCAGCGCCTGGATGACGGGCGCAAGGGCGTCCGCGTACGTGAGTTCGCCCGGCTCCTCCTCGACGACGGCCTGCATCGTGCTGATCGGCGACGTGCGCCGGAACGGGGACTTGCCCTCTACGGCCGTGAACAGCGTGGCGCCGAGCGCCCAGAGGTCGGACGCGGGTCCGGGCGCGGCGCCGCTGACCCGCTCGGGCGCCAGATAGTCGACCGAGCCGACGATCTCGCCGGTCCGCGTGATCGTCGAGTCGCCCTCGACCTGCGCGATCCCGAAGTCGGTGAGCAGCACCCGTCCGTCGCGGGCGAGCAGGACGTTGCCCGGCTTGACGTCGCGGTGCAGCACCCCGGCCGCGTGCGCGGCGCGCAGCGCCCGCAGTGTCCACAGGCCGATGCGGGCGGCCTCGCGCGGCTGGATCCGGCCATGTTCCTTGACGGCGTCCGCGAGCGAGGGGCCCTCGACGAGCTCCATCACGATCCACGGCCGGTCGTCGTGCTCCAGCACGTCGTGGACGGTGACGACCGCCGGGTGGTTGATGCGCGCGGCGGCCCGCGCCTCCGTCTGCGTCCGCGCGAGCAGCACGGCGCGATCGGCCTCCTGCACGTACTGGGCCGCCGTCAGTTCCTTGACAGCTACGGCCCGGTGCAGCACTTCGTCGTGTGCCCGCCACACCCGGCCCATGCCGCCTCGCCCGATCGAGTCACCGAGTCGATAGCGGCCCGCGAGGAGCAGGCCCTGCATCTGATTCACGTTCCCCCGCAGGCGCATTGGTCGTGCCAGGGCCGCTCATGGCCTTGACAGAGCCACATTAGGGAGCGGCCCAGGCCCAGGGAACCGCCGGGGGTGCACGGAGACCGCACTGTGACGCTTGTCGCCTGCCGGGACGGGGGCCGACAGGTCATCAACTGGGTGTATTCCGTGCGCCCGTACGTCACCGGGCGTTGTCTCGGCCCGTGCACCGGGCAGGGTTCTCAACCAGTGTTCTGATACGTCGCCGACGCCTGCTCGTACAGGCGCGTCACCTCGTCGCGTTCGGCTTCGGGGCCCCGCAGTTGCACCACGTGATAGCGGCCGCCCACGATCATCGCGAGGTTGCGTACGTACGTCTCTCGGCCCGCCGAGTTCTGCCACGTGAACTGGCCCTCGGCCATGGCCCGACCGCCCACGTCTATCCGGCGCATCCCGGAGGACGTCGCCCACGTCGAGTCGCGGAACGGCTGCAACTCGCGCTCCTTCTCCCGCTGGTACGTCATCGGGTCGCTGCCGTACGCGGACGTGCTGTCGCGGCCCGGGACGACGACGAGTTCGAAGTCGCCGTGCGTGTAGAGGACCTGGCCCTGTCCGTTCCTGCCCTGCCGGTTCCAGCCCTTGGCGACGGCGACGCGGAACCCTTCGGGGTCCTTGCGCAGCGTGAAGCCCTGCGCGACCTCGGGCTCGGACGAGTCGGTCTGCGGATCGGTGGCGGAGGGGGTCGACGAGCTGTTGCCGCCGCTCTTGCCCGCGGATTCGCCCGCCGACGGCGCCGGCGTGGACCTGCCGCCCTCGGGCGCGGGCCTGCCCCCGCCGGTGGCGCCCGCGTGATCCTTGCCGCCATCGCCGGGCGTGCCGCCGCTCGGCTCGGCCTTCGGCATGAAGAGCACGGCATACGCGACCGCGGCGGCCAGGCCGAGCAGTACGAGAACGAGCAGGGTGCGGCCGAGCGAACGGGGCTTCCTGGGGCCGCGCTCCGACTGGGGGCGACGCTCTCGCTCCGACGGGGGGCGACGCTCCGGCCTCGTGCGCCGCTCAGCCTGCTGCGGCTGCGCCTTGGCCCGCTTGTGCCGCGCATGCCCGGGCCCGGCTCCGGCTTGGGCGGAGGAGCGCCAGCGGCGCCTGCGCACGAGCTCGCCCCGGCGCCGTACGATCGGCAGCCGCGTGGCGTCGAACGGGGGTGCGACCACGACGTTCGCGCCCGCCTCAGGCTCCGGCGCGGACCGCACCAGCGACCTGAGCCACCCCCGCAGCTCCTCGAAGTCGAGCCGCTCCGTGGGGTCCTGACGCAGCAGCGACTCGACGACCGGCCGCAGCGGCCCGCACTCCTCGGCGAACGCGGGCGGCTCGGCGCACACCATCTGCACCAGCTCACCGGTGTTCTCCTCCGGGTACGGGGCATGCCCCTGGACCGCCCGGAAGAGGAGGGCGCCGAGGGCCCACAGGTCGGTGGCCGGGCCGATCGGGGCGGCCAGCTGCCAGTTCTCGTGGACGGGCCCCGCCTGCTCGGGCGCCCAGCGCTCCGTGACGGGCCCGACGACGGTCATCCGCGCCTGCCGCGCACGGTCGGCGGCGAGGGCGGTGGCCGGCCCGCGACCGGCCGTCGACGCCGTCTGCTGCGCGGGGATGAGCTGATCCCAACGCGTGCTCTCCGGGGCGGAGTCGGGCGCCTCAAGAGCGGCGGGCTCGGCCTGCTCCATGCCGGGGCGCGGGATCGCCCCGTGCCAGGGGCGCTCGGCGGAACCGCGTACGCCGTAGGGGTCGTCGATCCGGCCGGACTGCGCGTCGTCACGGTGCGTCCCGGCGCCGGACTCCCCGCCCGGCCCGCGCTGCGGCGGCCCCGGTGTCCCGTCCGTGTCCACACCCCCGCGCGCGGCGGCCCGCGCACCGGCCCGGTACGCGGCTATCGCCCCCGCGCGCGCGGCCCGCGGGTCACTCCCGGCTTCAAGGGCGGCGGGCCGGGACGGCGCGGGGGCAAAGGGAGCGGGAGGGGTGTAGGGGGACGCGGGAGCCGAAGACTGCGGGTCCTGCGGCTCCGAAGGTGCCGCGGGCGGCGCCGGCGTCGGGTCATAGCCGCACAACGCCTCCTCCGCCGCGCCGGCCGCGAGTCCGGTCAGCACGATCCGGCCGTCGTCGCACACGAGAACCGTGCGGGCGGTGATGTTCCGGTGGACCCAGCCGTGGGCGTGCAGCGCGCGCAGGGCTGTGAGGACGTCGGACGCGACCTCGGCCGCCCGGTACGGGGACAGCGGCTCCTCGGCGAGCAGCGCGGCGAGCGGCCGCGCGGAGACGACCTCACTGACGATCCACAGCGAGCCGCCCTCGGCGAACACGTCGAAGACCTGGTCGAGCCGCGGATGGTCGGGTATCTGGGCGGCGGCCTGCGCGGCCTCGACGGCACGGCGCACCGCGGGATCCGTCGGCCTGCGCGTGGTCCGCGCCGCGTCCCCCCGCTCGCGCCGGCCGCGCGACTCACGCGGCACGAACCCGTCCGGGAGCCCCTCGGCGTCGAGCACCTCGGCCTCGACCACCTCGGGTAACGGCACCTGTCTGACCAGGACCTCCTGGCCGCTGTAGGTGTCGAACGCCCGCGTCGATGCGAACTCGTACGCGTCGGCGGGCGACAGCGGCAGGCGGTAGCGGTCGGCGAGCACTCGCCCCGCGTAGTCCTCCACGACGCGTCCCCCTGTCCGCCCGGTGGTCAATTCCGTTCGCTTTGCGCCCTGTTGTGCGCAGTGACACGTACCGATGCGACTGCGCACGGTCCGCAAGCACTCACGATACGTGCCGGACCGCTGTCAGGCTCAGGACTTCGGCTCGAACGTCTTGGTGAACGTCTCCCAGGCGGCCTTGCGCTGCGCACCGTCCCAGTCAGCGGCCTTGGCCGTGTACATCAGGCCGTAGCCGAGACCGCTGTTGACCACGAAACCGCGGTCTACGGAGCGGTACTTGGTGCCCCCGTCGACGTAAGTGAACTCCCAGTCCGCCGTGTTCCAGTCGCGGAAGTCGACGGCCGCTATGCGTATCCGGTGGTACTGGGCGCGGCGCATGTACTGCTCCTGGTTGCGCCAGTCCTGGACCGGGTTCGACTTGGGCGTCGTCGTCCAGCCGACGAGCAGCTTCTGCCCGTCGGGACCCGTGAAGCGGGCCCCCGCCGCGCTCGTCGAGGTGTACTTCCAGCCCTTCGGGAGCCCGATGGAGAAGCCCTGGTCGTGCTTGTACGTCGAGGCGGCGCCGCTGCCGCCGGGGACTCCGCTGCCGCCGCTGGTGCTGTCGGGCGACGCCCCCTGGCCGGCGTCGCCGTCCTTGTCGCCGCCTTTGCCGGTGTCCGAGCCGGAGCCCTTGCCCTTGTCGGAGCCCTTGCCGCCGTCCTGCGCCGCGCCGTTGCCGGAGCCGCTGCCCTTGTCCTTGTCCTTGCTACCGCTACCGCCACTGCCTCCGGTCGCTCCCGCGGACGCGGCCTTGTCGCCGCCCTTGGCGGCACTGCCGTCGTCGCCACCGCTGAACGCGATGCCGATGACGGTGCCGATCACGGCGAGCGCGACGAGCACCGCCACGATCACGAGGGTGCGCCGCGGAACCACGTCCGTGAGCGAGGCCCTGGTCGCGGGCGTACGCGGCGGCCCGGCGGGCTGCGCCGGGATACCCGAACCGCCCTGCCCGACCGCGGGATGCGCGGAGGCCTCCGCCGTAGCGCCGGACGCTTCTCCGCCCCCCTTGCCTGCCGCTGCGGCCGCCGTCGCGGCGGTGGCCGCAGCAGCGGCCTTCCGCACCGTCCGCAGCGCACCGCGCAGCTTCTCGGCGGCCTCTTCGCCCCTCTTGCCCGCGCCATCGCCCACGGCGACACCGGAAGCGGATCCGGATCCGGCCTCCGCGGAACCAGAAGTGGCGGCAGCACTGGCGCCCGCAGCAGCCGCAGCCCCCGAACTCCCCTTACCGAAGCGCACCTTGGGCGTCTTCGACGCCTTCGGCGCCCTGGGCGTCTGCTCGGGAATGGGCGGCAGCGGCACGACCTTGGTCGCGTCGACCGGCTCGGGCGCCTCGTCCTTGGGCTCGGGAGCATGCAGGACGTCGTTGAGGAGCGCCCGCGCCCCGGCGTCGTCGAGCCGCTGCTCCGGGTCCTTGGCGAGCAGCCCGTAGATGACCTTCTCCAGCGGCCCGGCGTTCTTGGGCGGGTCGACCGGCTCGGTCATGACGGCAGTCAGGGTCGCGATGGCGGACCCCTTGTCGTACGGAGGAACGCCCTCCACCGACGCGTACAGCAGTCCGCCGAGCGACCAAAGGTCGGCTGCGGGACCGGGCTTGTGCCCGCGTGCCCGCTCCGGCGAGATGTACGAGGGCGCGCCGACGAGCATGCCGGTGGACGTGATCGAGGGGTCGCCCTCGACCTGGGCGATGCCGAAGTCCGTGAGGACGACGCGCCCGTCCTCGGCGATCAGCACGTTCGACGGCTTCACGTCGCGGTGCAGGATGCCCTCGCGGTGCGCGGCGCGCAGCACGTCGAGGATCGCGAGCCCGACCTCGGCGGCGCGCCGCGGCTCCAGCAGACCGTCCTCACGGATCTGCTCCGCGAGGGACTTGCCCTCGACGAGTTCCATCACGATCCACGGCCGGTCGTCCTCGTCGACCACGTCGTAGACCGTCACCGCGCTGTTGTTCCGGATCCGCGCGATCGCCTTCGCCTCACGCAACGTACGCGTGATCAGGCGCCGCTTCTCCTCGTCGTCGATGCTCGACGGGAACCGCAGCTCCTTGACGGCGACCGTCCGGCCGAGCGTCTCGTCCTTCGCCCGCCACACGGTTCCCATGCCGCCGCGGCCGAGGACTTCTCCCAGCCGGTAGCGCCCGGCGAGGAGACGTGCACTCTTGTCCTGACGAGCTGTGCCCGCCTGCTCCGCCTCCGACATGCGTCCCCTCTGCAACCCGCCCTGACAGAGCCTTCATTGTCCCTTACCCGGGGACCACTCCACGCCCAGGGTCGGCCGTCCCGCAAGATGGACCGCACACAGGGAGGAACCGTCATGCCCGTACTTCGGACACTGCTGGCGATACCCCTGGCAGCAGCCCTGTTCTGTATGTTTCCGGGCAGTTCCACGACGCTCGCGGCCCCGGCCACGGACGCCACTCTTCCGTTGCTGGTCACGGAGGGCAAGGCCCCCGCCGCGGCGCTGCTCGCCCGCGAGGGCAGGACGACGCGCTTCGTACGCACCGGCCCCACGATCCGCCGCACCGACCACTTCCGGGCCGGGAGCATCACGAAGTCGTTCATCGCAACGGTCGTGCTGCAACTCGTCGCCGAACACCGCCTGCGCCTCTCGGACACGGTTGACGATCACCTCCCGGGTCTCCTACGTGACCACGCCGTCTCCCTCCACTCGCTTCTCACCCACACCAGTGGCCTGCCCGACTTCACGGCGCGCACGCACGGCAAGATCCCGGTATCCCCCGGAACCGCCGTACGCCTGGCCGAGGCGGACCCGCCGAAGCCCCGCGGCCACTGGTCGTACTCGAACACGAACTACGTCCTGCTCGGCATGGTCATCGGCCAGGTCACGGGCCACTCGTACGCGGCCGAGGCCCGCCGCCGCATCATCGAACCGCTCCACCTCACCGGCACGTCGTTCCCCGGCACCCACACCGATCTGCCCACCCCGCACGGCCGCGCTTACGACGCGAAGGGCCGCGACGTAACCACCCTGAACCCACGCGTGGCCGGCGCCGCAGGCGAACTGATCTCCACCCTCACGGACCTGAACCGCTTCTACACGGCCCTCCTGAAGGGCAGCCTCCTCCCGCCACGCCAACTCGGCACGATGCTCAACACCCGCACCGCACAAGGCCGCTACGGCATGGGCCTCTACCCGACGAAACTCCCCTGCGGACTGACGGTCTGGGGCCACAACGGCCGAATCGAAGGCAGCTACGTCCGCACAGCGGCAACGAAAACGGCGTCGAGAGTCATCACGTTCCGCACCAACACGGCCACGGTGACGAACACCCCCCAACTGGAACGCCGCCTATTGACGGCAGAGTTCTGTGAACCCACGCCTAAAGACGAGCCCGCCGTTTCAGCCCGTCCGTCGTCTGAGAACAACCCCGGACCCCCCAGCCCGCCCGGCGCCTGAGGACGAGCCCGCCCCCCCCTACCCGTCCGGCGCTTGAGGACGAGCCCGAACCCTCCAGCCCGTCCGGCGCTTGAGGACGAGCCCGAAGGGCGAGGGGGGCCTGGGGGCACAGCCCCCAGCGCAACCCCGGCCCACCCGATCACAGCGGCACAATATCCGGCGCCCCCAATCGCGCCGCATCGGCCGAGAGGTCATCAGGTTGACGCTGAGACTCCCGCTCAGCCTGCACCCGCTTCTCGTAATGCTCCACCTCCCGCTCGATCTGGTCCTTGTCCCAGCCGAGCACCGGAGCCATCAGCTCCGCCACTTCACGCGCACACCGCGTCCCGCGGTCGAACGTCTCGATCGAGATCCGCGTGCGCCGCGTCAGCACATCGTCGAGGTGCCGCGCCCCCTCGTGCGAGGCGGCGTACACGACCTCGGCCCGCAGATAGTCGTCGGCGCCGGTGAGGGGCGCGCCGAGCCCTGGGTCGGCAGCCACCAGGTCGAGCAACTCCTCCGCCAACGACCCGTACCGGTTGAGCAGATGCTCCACCCGCACCACATGGAGCCCGGTCCGCGCGGCGATCCTCGCCCGCGCGTTCCACAGCGCGTGGTAGCCCTCGGCGCCGACCAGCGGAACGTCCTCGGTGACGCAGTCGGCGACGCGCTGGTCGAGCCCGTGCACCGCCTCGTCCACGGCGTCCTTGGCCATGACCCGGTACGTCGTGTACTTGCCGCCCGCCACGACGACGAGCCCCGGCACGGGGTGCGCCACCGTGTGCTCGCGCGAGAGCTTGCTCGTGGCGTCGGACTCACCGGCGAGCAGGGGCCGCAGGCCCGCGTAGACCCCCTGGACGTCGTCGCGCGTGAGGGGCACCGCGAGCACCGAGTTCACATGCTCGAGCAGATAGTCGATGTCGGCGCTGGAGGCCGCGGGGTGCGCCTTGTCGAGGTCCCATTCCGTGTCCGTGGTGCCCACGATCCAGTGGCGCCCCCACGGGATCACGAACAGGACGCTCTTCTCAGTACGCAGGATGAGCCCGGTCGTCGAGTTGATCCGGTCCTTGGGCACGACGAGGTGAATGCCCTTGGACGCGCGCACGTGGAACTGGCCCCGCTCGCCCACCATCGCCTGCGTGTCGTCCGTCCACACGCCCGTCGCGTTCACGATCTGGCGGGCGCGGATCTCGTACTCCCCACCGCCCTCCACGTCCTCGACGCGGGCGCCGACGACGCGCTCGCCCTCGCGCAGAAACCCCGTCACACGCGCCCTGTTGGCGACCTTCGCCCCGTACATCGCGGCGGTCCGCACCAGCGTCGCCACGTACCGCGCGTCGTCCATCTGCGCGTCGTAGTACTGCAACGCACCCACGAGCGCGTCCTTCTTGAGCGCGGGCGCGACCCGCAGTGCGTGACGTCGGCTCAGATGGCGGTGCATGGGCAGTCCGCGCCCGTGCCCGCGCGCCATCGACATCGCGTCGTACATGGCGACGCCCGAGCCCGCGTACAGCCGCTCCCAGCCCTTGTGCTGGAGGGGATACAGGAACGGGACCGGCTTCACGAGGTGCGGGGCGAGCCGCTCAAGGAGCAGCCCGCGCTCCTTCAGCGCCTCGCGCACGAGCGCGAAGTCGAGCATCTCGAGATACCGGAGCCCGCCGTGGATCAGCTTGCTCGACCGGCTCGATGTGCCGGAGGCCCAGTCCCGCGCCTCGACCAGGCCGGTGGACAGACCGCGGGTCGCGGCGTCGAGCGCGGTTCCCGCGCCGACCACCCCCGCGCCCACGACCAGGATGTCCAGCTCCCGCTCGGCCATTCCCGCGAGCGCCTCGGCACGCTCCGCCGGTCCCAGTGTCGCTGTCCTCACTGCTACCTCCCGCTGTCGGTCAGTCGGCGTCGGTCCAGTCGGGCCCACCGGTGTCACCTGTTCGGTGCGCCCCGGCTCTCATTCCCCATTCACCGATTCTGACCGCCGTGCCCGACTTCAGCCACCACTCACCCGCAGCCTGTGGACAACACTCCCGGATTCCCGGCCCCGCAATACCGCATAACGGTCATATTTACTCCTAGTCTGACATTGCGCTCGTCCATCTTGTCCACAGGACTTGCGCTCCCCTCCCGCTCCGGCTATTGGGAAGGACGGCCCACTTCCATGCCCGCAGATCTCGCCGTCATCGGACTCGGTCACCTCGGCCTGCCCCTCGCCCAGGCCGCCGTCGCCACCGGCATCGCGACCATCGGCTACGACCCCGCACGCGCCACCGACCTCGCGGCCGGCCGCCTCCCCGGCGACGGCGCCGAGGGAACCCTGACCGCCGCCGACATCCGCCGGATGCTCTCGGGAGGCTTCCGGCCGACCGGCGACCCCGTCGAACTCGGCCGCGTCCGCACCGCCGTCATCTGCGCCCCCGCGCCACTCGGCGCGGACCGCTCCCTCGACCTCGCACAGCTCACCGACGCCACGCGCGCCCTCGCCGCCCGCCTGCGCCCCCACACCACGGTGATCATCGAGACCCCGGTCGCCCCCGGCACCACCGAAGGCGTCCTGCGCCCCCTCCTGGAGGACGGCTCGGGGCTGCGCGCCGGCCGCGACTTCCACCTCGCCTACTCCCCCGGCCGCCTCGACCCCGGCAGCCGCACGCACGCGTACGCCACGACCCCCAAGGTCATCGGCGGCCTCACCCCCGCCTGCACCGAGTCCGCCGCCGCCTTCTACGGCCGCCTGTCCGACAAGGTCGTACGCGCGCGTGGCCCACGCGAGGCCGAGACCGTCCAGCTCCTGGAGACCAACTACCGCCACGTCAACATCGCCCTGGTCAACGAGATGGCCGTCCTCTGCCACGACCTGGGCGTCGACCTGTGGGACGTCATCCGCTGCGCCGAGACCAAGCCCTTCGGCTTCCAGGCGTTCCGCCCCGGCCCCGGCGTCGGCGGCCACGGAGTCCCCCAGGACCTCTCACGCCCGCCACTCCCGGTCCGCCCCCTGCGCATGGTGGAACTGGCCCAGCAGGTCAACCACCACATGCCGCAGTACGTGATCCAGCGCGCCGCCACCCTCCTCAACGAACACGGCAAGTCGGCCCGCGGCGCCCGCGTCCTGCTCCTCGGCGTCACGTACAAGCCCGACGTCGCCGACCTGGAGGGCACCCCCGCTCACGAGATCGCCACCCGGCTGATGCAGCTGGGCGCGGCGGTCAGCTACCACGACCCGCACATCCCGTCGTGGAACGTCCTCGGCCACCCCGTCCCCCGCGCCGACTCCCTCTACGAGGCGGCCGCCGACGCCGACCTGACGATCCTGCTTCAGCAGCACCGCACGTACGACCTCCAGGGCCTGTCCGTGAAGGCCCAGCTCCTCCTGGACACCAGGGGCGCCACCCCGACAGGCGCGGCCCACCGCCTGTAGAGGCCCTCCACGAAGAGCTGTACCGGCCCTCTACGGAGATGGGGCCCGCACCGAACCGGTGCGGGCCCCATCTCCGTAGAACTGCGTCAGCGGCGGTGCTGCGAGTCCGCCACCGTGACCTCGACCCGCTGGAACTCCTTGAGCTCGCTGTAGCCGGTCGTCGCCATGGCGCGCTTGAGGGCACCGAAGAAGTTCATCGAACCGTCCGGGGTGTGCGAAGGCCCGGTGAGGACCTCCTCCGTCGTACCGACGGTCCCGAGGTCGACCTTCTTGCCGCGCGGCACGTCCTCGTGGACGGCCTCCATGCCCCAGTGGTGGCCCTTGCCGGGCGCGTCCGTGGCGCGCGCCAGCGGGGAGCCCATCATCACGGCGTCGGCGCCGCAGGCGATGGCCTTCGGCAGGTCGCCGGACCAGCCCACGCCACCGTCGGCGATCACGTGCACGTACCGGCCGCCGGACTCGTCCATGTAGTCGCGGCGGGCGGCGGCCACATCGGCCACGGCGGTCGCCATCGGCACCTGGATGCCCAGCACGTTGCGCGTGGTGTGCGCGGCGCCGCCACCGAAGCCGACGAGCACACCGGCCGCGCCGGTGCGCATCAGGTGCAGCGCGGCCGTGTACGTGGCGCAGCCGCCCACGATGACCGGCACGTCGAGCTCGTAGATGAACTGCTTCAGGTTCAGCGGCTCGGCGGCGCCGGAGACGTGCTCGGCGGACACGGTGGTCCCCCGGATCACGAAGATGTCGACACCCGCGTCCACGACCGCCTTGGAGAACTGGGCGGTGCGCTGCGGCGACAGCGCGGCGGCGGTGACGACACCGGAGTCGCGCACCTCCTTGATGCGCTGCCCGATCAGCTCCTCCTTGATGGGAGCCTCGTAGATCTCCTGGAGGCGGCGTGTGGCGCTCTCCGTGTCCAGCTCGCCGATCTCGTCGAGGAGCGGCTGCGGGTCCTCGTAGCGGGTCCACAGGCCCTCGAGGTTCAGCACGCCGAGGCCACCGAGCTCCCCGATCCGGATGGCGGTGGCCGGCGACACGACCGAGTCCATGGGAGCGGCCAGGAACGGCAGCTCAAAGCGGTAGGCGTCGATCTGCCAGGCGATCGAGACCTCCTTCGGGTCGCGCGTACGGCGGCTCGGTACGACGGCGATGTCGTCGAAGGCGTACGCCCGGCGGCCGCGCTTGCCGCGCCCGATCTCGATCTCAGTCACGTGTGTGGCCTTTCCCTCTGCGTTTCAGCGCCTTCCAGTATCCCCGACATACGCGCCAGGGGCGGCCCCGGGAACCCCGGGGCCGCCCCTGGCCCTGTCTTCGACTGTCGGCGACTACTTGCTGCGGCTGTAGTTCGGCGCTTCGACCGTCATCTGAATGTCGTGCGGGTGGCTCTCCTTGAGGCCCGCGGACGTGATCCGCACGAACCGGCCCTTGGTCTCCATCTCGTCGATGGAGGCGGCACCCACATAGCCCATCGTCTGGCGCAGGCCGCCGACGAGCTGGTGCAGCACGTTGGCCAGCGGGCCGCGGTAGGGCACCTGACCCTCGATGCCCTCGGGCACGAGCTTGTCGTCGGAGGCGACCTCGGCCTGGAAGTAGCGGTCCTTGGAATACGACCGGCCCTGCCCACGGGACTGCATCGCCCCGAGGGAACCCATGCCGCGGTACGACTTGAACTGCTTGCCGTTGATGAACATCAGCTCGCCCGGGGACTCCTCACAGCCCGCGAGAAGGCTGCCCAGCATCACCGTGTCGGCACCGGCGGCGAGCGCCTTGCCGATGTCACCGGAGTACTGCAGACCGCCGTCACCGATGACCGGGACACCGGCGGCACGCGCGGCGAGAGCCGCCTCGTAGATCGCGGTGACCTGCGGGACACCGATACCGGCGACCACGCGCGTGGTGCAGATGGAGCCGGGGCCCACACCGACCTTCACGCCGTCGACACCGGCGTCGATCAGGGCCTGCGCGCCGTCACGCGTCGCGACGTTGCCGCCGATGACGTCGACGCCGACGCTGGACTTGATCTTCGCCATCCAGTTCAGCGCGTTGCTGTTGTGTCCGTGCGACGTGTCGACGATGAGGAAGTCCGCGCCCGCCTCGGCCAGCGCCTGAGCGCGCTCCAGGGCCTCAGGGCTGGCGCCCACCGCGGCACCGACGAGGAGGCGGCCCTCGGCGTCCTTCGCGGCGTTCGGGTACTGCTCGGCCTTCACGAAGTCCTTGACCGTGATGAGGCCCTTGAGGACGCCCGCGTCGTCGACCAGCGGAAGCTTCTCGATCTTGTGGCGGCGCAGCAGCTCCATGGCGTCGACGCCGGAGATGCCGACCTTGCCGGTCACGAGCGGCATCGGCGTCATGACCTCGCGCACCTGCCGGCTGCGGTCGGACTCGAACGCCATGTCGCGGTTGGTGACGATGCCGAGCAGCTTGCCCGCCGGGTCGGTCACCGGGACGCCGCTGATGCGGAACTTCGCACAGAGCGCGTCGGCCTCGGCCAGCGTCGCGTCCGGGTGCACGGTGATCGGGTCGGTCACCATGCCGGACTCGGAACGCTTCACGAGGTCGACCTGGTTGACCTGGTCCTCGATCGACAGGTTGCGGTGCAGCACGCCGACGCCACCCTGCCGCGCCATGGCGATGGCCATGCGGGACTCGGTGACCTTGTCCATCGCCGCCGACAGCAGCGGAATGTTCACGCGCACGTTGCGGGAGATGCGGGACGAGGTGTCGACCGCGTTCGGGAGGACCTCGGACGCGCCCGGCAGCAGCAGCACGTCGTCGTAGGTCAGCCCGAGTGTCGCGAATTTCTCGGGCACTCCGTCGACGTTTGCAGTCATGACACCTTCCCCAAATGGCCTTGATCGGTGCGGATGTCCATGCTAACGGGATCCGGAGGTGTCTCATTCCACGATCAAGATCACCAAGCAGATTTGTACGTTCACACGTGTGCGGCCCGCGCCCTGCACAGGGGGAGTCCCACGCGCGCGTGGCGCGTCTCACTCATCGGGTCACTGCTTGGGGCGCTGCTTGAAGCACTGCTCTGCTCGCACTCGCTGTTTCGGCTCGCTGTTTCGGCTCGCCGCTTCGGCTCACTGCTCGGCGAGCGCCCGCAGTCGGCTGAGTGCGCGGTGCTGGGCGACGCGGACGGCACCCGGCGACATGCCGAGCATCTGTCCCGTCTCCTCGGCGGTGAGGCCGACGGCGATACGGAGCAGCAGCAGCTCGCGCTGGTTCTCCGGAAGGTTGGCGAGGAGCTTCTTCGCCCACTCCGCATCGCTGCTGAGCAGGGCCCGCTCCTCCGGTCCGAGCGAGTCGTCGGGCCGCTCCGGCATCTCGTCGGAGGGCACGGCGGTGGAACCGGGATGCCGCATGGCGGCGCGCTGCAGATCGGCGACCTTGTGCGCGGCGATGGCGAAGACGAACGCCTCGAAGGGGCGCCCGGTGTCCTTGTAGCGCGGCAGCGCGAGGAGCACCGCGACGCAGACTTCCTGCGCGAGATCCTCCACGAAGTGCCGTGCGTCACCCGGCAGTCGGGTCAGACGGCTGCGGCAGTAGCGGATCGCGAGGGGGTGGACGTGCGCGAGAAGGTCGTGCGTGGCCTGCTCGTCGCCCTCGACTGCGCTGTGGACCAGTGCACCGATGGCTCCTGGGCCGGCTGCCTCGTCGTCGCGCATCGGTCCATGGTGCCTTGGCGGCGTCCGGTCCGTGGCACCGCGTCCGTAGTTGTGCACTGAAGCGTTATGAGCAGGTGCGCCGGAACTCATCTCGTGCGCCCTCCCCTTCCGCTCGACCGACTCGTCCCTGAGGAACTCCACAACTCAAGGATGCGGCATGTCCGGCGAAACGAGGACCGGCGGCCGTCCGCAGCCCCGTCCGCCCTGGGGCGGACGGGGATCGCTGTGCCCCCGCGGCGGCGCATCGTGGGCCTTAGCGGACAAGGCCCCAGCGGAATCCGAGCGCCACGGCGTGCGCGCGGTCCGAGGCGCCGAGCTTCTTGAAGAGGCGGCGTGCGTGCGTCTTGACCGTGTCCTCGGAGAGGAAGAGCTCGCGCCCGATCTCCGCGTTGGACCGGCCGTGGCTCATGCCCTCGAGCACCTGGATCTCACGCGCCGTGAGCGTCGGCGCCGCACCCATCTCGGCCGACCGCAGTCTGCGCGGCGCGAGCCGCCACGTCGGGTCGGCGAGCGCCTGCGTGACCGTGGCGCGCAGTTCGGCGCGCGAGGCGTCCTTGTGCAGATAGCCGCGGGCACCGGCCGCGACGGCGAGCGCGACACCGTCCAGGTCCTCGGCCACGGTGAGCATGATGATGCGCGCACCGGGATCGGCGGACAGCAGCCGCCGGACCGTCTCGACGCCACCCAGACCGGGCATGCGTACGTCCATCAGAATCAGGTCCGAGCGGTCGGCGCCCCAGCGGCGGAGTACTTCCTCGCCGTTGGCCGCGGTCGTCACGCGCTCCACGCCGGGGACGGTCGCGACCGCGCGGCGGAGCGCTTCTCGGGCAAGCGGGGAGTCGTCGCAGACGAGGACGGATGTCATGACCGTCCTCCGCAGCTGATGCGCGTCACCTTGGGCCTCCAGGCTGGTACGAATCGTCACCTGTGCGGTCGACGCTCTCGGACACTTGCCCGAGCGCTTGTTCTTTCAACCGCCTCCGCACTCTCAACGACGGTCACCCGAAAGAGTTACGGGTTCGGCGGTCTGCTTCGGCACTCTACGTGAGGGACCGGATACAGAGCAGTCGGCGCAAGCGATCCCCCAGGTTTCGCCACAAGGCATGCCCCATTTAGCCGTTTTTCTTCACTTTCAGTGGTGTCTGAGGCTAGATTCGTAATGAGTCATATTTTCATCTCCTTAGACAGTAGATGTACGGTTCTTGGGCACCGTATCCGCGTCAGAACGGCTACAAGGGGACACAGCAATGGCAGATTTCTCCCGCCTTCCCGGACCGAACGCAGATCTATGGGACTGGCAGCTCCTCGCGGCCTGCCGCGGGGTGGACAGCTCGCTCTTCTTCCATCCGGAGGGAGAGCGGGGAGCGGCGCGCAGCGCGCGCGAGAACTCGGCCAAAGAGGTCTGCATGAGGTGTCCGGTGCGCGCGGAGTGCGCTGCTCATGCGCTCCAGGTACGCGAGCCGTACGGCGTGTGGGGCGGGCTGACCGAGGACGAGCGCGAGGAGCTCATGGGCCGCGCCCGCAACCGGCTCGTCGCCGCCGCACCGGCGTCGGCGGGCGGCGCCCCGCCCGTGGTGAACAACTGACGGAAACGTTTCTTCACGGTGGGCACGCAGTGGCGTGCCCGCGGGCTTGTCAGGGCCCGATCACGGGTTCGTCAGGGCCCGATCAGCGGGCCGCGGCCCGCGCCAGGTGGTCGAGCGTGGCTGCCACGGCCGGCACCTGGGCCAGGTCGGGCAGTGTGAGGGCGACGATCTCGCGCTGCACAGCCGGCTCCACCGTCACTGTGCGTGCACCCTTGGGGCGTACGGACTCGATGGCGAGTTCCGGCAGGACCGCCACACCGAGGCCCGCGCCGACCAGGCCGATCACCGCCGGATAGTCGTCGGTCGCGAAGTCGATGCGCGGCGTGAATCCCGCACCCTCACAGACCTCCACCAGCTGCCGGCGACAGCGCGGGCAGCCCGCGATCCAGGGCTCGTCGGCCAGCTCGCCGATGGAGACCGCGTCGGACTTGGCGAGACGGTGCCCCTCAGGGACAAGGCCGACGAGACGGTCGGCCAGCAGCGGACGTACGACGAGGTCGTCCCAGTCCTCCGCGGCCTGCGCCCCTTCTCCCACCCGTCTCCCACCACCGGCCTTGTCCTGAGACGCTTCGCGCCGCCCCTCATACCTGAAGGCCAGAGCCACGTCGCAGTCGCCCTCGCGCAGCATCTCGACCGAGCGCGGCGGCTCCGCCTCCACGAGGGAGACGCGGGTGCCGGGGTGCGCGGCGCGCAGGGCGGCCAGCGCGGTGGGGACGAGCGTGGAGCTGCCGCTCGGGAAGGAGACGAGGCGGACTCGGCCGGCGCGCAGACCCGCGATGGCAGCGACCTCTTCCTCCGCCGCGGTCAGCCCGGCCAGGATTCCCGCCGCGTGCCGCACCAGAGCTTCACCCGCCTGGGTGAGGCGCATTTCGCGGCCGGTGCGGATGAGGAGCGGGGTGCCCGCCGAGGATTCGAGGGCCTTCATCTGCTGGCTGACCGCGGGCTGGGTGCAGCCCAGCTCGCGGGCGGCCGCCGAGAAGGAGCCGGTGGCGGCCACGGCGCGCAGGACACGGAGATGACGGGCCTCGATCATTCCTCAAGCATAAGGGAGCCTTGGATGCAACGGGAAATATTGCGTCGACGCTTTGGCGCCACGTCGCTTAGCGTGCCGTCATGAAGCTTCTGTCTCTGAATGTGGGTCGCCCCGAGGCCAGCGAGCACACCGACCAGGCCGAGGGTGTGACCGGAATCGACAAGCAGGCGGTGCCGGGCCCCGTCCGGGTGGCGGCGCCCGGGCCCAAGGGGGTCGGCGCCAGCGGTCTCGAAGGGGACGCCGTGTGCGACATGCGCCATCACGGCGGCGACCACCAGGCGGTCTACGCCTTCGCTCGCGAGGACCTCGACGAGTGGCAGGGCACGCTCGGCCGCGACCTGCGCAACGGCTCGTTCGGCGAGAACCTCACGACCGAGGGTGTCGACGTGACGGGCGCGAAGATCGGCGAGCGCTGGCGCGTCGGCTCCGACCTGGTCCTCGAGGTCGCCTCCGGCCGGATCCCCTGCCGCACGTTCCAGGGCCACCTCGGCGAGAAGGGGTGGGTCAAGCGTTTCACCGCGCGGGCCGCCCCGGGCGCGTATCTGCGAGTGATCGAGCCGGGCGCGATCCGGGCGGGCGACACGATCGAGATCGTGCACCGGCCCGACCACGAGGTGACCGTCGCCTTCCAGTTCCGCGCCGTCACGACCGAGCGGGAGCTGCTGCCGCGGCTGCTCGTCGCAGCGGACGTGCTCGACCCCGAGGCCGTCGAGACGGCTCGTATGTATGTGGCCAAGTACGGAGACGGGGGCGCGGGGGGCGACGCGACGCAGGGGTAGAGCGGGCCTGGCCGCGTGGCGGTAACGGACCTGGTCCGCACGGCGGTTGCGAGCCTGCCGCACTCGGGCGCAACACTCGCCGGACCACGCGCGGGGGGGCTTCCGGGCGCGGTCATGCCCACGGCGGTCACCGGGGGGTGTCCGGCGGATCATGGCCGGGGCCCCCTAGCCTGGCCTCATGACTACCGCTCTGATTACGGGATCCACCTCGGGGATCGGTGCCGCGTTCGCGCGCCGGCTCGCCGCGGACGGCCACGACCTCGTCCTGGTGGCGCGTGACACCAAGCGGCTGCGGGAGCAGGCCACCGAGCTCCACGACCGGCACGGCATCGAGGCCGAGGTGCTCACGGCGGACCTCGCCACCGACGAGGGCATCGGCGCGGTCGAGGCACGGCTGACCGACCGCAAGCGTCCGGTGGACCTGCTGGTCAACAACGCGGGCTTCGGCAACAAGGGCCAGTACCTGGAGGTCCCGCTCGCCGACGAGTTGACGATGCTGAAGGTGCACTGCGAGGCGGTCCTGCGGCTCACGTCCGCCGCGGTGGCGCCGATGCGTGAGCGCGGCAGGGGCGGCGTGGTGAACGTGGCGTCGGTGGCGGCGTTCGTGCCGCGCGGGACGTACGGCGCGTCGAAGGCGTGGGTCGTGCAGTTCACGCAGGGCGCGGCACGGGACCTGGCCGGCAGCGGTGTGCGGCTGATGGCGCTCTGCCCGGGCTTCGTCCGTACGGAGTTCCACGAGCGGGCCGCGATGGGCACCGACAACATTCCCAAGTGGATGTGGCTCGACGCCGACAAGCTGGTGGCGGCGGCGCTCTCCGACCTGGCGCGCGGCAAGTCGCTGTCGATCCCGGATCCGCGGTACAAGACGCTGATGGGCGTCGTGAAGCTCGCGCCGCGCGGGCTGCTCGGCGGGGTCACGGCGAAGACGGGTCGCAAGTACGGCCCGCAGTAGGACGCGGCGGGTTCGGGGCCGGGGCAGGGAGTGCCTCGGCCCCGAACCCGATCCCGCCGGCTCGTTACACGGCGGTGGGAAGATAGGGCTGTCCGGACCTACGCAGGGGGCTCAGGGGGGCCGGAGGCGGCGTCATGACGTTTGTGCAGGTCATCGACTGCAAGACCAGCCGATTCGACGAGATGGACCAGCTCATGGACACATGGGCGGAGAAGTCCCAGGGGAAACGGACCGCGACGCACAGCGTCATCGGCAAGGACCGGTCCGACGACACCCACTTCATCGAGATCGTCGAGTTCCCGTCGTACGAGGAGGCAATGCGGACCTCGAACCTTCCCGAGACCGACACGATCTTCCGGCAAATGGTCGCCCTCTGCGACGAGATGCCCACCTTCACCGATCTGGACGTGGTGCGGGACGAGCAGTTGTACGCGGGCAACGCGCGCCGGTTCTTCGAGACGGTCGCCACCGAGGGTGAACTGCCGCCGCTCGACGGCCTGCTCGCGGAGGACTACCACGGCCACGATCCCGGCAACGTGACGGACACCATCGGTCTCGACGCGACGCGGCGCGAGATCGAGATGTACCGCGGCGGGTTCGACTTCGAGTTCACCGTCGACGACCAGATCACCGAAGGCGACCGGGTGTGCACGCGGTGGACCTTCAGCGCCGAGCACAACGGCAACTTCATGGGGATCCCGGCGACGGGCAAGCAGGTCACGATGACCGGCGCGACCATCTTCCGGTTCCAGGGGGACGGGAAGATCGTCGAGGGCTGGTGGCACAACGACCGGCTGGGGCTGATGGCCCAGCTCGGCGCGCTCGACGAACTCGAGGGCTGACCGGCGGCCGTGTCGCGGGGCGCAACGCCGAGGCCCGGCCCCGCGACAAGCGCGGAACCGGGCCTCGTACGAACAGGCGCCAGTGCGACCGGCGCCGCACTGGTTGCTCAGTGCACTAGTGGGAGTGGCCGTGACCGTGACCGCCGGCCTCGGACTCCTCCTCCGCCGGCTTCTCGACGACCAGGGTCTCGGTCGTGAGCAGCAGCGAAGCGATGGACGCGGCGTTCTCCAGGGCGGAGCGGGTGACCTTGACCGGGTCGATGACGCCGGCCTTGACCAGGTCGCCGTACTCGCCGGTCGCGGCGTTGAAGCCCTGGCCCTTGTCGAGCTCGGCGACCTTCGAGGTGATGACGTAGCCCTCGAGGCCGGCGTTCTCGGCGATCCAGCGCAGCGGCTCGACGGCGGCGCGGCGCACGACCGCGACACCGGTGGCCTCGTCGCCGGTCTTGTCGAGGTTGCCCTCGAGGATCTTGACGGCGTGCACCAGAGCGGAGCCACCACCGGAGACGATGCCCTCCTCGACCGCGGCGCGGGTCGCGGAGATGGCGTCCTCCAGACGGTGCTTCTTCTCCTTGAGCTCCACCTCGGTGGCGGCGCCGACCTTGATCACGCACACGCCGCCGGCAAGCTTCGCAAGGCGCTCCTGGAGCTTCTCGCGGTCCCAGTCGGAGTCCGTGTTCTCGATCTCGGCCTTGATCTGGTTGACGCGGCCCTCGACGTCGCCCTTGACGCCGCCACCGTCGACGATCGTGGTGTCGTCCTTGGTGATGGTCACGCGACGGGCGGTGCCGAGCACGTCCAGACCGGCCTGGTCGAGCTTGAGGCCGACCTCCTCGGCGATGACGGTGGCACCGGTGAGGGTGGCCATGTCGCCGAGCATCGCCTTGCGGCGGTCACCGAAGCCGGGCGCCTTGACGGCGACGGCGTTGAACGTGCCGCGGATCTTGTTCACGACCAGGGTCGACAGGGCCTCGCCCTCGACGTCCTCGGCGATGATCAGGAGCGGCTTGGAGCCACCGGCCTGGATGACCTTCTCGAGCAGCGGCAGCATGTCCTGGATGGAGGAGATCTTGCCCTGGTTGATCAGGATGTACGGGTCCTCGAGCACGGCCTCCATGCGCTCCTGGTCCGTCACGAAGTACGGAGACAGGTAGCCCTTGTCGAAGGCCATGCCCTCGGTGAAGTCCAGCTCGAGCCCGAAGGTGTTGGACTCCTCGACGGTGATGACACCGTCCTTGCCGACCTTGTCCATCGCCTCGGCGATGAGCTCGCCGACCTGCGAGTCCTGGGCGGACAGACCGGCGACAGCGGCGATGTCGGCCTTGTCCTCGATCGGGCGGGCGGTCGCGAGGAGCTCCTCGGACACGGCCTTGACCGCGGCGTCGATGCCCTTCTTCAGGGCGGCCGGGGAAGCGCCGGCGGCGACGTTGCGCAGGCCTTCCTTGACCAGGGCCTGGGCGAGCACGGTGGCGGTGGTGGTGCCGTCACCCGCGATGTCGTTGGTCTTGGTCGCCACCTCCTTCACCAGCTGGGCGCCGAGGTTCTCGTACGGGTCGTCGAGCTCGACCTCGCGGGCGATCGTGACACCGTCGTTGGTGATGGTGGGAGCGCCGAACTTCTTGTCGATGACGACGTTGCGGCCCTTGGGGCCGATCGTCACCTTGACCGTGTCGGCAAGCTTGTTGACGCCGCGCTCGAGGGCGCGACGGGCGTCCTCGTCGAACTTCAGGATCTTCGCCATGGAGCTGTTAGTCCTCTCGAACGAACTGCGCCCCCGACGCCCGGCATGCTGAGAAAAGTCGCAGCTGAGTAGCGGGGTGCCAGGGGCGCAGAACTAAAACAGTGGGTGAATTACTTCTCGACGATCGCGAGCACGTCGCGAGCCGAGAGGACGAGGTACTCCTCGCCGTTGTACTTCACCTCGGTGCCGCCGTACTTGCTGTACAGCACGATGTCGCCGGTCTGCACGTCGAGCGGCAGGCGCTCGCCGTTCTCGAAGCGACCCGGACCAACGGCGAGGACGACGCCCTCCTGGGGCTTCTCCTTCGCGGTGTCCGGGATGACCAGGCCAGAGGCGGTGGTCTGCTCGGCGTCGAGCGGCTGGACCACAATGCGGTCCTCGAGCGGCTTGATGGCAACCTTGGAGCTGGTGGTCGTCACGATCCGACCTCCCCCTTCGGAGATCACGGGGTTAACTGTCTGAGGTGGCGACCAGGTGGATCCGTCGTCGCGGGTGCCGGACCTGCCCGTCGCTATTGGCACTCTCCAGTGGGGAGTGCCAGGGCCGAGACTATGACTGCGATTAGCACTCGGTCAAGCGGAGTGCCAATTCAGTGAGGGCGAGTCCTCCGCACGGCCCCTCCGGCGCGTCCGCCACAGCCCCTCCGGCCCATCCCTCACAGGTAGTTCTCGAGCCTCCCCACCGTGAACCCCTGGGCCTGGATACGGCGCAGCAGCCGCACCGTCATCCCGGTGAGCGTCGCGCCGTGCGGCCCGGCACGGTCAGTGAACCGGGCCCGGACGATGTCGCCGGGACGCAGCCGGTCCCCGTCACTCAGGTCTTCGCCCCGCGTCGAGGCGCGCCACAGGACGACGGCGTCGACCCCGCAAGTGGCGGCCGCGCGCAAGGTGTCCTGGTCGTACTCGCCGAAGGGCGGGCGGAAGAGGCGGGGGCGGGTGCCGAAGCGGTTCTTCAGCCGGTCCTGCTGGCCGCAGATCTCGGCGTGCTGCTCGGCGTACGGGAGCGAGGGCAGAGAGTGGTGGTTCAGGGTCTGGTTCTGCACGCCCGCGCCGAGGGCCCGCAGCGTGCCGAAGTGGTCGTGGCCGGGGCCCACGACGCCGTCCGTGAGGAAGACGCTGACGGGCAGCCTCAGGTCCCGGACCATGTCGGCGAAGTGCGGGTCGCGGTCCACGCCGTCGTCGAAGGTCAGGAAGACGACGCGGTCCTTGGTCCGGACGCGGTCCACGACGGGCGGGAGTGTGTGCGAGCCCCGGCCGGCCGCGTGGCGTGCCGGAGGTCTCGGCGCCGGGGCGAGCGGCGCGGAGAGCCCCCAGCGGCGATAGGCGTCCGGAGTGACGCCGCCCTGAGGGGAGTGGAGAGGCGCGGCGTGACCAGGCCCCCCAGCCGCCTCCCCGGCGCCGAGCGCACCCCAGGACGACCCGCGCCCCACACCGACGGCCGGTGTGGCCGTCGGTTCCGGGTGGCCCGAGTGGCGGACCTTCTCGGCCGCTTTCCTGCTGAGCCGCTCGATCGGGTCCACGGACGGGGCGCACCCGGTGAGCAGCGCGGGTGCGAGGACACCGGCGGCCAGGGCGGCGGCGAGCAGCCGCCGTGGCCAGGTGCGCGCGGGGGCCCGTCGTGCCCGCACGGACCTCACAGGTAGTCCTCCAGCCGGGCCACCGCGTACCCCTTGTCGGTGACGTACTTCATGAGCCGGCGGACCATGTCGGGCATGGTGCCCTTCCACTCCCCGCGGCCGCGGAAGTGGCTCAGGATGATGTCGCCGGGGTGGAGGTCCTGGTCCACCTCGCGCCACTCGACGTGGTCGACGAACATCTCTTCGTTCCAGATCGGCGCGTACTTGATCCCGCAGGACTTGGCGGCGCGCAGCGTGTCCCGGTTGTAGTTGCCGTAGGGCGGGCGGAAGAGGACGGGCCGCTTGCCGTACTCCTCCTCCATGATGTTCTGCATGCCGCAGATCTCGCGCTTCTGCTCCGCGTAGGACAGCCCGGGCAGGTAAGGGTGCGTCAGCGTGTGGTTGTTCAGGGTGACGCCGCGGGACTGCATCTTCCTGAAGTAGTCGTAGTTGTCCTCCACCAGGTAGTTGCTGAGGAAGGCGGTGTACGGGATCTTCAGGTCGCTCATCATCTTCAGGAACTCCGGGTCCTTCTCGGAGCCGTCGTCGATGGTGAGGAACACGACCTTGTCCTTGGTGGGCACGGTCGTGAAGACGGGCGGCAGGTCCTCCTGGCCGTGGACCTCGAAGCCCTTGCGGGCGCTGATCACCGGCTTGTCGGCCGGCGGGGGCGGCGCGAGGAGCGGCGGCTCGGCGAGGCGCCACTTCTTGGCCATCGCGACCCGGGCGGCACCCAACTTGCCCGCGTAGGAGTCGAGGGCGCGGCCGCCGGGCGGCCCGTGGAGGGGCTGCTGGCCGGGCGCCGGCCGGACGGCCTCCGCGCCGACGGGCGCGGCGCACCCGGAGGCGACCGCGCAGGCGGCGAGCACGGCGAGGCAGGCCCGCGTACGGCCGTGCCGGAACCCTCGGCCCGGCGTCCCCTTCGCGGCCCTTTTGTCGTTTTGTCGTACAAGTCGCATGGCGCCGAATCCTCACAGCTCACGGCGCTGATCAGGGCCCGACACCGCGGCCGGGCGCGCACCGTCCACCGACTGGCCCACAATGGGCCTGGTGAACGACCTCGCCTCCTTCAGCTCGCTGCTCTCCGCGGAGGGCCAGGCGCTCCTCGACGACGTACGGGACATCACCCCCGGCCAGGAGCTCGCCGTCGCCACCCGGCTGCGCCGCGACCACCCGGCGGAACTCGTCTCGGCGGCCATCGCTCAGGCCCGGCTGCGGCAGCGCGCCGCGGCCAAGTTCGGCGAGGCGGACGCGAGCCGCATGTACTTCACGGCGAACGGCGTCGAGCAGGCGACCCGCACGAGCGTCGCCACCCACCGCGCCCAGGAGTTCAAGGCGCTCGGGGTGCGCTCCGTCGCCGATCTGTGCTGCGGCATCGGCGGCGACGCGATCGCCCTGGCCCGCGCCGGGATCTCCGTACTCGCCGTCGACCGCGACCCCCTGACCTGCGAAGTCGCCCGGGCGAACGCTCAGGCTCTGGGCCTCGACGGGCTGATCGAGGTCCGCGAGGCCGATGTCACCCAGGTCGACACGGAGCCGTACGACGCGGTGTTCGTCGACCCCGCGCGCCGGGGCGGCGGCAAGGGGGGCGGCCGGATCTTCGACCCGGAGGCGTACTCCCCGCCCCTGTCCTGGGCGGTCGGCGCGGCGCTCGGGGCCCGGCACGCGGCCCTGAAGATCGCGCCCGGCATCCCCCACGAGGCGATCCCCACCGCGGCCGACGCCGAGTGGATCTCGGACGGCGGGGACGTGAAGGAGGCCGTGCTCTGGTTCGGCACCGAGCCGGGCCGTATGCGGGCGACGCTGCTCCCCGGGCCGCGCGCACTCATCGGCAGCGGCCTCCCCGACCCCGAAGTGCGGCCCGTGGGACGGTACTTGTACGAGCCCGACGGCGCCGTCATCCGCGCCCACCTGGTCGCCGACGTGGCCGAGGAGGTAGCGGGCGGGCTGATCGACGAGACGATCGCCTACGTCACGTCCGACACGCTGCACGCGACGCCGTACGCCACCGCGTACGAGATCACGGACCAACTCCCCTTCAACGTCAAGAAGTTGAAGGCGCTGCTGCGGGAGCGCGAGGTCGGGATCCTGACGGTGAAGAAGCGGGGGTCGGCGGTGGAGCCGGAGGAGCTGCGCCGCAAGGCGCTGCCGAAGCGGCACGGTCCGAACGCGCTGACGGTCTTCCTGACCCGCGTCGCGGGCGCCCCGACGATGCTGCTGGGCGCGCCCGCGCAGCCGGCCACGGGTGAACCCGCCGCCACCCGGCGCGGAGCGACGCCCTAACGACACCCCTCCGCCCGAGCCAGCAGCAGCCCCCGCTCCCGCTCGTTACGGGTCAGCGAAGCGGCCCGCTCGAACTCGGCCCGCGCCTCCTCGTACCGCCCGAGCCGCTCAAGCAGGTCCCCGCGCACGCTCGGCAGCAAGTGGTAGTCGCGCAGCGCCGGTTCACCGGCCAGGGCGTCCACCAGGACGAGACCGGCCGCGGGCCCCTCGGCCATGGACACCGCCACCGCCCGGTTCAGCTCGACGACAGGGGACGGCGCACGCGTGGCGAGCAGCCCGTACAGAGTCGCGATCCCCTGCCAGTTCGTCTCCGCGTACGTGTGGGCGTGCGCGTGGCTGGCGGCGATCGCGGCCTGGAGGGCGTACGGGCCGGGGCCGCCGCCCGTGGACACCGCGTCCGCGCGGCCGAGCGCGGCGAACCCGCGCCGGATCAGGAGCTGGTTCCAGCGCGTACGGTCCTGGTCCCTGAGCAGGACGGGCTCGCCCGAAGGGCCCGTACGGGCGGCCGAGCGCGAGGCCTGGAGCTCCAGCAGGGAGGCCAGGCCGTGCACTTCCGGCTCCTTCGGCATCAGGCCGGCCAGGAGCCGGGCGAGCCGCAGCGCGTCCTCGCACAGGCCGGGGCGCAGATAGTCGTCGCCCGCCGTGGCCGCGTACCCCTCGTTGAAGATGAGGTAGATGACCTCGAGGACCGAGCCGAGGCGGGCCGCCCGCTCGGGGCCGTAGGGTACTTCGAAGGCGACGTTCTTCGTGGCGAGGGTGCGTTTCGCACGCACGATGCGCTGGGCGACCGTCGCCTCGGGGGCCAGGACCGCGCGGGCGATCTCGGCCGTGGTCAGGCCGCCGAGCAGGCGCAGCGTGAGCGCGACCCGGGCCTCGGCGGACAGGACCGGGTGGCAGGCCGTGAAGACGAGGCGGAGCAGGTCGTCGTCGATGTCGTCCGGGTCCGCGGGCTCGTCCAGGTGGGGCGGCGCGGCCTCCAGGTCACGGCCGACCTCCGCCAGCTTGCGCGCGTACCGCTCCTTGCGGCGCACGAGGTCGATCGCCCGGTGCTTGGCGGTGGCCATGAGCCACGCGCCCGGGTTGTCGGGAACCCCCTCGACCGGCCACTGCTCCAGGGCTGCGACCAACGCGTCCTGCGCGAGTTCCTCCGCTATGCCCACGTCCCGGACGATGCGCGTGACGCCGGCGATGATGCGGGGCGCCTCCAGACGGAAGACGGTCTCGATGGCGTGGGCCGCTCCGGCAGTACGTTCTGCTGTCACGGCCCACCATCAGACACCCCCGGCCGTTCGGCGGCCAAGGGCCTGTCCGGCGTGGCTCGGCCCTCAGCCCTCGGCGATCTCCCGGATCTCGGAGGTGACCGTCCAGTGCTCCTCGTGCACCTTCAGGAAGCGCTTGGTCCACTCCAGGATCTCGGCCCGGTCCTTGGCCTGGATGATCGCGTAGCCGCCGATGACCTCCTTGGACTCGGTGAAGGGCCCGTCGGTGACGGTGATCTCGCCGTTCTCGTAGTGCACGCGGGTGCCCTCGGACGACGGGTGGAGGCCCCCGGTGTCGAGCAGCACGCCGGCCTTGGTCATCTCCTCGATCAGCTCGCCCATGCGCTGCATCAGAGCCTCGCTGGGGCCCTCGGCAGGGGCCTTGCTCTCGTCGATACGGACCAAGGTCATGTAGCGCGGCATGGCGGACTCCTCGTTCGGTGCGGTCGGGGCTTCTCCCCGCTCTCGTCTACGCGTCGAACGGGATCGGGGCGGATCGACACGCTCGCGGAAATTTCTTCGGGAAGTTTTCCGGCCCCTCCCCAACAACCCCCCAGCCCTCCCCTCACCCGCGTCTTACCGCCCCCCTGCCACCATCACGCCCCATGCCCTTCGACCACAACGACCACTACCACCGGCCCCTCCTGCGCCGGCTGCCGGCGGAAGGCCGCGAGGAGGGCCGCCGCGCCCTCGACATCGGCTGCGGCACCGGCCGCTTCGCGCGGCGCCTGGCGGGCCGTGGCTACCAGGTCGACGCGCTCGACACCTCGGCCGAGGTCATCGCCGAGGCGCAGGCCATGGGCGGCGGGCCGCGCTACCGCCGGGCGGACGTGACGGCGACGGATCTGCCCGAGGGGCACTACGACGTCATCACCTGCCTGGCGAGCCTGCACCACATGCCGTTCGCGACGGTGACGCGGCTGCGCGCCGCCCTCGCTCCCGGCGGCGCGCTGCTCGTCCTCGGCTGCTACGCGGGCAGGACGCCCCGCGACCTCGTGGCCGTCCCCGCGAACGCGGCGGCCCGCGCCGCGGTCCACGTGGCCGTCCGGCTGCGCGGCGCCCCGCGGCCACCCCTCCGGGCACCCGTGCGCCGGCCCGACATGACACTCACCGACATCCGCACCGAGGCCGCCCGCCTCCTCCCCGGCAGCCGGGTACGTCAACTCCTGCTCTGGCGCTACCTGTTGACGTACAACGCCTGACGCGTCACCGGAGCGAGGCCCACAGCTTTCCGGCCTCCGGCTCGTTTGCGACGACACGGTTGGGGTCGGACGGCGCCGGAAGCACCGGCATCATCACTGTCTTCACCTCATCGGCCGACAGCCCCTTCAAGCTGCCCGCCAGGGCCTGGAGTTCGCCGAGGGAGTCGAGGCCGGTGTCCGTGGTGAGGCTTCCGGTGAGGGCGTCGGCGACCTTGTAGAGGCGGGCCGGGTTCGTCAGGAGATCGCTCTCCGAGACCTTCTCCACCAGCGCCTTGACCAGCTGCTGCTGGAGTTTGATGCGGCCGAGGTCGCTGCCGTCGCCGACGCCGTGCCGGGTGCGGGCGAAGGCGAGGGCCTGCTTGCCGTCGAGGTGGTGGTAGCCCGCGTCGAGCTGGAGGTGGCTCAGATCGTCATCGATGTCCTCGGTCGTCGTGACATCCACGCCGCCGAGCGCGTCCACGACCGACGCGAAGCCGGAGAAGTCGATCTCCAGATAGTGGTCCATGCGGACGCCGGTGAGCTTCTCCACCGTCTTCACGGCACAGACGGGACCACCCACGGAGTAAGCGCTGTTGAACATGGCGCCGTACGCGGCCTGCGTGGTGCCGCCGGACGAGGCCGGGCACGCGGGCCGCTCGACGAGAGTGTCGCGGGGGATGCTGACGACGGTCGCCGACGAGCGGCCGGCGGCGAGATGGACGACCATCGCGGTGTCCGAGCGGGCGCCCTCGCTGTGGCCGCCGCCGAGCGCGGAGTTCTTGCGGCCGCTGCGCGAGTCGGAGCCGAGGACGAGGATGTTCAGCGCCCCGACGGGCGGCGCGGTCGCCGAGGGCTCCGGCGTGGCCGGTGCCCGCTTCGGGGGCCGGTCGTCGCCGAGCGCGCTGTCGATGTCGACGCCCCGGATGTTGTGGTCCAGATGCCAGTACGCCCATGCGGCCCCGCCCCCGGTGAGGACGAGCACGCAACCGGCCACGACACCGGCCGTCTTCACCAAACGCCCACGACGGCGCTGTATTCGCTTCACAGGGCGAACATAAGTCGGAATTATTACAACGGTAAACCAGTTGGACGCCGTCATTCGGGAATCTCAGACGGTTCTCACGCCCCGGGACGATGCCGCCTCAGGCGGGAGCGACCGCCTCGAACCGCCACCGATGCACCGTCCGGGTCACCAACTCGCCCTCAGGGTCGGGAAGTTCGGGCAGCTCGGCTTCGTACGCCGCGTCCCACCAGGTGATGACGAGGACCCGGTCCTGCGGGGCACGGAAGAACTCGCGCCGCAGCGGCTCGGCCGCGAGGACCTGCCCCCGCGCCCAGGCGAGCAGCTCCTCGCCCCGCCCCTCGGCCGCCCGGGCCTCCCACATCAGCGCGACGGTCATGAGTACAGGTTGTCCTTCGCGACCTCGTGCACATGGTCGTGGTCGTGCGTCTGCCCCGGCACGTGCGTCTCCGTCACGGGCAGCGACGAGTCGGCCGACAGGTCCCAGGCGGACGCGGACCGGTTGCGCGCCACCATCTCGGCGCCGAGGGCCGCGACCATCGCGCCGTTGTCCGTGCACAGCTTGGGCCGCGGCACGCGCAGCCGGATCCCGGCGGCCTCGCACCGCTCCTGGGCCAGGGCCCGCAGCCGCGAGTTGGCGGCCACACCGCCGCCGATCATGAGGTGGTCGACGCCCTCGTCCTTGCAGGCGCGCACGGCCTTGCGGGTCAGCACGTCGACGACGGCCTCCTGGAAGGACGCCGAGACATCCCGGACCGGAACGTCCTCACCGGCGGCGCGCTTCGCCTCGATCCAGCGCGCGACGGACGTCTTCAGGCCGGAGAAGGAGAAGTCGTACGCGGGGTCACGCGGCCCGGTGAGCCCACGCGGGAAGGTGATCGCGTTCGGGTCGCCCTCCTTCGCGTACCGGTCGATGACGGGACCGCCGGGGAAGCCGAGGTTCAGCACCCGGGCGATCTTGTCGAAGGCCTCGCCCGCCGCGTCGTCGATGGTCGCGCCGAGGGGCCGCACGTCGGACGTGATGTCGGAGGAGAGCAGCAGCGACGAGTGCCCGCCGGAGACGAGCAGCGCCATCGTGGGCTCGGGCAGCGGCCCGTGCTCCAGCTGGTCCACGCAGATGTGCGAGGCGAGGTGGTTCACGCCGTAGAGCGGCTTGCCGAGCGCGTACGCGAACGCCTTGGCCGCCGAGACGCCCACGAGGAGCGCGCCCGCGAGCCCCGGGCCCGCGGTGACGGAGATCCCGTCCAGGTCGGAGGCGGCGACCCCGGCGTCCTTCAGGGCGCGCTCGATGGTCGGCACCATGGCTTCCAGGTGCGCGCGCGAGGCGACCTCGGGGACGACGCCGCCGAAGCGGGCGTGCTCGTCGACGCTGGAGGCGACCGCGTCGGCGAGCAGCGTGTGGCCGCGGACGATGCCGACACCGGTCTCGTCGCAGGAGGTCTCGATGCCGAGGACGAGCGGTTCGTCAGCCATTTTCGGTTCCTTGTACGGGTGTCACGGAGGTCGAGGGGTCGGTCAGACGCATCACGAGCGCGTCCACGTTGCCCGGCTGGTAGTAGCCGCGGCGGAAGCCGATGGGCTCGAAGCCGAAGCGCTGGTAGAGCTTCTGCGCCCGGGTGTTGTCGACCCGCACCTCGAGCGTCACCTCGGAGCACTCGAAGTCGGTCGCGTGGCGCAGCAGGACGGTGAGGAGCCGGGCGCCGAGCCCGGTGCCCCACTGGTCACGGGCGACGGCGATGGTCTGCACGTCGGCCCCCACGCCGGAGCCGCCTTCGTAGTCCGTGCCGGACGCGGCGAGGCCCGCGTACCCGACGAGACGGTCGCCGTCGTGGGCGACGACATAACGGCGGGTCGACCCGGCGCCACGCGCGTGCGCGAGCTCGGACCAGAACATGCCGCGGGACCACGCGTCGTCCGGGAAGAGATCCTTCTCGAGCGCGTGCACGGATTCGATGTCCCACCAGCGCATCTCGCGCAGAGCCGCGCTCACTTCGGGGTGACCACCTTGTAGTTCTTGGGCACCTGCGCGTCGGGCCGGCGCAGATACAGGGGTCGCGGCGCGTCGAGCTCCTCGCCGGCCGCGAGCTTCTCGGCGGCGAGCGAGGCGAGGGCGGCCGCCGACACGTTCTCGGGGGCGCGCGCGTCCGGGAACGTGTCCGGGTACAGCACGGCACCGGCGCCGACCGCGGGAAGGCCCGCGACCTGCTCGGCGATGTCGGCGGGGCGGTCGACGGCGGGCTCGGTGACCCGGGTGCGCGGATCCTCGTAGCGCGCCCAGTACACCTCCTTGCGCCGCGCGTCCGTGGCGACGACGAAGGGGCCGTCCAAGGAGGCGTCCTCGGCGCCGTACGCGAGCCCGTCCAGCGTGCACAGACCGTGGACGGGCACACCGAGCGCGAGGCCGAAGGTGTCGGCGGTCATCAGGCCGACGCGGAGGCCGGTGTAGGGGCCGGGGCCCACGCCGACGACGATGCCGGTGACGGCGTCGAGTCCGACGCCGGCCTCGGCGAGTACCCGGTCGACGGCGGGCAGCAGCAGTTCCCCGTGCCGACGGGCATCCACCTGACTCGATGCGGCGACGACGGAGGAGCCGTCGTGCAGGGCGACGGTGACGGCGGGGGTGGCGGTATCCAGCGCGAGCAGCAGCACACAAACAGCCTACGGCTCCGGCGCCCCGCCCACGGCCGCCCCGGTGAGCCGCACGCCTGCTGCTACCGTCACCACAAAGACGTACGGGCAGGAGAGGTGGGCACACAGGTGGCACGGAGCAGCTCGGGATTCGTGGCCGGGCTCACCGCGGCGGCGCTCGCCGTGGTCGGCTTCCTCACCTACCAGGCTTCGGCCAGCGCGCCGGACAGCCTGGCCCCGCCGGAGACCGCGGAATCCCCTTCCACGGCCGCGTCCCACTCCCCCGAGGAGAAGAAGGACCGGACGGAGGTACCCGAGCAGTCCGGCACCGGTGAGCGGGTCGTCTACTCCGTGAGCGACGACCGGGTGTGGCTGATCGCGGAGGGCGGCAAGGCGCAGCGCACCTTCAAGGTGACGCCGAGCACCGTGAACCCGCCGGCCGGGAAGTACCTGGTGACGTCGCGCTCGGCTGCGATCACCGGCAGCGACGGTGTGCCGATCGAGCACGTGGTGCGGTTCGCGAATGTCGACGGCGTCACGATCGGCTTCAGCGCCGCGGTCGACGGCTCGATCCCGGCACCGGACCCGGCCAAGAAGACGGGCGGCATCCGCGAGAGGCGGGCGGACGGCGACGCGATGTGGGAGTTCGCGACGATCGGCAAGAAGATCGTCGTGGTCCAGTAGGACCCTCCGTCACCTGACCCACGCCACAGAAACGCTCACGCGGCATCACGCCGCTCCTCACCGGCTTCCTCCCCCCTGCCCTCCCCCTGCTCAACGGGCGGAGTGGAGATGGCGGAAGCGGCGGCGCAGGACGCGAGCAGATCGCTCATGGACAGCCCCGAGGCGGAGATCCCGGACATGTCCCCGTGCCCCGGCGCCACACGGGGCTGCTGCGGCACGTCACGTTCTGAAGCCGACATGGATGCCTCCTGGGCTCCGGGGCAGCAAAGTTAGGTAGACCTAACCAGGACTGGTATCCATGTGACCACGCGGAGCGCGCGCCGCGCAACATTTTGCCGACGCCATGTCGGAACGTTCGGGTGAAGGTACGAGAGTCAGGCGGCCAGAGCCTCCAGGCCCGCGCCGGCCCAGCGCGCCCCGAGGCCACGCAACGTCACCGAGCGCACCTCGTCGTCGGTGTCCCCCGTGGCGCGGTGGATGACGACATGGAGCCGGTCGTCGGCGAGGTCCTCCACCTTGCCGTCGCCCCACTCGACGACGATCACGGAGTCGGTCAGCGAGACGTCGAGGTCGAGGTCCTCCATCTCGTCGAGTCCGCCCCCGAGCCGGTACGCGTCCACGTGCACGAGGGCGGGCCCGTCGCCGAGCGGCGGGTGGACGCGGGCGATGACGAAGGTCGGAGAGGTCACGGCGCCCCGCACACCGAGGCCCTCGCCGAGCCCGCGGGTCAGCGTGGTCTTGCCCGCGCCCAGCTCGCCGGTGAGCATCACAAGGTCACCAGGGCGCAGCAGCTTGGCCAGGCGACGGCCCAAGTCCCCCATGTGGGCGGGCGAGTTGACGGTGATCGAGGCGGTGGCGGCGTCAGCTGCCGGGCTGTGCGGTGTCTCCATAACTTCCCACGGTAGCCCCTGCGGGAACGGCTCCCGTGCGCGCGAGGAGGTCGGCCAGCCGGTCGGTGACGGCCTCGGGGTGCTCCAGCATCACCAGGTGCCCGGCGTCGGGCACGAGCACCAGCTCGGCGTCGGGCAGCAGCCCGGCGATGGCCTCGCTGTGCTCACTGGGGGTGACGAGATCCTGGTCGCCGGCCAGTACGAGTACGGGGAGCTGCGCGAACCGCTCGATGGCCTCGCTCTTCTCGTGCTCCTGAAAGGCGGGGTAGAACTCGGCGACGACGTCGATCGGCGTGCTCTCGATCATGCGCTCGGCGAAGCGGGCGACGGCGGGATCGACGTCACGCGAGGCGAACGAGTAGCGCTTGATGATGCCGGCGAACAGGTCGGCGGTGGCGCGGCGCCCCTTCTCCACCAGGTCGGCGCGCTGGCCCAGAATCTTCAGGACGCCGGGGAGCACGCGCCGCACGGCGTTGACGCCGACCACGGGCAGCCCGTAGCTGACCTCGCCGAGCCTGCCGGAGGAGGTCCCGACGAGAGCGACGCCGACGACGCGCTCGGCCACGAGCTCGGGAAACTGGTCGGCGAACGCCATCACGGTCATGCCGCCCATGGAGTGCCCGACGAGGACGAGTGGCCCTTCGGGGGCGGCTGCGTCGATGACGGCCTTCAGGTCGCGCCCGAGCTGATCGATGGTGACGTCGGGCCCGCCGTCGGCCTGCTCGACCCCGCGCCCGGACCGCCCGTGGCTGCGCTGATCCCAGTAGACGGAACGCACCACGCCCCGCAGGGCGGCACGCTGGAAATGCCAGGAGTCCTGGTTGAGGCAGTACCCGTGACTGAATACCACGGTGACCGGCGCGGGCGCCTTGCGACCGAAAAGCCGGAGCCTGCGAGGTGCGGCACCGCCCTCGGACTCCACTTCCTCGACCTCGTAATAGAGCTCGGTGCCGTCCCCGGCGCAGGCCTTGCCGGGGGTGCCGCGCAGGGACCCGAACGGGCCGGAGGCATCCAGCGCGAGCCGCGCCTTCCTGCGCATGCCGCGGCCGACGGTGAGCCGCTCGACGGCGACACCGGCCGCGGCACCGGCCGCGACGACGCCTATCGCGGCGCCGGCGAGCCCGGCGACCCGCCAGCTCGCGACACCCGCCGCGGCCTCGGCGCTGCTCTCACCCACGTGCCGCTCCTCCGTCCACATAGACGCGCGGAACACGCGCCCCGATCCGGGTGACGATCTCGTACGCGATGGTGCCGGCGGCCTGCGCCCAGTCCTCGGCGGTCGGCTCGCCCCGGTCGCCGGGCCCGAACAGCACGGCCTCGTCCCCGGCCCTCAGCTCGTCGCCGCCGAGATCGACGACGAACTGGTCCATGGCGACGCGTCCGGCGACGGTCCGCAACTTGCCCCCGATGAGTACGGGCCCGGTCCCCGAGGCATGCCGGGGAATCCCGTCCCCGTACCCGAGGGGGACAAGCCCCAGGGTGGTCTCGCCCGGGGTGACGTAGTGATGCCCGTAACTGACGCCGAGCCCGCCCGGGGCGTGCTTCACCAGGGCGAGCGAGGCCGACAGGGTCATGACGGGCCGCAGCCCGAAGTCCTCGGGGGTGCCGATCTCGGGGCTGGGCGAGATCCCGTACATGGCGATGCCGGGCCGCACCAGATCGAAATGGGTCTCGGGCAGCGTCAGAGTCCCCGGCGAATTCGCGATGTGCCGGACCTCGGGCCGAACCCCGGCCCCTTCCGCAAAGGAGACCATCTCGCGAAATCGATCCAACTGAGCGGCAATCGACGGATGCCCCGGCTCATCGGCGCAGGCGAAATGGGACCAGAGCCCGGAAACGACAACAAGCCCCTCGCGCTCCGCGGCAACGGCAGAACGCACAAGCTCGGGCCAGTCACCAGGCAGACACCCATTACGTCCGAGCCCCGTATCGGCCTTCAACTGAATACGAGCGGGACGCCCCACCACCCGAGCCGCAGCAACAACCTCGTCCAGAGCCCACATACCACTCACGGACATGTCGAGATCGGCCTCGATGCCCTCGCGCCAGGGCCCGCCGGGCGTCCACAGCCAGCACATGACGCGCCCCTCGATCCCCGCGGCACGCACCGCGAGGGCCTCCTCGGGCGTGGCCGTACCGATCCAGGTGGCACCGGCCTCCCGCGCGGCGCGCGCGCAGGGAATCATGCCGTGGCCGTAGGCATCAGCCTTGACCACAGCCATGAACTCGGCCCCGGGCGCACGATCGCGCAGGGACCGCACATTGGCCCGCAGAGCGGCCAGATCGATCTCGGCCCGGGCACGGCCCACGGCAGGTGCTCTCTCAGTCATCGTGCGCCCAGTGTCTCAGAGCCCTCCGACACCCCCACGTGACCACCACTCCCCAAACCCCCCACACCCACTCAAATCACCAAGCCGCCGGCCACCCCACAGCGAAGAACCCAAGACCGCCCGCCACCCGCCCGACGCCCCGGACGGGACGAGACCCCCACCGGCAGCGAGCACGTACATCCCGGGTCGGCCCCGCCACAAAGACGGCGAAGCGCCCTCACGGAGCGAAGCAGAGGCCCACCGAGCCAAGCCCAACCCAGCCCGAGCCCCGCCCTAGAAGCCGCGCCGAACATCCCCCCAGGCCCCAGCAATCCCACCCGCCACATCCTGAGCAACAACAGGCGCCCCACCGGACACCCGCCGAGCGGCAAGCCCATGCAGATAGGCCCCCACAGACCCGGCATCGAGAGCCCCGAGCCCAGCGGCAAGCAGCGACCCGGCGAGCCCGGACAGAACATCACCGCTGCCGGCGGTGGCCAGCCACGCGGTACCAGTGGAATTGACCCGCACCAACCGCCCCTCACCCCCGGCGGAACCCCCACCCCCGGCAACCAGGGTCGTGGACCCCTTCAGAAGAACGGTCGCGGAGAACCGACTGGCCAACTCCCGCACAGCGGCGAGCCGTTCCGCCTCCACCTCCTCCCGGGAGACCCCCAACAACGCGGCGGCCTCCCCCGCATGAGGCGTAAGCAAAGTAGGCGCGCCCCGCCCCCGAACGGCCTCAGGATCGGCGAGCCGCAGCCCATCGGCGTCGATCAGAACGGGCACATCGGCCCCCACGACATCCGCGAGCCGGGACGCGTCATCACCGAGGCCGGGCCCGGCCACCCACGCCTGCACGCGCCCCGCCTTCCCGGGCGCGCCCTCGGACACCAGAGTCTCCGGGAACCGGGAGACGACGGCGCCGGCCGCAGGCCCGACGTACCGAACGGCCCCGGCCCCACCCCGCAAGGCCCCGGCCACGGCAAGCACGGCGGCGCCGGGATACCGCGCGGACCCGGCGACGATGCCCACGACACCGCGCCTGTACTTGTCGCTCTCACCGGTGGGCTCAGGCAACAGCCGGGCCACGTCATCGTGCTGAAGGGCCTCCAGATCCCCCTCGCCGGGAACCGGTTCAAGCCCAATGTCGACAAGCCGAACAGCACCGGCGTACTCCCGCCCGGGATCAACAAGAAGCCCAGGCTTGTACGCACCGAAGGTGACGGTCACATCGGCGCGGACGGCCTCCCCGTCGACCTGCCCCGTATCGGCGTCGACGCCGCTGGGCAGATCCACAGAAACGACAACGGCACGAGAATCCAGGGCAGCACGGACAACAGGCAGAGCACCCGCACGAAGCCCACCCCGCCCCCCAATGCCCACGATCCCGTCGACAACGAGATCGGCCCCGGCAAGAACCCGCTCAAAGCTGTCGGCGACGCGCCCCCCGGCGGAAAGGAAGGCGGCAAGCCCGGCACGGTGCACCCGCTCGGAATCCAGAAGCACGGCGGCAACCCCGGCGCCACGACGGGCAAGCCGGGCACCGGCGTAGAGGGCGTCGCCCCCGTTGTCCCCGGACCCGACGAGGAGCACGACCCGGGCCCCGTACACCTTGCCGAGGAGCTCGGCGCAGACGACGGCGAGCCCGGCGGCGGCACGCTGCATCAGGGCGCCTTCGGGAAGCCGCGCCATGAGGGCACGCTCGGCGGTCCGTACGGTGTCCACGCTGTAGGCAGTACGCATGAAACCGAGTCTCCCGCAAAGAAGAACCCCGCGCGCGAAGCGCACACCCAAACCGGAACCGGCCCCGGAACCGAGGCCGGACCCGAAGCCGGAACAAAGCCCTCCAGCCCCTGCCTCCGGGCCTCTACCCCTCGGCGATCACAACAGCAGACGCAATCCCGGCATCATGACTGAGAGACACATGCCAAGACCGCACCCCAAGCTTCTCGGCAGCGGCGGCAACGGTCCCGGTGACCCGCAGCCGCGGCTGCCCACTCGCCTCGACACAGACCTCCGCATCGGTCCACCGCAACCCGGCCGGCGCCCCCAGCGCCTTGGCCAGCGCCTCCTTGGCGGCGAACCGCGCGGCAAGAGAGGCAACACCCCGCCGCTCCCCGCTGGACAGCAGCAACTCCCGGTCGACAAAGAGCCGTTCGGCCATTCCGGGCGTACGCGCGAGCGACGCCTCGAACCGCTCGATCTCGGCAACGTCGATCCCGACCCCAATAATCAAAGCCAGCCCCTAGTAATCAAATCCAGCCCGTCACTCCACCGTCACGGACTTGGCAAGGTTCCGAGGCTGATCGACCTCGTTCCCCCGCGCAGTGGCCAGCTCGCAAGCAAACACCTGCAACGGCACCGTCGCAACCAGCGGCTGAAGGAGCGTAGGGGTGGCAGGGATCCACACGAGATGGTCGGCGTAGGGGACGACCGCCTCGTCGCCCTCCTCGGCGATCACGATGGTGCGCGCCCCGCGGGCCCGGATCTCCTGGATGTTGGACACGATCTTGTCGTGGAGGACGGACCGCCCCTTGGGCGACGGCACGACGACCACCACAGGCAGGTCCTCCTCGATCAACGCGATGGGCCCGTGCTTGAGTTCACCGGCGGCGAAGCCCTCGGCGTGCATATAGGCGAGTTCCTTGAGCTTCAGGGCGCCTTCAAGGGCGACGGGATAGCCCACGTGCCGCCCCAGGAAGAGCACGGTCCGCTTGTCGGCGAGCGACCGGGCCAGCGCCCGCACGGGCTCCATGGTCTCCAGAACGCGCTCGACCTCACCGGAGATGTCGGCCAGGTCCCGGATCACCGCACGGATCTCGTCCCCCCACTTCGTGCCGCGCACCTGCCCGAGGTACAGGGCCACGAGATAGCAGGCGACGAGTTGCGTGAGGAACGCCTTGGTGGAGGCGACGGCGACCTCGGGCCCGGCGTGCGTGTAGAGCACGGCGTCGGACTCGCGGGGAATGGTCGAACCGTTCGTGTTGCAGATGGCGAGGACGGTCGCACCCTGCGCGCGGGCGTGCCGCAGCGCCATCAGCGTGTCCATGGTCTCGCCGGACTGGGAGATGGCGATGACGAGCGAGCGCCCGCCCAGAATCGGATCCCGGTACCGGAACTCACTCGCGAGCTCCACCTCGCAGGGGATCCGGGTCCAGTGCTCGATGGCGTACTTGGCGATGAGACCGGCGTGGAACGCCGTCCCGCACGCCACGATCACGACCTTGTCGACTCCCTTCAACACGGCCGCGGGGATACGGAGTTCATCGAGCGTCAGCGCCCCGTCGACGCCGATGCGCCCGAGCAGCGTGTCGGCGACCGCCTTCGGCTGCTCGGCGATCTCCTTGAGCATGAAGTAGTCGTAGCCGCCCTTCTCGGCGGCGGAGGCGTCCCAGTCGACGTGGTACGACCGCACCTCGGCGGGCCGCCCGTCGAAGTCGGTGACGGTCACCCCGTCCCGTACGCCGTCCCGGCGCAGCTCGACGACCTGGTCCTGGCCCAGTTCGATCGCGGAGCGCGTATGGGCGATGAAGGCGGCGACGTCGGAGGCGAGGAACGCCTCGTCCTCCCCCACGCCCACGACGAGCGGCGAGTTGCGCCGGGCGCCCACGACGACGTCGGGCTCGTCGGCATGCACGGCGACCAGCGTGAACGCCCCTTCGAGGCGTCGGCAGACGAGCCGCATGGCCTCTGCGAGGTCCGCGCACACGGAGAACTCCTCGGCGAGCAGATGCGCGACGACCTCGGTGTCGGTCTCGGACTCCAGGACGTGCCCGCGCTCGGCGAGCTCGGCGCGCAGCTCGGCGAAGTTCTCGATGATGCCGTTGTGGACGACGGCGACGCGGCCGGCGTTGTCGAGGTGGGGATGCGCGTTCACGTCGGTGGGGGCGCCATGGGTGGCCCAGCGGGTATGGCCGATGCCTGTGGCCCCGGCCGGCAGCGGCCGCTCCACGAGCTCCTTCTCCAGGTTGGCGAGCTTGCCCGCCTTCCTCGCCGAGGCGAGGCCGCCGTCGGCGAGCACCGCGACCCCGGCCGAGTCGTAACCCCGGTATTCGAGCCGCTTCAGCCCGGCGAGCACGACGTCGAGCGCCGACTGAGATCCGACGTATCCCACGATTCCGCACATGGCGGCAGCCTAAGGCCGCGCGGTCAGCAGCCCCAGACGATCCGGTCCCGCGCGTCTTCGAGCAGACGCAGGTACTCCACTTCCTCGCAGCGCGGCTTGCTGCCCATCTCGTAGAGGTCGAGACAGTCGTCGAGATCCTCGCGCAGGTCCTCGTCGGGCAGGTCGAGGGCGAGCTCACTGCGCACCTGACCGGCGAAGTCGTCGCCAATCAGCCCGGGTCTGCGCCGGACGAGGTCACGCAATCGGGGCACGGCCATAACGGTTCCCTCCCACCCGGACGGCGCGGCTCGGCGCCGGATGCCGGGAACGTATCCCCGTTCCCCCGCCCGGTCCAGACCTGCGACCACGGAAACCCGCGAATTCCGGCACCAACCACGCACAGAAAGCCCACCGCACCCCCACCCGCCGCACCTCACCGCCCCCAAGGTGACGCACCCCACCCCCCACCCCGTCCACACAGCCGTAACAATGGACTGTGATCTCTTCGGTCTCCGTGCCCCCGACGGCACCCCGGAGCGCCCACCGGCACAAGCCGGAGGCGACTCCCTACGTCGACCTCACCCGCACCGAGTGGAGCGCGCTGCGCAACAAGACGCCGCTCCCCCTCACCGCCGATGAGCTGGAGAAACTGCGCGGCCTCGGCGATGTCATCGACCTCGACGAGGTCCGGGACATCTACCTCCCGCTCTCGCGCCTCCTCAACCTCTACGTCGGCGCCACCGACACCCTGCGCGGCGCCCTCAACACCTTCCTCGGCGAGACCGTCGAGAAGGCGTCCCAGTCGGGCACACCCTTCGTCATAGGGGTCGCCGGTTCGGTGGCGGTGGGCAAGTCGACCGTCGCCCGCCTCCTCCAGGCGCTGCTGTCCCGCTGGCCGGAGCACCCGCGCGTGGAGCTGGTCACCACGGACGGCTTCCTGCTGCCGACGAAGGAGCTGGAGCGGCGCGGCCTGATGTCGCGCAAGGGCTTCCCCGAGTCGTACGACCGACGCGCACTGACCCGCTTCGTCGCCGACATCAAGGCGGGCAAGGACGAGGTCTCGGCGCCCGTCTACTCCCACCTGATCTACGACATCGTGCCCGGCCAGAAGCTCACGGTCCGCCGCCCCGACATCCTCATCGTCGAGGGCCTCAACGTCCTCCAGCCGGCCATGCCCGGCAAGGACGGCCGCACCCGCGTCGGCCTCGCCGACTACTTCGACTTCAGCGTGTACGTGGACGCGCGCGCCGAGGACATCGAGAGCTGGTACCTCAACCGGTTCAAGAAGCTCCGCCAGACGGCGTTCCAGAACCCGTCCTCGTACTTCCGCAAGTACACGCAGGTCTCCGAGGAGGAGGCGCTCGACTACGCGCGGACTACCTGGCGGACCATCAACAAGCCGAACCTGCTGGAGAATGTGGCGCCCACGCGCGGCCGCGCGACGCTCGTCGTGCGCAAGGGCCCCGACCACAAGGTGCAGCGGCTGAGCCTGCGGAAGCTGTAGAAAACCGGAGAGCTACGCTGCGCGCATGCTGCACCTGCGACTGATCACCCCGGCCGACAAGACCGACGCGGTGGCCCGCCTGATCGAGAGGACCGTCGGCACCACGCATCTCGTGGTGGTGCCGGGCGCGGCCCGCGACCCCGAGGGTGACGTCGTGATGTGCGACGTCGCCCGGGAGGCCGGCGACGAGCTGATCAGCGGGCTGCGCGGCCTCCACATCGACACGACGGGCTCGATCGCCGTCGAGAACATCGACCTGTCGCTGTCGAGGCTGGCCGACAGGGCGGAGGACGAGGCGCCGGGAGAGGGCGCGGACGCGGTCCTGTGGGAAGCACTGACGGACGCGACGCACGAGGAGTCGACACTCAACGTCACGTACGTGGCGTTCCTGGCCGTCGCGACGATGCTCGCGGCCTGCGGTGTGATGCTCGACAACGCGATCCTGATCGTCGGCGCGATGGCCGTCGGCCCCGAGTTCGGGCCGCTCGCCGGGATCTCCACGGCGCTGGTGCAGCGCGCCCCGCGCCTGGTGTGGCGATCGCTGTGGGCGCTGCTGGCGGGATTCGCCGCCGCGATGGTGCTCACGGCCGGGTTCAGCTGGCTCCTTGACCTGTTCGGCCTGTTCACGCGCTCGATGATCGAGGCGGACCGGCCGAACACGTCGTTCATCTGGAAGCCGGACTGGATGTCGTTCGTCGTGGCGTTCCTCGCGGGCATCGCCGGGACGCTGTCCCTCACGTCGGCGAAGTCGGGCGCCCTGATCGGCGTCGCCATCTCGGTGACGACGGTCCCGGCCGCGGCGAACGCGGCGGTGGCGTTCGCGTACAGCGACTACGCCCAGACGTGGGGCTCGACCGCCCAGCTCCTCGCGAACCTCGGCGGCATCGTCCTGGCCGGCACGCTCACCCTGCTCGCCCAGAAGTGGTTCTGGGCGAAGCAGCGCAAGCGTGCCACTCCTGCGGCCGGACCTGCCTAGGTCCTCCGAACTGCCTTATCCGAGCGTGGACTTGACGACATCGGCGAGGCGCCCGGCGATCGAGCGGGCCTGCTCGATGTCGGCGGCCTCGACCATGACGCGGACCAGCGGCTCCGTGCCGGACGAGCGCAGCAGCACCCGGCCCGTCGCGCCCAGCTCGCGCTCGGCGTCGGTGACGGCGGCGGCCAGCTCGGCGGACGTCGTGACGCGGGACTTGTCGACGTCGCGCACATTGACCAGGACCTGCGGGAGGCGCTCCATGACGGAGGCGAGGTCCTGGAGGGTGCGGCCGGTCTGGGCGACGCGGGCCGCGAGCAGCAGACCCGTGAGCGTGCCGTCGCCGGTCGTCGCGTGGTCGAGGATGATCACGTGCCCGGACTGCTCGCCGCCGAGCGCGTAGTCGTGCTCCTTCATCGACTCCAGGACGTACCGGTCGCCGACGGCGGTCGCCACGAACTCGATGCCCTCGCGCTCCATGGCCAGCTTGAAGCCGAGGTTCGACATGACGGTCGCGACAACGGTGTCCTGGCGCAGGGCGCCGTGCTCCCGCATCGACAGGGCGAGCACGGCGAGGATCTGGTCCCCGTCGATCTCGGCGCCCGTGTGGTCGACGGCCAGGCAGCGGTCGGCGTCACCGTCGTGCGCGATGCCGAGGTCGGCGCCGTGCTTGATGACGGCGGCCTTCAGCAGGTCGAGGTGGGTGGAGCCGCAGCCGTCGTTGATGTTCAGGCCGTCCGGGTCGGCGCCGATCGTGACGATCTGGGCACCGGCCTGCGTGAACGCCTCGGGAGAGACCTTGGCCGCCGCGCCGTGCGCCTCGTCCAGGACGACCCGCAGGCCGTCGAGGCGGTTGGGCAGCACACCGATGAGGTGGGCGACGTACTGGTCGAAGCCCGCGTCGTACGAGTTCACACGGCCGACGCCGGCACCGGTCGGGCGGTCCCACGGCGCACCGGTGCGGTGCTGCTCGTAGACCTGCTCGATCCGGTCCTCCAGCTCGTCGGCGAGCTTGTGGCCGCCGCGCGCGAAGAACTTGATGCCGTTGTCCGGCATCGCGTTGTGACTGGCGGACAGCATCACGCCGAGGTCGGCGCCCAGCGCGCCGGTGAGATGCGCCACCGCGGGGGTGGGCAGCACGCCGACCCGCAGGACGTCGACGCCCGCGCTCGCCAGACCCGCGACGACCGCGGCCTCGAGGAACTCGCCCGAGGCCCGCGGGTCACGACCGACCACGGCCACCGGACGGTGCCCCTCGAACGTCCCCGCCTCGCCGAGCACATGTGCCGCCGCCACGGAGAGTCCGAGCGCGAGCTCGGCCGTCAGATCCGCGTTGGCGACACCTCGTACGCCGTCCGTGCCGAACAGTCGTCCCACTGGTGTCCTCCGAACTTTCGCAATTCTCGAAGAAGCGTCGGAAATCATCCGAGCATGAAAACTTATGAGCACCTTGTGCCGTTATAACGCCCAGCGCCGCCATATACGAACGCCCCGGCGGCACACAGCGTGCCGCCGGGGCGAACGAAACGAACAAGCAGCAGCGATTTAGCGCTTGCTGTACTGCGGGGCCTTACGGGCCTTCTTGAGACCGGCCTTCTTGCGCTCGACCGCACGGTCGTCACGCTTGAGGTAACCGGCCTTCTTGAGGGCGCCGCGGTTGTTGTCGACGTCGGCCTCGTTCAGCGCACGGGCGACACCGAGACGGAGCGCACCGGCCTGACCGGAGACGCCGCCACCCGAGATGCGGGCGATGACGTCGTAGCGGTTGTCGAGCTCGAGCACCTTGAAGGGCTCGTTGACTTCCTGCTGGTGGACCTTGTTCGGGAAGTAGTCCTCGAGCGTGCGCCCGTTGACCTTCCACTTGCCCGTGCCGGGCACGATGCGGACACGCGCGATGGCGTTCTTGCGACGGCCCAGGCCGGCGGCCGGCTGCGGGTCGCCGAAGCGCGCGGCGTTCGACTCCGAGGTGTACTCACCCTCGACGGGGACCTCGGACTCGGTGGTGTACTGCTCGACGTCGACAATCTCGGTCTCTTCGACCGGCTGCTCAACGGTGGTCTCGGCCACGATTCTCCTCAGATTCTTTTTCGTCTTTGGGGGTGGCCGGAACTACTGCGCGACCTGGGTGATCTCGAACGGCACCGGCTGCTGGGCAGCGTGGGGGTGCTGGTCGCCCGAGTAGACCTTCAGCTTCGAGAGCACCTGACGGCCCAGGGTGTTCTTGGGGATCATGCCCTTGATGGCCTTCTCGACGGCCTTCTCGGGGTTCTTGTCCAGCAGCTCGTCGTAACGAACCGAACGCAGACCGCCCGGGTAACCGGAGTGGCGGTACGCCATCTTCTGGGTCTTCTTGTTGCCGGAGAGGTGCACCTTGTCCGCGTTGATGATGATGACGAAGTCACCAGCGTCGACGTGGGGGGCGTAGATCGGCTTGTGCTTGCCCCGCAGGATGTTCGCGGCAGTGGTCGCCAGACGACCCAGGACGACATCCTGGGCGTCGATGACGTACCACTGGCGAGTGATGTCGCCGGGCTTGGGGCTGTACGTACGCACTTAGCAGCCTTCTTCTTCTTCAGTGGATGGGTGCTGAAAGTGGCATCACTGAAGCGATCGTGCAGCTGGGGACGACAGTGCCGGGTTCAGCGCCCGTATGCCGCCCACTGGTAACTGCTCCAGGGAACCTGCGCATGGCCCCTCACGCGAGAGCGAGCAAGCCAATACACACAACGACTAGGCAGGATACCCGCGCTTCCCCTTACGGGTCAAAACGCGGACCTGGACACCGGCATCGCCGGATCCGCCGCACTGGGCGGCCCTGCCGTCTACCAGAGTAAACCGCACGTCGCCGCAGGCAGCGCCGCACGAGCGTGACCCCCGGCACACAGGAAGCGCACACACGGCACACACAAGATCGACCAGACCCTGCGCACCCCCTTCCCCACCGCGCCGCAGCACCCCCTGCGCGTCGGTCTAAGATGCGCCCCATGAGCTTTGGGCAGGGGGGACCCCAGTGGGGTTCCGGGGGCAGTGGTGGTTCACAGGGACCGGACTGGGCGGCACTCGCCGAAGCGTCCGAGACACGCGCGCGGCGCCGCCGCTGGCTGATGATCGGCGGTGGCGCGCTCGCCACGGTCGCCGTCGGCTCGGCCGTCGCGTTCGCGATCGTCTCCGCCAACGGCAAGAACTCGGCCTCGAACAAGCCCGCCGACCAGCTGCCGACGACCGCTGACATCCCCAGCGACACGGCCACGGCCGACCCTACGTTCGCGGAGACCACGCCCCCGCCCCCGCTCGACCCCAAGGACTTCATCTCCAGCGCCAAGAAGGACAAGGCCCCGCTCAGCGCGGACACCCTCTTCCCCGGCACCAAGCTGACCGTCAGCGACCGCGTCTACAAGAAGGGCGCGACCGCCAGCACGAAGAGCTGCGCCTCGGCCACCCAGGGCGCGCTCGGCGGCGTCCTGACGGGCAACGACTGCACGCGCCTGATCCGCGCCACCTACGCGAAGGACGGCGTCGCGGTCACCGTCGGCGTCGCCGTCTTCGACACGGAGGCCCAGGCCACCAAGGCCAAGAACCAGTACACCAAGGGCACCGTGACCTCCCTGTCCGGCTCGGGCGTCCCCGCGTTCTGCCGTACGACGATCTGCCGCTCGACCACCAACTCGTACGGCCGCTACGCCTACTTCACGACCGCCGGTTTCACCAGCGGCGGCCGGGACGTCACCACCAAGGACCGCGCGGTCTTCACCACCGGTGACGACCTCGCCGAGTTCACGTTCCGTCAGATCACCCGGCGCGGCGAGGCGCAGGCCTCCGCTGCGGCCGAGGCGCCCCAGTAGGGGCTCAGCAGCACCCCGGTTCCGAGAAGGGCGCCCCCGGCAGCGTCCGCCTGTTCCTGGCTTCCTTGCTGCGCGCCGCGAGCAACTCGTCGGCCGGGTAACCGACTTCCTCCAGCGTCAGGCCGTGCGGCCGCACCACGTGCACCGCCGAGTCCCGTACGCCGGCGGCCAGGACCTTCGCGGGCCAGTCCGGCGTCCGGTGCCCGTCACCGACGAACAGCATCGCGCCGACCAGCGAGCGCACCATGTTGTGGCAGAACGCGTCGGCCCGGACGGTCGCTTCGAGGATCCCGTCGGGCGACCGCTCCCACCGCAGCTCCTGGAGCGTACGGATCGTCGTCGCGCCCTCGCGCCGCTTGCAGTACGCGGCGAAGTCGTGCTCCCCGAGCAGCTTCTCCGCGGCGGTGTTCATCGCGTCGAGGTCCAACTCCCAGTCGTGCCACAGCACATGACTGCGCAACAGCGGATCGACACCGCCCGGGTTGTCGGTCACCCGGTACACGTACCGACGCCACACGGCGGCGAACCGCGCGTTGAACCCGCTCGGAGCCTGAGCCACCTTCCACACCCGCACATCGTGCGGCAGCCGTCCCGCGAGCCGGCGCAGGAGCTTGTCCTGGTGCTCGGCCCAGACGTCCTCCGGCAGATCGACATGCGCGACCTGCCCGCGCGCGTGCACCCCGGCGTCGGTCCGCCCGGCCACGGTCAGCTCGTACGTCTGCGCGGACCGGGTCACGGTCTTCAGCGCGTCCTCGATCTCGCCCTGCACGGTCCGCCGGCCGCTGGCCTGCTTCGCCCACCCGGAGAAGTCCTTGCCGTCGTACGACAGATCAAGCCGCACCCGCACGAACCCGGGCTCTACCTCGTCACTCACTCACAGATCCTCTCAGGCAAAGGCAATACGAAAGCGGGCCCGCCCCGAAGGGCGGACCCGCTCACATCAAGGCAGAGCCTCAGGCGTCCTTGGACTCCTCAGCGGCCTCGACCGCTGCGGCGTCCTCGACGACCTCGGCGGCCGGAGCGGCAGCCTCGGTGTCCTTGGCGGCACGCTTGGTGGCGGCCTCGGCCTCACCGGTGGCCTGCTGCGCAACCGTCAGCGCCTCGACCAGCTCGATGACAGCCATGGGCGCGTTGTCGCCACGGCGGTTACCGATCTTGGTGATACGGGTGTAACCACCCGGACGGTTCTCGTAGCGCGGGGCGATCTCCGTGAAGAGCGTGTGGATGACGCTCTTGTCGGTGATGACCTGGAGCACCTGACGGCGGTTGTGAAGGTCGCCCTTCTTCGCCTTGGTGACCAGACGCTCCGCGTACGGACGCAGACGACGGGCCTTGGCCTCGGTCGTCGTGATCTTGCCGTGCTCGAAGAGCGACTTCGCGAGGTTCGCGAGAAGCAGCTTCTCGTGCGCGGCACTGCCGCCCAGACGGGCACCCTTGGCGGGACGCGGCATGGTGTTTCTCCTAGATGTCTGCCCCGGCCGTATCAGGTACCAGGGTCAGTGTCCGAGCGGGCGGATGCCCGTCGGAGACCCGCGCCCCGTAAGGGGCGCGGGGAACTGCGCGACCAGCCGAAGCGGACCCGCAGCCGAAATCCGGCGTCCTCGCGGAGCGCCTAGTACTGCTCGGTCTCGACGAAGCCCGCGTCCGCGTCGTCGTCGGCGCCGAAGGCGTCGGCGGCGGCGGTCGGGTCGAAGCCGGGAGGCGAGTCCTTGAGCGCAAGACCCATGCCGGCCAGCTTCGCCTTGACCTCGTCGATCGACTTCGCACCGAAGTTGCGGATGTCGAGCAGGTCCGCCTCGGAGCGGGCGACGAGCTCACCCACGGAGTGGATGCCCTCGCGCTTGAGGCAGTTGTACGACCGAACGGTGAGCTCGAGCTCCTCGATCGGCAGCGCCAGATCGGCGGCCAGGGCGGCGTCCGTGGGGGACGGGCCCATGTCGATGCCCTCGGCGTCGATGTTCAGCTCGCGGGCGAGACCGAACAGCTCGACCAGGGTCTTACCGGCCGACGCCATGGCGTCACGCGGACGCATGGCCTGCTTCGTCTCGACGTCGACGATCAGCTTGTCGAAGTCGGTGCGCTGCTCGACACGGGTCGCCTCGACCTTGTACGTGACCTTCAGGACCGGCGAGTAGATCGAGTCGACCGGGATGCGCCCGATCTCCTGACCGACCTGCTTGTTCTGGACGGCGGAGACGTAGCCGCGACCGCGCTCGACGGTCAGCTCCATCTCCAGCTTGCCCTTGCCGTTGAGCGTGGCGAGGACGAGGTCGGGGTTGTGCACCTCGACACCGGCCGGGGGCGCGATGTCGGCGGCGGTGACCAGTCCCGGGCCCTGCTTGCGCAGGTACATCACGACCGGCTCGTCGTGCTCCGAGGAGACGACCAGCTGCTTGATGTTCAGGATGAGGTCGGTGACGTCTTCCTTGACGCCCGGCACGGTGGTGAACTCGTGCAGGACACCGTCGATACGGATGCTGGTGACAGCAGCGCCGGGGATCGACGACAGGAGGGTGCGGCGAAGCGAGTTGCCGAGGGTGTAACCGAAGCCCGGCTCCAGCGGCTCAATGACGAACCGGGAGCGGAACTCGTCGACGACCTCTTCGGTCAGCGACGGGCGCTGAGCAATAAGCATGAAGGAATCCTTCAGTCAGGGGCACCCACTATTTGATGCCCTGATGCCACCGGGTGGCGGCCCGGTGTTGATGCAGTAACAAGGGTACGGGCGATACGGCCCCTAAGAGCCGTACCGCCCGAAAACCTCAGACCAAGCAGTCGTACGTCAGGTCAGACGCGGCGACGCTTGGGCGGACGGCAGCCGTTGTGCGGGGTCGGCGTGACGTCCTGGATCGAACCGACCTCGAGGCCCGTGGCCTGGAGGGAACGGATCGCGGTCTCGCGGCCGGAGCCCGGACCCTTGACGAAGACGTCAACCTTGCGCATGCCGTGCTCCTGGGCGCGACGCGCGGCCGACTCGGCGGCCATCTGCGCGGCGAACGGAGTGGACTTGCGCGAGCCCTTGAAGCCGACGTGGCCGGCGGAGGCCCACGAGATCACGTTGCCGGTCGGGTCCGTGATGGACACGATCGTGTTGTTGAACGTGCTCTTGATGTGAGCGTGCCCATGGGCAACGTTCTTCTTTTCCTTGCGGCGCACCTTCTTGGCAGCGCCCTGACGACCCTTGGGGGGCATCTATTACTCCTACGGGAGGTGGTCGGTCCTGCAGCGACAGCTGTCGATAGACCGCTGAGCGAGGACTACTTCTTGCCCGGCTTCTTCTTACCGGCGATGGCGCGACGCGGGCCCTTGCGGGTACGAGCGTTCGTGCTGGTGCGCTGACCGCGGACGGGCAGGCCACGACGGTGGCGAAGACCCTGGTAGCAGCCGATCTCGACCTTGCGGCGGATGTCGGCCTGGATCTCGCGACGGAGGTCACCCTCGGTCTGGATGTTCGCGTCCACGTACTCGCGGATCTTGATCAGGTCCTCTTCGGACAGATCACGAACGCGGATGTTGCGGTCCACACCGGTGGCGTCCAGCGTCTGCTGGGACAGCGTGCGGCCAATGCCGAACACGTAGGTGAGGGCAACCTCTACGCGCTTGTCGCGCGGGAGGTCAACGCCTTCAAGGCGTGCCATTCAAGGCTCCTGTTGATACTCGGAGGTCTTCAGCAGAACCGTTCCCAGGTGCCGTACGAGGTACATCCTGGGTCCCCGGCCTCCGACCGGGGGTGTCGCCCTCCATTACCAATGGATCTGAAGAGGGACGGGTCCTGCATGTGTGCTTACTTGCGTCGCGCGAAACTCTGCGAACTGCAGTAGTGCGTCAGCCCTGGCGCTGCTTGTGGCGCGGGTTGTCGCAGATAACCATGACCCGGCCGTGACGGCGGATCACCCTGCACTTGTCGCAGATCTTCTTGACGCTCGGCTTGACCTTCATTGGGTGAGGTTCTCCGGGTCAGTGCCACCACCCCGCGCGAGGCAGGGTGCGGGCAAGATCTACTTGTACCGGTAGACGATCCGGCCACGCGTCAGGTCGTACGGAGACAGCTCCACCACGACCCGGTCGTCAGGGAGGATACGGATGTAGTGCATACGCATCTTGCCGCTGATGTGAGCCAGGACCTGGTGGCCGTTCTGGAGCTCCACCTTGAACATGGCGTTCGGGAGAGACTCGACGACAGTGCCTTCGATCTCGATGGCACCTTGCTTCTTGGCCACGCTTTGCCCTTCGAATCGACTACCTTGATCGACTCAGCACGTACATGCAGGCATGCGTGTGCACGAGAGCCGACGAGTCAGTCTACGTCAGGGCCCCCGGAAAGACGAATCGGGGAAGTTTGCCCCACACTCAAGATCATCATGCAAGGGGACCCGGAGCAGCGAAGACACCCTCCGCAGCAGCGGCCGTCGTCAGGCCAGCGGGTCGGGTGCCGCAGTGACACCGAGCTCGGCCAGCTTCGCCTTGCCGCCGTCGGGGGCCGTGAGGACCAGCGGGCCCTGTTCGGTCAGCGCGATGGAGTGCTCCCAGTGCGAGGACCAGGTGCCATCCGTGGTGATGACCGTCCAGTCGTCCTCGAGGACCTCGGTGCGCGGGGTGCCGAGGGAGACCATCGGCTCGATCGCGAGGCAGAAGCCGGGGACGAGCTTCGGACCCTTGCCGCGGCGGCGCTCGACGTAGTTCAGGAGGTGCGGGTCCATGTGCATCTCGGTGCCGATGCCGTGGCCGCCGTAGTCCTCGACGATGCCGTACTTGCCGCCGCCCGGCTTGGGCTGGCGGCGGATGTAGGACTCGATGGCGCGGGAGATGTCGACGAGCCGGTTGCCGTTCTTCATCGCGGCGATGCCGGCCCACATCGACTCCTCGGTCACCCGCGAGAGCTCGACCAGCTCCGGAGCGTGGCCGGTCCCGACGAACGCGGTGTACGCGGCGTCGCCGTGCCAGCCGTCGATGATCGCGCCGCAGTCGATGGAGATGATGTCGCCGTCCTTGAGGACGGTCTTCTCGTCCGGGATGCCGTGGACGACGACCTCGTTGACCGAGGTGCAGATGGTCGCGGGGAATCCTCCGTAGCCGAGGAAGTTCGACTTGGCCCCGTGCTCGTCGAGCACCTTGCGCGCGACCTCGTCCAGGTCCCGGGTGGCGGCACCGGGCACCGCGGCCTCACGCGTCGCCGCGTGGATCGCGGCGACGACCAGCCCCGCCTCACGCATCTTGGCGATCTGCTCGGGGGTCTTGATCTGCACCATGGGGGCCTGCGCTCTCCGTCTTCCGTCCTACGGGTTTACCTGGACAACACTACGGCCGCGGCGCCCTGTGCGGGCACCGCGGCCGGAGCAGCGTAACGACTTACTTGTCGCGCTTGAGGGCCTCCATGGCCCGCGCGGTCACCTCGTCGACCTTGCCGAGCGCCGAGATCGTCCGCACCAGGCCCTGGGCCCGGTAGTAGTCGATGATCGGCTCGGTCTGCGTGTGGTAGACCTCGAGCCGCTTGCGAACGGTGTCCTCGCTGTCGTCCTCGCGCTGGTACAGCTCGCCGCCGCAGACGTCACAGACGCCTTCCTGCTTCGGCTGCTTGTACGACACGTGGAAGACGTGCGCGGAGTCCTTGCGGCAGATGCGGCGGCCGGCGATGCGCTTGACCACCTCGTCCTCGGGGACCTCGAGGTCCAGGACCGCGTCGAGCTTCACTTCGTCCGCCTTGAGGGCGACGTCGAGCGCCTCGGCCTGCGAGACGTTGCGAGGGAAGCCGTCGAGCAGGAAGCCGTTCACGGCGTCCGGCTGCTCCATGCGGTCCTTGGCCATCCCAATGGTGACTTCGTCGGGAACCAGGTTGCCGGCGTCCATGAACGCCTTTGCCTGCTTGCCCAGCTCCGTGCCCTGGCTGATGTTGGCACGGAAGAGGTCGCCCGTGGAGATGTGCGGAATCGACAGGTCCTTGGCAAGGAACGCGGCCTGCGTTCCCTTGCCCGCACCGGGCGGCCCGACGAGGACGATACGCATCAGCGGAGGAACCCTTCGTAATTGCGCTGCTGAAGCTGGCTCTCGATCTGCTTCACCGTCTCCAGACCGACACCCACGATGATGAGGATGCTTGTCCCACCGAACGGGAAGTTCTGGCTTGCCCCGAAGCCAACCAACGCCATCGTTGGTACGAGAGCGATCAGACCCAGATACAGCGAACCCGGCCAGGTGATCCGGTTGAGTACGTAGCTCAGGTACTCAGCGGTCGGCCGGCCAGCCCGGATGCCCGGGATGAAGCCACCATACTTCTTCATGTTGTCCGCGACTTCCTCGGGGTTGAACGAGATCGCCACGTAGAAGAACGCGAAGAAAACGATCAGGAGGAAGTACGAAACGATGTAATAGGGGTGATTTCCCTTGGTCAGATGGTCGTTGATCCAGGTCTTCCACCCGGAATTGCCTCCCGCGAACTGCGCGACGAGGGCCGGGATGTAGAGCAGCGACGAGGCGAAGATGACAGGGATCACACCCGCCTGATTGACCTTCAGCGGGATGTAGGTGGACGTACCGCCGTAAGACCGGCGACCGATCATGCGCTTCGCATACTGGACAGGAATGCGGCGCTGCGCCTGCTCGACGAACACCACCAGGCCGACCATCACGAGGCCCACCAGGATCACGGCGCCGAACTCGATCCAGCCGCCGGCGAGGTCGCCGGTCGTCTTGATGGTCCACAGGGCGCTCGGGAAGGTGGCGGCGATCGAGATGAACATCAGGATCGACATGCCGTTGCCGATGCCGCGGTCGGTGATGAGCTCACCGAGCCACATGACGATGGCGGTACCGGCGGTCATCGTGATGACCATCGTGATCGTCACGAAGATCGACTGGTCCGGGACGATCTGGTTCGCGACGGGGCAGCCCTGGAAGAGGGCGCCGCTGCGAGCGGTCGCGACGAGGCCGGTGCCCTGGAGGATGGCGAGCGCCACGGTCAGGTAACGCGTGTACTGCGTGATCTTCGCCGTACCCGCCTGACCCTCCTTCTTCAGGGCCTCGAGCCGCGGGATCACGACAGTGAGCAGCTGCAGGATGATGCTCGCGGTGATGTACGGCATGATGCCGAGCGCGAAGATCGTGATCTGCAGGAGCGCGCCACCACTGAACATGTTGACGAGACCGAACAGCCCCTGCGTGCCTTTGTTCGCGTCCACGCATGTCTGGACGTTCGAGTAGCTGACTCCCGGGATCGGTACATGCGTACCCATCCGGTAGATCACGATGATGCCGAGCGTGAAGAGCAGCTTCTTGCGCAGGTCGGGCGTCTTGAACGCCCGGGCGAACGCGGTGAGCACGGTGCCTCCTGCGACCCCCGCGCACGTGCGTCAGAGGTGACGGTCTTGAGGTTCGATGAATGAAGGAATGCGTAAACAGTCAAGCACCGGGTGAAGATCCATCAGACTCGTCGCCTTCAGGACACACCGCCCGGCCCGGGGCGTCAGCCCCAGACGGATACAGCACAGTGCAGGCCACCATACCGGCGACCATGCCCCCCTTGGAACGACCAACCGGGGATGCCCCAAATATGGGGCATCCCCGGTTGGGAATCGCTCATGTCATCGAGACGTCTGAAAAGGTCAGACGAGCTCGGTGACGGTACCGCCGGCGGCGGTGATCTTCTCCTTGGCGGAGTTGGAGACGGCGTCAACCGTCACCTGCAGCGCCACGGTGAGCTCACCCTGGCCGAGGACCTTGACGAGGCTGTTCTTGCGAACGGCACCCTTGGCGACGAGACCCTCAACGGTGACCTCGCCACCTTCCGGGTACAGCGCGCTCAGCTTGTCGAGGTTCACGACCTGGAACTCGGTCTTGAACGGGTTCTTGAAGCCCTTGAGCTTCGGGAGACGCATGTGGAGGGGCATCTGGCCACCCTCGAAGCGCTCCGGAACCTGGTAACGGGCCTTCGTGCCCTTGGTACCACGACCGGCCGTCTTACCCTTGGACGCCTCACCGCGACCCACACGGGTCTTCGCGGTCTTGGCGCCCGGGGCGGGACGGAGGTTGTGGATCTTGAGCGGGTTGTTCTCCGCCATGATCAGTCGACCTCCTCGACCGTCACGAGGTGCCGCACGGTGTTAGCCATGCCGCGGAACTCGGGACGATCCTCCTTGACGACCACGTCGTTCAGGCGCTTGAGCCCGAGCGAACGCAGGGTGTCGCGGTGGTTCTGCTTGCTGCCGATGTACGACTTCGTCTGCGTGATCTTGAGGCGAGCCATTACGCACCCGCTCCCGCACGTGCACGAAGCAGAGCCGCGGGGGCGACGTCCTCGAGGGGCAGACCACGGCGAGCCGCGATCTCCTCGGGACGCTGCAGGCCCTTGAGGGCCGCCACGGTCGCGTGCACGATGTTGATCGCGTTGGACGAGCCGAGCGACTTCGACAGGATGTCGTGAACGCCGGCGCACTCAAGGACAGCACGCACCGGGCCACCGGCGATAACGCCGGTACCGGGGGAAGCAGGCTTGAGCAGGACGACGCCCGCAGCCTTCTCGCCCGTGATCGGGTGCGGGATGGTGCCCTGGATACGGGGGACCTTGAAGAAGTGCTTCTTGGCCTCCTCAACACCCTTGGCGATGGCGGCCGGCACCTCCTTGGCCTTGCCGTAACCGACGCCTACCGTGCCATCGCCATCGCCCACTACGACGAGCGCAGTGAAGCTGAAGCGACGGCCACCCTTGACAACCTTGGCGACACGGTTGATCGCGACAACGCGCTCAACGTATGCGGTCTTCTCGGCGGCAGGGCCACCGTCGCGACCCTTCCGGTCCCGCCGCTCGCCGCCACCGGCACCGCTTCCGCGGCGCTGGGGTCCAGCCATTGGAATTACCTCTCTTCGTTTTCCGCTAGCTACGGAACCGGATCAGAACTTCAGACCGGCTTCGCGGGCGGCGTCCGCCAGAGCGGCGATGCGCCCGGCGTACTGGTTACCACCACGGTCGAACACGACAGCCTCGACGCCCGCGGCCTTGGCACGCTCGGCGACCAGGGCGCCGACCTTGCCGGCCTGCGCGGACTTGTCGGCCTCGACACCACGGATCGAGGTGTCCAGGGTCGACGCCGACGCGAGGGTGTGACCCTTAACGTCGTCGATGACCTGGGCCACGATGTGGCGGTTCGAACGCGTCACGACCAGGCGCGGACGCTCGGCCGTACCCGAAACATGCTTACGGATACGAATGTGACGGCGCTTGATGGCAGCACGCTTGTAAGCGTCGCCCTTAGCAATCTTGACACCGTATGCCATGGCTTACTTACCCGCCTTTCCGACCTTGCGGCGGATGACTTCGCCTTCGTACTTGACGCCCTTGGCCTTGTACGGGTCGGGCTTGCGCAGCTTGCGGATGTTGGCCGCAACCTCGCCGACCTTCTGCTTGTCGATGCCCTCGACCGAGAACTTGGTCGGCGACTCGACCTTGAAGGAGATGCCCTCGGGCGCCTCGATCACGATCGAGTGGCTGTAGCCGAGCGAGAACTCCAGGTTGGAGCCCTTCGCCAGGACGCGGTAACCGACACCGCTGATCTCGAGCTTCTTCACGTAACCCTGGGTCACGCCGGTGATCATGTTGGCCACCAGCGTGCGGGACAGGCCGTGCAGAGCCTTGTTCTGACGCTCATCATTGGGACGGGCGACGTTCAGCACGCCGTCCTCGTCCTTCGTGATGACGATCGGAGCGACGATCGTGTGGCTGAGGGAACCCTTGGGGCCCTTAACCGAGACCGTACGACCGTCGATGGTGACGTCCACGCCGGCGGGAACCGTGATGGGGAGCTTGCCAATACGCGACATTAGCTATTCCTCCGTTCCCGACTACCAGACGTAGGCGAGGACTTCCCCACCTACGCCCTTCTTGCCTGCCTGCTGGCCGGTCAGAAGACCGTGCGACGTGGAGATGATCGCCACGCCGAGGCCGCCGAGGACCTTGGGCAGGTTGGTGGACTTCGCGTAAACCCGGAGACCGGGCTTGGAGATCCGCTTGATGCCCGCAATGGAGCGCTCACGGTTCGGGCCGAACTTGAGCTCGAGGACGAGGTTCTTGCCAACCTCGGCGTCCTCGGTCTTCCAGCCCGTGATGAAGCCCTCCTGCTGGAGGATCTCCGCGATGTGAGACTTGATCTTGCTGTGCGGCATTGCCACGGTGTCGTGGTATGCCGAGTTCGCGTTACGCAGACGAGTCAGCATGTCCGCGATCGGATCAGTCATGGTCATGAAGTGGCCTTCGGCCTCTCTCGCCGGGGTTTCCTGTATGCGCCATCCCTCTCCCCACACAGAGGCGGGACGGGTGCGGTGCGGGGACCTACGGCGTAGTAAGTCGGTATGGGCGGCGGGCGCCCAACCCCACAAGCCTACGGCATGTGAAGGGGGGCTCCCGCCGTCCAAATACTTACCGAGAGCGTCCGGTAATTCCCAAGTCCCTAAGGACAGAAGGGGATTACCAGGAGCTCTTGGTCACGCCCGGCAGCTCGCCACGGTGAGCCATCTCACGAAGGCACACGCGGCACAGGCCGAACTTGCGGTACACGGAGTGCGGGCGGCCGCAGCGCTGGCAGCGGGTGTAGCCACGCACACCGAACTTCGGCTTACGAGCAGCCTTGGCAATAAGAGCCTTCTTCGCCATCTCGGTTACGCCTCCTTGAAGGGGAAGCCGAGGTGACGAAGGAGCGCGCGGCCCTCAGCGTCGTTGGTCGCCGTGGTGACCACGGTGATGTCCATACCCCGGACGCGGTCGATCTTGTCCTGGTCGATCTCGTGGAACATGACCTGCTCCGTGAGACCGAAGGTGTAGTTGCCACGGCCGTCGAACTGCTTGGGAGACAGACCACGGAAGTCGCGGATGCGCGGAAGCGCGAGCGACAGGGTGCGGTCCAGGAACTCCCACATGCGGTCGCCACGGAGCGTGACGTGGGCACCGATCGGCTGACCCTCACGCAGCTTGAACTGCGCGATGGACTTGCGGGCCTTGGTGATGGCCGGCTTCTGACCGGTGATCGTGGTCAGGTCACGGACGGCACCGTCCATGAGCTTGGAGTCACGGGCGGCGTCGCCGACACCCATGTTGACCACAATCTTGACGAGGCCCGGGGTCTGCATGACGTTCTCGTACGAGAACTCTTCCTGCAGCTTGCCCGCGATCTCCTCGCGGTACTTCGTCTTGAGACGCGGAGTCGTGGTGGTAGCCATCAGATGTCCTCACCCGTCCGCTTGGCAACGCGAACCTTGTTGCCCTCGTCGTCGAAGCGGTAACCGACACGCGTGACGACCTTGTTGCCGTCCTTCTCCACCACGAGCTGAACATTGCTCACGTGGACAGGGGCCTCGGTCGTGACGATGCCACCGGCCTGCGAACCGCTGGCGGTGGGGCCGGCCTTGGTGTGCTTCTTGACCCGGTTGACACCCTCGACCAGGACGCGGTCCTCGCGGGGGAAGGCCGCGATGACCTTGCCCTGCTTGCCCTTGTCCTTACCGGTGATGACCTGTACCAGGTCGCCCTTCTTGATCTTCATGCTTACAGCACCTCCGGCGCGAGCGAGATGATCTTCATGAACTTCTTCTCGCGCAGCTCACGGCCCACCGGGCCGAAGATACGGGTGCCGCGAGGGTCGCCGTCGTTCTTCAGAATGACGGCGGCGTTCTCGTCGAAGCGGATGTACGAGCCGTCCGGACGGCGGCGCTCCTTGACGGTGCGAACGATGACCGCCTTGACGACGTCACCCTTCTTCACGTTGCCGCCGGGGATCGCGTCCTTGACGGTGGCGACGATGACGTCACCGATGCCCGCGTAGCGGCGACCCGAGCCACCGAGAACACGGATGGTGAGAATTTCCTTCGCACCCGTGTTGTCGGCGACGCGCAGTCGCGACTCCTGCTGGATCACGTCTATCTCCTGATTGTCTGCCGGTTCCCCCGGGGCAGTTCAGTGAACTGCCCCGGGAGCCTGGCGGAACGAACTCTGAGGGATACCCCTCAGAGAATTACTTGGCCTTCTCGAGGATCTCGACGATGCGCCAGCGCTTGGTCGCCGACAGCGGACGCGTCTCCATGATGAGGACGCGGTCGCCGACGCCGGCAGCGTTCTGCTCGTCGTGCGCCTTGAGCTTGTTCGTACGGCGGATGACCTTGCCGTACAGCGCGTGCTTGACGCGGTCCTCGACAGCGACGACGACGGTCTTGTCCATCTTGTCGCTGACGACAAGACCCTCACGGGTCTTGCGGAAGCCGCGGGCGGCAGTCTCTTCAGTCACGTTGCTCTCGCTCATCAGGCGTTCTCCACCGTCTCGATGCCCAGCTCGCGCTCACGCATGAGGGTGTAGATCCGCGCGATGTCCTTGCGGACGGCCTTCAGCCGACCGTGGTTCTCGAGCTGACCGGTCGCCGCCTGGAAACGGAGGTTGAACAGCTCTTCCTTGGCTTCGCGGAGCTTGTTGAGAAGCTCCTCGTCACCCAGTTCGCGCAGCTCGGACGCCTTGGTACCGGCCGACATCACGACTCACCTGCCTCGCGCCGAACAATCCGGCACTTCATCGGAAGCTTGTGAGCAGCGCGGGTAAGCGCCTCACGCGCAATCTTCTCGTTCGGGTAGGACAGCTCGAACATCACCCGACCCGGGTGAACGTTCGCGACCCACCACTCGGGGGAACCCTTACCGGAACCCATGCGGGTCTCGGCGGGCTTCTTCGTGAGGGGGCGGTCCGGATAAATGTTGATCCAGACCTTGCCGCCACGCTTGATGTGGCGGGTCATCGCGATACGAGCCGCCTCGATCTGGCGGTTCGTCACGTACGCCGGCGTGAGGGCCTGAATGCCGTACTCGCCGAACGCAACCGTCGTACCACCCTTGGCCTGACCGCGGCGCTTGGGGTGGTGCTGCTTGCGGTGCTTGACCCTACGGGGGATCAGCATTTCGGTCAGGCCTCCGTTCCGGTGCTCTCAGCCGGAGCGGCAGCGGCGGGCGCGTCAGCCTTGGGGGCCTCGGCGGCCGGAGCCGTCTGCTGCTGCGGCTTGCGGCCGCGGCCGCCACGCTCGCCACCACGGCCACCACCACGGGCCGGGCGGTCGGCGCCACCGCCGCCGCCACGGGCCGGGCGGTTGCCGGCACGGGCTGCAGCGTTCTCGGCGCGGACCTCAGCGATGTTCTTGACGTCGCCCTTGTAGATCCAGACCTTCACACCGATGCGGCCGAAGGTCGTCTTGGCCTCGAAGAAGCCGTAGTCGACGTTCGCGCGGAGCGTGTGCAGGGGCACACGGCCCTCGCGGTAGAACTCCGAGCGGGACATCTCGGCGCCGCCGAGACGGCCACCACACTGGATCTTGATGCCCTTGGCGCCGGCCTTCATCGCCGTCTGCATGCTCTTACGCATGGCGCGACGGAAGGAGACGCGGGAGGACAGCTGCTCTGCAACGGCCTGAGCAACCAGCTGAGCGTCGGTCTCGGGGTTCTTGACCTCGAGGATGTTCAGCTGGACCTGCTTGCCCGTGAGCTTCTCGAGGTCACCGCGGATGCGGTCGGCCTCGGCGCCACGGCGGCCGATGACGATGCCCGGACGAGCGGTGTGGATGTCCACACGCACGCGGTCACGGGTGCGCTCGATCTCAACCTTCGAGATACCGGCGCGCTCCATGCCGGAGGTCATCATGCGACGGATGGCTACGTCTTCCTTGACGTAGTCCTTGTACAGCTTGTCGGCGTACCAACGGGACTTGAAGTCCGTGGTGATACCGAGCCGGAACCCGTGCGGGTTTACCTTCTGGCCCATTACCGGGTTCCTTCCTTGCTGCTGACGACCACGGTGATGTGGCTGGTCCGCTTACGGATCCGGTAGGCACGGCCCTGAGCGCGCGGACGGAACCGCTTCAGGGTCGGGCCCTCATCCACGTACGCCTCGCTGATGACCAGCGAATTGGCGTCGGTGTGGTCGTAGTTGTGTGCAGCGTTGGCAATGGCGCTGTCCAGCACCTTGCCAACCGGCACGCTCGCGGCCTGCGGGGCGAAACGCAGGACCGCCTGAGCCTCCGTGGCATCCATGCCACGGATGAGGTCCACCACTCGGCGGGCCTTCATGGGCGTGACGCGGATGTACCGCGCCTGGGCCCTGGCTTCCATGGTTGTCCCTTCAGTGTTCGTCATAGTCGATTCCACCCCGCCTTAGCGGCGCTTCGACTTCCGGTCGTCCTTGACGTGACCCCGGAAGGTGCGCGTCGGCGAGAACTCGCCGAGCTTGTGGCCGACCATCGACTCGGTGACGAACACCGGGATGTGGATCTTGCCATTGTGCACCGCGATGGTGTGACCCAGCATGCTGGGGATGATCATCGAGCGACGGGACCAGGTCTTGATGACGTTCTTGGTGCCGGCTTCGTTCTGGACGTCCACCTTCTTTACGAGGTGGTCGTCGACGAAGGGCCCCTTCTTGAGACTGCGCGGCATCTAAACCCGCTCCTAGCGCTTCTTGTTCGTCTTGCGGCGGCGGACGATGTACTTGCTCGAAGCCTTCTTCGGCGAGCGAGTACGACCCTCCTTCTGACCCCACGGGGAGACCGGGTGGCGACCACCGGAGGTCTTACCCTCACCACCACCGTGCGGGTGGTCCACCGGGTTCATCGCCACACCGCGAACGGTCGGACGAACGCCCAGCCAGCGCTTACGGCCGGCCTTGCCCCAGTTGATGTTCGACTGCTCGGCGTTGCCGACCTCGCCGATGGTGGCGCGGCAGCGGGCGTCGACGAGACGGATCTCACCGGACGGCATACGAAGGTGGGCCATCGTGCCCTCCTTCGCCAGCAGCTGCACGGAGGCACCAGCGGAGCGCGCGAACTTGGCGCCGCCACCGGGACGGATCTCGATCGCGTGGATCGTGGTACCGACCGGGATGTTGCGGAGCGCCAGGTTGTTGCCGGGCTTGATGTCCGCGCCGGGGCCGTTCTCGACGCGGTCACCCTGCGTCAGACCCTTGGGGGCGATGATGTAGCGCTTCTCGCCGTCCATGTAGTGGAGCAGCGCGATGCGCGCGGTGCGGTTGGGGTCGTACTCAATGTGCGCGACCTTGGCCGGCACGCCGTCCTTGTCGTGACGACGGAAGTCGATCACTCGGTAGGCGCGCTTGTGTCCGCCACCCTGGTGGCGAACGGTCACACGACCGGCGTTGTTACGGCCGCCCTTGCTGTGCAGCGGGCGGACCAGCGACTTCTCCGGCGTGGACCGCGTGACCTCGACGAAGTCGGCGACGCTGGAGCCACGACGGCCCGGCGTAGTCGGCTTGTACTTGCGGATTCCCATTTCTCAGTCCTCGTCCGATATTCGGACCAGGGCACTCCGTTAGGAGGCCTGGCCGAAGATGTCGATACGGTCGCCCTCAGCGAGGGTCACGATCGCGCGCTTGCTGTCCGCACGCTTGCCGAAGCCCGTCTTGGTCCGCTTGCGCTTGCCCTGACGGTTGATCGTGTTGACTCCGGTGACCTTGACCGAGAAGACCGCCTGGACGGCCTGCTTGATCTGGGTCTTGTTGGCACGCGGGTCAACGATGAAGGTGTACTTGCCCTCATCGAGGAGCGCGTAGCTCTTCTCGGAGACGACCGGCTTGAGGAGGACGTCACGGGGATCCGTGAAGCTCTTGCTCAGCGGCGTCTCAACGGTGTTCTTGCCCTCGGCCTCGTGGCGCTTCGCCTTGGCGATGCGCGCGGCCTTGGCGGCCTTGGCCGCCTTGGGGGCGATGCTCGGGTGACGCGTAGCCATCAGGCTTCGCTCCCTTCGGTGTCAGTGGCCTGCGGGCCGGACACGAAGGACTCGAAGGCGGCCTGGGTGAAGACCACGTCGTCCGAGACGAGAACGTCGTACGTGTTCAGCTGGCCCGGCTCCAGGATGTGGACCTGGGGCAGGTTGCGAGCGGAGAGCAGCGCGGCCTCGTCGGCACGGTCGATCACCAGGAGCAGGTTCTTGCGCTCCGAGATCTTGGCGAGCAGCGACTTGGCGGCCTTGGTGGAGACTCCGCCGTCGACCACGCCGGTGACGACGTGGATGCGAGCGTTGCGGGCCCGGTCGGTGAGGGCGTGGCGCAGGGCCGCGGCCTTCATCTTCTTCGGGGTCCGCTGCGAGTAGTCACGCGGCTGCGGGCCGTGGACGACGCCACCGCCGGCGAACTGCGGCGCACGGGTCGAACCCTGGCGCGCGCGGCCGGTGCCCTTCTGGCGGTAAGGCTTGCGCCCACCACCGCGGACCTCGCCGCGACGCTTGGTCTTGTGCGTGCCCTGACGGGCAGCGGCCAGCTGGGCGACGACGACCTGGTGGAGAAGCGGGATGCTGATCTTCTCTACGTCGAAGATCTCCGCGGGGAGCTCGACCGTCCCGGCCTTGTCGCCTGCAGGCGAAAGGATGTCAATGGTGCTCATCGGTTCCTCAAACCCCCTTGGCCGCGGTGCGGACCAGGACGAGGCCACCGTTCGGACCGGGAACTGCGCCCTTGATGAGGAGCAGACCCTTCTCCGCGTCAACGGCGTGAACGGTCAGGTTCTGGGTGGTGACCCGCTCGTTGCCCATACGACCCGCCATGCGCATGCCCTTGAAGACACGGCCGGGAGTGGCACAGCCACCGATGGAACCGGGCATACGGTGCACACGGTGGGCACCGTGGGACGCCTTGCCACCCTTGAAGTTGTGGCGCTTCATGACACCGGCGAAGCCCTTGCCCTTGCTCTTCGCGGTGACGTCAACCTTGACGCCGGCCTCGAAGACCTCGGCAGTGATCTCCTGGCCCAGCGTGTACTCGCTGGCGCCGGGGGTACGGAGCTCCACCAGGTGGCGGCGCGGGGTTACATCGGCCTTGGCGAAGTGGCCCTTGAGGGGCTTGTTCACCTTGCGCGGGTCGATCTCGCCGAAGGCGATCTGGACCGACTCGTAGCCGTCAGTGTCGTTCGTACGGACCTGGGTCACGACGTTCGGACCGGCCTTGACCACGGTGACCGGGACGACACGGTTGTTGTCGTCCCAGACCTGGGTCATGCCGAGCTTCTCGCCCAGGATGCCCTTGATCTGCTTAGCCATTCTCAGCTCACCGATCCCTAGAGCTTGATCTCGATGTCGACACCGGCCGGAAGGTCGAGTCGCATCAGAGAGTCAACGGTCTTGGGCGTCGGGTCGAGAATGTCGATCAGGCGCTTGTGCGTGCGCATCTCGAAGTGCTCGCGAGAGTCCTTGTACTTGTGCGGCGACTTGATGACGCAGTACACGTTCTTCTCAGTGGGCAGCGGCACCGGGCCTGCGACCGACGCACCAGTGCGGGTCACCGTCTCGACGATCTTCTTCGCCGAGCTGTCGATGACCTCGTGGTCGTAGGCCTTAAGCCGGATGCGGATCTTCTGTCCCGCCATGGCTACTAGTAGTCCTGTCTCTCGAAACGCTCTGGAACCTGGCAGGTCCTATTCCGTCCTCCTCCGACCCACGCGGTCGGGCGTGTCGCAGTCTCACTGACAGAAATATCCATACGGATTTCCCTGCTCGGGAGCTGCAGCCCTGGGACCGCGAAGCCGGGGGAAGAAACCCACCGGGCGCCTGGCTGAACGACCTCACTGCACTTCCCGAAAGATTCCCGTACGTCCGCCCTAGCGCTGCCTGCGGATCTTTCGACCTTCTGGCAGATGGGGCGACGAGTACTGTGGGACTCGCTTCCGGTCCTCCCGGCGGGAGGCGCGCAGCATCGGCACTCAACCGAGCAACCCCGATAGTCTGCCACAGAGCGGCTACGCCTGGCCAATCGAGCCGTAGAGAGTACCCCTGGGGTGACGAAGGTCAAACCGGGGCCGGGCGGGGACCGCAGCCGAGGGCCGACCCGCTCGGCGGGACTCAGCGGGAAGCCGCGTCACCCCAGCCCTCCAGGAACCGGCCCAGCTGGTTGCGCAGCACGTCGCGACGGGCGTCCTCCGGCAGGTCGGGGCGCGGGCCCTCAAGGACCGCAGAACCTCCGGGGCAGCCGCTTCGCCGTCCTGCATGCGCCCGATGGTCGCCTCGCCGAACGTGCCCAGGCAGTCACGCAGGACGTCCGCCACACCGTCCGGCGCGGGTCGGGAGGGGGCGTACTCCCACTCCTGTACGAGGAAGTCGGCGGGGCGGTCGAGAATCCATCCGGACAGTGCCCGATCCACGAACACGAGGTCGAAGCAGGGCGCGCTCCGCAGCCGCAGTACGTCCTGAGAAGCGCCACCGGCGCCGGATTCGTAAGCGCACACCACCTGATCACCGGTTTCGCTCACCCACCTGACGCGCGTCGGCCGGGCGTCGAAATGGCGAGAGTCGACTGCGCGGACATTGCCCGGTACGCGAGGAGCACGTCCCCAGCTCCGCATCCGATCGCTCTCAGCATCTGTAGCCAAGGTCTCCGGGACGGTCAGAATGACTCCTCGCAGCCCTCGGTCCGCTGCGGCGAACCGGAACTCGTCGTCCCCGGACCAGAGCCAATCGACACTGCCGAAGGTCTCGGAGAGCAGGGTCTCGTGGGTGGGCTGGTCCGTGTGCGGAGACACCGTGACGTACTCGCCGGAGAGGGAGAAACGGGGGGTGAGGGGCAGCGGCGGCTCGTGGACGGTGACGGCGCAGTCGTTCCCCAGGATCAGGTGCATGGTCTTCCGCGTCACCCACTCGCTCCCCCGCGGCCATCGCGCCACGCCGCTCCCCGAGCCACGCGCGGGCGAACATCGGTCCGTCGACCGCGTCTTCCTGAAGCTGTCGCATCAGTGCCAGCTGCCGGCCGGTGTGGCTCTCGGAGGGAACGTCACGTGGAGCCTTCCAGGACCCGTTGAGCGGAGGGTAGTCAGCAGAAACGGCCGCGATGTGCGGGACCCCTGACTGCGTAGAAATGCCGTGCGTCTTCCTCTGCACAGCTCTCAGACATCCTCAACTGGGCGGGGGAACGATGCCAGGGCGGCGCTCAAGTCCGCCGCGGCCGAGTCCTCCGCGGGGAGGGTGAGAGCGAGCCGGTCGGCAGCACGCAAGACCGCCTCACCCAGTTCGGGAGCGGACGTGCGAGCGATGACGCCGCCCTTCGACGCGACGGACAGCCCCTTCGTGGTGCGCCGGAATATCAGTCCGAAGGAAGTGTCGACGCCCGTGAAGGCGAGGGTCCCGGCATCGCCGCGCAAGAAGTCGCCGAGGCTGTCCAGGAGTTGGGTCACCGAAAGGTGGATCACCATGCCCTGGTCGGGGGTGTGGCCGGCCGAGTCGGCCGTTCCGAGGTCCCCTGTGACAGACATGTCACCCAGATCGAACCCACCGGGGTCGCCCTGATCCGGCCGCACGGTGAACTGCATGGTGAGCATCATCCTGTGGCTCGTCCTGCCGGGAAGAAGGTGACGATGCGGATTCCATCGGGAGACAGCGGCCGGTCTCCGCCAATTACTGACACATCAGTCAAGGTCTGAATCTCTCGAACGGTCCGGGACACCGGAGTAGTGGAGCAGCCAGGGCATGGCCGAGTGATCGGCGCCTTCCATGGTGACGATCACCTCGCGGCGCGTCGAATCCCCCAACCAACGAACGAAGTCACACACCGGGGCGAAGAACTCCGTATCGACCACGTCACTCGGGTCGAAGGAGAACTCGATCTCGTCGGCATCGAAGAAGTAGCAGGTAAACCAGATTTACCCGTGACCTGGACAGCGAGGCTGACGGAGTCCTCGGGGTCACCTTCGAGGCGCGCCCGTAGTTCGCGCGCGGTGAGCATCGCGCCGTCGGCTGCCGGTTCAGAAAGCGCCCAGGTGAAGACAGCCGGCCAGGGGACGGACTGAGCCCGTCCAGCATCCTCTGCCAGTCGTCCGGCTCAGCATCGAGCACACATACGTCGCGCAGCGCGGCGTCGACCTCGAAGTCCTCCGGGCGCTATCGCAGACCGTCGGCCGATGCGGGCACGAAGCATCCTTCAGGCTTCGCCGTAAAGCTGGTTGCGCGCGCCTCGGCGAAGAAATTGAGGCTGCCGTCCGTCATTTCCTGATTCCTTCTACTGCACCGCACTGCTCGACGGCCGGCTCATCCTCCGTTTCAAATACCCACCCAATGCATTCAGTCGGGTTCAGCCTGTGGCGCCGCGCTCAATTCGCTCCAGTTCCGACCAGAGGGGGGGCAGGCCGAACTTTTCCATGTACTTTTCCAGGATCTCGAAGGGCGGAGAGTTGTGCGGTTCGCCGCCTTCCCAGACCGTGTCGCATTCTTCGCAAACTTGAAACGTTTCCGGTCTGCCCGGAATGCGGCATCGGACAACCCATCCCTGATTACATCTAGGGCACCACGTCATGTTCAACCTCTCCTCAGGACTGCGGAAATGCGGTAATAACTCTATTGGTTCCCGGCACGACGACGATTCTCACGACTCATGACCCTAGGGGAGTCGGTTCAAGGGAGGTCAATCCGTCACCATGGAACGGCAATAGGCCAGAGGAGCCAGGAAGCTGTGCCGGGCTTCGGCTCAGCCCAGGTGCCAGAGCGCGTACGCAACCACGAACAGGACCAGCCCCGCGAACGCCATGAGGGCACCCAGGAACCGGAGATAGCCGACCGACCCGAAGACAGTGGTCGGCGCGTCGAGCGCGCCCGGCATCCCCAGCATGTGCGCGTTCCTCTGCCGGATCCGCTCGGACCGTCGGGTGGTGATCCCCCGCACGTCGAACGCCCAGTTCACCCCGCACCACAGGCAGACGAGGCCGACGAGCGAGAAGATGGCGAGGACGACGGGCAACGGCACGTCGACCCCTGCGGCAAGCACTGACAAGTCAGTCAAGGTCTGATTCTTTCGGACAGTCCGGGGCACCGGAGTGGTGGAGCAACCAGGGCATGGCTGAGTGATCGTTGCCTTCCATGGTGACGATCACCTCGCGGTACGTCGAAACCCTCAGCCGGCAGGGACGATTCAGCTACCCGACGCGTACGTCACGAAGTCGGCCCAAGCCTCAGCCGTCACGGAGAAACAGGCGGCCTGCGCGTTCTTGGAGTCGCGGACGTGGACCGTGCCGGGGGTGGCGGCGACCTCGACACAGTCGTTACCGTCACCGCTACTGCTGTAACTGCTCTTGAACCACGTCAAGTCGGATGCGGCCCAGGCAGAGGACTTGCCGGTCATGTCTCTCCAAGCATGTGCTCGATCAGAGTTCTTGACTCCCCGGGAGTTAGAGCCTGCGCCCGGATCATGCCATAGCGCAGTTCCAGGATTCGGAGCTGCTTCGGATCCGTGACCGGCCGCCCGCTGAACGCTCCCTCGGATCGCCCGGCTGCGCTGCCATCCGGAAACCTCAGCACCTCGATCAGCCCACCTGTCCCGAAGTGTTCTTCGCGGTTGGTCGGCATCACCTGAATCGAGACATTGCGCAACGCCCCGATTTCCAGGAGCCGTTCGAGCTGCCGACGCCACACCATTGTGCCTCCGACGGGACGGCACAGGGTCACCTCGTCCTGGACGAAACTCGGAGTCGGAGCAGGCACCCGCCCAAAGACGACCCGGCGAGCCAATCGAGCAGCCACCATGCGCTCCACCTCATCCTCCGAGTACGCGGGGAGCCACACCTCGAACAGAGCCCGCATGTGCGCCTCGGTCTGCAACAACCCGTGGATGTTGTGGTTGCTGTACAGACCCAGCTCCACCGCCCGCGCCTCCAGCCGGGCCAGATCCCGCACCTTCTTCGGATACCGGACCTCCGCCACGTCGCCCTTCATCGCGGCGATGAGCCCGCCCGCCCCCGGCGCCGAATCCGGGCGCTGCCTGTTCCTCGTCGAGGCGCTGGCCGATCGGTGGGGCGTCGCGGAGGGACCCGTTCCGCGTAAGACGGTGTGGGCGGAACTGGATCTCGTACGACCGGAGCTCGTGAACGCGGGCTCCGGTGCTCCATGCGACAACCCCAAAGGAACAACGGACGAGGAAAAGGAACCGAGCCAAGCCCCACCTGCCCCGCTCCCGGCAGCCGCCGGGGCCGCTCACCCACAAAGGTGAACATCGCCAACTCAGCTGGCCGAAGCCCCTGTTGACTGCCATACGCTCAGCGCGAGACCCGAGCAAGCAAAACAACCGCAGACATGCGACGGCCCCCGGCCGGGACTCGCAATCCCGATCGAGGGCCTGACCACCGAGGAAGTAGGAGCTTCCCGATGGGTACCCAGAACCCTAGCGCGCCCCCGCGCGCCCAGTCCCGCGTTGCCGGCAAAGCCCGCCCGAAACGGGTCCCCGCGCCCCTCGGCATCACCCACGCCAACACCCGCCACGCCACTCGCTTCACGGTGATCGGCAACCATCTGGCCCAGCACCGCGAGCTCTCGCTCGTCGCGATCGCGCTGGCCGTCCACATCCAGTCCCTGCCGACCGGCGCCCGCGTGGACATCAAGACCCTCACCGCCCGCTTCCCCGAAGGGGCGACACGTATCGCCGCCGCCCTGCGGGAGTTGGAGGCCCACGGCTACCTCCGGCGCGAGCGCCACCGCGTACCCGACGGCCGCATCGTCACGCGCACGGTCTCCTGCAACCAGCCGGGCCGCGCCGCCCACGCACCGGCCGCCGCGCGGGAGTCATCGGCGGGCGACGACGTACCGACCTGCCCGGCGCCGCAGCCTCGCGCCAAACGCCCACCCCGGCCCTTTTCCGTCCCCCACCCCTCCCACTCCTCCCCGCTACTCCTCCAGACCGCCGCCGACCTCCTCGCCGGCCTGCACCGCGCCGACCCCCGGCTCACCCTCTCCGCCCTTGATACGCAGCGCCTCGCACCCGGCGTCGCCGCCTGGCTGGAGCGCGACCTCGCCCCCGCCGCCGTACGCCACGCCCTGACCAGCGATCTGCCAGGCGATCTGCCCGGCGAGGGCCTGCGCCACCCGACCGCCTTCCTCGCCCACCGCCTGACGGCGCGGCTGCCGCCACCGCCCCCGTTCCGGGCCCCGGCTGCGCCCCCGCCTCCCGTCCGTCATCCGCTCCGGAACTGCGACGAGTGCGACCGCGCCTTCCGCGGCCCCGAGCCGGGCAAGTGCCGCGAGTGCCGCGCGACCGATCCCACGGGCCAGGAGCCCTCGCCAACGCCCGCCCGGCCTGCTCGCTTCTGAAGTCAGTGGGTGTCGGTGCGCTTCTCGAGGCGGGTGCCGCGGCGAAGGGTGATCGACATCAGGTCGCTGGGGGCGTTCAGCTCCAGGCGGTGCCAGCGGCCGCGGGGGACGATCACCGCGGTGCCTGCCTGCAACCGCACCATGTCCTCGGCGCCGCCGGGCGTGGCGGCACGGAAGTAGAGGCGGACGCCGCCGGTCAGGCAACACACCGCCTCTTCGGCCTCCGGGTGCATCTCCCAGTGGTCGGCGTGGACGTCGGCATCGGTCTCCACATGGAACGTCACGACCTGCCAGGCGCCGGAGTCGCTGCTCGCCATCTGCCGTTCGGCTGCTCGGACAGCGCCGTCGGGGCGGAACTGCAGCGCGGAGGCGAACAGGTCGATGGGGGTCGTGATGGGGGTCGTCTTCATGACGGCGTTCCTTCCGGTCGGTTCTCTGTGGGGGCGGTGGGTTGCGGGCCAGGCATGGCAGCCCGGCGGCGGGGCAACACCCCGATCGCCACGACTGCCGCGAGTACGAAGAGGCCGGCGGTGACGGCAAGGCCCAGGGCGTAGCCGTCGTTGAGGGCGGCGGGGCCGGTGGCCGTGCCGGTGCGGAGTGCGGCGACAGTGGCCAGGGCGGCCAGGCCGACGCAGCCGCCGAGTCGGCGGGAGCTGTTGAAGAGGCCGGAGTCCATGCCGGCCTCGCGGGAGGCGACGCCGGTGATCGCTGGCCGCGACCGGGGCCAGGGTCGCCGTCCCAAGTTTTTATACACGTAAAGAAACTAACCCCAGGGGCCCGCCGTTGTCGACGCCTGGGGAATGATGAGGCCATGCCGCAGCCGTCCGCACCGCGCAAATCCCCTGGCCGACCTCCCCGCATCTCCCGCGAGGAGGTCATCGGGGCAGCCCGCCGGATCGTGGCCGAGGAAGGCGTGGACCGGCTGACCATGCGGCGCCTGGCCACGGAGATCGGCAGTACGCCGATGGCGCTCTACCACCACGTCCGCAACAAGGAAGAGCTGCTCGTCCTGCTGCTGGACGACTACGCCGCGCAGGCGCTGCGCCGGCCCGAACTGCCCGCCCACCCTCGCGAGCGGATCGTCGTTGCCGCCGCCGCGATCCACGAGGCGCTCGCCTCCTGCCCTTGGATCGTGGAGGTGCTGACCGCCGACGACCTGATGTCCACCTCAGCGCTGTGGTTCGTCGAGCAGATCGTCGACGGTCTGGTCGAAGGCGGACTGTCCGCCGAGCGGGCCGTGCACGGGTACCGCGCGATCTGGTACTACACCGCCGGAGAGATCGTCATCCGGGCGACAGCGGCCCGGCGGCGCGCGGACGATGACCGCGCGACCTACCGGGAGCAGGTCTTCGGCGACCTCGACCCGGGTGACCTGCCCAGGCTGGCGCAGGTCGCGGACCGCTGGGCAGCGCTGACCGGCGAGGACACCTACCTGGACGGGCTCCGAGCCCTGGTGGATGGCCTCCTCGCCGCCCGCTGACGATCCCCCGGCCCGCCTTCAAGCCAGTGGGGGCCAGCGGCTGACCTGCGAAACCCGCGCCCCGCGAAGAACGCCGGTTCGAGTGAACAGAACATGTCCGTGCATGGAACCTGACCCCACTGACGAGCCTCTTCCCGACTGAAGCACCGAGAAGCAGCGCACATTCCGACCGCTGCGTACGGCGGACGGAGGACAGCGCATGGGATACAAGAGTGCCCGGAGTGAGGCCGGCGAGGGTCGAATAGGTGGCACCCGACGCTTGCCCGGGCGCCGCGCCATACTCCTCGGGTCCGCCGCCGTCGCCGCAGCCACCGCCACCGCCGCCATCACGGCCCGCATGGAACAGACCCCGCCCCCTCCCCACCCCACCGCCCCCTCCCCCGCCTCCGGCCGCCCCGCCGCCGAGGGCGAGCACGCCCTGCTGCTCCAGGTCCTCGCGCACCCCGACGACGACCTGTACTTCATGAACCCGGACACCAGCCAGGCCTTCGCCGCCGGCGTCCCCCTGGTCTGCGTCTACGTCACGGCGGGCGAGGCCGACGGCGTCAACAGGATCCCCGGCCGCCCGCACCCCCCGGCCGACAAGTCCGGGTACGCCGCCGCCCGTCACCAGGGGCTCCGCCAGTCCTACGCGACCCAGCTCGGCCTGCCCGTCTTCAGCGGCTGGCGCACCGAGGTCACCACGCTCGCGGGCGGGCACCAGGCCGAGGTGAACACGCTGGAGCACCGGGGCCGCCGCGTCGAGCTGGTCTTCCTCGATCTGGCGATGCACACCCCGGCGGGCCATATGGGTGCCCCGGCGCTGTGGCGGGAGAGCGATCTGCCGCTGCGCACGGTCGTCGTCGACGGGTCGCCCCTGCGCCGGGCACAGATGTACGACTACGACGGCCTCGTCGACGTACTCGTGGGCCTCTTCGAGCGCTACCGGCCCACCCTCGTGCACACGCTCGACCCGGACCCCGACATCCAGGACAGCGATCTGCGTACGCGGATACGTGACAGCGAACAGCCCGGATTCTCCGACCACGCCGACCACACGGCCGTGGCCGCCTTCACCTGGGCCGCGCTGATCCGCTGGTCGCAGACCGCGGCGGGTGGACCGCCCCCCTTCGCGGCCACCGCCTTCCGCGGCTACTACAACCACCACTGGCCCGAGAACCTCCCCGGGGCCGTGCTGCACGCCAAGGCTGCGCACCTGATGCCCTACGGCGCGGCTCCCGACTGGCAGTGCGGCAACCCCTCCGGCTGCGGCGACTACAACGTCGGCGGGGACCGCCCCCTCACCAACCGCAAGGGCTGGGTCCGCTCGACGCACTACCGCTACCCGGGCCCACGGATCGCCCTGGCCCAGGAACCGGACGGCAAGCTGTCCGGCTACGGCGTGCTCGGCATGCGTGCCGTCCGGTGGCGCGAGACCACGCAAGGAGTCTTCGGCCGGCCGACGGACCTCGGCGGCGGCCCGCTCGCACCGGCCCTGGGTTCCGCCACGCTCCGCGACGGACGGCAGCTGCTCCTCGGCCTCCGGCTCGCGGCTCTGGAAGGGCGCGGCGGATCCGATCTGCGCGAGGTCGTGGTCCTCGAACAGCGCGCCCCCGGCGGGGAGTTCGGCGCCTGGACCGGTCTCGGCAACCCTGAGGCCGACCCCGTGCGCGGCCGCCGCATCGGCGTCCCCGTCGCCGTCACCGCCCGCGACGGGCAGGTCCATCTCTTCGTACGGGACGCGGACCAGGGCATCAGTACACGGGTACGCGGCCTCGACGGGCGCTGGTCGCCGTGGCGCGGTCTCGGCGGCGGGCCCGTGCAGGACGGTCTGACCGCGGTCGTCGGCGAGGACGGCGGCGTCCATGTGTACGCGCCGGGACGCGACACCGTCCACCACTGGACTCCGGAGGGGCCCGCGCCGCTCGCCGGGCTGCCGGTGCCCGCGGACGCCGTCGCCTCCGCGGGCGGCCGGCTCTACTACCGGGCCCCCGCCTCGTCGGCGCTGACGGCGACGGCCGGGCCCCCGGTCGACTTTCCGGGCTACGGCCCCGTGACCGCCGACGGCCCGTACCTCCTGGGCCGGGACACCGGCGGCACGCTCCAGGTGCTGTACCGCGGCCGGACCCGGCGGGCCGCGCGCGACCTGGTCACCCTCGACGGACCCGCCCTGCGCGCCACCCCGCGCGGCCCCGTGGCCGCGGGTCTCTCCCCCGCAGCCCGGCCATGGCTGTGGCGCCCGGACAGCTCCACCGGCACCGGCACCGCCCGCAAGATCTGAGCCCCAGAAGAATCCGAGCCCCAAAAACGAAGAACGCATGCGAAAGGGGCCCGTACGACCGAAGTCGTACGGGCCCCTTCTGGTGCTCGCTGGAGCTACCAGGTCAAACCGTCAAGGAAATTACTTGACGATCTTGGTGACCTGGCCGGCGCCCACGGTCCGGCCACCCTCACGGATGGCGAACTTCAGGCCCTCTTCCATGGCGACGGGCTGGATGAGCGCAACGTTCATCTCAGTGTTGTCGCCCGGCATGACCATCTCGGTGCCCTCGGGGAGGGTCACAACGCCGGTCACGTCCGTCGTGCGGAAGTAGAACTGCGGGCGGTAGTTGTTGAAGAAGGGGGTGTGACGGCCACCCTCGTCCTTCGACAGGATGTAGGCCTGGGCCTCGAACTCGGTGTGCGGCGTGACCGAACCGGGCTTGATGATGACCTGGCCGCGCTCGACGTCCTCGCGCTTGATGCCACGGAGGAGCAGACCGACGTTCTCACCGGCCTGGCCCTCGTCGAGCAGCTTGCGGAACATCTCGATGCCGGTGACCGTGGTGGTGGTCTTCTCGGTCTTGATACCGACGATGTCGACGGTCTCGTTGACCTTGAGGACACCACGCTCGATGCGGCCGGTGACGACGGTGCCACGACCGGTGATCGTGAAGACGTCCTCGATCGGCATCAGGAACGGCTTGTCGACGTCGCGCTCGGGCTGCGGGATCGACTCGTCGACGGCGGCCATGAGGTTCAGGATCGACTGACCCCACTCCTTGTCGCCCTCGAGCGCCTTGAGCGCCGAGACCTTGACGACCGGCAGGTCGTCGCCCGGGAACTCGTACTCGGAGAGGAGCTCACGGACCTCGAGCTCGACGAGCTCCAGGATCTCCTCGTCGTCCACCATGTCGGCCTTGTTCAGGGCGACAACGATGTACGGAACGCCGACCTGGCGGGCCAGGAGCACGTGCTCCTTGGTCTGCGGCATCGGGCCGTCGGTGGCGGCGACCACGAGGATGGCGCCGTCCATCTGCGCGGCACCCGTGATCATGTTCTTGATGTAGTCCGCGTGACCGGGGCAGTCGACGTGCGCGTAGTGACGCGTCTCCGTCTGGTACTCGACGTGCGCGATCGAGATCGTGATACCGCGCTGGCGCTCCTCAGGAGCCTTGTCGATCTGGTCGAAGGCCGAGGCCTCGTTCAGGTCCGGGTACGCGTCATGCAGCACCTTGGTAATGGCGGCCGTGAGGGTCGTCTTACCGTGGTCAATGTGACCGATGGTGCCGATGTTGACGTGCGGCTTAGTCCGCTCGAACTTCGCCTTCGCCACTGGGTCCTCCTGTGGAGTGGTTCTGTACGCCTTGCTTCATCGGCGCCAGGTGATCTTTGCTGGGAAACCCGCCGCCGGGGTCCGGGGTTACGAACCCCGGCGGTCGGTGTCAAGCCTAAAGCGTGAACTCGGGTGAGTTACTCGCCCTTGGCCTTCGCGATGATCTCCTCGGCGACGTTCCGCGGAACCTCGGCGTAGGAGTCGAACTGCATCGAGTAGCTTGCGCGACCCGACGTCTTGCTGCGGAGGTCGCCGACGTAGCCGAACATCTCCGAGAGGGGCACGAGGCCCTTCACGACACGGGCGCCGCTGCGCTCCTCCATGGCCTGGATCTGGCCACGGCGGGAGTTGATGTCGCCGATGACGTCACCCATGTAGTCCTCGGGCGTGGTGACCTCAACGGCCATCATCGGCTCGAGCAGCACGGGGCTGGCCTTGCGCGCGGCCTCCTTGAACGCCTGCGAACCGGCGATCTTGAAGGCGAGCTCGGAGGAGTCGACCTCGTGGTAGCCACCGTCGAGAAGGATGACGCGGACGCCAGTCATCTCGTAGCCGGCCAGGATGCCGAACTGCATGGCCTCCTGCGCACCCGCGTCCACCGACGGGATGTACTCCCGGGGGATGCGGCCACCGGTGACCTTGTTGACGAACTCGTACGTGGCGTCGCCGCTGTCGATCGGCTCGATCGCGATCTGCACCTTGGCGAACTGACCGGTACCACCGGTCTGCTTCTTGTGGGTGTAGTCGTGACGCTCGACGGCCTTGCGGATCGTCTCGCGGTAAGCGACCTGCGGCTTGCCGACGTTCGCCTCGACGCGGAACTCGCGCTTCATGCGGTCGACGAGCACCTCGAGGTGAAGCTCGCCCATACCACCGATGATGGTCTGGCCGGTCTCCTCGTCCGAGTGGACCTGGAAGGAGGGGTCCTCCTCCGAGAGGCGCTGGATGGCGACACCCAGCTTCTCCTGGTCGCCCTTGGACTTCGGCTCGATGGCGACCTGGATGACCGGCGCCGGGAAGTCCATGGACTCCAGGATCACCGGCTGCTTGTCGTCACAGAGCGTCTCACCCGTGGTGGTCTGCTTCAGACCCATGACGGCGACGATGTCACCGGCGCCCACCGACTCGATCTCCTCACGCTTGTTCGCGTGCATACGGTAGATCTTGCCGATGCGCTCCTTCTTGCCCTTGACGGAGTTCAGCACGGCGGTGCCGGACTCCAGGCGGCCCGAGTAAACCCGGACGAAGGTGAGCTTGCCGAGGTGCGGGTCGCTCATGATCTTGAACGCCAGCGCCGAGAGGGGCTCCTCGTCGGACGGCTTGCGCTTGACGACCGTCTCCGCGTCCTTGACGTCGTGGCCCTCGATGGCCTCGACGTCCAGAGGCGACGGCAGGTAGCGCACGACGGCGTCGAGCAGGGGCTGAACGCCCTTGTTCTTGAACGCGGTGCCGCAGAACACGGGGGTGACGGTGGTGTCGCCGCCCTTGCCGGAGGCGATGGTGATGCGACGGATCGCCGCGTACAGCTGGTCCACCGAGGGCTCAGTGCCCTCGAGGTACAGCTCCATCATCTCTTCGTCGTTCTCCGCGACGGCCTCGAGCAGCTTGCCGCGCCATTCCTCGGCAGCCTCGGTGTGCGTGGCCGGGATGTCGACGATGTCGTACGCCTCGCCCTTGGCCGCCTCGGCGGACCAGACGAACGCCTTCATCGTGACGAGGTCGACGACACCCTGGAAGTCCATCTCGGCGCCGATGGGCAGCTGCATGACGAGCGGGGTCGCACCGAGGCGGTTGACGATCATGTCAACGCAGCGGTGGAACTCGGCACCCGTACGGTCGAGCTTGTTGACGAAGCAGATACGCGGCACGCCGTAGCGGTCCGCCTGACGCCAGACAGTCTCGGACTGGGGCTCAACACCGGCAACGCCGTCGAACACCGTCACGGCACCGTCGAGGACGCGGAGCGAACGCTCCACCTCGACGGTGAAGTCCACGTGGCCCGGGGTGTCGATGATGTTGATGGTGTGGTCGACATCGTTCAGCGGCCAGTGACAGGTGGTGGCAGCAGAGGTGATCGTGATGCCACGCTCCTGCTCCTGCTCCATCCAGTCCATGGTCGCGGCGCCGTCGTGGACCTCACCGATCTTGTACGAAACACCGGTGTAGAACAGGATCCGCTCGGTGGTCGTCGTCTTGCCCGCGTCGATGTGAGCCATGATGCCGATGTTGCGCACCTTGGCCAGGTCAAGTGAAGTGGTAGCCATATCGGCTCAGTCTTCTCTCGGTCTCGATGTGGGTAGCGACTACCAGCGGTAGTGCGCGAAGGCCTTGTTGGACTCGGCCATCTTGTGGGTGTCCTCGCGCTTCTTCACAGCGGCACCGAGGCCGTTGGAGGCGTCGAGGAGCTCGTTGAGGAGACGCTCGGTCATCGTCTTCTCGCGACGGGCGCGGGAGTAGCCGACCAGCCAGCGCAGGGCCAGCGTGCTGGCGCGACCGGGCTTGACCTCGATCGGCACCTGGTACGTGGCGCCACCGACGCGGCGGGACTTGACCTCAAGGGTCGGCTTGATGTTCTCGAGCGCGCGCTTGAGCGTGATGACCGGGTCGTTGCCGGTCTTCTCGCGCAGGCCCTCCATGGCGCCGTACACGATGCGCTCGGCGGTGGAGCGCTTGCCGTTCAGCAGCACCTTGTTGATGAGGGAGGTCACCAGAGGAGAACCGTAGACCGGGTCGATGATGACCGGGCGCTTCGGGGCGGGGCCCTTACGAGGCATTCTTACTTCTCCTTCTTGGCGCCGTAGCGGCTGCGGGCCTGCTTGCGGTTCTTGACACCCTGGGTGTCAAGCGAGCCGCGGATGATCTTGTAACGAACACCAGGCAGGTCCTTCACACGGCCGCCACGCACGAGCACGATGGAGTGCTCCTGCAGGTTGTGTCCCTCACCCGGGATGTAGGCCGTGACCTCGATGCCGCTGGTCAGACGCACACGCGCGACCTTACGGAGGGCCGAGTTCGGCTTCTTCGGGGTGGTCGTGAACACACGCGTGCAGACGCCGCGACGCTGGGGCGAACCCTCGAGTGCGGGCGTCTTGTTCTTCTCGACCTTGTCCTGCCGGCCCTTCCGGACCAGCTGCTGGATCGTAGGCACTACTTCTCCGGTTTCTGTGTGCCGAATAGTAAAACTAACCTGGAACATCTCCCGACCCACGCGGTCGGGTGTGTCGAATACTGTGAACTCCCGCCGCCAAGCGGGAAGGGCGCAGATTGCGGTGGCCCTTCTCGGACTCCCGCAGCGGCTGACGACACGCACGAGAGCCCAGGCACACCCCAGGCACAAGGTCTGAGCGTACCTACCTCATCGGGTTCGGTCAAAACAAATGCAGTCCACCGCGACACGCCGGACTTGTCGCACCCCGCCCGAAGGACCTCATGGACAGTGTGCGGCCCTCCACGGACACCATTCAGTTGTTCACCTGTCCCCAGAGGTTCCGTTTCAGTACGTTGAGCGATCGGCGTTCAAGGGATCTTGCCGGGCCTGCGGGATCGGGGGCGATGGCGGTGGCTGACTTACCGGGCGACGGGGGCTGGACGACCGGGTGCCGTGTCTGGCACGGCCGGAACGGGAGGACCGGGCGGCGTTGCTCGCCATCGGCCGCGTTCTGCACCACACCCCGCGCAGCGTCGTCATGCACCAGGACGAGCCGTCCACGCACGTACTGCTGCTCCTGCGGGGCTGGACCGAAGTGACGGCCATCGCAGCCAACGGGTACGAGGCCCTCCTCGCTCTGCGCGGCCCCGGCGAGCATCAGTACGGAGTCACCGGCGGCACTGTCCAGGGCGACGTGATCCGGCGCTTCGGAGGCCGAGGCGACGCCCCCGGGCCGGTCTCCGGGCCCATTCCCCGCGAGTACGTGGAAACGCTCGCGTGGGTGTTCCGGAGCTGTCCCTGCCGTACGAGTACAAGGCTTCTGAGAGTCCCGGGAACCCCCGCAAGCCGGGGTTCCCGAACCGGCCCCTGGAACCCACCTCCGCAGACCGGGGCGGCTCCCCTGTCGACCCCGACGAGCTCGCCGTCCGCACCGGAGCCCGTCTGGCGGGAGGTGGCTTCCCGGGCCGGAGTGGACGGGAGCGCGTATCAACTCTGGGTCGAAGAGAGCGACGACATCAATGCCATGGCCGCAACCGGCCATATCGTCGGCGTCGCCAGCCACTCCCTGGGCGAGCTGCCCACGGCCCGGCTCGACGGCGTACTCGCCCACGAACTGGGAGCCACCACACCAGCGGGCACGCCCGGGTGTCGCTGCTCGCCTACTGGTACGCGATACCCGGTCGTCTCGCATGGCGCCTCGTGCGCCGGCCGGCCTCGTACGTCGACCGTCTGTCCGTCGGCGTGGCCGCCGTGCTGCTCGGCCTGATCGGAGCCTGCGCGGTCGCGTGGGCGACAGCCACCTACGGCCTCGCGTTCCTCCCCCTCGTCACGCCCTGTCTTGCGGCCGCCGTCTCGCGCCGCTCCGAGTTACGGGCCGATGAGCATGCCGCGGCACTGAGATTTGCTCCACAGCTCATGGCCGTCCTGATGAGGAACACGGCTCGACAGCCTGCGCTGACAAACGCCGAAGGGCGCCCACCCCGCCGAAGCGGAGTGGGCGCCCTTCGTCAGACGTACGCCTTACTGGTTGTACGGACCGTAGTCGTAGTCCTCCAGCGGAACGGCCTGGCCGGAGCCCGTGCCGAACGGCGAGTAGTCGATGTCGTCGTAGCCGACGGCCGAGTACATCGCGGCCTTGGCCTCTTCGGTCGGCTCGACCCGGATGTTGCGGTAGCGGGACAGACCCGTACCGGCCGGGATGAGCTTACCGATGATGACGTTCTCCTTGAGGCCGATGAGGCTGTCGGACTTGGCGTTGATCGCCGCATCCGTCAGGACTCGGGTCGTCTCCTGGAAGGAGGCGGCCGACAGCCAGGATTCCGTCGCCAGCGAGGCCTTGGTGATACCCATCAGCTGCGGACGGCCGGAGGCGGGGTGACCGCCCTCGGTGACCACACGACGGTTCTCGGTCTCGAACTTCGAGCGCTCGACGAGCTCGCCCGGCAGCAGCTCCGCGTCGCCGGACTCGATGATCGTCACGCGGCGCAGCATCTGCCGGATGATGATCTCGATGTGCTTGTCGTGGATCGACACACCCTGCGAGTTGTAGACCTTCTGGACTTCGCCGACCAGGTGGACCTGGACCGCGCGCTGACCGAGGATCCGCAGCACGTCGTGCGGGTTGGTGGCACCGACGGTGAGCTTCTGGCCCACCTCGACCGCGTCGCCCTCGCCGACCAGGAGACGGGCACGCTTCGAGATCGGGAACGCCGTCTCGTCGCTGCCGTCGTCCGGGGTGACGACGAGCTTCTTGGTCTTCTCGGTCTCCTCGATACGGACGCGGCCCTTGGCCTCCGAGATCGGGGCGACACCCTTCGGCGTACGAGCCTCGAAGAGCTCGACGACACGGGGCAGACCCTGGGTGATGTCGTCACCGGCCACACCACCGGTGTGGAAGGTACGCATCGTCAGCTGGGTACCGGGCTCACCGATGGACTGGGCGGCGATGATGCCGACCGCCTCACCGATGTCGACCAGCTTGCCGGTGGCCAGCGAGCGTCCGTAGCAGAAGGCACAGGTGCCGACCGTGGACTCGCAGGTGAGAATAGAGCGGGTCTTGACCTGCTCGACACCGTGCTGGATCAGCTGGTCGATGAGCACGTCGCCCAGGTCGACGTTGGCCGGCGCGATCACCTTGCCGTCGATGACGACGTCCTCGGCGAGCATGCGGGCGTAGACGCTGGTCTCGACGTCGTCCGTCTTACGCAGGACGCCGTCCTCGCCGCGCGCACCGATCTGCAGCTTGAGGCCGCGCTCGGTACCGCAGTCCTCCTCGCGGATGATGACGTCCTGCGAGACGTCCACCAGACGACGGGTCAGGTAACCCGAGTCAGCGGTACGCAGAGCGGTGTCCGCGAGGCCCTTACGGGCACCGTGCGTGGAGATGAAGTACTCAAGAACGGTCAGGCCCTCACGGAAGGAGGCCTTGATCGGACGCGGGATGGTCTCGTTCTTCGCGTTCGACACCAGACCACGCATACCGGCGATCTGACGCATCTGCATCATGTTTCCTCGGGCACCCGAGTCAACCATCATGAAGATGGGGTTCGTCTTGGGGAAGTTCGCGTTCATCGCCTCGGCAACCTCGTTGGTCGCCTTGGTCCAGATCGCGATGAGCTCCTGCGTGCGCTCGTCCTTGGTGATCAGACCGCGCTCGTACTGCTTCTGGACCTTCTCGTCCTGCGCCTCGTAGCCCGCGACAATCTCCTTCTTGGCCGCGGGGACCACGACATCGGAGATGGCCACGGTGACACCGGAACGGGTCGCCCAGAAGAAGCCGGCCGCCTTCAGGTTGTCGAGCGTCGCCGCCACGATGACCTTGGGGTAGCGCTCGGCCAGGTCGTTGACGATCTCGGAGAGCTGCTTCTTGCCCACCGAGTAGTCGACGAACGGGTAGTCCTCGGGCAGCAGCTCGTTGAAGAGCGCGCGGCCCAGGGTCGTACGCAGCCGGAAGCTGTCGCCCGACTGGTACTCGGGCTCGCCTTCCTCGACGGCCGGCGGCGTCCAGCCACGCGGCGGGAAAGTGCCCACCGGGAAGCGGATGTCGACGGCCGACTGGAGCGCGAGCTCGCCGGCGTCGAACGCCATGATCGCCTCGGCGGTCGAGCCGAACGCACGGCCCTCGCCCTTGACGTCACGCAGCTCACCGTCGGTGGTGAGGAAGAACAGACCGAGGACCATGTCCTGGGTCGGCATCGTCACCGGACGGCCGTCGGCGGGCTTGAGGATGTTGTTCGAGGACAGCATCAGGATGCGGGCCTCGGCCTGCGCCTCCGCGGAGAGCGGCAGGTGCACGGCCATCTGGTCACCGTCGAAGTCCGCGTTGAACGCGGTGCAGACGAGCGGGTGGATCTGGATGGCCTTGCCCTCGACCAGCTGCGGCTCGAAGGCCTGGATGCCGAGGCGGTGCAGCGTCGGCGCACGGTTCAGCAGAACCGGGTGCTCGGCGATGACCTCTTCCAGGACGTCGTACACGACCGTGCGGCCGCGCTCGACCATGCGCTTGGCGCTCTTGATGTTCTGCGCGTGGTTCAGGTCGACCAGGCGCTTCATCACGAACGGCTTGAAGAGCTCCAGCGCCATGGCCTTCGGGAGACCACACTGGTGCAGCTTCAGCTGCGGGCCGACGACGATGACGGAACGCGCCGAGTAGTCGACTCGCTTGCCGAGCAGGTTCTGACGGAAACGACCCTGCTTGCCCTTGAGCATGTCGGACAGCGACTTCAGCGGACGGTTGCCGGGGCCCGTGACCGGGCGACCACGACGGCCGTTGTCGAAGAGCGCGTCGACGGCCTCCTGAAGCATGCGCTTCTCGTTGTTCACGATGATCTCGGGGGCACCGAGGTCAAGGAGTCGCTTCAGGCGGTTGTTGCGGTTGATCACGCGGCGGTACAGGTCGTTCAGGTCGGAGGTCGCGAAGCGGCCACCGTCCAGCTGCACCATCGGACGCAGGTCCGGCGGGATGACCGGCACGCAGTCGAGCACCATGCCCTTGGGGCTGTTGCTGGTCTGCAGGAACGCGGAGACGACCTTGAGGCGCTTGAGCGCACGGGTCTTCTTCTGGCCCTTGCCGGTACGGATGATCTCGCGGAGGCGCTCGGCCTCCTCCTCGAGGTCGAAGGACTCCAGGCGCTTCTGCAGGGCAGCGGCACCCATGGAGCCGTCGAAGTACGTGCCGAAGCGGTCACGCAGCTCGCGGTAGAGCAGCTCGTCACCTTCGAGGTCCTGGACCTTGAGGTTCTTGAAGCGGTTCCACACCTCGTCGAGGCGGTCGATCTCGCGCTGCGCACGGTCGCGCAGCTGCTTCATCTCGCGCTCCGCGCCTTCGCGCACCTTGCGGCGCACGTCGGCCTTGGCACCCTCGGCCTCGAGCTCGGCCAGGTCGGTCTCGAGCTTCTTGGCGCGGGCCTCCAGGTCGGAGTCGCGACGGTTCTCGATCTGCTGACGCTCCACCTGGACGTGCGCCTCGAGGGAGGGCAGGTCGCGGGTGCGGCGCTCCTCGTCCACGAACGTGATCATGTACGCCGCGAAGTAGATGACCTTCTCGAGGTCCTTCGGGGCGAGATCAAGCAGGTAGCCGAGGCGCGACGGAACGCCCTTGAAGTACCAGATGTGCGTGACAGGGGCGGCCAGCTCAATGTGGCCCATCCGCTCACGACGCACCTTGGCGCGAGTGACCTCGACGCCGCAGCGCTCGCAGATGATGCCCTTGAAGCGGACACGCTTGTACTTACCGCAGTAGCACTCCCAGTCCCTGGTCGGACCGAAGATCTTCTCGCAGAAGAGTCCGTCCTTTTCGGGCTTGAGGGTGCGGTAGTTGATGGTCTCGGGCTTCTTGACCTCGCCGTGAGACCAGGTCCGGATGTCGTCCGCGGTGGCAAGGCCGATCCGCAGCTCGTCGAAGAAGTTGACGTCGAGCACTGTGCGTCAATCCCTCTTTCGGGGTTGTGCCCCTCGCGTTAGCGAAGTAAGGCGCTTCATCATGGTCTGAACGGTCCCGGGGATGGCCGGGGGCTCCTTGTGGAGCCCCCGACCAGGCCCGTCAGACCTCTTCGACGCTGCTCGGCTCGCGCCGGGACAGGTCGATACCGAGCTCCTCCGCCGCACGGAAGACGTCCTCGTCGGTGTCGCGCATCTCGATGGACATGCCGTCCGAGGACAGCACCTCCACGTTGAGGCAGAGCGACTGCATTTCCTTGATGAGCACCTTGAAGGACTCGGGAATGCCCGGCTCGGGAATGTTCTCGCCCTTGACGATGGCCTCGTAGACCTTCACGCGGCCGGTCACGTCGTCGGACTTGATCGTCAGGAGCTCCTGGAGGGCGTAAGCGGCACCGTAAGCCTCAAGCGCCCACACCTCCATCTCACCGAATCGCTGGCCACCGAACTGAGCCTTACCACCCAGCGGCTGCTGGGTGATCATGGAGTACGGACCGGTCGAACGGGCGTGGAGCTTGTCGTCGACCAGGTGGTGCAGCTTGAGGATGTACATGTACCCGATCGAGATCGGGTCCGGGAACGGCTCACCGGAGCGGCCGTCGAACAGGTTGGCCTTGCCGGACGGCTGGACCAGACGGTCACCGTCGCGGTTCGGGATCGTGGCCTCGAAGAGACCGGAGATCTCGTCCTCACGCGCACCGTCGAAGACCGGGGTCGCGACGTTGGTACCGGGGGCGACCTGGTCGGCGCCGATGGCCTGCAGGCGCTGGGCCCACTCGTCACCGAGGCCGGAGACGTCCCAGCCGCGGCTGGCGAGCCAGCCGAGGTGGATCTCCAGGACCTGTCCCGGGTTCATTCGGGACGGCACACCCAGCGGGTTGAGGATGATGTCGACCGGAGTTCCGTCCTCGAGGAACGGCATGTCCTCGATCGGAAGGATCTTCGAGATAACACCCTTGTTGCCGTGGCGGCCGGCGAGCTTGTCACCGTCCGTGATCTTGCGCTTCTGCGCCACGTAGACACGAACCAGCTGGTTCACGCCCGGCGGCAGCTCGTCGCCCTCTTCACGGTCGAAGACGCGGACGCCGATGACCTTGCCGATCTCACCGTGCGGCACCTTCAGCGAGGTGTCGCGCACCTCGCGCGCCTTCTCACCGAAGATCGCGCGGAGCAGGCGCTCCTCCGGCGTCAGCTCGGTCTCACCCTTGGGCGTGACCTTGCCGACGAGGATGTCGCCGGCGACGACCTCGGCACCGATACGGATGATGCCGCGCTCGTCGAGGTCGGCGAGGACCTCTTCGGAGACGTTCGGGATGTCCCGGGTGATCTCCTCCGGGCCGAGCTTGGTGTCACGGGCGTCGACCTCGTGCTCCTCGATGTGGATCGAGGAGAGGACGTCGTCCTGCACGAGGCGCTGCGACAGGATGATCGCGTCCTCGTAGTTGTGACCCTCCCACGGCATGAACGCCACGAGCAGGTTCTTGCCGAGCGCCATCTCGCCGTTCTCGGTCGCGGGACCGTCGGCCAGAACCTGGCCCTCGATCACGCGGGCGCCCTCGTCCACGACAACCTTCTGGTTGACGGAGGTGCCCTGGTTGGAGCGCGAGAACTTCGCGAGGCGGTACGTGGTGTACGTGCCGTCGTCGTTGGCGGTGGTGATGTAGTCCGCGGAAACCTCCTGGACCACACCGTCCTTCTCCGCCTTGAGCACGTCGCCCGCGTCAGTGGCGCAGCGGTACTCCATGCCCGTGCCGACGAGCGGCGCCTCGGACTTGATCAGCGGCACGGCCTGACGCATCATGTTCGCGCCCATGAGGGCACGGTTGGCGTCGTCGTGCTCGAGGAACGGGATCATCGCGGTCGCGACCGACACCATCTGGCGCGGCGAGACGTCCATGTAGTCGACGTCGTCGCCCGGGATGTAGTCGATCTCGCCGCCACGACGGCGGACCAGGACGCGGTTCTCGGTGAACCGCATGTCCTCGCCGAGGCCGGCGTTGGCCTGGGCGATCACGAAGCGGTCTTCCTCGTCCGCGGTCAGGTAGTCGACATCGTCGGTGACGACACCCTCGACGACCTTGCGGTACGGCGTCTCGACGAAGCCGAACGCGTTGACGCGACCGTAGGAAGCCAGCGAACCGATCAGGCCGATGTTCGGGCCTTCAGGCGTCTCAATCGGGCACATACGGCCGTAGTGGGACGGGTGCACGTCACGGACCTCGAAGCCGGCCCGCTCACGGGAGAGACCACCCGGGCCAAGCGCCGACAGACGGCGCTTGTGGGTGAGACCCGACAGCGGGTTGTTCTGGTCCATGAACTGCGACAGCTGGCTGGTGCCGAAGAACTCCTTGATGGAGGCGACGACCGGCCGGATGTTGATCAGGGTCTGCGGCGTGATCGCCTCGACGTCCTGAGTCGTCATGCGCTCGCGGACGACGCGCTCCATACGAGCCAGACCCGTGCGGACCTGGTTCTGGATGAGCTCGCCGACGTTACGCAGACGACGGTTGCCGAAGTGGTCGATGTCGTCGGTCTCGACGACAATCGAGACACCGCTGTCGCCAACGGTCTCGGTCTCACCGGCGTGCAGCTTCACCAGGTACTTGATCGACGAGATGATGTCCTCGACGGTCAGGACGCCGGCGTCCAGCGGGGCTTCGCCGCCCAGCTTCTTGTTGACCTTGTAGCGGCCGACCTTCGCGAGGTCGTAGCGCTTCGGGTTGAAGTAGAGGTTCTCGAGCAGCGTCTGCGCGGCCTCACGGGTCGGCGGCTCGCCCGGACGCAGCTTGCGGTAGATGTCGAGGAGCGCGTCGTCCTGGCCCTGAGTGTGGTCCTTCTCCAGGGTGGCGCGCATGGACTCGTACTCGCCGAACTCCTCGAGGATCTGCTCGGTCGTCCAACCGAGAGCCTTGAGGAGAACGGTGACGGACTGCTTGCGCTTGCGGTCGATGCGGACACCGACCATGTCGCGCTTGTCGATCTCCATCTCGAGCCAGGCACCCCGGGACGGGATGACCTTGGCCGAGAAGATGTCCTTGTCGGACGTCTTGTCGATCGAGGAGTCGAAGTAGACGCCCGGCGAGCGGACGAGCTGCGACACAACGACACGCTCGGTGCCGTTGATGACGAAGGTGCCCTTGTTGGTCATGAGCGGGAAGTCGCCCATGAAGACCGTCTGGGACTTGATCTCGCCGGTCTCGTTGTTGGTGAACTCGGCGGTGACGAAGAGCGGGGCGCCGAACGTGAAGTCGCGCTCCTTGCACTCGTCGATCGAGTTCTTCGGCGGCTCGAAGCGGTGGTCGCGGAACGTCAGCGACATCGACCCGGAGAAGTCCTCGATCGGAGAGATCTCCTCGAAGATCTCCTCCAGACCGGACTTCCTGGGGACGTCCTGTCCGCTTTCAAGAGCCGCCTCGACACGAGCCTTCCACGCGTCGTTGCCGAGCAGCCAGTCGAAGCTTTCGGTCTGCAGCGCAAGAAGGTTCGGAACCTCGAGGGGCTCCTTGATCTTTGCAAAGGAAATGCGCAGCGGGGCGGTGCTGGCGCCGTTGTTCGTATTCGCGGTCGAGGCAGTGCGCGAGGCGGCCAAGAGGGGGTCCTTCCGAGGGCTCGGACTCACTACGCGCGTACCGGTCCCAAGCTGGCACGGAGGCAGAAGCTTCCCGAATCGGCCCGTGAGGGCCAGGTCGGGACGGTTTCAAGTCCACGGTGCTGGAGCGAGGGCATGCCCCTGGTGACGGGCAGGGAGCAGCTAACAGGCAGCGCAAAGGGTCAGTGTAGCCACTTGGCTCACTGATGTCCAGTGCGGGTTTTTTGAGACCCTCGTTGTCCTCAACGACCCTCGTCAGACCCTCGTTGTTCTCAACAGCTGCAACACGTCACCACGTCACTCGTGGCGCGCACATCCTTACTGCCCTCTTCGTCGTCGATCCATGCCTCGGATCCGGATCGTTGTGACGACGCGTCCTGAGAATTGCGCGCTGCGTGCGGTTCGTCAAGGCCCCGTCCTGTGCGAACGGGGCTGCCCCGACCCCCGCACTCACCAGCAGGCACCCGCAGGCACCGGCTCCAGGCACCGGTTCCAGGCACAACGAAGATCACCATACTCGTCGGGACCGTCAGTGCAAGGCAGCCGAACTGGAGCGCCGAGCGGCCGTCCGGAAAGCCTGAAGGGCGACCACCCAGTTGGGTGATCGCCCTTCAGTACGTTCGCGTTACAGCCCTACGCGAGAGCCGCTCAGCAAGGAGTCAGCAGACTCCCGAGGTCACTTGACCTCGACGGAGGCGCCGGCGCCCTTGAGGGACTCGGCAGCCTTCTCCGCGGCGTCCTTCGCGACCTTCTCGAGGACGGGCTTCGGGGCGCCGTCGACGAGGTCCTTGGCCTCCTTGAGGCCCAGGGAGGTGAGCTCGCGCACGACCTTGATGACCTGGATCTTCTTCTCGCCGGCGCCGGTGAGGATGACGTCGAACTCGTCCTGCTCCTCGGCAGCCTCGGCGGCCGGGCCACCGGCGGCGGGGCCGGCAACAGCGACGGCCGCGGCGGCGGTGACGTCGAACTTCTCCTCGAAGGCCTTCACGAACTCGGAGAGCTCGATGAGGGTCATCTCTTCGAACTGCGCGAGCAGGTCGTCCTGGGACAGCTTCGCCATGATGGCGTCCTTCCACTAATTCGGCAGGTGCCGGAGTTTATGTAGGCGGGCGTACGTTCGGCCCGCTGCGACCGTTGCCCTGGCGGGCAGCGATCATTGCGCGAGCCGAGTTACTCGGCACCGCCCTGCTCGTCGCGCTTGACGCGAAGCGCCTCCGCAGTGCGGACGAACTTCGACGGGAGCGCCTGGAAGACCTGAGCAGCCTGAGTCTGCTTGCCCTTCATGGCGCCCGCCAGCTTGGCGAGCAGAACCTCGCGGGACTCGAGGTCCGCGAGCTTCTTGATCTCATCGGCGGACAGCGCCTTACCGTCAAGGACACCGCCCTTGATGATGAGGTTGGGGTTGTCCTTGGCGAAGTCACGAAGACCCTTCGCCGACTCCACCGGGTCACCGGTGACGAAGGCAACCGCTGTCGGACCCGTGAACAGGTCGTCCAGCGTGTTGATCCCGGCCTCGTTGGCCGCGATCTTGGTCAGCGTGTTCTTCACCACGGCGTACTCGGAGTTCTCACCGAGAGAACGGCGCAGCTGCTTGAGCTGGGCCACGGTGAGACCCCGGTACTCGGTCAGCACGGCGGCGTTCGAGCTGCGGAACTTGTCCGTGAGCTCGGCTACCGCGGCAGCCTTGTCGGGCGTCGGCATAGAGCGTCGGCCTCCTTCCGGGTGATGAGGACCGCTCAGAAGGGGCTGTACAAAACAAAACGCCCCGGCGCAGGCGCACGGGGCATAGCTCGACCGGAACGAGTCCGGGAACTTTCCACAGTCACCTGCGCAGGTCGTCCGCTTTCAGCAGATCCTTCGGTTCCCGGTTCCTCTTGCGAGGGCACGGCAACGACCAGCGGTCTTTGGCTTCCTGAGGAGATTACGTGACGGGGTCCGCCTCAGGCAAATCCGCCCTTGTCGGCCCCTCGCCGGGGCACTCAACCGCTGGTCGCGCGCGGTCCGCTCGCCTTGGCCGTCGCCCTCTTCCCTGTCATGCAGTGGGCTTTCGACCGACGACGTCCTTGAAGTCGACCGTGTCCCGCGCCGGCGGGCGCTCGGCCGAGGCGCGGGCGCCGTAGTCGGCGTAGTGCACGGTCCCGGAGAAGGCTCCGGAGTCCGTACGGGCCCGCTGGACGCGTTTGATTAGAAGGTGCCCGCGGTCGATCCAGACGTCGACGCGCTGCCCGTCGGCCGTGCCCGTGTAGTGCGTGGCGCGGACGCCGCGCACGGTCTCCCGGCCCACCTCGCGCGCGTTGCCCGAGGACAGCAGCAGTTTCAGGGAGGCCGCCGGTGAGAGGTCGGCCCCGGGGGCGTACGGGTATCGGATCCAGTGCTTGCCGTCCGACAGTGCGGCGAACTTGTCGGTCATGCGCGTGTAGTACGCGTCCGGCAGGAAGCGGGACTGGGACGGGGAACCGCCCATGAGCCGGGTCGTCGACGCCATCGAGCCGCCGGTCGCTGTCACCCTCAGGGTGCCGCGCAGCCCGCCCGACCAGCGCAGGACGCCCACGCTCCGCGAGGACAGGCTGGTGCCCGTACTGCTCGTCGCCTCGATCCTGGCGGACCCGGCGGCGGCGACCTCCGAGCGGGCGGCCCGCAGCGCCCCGGTGACGCTCTCGTCGCCCTTGGGCGCCTCGTGCGAGCCGCAGGACACCAGGCCGGCCACCGCCAGGCAGACCGTCCCGTACCGCACCCATGTCCTGCCGTTCATACGCTCCCCCCGCCGAACCCCAGGTCGACCCCGCACGCTAGCGGAGCCCACCGGTGCCCGGAGGGGTTAGCGGGAAAACGGGAACGGGCCCCGCACCTCGAAAGGTGCGGGGCCCGAGCCGACGTGGCTGAGCTGTCAGGCTCAGACCGCAGCCGGGTCCTCCTCGACGAGGAGGTTGCGGGTGCGGTTCGGGTCGAGCGGAACGCCGGGGCCCATCGTGGTGGCGATGGCGGCCTTCTTGATGTAGCGACCCTTGGCGGCGGACGGCTTCAGACGAAGGATCTCGTCCAGGGCCGCGCCGTAGTTCTCCACCAGCTGGGTGTCGTCGAAGGACACCTTGCCGATGATGAAGTGGAGGTTCGAGTGCTTGTCGACGCGGAACTCGATCTTGCCGCCCTTGATCTCGTTCACGGCCTTGACCACGTCCGGGGTCACCGTGCCGGTCTTCGGGTTCGGCATGAGGCCACGGGGGCCGAGCACGCGGCCGAGGCGGCCGACCTTGCCCATGAGGTCCGGGGTGGCGACAACGGCGTCGAACTCGTTCAGGCGGTTGCCCTTGGAGATCTCGTCGATGAGCTCGTCGGAGCCGACGATGTCGGCGCCAGCGGCTTCCGCGGCCGCAGCACGGTCACCGGTCGCGAAGACCAGGACCCGGGCGGTCTTGCCGGTGCCGTGCGGGAGGTTCACGGTGCCACGGACCATCTGGTCGGCCTTGCGCGGGTCGACACCCAGACGCATGGCGACCTCGACGGTGCCGTCGAACTTCGTCGCGGAGGTCTCCTTGGCGATACGGACGGCCTCGAGCGGGGCGTAGAGCTTGTCCCGGTCGATCTTCGCGTCCGCAGCGCGGAGAGTCTTGCTGCGCTTCACTTCTACTCCTGGATTCAGGGATGGAGTTCGTGGTCCGGGCCGGCGCTGGCCCTGCCACTGGAGGTCTTACGGGGTGGAGGGGTTCAGCCCTCGACCGTGACGCCCATGGAACGCGCGGTACCGGCGATGATCTTCGCGGCGGCGTCCAGGTCGTTGGCGTTCAGGTCGGCCATCTTGGTGGTGGCGATCTCGCGGACCTGCGCGTCGGTGATCTTCGCGACCTTGGTCTTGTGAGGCTCGCCGGAGCCCTTCTCGATGCCCGCGGCCTTGAGGATCATCTTGGCGGCCGGGGGCGTCTTGGTGATGAAGGTGAAGGAGCGGTCTTCGTAGACCGTGATCTCCACCGGGATGACCCAGCCACGCTGCGACTCGGTCGCGGCGTTGTAGGCCTTGCAGAACTCCATGATGTTGACGCCGTGCTGGCCCAGCGCGGGACCAACCGGCGGGGCCGGGTTGGCGGCACCGGCCTGGATCTGGAGCTTGATAAGCCCCGTGACCTTCTTCTTCTTGGGAGGCATTGCTCTCTCCGGGTCCTAGTGAGAGTTTTCAGCCGACCACCCGGTCATCCGGATGGAGGCATACCGCACAACGATAACGGGTATCCGTGTGCGGCTAAAAACCGAGCAGGTCAGACAGGCTGTGAGAGCCCGTCTGACCTGTTCGGAAGTGCTTGTTCCAGAAGGTGCCGGAAGGGGCTAGTTCTTCTGGATCTGGTCGAAGCTGAGCTCGACCGGGGTCTCCCGGCCGAAGATCTCGACGAGGCCCTTGACCTTCTTCGAGTCGGCGTTGATCTCGTTGATCGTCGCCTGCAGCGTCGCGAACGGGCCGTCGGTGACGGTGACCGAGTCGCCGACCTCGAAGTCCAGGACCTGGACCTCGACCTTGCGGGACGGAGCCGGCCTGCCCTCGGCCTCGGCGGCCTCACGGGCGGCCTTCTCCTCGGCCTCCGGGGCGAGCATCTTGACGATCTCGTCCAGGGTCAGCGGGTACGGGTCGTAGGCGTTGCCCACGAAGCCGGTGACGCCGGGGGTGTTGCGGACGACGCCCCAGGACTCGTTCGTCAGGTCCATGCGCACCAGCACGTAGCCGGGGAGCTTGTTCTGACGGACGGTCTTGCGCTCGCCGTTCTTGATCTGCGCGACCTCTTCCTGCGGCACCTCGGCCTGGAAGATGAAGTCCTCGACGTTCAGCGAGACGGCGCGCTGCTCGAGGTTGGTCTTCACGCGGTTCTCGTAACCGGCGTACGTGTGGATGACGTACCACTCGCCGGGCAGCGTGCGCAGTTCCTCGCGCAGGGCGACGATCGGGTCGACCGGCTCGGACTCCTCGGCGGCTTCCTCGACGGACTCCTCGTCGGCCTCGGCCTCGGGGGCGTCCTCGGCGGACTCCTCGTCGGCGTCGTCCTCGGCGGCGTGCTCGAGGGACTCCTCGGCGGCTTCGACCTCGTCCTCGACGTGCGCGTCAGCCTCAGTGGCTGCCTCGTCGGCAGTCTCGGCCTGGACCGTGTCCTCGGCGTTCTCGGCGTCCGCCGCCTCGACAATGTCGAGCTCGTCCTCAGCGGACTCGACGGGCTCGATCGCCTCGTTCAGGTTCGGGTCAGACACTGTGGCTGCTTCTTCCTGGATACATAGGGGTGGAACACGCGAAAGGGGCGCCGGGTACGGCGCCCTTCGCTCTCGGCTCAGCCGAAGATGTACTTGACGGCGTGGTTGAAGCCATAGTCAATCACGGTCACCAGACCGATCATGATGACGACGAACACAATCACCACACTGGTGTAGGTGGTGAGCTGGTTCCGAGTCGGCCAGACAACCTTGCGGAGTTCCGCGACGATCTGGCGGTAGAAGAGCGCGAGACGGCCGAAGGGGCCCTTCTTTCCGCGCTTGCCACCCTTACGGGGCTTCTTCTGGGACTCCGGCGCCTCATCCTGGGCATCAGGCATGTCGATGGAGCCCACGGCGTCCGTCACGCGTCCTCACCTGAATTCCGGGTCGTGGCCGTGCCGCGCCCGGTTGAGCCGCACGGCGGTGCATTTGCAGTACGTACATGCGCACACGTCCTGGCGAAGGAGTGTGTAGCAGGGCCGGAGGGACTTGAACCCCCAACCGCTGGTTTTGGAGACCAGTGCTCTACCAATTGAGCTACGACCCTTTGTCTGCCCCAACGTACCGCATCCTTCCGACTGCACGTTGTGTGCCGGAAGAGAGCGGCCGGTGAAGGCCAACGAGCAGTGAGTGTACGTGTTCCGCGGCCCTCCGTCGAACAGAAAGAAGCGGGCCAGTCGTTGATCGTCCGTGAAACCCGTGTGCCGGCCGGGTTTCCGGTCTGGAACGATGGGGTTATGAGCGCTGCTGCTACTCCTTCCACTTCGCCCACCGAGCGCCGGGTCTCCGCCCGTATCGGCGCGATCTCCGAGTCCGCGACCCTCGCCGTCGACGCCAAGGCCAAGGCCCTCAAGGCCGCCGGGCGTCCGGTCATCGGTTTCGGCGCGGGCGAGCCCGACTTCCCGACCCCGGACTACATCGTCGAAGCGGCCATCGAGGCCTGCAAGAACCCGAAGTACCACCGGTACACGCCCGCCGGCGGTCTGCCCGAGCTGAAGGCCGCGATCGCCGCGAAGACGCTGCGCGACTCCGGCTACGAGGTCGACCCCTCGCAGGTCCTGGTGACCAACGGCGGCAAGCAGGCCATCTACGAGGCCTTCGCCGCGATCCTCGACCCGGGCGACGAGGTCATCGTCCCGGCGCCGTACTGGACGACGTACCCCGAGTCGATCCGTCTCGCCGGTGGTGTCCCGGTCGAGGTCGTGGCCGACGAGACGACCGGGTACCGCGTCTCCGTGGAGCAGCTGGAGGCGGCGCGCACCGAGCGCACCAAGGTCGTCCTGTTCGTGTCGCCGTCGAACCCGACGGGCGCGGTCTACAGCGAGGCCGACGCCGAGGCGATCGGCCGCTGGGCCGTCGAGCACGGCCTGTGGGTTCTCACGGACGAGATCTACGAGCACCTGGTCTACGGGGACGCCAAGTTCACGTCCCTGCCGGCGCTCCTGCCCGAGCTGCGCGACAAGTGCATCGTCGTCAACGGCGTCGCCAAGACGTACGCCATGACCGGCTGGCGCGTCGGGTGGATCATCGGCCCGAAGGACGTCGTGAAGGCCGCGACCAACCTGCAGTCGCACGCCACGTCGAACGTGTCGAACGTCGCGCAGATCGCCGCGCTCGCCGCCGTGTCCGGTGACCTGACGGCCGTCGCGAAGATGCGCGAGGCCTTCGACCGCCGCCGCAAGACCATCGTGCGCATGCTGAACGAGATCGACGGCGTGTTCTGCCCCGAGCCCGAGGGCGCCTTCTACGCTTACCCGTCGGTGAAGGAGCTGCTCGGCAAGGAGATCCGCGGCAAGCGTCCGCAGGACTCCGTCGAGCTGGCCGCGCTGATCCTGGAGGAGGCCGAGGTCGCGGTCGTCCCGGGTGAGGCCTTCGGCACGCCGGGCTACCTGCGTCTGTCGTACGCCCTGGGCGACGAGGACCTGGTCGAGGGTGTCTCGCGGATCCAGAAGCTGCTCGCCGAGGCGCGCGACTGACGCGTCTTCCGCGTGATGCGGGCCGTCTCCGGGATTCCCGGGGGCGGCCCGTTTTTCGTCCGGACCGTCGTCCGGACCGTCGTCCGGACCTTGGGTCGGTTCTTCGGTCGGATCTTCGTTCGGACAAGGCCACGAAGGGAGAAAGCCGCTTCCCGCGCGGCGGGTGTGTGCGGCAAGATCCTGGAATGGAGCGTGTACCACGTGATGTAAGGCAGCTGCCCAAGGCCCATCTTCATCTGCACTTCACCGGGTCGATGCGGCCCACGACCCTGCTCGAACTCGCCGACAAGTACGGCGTCAGACTGCCGGACGCCCTGACCGGGTCCGAGCCGCCGAAGCTGCGTGCCACCGACGAGCGCGGCTGGTTCCGCTTCCAGCGGCTGTACGATGCCGCGCGGTCCTGCCTGCGCGAGCCCGAGGACATTCAGCGGCTGGTGCGCGAGGCCGCGCTGGAGGATCTCGCGGACGGGTCGGGGTGGCTGGAGATCCAGGTCGACCCGACGTCGTACGCGCCGCGGCTCGGAGGGCTGATCCCAGCCCTGGAAGTCATCCTGGACGCCGTCGAGACCGCCTCGCGCGACACGGGTCTCGGCATGCGGGTCCTGGTGGCCGCGAACCGTATGAAGCATCCGCTGGACGCGCGCACTCTGGCCCGACTCGCCGTGCGGTACGCGGACCGCGGCATCGTCGGCTTCGGGCTCTCCAACGACGAACGGCGGGGCATGGCGCGGGACTTCGACCGCGCGTTCGCCATCGCCAGGGAGGGCGGGCTCCTGGCCGCGCCGCACGGCGGCGAGCTGACCGGGCCCGCCTCCGTACGCGACTGTCTGGACGACCTGGAGGCGACGCGGATCGGTCACGGAGTGCGGGCCGCCGAGGACCCCCGGCTCCTGAAGCGTCTCGCGGACCGACAGGTGACCTGCGAGGTCTGCCCGGCGTCCAATGTCGCGCTCGGCGTCTACGAGAAGCCGGAGGATGTACCCCTGCGCACTCTGTTCGAGGCAGGGGTGCCGATGGCGCTCGGCGCCGACGACCCGCTCCTGTTCGGCTCGCGTCTGGCCGCCCAGTACGAGATCGCGCGCCGTCACCACGACTTCGACGACGCCGAACTGGCCGAGCTGGCGCGGCAGTCGGTGCGCGGTTCGGCGGCGCCGCAGGACATCAAGGCGAAGCTGCTGTCAGGGGTCGACGACTGGCTGACCGCCGCCCCCTGAGCAGGCCCGGTGCGTCTGTCACTCCGGCAGGGTCGACGTCATGACCGCCAGCGGAACGTACTTGGGGTCGAACATCAGGTTCCACCGGTCCTCGCTGATGAGGGTGCCGTTCACCGCGAAGGCCGGGGTGCCGGGCGCCTTGTCGGCCTCGTAGGCCTTCTCGGAGGCGGTGACGAAGGGGCGGTACTTCATGCCCTTCACCGCCGCGTCGAACTCGGCGCCGCGCAGGCCCTTCACCCGCGAGGCCATGCGGAGCAGGAACGCGTCGGTGTAGCCGTCGACGGCCTCCTCGGGCTGCTCCTGGAAGAGGAGGTCGTGGTACTCGACGAACTTCCCCTTTTCCAGCGCGGCCCGCAGCGCGTTGGCCGCCTTCTTCGAGCCCTTGCCGCCGAGCCGGTCGTCGAGGAACGACGCCAGGGTGTACTCGGCCCTGACCTCGCCGTGAAGGGTCATCTTCCGCAGCGCGCCGGCGCCGCCGTCCTCCTCGAAGTCACGGCAGACGGGGCAGCGCAGGTCCTCGTAGAGCCGTACGACGGTGTCCGCCTTCGATGACCCGACGACGACCGTCGTGCCGTCCGCGGCGAGGTGTTCGGGCAGCTGCCGGGAGCTCGCAAACCGCTCGGGCTTCCTGGCGTCGGCCGCGTCCCCGCCGGACGGTCCCCGGCCGCACCCCGCGGCGAGTACTCCCGTCAGCGCCGCCACCAGCACCGGTATGGCGACCCGGCGCCCTCTTCCACGCAGCATGATCTTGCCCTCCCCAGAAAGAATGGGGACTCTATGCGATCCCTGTGAGCAGGGTGCGGGCGAGGCCCGCGGCGAACTCGTCCAACGGCTGCGGGGGCTTGCGGTCGGGGGCCATGTCGTACGCGAACGCACGCTGGGCGCAGGCTCCGAGGAGGAGTGACGCGGCGGCGTAGGTGTCGGCGTCGCGGCTGACGCGGCCCGCGTCCTGCTCGGATCTGAGGTAGGCGTCCAGACCCTGGATCGGGCGGTGGGGGCCCGTGCCCATCTCGCGCAGCGCCTCCTCATGACGACGCTTGAGCTGGGGTTCCGCGTACAGGGAGGCGGCCATCGGGAAGGTCTGCTCGTAGAAGAGGGCGGCCTCGCGGGCGATCTCCGTGAGGTTCTCCTCGACGCTCTTCGCGCCCGGCTTCCTGGTGAGCTCGGTCAGGAGCGGTCCGAGCTTGGGCAGCCGCTCGCTGAGAACGGTCACGAACAGCTCTTCCTTGTTCGCGAAGTACTTGTAGAGCGCTGCTTCCGAACAGTCCGCCGCTTTGGCGATCTCCTTGGTGGTGGCGCGGGCGAGGCCGATGCTCAGCATGAGTTCATGGGCGGCGTCGACGATGCGGACGCGGGCCGGCTTCTGATGCATGCGGACTCCAACCGAGCTTGACGAGCAGGTGAGTATCCACTCACTCTAGGGGGTGAGTGAACACTTACCCACCCTAGGAGGGTGTGCCATGAGGATCACTGTCTTCGGCGCGACCGGCGGTATCGGCCAGGAAATCGTCCGGCAGGCACTGGCATCAGGACATCAGGTCACCGCGGTGGTCCGTGACCCCGCGCGGTTCACGGTGACGGGTACGGACCTGGAGGTGTTCCGGGCGGATGTCCGGGACCCCGAGGTGCTGCGCCCCGCGGTCGCCGGGCGGGACGCGGTCCTGTCCGGGCTCGGCGCCCGCAAGCGCGCGGACGCGGGCATCACGGCCGAGCTGACCGGGTCGGTACTGGGGGCGGTGGAGGCCGAGAGCGTACGGCGTCTGCTCGTCGTCAGCGCGGCGCCGGTCGGCCCCGAGCCGGAGCGCTCACCACTCCTCGACCGCGCCATGATCGGCTTCATCAGCTCGCTGCTCAAGCCCGTCTACGACGATCTGCGGGCCATGGAGGGCGCGCTCGCGGCCAGCGCCACGGACTGGACCTCCGTGCGCCCGCCGAAGCTCACGGACAAGCCGCTCACGGGCACGTACCGGACCGTGGTCGGCGGGAATCCACGCAGCGGCCGGAGCATCTCGCGGGCCGACGTGGCCCACGCGATGCTGGCGATGATCGACAACCCGGCGACGGTGAAGCAGGGCGTGGGGGTCGCCTACTAGCGGGTCGCCGGGGCAGGGGGCAGAAGGTCACGAGGGTCAGAGAGTCACGCCCACCGTGACCGGCTCGTTGACCAGCGTCACGCCGAAGGCGTCGTGGACGCCGGCCACGACCTCGCGGGCGAGCGCGAGGAGGTCGTCGGTGGTCGCCTCGCCGCGGTTGGTGAGGGCGAGCGTGTGCTTGGTGGAGATACGCGCGGGCCCGCTGCCGTAGCCCTTGGTGAAGCCCGCCTTGTCGATGAGCCAGGCCGCCGAGGTCTTCACGCGGGCCTCGCCGGCCGGGAAGGCGGGCGGGGCGGTGTCGGGGCCGAGACGGTCCGCCACGCGCGCGTGGAAGGCGGCGAACTCCTCCTCGGTGAGGATCGGGTTGGTGAAGAACGACCCGGCCGACCAGGTGTCGTGATCCTCGGGGTCGAGCACCATGCCCTTGCCCGCGCGCAGCTTCAGGACAGTCTCGCGGGCGAGGGCCGCGGGGACCCGGTCGCCCGCCTCGACACCGAGGGTGCGGGCGGTCTCGGGGTACTTGATGGGGGCGCTCATGCCGCCCGCGTCCTCGAGCCCGAACCGCACCCGCAGCACCACGAAGCGCTCGGGATCGGCCTTGAAACGGCTGTGCCGGTACGAGAACGCGCACTCCTCGTTCCGAATGGTGACCGTCTCGTCGGTCTTCCGGTCGTACGCGATCACTTCGGTGATCGTCGACGAGACCTCCTGGCCGTACGCGCCCACGTTCTGGATCGGCGTGGCGCCGGCGGAGCCCGGGATTCCGGCGAGGCACTCGATGCCCGCGAGACCGGCCTCGACGGTGCGGGCGACCGCGTCGGTCCACACCTCGCCGGCCGCGAGCTCAAGGTTCGTACCGTCGAGCGAGAAGCCCTTCGTGGCGATCCGCAGGGCGGTGCCCGCGAAGCCCTTGTCACCGATGACCAGATTGCTGCCACCGCCGACGATCAGCAGCGGGGTGCCTGCCGCGTCGGCCTCACGGACGGCGGCGATCACCTCGTCGTCGGTCGTCGCCGTCAGCAGCCGGGCCGCGGGGCCGCCGAGACGGAAGGTGGTCAGGGGGGCGAGGGGGGCGTCGTGGAGTTCCTGCACGCGCTCAAGAGTACGAGAACGGCCCCGCCGGTCGTGGCGGGGCCGTTCGTCTCCTTCAATACCTGGCGAGTCTTCTCCCTCGATACCTGGTGAGTCTTCTCCTTCGACACCTGGCGAGCTCGCCTCACGGCTCAGGTCAGGCGCCGCAGCGCCTCCGCCCAGTCGAGCGGCAGCTCGTCCGTGGTGGTCTGCCAGCGCACGAACTTCGCGTCCTTCATCTGTGAGCGCAGACCACCAGCCGCCGGGCCATGGGGCGCCGAGCCCGCGAAGCGCTTCAGCGCGTCCGGCGACTCCCAGGCGGACAGGGTCCAGAAGGTCCGCCGCAGGGGAGCCGCCTTCACCGAGGCTCCGTACGCGCCGGGCGCCTTGCTCACCTGGCGCCAGACAGAGGGGGTCTTCGCGAAGAAACGGAGGGCTCCCCACAGGGTGCGGGTCTCGAAGCGGGAGGCCATGACGTGGGCCTCGGCGCCGGCCGGCGGGGTGTTCGGGACGGTCCAGGGCAGTGTGGGCATGACGGGCTCCTTCGAAGAGTGCCGGTTCGGTGCGGGTCGATCTCAGTTCGAAGCGGTCTCCAGGACAGGGGCAGGTCGGGGCTCGGGCTCGCTCCTGGGGCCCTCGGCCGCGCGCCGGCGGGAGGGGATGAACAGGGCCGCGGCTCCGGCGACGGCCACCGTGGCCGCGCCCACCCACAGCGCGGGCTGGATGCCGTCCACGAAGGTCTGCGCGGAGTCGTAGCCGCCCTGCGCCGCGAAGATCGACGACATCACGGCGATACCGAGCGCTCCGCCCACCTCGCGCAGCGCGTTGTTCGCGCCGGACGCGATGCCCTGCTCCTGCGGGCGGACGCTGGACATGACCAGGTTGGACGCGGGGGCGAAGTAGAGGGACATCCCGATGCCGTTGATGATCAGGGCGGGCAGCTGCGCGGTGTACGAGGCGTCGGCGGCGACCACGGAGGCGTAGTAGGCGAGGCCCGCGGCCTGGAGGAAGAGGCCGGTGGCGACGACCAGGCGGCCGCCGATCCGGTCGGACAGGTACCCCGCGATCGGCGAGACGAGCATCGGCATGCCGGTCCAGGGCAGCATCCGCAGGCCCGCCTCGGTGGGCGAGTAGCCGAGGACGCCCTGCATGTACTGGCTGAGCAGGAAGATCGAGCCGAACATCCCGAGGAACATCAGCAGGCTGGCCGCGTTGATCCCGGCGAAGGCGCGGGAGCGGAAGAGGCGCATCGGCAGCATCGCGTTCCTGGCGCGGGTGCCGTGCAGCGCGAAGCCGACGAGCAGGGCGCCGCCGGCGAACAGGCCCAGCAGAACGAGTCCGCTGGTCCAGCCGTCGCGGGGCGCGCGGACCAGGGCGTACACGATGCCGAAGAGGCCGCTGCTGGCGAGCACTGTGCCGACCAGGTCGAGCCGGGCGCCGGTGCCGTACGACTCACTGAGGCGCAGCCGGGCGAGCGGAAGAAGGGCGAGGCCGAGCGGGACGTTCAGCCAGAAGATCCAGTGCCAGGAGACGTGCTCGGTGAGGCTGCCGCCGATCAACGGCCCGCTCGCGACCGCGAGCCCGTTGACGGCGCCCCAGATCCCGTACGCCATCCCGCGCTTCGCCGCCGGGACGGCCGCGGTGAGCAGGGTGAGCGTCAGCGGCATCATGATCGCGGCGCCGACTCCCTGGACCGCGCGGGCGGCGATCAGCGAGTCGATGCCGGGCGCCATGGCCGCGGCGGCGGAAGCACCGGTGAAGACGGTGAGGCCGACGAGGAAGAGCCGGCGGCGGCCGAACCGGTCCCCCAGGGCCGCGCCGAACATCAGCAGCACGGCGAAGGTGAGCGTGTAGGCGCTGACCGTCCACTCCAGGTCGTCGAGCGCTCCGCCGAGATCCTTGCGGATGGAGGGCAGAGCGGTGGTGACGACGAGGTTGTCGAGGGCCGCCATGAACCCGGCGACACTGGTGATGACGAGGGCCCAGACGGCTCCCCCACGGCGTGCTGTCTGCTGTGACATCGTTCCCCCCGGAACGTTGGTTAGTTATTGATGACTAACTTTCATGGGCGGGAAGAGGCCAAGGGCCTCCCCGGACACCCACACCTGGTTCCCCGTGCTCAGTTGCCGATTACTGCCGGCACTCCGGTTACCGCTAGTGCTCCAGGCTCCCCATGGCGCGAGCCGAGGGGTACAGCCCTTCCCAGATCCGGTGCTCCGGGGGGAATCCCATGGAGACCAGAACATTGATCAGCATTCCGTAGGCCATGAAGGTCGTCGTCGTGTCCACGTCCGCCCCCAGAGGCAGATGCGCCGCCTCCCAGAGCTTCATCCACTCAGCGCGGACCGCCTCGCCGAACTCGCGGTCACCGGCCGCCTCGGCGGCGGCGACCGCGACGTACACCTGCATCTGCATCATGAGCCGCTCGGGGTCCTTGGCGATGACGTCGGTGTACGCGTTCGCCATGGCGTGCAGGGCCTCCTCGCCCTCCAGGCCTTCGGAGGCCTCGGCGAAGAGCCGCGTCGCGTCCTGCACGCAACGGGTCGCCGCCGCGAGGAAGATGGCCTTCTTCCCCGGGAAGAGCCGGAACAGATACGGCTGCGAGACACCCACCCGCTTGGCGATCGCATCAGTAGAGGTGCCGTAGTAACCACCCCTGGCGAACTCGCTCATCGCCGCGCGGATGACGCTCTCGCGTCGCTCGTCTGCGCTCATCCTGACCATGCGGCTAAGTTAGTGGTCAATCACTACCTATGTCAAGCGTCACATCTCGGCTCCCGCGAAGGCGTACGAGTCCTGCCTACGAGTAAGGGGCACCCCGCAATGGAGGGTGCCCCTTACTCAGGTTCCTACGGAGCAGCCGTTACGCCAGCTGCACGACCGCCCGCGACATGCCGAGCACTTTCTGGCCCGCGCTCGTCGCGACGAGGTCGACGCGGACGCGGCCGTCGTCGAGCTTGGCGGCGACCTTGCCGCTGACCTCGATCGTCGCGCCCTTGTCGTCGTTCGGGACGATGACGGGCCTGGTGAAGCGCACGCCGTACTCCACGACGGCGGCCGGGTCGCCGACCCAGTCGGTCACGACGCGGATCGCCTCGGCCATGGTGAACATGCCGTGGGCGATGACGTCCGGGAGCCCGACCTCGACCGCGAACTTCTCGTTCCAGTGGATCGGGTTGAAGTCACCGGAGGCGCCCGCGTACTGCACGAGCGTGGCGCGGGTCACGGGGAACGTCTGGGCCGGCAGCTCCGTGCCGATCTCCACATCCGCGTACTGAATCGTCGTCGTCATGGTCACGCCCCCTCGGCCGCGCGCGACACGAGCTTGGTGTGGGCGGTCACGACGTGCTCGCCGGTCTCGTCGTGGACCTCGCCGCGGATGTCCAGGATGTCGTTGCCCGCCAGGGACTTGATCGCCTCGATCGTCGAGGTCACGGTGAGCCGGTCACCGGCGCGCACCGGGCGCGTGTACACGAACTTCTGGTCGCCGTGCACGACGCGGCTGTAGTCGAGGCCCAGCTGCGGGTCCTCGATCACCTGGCCCGCGGCCTTGAACGTGATGGCGAACACAAAGGTCGGCGGAGCGATCACATCGGGGTGGCCGAGCGCCTTGGCCGCCTCCGGATCGACGTAGGCGGGATTGGCGTCCCGCACCGCCTCCGCGAATTCACGGATCTTCTCCCGGCCGACCTCATAGGGGTCGGTGGGCGGGTAGGACCGTCCCACGAAGGACTGGTCGAGCGCCATGGACTCGGCACCTCCTGGATTTGCGCTGTTGCCGGATGTTGCCGGATCTTACGGCCGGCCGCCCACACGCGATAACGACATGAGGCCGCCCCCTCGAAAGGGGACGGCCTCATGTACGAGCCTGAGTCAGCGCGTTTCGCGGTGCGCCGTGTGCTGGTTGCAGCGCGGGCAGTGCTTCTTCATCTCAAGACGGTCCGGGTCGTTACGCCGGTTCTTCTTGGTGATGTAGTTCCGCTCCTTGCACTCCACGCAGGCCAGCGTGATCTTCGGGCGGACGTCGGTGGCAGCCACGTGAGTGCTCCTTGGACGGACGGTTGACGGATGAACGCATGAATAGTAGCCGACCGGAGGACCGACCCCACAATCGGCTACTGTGTGTAGCGGTGACCGGACTTGAACCGGTGACACAGCGATTATGAGCCGCTTGCTCTACCGACTGAGCTACACCGCTTTGATGCGATGCCCCTCACCCGAAGGTGAGGGAACTTCACACCAGAGCCCCAATACGGAATCGAACCGTAGACCTTCTCCTTACCATGGAGACGCTCTACCGACTGAGCTATTGGGGCGAGCGATGAAGACATTACACGCTCGCCCGCCGATCGCCCAAATCCGTTTCGCGGCCGCCCCCCAGGGGCAGGACCACGGCCGTTCCGGAGCCGCAACAACCGCCCACGACCGCCTCATCGGCACCACGCACCACAGCAGTACGACTATTGCGCTCCTCCGCGAAGCTATTGCGCTCCTCCGCGAAGCGGGCCTGCCGCAGCTCTAGGCTCGACCCGCGCTGCGTGATCTTGTACGCCCCTTCCGGCCCGCCTCCGGTCCGGGGCGGCCCCCGCCCACGCGGCCGCCGCCCCCGAACCCCAGGAGCGCGATGCCCGACAGCCAGCCGCAGCACCCCCGCTCCCCCGGCAACGACTCCGCCGCCGAGAGCACCGCCCTCCTCCTGTCCGGTGCCCGGCTCACCGACGGCCGGACCGTGGACGTGCGGCTCGACGACGAGCGCATCGAGGCCGTCGGCACGGCCGGCAGCCTCACCGCCCCCTCCGCGCGTGTGGACCTCGGCGGCTACCTCCTGCTCCCTGCCCCCGCCGAACCCCACGCCCATGGCGACACGGCGCTGTCCGAGGAGACGGAGGGGCCGGTGTCGTACGACGGGCCCGACGTGCAGCGGCGGGCCACCGAGGCCGCGCTGCTCCAGCTCGGGCACGGGGCCACCGCGCAGCGCGCGCATGTGCGGATCGGGGATCTGCAGGGCCTCGGCCCGATGGAGGCGGTGCTCCAGGCGTGGCGGTCGCTGCGCGGCCTGGCCGATCTGCGGACCGTGGCGATGCCCCGGCTCCTGACGGGCCTCGCGGGGGCCGACGGCCTGTCGATGCTGCGGGACGCGGTGAAGATGGGCGCGTCCGTGGTGGGCGGGTGCCCGGATCTCGACCCCGACCCGACCGGCTACGTGGAGGCGGTCCTCGAGGTCGCGGCGGAGCACGGCTGCGCGGTGGATCTGCATACGGACGGCGGTGATCCGGCACGGCTCGGGCGGATCGCGACGATGGCCGGAGGGCTGCGGCCCGGCGTCACGATCGGGCCGTGCGGCGGGCTCGGACGGCTGCCGCGCGAGGTCGCCGCGCGCACCGCCGACCGACTCGCCGCCGCGGGCGTCACGGTGGTCTGCCTGCCGCAGGGCGGCTGCGCGGGCGTCGACCGTCGCGGCACGGCTCCCGTACGGCTCCTGCGTGCGGCCGGCGTGCGGGTCGCGGCGGGCAGCGGGGCGCTGCGCGACATGGCGAACCCGGTGGGGCGCGGCGATCCGCTGGAGGCCGCGCACCTGCTGGTCTCGCGCTACGGGCTGCGCCCCGAGGAGGCGTACGACTGCGTCAGCGGGGCAGCGCGGGCAGCGCTCGGGCTGCCCGAGGTGCGGGTGGAGGCGGGCTTCCCCGCGGAGCTCGTCGCCGTGCGCGGCGACCGGCTCGCGGGTGCGCTCTCACTCGCGTACAGCCGGATCGTGGTGCACCGGGGGCGGGTGGTGGCGCGCACCAGTGCGGTGCGGGAGTACTGCGACTCGGCGTCGGCGCTCGATCTGCCGCGGCAGGGGCGGGCGGGGAAGCCGATGGAGGGCGGGGGCTGCGGGCAGGAGTGAAAGGGCCCGCCCGCACGCGGGACCCCTTGACTCCTGTGAAGCCCATCTACCGCCCTTCCCCAGGGCTTTGACCAACCGTCAGAAGCCGCCCATCGGGGTACCCATCATGAACGGGTTGCCGCCCGCGAGCTCACCGAGCGGGACCTCGGTCGCGCCGGACGGTGCGCTGATGTCGCCCGCCTTGCCGAACTTGAGCACCAGCGGGACCTTGGCGCCCTTCTTGCCGTCGGCGAGGGTCGCGAGGTCGAAGGAGATCTTCGACAGCGTGCCGTTGGTGATGGAGAAGTCGACGGCCACCTTCTTGGCGGGGGCGTCCTTGAGGTCCTTGGCGGTGGGAAATCCGGCGCCGGGCGGCAGTTCGTCCTTCAGGGGGCCGAGCTTGTCGAAGAGGTCCGTCAGGAGCTCACGGAAGGACGCCTTGGCAACGATGCGCTCCGTGCCGTCCTTGGTGCCGGCGCTGCGGAGCGTGACGTCGTCGGCGATGACGCCGCGCAGGGCCTTGAGGACCTTCCGCTGGGTGTGCTCGTCCAGGCCACCGGAACCCTTGGAGCCGTTGCCTGAAGTGTTCTTCCCGGCGTCCGAGACGTCCACCTTGACCCACTCGCCTTCGAGGGCCTTCGCGAGCCCCTCCTCGCCCTTCGGGAGGTCCTTCGGCGAGGGGAGGGGGAAGCCCATGAGTTCCGACGACTTCTGCATGTCGAGGCGGAAGTAGACGAAGTCTCCGGCGAACCGGTACTCGGCCAGGGTGCCGCCCTGGGCCGACACCTTCGCGCCCATCCCGACGAAGTCCTTCCCGCCCGACTCGGACAGCGGCTTCTTCGACCGTACGGCGAAGGTGATGTGGGCACCGGCGAACGCCTTGGCGATCGTCGGTGGCATGGCCTCGTCGCCCTGTCCGCCGGCCAGCTCCATGAGCGCGTCCGGCTTCGCGCCGAGGCCCAACTCGAAGGACAGCGACTTCTGTTCGCCGAGCTTGTCGGCGGCCTTGTCGATCTTCTGACCAGCCGTCAGGTTCTCGACGGTGCCGCAGGCGGAGGTGGTCGCGAGCAGCAGGGCGGCGCAGGCGGCCGCGGTGAGGGTGGTGGTGCGTATGGCGCTGATGTCTGTCTCCCGCAGAGGTCCGATGAGAGACCCGGCGGCCGTCGGCGGCACGGGTCGCTGATGAGACCCACGAGGCGCCCGCAAGGTTGCGCGGCGAACGGGGTCGGCCCGGCGTACGGTCGGAAGCATGCGCATTGTCATCGCTGGTGGTCATGGTCAGATCGCGCTGCGGCTCGAGCGTCTGCTCGCCGCACGCGGAGACGAGGTCGCGGGCGTCATCCGCCGCGCCGAGCAGGCGGACGACCTGCGGGAGGCCGGGGCCGAGCCCCTTGTGTGCGACCTGGAATCGGCGTCCGTGGAGGAGGTCGCCGGGCTTCTGGAGGGCGCGGACGCGGCGGTGTTCGCGGCCGGCGCGGGGCCGGGCAGCACGGCCGGACGCAAAGACACGGTGGACCGGGGGGCGGCCGTGCTGTTCGCGGACGCGGCGGAGCGGGCCGGGGTCCGGCGGTACGTCGTGGTGTCGTCGATGGGCGCGGACCCGGCCCATCAGGGTGACGAGGTCTTCGACGCGTATCTGCGGGCCAAGGGCGAGGCGGACGTGTCCGTACGGGCCCGGTCCGGCCTGGACTGGACGATCCTGCGTCCCGGGATGCTCACGGACGACGCGGGCACCGGACTCGTCCGTCTGGAGGCGTCCACCGGGCGGGGTCCGGTGCCGCGGGACGATGTGGCGGCGGTGCTCGCGGAGCTGGTGGACACGCCCGCCACCGCGGGGCTGACGCTGGAGCTGATCTCCGGGTCGGCGCCGGTGATGGTGGCGGTCAAGTCGGTCGCGGGGAACTGAGCGCGGTTCAGAAGAGCGGGAGCTGGCCGGGCGCTGTCGGGACCACGTAGCCGTCGAGGGACGGCTGCGCGGCGCCGAGCTGCGCCGGCCTGCGGGAGCCGGGGCAGGACACGAGTTCGCCCGCGCTGCGGGCCCCGGGCGGGTCGTGGCGGGCGAAGCGGCCGGCCACGACGGCGATGTCGCGGCGGCACTCGGGGCAGTTTCTGCGGCGAGACGCCGACGGTACGGACATGGGGATCAGTCTGCGCCACGGGGTGTCCGAGGATCCGAAGAAGCCCCCTCCGGACTGCGATGCCACGGTCCGCGGGGCTTCCCTGAGGGCTTCCCGCCATGGGGCGGCGCCGGGCACAGCCTGCCTCGTCCACGTCCCGTCCACGCCTCGTCCCGGCACATCCCGCGCCCCCCTGACCTCCCGGACACCCCCAGTAGGGTGGGCGCGACAGCACCCCACGAACCGGAGCAAGGAGCAGACGTGAGCGAGTCGGCGTCTAACGACCTGCAGCAGGAGATCGCCCGCGAACTCCAGGTCGCCGAGACCTTCGAGGCCGAGCGTGAGATCGAACGGCGGGTGGCCTTCCTCACCGAACGGCTGACCTCCACCGGCCTGCGCTCCCTCGTGCTCGGCATCAGCGGCGGTGTCGACTCCACAACAGCCGGCCGGCTGTGCCAGCTCGCCGTGGAGCGGGCCCGGGCTGCCGGACACGAGGCGCGGTTCTACGCGATGCGGCTGCCCTACGGGATTCAGGCCGACGAGCACGATGCCCAACTCGCGCTCTCCTTCATCCGCGCCGACCACGTGCTGACCGTGGACATCAAGCCCGCCAGCGACGCCGCGATCGAGGCCGCACTGGCCGCCGACGTGAACTTCCGCGACGAGGGCCACCAGGACTTCGTGCACGGCAACATCAAGGCCCGGCAGCGCATGGTCGCCCAGTACGCGGTGGCCGGCGCGCACAACGGCCTGGTCGTCGGCACCGACCACGCCGCCGAGGCCGTCTCCGGCTTCTTCACGAAGTTCGGCGACGGCGCCGCGGACCTGGTCCCGCTGACCGGCCTGACCAAGCGCCGGGTGCGCGCCGTCGCGGACTCGCTGGGCGCACCCGCCGAGCTGGTGTGGAAGGTCCCCACGGCCGACCTGGAGACCCTCGACCCGGGCAAGGCCGACGAGGACGCGCTCGGGGTCACCTACGACGACATCGACGACTTCCTGGAGGGCAAGCCGGTCGACGGGCGGGCCTTCGAGACGATCGTCCACCGCTACCGCCTCACCGACCACAAGCGTCAACTCCCCATCGCGCCCTAGAGGGCGCTGTGCGCCGGGGATGCAAAGAACCCCCTCCGAACTGCGTTTCCGCAGTTCGGAGGGGGTTCTTCACTATGTGGCGGTTCCCGGTGGAATACGCGGGGCGGGCCGGTCGCGTCAGTGGGCGCGAAGGGCTCTGACGCCGTTGGCCTCGAAGTCGTAGATGGTGTCGTTGATCCGGAGGCCGTCGACAGCGCCGGCCCAGAGGTGGTCACGGCCCTTGCCTACGGCGACCGTGAGGATCTTGGGTGCGTCGCCGCCGTCGTTGAGGGCGGCCTTCACATCGGCGAAGCTGCACGCATCGGAAGCAGCGCAGTGGGTGACGCTGCCCTCGGCGCCGGTGAGGTACCAGTAGCCGGAGGTGGTGGCGTTGATGTAGCCGCTCCACCGGTTGGTCGCCAGAACCGCGTCCGGCACCCACACCAAGGTGGTGTAGTTGTCCGCCGGCAGGGTGCTGAGGTTGGCGTCGATCTCCAACCTGATGTTCGGCAGGTTCTTCGTGCCCCCGTAGTCGACGTTCTCGCCGGTCTGGAAGACGTGGAAGCCGAGCTTGTTCAGGCCCAGCACCGGCTTGTTGTAGAAGTCGACCTCGTTGCCGAAGTCGATCTTCTCGGCGGCAGAATCGGGCCGCGAGGTGGATTTGTCCGCCACCTCGATTCCAAGGCTGCCCACTCCATAGGGCGGCCTGGCCGCGGTGCCCGTCACGCCGTACGTGCCGAACGGGCCGTTCCGCAGCGCGGCGACGGGGGAGCCGATCGTGTTGCGGGCGATCACGCCCCAGTGATCCGAGCCTCCGGTTCCGCCTGCGTCAGCAGACGCCGATCCCGGGAGGGTCGAGGCGACGACGGCGGCCAGTGCGGTGACCACGAGCGCCGTTCCCCGGCTCATGCCAAAGCGAACGTTCACACTCACTCCTTCTGCGTGGGTGAAGAACCAGACATGCGCCTGACCGAAGGGCCAGGCTCGCGCCGACACTCGACCGACGCGACGGGCGCCACCGTATATGACTCTCCGTAGCAAAATCGGCCGCGACATACTTCTTATATCTACCTATTCGCGTAATAGACGCCTAGGACAGTCCGGCCTACATCACTCTCCGTGTCCGATATGCGATCGTATTGCCGACCGGCGGGCCGGACTCAGGGAGGGACTCCAGTGACGGACACCGAACGCGACGGACACGTCCCTGCCTTCCGCCCATGACGGCATGGATGGACGGCGACCGGCGGCTGGTCATAGCGAACGACGGGCGCGGGCCCGTGAGTTCGCGCCCGGCGGCGAGGAGGCCGCCTCGCCGCTCACCAGAAGGCCGTCTGAACTACGTCACACCGGGGTGTCGAAAACAAAGAACCCCCTCCGAACCACGTTTCCGCAGTTCGGAGGGGGTTCTCCACCATGTGGCGGCGCCAGGATTCGAACCTGGGAAGGCTGAGCCGGCAGATCTACAGTCCGCCGAAGAGCAGCGGTCTATTCCTCAACTGACCTACGAAAGCAGCAGCGGACCACCGAGACTGCCCGCCGCCGTCCACATGTCGTCCAGAGGGACCCGAACCAGGAGCTCGCCCTTCACGGCTGCGTCCCGCATGACTTGGGGCCGCCGGTCGTAGACCGACAGCCCCAAAGACTCGAAGCACGGCCCGAGTCCGACGCCCCCGGCAGCCTTGGCCTCGTACGCTACGGCCTTGGGCGCCGGCTCGGAACGGCGATGTGCAACTGTTTGGAGACCGTGCATAGCAGCATGGAACGCAGCCCCGATCTCGCGTGCTCTCTTCTCAGTCTCGATCGGCCACATGGAAATGTGGTCAGCCCCGATGTTGGCCTGCTCCACGGTGCCATCCAATACCAGCGCTTCAGCCGCGGACTGCAGGATCGTCATCGCCTGGTCCGGCACGTAGGGCCTTGCCCGACGTGTCGGCCGTCCGCACCCCGCTCTACAGCTGGGCGTTCAACGTGAACGGCTGGAAGGAGGAGCCGCCGGCGAAGGTAGCCAAGGTACTCGCCTGGCTCGAGCGGAAGTCTCTGCCCGCCTCGGCCCTCGCGGACCGTATGCAGGTGCGGGCCGCTCTGGACGCCCTCACGAGGAGGCTGGACGGGACGACCGCCGCAGCGTCAACGATCCGTCGGAAGCACGCGATCTTTCACAACGCGCTCGTCTACGCGGTCGACGCCGGTCTCCTCGCCGACAACCCTCTCCCTCAGGTCCGTTGGAAGTGCGGGGTCAGAAGCAGCCGGGTCCGGTGGAGGGGTTGAAGCAGGCGTTGGTGCCGGGGCCGCCGTCGTTGGTGTTGGTGCCGGTGCCGCCGAAGAGGGCGTCGTTGCCGGGACCGCCGAGGAGGGCGTCGTTGCCGTTGTTGCCGTTCAGGTTGTCGGTGCCGTTGCCGCCTTCGATGCGGTCGTTGCCGTCGCCGCCGGACAGCACGTCGTTGCCGTCACCGCCGCAGACGATGTCGTTGCCACCACGGCCGTCGACCACGTCGTTGCCGCCGAGAGCGAAGATCACGTCATTGCCGGGAGTGCCGACCAGGACGTTGTTGGCGTTGGTACCGGTGATGGTGGGCGTGGCGGTCGCGCAGGTGGGGGGCGCCGGCTCGTAGGTGATGGTCACCTGGGCCGGCCCCGCGGCAGGTCCGGAGGTACCACCCGTGGGGACACGGTTCGACGCACCACCGCCGCCACCGGGACCGAAAGCGGGAGGGAGAGGGAGAGGGGGGTTCTGGATGGTGCTGCATCCTCCGCCGCCGCCTCCACCGAACCAGCCGCCCCCGCCTCCGCCCGCCCCGAAGGCGCCTCCGCCGTTACCGCCCGCACCGCCCGTGCCCGGAGTGCCGGATGTACCGCCGCCGCCGGGGCATACGGCTCCGCCTGTGCCGCCGGCCGTCTGGGTTCCGCCGCCGCCGCCCTGGCCGCCGCTGTTCGTTCTGCTGCCGCCGGCCGTACCGGTGTTTCCGGCGTTTCCGCCCTTGGCCTCCGGGACGAGGAAATTGGACAAGGGGCTGCTTCCGCCGCCGCCTCCGCCGCCCGCGACGATGAGGCGGGGGTCGGTGGCGGGGACGCCGGTCAGGGTGCAGCCGGGGCCCGCCGAGCTGCAGGTGCGGACATCGCTGGATCCGCCGCCGGCACCGCCTGTACTCGCCGGTCCGCCGCCGGCGCCCCCGCCCGTGCCGACGTTGACATAGAGGGTGGTCGTGCTCGGTGGCACGGTGACGGTGCCGGTGACGGTGGCGCCGTTGCCGCCCACGCCGCCGTTAGGCCCGTTCTGGCCCGCGGCGCCGGTGGCGGTGACGGTCAGTTGGGTGACGCCGGACGGGACGGTGAAGGGCTGGTCGGCGCCGGCGTTGAAGGTGACCGTCACGGGCGCCGCCGCGGCGGGCGTGGCCGTGGGCACCACCAGTGCCGCCGGCAGCGCCACCGTGGCGAGCAGGACGGCAGCACGCCTGGCCGGGCGCCGCCGCTCACCCGCGGCTCCCGCGTCACGTCGAGGGAACATGGCATGTTGCAGGGTCGGTCTCACGATGGGGACTCCTCGACAAAGAGCGCGGCACTCAGCACGTGCCACGGACGTCGGTTGATGTTGAGGCCCCTGCCGGGACCGCCCGACGATCAAGCCACACGCACCCTGTGCGGCCGTACAGACACACCGTCATACCGCCCGCGATCCACCGACCAGCCGCTGCCGACCCCGAACTCGGCCCTGTGATCCGTTGCCAAGTGGACCGATGCCCTGCCAGGTCACCCCGCCCCACCAGAAAAACAGGGATCCCTCCGCTGCTGGTCACCTGATCCGCCGGACAGGCCCTGGAGATCCCGTCCACGCACCGTCCACGCGCTCTGAGACGGAGCGTTCGAGAGCGAGAGAGAGCGAGACAGTCCCGCCCCCGCGTGAGGGCAAAAGAAAAGGTCCCCGACCTGCTGAAACAGCAGGTCGGGGACCTTTTACCTTCCAGTGGCGGCGCCAGGATTCGAACCTGGGAAGGCTGAGCCGGCAGATTTACAGTCCCCACAGGCGAGTGGGTCTGACCTCGCCGTTTTCTGAGGGACTAGCGCGTTGCCCCACGCTGGCCCCACTAGGGCGCGTCCGGCGCATCGCGGTTCGGCACGCCTGGCACGACTTCGTGGCCGAATCCCCGAGTGCCCCGTTCGGGGGCGGCTGTTGGGTTGCGGTACTTCACTGCTGTACGCCTGTCTCTGGACTGGGTTCCGCGTGCGAGCAGGCTTACTTGCCTCGGATGGACAGAGCGTTGAAGCGGGCCTCGTGCGTCGGTCGCCGCTGCGACGAGGGATGCGCGGGGCCTGTTTCTGATGTTCGTCGACCAGGTCGGAGGCGTGTGGGGTGGGTCAGAAGCAGCCGGGTCCGGTGGAGGGGTTGAAGCAGGCGTTGGTGCCGGGGCCGCCGTCGTTGGTGTTGGTGCCGGTGCCGCCGAAGAGGGCGTCGTTGCCGGGACCGCCGAGGAGGGCGTCGTTGCCGTTGTTGCCATTCAGGTTGTCGGCGCCGTTGCCGCCTTCGATGCGGTCGTTGCCGTCGCCGCCGGACAGTGCGTCGTTGCCGTCGCCGCCGCACAGCAGGTCGTTGCCGCCGAGCCCGTTGATGACGTCGTTGCCGCCGAGACCGAAGATCGCATCGGGTCCCGGGGTTCCGTTGAGGATGTCGGAGCGGTTGGTGCCGGTGATGATGTTGAACCCTTGCGGGTTGGCCGGGGTGACGTTGGCGCAGGTGGGGGGCACCGGCTCGTAGGTGATCGTCACCTGGGCCGGCCCCACGGCAGGTGCGGAGGTACCACCCGTGGGGACACGGTTCGACGCACCACCGCCGCCACCGGGGCCGTAAGCGTTAGGGGAGTTCTGGATAAGGCCGCAGCCTCCGCCGCCGCCTCCACCGAACCAGCCGCCCCCGCCTCCGCCCGCCCCGAAGCCGCCTCCGCCGTTACCGCCCGCACCGCCCGTGCCCGGAGTGCCGGATGTACCGCCGCCGAAGGGGCATACGGCTCCGCCCGCGCCGCCGGCGGTCTGGGTTCCGCCGCCGCCGCCCTGGCCGCTGTTCGTTCTGTCGCCGCCGTCCTCCCCGGTGTTTCCGGCATCCCCGCCGGTGGCCTCCGGGTTGAGGAAATTGAGGGTGAAGCCGCTTCCGCCGCCGCCTCCGCCGCCCGCGACGATGAGGCGGGGGTCGGAGGCGGGGACGCCGGTCAGGGTGCAGCCCGGGCCGGCCGAGCTGCAGGTGCGGACATCGCTGGAACCGCCGCCGGCACCGCCCGTGACAATCCCCGATCCGCCGCCGGCGCCCCCGCCCGTGCCGACGTTGACAAAGAGGGTGGTCGTGCTCACCGGCACGGTGACGGTGCCGGTGACGGTGGCGCCGTTGCCTCCTGCGCCGCCGTTAGGCCCGTTCTGGCCCGCGGCGCCGGTGGCGGAGACGGTCAGTTGAGTGACGCCGGACGGGACGGTGAAGGGCTGGTTGGCGCCCGCGTTGAAGGTGACGGTCACGGGCGCCGCCGCGGCGGGCGTGGCCGTGGGCACCACCAGTGCCGCCGGCAGCGCCACCGTGGCGAGCAGGACGGCAGCACGCCGGGCCGGGCGCCGCCGCTCACCTACGGCTCCGGCGTCACGTCGAGGGAACATGGCATGTTGCAGGGTCGGTCTCACGATGGGGACTCCTCGACAAAGAGCGCGGCACTCAGCACGTGCCACGGACGTCGGTCGGTGTTGAGGCCCCTGCCGGGACCGCCCGACGATCAAGCCACACGCACCCTGTGCGGCCGTACAGACACACCGTCATACCGCCCGCGATCCACCGACCAGACGCTGCCCGACTAGGAACAGGGATCCCTCCGCTGCTGGTCACATGGTCCGCCGGACAGGCCCTATGGCACTGATCTCGCGACCGTGGAAGCGCCCACGACTCTCCGGAGCGGAGTCACGGAGCCCGTCGACATGGGGCACGGCCGCTTCAGACCGTCACGCGGGGGCGCGTTTCGTCGTGCACAGAAAATCGAACACATGCTCTACTGGACTCATGGTGCACAACGAGCATTCCCGCGACATCGTGCAGGCCCAACGCGACTGGATCCGCACCTACAACGCCCTCGCCGAGGCCCCGACCGGTAGCAATACACGTCTGCGGCGGCGCCTGATCGATCTGTCCCGCCGCCTCGTCCAGGGCGTCCCTCGGGAGCAGCTCGCGGACCTGCGCCAGCAGGCTGAGGAGAAACCGTGACCCGCGTCCGACGGTCTTGGGACATCACGGAGCGCCAGCAGTCGGTACTCGCCGCGATACGCGCCCACATCGCCGATCACGGCGAGGCCCCCACCGTGCGGGAGATCGCTGCGGCCGTCGGCCTGGCTAGCCCTTCGTCAGTGCTGTACCAGCTACGCCGCCTTGAGGAGGCAGGGGTCGTTCGGCGCGCTCGGGGCGCCGGCTCGCGGGACTACCGGCTCAGCTGACGCCCGCCGCCCGCCCCATTTACAGCGGGCCAACTACGCCCAGTACGACCAGGCAACACGTTGCCCCCAGGTCCCTCCGGAGGACGCATGGGGGAACTAGGTCCTGGGCGGCGGGAGCTTGGGACAGCTGCAGCACGCCCCAGCCGGCCCTCGCCGGAGGGTTACTACTCCGAAGATCAACTACTGCGTAGCGAGCAGCCGTGAGCAGTGAGTTGGTCTGGCACTGGGTATGCACCACGAGCACTGTGGGATGGTCGATCTGGATACGGACCACGGTGACTCCGGTCACCTGCGAACGGGGAGGCTCAGGTGACCTCACCTGACTACGACTTCACAGACCTGTCGCCCTACGATTTCGAGGCGCTCCTGAGAGACCTGCTCTCTGCGCACGAAGGCATTGCTTTTTCTACCTACCGGATCGGCCCCGACGGTGGGATCGATCTACAGGCACGAACAGATTCAGCAGTCGTAATTGCGCAATGTAAGCATACCCCCCAGGCCTCGCGGGCTAAGCTCATAAGTCTCGCTGCGCAGGAAATGGGGAAGTCTCAAAATTTCGAAGCCGAAATCAGTCGCTACATATTCATCACCTCTGCCGATATCACCCCGAAAACCGAACGTGAGATTCGGGAGGAACTGACAGATCTCGCTCCCACCGTTGAGGTTCACGGCAGAGGCTGGATAAACGCCCTCCTCGCCATGCACCCAGATCTTGAGCGGCGCCACTTCAAACTGTGGCTGAAGTCGTCGGTCGCAATCAGAGAAATGCTCAGCGGAGGGGTTTTCCTTAGAGGCGAGTCCAGGGCGAGGCGTATCGAGGAAAATTACCTCCGATTCGTTCATCACGATATCTGCGATAGGGCCGAAAAATCTCTGGAGGTAAATGGAATTGCAATCCTTCAAGGAGCCCCAGGTGCTGGTAAGACTGCCGCCGCCGAGTACCTAATTCTGCAGTGGTGGCGCAGGGGTTTTCGAGTAATCGTAGATCCGCGCACTGTCGATAATTGGTGGTCTTGGTTGGCAGACGAAACACCCACCGTCTTCTTCTTTGATGATGCTTGGGGGCAGACTCGCCTGCATGATCACTCATCAAGTCACCACGAGAAAGACTTTGCAGAATTCTTGGCCTCTATAATCCAGGAGAATTTGCGAGGCGATAGGTCCAGAGTAAGAACGAAAGTTGCAGTAGTTACGAGCAGATCGCTGGTGTTGCATGACACAAGGCGCTATAGCGACGCTACCAACACCTTGCTTGAGGCCGTATCCGATGCGCTGATTCCAGTAGGACGCTTGCCGCACGACGTAAAGTCAAGAATCCTTTTCAATCACGTCAATATTGCCATCGATAATGATCCGGTCAGGGCTCAGCTCGCATCATACGACTGGTGGACAACCACAGCAGCACACCCGAACTACTCACCCCGAATTGTAGAGATCGTCACCAAGCGACGCCGCTTCGAGTCAGGCGCCCAACTCGTGGCTGAACTGCGAGAGGCGCTGGACGACCCTCAGCAAATCTGGCAGTCATCCTTTGACTCCTTCTCATCCCTTGAACAACTGCTACTACTCATTCTGGCCGTATCGGACTCTCAAGGAGTCGAACGCGATGCTGTGACGCTCCGCCTACGGGATCACTCACTCACCGAGATCAGCAATACGATCAGACGCCTTTCCGGGAACTGGATCGAGCGGTCAAACGAGAAAGGTACCGAAGTATATGCGCTCTCCGACCCAAGTCAGCGTGACTTCCTAGTCCGACACGTCGCGCGCGAGTCGTTGGCCTGCTTAGACCTGATCAAACACTCGCACTCATACAAAGATGTTGCAGCCCTCTGTGAGCAAGGAAGGCCTTCTGAACTTGAGTACCAGCCATCACTATTCTCACTGGAAGAAGCCTCCCTGCGAGAGTCATTGGATGCATGCACACACCCGCTTCTCAATTCCCTCCGCGCCCATTGGGCGTCAGCAATTAAGCGTCTCGAATCAGTACCTCGCGGTTTCCTGACGGTACCCACCCAGGCGTTCGTTGATCTATTTACCATGTTCATCGAAATCGTCGCATACCACTCCGATCGTTATTCGGGACGCGGGTGGGCGTCATTCAACCACGACGGCTGGACTGAATCCGCAATGCGCGTGATTTCGGCGTTGCTGGACGATACGGACATGGGTTCCTTCGAGGAGACTCTCGAAGCGGTCTGGCAAATACACGGCACATACTCCAAAGTGACACGTTATCGAGTATTTGAAGGTCCGTATCAAGACCACATGCAGTGGATTCGCGACACCCTGATGATGGCCTGGTACGAGTGGGACAGAGTTGGCGTGGAAACATTTGGGGAGGCTCGTTACTGGAGCGACCTCGCAGAAGCCGTGATCGACGATCCAGGATTCTTCAGAGCGGTCGGGTTCCATGAGGGTGCAGCATCGGTCTTGGAAGACATTGAATCTTTCGACGCCGAGGTGAGTTTTCAAATCGAATCTGATACCCACACCCAGGATTGGGTGGCCAAGGTGGAAGAACTAGAGGAACTGTTTGACTGCACGCTTCAGGATTCACGGAGGACATTGAGATTGAGGGGACTACTTCCCGAAAAGTCATTGGCCTTCTACGCGCAGGAAACCGCTGCACCTGATGGATTGCCTGGAATTGACGGGAAAGGGGAATACCGAGCCTCGGGCACAATAGATGCGCTATTTCGCTCACTCGGCAAGGGCGTGCACGAGGATTAGCTTCTGCCCTGAGGTACTGCCGAAGCGGGGACCCCGAACACCGAATCGGTGTTCGGGACGAGGGAAGGTGCTCTCCGCTAGAGATTGGCGTTCCCTCAAGGGATGGGCGAAGAGGGTGCGCGCCTACTCGCCAAGCGCTCGCAGATGCTCAGAGAAGTCCAGCACCAGGCTCGCGAGCACGGCTTTGCCCTTGTCCGCCGTTGCGTACGAGGGAAAGCCGATGACCCCGGTCTCCGTATACGCCTTCATGCCGTGCGTAAGGAGGAACGGGCGCTCCCCGCCGTCATGGTCCGCAGACTCGTAGCCGTCGCGCACGAGGCCCGGCTCCGCGTGAAGCAAGATGGAAGTCTCGATCTCTCCCGCGTGCATGTCGCCGTGAGCGTCGGAGACGAGGCCGGCGCGCTCGCGGGACCGGTTCCACTCGCGGCCCTGCGGGAAGAGTGTCATCCGCGGCTCAGTCAGATTGGCTTCCTGAACGATGTTCGAGAGCACGTAGTTGCCGCCGTGGGCGTTGACGAGCACGAGCTTGCGGATTCCGGAGGCTTCGAGCGACACGGCGATGTCGTTGACCATGGCGTGGAGCGTCCGAGCGCTGATGCTCACCGTGCCGGCCCAGGTCCCGTGTTCGTGGCTGCACGCGATTGTCACGGGCGGGAGCTGAAGCACCGGGTAGGCGGCAGCAATCTCGCGGGCGATGATGCACGCGATCGCCGTGTCTGTGATGAGCGGCAGGTAGGCGCCGTGCTGCTCGTACGAACCGATCGGAAGAATGGCGACTCGCGGTTCCTGTTCCTGGACGTCAGTGGTGGTGATCGCGGGAAGCAGGTTCACGGCTCTCCTTCAGTGTGGTCACGTCCCCTTCATACTGCCCACGGCCCGGTTGAGTTCTGCAATCTCCACAAGCTTGCGGAACGGTTCCAGGTGCGTTTGCAGCCGGGTCAACTCTGCCAAGATCCGCGCCGACCCAGTCGTCTGCGCGATGCTCACCGCCTGCGTGGCTGCGCTGACGGCCCCCTCCAGGTCCTCGTTCTGCGCGTAGGCCGTGGCCAACCGGGCCAGGCACAGCCCCCGGTCGCGCTGCTGCTGGGCAGGCCATTGCACGAGGCTCTCCTCCAGCGTCCGCACTGCATCCTCAGGCCGGTTGAGCGCGATGGCGCAGTTGGCCGCCTCCATGTCGATGTACGCGACGGAGACGTACGGAGCTAGACCGTCATCGTCCCCGGGGTCCTTCCCTGCGAGGGTGCGTGCCTCATCGAGCGCTCGGGCCGTCTCGCTCGCATTGCCTAGCACGGCGTGAGCATTCGCTCGCGCTCGTAACGCCACGGCTTCCACCTGGCTCGGGATCTTGCCCGCATAGTTCAGCGCGGCATTGACCAGACCTTGGGCGTAGCCGGCGTGCCCGGCTTCCGTCGCAATGTTGGCGCGCCGCTGGAAGACGTAGGCGCTCAGGGTCGGGTCATCGAGTTCGTATGCGTAGTCCAGGGCCCGGTTCGTCCACAGCATCGCTTCCTGTGAGTCCCCGGAGTCCTGATAGAGCCACCCCAGGAACTCCGCATACCGCAGACCAACACGGAGGACTTCACTCCTCGCGGGGCCCGCAGCATCCGCGCACAACTGCTCGATGAGCGGCACTTGGCTCTGGACCGCGGGCACAAGGAACCTCGGGCCGACGAGCGGCTCAGCCTGGGCATGCTGCACAAACACAGACTTGAGGTAGCCGAGGACTTCCGGTGATGCCGTGGGCGCCGGACCCCGCGGGCTGGGCAGCTTCGGCAGTGCATCGAGCTGTGAAGGTGCGGCCTCTAACGCGAAGCCGAGCTCCAGGCGAGTCGCCTCGTAGACCTCACAAAAGATCGCCTGGTACTCGGGGCCCGGCGGCCGGCGCCCGTTCTCGAACATGGAGAGCTGAGTCTTCAGACTGGATCGCGATGGAAGTTCGAAGCCGAGTCTCGCGGCAGCGTCAGCCATCGCGTCCATCAACTCAGCCTGCGACCACCCGCGAGCAACGCGCGCGCCTTGCAACTTGGTCTTCATCGCTTCCCCAACGTCAGGCGATGCTCCGGACTTACATGATTGCCCAATAGCACCGCTGACGTGGGGAGTTAACAGGTAACACAGAGGTGGTGTTAACCCCTGTCCACTGTCAACCGGCGCGGGATCGGGCCTACTGGCTCTCGTCAGCGCGACCGGGGCGACTCGCTTCAAGCCTCTCGACTCGGCCGCGAAGTTCCGAGAGCTGGGAGGTGACATGTTCGAGTTGCCGCAGGACTTCGGAGAGGTCTTCACCGTTGCCAGGCTTACGGGCCTCGGTGACCTGCTTCGGATCCCGGGCGTAGTTACCTCGCCCCGTGGTCGTCAGGAGTCCCTCATCCCGAAGGACCCCGAGCGCCTTTTGCACGGTGGTCGGCGAGATGTTGAAGCGGCTCGCCAACTCCCGTACAGAGCCCACCTTGTTGCCGGACTTGATGACTCCATCCCTGATCTCACGTCGCAGGGTCTCGGCTGCTTGCTCGTAGGGCTGTCTGGGGTCGTCCTCAGCGATCGTCACGCATTCGAGCGTACCCACTAGCACGACCTAGCACGTTCCTTGCGCGGACCTCTTGCGCGATGTCACGTGCTAGTACATGCTGTTACGTGCCAGCAAGGGAGTCCGTAGGGGCCGATCGGCCGCATGCACCACTGCTTGACCTGCACGAACGCACAGGGCGGGGACGCTGCAATCCCGCTAAAGGCCAGAAATCAGGGCTTCGGCCCGACTGGCGAGGTGGCCCGGTGACCGCGAGCAACGGCCGGAGGGTGGGGACATCGGTCCCCCTTGCAGTGCACAACGCCTGTTGTTCGAGCGGAGAGGAGACCGCGCTCGTGCGCACCTTAAGAATCTGGGCGCCGCCGGGTCGGCCGGCATGGCGGCGCCGCTCCATCCCCCCGTTCACGAGCAGCGCTAGCGCGCCGTGAACAACCGGTCAGCTCCTCATCGTTCCGCGGCGGCTAGCGCTGCGGCCGGTTGCCTCCGCTGCTCGTCGCGTACGAGCAGGGCTGAGGGGGGCCGAAACAGAGGAAGGAGCCCGTGATGGGGCTGTTCGGAACGTCATCAAAGGTCATGTCGGTGCCCAAGCGTGAGTGCGCAGTGCTGGGAGCACGCCTACAACCGTGCAGTTCACCGGAGGCTCGGCCCCCGAGAGGACTGCCCTCAGTGCGTGGACCACATGGTCAATGGCTGCCCTGGCTTCAACAGGGGCTGACGGTACTACCGCCCCGCCGCATCGCGGCGGGGCTTCCCGTCTCTCATCAAGGACGTGCCATGAACACGAGCTACCTCGACGACATCGCCCGTCGCATCGCCTACGCCACTGAGCAGTTCACCCCCAGCCACCGCCCAAACGCCCGGCAGAAGGCCGATGCCGCCGCGATCCTGCGCGACATGGTCCAGGCGACCGAGACCCACGGCCTTTCGTTCGCCGACTTCGACGGCATCGCCGACTTCCCGCGCATGGCCATCCAGCTCGTCCAGCACCGCGACCAGCACTGACCACTCCGACCTGCTGACCGAACGCCGCCCACCGCGCGGCTTTCGCCTTCAACCCACTTCTACGGCGCGCGGCCCCGGTGCAGGAACACCGGGGCCGCTGTCGAGCCGCACACCTGCTAGGGAGAACACGACTCATGAAGAACATCGTTGCACTTCAGGCCGTCGTTACGGCCGACGGGTTCGACCGCGAGCCCACATACGCGGAGCTGAACGCCATCGAGTGCGAGATGCCCGTCATCCTGGCCCGCGTCGAGCTGCTGGACGCGCAGATCGCCACCCTGGACCGGCCAGCCACCGACCTGGATCAGCAGCGCATCCGCCGCGCCCGGCGCAAGGTCCTGGCCGCCCGCCGCAAGCTGGCCAACCGGTCCGCCACCCTCACGGAAACGGGCGGTGCGGCATGACCTCACAGTCCCGTAAGCCGCTGAGCAAGGTGCAGATCATCGTGCTGAGTGCGGCGTTCGTGCCGATGCTCGCCACCGGCGCGTTCGGTGGGGTCGGCACCTACAGCAACATCAGCCGCGCCTACGGCAAGGGCACCGCGCTCGGGGCCGTGGCCGCGGGCGAGGGCGCCACCGCCGTCCTGGCCCTCGTGCTGCTCGGGCTGACCATGCTGGGCCAGTCCTCCCCTCGCATCATCCGGCTCGGCCTGTGGGCCCTGCCGGCCGCCGCGTCCGCGATGGCCGCGATGGCGGCCGACAACCCCGGCACCACTGTCATCTACGCCATCACCCCGATGGGCATGTGCGTCTCGGCCGAGGGCATCGCCTTCCTGGCCCGCCGCATCGCCGTCCACACCTCCGGGCGGGACGCGGAAGGCGAGCGCCGGGCGGTCGAGGTCGTCCAGCGGCTCGCCTATCACCGGGCCCGCGCAACCAACCACCCCGATGCAAATACCCGCAAGCGCTCCGATCGGGCGTCGTGGCGACTGGCCCGCAAGGTCGGATCGGGCGATGCGTCGCTCGGATCGGCGCTGCTCGACGTGCAGCGCCAGCGCGTCACGATCGGCGCGGACGCCGCGCTCGGGGCCATGTTCCGCCTCACCCCCGACGCGCTTCCCGCTCTGGATGCGAATGCGGAGGAATCTACCGAGACCATGAGGATTCGGTCTACGGCTGACCTGCCCGAATCGACTCCGGCGCCGATCACGGCGAACCCGATCGTTCTGCCGCCTCCGGTCGCGGTCGGCTTCCTGAAGTCGGCCCTTGTGACCAAGCCCGTTCCGGCAATCGAGTCGGCCACGGTCCGGCCGATCGAGAAGCGCACCGTGCCCGCCGAATCGACCCGGCCCCGTGGGGCCACCGGCCGCGTGCCGGACGCTGCCCGATCGAGTCGGCCCAAGCGGACCGCCGATCAACTGCTCGATGAGGCCCGCACGGTCACGGCCGACTGGCCGGACGCGAAGCTGACCGCCGAGGGGATCCGGCTCGCGGTGCGCACGTCGCCGAAGAATGCCCGGATCCTGCGGGAGACCCTTCGCGCCGAGCGCGCTGAGGCGGCGTGATGGGCACCGCCTACAGCAAGTGCTACGACCCGTCCGGCGCCCGCTACGGGATCCCCACCTACCCGTGGAAGTTCGCCCCCGACGGCTATGCCACCCGCCGGCAGCTCCGCTCCCTGGGGTTGCGGCCGGGTGGTCAGCCGATAGCGGCCCAGCTCATGCGCATCTCGCGCCGCCGCAAGGCGGGCGCCGCGTTCGCCTACCTGTACCGGGTCGACGCTGCGAAGCCGGTGCGGCCGATGACGTCGCGCAAGTGGGGCGCGCTCGCGTTGGCGATGCTCGCCCGCCGCACCTGCCCCGTCTGCCGCATCGCCTACGGCTACTGCCTGCCGACCTCGCTCGGCATGTGCCTGATCTGCGCAAACAGCGACAACCACACGTCTCTTTAGAGGAGTTGGCCCAGCATGACGGAGATGAATCTGTCCGGTCCTCCCGCGGAGGAGTCGGCGGATGTTCTGCCGTTCCGCCTGAAGAAGCAGGACCCGGCTCCCGATGAGGTGAAGCCGGGCGAGTGGGAGGCAGAGCTCCCCGACACCGACGACCCCGAGGCCGACGAACTCACCGAGGGCGCGCAGGTCGACCTGCCCCGCGAGGCCTACCCGCCGTCGGTGAGCGAGTGGATGGAGGCCAAGGACAAGGCGCGTCTTCCCGTCCTGCCGGACTGGGTGAAGCTGCCTGACCAGCGCACTGCGGTGCGTAAGTGGGCGGTGCGGCACTACTCGACGATGGTCGGCTATCACGCGGTTCGTCTGCCGTGCATCTACGCCCCGAAGGTCCTGGCCTACTCGCCGCGCGGGGCGTGGCGCTGGTCGACAGCGATCGGCCGCTGGGTGTTCGACAGCGAGGGCAAGGCCCTGCGTCTGGCCGCGGTCGCCGCGGAGGATGCGGGCGAGTATCTGGCCCTGTCCCGTCAGCGCAACGACCGCGTGAAGATGCGCGGTGTCGTCGCCACGATCGCGGGGTTCATCGGCCTGGCCGCGGCCCTGACCGTGTACGTCATGGCCCCCTCGTGGCTGTTGCTGCTGTCCGTGGCGGCGCTGACGACGACGCTGGGGGCGGTGGGGGCGCCAGCCGATCGGCCGCTCATCGATCGGGCCAAGGTGACGTTCCGCAAGCGCAAGTTGTCCTCGGACATCATCATCCGCGCCCATGAAGCGGCCAAGCTGACCATCAAGGACCAGTCGATCAGCTTCCCGCGGCCGATCGGTCGTGACGGCGACGGTTGGCGCGTCGTGGTCGACCTGCCCTACGGCCTGCACTTCAAGGACGCGCTCAACGCCCATGCCCGGCTCGCCTCCGGTATGGACATCGCGCCGACTCAGCTCTTCCTCGACATCGACGAGACGAGCAATCGGCGGGTGTCGTACTGGATCGCTGACCGCGATCCGCTCGCGGTCCCGTCGGGTAAGTCGCCGCTGCTCGGGGCGACTCGGGTGGACTTCTGGAAGCCGTTCCCGTGGGGCGTGGATGAGCGGGGTAACCCGGTCATGGCCACGATGCTGTGGCTGTCTTTGCTGGTCGGTGCGGTGCCGCGGCAGGGCAAGACGTTCTCCGCCCGCACCATCGCGCTCGCTGCGGCCCTGGATCCGTACGTGCGGCTGTACGTGTTCGACGGGAAGGCCTCGCCGGACTGGCGGGCGTTCGCCAAGGTCGCCCACCGCATCGGGTTCGGCATCGTCCCCAAGAACGGCATCGACCCCGTGGGGCACCTGCTGTCCTCGCTGCGGGAGCTGAAGGCGGATGTGGAGGACCGCTACCACCGGCTCTCCGAACTGCCGCTGCACATCTGCCCGGAGGGCAAGCTCACCCCGGAGATCAGCCGGGACAAGAAGCTGAACATGCCCCTCACGCTGTTCGTCGTGGATGAGGTGCAGGAGTACTTGCAGCACCCCGAGCACGGCAAGGAGATCCTTGCCCTGCTGGTCTACCTCGCCCGCGTGGCCCCCGCGGTCGGCGTCAGCGTGATGACGTCGACGCAGAAGCCAGACGACAAGGCCTGCCCGTCCGAGCTGCGTGACCAGCACCAGGCCCGATTCGCCCTGCGGGTAGGCGCCTACCAGGTCTCCGACACCATCCTGGGCGCCGGTTCCTACAGCGAGGGCCTGGACGCGTCCAAGCTCCTCAAGTCCCACAAGGGTGTTGGCCTGCTCAAGGGCATGTCGGACGACTCGGGGATCGTGCGCACCTACCTCGCCGACGGCCAAGACGCCGAACGCATCCTGACCCGCGCCGCCGCGCTGCGCGAGGCCGAAGGGACCCTGTCCGGCGACGCGGCCGGCGAGGCCCCGGCCCCGGAGGCATCGGCCACGATCCTGGACGACGTCGCCCAGGTCCTGGGCAAGGGCGAGACCAAGGTGTGGTCCGAGACCATCGTCGACCGCCTCGCCGACCTGCGCCCCGACGTCTACGGCGCGTGGGCCGAACTGGAGGCCAAGCCCAAGGCGGAAGCGCTCACCGCCGCGCTCAAGCCGTACGGCGTGGCCACCGAGCAGATCGGCCGCCGCATCGACGGCAAGCCCGTGAACAAGCGCGGCATCAAGCGCGAGGACCTCGCCGCCGCGATTACCCAGCGCAACGAGAAGCGGGACGCCGGATAGCTCTCCGGGGCCGCTAGCGCTAGCGGCAGCCGTCGCTAACGTTAGCGACCCTGCTAGCGACCCAAACCGCCTCTGATCAGGTCGCTAGCGGATAGCGGCCCACCTGCGGAAACCCCAGGAATCGACCCAGGAGGCCCCTCGATGACCCTCCCTACCCTCGCTATCGCCTGCCTGCTCGCCGTCACACTCTGTTACGGCATGCGGTGCTGGCTCAGCCCGTTCGGCAACTGCCGCAAGTGCGACGGCATGGGCCACCACATCAAGTACGACCGCAAGAACCGGCCCAAGCGCGCCAAGGAATGCCGCCGCTGCAAGGGCTACGGCATCCGCATACGCGTCGGCCGCCACCTCTACAACCGCGCCCGCCGCACCTACGACGCCGGCACCCGCTGAACACGCCCCGCACCGCCCCGGCACGACCTCAACTCGACTCGGGAGAAGCCCTGATGGCTATCAGCGACAAGGACCCCTACAACGCCCGCGAGACCGCCCGCGTCCTCCTGCTCGCCGCCCGCGCGGTGCGGCGCGAGGCCCGCGGCAAGTCCATCCGCGGCATCGAGAAGCAGGCCGCCCGCATCCGCGAGGAAGCGCAGGACCGCGAGGACGCCAGGGCCGCCGCCCGCCGCAAGGCGAGGGGGAAGCGGTGACCCTCACCATCCCCATCGTGTTCCTGCTCGGCCTCGCCCTCGCCGCCCTGCTGCGCTTTCGCGCGGTCGGCTGGGGCGCGGCCACCATCGCCGTCCTGTTCGGCCTCTACCTCGCCGACACGAGCGCCCGCACCACCATCAACGACCTGACCACCGCCGTCGTCAACGCCATCCCCAACGACGGAAACTGAAGGAGCTTGAGGTGAACGAGCAGATCATCGCCCGCCACTGGCTCGCCCACATCGCCCCCAAAGCCGCCCCCGCGCTCGCCACGTCCACCGTCCTCATCCTGGCTAGGATCTGGAACGCCAACGGAGCCGAACACTCCACCGGCAACGCCGTGTTGATGGCCGCCTTGTCCCTCGCTGCCGGCGTGGCGGGCGCGTTCGCTTCCATGGGCCCCGGCGGGGACCGCGTCATCACCGGGACCGCGTTCGCCGCCTCCGGCGCCCTCGCGCTGACCGGGGTCGCCGGATACTCCGACGGCCTCCCCCTCCCGATCCTGCTGTGGGTCCTGGCCACGGTGGCGGCGTACGGGCTCGCCGCCCGCGCCTGGCGCACCGAGCGTCGCGACACGACGGCCTACGAGCGGCACACGACGGTGCGGCGCGAGGAGCACGCGCACATCGAGCGCGTGGAAGCGCTCAAGGCCGGGGCTCAGATCGAATCCGCCCGCGCCGGCGCCGCCTACGCCGAACAGCTCGCCACCGCCCTCATCACCCGCGCCGCACTGCCCGGCTTCAACCCGCAGACCCTCACTGAAGCGGGCCTGCCCCAACTCCCCGCCACCGACCGGGACGCCGCGTGAACCGCCGCAGTAGCACCGGCACGGCCATCCAGGACTGAACGGCCATGGCGCTCCTGAACTGGCGGGACGCTCGCCACTTCGACGCCACCCAAGACCTGCCCTGCACTCTGTGCGGCAGGCCCACCCCGATGCGCTCACACGACCGAGAACCGGTCCACAAAGTGTGCGCCGAGGACTGGTGCGACCAACACCCCGACTCCAGCCGCTTCCACGGCTGACACGGAGGTTCACGTGACCACTCGCACTCGCACTCGCGCCGCTGCGGTCGCCGTGACCGTAAGCGCTCTGGCGCTGCTCGCCGGATGCTCCCTGCCCGACGGCCCGGCCGGCGTCGTCGTCGCCCGGGCCGAACGGACACCACCGGCAAGCAAGAACCGCCCGTACTTCCTGACCGTGCGCACCGCCAACGGCGACCGCAAGGACTTCCAGGTCTACATCGACGACTACGACCAGTGCTCCATCGGCGAGCGCTACCCCGCCTGCAAGCAGTAGCTACGCCAAGGGCGGCCCCCGCATCTCTCCAAAGAACCGGGGCCGCCCTTGTCAGCCAGCACCCACGAAGGAACTGGAGACCTCAGCATGACGCAACCCACCGACATCCGGCGAGCACCGGACGTGTCCCGGCCCCTCAGGGTTGTGGACGCGCTCGCGGCCAAGAGCGCGACCGGGGCAGGCAGCAGCCTGATCCCCAACGACATCGTTGAACTGTTCCGAGGACCTGGCGGGTGGGCAGAGGGCCTGCGCATGCTCGGCCTGGCCGACATCGGCCTGGAATGGGACGCGGCGGCGTGCAGGACCGCGCATGCCGCTGGCCACGCGACCATTCAGACCGACGTCGCCACTTACCCCACCGCGCCTTTCAAGGACCGCATCGCCGGGCTCATCGCGTCAGCACCGTGCCAGGCCTGGTCCCGGGCCGGGAAGCGCGGCGGGCTCGCCGATCAGGCACTCGTGCACCAGGCCGTTCACGACCTCGCCCACGGCCGCGACACCCGCGCCGGACTCCTCGCCCAGTGCCAGGACGAGCGGTCCCTGCTGGCTGCAGAGCCGATGCGCTGGCTGTACGACCTGCGCCCCGAGTGGGCGTGCCTGGAGGAAGTCCCCGACGTCCTCCCGCTGTTCCAGCAGTACGCGGGCATCCTCCGCGACTGGGGGTACAGCGTGTGGGTCGGCATCCTCAACGCCGCCGACTACGGCGTGCCGCAGACCCGCAAGCGGGCGATTCTCCTGGCCTCCCGCATCCGCCACGTGACCGCGCCCGACCCGACACACGCCAAAAGCCCGGCGCTCGATCTGTTCGGCGGGTGCCTGGCTCCCTGGGTGTCCATGGCCGACGCGTTGGCTCTGCCGTCCGGTGTCACGGTCAACACGCGCGGCGACCGCCCCAAGGACGAGCGTGGGCGGGCGGCCGGCGGCAACGAGTTCTCGGCCGACGGCCCGAGCAACGCACTGACCGGCCGGGCACGCTCCTGGAAGCTGCGCAGCGGGCAGGGCTGGAAGCTGCCCTCCGGCGACGTCGAACGCTACGAGCGGGCACTGAGCGAGCCTTCTTTCACCATCACCAGTACCGCGAGCCGCTGCAAGTGGGTTGGGGATGGCGTCGAGGAACGCAGTCTGACCCTTGCGGAAGCGGCGATTCTCCAATCCTTCCGGGCCGATCACTCGTTCTACGGGACCCGAACCAAGCAGTTCGAACAGGTCGGCAACGCGGTGCCGCCGCTACTCGCCGCGCACATCGTCTCCGTGGCCACCGGCATCCCGGTCCGATCGACCTTGGAGGTGGCGGCATGAGTGAGCACCTGATGCGCGCCGCGCTGGACGCCGCCGAACGGGGCTGGCACGTCTTCCCGCTCCGCCCTGACACCAAGCGCCCCGCCCTCCATGGCGAAGCCGCCTGCCCCCGCACCGGGGCGTGCGAGAGCGGTCACCGCAAGTGGGAGCAGCGCGCCACAACCGACCCCGACCGCATCCGCGCCACCTGGGCGCGGGGCCCGTTCAACGTCGGCATCGCCACCGGCCCATCCGAACTCCTGGTCGTCGACCTCGACATGCCCAAGCCCAACAGCAATGGCGACACGCCTGACGGCGCGACGACCTTCAAGGCGCTCTGCGAGCGCACCGGCCACACCGTCCCCACCACCTACCGGACCCGGACCGCAAGCGGCGGACACCACCTGTACTTCACCGCCCCGAACGGGACGCGACTGTCCAACACGGCAGGAACCATTGCCCCGTTGGTCGACACCCGGGCATGGGGCGGCTACGTCGTCGCCGCCGGCAGCACCACCCCCGCCGGGAACTACGAGGCCGCAGGCAGCCCCATGGCGCCCGCACTGCCCCTGTGGCTGCTGAGCATCCTGAAACCGGCCCCCAAGCCGCCTCAGGCGCCCTCGACGGCCACAGCCGGGCAATCCCGTCGATACGCGGACACTGCGCTCGCCTGCGAGGCGCGCAGCGTCGCGGGGGCTCAACTAGGAGAGCGTGAGGCGAAGTTGTTCAGGGCAGCGCGAGCCCTAGGACGGTTCGTCGCGTGGGGCGACCTCCCCCGGCACGTGGTTGAACACGCTCTTCAGGAGGCAGGCGAGGCGGCCGGACTGCCGGCGTCACAGTGTCGCGCCACCCTCCGAAGCGCACTGAACTGGTCCGTCGCCCACAACCACCGTCGGCAGGGTGCGGCATGAGCGAACCGACCCGCCCCCCTCTGAAGAGCATCCCCCACCACACGACTACCCCGCGCGCCGCCGAACGACGGCACTTGCGGCTGGTCGTGGGCGTCCGAAAGGGCGTCGCCGAAGGCGTCCCCATTGCAGTTTGCCCTGACCCGCAGACGAACGACGGATACCGCCCCCGGGCAGTTCTGCACGTCGTGGCGCCCCCGGACTGGCGCGTGACCCCGTCAGCCCACTCGTGGTGCTCCTGCGGCCATGAACGGACCGCCATCGGCCGCGCCGCCGTACTGAGCCTCGTGGCCGCGCACAACGAACACCGCGACACCTGCCCGCAGCTCGCCACCACCAAGGAAGGAGGCAAGGCCGTATGAGCATCTCCAACGACATGAGCCCCGACCTGTGGGAGGGGTTCGACATCGACCCCGAGCAGATCACCGGCCCCGCGTGGGACGAACCCGTCCCGCTCAAGGCCCGCCCGCCCCTGCCCGTCTTCCCCGTAGACACCCTCCCGGCCTGGCTCGGTGACATGGTTCGAGGCGTCGCCGAGGAGACCCAGACCCCCATCGACCTCGCCGGATGTCTCGCCCTTGCGGTCATCGCCACCGCCGCCGGCGGGCGCGTGAAGGTGTGCGTGCGCGGCCACTGGCGCGAGCCCGTGAACATCTACACCGCTGTTGCCCTGGACCCCGGCAACCGCAAGTCCGCCGTGTTCGACCTCATGGTGCGCCCCCTGCTCGACGCCGAGAAAGCGCTCATCGAGCTGTCCGGCCCGGTGCGGGCCGAGGCCGAGACTCTGGCCCGCCTCGCCAAAGCAGCCGCAGAGAAGGCCGCACAGAAGGCCGGAGCGGCCGAGCCGGGGCAGCGGGACACGCTGACTGCCGAGGCGGTCGAACTCGCGCAGGCCGCTGAGGAACTGACCATCCCGTCGGTGCCGCAGCTAGTGGCGGACGATGCGACCCCGGAGACGATCGGGACGCTGCTCGCCCAGCAGAACGGGCGGATCTCGTGCATGAGCGCCGAGGGCGAGCTGTTCGACATCATCGCTGGCCGCTACACCGGCAAGCCCAACATGGGCATGTTCCTCAAGGGCCACGCAGGCGACATGATCCGCGTCAACCGGCAAAGCCGCGAGGCCGAACACGTCGACTCCCCGGCCGTCACCGTCGGCCTGGCCATCCAGCCCGAAGTACTCGACTCGCTCGCCCGCATCGACGGAGCAGACGGACGCGGCCTGCTCGCCCGCTTCCTCTACTCCAAGCCCCTGTCCCTGGTCGGCAGCCGCAACCTCTCCCCGGAACTCCTGGACGAACAGGTAGCCGCCACCTACACCCGCCAACTCGCAGGCCTCACCCTCGCACTGGCCGACTGGACCGATCCCGCTCTCCTGACCCTCACCCCAGAGGCGGACGCGGTCATGCTCGCCTTCCAGAAGGTCACCGAAGCGAGGCTAGGGCGGGACGGAAGCTTCGCGCCGATCGTGAAATGGGCGTCCAAGCGGGACGGGGCCGTGGCGAGAATTGCGGGCCTGCTTCACCTGGCCAGCCACTCCGAGGACGGATGGCACAAGCCCATCGAAGCGGCCACCATGGCGGCTGCGACCGAACTGGGCGTCTACTTCACCGCGCACGCCCTGGACGTGTTCGACACCATGAGCGCCGACCCCGCCCACGACGCCGCCCTGACCGTCCTGGCCCACCTGATCAGCAGCCGCCCGGCCCAGATCACCAAGCGAGAGTTGTTCCGGGCCCTGCGGCGGGCCGACTTCCCCGCCATCGGCGACCTCGACCCCGCCCTGGCCCTGCTCGAAGAGCACGGCTGGATCCGTCAACAGCCGCCACCCCCGCGCACCGGCCGCGGCGGCCGGCCGCCCTCACCCCGCTACGAGACCCACCCCCGCATCGGCCGGGGCGCCTGACACAACCCCCAACCCGCTGACAGAACTGACAGAACTCCCCGACAGCGCCTCTGACCTGCGCAAACGACCATGATCGCGGTTGTGACAGAACTGAATTTAATGCTGACAGAACCCCCGGCCCAGCGCCGGGGGCGCTGTGACAGAACCCCCTCCCAAGAGGTTCTGTCAGGTTTTAATTCAGTTCTGTCAAAGAACCCGACCCGCACATACGCACAGGTCAGAGGCCATGCGTCGAGGTTCTGTCAGTTCTGTCAGCGATTCCCTGGTTCCCGCACTGGATCCGAGAAGGAGTCGCACAGTGGCCAGCCCGAAGAAGCTCAAGCTCGCTGAAGTTCTCGAAGAGATCGACATGAGCCGCGCCGCCTTCTACCGCATGCGCGCCCGCGGCCAAGCCCCCCGCCTCCAGAGGCTGCCCAACGGGCACCTCCGTATCAGCCGCGACGACCTCGATGCCTGGTGGGCTGCCTGCGAGCAGCGCGCTGCCTGACATCGCCCTTTGAGCCCGCCCCGGATCTCCGGGGCGGGCCCTTTTGTCAATCCCCCCGAATCGTGGAGACCTTCTTATGCAGCCAGCCCCTCGTTGAGGCTGGCC
>NZ_NNBL01000060.1 GCF_002803065.1 Streptomyces sp. CB01635
TGAACCACCCCCAGGACGAACTGCCAAGCACAGTACGCCTACAGCAAAGGCAACAGCATTGGCTCTAGGCCGAGTACCAGGCCGTGTGCGTTCCGACTGCGCTGAGCGTGTGAGTTCAGACGTCCGCACGGTGTGGTGGTTTCGCCTCGGCACGGACGGCATCCAAGGGTAGGTCTGCTCTGGTCACGCCCGCGCGCGCGACACGGGAACAAAACAGATCGCATCGGAAAGAGCGGACGCATGACCGACATCATCGCGGGGGTGGAAATTCCCGAGACCTCGGCCGTGGCGGAGGCCACGAGCCACCTCCGGGAAACGATCACGCCCCTGCTCTTCCATCACTCCCGGCGTGTTTTTCTCTTCGCCTCCCTGCACGCGCGCGAGTTGGGCCTGCAGCCCGATCCCGAGCTGCTTTACATCTCCGCAATGTTCCACGACGTCGGCCTCCTGACCCCGTTCACCGAGGAGGAACAGCGTTTCGAGCTCGACGGCGCCGACCACGCGCGCAAGTTCCTGCTCGACCGCGGGTTCCCCAAGAGCGCCGCCGAAGTGGTCTGGACGGCGATCGCGCTGCACACGACGCCGGGGATTCCCGGGCGGATGGGCCCGGAGATCGCTGCCACCAACTACGGCGTTCTGACCGACGCGGTCGGTTGGGGCCTGGACGGACTCGAGGGCGACCAGGTGGACGAGATCGTCGCCGCTCATCCGCGCGGAAACTTCAAGAAGGAATTCACGCAAACGTTCGTCGAAGGGCTCAAGGACCGTCCGGACACCACATACGGGACCATCAATGCGGACTACCTGGAACGCTTCGTTCCCGGCTTCCACCGCACGTCCGTGATTGAGCGCATCACCGATGCGCCCTGGTCGCAGTGAGCCGGCAGCAGTCACGGGCGTGCCGATGAAACCGCTCGGCCCCTCCGCGGACCTCGTCCTCTAGGACGACGCGCCGCCTTCACCGTTCTGACGGTCACCACCGTCGTACTGATGCCGACTGCGAGCGCACCCTCGCCGACCTATCCCCTCTCACGGCCTTGCCGAGCTCGTCGACAACGGCCTGTGAGGTGCGCCGTACGGCTCGTACGGCGGACAGGTTCCGCTCGACCCAGCCGGGTGCGTCGAGGCCGTCGGCGAGCTGCCGGGCGATGATGCCCAACAGGCGTTGCTCGGCCTGCTCGTACAGGTCACGCGTACCGGCGGCGAGATCTTGGACCATGCCCGGATGGATGGGCATTGGTCACCTCCTCGCGGGCATTTCTGGTGAGCGAGGCTTGCCAACTGCCATGCTTCATCGGAGAGAAGGGGGATCAATGTCCATCGAGCGAGACCGGGCCGAAGACGACGCGGACCGTCGTGAGCCCGTTTACAACGGACCCGTTTTCAACGGAGACGTCACTGGTGCCGTCTTTGCCTGGGCGGCCACGATGGCGGCAGCGCCGTTCCTACAGTCGGTGGCGTCGCACTTCGGCAGTCGGCTGGCAGGAGCAATCGACAACGGCACACGGTCAGCGCTACGCCGGTTTCTGTTCCGTCAGATCCCGGAGGGAGGCGGAGCACCAGTACGTTCAGTCGTGTTGACGAGCGAACACGGCTGGTCTGTGACCGTGCGTGATGACCTGCCCGCGGAGGCGATTGCACAACTTCTTGCCCTACACGACGCAGACGCCCCGGACATCGTCATTGACGATGCCATGCCCGCACGGTTGACATGGGACCTGGGGCGATGGCTCCTTGCCGGACACTCCACCAGCGGCGTGGCCATCTACCGATGGGATGCGCAATCAAATAGTTGGGCTGAGGTCTCTTAACAACTACCCCAGAGGGAAGGCGCATACGGGGTCGGGCGCGACTGCGCCGGTCTCGGCGAGGATCGCGGCGACCTCGGCCCTGCCGAGCTCATCGACCAACTGCCGCGAGATGATCCCGAGATCACGGGTACCGGCGGCGAGGTCTTCGACCATGCCCGGATGTATCGGCACGGTTCCTCCCGAGCCTTGTGGAAGCTGCGGTTGTGCCCCGATGGCTCTGGCAAGATCGGCGCCGTGTCTGATGCAACTGCGGCTCTTGTTGCGGCGCTTATCGGTGCAAGCGCCGCCGTTCTCGCCGGCGGCTTGGCCATCCATGCCGCGCTTAAGCAGGTCAGCAAGTCCGCTGTGACGCAGAGAGAGCAAGCCTTCTGGGAACTGCGGAGGGACGCCTACGCAAAGGCACTCGTGTCGTACCGAGGATTCGAGCGAGTTGCGTGGGAGTTCAATGAGGCTGCAAAGACAGAGGAAGTGAGCAGCCTCAAGGGACTGCTCGACAAGATGGACAATGCGGCCTACAGCTTTGAAGAGAGCAAGGCGGTCTTGGACATCTCCGTGCCCGAGGATAGCGATGTGGCGCGCGCTGTCCGCAACGTCAACGACTACATCACTGACGCCATGATGGTGGTCGAGCTCTGGTACGAGGGATCGCCCAACCCTGATGGCTGGTCACCGAGATACGCGTCTTCCCTGTCGAAAGTCGGTGATTGCGGATCCGTGATGGTCGACGCCCTACGGGATGACCTTGCCAAGGATGTAGAGCCCGCAACGCGATCGGGAAGGACGCTACGGGATTGGGTGCCGCTGCTCCGGTCCCCGCGAGGATCGCGGACACCTCAGCTTTAGACCGTGTCCTACATGGTGAGCGTGAGGAGTCGTTTGTAGCTGCAGAGGGCGGCGGCGAGTCCGAGAAAGGCCAGGTAGTTGGCGGGTTGGCGCTCAAAGCGGTGGTTGAGTCGGCGGTAGCCGGACAG
>NZ_NNBL01000061.1 GCF_002803065.1 Streptomyces sp. CB01635
TGCCGTCGATGAGGGAGTGACGGCAGCCGTACTTGTTGTCGAACTTCGACTTCGTCACGGCGTCGTTCACATTGATCGCCGGGAACAACAGGGTGCCGTCCCGGTACATCTCGTAGAGACGGTGGACACCGGTCGTGGTCTCCTCCGTCACGCCACGGATCTCCGAGGACATGGCCGTCCAGTCGAGTCCGCTGCGGTCCAACAGGGCGCGGACCACGGCCAGTTCCTCGTTCTCGGCCTCGGGCAGGATCCCCGTCTTGCGGTACTCGACGCCCTTGTGGACGAGGAGGGTGGCGTCGCCGCCGTCGTCCAGGATCATGTTCGGGCCGGTGTGGCCCGGCCAGGTCAGCGCCTGCTCCGTGCACCACCAGTACTCCTCCAGGGTCTCGCCCTTCCAGGCGAAGACCGGGATGCCCGCGGCGGCGATCGCGGCCGCCGCGTGGTCCTGGGTGGAGTAGATGTTGCAGGAGACCCAGCGGACGTCGGCGCCGAGGGCGACGAGGGTCTCGATGAGGACGGCCGTCTGGACCGTCATGTGCAGGGACCCCGTGATCCTGGCACCCGCCAGCGGCTGCGCCGCCGCGTACTCCTCGCGGATCGACATCAGGCCGGGCATCTCGTGCTCGGCGAGGGTGATCTCCTTGCGGCCGAAGGCGGCCAGGGACAGGTCGGCGACCTTGAAGTCCGTGAAGTCAGCGGGCGGCTGCGAGGGCATGTGTGCTCCTTGAGGTACGGATGCTCTGGATGTTCTCGTGGATCTCGAGCGTCGCGGTGGATCGGTTGAGGGTGATGTAGTGCAGCCCGGGCGCTCCCTCGGCGAGCAGCCGTTCGGCCATGGAGGTGGCGTACTCCACGCCGATGCGATGTCCCTCGGCCGGGTCACCGGCGGCCGCTTCGAGGCGGTCTGCCAGTGCGGCGGGGAAGCGGGCGTTGGACAGCTCGGCGAAGCGGCGGATCTGCCGCACGTCGGTGGCCGGCATGATCTCCGGGATGATCGGGGTGTCGCAGCCGGCCGCCGCGACCCGGTCACGCAGCCGCAGATAGTCCTCCACGTCGAAGAACATCTGGGTGATGGCGTAGTCGGCGCCGGCCCGGCACTTGGCGACGAAGTGGCTGATGTCGCTGTGCCAGTCGGCCGAGCGGGGATGCCGCTCGGGGAAGGCCGCGACGCCGACGCTGAAGCCGCCCAGGTTCCTGACGAGCCGGACCAGTTCATGCGCGTGCGTGAACCCCTGGGGGTGCGGCGTCCATGGCGCGTTGGGGTCGCCGGGCGGGTCGCCGCGCAGGACGAGCACATCGCGCACGCCCGCGTCCGCGTACTGGCCGATGATGTGGCGCAGTTCGGCCACCGAGTGCCCCACGGCGGTCAGATGGGCGACCGGGCGCAGGGTGGTCTGGGCGGCGATGCGCTTGGTGACCTCGACGGTACGGTCCCGGGAGGAGCCGCCCGCGCCGTAGGTGACGGAGACGAACGTCGGCGAGAGGGCTTCGAGGCGGCGGATCGCCTGCCACAGCATGCGGCTGCCGGCCGCGGTCCTGGGCGGGAAGAACTCGAAGGAGAACGTCGGGGCGCCGCTCGCCAGAATGTCGCGCAGCGTGCTCAATTGCGGCCTCCGGCGTTGAAGTAGCTCGCTTCGGGGTGGTGCAGGACGATCGCGTCGGTGGACTGCTCGGGGTGCAGCTGGAACTCCTCGGACAGGACGACGCCGATGCGTTCCGGTGCGAGAAGCGTGGCGATCTTGGCCCGGTCGGCGAGGTCGGGACAGGCGGGGTAGCCGAGCGAGTAGCGGCAGCCCTGGTACTCGGTTCGGAACATGCCGTCGAGCAGGTCGGGGTCACCGCCGGCGATACCCAGCTCGGAGCGGACGCGTGCGTGCCAGTACTCGGCGAGCGCCTCGGCCAACTGGACGGACAGGCCGTGCAGTTCGAGGTAGTCGCGGTACGAGTTCGACTCGAAGAGCCCCGCGGTCGCCTCGCCGATCCGGGAGCCGACGGTGACGACCTGGAGGCCCACGACATCGGTCTCGCCCGACTCCTCCGGACGGAAGAAGTCCGCGAGGCACAGGCGGCGGCCGCGGCCCTGGCGGGGGAAAGAGAACCGGGACAGTTCCGAGCCCGCCTCGTCGAGGAGGATGAGATCGTCACCCTTGGACACGCACCGGAAGTAGCCGTGGACCACGGCCGCTTCCAGCAGGTTGTCCGTCTGCAGCCGGTCGAGCCAGCCGCGCAGGCGGGGGCGGCCCTCGGTCTCCACGAGCTCCTCGTACGTGGGCCCGTCACCGGTGCGCGCCTGCTTGAGGCCCCACTGCCCCTTGAACAGGGCGCCCTCGTCCAGCCAGGACGCGTACTCCTTGAGCTGGATTCCCTTGATGACGCGGGTGCCCCAGAAGGGCGGCTCGGGGACCGGATTGTCGGTGGACGTGTCGGAGCGTGCGGGCCCCTCTTCGGGCCGCTCCTCGATCTGTACGCTGCCCGCCTTCACCCGGCGCTGCTTGAGCTCCGGCAGTGTCGCGCCCGGCACGCCCCGCTTGACGGCGATAAGGGCATCCATCAGACGCAGGCCCTCGAACGCGT
>NZ_NNBL01000007.1 GCF_002803065.1 Streptomyces sp. CB01635
CTACGGAAACGCTACGAGCGGCCAACCCGACCGCGCTCCGCTACGGCCAATACAAGTCGGGTACCTCAGGGCGACTCAGGACGGTCTGAGGATCTCTGAGTCACGTCTAAGGCACCCCGTACCCGGAACATGCGGCACTCTCCCGATGTGGCGGACCCCCCTGGGAGACGAGTGTTGAGGCATCGCAGAAAGCGAAGCCGAAACCCACTCGCCACCAGGGAGCACCAGATGTACGAGTACGAGATCCACCAGATCCGCGCCGCCGAACTGGTCCGCCAGGCCGAGCACAACCGCCTGGTCCGCGAGGCCCGCGAAGCCCGGCGCAACCGGCGCGCGGAGCGCCGCGCCGCCTCTGCCGGCCAGGACACGGAGGGGCGGGTGAACAGTCCGCGCTCACGCCGCTCCCGTTTCGCACGCGCGGCCTGACGATGACGGCAGAGCAGGGGGAGGGCCACACGGGTGTGGTCCTCCCTTTCGACTTCAGCTCCACCTTCAACGCGGCCGACAGGCATATCGAGGTCGTCGACCCGCGCCCGACTCTGCCCTCGGCGATAACGGGTGCCGCTGCGTCGGACCCCTGTGCGATGCTCCCCCCTGTGGAGACCAGGTGCGTCAGCCCGGTGTTCGTCGGCCGCGCCGGCGAACTGGGCGTACTCAACAAGGCGCTCGCCCGTGCCACCACGGGGGAGCCGCAGGCCATGCTGCTCGGCGGGGAGGCGGGGGTCGGCAAGACCCGTCTCGTCGAGGAGTTCGCACTCGCCGCACGCCGCGAGGGCACCGTCGTCGCGCTCGGCGGCTGCGTCGAAATCGGTGCGGACGGGCTTCCGTTCGCCCCCTTCTCGACCGCTCTGCGGGCCCTGCGCCGACTGCTGCCCGAGGAGTTCGTCGCGGCGGCCGCCGGACAGGAGACCGAACTCGCGCGGCTCCTGCCCGAACTCTCCCCGGCGCCGACCGGACGCGACGGACGCCACGACGAGCAGAGCATGGCCCGGCTCTTCGAACTGACGGCCCGTCTCCTGGAGCGCGTCGCCGCTGACCGCACCGTCCTCGTCATCCTGGAGGACCTCCACTGGGCCGACGCCTCCACCCGCCACCTCCTCTCCTATCTCTTCCGTACGCTGCGCAGCGGCCGTCTCGTCATCGTGGCCACCTACCGCGCCGACGACATCCACCGCCGTCACCCCCTGCGCCCGCTCCTCGCCGAACTCGACCGCCTGCGCACCGTCACCCGCCTCGAACTCGACCGCTTCAGCCGCGACGAGGTGTCCCGCCAGATCGCCGGGATCTTCGCGGCCGAGCCCGAACAGGCCCAGGTCGACGACATCTTCGAGCGCTCCGACGGCAACGCGTTCTTCGTCGAGGAACTGGCCGTCGCCACCAGCGGGGGCAACTGCACCGGCCTGTCCGAGACGCTGCGCGACGTGCTCCTCGTCCGCGTCGAGAGCCTTCCCGACGACGCCCAGCGCGTGGCCAGGATCGTCGCCGAGGGCGGCTCCACCGTCGAGTACGCGCTGCTCGCCGCCGTCGCCCGGCTCGGCGAGGACGAACTGATCGAGGCCCTGCGCGCCGCCGTCGGCGCCAACATCCTGCTCGCCACCCCCGACGGGGACGGCTACCGCTTCCGCCACTCCCTGGTCCGCGAGGCCGTCGGCGACGACCTGCTGCCCGGCGAACGCTCCCGCCTCAGCCGCCGCTACGCCGAGGCGCTCGAGGCCGACCCCTCGCTCGTCCGCGCCGACGAACGCGTCACGCGCCTCGCGAGCTACTGGTACCACGCCCACGACCCGGCCAAGGCACTGCCCGCCGTCCTCGACGCGTCCGTCGAGGCCCGCCGCCGGCACGCCTACTCCGAGCAACTGCGGCTCCTGGAACGGGCGATGAGCCTCTGGGACGAGGCCCCCGAGGACATCCGCGCCGCACTGCGCCCCGTCGACTACACCGAGGTCTATCCGCCCTGCGGCTGCGATCCCGCCACCACGCCCCTGCGCTATCTCGACCTGATGGCCGAGGCCGCCGTCGCGGGCCGCCTGTGCGGCGAACGCGAACGCGCCCTGAAAATCATCAAACGCGCCCTGCGCCTCATCGACGACGCCGACGACGAGAAGGACCCCCTGCGCGCCGCCTGGTTCTGGATCCAGCGCTCCCGTCTCGTCTCCTCCCTCGGCCGCGGCGACGGCTGGGCCGAGATCGCCACCGCCCAGGAACTCGTACGCGGACTGCCGCCGTCCGAGGTGCACGCCGAGGTCCTCACCAACGTCGCCTCCTGGGGCATGCTCCACAACCCCGGCGAGGAGACCCTGGCCGCCGCCGAACGGGCCGTCGAATACGCCCGCATGGTCAAGGCCGAGGACATCGAGCTGAACGCCAGACTCACTCTCGGCGGCCTCCTCGTCGACGCGGGCGAGATCGACCGCGGCTTCGCCGAGATGTACGCCGTCCGCGACCGGGTCGTCGAGATCGGCCTCGTCCCGCAGGTCGGCCGCGTCCACATCAATCTCGCCTCCGTCCTGGAGGGCGCAGGCCGCTCCCTCGAGTCCGTGACCGTTGCCGAGTCAGGCATGGACCTGTGCCGCCGGTACGGGCTCCTCGACACGGAGGGCTGGGTCCTGACCAACATGGCCGAGTCCCTCACCTCCCTGGGCCGCTGGACCGAGGCCGAAGTCGCCGTCGACACGGCACTGCGGTCCTCCGCGCTGAGCGCCAAGCCCCGCGGCACGGCGGCCACCCGCCTCGCGGCCGTCGCTCTCGCCCGCGGCGACCACGCCGAGGCGGCCGCCCAGCTCGCCACCGCCCGCGCCCACTACGGCAGTCACGACACGATGCCCCAGTACACCCTGCCCCTGTCCGCCCTCGCCGTGGGCATCTCGGCGGCCGCCGGCGGCACCCAGGGCCTCCTCGACGCCCGCGCCGAACTCGCCCGCGTCGTCGCCGAGGGCGTCCCGCCGAGCAACCAGCGCTATGCCTGGACCCTCCTCGTCTCGGCCGCCGTCGCCGAGGCCGACGCGCGCGGCCTGCCGGCCGCGGAGCCCGGCCGAGCCGCAGCCGTCGACCGCATCCGCACGGCCGCCAAGCGCCTGGCCACCCCCATGCCCGTGTGGCTCGCCCACGAACAGTGGCTCCGCGCCGAACTCCTGCGCGCCGAAGGCCGCGACACCCCTGACGACTGGTCCCATCCCCTCACCACCTTCGAGTCGCTCGACCGCCCCTACGACCTCGCTCGCGTCCGCTTCCGCGCCGCGGAATCCCTCCTCGCGGCCGCCGCCACGTTCGACGACGAGCGGGAGCGGGCCACGGAACTGCTGCGGCTCGCCGGAGCCGTCGCCGACCACCTCGGAGCGCGCCCCCTCACCGAATCGGTCGCCCTGCTCGCGCAGCGTGCCCGCCTCACCTTGAACCCCGCCGCACCACGCCCCCAGATGCCCGCCGATCCCGCCGAGGAACTCGGCCTGACCAGCCGCGAACGCGACGTCCTGCGCCTCGTCGCCGCCGGACGCAGCAACCGCCAGATCGCCGAGGAGCTCTTCATCTCCCCGAAGACGGCGAGTGTTCATGTCTCCAACATCCTGGCCAAGCTCGGCGTGGCCGGCCGCGGTGAGGCAGCCGCGGTGGCCCACCGCCTGAGGCTGTTCGCGCCGACGGGCTGATCACGCAGGGTGAAAATTCGCGCTGTCGTACGCTGGAATGAGGTTTCGGCCACCCGGAGGCGCCGTGTTCAACATGTTCGAGGAGCTGTTCTCGCCCGGCCGCAAGCACACCAACGAGGAGCGCAAGCGGCTGGAGCTGACCCGCGTCGACCTCAACGACGGCGACCCTGGCCGCGGCCCCATAGACCTCACCTCCGGCAAGGTGCTGGTCCGCGTCCCCAACCAGACACCACCGGACCCGACGGAGGGACCGGAGACAGCGGCGACGGAGCCGCCCGAGTCGGCCCCCGAGGCGAGCGCGACCCCAACGACCGACCCCGGTCGTGACCCGGGTCACGACTCCGCGCACGACCCCGACCCCACCGACCCCTCCGACGACGAGACCTGAGCGCTACCGCTCCCGCCCTGCCAGGGACCGGCGCCCCTCAGGACACCTCCAGCTCCAGAATCCGGTCGTCGCCCTTCCGCGGCGTACCTCTCGAGTCCGTGTTGCTCGTCGTCAGCCACAGCTTGTTCCCGCCCGCGGCGACCACCGTCCGCAGCCTCCCGTACTTGCCCTGCTCGGTCGCGTCGTCGATGAGGAAGGACTGTGGCTCGGCCGCCACCTGCGTCCCCTTGAGGGGGATCCGCCACAGCCGCTCGCCTCTCAGGCCCGCCATCCAGACCGAGCCCTCCGCGTAGGCGATGCCGCTCGGAGAAGCCTCGGACGTGTGCCACACGGCCACCGGATCGTGGAACCCGGAACTGCCGCTCTTGCCCTCCACATCGGGCCAGCCGTAGTTGTCACCCGGCACGATCAGGTTGAGCTCGTCCCACGTGTCCTGGCCGAACTCCGACGCCCACAGCCGCTTGTCCTTGTCCCAGGCGAGCCCCTGCACGTTGCGGTGACCGTACGTATAGACCACGGAGTCACCGAAGGGGTTTCCCGGCGCCGGTTTGCCGTCCGGGGTCATCCGGAGGATCTTGCCGCCCGGGGACTTCCTGTCCTGGGCGTACTTCTTCACGTAAGTCTCGCCCGTGCCCACGTAGAGCAGCTTGTCCGGGCCGAACGCGATGCGCCCGCCGTTGTGGTTCGAGCCCTTCGGGATGCCCGTGAACACCGTCTCGGGCGCGCCCAGTTGATCGCCGGGCGGCTTCTTCGCGTCGTACCTCATCCGCACGATGCGGTTGTCGGACTTCGCGGTGAAGTACGCGTAGAGCCAGTGGTCGGAGGTGAACGACGGGGAGAGGGCCAGGCCGAGCAGTCCGCCCTCGCCGCCCGGGACCACCCCGGGCACGGTGCCGGCCTCGGTCTTCTTGCCGGTCTGCGTATCGACCCGCGTGATCGTCGCCTCGTCCCGCGAGGACACCAGCAGGCCACCGCCGCCCGGCAGCGGGGCCAGGCCCCAGGGGGAATTCAGGCCCTCGGCGACCGTGCGCACCACCTTCACCGAGCCCTCCGCCGGAGCGTTGCCGCCCCCCGCGCCCCCGGAAGCGGACGTGCCCGGTTCGGACGAGCCGGGGGAGGCGCTGTGCCGGGTGTCCGACGAGGCGTCGTCACCCGAGGAACACCCCGCCGTGAAAAGGATCGAGGCGCAGGCCAACACGGCCAACACGGGCTGCACACCTGGACGTTGCACGATCGGATCCCCTCGACGCTGCGGACTGGGCTGCTGTTCTGCGCTGCGGTTCTACTGTTCATACACCGCAGCCACCCCGCAGGTTCCCGATCAACTCCGACGCGTTCGGACCAACCCGCTCCCGCCCGCCGATCGCACAGCCCCAAAAGAACAAGCACCCCGAGCCTCAGTCCCAAGACCCCCGAGCCCGCGGCAGCTCCCTGATCTCCGCCAAATCACGGTCAGTGAGCTTCAGCTCCGCAGCCTCCGCGTTCTGCGCCGCCCAGCGCTCCCGCTTGGCACCCGGAACCGGCACCACGTGCCGCCCGCGCCCCAGCACCCACGCCAGCGCCACCTGCGCCGGAGTCACCGCTTCCCCGTGCCGCGCGGCGATCCGGCGCAGGCCCGCCACGATCGGCTGGTTGGCCGCCATCATCTCCGCGGTGAACCGGGGATGCCGGGCCCGCAGGTCGTCCGGTTCGAACCCCTGCCCGGGCGTCAGCGTGCCCGTGAGGAAGCCGTTGCCCAGAGGCATCGCGGCGAGGAACCCCACGCCCCGGGTCTCGCACCACGGCAGCAGTGTCTCCAGGGCCTCCGGCGACCACACCGAGAGCTCGGCCTCCACCGCGCTGACCGGGAACACCTGCTGCACCCGCTCCAGCTGCCGGATCGTTCCCGCATGCAGCCCGGCCCTGCCCCGCCGCGTCGCCCGCGCCCCCACCGCGCACAGCCCGAGCGCCCGCACCTTTCCCGCGCCCACGAGCTCCGCCATGGCGCCCCACGTCTCCTCGACGGGCACCTCGGGGTCGGCGCGGTGCAACTGGTACAGATCGATCGTGTCCGTCTGGAGCCGCCGCAGCGACGCGTCGCAGGCCCGCTTCACATACCCGGGCCGGCCGTTGGCGACGATGTGCTGCTCACCGACGAGCAGCCCGCACTTGGTCGATACGAAGGCGTCGCCGCGGCGCTCCTTCAGGACCCGTCCGAGCAGCAACTCGTTCGTGAACGGCCCGTACATGTCCGCCGTGTCCAGCAGGGTCGACCCCCGGTCCAGCGCGGCATGCACGGTGCGTACGGACTCGTCCCCCCGCTGCCGCGAGCCGGTATAGGCCCAGCTCATCGGCATGCACCCGAGCCCGATCGCGCCCACCTCGAGCGCTGCCGCCCCGATCGTCCTGCGCTCCACCTGGAAGTAGCCTCCCCCTGCGTGTTCGAGAGGCACCCAAACTAACCTCTGGGACCCGGCCCGCCGCGCACAGCCCACCTCCCATTAGCCTCCTGACCATGAGTGCTGAGGTATCCGCCGACGTATGGCTCCCGTTCCGTGAGGACGAGGTCCCCGGGCTTCCCGAGGGGCTCAACTATCGCTTCTGGGACGGCGGCCCCGACTTCCCCGCCGACCCGGCCGACTGCGCCTTCTACGTGGTCCCTTACATGAAGGGCGCGGACGTCGGCGTACGGCCCATGGTCGAGATGACGTCCGTACGGGCCGTGCAGACGCTCTCCGCCGGCATCGACCACGTACAGGGAGGCCTCAAGTCGCTCCCGTCGGGCGTGCGGCTGTGCAACGCGCGTGGTGTGCACGAGGCGAGCACCGCCGAGCTCACCCTCGCCCTGATCCTGGCGTCCCTGAGGGGCATCCCCGGCTTCGTGCGGGGACAGGAGAGCGAGGAGTGGCGGTCCGGCTTCTATCCGGCGCTCGCCGACAAAATCGTACTGATCATCGGGTACGGGTCGATCGGCTCCGCCATCGAGGACCGGCTCGCTCCCTTCGAGTGCGCGCGGGTCGTGCGCGTCGCACGCTCTGCCCGCACGACCGCGCGCGGCCCCGTGCACCCGCTCACCGAACTGCCCGCCCTGCTCCCCGACGCGGACGTGGTGATCCTTTCGACGCCGCTCAACGAGGCGACGCGGGGTCTCGCCGACGCCGGCTTCCTGGCGCGACTCAAGGACGGTGCCCTGCTCGTGAACGTCGCGCGCGGGGCCGTCGTCGACACCGAGGCGCTCCTGGCCGAACTGGAGAGCGGCCGGATCACCGCAGCCCTCGACGTCACCGATCCCGAACCCCTGCCCCAGGGGCACCCGTTGTGGCACGCTCCGGGGGTACTCGTCAGCCCGCACGTCGGCGGCTCCACATCCGCCTTCTGGCCGCGGGCCAAGCGCCTGCTCGCCGCACAGCTGACCCGGTTCGCGGCGGGAGAACCGCTCGAGAACGTCGTCCTGACGACGGACTGAGGGCGGGCTCCGGAGAGGCCCCATCCGCCGCCTCCCGGCCCGACTTCACATGCCCGCGCACACGCTCCGCGCCCGGCCGGATGCGCCCCGTGCGCGCATCGCCGCTGGTCGTCACGGAGAGTAGAGGGGCCCTGTCCCTGAGTGACGACTCTGGTGTATCGTCCCGACTGGGGTAGCGCCGTGGAGAGTTCGGCGCCGGGCACGGACGACCGGGACTGCGAGGGGGGCGACGGGCGATGCACGGCCTATGGGCGAACGATCCGACGCGGCGGGGCCGCCGGCGACGACCCGCGCGCGCACCGGTCCGCACGAGCCGGCCCAGCTGCCACGGCAGCCGCAGGGGCGGGCGCCACAGGAACGGCGGACGCCGGAGGCCTCAGCGAGCAGAGCGCGGACACCGGGACACGGGGGCGGCACGGACCGGAGTGTCCCCGTGAGCGCCCCCGGGGCCGTGATCGCAGGCCGCCGCCTGTTCCAGGGCGGAGGGGCCGGCCTCGGCTCACAGCTCGTGCTCGCGTTCCTGTGCGCCGGGTACGCGACGGGGTCCGTGCTCGGCTGGGGATCCGACCGGCTCGCCCTGTTCATGGGCGACTTCGGACTCAGCGCCGCCGCCGCGGTCGCCGCCGTGTCGAACTTCGCGTACGCGCGCAGTCGGCGCAGCCGCTTTCGACCTGCCTGGATCCTGTTCGCGGTCTCCTCCGCCATGGCGTCCCTGGGAAACGGGGTGTGGGGCTGGTACGAGGTCGTCCTCCAGCGCCCGGTGCCGACCCCGAGCCTCGCCGACCTCTTCTTCCTGTGCTTCGCACCGCCCGCCGTCGTCGGACTGCTCGTCCTCGCCAAGCGGCCCTTCACCAAGGCCGGTTGGGTCTGTCTCGCGCTCGACTCCTGGCTCATCGCCGGCTCGCTGATCACGCTGTCCTGGAGCCTCGCCCTCGCGCACACCGCGCGGTTCGAGGGGCAGAGCGTCACCCGTACCGCGCTCTCCCTCGCGTACCCGCTCCTCGACATCGTGCTGGTCAGCATGGTGCTCGCCCTGCACTTCCGCCGTTCGCCCGGCAACCGCTCGGCGGTGAACACCGCGATCGGCGCGCTCGCCCTGACCGTGATGTGCGACGCCCTGTTCACCTCGCCCCTGCTGCACGCGAGTTACCACTCGGGGGAGATCCTCGACGCCGGCTGGTTCGCCGGGTCGCTGCTGCTCGCGTACGCGCCCTGGGTGGGGCCGCGGCGCGGGGAGCGCGACGGAGGACCCGCGTTCGCGCGGTACCCGGTCACCCGCCCCATCTCCGGATCGCTCGCGGCGCTCACGCCCTATCTGGCCGCCGCCGTCTGCACGTTGGGGATTCTCTACAACGTCCTGAACGGCCACAGTGTGGACCGCGTGGTCCTCTTCACGGCATGCACCGTCGTCCTGGCCCTCGTCGTGCGCCAGGGCATCATGCTCCTCGACAACATCACCCTCACCCAGGAGCTGGCGCAGAAGGAGAACCACTTCCGCTCCCTGGTGCAGGGCTCCAGCGACGTCATCATGATCGCCGCTCCGAACGGCATCCTCAGATACGTCAGCCCGGCCGCCGCCGGGGTCTACGGGCGCGACGCCGAGGAACTCGTCGGGTCCGAGCTCGCCTCGATCATCCATCCCGAGGACCTCGGGCGCGTGGTCCACGAACTGCGCCGCTTCCTCGCGGCGAGCCAGATCGAGGAGCCCACGACCCGAATCGAGTGCCGCTTCCACTCCGGCGCCGGAGCCTGGCTGAACGTGGAGTCGACGGTGAACCGCCACCACGGCGGCCTCATCCTCAACAGTCGGGACGTCACCGAACGGGTGCGTCTGCAGGCGCAGTTGCAGCACAACGCCGAGCACGACCCGCTCACCGACCTGCCCAACCGCGCCCTGTTCACCAAGCGGGTCGGCCGCGCGCTGGGAGGCCGCCGCGCCACCGACCGCGGCACGGCCGTCCTCTTCATCGACCTCGACGGCTTCAAGCAGGTCAACGACACCATCGGCCACCAGGCGGGCGACGAACTCCTCGTCCAGGCGGCCCGGCGGCTGGCCGAATCCGTGCGCTCGGGAGACACCGCCGCCCGCCTGGGAGGTGACGAGTTCGCGGCGCTGATCGTCGGCGACGGAAGCCGCGACGACACAGCACGTGAGCAGCACATCTACGAGCTCGCGGACCGCCTCAGGGTCACCCTCTCGCAGCCGTACACCATCGACGGCAACGATGTCCGGGTGGCCGCCTCCATCGGTGTCGCCTTCGCCGAACCCGACGTTTCCGCAGGCGAGTTGCTGCGCAACGCGGACCTGGCGATGTACCGGGCGAAGGCCGCAGGAAAGGGCCGGGTGGAGCTGTACGCGCCCCAGATGCAGGCCGACGTCGTGCGCAAGGCGGAACTCGCCACGCGGCTGCGCACCGCCCTGCACGAGGGCGAGTTCGCCCTGCTGCACCAGCCGGTGGTCTCCCTCGACACGGGCCGGATCACGTCGGTCGCCGCGCAGGCCCGCTGGCGCTCGACCCAGGGCATCCTGTTCACGCCCGCCGAGTTCCTGCGCACCGCCGAGGAGGGCGAGCGCACCGCCGAGCTCGGCCGCTGGATGCTGGAGGAGGCCGTCGAGCAGGCCGCCGAGCGCGGGCGCCGAGGCCATGCCGTACCCGTGGCCGTCCGGATCGGCGCCCGCAGGCTCCTCGACCGGTCGCTGCCTCTCGGCTCCATCGAGGCGCTCCTGACCCGGCACGGGCTGCCCTCGGGTGCGCTGGTCATCGAGCTGGCCGACAGCGACCCCAGGGTGCCCCTGGACGAGCTGGAACGCCGTCTCACCACGCTGCGCCGACTCGGTGTCCGGATCGCCCTCGACGGCTTCGGCAGCGGATACGCGGCCATCACGGCGCTGCGCAGGCTCCCTGTCGATGTGCTGAAACTCGACCGCAGCCTCGTGGAAGGGGTGGTGGAGTCCGCCCGTTTGCACAAGATCACCAGTGGTCTGCTGCGCATCGCAGGCGATCTCGGCCTGAGTTCCGTGGCCGACGGCGTCGACCTGCCCGAGCAGGTCGTCGCACTGCGCGCCATGGGATGCACACATGGACAGGGGATGGCCTTCTCCGGGCCGCTCGACGAGTACCGGCTGCGCCGTGCGCTGGCCTCGGGGAACTACCCGGTGCCGAGCGGTCCGGCCGAGCCGGTGTTCGCGGGCGCACCGTTGCCGTCCGCCCGGACGACCCTGCTCCGTTCACATAATGAGACCCCCGTCCCACCTACTTGACACGCATAGTGCGCCGGAGAGAGGGTCAATGCCATGCGCACCCGAATTCTCGTACTTGGAAAGCGCGTCGGCTGAAGCTGGGGCCCACCGGTCCGAACACCGGATCCCAGCAACCGCACCGGCGCGCTCCCCTCGCTTGCCTCACGGCACGAGGGGTTTTTTGTTGCACAAGCGCGTGTAGTCCAGTAACCGAACACCGCACAAACCTCGCAAAAACCCTCAGCATCGAGAAGAGAATGCCGATGACCGAGCAGGCCACCGGGGCCCACCATCCGCAGCCGCGGCCCCGAGGACAGCAGTCCGCCCCCGTCGAGCACGTCACGGGTGCGAAGTCCCTCATCCGTTCGCTCGAGGAGGTCGGGGTCGACACCGTATTCGGCATTCCCGGCGGCACGATCCTTCCCGCGTACGACCCGATGATGGACTCGACCCGGGTGCGGCACGTTCTCGTGAGGCACGAGCAGGGCGCGGGGCACGCGGCCACCGGCTACGCGCAGGCCACCGGCAAGGTCGGCGTCTGCATGGCGACGAGCGGTCCGGGTGCGACGAACCTGGTGACGCCGATCGCGGACGCCATGATGGACTCCGTCCCGCTGATCGCGATCACCGGTCAGGTCGTGACCAAGGCCATCGGCACGGATGCCTTCCAGGAGGCGGACATCGTCGGCATCACGATGCCGATCACGAAGCACAGCTTCCTGGTCACCAGGGCCGAGGACATCCCGAAGGCGATCGCCGAGGCATTCCACATTGCCTCGACCGGTCGTCCCGGCCCGGTCCTCGTGGACATCCCGAAGGACGTGCTGCAGGCGCAGACGACGTTCTCCTGGCCGCCGCAGCAGGACCTGCCCGGCTACCGCCCGGTGACCAAGCCGCACGCCAAGCAGATCCGCGAGGCCGCGAAGCTGATCTCCGCCGCGAAGCGGCCGGTCCTCTACGTCGGCGGCGGTGTGCTCAAGGCGCACGCCACGGCCGAGCTGAAGGTCCTCGCCGAGCTCACCGGAGCGCCCGTCACCACCACCCTGATGGCGCTCGGCGCATTCCCCGACAGCCACCCGCTGCACGTGGGAATGCCGGGCATGCACGGTGCGGTCACCGCCGTCACCGCGCTGCAGAAGGCCGACCTGATCGTCGCCCTCGGAGCCCGCTTCGACGACCGCGTCACCGGCAAGCTGGACAGCTTCGCCCCGTTCGCGAAGATCGTCCACGCCGACATCGACCCGGCCGAGATCGGCAAGAACCGCGTCGCCGACGTGCCGATCGTCGGTGACGCCCGCGAGGTCATCGCCGATCTGGTCCAGGCCGTGCAGAAGGAGCACAGCGAGGGCCACAAGGGTGACTACAGCGCCTGGTGGAAGGACCTCAGCCGCTGGCGCGACACCTACCCGCTGGGCTACGACCAGCCCGAGGACGGTTCGCTCTCGCCGCAGAACGTCATCGAGCGGATCGGCCAGCTCGCGCCCGAGGGCACGATCTTCGCCGCGGGCGTCGGCCAGCACCAGATGTGGGCCGCGCACTTCATCCAGTACGAGAAGCCCGCCACTTGGCTCAATTCCGGCGGCGCCGGAACGATGGGCTATTCGGTTCCCGCCGCGATGGGCGCGAAGGCCGGCATGCCGGACCGGGCCGTCTGGGCGATCGACGGCGACGGCTGCTTCCAGATGACCAATCAGGAACTGACCACCTGCGCGCTCAACAACATCCCGATCAAGGTCGCCATCATCAACAACGGCGCCCTCGGCATGGTCCGCCAGTGGCAGACGCTGTTCTACAACCAGCGCTACTCCAACACCGTGCTCCACAGCGGCCCCGACGACGTCAAGGACAACAAGGGCACCCGCGTCCCCGACTTCGTCAAGCTGTCGGAGGCCATGGGCTGTTACGCCATCCGGTGTGAGCGCCCCGAGGACCTGGACAAGGTCATCGCAGAGGCCAACTCCATCAACGACCGCCCCGTCGTCGTGGACTTCATCGTCCACGAGGACGCCATGGTGTGGCCGATGGTCGCCGCAGGCACCTCCAACGACGAAGTCATGGCCGCCCGCGGGGTCCGCCCCGACTTCGGCGACAACGAAGACGACTGAGACCGAGAGCGAAAGAGAGACCAAGAGCCATGTCCAAGCACACGCTCTCCGTCCTGGTCGAGAACAAGCCAGGTGTCCTCGCCCGGATCACCGCACTGTTCTCCCGCCGCGGGTTCAACATCGACTCCCTGGCGGTCGGCGTCACCGAGCACCCCGACATCTCCCGCATCACCATCGTGGTGAATGTCGAGGACCTGCCGCTCGAACAGGTCACGAAGCAGCTCAACAAGCTGGTCAACGTCCTGAAGATCGTCGAACTGGAGCAGGGCCACGCCGTCCAGCGTGAGCTCGTCCTCGCCAAGGTCCGCGCCGACAACGAGACGCGCTCGCAGATCGTCGAGATCGTCCAGCTGTTCCGCGCCAAGACCGTGGACGTCTCCCCGGAGGCCGTCACCATCGAGGCCACCGGCTCCAGCGACAAGCTGGAAGCCATGCTCAAGATGCTGGAACCCTTCGGCATCAAGGAGCTCGTCCAGTCGGGCACCATCGCGGTCGGCCGCGGCTCGCGCTCCATCACCGACCGGAGCCTGCGGGCGCTCGACCGCACGGCCTGAGCCCCCCAGGTGCTTTCGAGCGCCCTCTCGTATACCGAGACCCGAAAACTTCCCTCCGCAATCCCGCCGTACGGTGGGACGCAACACCTGCACACCAAGGAGAAAATCCAGTGGCCGAGCTGTTCTACGACGACGATGCCGACCTGTCCATCATCCAGGGCCGCAAGGTCGCGGTGATCGGTTACGGCAGCCAGGGCCACGCCCACGCGCTGTCGCTCCGTGACTCCGGTGTCGACGTCCGCGTCGGTCTGCACGAGGGCTCCAAGTCCAAGGCCAAGGCCGAGGAGCAGGGCCTGCGCGTCGTGACGCCGTCCGAGGCCGCCGCCGAGGCCGACGTCATCATGATCCTGGTCCCGGACCCGCTCCAGGCCCAGGTCTACGAGGAGTCCATCAAGGACAACCTGAAGGACGGCGACGCGCTGTTCTTCGGCCACGGCCTCAACATCCGCTACGGCTTCATCAAGCCCCCGGCCAACGTGGACGTGGCGATGGTCGCGCCCAAGGGCCCGGGTCACCTGGTGCGCCGTCAGTACGAAGAGGGCCGCGGCGTTCCGTGCATCGCGGCCGTCGAGCAGGACGCCACGGGCAACGGCTTCGAGCTGGCCCTCTCCTACGCGAAGGGCATCGGCGGCACCCGCGCCGGCGTCATCAAGACGACCTTCACCGAGGAGACCGAGACCGACCTGTTCGGTGAGCAGGCCGTTCTCTGCGGTGGCACCGCCGCGCTGGTCAAGGCGGGCTTCGAGACGCTGACCGAGGCCGGCTACCAGCCGGAGATCGCGTACTTCGAGTGCCTCCACGAGCTGAAGCTCATCGTCGACCTCATGTACGAGGGCGGCCTGGAGAAGATGCGCTGGTCGATCTCCGAGACCGCCGAGTGGGGCGACTACGTCACCGGCCCGCGCATCATCACGGACGCCACCAAGGCCGAGATGAAGAAGGTCCTCGCCGAGATCCAGGACGGCACGTTCGCCAAGAACTGGATGGACGAGTACCACTCGGGCCTGAAGAAGTACAACGAGTACAAGACCCAGGACGAGAACCACCTCCTGGAGACCACCGGCAAGGAGCTCCGCAAGCTCATGAGCTGGGTGGACAACGACGAGGCGTAAGCCTTGCGACGAGGGGGCCGGGGCGAACGCCCCGGCCCCCTCGTCGAGGTGGACGGCCCGTGTCAACTTGGTTGTCCACCGTGTCCAGCCACGGACGGGTGATCCTTCCGTGGAGGCGCAAGACCACCTCCGAAGCGCCACTAGACTGCAGAACACATTCGCGTCGGGCCCACAGCGTCGTGCGTCTACCACGCGGCACAGCGACATCGAAGAAGTGCATTCATGCCCCGGCGTCTGCGAACGACGCGGGAACGCACCCGCACTTCCCCGGCGCCGCTGACACCCCTCCACCGCCTGCGGCCGTCGGGACGGCCGTCCGCAATGGGACTTGTGAGGACTCACGTGAGCACTGCTGCAACCGGCAAACCTGTCGTACTCATCGCGGAAGAGCTGTCTCCCGCGACCGTCGACGCTCTTGGCCCTGACTTCGAGATCCGCCAGTGCAACGGCGGAGACCGGGCCGAGCTGCTCCCGGCCATCGCCGATGTCGACGCGATCCTGATCCGCTCGGCCACCAAGGTCGACGCCGAGGCGATCGCCGCCGCAAAGAAGCTGAAGGTCGTCGCACGAGCCGGCGTCGGCCTCGACAACGTCGACGTCTCCGCCGCCACCAAGGCCGGCGTGATGGTCGTCAACGCCCCGACCTCCAACATCGTGACCGCCGCCGAGCTCGCCTGCGGCCTGCTCATCGCCACGGCGCGCAACATCCCGCAGGGCAGCCAGGCCCTCAAGGCCGGCGAGTGGAAGCGCTCCAAGTACACGGGCGTCGAGCTCGCCGAGAAGACCCTCGGCGTCGTCGGCCTCGGCCGCATCGGCGCGCTCGTCGCGCAGCGCATGTCGGCCTTCGGCATGAAGGTCGTCGCGTACGACCCGTACGTGCAGCCCGCGCGCGCCGCCCAGATGGGCGTCAAGGTCCTCACCCTCGACGAGCTGCTCGAGGTCTCCGACTTCATCACCGTGCACCTCCCCAAGACCCCCGAGACGGTCGGCCTCATCGGCGACGACGCGCTGCGCAAGGTCAAGCCGACCGTCCGCATCGTCAACGCCGCGCGCGGCGGGATCGTCGACGAGGCGGCGCTGTACTCGGCGCTCAAGGAGGGCCGCGTCGCCGGCGCCGGCCTCGACGTGTACGCGAAGGAGCCCTGCACGGACTCCCCGCTGTTCGAGTTCGACCAGGTCGTGGCCACCCCGCACCTCGGTGCCTCCACGGACGAGGCGCAGGAGAAGGCCGGTATCGCCGTCGCCCGCTCCGTGCGGCTCGCGCTCGCCGGTGAGCTCGTCCCGGACGCGGTGAACGTCCAGGGCGGCGTCATCGCCGAGGACGTCAAGCCGGGCCTGCCGCTCGCCGAGAAGCTCGGCCGGATCTTCACCGCGCTCGCGGGCGAGGTCGCGGCCCGCCTCGACGTCGAGGTCTACGGCGAGATCACGCAGCACGACGTGAAGGTGCTCGAACTCTCCGCTCTGAAGGGCGTGTTCGAGGACGTCGTCGACGAGACGGTGTCGTACGTGAACGCTCCGCTGTTCGCACAGGAGCGCGGCGTCGAGGTCCGCCTCACCACGAGCTCCGAGTCCCCGGACCACCGCAACGTCGTCACCGTGCGCGGCACGCTGACCGGCGGCGAGGAGATCTCGGTCTCCGGCACGCTGGCCGGCCCCAAGCACCTCCAGAAGATCGTCGCCGTCGGCGAGTACGACGTGGACCTCGCCCTGGCCGACCACATGGTCGTCCTGCGCTACGAGGACCGTCCCGGTGTCGTCGGCACCGTGGGCCGCGTGCTCGGCGAGGCGGGCATCAACATCGCCGGTATGCAGGTCGCCCGTGCGGACCTGGGCGGCGAGGCGCTGGCCGTCCTGACCGTCGACGACACGGTTCCCGCCGGGGTGCTCAGCGAGCTGGGTGACGAGATCGGCGCGACGTCCGCGCGCTCGGTGAACCTGACCGACTAGTTCTTGGTACGTGGTTGGGCCCGAGTCACCCGTGTGGGGGCTCGGGCCCTTCTTTTTTCTCCCCCGATCCGTACCTTCCCGAATGTCCTCGAACGCCGGACGGGCTGAATCTCAGCCCGTCCGGCGTTTCTTTTGTCGCGGACATCGGGGTCAGGCCGTTGCCTCCGCCGGCTCCGGCTCCCGCTGGTCTTCCTGCTGCGGCGCGGCCACCCCGCGAAGGCCGCGCAGGGCCAGTACCGCCGCCCCCAGCAGGACCACCCCGCCCGCCACCGCGGCGATGTGCATGCCGCTCGTGAACGCTTCCCGGGCCGATGCGAGGAGCGCGTCGCCCGCCCGGCCCGGCAGGTGCTGCGCCACCGCGAGCGCTCCGCCCAGTGTCTCCTTCGCCTCGGCCGGCGCGTCGCCGATCTCGTGGCGGTAGACCGCCGTACCGATCGAGCCCAGGACGGCCATGCCGAGGGCGCCGCCGAACTCCTGGCCCGTCTCGAGGAGGGACGACGCCGCGCCCGCCTTCTCCGCCGGGGCCGCGCCGAGCGCCAGGTCCGTGAGCTGGGAGCCCACGATCACCGCGCCGGAGGCGAGTACACCCGCGCCGGCCAGGGCGGTCCACAGGGAGTCCGTGCCGGTCAGCGTCAGGAGGCCGTAGCCGCAGGCGCTGGTCAGGAAGCCGACGGTGACGACGGACCCGCGGTGCACGCCCCGCTGCACGAGGACCGTCGCGATGGGGGCGGCGAAGCCGATGAAGACGGTCGGCGCGAGCGCCCACAGCGCCGCTTCGAGCGCGCTCTTGCCGAGAACGGCCTGGAGGTACTGCGTGGTGAAGTACGCCGAACCCATCATCGCGAAGGCCGAGATGAGGTTGAGGGTGACAGCAGGGCCGAAGCCGCGGCCCCGGAAGAGGGCCGGCGAGATCATCGGTGACTCGACGGTGCGCTGGCGGCGTACGAACAGGGCGGCGAAGACGAGGCCCACCACGATCGAGGTGACGTAGAGCGGCTCGAAGCCCTCGGAGGGGATCTCCTTGATGCCGTAGACGAGGGGGAGCACCGCGGCCATCGACAGCGGGACGCTCAGGAAGTCGAAGCGGCCCGGCTCCGGGTCCTTGAACTCGGGGAGCAGGACCGGGGCGAGCAGCAGGAGCAGGGCCATCGCGGGCAGGTTGACGAGGAAGACCGAGCCCCACCAGAAGTGTTCGACGAGGATGCCGCTCATCACCGAGCCGAGCGCGATGCCGCCGGTCATGACGCCGGACCAGATGCCGATGGCCGTCGCGCGCTGCTTGTCGTCGCGGAACATGTTGCGGACCAGCGCCATCGTCGTGGGCATCAGGGTCGCGCCGCCGATGCCGAGGAGCGCGCGGGCCGCGATGAGCATCTCCGCGCTGTTCGCGTAGGCCGCGCAGACGGAGGCGGCGCCGAAGGCGGTGGCGCCGATCATCAGGAGCTTGCGGCGGCCGATGCGGTCGCCGAGGGAGCCCATCGTCATCAGCAGGCCGGCGAGCACGAACGCGTAGATGTCGAAGATCCACAGCTGCTGGGTGCCGGTCGGCTCGAGGTCCGCGCTGATGGAGGGGATCGCGAAATAGAGGACGGAGACGTCCATCGAGACGAGGAGCAGCGGAAGCATCAGGACCGCGAGTGCCGTCCATTCGCGGCGCCCCGCACGGGAGTTGGTGCTCGGTGAGTTCGTCATGAGGAGGACTGTACGGGCGTCTTAAACACTTGTCTAGTACGCACGTATAGAACGACCGTATGGGACGGCTGTATGAATCAGGGGTACGGTGGCGCCATGGGACATCGCGAGGATCTGCTCGAAGGCGCCAAGCGCTGCCTTCTGGAGAAGGGGTTCGTGCGCACGACGGCGCGCGACATCGTCAAGGAGTCGGGGACCAACCTGGCCTCGATCGGCTACCACTACGGCTCGAAGGACGCGCTGCTCGCGCAGGCGTACGTGGCGCTGGCCGAAGGGGCCTCGGACGACTGGAGCGCGGTGGGCGAACTGCCGGGTGCGCCCGGCTCGTTGGAGCGGTTCCGGGCCGTGATGGCCGGGATCACCGACAGCCTCGGAAAGCCCGGGGCGATCTGGCACCTGAGCATCGAGCTCGTGACGATGGGCGACAAGATGCCGGTCGTGCGCGAGCAGCTGGCGCAAGCTCAGCACGAGGCGGGGCGCGGATTCATCGGCATGGTCATGGGGGAGGAGCCGCCGGTCGACGATCCGAGCGTGCAGACACTCGGGAAACTCTTCTCGGTGCTGGTCCTCGGGCTCGTCGCCCAGCACACCTTCGACGCGGACTACTCGCCCAGTGCCGACGAACTCACCGAGGGCTTGCGGCTGTTGCTGGACGCGGTGCGCGCGTCACAGGCGTGACGCCTTCAGCCCCATGTGCAACAGCAGCCGGTCCTCGCCGTCGTCCAGGTCGAGGCCGGTGAGCTGCTCCACGCGGGACAGGCGGTAGTAGAGGGTCTGGCGGTGGATGCCCAGCTCCGCCGCCGTGCGGCCGGCCTGGCCCGCACAGTCGAGGAACACCTCGGTGGTGCGGGCCAGTTGGCGGTTCGCGGGCAGCAGGAGCGGGGCGAGGACGGGGTCGTGCGCCGTGTCCGGGGGCAGCGCGGTGAGCAGTCGGTACGGGCCGATCGCCGCCCAGTGCGCGTCCGGGCCGAGACGCGGCTCGGCGAGTGCCGCGCGCGCCGCGGCCGTCGCCTCCTGCCAGGCGGCGCCCAGGTCGCCCAGCTCACGCCGCGCGCCCGCGAACCCCGCCGCGACGACCGCCGTGCCGGCGCGCTCCCGCAGCTTCGCCGCCGCCGCCGAGGCCGGCCCGAGCGCGTCCGCCGACCGCAGCCGCACCAGGAGGGCCAGGGCCTGCCCGGCCGCACCCCACGGCACCATGCACAGGGCGTCGGCCGCGGGGATCGTACGGAAAGAAGGCGCGTCGTCCGGGTCTGCCGACGGCCACGGCGCGACGCACACCACCGCGTGCAGCCCGTCCGCGCGCGACCCGAGCGCCGTGCGCAGGGCCGCCACCGCCATGTCCCGCTGCCAGCCGCGCTCGGCTGTGAGGACCTCACGGAACTCACGGGTCAGGTCGGCGCCCGCCTGCGCCTCGTCCGCGAGCAGCGCGCCGATGCGGCCCGCCACCTCCATCGCGGCGGTCAGCTGCTGCTCGGTCGGCCCCGGATCGTCGTCGATCAGCCACACATAGCCGAGGACGACACCCCGATGGCGTACGGGAAGGCAGATGCGGCCCCGGTAGACCCCGGCCTCCGGGGTCGGCGGGATGCGGACGGGGCCGGTGGCGCGGGCGATGCCGAAGCCCTCGAACCAGGTACGCACCGCCGCGGTGGAGCGGCGGGTCAGGATCGAGCGGGTGCGTACGGGGTCCAGCGTCGATTCGTCGAATTCGCTGTCGCTGTCTTGCGCGCCGAACGCGATCAGCCCGAAATCCCGGTTCTCCAGCGTCGCGGGGGCGCTGAGCAGCGCGGAGATCTCGTCGACCAGTTCCTGGTAGTCGCCCTTCACCCCGCCATTCTCGCGCACCCCACCGCACTCTTCAGACAAATGTCTGAGGTGGTGGCCACAGATGCGTGACAGCTGTCGATGGCACACGCTCGGAGGGATCCTTAGATTTCACGGTGGTTCTCCGTGCCGTACCGGTCTGTTGCGATTCAGTTCGTTTACGCCGATACGGCCACTCGTTCGTACTCTCCCCGTGGAGGTGGCCCGTGCTGGGTCCCGTGATTCTCGCCGCGTCGCGCAGCGACAAGATGCGCCGTTTCATCTCGGCAGCCCCCGGCACGAAGCAGGTCGTCGACCGGTTCATCGCCGGTGAGAGCGTCGACGACGTCGTGCCGATCGTCGTGGACGCCTGTGGCAAGGGCCTCGAGGTCACCCTCGACGTGGTCGGCGAGGACATCACGACCCCCGAGCAGGCCGCCGCCGCGCGCGACGCCTACCTCGAGCTGATCGCGCACCTCGAGGACCTGGGCCTCGGCACCAAGGCCGAGATGTCCGTCAAGCTGTCGATGTTCGGCCAGGCGCTGGACGGCGGCCACGAGCTGGCCCTCGCCAACGTCCGCCCGGTTGTCGAGGCCGCCGCCGCGATCGGCACCACGGTCACCCTGGACGCCGAGGACCACACCACCCTCGACTCGATGTTCGCCATCCACGAGGAGCTGCGGAAGGACTTCCCGCAGACCGGATGCGTCATCCAGGCCTACCTCTTCCGCACCGAGGACGACGCCACCCGCCTCGCCGCCGCCGGCAGCCGCGTACGCATCGTGAAGGGCGCCTACAAGGAGCCCGCCTCCGTCGCGTACCAGGACAAGGCCGAGATCGACAAGGCGTACGTCCGCATCCTGAAGATTCTGATGGAGGGCGACGGGTACCCGATGATCGGGTCCCACGACCCGCGCCTCATCTCCATCAGCCAGGAGCTCGCCCGCCGCGCCGGGCGCAAGCTGGACGAGTACGAGTTCCAGATGCTGTACGGGATCCGCAGCGACGAGCACGTCCGTCTCGCCGCCGAGGGCCATCGGATGCGCGTCTACACCGCGTACGGCACCGACTGGTACGGCTACTTCATGCGCCGCCTCGCGGAGAAGCCCGCCAACCTGCTCTTCTTCGCCCGCTCCATCCTCACCAAGGGCTGAGCCCCACCCCTCTCAAAGGAGTTCAGAGACTCATGGACGCTGTAACCCAGGTCCCCGCTCCCGTCAACGAGCCGGTGCACGGCTACGCCCCCGGCTCCCCGGAGCGGGCGCGCCTCGAGGTCAAGCTCAAGGAGCTGGCCGAGAACCCGATCGAGCTGTCGATGACCATCGGCGGCGTCAAGCGCCTCGGTGGCGGCGACGAGTTCACCGTCGTCCAGCCGCACAACCACCAGGCCGTCATCGGTACGGGCCGCGGCGCCACGCAAGCGGACGCGCAGGACGCGATCGACGCCGCGCTCGCCGCCGCCCCGGCCTGGCGCGCGATGTCCTTCGACGACCGCGCCGCGATCATCCTGCGCGCCGCCGAGCTGCTCTCCACGACGTGGCGCGAGACGCTCGCCGCGTCCACGATGCTCGGCCAGTCGAAGACCGCGCAGCAGGCCGAGATCGACACGCCCTGTGAGCTCGTCGACTTCTGGCGCTTCAACGTGCACTACGCCCGCAACATCCTCGCCGAGCAGCCCCCGGCTAACTCCACCGGCGTGTGGAACCGTATGGACCACCGCCCGCTCGAGGGCTTCGTCTACGCGATCACGCCGTTCAACTTCACCGCCATCGCCGGCAACCTCCCCACCGCTCCCGCCCTCATGGGCAACGTGGTGGTCTGGAAGCCGTCCCCGACGCAGACCCACGCCGCCGTGCTGCTCATGCAGCTCCTGGAGGAGGCCGGTCTGCCCAAGGGCGTCATCAACCTCGTCACCGGTGACGGCATCGCGGTCTCCGAGGTCGCCCTGAACCACCGCGACCTGGCCGGCATCCACTTCACCGGCTCGACCAAGACCTTCCAGCACCTGTGGAAGACGGTCGGCACGAACATCGACAAGTACCGCACCTACCCGCGGCTCGTCGGTGAGACCGGTGGCAAGGACTTCGTCGTCGCCCACCCGAGCGCCGACCGCGCCGTCCTCAAGACGGCCCTGACCCGCGGTTCCTTCGAGTACCAGGGCCAGAAGTGCTCCGCGTCCTCGCGCGCCTACGTTCCGGCCTCCATCTGGAACGACGGCTTCAAGGAGGAGTTCGCGGCCGAGGTCGACGGCATCAAGATGGGTGACGTCACCGACCTGACGAACTTCATCGGTGCCGTCATCGACGAACGCTCCTTCGCCAAGAACAAGGCGGCCATCGACCGCGCCAAGTCGGACCCGACCTGCACGGTCATCGCCGGCGGCGAGTACGACGACTCGGTCGGCTACTTCGTCCGCCCGACCGTCATCGTGTGCAGCGACCCGGCGAACGAGGTCTTCACGACCGAGTACTTCGGCCCGATCCTCGCGGTGCACGTCTACGACGACGCCAAGTACGACGAGATGCTGGACCAGATGGAGTCCGCCTCGGACTACGCCCTGACGGGTGCGGTCATCTCGAACGACCGCGCCGCCGCCGCGCACACGATGGACAAGCTCCGCTACGCCGCGGGCAACTTCTACATCAACGACAAGTCGACCGGCGCCGTCGTCGGCCAGCAGCCCTTCGGCGGCGGCCGCGCCTCCGGTACCAACGACAAGGCCGGCGCCCCGCAGAACCTGCAGCGCTGGACCCTGACCCGCGCCATCAAGGAGACGCTGGTCCCGCCGACCGAGTACGGCTACCCGCACATGGGCTGACGCCCACCCGGCGTTTCGACGCCCCTCTGAACCCCGCCTCCGACCAGGGCCCCACCCCGGTCGGAGGCGGTGTCGTGTCCGGGGTCAGATCAGTGCGTCCACGGCGATGCGCGTGATGTCGGCGGCGATCCGGTCCTCGCCCGGGGTGTCCGCGTCGAGCCGGGTCGTGTACACGGAGATGACCAGGGGAGCCCCGCCGCCCGGCGGCCAGGCCACGGCCACGTCGTTGACGCCGCCGTAGGCAGGGGACCCGGTCTTGTCCCCGACCCGCCAGCCCGGGGGGAGCCCCGCGCGGATCCGCTTGTCGCCGGTGGTGTTCTCCACCAGCCACCGTGTCAACTGGCCGCGGTCGAGCGGGTGGAGGGCGTCACCGAGGACCAGCGCGCGCAGGTCCGCGGTCATGGCGGCGGGCGTCGTGGTGTCCCGCCGGTCGCCGGGGATGTTCGTGTTGAGGTCGGTCTCCCACCGGTCGAGCCGGGTCACGGAGTCGCCGAGCGAGCGGGCGAACGCGGTGACGCCGGCGGGGCCGCCGATCCGGCGCATCAGCAGATTGGCCGCGGTGTTGTCGCTGTACGTGATGGCGGCGTCGCACAACTCCCGTACCGTCATGCCGGTTTCGAGGTGCATTTCGGTGCGGGGCGAGGCGGCCACGAGGTCGTCGCGTCCATAGCGGATCAGTGCGTCGAGCAGTCCGGGCTCCTGCTCGCGCGCCCTGTGCAGGATCGCCGAGGCGGCAAGGACCTTGAACGTCGAGGCGATCGCGAAGCGTTCGTGCGCGCGGTGGGCGAGGACGGCGCCGGTGCCGGTGTGCAGGGCGTGCACCCCGATGCGGCCGGGGTAGCCCGCCTCCAGCTCGCGCAGCCGGCGCCGGGCGTCACCGCCGGTGCCGGAGGAGGGCGCCGCGCTCGTGGTGCCGGGCACGGAGAGAAGGACGGGCGCCAGGGCCGCGGCGCCGAGGAGGGTCCTGCGGGAGGGAGGTAAATTCATGATCTCGAAGGTACGTGAACGGGGTCGGGGACGCGGTGAGGATCGCCCGGTCCGAAGGCCCGCGCCCCTCTGTGACGGCCCGCGTCAGCTCCAGCCCGCCACGATGAGCGAGAGACCGGCCGCGAAGCCGCCGCACAGCAGGCCCAGGTAGAGCCCGTAGAGCCTGCGGAGCCGGTGCACCAGGAAGCCGAAGGCGCCGAACGCAAGCCCCACCGTGAGTGTGCGGGCGCCGCGCGCGCGTGCCGACTCGGACAGCCAGTGCGTGACGGGGACGTCCGCGCGGCCCGCCTCCTTCGCGTAGACCTTCAACGGGATGCCGTTCCAGGGCTGGTGGCGTACCGCCGACGCGCCCTCGACGGACAGTTCGTGACGGACCTCCGCCCGCATCCGGTCCGTCGTCAGGGGTGCGGGCAACGAGACGCCCGCGGACGCCAGTTGGAGCGCGAGCAGGCCGCCGGCGAGGCTGCCCGCGAGCGCCGTGACAGACAGCTTCAGGGCCCGGCGCGGCACCGCCACGCACGCCACCGCGAGGAACAGCTCCGGCATCAGCGGCCAGCTCAGTGCCTCCGCGCACGCCCAGGCGAAGGCCAGGAGCAGCCCGAGCCGCGCGCTGATCACGCGGGCCAGGACCTTGCGGGCGCGGGAGTCCCGCAGCGGCTCGGCGACCGTGCGGTCGTGCAGCGCCGCGACCGCCTTACGGGCCTCCTCCGGTGTCGCCGTGTACGGGAGCGGTTCGCCGATCCGCACCCGGACCAGGGACGGGCGCAGCCTGCCGTGCTTGGGCAGGAGCCGGTCCGTGCCCGCGATACCGACCGGCACCACCGGCACGCGCGCGTGCTCCGCCAGGACCAGCGCGCCCCGGTGGAACGACCCCAGCTCACCCGCACGCGCGCGCGTGCCCTCGGGGAAGAGGACGACGGCGTGGCCCGCGCGCAGCGTGTCCGCCATGCCGAGCAGGTCGTCCATGCCCCCGCCCGAGCGCCGCACCGGGAACCCGGCGGCGAGGCGGCTGCAGATCCGGCTGCGCCAGGGCGAGGCGAACCAGTAGTCGGCCGCCGCACCGATCGCCGGCGCGTGCGACGCGTCGAGCGCGGCGAGCAGCGCGGCGGTGTCGGCGTGCGAACTGTGGTTGGCGACCACGACGCAGCCGCCGCGCGGGAGCCGGCCCCGGCGCTCCACACCGCCGGTGAGCGTGAGGACGAGCCACCACAGGGCGTGGCGCAGCCGGGCGGCCGCACGGGCCGGGCGCACACGGGCCGGAGCGGTCACGGTCGTCGTCACAGGGTCACCACCATCACGAGGAGCAGGGCCACGAGGAGCGAGTCGATACGGTCGAGGAGCCCGCCGAAGCCCGGAAGCCAGCTGCCCGCGTCCTTCACGCCCGCCTCGCGCTTCACCATCGACTCGACGAGATCGCCGAGGACGCAGCCGGCCAGGACGGCGGCCCACAGGACCGGCGTGAAGGCGCCGACTGCTGAGAGTGCGGCGGCAGTTGCGGCAGCGGCGCCCACCACGCCCGCCCATGTCTTGTTCGGGGACAGCGGCGAGAGGCGGCGCGAGAGCGGCCCCCGTCGGCCGAGCGCGGTACCGCCGCACCACGCGCCCACGTCACCGAACGCCACCGCGACCCCGACCGCGAGCGCCGTGTCGCCGAGCAGCACCAGGCCGCTCAGCGACACCGGGATCCACAGGAGACCGAAGAGCGTGCGGGACGCGCGCGTGAAGCCCTGTTCGGCGTCGCCCGCGCAGACCGCAGCGAGCACGGCGAGTACGAGAAGTGCCCCGGTCGTGCGGGGGTCGGGCCCCGCAAGTGCCGCGCCAGGCACGGCAATTGCCGCGGCCACCAGTACGGCCCGCTCGGCGCGGGGCAGGCCCGTCATCCGCGCGTACTCGCCCACGGCGACCGCACCGAGCCCGGCCGCGAGCACGAACGCGCCCGCGCGGCCCACGAGGAAGGCGCCGATGAACAGCGGCGCGGACAGCGCCCAGGTCCGCCAGCGCCTGCGCAGCTCGGCCCGCATCCGTACCCGGGACGGCAGCGAGGCGACGGCGACACCACCGGCCCCGAGGACCCCGGCCACGACCGGCACGGCCCGCCCGGCCACCTCACCGGCGACGAACACGGCGCTCATCGGGTGCCCCGAAGCTGCGTACCGCGGTCCGCGGGGGACTGCGGGCGGGTGTGGGTGATGGAGCCGGACACCTCGCCGGGATCGAGGCCGCGATCGGGCATCGGAGGGCGGGAGTTGAGCGTGGGGGCGTGGGAGGGGGAGGGCGACGGACGGCGACGGGTGGCCGGGGCCGTGGGCTCCGCCACGGGGAGCTCAGCCTTCTCGGGCGCCGCGGCAGACGCCGTAGCCGCAGCCTGCTCAGCCCGGCCAAGCACCCTCCACACCCACACCGCTCGCACCACCGCCGTCACCGCGGACCCCGCCGCGACGACCGCGAGCACAGGGACCGCCCAGCCCGAGGCCGCGGCCACGACCGCGAGGAGGCAGCGCTCCGTCTTGCCGACCGGGCCGCCATTGCGCCGGGGAGCGCCCGCCGCCGCGCCCGCCAGGGAGACCCACGAAGGGAGTGTCGCCGCGAAGGCCGCCGCGGCCACCAGCCACAGCGGGGCCAGCGGCAGGAAACCCGCGATGACGAGCAGATCGGCCACGCGGTCCCCCAGCTCGTTGAGGAGAGCGCCGTGACGCGTCGTGCGGCCGGTGTCGCGGGCGAGCGCGCCGTCCAGGTTCGCGAAGGCGAGCCGCGCCGCGAGCAGCACCGCCACCGGCAGCGCGGCCAGCGGCGCCGGCAGCCAGGCGAGCGCGGCCGCCGCGCCGACGGCGCACACGACACCGGCCACCGTCAGGGTGTCGGGCGAGACCTGCCGGGCGGCCAGCGCGCGGCGCAGGCCGGAGAGCCGGTCCGCGTACCAGGGCTTGAGAGCGTAGAGGCCGTTCATGAGTACGACTGTGCCGTCGCGCACGCGGCGTGAAATCGGCACGCGTACTCAAATGGCGCGTGAGTACGGTGTCACGGTGACCACGCTGAGCACCGCACACACCGCCGACCTCAACCGAGCCGAACTCCGGTCCGTGCGCGCCCTGTTGGACGATGCCTTCGACGGCGGCTTCAGTGACGACGACTGGGACCACGCCGTCGGCGGCGTGCACGCCCTCGTGCGCGACAGTGCCGGCGACCTCGTCGCGCACGGCTCCGTCGTGCAGCGCCGGGTCGCGCACGCGGGCCGCTCGCTGCGCACCGGCTACGTCGAGGGCGTCGCCGTCCGCGCCGATGCGCGCAGGAGCGGCCTGGGCGGGCAGGTCATGGCGGCCCTGGAGCGGGTGATCGACGCGGCCTACGAACTGGGCGCGCTGTCGGCGTCGCCCGATGGGGCCGGGCTCTACCGGGCGCGGGGCTGGAAACAGTGGCAGGGCGATTTCGCCGCGTACGGTCCCGACGGGCCGGTGCGGCTGCCGGACGACGAGGGCGCGCCGTACCTGCGCCGCGCCACCGCCGTCCTCGACCCGGCCCACGCGCTCCTCTTCGACTGGCGGGGCGGCGACGTTCTCTGACCGAGGGGGAGCGCCGGCCGGCCCCGCGCGAAGCGACCCGTCTCCGTGACTCCCGTCTCAGATAGTAGGAAGTCCGAGTAATTGTGGAGACAGAAGCAGGCTCCTCGCTTAGCTTTGTAAGAGCCGAACGTCTCGCTCGATCCAGCGAATGGCGGTCGTGAGCTGAGCAGAAGGCAGGCAACCCCTGCCGCTCCAGGCTCCCCGCCTCTTCCGGCGCCTCGAAATCCCCGTGATCTCAAGGAGTCGATCTCTCATGGCCACAGCGACGCCCGTCCGCCGCCGAGTCCGTCACGCATCGCCGTCCGATTCAGACCGCAAGAACGCCGCCGCCGCCCTGCAGCGAGCCCTCGACCGCAGGGACAACGGCGGCGAGACGGGGCACGAGTCCTGTTAGGGGCCCGCGTCCCTACGGCTGTGCGCCCCGCTTGATCTCGAAGTAGTCGATGCGCTTGCCGCTCTCGGCCAGTGCGGAGACCTTCAGTCTCGGGGTCACGCCCGCCCCGCCGGTCTCCGCCTCCACCGCGAGGAACGAGAAGCCGGTGTACCGCACCCGCGACCACTCCACGGTGTCCGGGTCCGGCAGGCGTGACTTCGTCCAGTGGAACGTCACGATCGACTCGCGGTCCTGGACATGGCCCTCGTAGCTGTCCTTGACCCCGAGGCCGAACCCGTAGAGGTCCTTGCCGGCGCCGCCCGCGGTGACGTACACGATGCCGTCGCGCGTCGGATCGGTCGACGCGCCGACCGGCACCGGCTTGCCCACCTCTCCGTCCTTGATGGCGTCCGTGCGCTCGTACACGTGGTTGTGCCCGTTGATCACCAGGTCCACCTGGTGCTCGGCGAACAGCGGCAGCCACGCGGCGCGCACCCCGCCGTCGGAGGCGTGCGTCGACGTCGAGTACGCGCAGTGGTGGAAGAAGACCACCACGAAGTCGATGTCCTTGCGCGCGCGCAGCTCACCGAGCCGCTTGGCCAGCCACGCGGTCTGCTTACCGTCCGTGTAGCCCTTGTTCGCGGGGATCTCGTACGAGACGTCGTTCGCGTCGAGCGCGACGACGCCCACGTTCCCGTACACGAAGGAGTAGACGCCCGGCGCGTTCCGCGGGTCCGGGCCGTTGTCCGGCAGGGTCCAGCGGGCCGACTGGCCGCCGTACCCGTTGGGGGAGTACCAGGCCTCCATGTCGTGGTTGCCGGTCGTCACCATCCACGGCACCGACTTCGCGACCGACTCCGTCTGCGCGAGGAACTGGTCCCACACGCGCGCGTCGTACGTGTCCGACTCCTTGCCGTGCCCGGTGCTGTCGGCGTAGCAGATGTCGCCCGCGTGCAGATGGAACGAGGGGTTCTGGCCCAGGATCAGCTGGTCGTTGGCGAGCGCGTCATAGCTGACGCCCTGGTCGCCGAAGGCCGTGAAGACGAACTTCTCCGCCTTCGCCGGAGCCGTGCGGAAGGAACCGATCGTCGCGATGCGCTCCGCGGACGCCGGGTCGAAACCGTCGTGGCCGACTCCGTAGTAGTACGTCGTCCCGGGGGTCAGGCCGTCCAGGGCGGCGTGCAGATAGTGCTGCTCGACCGCCGGGAGCTTCTTCGACAAGCTCGGGGTGTGCAGCGCGCGCACCTCCGCCTCGATCTTCCGGCTGAGGTCCCATGGCTTGAGGCCCACCCGTACGAACGGCTTGCGTACCGCGAACGGCACCTGCCAGGAGATCCGCATCTGCGTCTTCGGGTCGGCGCCGAAGGCGAGATGGCGGGCGAAGGGTGCGACGAGGGAGCCGTCGACCTGCACGGCTGCCGAGCGGACGGGAGCGGCGGGCGACGCGGCGGCGGAAGGCGTGGCGCACGCAGAGGAGGCCGAGCCGCCCAGGAGGGTCAGGCCGCCCAGGCTCGCCGCGGTCCCGGTCAGCGCGCGCCGCCTGCTGAACCGGGCCCGGAGGTACTCGTGCTGCTCCGGCATGCTCAGACGGCGGGCCAGCTGCTCGGGAATGCCCACGTTCGGTGTGTCCATGGGAAGAAAACTTCCCAGTGGCAACCAACGAGGGCCATACCTGCGGGTGAACAGAAATCGACCCCGCGGCAGCCCGTACGGCGGAGCGCCCGACGGAACCCACGGCCGCATGTCCGAATGGTGGACATCGAGTGTCATCCCATGGGACGCCGACGTAGGGTACCCGTATGTCGGCTAGCTCTCGCATCCTCAATCTCGCAGTGATCCCCGGTGACGGCATCGGCCAGGAGGTCGTGGCCCAGGGGCTCAAGGTCCTCGGCGCAGTCCTCCCGCAGGATGTGAAGCTGGAGACCAAGGAATACGACTTCGGCGCCAGGCGCTACCACGCGACCGGTGAGACCCTCACCGACGCCGATGTCGCGGCACTCAAGCAGCACGACGCCATCCTGCTCGGCGCGATCGGTGACCCCTCGGTCCCGTCCGGCGTCCTCGAGCGCGGCTTCCTGCTCAAGCTCCGCTTCCTCTTCGACCACCACGTCAACCTCCGCCCGAGCAAGCTGCTCCCGGGTGTGGCGACGCCCCTCAAGGGCCAGCCGGAGATCGACTTCATCGTGGTCCGCGAGGGCACCGAGGGCCCGTACACGGGCAACGGCGGCTCGATCCGTACCGGCACCCCGCACGAGGTCGCCACCGAGGTCTCCGTGAACACGGCGTTCGGTGTCGAGCGCGTGGTCCGTGACGCGTTCGCCCGCGCCCAGGCCCGCCCCCGCAAGAAGCTCACGCTGGTCCACAAGAACAACGTGCTGTCCTTCGCGGGCCACCTCTGGACGAACATCTTCAACAAGGTGGCCGCGGAGTTCCCCGAGGTCACCACCGACTACCTGCACGTGGACGCGGCGACGATCTTCCTCGTCACCGACCCCGAGCGCTTCGACGTGATCGTCACCGACAACCTCTTCGGCGACATCATCACCGACCTCGCCGCCGCCGTCTCCGGTGGTATCGGCGTCGCGGCCTCCGGGAACATCAACCCGTCCCGCGAGTTCCCGTCGATGTTCGAGCCGGTCCACGGCTCGGCCCCCGACATCGCCGGCCAGGCCAAGGCCGACCCTACGGCCACGGTCCTGTCCGTGGCGCTCCTGCTGCGTCACCTCGGTTACGAGGCGGAGGCCGCCCGCATCGAGGACGCCGTCTCCGCCGACCTGGCCGAGCGCGGCACCAGCGTGCGGTCGACCGACGAGATCGGCGACGCGCTCGCCGGACGAGTAGCCGGCTGACCCGCCGCTGTCAATGCACTTAAGCAGCCGCCGGGTCGCATCCGCACCCGGCGGCTTCACCTTTGCGGTCCCCGGGTGCCACCATCAACCCCAGGGCCGCACCTCACGCAGGACCCGTACGGGCTGTTTTCGTCCATCGGACCCCACGAGCGATAATCGGACGTGGGGCCGCGGTGAACGCAAAAGCTCGGACGACCGAGTAGTTGGGAAGTTCGTGCTTCCAGCTGCGAGCGTGAAGCGGTCCGTCACACACAACCGGTGAAGGACACGCAACCATGACGACGCCCACGATCGAGCTCAAGCCCTCCTCGACCCCGCTGTCCGGCGCGGAGCGCGAGGCGATCCTGGCCAACCCGGGATTCGGCCGCCACTTCACCGACCACATGGTGACGATCCGGTGGACCGAGGGCCGCGGCTGGCACGACGGGCAGCTCGTGCCCTACGGACCGCTCTCCCTCGACCCGGCGACGAACGTCCTGCACTACGCGCAGGAGATCTTCGAGGGCCTCAAGGCATACCGCCGGCCCGACGGCACCGTCGCCACCTTCCGCCCCGAGATGAACGCCAAGCGCTTCCAGGCCTCGGCGCGCCGCCTCGCCATGCCCGAGCTGCCGGTCGAGACGTTCATCGAGGCGTGCGACGCGCTGGTCACGCAGGACATCGCGTGGGTCCCGGCGCACGGCGGCGAGGAGTCCCTCTACCTGCGCCCCTTCATGATCGCGACCGAGGTCGGCCTGGGCGTGAAGCCCGCCAACGAGTACCTCTTCATCGTGATCGCCTCGCCCGCGGGCGCCTACTTCGCCGGTGGCGTCAAGCCGGTGTCGATCTGGCTGTCCGAGGACCGCGTGCGCGCCGTCCCCGGCGGCATGGGCGACGCCAAGACCGGCGGCAACTACGCGGCGTCCCTCCTCGCCCAGGCCGAGGCCGCAGCCGAGGGCTGCGACCAGGTCGCCTACCTCGACGCCGTCGAGCACAAGTGGGTCGAGGAACTGGGCGGCATGAACCTGTACTTCGTGTACGGAGACAAGATCGTCACCCCCGAGCTGACCGGCTCGCTCCTCGCGGGTGTCACCCGTGACTCGCTCCTGTCGGTCGCCCGCGACCTGGGTTACGAGTCCGTCGAGGGCCGCGTCTCCATCGACCAGTGGCAGGCCGACTCCGAGAACGGCACGCTCACCGAGGTCTTCGCCTGCGGCACCGCGGCGGTCATCACGCCTGTCGGCACCGTCAAGCGCGCCGGCGCGCAGTGGACCCAGTCGGGCGGCGAGCCCGGCGAGGTCACGCTGAAGCTGCGCGAGGCGCTGCTCGACATCCAGCGCGGCACGAGCGTGGACAAGCACGGCTGGATGCACCAGCTCGGCTAGAGCCGCTCGCGCTCAGCCTTCACCGCTCGTGACCAGGGCCGCCTCGGACTTCTTGTCCGCGGCGGCCCTGACGCGTACCGAGCGCACCTCGCGTGCCGTCAGCGCCAGGTAGGCCGCCCCGCCGACCAGGCCCGACAGCAGGAAGCTGCAGTCCACGCCGCCCGTCAGGGAGAGCAGCGGGCCCTCGTACGACGGCAGGGACACCGCGAGCAGGCCGACGAACGCGCCCAGGGCCCAGGAGACGGTGGCGCGCGGGTTCCAGCCGTTGCGGTACCAGTAGACGCCGCCGCGCGAGCGCCGGTTGAAGACCTGGAGCGCGTCCGCGTCGTAGACGCCGCGGCAACGGACGAAGCCGATCAGGGTGATCACGGCCCAGGGGGTGCCGATCGCGGTGAGGAGCAGGACGAACGACGTCATGGCGTCCTGCGCCGCCCACGCGAAGTGGCCGACGAAGACGCAGACCGTGGCGACGGCCGCGACCGTGTAGGTCGCCGCCGTGCGGGAGGCGCGGGGCAGGATCGCGTCCAGGTCGAGGCCCATGGAGTAGAGCATCAGGCCCGCGTTGCCGACCGAGCCCGCGGAGGCGGCGAGCAGCAGCGGGATCAGGTACCAGGTGGGCGAGGCGGAGACGAGCGAGCCCGCGTAGTCGAGGGCGGCGCGTGCCGCGTACGCGGTGAACGTGCCGAACAGCTGGGGCGTCAGCAGGCCGACGATCAGGCCGAGCCAGGTGGCGCGCAGGACGCTGCGCTGTGAGTGGCGGGCCGGGGACACGTAGCGCGTGTAGTCGCCGAGGAGCGTGATGAACGCGATGGGGCCCGACAGGCCGGCGGCGACGAGGGCGAGCAGCCAGGTCGGCCAGAACGAGCCGAGGAGGTAGCCGCCCGCGTCCGGCAGCGGCGCCGTGGTGAAGTGCGGGGCGTACGCGACGACGCCGAGCGCCAGGAGCGCGGTCATGCCCACGGCCAGGACGCGGGACAGGCGCAGCAGGACGCGGTAGCCGTAGACCGCGCCGATCACGGTGGCGGCGGCCAGGAGCGCGTAGACGATGCCGTAGGTGAGGCCCGACTCGGGCACGCCGAACAGGCGGTGCAGGACGCCCGTCATCGCGTCGCCGCCGATCCACACGGTCAGCGCGGTGTAGCCGAGCGACAGGAGCAGGCCGACGACCGAGCCGACGAGCCGGCCGCGGACGCCGAACTGGGCGCCCGACGACGTCGACAGGTTCGTGCCGGTGCGCAGGGAGACCAGGGCGAGCGGGGCGGTGAGCGCGGTGCCGAGGAGCGTGCCCGCGACTACTGAGGTGACCGAGGCCCACCAGCCGAGTCCGAACGACACGGGCAGCCAGCCGAAGACGATCACCCCGAGGCAGAGGTTCGAGCCGAGGAGGATCGAGACGATGTCCCGGGGACCGCTCGTGCGTTCCTCGTCGGGGATGGTGTCTACACCGCGCTGTTCTATCGCCATGGGGGGACCCCTGATCTTTGCGTCGTTGCATCGGTCACGTCGGGTGTTTTAGAGCAGCGTTCAATGTGACCCATCCCAAGCTGACACGTCAATGTTTCCGAGTTGTGAATCGTATGGTTAGAGTGAAGTTCTAAACCTGTACGGGAGGTGTGGTGGCGTGCGTCTGACCCCCACGGAACGTGATCGGCTGCTGCTGTTCGGGGCCGCCGAGCTGGCCAGGGCCCGGAAGAACCGGGGCCTGCGGCTCAATGTCCCCGAGGCGACGGCCCTGATCGCGGACACGGTGTGCGAGGCGGCCAGGGACGGCCGGCGGCTCGCCGAGGCCATCGAGGCGGCGCGCTCCGTCCTCGGCCCCGACGATGTGCTGCCCGGCGTCTCCGACGTCGTGACGGAGGTGCACGTCGAGGCCGTCTTCGACGACGGATCGCGGCTCGCCGTGGTCAGCGACCCGATCGGCTCGTCGCTGGGTGACGAGGCGCCGGGCGCGCTGCTCCCGGGCCCCGAGCACAGCGACCCGCCGGCCACGGTGACGCTCACGGCGACCAACACGTCGAGCGTCCCCGTCTCCGTCACCTCCCACTTCCACTTCTTCGAGGCCAACCCGCGGCTCGACTTCGACCGCGCGGCCGCGTACGGCATGCGGCTCGCCGTCCCCGCAGGGTCGTCGGTGCGGTTCGGGCCGGGGGAGAGCGCCGAGGTGGGCCTCGTGCCCATCGGCGGCGCGCGCGTCGCGATCGGCTTCGCCGGGCTCGTCGACGGCCCGCTGGACGCGCCGGGCGCCAAGGAGGAGGCCCTGCGCAGGGCAGCCGCCTGCGGATATCTCGGAGTGAAGGGAACGGGCGCATGAGCAGGCCCACCAAGCACAGCGACCACTGCGCGCCGGGCAGCCGGCACATCGACCCCCACGCGTACGCCGCCACACACGGCCCGCGCGCCGGTGACCGGGTCCGCCTCGGCGACTCGGGCCTGACCGTCCGCGTCGAGTCCGACGCGCAGGCGTACGGCGACGAGTTCCTCGCCGGCTTCGGCAAGACCGCCCGCGACGGACTCCACCTCAAGGCCGCGGCCGTCCGCGAGACCTGCGACGTCGTGATCAGCAACGTCCTCGTGATCGACGCCGTGCAGGGGATCAGGAAGGTCTCCATCGGCATCCGCGAGGGCCGGATCCACGCCATCGGGCGCGCCGGCAACCCCGACACCCTCGACGGGGTCGACGTCGTCGTCGGCACCGGCACGTCCATCGTGTCGGGCGAGGGCCTCATCGCCACCGCGGGCGCCGTCGACACCCACGTACACCTGCTGTCGCCGCGCATCATGGAGGCCTCGCTCGCCTCCGGTGTGACCACGATCATCGGCCAGGAGTTCGGGCCCGTGTGGGGCGTCGGCGTCAACTCGCCCTGGGCGCTGCGCCACGCGTTCAACGCGTTCGACGCCTGGCCCGTCAACATCGGCTTCCTCGGCCGGGGTTCGTCCTCGCACGACGCCCCGCTGATCGAGGCGCTGGCCGAGGGCGGCGCGTCCGGCTTCAAGGTGCACGAGGACATGGGCGCCCACACCCGCGCCCTCGACACCGCGCTGCGCGTCGCCGAGGAGCACGACGTCCAGGTCGCCCTGCACAGCGACGGCCTGAACGAGTGCCTGTCCGTCGAGGACACCCTCAGGGTCCTCGACGGCCGCACCATCCACGCCTTCCACATCGAGGGCTGCGGTGGCGGACACGTACCGAACGTCCTGAAGATGGCGGGCGTCCCGAACGTCATCGGGTCGTCCACCAACCCCACGCTGCCCTTCGGCCGCGACGCCGTCGCCGAGCACTACGGCATGATCGTCTCGGTCCACGACCTGAAGACCGACCTGCCGGGCGACGCCGCCATGGCCCGTGACCGGATCCGCGCCGGGACGATGGGCGCCGAGGACGTCCTGCACGACCTGGGCGCCATCGGCATCACGTCGTCCGACGCGCAGGGCATGGGCCGCGCCGGTGAGACCGTGCGCCGCACATTCGCCATGGCCGGGAAGATGAAGGGCGAGCTCGGCCCGATGGAGGGCGACGGTCACGACGACGACAACGCACGCGTCCTGCGCTACATGGCCAAGCTCACCATCAACCCCGCCATCGCGCACGGCCTCTCCCACGAGGTCGGCTCCATCGAGGCCGGCAAGCTCGCCGACATCGTGCTGTGGCGCCCCGAGTTCTTCGGCGCGAAGCCGCAGCTCGTCCTCAAGTCCGGCTTCCCCGCGTACGGCGTCGTCGGCGACCCGAACGCGGCCACCGACACCTGCGAACCCCTCGTCCTGGGACCGCAGTTCGGGGCGCACGGCGCGACCGCGGCGGACATCTCCGTCGCCTTCGTCGCCCAGGCCGCCCTCGACCAGGGCAACGACAAGATGCCCACCCGCCGCCGCCGCGTCGCCGTCCGCGGCACCCGCGGCATCGGCCCCGCCGACCTGCGGCTCAACTCGCGCACCGGCTCCATCGATGTCGACCAGGCCACCGGACTCGTCACGCTCGACGGCGACCCGGTCCGCTCCGAACCGGCCGACTCCGTCTCCCTGAACCGTCTCTACTTCCTGTGAGGACCCGCTCATGAGCAGCTTCCACATGCCCCCCGAGTGGGCCCCGCACGAGCGCACCTGGATGGCCTGGCCGAGCCCCAACCCGACGTTCACCAACGACGAGGAGCTGGCCGAGGCCCGCGAAGCCTGGGCGTCCGTGGCCCGCGCCGTACGCCGCTTCGAGCCGGTGACCGTGATCGTCGCCCCCGGCCAGAGCGACTCGGCCCGCGCGCTCCTCGGCGACGACATCGAGCTCGTCGAGCGCGACCTCGACGACGCGTGGATGCGCGACATCGGCCCCACGTTCGTGGTCGGCGACGGACGACTGGCCGCAGTGGACTGGACGTTCAACGGCTGGGGCGCCCAGGACTGGGCCGTCTGGGAGCACGACGCGAAGATAGCCCGCCACATCGCGGACCTCGCCGGCGTCCCTGTCCACTCCTCCTCCCTCGTCAACGAGGGCGGCGGCATCCACGTCGACGGCGAGGGCACCGTGCTCCTCACCGAGACCGTGCAGCTCGACCCGGACCGCAACCCGGGTCGCACCAAGGCCGAGGTCGAGCAGGAGATCCACGCCCGGATCGGCACCACCAAGGCCATCTGGCTGCCGCGCGGCCTCACCGGCGACTACGGCGTCTACGGCACCCGCGGCCACGTCGACATCGTCGCCGCGTTCGCCGCGCCCGGCGTCGTCCTGGTCCACTCGCAGCAGGACCCCGCCCACCCCGACCACGAGCTGAGCAAGCAGCTCATCGCGCAGCTCAGGGGCGAGACGGACGCCAAGGGCCGGCCCCTGGAGGTCGTCGAGGTCCCCGCGCCGACCGTCCTCAAGGACGACGAGGGCTGGGTCGACTACTCGTACATCAACCACTACCTGTGCAACGACGGCGTCGTCCTGTGCTCCTTCGACGACCCGAACGACGAGGTCGCTGCCGGGATCTTCCGCCGTCTTTTCCCGGGCAGGACCGTCCAGCTCGTGGACGCCCGTACGATCTTCGCCGGGGGCGGTGGCATCCACTGCATCACCCAGCAGCAACCCGAGACCACGCCCGCACACTGAAAGACCCGCAGGAGTCCCCGTGGCAGCCCAGGCCCGCCGGAAGAACGCCCCTCCGCGCGAAGAGGTCCTCGCCGCAGCCATGGAGATGATCGCCGAGCGCGGGCTGGAGAAGCTCACCATGGCCGCGCTCGGCCGCGAGGTCGGCATGAGCAGCGGCCACCTCCTCTACTACTTCGGTTCGAAGGACGAGCTGCTCCTGCGGACCCTGGAGTGGAGCGAGGGCCGCCTCGGCGCGGAGCGGGCGCGGCTCCTGTCCGGCGGCGGCACGGTCCGCGAGCGTCTCGACGCGTACGTCGACCTGTATGTCCCCGACGCGCAGGGCGACCCGCACTGGACGCTCTGGCTGGAGGTCTGGAACCGCTCGCAGAACGCCGAGGCCGACGGCGACGCGCGCGAGCGGCAGGCCGCGATCGAGCTGGCCTGGCACCGCGACCTCGTCGCGCTGCTCGCCGAGGGCACCTCGCGCGGCGAGCTCCCGCCGCTCGACCCCGACCGTTTCGCGTCCCGGCTGCGGGCGCTGCTCGACGGCTTCTCCATCCATGTCGCGATCGGCCTGCGCGGTACGGACCGGGCCCAAATCCTGTCCCATGTACGGGAGTTCCTGGACGAGGCGCTGGTCAAGAACCCCGCGTAGCCCTTCGCGCGCGCCGCATCCGCTGACGTTCCATGAACACAAGTAAGCGTGATCGTTGCGCGGTACACCCTTGTCACGGAGCAGAGCATTCCGGCACCGTGGCCGCCCATGGGACGAGAGCAATGGAAGAAGATCCTGGTCGGGTCGGCCGGGAACATGGTCGAGTGGTTCGACTGGTTCGTGTACGCGAGCTTCGCCACGTACTTCGCGGGAGCCTTCTTCCCCGACGGGAACCCCACGGCACAGCTGATGAACACGGCCGGCATCTTCGCCGTCGGCTTCTTCATGCGGCCCGTGGGCGGCTGGCTGCTGGGCAGGGTGGGTGACCGCAAGGGCCGTAAAGCGGCGCTCACCCTGACCGTCACGCTGATGTCGGCGTCCGCCGTCCTCATCGCGATCGCGCCCACCTACGCGGTCGCGGGGTACGGCGGCGCCGTCGTCCTGCTCATCGCCCGCCTCCTGCAGGGCCTCTCGGTCGGCGGCGAGTACGCGGCCAGCGCCACCTACCTCACCGAGGCGTCCGACCCGAGCCGGCGCGGCTTCGCGTCCAGCTTCCAGTACGTCTCCATGACCGCGGGTCAGATCGTGGGCCTCGGCCTCCAGATCATTCTCCAGCGCACCCTGTCCGACGACGCGCTGCACAGCTGGGGCTGGCGCATCCCGTTCATCATCGGCGCGCTGGGCGCCGCGATCATCTTCTATCTGCGGCGCAACATGCTGGAGACCGACGTCTACGAGGAGTCCGCAGACGACGCGGGCGCCGACAGCAAGGGCACTCTCACGGCGCTGTGGGCGCACAGGCGCGAGGCGTTCCTCGTGATGGCCCTGACGATGGGCGGCACCGTCGCGTACTACACGTACACGACGTACCTCACCAAGTACCTCTCCAACTCCGCCGGGCTGAGCAAGCAGACCGCGACGCTCGTCTCGTTCTGCGCGCTGATCGTCTTCGCCTGCATCCAGCCGCTCGCCGGCAAGCTGTCCGACCGGATCGGCCGCCGCCCGCTCCTGATCACCTTCGCGGTCGGCTCCACCTTCCTGACCGTGCCGATCATGACGATGCTCAAGCACGCGGGCTCCTTCTGGCCGGCCCTCGGCCTCGCCCTGCTCGCCCTCGTCGTCGTCACCGGCTACACGTCGATCAACGCGTGCGTGAAGGCCGAGCTGTTCCCGACCGGCATCCGCGCCCTCGGCGTCGCCCTCCCGTACGCCATCGCCAACGCGCTCTTCGGCGGCACCGCGGAGTACGTGGCCCTGTGGTTCAAGGACGCGGGCCTGGAGTCGGGCTTCTACTGGTACGTCGCCGGGTGCGCCGCCGTGTCGCTGATCGTCTACCTGACGATGCGCGAGACGAGGGACATCGACCTGAACCGGGTCGAGGTCGCCGTGCCCGAGGCCGAGAAGCGCGCGGCCGAAGCGGTCTGAGCCCACATCGTGAGACCACGGTCCGGGCCACGCCCGGGCTGTGGCAGACTGCCGATGTGCTCTCGTTCGCCATGATTATTGGCAGCAGGCGCGCCGGTCCGCAGTGACCGCCACGTACGACCACGTACGGGCGGACATCGTCGTCTCGACCCGCGCGCAGACCTCTCGCACCCGCGAGGGGTTTTTTCGTTTCCTGGACCACCACACGCCAGGACCGGAGCGCGAGGGATCATAGGGGGACGGTGGAGCCGGTCATTCCGGTAGACCGAGATCCGACACAGGAGCCAGATCAGCATGACGGACGCAACCGACGACCATTTCCCCGCTTCCCGCGTCGACGACGACTTCCACGTCTTCGACACCACGCTGCGCGACGGCGCGCAGCGTGAGGGCATCAATCTGACCGTCGCGGACAAGCTGACCATCGCCCGGCACCTGGACGACTTCGGCGTGGGTTTCATCGAGGGCGGCTGGCCCGGCGCCAACCCCCGCGACACCGAGTTCTTCGCCCGCGCCCGGCAGGAGATCGACTTCAAGCACGCGGAGCTCGTCGCGTTCGGGGCCACCCGCCGCGCCGGCGCCAAGGCGTCCGAGGACCCGCAGGTCAAGGCGCTCGTCGAGTCCGGCGCCCCGGTCGTGACCCTGGTCGCCAAGTCGCACGACCGCCATGTCGAACTGGCCCTGCGCACCACGCTCGAGGAGAACCTGGAGATGGTCCGCGACACCGTCTCCCACCTGCGCGAGCAGGGCCGCCGCGTCTTCGTCGACTGCGAGCACTTCTTCGACGGCTACCGCGCCAACCCCACGTACGCCAAGGCCGTCGTCACGGCCGCGCACGAGGCGGGCGCCGACGTGGTCGTCCTGTGCGACACCAACGGCGGCATGCTGCCCGCGCAGGTCCAGGCGATCACCGCCACGGTCCTCGCCGACACGGGCGCCCGCCTCGGCATCCACGCCCAGGACGACACCGGCTGCGCCGTCGCCAACACCCTCGCCGCCGTCGATGCGGGCGCGACCCACGTGCAGTGCACGGCCAACGGCTACGGCGAGCGCGTCGGCAACTCCAACCTCTTCCCGGTCGTCGCCGCCCTGGAGCTCAAGTACGGCAAGAAGGTCCTCCCCGAGGGCGCCCTGCGCGAGATGACCCGCATCTCCCACGCCATCGCCGAGGTCGTCAACCTCACGCCCTCCACGCATCAGCCGTACGTGGGAGTTTCGGCGTTCGCCCACAAGGCGGGCCTGCACGCCTCGGCGATCAAGGTCGACCCGGACCTCTACCAGCACATCGACCCGGACCTCGTCGGCAACCGCATCCGCATGCTGGTCTCCGACATGGCGGGCCGCGCGTCCATCGAGCTCAAGGGCAAGGAGCTCGGCGTCGACATCTCCGACGACCGTGAGCTCGTCGGCCGCGTCGTCGAGCGCGTCAAGGAGCGCGAGCTCAAGGGCTACACGTACGAGGCGGCCGACGCCTCCTTCGAACTCCTCCTGCGCGAGGAGGCCGAGGGCCGCGCCCGCCGCTACTTCCGCGTCGAGTCGTGGCGGGCCATCGTCGAGGACCGCCCCGACGGCAGCCACGCCAACGAGGCGACCGTGAAACTCTGGGCCAAGGGCGAGCGCATCGTCGCCACGGCCGAGGGCAACGGCCCGGTCAACGCCCTCGACCGCGCCCTGCGCGTCGGCCTGGAGCGGATCTACCCGCAGCTCGCCAAGCTGGAGCTCGTCGACTACAAGGTCCGCATCCTGGAGGGCAAGCACGGCACGTCCTCCACGACCCGCGTGCTGATCTCCACCAGCGACGGCGCGGGCGAGTGGTCCACCGTCGGCGTCGCCGAGAACGTCATCGCCGCGTCGTGGGGCGCCCTCGAGGACGCCTACACGTACGGGCTTCTGCGGGCCGGGGTCGAGCCGGTCGAGTAGGCGGCACATGCGCAGACGCCGGAGGGGCCGCGGACCGGCCCCTCCGGCTTTCTGCCGCTCTGCTGCCAGGCGGAACGCCTGCTACCAGGTGAACGTCGCCGACGTCTTCGCGGGCAGCGAGTAAGTGGCGTGCTGCCCGCCCCAGTTGACGGTCAACGTCTTCGCGGACGTGCCGCCGTTGTACGCGATGAGCGCCTTCGAGCCGTCCGGGTTGCGCCAGGCGACGTTCGGCACGGCCGAGCTGCCGGTCGACGCGATGCGCTGGGCGCCGGGCCGGACGAACTTCGTCAGATGGCCCATCGTGTAGTACTCGACGGTGTAGTCGACCTGTCCGCTGCGCCCGTCACCGTTGTGCACGGTCACGAGCCCCGTGCAGGTGCCGCAGCCGCCGTTGTGCGGGCCCATGTTCTGGTCCACGGCGAGCGACCACTTGGTCACCGACTTCGCCCAGTTGCGGGTGTAGTCGACGATGTTGAGCATGTCCTCGCGCTGCTGGTCGGCGATCCACGTGCCGCCTGAGTGCTCGGTCCCGAAGGCGTCGAGCTGGGGGTAGCGGTCATGGATACTGCTCTGCTTGGCGACGTCGCCGCCGTAGCCGTGCCACGCGATGCCGCCGAAGTTCGGGTGCGAGCGCACCGCCGCGTCGTCCACGGTCTGCGCCGCGTACCCGTCGTACGTGTCCCAGTTCCAGTCGTGCGCGAGCACCTTGGTGTTCAGGCCGGCGGCGGCAAGCTTCGGCAGCAGCTCGCTCTTGGTGAAGTAGGCGAGCCCCGAGGCGTTCCAGCTCATCGAAGGGTAACCACCGCAGCACGTCGGCTCGTTCTGCGCGCTGACGTAGTCGACCGGGACGCCCCGGTCCCGGTACGCCTGGAGGTACTTCACGAAGTACGAGGCGTAGGTGCCGTAGTCCTCCGCTTTCAGCCAGCCGCCGTTGAGCTGTCCGCTGTCCTTCATCCAGGCCGGTGCGGTCCACGGGGAGGCCATCACGGTGACGTTCGGGTTGAGCTGACGGGCCTGCTTCGTGAGGGGCAGGACGTCCGCGAGGTCGTGGGCGACGGAGAACTCGGAGAGGTCGGGATCGGTCTGTCCGGCGGGCACGTCGTCGAACGTGTAGCCGAAACGGGCCAGGTCGGAGCCGCCCATCGGGTTGCGCAGGAACGACAGGCCGATGCCGTCGGTGGGGGAGAACAGCTTGCGCATCGTGGCGTCGCGCGTGGCCGGTGACAGGGCTCCGCTGCTGTTCATCAGCCAGGCCGCGGTGTCCGTGAACGAGGCGCCGCCGCCGGTGAAGGTCTGGTAGCGGGTGTTGTCGTCGACGGTGATGTTCTCGCCACCGCCGCCGGTGCCCGCCTGGAAGGAGAACGGGGCCTGCTGTTCGAGGCCGCGGACGACATGGCGTCCGCCGGCGTCGTCCGTGGTCGTGAGCCAGGCCGTGACCGGCTCGCCCGCGGCCTGCGCGGGGGAGGCCACGAGCCCGGTCAGGCCCGCGGTCGTGAGCAGCCCTGCGGCGAGCAGACGGGCCGCCCGGCGCGGACCCGAACGGACTCTTCTGGGGGTTCTCATGGTGCGCCGCCCTTCGTGGGGGTGAGGAGATGGGGCGTGCGAGGCGTGAGTAAATGACGGCTGCGAACGGGAGTCAAGGGGGGGCGCGTTCAGAAACTGAATGCTCAACTGCCCAGTAACCCGGCGGGAATTGGCTGTGCACCGGTTCTGACGTGAAGTCTTGACGGGTTCACGGGGCGCCAGTTAACTCACGGCGTGAGCTAAGTCTTGAGCTTCACCAGGGACTCCCGTCACCCCCAGAGGTTGCGGCGCGTACCCGAACCGGCCGAAGGGAAGTCCATGCGAAGAACCGCCCTGCTCGTCTCCGCAGCCCTGCTCACGGGGCTGCTCCCGCTCGCCTCGGCGGGCGCGGCGACCGGCGCCGAGGAACCGCCGCCGGTGCCCGTCGACCGCTTCGAGGGCGAGGTCCCCTTCGCGTCCCAGCCCGCGGAGGGCATCTTCACGTGGGGCGGCGACAGCGACGACCCGCCCAAGCTGGAGCTCGCGGCGCGGGGTGACGCCCCCGAAGGCGACAAGGTCCTCTCCGGGACGTACGACATCAGCGGCTACGGCGGCTTCACCCACGACTTCGCCGCGAACGAGCCGGGCCACGACTGGTCCGCGCACAAGGGCATCCGCTTCTGGTGGGACGGGAAGAACAGCGGCAAGCGGGTCAACTTCGAGATCAAGGACGGCGGTTCGAACGGCGAGGCGTCCGAGCTGTGGACGACCTCCTTCACCGACGAGTGGACCGGCTGGCACCAGGTCGAGATCCCCTTCACCGACTTCACGTACCGCACCGACTACCAGCCCGTCGGCGGCATCGACCAGAACCTCGGCCTCACCGAGATGTGGGGCTACGCGCTCACGCTGCCGACCGGCACGCCCGGCACCTTCGCCATGGACGGCGTCGAGCTGTACGGCAAGGCCGACCCCGCCCTGACCACGAAGGTCCTGACGGGCGCCGCCGTCTACCCGGTGAAGGAGGGCGGCACGGCCGCCGTGCCGATCTCGGTCGCCACCACCGGCTCCGCCCCGCTCGCCGAGCCGGTCACGGTCGCGTACGAGAGCGCGGGCGGCAGCGCCGGCGCGGGCACGGACTACACGCCGGTCAAGGGCGAGTTCACCTTCCCGGCAGGCACCGCTTCGGGCGCCGCGCACACCGTGTCCGTACCGACCCTCAAGGACAAGGCGGCCGAGTCCGCCGAGACGATCCCCCTGAAGCTGACGGTCACCGGCGCGAAGGCGCCCGCCGAGACCCCGCAGGTGGTGATCGACGCCCACGGGCTGCCCTACCTCGACACCAAGCTCCCGGTGAAGCGGCGCGTCGCCGACCTGCTCTCCCGGATGTCCCTGGAGGAGAAGGCCGGCCAGATGACGCAGGCCGAGCGCAACGCGGTCGGCACGGGCGGCGACATCGCCGCGTACGACCTCGGCTCGCTGCTCTCCGGCGGCGGCTCGACACCGACGCCGAACACCGCCGCGGCCTGGGCGAAGATGATCAACGGATTCCAGCTCCGGGCACAGGCGACGCGGTTCCAGATCCCGCTGATCTACGGCGTGGACGCGGTGCACGGCCACAACAACCTCGTCGGCGCCACGGTCCTGCCGCACAACATCGGCATCGGCGCGACCCGCGACCCGGGGGCGGCCGAGAAGGCGGGCGCGGTCACGGCCGCCGAGGTCCGCGCCACCGGCATCCCCTGGGACTTCGCGCCCTGCCTGTGCGTCTCCCGTGACGAACGCTGGGGCAGGTCGTACGAGTCCTTCGGCGAGGACCCCGCTCTCGTGAAGCAGATGGAGACCGTCGTCCAGGGGCTCCAAGGGGCACGCAGCGGCAAGGATCTCGACCGGGACGACAAGGTCCTCGCCACCGCCAAGCACTTCGTGGGCGACGGCGGCACGGAGTACGGCTCGTCGACGACCGGCTCGTACACCGTCGACCAGGGCGTCACGAAGGTCACGCGGCAGGAGCTGGAGGCGGTGCACCTCGCGCCGTTCCAGGAGGCCGTGGACCGTGGGGTCGGCACGGTCATGCCCTCGTACTCGTCGCTCGACATCATCGGCGACGGCGAGGGCCCGGTGAAGATGCACGCCGACGCCGCCATGATCAACGGAGTCCTGAAGGACCGCATGGGCTTCGACGGCTTCGTCATCAGCGACTGGCAGGCCATCGACCAGCTCCCCGGCGACTACGCGTCCGACGTCCGTACGTCGGTCAACGCCGGCCTCGACATGATCATGGTCCCGTCCGCGTACAAGGACTTCCGGACGACGCTGATCGACGAGGTGAAGGCCGGCCGGATCAGCGAGAAGCGGATCGACGACGCGGTCTCGCGGATCCTGACCCAGAAGTTCAAACTGGGCCTCTTCGAGAAGCGATCCGTCGGCACGGACACGAGCGGGGCCGCCGCCATCGGCTCCGCCGGACACCGCGCCGTCGCCCGCACCGCCGCCGCCGAGTCCCAGGTCCTCCTGAAGAACGCGGGCGGCGTGCTCCCCCTCAAGAAGAGCCAGAGGGTGTACGTCGCCGGGTCCAACGCCGACGACATCGGCAACCAGACCGGCGGCTGGACCGTCACCTGGCAGGGCTCGTCCGGAAAGATCACCGACGGGACGACCGTCCTGGAGGGCATGAAGAAGGCCGCACCCGGCGCCACCATCAGCTACTCCAAGGACGCCTCCGCGCCCACGGCCGGCTACGACGTGGGCGTCGTCGTGGTCGGCGAGACCCCGTACGCGGAAGGCATCGGCGACGTCGGCAACGGCAACGACCTGGAGCTCACGGCCGCCGACCAGGCAGCGGTGGACAAGGTGTGCGGCGCCATGAAGTGCGCCGTGCTCATCGTCTCCGGGCGCCCGCAGCTCATCGGCGACCGGCTGGGCGACATCGACGCGCTCGTCGCGTCCTGGCTGCCCGGCACGGAGGGCGACGGCGTCGCGGACGTCCTGTACGGGGCCAAGCCGTTCACCGGGCAACTGCCTGTGACCTGGCCGAAGTCGGAGGCCCAGCTGCCGATCAACGTCGGGGACACGGCGTACGACCCGCAGTTCCCCTTCGGCTGGGGCCTGACGACGCTGCGCACCCCGCCGGGCGGCGGCACGCTCACCCTCAAGGCCCTCGCCCTGGCGGCCGCCGCGGCGCAGAAGGCCGGGTCGGCCGAGGCGGGCCGGGCGGTCGTGGGCAGGGCGCGGCTGCTCGTCCAGCAGAAGGTGGGACAGGACATCACGCCGGCGGTGGCCAAGCCGTTCGCCGACGCCGACCACCTGCTCCTGTCCGGGCGCTACGCGGACGCGGTCGCGAAGCTGGCCGAGGCGTACCGCGCCGCGTGAGACGGCGCGAGGAGGGGCTCACCACCGGAGTGCGGTGGGCCCCTCCTTGCGGTACATACGGCATCCGGGCCCCTCCTGGGTTAGCGTCGAGGTATGAGGCCCACCCGTCGGGCATCGCGCCTGATATCCGTCCTTTCCGGTTCACTCCTCGCCCTGAGTGCCATGACGGCGGTGACACCGGGGGCCCAGGCGGCTGCCTCCGACGTCTCGACCGTGGCCGACGCCCTCAAGAAGAGCCCTGTGTACGTCGACCCGGCCGCCTCCGCGCAGCTGTCCGCCGGGGACGCCGACGCCCTCACCAAGAAGATCAAGGACGCGGACAAGCCCGTCATGGTGGCCGTCCTGCCCGCAGACTTCCCCAAGCAGGACCTCTTCACCGACCTGCGCACCAAGACCGGCGTCACCGGCGTCTACGCGATCCGTCTCGGCCAGCAGTTCGACGCCAGGGCCGACAGCCGGGTCATGTCCCAGGACGCGGTCAAGAATCTGACGACCAGTGTCCAGGGCGAGAACGTCACCACGCAGCTCAACGACTTCGTCGACACGGCGCTCCGCAACGCGAGCGGCTCCGCGCCCTCCGCGTGGGGTGCGGGCGGCGGCGGTGACAGCGGCGCACCGGTCGGCGCCCTGATCGCCATCGGCGCGGTCGTCGTCGCGGGCGGCGGCGCCGCGTACGCCGTGTCCCGCAGGCGGCGCAAGCAGCGCGAGGACGAGCAGCGTGCCGCCCTGGAGCAGCTCCGCGTGGTCGTCGACGAGGACATCACGGCGTTCGGCGAGGAGCTGGACCGGCTCGACTTCCACCCTGCCGAACCCGGCGCCGACGACGCGATGCGCGCCGACTACGAGCGGGCGCTCGACTCGTACGAGAAGGCGAAACAGTTCATGGCCGCCGCCCAGCGCCCCGAGGAGGTGCGCGGGGTGACCGAGTCCCTGGACGACGGGCGGTTCTCGCTGGCCATGCTGGCGGCGCGACGTGAGGGCAGGCCGCTGCCCGAGCGCCGGGTGCCCTGCTTCTTCGACCCCCGGCACGGGCCGTCCGTGACGGACGCGCGGTGGGCGCCCCCGTCCGGCGCCGAGCGCGAGGTCCCGGTCTGCGCGGCCGACGCGACCCGGCTCAAGGACGGCGTCGACCCCATGGTCCGCACGGTCGACACGGGTTACGGCGAGCGCCGCCCCTACTACGACGCGGGCCCGGCCTACGGCCCCTGGGCCGGCGGCTACTTCGGCGGCGGCATCCTGCCCGGGCTCCTCCTCGGCACGGTGCTCGGCTCGATGATGGCGAGCCCCGCCTACGCGGCCGACTACGGCTCCGGATACGGCGACTTCGGCGCGGGAGCCGGATATGACGGCGGGGACTACTCGGGGGCGGACTTCGACTCGAACGACTTCGGGGACTTCGGAGGCGGCGGGGACTTCGGCGGCGGAGGCGACTTCGGGGGAGGCGGGGACTTCGGCGGCGGCTTCTGAGCGCTCTGCCGGTCCAGAAAAGGGGAGGCGCGAAGGCAGGCGCCCCGGCTAGCCTGACCGCACTCTTACGAACCGCTTCCCCAGAAGTACGCCGCAGACGGGAAGCAAGCCGGCACGTACACACCGTGCGCGGTCCCGGAGGGGCGGCAGCGAGATTCCGCATGCCCCCTTCCGAAGGAGCCCCACCCCATGCGTACCGAAGCCACCCCGCGTATCGGCCTCGGCCTGCCCGTCGACGACCCCGCCGTCCTGCTCGACTGGGCCCGCCGCGCCGACGCGACCCCCTTCTCCACGCTCGGCCTCCTCGACCGGCTCGTCTACGACAACCCCGAGCCCCTGATCACCCTCGCCACTCTCGCCGGAGCCACCTCCCGCATCCGGCTCCAGACCGAGGTCCTGCTCGCCCCGCACCACGGCACCGCCCTGCTCGCCAAGCAGACCGCGACCCTCGACCGGATGTCCGGCGGCCGCTTCACGCTCGGCATCGGCGTCGGCGGACGCGAGGACGACTGCCGTGCCGCGGGCATCGACATCCGCCGCCGCGGCCGCCGCCTCGACCAGCAGATGGAGACCCTGCGGCGCACCTGGGCGGGCCACCCTTACGACGACGCCGGGGGCGTCGGCCCGATCGGCCCGGCCCCCGTCACCCCCGGCGGCCCCGAGGTCCTCTTCGGGGGCTTCGCACCGGCGGCCCTCGCCCGCGTGGCCCGCTTCGGCGACGGCTTCCTCGGCGCCGCGCTGCCTCCGCAGTGGATGGACCCGATGTTCCGCGATGTGGAGCGGCTCTGGGACGAGCACGGCCGCCCCGGCCGCCCGCGCCTGGTCGCCCAGGTCAATGTGGCGCTCGGCCCGGACGACCTGATCGCCCGTGCCCGCGACGCCATCACCGCGTACTACGGCTTCGACCCGCGCGCCGCGGGATCGGCCGAGCGCATGCTCGCGGCTCCCGCACAGATCCGCGAGGCGGTCTCCGGCTTCGCGGACATCGGCGCGGACGAAGTGATGCTCTACTGCTGGGGCACCGACCCCGACCAGGTCGACCGCCTGGCCGACGTGGTGTTCTGACGCCACCTGCCTGCCTCACCGGTGCTCGCGCTGCGCCTCCTCGTACTCCCGCGCGGTCGGCTTCGGCACCTGCGCACCCTCTCCGTGGAGGCCGCGCGAGAGGCGCACCCGGAGCCGCTCGGCCCGGGGTATGCGCCGCCGCACGCCGTTCACGTCGGTCTCCGGCCCGCTCTCCAGGGCGGGGGGCTGTTCGTGGGCGGTCAGGATGTGCAGCTGGGCCTGGGTGAGCGGCTCGTGGATCTCCACGTACTCGCCGTGCGGGAGGCGCTTGATGCGGCCCGACTCCCTTCCGTGCAGCACCAGTTCACGGTCGCGGCGCTGCAGTCCCAGGCAGATCCGCCGGGTGATCACGAAGGTGATCACCGGGCCTATGAGGAGGGCGACGCGCACGAACCAGGTGACCGCGTTCAGCGCCACATGGAAGCGGGTGGCCCAGAGATCGTTGCCGCCGCCCACCAGGGCCACCAGGAAGAACGTCAGCCAGGCCACTCCGAGCCCTGTGCGCACCGGCCGGTTGCGCGGCCGGTCCAGGAGATGGTGCTCGCGCCGGTCGCCCGTGACCCAGGCCTCCAGATACGGATACACACCGATCACGACGAGCACCGCGGGGAAGACGACCAGCGGGACGAGCACGCCCAGGGCCAGCGTGTGCCCCCACAGCGTGATCTCCCACCCCGGCATCACCCGCAGCAGCCCCTCCGCGAACCCCAGATACCAGTCGGGCTGCGCTCCCGTGGACACCTGGTCGACCCGGTAAGGCCCGTAATTCCAGACGGGGTTGATGGACGCGACGGCCGCGAGGAACGCGACGACGCCGAACACCAGGAAGAAGAAGCCGCCGGCCTTGGCGAGGTACACGGGGAAGAACGGCGCCCCCACGACGTTCCGCTCGGTCTTCCCCGGACCCGGGAACTGCGTGTGCTTGTGGTAGACGACCAGGATCAGATGGGTCACCACGAGCGCCGCCATGATGCCGGGGAACAGCAGCACGTGCACCGAGTAGAACCGCCCCACGATGTCGTGTCCCGGGAACTCGCCGCCGAACAGGAACATCGACAGATACGTCCCCACGACGGGCACCGACAGGATCGCCCCGTCGAGGAAGCGCATGCCCGTACCGGAGAGCAGGTCGTCCGGCAGCGAGTACCCCAGCAGGCCCTCGAACAGGCCGAGCAGGAGCAGCGTCCAGCCGAACACCCAGTTCAGCTCGCGCGGTTTGCGGAACGAGCCCGTGAAGAAGTGCCGCATCATGTGCAGGAGCATCGCGGCGACGAAGATCAGCGCCGCCCAGTGGTGGATCTGCCGGATCAGCAGTCCGCCCCGCACGTCGAAGCTGATGTCGAGCGTGGAGGCGTACGCCTCGGACATCCGGATCCCGTTGAGCGGGACGTAACTGCCGTGGTACTCCACCTCGTTCATCGACGGGTGGAAGAACAGGGTCAGATAGACCCCGGTCAGGACCAGGATCACGAACGTGTAGAGGCAGACCTCGCCGAGCAGGAACGACCAGTGGTCCGGGAAGACCTTGCGCAGGTACTTCCTGGACAGGGTGTGCAGGCCGAGCCGGCCGTCCGCCCAGTCCGCGAGCCGCTCACCGGCCGGTGCCGGCCCTCTCTCCCGCGCCGTCCCCGTGCTGCCTTCCGCGGCCCTCTCGGACATCAGGCTCGCTCCTCCCCTGGGCGCTCACCACATGGGTGCTCGACACTTGGACGGAAAGGACGGGCCGGAATGTGACATCACAGAGGAGCTTTGTGGCCCGCATCACATTCGTGTAGGCCCGGTCGGCCCGGGAGCTTCGACTGCCGGCGCGTGAAGATCTCCTCCGGCGCGCCGTGGCGCGACCACGGGGCACGGGTCGCGTGCCCGTCGAGAAGCCGGAAGAGATGCGTGGCCTCGCCGGGCAGATCGGTGTAACAGGACGCGTGGGCAAGGGTGTTGAGGTCCGCGACGTCCTGGCGCAGCGCGAAGAAGCAGGAAGTCGCGGAATCCCGCCCCTCGTTGTGCCGGGTGCCGCAGGCGGGGCGGACTTCCTTCGCTTTGGGCCATGTCGAGCCCCGGTTGGGCCCCCTGTACGACGAGAGCCCGCCCTTCGTCCGCGGGGGACGGGAAGGACGGGCGTGCTCGTGGTGCGGGGAGCCGTGAGGGGTCCGGCTCGCGGCGGCAGCGTCAGGCGGCGTTCTTGATCGCCGAGATGTCGAAGGTCAGCTTGATCTTGTCCGAGACGAGGACGCCGCCGGTCTCCAGGGCCGCGTTCCAGGTCAGGCCCCACTCGGAGCGCAGGATCTGGCCCTTGCCCTCGAAGCCGACGCGCTCGTTGCCGAACGGGTCCGTCGCCGAGCCGTTGAACTCGAGGTCGATCGTGATCGGCTTGGTGGTGCCGAGGATCGTCAGGTCGCCGGTCATCCGGTAGTCGTCGCCGCCCAGGGACTCGGCGGAGGTGGAGCGGAACGTCATCGTCGGGAACTCGTCCGTCTTGAAGAAGTCGGAGCTCTTCAGGTGGGTGTCACGGTCGGCGGAGCCGGTGTCGATGCTGCTCATCGTGACGTCGATCGACGCGGTCGACTTCGCCGGGTCCGCGCCGTCCAGGTGCAGGGTGCCCGACGACTGGGTGAAAGAGCCCTTGACGTTGGTGACCATGGCGTGACGGGCCACGAAACCGATCGTGGTGTGCGCCGGGTCGATGGCGTAGTCGCCGGTCAGCGCGGCGAGGTCGGGGCCGGCGGTGCCGGTGGCTGCGGGGGTGGCGTCGTCGTTCTTGCGGCCGAAGAGACCCATGACTGCTCCTTGGGGACGGGGCGGGGCGGGGGAGTCCGTTGAATGTTTAATGTTCAACGAGAATGACTGTAGCGCCATTCTGTTCAACTTTCAACATCAATCGACTCGTGTCTTCTCGATTACACCGTGTCATCACTCGACGCGCTCTGGCGGACGCGCGTAGAACTCGGGCACTATCTCCTTGCTCCACCTGCACAGCCGTCTCACAGCCAGCACGGTCACCAGCAGGAAGGACCTCCTCCCCATGAGAATCCGCTCGGTCGTGAGCGCCCTCGCGCTCGTACTCGGCGCCCTCTTCGCCCCCGGCTTCGGTGTGTTCAGCTCCGCCACCGACGCCCAGGCCGCCACCAAGATCAGCCACGCCACCGCGACCTCGATGTTCAGCCAGGTCGGCATCACCTGGTCGTCCTCCGGCGGCTGCTCCAACCGCAACAACTCCACCTGTACGTCCTTCGACCAGCTCAACCTCGCCACCGCCCAGGGTGCCCAGACCCTCAAGCGCGCCACCGGCTGCGCCCTGAACATCACCGGCGGCACCGAGACCGGCCACGCGAGCGGCACCTACTCGCACTGGAACGGCTACAAGCTCGACTACGGCAAGAACACCTGCGTCACGAACTACATCAAGAACACGTTCACGTACATCGGCCTGCGCGGCGACGGAGCCCCGCAGTACCAGTCGGGCTCCGGCAACATCTACGCCGACGAGGGCAACCACTGGGACGTCCTCTACTACAACTGCGGCGGCTGCTGATCCAACCGGCGCCCGCAGGCGCTGACTTGGACTTCCGGGCGGTGGTTGTTGGACTGCCGCCGCCCGGAAGTGCCGAGTCCGTTGACCGGCCGCGCCCGCGCCGATACCCAGTCCCCTATGTCACGAAGATCTCGCGCCGCCTGCGCAGTCGCCGCCGCATCGTCCGCCGTGTTCGCCCTCACGGGCCCCGTACTGCCGGCCGCCGCCGACCCCGCGCCCGCCGTGGCGCAGGCGGTCATCGGGTCCGCGCAGCTGTCCGTCGCCGTCGCCGACGACTTCCCGCGCGTCCTGACGTACACCGACCGCGCCTCCGGGGCCGAGCTCCTCGGCAGCACGAGCCCGGTGGACAAGGTCACCCTGAACGGCAAGGCGCACGCGGTCGCCGTGCAGGGCGCCCCGGTCCTCACCGGGTCCAAGGCCTCGTACACGCTGACCTTCCCGGACCTCGCCGGCGTCGAGATCGACGCCTCGCTGAGCGTCAGCGGGCGCGCGACGACCTTCAAGGTGACCGCGGTGCGGGACACCGCGGCGTTCCGGGTCGGCACGATCGACATCCCCGGGCACGACCTCGTCTCCGTGGGCAGTTCGGACGGCGGTGCCGAGACCGCGTTCACGACGCTGGACAACGACTCGACGCGGACCGCAGACGTCTTCGGCAAGGTCGCGGCGGACACCCCGGCCGACGCCTCGCCCGTCGGCGCCTCGTACGCCATCGTCAACACCGGCTCCCTCGCCGCCGCCGTCGAGTCCAACTCCACGTACGACAAGCCGAGCGGCAACACCGGCGGGGACCACGCCCGCTTCTGGCATCAGGCGCGCAAGTCGGCCGACGGCTCCACGCGCGTCGGCGTCTGGTCGGGCCAGTGGACGTACCGCGGCGAAGGGGCACCGGCGCCGGACAAGGACCTGCCGTGGGCCAAGGTCGTCGTCACGCCCGACGCGAACGGGGACGGCAAGGTCGACTGGCAGGACGGTGCGGTCGCCTTCCACTCGATCGGCGTGAAGGCGAAAGGCAGCGACGGCACCCCCGACCGGGTCATCACGCACATCCCCTTCAACTTCGCCAGCCAGGCCACGCACCCCTTCCTGCGCACGCTCGACGACGTCAAGCGGATCTCGCTCGCGACCGACAACCTCGGCCAGTTCGCCCTGCTCAAGGGCTACGCCTCCGAGGGCCACGACTCCGCGCACCCCGACTACGGCGGCAACATCAACAAGCGCGCCGGCGGACTCGACGACCTCAACAAGCTGCTCAAGGGTGGCAAGAAGTTCGGCACCAGCTTCGGCGTGCACGTGAACGCCACCGAGGCGTACCCCGTCGCCAAGCACTTCACCGGCGACCTCGTCGACCCCAAGGCCCCGGGCTGGAACTGGCTCGACCAGAGCTACTACATCGACCAGCGCCGCGACATCAACAGCGGAGACCTCGCCGCCCGGTTCAAGCAACTGCGCGAGGAGACCGACCCGAACCTCACGACGATCTACCTCGACGTGTACTACACGCACGGCTGGATCGCCGAGAAGACCGCCGAGGCCGTCCGCGCCCAGGGCTGGAACCTGGCCTCCGAGTGGGCCGACAAGTTCGAGCGCCAGTCCCTGTGGTCGCACTGGGCCAACGACCTCGACTACGGGCCCAAGACCGACAAGGGCCTCAACTCGAAGATCATCCGCTTCATCCGCAACGGCGAGAAGGACGTCTGGAACGGCGACCCGGTCCTCGGTCAGAGCGCCATCGACGAGTTCGAGGGCTGGACCGGCGAGAACGACTGGAACGCCTTCTACGACAACGTCTGGCAGCGCGACCTGCCCGCCAAGTTCCTCCAGCATCAGCAGATCACCCGCTGGAACGGCAACGACATCACCTTCACGGGCGGGCTGCGCGGCACGGTCGAGGACGGCCGGCGCACCTTCTACGACCACGGCAGGAAGGTCCTCGACGGGAGCGCCTACCTGCTCCCGTGGGACGGCGGCAGGAAGCTGTACCACTACAGCAAGGACGGCGGCACGACGAGCTGGGCCGTGCCCGGAGCGTCGTACGTGGTCTACAAGCTCACCGACAACGGCCGCGTGAAGACCGGCACCGTGCGGGCCTCCGGCGGCAAGGTCACGCTGAAGGCCGAGGCGAAGCAGCCGTACGTGCTCTACCCGGCGGACAAGGGGCCGCACGCGGTCGATCCGGCCTGGGGTGAGGGCACGCACGTCAAGGACCCCGGCTTCAACGACGCCCGCCTCGCCGCCTGGGACAAGGACGGCACGGTCGGACGCGACACCGACGACCACGGGCGCAACAGCGCCGCGCTGAGCGGCGCCGGCACCGACGCGATCGAGCAGCGCGTGAGCGGCCTCGACGCGGGCAAGCGTTACACCGCCTCCGCCTGGGTCGAGGTCGAACCCGGCAAGTCCCGCCGCACGACACTCGCCGCGGGCGGCAAGTCCGTCGCCGTCGAGCGCTCCACGCTGCAGAACGGCGTCTCGTCGAACGACTGGGGCGGCACCTACATGCAGCGAGTGAAGGTCAACTTCACGGCGCCCGCGAACGGCCGCACCACGCTGCGGATCGAGGCCGCCAAGGGCTCGTCCGCGAAGGTCCGTATCGACGACGTACGCCTGGTGAGCAACGCACCGTCGACGAAGCCCGGCACCGTCGTGCACGAGGACTTCGAGGACGTCGACCAGGGCTGGGGCCCCTTCGACAAGGGTGACGCCGGCGGCGTCACGGACCCGCGCACGCACATCGCGCAGAAGAACGCCCCGTACACCCAGGCCGGCTGGAACGGGAAGCTCGTCGACGACGTCATCGGCGGCGGCGAGTCCCTGAAGTCCCACGAGGAGAACACCGGCGTCGTCTACCGCACCTCCCCGGCCGACGTGCCGATGGCGGACGGGCACGCCTACAAGGTCGCCTTCGACTACCAGTCCAGCCACGCGGGCGCCTACCAGTGGGTGAGCGGCTACGACCGGATCGCCGCCGACGGCACCCCCGACCAGGTCGAGACCGCGAGCACCCCGATCGGGCAGCAGCGGACCACGGGCCACTACGAGGGCACCGTCACGGCGGGCTGCGGCGACGCCTGGACCGGTCTGCGCAAGCTCGAAGGGGCCCCGGACGGCGCCGACTTCGTGCTCGACGACTTCACCGTCACCGACCTCGGCCCGGCCGAGGAGAAGGCGGCCTGCGGCACCCTCGCCCTGAAGTCGGACGAGACGCTGGAGCCCGGCCAGAAGAACAAGGTGGAGGCCACCTTCACCAACTACGAGGCGAGCGAGGTCAAGGGCGCGTCCCTCTCGCTCGACCTGCCCGAGGGCTGGCAGGCCGAGCCTGCGGGCCCGGTCTCCCTCGACCCGGTCGCGCCCGGTGCCAAGGCGACGGCCACCTGGCAGGTCACTCCGCCGGTCGACGCCAAGTATCAGCCGTACCAGCTGAGTTCGAAGGCGACGTACACCGTCGGGGACAGCGCGCGGACGCTGACCGCGGGCGCCACCGTGCGCACGCTCCCGCCGCCGCCCACCACGGACACGTACGCCAGTGACCTGGACTGGACGGCCATGGAGAACGGCTGGGGCCCCGCCGAGAAGGACCTGGAGAACGGCGAGACCGGCGCCGGCGACGGCAAGCCGCTGACCGTCAACGGCACCGTCTACGCCAAGGGCCTCGGCACCGCGTCCCCGGGGAAGATCCGTTACTACCTGGGCGGCCGCTGCACCTCGTTCACCGCCGAGGTGGGCCAGGACGACTCGCAGGGGACGCGCGGCAGCGTGCAGTTCTCCGTCGAGGCCGACGGCGCCCAGAAGGTCCAGTCGCCGGTCCTCAAGGCCGCCGACAACGCGTGGTCCCTGACCGCCGACGTGACCGGCGCCAAGTACGTCGACCTGATCACGGGCGACGGCGGCGACGGCCCGGGCAACGACCACGCCGACTGGGGCGACGCCCGCTTCCACTGCGGTAGTTGATCCCACCGCGCTCCGGGGCCCCGCTCCCAGCGGCGGGGCCCCTTCCGCGCCCACCGTAGACAGCGCTTTCTACGACTGATTAGGTGCAACCCCATGACACCCACGCGCCGCACGTTTCTCATCGCGTCAACTCTCCTGGCGGGGGCGGCACTTGCCCCGCCCGCCCATGCCGCCGGCGCTTCCGACGCTGCCGACGACGAGTTCGACGGCCTGCGCAAGCGATGGCTGGAGATCTCCCTCGGCACCGGTTACGACGCCACCGCCGAGCCCTACGCCTCGCGCCTGAAGGAACTCGGAGAACTCGCCCGCGGCTTCAGAGCGACGATGGCCCCGACCGCCACCTCCCTCTGGCCGGGCTACCCCTTCGACCCGCCGGCCGGCATCACCCAGGGCTACAACCGCCTGTGGACGATGACCCAGGCGTACGCCCAGGAAGGCACGGGGTCGACCGGCGACGCGGGCCTGCTCGCCGACATCGTCAAGGGCCTCGACCACCTCGCCGCGACCGTCTACAACGCGACCACCACGCGATACGGGAACTGGTGGGAGTGGCAGATCGGCAGTCCCCGCCTCCTGATGGACATCGTCGCCGTACTCTACGACCACCTCACGCAGGACCGGCGCGACGCCGCCTTCGCCGCCGTCGACCACTTCATCCCCGACGCGGTCCTGCGCGACTACTCGGGCACCTCCACCGGTGCCAACCGCGTCGACCTGTGCCGCTCGGTCGCCCTGCGCGGCGTCCTCGGCAGGAACGCCGACAAGACGGCCCTGGCCCGCGACGCCCTCTCGCCCGTCTTCCCCTACGTCACCAAGGGGGACGGCCTCTACGCCGACGGCTCGTTCATCCAGCACACGTACATCGCCTACTCGGGCACCTACGGACAGGTCATGCTCGACGGGCTCGGCCGGCTCTTCACGCTGCTCGCCGGGTCCACGTGGGCCGTCACCGACCCGAACCGGCAGATCATCCTCGACAGCGTCGAGCACGCCTACGCCCCGCTCCTGTTCGACGGCCTGATGATGGACAGCGTCAACGGCCGTGCCATCAGCCGCGGTTACCTCAACAGTGACGACCTCAAGGTCATGCGCAGCGACCACTTCCACGGCCAGGGCCTGATCGCCGCCATGGCGCAGCTCGCCGCCGGCGCGAGCGCGGCCGAGCGCGAGCGCTGGCACGGGCGGATCAAGGGCTGGATCGAGCGGGACACGGTCACGCCCCTGCTGACCGCCAGGCAGTTCGGGGTCGCCGACCTGTCCCGGCTGCACGCCGTCGCGGACTCCGCCGTCGCGGCCGCGCCCGAGCCCGTCGGCCACCAGTTGTTCGCCGCCATGGACCGGGCGGTGCACAAGCGCCCCGGCTTCGCCGCGAACATCTCCATGTCCTCGGACCGGATCGCGTACTACGAGTGCGGCAACGGCGAGAACCCGCGCGGCTGGCACACGGGCGCCGGCATGCTCTCCTGGTGGGCCTCCGGGAAGCGCAGCGGCCGGTCCGATCAGTACACGGACTGGTTCTGGCCGACCGTCGACTTCTACCGGCTGCCCGGCACGACCGTCTCCACCAAGCGCCTCGCCGACAAGGCAGGCGGCGAGTGGGGCGCGGCCCGGCCCGACGTGAAGTGGGTCGGCGGCGCCACTGACGGCGAGTTCGCCGCCGTCGGACAGCACGTCAAGGGCCTCGGCTCGACGCTCCAGGCCCGCAAGTCGTGGTTCTGCCTCGCCGACACCGTGGTGTGCCTGGGCGCCGGGATCACGGCGGCCGACGGTGTCCCCGTGGAGACCGTCGTCGACAACCGCAACCTCGGCGAGGGCGGCACCCAGGCCTTCACCGTCGACGGCGGCGCCCGCGCCCGCTGGGCCCACCTGGAGGGTCACGGCGGCTGGGTCTTCCCCGGCGGCGCCCCGCTGCGGCATCTGCGCGAGGACCGCACGGGTGCTTGGTCCGACATCAACACCACCAGCTCCACCGAGCGTCGCACCCGCCGGTGGCAGACGCTCTGGCTCGACCACGGCACGGACCCCACCGACGCCGCGTACGCCTATCTGCTGATGCCGGGCGCCTCGAAGGACAACCTTGCGCGGCGCGCGGGCGACCGCCACTGGCTGTCGGTCCTCGCCAACACGGCAGCCGCCCAGGCGATCACCGTGCCCTCCCTCGGCGTGAGCGCGGCGAACTTCTGGGCGGCGGGAAGCGTGGGCGAGCTCACGGTGTCGGCCCCCGCGAGCGTCCTCTTGCGCAGGAAGGGGCGCACCGCGACGCTGAGCATCAGCGAACCGCCGCGCACAGGGGAGCCCGTGGACATCACCTGGGACCGGCCCGTGCGACGCGTCGTCAGCCACGACCCCTCGGTCGAAGTGGTCGCCACGGGCCGTAGGCTGCGGCTGCGTGTCACTCCGGGGGCGGCATGTGTGAGCCATCGGTGTGAGGTGGCTCTCAGCTGAGCCATTTGTGTGACCCCTACAAGACAGCAGGGCCCTGAGCAGTCACTTCGCCTGCATGGCGATGGCGTTCTGTTCGGGGGTACCAGGAAAACGGGCCGGAGACTGTACGGAGTCGACGGCCCGTTTTGCTTGCTCGCCTTCGTAAGGTCGCTACATGACCGTTTTGGACGACACCGCCTCAGCCGGTTCCCCCGGGGATGAGCCCACCGACGCGCGTGGACGCGTGGCCGAGTTGCACGCGATTCGTGAGCAGGCGTTGCGGGGGCCCAGTGACAAGGCGACCGAGGCCCAGCACGCGAAGGGCAAGCTGACCGCGCGTGAGCGGATCGAGCTGCTGCTCGACGCGGGATCGTTCAACGAGGTCGAGCAGCTGCGCCGGCACCGGGCGACGGGTTTTGGCCTGGAGGCCAAGAAGCCGTACACGGACGGTGTCATCACCGGCTGGGGCACGGTCGAGGGCCGCACGGTCTTCGTCTACGCGCACGACTTCCGTATCTTCGGTGGCGCTCTGGGTGAGGCCCACGCCACGAAGATCCACAAGATCATGGACATGGCCATCGCGGCGGGTGCCCCGCTGGTCTCGCTCAACGACGGTGCGGGTGCCCGTATCCAGGAGGGTGTCTCCGCTCTCGCCGGTTACGGCGGCATCTTCCAGCGCAACACCAAGGCGTCCGGGGTCATCCCGCAGATCAGCGTGATGCTCGGCCCGTGCGCGGGCGGTGCGGCCTACAGTCCGGCCCTGACCGACTTCGTGTTCATGGTCCGTGAGACCTCGCAGATGTTCATCACCGGACCGGACGTCGTCAAGGCGGTCACCGGTGAGGAGATCACCCAGAACGGCCTGGGCGGTGCGGACGTGCACGCCGAGACGTCGGGCGTGTGCCACTTCGCGTACGACGACGAGGAGACCTGCATCGCCGAGGTCCGCTACCTCGTCTCGATGCTCCCCTCCAACAACCGCGAGAACCCGCCGACCGTGGCCTCCGAGGACCCCGCCGAGCGCCGCTCGGAAGTCCTGCTGGACCTGGTCCCGGCGGACGGTAACCGCCCGTACGACATGGCCAAGGTCATCGAGGAGCTCGTCGACGACGGCGACTACCTCGAGATCCACGAGCGCTGGGCCCGCAACATCATCTGCGCGCTGGCCCGTCTGGACGGTCAGGTCGTCGGCATCGTCGCCAACCAGCCCTCGTCCCTCGCGGGCGTCCTGGACATCGAGGCCAGCGAAAAAGCTGCCCGTTTCGTGCAGATGTGCGACGCTTTCAATATTCCGATCGTGACTCTCCTCGACGTTCCCGGGTTCCTGCCCGGTGTCGACCAGGAGCACGGCGGGATCATCCGGCACGGCGCCAAGCTCCTGTACGCGTACTGCAACGCCACCGTGCCCCGGATCTCCCTCATCCTGCGCAAGGCGTACGGAGGTGCCTACATCGTCATGGACTCGCAGTCGATCGGTGCCGACCTCACCTACGCCTGGCCCACCAACGAGATCGCCGTGATGGGCGCCGAGGGCGCCGCCAACGTCATCTTCCGCCGTCAGATCGCCGAGGCCGAGGACCCCGAGGCCATGCGCACCCGCATGGTCAAGGAGTACAAGGCCGAGCTCATGCACCCGTACTACGCGGCCGAGCGGGGCCTGGTCGACGACGTCATCGACCCCGCCGAGACCCGCGAGGTGCTCATCCGCTCCCTCGCGATGCTCCGCACGAAGCACGCCGACCTGCCTTCGCGCAAGCACGGCAACCCCCCGCAGTAACCCCACAAGGAGATCACTGCACATGTCTGCACACGACATCCGCGTTGAGAAGGGCCACGCCGAGCCCGAGGAGGTCGCGGCCCTGACCGCGATCCTGCTGGCCCGCGCCGCCGCCGCATCGAGCGACAGCCCCGCCCTGCGCGGCCGCGACAAGGCCGGCTGGCGCCGCCTGGAGCGCCAGCACGGCTTCCGCGCCCCGCACAGCTGGCAGGGCTAGGCCGGCGGGCATACGGCCCGTCCGGCCTCTCAGGACGGGCCCACAGCGCGAAAAAGCCCCCGGTGACCCAAAGGGTCCCGGGGGCTTTTCCATGCCTGGAGGCGCCGGAGGCTACCGGAGGCGGGCCATCAGCGCGTGCTCCACGAGCGTGATGAGCGCCGACTTCGCGTCCGCGCGGTGTCGGGCGTCGGTCGTGATGATCGGGGTGTCCGGTCCGATCTGCAGCGCCTCACGCACCTCGTCCGGCTGGTACGGCTGGCTGCCGTCGAAGCCGTTGAGGGCGACGACGAAGGGCAGTCCGGAGTTCTCGAAGTAGTCGACGGCCGGGAAGCAGTCGGCGAGGCGGCGGGTGTCGACGAGGACGATCGCGCCGATCGCGCCGCGGACGAGGTCGTCCCACATGAACCAGAAGCGGTCCTGTCCGGGTGTACCGAAGAGGTACAGGATCAGGTCCTGGTCGAGCGTGATGCGGCCGAAGTCCATCGCCACCGTGGTGGTGGTCTTGTCCCCGGTGTGGGTGAGGTCGTCGATGCCCGCGGACGCGGACGTCATGACGGCCTCGGTGCGCAGAGGGTTGATCTCCGAGACGGCGCCCACGAAGGTCGTCTTGCCGACGCCGAAGCCACCTGCCACCACGATCTTCGCGGACGTGGTGGAGCGGGAAGGCCCTCCGCTAGAGCTTGCGAAGTCCACTGAGCACCCTTTCGAGCAAAGTCACGTCTGGCTGGCCGCCGGCGTTCTCTTCGCCGCCGGGCTGATGAATGGCGACCAGGCCCGCCTCCGCCAAGTCGGCGACGAGAATCCTGGCCACGCCGAGAGGGATGCTGAGCAGGGCCGAGACTTCGGCCACTGACTTGATCTCTCGGCAGAGGGTGCAGATCCGCTGGTGCTCGGGCAACTGGCCCTGCAACTGGTGCGGCTGCGCGGTGGTGTGCACCAGCGCCTCGATGGCGAGCTGGTAGCGCGGCCTGGTGCGGCCACCCGTCATGGCGTAGGGACGCACCAGGGGATTATTGGCGGCCGGTGCGGGGCTGTCGGGGCGCCGCTGCGGCTGCACGGGCTGGATGCGCGGTGCCGACGGCTGGTCGTACGGCCCCGGCTGCCGCGGCTGCGGCGGGTGCGGGGGCGCGTACGGCTGTCGCCGGTGGCTCGGCGCGGAGGGGAAGTTGTACCGGTTCGGCGCGTCACCCTGCCCCTGACCCTGGCCAGGCCCGTAGGACCAGTTCGCTGATGAACCGCTCGGGGGTGTTGCAGAACCAGCCACGCTTTCCTCCTCCAACTGTGCCGGGCACCATCACCGTGGAGCCGCGTCCCGAAACCTTACGGCTACGGAACGCGAAATCGCACCGTCTGTCTGTCAGTTGAGAAGGCTCCCCTGAAGCTCGGCCCGCAGGTCGGGAGTGAGAACCGTCCCCGCGCGGTCGACAAGAAGTGCCATCTCGTACCCGACGAGGCCAATGTCCGCCTCCGGGTGTGCGAGGACGGCGAGGGAAGAACCGTCGGAGATGGACATAAGGAAGAGGAATCCTCGCTCCATCTCCACAACTGTCTGGTTCACGCTGCCGCCCTCGAAGATGCGGGACGCGCCCGCGGTCAGCGAGGTAAGTCCCGACGCGACGGCCGCCAGCTGGTCTGCACGGTCACGCGGGAACCCTTCGGACATCGCCAGAAGGAGTCCGTCGGCGGAGACCACCACCGTGTGGGACACCCCAGGGGTGTTGTCCACGAAGTTGGTGATCAACCAGTTCAGGTTCTGTGCCGCCTGGCTCATCGGGCTCACACTAACGCTCCTGGTTGTAGGTGCTGTCAGGACCACTGTGCTGATTCGTGGCCTGGCCGTTCGTGTCACTTCCTGCTTCGCGTCCCCGCTGCACGCCACGGCGCAGGTTGCTCAGCCTGCCCCTGACGTCCTCAGGCGCGCGGGAGACCTGGGGGCCGCCCTGCGGGGTCGATTCCGCCGTGCCCTCGACCAGGTTGGCCTTGGGCACCCGGCGCGGCAGACCGGAGGAGGTGACTCCGCCCGCCTTGGGCTTCCGGAGCTGCTCCGCGCGGACCCAGCGCTCGTCGTTGGACGAACGCCAGTCGTCGGGGCCGCTGCCGTCGCCGCTGCCGTTGTCCTGGGTGGTGTTGTCGCCACGGTCGGGCGCCGGCGTCGCCGCCGGGGCCTGGCGCTGCTGCCCGCCCGGTCCGCGCATCGGAAGACCGGCGTCGGTGAGCGAACGCGCGGCGGACGGGGTGGGCCCGGCCGGCGCCGCGGGACTGTGCGGGTCGAAGCCTACGCGCTCCTGCTGACCGGCGTCAGCGCGCTGCGCAGATTCCGCTTGAGCGTTGTGCTCGGACCGGTAGGACTCCTGATAGCCGTCCTGCGCCTGCCAGCCGCCCTGCTGCGAGCCGCGCAGCGGCGATTCGCCGAAGGCCGAGTACGTCTCCTGGACGGGTTCCGTATAGGCGTCCTGGGAGACGTAGCCGTCCTGCGGCGCGAAGAACGAGTCGTTGTAGGAGCCGTTCTGCGGCTGCTCGTCGTACGTCTGCTGGCCCTGCGCGTAGACGGACGAGGGGTCCTCGTACGTCTGCTGCGGCTGCTCGTCGTACGCGGGCTGCGCCGGGGCATAAGTGGTCTGCTGCTGCTCGTACGGGTCCTGCCCTTGCGCCGCTGTGATCTCGTCGCGGAACAGGGGGCGGTCGTCACCGGTGTGCGCCTGGGCCTCCAGGGCCGCGCGGCGCTCCTCGCGCATCAGCGAGCGACCGACCGGGTCCAGGTCGCGCAGGTCGTCGGGGGCCTCGCCGTAGCGGCTGTCGTCGAAGCCGAGCTCCGCGGCGGTGCGCAGCGGAGTCGGCTCGTACGCCGACTGCGACGGGATCATCGACGAGACGGTGAACTCGGACTCGGGGAGGTGCTCGCCGCTGCCACCGTGGGTGATGACGTCGGGCAGCATGACGAGCGACGTCGTGCCGGCCTGCTCGCCCGAGGGGCGCAGCTGGACGCGGATGCCGTGCCGGTCGGACAGGCGGCCGACCACGAACAGGCCCATGCGCTGCGAGACCGCGGCGTCCACCGTCGGCGGGTTGGCCAGCTTGTGGTTGATGTCCGCGAAGTCCTCGGCGGTGAGGCCGATGCCCTTGTCGTGGATCTCGACCATGACGCGGCCGTCGGGGAGACGGGTCGCGGTGACGCGGACCTTGGTCTGCGGCGAGGAGAACGTGGTGGCGTTCTCCAGGAGCTCGGCGAGCAGGTGCACGAGGTCGGTCACCGAACGGCCGTGGATCTCGGCCTCCGGCACACCCGACAGCTCGATGCGCTCGTACTGCTCCACCTCGGAGGAGGCGGCGCGCAGGACGTCGACCAGCGGGACCGGCTGGTCCCAGCGGCGGCCCGGCTCCTCACCGGCGAGGACCAGGAGGTTCTCGCCGTTGCGGCGCATACGGGTCGCGAGGTGGTCCAGGCGGAAGAGGTTCTCCAGCTGGTCCGGCTCGGCCTCGTTGTTCTCCAGGTCCGTGATGAGGGTCAGCTGGCCCTCGATCAGGGACTGGTTGCGGCGCGACAGGTTGGTGAAGATCGCGTTGATGTTGCCGCGGAGCAGGGCCTGCTCCGCGGCGAGGCGGACGGCCTCGCGGTGCACCTGGTCGAAGGCGCGGGCGACCTCGCCGATCTCGTCCGTGGAGTTGATCGGGATGGGCTGCACACGGGTGTCGACACGGCCCGGGTCGGTGCGCGAGAGCTGGTCGACGAGCATCGGCAGGCGCTGCTCGGCGACGTCGAAGGCGGCGGTGCGCAGTCGGCGCATCGAGCGGCTCATCTGGCGCGCCATCATCCCGGCCAGCGCGAACGCGGCGAGCAGGGCGACCAGGACGACCGCACCGGTGACGAACGTGGACTGCTTGGCGTCGTCGGCGATGCCGGCGGCCTCGTTCACCGCCTTGTCGGCGAGGTCGGACTCGATGGTGCGGTACGCGTTGAACTTGGCGGTGTTGACCGCCCACCAGTTCTCCGCGGTGACGCCCCTCTGCGCGATGGCGAGGCGGGCGCTCGGCTGCGTGGTGGGCAGCGTGGCGATCGCGGACACCATGTCCGTGGGGTCGGCCGGCGGCGGGACGTAGGTCTTGCCCTGCGCCTTCGCGGCCGCGACGGCCTGCTTGGCCTGCTTCGCGCCGTCAATTGCCAGCTGCTTCTTGGCGGCGTCGAGCTTGTCGACGTCGGCCTGCGTGCCGCCGCCCTTGTACTCCTCGACGGCGATGCCCTCGAGGTACGCGTAGGAGGAGAGCGCGATCTTCTGCTTGCCGAAGGTCGTGGCCGTGGGGCCCGGCTTGACCAGCAGGTGCATACCGATGGACCGCTCGAGCGAGAGCGCGGCCTTGGACAGCGAGATCGCGTAGACCGTGCGGCCGTAGCTCGTGATGTTTCCGGTGCCGAGGCCGAGCTCGTTCGCGAACTCCATCAGCGGGTGCTGGATGCCGACGTAGCCCTCTTCGGTCTGCACGGCGGGGAGCTTGCTCGTGTACGCGGCGGCCCGGAGCTTCTCCAGGCCGGGCTCGACCTGACGGAACTGCGTGAGGCGGCGCTCCAGGCCTTCCTTGGCCGGCATGTTCTTCGCGGCGGCGTCGAAGGCGTCGGCGGCCTCGTTCGTCGTCTCGCGGGCCTTGACGACCTTCGGGTCGTTCTTCCTGCCGAGCAGGAGAGGAGCCGCGGAGATGTCGCGCTCCTCGATCAGGCTGTTGGCGTACGTCAGGGACGCCTGCACCAGACGCGCGGTGTTCTCCGCGTCCTCGGCCTCGTTCCAGGTGTCGATCGAGCCCTTCACCTGGAAGCCACCCATGATCAGACCTACGAGCACGGGTATGAGCAGGATCGCGTTCAGCTTGGTGGGCACACGCCAGTTGCGCGGCGACATCCGGCCGCCGGACGGCGCCGGGGGCGCCTCGGCCCGTGGCACATGCGCGGCCGGCGCCGCTGCACGCGGCGGCGGGGTGAAGTTGCCCCGCGCCGACGACGGCTCGGGACTGCTCTTGCTTCGCCTCACTCGACCAACAACCTCTCGGCGTCGGCACTTACGCTGTGCCGCTGTCTCCAGGCCCTTACCTACTGGGCAGTTCAGCGCATTCCAGCACGTCAGGCGGTTCTCTTCCAAACACTGGGAACCGGAAGCTCCGAGTGACGGACGCCCCAGATAAAACGGTCATAAAGAGCGAGCCCCGCCAAAAGGCGGGGCTCTTGTGCGCACAGTGGAACCGGGTGTGCGCGACCTGTGGCGGCGGCACCGGAATTCTCTGTCGAAACGTTATGAACACGGAGGCCGACCGTGTCAAAGGACACAGAGACCTCCGGGCGCACTACGACAACTGCCGTATGGATCTGACCACTTGGTGGCCGGATTTCCGGCGGTCTGGCTACTTCAGGCGGGCCATCAGGGCGTGCTCGACCAGCGTGATCAGGCCACTCTTTGCATCCGCACGGTGTCGGGCGTCCGTGGTGATGATCGGGGTGTCCGGTCCGATCTGCAGCGCCTCACGCACCTCGTCGGGCGTGTAGGGCTGGTGACCCTCGAAGCCGTTGAGGGCGACGACGAAGGGCAGTCCGGAGTTCTCGAAGTAGTCGACGGCCGGGAAGCAGTCGGCGAGGCGGCGGGTGTCGACGAGGACGATCGCGCCGATCGCGCCGCGGACGAGGTCGTCCCACATGAACCAGAAGCGGTCCTGTCCGGGTGTACCGAAGAGGTACAGGATCAGGTCCTGGTCCAGGGTGATGCGGCCGAAGTCCATCGCCACCGTGGTGGTGGTCTTGTCCCCGGTGTGGGTGAGGTCGTCGATGCCCGCGGACGCGGACGTCATGACGGCCTCGGTGCGCAGAGGGTTGATCTCCGAGACGGCGCCCACGAAGGTCGTCTTGCCGACGCCGAAGCCACCTGCCACCACGATCTTCGCGGACGTGGTGGAACGGCCGCCTCCGCCGTTAGAGCTTGCGAAGTCCACTGAGCACCCTTTCGAGCAGTGTCACGTCGGGCTGGCCGCCTGCGTTCTCGTCGCCACCGGGCTGGTGGATGGCCACCATTCCCGCTTCCGCCAGGTCCGCGACGAGGATCCGGGCCACACCGAGAGGCATCGACAGCAGGGCCGACACCTCCGCCACCGACTTGACCTCGCGGCACAGGTGGCAGATGCGCTGGTGCTCGGGGAGCAGCCCTATCAGCTGGGCCGGGTCGGCGGTCGTGCTGACGAGCGCCTCGATGGCGAGCTGGTAGCGCGGCCGTGTCCGGCCACCGGTCATCGCGTAAGGACGCACCAGCGGCTGGTCGCCCTCAGGACCGTACGAGGCGTGCGGAGATACGCCGTACGGGTCGTGAGAGGCGGTGGGCGGGGTCATGGATCCTCCGGGCGGGACAGCAGGTGGTCTGCGTGCCGTCTGACGGGGCCGGTGGGGGGCGGTGGCGGCCTGACGGTGCGGTCATACGTGCGTGTGGGGGAGGTCGTGACTAGTGCAGCAGGCTGCCCTGCAGTTCGGCGCGGAGATCGGGGGTGAGTACGGAACCCGCGCGGTCCACGAGCAGCGCCATCTCGTAGCCGACGAGGCCGATGTCGCACTCGGGGTGCGCGAGCACCGCGAGGGACGAACCGTCCGAGACCGACATGAGGAAGAGGAAGCCACGCTCCATCTCCACCACGGTCTGGGCCACCGTGCCGCCCTCGAAGATCCGGGACGCACCCGCGGTCAGCGAGGTGAGGCCCGAGGCGACGGCGGCCAGCTGGTCGGCGCGGTCACGCGGGAACCCCTCCGACATGGCGAGCAGCAGGCCGTCCGCGGACACGACGACGGTGTGGGAGACCCCCGGCGTGTTGTCCACGAAGTTGGTGATCAACCAGTTCAGGTTCTGTGCCGCCTGGCTCATCTGGGTCAACTAACGCTCCTGCTGGTGAGTGGGGCTGGGGAAGCTGCCGGTCTGGCCCGTACCGGCCTGGCGACCCTGCTGGATGCCCCGACGGAGATTGGTCAGCCGGCCGCGAACGTCATCAGGCGAACGCGAGACCTGCGGACCGGTTTGGTGCTGTTGCTGCTGAGCCGTACCCGCGACGAGGTTCGCACGCGGGACGCGACGCGGGAGCCCGGAGACGGTGACTCCGCCGGCCGAGGGCTGGCGGACCCGCTCGGCCTGGCGGCCGAGCTCGTCGTTGGGCGACTGGCGCCAGTTGGCGGGCGCCTGAGCCTGCTGGGGCGCCGCGGGTGCGGCGGCCGCCGGGCGGGCGGGCGCGGGGGTGGCGTCGGGCGATTGGGGCTGCTGCGGCGAGCGCTGCGGCAGGCCGCCCGGCCGGCCGTTGTTCTGCTGGGGCGCGGGCGCCTGCGGCCGGTCCTGCTGCTGCGGGGCCTGCTGGCCGTGGAACCAGTTGGTCTCAAGGGTGTCGAAGAGAGGCGTGCGGCCGTCGCCGGGTCCGGCGGGCGGCAGGTCGTCCTGTCGGCCGGGGGCCTGCGGCTGTGCCGGGAAGCCCTGGTCCTGACCGCCCTGGACGGGCGGGCGCGGCATCGAGAAGTCCGCCACGTCCCGGGAGCCGAGCTGCGGCAGGTCACGCGCGGGACCGCCGGGGCGGCCCTGCGGCTGACCCGGGCCCTGTCCCTGCTGCGGCTGTCCGAAGCTGTCGCCGCCGGGGAACTGGCCGTCCTGGCGCGGACGCCCGCCGTTGTTCTGACCGGGGGCCGCGAACTGGCCGGTGGTGGACGGGTCCTGAGCGCCGGGGCGCTGACCGTCACCGAAGCCGGGCGCCGCGAACTGGCCGGTCTGGTGGTTCGGGTTCTGCGGCTGACCCTGCGGCTGGAGGTGGTTCGGGTTCTGCGACTGGCCCTGGTGGCCGCCGAAGACGTCGTTACGGACGAACGCCCCCGTGTCCTGACCCTGACCGTGGTCGTGCGGGGCGGGCGCGCCGGGACGGGGTCCGTCGAAGTCGGGCCGGGGGAACTCGGCCGTCGAGCCGGGTCCCTGACGGTCGTCCACCCGCGGGAACTGTGACGTGGAGTCCGGCTCCTCGTGCCCGCGCGGCGCGTCGAGCGAGGGGCGCGGCACCGGCGGCTGCGCGTCGTCGTTGCCCCAACTCGGCACGCGCGGCTGGGGGTTGCCCCCGGGCAGCTCGGCACGGGGACCGCCACGCGGCGGCAGGACCGGCCTGCGGCCCTGCTCGGGCGCCTGGTTCGTACGCTGCTGGGGCGGCACGGGACCGTTCTGGCCCGGGCCGCCCTGACCGAGGCCCTGACCCTGCGGCTGGCCCTGGCCGGGACCGCTCTGCAGGCCCTGCGCGCCGAACACGCCGGCCGGAGCCGGACGACCCTGCTGAGGGGACTGCTGGGACTGCGGAGACTGAGGCGCCTGCGGGCCACCGGCCTGCGGCCCGTTGCCGTCACGGCTGGGCAGCGCCGCGCGCGGACCAGAGCCCGCGACCTGCGGACGCGCCGCGCCGGGGCCGGCACCGAGCCGGCCCGCACCGCCGGGACCGCCCTGCGGACCCGCACCCGCGCCGACCCCACGCCGTGCGGCGGCCACACCTGCGGCGGCCTGCGCGGCGGCGGGGCCACCGGAGGCGGCGCCGGGACCGGGCTTGCCGGGAGCCTTCTTGCCGCCCTGGGCGACGTCGACGGGCAGCATGACGAGCGCCGTCGTACCACCGGAGTCGGACGGGCGGAGCTGGATACGGATGCCGTGACGCTGCGACAGACGGCCGACCACGAACAGACCCATGCGGCGCGAGACCGACACGTCCACGGTGGGCGGCGACGCGAGCCGCTCGTTGATCGCGGCGAGGTCCTCGGGGGAGAGGCCGATACCGGTGTCGTGGATCTCGATGAGCACACGGCCGTCGGGCAGCGCGTGACCGGTGACCTTGACCTTGGTCTGCGGCGAGGAGAACGAGGTCGCGTTCTCGAGCAGCTCGGCGAGCAGGTGCACGAGGTCGTTGACGACGCGTCCGGCGACCTCGGTCGTGGGGACCGAGGCCAGCTCGATGCGCTCGTACTGCTCCACCTCGGAGGCGGCGGCGCGCAGGACGTCGACCAGCGGGACCGGGCGGGTCCAGCGGCGGCCGGGCTCCTCACCGGCGAGAACGAGGAGGTTCTCACCGTTACGGCGCATGCGGGTCGCGAGGTGGTCGAGCTTGAACAGCGAGGACAGCTGGTCGGGGTCGGCCTCACGCGACTCCAGCTCGGAGATGAGCGAGAGCTGGCGCTGGATAAGACCCTGCGAACGGCGCGAGAGGTTGGTGAACATCGCGTTGACGTTGCCTCGCAGGAGGGCCTGCTCGGCGGCGAGGCGGACCGCCTCGCGGTGCACGTCGTCGAAGGCCGAGGCCACCTGGCCGATCTCGTCGCGCGAGTGCACACCGACGGACTCGACGGAGGTGTCGACGTCCTGCGGGTCCGACTCGGACAGCTGCTTGACCAGCTCGGGCAGGCGGTCCTGGGCGACCTTGGTCGCGGTGTCCTGGAGCCGGCGCAGCGAGCGGATCATGGAGCGGGCCACGACGAACGCGCCGACGAGCGAGACGCCGAGGACGAGCAGGATCAGCGCACCGTTGATGATGGCCGTGCGCTCGGACTCGTTGCGCAGCTCGCGGGCCTGCTGCTCCATCTGGTTGAGCAGCGTCAGCTCGATCTTGGACATTTCCTGCAGACGCTGGCTGTCCGCGTCGACCCAGTCCTTGTAGGACCGCTTGTCCTGGATCCTGATGCCGCCCTCCTGGCTGAGGGCGCGGCGGGCGTACTGGTCGGCGGCCTTGATCGTCGCATTGCCCGAGTCGATGGGCTTCATCAGCTCGGTGGCGGCGACGTTTCCGTAGACGGAGCTGAAGCCCTTGAGGTCGGACTCCTGGTTCTCCAGCGCGGACTCGCCGTAGCGGCGGTCGGTCTCGGAGAGCTTGCCGAAGTCACGGTCGTTCGGGGGCAGGGCGGCCGCGATGACGGCGCGCTGCACGGACGCGTACTCCTTGGCGGAGGAGAACGACGCCAGGGCGCGCGTGCGCTTGATCATCTCGGGGTTGCTGGTCGCCTGCGCCATGTCGGTGGACAGCGACAGGAGCTGCTCGACGAGGCGGCTGTATGCGTCGATCGTCTGGGACGAGGTGCTGCGGTCCTTGAACGCGTCCTGCCGGATGCCCTTGAGGTTGTTGAGCTGGCCGGCGATCTGCGTGACGTGGTCCTGCACACCGTCGAGACCGCTGTTGCTGGTCCCGTCGGTGATCTCGTACGTGCCTTCCATGAAGGCCTTGCGCGCGCGGTCGGTCTTCTGGCGCGCTCCCTTGACGGTGTAGTCCTCGGTCGCCTTGCCGCCGTTGGCCAGCGGGCCCGCCGACTGGTCGCGCTCCTCCTGGAGCGCGGACGCGAGCTCGGTGGCCTGCTTGGTCATGTCGGTCAGCAGCTTCATGTTGTCGAGCTGCTGGATGTCGCTCATCGACTCGCCGATACGCAGCGCGCCGAGGGAGGTCGCGGCGACCACGGGGAGGGCGAGCAGCGACACCAGGCGGGTGGAGATACGCCAGTTGCGCAGCGCTATTCGCGAGCCGGGGCCGCTCGGGCTCTTCGGCTTCGCGGCGGCCTTGGGCGCGGCCGAGGAGGCGGTACTGCCCTCGACGGAGGCGGTCCGGCCCGGGTTCTGGGCGTGCTGGGGCGAGGAACTGCCTGTCATCGGGCCAGTCCCGCCGCGCGGCTCCGGCTCCGCCGCAGCGCTGCCATCCCTGTTCTTACGTCCCTGCACTAGCGTCGCAACCTCTGGACCAGGCGTCCCCCGCGTGCGCGGACGGGACGGTGTCGGCGTAGTTCGGGGGCGAGCGGACACGCCCCCTTCGGTCGTCGGTGACCGGCGCTGCTCCCCCTTCCCGCCGCGACTCGGCGCTGCGTTGCGCCCCGTGCGCGCCGGCTCGATCTCGCGGCGGTCCCGCGAATTCCAGCACAGTGCAGGATCTCCAACAAGGGCCGAGCGCCAGCGCGGGGACACTGTGACGCCGTGTGAGGGGTGTGTCACGAGATGTAGAAAGCGATCTCGTCGATAACGGACTTTTGCTGACGTTCCACCTACACCCCGGGGGTGTCCCAGTCGCCATGATCGGGAGCGGAATGGTTGCTTCAGTGGCGGAATGCCCGTTTCGATACGGCGCACTTCGGGTCCGAATTGAAACTTTTGCCCGCCCTCTGGTGAGCAAACTCACATGAAGAACCTCGTCCCTTCCTGGCTTTCGACGGGAATCAGATGTTTAGCCTGACGCTTTACAGGGATGGCGAATCCGACAACCGGCGCCCTGGGGGCGCCCGCACCGACAAGGTCACGAGCGACACATGAAGACTGTGAAGTCCGCGATGTTCCGCAACATCGCCAACCCGCGGCGTACGACGCTGATGCACCTCAAGGACGCCGACGAGCTGCAGACGGCACCGGAACTCCCGGAGTACTCCGTCGAGCTCCCCGCGCAGACGGCCAACCCGCGCCGCGCCATCCTGATGGAAGCCCCGGAGCAGACGCCCGTCGCCTCCTGACGCGCGGCAGTCCGCGAGGCCGGGTGTGAGAGCCGGTCTTTGAACTCCGGCCAGACGCCCCACGCTGATCCGGCCGGAGTTCAAAGACCGGCTCTTCGCCGCGTTAGCCTGGGGCGTCAGACTCCAGCCAGCGGAAGTAGAGGGGCGCAAGGCACCCGTGCGCATCGCCAGATTCTCCATCGACGGCAATGTCGCCTTCGGCGCGGTCGAGGGCGACAAGCCTGACGAGCTTGTCCTCGACATCATCAAGGGCATCCCGTTCGCGGACTTCGAACTCTCCGGCACGAAGGTCCCGCTGAGCAAGGTCAGGCTTCTGCCGCCGGTGCTCCCGAACAAGGTCGTCGCCTTCGGCCGCAACTACGCGGAACACGCGAAGGAGCTGGGCAACGAGGTCCCGGACGCCCCCTTCGCGTTCTTCAAGCCGTCCACCTCGGTGATCGGCCCCGGCGACCAGATCGCGTACCCCTCCTTCTCGCAGGAACTGCACTACGAGGCCGAGCTCGCCGTCGTCATCGGCCGCATGTGCCGCGAGGTCCCGCGCGAGCGCGTCAAGGACGTCATCCTCGGCTACACCTGCGCGAACGACGTCACCGCGCGTGACGTCCAGAAGCGCGAGAAACAGTGGGCCAGGGCCAAGGGCTTCGACACCTCCTGCCCGCTCGGCCCCTGGGTGGAGACGGACCTCGACCCCAGCGACCTGACGATCCAGTGCACGGTCAACGGACAGCAGCGCCAGCTCGGCCGCACGTCCCAGATGATCCACTCGATCGAGGACCTGATCGTCAACATCTCCGAGGCCATGACGCTGCTCCCCGGCGACGTGATCCTCACGGGCACTCCGGAAGGGGTCGGCCCGCTCAACGTCGGCGACGAGGTCGCCGTCACCATCGAAGGCATCGGCACTCTCACCAACAAGGTGATCAAGCGTGGCTAACGCGAACGTCCGCGTACGTTTCTGTCCCTCTCCCACCGGCAACCCCCATGTGGGCCTGGTGCGCACGGCCCTGTTCAACTGGGCCTACGCCCGGCACAACCAGGGCGTCCTGGTCTTCCGCATCGAGGACACCGACGCGGCCCGCGACTCCGAGGAGTCGTACGAGCAGCTCCTCGACGCGATGCGCTGGCTGGGCTTCGACTGGGACGAGGGCCCCGAGATCGGCGGCCCCCACGCGCCGTACCGCCAGTCGCAGCGCATGGACATCTACCAGGACGTCGCCGAGAAGCTCCTGGCCGCCGGCCACGCGTACCGCTGCTACTGCTCCACCGAGGAGCTCGACGCCCGCCGCGACGCCGCCCGCGCCGCCGGCAAGCCCTCCGGTTACGACGGCCACTGCCGCGACCTGAGCGCCGAGCAGATCGCCGCGTACGAGGCCGAGGGCCGTCGGCCCATCGTCCGCTTCCGCATGCCCGACGAGGCGATCACGTTCGAGGACCTGGTCCGCGGCGAGATCACCTACCAGCCGGAGAACGTCCCGGACTTCGGCATCGTCCGCGCGAACGGCGCCCCGCTGTACACGCTGGTCAACCCGGTCGACGACGCCCTGATGGAGATCACCCACGTCCTGCGCGGCGAGGACCTGCTCTCCTCCACGCCCCGCCAGATCGCCCTCTACAAGGCGCTCACCGAGCTCGGCATCGCGAAGCTCACCCCCGCCTTCGGCCACCTCCCGTACGTCATGGGCGAGGGCAACAAGAAGCTCTCGAAGCGCGACCCGCAGGCCTCGCTCAACCTCTACCGCGAGCGCGGCTTCCTGCCCGAGGGACTGCTCAACTACCTGTCCCTGCTGGGCTGGTCCTTCTCGGCCGACCAGGACGTCTTCTCCATCGAGGACATGGTCGCGAAGTTCGACCTCGCGGACGTCAACTCGAACCCGGCCCGCTTCGACCTCAAGAAGGCCGAGTCGATCAACGGCGACCACATCCGCATGCTGGACGTGAAGGCTTTCGCGGCGGCCTGCGAGCCGTGGCTGCGCGCCCCGTTCGCCAACTGGGCGCCCGAGGACTTCGACCAGGCGGCCTGGGAGGCCATCGCCCCCCACGCGCAGACCCGCGTGACGGTCCTGTCCGACATCACGGCCAACGTCGACTTCCTGTTCCTCAAGGAGCCGGTGGAGGACGAGGCGTCCTGGACGAAGGCCATGAAGGGCGACCCGGCCGGCCTCCTGACCACGGCCCGCGCGAAGCTCGAGGCCGCCGACTGGACGTCGGCCGACGCCCTCAAGGAGGCCGTCCTGGCCGCCGGCGAGGAGCACGGCCTCAAGCTCGGCAAGGCGCAGGCCCCGGTCCGCGTCGCCGTCACCGGCCGCACGGTCGGCCTGCCCCTCTTCGAGTCCCTGGAGATCCTGGGCAAGGACAAGACCCTGACCCGCATCGACGCAGCCCTGGCCAAGCTCACGGCCTAAGCTCGGTCACATGCCGATCCGCGCGGTCCTGTGGGACGTAGACGACACGATCTTCGACTACGCGAATGCGGACCGCGCGGGAATGCGGGAACACCTTCGGGCCGAGGGCCTGGCCGACGGATTCACCTCCGTCGGCCAGGCCCTCGCCCGTTGGCGCACCCTCACCCAGGAGCACTGGGCGCGCTTCGAGTCGGGCGAGACCGACTGGGAGGGCCAGCGCCGTGACCGTGTACGGGCCTTCGTGGGGCGCGGCGCCGACGGCACCATGGACGATGCCGAGGCCGACGCCTGGTTCGGGCGCTACATCGTCCACTACGAGGCCGCCTGGGCGCTGTTCCCCGACACGGTCCCTGTGCTCGATCTCCTCGCGGACCGCTACCGGCACGCGGTCCTGTCCAACTCCTCGCTCCACAACCAGGACCGCAAGCTGCGCGTCCTCGGCGTCAGGGACCGCTTCGAGGCCGTCGTCTGCGCCGCCGAACTCGGCGTGGCCAAACCGCAGGCCGCTGCCTTCCACGCCGCCTGCGAGGCCCTGGAACTGCCCCCGCGCGAGGTCGCGTACGTCGGCGACCAGCCCGACACCGACGCCCGCGGCGCCGAGGAGGCGGGGCTCACCGGCATCTGGCTGGACCGCGCGCGGACCGGCGGCCGTCCCGAACTCACGCGCATCACGGCGCTCGACCAGCTCCCCGCCCTGCTGGCCCCGGATACCCGTTTTGGAGCGCCGTCCACCTTCGGGTAATGTTCTTCCTGCGCCAAGGGAAACGGGCCGAAAGGCCGGATCCGGAAGCGTAAATCAAACAGAACCCTCGCAAGGGGTTGCTTTTTGATGGCCTATGGTGTAATTGGCAGCACGACGGTTTCTGGTTCCGTTAGTCTAGGTTCGAGTCCTGGTAGGCCAGCTCGCAGAGCTTATCTGCATCGCGGATTCCAGATCCGCAAAGCCCCCGTTGTGTAGCGGCCTAGCACGCCGCCCTCTCAAGGCGGTAGCGCCGGTTCGAATCCGGTCGGGGGTACAGATCCTTCCCAGGGGGACAGTCCGGGTCGCACCCGCTGTTTTTCATGCAGGATCGCTAGGGCCCCCGTTGTGTAGCGGCCTAGCACGCCGCCCTCTCAAGGCGGTAGCGCCGGTTCGAATCCGGTCGGGGGTACTGATCGGGCCATCCAGGCCTGGATCGCATTGGGCTATGGTGTAATTGGCAACACGACGGTTTCTGGTTCCGTTGTTCTAGGTTCGAGTCCTGGTAGCCCAGCTGGATCGCGTGACAGCGCAAGATCCTCGCCCCCGTTGTGTAGCGGCCTAGCACGCCGCCCTCTCAAGGCGGTAGCGCCGGTTCGAATCCGGTCGGGGGTACAAGACAGCAAGAGGCCCTCCCCAGTAGGGGAGGGCCTCTTCGCGTTGTCCGGAGCGCGTGAGAGCAAAAGGTCTCACCAAGTCTCAACTCGGGCCGGTCGCTGCGGCGTTGAAGCGGCCGGCCCGAGGGGGAGCGGTGTGGTGGGGGAGGGTCAGCCGGTGCGGCGCAGGGCCTCGGAGAGGCGGCCCGCCGCGTCGATGACGGCCTGTGCGTGCATCCGGCCCGGGTGGCGCGTCAGGCGCTCGATCGGTCCGGAGACCGAGACCGCCGCGACGACGCGGTTCGAGGGGCCGCGCACCGGCGCGGAGACGGACGCGACGCCCGGCTCCCGCTCGCCGATCGACTGGGCCCAGCCACGGCGCCGGACGCCCGACAGGGCCGTCGCCGTGAAGCGGGCGCCCTGGAGGCCGCGGTGGAGGCGCTCGGGCTCCTCCCAAGCCATCAGGATCTGCGCAGACGAGCCCGCCTTCATCGTGAGTGTGGAGCCCACGGGGACGGTGTCCCTGAGGCCCGACAGGCGCTCGGCGGCCGCGACGCAGATACGCATGTCGCCCTGCCGGCGATAGAGCTGCGCGCTCTCGCCCGTCACGTCGCGTAGGTGGGTGAGTACCGGGCCCGCCGTCGCGAGCAGGCGGTCCTCGCCCGCCGCCGCGGCCAGCTCGGCCATGCGCGGGCCGAGGATGAAACGGCCCTGCATGTCACGCGCCACCATGCGGTGATGTTCCAGTGCCACGGCGAGACGGTGAGCCGTGGGTCTTGCCAGTCCGGTCGCCGCGACCAGCCCCGCGAGGGTGGCCGGACCGGACTCCAGGGCGCTGAGAACAAGGGCCGCCTTGTCCAGAACGCCGACGCCGCTAGAGTTGTCCATGCGTCGATACTCGCGTCTCACTCTGTGAAACGCAAGTTCAATTTCCCGTGAAACTTGACACCCTGTACTTACAGCGGCCCGCAGACCAACGGGCCGGGACGTTCACGTCCGGTACGAGGGGTACGGACGTCGGCGACCACGATCTCTAGTTGGGCCGGCTCACGATGCCGGCCGGAGGGAAAGCGATGGGTAGGACACTCGCGGAGAAGGTCTGGGACGACCACGTCGTCCGGCGCGCCGAGGGCGAGCCCGACCTCCTCTTCATCGATCTGCACCTGCTGCACGAGGTGACCAGCCCGCAGGCCTTCGACGGCCTGCGCCAGACCGGTCGCCAGGTGCGGCGCCTCGACCTCACCATCGCCACCGAGGATCACAACACCCCGACCCTCGACATCGACAAGCCGATCGCGGACCCGGTCTCGCGCGCCCAGCTGGAGACGCTGCGCAAGAACTGTGCCGACTTCGGTGTGCGCCTGCACTCGCTGGGTGACGTCGAGCAGGGCGTCGTGCACGTCGTCGGCCCCCAGCTGGGCCTGACCCAGCCGGGCACCACGGTCGTCTGCGGCGACTCCCACACGTCCACGCACGGCGCGTTCGGCGCGCTGGCCTTCGGTATCGGCACCTCCCAGGTCGAGCACGTCCTGGCGACCCAGACGCTGCCGCTGGCCCGTCCCCGCACGATGGCCATCACGGTCGACGGCGAACTGCCCGAGGGCGTCACCGCCAAGGACCTGATCCTCGCGATCATCGCGAAGATCGGTACGGGCGGCGGCCAGGGCTACATCCTGGAGTACCGCGGCTCCGCCATCGAGAAGCTCTCGATGGAAGCCCGCATGACCATCTGCAACATGTCGATCGAGGCCGGTGCCCGCGCGGGCATGATCGCCCCCGACGAGATCACCTTCGCCTACCTCGAGGGCCGTGCGCACGCCCCCAAGGGCGAGGACTGGGACGCAGCGGTTGCGTACTGGAAGACGCTGAAGTCGGACGACGACGCGGAATTCGACGCCGAGGTCGTCATCGACGCCGCCGCGCTGGCGCCGTTCGTCACCTGGGGCACCAACCCCGGCCAGGGCTCGCCCCTGTCGGCGCACGTCCCCGACCCTGCTTCGTACGAGGACGCTTCGGAGCGCCACGCCGCCGAAAGGGCCCTGGAATACATGGGGTTGACCGCTGGGCAGCCGCTGCGCGACATCAAGGTCGACACCGTCTTCGTAGGTTCGTGCACCAACGGCCGCATCGAGGACCTGCGCGCCGTCGCCGAGATCGTCGGGGGCCGCCAGGTCGCCGACGGCGTACGGATGCTGGTCGTTCCCGGCTCCGCGCGGGTGGGTCTGCAGGCCGTCTCCGAGGGCCTGGACAAGGTCTTCAAGGAGGCCGGCGCCGAATGGCGGCACGCGGGCTGCTCGATGTGTCTGGGCATGAACCCCGACCAACTCGCCCCCGGCGAGCGCTCCGCGTCCACCTCGAACCGCAACTTCGAGGGCCGGCAGGGCAAGGGCGGCCGTACCCACCTGGTCTCGCCCCAGGTCGCCGCCGCCACCGCCGTGCTCGGCCACCTGGCCTCTCCGGCCGACCTGTCCGACACTGACGCCCGTACGCCCGCTGGAGTCTGATCAGCCATGGAAGCATTCACCACGCACACCGGCCGGGCTGTCCCGCTGCGCCGCAGCAACGTCGACACCGACCAGATCATCCCCGCCCACTGGCTCAAGAAGGTCACCAGGGACGGTTTTGAGGACGGGCTCTTCGAGGCCTGGCGCAAGGACCCCGAGTTCGTGCTGAACAAGGCCGAACGCGAGGGCGCCACGGTCCTGGTGGCAGGTCCCGACTTCGGCACCGGATCCTCCCGCGAGCACGCGGTGTGGGCGCTGCAGAACTACGGCTTCAAGGCCGTCATCTCCTCGCGGTTCGCCGACATCTTCCGCGGCAACTCGCTCAAGAACGGCCTGCTCACGGTGGTGCTCGACCAGAAGGTCGTGGACGCGCTGCAGGTTCTCGTGGAGAACGACCCCCAGGCCGAGATCACGGTCGACCTGGAGGCGCGTGAAGTACGGGCCGAGGGCGTCACCGCAGCCTTCGAACTCGACGAGAACGCGCGCTGGCGGCTGCTGAACGGCCTGGACGACATCAGCATCACGCTCCAGAACGAGGGCGACATCGCGGACTACGAGTCCAAGCGTCCGTCGTTCAAGCCGCAGACCGTGCAGATCTGAACTCTGCAAGGCTGATTCCGGCCATCGCAACGAGCATCTGTACCCCCAATCGTGGACGGTTGGGGGTACAGCTGTGTCCGGCCTCCGACCGCTCGCCAAGTGCCGTTGCGGAGGTCTCAACTCCCCGCGTTTTCAAGGGTGTTCGAGAGGTGCGCGAGCCTCGTGGCGCCCGTGCGCGCACGCCCCGCGAAGGGGCCCAGGAGCCCCGCCAGGGACGGCAGTTACCCCCTGCGGAGGCGACAACTCGCCCCAGATGGCACAATCTGTGCATGGAACACGACGGCCAACTCCAGCTCTATGCGGCGGTCGCGGACCAACTCAAGGAAGCGCACTCCAGGGTGCGCGCACTGCAAGTCCCGGAGGGCGTACGGATGGCGCTGACCCGGAAGCTGCTGGTCATTACGGCCGCGGCCAAGCACGATCTCGCCGGTGCGGCAAGGCGACTGGACCGATTCATGGTGGACCTCGACGAGGGTCGATTCCCACAAGAGGGCCACTGAAGAACTTCGAGACAGCCCGAGTCCGTTGCGGCACAAGGGTGATTAGCCCGTTTCGTGTTTGATTTGCGGTATATATCTGCCTAACGTGCGAAAAAGCCGGACCGGATACGTTCCGGCAATGTCTCCGAAGGGGAAGACGTGAACAAGGCGCAGCTCGTAGAAGCGATTGCCGACAAGGTCGGCGGCCGTCAGCAGGCCGCGGACGCCGTCGACGCGGTCCTGGACGCCATCGTCCGTGCCGTTGTCAGCGGGGACCGGGTCTCGGTCACCGGCTTCGGCTCGTTCGAGAAGGTCGACCGCCCGGCTCGCTACGCCCGTAACCCGCAGACGGGTGAGCGCGTACGGGTCAAGAAGACCTCCGTTCCGCGTTTCCGTGCCGGTCAGGGCTTCAAGGACCTCGTCGCGGGCTCGAAGAAGCTCCCGAAGAACGACGTGGCCGTGAAGAAGGCGCCCAAGGGCAGCCTGACCGGCGGTGCTTCGGCGACGGTCAAGAAGGCCGCGGCCAAGAAGGCCACGACCGCCAAGAAGGCGGCGGCGAAGAAGACCACCGCCAAGAAGGCCACGACCGCCAAGAAGGCGGCGGCGAAGAAGACCACGGCGACGGCGAAGAAGGCCACCGCAAAGAAGGCCACCGCCACGGCGAAGAAGGCCACCGCCAAGAAGGCCGCCCCGGCGAAGACCGCCGCGAAGAAGGCCACCGCGAAGAAGACGGCGCCCGCCAAGAAGGCCACGGCCAAGAAGGCGCCCGCCAAGAAGTCCACTGCGCGCAAGACGACCGCCAAGAAGACCACCGCCCGCAAGAAGTAAGGGCGACGGCCTCAAGGGCCCCTCACGCGCCGGGCCGGGCTCCCCTCGGGGAGCCCGGCCCGCGGTGTTTCGCGAAAACCCGGTTCATGCGCAAGCCCAGTTCAGGAGGGGCTCAGAGTGTCTGCAGCGTCACGAGAGTGATGCGCCGCGCCTCTCCCTCACCCTCGACCTCGATACGGACCCGCTGCCCCGGGCGCAGCAGCCGGAGGCCGCCCGCGTCGAACGCCGGGGCGTCGAAGGGCACGGGGGTGCCGTCGTCGAGCAGCACGCTGCCGGAGCGGGTGTCGGAGTCGTATGTGTACGCGGTGGCCTGCATGCAGGCAGCGTACTCAGTCCGGGATCAGCAGCCCGGCGGCCGCCCCCGCCGTGCGCGGGCCGACGCCGAGCGACAGTGCCGCCCGCAGGTCCTCGCCGGTGTCCACGTCTTGGCGAACGGAGTCGACGCCCGTCAGCGGGAGTTCCATTGCTCCCGACGCGGCATGACGGGCTCGGGACGCGGTGCCGAATGCGGGGCGCAATTCATTGCCGGGACCCGCACTGAGAAGAGTCGTCCCGATTCCCGCCGTATCGGGGAGAAATGCGCGGGGAAATAGCGCGGCCTCTGCAAGAACCCGGGACAATTCCGCCGACCGCAGAGCCGGCAGATCGGCGTTGAGCGCCGCGACGGCCGCATCCGGGCGCCGGGCCCGCGCCGCCGCCGCACCGTGCGCCAGGGCGGCGTTCAGGCCCGCGCCAGGGGTATCGGGGACGATCAGGGCCCCCAGGGCGGCCAGCTCCCTCCCGGCGAGCTCGTCGTCCGTGACTACCACCACATCCCGCACCCCGGCCGAGGCGGTCGCGGCGGCCACGGTGTCCTGCGCGAACGCCAGCGCGAGTCCGGGACGCACCCCGTCCCCCGCCGTGGGCGCCAGCCTGCTCTTGGCCTGCACCAGGGGTTTCAGCGGGATCACCAGGGTCCACTGCACGTGAGGTCCGTCCCTTCGGGTCGCGCTCATTGTGGCCCGGCGCGTGAGGTGGGCATAAACGCGCGGGCGTACGGTGTTCTCGACAGACCGGCGGCCTGGGGCGACACTTGTGCGGCTGACCAGGTCCGAGAGGGCCTTCAAGGGTCCATAGAGGAAGGTGTCCGAGTGTCCCGCCGCAGAATCGGCTTCTGGTACCGCCTGGCGGCGGTCATCGCTAAACCGCCGCTCGTGGTTCTGATCAAGCGGGACTGGCGCGGAATGGAGAACATTCCGGCCGACGGCGGATTTATCACCGCGGTGAACCACAATTCGCATCTGGACCCGTTCGCGTACGCGCACTTCCAGTACAACACCGGACGCGTTCCGCGATTCCTGGCCAAGCACGGCCTCTTCAAGAAGGGGTTCATCGGCGCCATCATGCGCGGCACCGGACAGATCCCCGTATACCGCGAGACCACGAATGCGCTCAGCGCGTTCCGTGCCGCCATCGACGCCGTCGAGCGCGGGGAGTGCGTCGCCTTCTACCCCGAGGGCACCCTCACCCGCGATCCGGACCTGTGGCCCATGGCCGCGAAGACGGGCGTCGCGCGCGTGGCACTGCAGACCAAGTGCCCCGTGATTCCCGTCGCCCAGTGGGGCGCCAACCTCGTGCTCGCGCCGTACGCGAAGAAGCCCGACCTGCTGCCGCGCAAGACGCACCACGTCCTCGCCGGACCGCCCGTCGACCTGGAGCGCTTCTACGACAAGGAGATGACCCCGGAACTCCTCAAGGAGGCCACCGAGGTCATCATGACGGCGATCACCGGGCTGCTCGGTGAACTGCGCGGCGAGCAGCCCCCGCAGCGGCGTTACGACCCCCGTGAGGCGCGCATCGCGCAGCGCCGCAAGGCCGCCGGGACCAACACCCTTACGGAACAGGCCGGTTCGCCCGCCATCGAGCACGGAAGTCCTGAGGAGAGCAAGTGACCCCACCCGTCAAGGCGGCCGTCTTCGGAACCGGCTCCTGGGGTACGGCCTTCGCCATGGTGCTCGCCGACGCGGGGTGCGACGTCACCCTGTGGGCGCGCAGGCCCGGACTGGCCGAAGCGGTCAACTCCACGCGTACGAACCCCGATTACCTCCCCGGCATCGAACTCCCCGGCAACATCAGGGCGACCACCGACGCCGCCGCGGCCGCGGACGGCGCCGAGTTCACGGTGCTCGCCGTGCCCTCGCAGACGCTGCGCGCCAACCTCGCCGAGTGGACACCGCTGCTCGCGCCCGGCACGGTCCTCGTCTCCCTCATGAAGGGCGTCGAACTCGGCTCCGCCATGCGGATGAGCGAGGTCATCGAGGACGTCACCAAGGTCGGCGAGGACCGCATCGCCATCGTCACCGGCCCCAACCTCGCCCGCGAGATCGCCGCCCGGATGCCCGCCGCCGCCGTCGTCGCCTGCAGCGACGAATCGGTTGCGCAGCGCCTCCAGACCGCCTGCCACACGCCGTACTTCCGGCCGTACACGAACACCGACGTGATCGGCTGCGAGCTCGGCGGTGCGGTGAAGAACGTCATCGGGCTCGCGGTCGGCATCGCCGACGGCATGGGCCTCGGCGACAACGCGAAGGGCTCGCTCATCACGCGCGGCCTCGCCGAGACCACCCGGCTCGGCCTCGCCATGGGCGCCGACCCGCTCACCTTCTCCGGGCTCGCGGGCCTCGGCGACCTCGTCGCCACCTGCTCGTCGCCCCTGTCGCGCAACCACACCTTCGGTACCAACCTGGGCAAGGGAATGACCCTCCAGGAGACCATCGCGGTCACCAAGCAGACCGCCGAGGGCGTCAAGTCCTGTGAGTCGGTGCTCGACCTGGCGCGCCGGCACGGCGTCGACATGCCGATCACCGAAACCGTCGTCGGCATCGTGCACGAGGGGAAGTCCCCGGTCGTCGCCCTGAAGGAGATGATGTCGCGCAGTGCCAAGCCCGAACGGCGCTGACGCGGGCGTCGCCGGACGCTGACTCCGCTGCTACCAGCAGGTACGCTCAACGCGATATGAGCAGCGAGAACCTTCCCCAGAGCAGCCGCCCGTCGGGCCAGAAGCCCCGTGTGGCCGTCGTCTTCGGCGGTCGCAGCTCCGAGCACGGCGTTTCCGTCGTCACCGCAGGCGCCGTACTGCGGGCCATCGACCGCACCAAGTACGACGTGCTGCCGATCGGCATCACGCGAGAGGGGCGTTGGGCGCTGACCGCCGACGATCCCGAGCGGATGGCCATCGCCGACCGCAAGGTGCCGGACGTCGCCGAGCTCACCGAGTCCGCCGAGGGCGGCGTCGTGCTGCCGGTCGACCCGTCGAGCCGTGAGGTCGTCTACACGGAGCCCGGCTCCGTGCCCAAGGCCCTCGGCGACGTCGACGTCGTGTTCCCCGTCCTGCACGGCCCGTACGGCGAGGACGGCACCATCCAGGGCCTGCTCGACCTGTCCGGGACGCCGTACGTCGGCTGTGGCGTCCTGTCCTCGGCCGTCGGCCAGGACAAGGACTACATGAAGCGCGTGTTCACCTCGTTCGGGCTGAAGGTCGGCCCCTACCTGGTGATCCGGCCGCGCGAGTGGGAGCAGGACCGCGAAGGCGCGCGGCGCCGCGTCGCGGACTTCGTCGGCGAGCAGGGCTGGCCGCTGTTCATCAAGCCCGCGCGCGCGGGTTCGTCGATCGGCATCACCAAGGTCGACTCCTTCGAGGGCCTCGACGAGGCGATCGAGGAGGCCCGCAGCCACGACCCGAAGATCATCGTGGAGGCGGCGCTCGTCGGCCGCGAGATCGAGTGCGGAGTCCTGGAGTTCGAGGACGGGCCGCGCGCGAGCGTGCCGGCCGAGATCCCGCCGGTCCAGGCCCACGACTTCTACGACTTCGAGGCCAAGTACATCGACTCGGCGTCCGGCATCGTGCCCGCGCCGCTCACCGACGAGCAGACGGCCGAGGTGCAGCGGCTCGCGGTCGAGGCGTTCGACGCGGCGTCCTGCGAGGGGCTCGTGCGCGCCGACTTCTTCCTCACCGAGGACGGCGAGTTCGTGATCAACGAGATCAACACGCTGCCCGGCTTCACCCCGATCTCCATGTACCCGCGCATGTGGCAGGAGAGCGGCGTGAGCTACCCGGAGCTGGTGGACCGCCTCATCCAGGCGGCGCTGAACCGCTCTACGGGACTGCGCTAGCCCCGTAGCGAAGCATGCACGTCAGTCGGCGATCCCTTCGGGGATCGCCTTCTTGACGGGATCGGCGAAGTCGACCAGGGGCGAGGCCCCCTCGGCGGCCAGCTCCTTGGGCAGGGTGACCTCCACGTAGGCGACCCGCAGCGTCGTCGTGAGCACCTGCGTGCCGTCGTCGCGCTTCTCGTACGCCCAGCCCACGCCGTTCACCTTCACCGGCAGGGCCTGGGGGTCGTCCATCAGCGCGGGCCGTTCGACACCGCAGCGCAGTATGATCGCCGGATCTCCCCACCCCGCGGTCAGCTCGGACCGCGGAGAGGGGTCGTTCCTTCCGTGCCCGTCCACCGTGTCCGGAAGCCGTTTGTGCAGGTTGCGGCACAGGTCGGTGACCTTGGCGTCAGGGGTGGGAACCGCCGCGTGCGCCGAGTCGTCTGCTGAGGAGCAGCCCGAGACGGCGAGCAGCAGGGCCAGGGCGGGGAGCCCGGTGGCAAGACGGGGCCGGTGACGGAAGAAGTTCACCGGCCAAGGTTAGACGGGGGCTACAAGTGCACGACCGGGCAGGTCAGGGTGCGGGTGATGCCGTCCACTTGCTGGACCTTGGCGACCACCATGCGGCCCAGCTCATCGACTGTGTCGGCCTGCGCGCGCACGATGACGTCGTAGGGACCTGTCACGTCCTCGGCCTGGATCACCCCCGGGATCTTGCCGATCAGCTCGGCTACGGTCGACGCCTTGCCGACTTCGGTCTGAATCAGGATGTACGCCTGTACCACGGAACCTCCAGGGCGGCCACGAGGATCATGTGGGGAGAAGGGACGCCACGGTATCGCGTCGCCGCTCGCCGCGGGGAGACCCGCGGTGGCTGTGGCGTACACACTGCGACTTACGGACGGCGGGCACCGGTCAACGGGACGGTCCCGCCCACGACAATGACCGTACCGATGACAGAGACGGCTCGCGACCGCAAGCGGACCGGGGCAGAAGGGGCAGTACGCGCATGAAGGGCACCGTCGGCGAGCTGGGCGAGTTCGGGCTCATCCGAGAGCTCACCTCCCGGCTCACCACCACCCCGGCCGTACGACTCGGCCCGGGCGACGACGCGGCCGTGGTGGCCGCGCCGGACCGCAGGGTCGTCGTGAGCACGGACATCCTCCTCGAAGGGCGGCACTTCCGCCGCGACTGGTCCACGGCCTACGACGTCGGGCGCAAGGCCGCCGCGCAGAACCTCGCGGACATCGCCGCCATGGGCGCCGTCCCGACCGCGCTCCTGCTCGGCCTCGTGGTCCCCGCCGAACTCCCCGCCAGCTGGCCGAACGAGCTGATGGACGGCCTGCGCGACGAGTGCCAGGTCGCGGGCGCCGCCGTCGTCGGAGGCGATGTCGTTCGCGGTGACACCATCACCGTCGCGATCACCGCGCTCGGCGACATGCGCAACCACGAGCCGGTCACGCGCGCCGGCGCGCAACCCGGCGACGTCGTCGCGGTGACCGGCTGGCTCGGCTGGTCCGCGGCCGGGCACGCGGTCCTCTCGCGCGGCTTCCGCTCGCCCCGGGCCTTCGTCGAGGCCCACCGCAGGCCCGAACCGCCGTACCACGCGGGCCCCGCGGCCGCCGGGCTCGGCGCCACCGCCATGTGCGACGTCAGCGACGGCCTCATCGCCGACCTGGGGCACATCGCGGAGGCCAGCAAGGTCCGTATCGACATCAAGTCCGGCAAGGTCGACGTGCCTTCGCAGATGAACGACATCGGGCAGGCCGTCGGTGTCGACCCCATCCAGTGGGTGCTCACCGGGGGAGAGGACCACGCGATCGTGGCCACCTTCCCGCCGGACGTGAAGCTGCCCGCCCGCTGGAAGGTGATCGGCGAGGTACTCAACCCGTCGGCGCTGCCCCAGGTGACGGTCGACGGCGCGCCCTGGACGAACAAGGGCGGCTGGGACCACTTCGGGGACATCGAGGCCTGACGGGCTCACCGGCCGCGCACGACGGCGGCCGGTGCGTCCAGCAGGGCCGGGTAGTCCTTCAGGTCGAGCGCGGTCGCGGCCTTCTCCGTCAGGCGTTTGAAGAACCCGGCCATCAGGCGGGAGCTGAGCAGCCGGTACATCCGGTCGCGGCTGCGGATCCTCCGCTCGGTGGGTGGTGCGAAGAAGGGGCCCGCGTTTCCCGAGATCTTCTGGCAGCCCTTCGCGAAGTCCCCGATCTGCGCCTCGTAGGCGGCGAACGCGGTGCGGTGATCGCCGTCGGCCAGGGCCAGTTCACCGGCCAGGACGTACGCGCCGACGATCGCTACGCCCGTGCCCATGCCGCCCATCGTGGCGCCGTACCCGGCGTCGCCGAGCAGGACCACGCGGCCCTTGGTGAGCCGGTCGACGTGGATCTGCGCGATGGCGTCGAAGTACAGGTCGTCCGCGTCCTCCAGCGCCTTGAGGACCCGCGGAGCCTCCCAGCCCATCCCCTCGAACCGCTCCGCGAGGATCCGCTTCTGCTGGTCCACGTCCCTGCGGTCGTGGTCGAGTGGCTCGGAGCGGAACACCAGGAGCGCGCCCGCGCGGTCCGGGTCACCGTCGTAGTTGCTGACACAGACCGCCCGGCCCGGGTCGCTGTACAGCCGGCCGGTGCGGTCGAGGCCCAGGTGGTTGGGGATGCCGAAGCCGGCCACGTAGTGGTCGAGGAAGCGCAGGTACCGCGACTCGTCGCCGAACACGAGGCGGCGGGTGGGGGAGTGCAGTCCGTCGGCCGCCACGACGAGGTCGAAGCGGCGGGGCGCCGCGCGCTCGAAGGTGACGTCGACCCCGTTGTCGTCCTGGGTCAGGGTGGCGATCGAGTCACCGAAGACGTACTCCACAGAGTCCTTGCTGTGCTCGTGCAAGATGCGGGAGAGGTCGCCGCGGAAGATCTCCACGTCGCCGCTCATCAGTTCCGCCGGCAGATCGAGGCGCGGGGTGCCGTCGGCGTCGACGACCGTCTGGCGGCCCATGTGGGTCTGGCGCGCGTGGATGTCGTCGTGAATGCCGAGCGCGGTCAGGACCGTGCGGTGCACCCAGCCGCGGAAGTCGACCGCGAATCCGCCCTCGCGCAGGGCGGGGGCCTTCTCGACGACGGTGACGCGGGCTCCGTGCAGGGACAGGGCGAGGGCGACGGCGGGACCGGCGACGCTGGCACCGGAGACCAGGACGTCGAGGTGGGACAGTCGGGTCGATGCGTACGCGGTGTGTGTGGTCTTCATGTCCCCGAGCGTCGCGGGCGCCCCTGACCGCCCGCTTACCGTCGGCTGACCGCCGCTGACCGCATCGCCCGGCCCTCTTCGAACGCCTTCTCGTACGTCTCCGTAGTGAGCGCCGCACGGACCCGCGCCTCTACGGGGGTGACGTCCGGGTCCCCGGCGAGCGCGCGGCCGCGCAGGCCCGCACCGGCCCCGAGCAGCACCGCGGCCTCGCGCGGATCCTGCGCCACGGAGGCCAACGCCTCGGCCGCATCGGCGAGTTCGAGTGCACGCGTGGGTCCGTCGCAGAGCGCGAGGCCCTGCTCGAACCAGTCGCGGGCCTCGTCGGGCCGGGACGCGGCGAGGGCGGCGCGGCCCAGACCGATGAGGGTCCGCACGGTCTCGCCGACGCTGAACCAGTTCGCGGCGCACAGTTCGAGAGCCGCCTCGTAGTGCACGCGCGCGTGCTCCGTGTCCCCGCCGATCCGCGCCACATCGCCGAGCCCGCGCCGCGCGCTCGCCACCTTGTCGGGGACGGCTGCCGTACGCGCCATCGCGGCGGAGCGCGTGAAGTGGTCGGCGGCGTCCCGGAGTTGGCCCTGATGGAGCAGGACATACGCGCGCCGGTGGAGCAGATCGGCGGTCTCCTCAGGGGCTTCGAGCGCGGCCACGTGCGCGAGACCCTCGTCGAGGAGCGCCAGGGCCCGCTCCCGGTCGCCGCGCCAGTCCGCGAACATGCCCAACGGATCAAGGCAGTTGGCCATGCCCCACCGGTCCCCGGTCGCCCGGAAGCCGTCGAGTGCCCGCTCGAAATGCTCCTCCGACGTGACGGGGCGCCCCGCGAACCACTCCTGGAAGCCCAGGCCGACATCGAGCAGCGCGAGCCCCCAGGGCGCCTCACCGACCTGCCGGCGCACCCGCTCCTGCACGGCGTGCTGCGGCCCGTACGTCACCGACCACAGGACCACCACGAACGGCCGCCGCAGCGCGTGGTCCCGGGATGCGAGCACGGCCTCCGCGCGCGCCAGGCGCTCCGCTTCACGCGGGTCGTTGCCCTCGCCCGTGACCGTGTTGATCACGCACAGGACGTACTCCTCGGCAAGGTCCTCCGGCGGCTCGTCCCCGAGCGCCGCGAGCAGCTCGCGCGCCAGCGGCACATGCGCTCCGTGCAGCCCGCGCAGCCGCCAGAACCAGGACAGGTCCGCCATCAGCCGCAGCGCCGCATGCGGGTCCGCGCGCACGAGATGGCGCAGGGCCGCAGACAGGTTGTCCTGCTCGGCCCCGAGCGCGGCCAGCCGCGGCAACTGCCCGCCGCCGCGCAGATACGGCTCCGCCTGCGCCGCCAGTCCCTGGAAGTACGCGGCGTGCGCGTCCCGCAGCCGCGACAACTCCCCCTCGTCGGCCAGGTGCTCCGTGCAGAACGCGCGAATGGTCTGAAGCATCCGGTAGCGCCCGCCGGCCGCCTCCAGGAAGGACTTCTCCGTGAGCGAGGCCAGCAGGTCCTCCGGGTACGGCACCCCGCACACGGCCTCGACCGCGGCGAGCGTCGCGCCCCCGGACGACCCTCCGGCGAACACGGCCATCCGCCGCGCGAGATCCCGCTCCTCCTCGTCGAGCAGCTCCCAGCTCCACTCGACGACCGCGCGCAGCGTGCGATGCCGGGGTGCCTTGGTCCGGTCGCCGCGGGACAGCAGCCGGAAGCGGTCACCGAGGCGGGCCGCGAGTTCGTCGACGGTGAGCGTCCGCAGCCTGGCCGCGGCGAGTTCGATCGCCAGTGGCAGCCCGTCGAGGGCTTCGCAGATCGCGTGAACGGCCTCCACGCGCGCGTGCAGATCGGCATCGGGCCGTACAGCGGCCGCCCGGTCCATGAAAAGGCGCGCGGCGGGACCGGCCGCGAGCGGCGGCACCGGGCACAGTGCCTCACCGGTGATGCCGAGCGCCTCCCGGCTCGTGGCGAGGATCCGCAGCCCGGGGCACGCGCCGAGCAGCACGACCGCCGTGCGGGCCGCGTCGTCGACGAGATGCTCGCAGTTGTCGAGCACGAGCAGCACGTCGCGCCCCTCCAGCGCGTCGATCAGCCGCGCGACCGGATCCCCCTGAGGCCCCCGGAACCCCTCACGCACCCCGAGCGCCGCGAGCAGCGCGTACGGCATCTGCTCCCCATCGGCGAGGGGCGCCAACTCGGCCCAGCACACGTCGGCGCCGTCCCGCGCGGCCTCGGCCGCGAGCCGGGTCTTGCCCGCCCCGCCCGGACCCGTCAGCGTCACGAGCCGGGACCCCGCGAGCAGCGCGTCGATCCGGGAGAGTTCGTCCGTCCGCCCGACGAATCGGGTCAGCTGCGCGGGAACGCCCCGCCCGCGCGCGGGTTCCCGCCCCCGAAGGAGTTCCAGATGCAGCGCCGAGAGCTCCGCCGACGGATCGGCGCCCAGCTCGTCGGCGAGGACACGGCGCACCTCCTCGTACACGGCGAGCGCCTCGGCCGCCCGCCCGCCCGCGTGGAGGGCGCGCATCAACTGACCGTAGAGGCGCTCGCTGAGGGGGTGGGCGGCGATCAGTTCGCGCAGCTCAGGGACGAGACCACCACCCGAACCGAGCGCGAGTTCCGCCTCGATACGGGACTGGGTGGCGGTGAACCTGATCTCGTCGAGACGGCTGCCGAAGGCGGCGGGGAGATCGGCGAGCGCGGGTCCGCGCCAGAGCCCGAGCGCCTCCCCGAGGAGTGCGGACGCCAAGGAAGGGTCCCCGGACGAGAGCGACCGCTCGCCCTCGGCGGCCAGCCGCTCGAAGCGGTGCACGTCCACGTCGTCCGGGCCGACGGCCAGCCGGTAGCCCGCCGGGGTCGCCTCGATATCGAGGGAGAGCCGCTTGCGCAGCCGTGAGACCTGGGACTGGAGCGCGTTCGCGGCGCCGGCCGGGGGCTCGTCCCCGTACAGACCGTCGATCAGGCGCTCGGCGGAAACGGTCCGGCCCGCCTCCAGGAGCAGCAGCGTCAGTAGCGCGCGCGGACGCGGACCGCCGGGGTCCAGCGGGGTGCCGTCGGGGGCGCGTACGTCGAGGGGGCCGAGGATGCCGAAGCGCATTGGGCAGATTGTGGCAGCCGGGACTCTTCACGGCATAAAGAGCCGGGACTCTTCACGGCATAAAAAAGGACCGGCCCCCGAGGGGACCGGTCCTTCAAGCAACCAGCTAGGTGGCCGCGCTACGCGTTACGTCAGCGCGAGACCTTGCCGGCCTTGATGCACGAGGTGCAGACGTTGAGCCGCTTCGGCGTCCGCCCGACCACTGCACGCACACGCTGGATGTTCGGGTTCCAGCGACGGGACGTACGGCGGTGCGAGTGCGAAATGTTGTTGCCGAAGCTCGGCCCCTTGCCGCAGACGTCGCAGTTGGCAGCCACGGGTCACTCCAAGACTTCAGATGCACTTACGGTTGATCCCGGCATGCCGGGATCGGATCGGAGGATCTGAGTGGCGGTGCCAGGGGAAGGCCCGATGGATATCGGGCAACCGGAGCAGCATACAACGGCTGCTTCGGTAGAACGAAACTACCATGGCTGACCCGGTTGCCGTCCCGGGCCCTCTTCCGGAGGAACCCCCTCCGGGGTCTACGCTGCGATGCCAGTTCGGCTGCTCTAGGAGGCGCAGGTGCCGCAGGTGCTCGACGTCCACGCGGTGCGCGCCTGGTGCGCACTGGCCCTGGAGGCGCTCGGGCGGGACCGCGAGGAGATCGACGCGATCAACGTCTATCCCGTCGCGGACGGGGACACAGGCACCAATCTGTACCTGACCGTCGAGTCCGCCGTACAGGCCGTGGAAGCCGTCTTCACGGGTCTCGAACCCGCACCGCCCGCGCTGCCCGAAGTCGTCCACGCGATGGCCCACGGAGCCCTGATCGGGGCCCGCGGAAACTCCGGAACGATCCTCGCTCAGCTTCTCCGCGGCATGGCCCAGGTGCTCGCGGGCGACGTCGACGGTGAGGCGGATCACTGCGAAAGGGCCGACGGGGACGGCCTGCGGCGCGCGCTGCGCCGGGCCGCGGAGTCCGCCCGGGAGGCGGTCGCGCACCCCGTGGAGGGCACGGTCCTGACGGTGGCCGCCGCCGCTGCGGACGCCGCCGACATCTCCGGCGGGCCGGGCGGCGACTGCCGTGACGTGGCCCGTGCCGCGTACGACGGTGCCCGCGCGGCGCTCGACGCGACGCCGGGGCAGCTGGCGGTCCTGGGACGCGCGGGTGTCGTGGACGCGGGCGGGCGCGGACTCGTGGCCGTTCTCGGTGCGCTGACCGAGGCGCTGTCGGGCGATCCGGTGGCACCTCCGGGTGTCCGTGGCGTGCACCACGCGCGCGTGGCCGCCGACCAGCCGCTGGAGTGTGCGGACGGCGAGGGGCCCGCCTTCGAGGTCATCTACCTCCTGGAGGCCGACGACCAGGCCGTGGCGCGGCTGCGAACCCGGCTCGACGGACTCGGCGACTCCCTCGTCGTCGTCGGCGGCGACGGACTGTGGAACGTCCATGTGCACGTCGACGACGCGGGCGCCGCCGTCGAGGCGGGCGTCGAGGCAGGTCGGCCGTACCGCATCCGCATCACGCATTTCGCCGTAGGCGACGCCCATATGACGCACCCCACCACCGGCTCCGCGCCCGCCGGGGAACCCGCCCAGCGCGCGATCGTCGCCGTGGTCCCGGGAGAAGGGCTCGCCGGCCTGTACAGCGAGGCGGGCGCCACCGTGGTACCCGAGCGGCCCGGCGAGGCGCCTGGCAGCGGGGAACTGGTCGAGGCGATCCGGCGGGCGCACGCGCGCGAAGTGGTGCTCCTGCCGAACGACGCCGAGCTGCGCCACACCGCCGCCGCCGCGGCCGAGCAGGCCCGCACCGAAGGCGTGCGGGTCGCCCTGATCCCCACCCGGTCCGCGATCCAGGGCATCGCCGCGCTCGCCGTCCACGAGAAGGAGCGGCGCTTCGACGAGGACGTCGTCGCGATGACGTCGGCGGCCGGCGCGACCCGCTACGCCGAACTGGCCGTCGCCGAGCGGCAGTCGTGGACGATGGCCGGCATCTGCCAGGCCGGGGACTTCCTCGGCCTCATCGACGGGGACGTCGCCGTGATCGGCGAAGACGTCACGCGGACGGCCCGTACGACCCTCGACCGGATGCTGGCCGCGGGCGGCGAGATGGTCACCCTCGTCCTCGGCGACGACGTGCCGGACGAGGTCGCCGAACGGCTCGAACGGCACGTACGCGAGACGTACCTGGCCGTCGACACCGTGGTCTACCGGGGCGGGCGGAACTCCGCGCTCATGCTCATCGGTGTCGAGTGAGAGCGTCCCCTTGTCGACGAGTCCGAGAATTTGCCGACGAGTCCGAGAATCAGTGGCGTGGCGCGCAGTGACTCCGCCGTTGCGTAGACGCGATGGCTCACCACTCGTCCGCTGATGCGGATGCATGACGGACAAGCCCTGCCCGGCGCCTGAAGGCACGCCGCGACTCCAGTGCTTTGCCGACGCTCGGAGCCACGGTTCATGGGTTCGCGAGCCACCGATGTCAGAGCCATGGTGTGAAATGAATTCCGTGCCCGCGCTCGAAGAACCGCTGAAGAAAGCGCTCGGTCCCGCCACCGCGAAGGTGATGGCCGAGCACCTAGACCTGCACACGGTCGGTGACCTGCTCCACCACTATCCGCGCAGATACGCGGAGCGCGGCGAGCTCACCCGCCTCGCCGACCTGCCCCTCGACGAGCACGTCACCGTGGTCGCCCAGGTGGCGAGCGCCCGCATCCTGAAGTTCAACGGCGGCGCGGGCCAGCGCCTCGAAGTGACCATCACGGACGGCAGCGGCCAGCTCCAGCTGGTCTTCTTCGGCCGCGGCATCCACAAGCCGCACAAGGACCTCCTGCCCGGCACGCGCGCGATGTTCGCGGGCAAGGCCTCCGTCTTCAACCGCAAGATGCAGCTCGCGCACCCGGCGTACGAGCTGCTGCGGGCCGACGCCCTGGACGCCGGCGAGGCCGACGAGGCGATCGGCTCCTGGGCCGGCGCCCTCCTCCCGATCTACCCGGCCACCGCCAAGCTGGAGTCCTGGAAGATCGCCAAGGCCGTCGACATGGTGCTGCCCAGCGCCCAGGAGGCCCTCGACCCCCTGCCGGACTCCCTGCGCGAGGGCCGCGGTCTCGTCCCGCTGCCCGAGGCCCTCCTGAAGGTCCACCGGCCCCACACGAAGGCGGACATCGCCGACGCCCGCGCCCGCCTCAAGTGGGACGAGGCGTTCGTCCTCCAAGTCGCCCTCGCCAGGCGGCGGTTCGCCGACGCGCAGCTGCCTGCCGTGGCCCGCGTCCCCCGCCCGGACGGCCTGCTCACGGCGTTCGACGCGAAGCTCCCCTTCACCCTCACCGACGGCCAGCAGAAGGTCTCCAAGGAGATCTTCGACGGCCTCGCCACCGAACACCCGATGCACCGGCTGCTCCAGGGAGAGGTCGGTTCCGGGAAGACCATGGTCGCCCTGCGCGCCATGCTCGCCGTCGTCGACGCGGGCGGGCAGGCCGCGATGCTCGCGCCGACCGAGGTCCTCGCCCAGCAGCACCACCGCTCCATCACCGAGATGATGGGCGAGCTCGCCGAGGGCGGGATGCTCGGGGGCGCCGAGCACTCCACCAAGGTGGTCCTGCTCACCGGTTCCATGGGCGTCGCGGCCCGCCGTCAGGCCCTTCTCGACCTCGTCACGGGCGACGCGGGCATCGTCATCGGGACGCACGCCCTGATCGAGGACAAGGTCCAGTTCCACGACCTGGGTCTGGTCGTCGTCGACGAGCAGCACCGCTTCGGCGTCGAGCAGCGCGACGCCCTGCGCGGCAAGGGCAAGCAGCCCCCGCACCTGCTGGTCATGACGGCCACCCCCATTCCCCGTACGGTCGCGATGACGGTCTTCGGCGACCTGGAGACGTCCGTCCTCGACCAGCTGCCCGCGGGGCGCTCGCCGATCGCCACCCATGTCGTGCCCGCCGCCGACAAGCCGCACTTCCTCGCGCGCGCCTGGGAGCGCGTACGCGAAGAGGTGGAGAACGGGCATCAGGCGTACGTCGTCTGCCCCCGCATCGGCGACGAGGAGGAGCAGGGCGGGAAGAAGGGCAAGGGGGCCAAGAAGGAGTCCGCCGAGGACGCGGCCGAGAAGCGGCCTCCGCTCGCCGTTCTGGACGTGGCCGCGGAGCTGGCCCACGGCGCCCTGCGCGGGCTGAAGGTGGAGGTTCTCCACGGCAGGATGCAGCCCGACGACAAGGACGCAGTGATGCGCCGCTTCGCCGCGGGCGAGACGGATGTCCTGGTCGCGACCACGGTCATCGAGGTCGGGGTGAACGTGCCGAACGCCACAGCCATGGTGATCATGGACGCCGACCGCTTCGGCGTCTCCCAGCTCCATCAGCTGCGCGGCCGCGTCGGCCGCGGCTCGGCGGCGGGCCTGTGCCTCCTCGTCAGCGAGATGCCGGAGGCCAGCCCGGCCCGCGCCCGCCTCGGCGCCGTGGCCGCCACGCTCGACGGGTTCGAGCTCTCCCGTATCGACCTGGAGCAGCGCCGCGAAGGCGACGTCCTCGGCCAGGCCCAGTCCGGGGTGCGCTCGTCCCTGCGCATGCTCGCCGTCATCGAGGACGAGGAGATCATCGCCGAGGCCCGCCAGGAGGCCACGGCCGTCGTCGCCGCAGACCCGGATCTGGAACACCTGCCGGGCCTGCGCACGGCCCTGGACGCGCTCCTGGACGAGGAGCGCGAGCAGTACCTCGACAAGGGCTGACAAACTGGAGGTCCCCCACGTCCCCTCGAACCCTTCTCCACTAGGACTCAGATGACCCGCGTGATCGCCGGCCGGGCCGGCGGACGTCGCCTGTCCGTCCCGCCGGGCAACGGCACCCGCCCCACGTCCGACCGGGCGCGCGAAGCCCTCTTCTCCACCTGGCAGTCGCTGCTCGGCGGCGACCCCCTGGACGGCGAGCGCGTGCTCGACCTGTACGGCGGCTCGGGCGCCGTGGGCCTGGAGGCGCTGTCACGCGGCGCGGGGCACGCGCTCCTGGTGGAGGCCGACGCCCGCGCGGTCCGCACGATCCGCGAGAACGTGAAGTCCCTCGGCCTCCCCGGCGCCGAGGTCAGAGCGGGCAAAGCGGAACAGATCGTTCGTGGTCCGGCCCCCGCCACCCCGTACGACCTGGTCTTTCTCGACCCTCCCTATGTCGTTCCGGACGACGATCTTCGGGAGATTCTGCTCACACTCGCCTCGGGGGGCTGGCTCGCGGACGAAGCGCTCGTCACCGTGGAGCGAAGCACCAGGGGCGGTGTTTTCCCGTGGCCGGACGGATTTGAGGCACTGAGGTCCCGTCGCTACGGCGAGGGAACGTTTTGGTACGGTCGCGCCGCCCTGAAGAGCACCGTCACGTGCGAGGACGCACCGTGACCGGACCGGAGAGCGAGGGACTCACGTTGCGCCGCGCCGTCTGTCCGGGGTCGTTCGACCCCATCACCAATGGCCACCTCGACATCATCGGCCGAGCTTCCAAGTTGTACGACGTCGTGCACGTCGCGGTGATGATCAACCAGTCGAAGAAGGGCCTCTTCGAGATCGAGGAGCGGATCGAGCTGATCCGCGAGGTCACCGCCGAGTTCGGCAACGTCGAGGTCGAGTCCTTCCACGGACTGCTCGTCGACTTCTGCAAGCAGCGCGACATCCCGGCCATCGTGAAGGGCCTGCGCGCCGTCAGCGACTTCGACTACGAGTTGCAGATGGCCCAGATGAACAACGGCCTCACGGGCGTGGAGACCCTCTTCGTCCCCACCAACCCGACGTACAGCTTCCTGTCCTCGTCCCTGGTCAAGGAGGTCGCGGCCTGGGGCGGCGACGTTTCCCACCTGGTGCCGCCGGTGGTCTTCGAGGCGCTCACCCAGCGCCTCCCCAAGAAGTGACATCGGGGCGCCAGTTGGCCGTACAGTCGCCTTGTCCGTCTCCAACACCCCTGTAGAGAGTGGCGAGCACACGGTGGACGTGCAGAAGAAGCTCGACGAGATCGTCGCCGCGGTCGGCAATGCCCGGTCCATGCCCATGTCGGCCTCGTGCGTGGTCAACCGCGCCGACCTGCTCGCGATGCTCGAAGAGGTGCGCCAGGCACTGCCCGGCTCCCTCGCGCAGGCCGAGGAGCTGATCGGCGGGCGGGAGCAGATGGTCGAGCAGGCCCGTCAGGAGGCCGACCGGATCATCGAGACGGCGCACGCCGAGCGCGGTTCGCTGATCTCCGACACCGAGGTCGCCCGCCGCTCCCAGGACGAAGGGGAGCGGATCCTCACCGAGGCCCGCAAGGAGGCCGAGGAGATCCGCGCGGAGGCCGACGACTACGTCGACTCCAAGCTCGCCAACTTCGAGGTCGTCCTCACCAAGACCCTCGGCTCCGTGGGCCGCGGCCGCGAGAAGCTCCTCGGCACCGGCCCCGGCCTCGACGCCCAGGGCTATGAGGACGAGGACGCCCCCGAGCGCAGCCACGACCCCGAGACCCTGCGCCGCGACGCCGACTCGTACGTGGACGTGAAGCTCGGCGCCTTCGAGGCGGTCCTCGCCAAGACCCTCGAGGCGGTCGGCCGTGGCCGGCACACGCTCCAGGGCCGGGTCGCCAGCGACGAGCTGGGCACCCTCGGCGCGGACGGCACGGGCGGCCAGCACACGAGCGACGCCGACTACCTCGCCGGACTCGCGGAGATCGGCAACGCTCCCGCGGAGCCGGAGCGGGAGATCCCCCAGGCCCCGCAGATCCAGACCCCGCAGATCCCGGCCCAGCAGCCGGTGTACGCAACGCAGCAGCATGACCCGCAGCAGGACCTGTACGGGTACCAGCAGCACCAGCAGCAGCCCTACGGCCAGCAGGATCCGTACGCGGTGTACCAGCAGGACCCGTACGCGTACCAGCAGCAGGATCCGTACGCCTATCAGCAGCACCAGCAGCAGGGCTACGACCAGGGTCAGGCCGGCTACGCGCAGCCGCAGGTGGCGCACGAACCGACGGCGCTCGACGAGACCAGCCTCTTCGACACGAGCATGATCAGCACGGAGCAGCTGAGGCAGTACGAACAGGGGCGCTGACTGACGGATTGGGCCGAGAGCGAAAGGTCCAGTATCCTGGTTCTTCGGTCGCGCGTACGTCCGCGATCACAGCTGCCCGGGTTCATTCGGGACAGCGATCCCCTTGAGCAGCTTGAACAACTTGAGCATCGAAGACCGAAGGCAGGACCAGCCCTGAGTACGCACCTCGACCACCGCAACCCTCTCGTGTTCGATACGCACGAGCTGGGACGGCGTCCTGGTGCGCAGCAGCGGCTGACCCGCACGGTCGACGCCCCCAAGGACTTCGGTATCGAAGGGGTCGTCGGAGTGCCGGAAGGCGCGCCGATGGAGCTCGAGGTCCGTCTCGAGTCGGTCATGGAAGGGGTGCTTGTCACAGGCACCGCCCGTGCATCGGCTCAGGGGGAGTGCGTAAGGTGTCTGGAGCCGCTCGACCTTGAGGTCGACGCGGATTTCCAGGAGATGTTCTCGTACCCTGACGCCGACGACCGGGGCCGCACCGCGGAACCGGCCGACGACGCCGAGGAAGACGAGGACAGGCTCTTTCTCGAGGACGGCATGTTCGACCTCGAGCCTGTGCTGCGTGATGCGGTGGTGCTCGCACTGCCGATGCAGCCGGTGTGCCAGGACGACTGCCCGGGTCTTTGCTCCCAGTGCGGAGCTCGGCTCGCAGACGATCCGGACCACCACCACGACGCCGTCGACATCCGTTGGGCGGCACTGCAGGGACTCGCCGGGACCATCCAGGACGGCGAGAAGGACGAGATGAGCGGCGCCGAACCTGGCGTCGACGAGAAGCAGGAGAAGTAGCCGTGGCTGTTCCGAAGCGGAAGATGTCGCGCAGCAACACGCGCCACCGCCGGTCGCAGTGGAAGGCTGCGGTCCCCACTCTGGTTTCGTGTGAGCGTTGCCAGGAGCCCAAGCTGCAGCACATCGCGTGCCCCGCTTGCGGCACTTACAACAAGCGCCAGGTCCTCGAGGTCTGAGCGGCTGGTGAGAGGCGCAATGTCTGAGTCGAACAAGACGGACAATGCCTCGTCCCACACGCTTCTGGAAGGGCGGCTCGGGTACAAGCTCGAGTCCGCCCTTCTGGTGCGTGCACTGACCCACCGCTCGTACGCGTACGAGAACGGCGGTCTGCCGACGAACGAGCGGCTCGAGTTCCTCGGGGACTCCGTGCTCGGCCTCGTCGTCACGGACACGCTGTACACCACCCACCCCGACCTGCCCGAAGGCCAGCTGGCCAAGTTGCGGGCCGCGGTGGTCAATTCGCGTGCACTTGCGGAGGTCAGCCGTGGGCTCGACCTGGGTTCCTTCATCCGGCTCGGCCGGGGTGAAGAGGGCACGGGCGGCCGGGACAAGGCGTCCATCCTCGCCGACACGCTCGAAGCGGTGATCGGCGCCGTCTATCTCGACCAGGGACTGGACGCGGCGGGCGAACTCGTCCACCGTCTCTTCGACCCCCTGATCGAGAAGTCCTCGAATCTGGGTGCGGGCCTGGACTGGAAGACCAGTCTCCAGGAGCTCACCGCGACCGAGGGGCTCGGCGTTCCCGAGTACCTGGTCTCGGAGACCGGCCCCGATCACGAGAAGACCTTTACTGCTGCCGCCCGCGTCGGAGGCGTCTCGTACGGCACCGGCACCGGCCGCAGCAAGAAGGAAGCGGAGCAGCAGGCCGCTGAATCGGCATGGCGCGCGATCCGCGCGGCTGCCGACGAGCGCGCCGAGGCGGCGAAGACGGCTGACGCCGTCGAGGCCACCGTGGCAGCCGAGGGGAACGCCGACTCCTCCTCGGCGTCGGCCTGACGCCCGCATCCGAACTGTCCGGTGCCGACCGTCCTGAGGGGCGGTCGGCACCGTTCGTTTCGTATCTGAGCCCTCACAAGGAGACACCGTGCCCGAGCTGCCCGAGGTCGAGGTCGTACGGCGCGGACTCGAGCGCTGGGTCGCCCACCGCACCGTCGCCGACGTCGAGGTCCTGCACCCGCGCGCCGTGCGCCGCCACATCGGGGGCGGCGACGACTTCGCGAACCGGCTGAAGGACCAGCGCATCGGCGTACCCGAGCGGCGCGGGAAGTATCTGTGGCTGCCGCTGGAGCCGACGGGCGGCGCCGTCCTCGCGCACCTCGGGATGAGCGGACAGCTCCTGGTGCAGCCGGCCGAGGCGCCGGACGAGAAGCATCTGCGCATCCGCGTCCGCTTCGCCGACGAACTGGGTACGGAGCTGCGCTTCATCGACCAACGCACCTTCGGCGGCCTCTCGCTGCACGAGACCGGCCCCGACGGGCTGCCGGACGTCATCGCGCACATCGCGCGCGACCCACTGGACCCGAAGTTCGACGACGCCGCGTTCCACGAGGCGCTGCGCAGGCGCCGTACGACCATCAAGCGGGCCCTGCTCGACCAGTCGCTGATCAGCGGCGTCGGCAACATCTACGCGGACGAGGCGCTGTGGCGCGCAAAGCTCCACTACGAGCGGCCGACCACCGGATTCACGCGCCCGCGCACCGCCGAACTCCTCGGCCACGTACGGGACGTGATGAACGCGGCCCTCGCCGTCGGCGGCACCAGCTTCGACAGCCTCTACGTGAATGTGAACGGCGAGTCCGGCTACTTCGACCGCTCGCTCGACGCCTACGGGCGCGAGGGTGAGCCCTGCCGGCGCTGCGGCACGATCATTCGCAGGCGCCCCTGGATGAACCGCTCCAGCTATTTCTGCCCGCGCTGTCAGCGGCCGCCGCGCGCCCCGTCCGCGTCATAACGGGCGCGCGAGGTGAGCACGTCGTCCATCCGGCCCTCGACGAACTGGATGAGGGCCAGGAGCCGTTCGGAGACCTCGCGCCCGAGCGGTGTCAGCTCGTAGTCCACGCGCGGCGGGTTGGTCGGCTGCGCCTCGCGGTGCACGAGGCCGTCGCGCTCCAGCGCTTGCAGGGTCTGCGACAGCATCTTCTCGCTCACGCCGTCCACGCGGCGCCGCAGTTCGTTGAAGCGGAAGCTGCCCTCGTGCAGCGCCCCGAGCGTGAGCGCTCCCCAGCGGCCCGTCACGTGCTCGAGGGTGCCGCGGGACGGGCACTGCCGGGAGAACACGTCGTACGCGAGGTCGCTGCCGCTCGATTCCATGCGGCAAGCGTACTCCGGCGCAGCGCGAACCTCTGGGGTGCGCTAACCATCAGTTAGTGCCGGGACATGTGGCCGGCCGGTGCGGTCAGAAACCGAAGTCCTGCGTCCACCACGGGCCGCCCGACCCGAAGTGCACGCCGACACCCAGCGTCTTGTAGTCGCAGTTGAGGATGTTCGCGCGGTGGCCGGGGCTGTTCATCCAGGAGTCCATGACGGACTGGGCGTTGGCCTGGCCCCGGGCTATGTTCTCGCCGCCCAGGTCCGTTATGCCGGCCTTCTTCGCGCGGTCCCAGGGCGTCGCGCCATCCGGATCCGTGTGGTCGAAGAAGCCCCGCGCCGCCATGTCCTCGCTGAAGTTCCCGGCGAGGGCGGCGAGGCCGCCGTCCGCGGTCACCGGCCCGCAGCCGGCCTTGGCCCGCTCCGTGTTGACCAGCGCGAGCACCTGGGCCTCGGCCGACGCCTCGCCGGACGGGGCCTTAAGGCTCGGCGCCGCAGCCGGGGGCTGCGGCTTCGTGGTGGCGGTCTTCGGCGGGGTCGCGGTCTTGGGCGAGGTCGCCGCACCGCCGGAATCGGAATCCGAAGCGGAACTGGAGGACTTGCTCGTCGAAGCCGTCTTTGACGGGTTCGACGACGGCTTCGACGAAGACTGCGAAGGGGAAGCGGAAGGAGAGTCCGAGCGCTCGGCGCTGCGGCTCGCGGAGGACGGGGCGCGGTCGGCGCTGCCGTCCGTACCGCCCTGCGTCTCGAGCCCCGAAGGGGAGTCGGCGGCGCGCACCTTGTCGGCGCCGCCGCCCAGCGAGTAGTTGTCCATGCCGGGGACCACCCCGGAGGCCACCGCGACGGCGCCCATCGCCACGGCGGCGGAGACTCCGAGGAGCCCCGTCCGCACCGGCCTGGCGACGCGCTTCCTGTGGCGGTGCGAGCCGCCCGGGCTCCCGGAGGGTGTGTATGCGGCTTCGGGCTCGCCCGGGTAGACGTCGTCGAACGCCCAGCCCAGGTCGCCGTTCGCCGTGGTGTGCGGGCTTGCGTTGTACGGGGAGGTGAATCCGTCGGGTGTGTACGTCTCCGCGTGCGCGCCGTCGTACGCGCCGTTGTACCCGGCCTTGTACGTACCGTCGTGCCCGGCATGCGAACCGGCCGTGCTGTCCGTGGCGCGACCCGTGGCGGCGCGGCCGGCGTCGGCGCGTCGGTGGCGTCCCATCTTGTGGCCTTCCTCGTCCTCGCTGTGGGTAATGCGACTCACCCGTTCGAGTGAGTCGCATTGGTCCGGGACGGTACCGCAAGGCGGAAGGGGGCGAAGTGCTCCGAGTGCAATTGGCCGGTTAGCGTGCCCCTTATGAACGAAGACGTACGCATCACCGCCTGGGTGCGCGGACGCGTCCAGCGTGTGGGTTTTCGCTGGTTCACCCGGGCGAAGGCTCTTGAGATCGGCGGCCTGAGTGGCTTTGCTCTCAATTTGGACGACGGCCGGGTCCAGGTCGTCGCGGAGGGCTCACGCGCGAGCTGTCAGGGCCTTCTCGACTGGCTTCGCGACGGCGACACACCCGGGAGGGTCGACGGAGTCACCGAGATCTGGGACGCCCCGCGCGGCGGATACGCCGACTTCGCCATTCGCTGAGAAGGACGCGCAGGCCAGGCCCTCAAGAGGTGTTCATGGCATGCTCAGGGCAACTGCGTGGGGCATGAATGACCTGGTGGTTGCCAATAAGCGCTCGTCGTGGCAGGCTCGCGAAGTAAGGATGATCTCCACGCCCCCAGGGGCCCGAAGTGAGGCCGCGCCGAAGTATTCACGGCGCCGCGCCCCCGGGCTCACCCGTCGATACGGGGTGTGATCGTGTTGACCGTCAAACTTTTTGGTGAGACTCTGGAAGCCCCGCGCACCTTAGCTGTTTGGCATGTATGAACGGCAGCAAGACAACGAGTGCCAGGCACCGCGGGTGCGATTCCCTCACGACCCACACCGCTTCGGTCGGTCACTCATTGTGGAGGACCATCCATCATGGCAAAGGCGCTTCTCGGTTACGTCGGCGGTTCCGACCCGCGACTCCTCGCCGAGATGCGACGGCTCCAGCAGCGCGTCCAGGATCTTGAGTCCGAACTCGTTCGGATCCAGTCCGAGAACGACGCGCTCGCGGCTGCCGCTTCTCACGACTCGCTCCTCGAGAGCATCGACGTACCCCAGGCGGAGCCTGCGCTCACCTGACCACATCCCGCACACGACACCAGTGGTCAGGCAGCCCTTTCATCAAGCCGCTTGATCAGATTGCTCAGATCTGCAAGGGACGCTTTTCGCGTCCCTTCTTTCTGACTTTCCGCTCCCCGTGAGCCGCCCCGTGCCGCGCCCCCTCGAATGCCCCGCCGATGCTCCGCGCGTCGACGTCTTTCTTTAACGTCTGATGTGCCCTGCACTTTCCTGGGTGAAACCGCGGGTTCATGGAGTGAGACACGCGTGGCGGGTAGAGTCCGGCGGCGTGCACCTCAAGGCCCTGACCCTGCGCGGGTTCAAATCGTTCGCCTCGGCCACCACATTGCGGTTCGAGCCGGGCATCACCTGCGTCGTCGGCCCCAATGGCTCGGGCAAGTCCAATGTCGTGGACGCCCTCAGCTGGGTCATGGGCGAGCAGGGTGCGAAGTCGCTGCGCGGCGGCAAGATGGAGGACGTCATCTTCGCCGGCACGACCGGGCGCCCGCCGCTCGGCCGCGCCGAGGTGTCGCTGACCATCGACAACTCCGACGGCGCGCTGCCCATCGAGTACGCCGAGGTCACCATCACGCGGATCATGTTCCGCAACGGCGGCAGCGAATACCAGATCAACGGCGACACGTGCAGGCTGCTCGACATCCAGGAGTTGCTGTCCGACTCCGGTATCGGGCGCGAGATGCATGTCATCGTCGGGCAGGGCCAGCTCGACTCCGTGCTCCACGCCGACCCGATGGGGCGCAGGGCGTTCATCGAGGAGGCCGCCGGCGTCCTCAAGCACCGCAAGCGCAAGGAGAAGGCGCTGCGGAAACTGGACGCGATGAAGGCCAATCTCGCGCGCGTGCAGGACCTTACGGACGAGTTGCGGCGGCAGTTGAAGCCGCTCGGGCGCCAGGCCGCCGTCGCGCGCCGCGCCGCCGTCATCCAGGCCGACCTGCGCGACGCGCGGCTGCGCCTCCTCGCCGACGACCTCGTACGGATGCGGGGTGCGCTGCGCGCCGAGATCGAGGACGAGGCGGCGCTCAAGGAACGCAAGGACGCCGCCGAGGCCGAGCTGAAGAAGGCACTCCAGCGTGAGGCGCTCCTGGAGGCCGAGGTCAGGCAGCTCACGCCGCGGCTCCAGCGCGCCCAGCAGACCTGGTACGAGTTGTCGCAACTGGCCGAGCGGGTGCGCGGCACCGTCTCGCTGGCCGACGCGCGGGTCAAGAGCGCGACGTCAGCCCCCGCGGAGGAGCGGCGCGGGCGTGACCCCGAGGACATGGAGCGCGAGGCCGCCCGGATCCGCGAGCAGGAGGCCGAACTGGAGGCCGCGCTCGAAGCGGCCGAGCGCGCTCTCGACGACACGGTGGCCCACCGGGCCGACCTGGAACGGGAGTTGGCGGCCGAGGAGCGCCGGCTCAAGGACGCCGCCCGGGCCATCGCCGACCGGCGCGAGGGGCTCGCGCGGCTGAACGGGCAGGTCAACGCCGCCCGTTCGCGGGCCGCCGCGGCGCAGGCCGAGATCGACCGGCTGGCCGCCACGCGGGACGAGGCGCGGGAGCGGGCCGTCGCGGCGCAGGAGGAGTACGAGCAGCTCAAGGTCGAGGTGGACGACCTCGACGCCGGGGACGCGGAGCTCGGGGACCGGCACGACGCGGCCAGGGCCGCCCTCGCCGACGCGGAGTCCGCGCTGACGGCGGCCAGGGAAGCCCTGACGTCCGCGGAGCGCAAGCGGGCCGCTGTCTCCGCCAGGCATGACGCCCTCGCGCTCGGGCTGCGCCGCAAGGACGGCACCGGCGCGCTGCTCGGGGCCCGCGACCGACTGACCGGAGTCCTCGGCCCCGCGGCCGAACTGCTCTCCGTCACCCCAGGCTTCGAGGTCCCGGTCGCCGCGGCGTTCGGCGCCGCGGCCGACGCCATCGCCGTGACCACCCCCGCCTCCGCCGCGGAAGCGATCCGCCTCCTGCGCAAACAGGACGCGGGGCGCGCGGCGCTGCTGCTGGCGGGGGAGGATTCCGCTTGGGCCGGGGGTGGGGGCGCGTCGTCGGCCGGGGGGTCGGTCGGTGGTGGGCCTGTGGCTGGTGGTGATGGTGGCGTTTCCGCGGCGGCGGCCGGCGGCATGTCCGCCTCGGCCGGGGGTTCGCCTGGTGGCGGGGCCGCGGGTGGTGGTGACGGCACTGGTGACGTACACCGTGGTGGCTCCCATCCGGCGAGTGCCGCGTCGGCGACCGGGGCGGGCGATGTCGGTGAGGGGCTCGGTGGCTCGGGGCGTGCGTACCCGGGACGGGCTGCGCGGAGTGGGGACGGGCCGCCGCTCGTGGCCGATTTCGTGCGCGGGCCCTCCGAGTTGATGCCTGCCGTGCGGCTGCTGCTGCGGGGGATCGTGGTCGTCGGGACGCTCGAGGATGCCGAGGATCTTGTCTACGCGCGGCCCGAGCTGACCGCAGTCACCGCTGAAGGGGACCTGCTCGGGGCGCACTTCGCGCAGGGCGGTTCCGCCGGTGCGCCCAGTCTTCTCGAGGTGCAGGCCTCCGTCGACGAGGCCGCGGGCGAGCTGGCCGAGCTCGGGGTCCGCTGCGAGGAGCTGGCCGAGGCGCAGCGCGCCGCGGTCGCCCGGCGCGCGGACGCCGCCGCTCTCGTGGAGGAGCTGGGGGAGCGGCGCCGGGCCGCCGACCGCGAGAAGTCGTCCGTGGCGCAGCAGCTCGGCCGTCTGTCCGGACAGGCGCGAGGCGCGGCCGGGGAGGCCGAGCGCAGCGCCGCCGCGGCCGCCAAGGCGCAGGACGCGCTGGAGAAGGCCGTAATGGACGCCGAGGAGCTGGCGGAACGGCTCGCCGTCGCCGAGGAGATGCCGGCCGACGAGGAGCCGGACACCGCGGTACGCGACCGGCTCGCCGCCGACGGGGCCAACGCCCGCCAGACCGAGATGGAGGCCCGGCTCCAGGCGCGTACGCACGAGGAGCGCGTGAAGGGCCTTGCCGGACGCGCAGATTCGCTGGACCGGGCGGCCCGCGCTGAGCGCGAGGCACGCGCGCGTGCGGAGCGGCAGCGCTCCAGGCTGCGCCACGAGGCGGCCGTGGCCGAGGCGGTGGCCTCCGGCGCCCGGCAGTTGCTCGCCCACGTCGAGGTATCCGTAGGACGGGCCGAGCAGGAGCGGGCGTCCGCCGAGAGCGCCAAGGGCGAGCGGGAGCGGGAGCTCGTCGCCGAGCGGGCCCGCGGCCGGGACCTGAAGGCGGAGCTCGACAAGCTGACGGACTCGGTGCACCGGGGCGAGGTGCTCGGCGCCGAGAAGCGGCTGCGGATCGAGCAGCTGGAGGCCAAGGCGCTGGAGGAACTCGGCGTCGAACCAGCGGGACTCGTAGCGGAGTACGGGCCGCAGCAGCCCGTACCGCCCTCGCTTCCGGCCGAGGGCGAGGAGCTGCCCGACGACCCCGAGCACCCGCGCAATCAGCCGCGGCCGTTCGTGCGCGCGGAGCAGGAGAAGCGGCTCAAGTCAGCCGAACGGGCGTATCAGCAGCTGGGAAAAGTGAATCCGCTGGCTCTGGAGGAGTTTGCCGCGCTGGAGGAGCGCCACAAGTTCCTCAGCGAGCAGCTCGAGGACCTGAAGAAGACGAGGAGCGATCTCCTTCAGGTGGTGAAGGAGGTCGACGAGCGCGTCGAGCAGGTCTTCACCGAGGCGTACCGGGACACAGCCCGAGAGTTCGAGGGTGTCTTCAGCCGGCTCTTCCCCGGCGGCGACGGACGGCTGATCCTGACCGATCCCGACAACATGCTCACCACGGGCGTCGACGTGGAGGCCCGCCCACCGGGCAAGAAGGTCAAGCGGCTCTCGCTGCTCTCCGGCGGCGAGCGCTCCCTGACCGCCGTGGCGCTGCTCGTCTCGATCTTCAAGGCGCGGCCCAGTCCCTTCTACGTGATGGACGAGGTCGAGGCCGCCCTCGACGACACCAACCTCCAGCGCCTCATCCGCATCATGCAGGAGCTCCAGGAGGCCTCCCAGCTCATCGTGATCACGCACCAGAAGCGCACGATGGAGGTCGCCGACGCGCTCTACGGGGTGTCGATGCAGGGCGACGGGGTGTCGAAGGTGATCAGTCAGCGGCTGCGCTGACCGCGCGCCGGGCCGCCCGGACATCGGTCACCGGCCCGCCCGTACCCCGTTCACCGGTGCGGCATCAGCCGCGGCGTCGGCCGCGAGACCAGTCACAAGATCACTCCCTGGCAATCGTTCAAGACTTGAATGATGTCTGTGACCAGGGCGTCTGAAGTTCACAGTTACCCCCCTCTTGACTTCGAAACTTGAAGGCATAGTCTCTGCAACGTTGCTTTTACCTTCAGGTGGTGGGCGGCGTGAAGTTGTGCGCCACTGGAAGGGCTCTCACCCCCACCCCCGGCACCGTTGCCGGTGGCCCGAGGAGTAAACCGTGACCAGCACAGCGAAGCCGCCGAGCGCCCGAGAGGCTCACCCCGACCATCTCGGCCACGTCATCTTCATCACGGCGGCGGCCGCGATGGGCGGCTTTCTCTTCGGCTACGACAGTTCCGTGATCAACGGAGCCGTCGAGGCCATCCGTGACCGGTACGACATCGGCTCCGGAACGCTCGCCCAGGTCATCGCCATCGCCCTGATCGGCTGTGCGATCGGCGCGGCCACCGCCGGCCGGATCGCGGACCGCATCGGCCGTATCCGCTGCATGCAGATCGCGGCCGTCCTCTTCACGATCAGCGCCGTCGGCTCCGCACTGCCCTTCGCCCTCTGGGACCTGGCCTTCTGGCGGATCGTCGGCGGCTTCGGCATCGGCATGGCCTCCGTCATCGGCCCGGCCTACATCGCCGAGGTCTCGCCGCCCGCGTACCGCGGCCGCCTCGGCTCCTTCCAGCAGGCCGCGATCGTCGTCGGCATCGCCATCTCACAGCTCGTCAACTACGGCATCCTGCAGGCCGCCGGCGGCGACCAGCGTGGTCAGGTCCTGGGCCTCGAGGCCTGGCAGGTCATGCTCGGCGTGATGGTCATCCCGGCCGTTCTCTACGGCATGCTGTCCTTCGCGATCCCCGAGTCGCCGCGCTTCCTCATCTCGGTGGGCAAGGAGGCCAGGGCCAAGGAGATCCTCGCCGAGGTCGAGGGCACGAAGATCGACCTGGACGCCCGCGTCACCGAGATCGAGCACGCGATGAAGAGCGAGCACAAGTCCACGTTCAAGGACCTGCTCTCCGGCAAGGGCAACGGCGGTCTCTACTTCAAGCCGATCGTCTGGATCGGTATCGGCCTCTCGGTCTTCCAGCAGTTCGTCGGCATCAACGTCGCGTTCTACTACTCCTCGACGCTGTGGCAGTCGGTCGGCGTGAACCCGACGGACTCGTTCTTCTACTCGTTCACCACGTCGATCATCAACATCATCGGCACCGTGATCGCGATGCTCCTGGTGGACCGCGTCGGCCGTAAGCCGCTGGCCCTGGTCGGTTCCGTCGGCATGGTCATCGGTCTCGCGCTGGAGGCCTGGGCGTTCTCGTACGACCTGGTGGACGGCAAGCTGCCGGCCACGCAGGGCTGGGTCGCCCTGATCGCCGCCCACTTCTTCGTCCTGTTCTTCGCCCTGTCCTGGGGTGTCGTCGTCTGGGTCTTCCTCGGCGAGATGTTCCCGAACAAGATCCGCGCAGCGGCGCTCGGCGTGGCCGCGTCCGCGCAGTGGATCGCCAACTGGGCCATCACCGCGAGCTTCCCGTCGCTGGCCGACTGGAACCTCTCCGGGACGTACGTCATTTACACAATCTTCGCCGCGCTCTCGATCCCCTTCGTACTCAAGTTCGTGAAGGAGACCAAGGGCAAGGCGTTGGAGGAGATGGGTTAAGTCCCCGCTGCCATCTCCTCACCCTCGTCACTGCCCCGGCTCAGACCGCACGGTCTTCGAGCCGGGGCAGTACGTTTTCGCAGAACAGATGCAGGCTGCGCCAGCCCTCGTCGACCGGCATACCGCCCGACAACGGGTGCAGCACATAGCTGTCGAGGGCCTGCTCCACGCACTCGTCGGGCGTGAGGATCCGGTAGACGCCCTCGGCGCGCAGCTCGTCGACTGTCGTAGCGCCGGACTTCACCGCCGACTTGATGTCGCCGGACTGCCAGGACGCGTACGTCCGTGCCTCGTGCAGGAAGTGCTCGCCGTGCTCGACCCAGACGCGGTCGGGGTCCTCGGCGACGTGCAGCAGCGGGGTGACCGCCGCGGGCATCATGGTCCAGCCCTCGGTGCCGTGCTCGACGAGCTGTTCCTTGTAGTACGCCTCGAGTTCGGGCAGATGCGCGCTCGGGAAGAACGGCAGGCCGAGGCGGGCCGCCCGCCGCGCCGCCGCCCGCGAGGACCCGCCGACCAGGAGCAGCGGGTGGGGCTGGGTGAACGGGCGCGGAGTGACGCGGACCGTGCGGCCGCGGAAGTCGAACTCCTCGCCCGTCCACGCCTTGAGCAGGGTGTCGAGAAGCTCGTCCTGGAGCTTGCCCCGCCGCTTCCACTCGACGTCGAACTGGCCGTACTCCTCGGGCCGGTAGCCGATTCCGGCCACGGTGACGAGCCGGCCGCCGCTGAGCAGATCGAGTACGGCGATGTCCTCCGCGAGGCGCAGCGGATCGTGCAGCGGGCCGATGATCGCGGAGACCGTGACGGCGATGCGCCGGGTCGCGCCGAAGACGGCGCCCGCGAAGGTGAAGGGCGACGGCAGCCAGTTGTTGGCGACGCCGTGGTGCTCCTCGGTCTGGACGGTGGAGATGCCGCGGTCGTCGGCGTACGCCGCCATCTCGACGGCCGCCCTGTAGCGGGCGCTCAGCGATTCGGGCGTCGCCGCAGGGTCCACGAGGTTGAAGCGCACGACCGTGACGGGCATGAGAAGTCCCCCTTCACAGGGCGGAGTTGGGCCGCTGGTGAAGGGGGACGGTAGCTGACGGAGCGTCAGACAGCCAGAGTCTCGCGCTCCTCTTCGGCGGAGATCTCGGAGGTGGCGGCGACGGCGGGCTTCGGCAGGACCACGTACAGCAGGCCGGAGATCACGATCGTGGCGACCCAGCCGAGGCCGTACTCGCCGATCGGGTTGTTGGCGGCGAGCGGGCCGGTGAACCAGTCGGACGTGGTGAACATCAGGCCCCCGAGCAGGCCGATCGCCCAGGAGGCGACGGCTGCCGGGCTGAAGCCGCCCGTGTACCAGTAGGCGCTGGTGCGCGTGGTGTCGACGAGGGCCTCGGCGTCGTACTCCTTGCGCCGCAGCATGTCGGCGCCGAAGACGCCGACCCAGGCCGAGAACGCCACCGCGAGCAGCGAGAGGAAGGCGATGAACGAGCCCATGAAGCTGGTCGCGACGAGCATCAGGATGCCGCCGAAGATCAGCGAGATGAGCGCGTTGATCGAGACGGCCCAGTGGCGCGGGACCTTGAAGCCGAGGGTCTGGGCGGTGAAGCCCGCCGAGTACATCGACATCGAGTTGATCAGCAGCATGCCGACCAGGGCGATCAGGAGGTACGGGACCGCGATCCACAGCGGCAGGATCTCGCCGAGGAAGGAGACCGGGTCGGCGGCCGAGGCCAGGTCGGGCGTGGAGACCGCCATGACGGCGCCCATCAGGACCATCGGCAGGACGACGATGCCGGCGCCGCCGACCGAGTTGCGCACGATCGCGACCGACGAGGCCGTGCGCGGCAGGTAGCGCGTGAAGTCCGGCGACGAGGGGATCCAGCTGACGCCGCCCGCGGCGATCAGGCCGATACCGGCGACCATCAGCGACATCTTGCCCGCGGGCTGGTCGAAGACGCGGGTCCAGTCGGTGTTGGCGATCAGGTAGGCCAGCACGAGGACCGAGAAGAGACCGAAGAGGTACGTCGCGTACTTGTTGCACTTCTGTACGGCGTTGATCCCGAGGCCGGAGATCACGAACGTCGTGACGACGAAGAGCAGCAGCGTGACGATCACCAGGACGTTGTTGCTCTTCACGCCGAAGAGGATGTCCAGGACGGTGAGCACGGCGTAGGCGCCGGTCACCGCGTTGATCGTCTCCCAGCCCCAGCGGGCGACCCAGATGAGCGAGCCCGGCAGCAGGTTGCCGCGCTGGCCGAAGACCGCGCGCGACAGGGCCATGCCCGGCGCACCGCCGCGCTTGCCGGCGATGCCGATCAGGCCGACGAGGCCGTACGAGACAATGGGGGCGGCGATCGCGACGACGAGTGCCTGCCAGAAGTTGAGCTTGTACGAGACGACCAGACTCGCGCCCATCGTGAGCAGCAGCACACTGATGTTGGCGGCGACCCAGGTGGGGAACAGCTCACGGGTCCTGGCGGTGCGCTCGGACTCGGGGACGGGCTCGATGCCACGGGTCTCGAGTGCGCCTTCGGATTCGGCGGTCTTGCTCATGCGGTGGGGTTCCGTGCCTCTCGCTCGACTCCGTGGGTGTTGGTGGGGGAGCCGGTGGGGGGTGTGGGGAGGGGACGCTGTGGACTCTACGCGCGTTGCATCATCCTCTTCCATCGTACTTTAGTCCGAGTAATCCACTCAAGGGGCTTATGTTCTTTGGAGGAAGCCACAAGGAGGGTGCCCCCGGCGCCCATGGCTGATACTGGACCCGTTATGGAAATCGTCATCCTTGCTGTAGTCATCGCCGTGGTCGTGATCGGCGCACTCGGCGGGCTCGTGGTCGGCAGCCGCAGAAGGAAGCAGCTGCCCCCGCCGCCCCCCTCCGTGCCCGACATCACCGCCCCTCCGGCCGAGCCGCACGTCGGCGAAGAGGCCGAGACGCCGCGCGACGAACCCCGCCGCACGATCGAGGAGGTCGACCTCCCGCTCGTCGAGCCGGAGCCGTCCGCGCCCATCGCGGTGGAGGAGCCCCCGGCTCCGGCCGCGCCCGAGATCGAGGTTCCGGAGCCGACCGCGGGGCGTCTCGTGCGTCTGCGCTCCCGGCTCTCCCGCTCGCAGAACGCGCTCGGCAAGGGGCTGCTCACGCTCCTCTCGCGCGAGCACCTGGACGAGGACACCTGGGAGGAGATCGAGGACACCCTGCTCACCGCCGACGTCGGTGTGCAGCCCACGCAGGAGCTCGTCGACCGGCTGCGCGAGCGCGTCAAGGTGCTCGGCACCCGCACGCCCGACGAGCTGCGCGCGCTGCTGCGCGAGGAGCTGGTCCAGCTCCTCGTCCCGGAGTTCGACCGCTCGGTCAAGACCGACTCGAACCTCGACACCCCGGGCATCGTGATGGTCGTCGGGGTCAACGGCACCGGCAAGACCACCACCACCGGCAAGCTCGCCCGCGTCCTGGTGGCCGACGGCAGGAACGTGGTGCTCGGCGCTGCCGACACCTTCCGCGCCGCCGCCGCCGATCAGCTCCAGACCTGGGGCGAGCGGGTCGGTGCCCGCACCGTGCGCGGCCCCGAGGGCGGCGACCCCGCGTCCATCGCCTTCGACGCCGTCAAGGAGGGCATCGAGGAGGGCGCCGACGTCGTCCTCATCGACACCGCGGGCCGCCTGCACACCAAGACCGGCCTCATGGACGAGCTCGGCAAGGTCAAGCGCGTCGTCGAGAAGCACGCCCCGCTCGACGAGATCCTGCTCGTCCTCGACGCGACGACCGGGCAGAACGGCCTGGTCCAGGCCCGCGTCTTCGCCGAGGTGGTGGACATCACCGGCATCGTGCTCACCAAGCTCGACGGCACGGCCAAGGGCGGCATCGTCATCGCCGTGCAGCGCGAGCTGGGCGTGCCGGTGAAGCTGATCGGCCTGGGCGAGGGCCCCGACGACCTGGCGCCCTTCGAGCCGGAGGCGTTCGTGGACGCGCTGATCGGCGAGTAGCCGTACGACGTCTCTTCGCACATGGAAGCGCCCGCTCCTCAGGGAGCGGGCGCTTCCATGTGTGCGGGCCGCCGCTAGAGCCTGTCGTCACATTCCCGCTGCCTGGCGGCGTCCGGCACGCACTGCCCCATGGTCTCGGCTTCGCTCGAGCAGGGGGACCCCCATGCGGCGTTGCCGAAAAGCCCTGGTAGCTCCTTCGTCAAGCTCTCGGCTTCGCTCGGGCAGGGGGGTCCCCGATCGAGGACTCTCCGGCGCCTTGTGATCGCACGCACCAGACGCCGCCAGGCCCGCTCTCAGGGCGGACGACGGGAATCTGACGACCGGCCCTAGGCCGCCGGGGAGCGATGCGCCACGTACGCCAGGGTGCCGAGGACGAGGCGGGCCTGCGGGGGCTGGGTCGCCGAGTCGAGTCCGGGGGCGCGCAGCCACCGGACCGGGCCGAGGCCGCCGCGGTCGGAGGGCGGGGCGGTGATGTGGGTGCCGGGGCCGAGCGCGTGCAGGTCGAGGGCCGCGTCGTCCCAGCCCATCCGGTAGAGCAGCGAGCCGAGTTCGGCGGCGGAGCCCGGTGCGACGAAGAAGTGGGCGCGTCCCTCGGGCGTCGCCGTCACGGGGCCGAGCGGCAGGCCCATCCGCTCCAGGCGGACGAGCGCGCGACGGCCGGCCGCCTCGGGCACGTCGATGATGTCGAACGCGCTGCCGACGGGCAGCATCACCGCGGCGCCGGGGAACTGCTCCCAGGTCTCGGTCACTTCGTCGAGCGTGGCCCCCGCCGGGACGGTCGGCGCGTGGTCGATGGGGTGGGCGCCGGGTTGGATGCAGTTCGTCTTGCCGCACGAGCAGGCGCCGCCCGAGGCGCGTGCCCCCGGCACCGCGTCCCAGCCCCAGAGCCCGGTGAACTCGGCCACCGAGGTGCAGTCCGACGCGCGGCCTGAAGTGCGGCCGCGGCGCCGCGCACCGGACCGGATGTCGAGAATCCCGCGGCTGCCGCCGATCGTGAAGCCCATGCCCCCTCCAACGGGTCCTGCGCACCGGTGGTTACGAGACGGAATCGGATCGTGACCCTCTGCTTCCGCGGGGCCGTGAACCGCCGGCTCGGGGCGGCGTTCGGTAGCTTCGGGGGTGGTGCACCCGGTGCCGCACGCCCTGGCGTACACCGCTCCGCCCACTTTCGGCCGTCCTATGTCAAGTGAATCGTGTGCCGCGCTCCCCTAGTTCATTCGAAGGGGTGGCGAATGGTGGCGTTTCCGGGTTCGCCATGGCCGGAGGGGTGATCGTAGGATTACTTTCAGTACACGAGCCCCTGGGATGTGAGCACTCTTGGGTATGCCGGAGGCAAGTCGGTTTCCTGTTCGAGGAGTGACAACCACCGGACGGGCGGCCGTAGTTGACGGCATGCTGGTAGGGCTTGACGCACATCGCACCCCGCAGCAGCGGGGTGGCGAAGAGGTGGCTTCAGGGATGGGGGCGTTCCAGTGGGCGGCAGCGACGGAAGCGTGACGAACGCTGAGAAGCGCCCCAATGAGCTGCTGAGCTCGTGGTTCCTGCGCAGCGGCTGGTCGAAGGGCGAGCTGGCGCGCCAAGTGAACCGCCGGGCGCGGCAGTTGGGCGCCAATCACATCTCCACGGACACCTCGCGCGTGCGCCGCTGGCTCGACGGCGAGAACCCGCGCGAGCCGATCCCGCGGATCCTGTCCGAGCTCTTCTCCGAGCGCTTCGGCTGCGTCGTCGCGGTCGAGGACCTCGGCCTGCGCGCCGCGCACCAGTCGCCCTCCGTGTCCGGCGTCGACCTGCCGTGGACGGGCCCGCAGACGGTGGCGCTGATCGGTGAGTTCTCCCGCAGCGACCTGATGCTGGCGCGCCGCGGGTTCCTCGGCAGCGCCCTCGCGCTCTCCGCGGGCCCCGCGCTCATCGAGCCCATGCAGCGCTGGCTCGTGCCCACGCCCGGGACGCCGGTGGTGGAGCCCGACCCGGCGGCCCTGCGCCGCGGGAACCGGCTCTCGAAGCCGGAGCTCGACCTCCTGGAGTCGACGACGGTCATGTTCCGGCAGTGGGACGCGCAGTGCGGCGGCGGGCTGCGCCGAAAGGCCGTCGTCGGCCAGCTGCACGAGGTGACCGACCTGCTCCAGGAGCCCCAGCCGGCGGCCACGACGAAGCGTCTCTTCAAAGTCGCGGCCGAGCTGGCCGAGCTGGCGGGCTGGATGAGCTACGACGTGGGCCTCCAGCCCACCGCCCAGAAGTACTTCGTCCTCGCCCTGCACGCGGCCAAGGAAGCCGGCGACAAGCCGCTCGGCTCGTACGTCCTGTCCAGCATGAGCCGGCAGATGATCCACCTCGGCCGGCCCGACGACGCGCTGGAACTCGTCCATCTCGCGCAGTACGGCAGCCGCGACTGCGCGAGTCCGCGCACGCAGGCCATGCTGTATGCGATGGAGGCCCGCGCATACGCGAACATCGGGCAGCCCGGCAAGTGCAAGCGGGCCGTCCGGATGGCCGAGGAGACCTTCCACGACGCCGACGACTGGGACGACCCGGACCCCGACTGGATCCGCTTCTTCTCCGAGGCCGAGCTGCACGGGGAGAACTCCCACTCGTACCGCGACCTCGCCTATGTGGCGGGCCGCAGCCCCACGTACGCCTCCATGTCCGAGCCCGTCATGCGGCGCGCCGTCGAGCTCTTCGAGAAGGACTCCGAGCACCAGCGGTCGTACGCGCTGAACCTGATCGGGATGGCAACGGTGCATCTGCTCCAGCGCGAGCCCGAGCAGTCCACGGTGCTCGCCGAGCAGGCCATGATCATCGCCAAGAAGGTGCGCTCCGAGCGGGTCAACACCCGTATCCGCAAGACCGTGGACACCGCGGTCCGTGAGTTCGGGGACGTCGCCGAGGTCGCGCACCTCACCGACCAGCTCGCGATCCATCTTCCGGAGACCGCCGAAGCGGTCTGAACCCTTGTCCCCGGCCGCGGCCGGCCCTCCCGGACTGCCCGACTCGGCTCCCCCATTGCCAGGTCAACCGGATGGCCGCCGCGGCCGGTCTTTGTTGGTTGCGTCACGATAACGATCGCCTCACCCCGTATCAGGCAGTTCATTGACGCGTAACACGCACGACCTCTTCGTCACTGCGGCGAAACATCGAGGGGCGTCCACGGAAACGGCGCTGCACCATTCTCTTGGCGCATAACCGGCCCGCCCCTCTTGACCGCACAGGCTTCGCCCGCACGGGGCCGTACCAACGACGAGGAGACGCCGATGCCCCCAGGCATCACGCTTGCCGCAGACACGCCCACGCTGTCTGCCGCCAATACAGGGTTCATGCTGATCTGTTCCGCCCTGGTGATGATCATGACGCCGGGACTCGCCTTTTTCTACGGAGGCATGGTCCGCGTCAAGTCCACCCTGAACATGCTGATGATGAGCTTCATCAGCCTCGGGATCGTCACGATCCTGTGGGTCCTCTACGGCTTCTCCGCCGCCTTCGGCACCGACCACGGCAGCCTGATCGGCTGGTCCTCGGACTACGTCGGGCTCAGCGGCATCGGCCTGACGCAGCTGTGGGACGGCTACACCATCCCGGTCTACGTCTTCGCCGTGTTCCAGCTGATGTTCGCGATCATCACGCCCGCCCTGATAAGTGGCGCGCTCGCCGACCGCGTGAAGTTCAGCGCCTGGGCGCTGTTCATCACCCTGTGGGCGACGCTCGTGTACTTCCCCGTCGCGCACTGGGTCTGGGGCACCGGTGGCTGGGCGTTCGACCTCGGGGTCATCGACTTCGCCGGCGGCACCGCGGTCCACATCAACGCGGGTGCGGCCGCTCTCGGCGTGATCCTCGTGATCGGCAAGCGCGTCGGCTTCAAGAAGGACCCGATGCGGCCCCACTCGCTGCCGCTGGTGATGCTCGGCGCCGGTCTGCTGTGGTTCGGCTGGTTCGGGTTCAACGCGGGCTCGTGGCTCGGCAACGACGACGGTGTCGGCGCGCTGATGTTCGTCAACACGCAGGTCGCCACGGCCGCCGCCATGCTCGCCTGGCTGATCTACGAGAAGATCCGGCACGGCGCGTGCACCACCCTCGGCGCCGCCTCCGGCGCCGTCGCGGGCCTCGTCGCGATCACCCCGTCCGGCGGCTCCTGCTCGCCGCTCGGTGCGATCGCCATCGGCGTCATCGCGGGTGTCCTGTGCGCCATGGCCGTCGGCCTCAAGTACAGGTTCGGCTACGACGACTCGCTCGACGTCGTCGGCGTCCACCTCGTCGGCGGAGTCATCGGTTCGCTCCTCATCGGCTTCTTCGCCACCGGCGGCGGCCAGTCCGACGCGCAGGGCCTCTTCTACGGCGGCGGCCTGACCCAGCTGTGGAAGCAGCTCGCGGGTGTCGGCGCGGTCCTCGCGTACTCGCTCGTCGTCTCCGCGATCCTCGCCTTCCTGATCGACAAGGCGATCGGCATGCGGGTCAGCGAGGACGACGAGGTCTCCGGCATCGACCAGGTCGAGCACGCCGAGACCGCGTACGACTTCAGCGGCGCGGGCGGCGGCACGGTCCTCCGCTCGGCCGCGCCGGGCCCGGGCCCCGGCCCCGTCGACGAGTCGGCAGCGCAGACCAAGAAGGTGGACGCATGAAGCTCATCACGGCGGTCGTCAAGCCGCACCGGCTCGACGAGATCAAGGAAGCCCTCCAGGCCTTCGGCATCCAGGGCCTGACCGTCACCGAGGCCAGCGGATACGGCCGTCAGCGCGGCCACACCGAGGTCTACCGCGGCGCCGAGTACACCGTCGACCTCGTGCCGAAGATCCGCATAGAGGTCCTCGTGGAGGACGACGACGCCGAACAGCTCATCGATGTCGTGGTCAAGGCCGCCAGGACCGGCAAGATCGGGGACGGCAAGGTCTGGGCCGTTCCGGTGGAGACCGCCGTCAGGGTCCGCACCGGTGAGCGCGGGCCGGACGCGCTGTAAACGCAACAGAGGAGTCGCTGGGTGACGAGTGTGGATGCGCAGACCGGAAAAGCGGACGACAACGATTCAGCACCCAGCGGCTATGCGGCGGCCCGGCTGCGCCTCCTCCAGGACGAGGCGCAGTCCGGGCCGCCGCGCCGTTCGGCCCTCGCCGGGCTGACCGACGACTGGCTCGCCGAACTGTTCACCGCCGGGGCGCGCGAGCTGACAGGGGTGTCACTCGTCGCCGTCGGCGGCTACGGGCGCGGGGAGCTCTCCCCGCGCAGCGACCTCGATCTGCTGCTCCTGCACGACGGCAGCGCCGGCCCCGGCGCCATCGCCTCCCTCGCGGACCGCGTCTGGTACCCCGTATGGGACCTGGGGCTCGCCCTCGACCACTCCGTCCGTACCCCGGCGGAGGCGCGTAAGACGGCGGGCGAGGACCTCAAGGTGCAGCTCGGCCTCCTCGACGCCCGGCACATCGCCGGCGACCTCGGCCTGACGGCGGGCATGCGCACCGCCGTCCTCGCCGACTGGCGCAACCAGGCGCCCAAACGCCTGCCCGAACTGCGCGACCTGTGCGACGAACGGGCCGAACGCCAGGGTGAGTTGCAGTACCTGCTCGAACCCGACCTCAAGGAGGCCAGGGGCGGCCTCAGGGACGCCACCGCGCTGCGCGCCGTCGCCGCGTCATGGCTCGCCGACGCCCCCAGGGAGGGCCTCGCCGACGCGCGGCGCAGACTCCTCGACGTACGGGACGCCCTGCACCTGGCCACCGGCCGCGCCACCGACCGCCTCGCCCTCCAGGAACAGGACCAGGTCGCCGCCGGACTCGGCCTCCTCGACGCCGACACCCTGCTCCGCCAGGTCTACGAGGCCGCGCGCACCGTGTCGTACGCCAGTGACGTCACCTGGCGCGAGGTGGGGCGCGTGCTCAGGTCGCGGGCCGTGCGGCCGCGGCTGCGCGCCATGCTGGGCGGCGGGAGCAAGCCCGCCACCGAGCGGTCGCCGCTCGCCGAGGGCGTCGTCGAGCAGGAGGGCGAGGCGGTCCTCGCCCGCGCGGCCAGGCCCGAGCGGGACCCCGTGCTGCCGCTGCGCGCCGCCGCGGCCGCCGCCCAGGCCGGCCTGCCGCTGTCCCTGCACGCCGTCCGCAGGATGGCCGCCGCCGCACGCCCGCTGCCCACGCCGTGGCCCGCCGAGGCCCGCGAGCAGCTCGTGACGCTGCTCGGCGCGGGCCGGCCGACCGTCGAGGTCTGGGAGGCGCTGGAGGCCGAGGGCCTGATCACGCGGCTGCTGCCCGACTGGGAGCGGGTGCGGTGCAGGCCCCAGCGCAACGCCGTGCACACCTGGACGGTCGACCGGCACCTCGTCGAGACCGCCGTGCGCGCCGCCGAACTCACGCGCCGCGTCGGCCGCCCCGACCTGCTGCTCGTCGCCGCGCTCCTGCACGACATCGGCAAGGGCTGGCCCGGCGACCACTCCGTGGCCGGCGAGATCATCGCGAAGGACGTGGCCGCGCGCATCGGCTTCGACCGCGCGGACGTCGCCGTCGTCGCCACCCTCGTACGCCACCATCTGCTGCTCATCGAGTCGGCGACGCGGCGCGATCTGGACGACCCGGCGACGGTGCGGGCCGTCGCGGACGCGGTCGGGTCCGTGGGGACGCTCGAACTGCTGCATGCGCTGACGGAGGCGGACGCGCTCGCCACCGGGCCCGCGGCCTGGTCCGCGTGGCGCGGGTCGCTCGTCACCGACCTGGTCAAGCGGGTCGCCGCCGTCCTCGCGGGGGAGGACCCCGGCGACGGCGACGGCCCCGCCGCGGCCGAGCCGACCGCCGAACAGGAGCGGCTGGCCGTCGAGGCCTTCCGCACGGGCGGCCCGGTGCTGTCCCTGCGCGCGCAGACCGAGGCCCCCGCCGACCGGGACGCGGAGGGCACCGAGGCCGCGCCCGCCGATCCGGAGCCCCTCGGCGTCGAACTGCTGATCGCCGTCCCCGACCAGCCCGGCGTGCTGCCCGCCGTCGCCGGGGTGCTCGCCATGCACCGGCTCGCGGTCCGCACGGCGGAGCTGCGCGCCCTCGACCTGCCCGCCCAGATGCCGGGCTCGGTCCTGCTCCTCGACTGGCGGGTCGCCGCCGAGTACGGGTCCCTGCCCCAGGCCGCACGGCTGCGCGCGGATCTCGTACGGGCCCTCGACGGCTCCCTGGACATCGCCGCCCGGCTCGCCGAGCGGGACGCCGCCTATCCGCGACGGCGCGGCACCGTCGCGCCGCCGCCCCGGGTGACGGTCGCCCCCGCCGCCTCGCGGCACGCGACGGTGATCGAGGTGCGGGCACAGGACGCACCGGGCCTGCTGCACCGCATCGGCCGGGCGCTCGAGACGGCGGACGTACGGGTGCGGTCCGCGCATGTGTCGACCCTCGGGGCGAACGCGGTCGACGCGTTCTATGTCACGGGCGCCGAGGGAACGCCGCTCCCCGCGGCGGACGCGGCCGCTGTGGCGGGCGCGCTGGAAGGGGCTCTGCGGGGGTAGCGGGGCCTGCGGGGAGACCGGCCTTTTGTGGCGCCGGTCTCTCCGGGGCGCTTCGTACGGCCTCGGGAGCGCTTCGTACGAATGGGGTGGAGACCCCACTGGACACCTCCGGATACCCTGGAGGACGACCTGTCCGCCCGCCCTTCAACCCGAGGATTCGCGACCGCCGTGTTCGACACTCTTTCCGACCGCCTCGCAGCGACATTCAAGAACCTCCGCGGCAAGGGGCGCCTCAGCGAGGCGGACATCGACGCCACGGCGCGCGAGATCCGTATCGCCCTGCTCGAAGCGGACGTGGCCCTGCCCGTCGTCCGCGCCTTCATCAAGCAGGTCAAGGAGCGTGCGGCCGGCGCGGAGGTCTCCCAGGCGCTGAACCCCGCCCAGCAGGTCATCAAGATCGTCAACGAGGAGCTCATCGGCATCCTCGGCGGCGAGACCCGGCGCCTGCGGTTCGCCAAGAACCCGCCCACCGTGATCATGCTCGCCGGTCTCCAGGGTGCCGGTAAGACGACCCTCGCCGGAAAGCTCGGCCACTGGCTGAAGGGGCAGGGCCACGCGCCGCTGCTCGTCGCCTGTGACCTCCAGCGCCCCAACGCCGTGAACCAGCTGTCCGTCGTCGCCGAGCGCGCCGGCGTGGGCATCTACGCCCCCGAGCCGGGCAACGGCGTGGGCGACCCGGTTCAGGTCGCCAAGGACTCCGTCGAGTTCGCCCGGCAGAAGCAGTACGACGTCGTCATCGTCGACACCGCCGGCCGCCTGGGTATCGACCAGGAGCTGATGCAGCAGGCCGCGGACATCCGCGACGCCGTCTCGCCCGACGAGGTCCTCTTCGTCGTCGACGCCATGATCGGTCAGGACGCGGTCAACACCGCCGAGGCCTTCCGTGACGGCGTCGGCTTCGACGGCGTGGTGCTCTCCAAGCTCGACGGTGACGCCCGTGGTGGTGCTGCCCTGTCGATCGCGCACGTCACCGGCCGCCAGGTCATGTTCGCCTCGAACGGCGAGAAGCTGGACGACTTCGACGCGTTCCACCCGGACCGCATGGCGTCCCGCATCCTCGGCATGGGCGACATGCTCACGCTGATCGAGAAGGCCGAGCAGACCTTCTCGCAGCAGGAGGCCGAGAAGATGGCCTCCAAGCTGGCCTCCAAGAAGGGCCAGGACTTCACGCTCGACGACTTCCTGGCCCAGATGGAGCAGGTCAGGAAGATGGGCTCCATCTCCAAGCTGCTCGGGATGCTGCCCGGCATGGCGCAGATGAAGGACCAGATCAACAACCTCGACGAGCGCGACGTCGACCGCACGGCCGCCATCATCAAGTCGATGACCCCGGCCGAGCGCGCGGACGCCACGATCATCAACGGCTCGCGCCGTGCCCGTATCGCCCGTGGTTCGGGCGTCGAGGTCAGCGCGGTGAAGAACCTCGTCGAGCGGTTCTTCGAGGCCCGCAAGATGATGTCCCGCATGGCCCAGGGCGGCGGCATGCCGGGGATGCCCGGGATGCCGGGCATGGGCGGCGGCCCCGGCCGGCAGAAGAAGAAGCAGAAGCAGGCCAAGGGCAAGCAGCGCTCCGGCAACCCGATGAAGCGCAAGCAGCAGGAAGAGGAAGAGGCCGCGCGCCGCGAGGCCGCCGGCCAGAGCGGGAACGCGTTCGGCCTGCCCGCCGGGGAGCAGGACAAGAACTTCGAACTGCCCGACGAGTTCAAGAAGTTCATGGGCTGACCAGCCACTTCGTAGACATGTGTAAGGGGCGCCCGCCATTGCGGGCGCCCCTTACACATGGGCGGGTCAGGCCGCCCGCGCCGCCGCCCGACTGACCTCCGTGCCGTTCGCGAGCCCCGCCGGATCGAGGCCGAGCGCCGCCGCGGCCGTCGCGCCCACGTCCGCCAGGCTGCCCGCGTCCGGCAGTAGCTCGACACCTGCCGTACCCGGGCGGTGGACGAGCACCGGCACGAACTCCCGGGTGTGGAAGGCGTGGCCGATCGTCGGGTCGTTCCCGTGGTCGCCGGTCACGATCAGCCGGTCGCCGTCCGCGTCGAGCAGGGAGACGAGCGCCGCGAGCCCCGCGTCGACCTGCTCCAGGACGTGCCCGTAGCGCTCCACGTCCTGCTGGTGCCCGGCCAGATCGCTCTCCTGCACATTGGCCACGACCAGTGCGTCGCCCTCCGCGCGGACGGCTTCCAGCGTGTGCGCGAGCACGTCCGCGGTCGGTACCGCCGGGCGCCGCACCGCGTCGTCGCAGGCCAGGATGTCCGCGGCCTTCCCGACGAGCGTGACGGGGATCCCGGCCCGCGCCGCCAGGTCCGGGAGTTGCCGCGTGTGGTCGAGGCCCGCGCCGAGATGCCGCACCTCAAGGCCACCGTTGCGGTAGAAGCCGCTCGCCGGGGTGTCCAGGCCGACCGTTCCGCCGTCCCCTTCGCGTACGAAATCGGGGAGCGGTCCGCTCGCGTGGCCGCCCACCGCGATCACCCGCGCGACGGGCGCCACCGCGCGCACCGTACGCGCGACGGAGAGGATCCCGTCGAAGCCCAGATCGTCGAGGCGGCCCGAGGCGTTCCAGTTGATACCCGGGTCGGCCTCCAGGTTGTCGTGCACGAGAACAACCCCGTCGACCACCAACAGGGGCATGTCGCCGAGGAGTTCGACCCGGTGGCCCGCGGCCTCCAGGGCCGCCGTCACCTCGTCGAGGTGGTCGCCGAGCCGCGCCACCGTGACCCGGCTGAAGTCGGCGCCCATCATCGTCTGGTGACCCGCGTACGTGTCCGCGCCGGGGTAGCCGAGCCCGGCCCGGCCCGCCGCGACCGGCAGATGGGCGCGCCGCGCGAGGTCCGGGTGCGGATGGACCAGGCCGAGCCCGAGCGCACCGAGCGCGGGCAGCCGCAGCGGACGCCCGAACGCCTCGCGGCACCGGTCGAGCACATGCCCGCAGGTGTCCGCCGCCAGGTCGCCGGGGCGCAGGGCCCCCGCGTCCGGCATGGCGCCGACACCGAATCCGTCGACGACGACGATGACGGTCTTGCTCATCACAGGGCCTTTCCTTGCGCGTCGTACAGGCCGGTCAGGCGCGGCGAACCGGACGACAGGCCCGCCACCACCGCGACCGTCGACCGGGTCACGAAGATCTGCGTACGGAACGCGAGCAGCGCCGTGTCGCCCGCCGCGGGCGCGCGGCCGGGGTCGGGCGCGTCGAGCAGCCGGTAGTAGTCGATGTTCTCCGCGGGCGCGTCCTGCACCGCAAGGCGTCGGCCCGTGCGGGGCAGCAGCGCGGACCCGATGTGCGCGCGGGGGTAGAAGCCGCCGCCGAACACGGCGGGCCGGCCGTCGGCGAGGGTGTGGGCGACCTCGGTGACGTAGACGTACGCGGGCCGCTCGGGCTGGCCGGCGTCGCGGGCATGCAGGGGCGTGGTGCCGGTGAGCGAGTGGCCCGGCTCGCCGTGGGTCGCGCCGTGCTCGGCGAGGAGCGGGAGGGTGGCCATGGAGGTGGCGCTCGGGGCGCTCAGCTTCAGGCCTTCGTGCCCGCGTGAGGTGAGCAACTCCCTTGCCTTGACAGCCAGTTCGAAGTTGTCGGTGAGGCGTGGCGTGCCCGTCGCCGGGTCGCACAGCACGCACGGGAACGCGGTGACGCCCGCGATCCGCACCCCGGGCAACTCCTCGGCGGCCGCCGCGAAGTCGTCGAGCGCGCCGAGCGGAACGCCGCCCTCCTGCCCGGGATAGACCGCACCCTCCGCCCCTTCGAGGCGTACGAGGACGTCCTGGACGAAGCCCTGCGCGCGCGCCGCGTCCGAGACCGCGCGGGCGTTGTCGACGTCGAGGACGGTCACGGTCTCCGGGCGCCAGGCCAGCATCTCGGGGAGCGAGCGGCGCGGGATCTGCACGAGGTGGCCGAGGTTTCCGGCCTGCGCGCCCGCCGCGTGCAGGGTGCGGGCCTCCTGCGCGTCGATGGCCGCGTACTTCGGGATGTGCCGGGCGATCGCCCGGATCAGCTCGGGGTTGCGGCCGAGCTGCTTCACGACGAACCAGAGGGTGAGCCCGAGCCGGTCCGCCTCGGCGGCGAGCAGCGCGGCGTTCGACTCGATCGCGTCGAGATCCATGACGTACGTGTCGGGCGGGATCGCGCCCCGCCGGTGGAGGTCGGCCGCGGCGTCGACGAGCTCGGGGTTGCGGGTGAGCAGGCTGTCGAGGAACACGGTCAGTCGTCCTTTGCGTGGTTCTGCACTGCGTTGTGGTTCTGTACTGCGTCGAGTCCGTGGCTCTGTGCCGCGTCGAGTCCGTGGTTGTGCACCGCGTCCAGGGAGCGGCGCAGGATGTCGATCACGAGGTCGGCGCCCGCCCGCATCGGATTGATCCGCACCGTCCAGTCCGCGAGTCCGGGGGAGTCGTCGAGGGACGAGCTGGACATGCGGTAGAAGAGCGGCGCGATCTCATAACGGGAGTTGGAGCCGACGGGATAGGGCGCGGCGCCGAACCGGGCGGCGACAGTGGGGAGTTGGCGCGCCACGGGCCGGTCCAGGCGTACCAGCAGGCAGCGGTCCTGCGCGTTCGCGAGCCGCACCTCGGCGACCCCGGGCACCTCACCGGCGGCGAGCCGCTCCGCGACCTGGGCGCCCACCCGCGACTGCACCGCCCACATCACCGGCACGTGCGTCAGGGCGCGCAGCACGTCCAGCGCCTGATGACCCTGGACCTGGCCGCCGCCCGAGTAGTTGTCCGCGCGGACCCGCTCGACAAGGTCACGCGCCCCGACGACGATGCCCACGCCCTCGGGCCCGTGCAGCTTGAACAGCGAGAAACAGGAGGCGTCCGCACCGAGTTCGACGCCCGACGCGGGCACACGCAGCACGGCGTAGTTGTCGTCGACGATGGTGCGCACTCCGGCCGCCCGACAGGCGGCGAGCACCCCGCCCGGGTCGTACGAGTCGCCGAGCCGCTGCCGGGTGTGCTGGACGTACGCCCACCGGAAGCGCCCCGACGCGAGGGCCTCGCGCAGCGCGCCCAGGTCGTTGAAGTCGACCTCTTCGGTGCGTACGCCGATGCCGCGCAGCGTGACCTCGGTGGTCCGGTACACCGGCGCCCGGTGGATCAGCAGCGGGTCACCCGCGCTCACCGCGGCGTTCAGCGCGGCACGGATCGCTCCGGTGCCCGCGCCCTGGACGAACGCGGCGTCCTCGGCCCCGAAGAAGTCGGCGAGCACCGCCTCCGCCTTGGCGGTCGTGCGGGGCCGGCCGAGCCCCGGCACGACGCCCGCGTCGGCGCTGAACAGCTCCTCGCCGGCGAAGTGCGCGGCGGTGCACTCGATCAGCCGGAACTGCCGGGCCATCGCCTCGTCGACCGGGATCGTGGCGAGCGGAAAGGTCTCGGGGAGCGCGGGTGCGGCCGAGTGGGTGGGCGTCATCGTCAGATCTCCTCCACGCTCGCGCCGGTCAGGAAGCGCAGCGGATTGCGGCGCGTCATCAGGTCCATCAGGCCGTCGTCCACGCCCGCGGCACGGGCCCGGGGCAGGAACGACCGGAACAGATGCCCGTAACCCTGACCGCCCTCGCGCTCCAGATAGGCGTGGCGCGAGATGTCGCAGCTGAGCAGGACACGGTCGGCGTAGCCGGCCTCCAGGAGGGCGAGCAGCAGCCGCAGCCGGATGTCGTCGCTCTGATAGCTCTCCTTGCCGACCGTGTCGAACGCGACGTACGCGCCGCTCGCGGCCAGCTCCTTGTGCACGGCCGGATCGTCGAGGAGGTCCTGGTGGCCGACCGAGATCCGGTGCGGGGCGAGGCCTTCGCCGGTGAGCAGCTCCAGCTGGGCGAGCCCGCCGCGGCCGAGCTGCGCGTGCGTGGCGACCGACAGGCCGGTGGCGACGGCGGCCCGCGCCGCCGCCCGCAGCGCACGCGACTCCGGCTCGCTGGGCACGTCACCGTGGCTGCCGACCTCGCCGAGCACGCCCGGCCGGATGCCGCTTGCGCCGAGACCGCCGTCGATCTCGCGGACCAGCGTGTCGGCCAGCTGCCCGACCTCCGCGCCGGCCAGCTCGGGCGTGTGGAACGGCTCGTAGTACCAGCCGGTGGCCGCGACGACGGCGACCTGAGCGTCCCGGGAGATCCGGGCCAGGGCGCGTGGGTCGCGCCCCATGCCGCGGCAGGTCAGCTCGATCACCAGGGAGAGGCCGAACTCCTCGCGCAGGGCGGCCAGTTCGGCCGTGACGGCCGGTCCGTGCGCCTCGGCGTCGAGGACCGCTCCGCCGTTGCCGTGCCGGTCGAGGTCGAGCACCAGATGCTCGTGGGCCAGGGCCGGGCCACGTACGGCGGTCGCGGGGAGCGGGCCGGTGACGGTGTGGATGAGGGGCGGGGTGTGCATGGTGTGGGGGGTTTCCTTCCTGGCGTACGTACCCGGCCTCAGCTCTTGATCGGGGTGAACAGGTCGAGCCAGTACAGGAGGTTGAGCAGGATGCCGCCGACGATCACCGCGGCGGGAGCGGCCGCCATCCGTACGACCGGCCGGCCCATCGCCTCGTTCAGCAGGTAGAGCCCGCCGACGACGAGGATGCCGAGACCGGCGCCCATGGCGTTGGCGGCCATCAGGGAGCCGAAGAGGATCGCCAGCTGGAGCGTGTCGGTGATGGCGCTGCGCAGATGCTCCGACGAGTCGCGCACGCTCGGCAGCCTGCCGAGGAACTTGCCGATGTAGGACAGGGCGAGCACCTCGACGGCGAAGACGGCCGCGCCGACGATGGCCGCGAGGAACGGGTTCGGCAGCAGATAGCCGATGGGGTAGACGAGCGTGAAGCCCGCGATGCCGTACGCCCCCGAGGCGAGCGCGGTCGTCGCGATCAGCGGGATGAAGCCGAACACCCGGTAGAAGTCCACCTGGGCGGCCTCGCTGTAGTGCCCCTTCGCGATCAGGAAGCTGGTGGCCTCACCACCGCCGAATATGTGCATCTGCGCGAGCACGCAGACACCCGCGCCGAGCACCATGAACAGCGGCAGGAACTTGCGCAGTCTCGCCGCGCTGGAGCTGAACAGCGACGCCATCGGGTCGTCCGCGAGGACCACTTCCTCGACGCCGCCGCCCTCGGCCCGCTCGGCCTTGCGCGCCCGGACGTCCTTGGCGATGGCGAGGCCGATGAGCATGAGGACACCGACCGCCATGGCGAGCGCGCCCGCGAACATGTGCGGCCAGATCTTCATGGTCATCACGACCAGGGCCAGTTCGAGGACGCCCGCGACGCCGCCCCACTTGCGCCCGAACTGCTTGGTGATCGCCAGCACCGGGAACAGCGTGAACAGGAACAGGATCGGCGTCGACATCTGCTGCATCGCCGTCAGGAAGTCGACCGGCAGGTCGTGGGCCACGTTGTTCGCGCCGTTCAGACCGAACACGACGACGGCGCCCCAGGCGCCGCCCAGGATCGGCGCGATCCACTTCTTCGGGGCGAGCAGCCCGAGGATGTCCGTGGGCAGGAACAGCAGCCACGGGTTGAGCACCCCGGTGGACAGGGCCATCGGCGCGCCGAGCCCGAAGATGAACCCGGCGGAGAGCCCGAAGGAGACCGCGGTGGTGGCGCTGCGGGTCGACCGGCCCTGGATGAAGTCCAGCATGAACGGGCGTACACCGTCGTTGAAGACGGCCAGTGCCATGTGCGAGATGAACGCGGTCAGCGCGCAGAGCGCGATCACGGTCAACTGCTGCGCCAGAGTGAAGTCGAGGTTCGCGCCGGCGGCGAGTGTGGTGTTCACGGGGCTCACGGGATCTCCTTCGTGCCCGGGGTGGAGGTGCCTGGTGGGGTCAGGCGCGCGCGGCGATGGCGCGGGCGATCAGCGGAGCGATGACGTCGATCTGGTCCATGGAGAAGCCGAAGACCTTCTTGCCCTGGTCGAGCAGGGAGTTGACCTCGTCCTCGGTCGGTACGGAACGCCCGAAGGTGTGGCAGGCGGGCTGTCCCATGAGCCCGACGAGGACGCCGAGCGAGGCACCGGCGCCGGTGTGACAGGTGCCGAGGTAGAAGTCGGCCTGGCCCACGCGGAGCTTCATCGCGGCGTCCATGTCGCTGGAGACGACGATGTCGACGCCGTCGAGGGCGAGCGCCTTGACGGTCCCGGCGACCTCGACCTTGCCTACGCCGCCGGTGAGGATCTTTGTCATGGAGTGGTCCTTGGGGGTCGGGAGTCGGGTGACGGATGTCCCGCCAGCACCGCAAGATGCATGGCCAGGAAGTTGACTTCGGAGTCGGGCAGGGTGGCGCCGAGCTGTTCGCGGGCGCGGGCTGCGACCTCGCGGGCGCCGGCCACGGCCCGGGGGTGGCCGGCCAGTTCCGCGGCCACCTGTTCGTCGGTGAGGAACTGCTCGATCGGCTCCCCGTCGACGAGCCGGGTCAGCGCCATCATCAGGTGGCTGGTGAGCATGCCGGCGGTCTGCTCGGTGACCTCGTTCCCGTGTTCCGCGAGGGCGATGAGCTCGGCGGTCACGAAGTCGGCGACCTCGGGCCTGACCTGGCCGCCTTCGCGGAACAGCCGGATACGGAGGGCGAGTTGGTCGTCCATGGGGTCTCCTTCCTGGCTCCATTGGCAATTCGACAATAATCAGGATTCTGGATATTCAGGTCGAGAGGGGGCCGAATCCTTCATGCGCCACCCCCGCCGGTTCAGTACGACGGCACGCGCTCGCCCCGCAACACCTCGGCCTGCAGTGACGTCACGGTCGACAGGTCGACAGCGTTCCGTACGGCGGAGAGTGCCTTCGCGCCCTCGGTCCTGCCGATGATCGCCGCGCTGGAGTTGCGCAGGGACAGATCGCGGGTGACCTCGTCGCCCAGCGGCAGCACCTCCCCGCCCATCCCTATCCGGCCCTGCACCTCGTCGAGATTCCAGACGGTCGCGTCGGCCAGGTTCTGCGCGAAGAGATCCCGCAGCTGCATGTACGAGGACTCGACCCACTCGATATCGGTGCGCCTGGCGAACGCGCGCTCGGCGAGCATCCGCTGGTCCTCGGAGGTGTGGTCCACGGCGACCCGCAGGCCGGGCGCGTCGAGCGAGGCGCCCTCGCGCAGCAGCAGCCCGTGCGCTCCGACGTACGTGGCCGGGCCCAGGTCGGCGACCAGCTCCACCGGATACTCCTCGATCAGCCGGTCGGCGGCGAACCGCGAGAGAATCACGAGGTCGACCTTGCCTTCGAGCAGGGCGGTGGTCCGGGCGCCCGCGCCACGCATGAACGTGATCGCGAAGGGGGTGCCCGCCTCCTCGAAGGCCGCACGCAGGCCGGTGGCCAGGCCCTCGTAGCGGCGCGAGTAGGGGAGGGGCATCGCGGCGAGCAGGGTGCCGAGGCCGGAGAGGCGCCACAGTATGGAGCGCTCGGAGCGGACCAGGAAGGTGCCGAGGTGGCCGCGCGCGGCGGTCTCGATGGCGCCGGACTCCTCCAGGAGCCGCAGGGCGGCCTGAACCGTACCGTTTCCGCATCCCAGTTCCTCGGCGAAGTCGCGGATCCGGGGCAGCCGTGTGTCGGGCTCGTGGTTGAGCAGCAGGACCGCGAGCTGGCGGGCCGCGAGGCCGTTGCGCGTAAGGAAGCGCTCGTCGAAACCGTTCACGGATCGGACAGTAACCAGGATTCTGGATACTGGCAAGGGTCCCGGATGTGTGCGGTCATGGGCGGGAGGCGTGACGGCAGGAGGAGAGCAGGCGTGGCCAACCCCGTACCCCCGCGCGACCGCACCGACCAGCCGTGGCGCTCCGAGGGGGCCCCGCCTCCACAGCCCGCGAAGCCGCCCAGGAAGAAGATGCCGGGCGGCTGGGGCGGCCTCATTCTCACTGCCCTCATCGTCTACGTCATCGCCAACCTCGTGCTGTCGTTCTTCAACAAGGGCGACGAGCCGACGATCTCGTACACCGAGTTCAGCAAGCAGGTCGCCGACAACAACGTCACCAAGATCTACTCCAAGGGCGACGCGATCCAGGGCCAGCTCAAGAAGGAGCAGCCCACGCCCGGCGGCAGTGACAGCTCGAGCAAGAACTACACCAAGTTCAAGACTCAGCGGCCGTCCTTCGCGGACGACGACCTCTGGGCGAATCTGGAGAAGCACAACGTCACCGTGACGGCCTCACCGGTCGTCCAGGAGCGCAGCTTCCTCGCCAACCTCCTCATCTCGCTCGCCCCGATGTTCCTGCTCGTCGCGCTGTGGATCTTCATCTCGCGGCGGATGCGGCAGGGCATGGGCGGCGGCATGGCAGGAGGCATGCTCGGGCGCAAGCAGCCGCCCAAGCCGGTCGAGCTCGAGCCCGGCACGGAGCGCACCACGTTCGCGGACGTCGCCGGCATCGACGAGGTCCAGGGGGAACTCAGTGACGTCGTCGACTTCCTCAAGAACCCTGACGCCTACCGCGAGATGGGCGCGAAGATGCCCCGCGGCGTCCTCCTGTCGGGGCCGCCGGGAACCGGCAAGACGCTCCTGGCCCGGGCCGTCGCGGGCGAGGCCGGTGTCCCGTTCTTCTCCGCGTCCGCCTCCGAGTTCATCGAGATGATCGTCGGAGTCGGTGCCTCGCGCGTACGCGAACTCTTCGCGGAGGCCCGCAAGGTGGCGCCCTCGATCATCTTCATCGACGAGATCGACACCATCGGCCGGGCCCGCGGCGGCGGCTCCGCCATGGGTGGCCACGACGAACGCGAGCAGACCCTCAACCAGATCCTCACCGAGATGGACGGCTTCTCGGGGTCCGAGGGCGTCATCGTCATCGCGGCCACCAACCGCGCGGACGTCCTCGACCCGGCCCTCACCCGCCCCGGCCGCTTCGACCGCGTCGTGACGGTCAGCCCGCCCGACCGCGGCGGCCGCGAGGCGATCCTCAAGATCCACACCCGGCAGATCCCGCTCGCCCCGGACGTGGACCTGCTGCAGGTCGCCCGCACGACCCCGGGCATGACCGGCGCCGACCTCGCCAACCTCACCAACGAGGCCGCCCTCCTCGCCGTCAAACGCCAGCAGAGAGCCGTCACGCAGACCGACCTCTCCCAGGCGCTGGAAAAGGTCCAGCTCGGCGCCGAACGGCCCCTCGTCATGCCGGCCGAGGAGCGCCGCCGCACCGCCTACCACGAGAGCGGCCACGCCCTGCTCGGCATGCTCCAGCCCGGCGCCGACCCCGTCCGCAAGATCACCATCGTGCCGCGCGGCCGCGCGCTCGGCGTCACCCTCTCCACGCCCGACGCCGACAGATACGCCTACACGGAGGAGTACCTGCGGGGCCGCATCATCGGCGCGCTCGGCGGCATGGCGGCCGAACACGTCGTATACGGGGTCGTCACCACCGGCGCCGAGAACGACCTCGAACAGGTCACGAACATCGCGCGCGGCATGGTCGCCCGCTGGGGCATGAGCGACCGTATCGGCCGCCTCTCCGCCCTGCCGAGCGACGCCCAGCAGGCGTACGGGCTCTCCGCCGCGCCGCACACCCTCGACACCATCGACCACGAGATGCGCCGCATCGTCGACGAGTGCTACGAGGAGGCCTGCACCAAACTCCGCGACCACCGCGGCCAGTTGGACGCCCTGGCCGCGGCGCTCCTCGCGAACGAGACCCTCGACGAGGCGGAGGCCTACCGCGTCGCCGGCGTCATCCGCCTCACCAAGGACGAGGAGGCGCAGGGGACTCAGGGGATTCAGGGGACTCAGGACACGGACGGCCAGGAGACGGCGACGGACCAGTAATGCCCGTCACGGGGTGCGCGCGATCACGTAGCGGAACACGTTCGGCATCCACACCGTTCCGTCCCGCCGCTGATGCGGATGCAGCGCCTCCGTCATCTCCTTCTCGACCTGGGACCGGTCCGTCGCGCCGATCGCCGCGTCGAACAGCCCCGTCGACAGCAACCCGCGCACGGCGCTGTCCACGTCCGCGTAGCCGAACGGACAGGCGACCCGGCCGGAGCCGTCCGGCCTGAGCCCCGCCCGGTGTGTGACCTCCTCCAGGTCGTCGCGGAGCGCGGGCCGCCAACTGCCCGTACTGCGCAGCGGATCGGCGAGCTTCGTCGCGACCCGCAGGACCGACGACGTCGCGCACCGCTCCGGCGGACCCCAGCCGGCCAGCACCACGGGAGTACCCCGCTCGGCGAACGGCGACGCCGACTCCAGGAGCGCGCCGAGCCCCTCGGAGTCACCTGCCGTGCAGCCGATCGGCTGGAACGCGGTGATCAGGTTGTACGGCGGATCGTCCGGCTGTGCCGCGTCCTCAGGGCCCCCTTCGGTCAGTCGCGTGTCGCCACGCGCGCGCGTGCCCCGCGTCTCGCCCTGGAGACGCTCTCTGGCCAGTGCGAGACGCTCCGGCGCGGCCGCCTCGACGCCCGTGACCGCCGCGCCCCGCGACGCCGCCATCAAAAGGGCGAGCCCCGAGCCGCAGCCGAGGCCGAGAAGCCGGGTGCCGGCCCCATCGCCGACCTCCAGTCGTTCGTAGACCGCTTCGTAGAGCGGGACCAGCATCCGTTCCTGTATCTCCGCCCAGTCACGCGCGCGTGCGCACAGGTCCACGCGGGGCACGCGCCCCGCGTGGGGGAGGTGCCGCTGCACGAGCGTAGGTGTCATCGAAAGCGCCCCAATCCGCCGAGAGTTACTGCTGTGGCGTGTTCCTGCGGTTCGTCCCGCCCCGTACATGTGCGCTCGCAGTTCCCCCGTATGCCAGAGAACTCCGCATCCGTCGTCACGTCTAGGGGGTGTTCCCAAGGGCCTTCGGTCGCCGCGCGCGTCCCCGCGGTGCGCGGCCGTACGGGGGAAATTGCATTGCCATGCGGGCGTCATCGCGCCGTAGCATGCGCGCCATGGCCAAGACACCCGTTCTCACGCCTCAGGCCGAGGACTTCCCGCGCTGGTACCAGGACATCGTCAACAAGGCCGAACTGGCCGACAACGGTCCAGTGCGCGGCACGATGGTCATCCGACCGTACGGCTACGGCCTGTGGGAGCGGATGCAGCAGGACATGGACGCCCGCATCAAGGAGACGGGCACCCAGAACGCGTACTTCCCGCTCCTGATCCCGCAGTCGTACCTCCACAAGGAGGCCGAGCACGTCGAGGGGTTCGCGCCCGAACTCGCCGTGGTCACGCACGGCGGCGGCAAGGAGCTGGAAGAGCCCGCCGTCGTCCGCCCCACCTCCGAGATGATCATCAACGAGTACTTCGCGAAGTGGGTGCAGAGCTACCGCGACCTGCCCCTCCTCATCAACCAGTGGGCGAACGTCGTCCGCTGGGAACTGCGGCCCCGCCTCTTCCTGCGGACCACGGAGTTCCTCTGGCAGGAGGGCCACACCGCGCACGCCACGTACGAGGAGGCCCGCGACTTCGCGGCCCGCATCCACCGGCACGTGTACGCGGACTTCATGCAGGACGTCCTCGCGATGGACGTCGTCCTCGGCCGCAAGACCGCCGAGGAGCGCTTCGCCGGCGCCATCAACACCCTCACGCTCGAAGGCATGATGGGCGACGGCAAGGCCCTCCAGCTGGGCACCAGCCACGAACTCGGCCAGAACTTCGCCAGGGCCTTCCACACCCAGTACCTGTCCAAGGAGGGCAAGCAGGAGCTGGTCTGGCAGACCTCCTGGGGCTCGACCACCCGCATGATCGGTGCCCTCGTGATGATGCACGGCGACGACAACGGTCTGCGGATCCCGCCCCGGCTCGCCCCCACCCAGGTCGTGGTGCTCGCCATCAAGGGGGACGACGCCGTTCTGGCCAAGGTCCACGAGATCGGTGACGCCCTCAAGGCGGCGGGCATCCGCGTCCATGTCGACGACCGCACGGACACCCCGTTCGGCCGCCGAGCCGTCGACTGGGAACTCAAGGGAGTGCCCGTGCGCGTCGAGATCGGCCCGCGCGACCTCGAGAACGGCACGGCGGTGCTGGCCAGGCGCATCCCCGGCGGCAAGGAGCCGGTCGCCGTCGAGGCGCTCGCCGCACTGCTGCCCACCGTCCTCGAGGAGGACCAGGCGCTGCTCCTCAAGCAGGCCCGCGAGCGCCGTGAGTCCCGTACGACCGATGTGACGACGGTCGACGAGGCCGTCGAGGCCGCCACATCGGGCGGCTGGGCCCGCATCCCGTGGGCCACCCTCGGCGAGGCGGGCGAGGCCGAACTCGCCGAGCACTCCGTCTCCGTCCGGTGTCTGGTCACCGAGGACGGGGCGGTGCCGGACGCGGACGACGCGGCGGGTAACGTCGCCGTCGTGGCGCGCGCGTACTGAGCCACCGCACCTGCGAAGCGAGCGGCGCGAGAAGGCCGAAAGGCCCCTTGCGCATCAGAGGGACACAGTCGCCCCGGCGTGCGGACATCGTCTACGCGCCGGGGCGTACGTACGCCTACGCACCACCTTGGTGTGAGCTGTGAGGCTTCTCCGCAGATCAGCGCACCCGCCCTCGTCCGGACGCATGAGCGGCAACTGACTGGTACGTGCAAATTATTTGGGATGCCCCGGAATAGGAACACAGAGGCATCCCGGCTCGTTGTCACGACGTGAGCACGACACCACCTGTTCTCGCCGCAGAGCTGGCACAGGCGTGGGCCGACATTCAGCGGCACCACCCCGAGCTGCCAGATCTAGCCGCGCCCGAATCCCTGATCGGGGAGTCGTCGTCCGCCTGCGGACACGAGCTCTCCTTCGAGCGACTCCTCCATGAGGCAGTCCATGGCATCGCCGCCGCCCGAGGAGTACGCGACACCTCCCGCGCCGGCCGGTACCACAACCGCAGATTCCTCGCCATCGCCGAAGAGCTTGGCCTCGACCACCCCGAGGAGCCGCACCCCAGCAGCGGCTTCTCGCTGGTGACGCTCAACCCCGAGGCGAAGCAGCGTTACCGGCCGACGATCGAGCGGCTCAAGAACGCCCTCAAGGCGCACACTGTGGCCACGGCCGCGGACACCAAGCGCAGCTTCCGCGGCCCGGCCGCGCGGCACGGCTCCTCCGGGGGCGGCGTCCGCGTCAAGGCGGTCTGCGACTGCGGGCGCAATGTGCGCGTGGTGCCCTCGGTCCTCGCCCAGGCTCCGATCGTCTGCGGCGGCTGCGGCAAGCCGTTCCGCATCCCGGAGGCTGTCGGCGCGGGCGTCGGGTGATCTCCAGCTGATCTTCGGTGAGGGTGCGCGACCTGCTGCGGGGCGCCCAGACCGGATTCGGCCGCCCCGCCGGCGTATGGCACAATGGCTAGCTGTACTCGACAGCCGCACAGGAACCCTCTCGCCTCCGGCTGACGCGTCCATCGGGCACTCCGAGTACCGCAACCCCACGTGGCATCCCGTTGTGCCCAACCACGTCAAGACCAGGAGACACCACTCCAGTGGCAGTCAAGATCAAGCTGAAGCGTCTGGGCAAGATCCGTTCGCCTCACTACCGCATCGTCGTCGCCGACTCCCGTACCCGCCGTGACGGCCGGGCCATCGAGGAGATCGGCCTGTACCACCCGGTACAGAACCCCTCGCGCATCGAGGTCAACTCGGAGCGTGCCCAGTACTGGCTGTCCGTCGGCGCCCAGCCGACCGAGCCGGTCATGGCCATCCTGAAGCTCACCGGTGACTGGCAGAAGCACAAGGGCCTCCCGGCCCCCGCGCCGCTGCTCGTCGCGGAGCCCAAGGACAAGCGCGCCGCGTTCGAGGCCTTCTCCAAGGGTCTCGAGGGCGACGACGCCAAGGGTGAGGCCATCACCCCGAAGGCCAAGAAGGCTGACAAGAAGGCGGACGAGGCCCCGGCCGAGTCCACCGAGTCCACCGAGGCCTGAGCATGCTCGAGGAGGCTCTTGAGCACCTCGTGAAGGGCATCGTCGACAACCCCGACGATGTGCAGGTCGCCTCGCGCAACCTGCGCCGTGGGCGCGTACTCGAGGTCCGGGTGCACCCCGATGACCTCGGCAAGGTGATCGGCCGTAACGGCCGCACCGCGCGTGCCCTGCGTACCGTCGTGGGCGCCATCGGCGGCCGCGGTGTCCGCGTCGACCTCGTCGACGTGGACCAGGTTCGCTGAGCCGGACCAACGGTTCGGCGACAAATGAAGCACCGGCTCGGGCCGGGGAGGGCCTCAGGGCCGTCCCCGGCCCGTGGCCGTATGACAGGAGAGTTGTTCACGTGCAGCTGGTAGTCGCGCGCATCGGCCGCGCCCACGGCATCAAGGGCGAGGTCACCGTCGAGGTACGCACCGACGAGCCCGAGCTGCGGCTCGGCCCCGGTGCCGTGCTCGCCACCGACCCCGCCTCCGCGGGGCCGCTGACGATCGAGACCGGCCGCGTGCACAGCGGCCGCCTCCTGCTGCGCTTCGAGGGCGTACGCGGCCGTACGGCCGCAGAGGCCCTGCGCAACACGCTCCTGATCGCCGAGGTCGACCCGGAGGAGCTGCCGGAGGACGAGGACGAGTTCTACGACCACCAGCTGATGGACCTGGACGTGGTCACCACGGACGGTGTCGAGGTCGGCCGGATCACCGAGATCTCGCACCTGCCCTCGCAGGACCTGTTCATCGTGGAGCGCCCCGACGGCAGCGAGGTGATGATCCCCTTCGTCGAGGAGATCGTCACCGAGATCGACCTCGAGGAGCAGCGGGCGATCATCGACCCGCCGCCCGGTCTCATCGACGACCGTGCCGAGATCGCCTCCAGCCGCGACGCCGACGAGGGCTCTGACGAGGACTCAGGCAAGGGCTCCGAGGCGGGCGGCGCCTGATGCGGCTCGACGTCGTCACGATCTTCCCCGAGTACCTCGACCCGCTGAACGTCTCCCTCGTCGGCAAGGCCCGCGCGCGCGGGCAGCTCGACGTACGGGTGCACGACCTCAGGGAGTGGACGTACGACCGGCACAACACGGTCGACGACACCCCCTACGGCGGCGGCCCCGGCATGGTCATGAAGACCGGCCCCTGGGGCGACGCCCTCGACGACGTGCTCGCCGAAGGCTACGAGACCGGGTCCCACGGCCCCGCCCTCGTCGTCCCCACGCCCAGCGGACGCCCCTTCACCCAGGAGCTCGCCGTCGAGCTCTCCGAGCGCCCGTGGCTGGTCTTCACGCCCGCGCGCTACGAGGGCATCGACCGCCGCGTCATCGACGAGTACGCGACCCGGATGCCGGTCTACGAGGTCTCCATCGGCGACTACGTGCTCGCCGGCGGAGAGGCCGCCGTGCTCGTCGTCACGGAGGCCGTCGCGCGGCTGCTGCCCGGAGTCCTCGGCAACGCCGAGTCCCACCGGGACGACTCCTTCGCGCCCGGCGCCATGGCCAACCTCCTCGAAGGGCCCGTCTACACCAAGCCCCCCGAGTGGCGCGGACAGGGCATCCCTGACGTGCTGCTCAGCGGCCACCACGGCAAGATCGCGCGCTGGCGCAGGGACGAGGCGCTGCGGCGCACCACCCGCAACAGGCCCGATCTCGTGGAGCGTTGCGACCCCTCGGTCTTCGACAAGAAGGACCGCGAGATGCTCTCCATCCTGGGGTGGCGGCCGGGCCCGGACGGCCGATTTGGGCGAGACCCCGAAGCCGTGGAAGAATAGGCCGCTGCTGTACGTCCAGCGTGCGCCCCTGCCACAGGGGGAACGACGCCCGCCCGACGCGATCAGCTACCGAATCCTCATTTCGAAGACTCCCGCCGATGACCTGTGGCATCGGTGAAGAAAGCAGACGATCATGTCTCACCTGCTCGACTCCGTCGACAGCGCGTCGCTGCGCAGCGACATCCCGGCCTTCCGCCCGGGTGACACCGTCAACGTCCACGTCCGCGTCATCGAGGGCAACCGCTCCCGTGTGCAGCAGTTCAAGGGCGTAGTCATCCGCCGCCAGGGCGCCGGTGTCCGCGAGACCTTCACGGTCCGCAAGGTCTCCTTCTCCGTCGGCGTCGAGCGCACGTTCCCGGTGCACACCCCGATCGTCGAGAAGATCGAGCTCGTCACCCGCGGTGACGTGCGTCGCGCGAAGCTCTACTACCTGCGCGACCTGCGCGGCAAGGCCGCGAAGATCAAGGAGAAGCGCGACAACTGAGCTCGCGCACGGGGTCACAGCCGGGCCGGATAGCATCTGGCCTCGATGGACACCGAAGCACAGACAACGGAACGCGATCGCGCCTCCCAACCCTCCGTACACGAGGGCGAGGAGGAGCGGTCGCGTTTCGCGTTTGTGCCGTGGGCCGCGTCCTGGCTCCCCGGCGGCCGCCTGACCCTGTCGGCGCTGCTCTGCCTTGTTCTGCTGCTCCTGCTGAGCATCTTCGTGATGCAGCCCTTCCAGATCCCCAGCGGTTCCATGGAGCCCGCATTGAGGGTCGGGGACCGCGTTCTCGTAAACAAGTTGGCGTACCGTTTCGGTGCTGAGCCGCAGCGGGGCGACGTCGTGGTCTTCGACGGGACCGGGTACTTCGGTGACGCCGACTACATCAAGCGGGTCGTGGGCGTGGGGGGAGACCATGTGGTCTGCTGCGACAGCAAGGGGAGGATCGGGGTGAACGGCGAACCGGTGGACGAGAGTTCGTTCCTGTACCCCGGGAACACCCCCTCGAAGGTCCCCTTCGACCTCGTCGTGCCCGACGGCACCCTCTTCCTGCTCGGTGATCACCGGGGCGACTCCCGGGACTCACGCGACTACCTGGGCGCGCCCGGCGGCGGCATGGTCCCCGTGGGCGAAGTGATCGGCAGGGCCCAGTGGATCGCCTGGCCGACGGGCCACTGGGGCTCCCTGTCCCGTAACGACGTCTACGCGCGCGTGCCCGGACCCGGCGGTGCCCATGGGTAACCGCGGACGCTCCCACTCGCGCAGGGGCGGCGGCGACACCCGCCTGCCCACCGGGACGCGCCGCGCCGGTACCCCGCCACTGCCGGGCCGTGCCGAGCGGCGCAGGCTGGCGCGCAAGGTCAAGCGACGCCGGCAGCGCTCCGCGCTCAAGGAGATCCCGCTCCTCATAGGCGTGGCGCTGCTGATAGCGCTCGTCCTGAAGACGTTCCTCGTCCAGGCCTTCGTGATTCCGTCCGGCTCCATGGAGCAGACGATCAGGATCGGCGACCGGGTCCTGGTCGACAAGCTCACCCCGTGGTTCGGCGCGAAGCCGCACCGCGGCGACGTCGTCGTCTTCAAGGACCCCGGCAAGTGGCTGGAACAGGAACAGGGCGCGAAGAAGGACGCCCCCGTCGGCGTCAAACAGGTGAAAGAAGGCCTCACCTGGATCGGCCTTCTGCCCTCCGACGACGAGCGCGACCTCATCAAGAGGGTCATCGCGGTCGGCGGTGACACCGTCAAGTGCTGCGACAAGCAGGGCCGCGTGACGGTCAACGGGACGCCCCTGAACGAGCCGTACATCCACCCCGGAGACGTGCCGTCGAAGTTCGAGTTCGAGGTCAAGGTGCCCAAGGGGCGCCTGTTCGTGATGGGCGACCACCGCTCCAACTCGGCCGACTCGCGCTTCCACCGCACCGAGCCGTTCAGCGGCACCGTCTCGGAGAAGTCGGTCGTCGGCCGCGCCCGCGTCATCGCCTGGCCGGTCGGTCACTGGACCACGCTCCCGGAGCCGGACACCTACGCGACGGTGGCCGCCGCGCAGAACAGATCGGCCGCGGCCCGGCAACCGTCGCATAGGGTGGCCTCCGAGGATCTGAACGGATTGATCCCTCTCCCGAGCCCTGCGGAACTCCCGCTCGTTATGGGAGTGGTGGGCCTGCATCGCGTATGGGACGACAGGCAGCGGCACGGAGTGAGGAGTGGATGTGGGGGACTTGGCGGTCGGCGCACGGTCAGGGCAAGGGCCCGACGAGCAGCCCGGGCGATCCGACGACGGAGCGGCATCGGCCGCGACGGGCGCCGTGAACCTCGACAATGGCGCCGCGAACGGCGACGGGCACGGTGGTGGACGGGGCGACGGCCCTGGTGACGGCCACGGTGACGGCGGCAGGGCGGGAGGCCGGGCGAAGAAGCCCCGCTCCTTCTGGAAGGAGCTTCCGCTCCTGATCGTCATCGCGCTGGTCCTGGCGCTGGTGATCAAGACGTTCCTGGTGCAGGCGTTCTCGATTCCGTCGGCGTCGATGGAGAACACCCTGCAGATCGGCGACCGCGTGCTCGTCGACAAGCTGACGCCGTGGTTCGGCTCCGAGCCCGGGCGCGGCGAGGTCATCGTCTTCCACGACCCGGACGGCTGGCTCAGGGACGAGCCGACGGCCGAGCCGAATCCGGTGCAGCGCCTCCTCGGCTGGATCGGCCTGATGCCGTCCACCAACGAGAAGGACCTCATCAAGCGCGTCATCGGCGTCGGCGGCGACACGATCGAGTGCAACGGGACGGGCCCGCTCGAGGTCAACGGCAAGGCGCTGAACGAGCCGTACGTCTACCCGGGGAACACCCCGTGCAGCGACGACAATGTGGGCGGCAAGTTCAAGGTCACCGTACCCATTGGCAAAGTTTGGGTCATGGGTGACCACCGCCAGGACTCCATGGACTCCCGGTACCACCAGCAGGACAGCAACCAGGGCTTCGTGCCCGTGGACAACGTCGTGGGCCGCGCGATCGTGGTCGCCTGGCCGCCCACCCGCTGGACGACCCTGCCGGTGCCGGACACGTTCGACCAGCCGGGCCTCAGCGCGGCGATGGGAGCGGCTCCGGGCGCGCTCGGGCTCGCGGGCGCCGCACCACTCGTGCTGTGGCGCAGGCGTCGGCTTACCCAGGGGAACACCAGGGTTTCTGAGGCGAAGACCGCCGGGTAGGGTGCCGTCCCAGATCGCCGATCTTCCACGGCGAGTCTCCGAGGCGGGGAGCAACTGGGATGAGCAGGACACGTCGTACGGACGAGGGCCATGGCCGGCTCGGCAGCACGCTGTCGGGGTTGGCCGTGGCCCTCGGCTGTGTGCTGTTCCTGGGCGGGTTCGTGTGGGGCGCCATCGTGTACCAGCCGTACACCGTGCCCACCGAGTCGATGACGCCGACGATCGGCGCGGGCGACCGGGTCCTCGCGCAGCGGATCGACGGCAGTGAGGTCAAGCGCGGCGACGTCGTCGTCTTCACGGAGTCGGCGTGGGGCGACATGCCCATGGTCAAGCGCGTCGTCGGCATCGGCGGCGACAAGATCGCCTGCTGCGAGGCCGGCAAGCTGACCGTCAACGGCAAGGAGATTGCTGAACCGTATCTCCCCAAGGGGCAGGGCCCCTCGGCCACGGGCATCCCCACCACCACGGTCCCTGAGGGCCGCCTCTTCCTGCTCGGCGACGAGCGCAGCGGCTCTCTCGACTCCAGCGTCCACATCGGCGACTCCAGCCACGGAACGGTGCCGCGCACCGCCGTCGCCGCCCGGGTCGACGCCGTGGCCTGGCCGATGGACGGCATGCTCGCGCGACCCACCGGCTTCGAGACGCTGCCGGGCGGGCTCTCCCAGCCGGGTCCCCTGAAGCTGGTCCTGGCCGCCGTGGTCGCGGGCGCCGTGCTGGTGCTCGGCGGTGCCGCGTACGGGCCGATCGCCAAGCGCGCGAGCAAGGGCCGCGGCCGGTCGCGCGCGTCGGCGGGGGAGCGGGCCCTTGCGGGCTGAGCCTCCCGGGGCCGGCCGGGAGCTGCGGAAGGTCGCACGGGTCGTACTGCTCGATCCCGACGACCGCATTCTGCTGCTGCACGGGCACGAGCCGGGGGACACCGCCGACGACTGGTGGTTCACCCCGGGCGGCGGCCTGGAGGGCGACGAGACCCGTGAGCAGGCCGCGCTGCGCGAGCTCGCGGAGGAGACCGGCATCACGGACGTCGAGCTCGGCCCGGTCCTGTGGCGCCGCACCTGCTCCTTCCCGTTCGACGGGCGGCGCTGGGACCAGGACGAGTGGTACTTCCTGGCCCGTACGACGGCCGCGGTGGCCGGAGCGGAGATCGCCGGGGCGGGCCTGACCGAGCTGGAACGGCGCAGCGTCGCCGGAGCACGTTGGTGGACGTGCCGGGAACTGACCGAGGCACATGAGACGGTGTATCCGACCAGGCTCGCCGGGCTGCTGGAACGGCTGCTCGACGAGGGTCCCCCGAGTCGTCCCGAAGTCCTCGACACGGAAATCGTCTAGAGGCGTACGGGGCTGACGCACAATAGGGGGACGCACGGCTGAAGGGGAACATGCCATGAGCGCCGAGGACCTCGAGAAGTACGAGACCGAGATGGAGCTGAAGCTCTACCGGGAGTACCGCGACGTCGTCGGTCTGTTCAAATACGTGATCGAGACCGAACGGCGCTTCTATCTCACCAACGACTACGAGATGCAGGTGCACTCGGTCCAGGGTGAGGTTTTCTTCGAGGTATCCATGGCGGATGCCTGGGTGTGGGACATGTACAGGCCCGCACGGTTCGTGAAGCAGGTCCGTGTGCTCACGTTCAAGGACGTGAATATCGAGGAGCTGAACAAGAGCGATCTGGAGCTGCCGGGTGGGTGAGCCGGGGCTTCTGAGCGGGTGAGCCGGGGCTCTCGGGCGGGTGAGTTCGCTGGATTGGGTGGCCGGGTTATCCACAACGCGTGAGTAGTTCACCAAGATCCACTTCTTCGGCGTCCATGCCTCAGCGTGGGCGTCGGAGGTGGTGCCGACATGAACGCGTCCAAGGCACGCAGCGCACTCGGAAAGTACGGCGAGGAGCTGGCCGCACGGCGGCTGGCCGAGTCCGGAATGACGGTCATCGAGCGCAACTGGCGCGCGGGGCGGACGGGTGAGATCGACATCGTCGCCCGGGAGGGCGACGCGCTCGTCGTCTGCGAGGTGAAGACCCGCAGGGCGGGCGGCCCCGCCGGGTCCTTCGAGCATCCGATGGCCGGGGTCACCCCCGTCAAGGCCCAGCGGCTGCGCGACCTGGCGGAGCGCTGGGTTCAGGAACACGGGGGAGCGCCACCCGGCGGCGTACGCATCGATCTGGTCGGGGTCCTTCTGCCGGAGCGCGGCGCCCCAGTCGTCGAGCACGCGCGGGGTGTGGCCTGATGGGATTCGCGCGCACATGCTCCGTGGCTCTCGTCGGGGTCGAGGGGGTGGTCGTCGAGGTCCAGGCCGACCTGGAGCCCGGGGTCGCCGCGTTCACGCTGGTCGGACTGCCCGACAAGAGCCTGTCGGAGAGCCGCGACCGAGTCAGGGCGGCGGTCGTCAACTCCGGCGGGGAGTGGCCGCAGAAGAAGCTCACGGTGGGGCTCAGCCCGGCGTCCGTGCCGAAGAGCGGCAGCGGATTTGACCTGGCCATCGCCAGCGCCGTGCTGGGAGCGGCCGAGCGGATCGATCCGAGGGTCCTCTCCGACGTCGTGATGATCGGCGAGCTTGGACTCGACGGCCGCGTACGGCCCGTTCGCGGGGTGCTCCCGGCCGTCCTCGCGGCGGCCGACGCGGGCTACGAACAGGTCGTGGTCCCGGAGTGCTCGGCCGGCGAGGCCGCGCTCGTCCCGGGCGTCTCCGTCCTCGGCGTACGGAGCCTGCGGCAGCTCATCGCGGTCCTGACGGACGAGCCGGTCCCGGACGAGCCGCCTGACGAGACCGGACGCCCCGACCCGATGCTCGCGGGCCTGAGCATCCCGGGCCAGGGCCTCGGCGTGGGTCTCGCCGGGATGCCGCACGACGCCCACATCCTCGATCTGGCCGATGTCGTCGGCCAGCGCGCCGCACGCACGGCGATCGAGGTCGCCGCCGCCGGGGCCCACCACGTCCTCCTCCAGGGACCGCCAGGTGCCGGAAAGACCATGCTCGCCGAGCGGCTGCCGCTGGTCATGCCGCCGCTCACCCGCGAGGAAGCCCTCGAAGTGACGGCCATCCACTCGGTGGCGGGCATGCTGCCGCCGGGCAAACCGATGGTCGACTCCGCCCCTTACTGCGCGCCGCACCACTCGGCGACGATGCAGTCTCTCGTCGGCGGCGGTCAGGGGATGCCGCGGCCGGGCGCCGTGTCGTTGTCCCACAGAGGGGTGCTCTTTCTTGACGAGGCGCCGGAATTCAGCGGCCAGGCACTCGACGCGCTGCGCCAGCCGCTGGAGTCGGGCCACGTGGTCATCGCCCGCAGTGCCGGAGTGGTGCGCCTGCCCGCCCGCTTCCTGATGGCCCTGGCCGCCAATCCGTGCCCGTGTGGCAACCACTCGCTCGTGGGTGGCGGCTGCGAGTGCCCGCCGGCTGCGGTCCGCCGCTATCAGGCGCGCCTTTCCGGGCCGCTGCTCGACCGGGTCGACCTCAGGGTGGACGTGGAGCCCGTCACGCGTGCGGAGCTGACCGGGAGCGGCGCACAGGGCGAGACCACCGCCGTCGTCCGCGAGCGGGTGCGGGCAGCCCGCGAGAGGGGCGCGGCACGGCTCGCGGACACGCCCTGGCGGACGAACAGCGAGGTGCCCGGGCACGCGCTGCGCACTCGGTGGCCCGCCGCGCCGGGGGCCATGGACGATGTCGAGACCGATCTGGAGCGCGGCTTCCTGACCGCCCGGGGCGTCGATCGTGTGCTGCGGGTGGCGTGGACTGTCGCGGACCTCTGCGGCCGGGACCGGCCACGCGCACAGGACGTGGCGCTCGCCCTTCAGCTGCGCACCGGGATCTCGCACGGTGTGGCCATGGCCCTCGGGGGGTCGTCATGAGCGGAGCGGAGGTCTCCGACGGGATCCGGCTCGCGAGGGCCGCCCTCACCAGGATCGTCGAGCCCGGCGACGAGACGGCGGGGCGGTGGCTGAGGGAGTTCGGGGCGGTGGAGGTCGCGCGGCGCATCGTCGAGGACGGGGAGCCGCTGCCCGGGGTGAGCGAGGGCCGCTGGGCGGGGCTGCGGGCCAGAGCGGCCGATGTGCTGCCCGAGCGTGACCTGGAACTGGCGGCGGGCGCGGGCGCGCGGATCGTGTGTCCCGGGGACGCGGAGTGGCCGGCCCAGCTGGACGATCTCGGCGACGCGCGGCCCGTCGCCCTATGGGTGCGGGGGCGGCCGTCCCTGCGGATATGGGCGCTGCGGTCCGTCGGCGTCGTGGGGGCGCGGGCCTGCACGGACTACGGGGCACGGGTGGCGGCGAGCCTCGGTGCAGGGCTCGCGGAGCGCGGCAGCGTCGTCGTGTCGGGCGGGGCGTACGGGGTGGACGCGGCCGCCCATCGCGGGACCCTCGGTGCGAGCGGTGCCACCGTGGCGGTCCTGGCCTGCGGGGTCGACCGGCCCTATCCGCGCGGCCACGTCCAGTTGATCGAGCGGATCGCGGAACAGGGGCTCGTCATCGCGGAGTTGCCGCCCGGTGATCATCCGACGCGGAGCAGATTCATCCTCCGTAACCGCGTGATCGCCGCGCTCACCCGGGGGACCGTCGTCGTGGAGGCCGCCTACCGCAGCGGTGCTCTCGGTACGGCGCGGTGGGCGCAGCGCCTCGGCCGTCACACGATGGGGGTTCCTGGGCCGGTCACGAGTACGCGCTCCGAAGGGGTGCACGAACTGCTGCGCGGGGAAGCGGTTCTCGTCACTGACGCGGCGGAAGTCATGGAGCTGGTCGGGGACATGGGGGACCTCGCCCCGGCGCGCCGCGGACCCGTACTGCCGCACGACCTGCTCGCGCCGGGTGCCGCGGCGGTCCTGGCGGCGCTGCCCGCCGGCGGAACCGTCGGGGTGGGGGACATCGCCCGGGCCGCGGGCACCGGAGTCGACGACGCGATCGGGAGGTTGTACGAACTGCGCTCACTGGGGTTCGTCGAACGACACAGCGATGGCTGGCAGTTGACACGCCAGGCGATCCAGCCTGTCTTGCCGGAAGGAGATGATCGGTGACGGAGGGTGTTGCGCCGTCCGGATGACGGCCGAACCCCTTGGCGTTACGGGGCGTTGGCGTTTCGGCCCGGTCACGTACAGCGACGGATGTGACCCCGCAAGTCGCCCAACGGAACGTATCTGCGCACGTGCGATCCAATAGCCTTCGCACACTGCGACGCTCCAGTCACGCTACGCTCACCAGGATTCCGGCTCGTTCGGTTCAATCCCGAATCAGTCCGGCAACGAAGAGCAACCACGATCAGATGGGCAACCGAGTATCAGACAGGCAACTTCGGATCTTTACCATCAGTCCGGCGCCAGGCGCACAAATCCCCAGTTCACGGCAGAACGGCACAAGGCGACGAATGCCCCAGCACACCTCCGGGTCTGACCGGGCTGCGGTTCCCCCCGCTGCCCGTGGCAGCGTGCGGCCTCCTGCTCCCTCGTCGCTCGAGGAGCTGTGGAGGTCGTACAAGACGACGGGCGACGGGCGATTGCGCGAGCAGCTCATCCTGCACTACTCGCCGCTGGTCAAGTACGTCGCGGGCCGCGTCAGCGTCGGGCTGCCGCCCAATGTCGAACAGGCCGACTTCGTGTCCTCAGGGGTCTTCGGACTGATCGACGCGATCGAGAAATTCGACATCGAGCGCGAGATCAAGTTCGAGACGTACGCGATCACCCGGATCCGCGGCGCCATGATTGACGAACTCCGGGCGCTCGACTGGATTCCGCGCTCCGTGCGGCAGAAGGCGCGCAACGTCGAGCGGGCCTACGCCACGCTCGAGGCGCAGCTGCGGCGGACTCCGTCGGAGAGCGAGGTGGCCGCAGAGCTCGGCATCAGGGTCGAGGAACTGCACGCGGTCTTCAGCCAGTTGTCCCTCGCGAACGTGGTGGCTCTGGAAGAGCTGCTGCACGCCGGTGGCGAGAGCGGCGACCGGCTCAGCCTCATGGACACGCTCGAGGACCACGCCGCCGACAACCCGGTCGAAGTCGCCGAGGACCGGGAGCTTCGGCGGTATCTGGCGCGAGCGATCAACACGCTGCCGGAGCGCGAGAAGACCGTCGTGACGCTGTACTACTACGAAGGCCTCACCCTCGCGGAGATCGGCAATGTGCTCGGCGTGACCGAGAGTCGCGTCAGTCAGATCCACACCAAGTCCGTCCTCCAGCTTCGCGCGAAGCTGGCCGGCTTCCGGCGCTGACAATGCGGAATCGTCCCTGCCGGGCCGTGCGTGGGGCAGGACGACTCCCGCTGCGCGCCTCCCGTCCGTAAAGTGGTGACGTGCCAAGGATTCGAGCGGCCTCAGTGGCCGAGCACCGGTCGATGCAGCGCGGCGCCCTTCTGGACGCGGCGCGCTCCCTGTTGTCCGAGGGCGGGACGGAGGCGCTGACCTTCCCCGCGCTCGCCGAGCGCACCGGGCTCGCCCGGTCCTCCGTGTACGAGTACTTCCGGTCGCGGGCCGCGGTCGTCGAAGAGCTCTGCGAGGTCGACTTCCCCGTCTGGGCGGCGGAGGTCTCCACGGCGATGGAGCGCGCCGGGACCCCCGAGGGCAAGGTCGAGGCCTATGTGCGGGAACAGCTCTCGCTGGTGGGCGACCGCCGGCACCGCGCCGTCGTGGCCATCTCGGCGAGCGAACTCGACTCAGGGGCGCGCGAGAAGATCCGCGCCGCCCACGGCGGGCTGGTCGCGATGATCGTCGAGGCGCTCGCCGACATGGGCCACGCGGAACCGCGCCTCGCGGCGATGCTCCTTCAGGGGGTGGTGGACGCGGCGGTCCGACGCATCGAACTGGGCGCGGCGGAAGACCCCTCGGCCATCACCGAAGCGGCCGTGAGCATGGCCCTCCGGGGCGTCAGCGGCTGATCCAGGGCGCGAGCCCTAGGGGCTCTCGTTTGGATCAGGCCGGGCTCGCGGGGGTCTGGTGCCGCACCTCGCGGCGTTGTCGTCAGTTGCCGACTCCCTCCTCCGCCTTGCGATGCACGCTCCCCCTGCTCTCGGCTTCGCTCGAGCAGAGGGACACCCATGACCCCGCTCCCTGATCCGGCCTGATCCAAACGAAAGGCCCTAGGGCTCGGCGGGACCAAGCGCAAGCGGGACCGGCCCCGGCGCGGCACCCATCGCCGTACCGGCGTCGGCCATCGCCCCGTCCGGCAGCAGCGGCGAGAAGGTCCTCGGCGCGCCGGCCATCACGCCATCTGCACGAACGGCCGACCGGACCGGGGGCAGCGGGACCGGCAACGGCGGGTCGGCCCAGGGCGTGCCACCCGTCCCCGCCCCCGAGCCACCCGCCCCCAGCACCGGCAGCAGTCGCGACGGACCCTGGCGCAACAGCCGGGGTGGCAGCAGGGACAGTGGGTCGAGGTAGGTGTCACCCCGTAGCAAGCCCCAGTGCAGACAGGACGTCGGGCCGCAATGGTTGGTCGCGGGTTCCAGCACGCCCAGTACCTCGCCCGGTGCTACCCGGGCGCCCTTCTTCACCGATGGCGTCACCGGTTCATACGTAGTCCGTAGGGGTGGATCGCCCGTTTCTGACAGTTCCACCGCCACCACCCCTCTGCCCGCCACGCGGCCCGCGAACGACACTCGGCCCCGCGCCACCGCTCTGACCGAGGTGCCGACCGGCGCGGCCAGGTCCACGCCGCGGTGGCCCGCCCCGTAGTCCGTCGCCGGCGGGGCCCAGCCCCGTAGGATCGGGGGCCGCGTACCCACCGGCCAGGCGGCGCCCACGGCCGGTACCGGCGGGGGCGGCGCGAGGCCCGCCAGCGCCGCGGTCATCGTCAGCATCAGCATCAGTCGCATGCACTGAACGGTCCCGTCCCGACACGATCCGCGGGGATCATGGACCGGAACTGTGGACTACCGACCGGTTGTGGACAGCGGCGTCACCCGGCACCTCGCGGGTCCCGTACACTTCTGATGGCGATCGGGGTCACCCGATCGACTTCGCACGCCCCAACACCAGGTCATTCGTGACGGTGTCCGCGCCCCTCGGTCCCTCGTGGCACAGCGCGCGGGGCGTCAGGCGCGACAGCAATCCTGCGGTCGCGGCAACCGAGAACCCAAGGAGTACGGCCATGGCCGTCGTCACGATGCGGGAGCTGCTGGAAAGCGGCGTCCACTTCGGTCACCAGACCCGTCGCTGGAACCCGAAGATGAAGCGCTTCATCTTCACCGAGCGCAACGGCATCTACATCATCGACCTGCTCCAGTCGCTGTCGTACATCGACCGCGCCTACGAGTTCGTCAAGGAGACCGTCGCCCACGGCGGCACGGTCATGTTCGTCGGTACGAAGAAGCAGGCGCAGGAGGCGATCGCCGAGCAGGCGACCCGCGTCGGCATGCCCTACGTCAACCAGCGCTGGCTGGGCGGCATGCTCACCAACTTCTCGACCGTCTACAAGCGTCTGCAGCGCCTCAAGGAGCTCGAGCAGATCGACTTCGAGGATGTGGCCGCGTCCGGCCTCACCAAGAAGGAGCTGCTCGTCCTCTCCCGCGAGAAGGCCAAGCTGGAGAAGACCCTCGGCGGTATCCGCGAGATGTCCAAGGTGCCCAGCGCCGTCTGGATCGTGGACACCAAGAAGGAGCACATCGCGGTCGGTGAGGCCCGGAAGCTCAACATCCCGGTCGTCGCCATCCTCGACACCAACTGCGACCCCGACGAGGTCGACTACAAGATCCCGGGCAACGACGACGCGATCCGCTCCGTCACCCTGCTCACCCGCGTGATCGCCGACGCCGTCGCCGAGGGCCTCATCGCCCGCTCCGGTGCCGCCACTGGCGACCAGAAGCCGGGCGAGAAGGCCGCGGGCGAGCCGCTCGCCGAGTGGGAGCGCGACCTGCTCGAGGGCGAGAAGAAGGCCGACGAGAAGCCGGCCGCCGAGGCTGAGGTCCAGACCTCCGCCGAGACGGAGAAGGTCGCCGACGCCGAGGCCGAGGTCGTCACCGAGGTCGTCACCGAGGCTCCGGCCGCGGACGCCGAGCAGGCCTGAACCTCACCGGTTCGGTAGTTGACGGCGGGGGCCGAGTCGGCCCCCGCCGTTCACCCGTAGATCTTTCAGACTTCGAGAGAGAATTTCAGATCATGGCGAACTACACCGCCGCTGACGTCAAGAAGCTCCGTGAGCTCACGGGCGCCGGCATGATGGACTGCAAGAAGGCGCTCGACGAGGCCGACGGCAGCGTCGACAAGGCCGTCGAGGCCCTGCGCATCAAGGGCCAGAAGGGCGTCGCCAAGCGCGAGGGCCGCTCCGCCGAGAACGGCGCTGTCGTCTCCCTCATCGCCGACGACAACACCTCCGGTGTCATCCTCGAGCTGAAGTGCGAGACGGACTTCGTCGCCAAGGGTGAGAAGTTCCAGGCCGTCGCGAACTCCCTCGCCGCCCACGCCGCCAAGACGAACCCGGCCGACATCGCGGCGCTCCTCGCGTCCGAGATCGAGCCCGGCAAGACCGTCCAGGCGTACGTGGACGAGGCCAACGCCAACCTCGGCGAGAAGATCGTCCTCGACCGCTTCGCGCAGTTCTCCGGCGCCTACGTCACCGCGTACATGCACCGCACCATGCCCGACCTGCCCCCGCAGATCGGTGTTCTGGTCGAGCTGGACAAGGCCGACGCCGACCTCGCCAAGGGCATCGCGCAGCACATCGCCGCCTTCGCGCCGAAGTACCTCTCCCGTGAGGACGTCCCGGCCGAGGTCGTCGAGTCCGAGCGTCGCGTCGCCGAGGAGACCACGCGCGCCGAGGGCAAGCCCGAGGCCGCTCTCCCGAAGATCGTCGAGGGTCGCGTCAACGGCTTCTTCAAGGAGGCCACCCTCCTCGGCCAGCCGTACGCGCTGGACAACAAGAAGTCCGTGCAGAAGGTCCTGGACGAGGCCGGTGTCACCCTGAAGCGCTTCTCGCGCATCAAGGTCGGCATCTGAGTCCGTACCGCGACAGCCGGAAGACACCGCTAGGGTCGACGAGATCCCAGTAGGGTCGACAGCAGTCTCCCGCGTACGCCGCCACGCGCGCGTCCGCGCCGGGCGACCGCAGATGTGACGAGGAGGCCATTGCCGAGCATGGGATGCGAACAACACCCCACCGGCAGTGGCCTTCTTTGTATGTGTGCCAAGTAAAGAGGCGAGATCACCATGACCACCACCAAGGCCGACAAGGGCGACAAGAGCGACGACGGCAAAGGCGCGGGGCGCTTTTTGCTGAAGCTGTCCGGCGAGGCGTTCGCCGGTGGCGGGGGTCTGGGCGTCGACCCCGACGTGGTGCACAAGATCGCCCGTGAGATCGCGGCCGTCGTGCGCGACGGCGCGCAGATCGCCGTCGTCATCGGTGGCGGCAACTTCTTCCGCGGCGCCGAGCTCCAGCAGCGCGGCATGGACCGGGCCCGTTCCGACTACATGGGCATGCTCGGCACCGTCATGAACTGCCTCGCGCTCCAGGACTTCCTGGAGAAGGAGGGCATCGACAGCCGCGTGCAGACCGCCATCACCATGGGGCAGGTCGCCGAGCCGTACATCCCGCTGCGCGCCGTGCGCCACCTGGAGAAGGGCCGCGTCGTCATCTTCGGCGCCGGTATGGGCATGCCGTACTTCTCCACCGACACGACCGCCGCACAGCGCGCTCTGGAGATCGACGCCGAGGCGCTGCTCATGGGCAAGAACGGGGTGGACGGGGTCTACGACTCCGACCCGAAGACCAACCCCGAGGCCGTGAAGTTCGACGCGCTCAGCTACGGCGAGGTCATCACCCGCGATCTCAAGGTCGCCGACATGACCGCGATCACCCTGTGCCGCGACAACAAGCTGCCCATCCTCGTCTTCGAACTGCTCGCCGAGGGCAATATCGCGCGAGCGGTCAAGGGTGAGAAGATCGGCACGCTCGTGGGCGACCACGGAACGCGGGCCTGACACGACCCCCCGCCAGGGGATGGACAATGTCCTGCCGGTCGGACACCGTGCAGGAAAGACACACGACGCAGCCGGCCGCCCTGGGCGCATGCCGGGCCTCACTCAAGACACGCAGGAGCAAGTGGTGATCGAAGAGACCCTCCTCGAGGCCGAGGAGAAGATGGAGAAGGCCGTCGTGGTCGCCAAGGAGGACTTCGCCGCGATCCGCACCGGCCGTGCGCACCCGGCGATGTTCAACAAGATCGTGGCGGACTACTACGGCGCGCTGACCCCGATCAACCAGCTGGCCTCGTTCTCCGTGCCCGAGCCGCGGATGGCCGTGGTGACCCCGTTCGACAAGAGCGCGCTGCGCAACATCGAGCAGGCGATCCGCGACTCGGACCTCGGCGTCAACCCGAGCAACGACGGCAACATCATTCGTGTGACGTTCCCGGAGCTGACCCAGGACCGCCGCAAGGAGTACATCAAGGTCGCCAAGACCAAGGCCGAGGACTCCAAGATCTCGATCCGCTCCATCCGCCGCAAGGCCAAGGAGACGATCGACAAGCTCGTCAAGGACGGCGAGGTCGGCGAGGACGAGGGCCGCCGCGCCGAGAAGGAGCTCGACGACACCACCGCGAAGTACGTCGCCCAGGTGGACGAGCTGCTCAAGCACAAGGAAGCCGAGCTGCTCGAGGTCTGAGGAATTCCGTGAACGACTCTTCCTGGGGAGCGCCGACCGGAGCCGGGTACTGGGGGCCGCCCGACCAGGGGCCCTCCCAGGGGGCTTCCCCGGCGGGTCCCGCGTACGAACAGCATGCGGTTGAGGAGACTCGGCCCATGCCCATCGTGCCCGAAATGCCCGAGGTACCCGCCGGTGGTCGTGACCAGGACGACGATCGGGGGGCTGCTCGGCCGAGCGGTCCCCTGTTCCGCGACGAGTCGCAGGGCGGGAGCCGGCACGAGGACCCTCGCGGTGGGCAGCACGAACCGCAGCATCAGACACAGCACGAACCGCAGCAGCAGACACAGAATCAGACGCACCGCCCGACGCAGCACCAGACGCCGTATGTGACGCCGCACGAGGCGCAGCACGAGAGCCTGCAGGAGCCCATGCCAAGCGCCGCACAGCCCGCCCCCGCACCGCCGAAGAAGAGCGCGGGCCGTGACCTCGGGGCCGCCATAGGAGTCGGGGTGGGGCTCGGCGCGGTGATCGTCGCGTCGCTCTTCATCGTCAAGGCCGTGTTCGTCGGCGTGGTGGCGGTGGCCGTCGTCGTCGGCCTCTGGGAGCTCACCTCGCGGCTCGAGGAGCGCAAGGGCATCAAGGCGCCGCTCGTGCCGCTCGCGATCGGCGGCGCGGCGATGGTCGTCGCCGGATACGTCCGTGGCACCGAGGGCGCCTGGGTGGCGATGGCGCTCACCGCGCTCGCGGTCCTGGTCTGGCGCATGACGGAGCCTCCCGAGGGCTACCTCAGGGACGTCACGGCCGGTGTCTTCGCAGCGTTCTACGTGCCGTTCCTCGCGACCTTCGTGGCGCTCATGCTCACCGCGGACGACGGGCCGCAGCGCGTCCTGACGTTCCTGCTGCTGACGGTCGTCAGCGACACCGGCGCGTACGCGATCGGCTGGCGCTTCGGCAAGCACAAGCTCGCCCCGCGCATCAGCCCCGGCAAGACCCGCGAGGGGCTGGTCGGCGCGGTGACGTTCGCGATGGCCGCCGGCGCGCTGTGCATGCAGTTCCTGATCGACGGCGGTGCCTGGTGGCAGGGTCTGCTGCTCGGGCTCGCGGTCGCGGCCAGCGCCACGCTCGGCGACCTCGGCGAGTCGATGATCAAGCGCGACCTGGGGATCAAGGACATGGGCACGCTCCTCCCCGGGCACGGCGGGATCATGGACCGCCTCGACTCCCTGCTCCCGACGGCGCCGGTGGTCTGGCTGCTCCTGGTGATCTTCGTCGGAGCCGGCTGACCGGCTCGATCGTCCCGCCTGACCTGCGCGGATTCAGGTGACGGGCTCGCTGTCCACAGGGCGGCGGGCCCGTTGTCGTATGCCTGCGACGCTGGAAGGGTCATGCCTAAGACGGTGTCTCACGTGGCGCTTTGGTGTTGCGGCACGATGCCGCCCGAACGTGATCACTGGTCAGGCTCGGCTGATGATCCGGAACAGGCTCCCGACGATCACTCGGATCGCCCCGGGCTGCCGGCGGGCTCAACCGTCGCCCACGACGGACGGGCGACCCGTGACATCAGTTGCCGATCAGCCTGCCAACCTGCATGGATCCTTCCGCAGGAGGGGGCGGGCCGGGCCGTCTGCGGGCCGTCGGAGGAGGGCCCACGACGGCCCATGACGGTCAGTGACGACTACCGCTCATCTCTGTGGGCCCAGGTCACACAAATGGATCTGCGACACTGGAAGAGTTATGCCTAAGCCCGGAGAACTCACTTTCGTCGCCCCGCGCGCAGCCAAGAAGCCGCCGCGGCACCTCGCCGACCTCTCGCCCGCCGAGCGGAAGGAGGCCGTTGCCGCGATCGGTGAGAAGCCGTTCCGCGCCAAGCAGCTGTCGCAGCACTACTTCTCGCGGTTCGCGCACGACCCCGCGGAGTGGACCGACATCCCCGCCGGTTCGCGCGGCAAGCTGCAGGAGGCGCTGCTTCCGGAGCTGATGACGGTCGTCCGGCATCTGTCGACGGACCAGGACACCACCCGCAAGACCCTGTGGCGGCTCTTCGACGGCACGCTCGTCGAGTCCGTCCTGATGCGCTACCCGGACCGGGTCACCATGTGCATCAGCTCGCAGGCGGGCTGCGGAATGAACTGCCCGTTCTGCGCCACGGGACAGGCCGGCCTCGACCGGAACCTGTCGACGGGCGAGATCGTGCACCAGATCGTCGACGGCATGCGCGCGCTGCGCGACGGCGAGATCCCGGGCGGCCCCGCCCGCCTGAGCAACATCGTCTTCATGGGCATGGGCGAGCCCCTGGCCAACTACAAGCGGGTCGTCGGCGCCATCCGCGCGCTCACCGACCCCGAGCCCGACGGCGTCGGCCTCTCGCAACGCGGGATCACCGTCTCGACCGTCGGTCTGGTCCCCGCCATGCACCGGCTCGCCGACGAGGGCCTCAAGTGCCGTCTCGCCGTCTCGCTGCACGCCCCCGACGACGAACTGCGCGACACCCTCGTCCCGGTCAACACGCGCTGGAAGGTCCGCGAGGTCCTCGACGCGGCGTGGGAGTACTCCGAGAAGTCGGGCCGCCGCATCTCCATCGAGTACGCGCTCATCCGCGACATCAACGACCAGGCCTGGCGTGGTGACCGGCTCGGCCGCCTGCTCAAGGGCAAGCGGGTCCACGTCAACCTGATCCCGCTGAACCCGACGCCGGGCTCGAAGTGGACGGCCTCGCGCCCCGAGGACGAGAAGGCCTTCGTCGAGGCCATCGCGGCCCACGGCGTGCCGGTCACCGTCCGCGACACCCGTGGCCAGGAGATCGACGGGGCGTGCGGCCAGCTCGCCGCCACCGAGCGGTAACCTGACTGGCGTACGTACATCTTCATATTCCGACAGGGGAGCGCCACAGCGCTGAGAGTGCGGCATCGGCCGCAGACCCTCTGAACCTTGCCCAGGTCATTCTGGGTAGGAAGTTCGGTCGCCACTCAAGCTGTTGCGCCCTGCCCGGGAATCGTCCGCGATCCCGGGCGGGGCCGCGTCTCTTCCTGGTCACCCAGGAGGGAACTTAAGTGAGCACCACCATCAAGGCCACGGCCGTCGCCATGGCGGCCGGTCTCGGACTCGTCGCGCTCTCCGCGTGCGGGGGATCCGGGTCCGGCAAGGACTCTGCGGAGTCCAAGACCGTCACCCTCGTCAGCCATGACTCGTGGGCCGTCTCCAAGAGCGTGCTCAAGGACTTCGAGAAGCGCTCCGGCTACAAGGTCACGGTCCTGAAGGACGGTGACGCGGGTGAGGCCGTCAACAAGGCCATCCTGTCCAAGGACAACCCGCAGGGCGACGTCCTCTTCGGCGTCGACAACACGCTCCTGTCGCGAGCCCTCGACAACGGTCTCTTCCAGCCGTACGAGGCCAAGGGCCTGGACCAGGTCCGCGCCGAGTACCAGCTCGACGGGGACAAGCACCGCGTCACCCCGATCGACACCGGCGACATCTGCGTCAACTACGACAAGAAGTACTTCGCCGATCACAAGCTGACGCCGCCCGCTTCGTTCGACGACCTCGCCAAGCCCGCGTACAAGAACCTGCTGGTCACGGAGAACGTGTCGACGTCGTCGCCCGGTCTCGGCTTCCTGCTCGGCAGCGCCGCGCAGTACGGCGACGAGGGCTGGCAGGGCTACTGGAAGAAGCTCAAGGCCAACGGCGTGAAGGTCGTCGACGGCTGGGAGCAGGCGTACAACGAGGAGTTCTCGGGCTCCGCCGGTGGCAGGAAGGCGGGCGGCGACCGGCCGCTCGTCGTGTCGTACGCGTCGTCGCCGCCGGCCGAGGCGATCTACTCGGACCCGCAGCCGAAGACCGCCCCGACCGGGGTCGCGACCGGTACCTGCTTCCGCCAGACCGAGTTCGCGGGCCTGCTGAGCAACGCGAAGAACGAGAAGGGCGGCAAGGCGCTCCTCGACTTCCTGATCGCGAAGGAGTTCCAGCAGGACATGCCGCTGAACATGTTCGTGGACCCGGTGACGAAGGACGCGGCCCTGCCCGCCGACTACGCGAAGTACGACATCAAGGTCGACGCACCGAAGACGATGGCTCCGAAGAAGATCGCCGACAACCGTGACGCCTGGGTCAAGTCGTGGACCTCACTCGTACTGAAGTGACGCCGCCCGCAGGGCCCCCGGTGAACCAACCGGTAAAGCCCCCGGTGATGCCCTCGGCGAAGTCCCTCAAGGGGCGCGGGAGCGCGGCGCGGCTCGGCCTGATGGCCGTGCCCGTCGCGTTCTTCGCGCTGTTCTTCGCCTATCCGGTCGCGGCGATCGTCTCCCGCGGCCTGAAGGCGGGCGGCCACTGGCAGTTGGGGCGGATCGCCGATGTGCTGGGGCAGCCCGACATCCGGCATGTCCTGTGGTTCACGACCTGGCAGGCGCTCGCGTCGACGGCGCTCACGCTGCTGATCGCGCTCCCCGGCGCGTACGTCTTCGCGCGCTTCGAGTTCAGGGGCAAGCAGGTTCTGAAGGCCGCCGTCACCGTGCCGTTCGTGCTGCCGACCGTCGTCGTCGGCACGGCGTTCCTGGCGCTGGTCGGCCGCGGCGGGCTGCTCGACAGCCTGTGGGGCGTACGCCTCGACACCACCGTGTGGGCGATCCTGCTCGCCCATGTCTTCTTCAACTACGCCGTGGTCGTCCGCACCGTCGGCGGACTGTGGTCGCAGCTCGACCCGCGGCAGGAGGAGGCCGCCCGGATGCTGGGCGCCTCCCGCTGGACGGCCTGGCGGACGGTGACGCTGCCCGCGCTCGGACCGGCCGTCGCGGCCGCCGCACTGATGGTCTTCCTCTTCACGTTCACGTCGTTCGGCGTGGTCCAGATCCTCGGCGGGCCGACCTTCTCCACCCTCGAAGTGGAGATCTACCGGCAGACCGCGCAGATCTTCGACCTCTCCACGGCGGCCGTCCTCACGATCGTGCAGTTCGCCGCCGTCGGGATCATCCTCGCCGTGCACGCCTGGAGCGTGCGCCGCCGGGAGAGCGCGCTGCGCCTCGTCGACGCGGCGCACACCGCCCGGCGCCCGCGCGGCGCGGGTCAGTGGGCGCTGCTCGCCGGGGTGTTCGCCACGGTTGCGGTGCTGATCCTGCTGCCGCTCGGCGTGCTCATCCAGCGCTCGTTCGACGGTCCCGACGGCTTCGGGTTCGCCTACTACAAGGCACTGACCTCGTCCGACAGCGGCGTGTTCCTGGTGCCTCCGATCGAGGCCATCGGTAACTCCCTCACGTACGCGCTCGCCGCGACCGCCATCGCCGTCGTGATCGGCGGACTCGCCGCCGCGGCCCTGGCCCTCCCCCACTCTCGGCTCCGCTCGAGCGGGGGGACCCCCATGGCCGGCCGTCTCGTACGGGGCTTCGACGCGCTCCTCATGCTGCCGCTCGGCGTCTCCGCCGTCACCGTCGGCTTCGGATTCCTGATCACCCTGGACAAGCCGCCCCTCGACCTGCGCGGCGCGTGGATCCTGGTGCCGCTGGCCCAGGCCCTCGTCGGGGTGCCCTTCGTCGTGCGCACGATGCTGCCGGTCCTGCGCGCGGTCGACGGGCGGCTCCGCGAGGCCGCCGCCGTCCTCGGCGCCTCGCCGCTGCGGGCCTGGCGCGAGGTCGATCTGCCGATGGTGCGCAGGGCGCTGCTGATCGCGGCCGGGTTCGCGTTCGCCGTGTCGCTCGGCGAGTTCGGGGCGACCGTGTTCATCGCCCGTCCGGACAACCCCACTCTGCCGGTGGCAGTGGCGCGGCTCCTCGGGCGCGCCGGTGACCTCAACTACGGCCAGGCGATGGCCCTTTCGACGATTCTCATGGTGGTGTGCGCGGTGTCGCTGCTGCTGCTCGAACGCATCCGCACGGACCGTACGACGGGGGAGTTCTGATGGCCCTGCTGACTCTGGACGACGCGACCGTGCGGTTCGGTGGCCCGTCCAAAACGGCGCATGCGGCGCTCGACCAGGTCGGTCTGGAGGTCGCCGAGCACGAGATCGTGTGCGTGCTCGGCCCCAGCGGCAGCGGAAAGTCGACGCTGCTGCGGGTCGTGGCCGGGCTCCAGGGGCTCGACGGGGGCCGTGTGTTCCTCGACGGCCGCGACCAGGCGGGGGTGCCCGCGCACCGGCGGGGCGTCGGCCTCATGTTCCAGGACCACCAGCTGTTCCCGCAGCGCGACGTGGGCGGCAACGTCGCCTTCGGGCTGCGGATGCACGGCGCCTCCCGCTCCGAACAGCAGGACCGTGTACGGGAGTTGCTGGAGCTTGTCGGGCTGCCCGGAGCCCGGCGGCGCGCCGTCGCCTCGCTGTCCGGCGGCGAGCAGCAGCGCGTCGCTCTCGCCCGAGCGCTCGCTCCCCGCCCTCGTCTGCTCATGCTCGACGAGCCGCTCGGTCAGCTCGACCGCTCGCTGCGGGAGCGCCTGGTCGTCGAACTCAGGGAACTATTCGGCGAGTTGGGCACGACCGTGCTCGCCGTGACGCATGACCAGGGCGAGGCCTTCGCGCTCGCCGACCGCGTCGTGGTGATGCGCGACGGACGGATCGCCCAGTCCGGTACGCCACTTGAGGTGTGGCAGCGCCCTGCCGACGAGTTCGTGGCGCGCTTCCTCGGCTTCGACAACGTGGTCGAGGCCATGGTCGCCGGCGAGGCCGCGGACACGCCGTGGGGCAAGGTCCCCGTCCCCGCGGGCTCCCGGCAGGGCCCGGGCCGGATTCTGGTCCGGCCCGCGGGTGTACGCCTTGTGCCCGCCGCCGAGGCCCAGTTGACGTGCACGGTCACCGCGCGCACCTTTCGCGGCACGCATGTCGCCGTACACCTCCAGGCCAGGGAAGCGCCCCGCCTCGAAGCGGCCTGCGCGCTGCGGGACGCGCCGGAGCCGGGGGGCGAGGTCGGGGTGGCGTTCGACGCGGGCGAAATCGTGGTGCTGGACGGCGCGTCCGCCGCATAGGGTCCGCCGTATGACGGAGACCGCGGCACCCGGACAGCTCGCCCATGACCGCTACTGCGACGAAGTCGTGGAGCAGACCGCTCTGTTGGCGGGGCATCTCGCCGGTGCCGACCTCACGGCCACCGTGCCGACCTGCCCCGACTGGACCCTGCGCGACCTCGTCGTGCACCTCGGCGGCGCGCACCGCTGGGTCGGGACGATCGTGCGGACCGGGGCCACCGAGGAGGTCCCCGACGAGAAGGTGCCGGGCTTCGACGGGCCCGGGAGCGACGACCCGGCCGCGCTCGCGGCCTGGCTCATGGAAGGCGCTGAGCTGACCGCGCGGGCGCTGCGCGCCGCGGGCCCCGACACGCGCCTGTGGACCTGGTCCTGGGATCGCACCACCGCTTTCTGGGCCCGCCGCATGACGCACGAGACGGTGATCCACCGGGCGGACGCGGCGCTCACGGCGCAGGCCGCGTACGAGGTGGCGCCCGAGCTCGCCGCCGACGCGATCGACGAGTGGCTGCAGATCGTCGCCTACGCCCAGCAGTCCGACCTGTCCGACAGCGCGGCGCAGCTGCGCGGCGGCGGGCGCAGCCTGCACCTCCACGCCACCGGCACACCGCCGGAGCTGAACGCCGAATGGCTGGTCGAGCTGGGCGAGGACGGCTTCACGTGGCGCCGCGGCCACGAGAAGGCGACCGTCGCTCTGCGGGGGCCGCTCACCGACGTACTGCTCGCGTTCTACCGGCGTGCGCCCCTCGACGGCGGACGCGTGGAGGTGCTCGGGGAGCGGGAGCTGCTGGATTTCTGGCTGGAGTGGGCGACGTTCGGGTAGCCGAGGCCGGCTCCGGCAAGCTCACCAAAGAGTTCAGCTCAGCAAAACCCGCGCTCAGCCCAGCTTCGCGAGCGCGTCCGCCGCTTCCTCCACCGTGTCCACCAGCGCGATCCGCGCGTCCATCGACCGTTCCCGGGCCAGGGCCGTGAGCAGCGGCCAGGCCGGCAGGCGCTCCGTCCAGTGGGCGCGGCCGACGAGGACCATGGGGGTGGGCTCGCCCCGGGACTCGTAGTAGTTCGGCGTCGCGTTGTCGAATATCTCCTGGACGGTGCCGGCCGCGCCCGGCAGGAAGACCACGCCCGCGTTCGAGCGGGCCAGGAGGCCGTCCTCGCGGGTGGCGTTCGCGAAGTACTTCGCGATGTGCCCGGCGAAGGCGTTCGGCGGCTCGTGGCCGTAGAACCAGGTCGGGATGCCGACCGAGTCGCCGCCGTCGGGCCAGCGCGAGCGCACCGCGAAGGCAGCCGACGCCCATGCCGTGACCGACGGGGTGAACGAGGGGGCGGCGGCCAGGAGTTGGAGCGCCTGGGTCAGCATTGCGTCGTCGAACCGTGCCGCGTACGCGCCCAGGTTCGCCGCCTCCATCGCGCCCGGACCGCCGCCCGTGGCGACGGTGACCCCGGACCTGGCGAGCGTCCTGCCGAGCCGCGCCGCGCCCGCGTACCCGTCCGTGCCGCGCGCCATCGCGTGACCGCCCATGACCCCCACCACCCTTGCGCCGGCGAGGAGTTCGTCGAGGGCGTCGGAGACGGAGTCGTCGTGCACGGCCCGCAGCATCGACGCGAAGATGTCGTGGTCGGCCTTGGTCTGCTGGAACCAGTCGTACGCGCGGGCGTCCGGCGTCGACTCGTAGCCGCCCTCCGCGAGACCCGCGAACAGCTCGGCGGGGGAGTACAGATGGCCCCGGTACGGGTCGAAGGGGAGGCCGGGGACCGGCGGGAAGACCAGGGCGCCGGTGGCGCGGATCCGGGCCGCGGCGTCGGGGCCCATCGGACAGCCGAGGAAGACGGCGCCCTCGGCGTCCAGAGCGAGCAGCTCGTCCGTACGCTCCGTCAGGTCGACGGCCTGCACGCGGCGTCCGGCGAGCGAGCCGTGCGCGGCCACGACCTCGTCGAACTCGTCGAGCGTCTCGATCTCACGGCCGGCGTCCGTGTGGGGGATCGCGGGCCTGCGCGGGGCGGGTTCAGGGGTCTGCACCCGCCCATGCTAGGCCGCGGTACCTCCGACCATCAGCCCTGGACGGCCGCCGGGTCCATCCACATGATCTCCCAGGTGTGGCCGTCCGGGTCGTCGAAGGCGCGGCCGTACATGAAGCCGTGGTCCTGCTTCTCACCGGTCTCGGTGCCGCCCGCGGCGATCGCCTTGTCGACGAGCTCGTCGACCTTCTCGCGGCTCTCGGCGCTCAGACACAGCAGCACCTCGGTGCTCTTGGTCGAGTCGACGATCGTCTTCTTCGTGAAGCCGGCGTACTTCTCCTTGGTGAGCAGCATGACCACGATGTGCTCGCTGACCACCACGGAGGCGCAGGTCTCGTCGGAGAACTGCGGGTTGATCGAGTACCCGAGCTCGGTGAAGAACTTCTTCGACGCGTCGAGGTCGTTCACGGCGAGGTTCGGGAAGATCATCTGCTGGTACATGGCGGGTCCGTCTCATTCGTTCGCTGGTGTCGGTGCGGCGTCGCTGTGCCGTACGCAGGGTTAGACGGGTAGCCCGCCCGTAACTCATCGCCCGCCGCGCACTTTCCTTCGATTTCTTTCGTGGGCCCGCCAGAGGTGGTGCGGGCCCCGCTCAGCCGGCGAGCGGGAGCGCCGCCAGTTCCGCGACCACCCATGTCAGCGACCCGAACACGGCGAGCAGTGCCGCTGCGCGCAGCCCGGCCGCACTCCGCAGGAGACTCGCGGGGGCGCCGAGCCGGAGCAGGGCGGCCGTGGTGTCGGAGCGGGCGTGCTTGGCCTCGATCGCGGCCGTGAGGAGCGTGGCGACCGTACAGCCCATGACGAGGACGGCGCCGAGCGTGGACAGCGGACCGAAGTCGGGCTGACGTCCCGACCAGAGGGTGAGCCCCGCGTAGGCGCCGGAGGCCACGGCGCAGACCACGCCCAGGGGGCGGCCGATACGGCGGGCCTCCTCCTGGAGCACCCGGCCCGCCAGGAGCCGCGCCGCTCCGGGCCGCACCGCCTGGAGAGCCCGGCCGCACTGGTACGTGAGCCCGGGACCCGCGAGCGCGAGGCCGAGGGCCGTCAGCGTCCAGCCGGCCAGCACCCCCGCCGGGCTGCCGCCCAGACCGCCCGGCATGGGGAAACCCGCGGTGCCCTGCGCGCGGGAGGCATACGTCTCCACGGCGAGGCCCGCGGCCAGCAGGGCCACGCCCCAGGGCAGACCGGTCGGCGCGGGCACCGGGGCGGCGGGATCGCGCGGATCCGGCTGGGGCTCGCCGGCCTTGACGGCGCGCGGCCGCAGCACGACGGCGGAGGCGGCGGACGAGGCGAGCGGGACCAGGGCGAGCAGGGTCAGGGTGGCGGCCAGGGGCAGGGGCCGGTCGGCGGCGAGGAGGCCGCGGGCGGCGCCGTCGAAGGGCAGCCCGGAGAGGTCGCCGCGCAGGTGCAGGAAGAACAGCAGCGCCAGCATCGAGCCGAGCGTGCAGGCGACCGCGGTGGAGATCGCCGAGATGAGGGTGAGGCGCGCAGGCCCCAGGCCGACCGCGGACAGGCCGGGACGCGGCCGGGTGCCCGGGTCGGTGCGGGCGACGGCGACGGCGAGGTGGACGGTCGCGGCGATCGGCACCAGGCACCAGGCGAGGCGCAGTACGGATCCGGTGGAGGCGTCGGGGTGGCCCATCGCGTAGCCGAGCGTGCACAGCAGGAGGAAACCGGTGCCGGCGGAGGCGGCCGCCACCAGGAGCCTGCGGAGCTGGACGACGGGCTGGCCCCCGCGGGCTAGACGGAGAGCGAGCACGCGGCCCGGCCCTCCGCGTCGGTGCCGCCGGGTACCCCGGGCAGATGGACCGTGTTCACGCGGCGCCCGTCGAGGAGCGACATCGAACGGTCGGCCAGGGCGGCCACCTCGGTGTCGTGCGTGGCGAGGACGACGGTGATGCCGTGCGAGCGGGACGCGGCCATCAGGGTGCGCAGGACGTGGGCGCGGTCGGCGCGGTGCAGCGGCGCCGTGGGCTCGTCGGCGAAGAGCACGGAGGGCGCGGTGACCAGGGCGCGGGCGATGGCTACGCGCTGGCGCTCCGACTGGAGCAGGGCGTGCGGGCGCTTGCGGGCGCACATGCCGATGTCGAGTCGCTCCAGCCACTCCAGGGCGGAGGCCTTGGCGGCGCGGCGGCTGCCGCCGCGCATCATCAGGGCGAGCGCCGTGTTCTCCCAGGCGTTCAGCTCGGGCACGAGGTGCGGCTCGGGGTCGATCCAGGCGAAGCGGTCGCGGCGCAGCCGTTCCCTGACGAGCGGGCCCATGGTGTGCACGGGGGTGCTGTTGAACCAGACCTCGCCCTGCTGGGGCAGGAGCTGGCCGGAGAGGCACTGCAGGAGCGTCGTCTTGCCGCTGCCGCGCGGTCCTGTGACGGCGAGGATCTCGCTCTCGCGGACACCGAGCGAAACGCCGGTGAGCGCGGGCGAGCCGTTGTGGGAGAAGTGCAGGGCGCGTGCCCAGAGCACGTCGTTGTCCGGCGGGGCCACCATGGCGAACACCTCGTTCAGAGACTGCAGATCAGAAATGCCGTAAGACGAGCCGTCCCCCTTACGGGGGAACGAAGGCAGGGCCGATCGGTCACTGGGCACGCTAGGTATTCGCCGGCGCGGGTCGGGAAATGACGCGGCCCGGCCGCCCCCATCTCACTCGGATGGGCGCAGCCGGGCCGGGAGCCGTCAGGCTCAGATCTTGCTCCAGGCCTCCGTGAGGACCTGGCGGATGATGCCCTCGATCTCGTCGAACGTGGACTGGTCCGAGATCAGCGGCGGCGACAGCTGGATGACCGGGTCACCACGGTCGTCGGCGCGGCAGTACAGGCCGTACTCGTAGAGCTTCTTGGACACGAAGCCGTAGAGCACGCGCTCCGACTCCTCGTCCGTGAAGGACTCCTTGGTGTCCTTGTCCTTGACGAGCTCGATGCCGTAGAAGAAGCCGTTGCCGCGGACGTCGCCGACGATCGGCAGGTCGTGCAGCTTCTGCAGCGTCTTGAGGAAGTTGGCCTCGTTGTCGAGCACGTGCTGGTTGAGACCCTCGCGCTCGAACAGGTCGAGGTTGGCGATTGCCACGGCCGAGGAGACCGGGTGGCCACCGAAGGTGTAGCCGTGCAGGAAGGTGTTGTCACCCTTGTAGAACGGCGCCGCGATCCGGTCGGAGACGATGGTCGCACCGATCGGGGAGTAGCCCGAGGTCATGCCCTTGGCGCAGGTGATGATGTCCGGGATGTAGCCGAACTTGTCACAGGCGAACATCGTGCCGAGACGGCCGAAGGCGCAGATGACCTCGTCCGACACGAGCAGCACGTCGTACTGGTCGCAGATCTCGCGCACGCGCTGGAAGTAGCCGGGCGGCGGCGGGAAGCAGCCACCGGCGTTCTGCACGGGCTCGAGGAAGACCGCGGCGACGGTCTCGGGGCCCTCGAAGAGGATCTCCTGCTCGATCTGGTCGGCGGCCCAGCGGCCGAAGGCCTCGGGGTCGTCGCCGTGGATCGGGGCGCGGTAGATGTTGGTGTTCGGCACCTTGTGCGCGCCGGGGACCAGCGGCTCGAAGGGGGCCTTCAGGGCCGGCAGGCCGGTGATCGACAGGGCGCCCTGCGGGGTGCCGTGGTAGGCGACCGCGCGGGAGATGACCTTGTACTTGGTGTGGTTGCCGTTGAGCTTGTGGTACTGCTTCGCAAGCTTCCAGGCGGTCTCGACGGCCTCGCCACCACCGGTGGAGAAGAAGACCTTGTTGAGGTCACCCGGGGCGTAGTGGGCGAGGCGCTCGGCCAGCTCCACAGCCTTCGGGTGGGCGTACGACCACACGGGGAAGAAGGCCAGCTCGGTCGCCTGCTTGGCGGCGACCTCGGCGAGCTCCCTGCGTCCGTGGCCGGCCTGCACCACGAACAGGCCGGAGAGCCCGTCGAGGTACTTCTTGCCCTGGTCGTCGTAGATGTAGGTGCCCTCGCCACGCACGATGGTGGGAACGGGCGCGTTCTCGTACGACGACATGCGGGTGAAGTGCATCCACAGGTGGTCGTACGCGGTTCGGCTGAGGTCCTTGCTCACGGCTATCGGGTTCCCCACATATAGGTCTGCTTCTTGAGCTTGAGGTAGACGAAGCTCTCGGTGGAGCGCACGCCGGGAAGGGTCCGGATGCGTTTGTTGATGACGTCCAGGAGCTGGTCGTCGTCCTCACACACGACCTCCGCGAGGAGGTCGAACGAGCCCGCGGTCATGACCACGTACTCGACTTCCGGCATGGCCGTCAGCGCTTCGGCGACGGGATCGAGGTCACCCTCCGCGTTGATGCCGACCATCGCCTGGCGTCGGAAGCCCACGGTGAGTGGGTCCGTGACGGCGACGATCTGCATCACGCCCTGGTCGAGCAGCTTCTGGACGCGCTGTCGCACGGCTGCTTCGGAGAGGCCGACGGCCTTGCCGATAGCTGCGTACGGCCTACGGCCGTCTTCCTGGAGCTGTTCGATGATGGCGAGGGAAACGGCGTCGAGCGGCGGGGTGCCGGTGCCGTTCCTCGATCCTTTTGGGTCTGCGCTGCGACTGGCCACGTGCCCCACCATGCACGAGGAGTCGACAGTTCCGCAAGCCCGGATCGATGAAATTCGTTGTTTGAGGGCTCGAAGTTCACGGATTTCGCAGATCTGGCGCCCAGGGGGGTGTTGAAAGCGTCGGACTACGGATTAGGGTGGTATCTCATCCAATGGACATCCGACCAGGAGGGCCGCCTCAGTGACCAGCGAGCTGCGTCGTCTGCGCAATTACATCGACGGTGAGTTCCGGGACGCCGCCGACGGACGGACCACCGAGGTGGTCAACCCGGCCAACGGTGAGGCGTACGCGACCGCCCCGCTGTCCGGCGACGCCGATGTGGACGCCGCCATGGCCGCCGCCGCGGCCGCGTTCCCGGCCTGGCGCGACCTCACGCCCAGCGAGCGCCAGAAGGCCCTCCTCAAGATCGCGGACGCGTTCGAGGAGCGGGCCGAGGAGCTCATCGCCGCCGAGGTCGAGAACACCGGCAAGCCGACCGGCCTGACCCGGTCCGAGGAAATCCCGCCCATGGTCGACCAGATCCGCTTCTTCGCGGGTGCGGCGCGCATGCTCGAGGGCCGCTCGGCCGGCGAGTACATGGAGGGCCTGACCTCGATCATCCGCCGCGAGCCCATCGGCGTCTGCGCCCAGGTCGCGCCGTGGAACTACCCGATGATGATGGCCGTCTGGAAGTTCGCCCCGGCGCTCGCCGCGGGCAACACGGTCGTCCTGAAGCCGTCGGACACCACCCCGGCGTCCACGGTCCTGATCGCCGAGATCATCGGCTCCATCGTCCCCAAGGGCGTCTTCAACGTCATCTGCGGTGACCGCGAGACCGGCCGCGCGATGGTCGAGCACAAGACCCCGGCGATGGCCTCCATCACCGGCTCCGTGCGCGCCGGCATCTCGGTCGCCGAGTCCGCCGCCAAGGACGTCAAGCGCGTCCACCTGGAGCTCGGCGGCAAGGCGCCGGTCGTCGTCTTCGAGGACACCGACATCGCCAAGGCCGTCGAGGACATCTCGGTGGCGGGCTTCTTCAACGCGGGCCAGGACTGCACCGCAGCCACCCGCGTCCTCGTCCACGAGTCCATCCACGACGAGTTCGTCCAGGCCCTCGCCAAGGCGGCGGCCGACACGAAGACCGGCCAGCCGGACGACGAGGACGTGCTCTACGGGCCCCTCAACAACCCGAACCAGCTCGCCCAGGTCACCGGCTTCATCGAGCGCCTCCCGGCGCACGCCAAGGTCGAGGCCGGCGGCCACCGCGTCGGCGACAAGGGCTACTTCTACGCCCCGACCGTCGTCTCGGGCGTCAAGCAGGACGACGAGATCATCCAGAACGAGGTCTTCGGACCGGTCATCACCGTCCAGTCCTTCGCGGACGAGGCGCAGGCCGTCGAGTGGGCGAACGGCGTGGAGTACGCGCTGGCCTCCTCGGTCTGGACGAAGGACCACGCGCGCGCGATGCGTATGTCCAAGATCCTCGACTTCGGCTGTGTGTGGATCAACACCCACATCCCGCTGGTCGCCGAGATGCCCCACGGCGGCTTCAAGAAGTCCGGCTACGGCAAGGACCTGTCGGCGTACGGCTTCGACGACTACACGCGCATCAAGCACGTCATGACGTCGATCGAGGGCTGATCAGCGGCATCGATCCGCTCCGTCCGCCCCCGCGTGGCTCCGGCCGCGCGGGGGCGGTGGCATGTCCGGGGAGCGCTGCTGCACGGCGGGCGCCGGTGATCGACAGTGTGTCGGCTCTCACCCCGTCGGCTTGACGCAGCGTCCATTGTCCGGGCCCGCTGGGCGCGGGCATCCTGCACAGGTGCGAGCGACCCCGAGGAACCCCAAGCCGTCCCTGTCCCGCCGTTCCCTGATGCGCGCCCTGGGCGGTGGCGCCGCGGCCGCCGCGGTCGGCGCGCTCGCCTCGGGGTGCGGTGTGCCCGCCGCCTACGTCGCGCCGGGGGACCGCGCCGCGACCGACCGGTCCGGCAGCGACAAGCGGCTCGTCTTCGCCAACTGGCCGCTCTACATCGACGTGGACGACGACGATCCGTCGAAGCGGCCCACGCTCGACGCCTTCCAGAAGCAGACCGGGATCGACGTCAAGTACACCGAAGAGATCAACGACAACGACGAGTTCTTCGGCAAGATCAGCCCGTCCCTGATGAACCACCAGAAGACCGGCCGGGACCTCATCGTCATCAGCGACTGGATGTGCGCCAAGTTCGTGACGCTCGGCTGGGTCCAGGAGATGGACCGCGCCCGTCAGCCGCACGTCACCAAGTACCTCGACCCGCTGCTGCGTTCACCGCACTTCGACCCCGGCCGCAAGTACACCGTGCCGTGGCAGTCCGGCATCACCGGCATCGCGTACAACAAGCGCAGGGTCGGGCGCGAGATCAAGCACGTGTCCGATCTGTGGGCGGCCGACCTCAAGGGCAAGGTCACGCTGTTGTCCGGGCTCGACGAGTCGTTCGCGCTGCTCATGCAGGGCAACGGTGTCGACATCACCCGGTGGACCCCGGACGACTTCCACCGCGTGTGCGACCAGGTCGAGAAGCTCGTCAAGAGCCACCACATCCGCCGCTTCACCGGCAACGACTACATCAAGGACCTCTCCAGCGGCGACGTCCTCGCCTGCCAGGCCTACAGCGGTGATGTCATCCAGCTCCAGGCCGACGATCCGGACATCGAGTTCGTCGTGCCGGAGGAGGGGGGCGAGCTGTGGGCCGAGTCGCTGATGATCCCCAACCTCGCCGACCACAAGCGCAACGCCGAGCGCCTCATCGACTTCTACTACCGGCCGGAGGTCGCCGCCGAGCTGGCCACCTGGGTCAACTACGTGAGCCCCGTGCCGGCCGCCCGCGAGATCCTCGCCGACTCCAAGGACAAGGACACCGCGGCCCTCGCCGAGGACCCGCTGATCTTCCCCGATGACACGATGCGCGCGCGGCTCGCCATCGCGCGCGACATCACGTCGAAGGAACGCCCGGAATTCGCCAAGCGGTGGAACGCGATCGCGGGGCTGTGAGGGGGCCGGCCGGTTGCGGCGCGGTCAGTTCCACAGCGGCGTGGTCACGACCCGGTGGAACGCGTCCGGGTGGCCCTGCGGATAGGTGAGCGTGATGCGCGAGTAGTGCCGGCGGTCCTGGTGCTTGGTCCAGGACTGCGGCCGGTCGAGGCGGACCGTGACGCGGTACGAGCGGAACTTGCCCGCCGCGCAGTACGGCTTGCAGTCGTTGACCAGGCTCGTGCCCGTGGCCACCGCCGTGGACGGGCCCCAATGCGACCACTTGAGCGAGGTGAGGAGGCTGTTGCCGTCCCCGCACGCGAGCATGAAGTCGGTGGGCCGCACCTGTGGCTTCCAGGTGCAGTCGACGAGCACGGTGTCAGCGTGCTTCTGCTGCGGCTTCGGCGCCGCGGTGGAGGCGGAGGCCGGAACCATGGCTGCTGCGAGGGACGCGGCTGCACAGAGTGTGAGCGTCGTCTTCAGTGTTTTGCTCCGCAAAGTACCCTCCCGGCCGATCGGGGGGCCCTGGGCCCCGTGGTGCTCGTTCCGACGCTAAAGGGGTCCCGTGAGATGCGCCACTCGAACGGGCTAGCACCGCACGGACGGAGTACGGGCGGGCCGGTCAGCCCTTGACCGCCGCCATGATGATGCGCTCGGCGACGGGATTCATCGCGTCACCCTTGGCGTCCGTCGCGCCGACGGAGTAGACCACGGTCCGTGACAGGTCGCGGGTCGCGGCGACCCCCGTCACGTACCCGTAGCGGGATCCGGACTTGCCCCAGTACACCGAGCCGCCGGCCTCGAGGCGCTGGAGGCCCGCGCTCATGGTCGCCCCCGGCACGTCCGACGGCACCGTGAACATCTCCTTGAGCTGGGGCCCGGGCACGAGGCGGCCGCCGAAGAGCGCCCGCAGCAGCCGCTCCAGGTCCGCCGTCGTGGAGATCATGTCGCCGGCCGCCCACCGGTCGGACTGGTTCCACTCGGTCACGTCGACGAACCCGCCGCCGTCCAGCTGGTAGCCGCGGTTGTGCGGGCCGTGGATCACGGGGTCGGCGCCGGGGAACGACGTGGCGCGCATTCCGGCGGGACGCAGGACGCGCCGGGTGGCCTCGTCCGCGTACGTGTGGCCCGTGACCTTCTCGATCAGCATGCCGAGAACCGTGTAGTTGATGTTGAGGTACTCCTGTTGCCCGCCCGGGTCGAACGACGGTCCCTTCGCGAGCGCCGACGCCACGACGGCCTGCGGGGTGAGGGTGTCGAAGCGGTGCGCGTACGCGTCCTCGAAGTCGTCGCCGAAGCCGTCACCGGCCTGGATGCCGCTGGTGTGGTTCAGCAGCTGGCGTACGGATATGGGCCGGAAGCCCTTCCCCTTGAAGAGGTCCGGCAGATAGTGCTGCACCGGCGCGTCCAGATTCACGCGGCGCTCGGCGGCGAGCTGGAGCACGACCGCCGCCGTGACGACCTTCGTCGTCGAGCCCGCGCGGAACCGGCCGCCGTCGAGCGCGGCACGGCCCGAGGCCAGGTCACGCACGCCGGAGCTGCCGCGCCACGTGCCGTCCGTGCCGCCGACGCGCACGAGCGCGGCAGTCGCGTCCGCGTCCGGCAGCCCGGAGATCGCCTCGCGCAGTGCGGCTCCGTCCGGGCGGTCCGCCGTGGCCGACGCCCGGGCGGGTGCGTCCGCCAGGGCCGGTACGGCGAGCGGGCCCGCGGCGAGGCCGAGGACGAGGGCGGAGGCAAGGACGGTACGGCGGGTGCGTGCGGGCATGCGGCGCTCCGGGTGAGGTGAGGCGGTCCTGCGGACACGACCATCCTGCGGGAGCCCGGAGAGCCCCGGATCGTCGGTGAGGAGGGCGCCTTCCCTGGAGCCGGCCAGGGTCAACTGGCCCCGGAGTGGAGGAAGTTGTCGGGGTTCACCCCTAAGGGGCGCCGGATCGGGCGGTCAGTTGCCGCGCAGCCCGCACAGCACGTCGATGCGGTTCGTCGTGATCGAGTCGATGCCGAGGCCGAGGAGGCGGCGCATCGCCGACTTCGTGTCCGGGGTCCACGCGGAGACCAGCAGGCCCTGGCGGTGCACATGGGCCGCCAGCTCCCGACTGACCAGCGGGAAACGGTAGTTGAGCCAGGCCGGCCTGACCGCTTCGAGCACCCCGGGCCGTGGCGGGGCCAGCGTCGTCCACGTCAGCGCGATCTCGGCGGCCGGGTCCGCGCGCCGCACCGCCAGCATCGTCTCCGCGCCCGCGCAGTAGTAGGCACGCTCGTCGGCGCCGCAGTCCCGGATGACCCCGACGACCGTACGGACCACGCGCGCGTCCGCGCCCGGCAGGTCCACCATCACCCGCCGCTCGGCCAGTACCTCCATGGCCTGTTCGAGGGTGGGCACGCCGCCCGCGGTGAGGCCGCGCACCTCGTCGTACGAGAGCGCGGAGAGCGGGCGGTCGTGGTCCCACAGCCGCTTGAGAGTGGAGTCGTGCAGCAGCACGGGCACGCCGTCGCGGGTCAGACGGACGTCGATCTCGACCGCGTCCGCTCCCTGCTCCAGCGCGGAGCGCAGGGAGGCGAGGGTGTTCTCACGGACGCGGTAGGGGTCGCCCCGGTGGGCCACGGCAGTCACGGTACGCATGGCCCCATTGTGGTCAGCCGGTCAGGCCCCGGCGAGCCACGTGTCCGTGTACGTGTCGATCTCCGCGGCGATACGGGCCTTGCCCGGCTCGTCGAGGAACGACGCGTCCACCGCGTTCCTGGCGAGCGCTGCCACGCCCCGCTCGTCGAGGTCGAGGAGGCGGGCGGCGACGGCGTACTCGTTGTTGAGGTCCGTGCCGAACATCGGCGGGTCGTCGGAGTTGACGGTGACGACGACCCCGGCGTCGACGAACTGCTTGATGGGGTGCTCCTCGAGGGTCTTCACGGCGCGCGTCGCGATGTTCGACGTCGGGCAGACCTCGAGCGGGATGCGGTGCTCGGCGAGGTGGGCGAGGAGCTTCGGGTCTTGGACGGACGTCGTGCCGTGCCCGATGCGTTCGGCGCCGAGGTGGACCAGCGCGTCCCAGACCGTGCCGGGGCCCGTCGTCTCGCCGGCGTGCGGCACGGAGTGCAGGCCCGCGGCGATCGCCCGGTCGAAGTACGGCTTGAACTGGGGCCGCGGCACGCCGATTTCGGGCCCGCCGAGCCCGAAGGAGACGAGGCCCTCCGGACGGAGCGTGTCGGTGGTCGCGAGCCGCACGGTCTCCTCGGCGGACTCGAGCCCCGCCTCGCCGGGGATGTCGAAGCACCAGCGCAGGACGGTGCCGAACTCGGCCTCGGCCGCCTTGCGGGCGTCCTCGATCGCCTCCATGAAGCCGTACTCGTCGATGCCGCGGCGGACGGAGGAGTACGGGGTGATGGTCAGCTCGGCGTAACGCACGTTCTGCCGGGCCATGTCCCGCGCGACCTCGAACGTGAGGAGTCGGACGTCCTCCGGCGTGCGCACGAGGTCGACGACCGAGAGGTATACGTCGATGAAGTGCGCGAAGTCCGTGAACGTGAAGTAGTCGGCCAGCGCCTCGGGGTCCGTCGGGACCTTGGAGTCCGCGTGGCGGGCCGCGAGCGTGGAGACGATCCGGGGGGACGCCGAGCCGACATGGTGCACATGCAGCTCTGCCTTTGGCAGTCCGGCGATAAAGGCATGCAGATCGGTCACGGATTCCTCCCCAGGAACTTGGATGATCGGCTGATCGGGTGGGTCGCAGTCATCGTAGGCGTGCCACGGCCGCGACCTGGCGGCGGCCGTAGCATGTCGGGACGTCCGGGTGGGAGAAGAAGGGGGACGAGCGAGCGATGTCCGAGGACACAGAGGGCAGAGAGGGCGCCGAGAGCGCCGAGAGCACTGAGAGCACTGAGGGGGGCTACGGTTCGGCGGCTGCGCCGGAGCGGGGGTCGGGGGATCAGCCTGGGGGCAGGGTGTCCCTGGGGAAGCGGGAACCGGACCCGTGGGCGGCTCCGGCGGAGACGGGCCCGCGGGACGCCGTGCCGGGGGATGCGGAACAGGGGGAGGCCGGGCCGGTTGCTCCGGCGCCGGTGAGCCCGTTCGCGCCGCCGTCCCACGCCGAAACCCAGGTGGACCCCTTCGCCGCGCCCTCCGCACCCACCTCGCCCAGCGAGCCGTACAACCCGTTCGCCCCGCCCTCCCCGGGCGCCGCGACGGCCCCCGGCCGCTGGTCACAACAGCCGCAACAGCCGCAACAGCCACACCAACCGCAACACCCGCACGCCCAGCCGCCGGGTGGCCCCTACGGCATGCCCCCCGGCTATCCGGCGGCGCAGGCCGGGGCCCCCTGGGCACCGGGGGCCAACCCCTTCGCGCCGCCCGGTGAGCCCGTGCCCCCGCCGCCCGTCTCGCCCGACGGGCCGGGGCAGATGCAGTACGGCTACCCGGCCGCCCCGTACGGCTACAACTACGGCTACGGTCGGCACGCGGCGACCGGCCCGGCCTCGATGGCCCACGGTGTTCCCGGCTACGGCTGGCCCGGGATGCAGCCGCAACCCGCCAACGGCATGGGCGTCGCCGCTCTGACGCTCGGGATCATCTCGGCCGCCGCCTTCATCCTGTGGCCGATCGCGATCATCGTCGGCGTCCTCGCCATCATCTTCGGCGCGATCGGCCGCGCGAAGGCGAGCCGGGGCGAGGCCACCAACCGTGGCCAGGCCCTGGCCGGACTGATCTGCGGCATCGCCGGTCTGGTGCTCGCGCTGGTCATGATGTTCTTCGTCATCGCATCCAGCGACTCGTCGAGCGGCAGCGACAGCAGTGACGACAGCGGCTACTCCGCCGCCCTGTAGGACACCGACAACGGGGGCCGGGCCGTCAGGCCCGGTCCGCCAGCCGCTCACGCGCCGCCATCAGCGCGAACCCCAGCAGATTGGGGCCACGCCACCGTCTCGGATCGGCGGCCGCCTCCGCGTCGGCCGCGAGACCGATGCCCCACACGCGGTCGAGCGGGCTGGCCTCGACCAGGACTCTCCCCCCACCCTTCGGCCGGGGGACCCCCCTCTCGCTTCGCTCGCCCGTCCCGAGCAGGAACTCCCGCAGATCCGCGTGCGCCGCGAACTTGTGCACGCTGCCCTCGACGACGATCCCGAACCGCTCGCGCGCCCAGACGTCCTCGTCGAAGCCGCGCACGAGGCGCCCCGCCTTCTTGGCCTGCGAGGGATGCGCCGCCCCGACGGCTCTGCGCTCGGCCTCGGCGTCACCGAACAGCCGGGCCTTCGCGGCCATCATCCAGTGCTCGGCCGTCGCGTACTCGACCCCGTCCACCGTGAACGGCGCGACCCACCACTGACTGAGGCAGCCCGCCCCGACCGTGCCGTCGGCCCGCGGCGTGTGCCCCCAGAAGTACAGGTACTTGACCTGTACACCCGCCTCCACCGCCCTGACCAGCGAGTCCTGATCGTGGATGGCCGCGGCCCCCTCAAGCTTGTCGATCTTCCCCATGCACGCGAGTCTGGCACGCACCACGGACACTCCGTCCTTGGTTTTTCTGGGGGACTCGACACCTGGTCGACAGATTCCGTCGCGTAACCAAAAGGCAACAACGGAATCACTTGTTGCGGTACATCGCCTCTGTCAGGATCGGCACTCAAATCGAGCTGGAGCTACGCCGGCCCCGCGGGACGGGGCTCCGGCGGAGGAGAGCGATAATGCACAACCCTGGCAACAGCACCCGCTTCCAGGCCCAGGACCGGTTCGCCGAAGGCGCCCAGTACATCGCGGGCCGCCTCACCAAGGGCACATCGGGCCGCACCCACGCAGTCGTCGACCCGGCCACCGGCCAGGACGTCTACACGTACGAGCTGGCCGGCACCGAAGACGTCGACGCCGCCGTGGCCGCGGCCCGCGAGGCCTTCCCCGGCTGGGCCGGCGCCACGCCGGGCGAGCGCTCCGACGCGATGCACCGCTTCGCGGGCGTCCTGGCCGAGCGCGCCGAGGACCTCGCCCAGGCCGAGTCCCTGCAGTGCGGCAAGCCCCTCAAGCTGAGCCGCGAGTTCGACGTCCCCGGGACCGTCGACAACACCGCGTTCTTCGCGGGCGCCGCCCGGCACCTCCAGGGCCAGTCCGCCGGCGAGTACAGCGGCGACCACACCTCGTACGTGCGGCGCGAGCCCATCGGTGTCGTCGGGTCCATCGCTCCCTGGAACTACCCGCTCCAGATGGCCGCCTGGAAGGTCCTTCCGGCGATCGCCGCGGGCAACACCATCGTGCTCAAGCCCGCCGAGCTGACCCCGCTCACCTCCCTCCTGTTCGCGCAGGCCGCGACCGAGGCGGGCATCCCCGACGGTGTCGTCAACATCGTCACGGGCGCGGGCAGGGACGCCGGCGAGCACCTTGTCGGACACCCCGACGTCGCCATGACCTCCTTCACCGGGTCGACGGGCGTCGGCAAGCGCGTCGCCGAGATCGCCACCTCCACCGTGAAGCGGCTGCATCTGGAGCTCGGCGGCAAGGCGCCGTTCGTCGTGTTCGACGACGCCGACCTGGAGGCCGCCGTGCACGGCGCGGTCGCGGGCGCCCTGATCAACACCGGCCAGGACTGCACCGCCGCCACGCGCGCGTACGTGCAGCGTCCCCTCTACGACGCCTTCGTGCAGGGCGTGGCGGACCTCATGGAGAGCGTCCGGGTCGGCGACCCGTTCGCGCCGGACACCGACCTCGGCCCGCTGATCTCGCACGCCCAGCGCGACCGCGTCGCCGGATTCGTCGACCGGGCCCGCTCCTACGCGCGCGTGGTCGCCGGCGGCGTCATCCCCCGGGGTGACCTCGAGCAGGGCGCGTACTACCGGCCGACCCTCGTCGCGGACGCCGCCCAGGACAGCGAGATCGTCCAGGCCGAGATCTTCGGCCCGGTGCTCGTGGTCCTGCCCTTCGACAGCGACGACGAGGGCATCCGCCTCGCCAACGACACCCCCTACGGCCTGGCCGCGTCGGCCTGGACCAGGGACGTGTTCCGTGCCAACCGCGCCACCCGCGACATCAAGGCGGGCTGTGTCTGGGTCAACGACCACATCCCGATCCTCAGCGAGATGCCGCACGGCGGATACAAGGCGTCCGGCTTCGGCAAGGACATGTCTGCCTACTCCTTCGAGGAGTACACGCAGATCAAGCACGTCATGTTCGACAACACCGCGGTCGCCCGAAAGGCCTGGCACCGCACGATCTTCGGGGACCGACCCTAGCCATCTGCGGCTGCCGCCGCGGGCAGCCGGCCGGCCGCCCGCGAGGGCGGCCATCTCTCCCGAAAGGGCACCCACGCGCATGGAGCAGTACGAGCCCGAAAGCCTGTCCTCGGCACAACTCGCCGCCATGCGGCGCAGTTTCCGCAACGGCAGGGCGGCCATGACCCGCCGCTCGCTGCTGCGCGCCTCCGCGGGCGGCGCGCTGGCCGTCGGCGGGATCGGGTCGCTGAGCGCCTGCGGCATTCCCGCGGCGAGCAAGGGCCAGGGCGACGTCTCGTCGGAGGACCACTCGGCCAAGGAGAAGGTCGTCAACTTCTCCAACTGGACGGAGTACATCGACCTCAGCGACGACGAGAAGCACCGGCCCTCCCTGGACGCGTTCACCAAGCGCACCGGGATCAGGGTCAAGTACACCGAGGACATCAACGACAACGTCGAGTTCTTCGGCAAGATCAAGCCGCAGCTCGCGGCGGGCCAGGACACCGGCCGGGACATCATCGTCCTCACCGACTGGCTGGCCTCGCGGCTGATCCGCTTCGGCTGGGTGCAGAAGCTCGACCCGGCCAACCTGCCCCATGCGTACGCGAATCTGTCCGCCCAGTTCCGCAGCCCCGACTGGGACCCGGGCCGTGCCTACTCGTACCCGTGGCAGGGCATCGCCACGGTCATCGCGTACAACGCCAAGGCCACGAACGGCAGGGAGGTCACCTCCGTCTCGCAGCTGCTCGACGACCCCAAGCTCAAGGGCAAGGTCGGCCTGCTCTCCGAGATGCGCGACAGCGTCGGCATGACCCTGCTCGACATGGGCAAGGACCCGGGCACCTTCACGTCCGACGACTTCGACGCGGCGATAGCCCGGATGCAGAAGGGCGTCGACAGCAAGCAGGTCCGCCGTTTCACCGGCAACGACTACATCGCCGACCTGAGCAAGGGGGACCTCGCGGCCTGTCTCGCCTGGGCGGGCGACATCGTCCAGCTCCAGGCGGACAACCCGGACGTCAAGTTCCATATCCCCGACGCCGGTTACATCTCGTCGACGGACAACATGCTGATCCCCAACAGGGCCCGTCACAAGACGAACGCCGAGAAGCTCATGGACTACTACTACGAGCTGCCGGTCGCCGCCGAACTCGCCGCCTGGATCAACTACGTGACGCCCGTCGACGGAGTGAAGCCCGAACTGGCCAAGATCGACAAGAGCATCGCGAACGACCCGCTGATCGTTCCCGACAAGACCATGGGTGCCAAGGCGCACGGTTTCCGCTCTCTCACCTCCAAGGAAGAGAAGGCGTTCGAAGAGAAGTTCGCCCAGCTCACCGGCGCGTGAGACCCGCAGCACCGAGCCCCCTGCCCCCTCGACTCCTTGGACTGCACCATGACGACAGAAAACGGCGGCGACGTCCGCCTTGCCGGGATCAGCAAGACCTACGGTTCCTTCACCGCCGTCCAGCCGCTGGACCTGACCGTGCCGCAGGGCTCCTTCTTCGCCCTTCTCGGCGCCTCGGGCTGCGGCAAGACCACGACCCTGCGGATGATCGCCGGGCTCGAGGAGCCCAGCTCCGGCACGGTCCTGCTCGGCGACCAGGACGTCACCGCGCTGCCTCCCTACAAGCGCCCGGTGAACACCGTCTTCCAGTCGTACGCGCTCTTCCCGCACCTCGACATCTTCGAGAACGTCGCCTTCGGCCTGCGCCGTCGCGGCATCAAGTCCGTGAAGAAGCAGGTCGGGGAGATGCTCGACCTGGTCCAGCTCGGCGAGCAGGCCCGCAAGAAGCCGCACCAGCTCTCCGGCGGCCAGCAGCAGCGCGTCGCCGTGGCGCGCGCCCTGATCAACCACCCGAAGGTGCTGCTCCTCGACGAGCCGCTCGGCGCCCTCGACCTCAAGCTGCGCCGCCAGATGCAGCTCGAACTCAAGCGCATCCAGACCGAGGTGGGCATCACGTTCATCCACGTCACGCACGACCAGGAGGAGGCCATGACCATGGCCGACACGGTCGCCGTGATGAACGCGGGCCGCGTCGAACAGCTGGGCGCTCCGGCGGACCTGTACGAGAACCCGGGGTCCACGTTCGTCGCCAACTTCCTCGGCACGTCCAACTTCATCGAGGCCGAGGTCGCCGGCCGCAGCGGCGAGGACCTCACCCTGAAGGCCGGCGACGGCAAGCTCGTGCTGCCCGCCGCCCGCTGTACGGCCGGCACCACCACCGGCGGGAAGGTCCTCGTCGGTGTGCGCCCCGAGAAGATCTCCCTCACCCACGCCGATGACGCGGGCTCCATACCCGACGGCCGCAACCGCATCACCGGCCGCGTCGCCGACAGCAGCTTCATCGGCGTCTCCACGCAGTACGTCGTGGACAGCCCGCTCTGCGACGCCTTCGAGGTCTACGCCCAGAACATCGAACGCGACACCCGGCTCACCCCCGGCGCCGAGGTCGTCCTGCACTGGAACCCCGCGCACACGTTCGGCCTCGACGCCGCCCAGGACATCGAGGCGGGCGCCGCGAAGGTCGAGGAGGACGCCGCCGCATGACGACCGTCACCGACACCCCCGCGGCGCCGCCGGCCGTCAAGACCGCGCGCCCGCCGCGCAAGCGCGGCCGCCTCGTCCCGTACTGGCTGCTGCTGCCCGGCCTGCTGTGGCTGGTCGTCTTCTTCGCCCTGCCGATGGTCTACCAGGCGTCCACGTCGATCCAGACGGGTTCCCTGGAGGACGGCTTCAAGGTCACCTGGCACTTCGCGACCTACTGGGACGCGCTCGCCGACTACTGGCCGCAGTTCCTGCGCTCGGTGCTCTACGCGGGCGCCGCCACGATCCTGTGCCTGGCGCTCGGCTACCCGCTGGCCTACCTCATCGCCTTCCGCGCGGGACGCTGGCGCAACGTCGTCCTCATCCTCGTCATCGCGCCGTTCTTCACCAGCTTCCTGATCCGCACGCTGGCCTGGAAGACGATCCTTTCCGACAGCGGCCCGGTCGTCAGCACGCTGAACGCCCTGCACATCCTGGACGTCACGAGCTGGATCGGCATGACGGACGGCGACCGCGTCCTCGCGACCCCGCTCGCCGTGATCTGCGGACTCACGTACAACTTCCTGCCGTTCATGATCCTGCCGCTCTACACCTCGCTGGAGCGCATCGACGGCCGGCTGCACGAGGCGGCGGGCGACCTGTACGCCTCGCCCGCCACCACCTTCCGCAAGGTGACGTTCCCGCTCTCCATGCCGGGTGTCGTCTCCGGCACGCTGCTCACCTTCATCCCCGCCGCCGGTGACTACGTCAACGCGGACCTGCTCGGCTCCACCGACACCCGCATGGTCGGCAACGTCATCCAGACGCAGTTCCTGCGCATCCTGGACTACCCGACGGCGGCGGCGCTCTCCTTCATCCTGATGGCCGCGATCCTGATCATGGTCACCGTCTATATCCGCCGGTCCGGAACGGAGGACTTGGTCTGATGCCCTTCGTACGCTGGCTGCGCCGCAATCTCGTCGTCATCGCGGGTCTGGTCACCCTCGGCTATCTGCTCCTGCCCAACGTCATCGTGACGGTGTTCTCCTTCAACAAGCCGAAGGGGCGCTTCAACTACGAGTGGCAGCAGTTCTCCCTCGACGCGTGGACGAACCCGTGCGGCGTCGCCGACATGTGCGGCTCGCTGTCCCTGAGCCTCCAGATCGCCCTGTGGGCGACGATCGGCGCCACCGTCCTCGGCACGATGATCGCCTTCGCCCTGGTGCGCTACCGCTTCCGGGCCCGCGGCGCCGTGAACTCGCTGATCTTCCTGCCGATGGCGATGCCCGAGGTCGTCATGGCCGCCTCGCTGCTCACGCTCTTCCTCAACATGGGCGCGCAGCTCGGCTTCTGGACGATCCTCATCGCCCACATCATGTTCTGCCTCAGCTTCGTCGTGACGGCCGTCAAGGCGCGCGTCATGTCGATGGACCCGCGCCTCGAACAGGCCGCCCAGGACCTCTACGCCGGTCCCGTCCAGACCTTCGTACGGGTCACCCTGCCGATCGCCGCGCCGGGCATCGCCGCGGGCGCGCTGCTCGCCTTCGCGCTCTCCTTCGACGACTTCATCATCACCAACTTCAACGCGGGCTCGACCGTGACCTTCCCCATGTTCGTCTGGGGATCGGCGCAGCGCGGTACGCCCGTTCAGATCAATGTCATCGGTACGGCGATGTTCATCGTCGCCGTGCTGCTGGTCCTTGCCGCAATGCTGATCGGCAAGCGAAAGAACAAGGCAGTTTGAGGGAGTTGAAATCATGGCCGCACGTGCCATGAACCGTGGTACCGACTGGATCAAGTCACTGGCGGACGCCAAGCCGCTGTCCTACTGGCTGGACGACCCCGGCAAGCCGCAGGCCCAGCCGGCGCTGACCGGCGACGAACGCTGCGACCTGCTCGTCGTCGGCGGCGGCTACAGCGGCCTGTGGACCGCGCTCCTCGCCAAGGAGCGCGACCCCGGGCGCGACGTGGTCCTGCTCGAAGGGCAGGAGGTGGGCTGGGCGGCCTCCGGCCGCAACGGAGGATTCTGCGCCGCCTCCCTGACGCACGGCGTCGCGAACGGGCTGGCCCGCTGGCCCGGCGAGATCGCGAAGCTGGAGGAGCTCGGCAACCGCAACCTCGACGCGATCGAGGAGGCGGTCGCCCGCTACTCCATCGACTGCGACTTCGAGCGCACCGGCGAACTGGACGTGGCCACCGAGCCGCATCAGGCCACCGAACTCCAGGAATTCCACCAGGAGTTGACCGAGGCGGGCCTCGCGGACGGCACCGAGCTGCTCGACGCCGACGCGACCCGCGAACAGGTCGACTCGCCGACCTTCCTCGGCGCCCTGTACGACCGGCGCGGTGTCGCGATGCTGCACCCCGCCAAGCTCGCCTGGGGCCTCAAGCAGGCCTGCCTCGACCTCGGAGTGCGCTTCTACGAGCACACTCCGGCGCTCGAACTCTCCTCGTCCGGCGCCGGGACCGCGGTCCGCACCCCCTACGGGCGCGTCTTCGCCCAGCACGTCGCGCTCGGCACGAACGTCTTCCCGTCCCTGGTCAAGCGCGTGCGCTCGTACACCGTCCCGGTCTACGACTACGCGCTGATGACCGAGCCCCTGACCGACGACCAGCTGGCCTCCATCGGCTGGAAGAACCGCCAGGGCCTCGGCGACTCGGCCAACCAGTTCCACTACTTCCGGCTCTCCGCGGACAACCGGATCCTGTGGGGCGGCTACGACGCGATCTATCCCTACGGCGGCCGGGTGCGCGCCGAGTACGACCACAGGCCCGAGACGTACGCGAAGCTCGCCGGCCAGTTCTTCACCTGCTTCCCGCAGCTGGAGGGGGCGCGCTTCAGCCACGCGTGGGGCGGCGCCATCGACACGTGCTCCCGCTTCTCCGCGTTCTTCGGCACGGCCCACAAGGGTCGCGTCGCGTACGCCGCCGGGTACACCGGCCTCGGCGTGGGCGCGACCCGCTTCGGCGCGGACGTGATGCTCGACCTGCTCTCCGGCGAGCGCACGGAGCGTACAGAACTGGAGATGGTCCGCACGAAGCCGCTGCCCTTCCCGCCCGAGCCGTTCGCCTACACCGGGATCGCGCTCACCAAGTGGTCCCTGGCGCGCGCCGACGACAACGGCGGCCGGCGCAACCTGTGGCTGAAGGCCATGGACAAGGCGGGCCTCGGCTTCGACAGCTGACAAGTCCCGAACCACCGGTCCGGATCGGCAAGTCCGGAACAACTCGTGGGCAGAACCCGCGTAATGCTCGCGGCCCGGCCTCCTCTCCCTGGTGACACGCACAGCTTTCGGCAACTGCGTACCAGGAAGAGGAGGTCCCGCCATGACTGGCTCGGGGGCGAAGTCGGCGGTCGAGTGGCTGGCGTCCGTGGCACCTGATCCGGACGCCTGCCGCTGGGAATGGGAGCGCAACCCCCTCGGGGTCGCGCTCCTTCCCGCGGGCAGGCTCTGGGACGTACTGATACTGCCCGGCGAGCTGGGGTATCCGACGCTCGACGTGCTCACCCGTGTCATCGACCGGCCGGGCCCCGTGCTCGCCGACTTCGGTGACGCCCGCATGGGCTTCTTCGTGCCCTCCGGCACGGCCACCCGCTGGCTCGGCACGGGGGTGCGCGGCGCGGGCCGTGGCACCTGGATCGTCGTGCCGCATCCCCTTCCCGGCCGCGCCGCCGGCGGAGTCCGCTGGCTGATCCCGCCCGACGGCTCGGGCACCCTCACCGACCCGACCGTCCTGGAACTGGCGATGCACGAGGCAGCCGCGCAGCTCGCCCGGGACGACATCCACGAGTAGCCCGAGGGGCCGGCCGGGTCAGCCGCGGGGCGCCCGGCCCGCCCACACCGCGCACATGACGTACAGCAGGACCACCGAGAGGCACCAGCCGCCGACGACGTCCAGCGGCCAGTGGTAGCCGCGCCGCATCAGACCGAGGCCGACGGCCGCGTTCAGGACCGTGTAGCCGATGACGAGTTCGCGGCGCGCGTAGGCGCCACGCACGTACGGCAGCAGGAGGAGCAGGCACGCTCCGTACGCGACCGCCGCCGTCGTCGCGTGGCCCGACGGGTAGAAGCCGGTGCCGGGGCCCATCACGGCCGGGCCCGTCCGGGCGACGGTCTCCTTGACCGGGACGACCAGGAGCGGGACGGCGGCCATCGTCAGCGCGGCGGTGACGGGGGGCTTCCACCAGCGGGGCACGCCGTCGCGACGGGCGCGCCAGGCGGCGTAGCCGAGGACGGCGGCGAGGACCGGGAGCGCGACGGCGATGTTGCCGAGGTCGGCGAGGAGTTCGGCGGCCCGGTTCGGCAGGCGGCTGGATCCGATCGCGTCACCGAGGCGTTCGTCCGCGCGGCGCAGCGCACCGCCGACGGCGATCTGCCAGGTGAGGAAGAGGAAGAGCAGGGCGCTCAGAACGGCGGCCCAGCGGAAAATGGTCGGCCGCCCCGGAACAGGGGGGGTAGTTCCGAGGCGGCCGATCTGATCGGTTTGCCGCACGCCCCGGGGGGTTTGGGGCGGGCGGCCATCCGATCGGTGAGGAGTTCCGGAGCCAGAAGCTCCGGGTGTGTGCGCGAGGGCACGACCAGGGCGGGGCTGGGGAGGCTCCGTCCCGGTTTCGCCCACAGTCCCCTGTGGGCGGGGTGTTTCTCTCATCTGCAGAAACCGTACGGCAGGGCGTGGGTGTCCGACAGCGGGAACAGCAACCCGTCATCGGCCCCGCACACGTTCTTCACACGCCCTGACCCTTGCCTGAAGTCGCCGGAGCGGCTCAGACGCCCGCGAACGCGGTCTCGATGATGTCCAGGCCCTCGTTGAGCAGGTCGTCACCGATGACGAGCGGGGGAAGGAAACGCAGCACGTTGCCGTAGGTGCCACAGGTGAGGACCAGCAGACCCTCGGCGTGGCAGGCCTTGGCGAGCCCGGCGGCGGCGGCCGGGTGCGGCTCCTTGGTGGCCTTGTCCTTGACGAGCTCGATGGCGATCATCGCGCCGCGGCCACGGATGTCGCCGATGATGTCGAACTTCTCGGCCATGGTGGCGAGGCGGGCCTTCATGATGGCCTCGATGTTCTTCGCCTTGGCGTTGAGGTCGAGCTCCTTCATGGTCTCGATGGCGCCGAGCGCACCGGCGCAGGCCACCGGGTTGCCGCCGTAGGTGCCGCCGAGGCCGCCCGCGTGCGCGGCGTCCATGATCTCGGCGCGGCCCGTCACGGCGGCGAGCGGCAGACCGCCCGCGATGCCCTTGGCGGTCGTGATCAGGTCCGGGACGATGCCCTCGTCCTCGCACGCGAACCACTGGCCGGTGCGGCAGAAGCCGGACTGGATCTCGTCCGCGACGAAGACGATGCCGTTGTCCGCGGCGAACTGGCGGATCGCGGGCAGGAAGCCCTTCGCCGGCTCGATGAAGCCGCCCTCGCCGAGGACCGGCTCGATGATGATCGCGGCGACGTTGTCGGCGCCGATCTGCTTGGTGATCTGGTCGATCGCCTGGGCGGAGGCCTCGGCGCCCGCGTTCTCCGCGCCGGTCAGCCAGCGGTAGCCGTAGGCCACCGGCACGCGGTAGACCTCGGGCGCGAACGGGCCGAAGCCGTTCTTGTACGGCATGTTCTTGCTGGTCAGCGCCATCGTCAGGTTCGTACGGCCGTGGTAGCCGTGGTCGAAGACGACGACGGCCTGGCGCTTGGTGTACGCACGGGCGATCTTGACGGCGTTCTCGACGGCCTCGGCGCCCGAGTTGAACAGCGCGGACTTCTTGGCGTGGTCACCCGGCGTCAGCTCGGCCAGCGCCTCGGCGACGGCGACGTAGCCCTCGTACGGCGTGACCATGAAACAGGTGTGGGTGAAGTCCTGCAGCTGGGCGGAGGCGCGGCGCACGACGGCCTCGGCGGAGGCGCCGACCGAGGTCACGGCGATGCCGGAACCGAAGTCGATCAGGCGGTTGCCGTCGACGTCCTCGATGATGCCGCCGCCCGCGCGGGCGGTGAAGACCGGCAGCGTGGAGCCCACGCCGGCCGCGACCACGGCGGTACGTCGGGCCTGCAGCTCCTGCGACTTCGGACCGGGGATGGCGGTGACGACGCGGCGCTCCTGCGGGACTGCGCTCATGCGGGGCTCCTGGGGGTGTTTCGGGTGCTTTCTTCGCAGGTTAGGGGCGAGGGGCGGGGTGGGGCATGCTCCATCCGGGCGCGGTTCGCGGTTTGCGTTGTCCGTCGTGGACATACAGCCGCTCCACGGGGATCGCCGCAGGTCCGGGCGCGTAACCGGTGAACTCCCCATGCAGGGGCACTAGATTGACCCGCGGACACGCAGACCGGCAGGTCAGGGGGCAGGGGCAATGGACACCGACGGCACGCAGGGCGCTGGCGGCACGCACGACGCTCGCGGCACACACGCCACACCGGTGCCGCGCCCTGCGGGGCCACCGAATCCTCCGGCGGTGTCGGCCGACCGGGGAGCGCGCAGCGGTTCGCCCGCGCGCGCCGGCACCCCGCCGCCCCGCCCCACGCACGCCCCCGGCGCCGCCGGAGCGTCCGCCGGGGCCGCCGGGGCCGCCTTCCTCGGGTGGCTGCGGGCCCCGCGGCCCGCCGCCGAGCCGGGCATCTGGCGGTTCGCGCACCGGCCGAGGCCCGCGCAGGAGCCCGAGGTCGTCCCGGCCCGGCAGCTGCTCAGCGGAGCGGTGATCGCGTTCCTGGTGGGGTGGCTCGTCTGGTCCCTGCTCTGGAACGGCTACCTCGGCGGCTGGTGGCTGCTCCCGCTGTACGCGATGGTCCCCGACTCCTGGGCCCAGCCGCACTCCGTCGGCTCGGTCGTCGTGGTCTACCTGTACTACGCCGTGTTCGCCGTCGGCATCATGATCGCCGTCGGCCGGCTCGGCCGTTGGGGTGAGGTCTGGCGCCGCTTCGGGCTGCCGGCCTGGCGCAAGGCCGTACCCGTGGCCCAGGAGCGCCCGCCCGCGCCCGAGGAGGACCCCGCGCGCTGGCCCCAGCTGCGGGCCGCGGGCGCCGCCGACGCCGCCGACCGGCTCGCCGCCGACGCCCGCGCCGGGCTGATGTGCGACGTCGACCAGGCCCGGATCGCCCGCGCCTGGCAGGGCGTGCGCCGAGGCAGCCACCCCCTCGCCTCGTTCAGCGCGGCCGTCGTGAAGGACGGCGCCGGCGCCTGCCTGCACCCCTCCGGCGCGCGCGACCTCCCCGCCCGCGCCGCCCGCCACGACCTCGCCACCGCCCAGGTCAGGATCGGCACGACCGCCGACGACGTCCGCAACCCCTACGCCTACCGCGGGACGGGCCTCGCCTTCGGGCCCGATCTGCTCGGCACCTCGCTGGTCGCCGTCGGCCCCGCGGGCGCCGGCAAGACCGGCAGCGTCGTCTGGCCGATCGCCGAGTCCCTGTGCCTGGGCGCGTTGGCCGGCCGCGCCGTCGTCGTGGTCGTCGGCCCCGCCGGGGCAGGCCTCGGCGCCGCCGACGGCTATGACGTCGTCATCCGCATCGGTCACCCGGAGTCCGTCCACGACCTGGACCTGTACGGCGGCACGAGCGACCCCGACGAGGCCGCCGCGGTGCTCGCCGAGGCACTCGTCGGGGACCTCGCCGACCCGCACCCCGGCGGCGACAGCCGGCGCTCCACCACCGTCATCGCCCAGCTCATCGGGCCGTACCACGCCGTCCACGGCCGCTTCCCCTCCGTGCCCGAGCTGCGCCGCCTCCTGGACGGCGCCCCGGAGCCGCTCGCCGCGCTGCGTCAGGCGCTCACCGACTCGGGCCACGAGGCGATGCTCCGCGAACTCGACGCGCGCGAGCGGCAGTTGGGGCACCCTGGGGACGTGGGTGCGGTCCTCGCCGACCGGGTGGCCCTCCTCGACCGGCCCGCCTTCGCCTCGTTCTTCGACACGACGGGCCGGGGCAGGCCGTTCTCGCTGCGCGCCCTCGACCGCCCCGTACGCGTCCGCATCGACCTGCCCGAACGCGGGCACGCCGACGCGTCGCGGATCCTCGCGCGTCTCGTGCTCGCCCAGTTCGTCGCCGGCGCGTCCGTCCGCGACGACCGCTCGCTCTTCGCCTGCCTGATCCTGGACGACGCGACCGGCGCCGTGACCCCGCAGGCCGTGCGCGGCATCCAGCGGCTGCGCTCCGCGAACGCGGGCGCCGTCCTGACCCTGCGCACCCTCGACGACGTGCCGCGGCCCCTGCGCGGACCGCTCCTCGGGGCCGTCGGCTGCCGCATGGCCCTGTCCGGCCTCACCCCGTGGGACGGCCAGGACTTCGCCGAGGTGTGGGGCAAGGAGTGGACCGAGACACGGGACGTCACCGACCGGCAGATCATCGCGGAGACCCCGCTCGGCAAGACCGTCCACATGCTGCGCCGCGTCATCACCGGCAACGCGCCCACCGCACGGGCTGTCACCGTGCGCCAGGTCGAGCGCGAGCGCTGGTCCGCCTCCGAACTGGCGCACGCCGTGCCGCCCGGCCACGCCGTCCTGTCCCTGACGACGGTGCGCGGCGAGCACGCGCCCCCGCTCCTGGTGGACCTGCGCGACTGAGGCGGCCCGGTGTGCGGGGAGGCCGCGGACGTACGTACGGTGAGGCAGAATCGACACTGGTCGTTCATACGTACCGGCCAAAAGATCCACAGGATCCACCCCGCACCCGAGCACCACCTGTCGCACACCTGAAGGCCTCATGCCGCCCACGCTCGCCTCCCTCGTCCATCACTCCGCGCTCAAGCTGACCGTGCGCGCCGGGGAGGAACGGCTGGACACCGCCGTGCGCTGGGCCCACGTCAGTGAGCTCGCCGACCCCGTGCCGTACATGGAGGGCGGCGAGCTGCTCCTGTTCACCGCGCTGAAGCTGGACGCGGAGGACCCGGAGGCGATGCGCCGCTATGTGAAGCGGCTCGCGGGCGCCGGAGTCGTCGGGCTCGGCTTCGCCGTCGGCGTCAACTACGACGCCGTCCCGCAGGCCCTCGTCGACGCGGCGCGCGAGGAGGAGTTCCCGCTCCTCGAAGTGCCGCGCCGCACCCCCTTCATCGCCATCAGCAAGGCCGTCTCCGCCGCCATCGCCGCCGACCAGTACCGCGCCGTCACCGCCGGGTTCGCCGCCCAGCGCGAGCTGACCAAGCAGGCGCTGAGCGGCGGGCCCGAGGGGCTGCTCGGCGCGCTCGCCGGTCAGGTCGACGGCTGGGCCGCGCTGTACGACGCCTCGGGCGCCGTGGTCGCGGCCGCGCCGGAGTGGGCCGGGCGCCGGGCGGCCCGGCTGGTCGGCGACGTCGAGCGGCTGCGCGAGCGGCCCGCCCCGGCCAGCGCGGTCGTCGGCGGCAGCGAACAGCACGGCGGCGGGGACGAGGACCGCGTCGAGCTGCACTCGCTCGGCACCGGGCGCAGGCCCCGCGCCGCCCTCGCCGTGGGCACCGCCGCGGCCCTCGGCACCGCCGAGCGTTACGCGCTGCACTCCGCCATCGCCCTGCTCACCCTCACCACCGAGCGCTCCCGCTCGCTGCACGCGGCCGAGCAGCGCATCGGCGCGGCGGTCCTGCGGATGCTGCTCGCGGGGGAGCCCGAGCACGCCAGGACCGTCGCCGGTGACCTGTACGGAGGGCTGCTCGACGCGCCCTTCCGGATGATCGTCGCCGAGGTCGCGTCCGCGTCGGCGGGCCGCGCGCACGCCGACGGGCACGCGCGCGTGGCCCTCGACAAGCCGGAGCGGCCCGCGCCGGGCACGGGGGCGGCGGCCGTCGCCGCCTCCGGGGACCCGCTCACCGGGCTCGCCGACGTCGTGGAGGCCGCCGCGGCCCGCTCCGGGGAGGCCGTCCTCGTGGTGCCCGACGGGGACCGGCTCGTGCTGCTCGCCGCCGACGGCGGCGCGGCGACGGGCGCCTGCACCCAGTACGCCGAGGCCCTGGAGACCGCCCGCCTGACGCAGCGCGAGCAGGGCGGCGCGGGTGAGGACGACGAACTCGTGGTGGGCCTGTCCGCACCGGCCGGGCCGATCGCCGCCGCGACCGCCTACAAGCAGGCCGAACAGGCCCTCTCCGTCGCCCGGCGGCGCGGGCGCTCTCTCGTCGAGCACGAGGAGGTCGCGGCGGGCTCCGTCGTGCCGCTGCTCGCCGACGACGCCGTACGCGCCTTCGCGGACGGTCTCCTGCGGGCTCTGAAGGACCACGACGCGACCGGCCGCGGAGACCTCGTGGCGTCGCTGCGCGCCTGGCTGTCGCGGCACGGCCAGTGGGACGCGGCCGCCGCCGACCTCGGCGTGCACCGCCACACCCTGCGCTACCGGATGCGGCGCGTCGAGGAGATCCTCGGCCGCTCGCTCGACGATCCGGACGTGCGCATGGAGCTGTGGCTGGCCCTCAAGGCGACGAGCGCGGGCGGCGAATAGGCCCACCGGGCCGCCCTTCCGGACAGAACCCGCGCCCGCCTCTGCCAAAGCGGCGCGCCGCACTCACGGACTCCGACACGTCGGACAAACACGGCTCCGCCCCCGCCCGCCTACCGTTGGTCCGGAAAGACCCCAGTACACACCCACTGCGGAAGGGCCGGGACCGACTATGACCGCCACTCACGCCTTCTGGCTCGCGGGCCGCGAGGCCACCGGTGACGCCACCTTCGACGTCACCAACTCCTACGACGGTCGGCTGGTCGGCAAGGTCAGCGTGCCCACGGACGCGCAGGTCGAGGAGGCCGTCGCCGCCGCGTACGCCGTCCGCGACGAGTTCGCCGCCACCCCCGCCCACGTACGGGCCAAGGCCCTCAACCACGTGGCCGACCGGCTGACCGAGCGCACCGAGGAGATCGCCCAGCTGATCTCCGCCGAGAACGGCAAGCCCATCAAGTGGGCGCGCGGCGAGGTCGGCCGTGCCGTCTCCGTCTTCCGCTTCTCCGCCGAGGAGGCCCGCCGCTTCAACGGCGGCGAGGCCCAGCGCCTCGACACCGACGCGGGCGGCACCGGCCGGCTCGCCCTGACCCGCCGCATTCCGCACGGCGTGGTCCTCGGCATCGCGCCGTTCAACTTCCCGCTGAACCTCAGCGCCCACAAGGTCGCACCGGCCATCGCCGTCGGCGCCCCGATCATCCTGAAGCCGGCCCCGGCCACGCCGATCTCCTCGCTGATCCTCGGCGAGCTGCTCGCCGAGACCGACCTCCCGGCCGGCTCATGGTCCGTCCTCACGGTCCCGAACGACCGCATGCCCGCCCTGGTCCAGGACGAGCGCCTGCCGGTCATCTCCTTCACCGGCTCGGGCCCCGTCGGCTACGCGATCATGGACAGCGTGCCGCGCAAGCACTGCACGCTGGAGCTCGGCGGCAACGGCGCGGCCGTCGTCCTCGGTGACTGGGCCTCCGACGAGGACCTGGACTGGGCGGCGACCCGTATCGCCACCTTCTCCAACTACCAGGGCGGCCAGTCCTGCATCTCCGTGCAGCGCGTCATCGCCGACGCCTCCCTGTACGAGCGGCTCCTGCCGAAGATCGTCGCGGCCGTCGAGGCGCAGGTCACGGGTGACCCCGCGGACGACGCCACCGACGTCGGCCCGCTGGTCAGCGAGGACGCCGCCAAGCGCGTGGAGTCCTGGGTCGACGAGGCCGTCGCCGCGGGCGCCTCGCTGCTCGCGGGCGGCAAGCGCGAGGGCGCCACGTACGCCCCGACCGTCCTCGCCGACGTGCCGGCCGACGTGACGATCTCCTGCGAGGAGGTCTTCGGACCGGTCCTCACGGTCAAGAAGGTCGACGGCGAGGCCGAGGCCTTCGCCGCGGTCAACGACTCCAAGTACGGCCTCCAGGCGGGCGTGTTCACGCACGACCTGCAGACCGCCTTCCGCGCCCACCGCGCCCTCGAGGTCGGCGGCGTGGTCATCGGCGACGTCCCGTCCTACCGCGCGGACCAGATGCCGTACGGCGGCGCCAAGCAGTCCGGCGTGGGCCGCGAGGGCGTGCGCTACGCGATGGACGACTACACGTACGAGCGCGTCCTCGTCCTGACGGGCCTCGCCCTCTAGGACCGGCAAGACCCCGGCGTACGCCTGATCCGTACGCCGGCCATGGACGGCCGGAGCCCACTGTGCGGGGGCTCCGGCCGTCCGCGTTCCCGGGCCCACCATTTGACGGCAGGCCCGGCGGACCCTTGTCCCCCGAATGCCGGTACGGATGACCCGATCGGTGCGCGAGGGGTGGTCGGGTTGCCGGTTTTCGGGTACATACGACCGAGTAGCACCCGTCGGTAGCCGATGCCGAACGGCCCCTACTCGCGTCGAGGTGAGCCCCCATGGCGGCCCCAACTTCCCAGCAGCCATCCGTATCGGAACGCGAGGCCCGGCAGGTCGCCGAGGCCGCGCGCGAACAGGGCTGGCGCAAGCCGAGCTTCGCCAAGGAGCTCTTCCTCGGGCGCTTCAGGCTGGACCTGATCCACCCGCATCCCCAGCCGGCGGGCGAGGACGTCCGGCGCGGCGAGGAGTTCCTCGCCAAGTTGCGCGACTTCTGCGAGACACGCATCGACCCGGCCCGCATCGAGCGCGAGGCGCAGATCCCCGACGAGGTGATCAACGGGCTCAAGGAGCTCGGCGCCCTCGGTATGAAGATCGACACCAAGTACGGCGGCCTCGGCCTCACGCAGGTCTACTACAACAAGGCCCTGGCCCTGGTCGGCACCGTGAACCCCGCGATCGGCGCCCTCCTGTCGGCCCACCAGTCCATCGGTGTGCCGCAGCCGCTGAAGATCTTCGGGACGCAGGAGCAGAAGGACACCTTCCTGCCGCGCTGCGCCAGCACCGACATCACCGCGTTCCTGCTGACCGAACCCGACGTCGGCTCGGACCCGGCGCGCCTCGCCACGACCGCGGTGCCCGACGGGGACTCGTACATCCTCGACGGCGTGAAGCTGTGGACGACGAACGGCGTCGTCGCCGATCTGCTCGTCGTCATGGCGCGGGTGCCGAAGGCGGAGGGGCGCAAGGGCGGCATCACGGCCTTCGTCGTGGAGGCCGACTCCGAAGGGATCACGGTCGAGAACCGCAACGCCTTCATGGGCCTGCGCGGCCTGGAGAACGGCGTGACCCGTTTCCACCAGGTCAGGGTCCCGGCCGCGAACCGCATCGGCCCCGAGGGCGCCGGCCTCAAGATCGCCCTCACCACCCTCAACACGGGCCGGCTCTCGCTGCCCGCGATGTGCGTGGGCGCGGGCAAGTGGTGCCTGAAGATCGCCCGCGAGTGGTCGGGCGCCCGCGAGCAGTGGGGCAAGCCGGTCGCGTTCCACGAGGCGGTCGGCCAGAAGATCTCGTTCATCGCGGCGACGACCTTCGCGCTCGAAGCCGTCGTCGACCTGTCCTCGCAGATGGCGGACGAGGACCGCAACGACATCCGCATCGAGGCCGCCCTCGCCAAGCTCTTCGGCTCCGAGATGGGCTGTCTGATGGCGGACGAGCTGGTCCAGATCCGCGGCGGCCGCGGCTTCGAGACCGCCGAGTCCCTCGCCGCGCGCGGCGAACGCGCCGTCCCCGCCGAGCAGCTCCTGCGCGATCTGCGCATCAACCGCATCTTCGAGGGCTCGACGGAGATCATGCACCTCCTCATCGCCCGCGAGGCCGTGGACGCGCACCTGTCCGTCGCCGGTGACCTGATCGACCCCGACAAGTCCCTGTCCGACAAGGCGAAGGCGGGCGCGAAGGCCGGCGGCTTCTACGCGCGCTGGCTGCCGAAGCTCGTCGCCGGACCCGGCCAGCTCCCCAACTCCTACAGCGAGTTCCACCCCGCGGGCCACGCCGACCTCTCCGGCCATCTGCGCTTCGCGGAGCGCTCGGCGCGCAAGCTGGCCCGCTCCACCTTCTACGCCATGTCCCGCTGGCAGGGAAAGATGGAGACCAAGCAGGGCTTCCTCGGCCGGATCGTCGACATCGGCGCCGAACTCTTCGCGATGAGCGCGGCCTGCGTACGGGCCGAGCACCTGCGCGGCGCCGGCGAACACGGCCGCGAGGCCTACCAGCTCGCCGACGTGTTCTGCAGCCAGTCCCGGGTCCGCGTCGACGAACTCTTCGGGCGCCTGTGGCACAACACCGACGAACTGGACCGCAAGGTCACCAAGGGCGTCCTCGGCGGTTCCTACACCTGGCTGGAGGAGGGCGTCATCGACCCCAGCGGCGACGGCGCGTGGATCGCGGACGCGACCCCCGGCCCCTCGAAGCGGGAGAACGTCCGGCGCCCCATCCGCTGAACCGCGCCCCGGGGCCCGCGGGTATCTTGCTCACCGCAAGTCCCACAGGCCCCGGGGGAGATGGCAGTCATGCGCGACGAGCGCAAGTACCGCAACGACCTGGAACGACGGTTCCGCGACAACGCGCTGAAGATGCGCACCCGCGGCTTCTGGCTGCTCGTCCTCTCCGCGCTGCTGTGGCTGTACGTCCTGGCCCGGCTCCTGCTGCCGCCGGGCTTCCTCCTCGCGTCCGGCGACGAACACGGCGCCGGCTGCGACGACGGGCTCCTCTTCGAGGAGATCCGCAGGAGCTACGACGACGGCATCTCCAACACCTGCGTCCTGGAGCCCTGGCCGATGATCTTCGCCGTCCTCGCGCTCTCGCTCCCCATCGGGATGGCCGGCGCGATCCTCTACGTGCGCGGCGTCCTCAGCGCCAACCTCAGTCACTACATCCGGTCCATGACCGGGCAGTGAACGGGCCCGCCTCCTTGCCTCAAAGGGCAACGAGGCGGACATTGGGTACAGGGGGGAGGCTCCTGTGCCGGGTACCGGGTTCGACCACATCACTTCCAGGATCATGCGCGCAGGCGAAGGCAGGATCCTGCACAAGCTCCAGCGCATCGCCGACCAGGTCAACTCCGTCGAGGAGGACTTCCTGGCGCTCACCGACGCCGAGCTCCAGGCCCTCACCGCCGAGTTCCGGCAGCGCCTCACCGAAGGTGAGAGCCTGGACGACCTCATGCCCGAGGCCTTCGCCGCGATCCGCGAGGCCGCGCGCCGCACGCTCGGCATGCGCCACTTCGACGTACAGCTGATGGGCGGCGCCGCGCTCCACCTCGGCAACATCGCCGAGATGCAGACCGGCGAGGGCAAGACCCTGGCCGCGACCCTGCCCGTCTACCTCAACGCGCTGGCCGGCAAAGGCGTCCACCTCGTCACCGTCAACGACTACCTCGCCGAGCGCGACGCCGCCTGGATGGGCCGGGCCTACCGGTTCATGGGCCTCACCGTCGGCGTCGTCAGGACCGACATGGACCCGGCCGACCGGCGCATCGCCTACGCCTGCGACATCACGTACGGCACCAACACCGAGTTCGGCTTCGACTACCTGCGCGACAACATGGCGTGGTCGAAGGACGAACTGGTGCAGCGCGGCCACCACTTCGCGATCGTCGACGAGGCGGACTCGATCCTCATCGACGAGGCCCGCACACCGCTGATCATCTCCGGCCCGGCCGACCAGCCCACCCACTGGTACGGCGTCTTCGCGGGACTGGTCCGGAACATGAAGGGCGTCCCGGTCCAGGACGAGCACTTCACCACCCAGGCCGACAAGGACCGGCTCGCCGAGCTGCGGGCCACGTACGACTACGAGTACGACCTGAAGAAGCAGACCGTGGCGATCCTGGACCGTGGGGTCTCCTACCTGGAGGACCAGCTCGGCATCGAGAACTTCTACGAGGCGGCCCACACCCCGCTCATCGGGCACCTGAACAACGCGCTCAAGGCCAAGGAGCACTTCAGGAACGACAAGGACTACGTCGTCATCGACGGCGAGGTCCTCATCGTCGACGAGCACACCGGCCGCATCCTCGCGGGCCGGCGCTACAACGAGGGCCTGCACCAGGCCATCGAGGCCAAGGAAGGGGTGGACATCAAGGACGAGAACCAGACGCTCGCCACGATCACCCTGCAGAACTTCTTCCGCCTCTACGCCAAGCTCGGCGGCATGACCGGCACCGCCATGACCGAGGCCGCCGAGTTCCACCAGATCTACAAGCTGCACGTCGTGCCCATCCCCACCAACCGGCCGATGATCCGCCGTGACGACCCCGACCTGATCTACCGCACCGCGAGCGCCAAGTTCGACGCGATCGTCGAGGACATCGCCGAGAAGCACGCCGCCGGGCAGCCCGTCCTCGTAGGCACCACCTCCGTGGAGAAGTCCGAGCTCCTGTCCGAACAGCTCCGCAGGCGCGGCATCCGGCACGAGGTCCTCAACGCCAAGAACCACCGCCGCGAGGCCCAGATCGTCGCCCAGGCGGGCCGCAAGGGCGCCGTCACCGTCGCCACGAACATGGCGGGCCGCGGCACCGACATCATGCTCGGCGGCAACCCCGAGGCGATGACCGCCGCCGCACTGGAAGAACGCGGCCCCGCCGAGGACGACGACTCCGACCGGCGCCACGCCGTCGAGGAGCGCGTCACCGCGTCCGCCGCCGCCGAGCACGACGAGGTGAAGGAGCTCGGCGGGCTCTACGTCCTTGGCACCGAACGGCACGAGTCCCGGCGCATCGACAACCAGCTGCGTGGCCGCTCGGGACGCCAGGGCGACCCCGGGGCGTCCCGCTTCTACCTGTCCCTGGAGGACGACCTGATGCGCCTGTTCCGCGCCCAGGCCGTCGACCGGGTCATGGCCATGGCGAACCTCCCCGAGTCCGTGCCCATCGAGAACAAGATGGTCACCCGCGCCATCGCCTCCGCCCAGTCCCAGGTCGAGCAGCAGCACTTCGAGACCCGCAAGGAAGTCCTCAAGTTCGACGAGGTACTCAACCGGCAGCGCACCCTCATCTACCGCGAACGCCGCCGCGTCCTGGAGGGCGAGGACATGCGCGCCCAGGTACTCCGCTTCATGGACGACACCGTCGGGGCGTACATCGCCAATGAGACCGCCGAGGGCTACCCGGAGGAGTGGGACCTCGACGTGCTCTGGGCCGCCTTCCACGAGCTCTACCCGTGCGGCATCACCGCCGACGAGCTCGACGAGGCGGCCGGCGGGCGCGCCGAGCTGACCGCCGGCCTCCTCGTCGACGCCGTCACCGAGGACATCCACGCCCGCTACGAGGAGCGCGAGAGCGAGCTCGGCGCCGAAGCCCTGCGCGACCTGGAACGCCTCGTCGTCCTCGCCGTCCTCGACCGCAAATGGCGCGAACACCTCTACGAGATGGACTACCTCCGCGACGGCATCGGCCTGCGCTACACCCTGGGCCGCGAGCCGATCTTCGAGTACGAACGCGAGGGGTTCGACCTGTTCACGGCCATGATGGACGCCATCAAGGAGGAGTCGGTCGGCTACGTCTTCAACCTCGACACCACTACCGACGCGCCGCCCTCCGACGCCCTCGACGCGGCCCGGCGCCCCGACCGTCTCCACTTCAGCGCGCCCACCCTGGACACCGCCGGGGGCAGACAGGAAGGCGACTTCGATGCCGCCCCCGACGAGGACGCACCGCGCGACGCGGAGCCGCCCGGGTCCTCCCCGCGGCCGTCCGCCTGAACGAAGGGCCGCCGCCGGCGCAGGCGATGACGAACCGCCGGGGGACGCGCTGTCCGAGGCGCCCGGAGGCCACGCCACAATGGGGGGTATGAGCGACAGCGCATCCCCCCTCGCGGACCCGCACCTCGTCTACGATCCCGCCGGCACGGACGGCCCGCGGGACGTCGTCATCCTCGGCTCCACGGGCTCGATCGGCACCCAGGCCATCGACCTTGTGCTGCGCAACCCCGACCGCTTCACGGTCACGGCGCTGTCGGCCGCCGGCGGCCGGGTCGGCCTGCTGGCCGAACAGGCCAGGCAGCTGCGCGTACGGACCGTCGCGGTCGCCCGCGAGGACGTCGTGCCCGCCCTGCGCGAGGCACTGAGCGCACAGTACGCCGACGGCGAGCCGCTCCCCGAGATCCTTGCCGGACCCGACGCGGCCACCCAGCTCGCCGCCTCCCCCTGCCACACGGTGCTCAACGGCATCACCGGATCCATCGGCCTCGCCCCGACGCTCGCTGCCTTGGAGGCCGGGCGCACCCTCGCCCTCGCCAACAAGGAGTCGCTCATCGTCGGCGGCCCCCTCGTCAAGGCGCTCGCGAAGCCGGGCCAGATCATCCCGGTCGACTCCGAGCACGCGGCGCTCTTCCAGGCCCTCGCGGCCGGCAAGCGCGCGGACGTCCGCAAGCTCGTCGTCACCGCGTCCGGCGGCCCCTTCCGGGGACGGACGAAGGCGGACCTCGCACACGTCACACCCGAGGACGCGCTCGCGCACCCGACCTGGGCGATGGGCCCGGTCATCACCGTCAACTCCGCGACTCTCGTCAACAAGGGCCTGGAGGTGATCGAGGCGCACCTCCTCTACGACATTCCGTTCGAGCGGATCGAGGTCGTCGTGCACCCGCAGTCCTACGTGCACTCCATGGTCGAGTTCACGGACGGCTCCACCCTCGCCCAGGCCACGCCGCCCGACATGCGCGGACCCATCGCCATCGGCCTGGGCTGGCCCGAGCGGATCCCCGACGCGGCGCCCGCGTTCGACTGGACGAAGGCGTCGAGCTGGGAGTTCTTCCCCCTCGACACCGAGGCCTTCCCCTCGGTCGGGCTCGCCCGGCACGTGGGCAAGCTCGCGGGGACGGCCCCGGCAGTGTTCAATGCCGCAAACGAGGAGTGCGTGGACGCGTTCCTGAACGGCGCGCTGCCGTTCAACGGCATCATGGACACCGTTACGAAGGTCGTCGAGGAACACGGCGCGCCTTCGGCAGCGGCGGCGGGAACTTCCCTGACCGTCGCGGACGTCCTCGAAGCGGAGACCTGGGCACGCGCCCGGACCCGTGAACTGACGGCACAGGCGACATCGACCGCGGAGGCTCGTGCATGACGACCCTGATGATGATCCTCGGCATAGTCGTCTTCGCGATCGGACTGCTCGTCTCGATCGCCTGGCACGAGCTGGGGCATCTCTCGACCGCGAAGCTCTTCAAGATCCGCGTGCCGCAGTACATGGTCGGCTTCGGCCCGACCGTCTGGTCGCGCAAGAAGGGCGACACGGAGTACGGCGTCAAGGCGATCCCGCTGGGCGGCTACATCCGCATGATCGGCATGTTCCCGCCCGGCCCGGACGGGAAGATCCAGTCCCGCTCCACCTCCCCGTTCCGCAGCATGGTCGAGGACGCCCGGGCGGCGGCCTTCGAGGAGCTCCAGCCCGGCGACGAGACGCGCCTCTTCTACACGCGCAAGCCGTGGAAGAGGGTCATCGTGATGTTCGCGGGCCCCTTCATGAACCTGATCCTCGCGGTCGGCCTGTTCTTCACCGTCCTGATGGGCTTCGGCATCACGCAGCAGACCACCACGGTCAGCTCGGTCCAGCAGTGCGTGGTCAAGCAGAGTGAGAACCGCGACACGTGCAAGAAGTCCGACCCCGCCTCCCCGGCCGCCGCGGCCGGACTGCGGGCCAAGGACAAGATCGTCTCGTTCAACGGCGTGAAGACCGACAAGTGGAACACCCTCTCCGACGAGATCCGCGCCAACCCCGGCAGGACGGTCGACATCGTCGTCCGGCGCGACGGCCAGGAGAAGGTCCTGCATGCCAAGATCGCCACCAACCAGGTGGCGAAGAAGGACGGCAGCGGCCAGATCGTCCAGGGCGAGTACATCAACGCCGGATTCCTCGGCTTCAGCGCCTCGACCGGTGTCGTGCGCCAGGACTTCGGCGACTCCGTGACCTGGATGGGAGACCGGGTCGGCGACGCCGTGAACTCGCTCGCCGCCCTGCCCGGCAAGATCCCGGCCCTGTGGGACGCCGCCTTCGGGGACGGCCCGCGTGAGCCGGACTCGCCGATGGGTGTGGTCGGCGCGGCCCGCGTCGGCGGGGAGATCTTCAACCTGGACATCCCGGCGACCCAGCAGCTCGGTATGGCCCTGATGCTCGTCGCGGGGTTCAACCTGTCGCTGTTCCTCTTCAACATGCTGCCGCTGCTGCCCTTGGACGGCGGGCACATCGCCGGCGCCCTGTGGGAGTCGCTGCGACGCAATGTGGCGAAGGTCTTCAAGCGGCCCGACCCCGGCCCGTTCGATGTGGCGAAGCTGATGCCGGTCGCCTATGTCGTGGCCGGAATCTTCGTCTGCTTCACCGTCCTCGTACTGATCGCGGACGTCGTCAACCCGGTCAAAATCTCGTAGTTACCCATAGTTCATGGCGGCCAGGCATGCTCTGTGCCCGGCCGCCTACCTTTGGGTGGACTTCCGGACGTGATGTGCTCGGCGCCGGGGCGGTGCCGTAATCTCGAAGCCTGGAGCCCGCTCACCACGGGACCCCGATCCGTGTCTTCTTCTCGGGTCTCGATTCCACACCTTGGGGTTGCACAGCAGATGACTGCGATTTCTCTCGGCATGCCGTCCGTTCCGACCAAGCTCGCCGAGCGCCGCAGGAGCCGGCAGATCCAGGTCGGCACCGTGGCGGTCGGCGGAGACGCACCGGTGTCGGTGCAGTCCATGACGACGACCCGTACGTCCGACATCGGCGCCACGCTGCAGCAGATCGCCGAGCTCACTGCGTCCGGCTGCCAGATCGTGCGGGTGGCGTGCCCCACGCAGGACGACGCCGACGCGCTCGCGACCATCGCGAGGAAGTCGCAGATCCCCGTCATCGCGGACATCCACTTCCAGCCGAAGTACGTCTTCGCCGCCATCGAGGCGGGCTGCGCCGCGGTCCGGGTGAACCCGGGCAACATCAAGCAGTTCGACGACAAGGTCAAGGAGATCGCGCAGGCGGCCAAGGACCACGGCACCCCGATCCGCATCGGCGTGAACGCCGGTTCCCTGGACGCCCGGCTCCTGAAGAAGTACGGCAAGGCCACCCCCGAGGCGCTCGTCGAGTCCGCCCTGTGGGAGGCGTCCCTCTTCGAGGAGCACGGCTTCCGCGACATCAAGATCTCGGTCAAGCACAACGACCCGGTCGTGATGGTGAACGCCTACCGCCAGCTCGCCGCCCAGTGCGACTACCCGCTGCACCTCGGCGTCACCGAGGCGGGCCCGGCCTTCCAGGGCACCATCAAGTCCGCCGTCGCGTTCGGCGCGCTGCTCTCCGAGGGCATCGGCGACACCATCCGCGTCTCCCTCTCGGCCCCGCCGGTCGAGGAGATCAAGGTGGGCAACCAGATCCTGGAGTCGCTCAACCTCAAGCCGCGCCGCCTGGAGATCGTCTCCTGCCCGTCCTGCGGCCGCGCCCAGGTCGACGTCTACAAGCTCGCCGAAGAGGTCACCGCGGGCCTCGACGGCATGGAGGTCCCGCTGCGCGTCGCCGTCATGGGCTGCGTGGTGAACGGACCGGGCGAGGCCCGCGAGGCCGACCTCGGCGTCGCCTCCGGCAACGGCAAGGGCCAGATCTTCGTGAAGGGCGAGGTCATCAAGACCGTCCCCGAGTCGAAGATCGTCGAGACCCTCATCGAAGAGGCGCTGAAGATCGCCGAGCAGATGGAACTGGACGGCGTCGCCTCCGGCGAGCCCACGGTCGCTGTCGCCGGGTGACCCATGTCACGCCTTGAGGCCCGTCGTCCCTTCGGGGACGACGGGCCTTGTCGTTGTGTGGGTGCGGCGCCGTCGTGGCCGGTCGCGCTCCGCGGCGGAGCCGCTGATGGACACGGCCCCGCGCCCCTTCGGTACACGGCTGCGCCGCTGCCTCATCGATGAGATGCCCTGGCGAAGCCAGTCATCTCAGGGACGCGGGGAACTGCGCGAGCAACCACACACCGCCCCGCACCCGCACGACAACGGCGACCCGGCAGACGAGAAGGCGCAGGGCCGCCGCAGGCAGGCCCCCCAAACAGCCGCTGCCGCAGAGGCAGAGGCGCCGCACAATTCCGACAGGTAAGGTGCGGAGATCAGCAGACCGTATGGTGAGGCCCCCGCACGTGTTGACTCAGACCACCACCCGGGTCCTCGAACCGAGTGACCTCGACGCCGCGCTCGCCGTGCTCGACCGCGAGCCGGTTGCCAATGCCTTCGTGGCGTCCCGCGTCCAGGCCGCGGGCCTCGACCCGTGGCGTCTGGGTGGCGAGATGTGGGGCTGGTACGAGGACGGGATGCTCGAATCCCTCTGCTACGCGGGCGCGAACCTGGTCCCGATCTGCGCCACCCCGAGGGCCGTGCGCGGGTTCGCCGACCGGGCCCGCCGGGCCGGGCGCCGCTGCTCCTCCATCGTCGGCCCCGCCGAGCCCACCGCCCAGCTGTGGCGGCTGCTCGAACCGAACTGGGGCCCGGCCAGGGACGTACGCGCCCAGCAGCCCCTCATGGTCGCGGACCGGCTCCCCGACGGCATCGCCCCGGATCCGTACGTCCGCCACGTCCGCAAGGACGAGATGGAGACGATCATGCCGGCGTGCGTGGCGATGTTCACGGAGGAGGTCGGTGTCTCGCCGCTGGCCGGTGACGGGGGCCTGCTGTATCAGGCGCGGGTGGCCGAGCTGGTCGGAAGCGGGCGTTCGTTCGCCCGGCTCGACGAGCACGGCAAGGTGATCTTCAAGGCCGAGATCGGCGCCGCGACGACGCGGGCCTGCCAGATCCAGGGCGTGTGGATCGCCCCCGAACACCGCGGCCGCGGCCTCGCCGCCCCTGGCATGGCGGCGGTCCTGCGCTATGCGCTCGCGGATTTCGCGCCGCTGGTCAGCCTGTACGTGAACGACTTCAACACCCCGGCGCGGGCCGCGTACCGCCGGGTCGGATTCGAGGAAGTCGGCGCCTTCATGAGCGTCCTGTTCTGAGGCGCTCACGCGCTCCCGGTGGCACGTGTCTCACATATTTGGCGCCGTTTGACATTAGCGCCCCTTATGGAAGATAAAGAAGCTCCTTTGGTTCAAGCTTCACCCAGTGTGACCAGCTTCCCTGCGCACCGGTGTGGACGCTGATGAGTTTCTACGCGAATGAGTGCCGCCATGCCCGACCGTGCCAGTGACCCCTCCCAGGCCTGGGAGGAGTGGCGCGCCGAGCGGCACCGCTCCGTCACCGGCGCCACCGGGAACCTTGCTCTCGTCGAGACCCGCTGGCTGCCCGCGGGCGAGCGCCCGGACCTCACGGCGGCCCGCGCCGGACAGCGCGACGGTGTGACCGTCACGACCGTCGAGCGCACCGACCTGGCGACCGGCGAGCCCGAGTACGCGCTGCGCTTCTGGGACGCCGAGTCCCCCGCGATCCGGGACTTCGAGCGCACCGACGCCTTCCCGTTCGACCCGGCCTGGGTCCTGGACGCCACGTACACCCCCGTCGAGGACGCCCGCCGCGTCGCCTTCGAGCACATCCGGGACAACGGCGGCACCCGTGATCTCGCCGTCCCCGGCGACATCGCGCTCACCGTCGACGGCACCGACTACACGCTCAGCGCCTTCGACGACGACGGCACGCTGCTGCTCGTCTTCGGCGACCCGACCAACGGGACGGTCACCTACGGCGCGGGCCGGTTCCTCTTCGTCGAGCACACGGGAGAGGGGCGGGTGCGGCTCGACTTCAACCGCGCGTTCGTCCCGCCGTGCGGCTTCTCCGATCAGTACAACTGTCCGATGCCGCCGCGGCAGAACCGCTTCCATCTCCCCGTGGAAGCGGGCGAGAAGCTCCCCGTCTTCCGCGACGGCTTCGCCGACCAGCACTGATCTCTCGCGCGCCCCTCCCGCGCCCGCACGAAGGCAGCCCCATGAACCTCCCCAAGAAGTCCCTGTCCGCCGGTGTGCTCACCGTCGCCCTCGCCGTGACCCTCGCCGCGTGCGGTGGCTCCGGCGACAACAACAGCAGCGGCGGCAGTGGCGCGTACGACAAGAACGCCACGGTCAACATCGGCTCCCTGTACGAGCCGCAGAACCTGGACAACACCGGGGGCGGCGGCCAGGGCGTCACCGAGGCGCTCAACGGCAATGTCTACGAGGGCCTGTTCAAGCTCACCGACGACGGCAAGGTCGAGAACCTCCTCGCCAAGGACTACAAGGTCTCCGGCGACGGACTCACCTACACGTTCACCCTGCGCGACGGCGTGAAGTTCCACAGTGGCAAGGCGCTGACCAGCAAGGACGTCAAGTACAGCCTGGAGAAGGTGATCGCGCCGGACTCGCAGTCCGCGCGCAAGAGCAATCTCGAGGTCATCAAGTCGGTCGACACCCCCGACGCGAAGACCGTGCAGGTCACGCTGAAGCAGAAGTCGATCTCCTTCGTCTACAACCTGTCCTACGTCTGGATCATCAACGACCAGGCGAAGAACCTGAAGACGACCGAGGACGGCACGGGCCCGTACAAGCTGGGCAAGTGGACGCGCGGCTCGGCGCTCAGCCTCGACCGGTTCCCCGGCTACTGGGGCACCGCCGCCACGAACAAGCAGGTCGTCCTCCACTACTACAAGGACGCGACCGCGCTGAACAACGCGCTCATGACGAACGCCGTCGACGTCGTCACCAGCGAGCAGTCGCCCGACGCCCTCGACCAGTTCAAGTCCAACCAGAACTACAAGGTCAACGACGGCGACTCGACGACCAAGCTCCTCCTCGCCTTCAACGACAAGGCCAAGCCCTTCACGGACGTCAGGGTCCGCAAGGCCGTCTCGTCCGCAATCGACGACAAGAAGCTCCTCGAGTCCGTCTGGGGCGGCTACGGCAAGGAGATCGGGTCGATGGTGCCGCCCACCGACCCCTGGTACGAGGACCTGACCAAGGTCAACGCGTACGACCCGACCGAGGCCAGGAAGTTGCTGAAGGAAGCCGGTTACGCGAAGGGCTTCAGCTTCACGCTGGACACCCCGAACTACGACCCGCACCCGACGGCCGCCACCTTCATCAAGTCGCAGCTCGCCAAGGTCGGCATCACCGTCAAGATCAACACGATCACGCCCGACGAGTGGTACACGAAGGTCTACAAGAACCACGACTTCTCGGCCACGCTCCAGGAGCACGTGAACGACCGCGACCTCGTCTGGTACGGCAACCCCGACTTCTACTGGGGCTACGACAACAAGCAGGTCACCAGGTGGGTCGAGGACGCCGAGAAGGCATCGTCGACGGGGGCGCAGACCGACCTCCTCAAGAAGGTCAACCGCAAGACCGCCGAGGACGCCGCCAGCGACTGGCTGTACCTGTACCCGCAGATCGTCGTGGCGAGCAGCAAGCTGTCCGGCTACCCGGTCAACGGCCTGAACTCGCAGTTCTTCGCGTACGACATAAAGAAGGGCTGATGACCGGCTATCTCCTGCGCCGCCTCGCCTTCCTGGTCGTCTCCCTTGTCCTCGCGAGCGTCGTGCTGTTCGTACTTCTGAGGATGCTGCCCGGCGACCCGGCGAACGCGCTCACCTCCGTGGGCGCCTCGCCGGAGCAGATCGCGGCGGCGCGGCACTCCATAGGCTCCGACAAACCGCTGCCCGAGCAGTTCACCCACTGGGTAGGGCAGCTCGCGACCGGCGACCTCGGCACGTCCTTCGTCAGCTCGCTCCCCGTCGGACCCGAGGTCACCCAGCGCCTGAGCGTCACCGTGCCGCTGACCCTGTCCGCGTTCGTGCTCGCCGTACTGATCGCGGTCCCGGCCGGCTTCGTCGCCGCGTACAAGCGCCGGACCTGGTACGGCGCCCTGCTCAGCGGAGTGTCGCAACTGGGCATCGCCGTCCCGGTGTTCTGGCTCGGCATGATCCTCGTCGCCGTGTTCGCGCTGAACGCGGGCTGGCTGCCGTCCGGCGGCTTCCCGCAGGACGGCTGGTCCGACCCCGCGCAGGCGATCCGCTCCCTCGTACTGCCCGTCGTCACCATCGCCCTGGTCATGTCGGCGTCCCTGATCCGCTACGTCAGATCGGCGACGCTCGACGTCCTCGACAGTGACTACCTGCGCACCTCGCGCGCCCTCGGCTCCTCCTTCGGACAGGCCATGTGGCGGCACGGACTGCGCAACGCCTCCGTGCCGGTCATCTCGATCCTCGGCATCGAACTCGCGTCGACCCTGCTCGGCGCCGTCGTCGTCGAGTCCGTGTACGCGCTGCCGGGGCTCGGCTCCCTGCTCGCCACCGGCATTGCCCAGCACGACTACCCCGTCATCCAGGGCGTCCTGTTCGTCTCCACCCTCGCGGTGCTGCTCATCGGCTTCGCCGCCGACCTCGTGCAGCGGATCGTCGACCCACGGCTGCGCCACCGGCTCTCGGGAGGCGCACGATGAAGCGTTCCGCGACCCTGTGGACGGGGGGCGTCCTCGCCGGACTCATCGCCCTCGTCGCGCTCGTCTCCCTGTTCTGGCTGCCGTACGACCCCTCGGACACCTCCGGCGGACGGCTCGCCGGACCCGGCGACGGACACCTGATAGGCACCGACAAACTCGGCCGCGACCTGCTGACGCAGCTCATGGCCGGATCCAGGATCGCGATCGCGGCCGGGCTCGGCTCCGTCGTGATCGCCGCCGTCGTCGGCATCACGCTCGGCCTCATAGCCGCGTTCGCGCAGGGCTGGTTCGACGACACCGTCTCGGCCCTGCTCGACATCCTCATCGCGTTCCCCACGCTGCTGCTCGCCATGCTGATCGTCTCCGCCCGCTCGGCGACCCTCACCTCGGCCGTCCTCGCGATCGGAATCGCGCAGAGCGCGATCGTGGCGCGGCTGACCCGGATCCTCGCCAAACGCGTCCTTGCGCAGGACTACATCACCGCGTCCCGCACCTCCGGCACCTCCTGGCCGCGGATCGTCGGCGCGCACGTGCTGCCCAACATCTGGCCGACGCTCGTGGTCAACCTGGCGCTCCAGTTCGGCCTCGCCGTCCTCGCCGAGGCGAGCCTGTCCTACCTCGGCCTCGGCGCCCCGCCGCCCAACGCCTCGTGGGGACGCATGCTCCAGGAGGCCCAGGCGACGTTCACGACCGCGCCGGCGGGGGCGCTCGCGCCCGGCATCCTCCTCGTCCTCCTCGTCATCGGCGTCAACCTCGTCGCCGACGGCCTGCGCGACACCCTCGACCCGGCCCGGCGCAGGAGGACGGCGGCATGAGCCTGCTCGACGTACGCGACCTCACCATCCGCACGAGCGACGGCCGCGAGCTCGTCTCCGGCCTCAGCTTCTCCGTCGACCGGGGCGAACGGCTCGGCCTCATCGGCGAGTCCGGGTCCGGCAAGTCACTCACCACCCTCGCCGTGCTCGGCCTGCTCCCCGACGGGATGACCGCCACGGGCAGCGTCGAACTCGACGGCACCCAGATCGTCGGGGCGAGCGAGAAGCGGCTCGTGGGCGTCCGCGGCAGCGCCGCCGCGATCGTCTTCCAGGAGCCGCTGACCGCGCTCGACCCGCTGATGCGCGTGGGCAGACAGCTCGCCGAACCGCTGCGCCGCCGCCGCGGCCTCAAGGGCGACGCGCTCCACAAGGCCGTCGCCGAAGCCCTCGAACAGGTCAGGCTGCCCGAACCCGGGCGCATCGCCCGCGCGTTCCCGCACGAGATCTCCGGCGGCCAGCGCCAGCGCGTGGCCCTCGCCATGGCGCTCGCCTGCGAGCCCGACCTGCTCATCGCCGACGAGCCGACCACCGCGCTCGACGTCACCGTGCAGTCCGAGATGCTCGTACTCCTCGACACCCTCGTCGGCGAGCGCCAGATGGCCGTCCTCTTCGTCAGCCATGACCTGGCCGTCGTCTCACGCGTCACCGACCGCGTCCTCGTGATGAAGGACGGGCGTGCCGTCGAGGACGGGACGGTACGCGACCTGGTGCGCGCGCCCCGGCAGGCGTACACGAAGGCGCTCGTCGACAGCGCGCGGAAGCTCGAATCCGCCCTGGACCTGGGAGAGCCCCGATGACCGCCGTACTCGAACTCGACTCGGTCGGACACACCTACCGGGGGGCCGCGGCGCCCGTCGTCGAGGACGTCTCCCTCACCGTCGACGCGGGCCACAGCCTCGCGCTCGTCGGCGAGTCCGGGGCCGGCAAGACGACCCTGCTCCGGCTGCTCCTCGGCCTCGCCCGCCCCACCACCGGAACCGTCCGCTTCGACGGGGACCCGCTGCGGCTCGGCGACCGTGCGCAGATGCGGCGCTTCCGCCGCTCCGTGCAGTGCGTCTTCCAGGACCCGTACGCCTCCCTCGACCCGCGCCAGCGCGTCAGCCGCATCGTCGCGGAGCCGCTGCGCTCGCTCGGCGTGGCCACCGGCGCCGCCGCGCACGCGAAGGTCGCCGAGGCCCTCGAACAGGTCGGGCTCCCGGCGGACGCGGCGTCGCGCTACCCGCACGAGTTCTCCGGCGGGCAGCGCCAGCGCATCGCCATCGCCAGGGCCACCGTGTGCGACCCGCGCGTCCTGCTCGCCGACGAACCCGTCAGCGCGCTCGACGTCACCACCCGCGTCAAGGTCGTCGACCTGCTCGGCGAGCTCAAGCGGGAGCGGGGCCTGACCATCGTCATGGTCTCCCACGACCTGTCCGTGGTGGCCGCCCTGTGCGAGCGGACCGCCGTACTCGAACGCGGACGCGTCGTCGAGCAGGGCCAGACCCGTGACGTGCTCGGATCGCCCGAACACCCCTACACGCGGCGGCTGCTCGACAGCGTTCCCCGGCTGCCTGTTTGATCAGCTGAGCGCCGCCGGACGGCCCTGTAGTCTCCCCGTCATGACCCAGGACGACGGCGTCACCATCGGGCCTCTCGACCTCGCGGAACACGTGGACGAGGCACTGGCCGTGCAGGCGTACGCCTTCGGCCTGAGCGACGACGAGATCGCCGTGCGCCGCCAGATCGTGCTGCGGCACCTCACCTACCCCGGAGCGCGCGCCCTCGGCGCGCACACCGAGGGCGGCCGACTCGTCGGCTTCGTCTACGGCATGCCGAACGACCGCGCCCACTGGTGGTCCACCGTGGTGGAGCCCTATCTGCGCACGCGCGCGCTGGACCGGTGGCTCGACGACTCCTTCGTGATCACCGAGCTGCACGTCCACCCCCGCTACCAGAACCGCGGGATCGGCCGGTCCCTCATCACGACCATCACGGACAGCGCCGACGAGCCCAAGTCGATCCTCTCGGCCATCGACTTCGACAGCCCGGCCCGCGGCCTGTACCACTCCCTCGGCTACGAGGACCTCGCCCGGCAGGTGCTCTTCCCCAGCGCTCCCCGGCCCTACGCGGTCATGGGTGCACCGCTCCCGCTGCGTCGCTGAAGGCAGCCGATTTCCGGGCGCGGGACGGACCCGGCTAACCTCCTGCACATCCCTATCTTTCGCAGCAGGAGTCAAAATCATGGCCCAGGTCCAGCGCATGTCCAAGTTGATGGTCAAGACACTGCGTGACGACCCGGCCGACGCCGAGACGCTCAACCACAAGCTGCTCGTCCGGGCCGGGTACGTGCGCCGCACGGCCGCCGGTATCTGGTCCTGGCTGCCGCTGGGCAAGAAGGTCCTCGAGAACGTCGCCCGCGTGGTCCGTGAGGAGATGGACGACATGGGCGGTCAGGAGGTCCTGCTCCCGGCCCTGCTGCCCAAGGAGCCCTACGAGGCGACGGGCCGCTGGGAGGAGTACGGCCCCGAGCTGTTCCGCCTCAAGGACCGCAAGGGCGCGGAGTACCTCCTCGGCCCGACCCACGAGGAGATCTTCACGCAGCTGGTCAAGGACCAGTGCTCGTCCTACAAGGACCTGCCCGTGATCCTCTACCAGATCCAGGCGAAGTACCGCGACGAGGCCCGCCCGCGCGCCGGCATCCTGCGCGGCCGCGAGTTCCTCATGAAGGACTCGTACTCCTTCGACACCACCGACGAGGGCCTGGCCGAGTCGTACGCCCTGCACCGCGAGGCGTACATCAAGATCTTCGAGCGCCTCGGCCTGGACCACCGCATCGTCTCCGCCGTGTCCGGCGCGATGGGCGGCTCGGCCTCCGAGGAGTTCCTCGCCCCGGCCCCGGCCGGCGAGGACACCTTCGTCGACTGCCCGGCCTGCGACTACGCCGCCAACACCGAGGCCGTCACCTTCGCCGCCCCGGCCCCCGCGAGCGCCGAGCACCCGGCCGTGGAGGAGCTCGACACCCCCGACACCCCGACCATCGAGACCCTCGCCGCCCACCTCGGCGTCCAGGCGTCGGCCACCCTGAAAAACCTCCTGGTCAAGGTCGACGGCGAGATCGTCGCCGTGGGCGTGCCCGGCAACCGCGAGGTGGACCTCGGCAAGCTCGGCGAGCACCTCTCCCCGGCCGTCGTCGAGCTCGTCACGGCCGAGGACTTCGAGGGCCGCGACGACCTCGTACGCGGTTACGTCGGCCCGCAGGGCCTGGCGAAGGTCCGCTACATCGCCGACCCGCGCATCGCCGCCGGCACGGCCTGGATCACCGGCGCCAACAAGCCGGGCAAGCACGCGAAGAACGTCGTCGCGGGCCGCGACTTCGAGGTCGACGACTACCTCGACGTCGTCGTGGTGGAGGCGGGCGACCCCTGCCCCAAGTGCGGCACCGGTCTGCGCCTCGACCGCGCCATCGAGATCGGCCACATCTTCCAGCTCGGCCGCAAGTACGCCGACGCCTTCCAGCTCGACGTCCTCGGCAACCAGGGCAAGCCGGTCCGCGTGACCATGGGCTCGTACGGCATCGGCGTCTCCCGCGCCGTGGCCGCCCTCGCCGAGCAGACCGCGGACGACAAGGGCCTGTGCTGGCCCAAGGAGATCGCCCCGGCCGACGTCCACGTGGTCGCCGCCGGCAAGGCCCTCCAGACGGAGCTGGCGCTCGACGTCTCCCAGAAGCTGGGCGCCGCCGGCGTCCGCGTCCTGGTCGACGACCGCGCCGGTGTCTCGCCGGGCGTGAAGTTCACCGACGCCGAGCTCATCGGCGTCCCGCAGATCCTCGTCGCCGGCCGCCGCTCGGCCGAGGGCATCGTGGAACTGAAGGACCGCAAGACGGGCGAGCGCGAGGAAGTAACGGTCGAGGAGGCCGTCGCCCGCCTCACGGCCTGATCCGCAAGCACTGAGGGCCGGGACGTTCTGTCCCGGCCCTCAGTCGTCCCCCGAAGGGGCGCGGGGAACTGCGCGACCAGCCACCGACGGCCCGCACGCGACCACCGTCAGAGCCAGCCCGCAAACTCCAGCAACAACTCCGCATCCCGCCCACGCCCCACGCGCAGTGCCCGTACACCGGACTCCACCGCCCGGAACAGCGTCCACCCGCGCAGCCGCTCCTGGTCCACATCGAGGGACTCCGCGAGCCGCTTCACGCGCCGCCGCGTCGTCGCCGCACCGGACGGCGACGCGATCAGGTCCTCCACCCGGTCCCTGACGAGCCGCGCGAGGTCGAAGGCGCACTCGCCGACCACCGGGTCGGGACCGACCGCGAGCCACGGCGTCCGCTCCCCGGCCAGCACCTTGCTCTGCCGGAACGTCCCGTGCAGCAGCCGTAGTTCAGGCGGCGCCACGAGCAGTTCGTCCCGCGCCGTGAGGGCCGCGTCCACCAGGGGCACGACATCCGGCTCCGCGGCGGCGGTGGCGCGCATCGCCGCGGCCTGACGGCCCGTCCGGTCGGCGACCGTCTCGCAGGAACGCCACGACGGAGGTTCCACCCACAGCCTGCGCAGCGTGCCGGCCGCCTCAAGGAGCGCCTTCGCCTCGGGCAGCGAGCGCACCGACACCTCGGGGTGCAGCCTTTCCAGGAGCAGGTCACCGCCGTCGCCGAGGAGTTGCACCGCCCCCAACCCGTTCCAGTGCGTGAGAGCCGCGTGCTCGGCCTCCGGGCGGAAGCGCTCCGGCGCCAGTTTGAGGACGGCGGGCGTTCCGTCGGCCCGCCGCACCAGGACGACGAGACTGCTGCGCCCACCCGGCACATGCACCCGCTCGACCGTCAACTCGAGCCGTTCCACGGCCTCCTGAAGAATCTCCGGCACCCTCGCCAGCCACGCGGACGCCCCGTCGTCCCGCACCTCGCCGAGCGCGTTGACCAGCCGCTTCGGCGGTTCGAAAGACATGTGCGAGCAACTCCCTTCCCCGTGACCGTCCCCGTGACGGCGGACGGTACGTGTGACCGTGGCGGCTACGCCTGCGGTGTCGCGGACGCTTGGGGCGCCGCGGCCCGCTCGGCGAGACCAGGGAAGGCTACGCTGCCGCCCCGCCACCGCACCGCGCGCACCGCCGCCTCCCGCAGCGCGTCCGCCGCGCCCCTGCGCCGCGCGCCCTCGGAGGCCCGCACCAGGTCCGAGTAGACGCCGGCGACGCGGTCCTCGATGTCCGCCGCGAGCCGCGCCGCCGCCGCCGAGTCCGGCACGGGGAAGGGCAGCGCGTAGGCACCTGCCGAGGGCTCGGGCTCGCCGCCGAGGTCGCGGACCGTGCGCCGCAGGTCGTCACGGCGCGCCCGGTGGGAGTCGTACGCGGTGCGCGCCTCGGGCCTGCGGCTCTCGCTGATCCGGCCGCCGACGACGCCGTACCCGTAAACAGCCGCGTGCTCGGCGGCCAGTGCCGCCTGGACCGCGGAGAGAAGCTGCTTGTCGCCCTTGTCGCCCTTGTCGGCCATGTCAGTCCTTCGTCAGCAGATACGCGTGTCCGGCGCCCGCGGCGGCCACCGAGGCGAGCAGGCGCGCCAGTTCGGCGGGGGCGTCGACCAGGGCGGCCGCACGACGGTCGGCGAGTTCCCGCTCGGCCGTCGCCAGCGCCCGCACGGTGTCCTTCTCGGAGGCCGGAGAGGCGGACGGCGACGGCGACGGCGAGGCCGAGGCCGGTGCGGCCGGGCGCGCCGCGGCACCGAAGCTCTTCGCGTGCCGGGCCACCTCGTCGCGCAACGGCCCGAGCCGTGCGGCCAGGGCGGGATGGGCCGCGAGCGCGGCCTCGTAACGGTCGAGCAGGTCGCCGCTGTCGCGGGCCGCGCGCGCCTTGATCCGCTGCGCGGCGGACACGCTGCGCGCGCCCCTGGCACTGTCCGAAGCGGGGTCCTCGCCGTCGGAACAGCCCGTCAGGAGCGCGGCCCCGCCCACCGAGGCCAGCAGGCTCCTTCTACGCGGCCCCGCGGGGGCCCCATTGGTCAACGGCACGGCAGACGTCCTCGGCAGGAAGGATGGCAGGAAGGATTCAGCAGGAGCGGCGGGCGGCAGGCCCGGTGATCACCGTACCTTCGGCCCACGTCGGGTGGACGGCAACACCCCCCTGGACCGGATACCCTTTGACCTGACACACGACGAGACCACAACAGCACACGCGGCCGAGGAGTCACCCGGATGAGCACCACCCAGAGCGAGAGGCTGCGGTCACTACTGGAACCGCTCGTGAGCTCTCAGGGCCTCGATCTCGAAGAGATCGAAGTGGCATCGGTCGGGCGTAAGCGAGTGCTGCGAGTCGTCGTCGACTCCGATTCCGGAGCCGATCTGGACCAGGTCGCCGATGTGAGCCGCGCGCTCTCGGCGAAGCTCGACGAGACGGACGCCATGGGCGAGGGCGAGTACGACCTCGAGGTGGGCACCCCCGGCGCCGAGCGGCCGCTGACGGAGCACCGGCACTACATGCGCGCGGTCGACCGCCTGGTGAAGTTCCAGCTGGCCGACGGCGCCGACACCGAGCTCGTCGCGCGGATCCTGAAGGTCGACGACGAGGGCCTGGACCTCGAGGTGCCCGGCGTGAAGGGGCGCAAGCCCACCGCCCGCAGGCTCACCTTCGACGACATCGCCAAGGCGCGCGTCCAGGTCGAGTTCAACCGTAAGAACAAGAACGAAGAGAATGCAGAGGAGGCGTAGCCGTGGACATCGACATGAGTGCCCTGCGGGGTCTGGTGCGAGAGAAGGAGATCTCCTTCTCCCTGCTGGTCGAAGCGATCGAGTCGGCCCTCCTCATCGCCTACCACCGCACCGAGGGAAGCCGTCGCCACGCGCGCGTGCGCCTCGACCGTGAGAGCGGACATGTGACGGTGTGGGCGAAGGAGGACCCGGCGGACCTCGAAGAGGGCCAGGAGGCCCGGGAGTTCGACGACACCCCGTCCGACTTCGGCCGCATCGCCGCGACGACCGCGAAGCAGGTCATCCTGCAGCGGCTGCGCGACGCCGAGGACGACGCGACGCTCGGCGAGTACGCCGGCCGCGAGGGCGACATCGTGACGGGCGTGGTCCAGCAGGGCCGCGACCCGAAGAACGTGCTCGTCGACATCGGCAAGCTCGAGGCCATCCTGCCGGTGCAGGAGCAGGTCCCGGGTGAGGACTACCAGCACGGCCTGCGCCTTCGCTCGTACGTGGTGCGCGTCGCGAAGGGTGTGCGCGGTCCATCCGTGACCCTGTCGCGCACGCACCCGAACCTGGTGAAGAAGCTGTTCGCGCTCGAGGTCCCCGAGATCGCCGACGGCTCCGTCGAGATCTGTGCCATCGCGCGCGAGGCCGGGCACCGCACGAAGATCGCGGTCCGCTCGACCCGCTCCGGCCTGAACGCCAAGGGCGCCTGCATCGGCCCGATGGGTGGCCGTGTGCGCAATGTCATGGCCGAGCTCAACGGCGAGAAGATCGACATCGTCGACTGGTCCGACGACCCGGCGGACATGGTGGCCAACGCCCTGTCCCCGGCGCGCGTGTCCAAGGTCGAGGTCGTGGACATGGCCGCCCGCTCCGCGCGGGTGATCGTGCCGGACTACCAGCTGTCGCTCGCCATCGGCAAGGAGGGCCAGAACGCCCGCCTCGCCGCACGGCTCACCGGCTGGCGGATCGACATCCGTCCGGACACCGAGCAGCAGCCGGCGGAGTAGCCACCACAAAGATCACGACAACAACCGTTCGATTTTTGCCCCAAAGGGGTGAGGTCGGTGCGGGGAGGTAGACTTAAGCGTGTCTGGCCGGACGCATGCCCGTGCATGCCCAGAGCGCACGTGTGTGGGGTGCCGGGAGCGAACGGCCAAGAGCGATCTGCTGCGCATCGTGGTGATCGAGGGTGAATGTGTCCCCGATCAGCGCGGTACGCTGCCCGGCCGGGGTGCGTATGTGCATCCCGCCCTGGTCTGTCTCGACCTGGCGGTCCGCCGCCGGGCGTTCCAGCGGGCGTTCAAAGCCCCTGGACCGTTCGATACGGAGGCCCTGCGCCACCGCGTCGAGCAGGTAACACCGTAGAACGTGCCGTACGGGACCCCGTGCGGTCCTGGTACCCCCGCGAGTTGGAAGTAGGTCGAGATTGCGATGAGCACTCGATGAGCACGCGATGAGTACGCCCATGAAGTAGCGACGGTCCGGCGTAACCCGGACCTAAAAGGAGCGAAGTGGCTAAGGTCCGGGTATACGAACTCGCCAAGGAGTTCGGGGTGGAGAGCAAGGTCGTCATGGCCAAGCTCCAAGAACTCGGTGAATTTGTCCGTTCGGCGTCCTCGACGATCGAGGCGCCTGTAGTACGCAAGCTGACTGACGCCCTCCAGCAGGGCAGTGGCGGCGGCAAGCCCGCCGCCCGCAAGGCCGCGCCCGCGAAGCCCTCGCCGGCCCGTCCGTCTCCGGCGCAGGCCGCAAAGCCTGCTGCTCCGCGCCCGCCGGCTCCCAAGCCTGCCGCCGCGGAGAAGCCCGCTGCCGACGCCCCGGTGACCCCGGCCGCCGGTCAGCGTCCGACGCCCGGCCCGAAGCCGGCTCCGCGTCCCGCGGCTCCGGCCCCGGCCGCGCCCGAGTTCACGGCGCCGCCCGCGGCTCCGGCCGCTCCCGCTGCCCAGGCCCCCGCGGCCTCCCCGGCAGCCGGCCCGCGTCCGGGTGCCCGTCCCGGTGCCCCCAAGCCCGGTGGCGCCCGTCCGGCCGGTCCCGGCCAGGGTGCTCAGGGTCAGGGCCGTGGCGAGCGCGGCGACCGTGGCGACCGTCAGGGTGCTCCGCGCCCCGGCGGCCAGGGTCAGGGCCAGCGTCCCGGCGGTCGTCCCGCCGGCCCGCGTCCCGGTAACAACCCGTTCACCTCTGGTGGCTCCACCGGCATGGCGCGCCCCCAGGCGCCCCGTCCCGGCGGTGCCCCGCGTCCCGGCGGCGGCCAGGGTGGCCCCGGCGGCCCGCGTCCGCAGGGTGGCCCCGGCGGCGCCCCGCGTCCGCAGGGTGGTCAGGGCGGCGCCCGTCCGACTCCGGGCGGCATGCCCCGTCCGCAGGCCGGCGCTCCGCGTCCGGGTGGCGCCCCCGGTGGTAACCGTCCGAACCCGGGCATGATGCCGCAGCGTCCCGCTGCCGGCAGCCCGCGTCCCGGTGGTGGCCCCGGCGGTGGCCGTGGTCCCGGCGGCGGCGGTCGCCCGGGTGGTGGCGGCGGCGGTCGTCCCGGTGGCGGCGGCGGCTTCGCCGGTCGTCCGGCCGGTCCCGGTGGCGGCGGCGGCGGTTTCGCCGGTCGTCCCGGTGGCGGCGGCGGCGGTTTCGCCGGTCGTCCCGGTGGCGGTGGCGGTTTCGCCGGTCGTCCCGGTGGCGGTCGTCCCGGTGGTCCCGGTGCCCGTGGTGGCACGCAGGGTGCGTTCGGCCGTCCCGGCGGGCCCGCCCGTCGTGGCCGTAAGTCGAAGCGGCAGAGGCGCCAGGAGTACGAGGCCATGCAGGCCCCGTCGGTCGGCGGCGTCATGCTGCCTCGCGGCAACGGGCAGTCCGTCCGTCTGTCGCGCGGTGCCTCCCTCACCGACTTCGCGGAGAAGATCAACGCCAACCCGGCGTCGCTCGTCGCCGTGATGATGAACCTCGGCGAGATGGTCACTGCCACGCAGTCCGTCTCCGACGAGACGCTGAAGCTCCTCGCGGATGAGATGAACTACATCCTCGAGATCGTCAGCCCCGAGGAGGAGGACCGCGAGCTGCTCGAGTCCTTCGACATCGAGTTCGGCGAGGACGAGGGTGGCGAGGAGTTCCTCGTCGCGCGTCCGCCGGTCGTGACCGTCATGGGTCACGTCGACCACGGTAAGACCCGACTGCTCGACACCATCCGCAAGACGAACGTCGTCGCGGGCGAGGCCGGCGGTATCACGCAGCACATCGGTGCGTACCAGGTCTCCACCGAGGTCAACGAGGAAGAGCGTCGGATCACCTTCATCGACACCCCGGGTCACGAGGCGTTCACCGCCATGCGTGCCCGTGGTGCGAAGTCGACCGACATCGCGATCCTCGTGGTCGCGGCCAACGACGGCGTCATGCCTCAGACGATCGAGGCGCTCAACCACGCGAAGGCGGCCGGCGTGCCGATCGTCGTCGCGGTCAACAAGATCGACGTCGAGGGTGCCGACCCGACCAAGGTGCGCGGTCAGCTCACCGAGTTCGGCCTGGTGGCCGAGGAGTACGGCGGCGACACGATGTTCGTCGACATCTCCGCCAAGCAGGGTCTGAACATCGACTCCCTGCTCGAGGCCGTGGTCCTGACCGCGGACGCCTCGCTCGACCTGCGGGCCAACCCGGAGCAGGACGCGCAGGGTATTGCGATCGAGTCCCACCTCGACCGTGGTCGCGGTGCCGTCTCGACCGTCCTCGTCCAGCGCGGCACGCTGCGCATCGGTGACACGATGGTCGTCGGCGACGCGTACGGCCGTGTCCGCGCGATGCTCGACGACAACGGGAACAACGTCGAGGAAGCGGGTCCCTCGACCCCCGTCCTCGTTCTCGGTCTCACCAACGTCCCGGGTGCCGGCGACAACTTCCTGGTGGTCGACGAGGACCGTACGGCCCGTCAGATCGCCGAGAAGCGTGCCGCTCGCGAGCGCAACGCCAACTTCGCGCGGCGTGGCGTCCGGTTCTCCCTGGAGAACCTGGACGAGGCCCTCAAGGCCGGTCTGGTGCAGGAACTCAACCTCATCATCAAGGGCGACGCGTCCGGTTCGGTGGAGGCTCTCGAGTCCTCGCTGCTCCAGCTCGACGTCGGCGAAGAGGTCGACATCCGCGTCCTGCACCGCGGCGTGGGTGCCGTCACCGAGTCGGACATCGACCTGGCGACCGGCTCCGACGCGATCGTCATCGGCTTCAACGTCCGCGCTGCGGGCCGCGCGGCCCAGATGGCGGACCGCGAGGGCGTCGACGTCCGCTACTACTCGGTGATCTACCAGGCCATCGAGGAGATCGAGGCGGCCCTCAAGGGCATGCTCAAGCCGGAGTACGAAGAGGTCGAGCTCGGCACGGCGGAGATCCGCGAGATCTTCCGCTCGTCCAAGCTGGGCAACATCGCCGGTGTGCTCGTCCGGTCCGGCGAGGTCAAGCGCAACACCAAGGCGCGCTTGCTCCGCGATGGCAAGGTCATCGCGGAGAACCTCAACATCTCCGGTCTGCGTCGCTTCAAGGACGACGTCACCGAGATCCGCGAAGGCTTCGAGGGCGGTATCAACCTCGGAAACTTCAACGACATCAAGATCGACGACGTCATCGCGACGTACGAGATGCGCGAGAAGCCGCGCGCCTGATCCGCGCACGGTGAAGGTCGGGGCCGGTCGGCGGGAGGAAATCCCGTCGATCGGCCCCGGCCGTTGCGTGTACGGTTCTGGTGTCCCTGCCAAGTGGTTGGCGGGGCCACGAACCCGAACCGGCGGGACATCCGGACACACATGTATGTGGGGACTCTGTCCTTTGATCTGCTCCTCGGCGACGTTCATACGCTGAAGGAGAAACGCTCCGTGATCCGCCCGATAGTTGCCGAACTCCAGCGCAAGTACGCGGTGAGTGCGGCGGAGACCGGGAACCAGGAACTTCACCGCAGGGCCGAGATCGGCCTGGCGATGGTCTCCGGGGACACGGGGCACCTCACGGACGTACTGGACCGGTGCGAGCGTCTCATCGCCGCCCGTCCCGAGGTGGAGCTGCTCTCCGTTCGACGCAGGCTCCACGGCGACGAAGACTGACTTTAAGAGCAAGGCGAAGAAGGAGACGGCGCAGTGGCCGACAACGCGCGGGCGAAAAGGCTGGCGGACCTCATCCGAGAGGTGGTGGCCAAGAAGCTCCAGCGGGGGATCAAGGACCCGCGGCTCGGTACGCACGTGACCATCACCGACACCCGGGTGACGGGTGACCTGCGGGAGGCGACCGTCTTCTACACGGTCTACGGCGACGACGAGGAGCGTGCCGCTGCCGCGGCCGGCCTCGAGAGCGCCAAGGGCGTACTCCGTTCGGCGGTGGGCCAGGCGGCCGGCGTGAAGTTCACGCCGACCCTGGCCTTCGTGGCGGACGCCCTGCCGGACAACGCCAAGGCCATCGATGACCTCCTCGACAAGGCCAGGATCTCGGACGCGAAGGTCCGGGAGGCGTCGGCCGGTGCCGAGTTCGCCGGGGGCGCGGACCCGTACCGCAAGCCCGAGGACGAGGACGGCGCGGACGAGGACGGCGAAGCCTCGGAATGACGCAGAAGAACACCCCGACGCCCGACGGTCTTGTCATTGTCGACAAGCCGTCGGGCTTCACTTCGCACGACGTGGTGGCCAAGATGCGCGGGATCGCGAAGACCCGCCGCGTCGGCCACGCGGGCACGCTCGACCCCATGGCGACCGGTGTCCTGGTCCTCGGCGTGGAACGGGCGACCAAGCTGCTCGGCCATCTCGCGCTGACCGAGAAGGAGTACCTGGGCACGATCCGGCTCGGCCAGAACACGCTGACCGACGACGCCGAGGGCGACCTCACGTCGTCCACCGACGCGTCCGGCGTGGCCCGCGACGCGATCGACGCCGGGGTCGCCAAGCTGACCGGCGCCATCATGCAGGTCCCGTCCAAGGTCAGCGCCATCAAGATCAACGGCGTGCGTTCCTACAAGCGGGCCCGCGAGGGCGAGGAGTTCGAGATCCCGGCGCGGCCGGTCACCGTCTCGTCCTTCACCGTCTACGACATCAGGGACGCGGTCGCCGAGGACGGCACCCCGGTCCTCGACCTGGTCGTCTCGGTGGTCTGCTCGTCAGGGACGTACATCCGGGCCCTCGCCAGGGACCTGGGCGCCGACCTCGGCGTCGGCGGTCACCTCACGGCGCTGCGGCGCACGCGGGTCGGCCCCTACAAGCTGGACTCCGCGCGCACCCTCGACCAGCTCCAGCAGGAGCTGACCGTGATGCCCGTCGCGGACGCCGCGACCGCCGCGTTCCCCCGCTGGGACGTGGACGCCAAGCGCGCCAAGCTGTTGCTCAACGGGGTCCGTCTGGAGGTGCCCGGCGAGTACGCGGGCGCCGGGCCCGTCGCCGTGTTCGACCCCGAGGGCGTGTTCCTCGCGCTCGTGGAGGAGTCGAAGGGCAAGGCGAAGAGCCTCGCCGTCTTCGGCTGATCTCTTCGCCGGCCCCCCGCCGTGGAGCGGCGCGCGCAGTCAGCCGCGTGCCGCTCCACGATCCCCCTCCCCAAGGGTCTATCCATCACCCCCGATCTGTTCACCCCTTCGGGCGGGCGCTCGGAGTGAACCGAGGGAGTGGAAGGGGGCGCGTTCGCTCCGGCGCCTGTTCCGCTGATCACCGCGCGCCTACCGTCGGTCCTACGGGGCGTGGCGGGAGGTTCGACGATGGCGGGACTGGGCCCCCGGGCCGGAGACGGGGACGCGACGGGTCCCGGGACCGGTCCGCCCCTCGTCCATGTCTTCGATCTGGCCGGACGCCCGCGCGGCGTCGGCTTCGTCGCCGACGACCACGGGACCGTCGTCACGAGCCATGAAGTCGTGGACGGACTCGGCCGCGTCGTGCTGCGCGCGCCCGGCGGGATCACCTGTGTCGTGGGCGCCGCCGATGTCGTCCCGCTGCCCGAGTCGGCCCTCGCGCTCATCCGCACCGACGCGACGGAGGGCCTCGGTATGCGCCCGCTGCCGGTGGCCGTCCGGGGCCCGGCCGGGGCCGGGGCGTATGTGCTGATCGCCGCCGGGGGCTGGCGCGAGGCGCGCGTCCTCGGCCATGTCGACGTCACGTACACCGCGACCGACGGCTTCCATGTCGTCCCCGGGGCCATGGAGCTGGCCATCGGCACGGACGGCCGCGACGCGCTGCGGCTCGGGGGAGGGGCCGCCGGGGGACCCGTCGTCGACGCCGCTTCAGGCTCCGTCCTCGCCGTTCTCGGCACGGCACTCGAGGCCGGACACCGCGCCGCCGGGTTCGCCGTGCCGCTGCGGGAGGCCGCTGCCGCCGCCCCGGACGGGCCGCTCGCCGCACTCCTCGCGCGGAACGCGGCCACCGTGCCGGTGTACGGGGACGAACTCAACCTGGCGGGCTCACTCCAGCTGACGGCCACGTCGGTCGGGTCCGACGGGCCGGGCGCGGTCCTCGACCCGGGGCCGGTCGAACGGCCCGAAGTGGCAAGGGAGTTCGCCGAGTTCGAGATGTCCGACACGGCCGTCCTCGCCCTCGTGGGAGCGCCGGGCAGCGGCCGTACGACGGAGCTCGCCGCGTATGCCGCGCGACGCGGACGTGGCGCCCACCCCGCCCCCACCCTCTGGCTGCGCGGCGCGGATCTGCACGGCGATGACCGGAGCGTGGCGGACGCCGCGCGGCGGGCGCTGGTCAGGGCCGGGCGCATCGTCGCGGCATCACTGCCCGGGGCCGTCCCCGGACAGACCGGGGAGCCCGAGGGCCCGGAGCCCGGCGGTGCCGGCGTCGGTGATGTGTCGCCGGAGCGGATCGCGGCGCCCGCACGCGCCGCCGGCCGGCCCCTCGTGCTGCTCCTCGACGGGCCCGAGGAGATGCCGCCCGTACTGGCGCACCGGCTGGCGGAGTGGACCGAGGGCACGGCGCGCTGGCTGCGGGAGACCGGCGTGCGGCTCGTCGTGGCGTGCCGGGGGGAGTACTGGGAGCGCGCGGGCGAGCTGTTCCCGGCCCGTGTGCTGTACGGGCGGACGGGGCGGCTGCCCGCCTGTGTCCCGCTGGGGGAGCTGACCGGGGATCAGGCCCGCGTGGCGTGGGAGCGGTACGGGCTGCCCGAGGACGCGCTCGCCGGCCGCGACGCACGGCATCCGCTCGCGCTGCGGCTCCTCGCCGAAGTGCGGGCTGCGCTGCCCGGGCCCGTGCCGGGCAGCGCCGACCGGGACGCCGTCTTCGCCGCGTATCTCGACCTCATGTGCCTGCGCGTGGCGGTGCGCCTCGCCGCGGTGAACGGGCTGCGCGGCACGGCCGTGCGCAGGCTCGCCGCCCGGGTGTCCGGGCAGGTCCACGAGGCGGCGCGGCGCTGCCTGGGGCCGGGACAGGGGGAGTTGGACCGCGAGGCGTTCGAGGAGGTGTTCCCCTGGGGCGCGCTGCCGGGGCGGCGCGGCGGCGGCGTCACGGCGTGGGCCCCGGCCGTCCTCACCGAAGGCGTACTCGTCCCCGCGGGGCGCGGCTACCGGTTCGCGCACGAGGAGGTCGCCGACTGGATCCAGGGCATGCACCTGGACCTGGACGAGGCGCTCCGGGCGCTCGTGTACCGCGACCGGGGCGCCGGCCGGGCCGCGCCCACGGTGCCCGTTCCCCGGCACCGCGCGGGCCCCGTCGTCCAGGCCCTCCTCCTCGTCGAGCGGCAGCGGGGGCCGGCCCAACTCGGCGGATATCTGGCCGAGTTGGCGCTCAGGTCGCTCACGCCTGGCGACGCCGACGCCTCCTGGTGGGCGGCCCACCTCGTCGAGGAGGCGCTCCTGCGCGTGCCCGACGCCACTCCCTATCTCGGGGTGCTCGAACCGCTCGCCGACCGCGGTCGCCTCGACCCCTCGTTCTGGCGCCGGATCCCTGTCACGGACGCCGACCGCCTCGGCCTCCTGCGCCGTCTCGTCGTGCACGATCCGCCGCCCGGTAGCCACGCCCGCCACCTGGACACCGTCGCCGACCTGCTCGCCGCCGACCCGGCCGGTGTCCAGGTCCACCTCACCCGCTGGTTCGACGACGCGCGGCCGCTGCCCGCCCTGCCCGACGCGACCGTCGCCACCGCGGCTCAGGCTCTCCTGCACACGCACCGGCACCGCGCCGTCGACGACCTCACCGAGGCGCTCGCCGACTGTGCGCACCCGCACGGCGACGAACTCCTCGCCGTGCTCGCCCACGAGGAGCCGTCCGCGCTGTGCCGCGCCGTCGACCGCTGGGCCCACGACGAGCGCCCCGCCCGCCGCGCGTCCGCCGTCGCCCACGCCCTGCGGGTCGCCCCGCACGTCGCCACCGACGCCGACCGCAGCCTGCTGCGCTATGCCGCGCTCGCCCTGCTCGCCCGCACCGCCGACGGCGCCCCGCACGGCACCGCCCTCGCCCTCCTCGTACGCGACCCGCAGACCCGCGGCAAGTATCTGGCGCCCGCCCTGGAGCGGTTCGCGGACGGCGAACCGCAACTGCCCGTGAGCGCGCTCGCCGCCGCCCTCGCCACGCACCCCGAGCCCGTCCTCCGCGCCTTCCGGGACCGCGCGCGGGAGCCGGGCGGCGCGGCCGACGTGCTGGAGACCCTCGCCGCCGTGACCGCGCCCGCACTCGCGCGGCGGGCGGCCGCCCTCGTCGAGGACCTCTCGGCGGACCGGCCCGACGCCGCTGTGGACATCGCCGCGTACGTCGACCGTTGCCTGGAACACGGGCCGGCCGGGCGAGCTGTCCTCTTCCCCCTCGTCACGAGGCTGCTCCGCACCTGTCCGGGCCCCGGGCGGGCCGCGCTCGCGCCCGTCCTCGCCGCACCCGGCACCGGCGCCTCACGCGCCCTGCGCGGCGAGCTCCTCGACGTACTGCTCGCCCACGAGGACGACCCGGACGTGCTCGACGCCGTCCTGCGGACCGCCGCCCGCAGCGCCGGGGGAGCCGGGGCGACCCGCACCCGCGACCTGGTGCGGCGCACCGGACAGCGGCTCGTCCGCACCCCGGAGGGAGCCGCACGCTTCGACCGCGGGCTCGTCGCGGCCGCCGACTCGGTGCCTGGGTTCGCCGCCCTTCTCATCCAGTGGCTGGAGGGGGCGCCGCGCGAGTGGGCCGCCCTCGTCGGGCCGAGCGCCCGCCGTGTGATCGAGGGCCTGGGGCCCTTCGTCTCGGTCACGCCCGATCAGGGAGCGGGGTCCGGTGCCGCGCATCGCAAGGAGGAGGAGGGGGTCGACGGGATGAGGGTCCCCCTTGCTCGAGCGCAGCCCAGAGCTTGGGGGAGCAGGAGACCGGCGGCAACGCCACGAGGCGCGGCACCGGACCCCGCGACCCCGGCGTGATCCAAGCGAGAGGCCCCTGGCCGGGGTACGCGTGCCCGCCTGACCTGCCCATGCCGGTCCGGCGCCTCCCGATGCGGGGCGTGGGCGCTCGGCATGGCACTCTTAGACCTGCGTATTCGGCAAAGAGACGTAACAGTCGTACACAGGTTCGCGAGGAGCAATCACCGTGCAGCGCTGGCGTGGCTTGGAGGACATCCCCCAGGACTGGGGGCGCAGCGTCGTCACCATCGGCTCCTACGACGGAGTGCACCGCGGCCATCAGTTGATCATCGGCCGGGCCGTCGAGCGGGCCCGTGAGCTCGGTGTGCCCGCCGTCGTGGTCACCTTCGACCCGCACCCCAGCGAGGTCGTGCGCCCCGGCAGCCACCCTCCGCTGCTCGCCCCGCACCACCGGCGGGCGGAGCTGATGGCCGAGCTCGGCGTCGACGCCCTGCTGATCCTTCCGTTCACCACCGAGTTCTCGAAGCTGTCGCCGGCCGATTTCGTCGCGAAGGTCCTGGTCGACAAGCTGCACGCGCGCCTCGTCGTCGAGGGGCCGAACTTCCGCTTCGGCCACCGCGCCGCGGGCAATGTCGCGTTCCTCGCCGAGCAGGGGACGACGTACGACTTCGAGGTCGAGGTCGTCGATCTGTACGTGAGCGGCTCGGCGGGCGGCGGCGAGCCCTTCTCGTCCACGCTGACCCGGCGGCTCGTCGCCGAGGGTGACATGGAGGGCGCGCGCGAGATCCTCGGCCGCCCGCACCGCGTCGAGGGCGTGGTCGTGCGCGGCGCCCAGCGCGGCCGCGAGCTGGGCTTCCCGACCGCCAACGTCGAGACGCTCCCGCACACCGCGATCCCGGCGGACGGCGTCTACGCGGGCTGGCTGCACGTGGGGGACGAGGCGATGCCCGCCGCGATCTCCGTGGGCACCAACCCGCAGTTCGACGGCACCGAGCGCACCGTCGAGGCCTACGCCATCGACCGCGTGGACCTCGACCTGTACGGGCTGCACGTCGCCGTCGACTTCCTCGCCTATGTGCGCGGCATGGCGAAGTTCGACTCGATCGAGTCGCTCCTTGTCGCCATCGCGGACGACGTGAAGCGGTCGCGGGAATTGGTCGAGGCGTACGAGGGCGAGTAGGCGGGATCGGCCGAGGTCGCGGGGGCGCTGCCCCCGGACCCCTGGTCCTCAAGCGCCGGACGGGCTGGATTTGGGCCGGCCGGCCTGGGCCGACGCCCAGTGGCAGGCCACCTGGGTCGTGCTCGCGCCCGACAGCACCGGCAGGTCCTCCCCGCGGCAGCGGTTCGCCACGCCCGACCGTTCCGCCTCGCCCGACGCCAGGATCTGGCAGCGGGCGTGGAAGCGGCAGCCGGACGGGATGCGCGACGGGTCCGGCGGCTCGCCCGTCAGGACGACCGGATCACCCGGCGCTTCCGGCAGAACCGACAACAGAGCCTGCGTGTACGGGTGTTGAGGTGCCGTCAGGACCTCCTCCACCGTTCCCGTCTCCACGATCCGGCCCAGATACATCACCGCCACCCGGTCCGCGATGTTCCAGGCGAGACCCAGGTCGTGCGTCACCACGAGGGCGGACAGGCCCAGTTCGTCGCGCAGCCTGAGCAGCAGCGCGAGGATCTCGCCGCGCACCGACGCGTCGAGGGACGCCACGGGCTCGTCCGCGACGATCAGTTCGGGGTCGAGGACGAGCGCGCCCGCGATCACGACACGCTGCCGCTGGCCGCCCGACAGCTCGTGCGGGTAGCGCAGGAAGAAGCGCTCCGGCGGGCGGAGTCCGGCTCGCGACAGGGCGTTCGCCACCGCCTCGCGCTCGTCGCCCGCGCACCCGTGGATGCGCAGGCCCTCGGCCACCGCGTCGTACACCGTGTGCCGCGGGTTCAGCGAACCGCTGGGGTCCTGGAGGACCAGCTGCACGCGCTTGCGGTACGCCTTGAGGGCGCGCGAGGAGTAGTCGAGGGGCTTCCCGTCGAACGTGACCCGGCCGGACGTCGGCGGTACCAGGCCGAGCAGGGAGCGGGCGAGCGTCGTCTTGCCGCAGCCCGACTCGCCCACCAGCGCCACGATCTCGCCGGGCGCGATGTCGAGGTCGACGCCGTCCACGGCCCGCGCGGGGTCGGCGCCACGGCGGCCGGGGAAGGTGACGTGCAGCGCGCCGGCCGTGAGGAGGGGGGACGTACTGGTCATGCTGTGGTGCTCCTTGCCTCGGCGCCGGCGGCGTCGTCCGGATCGGTGGCGCCGCCCACGTGCACACAGGCCGCCAGCCGGGCCGTGCCCGCGTCCCGCAGCTCCTGGTCCTCACTGATGCAACTGTCGAGCGCCACCGGGCAGCGCGGGTGGAACGTGCAGCCCGTGGGCAGCGCCGACGGGTCGGGCGGGTCGCCGGGCAGACCGCGCGGCGCGAACCGGGACGCGATGTCGCCGATCCGCGGGAACGCCGCCGACAGGGCCTTCCCGTAGGGGTGTTGCGCGTTCTCGTAGACCTCGGAGGCGGGGCCCTCCTCGACGACGCGGCCCGCGTACATCACCGCGAGGCGGTCGCAGGTGTCCGAGAGGACGGCGAGGTCGTGGCTGATCATGATGAGGCCGAGGTCCTGGTCGGAGACGAGCTGCTCGATCAGGCGGAGGATCTGCGCCTGGATCATCACGTCGAGGGCCGTCGTCGGCTCGTCCGCGATGATCAGGCCCGGGTCGCAGGCGAGCGCCATCGCGATCATCACGCGCTGGCGCTGGCCGCCGGACAGCTCGTGCGGATACGCGTCCGCGCGGGCGGCGGGCAGGCCGACGTGCTCCAGGAGCTCCGCGACCTTCTTCTTCGCGCCCGCCGGCGTCGCCTTCCTGTGCAGCAGGATCGGCTCGGCGATCTGGTCGCCGATGCGGTGCACGGCGTTGAGCGAGTGCATCGCGCCTTGGAACACGATCGAGGCACCGGCCCAGCGCACGGCCCTGACCTGGCCCCACTTCATCGTGAGGACGTCCTCGCCGTTCAGCAGGATCTCGCCGGAGACCTTCGTGCCGGCCGGCAGGAGACGCAGCAGCGCGAGCGCGAGCGTCGACTTGCCGCAGCCGGACTCGCCGGCGATACCGAGCTTCTGGCCCGCGTCGACACTGAGGTTCACACCGCGCACGGCCCGCGCCCCGCCCGCGTACGTCACTTCGAGGTTTCTGACGTCGAGAAGGCTCACCTGGCCACCCCCAGCTTCGGATTGAGGACGGCTTCGATGGCACGGCCGCACAGTGTGAACGCGAGCGCGACCAGCGCGATGGCGAGTCCGGGCGGCGCGAGATACCACCAGTCGCCCGCGCTGACCGCGCCCGCCTCGCGCGCGTCCTGGAGCATGCCGCCCCACGATGTGATCGTCGGGTCGCCGAGGCCGAGGAAGGCGAGCGTGGCCTCGGTGAGGATGGCGCTGGAGATCACGAGCGTGGTCTGCGCGAGGACGAGCGGCATCACGTTCGGCAGGACGTGGCGGAGCATGATGTGCCCGTGCCCGCCGCCGAGCGCGCGGGCCCGCTCGATGTACGGCCGCGACTCCACGGCGAGCGTCTGGGCGCGGACCAGACGGGCCGTCGTCGGCCACGTCGTCACGCCGATCGCCAGGATGACCGTCCAGATGGAGCGGGACATCACGGTGGCGAGCGCGATCGCGAGGACCAGCGTCGGCATCACCAGGAACCAGTCGGTGACCCGCATCAGGACTGTCGAGTACCAGCCACGGAAGTGGCCCGCGACGATGCCGACGACCGTGCCGATCGCCACACACAGGAACGCGGCCAGCAGGCCCACGGTGAGGGACACGCGCGCACCCCACACCAGCAGGGCGAGCACGCTGCGGCCGAACTGGTCGGTGCCGAGCGGGAATTCGCCGCTGGGAGCTTCGAGTGCGCCGCCGGGAGCGTCGGTGACGCTCTGCGAGTCCGCGCCGACGAGCAGAGGCGCGCAGATCGCGATGAGGGCGATCAGGATCAGACCTGCGAGGCCCCACAGCCCGCTCCGGTGGGTGCGGTACTCGCGCCAGAAGCGGGCGGCGGAGCGGCGCTTGCGGGCCCGCGCCAGGGCCCGCGCGCTCTTCTCGGCCGGCGGCGGGAGCTGCGCGGTGTCGAGGTCGTTCGTGTCGGCAGTCATCGGCCCACCCGGGGATCGAGCAGCGGATACAGCACGTCGGCGAGGGTGTTCGCCAGGATCACCGCGGTGGCGAAGACGAAGAACAGCCCTTGGACGAGCGGCAGGTCGGGCACGCTGAGTGCCGAGTAGAAGAGGCCGCCGAGCCCGGGCCAGGAGAAGACCGTCTCGACGAGGATCTGCCCGGCCACGACGTGCCCGAGGTTCACGAACATCAGCGTGAACGTGGGCAGCATCGCGTTCGGGACGGCGTGCTTGCGGCGTACGACGTCGTCACGCAGGCCCTTCGCGCGCGCTGTCGTCAGATAGTCGCTGCCCATCTCGTCGAGCAGCGAGGAGCGCATCACGAGGAGCGTCTGCGCGTAGCCGACCGCGACCAGCGTGACCACCGGCAGGACCAGATGGTGCGCGACGTCCAGGACGTACGCGAACCCGCTCTCGCCGCCCGACTCCAGACCGCCCGTCGGGAACAGACCCGGGATCGGGCCCAGCCCCACAGAGAAGACGATGATGAGCAGCAGACCGAGCCAGAACGACGGGATCGAGTAGAGCGTGAGCGCGAACGCGGTGTTGAAACGGTCGCTGCGCGATCCGTTGCGCCAGGCGGTGCGCGTGCCCAGCCAGATGCCGAGCGCGGTGTAGAGGACGTAGGCCGTTCCGGTCAGGAGCAGCGTCGCCGGGAGCGCCTCGGTGATCTTGTCGATGACCGGGGTGTGGAACTGGTACGACGTGCCGAAGTCGCCGGTCAGCGCGTCACCGATGTAGTTGGTGAACTGCTGCCACATCGGCAGGTCGAGGCCGAACTGGTGGCGGAGCGATTCGAGCTGCTGCGCCGAGACGCGGCGCCCGCCGGTCATCTGCTTCACCGGATCGCTGGGGATCAGGCGGAACAGGAAGAAGCTGGTGACCAGGACCGCGAAGAGCGACACGATCGCCCCCGCGATCTTGCCCGCCACGTACTGGAGATAGGCCTTGGTGTTGCGCGCCCGTGGACCGCGGGCCGCCGACGGCCCGGCTTGCGCCGGGCCGTCGGTGTCCGCACTCTGCACGAGCGCCGGAGTGCTCTCTGCTGTCATGTGGAACTCTCGTTACTCGTGCGGTACTTGCGACGCCTGCGGACGGACGTGACGCGCTCTCTCCTGACCGGGTGCTGCTACTCGCGGTCGTCCGCCGAGGTGCGGCGGCGCTTCGTGAGGAACAGTCCGCCGCCGCCGAGGATGACGACTGCCGCGACGATACCGATGATCACGCCGGTGGAGCTGGAACTGCTCTTACCGCCCGAGTCGGTCGTGGCGCCGGCGGGAACGGCCGACCACCAGCTCCAGTACCCGTCCTGGCCGTAGATGTTGCCGGCCTCGGTGGGCATGGTCTGGATCGACTTGATCTGGTCGGTGCGGTACGCCTCGACGGCGTTCGGGTACGCGATGACGTTCATGTACCCGGAGTCGTACAGCCAGGACTCCATCTGCTTGACGATGTCCGCGCGCTTGGCCGGGTCGTACTCGGCGAGCTGCTTCTTGTACAGGTCGTCGTACGTCTTGTCGCAGATGAAGTTGTCCGTCTGGGCGCTCTCCTTGGCCTTGACGGGCAGCGCGGCGCAGGTGTGGATGCCGAGGACGAAGTCCGGGTCGGGGTTGACCGACCAGCCGTCGAACGCGAGGTCGTACTCACCTGCGTACCAGGGCACCGAGACGTCGTCGAGGCAGTCGACCTTCAGGCCGATGCCGAGCTTGCCCCACCACTCCTTGAGGTACTTGCCGATCGCCTTGTCGTTCGGGTCCGTGGCGTGGCACAGGATGCGGAAGTTGAGCGGCTTGCCGTCCTTGCCGACGCGCTCGCTGCCCTTCATCTTGTACCCGGCCTCGTCGAGCAGCTTGCCCGCCTTGTCGGGGTCGTACCCGAGGGCCTGGCTGGCGGACGGCTTCCAGAAGTAGTCGCCGAAGCGCGGCGGGATGTAGCCCTCGCCCTCGACGGCGTGGCCCTGGAAGACCTTGTCGACGATCGCCTTGCGGTCGATCGACAGGAACAGCGCCTGGCGCACCTTCTGGTCGAGAAGGGCCTTGTTGCCGTTGCCGAACTTCTTGCGGTCCTTGGTCTGCGCGCCCGGGTTCGTGGCGAGCGCGAAGAAGCGGCGGCCGGGGCCCTCGTTGACCTTGATGTTCTGCTCGCCCTTGAGCGAAGCCGCCTGAGCGGGCGTCAGGGCGGGGGAGCCGGCCACGAAGGAGACCTCGCCCTTGCGCAGGGCTGCGACCGCGGCGTCCTGGTCCTTGTACGTCTTGAAGACGACCTCGTCGAACTTGGGCGCGCCGCGCCAGAAGTCCTTGTTGGCCTTCAGTTTCACGTACTGGTCGACCTTGTAGTCGGTCAGCACGAACGGGCCGTTGCCGACGACCGGGAAGGTCTTGTCGTTGTTGAACTTCGAGAAGTCCTTGACGTTCTTCCAGATGTGCTCCGGCACGATCGGGACGTCGAGCGCGGCCATCGTGGCCTGCGGCTTCTTCAGCTCGATGACCAGCTGGGTGGCGCTGGGAGCGGTGACCTTCTCGAAGTTGGAGACGAAGCTGCCGTTCGCCGTCGCGGCGCCCTCGTCCGTCATCATCTTGTTGAAGGTGAAGGCGGCGTCGGCGGCGGTGGCCTGCTTGCCGTCGGACCACTTCGAGTCGGACCTGATGGTGTAGGTCCAGGTGAGCTTGTCCGCGGACGGCTTCCAGTCGGTGGCGAAGCCCGGGACGGCGTGGTTGTCCTTGGGGTCGTAGTTGACCAGGTACTCGTACATCATCCGGTGGATGCTCGTACTGACCAGTCGCTGGGCGAGGAACGGGCTCAGCGAGTCGACGCTCTGGGCGAGGGCGACGGTGAGGACCTTCTTGCCGCCGTCGGCCGCCTTGGCCTCTTGGGGTGCGGGGTTGAGCGGCGTGGCGAGGCCGGCCGTCAGGGTGAACGCCGCGGCGCCGGCGGCCAGGAGGACCCGCAGGGTCCGGCGGGGCGCGCGCCGTGGGGAACGGGAGAAGAGCGGAGCGTGTGCTCTCTTGGGCTGATCTTTTGTGTCCATGGGTCGGTGACCTCGCGTCGTTGCTCACGCAGGAGTGGCAGGTTGATCATGGGACGCCAGCTGGTTGATGTGTGTGTCTATCAGCGGCGGTCTGCGCACGTCAACGACACATGAACCCCATGTGGCCTGCGGAAATAACGAGTTGACCCGCATTTCACGCACATTGGTCGAGACCTCTGACGCTTTGCAGGCCAGGGCGTGATGCCCGTTGCGCTCAACGATGGGTGCCTGGTGGGTATTTGAGGGAGTTTCGGCAGGCAAGGGAATGGCCCGCACCGTGGTGTCGGTGCGGGCCATTCGTGTGCCCAGGGGGCCGGAATATCAGCCTTGTTACTGCTGAGGCGGCTGGGGCTGTGCGGTGTACGGGGGGAGGGGCTGGCCGGGCTGACCGGGAGCGGGCGGCTGGCCGGGTGCGGGCTGGCCCGGCTGGGCCGGCGCGGGGGGCTGCTGCTGCCACATCTGAGGGGGGCCGGGCCGGCTCGGCTGACCCGGCTGCTGGGGCTGGCCGGGGGCGCCGGCCTGGGCCTGGCCAGGCTGCTGTGGATACGGCTGGCCCGGGTACGGCTGACCCGGGAACTGCTGCCCCGGAGCGGGCTGTTGCCCCGGCGCGGGCGGCTGGGGCGTGCCCGGCTGCCCCGGATACGGCTGGCCCGGGTAAGGCTGCTGCGCGGGGTACGGCTGCTGCTGGTGACCCGGCACCGGGGGGGCCATGGTGGGCGGCGGGTTGCCGTCCGACGTCCACAGGCCCTGCTGCTGCTGGGCCCGCGGGAAGTCTTCCGCGACCATCGCCGAGAGGTTGAAGTACGCCTCGCGCACCTTGGGCCGCATCATGTCGAGGTCGACCTCGGCGCCGGCCGCCAGGTGCTCGTCGAACGGCACCACGACGACGCCGCGGCACCGCGTCTCGAAGTGCGACACGATGTCGTCCACCTTGATCATCTTGCCGGTCTCGCGGACCCCGGAGATGACCGTGATGGAACGCGACACCAGATCCGCGTACCCGTGCGCCGACAGCCAGTCGAGCGTCGTACTGGCGCTGCTCGCGCCGTCGACGGACGGCGTCGAGATGATGATCAACTGGTCGGCGAGGTCGAGGACGCCGCGCATCGCGGAGTACAGCAGACCGGTGCCGGAGTCGGTCAGGATGATCGGGTACTGCTTGCCGAGCACGTCGATCGCGCTGCGGTAGTCCGTGTCGTTGAACGTCGTCGAGACCGCCGGGTCCACGTCGTTCGCGATGATCTCCAGGCCGGAAGGCGCCTGCGAGGTGAACCGGCGGATGTCCATGTACGAGTTGAGGTGCGGGATCGCCTGCACCAGGTCTCGGATGGTGGCGCCGGTCTCACGGCGCACACGGCGGCCGAGCGTGCCGGCGTCCGGGTTGGCGTCGATGGCGAGGATCTTGTCCTGGCGCTCCGTGGCGAGCGTCGAACCGAGCGCGGTCGTCGTGGTCGTCTTGCCCACGCCGCCCTTGAGGCTGATGACGGCGATCCGGTAGCAGGACAGGACCGGCGTGCGGATCAGGTCCAGCTTCCGCTGCCGCTCGGCCTCCTCCTTCTTGCCGCCGAGTTTGAAGCGCGAGTTGGCGCCGCCGGGGCGGGTGCTCTTCGCCTTCTGCCTCTTGTTGCTGAGCAGCCGGTCGGCCGACAGCTCCACGGCCGCCGTGTAGCCGAGCGGCGCACCGCCGACGTTCGTGGGCGTGCGCTGGTCGTGCTGAATGGGCTGCGGCCAGGCGCCACCGGCACGCGGGTCGGCGGGGGGCACCTGCCCCGGGAACGGCTGGCCGGGCTGGCCCTGGAACTGCTGATCGGGCTGCGGCTGGCCGGGGTGGCCGGGCCGGCCCTCGGGGTGCGGGGCCGGGGCCTGCGGCGCGGGCGGCTGCGGATGCGGCTGCTGTCCGACGGGGGGCTGGGGACCGGGCTGCTGCGTGTGCGGCGCCGGCGGCTGCTGGGGGTGCTGCTGCGCCGGGAGGTGCGGGGCGGGCGGGGCCGGGGAGTTGGGCGCGGCCGGGTGTCCCTGAGCCGGGGCTCCGGGCTGCGGCTGCGGGAACCCGTAGCCCGCGCCGGGCTGGGGCTGCTGCGGGAACCCGTAACCGCCTTGCGGGGCGGGCTGGTTGGGCGTGCCGGGCTGGGGCTGCTGCGGGAACCCGTAACCGCCCTGAGGGGCAGGCTGGTTCGGTGCGCCTGCTGCGGGCGGCGTCTGCTGCGGGAACCCGTAGCCCTGCTGCTGTGCCGGAGGTGCGGGCTGCTGCGGGTCGCCGGGGGCCGCTTGCTGCGGGAAGCCGTAACCACCCTGCGGCGCGGGCGGGGTGTTCTGCGCGGGCCAGGCCGGCGGGGCGGGCGCGCCCTGGGCCGGAACCGGGGCGCCGGGCTGCGGTTGCTGCTGCGCGGGCCACTGCGGGGCCGACGTGGGGGCGGCGGGCTGGAACGCCGGGGGGAGAGGCGGAATACCTTCCTGCGGCACGGGCGGCGGGGCCCAGGCGGCGGGGGCGTTCTGCGCATCGGCCGATGCGTCGGAGCCGACGCTGGTGCCGGTGTCCGCACTCGCGTCGGCCGGTGCTGCCGTAGGAGCGGCTCCGGCGGTCTCGGAGCCGGTGTCGCCCGAGTCGTCCGAACCGGTCGACCCCTCCGCCTCGGACGCGTCGTCAGAAGCGGCCTCGGAGTCGGTGTCATCGGTCGAGGCCTGAGCGGCGTCGGTGTGGGCGTTGGCGTCGGTGTCCCCGTCGTCCGCAGCGTCCCCGGAGGGCCCGGCAGCGGCGACCACGGCGAAGTCACCGGACTCACCGGAGTCGGAGTTCTCGCCGTCAGCACCCGCCTGCGCGTCGGCGGACGCGGCGTCCCCGCCCTGCTCCTCGGTCGTCGGCCCGGATGTCGGCTCGGCCTTCTGCTCGCCCTGCGCGGCCAGCTCGGCGAACTCCCGCTTCAGCGCGGCCGCGGAGAACCGCATCGTCGCGCCGCTCTCCAGATCCCCGTTCCCGGAACCCGCGTCCGGCTCGGCGGCCGAAGCGGCGGGCGTGTACGGCGTGTAGGGCGCGGGCGGCGCCTGGGGTGCGGGCGCGGGCGTGGGCGCCGGGGCCGGAGGCACCGGCGGTGGAGGCGTGGCCGGGGTGGCCGAGGGGGTCTCGCCCGTGCCCGACGACGCGTTCTGCGTGTACCAGGCCGGTGGGGCGTAGTCGATGGTGAACTCGCCCGTCGTCTCAGTGGCGGACTCCGCGTCGGAGTGATCATCGACGGGTGTGTCCCAGCCCCCGCGGATCTCGTCCCGATCGCTGTTCACAATGCCTCCTGGTGTGGTCGAGCACCCTCGTGCCGTGGTGGGGGGCGACCGTTCCTGTCGTCCGATCCGCCGCGCTCTTCCCCTGGGACGCGTACGAGCCGTTCGTGGGTTCACGCGCGCGTCCTTGTCCCAGCCTAATCACCAAAACCACGTGCACGGCAGGCCCGTCCGTCCCCCCGGCGCCGTCCGATGGGTCACACCCGGCCAACAAGTGATGCCCAAGCGATACGGAAGTGACGAACACCCCCCCATCCGTCACGCGCAAACTGCCCGAATAAGCCGCAAAGGGGAACGAGTTCGATCGCCGGAACGCTCCGCGGCAGGCTTCGGACCGGCCTCAGTCCATCCGGCGTGCGTTACCCAACAATCCGGTCTCGGCGTCCGTCGCCCGGGTCATCACGTACTGCCGGTCGCGGTCGGTGCACCACAGAGTGACCCCGTCAGCGAGCGTCGGCAGGGACTCCCACTCGCCACGGGGCAGTCCGATGACGCGGCCGATCTCCGCCGCCTCGTCCGGCGAAACGCGCTGGACCCCGACGAGCCGCGCCTGACGCATCAACCGGGGCGCCACCGGGCTCAGATAGGGCAGCAGCGTCAGCACGGACTGCCACGGCGCGGACGCCACGCGCCCGCGCGGCGGACGCATACCGCAGTCCCGCACCACGAGCACCGGGCCACCGGCGGACGCGCCCTGCGGCGGCACCCGCCCGACGTCGTGCACCGTCATCCCGGACTGGCCGCCACCGACCGCCTGCACCAACTGCGCCCAGGCCTGCGCCCGCCCGGTCTCCACCGCGACCCGCGCGCCGGTCGCCGCGGCCCGCAGCGCGAGCACCTGGGCAGTCCACAGGCCACCGATGAGCACCATGTCGTACGGCGTCGGCCGGTTCACCCCGAGCACGGCAGGCTGGCCGTCGGCATCGACGCCGACGACGACACCGTCGTCCCCGATGGGCAGCGCGAGGGTGTCCAACTGTTCGACGGAGAGCGTGTGGCGCTGGTGGCGCGGCCCGAAGAGCCCGAACCCGGTACGGGAGCGGTCACCGGCGGCCGGCGAGGGAGCCCCGCCCGGACTGCCGTTCGCGTTCCCATTGCCGTTCCAGGAATTTCCGTCCCAGGAGGATCCTGCCCCGGCCGGGGGAGATGACGTCATGGCCATCAGCGCGCACCTCCGAGGGGCAACGTGGCGAGAACTCCGGGCAGTTGTTCGCGGTCGAGCCGCACGAGACCCGTCTTGGCCTGCCGGGCCGCGGTCTCCAGGGATCGCCGGGCCGTGGTCAGCTCGCTCTCGCTGCGTCCCGTGATCCGCATGTGGCCGCAGAGCTGGATGTCCCGCTGGTCACCGCGGGACAGCGTCAGGCTGAACGTCGTGGCCAGCGCGGGCACCGTGGTCAGGAGTGCGACCAACTGGTGCAGAGCGGGCCCGGATCCGCCGAGCTGGGGCCAGCGCCGCACCCAGTACGTGGTGTGCCTGCGGTTGTCGCAGCGCCAGCTGCGGCTGGACTCCTCGGTCCTGCGCTGCGGCAGCTCGCTCCGCCCGGCCTGCGCCGTCACCATCGGGTTGGCGCACGCCGACGTGGCGACGGCGGCCGTGAGCTCCTCCTCCGTCAGCACGCTGGCGCGGAAGCCCGCGCCGGTCAGCCGGCTCGCCAGATGCTGGGCCGCGCGGGCCACGCACTTCTGCGCTCCCACGGTGCCGCCGCCGCGCGCGGCCACGGCCTCCGGGCACAGCTCAGGGTCGAGCTTCAGGGCGATCCACGTGATGCGGACGGCGGGGGAGCCGGTCTGGGCCTGCAGCGGCGCGTAGTTGCTCACTGCCACGGACTGCTGCGGCAGGTGCAGCGCGGGCGCGGGCTGCGTGTGCAGCACGATCTGCGCCGATTCGAGCAGGATCCCGTCGACATCGAGGGCGTCCCGCACGATCCCTATCGGCAGCGGCCGCCGGGAGCGCTCCGCCCGCAGGGCGGTGGCGTCCGACTCGACCTGGAGCACGGCGGTCAGGAAGCCGCCGTCGCCGACCATGCCGATGGGCCGCTGGTCGCGGTCGTCACCGCGGCTGTAGCTGTACGTCCGCAGCGAGGGGTCGCACTCGACGGCGGGGGCGAGGCCCGGCTCCGTGCCGGGCGGGACCGGCGTGCTCGCCGCACGGCGCTTGCGCCCGCGCAGGGCAAGGACGGTACCGAGCCATTCGGGCAGCGACCGCCCCCGGCGGCGTACGAGAGCGAACAGGACGAGGATCACGGCGACGACGCCCGCGGGTACCAGCGCCAGCTTGTCGACGACCGCGGCGCCGACGACCAGCGCGGCGGCGACCTCGATCATCACCATCTGCTGGAGCCGGAACGACCCGGCTCGTCCGGAACGCGACTTCAGATGAAGCGAGACCGGACCGGCGGGCGCCGCCGGAGAGCCGGCCCCACCGCCGGACCGAGCCGACGGCGCACCGTCCCCAGGTCCCGGTCGACCACCCGACCGCGACCGGGATTGCGACCGCGACCGGGTCCGCGTTGCGGAAGCCATCACTCCAAATCCCCCGAACTCTCCCGAAAATCCCTGCTGCACAGGGCCTTTGAAGGCCCCAGCACCCTACCCGTCCCACATGCACAACCACGCAACAGGCATAGTAGGGGCCGGGTCTGACAACGGAGGGCGGGGGACGCAGGTACCCCCGAGCGCTGCACGGGGAGAAGCGGACACAGATGGCATCACGGCGGGACGAACTCAACGCCTACACCTTCGCGAAGCGTCGTACGCTCGCGTCCTTTCTCCAGCCCTCACCCTCCGGTTCGGAGGAAGGGGCACCGAAGCCGCTGCGTGCGGTGCTGCCGGGCGTCATCGTCGGCATCGTCGTCCTCGCGGTCTTCGGGGCGTGGGGGATGTTCAAGCCGACAGCGCCGCCCAAGTGGGATCAACTCCACAAGAACGTGATCGTCGCGAGCAAGTCGACGACGCGTTACGTGGTCCTGGAGACGAAGGGCAAGGTCCAGCTGCACCCCGTCCTCAACATGGCGTCGGCGAAACTCCTCGTCGACCCGAGCGACAACCCCATCGTGACGGTGTCCGAGACGGTGCTCGACAGCGGCAAGATCCCGCACGGCGCCACGATCGGCATCCCGTACGCCCCCGACCGCCTGCCGCCGGACTCGGAGGCCGAGTCCGCCAAGCGCTGGGCCGTCTGCGAGCGCCCGGGCGACGGTGGCCGCGCCATCCAGAAGGCGGCGTTCGTCCTCGCGGAGCGGGACGAGCCGAAGACCGAGGGCCGCGAGTCGAAGCTGCACGGCGGCGACCTGATGTACGTCGTCGGCCCGGACAAGGCCAAGACGGAGTACGTCGTCGACGCGGGCGGCACGGCCTACCCCATCGCCAGGCAGACCACGAAGAAGAAGCAGCAGAACCTCCTGACCGCCCTCGACGTCACCGACGCGAACCAGGAGCCGCAACGCGTTTCCAGGGACTGGCTCGACACTCTCCACAAGGGCACGCCGATCACCTTCCCGACGCTGGAGGGCAACCCCGGCGACTCCGCCAACGCGAACAGCACGCTCGACGACTCTGCGAACCGGGTCGGCATGGTCCTCAAGACGCCGGACCAGTATTACGTCGTCCTGCCGGGCAAGGTCGCCCCTGTCAGCGACTTCACCGCGCACCTGCTCCTGTACAGCCCCGACCTGGTTCCCCTGAACCAGGGCGGCGAGCCGCTCAAGGTGAGCCCCGGCGCCGTGGCCGCCGGCCAGAGTTTCGGGCCGGGCAACTGGCCGACGTACACGCCGAACAAGGTCAACGAGGCCTCCACCGGGACCGGCAGCCGCAACACCGTCTGCAACGTCCTGAACAAGGTCGACCGCGACAACGGCGACACCACGCTCAGCACATGGGCGGGCACGAAGTTCCCCGCGCCTCTTCCCACCGGCTCCTCCAGTGCCTACGTCACCGCCGGATCGGGCCAGCTCTACCGCCAGTTCCAGGGCACCGAAACCGCCGCGGGCCCCGTCTTCCTGGTCACCGACACGGGCCTGCGGTACGCGATGCAGTCGAACAGTGACAGTGGTGCGGACGACGCGGGCATCGGCACCACTGCGAAGGAGCGCAAGGACCAGCAACAGCAGGCCAAGCAGGCGGTGACCAGGCTCGGCTACGACAAGGTCGACCCGGCGCCGATCCCGTACGCCTGGTCGCAGTTCCTGCCGACCGGCCCGCGCCTGTCGACGACAGCGGCCCGCCAGCCGCAGGGCTCCTAGGGCCGGGGGACACGATGGCGTACGCATCCAGGGAATCCGCAGCCACGTGGACACGCAGGGCGGCCATGGCCGCCGCGCTGACCGTGACGGTGACAACCACCGCTCTCCTGCCCGCAGGGCCCGCGGCCGCCGAGGGTGAACAGTGCACCTTCGGCCCGAAGAACCCCAAGTACGAGGGCCGTCCCTGGTCGCTCCAGCGCGTCCTGCTCGACGACCTGTGGAGCGAGACCAAGGGCAAGGGCGTCAAGGTGGCCGTCATCGACACGGGCGTTGACGTCAAGAACCCGCAACTCACCCATGCCGTGGACACGTCCAAGGGCAAGAACCTGCTGCCCAAGAACCTCAAGGACGACAACGGCAGCAAGATAGAACGCGGCAAGGAGAACGGCACCACCGACACCGTGGGCCACGGCACGCGCGTCGCCGGCATAATCGCAGCGCGTCCGGCCAAGGGCACCGGCTTCGTGGGCCTGGCCCCCGAGGCCACGATCATCCCGATCCAGCAGAACGACGCGGAGGGCCACGGCACGGCCAAGACCCTCGCGGATGCCATCGTGTACGCGAAGTCCGTGGGCGCCCAGGTCATCAACATCTCCCAGGACACGGCGAACGCGGTCAAGCCCGACCAAGTGCTGCAGGACGCGGTCGACTCGGCGCTGGCCGCCAAGATCGTCGTCGTCGCCTCGGCAGGCAACGACGGCCTGGACGGCAAGGTGAAGGAGACCTACCCGGCCTCGTTCCCCGGCGTCCTGGCGGTCGCGGCATCCGACCGCAACAACGAACGCGCCTCGTTCTCCCAGTCGGGCGAATTCGTGGGCGTGGCCGCGCCGGGCGTGGACATGGTCTCCACGGTTCCGGGCGCCGGCCACTGCTCGGACAACGGCACCAGCTTCTCCGCCCCCTACGTGGCCGGAGTCGCGGCCCTCGTCAAGGCGAAGCACCCCGACTGGACGGCGGCGGAGGTCGTCGCCCAGATCGAACAGACCGCGGAACGCTCGACGTCGGGCCACGACCGCCTGGTCGGCTGGGGCGTCGTCGACCCCGTCCGCGCGGTCACGGAGGACCCGGATCACCCGATCGAGTCCCCGTCCCCCAACGAGGGGGTCACCCGGGCGGAGGCTCCTACGGCGGCGAAGCTCCACTTCGGCGAAACAGCGGAACAGCGCGACACCCGCCTGGCCACGTACACGGTCGTCGGGACGGCGGTGCTGGTGGCGGGCCTGGGCGGGGCGGCCGTCGCCGTACGGGACGCGCGGCGGCGGGGCCGGAGGACGGCGGGCGGCGCATGAACGCGATGATCGCGCTGAGCTTCGGCATCGCCGCCGTGCTGTTGCTCGCCGCGTGCGTCAAAGCGGACCGTGTGCGCGGCTGGCGCCACAGCCTCAACCCGTCCGCGCCCGACCTCCCCGACGCCGCGTTCGTCGCGGGCCGCGTGATCTTCCTCGTCCTGGCCGGCGTCATGGTGTTCGAAGGGTTCAGCCTGCTGAGGGTCTCCGCCGACTCGGGGTGGAGCGACGACGAACTGACCAGCGCGGTGCACCGGGCCACGGACGACCTGGACGGCTGGATGTACCGCGACGACGGACTCACCACCGACTCCGCCTACTTCGACGACTACGCGTCCCTGCTCGAGGACAAGGTGATCCAGTACGGCGGCGGGGGAGCACCCGAGGCAGGCGTGGACGCCGGCCCGGCCGACACGAACACGGACACCGACGCCTACTTCACGGTGCAGGCGGACGGCGCGGACGTGGCGTTTTGCACGCACCTCGAGCGCACCCGGCGGGCGAAGGACGACTACACGCCGCCGGGCATCGATGGCGGCGAGGGAACCGTCACCGAGCGGGCGTACCGTCTGACGGTGACATCGCAGGAGGGCCCGTGCTGAGGCGTCAGGGCCTGCCGCAACCCTCGTCCTGAGCAAAGGAGTTCGCGTACTCCTTGACGAACTTGAGCATGCCCGCGGCCGCTGACATCGGTGGGCTCGATACCGATGGCCGATAGGACCACGTCCCCCGCAGAAATATCGGCGCCGAGCGGACTGGCGAATTCCCTTCTTGCGCTTGCCCTCGGGTTGGCCTGCAGGCGTGGGGAGTTCGGGGCTTCCCTCGGTGCCGGAAGGGGCGTGGGGCGGAGTGGTGAAGGGGCCGTGAGGGGGCGCGTTGAGGCGCGTTTCCGCTGGTAGCGTGCCTTTTCCCAGTGCTGTCGGGTGGGCGTGCAAGTGGAGTTGCAAGAGGGGGAGTTGCCGTGGCTGCGGATCTCGGAGTCGGCCCAGGCGTCTTGAAGCAGGGCGCGAAAGACATGGTGGAAATCCTCAAACCGGTCAAGAAGGTGGACCTTGGGGACGCGGCGGACCTGTCCACCAAGATGGGGAACGATGACGTGGCCGCCTCCCTGGTGACATTCTGCGCGACGTGGGAGTCGGGGGGAGCGTTCCTGGCCGACTGCGCGGCGACTCTGGCCGACGGACTGGAAGCGGCCAACGGTCACTACGAGGACACGGATGAGGCGATCCGTGACGCCGTGAAGTCCGTCAAGACCGCGCTTGCCTGACGGTGTTGATCCAGCACTGACCCGAACTCAAGAACAAGAACAAGAACAAGAACAAGAACAGAACAGGGATTCCGCACTTAATGGCAGCGACGCTCGGGTCGACTGACGACCCGAAGGATCTCATCCCGGGGGAAGCCGGCAAGCTCGGCGACATCGAGACCGCCTTCAACGGTTGGTCGGACAAGTTCGAGAAGATCGGCGACGGCTTGCGCGACCTGCGCATCAAGGGCTGGGTCGGTCAGGCCAGCGAGGCCTTCTGGCCCACCTTGGGCAAGGAAAAGACCAACTGGTACTTCGCGAGCGACGCGATGTCGGGGGCGTCCAAGGCCGTCCACTCGTATGTCTCCACGCTGACCTGGGCACAGGGGCAGGCCGGAACCGCGATCGACAAGTGGAAGGCCGGGGACCACGAGGGCGCCGAAGCCCTCCTGAAGGGTGCGCAGAAGCAGCTCAAGGAAGAGGCCGAGAAGCTCACCAAAAAGCTCCACGACCTCGCGGGCGACTCCAAGGACAGCCCTGGCTGGCTTACCGCGATCCGAAGTGGCGTGGACGCCAAGAAGTGGTTGGAGGACCACGGCGTCGGTAAGAGCGCCATAGCGCCCGAGGCGTGGCAAAGGGAGAACAAGCGGTGGTTCGGCACCAGGGAAAACCCACGCCACAGGGAGAAGGAGTGGGGCAAGGGCGAGGACGGCAAGTGGTACTTCCGGGACAAGACTGCTGCGGCCGGCGCCGACGATGAGGGCACACCGCCCAAAAAGGCCGAGGTGAGTATCAAGATCGCCGAGTGGTCGGGCAAGGCCAGCGTATGGTCGGACGGCATCGACGGCGACGGGAAATGGGGCGATGCCAAGTACAAGTACGCCGCAGGTGCCCAAGCCCTGGGCGTAGACGGTTCGGCCGGCCTGAGTGTCACCGACGGACGGTTCAAGGCCGGCGTTTCGGGAACGGCGTATCTCGCCCAGGCGTCCGCGAACGGCAGCGTGGAGTACGGCGTCGCCGCAGTCCAGGGTGAGGCGAAGGCATTCGTGGGTGCCGATGCGTCGGCGAACGTCTCCGCCGGCAAGGACGGAGTGCACGGCGGCGCGGAGGCGTTCGCCGGAGCCAAGGCGACAGGATCCGCCTCTGCCGACGTTGCCGGTATCGGCGCTGGTGCGACCGGCGAGGCCTGGGCAGGCGTGGGAGCCGAAGCACATGCCGATCTGGGCATGAAGGACGGCAAGTTCACCATCGGCGGCGACGCCGGAGTGGGTTTGGGTCTTGGCGGCAAGGTCGGATTCAATGTCACCGTTGATACCGGCAAGCTGACCGGCGCGCTCAGCGATGGTGCCGACGCCGTGGGCGATGTCTGGGACAGCACAGTCGGCGGCTGGTTCTAGCCCGAGCTGAAGATCACTGAAGGATTGGATCCACCATGGCAGCCACGTTGCCGGTCAAGATTTCCTTTTCGTTGCCGGACGGCTGGCAGGCGGCGCCGCCGGACGAGGTCGGAGCACCGAACGTCGCGTTCGTCGCGCTCCACGCGGGCTCCATCGACGGCGGATTCACAGCGAATATCACCATCTCCGGCGAGATGCGCAACGATGGCGCCACCATTGCGCAGATTGCAGACGAGTCGGTACCTCGGCTTGAGCAGGGCGGGCCCGTGCGCGTTCTCAAGAAGACGGAGATCGGGACGCCGGACCTCCCCGGGCTCACGGATTCTCCGGGAATCGTGCAGAACCTCGTTCTCTCGACCACGCTGCGAGGGGAGCCCGTCGAGCTGTGCCAGAGCCAGGTGTACCTCGGCATGGAGGACGTGCGGAACCCGGCTCAGCGCGCAGTGATCGAAATCGTTCTCACCGCGACGCAGAACCAACTCGGTCAAGTCATCGAGGACTACAAGGAATTCCTGCGAACGGTGCGGCAGGCCGATGACTCCGTCGGCGAGGCCAACTAACCGTCGGCACACGCAAAGCGCCCCTTGGCCCGGTGCATTCTTGATCCGGGGCAAGGGGCGCTTTGCCCTTCTCAGGCGGCTGTCCATGCCTGCGCGGGAATTCGTTCCACAACGTCGCACAGGTAGTCCAACCGGTCCTCGATGTCCTGCGGAGTCAGGGTGCCGGTGTACCACGTGAACAGTTCGTCGTCGCGCACTCGAAGCGGGTTCTTCTCAGCGCGCTGATCCGAGAGGAAGAAGGCCCTCACGTCATCAGTCAGGACGTTCCGGACGAAAGCTTCGTCATGCCTGTCAACTCGGAACTTCTCGTCGAATTCCGGAACATCGAGCAGCTTCCTGGGCCCTCGCCCCAACACCCTGTCCAGCTTGCTCGGCGGCTCCATATGCATGTACGCCCCTGGGCCGGGCGCCGAGACGAGGAACACCGACTCGTACGTGAGCTTCCTGCTCCCGGACTGGGTGGTGGGCGACATGGGATCCGTGTAGCGGTACTCGAAGCATTTGAAGGAGCGACCGCGGAACTCCCCTGTGATGTAGTGCCACGCGGTCAGGCCCGAGCCCTTGCCCGGCATCGGGCCCACACCGCAGTACTCGGTGGCCCGTCCGGGCGAGCGCCTCTCATAGGTCCAGCCACGCGCGGCGGCGACCCCTTCGAGGTCGGCCCAGCCTTTCCGGATCCGGTCGTGCTCTCGGCTGTTGCGCACGAACGCCCTGATGACGAGCGTGAACATTCCCGCAATGAACGTGAAGAAGACGATCTTCGTCAGGATCTGAAGCAGCTGTTCCATAGGGCGACATTATCGTCGACGCCGTGTGCCCCTGTGAACCGAGGTTGACCTCGTGAACGCAGCGAGAGATTGCGCGAGTGGAGATTCTTTGCTGGTGGCGCGAAGAGTCCATGGAGTGTTCCGATTTACCCTGATTTCGGAAATGTGTGCCAGGTGAGTGTCTCCTGTGCGCCATATGCTGGGCACGTCGAAGGGGGCGGACTGCCCCTTTTCGGCTTTCTGCGACCTGCTTCTCTCATCACCGGAACGGACTCCACCCCCATGATTAAGTCCCGCCTCTCCGCCGCAACGTGTGCCCTGTCGGCCGTAGCTGCAGGCGCGCTGCTCGTCGGCTGCTCGGCGTCGGTGAGTGCGGGGAAGTCCGACCCGAAGCTGTCCAAGAGCAAGTTGGCCGATACGGTCGCCGAAAAGCTCGCCGCCACCACGGGCCAGCCGAAGCCGGACGTCACCTGCCCCGAGGACCTTGTCGGGAAGGTCGGCAACACCGGCCGCTGCACGCTCACGGCGAGCGACGGCAGCACGCTGGGTGTGACGGTCAAGGTTTCCTCGGTCGACGGCGACAACGTCAACTTCGGCATCAAGGCCGACGAGACGCCTTCCCCGGCTGCGAGCTGACCCTTTCGGCGCCACCGCGCCTCTCGCGAAGCGAAACAGGAGAGCCGCTGCCAGGTGCTCGGGAGGGCCTGGCGCGGCCGATCAGTCCTCACGCCTGCACGCGGTCTCGGACCGACGCCCTCCCGCACCGAGTTGCCGAATCGTCGAGGTCCAGCTACACCTGAGCCGCCCCGTCTGCCGCGCCCCCTTCGAAGGCGGAGAGGTGGGAAGTTGCCGCCGTCAGCCCGGTACGAGCTCGCGGCGACGAGCCACAAGGGGTCCTGCTGAGAGCACTCACCCCTCGGCGCAGGCCCCCGAATCGGCCGCCGCCGTCGCGTACTCCTTGACGAACCGGTGCATGTCCGCCGGATCCGCGTCGTCCGAGACACGTGCCGTCACCCAGAACGAGCTGTCCACATCGGTGGACTTCGGGCACTTCACCCGCCCGACGGCCCCGGTCTTCGAGTAGATGAACCGTCCGTTGTCCGCGCCGGGGTCGTTCGGATTGACCCCCAGCGCGGACGTCGCGACGTCACGGGCCGAGGTGTCGGCGCCCCGCTTCTCCACACTGGTGGAGAACACAACCTCCCCGTCGACCTCAAGGCGACAGCGCTTCACGCCGACCGCCGACGTGGGCTCGACCGCGATCTTCTTCCCCGGCGGCAGCAGCGGCTCCAGGGAACCGGCGGACACCTTGGTGCCGCACAGCTCCTTCGGCGTCGCGTACTCCCGCTCGGGTGCGGACGACGAACAGGCGGAGACCGAAGCGAGGAGCAACGCTGCACCGATCGCCGCCGCCAAGAGCGAACGTGCTCTGCCCCGCGGGAGTCCTTGCATGACGTCTTCCATCGCCTTCGGTGATCGTGCCGGTGGGTCGCGCAGAATCAGGTCGTGCACCATCAGTCCGGAATCTCTGTGTCGAGGTCCTTGGCCATCGCGTGGATGTCGGTGTTGGCGTCGTTGAAGCCCGTCGCGGTGCCTTCGCTGACCCAGGTGTCGATCTGGTCCGAGTAGCCCGCGTGGTGCGCCTTGGCGGCCTCGGTGGCCGCCGCGTAGTTGACGTTCGTGGTGGTGTCCTTGATCGTCTCCCACCGCGTCGCGATGTCATGACCGGCTTCCGAGCGGTACTGGCCCGAGTCGTCCTTGAAGAACGCCTCCATCACCACCGATGTCACGGTGCCTGCGGCGCCGCCCGCGGCCGCGCCGACCACGGGGGAGGCGATGAAGCTCGTACCGATGCCGACACCCGTACCGACGATGCCCGAGATGACGTTCTTCTTCTGGCTGACGGCGTAGTCGAAGTCGCCGTCCTTCTCGTTCGCCGGGCCGAGCACCGCTTCCTGCCGGCCCTGGGCGAGCAGACCGCTGAACTCGCCGGACTTGCGCGACAGGCTGGTGATCGTGTCCTTCGCGTCGTGCGGGTAGCGCTGGTCCTCGGGGAGATCGGGGTTCAGGTGGTAGTCCATCAGGTTGGCGGTGTACGCCTTCTCGCCGACACTCAGCGCGCTGTAACCCTCCGGGTTCTGGCTCGCGGTGACCAGGAAGCGGGACACGGCGCTGTGATCGAGCTTCGCGTCCGCGCCGTCGTTCGGGTACAGCAGGTTCCACCCGGACTTGTCGCCGTTGCCGACCGTGGGGCCGTCGGCCATCGCCCGGTGGATGTCGGGCAGGTACTCGGACCCGATCTGGCCGATGCTGTCCGACATGTAGTCGTGGTCCTTGAGGCGGTTCGGGTCCTCGGAGATGGAGTTGACGAGGTCCCGCATCAGCCCGGCCTGGTCGGCGGTGTGCGCCGGAGTGTCCGCCGTCGGCAGCTCGCCCGCCGGATGACCGGTCGTCCCGGCCTCCAGCGCCAGGGCGAGGTTGTTGCGCCCGGTGTTGAGCTCGTCGCCGTGCATGTCGGACTCCTGCGGCCACTCCCGGTCCTCGAAGAGGTACTTGAAGTTGCTGGCCGCCGCCTTGTCGCCGTCCTTCGGCGTGTACTCCTCGTTGAAGAACGAGGTGGCCGCGTCAGGGCTGTTGGACAGGCCCTTCAGGTAGCCCGTGAGCGGGTCGGAACCGCTGTCCTCGCCGATCCGGTTGAGCCAGGGGTCCATACCCATGTGCTGCCACGCCAAGTTGCGGTGCTCGCCGTCGCCGGTGAGCTTGCGCTCGGTGGCCATGAGTTTGGTGCCGTAGTCCTCCATGAACCGGTCGTCGTAGTCGCCGGTCCGCATGAGGTTGCTCATGACCTGGAAGCCCATCGGCCCGCCACGATCGCCGTAGAGCGGCTTGTCGCCCAAGTCGATCATCTTGGACTTCCACTCGTACATCGCGGTCGAGTCGCTCTGCGTCGCGTGGGCCAGCGACAGGCCGAGGTTGCGCTGGAGGTCGTCGAACTGGTCGAGCCGCTCGTGCCCCAGCTCGTAGTTGCCGCGGGCCGGGTCGTTGATCCCCGTCCAGAACTCGAGGATCTTCTGCGGGCCGACCTTCGTGGCGAACCGCTCGGAGAACAGCTCGTCGTTCGCGTACTTCTTGAACCCGGCGTTGAGCCGGTCGAACTCCTCGACCGACAGGTCCTTCGGGTCCTTCTGCGCGAGCTTCGCCAGCTCGTCGGCTTCCTTGACGGCGGCGGCCGCGGAGTCACGGTCCGAGTAGCTCGCGTCGGAGAAGCCCATGGACGTCTGGTTGACCAGCAGGCGCAGGACCGTGGCGGCCGTGTCGTCGCTCTCGCTCGCCCCGTCGACGATCTTCTGGATCTCGTTCCGGACCCCGGTGACGTCGCCGTCGGTCGGCTTGGGGTCCTTGGCGTCGTCCTTGGCGCGGACGGTGAAGCCGCCGTTGCCCGACGCCGTGACGCTGATGTCCCTCGTGCCCGCGTTCTGTATCGCCGTCGTGAGATTGCCGTGGTACGTCCTGAGTTCACCCGCGGTGTCCCGGAGAATGTCGTAGATCGACTTCGCCTGGGTGTGCGCGTCGTCGAATTCACCGACCGTCTTGCCGATGAATTCCTTGGAGACCGTGGCATTCGCGCCGGCCCAGACGGCCTTGCCCGCGGACGCCTTCATGCCCGTACGGGCTTCCTTCGCGAGCGCGTCGAGATTCTTGACCATCGTCGACCAGTCCTCGACGGCGTCGTCGAGGAGCTTGAAGTTGCCGTGGAGGAGCGCCTCGAAATGCATCAGTCGTCCTCCTTCTTCGGCTCGCCGTACACCGGGTTCTTCTTGCCGGGGTCACCGACGCGCTCGTCGAAGCCGGCGTCCAGCATGTCGATGCTGCTCATCTGACGCTGAATGAAGTCCTCGTCGGCGCCGTGCAGCTTCTTCGTACGGTGCATGTGGTTGGCGATCTGCGCGGTGGCGTCCATGAGCGAGCGGAGCTGCTCCTCCCAGCGGTTCGACACCTCCTGCAGGCCCCCGCCCAGCGCGAATCCCTGCTTCGTGAGGTCCGATGCCGCCGAGTCGCTGCTGGGTACGGCCACCCGGGCCTTGTCCCACATCTGGCTGTACAGCTTGTGGGCGTCCGAACCGACCTTCTCGAGGTCTCCGTGCCCTACCGCGAGGTCGCCGTACTGGGACGGCGGCGGCCCGCCCCCCTCGTCGTCCGGCACGCGGTTCAGCTGCATCTGCGTCGACTGACGCCCCGCCGCCTCGCTCTTCAGCTGCTCCCACTCGTCCCACGCCATGAGTGAGCTCCTTCCCCCGCGTGCGCGCGCCGGATACTGCCGCTGGACGGCAGACTTCCGGTCAAGTTAGCAACTCGGATGCGAAGAGTGGCCACTCGGACCGATGCTCGAGATGCTGCGCAAGTGAAGGTCTTGTGGACGGCGCGAGTTGTCGTCGTGTGTCCGTAATGGAGGGCCTTGTGAGTTCGGTCCCCATCCGCTTCAGTCCGCTGGCTTCCGGATCTTCGGCAATTCCGTGATCGCGATTTCGACGACATGCAGGCCACCGAGAGTTGTGGAGATTCTTACCCGCCGTCATCTCCGCCCGTGCAACGCCCCTGTAGGAAGCTCGATCCGCAGCAGCCGGCATCAGCCATTCGGACGGAGCACAGTGGAACTCGGAAAGCCATCACTGAGGCCGGCTCGCGGCGTGCGGCTCCTGCCTCTGGCCGCCGTCACCGCCGTGATGGTGGCGGCGGCAGCGGGATGCGGCGACTCGGCCGAGCGTGAGTACGCCGTGCCGTCCTCGCTGTGCGGCATTCACATCAAGGCGGCGACGCTGGCGCCGTTGCTGCCGCCCGGTAAGCGGGTGTCGGTCAAGCCGGACACCCCCGTCCCCGACGCCATCACGACCTGCGAGGTCGCGGTGGACAAGAGGGTCGTGCTGTCCGTCGAACGAGAGCGACGCGAACCGGGCGCGGCGGCGCGCGACATCGCCGTGGACCAACTCTCCGCCCACGACCCCAAGTCCGCGGCGGCCCGCACGATCGCGTACACGGACTCGGCCGCCGTATCCATCACCCGGTGCACCGCCCAGGACGTGGTCGAGGCGGACATCTCCACGGTCATCAGGGTCTTCGAACCGGGACGCAAGGATGAATCGGCGCTCAAGAACTTGATCACGGAATACACGGCGGCGCTTGAGAGGTCTTCGCCTTGCGAGGCGAAAGCGGGCTGAATTGTTGAACGGCGCTCCCGCCGCGTCCCCGTAGTCACAAGGGTGAAGATTCCATGGAGGAATGTGCGCCTGCCGGAGTGGTGCGCCGGTCCCCCGCGCGGGCGGTGTCTGCGCACGAGCGTCACGACCTCCGGCCGGGCGTCGAGCGCGCGTCGACGAGATGAGAAGATTGCACCCGAAAGCGCGATACGGGAAGAGCCTTTCGTAACTGACTTAACACATAGGCCAGTTGGTTCGGTTGTACAGGGTGACTACAGTGGTAAAGGCGCGATGAGGGACGCTCGCGCCACCGCGCTCCGGGCGCGGACTGAAGGACCGACGGGGAACGGGGAAGGGGGCACGTCATGCTTCCTGCGGACATGGCGATGGGCGGGGTGTCGGCTGCGGCCGCCGCGAATCTGGAGGTCAGCGGTGAGCTGCTGAAGGACTTCCAGAAGCGGGTGGACGCGCTGCTGGCGGACTTCGAGGGTTCCGCCGGCAACGCGACCAAGGTGGGCTCCCAGACGATCTCCCGGGCGTCCTTCAGTGACGGCAGCGGGGCCTTCCACGAGGCCGATCACCTCTACAGCCAGTACAACCGTGTGCACGGGCATCTCACGGCGCTCTCCAAGTCGCTCAGTCTTCAGATCGAGGCGACAGGGATCGCTGTGCTGGGCGCGAAGAACGGCTTCGCCAATCTGGACGAGGACCTGAGGCATCGGTTCTGGGAGATCCAGACCCAGCTCTCGGAGCAGCAGAGCCAGCAGCGCGAAGCCGCGCAGGCCGAGAAGGACGGCAAGACCGCCCCGAAGCAGTCCGACAACACCAAGTCCACGGTGGGGTACAACTGATGTCCGGCGACAAGCCGAAGAACCAGCCGCACCAGGCTGACCAGGCGCGAGTGCAGGACCAGAATGGCTTCACTGACATAGCCAACTCGGTCTCGCACGCGCCCAAGGGCAACTTCGTCACCGATACGTTCCGATCCGTCCTGATGGGCGTCCCGGTCGTGGGGGACGCCCTTCGGGGGCGCACGAACTTCGAGGACCACCGCCTCAACGACATGGTGGACCTGGTTCAGCGAACGAAGCCCGAGGACCTGGAGAACGCAGGTAAGGCTCTCTGGGATGCGCGTGATGCCATCAAGGCTGCCGCCTCGGAGCTGAGCGGCCACATCGACCGCGTCCAGTGGGTGGGTGAGTCCGGAGACGCGTTCCGCACATGGGGGCGGGACCTGGTCAAGAACACGCACAAGCTGGGCGACTTCGCCGATGCAGCCGGCACTCAGATCACCGCGGCGGGCGCCGGCCTGGCGTCGGTCCGCAGCTCAATGCCGCCACGTGACACCCGGATCAACCCCAAGGGGGTCGCCGACATTCCGACGCCGGCGCGGGTCGAGACCAACCACGATTACACCGCGGCCGTGCAGGCGGAGAAGCACCGGCAAGAGGCGATCAACCAGATGAACCGCCTGTCGTCGTTCTACGCGGTGTCGGGCGAGTTCCTGCAGGACCAGCACCCGCCGACCTTCGACACGATGCCTGATGTGGGGGTGCCGAAGCCGGCTCCCAGGCACGAAGTCTTTCACCCCGGGGTGGATACGGCGGACCGGCCGACGTCGGCGAGGCCCGAGTCAGGTACTCCGAGTCACCATCAGGCCGACGCTTCAACAGTTCACGGTCGTACGGACGGCATCACGCCACCGGTGAACGATACTCACGACTTCACCACTCCTCCCCGCCAGCCAGTGGGTACGGAGATCGACAGCGTCGACACGCTTCCGCCGCAGACGACCACCCCGGTGACCGGAACGCCTCCGACCACCACGGGCCCCAGCGTCTCTGGGGGAGGGCAGCCACCTGGCCCCTTCGGCACCGGCTTCGTGAAGCCCATGCCCTCTGGACCCGGTGGCCGAGGTCTCGCGACGGGGAGCGGAACAAGGGCCCCGCTCACAGCTCAGGGACGGGCCGGCGGTCAAGGTGCCGTCCGGGGCCCGGGGCAGGGGACGTCGAACCCGATGGGGCGCGCTACGTCAACCGGTCAGGCCGGCACCAAGGGTGGAATGCCGGCCGGCAGACCGACCGCCACAGGCCGAGGGATCTCCGGTGGAACGCCGCGAGTCGGTGGCACGGCGGGTGGTCGGCCGACTGGCACGGGTCAGACGGGTGCGGGCCGCAGCAACGGTGTTGTGGGCGGAAGGGCTACGGCTGCTGGTGGAGCGTCTGGAAAGACCGGTCCCAAGGTTCCGCGCGGCACGGTCATCGGTGGAGAGGGCGCGGCCGGATCGCGCAATTCCACTGGAAGGACCGGTCAGCGCGGAGTCATCGGAGCGCCCAGTGCCGCCAAGGGCACCGGGGCGGGACGCAGTCTGGGTGGCAGTCCCGATGGCGTGACCGGCACCCCACAGGGACGCAACTCGGCAGCCCGGGCGGGACGGGCCGGGTTCACGAGCGGAGGCTCCGGCCTGGTGCGTGGTCCGGGAGGCAATGGATCCGCCGAGCGGGATGAGGAGGCGGGCACGCAGCGGCCCGACTATCTCGTCGAGGATGAGCAGCCCCACATGCCGGACAAGCCGCGGCGCGATGTGCCGCCGGTGATCGACTAAGTCACGAGCGAGGACGAACGAAGCATGAAGCCAGGGACCAGCCGACGCGGGTCTGCGCTCTTCGCCGGGCGCGCCGGGAGGCGAGCGGCCGCCATGGGTGCGGCGCTCGGAGCCCTCACAGCCCTGTCCGCAGGACTGGCTCCGAACGCGGTTGCCGGCGGCGTCCAGCCGAAGCAGTGGTATCTGGACGCAATGGATGCTGACCAGTTGTGGAAGGTCAGTACCGGCAAGGGAATCAAGGTTGCGGTGGTGGATACGGGAGTCAATCCCGCGACCCCGTCCCTGAAGGGACAGGTACTGACGGCTGACATACCTAAGTCCGTGGCCTTCCATGCGACGGAGGACTACTCGGGGCACGGGACCACGATTGCGGAGCTGATCGCCGGCACTGGCGCGGGGGGTGGGCTGAAAGGGCTGGCCCCTGGCTCGAAGATCGTTCCCTACCGTGTGAACCTTGCGGGCTTGAAGGGCGCTTCGGAAACCAAGAGGACGCCTGATCCGGTTCAGGCGATCAAGGCGGCAGCTGACAGCGACGCTCAGATCATCAATATGTCCTTCGGTGGAGATACGATTTCGCCCGGCGAGCAGGAAGCCATTGAGTACGCCGCTTCCAAGGGCAAGTTGATGTTCGCCGGCGTCGGAAACAACGCGCAGCAGAAGAACAGCGCGGTTGAGTATCCGGCTGCCTATCCGTACGTCGTTGGTGTGGCCGCCTCTGACAAGTCGGGATCAGTCGGGGACTTCTCGGCGCATGGCCGGGGTGTGGACCTCGCGGCACCCGGTCTTGACGTGCCTCGCTGGTGCGACACGGCATTCCGTTCGTACTGCGGTGGAGCGGAAGGAACGAGTGCGGCTTCCGCGATCGCTTCTGCCTCCGCCGCGCTCATCTGGTCGGCTCACCCCAACTGGACGGCGAATCAGGTCTCCCGCGTCCTGCTCGACACGGCGGGGCGCGACTGGCCGAAGGACGCGCCGAGCAAGTATCTCGGCTACGGGCTGATCCGGCCGTCGCGCAGCCTCTTGCACGGAGAGGGCAAGCCGGGGGCCGCCAACGTCGACCCCGTCTCCAATGAGCAGACCTCCACGGGCAGTTCCGGCACCGACGCTACCCCCTCCGCTTCCGTACCAGCCTCGTCACAGCCCCCGAAATCCACTTCAGGTGGCGAGACCTCGGCGGCAGGATCTAGTGCGAAGTCCTCGGACGGCAATGACCAGTTGTGGATTGTCCTCGGAGCCGCTGCCGCGGTGGTGGTGATCGGGGGCGGGGCGATCGCGGTGCTGCGAACTCGGCGCTCCGGCTGAGCCCGCTTCATCGTTCAACGCCCGTCGAGCAGGGGGCAGATTCTTGCCCCGGCCAGACGGGAATCCAGAAAGTTCCATCAGTAACTCAGGAGAGGTAGGCCGAACATGGCGGCACAGGGGCAGCGGCTCTCAGATCAAGAGATGATTGCGCTCGAGCGCAAGATCTCGGAGAAGTTTGACAACATCAAGTCGACGGTGCACCGCCTCCAGGGGACGATCGACAGCCTGGAAGGTAACTGGAAGGGCATCGGCGCCAACGCCTTCAATACGAAGCAGCACGAGATCAACACGTCGATGGTGAAGATCGGAAACATCCTCGTGAAGTTCCTCGACGCGATGACCGGTACTCGGAAGATCAAGGACGACTCCGAGGACCACGTGCGCCAGCAGGTCAACAAGATCAACGTGTACGACGGCGCCCCGAAGTCCACGCTCAGCGGCTACTGAGCGAGTCGGCCACGCATCAGTAGTAGGTCTGAACCCCAGGGGAGATGGAGTAGATCATGGGCATGAACCACGACGAGATGATCGTCAAGTACGGCGCTCTCGACACCGCGGCCACCGAAATCGGAAACATGGCCAAGCAGCTCGACGCCGACCTGCAGGAGATCAAGACCCTGGTGGCGGGCACGGTCGCGTACTGGGAGGGTGAGACCCAGGATACGTACGGTACCCAGCAGAAGGAGTGGGACGACGAGGCCCGCGACATCCACGAGGCTCTCAAGGCCATCGGTCACGTAGTGCACCTGGCCGGCGGTGACTACATGGGTGGCGACAAGAAGGCTGCCAGCTTCTTCCTGTAGAACGAAGAGGACAGGATCCGGGGTGGGCGCGCGCGGGAGGCGCCCACCCCGTCGCTGTGCCTGCGCACGGCATGAATTCCAGTAACTGGGCAACGAACCAGGCTATTTGGTGCCCTCGCTTTCACTGATCAGGAAGACGAACATGAGTTTCGGACCACCGCCATCACCATTCACGCAATCGCAGCGCGCAGCAGAGGAGCGCCGTAGTCGCCGCGTGAGGGCGTGGGCCTGTGCGGTGCTGGCCCTGGTGGCGGTGGCCGGTGCAGGCGGCTGGTTTTTGATTGCGGGGTCGCCGGACGGCGGCGACCCTGGAATGGGGAACAAGGCGGCAGCTGTTCAGCAGGCTCCTGACGACATCCGGGAGACCGTGGAGAAGCGCCCCCGTGGTACGGCCGGTCATCTGGTGGCGTCGATGCAGGACCGAGTCGAGCCGAATCAGGACCAAGAGACGCCGGGAACCTGGGCGAGAGACAAGGTACTGGTCAAGGGCAACAACGATGCCCTCGAAGCAGTCGACATCGATTCGGGTGACGAGGCGTGGAGACACGACCTCACCGGTTCCATCTGCGCCTGGACGCAGCACGTTACCGTCGACGGCCGCACGGCCATCGCATTCAAGGACAAAGAGAAAGACGGCGCCTGTAATCAGCTGGCGCTCTTCGATCTCGATTCAGGAAAGAAGCTTTGGCAAGTAGTCATTCCCTGGAAAGAATCCGCCTTGGGGAATTTCCCGGATGTGACAATGGCGAAGGGGGTGGTGTCATCGGCTTGGGCTCGCGGATCCGCCGGCTACGACATGAAGTCCGGGAAACGGCTCTGGGAGCGGAAGGGAATCGCCAACTGCCGCGAAGGTGGGTTCGCCGGAGGTAAGGCTCTGCTGCTGCGGCTTGATTGCACGACCTCGGATTACGAGCCGACAACCAAAATCGCAAAGCTCGATCCGCGCTCAGGTAAGGAGAAGTGGAGGTATGACGTAGCCGAAAGTGTCGGGCTCGTATTCATTATCTCTTCCGAACCTGCTGTTCTTGCAGTCGCCGCAGGTGAGGATGATATTTCTGACCTGATCTCACTCGATGAGAGAGGGAAGTATCGGGCAACTGTTCGCTTGGACGGTGGCCACTACGAGGTAGATTGTGATAGTGGCGTCACTTACTCGGCTGTCGATGACTGCAGTGACATTGTTGTTGGGGGAGGCCAAGTATTCATCACCAGTGGTGAAGACGTCGATGGGTCCAATCATCGATCGAACCGGATCGTTTCTTTCGATCTCGGTACCGGAAAGCCGGTTGTGAAGTTTGAGGCAGGTCCGGATCAGATGATCCATCCCGTGCGGATGAGCGGTGGCCAGCTTCTGGCGTTCAGGGACGGTACCGATAACTATGCTCCTTTCTCGCTGGTGAGTCTCGATCCGCGCACGGGAAAAGAAAAAGTGTTCTTCTACTTTACGGTTCTCAATGAGGCCGTGTCGCTGACGTACACGAAATTCAGCGACGTAGTTGTTGAGAACGGGCGGATCTTCTTCGGCAGCAACATGGTGCGAGGCGAATCAATCAAGGGAAAGCCGGTGCCCGAGTGGCTGGCCTTTGGGGTGGGCAGCGCTGGTTGATCAGCGAGGTTTCATAGGCCCACAAGTAGGCCCGCCGGACAACGGAATGGGTGGGGGACAATCGCGTATGCGTACGCCAGGTGCGGTGGCCACGGGAGTGCGCATCGGCCCGTACGCCCCCATCACGCGCCTCGACGACCGCACATCCCGTTCCCCCGTTCCCGAGCACCGCTACATCGCCCGCACCCCCGACGGCGACCGCACCGTCCTGGTGAGTGTGCCGCTTCCCGGTACCGACCCGCAGCGCTACATGACAGAGGCCGACGCCTCCCGGTACCTCCTCGGGCCCTGGGCATCACCGGCCACCGAACTTGCCGCACCCGGCGATTCCCCCTGGCACGCCCGCCCCTACCTGCCCGCTCTCCCGCTCCCCACAGCCCTCGCCGTTCACGGCGGTCCTCTCCCCGAGCACACCGTCCGCGCCCTCGGTGCCGCCCTCGCCGAGACGCTCGTCGTCGCGCACGGGCAGAACCTCACGCACGCCGGTGTCTCCCCGGCCGCCGTACTGCTCGCCGCCGACGGGCCCCGCCTCACCTGCTTCGGCGCGGTGCGCGCCGCCGCACCGGACGGGACCTCGCGCTCCGGGCTGCCCGGGCTCGACCCCGGCAGCTTCCCGCCCGAGCAGGCGGCCGGCGGCCGACCGCGACCGCTGGGCGATGTCTACGCGTTGGGCGCGACCCTCGCCTACGCGGCCGCCGGGCACACCGCGCCCGAGCGGGATGAGCTGCCGTCGTCTCTACGCTCCCTCGTTGGGCGGTGCCTCTCCAGAGACCCGGGAGCGCGCCCCCAGCTCGCCGAACTGCTCGACGAGTTCGCTCCCGAGACCGCCGCGGGCCCCTCCGGATTCCAGGCCGCGAGCCGCGCCACCGCCCTGTTCGCCCCCGGCTGGCTCCCCGCCCGCGTCATCGCGGCGATCGTGCACCAGTCGGCGGCCGTCCTCGCCGCCGAGATCGTGCCGCCGGAGCGCCCGGCGTGGGCGCCGCCTCTCCCCGTCTCCGCCCACCGCCAGGACTGACGCACCCATGCCTTCGCCCCTCACCCACGACGACCCTGCCGCGTTCGGCGCGTACCGGCTCATCGCACGGCTCGGCAGCGGCGGAATGGGCACCGTGTACCTGGCCCGCTCGGCGGGCGGCCGCACCGTCGCCGTGAAGACGATGCACGCCCGGATCGCCTCCGACCACGCCTTCCGGACGAGGTTCCGGCTGGAGGCGGACGCGGCCCGGGTCATCGGCGGGCAGTTCGGTGCCGCGGTCGTGGACGCCGACCCGCTCGCCGAGACTCCGTGGCTCGCCACCGAGTACGTACTGGGGCCGCCACTCGACGAGGCGGTCGAATCGGCGGGCCCCATGCCGGAGGCATCCGTACGGGTCCTGGGAGCGGCGCTTTGCACCGCGCTCGGCCAGCTCCACCGGTCCGACGTCGTCCACCGGGACCTCAAGCCGTCGAACATCATGGTCACCGCGTACGGGCCCAAGGCCATCGACTTCGGGATCGCCCGGGCCATCGGCGACGACCGGCTCACGAGCACCGGAGCCGCGGTCGGCACACCGGCGTTCATGTCCCCGGAGCAGGCGACCGGGCAGGAACACACGCCGGGGGACCGCGTGGTGGCTGGGCAGGGAGTCGGAAAAGGCGAAGGAGGCAAGCGCCTTCGACATTCCTCCTGCAGCGAGGAAGCCTCAGGCGCGGGTGCTGACGGCTGACGCCGGCGACTACATCGTGGGCGAATCCTCGAAGGAATTGTGGGGACCTCAGCCGGTGGCGTCCCCTGACGGTCCGGGGATCCTGCCCGTTCGGGACGTGGTCGTCCTCGCGGCAGTGAGCGGCGGCCTCACCGCACGGAACGTCGTGGACGGGAAGCATCGCTGGTCCGCCCCCGACATCCGGATGAGCTGTCGCTATCTCTCCCTCTCCGACCGGCTCGTCGCGGCCGCCGACTGGGACGGCATCCTGCGTACCTTCGTGGCGTCCACGGGCGAGCCCAAGTGGACCGCCGACGTCGACGCCGAGGTGTTGCTGGCGGCGGACGGCGATGCGGTCTATGTGGTGACGAAGGATCGCAGGCTGCGCAGCGTTGGCCGTTCCGACGCCAGGATTCGGTGGACCGTGCGGATTCCCACGGAACTCGGCACGCCGATCGAGGCGCGCGGCGCCATCGCCCGGGGGCGATTGGTGGTGGCAACTCCCAAGGGCCACGTGATTGCCGTGGCGACGGACGACGGGCGCCAAGTGTGGGATCTGGAGGGCCAGTCGGAGAGCATGATCAAGCCGGTCGTCGACGCTGACACCGTGTACCTGCACGGCAGGGAGCTGTCCGCATTCAGGATCAGCGACGGTGAGAAGCGGTGGTCCGCCAAGAGTGTCGACGAGGCGGAGTACGGGGCGGAGGCGTGGGGCCCGGCGACCGTCCACAACGGCGTTGTCTATGCCACCTCGGGTGGCGGCTCGCCGACGGGGCTGAGCTCCCGTGACGGCAGCGAGGCCTGGTCAACAACCAGCGTGGGTGACGTGAACAGCCCGTTGGTGGTCCAGGGAAGCGGTGTGTGGACGTTCTGTGTCACGGACACGCGCACGATGAGACTGGCGGGCGGGGAGGAGGAGTGGGTGTACGACCTCCCCGACAGCCTCAGGCCGGCCAAGCAGAAGGTTTTCGCGGGTGACGGCAACCGAGTCTTCGTCAGCATCGATGGCAGGGTGTGCGCGTTGCCGGTTTTCTGACCTTGAAATGCGCCGCCACGTGCATCCGGACGGTCGACGAATGCCCGATGCGCTCGGAGACCAGCCGGGCTCAACCGGCTGACGCCCTGCCCTACTCGCCCCCGTCCCCCGCCGCATCCTCCAGATCGAACTCCCCGTCCCGAGCCCCCAGTACGAATGCCGTCCACTCCGCTTCCGTGTATCGAAGCACCGTTTCCGGATCCACCGATGACCGCATCGCCACCGCGCCGGCCGGCAGGTACGCGATCTCGACGCGCTCCTCGTGGTCCTCGGTGCCGGGGGCGCTGTGCCATTCGGCGTCGGAGATGTCGAGGGCGTAGAGCTCGTTCTTCTCCCGCTCCTTGCGCGCCTTGACCTCCTCCGAGGACTCCCCGGCGGCATCGCTTCCCATGCCCTGTGCGGCGGCCTGTGCTGCCTCGGCCATGATCCGGGCCCCTTCCCGATGTACGTACATGCAGTCTGGCCAGCGTACTTGGGACAGCCGAAGGTGCGCGGGGCGTCAGAAGACTTGCACCCGCCTGTTCCGGCAAGGCACTCCCTGGTGCAGCCCGGCGCCGGGCGCGCTACAGCTCCGCCGGAGAGCTCAATTGCAGCCCATGTTCTTCATCGCCGCAGGAAGATAGGCCTTCAGGAGTGAGCGCAGCGCATCGCGCCGCTCGGACACATCCTGGGTTGCCTGTTGTTTCAACTCGATGTCCGCGACGAACTTCTGCTGCTTCCCGCCGTACGTACACCTGTCCACAGCCAGGGCTCCGCGGTCTGCGATGCGGGCATCCTGGCCGATGTTCGCAGCTGCCGGACGGCCCAGTCCCCGCATTCCGCGTTCGTTCACCGCGATGACATCGGTGCTGGCCGGAACCACGTCGCCGGAGAAATGGACGACAAGATTCCCATCGACCTTCAGTTCGCAACGGGGCTGCGTGGGGCCGAAGTTGTAGTCGCGCTGAGTCAGCTTCTCGCCGTCGGGGAGGAGAGGGGACAGCAGCTTGGATCCCACCTGGACTCCGCATGCCGCCTTCGGTACGGCATAGTCCCTCCCCGGTGAGCTGGTGCATGCCGCGGCTGTCAACATCGCCAAGATCGCTGCGGCACCCAACGGTATCCGCAGTGCGTTCTGCCTCACTGATCGCCTGCCAGTCCTCGAGCGCGCGCGTTGCCGTCAAAGGCGGCGGCGTTGATCTCGTTGGTCAACGTGTAGGAATTGTTCTCCGTCTGGCCAGGATTGGCGGTGGCCCAGATCTTCGCCAGAGATTCCAACTGACCTTCCCGGCCCGTGAACGTCTTGCCGTTCTGCTGGTGATTCTGATCGTCGATGCGCCCTTGCTCGTCCTGCTGCCACTGGTAGGTCAGTGCGTCGACGCCGCGCTGTGCGGCGTCGCCGACCACCGGAATGAAGTTCACCGCGCCGCCGATGCCGTGGTAGGCCCACTTCGCCTTCCAGGACGGGTCTTCCTTGTCCGTGTCCAGCGCTTGATAGCGCGCCTCCTCCAGGAAGCCGACGGTCGCACCGGCCCGCTGCAGCGTTTCCTTGGGATCGCTCGGGTGATCGGTGTTGATGTCGTGGACGATCTCGCGGTTCAGCCCGTCGTTCAGCAGTCCGTAAGAGTCCTGGTCACGGGAGATCTGCTTGGTCACTTCGAGGAGCTGGTGCCGGTCGAGCTGCCTGGGGTCGTCGGGATGGTCGGCCTGGGAACTCATCGTGTTGTGCGTTTCGTCCCCGTAGTTCACCAGGACCTTCGCCATGTCGTCGCGCATCTCGTGAGGGAAGTCGTCGCCGGTCTCGGACAGGTACTTGAGTGACCGGTCGAGGGCCTGGCGGTTCTCCGGAGTGTGCTCCACGTACGTGGCGTTGGGGTCGTTCGGATTCATGCCGCTCGTGGCCGCGAGGAGGGCCCTGCCGGTCGCGTCCCGTGACTGATTCCCGTCCCCGTCGTCGAGCGGGGTGTCGTCGAACGTGTGCCGCTCCTTCAGCACCCATTCCGCGTTGTCCTGCGGATGCGTCTCGTTGAAGAACTCGGTCGCAGCGTCCGGACTGTTGGAGAGACCGGTCATGAAGCCCGTCATCGGATCACGGCCGAAGTCCTCACCGATGAAGTTCATCTTCGGCATCGGCGGCCCGCCGGCTCCCTGCCAGTAGTGGTCGGGGAGCTTCATCTTCTTCTCGGTCGCGACCAGCGCGTTGCCGTACTTGTTCACGAAGTCGTCGTCGTAGTTACCGGTCCGCATGATGTTGCTCATCAACTGGAATCCGTAGACGTTGCTGCCCCTCGTCTGGACCGTCTGGCCCCCGAGGTCGACCATGCGGTCCTTCCAGGACTGCATGTCGGCCGAGTCGGACTGCGTCGCGCCGGCGAGCGTCATGCCGAGATTCTTCTGGAAGTCGCCGAGCTGGTCACGTCGGGCCCGCTGCAGATCGCCGCCGTCCGAGGGGTCGGAGAGGTCCGCCCAGAAGTCGAGGGTGCCCTTGGGGCCGAGGGTCTTGGCGAACTCTTCCTGGAACAGCGGGTCGTTCTTGTACTTGGCCATGGAGGCGTTGAGGCGGTCGAACTCCGCAGGGGTCATGTCGTCCCCCTTGTTCTTCATCAGGTTGGCCAGGTCATCGGCTTCCTTGACGGCCTTCGCAGCCGCGTCCCGGTCGCTGTAGTCAGCCCCGGAGAAGCCGTACGTGGCCTGGTCCACGATGAGATTGAGCGTCTTGGCGGCAGTGTTGTCGCTCTCCGTGGCGCCGCTCAGGATCCGCTGCACCTCGTCTCGGAGGCCGGTGACGTCCTGCGGGCTGTGATCGGGAACCTCAGTGCCTTTGGCGGCGCGGTCGGGATGGATGTTCATGGTGACGGTGAACCCGCCGTTTCCGGTGTCCACCACCGTGAGGTTCTTCTTCATCCCGCGGTCTATCGCGTCGTTCAGCTGCTGCCGATAGTCGATCAGTTCGCTACGGGTGTCGCCGAGTATTTTGGCTATGGAGTTGGCCTGCGTATGCGCATCGGCGAACTCCCCGGCGGTCTTGTCGACGAACTCACGCGAGACCGTGGCGTTGGCTCCATGCCAGTTCGCCCTGTCGGCCTTGGCCTTGAGATCACGCTCGGCGTCGTCCTGGAGGGACTTGAGGTTGACGACCATCTCCTCCCAGTCGCCGACGGCCTCTCCCAGCGCGGAAAAGTTGCCGTAACGCAGCGCGTCGAGGTCCATCAGGCACCTCGCTTCTCGTCAAAGCCCTTGTCCAGGGTGGAGATGCTGCTGATGACGCCGTAGATGTGCTCCTCGTCGCCCTTGTGCGCCCCCTTGGTGTAATCCAGGTGGTTCGATATGTGGGCGCAGGCGTCGAGGAGGGACTGGACCTGGTCCACCCAGCGCTCAGCCACATGGTCCAGGGCCTTGCCGACGGCGAACTCCGACTTGAGCCCCCCGGCGGCCTTCATCGAGGAGATCCGGGCATGGTCGCTCTCCCGGTCCATGCGGGTGCGTAGCCGGAATGCCGCATCTCCGATTGCGGATCAGGGAAGCTGACCGTCAGGTCGCCCTGAGGGTTCCCCCCGCCGCCTCCGCCCGGGTCGGCAAGCTGGTTCAACTGCATCTTGGCGTTCCCCCTGTGCAGGGCTTCCGCCTTGAGCTGTTCCCACTCGTCCCAGGCCACCGAATGACGCCTTCCCCCGTGTGACTGATGTGCTCCCGTAGTGCCCGTCGCCCTCATAGAGGGCGACGGGCACTACACAGCGCATCCAACTCACCAGGAAGATTGGGCCAGTTCAAGCGACGTTGCCGAATCATGACGATCCCTATACGTCACTGGTCGGAAGGGACCAGTCCCGTGTGGACCAACGGCTTCCCCCGCTTGCGCGAGACGAAGACGCCGCGGCCCGCCGGCATCGGCCGTGGCCGCACGCCGCCGAGGAGCTCGCCCTCGCCCGGGTCGCCGGCCAGGACGAGGCCCTGGGCGCCGAGCTCCTTCATGCGCTGGATGAACGGCTCGTACGCGGCCCGGCCGCCGCCCGCCGAGGAGCGGGCGATGATGAACCGGACGCCGACGTCCCGCGCGAACGGGAGCAGTTCGGTCAGGCCCGAGAGCGGGTTGCCGCTCGACGTGGACACCAGGTCGTAGTCGTCGATGATCACGAAGACGTTCGGACCACGCCACCAGCTGCGGTCCCGCAGCTGCTGCGCCGTCACCTCCGCCGTCGGCGTACGCCGCTGCATCAGGTCGGCGAGTGCATCCATGTGGTGCCCCATCGAGTTCGACATGGGGATGTACTCCGCCAGGTGCGAGGGCGGGGTCACGTCCAGCAGGCCGCGGCGGTTGTCGACCACGAAGAGCTTGCACGAGTCGCCGTCGTAGCGCTCGGTGAGGCGCTTGATGAGCAGGCGCAGCAGGTTCGACTTGCCGGACTCGCTCTCTCCGAAGATGAGGAAGAACGGGTCCTGTTCGAAGTCGAGGAACACCGGCTCCAGGTTGTCCTCGTCGAGCGCGAACGACACGCCGCGGTCCGGGAACAGGTTCCCCGGGGGTAGCCGGTCCGCCGCGAACTCGCGCGGAAGCAGCCGCACTTCGGGGGCGCCGGGCGCCGTCCAGTGCCGGGTCACCTCGGCGGTCAGCGCCGTCGTGGCCTCGGCCAGGTCCGTGTCCGACGAGAGGCCGTCGATCCGCGGGACCGCCGCCATGAAGTGCTGCTTCTGCGGAGACTGGCCGCGGCCGGGCACGCCCGTCGGCACGTTCGCCGCGACCTTGCGGTCGAACTCGGAGTCCATCGTGTCGCCGAGCCGCAGCTCGAGGCGGTTCATGAGGTGGTCCTTCATGTTCGCCCTGACCTCCATGGACCGCGAGGCCGTCAGCACCAGGTGGATGCCGTAGCCCAGGCCGCGGGCCGCGATGTCGAGCACCGCCGGCTCCAGACCCTCGTAGTCCGTACGGAAGTTGCCCCAGCCGTCGATGACGAGGAAGACGTCACCCCACGGCTGGTCGGTGACCGAGATGTCGCCGCGCGCCCTGCGTGTGCGGAAGTCGCCGATCGAGGCGATGCCGGAGGACCGGAAGTACTCCTCGCGGCGCATCATCACGCCGTAGACCTCGGAGACCGTCCGCCGCACCTTCTCGGGGTCGAGGCGGGAGGCCACGCCGCCGACGTGCGGCAGCCCGGCGACGGCCGACAGACCGCCACCACCGAAGTCGAGCCCGTAGAACTGCACTTCGTACGGGGTGTGCGTCAGGGCGAACGAGGCGATGAGCGAACGCAGCAGCGTCGACTTGCCGGACTGTGGGCCGCCCAGGATCTGCATATGGCCGGCCGCACCCGAGAAGTCGCACCACAGCGGGTCGCGCCGCTGCTCGTACGGCTTGTCGACGAGGCCTGCCGGGACGATGAGCCGTCCCGCGCCCTCGTAGCCGGGCTGTGTGAGGCCGCGGCCCTGCACGGCGGCGAGGCCGGGAAGGAGACTGTCGAGCGACGGCGGGCTGTCCAGGGGCGGCAGCCACACCTGGTGGGCCGCCGGACCCTGCGCCTCGAGCCGGCGCACGATGACGTCGAGCACGGTGTCCGAGAGCGCGTCGTCGGTCGTGGTCGTGGTCTCGGGGCGCTGCTGGGGCACGGACACGTACCGCACCGGCACCTCGGCCGCCGTGAACAGCACCGGCCGCCGGTCCATCGGAAGCGGCCCGCCCGCCACCGCCGTCTGAGCGGAACCGGAGCGGTAGGTCCCGGACACGTACGCCGCCTTGAAGCGGACCATCTCGTCCGTGCCGAACTTCAGGAAGCCGGAACCCGGCACGTTCGGCAGCTCGTACGCGTCGGGCACGCCGAGCGCCGCGCGGGACTCGGCGGCGGAGAAGGTCCGCAGACCGATCCGGTACGAGAGGTAGGTCTCCAGGCCTCGCAGCCGGCCCTCTTCGAGGCGCTGCGAGGCGAGGAGCAGATGCACGCCCAGGGAACGGCCGATGCGGCCGATCTGCACGAACATCTCGATGAAGTCGGGCTTGGCCGTCAACAGCTCGCTGAACTCGTCGATCACCAGGACGAGGGACGGGATCGGCTGGAGCGGGGCGCCGGCCGCGCGCGCCTTCTCGTAGTCGTGGATGTTCGCGTAGTTGCCCGCGTCGCGGAGCATCTCCTGGCGGCGGTTGAGCTCACCGCGGATGGAGTCGCCCATGCGGTCGACGAGCGTCAGGTCGTCCGCGAGGTTGGTGATGACCGCCGCGACGTGCGGCATCTGGGCCATGCCCGCGAAGGTCGCACCGCCCTTGAAGTCGGCGAGTACGAAGTTCAGCGTCTCGGAGGAGTGCGTGACCGCGAGGCCGAGGACGAGGGTGCGCAGGAGCTCCGACTTTCCGGAACCCGTCGCACCGACACACAGGCCGTGCGGGCCCATGCCCTCCTGGGCCGCTTCCTTGAGGTCGAGCATGACGGGCCGGCCGTCCTCGCCGACGCCGATGGGCACGCGCAGCCGCTCCGCCTGCGAGCGCGGGCGCCAAGTGCGCTTGGTGTCCACGGACGCGGCGTCGCCGAGGCTCAGCAGATCCGTGAAGTCCAGGTTCGCCAGCAGCGGTTCGTCGTCGTCGCCGCCCGAGGCCATGCGCAGGGGCGCCAACTGCCGCGCCAGCGCGTCCGCGGCCTCGTACGACAGCAGGTCGGGCGTGCCCTCGTAGACCATGCCGTGCGCCGACTCCAACGTCAGGGAGCGGGGCTGAACGACGATCGAGAGGTCGCCGCGGCCCGCCGTCAGCTCACCGGGAACGACCTCGACGACGGAGACGCCCTGCAGGCCTTCGGGGCTGGCCAGCATCGACACCGGCGGCAGGGACACGCCGTCGAGCACGACGACGAGGTGGGGCTGCTCGGGGACGGGCGCCCCACCGGGGTGGAAGCGCGGACGGCCCTGGAGGCGCGTGGTCAGCATCGCCTCCAGCTCCATCGGGTCGGTGGTGATCAGACGGCGGCTGCCGGCGCCGTCGGCCTGTCCCGCGGCCTGGCTGTGCGGAAGCCACTTGGCCCACTCCCACTGCGGCGCGGCCTCCCGGCCCGTCGCCACGGCGATCACCAGGTCCTCGGGGGAGTGCAGCGACGCGAGCGAGGCGACGACGGCGCGGGCCGTGCCGCGCACCGTCTGCGGCTCACCGCTGACCGTCACGTGGTAGAAGGCCCGCAGTGAGACCGCCATCGGCAGGTCCTCGAGCGTGCCGTGCGCGGCGAGGAAGCGCTGCATGGCGCCCGCCGTCAGCGGCTCCAACTCGTCCACGGGCGCGGTCTGCGGGGGTACCAGCGGAGTGGCGAGCCCCTGCGGGCCGAGGCCGACGCGCACCTGCCCGAAGTCCTCGTCGCCCGTGCGCCGCTCCCAGACGCGGCTGCCCTCGGCGACGAGCGCCCACAGCTGCTCGGGAGAGGGGTGCAGGTAGTACTGCGCGTCGCGCTGCTTCCTCGCGGTCTTCGTGGCATCGCGCCGGGTTTGCGACAGATAACGCAGGTAGTCGCGGCGCATGTCCGACATCTGGCCCTGCGAGCCGCGCCGGTAGCGCACCAGCATCGCGATGCCCATGCCCAGGGTCGACGCGATCATCACCATGCCCATGATCTTCATGAACGGCTGCGCGCTGGGATTGAAGAAGAACACGACGGATCCGCCCATGCCGAGCATCGGCAGGAGCTGCATCATCGCGCCCTCCTGCTGCCCGCGCGGCAGCTCGGGCGGAGGCTGCAGGACCACCTCTTCCGTGGGCACTTCGGACGGCAGCGCCCGAGGCGGGCGCTTCACGACGATGTGACTCACTTCGCACCAATTCCCTTGCCGGACCGAGGTGTTCCGTCCGCCGCCCCGTGTCAGGCGGACGTCGATCGTGATTTGCGATCCTACTGACGGTCACTGACAACGGTGGGCGGTAGGGTGCCGGAGGTGCAGTCGAGCACCGTGGATCGCCCGGAGAATCAGGGCATTTCACGCTGTCGGGAGCGAGCGGGACCGCCAACGCCGGTCCTGGAAGCCCCGTTGACGGACTGCGGGGACGCGCGCGAGCGGCGTACACAACACCTCCACATCCGGCTGCATCACCGGACACACCAACCGAGGGGGAACAGCAGGTGAGCATGACGGCTTCCGCTTCCGCGACGGCCGGCGCGACCGGCGGAGCGGGCACCGGAGCCCCTTCGGGGGCCGGCACGGGCCTCGGCTTCTGCCGCGTCACCATCGTCGCGCCCGACAGCCGGATCGACGTGGCACTGCCCGACGACGTCCCGGTCGCCGACCTCAATCCGGAAATCCTGCGGCTCTCCCAGCAGAGCCCCGCCGAGGGCGCACCGGTCGGCTATCACCTCGTACGCCGCGACGGCACCGTCCTCGACAGCGCCCGGTCCTTCGCCGCGCAGCGCATCCTCGACGGCGAGCTGCTCACCCTGCGCCCGTTCTCCGAGTCACTGCCGCCGGCCGTCTTCGACGACGTCTCCGAAGCGGTCGCCTCGGCCGTCACCCGCGACCGCACCCTGTGGAACGGCGACCTGACCCGCGGCGCCGGACTCATCGGCGGCGGCGTCCTGCCCGCCCTCCTGGCCTTCGTCACGTGGACGGCCGAGCCGCACCACAACATGAACAGCCTCCAGGGCGTCCTCGCCGCGGTGGCCGGCCTCCTCCTCGTCGTCCTCGCCTGCGTGCGCGCCAGGGTCTACGACGACCGCGGCTCGGCCATCGCGCTCGGCCTCGGCGCCCTGCCGAACGTGGCGGTGGCGGGCTCCGGCCTGCTGCCCCTCGCCGACCACCAGGGAATCGGCAGGCTGCAGTTCCTGCTGGCCTGCACGGCCGTACTGCTCGCCTCCGTGGTCCTCACCCTCGTCTCGCCGGGAGGCGACGGCCCCTTCGTGGCCTTCGTCTTCGCGTCGGCAGTCGGCGTACTCACGACCTTCATCGCCATCCTCACGGACCTGACGGCCGTGGAGACCGCCGGCCTGTGCGCGCCGCTCTCCGTAGGGGCCCTCGCCTTCCTGCCGGGCCTGTCCATGCGCTTCGCCCGCCTCCCCATCGGCTTCGAACCCCCGAGCATGGCCCGCGGCGAGTACGGCGACGACCCCGCGAACCAGGAGCCCGTCGAGGCCGACCGCATCGCGGCCCAGGCCCGCCGCGGCCACGAGCTGCTCGTCGGCCTGGTCGGCGGCTGCGCCCTGGTGTCCGTCGGCGCCGCGGCCGTCCTCGGCTTCTCGCACGACGTATGGGGCCAGCTCCTCGCGTTCGCCACCGGCGTCGCGATGCTGATGCGCGCGCAGCTCTTCCGCTACACCGCGCAGGTCGCCTCCCTCCTCGCCGCCGGTCTGGCCTCCCTGGTCCTGCTCGGTCTCGGCCTCTCCCTCCACCCGCCGGTGGACTACCTGACCGACTTCTTCATGAAGAACGACCCCACGGCCCTCAACATCCGCACGGTCTGGCTCGTCGCGGTGATCGCGGCGGCCACCGCACTGATCACATCGATCGGTCTGATCACGCCCCGCCGCGGAGTCAGCCCCTTCTGGGGACGCTTCATGGAGATCGCGGAGACGTTCGTCCTGCTCACGCTGGTCCCGCTGACGCTCGCTGTCTTCGACGTGTACACGAAGGCCCGCTCTATGACCGGCTGACCGGACCCCATCGAGGAGCCGTGGGCCCCATCGGGCCCATGGTCGGGTGCACACGGAGTGGCTGGTACGCTGTGTGACGGCCGTTTGTGTACGCGCCCTCAGGTCTCCGGTTATCCGGAATCTGAAGACTGCGCCCAGCGGACCTCGCCTCCCGAGTATCGGAAGCTCCCCTGAGATGTGGACCAGGGGCACTCGGTGGCCACGAACAGACTACGAGGAGTACGCGTGTCGCTCGACGCCGCTACGAAGAAGCAGATCATCACCGAGTTCGGCCAGAAGGAGGGCGACACCGGCTCCCCCGAGGTCCAGGTCGCCATGCTGTCCCGCCGGATCTCGGACCTGACCGAGCACCTCAAGACGCACAAGCACGACCACCACTCCCGTCGTGGTCTGCTGATCCTGGTCGGCCAGCGTCGCCGCCTTCTGCAGTACCTGGCCAAGAAGGACATCCAGCGCTTCCGCGCCCTGGTCGAGCGCCTCGGCATCCGCCGCGGTGCGGCCGGCGCCCGCTAAGACGCCGTGAAGGGAGCGGTTCCCACCGACAGGGGGCCGCTCCCTTTGCTGTACGTGCGAAGTGTCACAGACGCTTTGTAGTCTGGGAGACACGAACAAAAGCACCACCGCACGCATCACCGCATGCATGCACCGCATCGATGCACCGCCCCCAGTGGCACCGCATCACTGCGTACGCATCACCGCACGAGGAGAAGCGCACCCTCGCCGCCGCCGGTCCTCGGTAGTGGCCCCCGGGAGACGGATCCCGTCCACCCCGGGTGCTTCGATCGAAGACCGGCCCGCACACAAGGCGCGCTTCTCCGGCCCCGTCCCTCCGCCACACGGGCGGAACGGGACAAAAGACGAAAAGTAACGGAGAAAACGCTAGTGGAGAACGAGACCCACTACGCCGAGGCCGTCATTGACAACGGCACCTTCGGCACCCGCACCATCCGCTTCGAGACGGGCCGTCTGGCCCGTCAGGCCGCCGGCTCCGCCGTGGCGTACCTGGACGACGACACCATGGTGCTGTCGGCCACGAGCGCCTCGAAGAAGCCCAAGGACCAGCTCGACTTCTTCCCCCTCACGGTGGACGTCGAGGAGCGGATGTACTCGGCCGGCAAGATCCCCGGCTCCTTCTTCCGCCGTGAGGGCCGTCCCTCCGAGGACGCGGTCCTGACCTGCCGCCTCATCGACCGCCCGCTGCGTCCGTCCTTCAAGAAGGGCCTTCGCAACGAGATCCAGGTCGTCGAGACGGTCATGGCGCTCAACCCCGACCACCTGTACGACGTGGTCGCCATCAACGCCGCCTCCTGCTCCACGCAGCTGGCCGGCCTGCCCTTCTCCGGCCCGGTCGGCGGCACCCGTGTCGCGCTGATCAAGGGCCAGTGGGTCGCGTTCCCGACGCACACCGAGCTCGAGGACGCCGTCTTCGACATGGTCGTCGCCGGTCGCGTCCTCGAGGACGGCGACGTCGCGATCATGATGGTCGAGGCCGAGGCCACCGAGAAGACCATCGAGCTCGTCAAGGGCGGCGCCCAGGCGCCGACCGAAGAGGTCGTCGCCGCCGGTCTCGAGGCCGCGAAGCCCTTCATCAAGGTCCTCTGCAAGGCCCAGTCGGAGCTGGCCGCCAAGGCCGCCAAGCCGACCGGCGAGTTCCCGATCTTCCTCGACTTCGAGGACGACGTGCTCGAGGCCCTCACGGCCGCCGTCAAGACCGAGCTCGCCCAGGCGCTCACCATCGCCGGCAAGCAGGACCGCGAGGCCGAGCTCGACCGCGTCAAGGGTCTGGCCGCCGAGAAGCTGCTCCCGAAGTTCGAGGGCCGCGAGAAGGAGATCTCGGCGGCGTACCGCGCGCTGACGAAGTCCCTGGTCCGCGAGCGCGTCATCAAGGACAAGGTCCGCATCGACGGCCGTGGCGTCACGGACATCCGTACGCTCGCCGCCGAGGTCGAGGCCATCCCGCGCGTTCACGGCTCGGCGCTCTTCGAGCGTGGCGAGACCCAGATCCTGGGCGTCACCACCCTCAACATGCTCCGTATGGAGCAGCAGCTGGACACCCTTTCGCCGGTGACCCGCAAGCGCTACATGCACAACTACAACTTCCCGCCCTACTCGGTCGGCGAGACGGGCCGCGTCGGCGCCCCGAAGCGCCGCGAGATCGGCCACGGTGCGCTCGCCGAGCGCGCCATCGTGCCGGTCCTGCCGACGCGCGAGGAGTTCCCGTACGCGATCCGCCAGGTCTCCGAGGCCCTCGGTTCCAACGGCTCGACGTCCATGGGCTCGGTCTGCGCCTCCACCATGTCGCTGCTGAACGCCGGTGTGCCGCTGAAGGCCCCCGTCGCCGGTATCGCCATGGGCCTGATCTCCCAGGAGATCAAGGGCGAGACGCACTACGTCGCCCTCACCGACATCCTCGGTGCGGAGGACGCCTTCGGTGACATGGACTTCAAGGTCGCCGGCACCAAGGACTTCGTCACCGCTCTCCAGCTCGACACCAAGCTGGACGGCATCCCGGCCTCCGTCCTGGCCGCGGCCCTCAAGCAGGCCCGCGACGCCCGCCTCCACATCCTCGACGTGATGATGGAAGCGATCGACACGCCGGACGAGATGTCCCCGAACGCCCCGCGGATCATCACGGTCAAGATCCCCGTGGACAAGATCGGTGAGGTCATCGGCCCGAAGGGCAAGATGATCAACCAGATCCAGGAGGACACCGGCGCCGACATCACGATCGAGGACGACGGCACCATCTACATCGGTGCCCAGCAGGGCTCGCAGGCCGAGGCCGCGCGCGCCACGATCAACTCGATCGCCAACCCGACCATGCCGGAGGTCGGCGAGCGTTACCTGGGCACCGTCGTGAAGACGACGACCTTCGGTGCGTTCGTGTCCCTGCTCCCGGGCAAGGACGGCCTGCTGCACATCTCGCAGATCCGCAAGCTGGCCGGCGGCAAGCGCGTGGAGAACGTCGAGGACGTTCTCGGCGTGGGCGCCAAGGTCCAGGTCGAGATCGCCGAGATCGACTCCCGCGGCAAGCTCTCCCTCATCCCCGTCGTCGAGGGCGAAGAGGGCGACGAGACGAAGGACGACACCGACAAGTGACGTCCCGTAGCTCCAAGGCGACGGCCCGCACCTCCTCGGAGGCGCGGGCCGTCGCCCGTACCCAAACCCTGATCAAGGGCGAGAACGGCATCGGTACGGTCCGCAGGACCACCCTCCCCGGCGGCCTGCGCATCGTCACCGAGACGCTGCCCTCCGTACGCTCCGCGACCTTCGGTATCTGGGCGAACGTCGGCTCCCGCGACGAGACGCCCACGCTGAACGGCGCGACGCATTACCTCGAGCACCTCCTCTTCAAGGGCACCTCGCGCCGGAGCGCCCTCGACATCTCCTCCACGATCGACGCGGTCGGCGGCGAGATGAACGCCTTCACGGCGAAGGAGTACACGTGCTACTACGCGCGCGTGCTCGACACCGACCTCCCCCTCGCGATCGACGTCGTCTGCGACATGCTGACCGGCTCCCTCATCGAGGAAGCGGACGTCGACGCCGAGCGCGGTGTGATCCTCGAAGAGATCGCGATGACGGAGGACGACCCGGGCGACTGTGTGCACGACCTGTTCGCGCACACCATGCTCGGCGACACCCCGCTGGGCCGCCCGGTCCTCGGCACGGTCGACACGATCAACGCGCTGAACCGCGGCCAGATCGCCCGCTTCTACAAGAAGCACTACGACCCGACGCACCTCGTCGTCGCCGCCGCGGGCAACGTCGACCACAACAAGGTCGTACGCCAGGTGCGCGCCGCCTTCGAGAAGGCCGGCGCCCTCACCCGCACCGACGCCGTCCCCATGGCCCCGCGCGACGGCCGCAAGCCCGTGCGCGCGGCCGGCCGCATGGAGCTCCTCGGCCGCAAGACCGAGCAGGCCCACGTCATCCTCGGCATGCCGGGCCTCGCCCGCACCGACGAGCGCCGCTGGGCCATGGGCGTCCTCAACACCGCCCTGGGCGGCGGCATGTCGTCCCGCCTCTTCCAGGAGGTCAGGGAGAAGCGCGGCCTCGCCTACAGCGTGTACTCGTACACGTCTGGCTTCGCGGACTGCGGCCTCTTCGGGGTCTACGCGGGCTGCCGGCCCAGCCAGGTCCACGACGTGCTCAAGATCTGCCGCGACGAGCTCACCCACGTCGCGGAGCACGGCCTGTCCGACGACGAGATCGGCCGCGCCATCGGCCAGCTCTCCGGCTCCACGGTCCTCGGCCTCGAGGACACCGGCGCCCTCATGAACCGCATCGGCAAGAGCGAGCTCTGCTGGGGCGAGCAGATGTCCGTCAGCGACATGCTGGAGGAGATCTCCTCGGTCACCCCCGACGAGGTGCGCGCGGTGGCCCGCGACATCCTGGGGCAGCGCCCCTCGCTGTCGGTCATCGGCCCGCTCAAGGACAAGCAGGCGGCGCGCCTGCACGAAGCGGTGGCGTAGCCCACCCGTTCGCAACTCGCGTAAGGAACGAAGAAGATGAGCAAGCTGCGCGTGGCGGTCCTCGGCGCCGGGGGCCGCATCGGCTCCGAGGCCGTACGGGCCGTCGAGGCCGCCGACGACATGGAACTGGTCGCGGCCCTCGGCCGGGGCGACAAGCTGGAGACCCTCACGGAGTCCGGCGCCCAGGTCGCGGTCGAACTGACCACGCCCGACTCGGTGATGGACAACCTCGACTTCTGCGTACGCCACGGCATCCACGCCGTCGTCGGCACCACCGGCTGGACCGACGACCGTCTCGCCAAGCTCACCACCTGGCTCGCGGACTCCCCGCAGACAGGCGTGCTCATCGCCCCGAACTTCTCCATCGGGGCCGTCCTCACCATGAAGTTCGCCGAGGCCGCGGCGCCGTACTTCGAGTCCGTCGAGGTCATCGAGCTGCACCACCCGAAGAAGGTGGACGCGCCCAGCGGCACGGCCGCCCGTACGGCGCAGCTCATCGCGGCGGCCCGTGAGAAGGCCGGCAGCGCCCCGCAGCCGGACGCCACGGCCACCGCTCTCGACGGCGCCCGCGGCGCGGACGTCGACGGCGTCCCGGTCCACTCCGTGCGCATGCGAGGCCTCCTCGCCCACCAGGAGGTCCTCCTGGGCGGCGAGGGCGAGACGCTGACCATCCGCCACGACTCGCTGCACCACAGCAGCTTCATGCCGGGCATCCTGCTCGGCGCCCGCCGCGTCGTGACCACTCCCGGCCTCACCTTCGGCCTGGAACACTTCCTCGACCTGAACGTCTGACGGACTCCATGCGCGCAAAGCTCACCTACCTCGTCACCGCCCTCGTCCTGGTCTTCTACTTCGTCCTGGTCGGCAGCCGTGGCCTGCTCCTCATCGAGCAGGGCACCCTGCTCACCGTCACGTTCGGCGTGGCCGTGCTGATCCTGCCGGTGATCGGCCTGTGGTTCCTCTGGGCCAACACCCAGTTCGTCCGCAAGGCGAACCGCCTCGCCGATCTCCTGGAGGCCGAGGGCGGCCTGCCCGTGGACGAGCTGCGCCGCGACCAGTACGGCCGCATCGACCGCGACTCCGCCGACGAGGTCTTCGCCCGGCGCAAGGCGGAGACCGAGGACACCCCGGGAGACTGGCGCTGCTGGTTCCGCCTCGCCGTGGCCTACCGCGACGCCAGGGACACCCCGCGCGCCCGCAAGGCGATGCAGCGCGCCATCGCCCTGCAGGAGGGCAGGACGGTCAGCGTCTGAGGACGTGTGCGTCCCGAGTACATGTGAAGGGCCGCGCCGGTGTTCCGGCGCGGCCCTTCACGTATGCCTTGTTCAGGCGTGCTGCGGCCGGTACTCCTCGGCCCACACCTCGATCGTGTCCGACGCCCGGTCGAAGGCCTCGGTCCGCGCGAGGAAGTCCGCGCCGTGACTGGTGACCAGGGCCGAGCTCTCATCGGCCTTGTCCCGCCGTACGAGGAGCAGCGCCTGCCCCTGCACCGTGCGGGGGAGTCCGAGCCAGCGGACCGGCTGCTGGACCGTACGGACCGTCACGACCTGGGCCCACGGGACCGTCTGGGTCTGGAAGAAGGCCACCCGGCGCAGGCCGTGCGCGCTCACCCACGTCCCCATCCGCAGCAGCCGCAGGGCCGACCCGATGATGAGCAGCGCGATGAGACCGCACACCGCGCCCCCGCCGAGACCACCCGTGAAGGCGATGATCACCGCGGCGAACATGACGTACGAGGCGAGCAGCAGGAGCAGTGCGGCGAATCCCACGCGCCACGGCCCCGGCCGGTAGGGACGCCGCCATTGGTCGCGATCGTCGAAGGGCAGCGCGACATCGTCGGCCACCTCGTCAAAAGCGCGGTCGGCCGTCAGGAAGGGCAGGGGCACGACTGGTCCTCACTCAATCCACGCTGTATTCGGGCTGTGCCCGGTGAGGCTACCTAGGCGTGCGCCTGCCTTCCACCCCTGGGGGCCGGACGGGGGCAGGCCGGTCAGCGACTGTCGGACGCTTCGGACTGCTGCGTGTGCGCCGGTGCCTGACCGGACGACAGGGCGGGCATCCCCAGGAGCAGGGCGCCCACGAGCCCGGCGACGACGGTGAGGCCGACGAGCGAGCGACCGGCGATCTGGCCGGCCGACGCGCGTTCGCGCGGGGGCGGAGTGACGTTACTGCGGAACTTGTCGGCTTCGGCGATGAAGGCGAACGGAACGGGCTCGCGCCGACGGAACATGGGTGCTGCTTCTCCTCGTCAAGATCGAAACGTTCGGATCACGGAACGGCTCCGGCCATCGAATGAGGTCAGAGCGCCGAGAGCGGCGAACGAACCGCCCCGTTACCCATACAGACGTACGGATGCCCCAAAAGGTGCCCTGTTTCGCCGAATTAACAGAAGTTCGGCGATGTTCGGATCGGAATGTCGCGAGGCGCGACCGAATGCCCCGTTGTCAGAGCCTGCCCGTAGAGTGGGCGCCGCCCGAGCGAAGTGATGGAAGGACCCCTCGAACCGTGACCGAAACCCCTGCTGACGACCTCAAGCCGACCTTCCGCGGCGACGTGACGGTCGAGCTGGTCAAGCACACCGCGAGCGACACCGACGTGCTGTTCGCCGCCCGCGTCTCCACCGCGGGAGAGCAGTCCCTCGACGAGCTGACCAAGGACCCGGAGCGCTCCAAGGGCCTGATCAACTTCCTGATGCGGGACCGTCACGGCAGCCCCTTCGAGCACAACTCGATGACGTTCTTCATCAACGCCCCGATCTTCGTGTTCCGCGAGTTCATGCGACACCGCGCGGGCTGGTCGTACAACGAGGAGTCGGGCCGCTACAGGGAGCTCCAGCCGGTCTTCTACGTCCCGGAGGCCTCCCGCAAGCTGGTGCAGCAGGGCCGCCCCGGCAAGTACCAGTTCGTCGAGGGCACGCAGGGCCAGCAGGAGCTCACCGGCCGCGTGATGGAGGACTCGTACCGCCAGGCGTACGAGGCGTACCAGGAGATGCTCGCCGCGGGCGTCGCCCGCGAGGTGGCCCGTTCGGTCCTCCCGGTCGGCCTTTTCTCTTCGATGTACGCGACGTGCAACGCACGCTCCCTGATGCACTTCCTCGGCCTGCGCACCCAGCACGAGCTGGCCAAGGTCCCGTCCTTCCCGCAGCGGGAGATCGAGATGGTCGGCGAGAAGATGGAGGCGGAGTGGGCCAAGCTCATGCCGCTCACCTACGCCGCATTCAACGGGAACGGCCGGGTCGCGCCGTAGCCAGGGGAACGTGGATTCGGTACAGATGTACGGTTCAGCCGTGCGAAGTGTCCGTATTGCGGCATTTCGGAAAGTTCATCTAGCCTGATCAAACGGACCCGGCACTGCTTGAACCCCCGAGCAGGCAGTGCCGGGATCCACCCCCGCCACACCCCCTGGTATCCCCCGAGGGGGGACCGCGCGCTGAGCAGCGAGTAGCGTATTACCCATGGCTCCGACCTCCACTCCGCAGATCCCCTTCGGGCGGGTCCTCACCGCTATGGTCACGCCGTTCGCGGCGGACGGCGCACTTGACCTCGACGGCGCGCAGCGACTCGCCGCCCACCTGGTGGACGCAGGCAACGACGGACTCGTCGTCAACGGCACCACCGGCGAGTCCCCGACCACCAGCGACGCGGAGAAATCGGATCTCGTACGAGCCGTGCGACAGGCGGTCGGCGACCGTGCCCATGTCATCGCCGGCGTCGGTACGAACGACACCCGCCACAGCATCGAGCTCGCGCGCGCCGCCGAAAAGGCCGGAGCGCACGGCCTGCTCACGGTGACGCCGTACTACAACAAGCCCCCGCAGGAAGGCCTCCTGCGACACTTCACCGCGATCGCCGACGCCACCGAGCTGCCGGTGATGCTGTACGACATCCCGGGCCGCAGCGGCGTACCCATCAACACCGAGACGATCGTCCGCCTCGCGGAGCACCCGCGCATCGTCGCCAACAAGGACGCCAAGGGCGACCTCGGCCGCGCGAGCTGGGCCATCGCCCGCTCCGGCCTCGCCTGGTACTCCGGCGACGACATGCTCAACCTGCCGCTGCTCTCCGTGGGCGCGGTCGGCTTCGTCTCCGTCGTCGGCCATGTCGTCACCCCCGAGCTGCGCGCCATGCTCGACGCGTTCGTCAGCGGCGACGTGCAGAAGGCCACCGAGATCCACCAGAAGCTGCTCCCGGTCTTCACCGGCATGTTCCGCACGCAGGGCGTCATCACGACCAAGGCGGCACTCGCCCTCCAGGGCCAGCCCGCCGGTCCGCTGCGTCTGCCCCTCGTGGAGCTGACGCCCGACGAGACCGCCCAGCTCAAGATCGATCTCGCCGCGGGCGGGGTACAGCTCTAAACACAGACTTCACAACTGAATACGCACGACCGCAGGGCACAGCTCCTGCACCCACACAAGACAACTGCTACTGCACGAACGTCACGCGCGCCACGTGCCTAACAGGTACGTGGCGCGCGTGGTGAGGAGAGTCTTTTGAGTCATCCGCATCCTGAACTCGGCGCCCCGCCGAAGCTCCCGAAGGGCGGCCTGCGCGTCACCCCGCTCGGCGGCCTCGGTGAGATCGGCCGCAACATGACGGTCTTCGAGTACGACGGCCGCCTGCTCATCGTCGACTGCGGCGTGCTCTTCCCCGAGGAGGAGCAGCCAGGCATCGACCTGATCCTGCCGGACTTCACGTCCATCAGGGACCGCCTCGACGACATCGACGGCATCGTGCTCACGCACGGCCACGAGGACCACATCGGCGGCGTCCCGTACCTCCTGCGCGAGAAGCCGGACATCCCGCTGATCGGCTCCAAGCTGACGCTCGCCCTCATCGAGGCGAAGCTCCAGGAGCACCGCATCCGCCCGTACACGCTCGAGGTCGCCGAGGGCGATCGCGAACGCCTGGGCCCCTTCGACTGCCAGTTCGTGGCGGTCAACCACTCCATCCCGGACGCGCTCGCGGTCGCCATCCGCACGCCTGCCGGCATGGTCGTCCACACCGGCGACTTCAAGATGGACCAGCTCCCGCTGGACCGCCGCCTCACCGACCTCCCCACGTTCGCCAAGCTCGGCGAGGAAGGCATCGACCTTCTCCTCACCGACTCGACGAACGCGGAGGTCCCGGGCTTCGTCCCGCCCGAGCGCGACATCTCGAACGTGATCCGCGGCGTCTTCGCCGGCGCTCAGAAGCGCATCATCGTCGCGTCCTTCGCCAGCCACGTGCACCGCATCCAGCAGATCCTGGACGCCGCTCACGAGTACGGCCGCAGGGTCGCCTTCGTCGGCCGCTCGATGGTGCGCAACATGGGCATCGCCCGTGACCTCGGCTACCTGAAGGTCCCGCCGGGCCTGGTCGTGGACGTCAAGACGCTCGACGACCTCCCGGACAACGAGATCGTCCTCGTCTGCACCGGCTCGCAGGGCGAACCGATGGCCGCGTTGTCCCGCATGGCCAACCGCGACCACCAGATCCGGATCGTCTCCGGTGACACGGTGATCCTGGCGTCGTCCCTGATCCCGGGCAACGAGAACGCGGTGTACCGCGTCATCAACGGCCTCACGCGCTGGGGCGCGAACGTCATCCACAAGGGCAACGCCAAGGTCCACGTCTCGGGCCACGCCTCGGCCGGCGAGCTGCTGTACTTCTACAACATCTGCAAGCCGAAGAACCTGATGCCGGTCCATGGCGAATGGCGCCACCTGCGCGCCAACGCCGAGCTCGGCGCCCTCACCGGCGTTCCGCACGACCGCATCGTGATCGCCGAGGACGGCGTCGTCGTCGACCTCGTCGAGGGCAAGGCAAGGATCGTCGGCAAGGTCCAGGCCGGTTACGTCTACGTGGACGGCCTCTCGGTCGGTGACGTCGGCGAACCCGCGCTCAAGGACCGCAAGATCCTCGGCGACGAGGGCATCATCTCGGTCTTCGTGGTGGTGGACTCCAGCACCGGCAAGATCACCAGCGGTCCGACCATCCAGGCACGTGGTTCCGGCATCGACGACTCGGCGTTCAGCGCCGTCATGCCGCGGATCCAGGAAGTCCTGGACAAGTCGGCCCAGGACGGTGTCGTCGAACCCCACCAGCTGCAGCAACTCATCCGCCGCACGCTGGGCAAGTGGGTCTCCGACACCTACCGCCGGCGCCCGATGATCCTCCCGGTCGTCGTGGAGGTCTGAAGCCCCTGTGGAGCGGGGCGCCTCGATTTGCATCGAGGCGCCCCGCTCCACTAGGTTTACGGCTCCGCCCAAGGGGAACCCGGCGCACTTACGTGCCCGATCAAACCTCCCCGAGTGGGCCGGAAATTCCGACTCAGAATCTCTGATAAAGTCGGAACCGCCGGAAAGGGAAACGCGAAAGCCGAAAGGCCGGAGCGGAAACCTGAAAGGCGCCGAGGAAATCGGACACGAAAGAGTCTGATAGAGTCGGAAACGCAAGACCGAAGGGAAACT
>NZ_NNBL01000008.1 GCF_002803065.1 Streptomyces sp. CB01635
ACCTTCTGATCCGTAGCTCTAGCCAGTTCGGTCAGCGACGGTCATTCCGGACGCTTCGAGGCGCTGGAGGGGTGGCAGCGGACAGGGGCGGTCGATGGGGTTGCGGTACTGCGCTGCTGTACAGCCCGTTTCGCCGGCCGATGAACAAGATCAATCACCAGCGGTTAAAGCACGCCCTAGCCAGTCCTAGCCGCGCGGGGTGGGAACCTGCTGCCAGCCGTCGACCGACCTGGTGACGAACAACACACGGTAGACCTCGCGGGTCCATACCGTGGCCCCTTCCCCGTGCTCGGGGAGCTCCTCGATCGCTTCTTGTTCCGAGTCGTAGCTGTACTTCCGGCCCTTCGAGTCCCGGATCATCCACTCTCTGCCGGGCAGTCCTGCGAGTCCCATAGCCATGACGATCTTCCCTCCCCTTGGTGTGGGCGAGATCGTAGCCGCTGTGGTCTCGGTAGGCCGACGATGGGCTTTGTGCCGTGGCCTCATCCTTATCAGGTCGATCACGGGGTGTCGGGGACATCGATCAACGCCCCGCGAGCCTTGGCGGATCGTCCACTGGAGTTCGGCGCCGACCGCCGCTGTACGCGTTTGTTGGTGTCAGGCACTGATGTCAGTCGCAGCACGCGGTCTTGACAAGCGCTTCCTCCTCCGGTTTGCCGGGTGACGCGCTCTAGCCGCGGATCGTAGGCAGCAATACGCTGCGCCCATGAACCTGGGGGATATGGGGCGTGGGATCTTCGCTGTTGGACATGGCGGCTTGGCGCCTCTCAAGCGTCACACAAGCGCGGGTTGGTCGTCCGGAATCTGGGGACTGGTCGCGGTCCTGGTCATCCTGACGCTTGTTGCGGTCTTGGTGTTCTCTGTACGACGGGGCTCCTCGTCGGATGACGAAGACTGACGCTTAGCAGAGCGCGAACAGCGAGATCGGTGTACGAGCAGCACGTGGTCGGCGTAGCGGCTTTGGGCTGGCCCGTGGTCCCGCCCCTCGGCCTGCACCTTCACCACCATCCTCATCCACCACTCTCCCCAGCTCCCATCCCGTCCGCCGTCGACCCACACACCGTGGAGCGGGCGTGGTTCAGGGCGTCAAGGTGGAGCGCGCCACTGTACGAACGACCTTGACGCCCTGGGCCGCGACTGCTCGGCTCTGCCTGGGGCGATGGCGGACGGGATGGGAGCTCACCACGCTCACCACGATGCGCCGGCACTCGCATCGGGCCCCCGCCATCCCAGAGTCTGAGCGCCCCCGCCGGAGGCATCATCTTTGACTGGTGGCCGCGTGCTCGCCGGGTGCTCGACTCATGACCTCCGGGCCTATCCACAGTGGGCGGGCGTCGGCGCAGCCGGGGCAGCGCGGGCCGAAGGCAGGAGCGCAGCCCCGAGCGGAGCCGGAAAGCCCGCCCGGCGGAGCGGAGCGCAGCCGGGTGCTTGATGAGGTAGAGAAACTTGTAACAGCTCTCAGGCCCAGGGCAGTTGGACTAGTAGCAGTCCGGGACGGTGAGGTTGCGTCCGTCATGGGTTCGGATGTGGGGCGCCAGATCGTCAGTGAGGGCATCTGCGATGCGGACGCTGTAGGCCTCGCTCATCCTCGTCATGACTTCGTCCAGAGCAAGCCAGGTCACCGCGGTCGACTCGTCCGAGAGCCGCTCGTGACCGCCTGCGGGGCTGCATCGGAAGACCAGGGCAACAACGCCCAACGTCATGTTCTTGTAGACCCCGGTGAGCCGCTCGACGTGCACCTTGATCCCAGTCTCTTCGTAGACCTCGCGGCGCACCCCCTCCTCGATGGCCTCATCCCGCTCCAACACCCCGCCCGGTGGTTCCCACCGGCCGTTGTCGGCACGGCGGATCACTAGTACGCGCCCGTCCTCTCGCACAGCAACACCTGCGACTGACACCGAGTGTTGCTGCGCGGGCTCCCTATTGGCGGACACGGAAGATCTCTCAGGCGGAGGACTTGCCAGAGGCGAGGAGACGGCTGGAGAAGCCCTCATGGCAGAGCCGCTCGTATGCCTGAAGTACGTCGTTGGGTACAGGCTGGCTGATCACGAACCCTTGTTCCGGGTAGATCAGCAAGCGCTGAAGCGCACCGACAAGCATGTCGATGACGAGGCGGGCGTCTCCGATGGAATCGACGTACTCGTCGAGCGTCATCGGGGTGGAAGCGCTGACGATCTCGACCTCGGGCCAGAGCTTCCTGGCAGTCGCGTACGCGCGCCGCTCCTCGTACGGCTTGCTGATCAGGAGCACGGACGACACGTCCACGCCGGCTTCCTTGAGCACAGCCTTGGAGAAGCGGATGTTCTCACCGGTGTTGCGGGCGTTGGGTTCTACGAGGATTGCCGAGCTGGGGACACCGAGTTCTAGTGCCCGCTCGCGATAGTGGACCGCTTCACCCTGCGGCATGCGATCCCTCGTCGTGGGGCTTGTGGCCCCCGTGAACACAAGCAGTGGAGCCATACCGCGCTTGTACAGATCTACTGCCGCATCGGCCACACCCAAGTCGTGACTGCCCAAGCCGACCGCGACCGAGCAGGGTCGCAGGGTGTGGCCCATCTGGTGGTAGCCCCACAGGCGCCGAGCGTCGGTCCAAGCCTGTGTCGAGATCATTCCTGCCCCTTCTCGCCCTTCGCCGAGTCCGGGACCGTGAAGTCGTACTCCCAGGCGAAGCGCGAAGCCGCGTGTACACCAATGGCGAACTCGACCACTGTGCCAGAAGCCGTGTAGGTCGTTCGATGGAGCTCAACGACGGGTTCGCCCGCTGGGAGCTGCAACAGCTTCGCCTCGTCCGCCGTCGCAGCGCGGGCGAAAATCGACTCCTTCATGTGGTCGATCTCGTACCCCGCGTCGTACAGGACTCGGAAGCCGCCCCCGCGGCCGGCCGGTCCTGGGGTGGGGTCCACGATGCGCGTGCCCTCGACGTGCTCGGGCCTGTAGTAGCTGGTCAAGGTGTGGGTCGGCTGGTCGCCTTCCTTCACGAGCCGCGCTCGCGCATACACCTGCGCACCCTCAGGCAAGCCGTGTGCGTCTGCCACTGCGGGCGGCGCCTCAACCAGGCTGACTGTCTGGGTCTGCTCATTGCGCTGATAGCTGCGCCCGGAGGCGACTCGGTCTGCGATAAACGCGACCTCGTCGCCATCGCGCCACTTGGCCTTGTCGTATCGGGCGATACCAAGTCGCTTGAGCGGGACCTGTCGCCGCACGACCGTGCCATGACCCCGTGACGAGGTGACCAGTCCTTCGGCCTCAAGTGCCTTGTAGGCCTGGTGGACAGTGGACTTGGAGCCGTTGCCCTCCGCGACCTGTTCCCTGATCTGCGGAAGTTGCTGGCCAGGGGCGTACTCACCCCTCCTGATCTCATCAGCCAGCTTGTCTGCCAGCTCTCGCCACTTAGGCGTCATGACAACTCCTCTCGATACGAACCAGTCAAGCACAGTCCCAGGACTGTTGACAGTCCCAGGACTGCATGCCAAAGTCTCACCCAGTCGCTCGCAGTCCTAGGACAGCGGGTGTTGGTGGCCTTCTTTGGGCTGCCCCAAGACTCGACTCAGGGAGTACTTCATGCCGTCCTTCAAGATCGACCTTCAGACCGCCATCGTGTTCGTGGCGACCGCGCCGGAACCGAAGCTGATCAACAAGAAGACGGGCGAGCGGGCCATGGACCGGGACAACCCGAACGTGGCCCTGTCCACGGTCGGTCTCCTGGTCTCGGACGAGGGGGAGGGAAACCTCTACCAGGTGACCGTCCCGGAGACCGGGCTTCCCGAGGGCCTCGCGCCGGGCATGCCGGTGAAGGTGACCGGCCTCAAGGCCCGTGACTGGGAGAACGAGTTCAACGGCCAGAAGCGGCACGGCATCTCGTTCCGCGCGATCGCGCTTACGTCGGGGGTCTGAGTCGTGGCTGACCTGGCCGTGTGGTTCGAGGCGTCGGGCGCCTTAGCGGGTGCCGGTGGCGTCACCTACGCCAAGTACAAGGCCCCGCGGGTGTACTGGGCGACGGTGGGTCTGCCGATGGCCTGGGGCCGGTTCGCTCTCTCGTACCGGAACACGATGGATGTGTGCGGGCTGACGGTGCAGCCGTCGGGACTGCGGGCGTTCATGTCGCGCCGGGTCGCTCGCAGCGAGGTGCGGCCGGTTGCGCCGAAGATCCGCCGGGTGCGGGGCACGTCGACCGGTCTTCGGGTCACGCTTCGGTTGCCCGCGGGACTGGAGCCTGCCGACCTGGCTGCGGCCTCCGAGCGGCTGCGGCACGCTTGGGGCGTCCACGCGGTCCACGTGATCGCCAAGAAGCCGGGCTATGTGGAACTGCGGATGACCGGCCATGACCTGCTGCGGCGGGTGCGGATGCCGAAGAAGGCGGCGCCGCGCGGGCTGGTGGTGCCGGTGGCGCTCCGGGATGACGGTTCGGCGTATGCGCGGGACTACCGCGAGATCCCGCACGCGCTGACCCTCGGGGCGAACCAGTCCGGCAAATCCATGTATCAGCGCAACCTGATCAAGGGCCTGGCTCAACTGCCCGTGGCCCTGGTGGGGATGGACTGCAAGCGCGGTGTCGAGCAGTCCCGCTACGCCCCGCGGCTGTCCGCCCTCGCAACCAACCCCGACGATGCCGCCTCGCTTGTCGAGGTGCTCGTGGCGGAGATGGAAGACCGCTTCGACCTGCTCGCCAAGCACGGCGTCTCCGACCTGTGGGAGCTGCCCGAGCACCTGCGTCCGGCGCCGGTCGTGGTCCTGGTCGACGAGATCGCGGAACTGTTCCTGATCTCCTCGAAGAAGGACGAGGAGCGTCGGGAGCGGATCGTCACCGGCCTGATCCGGCTGGCCCAGCTGTCCCGCGCGGTCGGCATCTACCTGGAGATCTGCGGGCAGCGCTTCGGCTCCGAGCTGGGCAAGGGCGCCACCATGCTCCGCGCTCAGCTCACCGGGCGCGTGGTGCACCGGGTCAACGACAAGCAGACCGCAGAAATGGGTCTGAACGACGTGGCCCCGGAGTCCGTCCCGGCCGCGTGCACGATCCCCGCCGACCGGCCCGGGCAGGCTGTTGCTGCCGATGCCTCCGGTGGCTGGGGCCGCATCCGCACCCCGCTCACCTCGGTCGACGAAACCGTGGCCGTCTGCCGCGAGTTCGCCCACCTGATCCCGGACCTTCCGGCCCTGGAGCCCTTCCGGCCGGCCGTTTCGGTCCCGGCGTCGACGATCCCGGCCATGCCGAAGACGGCACCCGCGATCCCCTGACGCTCCCCGCTCTCCGGTCGGCGTGACCGCCTCACGCCAGGTCCCTACCCCACCCATGCCTGAATCCGCCGGAGCCCGGGCGGCCGGAGATCACTCCCCGCCCCGCTCGGGCCCAACCCCCTGATGGAGGTGATGACGGTGAACCGCTCGATCCGCCTGGACGCCGTACTCGTCCAAGCCGTGATCGCCGGAGCCCTGTCCTTCTCCCACCTGCACGACCTGGCCGAGGCCGCCGGACAGACCGGCTGGAAGGCCTGGGCCTACCCCATCAGCGTCGACCTGCTCCTCGTCGCGGCCTGGCGGCGGCTGCGGACAGCTCGCGGTGACCGGGCCGCCTGGGCCTGGTTCGCGATCGCCCTGATCGCCTCGCTCGGCGCCAACATCGCCACCGCCGGTCTCCTCGATCTCGCCAATGCTCCGGCCTGGCTGCGCATCGTCGTCGCCGGTTGGCCCGCGCTCGCCTTCCTCGGCGGCACGCTCCTCGTCCATACCCCCGCCGAGGCCACTCCAGCGCCGGAGACAGAGACGACCGCGGACCCGCCTGCGGTCGACCTCCACCGCACCGACGCGCCGGAACTCGACTCGGCCCCGGAACAGCCCGAACCGGCTGCGGAACTCCCGGCAGTCGAACCGGCACCGGAGCCCAAGCCGGTCCCGGCGAGCATTCCGCCGGCACTCCTGGACCACGCCCGAAAGCTCGCCGACCACCACCGCGCGACCACCGGCACACCGCTCCCGATCGACAACCTGCGCGCCCAACTCGGGCTTCCCGCAACGGTCGTCGACTCGATCGCCGCCCACCTCCAACTCGCCTGAGCCGAAAGGAAGACCCGTCATGACCGCCTACCGGCGCTTCCGCAACGTCCGTCAGTTCGGCCCCGTCCAGGTCGCCACCTTCTTCGACGGCCGCGGCCGCGAACGCCACACGGCCGCCTGCACCGCGCCCCGCTGCGACTTCTCCGCGGAGTACGACAACCGCTCCGCCGCCGAACTCGCCGCCCGCACCCACCGCTGCGCCGCCTAGGAGACCTCATGGACGTCCCGCTCTGGCTCGCCCTGATCGTCGTCGGCTACCTCGGCATCAAGCTCGTCCGCCCGCCCTGGTGGCTCGTGATCCTGCTCCTGCTCGGCGGCTACCTCATCGCCGGAAGCTTCCTCGCCCCCGCCGTCGGCTCCCTCATCAACTGACCCTCCCCGGAAAGGAGTACCGCCCGTGTTCACGCCCAAGATCCCGGTCAACGACCAGCCCACCGGCCAGATCATCCCGCTCAACACCACCCCGGCCGCCGTGGACGGCCACCTGCACGCCCCCACCGACTGCTACTGCCACAACCAGAACCACGCCCCGGCCGCGTCCGCCAGGCCCACCGTTCAGTTGACCCCCGGCGCCCTCGCGCTCCTGGTCGGCGGCGGCACCGCGGCCGTGCTCGTGGTCGGCGCGGTGCTGGTTTCCATGCTCCTCGCGGTCGCCATCACCGCGGGCTCGCTCGCCATCGTCGCGCTCGTCGTCCGCTCGCTCATGAACGGCGACGCCAAGCGCCGCTGACCGGCCCCGGAGCGGTCTCAACCGCCAAGTCTTGCCCGCTCCGGAGCCGTGCCTCCTGCCCGAACCAAAAGATCCGGAAGGAAGTTCCATCATGGCCCAGCCCACCTCCCGCGCCCGCGTCTGCCGCGACTGCGACGGCTTCCCCGTCGTCGCGATCACCACCGGCCTCCGCAACCGCGACGGCTCCCGCCAGACCCTCACCGCCACCTGCCACACCTGCAAGGGCCGCGGCGTCCCCGCTCCGGCCGCCGTCCACGTTCGCGCTGGGCGGTGACCTTCATGGACTCCATCACTGTCGGCGGGCACCTCAACCCGGACACGGAGACCGTGGTCCGCACCTTCCCCGGGGACGACCCCTTCGTCAGCCTCCGGGTCGGCCTCGGCAAGGTCGACGTCGCCTTCATGGCCGCGACGGGCACCTCTGACGTCTTGCGGGACATCGCAACGGCCACGAACAAAGCCGCAGCCCTACTGGATGAGCTGACCGCCTCCAGCGCGGACGGTGCCGCGTGAGTGACGCCGCCACCATGGCGGGCCTGGACCCGGCCACCCTCGCCGACGTGCTGAGGGTGGCCGGATCCCCGGGCTTCGACCGCATCCAAGACCAGATCAAGCGCACCGGTGGCTGCACCGACCCCATCCACCTCCAGGGCAGCACCGTCACCCGCGACCGCACCACCGGACAGGTCCTCTACGCCTACTCCACCGACACCGAGCCCGGCGGCAGACTCCGGGTCGCCTGCGGCAACCGCCGGGCCTCCCGATGCCCCTCCTGCGCCTGGACTTACGCGGGCGACACCTACCACCTGATCCGCGCCGGACTCGTCGGCGACCCGAACAAGGGCACCCCGCCCACCGTCCGCGAACACCCCCGCGTCTTCGCCACCCTCACCGCCCCCAGCTTCGGCCCGGTCCACAACCGGCCCGGCACCCGGCCCTGCCGCTGCGGGGCCCGACACCCGGAAGACGCTGCCGAGTTGGGCACTCCGCTCGACCCGGACACGTACGACTACGCGGGCTCGGTGCTGTGGAACAACCACGCCTCCGAGCTGTGGCGCTACTTCACGATCTACCTGCGCCGCGAGATCGCCGCCCGTGTCGGCCTCACCCAGAAGGCAGCGAAGGAACAGTCCCGGCTCTCCTTCGGCAAGGTCGCCGAGTACCAAAAGCGCGGTGCGATCCACTTCCACGCCGTGATCCGCTTCGATGGCCCCGAAGGCCCGGACACCCCGCCCCCGCACTGGGCCACGCTCGCGTTACTGACCGACGCGATCCACGCTGCAGCTGCCCGCGTCCGCGTCGGCCTCTCAGCCTCCGGAGACCACCGGGCCCGGGTCCTGTGCTGGGGGGATCGCCTCGATGTCCAACCCATCAAGGCCTTCGGCGAAGGTGCCGAGATCACCGAACAGGCCGTGGCCTCCTACGTCGCCAAGTACGCGACCAAGGCCGCCGAGACCACCGGCACCGTGGATCGCCGGATCGGCAACAAGGAAGCCCTCGTCCTCCTCGACGTGCCCGATCATCCCCGGCGCCTCATCGAAGCCTGCCTGGACCTGCATGCCGCCTACCCGGATCGCAAGCTCCGCGACTGGGCTCACATGCTCGGCTTCCGCGGCCACTTCTCCACCAAGTCCCGCCGCTACTCCACGACCCTCGGCGCGCTGCGCCAGGTCCGCGCTGACTACCGCGCCGCCCAGCACCGCGCTGCCCTGGGCCTGCCCGACCCCGACGAGATCCCGGAAGAGACCACGCTCACCCTCGCCCACTGGTCCTACGCCGGCCACGGCCACACCCCCGGAGAATCCTGGCTCGCCGCCAACATCCGACGCGACATCACGCAGAACCGCGAACTCGCCCGCGAAGCCCTGCAAGACGAACGCTCCTCGGAAGGAGCCGACGCATGACCACAGCATTGATCCAACGGAAGTGGCACACCACTGCGGAGGTCGCTGAGATGCTCGGCTACGGCCTCTCCAAGACCAAGATGCTGGTGCTCACTGGCGAGATCCGTTCCATCAAGGACGGCCGCAACCGGCGCATCCTCCCCCGCTACGTGGACGAGTACATCGAGCGTCTCGCCCTCCAGGCCGAGGGAGATGTGGCATGAGCGGCAAGCGCGGCAACGGTGAGGGCTCCATCTACCCGTACAAGAACGGCTTTGCGGCATACGTCTGGGTGACCAAGCCGGACGGCTCGCGGGCCAGGAAGTACGCGTACGGCAAGACTCGCGATGAGGTCCACGAGAAGTGGCTCAACCTGCATGCGGAGGCGAAGAAGGGGCCTGTCGCCACGAGGCACCGCACGGTGTCCGTCTTCCTCGCGTACTGGCTCGACTCGATCGTGAAGCCGAACCTCGCCCCGCTGTCGTACGTCTCGTACGAGGGCTGCGTGCGCCTCTACATCGCTCCCTATCTCGGTGCGAAGCGGCTGGACCGGCTGACCGTTCGCGACGTGCGGGAGTGGCTGACCAAGCTGGCGACCGTCTGCCAGTGCTGCGCCCAGGGCAAGGATTCGAAGCGTGCACCGGCCCGCCGGAAGTGCTGCGCGGTCGGGCACTGCTGAGGCGTACCCGTCGCGCCGGGTCATCCAGGCTTCCCGTGATGCCCTGCGGGCTGCTCTGACCCATGCGGTCTCCGAGGAGGAGATCAGCAAGAACGTGGCCTCCCTGGTGAAGGTGCCCAAGCCGCGGCGCCGCCGGATCAAGCCGTGGTCCGTCGCGGAAGCCGGTGAGTTCCTTGCCGACGCTGCGGCACGGGATGACCACCTGTTCGCCGCGTGGATGCTGGTTCTCTGCCTGGGGCTCCGTCGGGGTGAGGTCCTGGGCCTGACATGGAAGTCCGTCGACTTCGAGAACGGCGAGCTGTACGTGGACCATCAGATCCAGCGCGCCGGCCGCCAGATCCTGCACCGCGAGACCAAGACCGAGGACTCGGACGACTTCCTGCCCCTGCCCGCGCTCTGCCTGAAGGCGCTGCGGATGCGTCGTGCTCAGCAGTCCGGCGACCGCAAGGCCATCGGTGATGTTTGGCAAGACGATCGCGGCCTCGTCTTCACGACGAAGTACGGGACGCCGATCGAGCCGGGGAACCTCACCCGGATGTTCGCCCTGCGAGCTCGGCGCGCGGGCCTCCGTGTGATCCCGCTGCGGAACACCCGGCACACGTGCAGCTCGCTCCTGGTCGCTCTGAAGGTGCACCCGAAGGTGGCGCAGCGCATCCTGCGGCACTCGCAGATCGCCATGACGATGGAGGTCTACGCGGAGGCAAGCGAGGAAGAGGTGCGCTCGGCGCTCGACCAGCTGTCCGGCGCGATGGACGCTACCGGCTGACACGGTTGCTGTACTTCGCTGCTGTACGGCCCAACGCAAGAGGCCCCCGGATTATCTCCGGGGGCCTCTCACCTGTGTGCACTCGGCAGGATTCGAACCTGCAACCTTCTGATCCGTAGCTCTATGTGGATCGGCCAACGGCAGTCATAGCGGTCGCGTCGAAGTCTCCAAGGGACTACAGGCCACGGGCCATTGCTGGGGTTGCTCTACTCCGCTGCTGGACCGCAACGGAGCTCGGTCACCCCCTCTTCACGGGCGGCCGTCTACCGTTTCCAGCGGGTTCCCTGCCGTCGTCACTCAGTGCAGCCGGTCAACCGCACCCTTTGCCCAAGACATCGCGGCAAAATGCGCGAAGATTGCTGAAGAGGCTGTTTTGGTATGTGCCAGGGAGCCACAGATGGATGTCTCGGACGAATTCCTTCGAGGGGCTGACCCGGCGGCTCTTCTGACGCCTGACGGTGCCATCCGCGGCCTCAACGCTGCGATGGCCACAGCGCTCGGCAGGCCGGCGGAGCAGTGCCTGGGACTTGACTTCGCTGAGCAGTGCCTGGGAGGTGACTTTGGTGATCTGTTGCCCGCAAGCCAGCGGATGTCGGCCGAGAGCCTCGTGGTCCAAGCCGCCAGGTCGAATGCGGTCGCGATGCGGGTGTTGGAGTTCCCCGGGCCAGGCGGAGCACCCGTTGTCTGCTTGGTCGAGGCGCGGCAAGTGAAGGATCCCGCAGGGGCCGAGCAGTTGGTCTGGGTGCACGCCCTGGATGCGCGGAACGACCTGGCAAGCCTGCTGATCCCGTTCCGGCTGGCCACCGAGGCTGCCGACCTCGGCCTGTGGATGTATTCACCCCATGAGCACCAGCTGGAGTGGCTCGGTGGCGCACCCTCCCTGGCCGCGCTCTTTCCGGATCCCGCTGTGTCGCTTTCCATAGTGATATCGGCAGTGCACCCTGACAACCGGGAGGACCTGCGGCAGCTCCTGCGCTCGGCCTCCACCCAGCAGTCCACCTGGGTGAAGGTGCGATACCTCCCCCAGCACGACGCCTGGCACCAGCTGGCCGCCCAGACCCGTCGGATCCAGTTGGGCTATGGCGGCCCCGAGCGGATCTTCGGGGTGGTCCGCGACGACACCAAGCAGGAGAAACGCAAGGAGAAGGCGCGGGCCGCACTGACTGCCGAGCGACAGCGCGCCAGAGACATCGCCGACTTCTCCTCCGCCTTGATCACCGCAGCCACGGAGCAGGAGCTGCAGCAGATCGCCCTGACCCGGCTCGCCGCAACCTTCGACGCCAGCGGCGCCTTGCTCGCACTCGTCGACGAAGGCCGCCTGCGCGTCTCCACCGATGCCGGGATAGCCATGCGAGAGGTCGACGTCCTGCACGGCCTGCCGCTGGACCATCCAAGCGCCTTGCCCGAGGCGATCCGCACCGGCAAACCGCAGCTCATCCTCGACCGGGAGGATTACATCCGCCGCTGGCCACACGGGGCCGAATTCCCGCGGCTCGGCCGACTCGGCTCCGACTACGCCACCTCGATCACTCCCCTCAGCGAAGCAGGCAACCAGCCGCTCGGCGCGTGGCTGGTGACCTACCGCAGCGGATACCGGCCGTCCCTGGATCAGCGGACCCTCATGGGAACTCTGGCCGACCTGGCAGGCCAGGCACTGAGGCGCATCAGGTTGCAGCAAGCACGAGTCGAGCTGGCAACGGCGCTGCAGAAGACCATGCTCCCCACACTTCCCGAGCACCTCGCAGGCCTGGAGGTCGCCGCCCGCTACCGACCGAGCCGCGACGGGCTGGACATCGGCGGAGACTGGTACGACGCCTTCGTGATGCCCGACGGCACGGTCGCAATGGAGATCGGCGACGCCCAAGGGCACGACGTGGACGCCGCCGCAGTTATGGGGCAGGTACGTGCCTCCATGCGCGCGATCGCCGCCCACGAACCGGATCCCGCAACTGTGCTGACGCGCACCAACGAGTTGCTCGTCACGATGGGCGCGGCACGATTCGCCAGCTGCACCATGCTGCATATCGACCCAGGCGACGGACGGGTCACCGGCGCAAGCGCCGGCCATGTGCCGTTGCTGTGCGCGCGCAAGGACGGCAGCCACAGCATCCACGAGATGGCGGGCGGGCCGGTCCTGGGAGTCGTGTCCGACACCGAGTACAGCGAGGAGACCTTCACCCTGGACGAGGACAGCGCGCTGGTGATGGTCACTGACGGAGTGGTCGAAGGACCGAGCCTCACGTTGGAAGCCGGACTGGAGCGAGCCGGAACACTGGCCGGCGCGGCCCTCCACGACGGACTGAACGCCGAGGAGACCGCCGATCGCGTCCTCGACGCCTCGGTCGCGGTAGACCACCTCGACGACGTGGCCGTGCTGGTCATCCGACGCGCATGACGGCGCCCACGTCCTCACACACCCTCTTTGCGGGCCCCCAAGGCAGCTTCCTCACCCGTCGGCACCGTCGGCGTTTGACTTCAAAACGCCCATACGGCACCCATTGGGACCAGAGCGCACCGGATGGCCACTGAAGAACCCGACGTCGGATCCGGCGAGCCCAAGCCAGCGGAGCTCGCCTTCTCGTCTCCCCGTTCCCCGACCCCGTAGGCCGGGATGCGGTCATCCAGTTCCCCGGCCGGATCAGTTCCCAGGTGTACTGGCGCACGACTGCGCCGGTACACAGCCGCTCGCAACAGTGCCGGAAAAAAGGTGCACGTCCCGGCCGATGCGGTCAGCGCATTCCTGCGCTCTTACTTGAAAGTTCGCCAACGGATCATGTCTGTGACGACCGGAACGCGAACGTGGGCGAAATCGGTCTGTCCGGCAAGACATAACGCAAGATCAGCCTTACCTCCCGCTTCGGGAAGACCGTCGTCACGGTGACCAACGCCAACGCACACATGCCATGCCCGTTCGGGCGAGAAGTCACTGGGTACCAGGTGGAACACCTTGCAGCGCACGCTGGCCAGTGCCAAGGCAGCCGGGGCCACTGTGCTTTGGGCCCCCACTCCCCCGCAGGCCGCAACAGCGCCATCGGCCGTTCCCCGCAGACTACGTCGCCGAGATCCATGACATCGTCTCGCGCTGCGCGCCAATCCGAGCCGGAACGTGGTTGCGTCACGCCGTGGACCTGATGGCCGTGCCGGGCAGGCCCTGCAAGCGTTCGCCGCATCCTGGCACCTGCCGACCAGTAACCATCCGCGGGTGGTGAAACCCCAGGACCGCCGGGACATCGGGGCGGCTCTCCAGCACCAGCCAACCCTCGCTGGCCGTCCGAGCCAGCGCGACCTTACGTCGCAACGTGATGGGGAAAGCGGCCCCCCGGTGGTGGTGGTCCCCGAGATGCCCCGGGTGGGCAAGCGCCGCACCCTGGAACGTAGTCACACGAGTCAGGACGGGCAGCCGATCGCGGAGTCCTCGTACGGGCACGCTCCCGGCCGCACAGGGGAAGCGGCCGTGGGCGACCCCGGCCGCAGGTACCGACCGCCGAGGGAAGGGGGCACCGCGGTGTCCGTGAACTCCGGCTCTTTCAGACCTAACCCCATTGACCGTCGCCGGCGCCGACGTCGTCCGGGAGCTGACAAGCGGTGATCGCCCACCCCAGGCCGCGCCACGGAAAGCGCGAGCAGCGCCCGAGCCAGCAACGCGGCCGCAGGCAGGAGACCGAGCCGTCCTGGCCTCTGACCACCTGGCCGTGATTCCCCTCGCCCACAGACACCCAACACCCAGGAGCAACGACAAGCCATGAACGAGTACAAACCCGTCCATCGCGTAGCGATCGTCGGCACCGGCACCATCGGTGCGAGCTGGGCGACTCACTATCTCGCTCGGGGCTTTGACGTGACAGCAACCGACCCTGCCCCCGCCGCGGAGGAGGCCCTCAGGTCGTACGTGGCCGCAGCTTGGGATGCAGCAGCCACGCTCGGGGCCGAACCCGGAGCCTCACCCGATCGCCTGAGGTTCACCGCCGACATGCGACAGGCCGTTGCGGACGCCGATTTCGTGCAGGAGAACGCGCCGGAGCGCCCGGAGCTGAAGGTCAAGCTGTTCACCGACATCGACGACGCCACGCCGCCGGACTCGATCATCGCGTCGAGCTCGTCGGGCATCACGATGAGTGTCATCCAAGCCGAGTGTCGGCATCCGGAGCGCACCCTCATCGGGCACCCCTTCAACCCGCCGCACATTATGCCTCTGGTCGAAGTCGTCGGCGGAACGAAGACCGCCCCGGAGACGATCCGGGACGCAATGTCCTTCTATGCCGCGATCGGCAAGAAGCCGATCCATCTCAAGAAGGAACTCCCTGGGCACGTCGCCAACCGTATCCAGGCCGCGCTGTACCGCGAGGTGGTCCACATGATCGAGCAGGGAGTACTCGACGTCGCGGACTCCGACGACGCGGTGTCCTGGGGGCCGGGACTCAGGTGGGGTGTCATGGGACCCAATCTGCTGTGGCATCTCGGCGGAGGCGAGGGCGGCATCCGACATTTCATGGACACCCTCATGCCACGGATGACCGGGATGTGGCAGGAACTGGGCACCCCGGAGCTCACGCCCGAGCTGAAAGAGAAAATCGTCAACGGTGTCCTGGAAGAGGCGAACGGCCACTCGGTCGACGAACTGGCCTCCCAGCGTGACGCGATGCTGCTCAACCTGCTGGCCGTGCGCGCCGCATCCGGCCCGCACGGCGACGCAGCCAGCCGGTCGGCATGAGGCTGGCACCCGTTGCCCGGGGCGGTGGGATCTCACTCGAGAGGAGAGACCGTGACACAGCGGCAGGAAAGACTGTTCGTGCTCGAACTCAGCGGTGGCGGTCGCGTGTTCTCCGTGAATCCCGACGGCACCGACAAGAAGGTCATCGTCACCGGATGCAGGTATCCCGATGGTGTGGCCGTCGACGTCGAGGCGGGGCACCTCTACTGGACGAACATGGGGTCTCCGCCGGTGAACGACGGCTCGATCGAGCGCGTCGGCCTGGACGGAAGCAACCGGACGACGATCGTTCCCAGCGGCGGCACGCACACGCCGAAACAGCTGCATTTCGAGGCCGTCGGCCGAAAGCTGTACTGGGGCGATCGCGAAGGAATGCGCGTCATGCGCTGCGACCTCGACGGCTCGAACGTGGAGACACTCGTGCAAACAGGGCAGGGGGGCAACGACCGCCGCGACCCGACCAGATGGTGCGTGGGAGTCGCCGTCGACCCTGGCGGCGGGCACCTGTACTGGACGCAGAAGGGCCCGAGCGATGCGGGGCTGGGGAAGATCCTTCGGGCCGGAATCGACCTGCCCGCAGGCGAATCCGCAGCCGACCGGAGCGACATCGAGGTGTTGCTCCGGGGGCTGCCGGAGCCGATCGACCTACAACTCGACCTCGCAGAGCGCACGCTGTACTGGACCGACCGCGGGGATCCGCCGCGAGGCAACTCTGTGAATCGCACGCCGATGGATCCGCAGAACGGGCAGCGGGAGGCCGAGATCCTGTGGACCCACCTGATGGAAGGCATCGGCATCGCTCTCGATCTGGACGGCAGCCGTATGTTCGTGACCGACATGGCCGGGACCGTCTACGCGGCGGATCTCGACGGATCGAACCGTAGAGAGATCCTCATTGTGCAGGGCAACCTCACCGGGATCGCCCATGCCCTGATTCCCACCGAGGAGCCGTAGGCACGATTGCTGCCGCAAGGCGATCCGCCTAGTACGACTGAACCTGGAACATGTGAAGGTGCGTGCGGCGGCGGCAGTAGTGGCGCCGGGCTTCTTCGCTGCTCCCAGCCGCGGCCGGTATGCCCGAACCGGACCGGCCCTCGGGGTCCCCTCGACGGCAAACCGCACCCGACGTGCTGGTGAGACCTGCGGATAATGACCTGAGATGCGGCAGCCTGGTGGTGCGGCAGAATGGACAGCGGAGTCTGCGTGCATGCGGGTCGTGCACCGCAGCGGCTTCGGCCGGCGATCGCTCAAGACTCCGACAGCCCGGGCGTGCGGGGCGGTGCGAGGTGAAGCACATGCCGATTCGTTGGCCCGAACCCAATGCGTCAAGGGGACCACGTCCCGCTAACGGGACGCCAACGTCGCCATGGAGAAGGGCGCAGCGCGCAAGCCGCAACCAATGAGGTGATCTCGACGGCGATCACTTGCGGGTTCCGTTGGGCACGAGGGCGGCGTGGGCGATGTTGCCGCTCCAGCTGAGGCCGGCGGCCGACGAAGGCAAGCATGCTGAAGGGTGACTCTGCCATGAACCTCGCGTCGCATGTCGTACGAAGCGCCAGTGCCTACCCGCACCGCGCCGCGCTACGTCTGAGGGATGACATCCTCTCGTATCGCGCGCTTGACCAGGTCAGCGCGCGCATGGCGGGACTGCTCCGCGACCGAGGCGTCAAGCCAGGCGACCAAGTTGCCATCATGCTCCCCAACAGTCCGGAATTCGCCATCGCCTACTTCGGCGTGCTCCGGGCCGGAGGCATCGTCGTTCCGATGAACCCCCTGCTCAAGTCCCGGGAGGTCGCCTTTTACCTCCGCGACTCAGGTGCCCGGCTGCTGTTCGCCCGGCCCGCTTTCGCCGACGAGGTACGGACCGGCGCACAGCAGGTCGGGGCCGATGCGGTCGTCGTGGATCCCGGCGGATTCGACACGCTGCTCGCGTCCGCTCCACTCGCCGAGGACGTGATCGAGCGGCACGAGGACGACACCGCGGTCATCCTCTACACATCGGGGACGACCGGTCAGCCGAAGGGTGCCGAACTCACCCATGCCAACCTCACCCGCAACTGCGAGGTCGTGGCGGCAGAGTTGCTTCACCTCACCTCGGACGACGTGATCTTCGGTGGGCTCCCCCTGTTCCACGCGTTCGGGCAGAGCTGCACGCTCAACGCCGCCGTCACCGCCGGTGCATGTCTGACGCTGCTGCCGCGCTTCGACGCCGAGCAGGCGCTGCGGATGCTGGCCGAGCACGGGGTGACGGTCTTCGCCGGGGTACCGACGATCTTCAGCAGACTGTTGCAGCCGCTGGACCGGGACGCGTACGACGTCTCCGCGCTCCGGCTGGCCGTCTGTGGTGGCGCGGCCATTCCGGTCCAGGTGCTGCGGGACTTCGAGGCCGCGTTCGGCTGTGTCGTGCTCGAAGGCTACGGGCTGTCGGAGACCTCACCGGTCGCCTCGTTCAGCCGCCTGGACGCCCGGCGCAAGCCAGGCTCGATCGGCACCCCGATCCACGGCGTCCAGATGCGGGTGGTCGACAACAGCGGCAACGAGGTATCGCAGGGCGAAACCGGCGAGATCGCGATCCGCGGACACAATGTGATGAAGGGGTACTGGCAGCGTCCCGAGGCCACGGCCGCCGCGATCCGTAACGGCTGGTTCCACACCGGCGACCTCGGCCGGGTCGACGAAGACGGATACTTCTGGATCGTCGGCCGGGAGACGGACCTGATCATTCGTGGCGGGTACAACGTGTACCCGCGCGAGGTCGAAGACGTGCTGTACGAGCATCCTGCGGTGGCCGAAGCCGCAGTCATCGGCCTGCCCAATCCTGACCTCGGCGAGGAGGTCGGCGCCGCCGTCGTTCTCAAGCCAGGCGCCGCTGCCACAGCTCATGAACTGCGTGATTACGTCAAGCGGCAGGTCGCCGCGTACAAGTACCCGCGGAAGGTATGGATCGTGGACGCGCTGCCGAAAGGTTCCACTGGCAAGATCCTCAAGCGGGAGATCGTCCCGCCGAGCGAACCGGGCGATCGATGAGCTGACTCCCCGGGGGAGGTCGTGAGCATCATGCTCAGGAGGGGTTCGTTCGCAGGAATGATGAGCCGAGGTACTGAACGGCGAGCAGCGCCAGCTCCAGGTCGCGACGCCGTTCCTGCAGAGGCCGCCCCAGGGCTTCCTCGGCTTTGCGGATGCGGTACTGCACGGTGTTCTTGTGCAGAATCTGCTGGCTGGCGGTGGCGGTGTAGCTGCAGCCGGTGGCGAGGAAGATCTGCAAGGTCTCCCGGAGTCGTGCGCAGTGCTCATCGTCGAAGGCCAGGGCACCCAGCACGCTCCACGCCCAGGCGCGTGCGTCCTCAATGTTCGCGCACATCAGTGCGATCGGGGCGACCTGGGCGTAGGCGGTGACCCGGGCTCCGGGACCCGCGACCATGGCGAGTTCCTGCGCGCGCAAAGCCTGGCGATGGGTGCGGCGGAAGCCTTCGACGCCGGGTTCCACGTCCCCCACGGCTGCCCTCACGGTGGCGTCCCCGTCCTCGACCGCGCTCGCCAGCACGTCCCAGGAAAGGTCGCGGGGCGAGCCGAAGGGCAGCCAGGCCCATGCCAGGGTTTCCTCCCGGGCGGCGAACAGCGGCTCGGTACAGCAGTGGAGCTCCTCGGCAATCCGGCTTGTCAGCCGGTCGAGCCGGGCGAGGCCTTCACCACCAAGGGGCCGCTGAGGCAGCCAGAGGACCATCCCTACGTGATGATGCCGACGTATGCGATAGCCGAGGGCTGATTCCGCCGAGTCGGCGTCCACATGCTTCTCGGCGAGGATCTCTCGCACACGTACGGCGCGTACGGCTGTCTGGCCCAGCAGCCAACGATCCCGTTCCAGCTGGTAGACCTCAATGACTCGTTCGCTGACGCGGTCGATGTATCCGAAGCTCAACTCCAGCATGAGGCGCGCGGTAGCCGTGCAGACATCCTCATCGGGTCCTTGACGGCGGAGCTCGTCCAGGCACCACTGCAGGAATCGGCAGTGTCCGAGCCGGTAGGACCTGATGAGCGAGCTGATGGGAACATTGCGCTGAGCCAGCCGACGCGCATAATCCAAAGCAGCCGCGGGCCCCTCAACATTGTCCAGCGGCATGACGTTCTCGAAACCGTGCAGCAATGTGGCGATATTCTCCTCGACGCTCGCTTTAAGAGTGTTGAGGATTATCCCGTCGCCTCTCAGTTGCGGGATTTCGGCAATCACGAGTTCCCACACGTCGCGGCTGACCTCCGGCGTGTGTGCAGCGACGTTCGACGCCACGGCAGACAGGCACTCTTCTGCTGCAACGCTGCCCACAGCCATATCGTCACGCTATCGCGACGGTCCCGGCCGTGCCATCCAGCTCAACCGGGCAAGATCTTCAGCAGCCGGTCCCGGCGGGGAGGTCGCCAATGCGGGTCAGGCGACGGACAGTTACCTGCATTCCACGCCTCACGCCTCAACGCCTTTCTGTGCCGGGGCGGTCACCCCGGGTGTATCGGGTCGCGGGCACGAATTCCTTCGAAAAGTTCGTGCTCCGCGTCCGATGGTTTCTCTCCGGCCGGCCCCTAGCGTCGTGTTATGGGGAGGGATCGGACCCAGGTCGAATAAGAAGGAGCGTCGGACGGATGAACGCGCAACGCCAGGACACGATGATGCCCGTCGATGTCACCACTGTCGGCCCCGGGAACGGGCATCCGGTCGTCCAGCCCCCCGTGCTGGGTGGCCCCGAGAATACGGACTACTACTTGCTGAACGACCTGCTCACGGATGAGCAGCAGGCCCTCCGCCAGAAGGTGCGGGACTTCATGGACGATGAGGTCACCCCGATCATCAACCCTTACTGGGAGCGGGCGGAATTCCCGCACGAGCTGGTCCCAAAGCTGGCGCAGCTGGGCATCGCCGGTTTCCAGATTCCCGGATACGGTTCGCCCGGGATGAGCAACGTGACGGCCGGTGTGGTGATCATGGAGCTGGCCCGCGGTGACCTGAGCATGTCCACGTTCATGGGGGTGCACTCGGCGCTGGCCATGATGTCGATCGCGCTGCTGGGATCGGAGGAGCAGAAAGAGCGCTTCCTGCCGCAGATGGCACGTCTGGAGAAGATCGGCGCCTTCGGTCTGACCGAGCCTGCCCACGGCACGGACGTGGTCAAGCTGGAAACGACCGCGCACCGGGACGGCGACTCGTACGTGCTCAACGGCCACAAGCGTTGGATCGGCAACGCGACCTTCGCGGACTACACGATCATCTGGGCCCGCGGTGACGACGGCCACGTGGGCGGTTACGTAGTCGAGAAGGGTACCCCGGGGTTCGAGGCCGAGGTCATCACCGGAAAGACGGCGCTGCGCTGCGTGCAGAACGCGCAGATCTCCCTCACCGACGTCCGCGTGCCCGCCGAGAACCGCCTGGCGAACGTCAACACCTTCCGGGACACCGAGAAGGTCCTGCTGGCTTCGCGCTTCTGCGTGGCCTGGGAGTCGATCGGCGCCGCCATCGCCGGCTACGAGACCGCCCTCGCCTACGCCAAGCAGCGCAAGCAGTTCGGCGTACCGCTGGCGGCCTTCCAACTCGTCCAGTACCGGCTGGCGCGGATGCTGGCGGACATCACCGACATGGTGTGCATGCAGTACCGGCTCAGCCAGCTCATGGACGAAGGCAAGTATTCGATGCCGCGGGTCGCGCTGGCCAAGATGCACTACACGGAACGTGCAAGCGCCATCCTCTCCGACGCTCGCGACATGCTCGGCGGCAACGGGATCCTGCTCGACTACCACGTGGCCCGGCATCTGTGCGACATCGAGGCCATCGACACCTACGAGGGCACCGACACCGTGCAGGCGCTGATCGTCGGCCGCGACATCACCGGATACAGCGCCTTCGTGCCCATGGCTCCCAACGGCCACCACTAGACCGGTACGCACCCCTCGCCACGCAGCGCCGAGCCTGCGACTGCGCGACCGGCCACGTCGGTACCCGCTTCACCGCTGCGTCGCCCACCGTGCGCCTCCCCTGGCGGCCCACGTGCGGGCAGCGTCGGCGGCGAGGACACCTACATGTCCGCCGGACACCCCGCGGAAGAGGAACCTGTCATGGAGAACACGCCCTTGCTGGAGGGACTGCACGTCGTTGATATCGCCAGCTTCATCGCCGGGCCGGCCGCGGCCACAATCCTCGGCGACTACGGGGCCGATGTCGTCAAGGTGGAACCACCGCACACCGGCGACAGCTACCGCGGCCTCAGCCGGATGCCCCCCAATCCGCAGGTCGAAGGGGTCAACTACCCCTGGCAGCTGGACAACCGCAACAAGCGCAGCATCGAGCTCAACCTGAAATCATCCGACGCCCGGTCGGTACTCGAACGACTGGTGCGGTGGGCCGATGTCCTGGTCACCAACTTCCCGCCCCGCACCCGGGCCAAGCTCGGCCTGGACTACGACGATCTTTCCTCCGTCAACCCCCGGCTGATCTACGCCGACGTCACCGGCTTCGGCGAGGAAGGCCCCGACGCGCACCTGCCCGGCTTTGACGTCACGGCATTCTGGGCACGCAGCGGTCTGATGGACTTCACTCGCCAGCGCGACGCTGCCCCTGCCATCAACGTGTTCGGCTCCGGCGACCACCCCACCGCGATCACCCTGTTCGCCGGGATCATGACGGCCCTGTACCGGCGTGAGAAGACCGGCCAGGGCGCACGCGTCAGCGCGTCCCTGATCGCCGAAGGCGCCTGGGCTGCAGGGATGTGGCTGCAGGCTGCGCTGCTCGGCGGGAAACCCCCGCGCCCCGTCGAACGCTCCGACCCACCCAACGCCCTGGCCAACGTGTACCGCACCGCGGACGACCGTTGGATCCTGCTTGCCTTCGCCAACGAAGGCAAGGAAGTGCCGCTCTTCCTAGAGGCCATCGGCCACCCCGAGGCCGTCGAGGACCCCCGGTTCCACGACACCGTCAGCCGTCGCGCCCACGCCGCCGAGATCGTCACTCTGCTGGACAAGCGGTTCGCCACCCGTCCCCTGGCCGAGTGGCGCGAGGTACTCGACGCCGCAGGCCTCACCTACGGAGTCGTCCAGACACTCGAGGAATGCGCTCACGACCCCCAACTCCTGGCCAACCAGATCGTGGTGCCGATCGAGGACGGGAGCAGCGAGCCACACCTGACCCTCAACAGCCCCGTTCACCTGGACCAGGAACAGAAGGTTCCCCCACGGCCGGCACCCGATCTGGGTGAGCACAACGAAGAGGTCCTCTCAGAACTCGGCTTCAGCACCGACGACATCGCATCCCTGCGTACCGGCGGAGCGATCCCGAGCTAGCAGTGGTCCGAATCCAACCGCACTCGGCACTGGACGACGAGCAGCCCTCCGTCGTCAGCGGTTCGACGATCCACACCGGCGGGAAAGGCAAGGAAGCCCCACCATGACCACCAAACCCACAACCGATGCGCCCACCGTGCACACCGAGGAACGCGACGGTGTCTTTGTGATCACCATTGACCGGCCGAAGGCACGCAATGCCGTCGATGGCGCCACCGCGCGGGCGTTGGCCGATGCCTTCGACCAACTCGACGCCCGCGACGACCTGATGGTCGGTGTGCTGACCGGTGCTGGCGGCACCTTCAGCGCGGGGATGGACCTCAAGGCGTTCGCGAAGGGAGACACCCCGGTCATCCCCGGGCGGGGCTTCGCGGGCCTCACACGGACCCAGCTCCGCACCCCGCTCATCGCTGCCGTCGAGGGCTGGGCGCTGGGCGGCGGCACCGAGATGGCACTCGCCTGCGACCTGATCGTGGCAGCCCAGGACGCCACCTTCGGCCTCAGCGAGGTGACATTCGGCCTGGTTCCCCCCGAGGGAGGAATCGTGCGCCTGCCCGAACGCATCCCCCGCAACATCGCCGTGGAAATCCTCCTCACAGGCGACCCTCTGCCCGCCGAACGGGCTCATCAGCTCGGCCTCGTCAACCACCTCACCCCACCCGGCGAGACGCTCACCAAAGCCGTGGAAGTGGCCCACCGCATCGCGCGCAACGCCCCGCTGTCCATCGCGGCCGTCAAACGCGCGGTCAACGAGCGGACCGCATACGGCGACCAGGACGCCTTCCGCCAGCAGGACCAGCTCGTCGCACCGGTTCTCGCGTCCCACGACGCGCAGGAAGGAGCTCACGCCTTCGCCGAAAAGCGCCCACCCCACTGGGAAAGCCGCTGACCGCTTTTCCCCGCGCGAGCGCCCGTGGTGCGGGTCATGGATAGGGTCATCGGCGCCCGCAAGGGCCGCGCAGGAGCTTCACGCGGGCCTGCCGTGCACATTGCGTGGGGCGGCGACGTCGACGTCGGAAGGTGCCTGTCGTTACATCACGGCGTCGGTCTGCAGCGGGCCCGCGGTGATGCGGAGCGCCCGGACGCGAACCGGCTCTTCCTGGTCGAGGTAAAAGATGTGCATGAACGGGGCGCGCACCACCTGGTCCGGCTCGCTCTTCTTGGCCATGGTCGCCTCGCCACGAAGCAGGCGGACGCCGTCGCCGGCGGCCCAGTACTCCAGGACCTCATGGGTGATGTTCAGCGGTGCGTCGATCTTGACGAAGAACGCCTTGATGGCCTCGACGCCGTGAATGTGTGCGGTGCCGAAGTACATGTCGGTGTCCTCGGTCAGTGGCGCGAAGCCCTCATCGAAGTTCAGAGTGTCGATCGCTTCCATGAACTTCAGGACCCAGTCGGGTACGGCGGTCGCGTGTGCGGTATCTGTCATGGTCGTGGTCTCCTGATCAGGCAGCGATGGGCAGGGCGGCGACGAACGCATCGATTTCGGCGTTGACGGCCACGGGATTCTCACGCGCGGCAAGGTGGGCGGTGTGCTGGAGCACGCGGAAGGTGCTGCCCTCGATGGCGTCGGCCGTCTTCCGCACCAACGTGCACGGGGGAACTGGCTGTCCTCCTCGCCGGCGATGATCAGGACGGGCACGTTCCGGATGCTGCAACCTCAGGGAAGGAGAGGACGGCCCATGACATACGAGACCGGCTCCGGCAGTGGACCACCGGTTCTGACGCGAGGCCTTGCCCCGGCTGACCGGCCTCGGCCGGGATCGCCTACGACCTGCGCGGACACGGCTTCTCCCGCGGCACACCACTCACCACCGGCGTCGACCAACTCGCCGACGACGCAGCGAGCCTGCTGTAGGCCCTCGCTGTCCCCGCGGCCGACGTCTACGGGGCTTCCTACGGTGGAGCCGTCGCCCAGCATCGGGCACTCGCCCACCCCGGGCCGGGCCGGCCCCTGGCGCTGATCGCAACCGCGGCGAAGTCCCCACTGGAGATGCTGGACGCCCGCGCCGAGTCCGCTGAACTGCACGGCATGGAGGCCCAGGTCCCGGTCTCGCTGATGCGCTGGTTCCCGCCCGAGAGGATCGCCACCGACGGCTGGGCCGTCCGCTACGCGCGCGCATGTGTGCGCCGGGACCGGGTCGAGGACTGGGCGGCGTCCTGGCGCGCCACGGCCCGCCTGGACATCCTGGACCGGCTCCCTCAGATCACGGTGTCGGCCATCGCAATCGCCGGTGAGCAGGACAGCTCGGCTACGCCGGAGACCATGCGGCAGACCGCCGCCGGCATCTCCGGGTGTGACTGCTCGACCCCGGCACGCACATGATGCCGATGGAGCAGCCGGAGGCGCTGGCCGGACAACTACGCTCGTTCCGGCGGTCGGTGGACCGGTCCGCCGCCCAAGACATCCCCCGGCGATGATCCTGGCCCCAGTGCTGGGGACTGCCGTAGCCCTCGGTGCGAGGTCGTTTTCGCCCGTTGCTTCATTCCGTAGTCGCGGCCCAGGCGGCGGTGGAGCATCAGCCGTCCATGTCGGTTCCCATGCCTGCGGTGTGTTCACGAGGTGCTGGCGGCAGCCGCCGTCCATCCGTGCCTTGCGCAACGTGAGGTGGGTGGTTTGGTGACCTCGTCGAGCAGGCGGGTGCCGATGACCGAATCCTGCACCGTAGACCGTCTCCCAGGGCGGGAAGCCGTGGGGCGGATGGCGCCACTGCACCCCGATTCGGTTCCCGTACAAGATCCCGTCCCGGATCTCCCCCAGCTCGTGCTCGGGCGGCCGCCTGAAGCCCAGGGCCCGGCCACGTAGTTCGAAGCGCCGGGCCGCCAGGACCGCTACGGCGCAGTCCCGCTCCTGGGTCAAGCAGTGGAACGAGAATCCAACCCCGTTCACCTGGACCAAGACAGCCGAAGAGATCCTCGACTCGCCCGCTTCTGCCGACGGATCTCCGGCGCAGGACACTAGCGACACACGGGCTGTCTACAAGAGATCCAGCGAAACACGGCGCGTGTCGATGGTGACGCCGCCCCGCGGGCGTCCGCCGGCCATGCCGGCGGCGCCGAGGCAGAAATGCACCCACATGTTGAACTGGATCTCCTTGGCCACCCGCAGCCGGCTGTAGAAGACGTCGGCCCAGCGGTCCCCCGCCCTCGACCATGCCTCGACGCCGAACTCCAGCACGTCGTCGTCGGCCCCGGCCCAGAACTGGATCTGTCCCGCCTCCAAGTGCCCACGAAGCGTTCCCAACCTGATCGAGAGCGCGTCGCGGTCGAGCACGCGGACAGGACCGTCCCAGGGGCCCGGCATCTGCACGCGGTACTCGTCGCCGGGACGTGCGGGGCTGCCCTGCTTGCCTCGCGTCCTGTGGAAGACCGCAACGGTCGACGGCGCCGGTCCGTTCAGATCCGCCGCCACTGCGTCGATCAGCTCCTCGGGACCCATCGCCGCGCCCTCGATTCGGACGCTGAAGCGCCGATGGAACATCGGGCCCACTCCATCGGCCAGCGGCTTGGTGAACTCATCGACGTGTGCCGCCGGCAGCGGAGGGGGCAGATCGCCGGCGTCGCCACTCCCCTCGGTGCGGTGCAGTGCGGTAACCCGCCACATGTACTCCCAGGAAACCAGCAATACCCCCATGGGGAAGCGCAGCAACGTGCCCAGCCGCCGCCTCGGCGGCGGTTTGCGGAGCTGAGGTTGGCCATCGCGAGTGGTGGCACTGCTACTGTCGTTTTGTCCCGACATTTCTCCATGACAGCACGAGGTGGGCGCCGCTTCGAGGCGCCGCCCGCGTGTCCTCGATGCTGATGCGGATTCAGGAGGGCTGAATGGCGGACGTCGCACAGGTGATGCACCGATGGGGGTTGCGCAGTGCGCAACTGCAACTTGCCGCAATGGGCTCAGTGGGCCTGTGCACCGTCTTCTGGATGCGCGCCGCGAGCTTCGACCAGGACGAACGCGGCAACGCCGAGCGACGCGCCCTCTTCGTCGGCCTGTGGGCACCCACACTCTGGCTCATGGCGCAGTCACTGCGCGACCTCGACCAGGCCGTACACGCCCCGCCTCGGTGAGGCACACATGCTGCGCGAGCGACGGCTGCACCGGGCGAAGGCCGTGGCCGCGCTGCGTGAACTGGCCGACTGTCAGGTCAACTACGAGCCTCTGCCCGAGAGCCGTAGCCTCCCCACCCGGGAGGCGTGCTGGAGCCTCGACTCCCTGCGCCACCCGCTCGCCCGCGAACCCGCCGGCGACCCGCAACAGGGCGGTGCCTGGGAGATCGCCTGCCGCCTGGTCCGCGACTACCAGTTCGCGGATCCGGCCATCCTGCGCGCCATCTACAGCGCCGACGACACCCTGCTCGGCCGCGACATGCTCCTGGAAGGCCGGTTCGCCGGACTCCGCTTCGACATGGGCGTACGAGTGACCTCCGTGATCGATGAGACGCGCAGCTGCAGCGGGGAGGAATCGCGCGCGTGGGGCTGGTCATATCAGACCCTGGAAGGCCACCTGGAACAGGGTGAACTCACCTACGAAGTCGTCAAGCGACTGCGGACCGGCGCCGTGGAGTTCTGTATCAGTGGCTACTCGCGGCGAGCGCCCCTGGCCAACCCCCTGATCCACGCCGGATTCGCGGCCTTCGGACGCACCACCCAGCAGCGCTTCTACCGCGCGAGCGCCCGACGGCTGCAGCACCTGACGCTCGCGGAACTCATGGGCGCCGCCCCGCTGACACCCAGAACCCTCCCGGGCTACGACAGCGTCGTCATCGCCCCTAACGTGTGGGTGAACACATCATCGCGCCGATCCTGTCACGGTAAGTGAAGTTGGTTGTTCAGGGCATGCATCACGCTGCGCGGTGTACCGGTCAGGCGGCATCGAGCAGCGCGCCTTTGGCCGCAGTGCCAGCGCCCGAGGAACCTCCTTGGCGCACCGGTTCCGCACGGGCGGACGGGCGGACGGGCCCGGTCCTGGCCTCCGAGGTACGGCACGGTGCGCGGAAGCAGCGGACCAGCGCGTGTCTCTTGCTGCGGCGCGCCGAACTCATCGTTGATCTGACCGTGCATCATGCGCTGCAGCAGAACGTGCACGCCCTGCTCATGGGCGAGCCGAACCGTTCCCGCAACGCCCGCCCGCGCGCGTGCGATTCGTCAGTCGCCTGCTGCTACTTCATCAAATCGTCGGGGACGGCTGCCGCGCCACCACGAACGCTATGTGCGGCACGTCATGCGCTCCGCGCTCCTACGAAGATCACGACCAGTTTCGTCGAGCTGCCTAACCTTCGCTGCGTGTGCCGGGTGGGTTCTGGGGGTCCACCCCGCTCGACGCGGAGGCGTCCCTGGTTCCGCTGGGACGCTGTGAGCGGCCTCTGCGACCGGTGTCGTGCATACCCTTTTCGTCTGAGCCCTTGCTCTGCTGTTCGCCGCGGCGGCCGGTGCTCTTGGCGGTGTCGCCGGGGACGCTTTTCGATTCTTCCTTGGAGACTTTCCTGCCGGGCCCCTTCGCGGGGGCGTGTTCCTCCGGGTGGAAGGAGCGGTGGGCGCTCGGATTCTCTTGTTGACGAGTCTCGTCCACATCCGGCGACCAGCCGTGCTGAGTGCCCTTGTGCCGACTCGGCCCCTCTCCGTGTGAGGGCTCGGACGGCTTCGGCTGCTTGGGCATGACCTCTACCTGCCTGTCCTGTCGGGGCTACCTACACACGCCTTGCCGGTGGTGTCCAATTCTCCCATCCACGGCCGGAGCGGTCATATCGGGCATGCAGACGTCGCTGAGAGGTGCCCAAGGGAGGGACCGTCTCGCTGACCGACGGTGGCGGCAGCCGCTCTGCCTGCCCCCGGGGGTATTCCCCGTGAGCAGACCGCTGCTGCCGGCCAAATGGGCTCCGATCGCCGCCGCATGCATCGGCTCCCATGACAACTGCAGCGCGGACGGCCCTGGACTCGGCACGTGGAGTGCGCCGTGAGGCCTTGAGCGGGCGGCTCACCCGAAGGCGTCACCACGAAGTGAAGCAGCAACGCGTGGCCTTCAGCCGGGCTCTGCCGGCCCGCTTTCTCTCCGGGCCTGGAAGGTTCACAGTTGAGATAGCACCATGCCTCATTGGAGGACACCATGATCATTCTCGGAGTGATTCTGCTGGTTGTCGGGTTCTTGACCGGCCTCTCGATCCTGTGGACCATCGGGATCATCGTGCTCGTCATCGGCGCCATTCTGTGGATCCTGGGCGCCATGGGCCACGCCGTCGCAGGACGACGCCACTACTGGTAGCCCGGGCCCGCGGATGGGAGGGCCACCCATCCGCGGGCCTTCGCTGCACCCAATGACCGCGCTCTAATCGGCGCGGTGCGCCTTGTGCTTGCCAACGTCCAGTCGTGCCCGGGTGGCCAGGTGGGGCAACCCGGTGCAGTCGCGCGCATGCGCCACGGGGCCGTGGCACAGGGCCTGCAGGACGGGGGCGGGCGTGCCGTGATCCGTCAGTGTGAGGGCCACGTGGAGGCTGGGGCGCGCCGCCCGTCCGGTGACATGGGTGCTCGCCTGCTCGACGCCGGGCAGGGCACGCGCTTCGGCGGTGACCGCATCACTGAGGGCGCGGCCCCGCAGTTCGACGCTTTCTGGTGGAGGCGTGCCGCCCAGGTGCACTGAACCGGGGCGGTGGCGCAACTGTGCGAGCAGCCAGAGCAGGGCGAAAACGGCGGCCAGAACCAGGCCGGCGATGACGGCGGGCCACCACCACCAGCCCTGGTCGCTCCACCCGATGCGGTCGACGTTGCTGAGCAGGACGTCGTGGGGCGTGGTGAGGGGCCAGCCGGCAGGCGCGGCCAGGTGAAGCCGGCGGTAGAGGTCGAGGCCTGCGGTGAGGATCAGCAGACCGCCGCCCAGCAGCACCAGGCCGCTGAGGGCCATGAGGAGACGGTTGAGTGTGGATCGGCCGTTCATGGCGCGCTCCCGGGGCGTGGTCAACGGGTGTGGTGTCGTAGGCGGATCGCCAGCCGCGGGGGGTGCGCCACAGCGAGTTGACGGCACTGGTCCTGCAGGGCCTGGGTGAGGTCGTCGCGGACGGTGGCGGGGTCGCGGAAGCGGACGTCCGCGCGGGCCGTGACGCGGCGGCGTCCGACCCGGACCAGGGCACCGCTGATGCCGGGGACCCGCATCGCGGCGTCGCGCAACACCAAGGCGGCGCCCTTGCGGTCCAGCCAGGCCCCCATGTCGGGACAGCCATCGGGTGCCCGAAGCGGCAGCAGTCGGCGCAGGCCGGGGGCGAAGGCGAGGATGAGCAGCCACAGGCCGAGGATGACGGCGACGGCGGCCGCGATCAGCAGCCAAGGGTCGTCGACCGGGCGGGTGGCCAGCTCGTCGGCGAGGCGGATGCGCCATGCCCCGGCCCGCTGTCCGGCGCGCACTGCGATCACGTCGTGCAGCAGCACCCCGAAGGCACCGAGCGTCACCAGTGCGACCAGGGCGGCCGGGATGCGGCGTGCGGACCATAGGCGGGGCGACCTCGCCACCCAGCCGTCATGCGGCAGCGGCCGCGTCGCGGGAGGGCGGATGTCGGGCTGGCCTGTCTCACCGGCCTCCTTGGCCGAGTCTGTCTGCTCATCGTGAGCAGGCGGGGCGGGCCCGGATGGGAGGGCCATGGTGGCCGTCCTTCGTCGTTGGTATGAGGATCGGCAGGGCTGATAGCCGGCCTGTACGGCAGCGCTGCCGCGGTGAGTGGGATCAGCGGACGCGAGCCGACTGGCCCGCGACGACCAGTCGCCGCACGGTCAGCGTCACCTCGCTGATGTCCAGGCCGGTCAGCTGGGCCACCCGTTCGGCGACTTCACGCTGCAGTTGCCCGCAGGTGGGGGCGATGTCAGTGGGGTAGGAAGGTCCACCGTCAGTGCCAGTTGTGCCGTCCCGTCGTACGTGGTCGTGCGAACGCCGGATGCGGTCAGCGCCGCATGCGCATGTGGCGGGTGGGTGAGCCGGTGCAGGGCTGTGCTCGCCACCCGTGCGGCGATGCGGGCCACGACCCAGTCGGGTATCTCTGTTGCGCCGCGCTCGGCAGGCGGCAGAGGATTCTCGGCGTCGTACCCGCGGTGGGGGCTCTCAGCTGAACCGGCGCTGCGGGTGGTAGTGCTCACTGTTGCCGCCGGGTGGACAGGTCCCGCTGCCGCCGGGTGAACAACACGTCGGCGTCGCCCTGCAGGACGAGACCGACGACCAAGCCCACCGCGCCCAGGACCGCTACCAAGAGGAAGGCCCAGAAGCCGCCGAAGTAGCCGGCGAATCCCAGTGCCATTCCGGCTGCCAGACCCACGGTCGCTGTATTCATCACTCACTCACCTGTCCCACGCCGGCGTTCGATCGGAGGGAACTCCGCCCGCTGCCGGAAGTCATTGGACGCGGCCTTCGGCCGGTTCTGTGTCGTCTTCGTCGTCGGGCAGGTTCACGTCGTCGATGACGAGGTTCACCTCGATGACCTCCAGGCCGGTCATGCGTTCCACGGCGGAGATGACATTGACGCGGACCTCTGCTGCCACATCGACGATGGGGCAGCCGTACTCGACGACGACATCGATGTTGAGTGCGGCCTGGCGTTCGCCCACCTCGACCTTCACGCCGCGGCCGACACCGCCGGTGTCTCCGCCGGGGACGCGTTCGCGCACGGCTCCAAACGCACGGGCCATGCCCGCGCCGAGGTTGTGGATACCGGGTACCTCGCGGGCGGCCGTCCCCACGATCTTGGCCACGACGCCATCGGCGATGGTGGTCTTGCGCCGCGTTTCGGGGGATGCGCCAGCACCGGTCGGCCCCTTCAGCATGGTCGCCGTCCCGGGAGAGCCGTCCTGTCCGGTGGAGGAACGGTCGGTGGTGTCCGTCATGGCAGTCGCCTCGATCAGTCGCCGCCGGCACCGGCACGATGCCCGTCAAGGATGGGACACACCCGACAGGCAAATCGTCACACATGTCCACGAACCTGCATCACATCCCTCAGGCCGGGCACAACACCGCAGGGAGGAGGTGCGGTCATGACGCACAGCGCTGGCCCTTCCCCGCGCCGAGCGGCCTGCCCCGGCCCACCCCCGGACCCCCCTGTCCCGGGCACGGCCGACGGGCTGCTCACCGCGCCGGACGACCTGCTGGCGACACGCGCCGGCGAAGGCGACGAGGAAGCCTTCGCCATCCTGGTGCGGCGCCACAGCCGTCCCCTGCTCGCCCTGGCCTCCCACACGCTGGGCAACGTTCAAGACGCCGAGGACGCCGTGCAGGACGCGTTCATCAGCGCCTGGAGGAGCCTTCCCGAATTCCGCCACGCCTCGGCGTTCAGCACCTGGATGTACCGCATCACCGTCAACCGCTGCCTGAACTCCCTGCGCCGCCGGCCGGCACCGGTACCGTTGAACTCGGTGGCCGAACCCGCCGCCCCCGGTACGCGCAGCTCGCCCGCACGGGCAGCCGAACAGGATGCCCTCACCGAAGCCCTGGTCAACGCGCTCGGCGCGCTGGAACCACAGCAGCGGGTCTGCTGGATCCTGCGGGAACTGCACGGCCTGCCCTACGAACAGATCGCCCACGTGACGGGCACCACCGAGCAGACGGTCCGCGGGAGACTCTACCGAGCACGCCGATCCCTGAAGGAGGCACTGGGCCCATGGCGCTAGACGACCATCCCCCCCAGCCTCCCGAGCCCGGACGCCAACCGCCCTCGCCAGACGGCTCACCTCTCGACGAGGTCCGCCGTCACACCGGAGACGAAGTGCTCACCTGCGGGCGCACCCTTAGTCACGCCTGGGAACAGGCCCGGGACACCGGTCCGCCCGCCGACCCCTACCTCGCCGACTGCCCCTACTGTCGCGACGCCGTCGAAGGACTGGCCGCACTGAACACAGCTACGCAGGCCCTGCGGGAACAGAAGAAACCCAGCACCCAGAACCTCGTCGCCCGCGTCATGGCCAGCGTCCGGGACGAGGTACGACTGGGGCCGATGCTGCCCCTGAACGACCCCACGCGCACCTTGCAGATCGCCGAACACACCGCAGCCACCGTGCTACGGCGCGCAGCAGACGCGATACCCGGCGTCATCGCCGCCAGCTGCCGCCTCACCCGAGCCGACCAGGGCACCGGCGTAAGTGTGAGCATCACCCTGGCTGTTGGCCTGGAACGCCCTCTGCCCGAGACGGCCGACTTGGTGCGCCGCTCGGTAGTAGATGCGGCCGACCATGCCCTGGGCCTGGGAGTGACAGCAGTGGACGTCACGGTCATCGACGTGCACCATGCACCCGTATCGCCGAACCGCGCAGACACCACCCGCAGTGGACCGGGCGGCACCCGATGACCGCATGTCACCCTGCCGACATTCGCCAGACCGCAGCTGAGGCCGCCCTCGCGGTCAGCGGGGTCCTCGCCCTGCAGCCCACCCTCGCCAGCCGTCTCGCCCGAGCCGCCTCACGCGCAACTGCAGGCGCGGCAGACAGCAGGTTCGCCTCGCCGCTGTCGGGCATCCGTGTCGTCCATGACCCAGACGGCTCCGGCTGGCAAGTGGAGGTGCGCTGCGTCCTGGCCGAGGGACACCGAGCCATAGACGTCGCCCGCGCCGTCCACGACCGGACCCGCGCGTCCCTCACCCCCCTGGTCACGATGCACGGCACGGCGGACACCGTCACTGTTACCGTCACGATCACCCGCATCACACGGACAAAACCAAAGGTCGCCCGGCGGCCGCTGAAATCAAAGAAGTGAGCGATGATCCGGTCAGGTTAGCCATGAAAGTGCGAACCAAGGCTTGACACCTCCATTCTGCCGAAGCTGAGCCCGAGGGCCGCCCCTGTTCTGAGTGAAGCCCTACAATCAGCGCATGGCTCAGCGAGAAGTAATCACTTATACGGACGACCTCACAGGTGAAGAAGCCGAAGAGATCGGTACCCACACCATCCTCATCGACGGGGCCGGGGTCGAGATTGACCTCTCCACGGAGAACCACGATCGCCTGTTGGAAGTTCTGCACCCCTACTTCAGCGCCGAGGGGGCGCGTCGAGTACGTGGCAGCGTCACCACTGCCGGCACGAGGGGTAAGCGTCGAGCCGCAGGACCCTCCGCCCACTCGGACACGGCCCAGATTCGGGCTTGGGCCAAGGAGAACGGCCTTGAGGTGAATGACCGGGGTCGAGTTCCCGCTTCCGTTAAGGAAGCATACGAAAAGGCCAATGATTAATCTCTGATATTGACGATCGAGCTCACCGGCCTCACGCAGTCCCACCTCGACATCTGGCTTACCCAGACCAAGCCCTCCCAACGGCGCGCGAATGCAGCTATCTCGCCACGGTCGTCGCCGGCTACATCGTAGAGTTCGCGTTCGGCGACCTCGGTCTCATCCCCGATCAGGCAGACGCCAAGGTCCCCATGGCAGGCATCACGTGGAACTACACCACCTGGCTCAACATCACCTTCCTCACCCTGGCCGTCGCCCTCCTCTTCCGGTTCTTCCGCACCGGTGGGCGGGACATGCTCCGCATGATGGGCGGCGCACCCAGTACTCGCCACGGCCACGGCGACCATGGCTGAGCGCAACATCCACCTGAGGGTGGGGCACCGTGTCCCCTCCGGCCGATTCCTGCGCTGCCCAGCCAATGCTCGACTGGTGCCATGAGCCCTCTGCTGCCCCACATGCTGCCGAGCCCCGACGGCAAACCGCTACCGCCGAACGACACCGCAGCGGCATTCCGGGCCTTCGCCCGTGACCTGGCAGCAGGCCGGCGGACCTGGACCACCGAAGCAGCTGGCTCCCTCTCCGACCTGTTTGACCAGCTCGCCGGCTCTTGGGACAGCGACCAGGCCACCGGCCGTGAGGACCCCCTACACGACGCACTCGCGCGCGGCGGCCCCTTCCTCCGCGGCACCTGCCTGGAAATCGGCTCCGGCACCGGCCTGTTCACCCCCACGCTCGCGGCTACGTTCGGCACCGTGATCAGCATCGACCTGTCCGAGCAGATGCTCCGCCAGGCCGCCGGACGTTCGCCGATCCGCGTGCGCGCTGATGCCAGTGCCCTGCCGCGTGCCGACGCCTCGCTGTCGGTCGTCGCCGCCATCGACATGCTGTTGTTCCCCCACGAGTTGGCCACGCACGACGGGGGCACGGAGGGCGACGGCTGAAGCCGCTGGTGCGACCACTCGGCCTACCCAGCGGCGTGACCAGCGCGGAAGGCATTCAGGATGGTTTCAGACGGCGTCCGACAGACTTCACGCCTCGGCCGCCGCCTGCGGTCGGCCGAGACGACAGGGCGCCTGCCCCACTAGGGGAAGGGCGCCCTGTCGTCGTACCCCCCACACGGCAAGGAGCATCCGACCTTGGAGAACCCCGAAATCCTCACCGACCTCGACGTCGCGAGCACCCACGAGTCCGCAGCAAGCAGGACCGAGTCGGTGATGAAGAAACTGCCGGAGGTCACGCTCGCCTTCTGGATCATGAAGATCGCCGCGACGACGCTCGGCGAGACGGCCGGCGACCTGTTCGCACAGACGCTGAAGCTGGGCTATTTCCTCACCACGATCGCACTGTTCCTGACCTTCGTGGTGACACTGGTCGTCCAGCTGCGCTCCAGCCGCTACAACCCGTTCTTCTACTGGACGGTGATCTTGTCAACCAGCATGGCCGGCACCACGATGTCCGACTTCATGAACCGTGATGCCAGCGCCAAGTTCCTGTCGAACGGGGCCACGTCGCTCGGCTGGGGCCCGCAGGGACTCGGTCTGGGCTACCCGACCGGCGCGGCGATCCTGATCTCGATCCTTTTGGTGATCTTCGCGGTCTGGAAGGTGTCAGGTATGACCTTCCAGATCCGCGACATCGTCACCTTCCGCGGAGAGGCCCTGTTCTGGGCCGCGATCCTGGTCTCCAACACCCTCGGCACGTCGATGGGCGACTTCCTATCCGACAGCTCCGGCCTCGGCTACCTGGGCGGCGCCCTCCTCGTCTCAGGCGCACTGGCCGTCCTCCTCGCGCTGATGAAGGTGCCGGTGGTGCCGAACGTCTTGCTGTTCTGGATCGCCTTCGTCCTCACCCGCCCGCTCGGCGCCACCGCCGGGGACTTTCTCACCAAGCCGGTCGCCAAAGGCGGGATGAACCTCGGCACCGTCGGCTCCTCCGCCGTCCTGCTGGTCATCCTGTTCAGCCTGATGGCCTACGCCCACATGCAAGAGAAGAAGGCGGTGACGCTCTGCGAGCAGGAGTAGCCGCGCATCGGCAGAAAGGGTGACCATGAACCGGGCCCTGGGCGTGTGCCCAGGGCCGTAGGACACCTCATCGCCGACGCCTCCGCGGCAGGAACCGCGCGAGGGCAGTCCGAATCTCGCGCCGTCATGCCCGTCCTCGGATTCGGCACCTCGGCCGTGCTGAAACAGCTCACCGGCGAAGCCCAGGCGACTTGGCTGACGGGCTGGACCGGTGGCCTGGAGCGCACGTAGCGGAAAGACATGGCTCGCACGGCGGGCTCTGGGAGCAAGAGACGGCCGCGATCAATCGAGGAGTACTGGGCTCGCTCAGTCGGTGCCTGAAAAGTGCAAGTATGTGGGGAATCCCGGCTCACTGAATACCGGACGACAGGTTGCCAACGGGTCTCCTGCACCAGACTGCGAGCGCTCGCCAAGCAGCGCGCACTGACACGCGCATCGTCACACCCCTGGCTGGGACTCACCAACTACCACGCAACTGATTCGCATTTGGCGGGTCCGTTGACTGATAGTTGGCGAGGGCCGGACCGGTTCGAGTCACAACTCAGGCGTGCACCTCATACCCCGCTGCGAACGAGACTGGGAGCCGCGCCACACCTCCGCCTGAGTGTCGCGGCGCCCAACCCAGGGTTAGGTGTGTGACCTGGCCGTCGGTGTCGGTGGCCTGCGGCGCCGGGCGGCCAGGAGGGCCATCGGGCCGGCCACCCGGAGGAGGGCAAGTGCGGCGTAGCCATAACGCATAGCGCGGCGGTCGCGCCCACGAGAGCGGCGATCGTCCGCAGGAAACCGGGGTCGGTCGTACACGGCGGAGGCCGAAGGGAAGGCGACGAGTCTGCCGAACCACACCCGACTCTCCCGGACCGCCGAACTACGCTCAACTGACCGCCTTGAACCCGCAGGATGTCGGCCGCCTCAGCGTGTGACCAAGGCACGCAGAATGCGGTGCAAGGCTGGGGATCGGGGCCCGCACCTGGTGTCCGGCCCTGATCCGCGGACGGGTCGGGTGGGGCGAACATGTCGCAACGGAGCCTGGCCAGAGTGCCGTGCAGGATGCGGGAAGTGCTGCTTGTTCTGCGCGAGTTGGCCGGAATCACCAGGCGCGTTAATCGCGGATAGCGGGAGAAGCGGCCAGACGGCGGGACGACGCCGTGCCGAGCCCCACCCCGAACCAACTGACGGGAAGCTCCTGTTGGCCAGAGCACGCCAGTTCGTGGACCGACGGCTCGCCGTAGCCGACAGCGGACTACTGTCCAGGCATGAGCAAAGTAGATCCCCTGCTGAAGAGGTTGACTGACCGAGTGGAGAGCGAGTCCCTCACACTGCCGATCACACTCGTCGTATGTGGCACCACGGTCACCGGAGAGGTGGTCCCGCACACCGTCTGGGCCGAGCACATAGCCGAGCAACTCGGCGATTCAGCGAGCCGTGCGAGCGCCTTCTCCGCCGACTTCACCTGGGCGAAGGAGGAGCCCGAGCACAACAGCAACTACCTCCATCTGAACGGCGGCAAGGTCGTCAGTGGCGGGGCCGCCTTCCCCGAACACGGCGGACTGTTCCGCATCGGACTCGACGAGGTCAGCGGCTGGTTCCTGGGCGAGATTCAGGTCCACGGCTAGGAACGGCCGGGTCCGCATATCCGGTCCGGCAGGTAAGACAAGGCTGGTGGTCGGCCCAATGTATTGCTTCGCCTGCCGGGGGCATTCGGTATGACACGACTGGTGGAGCGGCAGTAGCACGCGGACGCGGGCAGGCCCGACGCGCGGCGAACAGCACGGCGGTCGCGGCGGGACCCCGGGCGGGCGTCGTCGCCCGCGGAGTCATCTACGTACTGATCGGCGTCCTCTCCTTGCGGATCGGGTTCTCCGGCAGCCGAGGTGGGCAGGCGGATCGGGGTGGCGCGATCGCCGAGATAGCCCACAGGCCCTTCGGCACCGTACTGCTGTGGCTGCTCGGAACAGCCCTGGCGGGGATGGCCTTGTGGCGGCTGACCGAAGCGGCCTTCGGGCAGGCGGGGCCCGAAGGCCGGAAGGCGAGTAAGAGGACGATGGCCGGGGGCCGTTGCCTCTTCTACGGATTTGTCTCGTACTCCGTGCTGTCCTACGCCGCCGGAGGCAAGGGTAGTGGAAGCGGAAATTCTGACAGAAGTTCCCGGGACGTCACGGCCAAGGTACTGGGATGGCCCGGCGGGCAGTGGATCGTCGGAATCGTCGGCGCCGGGGTGGCCAGTATCGGCGTGTGGATCGCTGTCAGGGCACTCATGGGCAAGTTCCAGAAGCGCCTGAGGGTATCCGAGATGTCCAGGAGGGTGCGTAAGGCTGCCGGCTTCGTCAGGGTCTTCGGCGGTACGGTCCGTGGCGTCGTCTTCGCTGTCGCGGGTACGTTCGCGATCGCGGCGGCCGTCCAGCACAAGCCTGGCAAAGCCAAGGGCATGGACACCACGCTTCGTTCCTTCGCCGATGTTCCAGCCGGTCGCTGGGTGCTGGCGCTGATAGCGCTCGGTCTCATGGCCTTCGGTGTCTTCTCCTGGGCCACCGCCCGCTGGCGCAAGTTCTGACAGGCGCGAAGGCAGCACACTCGGTACGTGAGGGCGGCAGGGGCGACGGACTCATCCCGTCGCCCCCGCCGCCTTCCTGCGTTTGACGCCTGATGTCAGCGCAGCCACTGGTCCTGGTCAGCAGGGCGGTACAGGGTGACCGCCTTGGGTATCTTGTCGAGGACCAAGCGCCGGTAAGTGGCGTCCGTGACCTCGCCGTCGTAGGCGAAGTGCGGTTCGCCTTGCAGGACTTCCAGGTCCAGCCGACGGACCTGCGCTGTCGTCAGCACCCGGGAGTTGTGCAAAGTCCCGGTCAGGACAGCGAGGAGCAGCCGTGTGCGGGCCAGCGGGGTACCAGCCTCCACCGCACGGACGTCGAGGAGCCCGTCGTCGAGCTGGGTGCGGTAGGTCGGGGCGAAACCGGCCGGGTGGTAGATCCCGTTACCCGCGAAGAGCAGCCATATGCTGCGGGGGCGGCCGTTGATGACCACTGAGAGCGGGGTGCCCGTGGCCAGGACCTTCGCCAGGCCCACAGCCAGCGCAGGCCATTTGCCGATGCGCTTCTCCATGCGTTCCCTGGCATGGACGAGTTCCGAGTACACCCCGATGCTGAACGTGTTGAGGAAGAGTTGCTGTTCTCCACCGCTCGGGAAAACGCCGGCCGAGTCGTCGGGTGAACCGTTCGGAGCACCCGCCTCGAGGCGCGTGCAAGGGCTCTTGGGTGACGATGCCCGGCCCACGTCTGCGGTGACCGCGTCGCCCGCCCGAATCGCGCGGGCCACGTCCTCCAGCGTCTGATTGCCGAGGTCCACAGCGAAGTGGTTGAACGTGCCGCCAGGGAAGACAGCCAGGGGAACGTGATGGCGGGCCGCCGTCGCACTGCCCGCGTTGACGGTGCCGTCCCCGCCACACACTCCCAGCGCACCACCGTCGGCGACGGCGCGCATCGCCGCTTCGTCGAGCAGCGCTACGAGGTCGTCGCCGGGCTCGAATACGGCGATCGCGGCCTCGGGAAGCATAGTGCGCAGGGTCTCGGCGGTGTCCTGGCTCCAGGAGATGCCCGACGACGAATTGACCACCAGATGCAGGCCCTTGCCGGCCACGAGCGCCGGAGCCGGCCTGCGGGGAGGAGCTGCAGAGGCCGCGGCCTCCGGCTTCACCGGCCACCAGCGACAGGTGAGCAATGCGGCACCCATACCTACGATGACACCGACCGCCACGCGGCCTCGGTGGTCGAGGCCCTCACGGCCGCGTACGTAGGTCAGTCCTGCCGCGAACGGCATCACCGCAAGCCCGTAGCGGGGCGACTCCAGGACAACCCCGGACGCGAAGGCGGCGGCCGACGTCATCGGACTTGAGGGCAGGGAAACGGTGCTCGAGCGGGGAAAGACCCCAGTGAGCGCGTCCAGGACAGGGCGCGTGCTTCGGGCGGCTGGTTTGGCCAGCGCGCGATCGATCGCCACGACGATTGCCACGGAGCCGATGCCGCGCAGCGCGGCCCTGCGGGCACTCCTGCCGCCCGACATCCCGAGTACGGTAGCGGCGGCCAGCCACACCGCATCGTGCCCCGCAACGCTGCGCAGCAGGTCCGTCGCCGAGTTCCCCCTCACGGCACGACTCCTGGCGAGGACCCCGGCCAACCGGCTTCCCGTTCCGGGTATCTTCCACAGCCGTCCAGGTCGCTTCATGCGCTCGCTACACCTCTGCACCTAGGGTCCGCTGCGCGCGACCGGACCGGACCGCAGCGCCGCCTCACACTATCGGCGACTGACTCGACCGTTCGACGAGATGATTCAGGTACAAGAAGTACGGGGCGATCAGCTGCTCGCTACTGGGAGGGCGGTATGAGACCTGATGCCCGATTCTTCGTTTCGTGTGGGGCGATCGGGCAGGTCGTGACGACGTCGGTCGACTGCGGCCGGGGCTGGGAGAACAAGCCCTGCTCGGTCTCGGTCAGGATTCCGCGGTCCGCCAGTCGCTTGAGCTTCAGGCGGACGTTGTTGATGTTGTTGGGCGCGACCGCCAGGTCCATCGCCTCGCACACCTGCCGCGCCCGCAGCGGATGGTCGGCCGCGGCGAACACCGCCATGATTTGGTGGTAGGCCGGATGATCCGGCAGCTTCGGTGCCGGCGGCGCGGGCGGTTGCGGGTCGGGCAGCTCCAGCAGTGTCTTGCGAGTGATCCGAACTTCCTCGACGGCCCGGCCGAGTTCTTCGAGCTGTGCGGTCAGCTGCGTGATCTGTTCCCGCGCCTCCTCGGCTTGCGCGGTGATCTCTCGTTCCCGCTCCTCCAGCCGCGCCAGCACTGCGCCGAGCGTCAGCTCCCCGCCGGTCATGCGGTGCGCCAAGCCGGCACGGCCGCCCCGGTCAACCGGCGCACTATCACCGCGGTCATCGCCCAGTACACCTGCGACTCCGAACTGCGGGGCAGATGCTCGTAATCGCGCACCAGCCTGCGGTGCAGCATCAAGATCCCATAGGCGCGCTCCACGACCCACCGCTTGGCCTGAGGAACGAACCCGGTCTGCGCGGGGTTGCGCTCCACGACCTCCACCTCGATGCCTACCTTCTCTCCGTGCGCGACGACGCCGTTCTTGAAGCCCTGATCGACCAGGGCTTTCTCCACGGCGTCGGTGTCGGCGGCGACCTTGTCCAGCAGCGCGATGCCGACGGCGTTCTCGTGCGCCGACGCCGCCATCACGACCACCGCGATCACCAACCCCAGAACGTCAACGGCCAGGCCGCCCTTGCGGCCCGGTACTTTTTTTGCCGGATCGCGCCCCGTCGACTCAGCGGGCACTCCGGCCGCCGCGTGCACGCTCTGGGTATCGAGCACCACCAGGCTCGGATCCGCCTTCCGGCGTGCCATCTCCCGCACCTGCCACCGCAGCAGGTCGTGAATGGTCTGGTCGGTGCCGTCGTCGCGCCAGGTGTAGAAGTAGTACTTCACCGCGCCGGGTGGCGGAAAATCGTGCGGAAGCAGGTCCCACTGGCAGCCGGTCCGGCCCTGGTAGAGCAGCGCGTTGACGATCTCCCGCATCTCGTACCGGCCTTGATGGCCGCTGACCGAGGGATGCGCGGCCTTCCACGCGGCGATCACCGGCTCGACCAGCGCCCACTGCTCGTCGCTCACGTCGGTCTTGTAGGGCTTGCGCTCGCTCACGGTGCCCAGCCCAACATGCCCATGGTCGCCGACCGGCCGGGATGCCGCACCGCCACACATTCAGGTGACGACAAAACTCCTATGCACTCACATACCGCCCTCTGAAGTCTCGATGGACACATGAAGGGGCTGTTCACGGCAGAGTGCGCCCCATGTCGTGGGGAGCGCTCGGTCTGACGGGTGCTGGTTACCTGGCGCGCTTGTGGCCAACCGATCTCCCGTCGGGGCCAGGGCGTACGAGCTCAGCGCCGCTCTCCAGGGCTTCCGCCACCGCTCGCACTGCCTGGTTCACGTCGCCTCCTGCTGGCATCGGTGGCGCGATGCCCTCTACTGCGCGGTCGGCGAACCCAGTGTCCAAGTGCCCGAACCTGACGTCGAGGACCTGGACCTCGACGGTACGGGTCTCTCGGCGGACGGCGTCGAGCCAGGCGCTCAGAGCGGCCTTGGACGCGCTGTAGTCGGCCATCGCCGGCTGCGGGTGCTCCGCCACCACACCGGATATCGCGGCGATCGCTCCGCCGGGCTTCACGATGGCGAGCGCGGCACGCAGATGCTGCTGGTGCGAGGGCGTTGACTGCCATCAGGTGTTCTGCGGTGGCATCGCCAACGGTCGGCGCGGCTCCGAACGCGACGACACCGAACGTCGTGATGACCGCGTCCAGCCGCCGAGCGCTGCGGCGCAGGTGTGTACGGCGCGGGCGCAGGAGTCAGTGTCGTAGGCCTCGAAGAGGGCGGTGGCGGCACTGTGGTGGAATTCGGCCGCTTGCGCCAGCAGATGCGGATCACGTGCGGCTAGAGCCAGACGCGCTCCGCGGGCGCCGAGCTCGGCCGTGAGGGCACTACCGATGGTTCCTGTGGTACTGGCGACCAGAATGCGTGCCTCATGGATGTGCACTGTTCCTCCTGAGGTCGGCCCGAGAGGGGCTTGTGTCTCCCTGAAGGCCGGCCATCGGGTGCGGTGCCTGGCCCGCTCTCCGCGCAAACTGCGTGACCATCCGTGGGCGGGAGACACCGAGGTACTCCATGGTGACGTCACCGACGCCGAGTCGGTCGCCGCGGCCATGCGCGGCGTTGATGTCGCGTACTACCTGGTGCACTCCCTCGGATCCGGCTCCGGGTTCGAGGACACCGACCGGCGCGCGGCCCGGATCTTCGCCGAGCGGGCACACGCTGCCGGCGTACGGCGCATCGTCTACCTCGGCGGGCTCACTCCGCAGGACGTACCCGAGCAAGATCTTTCCCCGCACCTGCGCTCCAGGGCTGAGGTCGGTCGCATCTTCCTCGACGCCCCGGTGCCCGCCACCGTGCTGAGGGCCGGTGTGGTGATCGGCTCGGGATCGGCGTCCTTCGAGATGCTGCGCTATCTGACCGAGCGGCTGCCGGTGATGGTCACCCCCAGCTGGGTCCACACCCGCACGCAGCCCATCGGGGTCCGTGACGTGCTGCGCTATCTCGTCGGCTCGGCCACCATGCCGACCGACGTCGACCGGGCTTTCGACATCGGCGGGCCGGACGTCCTGACCTATCGGGAGATGATGCGCCGCTACTCCGAGGTTGCCGGACTGCGGCGGCGGATCATCTTGCCGGTGCCCGTGCTCACTCCGCGGCTGTCCAGCCACTGGGTCGGCCTCGTGACGCCGGTACCGGCATCCATCGCCCGGCCCCTGACGGAGTCGCTCCGCCACGAGGTCGTCTGCCACGAGCACGACATCGCCTGCTACGTGCCCGACCCCCCGGGCCGGCCCCTGCCGTTCGACGAGGCGCTGGCCCTGGCGCTGCGGAGGGTACGGGAGGCGCAGGTCGCCACCCGGTGGTCGTCCGCCGCTCTCCCCGGGGCGCCCAGCGATCCGCTGCCCACCGACCCCGACTGGGCCGGCGGCAGCCTCTACGAGGACGAGCGGCAACTGCCTGTCGAGGCATCCCGGGAGGCCCTGTGGAAGGTGATCGAGGGCATCGGCGGCGACAACGGCTGGTACTCCTTCCCGCTGGCCTGGGCGGTCCGCGGCTGGCTGGACCGCTTCGTGGGCGGAGTCGGCCTGCGCCGCGGACGACGCGACGCGGAGCGTTTGCGGGTCGGCGACTCGCTGGACTTCTGGCGGGTCGAGGAGATCGAGCCCCTACAACTACTGCGGCTGCGCGCGGAGATGCGGCTGCCGGGCCTGGCGTGGCTGGAGATGTATGTCGAGACGGGCGCCGAGGGCGGTACCCGCTACCGGCAGCGCGCTCTGTTCCACCCCCGCGGCCTCCTGGGCCATGCCTACTGGTGGTCCGTCTCTCCCTTCCACGCCGTCGTCTTCGGCGGCATGGCCCGCAACATCACCCAAGCCGCCGCCAAGGGCATGAGCGCGCCCGGGGCCCCCAAGCACCCCGCCTGCGCAAGGCGCCCACGCATAGGGCGAAGACTCCCGCATTAACGATCTTGTTCGGGGACCGACACGCTTCAACCCGACTCAGCGCGGACGTGAAACCTCGCGGCCACGCCGTTGGCAGGACGGCCTGTCCGCCTGTTTAGGCGCGCTCTGGTCGCGCCTCGGAGGAACCGACATGAAAGACGTCGTGCTCTTATTTCCCACCTGGCACTACTTCCTCTGGAACCTCACGTCCCAGTCTCCAGGTGTCCAACATCAAGGGGAAGCTTCACTGCGCACCGGGGCTTTGTGCGGATGTGGCCCGGGCGACACGTCCTTGGATGGCCTGCTGCGAGATGGCTAGCACGATGGCGGAACCAGCGCACGGAACGTCATCTGCGATGGCGCCTGAGCGAGGCCGCAATGTCTCGTAACCGTGGCTACCAGCTACAGCCGCGGGCTTCTCGTCCCCGAGCTGGTTGCCGCAGGGCATGACGCAGGAGATCTACGTAACGGCTCGGTCCGCGATTGATGCTGAGTGCAGCTCCGTCTCGCGGGCAGCTGATCTGGGTGTTGCGACGAGCGTTGACCAGCCCGGGGTGTTGTGATGGGCGGTGCTCGGTCGGGATATTCGCTGGTCGCTGCTTGTTGATGGTGGTCATACTGCCGCGATGGATCCAGTGATTCTCGAGACCGACCGTCTGCTGCTGCGGGCCTTCACACCTGCCGACGTGGATGCGGTGTACGAAGCCTGCCAGGACGAAGACATCCAGTTCTACACCCCGGTGCCGGTGCCGTACCGGCGTGCGGACGCGGAGAAGCTCGTCGGCGAGAAGCTGCCCGCCCAGTGGGCCGAGGACAAGGACTACACCCTCGGCGCGTTCCGCAAGGACACCGGCGCCCTGGTCGGCTCGTACTGCCTGACCCTCATCAGCCGCGGCGTCTGGGAGCTCGGTTACTGGGCGGTCAAGGAGCAGCGCGGACGCGGGTACTCGGTTGAGGCCGCTCAGGCTTTGTGTGACTGGGGCTGGGCCACGCTCGACGTGCACCGCATCGAGTGGTGGGCCATGGCCGGGAACACCGGCTCGCGTGCCGTCGCCGAGAATCTCGGCTTCACCGTCGAAGGGACACTGCGCAATCGCGGCATCGCCAACGATGGCAAGCCGCACGACTGGTGGGTAGGCGGACTGCTGAGGCCCTGATGCTCCGGCCGATGCTTCGCCGGCTGCGTTTGCCCTTCTGCAGGGAAGTCCCCGATTCGGACAGCTCCCGTAGAAGAGCCACACCCATTGACGCGAGCTGTCACCAGCGGAGGCTGACACGCCCTCCGTGCGCGTTGCCGGAACTCAGGAAAGGATGGGGCAGGACCGCAGAACGATGCCGGCTCGTTGTAGGCAGTACCTCCCGCCCGGCTGACGCATGCGGCGGCCCGGCTCTCGGCGTGCCCCTCACCTCGTCTAAACATCGGCCCCTGTAAGCGCGACAGGGCTGCGCATTGAGCAAAGGCCATCCAACCCATCCGCCGGAGGTGCGCTCCCGCGTCGTAACCTGACGCCATGACCGCCGATGCGCACGTAATCCCCGACGAAGCCTTCAAACTGCTGATGGCCGGCAACCACCGATTCGTTGCCGGCAGCCCGGAGCATCCCAACCAGGACGCCGCGCGACGAGCAGCGCTGGCCTCGGTGCAGCAACCGTTCGCAGTGCTCTTCGGCTGCTCGGACTCCCGGCTGGCTGCCGAGATCATCTTTGACCGCGGTCTGGGAGACCTCTTCGTCGTGCGCACGGCAGGACACGTGGCAGGACCCGAGGTCCTGGGCAGCCTCGAGTACGGCGTGGGTCTGCTGAACTGCCCGCTGGTGGTGGTCCTCGGCCACGAAGGGTGTGGCGCTGTCGCCGCGACCCGCACTGCGATCGAGAACGGCGTCGCCGCGGACGGGTACGTACGCGACGTCATAGAGCGGGTCACGCCGAGCGTGCTCGCAGCCCGCGCCGCAGGCCTCACCCAGGACAGCGCCATCATCGCAGCGCACACCCGCAACACAGTCGATCTGCTCCTGGACCGCTCCCGCATCCTGGCCGACCACGTCACGGCCGGACGCACCGCAGTGGTCGGCCTGACCTACAGCCTGGCCGACGGCAGCGCACAGCTCGTAGCAGCCCACGGACTGACAGCGGCCACGGCGCACCCCGCCAACGCCCACACCGGCTGACACAGGATCGCGCCTTGAAGCCCCATGTTGAGCGACGGTTCAGCGTCGTGAGTGAGTGGCGTCGATGTGCTTGCTCCCCAGGAAGCGGGTGCCGCTGAGCGATCCGGAAAGGCAGCCGGAGAACGTCCGGTCCACGGCCAACCTCTTCGAGCTACCTGCCGTCTCCCATTTCGGTGTCGGGGTCATCGGGGGGCCGGAATTTGGGGCCTGGAGGGAGCTGACCGTGCAAACCATGACGACGAACTGGGCGCTCGCACAAGACTATGAGGGCTTCCCATTGATGCACCACTGGCGGGCCCTGCCGCACCCCGGGCAGTCGCTTCCCGAGGAACTGGCCGACGTGGAGAAGGCTGTCACCTACTGGGGAGATGGGACATGACGTTCAGCGTTGACCCGATCAGTGCGAGGGCGACCACAAGCACGCTCAGGCGTTCGCCCCCGCCACGGGCGGGGGGCCGCGCAACCGGTCATGGGGGGGCGCACCTGTCACGCGGTCGGGCTCGCGCATCACCACTGAATCTCCTCGCCCGTCAGTAAACGTCGTGGGAGGGCAGGTGCCCCGGGAAGCCCCAACCGTGATCGACTACTTGCGAGTGCGCTACGCCGCGTAGGACCAGGTCGTGAGCACGTGTTCAGCGTCGACGCGACGTTCTGGTACGCGCCCAGCCACCGGCTCCCGCCAGATGGAGAGCCAGAGCGGTGAGCCCGAGGAGCATGACGTTCACGGACGAGAAGACGTCGTTCGTCGCGATGTCGGCGGCATTGATCAGGAATGCCAGGAAGAACAGCACGGCGGAGGCGATGGCAAACATGGGAACTCCTGTTCCTTGTCGTTGTCGCCCGTGTGCCCGCTTTCGTGTTCCGTACTGCTTCCCGGGTAGCCGCAACGTGAGCGGCGACGCGATGTGGCGGCTCTTGGCGAACGACACCTTGGAGGCGTCATGCCCGGCATTCTCGACCGGATCAAGCAGTACAGCCGCAGTCCGCAGGGCCAGCGGGCCATCGCGACGGCGCGCCGGACGGCCGCGGACCCCCGCAAGCAGGCTCAGGCTCGCGCGTGGCTCAACCGACTGCGGCGTCGATGAACGACGACGATGTCGCGCTTCCGGAACGATAGCCGCAGATGACGAAAGAGCGCAGATGACTCCCAGTGTCCTAGTCGCCTGCGATGCCGCGGCCCTGCGTGCGCCACCGCGAGGGGTCTGGGTGTAGCCGGTCAGGTGTAGACGTGCGTCATCGGTCTGTACTCGGCCTCGTTCCTGGCTGGTGCGCCGTCCGGACTCTCGGCCGGCATCGTCGCATCCCGGGTCGGCAAGCGCACGCACCCGGGCGGCCCTTGGCCAACCCGCCCCCGACAAGGGCCGCTTTGATTGCTGCGCCCTCTGGCAGGATTCGGACGGGGTGGTCCACGACGCCGACTGCACCCGCCAGTTCGACGCCGACGACGAACTCGCGTCCCCCTGCTGTGGCGTGTTCTGGCGCGGCGCGGAACGCGGGTCTCGTGCGCGGCCCAGCGTCCCCCGCAAAGGAGCGGTCCGCGTTCGGATGCTGTGACTCGTCGAGCGGAGCCGGTGAGCATGCCCGGGGAAATCGGGGGCAGTTGGTGTCCGTCGATCCGCAGGACAACAGAACAGGCGGCGCCTCGTGCTGAATCCCGAACTGATGGCCATCCGGGCTCAGCGCAACTGCACGTCGGCAAACCGGCTCAGGAAGCCCTGGCCAGCGAGCACCTCATCCAGCCGCTAGCCCGAGGAGAACGTGAGGCCCGGCGAGTCCTCCTCGTCACCCACAACGGGCGCCGTCCTCGCCTCCACAGCCACGATCAATCAGTTCAAGGGCTTGATCGTCTCGACACCCGACGACTTTGGTGCCGAACTGCGGAAATTCAAGCGTCCGGCCCAGATCGGCAGTTGCGCTCAGCTGAGCGACCGCCCAGCCCAAAGCGTCGAGCACATGACGATCCAGGCCCTGAGGTCCACCGCTCAGCGCGTCCAAGCACTGCAAGTTGAGGCCAAGGATCTCGAGGGCGAGATCCTTGGCCTTGTGCGTCAGATGTCTCCAGAGCTTCTGGAGCTGCAAGGAGTCGGGCCCATCACCGCGGCTCAGGTGCTGGTCAGCTGGTCGCACCCCGGCCGCTTCCGCTCCAAGGCCGGCTTCGCATCCTTCGCCGGCGTCTCGCCGATCCCGGCCTCCTCAGGGCTCACGAACCGCCACCGGATCAATCGCAGCGGTGACCGGCAGCTGAACCGCGCTCTGCACACCGTCACGCTCATCCGCATGCGGCTGGACCCCGCAACGAAGACATACGTCGCCCGCAGGATCAGCGACGGCAAGACCTCCCGCGACGCACAGCACTGCCTGAAACGAGCCGTCTGCCGCCAACTCTTCAAGATCCTCGAACGCTCGGACCGAACCCCCAATGATCTCCACCGAACCGCTTGACGCGACATGGCAGCCTCGGGGGGCGGGAACGACAACTCGGTCACGCGGTGCCCAGGCCGAGGGCCGGGGCGAGTTCGCGCGGCGCGGGCAGGGGGTCGGTAGCGGGATCGTCGCCGAGGAGATGCCGGTGCCGACCACCAGCCGCTCGGTGCCACCGAGCAGGGCAGCGGTCTGGGTGAAGTACTCCTTGCCTCCGGCTTCGCCATAGAACAGCCATGCGTAGCCGAGGTTCTCGATCTCGCGGGCGCGTGCCATCACGTCGCTGATCGGCCACCGGTCGCTGGTCCATCACACGCCGACAGGAGCGGTGAAGTTGATGTCGGCGCCATGCTTTGAGGCTGTCGGCGCCGACAAGCGGAACCGACGCCCCCAGAAAACGCGTTGAGGCGCACGCGGCAGCGCAGACATCTGGCCGCACGACGTGTGCGGCGCCAGCTTCGGGGTAGTGGGCGCCGCATGGAACCCGAACCTCGTCTGCGGCGGCACTCATGGGGCTGGAATCTGGTACGCGCCCTTGTCATGGCGGTTGGTTTCGTCTGCATGGTGGCGTTCGCCGTCGCGCTGGCGAAGGCCACACTCGTCCCGTCACCCGCGTCAGTACCGTTGACCCACACCAACCTGCACCCCGGCAGCTCGATTCGGCTGTACTTCAACCAGCCTGACTGGCGAGACACAATCAAGCAGGTCGGAGGGAACGTCGTTCTGGGAGTGCCGTTCGGATTCCTGCTGCCGGTGATCTTCCCACGCACACGGGGCTTCGTCCGAGTGGTGCTCATGACAGCGTTCGTGATGCTCACCGTAGAGATCGCTCAAGGACTGCTGGTCGCCGGCCGGGCATTCGACATCGACGATGTGATCCTCAATGCGACGGGCGCCTTCCTCGGGTATCTCATCCTTGGCCGCAGGCTCGGCCGGGCGTTGCATCCGCGCCGCGTCCACTGGTGGCGCCCGCGCGCCGAACCAGCCGACGAGCCAGCTCGGGCCGCTGCCGTCAAGGAAAGCCGGCAACACTGGATGTGGGCCTGGAGCAATAGCGATGCTCGCACCACGTCGGCCACCAAAACAAGCGCCAAGACAAAGACCAAGACAACGGCCAAGAAACAAACTGCGCCGAAGCCCCCCCGCAAGAAGATTCCCGCTTTGCTGCGGGCCAAGCGCCCCTGATCCTGGACGCCGCCCGCCACGATACGAGCATCCTCCCTGAGGCACTGGTGAAGCTTTACCTTGATCGCGGACACCTGGAGACTGGGACGTGTGAGCTCAGAAGCAGCGCCAGGTGGGAAGCAATTACACGAAGCGGTACTCGGAGGAGTTCAAGCGGGATGCGATCGCTCTCGTGGCCTCCTCGGGCGGAACGGTGACCGACATGGCCCGGGAACTCGGCATCGATGGCCATTTCACCGAGGATCTCGAGCCCAGCGAGCTCATCAGGCCCGGCCGCTGGAAGCGCCGTTCGACCCTCCAGCGCGCCAGGGAAGCAGCTGTCGTACCCATCCGGCGCTTCCCCTGACCCGCCAGACCCATCACCGCGGCAGTCCCACGGCGGCCAACTACATTACCCGCGAGGGCTGAAGCCCCTTTCCCGGCACGTGGGCCTCAGTGTGGCCAGCCCCGGCCCAGTTGCTGGACTGGGGCCCATCGCTTCGCGGGTTGTTGGCGCCACGAGCGATAACCCGGAAGGGACCACTCGGTGTTCCCCCTACTCGGGAGCCGATCAAAGCCTTGCAGACTTCGCCCACAAGGGCGCCGAGGTCCCACGGCGCCACAGCCTATTGGTCCCAGAGACCGAGCGTCGTATCAACAGCGTCTGAGCTGAAACCTGCGAGGACCTTGTCCTCCTGGCCGAGAGGAATTCCTCGTTCTCAAAGGTCACCCCGCAGCGAGCGGCGGGGACCGAACGACGCGACAGCGGTGGGGCGGACTCTCCCAAGGAGTCCGCCCCACCGCTGTCGCGTCGTTCGGTCGGCTAGTGCTTGCCGACATCCTTGATCTTCTCCTTCGCCTCTCGGGCGTCGCCTTTCTTGCGCTCGGTGCGGCCCTCGACGGTCAGACGTTCGTTGCCGACAGCGCGTCCCGCGATCTCCTTGGCGGCGCCCGTGACCTGCTCGGTCTTGGCCTTGGCCTTCTCGTTGGCAGTCAAGTCCGCTCACACTCCCTTGGCTTGGACATCATGTGCTGTCAGTTCGTGTGGCCACGGATCAACAGCGCAAACATGAGTGGCAGCGACTTTCCCCGGAGGGATAACCACGGCATCCGATGCATGACCAGTGCGGGCAAAGGCATTGAGCGAGCGACCATGGCGCGATCAAATTCCCTCACCTCTGTAAAACAAACGCCTCTTTCATGCGTTTGCGTGAGTGAGACGAGGACATATGGCGGTCAGGAGGTCGACAACGATGGCTTCCCTGATTCTTGTTCTTCTTCTGGCTCTGATCCTCCTCGGCGCGGGCTTCGCGTAGAAGGCCCTGTGGTGGATCGCGGTCATCGTCCTGGTGCTGTGGCTGCTCGGCTTCGTGATCCGCCCGGCGGCGAGCGGCGGCCGCAAGGGCCGCTGGTACCGATGGTGATCACCGCCGACTGAAGACGGCCCGCGGCGGATGCAGCACTACCGCCAGGGCGATGGACTGAGGGGTGGACCCGACCTGGGACGGTCGGTTCCACCCCTCTTCTGCGCACCTGCGAAGGACTACCCGTCTGCTAGGCCGACGTGCTCAAGCATCAAATCGACGTTCCACGGAAAGCTCGCTGGATCGATCGCATGCAGACGTGCCGTGCGCGGAAGGCGGAACACAGCCGATGGGGACCAGTATTGGCAGAGTGTCCGAGGTGCCATCCTTGTGCTGTATGACGTTGACGCTCTGCCTTTGGGTGGGTAGGAGGAGTGTCGTGCGACGGGTCGGGCAGGTGGGATAACGCGGCGGCACACCTGCCGATTGACGAGCTCGCAGAACGACGCAGAGAGGGGCGAGGTCTTCATGACCACTCACACGGCGCCCGAGATCCAGGAGATGCGCTGTCACGACGCGCGCGCCGAGGTCAGGGCAGTTGTGGAAACCGCCTGCCGGCTGCCCTCAGGCCAGGCCAGACGTTTTCGTGAGGATGCCCTGCTGGTGGCCAGCGAGTTGACGTCCAACGCGATCCTGCACGGCGGCGGGCTCACCCGGTTCCACGCCCGCATCGAAGACGGATCCCTGTTGATACAGGTGAGCGACCACAGCACGACGACGCCTCACCTCGTACTCCACAACCCCGGACTGCCCGGCGGCTTCGGCTGGATGATCACCCAGCGCCTCGCCTCACACGTCTCCGTTGACATCCAGCCCGACGGCAAGACCATCACAGCCGTCCTCGCCCTGCCGTAGAGCACAGGTCGCTCATCACCGGACACTCGGAAGGATCTTCCGGCTTCCGCTTGCATGTTCGCCTCCATGCCGGGTAGTCGCGCCAGAACGGGGAGCGGCAGGCAAGCTCGGAACAACCGAAAGGGGCGGGACGCATGATCACCGTGACGACGCAGGAGAAGATCCAGGCCGCTCAGGCTCAGGAGGACCTCGTCGAGCGGGCTTACGCCGACCCCTCTTCCATCGCGCCGAAGGATGCGCGAGAGATCGGCAAGCGATTCTTCGGCCGGCTCGGGCAGCTGGAGGAAGGCACGCACGAGTATCAGTACGTGCGCAACTGCCTGATCGAGATGAACCTCTCCCTAGTACGGTACGCGGCTTCCCGGTTCCGTCACCGTGGCCAGGAGGAGATGGAAGACATCGTTCAGGTCGGCACGATCGGCCTGATCAAGGCGATCGATCGGTTCGAACTGACCCGTGAGGTCGAGTTCGCGACGTTCGCCGTCCCCTACATCACCGGTGAGATCAAGCGGTTCTTCCGCGACACCAGCTGGGCCGTGCACGTGCCGCGCCGCCTCCAGGAAGCCCGCATCGAACTGTCCAAGGCCACCGAGGAGCTGCGCACCCGTCTGGGCCGCAACCCCTCCACGGCCGAGCTGGCGGAGCTGATGCAGCTGGAGCCGTCCGAGGTCACCCAGGCGCAGATGGCGTCCAACGGCTACAACGCCTCCTCCCTGGACGCCTCGGTGATGAGCGCAGGTGACGAGTCCGACACCGCGCTGGCCGATTTCATCGGCTTCGAAGAGGACTCCTACGAGCTCATCGACAACTTCCACTCCCTGGCCCCGCTCATCGCCGACCTCGACGAGCGTGAACGCACGCTGATCCATCTCCGCTTCGTCGAGGAGCAGACCCAGTCGCAGATCGGCGAAGCACTCGGTGTCTCGCAGATGCACGTCTCCCGCCTGATCACCCGCGTGGTGGCGAAGCTCCGCACCGGCCTGATGACCACCAACTAGTCCAGCCCGGCTCCTCGTCAACGCATCCCGCTCTCCGGCACCACAAGTGCCGGAGAGCGGGATGCGTGCGGGGCACGCTGTGTGTCAGGGTGCTGCGCATGACATCAGGCAGCGGGAAAGTACGTCTTGATCAGCAGGAACGTGTGGCGGTGATCACGCCGATCGGCGACGTGGACCTGCACAATCTCGCTGACGTCGAGGAAGTCTTCGCACAGGTCCTGTCCGACGCGTCGACGAACGCAACGCTCCTCGATCTGTCGGAAGTGACCTTCGCCGACAGCACCTTCCTCAACCAGCTCATCCAGACGCTCTCCGACCACACCTCGATTGCCAGGCCGCTCGTCCTCACCGGGCCCCTGCAGTCGGCAGTGCGACGACTGCTACAAATCACCGGCACCGACACCATCCTGCCCCTCGCCGACACCGCACACGAGGGACTGCAGCAACTCCGCGCAGTCGATACGTCCGCAACGAGGGGTCAAACACCCACCGCTGACATCTGACCATCATCCGGGCGAAAGCACGTGACTGCTGCTCAGGGCAGGATCAGTGAGTGACGGAACTGCTAGGCGGTAGCCGTCGCGGCGTCCGGGTGGATGGTGAAGACCTGGTCCAGACCGACGATGCCCAGGATGCGGGTGGTGTTGGCGGGGACCGCAGCCAGGGCTATGCCGCCGCCTTGTTCGATGGCCAGGCTCCTGGCCGACAGTAGAGCGCTGATCCCGCTGGAGTCGCAGAAGTCCAGACCGGCCAAATCCAGGACCAATAGTTGGCCCGCGGCAAGGGTGAGGGCGTCCATGGCCTTGCGTAGTTCGGGTGCCGTCTCATGGTCAAGGTCACCGGTGATCTCCAGTACGGGACCGGTGGCGGCCTCTCGGGTGGTCGTCGTCAGGGGGCTCATGTCAGGTTTTCACTCGCGGGAGTGGGAAGCGGAGCGGGCACGCCGAGGGCGAGCAGCGCGGTGTCGTCGTCGAGTCCTTCGCCGAACCCGGCGAGCAGGGCGGTCAGGGCGGTGATCAGGGCCTGCGGGCCTGCCGGTGGCTGGGCGGCGGTGAAGGTGCGCAGGGCGTCCTCGCCGTACAGCTCGCGGCCTGGCCCTATTCGGGCCTCGGTCAGGCCGTCGGTGTAGAGGAGCAGGGTGTCGCCGGGCAGCAGCCGGGCGCGGGCGGCGGTGAACGGGGCCTGGGGCAGGACTCCGATGAGAATTCCGCCTGGGGTGGGGAGGTAGTCGGCGGTGCCGTCCGCGCGCTGGATCAGCGCGGAGGGGTGTCCACCGGAGGCCAGGTGCACGCCGACGTAGCCGTCGTTGGGTTCGAGGATGCCGAATATGGCGGTGCAGAAGCGGGTGTCGCCGCTGGTGTACCGCTCGTGCAGCACCGTGTTCAAGGTGGTCAACACGGTGACGGGGTCGCCGTCGTGCAGGGCGGCGGCGTGCAGGGTGTAGCGGGTCAGGGAGGTGACGGCGGCGGCCTGGGGGCCTTTGCCGCACACGTCGCCGAGGAAGAATGCCCACCGGCCGGCGTCCAGGGGGAACAGGTCGTAGAAGTCTCCGCCCAGCAGGTCCGGGGAGGCCGTGTGGTAGTAGGAGCCGGCCTCCAGGCCCGGAACTGCGGGCAGCTGGGAGGGCAGCAGGCTCTGCTGGAGGACGGCGAGAGCCTCCTGGAGCCGCTCGCGGTCGGTCTCGGCGCGCTGACGGGCCGCTTCGGCCTGCCGGCGGGCTTCCTCGGCAGCCTGGCGGCCGCGCAGCAGCTCGGCCTCGTAGGCGCGGCGGTCTCGGGCGTCGAAGACGGTCGTCCGGATCAGCAGGGGCTCGCCGTCCTTGCTGGTCTTCACCTTCGAGGTGACCAGCATCGGCATCCGCTGGCCGGAGGCGGCCTTGATGTCCATGGCGATGCCGCTGACCTCGCCCTTCATCTGCAGCAGCGGCGCGAAGTGCGTCTCGTGGTACAGCTTGCCGCCCACGGTCAGCAGGTCGGTGAACCGCATCCGCCCCACCACCCGGGACCTCTCCAGGCCCAGCCAGTCCAGCAGGGTGGTGTTGATCTTCGCGATGGTGCCGTCCATCAGCGTCGACAGGTATCCGCACGGGGCTTGCTCGTACAGCTCCTCGGCACTGTCCTCCAGCAGCGAGGTGAACACCGCTTCCGTGGCGTCCACGTCGTGTTCCTCACCCGGCTCGGGTGCCTGGCAGGTGCGGCACATCATCGGCTTGCTCCGATGAATTCGCTGATAGCGCTTGTGGTGGCCTGCGGGGCGCTCAACTGCGGGCAGTGCCCCGTCGCCTCCAGCGTGACCAGCCGACTGCCGGGGATGACGTCGCGGACGTAGGCGCCGACCTCGCGGGGAGCGATCACGTCCTGGTTGCACTCCAGGATCAGCGTCGGCGCCATGACCGTCTTGAGGTCCTGGCGGCTGTCGGACAGGAATGTCGTGCGGGCGAAGACCCGGGCCATGTCCGGGTCGGTCGCGCAGAACGAGGTGGTCAGCTCCTGGCCGAGTTCCGGGCGGTCCGCGTTGCCCATGATGACCGGGGCCATCGCTGCCGACCAGCCCAGATAGTTCGACTCCAAGGACTCCAGCAGCTCGTCGATGTCCTCGGCGCTGAACCCGCCCCGGTAGCCATCGTCGTCGATGTAGCGGGGCGAGGGCGCGACCATCACCAGACGGGAGATGCGTTGCGGCGCCTTCGCCGCCGCGAGCACCCCCACCATCGCGCTCACCGAGTGCCCCACGAACGTCGCATCCCGCAGGTCCAGCTCATCGCAGACCTCCAGCACATCCAGGGCGTAGCCCTCCAGGGAGCTGTAACGCCGCTCGTCCCAAGCTGAAGGGTCCGCCCGGCCCGAGCCCACGTAGTCGAAGAGCACCACCCGGTAGCTCTTGGCCAGCGTGGGAGCCACCAGGCGCCACATGTTCTGGTCGCAGCCGAACCCGTGGGCCAGCAGGAGCACTGGCCCGTCCGCACGGCCGGTGACGCTGACGTTGTTCCTGCGACGGATATCCATACCCGCCAGCTTCCCATCCCCCGCCCCACCCAAGGCAGGGGCCTGGGGCCACGGTGTCCTACTCGCATAAGGCAGCACCGTTCAGGATGACGCTGCTCATCCCGCCCCACGGATTCGCCGCGTCATGTCCAAGATCACCGGCTTAGCTCTAACCGCTGTACCGCTGTGCACCCACCGACGCCAATTGCATCGGATGCGAATAGGCGACAGCGGCACCCCCACTCCGAGGTCGCTTGACCGTCTTCTGGGGGTGACCCGATCGAGGATCCTGGCCGCGCTCACCACTCCGCTGCAGACGACCATTGTGCCCAGACTGGTGAGCGTCCCCCCGACGGCCAGCGAACACCTGGCAATCCTGCGAGACGCCGGCTTGATCGACAGCTGCCGGGCCGTCGCACGGCCACGCACGATCTCGCCAAGGCTGGACGTGCTCTCCTGGACGCGGCCTCGCCGCGGTCATGAGAGGTCGGGGAGCTGCTGGTGGAAGTCGCCGAACGGCCCACACCGACTTCGCCGCCCTCCAGGTCGGCAAAGTCCCTGGGCCCCGCCTCACTCTCCCTGACCGAGCGTCACTCTGATTACAGGCCGGCGGCCGCGGCCATCGCGGCGAGGAAGGCGTGGGCGAGCATCGCCAAGGTGACGGGTCGATACCAGCCCGGACAGCGGCGGACCTCGTACTCGTCCAGGCCGCACTCGTTCTTCGCGGCCTGGAAGCACTCCTCGATGGCACAGCGGGAGCCGGCGATGCGCACCAGGTCAGCGGGCGTGCTGCCGGTCGGCGCATAGGCAAGGTAGTAGGCGATTTCGTCCGGCCTCTTGATGCTGCGGCGTGCCAGAACCCACCGGCGGTGCGTGGGCTCGTCACCGTCGAAGAAGTCGATGACCGGCAGCTTCGCGGAAGCCCAGTTGAACAGGCTCGGGCCCTTGGCGCCATCACCGCAGGAGAGTTGCTGCCAGGCATCGTCTGGTGCCTCACTGATGAGCTGGTCGATGCGCCAGATCCCGACAAGCGACTTGACCTGCTGTGACTTCGGGACGGCGAGCACGTAGCTGAGACCGGCCTCCTCCAGGAAGCGGCAGAATCCCCACTCCTGGCCATAGGCGGAATCGGCGGCGCGCCAGGCGATCGGCAGGTCGGAGGCCAGCGCTCGCAGTACTCTCCGGCGCCTGGGCCCTTTGCGGAGTGACTGGTTCGTCCCGAAGCAACTCGGGACGTTCGCTGTCCTTGGGCCGCTGCGCCTGTCACCTGCACTGACGGTCCGCTGACGTCCACGGGTGTTCGCGGTTGTGCGTCGTGGTTGTCACGCAGTTGGACACTCAGTGAGGTCTTCTCAGTGAAGATCACTTCCAGTGGCGGTTGAGGGCATGGGCGGCGCGGGCTATGTCGCCGATACGGCTGGGGCCGAGGGTGACGCGCTTGAGCGTGCGCCAGCGTTCTTTGAGTTCGGCAGCGGTGCGCTCACCGAGGGTGCGGAGGTCTCTGACCAGGCAGTTCGTGGCGCGGGAGTCGGCGTCGAGGGCTTGTTCCGCTTCCCCTTCGGGCGGCGGACCGGGACGCGGATGCCGGCGCCGATGTATCCCTTGTCGGCCAGGGTGGGCAGGCCGTCTGCGGCTGCCTTGTACAACGCGGGCAGGACGTGTAGCCGGGCGGCGGTGATGTCCGGGGTGGAGCCCGGCTCGGCATCGGAGACCCGCAGCGGGGTGCCGTCCGGGGCGGACCGGAACTGAACGGTGCCGCCAAGGCTCTTGAGTTTCTGGCTGAACCACAGGTCGTTGCCGTTGTCCCGAGTGCCGGCCAGGCGGTCGCTCTCTATGAGCATGCCGCGAGGATGACGTGACTCATCTCCTCCTCGCGGCAGCGGTCCAACACCTCGTGCAGACCGGATACTTGGGCCGCGAGGATGTCGATGCCCTCGTGCAGGGTAGCGATAGCTGGTGGCCTGGGAGATGCCAGCGTCCCTGGCCAGGCAGTGCACGCAGCCCCGTTCACGGAACCAGCGCAGCACGAGGACCGCCTGCCGGAACGTGCCCAGTGTCCGCGAGCCCCGCGGGGTGCCCAGATGACGGCGATACGCGGCAAGCAGCCGGGAGAGGTGCACCACGATGTGGCGCGGGACATCGAGCGTGGCCGCACAGGTGGCCAACGTGAAGCCTCTGGTTCAGCGGACGATCTTGTGGTGAGAACCGTCCTACCAGGGGCTTCACGTCTCTCGACGATCGGGCCCCGCCTGCCCCACCCGTCCCGAATCGAGCGGTTCACGTAGCTTCGCAAAGATCATTTTTCAGTGACGAGGTCTGGGATTTCCCTGACTTCACGCCCACGTTGGCTCCAAGATGTACGCAACCGTTCCCTGAAGATGCACGCTACTGTTTCCAGCATTTGACCCACCACTGAAGATGGCCGCGGCGCTGGCAACGGTTCCCGGATGGCCGGCCCAATATCCTGCGCGAAGTATGGACTGGAGGTTCCGGTCGGCGGCGGCGACCCAGCACTAATGATCACCGGAGTCACCAGGGGAGCCCGCAGCATGACCGGCACCACGGAGGCCCTTGGCGGGTCGGCTGCAGTCGACGATGCAGCACGAAGTGTCACGCGCCCGTTCTACGTGTACGCCGTGCTCGCCAACACGCTGTTCCAGCGCGGCGTATTCGTCCTCTTCCTTCAGCAGCGAGGCTTCTCCGCCGGGCAAGTGGCCCTACTGCAGACACTGCTCTACCTGGTCAGCGGACTTGCGGAGTTGCCGACGGGAGTCATCGCCGACCGAATCGGCAGGCGTGCCAGCATCGTGATCGGCCAGATGCTGATAGCTGGATGTCTGCTCGGCCAGGGGACGTTCTCCAACTACTGGGTGTTCCTGGCGCTGTTCGTCGGGCAGGGTGTGGGCATGGCATGTGTGTCCGGTTCGGACACCGCCCTGCTGTACGACCTGCTCGTGCGTCGTGGTGCAACGGCCAACTACGTCAAGATCAAGTCCCGGTTCACCATGCTCGGGACGGTCACCTCGGGAGCCGCCATCGTCCTCGGCGGCCAACTGCAGCAGATCTCCTGGGGAGTCGTCTACGTCGGTTCGGCGGCGTGCCTCGTCCTGGCCGTGGTGGTGCTGATGTCAAGGGTGCCCGAAATCCGCGGCGCGGACGCGGTGGACGAGCAGGACGGAGCCGAGGAGCACGGCGACGCCACAGCTTGGCGGGCGATGCTTCGGGTCGCCACGCCGGCGCTCGTGACGCTTGTCGTGGTGTCCGGCTTGATGCATGCGACTTTGACGCCGTACATCATTTTTACGCAGAAGACCCTCTCCGATCAGGGAGCGGGCACCGCATTGGTCAGCGTGGTCATATCGGCGGGATTCTTCACCGGCGGGCTCACTCCGCTGGTGTCGGACCGCGCGGACCGGCGCATCGGGTATCGGGTCATCGTCCCGGTGTCTCTCCTGGCGCTCGCCGTGGCACTCGGCCTGAGCGGCCTCGGCCTTGTCTGGGTCACCATCGCCGCGTTCCTGATCCTGGTCGGGATTCCCGAGATCACCGCCGTGATCGTGGACAACGTGTTCAACGAGGCAGTGCCGTCGCGCCACCGGGCGAGCCTGCTGTCGATGATCGCATTCGTGGAGTCGGCGCTCATCGGCATCGGCTATCTCGTCCTCGGCGCGCTCATGGACGGGTTGGGCTCCGGTGTGGGCATGGCCACCTACGCCGCGGTCCCCCTGCTGGCATGTCTCCTGTGGCTCCCGGTGCTCTTCCGAGGGGCACGGGTGACCACCGAGATCGAGAAGCCCGCCGACCAAAAGGCATCCTGAAACAGACCATCTCGAGCAACGCCCCTGCCCGATGGCCCAATCGGCGACAGAGCTGTCATCGCGACGATCAGCGCCAAACGGGTTGGGAAGAATCGCGCCACTGAGAAAACCTCAGTGCGTCTCGCACACGGAGCCGTGGCGCATGCTCCTAGATGATCAACTCCAAGGGATGCCTGCGGAGGGCGTGGGGTGGGCGGCGGCCGAAGCCACCGCGAGACGGTCAGGCGGCGGGCTGCCAGCCCTGGTTGGCGAGGTGGCAGCGGGCGGTCAGGCGTCAGGGTCGACTTCGGGGTGCGTGAACCGCACGGGCTTGCCCAGCGACCGGGCGTAGGCGATTTCGGCTCGGCTGCTGTCTCCGATGTAGTCGCCGACTACGAGCACCTCATCAGCGAGCCGGATCTTCGCCCGGTGCAGATCGTCGAGTCGAACCTTCAGCGCCTCGGCCTCGACAGGATCGGACCAAAGTTCGTGCGGCGACTTCATGTCACAGCCCGGTTTGACGACAATCTTTCCGGCTTTGGTCTCCCGCAGATCGGCCTCGTTCATCTCGGTCATGAAGCGGGTGGAGCCGCAGATCACGACGATGCGCGGGAGGCTCAACAGCTTCTTCGCGTCGGCGAGCTTCTCCTCGGGGGTGAGCAGTTTCGGGTACGACACTGGTTCCTCCTGGTGGTGTGGTCCAAGGGGTGCCTGCGGAGACGAGAACGAGGGTGTCCAAGATCGTTTTGTGACAAACGACGTGGACACCCTCGCGACAGCACTCTATGCGACGACCGACGACATGCTGAAGGAGCATCCCGACCTGGCGCCGCGGCGCCCGCCGGTCGGCATTACGCCCCGCCAGAGCGATGCCGAACTGGTCACCCTCGCCACGATGCAGGCCATACTCGGCTACACCTCCGAGGCCAAATAGCTCCGCCATGCCCGTGCCCACCTGCGCCACCTCTTCCCCTACCTGCCCCAGCAGCCCGGCTACAACAAGCGGCTGCGCAAGGCCGCCGGTCTGATGCGAAGCGTCAACCGGATCCTGGCCACCACCACCTCGGTGTGGAGCGACGACGTATGGGGCGTGGACTCCACCCCGGTGGAATGCGGACGCTCCCGCGAGACCGTCAAACGCTCCGGCCTGGCCGGATGGGCCGAATACGGCTACTGCGCCAGCCACAGCCGCTTCTTCTGGGGCCTGCGCCTGCACCTCTACCTGGTCTGCACCCTTCAGGGCCTGCCTATCGCCTTCGCCCTGACCGGGGCCAAGGCCGACGAACGCGAGCCATGCAGTCAACGCCAAAGAGCGGCGGAGTGGAGCTCGACGGCGAGGACGTTGGCCCGGGGGACGACCAAGCCAACCACCGCGACATCCGCTGGGGTTGGTCGCCGGACAGCCTCCACGGGACGTGCGGCCAGGCCCCGCTCGTGCGGCACTCGGACATGGTGCCCACTCCATGGCGTACGAGGAGGGCGCAGTCCTCGCCGATGCCATCGCGCTCGCACAAGAGTGGGGCACGCTCGACGTCCAGGGAGAGACTAGAACGGTGGTGGCAGAGGGGCGGGAGGTTCTGATTGGGTGGGTGCTCCGGCGCCACACGAGAAAGTTGCCCGACATGACATTGCCTAGTGAGCTGACCGAGGCCATGGGCGGCCCGGCCATCTGTTTCCTGACGACGCTCATGCCGGACGGTTCGCCGCAGATCACCCAGACCTGGGTCGACACCGACGGGGAACATGTAGTCATCAACACGGTGACCAGCCACCAGAAGATGAAGAACATCCACCGTGATCCGCGCGTCGCCGTCGCCATCGCAGATCCGGCGGAGCCCTCCCGCTACTGGGCAATCCGCGGCCGCGTCATTTCGTCCACGACCGAGGGCGCCGAGACGCACATCGACAAAGTGGCGCACAAGTACCTAGGCGGGCCCTATCCGTGGTTCGGCGGGCGCGACCAGGAGCGCGTCATCCTGACCATCACCGCCGACAAGGTGCACTCGCCCCGCGGTTGAGCGACTCACGGACCGCATCCGTACTCGCAGTCGCGCCCGACCCGCCCGGGTCGCTCCGGGCTTCCCCGCGCCCGACCGGTCGAGGGGTGGGAAACCCGGGCGGACGGTACAGCCAGGTGCCCGCCTCGCCGTTACGCCCGAAGCAGCCGCAGCGTCACAACGCCCTACGTGCTGTGCGCGACGGTTGCCGTTTCGTCGGCATGCAGCCGGCCTCGCGGCTTCCCCAGGAGCGCGGCATCGCCGTCGAGGTCGTTTTCGCCCATCCCGACGGTGCGCTTCTCTCCCCATTGCTCGCACGGGTGACGACGGGGGAACTGCCGGCTCGCGTCCACACCGTCGCGCAGCCGACGAAGCAGCCGGTGCCTACCAGGCGATGGACAAGGGCGGCGACCGCGGTCGGATCGTTCTCGTCCCATGACAGCGCGGCGTCGTCTCGCGACTCGGGCCGTGACCGCAAGGACCCCCGGAACCCGATCGACGTCCTTTGGGTCCGGCGGATCGACGATCGATGTGCTCGCCGGCCCTGCTCGGCGCGGCCCTCATCTTCATGGGCGGGCGCGCCTTCACGACGCCACAGGCCACCGTCGGTTTCGGCATTCCCGATACACCGGCGGACGACCCCGCTAGCCGGCCCTGGCTACGCGTGAAGGGTTTGCGCGAGATCGCGTGCGGGGTCTTCGTCTTTGTCTTCGTTCTGATGCTCGTCGCGACGACGATACCGCTGGGTTGGTACGTGATGGCACTCGCTGCGATACCCGCCGGAGATGCTGTGGTTGTGCTGCGCAGCGGTGGGCCGAAGGCCGCCGCCTACGGCATTCACGGCGCATCGGCGGTAGTGATGCTGATGACCAGCATCGGTCTCCTGGTCTGACCTGGTCTGACTCGCCGTCGAGATCCGTTCCAGACTGCGAGGCTCAGTAGAGCGTGTTCCGCCGAGCTTTCCGGCGGCAGGCTCGCCTGCCCATGTTCTTTCCACGTTGAGTATTTCCGATCTGCGCTCTGGCGAGAGAAGATCTCTCCTGGTGGATGGCGATCAAGGCCAGGACAGCGAGGACGACTCCGGGCAAGCCTTACCCCGCCCCGGGCGCGCCCTTGCCGGGCTCGCCCTCTTCAGCCGGGTCCGCCAATGGCTCCCTGCGCATCCGCCGCACCACCAGCACACCACCCGCCCCCACCACAGCCGCCGCTCCAGCCGTAAGCGTCCATACCCCCAGACCGCCGGCGTCCGTGTCGGTGTCCGCCGCCGGGGCGGGGCCGGATGCCGTCAGCCGGACCGCAACCTTGTCGTTGGCCGGCCGCGGATCCGGCAGGCGCGTGCGGGCATTGTCATGGATGACTTCCGCCGACACGGCCACGGACCCCGGCCGGCTGTCCTTCCTGACGATCCGCAGCGTGAACTCGAAGAGATTCTCGCGGCCGACCTTCGTGTTCCCGTCACAGGTGTACGTACGCCCGCCATCGTGGGTCAGACAGTGCTGTTCCCATTCCTCCTCCTCGAGCTCAGGGTCGTAAGGCGCCTGCACCACCTTCGCCCCAGGCGGCACGGTGAACACCGCCCGTACCTTGGCCACATTCGGATCGGCGGGGCCATGGTTGACGTAGCCGATGCTGACCTTGTGCTCCGTGCCGACCTCCCCGCTCAGCGAATCGCCGCGCGCTTCGAAGTCCGCGTCGTTGGTCACCGGGACATCGATGGTGGCCGGGCTGCCCGCATCGGTGGTGAAGAGCCAGTCGCCGCCATCGCCGGGATCCCGTTCCAGGCGCAGCGCCGGACCCTTGCCGCGCTGCGGATCACGTCCCAGGTCGCCCGGTTTCAGGTCGGCGTTGTACGCAGAGGCCGCATAGCTCAGCCGCGCGTCCACGGCATCCTCGCTCGTCCTGACCCTCGGAAGGGGAGCCACGCGCCACGTCTCGCCCGGCGCAATGACGGCGTCGGGGAACAGACACCTGGTCTCGCCGGTGTCGGACAGCCGTGCACAGTTGCGGTGGCCCGCCGCCTGGTGCACGTCCCCGGCCCCATCGAAGCCCAACGCCACACCGCGCGCGGGCACATCACCGCTGTTCCGGATGAGAACCGGTACGTCGAACGCGTCCCCGGGGCCGTGCCCCCGCACGTCCTTGCCCTCGTTGACGCGGAGCTCCGGTCGTCCGGCGATCACGGTGATGCTGCCCCGGACAGGGGACACACCCGCGGCGGTCACCGTGTACCGCAGAACTCCGGAATCCCCGGCCTTGGCTCCCGTCGCCGGACGCATGACCAGTTCCTTGTGCGACCAGCCCTGCGCCTTGGGGTTCAGGTTCATGTCGCAGCGGAAGATGCCCTCCCGCGGGGAGCAGCCGTCGCCCGCCTCGCTGATCTGCGCCACGCCCTTGATACCGCCGGCGTCGACGGTGATCCGGCCGGTGCGCAGGGGCCCGTCGTAATCGACCTCGACGGCCAGCACATTGCTGCTGGGCGGGGCTGTCTCAGGGTGCAGGCTCAGATAGAAGACCGGCCTGCTGATGTCGTGCGGCCCCGTGCCGGCCGTGGCCCGCCACGCTCCGGTCAACGCCATGATTATGGCCAGGACCGCGGCCAACGCGTAGCTCCGCCAGGAAAACATGCCCGCAGTCTGCACGACATGCCCATGTCCAGGACACCTCGGGGTCCCGCGCCGCAGTCACTTGGCGATTTCCCAGATGTGGCCGCCGGGGTCGCGGAAGCTGGCGGTCCGTATTCCCCAGGGCCGGTCCATGGGGCCATTGAGCAGTGTCACGCCGCGCGCGGCCAGTTCCTTACACTTCGCGTCCACATCGTCTACGGGCAGGGTGAGTTGGAAGCGGGAGCCGGCGTCAGCCTGGGCAACGCGAGCTGGCTCGATGAGGTCAGGCGCTGCGGTGGTCTTCAGCAGGTTGATGACGGTGTTGCCGAATTCGAAGACAGCCGAGTTGTCATTCTCGAAGGCCACCGGCAGTCCGAAGACCTCCCGGTAGAACCGTTTTGTGGCGTCCAAGTCCTCGACGAACAAGGTGATCGCGCTGATGCAAGTGGGCCATGAGGGGGTGCTCGTCGTCTCTGTCACAGCTACAGAGGATCTACGAGCGGGAGGGCCACGTATAGAGGTCGGATCGAGCGATCGCCTCGCGACGGGAATGGGGCTGATGCACGATCGGGTGACATCTGAACCGGCCTGCCCTGTGGGGCGGGTGCGTGCGTGGGTGCCCATGTACTGGAGTCCTGCCACGGCGCATTTGCAGGAGATGGCGCGAAGCATCCGGAACTTGCGCTTCGTATCGAGGACTTGGCGTCGATGGTGACCACGTATGTCCCGGGGGCCGCAAGGAGGCCTGGGAAGTAGCGCAGCGGGGAGGTCGTCCGGCTCAGGGCCTGCTGTGCAGTCGTCGCGTCCGGGCAGAAGCCGGCTCGTGCTGGTCCCTCGCTGCGCGCAGCCGTGCGCGTCGACGGTGTCGTTCAGGCTGTCCGCCGACGCCTCCAAGACCGCGACGTGAAGGCCGCCGCGCGGTACGCCGTCGCCGACGGTGGTATTGCGCATCGGGGCGGCAGCACCCAAGAACCCCGGATCCTCGGCAACACCGGATCCGTCGAGGTCACCATCCAGCTGCCAGCCGGCTCCCGCGTCGAGGCAAAATCCGCCGCCGCCGAACTCCGAGGCGCCGGAGGGCTCGGCGATGTCACCTTCGACCGCGCACAGGGACCCGTCAAGATCTGACGAAGGCGCAAGTGCCCGCCTCACCCTCCTCGACGGTGACATCTTCATCGGCCGCCTGAACGGCCCCGCACAGATCAGCACGCAAAGGGGCGACCTCAACTTCGCCGAGGCCACCAGTGGCACCGTCGTGCTGCGCACCGAGTCCGGCGGCGTATCCATCGCCGCCGCCCGCGCCACCTCCGCCACCCTTGACGCCGGCACCCCTGCCCCCTGCCCCCTGCCCCCTGCCCCCTGCCCCCTGCCCCCTGCGGCCAGGAAGACCGCAACGGTTCGATCAGTGTCAACAACTCGTCGTCCACGATTCCGGCCGAGTCTCGCATCCGCTCGAACGGCCAAGTCGTCACAAACAGTCACGCCGTGCCAGAACGTCCCACACACGTCCTGTGACCGGCTCTACGGGTAAATAGTCGAGCCTCTTCGGTTCATTGGCGTCCGCTATGGCCCGTGCAGGAGCACGACGCCCTGGCGTAGAGCCCAAATACACGCCGAATCGCCGGCGAGAGTGAGCAGGCAAGGACGCGCGGGAAACGCAGGCCGGGACCCTGCGGAACGCGAAGGTCCGCAGGGTCCCGGCCTGCCCTAAGGGTGCGTGGTGTCGCGGTCCGCGTGGACACCGATCGACGCTTCCCTAGAAGTAGTGCCTACGTCCCCCCACTGTGCGCCCGCTGGCGCCGAGGATCCACAGGACTGCACCGACCACGACGAGGACGCCGCCGACCGTCGTCAGCAACGAGATACCGACCAACAGGCCTATTACGAGCAGAATGGCTCCGAGCACAATCATGGGTGTTCCTCTCATCAAGTCTCGTCGGTATGCGTCGGCCTTCTGTCCGCCCGACGGCATCCGCTTCCCGCCGTCTGCATAGCCGGGAACGGGTCAAAAACCCCGCCACCAGCGAATCTTGCGGGCGCTTGGTCTCTGCCGTGCTTTGTCCGTGTGCCCGTCTCTCTGCGGCCCATGCACCGACAATCCACACTCTTGCCTTCACCGAGGTTGCTCCGCCTACGTGACAGGGGGAAAAGACTGGTGGAGAACATCTCGACTCCGACGCCCCGCAGCGTCACCACGTTGCTCTTCCTGTCGTCTCTCCGATCGGAGCCTTACCGCCCGCAAGCCCACGCTTCAGGGACGACGCCGACCTCCTCCTCTGCCCGACCCAGTACCACTGATCAGACAGACACTCCCTCCAACTGATCTCCGAGCGGAGGGCTCTGCGTATGCAGGGATCGCAGCATGAGCAGCCTCCGTCCGAAACTAGACTCATCGTCGTGAACCATGTCGCAGTGCGTCTTGAGCGCACCACTGATCGAGACATCCACGACGACCTCGTGCTGAGTCTCGGCACATGGCAGCACGTGTCCGACTCGTTCTACTTCGCCAACGATCCCACCACGACGGCCACCAAGAACGTGCCACAGCAGCTCGCCGGTCTCCTGGAACAATGGGTTGAGCTGGTCCGCGAGCTGACGCCGACGGGCGGCACCGTGTTTCTGCCCTTCGACTTCTCCGACGAATGCACCGGCTGGCTGCGGGTGAAGTCCCAGGACGGCAGAATTGCCCGGGTGGAAGCGGGATGAAGTCTCATCCAGGGCTGGAGCTTCAACCCCTCGGACATGACCGACATGGCTCACCGCGTCAGCGACTTCGCACCAGAGGCCGGCGCAGCAGTGGACTGTCTGATCGACGATCTACTCGCCACGATCACCATCAATCGAAGCGCGTTCATCGAGAGCAGCAATTGATCCACAGGTCTTGACAATTACTCAGACACGACTCGGGAATGTGCCAGGGGTCGACTCCTCCATTGGGGGCAGACGGTGGGTATGACTCCTGGATCAGCAGCGGCACGCGGACGCGGTCAGGCGCGACGCGCCGCGAACAGCACGGCAGTTGCAGCGGGAGCCCGTGCGGGGTTCGTCGCTCGCGGGATCATCTACGTCCTGATCGGCGTTCTCTCGCTGCGGATCGCCTTCTCCGGCGGAGGTGGCAAGCAGGCGGACCGGGGCGGTGCCATCGCGGAGATCGCGGGCAAGCCCTTCGGTGCCGCTCTGCTCTGGCTGCTCGGCACAGCCCTGGCAGGTATGGCCCTGTGGAGGCTGTCCGGGGCTGCGTTCGGCCAGGCAGGGCCCGATGGCAGGAGGGCGAACAAGCGGGCCATGGCCGCAGGCCGTGCTGTCTTCTACGGATTCGTCTCGTACTCCGTGCTGTCCTACGCGGCTGGCGACAAGAGCAGCGGAAGCGGATCCACGGACGAGAACTCCCGCGACATTACGGCGAAGGTCCTGGATTGGCCGGCAGGCCAGTGGATCGTCGCCACCGTCGGCGCCGCGGTGGCCGCGGCCGGTGTATGGATCGCGGTGAGGGCCCTCCGTCGCAAGTTCCAAGAGCACCTGAAGATGTCCGGGGTGACGCCGAAGACCCGTCAGATGGTCACTGTGGCCGGGGTGTTCGGCGGTACGGCTCGGGGAGTCGTCTTCGCTGTCGCGGGCGGCTTCGCCCTCACGGCGGCCGTCCAGCACAAGCCCGGCAAGGCCAAGGGTATGGACGACACTCTGCGCTCCTTCGCCGATACACCTGTCGGTCCCTGGCTTCTGATGTTCATCGCGGTCGGCCTCATGGCTTACGGGATGTTCTCCTGGGCCAGCGCCCGCTGGCGAAAGCTCTGATGCGTAGCGCTGGCAACGTGCGGTCCATGGAGCGAGACCGAGAATTGGTCTCAGAGCGGGCCACGAGTTCGAGAGCTCAGGCCTTCCTCTGCATGTCGCTCCGGGCAGGGTTTCCCTGCTCCTCCGCCTTGGGGTCCTTCTCGTCAGCCTTGGCCTGCACGCCCTGCTGGATGCGCTCACCGAGGGACTTGTCGATGTTGGACCAATACTCGAAGGCCCTGGCGAGGACGGGTTCACTCACCCCGTTGAGCAGGTGCCCGACGACGTTGTCCACGAGACGGTCGCGTGCGGCGTCGTCGAGGACCTCGCGCACCAGCGTGCCCGGCTGACCCCAGTCGTCGTCATCGGCATGGTCGACGTACGCAGCGCGCGTGATGTCGCCGTCCGCGTGCCAGCTCGGCGGCGCGTAGCGGCCCGTGTCGGCTGCCGGGCCGCCCTTGGAGTTGGGGGCGTAGACCGGGTCCTCGGTCTTGCGGTATGCCATGGCTCCGTCTTTGGAGTATGTGTTCAGCGGCGCAATGGGAGCGTTGACCGGAAGCTGCTGGTAGTTGCCGCCAATGCGGTGACGGTGCGCGTCGGCGTAGGAGAAGAGTCGCGCCAGCAGCATGCGGTCGGGGCTGGGGCCGATGCCGGGGACGAGGTTGTTGGGCTGGAACGCGGCCTGTTCGATCTCGGCGTGATTGTCCGTGGGGTTGCGGTCGAGGGTCATCCTGCCGACCTCGATCAGCGGGTAGTCGCTGTGCGGCCACACCTTGGTCAGGTCGAACGGGTTGAAGCGGTAGGTGGCTGCCTCGTCGTACGGCATGACCTGCACATGCAGCGTCCAGCTCGGGTAGTCGCCGTCCCGGATGTGCTCGAAAAGGTCCCGGGTGTGGTAGTCGGTGTCGACCGCGCACATCTGGTCACCCTCGTCCTGGGTGAAGAACTCGATGCCCTGGTCGGTCTTGAAGTGGTACTTCACCCAGAACCGCTCGCCCTGCGCGTTGATCCACATGTACGTGTGCGAGGTGTAGCCGTTCATGTGGCGCCAGCTGCGCGGGATGCCCCGATCGCCCATGAGCCACGTGACCTGGTGTGCGGACTCGGGTGAGAGGGTCCAGAAGTCCCACTGCATGTCGTGGTCGCGGAGGTTGTTGTCCGCACGACGTTTCTGGGAGCGGATGAAGTGCTGGAACTTCATCGGATCCTTCACGAAGAAGACCGGGGTGTTGTTCCCCACCATGTCGTAATTGCCATCGGTGGTGTAGAACTTGACCGCGAATCCGCGCGGGTCACGCCAGGTGTCCGGGCTCCCGCGCTCGCCGGCGACGGTCGAGAACCGGGTCACCAGATCGGTACGCGTGCCAGGCTGGAAGACCGCGGCCTTCGTGTAGGCGCTGACGTCCGCGGTGACTTCGAAGTGGCCGAAGGCGCCGCTGCCCTTGGCGTGCGGCTGCCGCTCAGGAATGCGCTCCCGGTTGAACTGCGCCATCTGCTCGATCAGATAGGAGTCCTGCAGGAGGATCGGGCCACCGGCGCCGACGGTGAGCGAGTGCTCGTCGCTCTCGACCGGAATCCCGGCATCCGAGGTGGTCGCCTTACCTGTGACGTCGTTCATGAGCTACGTGCGCCTTTCGATCGGTGTCTTCGTCACGCCGCGAGGTCGGGCCCGCCGCTACGGAGGGTGACAGCGGCGGAGCTTCGCGGCTGATCGGCAGATACGTGGGCGTGCTGAGTCACATCCAGCCTGCGGCTTTTTCGCTCATTCGGCGCTTTTTCCTGCTCGGCCCTCCACCTGTTGGGTGGATCTCTCGGCGGTCGGGGTCCGGGCGCCTCGTACGCGACCGTGACCTGCTCCGCCGCCTTCACGTCCCGCCCTTCCAGCCATCCCCAAGCAGGACCTCGAACGTGGTGTCGGCCCGGTCAGCGGCGATAAACTGGATGCGTCCGGCGAGAAAGTCGAGGACTGCGGCAATCGGGTCAGGGTGTCGAACTTCTGCGTCGGGTGCTCCGCCCGCGGGTGGTGTGCGGTCACGCCTGAGGCCAGACCCCATGGGGCACCTGGAGGCACTGATGCCCAGTCGTCCGATCCGGAGCGAAGCGATCTCTGTTGGCCTGGTCACGGCGCCTTGCAAGCTCGAGGCAGCCACCGAAAGCCACAGGCTCAGTCTCCGCCGGATCCACTTCGAGGACAGCGGCCGGATCCGCTACCGCAAGGTCTGCGAGTTGGCCGGCCAGCAGCTGACCTCATATCCGCCGATGGTCCAGCAGAAGGCCGCGGCCAAGAAGCGAGGACCTGCGAGGAAGGCAGCGTCGCCCATGAGGACGGCTCCGAAGAAGGAGACCTCCGGCGCCGGAAGTCCGCCTGAACGGCGAGGAGAAGCATCATGGCAGCGAAGCAGACCGTCTACCACGTCACACCGTCCGGCGAACGGGCTGCGGACGCGGGGGTGAAGTGGCAGGTAGAGGGCAGGGAGGGCCGTCGGCTGCTGCACGAGCCGCACCGCACGCAGAAGGACGCGATCGACTCCGCACGTGACCGGGCCAAGGAGCACACCCCCGCGCAGGTCGTCGTCCACGCCCGCGACGGGCACATCCGCACCGCGTACGCCTACGGCGACGCTTCCGCGGGATCCCCCGACAATCGTGGCCGCAAGGCAGGGGGCGGGGGCCTCTTCTAGGACCTCCCATGAGCGTGCGGTCCTGGAACACAGCGCGATGGCCGAGCCGCTGCGCCGCGCGGTCCACCAGCGCGTGGAGCAGCCCCGCCGGGGTACGCGGGACGCCAGGACCGCATCCACGTCCTGTGACGGACGGGCCGCAGCCGTGCCCGTGCCCCTCGCCACCGACGAGCAGCTGGCCACCGTGCCGCTTGCCATCGCTATGTCTTCGGGGGACGTATTCAACGACGACCCGGGTCAACGATGGTGAGGAAGCATCCATGGCCTGGCGACGGACACGTCTCCGCCGGGGGCACACTGCGCTCTGCGTCAGGCGGTCGCGTACTGCGCTGCCCAGCTCGGCCACGCTCGGCTGAATGGGCCACAGGCAGGTCATGTCCGTGGGCAGTAAGCGGATGAAGGACAAGGCTGATCGTCGCCGTGCGCACACGCCTTCCAGGTCCTACGCCCGATCACCAGCTGGCAGCTCGTAGCAAAGCGATCGCCTGGGTGCGGAACCCCTAGTTGGTCCGGGTCATCCTCCTGGGAGTGAGGGCGCTGGAAGTTCGATACGTACCGTGAGTCCGCCCTTGGGGTTCGCGCTCGCGGTGGCCGTGCCGTGGTGGGCCGAAGCGATCGAGCGGACGATGGCCAGGCCGAGGCCGTGCCCCGAACGGTCGCTGCTGACCCGGGACCGGGCCCGGTAGAAGGGTTCGAAGAGCTGGTCCACAACGGCTTTGTCCACGTGCGGGCCGGTGTTCTCGACCTCCATGACCACCGCTGCGTCCCGGTCCCGGAAGACGGAAAGGCGGACGTCGCCGTTCCAGGAAACGTTGTGGACGAGGGCGTTGTCGAGAAGGTTGAGGACCAACTGCCGCAGCAGGGTGGCGTTTCCGGCCACCTCGCAGGTCTCGCAGCCCGATTCTGTGTCCACGTCGAGACGGATGCCGCGTGCCGACGCCTGCGCGGAGCGTTCGGCGGCGGCCCGTTCCGCGAGCTCGGCCAGGTCTACCGGATTCGGGTCGAAGGGGGCGTGGTCAGCGCTTGCCAGGTCGAGCAGCGCGCGTACGACACTGATGTTGCGTTCGTTGGTCTCCCGCAGCATCGGGGCGAGCTCGGCGAACGCCTCGCCGGTGGAGTCGTCGCCGGCGACCTGGAGCGCGGCCCTGGTGGTGGCCAGCGGGGTGAGCAGTTCGTGGGAGGCGTTGGCGGCGAACCGCTGGTGCGCGGCGAAGGACTCCTCCAGGCGGGCCAGCATGGTGTCGAAGGTGTCGGCGAGACGTTTGAGCTCGTCGGCGGGGCCTTCCGCGCGGATACGGTCTTTCAGGTTGCCGTCCGCCGCCTTGGCGGCGGCCTCGCTGATGGAGTGCAGGGGTGCGAGCAGCCGCTTGGAGAGCAGCCAGCCGGCGCCGAGGCCGATCGTCAGCACCAGGAGCACCCCGCCGACGGAGACCAGCAGGACAGTGTTCCAGACGTCTTCCTTGCTGGAGATGTCGCCGAGGTTCTTGGTCTTCGAGCCCGGCTGGATGCCGGAGGGCTGGATGGGAGAGGGCTGTGGTGTGGGGCTCTGGGGCGAGGGGCTGGCCGGTGTCCCGGGCGATGCCTGGATGAATGAGGAGCCAGGCGGGGCGATCACCGTCGTGCTGAGATCGTATGTCGGCAGGAAGCGCATCCCGGTGTAGATGATCGTGACCATCAGCGCCGCGCACACCCCGAGTGCCGCCGCGAATCCGAGGAAGAGGCGGGTGTGGATGCTCAGGCTCCGGATGCGGACCGGCCGCATCACTCGGTCCCCAGGTAGTAGCCGGCGCTGATCGCGGTGTGCACCAGCTGTGGTTCGCCGAGTTTCTTGCGCAGGGTGTGCACGACGAGGCGTACCGCGTTGGTGAGCGGATCAGTGTGCGCGTCCCAGGCTTTGTCCAGGAGGTACTCGGCGCTCAGCACCCCGCCGTCGGCGCGCATCAGGAGTTCCAGGACGGCGAGTTCCTTCGGTGTGAGCCTCACCTCGGTGTCTGCCCGGGTGACGAGGCGGCGGTGGGTGTCCAGGCGGACGTCGGCGAAGGTGAGGACGGGAGCGTGGACCATGGGGGTGCGGCGGTACAGGGCACGCAGGCGGGCGACGAGTTCGGGAAAGTCGAAGGGCTTGGCGAGATAGTCGTCAGCGCCCAGCCCCAGGCCCTCGACCTTGTCTCCGAGGCGCCCGGCGGCGGTCAGCATCAGGATGCGGCAGCCGAGGTCCATGGCGACGATGCGACGGCACACCTCGTCGCCGTGCACCTCGGGCAGGTCCCGGTCCAGGACCAGCACGTCGTAGTCGTAGACGGCGACCCGCTCCAGAGCCGCCGCCCCGTCATGCACCACATCGACCGCGATGGCCTCCTTGCGCAGCCCGATCTCCAGGACCCGGGCCATGTACTGCTCGTCCTCGACCACCAGCACCCGCACGCGCGACAACCTTTTCTTTTCGTGAATTTACCGGGACGGATCCCGGCACTACTCCGCGATATCTGATTCATGCCGAATCTGTCTTATCAGACGGCGTATTTGATTCGTGTATGAGCTGTCCGGCAACGGACGGAACTCGCAAACATCCGTCAAAACCCCGCCCTACTAGCGTGGTTTGCGTGAACCTTTTCAAGAGAGCCTGGTGGCGACTGCGAGGCCATCTGGGCAAAACGGTAATGCTCGTAGGACTGTTCTTCGTCATATGCACCCTGGTCCTGTCCGGCTTCCTGATCCGGTCCGCCGCGGCCCGCGCCGCCGACTCGGCCAAGGGGAACGTGGGCGTGGTGGCGACGATGCAGCTGGACGTGGACGCGTTGATCAACTCGGGCGGGGGGTCGGCCGGCGATGGTGCCCAGCCCGGCCTCATCGGCTCGAAGGGCGATCTGCACAGCAAGCTCGTGGACAAGATCTGCAAGTCGTCGGTCGTGGCGCAGTGCAACTACACCGTGGACAGTGGGGCGGCCCCCACCCGCCGGCTGAAGCTTCATCAGCCGGTTCCCGCGCCGACCGGGCAGGACACCACAGGTACGGACCTCTTCAAGGCGTCCGGTGTTCGGGACCTGGATTCGGTCAAGGGGTTCCACAACGGCGACTCGAAGATCCTCTCCGGCTCCGGGCTCAAGCGGGACAGCAAGAGCGACATGATCGTCATCGAGGAGCGGGTGGCCGAGGACAACCGCCTCAAGGTCGGCGACAAGATCAAGCTCAGGGTGGGTGAGATCGATCCCGGGAAGGGCGGGATGAGCACCAAGGAGGTCGAGTTCACCGTCGGCGGCATCTACAAGAACGACACCGCCGACACGGGCTCGTACGTACCGGCGGTGGCCGACCCCTCGAACCAGATCTACGTCACCCCGGAAGGTGCGACCCGCCTGCAGGGCAAGGAACCTGCCGCCGGCGGAGCGGCCCTCCGCGAAGCCACCTTCGCCCTGCGCAACCCCGACGACCTCGGCAAGCTGAAGGACGACGCGAAGGCGGCCGGCGCCGACCTCGAGATCTTCCCGATCAGCGTCAACGACAAGCAGTACAAAGCCCTGGTCGGCCCGATCAACAAAACGGCGGACTTCGCCTCTCTCACGGTCTGGCTGGTCGCGATCGCAGGCACCGTCATCCTCGCCCTGATCATCGCCTCCAACATGCGCGAACGCCGCAAGGAGCTGGGCATTCTGCTCTCGCTGGGTGAGAAGAAGCCCAAGCTGCTCGGCCAGCACTTGGTGGAGGTGGTCGCCTGCGCGGTCCTGGCGATCGGCTTCGCCGCCACCGGCAGCCAGTTCATCGCCCAGGGCATCGGCGACCAGCTGCTCTCCAGCCAGGTCTCCTCCGCCGAGGACTCCGCTGCCGACCAGGGTCCCCAGAAGGACCCGTCCGACCCCAACGGGCTCAAGAAGCAGGACACCCCGCAGAGCAAGCCCATCGACTCCATGGACATCGAACTCGGCGCGGGCGACATCGGTGCGGTCGGCGCCACCGGCCTGGGCATCGCCGCCCTGGCCACCATCGTCCCCGGCACGCGCATCCTGCGTCTCGACCCGCGCGACATCCTGACGAAGGGCGACTGACGTGACCACCCCGATCCTCCAGCTGACCGGCGTCAGCCGCGCCTACCAGTCCGGCAACAGCCGCCGCACCGTCCTCAAGGACGTCAACTACTCATTCGACGCAGGCAGGATGTACTCCGTCATCGGCCCCTCCGGCAGCGGCAAGACCACCCTCCTGTCTCTGGCCAGCGGCCTCGACTCGCCCACCCAGGGCAGCATCCGCTTCCGCGGCGAGGACGTCGCCGAGATCGGCCTCGGGCGCTACCGCAACCGCCACGTGGCGACGGTCTTCCAGTCGCTGAACCTGCTCACCTACATGACAGCGGTGCAGAACATCACCTCCGCCATGGAAATCACCGGGGTGAAGGGCGGCAACAAGAAGCAGCGCGCCGTCCAACTCCTGGGCCTGCTGGGCGTGGACGAGGACGACCAGCACCGCCGCACGCTTGAGCTCTCCGGCGGCCAGCAGCAGCGCGTCGCCATCGCCCGCGCCCTGGCATGCGAGGTCGACATCCTCTTCGCCGACGAACCCACCGGCAGCCTCGACCAGGACACCGCCGACGGGATCATCGAGGTGTTCCGCAAGCTGGCGCACGACGACGGAAGGTGCGTGATCCTGGTGACCCACTCCCGTGAGGTCGCCGACGCCTCGGACGAAGTGGTCCGACTCAAGCGCGGCAAACTCATGACGATCTGATCCGGCGCACGCGGCATGTGGGAGGGCTCGGGTTCCCCGACCACCAGGGGGCTTGTGCCCTCCCACGCCGTATCGGCAACACCAGTACGGCGTGAACTCCGGCCGCCAAAAGAACGTTCCATCCCGGTTGGGTAGTTGGGCTCGTGGTTCAAGTGTTGTGCCGGTCACGCCAGTTCGGAGTGGAGTCGCGAGTGAGTCTGCGGCCATTGGCCAGTCGTGATTGCCCGCTGGCGGCCACTTGACGGGAGTCGTCCGGCCGCCGGCGGGCGCACTGCGTTGATGGTGCGGGGCGCCTGCCCGACGGCTGCCTCGGGCAGCCGAGGCTACGGCCGGAGAACGATCTTGCCGTGAGTGTGCTGCCGTTCCAGCTCGCGGAACGCGTCTCGCACCCGCTCGAGCGGGTAGGCGTGGGCGATCGGAACTTTCAGCTCCCCCCGCGCAGCAAGCCGGGCCAGTTCACCGAGCACGACCGCGCACGCCGCCGCACCTTCTCCGTAGGTCCCTGCTCCGACCTTGGCCGCGGCCTGCCAATTGCTGATCGTGTTGATCCGTTCGGGCCGCACACCCAACTCCACTGCCAGTTCCACGTAGCCGTCGCCGAACGTGTCGATGAACGCGTCGACGTTCCCTCCGGAAGCCTGCCGGATCCGGTCCGCCACGCCCTCCCCGTACGCGACCGGGACAACTCCACGATCCCTCAGCCAGGCGTGGTTCCGCTCGCTCGCCAGGCCGATCACCGTGGCGCCACTCCGCCGCGCGAGCTGCACGGCAAGAGACCCGACGCCGCCCGCCGCACCGGACACCACGACCGTGTCGGCCGGCCCGGGGTCCACCGCGAACACTGTGGCGTATGCAGTCGTGCCGGCCACGTACAACGACCCTGCCACGTCCCAGGACAGCCCCTTGGGACGGGAGACCACGTTCACGTCGTCGACCACGACGAACTCCGCATGGCTCGCCCTGCGATGGGTGAAGCCCAACACCTCATCGCCCACGGAGAAGCCGCGCACGTGCGGACCGACTTCCACCACGACGCCGGCCAGATCGCTGCCCTGCCCAGAGGGGAACGCCGCCGGCCAGCGTTCGTGCAGCGCGCCCGTGCGGATATGCGCCTCGCCCGGCTGGATCCCGGCCGCGCGGACCTCGACCAGCACCTGCGCGGGCCCGGGTACCGGCCGTTCCACCTCCTCCACCCGCAGCACATCGATCCCGCCGTACTCGTGGAACCGCACCGCCTTCATCGCGTGATCACCGCTCTCCTCGTTCGTACAAGGCTTGGACGGCCACGCGCCGGATGGCTACACATCGACCGTGCCATCGCACCCAACGGCTGAGCAGCAGAGCGGTATTCCCCCGGGCGGCGCCGACGACAGGGGCAAAGTCCGCGCCACCGTCGACCTCACCGACATGCTCCAGCCGTAGTTCGTGGTGACCCGTGGGGCAGAGTAAGGGCATGTCTACGTACGAGACGATGTCGTTCCACCTTCAGACCGAGCGGCTGACACTGCGGCCGTGGGCGGAGTCGGACGCCGCTGAGCTCTGCGCCCTCGTCTCCGAACGCGGCAAGGGGGCGCCCACGGTTGAGCACACCCGGACGTCCATCGCGGAGCTGCTCACCGCGACGGCGACAACGGGGATCGCCCTGTTGCCCATCCAGCGCCGTGCCGAAGGCGACTTCATCGGCTATTGCGGGTTGACCATCGGCCGCTCCACCCTGGAGGAGCCTGAAATCGCGTATGAGTTGTTCCAGCACGCGCATGGCCGTGGCTACGCCACCGAGGCGGCCGGCGCAGTGCTCGATGCCGCTGTTGCCACCGGGCGGAAACGGCTCTGGGCGACCGTCGGCGCGTGGAACGCACCGTCGTTCCGTGTTCTTGAGAAACTCGAGTTCGAGCGGGATCACGTTTCCACGGACGACAGCGGTGAAGTTGTATGGCTCACACGCTCGCTGCCGTGACGGTTCAGCCGGGCCGGGAATGAGCGGTACCCCGGCCGGTAGGTCGGTCAGGTGCTGTCGGCTTCCCGCCATGCTGTGATGATCGCGGCTGGAATGCGCCCCCGTACGGGTACGTCGTAACCGTGTCACGAGCCCAGGCACGGATGGTGTTGGAGTCCATCGTCCTGCTGGCGCGTGTGGTGATGCGGGTGGGGCTCTGGCCCGGTCCAACTGGCGGTGAGGGGGTGAACGTAGCGCCTTCCAAGACCAGGCTGTCCGGGAAGAGCGGGGCGTGCAGTCGGCCGCTGAGGACGGCGACGAGGAAGGCCGTGAGCGAGCCGTCGAAGGTGAACCACTGTGGTCCGCGAGCTTCGTTGACGGTCAGGGTCCACGCGTCGGGCGAGTTCGCAGGGTCTGTGTGCCAAAAGGCGTACTCGCCGTTGTCGCTCACCGCGATGGGGAACAGGTCCCGGGCCGGATAGGGACGATTCGCTTCCGCTGCCGGTCGCGTTCGAGTTGTTGTCGGACGACGGCGGTCATCGGGCCGGTGAGAACGATCCAGTCGGTGGCGCCGCGCGTGTGGCGCAGGCTGAGGAAGTCACAGAAGGAGCCGGGCCCATAGGCAGTGGCGACCTGCTGGTAGTCGTCGGGCAGCGCGAACCCGAGCGTGTCTTGGACCGCGCGCCAGTCAACGGCAGGCGGATTCGCCGGGGGCGGGCAGAGTTGCCTGAGCTGATCGAAAGGCGTCGTCACGGGAGGAGTCCTTGGCGGTGGCACTGCTGTTGGTCATGGGCGGGGTTCGTCATGGGGATGTTCAGGGAGATGCCTCGGTTTCCGTGGGCGCGCTCGAACAGCAGGCTGCTGACCGACGTCGCGAAGCTCCCTGCGCCGGCGACGGTGAGGCAGAGCTCGGCGTCACGTCGCCCACGAGCTCACGGGTGTTCGCCGAGTTGGAGGAGGCCGGCGAGGGAGAAGCACAGGGCGCCGGTGAGGGTGCCCCAGTTGGCGATGTCGGCGTTGACGAGGCTTTCGGTGGCGGGGCGCGTGTAGGCAGCGAGCGCGGAGACCATGAAGAGGGCAGAGCCGAGCTGGTTCACGGCGACGATCCACCAGCCGAGGCTGTCCGGGCGAACCCGGGGCCGGCCATGGCAGATCTCGACCAATCCCAGGTGGCCGGAGACCAGGAAGAGGGAGCAGCCGATCACGTCGGGCGCCCAGATCAGCCGGTTGACCTGCTGGACGTTCAGGCCCTGCAGGAAGGAGTCCAGCAGGTCGACGGCGAAGACGAGGGTGCCCGCGAACAGGACGAAGGTGCTCAGCCAGTCCACCCGCATCGGTTCGTAACTCCACCACCGCCAGTGGGGGGTGACCAGTCGGCCTTCGCCGCCGTCTACGTGACGGGGCGCGTTGCTCACCTGGAGCAGTGAGACGTACCCGCCCGTGTTGAAGAACAGGCCGCCCACGAAGTAGATCGAGGCGGACTCGGTGGCGTCTCCGGAGCCGAACTGGGCGACGGTCGCGCCGGCGGCGAAGAATGCCCCGCCGATGACGAAGGCGGTCGCTGCGATGGCGTTGAGTCTGCGGAGCCGGGCGATGGCGACGGCGTCCGCACGGTTGTGCCGAGTGGTCGCCGTGCCGGGGGGACGGACGGCGAGTACTCCGCGCCGGCGCGCGAGCCGGGACTCCCACACAGCGGTGCCACCGCCGGGAGGGTGCCAGGTGAGCCGGGTGATGAACGGTCCCGCGCCATCGGCGCGCTGCACAGGTTGTCCCACAGGCCGAGCTTAGAGATTCAGGAAGGACCGGGAAGCGGGCGAAACGCCGTCCTGCCGAGCCGCCACTGCAGCCTGCGGGGGTGAAGGATGGTTCCTGGCCGGTCCGGCCTAGGCGGCGGGATGCGGGGCGCGGCTGGTTCATGCGGGTGAGACGGCGGCCATAGCGTCATCTTTTCCGGGGCCGATGGGTGGGCGTCCTTTGGCGCCGAGCCGCCACGGCCGGCGGCCGTAGGTGGAGCACTTGGACCACCGTCAGACGCACCGACTACGCGAGCCCCATATCCCTCGGGGCTGATGCACGATCGGGTGACATCTGAACTCGCTTGCCCTGTGGGGCGGGTGTCTTCAGCCTGCTGCAAAAGAATGGCCGACCACTTGCGCGAGCTGGTACTCGGCCGAAACCTGAAATCCTCGTAGAAGCGGTCCCAGACCCGTCGGTACTCGACCTCTGGCAGCGCGACCACGGGATACTCCATCGTGTCGGGATCCTATCGAGTCGCCTGAGTGGGGATCGGAGATAGAACGTTCACGAAAATCCGGACAGAACCCTGAAAGCGACCACCCGCCGCTCGGGGTGACCCCACACATGCTCGATGGATCTCCCCAGCCGTGGGCGGTCTGATCCGCGACCGGATGCGGATGCCGTCGGTCGCGAGGTCGCCCATCGGACCGGCCTCGCCGTTCACACTCTCAGTCAGCGCAGCAGGGATCGAGGCCGCGACGCCAGGATTGCCTCGGCCTCGTCACTGATCGTCCGGACCACGTCCGCAGCGGGGCGGACGGCGTCGACGAAGGTCGCGGACTGACCGTAGAGGATCTCGCTCGTGTCGGGGTCAGGTGGGGCCTCGAAGGGGTTGATGTCTTCCGCGGGCGCGAACTCCTCTTTGCGGTCCCGCAGCATTGCCTCACGTCCTGACCACTCATCGGTGAACCGATTTCGGCGGACGCGTGTGCCGATGGTCGCCGGCCAGGGCAGTCCCGAGGCGATGTCGTAGGCCCGCGTCCATACGGTGTCGCCGCCATCGCTGTCGACGATCAGGCGCTTGTGGACGTCGTGTACCTCGACCGCCTCGGGCGTGGCGAGAAACGCCGTGCCCAGCCAGGCGCCGTCCGCACCGGCGGTGAGGACCGCCGCGAGTGTTCGGCCGTCGCCAATGCCCCCTGCGGCCAGTACCGGTACACCGGGATAACGCCTTACGATCCCGGCCAGGAACGGCAGCAGGCCCATCGTCCCGGTGTGGCCACCGGCCTCGGTGCCCTGCGCCACGAGGACATCGGTGCCCGCGGCGACGGCCGTCTCCGCGTCATCGTAGGTCTGGACTTGGCACATCACTCGGGCTCCCGCGTCCTTGGCGCGAGCAAGCCACGGCTGGGGGTTGGCGAACGACAGCGCGATGATCTCTGGTCGCTCCTCCAGTGCGGCGTCGAAATGCGGCTCGCTGAAGGGGAGGAACGGCGTGATGAAGCCGACCCCGAACGGTCGGTCCATCGTGGCTCGAATGGTCGCGATCTGCTCACGGATCCAGTCAGGTCCCTTCCAGGGATGCGTACCCCCGAAGGAGCCGAGCCCGCCGGCGGCGGAAACCGCGGCGGCGAGTGTCCCGCCGCTGTGCAAGCTCATGGGAGCCGCCATCACCGGATACCTGAGGCCGAACATTTCAGTAAATCTCGTATTCAACATGGGCTTAAAGTAGCGAAAACACCGAACCCGACCAACTACTCAACTTGAATTCGTGATGTCCGGGTGCCGCACCGCACCTCCTCCATGTCGGCCTGACTGTCCCGTTTGTGTGCTGTTGCGGCCAGGCTCCGTGGACGTGATGGAACGCAACATCAGCGGGCTGACAGCCGCGGCCGGTGCCTGCGGTTTTGCGGTGCGTCCCCACGCGAAGCCGCACAAGTGTCGGAAGATCGCCGACAGACAGATCGGCGCTGGAGCAGTGGGCCTGACGGTGGCTACGGTTGGCGAGGCTGAGGTATTCGCCCGTGATGGCGCCACCGATCTGTTCATCGCCTCCCCGCTGTGGGTCGACGACAGCAAGGCTCGGCGGCTGCGTCGACTCGCAGAGACCGCACGCCTGCGCGTCGGGGCCGACTCCGTCGAGAGCGTCCAGCGTCTCGGGCATGCAGTTCGGGGGACCGCGCGCCCGGTCGAAGTGGTGATCGAGGTCGACAGCGGCGTCGGCCGGGAGGGCCCCGGTGCACTCCGGTGAACCTGGCCGATGAACTGGTCATTGTGCAGGGTGGGCAGATCGTGGACCGCTGGGCGGTGGCGGCCCGAGGGGCCAATGCCTGACGGACACGCGAGGGCACGGGCCATGCGTGGTCGCGCGCCCGGCCCGTGCGACCGACCGCCGTGAGGGTCCGGAGCGTCAGGGGGTGTGCTCGTCTGCACCGGCTACGAGGCCGGGGGAAAGCGCGCCACTGCGACGAAGCTCTGCTGAAGGCGTGCGGTCGACCCGTGACCAGCATCGGCCCCGAGAGAATCGCCGACGCGACGAGTAGGCACGTGCGACGCGATACACGCGTGGGCAGGTGCGTGGTTCGGGATGACCGGTTCCTCGCACGGTGCCCCGCAGCCCGGCAGGTTGGACGGGCTGCGGTGGCGCACCACGAGGGCTCGCGGGGGGGGGCGTAGCGGTCAGCGGCCTTCGGTGGGCGCTTTTCGGCGAAGGCGTGGGCTCCTTCCTGCACGTCGTGGGACGCGAGAACCGGTGCGACGAGCCGGTCCTGCTGGCGGAAGGCGTCCTGGTCGCCGTATGCGGTCCGCTCGTTGACCGCGCGTTTGACGGCCGCGAGGGGCAGCGGGGCGTTGCGCGCGATGCGGTGGGCCACTTCCACGGCTTTGGTGAGCGTCTCGCCGGGTGGGGTGAGGTGGTTGACGAGGCCGAGCTGATGAGCCTGTTCGGCGGACAGGGGGTTTCCTGCGAGGAGGAGGACCCCGAGGAGGAGTCCGACGGTGTCGATGACGATGCTGCGCTTGCGTCCGACGATCTTCTTGCCGACGCCGATGCCCTACTCAAAGGCAGGCACGTTGGTGGAGGTCTTGTTGCTCTGGGAGTCGATGACACACGCGGTCGGTTCCTCCCCCCGGCCTTCCTGCCGGGGGACTTGGCGGCGGAGGAGACTTCGGACGGCGGTCGCGATCGACCGGACAGACCTGGCCGTGTCCTGTGACGGCCGCGGACCGCGCATCCGACCGCTCACGAGGGCGGGTCCGTCCCGGCCTGCTCGCTCACCAGGTACCGCGCGTACCAGTCCGGCCAGTCGGGGTCCTCCGCACCCATGCGCGCCTCGTGCTCACCGTGCGCCGCCGCGGCCCGCCGCAGGGCGCCCGCCAGGTCCTCGGCCGAGGCGAACGACGTGGTCGCGGGATCCAGCCGTCCCGGAAGCCTTGCGGTGACCTCCTGCAGGAGCCAACCGTTGCCGTCCGGGTCGCTGAACGACAGGAAGGAGCCATAACTGCCGCGTTGTGGGTCAGGACCGGACACCCGGGCGTCAGCGCCGGCGTGGTGGAAGAGGCCGCCTGCGTCGTGAAACACCTCGCTCGGGTCGGCGCCGCGTCGTATCAGCTCGTCATGGGCGGCCTCGATGTCGTCGACGACCAGGTGCAAGCCTCGAGCCGAGCCGGGGGCCTGATCGGTGACCGATCTGCCGAAGATGACCGACGCCGGGGAACCCGGAGGGGTCACCTGCACCACCCGGAAGTCCCCGTCAGGGGCGATGTCCGCGTCGAGCCTCCAGCCCAGCGCCGTGTAGAAGTCCTTGGCCCGGTCGACGTCGGACACCGGCACCACGACGACCTCGAGTTTCATGTCCATGGCTTGCGCCTCCCGTCTCGGAGGGGATATCGGCGACGACCGGATCCGCGGTGGCGCCGGGCTTGGAGGACGCATCCCACGGCACTCGAAACGCGTTGCGAGCGCCCCGTCTCACGCCCGGCCCGGCAGCGCCCTGACGCCCTGTCGAACGGGCTGTGTCGTGTTCCAGCGTAGACACGCGTTTGATCAGGCCGCATGTGGACGCTCTCCCACTTCGCCGGCAGTGGATCACGAAAGGCGCCGGACGAGGTGGTGCTGCCTGTGGGAGCGCGCGAGCTCGACGGCCGACTGCGGCCTGGGCCGAGGGCAGTGCCCGGCCAGTGTGCGACGAGCTGCTGGCCGCCGTCGATGTCGTACGTGGCCGCCAGTGAGGGCGCCGTTGGCCATGATGTGCAGTGCGAGGGCGCCGACATCCGCCGGTCCGACTACCCGGCCAATTGGCAGTGTCTTCCTCAACTCCTCGCGCCGCGCCTCGAGTTGGTCACCGAGGAGGGAGGCCGACAGCGGTGTGTCCACGAACCCGGCCGCGATGAGGTTGACCCGGACAGGGGCGACCTCCAGTGCCAGGTTGGCGGTCAGCGCCGGCAGCGCCGCGCTGAGGGGTCCCGTCATCGACTGGTACGACGAGGACCTCGGCCGGTGGCTGCAGCCGCTGCTGGCGCATCTCAAGTCGCAGGGCGCGTTCACGGTGAAGATGGGAACGCCCGTCGTCGCGCGCCGCTGGGATGCGACCATGGTCAAGGACGCGATCGCCGACCCGCAGACCCACCGGCTCGGCGAGGCTGGGCCCACCGCCCAGGACCCCTGGGCCTTTGAGCTCATGGATCGGCTGCGGGGCCTGGGCTGGCAACAGTCCGGTGGCGGCAGCGAGGAGGGCTTCGCGGCCGGTCAGCCTCGCTACGTCTTCCAGCTCTCCCTCGCCGACCGCTCGCCGGACGAGATCCAGCGCGGCCTCAACCGGTTGTGACGACGCAACGTCAGGAAGGCCGAGAAGGCGGGCGTCAAGGTCATCAGAGGGCTACGACGACTGGCCACCGTCTGCACGCTCTACGCCGCGACCGCCGTCCGCGATCCATTCATCGCCCGCCCGCTGGCGTACTTCCAGCGCATGTGGAAGGCCCGACCGGATGCGGCTCTACCGTGCCGAACACGACGGAGAGGTGCTGGCCGCCGCTACCATGCTCACCGTCGGCCAGCACGTCTCGTACTCCTACAGCCTCCACCAGCCGCAAGCGCGAAGTGCAGCCCAACGAAGCCATCCAGTGGCAGATGATCCGCGACGCCCATGCCCTGGGCGCGAGTGTCTACCACTTCCGCGGCACGACCGACACCCTGGACGAGAACAACCAGCTGCTCGGGCTCCTCCACCGAGATCGGCACCGGCGGACAGGCAGCCGAGTACGTCGGCAAGTGGGACTTCCCGCTCAACAAACTGCTGCACAAAGCCCTCGACCTCTACACGGCACGGTATTGACTACACTTCGACTACGGCCACGACACCAACTGACGACCCCGATCCCGTGCGTCCGCCGACCTGACGGGCGGCGGACCACATCGACGCCGTCTGGCCCCGCGCGCCAGGTGCAGAGAAGCATCTTCGCCTCCTGCGGGCAGGACGGTTCCGGGTTCTGACGGAGCGTGAGAAGAACAACGGCGTCGCTATCGCCTCGACCGAGAGTTTCAGCGGCTGGACCAGGACTTTCACCGATCCGCGGCTCTGCGCGGCCATGGTCGATCGGCTCACCTTCGGCGGCAGCCTGATCCAGACCGGCACCGAACCCTGCCGTCTCACCATCGCCCAGGCCCGCCGCAGCCCAGGACGCCACCGCGGGATGACGCTGTCCCGGAGTAATGTCAGGGTCGGGAGCGCTTCAGGCGGCGGCCCAGGAGGACGGCTCCTGTGCCGGCGATCAACGAGGCGGCGGCTATGCCGGTGAGTACGGTCTCGGCCCGGGCGTCATGAGTGGTTCCGGTGGCGGCCAGAGCAGGCCGGGCGGAATCGGCCGCCGTGGCGGCTTGGAGGACGAGGTCGGTGACCGCGTCGGGGTGGGAGATCATGGCCACGTGGGAGGAGTCGATCTCCACCATGTGTGAACCCGCGCGTTTCGCCTCGAAGCGTTCCTGGTCGGGATTGATGGTCTTGTCCTGCTTCGCGACGAGGAACCACGACGGGATGTGCTTCCAGGCGGCCACCTTGGCCGTCTCCGAGAACGCAGTCGTTGCCGCGGGCCGTTGGGTGACCGCCATGACCCTCGTGGTGCTTTCCGGCAGGTCGGCGGCGAAGACCGGATGGATCCTGTCGGGCTTGAGGTACAGGTCTGTCCCGCTGACGCCGCCGGCCCGGTAGGGAACGGACTTCGTGGCGGTGCCGAGTTCGCTCGGGAACTTGGCCCCCAGGGTCATTCCGCTCTCGCCCACGTCGGGCATCAGCGCCGATACGTACACCAGGGACTTCACCTGGGGGTTGCCCTCGGCGGCCGTGCTGATCAACGCGCCGCCGTATGAGTGGCCCGCCAGCACGATCGGGCCCTTGATGCTGTCCAGCACGGAGGCGATGTAGGCGGAGTCGCTGTACAGCCCGCGCAGCGGGTTGGCGGGAGCGATGACGGAGTAGCCACGGCGCTGGAGCCGTTCGACTACGCCATTCCAGCTGGAGGCGTCCGCGAAAGCCCCGTGCACCAGCACGATGGTGGGTTTGGCCGTGGTCGTGCCACCGTCCGCGGCGACAGGGGCCGCCACGCCCGTGCACAGGGCCACGGCGCACCCGGCTGCCATGACGTGTGCGCGACGTATTCGGCGCCGTGAACCGGGGACCGGAAATGCTGCCATGTTGTTCTCGCTTTCCGTGAGACCTACGGCATCTGAGAGTTCACCCATCCGCACCGGCCGGCGCAGCCATGCACTCCAACCGGGTGACAGAAGTGGGCCATGGGAGTGGATGTCGGAAGCAAAGGGTTTCGAAACCTACGTCGTACCCTTGTGCGCAGTCCCATGACCGCGCAGCGCCGTGCGCAGAGCACTGGCTCGACTGGCTTTCCGTCGCAGAAAGCGTGCCACTGCGCGAACTTCCGTTCGACTCGCGGAGTAAACGGCCGGCTCGCCCTCCCGCACCGTTCTGAAGCGGTTCCCCGCCGGTCACCCCCTCGGCTCCTGGCCCGCCGAGAAAGGGGCAATCCGGGCTGCGGACCGGAGGCAGCCGGAAGATGCCCGCCGCTCCCCCACCGTGCCGCCCGGCACGACCGCTGCTTCCCCTTCCCGCCGTCAGGCTCTCCGTCCCCAAATCGCCGCGCTCCCGCGCTCAGGCGGGCGGCCGGGTTCTCCGGAGCTGTCCTGCGGCTTGGTGTGGTCGGCCACCGGAGGACATGTCGGCGGTGAGGTGACTGTGTCGTGGGCGTGGCCGTCGGTGGGGTGCTGGCCGTGGACGTACGGCGTCGACAGTGGCGGGCGGCCGGGGTGCGCACCGCTACCCGGCGATCTCCGCTGCCCCAGCGCCCTGGTGCGTACCTGGTGTCTTTCGGCCGGCCTCGCCTGGTCGTCGATGCGGTGCGGTGCCAACACGGGCCGGGCTCAGGGCTGATGCGTTCTCAGACTGCGAGATCGGGAAGTGCGGTGGCGTGGTCGGGACGTGACCGATAGTGGCCTGTTGCGGCGGCGATGTTGGTCCAGCCAGACGGGCGGATGAGCCCTAGGGTCAGATTGCGCAGGGTGACCATGGCGCCGGGGGCGGTGCCGATGCGAACGCGGGAGGGGTCCTCGCGAACGGTGACGTCTCACACGTGGCGCAGGGCCTCAACCGACCAGTGGTCCTGCACGGGTTCGGCGAGGAGCGGGCGAAGGCCGGGTCCGAAGGCTGGCAAGACGGTCAAGGTCCCGCCACGGCTGAGGTCCGCAAGCGCCCCACTGCGGTGTCGACCTCCGCGCGGATTCCGCGGCAGCATCTCGAAGTTCGCCGACAGTATCCGAGTAAAGCCGTTGAACGGCCCGCCCTGCTCGAGGCATGATCAACTCTGTGGACACCTACCTGGAGACCGAGCGCCTGACCCTGCGTCGCTTCACCACCGACGACGCGGACTTGCTGATCGAGTTGGACAGCGACGCCGCGGTGATGCGCTATCTGACCGGGGGTAATCCGACCGCCCCGGAGATTGTCCGTGAGCGCCACCTGCCAAACATCATCGGCGGCTACGAGAGGTGGCGCGGCGATCTTGGACTGTTCGCCGCGCACGAGAAGGACGGCGGCGCGTTCATCGGCTGGTTCTGTCTGCGTCCCGAGCCGCAGGGCCCGCTGGACGAGGTCGAACTCGGCTACCGGCTGCGGCAGGCGGCTTGGGGTAAGGGTTATGCCACCGAAGGCTCGCGGGCTCTGCTGGGCAAGGCGTTCGCAGGGCTCGGTGTGCGCATGGTCTGGGCTGAGACGATGGCCGTGAACCACGGCTCGCGCAACATCATGGAGAAGCTCGAAATGACGCTCGCTGACACCATCCCCACTCCCCCGGACATGGAGATGATCGAGGGCTCCGAGCACGGGGGCGTGCGGTACGAGATCACCAAGGAACAGTGGGAGCAGCAGTAGCCACTGTGCGAACGCCCGCTCTGCATCCACAGGGCGAGCAGCGACCCCATCCGGTAGCGGCGGCCTCACGCCCGTCGTGGATCGGCAAGCCGGTCCAACACCTCGCACAGCGCGGCAAGTTCGGACAGCTCTGCAGACTGGTGCAGCAGTTCGGCGTCCCCACGGCGGCGCTTGAGAACGTCGATCAGGGACGATGGCATGCAAACGCGACCTCCTGGTTCGTGATCAACGACTTCGGCAACCTTGATCATCAAGGGTCGCCTCCGTCGGAACCAAGCACGGCCAAGCAGGCCATCAGAAAACGTCCGCCTGCGAGTTGCTCATCTCGCCGCGTGAGGACGCACGCGCCCTGATACAGGACGCGATGCGTGTCGTAGCTGTGGGCCTGGACTTCCCTCAACATGTGCGCTTCCGGGAACTGCTGCCCTCCATATGGAATGGCGATGAGGACAGAGGTCTTCTCGGCAACGTGAGGTTGCGGTGTGTGACGGGGGGGGTGGGTGCCCGCTCGCGGCCTAGTTCTGCGGAGCCAGGGTGCGTAGGACGTCGAACTCGTTGCCCTCGGGGTCTGCCATGACCACCCAGTTCCGTTCCGAGCCTTGGCCCACATCCGTCTTGGTGGCGCCGAGGCCGAGCAATCTGGTCACCTCGTCCTCGGTGCTGCCGTCGATCGGGCTGACGTCAAGGTGAAGCCGGTTCTTCACGGCTTTGCCCTCGGGCACCTGGATGAACAGCAGGGTGGGCGGCATCTGGCGGGCCCGAACATCCTCAACGGACGGCACCCAGGAGCCGATCTCGACCTTGCCCTCGCTCCGGTCGATCACCTTGAAGTCCAGGACCTCGCACCAGAAGGACGCGAGCCTCTCCGGATCATGGCAGTCGACGGCCAACTCAGTGAACCTACTTGTCACGACTCTCCCAGATAGTGTGGACGGGACTCAGAGTATTGGCTCGTGTCGCCCGTCAGACAGATCCGGGATCTTCTTGACCATGGACATCAGTCGAACCTGACCCGACATCAGATACACGTCAAGCCCCGGTGAGGAACAGGTCTGCAATGAACAGGTTCCAGGCACCGAGGGGCTGCACGCGTTGACCGGCATCAACCACACCGGCGTGCTCGATGTCGGCACGGCCACCGCCGAGACCCTCGCGAAGCTGCTGGACGAACACCGTGAACGGCTCGGCACCCGCAAGGCCACCCGTGCGCTCGGCCCCTTCAAGCAGGGCGTGTTGGTCCTGCGCAGGTTCCTGGACGAGACCCGGCTGGCCCAGCTCGCCCGCGACAACCACATCTCCCTGCCCACGGCTTACCGCCACCTACACGAAGGGCTGAACGCGCTGGCCGACCACGCGGCTGAACTGTCCACCGCCCCGGAACGCGGCACGGCGGCCGGCTACACATACCTCAACCTCGACGGCATCGTCATCCGAACCGACCCCGTCGCCGCCCCCGGCCCCCCGATGACGCCGACCTGTGGTGGTCCGGCAAGCACAGCACCACGGCGGGAACATCCAGGTCGTCTCCGCCCCCGACGGCCGGCCGATTTAGGCTTCCCCAGTCCGTCCCGGCCACGAGCACGACACCACCTGCGCTCGCACCCACGGCCTGGTCACCGACCTGACGGACTCGCCACCACCCTGGATGTCCCCACCCTGACCGACCTCGGCTACGAAAACGCAGGCGACGTCTTCCTCTCGACGGCCCTGACTGTCGGTGGCGCCTGGGCTGCCTTGCGCAGACCCGTGGACACCGAGCCCGCGCGCTGGGTGGCCCCTCTGTTCCGCCTGCAGTCCGGCCACGTGGGCGACGACGTCACCTTCACGCTGTCTGGGGCGCCCTGCCGGCTGCAACGGGCACGGGACGTCACCGCTGCCACGCGTGCGCCGGCTCTGATTCTGCACCGGATCCCGCACCTGGTGCCGGATCAGGCAACGTTCGCCCTGTTCGCGACCTCGCGACGCTGCTTGAACCCCGCCTGACACAACACATCTAGCGGGAGGTGTCACGGACGACACCGCATGTATCGCTCACATTAAGAGACAAAGCTAAAATGGGCGTAATTAGCGCATAGAGGGAGGTTCATCCTCATGTCGACCGGGACACTTCTGGCGATCATCATCCCCGTCGTGGTGGTGCTTGCGCTGATCGCAGTGGCGGGCTTTCTGCTTGCGCGCCGTCGCCGTCTGCGCGAGCGTTTCGGTCCGGAGTACGAGCGAACGATCGAGGGTGCCGACAGTCGCAGGGCCGGCGAAGGCGAGCTCAGAGCGCGCGAGAAGCACCACGACTCGCTGGACATCAAGCCCTTGGACAGTGGCGCCCGAGACCGATACAGCCGGGACTGGACCAATGTCCAACAAGAGTTCGTGGACCGGCCCGAGGGCGCGGTGCATGATGCGGACCATCTGGTGACTTCCCTGATGCGTGAGCGCGGCTATCCCACCGAGAACTTCGACCAACAGCTCAAGGATCTCTCGGTCGAACACGGGCGCACGTTGGAGCACTACCGGGCAGCCCATGAAGTCGACGCGCAAAGCACTGAGCACAGGGCGACCACCGAGCAGCTACGGGGCGCCATGGTGCACTACCGCGCCCTGTTCGACGAGTTGCTCTCCAACGGCGGCGGCCAAGCCCGCCACGCCCGTACCTGAGCGACCTCACCCTCGTGAGATGCGGCCATCCACGCGGCCAGGGACGGAGGAGACATGCAGAGCGACGGCAAATCTGACCGATCGAGCGGACTGTCAACGGAGGACCTCGCCCAGACCCCGGACCGTACCGACCGACCACAGGACGAAGCCGTAGAAGTGCGGAACGAGGCCCCAACCTTCCCCGGCGAGAGCACTGCCGTTCCGTCGGCCGAACCCTCCGAGACCGAGGGCGAGCAGACGGAAACGGACGTACCGGCCGAGGAGGAAGCCACCCAGCTCCTCAGTGCGGAGGACGAGGAAGGCTTCCGCTCACGCTGGCAAGAGGTCCAGAGCAAGTTCGTGGACGATCCGCGTGACGCCGTGCATTCCGCTGACGCGTTGGTCGCGGAGGTCATGCAGACCCTGGCCGCGACGTTTGCCGAGCGCAAACAGGAGCTCGAAGAGCAGTGGAGCCGGGGCGAGCGGGCGGACACCGAAGACCTGCGCATGGCCCTGCGCCACTATCGGTCGTTCTTCAACCGTCTGCTCACTGCCTGAACAGCGGCGGAGCCCGACTGGGCGGGACCAGCCTGAAGAGGAATCGGAAGCGGCCAAGGGGCGTGACCATGATCATCCTGGGCGTTATCTTGCTCATCATCGGCTTCGTCGCGAACATCGCGATCTTGTGGACGATCGGCATCATCCTCGTCGCGATCGGCGCCATCTTCTTCCTTCTTGGTGCCCTGGGACACGGGGTCGGAGGTCGGCGACATTACTGGTAGGCCAGGCAAGATTCGCTCTGCCGCGATGCATCGCTCGATTGCTACGCCGGGCGGGTCGCCCACACCCACGCTGACCTGGCCGGCGCCGCTCTGCACATGATGGAGCGGAACGTGAGCGCGAACATCACGTTCACCGATCGGCCTCAGCTCGAACGGACTCCTGGATCAATCTGCTCGACGCGGAGCGCGACCGGGACGAGATACGCAGTGCCGCCCACACCGCGCTCTACGGCGCGTACTTCGACCGGCTGCCCCGCCTTGACGGATCCCGGGATCTGCGGAGGGAGCTCGCCCGCCGTGGCTGGCGCTCGTCCTGGCCGCCTCGGCCGGTGGATCCGAGGTGAAGGCACCGCGCAGAGCCATCGATGCCGACGACGTCATGGCGGGAGTGGCGAGCGCGGACGATGTGGCCGAGGGCAGACCGGCCCCCGATCCCGTTAGCGGAGCCAAGGTGGTCGCCGGGTTCCTCTCCGGCTCGCCCGCGCTGCTGTCGGAGGTGGCCCATTTTGTGGCCGACAGCATGAACGAGGCCTTCGTGCTCGCCGCTCTGCGCCGCAGCAGACGCCTGGCCGACCCGCAACACCTGTTCGGCTACGGCAAGGACCTACGCCTGGTCACCGGACAGGCGGTCTGGGAGGCATCGGCCTCACAAGGGTCGAACCTCATCTGCGCCGTTTCAGTGCATGGGCCACGCGGGGGAGCTCATCTTGAAGGCAACGACCGGCCAGCGCGCCACCGAACACGACGACGCCGACGCCGACCAGCCAGGACTGGATGACCAGGACGGTTCCGATCGGGCCGTAGGTGACGGCGCTCGATGCGATCAGCGGTGAGAAAACGAGCCGGGAGAAGACTCGGAGGCCGAGCTGCCCGGCCATGGTGGTCACCGCCCCGGGCAACAAGGCGACCCAGGAGACACGGCCGCCGAGCAGCATCCGCTGGGACCACCAGAAGAACAAAGTGCCACTCAGCGCCGTGATCACCCCGCGGGCCGGAGCCGCCTGCCACAGCGGTGTGATCGCAGACAGGAAGAGGAATCCGATGAGGACAGCGAGCCACACCACGTGCCGCCACCTGGCCCACCAGCGGGCCGGGGGCAGATCCCAGACCTTCTCGTAGCCGCTCTGCACCGCCGCCCCGAACGACAGACCGAACACGGCGAGCACGGCAAGGCCGAACGCCGTCGTGGTCCGCAATGTCTGGCCCGGCAGAGCGAACAACCGCTCGATGTCCCCCCTGGCGGCCTCCGTTACGCCGAGCCCGTCCCCCAGCCACTTCGCGAACCCCCGCCCGCTCGCCGGATCCGCCGCGGACACGACGATCAACAGGGGCACCAGTGTCAGGAACCCGAGCGCGGCGAATCCCAGCGAACGCTGCCACAGGTCGAGGTTGCCGACGTGAACCCACCGGCGCCCGGCCCGCACACGGCGCATCGCGCGCCGTAGCCGCCCGAAAGGAGACGAACGGCCCACGCCACCGAACGAGTTCCCCTTGCTAGGGCGCACTGGCCCGTGTCCCCGAGCCCGCAGCCTCGGTCGGCTGTTCTGCCGGAGTCCCGTGCTCAGCGGCTCTGCGCCAGTGGGCTTCGCAGAACGAGTACAGGCCGAACAGTACGAGGCCCACCGCCGCGGCCATCAGCAGTACGGGCCCGGCAGGCGTGGTGGCGAACGAACGCAACGTCTCGTCCGGGCCCTTGGCCTGGCTGGGGTCGAACCGCACCGCGGCCAGCAGGACGAACAGGCCAGTCACCGCCGCGACGACCCGCCGCGCTGCCGGGCTCATCTCCCCCGCCCGGAGATTCTTCTCGAACTTGCGCATCAGACTGCGCACCAGTGTCACCACGCCCACGATGACCAGGACGCCTCCAAAGGCGCCGACAAGTACCCGCCCGGCCAGTCCAGCACTCTCGCGGTGTACTCCTTCGACGTCTCGTCGCCGGGGCGACTGCCGGAGGAACCACCGGCCAGCGCTGTCTGCACCACACCGATACAGATCACCATGTAGAGCACCGCCCATCCCAAAGAGCCCAAACGGCGAGTCCGCTTCTCCGCATCCTGCCACCGTCTGTCCGAACACGGCCTCGGACAGACGCCACAACGCCATCGTCACCAGCGCCCACAGCAGCACCCGGCCGAGCGGCTGCTCGCCGAGAGACCCCACCGCGCCGGACCGGTCGGCCTCCTTGCCTCTGTCACGGCCGAACCCGATCTGCATGGCCAGAAGCCCCCACCAGCTCGTAGATCACTCCCGGGCGCAGAGCCCGACCCTGGAGGCGACTTCCACGGCGCGGCTGTCAGCCACATGTTTCCCCTTGGATTTGGGCTGGTCGGCGCCGCCTTTCCTGATCTCCATCCCTGGCACCTACGTGTGCTGGATCAAACGGGATGGTGAGGCGCACGCTCGCGGTCTCGTCGAGGTTGACCGGGCCATGCGCGTTCCCGAAAGCGACGCCGCCGAGCCCGACGCCTTCGCCTCGACGCGGGAGCCGGCGGGCAGCTGGACGGTCACCTCGACGGATCCGGAAGCGCCGAAGGCCTGATTCTTCGCCGAGGTCTCGATCCGCAGGACGTCGTCGGCGTACGCGACCGTGACCTGCTCCGCCGCCTTCACGTCCCGCCCTTCCAGGCATCCCCAAGCAGGACCTCGAACGTGGTGTCGGCCCGGTCGGCAGCGATAAACTGGATGCGTCCGGCGAAGATGTCGAGGACGGCGGCATTCGGGGCGGGGTGTCGAACTTCTGCGTCGGGTGCCGGTACTGATGCCCAGTCGTCCGATCCGGAGCGGAGCGATCTCTTTTGGCCTGGTCACGATGACAACTCGGCTGTCTTCGAATTCGGCAACACCATTATCAACCTGCTGAAGACCACCGCAGCGCCTGACCTCATCGAACCAGCTCGCGTTGCCCAGGCTGACGCCGGCTCCCGCCTCCAACTCACCCTGCCCGTGGACGATGTGGACGCGATGTGTTGGGAACTGGCCGCGCGCGGCGTGACACTGCTCAATGGCCCCACGGACCGGCCCTGGGGAATACGGACCGCCAGCTTCCGCGACCCCGGCGGCCACATCTGGGAAATCGCCAAGTGAACGCGGCGCCGGACCCCGAGATCCGGACGCTCCTGTCATTCCTGCACGGACAGCGCCGCCACGCCCTCGGCATGCTCGACGGACTCGACGGACTCGACGCGGGTGCCTTACGCCAGCCCGTGCTGCCATCGGGATGTACCCGCCTCGGCCTCGCATCTCGCCCTCGACGTTGAGCAGTTCTGGTTCCGTGCGGTGGTAGCCGGCGAGGAAGGTGTCATCAAGTCTCTGGGCGACGACGGCCTGTGAAGTGCGCATGGCAGGCGTGCACAGTCCATCGGGCTGCGGCAGGACCGGACGACAGCGGCCACGAAGATCAGAACTCCGCTGCACGTAGGAAGTCCGTGCGCGACGGCATTCGATGATGCCCGGCACCATCGCCACATGACGAGCACCAGGAAGACCTCATGGCGCCCACCTTGTGCGGTGCGCCTTTCTCGCCGGTCTCCCCCATGTCCGATGAGTGGGCGCGATGTCAGAAGGACACCTCGTCGACCTTGCGGATGTCCGCCGACATGTTTCGCTCCATCAGGCGCAGGGCCGCTTCGGCCAGATCAGGGTAGATGTGAGCGACGGCGTCGTGGACCACCGTCACCCGCAGATGACGAATGTGCGCGTCCAGTGCGGAGTAGAGCACGCACTGCTCTGTGACCTGCCCGCACAGGACCACGCGATCGACGCCCAGCTGGCTGAGGAGGTAGCCGAGGGGCGTCTCGAAGAAGATGGAATGCCGGGCTTTCACGATGAAGAGCGAGTCGTCGTCCGGACGGATCGGATCGACGAGGTCGGCGTGTGGTCCCGCGAGTGCCGTCTCGAGGATCTCCCCGTGATGGGAGCGCCACTCACCGAAGTTGTCGTTGACGTAGATCACGGGGATGTCCTCCTCCCGCGCGTTCCTGATCAGCCGGACGACGGCCGGCAGCGCGTCGCGGGCCGAGGACACGAGCAGCTCGGCGTCGGCATGATCGTAGGAGTTGATCATGTCGATGACGATGAGAGCGGTCTTTCCCATGCTTGACAGGTACCACATGCCGAACGGTCAGACCTGGCGGCCGGAAGCCCACAGCCCTTCGCGGCGGGCAGACACCTCGTGAAGACCTGGCGGGACGGCCGCAGCGCACTGCGCACACCGCTCGAACCGGCACCGGCGAGGTTGACGCGACGTCAAGCGACGGCATGAGAGCCTCACAGCCGGGCACCCGGTTTTCGGGAGGTGGGCTGATGGCTCGTACGTTCGCGGGCTCTGCGAGGGTTCGTGCCACCGCCGAAGTGGTCGGCTGGTGGGCGGTGTTGACGGGTCTCTGGCTCGTCCTGATCTCCCGCGTCGACCTGCTGGAGTGGGTCGTCGGATCGTGCGCCTCCCTGCTCGCCGCCTTCGGCGCCCGCGCCGCGCGCCTGGCCGCGACGGGGCGGAACGGATCCGCATGACGCCGCACATCGTCCTTGCCTCGCCCCCTGGTCACGATCTGGGACCGGCCCAGTGAACGGCTGGCTCCTCGCGGCCGCAGTGGTGCTGGCAGTCGGCGTTGCCCCGGCCCTCTGGGGCGCGACCACCGGCCCTCTCCGGCGCCGGGTCGTCGCACAGAACCTCGCGACCCTCCTCGTGTGCCTGGTCATGCTGCTGCTCGCCCAGGGCTACGCCCGCCCCTCGTACATCGACCTCGGCCTGGTCCTGGCGGTCCTGGGTCCGGCCGGCACGCTCGTCTACGCTCGTCTGCTCGCCGACGAACTGGCGGCCGATCCGCCCACCGCCCGGGTGACAAGCGCCATGACGGTCCTGTCGGCGGCGGCCCCGCCGCTCGTCGTCCTGCCGCTCTGCGTGGCGACAGGCCCGGAACGGTCCCTCGTGAAACTGCTGGTCATCGGGGCGCTGCTGACTGCTGGAAACACGATCTCCGGCCGGGCGGTGTCGGGCAAGTCGTCCCTCCCACGGGAGGCACATGATGGCTGATCTGCTGGTCGTCCTGACCCTCGCGCTCGTCGTCGCCGCCGCGACCGCCGCCGTCCTCACCCGGGACCCGGCCCGTCAGGCACTCGTGCTGGCTCTACTCGGGCTCGCGCTCGCCGTCCTGTTCACCGTACTGCAGTCTCCGGATGTGGCCCTCTCGCAGCTGGCGGTCGGCTCCGCGCTGACGCCGCTGATGCTCCTGCTCGCCGTCCGCAAAGTGCGTGGCCGTGGCCGTCGCGGCGGGCGGAAGAGGGGGCCCACGTGAGCAGGAAGGCACGGCTGTGGCTGTTGACGGTGGGGAGCATCGGCGTGGCCGTCCTCCTCGCCTGCGCAGCTTTCGACCTGCCCGGCTTCGGCGGCACTTCGCACCCGTACGGCGAGCGCGCGGTCCGAAGTGCCCTTGCCCGGCACACCGCCAACGTCATCTCCTCCGTCAACTTCGACCAGCGTGCCTTCGACACCCTTGGCGAGGAGTCCATCCTGTTCGCCGCCGTCCTCGGCACCGTCGTCCTGCTCCGCGAAACCCGCGACGAGCACAGCGAACCGCCCGAGACGGTCCAGGTCGATCCACACGTACGTCGCTACGCGCTGATCGCCCTGCCCGTCACTCTGCTCATCGGCCTCTACGTCATCGCGCACGGCCAGCTCAGCCCCGGCGGCGGCTTCCAGGGCGGCGTCATCGTGGCGACCGCGCTGCACCTCCTCTACATCGCCATCGACTACAAGGCACTCGAGCGCATCAGACCGGCCGCCGCGTACGCGATCGCGGACGCCGCGGGCGAGGCCGCGTACGTTCTCCTCGGCACGGCAGGACTCCTCGCCGGGTCGGCGTTCCTCGCCAACTTCCTGCCGTACGGGACGTTCAACACCCTCTCCTCCGGCGGCACCGTCCCCCTCCTCAACGCCGCGATCGGCGTGGAGGTGGCCAGCGCGATCGTCGTGCTGCTCGCCCGGTTCCTTGACCAGGCCCTGGAGATCGAGGGCGGCGGGGCGGGCGAGACGGGGTCACAGGACGAGGAGGCGAAACGGTCATGAGCGTGCTTCCGTATCTGGCCGCCGGATGGATCTTCCTCGTCGGCTGCTACGGGCTGGCCACGAGCCGCAATCTGATCCACGCGGTGGGCTGCCTGTCCGTGTGCCAGAGCTCGACGTACGTGCTGCTGCTCGCCGTGGGCTACCGCCGGGGCGGAACCGCCCCTGTCTTCTCCGACATCACCCCTGGCTCCCGCCCCGTCGTCGACCCGGTCGTCCAGGCTCTCGCCCTCACCGACGTCGTCGTGGGCGCCACGGTCACCGCACTGCTGCTCGCCCTCGTCATCCAGACCGCCAAACGGCACGGCACCGTCGACCCGGACGAACTGTCGGAGCTCCGAGGGTGACAGCCGCGCAGCTCCTGCCCCTGATCGTGGCCACCCCGCTCCTCGGCGCGGCACTTCTGGTCGCGGCGGGCCGACGGCTGCCCAGGTTCGCCGCCGAGGTTCTGGGCTTCGTCTTCTCCACGGGTGCCGCCGTGTGGGCCGTCACCCTCCTCGTACTGTCGCCGTCGGCGGGCTCACGTGCCGTCGAGTGGATGGGCGGATGGCGGCCCCGCGACGGCGTGAGCGTGGGGATCGTGCTCGTCGGCGACCGGGTCGGCGTCGGACTCGCCGCTCTCACCTCCGTCCTGGTAGTTGCCGCACTCGCCTACTCCTGGCGGTACTTCGACGAACCACCGCACCAGCACGCGGGCTCGTTCCCCGCCCTCATCCTGCTGTTCCAGGCCGGCATGTGCGGCTTCACCCTCACCGGTGACCTCTTCAATGCGTTCGTCTTCTTCGAACTCATGGGCGTCGTCGCCTACGCCCTCACCGGCTACCGGGTGGAGGAAGCCCGGGCGGTTCAGGGCGCGTTGACGTTCGGCATCATCAATTCACTGGGCGGCTACACCACACTGTTCGGCATCGTCCTGCTCTACGCACGCACCGGTGAGCTCGGCCTCGCGCAGATCGGCGGACGTCTCGACACGCACCCGCACGACGGACGCCCTGACGTGCTGGTCCTGGCCGCCTTCGTCCTGGTCCTCACCGGTCTCCTCGTCAAGGCGGCGGCCGTCCCGTTCCACTTCTGGCTTCCCGACGCGCATGCCGTCGCCCCGACGCCCGTCTGCATCCTGCTGTCGGGAGTCATGGTAGAGCTCGGCGTCTACGGCACGGCACGTGTCTACTGGACCGCGTTCGCCGGCCCCGGCGGCATCCCGGGGCCCGACGTGCACCGCGCCCTGCTCACCCTCGGCGTGCTCACCGCCCTCGTGGGTGCCGTGATGTGCTGGCAGCAACGCCACCTGAAGCGGCTGCTCGCGTTCTCCAGCGTCTCCCACACGGGCCTCTTCCTCATCGGCGTCTCGGTCCTCAGCCCGGAAGGCCTCGGCGGCACCGTCCTCTACGTCCTCGCCCACGCAGGAGCGAAAGCCGCGCTCTTCGCCTGCGCGGGCATCCTCCTGGACCGATTCAGCAGCGTCGACGAACACGAACTCCACGGCCGGGCACGTCAACTCCCCCTGGTCGGCGCGCTTTTCGCGGCGGGCGGGCTGGCTCTCGCCGGGCTGCCGCCCTTCGGTACGGGCCTGGGCAAAGCCGTGTCCGAGGAGGCCGCAGGGTGGTGGCCGACCGCCGTCTTCGTGGCCGCCTCGGCACTCACAGGAGGAGCCGTCCTACGTGCCTCCGCGCGGATCTTCCTGGGCTGGGGCCCCCGTCCCTCCGGCAACGTGGAGACCACGACAGGCAAGGACGAGGAGCCGGAGACACGCGGCCCGCTGAGGCGCATCCCCGACACGATGCTCGCCGTACCCGTAGCGCTCATGGCAGGCGCGCTGGCGGTGGGGGTGGTGCCAGAACTGTGGCCGGCCGTGGGCCAAGCGGCCGACGCATTCACCGATCACGCCGGATACACGGCCGCTGTACTCGGGACGGCAAGAACGACACCGCCCCCGGTCTCACCCGCACCCCACTGGACGGGAGTCGGGGTCACCCTGGGCCTTCTCTCCTCGGCCCTGGCGCTCGCCCTCGCCTGGACAGCGGTGCGCCGGCCCGCCACGGACGAACCGGCGCGCTGGGCCGCGCCCCTCCACCGTCTCCAGTCGGGCCACCTCGGCGACTACGTCGCGTTCACACTGGCGGGCATCGCGCTGCTGACGGCGCTCCTCTGGTAGATATACGGGCTTGGCCCTGCCAACCGCTCAACCGGCGGACGGGGTGGAGATCTACGCCCTGCTCGGTGACCTGACGGCACGACTGGCCCAGCCCCCTGTCGCAGGGGCACCGCACACAATTCCGGCAGGACTGCGCATGCGTCACCACGACGTGCGTTCCATCCGGGCGAGGACGCTCGCGCCCAGCCCGGCAGGGAGGTCCGCAGGACCGTCGTAGGCTCCCGCAGCGCCCGCCGCTTCGAGGTCGGTACGCGGGATGCGGCCGCACGGCACGGCGACGGCACGGCCCTTGCCCTGGCGTCCGCCTTCATGTCCCAGGCCGTGTCCCCCACGGACACCGCGTCACAAGCATCGGTCTCCGCCGGCTCCAGCGCCCGGTGAACCGGATCGGGGGCGAGCTTGTCCTGAGCCACGTCGTCCGCGCTCGCCACCCCCCTAATCAAGTCGTCCGGGCCGATGGCACAGCGCAGCCCGTTCAGCTCGGTCCCCCGGCCGACGTGGCAAGGATGATGCGCCAACCCCGGCCGGCCAGCTCCCTCAACAGATCCTGGGCTTCTTCCAACAGCGGCGAGTACGTTCCGTACAACGCGGTGTGCAGCAGGGCTTCTTCGGCTTCCACCGCACCGAAGTACTACCCCCCGCTCGGGAGCAGCTGAGACTGCTGCACAGCAGCGCTGCTCAGTCTCTGCAGACGAAGCCGACGACGTTCCCTCACATGTGAGCACGTCCAGCACGTCCCTTCGAATGACGAACTGCACGGGAGGAGGTGAACTCCCGTTCGTCGGCGTCCTGTTCACGCTCGCCGGGCTGACTCTCACCGGTCTGCCGCCCTTCGGTGCCGCACCGGGGAAGGCAGTCGTCAAGGAAAGCGCAGGCACCTGTTTCCGCAAGAACCTCTCCCGCCTGGGTACAGACGCGGAATCACATTGCACGAGACATGACCATCAGTGAAGAGAATCAACTTTCGCAACAGACCCGAGTGCGCCGGCGCCGGGCCCACATGTCTTCCTCAACGTGCGGGACGGCGCGCAGCCAGAAGATCGGGGCTGGGGGCGTGCACGACTTGCAGGCCCTGTGCCTCGAGTTCTGCGCCGATCTGAGAAGCGCTGGCCGGCCACAGTTCGAATGTCTCCCGCTGCTGGCGCAATACCCGTCCGTCTCGTTCGACGTGATAGGTGAAGACCATCCGCACGATCCCCCCTTCGGATTCTCGGGTGATGTCCGCGCCATAGAGGTCCGGGCCCACCCGGACCGGCCCGAGTCGTCCCACCTTCTCGCGCCCGGTCGGCAGTTCGGTGGGCGGAGGGTCGAAGAGCAGTAGCCCGCCGGGCAGGAGCGCGCGGCTGACGGCCTCCCAGGTGGAGCGTCGGGTGGCGGGGTCGAGGCAGGCGATGATGTTGGAGGCGATGGCCAGGTCTGCTACCTCCTCGAGTCCGGCTCTCTCGATGGGCTCCGGGTGAAGGGTGACGCGGGCACGCTGGTCAGCGCCCAGACCAGCCAGTCGGGACAGCAGGGCCGCGCGCATCGGGGCCGCCGGCTCGACAGCGTGGATGGGCGCGGCGGAGGCGGTCAGCAGGGTCTCGGTGACGATCCCGGTACCCGCTCCGACATCAAGGATCCCGTGCCGGGCGTGGCGGGCCGCCTCGGCGAAGCGCCGTTTTGCCAAACGGCGATCGGTTTCGGCCTGGAGCAGATCGTAGAACTCGACAGAGACCGTGTAATCGGCGCCGGACATCTCACTCACGGCACTGCGGCCAAACGGATTCGGGCGCGTAGCGGGCAGGGGCCGCGAGCGCGCCGCCGTTGAGACAGGCGAGGAATTCGGCAACACCGACGTGGCCTTCCAGGCGCCGGCCGCGCACAGGGCCCGCTCCTCGAGTCCGCGGGACGGCACGGCGGCAAACGGCGCCTTGGCCCGGGCCGCAGCCTGCACGTCCTGTGGGGCTGTCGTCGGCGAACAGCGCTCGGGCCGGCCCCACGCCCGCCTTCTTCAGAGCAACAGGCCTGCGTTCGGGGGCGGGCTTGCCAGTGTTCTCACCCTCCGCGCTGGTATCGGCGTCGAGCACGTCATCCGCATCCATGACACCGCACATCACCGCAAGGTCCCTCGCCGAGGCAGAGAAGGCGAGGGCGAACGTCCAGGCGCGCCTCTTCAGCGTCCGCGGCAGCCCGGACGCGCTGCCAAGGGGCCGCATGCGGGGCCAGAGCCGGGCGAACAACGTCTGATTCGCCGTTCTGACCGCCCCGGCCCCGCCACGGTCCGCACTATTGGCGGGCACGTTGTCCAGCAACTGGTCACCGCACCTGCCGCTCACTCCGTGGTTGCGCGCCATCGCCCGACTGCGGCCGAACTGGGCAAGCGCCTCGGTCCCGGCGACCGGGTGCCAGTAGCTCATGACGAGCGGAGGCCCATCGGCATGGAGCAGCGTCACGACCGTCATCAGCTGCCTCCCTCGCTCGAGCCTCGTCTGCCTGTTCTCGACCCTACGATCAGCCCACCCCGACGGCGCGGTCCCACGGCCGTTTGTCGGCGTTGATCAGGGAAACCCGCACCGTATGACACATCACGCAGGCGCTTGCCGCACGGTGGTGACCACCGGCACCAGCAGTGGCATTGGGCGGGCGCGCGCTGCTGCGTTCGCCGCCGGTAGCAACCGGCTCGCGCTGATCGCCCGCGGCCGGATTGGCCTGGACGGAGCGGTGCGCGAGGCCGCGAGCCGGCGCCGCGAAAGTGATCCTCATGGAAACTCGAACACAACCTTGGCCCGGTAGGAGCCGTGATCATGGGAACTGTGCCTGTACCAACCGACCCCGACGTCGCCCCCGTGCCGCCGCCCGAACCCCGGCCACGCCCAGAGCCCCCAGACCCCGGTGAACCACCCGATGGGCCGAAACCCGTCGAGCCGCCAGGCCCACCGGATCCCCCGACGCCGCCCGGCTCACCCGTCCCGCCACCTGAGCCGCCCGCGCCCCCCAGCCCGGATGAGCCCGACCCTCCGGAGCCGAAGCCAGGCCGGCCTCACCCAATGGAGCCGCCGGACTGACGGACCCAGCGGGTGACGGCATTGGGCACCCCGCTGCCGACCGACCGGCACCTCCACCGAACGTGCCCACCCGCACGCGGCGGCCGGTCCACGGAGTTCCTTGCCCGACCGGCGAAGTTCCCGTGCCCGTCCCAGGCTCGCCACGATTCGTCGCATGCTGGACTGAGGCACCCTTCGTGGCGTGCAGCGGTCGGCTACTCGCCAGTGACGCCATCGATGGCCTCGCGGAGGAGATCCGCATGGCCGACGTGGCGGGCGTACTCCTCGATCACGTGCTCAAGGACGAACCGCACATCGGTGTCTCCGAATTCCGGGTTCGGCACGATGCACGCGATGTCGGCGGTCACCTTCGCGAATACCTGCCGCGACTCCTCGCAGGCCTTCAGGTAGTCCTCGTAGACGTCCCTGGCCGGCGTAGCGTCCGACTCGTCGAACCACTCGCCACCGTCAGCGGTGACGTAGGTCCGATAGGGAAAGAAGCGAGGCGTCGTGCCGGCCAACGTCCGCTGGAACCAGGCACGCTCAACCCCCTGCAGATGGCGCATGAGCCCCAGCAGGGTCAACGCCGACGACCGCACAGGACGTAGCCGCAGTTGTGCATCCGAGAGGCCCTCGCACTTCCACAAGAAGGTCGCTCGATGGTGATCGAGATTCGAGGCGATCACCTCCAGCCACGGGCCCGCTACTGCGCGCTCGGGCCGGAGGATCTTCTGGACCACGATGTCGCTCACGCTGGAGTCTCCTTGCCGGTCATCAAGCTTGGTCGAGTCCGTACGTGCCCACGATCCGAGGACTGGGTGGCGCCTCTCCTGGCACCTCACGAGCACGTCCGCCCAGGAAGACCTCTCTTCGTATCGGAACTCATCGCTCGATGCTGCCTCGGGAGTGGCCATCAACGGCTGCGAACGGCCAGCTATCGCTGCGAGTCACAGGCGGCCTGAACGCAACCCGGCGACCTATGCGGTCACAGCACCAGCTGCGCACTGACGGAACTGCCGTCCCCCACTGCGTGTCACAGGCAGTGAAGTCAACGGCCACGGAATCGGTCTGTGCGCATCGGATGGGGCCTCGGGTCAGGTGGGGTCGGGTGGGCAGACCACGGATGTGGCTTGCGCGATGAGGAGGGCAACGTCGTCGTGGTCGTCCGGGTCGCGCAGGGCGTCAAGGAGCCACCGGCAGGTTTCGTCGAGTGGTCTGCGGGGTTCGTCCAGAGTGTGCAGGAGAGCGTTCAGGCGCTCGTCGATGGGTTGGTGGCGGGTTTCGACGAGGCCGTCGGTGTAGAGGACGAGCCGGTCGCCGAGGTTCAGGTCGAACGCGGTGGTGTGGAAGGGGACACCGCCGACACCGAGGGGTGCCCCAGGGGGCAGCTCGAGGAGTTGAGGGTGCCGTCCGGGTGAGGCGAGGACGGGCGGGAGGTGTCCGGCGTTCGCGATGTGACACCGGTGGGTGTGCGGGTCGTAGGTGGCGTAGAGGCAGGTGGCGATGTAGTGCTCGACCCCGCAGGTGATCTTGTCGAGGTGCCGCAGGACCTCGGTGGGAGCCAGGTCGAGGTCGGCGAACGCAGATGTGGCGGTGCGTAGGCGGCCCATGGTGGCGGCGGCGTCGATGCCGTTGCCCATGACGTCACCGATCACCAGAGCGGTCTTGTCGCCCGCGAGGGGGATGACGTCGTACCAGTCGCCTCCGACCTCGCTGTATGCCTGTGCGGGTTGGTAGAGGGAGGCGACGTTCAGGCCGGTGGGCTGTGGGAGTTCGCCGGGCAGGAGGCTTCGCTGGAGGGTTTCGGCGGTGTTGCGGACGCTCTGGTACAAGCGGGCGTTGTCGATGGCGACGCCGGCGCGGGCGGCCAGCTCTATGGCAAGCAGGACGTCGTCTTCGTCGAAAGGGAGCTGGTTGCGGGCCCTCATCAGGGCAAATGCGCCGAGGACCTCGTTGCGGGCGATCAGCGGGACCGCGAGGTAGGAGTGCATGCCGGCTTGGGCGAGGATTGCCGCGTTGTCGGTGCCGAGGGCGATGCGCTCCAGGTCCTTCTGTCCGGCGTGGGTGACGACGACGGGCTGTCCGGTGTGAACGCATTGGGTGATCAGCCGCTCCGCGCCGTACGGGGCGCGGTCGACGGTCTGCAGGGCACCCGCGGCTGGAGTGGCATAAGCCGAGGCCACGGCAAGCGAGTGAAACAGCTCCGGGCCCTCGGAGGGAGAGGAGCGGCGCAGGTCCAGAGCGGCGTCAAGGACATCGACCGACGCCACGTCGGCCAGGTCCGGCACCGCTACCCCCACCAGTTCCTGGGCGATGTGTTCACTCTCCAGGGTCGTGCCTACACGGGCGGACGCGTCGGCGATCATGGTCAGGCGGCGCCGGGCCCGGTCCGCCTCGGCGGCTGCCTGGTGGCGTTCGCTGACGTCGATGACCGAGTTCGCCACACCGATCACCCGCCCGCTGGCGTCTTCGAGCCGGTAGTGCGACACCGACCAAGCGTGATCATGGTCCGGATCGGCGCGGGTGCGGCCGACGGTGTGCTGGTCGATCAGGGGAGCGCCGGTGAGCAGCGCCCGGCGCATCGCGGACTCGAGCGAGTCGACGTCGAGGGACGTGAGGATGTCATGCGGGCGCCGGCCGAAGTGATCGGCCGCCGGTAGGCCATTGATGCGCTCCAGCTCCGGGTTGACCAGCACATAGCGCAGGTCCGTGTCCAGCAGGGCGATGCCGATGGGAGCCTGCGAGATCAGGCGCTGCGACAGGGCCAGGTCCGTCTCCATCCGCTGCAAGGTGCTCTGATCGGCAGCGATGCCCAAGGCGTAGATGTCGCCGAGGTCGTCCACCAGGCGCATGTTGCGGAACTCCACCAGGCGCGTACTGCCGTCCTTGTACCGGATCGGGAACGCGCCGGCCCAGCTCTCGCCGGTCCCCATCACCTCGGCGAACAGCCTGACCACCAGGTCCCGCTGCTCCTCGTGGACCAGCAGCCTCGCCGCGTACTGGCCCAGAGCCTCCTCAGCCGTGTACCCGAACACCTCATCGGCCTGCGGGCTCCAGAAGACGATCCGCCCACTGGCGTCCAGAACGACCGCAGCCACGCTGAGCAGATCGAGCAACCCTCCCGGCGGCGTCGGCCCCGCCCCGCCGTCCCCCTCCCGCTCCGGGCGTGGCTCATGGACATCCATCCTGGAGAGCTCCCTCCTCAGCGCAAGCCCACTCAGGACGCGTGCTGGTTGAGGCCTTCCCTTCCATGCTGCTCCCGCAACCCCGTGTCCACGATCCGACAGCATCGCGCGGCACCGCGACACCCATACGTCTCCAAGCGCCGCGATCAGGGGCGCGTGGCCAAAGGGGCGCTCGGACGGCCACCGTGAGGAGGCCGCGGCCGGGAAGGGGGGTGGCCGCAACCAGGGACGGAGCCAGTGTCCCAGCGGGTCGTGGTGAGGGTCGCTCCGGTGCGGGCGGCGAGGCCCTCCAGAGGAAGGCCGCTCCGGTGAGGGGATCGGCCTCCGGGATTGGATGGATGGTGCTGATGAGGCGAGCCCGTCATCCTCAAGCTGCGGGAACGTCTGAGCGTTGCCCTGCTGATACGGATTGTTGTGCAGGGCGCCCCAGGAGGAGGGACTACGGGCGGTTCGAGCGACGCCGGCGGCCGCATCCAGGTCATGCGCCGTAAGGCCCATGACCTGGATCAAGCAGTTGATCGAGCCACCGACACGGAGCAGCGGGCGCGGCTGAAGGCCAAAGCTCAGCGGCTCAGAGACCAGATCGACCAAGCGGGCATGCAGGCCACCAACTCGGTGGCCTGCATGCACAGCCGGTCTGTGGCCCGGCCCTTTTCCGTGAGGGCGCCGGGCCACACGACTGCCCGGGCCAGCCCCGCGCGGTGAGCGTCAGGACTGCACGGCGAGGACCTGCCCGGGCTTCGTCTCGACGATGCGGACCTACGTGGACCCGGCCGCCTCGGGTTCGGTCTGACGCTGCTCGGCGCTGGCCTTGTAGCTGACCACGGAAGCGCGGGGAACGGGGTCCGCGTCGGTCCAGGTCAGACCGAAGTTCTGCCTCTTGATCGCCGTGTGCCTCATCATCGCTGCCGGAGCGGAACCCGCGTGGACAAGCCTCTGGGTGTGTGACCCGCTCGATAGCGCCGTGCGGCCGATGACCTTTCCCAGGCCCCGGTCGGACGGTCGGATCAACGCAGTCCGGCGAAGAGATCGTTCTCGGGTACGGCCGCCCCGGTGGCGTCCTGGACACGTACGAAGGTCTCCATGCCCATCAACTCGCCGAACCTCTCCTTGCCCATCTTGAGAAAGAATATGTTCTCGCCCTGACTGGCATGCGCGGCCAGCGCATCGAACTTCTGACCGCTGAATGCGGTGGTGTCCACCCACGTGGTGATCTCATCGTCGGGCAGGCCGATCTCGGCCATCGCGGCGGCCTCCGCAGGATCCGGCTCCGGCATGTCCTCGTGAAGCTCGCGCACGGTCTCCCCGAACCGCTGCATCATCGAGCGGGGCATCGTCGTCCAGTACACCTTCGGTGTCAGCGCGGTCATCTCCAGCGCCGCCATCGTGATGCGGTGGGCCTGGATGTGGTCGGGGTGGCCGTAGAAGCCGTTCTCGTCGTAGGTGACGACCACATCGGGCCGGTAGTGCCGCATGAGTTCCGCGAGTCGGGCGGCGCCTTCCTCCACGGGGGTCTGCCAGAAGGATCCGGGGGCGTCGTTGCTCGGCCAGCCCATCATCCCGGAGTCGGCAAAGTCCAGCATCTCCAGATCGCTGACCTTCAGGACGTCACAGCTCGCCTCAAGTTCTTGACGGCGCATCAGGGCGACGGCCGCCGGATCGTGCCCGGGATCGCCCGGCTTGACACCCCCCGGTCCGTCACCGCAACCACCGTCAGTACACGTCACGAGAACCGTGCGGATGCCTTCCGCCGCATACCGCGCGAGGACCCCTCCGGTTCCGGTGGCCTCGTCGTCGGGGTGGGCGTGCACTGCCATGAGCGTCAAGGGCCGGTCAGTCATGAAACATTCCTCCTGCAGAAATACGTCTTGGTCCGAGCGCGCGGCGGGCGTACCGCGATCCCGGGGGCCCGGATCCTGTCGGGGCGGATGACCTTGTTCCCACCCGTGCGACGCCGGTCCCTCGGTCGATGCAACAGCGCCGCCCGGACCGGCTGTTCCCGGCGAGGCCGCTCGGCCTTCCCAAGCGTCGGCGCGAGAACGCGAACACGGTACAGGCGCGGCCTGCATGTCTCAGCGCCACGCAGGATCCGACTTCTCTCCGGCACCAGCCGTGAGACTCCGATTCTCTCGGCACCAGCCGTGAGACTCCGACACGAAATTTGAGACCCTGCAGGAGGTCCCGGGGCACGTATCGGAGGTCCCTCATGCCGCACGCTGTCCGGTCCGGCGCCATCGGCTTTGGCCTGGTCACGATCCTGATCAACACGATCATCGCGATCGCTGACGAGGACCTCGCCGACCTGCTCCTACCCACGGCGAAGGCGATCGAGATCGTCTCTTTCGTGCCGTACCGCGACATCGACCCCATCCGGATCGGCGAGGGCCACTACCTCGAACCCGGCAGCCAGGTAGCCGTCAAGCCGTTCACGCCCCCTCGGCGGGCCCTCGAGCGAAACAGTAAGGCGGCCGTGGCCAGGTTCGCGTAGCGCGCGCAGGAGCAACTCGGCCTGCTCCGCATCAGGGGAACCGCGATAGTGCCGCATTCGATGCGGTGGCCCCACGAGAGCCGCTGCTCCGAGACGCTGGCCCCGTCGACGGTCGACACCCCCACTTACGAGATCAAGCGCGCGCTCGCGGTGATGGACGTCATGGCCGGCGACGACCTCCCTGAGGACGCAGCGACGGACCAGTACACCGATGCGATCTCCGACCTGATCGTTGCCAAGCAGAAGGGCATGGAGCCGCCGCACGCGGCCGAGGCTGAGGCCCCTGCCGCGGCAGTCCTCGACCTCATGGCCGCTCTTCAGGAGTCCATGCAGAAGGCCAAGGCGTCCCGCGGTGAGGGCGAGCACGCGACCGTCCGCGCCGTGCCGAAGGAGAAGACCGCGGCCAAGACGACGGCGAAGAAGGCCACTGGCAAGGGGGCACCCGTAACGAAGTCTCGCAAAGACAGCGCCCAGTTGACTTGGTCTTCCGCCCCATCGGTCTACGGCGGGGGTTCCGCGTCGTGGTGGGGGTCCTCGTCGACCCGCCGCGCGGAACGTGACAGAGTGCGGGTATGGCCGACCAGAAGCGCTACCGGCTCACCCTCACGAGCGCGGGCGCTGTCGTCATGCAGGGCTGGTGGCCCGATCTCGCGAGCGCCGAGCGGAAATTCACCTCGTGGATCGGCAACTACAGTGCCATAGCCGAGGCGAAGATCGTCCTCTCGGAACGAGGCGGCGACAACTATGAGGCTATGAAGCAGTGGCCCGACGACCAGGCGTAGCCACTGGAAGACCTGACGGGCATCCGCGAGCGGGCACGGCTGAAAAAGCCCCAACGCACCACGTTGTACTCCTGGTCGTTCCACCAGCTCAGCACTTTTATTGCCTACAAGGCGAAACGGGCCGGAGTCCCGGTGGTGCATATCGATCCGGCGTACACCAGCCGGGAATGCTCGCACGGCAACCATGTCGAGAAAGCCAACCGGCCCACCCAGGCCGTCTTCACCTGCCGGTCGTGCGGCTTCGCTGAGCACGCAGACCGCAACGCGTCCCACAACATCAGCCACCGAGGCTGGTACCAGTGGGTCCGCGGGGCAGAGTCGCATGCCCCTGCCCTCACCCTCATCACCTGACCCGCGACACCACCAGAGTGAGAGCTGGACGCAGCCGGGACTACCGAAGCCATCGGTGAACCCGAGCAGCAAGCCCAGGACTTCAGCCCCCGGGTAGTCGACGCGCCATGGACACACGTGCGTCGTCCATCACGGCCGCCCGTCGCCGGCGAGGGCCGGGGGCTCGGCCGTGTGGGTTCATCAGCGGCTCAGGGCGGTAGGCGTCACAGCACGAGCAGGTGAATCCGAGATCACTGGTCAAGACGTGGAGGCTATTGATCGTCTTCGGCGCCTCCGGCCGGCCGGAGGCGCCGAAGGCCCTCAGACCGTGCGGGGTCGGGACCGGTACAGCTGGGTGTGGTACCGGCCCGCGGTCTCCAGCCCGTTCGGGTCGTGACCCGCGAGACGAACCTGCTCGATGGCGTAGCGCTGTTCCGCCGGACCGGTGAACAGGCGCTGCGGATAGGTCTGCGCCGGGTCCGTCTCGGTGACCAGGCCGAAGGCGCTCAGAGCGGCAGCCACCGGGTCATACAGCACGGTCCGCAGGGCGAAGGCGTACACCCAGACCGGGACCTCGGCACACTCCAGAAGCGCCTCGAAGGTGCTCCTGGTGATGTAGCCGATGCCTCCGGTGACCGTGATCAGCCCGCAACGCCCGACGGCGCGCTGCAGACCTGGTCCGGGCGGAGCCTGCTCCAGGTTTTCGCCATAACCCTCGTCGAGCAGGCCGACGTCGAGGGCATATCGGACGGCCTGGTCCGCCGCGTCGAGTCCGACGACCGGTGTCGCGTCCGGACGGCGCCGTGAGACGTAGAACTCCTTGTCCACCTCGATGAGTTCAGCAGTGGTGAGGGATTCTGCCTCGGGGCCGGTGTAGTGCTCGTACAGCTCGGCGAGCGTGAGGTCGTGATTGAGCAAAGCGGCGTTGATGCCGTAGGAACAGCACAGGTCAAGCACCGTGACGGGGCCGTCCGTGCCGTGGACGGCTGCCCGGTCGGCCCGGGCGCGACGGAATACTTCCTGGCCATGGTGCGGGATCTCGTACTCCAGTGGTCCGAGCCTGTGGAAGTAGGCGCGCGGATCCGGCTGATTGTAGATGTCGTCGAACCGGGTCTTGCCGGGTGTGGTGGTACTCGGCCGTCCTGAGCTCATGCGGCACACCTCCCGCGGTGGGGGGAAAGGCTGGCGCTACGCGGATCAACGTCTGTCGGACCCGTGGTGGGGGCCGGTAAGCGCGGGGGCGAAACCGGCCATGTGCCCGACCTCACCCGGCATCGCCGACGTGCGCTCCGGCCGGTGGGTTTCGGGGCCCACCGTGAACGCACGGCCGCGTGACGTCGTCAGACACGGCAGGCCATCGCGCCGACCGAGGAGGTCTGCTGGACGATCCATCATCGCACTGCCGCTGCCGCCACGCTCGTCGGCGTCCTGTCGTTCGTGCTCACCGTCGCGGCCGCCGTCGCCGCCTCGGCGCGCCCGCCGCCCCCGTCAGCCGGGTCGCACTGTTGCTCCCAGGGAGTACAGCGGGCGTCTGCGGCCTGCCGAGCCGCCCTCGCCGTCAACGGCGGGGGACATGGGAAGAACCTGCGTGTCGCCGATGTCCCACTGCACTGACCAGCGCTTCGAGGGTGTGACACAGCTTCCGAGCAACCCGCAGTCACCAACGAGCACCGCCCTGCATCAGCCACCGGCGACCGCCGGGGGCTCCCTCGTGCTGCCCGGAGGAGACCACCGTGCCGACCTTCGAGACCCTCCCCCGCACCTCCGCCACTTCGATGGCCACGAGGGACACCCCGTGGCAACCGAGGCCGTGACCGCGTCGGAGCACCTGAAGAGTTTGATCACCAGCGCCGCGTCGGCGCTGTGGGAGGACAAGGAGGCACTGGGCACGTTCCTCGAGGTCGTCCGGCACAGCGAGACGTTCGCCGCGCTCGCCGACAGCATGGAGCAGTCCGAGGTCCGCCCCGCGAAGCCCACGTTCTACGGCGTGAAGAGCATGGAATTCCAGGAATGACCGAAGGGCCGCCCAAGAAGGCCACGTGGTCGCCGCGCTCATTCCCTTGTCCGGAACGGAGGTGTCGGCCGCCGGCCAAGCTGCGGCTGGCTTCGTCCACTTCAAGTATCAGCGTTTGTCTGCCGGTTCGGGCAGCAGCCGACGATCGCTGGTTTGTGGATGTTCACGAGAAATGGCGGCAGTGCATCGGCGCGCCAGTTCGCTCATCGCCGCAATGGCAGCCGCCATCACCCCACTTGGGCGCGTCACCGTCATCGCCCCTCAAGACGACGCGGCAGCCGCGTTGCCTTGGCCCCGAGACCCGTCGCAGCGCTGCTCGGTCAGGCGGAGAGTCGGGCTTCGGGGCGATGCGGCGGCCAGGCCTCGCTGTCAGGCGGAAGCGGGTTTGGGATCGGCCGCCGCCGAGGCGCCGGCTGCCGAGTCCACCGCCCCGCCTCCTACGCTGTCGTTCCTGCCACCGCCTCGTACGAGAAGGACACTGAGTGCGGCCAGGATTCCGACCACGGTCAGGCCGACCAGGCCCCCCTTGGTGGAACCCGTCGTGGTCTCCAGGATGCCGAAGGCGGTCGGGGCAACGAAGCCGCCCAGGTTGCCGATGGAGTTGATGAGCGCGATGCCCGGGGCAGCGGCGCGGGCGTCCAGGTAGTTCTGCGGAATGGTCCAGAAGATGGGAGAAGCGGGCTTGAAGCCGACCGCGGCGATGCAGAGGGCGCCGAGGCCGAGCCACGGCGAGACGTAGACGGCGAGGAGTGTGCCGAGGCTGCCGATGAGCAGCAGCGTGATCAGCAGGGGACGGCGCTTGCCCATGCGGTCGGAGATCCGGCCGGAGACCCAGACGGCGGCGATCGCGAACAGCCAGGGGACGGAGGTGAGGAGGCCGACCTGGAACTCGGAGAGGTCGCCGACGTCGTCGACGATCGAGGGGAGCCAGAACGTCACCGCGTACAGGGCGACGTTGATCGCGAAGTAGATCCAGAGGAAGAGCAGCATCTGGGGGTCGGCGAGGAGCTTCCAGCGGGAGACCTTCGCGGTGCCGCGTTTGCTTTCGCGGGCGGCCTGTTCGGCGTCGATCGTGGCTACGAGGCCCTGCTTCTCCTCGTCGGTGAGCCAGTCGGCGCTCTCGATGCTGTTGTCCAGGAAGCGGTAGACGACGAATCCGAGAGCGACCGAGAAGAGGCCCTCGATGAAGAACATCCACTGCCAGCCGGCGTGACCGAGGAGGCCGTGCATCTCCATGAGCGCGCCGGAGATCGGGCCCACGATGACGGTCGCCGTGCCGGAGCCCATGAGGAAGATGGAGGTGGCGCGGCCGCGGTGGGAGTCGGGGAGCCAGCGGGAGAAGTAGTAGATGACTGCGGGGAAGAAGCCCGCTTCCGCGACGCCGAGGAGGAAGCGCAGCGCGTAGAACATCTCGGCACTGTTCACGAAGGCCATGGCGGTGGCCACGACCCCCCAGCTGATCATGATCCGGGTGAGCCAGATCCGCGCACCGAATCGCTCCATGAGGATGTTGGAGGGCACTTCGAAGATCGCGTAAGCGATGAAGAAGATGCCCGCACCGACACCGAACGCGGCCGCCGACAGACCGGTGTCGGCGCTCAGTTCGTCCTTGGCGAAGCCGATGTTGACCCGGTCCATGTAGTTCACGACGAACATGATGAAGAACAGCGGTATGACGCGCTTGAAGATCTTCTTGATGGCGGACTCGACGGCCGGGGGGTGCTGCACGGCGCCGTTGACGGCGCTCTGGGGTACTGCGGACACGAGCGGCTCCGATCGTGAATGCGGGGTACGGCAGGGCGGGAGTCGCCGGGGCCGGGAAGGGGACTCCCGGCGGACAACTCCCGCAACCAGAGCCGGGAGTCGGGGACGTGCGAACTCCCGGCTCCCGTCAGGAAGTTGGTGTCACCAGCGGGGGAAGGCCGGGGTTTCCCAGGCCGGGGCGGCGACGCGCATCGCGGCCGCGTCGTCGCGTTCGCGCATCGTGCCGTCGTCGTCAAGCCAGCGCTGGTGCAGGACGGCGAGCCTGTCGCGGTCGAGGGTGACGCCGAGGCCCGGGGCGTCGGAGACGGTCACCTTGCCGTCCGTGAAGGTGATCCGTTCGTTCAGCACGTCCTCGGACTGCCAGGGGTAGTGCGAGTCGCAGGCGTGGTGCAGGTTCGGGACGGTGGACGCCACGTGTGTCATCGCGGCGAGCGAGATGCCCAGGTGGGTGTTGGAGTGCATCGACACTCCGACGCCGAAGGTGCGGCAGATGGCGGCGAGTTCGCGGGTGTTGCGCAGGCCGCCCCAGTAATGGTGGTCGGACAGGACGACCTGGACGGCGTCGCATGTGAACGCCTCCTTGACCTCGTCGAAGGTCGTCACACACATGTTGGTGGCGAGCGGCACGCCGGTACGGGCGGCGACGGCGGCCATGTTGGGCGTACCGAGAGTGGGGTCCTCCATGTACTCCAGGACGTCCTGCAACGCCTCGATGACCTTGACGGAGGTCTCGACGGACCAGGCGCCGTTGGGATCGAGTCGCAGCGGGCTTCCGGGGAACGCCTCGGCGAGGGCACGTATCGCCGCGATCTCCTGCTCGGGCGCGAATACGCCGCCCTTGAGCTTGAAGGAGCGGAAGCCGTAGCGCTCGGTGAACTTGCGTGCCTGGTCGACGATGCCGGCCGGGTCGACGGCCTCGCCCCAGTCGTCCACCTCGGAGTCGACGCCCTTCGGGTGCTCGCCCCACTTGTAGAAGAGGTAGCCGCTGTACTCGACGGTGTCGCGCACCTTGCCGCCGAGCAGGGCGTGAACCGGCAGGCCCTGCGCCTTGCCGAGTGCGTCCAGGCAGGCGACCTCGAAGCCGCAGACGACGGACAGCCGCAGCTTGTCGGCGGTCTGGACGCCTCGCAGGCCACCCACGTCCACCTGGCCCGTCACCCGCTCCTCGGCCACCGCGACCTCGTCCGCGAGGGTGAACAGGCCGTTGAGGTCTGCGACGGACCGGCCGACCAGCTTCTCGGCGTACGGGCGGGCCAGTTCCAAGTACTTGGTGTCGCCGTAGGTCTCGCCGAGGCCGGTGATCCCGTCCGCTGTCGTGACCTCGATGATCAGGCGGGGGGTGTACGGCTGGTGCACCCCCTGGGCGTTGAGCAGCGGCGGGTCGGCGACGAGGATCGGGGTCAGCCGGACGTCGGAGATCGTCAGGTCGTTCATCGGGCGGCTCCAACGAGGTTCAGGCCGGTGGTGAGCAGTGTTTCGAGGTCGGCGAGGTCTGAGGGGGTCGGGTCGGTGAGGGGCGCACGGACCGGTCCGACCGGGCGGCCGCGCAGCCGGGCCGCCGCCTTGACCAGGGACACCGCATACCCGGGCCGCCGGTCGCGCAGCTCCACGAAGGGCACGTAGAAGTCGGCGAGCAGCGTGTCGACGCGGCTGTCGTCACCTGCCGACAGGGCCTGGAAGAAGGCGTTGGCGATCTCCGGGGCGAAGGCGTGGACAGCCGAGGAGTACGCAGGGATGCCGACCGTCGCATAGGCGCGGGCCTGGAGCTCGGCTGTCGGGGCGCCGTTGAAGAAGAGGAAGCCGTCGGGGGCGGCGAGGGTGCTGCGCTGGAGCCGGTCGAGGTCGCTGTGTCCGTCCTTGAGGCCGATGACGCCGGGGATCGCGGCGATCCGGCGCACGGTCTCCGCGTCGTACGTCACGTGGTCACGCTGGTAGGCGATGAGTGGCAGCCGGGTGCGGTCGGCGATCCGGTGGAGTTGCTCGACCAGCCCGTCCTGCGGGGCCTTGTTGAGGTAGTGCGGCAGGACGAGGAGCGCGTCGGCTCCGGCGTCCTCGGCGATACGGGCGAAGCGCAGTGCCTGGGCGTAGCCGTAGCCGGTACCGGCCACGACCGGGACGCGGCCCGCCGTCACCTCCACGGCGGTCGCGACGACCTGGCCGTACTCGTCCTCGTCGAGCGCGCTGAACTCCCCCGTGCCGCAGGCCGGAAAGAGCGCGCCGGGGTTCGTCTCCAGTTGCCCGGCGAGATAGCTGCGAAAGCCGTCGAGGTCGAGCGATCCGTCGGCCTGGAAGCTGGTGAGCGGGAACGACAGCACGCCCTGGGCCATGCCGTCGCGCAGCCGCGCCGCAGTGCCGGCGAGGGGGGTCCGAGTCACCATGCTGTCTCCGTATGTAGATGACGTTCGCACATGGGGATGGACAGTAGGCTCGGGAAACCACCCCGTCAATGGGTTCGAGCAAGGGATTCGGCATCAAGTGCAGGCGGGGACACGCAGGTCGGGACGGTACGTACGATCGACCCATGTCCGAATCTGTTGAGCCCGTGGCCCGGCCGTCCGAGTCCGGCGTGCGCGAGGTGAAGTCGGCCGCTCGCACGGTCGAACTGCTCGAACTCCTCGCCGACCGCGGCGACCGGCCCGCCCGGCTGCAGGAACTCGCCGCCGAGTTGGGCGTCCCGCGCAGCTCCATGTACGCGCTGCTGCAGACCCTGATCGCACGCGGCTGGGTGCGCACCGACGCCACCGGATCGCTCTACGGAATCGGCCTGCGCACATTGCTCACCGGCACCACCTATCTGGACACGGACCCCGTGGTCCGCGTGGTGCGCCCGTACCTGGACGACGCCTCGGAGCAACTCGGCGAGACCATCCATCTGGCCCGCCTCGACGGCATGGACATCGCCTATCTCGCGACCCGCGAGTCGCACGAGTATCTGCGCACCATCAGCCGAGTGGGGCGCTGGCTTCCCGCTCACGCGGGCGCACTCGGCAAGGCGCTACTGGCCGAACACCCGGACGCGGCGCTGCCCGACGCGCCGTACGAGGCACTGACGCCACGCACCCACACCACCCTGGCCGCGCTCGTCGCCGACCTCGCACAGGTCCGTGCCCGCGGCTACTCGATCGACCGTGAGGAGGGCGTCACCGGCATCGTCGGATTCGGCTTCGCGCTGCGCGTGAACGGCGAAGCGCCGGCGCACGACGCGATCAGCTGCTCGGTGCCGGTGGCACGGCTCACCGAGGAGCGCGAGCGGCGGATTGTGACCGTGATGCAGAAGGTGCGCGAGGAGATCGAGGCAAGACTGGCTCAGGGCACGGGCGCGGGCGGGGTCGACTGGCGCTGAGCCCCCGGTCTCGACGAGCGCTTCGGAGGTTCGCGGGCTGTTCTTCACCGTCGCCCGATTTCACTCGCCCGGCCCGCCCGCTGGGAGCAGGCTGCGGCCGCGTCACCAATCCGCCCCGCAGTCCGCGTTCAGCCCGGGGACCTCCTCCCCCGAGCGGCCGGAATGGCCTCGTCCTCGTCCCCGCTCGCCCGCGACGCGCAGCGGGTAGCCGAACCCGAGACCGTGTCCGACCGGGAAGCACCCTGATGTTCACCGGCGATTCGATCACCGACTACCCGCGGCTGGAGAGCGGGCCATGGTGTCGGTGGCATATCAGAGATTGTCGGTCCGATGTCGGTGGGAGCCGGCACCTTTCGAGAGGTCCAGCCGGGGGCCGTCCATCCGGCTGACCCACACCCGTGTCTACGAGGGACTGCGTCCCCGGGCAACCTCCTGCCCAAATGCCTTTCCCACGCAGGCTGTTGCCTCCGATTGCCCTGTGCGAGGATGATCGCTTCTTTCACGGGGCGGCCGAAGGGGCGGAAGTTGAAGCGGAGATCGCTGTTGCGAGCAGTGGTGACCACTGGACTGACGGCGGCAAGCGGCGCGGCCACAGTGCGGTCAGCGGCCGCCGCCACGGACTACCTGATCGTTGTCGTCGAACAGGCCGCCAACCAGATCCAGCGCTTCAGCAACGGCACGACCGACTGGAACGGCTCCCCCGAGTGGTACTGGAGCGCGCCGAGCACGGATACCTGGAAGTATCTGGCCGACGCCAAACGCCGGCTCACGGCCAACTGGGACGACGTCCTGGTGTGCTGCGCGAACGGCACAGCGAGTACGGGTGGACGCGCCGCCATGGTCCGCGAGAGTGACAAGGCAGTCGTCTGGACGGCGGTCGTGCCGGGCAATCCTCACTCGGTCGAGCGGATCGACGGACACGGCGCGATCGTCACCGCCTCCGCCAAGCAGAGGGCCACCGGCGACAACTACGAGGCTGGCGGCGGCATCAACCTTTTCGTACCCACCAGTCACGGCGGCCTGCCGCCGACCTCGTTCGCCGACACCATCAGCACCGGTTTCCCCGGTGCCCACGGCGTGCTGTGGGACGACGCCAACGAATGCCTGCTGGCAATCGGCGACAACGAGCTGCGCGCCTACCGCCTGGTGACGAACAGCAGCGGCATCATCACCGGCCTCTCACAGGTGTCGACGCTGGCCTTCAGCGGCACGGGGCACGACCTGCAGCCGGACTACGCCTCCTCCGACATCCTGTACACCGTGGGCGGCGACGCCGGCAATCCCGACCACGGGATATGGAAGACCCGTCTCATATACAACAACGCCACCGGTACGTGGTCCTTCGCCGCTCCGGCCAGGCTGTACGACTGGTACTTCACGAAGTCCTTCAGCAGGCTCCCCGACGGGACGGAATTCTGGGTCGACGCCACCAGCGCGGCGACCTGGTGGAACGACACGGTCGGCTTCTCCGGCCGGGCCGATTCGGTCCGATCCGGAGCAAAGTTCTACAAGGCTCGCTTCTGGTCCCACGTCCTCTCTTGAACCGAACCGTCTGCAGCGGTTCTTGAACCGTCTGCAACGGTGAACTCGACGGCCAAGAGAACGCCGCGCTCGCCCTTTCGCTCCTTTTCACGTGCGGGTACACGGATGCCCCGGGCGCTCGATCGGCCCGAGCCGGCGCACGCGTCCTCGCCGCTCGTCGCCATGTCGGCCTGGCAGGGCGCCATCTCCAGTACGCAGGCGCACAGGAGATGTTCACGAGTACGAAGGGCGCACCATGTTCTGGCAGCCCCAGCGGGCTACCTCAACCACGCCTTCCTTTCGGATCACTCTTCCGAGCGCGCCACAGGTTCCCGCGATGACTGAACTCGGCGCCGTCGCCTGGCCACCTGTCCCGATCAGGACCGAACGGCTCGTGCTCCGCGAGTCCGAGGCCCGGGGCCGTGCGGCGTTCATCGTGCTGTTCACCTCGCCGGAAGGTGGGCACCTACCTGGGCGGCCCTCGACCGCGTGATGTTCCGGGTCCGTCACGCACCTGCGTGACGGACCCGGAACATCCCCCATCGTCATGCCGGCCTACAGCACCTGACAGAACGCGACTTCCCGCCTATGAGCGGCATCCCGCCACGGAGAGGAGTCACTAACGGAGCGGACACGGCGGTGACACCCGGCAGAAACGGGTGGTCCCTAATTTCTGTCGCACGACAGGAACTCCGCAGGATCACGCCTCCGCGACAGGGGACCGCCATGACCGTGACCACCGACTCCACCACACCACCTCCCCCTCCGTCGGCCGGCGTCACGGACGACGGCACGCTGGCCACCTTCGGCTACCGCCAGGAGCTGCGGCGGCAGATGGGGCGGTACGCGTCCTTCGCCGCCGGGTTCTCCTTCATCTCCGTCCTGACCACGGTCTTCCAGTTCTTCTCCCTGGGCTACTCCTTCGGCGGGCCGCTGTTCCTGTGGACCTGGCCCGCCGTGCTCATCGGCCAACTGCTGGTCGCCGCGTGCTTCGCCGAACTCGCCGCCCGTTACCCCATCTCCGGGGCGATCTTCCAGTGGTCGACCCGGCTGAGCCGCCCGGCCTTCGGCTGGTTCACAGGCTGGATCATGGTGATCGGTCAGGTGGTCGTGGTCGCCGCCGCGGCACTCGCACTGCAGGTCGTTCTGCCCCCGATCTGGTCCGGATTCCAGCTCGTCGGCGGCGACCCGGCGCCCACCACAGCGACCGGGGCGGCCAACGCCGCCCTTCTGGCTCTCGTCCTGCTGGCGCTGACCACGGCCGTCAACGTGCTCGACAACCGCGTCATGTCGGCCGTCAACCGGATCGGCGTCACCGCCGAGATCATCGGCGCGATCCTCATCGTCGTACTGCTGTTCACCCACGTCGAGCGCGGTGCCGGAGTGGCCCTGAAGACGGGCGGCCAGGACGGCACGGTGGCGGCGCTGCTGGTGGGCTCGTTCACCGCGGCATACGTCCTCATCGGCTTCGACAGTGCGGGCGAGATGAGTGAGGAGACCCGTAACCCACGTCGCACCGCTCCCCGCACCATCCTCAGCGCCCTCGCCACGGCGGGTGCCCTGGGCGGCCTGCTGCTGCTCGGCGGTCTCCTCGCAGCACCCAGCCTCTCCGACGGCCACCTCGCCACCGAGGGGTTGAGCTACGTACTCACCAGCAGTCTGGGCGACGGGGTGGGCAAGGTCCTTCTCGCGGACGTGGCGGTGGCCGTCTCCGTGGCCACGCTCGCCATCCAGACCGCCGGAAGCCGGATGCTCTTCTCGATGGCGCGCGACGGGATGCTTCCCTTCTCCGCACGGCTGGCGAAGGTGTCGCCGCGCACGGGCATGCCCTTCGTCCCGGCGCTGGTGGTGGGCGGGCTGGCCGCGGCGCTCGCGCTGCTCAACCTTGCCTCCCCGGAGGCGTTCGTGGCCATCGGCACCACGTGCATCGCGATGCTGTATCTCGCGTACCTCGGGGTGACTGCGCCGATGCTGCTCCGCCGGCTCAAGGGCCAGTGGCCCACGACGGATTCCGGGGACCGTGACGAGCTGGGCAGGCCACTGTTCTCCCTCGGCCGCTGGGGTCTGCCCGTCAACGCGCTCGCGGTCGTCTACGGGCTGTTCATGACGGTCAATCTGTCCTGGCCTCGCGCGCAGGTGTACGACCCGGCAGGGGGCCACTGGTACTTCCAGTGGTTCACCGTCCTGTTCGTCGGCGCCACAGTGGCCGCCGGTGCGGTGTACCGGAGCCGCGCAGGAGTTGCCCCAGCGGCCAAGGGTCCTGGACGCAAGGAGCCGGCCGAGGCCGTACGTATCTGAGCGGTCACACGCCCGGCCGCGTCGTCATCACTGCGCCGCGAGGAGCTGTTGCCCCTCGCGGCGCAGCCGTGCCAGGGAGCGCTGCGGCACCCCCGCAATCCGCAGTGCCGCGTCGGCCGTCGCCACTGCGAGGGCCGACGCGTCGCGGGCGGGGTCGGCACGCCGGATGAGGATCACGCTTTCGGTGAGGCCGAAGAGGAGGTCTGTTCGGAGCGCCAGCTCCTCGACGCCGAGCGCCGCGCCGGGCTCCGTGCCCGACAGCAACTCCCCGTAGGACGCCTTCAGTTCGGTTCGTACCTGGTGGAAGACGCCAAATCGTTCCGTCTGCACCTCGGGCTGAAGGTACAGGGCCCCGAGGTTGTGCGGGCCACGGCACAGCAGCGTGACGTCGGAGTGGCACAGGGCCCACAGCCTCGCCTCGGCGGCTGTTCCTGTACGGGCCACCAGGTCGCGGGCGATTTCCAGCGAGGGGCGGACGGTCCCTTCGAGCAGTGCCGCGAGGATCGCTTCCTTGCCGTCGAAGTAGTGGTAGAGCGACGCCTGTCGCAGGCCGGCCCGCTCGGCGACCGCCCGGGTGGAGGTCGCGGTGTAGCCGTGCGTGGTGAACAGCTCGGCCGCGGCGGCCAGAACCTCTTCGCGCGGCTCCAGCCCGCTGGCGGGACGCTCCTGGGCGCGCGGGCGGCCGACTTTTCTGGTGGTGGGCGGGCTCACTCCGTGATCCTCGCACAGGCCCGCGAGATCCCCGCGGGCCGAGCTGCCGAAGTGAGATGCCGGTTACCGCGCCGAAATGCCCGGGCAATGGCCCCGACTTGGCCTGAGCCTAATTTCTGTCGCACGACAGAAATAGCGTCGAGCCGGAGGTTCAACCGTGGCGACAGCTTCAGAGACAGCGTCGGCCTATGGTGCCCGCGATCACGCCCGCGCCCAGGACGGCACACAGTGCGACACCATGCCCGTACTCCCGGCGAGCAGTTGGCCGACGCCCCCCGAGGGCATCGCCGCCGAGGATCTCGTGTGGGCCGAGACCGTGGCAGGCGGCAACTACACCCATAAGGTCCTGGCCCGTGGCACCGAGTTGCGCCTGACCGACCTCACCGGCGACGCGTGTGCACACGTCCTGCTGTACAGCGCCGACCGCCCCTGGGAGCGGCTGAACGCGGCCGACACGGTCAAGGTGTTCTGGAACGCCTACCTCGGCGAGGGACATCTGCTCCTGTCCGACCAGGGCCGGGTTCTCGCCTCCGTCACCGAGGACGCCTCCGGCCGGCACGACGCCCTCAGCGGCACCTCCGCCCTCGTCCGCAACACCGAACGGTACGGGGACGGAACTCCCCAATCGGCCACCCCGGCCGGACGTGAGCTGTTCAAACTCGCCGCCCTCAAGAACGGCCTCGGCCCGCGGGACATCCCGCCGTCCGTCTCCTTCTTCCAGGGCGTACGGGTCAGCGAGGACGGCACCGCCTGCTTCACCGGCTCCGCGGGAGCCGGCACGTCCGTCACGCTGCGCGCCGAGCAACCGCTGACCGTACTCATCGCCAACGTCCCCCACCCACTGGACCCGCGGCCCGCGTACATCTGCGGACCGCTTGAGGTCCTCGCGTACCGGGCCGCACCGACCGCCCCCGGCGACGCACTGTGGGACGCCACGCCGGAGGGCCGCCGTGCCTTCCTCAACACCGCCGAGCACCTCAACGCCAGGGGGATCGCATGACCGTCACCACCGCCCCTGCGGGCCACGTCGTCTGCGACCGGACCGTCCCCGCCTGCTCCGCCTGGTCCGCCGTCGTACGCACGGGTCAGCTGCTGACCATCACCGACCTGTACGGGAACCAGGCCGCGGACTTCCTCGTCTACGACGCCCATGACACCTCCGTGCGCTACAGCGCCCCCGACACCATCCAGGCCCAGGGCAACATCTTCCTGACCACCGGCTCGTTGCTGCTGTCCAACGAGCACACCCCGCTGATGACCGTCGTCGAGGACACCTGCGGTCGGCACGACACCGTGGGCGGCGCCTGCTCCAAGGAGTCCAACACCCTCCGCTACGGACACCACACCTGGTCTCAGCACGCCTGCGTGGAGAACTTCCTCGCCGAGGGCAGCAAGCACGGACTGGACAAGCGCGATCTGGTCTCCAACATCAACTGGTACATGAACGTGCCGGTCGAGACGGACGGCACCCTCGGCATCGTCGACGGCATCTCGGCCCCGGGCCTCAAAGTCGTACTACGCGCCGAGACCGACGTCATCGCGCTGCTGTCCAACTGCCCGCAGATCAACAACCCCTGCAACGGATTCCACCCGAGCGCCCTGCAGACGACGATCACCGAGCCGGACGAGAGCTGAAACCCATGACGTTCGACACCCTTCTGGTCGCCAACCGTGGCGAGATCGCGTCGCGCATCATCCGCACCGCTCGCCGGATCGGTCTGCGCACCGTCGCGGTCTACTCCGACCCGGACCGCGGCGCCGAGCACGTTCGGCTGGCCGACGAGGCCGTACGGCTCGGCCCGGCCCCTGCCAAGGACTCGTACCTCGACGCCGCTTTGATCCTGAAGGCCGCCAAGGACACCGGAGCCGGCGCCGTCCACCCCGGCTACGGATTCCTGTCCGAGGACGCCGGCTTCGCCCGCAGCTGCGCCGAAGCGGGTCTGGTCTTCGTCGGCCCCACCCCCGTACAGCTGGAGCTGTTCGGCGCCAAGCACACCGCGCGCGCCGCCGCTCATGCGGCGGGTGTGCCGCTCGCCCCGGGCACCGGGCTGCTGCCCGACTTGGACACCGCCCTCGCGGCGGCCGAGGGAATCGGCTACCCGGTCATGCTCAAGGCGACCGGCGGGGGCGGCGGTATCGGCATGCAGGGGTGCCACGACGCGGACGCCCTCGAAGACGCCTGGGAGCGGGTGCAGCGCGTGGCCGCCGCCTCCTTCTCCTCCGCCGGCGTCTTCCTGGAACGGCTCGTCGAGCGCGCCCGCCACGTCGAGGTGCAGGTCTTCGGCGACGGCGAGGGCCGCGTCGTCACCCTCGGCGACCGCGACTGCTCGCTGCAGCGCCGCAACCAGAAGGTCCTGGAGGAGGCCCCCGCCCCGGATCTCCCGGACGCGGTACGCAAGCAATTGACCTCCTCGGCACGGGACTTGTGCGCGTCCGTGAACTACCGGTCCGCCGGCACGGTCGAGTTCGTGTACGACGCCGCCCGCGAGGAGGCGTACTTCCTCGAGGTCAACACCCGCCTCCAGGTCGAACATCCGGTCACCGAGGAGATCTACGGCGTCGACCTCGTGGAGTGGATGCTGCGCCTCGCGCAGGGCGACACCACGGTCGCCGGCGTGCCTTTGACACCGAGGGGCCACGCCGTCGAGGCACGCATCTACGCCGAGGACCCCTCCCGCGACCACCGGCCGAGCGCGGGCCTGCTGACCCGCGTCGCCTTCCCCGAGGGCGTCCGCGTCGACACCTGGGTGGAGACCGGCACCGAGGTCACCACCTCCTACGACCCGATGCTCGCCAAGGTCGTCGCGCACGGCAGCGACCGCGCCGAGGCGCTCGACAGGCTGGACGCAGCCCTCGCCGCGACCCGCCTCGACGGCATCGAGACCAACCTCGGCCTGGTGCGCGCCGCGCTCCAGGACGCCGACGTGCGCCAAGCGGCCCACTCCACCGCTTCGCTCGCCACCATCAGCGACCCGACGCCGCGCATCGAGATCGTCACTCCCGGCACCTTGACCACCGTGCAGGACTGGCCCGGACGCACCGGCCACTGGCAGGTCGGCGTCCCCCCGTGCGGACCGATGGACGACCTCTCCTTCCGGCTCGGCAACACCGCGCTCGGCAACACCGAGGGCGCACCCGGCCTCGAGTGCACCCTGCAGGGCCCGTCCCTCCGCTTCACCCACCCGACGACGGTGTGCGTCACCGGCGCCCCCGCACCGGTGACGATCGACGGCATCGCCGTACCGCAGTGGGAACCGGTCACCGTCGAAGCCGGGCAGACCCTGGCCGTCGGGTCACCCGACGAGCACGGCCTGCGCACCTACGTGCTGTTCGCCGGCGGCCTGGACATACCGGAGTTCCTGGGCAGCTCGGCCACCTTCGCCCTCGGCCGGTTCGGCGGACACGGCGGCCGCGCCCTGCGCGCGGGCGACGTCCTGCACGGCGGCGAGCAGCGCCCGGATACCTCCGTCGTGGCCCTCGACCGGCGCCCGGCCTTCGCCGGCGCGTGGTACATCGGCGCGGTCGAAGGCCCGCACGCCGCCCCCGAGTTCTTCACCGACGACGACATCCGCGACTTCTACGCCGCGGACTGGAAGGTGCACTTCAACTCGGCGCGCACCGGTGTGCGCCTCGTCGGCCCCAGGCCGCGGTGGGCGCGCACGGACGGTGGCGAGGCGGGCCTGCACCCGTCCAACATCCACGACACCCCGTACTCCGTCGGCGCCGTCGACTACACCGGCGACATGCCCGTCCTGCTCGGCCCCGACGGGCCCTCCCTGGGCGGCTTCGTCTGCCCGGCGACGATCGTGACCGGACAGCGCTGGAAACTCGGCCAGCTCCGTCCGGGCGATACAGTCCGCTTCGTCCCGGTGACCACCGAGGCCGCCGCCGGGCTGCGGCGGAACCCGGCAGCGGCCCCGCGCGCCGATCGGGAGGCCGTCGTCGACGGCGGCATCCTCGCCCGCCTGCCACGGACCGAAACCCGCCCGTCGGTCACCTACCGGCGCAGCGGCGACGACAACCTCCTCATCGAATACGGACCGATGCAGCTCGACCTGGCCCTGCGCATGCGGATCCACGCACTCGCGCAGGCGCTGGCCGGGCAGCGGCTCGACGGCGTCGAGGACCTGACTCCGGGCATCCGCTCCCTCCAGGTCCGGACAGATCCCGACGTCCTGCCTCAGGAGAAGCTCCTCGACATCGCCCGGCGTGTTGAGGAGGAACTCCCCGCCCCCGACGAGCTGGTGGTTCCCAGCCGAATCGTCCACCTGCCGCTGTCCTGGGACGACCCGGCGACCCGCGAGGCCATCGCCCGCTACATGGCGGGCGTGCGCGACGACGCCCCGTGGTGTCCCTGGAACATCGAGTTCATCCGCCGCGTCAACGGCCTGGAGACCGTGGAGGACGTGTACCGCACCGTCTTCGATGCCGAGTACCTGGTGATGGGGCTGGGAGACGTGTACCTGGGCGCACCCGTCGCCACCCCCCTGGACCCGCGGCACCGGCTGGTCACGACCAAGTACAACCCGGCCCGTACCTGGACCGCGGAGAACTCGGTCGGCATCGGCGGCGCCTACCTGTGCGTCTACGGCATGGAGGGCCCGGGCGGCTACCAGTTCGTCGGCCGCACCACACAGGTGTGGTCGGGCTGGCAGCAGCGCGGCGCCTTCGAGCCGGGCAGGCCCTGGCTGCTGCGCTTCTTCGACCGGATCAGGTGGTACCCGGTCGAGGCGGAGGAACTCCTGGAACTGCGCGCGGACATCACGTCCGGCCGGTTCGTACCGAGAGTCGAGGAGGGTTCCTTCTCACTCGCCGAGTACCAGCGGTTCCTCGCCGAGAACGCGGAGTCGATCGCCGAGTTCCGGGCCGGGCAGAGCGCGGCGTTCCGCGCGGAGCGCGACGCCTGGGAAGCGGCCGGCGAGTTCACCCGCGAGCAGGCGGCCACCGAGGCCGCCCCACAGCCCACCGACGTCAGTGTCCCCGAGGGCGGCCACCTGGTCGAAGCCGAGTTCACCGCCTCCGTCTGGCAGGTCAACGTCGAGGTCGGCGACCGTGTGTCGGCCGGGCAGCCGCTCCTCGCGCTGGAAGCGATGAAAATGGAGTCCCGGGTGCCGGCCCCCGCCGACGGTATCGTCACGAAGATCCTGACCAAGCCGGGCAGCCAGGTCGAGGCGGGCACCGCCCTCGTCGTCCTCGCTCCCGTCGAAACCGTGGAGGCAGCCGCGTGATCACCGCAGTGGAACGGGTACGGGCGGCCTACACACGCATCGCGCAGGTGGACCGGCCCGAGGTGTGGATCGGCCTGCGCCCGCAGGCCGATACGGAGTCGGACGCCGCCGCGGTCGACGCGAAGGTCGCCGCCGGTGACCGGCTGCCGCTGGCCGGGACGGTGCTCGCGGTCAAGGGCAACATCGACGTGGCCGGACTGCCGACCACCGCCGGCTGTCCCGCCTACGCCTACGAGCCCGACACCGATGCGCCGGCCGTGGCCCGTCTGAAAGCTGCGGGCGCCGTGGTCCTCGGCACCACGAACCTCGACCAGTTCGCGACCGGCCTGGTCGGCACCCGCAGCCCGTACGGCGCGGTCCGCAACGCCCTCGCCCCGGAACACGTATCCGGCGGTTCCTCGTCCGGCTCGGCGGTCGCTGTCGCGCTCGGCATCGCCGACATCGCGCTCGGCACGGACACCGCGGGCTCGGGCCGTGTCCCGGCGGCGTTCAACGGCATCGTCGGTCTCAAGCCGACCTTCGGACTGATCCCGACCGAGGGCCTCGTCCCGGCCTGTGCCTCGCTCGACTGCGTCACGGTCTTCGGCCGCACGCTCCCGGAAGCCGAGCAGGCGCTGTCCCTCATGTCAGCGCCGTCCGGGCGGGAACCGTCGGCTCCGGCCGCGCGTCGCCCCGGACCGTGGCGGATCGCCGTCCCGGAACTCGGGCAACTGGGCCGGCTGGACACCGGCTGGACCGAGGCGTTCGAAGCGGCGGCGCAGCGGCTCGCCGACGCGGGCGCCGAGCTCCTGCCTGTCGACCTCGCACCGTTCACGGAGGCGGCGGCGATGCTGTACGAGGGTGCGTTCGTCGCCGAGCGCTACACAGCCGTCGGCGCCTTCATCGACGCGCACAAGGACTCGCCGGACCTCGACCCGACCGTGGCCGGAATCATCTCCCGGGCCAGGGACATCCCGGCCCACCAGCTCTACGCCGACCAACAAAAGCTTGCATCTCTCCGCGTCCGGGCCCAGGCCTCCCTGGGCGACGCGGACGCACTGCTCCTGCCGACCGCACCGGGCCACCCGACCATCGCCGAAGTCGAGGCCGACCCACTGGGCGTCAATGCCCGGCTCGGCCGCTTCACCAACTCCACCAACCTCTTCGACCAGGCGGCGGTCGCCGTGCCCGCAGGCGGCGTGAACGGGCTCCCGTTCGGTGTCATGCTGATCGGCCCGGCCTTCACGGACGAGCGGCTCGTCCGCATCGCCGGGCTGCTCACTTCCCCGCCCCTGCGGCTCGCGGTGATCGGCGCGCACCTGTCCGGGCAGCCCCTGAACGGTCAACTGCTCGCCGCGGGCGGGCGACTGGTGCACACCACCACGACCGCGCCCGCCTACCGGCTGTACGCACTGAACACCATGCCGCCGAAGCCGGGACTGGTCCGGGTCGGCGACGGCGAAGGCGGAGGGAAAGGCGGAGGCACGATCGAGGCCGAGGTGTGGCAACTGCCCGCCGAGGGACTGGGTACGCTCCTCGCCGCGCTGCCCCGCCCGATGGCGCTCGGAAGCGTGGAACTCGCGGACGGAAGCTTCGTCACCGGCTTCCTCTGCGAGCCACAGGCCGTCGACGGTGCCCACGAGATCACCTCATACGGCAGCTGGCGCGCGTACCTGGCCGCTCTCCCCCGCCCCTGAGGCTGCCCGCACTGCCCGTGCGCGCCGGCCCGCGTCGCGGGCGCCCGGGGTAAATACACGGCGACAAGGGCTACGACCACGATCACTTGCACCATTGGCTACGCGGGTGTGGCATCCGCCACCGCATCGTGCCCAACGGTGTGGAGTCCTCGCAGCAACTCGGCTCCACCGGGCTGGACTACGACGAGTGTCCGTTCCCTTCAACCTGGGAGGGTGCCGGGCGGGTGACGACAACTTCTCGGTCCTGGACCGCCCCTGATCCGCCGGACAGGCCCGGGAGGGACCAGAAGTGAGGCACGTCGGTCCCCGCGTCAATGCCATCACCGTGATCGACGGCCGCCGCTCAGGCCGACTCGCGCACCACCAGACGCGGCACGATCACGCGCTCGGCGAGCGGGCCGCGGCCCTGCACGAGCGCCGCGACCTGCTCGACGGCCGCCCGGCCCACCTGGCGCTTGTCGACGTGCAGCGTGGTGAGCGGCGGGTCCATGAGCTCGCCGAGCATCAGGCCGTCGCACCCAACGAAGGCACAGTCGCCCGGTACGGCCAGGCCCCGGCCCAGCGCGCGGCGCATCGCGCCGACCGCGATCAGGTCGTTGTAGCCGAGCACCGCGGTGGTGCCGGGGTGGTGGGCGAGCACGCGGTCCATGCCGTCGGCGCCGCCCTGTACGGAGTTGGCCACGGACACGACAGGAGTCCCCTCGGCATCGAGGCCGTGTTCGGCGGCCAGGGCGAGGAACAGGGCGCGCCGGGAGTGCGGGTCCGCCCCGTCTCCACGAGCCTTGTCATCGAGCATGACCACGCGCCGGTGTCCGGCCGCCATGAGGTGCCCGAGGGCCTGCCGCATCCCAGACTCGAAGTCGATACGGACACCGCCGGCGGCCGGCGGCCGGGTGTCATGGTCCAGGAGCACCAGCGGGATTCCGGTGCCCCGCACCCGTTCGATGGCACTCTCGGCGAAGAAGTAGCCGACGCACGCGTCGACATGGTCGGCGACCGTGGCCGCCACCGTCTGCTCGCGTTCGAGGGCCGACCCGGTGCTGTACACGGCAACCTGCCAGCCGCGCTCGTCGGCCGCCTCCATCACCCCGGCCACGACCTCGGGAAAGAACGGGTTGAGCACATCGGCGACGACGAGGCCGAGCATGGTCGTCGCCGGGCCGGCCATGCCGCGCGCATGCCGGTTGGGCCGGTAGCCGAGTGTCTGGGCGACCTCCAGGATCCGCGCCCGGGTGTCCGGGTCGATCTCCGGCTTGTCGTTGATGGCGCGGGAGACGGTCTGCCGGGAGACACCCGCGGAGCGGGCCACGTCGTCGATGGTGACGCCGTGACGCCCGCGCCGGGACGTACGAGGGGTGGGCATCTCGGGAAGGCTCCTCTCTCCGCCTGCCCAAGTGTCGTCCGCCGTCGCTGCGGGATGGTTCACGTGAGCGCTCACGGACATGATGAGCAGCTCACTCCTTGCTGTCAACGGCCCTCATTCGTACGGCGATTGAAACGATCAAGGCGGAATCCAGCAATCCCTCGCACCGGTCTTGACGGGGACATGCAGCGGCTTCAAGGTACTCCGTGAGCGCTCACGGGAACGCTCACGAATTGGCAGCCCGTCTCTGCAGTCGCCCTCCCGGAGGACGTACGTGACGTCGATCGCGGTCACCACGGCAGAACGCCCACCCGCGGCCATTAACGCGCTCATCGACCGGGTCCGCGTCGCTGTGCTCGTCGACGGAGCCCCCATGGAGCCCGTCGTGCGCGAACTCAAAGACGTTGTACGGGCGTTGGACCTGTCAGCCTTCGAGGGCGACGCCATGGAGATCCGCCTGGAGACATCGCTGAGGGACGCCGTCGGCTACTGGCCCCCGGACGCCGGCCGGCGTCGCGGACTCCCCCGAGTGGCAATGGCTCTCCCCGAACGCTCGCATCCCCAGTCCGACCGCGCCGGGCGCGCACGTCCTCGCCCCCAGGGAATCTCGGGTGCGCACACACATCCTGGAGGCGTGCACCCACCTCGTCGCCGACCACGGCCTCGACGGCCCGAAGCTGGGCTTCCTCGACGACGCCACCGTGTACGCGGACGACGGCGGCGACCCGGTCGGACCCGCGACGGCCCTGCTGCTCGGGGACCTCAGCGCCACCCTCAGCGCGCTGTGCCCGCGCGGCCCGCTGGTCGAACTGCGCCGGCCCTGTCTCGGCCCCGGCATGAGCGCGTACGGGCATCTGCTGCGCGCCACCGACTGCCCGGCCGACGCCACCGCGAACCGGATCCGCACGATCGACGCGGCGCTCTGCTCGACCGGCGGCGCCGTCCATTCGGACACGCTGATATGGGCCCCGGACACATCGGCCGAGGCGGCGGCCCGGCAGATCCAGCCCGTGTTGCACGCAGTGCCACAACTGTCCAGCTTTCCGGGCGAGTTGACCCCGGAGCGCCGCGAGTTCGTGACGTTCTGGCTGCGGCAGTGGCAGGGGCTGCGCCCCATGCTGCTCGACGGCGAGGTGAAGCCGGGTCGTCCGGACGAGCTGTACCCCCTCGTCCGGGCGCACGCCGGCGACGCCCAGGTGATAGTCGCCCACGCCGAACGCCCCGTCCCGCTCGACCTGATGCGCCACCCCCGTGCCGATCTGGTGAACGGCACCGCCACGGACGGCCTGGTCTGCGTCGTCCGGCACGCCCTGGCGCAAACAACGCTCACCACGTACGAGGCGCTCGGCCGGGTCACCCGCTCGGGCCCGCACACCCTCGGCCCAGGCGCCCGCCTCGACGTACCGCCCTCCGGCCTGCTGACCGCCCGACTGACCTCAAGGAGGTCCACCAACTCGCCTGCAGAGCACGTGCCTTGTCCCGGCGCCCGAGCGGTGCTGCACCCGAAGGAGGAACAACCCCTCATGTCCAGCAGACCAGCGCGCCGGCCACGGCGCCTGTGGGCCCTGTGGGCGGCCCTGCTCGCCCTGTTCAGCCCCCTCCTGCTCACCCCCGCATCCGCCCCCGCGGCCACGGCCACCGGCACGACCGCCACCGCGCAGGCGGACCCGGTGCCGGGCATGTTCAATCCGCGCCAGACCTGGCTGCGCAACTCCACCGCGGGCCTCTTCCTGCACTGGGGCATGTACACACAGCCCGCCCACTACGACTGCGACTCGTGGCAGAAGGCCGTGAACGACAGCGGCTGGAACCCGGACTACTGGGTCAAGGAGACGCAGAAGATCCACGGCTCCTACATCGTCCTGGCCACCTTCCACAGTCGCCTGGGCTACGCCCGCCCCTGGCCGTCGAAGATCCCCGGCAGCTGCTCGACGAAGCGCGACATCCTCGGTGAGCTCATCGAGGCGGCCAAGGCCAAGGGCATCAAGGTCATCCTCTATATGACCGACGATCCGCAGTGGCACGACGAGCAGGGCCGCGAGTCCTTCGACTCCGCCGCCTACTCCGCGTACAAGGGCACGGACGTCGATCTGACGACCCGGCCCGGCTTCGGCGAGTTCAGCTACGACAACTTCTTCGAAGTGATGCACAACTACCCGGACCTGAAGGGCTTCTGGATCGACAACGACAACGAGTACTGGGAGCAGCACCACCTCTACGAGCAGATCCGTGAGCAGCGCCCGGACATGCTCCTGAGCAACAACAACGAAGACACACCGATCATGGACACCGTGTCCAACGAGCAGAAGACCGGCATGACGCCCGACTACGACATGCCGGCGGCGTACTGGACGTCCATGCCGCGCCTGACGGAGTCCTGCTACAAAGTGCCCTCGAGCGGCGCCTGGTGGTACGACGGCCAGGACCGTCCGGTCGACACGGCGCTCAACATCCGCCGCTACGTGGCCAACGCGGGGACGTCGTACAAGTCCCTGATGGACCTCCAGGCCCAGGTGAACGGGACGTTCCCGCCCCAGCAGCAGGCGTTCACCGACTACCTGTCGACGTATCTCGACCCGATCCGGGAGTCGCTGCACGGCGTGGAGGGCGGCGGCTATCTGTACGGCGGGCTGCGTCCGGGGGCCTGGAACGACGGGGCGTACGGCTACACCACGGTGAGCAAGGAGGACCCGGCACGCCAGTACATCCACGTCACGACGCGGCCGAGCGGCGCCGACACCGGCACCCTCAGCCTTCGTGACAACGGCACCAAGGTGAAGCGGATCAGCGATCTGCGCACCGGCAAGCGGATCGCCTTCGACCAGCGCGACGGAAGCGTGACGCTCAAGGGCATCAACACCTGGGACCCGTACGACACGGTGTTCAAGGTGGAGACGGAGCGACACCGCCAGGGCCTGTACCCGTCCCACACGGTGCGGGCCACCGCCACGTCGACGAAGGACGGCCACCCGGCGGCGAACCTCACCGACGGTGGCCTCACCCGGTACTGGGACTCGGACGCGCAGGTGCCCGTCTCGGTCACGCTGGATCTCGGGGGCGTGAAGAAGGCCCGGTACCTGGCCGTGAACCAGACCGAGTGGTCGCCCACCTACAACCGCGAGTCGTTCGGCAGGAAGGAGGACTCGGCCCGGATCAAGGACTACAAGGTCTTCGTCAGCGACGACGGCGAGCACTGGGGCGAGCCGGTGAAGACCGGCGTCATGGAGAGCGCCCGCAGCACCCGCTACATCGACCTGGACACCACGGCCCGCTACATCAGGCTGGAGGTGGACAGCACCTGGTCGGCGGCGACCGTCGTCCCCTTCTACCACCAGCTGAGGATCGACGAGATCGCGGTCGGCCACTCGTATCCCGTGAGCCACGGCCGCGGGTGACCGACGCGCTTACCCCGAGGGCCTATGGGGCCTTCGGGGTAAGCGCCCCGGTCGTCAGCCGGCGGTCAGCGTCCGGCCGCCGACCTCGCGGCGGCCGCGAGCGCGCCGGCGATCGCGTCGTACGCGGGCTTGCGCTGGAGGTTCTCGTCCCAGGGCAGCGCCGCGCCCTGGCCGGGGAAGACCGACGGGATCCACGAGTGCCGGTCGGAGTAGCCCCAAAGCGTGATGCCGACACAGCGCCGCACGGCCAGGCAGGCGTCGGTGACCTGGGCGTACCAGTCGGCCTGTTGGGCCAGCAAGGCAGCGTCGGCGGGCAGGATCATCCGGATGTCGAGTTCGGTGATCGCGACGTCGAGGCCCAGGTCGGCGAAGCGCTGGATGTTGCCCCGCATGTCGTTCGGGAAGCTGTACTGCAGGGCGAGGTGGGCCTGCATGCCGAAGCCGTCGATCGGGACGCGATCCGCCTTGAGCTGCTTGATCAGCGTGTAGTAGGCGTCCGACTTCGCGCCGAGCCCTTCGACGTTGTAGTCGTTGAGGTACAGCTTGACCTTGGGGTCGGCGGCGTGCGCCCAGCGCAGGGCGTCGGCGATGTAGCCGGGGCCGAGCGTCTTGTAGAAGATGTTCTCCCGGTACGTTCCGTCCTCGTTCATGATCTCGTTGGCCACGTCCCAGGCGAAGACCTTGCCCTTGTAGTGCTTCACCTCGGTCGTGATGTGGTTCTTGAGGATCGAGCGCAGTTCGTCGGCGGTCCAGGTGCCGTCCGTCAGCCAGCTCGGCAGCTGGCTGTGCCACAGCAGGGTGTGGCCGCGCACGTTCAGATGGTGGGCCTTTGCGTACGCCACGATCTCGTCGCCGGCGGTGAAGTCGAAGACGCCGCGCCGGGGTTCGGTGGCGTACCACTTCATGCCGTTGCCGGGGGTGGTGGCGCCGAACTCGCTGCCGAGCAGGTCGGCGTACGCGGTGTCGTCGAGCTCGGGGTTGTCGACGGCCGAGCCGAAGTAGCGGCCGGTCCGCTGGGCCAGGTCGTCGAGCGTGGCGGCACGGTGCCGGGCGCCGTCCGCGTGGGCGGCCGGGACCGCGGCGAGACCGAGCAGCAGGGCCGTGGATGCGGCGAGAACAGCGGCTCGGGTACGGCGTGCGGGTGTGCGCATGGGGCGGCTCCTCAGCTGAAGGGCGGGGGTGGGTGGTTGACCTTGCTTCGCGCGGCGTCGCGCGTGTCACTTCACGCGCAGCTCGCACCGCATCCGCCGCTCGTGCCCGACCTCCCGCACCGGCCCCGTGAGGGTGAGCGGCACGGTGTGGTGGACGTGGGCGCTGGACGCGGCGACGCGCAGTTCGAGGGCTCCGGGTTCGACGACTCGGCGGCCGTCGGCGCCTGTGTACGCGGCGAGGTCGGCCGGGAACGTTGCGTGGATCTCCGCGGACGCCCCCGCGTCGAGCGGGACCCGGGCGTAGCCGACGAGCCGGATCTCCGGCCGCGCGACCGTGCCGACCGGGTCGTGGAGGTAGAGCTGGACGACCTCGGTGCCGGCGCGGTGGCCGGTGTTGCGGACGGTGAGGCGCAGGGTGGTCTCACCGTCGGTGGTCAGTTCGGGGGCGTCGCACTGCTCGACGTCCCAGGCGAACGTGGTGTACGACAGGCCGTGCCCGAACGGGTAGAGAGCGGTGGGGTCCACGTTACTGGGGTCGCCGTGGCGGCCCAGCGGCGGCGCGAGATAGGGGGCGGGCTGGCCGCCGGGGGTGCGCGGGACGCCGAGCGGCAGCCGGCCCGACGGCTCGACACGCCCGGACAGGACGCCCGCGACGGCGCCGCCACCCTCCTGCCCGGGGAAGAAGGCCTGCACGACGGCGGCGGTCCGGTCCGCCCAGCGGCCCAGGGCGTACGGCCGCCCGCTGAGCACGACGATCACGGTCGGCGTCCCGGAGGCGAATGCCTTGTCCAGCAACTCCCCTTGTTTGTACGGGAGTTCAAGATTCTCGGCGTCGCAGCCCTCGCCGGACGAGCCTCGCCCGAACAGGCCCGAGCGGTCACCGACGACGGCCAGGCACACATCGGCCGCCGCCGGGTCATCGACGAACACGGCCCCGGTCAACTCCGCGCGCAGCGCCTCGGCGAACGTCGGTACGTCGATGCCGGTGGGCAGTTCGGGGTGGTTGACGCCGACGTGCCGGGGGAATGTGTAGCAGCCGAGCATGGCCGCCTGTTCGTCGGCGAGGGGTCCGACGACGGCGATGCGGAGGCCGTCGTCGAGCGGCAGGACACCGGAGTCGTTGGCGAGCAGCACGACGGACTCCTGCGCCGCGTTGCGGGCCAGGTCACGCAGGTGCGGGGAGTTCAGGTCGATGGGAGCGTCGCCGGCGGCCGGTTCGTGGTCGGGGTCGAGGAGGCCCAGCTCGCATTTCTGGGTGAGGACGCGCAATGCCGCCCGGTCGAGTAGGCCCTCAGGGAGGTGGTCTGCGGCAGTGAGGCATCGGGCGGTGGGCAGTTCGACGTCGACCCCGGCAGCAAGAGCGAGCCGGGCGGCCTCCGCGGGCGAGTCGGCGATCTTGTGGGCGGACTCCAGGAACGAGAGGCCGAAGTAGTCGGCGACGGTCGTGCCGGTGAACCCCCACTCCTCGCGCAGGACTTGGGTGAGCAGCCCGGAGTGGGCGTGGGCGGCCAGGCCGTCGATGTCGTTGTAGGCGGGCATGACGGAGCGGGCGCCGCCGTCGCGCACCGCCATCTCGAACGGGGGCAGGATGACGTCCGCGAGCTCGCGCGGTCCGAGCGAGGCCGGGGCGTGGTTGCGGGCGCCGCGCGAGGCCGAGTACCCGGCGAAATGCTTGAGGGTCGCGACGATCCCGGCGGCCTCCAAGCCCTGAACGTACGCGGTACCGATGGTGGCGACGAGGTACGGGTCCTCGCCGATCGCCTCCTCGGTGCGGCCCCAGCGCGGGTCCCGTACGACGTCGAGGACCGGAGCGAGGCCCTGATGAATACCGACCGCGCGCATCGACGCGCCGATGGCCTGCGCCATCTCGGTCACCAGGGCCGGGTCGAAGGTGGCGCCCCAGGCCAGCGGGGTCGGGAAGACGGTGGCCTGCCAGGCGGAGAATCCGGTCAGGCACTCCTCGTGGGCGATGGCGGGCACGCCGAACCGGTTGCCCGCGCGGATCCGCGACTGCAGTTCGGCGAGCCGGGCGGCGCCCTCGGCCGGCTCCACGGGGACGGTACCGAAAGGGCGGGCGAGGTGTCCGAGGCCGTGCGGGAGCAGGGCGTCGAGGGCAGCGCTGCGGGCCACGTACGCGTGCTGGCCCGGTGCGACCGCGGCGGTGTCGGTGTCGATGTCGGCACCCAGCCACACGCTGGACAGCTGGGCGGTCTTCTCCTCGGGCGTCATCCGGGCGAGCAGGTCCGCCGCCCGGACGTGGGCGGGCAGGGTCGTGTCCTGCCAGGGCTGAGCCATGGGACTCCTCAAGTGCGGTACGAGCAGGTGAAGTTCGGGCGACGGCGCCGGCGCACCTGTGGTGGGCCCGGTGGTGGGCCGGTAGCCGGTCAGCCCTTGGTCGCGCCCTTGGTGATGCCGTCGGTCAGCCGCCGTTCGGCCACCGCGCTGAAGGCGAGCGCAGGCACTCGAGCAGTTCCAGGGCCGGTACGTCTCCGGCCCGGTGGCACGTCTGTGCGTACGCGGATCTCGCCATGGTCAGCACGAAGGCGCGCCGGCTGCCGGCGACCGCGCGCACGGAGACTGTGCCGAGCGCGGGCCGCGCCATCGGCGGCAGGATCCGCCAGAAGCAGCCGGACGGTAGGCAGCCGTCGAGGGCGACCACCTCCTCCAGTCGTCGGGGATCACGGGCGAAGCAGCACAGGATGGCGGTGGTCACCGGCAGTTGGGCGTGGAGTGCGCGGTGCCGACGAAGCGACTGCCGACGGGCTCGGCGGTCCGGATGCGCCACCGCTCGACGACAGTCCGGCCCGAGCCGTCCTTGGAGCCGGAGGCCGAGTCGCCGCGGGACGTCAGCACCGCGATGCCGAGGCCGGGCACGCTGACGGCGTCCCGAGCGCGGCGGCGGGACAGGGAACGGAGGCTGGCATGACACACCTTCCGGAAGGGATCCGAAACTATCGGTGGATGGCCTCGGAAGTTACGGACACACGAAGGGGGTGTCAACGGCCTTGACGAAAAAGGCCGTTGACACCCCCGATGGATGCCGAGCGCGTCAGACCTGCCGGGGCTCCCCCGTACTGGCCCTGACCACCAGTTCCGTCGCGAGCTCCACCCGCGACGAGGCCGGTGCGACGGACCGGGCCAGGTCGAGGACGAAGCGCGCCGCCAGCTTGCCCATCTCCGCCAGCGGTTGACGGACCGTCGTGAGCGGCGGCGCCGACCAGCGCACCTCCGGAAGGTCGTCGAAGCCGAGGACACTCATGTCCTCCGGCACCCGCAGCCCGCGCCGGCGCAGCGCCTCGATCGCCCCGAGCGCCATCTGGTCACTGGAGGCGAAGATGGCGGTGGGCGGCTCGACCAGGTCCAACAGCTGGTTGCAGCCGGTGAATCCGGACTCGTGATAGAAGTCGCCGGGCACGATCAGCGCGTCATCCACCGGCACACCGGCCACGTCCAGCGCGGCCCGGTACCCGTCGAGCCGGGCACGCGAGCACAGCAGCCGGGGCGGGCCCTCGATGAACCCGATCCGGCGGTGCCCGAGCCCCAGCAGGTGCTCCGTCGCAGCCATCCCGCCCGCCCAGTTCGTGGCACCGACGGTCGGCGCCTCGGTGGCCGGCGAACCGGCCGGGTCGACGACCACCAACGGCACGCCCAGGCGCCGCAGTTCGTCGTGCAGCCCCGGTTCGAGAACCGAGGTCACGAGGATCACCCCGTCCGACGCGCGGGCCCGCAGATTCGTCATCCACTGCCGGGCCGCGCCCGCCCGGTCGTGAATCGCGGAGACCACCGTGCCCACCCCCGCCTCGTGAGCGACCTCCTCGACGCCCCGGATGATCTCCACCGCCCAAGGGCTGTCCAGGTCGTTGAAGACCAGGTCGAGCAGGGCCGCCCGATCGCCGGGCGCAGGCGGGCGCCGCTGGTACCCATGCCGCTGCAGCAGATCCTCGACCCGCGCCCGGGTGGCGGGCGACACGTCGGAGCGCCCGTTGACGACCCTCGAGACGGTCGGGACCGACACCCCCGCCTCCCGGGCGATCTCGGTGATCGTCACCTTGGCCGGCCCGTCCGGGCTCTGCGTGGCTGCCTTGCCTCTGCCGCCAACCCGGGCCACGTTCCCCACCTCCATCGACCTCTGCATCCTGAAAGATCTCCGGATGTCTTCCGGAAACCGTAGGACATGCCGTCGACCATGCGTCGGTCAAGCCGGGTTTTTGTCCGACCCGCCGAACGCCTGGCCCTGAATCTACGCGCCCCCTGCTCCCAGCACCCCGCGCAGCCAGGTCATTTGGCGACGTACGTGCACGGCGTCGCCGTGCTCATGGCCGTTGAACGGGTAGGCGTGGATCTCCCGGGCGGGGTCCGCGCCGGTGAGTTCGCCGTAGCGGTGGTACGCCGCGTATGCACCGCTGGGCGGGCAGACCTGGTCGCGCAGGCCGACTCCGAAGTGGGCCGGGGCGTGGGCGCGGCGGGCGAACGAGATGCCCTCGACGTAGCCGAGCGTGCGGTACGCGGCATCCTCCGCGCCCCGGTGTACGGCGAGGTAGGCGGCGATCTCGCCGTAGGGCCCTGCGTCGGTCAGGTCGAGTCCGCGCCGGATACCGCACAGCAGCGGCGCCGTGACCAGGGCCGCGGCGAGATCGGGGACGAGTCCGGCGACGGCGAGGGCCACTCCCCCGCCCTGGCTGTTGCCCACCGCGGCGATCCGGTCCCGGTCGACGCCGGGCAGGGCTCGCAGCGCTGCGACGGCACACACCGCGTCGGTGATCAGTCGGCGGTAGTGGTAGTCGTGCGGGTCGAGCAGCCCACGCACCGCAGGTCCCGGGCCGCCGGGCGCGGCCGCGTGCCGGTCGGGGGTCGCGCCGCCGTTGCCGTACTGGTCGCCCTGGCCACGGTTGTCCATGAGGAGATGGGCGTATCCGGCGTTCGCCCAGGTGAGGCGCTCGTGCGGGAGGCCGCGGCCGCGGCCGTAGCCCGCGAACTCGACGACTGCGGGCATGAGTTCGCCGCCGCCCGCGGGCCGGGTGTACCAGGCGCGGACGGGGTCGTCGGCGAAGCCGCGGAAGGTGACGTCCCAGCTCTCGACAAGCCGCAGGCCGCTGTCGACGGGTCGGACGCGGATCAAGGGCTCGGGGTGGGTGGCGGACTTCAGCGTGGCCTGCCAGAACGCGTCGAAGTCGGCGGGTTCGTCGGGCTCGGGTCGGTGGCGCTGGAGTTCGTCCAGGGGCAGGTCGAAGGCGGGCACAGGCACCTCACAGCCGGTCACGGAGCCAACTCCCGTTGACGCAGCACCCATTGACAGGGGTCGGGAGCGGCTTTAGGTTGCGGCGACGTTACCGGAAGATTCCCGAAAATTCTCGGTACCTCTTTCCCCTTTCCCCGCCCTTGTGATGACCTCTGCCTGCCCGTGTGACGAAAGGCCCTGCATGAGCTCCTCCACCATGACGGGCAGCCAGCCCCGCACCGGCGCCCCGCCCGACCCGCCGCCCGACAAGAAGCTTCCGTCCGGCCGTCGTTCCTGGCGCCGATCACTGCACCGCGACTGGCAGCTGTACTCCCTCGCGGTGCTGCCGATCCTGTTCTTCCTGGTCTTCCGCTATCTGCCGATGATCGGCAACGTGATTGCGTTCCGGCGCTTCGAGCCGGGCGGTTCGATCCTCGGCGAGGAGTGGGTGGGCCTGCGCTATGTGCAGATGTTCCTCAGCGACCCGTCGTTCTGGCAGGTCTTCCGGAACACGCTCTGGATGGGCCTGCTGACGCTGCTGTTCTGCTTCCCGGTGCCGATCGTGCTGGCCCTGCTGCTCAACGAGGTCCGGCGCACCGCACTGAAACGGTTCGTGCAGTCGATCTCGTACTTGCCACACTTCCTGTCCATCGTGATCGTCGCGGGCATCACGGTGCAGATGCTGGCGTCGGACGGCCCGATCAACCACATGCTCACGACGTTCGGCCACGACCCGGTCCGGTTCATCCAGGAGCCCGGCTGGTTCCGGACGATCTACGTCGGTTCCGAGGTCTGGCAGACGGCCGGCTGGGGCACGATCCTCTATCTCGCCGCGCTGAGCACGATCGACGAGGACCTGTACGAGGCGGCCCGGATCGACGGCGCGAACCGCTGGCAGCAGACCTGGCACGTGACGCTCCCCGGCATCCGCCCCACCATGATCACGCTGCTGATCCTCAACATCGGCACGTTCATGGTGGTCGGCTTCGAGAAGATCCTGCTGCTCTACAACCCGCTGACGTACCCCACGGCCGACGTCATCTCCACCTATCTGTACCGCACCGGAGTCGAGTCGAACTCCTTCAGCTATGCCGCCGCCATCGGCCTGTTCGAGGCGGTCATCGGCCTCGTACTGATCACATCCGCGAACCGGCTGTCGCGCAAGACCGTGGGGACGAGCCTGTGGTAAGCATCCAGACCCGGCCGCGCACCGCAACGACCGTGACCGGCCCGACCCGCGGCTACCGCGTCTTCCAAGGCTTCAACGCCGTGATCCTGACGCTGGTCGTGGTGGTCACGCTCTACCCGATCATCAACATCGTCGCCCGCTCGTTCAGCGGGGAGCACCAGATCCGGGCGGGCGAAGTGACGCTGTGGCCCAAGGGCTTCAACCTCACCACGTACAGGATCGTCTTCCAGGACGGGACGTTCTGGCGCAGCTACGGGAACACCGTCCTCTATACGGTGCTCTCCACCGCTGTCGCCATGGCCCTCACCACGATCTACGCGTACGTCCTGTCGAAGAAGGACCTGCGCGGGCGTACGTTCCTCGTCGGCATCGCCGTCTTCACGATGTTCTTCTCCGGCGGTCTGATCCCCAACTACGTGCTGATCACCAGCCTCGGCCTGAAGAACTCGATCTGGGCGATCGCCCTACCGAACGCCATCAGCGTCTTCAACCTCCTGGTGATGAAGGCGTTCTTCGAGAACATGCCGGCAGAGCTCGAGGAGGCCGCGCAGATCGACGGCCTGAGCACGTACGGGACTCTGCTGCGGATCGTCCTGCCGTTGTCGAAGGCCGTCATCGCGACCATGGTGCTCTTCTACTCCGTGTCGTTCTGGAACTCATGGTTCTCGGCGTTCCTGTACATGGACAGGGCCGACCTGATGCCGGTCACCGTCTATCTGCGCAACCTCATCGCGGGCGCCACCGAGGGCGGCAACGCGGGGGCCGCGGCCGACCAGCTCACCCAGGCCGCCGCGAACATCCAGTCCGTGACCATCGTGCTCACGGCGCTGCCGATCCTCGCCGTCTACCCCTTCGTGCAGCGGTACTTCGTCTCGGGCGTGATGCTCGGCGCGGTCAAGGGCTGAGCACAACCACTTCACACATGAACGCAATCACGCCTCAACAGACCTGTAGAACAAGGGAGTTCACGTGACGAACACGGGCCGGCTGTCGAGAAGGTCACTGCTCGCCGCGGCGGGGTTCGCCGGACTCGCCGTACTCACCGGCTGCGGCAGCGGTGACGACGGCGGCGACAGCAAGGACCTGTCGAAGAAGCAGAACGGCGCCATGAAGAAGTACAACGCCGGCGAGCAGTTCAAGGCGACCAAGGCGCTGTCCTTCTCCGTCCTGCACAACAACAACCCGACGTACCCGACGAAGAAGAGCTGGCTGTTCTGGAAGGAGGTCACCAAGCGCACCGGCATCACGCTGCAGCCCGTCGACGTCCCGCTGAGCGACTACGAGAAGAAGCGCAGCCTGCTGATCGGCTCGGGCGACGCCCCCTTCCTCATCCCCAAGACGTACCACCCCTCCGAGGTCGCGTTCGTCTCGTCGGGCGCGATCCTGCCGGTGAGCGAGTACGTGCACCTGATGCCCAACTTCCAGGACAAGGTCAAGCGGTGGAAGCTCGAGCCCGAGCTGGACTCCATCCGCCAGTCCGACGGAAAGTACTACCTGCTGCCCGGGCTCCACGAGAAGCCCAAGTCCGGATACTCGCTGTCCTTCCGCACCGACGTCCTCGACAGGATCGGCGTGAGCCTGCCCTCGACGTGGGACGAGGTGTACGACGTCCTCAAGGCGATCAAGGCGGAGTACCCCGACAGCTACCCCCTCTCCGACCGCTGGAGCACCAACACCGTCTTCCCTGCGGCCGCCCTGCTCAGCTATCTCGGACAGGCGTACGGCGTCCGGGCCGGCTGGACGTACGAGAACATCACCTTCGACGCGAAGACGCAGAAGTTCGTCTTCACCGGGGCGACGGACGAGTTCCGGCAGGTCATCGAGTATCTGCGCAAGCTGGTCACCGAGAAGCTGATGGACCCGGAGAGCTTCACCCAGACCGATGACAACGCGGTCAAGAAGCTGCTGGCGGAGAAGTCCTTCGCGATCAGCGCGAACCCACAGGAGCTGGTGCAGAAGTACCGCTACAACCTGGAGCGGCAGGTGAAGGGCGCGAAGATCGAGATGATTCCGGTGCCGATCGGCCCGGCCGGTGAGGTCGTGCTCGGCGGCATCCGTCTGGAGAACGGCCTCATGATCTCCAGCAAGGCGCTCAAGAACGACAACTTCGTCGCGTTGATGCAGTTCACGGACTGGCTCTTCTACTCGGACGAAGGCCAGGCGTTCTGCAAGTGGGGCGTCGAGGGCGTCACGTACACCGGGTCCGGGGGTCAGTACAAGCTGAAGCCAGGCATCAGCCTCATGGGTTCCGACCCCAAGGCCCCCAAGGATCTACAGAAGGACTACGGCTTCTTCAACGGCGTCTTCACCTACGGCGGCAGCTGGCAGCTGGTGTCCTCCTCTTTCAGCCCGGACGAGAAGAAGTTCCAGGACGTGATGGCCTCGCGGAAGCAGACGCCGATCGCCCCGGCCCACCCGCTGCTGTCCGCGGAGCAGGAGCAGGCCTCGCTCTGGGAGACGCCGCTCACGGACCACATGAACCAGAACACCCTCAAGTTCGCGCTCGGCAAGCGGCCACTGTCCGAGTGGGACGACTACGTCACCGAGCTGAAGGCCAAGAACATGCAGCAGCTCGTGGATCTGCACAACAAGGCCTACGAGCGGTACAAGAAGGACAACGGATGATCCGCGTCCCGGCCGAGTCGGAGGGCGCCCTCTCCGAGGCGTGGCGGGCGTGCGTCGGCACGGGCCGCCTCGAACTCGCCCTGCGCCGTGACTACCAGGACTCCCTCGCGCTGCTCCAGAAGGAGATCGGCTTCCGGCACATCCGCGGGCACGGGCTGTTCAGCGACGGGATGGGCGTGTACCGGCCGTACGAGTGGCAGGGCGCCCGGCAGGTGCATCATTCGTTCACCTACGTCGATCAGGTCGTCGACGCCTGCCTCGCACTCGGCATCCGCCCCTTCCTCGAACTCGGTTTCATGCCGGGCGAGTTGGCGTCCGGCGGGCAGACCGTCTTCTGGTGGCAGGCGAACGTGACACCGCCCTCCTCACACCGGGAATGGGCGGACCTGGTGCGCGCGACACTGACCCACCTCGTGGACCGTTACGGCCTGGAGGAGGTGCGCGCCTGGCCCGTCGAGGTATGGAACGAGCCGGATCTGCCGGATTTCTGGGAGGGCGCCGACCAGGCTGCATACCACCGCCTTTACGAGGTGACGGCGCATGCGGTGAAGGACGTCGACGCGTCGCTCCAGGTCGGCGGGCCCGCCGTGTCGCCCGGCGCGGACGAGGGCTGGCTCGGGCGGTTCGCGGAGTTCGTGGAGCGGCGGGATCTGCCGGTCGACTTCGTGTCACGCCACGCGTACACCTCGGGGCCCGCGCAGCCGGTGCCGTTCGGCACGTACCAGACGCTGGCCCCGGCCCAGCGCCTGCTGGAGCAGTTCGGGGCCCCGCGGCGCGAGCTGAAGGGCACATCGCTGGCCGACCTTCCGGTCCACATCACGGAGTTCAACTCCTCCTACCGCCCGGACAACCCGGTCCACGACACGGCCTTTCACGCCGCGTACCTGGCTCCGGTCCTGGCGGCCGGCGGGGATCTGGTGGACTCCTTCTCGTACTGGACGTTCAGCGACATGTTCGAGGAGGTGGGGGTTCCGACGGCGCTGTTCCACGGCGGCTTCGGGCTCCTGACGCACCGCCAGGTCAGGAAGCCCACGTACCACCTGTACGCGTTCATGGCCCGCATGGGCCGTGATGTGCTGGCCCGTGGCGACGACCATCTCGTCACCCGGCACCCCGACGGGCGGGTCACGGTTCTGGCGTGGGCGCCGCCCGGGACAGACCAGCACACGCTGCGGCTGTCCGTCCCGGTCGGCGACGCCGAGCGCGGCGCGGTCTTCCTGCGTCGCTCCAGCGTCGACGAGGAGCGCGGCAACGCGTACACCGCGTGGCGCCGGATGGGCAGCCCGCGCTCACCACGCCCGCACCAGCTCGACATGCTGCACGACGCCGCGGAACCGGGTAGGTCCCATCACCGGCTGCCCATCGAGGAGTTCAGGGTGGACGTCTGTCTTACGCTCGAACGGCACGAGGTGACGCTGGTCGAGCTCAGCCCGGTGATCGAGGAGACTCCCGACTGGTGGGACGAGGGCCGGATCCTCGGGAGCGGGGGTTCCGGATGAGCGCCGCACAGGCCGGCTCCCCCGGGGCGGCCCTGCCGCGCGCCTCCCGCGTCTTCGGTGACGGACCGTTGTCGCGGGCCTGCGCCCTCATTCACACGCTGCTGACCGTCGAGGGCCTGCTGCTGCTCACGCTGGCGCCCAGCCTGCTCGGGCTCCTGTTCCTCGGTGCGGACCCGGCGAACCTGCCGCTGGCGGCGTTGTGCCTCGCGCCACTCGGCCCGGCCCTGTCCGCCGCCCTGTACGCCCTGCACCACCGCAGCCGCGACCTGACGGAACTGCGTCCGGCCCGCGCCTATCTGCGAGGGCTACGCCTCAACTCCGCCGCCGCGTTGCGGATATGGGTTCCGCTGCTCGCCTGGCTGACCGTCATCGCGTACGGCCTCACCCACTTCGCCTCGACCGCACTGCCCGGCTGGTGGGCGGTACTGCTCGAAGTCATCGGCGTGGGCGCACTTCTCTGGGGCGCGCACGCGCTGGTGCTTACGTCCCTGTTCACGTTCCGGGTCGTCGACACGGCGCGACTCGCCGGGTACTTCCTGCTGCGGCACGGCCGGGCGACACTCGGCGCGGCCAGTCTGCTCGTCGTCGCGACCGCGGCCACCTTGTGGTGGACCGAGGCGCTTCCTCTGCTGCTCGCTCCGGTGCTGCTCCTGTCGCTGCTGCACACCAGCCGTCCGATCATCGCCGAGACCCAGGAGGACTTCACCGTATGAACGGCGTGCCCGCCACCCCCGCCATCCCCTACGGCGGTGACTACAACCCCGAGCAGTGGCCCGAGGAGGTCTGGGACGCTGACCACCGCCTGTTCGGCAAAGCCGGGATCGACACGCTGACGGTGGGCGTGTTCACGTGGTCGCTGCTCCAACCTGCCCCGGACACCTACGACTTCACGGTCCTCGACCGGATCGTGGACCGGGCGGCGGCCGAGGGGCGCCGCATCGTCCTGGCCACCGGCACGGCCGCGCTGCCGCCCTGGCTCGCGAAGGCCCATCCGGAGGTGAACCGCACCGACTTCGAGGGCCGCCGGCACGGCTACGGGCAGCGGCACAACTTCTGTCCGAGCTCGCCGGCGTACCGCCGCCTGTCCACGACGCTGGCGGGACGGATCGCAGAGCGGTACGCGGACCATCCTGCGCTGCTCGCCTGGCACATCAACAACGAGTACGGCGGGGCCTGTTACTGCGATCTGTGCGCGGAGGCGTTCCGTGGCTGGCTGCGCGAGAAGTACGGCTCGCTCGACGCCCTGAACGACGCGTGGTGGACGACCTTCTGGTCGCACCGCTACACGGACTGGTCCGAGATCGAGCCGCCCAGCGCCCTCACCGAGCACTGGCGCGGCCCGGACCACACCGCGTTCCAGGGCATCACGCTCGACTACCACCGGTTCACCACGGACGCGCTGCTCGGCTGCTTCGTCGCCGAGAAGGAGGCCGTGCGCGCCCACAGTCCGCGCACCCCCGTGACCACCAACTTCATGGGGATGTACCGGCCGTTGGACTATCACCGCTGGGCGCCGCATCTCGACTTCGCGTCGTGGGACAGCTATCCGCCGCTGGGCGCGCCGCCGACCTGGCCGGCCCTCGCGCACGACCTGATGCGCGGCTTGAGGGGCGGCGCCCCGTTCTGGCTGATGGAGCAGACGCCGTCCACCACAGCCTGCCGCGACGTCAATCCGCTGCGCAGGCCGGGGGAGTTGCGGCTCGCGAGCTGGCAGGCGGTGGCGCACGGCGCGGACGCGGTCCTGTACTTCCAGATGCGGGCCTCGCGCGGGGCGTGCGAGAAGTACCACGGGGCGGTCATCGGCCACGCGGGTCGTGACGACACCCGCGTCTTCCGGGAAGTGGCGACGCTGGGACGGGAGTTGGCCGATGCGGGCGGGGTCACGCTCGGCGCCCGGACGCCCGCCCGGACCGCACTGCTCTTCGACTGGGACAGCTGGTGGGCGCTGGAGATGTCGGACGGCCCGTCGCGGCTGGTGCGCTACCAGGATGTCGTGCACTCCTACTACCGGGCCGCGCGCACGGCGGGCGCGGACGTCGACGTCGTCCCCGTGACGGCGGACCTGTCGGCGTACGACGTGGTCCTCGCACCCCTGCTGCACCTGGTGAAGGGAGACCTGCCCGCACGTCTGGAGGCGGTGGCGGTGCGGGGCGGGACCGTAGTGACGACCTACCTGTCCGGGCGCGGCGACGAGCACGACCGCGCCTTCCTCACGGATGTGCCAGGCCCGCTCGGGCCGCTGATGGGCGTACGGGTCGACGAGTGGGACTCCCGGCCGGCGGAGGTGACGAACCCGGTCGACTTCGGCGACCTGCGCTCACCGGCCCGGCTGGTCTTCGAGCTCGTCGTGCCGCAGGGCGCCGAGCCCGTCGCCACCTACACCACAGACTTCTACGCCGGAACGCCCGCCGTCACCCGAAACCGTTTCGGGGAGCGCGGTGGCGAGGGCTGGTATGTGGCAACGCAGCTCGACGATGCGGGTACGGACCGGGTGGTGCGCCAGGTGCTCGCCCGGCACGGTCTCGTCGGTCCGTACGCCGAGATGGCCGGCGTGGAGACGGCGACCCGCGTCGCACCCGACGGGACGCGCCTGCGCTTCCTCCTCAACCACAACTCGTCGGAAGCGGAGTTGACGGTCCACGAGTCGGCGACGGACCTCCTGACGGGCAAGGCTTACGCGCCCGGCGAGCCCCTCACGCTCGACCCGCTGGGCGTGTGCGTACTGCGCCTCGAGTAGACCGCCGCAGGACCCGCTAGTGGATGCGGCGCCCGCCCGCGTCCGGGATCCCGGACTTGCGCAGGAAGTAGCTGTTCACGTGGTCGCGCCACTCACGGGCGCTGCGCAGCTGCTCCTCGTACAGCTCGGCCACCCGGGCGTGCCGCGCGGGCGCCACCAGGTCGGCCAGTGACGCCCACTCTCTTTGTCCCGCCTCGGCCTCCTCGACGCCCTCGAAGTGGGTGTCGTAGATGTGCTGGATCACTGTCTTGCCGCTCTGGAGGACGTGCCCGTACGGGACGTGGTGGAAGAACAGGAGCAGCTCGTCGGGGCAGCTCTCGGGCGTCTCGTACGTCTGTGACCAGGGTTTCGCGTACTGGGCCGCATATCCGGTGCCGGTGGCGCGGCTGCGGTCGACGCCGAGGCCGTCGCGGTCGGCGAAGTGGTAGGTGCCCCAGGGGCTGTACTCGTACCCGTCGACGCTGGGTCCGTAGTGGTGCCCGGGCTGCACCATGAAGCCTACGCCCAGCGGCGCGGTGTACTTCTCGTACGTCGTCCAGGACCCGCGGAGTACCGCACGCAGGCCGGAGCGCAGTCGCTCGGGGTCGGCGGTGCGTTCCGGTGTGAACGTCAACTCGATCCATTCATCGAGGAGTTGCTCCTGGTCGGTGTCCGGCTGCCAGGCCAGGCGGCCGAACGCGTACAGGTTGTACTGGGCGAGCGGGTGCCCGGTCCAGTAGGGGTCGGATCCGGCGTTCGATACGGCCACCAGGCCGCCACCGAGCGCGAGTTGGCCGATGGTGGCGCCGTCCTCGCCCTCGGGCCGGAAGCCGAGCACCCCGGACCACATCGGGGCGAGCGCGCACACGTGGCGCTGCTGCCCGGTGTACTCCTGGGTGGCCTGCAGCTCGACCGCGACCCGGGTGCGGGGCAGGGCGCCGATGACCGGCGAGACGGGTTCGCGGACCTGGAAGTCCATCGGTCCGTGCTTGACCTGGAGCACCGCGTTGTCCTTGAACTGCCCGTCGAGCGCGGCGAAGTGGTCGTACGCGGCGCGCGCCCGGTCCGTGGTCCGGTCGCGCCAGTCCTGTGTGTGGTTGTAGACGAAGGCTCGCCAGTGGACGGTGCCGCCGTGCGGGGCGAGCGCGTCGGCGATCAGGTTCGCGCCGTCGGCGTGACTGCGGCCGTAGGCGAAGGGACCCGGCTGTCCTTCGGAGTCGGCCTTGACGACGAAGCCGCCGAAGTCAGGAATGTGCGCGTAGACGCGATCGGCTGCCGTCCGCCACCAGTCCCGTACACCGTCGGCGAGTGGGTCGGCGGTGTCGAGCCCGCCCAGGATGACGGGCGCGGCGAAGCTGACGGAGAGGTGGGTGCGGACGCCGTACTTCCTCAACTCTCTCGCGATGGTGGCCACTTCTCCGATGCGGTCGGTGAGGAGTCGGGCCTCGGTCCCATGGACGTTGACGTTGTTGACGCAGACGGCGTTGATCCCGCAGGCCGCGAGGAGCCGTGCGTACGCGCGGACCCGGTCGCGGTCCCCGCGTGCCCGTCCGTCTTCCCAGAACAGCGAGCCGCCCGCGTAACCGCGCTCGACCTGGCCCATCACGGGATGTACGTCGATGTTGTCCCAGTGGTTGAGCATGCGCCGGGAGAGGGCGGGGCGGTGGGTCTGCTCGGGGGCGTCGGTGAACGCGGCGGCGCCGAGGCGCACGACATGGAAGAAACCGTACAGGAGGCCGGCCGGAGCGGCGGCGGTGACAGTGGTGCGCCCGCCGGATCGCGTCAGAGTGAATCCCTCGGGGCCGGTGTCGGCATCGCCGTCGAGTCGGAAAACGACGTCTCCGGCGCCCTGCAATACGCCGAACTGGCCGTGGATGTACGTGACTTCGGCGCGCAGCGTGTCGACGAGCGGGCCGTCACCCTCGATCACGACGCGTCGTGATCCGATGCCACGCAGCGCCTCGTCAGGCAGCCAGGCGTGGTCGAAGCCGTTCGCGTCGCTCATGAAGCTGTCACATCGAGCGCGACGATCCCGAACGCCCCGGCGGGTTCGCCGGGCCTGCCGCTGGTCAGGTCCAGGCGGAGGCGGCTGCCGTGTACCGCGTCGAAGGTGATGACGGTCGGCTCACCGGACGCCGTCGCCCAGTCGATGTCGGCGTCATGCACGGCGACGTAGCCCTTTCCGTCCCAGACCGACACGTCGACCGAGGCGGGCAGGGAGTGTTTCGCGTCGACTGTGAAAGAGACTTCGACCCGGCCGATCTCGCGCTCCTGCGCCCATGCCACCGACACCCAGTCGGTGGGCCGGGCGCCGGCGAAGGCAGGCAGCAGGGCGGTGGCCGCCTTCTGGAAGGAGTTGGACCACTGGGTCGCGGGGTCCCCGTCGAGCATCGCGGCGGGGAGAGTGCCGGTTGCGCCGGAGTAACTCGCGTCGGCGAGCGGGTACTTGGATGCTCCAGGGCCGGGGTCGGGGGCGAAGGGTTCGGCCCACGTGACGGGCCCGCCCGCCGGTCCCGCCACCCGCACGGAGACCTTGCCGGTGCGCAGCCCGTCGGCAGCGGCCGTGACGGTCAATGCGCCCGGCTCGGTGCCCACCCTCACCATGGCGAGCGCGAGGCCGTGGAAGGCGGTGCGCGTACTGGCCTGGTACCGCTCGGCGCTCTCCTGCCGCCCGTTGTCCAGACCCGCCAGCCCACCGCCCTTCACGGCGAATTCGAGGAGGTGCTCGGCATCGGGGACGAGCACGCCGCGCGCGTCGACGACCTCGGCCGTGACGAAGACCAGCGAACGCCCGTCGGCGGCGACGGACCTGCGGTCGGCGGTGAGGCGCACTCCGTGCGGTGTCCCGGCGGTGCGCAGCACGTCCGTCGCCACGACCTTCCCGCCCGCGCGGGCCACGGCCTTCAACTCGCCTGCCGCGTACGGAACCTTCCACGACAGGTGCAGCCTGCCTGCGCTGCCGTTCGGCGACGTGTAACTGCCGGGGTAGGGGCCGGAAGTGACCGTCTTGTCGTCGTGTGTCGCCTCCGTGGTCTCCAGGTAGGCGCGGCCGTCGACGGTCTTCTTCGCGTCGAAGGAACGCACGCCCAGGGAACGGCCGTTGAGGAGGAGTTCGACCTCGGCGACGTTCGCGTACGCCCACACCTCCACCTCCTGGCCGGGCTTGTGCGTCGTCCAGTCCATGGGCAGCAGGTGCACCATCGGCTCATCGGTCCACTGGCTGCGGAAGAGGTGGTACATGTCCTTGGGGAACCCGGCCGTGTCGACCGCACCGAAGAACGACGCCTTCACGGGGAACACGTCGTACGGGGTCGGCTCGCCGATGTAGTCGATGCCGGACCACAGGAACTCGCCCGCGAAGAAGCGCCTGTCGCGGTCCTTCTTCAGGCCGTACTCGCCGCTCATCGTCCACGAGGCGAGGTTGTTGTCGTAGCTGGACGTGGCGCGCCGCCCCGGGGTGTGGTTCTCCCCGGTGTTGAGGTGCTCGGGCTCCTGGTACGCGCCACGGGTGGACGTCTCCGACGACGACTCGGACTCGAAGAGGAACAGGTGCGGGTAGCGGGCGTGCAGCGCGTCGACGGACGCGGCGGTGTTGTAGTTGAGGCCGAGGCCGTCAAGCTCGGCCAGGATCAGGTCCGCGGGCGACCCGGCGGCGGGCAGCGAGCGGTACTTGTCGGAGCCGATGACGATCGGCCGCGTCGTGTCGAGGGCCTTGATGTCAGAGACGAGCCGCCGCGCCATGTCCACGCCTTCGGCCCGGGTCGAGTCGGGTATCTCGTTGCCGATCGACCACATCAGGACGGCGGGCGAGTTGCGGGCGGCGCGCACCATTTCGGCGGTGTCGGCGTCACTGTGCGCGTCGAAGAACCGGCCGTAGTCGTATGGGTTCTTTCCGGTGCGCCAGCAGTCGAAGGCCTCCACGAGCATGACGATGCCTAGGTCCTCGCAGGCCTCGATCACCTCGGGGGCGGGCGGGTTGTGGGATGTGCGCAGCGCGTTCACGCCCATGGACTTCATGATGGTCAGCTGGCGGCGGACGGCGTCCGGCTGGACGGCGGCGCCGAGGGCGCCGAGGTCGTGGTGGAGGTCGACGCCCTTGAGCTTGGCGTGGGTGCCGTTGAGCGAGAAGCCGTTCTCCGGGTCGAAGGTCGCGTGCCGCACGCCGAACCGGGTGCGGTACGTGTCGACTGTGCGGCCGTCCACCCGCAGGTCGGTGACGAGGGTGTAGCGGTGGCCGGGCGTGTCGATGGACCACAACTGCGGCTTGTGGAGGGTGAGTCGGGCATGGGCCGTTGCCGGGTCCGCGCCCACGTCGCGCAGCACGGACTCGCTGTGGGCGACGCGTCGCCCCTTGGCGTCGCGGACAGTGGAGACGACCGTGACGGCCGGCGCGGTCCCACCGGACTCGTTGGCGACGGCCGTGCGGACGTCGACCGTCGCGTATCCCTTGTCGAGGGCGGCGGCGAGGTCGGGCGTGGTCACGAAGGTGCCCCAGCGCTGGACGTGTACCGGCTCGGTGACCACCAGGCGGGCGCGGCGGTAGATGCCGCTTCCCGAGTACCAGCGGCTGCTGGGCAGCCGGTTGCGGACCTCGACCGCGAGGACGTTGGCGGTGGCGCCGTCCGAGTGCAGCAGGTCGGTGATGTCGTAGGCGAAACCGGTATAGCCGTAGGGGTGGTTGCCGACGAGCTCGCCGTTGACGTAGACGTTCGCGTCCATGTAGACGCCGTCGAACTCGACGGAGATTCGCTTGCCCGTGTAGGCGGCGGGGACGGTGAACTTCTTCCGGTACCAGCCGAGTCCGCCGGGCAGGAAGCCGGTGCCGCTGGTCGTGTTGTGCTCCGTCGTGGGAGTCTGCTCGATGCTCCAGTCGTGCGGGACGGCGACCGCACGCCAGTCCGCGTCGTCGAAGCCGGGGCGCTCGGCGCCGGCGTACGCGCCCGTCGGGTCGGCGATGCCGTCGGGACTGACGAGCGCGAAGCACCAGCCGTCGGCCAGGTCCACGGTGCGGCGGCCGACCGGACCGGTGCGGTCAGCGGCGGCCGCGCCGGGCGCGGGCGCCGCGAACGTCCCGGCCATGGAGCCGGCCGCGCTCGCGGCCAGCACGGTTCTACGGGTGACATGCATGAACGGGTCCCCTCGAAGCCAACACGACTCACCAGAAAGCAACTTGAGCGGACTGATTCTTTCGGCTTCGGGCCGGGATTAGTCAAGGGCCTTTCCAAATATGCTTCCCGGCCGCCGTCTCGCCTCCTGGGACGGACTCGCCCCGGCGACCCGCAGTTCCGGACCCTCTGCCCCTCGGAGCAAGGCGGCCGACGGACCGTTGACGTCGCGCGTCGCGCCCTGATCTGCTGCTTTGATCAACGCGTAGGGATCACGCGGCTAACGCAGATGCCGAGCAGGGGAGCTGAGGCAATGACGCCCTCGCACGCACCGGGCCCAGGCCCAGGCCCACAGACCGCTGTGGTCATACAGAACACCAGGAGCGGCGGTCCCGGCCGGGTCGGTGCCTGGCTGCGCGACGCGGGACTCGGTCTCGAAGTGCTGCGTCCCTACGAGGGTGAGGCCCTGCCCGAGGCGCTCGACGGCAGGCCGCTCCTCGTGCTCGGCGGCGGCTTCCTGCCGGACGACGACGAGCGCGCGCCCTGGCTCCCGGCCACGCGCCGGCTCGTCGCGCAGTCACTGGACGACGGCTCGCCCGTGCTCGGCATCTGCCTCGGTGGCCAGTTGCTCGCACAGGTCGCGGGCGGCAGCGTACGGGCGAATCATGGGCAGCCCGAGTTCGGCAGCACACAGATCCGGCTGCGCCCCGAAGCCGCCGACGATCCGCTGCTGTACGGGCTGGGCGCGACGGCGCCCGCGATCGAACGGCACGTCGACGCGATCACCGAACTGCCGCCGGGCGCCTCCTGGTTGGCGTCCAGCGCGGCCTGTCCCCACCAGGCGTTCCGGGTCGGGGCGCGGGCCTGGGGTGTGCAGTTTCACCCTGAGGCGGAGGCCGACCGGATCGCCGGGTGGGACCGGGAGCTGCTGGCCCGGCAGGGCTATGACAGGGACCGGCTGCACGCCGAGGCCATGACCGACGAGGGCGCGGCGGTCTCGGCGTGGTCGGTGTTCACACGGAGGTTCGCTCAGGTGTGCGCGAAGCTGCCGTGACCGGCTTCGGGGCCGGCGCGGACGCGGCGGCCCCTCGCCGTCGTCCCACCGACACGATGACGCTGGTGAGCACGCCCGCGAGCAGCCCCCAGAACGCGGACCCGATGCCGAGAAGCGTCACGCCTGAGGCCGTGGCGAGGAAGGTGACGACGGCCGCCTCCCTGGATCCGGGGTCGGACAGGGCACTTGCCAGGGAGGCCTCGATCGTGGCGAGCATGCCGACCCCCGCGACGGCCAGGACGAGTGCGTGCGGCATCGCGGTGAGCAGCGAGGCGACGGTCGCGCCGAGCAGGCCGACACACAGGTAGAAGACACCCGCCCACACGGCCGCGAGGTAGCGCCGCTGCCGGTCGGGGTGGGCCCCGTCGCCGGCGCAGATCGCGGCGGTCATCGCCGCCAGGTTGATACCGAACGCCCCGAACGGCGCGAGCACCGCCTGCACCGCACCCGTCCACGTCAGGACCGGCGAGACGGGCACCTCGTAGCCGGAGCCGCGCAGCACGGCGACCCCCGGCAGATTCTGCGAAGCCATGGTGACGACGAACAGCGGCACGCCGACACTGATCAGCACCTTCCAGTCGAACTCGGGAGCCGTGAACACCGGCTGCGCGAGGGACAGTCGGACCCGTTCCAGATGCCAGCCCCCGGTGAGGACGGAGGCGACAACTCCGCCGCCGAGCGCGATGAGGACCGCGTAGCGCGGCAGCAGTCGACGCCCGAGGAGATACAGCACGAACACCGGGAACGCGATGGCGAAACTGCCGCCCATCTGAGAGAAGAGCCCCGTCCCGAACTCGAGCAGCACACCGCCGAGCAGCGCCGATGCCAACGGCACCGGGATCCGGTCCATGATCCGCGCGAACCACCCCGTGAGACCGCTCACCATGATCAGCACGGCGCTGAACACGAACGCGCCCACGGCCTTCTCCATGGACACCCCGCTCAGGCTCGTGGCGAGGAGCGCGGCTCCCGGTGTCGACCAGGAGGTGACGATCGGGACCTTGTGCCGCAGCGACAGGCCCACGCAGGTCACGGCGATCCCGACGCCGAGCGCCAGCATCCACGAGGACACCTCGCGCGCGTCCGCCCCGGCGGCCCGCGCCGCGGTGAACACGATGGCAGCGGCACTGGTCACGCCGACGGTGACCGCGATGAGCCCCGCCGCCACGGCCGAGGGCGGTGCGGTGGCGCGTATACGGGCGAGCGGGGACATGCGGGCATCACTTCCGAAAAGGGTGTGGGATCGCGGGTTCCGAGTGTTCCGTAAACGGAACGTTCTGTTTGTGGAACACTAAGGACGCAGGTGGCGGCACGTCAAAGCGCCGGTGGGCGCAGAAACGGACGGAACCGGGCAGATGGGTCTGAACGACGAGGTGGGCCGCAGGCTGAAGCGGCTGCGGCAGGACGCCGGCCTGTCTCTGTCGGAGCTCGCGCGCCGCTCAGGCGTCGGCAAGGGCACGCTCTCCGAACTCGAGACGGGCCGGCGCAACCCCACCTTGGAAACGCTCTACGCCCTGACCACCGCGCTCGGCCGCCCGGTCAGCGCCGTCCTCGACGACCCACCGCCCGGCGTCGCGGCGGGCGCGGGCGGAGTCTCCGGCAGCGCCGTCACCGCGGTTCTCCTGGAGCGGTACGAGGACGAGAGCGCGGCCACCGACGTCTTCCGCGTCACCATCGCCGACGGCGCGACCCAGGAGTCGGCCGCGCATGTCCCGCACACCACGGAGAGCCTGATGGTGCTCTCCGGAACAGCGGTCGTCGGGCCGCCGGACGCGCCGCAGACGGCCGGACCTGGCGGCCACGCCCACTGGCCGGCCGACGCCCCGCACTTCTACAGCGCACCGGACGGCGAGGTCCAGGGCATCCTCTTCGTCCGGTACCCGAAGGGCGCGTCTTCGAAGGATGCTTCCTCGGAAGAGTCCTAGAGGTCCGACAAAGGCGTTGGACGTGGCGGTGGATGATCAGGCAGACGGCCAGGCCGAGGAAGTATCAGCGCGCGCCACGAGCAGCGGCTGGAAGAAGCCCGTCTCCCGCGGCATCCGCCACCCGCGGTCCGTAACCGCCGCCGCGAGGCCGCTCAGCCGGTCCCGGCTGAGCGCCCAGTAGGTGGTCCGGCGGACCCGGACGCGCCATTCTTCGCCCGCCGGCCTGAGTTGAAAACGCTGGTGCAGCCCGCTCCCCCGCCGGCCGACCAACCGACATCCCTAGATCGTTTACACAACAGCGCTCAGGTCCCGGCACCGGGAAGGGAGATGGAGCGGAACATGTCCTCGCCGAGCTGATCCCGGATCAGACTGTCGATCCTGTTGGCTTGCGGAACATGAACAAAGGGTCTCCATGGATAAATGCGGTCATTGATCCAAGGAGTCTTCCAGTCGGTCGTGGCGGTGAAGAATCTCTGCGTGAACTTCGCTGCACGGGACGCAGGAAACTCACTCTCAACCTCCAGGCATCCGCTCACGCATACATCGACATACGACTGAACAATGGGGAATTCCTGACTGACGTACCTACGCGACGCGCTTCCGAAGTACCAGAAATTTCCGGTCGGTGGGGCCGATCTTCCGTCCAGCATGGCGATGTCACCAGGAGGAATGCGGATCAGCTTGTAGCCCTTCTCTCTATCGGCGAACGCCTTCAATTCACCTTGCGACACGGGGAAGATCACGCCGTTGCAGGTCGCACGCCGGTCCGGAAATGCCCCCAAGTACGTGGGGCCCCAGCTGGCAGTGTCGACCCGGTCGTACCAGCCACGCGTGATGCCCTGGACGGAGACCGGGAAGGACTTACCAGCTTTCGGCCACGTCTCCTGCCGGGATTCCCTTTGAATCAATGACCCGTATCCGAAAACATACTGACTGCCTGGATCGGATTCTCTCGCACCGGCTTCTGCCGAGCCCTGCCCAATGGTGCAACCCGTGGCGGCCGCGCCAAGACCCAGGATTGCAATACCACCCAGTATCTTACGTCGCCCCACTTCAGCCTCACCTTTCATGGCCGACATGCTCCCGCTCCGGCAGCGGAGAGTCGAGAACGACGCGCAGATCCTTCGGGTTGTCGTCCACACGGCCGGTCATCCGGTCGAGATCGGAAACACCTGCTTGTTCTCTGACTTTCGACGCAGTTCGCGCTGGTGCCGTGCATACCCGTCAATGGTGAATGACTACGCGGTACATGACGATCCGACTGGCCGGCCGGCTCGTCGGCCGGCTGCCACTGCGCGAACGGGCTGTCGAAGTCGACGAGTTCACCCGTGGCAGTCTGCACACCCAGCCGGCGGTCACCCGTCGCACCGCCTGCGGCCCTCGCGTCCTGCCAGGTCCCGCTGCCAGGCCTTCATCTGGTCCGGGTCGCTCGCCGAGCTGAGCGGCAGCACCAACACGGCGACAACTCCCGTGTCCGCAAGGCCCTTCGCCCGCGCTGCATTCGCCCGCGCTTCACATCGCCCGCCCGAACCCACCTCGTAGATGGACTCCTTCCCCGAACGACCGCCACACCACGGAGTACGAGCACAGGCCGAACGCCCGGCCGGACAGCCCGTCGCGACGGCCACGAGTCCGGTGTCCGACCACGTCACGGCCATGGTCACGTCGCATCATATGCGTGTACCTTGCAGACATTTGAAAGGAGCTGACAGGCGCATGACGCAAACCACCCCCTCCACCGCCGGCTCTCCCTCACCGGTGTCCCGCCGCCTCGAGGTCCTGCGGCCCGGTCCCTGGCACCGACGGCTCACGGCGGTCGTCGGCATCGGTGCCTTCTTCGACCTCTACGAGGTGTTCCTCGGCGGCGTACTCGCCGCCGCGCTCACCGAGCCCTGGCATCTGAGCCAGACCCAGAAGTCGTGGATCATCGCCGCCGGATTCCTGGGGATGTTCGTCGGCGCCAACGTCATGTCACTCCTCGCCGACCGTTTCGGCCGACGCCGGATGTTCCTGGTCAACCTCGCCACGTATTCCGCGTTCTCCCTGCTGTGCGCCGCCGCGCCCGACGTGAACTGGCTCATCGCGGCCCGGTTCCTCGCCGGGCTCGGGCTCGGCGCCGAACTCGTGCTCGTCGACACATACCTTTCCGAGCTGCTGCCGACGGCCGTGCGCGGACGCTACATCGCCTGGGCCTACACCGTCGGGTTCCTCGGTGTGCCGCTGGCGGCGCTCCTCGGCGCACGCCTGGTGGCCGAGCACGAGATCGCCGGGGTCTCCGGCTGGCGCTGGCTGCTGGTGGCGGGCGCGTTCGGCGCCTTCTGCATCCAATGGATGCGGCGCACTCTCCCCGAGTCTCCGCGATGGCTGGAGGCCAAGGGGCGGCGTGCGGAGGCCGAGGCCGTCGTCGCGCACATCGAGACAGTCAACGAACCGGGGACTGCCGGTAGGCGCCCCGCGCCACGACAGGCCGCAGCCGAGACCGAGACCGATGCGGTCCCCACCGTGCGGGTTCCACTGCGCCGGATGTTCCAGCCGCCCTACCTCCGCCGCACCGTCATGTGGTGGATCTTCCAGGTCCTGCAGACCGTCGGCTACTACGGTTTCGGCTCTCTGGCCCCCGTCGTCCTCGCCGCCAAGGGCCACTCGACGACCGCCTCGCTCGGGTACGCGGCGCTCAGCTTCTGCGGTTACCCGCTGGGTTCCGCTCTGTCGATTCCGCTCATCGAGCGGTTCGAGCGCCGCACCCTCATCATCGTCGCCGCCCTCGGCCAGGCCTTCTTCGGCGTCCTGTTCGGGTTCGCCGACGCGGCCTGGCTGATCGTGGGAAGCGGCTTCCTGCTGACACTCTGCAGCAACGTCTTCTCCAACGCGTTCCACGTCTACCAGGCCGAAATCTTCCCCACGAACCTGCGCAGCAGCGCCATCGGTATCGCCTACTCACTGTCGCGGCTGGTCTCCGTGATCCTGCCGTTCATCGCACTGAGTGTCCTCGAAGACCTCGGCGCGACCGCGGTGTTCGCCGGCTCCGCCGCACTCATGGTGCTGCTGTGCCTCAACGTGGGGCTCCTCGGCCCCAAGACGAAGGGGCTGGCGCTGGACGCCATCTGAACGACCACCCGCCCCGCCCCTCCGGAGATCCAGGTCAGGAGGTGTCTCGGCGAGGCCGTCGCCCGGCGCCGCCTGCCACACGTCGGGCGGCGTCCCAGAGGGGGCCGTGAGGGTCTGCAACACTCCCCCAGAACCGGCACGCCCTGACGAAGCCGCGCAGGCAAGGGCCCCTCCCCACACCCAACCGGCCGCGGAAAACGATGGATTGACGGAACGACACCGGAAGGGCAAAGATCGACAGGTACTGATTTGACAACGTTGTCGTACGAGAGGATCGCAATGAGAGCGCTGAGACGCGTGTTCACCGCCTTGTTGATCGTCACCACTATGGCCACGGCCTCCGCCACCGCCGGCGTCGCGAACGCCAAGGAGCAGGGACCGAAGTTCGCTGATGATCCCACCACGCTGGTCGACACATCGATCGGCAACAACGGTGACGGGACCACCTTCCCGGGCGCGGCCGCGCCGTTCGGCATGGTGCAGCTGAGCCCTGACACGCAGCTGAACAAGTACGCCTCGTACGACTACGCGCAGGACACCATCCTCGGCTTCAGCCACACACACCTCTCGGGCGTCGGCTGCCAGACGATGGGCAACATCCGGTTCATGCCGACCACCGGTGCGGTCACCTCGTCCGACCCGGCGCAGTACGGTGCGAAGTTCAGTCATGACAACGAGACCCGCGCGCCCGGCTACTACGGCGTGAAGTTCGACAACGGCATCAAGGCCGAGCTCTCCGCCACGCAGCGGACCGGCCAGCACCGCTACACCTACCCCGGCGGATCAGGCTCCGAGAACGTTCTCATCGAGGCCGGCGAGAGCAACGGCAGCACCTACGCCGGCGACGTCAAGGTGGTCGGCAACGACACCGTGGAAGGCTGGGTCCAGGGCGGCAACTTCTGCGGCGAGACCGGCAAGGAGCGCTACCGGGTCTACTTCAGCGCCAAGTTCGACCGGACGTTCTCGAAGTACGGCACCTGGACCGACGGCACCCTCACGCCGAACCAGCGCGAAGCATCGCGCGGCACCAAGCGCGCCGGTGCCTGGCTGACGTTCGACCCGGCCAAGGGCGACCAGGTCGGTACGTCGGTGGGCCTGTCCTACACCTCCATCGACGGCGCACGCCTCAACCGCGGGGCCGAGCAGCCCAAGTCGTTCGACAAGGCCCGCGCCGACGCGCACGATGCCTGGCGCGACGAGCTGAACCGCATGCGCGTGGCCGGCGGCAGCACCGCCGACCAGCGCACGTACTACAGCGCGCTCTACCACTCGCTGCTGCACCCGTCGATCGGTTCCGACGTCGACAACCGCTACCGCGGCTTTGACGACAAGGTGCACCGAGCGGATTCCACGTACTACCAAATGTTCTCGCTCTGGGACACCTACCGCTCGCAGAACCAGCTGGTGGCGCTGCTCAACCCGGACAGGGCCGCGGACATGGCCAAGTCCGTGCTGCACATCTACCAGGACGGCGGCTGGCTGCCGCGCTGGGGGCTCGGCGGCGGCGAGACCAACGTGATGAGCGGCGATCCCATCACCCCGTGGATCGTCGACATCTACCAGCGTGGGCTGCTCGACAAGCACACCTCGCACCAGCTCTTCGACGCCCTGTGGAAGAACGCCAACGAGGTCCCCACCGACCAGTCGGTCTTCCGTGGCCGTGACGGCAATCCGTCGTATGTCAAGAACGGCTGGGTCGGATACCAGAACCTGCCCGGCTATCTGTACGGCGACAGCCGCCAGTCGGGCTCGGCCACGCTCGAGTACGCACTCGGCGACTGTGCGCTGTCCACGATGGCCGGCGACCTGGGCTACCAGGACAAGGCCGCGACGCTCGCCTCGCGTTGCGACAACTTCGCCAAGCTGTGGGACCCGAGCGTCACGTCGCAGGGTTTCTCAGGGTTCCCCGTCGCCAAGAACGAGGACGGCACCGTCGCCGGTGATCCCGACCCCACCCAGGCCGGTGCGTTCCACGAGGGCACCGCATGGCAGTACCAGTGGCTCGCCCAGCAGGACCCGCAGACCCTCTTCCGTCTCATGGGCGGCCAGGCGGCTGCGGAGCAGCGGCTGGACAAGTTCTTCGACATGCCGACCGTCCTCACCGACCCGGCGAAGGCCGCCTCGGAGTCGTGGGTGAGCGGCGCGTACGACTACCACAACAACTTCGCCTTCAACCCCAACAACGAGCCCGACTTCCACACTCCGTGGATGTACTCGTGGACCGGCGCCCCGTGGAAGACGTCCGCGGTGCTGCGTGCGATGCGGACGCTCTTCACCGACGACGCGTACGGCATGCCCGGCAACGACGACCTCGGCGCCACGTCGTCGTTGCTCGTCTTCGCCATGGCCGGCGTGTTTGAGGCGCAGCCCGGCTCCGCCAACTACATCGTTACTGCGCCCATGTTCGAAAAGGTCGAGATCCGGCCCGAGCACGGAAGCAAGATCAACATCGAGGCGCCGGGCGCCGATGCGTCGAAGCTCCAGTACGTGTCCTCCGTGCACACAGGCAAGGGCACGTTGCACCAGAGCTGGCTCTCCCACAAGGATCTGCTCCGCGCCGGCACGATCAGGATCGGCCTTTCCGACAAGCCCACGACCTGGGGCGTCAGCACCGCCCCGCCCGCCATCAACCAGAACTGACGTTGTCGGCTGCGGCCCCTCCACACAGGGGCCGCACGCTGCGAGCGGAAACCTACCCAGGCAGCTCCGTGCGCTCCCACCACTCGTACACGGGCAACAGGCCCTGCGAGGTCTCCTCCTGACGTTTCGTGACCTTGAAGTGCTCGTACCCCCCGCGCAAGGGAACTTTGATGTCGAGCCCGGGCGTGGAGACGGAAACGATCCGCTCAGGAAGATCGTCAGGACCGCCCTCGAGAACTGCTTTCATCGCGTCGACCATGACCCGATCTTCCCCGCAGGCCGGACAGGCTCCTTCATGACGCGCCGACACGTCTGCCACTGCCCTCTTTCCGTGCCGGCGACCCCCACCACCGCGAGGGGCCCTGATCAGCGCACGCCTGGCCAACCCAAGAGCGCCATGTGCGACACGAGGCCGCACCCGATGCAGCGGGACCCTTCTGCCTCTTTCAACACCGACGACCATCGGGTGTTCCGTGCCGGAAGCCGGCGGACGCGGTTCGAGACATAACTGCTCCAACCGCGTGCATCAGACGCCTCGTTGGTCCCATATCGCGCCGTGCTCCATGTCCAGAATGAGGTCGTCCAGCACGTCTCCCTTTTGCGCTACGCCCGAAGGCGTAACGAACTCCCGTTCTCACACCACCCGGATTGCCGCCAACGCCCCAGCACTACGCGACGAGCATGCCTGTGAGCACCCTGATCAACCTCGGACTCACCCGAACCGACAACACCTGGACACGCACCCCGGCCGGCACATGAAGAGTGGGGCCGCCCGGCCTCGAGCCGGGACCCCACGCAAGATCTTCATCGGTCTTCTAGGCGCCGCCGCCCTGAGCGCCCTCGTCCTGAGCCCCGTCCCGGTCGGGCGCCTCTTCCCCCGTGGGAGCCGCCGCCGGGCCGGAGACCTCGGGAAGAGCCTGTTCGGCCCAGATCACCTTGCCCTGGGGCGTGTACCGGGTGCCCCAGCGCTCGGCGATCTGCGACACCAGGAACAGGCCGCGGCCACCCTCGTCCATCGTCGCGGCATACCGCAGGTGCGGGGAGGTGCTGCTGCCGTCGGCGACCTCGCAGATCAGCGTACGGTCGCGGATCAGCCGTACGTGGATCGGCTCGGAACCGTAACGGATGGCGTTGGTGATCAGCTCGCTCAGGACCAGCTCCACACTGAAGGCCAGCTCGGACAAGCCCCACTCGTCAAGCTTGCGGGCCACCGCGTCGCGCATCCCCGCCACGGCGGCCGGGTCGAGCGGCACGTCCCAGTCGGCGATCCGGTCGCGCGGCAGCCCCTGCGTGCGGGCGATCAGCAGGGCGACGTCGTCCTTGGGACGCCCGGGCAGCATCTCGTCGAGCACGGCCTGGCAGCTCTCCTCGGGCGACCTGTCGGGGTGGCCCGACAGCGCTTGGCGCAGCAGCTCCATGCCCACATCCAGATCGCGCCTGCGGTCCTCGACGAGGCCATCGGTGTACAGGACGAGCTGGGCGCCGTCCGGAAGGTCCAGCTCGGCGGTCTGGAACGGCAGCCCGCCCAGACCGAGGGGCGGCCCGGTCGGCAGATCCAGGAAGGTGACGGTGCCGTCGGGGAGAACCAGCGCCGGCGCCAGGTGCCCGGCACGCGCCACGACACAGCGGCGCGTCACCGGATCGTAGATCGCGTACAGACAGGTGGCACCCACGATGTCCGTGGCGCTCACAGTGTCCGACTCGTCCTGGTCTATGCGGCCGACGAGGTCGTCCACGTGGCTCAGCAACTCGTCAGGCGGCAGATCGAGCGAGGAGAAGTTGTGCACCGCGGTCCGCAGCCGGCCCATGGTGGCGGCGGCGTGCAGGCCGTGGCCGACCACGTCGCCGACGGTCAGCGCGACCCGGCTGCCCGACAGCGGAATCACGTCGAACCAGTCGCCGCTCACGCCCGACTGAGCGGGGAGGTAGCGGAAGCCGACTTCGAGGGCGCTCTGTTCGGGCAGGGCTCGCGGCAGCAGGCTGCGCTGGAGGGTCACCGCGAGGGCGTGCTCGCGGGTGTAGCGGCGGGCGTTGTCGATGCTGACCGCTGCTCGGGCCACCAGTTCCTCGGCAAGCGACAGATCTTCCTCGTCGAATGCCCCGTGCTGCTGGGAGCGCCAGAAGTTGGCCATGCCCAGCACGACACCACGGGCCTTGATCGGGGCGGCGATGAGGGTGTGAATGCCGTAGTCCATGATCCTCTTGGTGCGCTCCAGGTCCTGCGCGTGCCAGCCCGTGGCGGTCGACAGGTCGGCCACCAGCTCGGCGTGGCCACTCCCGTAGCCGCGGGCCTGGGGGGTGGACGGCAGAAAGTCGATCAGCCTGCCCGCCTCGTAGAGCGGGTGGTCGTCCCGGATTCCGTACACGGCCGTACGACGCATGTCCGTCGCGGTGAGGGCCGGCTCCTCACCGTGCAGTACGGCGTCGGCCAGGTCCACGGTGACGAAGTCGGCGAAACGGGGGACGGCGACCTGCGCCAGCTCGTCGGCGGTGCGCAGGACGTCCAGGGTGGTGCCGATGCCCAGTCCCGCGTCGTACAGCAGCTTGAGCCGCTCCCGCGCGATCTCCGCCCTGCCGGTCACCGCCTGCAACTCGGTGGAGTCGCGCAGCGTGACCACTGTCCCCATGGGGCCGCCGCCGCTGTCCGTGTGCCGCTGGTTGACCGCCAGCAGCCGGTCTCCGGCGAAGTGCACCTCATCGGTGACCTCGCGCCCGGAGACAAGCAGCGCCGCCACTTCGGGGTCGAGGCTCGACAGCTCCGACACGAGCTGCCCCTCGACATCAGGGGGCAGCTCCAGCAGCCGTCTGGCCTCGTCGTTCGCCAGCAGCAGCTGCCCGCCACCGCCGACTATCAGCACCCCTTCGCGCACGGAGTGCAGCACCGTGTCGTGGTGGTCGTACATGCGGGTCATCTCGTCCGGGGCCAGGCTGTGGGTCTGCCGTCGCAGCCGTCGGCCCACCAGTGCCGTGCCCGCGGTGGCCACCACGAGTGCCCCGGCACCGGCGCCCAGGATGATCGGCAGTTGCCGGGCCACCTGACTGGCCACGTTCTTGACCTTCAGCCCCGCCGAGACGAGCCCCACGACCTTGCCGTCGGCGTTGTCGATGGGGACGGTGGCCTGGACCTCCCGGCCGAGTGGGCCCATCACACTCTCCGTGTACACCTTCCCCTCGAGCGACGGCCCGATGGTGCCCACGAACTGCTTTCCGATCAGGTTCGGCAGGGGGTGGGTGTAGCGGATGCCTTTGGTGTCCAGGACCACGATGAAGTCGACGCCCGCGGCCTTGCGCGCCGCCTCCGTGAGCGGCTGGAGGATCTTGCTCGGGTCGGGGCTCTCCAGTGCGGCCACGACGCCGGGAGAGTGCGCGAACGTCTCCGCCACGGCGACGGAGCGGCGCTTGGCCTCGGCGTTGGTGTCCCGGTCCGACTGGAGGACCAGGGCGAAGACGCCAGCGACTACGAGCAGCACGACCAGCGCCACCTGGAGTACGAACACCTGCCCGGCTACGCTTCGCGGGCTTCTGCTGACCAGGGACCTGAACAGGCTTCTCAAGTCGGCGAAACGATTCGCCATGTGACCTTTCTAGCACTGGCGATCCTGAGCGGCCACAGGCCGCACCTCCCAGGGCATGGAACCGCGGGACGCGCGGCGGGGACGGACCCGGTCCAAGACAGCCTGCCTCGGGCGCGGGGGCCCGCTCACACGCGAGGCGGTCTCCGCCGGACCGAAGCGGCCAGCCGGGCGGCGAGCACCTCGGCGAGTCCCCGCAGTTCTTCCGGCCGCCGCTCGATGACGAACGGCCGGTCGAGCGGCGCGAGCACGGCGGGCAGCCACTCGAGCCGCTCCACCTGCAGCTCAACGCGGAACCAGGGCTCGGGGTCCCGGGTCCCCTCCACGCTGTGCGAGGAGGGCAGCTCTGCCACGGTCACGACGCCGGCGGGGAGTCGCGAGCGGATGTGCTCGGCCGCTCCCTGGACGCGCAGGGCCACCTCGTGGCGGTACTGAGCCGTCGCGAACCCCGACAGAACGCGTTGCGCCGGGTCGAGGTCGGCGGGCGGTTCCAACGAGCCGGACAGGGTCCGCGCGTCGGTGATGTGGTCCAGGCGGAACGTCCGGTCCTCGCCGATCGCGGGATCCGTGCCCGTCACGTACCACCTGCGGGAATGGGTGACGAGCTCGTACTTGGTGCAGCATGCGCTCGCTGCGCCGGCCGTCGCAGACGGCATACCGGATGTCGAGCCTGCGGCTGCGCCGTTCGGGCAGCACCCGCCGGATCTTGGCCGCCGTCTCGCCCGCCGTGCCGGTGGCCGTCATCAGGCCGGCGCACCGCCCCGCGACCAGGCCGAGCCGTACGGCGAGCGCCTCTTCGTCGCTCAGCGTGCATGGGGGCAGACGGTAACGGGGGCGAGCCGCTGGGGCGGCGGCTGCGCCCTGTCGCCTGCGTGCCCGTGGATTGCCTCGCTGACTGCGATGGCGGTGACGATCAGAGTGGTCAGGAGCGAGAGGACGATCGGCTCGGGGCGGGGGCCATGGGATGAGCAGGATGAGTGCGCCGTTCCCGCTCACCTGTCGCCATCCTGAGCGGTCCGCCAGGTCCAGGGAGAGGGACCAGTCAGCGGACCGCCAGGTCAAAGCGCATTCGAAGGCCGCCGCAGCCTGGTCCAGGCCGCCCATCACATGCCAGGTGTCGCCCGTACGACTGCGGTCCACCTGACCCGCTCGACGGCATCGGCGCGGTCGCACAGGGCGAAGGACAGCTCGTAGCGGCCGCAGGACCGGGGCAGCCGGGCCATGGAGGCCTGCGACTCCGTGACGGGACTGCGCCCGTGACCGAACCAAGGGCCATCACCGCGTCGTCCATGTCCCCTTCGAGGAACAGGCGGTAGCCCGTACCAGCACAGCGCTCAGCGAACGGTCCCCTTAGAGGCTCTCCTAGAGTTCGCAACGCCGGTCCCGCCACAACTCGGCAAGGGCCGCATAGGGCTCCGGGCTGTCGGTGCGCCGGGTGATCCGTGAGAGTCTGCGGGCGGAACACCGGGTGCGGGAACGCAAATGAGGACGGGACGGCATGGAACCAGTGGTGGGGCCGGACACGCGGAGCGCGGTGCCCGAGGGGCTCGGTGCGGCGATACGAGATACGGCCGGGGAGATAGCCACACTGCTGCGCGCGGGCGCCGACATGGGACTTCGGGTGCCGGGGTCGCAGTGGAGCGTCGGGGAGGCGGCCGCGCATCTGGCGCTGGCCAACGAGCTGATGGCGGACATCGCGGCGGGACATGCGCGTAGTTACGGAGACGGCACACCGCAGAGTCTTGCCGCGGCCAACGAGCAGGCGCTCGCCGCGTTCGGTGAGCGGGAGGCCGAGCCGCTGGCCGGAATGATCGTAGAGCAGGCCGCCGCATGTCTGAGGGCGCTGGAGGAGCGGGGCACGGAAGGGACCGTGGTCAGTCCGCTGGGTCCGATGGGACCGGATGTGCTGGGCTCGTATCTGCTCACGCACATGCTGGGACACGGATACGACCTGGCCCGCGCGCTGGGACATGCGCACATGATCGACCGGGAGCGGGTGCGGCTGACGCTGCCCTTCATGCTGACGGCGATGCCACGGGTGACCGACGCGTCCGGCACCGCCGGGCTGAGCGTCCGCTACGCGATCCGCCTGTGGGGTGGCGGCCGGTTCGACGTGCGGGTGGCCGGGGGCGCGGTGTCGGTCGGCGAGCAACTGCCGGGACGCGCGGACTGCACCATCCTCATCGAGCCGGTCACCTTTCTCCTGATGGCGCTCGGGCGCCGTGGCCAGTGGGGCGCCCTCGCTCAGGGCCGCATCCTGGTCGGGGGGCGCAAGCCCTGGCTCGCTCCGCGCTTCCCTGCTCTCTTCAAGGCACCCTGACCACGATGGACCGCGGGGTCGAAGCCTGGCTGCGGCGCGAGCGCATGGCGCCGGAGATCCCCGCCGGACAGCGGCCGTGGCAGGCGTTCGACTCAATGTGCTCGGTATTGCCGTGCAACGACGCCCTCGAGATGACCGGCACGCTGCTGTTCCACCTGTACAAGCACCCGGAGACGCCTGCTCCCACGCGCGTGTCCGGCTGTGAACAGCTGATGCGGCAGGCCGGACACACACGGCCCCAGCGCGAGGAACACGCGCCGGACCGGCTCCGACTCCTCACCCGCGCAAGGGAACGAACGGGCTGACGGCCCCGCTCCACGACGCGGCGATCTGAACAGATGATGGTGTCTGTAGAGGACAGGGTTCACCCGTTTCGGCCTCGATCGACTGCACAGGCGTTCTCAGTCTGCGGATGCCGGTTCTGCGGGCCGGGCCGTGAAGAAGCGGACGATGTCTTCCGCTGCTGTTGGGGACAGCATCATCGCCTGGACTCGTGCGGACATTTCGGCGATCGGGTGAATTCTGGTGAACATCACCTCCTCGTACGTCCGGATCGCCGAGTCCGGGTCGGCGGGGTTGGCGGCGAGTCGGCCGGCGAGCTCGGCGGCGTCGAGCATGGCCTGGTTGGCGCCCTCGCCGACCGGCGGCATGAGGTGCGCGGCGTCGCCGATGAGGGTGACGCCGGGCCGGCTGGACCAGCGCGTACCGGTAGGCATCGCTTCGATCGGGCGCGGCGTCGGCGCGCTGTCGCCGGCCTCGATGAGTGCGGTGAGGCGTGGGTCCCAGCCACCGAACACGTCCAGCAGAGCGCGCTTACTACGGTAGGTGTCGATGGGGCGATCGTCTGCGCGCAGCGAGATCCCGACCCGCAGGCTGCCGTCGCCGAGGCGTTGCGCTGCCAGGATCTGATTCACGCCGACGCACCACAGGTTCCCGGGGCCGACCAGTTCGGCGAGATCCGGATAGCGCCGGTTCACGTCTTCGATGTTCAGCTCTACGAGCGTGGCCACACTGGACAATTGGACGTCGGCCAGCAGCGACCGGACGATCGAGCGTGCGCCGTCCGCGCCGATGAGGATGTCGCATCCGGTTCGGTGGCCGCCATGGAACGTCAGTTCCCAGCCCCCGCCAGGTCGCGGGGTCGCCGCGACGAGCCGGTGCCGCCAGACAACCGTGTCGCCGGGGAGGGAATCGAGCAGAAGATCACGCAGTGCGCTCCGGTCAATCTCGGGACGTCCGGAGAATGAGCCAGGTTGCGGCTCATGGTGTACCAGGGTCCGTCCGGTCGGGTCGACGATGCGATGTTCCTCGCCCTCGGGCCGTGCCTCCGACCGGAACCGGCCGGCGAGACCCGCCTCAGCCAGGGCCAGTTGCCCGGACTCCGGGTGCAGGTCGAGAGCGCCGCCCTGCGGCCGCGCGGATCGGCTCGCCTCGCGCTCGTACACCACCGCATCGATGCCGTGCTGATGGAGGATCCGTGCCAGCGTCAGCCCGCCAAGTCCGCCACCGGCGATCGCAATTCGCATACCCACTCCGTTACCGTACGCTGTCCTTGTGAATACACCGTACGGTAACGAAACGTTGCCCGTTTGGGAACGGCCCGAACCTCAGCCGCGTGCGGCGCCAGTGCCGTTGAGCCGCGAGAAGATCGCCGCTACGGCGATCCGGCTTGCCGACACGCACGGCCTCGACGGCCTGTCGGTGCGCAAAATCGCCAAAGAACTCGGTGTCGGTCCGATGCGGCTCTACGACTACGTGATCAACAGATCCGAACTGCTCGATCTGATGGTCGACGTCGTCTATGCCCGGATCGCCGAGGTCGGCCAGCACTCTGCGTGGCGCGCCACGGTGCTGGCCATCGCCCACGCGACCCGCGATGCCGCCCTTGATCATGAGTGGTTCTCCGACCTGCTCGGCGGAAGGCCGCACTTGGGACCTCACGCGCTCGCCGTGGGCGAAGCGACCGCGGCGGCGCTGAGCCAGGCCCCCGGCGTGCGCGGCATCGACGATCTCCAGCGGACTTTGGGCGCCCTCAACGCGTTCATCATCGGAGCGGTCCGCAGAGAGGTCACCGAGCGACGCACCGCCCGTTCCACCGGCACCGATGAAGCCGCCTTTCAGGCCAGCCTCGGCCCTTACCTCACACGCATGTTGAATACCGGCAGGTACCCCACCATCGCCCGGCTCGTCATCGACGGGGCCCACCTCAATGCCGCGGAAACCTTCAACCACAACCTGACCACTGTCTTGGACGGCATCACCAGCCGACCCCGCACGTGACCGACGGCTCTGCGGCCAGCGGCAGGCTGGAAGCCGATGCGCGTTGATCAGACGCCCGGACCTGCCGCGATCCGAGTGCGGCCGGACCCTGCCGACAACTCGGCGTGAGTAGCGGAAGCGTGCTGCCGGGTCGACGCGCTGAGCATCCTGACCTGCGTACTTCTGGCACACCTGGCTCTGCAGCCGGCCGACATCCCGGTCCCCGCGTGGCCTGCTGCCGTCAGATGCGCGGCAGCCTGGCCGCACCGCTGTCATCCCCGGCTGCACTGCGGCCTCGCCTGGACCCGGATTCTGGCGCGATGTCAGAAAACCCCGAGATATGCACTAAATACATGATTCCACTCGATCAGCAGCCTGATGTCACACCTTGAGTTGCCCTGAAATGACAGCCGATGAGCCGATTATTACGTTCATTGCATGTCGGCTGCTCAGCTGGCGTCTCCGAGACAGGGAGGATTGACATGCCCACGCGAATCTTCGCCGTATCCGCCGCCATGGTAGGCGCAGCGGTCCTTGCCGCCGCCGGCATCACCTATGCCGCGCAATCCGAATCGACCCAGGCCGCTGCCCCGGCGGCCCAACAAGCCGCGCCGCCGGCCAAGCGGGCCGCCCCACCCGTCAAGAAAGCGGCCCCGCCCGTCAAGAAGGCCGCCCCCGCGGCAGCTCCCGTCGGTACCGACAGCGCTGACGGCAGGGGGGACGAGGGCCGTGGCCACGAGGGCCGTGACCGTGGCTACGGCGGCAAGAAGGAGGGAAGAATCCACTTCAACGAACGGACGTACTCCGCCCGCACGGAGGGCTGCATCCCCGCTGCCAGTGGGCTGGGCTCAAGCAGTTTCAGCATCGACAACGACAGCGACGCGACCGTCGAGGTCTACCGCGGGTTCAACTGCGACAACGGTGCGCCGGTGGCCACGGTCGGCCCCTACGGCGCTACTTATGGTGTCGCGCCCCGGACCGGCCATGGGAGCGGCCAGGGAGGCGTCTTCGTCGAGGACGCGGTCGTGGGCAGTTTCCGGGTGATCTGCGACCACGACGAGTGGTGACACCACCATCCCGAGCACGCTGGATCGCCGGCCCGTCGGAATCGGGCCGGCGATGCAGGTCGATGTGGGTCCCGTCGTAGAAGCGCTGGCCGTTTGCACCAGCCCCGGCGGACAGGTTCTGCCAGGCCCGCTCGGGAGGCTAGTCGGCAAGGTCGTCTGCGCGGAACTTCCCTGCCTGGGTGGTGCCTTCGTGGGTGCGGGCCACCGCGAGGACGTAGCCAGTACCTCGTTCCTCCACGGTAGTGCGCAGCTTCGGACTACCGCCGTAGGCCTCGTCGCCGGTCCCGGAATGGCGGACCACCCTGGCGCCCAACTTTCGCTGCCCAAGACCGGCGGCCGGGTCGGGTACTCGGGGATGGCCGCCATCGGCATTCGCCCGGCGGTGGTCGAGCCGCGCATCTCGGCCGCCGGCTTCTTCGCCGTGGTCACGTGCACCGCGCCCAGCGCGAGGAGGCCCGGCAGGTCACCAGTCCGGTGCAGTTCCTGCTGCGAAGTGAGGCCGGGCCGTCAGTCCGGCAGCAGACGATAGGCGGCCCACGCCGGTGTTCGGCCGGCAACGCCAGATCGACTGGCGAGGTCACCGGCCTCTTCTCGCAGAACATCGCGTCGGTGGGCGCGTGCGATGCGACGTTCGAGGCCAGAGGTCAAAAGCTGAGCGAGCCCGCCTGGCGATCAGTCGTCGAAGTAGGCCTTGGCAACGGCGTAGCTGTCCTCGTAGAGGTGGTAGCGGGTGATCCGTCCGTCCCGGACCGTGGTGTGCAGGGCGAACGCGGTGTCGATGTCCCTGCCCGTCTTCTTGACCTCGGAGACCATGCGTCCGACTAGCACTACATCGTCGCCCTCGGCGATGATCTGGCCGAGGGCGAACTCCTTGGCCTGCACATGGGTCTGCAGCAGCTCGAAGAACCTCCGCATGCCCTCCGCCGAGTCGACGTCCGGTACCCAGGGAATGCCCGGCGGGTGCGGGATGGAGAACGACACCGAGTCGGCGAACAGCGCCGCCGCCTCCGCACTCTTACCCTCGGCGAGCAGCGGGAACAGGCGTTGCACAGTCTGCGCCGGTGACTCTGCTGTCATGCATGTCGACGTTACCGGTTGCGTCGGCGGCAGACCCGTGAACAAGGGGCGGCCCCAGGGAGGCCGCCCCTGGCAAGCCATCAGCCCGAGGTCGATCCAGCAGCCGCGACATCGCCCCAAGAGCCGACACCAAAGCACTGCCCCTGGCGTGCTAACCCGCGCTACCGCGGGTCACGTTGACACCTGCGCCGACCGTGGTCACCTGGGTGCTGCCGTAGCCGGCGCACTCTCCGTATTCCTTGACCCACTTCGTTGTGCCGGACAGGGACCCGGAGGACGGTCCGCCGAACGTGACGTCGTACCGCGGCTGTTGGTCGCAGCTCGGAACGTTGTAATACTCGATGAAACCCGCCTGGGAGGCCTTCAGGTTGCCGGAGCCGGCGGGCAACTTGTAGGTGCCGACAGGGATCCGCTGACCGTTGTTGGTGTCGACGACTGTGCCCGACCAGGTGTCCGTGCCGACCCGGGCGATCTCGACGCGGAAGGTGTGGCCGTACACGGCGTCGAAGTCCACTCCGCAGCTGACGCCGGCGCCGCCGTCAGCCCCGTCCGAACAGTTGGCGTGGGTGCTTGTCGTGCCGCTGATGAAGGAGGAGAACACCCCACGCAGGCGCTGGTGCCCGTTCGCATCCGGCCGCGGCTGCAGTCCTGCGTACCCGATGTCGCTCTGTCCGGTGAACCCGTACTGCATCGCGAAGTAGGTCCCGGATACATGGGCGGTGCCGGTGTTCACGGTGATGGGGAAGTTGAGGGACGTCAGTCCCTCACTGGGAGCCCCGCTTACCGTCCACGACAGTAGTTCGTTCCCGCCGAAGGTCTGCGCCTGTGCGCCAGGTGCCGCGATGAACGGGACGAGTGCGGCGAGGGCCGCTACCGCAATACGTGTCAACGCTCGTTTCATCTGATGCTCCTCAAGGGGGTGTTGAAGGTGAGCAGGGCCGTGAACGTCTGGGCACCGCCTTCTCGCATGAGTGCTGCGGGCGGTAACGACTGCGCCGCGGTGTCCGCGATACGGCTGAGGTGGTTCCGTCGCCCCAACTCCTGGGCCGACGCTCACCCCCTCTCCCGGTTCTACGCGCATACCGGGCACCGGTGCCCTAGTGCCGAGTTCTCTCCAATCGACGTGGAGTGAGGGGAAGGCCACCACCGACCAGGAATCAGCATGAACCTGACAAGGTCAATGCGCAGCGAGCTGCCACTTGCCCCCGAGAGGCGTTGCAGAGGCAGCTGCCGCACCAGTAGGCACATTCTTCGTTCGCCAAAACTCTGCAGCCCAATCGCCTGCGGAAGACTATGGCGCCCCACCCGAGGAGTGTCAATACATGCTCGTAAGTGTGCGACTCCAAGCAGAATCAATCATTGAGGCGGCAGGCAGTCCACCGCCGGGCAGTCGGGCCCCGCACGTCGATCAGCCGGGAGTTGAAGTAGATCGACACAGGCAGCTCAGGGGTGGAGAAGTCCCGCCCCTCCCAGAGCTTGCCGGAGGCGCTCTCCGGAATCTTGAGATCGGGGCGCGCTTGCCATTCATCCGAGGATGGTTGACGACCTCGCCGTCGGTACCCGCGAGCTGTATCGGCAGGCCGCACAGGGCCTCATCGGGCCGACCGCGCGTGCAGACCACCAGGGCCATTCGGAGGCCACTGCTGTGGCGGCTGCCGTCGGCCGGGCCCCACGCTGGGCAAAGTGGACAAGTCACCGCGCACCAGGTGGCGACACGGCTCTGGGAGGACCGTATGACCACTTCGTCACCCGCCACCGACGTACCTCCGGCCCAGTACGACGACCTGCGGGCGCTGGTCATCAACTGCACCCTCAAACGCTCGCCGGAGACGAGCAACACCCAGGGCCTCATCGGCCGCAGCACCGCGATCATGGAAGCCCAGGGAGTCCACGTCGACGTCGTCCGGGCCGTCGACCACGACATCGCCACGGGCGTGTGGCCCGACATGACGGAGCACGGCTGGGAGACCGACGCCTGGCCGGACCTCTACCGTCAGGTCATGGCCGCCGACATCCTCGTGCTGGCCGGCCCGATCTGGCTGGGCGACAACAGCTCCGTGATGAAGCGGGTGATCGAACGCCTCTACGCCTGTTCCAGCCTTCTCAACGACGCAGGACAGTACGCCTATTACGGTCGCGTCGGCGGCTGCCTGATCACCGGCAATGAGGACGGCGTCAAACACTGCGCGATGAACGTCCTCTACAGCCTGCAGCACCTGGGTTACACCATCCCTCCCCAGGCCGACGCCGGATGGATCGGCGAGGCCGGCCCCGGCCCCTCCTACCTCGACCCGGGCTCCGGCGGCCCCGAAAACGACTTCACCAACCGCAACACCACGTTCATGACCTGGAACTTGCTGCACCTGGCCCGGGCATTGAAAGATCTCGGTGGCGTCCCCGCCTACGGCAACCAGCGCACCGCCTGGGACGCCGGCTGCCGCCACGACTACGAAAACCCGGAACACCGGTAGCGGCACCCGCAGGGAAACGGACCATCTCGCCCCGGCGTCGGTCAGATGCCGGTGCGCGCGCCGCGAACGCCCGCACACCCCGGCACCAGCCGCCCGCGTCCGGTCGACCCACCGCACAACCGGACCCGAGGAAGCGGCCCGCCCCACGGCTCACCACACGCGGCGTCTCCTGCCTGGAATCAGCAACGCGCCGCTCCCATAAGCGCGTTCGCGCTCGCGTCCAGCACGCCTTCGCTCGGATGATGGCCTGAAGTGTCCCGCGTGACTGGCGAATCAAAGGCCAAAGCGTGCACCGCGCCATGCTCAGCTGCACGACCTCGGCCTCGCCGAACAGAGCACACGCACCGGCGACAGACGACCGGACTCTCACGAACTCGCGGATCATGTCGGAACGGCCTTCAGTCGCGCGCCGAGCCGAGTTCCTCCTCTGTCCGCATCTGCACCGGCGCCGCAACCCCGACGTTGCCGTCATGTTCCATGCGCCCGAGCAACTGCCCCTATTTCTACGCTTCTTCGCGGGGGACCTTCGGTTCGAATCCGACCTGGCGCAGGTGCGTGCGGAATTCCCGTTCCTCGCCGCGTCGACCACTGAGGCCCGGGATCGACCAGGCCTCCCAAGCAGATAGATAACTCCCCGGAAACCCGTAGTCTGCAAAGGATTTCAGCAGCCTCCTCCCGGTCCGAGCCGAGACCTTCACTGGCATACCAACGACGATCGGCAACTGAATCCCCATCACATGCAGACCGCCTTCTGAGCTCGCGCACATCCTGAGCCGGCAATATCTCCGGGCTCAGCATCGGAGCCTCACCTATCCCGCCCCAGGTATCCCGCGAGCGCAGCAGGCCGACGGGAAGTGCACTCCGATGATGGAACCCGCCGGCCTCACCTCGGCCGATCCTCCAGCCGAACCGCGCAAGCCACATTCAGGCATCACCCCGATCGACGCCCGCTCACGAACCGCGCAGCGGGACATCCGTCGGGCCGCGAGACCAGGCCAGCGTCGATGGCGATACGCCCCTTTTAATACTGAATGCGGCATAGCATTATGTCCGTCTTGCGATAAAACATCCCTTTTCGAGCGATTAGGGGCATGCAGAGCGATCTGCCTATATAGCTCGATATTCACATGAAATATCCCACTTCGATACGTCATCGACCAGCATTGCAACCCACATCCCATTCAGTGAACCGTGTCACACGGACGGACGCGGACCCCGAGCTCGGCTCAGCCCACTTCCCTTCCACGCAAAGAAGGTTGGGCTTTTCGATCAAAGAGAGCTGCGGGTTCTGATCACCAGAGACAGGGCTCTCACATTTCGCTATCGGAATTCTGGTCTTGTTCTGCCCGCGCCTTCTCGCCTAATGTCACCGTCAATCCGGATGGAACGCCGAATCCTGCCGCTATCCGGAATCCCTCCCACCCACTCGGTTACGCACGGCAGGAGCGGGGGACCCAGGTAAGCCGCCGACCCGGTTTCCGGAACGGCTCGGGGTGAAGTCGCATTCGCAGTGCGACCGGACATCTCCCGTCCGAACCCGACAGCTCACCTCGTAGGCGACGGAGAGGAACTCGTCATGCCCTCAAAGGGAAAGCACCGCCGCCCCAAGTCCATCTCGCTCACCCGGGGAATCGCCGCCGCAGGCACGGGCGCCGCTGTGCTCGCTCTCCCGGTGCTCGGCGCGACCAGCGCCGGCGCAGCGCCGCAGGCCGCCCCGGCCGCAAAGAGCGCCGCGGTCCCCGCGACGTACGTCGTCGCCGCGGGCGACTCCCTCGCCAAGATCGCCCGAGAGCACTCTCTGAGCGGCGGCTGGAAAAAGCTGTACGAGGACAACCGAGCCACCCTCGGTGACAACCCGGGGCTGATCCACCCCGGTGTCAAGCTCACGCTCGGCAAGAAGAGCCCGGCCAAGCCCGCAGAGAAGCCGGCAGCCACCAGGGCGTCCGCCGAGCGGGCCGACCGCTCCGAGCAGCGGACCACGCCGGCCGCTGCCCCGGCGAAGAAGTCCTACACCAACGACCTCGACGGCTGGATCAAGGAGTCGCTCGACATAATGGCCAAGCACAGCATTCCCGGCACGTACGAGGGCATCCACCGCAACATCATGCGCGAGTCCTCCGGCAACCCGCTGGCCATCAACAACTGGGACTCCAACGCTGTCGCAGGAACCCCCTCCAAGGGGCTCCTGCAGGTCATCGACCCCACGTTCACCGCGTACCACGTGCCCGGCACGTCGATGAACAGCTACGACCCGGTCGCCAACATCACCGCCGCCTGTAACTACGCGGCCGACCGGTACGGCTCGATCGACAACGTGAACGGCGCGTACTGACAGTCGGTTCCGCCATGAGGCTCGCGGTCGTCGCAGGCAGACCAGACTTGCGCCGTGCGTGCCTGACAAGGAGGACCTCCTGGTGGAGGTCGCGGCGGCGTGCCAGGCGGTGACGGACTGGCACACGCGGCGTCCCGCGGATCCGGCGGCTGCGCAGTCGCGCTCCAAGGGCTCTCCCCGTCTCAGCGCGGAGGACGTCGCGGTCCACTCCGCCTGAACGGAAGCCCGACGCCTGCCAATTGAAGCGCGTCGATGATGCCGTGGCCCTGAAGTCCCGTAAGCATGAAGGGACTTCAGGGCCCTTTGTCGTCCTGTCCAACCCCTTGCGCGCCATCACCCCCGTACATATTCTCCCCGCGGATCGAAGCGCTTCGACACCACGGAGAGAGACAGCATGGCAGACCCACGCCCGGCCATCCCCGGGTTCCACCCGGACCCCAGCGTCTGCCGCGTAGGCGACGACTACTACCTCGCGTGCTCGAGCTTCGAGTACGTCCCCGGGGTGCCGCTCTTCCACAGTCGCGACCTGGTGCGCTGGCGGCAGATCGGCAACATCCTCGACCGGCCCGGCCAGCTGCGGCTGCCCTGGGACACCCCCTCCTCCGCCGGGATCTACGCGCCGACGCTGCGCCACCACGGCGGGCGCTTCTGGCTGATCACCACCAATGTGAGCGAGGGCGGCGGCAACCTGCTCGTCTCCGCCACCGACCCGGCGGGCCCCTGGTCGGACCCGGTCCCGCTGCCCGGCGTCCCCGGCATCGACCCGGATCTCGCCTGGGACGAGGACGACGCGTGCTGGGTCACGGTCGCCGGGATCTCCCAGGTGCGAATCGACCCGTACACCGGCGAGATGTTCGGCGAGCCGCGCCCGCTGTGGTCCGGCACGCCGGGCGCCAAGGCCCCGGAGGCGCCGCACCTGTACCACGTGGGCGACCACTGGTACCTGCTGATCTCCGAGGGCGGCACCGAGCGCGGGCATGCCGTCTCCGTGGCCCGCGGCCCCGCGCCCACCGGCCCCTTCGAACCTTGCCCGGCCAATCCGGTCCTGACCCACCGCGGCACCGACGAACCCGTCCAGAACACCGGCCACGCCGATCTGGTGCAAGCGCCCGACGGCACGTGGTGGATGGTGTTCCTCGGGGTGCGGCCGCGCGGCGGCACCCCCGGCTGGCACGTGCTCGGCCGCGAGACCTTCCTCGCGCCGGTCACCTGGGAGGACGGCTGGCCGGTGGTCGGCCCGCCGGCGACGGCCGGGCCCGCGCCCGCCTCCGCCGAACCCTTCACGGACGACTTCGACGACGCCGATCTGCAGCCCTCCTGGATCTCGCTCCGCCACCGCTCCCCGCGGCACTGCACCACCAAGGAACGGCCGGGCCGGCTGACGCTCCACGCCCTCGGGGGCGGCCCCGACGCCGCCGACGTCACCTTCGTAGGCCACCGGCAGCAGCACCTCTCCTGCCGCGTCCGCGCCCACCTCGACCCGGCGGACGGCACCGGCGGCCTTGTGGTCCGGCTCGACGAGCGGCACCACTACGAGATCGAGGCCGACGCCGTCGAAGTACGGGTGATCGCCCGCGTCGGACCGCTGCGCACCGTGGTGGCCTCGACGTCCCGGGCGACGGCCGGCGAGCCGCTCGTGCTCGGCGTCGACATGACCCCCACGGACACCCCGGGCGACGCGCGCACCGGCCCCGACATGCTCGCGTTCGGCGTCGAGGATCCGCACGGCACGTTCACCGCACTCGCGGCCCTCGACGGCCGCTATCTGTCGACCGAGGTGGCCGGCGGGTTCACCGGCCGCGTCATCGGCCTGTACGCCGCGACCGGCACCGCCCACTTCGACTGGTTTCGCTACGAGCCACTCGCCGTCTGAACTCGACCGCTGACCGGGACCACTGAACTCAGCCACTGAAAGGGACCCCGTATGAGACAAGCACGGAGCCGCAGACGCCGCGTCGGACCGGTGGCGGGCCTCTTCCTGGTCTTACTCGCCACCGTCGGCACCTCCCGGACCGGGGCCGTGGCGGCCGCCCGCCCCGCTCCTGCCGCGACCGGATCCGCCATGGACACCGTCGCCGCCATGCAGCCCAGCTGGAACCTGGGCAACACCCTCGACGCCATCCCCGATGAGACGTCCTGGGGCAACCCGCCGGCCACCAAGGCGCTCTTCGACACGGTCAAGAGCCAGGGTTTCCGCAGCGTGCGCATCCCCGTCACCTGGGGCAACCACCAGTCGGCACAGGCGCCTTACACGATCGACGCCGCGTTCCTGAGCCGGGTTCGACAGGTGGTCGACCGGGCGCAGGCGGACGGTCTGCGCGTCGTGCTGAACGTGCACCACGACTCCTGGCAGTGGATCAACAAGATGGCCACCGACCACGACCAGGTGCTCGCCCGCTACCACGCGACCTGGCAGCAGATCGCCACCGCGTTCAAGGACGAACCGCGCACGTTGCTCTTCGAGAGCATCAACGAACCGGCCTTCGACAACGCCGACGACGCCCGGAAGATGGAGCTGGTCGACGAGCTCAACACGTCGTTCCACAGCATCGTGCGCGCGTCGGGCGGCGCGAACGCGCAGCGCCTCCTCGTCCTGCCCACCGTCGGCGCCACCCCGGACCAGACCCTCATGGACGACCTGGCAGCCACCATCGACGGGCTCGACGACCCCAACTTGGTCGCGACCGTGCACTACTACAGCTTCTGGCCGTTCAGCGTGAACATCGCCGGCTACACCCGCTTCGACGCCACCGTCCAGCAGGACATGACCGACGCCTTCGCGCGGATGCACGACACGTTCGTCACCAAGGGCATTCCGGTGTACCTCGGCGAGTACGGGCTCCTGAGCTACCCCGACTACACGCATCAGGACTACGTCGAGCGCGGCGAGGCCCTGAAGTACTTCGAGGCGCTCGGTCACACGGCCCGCGTCAACGGCGTCACCACCGCGCTGTGGGACCCGTTCTCGCTGCTGAACCGCGAGACGCTGCGATGGCGCGACCCCGCTCTCTTCGCTCTCATCAAATCGAGCTGGACGACGCGCTCGGGTACCGCTTCGTCCGACAAGGTGTACGTCCGCAAGGCCGACCCGGTCACGGACCAGTCACTCACCCTGAACCTCAACGGCACGTCGTTCAGGGGGCTTTGGCAGGGCGGCAACGAGCTCGGCCGGGGCGTCGACTACACCGTGTCCCGTGACCGGCTCACGCTGACGGCGGCCGCTCTGACACGGCTGACGGGCGACCGCGCGTACGGGGTGAACGCGACGCTTCAGGCCCGGTTCTCGTCCGGAGTGCCGTGGCGGATCGACGTGACGACGTATGACCCGCCGCTCCTCGCGGACGCGACGGGGACGACCGGCTCCTTCGCGGCCCCCGCCCGGTTCCGGGGCGACTCCCTGGCGACCATGGAGGCCACATACGCCGACGGCACCAACGCGGGTCCGGCCGACTGGACTTCGTACCAGCAGTTCGGCACGGCGTTCGCCCCGGACTACGACGACGGCACGCTCAGGCTCACCGCCGACTTCCTGAACTCCCTCGGGGACGGTGTGCCGGTGACTCTCACTTTCCATTTCTGGAGCGGCGCCGCCATCACGTACCAGGTGACGCGGTCGGGAGACACGGTGACAGGCACCGCCGTCTCCTGACCAAGCACGTCGAGCGGGCTACAACTCCCTCACCTCGTACGAGAGTTCCGCTCCCGACACCTCCACCGTGACCGCCCCGTCGACGGCCCCCCGGCGCACCCGGTACGCGGCGGCGGGGCTCCCGTCGTGGTCCGGCACCGTCACGGTCACGTCCCGCGCGCCCGGTGCGACGAGCAGGGTGACGCCGTCGGTCCAGTCGCCGTCGGGGCGCCGGTCGTCCGCGCCGAGCGGGACGACCGCGCCGGGACGGACGAACAGCGGCAGGCTGTCGAAGCCGTGGGTCTCGCGCAGCCAGCGTCCGCCCTCGACCCGCTCCCCCGTCAGCAGCCGCGTCCACGTGCCCTCGGGCAGATAGAACTCGACGTCGCCGTCCGCCGAGAACACCGGCGCGACGAGCAGGTCGGGGCCGAGCATGTACTGGCGGTCCAGGACCCGGCACGTGGGGTCGTCCGGGAAGTCGAGGAGCATCGGACGCATCACGGGGACGCCGGTGCGGTGCGCCTCGACCGCCGCCCCGTACAGGTACGGCATGAGGCGGTGTTTGAGACGCGTGAACTTCCGTGCCACCTCCACCGCTTCCTCGCCGAATGCCCACGGCACGCGGTACGAGACATTGCCGTGCAGGCGGCTGTGCGAGGAGAGCAGGCCGAAGGCGAGCCAGCGCTTGAAGACGGCCGGGTCGGGGGTGCCCTCGAAGCCGCCGATGTCGTGCGACCAGAATCCGAAGCCCGACAGGGACAGGGAGAGGCCGCCGCGCAGCGACTCCGCCATCGCCGTGAACGAGGCGAAGCAGTCACCGCCCCAGTGCACCGGGAACTGCTGGCCGCCGGCCGTCGCCGAGCGGGCGAAGACGACCGCCTCTCCGCTGCCGCGCTCCTTCTCCAACAGCTCGAAGACGGTGCGGTTGTAGAGGTGCGCGTAATAGTTGTGCATGCGCTCGGGGTCGGAGCCGTCGTGCCAGACGACGTCGGTCGGGACGCGCTCGCCGAAGTCCGTCTTGAAGCTGTCGACGCCCATGTCGAGCAGGTCGCGCAGCTTGCCCGCGTACCAGTCGCGCGCGCCCGGGTTGGTGAAGTCGACGAGCGCCATGCCGGGCTGCCAGAGGTCCCACTGCCAGACGTCGCCGTTCGGCTTGCGGACCAGATGGCCCGACGCCAGTCCCTCGTCGAAGAGTGGGGACTTCTGGGCGATGTACGGGTTGATCCACATGCTGATGCGCAGGCCGCGCGCCTTGAGGCGGCGCAGCATGCCGACCGGGTCGGGGAAGACGTCCGGGTCCCAGGTGAAGTCGGACCACTGGTACTCGCGCATCCAGAAGCAGTCGAAGTGGAAGACGGTGAGCGGGATGTCGCGCTCGGCCATGCCGTCGACGAACGACGTGACCGTCTCCTCGTCGTACTCGGTGCAGAAGGAGGTGGTGAGCCACAGGCCGAACGACCAGGCCGGCGGGAGGGCGGGGCGGCCGGTGAGCGCGGTGTAGCGGCGCAGCACGTCTTTCGGGGTCGGGCCCGCGACGACGTAGAACTCGATCGATTGGTCCTCGACGCTGAACTGGAGCTGGCCGACGGACTCCGTGCCGATCTCGTAGCCGACCTTCCCGGGGTGGTTGACGAGGACGCCGTAGCCGCGCGAGGAGAGGTGGAACGGGACGTTCTTGTAGGCCTGTTCGCTGCTGGTGCCGCCGTCGGCCTGCCAGATGTCCACCGTCTGGCCGTTCTTGACGAACGGGGTGAAGCGTTCGCCGAGGCCGTAGATGTGCTCTCCGACGCCGAGCGCGAGCTGGGCGACCATGTGGTGGGCGCCGTCGGGGGTGGTGGCGAAGGCGGTGCCCTTGTGTTCAACAGCCGTCAGTCGGCGTCCTGTTGAGGAGTCGAGGAATTCCAGGCCCCACTCCCCTGCCGTGTCCAGGCGGACGGTGAGCGGGCCCGTCTTCAGCTCGGTGACCGTGCCCTCGCGGGTCACCTGCGCACCGGCGCTGCCTTCGGAGGGCAGCAGCTCGAAGTCGGGGCCCCGGTGCCGCTTGCCCGCGTGGTGGGTGAAGCGGACGCCGATGACGCCCTCGGCGGGGGCGAAGCAGTCGATGGTGATCAGAGGCTGGTTGAGGGTGTCGCCGCGGTCACGGACGTGCCGGACGGCGGCGTACGCGGTGAAGCGGTCGTCGGCGGCCAGGATCTGGCGGACCTCGGTGGCGTACGCGGCGTGGACCCCTTCGCGCATCAGCCAGAAACCGTCGGTGAACTTCATACGGTGGTCCCCCGTGGGATGAAGGTGAGCCGGGCCAGACGGACCTCGCCGCCGAGCCGCACGCGCAGGTCACGTACTCCGCGGGCGGTGAAATCGGCGTCCAGTGTGACGTAGCTGTACGGGCCACCGGTTTCCGGGACGGTGACCGTGCCGCCGTCCCCGATCGCGACGGTGCCCGCGCCCGCGACCGTCATGCGTACTGCGATGACTCCGTTGGCGCCCAGGTCGCAGGCGCTGTAGAGGAGTTCGGCGTCCGGCCCGGTCGCGGTGACGGCGTCGCCGGACGTCTTCGTGCGGTCGACGATCGCCGCGCCGCGCTGTTCGTCGTACGACGCGGCGTCCAGGCCGTCGACGAGCACAGGCCGGGGCGCGGGCTCGTCGCCGTCGAGGGTCAGGCGCGTGGTGAGGCGGATGTCCTCGCTGGAGGCGCCGACGAGCAGTTCGTACGTGCCCGAGGTGACGCTCCAGCGGCCTCGGGCGACATCCCAGTGGCCGAGGTCGGCGACAGGCACGGAGAAGGTGACGTGTTGCGACGCCCCCGACGCGAGGGCGATGCGGCGGTGCGCGAGGAGCTGGCGGCGCGGGCGCGGCGCAGGCATGTCGAGCGGGCGGACGTACAGCTGCGGGACTTCGTCGGCCGGGGTGGTGCCGGTGTTGGTGACGGTGAAGGTGCACTCCAGCATGTCCGCGCCGCGGTGCACGAAGAGTCCGTCGTAGTCGAACGAGGCGTAGGACAGGCCGTGTCCGAAGGGGTAGAGCGGTGTGCCCTCGAAGTAGAGGTAGGTCTGGCGGGAGCCGATGACGTCGTAGTCGAGCAGGTCCGGCAGGTCGCTGTCGCCGGCGTACCAGGTCTGCGGGAGGCGTCCGGCGGGGCTGACATCGCCCGCGAGGACCCGGGCGAGGGCACGGCCCGCGGCCTGTCCGCCATGGGCGGTCCACAGCAGGGCGGGCAGTTCGGTGTCCGCGTCGGGTAGGGCGTAGGGGTAAGCGCCGATCACGGCCAGGGCGGTGTTCGGGTTGGCGGCGCGGGCGGCTCGCCACAGCCGGTCCTGGTGGTCGGGGAGGGCGAGCGTCGTGCGGTCCTCGGTTTCGCGGCCGTTGATGTGCGGGTCGTTGCCGGCGACGACGATCACCACGTCGGCGTCGGCGGCTGCCCGGGCCACGGCGTCCGCGCCGCGCTCCACGTACTCCACGTCGAAAGCCGTGCCCTGCTCGGCGACCTTCACGCCGTCGGCGGCGACAGCGACGTACCGGCCCGTGCCCGTGTGCCTCAGGAGGTGAGCGGTTCCCTGCCGTTCCAGGGTGTACGTCTCCTGGACGACCCAGCCGCCGGGTTGCTCGGCGGACGCCCGCACGAAGCCGTCCTCGGCGACGGACAGGTAGCGGCCGTCGGGTGCGCGCAGGGTGAGGACGTCGTTCCCCCAGTCGACGAGGGCGAGTTCGGTGCCCGATTCGGTGGCGGTGGTGAGCGGCGGCAGGTCGGTGCGGCCGGCGAGGAGGGCGGGGTCGAGGGTGCCTTCGGCACCGCGCGCGCTCGCGTCGGCGTCGCTCTCGGGCACGTACAGCCATCCGGCGTCGCACCGCAGCCGCACCCGGTCCGCACCCTCCGTGAAGGTGACGTGCTCCGTGCCGAACCGCTCGCGGAGGCCGTCGAGCGGGGTGGAGCGGTGGATGAGGGTGCCGCTGTACCAGTCCGTCTTGCACTCGTCGGCGAGCAGGCCGACCAGGGCGATGTGGGCGGTGTCGGGCAGCGGCAGCAGATCGTCGTTCTTGAGCAGCACGACCGCCTGCTCGGCTGCCTCCTGCGCGAGGGCGCGGTGTTCCTCAGTGTCGAAGGCCGCGGTGCCTTCAAGGGGGTCGCGGTCCTCGAACTCACCCAGGCGCAGCCGCACATCGAGCTGTCGGCGCACGGCGGTGTCGATGTCCGACTCGGAGATCAGGCCCTGGTCGAGGGCGCGGCGGATCCGCCCGGTGATCGTCGAGGAGTCGGTGCCGTGGTCGGTGAAGCTGTCGACGCCCGCGACGAGGGCGGCGGCGGTGGCCTCCTCGTGGGTGTCGAAGTAGTGCTCGGAGTCGACGAGGTTGCTGGGCGCGCCCGCGTCCGAGCACACGAGGAGATGCCGGCCGGTCCAGGTCCGCAACTGCTCGCGCAGATAGGGCGATACGTGGTTGGGCCGGCCGTTGACCAGGTTGTAGGCGGGCATGACGCCGGCGACGGCGCCCGCCTCGACGGGGGCGCGGAAGGCCTTGAGGTCGTACTCGTGCAGGACGCGGGGGCGGACGGAGGAGTTCGACGTGTCCCTGAGCGTCTCGTTGTTGTGGGCGAGCCAGTGCTTGAGGACGGGGGCGGTGCGCCAGTACGTGGGGTGGGTGCCGCGCAGGCCGCGCGTGTAGGCGGTGGCGATGGCCGCGGTGAGGTGCGGGTCCTCGGAGTAGCCCTCCTCGTTCCGGCCCCACAGCGGGTGGCGGAGGAGGTTGACCGTGGGCGCCCAGACATTGAAGCCGATCCGGTCGTCGCGCTCGCGCATTGCGCGCGCCTCGGCGGAGACGGCGTCGCCGATCCGCCGCACCAGGTCGTCGTTCCAGGTCGCGCCGAGCCCGACGGACTGCGGGAACACGGTGGCCGGGCCCATCCACGCAACGCCGTGCAGAGCCTCCTGCCCGGTGCGGAACGCGGCGAGGCCGACCCGCTCCACACCGGGCGTGAACTGGTGCAGCAGCGCGATGCGTTCGTCGAGCGTGAGCCGGGACAGCAGGTCGTCGACGCGCTTGTCCGTGGGCAGTGCCCCGTCCGGGTGGAGCGGGAGTCTTTCGGTCACGTGCGGGTCCCTTGGCGAAGGAGGTCAGTGAATCTTCGAAGCGCTTCGATGCTCCGCAGTCAGGTTGGCAGGTGTCAAGTAGCCGACAGGGAAAGCACGTTCAGGAATTCCGTGCACCGCTCTTGTGACCGTGGAAGCGCTCCCTTAGCCTCGCTGCAACATCGAAGCGCTTCGACAAATGCGCGACGCGTTCCCCGAAGGGTTACCGCAATGACGCCGAACTCGCCCTCCGCCTCCGCTCCCAGCCGGAGAAGCTTCCTCGCCTCCACCGCCGTGGCCGCCGCAGCGGTGGCCGGCGGGATGCCGCTGCTCGCTGCCTGCGGCGGGTCGGAGAACAAGGACCGGGAAGGCACGACCTCCGGGAAGGCCGCCGACAAGTTGCTGCCGACTTTCGTCGCCAGCAAGTTCGCCAGGCCCGACGTACCGTCGAAGAACGGCTCGGCTTCCGGTTACACCGGGAAGGTGGCCCTGTCGGCGCTGGTCGCCTCGGCGCCGGACAAGCTCGGCACCGGCGCGCCCATCAAGGTCATGTCCCCGCTCTGGGGCACGGCCCCGAAGGGCGACTGCGCCTATTACAAGGCGGTCGACAAGGCGGCGGGCACCAAGGTCACTTGGCAGAACCAGGACGGCACCACCTACGGCGAGAAGCTCGGCGCCGTCCTCGCGAGCAGCTCCATACCCGACATGGTGGTGGTGCCGAGCTGGGAGCTGACCGGCAAGATCCCGAACGCGGTCGCGGCGAAGTTCATGGACCTCGGCCCCTACCTGGCGGGCGACAAGGTCAAGAAGTACCCGAACCTCGCGGCTATCCCGTCGGACTCCTGGCGCATGAGCATCTTCGGAGGCAACCTGCGGGGCATCCCGATGCCGTCCGCCAGGGCGACCTTCATCGTGCCCTACTACCGCAAGGACCTCTTCGACAAGAAGGGCTACGACGTCCCCACGTCGCCCGATGAGTTCACCAGTTGGGCCAAGGACGCCACGAGCGCCAAGGCCAAGGTGTACGCCTGCGGCGACATGTCCTGGACCGCCTTCAACATCTTCGGCGTCCGCGCCTCGGGTTCGCTCGGCTGGCACATCGGGGACGACGGCAAGCTGACGTACCGCATCGAGCAGCCCGAATACCTGGAAGCGCTGGAGTGGACCCGCAAGCTGTTCGACGCGGGCGTCGTGCACCCGGACGACAAGGCCCGCACGGGTGACGCCGGCCAGCGCTTCACCGCAGGCCAGATCCTCGTCTACAACAACGACATCTCCAACTGGTACGTGAAGAGCGCCGAACAGGCCAAGGCCAACCCGGACTTCGTCTGCGAGGCCATCGACATCTTCGGCGCCGACGGCGGCGACCCGACGCTGTACGCGAACCAGCCCGCCACCATCTGGTCGTTCATCCGCAAGGGCGCCTCCAGGACCACGGTCGAGAACGCGCTGGCCGCCGCCAACTTCGCGGCGGCGCCCTACGGCACGAAGGAACGGATGCTCGTCGACTACGGCGTCGAGGGCACCCACTACACGGTCAAGGACGGCCTGCCCGTCAAGACGGACCAGGGCAACCAGGAGGCCATCAACGCCTGGGTGATGCTCGCCGCCCCCGCCCCCTACCTGGCCCACCCCGACCTCCCCGACGTCACCCGCAAGCAGGTGGAGTGGGAGCAGCGGATGGGCGCGTTCACGAGGAAGACCTCCACGTACGGCATGAACATCGTCGAACCGTCCCGCTACGCGAACCTGGCCTCGCCGTTCGAGCAGCTGGAGATCGACTACGTACGCGGCAACAAGAAGCTGTCCGACCTTCAGCAGGCCATCTCCACCTGGAAGTCCGGCGGCGGCGAGAAGCTGCGCGACTGGTACAAGAAGCTCATCGAAAAGAACGGCAGCGGCAACTGATGTCTCTCACGGCCGGGAGCAGACCCGACGGGACACGTCCCGCGGCGGCCGTCGAGGAACCGGCGGCCGCCCTCGCCCCGAAGGCGGTTCCCGAGAAGCGTGCGGCCGGCAAGGTCCCGTGGCGGGTCCGGCTGCGCCGCGACCGCGCGCTCATCCTGATGACACTGCCCGCCATCGGACTGCTCCTGCTCTTCAACTACGTACCGCTGCTCGGCAACGTGGTCGCCTTCCAGGACTACGACCCGTACACCTCCAGCAACGGCATCACCGCGATCTTCCACAGCCCCTGGGTCGGCATCGAGCAGTTCTCCCGCATGCTCGACGACCCGGAGTTCTGGACCGCGGTGAAGAACACCATCGTGCTGTTCCTGCTCCAACTGGTGCTGTTCTTCCCGATCCCCATCGCCCTCGCCCTGCTCATCAACAGCGTGATCCGGCCCCGGGTGCGGGCCGTGGCGCAGGCGATCATGTATCTGCCGCACTTCTTCTCGTGGGTCCTCGTCGTCACCGTCTTCCAGCAGATCTTCGGTGGCGCGGGCATCATCGCGCAGACCATGGAGCAGCACGGCTGGGGCGGCTTCGACCTGATGACGAACGCGTCCCTGTTCAAGTTCCTGGTGACCGCGCAGTCCGTGTGGAAGGACGCGGGCTGGGGGATCATCGTGTTCCTCGCCGCGCTCTCAGCCGTCTCCACCGACCTGTACGAGGCCGCCGCCATGGACGGCGCGGGGCGCCTGCGGCGCATGTGGCACGTGACGCTGCCCGCGCTGCGCCCGGTGATCGCGCTTCTCCTGGTCCTGCGGGTGGGCGACGCTCTCTCCGTCGGCTTCGAGCAGTTCCTGCTCCAGCGCGACGCGGTCGGCCGCGGGGCCAGCGAGGTCCTCGACACCTACGTGTGGAACGTCGGTATCCAGTTCGGCGACTTCAGTTACGCGGCCGCGGTCGGGCTGATCAAGGGTGTCATCGGCATCTGTCTGGTGCTCGGTGCGAACAAGTTCGCTCATCTGCTCGGTGAGCAGGGGGTGTACCAGAAATGAGCCTCAACACGCAGCTGATCCGCAGCTTGCAGGCACCGCCTCGCCCCGCGTGGGAAGAGGCGCCGAGCAGGACCGGGCTCACCATGAAGGGCGGCTTCCTCGCCCTGTGCTGCCTCGGGGTGCTCGCCCCCCTGTGGATCGTGATCGTCACCAGCCTTTCCCCTAAGCCCGTGATCGACCGCGCCGGCGGTCTCGTCGTCGTCCCCGAGGGCATCACCTTCGTCAACTACACGGAGCTGCTCGGCGGCGGGCAGGTGAGCCGGGCCCTCCTGGTGTCGTTCGGCGTCACCGTCGTCGGCACCCTGTTCTCGATGACGGTCTCGGTCCTCGCGGCCTACGGTCTGTCGCGGCCGGGGAGTCTCGGGCACCGGGTCATCCTCATGATCCTGATGGCGACCATGTTCTTCGGAGCGGGACTCATCCCGACGTATCTGCTGGTGCAGTCACTCGGCCTGACGGACACCTACCTGTCGCTGATCCTGCCGAGCGCCGTCAGCGTCTTCAACATCCTGGTACTGCGGGGGTTCTTCATGGGGATCTCCCCCGAACTCACCGAGTCCGCCCGCATCGACGGAGCGAGCGACCTGCGCATCCTGCTCACCATCATCATGCCGCTGTCGCGGGCCGTGCTCGCCGTGATCTCCCTGTTCTACGCGGTGGGGTACTGGAGCGCCTGGTTCAACGCCTCCATCTACCTCACCGACCAGCAGATGATGCCGCTGCAGAACGTCCTCATCCAGCTGGTCCAGAAACACACCGAGGCACCGACCGGCCTGCAGCAAGCGGTCCGCACGGGTGAACTCTCCGCGCTCGGGCTGCAGATGGCCGTCATGGTGCTCGCCCTGATCCCGGTCGCCATCGCCTCGCCGTTCGTGCAGCGCCACTTCAAGAAGGGCATGCTCACGGGGGCGGTGAAGGGATGACCATCGCACACGACGGCCGCCTGCTGTACGGCGGCGACTACAACCCCGAGCAGTGGCCCGAGGAGGTATGGGCCGACGACGTCCGGCTGATGAAGGAGGCCGGTGTCACCTCGGTGACGCTCGGCGTCTTCTCCTGGGCGAAGCTCGAACCGACGCCGGGAGCAAGGGAGTTCGGCTGGCTGGACCGGCTGATGGACCTGATGCACTCGCACGGCATCGGTGTCGTCCTCGCGACGCCGACCGCGTCACCGCCGCCGTGGCTGGGGCGGCTGCACCCGGAGACGCTGCCGCGCGACGAGAACGGGCAGACCATGTGGTGGGGCTCACGCCAGCAGTTCGCGCACTCCTCCAGCGCGTACCGCCGCCATGCCGCCGCGATCACCGAGGACCTCGCGATCCGCTACGGCCACCACCCCGCCCTGCGGATGTGGCACATCAACAACGAGTACTGCACGTTCGACTACGGCGACGAGGCGGCGCACGCCTTCCGCGACTGGCTGCGCGCGAAGTACGGCACCCTCGACACCCTCAACGAGGCCTGGGGCACGACCTTTTGGAGTCAGCACGTGGAGACGTGGGCGGATGTGATCCCGCCACGCCGCGCCCAGTACCTGCACAATCCGGCGCAGGTCCTCGACTTCCGCCGCTTCACCTCGGACGCGCTGCTGGAGTGCTACACGGCCGAGCGAGACATCGTCCGACGGCACTCCCCCGCCCGCGTCCCGGTCACCACCAACTTCATGCCGTTCTGGATCGGCCAGGACGCGTGGGCATGGGCGGAGCGGGAGGACGTGGTGTCGGTCGACGTGTACCCGGACCCGCGGGACCCGCTGGGCGGTCAGTACAACGCGATGATCGCCGATATGACGCGCAGCCAGGCACGCGGCCCTTGGATGGTGATGGAGCAGGCGGCGGGACCGGTCAACTGGCGCGGCGTGAACCACCCCAAGCCGCGCGGCCTCAACCGGCTCTGGTCGCTGCAGACGGTGGCGCGCGGCGCCGACGCCGTCTGCTACTTCCAGTGGCGGCAGTCCCGGCAGGGCGCCGAGAAGTTCCACTCGGGGATGGTCGGCCACGCGGGCGAGGAGGGCCGTGCGTTCGCCGAGGTGAAGCAGATCGGCGCGGAACTGGCGGAGCTGGGATCGCAGGTGCCGGGCACACGGATTGCCGCCGATGTCGCCGTGCTGCACGACTGGCACTCCTGGTGGGCCGGCTGCCAGGACGGCAGGCCGTCGGCACACGTCGCGTACGAGGACGTGGTGCGGTCCTGGCACCGTGCCCTGTGGGAGGCACATCTCGCCACCGACTTCGCGCACCCCGAACACGACCTGTCCGCCTACAAATTGGTGGTCGTGCCGCACCTGTATCTGCTCACGGACGCGGCGATCGAGAATCTCGTGTCCTATGTACGCGGCGGTGGCACGCTCGTGTCCGGGTTCTTCACCGGGGTCGCCGACGCGGACGACCGGGTGCGGCCGGGCGGCATGGACGCGCGGCTGCGCGCGCTGTTCGGGATCCGGACGGTGCACGAGTGGTGGCCGCTCGATCCCGACGAGACCGTGGACTGCGGGGAGTTCACCGGCACCCTGTGGTCGGAGGAGCTGACGGCCGAACCCGGCACGGAGGTCAGTGCCGTGTACCGCGGTGGCGAGCTCGACGGGCTGCCGGCCGTGCTGCGGCGCGGCCGGGCCCGGTACCTGTCGACGCTTCCCGAACCCCCGGCGCTGCGCTCACTGCTCGAGGACGTGGCGGCCGAGGCGGGCGTACGGCCTCCGCTGTCCGGCCTCCCCGCAGGTGTGGAGGCCGTACGCCGCGGCGAGCTGCTGTTCCTGCTGCACCATGGGCGGGGCGAGGTGACCGTCGCACTGCCGGACGACACGACGTACCGGGATCTGCTGACGGGAGCCGAGCACTACGGCTCGGTGACGCTCGGGCGGTTCGGTGTCGCGGTTCTCGCTCTCGGGACGACGACGCGGGGGCACAGTGCCGGCTGACCATCCGCACGGCACCTGGGAGCGGGCGCCTGCCACGCGCTGGGAGGACGCCTTCCTCAGCGGCAACGGCACCCACGGCGCTCTTGTGTTCGGTGACCCGCACGACGACCGGGTGGTTGTCACCCATCACACGCTGGTCCGGCCGGACGGCAAAGCTCGCCCACGGCCACCCGCGATCGCCGCCCATCTCCCACACATCCAGGACAGGTTGCTGGCCGGCGACGTCACGGCGGCCGAGCAGTTCACGGACGGCCGTGCGCTGCGCTGGGTGCAGGCGTTCCATCCTGCGTTCCAGGTGCGGTTCGTGCGGGACAGCGTGGTGTGGCGCGGCTACCGGCGCGCGGTCGCCTTCGCGACGGGGGTGGCCGAGGCGCAGTGCAGCGGGTGGCGCGGGCGGGTGTTCGTGTCGCGGGCCGACGATGTCGTCGTGCAGTACGTCACCGGGTCCGGGCTCGACGGCGATGTGTTCCTCGACCCCCGCCTCGCCGGTGTGCCGGGTGGGCTCGGGGTCGGCCGCAGCGTCGTCCTGACGCCCCAGGGCGCCCAGTTGACACTGCGCTGCCGCTACCCGGACAGCGATCTGGCGTACACCGGGGTGACGGTCGCGCTGGTGCGCGGCGGGCGGCGCTCCGTGGGCACCACGGGGCTACGCATCGAGGGCGCGGACGGGCTGCTGCTGCTCACACGGGTGCGGCGGCATCTCGGGGAGCTCGACGCGGGCGCCGAGGCGGCGGCGCTCGCCTCACTGGCGGGCCCGGACCTGGAGGAGACCTACGAGACCCTGCTCGCCCGGCACGAGGCCCTGCACCGCGCCGCTTATGAACGGCTCACGTTCACCCTCGACGCGCCGCGCTCCGAACGCGGCCTGCCCGGCTCGGAGTTGCTCGAACGGGTCGACAGCCCGGCCCTGCCGGAGCGGCTGTTCGCGGCGGGCCGCTACCACCTGCTGAGCGCGTCCGGCGCGTTGCCGCCTCGGCTCACCGGGCTGTGGACCGGCGAGTGGGGCACGGCTTGGTCGGGGGCGTTCACCACGGACGCCAACCTCAATCTCCAGACGGCGTCCGCGGCGGCCTGCGACCTGCCCGAGGTGGCCCAGGCGCAGGGTGCCCTGATTCAAGGGCAGTTGGCTGACTGGCGGGACAACGCGCGGGAGATCTTCGGGGCGCGGGGAATCGTCGCGCCCGCGCACACCGACGGCGAGTCGGGGCACACGTACCACTTCCAGCGGGAGTGGCCGATGCACCTGTGGACGGCGGGCGCCGACTGGCTGCTCACCCCGCTAGTCGAGCAGGCCGAGACGACCGGGGTACGGCCCGCGTGGCTGGCCACGGCGCTCTGCGAACTCGCCCTGTTCTACGAGGACTTCCTCACCCGCACAGGACCGGACGGCCGCCTCGTGGTCGTGCCGTCGTACTCGCCGGAGAACCGGCCCGCGAACGCGAGCTGGGGCACACTCAACGCCACCATGGACATCGCGGCGGCCCGGCACGCCCTGCGCACCGCCGCCACCTGGCATCCGGGACCGGACGGCGACCGCTGGAACGCGCTCGCGGACCCGGCTGCCCGACTACCGGGTCAACTCCGCCGGCGCGCTTGCCGAATGGGCCTGGCCCGGCCTGGACGACGCCTACGACCACCGGCACCTCAGCCACCTCTACCCGGTGTGGCCGCACCACGACATCACCCCCTACGACACCCCGGAGCTGGCGAAGGCGGCGCACCGCGCGCTCGAACTGCGCGGCGCCGAGAACCACTCGGCTCACGGCCATCTGCACCATGCCCTGATCGCGGCCCGGCTGCGCGACCCTCACCGGGTGGCCGCGGCGCTGCGCCAGGTGCTGACCGGCGACTACTTCCACCACTCCCTGATGAGCTCGCACTACCCGGACCGCGACGTCTACAACGCCGACGCCGCGCACACCTTGCCGGTCCTGCTCACCGAGGCGCTCGTGCAGTCCACGCCAGACCGGCTCGTACTGCTGCCCGCGCTGCCGCCGGCCTGGCGACGCGGCGCCGTGCGCGGCCTGCGCACTCGGTTCGGCGCCCGCGTCGACCTGACGTGGGTGGGCAGCAGCTGCACGGCCGTCCTGCGCCCGGAGCGCGACGCGCACATCAACCTCAAAACCCCGGCCGGCGGTGACGGGCGGCTGCGCCTGACCGCGGGCGAGGATCGCGAACTCACCTTGATGACGCGGTAGTTCCCCCCACCGGGGCCCCACCGGGGCTCCTCCGACCATGGAAGGGACACCATGGCACCCACCGCAAGACACTCCTTGCGCCGCCGCACGCTCCTCGGCTCCGTCCTCGCGGGCGGCGCACTGCTCGCCCTCGCCGCCTCCCCCGCACAGGCGGCGATCTGGTCCTCCTCCGACCAGTGGGGCAACTACACCACCTCGGACGGCTACACCCTCTACAACAACATCTGGGGCTCGGGCGCGGGTGCTCAGACGATCTGGGCCAACTCCTCCTCGAACTGGGGTGTTTGGGCCGACCACCCGAACACCGGCGGCATCAAGTCCTACCCGAACGCGAAGAAGGTCGTGAACAAGTCGATCAGTTCGCTGTCCTCCCTCACCAGCAGCTACAACGTGACGGTGCCGTCGTCGGGCGCGTACAACACGTCGTACGACATCTGGGACAGCGACTACGACTACGAGGTCATGCTCTGGGTCAACTACAACGGTGCCGTCGGGCCGCTCGGCACCTCGCAGGGCAACGTCACGCTCGGCGGGCACACCTGGACCGTCTACAAGGGCAACAACGGGGCCAACGAGGTCTACTCGTTCCTTCGCACCTCGGACTCCACGTCCGGCACGGTGGACATCCTGCCGATCCTCAAGTGGATCAAGGACACCAAGGGCTGGTGGGGCGACGAGACCATCGGTGACGTGCAGTTCGGCTACGAGATCACGTCGTCGGCCGGCGGTCTGGGCTTCACCACCAACAGCTTCAAGGTCTCCAGCAGCTGATCCCACACGCAGAGGGACGCGCGGCTCAGGCTCCGGCCGGCGCCTGGGCCGCGCTCTCGCGCACCGTCAACTCCGGCGCCAGCAGCACGACTTCCTCGTCCGAACCACGCCCCTCGATCTTCGCGATGACCTGCTCCACGGCGCGCCGCCCCATCTCCTGCGCGGGCACCGCGACCGAGGTGAGCGGCACCGACGCGTGCGCGGCGACCTGCTCGGGGCAGACAGCGACGACGGAGACGTCCTCGGGGACGGCGCGGCCCGACTGGCGAAGCAGGGCGAGCAGCGGGTCCGTGGCCGCCTCGTTCTGCACGACGAACGCGGTCGTGCCGGGGCGCTCGTCGAAGACCCGCGACAACGTCGCCGAGACCGAGGCGTAGCTGCCTTCGCAGGGGCGGTGGAGCAGCCGCAGGCCCAGCTCGGCGCTGCGCTCCCGCAGGCCCGTCAGGGTCCGCTCGGCGAATCCGGTGTGCCGCTCGTACACGGCGGCGGCCTCGCCGATGACGGCGATCTCACGGTGCCCGAGGTCGGCGAGGTGCTCGGCGCACACTGCCCCGGCGGCGGCGAAGTCGAGGTCCACACAATTCAGTCCGGTGGTGTCGGACGGCAGACCGATGAGGACGGCGGGCCGGTTCGCGGCACGCAGCAGCGGCAGCCTCTCGTCGTCCAGCTCGACGTCCATCACGATCATGGCGTCGGCGAGCGCGCTGCCTTCTATACGGCGCACCGCCTCGGCGCCCTCCTCGCCGGTGAGCAACAGGATGTCGTAGCCGTGGGTGCGGGCGGCGGTGGCGACGGCCATCGCGATCTCCATCATCACCGGCACGTACATGTCGGTGCGCAGCGGCACCATCAGGGCGATGATGTTCGACCTGCTGCTGGCCAGCGCCCGGGCGCCCGCGTTCGGGTGGTACCCCAGCTTGCGGACGCTGTTCTCGACGCGCTCGCGGGTGGCCGCGGAGATGGACCGCTTGCCGCTGAGGACGTAGCTCACGGTACTGGCGGAGACTCCGGCATGCCGGGCGACCTCTGCGAGCGTGACCATGTCGTTCTCCTGAGCCGTGACGAGGGGACGCCGAAGTGAAGCGCTTCGACGGACACGGGTTGGTTGCCCGTGCCCGTTCGACCTGTCGACCCTATGGGGATCGATGGCCACCTGTCCATAACTCTGTCGAAGCGCTTCGACAGAGGGAACTGCCCGAAGCCCTCCACACAGGATAATGACCAGCCGTGGTCGTGCAGGCGCCTCTCAGGCCAGTTCGCCCAGTACTCCCAGGTGCGCAACCAGGCGTCGTCACGGCCGAGTTCGGAGCCGGAGACGAAGCTGCCTCCTTCGTGACCGAGTCGTCTTGACTCACTTTCGTCATCGGCTGAGTGCCTACTGCCAGACGCGGATGTAGTCCACATACATGGTGGAGGTGTAGTCCAGCGGGGCGTCCGCAATGTTGCCCTGGGCGTACGGGATGACCTCGTGGGACGCGATGGGAAACTCCCGAACCTGGCTGATCAGGTTGGGGTCGGTGACGGTGCGGACCACGGTGCCGTCGTAACTGAACGTCATTCGAGTGGATGTCCAGTCCAGGGTGACGGTGTGGTACCAGGTGGTGTCGTGCAGGCCGGGGGCGCTGACGTTGGTGCCGGACTGCTGGTGGTCGGCTCCGTATCCGTCCCAGTGGACGGTAACGCCGTACTGGTTGGCGGTGCTGAAAGTCTCCATGATGTCGATCTCGGCGCCGTCCCGCGCTGTGCCGTCCACCACGCCGCCGGGGGTCACCCCATTGCTGGCCTGCAGCCACGCGGCGGCCAAGTGCCCCTGAGTCGGGGGGATGTGGATGCTGTACTCGATGGTGCCGAACGTGAAGTCGAACTGGCCCTGGCTGTCGATGCGGCCGCCGCCATAGGTACCGTCGCCGACGTTGCTGATGTCGATGGCGAGCGCACTGTTCGTCACGCGGACGTTGGACGCCTTGTACCAGTAGTCGCCGCGGTCGACATCGAGGATGTTCCACTTGTTGGTGTCCACGCTGGTGCCGGTGAACTCGTCGCTGAAGACGAGTGTCGACGCGGCCCGTGTCCCCAAGGGCCCGCCATGTGGTTGCGCGTCGAGCGGGGTCGCCGGGTCGACGAGAGCTGGGCGGGTGCTTGCGACGGCAGGATCGGCGGCGTAGGCAAGGGTTCCCGGCAGTGCGGCGACGGCCCCGGCCGCGCCAACGGCACGGATGAGGCTGCGGCGTGACATCCCGTTGTCCTGCATGCTGTCCTCCTGGGTTTCGGCTCTGGAGCCCTGCGAGACACGGGCGGAGATCCGGCCCTCGCCCCATGGATCGATGGATCGGCTGGTGTCCCTTTCAGGACACATTCCGGGTGCCTTTCACGACAGCACGGCCGTAGCACTGCCGGCGTGCGTGGTCACCGTCACCCGCACCGGATCGGCGGCTGACGGTGGTTCCGCGTGGAGCACACCGTTGGACAGGACGGTGATCCGTGCAGCGGGTACGCCGTCGAAGTCGACCCGAGTGCCGGGGCCGAAGCCATGGCCTGCCACCAGGACGTCCCCGCCGTCCGTCGCCTTGTGGGCGTAGCCGACGCCGGGCAGCGTCGATGTCGTCTGACGCTGCCGGCGGCCGGTCAGCCCGGCCTGTGCGACGGTGTCGGCGGGCAGGTCGGCGGCGTCCGGCGTGCTGGGGACGGCCCGCAGCAGATGCCGCACCCGGTCCTCGGCGCCCCCCACCGAACAGGGATGCCTGGACGAGCATGCGCTGCCGCCGCCGTCAGGGGCCGCGTGCAGTACGACGGCGGGCGGTTCACCGGCCGTGGCGGCGCCCGCGGGAAGCAGGACGCCCGCGAGGACCGCGGCAAGGTCCGGGGGCACAACGGTCCTTGCGCGTCTCGGACTTGGCATGAGGCGGTGACGCATCAGGAGGTCCTTTGCCGGTCGTCGGTGGCGAGGGCGAACACGTGGATCAGCGGAGCCTTGGCGCCGAGAGGTCCCGACGCGGCGGGCAGTGTGACGGAGACAAGGCGCTTGGCCGGGTCGGCGTCGACGTGGACGGCGTACAACTGAGCCGGGCGGGTGCTCTGGGCACGGCCGCTGCCGTTGACCCTTCCCGCGTCGGCGGCGATCACGGCGGCCGAACCCGTCGCGGCGCCCCAGTCAGGCACGGTTACCTCGCTGGTGGCGGTGGTGCCGTCGGCGTAGGCGAGCGTGACCTTGCCGGTGATTCCCGCGGACGTCCCGTACGTTCCGGTGACCAGGAGACCGACACGGGCCGCGTGGCCGGTAAGCGGGACGCACTGACCGTCGGCCACGGCGTTGTCCCGGTCGGTGGCATCCGGCGACGGCAGGACGAAGGCGAATCCGTCAGCCGAGACCGTACGGCCCCGCTCGACGCCCGCCGCCGCGAGGCCCTCGGCGGACAGGCTCGACTGCGCACCGTCGATGTCGCCGCGCTGCGGGTTGCCGTCCTGCGTGATGCCGATGTTGTCGTAGGCCTCGGTCAGGTCCCGCAGCGGCAGCGCTGCCAGCGCCGAGCCCCGCACCCTTCGGCTGCCCTCGCCGACGGCGAAGTCGGCCGTCGCCGCGAGCCGGTAGGGGCCCGCGTGCGCGGCCTCGTCAGGCGTGACGGTGAACCGCACGGTGCGGCGCTGATGCGGCGGTACGGTGATGTGCCGCGCCGAAATCGCGTGCGTCAGGCCAGTGTTGTCGCGGGTGTGCCGCGCAGTCAGGCGCACCTCCACTCGGGGAAGGGCCCGGCCTGTCGTGTTCGTCACCTCGACCTCGACGACGCTGCGGTGGCCCTGCGACAGGTCGCGCGGTGCTCTCACCATGACGTGTACGTCCTGAGGGGCGGCGAGAACCTCCAGTTCGGCCAGGACCGGCTTGGCCTTCGCGGCGCCGACGAGGCGCACCCACCGGTAGGCGTGCGCGGTGTCCACGGGCAGCGTCTGCCAGTCGCGGGTAGGCGTCCACTCCACGCTCGTCAGCGTCGCGCACCCGGTGTCCGGTCCGGCGGAGCAGCCCTCGATCCTGGCTCCGACCAGTGAGGAGAGGTCGGCTGTCGATGTACTGCGGGGCAGCAGCCGCACCGCGGCCGGGCGCACCGCGCCGTGTTCCCCGAGGTCGAGGCCGACGGCCGCCCCCGCGGTCTCTGCGGCGAACGCGGTGGTCGGGTCGCCGTCGGCGGCGTTCGCCACGCCCTCGGGCCCGTACGCCGTGGCGCTCACCGGCCGCGCGTCGGGGTCCGTGGGCTCGGCGACGCCTGGAGCGGTCCCGACGGTGTCGGCCATCGCCTCGTAATCGAGATAGCCCGCCCTGCGCGGACTGCCCCACGCGGTGGAGGCGAGGATCTGCAGCGGACGCCGCAGATACGTCAGCGAGTACGCCTCCGGCGCCGTGTACTGGCGGTCGCCCCACTGCGCCATCTCAAGGCCCTGCACCCGGTCCGAGGTGCTCACGGCGTACGTGCGGTAGAGCGCGTCGTCGTCCGGGATGTACTGGCCGTTGGCCGTGCCCGGCATGGCCTTGGGGACGACGTACAGGCGCGAGAACTCGTTGCTCACCACGACGTCGTAGCCCTGGTCGATGAACGTCTGCTCATCGCCCAGCCACGCCTGGATGCGGATGTCCTTGTCGACGGTGACCGAGCCCGCTCCCCCGGCCTGCGGCCACCACCCCCAGATCTGCATCTTCTTGCCGTGCCGGGCGAGCAGCGCGTTCAGGTGGTTCTCGTACGCGAGGAAGACGTCCTGGGTCCGGGAGTAGCCCTGCGCCTTCGCGTACGCGGCGAGTTCGGGGCACTTGTCCTGCGTGGCGGCGCGTGGCGTCTCGTCGCCTCCGAGGTGGATGACCGGTGAGTCGAAGAGGTCCACGATCTTCTCGGCGAGCCCGTCGAGCCAGGCCACGTTCTGCGGTTTGGTGATGTCGACGGTGAACCCGGGGTCGACCCGGGCGGTGTCGATGATCGCATTCATGGACGCGCAGTCCCAGCGCAGGCTCGGCCGGTACTTCGACATTGCGGTGGCATGCGCCGGGATGTCGAACTCCGGGAGCACGGTGACATGAAAGCGGGCCGCGTAGTCCTGCACGGCGCGGAGATCGGCGGGGGTGTACGACTGCGCCGCCGCGAGCCCTTCGTAGCCGGGCAGGTCGAGCCGGAAGAACTCCGAGTCGGTCAGGTGCCAGTGCAGGGTGTTGAACTTCGTCCACGCCAGCTGACGGATCGTCTGCTTGATCGACTCCACCGACCAGTACGTGCGAGCGGTGTCGATCATGAGGCCTCGGGTCCGCTGCGCGGGAGTGTCTCGGGTGGCGCCGACCGGGAGCAAAGCGTGGTCATCGGAGGTCTTCAGCATCTGCTCGACCGACTGCTCCGCATAGAAGGCACCGGCCGGGCCGTCACCGGAGAGGCGGACCGAGTCCCGGGTCACGTCGATTCCGAACCCCTCGCCGACGTTGTCCCGCGCGGTGACCTCGATGTCGCCCTTGCGCGCCGTGCTGCCGGCGACGACCGGCAGCCGCCGGACGCCCAGTGCGGCCAGGTCGTCGGCGAACGTACGCGCGTCGGTGACCAGCCGGGAGCCGGGCGCACCGTCAACGACGATCCGGGACCGCCGGGTGAGCATGAACTGGCCGCTTCCGCCCGACCAGTTCTGCAGGGGCGGTACCACAGCGGGGGCGGCAGCGACCTCCGCAGGAGCTGCCGCGGAGGCATCGCCGGGGGCCGACAACGCCCCGATGACCGCGAGTGCGGCCGCAGCCGCACTTATCAACCGACTTGCCCTGCGCGGCACTTGGCCACCTCCGAGGCTTGTGGTGTAGACCACGTGAACTGGAGGGGAGGTTACTGAGTCAGCCCGGGCAGCGCCAGAGCGAAGGCAGAGAATCCTCCTCAATACCTCCGATCAATCGGACAGACCGGGCAGCGAAGGGCTGAACGGGTCTCCCATCATCGAGAACCTGGTCGACCCACAGGACAACTGGGCCATCAGGACGTCCCGGTCCACAAAACGCGTTCCGGTTCGTGGACCGGTCCAACGTGACCAATGGGCAACCGCAGACCCCAGAAGCCGTGCCGTTACGCAAAGCGGAACGCCCTGCTGGGTTGGATCACGGTCGGCGGCTCCGCCTCCCGTGCCACCTCCTGGGGCTCTCCCACCGCAGCGAGACTCGCGCCGTCGCCGACCCGGCACGCCTCGATCCGTGCCCGCGCGCTCGTCATCCGCTCCCTACGCAGCCTGCCTCCGCGGCACAGGCCCATGGCGATGAGCCCGTTCCCCGTGGTGATGGGCCGATTCAGGGAAGGCGCGTCACTCCTTGCCGCGGACGACGGTGACAGGGCAGTGAGCCTGTTGCAGCAGTGCCTGGCTGACCGATCCCAGGAGCAACCCGGTGAAGCCGCCCCGCCCCCTGGCCCCGACGACCACGAGCTGGGCGGTCCTGCTCGCCTCGATCAATGCCTCGTGGGTCACGCCGAGCACCAGTTCGTGCTTGACCGGGACCTGCGGATACTTCTCCTGACGACCCGCGAGTGCCTGGGCCAGCAGACGTTCCTCGTTCTCGGCGACCGCGCCCGCCTGGGGCACGTCCGCCAACTGCGGCGGAGCCAGCGGCAGGGGCACATTGTCCGGCGTCCATGCGTGCAGGGCGACGATTTCAGCACCCCTCAGCGCGGCCTCGGCGAACGCGAAATCGACCGCTTCCTCGCCGGCTCTCGAGCCGTCGACGCCCAGCACGATCGGCCCGGCGGCGTCCGGTTCCCCGCGCACCACCATCACCGGACAGTCGCCGTGGGCAGTCAGGTAAACCGCCGTCGATCCCAGCAGCATCCCGACGAACCCTCCCCTGCCCCGGGATCCGACGACCACCAGATCCGCATCCCGCGACTGAACCTCCAGCACGGTCAGCGCCTCGCCGGCCACCACGTCATGGGTGATCTCCACCCGAGGTGCCACGCTGGCGGCACGATGCAGCGCCTCGGTCAGCGCGCTCTCGACCTCGTCCGGCAGCACTCCCTCGGGTGGGCCGAAGGGCGCCGCGGCAGTCGACGCGGTCCCGGGCGTGATCACCGGCCAGAGGGCATACACGACTCGAAGCTCAGCACGCCGCCATTGCGCTTCTCGAGCCGCCGCCTCCGCCGCTGCGAGGCTGGACCGCGAACCATCCACCCCCACGACGACCAGGCCCATGGCGCCTCCCACGATTGACTCGGCCCCTGCTCCCAGCCTGACCCCACCGACGCGTGCCTGCCACAGGACTGGGCGGCAGCGCGTGGCGCATCGCCCAAACTGTTGAATGCGCGACGGCGTCCGCATCGCCCGTCACGGTCCACCACACATTCGCCGAGGTCGAAGAGCCCGAACCGGCTTCGCCTGCCTTCGCCGCCTTCGGCTCCCGCCCGAGGCCGAGCACCGGGCGGTAGGAGCCCGAGGTCCGCGCATGGCGGACTGCAGTCGCGACGCCGCAGGACTGAGGTGAAGATGGCACAGGAGCGCGGCTGGCCTCGCACAGGCGGTGTCCTCAGTCGCCGCGCCGGACAGGAAGGCCACGGCATGGCAGCAATGCCCAACAAGGTGCCGCGAGGGCCGGAGAGCCCCGACAGCAACGAAATGATCACCGGAGCGACCCTGTTCGCCGTGGTGGCCCTGTTGGTGAGCGGGCCGCTGAGCATTCTGCTGGGCGCATCCGGCATCGCAGGCGACACCGTGTTCGCGTCGTCTCGGTACGCCTACCGGTTTGATCTGACCGCGTGGGGCTGGATTCATCTTGTGATCGGCGTGGCCCTCGTCGTCGCCGGCCTAGGGGTTGCGGCCGGCAGGACCTGGGGGCGCGGGGCAGGCATCGCCGTGGCGGCGATCAGCCTGATCACCCAATTCATGTTCATTCCGTACTACCCCGCTTGGTCCATCACCGTCATGGCCCTCGATCTCCTCATCGTGTGGTCGCTGACCAGGTTCTCTCACACGCCCAGCGCCGGTCGGTGAACCCAGGCGGAGGCATACCGGGAGGGCCCGGGGCGAGTGATGGTGTGTCGGCGCTGTCCGGGCCATCCGGCACGTGACCGATCGGGCACGATGGCGGTAAGAGGGCATAGCCGCCGCTCGGTCCAGCGGCAGCTCGGGGTGACCTGCACGACACCGGAGGAACTGTTCACCGGTCAGTAGCAGAACCGGCCCCCCGGCACCCTGTCTACGCCCCCAACAACCCGTCCGGAATCTCCGTCTGCCGTGCCGCCGACATGCCCGGGTACGCCACGGCCGCCGTCTGGAATCCGACGAGCGTGGTCTGCAGCAGGTCAACGACGAGCACGTCCGGTCTACCGGTGGTGATCTCGCCGGCCACCCGGGCCTGGCGGAGATGCATGCGTATCCGTTCCCTCCACTGTCCGACCGCCGTCCGGTACGTGGCCGCCATCCGCGCGTCGTACTGCGCGCGATTCGGCGAAGGCGATGACCACACAGCCCCCCGAAGTCGCATGTCGTCCAACGGCACAACTTCCAGGCAGAGTTGGCGCAGCGCGGACAGTCCACCCCGGTCGCCGATGGACGCGGCGGCCCGGGCGTAGCGGGGCGAGGCGCGGACTCCGGAGCAGGACCGAGCCCGCCCGGACGGCGATCCAGCAGAGGAAGGCGGCGCCCACCGTGGCGCCGCTGCTGCTCGCGATCGGCGGTGGTGGTGGGGACAGCTTCACGGCCTTGTTCGTCGCGGGCTCCCTTGCCGTGCTGATCGGCCCCGTCAGCCTTGCGTCCGCGGGCGTGCGCTGACGGCACGGCCCGCCTGTGGCGGGCGCCCCGTCCACCGCCCACGCCGCCCCTGCCGCTGCCGAACCCGGTACCGGCGGGGGCGGCGCTTCGGGTGTGACCGGCATCACCCTGTACTCCGCGATGTCCGCAGGTCATCATATGACCCGATCGCTGCTTGCGACTGGAGCAGCACAACGACACACGTACGAGTCGACGGGTCAACGATGACGAGGGCGGACATGAACGACCAGCAGCGGCCGGTGCGGCCGCGCGTGGGCGTGGTGGGGCTCGGGGCCATGGGCCTGGGCATGGCCAGCAGCCTGCGGACCGCCGGATACCACGTGGGGGTCCACGACCTGCGGCCGGAGGTGGCCGCCGGGTTCGCCCGGGACGGCGGGACAGCGTTCGCCTCACCCGCCGAGCTGGCGGCCGAGGTGGACGTCCTGATCGGCGTCGTGGTCAACGCGGCGCAGGTCGAGTCGGTCCTCTTCGGCGACGGAGCGGCGGCCGAGCGGCTGCGCCCCGGATCCGTCTACGTGATGTGCTCCACGGTCGACCCGGACTGGTCGGCCGAACTGGAGCGCCGCCTGGGCGAGTTGGGCGTGCTCTACCTGGACGCGCCCATCTCCGGCGGGGCAGTCCGCGCGGCCGCCGGTGAGCTGACGATGATGACGTCGGGTTCCGTCGCTGCGTACGCCGTCGCCGACCCGGCACTCGAGGCCATGAGCGCCACCGTGTACCGTCTGGGCGACCACGCCGGTCTTGGCTCGAAGGTCAAGATCGTGAATCAGCTGCTCGCGGGCGTACACATCGCCGCGGCGGCCGAGGCGATGGCTCTGGGGATCAAGGCCGGGGTTCCGGCCGAGGCGCTCTACGAGGTCATCACGCACAGCGCCGGCAACTCATGGATGTTCGAAAACCGTATGGCACATGTGCTGGCGGGCGACTACACGCCGCTGTCCGCCGTCGACATCTTCGTCAAGGACCTGGGGCTCGTACTGGATGCGGCCCGACCGCAGAAGTTCCCGCTGCCCCTGTCCGCCACCGCCCACCAGATGTTCCTGCAGGCGTCCGCCTCAGGGCTCGGCGGTGAGGACGACAGCGCGGTCATCAAGATCTTCCCCGGCATCGACCTGCCGCAGCCCGCGAACCAGCCCCAGCCGACCGACCAGCCCAAGAAGGAGGACTGACGTGAGCGTCCGCCTCGGGTGCATCGCCGACGACTTCACCGGCGCCACCGACCTGGCCAACAACCTGGTGCGCGCGGGCATGCGCGTGCTCCAGCTGATCGACGTACCGGCCGAAGGCACTGACCCCACGACTGACCCCACGGTCGACGCGGACGCGGTGGTCATCGCCCTCAAGTCGCGTACGGTCCCGGCGGCCGAGGCCGTCGAGGCGTCCCTTCGCGCCCTGGAGTGGCTGCGCGCCGCGGGCGCCGAGCAGATCTACTTCAAGTACTGCTCCACCTTCGACTCGACGCCGGCCGGCAACATCGGCCAGGTCACCGAGGCCCTGATGGACGCCCTCGGCACCGACTTCACCGTCGCGACGCCCGCGTTCCCCGACAACGGGCGCACCGTCTTCAAGGGCCACCTCTTCGTCGGCGACGTCCTGCTCGGCGAGTCCGGCATGCGCCACCACCCGCTCACGCCGATGACCGACTCCAACCTGGTGTCCGTGCTCGACGCGCAGACGACGCGGCCGGTCGGCCTCATCGACCACAAGGTGGTGGCGGAAGGCTCTGACGCGGTCCGGGCCCGGATCACGCGACTGCGGGCGGACGGGGTCGGCGCCGCGATCGTCGACGCCGTGTCCAATGACGATCTCCTACGGCTCGGTACGGCGGTCAAGGAGCTGCCGCTGGTGACCGCAGGTTCAGGCTTGGCGATCGGGCTGCCCGCGAACTGGGGGTTCGAACCGTCCCCGGCCGCAGCCCAGCTGCCGCCTGCCTCCGGTCGGCAAGCCGTCGTCGCCGGTTCGGTGTCCGCCGCCACGAACGGCCAGGTACGGGAGTTCCTCAGCACCGGCCGCCCCGCGTTCAGCGTCGACCCCCTTCGGATCGCCGCCGGCGAGGACGTCGCCGCCGAGGCGCTCGCCTTCGCCGACAAGTACCTCGCCGACGGGCCCGTGCTCGTCTACTCGACCGAGTCGCCGGACGCGGTCCGCTCCGTCCAGGGTCAGCTCGGCGCCGCCGAGGCGGGTGAGCTGGTCGAGCAAACGCTCTCCCGCGTCGCCCAAGGACTCATCCAGCGTGACGTACGGCAACTCGTGGTCGCCGGCGGCGAGACCTCCGGCGCCGTCGTGCAGGCGCTCGGCCTCACGAGCCTGCGCATCGGCGGGCAGATCGACCCGGGGGTGCCGTGGTGCGCGGCGCCGCTGCCCGGCGGCGACACCCTCCACATCACACTCAAGTCGGGCAACTTCGGCGGCCCGGACTTCTTCACCGCAGCCTTCGCCCTCCTGAACGAGGAGTCCAAGTGACTCAGGGCCTCAAGACACAGGACCTCAAGACGGCTGCCGCCCGCGCCGAGATCGTCCGCGTCGGCACCAGCCTGTTCAGCCGCGGCTACGTCCACGCCAGCGCCGGCAACATCAGCGCGAAGCTCGACGACGGCCACGGCCACCTGATCACGCCCACCGATGCGGCCCTCGGCTTCCTCGACGCCGACCGGCTCGCACAGGTCGACGCTGCCGGCGAGCAGATCGCGGGCGACCGCGCCAGCAAGACGCTCACACTGCACCGGCGCATCTACGCGGCCGACCCCACGGCCCGGTTCGTCATCCACACCCACTCCACGCACCTGGTCGCGCTGACGCTGGCCGGCGTGTGGCAGCAGGACGACGTGCTCCCGCCCCTCACCCCGTACTACGTGATGAAGGTGGGCCACGTTCCGCTGGTCCCGTACCACCGTCCCGGCGACCCGCGCGTCGCCGACCTGGTCTCGGAGCGCATCAACTCCCGTGCGGCGAACGGCACTCCGATCCGGGCCGTGCTCCTCGACCGGCTCGGCCCCGTCGTCTGGGGCCCGGACGCCGCGTCCGCGCTGGCCGTACTGGAGGAGCTGGAGGAGACCGCACGCCTCTGGCTGACGACCGACCGCAGGCCGGAGCCGCTCCCCGACGACGCCATCGCCGAACTGAGGACCGCCTTCGGCGCCTCCTGGTAAAACCCCGCTCCCGTCCCCGTCCGCTCGAAAACCCCTGAGCCGCACAAGGAAGTGCCCCTCATGCCTACGACCGTCCCCACGGCCGAAAGCCCCGAACTGACCCGCGAGAACGCCGTGTTCCGCAAGGTCATCCGGCGCATCGTCCCCTTCCTGATTCTCTGCTACGTCGTCTCGTACCTGGACCGGGTCAACGTCGGCTTCGCCAAGCTGCAGATGTCCGAGGACCTCGGCTTCAGCGAGGCGGCGTACGGCCTCGGCGCCGGCCTGTTCTTCATCGGCTACTTCCTGTTCGAAGTCCCCTCGAACCTGATGCTGCAGAAGGTCGGTGCCCGCACCTGGATCGCCCGGATCATGATCAGCTGGGGCGTGGTCTCGGCGCTGTTCGTCTTCGTCAACAACGAGGCGACGTTCTACGTGCTCCGGTTCCTGCTCGGCGCCGCCGAGGCCGGGTTCTACCCGGGCGTGATCCTCTACTGCACGTACTGGTTCCCGTCCGCGCGGCGGGCCCGGGTGATCGCGCTGTTCATGTCGGCCATCCCCGTGGCGGGCATCTTCGGCAACCCGCTCTCGGGCTGGATCATGGACGTCTTCGAGGGCACCGGCGGCTGGAACGGCTGGCAGTGGCTGTTCCTCATCGAGGCGCTGCCCGCCATCGCGGTGGGCGTGATGACGCTGTTCTACCTGGACAACAGTGTGCGCGAAGCAAAGTGGCTGAGTGACGACGAGAAGAGCACGATCGAGCGCGCGCTCGCCGAGGACACCAAGCACCAGAGTGAGCACGGCAAGACGTGGGACGCGTTCCGCGACCCCAAGGTGTGGCTGATGTGCCTCATCTACTTCTTCTTCGTGATGGGCCAGTACGCGCTCACGTTCTGGATGCCGACCTTCGTCGAGTCCACCGGCATCGAGGGCGGCTTCGCGATCGGCGCGCTCAGCGCCGTGCCGTACCTGGCCGCGCTCGTCGCGATGAACCTCTTCGGCCGCTCCGCCGACAAGCGGCGCGAGCGCCGCTGGCACCTGGTCATCCCGAGCCTGATGGGCGCCGTCGGCTTCTCGCTGGCCGCGAGCTGGACCGGGTCGACCGCCCTGTCCCTGGTCGCGCTGTCCATCGCCGCCGCGGGCGTGCTGACCTGCGCGCCGCTGTTCTGGTCGCTGCCGACCGCCTTCCTCAGCGGCACCGCGGCCGCAGCCGGGCTCGCCGTCATCAACTCGGTGGGCAACCTGGCCGGCTTCGTCAGCCCGTACATGATCGGTTCGCTCAAGGACGCCACCGACTCGACGGCGATCCCGATGTACGTGCTGGCGCTGGGCCTGGTCATCGGCGCCGCGGCCGTCCTCGTCACCAAGAAGAGCGTCGTCAACCGCTGACCGAGCCTGCCTCACACCTTACGGAGTCACCATGCCGAGGTTCGCCGCGAACCTGTCCACCCTGTATCCCGAGCACGACTTCCCCGACCGCTTCGCCGCGGCCGCGGCGGACGGCTTCGAGGCCGTCGAGTACCTCTTCCCGTACGCGTACGAGGCGACCGACCTGCGGCGCCGTCTCGACGGGCACGGCCTGCGGCAGGTGCTGTTCAACGCGCCGCCGGGAGACTGGGACGCGGGTGAGCGCGGGATCGCGGCGCTGCCCGGACGCGAGACGGAGGTGCGCGACGGCGTCGAGCGGGCGTTGGAGTACGCCGCCGCGCTCGACTGCCCACGCGTGCACATGATGGCGGGCCTGGTACCGCAGAGCGCCGACCCGGCGCCGTACCGCGCGACGTACCTGTCGAACCTCGCGTACGCCGCCGAGCAGGCCGCGACCGTCGGCGTCGACATCCTGATCGAGCCGATCAACGGCCGCGACATGCCGGGCTACTTCCTCAGTCGGCAGGCCGACGCCCACGCCGTCGTGCAGGAGGTGGGAGCCCCCAACCTGAAGGTCCAGCTCGACCTGTACCACTGCCAGATCGTCGAGGGCGACCTGACCGCCACACTCCGCCGCGACCTGCCCACCGGCCGCGTCGCCCACCTTCAGATCGCGGGCGTGCCCGACCGTCACGAGCCCGATGCCGGAGAACTGAACCTCCGTCATCTCATGTCCGTCGTCGATGAGTTGGGCTTCGACGGCTGGATCGGCTGCGAGTACTTCCCCAAGGCCGGCACGAGCGAGGGTCTCGGCTGGCGACACAAGTTCCAAGGAGACAACGCATGAGGATCGTCATCACGGGTGGCTTCGGCTTCCTGGGCCGCCAGGTGGCCGAGGCCCTGCTGGAGCAGGGCACGTTCGAGGGCGCTCCCATCACCCGCCTCGTCCTCGCCGACCTCTTCGTACCGCAGGAGTCGCCGCTGTCCGCCGACCCGCTCGTGGACGTGGTCCAGGGCGACCTGACCGAGCGCCTCGGCGACCTGTTCGCGCAGCCCGTGGACGTGGTCATCCACCTCGCTGCCGCGGTCTCCGCCGAGTGCGAGGTCGACTTCGACCTCGGCATGGGCGCCAACCTGGATACGACCCGCGCCCTCCTTCAGGCGGCGCGCGCACAGTCGGCCGCAGGTCTTCAGAAGGTACGGGTGGTCTTCGCGAGCAGCGTCGCCATCTACGGCTCGGACGCCGCGCTGGCGCTGCCGCAGGTCGTCAGTGAGTCGACGCTGCCCACGCCGCAGTCCAGCTACGGCGTCCAGAAGCGGATCTGCGAGCAGTTGATAGCCGAGTACACCCGCCGCGGCTTCCTCGACGGCCGCGTCACCCGCCTGATGACGGTCTCGGTGCGCCCCGGCAAGCCGAACGCAGCAGCCTCCGGATTCCTGTCCGGCATCATCCGCGAGCCGCTGGCCGGCCTCGGGGCGATCTGCCCGGTCAGCCCGGACCTGCGGGTCGCCCTCGCCTCCCCCCGCCGCACCGTCGAGGGCATTCTGCGCGTGGCCCAGGCCGAGCGCGGCGAGGGCCCCGGGCAGCTGTCCGGCGGCCTCCCGGTCAACCTCCCGGCCCTCACGGTCACGGTTGCCGAGATCCTCGACACGCTGCGTCAGGTCGCCGGGGACGCCGTCGCCGACCTGGTGAAGGTCGCGCCGGACCCGGCCGTCGAGGCCATCGTCGGCTCCTGGCCGGCCGCCTTCGACAACACCCGCGCGGCCCGGCTCGGCCTTGAGCCCGACGCGGACTTCGCGGCGGTGGTCCACCAGTACGTCGCCGACCACGCGCAGGCCGTCACCGCCACGCCGGCCAAGCCCACGCCGATAGACTGACGACCATGTTTACCAAGGTGGACGGGCCCGTCCGGCTCGCGGACCGCGTAGCCGCGATGCTCGCGGACGAGATCGAGTCCGGGCGGCTGACCACGGGCGACAAACTGCCGACCGAGGTGGAGCTGGTCAAGCAGCTCGGCGTCAGCCGCACCGTGATCCGCGAGGCCGTGTCCCGGCTGGCCAATGCGGGCCTGGTCGAACCGCGCCAGGGGCGGGGCGTCTTCGTCCTGCCCCGGCGCACCCGGCCACTCGACCTCGAGGCCGACACCACCAGCACCACCGACACCAAGGCCAAGGTGCTGCAGATCGTCGAGGTCCGCCGCGCCATGGAGGGCGAGGCGGCCGAGCTCGCCGCCACCCGCGCCACCGCCGCCGACCACGCCCGGATGCGAAAGGCCCTCGACGCGATCGACGCGGCGGTCTCGGCCGGCGGCGACGGCGCCGACGAGGACCTGGCCTTCCACCGCTCCATCGCGGAGTCGACCGGCAACGCGGTCCTGGTCTCCACCGTCCGCTACCTCGGCGAGGTCTCCCGCAGCGGCATCCGCGTCACCCGCGCCAACGAGGCCCGCCGGGGCGACTTCTTCGACGCGGTCCGCGACGAGCACCACGCCATCCTGGCCGCCATCGAGCAGGGCAACGCCGAAGCGGCCCGCACGGCCGCCCGCCGCCACCTCGAACACGCGGCGGCCCGGCTCCAGAAGGCGGGCCCCGAGTTCTGGAACACGGCGCAGGACCTGGGCGTGGAGCTCGACGCGGCTCCGTAATTCCTTTGGGGCCCGGCCCATTGACGTCGCCACCTCTCGTCCAGACGACCCGGAGTTCGGGCTCATCGCTCCGCGGTGAACAGCCGTCCCGGCGGGGAAGCGAGCAGCTCAAACGGGCTTTCTTCCCCTCCGCGAGGTCGGCATGAACACGCAAGTGCAGCATCTCTTCCAAAGAGGCCGCCGTCACCGGTCGCAGGTCCTCCCCCAGCCTCAATCTGTCGCGCTGCCCAGCCCTCGTCATCGGCCTCGAAATACCGCCACAGATCTCCTTCCTCGTAATAGGTGCGGAACCAGATCGCCATGCCGCCATCCCGACCCACCACCTTGACCAACACAGGGGCGCCCACCCCGCCCAGTCGGTGCCGTGCATCGAGACGCGACGCAACGGAGTGGAAACAAGCGGCACCAGCGCGGACCACCGGAACGTAGGCTCACCCTTCTCGAACTGACCGCCACCGAGTGGGAGTTGGACCCCGCCTCCGACAGCCGACCCGGCCCCTCACGCAGCGCCACGTACCGCACCCCCCGGGCACGTCCGCACACGCGGGCAGCTCCCGGCAGCTGCGACCCGTTCCCGGCCTCCCGGGCCCAACTGCGGTAGCCCTCCCGCGAGTTCGCGGAAGCCGCCGATCTGGCCGTACGCGACGGCGAGACGATCGCGCACCTCGCGCACGAGAACGTCACCGACCGTTCCTGTCACGATCCGCCGACCGCTCGGCATGCAGCACCCTGCACAGCACGCCCCCGGGTAAAGCGACCTGGGCCGCACCGCCGCGCGACGCGGCGCGCTCCCTCACGCCCCGATCCGACCTCTGACCGCACGAGCCGATCCGAAACCCGGGCGCGAGATCCCACAACCCCGACTGTCCCGCGGCGCGCACCACGTCCCTCCTCGCTCCGGCCATTGCCGACACGGATCGTCACCCTGCTTGCGATCCGGAACGATGCTCCGTATTCTAAATGGAGCGACGTTCCGTTTCCATTTCAGTCGGAGCCCGACGCGTCCGACCGCCTCCCACGCCCGCCACACCCATGACCCAGCGACACAGACCCCCGAAGGGAAAGGCACAGGATGAGCGCATCCATGTCCTTCACCGGCGCGGCCGGCCTGTCCGCCCCCGTACTCTCCTGCAGCCCCGTGGTGCACTTCGCACTCGGACGAACTCTGCGCCGCTGCCTGCTCACCGGTTCCACCGCGACCACAACGCCTGACAGGCGATGCAGGACGAACCGACCTGCGGTCCCACGCCATCACATACGCCAAAGCCAAGTCAGCCGGCAGGCGCCGAGCGAGCCGTCTGCCGACAGCCACCGGGTCCCGCAGTCGACACACCGCGAGCTCATCGGCCGTCACACACCACCGGACGACGAAGGAACAGAGGACGTCTCATGACACACAAGCAGCACCCCATCGGGTCGGGATTCACCGCCGCGTCGACAGCCGAAGAGGTCGCCGCCGGCATCGACCTGACCGGCAAGAACGTGATCATCACCGGCGGCCATGCCGGTCTCGGCCGCGAGGTCACCCGCGTACTGGTCAACGCCGGCGCATCCGTGACTGTGGGCTCACGCAATCCGCAGCGTGCACGGGAAGCGCTGGCAGACATCGAGGGCGTCGAAGTCAGCCGCCTCGACCTGATGGACCCGGCCTCGATCGACACGTTCGCCGAACGCCGGCTCGACACCCACCGCCCGCTCCACATCCTCATCAACTGCGCGGGCCTGCCGGCTCCCGCGCAACGCGAACTGGATGCGCGCGGCTACGAGGCGCAGTTCGCGACCAACCATCTGGGCCACTTCCAGCTGACGCTTCGCCTGTTGCCCGCGCTGCGCGCCACGCACGGCGCCCGCGTCGTCAACGTGACCTCCGGAGCCCAGCGGTTCTCCGACATCCGGTGGGACGACCTGCACTTCGCCGACGGCTACGGGCCCACCGCGGCCTACGCCCAGTCCAAGACCGCCAACGTGCTCTTCGCCGTCGAGCTGGACCGCCGATGGGCCAAGGACGGGATCCGCGGCTACGCCACCCACCCGGGCGTGGTGGTCGGCACGAGCCTCAACAGCGCGACGGGCCAGGAGGGTCTGCGTGCCATGGGGCTCATCGACGAGGCCGGTCAGCCGATCATCGACCCCGAGGCGGGAAAGAAGACCCTGCAGCAGGGCGCCGCCACCATCGTGTTCGCGGCGACCAGTCCCCTGCTGGCCGACATCGGCGGCGTCTACCTCAAGGACAGCGACATCTCACGGCTCGACGACGAGCCCAAGCCCCTCACCGCGGACAGCATCCCGTCCGAAGTCGCGTCCCACTCCATCGACCCGAAGTCCGCGCGGCGGCTCTGGGAGCTGAGCGAGCACATGCTCACCGCCTGATACCGAACTCCATGGCGCGCGAGGGCGGTTGCGGTCGAACGGGGTGCCGGTCCGGGTGATCTCGACCGGGTGGATTCATGAAAGCGTGCGCAGAGCGGCGACGGCCTTGTGGGCGGCCTGGAGGCAAGCCCCTTTCGCAGTGCTAAGTGGCGGGAGTGATGTCGGCTGGACCTGTCGGTCGGTTCGTGTAGCGGTCGCGCATGGCGTCGCTGGCCGCGGGGCCTGCCGTGAAGACGTACGCGTCGCTGTCGTCGAGCCGGCGGCCGGTTCCGGCGTCGACGACCACGGGCTCGACCGGCTGTCCACTGCCGGCGTCGACGAGGATCATGCTGCGCTCCTGCGGTGCGAGGCGGGAGTTGCCCCACGCGGCCAGGGCGACGATCACGGGACGCAGGGACCGCCCCAGGGGAGTCAGTACGTACTCGTGGCGGACGGGGTTGGTCTGATAGGGCCGGCGCTCCAGCAGCCCGTCCGTGACGAGGGTCTTCAGGCGGGTGGTGAGCATGCTGGAGGAGATACGCAGGTTCTCCTGGAACTGGTCGAAGCGGGTGTAGCCGTCGAAGGCGTCATGGAGGAGTAGCAGCGTCCACCATTCGCCGACGTGCTGCACCGTCGTAGACAGCGGGCACTCCCGGTCCTCCAGCCTGATCCGGCTCGCCATCGCGGCACTCTCCCCAGTAGGTGCTAAAGTCGAAGTCACTAGCTTCTATTTTAGCACTGACACGGTGGGCGGCGGTGCTCGCCCGACCGCCCCCGGGAACGGAAGCCATCGTGACCACAACGCCCAGCGAATCCCTCGAAGGCCGGCGCGCTCTCGTCACCGGCGGCACCAAGGGCACCGGAGCGGCCATCGCCCGGCGGCTCTCGCAGGCGGGGGCGACGGTCCTCGTCACCGCCCGCACCCGCCCCGCCGACGTAGAGGAGAAGACGTTCGTCGCCGCCGACCTGTCCAGCCCGGACGGTGCAGGCCACGTCGTCGCCGAGGTGGAGGCCCGGGTGGGCGGCGTCGACATCCTGGTCCACACACTCGGCGGCTCCCAGGCGCCCGCCGGAGGCTTCGCGATGCTCGGCGAGGACGACTGGGCCCGGGAGCTCAACACCAATCTGCTGGCCGCCGTCCGCCTGGACCGCGGCCTCCTGCCCGGCATGATCACGGCCGGCAAGGGCGCGGTCGTCCACGTCACCTCGATCCAGCGCCGCATGCCCCTGTGGAACGGCACCCTGGGCTACGCCGCCGCCAAGGCCGCGCTGACCACCTACAGCAAGGGCCTGGCCAACGAGGTCGCCCCCCACGGGGTGCGCGTCAACACCGTCTCACCGGGATTCATCCAGACCACCGCCGCCGACAACCTGGTCACCCGGATCGCCGCGGAAGCCGGGATCACCCAGGGAGCGGCGCTGGACCGGCTCATGGACTCCCTCGGCGGCATCCCCCTCGGCCGCCCCAACCGGCCCGAGGAAGTCGCCGAACTCGTCGCCTTCCTCGTCTCCGACCGCGCCTCGTCCATCGTCGGCACCGAACACGTCATCGACGGCGGCACCACCCCTACCGTCTGAACCCGCCACCACTCCGAGGACCCGCCATGCACGACAACCAGACCCACACGGCGCCCGCCCCCGACGCCCTGCCCGACACGATCACCCGCTACCTCAACGCCCACCGGGCCCACGACACCGCCACCGCCCTCTCCTCCTTCACCCCCGACGCCACCGTCACCGACGACGGCACCACCTACCGGGGCACCGAGGCGATCGAGCAGTGGCTGAGCCGGTCCGCCACCGAGTTCACCTACACCATCGAGCTCATCGGCACGCAGAAGACCGACGCCACCCACTACACCGCCACGCACCACCTCGAAGGGGACTTCCCCGGTGGCACCGTCGACCTGCGCTACGCATTCACCCTCCGCGACCACCTCATCGAACGCCTCCTCATCGCACCCTGACCCGACAGGTGAAGTCGGGCGACAGCGCACATGCGGCGCACGGCCGCCGCCGCAGCGGGAAGTGACCTCGGCGGCCATCCTGCGGTTTCCCACGAATGCGACGGACGGTGGCGCGCTACGTACAACTCCCGGTTCCCGGTCCACCGCCGCGTGCCCGCGCTCGCCCGCATGGACGAGACGGACGGCGGCCTGGGAGTTCTCGATCCGGCCGGCGGTGCCGGTGCCCTGGCGCTGGACCTCGACGGTGTGGGTGCCCGTCTTCACGTCGCCGGTCTCGTCCACAACGGGCACCGTCGCCCCGTCGTAGAGATGTCTGACGACGTACTCGCGCACATCGTCACGCACGGCGTCGGCACGGCGTCGGCATCCCATGAGACCCGGCACAGCAGGTGCTGCATGGCGTGCGAGGTCGTCTCACCGGCCCACTCCGCAATCGTCCAGCAGTTCTTGCGCGGCAGGTCCGACAGCGGCCCCAGCACCAAGTCCCTCACCGGGCGCCGGAGCTCCACCTGCGAGAACCGGCCCGCTATCCCGCCATCAGAACCTCGAACGCCTCCTGCCACCAGGCAGGGTCTGCGTTGTGACCAGCGGCCATCGCAAGATCGTCAGTCCTCACATACCGATGGTCAGCGGTGGCCGCCGCCTCCCTGCGGCCGGTCCCCCAGCAAGTTCGTGCTGTACGGCTGGAGCACCAGCTCGCGCTGATACCAGGTGCCTGGCTCACCACCGAGGTGGGCGGGGTCGGCCGGGCCGACAGGGACGAACTCGGCTTTGGTCAGCACCTTCTGGGACGCGGCGTTCTGGCGGGCCGTGGCCGCCCGCAGTGTGCGCAGCCCGTGTCGGGCCGCCGCCAGCCGGCACAGCTCCCGGACGGTCGCGGTCGCCACGCCGCGTCCGGCGACCCGCTCCGCGACCCGGTAGCCGAGTCTGGCAGTGCCGTCCTCCAAGTCGTACAGGTTGAACCTGCCGAGCACCGAGCCCTCCTCGGCGACGAGCACGTAGAAGGCGCAGATGCCGGCTTCCTGCTCAGCCAGCAAGGCGCGATACCCGTCGGTGAACTGGTTGAAGAAGGTGTCGCCGCGGTCGGAGACCGAGGCAGCGAAGTAGGCGCGGTTCTCCAGCTCGAAGGCCAGGACCGCCGAGGCGTGGTCGGCATGCAGCCGCTTCAGCTCAGGCATTGCCCGACTTTACCGAGATGGTGCGCCAGGGTCACCCGATTTACGTCGGCTGCAGACAGCCCCCAACACCAGGGCAATCAACGCCCAGAGCGGCGGAGGCTCGTGACATGCATAGTCAACGAGGGCAGCCTGACTACGGCGAAGCCCTGACTGCCCGCCGAACGACGAACCCCCGCCCTTCCGCGCTGGAAGGACGGGGGTTTGCGGTGGAGGCGCTCGCAGGCCGCGATAGTCGACCAGGACGGTGCGGTGCAGGTCAACCGGCATCCACCCAACCGGGTCGGGACGGTTCTGCGGGCGATCGGCGATCCACGTCCATGCGGTCCACGTCCATGCGGTCCACGTGCCGTGTCACGGGCCGGCGGTGCCAGGCGTATTCACGCCCGGCCCGGGGCACATCATCCGCCAGCGGCGTCCTCGGCCTCCCAGCGCAGCAGGTCCCCCGGCTGACACTTGAGCACCTCGCACAGCGCGGCGAGCGTCGCGAAGCGCACCGCCTTGGCGCGGCCGTTCTTGAGTACCGCCAGGTTGGCGGGCGTGATCCCCACGCGCTCCGCGAGCTCGCCCACGGACATCTTCCGCCTGGCCAGCATCACGTCGATGTCGACGGCGATCGCCATCAGATCACCTCGTCCAACTCGGCCTGCATCTGCGCCGCTTCGCCGTCGCGGGCGACGGCCTGGGCGAGCAGCATCCGCAGCACGAGCACGATGAGCGCGACCCCCAGGATGGCCAGGGCAACCCCGCCCATGATGAGGGTGACACCCGGGTCGTCCCGCTGGCCCGGCGCATTGAGGACCGTGACCGCGAACCACAGGAGGGCAGCCGCCACGATCGCGCCGATCACGGCGTCCACGTACCGGAAGGCGGCGTGGGAGAACACGGTTCCGCGTCGCACCATCGTCACCAGCCTCCATACGCAGACCAGGGCGACCTGGGCCGACACCATGCCCAGGATCGTGATCACGCGTAGCGGGGTCAGCGGGAGCGACCCGTCCTCCGGGTCGCTCCCGCTGACCAACACCCACACCATCGATGCCTGTACGAACACGGTGCCGGTCAGCACCACCACGAGCACGGCGCGCAGCGCACGCACTGTCAGCTTTCCCACGACCCATCCCTCCATCGAGTTACGATGAGAATCTATCGACTTTCGATAGGTTACGCAAGGGCCGGGACGGAGGGCGGGCGGCGGCTTCGCACCGTGGCGAGGACGCCGCCGCCCCTCTAGGGAATAGCGGCGCTCTTGCCGACGGCGAGCGAGGGCGAAAGTCACGAACCGTAGATCGAAGGCCGCGCAGTCGAATCGGCGGCCTCACTCGTCGATGAAGTATTCGTGGTTCGTGGTGGCAGCGGATTTCGACGTCGGTCCATGCGGTGCGGTGCGCCGGCCGGGATGCCGGCGCGGTCGGTGATGTCGGTCAGTCGTTGGTTCTCGATGTGCCGCCACACGCGGGCGGGGACACCGGCGAGCCAGATCGAGGTGGACTGGCCCAGCCGGTGCGTCGCCCTCAAGATGTCCGTCGCCCCGCCGGGCGCTCCTCATCCGGTCCGGCGAGACGAACCGCGGCCCGCCGGGACCAGCGCGCACTTCGGGTGAAGGTTCCCCAGGATCAACCCCCGGCCTTCGGACATCGCATGTTCAGCCGCTCAGGTCTGGCACTGCGCCGTGCCGGCGGTGGACCAGCCGCTCCAGGCGGCCCCGTCGGCACGGGCGTGTACGCGAATCTCGACCTTCACACCGGGCGCGCACACCCGAGTCGAGCTTCCCACCTCCGTGGGCTCGACGGTCCCACCCGCCGGGACGTAGGTGCGACCGCTGCCCAACTTCACCCAGTGACCACCGTCGACGACACGAAAGAACGCCTCGTAGGAGAGGTTCGCCGCCCTCGGCCCCGTGTTGCGCGCCTTGACGTGCGCCGTGATCTCCCGAGTGTAGATTCGGCCTTCCTTTCCGCGTTGGGCGCTGATGCAGCCGTTGACGGCCACCCGGCCGGTCGACACACCACCGCCACAGGCGACTGCTGTGGCCTGAGCGTTCGCCGGAATGGTCAGCACGGTGAGCGCGGCAGCGCCCAGGATTGTTCCGATATGCCTCATACGCACAACCCTGCTCCCTTCGTTACGGATTGCCTCAGAGGAACCATTACGCGCCGAGGCGGCGAGGGCAGCGGCTCATCGACTTCTTCACTCCAACGGAAGCAGACGGTGCTCGGTACGCGATCGCCTCCGGCGGTGAGGTTCCACCTGGCCGTGTGCTCTCCGTCGGTCTGCAGGAGCGAGTCCATCTGGCACGTCTCGGCCGTGACCCTCGAGTTCTGCGGCACCGTTGGAGATCACCCAGCCGTTGGTCTTCTCTCCCGGCTGGAGGATCAGGGTGAGGTCCAGGGACTCACCGACGGTGGGGTCGCCGGGCATACAGGCGTACACCTTCCCGGTCGAGTCGATGACCTTCGCCCCCCGGGTTGCCGGGGTCGTCGTAGGTGGCGTCGCCAGTGCTGAGGATCGTGAACTCCGCCGCGACCAGGCGCTGTCCGTCGGGGGCCGCGAAGATGTCCCGCGACGGTTCGGTGTTGTCCTCGTACTTGGTCAGCGTGACGTCGGCCTGAACGTGGCCCGGCCGATTTCCGCCCCTGGGGGTTGGCGTGCGGGCCCCCAGGTCTGGCCCCATGCTGGAAGGAGGGGTGAGACAACCGAGGGAGTGGTGGGGATGCAGACCGTGGTGGACCTCACGCGCTGCCAGGGCTACGCACAGTGCGTCTTTCTCGCGCCGGACGTATTCGAGCTGCATGGCGAGGAGGGGCTGCTGTACGCCACGGCCGTCCCCGACGACCAGGTCGAGCGCGTGCGCCAGGCCGCGGCGGCGTGCCCGGTGCAGGCGATCCTCCTCGGGGAAGAGGTGAGCAGCGGTGCCCGGTGACCTCGAGGACGGCCGCATCGTCATCGTCGGAGCCTCGCTGGCAGGTCTCAGGGCCGCGGAGGCACTGCGCGAGGAGGGTTTCACCGGCTCGCTGACCGTGGTCGGGGACGAGCCCCACCCGCCCTATGACCGGCCGCCCCTGTCCAAGCAGGTGCTGCTCGGGCAGGCGACGGCGGACACCACCGGGCTGCCGATGCGCCGGGACCCGGACGCCGAGTGGCGGCTGGGCGTACGCGCCACCGGCGTGGACCTGCTCGCGAAACAGGTGCTGCTGGAGGACGGCGAGTCGCTGCCGTACGACCGGCTGCTGATCACCACCGGGACCCGCGCGCGGCCCTGGCCCAACCAGGACGAGGGCGCCCTGGACGGGGTATTCACCCTGCGCACCCGCGAGGACGGCGCAGGGCTGGCCGAGCGGCTGGCCGCCGGGCCGGAGCGGGTGCTGGTGATCGGCGGCGGCTTCACCGGCTCGGAGATCGCCTCCGCCTGCCGGGAACGGGGACTGGAGGTCACGGTCGCCGAACGCGGCCCCGCACCCCTGGTGGGCGCGCTCGGCGGCACCCTCGGGAAACTCGCCGCCGCCATGCAACGCAACCACGGCGTCGACCTGCGCACCGGGGTGACAGTCACCGCCCTGCACGGGAACGGCAGCTTCACCGGCGCCGACCTGTCCGACGGCAGCCGCGTCGACGCCGACGTCTGCGTCGTGGCCCTGGGCGCGATCCGCAACGTCGAATGGCTGGCGGAGTCCGGGCTCGCGGCGGGCCCGCGCGGAATCGCCTGCGACGCCGGCTGCCGCGCCTTCAACATGTACGGGATCGTCACCGACGACGTCTTCGCGGCCGGTGACGTCTCCCGCTTCCCGCACCCGCTGTTCGGCTACCAGATGCTCTCCCTGGAACACTGGGGCAACGCGGTCGAGCAGGCCGAGGTGGCGGCACACAACATGGTCAATCCAGGGCCCCTGCGGCGCCCTCACCTGGCCATCCCGACGTTCTGGTCGACCCAGTTCGGACTCAACATCAAATCGGTCGGCGTGCCCACCTACTCCGACCACGTGGTCATCGCCCAGGGCTCCCTGGAGGCGCGCCGCCTGGCCATGGTCTACGGCTACCAGGGACGGGTCACCGCCGCCGTCACCGTCGACATGGCCAAGTCACTGGACTACTACCGGCACCTGATCGAGACGGCCGCGCCGTTCCCGCCCCCACCCGGCGCAGCGGACCGCGCGATCGCGGCCGAGGTACCGATCCCCTCCGATGTGCCGGATCCTTCCGTCCTCTCCCACGGCCCCACCGTGGCGCTCACCGGATACCTGCCCGACCGCCGGCTGACCGTGGTGCAACCCATGCGCTGACCCGTGGTGGTACGTGCCGAGTCGCTGCCATCCGCCTGCTGTACCACCGGACCGGCCTCGCGGAGTTCCTCGTACAGCGGATAGAGGTTGGGGCGGCCGGCGTAGTCGGTGATCCGTGACAGCAGGGTCTCGGAGTCCATGGATGCTCATGAGGTGCACCTGCAGCCGCCCTTCGTGGCACTCGACGACCCCGAGCAGCAGAGGCTGCAACGCGGCCATGCGACCGTTCGGACCGCCGCACAGCCCGGGCCGGGTCGCTGCCTTGCGCGGCGAGATCGTCCAGCTCACGAAGGATCTGGCGGAAGGTTTCCAGGAGGGCCGGCAGATCGATGTCGTCGACGACTTCGCCTACCCGCTGCCCATCACCGTGATCTGCCGCCTGCTCGGCGTCCCGCCCGAGGACGAGCACCTGTTCCACGCATGGCCCGATGTCTGCGCCCGCGATCATCGCGGGCGCAGACATCGGGCCCGTAAGTGACACACCGAATAGAGAGACCAGGCGGCCCGTCAGGCCCGGCAGGAGCTGGGCCAGTACCTGGTCGGCCTCCCCGACCAGGTCGTGGCCGGCCCACCAGCGACATGCTCTCCGACTTCATCAACGAACCGGACACGCCTTGCGGCTCACCGAAGTGCAACTGGCGTCCACCACCGTCCTGTTGTTCCTCGCCGGACACGAGACCACGGTCAATCCGATCGCCAATGGTGTGCTCACCCTGCTGCGTCATCCCGACGAGCTGAGCCGCCTGCGCGGCAATCCCGGCCTGTTGCCACGAGCCGTAAAGGAACTGCTGCGCTACGAGCCCCCGGTCGATCCTGGTGCTCGGCGCCCCGACGCGCGGGGGATCTCGATGCCACCGAGGCGCATCTGTGAAGTCCGGTAGCCGGCGACAACGGCCGACCGGGGCACCCTCAATCTCGGTGTCCAGGGACGGCCGCGGTGCACCCCGTCGGCAGGCTGCCGACCAGGTGCACGGCGGGTCCAGCGCCTCCGTGTGCCTCTCGGCTGAGGGGCAGGCGGCGATGCCCTAACTGTCCGTTGCCCAGGTGCCCAGGGCGATCTCGGCGGTGATGCCGGGACCGAAACCGGCTATCAGGCCCTGGTGGCCCTCGAGTGCCGACTGCTCGTCAAACATGCGGTCGAGGGCGTCGAGGACGACTGCGCTGGCGATGTTTCCGTACTCGGTGAGTGTGGCCCGACTGAAGCGGAACGCTTCGGGCGGTATGTCGAGGCAGCGGCTCAGGTCGTCCAGGATGCGTGGCCCTCCGGCGTGGACGATGTAGAAGTCCAGTTTGCCGACGTTCCATTGGTGCTCTTCCGCCAGCGCGCGCAACGCGGGGCTGAGGGGCTCCATCGTCTTCGGTACCCGCTTGTCGAGCTGGAAGTGGAAACCGGTCGAGCGGACCGCGTAGGAGATCCAGTCCTCGGTGTGGGGTATGAGGTACGAGCCATTGCGCTCCAGGCGCATTCCGGTGCCTCCGTTGCCCCGGACGACAACGGAGGCGATGCCGTCACCGAACAGGCCGTTGGAGAGCAGCGATCCCACACCGATGTCACCCGGCTGGTAGCACAGTGAGCAGAACTCGCAGGCCACGATCAGGACGTTGGCGTCGGGGTATGCCGTGCAGAAGTCGTGCGCCCGGTTCACGGCCGCTCCGCCCGCAGCGCAACCGAGTTGGGCGATGGGCAGCTGTCGGGTCTGCGGTTTGAAGCCCATGGTGTTGATGAGCCACGCGGTCAGCGAGGGCATCATGAAGCCGGTGCAGGATACGTAGATGATCAAGTCGATGTCCGGGGGCTCGAGTTGAGCCTGGTCCAGTGCACGCTGAACCACCTGCGGGACGCGGGCCTTGGACTCCCTTTCATAGATGGTGCTGCGCGCATCCAGTCCCGGATGTTTGAGGACCACATCGATGGGCTGGATCAGATGTCGCTTCTGCACCCCGGTGTTCTCGATCAGGCTCAGCGCCAGGTCGAGTTGCGGATGGTCGTGGTGCAGCCTCCGCGCGAGTTCGAGGGTTTCCTCATTGGTGATGACGTGTTCGGGTATCGCGATTGCCGGCTTGCACAGAACTGCCATGGGAGTGACTCCTTGCAGTTGGTGGCCCCGGGCGCAGCCGGGGCCGGTCCTGCGGTTCAGCGCTTGGAAAGGGAGCCCCTGCTGCCCCGGGCGCTCAAAGACGGCGCGCACGTGGAATACCTGAGGGGAACACGGTCGACCGGACCGTCACAAAATGCGTCCCGGCCGGGCGGCAAGGCCAGACAGAGTCGCCGCCGCTGGAGTTGGCCAGCGCAGTCCAACGTACGCCAGATGGATCACCGCCGCACGTCGGACCGCTGCTCCCCGCAGTCGGCGTGAGCAGGGTGAAGCCGCCGTCCTCGTCGGCTGCGGACGACCGCGTGGGGCCGCTGCCCCCTGGTGCCGCTCATGCTCGCGGTCGCGCCGAGCGGGGCGCGCAGTACTACCCGCGAGAGGTGTCCCCGCTCGGTCCTGCGGTCATGTGCCGGCCAGTCACCAGGTGACGGGCAACGCGAGTGGATAGCGCCAGATCGATGTCGCGTTCCATTGCAGTTCTTCGGCGGGCTTCGCCAGCGCGAGGCGAGGGAAGCGCTCAAAGAGCGATCCGAGGGCGATTTCGATCTCCGCGGCGGCGAGTGGTGCGCCCAGGCAGTGATGGGCGCCCCAGCCGAAGGTCATGTGAGGCGGGCCGGAACGCTCCAGGTCCACCTCGTCGGGGCGGTCGAACTTGCGTGGATCCCGGTTTGCCGTCAGGTAGGAGACGTGCACGATGTCGCCCGCCTGAATTGCCACCCCGCTCAGGACCACGTCTTCCACGGCCACCCGGGGGATACCGACCCCCTTGCGGAAGGGGATGAAGCGCAGCAGTTCGTTGATCGCCCCGGGCAGCAACTCGGGGCGCTCGCGCACGGTCGCGAGCAGATCGGGCCGGGTGAGCAACAGGTAGGTCAGGTTGCCGATCTCGTACGTCGTCGTATCCTGCCCTGTGATCAGCAGGACCATGGCCATGACGGCCAACTCCTCATCGTTGAGGATCTCGTCGCCGTCGCGGGCCGTCGCCAGCACGCTGATCAGGTCGTCACCGGGATTCTTGCGGCGCTGCCCGGTCAGTGTCGCAAAGTAGGCGCGCAACTCGGCCTTCGCCCGTACCGCGGCGTCCCGGTTTCCGACCCCGACATCCATCATCGTCCGGGCGTGGGCACGCAGCTGTGCATGGTCCGCCTCGGGGATCTCCAGAACCTCGCAGATCGTAATCAGCGGCAGTGGTCCGGCAAGGTGCTCCATGATGTCGGCGGGTGTACCTTGGCCCGCCATCTGGTCGAGCAGCTCGTCGACGACGTTCTGAGTGCGCAACCTCATGCGTTCGATGTGAGCTGGGGCGAAGCCCTTCGACACAAGGCTCCGCAGGCGGCTGCCGGCCGGGGGGTCCATGAGATTGATCGCCTCGGACTGGACGATCGGCTCGGGTGTCATGCGCGGGAAGTCACGGCCGGCGACAGCATGACGGCTGAAACGCCGGTCGGTGGTCACCGTCCGGACATCGTCATAACCGGTGACGAGCCATGCCGTGCCCTCGCCGAAGGGCAGCCGGATCCGGGAGACAGGTCCCTCGTTCATGAGGTGTCTGAGCACCGGATCGAACTCGAGGGCCTCGGCAAAGTCGAATGGACATTGCCGCGCGTCGGAACCGAGGGTCATACGGATCTCCAGGTGAGTGGCATCTACTGCTGCTCTGGACCCGACAGCCGTTCCCCACCCACCCGCCAACCACACCCGGATACACCCGCACGCACCCGGATACACCCGCACGCACACACCAGTTCACCCACGCCACTCACGGCAGATCTGATGCGGGCGTGACATTCGGAGACAACTACAGGACCGCAGTTGCTCGTGGCCTGTTGGACTTGGACGTCGGCGTCGTAGTAGGTGGAGGTGCCCTCCTGCCCGCCACTGCCCCGCATGCCTGCGCAACGATGCACAAGGACCTGTCGGCAGCATGCCCTCCGGAATGGCATCGAAGAACTCGCCTCGGACCGCACATCACTGGCTGGTCGACAGTGAATCGCGACCGGCGCCGCCGACGGCGACCGACCGGCCTCCGGACGGGTCCGGTGGACATCACTGACCGCCGAGGTACCTGCCGTACGCGAGTGCGCTCGACGGGGAGGGCAGGCCCAGCTCGGCGGGCGTGAACGCGGAGGAGCCGTTGGCGCCGGCCCGGGGCAGCAGCCACACGCCGCCCGAGGCGGCGTTCTCGCCCGGAGAGCCGACCGCCACGTCCGCCCTGCCGTCGTGGTCGTAGTCACCGGTGGCGACGGCGGCACCGAACGCGTCGGCGGCTTCCGCGACACCCGGCACGCGCGGGGTGTCCTGCTGGAACCCGACGGAGTGACCTTCGCCCCCAGCGTCGAGGAGGCCGGTCGGGCCGCCGAACAGGAGGGTCGCGGCGCCCGCGCCCGAGCGGGTACCGATCGCCTCGCCGGGAGCGCCGGCGATCAGGTCGTCGCGGCCGTCGTTGTCGACGTCGGCTACGGCAAGGGCGGCGCCGAAGTGGTCACCGGTCTCCGCGACGCCCGCCACTCCGACCGTGTCCTGGTTGAGGGTCTGCCGGCGGAACCCGAAGCTGCCGGGCGTTGCGTTGCCGTAGTGGACGTGGATGCCACCGCCCTTGGCCAGTTCCTCGGGGCCGCACGGGTCGTCGATGTTCTCGTCGGCGATCTCACGGCACTCGCCGAGGGCCAGGTCGTCGTGGCCGTCACCGTCGAAGTCGCCCGCGGCGAGGGCGGAGACGCCGGCGTTGTCGGTGTTCCAGGTGTTGGCCATGGCCTGCTCAGTCGCGTCCCAGGTCCACAGGCGTACGTGGGACTGGGTGAACGGGGTCTTCGTCCAGTACCCGACCGCGAGGTCCGCCGTGCCGTCCTCGGTGAAGTCGCCGGTGGCGAGGATGGGGGCGTGGCCTCCCATGGGGGCGGTGACGACGGTGGTGACCATGCTGTCTTCGCCCTGGGCGACACGAGCGACGACCTTGTCCGTGCCGCCGATCACGATCTCCTTGTTGCCGTCGCCGGTCAGATCGGCCGCGGCGACCGCCAGGCCGAACGCCGCCGACGCCGAGGGGCCGTTGAGGACGACGGAGCCCGGACCCGGACCGCCCCTTGCCCCGCCCACTGCGGTGACCGAGCCCGCGTCCGTGCCACGGCCGGTGACGTCCTCGCCGGGGGCGCCGACGAGGAGTTCCGCGATGCCGTCGCCGCTGGTGTCCACGAGAGCCACGGAGCCCCCGAAGCGGTCGCCCGTCTCCGGTGTCCCGGGAACCTCCGGGGTGGCCTGGCTGATGCGGATGCTGCCGTGACCGCCGACTCCCTTCGGGCCGCCCCAGACGATGTTGACGTAGCCCGCTCTCGCCTTACCGCCGACCGAGCCGTCGGGTACGCCGACGGCGAGGTCTGCATACCCGTCGCCGTTGAAGTCGCCGTCGGTCTGCGCGGGAACAGAGGCCGACGCCGGGAAGGGCAGCCCGGCAGCAGCCGCAGCGACAAGGGTGGCTGCTGTGGCGTACTTCCGAATGCGTGTGCGCACGTGGGCTCCAAGAGGTCCGAGGTGTCCGAGGTGTGGAGTTCACCTGTGGGACACCCGAAAGGCCCCCAGGGTTGTGCTGGAACGGACGCAATGCGGGTTCGGCCTGCGACCGCGGAGCGTCGTCTTCAGTCCAGCCGACCCAGTCAGTGGTCCCGACGGGTGATGTTCACCCGCTCCGGCGGATGGCGGCCAACTTCACGCCCGGCTCGGCGAAGGCGCCGGCGACAACCACCCGCTCTCGGCGATCTGCCCGCGATCCCGGCCAAGACCCTCTTTGAGAAGATCGCCAGCTGTTCCGCCTTGGTGCACCGCCAGCTGATGCAGAAGCAGATGGCCGAGATCCTGCGCAAGGCACTTCAGGAAACAGCGGGCACTCCCCAACGCAGCCGGGATACTCCGCCCCGGCGGCACCTTCTACCTGTGGGACGTCATCTTCAGCTTTGAGCCGGCCACCGCCGAAACGCACTTGCAGCGATGGATCGACACTGCCGGCCGCCCCAGAGGAGAAGACTTCACCAGCGCCGGCTTCGAAGCCCTCATCCCTGAGGAGTTCTCTGCACACGTCTGGATCATGGAAGGCATGCTCGAACGAGCCGGGTTCGACATCATCTCCCGCGCCGCGCCCCATCCCACCCACGCAGAATTCCACTCCCTGCGCCGATAGCCCCCTCTGACGGTGGTCTCCAGGCGGGGGTCAGGCTGCCGGTGCGAAGGAGGATGCCGCTGCCGGCCTGACAGGACTCTTGCGGGTGTTGGGGATCTGTGAATTTCAACGGGTAGGGCGGCGGGTCATCAGCGAGATCGCCGCCCATGCGATCAGTGCCTCGCTGACCCGTGACAGTCTCTCGTGGTCCCGGCAGTGACGCCGGGCCCTCATGATCCACGACCAGGAGCCTTCGACCCCCTGAGTGTGATCGGGGATGACCGCGTCGACGGAGGTCGTCGTGCAGAGCGCGAGTCGACGGTCCCGGTCCGGTCCGGTGCGGTCCGTCAGACGATGACGGGGACGGTTTCGGCGCGGTTGGTGGACCAGTTGGTGACGATGGGCTTGTCGACGTTGGCGGTGTCGGGGAGCTTGAGTTCGGCGGGGTTGGGGTCGTCGTCGGTGGTGGCGATGATGACGTTCTCGAATTCCTTGCCGTCGTCGCTGTTGGTGGTCTTGGGGCTGATGCCGGTGTACGCGATGGCGGAGCCTGTGAGCTTGATGGGGTCTTCGCCACCCTGTCCGACGGGGGACGCGACGCCGTCGGCACCGGAGCCGAAGGACACGCTGGGTGTGTTGACATCCAGGTAGCAGGTGATGCCGGACTTGGCTTTGGCGGTGACGAGGTAGTAGCCGCCGGCCTGGGACTCCGAGGTGACCGTGAAGTCCAGGTCGTTGGTACCGCAGGACTGCCCGTAGCCGCCCTTCTTGCCGTCGTCGTCGGAGTCGGTCTTGTCCGTGGATCCGCTGGAGTTGGAACCACTGGAGTTGGAGCCGCCGGTGGAGGAGCCGCTGGTGGCGGTGCTGTCGCTGGAGGGGCTGCCGCTGCCGGCGGAGGCGACGGCGGACGGGGCCGCGGAGCTGCCGGCGTCCGCGGCGTCGTCGTTGTCGCAGGCGGTGGTGGTGGCGGCGAGGGCCGTCACGGCCACGGCGGCAAGGACGAGACGGGCGGAACGGGCGGCGAGACGCGAACGCATCATGATCTCCAGCGGCTGTCGGTTGCGGTGTTTCCTGCTGACACCGATGACACTAGAGCCGGGTCGATCCTGAAATGATCCTGTGAATGTCCGGGTTCCGTCTCAGCAACTTCGGTTCCAGGAAACGGCGTTGGATTGCACCAACCTCAGCTCAAGGGGCATGCCCGGGACCAAGAGTGAGAACTGCGGCATCGCAAGATCAGATGGCTTCGCGATCACGGCACCCGCGTCCACCACTCCTGGAAAGCACTGGCCGGCGCCGGCGATGAAGAGACCAGCTGAACACCGCCGACATCGCAGGAGGTCAGCAAGATCCGGCGTCGGCTCCGCCGACCCCGCTGACCGTCCCTTCGATGTCGTACAGCTCAACCCACCAGTTGCCGCCTGTCCCCGTCGCCTGCAGCCCGGTCTCGTCCACTTCCACGGCGCCCGGGGTGAACCGGCCGGAAGGGAGAGAACGCGGGTCGAGTCGAACGTCTGCGGGGCACGCGTGGCCACGGCGGCCTTCCTCGACAGGGCATGTTCGCACCTGTTCGGGTGCCGTTCTGATCTTCCATTCAATCGCCGGCGCGGACCTGCTGCAACGCGTGGGTGAGATGGTGCGGGCGCCGCGGCTCGGTATCACCATGGAGAGGCGGCACCGTGCCGCTTCGGGCCGGACACCGGAGGTGCACGGTGGAGACAGCGAATTCCGGGCGTCGGACCGGGAATCTGCTATTCGCGTTCGCCCCGTGGATCATCTTCTACGTCGTCGCGTCTCCCAGTACCTGGGAGTACGCCGCGCTGGCGGCCCTCGTCGCCGCAGTGGTGCTGAACCTGCCGGATCTGCGCCGGGGTTCCTTCAAGGCACTGGAGGTCGCCGGCATCCTCTTCTTCGGCGTCATCGCTGTGCTGGCACTCCTTCTCGACCGCAAGGACATGCTCTGGCTGGAGACGTACGCTCAGGTGCTGGCCAGTTCGGTCATCGCGGTGGTGGCCCTGGGATCGCTGGCATTCGTGCCGTTCACCGAGCAGTACGCTCGGGAGTCCACACCCCGGGAGGTCTGGGGCACTCCCCTCTTCCGGCACGTGAACCGGGTACTCACCCTTGTCTGGGGCGGCGTCTTCGTCGCCATGGCCGTACTCGGACTGGTCGCAGTGCACACGACGTCCGGTGCCGACTGGTTCAACTGGATCATCCCGGTGGTCCTGCTGATCCTTGCGGTCCGCTTCACGGAGCGCTATCCGGACCAGGTACGTGAGCGGGCCAAGGCCGCGCGCACCGCTCCGTAGACCCGGCTGCACCGGCGACGGCCGCGGCGGGCACGACGACTTCGCGACCCCGGCACATCTGGACGGACAGCGTGCGCACTGCCGGCCGCTGCTCAACCCCCAGACCACGCAGCCCCATCCCGCCCTCAGCACTCCCCCACCCGCCCAACATCCACCAACGCGACCGAGGGCCCCTCCACACTCTCCTCGCCACCTCCCACACCCAGATCCGCCCCAGCGACAAAGCCGTCGACCAAGCTCGTAACCCCGCGTCGGCACCGGGGCCGTCACAAGCCCGCGTCGACCCGCTTCAGGACGTGGCCTGGCAGGGGCTCCCCTGTGATCTCGCCGTGTGAGGCCCCCGCACGATACGCCGGGGCCTCACACGTACCCAGAGCCCGAAGCCGACCCCGGCGGGTCACCCAGCCGAGCCGCATGTTCGCGTCTGACGACTGCGCGACGTGGGCGGTCGGTCGGGCCGCTGTTGAAGAAGGCAAGCGTCTGCTCCAGCCCGTGCTCGAGGTCGCTCATGCCGCATGCTGTCTGGTCCGGCGCTATCCGCTTTGGCCTGGTCATTTCTCTGAACTAGTGGCTGAGCTGTCTCTCGGCGGTGTTCTTGCATTGGCGCATGCGTGGTTTCCGCATTCTCCGCAGACGGGCCGTTGACGGCCGATCAAAGGTCCAGGACGACTTCGGTGGTCGGTTGGCTGCAACAGACGAGGATGGTGCCGGGCTCGGGGAGTTCGAGGGGTGGGGTGGTGTAGGTGATGTCGCCTGCAACGAGGTGGGTGATGCAGGTGTGGCAGACGCCGGTGCGACAGGACCAGCGGGTGGGGACGTCGCAGGCTTCGGCGAAATCGAGGAGGGATGCGTGAGCGGGTGACCATGGAGCGGTGATGCCGCTGCGGGCGAAAGTGACGAGGGGGCCGGTGCCCGTGGGACCGGGTGGTTGGTGCGGCCGGATCGCGGCGGTGGGTGTGACGCCGGGGTTGATGGCGGGAAGAGCGCTGAACTGTTCGGTATGGATCTGCTCGGGACGCAGACCGTGATCGCGCAGGAAGCCGCCGAGGTCGTCCATGAAGGCGGGTGGTCCGCAGAGGTAGGCGTCAGTGTCCGCGGGGATGCCCGTCGCGCTGAGTGATCGGGCGGTCAGGCGGCCCTGGCTGATGTGGGGCTCGTCGGGATGTGGGTCTTCGGCGGTGTAGTAGATGTGCTCGTGGGCGTTGGGGAGTTGGGCCAGGAGCGCCTTTGCCTCATCCGCGAAGGCGTGGTGGGTGCGGTCGTGGGCGGTGTGGATCCACCAGATGGGGCGTGGGTCTCGTGTGGCGGCGAGTTGGTGGAGCATGGCGAGCACGGGAGTGGCACCGATCCCTGCGGAGAGGAGGACGATCGGGCGGGTGCTTTCTTCGAGTACGAAGGTTCCGCGGGGGCTGGCGATGTCCACGAGGTCACCGGGGCGGAGCGTGGCATGGATGTAGCTGCTGACTTTCCCGTGGGGCTCGCGCTTGACGCTGATGCGGTAGGTGCCGGCTGTGGGCGCGCAGGACAGGGAGTAGCTGCGCACTGCGGGCGCGGCTTCGCCGACGGTGAGGCGGATGGAGAGGTACTGGCCTGGGCGTGCCTCGGGTAGGGGGGTGCCGTCGGTGGTGGTGAGGTAGATCGACGAGATGGCGGGGGTCTCGGGGACGACGCGGGCGACCCGCATGGTCTTGAAGCCGGGCCAGCCCGGTACTTCTCTGGGTTGCTGGGTGCTGGCGCGTTCGCCTGGCCATCCCGGTTCCTGTTGGGGCTGCTGAGCGGCGGTGAGTTCACGGAAGGACTGCTGCCAGCCGGGGCTGAGTGCGGGGATGTTCAGTGCTTTGCGCAGCTTGGCGGGGTCGCGGTCGGGAAGGTAGAGCAGTGCGTCGGTGTCGGCGACGCTGAGTTCTTCGGGGCCCTTGCGGGTCAAGGTGATTTCATCGCCGGCCTGGACTCGTCCTTCGTTGATCACGCGCAGGTAGAAGCCGGGGCGGTGGTGGGCGACCAGGAGGGAGGCCATGGTGGGTTCGCCCAGACGCATGCCGACGCGATAGCAGGTGACGCGGGGCTGGGTGACTTCGAATTCGGCTTCGCCGATGCGGTACCGGTCGCCGATGCATACTTCGTCGTCGAGCAGACCGTCGACGGTGAAGTTCTCCCCGAAGATCCCGAAGGTCAGGTCGTCGCGGCCGAGGCGCTTCTGCCAGTACTGGTAGGACTGCAGCTGGTAGACGAGGACGGCTCGAATCTCGCCGCCGTGCCCAGCCAGGTCTCCTTGACCGTCTCCATCCACGTTCAGCCGCCGGACCATGCGGGGGCCTTGGACGGGGGCCTTCCAGGCTCCGGTGTGGACCGTCCTGCCCTGCCAGGACACGTCCTTGGGCATACCTGTGTTGACGGACAGCAGCGTCGCCATTGCGGACCTCCTGCGGAATGGCCGACTCGGGCAGCCCATCATGGCGCTGTGATCTCTGCGGTAGGGCCGATCCTAGTTCTCGTGCCGGCCTCGCCGCGATTCCGTGATCACGAATCCTGGTGCATTCGCTGAGATCCTTCGAACGGAGGGACCGGCCTGGAAAGCCATGTCCATTCGTTGTTCCTGGGCCGATCATTCGTGTCGTGCGTACTCGCAAGGTGGCGAGGTTGCGTCGTGCTGCACCAGATTGATCACGTGACTCCGCCCCCTCATTTATGACTCCGCTGGGTCCCAGCGGAGTCATAAATGAGGGGGCTTCTCGCTACGCCGGTGCGGCTTCGCGACGGACCAGCCCGGCCCGTAGAACGTTGGTGGCGCCCACCGTGTCAGCGTGCGCTCTGTGGCCGCACGAGACGCAATGGAACTTTTCCTGTGCAGGCCGGTTCTCCACGCTGGTATGCCCGCATTCGGGGCACTGGCGGGAGGTGTTGCGGGGGTCCACGGCGATCACTTCCCGTCCGGCGCTTTCAGCCTTGGCGGCCAGGATCGTCAGGAACACCCCCGCGTGGTCGAGGCGCTGGCGGCGGACCTTGCGGTGCAACTTCGCGACCTTCTCGACCGCACGCCGGTGGTTGGCTGTCCGCTTGTCGCGGCGCACACGCGGAAACTTGCACAGGGCTTGCTGTGCGGCTTCGAGCTTCGCGGCGCTCTTCGCCCCGTGGCGCGGGTTGGGGACGAATCCGCCGCTGGAATCGGCGAGGAAGCTGGCTATACCCAGGTCGATGCCCACCACCGCGCCGGTTGCCGGAAGCGGTTCGGGCTGGACCTGTTCGGCACTCAGCACGAGGAACCACTTCCGGCCCTCACGCTTGACGCTGATCGTCTTGACCTTGCCGGCCACCGCCCGGTGCTGGTGCACCTTGACGTGCCCGACACCTTGAAGGCAGACGCGAGTCACCGGGTCGTGCGGCGTGCTGTCCCACCGGCAGCCGTCCCCGTCCTTCGCGAACTCCACCGTGTCGAACCAGTTCACCCCACGAAAACGCGGATAGCCGGGCTTCTCACCGGACTTGACCCGGCGGAAGAACGCCGCGAACGCCTTGTCCAACCGCCGGAGCGTGGCCTGCTGACTGGAGAACGACCAACGGCCCTGACGCTCCGGGTCGAACGCCCGGATGTCCTTCAGCTGCCCGTACTTGATGCTCGTCTTCGAGGCGTGCCGGTAGGCGTCACGGCGTTCCTGCAACGCACCGTTGTAAGGCGAGCAGTGATCACGCAGCATCTCACCGAGCGCCTGAGCCTGCCGCACTGTGGGCCGCATGACGAACTTGTACGCACGAATCACCCGGCCCACCCCCTTCGGCTCTTGTCAGCAACATAACCGAGGCCACTGACAACCCCTCCGCAGACAGAACACCCATGCACACATGACCCGCCAGAGCAGCCCCGAGACGCGCTTCCCGCCCCGACTGAAGCCGGGGATACCCACGCAAGATAAGAGATGACGTACGTGCTCGAGGTCGCCATCTTGCCCGTGAGCGATGTCGACCGCTCTTTGGCCTTCTGTGCCGAGCGTCTGGGTTTCAACCTGGACGTGGACCGGGCCCAGCCTCGATTTCCGTGTCGTGCAGCTGACGCCTCCCGGCTCCACGCGTGCTCGGTGCCGATCGAGTGGGTCTCACCCAAGCCGAGCCTGGCTCGGCGAAGCGCCTGTACCTGGTGGTCTCTGATCTTGAAGCTGCGCGGTCCGAGCTGGTTGGGCGTGGCGTGGATGTCAGAGGGATCAGGCACAGGGTGCCTCTCGACATGTGGCAGGGCGGCTTCGAGCCGGCGTCCGGAGCGCCGCGGCTTCGCGAGCTTCGCCGAGTTCACCGACCCCGACGGCAACGCGGGGACGCTGCAGGTGTACTCCTGGCTTCCACTCGCGGGCGATATCCTCGCGGCGCAGCGCCAGCGTCACTGTGGACATCGGACGTGAGCGCTATGGCCTCCCCGGCGTTGTCTTCCGGGAGGATCGCGGATCGGGTTTGTTCACCGGCACCGAACGCCTGCCGGAGGTGTTACTCGGCTGTGGCGTCGCGGGTGCGCTGGTAGTGGCGCCGTGCCTTCATACGGTTGCCGCAGACGGCCATCGAGCACCAGCGGGCCTTGTTGGTCTTGCTGCGGTCGATGAGGAACCGCCGGCATTCCGGGTTGGCACACGGTCGTAGCCGTCCGGGCATTGTCTGCTGCACCGCGCTCCACGCCATGACCGTTTCCACCGCCATCCGACGCTCCGCGGGGGCGCCCAGGACCCACGACACTCCTTCAGGCGTGAGGTGCGGGCGGGAGGTGACGTCTTTCAGGAGCGGGGCCAGCGACGTGGCGGGCCGGCTGCCGCGCACCACGTCCTGAAGGGCATCGCGTGCCTGCACGAGGCTACGCAGCTCGTCCGCGCTTCCGCTGCCGCCGTGGGCCTGCTGCCAGGATCTGGCCTCTTCCGGATCTGCGAGCTGGTCCTGGACGACGCCATTGACCACCGGCGTGCCGTTGAGGAGCTCCAGCAGTGCGTCTTGCTGCTCTTGGTCGGTCACCATCACACCTCCTAACCGAATTGGTTCACCTGGCAGGTTATACGTGCGCGCTCACTGCGTAGGCCGCCGGACCGCCGCTCGCGCGAGCCCCAGGCCGGCCCGGACACCTCAAGCCGGTCCGCCACGACCGTCCGCAGAGCCGAACCGACGCGGGCGGACATCGACTCCCTGAGCGGGCTTGAGGTGGGCGGTGCGCTGGCTGATGTCCGTTCACGGGCGGAGGCTTATCACGGGCCGACGTTCCGCCGCCTCGGCGCGGCTGCACCCCGTATACAACCTCAATCTAACCTATAGAAGCATCTTGACAGGTTAGGTTTCGAGTGCTCGACTCTACATGTAACCAGTGAAGCTAGGTAGAGAGGTTAGGAACATGGTCTCCGCAGTCCACCACCGCACCGCCACAGTCAACGGGCTTGAGGTCTTCTACCGGGAGGCCGGCGACCCCCAGGCACCCGTAGTCGTGCTCCTGCACGGCTTCCCGACCAGCTCGCACATGTTCCGGCACCTGATCCCGGCACTCGCCGACCGCTACCACGTGATCGCCCCCGACCACATCGGGTTCGGCCAGTCCGCGATGCCCGCCCTGCAGGACTTCCCGTACACCTTCGACGCCCTCACCGAGGTCACCTCCGGCCTGCTCCAGCAGCTGGGCATCGACCGGTTCGCAATGTACGTGCAGGACTACGGCGCTCCCATCGGCTGGCGGCTCGCCCTCCAGTCCCCGGACCGCATCACCGCGATCATCACCCAGAACGGCAACGCCTACGAAGAGGGCTTCGTCAAGCCCTTCTGGGACGGCGTCTTCGCCTACGCCCAGGCCCCGGGACCGGACACCGAAGCCCCCATGCGCGGCGCCCTGACCCCCGAGATCACCCGCTGGCAATACGTGAACGGTGTCGCCGACCCCAGCCTGATCAGCCCCGACAACTGGGTCCACGACCAGGCGCTGCTGGACCGCCCCGGCAACGACGAGATCCAGCTTCAGCTCTTCCGCGACTACCCCACCAACGTAGACCTCTACCCGCAGGTCCATGAGTACTTCCGCGACTCCCAGGTCCCGCTGCTGGCGGTCTGGGGCGCGAACGACGAGATCTTCGGCCCCGCGGGCGCGGAGGCGTTCGCCCACGACCTGCCCGAGGCGGAGATCCACCTGCTCGAGTCCGGGCACTTCGCCCTGGAGAGCCATCTCGGGACCATCACCGAGCACATCCGCGACTTCCTGGCCCGTGTCCTCGCCTGATGCGCAGGGTGTCGGGGCGGCTGTGACGGCGGCGGATCGCATAGCCCTCTCCCGCCGCAGCCGGCAAAGGACCACCATGCGACACCTCGCCCAACACATCTTCAGGGCCGGCCCGCAGACCAGGCGCGCCGCCCGAGACTTCGCGATGCAGGCCCTCGACAGCTGGGGCGGGTGCCAACGCGGCGGCGACATCCGGGCCTGTGTCTCGGAACTGGCCGACCATGCCGTACAGCACGGAAGCCCGGACGGTTGCGCCAACCTGGTCCGCCTCATCCGGCACTCACACTGCCTCTACGTCGCAGTCCACGACAGTGCGCGCTACTTCCGCGTCCGCATCCCGCCTGCCGCACTGAGCGGGGAAGCCGGGCGAGGTATACCCATCGTCCCGGAGCGCTGCAACGACTGGGGAGTGCGGGCCATCACCGGCAAGGGCAAGGCCGTCCGGACCTGCTTCCGTCGGCCCGAGGCCCACGTCTCCCGCTGCGCCGTCACGCCCCGGCCGTCAACAACAACCGCCCCGTCAGGGGTGCGTCCACCCGCACCCCCGCCCCCGGAAGGAATCCGCCATGGGACTGTCCTGGCAGCAAGGCCCTCTCTCCGCCGGCGCGATCGGACACTTCCTCACCCCCGAACCGCTCCCCGAACGCCTCCTGTTCGCCGAGCGGCTGCGCCGCCGCATGCGCGTGAAGTTCAACGGCAGCTGGATCGCGGACAGCGAGAACGTGATCCTGCTCCACGAGCCGGGCCGGTACCCCGTCGCCTACTTCCCTCGCGAGGACGTCGACGAGCAGTCCCTGATCCCGAGTAGCAAGGTCACCCACCACAGGGACCTCGGCGACACCGCCTGGTACGCCGTGCACGCCGGAGAGCGCACCACCGAACGCGCCGCCTGGGAGTTCACCGCGTTGCCCGGGTATGCCGCTGACCTCCAGGGCCGCATCGCCTTCGCCTGGCGGGCGATGGACGCCTTCTACGAGGAGGACGAACGCATCCTGGGACACGCCGCGGACCCGTACCACCGCATCGACATCCGCAACACCTCCCGCACCCTGGAAGTCCGCCTCGGCGACACCCTCATCGCCCGCTCCGAACACCCCCTCGTGCTCTTCGAGTCCGGATTCGCCCCGCGCTGGTACGTCCCGCGCGCCGACATCGACCAGACCCAGTTGCACCCCGTCGACGACCAGACCTTCTGCCCCTACAAGGGCCTGTGCAACTACTACGACATCGGCGACGCGCGTCACGCCGCCTGGTCGTACACCAACGCCTACCAGGAGGTCGACCGGATCAGCGACCTAGTGTCATTCGAAGCGGACAAGGTCGAGGTCTCTCTCGATGGCACGCGCCTGCACCTCGAGCCTGGGCAGAGCGTCATCCCCCACGGCGTCGACCGCGGCCTGGACGTCGACGAGGTCAAAGCCCACTGACCTCAACGAGCACCCTTCCTCATTTCATCCCGGAGTTCGAGAATTTGGGATGGCACACGGAAAGACGTCAGGCCGGGCGGGCAGGCCGTTCCCGTGCGCCGACACCTCCTCCTACGCATTCTCCGGGAGAGGAAGCGCTTCCCAATGCCCGCGCGTGCCCCGCCAATCCCCGTGCCACGAGCGGCTCGTGTTCGCAGGCTGGTTATGGAATCTCAACGTTCGCGCCCTGTACCGGGGCTGTCACCTGTGGGTCTTCAGGTCGTCTCGCGCGCTTCGACACCGCCCTGGACATGATCGCGGCAGACCCGTAGACGGCGTGCTGTTGAAGAACGGGGCGATCCGCACGTACCGGCCGGGCCGGGTCCGCGTCGGGTACGTCCTGCCGCGCGCGGCGCCCTCGTACTGGTCGCCTACGTCGAAGCCTGACCCCGTTCATCCTCAACTCACCCCGCGACACCGTGCGGCGTGGCAGGCTACAAGTCATTCCCGGTGCGACGGCGTGCACGACACCGCTCGTGCACGAACTGCCGGACTGTGGCTCGTGCCTTCTCCCGTGAAGAGGCCAGGCCACACGGCTGTCCGGGGACGATGTCAGTGCCCGGTGCCATCCTGCCGTCGCCCCACTCGTCTGCCGGGGGAAACCTCGGTCCGGCGCTCTCCGCCACCGAACTTCCAGCTGGGCCTACGGATATTGAGTCGACAACTGTTGAGCGAACGGAGTGACCCCTGTGTCGGATCTGGAGACACCTGCTGTCCGCACCCCTTGCGAGATGCTTGCCTGCTACTACCAGGCCATGCTCGACAAGTCCGCAGACGATCTCGCCGATCTGTATGCCGCGGACGCGGTGCACGAGTTCCCGTTCACCTCTCCCGGTTTTCCCCCGCGCTACGAGGGGCGCGAGGCCGTGCGTGCGGGATACCGGGCGGCCTGGGGCGCCAGCCCCGCCCAGGTGGAGGAGATCAGGAAGATCGCGGCTTACGAGACTGCCGATCCGGAAGTGATCATCGCCGAGCACGTCGTGGTGGGAACTCTGCCGACGAGCCCCACCACCTTCACCGTCCCCGGTCTCCTGATACTCCACGTCCACAACGGGCTGATCACGCGGGTCCGCGACTATATGGACGCCTTGGGGGTCGCCAATGCCAGGGGATGAATGCCAGAACGACGCGGCGACATGTGCCCCCGCTGAACAGCCTTCGGGCGCTCGAACAAGATTCACTGACACGAGACGCCTGGCGAACCAGGTCACCTGAGATCACAGGCGAATCGGGCCAGGTCACTTGAGGCGGGGACAAATCTTTCGGCAAGGGACATCAGGGGCCGATGTCCCTTGCCATCCAATCCAGTCGGCCTGCCATCCAACCCGGTCGCGTTCGACGCCGCGCAGCGACCGGCCTCTCACAGGGTGACGGGTCGGGGATCCGTTTCGACGGCCACCGCGAGGTGGCGGCGGCGGCTCGGCAGCATCATGGTCGGGTGCGAGACGCTCCAGGCCGCGCCCGCGCAGATGAGCTCCTTGATACGGGCGCCGGCCCGACCCGTGAAGACGCTCGACGTCATCTGGTCGTCGGCGGTCACACGTTGGAGGATTCCCGCGCGGCGTCCGAGGCTGACGCACTGGGCGTTGTAGCCGATGGGGGCCTCGGGAACCTTGCGGCCGGTCAGGCGGGCGGCGAGGGCGTCGGCGGCCTGCCAAGCCATCGGGGTCGCCGTGGCGCAGGACATCCGCAACGGCTTGCCGCCCGCCCCTTCGGCCCACGCTGCGTCGCCGACGGCGTACACATCAGAGTGCGAGACCGAGCGCATGGTCCCGTCGACGACGATCCGCCCGGTGTCGGACACCTTCAGGGTGCTGGCGGCCGCGATCGGGTGCACGGTGAACCCCGCTGTCCACACGGTCACTTGGGCCTGGATCTCCCCGACCGCGCCGGTGTCTACCCCGGTCGCCCGGACGCGCGTGATGGCGGCCCGCTCGTGGACCGTGATGCCGAGCCGGTCGAAAACGTCGCGCAGGTGGCGCTGGGCCTTGTCGCTGAGCCAGTCGCCGACGCCGTCGCGGGCGGCGATGGCGACCTTGAGGTCCGGGCGTGCCTCCGCGATCTCGGCTGCCGCCTCGATGCCGGTCAGGCCGCCGCCCGCGACCAGCACGGTCCCGCCCGGCGCCAACTCACCCAGGCGCGCCCGCAGTCGCAGCGCGTCCTGCTTCCCGGCGACGCTGTGGGCGTACTCGGCGACACCGGGGACGCCGTGGTCAGTCCCGGTGCTCCCCAGGGCGTACACGAGGGTGTCGTAGTCGAGGGTCTCGGCGCCGTGCCCGCCTGCGACCTCGACGGTCTTGCGGTCCGCGTCGACCGCGGTGACCCATGCCTGCCGGACCCGCACACCGCTGCCCGCGTAGACGTCGCGGAGCAGACGACTCGGCAGGTCCTGCCCGCTGGCGAGCTGGTGCAGACGTATGCGCTCGACGAACTCGGCGTCGCCGTTGACGAGGGTGATCTCGACGTCGTCGCGGTGCAGCCGCTTGGCGAGGCGACCGGCGGCGATGGCTCCGGCGTATCCGGCCCCGAGGACGACAATGCGGTGCTTCATGGTTCGCTCCCTATCCGGTTGGACTCACCTCCTGAACCGGACAGCCACGCGATCCCTGACAGGTATCGCCTGTGACGTGGGTCACCAGATCTCCGTGAGCGGCAGGTGGGCGCCCGCGGCCGCCCACCTGCCGGTGAAGCGTTCCAGTTTGTCGGGGTTGACCTGGATGTGGAGCGCCCCGACGCCGTCAGGGGTCGTGTGGAGGCACATCACGCCGACTACGCGCTCGCCGGCCGTGATCAGCAGCGCGGGGCCGCCGTTGACGACGGCGGAGTGCACCGCCGCGCTGCCACCGACCGCGGCCCGCTTGGCGGCGCCGGGCCGGAACAGCCCCCGCAGGTAGCGCGCGATCCCGAGCGCGCCGATGACCGGGGTCCTGCGGGCCTGGACCTTGGCACCGCCGTCGGCAACGCTGACCGCGTCTGCGGTGAGCAGCCGGATCAGCGGTTCGGTGTCGCCGCTGAGGGCCGCGGCGAGGAACTCCTCGACCGCCTTGCGCGCGGCGTCCGCGTCGACCTCGGTACGGGCCCGCTCGGCGGTGAGGTGCTGCTTGGCACGCCGGTGGATCTGCTGGCAGTTCGCCTCGGTGAGGTCGAGGATCTCCGCGATATCGCGGTGCGGGTAGCCGAACGCCTCGCGCAGTACGTACACCGCGCGCTCATTGGGCGACAGCCGCTCCATGAGGGTGAGCATCGCGAGGGAGACCGACTCGCGCTGTTCGGCGGTGTCGGCCGGCCCGAGCATCGGGTCACCGGCCAGCACCGGCTCCGGGAGCCACTGCCCCACATAAGTCTCCCGCCGGACCCGCGCCGAAGTGAGCTGATTGAGGCAGAGATTGGTGAGCACCTTCGTCAGCCACGCCTCAGGCGTCTCGATCAATTCCCGGTCCGCGGCGTGCCAGCGCAGATACGTGTCCTGCACCGCGTCCTCGGCATCACCGGCCGACCCGAGCAGCCGATAGGCGATCGCCTCCAGCCGGCCTCGGGAACTCTCGAACAGATCGGCCTCATACGTACGGAGCGACATCAGACCATGATCAGCCAAGTGAACAGGCAGTGTCCACCCGCCATGTGATCAGACCAGCGCGTGCTCGGCCGATCCGGCACCGCAACTGCCAGGCAGTTCGACCTGCCGGTCGCCGACGCGGCGAGCGCCGACTCCGGGTACCGCTCAAGAACGGCTGCCAGGGCTGCGACAGTTGGCCCTGAATGTCCGCCTCAGTTGGCAACTACGACCTGTTGGCGATCCGGATGACACCAGGTTCGAAGAGCCGTGGCGTCGCTGTACGCAGCGCTTGCCTGGTGGTGTGAGCCGACTGCACGAGGGTGGCTGTGCTGCGGACGGGGCAGCGTCACTGCCCTGTGGTCACACACCTGCCGGTGGGACGAACTGCTCGTCCCGGTCTCCGTGTCAGCGGGGCGCTCGGGCTTGATCCGGTGTCGGGGTGGCAGTGGCGCTGGTCGGTGACTTGGCAACCGGTGGGCGGGAGCGCGTGGGCTCCCGCTGCTGCGGGCCCTGTCCCCGCGCCCGTTGACAGCAAGCCCCGATGTCGACTGGCAGAACCAACTGGGGGCGGCGAACCACGAGTACAGGCAGCTTGGTTAAATTCGTGGTCGCCTGCACAAGTCCCCCACTGCCTGAGGAACTACCCGTGTCCCAAATACCGCCTCTGGGCGGCCTGAACGCCTCGTACACCTCGGCGCAGATACGACGCAACCGACTGATCTTCCTCGGTCTGGTCCTTGCGCTCGCGGGCATGGTGACGTTCTGGGCCTTGGGCCCGTACGACACGAAGGACCAGTCCGCGACACTCAAGGCCGGTGACTGCTTCCAGAACATCGGGACGGACAAGGAAGCGAAGACCAAGAAGCTCGACTGCACTGACCCGCACGCCGACTACAAGGTCCTGAAGATGGACAAGGACGGAGTCGTCGATACCTTCTCCTGCTCCGATGTCCCCGGCACGACCGGCTCACTCACTCAGTCGGGCTCCGGAAATTGGTTCGTCGTGTGCTTCAAGGAAAACGACGAACAGGGCAAGAAATAGCCGGGCCCAGCCTTAAGGATTGCCTGTGAATAATCTTCGGGCAGGTGGAAAGCCGCTCCAGACAATGGGGGCTCGGACGCGGGAATCTCGGTCCACGCCGGCGGAGCGGGAACAACCTCGCTCAGTTGCACGAGCCAGCCGTGGCATTCCTTGGGTACCGGGACCCGGTTGCCGTACCACTGGGGGACGTTGTCGATGTCGGATGCGCTGAGAGCCTGCCGTGGACGTGAACCACTCGGTGTCAGGGAGTCCTGGGAGCCCCGCCGACCCAGCGGTGATAGGCGTCTACGTCGACGTTGCTGCCGCACACGATGGTGACTACGTGTCGGTCGGCGAAGCGGGCTCGGTCTTCGAGGACTGCCGCGATGCCGAGCGCGGCCGACGGTTCGACGACGAGGCCGGCGTGGTCGAGGAGCATCCGCATACCGGCGATGATTGACGCCTCCTGGACCAGGACGGCGTCGTCAGCGACCAGGAGGAGATCGTCCAGGACGGCCGGGATGGGACATCGGCCTGCGACGCCGTCAGCGATGGTGTCGGTCGAGTCGGTGGTGACGACGCGGCGCCCGCGCCACGAGTGGGTCATCGCCGGTGCGCCCAGCGGCTGGACGCAGATCACCTCTACTTCGGGCGCCAAGGACTTCACCACATGACCCACACCGGTGGCCAGCGCCCCGCCACCGAGAGCAATCAGGACGGCGTCGAACGACGGCACGGTGTCCACCAGTTCCAGGCCGATGGTCGCCGCGCCCTCGCAGGTCTCGATGTCCAGGCTGTCTTCGACCAGCCGGATGCCGTCGTACCGCGCGATGGCCGCCGCCCGCTCGCGAGCCATCTCGTGGTCGCCGTCCACCAGCTCCAACCTGGCGCCCAACGCGCGGATGCGGTCAAGCTTGGCCACAGTCGCAAAGCGGGATGCCACGACGGTCACGTCGAGCCCCCGGCCGCGACCGGACCAAGCGAGGGCTTGGCCGAGGTTGCCCGCGCTGGCGCACACCACGTCTCGCGAGCCATTGTCGGCGAGCAGGCTCGCGACCACCTCGGTACCGCGGCCCTTGAAGCTGCGCACCGGGTTTGCCGTTTCGAGCTTGATGCTCACCGTGCACCCGAGGCCGGGCTCCAGCGCCTCGCAGCGGTACAGCGGAGTATCGAGGAAAATCGGGTCGATCACCCGGCGAGCCGCCCGGATCCGAGTAGTGTCGAGGCGCGTCTCCTGCACGACACAGCAGCGTAGCGCGAGTACTAGTTCACATCCTATGGATCAACGGGTAGTTCAGGCTGCCTGCCTGAGCTTCGGGGCGTTCGAAGCAGGCTCCGGCGCGGACGAGGGCGACGAGGTGGGGTGCGTTCCCGGCCCGCCACCGCTGTTGGGCGGACTCCGCGAGCTTGAAGACGATGGCGAGCGCAGCCGCCGCACTGCCGGCGCCCCGGGTGACCTTCCTAGGGAGCCGGACCGTGGCGAAGGTGGACTCGATGGGATTCGTGGTGCGCAGGTCAGGTGGAGCCAGTGCTCGGCGGGAAAGTCGTAGAACGCGAGCAGTTGTTCGTCCGTGTCGTCGGTGATCTTCTTGACGGCCTTGGGGATCTTCACCCCGTACGTCTTGGCGACTCGGCGACGGTCTGGAGGGCGTGATCGCGCTCTTCCGCGTTGTAGATCTGCTGCAGGGCCCTCTTCGCGCCGGGCTGGGCAGACCATGCCGTCGTCCACAACTGCCAAGGCTTGTTCGTCTGCGGCCCGCGCGCCCGGGAAGGCGCGAGCGAGTCAGGAGAGCCAGTCGGTGTAACGGGTGGGGGCGAGGTGGGCGTCCTTGTCGGTCAGGACATCGCCGCTGACGACGGCGAACATGCCCGCAGTCGGGTCGGTGACGACGGTGCGGCTGTCGTCCTTGCGGGACAGGGTGATCCGGCCCAGTTCGTCCAGGGGGAAGATCTCGGGACCGGCGATGTTGCGGATGCCGTTCAGCGGGGTGCCCGCGGCCACCTCCGCCACCGCGCCGGCAACGTCCTTTGCGGCGATCGGCTGGATCGGCGTGGCGGGCAGCCGGATGGTGTCGCCGTCAGCGGTCCAGGACATGACGGCGTCCATGAACTCCATGAACTGCGTCGCCCGGACGATCGAGAAGGGGACCGGCCCGTTCGCGAGGATGTGCTCCTGGAGCGTCTTGGCCCGGTAGTAGTCAAGCTCCGGGACCTGGTCGGTGCCGACGATCGAGAGGATGACGAAGTGGCCGACGCCGCCCTTGTGGGCCGCGGCCAGAAGGTTGTCCATGGAGGTCTGGAAGAAGGCCGGGGAGGCTTCGTCGAACGTCGGGGAGTTCGTGAGGTTGATGACGACATCGGCTCCGGCCACCGCCTCGTCCAGTCCCTGGCCGGTGAGGACGTCGACTCCGGTGGACTTCGAGTGCGGTACCGCCTGGTGTCCGGCGGCGTTCAGATCCTTGACGACCTGCGAACCGATCAGTCCGGTGCCACCGATGACTGCGAACTTCATGACAACCCTTTCGTTGGGGGCATGTGCGCAATATGGCACAAGAACAGCCATTTGGTCCCGGCATCGAACATGGGCTGCATCGGCTGAGGGTGTGCAGTGTCGGCAGCCGTCGACGAAGGTGAGCTGAAGGTGAGCTCCACCGGAGGCGCCAGGACCTCCGCTACGCTCCCGTGAAACCTCGCCCCTGCGCCCATCGGCACCCCAGAGCCGCGGTCCGTGACGGCCCACGCTCCGCGCGGTGCGGTGCGCGGGCGAACCGTCCGAACCCGCAGGTCCAGCGGTCCACCAGCAGGTTCAGCCGGATGTCGTGGCAGACGAGGTTGCGGCGGCATTCGGCTGCGGTGAGGGTGATGCCGTATTCGCGAGCCAGGGCGTCGAGGGCCTCGGTCCCGATGAGGGTGACGTCACAGACTCCGGACGCCCGGCCGGTCCCCCGGCGTCGGGGCCCCTTCCTACCAGTGGTTGCGGTCCCCTGCCAGGCCGCGGCCGGTCACCGCTTGGGCCTGTGCGACGCGGAAGGCGGGCTCGCCGGTGTACGCGGCGAGGTGCAGGGAGGCGACCCGACCCGGTCCGGAGAGCGGCGAAGGCTGCGTCATGGGCGGTTCACCTCTTCAGGACGTGGTCCATGAGGGAGAGAAGGGTGCGGAACTGGTTCACGTCGATCTGGTCGAGGTGCAGTTCCCCGCCGATCAGGTCCTCCAGCAGCGGATGAACTCCATGAAGCGGCGAGTCGATCAGTCGGTTCTCGATCAGGTTGAGGTCCGGTCAGCACCTGGAACGGCAACCCGGGGCCATGCCGGTGCTGCAGCGGTACTGGCGGACGGGCATGACCGAGGGCAGCGTCAAAGAGTAGCGGGAACGGAGTATGCGCCGCATGGTGTGAAGATGAGAGCAACTACCGTCAGATGCACGGCGGTTGATATGGCAGGCTGGGGGATCATCGAGGCCGGGGAGGGGCTCAGCGTGAGACAGGACGGCTTCCACGCCGGAAAGATCGACACCAGCAAGCCGCATCCCGCCCGGATCTACGACTACTTGCTCGGCGGCAAGGACCACTACGAGGTGGACCAGCGGGCCGGTGACGAACTCGCCGCGGCCGCGCCCGAGGTACGCATCGGCCTGCGGGCCAACCGCGCCTTCCTGGGGCGCGCCGTCCGGCACGTCGTGGACAGCGGCGTCCGCCAGATCCTCGACATCGGCACGGGCCTGCCCACGGCGCCGAACGTGCACGAGACCGCGCAGGCCGTCGCGCCCGACGTGCGGGTCGCGTACGTCGACAACGATCCGATCGTGAGCGCGCACGCGGGCGCCCTGCTCAGTGGCTCCAGCGCCACCGGCGTCGCCCTGGCCGACCTGCGCGACCCGCGCTCCGTCGTCGACCACCCGGGCGTCCGTCAGGTCATCGACTTCGACGAGCCGGTCGCCCTGCTTCTCGTCGCCGTCCTGCACTTCCTCACCGACGCGGACGAGCCCGAGCGGATCGTCGCCACCTTGCGCGACGCCCTGGCACCCGGCAGCTTCCTCGTCCTCTCCCACGCCACGGGCGACTTCGCCGACCGCAGTGCGGCTCAGGCCGTCTACAGCAAGGCCACGGCCACCTTGAACCTGCGGTCCCGCGCCGAGGTCGAGCGCTTCTTCACCGGCTTCGAACCGGTCGAACCCGGCCTGGCCCAGGCCCCGTTCTGGCGCCCGGACATCCCGCCGCCCGCCGGGTCCGAGGGGATCGGGTTCTACGGGGGCGTGGGCCGCAAGACCGGCTCCCGGTGAGGGGTCACCTCAGGTCTCCCGCTTCCAGGTTCGCGTACACACCACCGCGGCCAGGTTCCGCTTTCGGAGGGTGTAGAGGCTGGCGGCAAGCGCTCGGGGACAGTGCTGGGCGACGGCGTTACTGGCCCGGTCAGACCGTGATGCGAATGAGGAAGCCGTGGTGCGGCGCTCGGCGTGGGATTGCCCCTACGAGCTGAGCTTCGACAAGCACGTCGGCGACCCCTCTTCGGCAACCGGCCGTCGGCTGCTCACGCCGAGTTCTCCCCGGGGACGGGCAGCGGCTGCCGCCAAGGCGTGGATGTGTCGATCTCTGATGCCTTTCCGCAGATTGACTGTGCCGTGTTCGTGGCTTCCGCGGGGGTGGGAACAGAGACGCCGAGGAGGCTGAAGGGAGCAGGGGAAGAGGTCCGCAGTTCGACACACACGACCGGCCTGCCGGACCGTATGGCCACGAAATCCATCCCGGCTTGGTGACTGCGCGTGCCGATGCACCACGTCCCTGGGATCCATACGCCTCTACGTGGGACCCCGCGCAGAGCCCGCCACCAGTCGGGTTCGACGGTCACCCGGATCACCGCGGTCAGCGGCGCGCGCACATTGCCGTGGCGGGCGGCTGCCCTTTCCCGCCACGACAGATGCACAACCAAGTCATCGCCCTCAACGAAAATCCGCGCCATCGTTTGGATTCTCCTTCCCATTCTGGATTACGGAGGCCGCTTCCCGTCCTGGGGCTCCGGAGGCCGCTGGATACCGCGCGGGCATGGCCTCTCGTAGCTCGGGAGGCTGAAGCCGGACGCGGCTGGGCCGGCCCGGCCGAGGAGACAGATCACCCACCGCAATCACCGGCAGACAGCCGCCGGCAGGGACTGGGCAAAAATTGGTTGATCTCGGGGACTGCCTCCTCACCGGAATCGAGGAGCGCCACGTACGCCGTCCGGGCGGCTCTCTGTCTCGTCATCCTTCACGTGCACCCCGAGTACCCGGCCTTCTCACCGCCAACCACTACACAGGCAACGCCAAACCCCCCTGCAGAACCCGGCTGGTTTCCATGGCAGCCGAACTCGGTATCCCCCTCGTGGCCATCGACCCCACCTACACCTCGAAATGGGGCGCCCTGCACTGGCAAACGTCCCTGACCAGCAGCAAGCGCAAACCCGTCCGCCACGACGCAGCCGCCATGGCGATCGGAAGGCGCGCCCGGGGCACCCGATCCGGCGACGGACGACACCGCCCCGTACCCACCACAGCGATGGGTACGGGCATCGGACCGTCCAGCCGGGGGGGGTCCTCACGCCCCGGGACGTGAGGACCCCCCGCAGCCCCGGACCACGGACACGATCCGTGCCGCCCGGACGCGGAGCGAACGCGGGCGGCCAGAACGACCAACACCGTTCGGGGTGTTCGGCTGAGCACGAGACCTGGCAACAGGACTCACGCCCGCGCAGTGAGGGGCGCCGCCGCCCCTACCGGTCGACGCATCAGATCGAGGCGGTGGCCTTGGCCTGGAGGGCGTCGGTGATGTTCTCCTCACGCCAGCGGCGCAGGAGGTCATGGAAAGCGACGGCGCCGTGCGGGTAGGCGGTGGGACCGTTGGGGCGCCCGCGGCCCTCGCGGTTGTAGTAGCCGGGGGTGCACTCGGCGTGGAACCACTCGTGGTCGGGGGCGCCCTTGGCGCAGACGTCGATCCAGGCGGCCTCGCCCTCGGGGGTGGGTTCCACGACGGCGCTCTTCTCCTCCGCGGCGGTGACCAGGGCGGCGGCGTGCACGGCCTGTTCGTCCAGGATGTGTGTGAAGTTCACGCTGCTGGCGTTCTGCAGCGAGCCCATCTGGATCAGGTTCGGGAACCCGGCGCTGGTGAAGCCGTGCAGAGTACGTGGGCCCTGCTGAGCCCGCGCGTGCAGAAGCCGAACCCCGCCCCGGCCTGTCACGGGCAGGTTCCCTGAGGTGATGCCGGAAACGCCCACGGAGAACCCCGTGGCGAACACCAGGCAGTCGACCTCGTACTCCACCCCGCCGACGACAACGCCGCGCTCCGTCATGCGCTCGATGCCATGGGTGTCGGCGGTGTCCACGAGAGTGACGTTGTCCCGGTTGAACGCGCGCAGGTACTTGTCGGAGAACGTGGGGCGCTTGCACGCGTACCGGTACCAGGGCTTGAGTGCCGCGGCCGTGGCGGGGTCGGTGACCTCAGCGGCCACCCGCTCGCGGACCTGGTTCATCGTGGCGTGGTCGGCGGCCTCGTAGGCGGCTTCGAAGTCCGGCTCGCCGTCGCGGCGGAAGCTGGGCAGGAGCTTCTCCAGCAGGCCGGCCGACTCCGTCCAGCGGTCGGCGACCAGGTCCTGCCCGGCACTCTCCCCGGAGACGATCCGCAGGAAGTTCTCCCGGCGTTCGGCCGCCCATCCCGCGCGGTCCGCGCCGACGTCCTGAGGTGTCATGCGCCGCTGACCGCGCACGTCCACGGCGGAGGGGGTGCGCTGGAAGACGTACAGATGCCCGGCGTCCTCGGCCAGCATCGGGATGACCTGCACGCCGGTGGCTCCGGTGCCGACGACAGCGACCCTCTTGCCGGCGAGGCCCGTCATGCCTCCCTTGGGACTGCCGCCGGTGTATTCGTAGTCCCAGCGGGAGGTGTGGAAGGTGTGGCCTCGATAGTCCTCGATGCCGGGGATGCCGGGCAGCTTGGGTTCCGTGAGCGTGCCCGTTGCCGTGATGACGTAGGTGGCGCGGAACTTGTCGCCGCGATCGGTGGCGACCACCCATTGCTGGGCGCTGTCGTCCCAGGCCAGGGAGGTGACGGCGGTGGAGAAGAGGGCGTCCTCGTACAGGCCGAACCGCTCGGCGATGCGCATCGCGTGCCGGCGGATCTCCTCTCCCGGCGCGTACTTCCACTCGGGCACGTATCCGGTCTCGTCGAGCATCGGCAGGTAGACGTGCGACTCGACGTCGCAGTGGATGCCCGGGTAGCGGTTCCAGTACCAAGTGCCTCCGAAGTCACCGCCCTTGTCGATGACGCGCACGCGAGCCACGCCCTGGCCGCGCAGGCGTGCGCCCGCCAGGATCCCGCCGAAACCGCCACCGACTATCGCGACGTCCACCACGTCGTGCAGCGGCTCGCGCTCCGCCACTTCGTCGACGTACGGATCGGCGGCGAAGTAGCCGAACTCCGCAGCTGTGGACCGGTATTGGCCCGGGCCTTCGGGGCGCACGCGGCGCTCCCGCTCAACGCGATAGCGCTCGCGCAGGTCAGCGGTCTCCTGCGGGGTGGGTGGGGTGTCGCACTGAGGCAGGGGCATGTGGCGGATTCCTCTCGTGGGGGGAGGTGCGCAAGTAGCCGCGCGGGATGGGGCGGTGCCCTCGTGGGGCGTCCCGCGAGGGCACCGGTACCGTAACCCAGCAACCGGACAGCACTGTCCGGTTGCGGTGCGGGTCCTGTCTCGAACAGCCCCGCCGCAGCCCCACGACACGAAGGGCCCGCGATGTCGAACCTCACCCCCGCTTCCCCTCTGCGCGACTGGCTGGCGGATCACGCCGCCGGGCAGGTCCTGCGAGGTCTGCTGGCCTCCCAGGGGCAGAGCGAGCAGGCCCTGGCCCCCGCCCTCGGCCTGCCGCTGGAGCAGCTTGTGAAGGTGTCCGGCGGGAAGTTCCCGCCGGAGCTCGTGGGCGCGCTGATCACCGCCGCTGAGACCGGCCGGGTCCCGGCGGGTCTGCCCACCGCTCCTCAGGCCGGCACCGCAGTGGCCGCTGAACCCGACCTGGGCGTCGAGATCGCAGCCCCCGAGCCGTGGACCGAGCAGATCACGCACGGTCGCTTCAGCGGCCAGACCGTCGTCGTCACCGGTGCCGCCTCCGGCATAGGCAAGGCCGTCGCGTCGCGCATCGTGCGCGAGGGCGGCCGCGTGATCGCCGTCGACGTCTCCGCCGACGGCCTCACGGCCCTGACCGCCGACCTGGGCGAGGCGGTCGCGCCGGTCACCGCCGACATCACCTCGCCCACGTCCGCCGACGCCGTCCTGGCAGCCGTCGGCGGTCGCGTGGACGCGTTGGCGAACGTCGCGGGCGTGATGGACGACGACGCCGCCGTGCACGAGGTCGACGACACGATCTGGGATCGCGTCATGCGCATCAACGTCGAGGGACCCATGCGCCTGATGCGCGCCGTCGTGCCCGGCATGCTCGCCGCCGGCGGCGGCCGGATCGTCAACATCGTGTCCGAGGCCGCCCTGCGCGGCTCGGCGGCTGGTGCCGCCTATACCACCTCCAAGCACGCGCTGGTGGGCCTGACGAAATCGTCGGCCTACCAGTACGCGGGCACCGGCGTGCAGGTCAACGCTGTCGCACCGGGCGCGGTGGCCACCGGAATCCACGTCCCCGCCGCCGCCCCGTACGGCTCGTCCCGAACCGCGAAGATGCGCGTCGCGATCCCCGGCCTGGCCGTGGCCGAGGAACTGGCCGCCTCGATCACCTTCCTGCTCAGCAAGGACGCGGTGAACATCAACGGCGCGATTCTGCCCTCCGACGGCGGCTGGTCGGCCGCCTGACAGCTTTCCGGCCGGGTCGTCCCCCTCCCGCCGAACTTCCCGGCCGGAGGGCCCAGTTGCTGAACACCCGCGCCACGGCCGGGAGTACGTCTCCTGCACGTCACGACGTCCGGATCTCCCGGATGACAGGAAGGAGCACATCACCGCATGACCACGTACCGCACGCCCCGCGCCCTGACGGGTCTGGCCGCCGTCGGCTTGCTGGCACTGACCGGCTGCGGCACTCAGACCGGCGGCGCCCCGGCCTCGGAGAACCCCACGCCGTCCGGCGAGGGCAGGAACATCCGTGCCACCCAGCTCGCGCACGTGACCGACGTACACGAAGCCACCGGCATGACTCTGCTGGAGGGCCCGGTCCTGTACGAGGACGGCCGGCTGTACGTCGTGGACGTCACCGCACCCCCGGGCGAGCCCAAGCTCATCTCCGTCGATGTGGCCACCGGTGAGCACAAGGGCGTCTACACCGACAAGAGCGGCGCCTACACCTCCGCGCAGACAAGCCCGCACGACGGCCGCCTGTACCTGACCGACTTCGCCACCGGTTCGATCGTCAGCCTCGCGCCGGACGGCTCGGATCCGCGCACGTTCTTCTCCGGTGCGGTCGACGGCTCCAAGATGACCCCTGACGACATCGCGTTCGACGACGAGGGCAATCTGTACGTGAGCGACGCGCACGGCACGGAGCCGGACGAGACCGACGGCCGCATGGTGCGCATCGACCGCGACGGCACGAAGAGCACCGTCCTGGCCGACGGGCTCGCCCAGCCCAACGGAATCATGTTCGACCCCGGTCTGCACGGCTTGTGGATCAGCGAGCTCGCCGAGGACACCATCTCCTACCTGTTGCTCGATGCCGGCAAGGCCGCTGTGACCTCCCAGCACGAGGCCATCCATGTCGACGGCGGCCTGGCCCAGACCGACTCCATCGCCGTGGACGCCGACGGCAACCTCTACCAAGCGCTGCACGGCCGACCCGCCATCGCCGTCTACAGCAAGTACGGGGCGCGCCTGGCCACCGTCGAGGTCCCTGCCAAGAACGCCGAGGGTCTCAAGTCGGCGACCAACGTCGCGATCACTCCGGGCGGCACGAAGGCATATATGACCGTCAGCGGCCCCGACGGCGGGTACGTCTTCACGTTCACCGCACTGGCCAAAGGCATCCGCCAGTCCAACAGCGGCTGACGGTCACACGTCCACGACCGCCTCGCAAGGGCGCAATGGCCCGACCTCGACGCCGAGCAGTCCCCAAGCCGCAAGGGCGACGCGCTCTCGTTCCGCCGGGGTGGGGCCGCTGACGGCGCCGGAGACCATCGCGACGGCGAGCATGACGTCGTCGGCCGACAGGCGATGCCCGGCGGGCAGGCAGCGAGCCAGGACAGTGCGGACGCGCGCGGCCAGCGCGCGGGCCTGCTCACCGTCCCCGCCCACGCGCAGCAGGTCGACGAATGCCGTCGAGCGGGTCAGGTGCCAAGTGACCACGCCCAGAACGCCCTTGAGGCTCGCGCCCGGCTCGGCGCCGGCCCGCTCGATCTGCTGGACGTTCTCGTCCAGGACGGCGGAGGCCAGCGCGAAGCGGTCGGCGAAGTGCCGGTAGAGACTGCCCTGCCCCACCCCCGCGCGGCGCGCGACGGCGGACAGCGGGGCGTTCAGGCCCTGCTCGGCGAAGACCTCGCGGGCGGCGGCGATGAGAGCGGAACGGTTGCGAGCCGCGACCCGCCGCCCCTGGTTGGCCGGGCGGCCCTGGCCGACAGCGCCGCTGCGATCGGAGCTCGCGCGGCCGCCCCGCACCACGGCCGAGCCCTGCGCGGCCGGCTGCGGGTCCTGGGGCTCGCTGGGGTTCATCACCTTGGCAGCGTAGTACGAGCGCAGGGCGCACCCGCCTGGCAGCTCGTGACCCGGCCGGAGGGCGCGCTCTGATCTACGAGAAGCGCGGCGGCGCCGGATGACCCCGACCGGCACTGCAACCACCACTGACGTTCCTTCGTCAGCGGCGTCAGCAAAGGTGTCAGGTGCCGGGCGGAACCTCCGGACGACAGATTCCGCCGGAACTGGGCATGGACCTGAGCCCAGTCCACCAGGGCGCCACCGTCGTGCGGCGCCGGAGGCCGGCACATCAGCTCTTCGATGCGGACACCGTCCACAGGTTGTTCGGCCCGAGGACGGCGTTCATCGAGAACGTGTCGTCGTAGGGGATCTCGACGTCGTTGGTGATCTCCTCGACGTCCAGCACCTCGCCGTTGCTGAAGGTTCCGGCCGTGATCCAGTACTGGGCATGCGGCGTGAAGACCAACTTCGCCCCGGGGACCGCCTGCGCCGCGAAGACCGGAGCGCCGTCCATGCCGATACCGACCGAGGCGGTGTCGTCCGGCACGCTGGGCAGGACCTGGATGCCGAGGCCACCCAGGGGGGTGCCACTGCCGGAGGCGGGCACGAACCCGTAGTTCCCGTTGTCGAAGTCGAAGCCGGTCTGGTTCTCGAGCTCGTCGTCCGGGTCGGCCGCCACCAGTTCCCGGTCCATGAACGGGATGCCGCTCATGAGCGGGCCCGTCACCGCCCAGACGAAGCTGTAGTCCACGGACCACGTAAAGGTCACCGTGTGGCCCGGCTGGGCGGGCGCGGTCAGCCAGGCGAGCGACAGTGCGGACGGGACGCCGAGGCCAACCGTCTTCTGGAACAGGCAGAGGTCCTGGAACTGGTTCGAGTTGTTCGTCGCTGTCAGGGTGTAGCGCGTCGCCGCGGCGGCAGGGGGTGCGACGGCGGCAGGCACGGCGAGGGCGCCGGCGCACGCGGCGCCGGCGGCGAGGAACCGCCGCCGGGAGAGTGCGGAATCCTGGTCGCGGAGTGGCACGCTTGCCTCCCTTGATGGATCGCCGGCGCCGCGGTCGGCGCGAAGCGTGCTGAAGAGGACTCCCAGGCTGGCTGCCGGAACCGCGCCGCGATCGGTGTTCCACGTGTCGGTCGGCCGGACGGTCCCGCGTCTTCACCCGCCCGGGGATCCGTCCGCTTCCGGACGGGCGGTGACACGGCGAACCGCCTCGCCCCCGCAGGGAAGCCTCGGCAGGGCGTGGTCCGAACGTTCCTCCCGAGCCGATGACCTTTCCTCACTGGGATGGCCGGCTTCGCGGCGGCGGAGCCCGCGGCATGGAACCGGCTCGGATGGCGCCGGGGGTGTTTCACCATCCGAGCCGGTTCTCAGAGAGGGCTTGTCCTGCGGTGTCAGGCCGCGTCGGGCGTGAGCTTGACCGGCACGGAGCGGTAGTCGTTGCCGATGAAGGAGGACTGCGGCTGGAGCTCGGCGGGCTGGGTGGCCAGTTGCAGTCGCGGGAAGCGGTGGAACAGGGCGGGCAGGGCTACGCGGGCTTCGAGGCGGGCCAGGGCGGCGCCCAGGCAGAAGTGGATCCCGTGTCCGAAGGCCAGGTGCCGGCGGTCTTCGCGGTCGATGTTGAACTGGCCGGGGTCGGGATTCGCTTCGGGGTCGCGGCCGTGGGCGCCGAAGCCGATCAGGATGAGGTCGCCTTTCCTGATGGTCAAGTTCCCTCCGAGGTCGATGTCGTCGGTCGCGTAGCGCAGTGGAAGGTGCATGATCGGCGGGTGCTTGCGCAGTGTCTCCTCGACGACGTCGTCCCAGCGACTTGGGTCCGCGAGGACCGCGGCGAGCTGGTCGGGGTGCTGTGCCAGTTCGACGACTGCGTGGTTGATCAGCGAGACCGCGGTCTCGCTGCCGGCCCCGATCATGAGGATGAGGGTGCTGACCAATTCGTCCCCGGTGAGCGGGTCGTCGCCTGCCTGTTGGGTTTCCAGGAGCACGCTGGTCATGTCCTCGCCGGGCTGGTCGCGCTTGTGGGCGATGAGGGTTTGCATCGCCCGGTACATGGCGTCGCGGATCTCGGTCGCCCGGTCGTCGTCGGCACTTGAGTCCAGGACCGAGTCGATGACCTTGAGCATCTGCGGTCGCTGTTCCTCGGGGACACCGAACAGGTCGCAGATCACGCTGGTCGGAACCGGATAGGAGAACTCGGTGCGCAGGTCGAGCCGGGCCCCGGGGCCGTGCGTCTCCATCTGGTCCAGCAAGCGAGTGACGACGGCCTCGATGGCCGGACCCATGGCCTCGATCCGGCGGGCCGTGAAGGCCTTGCCGACGAGGTTCTTCAACCGCTGATGGTCGTCACCGTCGGTGGTGAACATGCTGATCACGTCGACCCAGGCGGCAAGCCACGGTACGGCGAACAACCGGTAGCCGGGCCAGCTCTTGCGGGCGTCCTTGGAGACGCGGGGGTCGACCAGCAGCTTGGTCACCACTTCTCCGCGGGTGACCGACCATGCGATCAGTCCGGCGGGCATCTCGACCCGCGTTGCCGGCCCTGCTGCGCGTAAGTGGTCGGCCTGTTCGTACAGCTGAGTACCGGTGGTGTCCAGGACGGTCACAGTCATGCGGTCCCTCCGCGGGATGAAGTGACGGCGAGCCCGGAGACACGCTGGGCTCGGAACGTAGCCTGCAGCTCCACGGGGCACCGGTGGAAGGGCCCGGGACGGTCAGGCACCTCGGGATTCGAGATGGGCAGGTCCCACAGCTGGTCGAGGACTGCTTCGATCGCGGTATTCATCGGTCGCGAGTCTGGTCATCGTGGTCCGCGGACGCTGTCGATGATGCGAGTCCAGTTGTCGCCGCCGTGTCCGTCCCTGATCGCGCGCCGATAGTGGGCCTGCACGGCCAGGGGGAGTGCGAGGTCGAGGCCGAGTGACGTGCTGGTCTCGACGATGTGGTCGGACGTCGCACCCATCATGGTGACGGTGCTGAGGTCGCCGGGATGCTCTCCAGCATCAAGCGCGGTGCCGGGGGTCTCTTCACCGGCCCTCAGGATGTCGCCGATCGAGTCGGCGGAGGAGAGCAACTCCGGCAGTGCTTCCTTGGCCTTCATTCCTGCGGTGCCCAGCATCGCGGTGGCGTGCATCAGGCCGGACAAGGTGGTGAGGAACACCGCGAGTTGGGCTTGATACATCATCTGCGCGAGGCCCGGGTCCTCCCCCAGATGCTTTGGCGTTCCGAGCAGTGTCAACGTGGTCAGGTGTCTCTCCATGGCCTCGTCGCGGCCGCTGTAGTAGACGTGGGCAGCCTCCGTACCGACCATCGGCGCGGGGACCATGACACCTCCGGCGAGGAAGGCGGCTCCGTGGCCCGCTGCCCAGGTCGCTGCCTCACGTGTGCGGTCGGGAGTGTCAGAACTCAGGTCGACCAGCGTCCGGCCGGCGAGCGATTCGGTGGCGCCGTCGAGGATGTCGTACATCGCCTGGTAGTCCGTGAGGCTGAGGATCACGAGGTCACTCGCTTCGACCGCCTGGCTGGGCGTCGCCGCGAGCGTTGCTCCGTCGCTCACGACACCGTCGGCCCGACTGACGGTGCGGTTCCAGACGGTGACCGGGTGGCCGGCAGTAAGGAGGGTGCGTGTCATCGCCTGACCCATCGGGCCAAGCCCGATCACGGTGACAGTGCTGTTCTGCCTGGTGATGCGGTTCTGTTGTTCGTTCACCCCTCCATGATCGGAGAGCGCGACTAGGCTCGGAAGTACCCACTATTTTCTGCGGTACTTACCTTTTCGTAAGGGGATCAGTGATGGCCATGGCGCCGAGGAGCGGGCCTTACATCTGCGGCATCGACGCCGCGCTCGACGTCGTCAGCGGCAAATGGAAGGGACTGATCCTCTGGGAACTTGATGCCCATCGCGTACGCCGCTTCGCCGCGCTCCGTCGCGGTCTGCCGGGAGTGAGCGAGAAGATGCTGACGCAGCATCTGCGTGAGATGGAGGCAGACGGACTCGTGCACAGGCAGGTCTATGCCGAGGTGCCGCCGCGGGTGGAGTACTCCCTGACCGAGCACGGGCGCACGCTCAATCAAGCGCTCGGTCCGCTCGGCGCCTGGGGGGCTGAGCGGATACGTCGCGAAGGCTCTGCAACGGTCGACGTAGCCGAGACCTCAAAGGGCTGAGCATGGGGGCGGCTTCCTGGTCGTCGCCCCCACACTTCACCCGGTGAACGGCGCCCGCAGGGCCTTCTCAGCAGCTTCGACCGGAGGCCCCCACGCCAGAACCCCCTTCACCAGACCGGGCTTGAAGTCGCTGGTGTGCGCATGCGGAGGATCTCGTCGTGATCCGCACCGCGCCCTCGACGGACACCCTGGTGACACGCCCTATGCCGGTGCCTGGAAGCCGCCGATCTGCTGCTCGAGCAGTTCGGCCAGTCGCAGCGGGGTGCGGTCCTCGTACATCGGACCGACGAGCTGTACTCCCACCGGCAGGCCCTCGGGGGACCGGCCCGCTGGTACGGCGGTGGCGGGCAGACCGGGCATGGTGGGCAGACCGGCCCAGACGAGCTGGTCGAAGTACGGGTACGCGACGCCGTCGATGTCGATCCGGCGTTCTCTCGGATCGGGGTTGTGATCGTGCGGGAACGCGGGAGTCGGCGTGATGGGACACACCACGGCGTCGAACTCGGTGAAGAGCTGCCGCCAGCCGTGGCGGTGGAGCTCGCGACGGCTGTTCGCCTCGATCCAGTCGCGGTGGCTGAGCACCATGCCGCGCAGCCGCGCCGCTTCAAGACTCTGGTCGTCTGCGCTCAGTCCGGCGGCGCGGGTCCGCAGCTGCTCGTACGCTTCGACGGGAAAACGTGCAACGGAGCTCGAGAACAGCAACTGCGTGTAGAGCAGCGCGGCTTCGGTCAGATCGGGAAGCAGCGGACTGTGCCGTTCGACGCGGGCGCCGCCGTCGACAAGCGCGTCGGCCACCCGGTTCACGCCCGCTCGCACGGCGGACCCGGTCGGAATGAGTGGATGATTGTCGAGGACCAGGACCCGGAAGTCGCAGAGCCGCTCGTGGCGCGCGGGCGGCAGGGCCAGGTCGTGCGCCACACCGACCGTCAGCGGGTCCGGTCCGGCCATGACGTCGAGCAGGAGCGTGAGGTCGCGGGCAGTGCGTGCCATCGGGCCGACGACGGCGAGGTCGAGGTCGGCCGGCAGGGCCGGCACGTGCGGCGCGACCATACCCCGGGGCGACGCCAGCCCGAGTGTCGGCTTGTGTGCGTAGACACCGCAGAAATGTGCGGGGGTGCGCAACGAGCCGGCGAGGTCGGAGCCGATGGACAGCGCGCCGAATCCGGCAGCGAGGGCCGCCGCTGATCCCCCGGAGGATCCACCCGGCGTGCGACCGTGATCCCACGGGTTGTTGGTGGTGCCGTGGATCTCGTTGAAGCTCTGCACATCTTGCAGTCCCAAGGGCACATTGGTCTTTCCGAGCACCACCGCGCCTGCGGACTTGAGCCGCGACACCTGCACCGCGTCCTCGGCCGGCATGTAGTCCCGGTGTGGCGGCATGCCCCAAGTCGTGGGCAGCCCGGCGATGTTGTAGGACTCTTTGACCGTCACCGGGATGCCGAGCAGCGGCCGGTCCTCACCGCGGGCGCGCGCCTGGTCGGCACCGCGCGCGGCGGCCCGTGCACGGTCGAAGTCCGGCACACAGATCGCATTGATCGCCTTGTCGTCCCGCTCGATACGGGTGATCGCCTCGTCGGTCAGTTCCGCCGATGTCACTTCACCGGCACGCAAGGCAGCCGCAATTCTTTCGGCTGACTGAGAATTCCACTCCATGGATCCGACCGTATCGGCCACTGGAAAGAGTCACGAAATGCCGTTGCCCGCAACGGATTTGACGTCTCAATACTCAGCAATACTCGGGACCGCAGGAGTCTCTCCGTGCCTCTGTGGCGGGCGCACAAGGTCAAGGTTCTTGCCCCATGCGTCCAGCACCTCGCCGTGTCCGGCCTCTCGGGCTGGCGTTCGACAAGGGCGAGGAGGAGCCGTTGCACGGATGCGTCGTCTGTGGATCTCCGACGGGTGGTGACGGGCATGCCCGACAGGGCAGCCCTGGTGACGAGTCAGGGCTCGGTGGGGCTGACAGCCAGGGGGCCGCAACCGGCCGCCTGGCCGAGGTGGCGGTGGCCGGCGGCGGAGGAAGCTCTGGGGCGATCAGCCGGTAGGGTCCGGCCGTCGCGGGAAGGTGTCACGGTCGTAGTGACAAGCGGCGACGGAGAGCAAACCGCACGCCGGCAAGGCCGGCATCGCAAAGGCATACGCCCGTACCTGAGCCACGCCCCGCATTCACCACACCTACCGTCCACGACCGGTGAGTTCACCACCGGTGAGCGGGAACACCACACGTCGGCCCGGGCATTCGTGGCCCCCTGGCCGATGTCACCAGAACCGCAACAGTCCTGGCACCATGCCAAACGGGACCCCACAGCGGAATGGGCAGGACTCAGCGGGGACGAGAGTCCGACGATCACGCTCACCTGCCACGTCGCAGGGCGTTCGACGCCAGCCAGGTACTTGGGCAGGCCTCATGTGGAGGAGGCGAGGCAGTCTCTCGACGACCTCATCGAGAGACGGTCGGACACTGGCCGGCGGCCGTGACCACCAAGGGGCCCGTATCGTTGCGCACTGCTTTCGCGACGCGGGCAGCCGGAGTTGTTGCATTCCGAGACCGTCGGCGTGATGCGCATCACTGTCCGAGTGCTTCGGGTCGGGCGTACGCGATCATGACCGGATGGACGCTCATTTCCTCGGCATCTCCGAGCTGGTCGAAGCCCCGTCCGTGGCGGTCGTGGTCGACGTCATGCGCGCTTTCACGGTGGCCGCCTGGGCCTTTGCCCAGGGAGCGGAAAAGATCGTTCTTGCTGAGTCGCTGGAGGAAGCCCTGGCGCTCAAGGCTCGCCACCCGGAGTGGGCGACGCTCAAAGACGGTCCGCCCGCGCCCGGGTTCGACACCGTCAACTCGCCGGGTCTGCTGCGGTCCATGGACCTCGGCGGACGGACCGTTGTGCAGAAAACCACGGCAGGAACCGTCGGCGCCCTTGCGGTCAAAGAGGCGTCGCTGGTGCTGTGCGCCAGCTTCGTGGTGGCGGAGGCAACGGCTCGGCTCTTGCGGATACGCGAGCGTGACAGTGTCACGTTTGTCGTCACCGGCGAGGATGGGCAGGCCGATGAAGATCTCGCGTGCGCTCAATACATCGCTCGGAGGGCCACCGAGGCTGGGACGGATGCAGCTGAATTCCTCCGCCGCGCCGGTGAGTCGCGCGCTGCCGCCGAGCTGGCGGAGGGCGTGCGTCAGGGAGTCCATCCTGATGACGTCGCACTCTGCCTCGAGCTCGACCGGTTCCCCTTTGCCATGGTGGCGACCTTGGAAGACTCGCTCATGATCCTCCGTCCGTGCGCGGTGCCGTCGCTGACCGACGAGGCTTCGGCCTGATCGCTGTCGCGCCCCACTTGATCGCCCACGCCGCCACGTGGCGGAGAGCCCTTCCCAGCGGTAATCACCCATCGACCAGAGGTCCAGTACGGCGACCATGCACCGCCCGTCGGCGTCCAAGTCCCCCCGGAAGGGGACGACCCTCTACCTCCGCAAGACCGGCCCGATCAGGACCCCACCCCCAGCGACCGTCAGGCGACAGGACCGTCACCCTGCATTCCGCCTGAGCCCGGACCTCAACATGACACTCCTGAGCCGCAATCGGAACGCCTCCTCATACAAGGCGAAGGCCGCACTCGTCGCCCCGCCCGCGAGACCCCGGCGACGAATACGAATCAGTTGCGCGACCAGGCGGGCGGACCACACCGCCACTGCCCTACAGGAAACCGCCCCTGTTCACGAGTTCGGGCTGCGAGGGGCGGTCACCGAGTTCGCCACGGACGCCGACCTCCGCACCTCACCGAACCGTGCAGTGACTTTACGTGAAGACGTATCGCCGGACAGTGCATCCACACTCATGACGATCCTGGGTCGATCCTGTGCATCTTTGCAGGCCGCGACAGAGATATCGGACGAGGCCACCCATCTCCCCGTCCGCCCCCTCCCCACACCGTGATAACACGGAGTAATCAAAATCGAGGAGGGCTACGACCGCATGGGTATCTTCAGCCGTCGCCAGAGCACGACCATCGAGCCGACGCCTGCCGCCGGCCCCCGTACGCCCTTCCCCGACGCCGCCGCCGCCGGCGCCACGCTCGACCCCGCCCTTCGCGCACTCACCGGGCAATGGACCATCGACCGCCCCCACAGCCGCATCGGCTTCTCCGTGCGCCACGCCATGGTCACCACCGTCCGCGGCGCCTTCGCCGACTACGACAGCACCCTCTACTTCGACGGAGCCCGCCCCTCCCAGTCCCGGGCCGACATCACCATCCGGGTCGCCAGCGTCGACACCGGCGTCGAACAACGCGACGCCCACCTCATCGGCACCGACTTCTTCGACGCCCGCCGCCACCCGGAAATGACCTTCCGCAGCACCTCCACCACCCACGAAGGCAAAGAGACCTTCCGCATGACGGGCGACCTGACCATCCGCGGCGTCACCCGGCCCGTCGAACTCCAACTCGACTACCTCGGCT
>NZ_NNBL01000009.1:0-73108 GCF_002803065.1 Streptomyces sp. CB01635
CGACCCCCCTCCGCGTTACCCAGGTCACGCGTTCAGCCCGACTCGGAGACCAGGACGATGCCCTCGGAGGGTGACTCCCCTAGAGGGCAACTGATCTGTTTTGCAGGTGACTGGGGTGTTGGAAGTGACTGCGGCGATGGTTGGTCGTTGCACGTCTCGTGAGACCGCAGCGCCCTTATCGCAGTGACGTCTCTGATGCCCGTTGGGCGTTGATCAAGCCAGTGTTCGGAGCATGGCGGGCCGCCCGGACCGGCCCGGGAACCGCGGCACAGGTGCATGATCTACGGGACATCGTGAACGCCATCCGCTACGTCAACCGCTCGGGCATCCCGCGGGGGTACCTGCCTCACGACTTCCCTCCGTACAAGACCGCGTACGACTACTACGCGAAGCGGGAAGTGGATGGCACCGCTCAAAGAGTCCACGATCTGCTGCGTGACAAAGCCCGCCGCGCACAGGGCCGGCCTGCGACTCACTCCGCAGCCGTGATCGATGCGCAGAGCGTGAAGACCTCCGCAAACGTCTCCGAGGCGAGCCAGGGCATCGACGCGGGCAAGAAGATCAAAGGGCGCAAGCGCTACGTGGCCACGGACACTGCGCCTGCCGAGAATGCCGTCCATGCAGCTCAGGGGACTGTACGGTGCCGCGGCAGGATGAGCACTTGTGTTGCTTCGTCTCGCCCACCTGACCGTCACCAACGCGTTCGCCAAGCTGCGACTGCTGCCGATGGACGACCGCGACAAGGACGCGGAGACCCTTGCCCTGCGCCACCAGATCACGATCCTCGAACGGCAACTCGGCGCGTACCGCGTGAAGTTCACTTCGGGAGACCGAGCCTTCCTCGCCGCCCTGCTGATGCCACTCCCGCGCCAGGCTCTGCTCCGGCTCCGGCTACTGGTCCAACCCGACCCCGTGCCGCGCCGGCACCGCAACCTGATCAAGCAGCACCACGCCCACACCTGCCGGCCGAAGAGACCAGGCCGCCCACCCACCGTTCGCTCGATCCGCACGCTGATCCTGCGCCTGCAGTGGGGGCCGATTGCCACCACGTCCAGCGCCGCAAGAGAGCGATGAGTGCGGCTGCTCGGCCCCTCTGGAGGGGGAGGGCCCCCTGAGGCGCCCGGAGCGGCCGATCGAATCCACACCGGGCAGGTCTAGACAGGTCGGCTTCTTCATGTCTACCTTCTAGACATGCCTGGACAGGTTTATAAGCATCATCGCGTCGCCCTGGCCCTCGCCGACGAGATTCGTGCGGGTGTGCATGCGGACGGCGCCAAGCTGCCCGGCGAGCACGCCCTGCGGGAGCGATTCGGGGTCAGCCGGACGACCGTGCGGCAGGCCCTCGGGGTCCTGGGCGAGCAAGGGCTCATCGAGACGCACGCCGGAATCGGTTCGATCGTCACCTTCGACGGCGCCCCGCTCGACCAGCGGCTCGGCTGGACCCGGGCCCTCGCCGATCAAGGCACCGAACTCAGCACCCACGTCCTGCGGTTCGAGCGGATCAAGGACGCAGCCCTGGCCGCCGAACTCGGCCTGGAAAGCGATGAGTTCACTGCTCTTGACCGGGTGCGGCGACTGCCCGACGGACACGGTGTCTCCCTGGAGTTCAGCCGGGTGCCCGCCGTGGGCGCGCTGGCCGGTCTGGCCGACCGCGGCCTGGACGGGGACTCGCTGAGCCGCACGCTCACCGCGGCGGGCCGGATCCCGGACTCCGCCGAGGCACAAATAGGCGTTGCGGGACTGGCGGACGCCGACGCCTCGGCCCTGCACCGCTCCCCCGGCGAGTCCTTCCTCCGCGTCGCCCAGGTGTTCCGCGACGCGGACGGGGGCGTGGTCGAGCAGGTGACGAGCCTGCTGGATCCCGCCCGGTTCCAACTGCACGTACATACCGGCCGAGGAGGCCACCTGTGACCGACACCTCCCAGTTCGACCGCGCCCTCGGGGCCTTCTACGGCCTCGCGCTCGGCGACGCCCTGGGCATGCCGACGCAGGTCATGTCGCGCGCCGACGTCGTCCGCGTCTACGGCACACTGCGCGGCTTCGAATCCGCGCAGCCCGACAACCCTGTCAGCGCAGGGATGCCCGCCGGGTCCGTCACCGACGACACGGACCAGGCGGTCATCGTGGCGCGGCTGCTCGTCGAGGGCGGCGGGCACGTCGACCCGCTGCGGTTCGCCGAGGAACTCCTCGCCTGGGAGAAGGAGATGAAGGCCAAGGGGTCGTTCGACCTGCTCGGCCCGTCGACAAAGGCGGCGCTCGACTCCGTGGCCCGCGGCACCGACCCCAAGGAGGCCGGGAGGTACGGCACCACGAACGGTGCCGCGATGCGGGTCACCCCGGTCGGCATCGCCTTCGCCTGCGCTCCCGACACCGAGCGGTTCCTCGACCGGGTCGTCGAGTCCTGCCAGGTCACGCACGACACCACCGTCGGCATCGCGGGCGCGGCGGCGGTCGCGGCCGCGGTCTCCACCGGCGTCGCGGGTGGCAGCCTCGACGACGCCTTCGACGCCGCGATCAGCCTGTCTGCGGCCGGTGCCCGGCGCGGGCACTGGATCGCGGGCGCCAGCATCTCGGCGCGGATCGGCTGGGCGCGCGACCTGGTCGTCGGCCTCGACGAGGACGCGGCGCTCGACCGGATCGACGCGCTCATCGGCACCAGCGTCGCCAGCCAGGAGTCGGTGCCCGCCGCCTTCGCGGTACTCGCGCTGGCCGACGGCGACCCGTGGCGCTCCGCGCTCCTCGCGGCGAATCTCGGCGGCGACAGCGACACGATCGGCGCGATCGCGGGCGCGATCGCCGGCTCCGTGCACGGCTTCGCCGCCCTGCCCGCCACCGAGGTACGCACCCTGCACGAGGTCAACGACCTCGAACTGGAGCCTCTGACACATCAGTTGCTCACCCACCGCCCCTGACACCCAGCGCTCCACACACCCACCCCACCGACAGCCCAGCAAGGAGTTCCGCGATGGCCGCTTCAACGAAGAACGACCGCGTCGGCACCGTGGAGACCCGAGGGATCGAGCCGGTCCCCGACACCGAGCGGCACGGCCACGCAAGCCAGATGTTCTGGACGTGGTTCGCCGCGAACATATCGATCCTCGGGCTGCCGCTCGGCGCGACGCTCGTCGCCTTCCGCGGCCTGAACATCTGGCAGGCCGCGCTCGTCGCGGTCGTCGGCTCGGTCGGATCGTTCGCCCTGGTGGGCGCGCTCAGCCTGGCCGGCAAGAAGGGCGGGGCCCCGGCCCTGACGCTGTCGCGCGCGGTGTTCGGGCAGCGCGGCAACCACGGCCCCACGCTGATGACGTGGCTGAGCCGGGTCGGCTGGGAGACGATCACGACGACCACAGCGGCGTACGCCCTCCTCGCTCTCCTCAACACCCTGTTCGGGGTGGGCAAGGGCACCGTCCTCACCCTGGTCTGTCTGCTGGTCTTCATCCTCTGCACCCTGCTGATCAGCGGGCTCGGGCATGCCACGATCATGTGGATCAACAAGTGGGCGACGGTGGCCTTCGGGGTCCTGAACCTCGTCGTCATGGGCTTCCTCGTCGCCACCGTCGACTGGCAGAAGGTGCTCGACGCACCGGCGGGCCGTGCCAGCGCGGTCGTCGCGGGTATCGGGTTCATCGCCTCGGGCACCGGCATCGGCTGGGCCAACGCGGGGGCGGACTACGCCCGTTACCTGCCGCGGTCGATCCCCGGCGGGCGCCTCGTGCGCGCCTCGGCCTTCGGCGCCGGCATCCCGCTCGTGCTGCTGATCTCGCTGGGCTCGCTGCTCACGGCCGGCGACCCGTCCCTCGCCACCTCCGCCGATCCGGTCGCCGCGATCAACGCGATGCTGCCGTCGTGGATGGCGGTGCCGTATCTGATCGCGGCGTTCGGCGGGCTGCTGATGTCCAATCACCTGTCCACGTACTCGGCCGGCCTGACGATGATCACGCTCGGTCTGCGGGTGCCGCGCGCCTGGGCGGTCTGCATCGACATCGTGCTGATGTTCCTCGGCGGCATCTACTTCATGCTGATCGCCGATGACTTCTACGGTCCGTTCAGTACGTTCCTCACGCTGCTCGCCGTGCCGATCTCGGCGTGGATCGGGGTGATCGCCGTCGACATGCTGCGCGGACGGGAGTACGACCCGTCGGCGCTGATGAACACGGGTCGGGGCAGCCGGTACTGGTACCGCGGCGGCTTCCATCTGCCCGCCGTCACCGCCTGGCTGGCGGCGATCGTGGCCGGGCTGCTGTTCACGACGGCCGCGACGAGCGCGGACGACGTGTGGTTCAAGGGGCCGCTCGCCGACTCCTGGCTCGGGGTGAACGGGCTCGGCTGGCTCATCGCCATCGTCGTGGGCGGCGCGCTGTACGCGCTGCTCGGGCGCCGCTCGCAGGTGACCCTCACCACCCCTGCCGCTGACTCCACCACCCTTGAGGAGGCCGCCCGATGACCGCCCGCTCCCGTGTCGTGCTCGCCGGAAACGTCATCGCCGATCTGGTCATCGAGGTGCCCGCCCTGCCGGAGCGCGGTGGCGACGTCATCGGTACGCGTACGGAGTTGTACGCGGGCGGCGGCTTCAACACGCTGACCGCCGCGCGCCGGCTCGGCGCCGAGGCCGTGTACGCGGGGCTGCACGGCAGCGGCCCGTACGGCGACCTCGTACGCTCCTCGCTCGCGGCCGAGGACATCGGCACGGTGCTCAGGGCGCGCACGGACGGCGACACCGGATTCTGCGTGGCGCTGGTCGACGGCGGCGGCGAGCGTACGTTCGTGACGAGTTTCGGGGTCGACGCACGGATGACCCCCGAGGAGGCGCGGACGATCGCCGGGTCCGTGCGCGGCGGCGACCTCCTGCAGGTCTCTGGGTACGGCCTGGTGATGGAGGTCAACGGGCCGCTCCTGGCCGAGGTGGTGACGGACCTCGCGGAGGACGTACGGGTCTGCTTCGACCCGGCGCCGCTGGTGGCGGACATCCCGGCCGCGGTGCTCGACCCGGTGCTCGCCCGCACCGACTGGCTGAGCTGCAATGCGCGGGAGGCCGAGCTGATGACCTCGCAGGCCGATCCGCGCGCGGCGGCCGAGGTGCTGCGCGGGCGGCTGCGGGCCGGGGCCGGTGTGCTGGTGCGGGCCGACAAGGACGGCTGCTGGCTGGCCGCGCCGGACGGCGGTGATGCGGTGCACGTGCCCGGGTTCCCGGTGGACGCCGTGGACAGCAACGGGGCCGGGGACGCGCACGTCGGCGCGTTCCTGGCACTCCTTGGCCGCGGAGTTCCCGCTGCCGAGGCGGCCCGGGGCGCGAACGCGGCGGCCGCTCTCGCGGTCACCCGGCGCGGGCCGGCGACCGGCCCGACGGCGACCGAACTCGCGGCGTTCCTCGACGCACGCGGCGTGCGGCTCGGCGGGTGACCACGGGGATTTGACCGCACGGCTGTGGCCCCGGACGAGGTCCGGGGCCACAGCCGTGCGATCGACTCCACGTCGAGAGAGAGGTCGGCGGGCCGCGAGGCGGCACGGATGGCCTCGGCCTGCACATCGGGAATCGTGTCCGGGTCTCCGACGACCTCCATCGCGATCGTATCGCCCTGCCCCATCTCGGAAAGGACGTGCAGCAGGTCCGGGGTGAGCAGCGGGTCGAGTCCTTCAAGCATGGTGGCTGCCTGCGTCGCCCATCGGCACGGCGGTTTCCGTATCGCCCGCACCGACAGATCCCACACCGACAGCTCCTGTGCCGGTGCCGGGAAGAGGCCGGGCAGCTCGGCGGCAGCGGGGACGGTGCGAGGCTCGTGACCGATACACCGAGGCGCTCCCAGTCCGCGCTCGCTGTCTGTGGCCCGTGTTCGTAGACCTCCGGCTTCGGCCCGCTCGCCAGTACCGGTACACCCGCGGTGAGCAGGTCGCGGAGCGTGTCCATCGTCTCGCTCGACCGCAGCGTGGTCGTCGCGGGCAGGACGAGGGCGCGGAGACTCCGGTCGCCGATGCGCAGGCCGCCGTCCTTCGCTTCCGCGGCGGCGAGGTCACGCTCGTCGATGAGCAGGGGGCGCCGATCTCGGCGGCGGTGGGGATCGACGCGGCCGCGCCGGCCCGGGACACCGCCGCCGAGCCTGGACGTGTCCCCCGCTCGGTTCCGGGTTCAGTGGGCGGCGAGTTCGGCGGAGCGTCCGCCGAGGAGACTTCCGGCTCCCGGCACGACCGGAGGCAGACCGAGTTCCTGCAGGATGCGGTACGCCGTCGCCGTCGCGGCGGACAGCACCGGCAGCCCCGTCTCGTCCTCGACCGTCTGGATGGAGGCGAGGGACGGCATCTGCACGCAGGCCGAGAGCACCAGCGCGTCGGCCCGGCTCAGGTCGAGCCGGCGGTGGTGCTCGCGCAGATCCGCTGGGTTCAGACGGGCGACGGCCAGGTTGTCGGGGACTTCGAGGCTCAGGGCATCCACCACCTCGATCCCCGCGTCCTCGATGTAGGCGACGACCTTGGCGGTGAGCGGCTTCATGTACGGCGTGATGATCGCGACCCGCTGGGCGCCGAGCGCCTCGATGCCGCTGAGCAGTGCGCCCGCGCTGGAGACGACGGGGGCTTCGGCGCTCTCGGCCTGCAGGGCTGCGGTGATCTCGGCTTCGGCGGTGCAGTGGTAGCCCGGTCCCTGGGCCATGATGGCGACCAGGCAGGCGGTGGCGACGACGTCGGGCCTGGCGTCGGCGAGCTCACTCGCGGCCCGCTCGGTCTGCGCGTTCATCCCCCGCAGTTCCTCGGGGGTGACGTGCTTCATCCGCATCCTGCTGCTGTGGAACACGAAGCGGTCGCCGGGCTCGACCGTCTCCCGGGCGTGGAGCATCCGGGGCAGTTCGGTCTCCATCGTCAGGTTGGAACTGGGCACGATGAGACCGATGTGATGGTCCGTCATGGGTTGTCGTCCTCCGGTTGTGGCGGGGCGTTCACTTCCCCGCCCGGAGCACGGCGGACCGGCTATCGGGAGGGAGTCGGGGTCGGCCCCCCGGCCAGTCCCACCCAGTGATCGGCGAGGGACGTGAGCATGTGCAGATAGGTGGTGCGCTCGGTCTCGCTGAACGGCTCGAGGAGGAGCTTGTCCAGGGCCCGGGCGCGGTGTTCGGCCTCGCGGAGAACGTGTCTGCCGTCCTCGGTGAGGTAGAGCAGCTTGCGTCGCCCGTCGTCAGCTGCGGTCTGACGCATGATCAGCCCACGGTTGTCGAGGCGCTTGGCGACGTCGGCCATCGTCGAGGTGTCAAGGGCTACCGCCGAGGCGAGGGAGCGCTGATCACGCCCGGGGTGTGCCTGGATCGTCTGGAGCACCGCGAACTGTGGTCCTGTGAGCACCGGGTCCACCTCCCTCAACCACACGGCGAGGTAGGCCTGGTAGAGGCGGCGAACCTGGTAGCCGGGGGCGGCGGTCAGCTCGGCGGGGGGCCTGGGGGTGGTCTCGGCAGCTGTGGTCTCATCAGGCATGTCCACACTTAACCACGGCGTCGGAGCCGGGTTCGCGGCCGGTGAGCATCCCGCGAAGGGCCGTGCGCAGTGCGGCAACTGCAGTCGTCGGCGCGTCCCAGAAGATCATGTGCCCAGCGTCGGGAATCCGGTGTACAGAGGCGGCGGGGTTGGCCTCTGCGGCTTCAGCTGCGCCGGCGGACGTCACGACCGGGCTGTCCGCGCCGTGCAGCAGGGCGAGGGGGGCGGGCACCTGCGGCCACCAGGTGAAGAAGTCCTCGTTCTCGAAGCCGTGGTGAGTGCCCGTGACCGCTTCCCGTGTGCAGCTGGACAGCCAGCGCGCCCGCAGTTCCTGTTCGTGACGGGGCCAGGTGGGCCAGTGGCCCGCGACCTCGTCGGCGTCGGTGCCGCGGTGGGCCTCGGCGAGCTGTCGGAGGAACGTGCAGAGGCTCGTCGGGTAGGCGTCTCGGCCGGGGCCGCTCATCGGCGGGTCGGCGAGGACGGCACCGCCCAGGGGAACCTTGGCCCGCACGGCGGTGACGGCCGCGATGCGGGCGCCCATGGAGTGGCCGAACAGCAGCGGGTGTTCGAGACCGAGTCCGGTGATCAGGGCTTCGACGTCCTCGGCGTACGCCTCCAGGGTGTGTCCGGGGGCGTCGTCGGACAGACCGCGACCGCGCACGTCGAGGACCACCGGCCGGACCAGGTCGGTCAGTTCACGGGCGATGAAGTCCATGGTGATCGCGGGGCTGGTGATGCCGGGGAGGACGACAAGCGGGGGCAGGTCTCCCCCGTAGTCCAGCGCGTGCAGGCGTACGGAGCCGGACCAGATCCAGCGGCTGGTGGCGGGCACGTCGGCGAGGTCGGCGAGCGCGGATTGCAGGAGCGAGCGCTGTGTCATGGGGTTCGTCCTCAAGAGCTCAGGGGTGGTCGCGCCGGAGAGCAGACAGTCAGGGCGCAGGCAATCGGGATGTAGGCAGGGCGGCGAGGTAGCCGACTGCATCGTCGAGGCCGATGACGTCTCCGTACTTCGCCTGGATGTCGAAGAGCGCCGCCTGCGCGGGGCCGTCGGCCCGGTCGCCGACGCAGTCGCGCGGCACCAGGACCGGGAAGCCGGACTGGACCGCGTCCACCGCAGTGGCCCGAACACAGCCGCTCGTCGTCGCGCCGCACACGAGGACGGTGTCGCAGCCGAGGCCGGTCAAGGTGGCGGCGAGGCCGGTACCGAAGAAGGCGGAGGCGCCCTTCTTGACGACGAGGTGGTCCTGTCCGGGCTGCCAGGGCAATCGCGGGTCAAGGGCGACGGCATCGCTGCCGTCCACCAGGGAGCGCATCCCCGGTGCCTTGCGCAGCCACGTCACCGAGTCGCCGGCTGCTTCTGCCCGGGTGTAGGAGATGGCGGTGAAGACGACCGGGACGTCGGCGGGGCGGCCGGCCTCGATGAGTCGCGTGGTCGACTTGACCACGTCGGTGAGGTCGCTGCCCGTGGCGTAACCGTCCTCGGTGAAGCCGCGGGTGAGGTCGACGACCAGAATCACGGGGCGATTGCCGCGTTGGACCGGTGCCCCGAACCCGGCCTGCTCGTAGGTGTCGTCGGTCGTACGGCCGTAGAGCCCGCTGCTCATGCGGGCCTCCGGAGGTCGCGCAGCTGAGCGGACTGGGCCTTCAGCTTGCCGAGGAGCCAACCCTGGACGAGGCCGGCCGCGAAGGCGGCGGCGACCGGTCCGTACTTGTTCAGCAGCGGTCCGGCGACCAGGGACAGGCCGTCGAGTTCCGCGGGGGCGGGCGCAGAAACCGACGGAGTGACAGCAGGCTGCGCGGCGCTGGACGATGCTGCCTCGGTTGCGGCCACGGGGGCGACCAGCAGGTTTCCCAGGTTCAGCGCGAACTGCTCCAGGATGCGCCCGGACACGGCGGCGATGGCGCCCTTGCCGAACTGGGCGATCTTCCCGCGGATGACCAGGTCGGTGTCGAGGTTGAGCTGTGCGCCACCGGGTGCTGCTATCACCTCCAGGACGACCTCGGCCTCGGCGTCGCCGCTGCCGTGGGTGTCGGCGCCAGTGGCGTGGACCCGCAGCCGTCGCCTGTCGCTGTCGACCTCCAGGAAGCGGACGGTGCCGGCGTAGGCGGCGGTGATCGGTCCCACCTTCACCTTGACCGCGCCACGCCACGCGTCGCCGTCCTGGCCTTCCAGGGCGGCACCCGGCATGCACGAGGCGACCCGCTGAACGTCGCTGACGAGGGCGAACACCTCGTCGGGCGCGGCCTTCACCGCAACGGTGTTGGTCAGTTGCATCCTGTCGTCTCCTTGCGGCTCGTCCCCTTGCGGCCCTGTGCGCACGCGGTGCGGCGGGCGGTCGCGCAGGCGTCGATGGCCTCGACAATGGTCTGGTAGCCGGTGCACCGGCAGAGGTTGGCTGCGACCACGTCTCTGATCTCTTCCTTGGTCGCCTCGGGGCGTTCGGTGAGGAACCCTTCGGCGAGCATCAGGAAGCCGGGGGTGCAGAACCCGCACTGCAGTGCATGGTGGTCCCGGAACGCCTCTTGCAGGTCCGCGAGTTCGCCGCCACTGCCTCCCAGCGACTCCACGGTCCGGATCTCGGCACCTTCCGCCTGGGCCGCGAACATCAGGCAGGCGCGGGCGGGTCGGCCGTCGACCAGGACGGTGCAGGCCCCGCAGATGCCGTGCTCGCAGCCCACGTGTGTGCCGGTGAGGTGCAGGTCGTGGCGGAGTACGTCGACGAGGGTGCGTCGGGACTCGGTGATCACCTCGTGGCGTTCGCCGTTGATGTCGAGGGTGAGCAGTTGCAGGTCCTGCGTGCTGCTGGGGTTGGTCATGCGGGGAGCTCCTGGTGGTTCAGGGCGTGGTGGACGGTCCGGGGTGTGATGGGGGTGTTGTCGAGCTCCACGCCGGTGGGACGCAGGGCGTCGTTGACCGCGTTGAGTACGGCGGCAGGGGCGCCGATGGTGCCGCCTTCGCCTGCCCCCTTGGCCCCGGTCTCGGTGAAGGCGCAGGGCGTTTCGAGGTGGCGGATCAGGACGTCGGGGATCTCGTGGGCGGTGGGCACCTTGTAGTCCATGAACCCGGTGGCCGACGGTTCGCCCTGGGCGTCGTACGTGATCTGTTCGAAGAGGGCGCCGGCGATGCCCTGGGCGATGCCGCCGCGGCACTGTCCCTCGACGACTTGGGGGTTGATGGCGACGCCGCAGTCCTCGACACACACGTAGCGCAGGATCTCCACCCGCCCGGTGCCCTGGTGGAGTTCGACGACGACGCCGTGGGTGGCGTTGGAGAAGGTTCCGTCGTTGAGGACGTCAAAGGTGGCGGTCGCGCTCAGGCCTGGTTCGATGTCCTTGGGCAGCAGGTGTGCCTTCAGGTAGGCGATGTCGGCGAGTTCCTCGTAGGACAGGAAGTCCCCCGCCGGGCCGCGGCGCCTGGCTCCCCCGCCGGTCAGCTCGACATCGTCGGGATCGGTGTCCCAGCGGGCGGCCGCGATGTGGCGCAGTTTGTCGCCGAGGCGCCCGGCGGCGATCCGCACCGCGCTGCCGCCGATGGCGATGGAGCGGCTGGCGAAGGTGCCCCAGCCGTAGGTGATGCGGTCGGTGTCGCCCTGGTGGAGTTTGACCTTGGCGAGGTCGAGGCCGAGTTCGTCGGCGACGATCTGAGCCATGGTCGTCTCGTGGCTCTGTCCGTGGCTGAGGGTGCCGGTGGTCACGGTGACGGCTCCGGTGGTGTCCATGCGGACCTCGGAGATGTCGAAGCCGGGCACGATCTGCATCTTTCGCTGGGCGAAGGCGGCGGATCCGTAGCCGGTACGTTCGCTGAAACAGGAGTAGCCGATGCCGATGTGACGGCCGTGCTGTGCCGCCTCGGCCTGCTTCTCGTACCAGCCTTCGTCCCTGAGCTGTTGCTCGCACAGGTTGAGGGATTCCAGGTAGCTGCCCGGGTCGTAGGTGATGTTGTTGACGCCGGTGTACGGGAATTCGGTGATCACGTTGCGGCGCCTCACCTCGACCGGGTCCAGGCCGAGTTCGCGGGCGGCGCGCTCGAAGAGACGCTCGACGACCATGACGTACTGCGGGCGGCTCACTCCGCGGTACGGGCCGGTGGGCGCCTTGTTCGTGGTGATCGCGCGGCCGCGTACCCGGTAGGCGGGGACCCGGTAGACGCCGGGCATCTCGGCGGAGGCCATGAGCGGCTCGATGCCGGCGGTGAACGGGTAGCAGGAGTAGGCGCCCATGTCGCACACCACGTCGGCGTCGAGGGCCAGGATGTGGCCTTCGGCATCGAAGGCCGCGCGCGCCCTGTAGTGCTGTTCTCGGGCGAGGAAGGAGGCGGTCAGCGCGTCCTTGCGGTCCTCGATCCACTTCACGGGACGGCGCAGGCGCAGTGCGGCAGCCGCCGCCGCGATCTCTTCGCGGCCCACCGCGCACTTCTGCCCGAAGCCGCCGCCCATGTCGGGGACGATGACCCGCACCGCCCGCTCGTCCAGGCGCAGACTGCGTGCGGCCACCGTCCTTACCTGGTGCGGTACTTGGGTGCAGGTGTGGACGACGAGCTGTTCCTCGCGCTCGTCCCAGTGCGCGACGGCGCCGCGGGTCTCCAGGGGGAGGGCGTTCTGCCGGCCGGTGCAGGTCTCGACATCCACGACGCGGTATGCGCCGGCGAAGATGTCGTCGATGCCCTCCGTGGCGAAGAGCGAGACATCGACGAGGGTGTTGTGCGCCGCCTCCTCGTGCAGGCGGGGCGCGTCCGGAGCCAGCGCGTCCTCCTCGCAGGTGACGGGCGCGAGCGTGGAGTAGCTGACCTTGGCGGCCTCCAGGCCGTCCTCGGCCGCGTAGGGGTCGCGCGCCACGACCACGGCGACGGGTTCGCCGACGTAACGGACACGGTCGCGGGCGAGGATCGGCATCGCGGTCGGCACGTACTCGCTCAGCGGGCGCGCCAACTCGGCAACAATGTCGCCCAGCTGCAGGTCCTCGGCGGTGAAGGCGGCCACCACGCCGGGAACTTGTCGTACGGCGGACAGATCCACGGACACGATCTCGCCGTGGGCGACGGTGCTGCGCACGAACTGGGCGTGGAGCATCCCGGGCAGTGCGATGTCGTCCACGAAGCGTCCGCGCCCGGTCAGCAGCCGGGGGTCTTCGCGCCGCGGGACTGAACGCCCCACCAGCTGACGGGAGTTCGGTGTCGAGCTCATGCGGTAATGGCCTCCTCGCAGGCGCGCTGTACAAGGGTGCGGACAAGGCTCTTGCGGTAGGCGGTGTCTTCGGGCGGGTCGACGGCTGCGGCCGCTGTCGCGGCACAGTCGGCGAACGAGCCGCCCGCAGCCAGGACTTCCTCGGCCTCCGGTACGCGGACGACGGCGGCTGCGACACCGCCGAGCCCGACCCGGCCCCCGCGCACCGTCCCGTCGACCACGTCCAGGTCCAGGTCCACGGCAGCGGCGACCAGGGCGAAGTCTCCTCGTCGTTCGGCGAATTCGGTGAGCGCCGCGTGGGGTGCGGGGCGCGGGAAGACGACTTCGACGAGGAGTTCGTCCGGTGCCAGATCGCTGGTGTAGTAGCCGTGGAAGAAGTCCGAGGCGGGGATGGTGCGCTCGCCACGAGGACCTCGGACCACGAACCGGGCGCGCAGCACCACCGCGAGCAGGCACCACTCGGCGGTGGCGTCGGCGTGCGCGAGGCTTCCGCCGACCGTGCCGCGGGTCCTGATGGGCAGGTGCCCCACCCACTCCATGGCCCGGCTCAGCACGGCGAAGTCCCGCCCGAGCACTCCCTGCGGATCACGTTCCACGGTGTGGTGCGTGGTGAGCGCCCCGATACGCAAGGCGCCGGTGGAATCACGCTCCATCCGGTCAAGTTCCCGCAGGCGCGCGATGTCGACCAGATGGCGCGGGCGCGCCAGTCGGTAGTTCATCATCGCGACGAGACTCTGTCCGCCGGCGACCACCTTGGCGTCGTCACCGAGGTCGGCGAGCAGACGGAGTGCGCCGTCGACATCTCGCGCCCGGTGGTAGGCGAACGGGGCGGGCTTCATCGGATTCCTCCGGTCTGGGTACGTATCGGGGGCCCTGGGGCAGGTCAGGTTGCGGCAGCTTCCGGCACGGCACGGGTCTCCGGCGCCGGTTCGTCGGAGGCGTCCAGGACCGCTCCCTTGGTCTCGGGTGCGGCGATCGCCATCCAGACCACGGCGGCCAGCACCGCCGCCCCGAGCACCGCGAAGGTGACGGGCAGCCCCAGCAGTGGCCACATGACCGAGCCGAAGAGCAGCGGGGCGAATCCGGTCAGCGTGCGGCTGACCGATGAGGCCCAGCCGAAGCCGCTGGCCCGCAGATGGGTGGGGTAGAGCTCGGCGGCGTAGGCGTACAGGGCGGGGATGGCCAGTTGGGCGAGCAGGCCGAAAACGGCGATGGCGACAACGGACGGCGTCGCCATGTGCCGCACCACCGCGAAGGCGACCAGGGCTGCGGCGGCGAGCGGCGCCGAGACACCGATCAGCCACTTGCGGCCGACGATGTCGACGAGGGCGGTGGAGAGCAGGACACCGGCGATACCTACGGCGCTCATGATCGTGGTGCTCATGAAGGCGGCGGTGTCGCCCTGACCTTCCTCCTTGAGGATGGACGGCATCCAGCTGAGGGCCGCGTAGTACACCAGCATGATCGTCGCGAAGAGCAGCCAGGCCACCGACGTGATGCGCGGATCGAACCGCCAGATACCGACGAGCTGTTGCACTGCGGCGGCGACGCCGCGCGGGCCGGTCTCTTGCTGCGGTGCGGGGATGCTGTAGGGCTCGACTGGTGCTCCCGTGCGGGCCACCAGGTCGTCGATGACCTCTCTGGCCTCCGCCTCGCGGCCCTTCTTGGTGAGGTAGACGGGCGACTCCGGGATGCCGCGACGCACCCAGAACAGCAGGAGTGCCGGCAACACCATCGTGGCGAGCATCCACCGCCAGTCCCCCGCCACCCCGACGAAGCTGGTGGCCAGCAGACCGCACAGGGTGACGCCGATCGGCCACCACAGGTCGAGCGCGGTGAGGACCCGGCCCCGGTACTTGCGTGGCGAGAACTCGCCCACCAGCGCGTAGTCGACGGGAATGCAGCCGCCGAGGCCGACGCCCGCGAGGAAGCGCAGGAGCAGGAAGACGGAGTAGATCGGAGCGAGGGCGCCGAGGGCCGAGAACAAGGCGAAGATCAGCAGAGTGACGCTGAATGCCTGCTTGCGTCCGATCCGGTCGGCGACTGCTCCCCAGACGACGGCGCCGACGGCCATGCCGACCAGGTTCGCGGTCGCGACCAGACCGCGCTCGGCGAGGGTGAGATCGAAGTGGTCGCCGAGCAGCGGCATGAGGAAGCCGTTGAGGGCGATGTCGTAGGCATCGAAGAGGTAGCCGAGGCCGCCGATGATGAAGATTCTTCCCTGGACCGACCATCTCCAGGGCAGGTCCTGCACGATCTGATCGCCTGTTTTCACGTTCGCTCCATAGGGGGCGTCGGGGACGGTGAGTGGGCGGTGCGGGTGCGGCTCGGCGGTTGTGGTGGGACGGATTCGGCTGGCCGCCGGCGGTCAGCGCGCGAACGGGTAGGTGATCGCCTCCAGGTCAGGGTCGTTGAGGGGTGTCCCGCCCCAGAGCCACTGGTAGGAGACGTCCGACTCACCGTCGAAGGAGCGCCCCAACTCGGCGTCCCTGGACTGCTGCAGAGGGCCGTCGGGGAAGTGATAGAAGGTCTTGTTCTGCAGCGACGCGTCCTGGACCATCCCGGCGTGCTTGGCGCGGCGGTCGGTGTAGCGGTGCAGGGCTCCCGCAATGTCGTCGGCGTTGACCCGGCCCAGCTCCTCGGCGAGGACGGCGGCGTCCTCCATCGCCTGCGAGGCACCCTGCGCCTGGTAGGGCAGCATGGCGTGGCAGGCGTCGCCGAGCAGCGACAGGTGACCATCGGTCCAGACCGGGTCGCGACGCCTCCGGTAGAGGGCGAAGCAGGAGACGTCCTCCTTCGCCTTGGACAGCATCGCGGCGACGCGGTCGTCCCAGCCGGGGAAGGCGTCCACGAGCGCGTCGGCGTCGGAGGAGACGGTCCACTTCTCGGCGACCTCGTCGGTGCACGGGACGCAGGCCACGATGTTCAGGTACTCGCCGCCACGGATCATGTAGTGGACGAGGTGGCGGTCGGGGCCGTACCAGATGGTGCTCTGGAAGCGGTCGACGAGGAAGCGGGTGGCCGGGTCTGCGGCGATGAGGTCGCCGGGGATCAACGCCCGGAAGGCCATCTCGCCTGAGAACTCTAGGGTGTCGGGCAGCCCCATGAGGTCACGGACCCGTGAACGTATGCCATCGGCGCCGATCACGACGTCACCCTCGAAGCGCCGGTCGTCTTCGGTGATGGCCGCCGGACGGCGCGGGTTGCTCCGGTCCAGGCCGTCCACGCGGCTGTCGGTGTGCAGTTCGACGACGGGTCCGGGGCCGTTCGGGTCCACGCAGGCGTCCAGGATGACGCGGTGCAGATCGGCACGGTGGTAGTGCCAGTACGGGGCGTTGAATTCCCGCTTGCAGCGCTCGCCGAGCTGGGTGAGCCCGACGACGCTGCCGTCCTTCCACCTGCGCCGCACCTGATCCTGAGGCTCGGTGTGGATGGCTTCGAGCTGCTTGCGCAGGCCGAGGCCGAGCAGGACGCGACTGGCGTTGGGGGCCGTCTGGATGCCCGCCCCGATCTCGCCGAACTGTGCCGCCTGTTCCAGCACGGTGACCCTGATGCCTCGGTGCCGCAAGGCCAGTGCTGCGGTGACCCCGCCGAGTCCGCCACCGGCGATGACGACTTCGAACGATTGGGAAGGTGCCATGAATTCTCCAGACGAGGGATGCGGCGCGTGGTGGCCGGGCGGAGCTGGGCGGGGTGTCAGGCCTCGACGAGCCGTCCGGCGGTGACGACGTCCGTGCTGTCGACGGAGACGGTGCAGCCCCGCATGGCGACGTCGATGTGGGCGTACGACTCACGGCCGAGTACCGGGTGAGGGCCGGTGGACCACAGGAAGTTGCCGGCGAAGGCCCGGGCGTCCATGCCCATCAGCTCTTCCTTGCCGTACAGAGCTGTGGCGAACCAGTCGGCGGTCTTCATGAGGCCCCAGCCCATGTGGGAAAGGCTGCGAGCCCACTGGTCGTCGGCGTCCTCGAAGTAGGTGTTGAGCAGCTGTGCCTCGGCACCGCCGGAAACCTTCTCGATGTTGCCACCGGCGATCTCCAGAGTGACCGGCCGGCGCACGTACTCCTTGAACGGCAGGAGGATGTCGCCCTCCGTCAGCACGATCCGGCCGTCGGAAAGCTGCGGCCAGCACAGCACCATGGTGCTCGGCCAGTGGTCCCAGCGGCCCGGGTCGTCGGCGAAGCCCACCTGGAACTCCGGCTTGGATCCCGGCAGTTCGACGGTGAGTTCGGTGCCTGCCTCGGACGTCACCCGCATCACCGAGGCGGACTTGAGCAGCTCGACGCCCTTGAGGACGCGGACCTTGTCGTCCTCCTTCGGCAGGTTGCGAATGAGGACGTCCGGGGCGTCACAGACGAAGATGATGCGCGTGCCGGCGCGCAGGATCTCCTGCTGGAGGGGCGCGTGGATGAAGCCCTCACGGGTCAGGTCGACCACCAGGTCGGCAGCCTTGAGCATCTCCTGGGCGGTGGTGTCGTTCAGCACCGAGGTCAGCCCCGGACCCGCGCCGGTGCGAGTGCTGTCGGCGGGAGCCGGATTGCCGCCGGGCACGGTGGCGGAGATGACATGGGCGTCGCAGGCCTTCGCCGCTCCGAAGGCCGCCGCGATGTAGTCGCCGCGACTCGTCGGCTCGGACAGGACGACCACATGCTCGCCCGGCTGGAGCTTGCACAGCCTGAGTTCACGGGTGAACGCGTCGAGCAGGTCTACGGAGGCGAGATCGTGCATGTCTCTGCTCCAAAGAAAGAGGGTGGTGGGAGACGTCCACCGCCTGGAACGGCGATGAAAGAGGGCGCGCATCGGACCACGGCACGAGGCCGGCATCAGAACCGATGACGCGGAGCCCGGCCGACGGAATTAATCCGAACACGTACTATCTCTGCCTGGCAAGAGGCCGTCATGAAATTATGAGAGGTTTACTTCAAGGAACCACGGTCGAAATCCACACGACTCCGCACCCGACGGAAGCGCGAGCCTGGCGTCGATCAGAGTCTGACCAACTGCGCCAGCCGACCCAGGGGTTGCAACCACTGCATGCAGCGACCGTCGGCTGGACGTCTCGGCGAGCGCGATCGAGACCCGTGCGGATGGCAGTGTCGGCATCGAGGACATCGTGCTGACGCTGCGCCATGTGACACACTCGCGCCGCCGCGCCGACCGAGCACGGCCTCACCCGCTACGTCGAAGCCATCTGCGCCATGCAGGCCTCCGACCGCGGCTTCGCCGACTGCCCATCCCGCGTGCGTCCGGCCGCTGGGTCGCGCGGGACGACATCATCCGGTACCTGGAGAAGTACGCCGACGTCCACGGCATCGAGGTCACCCGCGTCGAGCGGTGCCCTACCGAGGGCGGCGGCTGGCTGCTGCGGACCGCGGACGGTCGCGAGCCGGCCCGCGCGCGCGGTCGTCGCGAACACCGGTCGCAACCCCACCGCCCGCCTGCCCGGCCGGCCCGGCCGGGAGTGCTTCCCCGGTGAGCTGCTGCACGCCTGCGACTGCCGCAACTCCCGCCCGTACCAAGGTAAGGACGTGCTGGTGGTCGGCGTCGGGAACCGAAGCGCTGGATGTGGCGGCTGCGGTGGCCGTGGCGCCGACGGCGCACAGCGCGACCGGGGCGCTGTTGCGGAGCACGGCCCTGCGCAAGTGTCTCAGTGCAGGGGTGACCCTTCCCGAACAGTGTGCGAGCTCCTCGGGCCCGCCCCAGTGACAGCGGGGACGCGGTGGGACCGGCCCGAGGGGTTTCAGTTGGGCGCCGTGGCCTCGTTCACGCAGCGCAGGACAGGTCGGCTCTTGAGCGCCGATGGATCGTCGAGCCGGGCGCCGGTGACCTCGAAGGCCCCCTGCTCGCCGGGCAGCAGGGTGACCAGCGCCCGGTCGGCCACGGCCGCCGGGTCGAGCCGGTCGGGGAACAGCGCGAGATCCCGTACGAGGGTGTGCGCGTCGACTGTGACGCGGTAGCCGTCGGCCTCGCCCGGACCGAGCGGGTCGACGTGGGCGGTAAGGTCCGCGCAGGGGAAGGCCACCTCGGTGTCTTCGGCGTAGAACTCGACCACGCGCTGCCCTCCGAGCTCGGCCACAAGCAGCTCGCGGGTCTTGTCGTCCGGCCCGGTCAGCTCGACCGGGAGCTCGATGCGTGCCACCGACCGGGGCGCGCAGTCGACCGACATCTCCGCCTCGCCGAGCGTGGCGCCGGAAAGGGAGCGCCGGGCCACGCGCAGGGGCACGGAGTCCGAGCCCGGCGCGGTCACGGTGACGGCCGCGTCGGGCTCAGCCGGGCCCGCCCAGATCTGTGGACCGTCGTTGACCGCGTACACCGCTCCGTCACGCACGACGAGGATCCGGTCGGCGTATGCCTCGCGCAGCGCGTACCAGAGGGGTTTGCGCCGGCCGTCGACGTCGACGGCCGACCAGGAGACGACCGGCCAGCAGTCGTTGAGCTGCCAAACGACCGTGCCCATGCAGTACGGGGCGTGCGAACGGAAGTGGCGGATGCCGAAGGCGACGGCGCGGGCCTGGTTCAGCTGGGTGAGCCAGTGCCAGTCGTCGAAGTCACGGGGTTGCGGTAGGTGGTCACCCAGGCCCCGCAGGAGCTTGCCCTGGCCGTCGTCCGCTTTCGCGATCCGGGACACCGCGCGGTGGGCCTCGCCTACCGCGCTCACGAAGCGCGCCCGGCACCGTTTCGGCGCTCCGCTGACATTCCTGTCGGTTGCTCTGCCCAAACGGTCTTTCCCTGGGTTTGATAGCGGGTGCCCCACTGTTCCGCGACGCTCGCAATGATGAACAGTCCTCGGCCTGTCTCGTCGATGGTGCGGGCATGTTTCACCTGCGGAGCGCTGGTCGCGGTGTCGCTGACCTCGCAGGTCAGCATCCGCTCGAAGATCAGTCGTACCTGCAGCGGCGGAGCGCCGTAGCGGACCGCGTTGCCGACGAGCTCGCTGACGATGAGCTCGGTGGTGAACGCCGTTTCCTCGTCCATGCCCCAAGCTTCCAGTTGGCGGCGGGCCGCTGCGCGGGCGATCGGGGCGGCCTCGGGGTCCGCAGGCAGGGTGCGGGTCAGTACCCGATCTTGCGGCAGCGCCTTCGTCCGGGCGAGCAGCATCTGGGCCTCGCCGGTCGGGTGGCCGCCGGTGAGCGCTTGCGCGACGTCGTCGCGCAGATCCGACAGGGGCCTTGTGCTGGCGCCGTCCAGGAGCCGGCGAAGCGGACCGGATGGCGCCAGGACAGCGTCCGCGAGCGCGGCCGTGCCCATCGCCAGAGTGCTTCCTTCGGGGAGGTCGACGGTGGTCGCGGGGAACGGGGCGTTGCCTGTTTCGGCGAGTTGGGGGCCTGAGGGAACGGCCAGGCCGGCCGAGGTACCGTCGGGGAAAACCGCGACCGGCTCGGGGAGGCCGGCGCGGGCGATGGTGCAGGTGAGATCGACCGGGTCGTAGATCGCGATAATGCAGCCGGCGGTGAGCGGCTCGCGGTTCAGGGGATCCGTGGGAGGCAGCGTTGCGCGCGCGGCCACGAGGCGGGCTACGGTGTCGCTGAGGCGGGCCAGCAGCTCGTCGGGTTGCAGGTCCAGGGCGGCGAGTGTATGGACGGCCGTCCGCAGGAGTCCCATCGTGATGGCCGCGGCGATACCTTGCCCTGCCACGTCGCCGACGATCAGCGCGGTCCGTGCGCCGGGCAGTGCGATCGCGTCGGACCACGCGCCGCCACCCTCCGGAGCAGGAAGGTGCAGTTGGGAGATCTCCACGGTGGCATGTGTCGCCGGTTGGTGCGGGAGAAGTCTGCGCTGGACGGTTCGCGCGATGATCCACTCACGCATGAACTGACGGGCGTTGTCGATGCAGAGCGCAGCGTGCGCACACACAGCGGACGCCACCGCGACGTCCTCCTCTTCGAAGGGGTCTTCTTGCTGGTGGCGGTAGAAGCTGACCACGCCCAGAACATGACCGCGCAACGCCAGCGGTGCCACGATCAAGGAGTGGGCACCGGATCGCCTGATGACGTCGGCTCGGGCCGGGTCGACGGCCAGCCACGAGCTGTCCTCCTCGATCGCCACGAGGCGCGGCCGAAGGTCGGACAGGACGTCCGAGAAGGGGGTGCCAGCTGGCAGGGGTCGCACGACTCCGAGCGGGTGACCCGCGATTCGGCCTTGGAAGGCTGCTCGGCGCAGTGGAACGTCCCGGTGGACGGGTACCGGGGGAGGGTCCTCTCCGCAGACGACGTCTTCGATCACCGAGACGTCGGCGATGCCGGCGAAGGCGGGCACTACTGCCTCCACCAGCTCCCGGCAGACATCCATCACGTTCAGCCGGTGCCCGACTTGTGTACGGACCGTGTCCAGGACGGCCAGGCGGTTCTGTGCGCTCTCTCGCTCGGTGACGTCGACCGTGGATGCCACCAGTCCGACCACATTGCCGACGGAGTCCTCCAAGCGGAAGTAAGAGACAGAGTGGATACGGTGCGTGGGCTGGCCTGGTGCCTTGATGCGCCGGACGAGCCGGTTCACGACCGGTTCTCCGCTCTCCAGGACCTTTTGCGCCACAGCGGCTTCTTCCTCGGGGTCTTCGAGTTCACACGCCTCGGTGAAATGCTTGCCCAGCAGGTGCCTCACTGGTGTGTCATGTGGCCCGCCGGTGGCGGTGCTCATGCGGACCACGCGAAGCTGATTGTCGAGGACGTGCAGTCCCACTGGGGAATGGGTGAACGCAGCCTTCAAGGCTGCCACGTCCTGTCCCGACATGGTGTCCCCCGCTGCGAGCATCTGCCACAACACGGAAGTACCTCGAAGTACCGGCTTGACCAGCACCGCGGCCGCATCCGAGAAGCTCTCCCCCCGCCGTTCGCCCTCAGCGGCGACCTCGCGCATGAGCGCGGTCACGGACTCGCCGACGGCCTCTTCGGCGGACCAACCGAACAGCTCCTCGGCCGGACGCCTCCACTCGATCACCCGGCCGCTCTCATCGATGAGTACGAGCACGTCACCGCTGGGCATTCGAAAACACCTCCACACCCATCGTTACGCCGATCGGCTCAGCCCGCCTCCCACCAGGTCTATCCAGGATCTGTCGTCAAAGATCTGAGCATTCCCCCCGGACTCAACCGCCCTCCGGAGCCGTTACTCTGCGCGCCGTCTCGCCGCGCGCAGATCCCCAACGGCCACGCTCGCGGGGATCCGGCTCGGCCAGAGCTACACAAAGCGGGGCCGGCTCTGGGCCGTCCGAGGACGCCTAAGTGATCGTCTCAACTGGCTTGATCACTAAGCTGGTGGGCGTGATGGCGATGGTGGAGCGGCTGGTGCCGGAAGGGTTGTGGGAGTTGTTCCAGCGGGTGGTCCCGGCTGCACCGGTACGGCCTCAAGGTGGCGGCCGACGTCGGTACGGGGACCGCCAAGTGCTGGCGGCCATCGTGTTCGTGGCCACGACCGGCTGCACGTGGCGCCAGCTCCCGCCAGGCTTCGGGCCGTCCGGGCCAACCGCTCACCGGCGGTTTACCGAGTGGAGCCGTGCCCAGGTGTGGGGCAAGCTTCATCGCTTGGTCCTGGACGAGCTCGGTGCGCGCGGCGCCTTGGATTGGTCGCGTTGTGCGATCGATTCAGTGAACATGCGGGCAGCGAAAGGGGGGACCTGACGGGTCCGAATCCCGTAGATCGCGGGAAGAAGGGCTCAAAGATCCACTTGATCACCGAGCGAACCGGTCTGCCTCTCTCCATTGGTATCTCCGCTGCGAACACCCACGACAGGAAGGGCCTGGAGGCCGGCGTGGACCGCGCCGGCGACGGCCCGCCAAGCTCCATGGCGACAAGGGGTACGACTACGACCACCTGCGGCGATGGCTGCGCTCGCGGAACATCACTCCGCACATCGCGCGCAAGGGCATTGAGTCCTCCCAGCGGCTGGGCCGACATCGTTGGACCGTGGAGCGAACGGTGGCCTGGCTTGCAGGCTGGCATCGCCGCCACCCTCATCTGCTACCGGCGGCTTACCAGATGAGGGATCTCACTGGGTGTCAGGCTGACGGCGGGCAAGGATGATTCCCCCCAGGGTGCTCTCGGCCGAGGTGAGCGTGCTGTGTTGGTCGACGGTGAAGCCGGCCTCGTTAAGCCAGCCGGTCATCTGGCTGTGCCGACGACGATGGACGTGGACCTTCATCGGGTGGCCGCCGTAGCCCTCCGTCTTCATCTTCGACTCGTCCCCGACATGAAAACTGAGGAGCAGCGATCCGCCTGGCTGCAGCACTCGATGGAAGTGCTTGAAGACCGTGTCGATCTCCGTGTCGGGGATGTGAATCAGCGAGTACCAGGCGACCAGGCCGACCATCGAGCCATCGGCGAGGTCGAGGTCCGTCATGGAGCCGAGTTCAAACCGCAGATCGGGGTGGTCACGCCGGGCCACCTCGATCATCCCCGGCGATAGGTCGATTCCGAACGCGTCCAAGCCCAGCTGGCGCAAGTGAGCTGTAATCCGCCCCGACCCACATCCCACGTAGCGGGTGTGACACCTGCACGACGCCGTGTTCCACAGCACCCTCGGCGATCTCCCCGAGCCGGGCGACAAGGGATACGCCACGGTCGATAGACAGGGTGTGCTGACGGACTGGAGCCCAGGTGCCGAGCGGCTGCTTGATTACACCGCCGAGGAAGTCCGCAGGCGGCGCGGCCCTAGGGCGATGCCTCGCAGACGAGGACCGAACCGTCCATGGCCCGTCCCGCGAGGTGAAGACTCCATGCCTGCTGGGCCGTGTCGGCGAGCCACTGCGGGTCTGTTCCGCCCCGATCCGCGGTGTCGCGCAGCTCCTCACCACCGATCCGTCCACAAGCAACAAGGGCGAGCGCCGCTTCAGCGCTGCTCAGCCACACCGACGATGCGTAGCGCGATGTCGCCGTACTGGTAGGCGAGTTGGTCGACGGTGAACTCGCCCACCTCGTGGAACCAGCTGGACACACCGATACCCATGTCCAGGATCGAGTACGAGGCGATCCTCGCCGACTGAACATGGAAGACGCCCTCGGCGGCGCCCCGCTCGATGAGTTCGCGGAAGCGGCGTTCGTAGGCGCTGCGGCGGCTGAGGACCCGGTCCTGGTCGGGCTGCTCCAGGCTGCCGATCTCACGGTTGCCGACGAACGCCTCCAGGCGATGGCGCGCGTGGTAGCGGATGTGCGCCTCCACGGAGCGGCGCAACTGCTCGTGGACGTCGTCCACTCCGGCGACGGCCGCCCTGTTGTCGGCGATGAGCTGCTCCATCGTCCCGATCATGATCTCGACCAGCAGCTCTTGCTTGGACTCCACGTGTTTGTAGAGGCTCGGACCGCGGATGCCGACCGCGGCCCCGATGTCGGCCATGGTGGTGGACCGATAGCCCTGCGCGGCGAACAGCTGCAGCGCGGCCTGCCGGATCGCCGACCGGCGGTCGGCCGGGGAGGCGCCCCCGGGCTGTGCGGGTCGGTGCGGACGTTCGTAGGACCCGTCTTGGGTCGCACCTTGAGCTGCACGCATCCGAACCCCCGAAGCTATCCACCATTAGCCGCGTCTCCGGCCTCAAGCACCACACTATAGCCGTCGCTTTCGCTCGTGGTCTTGACATGGGGCTCGCTTCAGCTCTCTCATGGCTAATGGTCAGTAGCCAAGATCAGAGGTGAAGCATGACCATCGGGTTCGAGATCGACGACAGGGTCGCCGACATCGCGCGGCGCACCACCGACTTCGTTCGAGATGTGGTGATACCTGAGGAACAGGCCTGCGACGGGAACGTCCATACGGGGCCGGAGCCGCTGCGCCGGCGATTGCAGGAGGCCGCCCGGACGGCCGGGGTGTTCGCCCCGCACGTGGGCACCGACTGGGGCGGGCTCGGGCTCGACCTGTGCGGGCAGGCGGTGGTGTTCGAGGCGGCCGGGCACTCGCTGCTGGGACCGCTCGCCCTCAACTGCGCGGCGCCCGACGAGGGCAACATGCATCTGCTCGAAGTCGTCGCCACGGCGGAGCAGAAGGAGCGGTATCTGGGGCGTTTGGCCGCCGGTGAGGTGCGGTCCTGCTTCGCGATGACCGAACCGGCGCCGGGCGCGGGTTCCGACCCGCGCGCGCTCGCCACGACCGCGACGAGGATCGACGGCGGCTGGCGGATCGACGGCCGCAAGTGGTTCATCAGCGGCGCGGACGGCGCAGGCTTCGCCATCTGTATGGCCCGCACCAGCGGCGGCCCCGGCGACGCCGGCGGCGCGACGATGTTCCTCGTCGACGCCGACAATCCCGGCATGAAGATCGTCCGGAACATCGACACCCTCGACCAGGGACTGTTCGGCGGACACAGTGAGGTCGTGTTCGAGAACTGCGAAGTGGGCGCCGACGCCGTGCTGGGCGAGGTGGACCAGGGATTCAAGTACGCGCAGGTGCGCCTGGGCCCCGCCCGGATGACACACTGCATGCGCTGGCTCGGAGTGGCGCGCCGGGCACAGGACATCGCCCTGGAGCGCGCCGCCGAGCGCTCGGCCTTCGGTAGGCCGCTGGCCGAACTGGGCATGGTGCAACAGCTGTTGGCCGACTCCGAGATCGACATCGAGACCAGCCGTGCGGTCCTGTGGCGGGCCTGCTGGGAGCTGGACCAGGGCCGCTCGGCCGCACAGCACACCTCCATCGCGAAGACGTACGTCTCCGAGGCCGTGAACCGGGTCGTCGACCGCGCGGTGCAGGTGTGCGGCGCACTCGGTATCTCGGGGGACGCCCCGCTGTCGCGGCTGTACCGCGAGGTGCGTCCGTTCCGGATCTACGACGGCCCGTCCGAGACCCACCGCTGGGCGATCGCCAAGCGCGCGGTGCGGACGGCACGGGAGCGGAGGGACGCGCGGTGACCACCTCAGAGGAGGCCGTGATCGGCGTCGACGTGCCCGCCCTGCGGCGCTACTTCGAGCGCCATGTACCGGATTTCACGGGCGAGTTGCGGATCGCGCTGTTGCAGGGCGGGCGCTCCAATCTCACGTACGACGTCACCGATGGGACGCACCGGTGGGTGCTGCGCAGGCCGCCGCTGGGCGTGCTGACGCCGACCGCACACGACATGGACCGCGAGTACCGCGTCGTCGCCGCGCTCGGCGGCACAGGGGTGCCGGTCGCCAGGGCCGAGCTGTCGTGCACGGACTCGGACGTGATCGGGGCGCCGTTCTGCGTCGTCGACTTCGTGGAGGGGCCGGTGCTGCGCGACGGGGACCGGGCCGCCGAGCTGCCGCCCTCCGACGCGCGAAGGGCCGCCGAGGCGCTCGTGGACGCGCTGGCGGCGCTGCACTCGGTCGATGCCGCCGCTGTCGGGCTCGGCGACTTCGGCCGCCCCGACGGCTATCTGGAGCGTCAGGTGCGCCGGTGGAGAGGCCAATGGGACAAGGTCGCCACCCGGACGCTGCCCGACGTCGACGAACTGCACGGCAGGCTCGCCCGCGCCCTGCCCGCGAGCGGCGCGCCGACGATCGTGCACGGCGACTACCGCCTCGACAACACCATCCTGGCCCCGGGCGACTTCGGCCGGATCGCCGCCATCGTCGACTGGGAGATGGCCACACTCGGCGATCCGCTCGCCGACCTCGGAATGCTCCTCATGTACTGGGACGCGACCTGCGAACCGGTCCTCGGGGCACGCCACGTCCCGACGGCCAACCCCGGTTTCCCCTCCGGGCAGGACCTGGCCGAGCGCTACGCCGCCAAGTCCGGCCGTGATGTCCGATCCCTGAGCTACTACCAGGCGTTGGCCTGCTTCAAGCTCGCCGTGATCGCGGAGGGCATCCATGCCCGCTACGCGGCGGGGCAGACCGTGGGCACGGGTTTCGAGCGGGTCGGCTCCGCGGTGCCCGCGCTGCTGAACTCAGGACTGGAGCTGCTGTCGTGACCGCGACCACACAGTCGTACGAAGGAGACACCGTGCGAGACCGCCTGTCCGGACAGATCGCCCTCGTCACCGGGGCCACCGGCGGCATCGGAGACGCCGTGTCACGGCGGCTGGCGGCGGAGGGCGCCACCGTCGTGGTCACCGACGTCGACGCCGGCCGCTGCGAAGAGCTGGCGAAGGAGCTGACGGCCGGCGGGGCGCGGGCGCTCGGCCTCGCCCTGGACGTCAGCGACGAGGACGCATGGCGGGGCGCGGTCGACCGGGTGGTCGCCGAACTCGGCGGCCTGACGGTGCTCGTCAACAACGCGGGCATCGCCGAGATGCGGACCGTGGAGACGGAGACCCAGGAGTCCTGGGACAAGGTCATCTCGGTGACGCAGGGCGGTGTCTGGCTCGGCATGAAGCACGGCGGGCCCGCGATCGAGCGCTCCGGTGGCGGCTCGATCGTCAACATCGCCTCGATCTTCGGTACGGTCGGCGGCTTCGGCAGCCAGTTCTCGTACCACGCGGCCAAGGGCGCGGTCCGGCTGATGACCAAGAACGCGGCCCTGCACTGGGCCACCCTCGGAGTCCGTGTCAACTCCCTCCACCCCGGCTTCATCGAGACGCCACTGTCCCGCGAACTGTGGCGGGGCACACCCCGCCACACCGCGATGGTCGAGGGCACTCCGATGGCGCGGCTCGGCAGGCCCGACGAGGTCGCGGGGGCGGTCGCGTTCCTGGCCTCCGCGGACGCGAGCTTCGTCACCGGCTCCGAGCTGTACGTGGACGGCGGCTGGACAGCGCGCTGACGGAGAACGCGGAAGGGGGCGCGGCGGTTGCCGCGCCCCCTTCCGCCCGTACGTGCACTGTCAACGCACCCGCGTGTACTGGTTCACCCCGTCCCGGAACGCCACCGTGGCCCGGCCCCGGAGCACGAGCACGTCCAGGTGCGCCGCCGTCTCGTTGATCGCGAGCATCTGGTTGAACTCGCTGAGCTCGCCGAAGGGCACCTCGCGGCGCGTCCAGCCCAGTTCGCGCGCCACCGCGTGGGCATCGAGCGTGCCGTCGCCCAGCGCCACCAGGCTCTTGGCCAGCCGGTCGTCGTGGTGCGTGAGCAGCTCGGCGACGCGGGTGTGGGCGCTGTCGGCGACCGGTCCGTGCGCAGGCAGCAGGCGCGTGTCCGCGTACTGGGTCATCAGACGCAGGGAGTCCAGATAGTCGGCGAGCGGCTTGCCTCCGGGCTCGGCCAGTTCGAAGCCGATGGACGGCGTGATGTGCGGCAGGACGTGGTCCCCGGAGAACAGGAGCCCGCGCTGTTCGTCCAGGAAGACCACATGCCCCTTGGTGTGTCCGGGGGTTGGCACGACCCGCAGTGCGTGGTCGCCGAAGCTCAGGGTCTCCGCGCCGAGCCAGCGGTCGGGGGTCTCCCACACGCTCGGGTCGTAGCCGCCGTGGTCCATCGCCTGGACGCGGTCGGCCAGGTCGCCGGCGCCCGCCCTGCGCAACGTCTCCAGCGAGCCCGCTGGTTCGTCGCTGCGCAGCCGGTCGAGCATCTCGAGGCCCGGGCGCTCGCCCGCGCCCAGGTACACGCGCGAGCCGAGGAGTCGGCGCAGCTCGACGGCGTTCGTGTAGTGGTCGCGATGGATGTGCGTGACCAGGATGTGGTTGATGTCGCCGAGGTCGCGGCCTATGGCGGCCAGGGCCTCCTCGAGTGCCTTGCGCGCCTCGGGGATCGCCCAGCCGCCGTCGATCATGACGATGCCGTCATCGTCCGCAAGGTTCTCCAGCAGATAGACGTTGACGGCGTGCAGCCCGTCGTTCGGCAGCGGCAGGGGAACGCGGTGCACCCCGGGCTGCACGGTCTGGATTCCGGCTGCGGCCCATGGGCCCTGGTCGAACCGCGTGGTCATGATGCTCCCTTGCTGGCTGGTGCTGGTGTGTCCGTGTGGATCGTCCCGGCCTCGTGGATCAGGCCGGGTCGGGAGTGTTCGTGCGCAGCCGGTGGGCCAGTTCGCGGGCCCCGGACCGGTCGAGCTTGCCGACCTTGGTCTGCGGCAGCTCCTCGATCCCGTAGACGAACTCGGGCCACTTGGTCCTGGACAGGCCGACGCTGTCGAGGTGGCCGGTCACCTCCGCCAGGTCGATGCCGCCGCCGTCCTCGGTGACGACGAGCAGAGCGATGCGTTCGCCGAGCACCTCGTCCGGGACGGCCGCGACGCAGGCCCGCGCGACCCGCGGATAGCTGGCGACGGCACGCTCGATCTCGGTGATGTCGATGTTCCGGCCGCCGCGGATGATGATGTCCTTCTCGCGGCCCATGATGCTGATGGTGCCGTCGTCATGGGTCATCAGCAGGTCGCCGGTGGGGAAGTAGCCGTCCTCGGTCAGCGTCGGCGCCTCGACCTTGCCGTCGCGTGCGTAGCCGAGGAAGAGGGAAGGGCCGCGCACTTGCGCGCGGCCCGACACCCCGGGTCCCGCCGTGTCGCCTTCGGGGGTGAGTGCGCGCAGGTCCGTGCCGGGAAAGGGGCGGCCGTCCCTGCCGAGCCGGATCTCCTCGGGTTCGTCGGGGCGCGGCGAGGTGTGGCCGAGACACTCGGACATGCCGAAGACGCGCAGGATCCGCGTGCCCAGGGACTGTTCGGCGCGCGCGAGGGCGCCGCGGTCCATCGGACCGCCTCCCACGGTGATCGCGCGGACTCCCCCGAGGATGCCGGAGCCGGCCGCCTCGGCTCCCATCTGCAGGGCCATCGTCGGCACGCACATGGTCCAGCGCACCTGTGCCTCGGCCATCCGCTGCAGAGCGACGGCCCGGTCCCACTTCGTCATCAGGACGAGCGGGCCGCCCAGGAGAAGTGCGAGGTAGACGCCGAAGCAGTACGCGGCCGTCGACGACAGCGGGACGATCGCGGCCACTGCGTCTCCGCGCGTCAGGCCGTTGATCTCGATGGTGCTCGTGCCCGCGTAGCGCAGGGCGTCCTCGGACTGGACGACGCCTTTGGGCCGCCCGGTCGAGCCGGAGGTCAGACCGATGAGGACGCCGCCCGACCAGCGGCTCACGTCCCGCTGCCCGGGTGCGGCGTGACAGGTCCAGCCGTCGAGCACCGGGTCCGAGGTGAAGGCGGCTCCGGCCCCGCCCGTCATCAGCTCGGACACCCCCCATTCGTCCATCGCCGAGGGCTCGGCGACCACGGCGTCGGGGCGGATGTCCTCGAAGGCGGCCGCGAACTCGGCACGTGTGGTGTGCCGGTTGACCACCGCCAGGACCCCGTCGCCGAGTCCCACGGCCAGCGTGCCCGCGACGGTCCGCCATGAGTTGTCGGCCTGGAGCATGACGGTCCCGCCGGACCCGTCGCCTGCGCCGGCGGACAGCGCCGAGGCGAGCCGGCCCGCCTCGGCGAGCAGCTCACGCGCCGTGTGGCTGCTCGAGTCGTCGATGACGGCGACGAAGTCCGCCTGCTCGGCCTGTCGTTGGAACTCCTGCACTACCTGTCGCATCCTGCTTCCTCGCTACGCTGTGCCGAACTCCGTGATGAACCCTGCTCTGTGCATGCCGTGCTGGATGTACTGGATGTTGTGGATGTAGTGGATGTAGTCATGCTGGATCTGTGGTGGCCTCAGCCGGTGAACATCTCCGCCTCGCGGCCCATCACCGCGATCCGGCGGCCCTTCATGTCGCCCACCTGGGCCACCGCGTCCGCCCACTCCGGGCTCGCGAGGGCCTTCTTCAGGGCTTCCGGGGAATCGAAGCTGAGCACGGAGATGCCGTCCCAGCCCTCGGAGCGCGGCTCCAGAGCCTGGTCGATCTCGGTGTGCCGCCAGGCGCGCAGCCCGGGCAACCGGTAGGTCAGCTCCGCGTGGTCGCCGCGCCACCAGTCGATGAACCGCTCGTGGGTCCACTCCGGCGGACGGGCGGCCAACAGGACGAGGTTGTACATGAGTTGCCTCCGAAAATGTCCCTTGTGTGGTCCCGTATGTAGTCCCGTACAGGTCAGTCGAAGCGGATCTCGGACGACCGCCCGATCAGCAGCCGCTGCAGCCGGCCACCATCGTCCACCCGCCCGGCCGCGACGAAGGTCGCCTCTGGAACGCCCGCGCGGCGCACCTCGCCGAGGAACAGCTCGTCCTGGCCCAGGGTGGTCGCGGACAGCCGGTGGTGGGTGCGGGTGCCGCGCTCGCGCTGTTCGAGATAGCCGACCAGAGCGGCCCGGTCACCTGCGAAGTCGGTCGCGTTCCCGTCACCGGTGGAGAACAGGATGGAGAGCGTGAAGTCGTCGCTGATCAGGTCGAGGATCCGGTTCGGCTCATCGGTGTCGAGGATCTCGAACCAGGCGGTGAGGAAAGGCGCGGAGGCCGTGTCGGTGGACGTGGTGGTGTCGCTCATGACTGCTCCGGAAACTCGATGAGGTCGTAGGTCGTGGTGAAGTACGACTGGTAGCGCGCCATCTGCCCGTCCGGCGTGATCACGGCGGCGGAGAGGAAGGATCCGACGGCCTTGCCGGACTCGGTGACCACTCCGTACACGGTCTCCAGGTCGCCGTCGGAGCTGTGCCGCAGGATCTCGTGCGTCCGCTCGACGGCGTTGCGGCCGGAGATGTACGCCGCGAAGTCGTCCTTGGACCAGCCGGTCTCCTCACGGCCAGGAAGGGCGATGCGAAAACGGAAGTCCGGTGCGAGGAGTTCGACAGCCGTCTCGGGACGGTCGCTGTCCATCCGTGCCATATAGGCGCGCAACACACTGGCCATGGGGTGGTCCTCTCACTGTTGGTCACTATGGGTCACTGCCGGGACGGGTGCCGGCCGCGGACGGACGTCAGTCGCGGGTCGGCGGGGTGAAGAAATCGCCCTGCGACTCCCAGCGTCCGTTCCTCACGACGACCTTCTGTACATCGCGGGTGCCGAGGTGGTTGTCCGGGGAGAAGTTCAGGACCGGTCCGACCCCGGTGTCGACCGCTTTGGCTTTCTCGTACGCGGCGGTCAGGGCCTCGGAGGTGACCGGACCGTCGATGGTCTTGGCGATCTCCACGAAGGCCTTGGCGGCTTCCCAGCCCCACAAGGTGATGAAGTCGGCCGGCTGCCCCTTCTCGTACTTCGCCATCGCCGTACGGAACTCCTCGACCGCGGGATCGTCGTCGTTCGGCGACTTGACCAGTTGCACCGCCCTGACCCCTTCGGCCGCCTTGCCCGCCAGCGTGAGCGTGGACTGGGCGGCCACCGGCGCGTATCCGTACACGGGCGTGGACAGGCCCTGCAGCTTCGCCTCCTTGAGGTACGAGGCGGCCTCGGCGGACGCGAGGATCAACACGACCGCGTCGGGCTTCTCGGCCTTCACCTTGCTGATGACCGGGCTGTAGTCGGAGGTCTGGAACTTGACCTTGAGCCGTTTCACACGGACCGACGGGTCGGCCTTGCGGGCGGCGGGGCCGATCTCCTTCGCGACGTTCACAAAGGCGGCCGGGTCGCTGTGCACGACCAGCACCTTCTTCGCTCCGTCACGCGCCACCCAGTCCCCGAGCGCGGCCGCCTGATCCTCGTAGAGGGTCTGCAGACCGAACAGTCCGTCCCTGGCCGGCTGGTACCACGTCGCGTCCCCGCCCAGCGGGTTCAGCACCGGCACCTTCTTCTGGTCCAGGACGAAGGGGAACGTGGCCTGAGACTGGGCCGTGCCGTTGGCCGCGACGATCGCCACGACTCCGTCCTGGTCCACGAGCCGGCGGGCCACCTGCACGGTCTGCTGCGGATCGAAGGCACTGTCCTTGACGACCCAGTCGATCTTGCGGCCGTTGATCCCGCCGCGGGCGTTGACGGACTTGAAATACGCGTCGGCACCCGCCCGTTCAGGGATGCCGAAGGATGCGAGGGCACCCGTGAGCGGGTACCAGGCACCGATCTTGATGACCTTGTCGTCCCCTGCCGCCGAGGGGTTCTTGGTGCCGCAGGCGCTGGCCACCACGGCGAGCATGGCGGCGAGTGCGGCGATGAGCGCGCGTGTCGTGCGGCGTCGCATAACCCCTCCAGGAATCAACCTGAGTTCAGTTCAATTCACATGTCGGATCTTAATCCTGAGGAAACACGCCTGGCAATGGCTGGTTACGTACGCGATCACCGCGTATGCGCGGCGGGGCACCGCCGGGACAGTACTGCGGCCCCCTGACGGACATCCGTCGGGGGGCCGCACGGTCGCGGGAGCGCTCAGTGCGTCAGGCGGCGACCATCCGCACGCAGGCGCCCTCGATCAGCTCGCTGATCTCAGAGAGCGGCGTGGCTCCGGACGGCCGGTACCAGCGCCACACGCTGACGATCAGACCGAGCACGCCCGCGCCCAGCAACTGCGCGTCCCGCAGCGGGAACGCGCCCTGGGACATGCCCTTCACCAGCAGGTTCGTCCAGTCCCGCTCGACGACCTGGACGAGCTGGCGGGCCGCGACGCGCTCGGCCTCCTCGCGCTTGGACCTGCGCGAACCCGAGAGCAGATCCATGTGGTTCTGCAGGATGCGCATCTGCAGGACCTCGTGCGGGGAGACGTCGTACGCCGCCCGGACCGCGGCGCGCAGCGCCTCGACGGGGTCCTCGGTGTCCGTGGTGGCCGCCACGAACCGGTCGTGGGAGCGCTCCAGTTCGAGCCGCATGATGGTGAGCAGGCAGTGCGTCTTCGACTCGAAGTAGTGGTAGAGGGCGGTCTGCCCGATACCGACGCGCTCCGCCACGGTGGACCACTTGGTGGCCTCGAAGCCGGCTTCGCCGAAGCAGTCCACCGCGGCCGTGAGAATGGCCGCGCGCTTGGACCTCGGTCCGGCCTCCGGTTCAACGATCCTTGTCATGCTCCCTCTCCTGGCCGTCACCCACCGTGTCCGTACCCGAGAGTAAACCCAAGTTGAACTCAGTTGCCAACCGGATCCGGTCAGAGACGTTCGAGCACGGTGGCGTTCGCCATGCCGCCGCCTTCGCACATCGTCTGCAGGCCGTAGCGTCCGCCGGTCCTGCGCAGCTGGTGGACGAGTGTGGTCATGAGCCGGGCGCCCGTGGCGCCGAGCGGATGACCGAGCGCTATCGCCCCGCCGAAGGCGTTGACCTGCTCGTGGGCGGCGCCGATCTCCTTCTGCCAGGCGAGGACGACGGAGGCGAACGCCTCATTGATCTCGACCAGGTCGATGTCGTCGATGGCCAGCCCCGCCCTGTCGAGGACCTTTTCCGTGGCGGGGATCGGGCCGGTCAGCATATGGATCGGGTCGGAGCCGACCACGGCCGTGGCGTGCACGCGGGCCAGCGGGGTCAGGCTGTGGCGGCGTACCGCCTCCTCGGAGGCGATCAGCAGGGCGGCGGCGCCGTCGGAGATCTGGCTGGAGACGGCGGCGGTCAGCCGGCCGTCCTCCGTCAGGGTCTTCAGGCCTGCCATCTTCTCCAGGGTGGTGTCGACGCGTGGGCCCTCGTCGGCGCTCAGTCCGAATGCCGGGGTGATCTCGTCGTCGAAGTCGCCGGCCGCCTGGGAGGCGAGGGCCCGCTGGTGGCTGGCGAGCGCGAACCGTTCCATGTCCTCGCGGGTGACGCCCCACTTCTCGGCGATCAGCTCGGCGCCGCGGAACTGCGAGACCTCCTGGTCCCCGAAGTGCTCGCGCCAGCCCTCGCCCGCGAACGGGCTGCCCATACCGGCCTGTTCGCCGACGACCATCGGGCTGGCGATGGGCACCAGGCTCATCACCTCCACGCCCCCGGCGACCACCAGGTCGGCGGCGCCGGACCCGACCGCCTGCGCGGCGAAGTGCACGGCCTGCTGGGAGGAGCCGCACTGCCGGTCGATGGTGGTCCCGGGCACATGCTGGGGCAGGCCCGCCGACAGCCATGCGGTGCGGGCGATGTTCCCGGTCTGGGCGCCGATCTGGCTGACGCACCCGAAGTACACGTCGTCGACCGCGCCCGGGTCGACGCCTGCGCGCTCGAGGAGCGCACGCAACACATGTGCGCCGAGGTCCGCGGGGTGCACGCCGCTGAGCGTGCCCTTGCGGCGGCCGACCGGGGTGCGGACGGCTCCGACGATGAATGCTTCCGACACTGTGGGCTCCCTCTGATACGGGTACGGGTACGGGTTCAGCGGTTAGGGGTGATGCCGGTGAAGTCCGGCGCCCGCTTGCCGAGGAACGCGGCGACGCCTTCGCGGCCCGCGTCGGACGTGGCCGCGGCGGCGAGCGCGCGGGACTCGCGGTCGAGGTGTGGGTCGAGGCCCGAGGTCAGACCGGCGGCGACGAGCCGCCGGGTGACGCCGAACGCTGCGGTGGGGCCGTCGCGCAGGGCCTCGGCAGTCCGCGCGGCCTCGGCTGCCAGTTGGTCCGCAGCCACGACCCGGCTCACGAGTCCGAGCGAGGCGGCTTCCGTCGCGGGGAGCCGCCGGTTCGTCAGCAGCAGGTCCAGGGCGCGCTTGGGCCCGATGAGGCGGGGCAGCGTCCAGCTCACTCCGGCGTCCGGTGCGTAGCCGATGCCGGTGTAGGCAGCGGTGAACGTGGCGTTGTCGGCGGCGAGGGTCACGTCGGCGCCCGCGGCCAGGCCGATGCCCGCGCCCGCGACGGCTCCCTGGACGGCGGCCACCATGGGCGCGTCGAGCAAGGCGAACACACGCAGCGCATCGTGGAGTGCGCCGGTGACGGCGCCGAGGTGCTCCTCCAGCACCTCGCCGGAGAGCGGGGCGAATTCCCTGAGGTCGCCGCCGACGCAGAAGGACTTTCCCTCGCCGGTGAGCAGTACGACCCGGACGGCGGCGCGTTCGCAGGCGTGAGCCGCGTCGAGCAGGCCCCGGGCCGTGTCCAGGTCGATGGCGTTGCCGGCCTGGGGGCGGCGCAGGGTGACGCGGGCGAGGCCGTCGTCCTGTATCTCTACGCCGACACTCATCGCGCGGTCCATCCGCCGTCGACGGTCAGGACCTGCCCGGTGCAGTACGAGGACGCGTCCGAGGCCAGGAACAGCAGGGCGCCGTCGAGTTCGTGGCCGTCACCGCCGCGCCGCAGCAGGGTGTTGCGATCGACCCAGCGGCTGGAACGCTCGTCCCCGAAGAGGTCCTCGGTCATCTCCGTACGGAACCAGCCGGGGGCGAGGGCGTTGACCCGTGTTCCCTCACGACCCCACTGGCCGGCCAACTCCCGTGTCAGGCCGATGAGTCCGGCCTTGGACGCCGAGTAGCTCGCGCCACCGAGGGGCGCGGCGGAGACCAGGCCGAGGATGGAGGAGACGTTGATGATGCTCCTGCCGCCCGTGCCCTCTCCGGCCGGCGCCTCGGCGGTGAGCCGGGCGAGGTGGAAGGGCGCGGTGAGGTTGACACCGAGGACGTCGGCGAAGGCGTCCGGGGTCTCGTCCCGTGCGCGCGTCTCGCCGGAGGTGGCCGCGTTGTTGACCAGGACGTCGATGCGGCCGGTGGTGTTCAGCGCCGTGTCCACCAGCCGCGCACGGTCCGCCTCGACGGAGACGTCGCAGGCCACGGGGTGGATGCGCGCGTCGGAGTCGGCGAGTTCCTTCAGCCGGTCGATGCGGCGGGCGGCGGCGAAGACGGTGGCGCCCGCCTGTGCGAGGACGGTCGCGAACCGTGCGCCGAGTCCCGCGGAGGCGCCGGTGACGACGGCCGTCCGGCCCTCCAGGGAGAACAGCTCGGCTGCGGTCGATGGCGCGTTCACTCGTCCACCCCGATGGGCAGGGCGGTGGCGCCGCCGTCGAGGACCAGGGTCTGGCCGGTCATCCAGGAGGAGGCGTCGGACGCGAGGAAGAGGGCCGCGTTCGCCACGTCCTCCACCGTGCCCAGGCGCCGCATCGGCAGCTTGGCGGTGAGGATGGGTTCGCGAACTTCCCATACGGCACGGGCCAGTTCGGTCTTGATGAGGCCGGGGGCGATGGCGTTGACCCGGGCCCGAGGGCCGAGTTCGTAGGCCAGCTGCCGGGTCATGTGGAGCATGGCGGCCTTGGTGGCGTTGTAGTAGCCGATGTGCGGGTCGACGATCAGGCCGCCCACGGAGGCGATGTTGACGACCGCTCCCCCGTGCTCGGCCATCCAGGCGCGCCAGGCACAGCGGGTCCAGGCGATCATTCCGTACTGGTTGACGCGGACGGTCTTCTCCGCGCGCGGCAGGTCCAGGTCGAGCAGGTCGCCGTGGTACGGGTTGGTCGCCGCGTTGTTGACGAGGATGTCGAGCCGGCCGAAGCGGGCCATGGTCTCCTCGACGCAGGCCTCGGCCTGGTCGGGTTCGCCCGCGTTGGCGACCACCGTGTGCAGGTCGCCGTCGCCCTTGACACGCAGCAACTCCTCGCGGGCCTCGGCGAGTCCGGCGGCCTTGCGGGCGGCGATCACCACGTGTGCGCCGGCCGCCCGGTAGGCGGTGGCGATGCCGAGGCCGATGCCACGGGATCCGCCGGTGATGACGGCCACCTTGCCGTCGAGGGTGTTGGCGCTCACGCTGCCCCTGCCTTTGCGTCGGTCTTCGTGTCGGTCTTCTCGTTCTTGGTCTGGTACTTGGCCAGCTCCTGGCGCGCGACGGTCCGCAAGTGCACCTCGTCGGGGCCGTCGGCGATCTTCAGGGCGCGGGTGATGGAGAACAGCCGGGCCAGTACGGTGTCGTCGCTGACCCCTGCCGCGCCGTGTGTCTGGACCGCCCGGTCCACGACCTTGTGGGCGACCTCCAGGGCGGCCACCTTGATCGCGGCGACCTCCATCCGCGCGGCGGCGTTGCCGACGGTGTCCATCAGCCAGGCCGACTTGAGGACGAGGAGCCGCAGTTGCTCGATCTCGATGCGGCTGCGGGCGATCCACTCGCGCACCACGCCCCGCTCGGCCAGGGGCCCGCCGAAGGCGACGCGTTCGGTGGCGCGCTCGCACATCAGCTGCAGTGCGCGCTCGGCGAATCCGACGGCGCGCATCGCGTAGTGCATGCGCCCCGGGCCGAGCCGCCCCTGGGCGAGCGCGAAGCCCTCCCCCTCGCCACCGAGGATGTTCCCGACGGGTACACGCACGTTCTCGAAGAGCACTTCGCCGTGCCCGCACCGGTCGGTGTAGCCGAACATCGGCAGGTCGCGTACGACCGTGACGCCGGGGGTGTCGCGCGGGATGAGCAGCATGCTCTGCTGCCGGTACGTGGGCGCGTCCGGGTCGGTCTTGCCCATCAGGACGATGAGCTTGCAGTCGGGGTCGAGGATCCCGGAGGTGTACCACTTGCGGCCGTTGACGACGTAGCTGTCGCCGTCGCGGGTGATGCGGGTGCGGATGTTGCGCGCGTCGGAACTCGCGACCTCGGGCTCGGTCATGGCGAAGCAGGATCGGATCTCTGCCTCCAACAGGGGCCGCAGCCAACGCTGTTGCTGCTCGGGCGTGCCGTACAGCGCGAGGAGTTCCATGTTGCCGGTGTCGGGCGCCGAGCAGTTGAACACCTCGGGGCCGATGATGGAGCGGCCCGCAAGGCCCATGAGCGGCGCGTATTCGAGGTTGGTGAGGCCCGCGCCCCAGTCGCCGTGCGCCATGAAGAGGTTCCACAGGCCTTCGGCCCGCGCCTTCTCCTTGAGCTCGGTCATGACCGGCGGCAGCGCGTGCGGGTCGTCCGCCTCGGCCAGCTGTCGGTCGTAGACGGGCTCCGCGGGAAAGACGTGCTGCTCCATGAACGACCGCATGCGGTCTTGGAGTTCACTCGCGCGGGGCGAGAATCCGAAATCCACGATTGCTCCTGTACGGGGGTGGGGCGGCCGGTCCGGGTCAGCCGAGGATGTCGAGCGCGGTGCGGATCATCGCGGCGATGGTGGGCGGCAGCCGTTCCTGGTCCGGGTCGTGGTGCTTGCCCTCACGGTGCCGGCGCAGGTTGTGGCCCATGATCGCGGCCATCTTCATGCGGCCCAGGGCCCGGAACCAGTCCATGTCGGGAAGCCCGGGGCCCCCGTCGCCGTACGCGTCGAGGAGTTCGGCCTCGGCGGGCAGGCCGGGCACGGCGCGCCCCAGCTGCGGGAAGTTGCGGTGGTCGGCGAAGAGCAGGAACCAGCCGAGGTCGATGCGCGGGTCGCCGACGCTCCAGATCTCCCAGTCGACGACCGCCACCGCCCGCTCGCCGACGCACAGCACGTTGCCGAGCCGGAAGTCGCCGTGCAGGAGGACTGGCGGGAGGCCGTCGGGCACGTCGTCGGCGAGGCGCTTCAACAGCTCCTCTCCACCTGGGCGCAGTTCTGCCGGTACGGCGTGCAGGGTGCGGCTCCAGCGCTCCAGCTCGCCGGCTGCGTCAAGTGGTTGGGGCGCGCCGAGACCAGGCGTGCGGATGTCGGTGGCGTGCAGCCGCCGCAGCACGGAGGCGATCTCCAGCATCCGCGCCCTCGCAAGTTCGGCGGACAGCTCCGGCTCGTCGAGTACGGGCTCGACGGCCTCGCCGGCGGCGAAGTCCATGGCGAACCAGGCGGGTGGACTCTCGTCGACGGCGGCGACACCCGGTACTGGCACGCCGGATCCGGCGAGTGCACCCAACACCCGTGCCTGGCGCAGGACATCGTTGCGCCCGACGGGCCGCTGCCCCGGTGGCACCGCCTTGACGACGTACTTCGTGTCACCCACGGCGACCGAGTACGTCAGCCCGGAGTGGCCGCCCGGCAGCGTCGTCAGCTCACCGATGGCTGCCCCCGGATGCCTGCGCGCCAGCTGGTCCCCGACCCGTACGGCCAGCTCCGCCACCTGCGTCGCCGTGCTCATCGGACCGGCTCCTTGGGCAGGCCGAGCACGCGCTCGGCGAGGATGTTGTGCTGGATCTCGTCGGTGCCGCCCGCGATGCTGTAGCCGGGCGCGCCCAGCAGGTGCTCCGTCCAGGCGTACGTGCCCCACTCCCCCGTGTCCGCCACGAGGCTCGGCCCGAGCAGCTCCGCCACGAGATCGCTGGTGCGTCGCATCGTCTCGGTCGCGTACAGCTTGCCGACCGAGGCTTCCGCGCCGGGCTCGCGGCCTGCGACGAGGGCGCCGGTGATGCGCAGGCCGATGAGGCGTTGCACGAGGGCGCGGACGTAGAGGTCGGTGGCCCGCTGCTGTTCGGCGCCGGTGAGCGGTCGGGGAAGATTCCGGGCCAGGTCAAGGGCGTGGTCGGCGTTGTCCAGGCCGAGGTTGCCGGAGTCCAGGCGCTCGGCGGCCAGCACGCTGAGCGTGACCCGCCAGCCCTCGCCGACCGGTCCGAGCCGGTCGGTGTCGGGCACGACGACGCCGTCGAGATAGACCTCGTTGAAGCTGGCTCCGCCGGTCATCTGCTGGATGGGGCGGACCGTCACGCCGGGCGCGTCCATGCGGACCAGGAAGACGGTGATGCCCGCGTGTTTACGGACGTCCGGGTCGGTGCGGCAGACCGCGACGCCCCAGGTCGCCACCCGGGCCCCGGAGGTCCACACCTTGTGGCCGTCGAGGACCCAGTGGTCGCCGTCACGCACCGCCTTCGTGCGCACCGCGGCGAGGTCGGAGCCCGCCTCGGTCTCCGAGAAGAGCTGGCAGGCGAGTTCGTCGGTACGCAGCATGGGCCGGAGCCAGCGTGCCTTCTGCTCCTCGGTGCCCCAGATGCCGATCGCGGAGGCGACGAGCTGCTGGGTCACCGGGAAGATCTCGGTGCGGTGCGGCACGTCGAATGCCGCTTCTTCGGAACGGTAGAGCTGCTCGTAGTACGCCGGCAGGTCGCGTCCCCCGTACGCCGCCTGCCAGTTGAGCGCGCCCCACCCCCGGTCGTAGCGGGTGCGTTCCCACTCCTGGGTGCGGGCGGTGTGCTCGCGCTCCTGCTCCTCGGTCCAGTTCTCGAACACGGCGACCGAGTCGGAGCCGCTGCCCCACGCGCCGTCGGCGGCGCGCGGCCTGGCGACCGTGGCGAGCCACTGCCGGGCCTCGGCGCGGAACTCCTCGGGTTCCGGGATGCCGCTCATCTCTTCCTCCACCTCGAATGTCAGCGGGGCACTCACCGGGCCAGCACCGTGCATGCGCTCACGCCCGGGGCGCCGTACACATGGGTGAACCCGACCCTGGGTGTGCCGGGGACCTGGCGTTCGCCGGCCCGGCCGCGCAGTTGCTGGACGATCTCGTAGACCTGGCGCAGTCCGGAGGCGCCGATGGGTTCGCCGTTGGCGATGCAGCCGCCGTCGGTGTTGACCGGCAGCGAGCCGCCGATCTCCGTGGCGCCGGAGGCGACCAGCCGCTCCTGCTCACCGTCCTTGCAGAACCCGCACTCGGCCATGTGCATGACCTCGGCGCCGCTCTCCGTGTCCTGGAGCTGGCAGACGTCGACCTCGCCGGGTCCGATGCCCGCCTCCTCGAAGGCGGCGGCCGCGGCATCCCGGCTGACGCTGGTCGGTTCGCCCCCGGGGATCGACGGGCTGAACACCTCGAACGAGCCGAAGCGCCGGGTCCGCAAGGCCGCCGAGCGCAGGGTGACCGAGGGGCCGTCCAGGGTGCGGGCGACCTCGGGCGAGCAGAGCACCAGCGCGGCGGCGCCCGCTCCCGGGGAGCAGAACATGAAGCGGGTGAGTGGATCGCTGACCATGCCGGAGTCCAGGATCTCGGCGGCGGACACCGGCTTGCGGCGCCAGGCCTCGGGGGTGCGGGCTCCGTTGCGGTACGCCTTCTCGGCGACCTGCGCGAGGGTCTGCGGCGTGATGCCGTGCTCGTACATGTAGCGCTGGATCTTCATGCCGAAGAACTGCGTGGTGACCATCAGGCCGTCGCTGCCGTACTCCGCGCCCAGGCCCCAGTCCTCGGGGCGCGGGTCGAAGGCGCCGCGCGGGTGCTTGTCGAAGCCGACGGCGAGGACGACGTCCGCCATGCCCGAGCGGATCGCGTTGACGGCGGAGATCAGCGCGCTGCCGCCGGTCGCGCAGCCGTTCTTGACGTTCACGAACGGCAGTCCGGTCAGGCCGAGTTGGGCCACCAGGGTGTCGGCGAGTCCGGCACTGTCACTGCCGCCGAACGCGGCCCGCACCCGGGACCAATCGATCCCGGCGTCCGCCAGCGCGGCGCCCACCGCGCTGACGGCCAGTTGCCGGCCGCTCGCCTCGGACCGGCCGAACGGGGTACGCCCGGCTCCGCAGATCAGGACGTCGGTGCTCATGCTGCCTCCTGTGCGGGCCTGGCCCGGGGGACGCCGCTGCCCGCGGTCACGGTGAGCGGCATCCCGATCCGGACGGTGTCGAGGTCGTCGACGTCGAGCACGGCGGCCACCCGGACGCCTTCGGCCAGCTCCACGTAGCCGACCGCGAACGGCGCGAACCCGCCGGGCGGTTCCTGGTACGGGGGCGACTTGGGGGCGTAGCGCTGCACCGTCCACGTCCACAGGGTGCCCGCGCCGGACAGGGCCGCCGACTCGGCCGGCCCCCCGCAGCGCGGGCACGTGTCGTCCGCGGGGTAGACGGCCACCGCGCAGCCGGAGCAGCGTGCGCCCTGGAGCCCGGTGGCCGGACTCCGCGGATCCGTGGTCATGGGATCAGCGCCCCTGCCACTTCGGCTCGCGCTTCTCCAGGAACGCCGAGACACCCTCGGCGGCGTCCTCGGAGTTGAGCGCCACGCCCACGGCGAGGTGCTCCATGACCATGAGCGACTGCGTGTCGGCGTCCAGGCTGCGGTCGATGGTCATCTTGGTGAGCCACATGGTGAACGGGCTCTTGTCGGTGAGGTCGCCGATGAAGTCCTCGACCGTCGCGTCCAGTTCGTCCGCCGGTGCCGACTTGTTGATCAGGCCGAACTCTGCGGCCTCCGTGCCCGACAGGAGCTTGCCGGTGAGCATCAGCTCCTTGGTCTTGCGGATGCCGATCATGCGGGGCACCCGGTAGATCGGGCCTGCGCCGCCGAACAGTGAGCGGCGGATGTGGAAGTCGCCGATCTTGGCGTCGTCCGCGGCGATCGCGAAGTCGCAGGAGATCATGATCTCGAAGCCACCTGCGGTGACGTAGCCCTCCAGGACCGCGACCGAGGGGGTCTTCATCGAGTAGAGCCGGTCGCACACCTTCGCCGACTTGACCGCGACGTCGATCGCGTTCGACTTGCCGACGAAGTCCGCCTTCAGGCTGTCCAGGTCGAACCCGGAGCAGAAGGTGCCGCCGCGGCCGCGGAACACCAGGACCCGCAGCTCGGGGTCCTCGTCGACCTCGGTGATGATCTCGTCGAGCCGGTCCAGGATCGGCACGGTCACGCAGTTCTTCTTCCAGGGGCGGTTGAGCCAGACGCGGGCGACGTGGCCGTCACGCTCGAACTGGATCTCGTCTTCCACTGCCATCTCTGATCCCTCCGAGTCCAAACTGAACTGAATTCATTCCGAGTTTGCGGAGCTGGTGATCCACTGTCAACCCCCGGATCGAAATTGGTTCAGGAGCTGGTTGACGGGATGTCGACGAGGATCTTGACGCACCGCCCGTCCCGGACGTCATGCAGCCCCGCGACGGCGTCGGCGAGCGGGATGTGGTCGAGCCAGCCGTCCGTCGGGTAGCGCCCGGCGGCCATGTGCTCGATGACCCGCTCGAAGACGCCGTCGGGATAGGCCTCGGCACCGAGCAGGGCCAGTTCGGCCAGGCGTACGACGGAGGCGTCGACGGTGACCGGGCCCGAGTACAGGGCCACCATCACGACAGGCGCCTGGGCGGCCACCGACCGGATCGCGCCATCCAGCGCCTCCGGCCGGCCCGAGCACTCGACGGCCGCGTCCACGCCGCGGCCCCGGGTGTGCCGCATCACCTCCTCGACCACATCGACCGCGGCGGGATCGAGCACGCGGGCGCCGTGCCGTGCGGCCGCGGCGCGCCGGGCCGGCGAGGGCTCCACCACGGTCACGTCGTGGACGCCGTGCGCCTTCAGCGCGAACAGCACCCCCATGCCGACCGCACCCGCACCGGTCACCAACGCACTGCCGCCCCACGGGACATGGGCCCGCTCGACCGCGTTCAGGCCCACCGCCATGGGCTCCACCAGAGCGCCCTGCTCCAGCGACAGGCCGTCGGGCAGCGGGACCGCCGCGTCGGCCGGCACGACCACGTACTGAGCGAGTCCGCCGCCGGGAGCGGTCACCCCGATCGCCGCCAGCGCCGTGCACAGGTGGGACAGGCCCGCCGTGCAGCGCGGGCAGACACCGCAGGTGCGGATCGGTCGGACGCAGACGCGGTCGCCGGGCGCGACCCGGTCGACCCCCGCACCGCACTCCACGACCGTCCCGGCGCATTCATGCCCCAAGGTCTGCGGCAGGGTGGCCCCGGTCAGCGGGTTGGGCTCGTGCGTGGCCCGCGGTGTCTCGAAGTACTCGTGCAGATCCGTGCCGCAGATCCCCGCGTGGGCCACGCGGATCTTCACCTCGCCGGGTCCCGGCTCGGGCTCGGGCATCTCCTCGATCCGCAGATCCTTGGTTCCGTACAGCCTGGCGGCCAGCATCGCCCCTCCTGGGAATCGCTCCGGTACGACGCTCTCGACACTGTCACTGAACTGAATTGACTTCAACAGCTATGCTTGACGCCTGCACCTACTTTGATTCAGGTCCAGAAGGGGCTCAGGGAGCTCCATGCAGCGGCCCTCCGTCCCGACGGGCCCCACCCGTATCCGCCCCCTGTCGACGCGGGCAGAGGGCAGTCAGGAGTGCATATGTCCGCCGGTGACGCGGCGGCGCGGTCGTACCGCGCTCAGCATCCCGTCCGCTTCGTGACCGCTTCGAGCCTCTTCGACGGCCATGACGCGTCGATCAACATCATGCGGCGCATCCTGCAGGCCCAGGGCGCGGAGGTGATCCACCTCGGGCACAACCGCTCGGTGAGCGAGGTCGTGGACGCCGCCCTGGAGGAGGACGTCCAGGGGGTGGCCGTCAGCTCCTATCAGGGCGGCCACATCGAGTATTTCGAGTACCTCGTCGAGTCGTTGCGGGAGCGCGGCGCCGGGCAGGTGCGCGTGTTCGGCGGGGGCGGCGGCGTGATCGTGCCGCAGGAGATCGAACGTCTGTCGCGGGCGGGCGTACGGATCTTCTCGCCCGAGGACGGGCAGCGGCTCGGTCTCGTCGGCATGATCCGGGCGATGATCGAGGAGTGCGACACCGCACCGTGGGAGGAGGCGCCCGCCGAGATCGGCCGGGTGCTGGCCGGTGAGCGCCCGGCGCTCGCCCGGCTGCTGTCCGGGGCCGCGGCCGGGACGGTGCCCGCCGCGGATCTGCGGGCGCTGGAGAAGGCGGCCGGGGCGCGGCCGGTGCCGGTGCTCGGCATCACCGGCACCGGCGGATCCGGCAAGTCCTCGCTCACCGACGAGCTCGTCCGCAGGCTCCGTACCGATCAGGGTGACGCGCTGCGGGTGGCGGTCCTCGCCGTGGATCCCACCCGGCGCCGGGGCGGCGGCGCCCTGCTGGGCGACCGCATCCGTATGAACTCCCTCGACGGCGACCGGGTCTTCTTCCGCTCGCTGGCAACCCGGGGCAGCGGCGAACTCCCCGAAGGTCTGGGCGAGTCGATCACCGCCTGCAAGGCGGCCGGCTACGACCTGGTCGTCGTCGAGACGCCCGGCATCGGTCAGGGTGACGCGGCGATCGTTCCCTACGCGGATGTGTCGCTGTACGTCATGACACCCGAGTTCGGCGCGGCCTCGCAGCTCGAGAAGATCGACATGCTCGACTTCGCGGACGTCGTCGCCATCAACAAGTTCGAGCGGCGGGGCGCGGCGGACGCGATGCGCGACGTCGGGCGTCAACTCGTCCGCAACCGGGAGGCGTTCGGCTCCCGCCCCGACGAGATGCCGGTCTTCGGCACCAGTGCCGCGACCTTCAACGACGACGGCGTCACCGCGCTCTACCAGCACCTGCGCACCCTCCTCGGCGAGCGAGGCATGCCGGTCCGTCCCGGCGCACTGCCCGCGGTGTCGGTCCGCCATTCCAGTGGCGCGGCGCAGATTGTGCCCCCGTCGCGGGCTCGCTATCTGGCCGGCATCGCCGAGACGGTGCGTACGTACCATGCGCACACCGGCGACCAGGCCGATGCGGCCCGCAGGGTGCAGCAACTGACAGCGGTTCGCGACGAGTTGATCGTGGCGCGGGCGTCGCCCTCCGACGTCGACCGGTTGCTGGGCGAGGCGCGGGAGCGACTGGACAAGGACGCCCGAGGCGCGCTGGAGCGGTGGCCGGAAACCGTACAGGCCTACAGCGGCGACGAGTTGGTGGTCACCGTGCGCGGCCGGGAGCTGCGCACGGGCCTGGTGCGCGAGTCGCTGTCGGGCAGCCGGATACCCCGGGTGGCGCTGCCGCGGTACACCGACCACGGGGAGCTGCTGCGGTTTCTGCGGGAGGAGAACCTGCCGGGCTCGTTCCCGTTCACGGCCGGGGTGTTCCCCTTCAAGCGGGAGGGCGAGGACCCGGCGCGGATGTTCGCGGGCGAGGGCGATCCGTTCCGCACGAACCGCCGCTTCAAGCTGCTCTCCGAGGGCGGCGAGGCGACCCGCCTGTCCACGGCCTTCGACTCCGTCACGCTGTACGGCCGCGACCCCGATCCGCGCCCCGACGTCTACGGCAAGGTGGGCACCTCGGGCGTCTCGGTGGCGACGCTGGACGACATGAAGGCGCTGTACGACGGGTTCGACCTGGTCGCGCCGACCACCTCCGTCTCGATGACGATCAACGGCCCGGCGCCGACGATCCTCGCGTTCTTCCTCAACACCGCCATCGACCAGCGGCTCGGCGCGTACGCCGCAGAACATGACCACACGCCCACTCCGGAACAGGCGCTGGAGATCCGGGCCGACGTCCTGCGCAGTGTCCGCGGCACCGTACAGGCCGACATCCTCAAGGAGGACCAGGGCCAGAACACCTGCCTGTTCTCCACGGAGTTCAGCCTGCGCATGATGGGCGACATCCAGGAGTGGTTCATCGCTCAGGACGTGCGCAACTTCTACTCGGTCTCCATCTCCGGCTACCACATCGCCGAGGCCGGGGCGAACCCGATCAGCCAACTCGCCTTCACGCTCGCCAACGGGTTCACGTACGTCGAGTCGTACCTGGCCCGCGGCATGGACATCGACGACTTCGCGCCGAACCTGTCGTTCTTCTTCTCCAACGGCATGGACCCGGAGTACTCGGTGCTCGGCCGGGTGGCCCGCCGCATCTGGGCCGTGGCGATGCGCGACCGGTACGGGGCGAACGAGCGCAGCCAGAAGCTCAAGTACCACGTGCAGACCTCCGGCCGCTCCCTGCACGCCCAAGAGATGGACTTCAACGACATCCGCACCACCCTGCAGGCACTCATCGCGATCTACGACAACTGCAACAGCCTGCACACCAACGCCTTCGACGAGGCCGTCACCACCCCCACCGAGGACTCGGTGCGCCGGGCACTCGCCATCCAGCTGATCATCAACCGTGAGTGGGGCCTTGCGATGAACGAGAACCCGCTGCAGGGCTCGTACATCATCAACGAGCTCACCGACCTCCTGGAGGAGGCGGTGCTCACGGAGTTCGAGCGGATCAGCGAGCGGGGCGGGGTGCTCGGCGCGATGGAGACGGGCTACCAACGAGGTCGGATCCAGGACGAGTCGCTGCTCTACGAGGAGCGCAAGCACGACGGCACCCTGCCGATCATCGGCGTCAACACCTTCCGCAACCCCCGGGCCGAGGACGGGCAAAGCGCGCCCGTCGTCGAACTGGCCCGCGCCACCGAGCAGGAGAAGCAGTCCCAGCTCGCCCGCGTCCAGGACTTCCAGGCCCGCCACGAGGACGCGGCCCGGAACGCGCTGGCCGACCTCAAGCGGGCCGCGGCCGGCGGGGAGAACGTCTTCGCCGTGCTGATGGACGCCGCGCGGGTCTGCTCCCTCCAGCAGATCACCGAGGCGTTCTTCGAGGTGGGCGGGGCGTACCGGCGCAACGTCTGACGCCTTCCACATCACCGACCCTCTTCAACTCTCCCATCAGGGAAGGACTTTCATGACTGCGATCTCCCGCCTCGGCGTCGTCGGCTGCGGCCTCATGGGCTCCGGCATCGCCGAGGTCGCCGCGCTACGTGGCCTCGACGTGACCGTCGCCGAATCGACCCCCGAGCTGGCCTCCGCCGGCCGCGCCCGCGTCACCGCGTCCCTCGACCGCGGGCTGCGACGCAGCAAGCTCACCGAGGCCGATCGCGACCAGGCGCTCGCCCGGCTCTCCTTCACGCACGACCTGGGGGACCTGTCCGACCGGCAGTTCGTGGTCGAAGCCGTCGCCGAGAACCGGGAGGTGAAACTCGAGGTCTTCCGTCAGCTGGACAAGGTGCTGGCCGACCCGCAGGCCGTGCTCGCCACGAACACCTCGTCGCTCCCCGTCGTCGACCTCGCCGTCGCCACCGGCCGCGCCTCCCAGGTGGTGGGCCTGCACTTCTTCAACCCCGTGCCGGTACAGAAGCTCGTCGAGGTGATCCCCTCCCTCACCACCGGCGCCGACACCCTGGCCCGTGCCCGTGACTTCGCCGCCGAAGGGCTCGGCAAGGAGGTCGTGCAGGCGCCCGACCGGTCGGGCTTCGTGGTCAACGCCCTACTGGTGCCGTATCTGCTCGCCGCCATCCGCATGGTCGAGTCCGGCGCGGCCCGTCCCGAGGACATCGACCGCGGGATGGAGCTGGGCTGCGCCCAGCCGATGGGTCCGCTGCGACTGCTCGACCTGATCGGCCTGGACACCGCACAGGCCGTCGCCGAGTCGCTGTACGAGGAGTTCAAGGAGCCCCTGTACGCCGCTCCCCCGCTGCTGCAGCGGATGGTGGCCGCGGGGCATCTGGGCCGCAAGAGCGGCCGCGGGTTCTACGCGTACGACGCCTGACGACAACACATCACCACGTAGCACGAGCCGGCCGCTGGACAGCGGCCGGCTCGTGCACAGCGGTACCAGGTTGTCCGGCGGTCAGCCGCCCACGCGCAGGTCGTCGGCGATGCGCTCGGCCAGCATCATGGTCGTCGTGTTGGTCGGCAGCGCCGGGATGTCCGGCATGATCGAGGCGTCCACGACGTACAGGCCGTGAGTGCCGTGTACCTTGCCGTACTGGTCCACGACCGCGGTGGACGTCCCCTCGCCGCCCATCGCACACGTACCGACGGCGTGGCAGCAGGTGTTCTTGCCCTGGAGGACGGCGCGGACCAGATCGGCGTCGGTGGTCACCGCGGGGCCCGGCCAGGTCTCGGCCTTGATGTATTTCCGCAGCGGGGACGACTCCATGATCTGCCGCATGTGGCGGATGCCGGACACGATGCGCCGCAGGTCGTCGGGGTGCTCGAACAGGCCGAGGCCGATCCGCGGTGCGGCGTCCGGGTCGCGGGAGACGATCTCCATGCTGCCCAGGGAGTAGGGGCGGTAGAGGACGAGCGGCACCAGGAGTTCACCAGGCTCCATCGTCAGCAGGACGGCGTGCAGGTCGACGGCGCCGCCGCTGTCGGCGCCGCCCGCGGCGAAGGTGAGCACGCTCTGCAGGGGCGGCGTGAGTTCACCGACGGCCTCCTCGTCCGCCTGGTAGGTGAGGTAGACCATCGGGTGGTCGCGCAGGTTACGGCCGACGCCTTCGAGGGCGCGGACCACCGGTATGGACAGCTCCTCGAGGATCCGCTGCGGGCCTACACCGGAGCGCATCAGGATCGACGGGCTGCCGATCGAGCCCGCGGCGAGCACGACCAGGTCGGCCTCCAGCCGGGTTCCGTCGGTGAGGAGCACGGCACGGGCCGTGGCGCCCTCGGTGAACTCCACGCGGTCCACGGTCCGTTCGCCGAGGACGGTGAGATTCGCGCGGCCCCGGGCCGGGCCGAGGTAGGCGAGGGCCGAGCTCTGGCGGATTCCGTTCGCGCGGTTGAGGGGCAGCGGGCCTGCGCCGAGCTGGTCGGCGCCGTTCATGTCCTGGTGCACTCGGTGGCCGGCCTGGGCGCAGGCGTCCAGGAACGCGGCCTGGACCGGGCGCAGCCCGCTGCTTTCGGTGAAGCGCTCGATGTGCACGGGGCCGCCGGTGCCGTGCAGTTCACCGCCGACCGGGTCGTCCTCCAGCTTCTTCAGGTACGGCAGGACCTGGTCCCAGGACCAGCGGTCGTTGCCGAGGCCGGTCCAGCGGGCGAGGTCGTCTGGGGTGGGGCGCAGGGCGTTGGCGCCGTTGACGGACGAGGAGCCGCCGATGACCTTTCCCCGCAGGACGGGGACGGACTCCTTGTCCACCTTGCCGAACATCGGGATGCTGTCGGCCACGGCGACCTCGTCGGTCGACGTGTAGCCCCAGTCGTGGGTCGTGAACCCGATCCTGTCGGCGTCGAGGATCTCGGGGGCGGTCTCCTCCGGCGTGCGGTAGTCGGGACCCGCCTCGATCAGCGTGACCGAGTTGCCGGGATCCTCGCTGAGCCGGGCGGCCAGGACTCCTCCTGCGGAGCCGCCTCCACACACCACGATGCGACGTGCCATTGCTACCTCGCTCTTCTTGAATGGTCGGGAACCAACAGGCGGGCGGGCCGCCGCTGATCGGTGCCCCGCCAGGACGTTCGGCTCAGGGCATGGCCGGCAGCGGTCCGGCGGCGACCGCCTCCGCGGCCGCGCGCCCCTCGGCGACGGCGTGCGTGATGCGGCGCGGTACGACGCAGTCGCCGACGGCGCGGACACTCTGTCCGTCGGCCGGGGTGAAGTCCGGGCGGCGCGGACGCCGTTCGCCGACGGTCACCAGGAGGTCGGCGGCGAGGTCCGTCTCCTGGCCGTCCAGGACATGGCGCAGCCGCACACCGTCCCCGGTCGTCGACGTCACGCCGCTCATGGCGACGACACGGAGCGGCGCGCCGGTCAGGCGGTTCATCAGCTGGGTGCGGTTCTCCGGCGACAGGCCCGTGGCGAATCCGTTGCCGGGCGTGATGAGCGTGACCTCGCGGGCGCCGGCTGCGAGGGCGCTCTCGACGGCGCTGACGCCCTGCCACCAGCCGAAGCCGTCGTCGAGGACGGCGACCCTGGGCGCCTGCGGCACGACGTCGGCGTACCGGCCGAGGAAGTCGGTGCTGGTGAGTGTCCGCAGCTCGCCCGGCATGGGGACCGTTGTCTCCTCGGCGCCGGTGGCGAGCACGATGTGGGCGTACTCCGCGAGTTCGCCGGCCGTCGGGGACGTGCCCAGACGTACGCGCACACCGAGGTCGGCGAGCCGGTCGCGCTGGAAGTCGACGAGCTTCTGCCACCCCGGGCGGTGTGCGGCGAGGGCGGCGAGGCGGGCCTGGCCGCCGACTTCTCGCGCGCTGTCGAAGACGACCACTGTGGCGCCGGTGCGGGCGAGCGCCATGGCGCACTCCATGCCGGCGGGCCCCGCGCCCAGGACGGCCACGGACCCGCTCCGGTGGCCGGGACGCCGGGTCAGGAGCAGGGGGACGGCCGGGCGGGCGGCGGCTCCCGGTGGTCCGAGCTCGGGGTTCACCGAGCAGGACCCGGTGGGCTCGAAGGTCCGGCAGCCCTCGTTGCAGCCTGTGCAGGGGCGTATGGAGCGCTCGTTGCCGACTGTCATCTTGCGGGCGAAGTCGGGGTCGGCGATGAACGGCCGTGCCATGCCGACGAGATCGGCGCCCGCGTCCAGCGCCCGCTCGATGTCGTGCGCCGCCCGGAACCCCTGGCTGACCAGCAGTGGCAGGGCGACCGCGGCACGCAGACGGGCCACGGCGTCGAGGAGCGGCGGGCGGGTGGTCGCCATGCCGGGGACGTAGGTGTTGCGGACGCCGGTCGTCACGTTGGCGTACGTGAAGGGCGAGGCGGCGATCAGCCGCGGGAGCAGCTCGACGAGGTCGTCCAGTCCGAGTCCGGAGTCCTTGCCGGGTTCCACCGATACCCGTACGCCAATGGGGAGTTGGCCGATCTCGGTGCGGATCGCGTCGATCACCTGGGCGAGCAGGGCGATGCGGTCGCCGTAGTCGTCGTCGCGGGTGTTGTTGACGCCGGAGAGGAACTGGGCGAGCAGATAGCCGTGCCCCGCGTGCAGCTCGACGCCGTGGAAGCCGGCCTGCACGCTGTTCGCCGCCGAGATGCGGAACGCGTCGACGACGCCGCGTACTTCCTCGGTGCTCAGCGCGTGCGGCGCGGACGCCTCGCGGGGCGAGCGGACGGCGGCGGCGGAGACCGGCGCGTAGTAGGTGCCGGCGCCCAGGGTCTCGCGGCCGAGGTGGACGAGTTGTGCGATGGCCACCGCGCCGCCGTCGGTGATGGCCTCGGCCCGGCGGCGTACCGCGTCCTCGATCTCGGGGCGCCACGCCTCGGTCAGATAGCGCTGCGGCAGGGTCGACTCGGGGGCGACGGCGGTGCCGCCGGTGATCACCATGGCGGCACCGCCTTGGGCGAGGCGTCGCCAGTAGGTCGCGTCGGCCTCGGTGGGGGCCCCGTCGGCGACCGCCGCGGTGGCATGGGCCGTGGCGACAAGGCGGTTGCGGAGGGTGAGGGCCCCGAGCGTGAACGGCGCGGCGAGGGCGAGATCGGTGGGGTGTGTCATGGGATGCGGCGTCTCCCTGCCCGCTCAGGCGGCGGATCGGGGGGCGAGCCCGACGAGTTCGGCGAGCCTTGCGCGGTTCTGGTCCGCCGTGCCGAACAGCGCTTCGCCGCTGCGGGCCCGGCGCACGTACAGGTGTGCCGGGTGCTCCCAGGTGAAGCCGATCCCGCCGTGCAGCTGGACGTACTCGGCCGTCGCCAGGCGGAAGGTCTCGGAGCAGACCGCGGCGGCGGCGCTCGCGGCCACCGGCAGCTGCGGCGAGGCCGTGGCCACGCAGACGGTCGCGTACGAGGATGCCGAGCGGGCCGCCTCAAGGGCGACCAGCACGTCGGCCAGCCGGTGCTTGACCGCCTGGAACGAGCCGATGGGGCGCCCGAACTGCCGGCGCTGCGCGACGAATTCGACGGTGGCGTCCAGCGCGTGGCCGCTGCCGCCGACCTGCTCGGCGGCGAGCGCGGCCCGCCCGGCGTCGAGGGTCGCTGTCACCTCACCCGAGTTGCCCACGGGCGTGGCGGGTGCGCCGCGGAACTCCACCCGTGCCTGGCGGCGCGTCTCGTCCAGGACGCGGTGCGGTGTCCGCACGCAGGTGTCCGCGGTCGGTTCACAGGAGAACAGCCGCGCGCCGTCGGGGGTTTGGGCCCGCACCACGATCAGGTCCGCACCGGCCCCGTCGAGCACGAAGTCGGCGGCACCGCGCAACACCCAGCCCGAAGTGCCGTGTTCGGCACCGATGCCGGGCTCGGTGTCGTCGAATCCGGCCACGGTCGCGGTGAGCGTGCCGTCCGCGATCCTCGGCAGATGGCGCGCGCACGCCTGCCGGTCCCCGCTGTGCAGCAGGGCGTGCGCGGCAAGGACCACCGTGGGCAGCAGTGGCGCGCAGTACAGGGCGCGCCCCGACTCCTGCAGCGCCACGGCGAGTTCGGCGAAGGTGAACCCCGATCCGCCGTACTCCTCCGGGATGGCAAGGCCGTGCACGCCGATCTCGCCCGCGAGCCGCGCCCAGAGCGCCTCGTCGTGTCCGCGTGGGGTGGCCAGCTGCTTGCGGACGTCCTCGGGGCCGCTCGTCTCGGTGAAGAAGTCCCTCAGGACCGTGCGCAGTTCCCGCTGTTCGTCGGTCTCGGACAGCGACTGGGGGTCGATTTCGGGGTGACGACTGTGCATGGGAACTCCATCGTGCTCGGGTGGCGGGGTGCGGTGACGAGGGGGGGGTGGGGAGGCGGTCAGCGCGCCCCGGGGCCGGTTCCGCGGGGAACGTTCCTGGTGACCGACTCCGGAAGGTGTCGGCTCGGGTCGATCGAGATCGTCTTCGTCACCAGGTACTCCTGTACGGCGTCCGGGCCGTGCTCGCGCCCCAGGCCCGACTTCTTGAACCCGCCGAACGGGGAGCCCAGATCGGCCGCGAACGTGTTGACAGAGAAGGTGCCGGTGCGCACGCGCCGGGCGACCTCGAACCCGTGCGCGGTGTCGGCGGTGAACACGGAGCCTGCCAGCCCCAGTTCGCTGTCGTTGGCGATGCGCACGGCGTCGTCCTCGCCGCGGTGCGGAATGAGCGAGGTTACGGGTCCGAAGATCTCCTCGCGCGACACCCTCATCCCGTTGTGCGCGTCGGTGACGAGCGTCGGCTCGTAGTACCACCCACGGCTCAGGTGCGCAGGCCGGCGGCCGCCGTGGGCGATCGTCGCCCCCTCCTTGCGCGCCACGTCCACGTAGTACTCGACCCGCTCACGCTGGCGTGAGGTGACCAGCGGGCCGACCGCCGTTTCGGCGTCCATGGGGTCGCCGAGCTTGAGCGAGGCGAATGCGTCGGCCAGGGCCTCCGCGTAGGCCCGGTACTGCGACTCGGGCACCAGGAGCCGTGTCTGGGCGACGCAGCTCTGGCCGGCGTTGGTGCCGACGCTGGCCCCCACCAGGACTGGAAGGACATCCTCCAGCTTCGCGTCCTCCAGGACGATGGCCGCGGACTTGCCACCGAGTTCAAGGACGCACGGCCGGATGAGTTCTCCGCAGGCTGCCGCGATCCTGGCGCCGACGTCGACCGAGCCGGTGAAGCTGACCATGTCCACGCCGGGGTGGCGCACCAGGTACTCCGACTCCGGTGCCCGCGCGGCCACGATGTTGAGGACGCCGGGCGGCAGACCGATCTCCTCGCAGATCTCGCCGACGACGAAGAGCGCCAGAGGGTTGGGTTCGGTGACCTTGACGACGACGGTGCAGCCCGCGATCAGCGCCGGTCCGGCCTTCTGCCCGATCGCCGGAAGCGCGAAGTTGTAGGCCGGGAAGCAGGCGACCACTCCGACGGGTTCCTTGACCACCAGGCTGGACCCGGCCATGGGGATGATGCCGCCGCCCGCCGACTCGCCCCCGAGCCGCGACAGATCGCTGACGCGCACCTCGGCCGTCTGCAGGCTCCGGCCGATCTCGGCGGAGTAGTTGAGGCTCATGACGGGCGACACCGTCTGGTAGATATGCGAGAGGAACAGCGTGCAGCCAAGCTCCTCGGTGATCAGCTCGGCGAGTTCGGTCCGTCGCCGCTCGATCCCGTCCGCGAGGCGGGAGAGATGGTCGGCTCGCTCCGCCGGGGTGAGCCGGGGCCACTCCCCTTCGTCGAACGCGTGCCGGGCCGCGGCCACGGCGGCGTCGATGTCCGCCTTCGAGGCGGCCGGGGCGCTGCCGATGCGCTGCTCCGACCTCGGGGAGATCACGTCGAAGCGGTCCGTGCCGTCGGCCGCTCTCCACGACCCGTTGATGAAGAAAGCCTTGTGGTCGATGGCTGTCATGCCGCCTCCTGCGCGTACACGTCTGCGTCCGGTCACGAGTGGTGGGTCGTCCCGCGGGCGGTGTCCGCGGCTGTCAGTCCGAAGACGAGGGCTGAGGCGATGCCGCCCGCGTAGGCGCGGTGCCAGAGGCCTCCGGTGTCCGATCCGGCTGCCAGGAGCCCGCCGATGGGACGGCCGTCCTCGCCCAGGACGCGGGCCCGGTCGTCGATGCGCACGCCGTGGAACGGGAACGTGATGGCCGGGACCGTCTCGATGACGTAGTACGGCGGTTCGTCCAGCGGCAGGTGGTCCAGCTCGCGGCCGGGGGCCGGGTCCTTGCGCGCCGCGGCGTGCTCGTTGAACTGCCGGACGGCGGTGCGGACGGTCTCGGCGTCGTAGCCCCATTCCTCGGGCAGGAAGGCCAGTTCGTCGAGGTCCTCGGCGAGTCCGACGCGACCGCCCCGCTTGCTGGCCAGGGCGAACTTGTCGACAGCGACGGCGCCCTCGACGTAGGAGCCGACGATCCAGTCGCGGAACACCCGCGCGTCGGCGATGAGCAGGCCGCGGCCTTCGGGCTGCTCCAGGAGCGCCATCGCGGTGAGGTGATCGCCCAGCGTCTCGTCGACGAACCGTTCGCCCCGCAGATTGAGGAGCAACGCGTGCTCGCTGTAGTAGAGCGACATGTCGACGAAGTCGGCCGGGTCGGCGAAGGGGATGCCGCTGGGGATGAGGTGCCCGTAGAAGCCGGCGTCGTCGTGGCCGGTGGTGGCTCCGGCGTGCGTGGCGAGGCGGTAACCGGCGCCGCGGCTATGGGGGTTGGAGCGCAGCTGCATGCGGTCGGCCGCGGGGTGCACATGGGCGGTGCGCAGGGCGAGGTCGCCCTGGAAGCCGCCGGTCGCGAGGAGGGTGTTGCGGGCCCGTACCCGCCTGCGCGTGCCGTTCGCCGTCCGCAGATCAGCTCCGGTCACGACCCCGTCCTCGACCACCAGCCGTTCGGTGTCGGTCCCCAGCAGGAGTTCGCCACCGCCTTCGACGATCAGGCGCCGGCAGGCGTCGACGTAGTGGTTGGTGTCGAACTGGTGCCCGCGGCCGAAGCTGAGGATGGGCTGGGCGTCCTTCGCCTCCACGCCGAGGGTGCGGATCCATGAGATGCCGTCGTCGAAGCGGTCCACGAGGGCGCGCTTGAGCGCGCTGTCCCCGTGCGGATTGTGCTGCTCCATGACGTCGTGACTCGGAGCGGTCCACGCGTAGCCCGCGAAGCGTGCGGAGCCGCCGACGTCCGCGCCGATCTCGACGAGCGCGACGGTCAGGCCGTCACGCACGGCGCGGGCACCGGCGGTCAGGCCCGCCATCCCCGCCCCGATGATCAGCAGGTCGACGCTTTCTGTCTGCATGTGGCTCTCCTCCGGCCGAGGGGTGGGCTCGTTGGGCAAGTGAGGTGACGCGGTCCCTCAGGTACGGCCCGTGGCAGGCACGACGGCGTCGTCCGGCCCGTCGAAGTAGGCCCGTTCGGCGCGGGTGAGGAACACCGGGTCACCGGGTTCGCCGCAGACGGCGACGGCGCCCTCGTGGAGCACGACCACCTCGTGGCAGGCGGACGCGGCCCGGCCGAGCGACTGCTCGAGGAGGACGACCGTCATGCCCTCGTGGGCGAGGCGGCCGATGCGGGCGTACACCTCGTCGACCATGGCCGGGGACAGGCCGAGCGCCGGTTCGTCGACGATCAGCAGGTCGGGGCGCGCCATCATGGCTCGCGCGATGGCCAGGACCTGCTGTTCACCGCCGGACAGTCCCCCGGCGAGTACGCCCATCCGCTCGCGCAGCCGCGGCGGCAGCCACTCGGCGGTCTCTGCGAGCCGGGCCCGCAGGTCAGCTCCCTTGATGCCCGCTGCGTACGCGGCGACCTCCAGGTTCTCGCGCAGGGAAAGTGTCTTGAACAGGGCGCGGCCCTCGGGCACCAGCGCGGTCCGCAGGCCCTCTTCGACGGTGCGCCGGCCGCGGGTGGGCGGGAGCGAGCCGTGCAGAATCCGGCCCAGCGTGCTCTTGCCCGCCCCGTTGGCACCGACGACGCCCACCACGCTGCCCCGGCCGATGGTGAGGTCGACTCCGTGCAGGGCGGTCACGCCGCTGTAGGCGTGGTCCACCGCGTCGAGCCGCACAGCGGCGCGCTCGGTGCCGTCCCTGGGCGGCAGCTCGTCGTGGGCGCCGCCCTCGCCCAAGTAGGAGGAGCGCACCCGGGGATCGTCGAGGATCTTGCCGGGCTCGCCCTCGCCGATCGGCCGGCCGAAGTCGAAGGCGACCACCCGGTGGGCGACGGCGAACAGGTCGTCGAGGACATGGTCGATGATCACGACGGCGGTGCCGCGTTCCTGCTGCCGCACGATCTGCCGGGCCAGCACGGTGCGTTCGGTGGCGTCGAGGCCGCCGAACGGCTCGTCCAGGATGAGCAGTTCGGGGTCCTCGGCCAGCGCCCTGGCAAGGTCGAGGCGCTTGTGCAGACCGAACGGCAGCTCGGCCGGGTAGCGGTCGGCGACATGGGCGAGGCCGACACGGTCCAGCAGCTCGGCGGCTCTGGCCCGGTGCCGGGCGGTGACCCGGCGATGTGTGCAGAGCACGTTCTCCAGGACCGTGAGTTCGGGGAACGTCTCGGCGTGCTGGAAGGTGCGCCCGATGCCGAACCGACGGCGGGCGGTGGCACGGGACTTGAGCAGGGGCTTGCCGCCGTACCGCGCGCTGCCCGCCACCCGCCCGCCGCCGACGAGCCCCGACAGGACGTTCAGGAGGGTCGTCTTGCCCGCGCCGTTGGGGCCGATGATCGCGAGCGTCTCGCCCGCCCGTACCGACATCGAGGCGCCTTCGAGTGCCTTGAGCCCGCCGAAGGAGACGGCCACCTCGTCCAGGCGCAGTACTTCGGGAGCGGTGGCCGCGGGGGCGGGCACCGGCTGCGGGGGCCCTTCCGGCAGCTCTACGGTGGTCGGGCGGTGCGGGTCCGACTTGCGTACGAGGCGGCGTGCCGTCCGCCCGAGGAAGAGCACCACGCCGCCCGGCAGGAACAGCAGTGCGGCGATGAGCACGACCCCCTGAAGGATCGGCTGCGGTATCCCGGTGCTCTCCGCGGCCGTCGGCGCCCAGGTCAGATAGGCGCCGCCGACGACCGCGCCCAGCAGGGTGCCCGGGCCGCCCAGCACACACGCGGCGATCAGCGAGATCGCCAGGGCCAGCGAGAAGGGGTCCGGGCTGACGAATCCGACGACCAGGGCCAGCAGGACGCCCGCCACCGCGGCGAACACGGCGCTGACGGCGAAGGCCAGCGCCGACTGGGCCTCCGGCGCGATGCCGATCGAACGGGCGGCCATCGGGTGGGACTTGGCGGCGACGAGCCGCATCCGCAGGGCACTGGGCCGGGCCAGCGCGGCCACGGCGAGCGCGATCCCGGCCACTCCCACGGCGATGTACTGCGCCTGCGAACCTGCGCTGGCGACCGTGCCGAGACCGAGGGCGCTGTCCAGCTTCTCCATGGGGATGCCCTGGTCACCGCCCGTCACACTGGCCCACTGACCCATCACCTCCAGCGACACCATGGTGAACGCGAGCGTGAGCAGGGCCACGTACAGCATCGAGAACCGCGCGCCCGCGCCGCCCAGGAACGCCCCGAACACCGCGGCGCATCCGGCGGCCCCGAGAACGACGGCCTCCAGCGACCAGCCGTGCGTGCTGCCGTACGCGGCGAAGTAGGCGCCCAGGGCGAAGAACGCGGGATGGGCGATCGACCAGATGCCGGCCCACCCTGCCAGCAGGCCGACCGAGAGGACGAGGACCGTGTACACGGCGGCGAGTCCTACGGAGTACGCCTGGTAGGGCGGGATGAGCCCGGCGTTCAGTACGAGGATGAGTACGGCCGCGGCGAGCGGCCCGAGCGCCGCCTTGGCGAGGTTGGTGCGACTGAAGACAGACATGGACCGCTCCCTCAGACCCGCTGGAACGTGCGTACGCCGAACAGCCCCTGAGGGCGGATCAGCAGCACGAGGATGGTGAACGAGAACACAAACGTGTCGCGGTAGCCGGCCGAGACATAGCCCGCGGCGAGGTTGTCGAGCACGCCGACCGTCAGCCCGCCGATCACGGCCCCGTACATGCTTGTCAGCCCGCCGAGGAAGATCCCGGCGAAGGCGCGGAAGAGCGGCGCGCTGAGCACGGTCGGCACCAGTCCCGCCCGGGGCGCGTAGAGGAACGCGGCGAGCGCGCCGAGGCCGAGCCCGAGCGCCCAGGCGATCCGCGCGATGCGCTGCGAGCCGAGGCCGAGGATCTGCGCGGTGTCGGCGGACTCGGCGACTGCCCGCATGGCGGAGCCGATGGTCGTCCGCCCGAAGAGATACGCCACCAGCGCCATCGCCACGGCCGCCACGCCGATGGTCAGCAGGCTCTGCCTCGGAATCGCCGAGCCGCCGATCGAGACGGACCCCTCCACCAGGCTCGGGAAGAGCCGTGGCTGGTCGTCCCAGACGGTACTGATGACGCTCTCCGCGATGAGCGAGACGCCCATGGTCATGACCAGGGCCGAGAGCAGCTCCCCCTGCGCCAGTGGCCGGATCACCGTCTCCCGGGCGACCAGGCCGACCCCGGCGGTGACGACGATCGCGACCACGGCGGTCACGAGAAGTGGCAGACCCTTCTCGTACAGCGTCAGTGCCGCGTAGAGCCCGACGGTCGCGAGGCTGGCGAGCGCGAAGTTCACCACGTCCGTCGCCCGATAGATGATCACCAGCCCGAGGCCCATCAGGCCGTACACCGCACCGCTGGCGAGACCGCTCACCAGGATGAGCAGGAACTGATCCACGTCGACCGTCTCCTCGTGCCCGAGCACCCGTGCTCCGGGAGCTTCAGCGTCGCCCGGGCGATTGACAAACTGAACTCAATTCATGAACTTGCCTCCTGAACGGTAAGCATCGAGTCCCGGGCGGGCAAGACCTGTGCGCGGACGGATTCGGCTCAGACCGTGAAACGGCCGCCGTTGGCGAGCAACACCGCGCCGACCAGATTCGCCGCCGCGTCCCCCGCGAGGAACAGGGCGATGTCGGCGATCTCCTCGGGGGTCGCGTACGGGCGCACCCGCGGATCGGCGAAACCACTGCGCAGCACCGCCGGAGTGCGCGCCGCCATGCCGGTCTCCGTCGGGCCGGGCGCGACCACGTTCACCCTGATCCCAGAGGCGACGACCTCCTTGGCCACGGCCTGCGTCAGCGCGTGGACCCCCGCCTTGGAGGCGGCGTAGTGGGGGTAGCCGACGGGGGTGTCGAAGGCCGACGAGGAGCCGATGACGACGATCGCGCCCGCCTTCCGCGGCCGCATGACACGCACCGCGGCACGCAGCACATGGAAGGTTCCGTCCAGATTGATCCGCATGACGCGTCCCCAGGCCGCGTCGGTGAGGCGGTCGGTCACCTCGGCCGGACGCCCGTCCACCAGCGCGTCCGCGATCAGTTCCTTGGCCTCGGGGTCATCGACGCCCGCCGCGTGCACCACGACGTCGAGACGCCCGTGTTCCCGCACGATGTCCGCGACGGCCGCGTCGACCGCCGGAGCGTCCGCCACATCGAGGGCTACCGCCCTGCCGACGGAGAGCCCCTTGGCGACGGTGCCGGCGTTCTCGCTGTTCACGTCGGCGAGGACCACGGCCCGGGCCCCCTCGGCGGCGAGCTGCCGGGCGACGGCCGCGCCCATACCGGAGCCGGCCCCCGTCACCATCGCGACCTTGCCCGCGAACCCGCCCTGTTGCGCATCGGGGCCCTGCCGCGGGTCCCGGCCCTGCTGTGCGTCCCGGCTCTGCCGTGTGTCCCGGCTCTGCCGTGTGTCGCTGCTCATCCTGATGCTCCCTCTGCCCCTGCGGGCATCCCCGATACTGAACTGACTTCGTCTCTGTTACCGTCACCGCTGTCGATCTGACAAGAGCCGGGACGGTGACCATGAAGGCAGTACGGCTGACGGGTTGGGGACGGGGACCGGCGTTCGTGGACGTCGAGCGCCCGGTCCCCCGCGCCACCGAGGTGCTGGTGCGGGTGGAGGCCGCAGGGCTCTGCCAGTCCGATGTGCACGTCGTCGACGCGGCGGCCGGCGCGCTTCCCTACAAGCCACCGTTCACCCTCGGCCACGAGGTCGCCGGACACGTCGAGGCCCTCGGCCCCGACACCGACGGCCCGACGCCGGGCGAACGCGTCGTGGTCTACGGCCCGTGGGGCTGCGGTCGATGCGCCCGCTGCGCCGCGGGCCGGGACAACTACTGCGACCGGCGCGGCGACCTCGACCGGCACGGGGTCGGGCTCGGCCGGGACGGCGGCATGGCCGAGTACGTACTCGTCCCATCCGCCCACTACTTGGTGCCGATCGGCGACCTGGCCGCCGACCAGGCGGCGCCGCTCTCCGACGCGGGCCTGACCTCGTACCACGCCATCGCCGGAGTGCGGCACGCGCTCGGCGAGGGCTCGACCGCCGTGGTCATCGGCGTCGGCGGGCTCGGCCACCTGGCCATCCAGATCCTGCGCGCCACCACGCCGAGTCGTGTTCTCGCGGTCGACATCCGCGAGGCGGCGCTCGCGCTCGCCCACCGGTCCGGTGCGCATGCCTCGACGCTGATGCGGGCGGACACCAGTCGAGCACTTCGGACCGGCACCGGAGGCGTGGGAGCGGACGCCGTGCTCGATTTCGTCGGCAACAAGGCGACTCTTGCCCTCGCCACCGAGATCCTGCGCCCGGGCGGAGAGCTCGTGGTCGTCGGCAGCGGCGGCGGTCAACTGACCGTACGCAAGCCCGGGTTCCTCCCCCCTGGCTTCCGGCTCTCCCTACCGTTCTGGGGCACTCGGCCCGAACTCGCCGAGGTGGTCACACTGGCACGCGCCGGGACGCTCCACGTCGAGACGGAGCAGTTCCCGCTGTCCGCCGCACAGACGGCCTTCCATCGGCTGAGGGAAGGCGCAATGCGGGGGCGAGCCGTGTTGGTGCCCGAGCCTTAACGGACCACGAAGCCATTCGCACGATGGTGGGGTCCTGCGGGACTCGTAAAGTCATCGCTGCAGGTGGGATCTTCGCCCTCGGTCACACCGTCGAACAGGCCGCCCGAGCAGGACAGCAGGGGGGCCGCCGACACCGGCAGACCGGATGACGAGCCGTTGACCCTGATTGCCACCGGCCTCGGCAACGCCGCCCCCTCCCGGACTCCATCCGCTCCGTGCCACGCGAAATCGTGGTCTGCCAGGAGATCGAGGACGCGTTCCGCCGGCCCTGGCCTGGCGCACGGACGACGACTCGCCGCTGCCGAAAACACCGGGCAGACGTTCTCCCAAGAAACTGGACATCCCTGACGTCCGCCGAGCGGAAAAGCAATGAATGCGCAGGAGGAGCGCCGCGAAAATCACCGGAGTGGAAGCCATTCCCTTCGAGATCCCCTATCGGAATCCACTGAAGCGGCACTTGCGCCTCCTCGTCGACGAGTACGCCGGCCACCACAATGAGCATCGGTCTCACCGATCACTCGGACAGCGATGTCCCGATGGTGCCCGAGCGCCGGAACCGCTCACCGCCGATGGTCCGTCGCATGTCATCCGGCACGACCGCCTTGGCGGCCTCATCCATAAATACGCGCAGGACGAGTGAATTGGTGGGGCACTCAAGGCTTCAAGATCATCCCATTGTCCCTTTGACGCGGCACACCTCGGTCACACCCCTACCTGGGCGCCCCACAGCGGGACAGAAAACAGTGCTAGAAAGTGAATATGAAGGGATTTTCCAGCCCAAAACGGCATGAGTCGCACCGTCTCTTCACCGGCCCCGCGTCTGGACATGGTGAGTCCGCGGGCTCGGGGCTGCGCTCACTGCTGAATCTGCGCAGCGTCGCCGGGCAGGTGTTCGTTATGCAGGTCGTGATCGTGGTGCTGCTGGTTGCGGCCGCGGTGACGGCCCTGGTGCTCCAGGCGGGGCGTGCCAGTACGCGCGAGGCCGAGCGCCAGTCGCTGACCGCAGCAGAGGCGTTCGCGAACGCCCCGGGCACGGTCCAGGCCTTGAACAGCAAGGATCCGACGGCCGTGCTGCAGCCGCGTGCCGAAGCGGCCCGGAAGCGGGCTGGGGTGACCTTCATTGTTGTCCTGGACACCAACGGAATTCGCTATACGCACCCCGACCCGAAGCGGATCGGGAAGAAGTTCATTGGCACCATCAAACCGTCGCTGGAAGGCCGCACCACCATCGAGCGGGCCCGCGGGCTGCCCCTGGCCGAGGGCAGCGGGCCGGTCATCCAGGCGGTGGTGCCGGTGACCGATGACCGCGGCTCGGTCGTCGGCCTGGTTTCCGCCGGGATCAAGGTCCGAAAGGTGACCGCCCTTTCGGCACGGCAAATGCCGATCATTTTCGGTGCCGGGGCGGCCGCGCTCGCCTTGTCCACTCTCGGGACGGCATTGGTCGCCAGGAGGTTGCGTGGGCAGACGCATGGTCTGGGCCCGGCGGAGATGACGCGGATGTACGAGCACCATGACGCGGTGCTGCACGCGGCCCGGGAAGGGGTACTGATCATCGGTGCCGACGGGCGGCTGATGCTGGCCAACGACGAGGCGCGGCGGCTGCTGGAGCTACCGGCGGATGCGGAACAGCGGCAGGTGGCAGAGCTGAAGTTGGATGCCGATACGGCGCGGCTGCTGACGTCGGGCGAGGCGACCACAGATGAGGTGCATCGCGCGGGGGACCGATTGCTGGCGGTCAACATGCGACCCACTGCCCCTTTCGGCGGTCAAGCAGGCTGGGTGGTGACGTTGCGGGACACCACGGAGCTAGCCGTGGTCACCGGACGGGCGGAGGTGGCGCGGGAGCGGTTGACCCTCTTGTACGACGCGGGAGTACGGATCGGTACCACGCTGGACGTGGTACGCACCGCGCAGGAGCTGGCGGATGTGGCGACCCCGCGGTTTGCCGACATCGTCACCGTCGATCTGCTGGAGTCGGTGGAGCGGGGCGAGGAGCCGACCAGGACGGCGGATGTGCGCCGTACCGTAATCAGCGAGGGGTATCAGGAACGGGAGGGGATCTACCCGGTCGGACAGCTGATCACCTACTCGCCGACGGCTCCGCAGGCGCGGGCCCTGGAGACAGGGCGGGCGGTGCTGGAGGACGACCTGCGACAGGCCTGGGGGTGGCGGGAGCAGGACCCCGACGGGGCCAGTAGGGCCCTGGCGCGCGGGGTGCATTCGCTGGTGACGGCGCCGCTCCAGGCGCGTGGTGTGGTGCTGGGGACGACGAACTTCTGGCGCACAGGGGATTCGCCCCCGTTCAAGGAAGAAGACCTCTCCTTCGCTGAGGAGCTGGCGGCGAGGGCGGCGGTGGCCATCGACAACGCCCGCCGCTTCACACGCGAGCACACGATGGCAGTGACACTGCAGCGAAGTCTGCTGCCGCAGGGGGTACCGGAACAGGACGCGCTGGAGGTGGCCTGGCGGTATCTGCCGGCCGAAGCCGGGGTGGGCGGGGACTGGTTCGACGTCATCCCGCTGCCGGGCGCCCGGGTAGCGCTGGTGGTCGGTGACGTGGTCGGGCACGGACTGCACGCGGCGGCGACGATGGGGCGGCTGCGCACTGCGGTACAGAACTTCTCCGCCCTGGACCTGCCGCCGGACGAACTGCTCGGGCACCTGGACGAACTGGTCACCCGCATCGACAGCGACGAGAGCACCGACGACGGCCCGCAGGGCCGGCAAAGCGAAGCGGTCACCGGGGCGACCTGCCTGTACGCGATCTACGACCCGGCCACGAGAGTCTGCACGACGGCGCGAGCAGGGCACCCGGGCCCGGCGGTGGTGGATCCGGACGGGACCGTCACCTCTCCGGAAGTGCCCGCTTCGCCTCCTCTCGGCCTGGGCGGCCACCCCTTCGAAACCACCGAGCTGCGCCTGCCCGAGGGCTCACGACTTGTGCTGTACACCGACGGGCTGATCGTGAACCGCGACCGGGACATCGACACCGGACTGGCCCTGCTGCACCAGGCGCTGGAGGGGGCGGGTCGGACTCCGGATGAGACGTGTCAGGCAGCGATCGACGCGATGCTGCCGGCGCACCCGGCCGATGACATCGCGCTGCTGGTGGCACGCACCCGGTTGCTCGAGCCGTCGAGGGTGGCGCACTGGGAGGTGCCGCCCGATCCGGCGGCGGTCGCCCCGGTCCGTGCGGAGTGCGGGGCGCAACTGCAGGCGTGGGGGCTGGGAGACATCGGGTTCACCACGGAACTCATCCTCAGCGAGCTGATCACCAATGCGATCCGGTACGGCTCGCCGCCCATCAGGGTGCGGCTGCTGCACTGCCGCAGCCTGATCTGCGAGGTGTCGGACGGATCCAGCACGTCGCCACATGTGCGGAGGGCAGCGACCACGGATGAGGGCGGCCGTGGGCTGTTCCTGGTGGCGCAGTTCGCCCAGCGATGGGGCACGCGGTACACGCCTGACGGCAAGGTCATCTGGGCCGAACAATCGCTGCACGACGGTGCTGCTGCCCCAATGAGCGACACACTCACCGAAGCACTCCTCGACCAGTTCGACAAGCCCACCCTCTGAACGCACGGGAACGCAGCGACAGTTGAGCGGGGCCCGGTGCCGGCGCAAAAGCGTGTTCGGGCGTACCAGCAGCCGGACGCCCCGCGGCTTCTCCCCTGGGAGGTGGTGGAGCAGTGCGCCTGCCGAAAACTTCGTCCGTGCAGGTCACCCCGCTCGCGGAACTACTCCCAGAACACGGCATGATCGCCCCTCGTGCTGATCCGCTTCGCCTACCCGGCCGTCACCCACGCCGTCGCCGCGCTGCGGATGCTGCCCATGAGCGACCATGACAAAGACATCGAGGTCCTGGCGCTACACCACCAGATCACCCTCCTGGAACGCCATCTCGGCACCGACAAGCCGACGTCTCGGCCCGAGGAGCGGACCTTCCTCGCCGCGCTGCTGACCCCACTCCCCGCCCAGCCCCCACCGGCTGCCGCTGCTCGTCCACCCGGACACGTGCTGCGCCGGCACCGCAACCTGATGCACCGGCAGCACACCCAGACCTGCCAGCCGGAGAAGGCAAGGCGCCCCCGCACCGTGCGCTCCATCCGCCTTCTCGTCCTGCGCCTGGCCCACAAAAATCCCTCCTGGGGATATCGCCGAGTGCACAGCGGACTCGCCGTCCTCGGCGCCACCCGCGCACAACACGGCACGGGGATCGCCCGGCCCGCGCCGCGGCAAGCGCCTCCTAGACAGGCGGCTGCGAGTCGCTCCAGTTACTCGCCGACCTGCCGACGGAGAGGCGCACCAACCATGCACCTTGCGGTTGGCATGTAAAAGCCGCGTCTCAAGGGATCTTGAGACGCGGCTGTCTACGAGGGGGCCAGGGATCAGGAGCAGTGACCCGTCGCCCCCGCACCACTCCGAGCACGGACTGGACGCCGTCATCGCATCCACCCTGCACGGGGTGCACGCCGGAGTAACACCCGGCATCGGCCGAGCGGACCGCCCCGAGCAACGGCGAGTGCCACCGCTGGCCCGACCCCCAAACGACAGCCCCCTGCACACGCACTCCCTCGCGGGAGGGAGTGCCGACCAAAGGGCGACGGGCGGCAGCAGTACACAACAGGACGGGCGACAACGGGTGACGGAGGTCACCGACACGTTCTGGTCGATCTTGGAATGCGCGGGTCCCCCGCACTGCTGAGCCTTGTGGGCTTACCCCTGTCCAACCTGCTCCAAGGTGGCGCCGGGCCAGGGCGCCCAGCGTGACAGACCACCTGGTCGGAGACCTTCCCGGTCCCATCCACACCCATCCGCTCATGGACCACTGTCTTCGAAAGGTCTCCTGCACCATGCCGCTGGCCCTGCTGGCCCTTGCTGTTGTCGCGTTCGGCATCGGCACGACCGAATTCGCCACGATGGGGCTGCTGCCCCAGATCGCTGACGGCATCGACGTATCCGTGCCGCATGCCGGCAACCTCGTCTCGGCCTACGCGCTCGGTGTCGTCGTCGGCGCCCCCGTGCTGACGGGCATCGGCGCGCGCGTTACCCACAAGCGGCTGCTGCTGCTCCTGTCCGGACTGTTCGTGGTCGGCAACATCGCGTCCGCGCTCGCTCCCAGCTTCGGACTGCTCTTCGCCGCGCGCTTTCTGGCAGGTCTGCCGCACGGAGCGCTGTTCGGTGTGGGCGCCGTCGTCGCTTCCCGGCTGGTCGCACCCGAACGGGCCGCACGTGCCGTGTCGAAGATGTTCCTCGGGCTCACCATTGCGAACATCGTCGGAGTGCCGGCGAGTACGGCCCTCGGGCAGCACCTGGGCTGGCGGTCCGCCTACTGGGCAGTCGCCGTCATCGGCATCGTCGCCCTCGCCTCCCTGGCCCTCTTCGTTCCCCACCAGCCACGTGGCCGGCAGTCCGGCATCCGGCACGAGCTGCGGGCGATGGGCAACAGGCAGGTCGCGATCGGCCTGGCCACGGCTGTCGTCGGGTTCGGCGGGTTCTTCGCCGTCTACAGCTACCTGGTGCCCATGCTCACGAACGTGACGGGCATCTCCGACTCCTCCACCACGCTGGTCCTCGCGCTCTACGGCGTCGGCATGACGCTCGGCACGGTGATCGCAGGCCCGCTCACGGACCGTGCCCTGAGGCCGACGCTGTACGCGGGGCTCGCTCTGCTGGCCGCGGCGCTGGTGACGTTCTATTTCACCGTCAACAGCACCGTGCCCGCGCTGGTGACGATCGCCTTCATCGGTGCCATGGGTTCTCTCATCACCACGCCCGTCCAGATGTTGCTCATGGCCAAGGCGCAGAACGCTCCGACGATGGCGGCCGCCTCCAACCACTCCGCATTCAACCTCGCCAACGCGGGCGGTGCCTGGCTCGGCGGCCTGGCCATCTCGGCGGGCTGGGGCTGGGCCTCGCCCAACCTGGTCGGGGCGGCTCTCGCCCTGGCCGGCCTGGGCCTCGCCTTCACGGGAGGCCTCATGGACCGGGGTACCCGACGCTCGGAGGTGGTCACCTCGTCCCGCGCGGAACACTCGGCGGAAGCCGACGAGGTCACCGCGGCCCCGTGAACGCATACAGGCCGGCTCCCGTCGCCTTGGCGGCCGGTGCGAGATGCGGAGCGGTGACGATTCATACGCTCAGCGCGGGAGGAGTGCACCGACCGGATCCCGCTGTTCGGCCGCGGCCACGCGGAGGGCCGGGGATGTTCAGGCCGAGACCGGTAGCCGCGTCCCGTCCCGCAGGAACAGCGGTATCCGCTCCAGCGGAGCGTCCACCGTCACCCGGGCCCCGCCCTCGAAGTCGGCGCCGGTCCAGGCGCACGTCCAGCGCGCGCCCGCCGGGAGGTACACCTCGCGCGTCGTTGCGCCCGCGGTGGTGACCGGGGCGACCAGCAGGTCGGGCCCGAGCAGGTACGAGTCGGCGACCGTCCAGCAGGCGTCGTCGTCAGGGAACTCCAGGAACAGAGCTCGCATCGGCGGCAGGCCCTCGCGGGACGCGGTGCGCATCTGCTCGTCGATGTAGGGGCGGATGCGTTCGCGTAGGGCGAGGTAGTCGCCGAGGATACGGTAGGCCTGATCGCCGTACGACCAGACCTCGTTGGGGCCGCCGGTCATCTCGCCGCCCAGCGGCAGCCAGGGCAGGCGGAAGCCGTGGAGGCGGAAGATCGGGCAGAGCGCCCCGAACTGGAACCAGCGGATCAGCACCTCGCGGAAGGCCGGGTCGTCGGGGTCGCCGCCATGGAAGCCGCCGATGTCGGTGGTCCACCAGGGGATGCCGGAGATGCCGATGTTGAGGCCGGCGGCGATCTGCTGCCGCAGCGCGGTGAAGTCGGTGCCGATGTCGCCGGACCAGACGGCGGTGCCGTAGCGCTGGCTGCCCGCCCACGCGGAGCGCGAGAATGACATGCCGTCGGTGTTGCCGGAGGCCGCCATGCCCTCGTGGAAGATGCGGGCGTTCTCTCGCGGGTACAGGTTGGCGACCTCGGCGCCGTGACCCGCATGCAGGCGCAGGTTGGCCGGGTGGCCGGGCTTCATCTCGGGTTCACAGGCGTCCAGCCACCACAGGTTGATGCCGAGGGACTGGTAGTTCTCGCGGACCTTGTCCCAGACGAAGGCGCGGGTGTCGGGGTTGGTCGGGTCGTAGAAGGACACCATCACGCGGTGGTCGGCGCCCTTGTCGACCCAGGTGGCGTGGGCCGCGGTGCCGTACTCGTTGGCGGCGAGCATGCCGCCGCGCTCGAGGGCGTCGTAGTGCTCGGAGGAGCGGTTGACGGAGGGCCAGACGGAGACCATCAGCTTGACGCCCATCTCGTCCAGCTCCTCGACCATGGCGGCCGGGTCGGGCCACTCGGCGGGGTCGAAGCGCCAGTCGCCGAGCCGGGTCCAGTGGAAGAAGTCCGCGACGATCACGGAGAGCGGCAGGCCGCGCCGCCGGTGTTCGCGGGCGACGGTGAGGAGTTCCTCCTGGGTGCGGTAGCGCAGCTTGCACTGCCAGAACCCGCTGGCCCAGGAGGGGAGTTCGGGGGCGTGTCCGGTGGCGTCGGCGTAGGAGCGCAGGATGTCGGCGGGGCGGTCGCCGGCGGTGATCCAGTAGTCGATCTGGCGGGCGCTGTCGGCGACCCAGCGGGTGCCGGTGACGGCGAGTTCGACGCGGCCGACGGCGGGGCTGTTCCACAGCAGGCCGTAGCCGCGGTTGGAGAGCGCGAACGGGATGGTGACCTCGGTGTTGCGCTGGACGAGGTCGGTCACCGTGCCCTTCTGGTCGAGGAGGCCGTGCTGGCGCTGGCCGAGACCGTAGAGGCGTTCGCCTTCGTACGCCTGGAAGTTCTGCTCCAGACGCCGGTAGCCATGACCCACCGGGGTGTGCACCCGGCTGCCGGGCCACCAGAAGTGGGCCGGGCGTTCGGCGAGGAGTTCGGTGCCGTCGGCGGTGCGCACGAAGCGGATCAGGCCGTCGAGGGTGAGTTCGGCGGTGATGTTGCCCTGGGTGATGCGGGCCGGGGGCACGGGGTCGGTGGGCGAGCCGAGGCCGTTCTTGAAGACCCGGAGGCCGGTGAGGTCCGGGACCGTGATCGTGGCGGCCGGCCCGGTGGTGTCGTCGCGGTCGAGGAGGGCGCCGGGGATGTCGTCGCGCAGCCGGCCGAGGGCCGCGCGAACGCGCAGGGAGTCGGCTCCCCAGGGTTCGATGCGCAGCACTTCGTGCTCGCCGCGCCATTCGAGGCCGCCGTCGTGTTCCCGGAAGGTGGTCACGTTCATTGCTCCAGTACGGGGTGGAAAGGGGGAGACGGGAGGTAAGGCTCAGTCCTTGACCGAGCCGCCCGTGATGCCGACGGCGATATAGCGCTGGGCGACGATCAGGAGGATCGCGGCGGGTACCGACGCGAGGACGGCGGAGGCCATCAGGGCGTTCCAGTCGGTGGCGTTGGCGCCGATGAAGCGGTAGATGCCGACGGTGACGGGCGTGACGGCGTCGCGGGAGGTGAGGCTGATGGCGAAGAGGAAGTCGGCCCAGGAGAACAGGAACGCGAACAGGCCCGCGGTGATGAGCCCGTTGCGGGACAGCGGGACGACGATGCGCAGGAAGGTGCGCCACGTTCCGGCGCCGTCGAGCGCGGCGGCCTCGATGATCTCGGCCGGGATGTCGCGCAGTTGGGAGCGGAGCAGTACCGCGGCGAACGGGACGGCGAGGGTGGACTGGGCGAGCATGAGGCCGATGGTGTTGTTCAGTAGCCCGAGGTGGCTGTACAGGGTGAACAGCGAGTTGGCCTTCACGATGCCCGGCAGCATCTGGACGATCAGGAGCACGAACATCAGCGGGGCGGCGTACCGCAGGCGGAACCTGGCGAGGGCCCAGGCCAGGGGCGTCGCCAGGAGCAGCGTCAGCACGACGACGCCGCAGGCGACGAACAGGCTGATCAGCAGGTGCCGGCCCTGGGTGTCGAAGGCGGCGCGGTAGCCGTCGAGGGTGGGGTCGGTCGGGATCCACTTCGGCGGGATGGACAGCAGTGCCTGCGCGGGCTGGAGCGAGGCGTTGAGCATCCAGTACAGCGGGAAGAGGAAGACCGCGACGATGAGCAGCGCGAGCACGGTGGTGGCCCACCTGCGCACGGTGGGGACGCCCGAGGAAGGGGCGGGAGCGGACATGGTGGTCGTCTACCTCTCGTTCTCGGACTGCTCGGCGCGCACGGCCCGCAGGTACACGAGGGCGCAGAGGGTGGCGATGACGATGAGGACGTTGCCGACGGCGGCGCCCTGACCGAAGTGCAGCTCGGTGAACGACAGTTGGTACGACCACGTCGACAGCAGCTGCGTGGCGCCCGCGGGCCCGCCCTGGGTGAGCACCATGACGACGTCGAACGCCTTGATGGTGTAGATGAGGCCCAGCATCAGCACCACCGAGGTGGTGGGGCGCAGCAGTGGCCAGGTGACGTGCCGGAACTTGTGCCAGGCACCGGCGCCGTCGAGGGACGCGGCCTCGTACAGCTGGGGCGGGATGGACTGCAGTCCGCCGTACAGGATCACCATGTTGAAGGGGATGCCGATCCAGACGTTGGCGAGGACGACGGCCGTCATCGCGTAGTCGGGGCTGACCAGCCAGGGCACCGGGTCGGAGATCAGGTGCAGATTCATCAGGACCTGGTTGACGACGCCGTAGTCCTGGTCGAGCAGCCAGCGGAAGACGGTGCCGGAGACCAGGAGCGGCAGCAGCCACGGCAGCAGGAGAAGGGCGCGCAGGACACCGCTCAGCGGGAAGTGCCGGCGGAAGAACACTGCCAGGCCCAAGCCGATGGCGAACTGGAAGACGAGCGAGGCGACGGTGAAGACGACCGTGTTCCACAGCGTGCCGGAGAACAGGTCGTCGCCGAGGACGTGCGTGTAGTTCGCGACGCCGTTGAAGGGCGCCCCGCCTCGGTAGAAGGACGTGACCGTGTAGTCCTGGAAGGACATGACGACGTTGGCGGCGATCGGGTAGCCGAAGAAGACGGCCAGGTAGAGCACGGCGGGGACCCAGAAGCTGAGCCGGACGAGCCGTGCGCGGCGGGCCGCCGGGCACGGCGCGGGTGGCCGGGCGGCGGCCGCGGTGGCGGGCCGGTCGAGGAGTGTGGTCATGGTCGGCGCCCCATCAGTTGTCGTCGGAGGTGGCGGCGGCCCGCTGCGCGGCGGCAAGGGCGTCGGCGGGGGTGCGGCGGCCTGTCGCCGCCTCCTGCAGGGCCGTGTACAGGGCCTGCGAGACCGTGGGGTAGCCGGTGCCGAGCTCGGCGGTGCGCGAGCGGGCGCCGGGCACACTCGCGAGGAACGGGGCGAGGTCGGGCTGCCGCTTCACCAGTTTCGCGGCGACCGCCGGGTCGGCGGGCACGTCGGCGCGCAGGCTCGCCCAGCGCAGCATGTTGTCGCGGCCGAGCACGCAGTCGAGCAGCTCGACGGCCTTGTCCTGCTTGTCGCCCTTGGGGACGGCCCAGGTCTCGCCGCCGAGCGGGGTGACGGGAGAGGTGCCGCTCACCTTCCCCGGCAGCGGTACGACGCCGTAGTCCAGGCCCTTGACGGCGTCGAGGGCGGCAAGCTGCCAGGAGCCGTTGACCATCATCGCGGCGTGGTGGCCGATGAACTGCTCGGCGACGTCGGACTGCTGCCAGTTGAGCGCCGACTTGGACACCGACCCGTCGGCGAACAGGGACGTCCAGTAGGACAGCGCCGACACGGACCGCGGCGAGTCCAGGTCGTCGAGGTCGGCGCCCGCGCCCCACAGGAACGGCTCGTACTGCCAGGACCCTTCCTCGGTTCCGACGGCGGAGAGCGCGAGCCCGTAGCGGTGCCCCCGCGTCAATTCGCTTGCCGCTGCCCGCAATTGTTTCCAGTCGGTGGGCGGCTCGAGTCCGGCCTCACGGAAGGCGGCCTTGTCGTAGAAGAGGGCGAGCCCGTTGACGCCGGGCGCGACGCCGTACAACGTCCCCTTGTAGGTGCCCGCCGCGAGAACGCTGTCGTAGAAGCCGTCGGTGTCGAGCCGCCCGTCGAGCGGCAACAGGGCGCCGGTGGAGGCGAGTTTGGGCAGGTCGGGATTGTCGCTGAGGATCAGGTCGGGCAGGGTCCTGGCGGCTCCGTCGCGGAGGAGCTTCGGTACGAGCTGGGCGCGCGGCATGACCTCGCGCACGACGTCGACGCCGGTGTCGGCGGCACACGTGTCCAGGATGCTGGTGAGGGCGGTGTTGCCGGGTTCGGCGGTGTAGTAGTCGGCGACGGTGAGGGTGTTCGCCGGGGTGTCGGCGGTGATCAGTCCGCAGCCGCCGAGCACCGCGCTCAGAGCGAGGGCGGCGCAGGCGGCGACGGCTGCGCGGGGGCGGGGATGCATGAGGTCCTTCGGGGAGACGGGGTGGGGGCGGCTCTTGCGTGCGGGCAGGGGGTACTGCCGAGGGGCACGGGGGTGGGCAGGGGGCTGCGGGGAAGATCAGGCGGGGCCCGGTGGCGCGGTGGTCGAGG
>NZ_NNBL01000009.1:73130-249525 GCF_002803065.1 Streptomyces sp. CB01635
AGCGGCGTCGCGGCTCAGTCGCGTTCACGGTCGTCCACCAGACGGTAGCCGCCGGTGGCGCGGTGGTCGAGGCCCGGACGGACAACCGGGGCTCCAGCAAAACCGGTCGGCGGCCCGGCGCCGTGGCACCGTCGAGCCGGGCGACGAGGAGGTCCACGGCGCGTTCGGTGAGCGCGGCGGCGGGCACGGCGACCGAGGTCAGTGCGGGGGTGCCCGCGGTGGCGACGACGTCCGAACCGAGCGCCACCACGGACAGATCCTCGGGCACGGCGCGGCCCATGCCGCGCAGCAGCGGGGCGAGATGGGGCGTCGCGGCCTCGTTCTGGACGATGAGGGCGGTGGTGCGCGGGCGTTCGGCCAGGACCCGGGCGAGGGTGCCCGCCACGCTGTCCCAGTCCCCCGCGACGGTCCTGTGGGTGAGCCGCACTCCGCGCGCGGCAGACCGTTCCGCGGCGCCCGCCACGGTACGCACCGCGAAACCGGCGTGTCTGGCGTACGCCGCCTCGGGCGCGCCGAGCAGCACCACTTCGCGGTGCCCCAGGTCGGCGAGGTGATCGACGCACAGTGCTCCGGCGGCCCGGAAGTCGAGGTCGACACAGGCCAGGCCCGCGGGTTCGCGGGGCAGCCCGATCAGGACGGTCGGCACGGGCAGTGCGCGGATCACGTCGAGGCGGGGGTCGACGATGCCGATGTCCATGAGGATCAGCCCGTCGAGGAGGGCGGCGTCCAGGACGCCGTGCTCCTCGTGGTCGGTCAGGAGCAGCACGTTGCAGGCGTGCCGGCGGGCGGCCACGCTCGCCGTGAGCATGAACTCGGCGAGCAGCGGCCGGTGCGCCCCGTCGTCAACGCGCACCGCGAGCCCGATGGTGCGCGAGCGCGCGGAGGAGGGCGGCCGGTAGCCGAGCCGGTTCATCGCGTCGAGGACCTTGCGGCGGGTGGGCGCCGAGATGGGGCGCTTGCCGCTGATCACGTACGAGACCGTGCTGACGGCGACGCCCGCCTGCCGGGCCACATCCGTGATCGCAACCATGAGGTACTGCCTGACTCTTCGCCGGGGTCCGCCGCTGTCGTGTGGCCGCTCGGGTCGGCTCGTCGAAATCGTTCGACACGGTGCGTGGGGCCGCTCGTCCCTGGGCGGCCTCGGTGAGGTTAGGTTCGGCTCCCGCCGGGTGTCTACGGATTCCTCGGCTCTTCGACGAATTTCGATGACGGGGCGTTTCACGGACGGGGCGCAGCGAGATCACCGTCGGCGACCGGTCCGTGCCATTCGAGCAGATCCACCCTCGGAGGGCTGATCAAGAAGTACCAGCGGGCCGCCCGACCAGACGACATCACCACAGCTCACGGCATCGAATCGTATGTCCGAGCGGGACACGCCACCCTGACCCCGGTCCCATAGAGGCAGCCCGGCCATGCCGGCGGCACCGGGAGGGTTTCTCCGCGGCTTCGGGCAGGCGCCGACGGCCCGCGGATCGGAAGATGGGCACCGGGGCACCGCGCCGTGTAAGCCCCGGGCCACGCCCTGGCATGTCCCGACCGGGGCACGAGAGGAGAAGCCGTGAAGGACCTCGCCAAATCCACGACGACGCAAGAACACGGTCAACAGGACGGGGAGACGCTGCTGGCTCTGTACCTCAATGACCACCTGGCCGGGGCCACGGCCGGCGTGGCGCTCTGCCGCCACCTGGCCGAGGCCGAGCGCTCGGCGCCGCACGCGCTCGGCGAGACGCTGGAAGATCTGGCTCAAGAGATCGACCAGGACCGTTCCGCCCTCCTGGACATCATGTCCGAGCTGGCCGTCCCGGTGAAGCACTACAAGATCGGTGCCGGCTGGCTCGGCGAGAAACTCGCCCGCCTCATGCCCCACGGCAGCGCACTGGGCCGCACCCGACTGAACACCCTGGTCGAGCTGGAATCCCTGCAACTGGGAGTGGAAGGCAAAGCGTGTCTGTGGCGAGGCCTGGCCATACTCCCCGACACCACTGAAAACCTGACCCGCCAACTGCACAGCCTCCTGGAGCGGGCCGACAGCCAGGCGGCCACCCTGGAGAACCTGCGTGCCCGTGCTGCGGAAGCCGCCTTCGCCCAGGACGCACGCTGAGAAGTTCTTGATCCTGCCGCAGCGGCCGACTCCGGCCCACAGTGCTGCCCTCTATGCCCGACTGAACGTCAGCGGAGGCTGTCGGGCCGCCCTGGCAGGGGCTTGGCCGCCCCCATCCCGGCTTGCGACGACTCTTGTACAACCACACCCTGTCCATGACGCCTCTTGTGTTCGCTCCGCTTTGGCCCAGTCACGTGATTCCGACGGCGTTGTCGAAGCTGCCCCTTGGGAACACGTAGCTGCGCGACTCGACGACGGGAGGCGGTGACACACAGGTGGACGACGGTTCGCGTCGTTCGCAGCGGCATCGACCAGGTCGATGTGGACGAAGTCGCAGGCGATGATGCCTTCGGCCTGCGCGGTCAGGAACTCGCGCCACGTCGGGCCGCTGCGGCGTGGAGCTGGATCAATGCCCGCTGCGGTGAGGATCTCCCAGACCGTCGTCGAGCCGACCACAGCCGATCCCGCCGGCTCGTAGCGCACCGGCTTCGTCAGCTGCCTGCCCAGCACCTCGCTCTCGTGCCGCAGCACCAGCAATTCCGCGTCCTTGGCCATGTCCCGGCCCAGCAGCACCGCCGGGACTGCGAGCAGCTTCCGCGCCACCTGGTAGACCGGTGGAACGCTCACCCGAACAGGGTTCCAGCAGACAGTGATGCCGCGCCAGACCGTCTCCGAGCAGTAGCGATGAGTTTCCGAACGGCACACGGCCCGGGTGCCGACCGAGCGACGGACTGAGTGTCCCCGTATACGGCGCACTCGTACGTGGTCAGAACCCGCCCGAGGCCGAACCATGTCGCTGGCCACGTGGCGACGTAGATCCCCTACCGGTCCGCCCGATCAATGCCCATCGGTTCCGCCTTCATCGACGTCACCCATGACGCAACGGACAAACCGATGGTCAGGCAGGCAGCGGTGTTCGCGCTGGCTGCGCAGACCCCTGTCCTACCGAAACTGACGATCATGGCTCCCCTCGCGACTCGACGGCTGAACTTCCACCGCCACCCACAAGGCGGCCATACGCATCTGGGGCACACACCGGGTCCTCACGTCCTCGTTCCGGTGAGAGCTGGCCGGTGGGCGTCGCGGCTACGGCCACGGCTGGAGGGCGTGCATCTGGGGCCGCCAGGACACTCGTCCCGTTTCGGATCGTAGCGGCGGGCCGCAGGCCGATATGCGGCAGGCCACGGCCCGGGCCTTCGACCTGTTGGCCGGTGAGGCGCCGCAAGGAGCACACACGGCTGTCTTTCGCCGACATGACGGCCTGTGCTCATCGCCGCACACTCAGATGCCGCATAGCCGGATCACTCCTGGGTACTGGAAAGCGGACGGCAGTCTCCCACCCGGCGATCCCACTCCGGGCGGTCCAGCCGGAGCCACGAGGGGACAAAACGATGTGCGACGACAGCATCCCCAAGGAACTGTTCGCGACCGTCGCCCAGGACGCCCTACGCGACCTCCACCAAACCCCCGACGACCGGACCGCGCTGGACACGCTGGCCGCCTGCGACATTCTCGTTCCTGAACCGACTGAGCCCGATACTCACGACCACCCGGAAGACGGCCGGCTGACCCTCCCCCTGATCGACGACCCACCACACCTGCGGGCCGTCCCCGTCTTCACGTCAGCAGAGCGAATGGGCCAGGCGCTCCCCGACATTCTCGTGAGTCACCCGGTACAACTCGGGCTACTGGCAGCCAACTGGCCCACCGACGAAGATCTGGCGCTCCTCATCGATCCCGGCCACCACGACGGTCTGATCCTCACCAGTCAAGGCGTACGAGCGCTACTCGCCCCGCCTCGGACGTGACCGCCACCTCACCAAGCGCGGATACCCGGCATCATGGTGGCTCGGCCGACGACCCCGGAAGCCCGGTGACCCACGACGACATCGTGAACGGGAACGTCCCGAGTTCCCGGGGCGGCACCAGGCCGGCCGCCCAGCAGATCCGATAGGCGACAACCATGGTGACGTTCTCGGTCGGCGGCACGGTCAGTGTCGAGACGACGGGGCGTCCGTTGCGGTTCAGCCCGCGTTTCGACCTTCCCGGCCAACAACTGATCGTCGCCGGATATGCGGACGCGCGAGAAGCAGCTGGCTGACACCTTCGGCAGCATTCAGTGGCTGTGGTCGGAGAACGACTTTCTCCAGTTCGACAAGGACCGTCGGGGGCTCTGCAGCGCTGCGTTCTTCCTCCCGCTCCGGTCCGCTCCTTACGAGGCGGGACTCGGCGCGGCAGCACAGCCGCCGAGCGTGCCGGCCGGGCTGCGGGCCAACGCGCCGTCGGAGTTCGAACTACCCCAGGCGACCGTGTTCCGCTGCGCCCGGACGGCGCCGAGTTGGTGCGCCTGCGCGCCCCCGACCTGCTCGCCAGGCAGCCCGACGCCCGGATCGCCATCGCCCCCGACGTAGAACTGCTGGTCCACGAAGGCGCGTTGACCCGCTGGCGCCTCACCACAGCAGACCACACTCACCTGGGCCGCCTTCCCCCGCTCCCAAGCCGACGCACTCCTCGCCATGGGCCTCATCGAGACCATCACCCTGACCGGATAGCAGCCGTGCACCCTCGCCGCCACCGAACACACCACACGCCGGCTCCGGACCCTCCACACCACGGCGCACCCCACAGCCGACCGGGTCACCCAGACAATCAGGAACCTCGTGATGGACTGTCAAGGTGCAGGCATCCGCGGGAAGTTCCTCATCCGCGACCGCGATGCCAAGTACCCCGCCCTCATCGACGAGATCCTCGCCGACGCCGGCATCCGCACCGCCTTCACCGGCGCACGCAAACCCCGCATGAACTCGATCACGGAACGCTGGGTGCGCACCCTCCGCCGCGAACTCCTCGACCGCACCCTCATCTGGAACCAGCAGCACCTACGCCACGCCCTACGCGCCTACGAGCTCCATGACAACGAGCACCGCACCCACCGATCGCTCCAGACCACCGCTCCGCTCCACCCTCTCCCCCAACCGCTCGAACCCGAGCGAATCCCCAGTCTCCGCATACGCCGACACGACCGCCTCGGCGGCGTCCTCCGCGAGTACCGACATGCTGCATGACCTGCATGGACCTACTTTCCGGCACCCACAGCGCGGGATCAGTCAGTCGGCCCTGTCCGTCGGCTGCGTGGACCCAGAACCTGCCGGCCACCGGGCGTCGCGTGGACGGACGGTGCAGGCGCCAGCCGACTGAGTGCAAGGTGAGCCGGTGAGCAGGCGGACGACCTCCAGCTCCGCGCCGACCAACCGTCCGGCTGACACACCGCGCGACGTAGTACCCCCGCAGCCGGCTGCTGGTCATGCCGGTGTCTTTCGGTCAGCGCACCACGGCCGTCTCGAGCGGCAGCCGCGCCGACGCCGCGATCGACTCGGCGTCGATGCCGGCAGCGTGCAGTTGCTCCGCCGGACTCGCCGAGCCGAGCATCGCACGGACGGCGAGGCGCACATCCTCTGCCACGGAGCCTGCACGCAGCGGTGAAGTACGCCCGGCCGTCTGGCGTTTCGGCACCGGTCCTGCGCTCCTGCGTTTCCTTTTGGAGCCTTGCTCATCTCACGGTCGATGTGCGATCTTAGTTTTGTTCCGTTCATGGAAACGTTTCCACAAGGAGGTGGGGCGGTTGGCCACGATCAAGGACGTCGCGGCACGGGCCGGGGTCGCACTCGGTACCGCATCCCGGGTACTCAGCGGCAGCAGCCAGACCTCGGCCGACTCACGGTCCCGCGTGCTCGCCGCCGCAGCGGAGCTCGGATACATCGCCAACGGACCCGCCCGTTCCCTGCGGCGGGCCCGAACCGACGTACTGGGACTGCTCGTCTCGGACATCCGCAACCCGTTCTTCTCCGAACTGGCCCACGCCGCCGAACAGGAGGCACGCCACCACGGCTACACCGTGCTGCTGGCCAATGCGAACGAGGACGCGGAGCAGGCCGACGCCTACCTTCGCACCTTCGCCGCCCAACGCATCGACGGCCTGTTGTTCTCGCCGCAGGGCACCGTCTCGCCGCAGGTCGCGGCCACGCTCGCGTCCGGGCTGCCGCTCGTGTTCCTCAATCGCACGATCGAGGGCGTCGACGCCCCGCTGTACGGCACCGACAACGCTCAAGGCGTCCAGCAGGTACTCGCCTGGCTGCAGCGCCGGGGGCATCACGACGTCGCGTTCATCGGCGGCCCTGACACGCTCTCGACTGGAGCCGAGCGCCGCGCCGCCTACCTCGCCGGGCGCCAGGCGCACGGCATCAGTACCGACGACAGGCTGCTCGACGCCGGTGACTTCCTGGCCGGCGGTGCGGCAGAGGCCATGTGCCGCATCCTCGACCGCGAGGTCACGTTCACCGCCGCGTTCGGTGCGAACGGCCAGACGACCCTGGGAGCCGTGCGCGCGCTACGCGAGCGGCTCGGCGCAGAGCAGGCAGCCCGCATCGAGGTCGTCTCCTTTGACGACCTGGACTGGTTCGAGTTCACCTCGCCGCCCATCAGCGCGGTCCGCAACGACGCTTCGTCGATCGGCCGGCTCGGCGTACGTGGGCTCGTCGACCTCATCGCAGACCGCACCGCACCCGGACAACGTATTCCCACCACCTTCGTCGACCGGTCCGTGCAGGACATCCGATGAGGATCCGAATCGCCCTCGGCGCCGCCGTCACGAAGGCAGTGACTACCTCAGCCCCTCGCCTCGTCCCAGCCAATCTGTCGCAGCCCGATCGGCCGACACGCAGTCGGCCGGGCGGAGAGCACCCCTCCGAAGCGAATGGGTGTGCACCCTGATGGCGCCCGCGGCCGAGCAGGCAATGCCCCGCAAGACAGTCGTGCTTGTCGCCGGTACACACGCCCCAGTACTGCAACGCCCATCACCCATCAGGCGGAAGACAGTGCACCCATCTTGAAAGGACCAACGATGCAGGTCGCCCTCGGCGCAGACCACGCAGGATATGCGCTCAAGGCCGCTGTCCACGAAGCCATTGAGGCTCTCGGCCACGAGGTGATCGACTGCGGCACCCACAGCTGCGACCCCGTCGACTTCCCGGACATCACCCGCACCACCTGCGAAGTTGTGCTCTCCGGTTCCGCCGATCGGGCCGTGCTCGTATGCGGCACCGGCCAGGGCGCTGTCATGGCCGCCAACAAACTCCCCGGCATCCGCTGCGGCCTCGCCCACGAGCCCTACTCCGCCCACCAGGCAGTCGAGCACGACGACGCCAACACCATCGCGATGGGGGCCTGGCTCGTCCCGCACGCACTCGTGCCCGACATCATCCGTGAGTTCCTCGGGGCCGTCTTCGACGACGACGAAGACACCCGCCGTCGCGTCTCAAAACTCAACGCGCTCGACGCCCTCACCTCGGCCCCCTGACCAACCACTCACCCCCCCCAAGCAAGTGCACCCGCTCTTTCGCTGACACCGAACTCGCCCTACCCACGGACGACTACGCCGGGCGGCTCCTCGGCATGCCCGAAAACACTCACTCAATGGACCGGCCTGCCCTCGTGCGGCCCCCCATCCTCCTCGCTGCGTAGGCGCCGGCAACGATCCGGCGACCGATCAAGGAGAACCTCATGTCCACCAGTACCCCCGCCGGACGACAAAGCGCGCTGGGTTCCAAGGACCGCTTCAAGACAGCGATCGCTGCTGCCTTCGGCACCAGCGTCGAGAACTACGACTTCATCGCGTACGGCACGGCCTCCGCGCTCTACTTCGGAGCGGTCTTCTTTCCCGGGAGCGACCGGTTCGTCGGCACTCTTCTCTCCTTCGCGACTCTCGCTGTCGGCTTCGTCATGCGCCCGCTGGGCGGCGCCATCGGCGGCTACTTCGCCGACAAGTTCGGCCGTAAACCCGTCCTCGTCGCAGCGATGACCGTCATGGGCGCGGCAACGTTCCTCATCGGCGCGCTGCCCACTTACGAACAAGTCGGTGTGCTCGCACCGATCCTGCTCGTGGCCATCCGCATGATCCAGGGCCTCGCGTTCGGAGCCGAATGGGGCGGAGCGATCACCATGGCCTACGAACACGCACCGTGGCACCGCCGGGGCATGTTTGCCGCGATACCCCAGTCAGGCAACCCGCTGGGCATAGCCCTGGCCAGCGGTGTGTTCGCGTGGAGCGACACCCTCGACGGCAACTGGCAGTGGAGGACCCCCTTCCTGCTCAGCGCCATCCTCGTGATCGTCGCGCTGATCGTTCGCTCCCGGCTCTCCGAATCCCCTGAATTCCAGGAAGCCCAGGCCAGCGGCGAGACCAAGAAGAACCCGCTCCGGGCCACCCTGGCTGACGACTGGCAGGGCATCCTGCGCGTCATAGCCTTGCGCGTCGTCGAATCCTTTGCCTACTACTCGACCGCCACCTACCTTCTCAGCTACATCACCGAACGCCACCCCGATCTCAGGCCCGTCGCTCTGGGCGCCATCACCGCCGCCAGCCTTCTCGCCATTGCAGTCACCTTTCTCGCCGGCGCACTCACGGACCGCATCGGACGCCGCCCGATATATATCGCTGCCTGCGTCGCGGCGATCCTCTTCGCCTTCCCGATGTATCTGCTCACCAACTCCGCCCGACCCGCCCTCGTAGTGACGGTATTCATCATCGGAATCGGCCTCATCCACGCATCACTCACAGGAACCCAGGGCTCTCTGCTCACCGAGCAGTTCCGCACCGCGACCCGTACCTCGGGAGCCTCGCTCGGCTACCAAATCGCCGCGGCCATCGGCGGCTTCGCCCCACTGCTCGCGGCCGCCCTGGTAGGGGCCTTCGGTTGGCCAGGCGCGGCCCTGCTCTACCTCGGCGCGGCCGTGATCGGGCTCGTCGGCATCCTCGCAACCAAGGAAACCTGGGGCCGCCATGAGCGGGAGCGCGTGCTCCGCCTCGTCGCGGAACAAGGCCATGGCCAGACCACGTCTGGCGTGTCGGTGAATGCCGACTTGTCGTCGTCGTCAGAGTTTCGGTGAACTTGGTCGCCCTCACGGTGCATCGTGGTGTGATCCCCAGCGCTCACCCACCCCGCAGACCACCGCCCGCCCGAGTGGGTGCCGGCGATCTGGGTCGTTGGGATTTCGGTCATGGTCACACTCGCGCGTAGGTGGTCGAACTCCGCGCGCGTGCTACTGGCGGGTGTTCACGAGTGGGTTTGGTCAGCACCGTCTCGCCACATCAGATGTTGCTTTCCCGTCCGCGCGCTGATCGTTTCCCGGACAGCGGCAGACACCTGGCCTGCACCCGGTGTCAAACCTTACGAACCGGCCCTCGACCAGGGCGCAAAGGGGAGGGCGGCCTTCTCCCTTCCCGCCACGCTCCGAACGGGGCACCTATCCCGGGAGCTCCGTACGCTCCCGCCACTCGTAGACGGGCAAGAGGCCTTGCGAGGTCTCCTACTGACCCGTCGTGGGTGCTCGTACCCCCCCCAGCAACGGGACCTTGATGTCGAGCCCGGGCATCGGGATGGAAACGATCCCCTCAGGGGGATCGTCAGGGCCTTCGGGGACTTCGAGGACCGCGGGCCGTTCGACCAGCCGAGCATGCAGGAGCTGTTCGAGCGGCACATCAGCCACGCCAACATCATGTTCGCCTTGACCGCCCTCGCGATCGCGCAGTGGTACAACGCCGTGCAGGAGGCGGCGCTCGCGCGGCCGCTGGGCATCCCGTTCACCATCTCCAGCGACCCGCGGCACTCCTTCACCGACAATCCGGCGACCGCACTGATGGCAGGGCCCCTTCGCGCAGTGGCCCGAGCCGCTGGGCCTGGCCGCCATCGGGTCGGAGGAGCTGGTGGAGCGGTTCGCCGATCTCACCCGTCGCGCGGACGTGGCGGTCGGCATCCGCGGCGCCCTGCACCCGCAGATCGACCTGGCCGCCGAGCCCCGCTGGGCGCGGCAGGCGCACACCTTCGGCGAAGACTCCGGCCTGACGGCCCGGCTCGGGGCCGCCTACGTCCGCGGCCTGCAGGGAGAGAAGTCGGGGAAGGAGTCGGTCTCGGCGATGGCCAAGCACTTCCCCGGCGGCGGGCCGCAACTGGACGGCGAGGACCCGCACTTCTCCTACGGCCGCGAACAGGTCAACCCGGGCGACCGCTTCGACCTGCGGCGAGCAGTCGGGGTGCTGCACGAAGGCGTTGCCGAATTCGGCCCCCTGCGTGACATGCGTGGCGCTCCTTCGCCTCACCCGATCACCAAAACCATACAGTGAATGGTTTTTGGTTGCAAGGGGTGGGCTTCGGGCGGCCGCGACGCGAGACGGGCTTGCCACTGCTTCGCCGCTTGGCGCGTTGACGTTCTTCGGTTGGCGCATTGACGTTCAGAAACCGATCACAATATGGTTTTCGAGCGCTGAAGAGCCTGGCGGTAGAGCGTGCCGTCCGGCTGCCGCATGACACCTTGCCGGGAGACGTCTGCCGCCCGGCCCTCCAGACGGAGAGAACCGCATGAGGATTTCCGCCCGCATAGGGGCATTGACGGCTGGTGCCACGGCTCTGTCCCTGGTACTCACGGGCTGTGGCACGGACGGCGGTTCCGCCACAGCCGGCACGGCGGAACTCGACATCGCCACACTCACGAACACCCAGAGCCTGGACCCGGCGACCGCGCTCGGCAGCGCCCTGCCGTACTTCCAGGCGGTCTACGACACCCTCATCAAGCGGGCCCCCGACGGCACGTACAAGCCGATGCTCGCCACGAAGTGGACGTACGACAAGAGCCGCACGCAGCTCTCGCTCACCCTGCGGCAGGGAGTGAAGTTCAGCGACGGGACCGCCTTCGACGCCCAGGCGGTCAAGGCCAACCTGGAGCACTTCAAGGGCGGCGGAGGCGGCGGGGCCAAGTACCTCGCCGCGCTCAAGAACGTCAAGGTGGCCGACGCGACGCACGTCACGCTGGAGCTGACGAGCCCTGACCCGGGAATGCTCTTCTACCTGAGCGACGCGGCCGGCCTGATGGCGAGCCCGAAGAAGCTGGCCGGCGGCTCCCTCAAGACGAAGCCGGTCGGAACCGGCCCCTACACCCTCGACAAGGCCAAGACGGCGATCGGCTCCAAGTACGTCTTCGACCGCAAGAAGGACTACTGGGGCGAGGAACTCCCGTACAAGACCCTGACGATCAGCGTCTTCGACAACGAGACGGCCGTCGTCAACGGCCTCAAGACGGGCCAGCTCGACAGCGCTGTCCTCCAGGACGCCAATCAGCAGGCGTCCATCGAGCCCGACACGAACCTCACCAAGTCCAAGCACAGTTTCGACTTCCAGGGGCTTCTGCTCTTCGACCGCGGGGGCGTGCGGACACCGCAGCTGAAGGACGCGAGGGTGCGGCAGGCGCTCAACTACGCCCTGGACCGCGAGACGATGCTCGAGAAGATCCGCGGCGGCCGTGGCGAGATCACGGACCAGGTCTTCGGTCCCGAGACGAAGGCGTACGACAAGAGCCTGGACTCCTATTACCCCCACGACCCCGCCAAGGCCAAGAAGCTGCTCGCGCAGGCCGGTTACGCGCAGGGCTTCACACTGAAGCTGCCGCGTATGTCCGCCATCGTCAACGACGCCTTGGCGTCGTCGATCGAGGCCGACTTCAAGGCCGTGGGCGTCAAGGTCAAGTGGGACCAGCTCGACGGCGCCACCGCCCTGCAGAAGATCTTCCGGGAGAAGGCCTACTCCGGCATGGTCATGAACATCGGCCAGTCCTCCATCGACTGGGTGACCATGAACGACCTCGTGGTGCCGGGGGCGTTCAACCCCTTCGCCACCAGCGACCCGACCGTGAAGAAGCTGCTTCCGCAGGTCCAGGTGGCCAGTGGTACCAAGGCCGGTGACGACGCGTCGCGCGCGCTCAACAAGCACTTGGTCGAGGAGGGCTGGTTCGCCCCCTTCTACCGGGCGTCCTTCCTGCTGGTGTCGAGCAAGGACGTGAAGGTCGTGCCGCAGTCCGGGATGGCCGTGCCCTCGATCTACAACTACACGCCCGCCAAGTCCTGAACCGAACGGCAGCCGGATAGTTCAGACGGTTGGGACAGTTCAGACAGCAAAGGGGCGCCTCCACCGCAGTCCGCGGTGGAGGCGCCCCCTGTTATGCGCGATCACGCCCAGGGCACGTCATCGGCGGCGAAGTGGACGAGCCCGCGATCGCGCCAGAGCAGCGCGTGCCGGGCGATGCGCTCGCGGTACTCGGCCCACAGAGGAGGCCGGCCCGACCAGGCCGTCTCGGCGACCGAGCCGAGCCGCGGCAGGAGCAGCGTCGTGAGGTCGTCGATGCCCTGCAGGGTCTCGCCGAACAGGGTCGCCTCGACACCCGCGACGGACTCGTCGGGGATGCCGTGCGAGGCGGGGTCCCAGGAAGCCGTGTGCCGGACGTCGCGCGGGCGGTAGTGGGGGAAGCCGAGGCGAGCGGCGACCTCCGCCTGGCCGGGAGGCGTCACCTCGGGTGCGTAACGCCGGTCGAGGTACAGGTGGGACTGCGGGGAGAGCAGCAGTCGGCCGCCGCCCGCGAGGACGCGCTCGACGTCGTGGTCGGACGGGGCGAAGAAGGACTTGAGCGCCGCGGCGATCTCCATCGTCATGCCGGACGCGGTCAGTTCGGGCCGGGCGGCGAGTTCCTCGGCGGAGCCGGGCAGATCCATCATCGGCACGTCGACCCAGAACTGTGCGATGTCCTGAGGTCCGGCGCCGGCCCGGGACGACTCCTGCCACGCCACCGGTCGCTTGCCCAACTTCCTTGTGATGCTTCGCAGTTCGTCCACCGCGACGTGGAACGCGTCCTCCATGATGCCCACCGCTTCGTCGCACCCGATGTGCACGAACGGGCCGTCCGTGAGGGCGCACACGTCGGCGAGAACGGCGGACACCGCGGTGTGCGTGGCCGCGTCGGCGAGGTCGAGCGGGGGCACGAAGGGGAAGCGGTCCGCCAGCCCTTCGGGGGCGGGCGCGGGCGGGAGGTCCGGCAGTGCGGCCCGCAGGGCGGCGCAGTGCCCCGGAAGGTCGATCTCGGGGACGATCGTGACGAAGTGCCGCGCCGCGTACGACTGGAGATCCCGGTACTCGTCCGCCGAGTAGAAGGCCGCCGGTCCGGAGGCGGCCTGACCGGCCGTCAGCGCGGGGAGCGACGGCACTTCGATGCGCCAGCCCTCGTTGTCGGTGAGGTGCAGGTGCAGCACGTTCAGCTTGTAGAGCGCGGCGAGATCGATGACCCGGCGCACCTCGTCCGGAGTGATGAAGCTCCGCGCGGGGTCGATCATCAGGCCGCGCCACGCGTAGTGGGGCGCGTCCCGCAGCTGCAGGGCTTCGATCGTGCCGTCGGGCGGTGTCGTCAGGAGCAGTTGGGCCGCGCTGGTCGCCGCGCGGAAGACACCTTCGGGCGTGCGTGACCGGCAGGTGATGCCGTCGGCCCCGGCCGTCAGGGCGTAGGCCTCGTCGGCCGGCTCCGCGGTCCCGGTCGGTGCGACGCCGACGGTCGTGCCGAGCGGAACACCGGTCGCATCGAGCGTCAGGACGATCTCGCTGCCGTGGTCCTGCGGGTCGCCTTCGGGCAGGAGCCGCATGCCGAGGTGCGGTGCCAGCAGCGCCCGTACGGTGTCCGCGACCTCGCTCAAGGAGCGGTCGGCCCGGATGCGCCAGGGCCCTGCGGCCGCAAGTGAACCGGCGCCGCCCTGGGCGGCTTGCTCGGTCGGGCTGGGGATGACGGCGTTCATACAGTCCTCCACCGGCGGCTCGGTACGCCCGGGGTCCGGTCGCCGGATCGTCAGGTACGGCGATACAGCGCCCCCGGGCGATCGGGCCGGCCGGGCTGCGCGTTCGTCCCGGCGCCACTTCCTCTCCGACCAGCCCCACCTGTACGCTAACACGAAAACCGATCAACGAACGCTTTTCAGGGGTGGCCGTATGACGTCCTCAGCGCAGTCCGAACTCGTCCTGCCGGATGGCTTCCTGATGGGTGCGGCCACCTCCGCCCACCAGGTCGAGGGCAACAACACGGGGAGCGACTGGTGGGCCTTCGAGAACCGGCCGGACACCTTCGTGAGCGAGCCGAGCGGGGACGCCGCCGACAGTTTTCACCGCTGGCCCGAGGACATGGATCTCCTGCGTGAACTCGGCTTCAACTCCTACCGGTTCAGCATCGAGTGGGCGCGCATCGAGCCGGTGCAGGGGCGCGTCTCGCGCGCCGCCCTCGCGCACTACCGGGACATGGTCCGCGGGGCGATCGAGCGCGGTCTCACCCCGGTCGTGACCCTGCACCACTTCACCTGTCCCCAGTGGTTCCACGCGCGCGGCGGCTGGGCGGCGCCGGACTCCGCGGACGTGTTCGCGCAGTACACCCGGACGGCGCTCGAGGTCCTGCGGGCCGGGGTGAAGTACGTGGCCACGATCAACGAGCCCAACATGGTGGCCCTGATGACCGCCCTGTACCGGCGCGCCGCCGAAAAGGGCGCGGGCGACGCGGGCGCCGCGGCGGGCTTCGCCTCCGTCGAGCCGGCCACGGACGTCACCCAGGCCCTCATCCGCGCCCACCACGCCGCGACCGAGGTCCTGCACGAAGCCGGTCTGGGGCTGCAGGTCGGCTGGACCGTCGCCAACCAGGTGTACCAGGCCGAACCGGGTGCCGAGGACGTCGCGGCGGCCTACGCGTTCCCGCGTGAGGACGTGTTCCTGGAGGCCGCGCGTGGCGACGACTGGATCGGCGTGCAGGCCTACACGCGCCACCTCATCGGCGTGGACGGGCCGCTGCCCGTCCCCCAGGGCGCCGAGACGACGCTGACCGGCTGGGAGTGGTACCCCGAGGCGCTGGGTGAGGCCGTGCGGCACACCGTCGACGTGGTCGGCCCCGGCGTACCCGTCATGGTCACGGAGAACGGCATCGCGACCGGCGACGACGAGCGCCGCATCGACTACACCACCCGCGCTCTGGAGAGCCTCGCGGCGGTCATGGCCGACGGCATCGACGTACGCGGGTACCTCCACTGGAGCGCCCTCGACAACTACGAATGGGGCACCTTCCGGCCGACGTTCGGGCTGATCGCGGTCGACCCGGACACCTTCGCCCGCACCCCCAAGGAGTCGGCCCGCCGGCTCGGCGCGCTCGCCCGCTCGGGCCGCATCCCGCACGCCCCGGCCGCCGCGCTCAGCGCACGCTAGGCTGGCTGACATGGCAAAACGGGGCCCGTACGAGAAGGGCGAGGCGAAGCGCGCCGAAATCCTGCACGCGGCACTGGAGATCTTCGCCAGCGAGGGATACCGCGGCACGTCGCTGCGGAAGGTGGCGGCCAAGTGCAACCTGAGCCTGCCCGGTCTCATGCACTACTTCGACTCGAAGGAGGACCTGCTGACGCAGGTCCTGCGGATGCGTGACGAGGAGGCGCGGGTCCGGCACGCGGAGCGGGCGGACCCGAAGAGCTACCGAGAGATCATCCGGGAGGGCGCGAGCACGCCCGGACTCGTGGAACTGTTCGTGTCCATGGCGGCGGCCGCGAGCGATCCCGGGCATCCGGCGCACGCCCTCTTCGCCGAGCGCTATCCGACGATGCGCGAGCGCACGGCGGACTATCTGCGCAGGCGGATGGACGAGGGCACGCTCCGCTCGGACATTCCGCCGGAGCGGCTCGCGGTCCTGTTCCTCGCCCTGGCCGACGGAATCCAGCTGCAGTGGCTGATCGACCGGTCCACCGACATGGAGCAGCCCATCGACGACGTGATGAGCCTGCTGGAGACGGAGCCGGACAAGGCGTAACGGTTCAGCGCCGCGAGATGTGAAGAGGGCCGGAGGCGGTGCACCGTCTCCGGCCCTCTGTGCGTCGGCGCGTGGCCTCAGCCGTTCACCACGAGCCTGCGGCCAGGCCCGCGGCCCGGTGGATGGCCCGGGTCCACGGACTCCAGCGCGGGTCGGGGCCCCGGGATCCGTCCCACGTCATCTCCGTGCAGGTGTAGCCCACGGCCAGGCCGCTCTCCGGGTGCGCCATGCCCAGGCGGCCGCCCGCTCCGGCGTGGCCGAAGGAGCCCTCGCCGAGCATCGGCAGTCCGGGGCGCGGGAGTTCGAAGCCGAGGCCGAAGCGCGCGGGGTGCGTGTGCGCGGGGCGGCGCAGCGGCGCGGGCGCGGGCAGATGGTCGGTGCGGGGTGCCCGTGCCCGCTCCACCGTGAGCGGCGACAGCAGCCGCACACCGTCGACGTGGCCGATGAGTGCCGCGTAGAGCCGGGCCAGGCCGCGCGCGTTGCCGATGCCGCCTGCCGCGGGGATCTCGGCGGCACGGCCCTGCCGGGAGCGCAACGCGGTGGTGACGGCGGTGAGTTCGGCCATGGACGCCAGGATCGAGCGGGCGAGCCGGTCGTCCGGTGTGAGGCCGACGGAGCGCAGGGCCGCGGTGATCTCTTCGGGCGTGGGCGGCGATCCGGGATGGTGCTGCTGCACGAACCTGTGCTCCTCGTGCGGTGGCAGCCCGATCCACAGGTCGAGTCCCAGCGGGCCGGCGACCTCGGCGGCGAAGAACGCCCCGACGGTGCTGCCGGTGACCCTGCGCACCACCTCGCCGACCAAGTGGCCGTAGGTGAGCGGGTGGTAGTGGAAGGCGCTGCCGGGCCGCCACACCGGCCGCGCGTCCGCGAGCCGGGCCACGCACCCGTCCCAGTCGAGCAGATCGACGGCGGCGGCATCGGCCGGGTCACCGGTGAAGGCCGGCAGCCCCGCGCTGTGGGTGAGGAGATCGGCGACCGTCGTCCCGGCCTTGCCGTTGCGTGCGAACTCCGGCCAGTAGCGGGAGACGGGGTCTGCGACATCGAGCTCGCCGTTCTGGCTGAGCATCTGGACGCAGACCGCCGCCAAGCCCTTGGTCACGGACATCAGCACGCCCACCGACTCCGGCCCGAAGGGACGGGTACCGGCCGGTCCGACGGCCGTCCAGGCATCCACGACCAGACGCCCGCGCCGGTAGACCGAGAGCTGCGCCGAACCGGGGTCCCGCGCCTGGGCCTCGGCGAACGCGTCGAGCACCGGCTCCCAGCCGGCTGCCGCCTCACCGTCGATCACCGTGGGTCCCTCATCCGGGGTTCCCCTCCGGCCGCCTCCGCCGCCACCTTGGCCGACAGCGTGATCACGTCCTCGGGGCCGACACTGCTCTGCGGGAAGTCGGCGATGACGTCGAGGGGAATTCCCGCGAGGAAGCGACGCATCACCGGATCGGCCAGGGCACCCCCGTTCCCGCCCGTGGCCGCGCGGCCACGGGCGAAGGCATCGCCCAACAGCGGTCCCCCAACAGGGTGTTCCAGCCACTCCGCCAGAGTGTGTCGACCTGTCAGCAGAATCTGGGAAGGGTCTCCGTCGAGCGTCACCGGAACGGTGAGCCTGATGTCCCGGGACGAGGCCGCCGCCTCGAAGTGGTGGACACCGCCCTCCACACGCCACTTCGCCTCGCGCTCGCTGTAGTGGGCGAGGTCGGACCGGTTCACGCTCACGCGTACCTCTGCCTCCTCACCTGGCGCCAGCTCCACGGACGCGAACCCGCGCAACTCGCGCTCAGGGCGGGCCACTCGGCTGCCGGCCGGCCCCCGGCTGTAGATCTGTACGACCTCGCGCCCGGCCCGCTGCCCGGTGTTGGTCACCCGTACCCGCAGGTCCAGACGTGAGCCGTCGGTCCCCGGCAGCACCGTCAGGCCCGAGTACGTGAACGTCGTGTAGGACAGCCCGTGCCCGAAGGGGAAGGCGACCTCGCTGCGGCGTGCGTCGTAGCCGCGGTAGCCGACGAACACGCCCTCCCCGTAACGGACATGTCCCTCCTCGCCGGGGAAGGACAGATGGGACGGGGAGTCCTCCAGGCGCAGCGGGATCGTCTCGGCGAGCCGGCCCGACGGGTTGACCGAGCCGAACAGAACACATGCGAGCGCCGCGCCGCCGCCCTGGCCGAGGAGCCAGCCCTCGACGAGGGCCGGCACCCGCTCGTGCCAGGGAGCGGTGCGGACCACACCGCCGTTGGACAGGACCACGACGGTCCGCGGGTTGGCCGCGACGACGCGCTCCAGGAGATGCACCTGTGCTTCGGGCAGGTCGATGTGGTCGCGGTCGAAGCCCTCCGACTCGTCCTGTGCCGGCAGTCCGAGGAAGAGCAGCACGGTGTCGCTGCGGGCGGCCAGCCGCTCGGCCTCCCCGACGAGATCCTCGACCCCTTCCGCGTCGACGCCCGGCATGACGTAGCCGGCGGCGAACGTGACATCCGTACCGTCCGCCGCCTCACGCAGGCAGTTCAGCGGTACGTCCAGCCGGGTCGGGGTGACCTGTGAACTGCCCGCGCCCTGGAAGCGCGGGGTGCGCGCCATCTCGCCGATCACGGCGACGGTCCCGGAGTCCGGGGCCAGGGGCAGGAGTTCGCCGTCGTTCTTGAGCAGGACGATGCAGCGTTCCGCGGCCGCCCGGGCCAGTTCGTGGTGTGCCTCGTACGACACCTCGACGGCTCCGGTGCCGTCGGCCGCGGTGGCCCGGTGCGCGAAGCGGGCGAGCCTGACGGCCGACCGGTCGAGCGCCTCGGCGTCCAGCTCGCCGCTCTCCACGGCCGCCACGACCTCGGCGTCGGTCCGTCCGCCCGTCCCCGGCATCTGCAGGTCGAGTCCGGCCCGCAGCGCCGCGACGCGGTCGCGCACCGCCCCCCAGTCGGACATCACGACGCCGTCGAAGCCCCATTCGGTGCGCAGGATGTCGGTCAGGAGGCGGTGGTTCTCGCTCAGCGGTACGCCGTTGAGCGCGTTGTAGGCCGCCATCACCGACCAGGGGCGGTCCCGGCGGACGATCCGTTCGAAGGCGCGCAGGTAGATCTCGCGCAGCGGCCGCTCGTCGATGTCGGCGCTGACCCGCATACGGTCGGTCTCCTGGTTGTTCGCCGCGTAGTGCTTCAACGCGGCGCCGACACCCGCCTCCTGCAGTCCGCGCACCATCGCGCCGCCCAGCTCGGCGGTGACGAGCGGGTCTTCGGAGAAGTACTCGAAGTTGCGTCCGCACAGCGGTGACCGCTTGATGTTGATGCCGGGACCGAGCACGACGTGGACGCCGTGGGCCCGTGCCTCGGCGGCGATGGCGGCGCCGACCCGTCCTGCGAGCTGCGGGTCCCAGCTGCTGCCGAGCGCGACGGCCGGGGGAAAACAGGTGGCGGGTGCCGCGCTGTGCAGGTCGACCTGGCCGCCGTCGCCCTGCTCCTTCGGCAGCCGCAGTCCGTGCGGCCCGTCGGACAGGGACACGGCGGGGACATCCCCTGCTGCTCGTGTGACGAAGTCACCCGCGCCGCTGGTCAGCGACGCCTTCTCAACGAGCGACAGTTCGTCGGCCGCGACGGGTGCGCCGGGTGCGGAGGAGTGGTGCTGGTGGGTCATTCGGCCTGCCCGGAGAGGTGTATCGACATGGCTGAAGAGTCAGCCAATTAAAAAACGTAAGGTGATCGGTTTTAGCTGTCAAGGTGTCCCGGCAAGTGGTGCGGTGCGCCGGGCGGAGCCGCCCAAGGTGTCGCGCGCAGACGGATTGACGGCCAGAAACCGATCACTCTATGGTTTTCAAGCTCGGTCGATCCAGCCCGAGCGACGAACCGGTGTACACGCCCAAGCCGCCGAAGACGTGCGCTCATGCCGCCCTTGCCGCTCACGAGAAGAGGTACAGCTGTGCCGCTGCACCGTTCGCACCATTCGTCCCTGAAGTCCTCATCCGCAGGAGGCGTCCGGCGCCCTCTGCTGCGCGCCGCCGTTTCCGTAGGCACCGCCGGGCTCGTGGGTCTGGCCCTCGTCCAGCCCGCGGCGGCCAACTCGGGCGACCAGGTGCGCCCGTCGCACGCCAATCGCGCCGCTGCCCCGGTGCGTTACGTCGCGTTGGGGGACTCGTACAGCTCCGGACTGGGCATCCCCGACGAGGTCGAGCCGAACTGCGGCCGCTCCGACAGCAATTACCCCTCACTGGTCGCCGAGGCTCTGCACGCCGCCAGCGTCACCGACGTGACCTGCGCCGGCGCCGACACGAGCCACATGGCCGGGCCACAGGAATCCGCGCCTCCCCAGCTGGACGCCCTGCGCCCGGACACGACCCTGGTCACCCTGGGGATCGGCGGCAACGACCTGGGCCTCCAGGAAGTCGGAACCCGCTGTGTCCTGGTCGCGTATCTCGATCCGAACGGGTCTCCCTGCAAGACGAGTTACACCCTGCTCGGCACCGACGAGATCCGCTCGCGCATCAATACCACCGCGCCCAAGATCGACGCGATCCTCCAGGAGATCCACGCCCGCTCACCGCAGGCGAAGGTGCTCCTGGTCGGCTACCCGGCGATCATGCCCGACGACGGGTCCGCGTGCCGCGACGCCATCCCCTTCGCGGCGGGCGACTTCGCCTGGTTCCGCGACAAGGAGAAGGAGCTCAACTCCATGCTCTCCCAGCAGACCTCCGTCTACGGCGCGACCTTCGTCAACACCTACTCCCCGTCGGTGGGGCACGACGCCTGCAAGGCCGAGGGCGTGCGCTGGATCGAGCCGAAGGAGACGCCGGAGGCCGCCGGCTTCCACCCCAACGCCGCGGGGCACCGCAGCATGGCCGCCGAGGTGCTCGCGAGGATCAACCCGTGACCGGGCCCGGCGCGGAATCCTCGGCGGAGCCGGTCACGTGAAGGCCGTACCGGCCGAGGAAGTCACGTACCAGCGCTTCCATCGGCACCGCGTCGGGCTCGAGCAGCCACTGCGTCTGCAGGCCGTCCATCAGGGCGATCAACTGCACGGCGGCCGTGCCCGGTTCGGCCTTCACCGGGGGATCGGCCGTGGCGAACAGCGCCTCCAGCAGCGCGCCCAGCTGCTCCCGCAGCCGCCGGTAGCGCGCGACGAAGTAGGGGTGGGCGGGGTGGTCCGGTGCCGTCGCCTCCGCCGAGACTTTCGCGTACAGGGCCACGATGCCGTGGGCCCGGCTGTTGCGTGCGACGAACTCGACGAGCAGCCGCAGCCGCTCGGTGGGCGAGGGCTCGGGAGTCCCGTGTCCGAGGACGCGCGGGAACGCCTTCGCGGCATCGGCCGCGTCCCGGCGGGCCAGCACCTCCAGGAGCAGCGCCTCCTTGCCCGGGAAGTGGTGGAGCAGTCCCGCGTGCGTGAGACCGGCGTGCGCGGCGATCTCCCGGAGCGACACGGAGCTGAACCCCGACCTGGCGAACAGTTCGGCCGCCGAGTCGAGGATGCGGGCGCCGGTCCGCTCACCCTTGGTACGGGGCTCGTGGGGCGTACTTGGCTCCTGGGGCAAAGGACGTCCTTCCGGGGGGCTTCGCATACGTCACGGAGGGGAGGCAGGACGGTCGCTGTTGCGCACGTTGCAACCGACGGTCACGAAAACTTACCAGCTGGTTAAATCCCTCCCGGCGAACCTACTCGGCGGTAAAAACCGCAGGTAGGGTCGCCTCACGATCTCGTCCGCCGAAGCGGTGCGGGACGTCCCATGCGCCGCGCCCGGCCCTGCCCCAGAGCGGGGCCACCCCAACCCGGCGCGGTTCACGCCGGCCGATTCGGCCGCCGGTCACGGATACCGAGACACATGCTGACCTTCATCACCCGCAGGATCGCCGCGGGAGCGGTACTCCTGCTCGTCATCTCGTTCCTCTCCTACGTGCTTCTGTCGATCCCTGACATGGATGTGGGGCGCCAACTCCTCGGCGAGGGCGCGTCGCAGAACGTCATCGACGCCAAGAACGCCCAGCTGGGACTCGACCGACCGGTCCTCGCGCAGTACACGGACTGGCTCTCGCACGCCGTCCGCGGGGACTTCGGCACGTCCTGGTTCTCCAGCGAGGACGTGTCCCAGGCCATCGCCAACCGGCTGCCCGTGACCGTGAGTCTCATGCTCGGCGTCACCGTCGTGACGGCCCTCGTCTCGTTCCTGCTCGGCGCGTGGGCCGGGGTGCGCCGCGGCGGCGCCGTCGACCGCGCCGTCCAGATCCTCGGCGTACTCGGCTACGCGCTCCCCGGCTTCCTGGTGACGCTGATCCTCGTGCTGATCTTCGCGGTCCGGCTGAACTGGTTCCCCGCCATCGGATACATCCCGTTCACCGAGTCACCCGGAGGGTGGCTCTCCACCGTCACCCTGCCGGTGATCTCCCTGTCGGTCGCCTCCGTGGCGGGCGTCTCCCAACAGGTGCGCGGCGCCGTCATCGACGTCCTGCGCCAGGACTACGTCCGTACGCTGCGGGCCCGCGGGCTGCCCCCGTCCCGCATCGTGCTCAAACACGTCCTGCGCAACGCCTCCGCGCCCGCCCTGTCCGTCCTCGGTATGCAGTTCGTCGGCCTGCTCGGCGGCGCTGTGCTCGTCGAGCAGATCTTCGGCCTCCCGGGCCTCGGCAGCATGACCGTCACCTACACCACCCGCGGCGACATCCCCGTGATCATGGCGCTCGTCATGCTCACCGTCATCGGTGTCGTCCTGATCAACCTCCTGGTCGACATCATGATCGGCTGGCTCAACCCGAAGGCGAGGATCGCATGAGCGAGAAACTCCCTGCCGATCCGGCACCGACCGCGAAGACCCCGGCGGACCCCGGCCGTTCCCGCGGCATCCTCCGGCAGCTCGTCCGCAATCCGCTGGGCGCCGTCTCCCTGACGGTCCTTCTGCTCCTGGTCGCGGCGATGCTGCTCGCCCCGCTCCTCGCACCCCAGGCCCCTGGGGACGCGTCGCTCGCCGACGCCTTCGCCGCGCCGAGCTCCGGCCACCCGCTGGGCATGGACTCCGCCGGCCGCGACATCCTCTCGCGGATCCTGTACGGCGGGCGCAACACCCTCGGCGGTGCCGTCATCGCCCTCGGTATCGCGCTCACGCTCGGCATCCCCCTCGGCCTGTACGCCGGCTACTACGGAGGCCGCTTCGACTCCGTCGCCAACTGGCTCGTGAACCTCGTCATGGCGCTGCCCGCCATGGTCGTACTCCTCGCCTCCCGCGCCATCCTCGGCCCCAACGTCTGGGTCCTGATGGTCGTCCTCGGCTTCCTGGCCTCCCCCAGCTTCTTCCGTCTGGTGCGAGGCATCGTCGCGAACGTCCGGGGCGAGTTGTATGTCGACGCCGCGCGCGTCTCCGGACTCTCCGACACCCGCATCGTGGCCCGCCACGTCCTCACCGTCGTCCGCGGCCCCATCATCATCCAGGTCGCCCTCGTGGCGGGCATCGCCATCGCCCTCCAGGCCGGCCTCGAATTCCTCGGCGTCGGCAGCGGTGACTCCGCGACCTGGGGCGCCATGCTCAACGAGGCGTTCCAGAACATCCAGCGCCGGCCGGTCCTGCTGCTCTGGCCCGGACTCGCCCTCGGCCTGACCAACGCCGCCCTCGTCCTCATCGCCACGGCCCTGCGGGACTCCCTCGAGGACCGCGCGGGACAACCGCCCCGGCGTACCCGAACTCCCGGCCGCACGGCCGACTTTGTGGCACCCGCGGACACCGGCGAGGAGCGGGCCGGGCTCCTGTCGATCCGCTCGCTCGCCGTCTCCTACCCCGGACCCAGGGGCAGCGACAAGGAGGTCGTGCACGAGGTCGACCTCGATGTGCGACCCGGCGAAATCGTCGGCCTGGTCGGCGAGTCGGGCTCCGGCAAGACGCAGACCGCGTTCTCCGTGCTCGGCATCTTCCCCGAGGGCGGCCGGATCAGCCGCGGCAGCGTCCTCATCGCGGGCCGGGAAGTCGTGGGGATGCTCGAACGGGACCACCGCGCCCTGCGCGGCACGACCGTCGCGTACATCCCGCAGGAACCGATGAGCAACCTCGACCCGGCCTTCACCATCGGCAGCCAGCTCATCGAACCGATGCGCCACGTCCTCGGCCTCTCCCGCAAGCAGGCCGCGGAGCGCGCCGTCGACCTGCTCCACACGGTCGAGATCCCGAACCCCGAACAGGCCATGCGCCGCTACCCGCACGAGATATCCGGCGGCATGGCCCAGCGCGTACTCATCGCCGGCGCGATGTCCTGCGACCCCGCACTCCTCATCGCCGACGAACCCACCACCGCCCTCGACGTCCGCGTCCAGGCCGAGGTACTGGACCTGCTGCGCCGCCTCCAGCAGGAGCGCAACCTGGGCGTACTGCTCGTCACCCACAATCTCGGCGTCGTCGCGGACCTCTGCGACCGGGTCGCCGTCATGAACAAGGGCCGCATCGTGGAGACGGGCACCACCGAGCAGGTGCTCCACGCCCCGCAGGACGACTACACCCGCACCCTGCTCGACGCCGTTCTCGACACCGCCCCCGCACGGGAGCCCTGGCAGCCCCGCGAGGCAAGGAGCACCACCGTATGACCAGCGCATCGGCGTCCGAAGCCCTGCTGACCGTCAAGGACGTGCGGGTGTCGTTCCCCGGCAAGGGATGGCGTACTCCCCGCACCGAGGTGCTCAAGGGGGTGGACCTCGACATCCGGCCCGGTGAAACCCTCGGCCTGGTCGGTGAGTCGGGCTCGGGCAAGACGACCATCGGCCGCGCGATCCTCGGCCTGGTGCCTGTTGCTTCGGGCACCATCACCCTCGACGGCGAACGCATCGACACGGCGACCACGGCCCGCCGACGGGCCCTCAGCCGTGACCTCCAGGTCATCTTCCAGGACCCGTACACGTCGCTGAACCCGACCCTCACCGTCGGCGACACCCTCGCCGAACCACTCCTCGCGCAGGGCGTCGACGCCCGGGAGGCGCGCGGACGGGTCGACGACCTGCTCGACCGCGTGCACCTCCCGTCCGACGCGGCGCGACGCCTGCCACGCGAGTTCTCCGGCGGCCAGCGCCAGCGCGTCGCCATAGCCCGCGCCCTCGCGCTCCGCCCCCGCCTCGTCGTCTGCGACGAACCGGTGTCGGCGCTCGACCTCACCACGCAACGGACCGTGCTCGACCTCCTCCTGGAGATCCAGCGGGAGACCGGAGTGTCGTACCTCTTCGTCTCCCACGACCTGGCGGTGGTCCGCTGCATGAGCCACCGGGTCGCCGTGATCCACAAGGGCGAGATCGTGGAGACGGGCGACACCGACCACGTCACGCGCTCCCCCCACCACCCCTACACCCGCACCCTGCTGCTGTCGGCCCCCGTGGCCGACGTAGTGGAACAGCGCCGACGCAGGCAGCTGCGCCAGGAGCCGGATCAACCGAGGCAGGCTTCCTGACCGCGGGCGTCGCCCGGAGCCCAGCGTCACTTCGGCTTCGTCCTCGAAGACGATCCAGCCTGACGTTCGCGGAGGGCGGCCCCGGACGCCGCCCGTAGCCCCTTACCCGCGGCCATTGTGCCTGCCGAGGACCTCTCGAAGATCACTGCCTTTGCATCGATGATCTACGCGATCTCGGCGTCCGTCTGTTCCCGGACGCCGAAAACGGCTTCTGGCCACCACCATCCGTTGACTGGACTCGGCTGTGTCAGTCGGGAGACCTCGCCGGCAGCCATGGTTCGTGCCACCGCGGATATCCGGCGACGAGCTTGCTCGCTCCCTCCGGTCCCCAGGTCCCCGGCCGGTAGCGCTCCGGATCGCCGGGCGCCTCCAGCAGTGGCTGGACGATGCGCCACGTCTCCTCCACCGAGTCCTCCCGGGTGAACAGGCTCGCGTTGCCCTGCATTGCATCACTGAGCAGGCGCTCGTACGGTTCGGGTGCCTCACCCAGCTCGGCCGCGAAGAGGAGGTCAAGGTCCACCAGCTGCGTGTCCTGCTTGCCCGGCTGCTTGGCCTGGATGCGGAAGTTCACGCCAGGGCTCGGATCGATCCGCAGGATCCACTGGTCGGGCTCGGGCGCGAACCGCTCCGCGAACGCAAGCCGCGGCGGGCGCTTGAACACGATCCGGATCTCGGTCACACGCTCGGGGAGCGACTTGCCGGCGCGGATGAAGAACGGCACCCCGGACCAGCGCCAGTTCTCGACCTCCAGCCGCAACCCGACGAAGGTCTCGGTGCGCGAACGCGGCCGCACGCCGGGGACCTGCAGGTACCCCTCGTACTGCCCGCGGACGTAGTGGGCCGGGTCGGCGTCGGGGATCGCCCGGAACACGTCAACCCGGCGGTCCCGGAGCGCGTCCGCATCGGCGGCTGACGGCGGCTCGGACGCCATCAGGGCGAGCAGCTGCAACAGATGGTTCTGCACGACGTCGCGGAGCGCGCCGACCGGGTCGTAGAAGTGGCCGCGGTCCTCGACCCCGAAGTCCTCGGCCATGGTGATCTGCACGCAGGAGACGTGGTCGCGGTTCCACACCGGCTCGAACACGGAGTTGGCGAACCGCAGGAACTGGATGTCCATCGCCGGCTCCTTGCCGAGGAAGTGATCGATCCTCAGCAGCTGATCCTCGTCGAGGAGTTGACGCAGCTCGGCGTTGAGGGCACGCGCCGACGCGAGGTCATGCCCGAACGGCTTCTCCACGACGACCCGGGCGCCCTTGGTCAGCCCGACGCCTGCCAGGCCCTCGACCACCCGGGCAAACAGCGACGGCGGGGTCTCCAGATAGAAGACCGGGTGCCGCTTGCCGTTGACCGCCCGGGCGAGGCGATGGAACGTCTCCGGGTCGGCGTAATCGCCCTGCACATAGCTGAGTCGGGCGGCGAACCGGGCAAAGACGCTGTCGTCCAGCGGCTCGCCCGTTGCCTTGATCGCCGCGCGGGCGTGGTCACGCAGCGCGTCGTCGGACCAGCCGTCGCGTGCCACTCCGACGATGGGGCAGGTCAGCAGCTTGCGCCGCTCAAGCCGATAGAGCGAGCGGAACGTCATTTTCCGTGCGAGGTCTCCGCTGATCCCGAAAATGACCAGCACGTCTGCGGGAACGTTCGGCGAGTTCGAAGCCACCTCATCCTCCTCACGGAGCCGGCACGGCAATGGGGCCGGGCATCATGGTCCTGCTGGCGACTGGGCGCCGACGCGAGCAGGACCCGGCCGGCCGCCGCCGCGTCCGCGAGGACGAGCGACGCCGCCGCCTTGACCCGGCCGGCACAGCCCTCAGCCCTTCTTTTCGGCGTGCCCGCCGAACTCCGAGCGCATCGCCGAGAGGATCTTGTCGGTGAACTCCCCGGCCTGTCTGGACTCGAAGCGCTCGTAGAGCGAGGTGGTGATGACCGGTACCGGGACGCCTTCGTCCACCGCGGCGAGGACGGTCCAGCGGCCTTCCCCGGAGTCGGAGACCCGCCCGGCGAAGCCGTCGAGGGAGGGCGAGCCGGCGAAGGCGTCGGCGATCAGGTCGACCAGCCACGAGCCGACGACCGAGCCGCGCCGCCAGACCTCGGCCACTTCGCCGACGTCGATGTCGTACTGGTAGGCCCACGGATCGCGCAGCGGCGTCGTCTCCGCGTCGACCTCTTGCCGGCTTGTGCCGGCGTCCGCGCGCTTGATGATGCTGAGGCCCTCGGCGATCGCGGCCATCATCCCGTACTCGACCCCGTTGTGGACCATCTTCACGAAGTGCCCGGCGCCGTTCGGCCCGCAGTGCAGGTACCCGAGCGGGGCGGTGCCGTCGGTCCGGGTCCGGCTCGGCGTCGGCTCGGCGCAGCCCTCGCCGGGAGCGATCGTCTTGAAGATCGGGTCGAGATGGGCCACGGTCTCATCCTCGCCGCCGATCATCAGGCAGTAGCCGCGCTCCAGCCCCCAGACCCCGCCACTGGTCCCGCAGTCGACATAGTGCAGCGACTTGTCGGCAAGACGCTTGGCGCGCGTGATGTCGTCACGGTAGTAGGAATTGCCGCCGTCGATGAGGATGTCGCCGGGCTCCAGCAACGGCTCGAGCTGGTCGAGGATGGAGTCGACGATCGCAGCAGGAAGCATGAGCCATACGGCCCGTGGCTTGTCCAGTTTGGCGACGAAGTCCTGGAGTGAGTCTGCGCCCGTCGCGCCTTCGCCGGCCAGTTCGGCGACGGCGGCCGCGTTGACGTCGGACACGACGCAATGGTGGCCGTCTCGCATCAGCCGACGCACCAGGTTCGCCCCCATCCGGCCGAGCCCGATCATCCCCAGCTGCATGGGCTTGTCTGTCGCCATGTGGTGCCTCCTGGTTCTTGAGCGTGCGGTAGTGCCGGATCAGCGCGTTCGTGGACGAGTTGTGGCCGAACTCAGGCTCGGTCGCGCTCTCGAGTTCCGAGATGATCGCGACAGTGAGCACCTTGCCGAGCTCGACGCCCCACTGGTCGAAGGAGTCGATCCCCCAGATCGTCCCCTGGCTCGGGCGCCCGGCTTCGCGGTACGGCGTGAGCACCTCGGCCAGCGGCACGTTCGTCGGGCGGTTGCCCTCCAACACCCGATGCGGCGCCACGCCCTCCGCCGTCCCCCTCGGCGCGCACCTCGTCCTCGGTCTTGCCGGTGCGGAACGTGTTGACGGAAAGTGTTGCCAGGTCGTTGTTGCTCAACGCCAGCCTCCCTGAAGGTGCTGCCCGGGCCGTCATATCGACTGTGGAGGGCTAGGGTTGCCCTTCCCCGGCCGGGGCGAAGAGCGCCGCGCCGACAATGCCCGCATCATTGAACAGCTGGGCCGGCACGATCTCGGTCCTGAGCTCGATGTGCGGCAGGAACTTGTCGGCCTTCTTGCTGACGCCGCCGCCGATGATGATCAGGTCGGGCCACAGCAGCCGTTGGACAAGCTCGAGATACCTCTCCAGACGGTGCGCCCATTTCTTCCAGGACAGGTCGTCGTGCTCGCGCACCGACTCCGCGGCCCAGTCCTCGGCATCCCCGTGGTGCAGCGGCAGGTGCCCCAGCTCGCTGTTGGGCACCAGGAACCCGTCGGTGAAGACGGCGCTGCCGATACCGGTGCCGAGCGTCACCATCACGACGACGCCCTTGCGCCCCTTGCCGGCGCCGAAGCGCAACTCGGCGATCCCGGCCGCGTCGGCGTCGTTCACCACCCTCACGTCGCGGCTGGTCACTCGTGCGAAGAGCTGGGCCGCGTCCGTCTCCATCCAGGCCGGGTCGATATTGGACGTCGTCTGGACTCTGCCGCCCCGGATGACGGCCGGGAGCGTCAGCCCGACCGGTCCAGGGACGCCGATCTGGGAGAGCACCGTCACGACCACGTCCGCGACTGCCCCCGGGGTCGCCGGATGCGGGGTCGGGATCCGAACCCGCTCACCCATGAGGCTGCCGAGCTCGAGGTCGACCGCCGCTCCCTTGATACCGGTGCCGCCGATGTCGACTCCCAGCACGTGGGCCGCCTTGTCCTGAATTTCCTGCGCCACTGCCCGCTCCCCTCAGGGACTGGCCCAAAATGTGTTGTGTGAATCTTGGACGTTAGGCACCGCAAGAGCTTCGCCACGTAATTCCCAATTTTTACATATGCCCCTAATATTCGCTACGTCACCTTTATCGGGTTATATCGAAGATTAGGGGGTATATCCAATGCTTGCCTACTCGCAAGGGCATTAGCTTTCCCCTCCGTTCGAGAGGAACGCGACTGCGACTCACGCCAGTGAGGCTCAAAAACACGAATCGTCGTCCCGCATTGAAGCCCCTCGCCGCAAAGAACCGGGAGCACAGGACTCTGAAGGGCTGAGGTACGTCGACGGACCGGCCGGACGCCCGCACGTGGACGCATCCCCAGCGTCCAAGCGATCTGCGTAGGCCCGCCCCGTGGGCGGCGGGGAGCCACCCACCGCCCGGCGCGTAGGGCTGGTCGGGGTGGGTGTTCGGTGGAGTAGCCGGCGGCTCAGGGACCGATCTCGAACTTGGGCGGTTCGAGGCTCTTCAGACATGCGGTCTTCGGTGCGGCCGGGGTGTCGAAGAAGGAGACGGTGATCTCCTGGGCGCACTTCGAGGTGGCGAACACCACGTGCGGCTCGTACGGGACCGTGACGACCTTGGCCTTGCTCAACGTACGGGCGACGTACGGCCCGTTGTCCGCCCCGGTCTGGGAGTCGAAGCTGCCCGACAGGGCGAGGGTGGGGATGTCGCCGCGGGTCACGTCCCGGATCGAGCGTGGTGCCGCGGGGACGTTCCAGACGTCGCAGTCCGGGCGGAGGAACGTGAGCTGAGGGGCTTGGGCCTGGACCGAGCGGGGGAAGGAGGGGAACGCGTCCTGTCCGCCTTGGAGCGCCTCTTCCTCGCTCTCGTACGGCGTCCACTCGCTGCAGAAGACTCCGTAGACGAGACCGTGCGCAACCCTGCCCATGGCCTGGGGGCTCAGCTTGCCGCCGGCCCACTGCTGAGCGATCCGCTGGGGCTTGCCGTGCGCCAGCTCATCGAGGGCGACGGGTACTTGGGGCGCCACGTGGGTGGCGGAGGTCATCCAGTTCACCAGTGCCCCGCCGTCCAGTACGACCTTCACCGGCTTGTCGCTCCCAGGGAGCTTGACCGTGGTGGTGACCGGCTTGGCTTCGAGGTCGCGGACGAGCTTGTCGAAGGTGGCCGACAGGTTCGGGTAGCGCTTGTTGCACGCGGGCTGGTCCGCGCAGGCCTTGAACAGACCGTCGAAGCCCTGCCGGGCACTGCTCCAGGTCAGGGCCGACCCGCCCTTGGACGGCGGCAGTATGCCGTCGAGGCCCACCGAGCGGAGCCCGTCGGGGTGCAGGCGCATGTAGACGAGTGCCAGGTGGGTGCCGTAGGAGATGGCGTACAGGTTCCACTGCTTGATTCCGAGCGCCGTGCGCAGGTCGTCGTAGTCGGCGGCGCTCTCGATGTCGTTGTAGGCACTGAGGTCGATCCCACGGGCCGCCAGCTGGTCGTGGCAGGCCTTCGTGGCCTCGACGTGCAGGCCCTCGGTGGACGGCGCGTCGTAGACGAGACCGACCGCTTGCGCGTTGAACCTGTCGATGTTGGGGCACAGGAGGTTCGGCTCGGCCGAGTACGTGCCGCGCTGGGACATGAGGATCACGTCACGGTCGCGGTTCAGGCCGCCGTCGATCGCCATCTTCGCCTCCCCGACCGTGTCGTCCCCTGGTCCGCCCGCGAGCCACACGATGGGGTCGGGTTTCGGTGTGGCGGACTTGGCGGGCACGATCGCGACACCGAGTTTGATCGTTCTACCGGTCGACTTGGCGCGGTTCTCGGGCACGGTGAGGGATCCGCAGCGGGCCCCCTTGAGCGCCTCGACCGGTTCCGGCGTCTTGGGGCAGGGGCCCGGTTCGTACCTGGCGTCGCCCACCGTGCGTGCGGCCGTGCCGATCGGCGCCTCGGGGCCGGCGCTGGTGTCGGTGCGGGACTGTGCCTGAGCAGGCGCTGCGAGCAGGCCGGTGACGAGGAGCCCGGTTGCTATGCCGACCGACGTGGCCTGAAGTCGTCGTACGGGGCGTCGACGACGGGGCGCGTGGTGGAAGGTCATCTGCCCTCACAGTCATTTCGGGGTGATCGTGAACGGTTCGGGCTCGAGACCGTCCACGCACGAGGTGTCGGGGGCGGTCGGGCGGGCGAAGAACGACGCCAGCACGCGCTGCGCGCAAGGCGACTGCGGGACCACCCAGTGGCCGATCCCGGGGACCTGTATGGCGGTCGAGCGGGACAGGTTGCGGGCCACGCCCTTCGCCCAACTCGCCCCGGTCTTCACGTCGAACGTGCCGGAGACGACGAGCGACGGCACCGAGCTGACCGTGGCCACCCGCTGTACCTTCGCGCGGTCCGGAACCTTCCAGATCCCGCACGCCGGGTACTGGAAGGGCAGCTGCGGCACCTGGGCCAGGACCGTGTCCGGCCACCCGGGGAAGGCCTTGCGCCCCGCTTTCAGCACGTCGGATTCCGAGTAACCCGGCGCCCACTCGCCGCACGCTATCGAGTTCGTCAGGCCGTGCGCGAAGGCGCCGACGTTCTGGACCGAGCCGGCCGCGCGGGCCTGCGCGAAGCGCTTCGGATTTCCGCGGCTGAGTTCGTCGAGCGCCGCCGGGATGTCCTTGGGCCGGGGGGTGAAGGCGACGACCAGGTTCAGCAGCGCGCCCCCGTCGAGGACGACCTTGACCGGCTTTCCTCCGCTCGGCGGCGTGACGTTCAGAGTCAGGGGGTGAGCCTCCAGTTTGCGCACCTGCTCCGTCAGCAGGCGGAGGAGGTCCGGGTAGCGGTCCTTGCAGGCGGGCTGCGCCGCGCACGCCTTGAAGATGTTGTGGATTCCCTCGGCGGCGCTGCCCCATCCCCACGGCAGGGCCGTGACCTTGGGAGGTGTGATCGAGTCGATCGCCACCGCGCGGATTCCCTCGGGGTGCAGGCGCAGGTAGGTGAGGGCCAGATTGCTGCCGTAGGAGTACCCGTAGACGTTCCATCGGGGGATGTCCAGCGCCTTGCGCAGGTCGGCGAAATCCGCGGCGTTCTCGGTGGTGTTGTAGGCGCTCAGGTCGACGCCGGCGCCCGTCAGGCGGCCCCGGCAGTCCTTTACCGCCTTCAGCATGAGTTGTTCCGCCCGCTGTGCGTCATATCCCAGGCCCACGGCCTGCGCGTTGAACCGGTCGACCTCAGGGCAGGCGAGGTTCGGCTTGTCGTAGAGGTTGCCGCGCTGGGCCATGACGATCAGCTCGCGGTCCTTGTTCAGGCCGGAGTCCATGAGGAAGGGAATGTCGTCGAACGTGTCGGCACCGGGGCCGCCCGCCATGAACACCACCGGGTCCTCGGAGGGCTTCTCCGCAGCGGCCGGAATGACCGCCACGGCCAGCTTGATGGTCCGGCCGCCGGAGCGGGAGCGGTTCTCGGGGACCTCCAGGAAACCGCACCGTGCCTTGCTCAGCGCTTCGATGGGCTCGGGCGGCTTCGGACAGGCACCGGGCACGAACCTGGGGGCTGCCGGACTGGGTTCTGCGGCCTGGGCACCTGCTGATGAGGCGCTGATCCGTGTGGTTCCGAATACTGCCAAGCAGGCCAGAGCGGCCGCGGCAGTCACCGCGTGGATGCTGCGCTTTGGCATGTGATCCCGTTCCTCTGCCGACATCGGCGGCGGCCACTGACGGGACCAGGCCGCGACGGATTGGGCGGAACGCGCGTTTTCGACGGTACCGGGTGGCGCGTTCGGGTGCACGCGGAGCGCTCACAACCCGTAACCCCCGGCTCGTCCGACACGATGGGACGCGCGCCGCATCACCCGGCCCGACCCGCACGAATCGCCGGACCGCCCCGCGTCGGCGCGAGGTCTGCTCCCGGTATCGGGTCGACCGAGTCCGTCCCCCTTCCGCCTCGTCACAGTCACCATGGCCCCACCGTCGGATCCTCAGCCGGCAACCGGGTGGACGTGGAGGCCGTCGGCCGACGCGTCGACGCCACGGCCGACGAGCTGGTACCGCGCGTCTGGGGCACCCCACGCGGGGCGCCTGGGCGAGGCGGAGGGTCGTGATGTGGGCGCCGGCGGCGTCCGTGCTCCTCGGGGCCTGGTACCTGACCACCCGCACCAAGGGCCTGGTCTGGCCCTCCCCCGCCCCGGTCGGGCGCATCTTCCCCGATGGGAGCCGCCGCCGGGCCTGACTCCTCGGAGACCTAGGGAAGCGCCTGTTCGGCCCAGATCACCTTGCCCTGGGGCGTGTACCGGGTGCCCCAGTGCTCGGCGATCTGCGACATCAGGAACAGGCCGCGGCCGCCCTCGTCCATCGTCGCGGCCCGGGAGGCGGTGGAGCAGGCCAGCGAGGACGACGCGGTCGGCATCGTTGAACGCGGGCTTGCCGACCTGCCGCTGCAGGACCAGCAACTGGTGCCGCAGCGCCAGTATTTCGATGTCCTTCTCCCGGACACTCATAGGCACCAGGTTCAGGAACGCGACGGTGGTCGTCGCGGTGAGGTAGGCCAGGCGCGGCCCTGAAGCCGCAGCTCAGCGTGGGTGACCGGGGTTGTGGGTCGGCACCCTCGGGCTTCTCGCGTCGGCTCCTTCGCTACCGGCGCATCAGGCTGCCACGTGCGCCGGGTCGTGCATCCGAGGCCCCGTACCGGACACCGTTCCGGGCCGTCTACACTCACTTGGTAGCTACAAGCAATAAAATGTGAGTGGAACAGGGGGCGGGTAATGGACAAGGGGACGGTCCGTGACCGCGCAGCGGGGGAACACAGGACAACCGGGGACACCGGGGTCGCGAGTGCCGAGGAGGCCGGGGCGGGACTGGGGAGCCAGATCGTGCGCTTCACCCGGCTGGTCGCGGCGCGCAGGCACCAGACCAAGCTGGAGCAGGGCGCCGGTGAGCGTGTCCTGCTGGCCCGGCTCGTACGGGACGGGGAGCAGCGGGCTACCGATCTGGCCGCCGAGACCTTCCTCGACCTGTCGACGGTCAGCCGTCAGGTCCGCTCCATGGTGGAGCGCGGCCTGATCGAGCGGCGGCCCGACCCGGAGGACCGGCGCGGCACGCTGCTGCACGCGACCGAGTCCGGCAGGGCGGTGTACGAGAAGAACCGCCGGCAGCGCGACGCGCAGCTGGCAGAGCTCCTCGACCCCTGGCCCCCCGAGGACCGGTATCAGCTGATCCGGCTGATGACACGCCTCAACGACGACCTGGTAGTGCATCAACAGCAACGCCACGGCGACGGGACTCAGCCCGAAGCCGGGGCGCAGCAGGGAGCAAGCAAGCATGAGTGAGGCCGTGTCGGCGCCGCGCCGAGACACCGCTAAGCACACGGAGGCGACACCCGCTTCCTCCGGCGGTGGCCTGAGCCACCGCCAGATCCTGACCATTCTGAGCGGTCTGATGCTGGGCATGTTCCTGGCCGCGCTCGACCAGACCATCGTCTCCACCTCGATCCGCACCATCGCGGACGACCTGCACGGCCTCAGCCAGCAGGCGTGGGCGACGACGGCGTACCTGATCACCTCGACGATCGCGACGCCGCTCTACGGCAAGCTGTCCGACCTGCACGGCCGCAAGCCCTACTTCCTGGGCGCGATCAGCATCTTCATCGTCGGCTCGGCGGCGTGCACGTTCTCGACGTCGATGACCGAACTCGCCGCGTTCCGCGCCCTGCAGGGCATCGGTGCCGGTGGCCTGATGTCCCTCGCCCTCGCGATCATCGGCGACATCGTGCCGCCCCGCGAACGGGCCCGCTACCAGGGCTACATGCTCGCCACCTTCGCCACCTCCAGCGTCGCGGGGCCGCTCATCGGCGGCTTCCTCGCCGGTCAGGACAGCATTCTGGGCGTCGTCGGCTGGCGCTGGGTGTTCCTGGTGAACGTGCCGATCGGCATCATCGCGCTCTTCGTCGTCGCCAAGGTCCTCAACATCCCGCACACCCGCCGCGCCCGGCGGATCGACTGGTGGGGCGCGTTCACCATCGCGCTCGGCGTCGTGCCGCTGCTCCTGGTGGCCGAGCAGGGCCGCGAGTGGGGCTGGGACTCGTCCAGGTCCCTTTCCTGCTACGGCATCGGCGTCGTCGGCATCATCTCCTGGATCCTCGTCGAGCGCCGGATGGGCGACGACGCGCTGATCCCGATGCGCCTGTTCCGCAACGCGATCTTCAGCAAGACCAGCCTGCTGTCCGTCCTCATCGGCGCGGGCATGTTCGGCGGAATGCTGATGATCCCGCAGTACTTGCAGATCGTGAAGGGCGCGAGCCCCACCAAGTCCGGTCTCGAGATGCTGCCGCTGATGCTCGGCATGATCATCGCGTCCATCGTCTCCGGCCAGATCACCGCGAAGACGGGCCGCTACAAGATCTTCCCGACCATCGGCACCGTCCTCATGGTCACGGCGCTGCTGCTCTTCCACTTCAAGGTCCAGTGGGACACTCCGCTGTGGGAGAGCATGGTCTACATGCTCGTCTTCGGCCTCGGCCTCGGCGGCTGCATGCAGACCCTGGTGCTCGCCGTGCAGAACGCCGTGCCGCCGCAGGACATGGGCGTGGCGACCGCGTCGTCCACGTTCTTCCGGCAGATGGGCGCCACCGCCGGTACGGCCATCTTCCTGTCGGTGCTGTTCTCGAACGTCGGCGACAAGATCTCCTCGGCGTTCAGGTCGGCCGCCGGGACGCACCAGTTCCAGTCCGCGCTGCACGACCCGGCGGTCCTGTCCGACCCGGCCAACAAGCCGGTCCTCGACATGCTGCAGCACCCCGGCGCGGGCGGCGGCAGCTCCGACGTACTGAGCGACTCGTCGTTCATCCAGCACCTGGACCCGCGCCTGGCCGAGCCCTTCAAGCAGGGGTTCGCCGACTCCATGCACGTGGTGTTCCTTATCGCGGCGGGCGTGATCGCGGTCGCGTTCCTCATGGTTCTGTGGACCAAGGAGGTCCCGCTGCGCAAGATGTCGGGCCTTGAGGCGCGGGCGGCGGAGGAGGGCGGCACCGCTTCGGATGCCGCCGCCGAGGCGCCCGTGACGGCGATGGCTGACACGGCGGAGGCGGTGGAGGCGGCCCCGGTCGCCTCGCTCGCCACCGCCCTCGCGGACGAACCCGCCTCAGGTGTCCGCGGCCACATCCGCGACATCGCGGGATCGCCCGTGGCGGGCGCCGTGGTCACGCTGATCGACCTGCGCGGCAGCCAGCTCGGCCGTACGACGACGCAGGCGGACGGCCGTTACGCGGTCGCCGCGCCCGCCGAGGGAACGTACGTCCTAATCGCCTCCGGCGGTGCCCGGCAGCCGCAGGCCACCACCATCACGGTGGCCGACGGCCTGGTCGACTTCGACCTGGTGCTCTCCGGCACGGCCGGCCTGACCGGCACGGTCCTGGCCAGCCCCGACGACCGGCCGCTGCCCGGCGCCCTGGTCACCGCGACCGACGTGCGCGGCGAGGTCGTCGCCTCCGCAGCGGCCGACCACACCGGCGAATTCGGCATCGCCGACCTGTCCTCCGGCAACTACACCCTCGTGGTCAGCGCCCCCGGACACCGTCCGGCGGCCCTGCCGGCCGAGGTCACGGGCGGCACCGCCAACCGCTACGAGATCCGCCTCGCCCCTGGCGCCCACGTCCACGGCACCGTCCGCAACCGCGCGGGCCACCCGGTCGACGACGCCCGGGTCACGCTCCTCGACGCGGCGGGCAACACGGTCGCCACGACGGTCACCGACGCGCACGGCGCCTACGCGTTCAACGACCTGGACACCGGCCACTACACCGTGATCGCCAGCGGATACGCGCCCCAGGCCGTGCCGCTGCGGGTGAGCGGCGAGGGCGAGAAGGACGCGGACGTGAATCTGGGGCACTGACCGACACAGGTGCCCGAAGCGAACGCGATCTGCGAGCGAGTCGTGGGGTACGTGCCGCCCCTGCCGTCAACCTTGGCCGCCCGGCTGGGCGGCCAAGGGCATCGGCACAACCGATCAGGAAGCGTTGTCGACGGACTGTGCCTCGCCATTGCTGCGTCAGTTCGGTGAACGGCGGCGCAGCGCGGAGTCGGTGAGCGAGGGCGGGGTGTAACCACCGTCGCGGGCCGAGAGGTTGGAGCCGGGTGGGACGATCTCGTCGATCCGGTCGAGTACGTCCTGGCTCAGCCGGATCTTGTCCGCGCCCAGCTGGCTCTCCAGCTGTTCGAAGGTACGCGGCCCGATGATCGCCGAGGTGATCGCGGGGTGTTCCAGTACGAAGGCCAAGGCCAGCTGTACGAGGGTGACGCCGGCTTCCTCGGCGAGCAGGGCGAGGGCCTCGGTGGCCGCCAGCTTGGCGGCGTTCTCCGGTGAGGTGATGTCGAAGCGGGCCGCCTGGCGTTCGGCACGGCTGGACGCGGGCTGCCCGGCGCCCTTGCGGTAGCGCCCCGAGAGCCAGCCGCCCGCGAGGGGGCTCCAGGACAGCACGGCGAGACCGTAGCGCTGCGCCACGGGCAGGACCTCGCGTTCGATACCGCGCGCCAGCAGGGAGTACGGGGGCTGCTCGGCCACGACGCGTTCCCGGCCCCGACGCTCAGCGAGCCACTGGCCCTCGACGATGGAGGAGGGTTCGAAGGTGGAGGTGCCGATGTAGCGGATCTTGCCCTGCTGTACCAGGTGGGAGAGCGCGCCGAGCGTCTCGTCGAAGTCGGTGTCGGGCTCGGGGCGGTGCACCTGGTAGAGGTCGATCCAGTCGGTGCCCAGCCGCCGCAGGCTGTTCTCCACCTCACGGATGATCCAACGGCGGCTGTTTCCCTGTTCGTTGGGGTCGCTGCCGAGGCTTCCGTGGAACTTGGTGGCGAGCACGACGTTGTCACGCCGCCCGCCGGACAGGGCCTTGCCGACGATGGTCTCGGACTCGCCCTCGGAGTACACGTCTGCGGTGTCGACGAAGTTGATGCCCGAGTCCAGGGCGTGGTGGATGATCCGGACGCTGTCGACATGGTCCGTGTTGCCCCGTGCTCCGAACATCATGGTGCCCAGGCACAGCGGGCTCACCTTGACGCCGGTGCGTCCGAGATTGCGGTACTCCGTCATCGTGCGTTCTCCTTGACGAGTTCATTGATCTTCAGGTGATCCACCGAGGCGGGGTGCCCGCCCTGCTGGAAGGCCTGCCACAGTTGGTGGTACGGACCCCGCGCGGCGAGGAGTCCGGCATGGGTGCCGTCTTCCACGACGGCTCCGGCGTCGAGGACCACCACCCGGTCGGCGCGGGCGGCGGTGGTCAGGCGGTGGGCGACCACGATGGTCGTACGCCGACGGGCCAGGGCCTCGGTGGCCGCGGCGACCCTGCGTTCCGTGGCCAGGTCGAGCGAGGCGGTGGCCTCGTCGAGCAACAGAACGTCCGGGTCGACGAGTTCGGCCCGGGCAAGGGCCAGGAGCTGGCGTTGCCCGGCGGACAGATTGCGGCCCCGCTCCCCCACGGGCTGCAGGTAGCCCAGCGGCAGCCCGGCGACCATCTCGTGGGCACCGACGGCGCGGGCCGCGGCCTCCACCTCGGCGCGGGTCGCTTCCGGCCACCCGTAGGCGATGGCGTCCCGGACCGTACCGCTGAACAGGTGCGGCTCCTGCGGCACCACCCCCAGCCTTCGGCGCAGACCGGTCAGGTCGAGGTCGCGCAGATCGTGGCCGTCCACCCGGACCGTGCCCGCTGTCGGGTCGTAGAACCGGGCGAGCAGCTTGACGACCGTCGACTTGCCCGCGCCGGTGGCACCGACCAGGGCAACGGTCTCGCCCGGTGCGATGCTCAGGCAGAGTCCGTGCAGTACTTCCCGGCCACCACCGCCCGGGTAGCCGAAGGACACTCCGTCGAACTCGATCTCCCCGCGCAACTTCTCCACCGGCAGGGGGTGTTCAGCGGGTGGGGTGCCTGCCGGGGTCTGCATCAGCGCCCGTAGCCTGCCGAGGCCGACGACGGCCTGCTGGTAGCCGTCGAACACCTGGGAGAGCTGCTGGATCGGCGAGAAGAACAGCTCGACGTAGAGCAGGAAGGCGATCAGGGTGCCCCCGCTCAGCTCTCCCGAGCGGACGTGACCGGCTCCGACGACCAGCACGGCCGCGGTCGACAGTGTGCCCAGGAACTCCACGAACGGGAAGAACGTGCCCATGTAGCGCTGGGCGCGCAGCCGTGAGTCCCTGAAGGCCCAGGCCAGTCGGGCGAAGTCGCGGGCGTTGCGCTGCTCGCGGCGGAAGGCCTGGGTGACGCGGATGGCGGTGACGTTCTCCTGGAGGCAGGCGTTGACGGCGCTGATACGTTCCCTGGCCTCCCGGTAGGCGGGCACCGAGTAGTGCTGGAAGAGGACAGTGGCGCCGGCCAGGAGGGGCAGGACGGCGAGCAGGACCGCGGCGAGGCCGGCGTCGATGATCAGCAGGGTGAGAAGGACACCGAGGATGGTCAGCAGGCTGACGACGGCGGTGATCAGTCCGGTCTGCAGGAAGTTCGACAGGGCGTCCACATCGGTGGTCATCCGGGTCATGATGCGGCCGCCGAGCTCGCGCTCGTAGTAGTCGAGGCCGAGGCGCTGGAGTTGCGCGAAGGTCTTCACGCGCAGGGTGTACAGCAGCCGTTCACCGGTGCGTCCCGTCGTGCGGACTTGGGCCACTCCGATCAGCCAGTTCCCGGCGACGACGAGACCGGCTGCCGCGGCTGCGGCCAGCAGGATGTCTCCGGCGTGCCGGGCGACGCCGTGGTCCACTCCGTGGCGTACGAGGACGGGCACCGCGATCTGTGCGACCGCGTCCAGGGCGACCAGGAGCAGGCCGAGGAGAAGCGGGAGACGGAACGGCCGCAGCAGGGTGCCGAGGTGGAAGGCCGGGTCGGCGGCCACGGCCTCCTCGGTGGGCACCCTCGGGTCGGCCGGGGGCAGCGGAAGCCGGGCGAGTGCGGCGATCAGTTCGGGGCTGGGTGGCGCGGAGCTGAGCACTCCGCCACCGGGTCCACCTCGTCCGGGACCCGAGGTGGCTGCCGCCTCGGCCAGGGCCTGGGCGGCCCGGACCGCTGCGCCTTCGTCGGTGTCGCGGCCGAAGTGAGCGGGCCGCTGCCACAGGTGGGAGGTGACTTCGCCGGGCGGTGGTGCGGCGCGTGCCGCTTCCGCCGCCTCGGCCGCATCCGTCGCCGCACCGGTCGAGAGCAGGTCGCGGAACAGGGCCGACCGGTCAAGGAGTTCGTCCAGCGTGCCGGTGTCCGTGATCCTTCCGCCGTCCAGGACGGCGATCCGGTCGGCGAGCTCCAGAGTCGATCTGCGGTGCGCGACGATGAGGGTGGTGCGGCGGCGGGTCGCCTCTCGCAGCCTGGTGTGGATCTCGGCTTCCACTCGGGCGTCGATGGCCGATGTGGCGTCGTCGAGGACGAGCACGGCAGGGTCGCCGACCAGGGCTCGGGCGAGTGCCAGCCGCTGCCGCTGACCGCCGGAGAGCGTGAGGCCCTGTTCGCCTACGACGGTGTCGTACCCGTTGGGCATCCGTTCGATGAACTCGTCGGCCCTGGCGATCGCGGCGGCGGCCCGTATCTGCTCATCGGTGGCGTCCGGGACGCCGTAGGCGATGTTCGCCCGCACCGTGTCCGAGAGCAGCAGGCTCTCTTCGAAGACGAAGCCGATACGGGAACGCAGCGACTCCAGAGTGAGGTCGCGTACGTCGACGCCTCCCACCCGTACCGAACCGGACGGCACGTCGTAGAAGCGGGGCAGCAGAGCCGCGGCGGTCGACTTCCCGGAGCCGGCCGGACCGATCAGGGCGACCGCCTCGCCGGGGCGCACATCGAGGGTGAAGCCGTGCAGCAGCGGTTCGCCGTCCCCGTATCCGAAGGTGACGTTCTGCCAGGACAGTGGCGCAGGGCGGTCGGGCAGTTCCTGCGCACCTGGCGCGTCGGTGATCAGCGGGGCCTCGTCGACGACCTCCAGGACCCGTTCGGCCCCGGCCCGTGCCTGTTGCCAGACGGTGAGCAGGGTCGCCACCTGGCGTACGGGCGTGACGAAGGAGCCGAGATAGGTGGTGAAGGCGAGGAAGGTGCCCAGCGAGATCCGGCCGTGCAGGGCCATCCAGCCACCGAGGGCCAGTACGGCGACCTGGCCGAGGGCGGGGACCGCCTGGAGGGCCGGGTTGTAGCGGCTGGTGAAGCGGACCACCCGCAGCCGGGAGGAGAACAGCCGGCGGGCGCGTTCCTCAAGGCCGGTCAGTTCCCGTGCCTCCTGGCCGAATCCCTTCACCACGCGGACGCCGGTCACAGTCGCCTCGACCCTCGAGGCGACCTCGGCGGCCTCCATCTGGGCGTGCCAGTTGGCGGGGAAGAGGTCGCGGCGGCTGCGCAGGGCGATCAGCCAGAGCACCGGGCCGACGATCAGCGCCACCACGGTCAGCGGCGGGGACAGCAACGCCATGAAGACCAGCGAGAAGAGGAACATCAGGGCGTTGCCCGTGAGGTTGGGCAGGAACTGCAGCAGGGTCTGGATCAGTGTGATGTCGGAGATGGACCGGCTCACCACCTGCCCGGTGCGCAGATCGTCCTGCTGTGCGCCGCCGAGGCGCAGCAGAGCCGCGAAGGCGTCGTTACGGAGGTCGTACTGCACACCGAGGGAGAGCCTGCCGGAGCGGTAGCGGCGGGTGAAAGCCGCCGCGAAGCGGACGGCGCCGAGTCCGGCGAGCAGGATGGTCCAGGGAGCGAGCGAAGCGGTGGTGCCCGCCGCCACCCCGTCCACCACATGGCGCAGGACGAGGGGCAGTGTGGCGGTGGCGACGGCGGCCACAGCGGCGGCGCCGAAGGCGAGCAGGAGGTCGGCGCGGTGGCGCAGGCAGTACCCCAGCAGCCGCCGGGCCCACCGGGCCCAAGGCTGCTGGGGCGTACTGGTTTCCTGGGATGGACAGTCCGTCACCGGGCCGCCGCCAGGGCGATGCCGGTGTGCCCCTCGCCGGCGTCGACGGTGTCGAACAGCCGGTTGGCGGGGCGCGGGAGTCCGTAGTGCTCACGCAATGTGGAGCCGGTGTACTCGGTACGGAACAGGCCCCGTTCCTGGAGGATCGGCACCACCCGGTCCACGAAGACCTCCAGGCCGGACGGGAGCACGGCGGGCATGATGTTGAAGCCGTCCGCCGCACCGCTGTCGTACCAGTGCTCGATGGTGTCCGCGACCTGCTCCGCCGTACCGGCGAAGGTGCGGTGGCCGCGGCCGCCGCCGAGCCGCCCGATGAGCTGACGCACGGTCAGCCGCTCGCGCCTTGCCAGCTCCACGATGAGCGTGTAGCGGCTCTTGGCGCCCTCGATCTCCTCCTCGGTGGGAATGTCGTCGGGGAGTTCCGCATCGAGGTCCAGATCGTCGGGGGCGATCTTCAACCGCTGGGCGAGCTGCCGCTTTGCGTACTCGGGAACGATCAGCCGGTCGAGCTCGGCGTCCAGCTCCAGCGCCTGCGCCTCGGTGTCGCCGATGACGGGGACAATGCCGGGGAGGATCTTGATGCCGTCCGGATCGCGGCCGAGTGTCCGTGCGCGCTGCTTGACGTCCTTGTAGAAGGTGATTCCCTCCTCCAGGGTCTGCTGCGCGGTGAACACTGCTTCCGCGTACCGGGCGGCGAAGTCCTTGCCGTCCTCACTGGAACCTGCCTGGACGAGCAACGGGTAGCCCTGTGGCGGACGTTGTACGTTCAGGGGTCCGTCGACCCGGAAGAACTCGCCGGTGTGGTCGATGCGACGGACCCGCTCGGCCAGGGCATGTACGCCGCTTTCCTTGTCGGCGATCACCGCGTCGTCCGCCCAGCTGTCCCACAGCTTGGTGGAGACCTCGACGAACTCCCCGGCACGCCGGTAGCGGTCCGCATGCAGGGGCGTGTCGTCGAGGCCGAAGTTACGGGCCGCGTCGGCGCCCGCGGTGGTGACGATGTTCCAGCCGGCCCGGCCGCCCGAGACATGGTCCAACGAGGCGAACCGGCGGGCCAGGTTGTACGGCTCGTTGTAGCTGGTGGAGGCGGTGGCGATGAGGCCGATGTGCCGGGTGGCCCCCGCCAGCGCGGTGAGCAGGACTGTGGGCTCCAGCTTGGCCGCCGGCCGTCGGCCGGGGTCCCCCATCAGGACGGGGCTGTCAGCCAGGAACAGCGAGTCCAGCTTGCCGCGTTCGGCGATCCGGGCCAGGTTCTTGTAGTGCTCGATGTCCGAGTTCGCCTCTGCCGGACTCTCGGGAAGCCGCCAGGAGGCCTCGTGGTGACCGGTGGACATCAGGAACGCGTTCAGGTGCAGCGGCTTGCGGCCGGACTCGCGCCCCGTGTGCGGCCTGCTCTCGGATTCCGCCTGCGCTTCCGTCCGGTCTTCTGTCTTGCGTGCCATGGGGCTTCGTCTCCTCAAGAGGTGGTGGGCTGGTGCTGCGCCACACCGAGGGCGGCGAGCAGCGTGTCGCGGTATTCCTGGAAGCGGGGTTCGCGCGGGGACCGCGGGGTGGGCAGGTCGACGGCGAGGTCCACGGAGATGCGGCCGTCGTCCAGGACCAGCACCCGGTCGGCGAGTTCCACTGCCTCGTCGACGTCATGGGTGACCAGCAGCACGGCGGGGCGGTGTCGCTCGTACAGCTCGCGCAGCAGTCCGTGCATTTTGATCCGCGTGAGGGCGTCCAGGGCGCCGAACGGCTCGTCGGCCAGGAGCAGTTCGGGATCACGGACCAGGGCGCGGGCGAGCGCGGCGCGCTGCTGCTCACCGCCGGACAGTTCATGCGGCCAGGAGCGCTCGCGGCCCTCCAGGCCGACTTCGGCCAGGGCTGTCAGACCGCGCTCTTGGGACCCGGGACCGCGCAGGCCCAGGACGACGTTGTCCAGTACCCGGAGCCAGGGCAGCAGCCTGGAGTCCTGGAAGGAGAGCGAGACCCGCTCGGGGACGATGAGTTCGCCGGAGCCTTCCACCGTATGGTCGAGGCGGGCGACGGCCCGCAGCAGCGTGGACTTGCCCGAGCCGCTGCGGCCGAGGAGTGCCGTGAACTCGCCCGGCGCCAGGGTGAGATCGAGTTCCTTCAGTACGATCCGGTCCCCGAACTTCCGTACCAGGCCGGTCGTCCGTACCGCGAGCCGGTCGCCGCCGTGGTCCTCGCTCCCCGATCCGGTCGCGGGCCGGATCTCGGTCAGCCCGCCAGAGTGCGTCGCCATGACAGGACCCTCCTCTCGATCGCGCGTACCGCCGCGTCCGAGGCGAAGCCGAAGATCCCGTAGGCCACCAGCCCCACGATGATCACGTCGGACTGGGCGTACTGCTGGGCCTGGAACATCATGTAGCCGATGCCCTGGGTGGCGTTGATCTGCTCGACCACGATCAGGCCGAGCCAGGACGCTGTGACGCCGAGGCGCAGGCCGACGAAGAAGCCCGGCAGCGAGCCCGGGACGACGACCTTGCGGATGAACTGCCATCGGCTCAGGTCGAGTCCCTCGGCAAGCTCCACATACCTGCTGTCGATGCCGGTCAACGAGGCGTAGGTGTTGATGTACATGTTCACCGCGACGCCGAGCGCGATCACGGTGACCTTCATCTGCTCGCCGATGCCCAGCCAGAGGATGAGCAGCGGAAGCATCGCCAGGGACGGAATGGCCCGCTTGACCTGGAGCGTGCCGTCGAGGAGGTACTCCCCCGTACGGTTCAGCCCGGCCGCCACGGCCAGGATCACCCCTGCTGCCACACCGAAGAACAGGCCGAGCCCGGCGCGCTGCAGCGAGACGAGCACGTTGTCCTGGAGCCGGCCGGTGGAGACCAGGTCCGCCGCGGTGGACAGCACGGTCCCTGGTCCGGACAGGATCCGGGGGTCGAGATAGCCGACGGCCGACGCCGCCCACCACACGGCGATCAGCAGTGCCGGGCCGATCAGCCGGCCGAAGGGCACGGACCGGCCTGGGCCCAGGCGCCTGCGAGTACCACGGGCGGCTTGCGGGACCGTACCTTTTGCCGGCTTGAGACGACTCGTCGCTTCGGCGGTCGTTGCCACCGGGCTCTCCAGCCGTGCGTTCGACAGCATCTCCGTCATGACGCCACCCGGTACGTGGCCGGTACGGCCTTCGCCGCCAGCCCCTCGAAGCGGCGGTCGAACAGCTCGGAGGCGTCCTGCTTGGGCACGAAACCGCCATCGGCCAGCAGATCGGCGGTCTCCTGCTCCCACTCGATCGCCTTGTCCCAGCTCACCGGGAACTGCGGCTTGCGGAGGGAGGCGACGATGCGTTTGCCGTCCTCCTTGGAGACGCCCTGGTCCTTCACGTAGTACGTGTCGATCCATTCGTCGGTGTTCTCCCACGCCCACACCAGTCCGCGGGACCACAGCGGGATGAAGTTGCGGACGGCCGCGACCTTCGCCGGGTCGTCCAGCACCTCGGTCGGTGCCCACAGCACGGTCAGCAGGTCCACGACATCGGCCTTCACACCGCGGGCGCCGTCCTTGCCGTACTGGCCGAGGTACTTGGTGAGAGTCGGCTCGCCGAGTGGGGCCACATCGACCTGATTGGACTGCAGAGCGGTCAGGAACTGGGTGCTGGGCAGTGCGACCAGCTCTACCTCGCTGTTGCGCAGCCCCGCCTTCTTCAGGGCCCGCAGTACGACGACACCCTGCGCCTGGCCCTGGGAGAAGCCGATCTTCTTGCCGCGAAAGTCCTCGACCGCCCTGATGTCGGAACCCGCGGCGGTGGCAAAGACGTAGGAGGGTTTTTTCCGCACCTGTACCGCGACGATCTTCGCATCGACACCGATGGCGTGGGCCTGGATCGGCGGAATTCCGGCATTGGTCGCCAGATCGATGGAATGCGCACGGAATCCCTGGATGACGTCGGGGCCGGCGCTCAGATTGGGCCACTGCGAGACAGTGAACTTCAATTCCTTTTTGAGCCCGGCAGGTCCCAGCTGAAGTTGTGTGGAATGGACCGCGATCGACAGCTTGGTACCGGGCGGCGGTGACCCCGTAGGCAACCTTCCGGCAGGTTTCGCCTCGGCGGCAGTTCTGGTCTGCGGAGCGCAGGCTGCGAGGCTGAGTATCGTCCCGCCGGCGAGGGCCATGAATGACCTGCGCCCGACGGATGTGTGCGCGAAATTACGTGACATGGCAGATTCCTGATCGATGGGCAGCTGAAGGGAATGCTCAGACGGCGAGGTAGGAACCGTCGTGGAACAGGAGTGGGCTGCGCCCCTCGTCGAGCCAGGAGTCCACGACCCGGGCGATGACGATCCGGTGGTCGCCCGCCGGGACGAGCTGCTCGATGTCAAGCCGCATCCAGCCGGCAACACCGTCGAGGACCGGCTCACCCTGCGGCAGTCGCCGCCAGTTGGTCGGCGCCGCGAACCGGTCGATGCCGCTGGTGGCGAACGTGGTGGCCAGTGCCTGCTGGTCGGCGCCGAGGAAGTTGACCACGGCGGAGGCGGACCGCTCGACATGAGGCCAGGAGGAAGTGGTGGTCCCGATGGCGAAGGAGACCAGCGGCGGATCGAGCGACAAAGAGGTGAGTGAGGTGGCGGTGAAGCCGACCGGCCCGAGGCCGGCGTCCGCGGTGACGACGACGACACCGGCGGGATACCTGCGAAATGCCTGTTTGAACCGCCCCGGCGCAATACCCGTAGCGGAGGATGTCGCGGAATGCGAAGACACGGCGACAGTCAACTTCTCTCCCGAGATGGATTGTCGAAAAATGGAATCGGCACGCGAACGGCAAAGCCAGAGCGGGCAGGCCGAGGAGACGAGGCGCGCAGGCGTAGAGAGGTACGCACTACGATGCGGAGCACCCGTGTGAATCAGTCGCTGTTTATCGGCGGCCCGGACAGGGGCGGCAACAGGAACGCCAAGCGAAGACGCCGACCGGCACAGCCGCCCAGCAGCGGCATGCCACTGAGGGCAGGCGCTGGGGAATCCGCTGTCGGCCGGTCATGAATCCATCTTCCCGTTCGGTTCAGGAGTCGGTCAATAATGCAACATTCTGAATTAAGTCGAGACCAGAAAATACTGCTCAGGAGACGGCGGGCAGCGCGGGCCACGAGCCCAGCGGGTCCCCGTACAGCACCCCCAGCGCCACCGCGCCACCGGCGGTGGCCAACACCGATCCGGTGAAACTGCTGGGCACCACGGCTCGTTCGGGGTCGTCGCAGACCCAGGAGCGCTCGGCCACTTCCGCCCGCAGATCGGCGAGGCACTGTGGCAGTCGGCCCGCACCAGGTTCGACGACCACCAGGACCTCGGGGTCGAACATGTCCAGGAGCAGTGCCGCTGCTCTGCCGACGAGCCGCGCCCGACGACGGAAGAGCGCCACCGCCCGCGCCTCACCGGCCAGCGCCTGATCCAGCAGCTGCGTGAACGATCCGGCCGGCAGACCCTGTTCGGCCGCACGCCGCACCATGGCGTGCTCCGACACCTCGGACTGCAAGCACCCGGTCTGCCCGCACGGGCACGGCTCCGCGCCGCCGGAGCCGGCCGACCCGAGCGGCAGGTGAGCCACACTGCCCGCCCCCGAGCGCGGTCCGAGGTGTATGGCGCCTGCAGTGGCGAACGCCGCGTCCACGACCGCACCGACGAACAGGAGCACCGCGCTGGCCCGGGCGGTGGCCACGCCCAGCATCTGCTCGGCGCGCGCCAACGCCCGTGCATGGCTGTCCACTTGGACCTGCAGTCCGGTCGCCGCAGCGAGAACATCACGCACTGGCACATTGCGCCAGCCGAGTTGCGGATGCTCGATGACCAGTCCGGCCTCCGGGTCCACCCGGTGTCCGGTGGCCACCCCCAAACCGAACACCGTCCGTCCAGCCGCATGGGCCGCCAGCAGCCGGGGAAGGCGAGCTGCCAGGTCACCGAGGATCAGCTGCGGTTCGGTGCCTCGGTGCGGCTGGCGGTCCACAGCCAGGATCCGGCCGCGCAGGTCCATGAGGGAGACGGTCGAGTGGGCGACCGCGATATGTGCGCCGGCCACCAGGTAACGGCTGGTGTCGATCTCCAACGGTATGTGGGGCCGCCCCAATCCCTTCGGCCCGGTGACCTGCGCACTCTCGCGGATGAGACCACGGGCCACAAGCCGGCCGGTGTGTCCGGTCACGGATGCGGGTGAAAGGCCGGTGAGCCGGGCGACGGTGGAACGGGCGACCGGGCCGTGGTCGAGAATGGCGCTCAGAACGGACCCAGCGCCGGAGACACGACGGGCCGGTGCAACGGCGGGGATGTCCGAGCGACGCAGCGATGTGGGACCACGACGGGCAGGCGCAGAGAGACTCTTCACGGATGTCTTCCAGGCTCGGTGGCAGCGGGCGATGCGGGTGCGTGCTCCTCTACGGAGCCTTGAGGACAGAACCTGCCGGACTCACGGTCGGCAGAATGTCGCTTCTCCCGATGGAAGGGCGCCCCGCGAAGAGCCGAGCAGGAGAGGTCCCTGGTGGCAGGCCCGCGCGGGCACGGCGTTCAGGCCCGGTGACACGCCGCGGAGCACACACGCTTCAGGTCGACATGACCTCGAGTCGTCAGGTGTGCGGATCGCTGCATGGCCCGGAACGTAGCCGGGACGCCGTTACCCGGTCAAACCACTGACCGCATCCTGGACAGGGATGGAACGGAGATGCCGACTCCGTCCAACTTCGCCTGATCTCTTGCTCCGAAGACGAGGATTCGAACCGCCCACTGCGGCGACGGAGGAGAACTCGCCGGTGACGCCAGTGAGGAAGTAGGTGTCCGTCAAGCGGCGCACGAACGACCTCGAAGACCGGCTGCCATCACGCCGCATGCTCTGGACGGCCGACCGGATTCACAGGACTGCCGTACGCCCGTAACGGAGCACCGTTGACCGCCAGGGGCGGAATTGCGAGCATCGGCGCATGGTCTCTCCGTTCCCGCTCCCGTGCTGTACGGACTCCCACCGCCGCTGAGCGTGCCTCGCTCCGCGGCTCTCTGCCGTCCTACCGTTGAGCGAGGGAGCCATGACCGCCATCTCCGATCATGCCCGGCCGCCGCTACTGGTTGCTCTGCCCGCGCGACCGGAACCGCTGTCCGTCGAGGGCGGCGGCCCGGGCGCCCTGCTGCGTACGCTGCTGCGCGACGGACCCGCCGCGCGCACGGAACTCGTGGCCAGAACCCGGCTCAGCCCGGCCGCGGTGTCGCGCCACACGGCGGAGCTGATCGGGCTCGGGCTGCTGCGCGAACTGCCGCCGCGTGTGAGGCCGCCGCGCGCCGGGCGGCCGCAGGTGCCGGTGGCGATCGACCCCGTCCACCACGTCGCCTGCGGGGTGCACATCGCCCTGGAACACATGACCTTCGCCGTGGTGGATCTGCTGGGCCGGGTCACGGCGCAGCGGCGGCTGCCACATCCGGGCGGGCCGCGGCAGGTGCTGGAGGAGATCGGCAGGCTCCTGCCCGGCTTCCTCGGCCGTCACGCGGCGGGGCGCTCGGTGCTCGGCCTCGGCGTCGTGACCGGTGGTTGGGTCGACGCCGAGCAGGGAACGGTGATCGAGCATGCGCCCCTCGGTTGGCGGGATGTGCCGGTTCGGCGCGTGCTTGGCGCCACGACCAGGTTGCCGGTGCATGTGGACGGGCACGCGCGGGCGCTGGCACACGCCGAGTTGCTCTTCGGCGCGGGGGCAGGGCGCTCGGACCTGGTACAGCTCTTCGTCGGCAATGTGGTGGACGCCGCGATCGCGGCCGGTGGCAGCGTGCTGCGCGGGCGCCGGTCCGGGGCGGGCGATGTGGCCCATCTGCCGCTGGGCCACATCGGTCAGGCCTGCGGGTGTGGTCGTACCGGCTGTCTGCAGACCGCGGTGTCGGAACTTGCCGTGGCCGAGCGTGCCTTCGAGACCGGGACCATCCCCGCGCCGGACTTCGCTCTGCTCCTCGACCGGGCCCGCCAAGGCCACCACGAGGCGCTGCGGGTGCTGCGCGAGAGGCTGCGCACCGTCGGGCGTGCGGCAGCGCTGCTGCTCGATGTCCTCAATCCGGAACTGCTGGTGGTCGTCGAGCGCACGGCGCTGACCTTCCCCGAGCTGCTGCCGGACCTGCACGAGGAGATCGCCGCACACTCGCATCTGTGCGGCGATCCCGAACGGGCCGTCGTCCCCAGCAGTTTCGGACCGCACGTGCTGGCGGTCGCGGCCGGATCGGTCGTGCTCGACGCGGTGTACCGGAGGCCGATGGAGCTGCGCACAGCGCGCTCCGCGTAGCGCCGGCGAGGCGCTGTGCCGACGCGCTGTGCCGACGCCCGGTCGCCGCATGCCGCTCGCCCGCGACGGCCCGTGCTTTCGCAGTGGCGGGCAGATCCCCGGACCGACACGGCCTGCCGCACCCGCAGTCCGTTTCTTCCACGGCGTCGCAAATTATTGTCGCCCCGTCAGGCAGCGCGGAGAATCACCCTATGGATGCGACAGGGAGGGCCACGGCGCGTGACGCCGCCGGACGGGAGACGGTCAACGCCTTCCGCGCCCACCACTTCGCCGGACTGGGCTGTAGTCGGCCCGCCGGCCACGCGCGCTGAGCCGAGCGCCACCGGCACGTTGTCCGTCTCCTGGTTGCTGTTTCCCTTTCCCGCCCCGTAGAGGGCTGCCTTCCTCGTACGCCTCGGTACACCTTCACCAGTCAGCGCACCTGCGTATGCGCCCATTGGAGCTGCCCTGCCATGTCTGCACCCGCCCAGATCGTCCTCGACATCGTCAAGGTCGCCGGGAACATCGGCGCCGAGATACACGGCGTCGACCTCGCCTCCGACCTGCCGGACGACACCGTCGCGGCAATTCGCGCCGCCCTCCTGGAGCACAAGGTCGTCTTCTTCCGCGGTCAGGACCTCGACGAGGCGAGCCATGAGCGCTTCGCCCGCGGCTTCGGCACCCCCACCACCGCGCACCCGACCGTCCCCGCCCTGGAGGGTGCCCCGGCCGTTCTCGACCTGGACTACGGAAAGACCACATCCCGGGCCAACCACTGGCACACGGACGTCACGTTCGTGCAGCGCCCGCCGCTGGGATCCATCCTGCGCGCGGTGACCATCCCGCCCTATGGCGGCGACACCGTGTGGGCCAACACGGCCACGGCGTACGCAAATCTGCCGGAGGAGCTGCGTGCGCTCGCCGACCAGCTGTGGGTGGTGCACTCCAACCAGTACGACTACGCGGCCTACAACCCGGCAGACGACACCGAGGCGGCCAAGCGCCACCGTGCCGTCTTCACGTCGGTCGCGTACGAGACCGAGCACCCGGTGGTACGTGTGCACCCCGAGAGCGGTGAACGGGTGCTGGTGCTCGGCGGTTTCGCGCGCCGGTTCGTGGGCTGGTCCGCGGAGGACTCGCGCGAGTTGCTGCGGCTGTTCCAGTCGTACGTGACAGAGCTGGAGAACACCGTACGGTGGCGCTGGGCCCCTGGCGATGTCGCCTTCTGGGACAACCGCGCCACGCAGCACTACGCGGTGGCCGACTACGGCACTCTCCCCCGCCGCGTGCAGCGGATCACGCTCGCCGGTGATGTCCCGGTGTCGGTGAACGGCACCCACAGCAGGGCCGTCACCGGTGACGACACCACGTACAACACCGCCCTCGCCCTGCCCGATGACGGGGGCGGTAATGCATAGGCCTACGAAAGAGCTCGTCGCCCCCTGGCGCTCGGGCTGTTCCTGCCGGTCGCCACGGCCGGTGGAGTGGACTCCACCGCGGCTACGTCGTCGGACGGCGGCGGCAGCCGGGGCACGGTGACGCTCCGGTCGGCGACCAAGGGAAGAGTCTGCTGACCGCTCTCGAGGTGTCCGACGGCGAGCGCGACAGGTGAAGAACCTGCCGTACAAGGTGCTGTTCCACATCGACAGTGGGCCGGCAACGTTCTCGAGTCCGTGACGGTCGACGCCGACCCGACCAAGCGCGAGGCGCTGCTGGACTTCACCGCACCCTGGGTGAGGGCAACGCGTAGGTCCGCTCCGACCCGGACGCGTGGGTCGACGCCTACTACGTCGAGATTCGCAAGCAGACGCCCCTGGGCGAGCAGGTCTTCCAGACCACGGGCACGACCGCCTACGTCCCCATCGACGACGGCGTCGTCGAGTCCCAGAAGAAGCACGCCGACCTCTGCACCGAGAACGGCCGGCTACCGCAGAAGGTCGACCTCTCCAAGCAGTTCGACCCCTCCGTCGTCACCAACGACTTCAACGCGGCGCTCGCCGCAGCACAGAAGGGCTGACCACCATGACCTCGACCATCTCGTCGAAGCCGACGACCTCCACCGCGACCGCACGCCCCGCCTCCGGCCACACCGGCGCCGACATCTCCGGCGTCGACCTCTCCAAGCCCCTCTCCGACGGCGACCTGGCCGTCATCAAGGAGGCGCTGCACCGCTGGAAGGTCGTCTTCTTCCGCGGCCAGGACCTCGACCACGCCTCGCAGATCGCCTTCGCCCGGCAGTTCGGCGACCTGACCTATGCCCACCCGCACGACGACACCCCGCCGGAGGACCACCCCGAGATCTTCACCATCGACCCGCGCCGCTACGAGGAGCGCTACGGCAAGGGGTTCCGCGAGGCCACGAAGAAGCGCCGCTACAGCTACTTCTCCGGCTGGCACACCGATGTCACCGCTTCCGTCAACCCGCCCGCCGGATCGATCCTGCGCGCCGAAACCGTCCCCGAGTTCGGCGGCGACACCCAGTGGACCAACCTGGTCGCCGCGTACGAAGGCCTGTCCGCCCCGGTACGTGCCTTCGTCGACACGCTGCGCGCCGAGCACCGCTACGGCGGCGCCGAGAAGCCCACAGGCGACAGCGCCTACGCCCGCCGTGTGAACGACAACCTGCTGGTCGCCGTCCACCCGGTGGTCCGCGTCCACCCCGAGACCGGGGAGCGCGCGCTCTTCGTCAACCCCGGCTTCACCAGCCACATCGTCGACGTGACCCCGAGCGAGAGCCGCACCATCCTCAACCTGCTCTACGAGGAGATCACTCGCCCCGAGTACACCGTCCGCTTCCGCTGGGAGCCCGGCAGTGTCGCCTTCTGGGACAACCGGGCCACCGCCCACCTCGCCCCGCGCGACATCGAGCACCTGAACGTCGAGCGCCGTCTGCACCGCGTCACGTTGATCGGTGAACTCCCGGTCGGCCCCGACGGGCAGGAGTCCGAACTGGTCGCGGGCAAGCCATTCACCGCCGACCACCGGGTGGTCGTCGGTACCTGAGGCGCTGCCGACCGTCGCCGCGCCGTCCTCCGTAAAGGGCGGCGCGGCGCCGCAGCCGCATCCGTCGGGACTGGTCGGCGTGGCCGAACTGCAGCGCGTGGTATTCGGACGCCGGTGAGCACGGTCTGGGTGCCGGCGGCGCACAGGATCTGGTCGAAAGCGATGAACCAGGCGGCGCCACTGCCCGCGGCGCCTCGAACCGATCACCGATCCCGAACAAGTCACCCGTCTCGACATACGCCGACAAGACCAGCTCGGCGGAGTGATCCACGCGTACCGGAATGACGCCTGACCTGGACGGATGCAATATTCGGCAGCCGCAGCGCTCCGGGGACGACCGGCATTCTCGATAGCGTGACCATCTGCTGCATGGAGTGTTCATGTGTCCGACTGGTCCGTGCGACGGCTTCCGACGGAGAGTGATGAGGCTGCAATGAGTGAACTGACGAAGCCCGAGGTCGACGTTCCGGAGGGTGACGCTCCTACCGAGCTGACCATCCGGGACCTGGTCGTCGGGGACGGGGCTGAGGTGAAGCCGGGCATGGTGGTCAGGGTCCACTATGTCGGGGTGACCTTCGAGTCCGGGAAGGAGTTCGATGCCTCCTGGGACCGGGGCCAGCCGTTCAAGTTCGCCCTGGGCGGTGGCAAGGTCATCAAGGGCTGGGACCGGGGGGTGAGGGGGATGAAGGTCGGCGGTCGGCGCGAGATCATCGTTCCGCCGCGTCTCGGCTACGGCAATCAGTCGCCCTCGCCCTTGATCCCGGCGGGCTCGACCCTGGTCTTCGTGGTGGACCTGCTGGACTCGTATTCCAGCACAACCGGGTGGAGCAGCGCCTGGTGACCCTGGCCGCTCCTCCGCTACGACGTGCTGCGTCGTCCCCCGGGTTGGCGCCGCCGTGCTCCTCACTGCCGCTCCTGCTCCTGCTTCCGCCTCCGCAGCGTCCGAACGGTTCCGTTGCGACTCAGTGACCGCCGAAGGCCACAAGGCGACCGACTGCCTCAACGGCCTGCCCGGCGCCGCCGCCCGGACGTCTGAACTCGGCGGCCGCGCTCGGCAGACGGGGGAGGTCCCCGGCGGAATCCAGTTCGTCGCACTGCCGATCACAGCGCCGGTCCGAGAAGGCCCCGCCCAGCAGCAGCACATTGCGCAAGCCGATACGGACCAAGATCCGGACCATTTCCGGACCAGCCCCCGCCAGAGAGCCGCACCATCTACTGTTTCCGCTGGTCAGCTTGGGTGCAACTGCTGTACCACCAGGAGACGAAGAATCTGCTGGCGGTCTGCGGAGCTGCGCCCCATCAAGGGATATGACCAGGTCAGAGACGAGATACGCAGAACTACGCGCCTTCAGCGAGCAGTGATGCACTCGGTTTGCCCGGCATCCGCGGTTGATCAGGCCCGCGGTCTCCGCATCCTCCGGATTCGGCGGATCCCAACCACAGGTATGCCCACACCTCAGTGGACCGTCGTCCCGCCCGCAGCCCCGGGCGACGTCCGTACATCGGGGGTGGCTGTGTCGCGCGAACGCTCCACCGGGGTAGCGCACAGGCGCGACCACGTGCTTGCTGGGAGTGAGCTACGTGCGATGTGGGAGTCCCAGGAGTGGAGAGATAATGCGGTCTCGGTTCAAGCTGCCCGAACTGGCCACTGCCGTCGTTGTCGTCATCGCCCTCCTGGTCGGTGGCTGTTCCGGCGAGCAGCCGCCGGAGCGGGAACCGGCGCAGGCGCAGACGGTGGCTGCCCCCCTGCAGTCACCGGCGGTTGCGCAGGGCGCGCCGCTGAAGGAGCCGGCGCAGATGGTGAGCCGCAACGGGGTCCTGCGGGTGGAACTCATCGTGGAGAGGCGAAAGGTCGAGGTGGGCGGCCGCAAGCTGTGGGCCCTCACCTACAACGGCAGTTACATGCCTCCCACGCTGCGCATCCGGCCGGGGGACAAGGTGGACCTGTCGATGAAGAACTCGCTGAACGAGTTCACCAATCTGCATGTTCATGGGCTTCATGTGTCGCCGAGCGGCAACTCCGACAACATCTTCGTCCATATCAATCCCGGCCAGACGTTTCACTACGATTACCAGTTTCCGAACACCCTGCGGCCCGGCACCTACTGGTACCACTCACATGCACACTCGATCTCGGCACCGCAGGTCGCCGGGGGCATGTCGGGCGTCCTGATCGTCGACGGGCTGCAGGAGTACCTGCCGGCGAAGTTGCGCCACATCACCGAGCACGTCATCGGGCTCAAGGACTTCCAGGTCCAGGGTGATGCGGTCCGGACCCAGAACCTGCACATCGGCGCGTCCACCAATCGCACCGTCAACGGTCAGCTGAACCCGACCATCCGCATCCGGCCGGGTGAGACCCAGCTGTGGCGGCTGGCCAACATCAGCGCCAACATCTACTACAAGATCCACCTGCAGGGTCAGCGGTTCCGTGTGATCGCCCACGACGGCACCCCCGTCGACCGGATCTGGACAGCCGACTCGCTCCTACTCGCGGCAGGCGCGCGCTTCGACGTGCTCGTACAGGGCGGTCCGACCGGCCGTACCCAGCTGCAGACGCTCGCCTACAACACCGGGCCGGCCGGCAACAAGTTCCCGCAGGCGACCCTGGCAACCCTGGTCTCCGAAGGACCCTCCACGCACCCGGCGGCCCTGCCCACCTCAGCCTTCGCGCCGGTCACGGACCTGAGCCACTCGGCGATCGCCGCCCGGCACACCGTCGTGTTCTCCGAGAACAAGGACGGCAGCAAGTTCTACATCAACGGCAAGCAGTTCGATCCGAACCGAGTGGACGTCCGGTCCAAGCTGAACACGGTCGAGGAGTGGACCGTGCGCAACGACAGCAACGAGGAACACTCGTTCCACGTGCACGTCAACAAATTCCAGTTGATGAGCATCAACGGCCGACCGCACAACGGCCACGGCTTGCAGGACACGGCGAGCGTGCCCGCCAAGGGGAAGATCGTCGTCCGGACCCGCTTCAAGAACTACACCGGCAAGACCGTGCTTCACTGCCACATCCTCAACCATGAGGACGCGGGCATGATGGCGGTGCTGGAGATCGTCAAGTAACGTGCCGACGCCCGTCGCGCCGGGGCCAAGCGGTCAGCATCGGCGCCGACGTCGGAGGGGCGAGATCTCCGTGACGACGGCCCGCCACAACGTCAGGCGCGTGCCCGTCATTTACGGGCTCGCCTCGTCCCGCATCGCGGGTTCGGTGTCCCTCGGGCCGTACGCATCATGCGCCGTTCGGAAAGTCATCACCCCTGGTCAGGCGGCCTATGTGTACGCGTTGATCACGCCGCCGAGTATGCGGGTGCGTAGCACCCGGTGAGCGGACGTGGCGACCATGGGCGTCGGGTGCTCCCGGGCTAGGGGGGAGGGGACAAGAGACGCAGCGAGAGTCCGCCCGCATACCCCACTCAACTGCAAGGTTTCTCGCCCGTTGGACCATCCAGGGTCCGCTGTAATGGGCAGTCACTCCTGCCATGTGCAGCCGGCGTGTGCCGTGCTCGAGGGACACGAGCGCATACACCCGGCGCAGATCAACCAGGTCGACGTGGACGAATTCGCAGGCGATAATGCCTTCGGCCTGGGCGGTCAGGAACTCGCGCCACGTCGGGTCGCTGCGGCGTGGAGCTGGATCAATGCCCTCTGCCAAGGGCATCAGCCGCCCGAGGACGACTCCTCAACGGTGAGGGCAGCGCCTGCGCCCACACTGATCTGCACAACGGCGGGCGCGGGAGCACAGCAGCCTCCGCCCTCGCTCTGCTCTGCGGCGGGGTCGTCGAAGAGTCCGGCGCCGCCGCACACCCCGGTCTCGGGCAGGGTGAGTTCGACGTGGTCGGCGGACTCTGTGTCCCCGGCGATGGCGGCGACGACGGAACGGACCTGCTCGTAGCCGGTCATGGCCAGGAAGGTGGGGGCACGGCCGTAGGACTTCATGCCGACCAGGTAGATGTCCTGCTCGGGGTGGGAGAGCTCGCGGTGCCCGTGGGGGTAGACGGTGCCGCAGGAGTGCTGGTTGGGGTCGATCAGCGGGGCCAGCTCGACCGGGGCCTGAAGGCGCTCGTCCAGGCCCAGGCGCAGCTCGGACAGGAACGAGAGGTCGGGGCGCAGGCCGGTCAGGACGATGACCTCGTCGACCGGGTCCAGGCGGCGGCTGTCCTCACCGACGAGGATCAGCCGGCCGTCCGCATCGCGCTCGACCGCCTCGGTGCGGAAGCCGGTGACCGCGTCCGCGTAGCCGTTGTCCACGGCGGCCTTCGCGGCCAGGCCGAGTGCGCCGCGGGCCGGGAGCTGGTCGGCGCTGCCACCGCCGAAGGTGGACCCGCTGATGCCGCGCCGCAGGATCCACACCGCGTGCGCGCCGGCGTCGTCCTTGGCGAGCTCGGCCAGGGAGGCCAGGGCCGTGAACGCGGACGCGCCGGAACCGATCACGGCGGTGCGCTTGCCCGCGTAACGAGCCCGCACGGCCGGGTCCTTCAAGTCGGGAACGCGGTAGGTGATCCGGTCGGCCGCGGTCGTTTCCCCGAGGGCCGGCAGGCCGCTCGCGCCGGCGGGGCTGGGTGTGGTCCAGGTGCCGGAGGCGTCGATGACGGCGCTGGCGAAGGCGCGTTCCTCGCCTGCGGGGGTGGTGAAGTGGACGACGAACGGCTGACTCTCACGGTCGGCGTCGACGATACGGTCACGCCCCGCGCGGGAGACACCGGTGACCGTGGCCTCGTAGCGGACCTGCTCGCCGAGGGCGTCGGCGAGCGGCTGGAGGTACTCGTCGGCCCAGTCGCCTCCCGTGGGATAGGCGGCGGCGTCGGGCTTGGTCCAGCCGGTCGGCGCGAGGAGCTTCTCGGCCGCCGGGTCGACGAGTTCGCCCCAGGTGGAGAACAGCCGTACGTGTGACCATTCGCGCACGGCGGACGCGGCGGCAGGACCGGATTCCAGAACCAAGTGCCCGATACCGCGCTCGTGGAGATGGGCTGCCGCGGCGAGCCCGGCGGGTCCGGTTCCGATGACGACGACGGGGAGCTGCTGCTCACTCATGACGGTCGGTCTCCTGAAGTGGGTGGGAGGAATCAGCGGGCGAAGGAGAGCGCGGACATCTGGGCGCGCCGCTGGTGGGCCGCGGCGCGGCAGGAGCTGTCGCAGACCTGAGCACGGCTGTCGCAGAAGGTGACGCCGGCCAGGTGACGAACCGTGCGGCGGGCCCGGGCGGCGTTGAGGGCGGTGCGGATCAGTGCGGTCACGACAACCCCTTGTTTCGATGTCTGTCTATGTCTGGAGCTTGCCACTCGTATCGACGAGTGTCAACATAGACGTATGTCGAATTCAAAGGTTGTCGAGCTGGCGGTGTTGGACGGCGAGGCTGTGGTGCCGTGCTGCCCGCCGATCACCGCCGGGGAGCTGTCGCAGGCGGACGCGGAGAAGATGGCCGTGATGTTCAAGGCCCTGTCCGATCCGGTGCGGCTGCGGCTGTTTTCCAAGGTCGCCTCGCACGCGGGCGGCGAGGCGTGCGTGTGCGACATCTCCGACGTCGGCGTCTCCCAACCGACCGTCTCCCATCACCTGAAGAAGCTGAAGGACGCCGGACTGCTCACGTCGGAACGGCGCGGCACCTGGGTGTACTACCGCGTCGCACCCTCGGTCGTGGCAGCGATGTCGGCCATGCTCGATCTGCGCAACTAAGCCTGCAGCCCAGGCAGTTGAATTCCGTCAGCACGGCCATGGACGGCCGCGGGCCGGCCCGGGACGATGACGTGCATGCCTACTTGGACTATCAAAGCCGAACCAGTCCTCCGCGCGGGCGTCGACGAGGTGATGCGCGAGTACTTCACCGAGATGGGGCGGCGGGTACTGGGCCGTTCCGCCACCGATGCAGAACTTCGTGCTGTGCTGGCAACGGACCCGCACCTCACTCTCAGCCCGCCCGGCGGCGCGTTCCTCGTCGCACGAAATGAACGAGGAGATTTCCTGGGCTGCGCAGGGGTGCGGTTACTGGACTCGCCCACGGCCACCGCGGAGCTCAAGCGCATGTACGTGCGCCCTGCCGGACGCGGATCGGGACTGGGGCGCGGCCTGCTGAGGGCTGTCGAGGAGACAGCCGAGCGACTGGGTGCGACCCGGATCGTCTGCGAGACCAACAGCCAGCTCATCGAGGCTCGGGCGTTGTACTCCCGGCACGGCTATCAGGAGATCGAGCCATACGAGGGCCACGGCAAGGCGGATCACTGGTTCGGCAAGGAGCTTCCAGCGGCAGCACCTGGCTGACCCTCGCCTTGCGCCCGTTCACCCCCCAAAGAGTCTCTGACGCGGCAGCCGCAGCCAGGGCCCGGGCGCGGAAATGGCGGAGCCCCGGCCCGGCAGCGCGGGCGGTGGCCGACGGCAAGCCGCCCGGGCCCGTGGGCCACCGCACCCCGATGTGCTCCAGAGTCATACAGGTGTACCGATCACGGACGCGGTGAACTTCTTGCGCCATGCCAAAGCGACGTACACGAGGCCGATCAGTACCGGTACCTCGATGAGTGGGCCGACGACGCCCGACAGTGCCTGCCCACTTGTCACCCCGAAAGTGGCGATGGCGACCGCGATGGCCAGCTCGAAGTTGTTGCCGGCCGCCGTGAAGGCGAGGGTCGCGGTGCGGTCGTAGGCCAGGCCGAGGCCCTTGCCCAGAAGGAACGTGCCGAAGAACATGACGGCGAAGTAGACCAGCAGCGGCAGGGCGATCCGCACGACGTCCACCGGCTGCGAAGTGATCGTCTTCCCCTGCAGGGCGAAGAGGATGACGATCGTGAAGAGCAGGCCGTAGAGGGCCCAAGGGCCGATCTTCGGAAGGAAGTCGGACTCGTACTTCTGGCGGCCGAGCTTCTTCTCACCGACGCGGCGCGTCAGGAAGCCCGCGACCAGCGGGATGCCGAGGAAGATGACTACGTTCAGTGCGATCTTCCACATGGAGATGTCCAGGCTCTGCCCATCGCCCAGGCCCAGCCACTTCGGCAGCAGGTCGAGGTAGAACCAGCCCAGCAGGCCGAAGGCGATGACCTGGAAGACCGAGTTCAGGGCAACCAGGACCGCGGCTGCTTCACGATCACCACAGGCCAGGTCGTTCCAGATGATGACCATGGCGATGCAGCGGGCCAGGCCGACGATGATCAGGCCGGTGCGGTATTCAGGCAGGTCCGGCAGGAAGATCCACGCCAGGGCGAACATCACCGCCGGGCCGACGATCCAGTTGATGACCAGCGACGACACCATCAGCCTTTTGTCGCCGGTGACCGTGTCGAGCTTGTCGTAGCGCACCTTCGCGAGGACCGGGTACATCATCACGAGCAGGCCGAGCGCGATCGGCAGCGAGACGCCGCCGATCTCGACCTTCGCCAGGGCGTCGTTCAGACCCGGGATCAGGCGCCCCAGACCCAGCCCGACACCCATCGCGATGAGGATCCACACCGCGAGGTAGCGGTCGAGAGTGGAGAGCTTGGCGACGATGCCGGCGCCGGACGCCGCACCCTGGCCGGTCTGCGGGATGGTGTCGGTGCGGCTCATCAGCAGGCCCTCTTGTTCTCGGCGGCGGTACGGGCCGATGCGGCGAGCTCGGCGAACTGCTCTGACAAGCCTGCCAGGACCTCGGGGCACAGCTTGTAGTAGGTGAAGCGGCCGCACGGCTCCGTCTCCACCAGGCCGGCTTCGCGCAGCACCTTCAGGTGGTTGGAGAGGTTGGTCTGCTTGGCTCCGGTCTCCTCCACCAGGTGCGTCGTACAGAGCGTCTCTTGGGCGAGCAGAGTGACGATTTTCAGGCGGAGCGGGTCGCCCAGGACCCGGATCACATCAGTGTCGACTGAAGTCAGCATGGGCTGATACTCTCACATCACTCTGCGCTGATACCAGTCGGTGCTGATCTCCTGGGACCCGCCGAAGGGGGTTCTCATGTCCCCGTCCCCCGTCCTGCCCGATGAGCGTCTCGCCGCAGGAGCCGCCCGCCTGGCCACCTCGCACCGCGGCCGCTTCTCCGCGGAGACCGTGCAGAGAGTCATCACCGACTCCTACGAGCGCCTGGCCGCGACCGCCCGCGTCACCACCCACCTGGTCGTCCTGGCAGAGCGCCTGACGGCCGAACGCCTGGACGCACTGGCACACATCGAGGGATCGCCGGGCAGCGGACTGCCCCGGGTGCTGTTCGCCTGCGGCCACAACGCCGGACGCTCACAGCTCGCCGCGGCCCTGCTCGCCCACCGCGCCCAGGGACATGTGACGGTGTCGTCCGCCGGCACCCATCCCGCCGCGGCCGTCGAGCCGACGGTGGCCCAGGTCCTCACCGAGGCAGGCGTCCCGTCCGGGGAGACCGCCTTCCCCAAGCCGCTGACCGACGAGGTGGTCCAAGCCGCCGACATCGTGATCACGATGGGCTGCGGCGACGCCTGCCCCGTCGTGGCCGACCGCCGCTACCTGGACTGGCCCGTCGCCGACCCCGAAGGCGCCCCGATCGCCGTCGTACGCACCATTCGCGACGCGATCGACGCGCCCATCACCGAACTGCTCGACTCGCTGCCGAGCACCGCCTGAAATCTCCCGTCATCCCCTGTCGTCACCGCCTGTTGAGCTACTCGCTCCACGTTACGAAGGAAGAACCCATGCCCTCCTCGCCGCTCCCCTCCGTCCTGTTCGTCTGCGTCCACAACGCCGGACGCTCGCAGATGGCCGCCGGATTCCTCACCCACCTCGCGGGCGACCGGATCGAGGTCCGCTCCGCCGGCTCGATCCCCGGCGACCAGGTCAACCCCGCCGCGGTCGAGGCCATGAAGGAGGTCGGCGTCGACATCTCCGACCAGAAGCCGAAGATCCTCACGACCGAGGCCGTCCAGGCGTCCGACTACGTCATCACCATGGGCTGCGGCGACGCCTGCCCGATCTTCCCCGGCAAGAAATACCTCGACTGGGCCCTCGATGACCCGGCGGGCAAGGGCGTCGACTCCGTGCGCCCGATCCGCGACGAGATCAAGACCTGCATCGAGGCCCTGATCACCGAGATCGACGCGAAGCAGGAGGCATGAGCGGCGTGACGGAGCCCGGCATAGGCGACGTCATCATCATCGGCTCCGGCCCCGCCGGATACACCGCCGCCCTCTACACCGCCCGCGCCCAGCTCAAGCCCCTGCCGTTCGGCAGCTCCATCTTCGTGGGCGGCTCACGGAACATCCTGACACCTGGACCCCGGAGCGCCAGGACGGCCTGATCGCCCGGTCGAGGGGCGCGGAGAGCACGGCCTTCGCGGTGGCCCGCTCCTGGGCGAACCGACGTGCGAGCCTGCTGCCGATATAGCCTCGGCGGATGCCCGCTTCGCAGCGGGTCCGACCCGGGAACAGTGCGTAACAGAGATGGGAAGTCGATGGCTCTCAAGGAAGGCCAGCGGGTGGAGCTGGCAGCCGACACCAGGCTGACCGATTCGGTTGAGGTGTCGGGGGTCATCATCGGGTTCCTGTCCCTGGCGGCGGGCACCAGCGGGATCATCGAGCGGGTGACCGACCACCAGGACGAGAGCGAGGACGTGCGCGAGCACGAGCGGCTCAAGTCGCTGCTCGACGCCTTCGGACTGGACATGCCCACGGAGAGCAGGAGGCAGCTCGAAGAGAAGGTTGCCTCTCTGGAACCCGCGTGGACCGCCTTCCAGGAACGGGTGCCTCACGTGAGCGTACGGGTCCGCTTCGACAATGGGTTCATCCTCGACGGGGCCGACGAGGCCGTCTTCGTCCCTGTGTGAACTGCGCCTGGACGCAGTCCTCATGTTCCGGGCTGCGGCCGCCGACGAGCAGGAGCTGAACACGTTCATCGCCCGCTATGGCCGCGTCGATCCTTTGCATCGATGAACTCGGCTACATGGAACTCGACCGCCACGGCGCCGAGTTCCTTTTTCAGGCGCTGACCGAACGCGAAGAGAACAACAGTGTCGCCGTCGCCTCCAACGTGACCTTCGGCGGCTGGACCAAAACCTTCACCGACCCCCGGCGCGTCGACCGCCTGACCTTCAACGGCACCTCATCGAGACCGGCACTGACTCCTAATTCCTTGCTCACGGGTCGTGGGAGTCAGGGTGCTGCCCGTGGTCCGTTCGAATGCCGGAGCAGCAATGCCTTTCGCCTGTCGAGATCGTCGAGGCTCCCTACTTATCGGCACGCAGTCACGGCACTCGGAGCGCTGGTGGCGTCCCGTGGGCGCCGGACGAATGGGCCTTCGCTCGCCCTTCCGCTGATCAGCGTCAGCGCGGCGGGCCGGGTCGGCGAGGCCTGGCCTGGCCTGGCCTGGCCACGACGAACGCTTCGTCCATGGCCCGTCCCCTTGGGGTGAACCCGGCATATGCGTCCGATACCTATCCGTGCGACAGATGCGCAGTTGGGCTACCAGCCCAGCAAGTGCATGCACCGGACTCACAGGCGCCCGAGCAGTGAACCGCCAGCTGACCCGGGCGGTGAACCAACACGGATGACGCGCGCCGGGTGGCCACGGGCAGTTCGGTCCGCTCGGTTCACTGATGCAGACGGTGTTTCGTACCGCGCCGGACGGGGATGGCCGCGACCAGCCCCACGGCGACAACCACGGCGGACACTCATAGCGAAACAGCACGACGGAGGGTGCAGGGGATGACGCGGACACCGAGGTGGCTGTGGGCGCGGCGGAGGAGCCCGCAGCCCCCGGGGTCGGGGAAGGCATCGTGACTGGGGTCGGCGAAGGGCTGGAGCAATCGGGACGTCCTTCACGACTACGAGGGGTGCAGCACCCCGACGACTACGAGGGGTGCAGCACCCCGAGGACGACGACGGAGGGCAGGACTGACCGTCGTGACCCGACCAGGGCGTGATCAGCTAGCGCGTCTCCGCCCTCGTCAGCCGCTTTCCAGCGGTCGCGCGGTGACCTTGACCGCCTTGGCGAACTCGGCGTCAATCCGCTCTTGCCGAGCGCGCGGCCGAGTTCGCTCTTACGCGTGCGCGACGATTTCAACTACCGGTGCGAGGGCCGCGTTCCCCCTCGGTATCGCTGCTCGCTGTGCTGGTCAGGATCGCGCTTGCGACAACGTCGAAGAGGTGATCGGCGCGTGGCGCGAGCGAGCGTTGATCGCCGAGCCAAGCGAGCGCCATTACCAGCGCGAACATGTCGGCGCCATCAATGTCGGTTCGCGCCATACCTGCGGCCTGGGCACGGGTGAGGAGCCGCGTTCCGGCCGCGCGCAGAGTGACGCACGAAGCATGGAGCGCGGACTCGGTGTCATCGATGGCGGCTGCCATCAGCACGATCGCGCCCCGATACTCCGTTGTCCACGCGACGCAGTCGCGTAGCCACGAAGCGAGAGCATCGTCGGGCGAGCCGGACGCTTCGAGGGCGCCTGCCTTGGCAGTCAGTTCGTCGAAGCTCGTGTGGAGCAGGGCATCGAGCAGCGCCTCGCGTGTCGGGAAGTGACGCAGCAGCGTCGCGAGTCCGACATCGGCCCTGCGGGCGATGTCGCGCAGTGACACGTCGACGCCTTGCTCGGTGATGGCGGTACCCGCTACTGCGAGCAGGTGGTCGCGGTTCTTCTTGGCGTCGGCCCGCATCTGTCCCCCTTGACTAATCGGATCAGTGGTCCATATATTCGGATCAGTGGTCCACTTATGTGGATCGCTGATCCGAATAAGCCTATCCCGCAGCGCGGGCAGGAGAAAACGATGCCGACACACACAATGAGGGCGGTCCGGCTCCATGAGCACGGCGGCCCTGAAGTTCTGCGTTACGACGAGGTGCCGACTCCCGAGCCGGGGCCGGGTGAGGTGCTCGTTCGCGTGCACGCGGTCGGCATCAACCCGCCCGACTGGTACCTGCGCGACGGGATGTCCAACCTGCCTCCGAAGGTGCGGCCGAAGTTCAGCTTGCCCGTGATTCCGGGGACGGACCTGTCGGGCGTCGTCGAGGCCATCGCCCCGGATGTGGACGACTTCTCCGTCGGTGACGAAGTCTTCGGCCTCCTTCGCTTCCCCGGCTTCGACGGCAGCACATATGCCGAGTACGTGGCCGCGCCCGCGTCGGACCTCGCACTCAAGCCGGCCGGCATCGATCACGTGCACGCCGCCGGGGCGCCTATGGCCGGGCTCACCGCATGGCAGTTCCTGATCGAGCTCGGACACGATCACCCATCACCCTTCCAGACGGCGCAGCATCGTCCGGTGCCGCTCGACGCCAACATGACGGTGCTCGTCAACGGCGCCGCGGGCGGTGTGGGGCACTTCGCGCTACAGCTGGCGAAATGGAAGGAGGCACGTGTCATCGCAGTGGCGTCGGGCGCGCATGAAGTGTTCCTGAGAGAGCTCGGCGCCGACGAGTTCATCGACTACACCAAGAGCCGTCCCGAGGAACTCGTGCACGACGTCGACCTCGTTCTCGACGCCGTCGGCGGCCCCGACAGCAAGCGTTTCCTGCGCACGCTCAAGCGCGGCGGCTCCCAGTTCCCCGTGTTCTTCGGCGAATTCGACGAAGAAGAGACCGCGAAGCTGGGCGTCACAGTCACGGGCACTCAGGTCCGCTCAAACGGTGCGCAGCTCGCTGCGCTGGGACGCCTGCTCGACGCGGGCACCGTCCGCGTCGCGATCGACAGCACGTTCGCGCTCGCTGATGCCCGAGCCGCGCACGAACGCGCCGCCCGAGGGCACATCCAGGGCAAGGTCGTGCTCACGGTCGTCTAGGAACGAGCCGTTTCACCGACCCGGCCGGCGCTCGTCCGTGGAGCGCCGGTGGCAATCGAGACGCCGACACGGCGAGCTTGGGGGGGCCACTGCCTGTTGAACCGGTGACGCATTGGATGCGAATTCACCGACGTCAAGGAACAAGGACATCACCATGAATCTGAAGCTTGAAATGATCGTGCTGCCCGTCTCCGACGTCGACCGGGCCAAGGCCTTCTACGAGAAGGTCGGATTCCGCCTGGACGTCGACTACACGGCCAACGAGGACGTCCGGGTTGTGCACTTCACGCCGCCCGGCTCCGAGTGCTCGATCAGCTTCGGCGAGGGGATGACCCCCATCGCACCCGGCTCGTTCCAGGGCCTGTATCTCATCGTCTCCGACATCGAGGAGGCCCGCGCGGAGCTCGTCGGCCGCGGCATTGAGGTCAGTGAGATCTTCCACGACGCAGGCGGCCTCTTCCACGGTCACGAGGACGGGGACGTCACCCACCGCGGCCCCGGCCAGGAGCGGCTGGCCGGCCTGCACCCCGAGCGCGCCTCCTACGGCTCCTTCCTCACCTTCAGCGACCCCGACGGCAACGGCTGGGTGCTCCAGGAGGTCACACAGCGCCTCCCTGGCCGCTGACACCCCCAAGCCACCGTTCAAGGGCTGCAACGGGCTGTGTCCGGCCCGGATGGCCTCCGGTCCGGCCCAGCGGTTCTCGCGGGCCGGGCCGGAGGCCGGCACCGGGCGGCCGGCGGGCAAGCGCAAGGGTGCTCTCTGCTGCCCGGCGGTCCGGCTGCCACGGGGCCGCGGGCGCCGAGAGACGGCTCTGCCGCAGAGGCCGCCCCAACCCGTGACCGGGCCCCCTCGCCCCCCTGCGGTACGGCGGCCCCGGCGCCGTCCGGCGGCGGGTTTGGCATACGCGGCCGGCAATGAGCCGCGACCGCCCAAGCGTCCGGCCCGACTCACGAAAGCATTGAGGAACGAAACAGTGAAAAACACAGCAGTGATGCACGGGACAACCCGCACCTACGACGTGATCGTCATCGGCGCAGGGCCGGTCGGCGAGAACGTGGCCGAACGCGCCCGCGCCGCAGGGCTCAGCACCGTGATCATCGAGCGCGACCTCCTCGGCGGTGAGTGCTCGTTCTGGGCCTGCGACCCGAGCAAGGCGCTGCTGCGGCCGGTGGTGGCACGTGCCGACGCGAGCCGCATACCCGGGCTCAACCCGGCGGTGGCCGGCCCGCTGGACGTCGAGGCGGTCCTCGCACACCGCGACAAGATGTCCTCGTACTGGAAGGACGAGGACCAGGTCGACTGGCTGAACTCAGTCTCCGTCGACCTCATCCGCGGCCACGGCCGCCTCACCGGCCCCAAGCAGGTGGCCGTGCAGACCCCTGAGGGCGACACCATCGTCCTCACCGCCCGGCACGCCGTCGCCGTCTCCACCGGCACCCGCGCCGCTCTGCCCCCCATTCCCGGATTCGACACCGTCCGCCCCTGGACCAGCCGCGAGGCCACCAGCGCCGACAAGGTGCCCGGGCGTCTCGCCGTCGTCGGAGGCGGTGTGGTCGCCGTCGAGATGGCCACCGCCTGGCAGGCGCTCGGCTCCCAGGTCACCATGTTCGTCCTCGAGAACGGACTCCTTGAGCGGATGGAGCCGTTCGCCGGCGAACTGGTCACGGACGGACTGCGCGAAGCCGGCGTCGACATCCGCTTCAACACCACCGTCACCTCTCTGGCCCGCGAGGGCGGCGAAGACGACGAGGTACGGATCACGCTCTCCGACGGCACACAGCTGGCCGCGGACGAGATCTTGCTGGCGACCGGCCGCGCCCCGCAGACCCGCGACATCGGCCTGGAGAGCGTCGGTCTCACACCCGGTGACTGGTTGACCGTCGACGACACCTTCCGTGTCACCGGCGTCGAGGGCGGCTGGCTCTACGCTGTCGGCGACGTCAACCGTCGTGCCCTGATGACGCATCAGGGCAAGTACCAGGCCCGGATCGCCGGTACCGTCATCGGCGCCCGCGCCAAGGGAGAGCCCATCGACGACGCCCCCTGGGGCCCGCATGCCGCCACCGCCGACCACGCGGCCGTCCCCCAGGTCGTCTTCACCACCCCCGAGGTCGCCTCCGTCGGCCTGACCAGCCGCGAGGCCGAGCAGAGCGGGCGCCGCATCGAGGTCGTCGACTACGACCTCGCCCGCGTCGCCGGTGCCCACCAGTACGGCGAGGACTACCGCGGCCGGGTCCGGATGCTCGTCGACACCGACCGCAACACCGTGGCAGGCGTCACCTTCGCCGGCCCCGGCGTCGGGGAACTGGTGCACTCGGCCACCATCGCAGTCGCCGGCGAGGTGCCCCTCGACCGGCTCTGGCACGCCGTCCCCGCCTTCCCCACCCTCGGCGAAGTCTGGCTGCGGCTGCTGGAGACCTACCGCGGCTGAGCATGCTCCGGTCGGCCTGCGGGGCGGTCCTGACCTCCGCCGGGTGACTCGGTCGTCTCCGGATGAGGAGCGATCCTCCTGTCCCGGTGACCGGCAGCGGCGTGCCCGCAAACACGGACCGGACCGAGGGCTCGGGATGACCGCAAGGCGCTGTACGGAAGCCTCTTCACCGGCACCCGGTGAAACAGTTGCCCGCTGAACGGGGCTCCGGCATGGCCTGCTGGTGGCGCTGCGAGGCCCCGCAGCGCCACCAGCCGGGCCTGAAAGCACTCCACACGTGGGAGCTCCTCGACAGCACCGGCCAGGATGCCTACGGCAACCGGATTTCTCGGCGCCACTTCCTGTACCTCAACTACTCACACTCGATGATCGCAGGTCCTCGCCCGGCGCTGTGCGTCGTCGGTCGTCGCAGGAGACTATGGAAGCACCAGAAAGGCACTAAAAACATCCAAGTGCTGCAGCCCCAGGGCCTGCGCTGGGCGCGCGTCGCCCTGGCAGGTGGAAGGAGCACCCGGGGATGAGTGAAGCGGGATCTTTCAGTGCCGACAGCGGCTCGTCCGATCTCCGGCTGGAGCTGCCGAGCGGGGTCCTGGATGCGCTCGGTGTGGCGGTGGTGGCGCTTGATACGGCCGGGCGGTTCGTGTGGTGGGGCCCGCAGGCCGAGGAGCTGTTCGGTTACTCCGCGCAGGAAGTGCTGGGACAGCACGCGGCTCAGCTGTTGGTCCATGACCCGGATATGGACCTGGTCGCCGGTAAGTGCGAGCAGATGATGGAGACCGGCGAGAGCTGGGCCGGACTCATTCCCGTCCGGAACAAGGACGGCAGTACGCGGCTGGTGGAATTCCGCTACAACCGTCTGCCGGACAAGCAGGGCGACTTCTACGCTCTGGGTATCGCCACCGATGTGTCGACGCTGCGTAAGGTGGAGCAGGACTTGGCGTTGTCCACGCAGCTGATCGCCCAGTCGCCGGTCGCGCTGGAGGTTCTGGACACCGATCTGCGTTATGTGGCCGTCAATCCGGCGATGGAGCGGATACACGGCCTGTCTGCCGAGGACCACCTCGGTCGGGGCTTTCGCGAGGTCCTGCCCTCCGACAGTGTCGACGCGTCCGAGGCTGCAGTCAGAGAAGTACTCAAGACCGGACGCCCTCTGGTCGACAAGTACACCATTGGCCGTACCCCGGCCGACCCTGACAGGGATCATGCCTGGTCTGTCTCCGTCTACCGGTTGGAGGATCCCAACGGTCAGGTTCTTGGTGTCGCCACGTCGGTGGTGGATGTCACCGATCGGCACGGCGCGATCACAGCGGCGGCCCAGGCCCGGCAGCGTCTGGCCCAGATCGCCGAGGGCTCCGCCCGTATCGGTACCACCTTGGACATGAAACAGACCGCCCGCGAGCTGGCTGACGTCGCAGTGCCCGAGCTCGCCGACCTCGCGGTCGTAGACGTACTCGACTCCGCCCTGGACGATCGCCGCCCCGCGACACCCGACAGCGGTCCGGCGCTCTTTCGCACCCTCGCTGTGAAGGCCGCCTACCTCGCCGAGGCGACCGGCGCCGCCGGCACGGCCGACCAACTGGTCAGCTATGACGCCGATCGACTGCCCACGCAATGCGTACGGACCGGTCAGCCGATCTTGGTGACTCGCGTGGACGAGTGGGATCTGGCGCGCATCGCCCGTGACGCCGGAGCCGCCGCTGTCCTGGCCAGTGTCGGCATCCACTCATATCTCGCGATACCGCTGGCCGCCCAGGGCCGGGCGCTCGGCGTCCTGGGGCTGATGCGCGGCCGCAATCAACTGCCCTTCAACGCGGACGACGTCACCCTGGCCGGTGAACTCGCCAGCCGAACTGCAGTATCCCTCGACAACGCACGCCTGTACCAAAGCGTCCGCAACACTGCGGTGACGCTCCAGCGCAGCCTGCTGCCCCAGCCGACGCCATCCGAGAGCCTGGAGATCGCCACCCGCTACCAACCTGCTGGAACCTCTACCGAGGTCGGTGGCGACTGGTTCGACGTCATCCCCCTCACAGAGGACAAGACCGCGCTCGTGGTGGGCGACGTGATGGGCAGCGGCATCGATGCGGCCGCCACGATGGGCCGCCTGCGCACCGCCACCGCGACCCTGGCTGACCTCGACCTCCCGCCCGCCCAGGTGCTGCAACGCCTCGACAAGATCACCACCGGTCTGGACCCCTACATCGCCACCTGCATCTACGCCGAATACGACCCGCGCAGCGACCGGTGCCGAATCGCCACAGCCGGACATCTGCCCCCCGCACTGACACCTGCAGGCGGGCCCCCCGAGCTGCTCGACCTACCATCTGGTGCACCCCTCGGGGTCGGCGGCGTCCCCTTCGAAACGACCACCGTGCCCTTGCGCCCCGGCGATCAACTGGTCCTCTACACCGACGGCTTGGTCGAAACACGCCGCGACGCCATCGACGAACGTCTCGACCTCCTTCTCCGCGTACTCGAGAGCCACGACCTCTCCCTGGAAGAAACCTGCGACCGGCTCCTGGAAGCACTGTGTGATCCGGACGACCACGACGACGTTTCCGTACTCATCGCCCGGCCCAGACCGCGGCCCTGACTCACAGCGGACGTCGGCCGGCCGGGGACCGCTCTTCGCGTGCTCGCCGCGCCGCTTCCTCCGCCGTCAGGACCTCGACCCCGGCCTCGCCCCGCCGGTTGTCGCCTTCAACCCCGTTACGGCGCACGGCCCGTGGCAGTGGCAGTGGCAGTGGCAGTGGCAGTGGTGACTCTCTGGACGAATGATCAGTTGGCGTAGGCAGCGCTTGACCTGTGCCACCGCAGCCGAATCGCACCCCCCTGACAGCGCCGGGCCGTAATCCTCCTGATCACGGCCCGGCGGGCGTTCCGGCGTGCCACCGCCTCCCTCCTTGAGGCGGAGGCGTCGAGCTGCTGCAGGGTGCACCTGCGGCAACTGACCGCGTCCGTCAACTCCAGGTGCATTGAGCAGCGCGTGCCCCGGGACGCGCCACGCGGCCGATGACGTGTCGGAACCTACGGCCGGCGTCCGGACGATCCCGCATAGCCTTGGCCGACAAGCCGCGGCCTTCCGAGCTGCCGGACACAACAGGAGGCTCCGCGTTGCTCACCGTGGATCTGCACCCGATCTTCCGCAACAACCGGGACATCGAACTGGCCCTGCGCCAGGCCATGTTCAAGGCAGCGCGCAGCGGCGAAACCACCATGGAGATCATTCCGGGCAAGGGCTCGGGCAAGCTGAAGAAGCGCGTACTCGCGTTCCTCAGCCAGCCACACATCAAGAAGCTGTACGAACGATTCGAGACGGACCCGACCAACGACGGCAGGATCGTGGTCCACTTCAGGTCGTGAGACCGGGCCGCCTCGGGGGAGAGTGGCGTCACGCTCGAGCGAGCCTGATCCTGCCCCTTTCCCACAGACCGGCCCTCGAAGCGGCCGGCTGCGTGCGGGTGTTCACCGAAGTGAAGTCCGGCAAGAACGCGGCGCGCGAGGAGCTGTGGAAGTGCCTCGACTACCTCCGCCCCGCCGGAGCATGCTTGGCTCGGAGCGCTAATGGCGCGCATCGGGTTCACTCCACAGTCCGAACACCTGCTTCAAGGGCTACCGGGTGCAGGGCTGGGGTGCAGACGCGCAGAGACTGGTGTCCGCGGCGAAGGCGCTGGAGACGGCCGGCGCGTTCGCCGTGCTGATCGAGAGGCTCGACTTGGCATCTTCCTGATCTGCACCCCTGACGGCCACGCTCGTCGAACACCTCAGCTGGCGCACCACATACGCGAGCTAGCGGACGGTCTGGCCGCCTATTACGACGGTGCCACGGCCGTAACGGTCGCAACTCGCAGGCGCTGTTGACTGTGGGGATAATGGGGCTCATCCATCGCCCTCAGACGCCGAGCCGCTCCAGCAAGCGGCCGGACCGGAAGGAGCGGCATGAGACAGCACAGACTGGCCACTTTGGGTGCGGCGCTGTGTACCGCCGCAGCACTAGGTCTGGCAGTGCCACCTGTCGCCGCAGCCGTCCCCCATCAGTGTTCCTACCTCTCATCGGCGTCTCGGCACACGGTTATGTACGGGGACACTGGAGTGGGGGTAAAGCAGGCGCAATGCTTGAGCAACGCGTGGGGAGGCGAGCCGCCCAAGCTCACCCTCGACGGGGTCTTTGACTCGGTCATGCTGAAGAAGATCAAGTGGATCCAGGGCTGCCACGGCCTCCCGGCGAGCGGCGTCATCGAGGACCGCACCTGGCAAGTGCTCTACCACCCGGCCCTGGACTGCTACAACCACTATCCAGCCTGAGCAACCGATTACCCCCTCCCCGAATGAGGGAGATGGCCAGGTCGCGGGCGAGGGCGAGGCCGATGCCCGCTCCTGTGACTTCGCCGCTGTGACCGCGGCCGAACAGTCGGGTGACCTCGTCGTGCACGGTGCCCTCGTCACTGACGTCGAAGGCGAGCGCGTCGTCGAGTGAGCTTGTTCCGCTTTGACGGACACCATCGGTGTGGTGATCAGGCCGCGAGTGCGGTCTCGTATTCGGCAGGAATGCAGACTCGGCGAGCGCGTTGTCCCAGCACTGGCCGGTGCGGCCGAGGGACAGGCGGACGTCGAACTCCGTTGCCAGGGAGGCGAATTGCTGACTGGTGTACGCTTGTCCGCCTCGATGAACGGGTGCGCCGTCACCGGGTCTCCTTCGCCAAGAAAGCCGTGGCCCGCTTGAGGACCTCCACGTCCTCGCGCAGCCGGCGGTTCTCCCGCCGCAACGCGGCCAACTCCTCACGTTCGCTGCTGGTCAGCCCGTCGCGCTCTCCTGCGTCGACCTCGGCCTGGCTGACCCACAGCCGGACCGCGGTCTCGGTCAGGTCGAAGTCTTTGGCGACGTGACCGACGAGCCGTCACCGCGCCGGCACAGCTCGACGATCTCGGCCTTGAACTCCGGCGTGAACGAACGGCGAGGCCGAGGCATCTTCTTCCCCACGCTCTCCATGATGGACATCCTTCCGGGGCAGTACCCCTGATCTCAGATGTCCGTCAAAGCGGATCAAGCCCACCTGGCGCCTGCGTCGTTTTGGCGAATGCGAGTTGCTTGCGACGACGGATGGTCAGGTGACTACGGCGGACCACTTTCCTCGTGTCAGGTGTGGGGTGCCGTCGTGGTCGATGCGGGCGTGGGCTCCGTAGACGGGCAGGGTGCCTTCACGGTTGAGGCGGTGGCGGATGCGTTCGAGTTCGTCCCACAGGCGGTGAGTGCCGCTCCGGTGGACCGCGGGTGGGTCGGTCCAACGGCCGGTCGCTCGTGCCCAGGATCCGTCGGGGTGCAGGAGCCAGACTGTGCGGAGGCCGTCGGTGTCCATGCGTCTGCGTTCGATGCCGGGCACAGTGAGCGCGAGCATCGACCACATGTCCCACGCGTCCGGCACATACAGCACCGGGTAGCGGCCGGTGGTGATTGTCTCGCCGTCGGCGGTCCTGGCCTTGTCGAACACGTCGTCGAGGCCGGGCGGGTAGTCGTCGCCGTGGCGGGTGGCCATGAAGCCGGCCGCGTCCAGCTCGATACGACCGATGGCGCCCCCGTCTTCGGTCTTGTCCGCAGTGACGATCAGTCCGGTGCCGGCGAGAGTGGTCACGAAGCGTCCCCCGGGCCGGACGGCAGCCAGCCACGAGGCGGGCACGGGTCGCACGGCCACGGTGGGCACGATCCGGTCGTACCCGCCCGGCAGAGGGCCGGTGATGTCGCACACGGCTGTGTGCGGGGCACGCGATGATCGCCGACACCTCAGACGTGCTCGTGACGACCGACTCCGGCTACGGGGCCGCCCTTGCCTGCCGCCGCCTCGGCGACGAGCCTGGCCGAGAAGTTCGAGCGGCGCCTGAAGGTCCAGCGCGACTCAGGCGAGGCTCCTGACCCCCGGGCCGCCCAGATCGAGCGGCTCAAGGCAGAAAACGCCGAGCTGAGGACGCGCATCACCGCCAAGGACGAGGCCGTCGCCAAGCTGAAGGCATTCCGCATCCAGGCCGTCTCACAGCTGACCGCCCAGCACGAGGTAATAACCCGGCTACGCAGTCAGGTCGCCGAAGCCGGAAACGTACGGCGCATGCCGAACACCGGCAGCCGCACCGCACCGTTCGGGTCGTGCAGCTGAGTTATCGGGTCCCGGTCTTCACCCGGACTCTGTCCCGGCTGCGCGAGGTCGGCGTGACCTCGATGTGCCTGACCGGCAGGGAGTCGGTACACCACCTGCATCTGCGCACCCTGGTGCGGCTGTGCCACCAGTTCGGTTCTCCGGTCTCGATGGTCACCTCGGCTCGAACACCGGCGGACGTCGCCAAGCTGAAGACCGTAGGGCTGACGTCGGGGCGGCCTCCCGGATCTCATCGAACCGGCGTCCCATCGCATCGATGAAGACTGCCGTTTCATGGAAGTTGTCCATGGACTTGTTGAATTCCTGCTCTTCGCCATGGTCGAAGCTGTGTGAGCAGGACTTTGCCGCTTTCTGCATGAGGGCGTTGTGTTTCTGCCACTGTGCGTCGGCCCGGGCGTCCGGGATCGGGAAGTACTTTCCGGCGTCCTTGGCGATCAGGCCGAATTGTCGGCAGATGGGGTCGAATTCGGATTCCTTGATAGTTCCTCCCGCGTCGGCGCCTTTGATGAACGCATCACCGAGAGCCTTATGGGCGTCACCGAAGCGGTTCAGGAGGTCTCCCCCGCCGAACTTCAGCCAGTACTCCAGTTGCGCTCTTCGGATCACTGGGGTGCTGGCCGAGGCGCGGGGTACCTGCGAATAGGCGTGGTTCCGCTTCTCCACCCCGTCGCCCGACGTTCCCTCCCGGCTGACCGCCGCGGAAGCCGTCACCGTGGCGGACACCGTGATGGCACATATCGCGGCAACGGCAGCCCGCCGGGCGTAGAGCCTTCGCCGGCTCTCAGGCTGCCGAACGGACGCCGAACGCCCCTGGTCGCTGCCTCGGAGCCGTTGAAAGGCCAGCACGGCTGTCCCGGCAATGGTCACTACGAGTGCGGTGGATATGAGAACAGGTGCCAGTAGTACCCGGGTGACCATCCATGCGGGATACGGCACCCAATGGCACTGGGAGGAGAGGGTACTGAGCGGCTGGATGCATCCGTCGACCGACATCAGGAGGTAGTACCCGGAAAGACCGGTCAGCGCGGTGATTTCGGCGGTCAGCAGGGTGCTGTAGAACGGGTAGCAACCCAGCCGGTTGGCGATGAGAGCACCGGTCGTCGCCGAAATGGCCACCAGTACGACGAGTACCCAAGCGCTCAGGCTCACCGAGTACAGGCCGCCGCGCTCTCCCGTTTCCGGCTGCCAGGTGTGCATGTATGCCTTGGCGACAGCAATTCCGCCCCAGCAGGCCAGGCCGCCCAGTATCGCGGCCAGCAGCACGGGCCGCAGCGGCGGCAGCGCCGGCCTCGAGTCGTCCGCCGTGCTCCCTCCCGAAGCTTGACCCTCTCGGCGGCCCTGGCCGGTCGTCCAGGCCAGCAGCGGCACCACACACAGCGCGCAGACAGCAGCCAGAACAATGGGCTGTTGAAATCCGGTGAACACTTCGAACCACACAGAAAGCGCAAACACCATGCCCTGGTGCTCAGCGATCGGCCCGGGAAAGGTCAGTTCCGTCTCCCGGCGGGACGCATCCATGTCGAACCATCCGCCGACCAGACCTGTCCCGAATGTCTGCCACCAGACAATCCACGCCGTCAGCAGCAGGCATCCCACCCCCATGACCAGCAGCATGGCCGGCCCTCTGACCTGCCGGGGCCATGCCCTGAGCCACAGCTGCGACGACTCCGTAATCCACCAGGCGAAAAGCACACCTGCGGCTACGACTGCGGCAAGAACTTCAGCATGGGGCGGCAACCAGCGTGTAGGCGACATCTGAGGCGTCACCACTGCACCGACCGCCATCCCCGCACCCAGCCACAATCCAGCACGCACGCCGGACAGCACGCGCCTTTCGGTGAGCACGGCATGAGCCACAGCACGCCACAGCGCAATCCCTGCAACCCCGGTGACCGCAGCGGCCCCCAGCAGAGGCACCAGATACGCACGCCATCCACTGCCGCCGCCCAGCACGGTCCCTGCCTGATTGGTGATCACCGGCGCGGCGATGCCGGTCAGGAGCATCAGCAGCGCCTGCACGCCGAACAGCATCGCGGGATCCTCGAGCGCGCCCCGTCGCAGGTCCCAGCGGGGATGGGTCCGCCACACCTCGGAAAAGCGCGCCCAGCCGCGCCTGAGCCGGCTTTCGGGCCCGGGCGGCACCGGGACCGCCCATCCGCGCGGGTCCGCGCCCCCGCTCACCGCTGCCAGGTCGGCGTACACCTCGCGCATCCGCAGTACGTCGGCGCGGGCCAGGTACACCAGCACGGTCAGGAACACGGGGAGGATGAACGCCCTCCCCACGGTCATCTGCTCGGCATGCCGGATCGGCGACTGGAACGACGTGGTGAGAGCGGCCACGCACCACACCAGGTACGGCAGCAGGACCAGGGCGAGGAATACCCGCCACAGGGCGACGGTGGCGTACGTCAACGTGACGTCACCATTGCGCACATGGGCGAACTCGTGCAGCAGCACCGCCCGGAAGCCCTCCGGGTCGCCGGTCCTGCGGGCCAGCAGGCCGGCGTGGAGACAGACGGTCGGACGCTGGTTACTTCCGTACACCGCCGCGCCGGCCGACAGCGCGGTGGGCGCGACGACGAACCGCGGTGTGCGGGCCAGCCCGGACTGGGCCGCAACTTCGTCCAACGTACTGCGGATGGCCCCCGTACGGTCGACGTCCTCCAGCGGAACGTGCCGGCCGCGCCACGCCTTCCAGGCCGGCAGGGCCCGGAACACCAGCGCGGACGCTGCGAGTACCAGGCCAGGCCACAGGAGGCCGAGCGGGTCCGGCGCCGGCTCGGGGGCGTACCGGGCCAGGCAGGTCTCGAGGGCGTCGGCGTGCAGAACGCCGCCGATGCTGCTGGCCATGTCGTCAATCCGGTTCAGGTCCACGCCGGCGGCGAGCATGCAGCCCATCGAGTTCGAGTCCGTCTCGCTGAGGCTGGAAAACGAGACGCTGATCATCATCGAGCCGCTGCTCACCAGAAGCAGGATCACCAGCAGCACGAAGCGCGGGGTAGTGCCGGCGCCGATCGCCCGCTCGTCGAACGGGCGCCGTAAGTCCGGCGTGCTCATCGCGGCTAGTCCTCGTCCGCGTCCGCGGGCCTGTTCTGCCCGCCCTGTGCTGCGAGCGTGAGCCTGACCACCACCGCGTCGGCGATCGTCTCCGCGCGCCGCTCGCTCAGCCCGCGCTCGGCAGCCACCTTGAGAACCATCTCGCGTACTTCACGGAGTTGTTCATGCCTCAAGACCGGGATCACCGCTGGTGTCGCCGGCCTGCGGAAGATCTTCCGGCCGACCGCTTTCACACCCCTGCTGGCGCCGATCACGGCCTGGCCTCCGAGCTGGCGCGCCGCTTCGTGCACCGCGAGCCACACCACAGGCGTGACCAGTACGGCCACCTCATCCAGCCCGAACCCAAGCGGATCCTGCTCACTGCGCCCGCGGCCCATCCGCCGGGCCACGATCTCCTCGTCCAGTGCCGCCAGCCCGTCCACCACGGGCAGCTCCTCCGCTGCGACCTCGGCCACCACGTCCCTGACCACCTCGCTGGCCCGCACCCCGCCAGACGTCATGTCCCCGCCCTCCATGCCACCGCCTGTGCCCCGACGTCCCAGAGTGTCCCCCGCAACATATCCGCGAACAGCCCGGCGCTGCAGGGGAATTGGATCGCAGACAGGCCGCGGCAGGTGTGGGACCGGTGTTGCAGGATCGCCGCCGAAGAGGGCGTCGTCCATCTGTCAGCCGAGGGCACGAAGGACATCAATAGCCCAGCATCGCCGAGTCGCAAGGCAGAGAGGCCCGTCCCGGCGAGGTTGACGACGCCACCACGTGCGGCTCGGATGGCGACCACCACGGCGGAGAGCTGGGAGTCGGGGCTGCTCAGAGTGAGCGAGGCCACGTAGCTCAACAACGCCCTTTACGAGCCCCACAGGCCATCGGCGCATCCACGGCGAACTCACCCGCCTCGGCAACAAGATGGCCACCTCCACGGTGTGGAACATCCTCAACCAGGCCGGCACCGACCCCGCCCCACGCCGTACCGGACCAACCTGGAGGCAGCCCCTCGCAGCCCAGGCCGAGCACATCGTCGCCGCCGACTTCCTGCACGTCGACACCATCAACCTCAAACGCATCTACACCCTGGTCATGCTCGAACACGGCAGACGCCGTGCACACCTGCTCGGCGTCACCGCCAACCCCCACCGGCCCATGGACCACCCAGGCCGCCCGCAACTTCCTCATGGACACCGGCATGAACATCACAGGCATCAAGTTCCTGATCCGCGACCGCGACGGCCAGTTCACCGACGCCTTCGACGCCGTCCTCGCCGACCTCGGCCTGCGCGTCCTCAAAAGCCCGCCCCAGGCCCCGAAAGCGAACACACACAGCGAAAGGTTCAACGGCACCCCCGCGCCGCGAGCTCCTCGACCGGACACTCATCCTCAACGAACGGCACTGCGCCCAACCCTCACCAGGCACCTGGAGCACTACAACGGGCACCGGCCACACCGCGCACTGAACCAGCTCTGTCCCTCGCAAGCTGAAGCCGGACCACCGCGCCCCATCGACCTCGCCGAGCACCGCGTCCACCGCGCAGCGGTCCTCGGCGGACTCATCAACGAGTACCAGACCTCCAGTTGACACCACTACGAACCCGCAGGACAGCGGCCGAATCCCATATTTGAGCCCCAGGGTCGCCCGCCTCGGCATACGTCGGCACGACCGCCTCGGTGGAGTGGTCCACGAGTACCGACATGCCGCCTGAGATGCACGGATGAGGCCTTCGGCAGGCGCAGAGTTCACCGGTGTCCCGCGCTACGAGCGTTACTGGAGCGTCGACGCCACAACACGGCTGGCTCCCCTCCCGGCCGTGTTCATGCGTGCACGGACATCTATCCACCACTATGAAAGGAAATATCTGATTTGCCTGGAGGCCTTGCATGCACGGTGACGGTTTTCCTGCCCCGGATTCCGGACTCCTCCTCACTCACTTTCTGACGGTGACCGACGTAGCCCGATCTCGCGCCTTCTACGCCGACGTTCTCGGCGGCGAGGTGGTGCTCGAGGAGAACCCCTGCACCATCAAGCTCGCCAATGGATGGATCATCATGAATCCGGGCGGCGGCCCCACCCCGGACAAGCCAGACGTCATCCTGCGCCCGCCCACCGACCCGAGCACGGTCAGCAGCTTCCTCAACCTCCGCGTCGCCGACATCGAGGCATGTCACCGAGAGTGGAGCGCGAAGGGCGCCGAGTTCCTCACGCCACCCATCGATCGCAAGGCGGAGCTGCGGTGCTACTTGCGCGATCCGGACGGCTATCTCATCGAAGTCGGGCAGGCCACCGGCATGCTGCAGGGCGTCTACGCCGACCCGCCCGCCGGCACAAGCTAGTGGCTCGTCACGCAGCCTTGGCCGGGTAATCAGTCCGTGATCGGATTGGTGAATCGGGGGCGAAGTGTGTCTTCGGTTTCGCGTGAGCGTTGCGCCAGCGGACGTAGGCGCCGATAGCAGCGTTCTGCTCCTCGTGGCTGCGGTGGTCGGTGCCGTTGAGCGCGAAGTAGCGTCTATCGCTAGGTTGCGGGCGGTCTGGGCGACCCAGGCCGCGGTGGGGTGGGCGGTGGTGCCGAGGATCCGGACGCGGCGGGTGACGTGTTCAATGACGGTGAGGATGTACTGGTGCCTGCCGGTCAGGGTGACGGTCTCGATGAAGTCGCAGGCCAGGAGGGCGTCGGCTTGGGAGTGCAGGAAGTCGGCCCAGGTGGTGGCGGCCCGGTCGGGCGCGGGGTCGATGCCCTCGGCCGTGAGGACTTCCCAGACCGTGGAGGCGGCGCCTTGGATGCCGAGGGTGACGAGTTCGCCGTGCACCCTGCGGTAGCCCCAGGCCGGGTTCTCTCGGACCAGACGGAGAATCAGCACGTGAATTGAGCGGACCGTGGGCGGCCGGCACGTGCGGGCATGGCGCCGCTTCATCAGATCGCGGTGCCAGCGCGCATGGTGTCGGGTCGTACCAGTAGCCGTAACCGGCGTAGGACCTGACGGGGCAGCGGCACTAGCAGAGCGGCAAGCAACGCCCGGTCCTCCGGTACGAGTCTCACCCGGTCCGTACCGAGCTGCCGCTCAAGGACGGTGAGCTGGTGGCGCAGAGCGAGAATCTCCGCGTCCTTGTCGCGGTCGCTCATCGGCAGCAATCGCAGCGCGCCGAACAGGTTGGTGACGATCAGATAGGCGAGGCGAGACGAAGCAACACGAGTGCTTATCCTGCCGCATCACCGAACAGCCTCCTGAGCTGTATGGACGACATATTCGGCAGGCGCACAGCTGGACGGGGCGGCCGGTGACAGCTCCGGAGGAGGGGAAGGACGCCTGGGCATGGTGGCGCCGAGGGCGGTCCGTTCGTAGTCTCCGTGCCGCGCCGGCCGAGTTGCCGCATGCGGCCGATGCGAGAAGGTGAGGAGGAAGTCTGCGAAGGGAGCTTGCGGTGACAAGCGGGGCCATCGACGACGCTGCGGTGCTGAGCGCACTGTTTGCCAGTTCACCCCAGGGTCTGTTCGTCTTCGACAACGAGCAGAAAGTCACTCGGTACAACCCTGCCGGGCGGGGAGTACGGAATCTGCCGGCCGCGGACATCATCGGACACTCCGTCGAGGAGTTCGCCCCTGGTTTCGAACCGGGTGAGCTGAGGGAGCTGATCGGCGAGGCCTTCGCGACGGGGGAGCCGCTGCGGGGTCGGTTGGTGCGGGGACGGTCGCCGTCGAACCCGCACCGGACCCTGGCGCTGGAAGTGTCCCTGTTCCCTTTGCCCGGCCCGGGCGACGCCGCGCCGGGGCTGGTGGGCGTGGTCGAGGACGTGACCGAGAGACAGGCCGCGGCAGACCGCCTCGCCGTTCTGAGTACGGTGCACGAGAGCGTCGGCTCCACGCTGGAGACGCGGGCCACGGCCGATGAACTGGTGAGGGCTCTGGTGCCCGCCTTCGCCGACGCGGCGAGCGTCGACCTGCTGGACGACGATCGGGACGGCCCCGAGAGGCAGGCTGGCCACGTGCCGGCGAGTGTTCCACTGCGCCGGGTGTCTTTCGCTCCGCCGGACGCCGAGAGGAGCAGGAAGACGGGCGACAGTCGGCCGTTCCCCTTCCCCACTCCGTACACGCAAGTCCTCAACGACACGTCTGCCCGTCTCGTCCCAGTGTCGCCGGACGCGCCGTGGCTGTCCGCCGACACGGACGGCTTTGCCTCTCTCCTGGAAGCGGGCGTGCACTCCATGATTGTCGCCCCGCTCACGGCTCGGGGCGCCGTCCTCGGGCTGCTGACCCTGTACCGGCACCGGACCGACCCCTTCGAGGAAGCGGACCTGGACGTGGCCCGGCAGGCGGCCTCCACCGCGGCCGTGCATCTGGACAACGCACGCAGCTACCACCGTGAACACACCGTGGCCACAGCACTGCACCGAAGGCTCCAGCCCGGTGTGATGCCCGACCTCTCAGCGGTGGAGACCGCCCATGTGTACATGCCCGAGAGCGCGGGCGGCGAATGGTTCGACGTCATCCCCCTCTCCGGCACGCGTGTCGCCCTCGTCGTCGGAGAGGTCGCCGGCCACGGCATCGAGGCGGCAGCGACGATGGGCCAGCTCCGGGTCTCACTGCGCACGCTCGCCCTGCAGGACCTGGAGACGGACGAGCTGCTGACCCACCTGGACGAAGTCGCCGCCCAACTCGCGCACACCTCCGCACCGACCCCGGACCCCCATGTGGCGACGTGCGCCATCAGCGTCTACGACCCCGTCTCCCGCCACTGCACCATGGTTCGCGCAGGACACCCCGCCCCCCTCGTCATCGACCCGGATGGGTCCCCTCTTACCGTGGACGTCCCCGAAAGTCCGCCTCTGGGAGCGGGCGGCGGGCGCGCCTTCACCTCAGTCGTGATCGAGCTGCCCCCGGGCAGTCTGCTCGCTCACTACACCGACGGGCTCCTGGCCGCCGACGGGCGCGACCGGGCGGCTGCCACACGCCGCCTCGAACAGGTCCTCGCCCCCACCACCAGGCCCCTGCAGGAACTGTGCGACAACGCCGTATACCGCATGGCGCCCTCACGCCATGACGACGCTGTCCTCCTGCTCGCGCGCACCCACGCCCTGCCGCAGGAACGCGTGGCGGAGTGGACCTTGCCCGCCGACGCTTCCGTCGTGGGCACGGCACGCCGGCTCGTCGGCCGACAGCTCGCCGCCTGGAACCTCGACGAAGCGGCCTTCTCCACCGAACTCGTCGTCAGCGAACTCGTCACCAACGCCATCCGCTACGGCACAGGGCCGATCCGCCTGCGGCTCATTCACGACCAGGACCATCTGCTGTCCGAGGTCACGGACGCCAACAACACCAGCCCTCACCTGCGCCACGCACGGGAGAGCGACGAGGGCGGCCGCGGACTGTACATCGTCATGCGGCTCAGCTCTCGCTGGGGCGTCCGGCACAGCCGCCAGGACAAGACCATCTGGTCCGACCAGCAACTCCACGGGGAGCCATCGGACCCGTCGGTCATGCTCGGCGCGTTCGACATCACCGCGGAACTGTGAGTCAGCCGCCGGTACGGCGGCGCAGGAACGGAAGGTGGACAGGACGAGCAGTGCGCAGTGCCGTCACGGCGACCACCCATCGCGCGCCCTCGGCCGCACGGTCTTGGAGCGGGTTCCGTTACGGGAGTTGCCGCCGTTCCTGCCGGGCGGATCGCGCCGGTCATAGCCGAGGTGCTCGGTGACCTCGCCCGCTGGAGCCCAGTCCAGAAGTCGCTTCGTACGTCGCTGAAGCAGAGCTCCCTCGCCCGTCAGCTGCAGCACTTCGGCCTGAGCGCGGCGGTACACCGACTACTCAAACAGCTGGTCATCCACCCTCTTCGCGGCTGCGGGCAGCCACCTCCGAGCTCTCTTCCCCCGTCGACTTGTTACTGGACATCAGTGCACCCTCCCTGATCGGGAGTTACACCGTTCCTCTTAAAGCTCCGTGGGTCGACGGCAGACGGGATGGGAGCTGGGGCAGTGGCGGGCGAGGGACCGAGTGTGCGTGGGACAGACTCTTCTGACGGACGTCGCAAGGGCCTTGATGTTCTGTTAGACGGTGGCGTCTGACCTGGGAGAATGCCCAGCTCGTCGCAGTTGTTCAGGCGAAGGGGTTGCCGTGCCCGGGAAGCTGCCCGCCCGGCGGCAGGTACCGCAGCCGGCCCCTCTCGTCGGTCACCGGCGTGAACCCCGCGGCCGCCAGCCGGGCGGCGTACTTGGCCTTGTAGCGCCGACCGGCGACGTTCAAGACGGGTATGAGGCACATCAGCAGGACCCAGACGATGCCAGCGACGACGAAAGAGGTGGTGTCCGCTCCGAGCGAGGCGACGACACCCACGACCATCACGGTGATACCGAGACTCGCGATGATCAACCGTTGCTTGTCGGAGTACTCGCTGGTGAGGTCGAACGTGATGCGGGCCTTGAGGAGCTGGAACGCGTCGGGCACGAAGGGCGGCAGCGCGCCCCCGTCAACGGCGTCGGGATATTGCGCCCAGTTCTGCGCGGCCCGCGCACGGGCCTGCGGGCCGGGGTCGGCCACGAGAGACATCACATACCCGTTGCCCCGCCGTACGTCGACGTACTGGTACCCGAACTGCTCGGCTACAACGCCGAGTCCGGCGATCTTGTCTATGGACGACATGCCGCTGGTGACCTGAACTGGCTCCCCGGTCGCCATCTCGCGCAGCATCTTGCGCACATCCTGATCACTCACGGGCCCCCCTGTCACTGACAACGTTGGCAGGCTTCCACACCAGCGCGACACACGGGACACGGACGGCATAGCTTGATGCGATCTTGACCGTCGCCCGAGGTCCGGCCCCCTTCCAGCGACCCAGTGCGGACGCCGGTCGGTGGCCGGAAACGGGAGGCCGTCGGTAGGGATGGCGGCCAGGCGCTGCAAGCGCGGTGCATGTGGCCGCAGGAACGGCCGTTCTCGGGACAGGTCCGCGGGGCGTTCGGGAGGCAGTTCCACTCTTGCAGGTGCCACCCCACCGCGGACCAGCATCGCGCGCTCGGAGGCAATTTCGCGCAAGGACCGGTCGTCCACTCGAGCTCTTTCAGCTTGCCCACCGATGGGGGGACGGAGCCTTTTCCAACCTGACGGTGTTGACCGCGAGTTGGACAGTCCTGCTCAAGGACGAAGCTTCTGGTAAACGGGTTCTCGACGAAGATCACCCGTGTCCACCAGGAGCTTCGCGTGCTTGTTTACCCGTCCTCGATCGGCCTGTCCACCCGCACTGTGTGATTCCTGACGGGACACTGACTGTCAGGCGGCAGGAGATCGGGACGCGGTAGCGGCGGCTCTCCGCCGTCATCGAGGGCACGCTGATCCGGCTCGGTGTCGACCAACGGCCCGGCCAGGAACCACGGCTCCGGCTTGGGACCGGTCGGCTCACCCGAGCGGAAGTGGCGAGGCCCAGCAAGCGAGAACCCCCTGGGCGAGGCCCAAGGGGTTCCATGAGGACGGATCGGGTCAGGACAGCTTGAACGTCGACATCTGGTGGATGCCGTCGTCCAGGGAGAGGACCCCGCCGCCCAGTTGCTCCGCCATCCGGTTGATGCCGAAGTGATCGAACTGGAGCGAGATCATCTCGTCGGTGCCGTCGCCGTCGAGGTCGGCGGCGAGGTAGTTGCGGCCGCCCAGGAGCGAGGCGCTGCCGATGCTGGACTGGAAGACGCCGCCGTTGGTCAGCTGCGACACGTCGTACGCGGCCAGCCCGCCCTCGACTCCGCCGGCGAAGAGGCGCCGTCCGCCGGGTCCGTTGATGAATCCGCCCGTACGCAGCGGCGCGAGCACCGAGGCGTACGTGTCCTCCTTGCCGTCGCCGGGGTAGCCCTTCAGCGTGCCGAAGCTGAGCTGGTACAGCACGTTGCTCTGGTCGTCCGTGAAGTAGCCGCCGTGCGACCACGGGCTGCCGTTGAGGGTCTGACGGATCAGCTCGCCGGTGCGCCCGTCCCGGATCTCGGTCACGACGCGCGGCGAGGCGGTGGCGAGGTCACCGGCGGTCGTCGGATCGGCCTTGACGATCCAGGAGTAGACGACCGCGTGACCATCCGCGTACGGGATCTTCGGCGAGGCGAAGATCCCGTTGACCAGGACCGCGCCGTGCAGCTTGCCGTCGGCCGCCTGGCTCGGAGCCTTCGGGTCGGCGGTCCACTTCACGGTGCCCTTGCCGTCGAGGGCGACACCGTTGACCGAGGCGTCGGAGATGCCGAGCGCGTTCGGGCTGGAGTACTGCGTGTACACCTGCCCGCCGGAGACCACTGTGTCGGAGAAGACCACGTCACCCGCGCTCGCCGGTGCGGAGTACGACCACAGCTGACGGCCGCTCGCGCTGTACACGCGCAGGGCGTCGGTCGGGACGAGGATCTCGGCCTTGCCGTCGCCGTTCACGTCGGCGACGGTCACCGAGCGTACGTAGGCGCCCTTGCCGTCGATCGTCGTCAGGACCTTGCCGGTCCTCCCGTCGAGGACGGCGGTGGCGTTGTCCGCGGCCACGACGACATCGGTTCTGCCGTCGCCGTTCACGTCACCGGTCGCCATGTTGTGCACCTCGCCGGGGACGGTGGCCTGCCACAGCTTCTTCGGCTCGCCGTTGACCAGCGACGTACCGGAGTACGCCCACACGCCGTGCGAGGAGCCGCCGACGACGACGTCCTTCTTGCCGTCGCCGTCGAAGTCGGCGGCCCGGCCGTAGCTGAGGTCGCCCTGCAGCGGCGTCAGGCGCTTCGGGCTGCCGCTGCCCAGCTTGTACTCGCGGATGTTCTGCTGCTGGTCGACGGTGCGGACGTAGTCGCCACCACTGGCGGAGTACAGCTGCTGGTACATCGGCGAGGACTCGAGGCCGTGCCGGCGCCACTTGACCTGGCCGCCGCCGGTGAACGCGGTCAGTGAGCCGTAGCGCAGACCGCCGATGTTGAGCGAGTTGCTCATGTCCTGGTCGTCCTGCGCGGCGGCGGAGAGCGCACCGCCCTTGGCGACGAGGCTCCAGGTGCTGGCGCCGTCGCGGGTGTTGTCGGCGGAGCGCTTCGTGGTGTACGTCCACTTGACCGTCGCGCCGTCCGAGCCGTCCAGGACCCGGATCGTGCTGGAGGTGATGGAGAAGTACGAGTTGTACGTCGACTCGCTGACCGAGATCTCCGCGCCGCCGCCCTTGGCCGCGTCACCGACGGTCAGAGCGGTGGGCAGGACGTTGACACGGGTGTCGAGGGTGGTGCGCTTGCCGTCGGCCAGGTCGTACGCGGCGAGCTCGTACTGCACCGCGTCGGAGGTGTCCGCCTGCTCCAGGGCGACGACCCGCTTGCGGGAGGCGTCGAGGCGGAGCTGGCGGCCGTACAGCGCGCTGTCCGTCTCCCACTTGACCGAGCCGTCGGCCGTGTCCAGGACGAGGGTGCGGCCGCGCGAGGCGTTCGTGTCGGTCTTGCGCAGGTCCCAGACCGCGCCGACCTTGCCGTCGCCGAGGGACTCCAGGCCGCCCCAGGTCGCCGGGTCCGCCGTCTTGGTGTCGTACGTCCACGTCGACGACGGGGTCAGCTTCCCGTCGGCGGAGGAGAAGCGGATGCCGGTGAGGGTGGCCGTCTCGGTTGCGGGCGCGCTCCAGTTCAGGCGCGGCGAGTTGGCGATGAGCAGTGTGCCGTCGACGACCTTGATGTTGGTGGCGTACGAGTACAGCTTCGACCACACCGTCTTGCCGGTCCTGCCGTCGAGGACCGTCACGAAGGTGCCGGCTTTCAGCGACGATCCGGGTGAGGTGAACGCCCGGGCGTCGTCGATGCCGACGGACGCCGAGAACACGATGTCCTTCGTGCCGTCACCGGTCAGATCCGCGGTGTCGAACCCCTGGTCCGAGTAGGGCGCGAACGGGGCGACCGCGTTGTAGCCCATCACGATGCGCGCCGGGTAGGGCTCGGTTCGCCAGACCTGCAGGGGCTTGACCTGCCAGTCCGTGTAGTACGAGGCGTTGGTGCGCGCCCAGGCGGTGGAGCCGTCGGCCTTGTGCAGCTGGACGTTGCCCAGGCTGTGCACGGTGAAGTAGCTGCCGTCGGAGCCGGCCGGGACGGTCGCGGCGACACCGCGCGCGCCTTCCAGCGTGGACTTGTTGGTGAAGGTGACCCGGGTGGAAGGGTCCGTGGTGGCCTGCGTGGACGCGTCCGCCGAGTCGTCTTCCTTGGCCGCGTACTCGTTGTCGTCCCCGTACACGTCGACGTTGACGTGGTCGGCGAGGGTCTTGGCCTCGGCGCTGGTCAGCGTCATCGCCTCGGTCGAGGCATCGGAGGCCAGCGCGTGCGGCGCCGCCGTCAGCGTCAGGCCCGCCGCGACCAGGGCGGAGGCGAGCGTCAGGGCCCGCCGGGAGGTGGTGGTTCTCATGACTTGGCTCCCTGCGCGATGCGGATCGCCGAACCGGCCTTCAGGACGGCCTGGTCGTACGAGTACTGGAGGGCGTCGGTACCGGCCTGGTTCTCGATGCCTGCAGTGGCCGAGGAACCGTTGCCCGGGACGGCCTTGTACTGGAACGTGATCGCGCCGGTGGACTCGTCGAAGACGGCCTCGAAGGTGGCGCGGTTGCTGCTGCCGTCGGCGAACAGGACGTTGTTCCAGACGACCGCGAACTTACGGCTGCCGGTCTTGCCGGTGGTGGCCGTCTGCACGCTGGACTTCTTGTCGAGGGTCAGGTCGTCCCAGAACGGGGCGACGATGCCGTTCGGCTGGGTCTCGGTCGGCAGGGCCTCGTTGGCGTAGTCGCCGATGCGCGGCGAGAGGAAGTTGATCAGGCCGTTGGTGGTGACCGCGGCGCTGGAGTACTTCACGCCGTAGAAGGAGACCGGGAAGGGCAGCGAGACCGTCTTGGCGTCCTCGTCACCGCTCAGGGGGACCTTGGTGGAGCCGGAGATCCAGGAGTACGTGGCCGGGGCGCAGGAGTTGCCCGAGTTGTCGGCGCGGTTCGGGAGCTGGACGGTGCGGGTCTCGTCGCCGTCGACCTTCAGCTCAGCCGTGTACGTGCCGTTGCACAGGAGGGGATCGGCGGGCGTCACGGACAGCGTGTACGTACCCTCGGCGACCTTCGGCAGCGTGAACGAGCCGTTGGAGCCGGAGGTGACGGAGTCGACCGGGGTGCCGGGCACCTCGACGGTCGCCTTGGCCAGCGGCTTGCCCGTGACGTCGAGGACGGTGCCGGTGACGGCGTGCTGCGCGAGGGTGGTGAGCGCGATGTCCTGGGTCAGCGGATTGTCGGCGGTCAGCTCGACGCCGGAGATCGTCTTGGCTGCGTAGCCGTACTCGTTGACCGTGAAGTCGTACGTGCCCGGGACCAGCGCCACCCTGTACGTGCCCTGGGGCCCCGTGGTCACCTGGTGATCGCCGTCGGCGCCGGTGGCCTTGACGGTGATGTCGGAGAGGGCCGCGCCCGTGTCCTTTTCGGTGATCTTGCCGGTGACGTAGACGGCGTTGCGCGGGGCCTTGGCGACGGAGGCGAGGATGTCGAGCTTGCCCTCGCCCCAGACGTTGTTCATGCCGGCGGTGCCGCCGCAGTGCGTGTCATCCACGTCGCGGGCACCCTCGTTGAGGAGCCTGCGCGTCTCGTCGATGTTGCTGATCAGCGACGGGGCGGCCGACCACAGCAGAGCCACCGCGCCGGCGACGTGCGGGGTCGCCATCGACGTACCGTCGATGGTGTTGTACGAGCCACCCGTCCACGCCGAGGTGATGTCGACGCCCGGCGCCGAGATGTTCGGCTTGGCTGAGCCGTCCACCGGGGAGGGGCCGAAGCCGGAGAAGTCGGCGATCGTGGCGCTGGAGTCGTACGCGCCGACGCCGTATGACGTGTCCTGCGCACCGGGCGCGCGGGTGGTGGAGCAGGTCGTGCCGTTGCCGTCGTTGCCGGCGGCGAACGCCTCGAAGATGCCCGCGGCGTTCCACGCCTCGACGATGTCCTTGTAGAACGTCGTGACGCCGCCGCCCCACGAGTTGTTGACGATGTTCGGGGCGAGGTCCGGGCGCGGGTTCTGACCGTTGTGGTCGGTCGGCGCGAGGATCCACTGGCCGGCGGCGAGCGTGTCGGCGTCGACGCACTCGCCTCTCGATCCCGCGCAGGCCTTGGCGGCCATCCACTTCGCGTTCGGCGCGACACCGATGCCGTTCTTGCCGACCATCGTGCCCATGGTGTGGGTGCCGTGGCCGTTGTCGTCGCACGGCGTGCTGCTGGTGGCGCAGGTGCCGGTCGCGTCGTAGAAGTTGTAGTCGTTCGTGAACGTGCCGTCGCCGTTGTTGCCACGGTAGTTGGCGACGAGGTCCGGGTGGTCGTACTCCACACCGGAGTCGACGCTGGCGATGACGATGCCCTCGCCGCGGTCCTTGTACTGGTCCCAGACCTGGTCGGCCTTGATGTCGGAGATGCCCCAGTCAGGGGTGGTGTCGCTGACGGCGTCGCCTGCGGCGGTCGTTCGCGAGCCGGTGACCTTGGCGTCGGACGTCTCGATGTCGTCGAGCTTGTACGTCTGCGCCTTGACGATCTCCTTGACGTCCGAACGCTTCGCGAGCTGCTCGACGAGGTTCTTGTCGCCGGTGACCTGGACGGCGTTGGCGATCCAGTAGCCCTTGTGCCCGACCTTCTCCTTGTCGAGGAAGGAGGTGAGCGACTTCTGACTGTCCTCGGCGGTCGTCTTCAGCGCCCTGTACGCGGCCGTGGCGGCCTTCGCGTGCGTGCGCTGCTTCTTGGCGGTCGTCAGGTCGGCCTGGTCCTTGAGGACGACGTAGAACTTCGCGTCGCCCCCCTTGGCGACGGCGCTGCTCAGCGCCGAGTCGACCTTCGCAGTGTCCGACGCGGACGGGGTGTCGGCGGCGACGGCCGGCATGACGCCTGTCACCAGTGCGGTCGCGGTGAACGCGGCCGCCGCCCATGTGGCGGATCTGCGCCGGGGCAGTCGGGGCAAGTGCATCGGGGGTGCTCCTCCATGAACAGTTCGAGGAGTTCGCACGCTAGAAACCTGCCGTTACTGCGGCATTACTGACCCTCGTAGCCGGGGCCCAGGGGGCTCATGGCCACGGACGTCACGCTGTATTCCGATGGGACGAGAGCGCGGATGCGACGGGCTTGAAGGACACCGGTCGCACAGCATGCGTCCGGGAGATGGCGGTGAACACCCAAGGCTCGGCTCAAGCGTTGGAAGCGCCGTCACAACACTGCCCACGCCAAGATCCGCTGCGTCGGCGAGCAGGCCATGGCCACCGTCAAGGGCTGGCGCCTGCTCCGGAAACTCCGCTGCAGCACCAACCGCATCACCGACATCGTGAAGGCCGTTCTCGTCCTTCACGACGCGTCAGAACGAGGATGAAAACGGCTCAAGGTTTGCACCGGCCGCGACGCCGTGATCTACACGGCGACGAGCTGGTGGACCGAGTGCACCGGCAACTCCAGCGCCTTCGGGGCGACCAACCCGCTCTGGATCGCCCGCTACAACACCGACCCGGGCGCGCTCCCGGCCGGCTGGGGCTTCTACACGATGTGGCAGTACACGTCGTCCGGCCCGACGGTCGGCGACCACAGCAAGTTCAACGGCGCCTACGACCGACTGCAGGCGCTGGCCAACGGCTGAGCGGCTCAGCCGCTCAGCGGTTGAACAACTGAGCGGCACCTGCGAGAGGCGGCCGGGCTCTCCCCTCCGAGAGCCCGGCCGCCTTCGTGTTCAGCGCGTCAGATCAGCACTTGCCGGCCGGCCTGTCGCGCTTGACGAGGTTCGTGTAGCCGGTGGTGCCGTCCAGCCACAGGACCCGCTGGCCGGTGTCGGCGGACGGGTAGACCTGGTCACCGCGGTTGCAGGAGACACGCTGCGCGCCGCCCTTGCCGTCCGGCGCGACCTGGTACAGCTTCGGCAGCGTCTCGTTGGCCCACCAGGTGGCCGGCGGCAACGTCAGGACGGTGACCGCGTCGTCGGAGGCCGTCAGCTGGTAGGCGTACAGCGAACCCGCACCGGACTCCGGGGTGACGGTGGTGCGGTTCGTGCCGTCGGCGTCGGCGCGCATCACGGCGGCCTGACCGGTGTCGGTGATGTCGTTGTCCTCGACCCAGAAGACACCGTCGTCGGTGAAGGCGGTCTGGCCGATGCCGTAGACGGCGCTCTTGTCGATCGGCATCAGCTGACGCTTGCCGGTGGCGGTGTCGTAGACCTCGACGCCGAGCTTGTAGCCGTCGGACTCGGCCCACAGCTTCGCGTAGGCGATCTTGCCGTCGTGGACGGAGGGCAGCGTCGTCGCCATGACGGGGTTGGTGCTCATCTCCATGGTCGCGCCCGTCTTGATGTTGACGTAGCGGACCTGGGGGAGGCCGGTCTTCGGGTTGACGTAGCCGTAGGCGAGGACGTCACCCTTGATGGTGACGGATGTGACGTCGGTGCCGATCCCGTCGACGACCTTGTCGACGCCGCCGCCGACCGGGCGCACGTGGATCTTCACCGCGTCGTAGGCGTACTCGGCCCACGCGACGTTCTTGCCGTCGGTGCTCGCGTAGACGTTGTAGTTGCCGTTGTTGGGGCTCACCAGCTGCGGCTGGCCCTTGCCGGAGGTGTTGCCCACCCACACCGCGTACGGCTCGCTGCCGTCCTCGTTGGAGCGCGAGACCGCGTACTTGCCGCCGCCCGCACCGACGCCGGTGCCCGCGACGTTGTCCTTGGCGATGAGCGTGTCGGTGTCGACGCCGAGCGCCGTCTCCCAGCCGGGGACGATGCCGTGCGCGTCGAAGGAGCTCTTGACCTTCTTCAACTGGGCCTTGGTGACGCCCAGCTCCTGCGCGGCGGCGATGACCGCGGCGCGGCCCTCGGTGAAGCCGTCCAGCGGGGTCATGTACGCGGTCAGCGCACGGTAGACGATCTTGTCGGCGAGATCGCCGCCGAGGTCCTGGCGCATGTCCCACAGGGCGCCGGAGAAGATCGTGGAGTTGAGGTGCACACCGCCGTTGTCACCGCGGTAGGTGGTACCGATGAAGTCCTTGGAAGTGGTGTGGCCGTCGTTGAGGTCGCGCAGGGCGCACTCGCGCGGGCTCTGGGTGGTGCACAGGTCCTCGCCGAGCAGACCCGAGTCCGGGTCGTCCATCGACTGGCCGTTGGCCTCCAGGTCGATGGCGTTGCCGAAGTAGTCGGAGATCGCCTCGTTCATCGCGCCGGACTGGCCCGCGTAGACCAGACCCGCGCTGTGCTCGGTGACGCCGTGCGTCATCTCGTGGCCGACGACGTCGGTGTCGGCCGAGAAGGTGCGGAAGTCGCCGCCGCCCTTGCCGTACACCATCTTGCTGCCGTCCCAGAAGGCGTTGTTGTACGGCTGGCCGTTGGCGGTGACGCCGACCAGCGAATACATGAACCCGTCCTTGTCGTCGAGCCCCTTACGGCCGAAGTGGTCCTTGTAGTACGCGTACACCTTGTTGGCGGCCCAATGGGCGTCCACCGCGCCGGAGTCGGTGAAGTCCGCGCTGAGGTCCGGGGTGCCCGACTTGAAGATCGCGGCGCCGCTGGGCCAGACGCCCGACGCGGCCGAGACGTCGACGCCGCGGGCGTCCCAGGTCTGCAGCAGGGGGCCGGAGAACGGGGTGGCGGCGTCCCGGAACCCGTAGTCGTACATCTGGTAGGTGCCGTCGGCGCCCTTGTACAGGTTCAGGTCGGCCTTCTGGCCGTTGTAGCGGGTGCCGGAGCCCTTGACGACGAATGGCGGAGCCGCCGTCGGGGTGGCGTCGTCCGGGAGCGTCGCGGCTCCGTCCGCGGCGCCGGAGGCGCCGGCGGTCGAGCCGAACGTCTGGATACCGCTGTACTGCATGACCGGGAAGCCGGAGTGGGCGTCTACGTACACCTCCTGCTTGACGGCCGTGCCGTCCGCCGGATTGGTGCCCGTGACGGTGATGTGCCGGGTGAGCACCCCGGTGCCCTGCGGCAGGACGGTGACGCCGACGGCCTTGCCGGTGAGTTCGACCTTCGCGCTCTTGTCACCCTTGGCCGGCGCGTGCAGCGGGGCGCCGCCGAGCTGCGAGGTGACGGCGCCGATCGCGCGCTCGACCGCGACGTCCTCGGAGACCTTCGGGGTGACCGTGTCCAGCTTCAGCTGGGTGAAGTACTTGCCGGAGGTGCCGGTGACGGTGCGCTTGCCGTCCTTTTTCGTCATGCGGACGACGTACTCGCCGCCGAGGACGGACACGCCCTTGTACTTCTGCTGCAGGCGCACCGTCTCCAGGCCGCCCTTGGCGTCCTCGGTGGAGACCGCCTTGAGGTCGCCCTTGGCGTCGGCGATGTGGTAGCGGCCCTTCTTGCCCGCGAGGTGCTCACGGGCGGCGTCGGCGGCGCTCGCGCTCGCGTCGGCCGACTCGTTCAGACCGGTGACGAGCGAGGGGGTGTCGGTGTCGTCGCCCGGGCTCACGGACGACGCGGCGGCCGGGGTGTCGGTGTCCGCGTGGGCGGCCGGCATCGCGGTCACCAAGAGGCCCGCGGCCGCCAGCAGCGCGGCTACACCCTGGCCGACGGCTATGCCTCTGACCCTGTCTGTCGTTCTGCGTGCTGAAGTCCGCACGGTGCTCCTCCAGTGTCACTGGTACGTGAACGGATGTCGGATGCGGACATGCAAATACCGGTGACGGTGTCTGAACAATGCGTTCCGGCTGTCTACTTGTGTACGTGCACACTTGTGTGGACCACTCTGACCGGTCAAGATCACCGGCGTGGGGTGGGACGGTCCGGACAACGACGCACAGTGGCAGGCCCTCGGGCTCGGAGCCGACGAACTCCGGGTGTACGAGGCCCTGCTGAACGTTCCCGCGCCTGCCTCACGGTCGGCCCTGGCCCGGGCCGTCGGCCTGTCGGTGCGCCGGGCCACCGCCGCTCTGAACCGGCTCGCCGAGCGCGGCTTCACCCAGCCCGTCCGGGACGGCGGGCTGCCGAGCGCCGTCCCGCCCGCCACCGCACTGCGCAGCCTGATCCACCTCCACCAGGCGCAACTGCTGCACAGGTCGGCCGAGCTGGAGGAGCTGACGGGTTCCGTGGACCGGCTGGCGGCCGGGCTCCTGAACACCGCGCACGCGACCCGTGCGATCGGCATCGAGACGATCCGCGGCCGGGCGGCCATCGCCGAGCGTGTCGCCGCGCTGCTGGTGTCCGCGACCGAGGACGTGGCGCTCCTGGACCGACCGCCCTACGCGGCGAGCGAGCCGGACGGCATGCCCGCCCCGCTGGACGTGACCGATCCGGTGCGGCGCGGGGCGCGGGTGCGGGTGGTGGTGGACCGGGAAGGGCTGAGTTTCCACGGCCGCGCCCGGGGCCTGGTCGACCTGTCCGCGCAGGGTGTGCAGATCCGGGTGGGCACACAGCTGCCCACGAAGCTGATCACCGTCGACCGGCGGGTGACACTGCTCCCGCCGACCGACGCGGCGGATCCGACGGCGACCGCCCTGGTGGTGAGCGACTCCCTGCTCAGCCACGCCCTGGTGCCGCTCTTCGACGCGGTGTGGGAGCGCGCCGTGCCCATCGGGTCGGTCACGGACGAGGAGATCACCGAGGAGGACCGGGAGTTGCTGACGCTGCTCACGTCCGGCCTCAAGGACGAGGCGATCGCCCGCCGCCTGGACGTCCATGTGCACACGGTGCGCCGGCGCATCACCCGGCTGATGGCGGTGCTGAACGCGGAGACCAGGTTCCAGGCGGGGGTGCAGGCGGCACTGCGCGGCTGGCTGACGATCAACCAGTAGTGCTTCGTTACGTCGGGTGATCTCGCCTGGTGTTGGCATCTTCCTGGGATGAGGTCGGGGGAAGTGGAACGGCTCCGGGGTGAGTTATCGGACTGCGTTGCCGATGTGTTCGGGTCGTTGCCGCGGCGGGATCAGCGGCGGTGGGGCGAGTGTTATCTGCGGGGCCTGATGCTGGATGGCCGGCGCAAGCCGATCCAGCCGATGGCCGAGCGGTTAGCCGACGGAACATGCAGGCTCTGCACCAGTTCGTGAACCAGTCGCCTTGGGACTCTGGGCCGGTGCGGCGGCGGATCGCCCAGCGGCTGTGCGAGGCGATCACGTCTGAGGTGTGGGTGATCGACGACGTGTCGTTTCCCAAGTGCGGATCCGGGTCGGTCGGGGTCGCCCGCCAGTACTGCGAAGCGGTCGGGAAACGGGCGAACTGCCAGGGCGCAGTCAGCGTCCACGCTGCCACCGACACAGCATCGTGCCCTTTGAACTGGCAGTTGTATCTGCCCCGGGAGTGGACGGACCACCCGGCCTGCTGCCGGAAAGCCGGAGTCCCAAACGGCACGGGCCATCAGGAGAAGTGGCGTCTGGCACTCGGGCTGCTCGATGTGCTCGTCGAGTGGGAGCTGAAGGCGCCGGTGGTGGTTGCTGGAACCGTGGTTGGCATTGAGATTGATCACGACCGTCGCCGGTCCCTTGTGCTCCTAGGATTGCGAGGGTGACAGCAAGCATCAGTGACATCGAGAAGGCGGCCGGTGTGCTGCGCGCCGGCGGCCTGGTGGCTCTCCCGACCGAAACCGTCTACGGTCTGGGCGCCAACGCCGAGGACCCCGCCGCCGTCGCGCGCATCTTCCAGGTCAAAGGACGTCCGCCCACCCACCCGCTGATCGTCCATATCAGCGCCGCGGAGCAGTTGGACGACTGGGTCCAAGAGGTGCCTGCGACGGCGCGCCTGCTGGCCGAACACTTCTGGCCGGGACCACTCACGCTGGTCCTGCGGCGCGGTCCCCGCGTGCCCCTCGAAGCGACCGGCGGCCTGGAGACGGTGGCCGTGCGCGTGCCCGACCACCCCGTCGCGCTCGCGCTCCTGTCGGCCTTCGGCGGCGGGGTCACTGCCCCGTCCGCAAACCGCTTCGGCTCGGTCAGCCCCACGACGGTGGACCACGTCCGTGCCGAACTCGGCGATGAAGTCGACTTCGTGCTGGACGGCGGCCCCTGCGAGGTCGGCGTCGAGTCGACCATCGTCGACGCCACGGGCGATGCCCCGAGCATCCTTCGCCCGGGCGGGGTGACGCGCGAGGACCTCGAAGCAGTGCTGGGGTGCCCGCTCGCGGTCCACTCGACGAGCCGCGTTCGGGTGCCGGGCCAGCATCCGTCGCACTACGCGCCGCGTGCGCGAGTCGTCCTCGTCGAGCCGGAGAACGTCGTCTCCGAAGCGGAACTGGCGCAGGAGCGGGGGCATCAGGTGGGCGTCTTGCTGCCCGCCTCCTTCGCCGCCGCTCCGGTAAAGGTGCACACCGTGGTGGCGGCCCCCGGTTCGCTGGCCGCCTATGCGCGCGGGCTGTACGGGTTCCTGCGCGAGCTCGATCAGCAGGGGTGCGACCTCATCATCGCGTCCTTGCCGGTGGAGGAGGGGCTGGGACTGGCGATCGCCAACCGGCTCCGCCGCGCCGCGGGGCCCCGGCCCACCGTGTGACCAGCACCGACGCTGTGCCTAACCCGTGCCGCCGAAGCCCCACAGAACGGACGCAACATGAGCAACATAAGCCCGGATGAAGCAGTGCCTCGCAGCGGCAAGGGCTCGTCGCCTCGGCTGCGTGCCCTGCTCGACACGATCCCGGCTTACGTGCCCGGCAAGTCGGCGGCGTCCGCCGACAGGCCCAGCTGGAAGCTCTCCTCCAACGAGAATCCCTACCCGCCGCTGCCGGGGGTACTGGACGCCGTGACCGTCGCCGCCGGACAGATGCACCGCTACCCGGACCTGCACGCGACCGAGCTGACGAACCGGCTGGCGGAACACTTGTCGATCCCCGCCGCGCGCATCGCGCTGGGCACCGGCTCCAGTGGACTGTTGCAGCAGCTGATGCAGATCAGCACCGCGCCGGGCGACGAAGTCGTGTACGCCTGGCGCTCTTTCGAGTCCTACCCCATCGTCACCCGCCTCTTCGGAGCATGCCCCGTTGAGGTTCCACTGGCCCACGACGAGGCGCACGACCTCGATGCGATGGCGCGGGCGGTCACGGACCGTACGCGGCTGGTTTTCGTGTGCGCGCCCAACAATCCCACCGGCAACGCGCTGCGCCGGGATCTTCTGGAACCCTTCCTCGACCGCCTGCCGGCCGATGTCGTGGTCGTCCTGGATGAGGCCTACGTAGAGTTCAACGACGATCCCCTCTGCGCTGACGGCGTGGAGCTCTCCCGCGATCGACCGAACGTCGTGGCCCTGCGGACCTTCTCGAAGGCCTACGGCCTGGCCGGGTTGCGGGTCGGCTACGCGGTCGCTCATGAACCCGTCGCCGAAGCCCTGCGCAAGGTTGCCGTTCCCTTCGGCGTCTCGACGACGGCGCAGAGCGCCGCAATCGCGTCCCTCGACCGGCAAGCCGAGCTGATGGAGCGAGTCGAGGAGCTGGTCGGCGAACGGATACGTGTCCGCGAGGCACTCCTGGAGCAGGGCTGGACCGTGCCCGACAGCCAGGCCAACTTCGTCTGGTTCCGCCTCGGTCAGCAGACGTCCGCTTTCGCCGAGCACTGCCAGAACGCAGGCGTGACCGTGCGGCCCTACGGCCAGGACGGAGTGCGGATCACCATCGGCGAACGACAGGCCAATGATGCTGCACTGACCGCGGCCGGTCACTTCCGCGCACAGCTCCTCCACTCACTTGTTTGACGCCCCAGTGACCATGCTGCGTAGCAGCCGCACGCGAGCGACGTCTCCGCGGTAAGGGCGGCGAAGGCCCGAGACGGCGCTGCACAGATCAGCGGTGGAGTCGGCTCGGGACAATCGGCAGCTGCACATACCGGATGTGTTCCGGGCCCGTGTGGAGAACGTTGGTCGCGCCGGTGTGGTAGACACTCTGGTCGGTTTGCTGAGTCAGCCAGAAGGGGCGCCGGCGAGGCCGAGCCCGTCGGCGCCGTTGCAGAACGACTCCGCTGCCCCGTTGGGACGCGGGCGGCATTCGCTCTCAGGACGTGGCGAATTCGGCGTGCGAGGCATCCACAGTTGCGGACGCGGCGATCACCTTGGAGCGAGACCCCGCGGCCCGCCTGCCACGCCGGTCCGCGAGCAGTGCGAGGCCGACCCCGATGACGACCCAGACCATCAGGACCAGGCCGGGCAGACCGCTACCCGCCCCGTCGAAGAAGGCGTTGGCCCGCAGAAGGCTGCCCGAGGCCCCCGGAGGAAGCAGCTGGCCGATGGTGGCCCATCCGTCGGGAAGCCAGTGCGGTCCGGTGGCCAGGCCCGAGAGGGGGTTGCCGAGCAGCATCATGAGGGCGCCGCCGATGGCGAAGCCGGCCATGCCGAAGCGGGCCTGGAGGCCGAGGAGGGTCGTGGACAGGGCCGCCATGCCGAGGATGACCCCGAGCGCGGTGAGCCCGAAGCTGCCGTCGATCGAGTGCGTACCGAACTGCAGGACAGCGGCGACGGCCGCACCCGCCACGACGGAGAAGGTCAAGGCTCCCGCCAGACGGACCCGCAGCCCACGGTGGCCGGGGAAGACGTTGCCGAGGATCAGGGCGGGGAAGATCCCGGCGAAGATCATGGGCATCAGTGCCGCGGTCAGGCCCGCGCCCCGGGGGTCGTCGTCAGTGAAGGGCACCACGTCGTGGACGGTGGCCTGCGTCTTGTTCTGTTCGGCGACGCCGTCGCCCAGCGCGGTGAGGGCGCTGGTGGCCGAGGGACCACTGGCGGTGGCGGCGTAGACGTCGACGCCCTGAGCCGTGATCGCGAGACCGCCCGCGATGTCGCCGCCCTTGACGGCCGTCTCGACAGCCTCGGGGGTCTCGTAGACACGGACGTCCCACTCAGGTCCGTCGACGGTCCCCCGGACGGTCTCGGCGGCCTGCCCGGGCCCGGTGACGCCGATAGGTACATGATGCGCGCCGCTGTGCAGCGAGGGCAGCGCAAAGGCGCACAGCATCGCGGCGATGAGGGCCGCCAGTGCGAGAACAACGAGGGTCAGCTTGCGTCCCGTACCGGGCGGGGTGGCGTGGTGCGTCATGGTGGGTCTTTCTTTGCTGGGCACCGTCCGCCGGAGAGGCAGAGCTCCTTGCCGGACGGGGTAGTTGAGAAGATCGGCCCGGCGCTGGGAGCCGGAGGCCGTGTGCGCCGGGAGGCCGACGTGTATCGCGCTGACGCGTCGGGCGGCTGCGACTTCATGAAGCCCGAAGCCGCCCGGCGTTCGGCCGACGACGTCAACCGCCGGTGCGCGCCACCCGCATCGGTCAGGCGTTGGCCGCTGCCGCGGCGACGATCCAGTTCCTGAACTCGACGGCGTAGTGCCGCAGGTGGTGGTCCAGGACGTCCTTCGGGCAGGACGTGGGGAAGTAGACCGTCAGGTTCGCGGTGAACCCGTCGGCGGTGTCGCCGAACTGGATCAGCGCCCGCCCGACCACGGTGCCGTCCTCCAGGAAAAGGTTGGAGGACATCTTGCGCGGAAACTCCGACTTCGGGAGGAGCTCGGCCGCGTCCTCGGCCCAGGCCATCGCGGCCGTGCCCCAGCCGCCCATGTAGAAGGAACACACGTGGGGGCCTATGTTCTCCACCACACGCGCCCCGATGTCGTCGGTGCCCATCGCGTAGTGCTCGGGATGCGCCGCGAGAAGCGGGCGCTCGTCGCTGCTCGCGAAGGCCCCGTCCATCCAGGTCAGGAACTCGGCCGAGGTCAGGCCGCGCGCCTGGAGCACCGTCGTGCCCGCGTGGAACTCACCGTCGGAGCTGCGCGCGCACTCCCTCAGGAAGGCGTTGCCTTCCTCGATGTCCGCGGCCAGCAGATCGAGCAGGCCCTGGCGGCCCAGTCGCGTCCTGAAGCGGTCCAGGGCACGGCGGGCGTAGAACAGCTCGAAGTCGTCGATGCTCCCGGAGCCGGCGGGCCCCGACTCGAGCGTCACGGTCACAGCCGGGGAAGTCTGGTTGTCGGTCATGGTCAAACCTCCAGTAGGATGCGAATGTAAATTCACATTCGCATCCTGAGGGTACTCAGAGAGGTGCACCACTTGTCAAACATCCTTGGTGGGACCGCCGCCGATACGATGCGGGACATGACCGACGAGCACGACCGCCCAGCGCCGTACCGGGAGCCCCAGCAGGCGCGCAGCGCCGCGACACTGGCCCGCGTACTGCAGGCGGCCGAGGAGATCGCCGGTTCGGCCGGTCTGGAGGAGATGACGATCTCTGGCGTCGCGGAACGCGCCGGCGTCTCGGTCGGCACGATCTACCGCCGCTTCGAGGACAAAGAGCAGCTGATCAACGCCCTGACGGAGCGGATGCTGGATCGGCGCGAGGAGTACGTGGCCGAGCAACTCCGCAAGGCCGAGCCATCACTGTCCGGCGTCTTGTACACCTACGCGCACACCCTGCTGCAGTCCTTCACCGACAGCACCAACCTCTTCCCCGAGCTGCTCCGCGCGCGAGGCGCCAAGCCCTCGGACCGCGGGGCCCGCACCATCACCGAGGTCCATCGACTCCTGCTCGAAGCGGCGGCTCCCTACGCGGACCAGATCCGTCGCTCCGACCCGCAGGCGGCGCTGGACACCGCGGCCCGCGCCCTCCTCGGCGCCTGTTTCCACAACTCCGTACGCCCCGACCCGGCGATCGGTGAGGCGGCGCAACGCCGCTACGCGGACGAACTCAGCGACATGGCGATCGCCTACCTCCTCACACCCGACCGCCGGGGCACCGCCCACGCCTGATTCGAACTAATGCCGGACGGCCTTCACATTGCTGACGCCGATTGCCAATGCGGTGCGGCGGCCGTACAAAGCGATGACAACGATCCAGCCTCGGAGAGTTGATCAAGGAGTACCAGCGAGCCGCCTGACCAAACGACATCACCACAGCTCACGGCATCGAATCGTATGTCCGAGCGGGACAGGCCCGGGAGGCCACCACGCGTCGAGGCGTCAGTCCGGCACCACCCACAGCGTGCCCCGGCTCTCCGTCTCCGAGCTCGTGCCGGTGTAGAGGTCGAAACGGCCGGGTTCGACGGTGAAGGTTCCGGACTGGTCGTTCGTCCAGAAGCCCAGGTCGTCGGCGCCGAGCTGGAGGGTGACCGTGGTGGTGGCGCCGGGGGCGAGGGTGACACGTTCGAAGCCGCGGAGTTTGCGGACCGGCTGGGTGATGCTCGCCACGACGTCGTGGACGTACAGCTGGACGACCTCGTCGCCGGTGCGGTCGCCGGTGTTGGTGAGAGTGACCGTGACCTCGACCGTCGCGCCGCCGTCCAGGAGAGCGGTCGCGCCGACGGTCTCCCGGCTCAGACGGGGCTCGGAGACTGTGAAGGACGTGTAGCTCAGGCCGTGTCCGAAGGGAAGGCGCGGGCCCTCGGGCAGGTCCAGGTAGCGGGAGCGGAAGTGTTCGTCCGGTGTCTCCGGATCGTAGGGGCGGCCGGTGATCTCGTGGTTGTAGTAGATCGGGACCTGGCCCACCGAGCGCGGGAAGGTCACCGGGAGCTTGCCGCCCGGGTTCACCCGGCCGAAGAGCACATCGGCCACCGCGTGACCCGCCTCGATGCCCGGGTGCCATGCCTCGAGGACAGCCGGCGCCGTGTCCAGCCAGGCGCCGAGGGCGAGGGGCCGTCCGTTGAACAGGACCACGGCGTACGGCTTTCCGGTCGCGGCGACGGCCTCGATGAGCTCCTCCTGGCCGGCCGGGAGGCCGATGTCGCTGCGTGAGCACGCCTCGCCACTCAGCCGGGACTCCTCGCCGACCACGATCACCGTGAGGTCCGCGGCCGAGGCCGCGGCCACCGCTTCACCGACGTCCCCGCCCGCATGCGTGACCGTCCGTTCCGGGGCCACGGCCCGTACGCCGTCCAGCACGCTCACCGACGGGAACCGGTGAGCGCCCGGACCGCCCCACGTGCCGTGCAGATCGTCCGAGTCGGCGAGCGGGCCGACCACCGCGACCGAGCCCGCGCCCGTGCCCGAAGGGCTCAGCGGGAGCAACCCCCCTTCGTTCTTCAGGAGCACCATCGAGCGCGCCGCCACCGCCCGCGATACCGCCCGCGTCCCGGGCGTCGGCTCGGTGATCTCCGCGGACTCGTCGGCGTAGGGGTTCTCGAACAGGCCGAGCGCGAACTTCAGTTGAAGGATCCGCGCCACCGCGTCGTCCACCCGGTCCATCGTGATGCGGCCCTGTGCGAGAAGTTCCCTGCCGTGGTCGACGACATGGGTGGAGACCATCTCCATGTCCAGACCCGCGTTCAGGGCGAGGCGCGCCGCGTCCGCGCCGTCCTCCGCGTAGCCGTGGGCGATGAGTTCCTCGACGCCCGTGTAGTCGCTGACCACGAAGCCGTCGAAGCCCCACTCAGTCTTCAGGACGTCGTTCATGGTGTGCGGATTGCCGTGCGCCGGGACGCCCGAGACGGTGTTGAACGCGGCCATCACGGTGGCCACCCCGGCCTCGACGGCCGCCCGGAACGGCGGCAGATAGAGGTTGCGGAGCCGCTGCTCGGACACGTCGACCGTGTTGTAGTCGCGGCCGCCCTCCGCCCCGCCGTACGCCACGAAGTGCTTGGCGCAGGCCGCGATCCGGCCGTCGTCGGCCAGCTCGCCGCCGTCCGCCGGGCCCTGGTAGCCGCGCACCTTGGCGGCCGCGAAGGCTGACGTCAGATAGGGGTCCTCGCCATTGCCCTCGGCGATACGGCCCCAGCGCGGCTCGTGGGAGACATCCATCATCGGGGAGAACGTCCAGCGCACGCCCTGCGAGCGGGCCTCCTTCGCCGACACCTCGGCGTCGCGCCGCGCTGTCTCCGGGTCGAAGCTCGCGGCCTGCGCCAGCGGGATCGGGAACGTCGTCCAGTAGCCGTGGATCACGTCGAGGCCGAAGAGGAGCGGGATGCCGAGCCGGGACTCCTCGACGGCGATGCGCTGCAGCGCATTGGTGTGCGCGGCGCCATGGATGTTGAGGACCGACCCGAGCAGCCCGGCGCGCGCCGAGGCCTCCGCGCGTTCGGTCTGGCCGCCGCCCGGTCCGGTGTCCCCGTTCCATGACAGCTGCTGGAGCTGGCCCACCTTCTCCTCGGGCGTCATCCGGCCGAGGAGTTCCTTGATCCTGTCTTCGTACGGTCCGGGCATGGGGGTACCTCCAGGTAAGTCGTGGGAGCCGCGCCGCAGGGCGGCGGAGGAGCAGAGCGGGAGACAAACCGTGATGTCAGGCGATGCGGTGTGTTTCCCGGGCGCAGGCCGGGTGTTCCCAGACCGCGAGGGCCGCGCCGACGAGCCCGGAGAGGGCGCCGAGTTCCGCGCGCCGGACGGGCGGCCGGCCCCGGTGCCGGGCGTGCTCGGCGTAGGCGGTCCGCATCGAATCGTCGAGCAGTCCGCCGGCGCTGCCGAATCCCCCGCCGACGACGATCGCGGCGGGGTCGAGCAGTGCCACCACCCAGGCAAGTGCCGTGCCGAGGGCGCCTCCGGCCGTGCTGAGTACGTCACAGGCCACGGCGTCACCGGCCTCCGCCCGCGCCACCACCGCGCGGGCTCCGGTCACCGCCGATCCGGTGACCGCCGAGTAGCGCGCGGCGATCCCGGACCCCGAGGCGTAACCCTCCAGGTCCGGCGCCAGACTGCCGTGCACCGGCCACGTGCCAAGACCCAGCGCCTCCCCGCGCTGCCCCGCCCACACGCGCCCCTGCTGCACGAACGCGGCGGACAGGCCCGTGCCCAGAGACACGTACAAGAACGAGCCGAGCCCCCGGCCGCTGTCGGTCCGCGCCTCGGCGAGCGCGCCGCAGCGCACGTCCGACTCGACGACCACCGGGCGTTCGGGCACCAGCGGGGCGAGGAGACCGGCCGGCTGCTCGTCCCAGCCGATGACGTCACGGCTGGTCAGAGCGCCGGCCCTCGACACGTACTCGGGGAACCCGGCGCCGATACCGACGACTTGCGCACCCATGTCCCCCGCCCGGACGGTCAGTTCACGCGCCAGTGCCACCGTGCCACGAAGCCCTGGATCGCGGCCGCCGTCCCGCACCGCAGGACGCTCGGCCGCGCAGAGCACCGCGCCCTCCTCCGCCACGAGCCCGCCGGACAGGGTGGTGCCGCCGATGTCGAGGGCAACCACCACCCGCGCACCGGCGCCACCCGCCGTCCTCATGGCCGCCAGCCTTCGGGAACGCGCCCGGCACCGGCCCAGTACGCCGCGCCCGCGCCGTCGAAGTCCATCAACTGGTACCGGGTGCCCGCCGGCAGGTACGCGGCGTCGTGCGGCTCGACGCGGTGCCACGCCGGGCCCGCGAAGCCGGGCAGATGCAGATGGACGGTGCCCTCGGTGACGTACAGGACGGTCTCGTCGGCCGTGACGTGCTCCTGGCCGCGGTGTCCCGGCGTCAACTGCCCACGCGTGACCGTCAGATACTCGGTGTCCACCGCCGTCCCCGCCAGATGCCCGCCGTCGTCCTCCGGCAGCCAGTGCAGATGACCGTCCTCCCGTACGACGTGGATGCGGGAGGCCGCCTCCCGGTCGGCGCGCGCCGCCGGCCATCGGCCGCTCCAGCGCGTGTCCCGGTACCGCGTCTCGCCGAGCAGCGGTTGACTGCGCGCGTACGGCGACGCCGTGTCGTGCGACGGCGGCGGCGAGAAGAACTCCAGGACGCGTACGGGCTCGTGGCGTGGATTGACCGCGTGTGTCCAGGTGTCACGCCGGAAGAAGCCGATGTCACCGGCAGCCAGCGGACGGACCTCGCCGTGCTCCGGGTCGATCAGGATCAGTTCGCCCTCCAGGACGGTGTACGCCACGTCGGCCGCGAACACCGTCGGGTTCATCGCTGAATGCACGTACCGTCCGCGCGGCGGCAGCGTGAACTGCAGGACGTGCAGACAGCTCGACGACACGTACACCCGGTCGCTGACGTGTCCCGAGCCGTCCTCGTCGCCCCACAGGTGATGTGCGGCGTCCTGCTGCCGGATGACGGTGGGGTGGTCGAAGGTGGGGCGCGGCGTCGGACGCCGCACGGCCTCGCTCACAGATCCGCCACGTTCTCGCCGCCGCTCAGGAACGGGTCCGTGGCGCCTTGCGGGGTGTCCGGCGCGTCCTTGAGCGTGATGACGTCCTTGGAGTACTGCGCGATGTAGACGCGGCGGTTGCGGTCGGTCAGGTTCGGACCGCTGCGGTGCATCACCACACTGGAGAACACGACCACCGAACCCGCCGGCGCCGTCATCGGCATGCCAGGATCCGAACCGAAGTAGCAGACACGGTCGTTGGAGACGGGATCGGTGATGTGCTTCACGTACGACTTCACGCCCGAGCGCGAGTACGGCAGCAGATGCACCGGGCCGTTGTCCATGGTCACGTCGTCGAGTGCGATCCACACCGTCACATACGGCTCGTGATCCTCGTGCACGTAACCGGAGTCTTGGTGCCAGGAGAACGCGGTGTCCGGGTCGCCCGCCTTGATGACGTACTGCTCCCAGAACAGATACGCCTCCTCGCCGATCGTGGCACGGCAGATCTCCGCGGTCAGCTCGCTGAAGAGGAAGGCCCGCAGCTCGGGGCGGTGCTGGTAGATCATGTTGGAGAAGTAGCGCTTGCCGCGGTGGTTGATGCCGATCGTGTCGACACCGGCCGCGTCCATCTCCGCGTCGAGCCGGTCGATGGAGTACTGCGCCCCGCCGCGCAGCAGCTCCAGCTGTTCTTCGCTGAGAACGTTCTCGAGGACGAAGTAGCCCTCGCTCTCGTACTGTTCGCGCAGCGCGGGCGTGACGAGTTCACCGAGAGTGCCGTTCGTTGCCATGAATGCCTCCTGGGCATGAGGAAGTGCCATAAGTGGAGTGCTGTCGCGGTGTTATGAGGGATCGTCAGTTATTGGACGGGACCGTGCGCGCCCCGTCAGGGCGGGGGATGGCCGCGAGCAGCTTGCGGGTGTACGGGTCTCGGGCGTGGCCGATCACGTCGAGGGTGGGGCCCTGTTCGACCAGGGATCCCTGGTTCAGGACCAGGACCTCGTCGGCGAGGAGCCGCGCGCTGAGCAGGTCGTGGGTGATGTAGAGCATGGCGATGGAGCGGTCGCGTACGAGCTGGTCGAGGAGTTCGACGATCTCCGCGCGGATGGAGACGTCGAGCATCGAGATCGGCTCGTCCGCGACGAGGACGTCGGGCTCCGGCGCCAGCGCGCGAGCGATGACGACGCGCTGCCGCTGGCCGCCCGAGAGCTGGCCGGGCAGCTTGTCGAGATACTGCTCGGCCGGGCTGAGGCCGACGGTCTCAAGGAGCTCGGCCGCGCGGGTCCGGGCCTGTCCGGCGTTCAGGCCCAGGTAGTTGCGGAGCGGTCGGCTCAGCGCGTAGCCGATGGTGCGCGTGGGGTTGAGCGCCGCGAACGGGTCCTGGAACACCAGCTGGACATGGCGCCGGTAGCGGCGCAGGGCCCGGCGGCCCAGAGTGTCCACGCGCTCGTCCTTGAAGCGGATCGTGCCGCTGGTGGGCCGCTCCACCCCCGTGATCATCCGGGCGATGGTGGTCTTGCCGGAGCCGCTCTGCCCGACGAGTGCGCCGACCCGGCCCGGCCTGAGCGCGAACGACACTTCGTCCACGGCCCGTACGGTCGTCGTGCGAAAACCGCGCCTGGAGCGGTACTCCTTACCAACGCCCTCCACGACGAGCACCGGCTCGGTGTCGGCCGTAACTCTGCTGCCCGCGCCGCCCACGGCGGAGAACACCGAGGCGGGGCGCGCACTCGCGGGCCGTGCGCCCCCGGACTCTTCGACGAGGAGGCACCGGGCCGCCCCGCGCTCGACGGGCAACAGCTCCGGATGGCGGGTGCGGCAGGCGTCCAGAGCCACCGGGCAGCGCGGCTCGAAGAGACAGCCCTCGTGGTCGCGCGCCAGGTTCGGCGGCCGGCCCGGAATGAAGGCGACTTGAACGACCTCGTCGCGCGGATCGGCGTACGAACCGAGCAGGCCCGTGCTGTAGGGGTGCAGCGGCGCGGCGACCATGTCCCCGGCCGGCCGGCTCTCGACGATCTCGCCCGCGTACATGACGAGCACCCGGTCGGCCATCTCCATGACGGTGCCGAGGTCGTGGCTGATGAACAGGACCGCGAACCCGAGCGTGCGCCGGAGCTCGCGCAGCCGGTCGAGGATGTCGCGCTGCACGACGACGTCCAGGCCGGTCGTCGGCTCGTCGAGCAGCACGAACTTGGGCCGCAGGGCGAGCGCGAGAGCCAGGGCGACGCGCTGCTTCATACCGCCGGACAGCTCGTGCGGGTAGCGGCGCAGCACGTCCCGGTCGAGGGAGACCAGCTCCAGGAGTTCACCTGCCTGCGCGTCCACATCGACATCCCTGCCCGCCGCCTCGGGGTGCGCCGCGTACGTGTCGGCGAACTGCTCGCGCACGGTGATCACCGGATTGAGCGAGTTCATGCTCGACTGGAACACGGTCGACAGATCGGCCCAGCGACGCGCCCGCAGCTCGTCCTCGCCGGCGTGTGTGATGTCGCGGCCGTCGAAGACGATGCTGCCGCCGGTGATCGCGGCGGGCTTCTCCAGGAGCCGCAGGATCGCGTTGCCGAGGGTCGACTTCCCGCAGCCCGACTCGCCGAGCAGGCCGACGAACTCGCCCTCGGCGACCTCGAGCCCGACCCGGTGGACGGCCCGTACGGCTTCGGCGCCACGCGGGCTGTACGTCACGGTCAGGTCGGTGACTTCGAGCAGGGCCATCTCAGTCCTCCCTCAGGTGCGGGTTGCTCAGCGCGTCGACGCCGAAGTTGATGAGCGAGAACGAGGTGACGAGGAGGGCGAGGGCCAGGCCCGGCGCGATCAGCCACGCCCACTGGCCGGTCGTCATCGCGCCGCCCATGCTCGCCTGGTTCAGCATCGTTCCCCAGCTAGTCGTCGCCGGGTCGCCGAGGCCTAGGAACGACAGCCCCGCCTCGGCGCCGATCGCGCCGAGGGACGCTCCCATGAAGTCCACGACGATCAGCGAGATCATGTTGGGCGCGATCTCGTACACGATGATCCGTGGCGTGCTGTCCCCCGCGAACTTGGCGGCCGTCACGTAGTCGCGGGTGCGCAGGGTGGCGATCTGGGCGCGTTTGACGCGGGCGCCGAAGGCCCAGCCGGTGACCGTGATGACGATGATGACCAGCCAGAGGCCCTTGACCGGCGCGTACGCCGCGAGCGTGATCATCAGGGGGAGGACAGGGACGACGAGACCGAGGTTGATGAAGAACGAGAGGATCTCGTCGACCGCGCCCTGCAGATAGCCGGCTGTGAGCCCGACGGCGACCGCGATCAGGGTGGACAACGTGCCCGCCACCATGCCGACGATCAGCGAGGTCCGGGCCCCGTGGATCACCTGCGAGAACACGTCCTCACCGCGTGCGGTGGTGCCCAGCCAGTGCGCGGCCGTCGGGCCCTCGGACAGGCCGAAGGTGTCGGCGCGGGGCGAGTAGGGCGCGATGACCGGGGCGAAGACCGCGAGGAGGACGAAGGCGGTGAGCAGCAGCAGTCCGGCGCGGCACTTGCCGTTACGCCAAAGGATCAGGAACCAGCCGGGCAGCCGCCCGGAGCGGCCGGCGGTGATCGCGGCGAGCTGTACGCCCTCGGTGTCGCCGGCGTTCGGCACGGCCGCGGCGCTCGGGGTGTTGGCGATGGTCATCAGGCTGCCTCCGTCCGGCGGACCCGCGGATCCAGGAACCCGTAGGCCATGTCGGCAAGGAAGTTGGCGATCAGGACGCCGACCGTGGTGAACAGGAACAGCGCCTGCATCAGCGGGAAGTCCTTGTTGCTCACTGATTCGAGGAGGAGACGCCCCAGCCCGGGATAGCTGAAGATGCTCTCCACGAGCACGGTGCCGCCGAGGATGCCGCCGAGCGCGATGGCGAAGCCGGTGACGTTCGGCAGGATCGCGATCCGGGCGCCGTAGGTCAGGGCGATCCGGCGGCGTGGCAGCCCCTTGGCGCGGGCGAGGCGCGCGTAGTCCTCGCCGAGGGTCTGCACCATGTTGTTGCGCATGCCGATGATCCAGCCGATCGGCCCGGTGATCAGCAGCGCGACGGCGGGCAGCACACTGTGCTGGAACGCGTCGGAGAAGAACACCCACGTCCAGCTCGGGGAGCTGCCGCCGCCGTAACCGCCGCCCTCGGGGAACCAGTTGAGGGTGATGGCGAAGACGAACACGAGGAGCAGCGCGATCCAGAAGAACGGCAGTGTGCCCACGAAGGTCGAGCCGAGCGTGATCACCGTGTCGACCCGGCTGTTGCGCCGATAGGCGGCCCAGGCCCCGAGCAGCGTGCCGACGATGAACGACAGGATCTGGGTGACACCGACCAGGATCAGGGTCCAGGGCACGGCCTGGGCGATGACATCGCCCACGCTGTACGGGTAGTAGGTGTACGAGATGCCGAACTGCCCGTGGGCGAGCGCCCCGAGGTAGTCCCAGTACTGCGTGAACAGACTGCCGTCGGGCGCGCCGAGCATCTTGCGGACGGCCGCCAGCTGGTCCGGGGCGATCACGCCGGTCTTGCCCGCGAGACGTGCCAGCAGCGCCTGGGCCGGATCGCCCGGCTGAAGCCGGGGGATCAGGAAGTTCAGGGTCACCGCGGCCCACAGGGTGGCCAGGAAGAACCCGGCGCGGCGGATGAAGTACGTCATTGCGCTCAGTCCTTGGCCGGGCGCAGATGGGTGAGCAGGATGAGATTGTCGCCGCCGGCCGCGTACGGGTTCTTCGCGTTCGGCCAGCCGACGGCCCGCGTGGTGTCGTACTGGAACCACTTGGCGCCGTACCAGATCGGGATCATCGGGACCTCGTCCATCATGATCTCGGTGAGGCCCGCGACGGCCTTCTTCTGGTCCGCCTTCTTGGTGGCGGACCGCAGATCGGTCAGGAGCGCGTCCGTCTTCTTGTCCTTCCACCGGATCTCGTTGCTGAAGGCGTGCTTCCCGATGGGGGCGGTGCCCTCGCTGCCGAGCGGGTGGCCGAAGCCGGTGGACATGTTGCAGTCGCCGCCGTGCGCGCCGAACATCATGTCGTAGCGGCCCATGGCTCGGTCCTCGTCGTGGGACTCGGGTGTGGTGCGGTCCAGTTCGACCTGGAGGCCGAGGGCCTTGAGGTTCTTGACGAGGATCTCGGCCGCCGCGACCCAGTCCGTGTACGCCGTGGGGGTCTTGAACTTGAACGAGATCGGCTTGCCGTCCTTGCCGAGCCGCCGGCCCTGGGAGTCCTTCTTGTAACCGGCCTTCGTGAGCGCCTCGTCGGCGGCCTTCGGGTCGAAGGGGACGCGACCCTCGTTCTTGACGCCCTCGGGTAGCCAGTCCTGCTGGCCGGGCAGGACGAGGCCGGTCTGGCTGGCGGTCTTCACGTAGCCGAGCTGCGCCTTCCGCGCCACGGTGTCCCGATCGAAGGCGCTGGTGAGCGCGCGGCGGAAGCCGACGTCACTGAAGGGGGCCTCGGTGAGGTTCATGTAGACGCTCATCACCATGCCCGGCGCGTACCAGTAGTGGTGGTGCTTCGGGTCCTTGTCGACGTACGACTTCTTGACGTTCGGGATGAACATCCCGTTGGTGTCGTACTCGCCGCGGCCCATCTTGAGCTGCTCGATCTCGGGGCTGCCGTTGTTGGCCTTGAAGCGAACCTCCTTGACCTTGACCTTGTCGGCCTGCCAGTAGCGGGGGTTGCGCTCGGTCACCACCTGCTGAGGGTTGAACGACTTGACCTTCATCGGGCCGGTGCCGACCGGGCTCTCTGCATTGGTGAACTTCGTCGGGTCCTTGACCTTCGACCAGATGTGCTCGGGGACGACCGGGATGGAACTGATCACCGTGAAGCCCGAGGCGCCGGGCTTCTTGAAGGAGAAGGTGACCTGGTTGTCACCGGTGGCCTTCACCGACTTCAGGAGCGGCCAGGCCGCCTTGGTGTCCAGGACGTCGTACTTCTTGATCATGTTGAAGGTGAAGGCGACGTCGTCGGCGGTCATCGGCTTGCCGTCGTTCCACTGCACGCCCTCACGGATGGTGAAGACCAGGGTCTTCGGGTCCTGCCAGCTGTACGACTTCGCCAGCCAGGGGACCTCTTTGCAGCTGTTCTGCTCGATCTGGTAGAGGCTCTCGAACACGAAGTTCGTCGCCACGAGCTTGGACGTGTCGAGGAACGGGTTGTAGTTGGCCTGCGGCGCGCTGCCGCCGCCGATGCCCGCATACGTGATGTGGCCGATCATGCCGTCCGAGCTGACGCTGTCGCCGGTGTCCTCGGTGCCTGTGCATCCCGTGAGCAGCAGGCTCGAACTCGCCAGGCCGGCTATGAGCGCAGTGGTGAAGCGTGGCCGTCTCGTCATTGAGATACCTCCGTCGTCTGCAGGTGTCGCGCGTCTGTCCCGGTGTCCCCCGTCAGGTGGTCGGTGCTCAGGTGTCTAACGGGCCCGCGACCGCCGGGCGGCAGCCGCACGATTCGCGCAGGACGAGCCGGGTCGGCAGGGTGATGTGCCGGGTGACCTTTGGCTCCCGGTCGGCCAGGAGACGGGCCGTGGTGGTGGCGAGTTCACGGATGGGCTGACGGACCGTGGTCAGCCCTGGCCGCACCATGGCCGCCATATGCATGTCATCGAATCCTGTGACCGCGAGGTCCTCGGGCACGCGCAGGCCGCGGCCGAGCGCGCCGAGCATCAGCCCGAGCGCGGTCTCGTCGTTGGCGCACATCACCGCGTCGGGCCGCTGTCCGCCGTCCAGGATCTGCTGGGCGGCGATGATCCCGTCGGACTGCTGGAGCCCGACGCCGATGGGCTGGGCGGGCGGGACCACGCCCGCCTCCTGGTGTGCGGCGCGGAACGCCTCCCACCGGGACGTCACATCGGGGGAACCCTCCGGGTTGCCGACGAACGCGAGGCGGCGGTAGCCGTGTTCGACGAGCAGATGCCTGGCCAGCGCCCCGAACGTGGCGTTGTCCATGGTGACCGTCGAGTGCGCGGCCCGCTCCCGGGCGCACATCACCACCAGCCGCACCTGGCGCGCCACCTGTTCGAGGGCCGCGTCGGAGACGGTGCCGGCGAGGACGGCCATGCCGTCGACGCGGCCGGCGAGATCGATCACCCGCGTGTCGGTCCCGGAGTGGGAGTGGGAGGCGAGCAGGAACATGCTGTCGCCCGACTCCTGCACCTCCTCCTCGAAACCCTGGAGCAGTTCGGCGAAGTACGGGCCCGACAGGCCCGGGAAGACCAGGCCGAGCGCTCCGTGCCGGGTTTCGGCAAGGGCGCGGCCCAGGTGGTTGGGGCGGTAGCCGGACTCCTCGATGATGCGCAGGACCTTCTCGCGCAGCTCCGGGGAGACCGTGGCCGAACCCCGCGAGACACGCGAGACCGTGGCGGGCGAAACACCCGCCTGTTGCGCCACCCAGCGCAGCGATACACGGCTATTGCTCATCGTGACGGCCCCCGATATGTTCGGGAAACCGGTTTCGGGAAACCGGTTTCACGGCGATTTCAGGAACGTAGTCCGGTCCCGGCAGGGATGGCAAGACCCCTGTCAGGAGCTGGAGTTCAGATCTCAGAATTCCGACGATCACCTGATGGGGACTGTTTCGTGAGCACTTCGCAAGGTTCGGACCGCGCGACACACGGGGCACGGGCGAAGGACTCCGCGTCCGGGGAACAGGCGTACAGAACAGTCGAGTTCGAGCGACGGCGGCTGCTGGTGGGCGGGGTGCCGAGGATCGTCATGGCCGGGGAGGTGCACTACTTCCGGCTGCGCCGCGAGGACTGGGCCGACCGGCTCGACAAGCTCGTGGCGGCAGGCTGCACCGCCGTCGCCAGTTACATGCCGTGGCTGGTGCACGAGACCCCGGACGGCGAGGTGGATCTGACGGGCGCCACGAGCGAGTACCGAGACCTCGCCCACTTCTTGGAACTGGCCGCCGAGCGCGACCTGTTGGTCATCGCGCGGCCCGGCCCGTTCGTGATGGCCGAGCTGAAGAACGAGGGCATACCCTTCCGGATCTACCGGGACCACCCCGATGCGGTGCCGATCGGTTGGGGCGGTGAACCGGCGACCTCCCGCACCCTCGACTACCTGGAGCCCGGCTATCTGGAGCAGGCCGAGCGCTGGTACGCCGAGATCATGCCGGTCCTCGCCGAGCGCCAGGTCACACGCGGTGGCCATGTCGCGGCGGTGCAGCTCGACAACGAGGTCGGGATGCTGTCGTGGGTCACCGGCACCCCCGAACTGACGGACCGCACCCTCGACGCGCTCGCGGCGCGGTCCCTGGAGCGATGGGGCCGTGAGCGCTCCCACGAGCGCTACGGCGCCGACCCCGAGGACGCCAAGTCCTGGGCTGCGCAGTGGCGTTCGGGCGGCACCCTGTCCGGCACGGAGAATCAGCAGCTGGCGCTCCACCACGACCTCGGCGACCACCACCGCGACCGCTACGCCGCATATCTCCTGCACCTGCGCGAGGTGGCACAGCGCCACGGTATCGACGTGCCGTTCCTGGTAAATCTGCACGGCACGGGCGAGGGCCGCGGCCGGACGTACCCGATCGGCATCAGCCAGCTCTCCCGCTCGTACGCCGGCGTGCCGGGCACCACATCCGGCTCCGATCACTACCTGGGTGATCTCACCGTCGAGAACGCCGCGGACCTGTACGTCATCAACGCCTTCACGGCCGCTGTGCACGACGCCGACCAGCCCCTGACCTCACTGGAGTTCGAGGCGGGCGGCGGCGACTACGGCGAGTGCATGAGCCGCCAGGTCACACCGGAAGCCCTCGACCTCAAGACGCGGATGTGTGTCGCACAGGGCAACCGCCTGATCAACTACTACCTGTTCGCCGGCGGCCACAACCCGCCGCTGGACGAGCCGGTCGGCGACGGCAACGACCGCATCGCATTCACCGGGGAACGCCATGGCTTCGCCGCCCCTGTCGACCCGGAGGGCGGGCTCAGCACGGCCTACCCGGCGCTGCGCGACGCGGTGCGGGCGGTCCGCGGGAACGAACACCTCCTCGCGAACATGGACGAGGAGTACGACGACATCGTCCTCGGCTACGTACCGGACCACTATCTGACCGAGTACGCGCACCCCGACGCGGCCCGCCGCAAGGAACTCCGGGCCGATGTCGAGGTCTTCCGCGGTATGGGCCCGCGCGACATCCTGGCCCGTGCGCTGCTGCTCGGCGGGCACTCCTTCCCCGCGGTCGACCTCTCGGGCGCCGAGACGTCCTTCGGTGCCGGACTCGACCCGGCCGGGCCCGCCCTTGCGCTGGCCACGCCCGTGGTCCTGGGGCGCGCCGTGCAGGAGCGGCTTGCCGCGTATGTGCGAGGCGGCGGGAGGCTGTTGCTGCACGGCAGGCTGCCGGTCCTGGACGACGACGGCACGCCGTGCACGGTGCTCGCGGATGCTCTCGGGCTCGCGGTCACCACGAAGGTGGACGGCGGCCCGCATCACTACCCGTCGGTCCGAGCCGCGCAATGGGCGGGGCAGCGGGCCGAGGTACGGGTCGGGTTCCTCGAGCGGCTGCGGGCCTCGGGCAGAACGGAGGTCGAGCCGCTGGTGGTGGATGTGGCCGACGGCTCGCCGGTCGCGGTCGACGTCACCGTGGACGGTGGTGGGCGGGCGATCGTCCTGGCCTGCGACTACCCATGCCATCTCGACTTCTGGCGAGCGCTGTTGGCCCGGCTCGGGGTGTCCCGCCGGATCGTCGCGGACGGCGCGACCCCCGGCCTTGCGACCACGACCACCGCGGACGGCACGGGGCAGCGCCTGCTGCACCTGGTCAACGTGGCGCCGGTGGCGCAGCGGGTGACGCTGCAGATCGCCGGCCAGCCCTTCGCTGCCGGCGCTCCGGTCGAACTGTCCGCCCGCAGCGGGCTGATGCTGCCCGTCGACGTACGCCTGGAAGGCGGCCTGCTCCGGTGGGCGACGACCGAACTCGACGGCCTCGCCGACGCCTCGACCGTGCTGCTGCGGCGCGGCGACGGGCCAGGCAGGGCGCTCATCGACACCGGCAGAGCGGTCGTCGCAGACGGCGATGCCGAGGTGACCAGCGTGGCAGGCGGCGGCGTACTCGTGAGCTGGCCGGGCGGCGCGGGCGGGGAGCAACTCCGGGTTGCGATCGTGCAGGAGGTGTCCGATGGCGACGAGCGATGAGGCGCTGCTGACCGAAGCGCAGCGGGAGGAGTTCGACCGGCAAGGCTTTGTGGCCCTGGACCGGCTGACGTCCGCAGCGGAAGTGAGGGCTCTGCACGCAGCGTACGACCGCCTCTTCGAGGAGCGGGCGGGCATCACCGCGGGGGACCAGATCGAGCTGGCCGGCGAGGCGGACGGCGAACCACTCCTTCCGCAGGTCCTCAACCCGGACCGCTATGCGCCCGAGCTGCGCGACACCGAGGCCTACCGCAACGCAGCCGTCGTTGCGCGCCGCCTGCTCGGCCCCGAAGTCGTCCCGACCGGCATGCACGCCATTCTCAAGCCCGCCCACCGCGGCGCCGAGACCCCCTGGCACCAGGACGAGGCGTACTGGAACCCGGACCACGAGCACCGGGCGATCAGCATCTGGCTGCCACTTCAGCCCGCCACCCCGGCCAACGGCTGCATGGAGTTCGTGCCCGGCAGCCATCTCCTCCCGGTATTGCCACACAAGTTGATCAACCCGGACGCCCAAGGTCTCGTACTGGCCGACACCGGTGCCGTCTCCGAACGTGTGGCCTGCCCCCTGCCCGCAGGAGGAGCCACCGTGCACGCCAACCGGACCATCCACTACGCGGGCCCGAACACGACGGGTGAGCCACGGCGTGCCCTGATCATGTCGTTCGCCGTCCCTTCACGGCCGCTCGCGGTCCCGCGTGAATTTCCGTGGCAGCGGCGCGAATTGCCCTGAAAGCCGCAGCCACAGTCACGGCGATGTCACCCAATTCCCGCTCATTCCGGGCATGTTGTCCACGGAAGGAATCTTGAAGCGATGACCTTGAGCATCGGTGTCCTGGGCCTCGGCAGCGTTTTCCAAGGCCCCTACTCCTCCCTCATCACCAAGCTGCAGCACGAAGGACGCGTCGAGCTGGTGGCGGGCTACGACCCGGACCCCGCCAAGCGGGCGACGGCCGCCGAGCGGTTCGGTATCGACACCTCCTTCGTGGGCCCCCAGGATCTGATCGGCCGTGCGGACCTGGACATCGTCCTCGTTCTGACCAGCATGAACGAGCACGGCTCGCTCGCCCGTGCCGCCCTGGAGGCCGGGAAGCACGTCCTGGTCGAGAAGCCCATGTCGACCTCCCTCGAAGAGGCCGCCGAGCTGATGCGGTACGCCGCCACGGCGCCCGGACAGCTGGTCTGCGCGCCGCATGTCGCGCTGTCCCCCACGTACCGCGAGATGCACCGGCGGGTGCGCGACGGCGAGATCGGAGACATCCATCTGGCCAGGGCACGGTACGGCTGGGCGGGGCCCTGGTGGGGACGCTGGTTCTACGAGCAGGGCGGCGGTGCGATGTTCGACCTCGGCGTCTACAACCTCACCAGCCTGTGCGGCTTCCTCGGCTCGGTGAAGCGGGTGACCGCGATGGTCGGCGTCGCCGTGCCGAAGCGCGAGGCGGAGGGCGAGAAGGTCACGGTCCGCTCCGACGACAACGCGCACATCGTCCTGGACTTCGGGGACGCCCGGTTCGCGTCCATTGCCACCGGCTTCACGCTGCAGAAGTACCGGTCGCCGGCCGTGGAGCTGTACGGCAGCGCCGGCACGATGCAGATGCTGGGCGACGACTGGGCGCCCGAGGGCTTCGAGCAGTGGACCAATGCGCGCGGCTCCTGGGAGATCGTCGGCGAGTCCGACCCCAACTGGCCCTGGACCGACGGCCTGCGTCATCTCGTCGACTGCGTGGAGAACGGCACCCGTACGCTCACCCGGCCCGAGCACGCCTACCACGCCCTCGAAGTGATGCTGGCCGCCAAGCGGTCGGCGGAGGAGGGACGGGTCGTGGAGATCCGGAGCGCCTTCCCCGACTTCGCATACGACGGCGCAGAGCACACGGCGCAGGACGGCCGGGGCAAGCACGACCCGCGCTCGTCCTGACCCGCAAAGGCAGCTGCCCCGGCCGGACCCTCACGGTGGTCCGGCCGGGGCAGCTGCCTTTGCTGCTCACTCGCGTACGGCTCCGGAGAGCATGCCCCGGATGAAGTGGCGCTGGAAGAACAGATAGAGCACGACGATCGGCAGCGAGATCAGCAGCGCCCCCGCGGACAGCAGATTGGCCTGCGTGCCATAGCGCGTGGAGAAGGCGCCGAGCCCGAGCGTCATCGGCTGGAGCCCCGGATCCGTCACCATGATCAGAGACAGGAAGTAGTCGTTCCAGGTCCACATGAAGCTCAGCAGGACCAGCGTGATCACGGCAGGGCGGGCGATGGGCAGATGAATCCGCCACAGCTGGGTCCAGGAGCCCGCCCCGTCCATCTCCGCCGACTCCGCGATGGCCCTCGGGACGGTCCGGAACGCGGCCCGCATCCAGAAGGCCCCGAAACTCACACCCATCCCGACGTGGATAAGGATGATGCCCCGATATGTGTCGGTCAGGCCGTATGCCAGGAAGTCGTAGTACAGCGGCACGACGATCGTCTCCGTGGGGATCATCAGTCCGAGCAGGACCAGCGGGAACAGCCACTTCTCGCCGACGACACCGAGGACCCCGAAGGCGTATCCGCTGAGCACCGCGAGGACCGTCGAGATCACGACCACGCCGCCGCTGATGATCAGGCTTGATTTCAGATAGTGGGTGAAGCCGGCCTGCTCCCAGGCGGTGGCGAAGTTGGCCCAGTGCAGCTCGCCGAGGGCGAGCGCCCCGGTGCCGTTCGGGCTGAGCGCCACACCGAGGACCCAGCCGACGGGGAAGAGCACGCCGAGAGCGAGCACCGTCAGGACCGCGTAGTTGAAGAACTTTTCCTTGGTGGAGATCATCGGGACCTGTCCTCGGAGAGTCTGAGGATGGCCATGGACACGGCCAGGGAGACAAGGGCGATCACGACACCGACCGCAGCGGCGGTGCCGATGTCGGGATTGGCGAAGGCGCGTTCGTACAGGACGGTCGTCGGGGTGACCGTCGAGGTGCCGGGACCGCCGTGTGTGGTGAGCCAGACGACGTCGAAGACCCGGATCGCGCCGAGCGTGGTGAGGGTGAGGACAATGGCGAGGTGCCCGCGCAACCCGGGCAGAGTGATGGCGAAGAACTCCCGCACGGGTCCGGCGCCGTCCACCCGTACCGCGTCGTACAGCTCGGTCGGGATCGCCTGCGTGCCGGCGACGAAGAGCACCGTGCACAGGCCGAACGCGCCCCACGTGCCGATGAGGCCCAGGGCGGGCAGCGCCCAGGTGTAGTCGCTGAGCCAGCCCTGGGCCAGGGCCCCGAGGCCGATCGCGCGCAGGACCGAGTTGACCGGGCCCTGCGGGGCGTAGATCTGCTTCCACACGATCGCCGTGACGGCCGGGGTGAGCACCTGCGGCAGGAAGATGACCCAGCGGAAGACGGCGCTGCCGCGCACGTCCTTGCGCGAGGTGAGTGCCGCGCTGACCAGGCCGAGCACGATCGGCAGGAAGGAGAAGAACACCAGGAAGACGAGGGTGTGCTCGATGGCCTGGCGCAGTACCGGATCGTTGACGAAGGCCGCGTAGTTCCCCAGGCCGTTCCACCGGGCCGGGGTGACGCCGTCCCAGTCGAAGAAGGAGACGTAGCCGCCCTGAACGGCCGGCACGAGCACCACGACCGCGTACACGATCAGGGCCGGGGCGAGATACGCGAGGCCGAGCCAGGGACGCCGGCCGGACGCGGTACGGGACGTCCTGCGGTCGGCCGGACGGGAGACCGGGGCCGGGATGCCGTCCCGTACCGCGTCCGGCCGGCGCACGTCGACGGTGGTCATCGTCGCTACCTCGCCATCTGTTCGCGCTGTTCCTGCCGGAACTTCGTGTAGTCGTCCTGAACGGCAGCCACGACCGCCGGGACCGAGGTCTTGTCCGCGAAGAGGTCCTGCATGTGCTGGACCATCGTGTTGACCATGGTCGGTGTGGACCAGTCCATGTAGGGCACGGCCGTGTCGTCCTGCGCAACCTGCGCCACGTTGGCGACCTCGTCGGCCATGAGCTTCTCGTGGCCGGCCGGGAGACGCGAAGTGGCGAGCATCGGCATCGCCCCGGCCTCGACGGCGATCTCGGCGGCCTCCGGGCTCGCGGCGAAGTTCAGGAACGCGGCGGCCGCGTCCGGGTGCTTCGTCTTGGCAGAGATGGAGAAGTTGCTGGCGGCCGACATGGTGGCGACCGGTGCGCCGCCGTCGGCCCGCGGCAGGACGAACGAGCCGAACCGGTCGCCGTCGCCGGGCTTCGTGGGGAGGGTGCCCGAGTACTCGAAGCGGAAGAGTTGCTTTCCGTCGAGGTAGGACTGCATGGCGTCCGCGTAGGGGATCGCGGCGTAGTCCTTGGTGAGGTATCCCCTGTCCGACCACTTCTTGTAGGTGGTCACCGCCTCCCGGAAGCCGGTCTCCCGGACGGGGACATCGCCGTGCGAGTACGTGAAGTCGGCGATCTTCTGCTGGTCGCCCAGGGCGTCGGTCAGGGCGAAGAGGCCGGAGAGGACTCCGTTCCCCTCGACGTTGCCGAGCGAGAGCGGCGTGACGCCGGCCGCCTTTGCCTTGGCCAGCGTGCTCTCGAACTCGCCGAAGGTCTTGGGTACTTGAGCGTCGAGCTTCTTGAGGAGCGCACGGTTGTAATAGACCTCGATGATCGAACCCCGGGCGATGGGGGTGCCGAAGAGCGGGCCGGTGCCCATCTCACGGCCGTCGGGAGAGAAGGCGTGTTCGCGCTGGATCGAAACGGGGAACGACTTCTTCCAGCCGTAGGCATCCGCGTACCGGTCGAGATCGAGGACGAGGTTGCCGCGGACCAAGGTGCCCAGGGACTGCCAACCGTTGTTGGCGGGGACGATGTCGGGCGGGCTGCCCGAACGTAGCTTCAGGGGCAGGGACTTCATGATGCTGTCGAAGTTCTGCGTGGTCTCGCTGACGTCGATCTGCGGGTACTTCTTCTCGAATGCCTCGATGACTCCGGTCATCCAGGCCTTGTCGGGTCCGCCGCCGAAGTAGTCGAGGACTTGGAGCCGGGCCGGGCCGATCGCGCCCGGACTGGTGACCACGGGGCCCTGCGCCGTTGCGCCGGCCCTGACGCCGGTGGACATGCCGGGCACGCAGGCGGTCAGTAACGAGGCGGCGAGGAGCGGGGCGGCGAGGGTGCGGATCCACGATGGTCGCCTGCGTATGTGCACGGCGCCTCCTGTCGCTGAGGGCGTGAGGTGCGGTGAGCTTAGGAGCGGGCAGACCAGTTAGTCCAGTGGTTGGTACGCTGGCATTTTCCTTGACCCGTGGGATCGGATGGTGGAGGGGGCGGGCCGCATGGCCGACCAGGACGCGGCGAGTGGAGCCGTTGCCGCACAGACGTACCGCAAGCTCGACGACGCGCTGCGCCGAGGCGCCTACCCGCCCGGCCGCCGACTGCCCGGAGAGCGTGATCTCGCGGCCGCTCTCGGTGTGAGCCGCTCCACGCTGCGCCAGGCCCTGGGCGGGCTCGCGGCCGAGGGACGCCTCGAACGCTCCGCACAGCGCGGCTGGTTCGTCCCGCGCGAGGCGGTCGGCGAGCCGCCGAGCACGCTGCAGAGTTTCTCCGAGATGGCACGGGCCCGCGGGCTGACCGCGCAGGCCAGAATCCTGACGCAGAAGGCGCGCCCGGCCGCTTTCGAGGAGGCGGAGCGGCTGCGGATCGCGCCGGCCGCCAGGGTCCTGGAGCTGCGGCGGCTGCGGTCCATGAACGGAGTGCCGATCTGTGTCGACCTCAGCGTCGTCGCCCACGCGGACGCGCTGGCCTCGTACGACATGACGGACCGCTCGCTGTACGAGGTCCTGGAAGCGGAGTGCGGGCTGTCCGTGGCGCGCAGCACGTACACGGTACGGGCCGATGCCGCGGACGAGGAGACGGCGGCGCTGCTCGACGTCGAGCCCGGAGTACCGGTGCTCATCGGCGACGAGGTGGCGTACACAGCGGACGAGACACCGGTGCTGACCGGGCGGGCGGTCTACCGCAGCGACGCGTATCGCTTCCAGGCGGACCTGTTCCGGCCGGCCTGAACACCGCGCAGCGCGTCAGGTCGTGAAGAACCCGGGCGGTGGGAGGCCCGCAGCGAGCCGGGCCGCGACCGCGTCCGTCACCGCGACTCCGTTCTCGCCGAGCGCGTCCAGGGCCGCTCCCGCGACCGGGGGCAGCACCGCCCGGTGCGGTACTGCACCGGGCAGTTCGGCCTCGAGCGCCGTCCGGAGAGCCGCCGTCACGGGCGAATCCGCGGCCATCAGGACCGAGCCGGACAGTACGACATTCACCGCGCCGTCCCCCTCCGCGAGCCCGGTGGCGCGGGCGGCGACACCCGCGTACATCGCCAGGCGCCGCCCCTCCTCGCGCACGATCGCCTCCGCCACCGGATCGCCCGCCGCGGCGACCGCCGTGACCACCCGGGCGGCACGGGGGCGCGCCGACGGCGGCGCCCCGTTCCCGCGGCGGGTGAACCAGTGGTTGAGCTCCTCCGCCCCCGGCTGGTCGTAGAACTCCAACAGCGCCTTGGTCAGTTCGGTCTCCGGGGCCACTCCCAGGTCGGCGAGGAACACCGCCCTCAGTGCCTCGATGACCAGGCCCGAAGCGCCCATCGGGTGCTGGACCCGGAAGCCCATGTCCCACATGGCGCCGGAGCGCCCGCGAGCGGCGACAGCGGCGGCCGTGCCTGACTGGACGGAGACGCCCACCCCGGACAGCTCGCCGCAGCGGATCGATGCGTAGCCGTCGTTGAGGACCGTACGGTGGCGCAGCCCCGGGTAGTGGTCCGCGAGCACGCCCTCCCAGAACTCCCGGTCCTCGGGCCAGTCGACCCCGGCGAGCCGGAACGCCGCGCCCGCGACCGAGGCGCGGCCCGCCCCGGCCCCGGCCAGGGCGTCGCCGATCGCCGCCGTCACCTCGCGCACCGCGTCGGCCGGGCGCGGCGCCCCGTAGATGTCGCCACAGCCCGCCCGCCCGGCGCCGACGGTCTCTCCGGAGGGCAGGCAGAGCAGCGCGACGGTCTTGCTGTTGCCGGCGTCGACGCCGAGGTACAGGCCGGATCTGGTCACGGAACTAGCCTCTCGGGCAGCCACGCGCGCTGCGCCACTGCCATCTCGGCGTACAGCGCCTCCGCGACCGGGAGTGAGGGGACCAGCGGGTTCGCGGCCATGGCGCGTACGGCGTCATCAGGTCCGCCGTCCCAGCCGGCTCGTGCGGCGAGGATCTGATACTCGGCGAGGGCCTGGGTGATGCCGCGCACGGAGTGCGGGAGCGGGCTCTGCTCCTCCGGGTGGAAGCCCTTCGCGTCGACCGTGCCCCAGACCTCGACGACCGTGGACTCGTCGAAACCGGGCAGGAATCCGCCGGTGTTGGGGACGTTGAACGGGAGGCGGGCGCCGGTGTCGTTGTAGTAGGCGCTCATCGCGTCGATGGCGAGCTCCAGTTCATGGATGCCGCCGCGCGAGCGGGCCGGGTCGAGCCGCGGCTCGACGGAGGCGGCCTGCTCGCGGTAGTGCGCCCAGTAGTCCGGCACCTCGGACAAGATGTCCTCCGCGCGGGTCGTCGGTGCGTGCCGCAGCTCGCGCAGCCGGTCCTCTCGGAAGTAGTAGTAGAGGAAGTAGTCCGAGGGGATCGAGCCCATGGTGACGGCGAGGTGCAGGGCGCGCCGGCCGTGCACGTCGTCGGCCGGGGTGTCCTTCATCTGCTCCCAGCGCTCGCGCAGGAGCGCGATGGCGTCCTCGCCGTCGTACGTCGCCTCCGTGGACCAGCAGTTGTGGTTGACGCCGGCCATTTTCGTCACGAGCAGGTCGGGGTCGAGTCCCGCGGCACGGGCGATGACGGGCGGGAAGCACATCGGGCCCTCGCAGAACGAGACGATGGGGATGCCGCTGAACTCCGAGACCGCCTGGGAGACGATGTTGACCGGGTTGGTGTAGTTGAAGATGCGGGCGCGCGGCGCGACGGCGGCCAGGTCCTCGCAGAGCCCGCGCATCACATGGACCGAGCGCAGCGACATCATCAGGCCGCCGGGGCCTTGCGTCTCCTGGCCGATCACACCGTGCTTGAGGGGTATCCGCTCGTCGAGTGCCCGTGCCTCGAAGCCGCCCGGACGGAAGGAGGACAGGACGGCGTCGACGTCGCGTACGCCTTCGCGGCGGTCCGTGGTAGCCGTCACCGTGATGTCGAGACCTTTGGCGCGGGCCATCTTCTCGGTGATCGTCTTCACGACCTCGAGGCGGTCCGGATCGAGGTCGATCAGCACGAATTCCGAGCCGTCGAAGTTCTCGCCCTGGTGCATGAACGAGGCCATCGTGCCGGGGGCGCGGGTGGATCCCCCGCCGAGATACGCGATCTTGATACGGGCCATGCCGAGGTCTCCTTGGACGTGAGGCGTAGGGCGTGGGGTGTTGGTCAGAGGGCGTGCGCCGCGCTTGCGTCGAGAAAAAGGTCGGGGCGGGCGCAGTCGCTGAGGACGGTGGCGGGCCAGTCCGGCTCGTACGACACGGCCGCCGCCAGCCGGCCCGCGGCCGCCGCCTTGTCGGGGCCGTGGGCCACGAGGACGGTCCGGCGCGACTGTTCCCTGATCGTGCCGACCCCGACCGTCACGCCGTGCAACGGCACGTCGTCGAGGCCGTCGAAGGTCGGGAACGTGACGAGGTTGTCGCGGCGCGTCTGCTCCGCGAGCCGGGCCACATGGGTGCGGGTGCCGGCCGGAGTGCCGGGCGCGTTGAAGGCGACGTGTCCGTCCCCGGCGCCCGTGGCGAGGATGAACAGATCGATGCCGCCGAGGTCTTCGAGGCGCTTGTCGTAACTCTCCGGATCGGATGGATCGGGCACCCACAGGCGGTCGGGCTCGATCGAACGGCCCGTGCCCGCAGCGGTGTTAAGCGGTCCGGTGATCTCCTCCCGGCCGAACCGCAGGCAGGAGTGCGGGAGTCGGTGGTCGACGGGCCGGAACTCCCCCGGCACCGCGCCCTCGACGACGTACTCGTCCATCATCGCCACCGTCAGAGGGCGCAGGTCGAGTCCGCGCCGCGCGACCTCGCCGGCGAGCGCGCGATAGGTGGTCCGAGCGCTGCGCCCGCCCGGACAGCCCAGGACGTACGGCCTGCCCTCGCGGGCGGCCTCTTCCAGCCCGTCCGCGACCATCGCCGCGAGGGCGCGTCCGAGGACGTACGGATCGGGGAATACCGTCGGCAACACGCGCACCAGAGCAACTCCTTCGCAGACCAGTTGCACCAGATACGCTAACCGGGCTGTTCTCAGCGCGGCAAGGGTGGCGGCACAGCTGATTGATCGTCGCGCAGGCAGCGCCCGGCAGCACCGGCTCGGCCGGACACACCCCCGGCACTTCAGCCGGGATGCGCGGTCGGCGGGAGAACAAATGGTGGGGCACATGCGTGTCCCCAAGCCAGGCCCGGTGAAACCGTTCTGGACCGCTACGGGCGTCCTGAAGGATGCCATTATTCGCGCATCGTCTTGACCTGCTGGCTCTCGCGCTCCCCAGGTGAGCCGTGATCCCTTCTCATGGCGTTGAAACTGCTGCACTGGATCTGTCGGGGACTGCTCGGCGGGCTTGCCCTGCTGCTGCGAAGCCCGGCCTCGAAGGAGGCGGAGATACTCGTACTCCGCCACGAGCTCGCGGTACTGCGACGGCAGGCAAAGCGACCAAGACTGTCGTGGGCGGACCGGGCGGTGACTGCCCCATCGGCAGCTGTGACCTGCCCAAGGCGCACCGGCTGGCCATTTCGGCCGAGGAGCTGCACCGCTCGTTCCAGTCCCAAAGTCTCGATGCCCCTCCGCCGTGTGTGCCGAAGTCGGCGCACATAGGTACGGGCATACGACTCTGCGGGTGAGGCCCCGTCCCACACAACGTAGACAGGACAGCGCCGTTGAGGAGGAGGGCAGCCAAGGCGGCCACGGATGCGTACCGAACTCGCGGGCCATGTGCACCAGCGCCTCCCGCAGCAGGCTCTGGAGTTCTGCGCGGCCCGTGGCCGGCGCGGCGGTGTACCCCCGCGCCGCCCCGGGCAGTTCGCCCCCCAAGCAGGTGCCACCCGCCCCCGTACGGTCGGTCGTGTCCTCGACGCCACACCAGCCCCCGGAGCAGGTCGTGTTCCTCGACGACGGATGTCCGTGGCGCCGCCCCGTTACTGCTTCTCCTCCATGCGGATGACACGCCGTAGCTCGTCGGCCGCTGTGTGGCTCGCACCCTCGCGCTGCTCCAGCATCGCCGCCGCGATGGCGTCCAGCTTGCGCTGAACCGCGTGCGCATCACGCCGTTCGGTGTTCGTCAGCAGAGCCAGCAAAAGCAGGTTGCCGGCCGCCACGACGTCCCCCGCGAAGATCAGCCAGGGCAGCGGCAGGTGCGCAAGGTGTATGGCGACCATGCCGAGGACCAGGAGCACGCACAGGGCGGAGAACAGTGGCGAGCTGGTGACGTTCGATGCCCGCTCGGAGAAGGCGGCGAACAAGTCGCGCCCGGTGCCGCCCCGCTCGGCGGGATGCTCAGTGGTCATGCCCTCCATGCTCCCTGCCCGGCACCCGCCGGTGCGGGACCCTGGCCGGACTTGCCGACGATGCCCCCACACGCGAGTTGCGCCGTGTCCGCCCGGCGGGCGCGGCCTTGGTAGTGGTGCGCTCGCGTATTCAAGTATCGCCGGTTCTGGCGCTTGGGAGACGGGGCAGTGACTGTGCGCGTTCCCCGGAAGGCAGGGATTGCGTACGGTCAGGGCCGCAGGAGCCTGACCGCAAGGAAGCACGGAGCCTGGCGGAGCTTGTTGTAGGCCGTTTCGTCGAGTTCTCGCAGGCCGGGCGTCGGGCGAGGCTCGATGAGAGCCTGCCCGCGACCAGCGAGGCGATGTCATGCGGTCGATGACCATGCTCATGGGACGCCGTCTGGCCCGACGCCGACCGCCCTCACCCGCCTCCTGGTAGAGCTTGGCGAGCGGCCTGCACACCCGGCAGGTGCCGGACAGGCGCGGTTAGGGCTGCGGAGTCATTCGGCATCACCTGTCGCGGGTGTTCTGGGGCTGCTGGTGCGGGCGGGATCGCGCCAGGGCCGCACGCAGCAAAACCCATAAGATGATCAGTTGTTGCTGTCAAGAGTCGCCACCACTCTCTCGGCCGGAGGCGGTGGGGCCCCAATTCTGCGGTCTGCGCGAGCTATTGAACGTCAGAGGCGATCAGCCCCTCGGCGTCGGCCCAGGCCTGCAGCTGCTCGACGATGCGGTGCCAGGTACCGCCCCGCCGCCAACGTCGGAACAGGGCGAAGCTGGCGAGATGCTGCTCGACCGCGCCGCGCCGCGGGCATGCTCCCCGCGGGCGGCACCGTGCAGGGCGCGCTGTGCGATGGAACTGGTGGAGCCGTCGCCCCGGCCCCAACTAAGACGCCAGGCAGGCCAGTTGGCATGCGAAAGGGCCGGGCAGTCCCCCACGCCGCCCGGCCGGATCTGACCGGTCCGCCGGGCTGTCCCTACTCCCGCAGGAGGACCGCCCGGCGGACCGGAGTGCAGTACATGTGCGCCACCGTGTCCGTGTTCAGCGCACGTCGTAGGCGCGGGTCACGGTCTGTGTGACGGAGGCGCCCTTGTCGTCCTTCAGCTCCGACTTGAGCGTGACCTGTTGGCTGGAGGCGCCCAAGTGGTTCACGGTGGCAACCCACTTGCCGCCCTTCTTCTCGGTCTTCGCCGCGGTCCAGGTCGTGCCGCCGTCGTAGGAGTACGACAGCTTCGCCGACGTGATCTCGCCCGGCGTGTAGCCGGCCTGGCCGCTGGCGGACAGGGTGATGGACTGTCCGTCCCGGGCCGCGAGGGTCTTCATGGCGTCCTCGGGGATCGCGTACCTGGGGAAGAGCAGCGGGATGCTCTGCGAGTAGGCGTTCGGGTTCTCCTTCGACGTGAAGCCGAAGACCGTCGTGGTCCTGGTGGACCGCTTGAAGAACGTCGCAGGCTGGCCGCCCTTGGAGGTGGTGAGCTCAAGCTCGTAGGACGCCCCGTCGGACGGCACCGTGAAGACGCCGTACGGGAAAAACTTCGAGCCGACCTGCGCGCCGTCGCGGCGCAGCCGGACGTTGCCGGAGTCACCGAACGAGCCGGGGAGGCCGGTGTGGCTGCCGTCGCGCCAGAACGCCCTGCTGAAGTCGACTCCGATCAGGTTGCCCTGTCGCTCCGCGACGAGGGAGTCACGGCCGTCATCGGTGCGTGGCGCGGCTGCCGAGAGGACGCCGTCGTACCACTTCTCGCTGGTGTGTTCGCCCTTCTCATAGACGGTGGGCAGGCCCTGCATGAACTCGCCGAACGGCATCGAGCTGGAGACCCCACGGTCCCAGACGGCCCGGTCGCCGGTGTAGTACTCGGTGCGCTCGCCGGGCACCGCGAACCGCTCGAACGCGGCGGCCGAGCCGGAGATCCCCGAGTCGAAGGTGCCTGTCGTCATGTCCGCGAAGTCGGTGGCGACACCGGCTGCCGTGTACGAGGCATCGACGCGGGCCAGGTCCTTGTCGCGGGCGGTGTAGGTGCGGTCCGAGACGACCGGTCCGTCCTCGGTGTACGCCAGGTTGTAGAGGTACGGCGTCGTGCCCGCGGCCTGCCAGGAGACCTTGCCGAGCTGCGCGGCGAGCGCCTTGCCCTCGGCTGCGGGCAGGCTCAGGATCGGCAGGGGCGCAACGGCGAAGCCGGTGTTCGGCGTCCAGCGGACCTCGGAGTCGTGGTACACGATGACGGCGATCGCGCCCGCCGCCTGGGCCGCCCTGGCCGGCGTGAAGACGTCCGCGTCGGTGTCGGCCAGCTTCACCAGGGCGATCTTGCCCTTGACGTCGGCGGCGGCGATCTCGTCGGCGGTGCCCGAGCCCGCGCTGACGACCTCGGCGGAGCCGGTGCCGTTGAGGTTGGCGCCGCCGGTGGACGCGGCGTACGGGTGCAGGCTGGTGCCGTCGGCGGTCTTCAGCTCGCGGATCAGCGGGGCGGCGTTGCGCCAGATGCTGGAGAAGGAGAAGTCGCCGTCGGTGGCCCTCCCCTGGATGTCGGCGTAGTAGCCGCGCAGGGCGCGGCCGCCGGTGATGGTGCCGGAGTGCACCCAGTAGTCGTCGAAGGAGCGGGCGTAGCCGAGGACGGCGCCGCGCGTCTCCGTCTTCTTGTCCTGGGTGACGGCCTTGAGGCGGTGCGCCTTGCGGGCGTCCAGGACGACGGTGGTGTCCTTGGTGAGCCGCAGCTGCGGGCGGCCCAGGTAGGTGATCGAGTCGTACAGCTTGGCGCCCTCGCCCGCGTCAGGCGTGGTGACGAACGCCGACAGCTCATACGCACCCGCGCGGACCTCGAAGGTCTGCTCCTCGGCGCCGTTGTTGGCGACGCGCACCGCGGAGACGTCGTCGGTGCCGACCACGTCGAGGCTGGAGGCGCCGAGCGCCGGGTTGCCGCCCCGGTCGATGAGCTTGACGGTCAGCTTGACCGTCTTCGGCTCGACGTACAGCGAGAACGGCGTGGAGACGTGGACGCCGCCGGGCCCGGTGGCCAGGACGCGGCCGGTGACGTCGCCGTACTGGGCGGCCTTGAGGTCCGCGGTCGGGTCGACGGTGAGGGGGACCTTGACGGTCTCGCCCGCCGGGACGGTGACCGTGCGGCGGCCGAGCTTGGCGACGGCGCTCTCGACCTCGGAGCCGTCGTTGCCGGTGACGCCGTCGACCTTCAGCGTCAACTGCACCGCTCTGTCACCGGTGTTGGTGTACGGCATCTCGACGGTGGTGGGGTCGCCCTTGGACTGCGGCCATGAGTACGAGCCCGCCTGCACGGAGCCCGCACCGAGCACGGTCTGCTTCAGCGCCTGGTCCACGCGCATCGAACCGCCGCCGGTCTCGCGCACGTCGCCGGAGATGTCGGTCTTGGCGGAGGAGACGAGGGCCTGCTTGATGCGCTGCCCGTCCCAGTCGGGGTGCTTCTGCTTCAACAGGGCTGCCGCGCCCGCGACATGGGGCGTCGCCATCGACGTACCGGACATGGTGGTGTACGCGTAGACGCCGGTGCCACCGGCGGCCGCGGCCTTGATGTTCACGCCCGGCGCGGCGATCTCCGGCTTGAGGGTGTGCGAGCCGAGGACAGGGCCGCGCGACGAGAAGTTCGCGGTGTCGTCCTGCGCGTCGACGGCGCCGACGGTCAGCACGTCGGGGGCGCAGCCCGGCGCCGCGACGGTGTTGCCCTTGGGGCCCGAGTTGCCCGCGGCGATCACGAACAGGGAGTCCGTGCTCTTCGCGATTTCCTCGGCGGCGACGCCCATCGGATCGGAGCAGTCGCCGACCTCGGTGGAGCCGAGGCTCATGGAGATGACGTCGGCATGCTGGTCGACGGCCCACTGCATGCCCGCGATGATCCCGGAGGTGGAACCGGAGCCGTTGTCGCCGAGGACTTTGCCGATGAGCAGGTCCGCGTCGGGGGCGACGCCCTGTTCCTTGCCGCCGGACGCGGCACCGGTGCCGGCGACGGTGGAGGCGACGTGCGAGCCGTGACCCTGCTGGTCGTCGGTGCCGGAGGCGGAGCCGGTGAAGTCCTTGGAGTCGACGACCTTGCCCTTGAGGTCCGGGTGGTCAGCGTCGATACCGGTGTCGAGTACGGCGACCTTGGTGCCCTTGCCGGTGTATCCGGCTGCCCAGGCGAGGTCGGCACCGATCTGCTTCGTCGACTCGGCCATGGTCGACTTCGCCTTGGCGTCCAGCCACAGCTTCCTGACCGGCGAACCGGCCCTGGTCCTGGGGCTGGTGACGTCCGCCCAGAAGGAGGCCGCCTTCTCCTTGTCGGCATTGAACGACACGGCGCCGATGGAGTCGAGGGTGTGGGTGCGCTCGGCACCGCGCGGCGTGGCGGGCAGCGAGCGGGCCACGTCCACGGACTTCTCGTACATGGCGATGACCGGGATCGACGCGCTGTGGACGTCGTCGTAGCCCTGGGCGACGAGGCCGGTGACATTGAACAGCTGCTCGTCGACAAGCCCGGCGTCGATCTTCTGCTGGACGCCCTCGGGGTAGACGAACAGGTCGTCGCCCACGCGCCGGGTCTCCACGACCGGCTCACCGCCGTCCTCGCGCGGCAGCACGCTCGCCGAACTGCGGCCCTTGGCATCGGTCTTGACGACGACCTTGTCGCCGGTGACGAGGGTGACGACGGCCGTCGCGGCCTTCGCATCCTCGGCCTGGGCGGCGGCGCTGCCGACCAGGGGCCTGTCGTTTCCGGCGGCGCCGTCGGTGGCGTTCGCCACGGACATGCCTCCTGCCGTGACGGCCAGGACAGCGGCGATGGCCGTGCCCAGGGTCGTTCGCGATATCGCGCGCATCGGTGCTCCCCATCCCCAACCGGCCGGAAGTGTTCACGTGCCGGAGATCTCTTCGTGGTGCTGCGGTGGGGACACAGTGGCAGAGGGTTCTGCGGTGGAGGAGGACTCACTACGGCGGGTATACGCCGTGTCCGGTTTCCGCCACAAGGCGCCGCGCACCGCGCACGCATTCGCTCCGACGGGTGTTCCGACCAGGCCGGTCTCTCGCTGACGGACCAACATCAACTGACCAGCAGGGGGTCACTTTTCAACCGCCGGAACTGGCTCACATTCAAGCGTCGCCGACACACGGCCAAGGCCAGGCGGGCGGCCAGGCCCTGCCCGCGGAAGGCCGGGTCGATGCAGAGTACGGACTGCGGCGAGGGAAGTGAGCCGTCCTCCTTCCCTCGCCTTGCTCTGGAGCACGGCGACCCACCGGAACCGGAGGGTCAGACTGTGCTGTGAGCTGGCGGACGGTGGCTCACCAATCGTGGATGGTGCCGTCCTGCAGGCGGTTGACGGGCAGATAGGCCGCCTCGTAGGGGTGAGCAGCGGCCATGTCCTCGTCCAGTTCCACGCCTATGCCGGGGGCCTCGCCCGGGTGCAGGTGTCCGTCGGTGAAGGTGTAGGCGTGGCGGAACACCTCCTCGGTGAGTGCGGTGTGGCCCGAGTACTCCTGGACACCGAAGTTGTGGACTGCCAGGTCGAGGTGGACAGCCGCAGCCATGCCGACGGGTGAGATGTCCTCCGGCCCGTGGATGGCGCTCTTGATCTGGTACTGGGCCGCGAAGTCGAACAGCTTGCGCAGCGGCGTGACGCCTCCGAAGTGGGTGACCGCGGACCGTGCGTAGTCGATGAGCTGCTCGGTGATCAGGGTCTGGTAGTCGTACACGGTGTTGAACACCTCGCCGATCGCCAGCGGCGTGGTGGTGTTGGCCCGTACCAGGCGCAGTGCCTCCTGGTTCTCGGCGGGGGTGCAGTCCTCCAGCCAGAAGGGCCGGTAGGGCTCCAGGTCCTTGCCGAGGCGGCCCGCCTGGACGGGGGTGAGCCGGTGGTGCGCGTCGTGCAGCAGGGGCAGGTCGGCACCGAACTCGCTGCGTACAGCGTCGAAAACGGCCGGGATGTGGCGCAGGTAGGCGTCGGTGTCCCAGTCCTCCACCAGGGGGCGGGCCTGCTGATGCAGGACGGCCGAGCCGGCGTCGTCGGTGCTGTGCACGCCGTATACGGCTTTGAGGCCGGGGATTCCCGACTGGATGCGGACGGCCTGGTAGCCCTCGGCGAGCCGGGCCCGCACCGAGTCGATGAGTTCGGGGGTGTCGCGTCCGTTCGCGTGCCCGTAGGTGCGTACGCGGTCCCGGCTGGCGCCGCCCAGGAGTTGGTAGAGCGGGAGGCCGGCGGCCTTGGCCTTGATGTCCCACAGGGCAACGTCGACCGCGGCGATCGCGGCCATTGTGACGGGGCCCCGGCGCCAGTACGCCCCGCGGTACAGGTACTGCCAGGTGTCCTCGATCCGGTGTGGATCGAGGCCGAGGAGGAGGGGCGCGACGTGGTCGGTGAGGTAGCTGACGACGGCGAGTTCGCGGCCGTTGAGGGTGGCGTCGCCGAGGCCGGTGAGGCCGTCGTCGGTCGTCAGCTTCAAGGTGACGAAGTTGCGTCCGGGGTTCGTGACGACGACCTTCGCGTCGACGATCTTCATACGTGTGCTCTTTCCGGTGTCGTGGGAGGCAGTGCCTAGCCCTTGGTGGCGCCCGAGGTCAGGCCGGCCACCAGGTACTTCTGGCCGAGGACGGCGGCGATGACCACGGGGACGGTGATCAGGGTGGAGGCGGCCATGAGGCCGCCCCAGTCGGTGCTCGCGTACGAGATGAAGTTGAAGAGGGTCACCGGCACGGTCTGTGTGCGGTCGTCGGCGAAGACCAGCGCGAACATGAAGTTGTTCCAGCTGAAGACGAAGGCCAGGAGCGAGGCGGTCGCCGTGCCCGGTGCGGCGAGCGGGAGGGAGATCCGCCAGAAGGCGCCGAAGGCGCTCAACCCGTCGGTGCGGGCGGCTTCTTCGAGTTCGACCGGGAGTCCCGCGAAGAAGCTGATCATGATCCACATGATGAGCGGGACGGATACGAACATGTGGCTGAGGATCAGCACGGTGTAGGAGCCGACCAGCCCGATCTGCGCGAACAGGTAGTACCACGGCACCAGCAGGGAGATCGCCGGGACGATGCGCGCGATGAGGATGACAGACCCGGTGCGACGCATGCCGAATCGGCCCACGGCCCAGGCGGCGGGCACCGCGATGACGGCGGACAGGGCGGTGGAGACCGCACCCACCAGAAGGGAGTTGCCCATGGAGCGGACGATCTGCCCGGCCTCGACGACGTTGCGGAAGTTGTCGAGGGTGGGCGTGAACCACAGGCCCACGGAGGGGTCGGTCACCTGGAGGTTGGTCTTGAACGCGGCGGCGAACATCCACACGAGCGGCAGCGCGAAGACCAGGGTGACGAGCCCGATCGCGGTACCGCGCAGCCAGGCCAGCCGGCGGCGTCGGCGGAACGGCGGGGCGAGCGAGGGCCGGGCGGGGGTGAGGGTGGCACTCATGCGTTCTTCCTTCCGCCGCGGCGGCGCAGCAGGACCACGACACCGATGATGAACAGCGTGAACAGCACCAGGACGGCGGCGGCCAGGCCGTATTCCTGGTAGTCGAAGGTCAGCCCGTAGGCGTAGACGTTGAGCGTCTCCACCTCGAAGTCCGAGCCGCCGCCTGCGCCCTTGGTGGCGTAGAGGATGTCGAAGGTCTTGAGGGCGTCGACGGCACGGAGTACGAGTGCGGTCGCGAGGGTGGGGCCGAGCATGGGCAGGACGACGAAGCGGAAGCGCTGCCAGGCGCTGGCTCCGTCGACGAGGGCTGCCTCCTCGGGCTCCTCGGGCAGTGTGGTCAGGCCGGCCAGCAGGAGCAGGGTCATCATCGGTGTCCACTGCCACACGTCGATGAGCATCAGCGTCGGCAGGGACTGGCCCACCGAGCCGAGGAACTCCTGGCGGGGCAGTCCGAGACCGGCGAGGAGGTGGTTGGCGATGCCGTTGGTGGGGTCGAGGATCAGCAGCCAGAGGATGCCGATCGCGACCGGTGTAGCCAGCAGAGGGATGATCAGTATGGTGCGCACCCAGCGCATGCCGCGAAACGGCTTGCGCATGAGCATCGCGAGGGCGAGGCCGAACACCGTCTCCAGGACCACGGCGCCGAGGGTGAAGACGATCGTGCGGCGGACCGCGGGCCAGAACCTGCGGGCGTCGCCCAGCGCGTCGGCGAAGTTCCGCAGACCGATGTGGCTCTTGTCGGCGTTCACTGCTCCGAACGCGTCGGTGAGACTGAGGTCGAGCGTGAAGGCCAGCGGGAAGACGATCATCAGGCCGACGAAGAGCAGGGCGGGGGCCAGCATCGCCCACTTCAGGCGACGGTTGGCCTGTTCGAAGGTGCGCGGCGGGCGGGTGCGTCGCGTTCGGCTGTGGCTCGGTCGGGCGTCGGCCCGGGATGCGGAGACCTCGGTGGCGGTCATCAGGACTCCTTGTGTCGGTTGTCGCGGACGAGGAAATCGGCGAACTCCGCGTCCGCGTCCCGTACGACGGGCCGAACGGGCTCGCCGAGAATCCCTGCGACCAGCGGGCGGCCGACGATGTCCCGGGCGCGGCCGACCTGGAGAACACGGGGGCGGTCGTAGCCCAGGCCTCGCTTTGCGTTGAGGCTCATGGCCTCGGCGAGGTCGGGCGGGAAGGACCTGAGCGTCTTGGAGTCGGCCCACACGGAGGTGCGAGCGCCAGGGATGCCGTCCGCCTGGAGAGCCGCCGACATGTCGGGTCCCGCGGCCCACTTGATGAACTGCCAGGCGTCGTCACGCAGGAGGGAGAACTTGTTGATGCCGAGGCTCCAGGACGCGATGTTGTGCGGCCTGGCACCGGCCGGTCCCGCGGGGAAGGGGGCGAATCCGACGGTGTCCCGTACCGTCCGGCTCGCGATCTTCGGGTCGAGGAAGTTGCTGTAGATCGCGTCGGCGTCGATGTAGAACGCCGCCTTGCCCTGCGCGAAGATCGGCATGGCCTGTTCGAGGCTCATATTGGTGGCCCCCGGCGGCCCCGCCTTCCCCAGAAGGCGTCCGTAGTACTCGTAAGCGGCCAGTGCCTGCGGGGTCCCGATGCCGGACCGGCCGTCGATGACGAAGTCGCCGCCGTGTGAGTAGAGAAAGCTGGACCACTGGGACACTGCGCCATTGCGCTGTCCGCGGCCCACGTATCCGTAGAACCCCTGCTTGCGTCGGCTGAGTTCCAGGGCGGAGGACATCAGCGCGTCGAGGGTGCGCGGGGGTCCTCCGGCGTCCTGGACCAGGTCCTTGCGGTAGTACAGCGTGGGTCGCTCGGTCACCACGGGAACGCTCAGTACTTTGCCTGCCGTCACGGAAACCTCGCGCGGCGCCTTCTGGAAGTCCGTCCAGGCGAACTCGCTGTCGCCCTCCACCCGGTCGGTGAGATCGGCGAGCCAGTCGTTGTGTGCGAAGAGGAGTTGGTCCTGGAGCGCGCGCACCATCATGACGTCGACGTCGGTGCCCGACGCGTTGAGTTTGACGTTGTAACTGCTGGTCAGCTGGTCGGCGGTGAGCAGGGTCAGGGAGACCCGCCGCCCGATGCGTTCCTCGAACTCCTTCGTCCGACGCTTGATCGCCTGCGACCACACGTGGTTGATCGCCATGATCCGCAACGGAGCACTGGCCGACGGCTTTCCGGCCCCTGGCGAACAGGCGCCGAGCGCCGCTGTCCCCGCAGCTCCAGCGATCCCTGCGGCCAGCCTGCCGAAGGAGCGGCGGCTCAGGAGCCGACTGCTCGTGGACATCGTTGTCCTCGTCTTTCTGCTCTGGAACGCTCTCAAAGTCCTACGGTCCTGTCCGGTCCAACTGGTAGTACCAGTTGGACCGGACAGGACCGTAGCAGGCTCCGCAGATCCGGAACACCCCCGAGAGGAAAGATCCACAAATCTCAACTGCGTACGCGCCGACCGCCTTTGCCAGGTCGGCTCCGCCAGGGCCCGGCCGGACCGGGTGCCGGCGGCACCCCATCCCCGCCGACTGCTCAGCGTCCCCGCGCCGCCCGTTCCAGCAAAGTCTCGATGTGATTACGCGCCATGGTGTCCACCTGCACGTCGAGGTCCGGCCCGTAGGTACGCAGCCCGAGCATCAGATGCTCCCTCATGCGTGCGCCGGCGAGTTCCACGTCGCGTGCCTCGATCGCCTCGAAGATCTCCGGATGGTGCGGCACGCCTTCTTCGCCGATCGACGGGTCCGAGTTCGAACGCAGCATCATCTCGAACATCATTCCGCTGATAGACGACAGCATGATCCGCAGCACGGGGTTCTTGCTCGCCACCGCGACGGCATCGTGGAAGTCCATGTCAGCCTGCGCCTTGACCACGACATCGGTCGCCGACTCCAGGGCGTCGCACGCTTGACGCATCGTCGCCAGGTCTTCGTCGGTGGCGTGCTGGGTCGCGAGTCGCACCATCTCGACCTCCAACGGGAGACGGGCCTCGATGAGCTGACGGACCGTGGGCCGACCCGCTCTGTACAGCGCGTCGTACCCCCTCGCCTGCCCGGAGGTCTGCTCACGCACGAAGGAACCCCGTCCGGGCGCGACCTCGATCAGATGTTGAGCCTCAAGCCGCCGCAACACCTCCCGTACGACGTTCCTGCTGGAGCCGAACTGGGCCGCCAGCTCACGCTCCGAAGGCAGCTTCGCTCCCACCGCGATCTCACCGGACCGGATGTCGTGCTCCAACTGGCGAGCGATGCGCTCAGTCAAAAGCCCGCGCTGCGCGGGGTCGGCGGTAGGACCCGTGGGCGCGGATCGGTGAGGCGAGGAAGGGGCGGGCGACTGCATGGACGCAGCGTACAGCGACGTCCGGGCCTCGGCCGGGGTAGCGATCTTGCTCGCCTCCGCTGCGGCATGGTCGGCTACAGCCGAGGTCATCGGCTGCTGCGGCGGAACTCGCCGGCAGCACTCGTCACCCCAGCGGCGGCCCGAACAAGCGGCGCAGCTCCTCGTGGAAGGCGGGGAACGTCTTCGTGACGCAGGTCGGGTCGTCAAGGACGATGCCGCCGGACCACAGTGCCAGGACGCTGAGAGCCATCGCGATGCGATGGTCGCGGTGGCAAGCGATGCGGGGCCGGCCGGGTGGACCGTGATGCGGTCGGGGCCTTCATCCGCCCGGACCCCCAGCGCCCACAGGTTCTGGGCGACCGCGGCGATACGGTCCGATTCCTTCAGCCGGGCGTGCGCGACTCCGGTGATGGTGATCGGGGCGTCGGCGAGCGGCGCGATCGCCGCCATCGTCATGAAGGTGTCGGAGACGTTCCCCAAATCGACGCTGAACCGCCCCGCAACCGTCCCGTTCCGGTGACATCGGCGGCGCCCTCGGTCAACTCGACCCGCACAGCGTCCTGTTCGCGGACGTCGAGGAAACACACTTCGCCCCTGGAGGCTGGCACGGCCCCGGCCCGGCACGCGCACCGTGGCCCCGGTGACAGCGGCCGCGACGAAGAAGTACGAGACGGTCCGCCGCTCGACGGTCAGCGCGCTGCCGCACAGGCCGCCCCGTTCGACACACCAGGCCCCGTCCTCGTCCGTGTGCACGCGCGCCCCGAAGCGTCTTGTCGCGGCGCTCGAGGAACTGCTGGTAGCGCCGGATCTTGGCCACGACGCGTTCGCGCACCTGTCGGCACGCACAGGCCCTGCCCTCGTGTTTTCGCAGGTAGAAACGGTTCTCTGAGGGAGCCTCGTGGTGGGGCGGGTAGGACTCGAACCCAAACCGGTGACGCTTCTCACCTGCGGCTTTCTCCGAGAGCGGGGCATATCGCCCTGTTTCCGTCCCGCTGCATCCCGCTCGATCCGGCTCCATCGGCTGCGGTGCAGCGTTCGCTCCACCGCAGCTTCGCACCCCGACGGGTGACGGCACCCCGGGGCAACGTTCCCAGCGCGCCCTCAGCCACCGTCAATTGTGAGGGCTGCGGTGGAGGCGCCGGCAACGCAATGCGCGAGAACACGCACGGAACACCGCTACTCTCCCTAGCGGTCACGTGGTCGACATCGCAGCGGCGATCGTGACAGTCCCCCTGCTGGGCCGCTCGGCGAGCCCGGTGTGACGTTCTCCGACCCGGTGAGGAACGGCGTTTGAGCCAGAGAGCCGACGTCAACTGCCTTACCTGTCAAAGTGGTTGCCGCAGTCTGCCCGGTTCGACAGACTGCGGACCATGCCGAACAGCGATCGCATCCTTCTGTTGAGTTTCAACATCCAAGAAGGCCGCATGGTCCTTGCACGAAACGACCCGGACCGTGCGCGCGCGGTCGTCGTCATGGTGCCCGGTGTCGGCTCCGGGCTGTCCGGAATGGAGCGGCTCCAGGAGCAGACGGAGTCCCTCTTCCGAAAGGTCGCCTCTGGGCCGGACGACGATGCGGTGTCTGTCATCACCTGGGTCGACTACGTGGCGCCGCAGTCGCCCCGGGAAGCCGCCGACCCGGCGTTCGCCGTCGCCGGCGCCCGACGCCTCGCGAGCTTCCTCGTCACCTTGCCGCTGTCCCGGCCGTCGTCGGGGCCCACATCCGGTTCGGCCCGGGTCAGCGTCATCGCGCACGGCTACGGCGGACTCGTCGCGGGGCTCGCGGCCAGGGACCACGGTCTGCAAGCGGACGCACTGGTGCTGCTCGCCAGTACAGGAGCCGGGGTCGATCAGGTGGGCGAACTACGCTACAAGGGACCTGTGTTCGCGACCTCGCCGGATACCGGCGGCGACGGCACCGCAGCGGGTCTGCACGGTGCGCCGCCGGACAGTCCCGGATTCGGAGCGACCGTGCTCCGGGCCGGACCGCTGTCGTACAGAGAAGATCCGGTGACGCCCTACGTTCCGGAGCTGCGCCGCATCATCACGGGTCAGGGCTGAACGGAGCAGGGCCGGCCTCGTCGACGTTCATGCGCCGAAGTGCAGGTGCGAGGCCCACAAGGACGGCGTGCCCGGGTAACGGTCGCGCTGCTTGCGTACGGCGTGGTGCAGGGCGTGTCCGGCCGTGCGCAGGTCCAGTCCGCCGGAGTGCGGTTCGCGGAGCAGCGAGTAGAAGTCCTCGGTGATCTCTTCCGCGATCTCGTCGTCCAGTTCCCACATGGTGCCGACCACTTGGGGGAAGCCCGCCGTCTGCAGTGCCCCCACCAGGTGGATGCCCTCGTCGAGCAGGCGCTCGGCCGAGTTCACCGCGGTGTGGCAGGCGGACAGGTAGGCGAGCTGTGCGCCATCGAGGTCGACGGAGTACAGGTCGGCGACGGTGAGGGGGTGTTGCCCGTGATCGTTCAGCAGCAGCCGGCCGGCCGACGGATCGTCGGGGTCGAAGCTGCCGTGGCAGGCGAAGTGCGCGATGGTGCGTCCGGGCAGTTGGGCCAGCACCTGCGCGCGATCCGGCGCGGTCAGCAGCAGGGAGTCGGGGAGCAGGTCGCGGACCAGCTCCGCTTCGGGGGCAACGTTTCGCAGTCCGGCGAGTCCCGGAGTCTCGGGCATCGCGACGATGAGGGCACTGCTCGCGGCGGGGGCTGACGTCGACTGGCGACGTCGCGCGTGCCGAAGAGCGCTGATGGTGGGCGTGTAGGACGAGACGACGCGGTCCATGACGGTGCGCCGCCCTTCGGCCGGATCGTCGTGGTGGCCGGCGGCGTGGAGGGGCAGCAGGCTGAGGTACCCGCCGGGCGCCCACCACACCCGGGGCCAGGGAGCGCCGTCGGCGGGCGGGCCGTGGTGGCCCAGAGCGTCGAGCACGGGGCCGGTGATGTTGTCCCAGAGCCACTTCAGCACCTGAGAGAGGGCGTGCTGCGCGGCGACGCGGTCCCGGTGCGGGTCACGGGCTTCCCGAAGTGCCACATGGAAGGCGTTGATCTGGTCGATCACCGTCTCGGCGGTCACACCGGGAAGCCCGAGCGCGGTGTTGCCCTCCGCGGTCAGCAGCAGGGCGTCGCCCCGGTAGGCGACGTTCAGGCTGACGACCGGGCCGCGGTCGGCCGCGGAGAGCAGTTCCTCGTCGGTCGGCGGCAGAGCGAAGTGGGCGAAGCCGTCCAGGGCGCGGATCCGACGGAGCGTCGCAGCCAGTTCCGCGGCCGCCCCGATACGGTCCTGTCCGGTCGGCGCCTGTTCCACATCCCCGTCCAGGAGATCGCAGAGGGCAGCGAAGCGGGCCGCCAACTCCGGTCCGGCCTCGTGGAGTCCGGCGAGGTCCCTGCGGGCGTGGAGGCGCCGGCTCAGCAGCACCGAACGCCCCATCTCCAGCAGCGACAGGGCACGGCGGGCGCGTTCCGCCGGAGGCCGAAGAGGGTCGGAGAGCACCATCGCCGCGGCGTCGCCGGCGATTCCTGACGCCGTCTCCATGGTCTCCTGCTGCTCCTCCCGGCGCATCCGGCGCGGGGCCAGTTCGGGGAGCGCGAGGACGGCCGCTTCCAACAGGTCGGCAGCGAGTGCGAAGTCCTCGCTGCCGGGAGGGAGCTCGACGGCTGCCAGCCAGGCACCCAGCTTCGCGCCGTGCACCTTCAACCGCGGCGGCGCCGAGTCGGATCGCATGACCAGTTCGGAGAGGGCCCGGAGCGCCTCCGCGCGGTCGGTCTCCCGCCCGGACTCGTCGTCCGAGAGGCGACGGGCCCCGACCCGGGCCAGCAACGACTCCCCGAGGATCAGCAGCCATTTCGGCCGTTGGGCTCCGTCGCCCTCCGCGGTGACGGCCGCGCGCGCGGCGTTCACCGCCTCATCGACATCAGGCCGATCCCTGAACAGGCCGAAGCGGGTCTGCAACACCTGGGAGAGGTTCGCGAAGGCGACGGCCGGAAGCAGGTCGCCGGCGCAGACCTGTGTCGCCCGCCGGGCCAGCTGGACGGCTTGATCGAGATCGGCCTTGTCCCGATACTCCACAAACCGAACGCGGAAGGTGTCGCTCAGCGAGGAAAGGAAGTCACCGTCGCCGGGCTGGATGGACAGGGCCTGCTGAATGGTCGTCACGGCTTCCTCCAGGTCCTCGGACCGGCCCACCCGGTGGAAGCGGAGTTTAAGCGCGTAGCTCAGCAAGGCCAGGTTCCTGGCCCGGTCGCCGTCGTCCCTGCCGTCGACGCCCCCCGTCGCGAGCGCCTCACGGCGTGCTTCGACGAGGGCGTCGATGTCGGCCAGCACATCGGTCCGCTCGAAGCGCCTTGTCAGATAGGCGCAGAGCAGTCGCTGCAACTCAGGCCGGCTGGGCTCGTACTCGGCCGTCGCGCCCTCCATGACGTCCGGGACGTGTGCCTGGATGATTCCGAGCTCCGGGCGCTTCGTCCGGCTGTACCCGGCAGGCGTCGCCGCAGCGGCCCGCCGGACCAGGCCGATCGCCGTGTCGAGATCATCCAGGGACCCGGTGGTGCGAGCGCAGAAGTCCAGCACGATCGCCAGGCTCGTCAGCAGACTCGGGGAGCATGCGGCCGGCGCCTCGGCAGCGGCTTCACGGGCCGCGTCGGCCGCCTCGTCCAGGTCGGCCCGCGCGCCGCAGCGCTCGAACCGCCTTTGCAGGACGCAGCTGAGGTCCGACCTGCAGTACAGCCGCTCCTCGTCGGTGGTCGCGGCGGACACAGCGCCGCGCAGAGCGTTCACGGTCCCGTCCAGGTCCGCCGGATCGTGCCGTATGTCGAACCGCGTCAACAGGGCCTGCCCCAGCAAGGTGAACTGCTCGCTGCACCCGGCGTCGGTGACCTTGCTCGCCTCGGCGAGGGAGGATCGCACTTCAGTCACTTCGTCCAAGTCTGCGACTGAGTCGGTCAGTTGGAACCTTGTCCACAGCATGTCGGCCAGGACCACCAGCCGTATGCGCTCACCAGGCCGACCCTTACCGCTGGACACCGCCTCGCGAGCCGCTTCGATCGCCTCGTCCAGATCCGCGACCGCTCCGCTGAGGTTGAATCCGTTGAACAGCACCGCGGCGAAGACGCTCATCATCGCGGCCCGGTCCGGGTCGTCCGGGCGACTATGGACGACGCCTTGCCGGGCGGCGGCCAACGCCTGTTCCAGCCGGATGAATTGGCCGTTCCGGGCGCTACGGGAGATCAGCGCGTGACAGACGACGGCCAGCCGGTGCGCCCGCTGCGGATGCCCGCCGGGAGTGGCGTTCGCGATGTGTATCGAGGTGTCGACCAGAGCCGCGAACTGATCGTCGTCCGGGCTGGACAGTGCGTACTCGAGCATCGCGGGCAGGCGCGTGGCGGCCTCGTCGGCCAGGCCGGGCAGCAGCGGCTCGGGAAACGGCACCATCCCGATCACCATCGCGGCCGGGGCGAACACCTGCAGCGCCTCGTCTACCGCGCGCTGCCGCTCCTCCCCCAACGAAGCACACGCCTGGTACCACTTCAGCCACCCCAGCGCCTGCCGGACCGGGATGTCCCAGCCCTCCGCCTCGTCGAGCTCCTCCGTAAGGTCCTGCGCCACCGCGATCACCTGTGGTGACCAGGCCATTGCCGCATCACCGGTGTCACCGATCCGCTGCACCAACTCGCCCAGTGACAGCAGCAGTTCATCGCGGCGTCCCATCGAGCCCTCCTCGTCACGGCGAGTCTCAGCGTACGATGCCGGTACCCCGGTGGGGTGGTCGCCGGGAATCAGCATCCGGAGGGCGGCTCAGTGGCACGCGGAAGCAGGCGGACGGCGGAACAGATCGCCGACGGCATCGCACAGTTCTGCGAGAACATCGAGCGGACGCGTGCCACGTTGGCACGCGGCCCGGCGGACGGTACACGCCTCCTCGACGAACTGCTCGACGCCCTGCGCGATGGGACGGACCCCTCCGAGCAGCTGGAAGCCGTCCATCACGCGCTGCGGCGGGGCCAGGACGCGATCGGCGTCTTCGGGCGCACCCGCGACATATCGATGGCGACGCCGCCGGGAATCCCGCCCGCCCGCACCGACGAGCCCGTCCTCCTCTGCCCGCGCCCCGACAACCCCTGCACTCGCTACAGTTGGCCGACGCCGGGCAGCACCCACGTCTGTCACGTGACGGGCACACCCTTGCGGCGCAGCACCCTCGCTACGTGACAGGGATACTCGGCGATTTCGGGGCCCAGCTCGGCAAGGGGCTTGCCGACAAGTGGCTGAGCCTGCTGGCCCTCCCCGGGGCGCTCTACCTGGCGGTGTGCGCGGCCGCACAGGCCCTCGGCCAGGCGCACGCGCTGGACGCACCTCGTCTGGCCCACCAGGTCACCACCTGGGCCCACGCACCTGCGGTACGTACCACCGGCGGCCAGATCGTCGTGCTGGTGGCCGTCCTCGCCGCGTCAGTGGCGGCAGGTCTCGCGGCCCGGGCATTGGGAGCGGGAATCGAACGGGTCGCGCTGGCGGCGGACTGGCGTTCCTGGCCGCGTCCCGCGGCAGCCCTCGCACGACGCCGAACGGACATCCGCCGACGGCGATGGGACGCCGCGCACCGCGAGTACAGCGCCCAGTGGGCACGGGCCGCGCGCGCGGCAGCCCTGGACCGCGAAGTCGACCCGACGGCGCGGCGAAGGGCGCTCGGGGCCAGGGCGGCGATCTCCGCGGAGCGTCCGGACCGGCCGACCTGGAGCGGCGACCGGGTCCATGCCGTCGCGTTGCGACTGCAGCGCGACCAGCACCTGGATCTTGGCCAACTCTGGCCCTACATCTGGCTGTCACTTCCCGAAGGAGAACGTACGGAGCTTGTCGCCACCCGGTCCGCCGGTGCCCGCGCGGCCGAACTGGGTGCCTGGTCGGTGCTGTACGCAGCGCTGGCGGCGGTGTGGTGGCCGGCAGGCGTCTTGGCCGTGCTGCTCGCGGCAACCGCTCGTCGGCGCGCCCGTTCCACGACGGACAGTTACGCCCGGCTCGTCGAAGCGGTCGTCCGCCTGCACAGTCGGGAACTGATGGAGCGCTTCGGGATCGAGGACGCCGGTCCGCCGTCCTCCGGCGACCGCCTCGGCGATGCGCTCGGCTCGGCGCCGCCGGTGGTGGTGAACGTTGCGGAGCCGGGGGGTTCGGTGGATCCGGCGAGCCGTGACGAGTCCGGGGGCGGGCGACGGTCATAGGGCCGGACATCACCGGAAGCAACGCCGGCGCGGGCGCTGGGTGGTGCGTACGGCCGGTGAACGCGGCGGTCAGTCGGACAGGGCGGGGATGATCTGGGTCCCGTAGACGTCGGTGGTCGCTTCGCGGGCGTCGTGCATGTTGTAGACGGCGAACTGGTCGACGCCCAGGCCGCGCAGGGACTTGAGCTTCTCGATGGGGATTCCAGCGCATCCAGGGCGAGCTGCTCAAGCTCGGCCACCACGTGGGCGCTTCCACTATCCGCGGGGTCCTGAGGCGCCGGAAGATACCCCCGGCACCCCAGCGGCAGACCGACACCACGTGGAACATGGTGGTCGCCTGGTGGTCGCACTGGACGGAGGCTGGAAGCGTCGGCATCCCCTGCCGCACCCTGAGGCGATCACCATGCGTACAACCACCGCCGGCCGCGGTCGTGTTTACCGCCGCTGCGGCTGCCAAGACATTCACCGTTACCAGCTCGGCGCACACTGCCCACATCTAGTCACGGACAGCGATTACGGGACGTGGAGCTTCGCCGTCGATGTCCCCTCCGTGGCCCACCACCGGACGACCATCCGCCGCGGCGGCTACCCAAGCCAGGACAGCGCCGAGACCGCGCTCCTCAGATTCCTGGAGGGCGAGGCGGGCGGGTTCGACGCCGATCCGAACCAGACGGTCGCCGACTACCCAAGAGTCTGGCTCACCGTGAAGGCTCTGGCGCTCAAGCCGACCACCATGGCCCGCTACGGGAACTACCTCCGCAACGACCTCAGTCGTGAGGCAGACGAAGCCTGACACCACCTCGGAAGCCCCGGCGGGACGACGCACGCCTGTGACATGGGTGTGACGCAGGCACGTTGCGGTGCGCAACGGGCAGTTGTGATGATGGTCGGCATGTCTGAGCACGGGGGTGCGGCGGGGGAGCCGCCACGTATACCGAGATCGCGTCTCGCCGATTACGCAGAGATGGACGAGTCGCCGACTCCTGACGCGCCGGCGACACCTTCGCAGGAGCATCCGGAGCCGCCCCTGAGTGTCCAGTCCAAAACACAGCCGGATCGCCAGGTGTCGCTCGCCGAGAATCCTGAAGTTGCGGCGCGCAGACGGGCGTTCGCCGAGCTGCTGGGCGAGTTCCGGCGGACGGCTGTGCTGGTGCCGCTGGGCGACGGACCCGGCCCTGCCGAGGAGCGCGGTCTGCTGACCGCCGACTCTAGCGGCGTCCGGTTCCTCCTCGCCTTCTCCGACGAGCAGGCACTGGCCCGCTATGCCCAAGCGCGCGGCGAGTACAGCCGCGAGTGGACCTACCGGACGATCCTCGGCGCGAAACTGCTCGATGTCGCGGTGCCGACGGCCGGAGTGCCCTGCGGGGTGGCCCTGGACTGTGCCGACGGGCCGGACGGCATGGTCTTTCCGCCGGTGCGGGGCATCGTGCCGGACAAGGCGGCGGTCGACCGTGACGAGGACCAGGCGGATGAGGGGGACAGCGCGTGACGGGCGGTGGTGGCGGTGGCAAGGACCTGAAGACCGGTGGCCTGGATCTGATCGCCAAGGGGCTGACCGAGGCCCTGGCCGAGCTGAAGGAACTGGGCATGGTCGGTGAGGCCGGGGCCGGGCGCGGCTTCGGGGACATCGCCCTGTCCGGCCTGGACCTGGGGCACGAAGGGCTGACGGGCGAGTTCAAGAGCTTCTGCGAGCGCTGGGAATGGGGCGTGCGCTCGCTGGTGAACGAGGGCAACGCTTTCGCCGTGAAGACCGGCCTGTCAGCTGGCACCTACTACGAGACGGACCAATACGTCGAGGGGACGTTGAAGGTCGTTACGAACGCCGCGATCGGCAACCCTTACGCCACCGAGGAGGAGGTCACCCAGCAGGGCTGGGGCGACATCGCCACGTCGGGCGTGCTCTCGGCCCCCGACTACAGCAAGGAGTCCTTCGACCAGGCCATGGCCAACAGCGCGCAGGGCTGGAAGGACGCTGGCCGCGACATCGCGACGTCTCATACTGCGGGCCCGTTGGGCCTCAATCCCGAGAACATGCACAACGCTGCCGGGGTCTCCGACGCTGAGTACAACAAGTGGCTCGACGACACCTTCGGCCCCTCCCCCGAGGCCCGCGCCAAGGCCGCCGAACAGCAACAGGGCACTCAGGGCGGGGGTGAGGGCTGATGGGGCTCGGGGACATCGTCGATGGCGTCAAGGGCGGTATCAACAAGGGTCTTTCGGTCGGTGAGGATCTCATCGACGAGGGCAAGAAGAAGGTCGGCGAGGGCGTCGACTACGCGACGAACAAGGTCGGCGACGGTCTGGACCATGTCGGCCTGCACGGGGCGGCCGACGCGGTGGAGGACTGGGGTGACGATGTCGCCTCGGATCTCGGTGCCACGCCCGGCGAGCAGCAGCTCGGCCAGACGGAGGAGGCCGACGAGCTCGTCCACGGCAACCCGGACAAAATCCGCGAGTCCTCGAAGCATCTCAAGGACTTCCACACCGCGTTCGACCATGTCTCGCAGGGGATGAAGAAGGTCGACTCGTCCGGGTGGGCGGGCGAGGGCGGCGACGCGTTCCGCAAGAAGTTCGGCGTGCACCCCACCAAGTGGGCCGAGGCGTCCGACGCCTGCGACAAGGCGGCCGGCGCCCTGGACGCGTACGCCGACACCGTGAAGTGGGCGCAGGGCAAGGCCAAGGATGCCATCGACCTCTATAAGAAGGGCACGAAGGCCTCCTCCGACGCGGTCGACGCGTACAACAAGAAGGCCGACGCCTACAATGCCAAGCTGAAGGCGAACGAGGACCCCGGGCCCCGGCCCGAGCCCTTCCAGGATCCCGGCAAGGCCGACATCGAGAAGGCCCACGAGACGCTCACCGAGGCACGCAAGCAGCGCAACACCGCCGCCTCCGACGCCCAGGGCAAGGTCAAGGCGGCCCTCGCGCACGCCCCCGCCGAACCCCCGCCGCTCGACCGGCTCGGCAATTCCATCGTCGATGGCTACCAGGCCTACAACACCGAGCTCACCCACGTCGTCGGCGGCGCCCTCAAGGGCACCGCGGGCCTGCTCAACTTCGTCCGCGGCCTCAACCCCACCGACCCCTACAACCTCACGCACCCGGCCGCGTACATGCAGAACGTCTCCATGACGCTCTCCGGCCTCGTCTCCACCGCCGCGCACCCCGAACGCATCGTCACCGCCGCCGTCGACGGCTTCAAGAAGGACCCCTCCGAATTCTTCGGCCGCCTCATCCCCGAACTCATCGGCACCAAAGGCGCCGGACTCGCCCGCAGCGGCCTACGGCTCGGACTCAAGACGGCGGCGAAGGAAGGCCTTGAGGAAGGTGCCGAGAGCGCGGCGCGGCGCACCGTCCGGGACGGCCCGGAGGGCCGCGGGGAAAAGCCTCGGGACAAGGTCGAGCACGATCCGACCGACCCGGTCGACCTGACCACCGGCAGGATGTACCTGCCGCAGACCGACATCAGTCTGCCCGGCTCCCTGCCCCTGGAGTTCACGCGGCGCGTGGAGTCCGGATACACGCTCGGCCGCTGGTTCGGCCCCTCGTGGTCCTCGACCGTGGACGAACGGCTGGAGATCGACGCCGAGGGTGTGGTGCACGTCGACGCCGACGGCCGGATCCTCGCCTACCCGCACCCGGCGCCCGGCATCCCCACACTGCCCAGCCACGGCACACCGCTGTACCTCGACCGTACGGACGACGGCTACACGATCACGGAGCCGGACACCGGGCGAGTCCGGCACTTCGCCGATCGCGGTGAGCAGGCGGCGATCCTGGAGCAGATCGACGACCGCAACGGCAACTGGGTCACCTTCGAGCACGCCCGGGACGGCACTCCGCTCGCGATCGTCTCCTCCTCGGGCCACCATCTGAGGATCACTACACGGGACGGGCGCATCACGGCCCTACACCTGGGCGGCGGCGCCCCCGACGGTGGCGACCTGGAGCTCAAGCGCTACGGCTACGACGACGGCCACCTCACCGAGGTCGTCAACTCCTCCGGTCTGCCACTGCGGTTCACATACGACGAGCGCGGCCGGGTCACCTCCTGGACCGACTCCAATGACCGTTCCTACACCTACGAGTACGACGGCCAGGACCGCTGTGTCGCGGAGGGCGGCGCCGAAGGCCACCTAGTGCTGCGCCTGGCCTATGACGACACGGACCCCGTCACGGGACATCGCGTCACCACTGTCACGAACGGCGCGGGTCACACTCGGCGGTACCTGATCGACGACACATGTCACGTCACCGCCGAGATCGATCCGCTCGGCGCCGTCACCCGCTTCGAACGTGACCTCCGCGGGCGGCTGCTCTCCCGGACCGATCCGCTGGGGCACACGTCCCGCTACGCGTACGACGAGCAGGGCAACCTGGTCCTGGCCAAGCGCGCCGACGGCCGCGAGATTTCCGCCGAGTACAACGCGCTCAACCTGCCGGTGAAGGTCACTGGCCCCGATGGATCGGTCCACCGCTACTTCTACGACGAGCGGGGCAACCGCACGGGCTTCACCAACTCCGCAGGGAAGACCACCACCTTCACCTACGACAAAGCAGGCCACCTCACGTCGGTCGTCGACCCTTTCGGCCACTCCAGCGCGGTCGAGTGCGACCGCACCGGGCTGCCCATCCGGATAACCGACCCCCGCGGCGCCGTGACCCGCTACCGCCGCGACCCCCTCGGCCACCCGGTGGAGGTCACCGAGCCGAGCGGCGCCACCACACTCCTGGAATGGACGGTCGAGGGCCTGCTCACCCGCCGGACCGCCGCTGACGGCGCGGCCGAGTCGTGGACCTACGACGGGGAGGGCAACCGGACCAGCCACACGGACCGTCTCGGCGGCACGACCCGCTACGAGTACACCCACTTCGACGTGCTCGTCGGCCGCACGGGACCTGATGGCGGCCGTCACGAGTTCACATACGACGAGGAACTCCGGCTCACAGAAGTCACCAACCCCCAAGGAATGAGCTGGAGCTACTCCTACGATCCGGCAGGCCGGCTGGTCGGTGAGCGGGACTTCGACGGCAGGGAGATCAGCTACACCCACGACGCCGGGGGCCAGCTCACCTCGCGTACGAATATGCTGGGCCAGACCATCCGCTACGAGCGCGACTGCTTGGGCCGGATCGTCAGCAAGGATGCCGCGGGCCAAGTCACGTCGTATGCCTACGACCTCACCGACCAGCTCGCCAAGGCCGCCGGCCCGGACGGCAGCGCGTTGACCCTTCTGCGGGACCGGCACGGCAACGTGCGCACGGAGACCGTCGACGGTCGCACGCTCCGCTTCACCCACGACGACCTGGGCCGCCGCACAAGCCGGACCACGCCGGGCGGCGCCACCACGACCTGGACCTACGATCCATTGGGCAATGTGGCGCAGATGATCGCCGCCGGACGTCCGATCACGTTCACTTACGACGCCGACGCGCGAGAAGTACGGCGCACCATCGCCGATGCCTTCACCCTGGCGCAGGCGTACGACCCGGTCGGCAGACTCACCTCCCAGACCGCCATGAGCAATGACCGTACGCTTCAGGAGCGCGCCTACGCCTACCGCGCGGACGGGCATCTCACTGCCGTGGAGGACCTGTTGTCCGGAGCGCGCCGGTTCGAGCTCGACGCGGTGGGCCGGGTGACCTCTGTGACCGCCGAGGGCTGGACGGAGAGCTACGCCTACGACGCCGTCGGCAATCAGACCCAGGCGGCCTGGCCGGCAACGCACCCGGGCCACGAGGCCACCGGCCCTCGCGCGTACGCGGGTACCCGGCTAATCCGCGCGGGTCAGGTCCGTTACGAGCACGACGCGCTCGGCCGTATCGTGCTGCGCCAGAAGAAGCGGCTGTCCGGCCGCCCGGACACCTGGCGTTACGAGTGGGACGCGGAGGACCGATTGACCTCGGTGCTCACTCCAGACGGCATACGCTGGCGCTACACCTACGACCCCATCGGGCGTCGCACCGCGAAGCTGCGTCTTGACGCTGACGGCGACACGGTCGTCGAGCGCGTGACCTTCACGTGGGACGGCACGACGGTGTGCGAACAGACCTCCGTGTCACGGAAGTTGCCACATCCAGTAACTCTGACCTGGGACCACCGTGATCAGCGTCCGGTCGCCCAGAACGAACGCATCACCGCCGCCGACGCTCCGCAGGAAGAGATCGACTCCCGCTTCTTCGCCATCGTCACCGACCTCGTCGGGACGCCGACGGAGCTCGTCGACGAACAGGGCACCATCGCCTGGCGGGCCCGCTCAACGCTCTGGGGCACGACGGCCTGGCCGGCCGACAGCCCCGCCTATACACCCTTGCGCTTTCCGGGTCAGTACTACGACCCGGAGACCGGCCTGCACTACAACTACTTCCGCCACTACGACCCGGAGACCGCCCGCTACCTCACCGCGGACCCCCTGGGCCTCGCGCCGTCGCCCAATCCCGGTGGCTATGTCCACAACCCGCTCACCTGGAGCGACCCGCTCGGTCTCGCCCCGAAGTGCCCGGTGGAGAAAGCGAACAAGGCCACCGACAAGATCATCGAACGGGCCGCGGAAGGCAAGATGAGAAAGGACAGCGGCTACCATCCGCACTTCGGCGACGAGCGTGTGCTGGAGATCTTGAAGAAGCCGGACGCCGTGTACCTCTCCGAAGGCGGCCGTGGCAACCTCATCTTCCGCCAGGGCGAGGACATCGTGGTCACCAAGGGGCCAGGCGCCGGAGCGGGAGATGTCATCACGGGTTACGGTCCCTCCGGTGTCAAGGGAGAATCCGGTGCCAAGGCATTGGGGGGCTCGGCCGACGACCCCGGAAGTCCGGTGACCCACGACGACATTGTGAACGGGAACGTCCCGAGTTCCAGGGGCGGCACCATGCCGCCCGCCCAGCAGATCCGATAGGCGACAACCATGGTGAGTTTCTCGGTCGGCGGCACGGTCAGTGTCGAGACGACGGGGCGTCCGTTGCGGTTCACCCCGCGTTTCGACCTTCCCGGCCAACAACTGATCATCGCCGGATACGCGGACGCGCGTGAGCGTGAGAAGCAGTTGGCCGACACCTTCGGCAGCATGCAGTGGCTGTGGTCGGAGAACGACTTCCTCCGGTTCGACAGGGACAGTCGGGGGCTATGTAGCGCTACGTTCTTCCTTCCGCTCCGGTCCGCTCCTTACGAGGCAGGACACGGTGCGGCAGCACTGCCGCCGAGCGAGTCGGCCGGGCTGCGGGCAAACGAGCCGTCGGAGTTCGAACTACCGCAGGCGGCTGTGTTCCGCTGCGCCCCGGACGGCGCCGAGTTGGTGTGCCTGCGCGCAGCCGACCTGCTCGCCAGGCAGCCGGACGCCCGGATCGGCATCGCCCCCGACGTGGAACTGCTGGTCCACGACGGCGCATTGACCGGCTGGCGCCTCATCGACCCTGCCCGCTGTCTCACCAGCGGCTTCAGCACGCCGGACACCGATTCCCCGCCCTCCCCGACCACTCGCCGCCATCTCGCCGAGTGTCTGCGTCTTGTCTCCGCGCCCGTCGTCGATTCCGTCATGGAGCAGGACGCGGACGCATGGCGCGACCTGCTCGCACTCCAGCGTGCCGTGCGCGACCAGCACGACGACCGGCGTCGCGCGGATGTCGTGCAAGCCGTGATCGACCGGTTGGTCGACGACAACGAGTAGCGTTTCCGGCGGCAGCCGGGTGTGGCTCCACACACGACTGCCGAGACAGGCGGGCTTACCGATGAGCGCGGCTCCAGATGCACCCGGCACCACTGCGGGTGCCGACAAATCATCCGCCCAGGTGAAGGCATTGATCGCCGATCTCGTGCCGTACTCGCCGGCCGCCCAACTGTCTTCACCTGTACGCGGCAGGACGGCAGGATGACCTGTCATGCTGCTGCGCCTGGCCTACCTCACCGCGACGGCCACCGTTGCGCTCCTGCGCCTGGTGCCTATGAGTGACCGGGAGAAGGGCATCGAAATGCTGGCGCGGCGGCACCAGTTGCTGGTCCTGCAGCGTCAGGTCGGCAAGCCCGCGTTCAACGACACCGACCGCGTCATCCTCGCTGGCCTGCTCCACCGCCTCCCGGGGGAGAAGTTGCGGCACGTCCTGCTGCTGGTGCGCCCGGACACGCTTTTGCGCTGGCACCGCAATCTGCTCAAACGGCGCCACGCCGCGACCTGCGTGCCGAGGCGACGCGGTCGCCCGCCGGCCATCCGTTCGATCCGCGCCCTCGTCCTGCGTATGCCCCGCGAAAACAGCTCGTGGGGGTACCGCCGGATCCATGGTGAACTCGCGGCGCTGGGTATCAAGGTCGCCGCCTCCACCGTTTGGGAGATCCTTCGTGAGCACGGCATCCCACCCGCCCCGGAGAGGGAAGGCACGACCTGGTCCGACTTCCTGCGCAGCCAGGCCGACGCGCTTCTGGCCTGCGACTTCTTCGAGGCCCGCACCCTGGCCGGGGCGCGGTTGTACGTCTTTGCAGTGATCGAGCACTCCACCCGCCGCATCCGCGTTCTCGGCGCCACCGCGCACCCCACCGCACAGTGGGTCGTGCAGCTCGGGCGTAACCTCGTTATGGACCTGGAGGACGCGAGGAGCAGGGCCAGGTTCCTGATCCGTGACCGTGACTCGAAGTTCACACAGGCCTTCGACGGTGTGCTGGCCGACGCCGGGCTGAAGGTCGTCACCAGCGGCATCCGGATGCCGCGGATGAACTCCATCATGGAGCGTTGGATACAAACCTGCCGGCGCGAGCTGCTGGACCGCACGTTGATCTGGAACCACAGCCACCTGCTCCACGCGCTGCGCGAGTTCGAATCCTTCTACAACGGGCACCGGCCACACCGGGCCTTGGATCAGGCCGCCCCGCTCCGCTCACTACCCGAACCGATCATCGAACCAGGGGAGATCGAGGACCTACAGGTCTATCGACGAGAGCGACTCGGCGGAACGCTGCATCAGTACCAACATGCGGCTTGAACAGGCCGGATGATTAATCGGCACCCGCAAAGTTGTGCACTCCGTTGAGTGCCGTTGCTCACAAATGGCAACGCAGCAACTGCCGTTCAACAGCTCTCTCCAGCCCTTCGAGGCTGCCAAGCACAGGTGGTGACTCATCGATGGCAGTGGAGTTGCTCTACGGGCGCGTAATGCCCCTGACAAGCGGGCAGGAAGAACATCTCTCCCAACACCCACCAACGGCAACCGCTCCGCGAAGCCGAATGGCGCCGACCACCGATCTACAGCCGAACTACAGGGTATTCGCCGCCCGCGCACGCAACTGCCGAACGGTACGCGCTCGCGGTTACCCACCCCAATAATTCGACCGCCTGCCGTCAGCCTCGTCAGCGCTGCCCGGCACCATCCACGACGTCCGCGCAGCCCGTGAACACGGCATCGCTGATGCCCTCGCCGAGGTCGGCATCAAGTGCTGGGTCGACCAGGGTTACCGGGGGCCGGCGGCACGGTCCGTGTCCCGTACTGGAGCCGCAGCGAAACCCTCTCCCCAGGGCAAAAGGCAGGGAACCAGCCCCACGCGAAAGCCGAGCCCTCGTCGAGAGGCTGTCGCCACCCTCAGGACCTGAGGCTCCTCCGCAAACTGCGGGGCTCAACCACCCGGATCACCAAACCCGTCCACGCCGTCTTCACCCTTTGACTGACCAGCTCAGAGCGAGGGTGGAAAACACCCACTGTCGGCGCCGGCGACCGTGGTTTACGGTGCTCAGGTTGCGGCCCGTTGCACCTCACGTCAGCATCGTAAGGAGGGCTTTGGGCCCGCACTGTCGCTGCCCCGAGTGACCGCTGATGGCACCCTGCCACTTTCTAGACTAGACGGCTGTCTTCAATTCAGATGGCCGGATATTCGCTCCAGCGAAACGAGCAGTGGCGATCGGTTTCAGTTGTTGCGTCACCTTCAGGGCCAAGCCGATGCGCATGTCACCGGGGGTGGGCGTCTCCACGAAAGCAGGGGACGTCTCAATACGTCAAGGATGCGTGTACAGGAGTGGGCGCATGGCGAGTGAATGGATATCGTGCGAAAACTGCGGCAGTCGACAACGGAAATCGCCCGCGGTAACCACGTGCGCTCGCTGCGGTGTTCGATTCGATCCCGCGGATTCGTGTGACGATATCGTGGACCCACCACCACCCCCACTCCCTCCACCGCCTCCTCCACCGCCTCCACCACCGCCTCCTCCTCCGCCGCCTCCCCCGAAATTGGAAAGCGGGATTGTGGAGGGGACAGTCCGTGATGTCCAGACCCGAACGCAGCACGGGGGGAAGGACTCGGCAAGCGTGTTCGTCATGAATTTCCGGGTCGAGGAATACGACGATTCCATCGATCGGGTGAGACTCGTGCCGATCGAGATGAAGGGGCTCATATTTGAAGGCTCTGTGGCCAATGGTGACCGGGTTCGCGCGAGTGGCCGGATGCGGTCCGGGACGCTGCGCGTGAAGAAGCTGCATAACCTGACGACCGGCGCGGACGTCTCCGCCAAGTCCTATTCGAAAATCGGGTGCGCCGTCTTCCTGGTCTTCGTTGTGTGCATGGTCATCTTCATAATCGTGACATCACGTATCCAACCGTGAGGCTCGACGAAAGGCCGACCGCGGGGCTACTGACCCCACCCGCGTGCCGTAGCGGTTGTGCGGCAGTTTCCGCGGTCACTGCCGTCGATGAGGGAACGGCACCCGCAAATCCACCATGGTGTACTCGGTGGCGTCCTGGGGCAGTACGACTGCCAGCGGCGCGTAGTGATAGTCGATGCCCTGTGGTCGTTTCGGCTGAGGTCGACCATTGAGCCCTTTGGGCCACTCGACGTCACCGGTTACGACCCGGACCGGAATCGTCCAGTAGTCACCGCGGCGGTACTGTGGGGCTCGCTCGACGTCTCCCTCGAAGCGGACTTCGACGCCGTCCTCGAGCACAAGCCAGGTGCCCTCCCTGATCTGCTGGGTACCCTCGCTGTCCACACCCGTATAGGTGTCACCGTCTCTCTGCTCCCTCCCTGCCGTCCCGTGGTCCCAGCGGCGAAGCAGCGGGTGACGTCCGGGAACCGTTCCGGCGTCCGGCTGGTAGGGATCCTGGGCCGGCTCGTGGTCGAGGGCGACCTTGCGCCTGGCGTGGTCAATCGCCTTGATGGTGTAGAGACGGGGGCATTCCTCCTCCCACGCGTCGGCGGCGGCGCGGCAGATGGAAGCGTCATCGACGATCTCGACCACGTCGTCGATTTCGAGCCCCAGTTTGTCGTCCCGGCCTAGCGTCTCCAGCTCGATCGACGCACCGCTGACCGCCCTGATCGGCAGGATCACCGAGCCGTTTTCCCGGGACCACTTGAATGTCGCGGTCTCAGCGTTTCCGCCCCGGTGCACCTCGACTCGGTAGAGCTGATTCTCCGGCCCGCGATATCCGGACTGGGGCGGCACGTCACAAGGCGCGCTGTTGCCTTCGGGGTTGCGGACGCGGGCGGAGAGCAGTGGGCGAGGCCTGAACCTTCGACCGATCTGGTCGCGCAGGAACTGCGGTGCGGTCTTCATGTCGGGAATGAAGGATTCAGAGTCCAGATCCATCCAGCACAACTGCCAGACCACCCGGGTCCGTACCGTCGTGTCCGGGCCGTGCAGCCCCAGAGCGACCTCGCGAATGCGGGGCGCTTCCACAGCCGTGACCATGCGCTCCCAGACCCGCAGGTAGACCATGAAAGGACTGGTCGGGAGCTGGTCACGCTCCCGCCCTCGGTCGAGGTGCCCGTCCGGCTGGCTCCAGTAGTCGGTCCCATCACATTCGCACAGGATTCCATCCACGTAGATCCGGCCCGGCGTCACGGTGAAGTTGCCTCCGTCGAACGTGTCGACGCAGAACCCACCAGGGCTGTGACCGGGACCGGAAGGAAACGCGACCGGCCCGAGCAGGTCGGCGGCCAGGGTGCGCATGTAGTGCAGCAGGATCGCTGTCTGCTCGTTGATCTCGGAGTCGAGCTGTACCCGGCCCTGCTGGGAAAGGACGGCCGAGAAACGCTGGGCCGGGTCGAAGGTGACCCGGGAGAAGTCTCCCTGCATGCGTTTGTGCTCCCTGACTGAACGACGGTGTGCATGGCGGATGGTGACGGCTAGTGAGTTCTTGGCCCACTCGGGCGATGCGCTCATGTGGCGAAGAAGACTCCCGCGTTGCACCCGGCCGGGGTGTATTCGGCGAGGCGGGCACGCAGGTTGTCCTGACGCTGCGGACGGAACAGATCGTGCAGCGCGCCGGGTTCCGACCCGTCGTCCGCTCCGCGCCGGATCTCCTCAGCGCATGCGTCGGTGAGTCGGACGTAGTCGGGTGTGCCGTACCGCGTGCCGGCGAACTTCAGCGCGACGCGGTCCGGGTCGCCCGAGTGCTCGGGCTGGCAATACAAACGGCGCGGAGTACGGGAGCCGGGCGGCAGCCAGCAAAAACGCACACTGCCTTTTGTCTGCTGGGCGATCTGGACGTCGCCGTCCAGCAGACAGTTCTCCACCATGTCGACGGCGCGCGTGCGTACCGAGCCGATGACGGTGGTACGCCGTGCCGTGAGGAGGGCGTGAGCGTACCGACCGTCCGGACCGGTCAGCGCCGCGAGCTCCGGGTGGGTGGCGTCGAGCACGCTGTCGGTGAGGAAGATCCGGTTGGGTTCGGCCGCGGCCTCGTCCCGGCTGACGACGACGGTGCCGAGAATGCTGTGCTCGATCTCGACGCAGACCGGCGTGCCGATCAGCTCCAGGCTTGCCTCCTCGGGCGACCGCGGCAAGCCATGCGCGCCGAGGTCCCAGCCGGGCACGAACGTGCAGTGCCGGACGATGAGTTGTCCCACCTTGCCCCGGACCTGGACGCTGCCCCCGGTCACCATGAGACCGTCGAGAACGATGCGCGGCAGGTTCCCTTCGCGCGGCCCGGTGCCGGTGATCCGCAAGGAGGCGGGGCCGTTCTCGGTCCGGTCAGGCAGTGCGAGCACCGGTCGTGAACCGTCCTCGGCGCGCAGGGTGAGACGGTCTTCCGGCTCGAGAAGGATGTTCTTGAGGTCACGATGGACGTCGTTCCCGGTGATTTCGATGATCGCTTCGGGACTGTGCGGCCTTTCGGAGCGCCACCGCTCAATCGCATCGGTGATCCTGTGGTGTTCCTCGCGCGGACCGACCCGGTAGCGAACGACGGTTGGGCCCACCGTGTTCCCCGGACGGGGGTACTCACCGCCGCCGAAGTCACTCGGAAACGCATGGTGGTAGGTCACCCGGACGCCTCGCTCCAGGTCCGTCTGCTCGGGAAACCTGATGCGTCCGAGAACCGGGTCGAGAGCCACCTGTCCGGCGCGTGGGGAGTAGCTCCAATCGGACAGGTCTGCGGACACGATGCGGTCGAGGGCCGCGACATCAAGGTCGGGGTGTGGTCCGGTCCATACGCACACGCTCTTGAGCGGGCCGTAGTAGTCGTAGAGCCGCTCGGTCAGAGCTCTGCGCCGGATGGGCGCCGGGACATTCATCTCGTCCGCGACGTGGCAGGCCGACGGTTCAGGAACCGGCTTGGTGAACAGCTCGGTGTCGTTTCCGAGAATGCTGAAGGTGTAGCACGACCGGGCCCGGTCCACACAGAGCGCCGGGGCCATGGTCACCGGGTGGGCCCGCAGTCGCCACACGTGGAGGCCGACACCAGGGATGTTGTACTGGCCGACGCGGCGTGAGGAGTCGGCGCGGGGTACTTCGACGGTGTGAGCCAGCTCGTCGAACGGCCCGTCGATCCGGTCCAGGGTGTCGATTCGGCGCAGGTCGACCAGGCCACCGCGGCGCAGTCGCCGCCGTGCGTCGTAATCCTCGGTGGTGTACCGCCGGATCGGCTGGGTGACGGCGAGCAGACGGCGGCACTCCACCGCCCGGCTGGGCCAGTCCGCGACATCGGCGGCCAGGTCTTCGAGCAGGGCGAGGGTGCCCTTGCGCCGGCGGTTGGCGACTGTGTTCGCGACCTCCCTGCGGGGCGCGGCTGCGGCGAGCAGCCCGTACGCAGGCGAAGAGTTGTCGGAGAGCGCGGCGGTCGTCCCGGGCAGTATGCGGTAGCGAACGAGGTCGCCGATGTACGGCACCACCCAGTCCTCGCAGGTCTCGATGAACCAGTTGTCGTAGAGCTGCTCGATGTCGTCCTGGACGACACGGGCCTGAGCGGCGATGACCGAGAGCAGTTCGTACAGCTTGCTGCCGTGCTCCGCGTCGAGCCGTCGGTGGACGGCGGGCAACAGCGCGTACACCTGGTCGGGAGTCATGGGATCCTCCGCAGGACGAGAGTCTCGGGCAGCGACGGATCGAGGAGTACGAGCTGGGCAGGGCGGAGGGCCCGCCGCACCACCATCGCGGTGCCGGGAGTTCGAGGGACGCCGTCGGGATTCAGCAGAGCCAGCTGCTCTTCCGTGAGTCCGTTGGCGGCGGCCACCGAGGCGCTCGTTTCCTCGGGGGCCGGAGTGTAGAGGGTCTCGCGGTACCCCGCCGGGTGGCCTGGCACGCAGGGGGAGGCCGTGAGTTCCCGCGCGAACCGGATGACGCCGGCCGCGTCGACATCGTCCCCCACACCGCCGAAGGCGTCGACATCCACGAAGTCGACCCCGGGGACTGCCTGCGCGGCCGCGATGGCGGCGCTCAGGAAGACGGGCTGGGCGAGCTCTGCCGCGGCGAAACCCAACCGGTCCAGCAGGGCGTCCCGGACGGCCTGTTCGACCACGTCCCGCGAATGGTCCGGCAACGTGCGGACACCGAGCGACAGTACAAGCCGTACCCGTTCGCAGACCTCCACGCGCACCGGCAACGCCGGATCCCCGTACCGGCTGAGAGCCGACTGAAGAGCTTCCAGGAGCAGTGAGCGGGCATCGAGGGGGGCGTTGTCTGCGGCGTCGACGGTCACGTGCACGAACTGACGAGCGCCGACGGGGCAGCGGCGCGCGACGGCTTTGCCGATGCCGGCGAAGGCCAGAGCGAAGTCCTCATAGTCACGGACCGACACCAGTCGGTCGAGGGCGCTGAGCCGCAAAGGGATACTACGGCGGGCCTCTTCCCGGCCGTCGGCATCCGTGCCTCCGGTGGCGGGCAGCGGATTGGTGACTCCGCTGACCCCAAGGGGCCGGCTGACCACGTGATTGACCTGTCCGGCCGCGACATTGCCCGGGGTACCTCCACCGATGCGGTAGTGAGCCGTGACGTTCTCCACACCGGTCGGAAGCCGGGACCCATGGCGTCCGTCGCCGAACTCGACCGCTGTTCCGCCGTCGATGCCGACGCGCAGACGGTAGGCAAGAGTGGCCGGGTCGGCCTCGTTCAGATCGGCGATCCGGGGCCATTCCACACCGGAAACCCGGACGGTCAGGGTTTCTCTCGCGCCGTCGGGCGTGCGTGCGGGAAGCCAGGTGAGAGGGCCCTGACGCAGCGGGAAGACCTGCCCCGCCTGCGTGGCGTCTCCGCTGCCGAGAATCTCGTTCCGGGTCTCACCCGCGGTCGCGAACACGACGTTGCCATGAATGACCACGGTGTCTCGGCGGTACCGGTAGGCAAGTTCCGTGGTCAAGGCGAGCGTGCTGCGTACGCCGTGGCCGAAAGGGGTGTCGTCGAGTCCTTGATGTACTCCGCCGAGCATGACGAGTTCAGTGCCCTGGACTCCGGAGACATTCGGGATGTCGGTGCGTTCCCCGGAGACGATCAGCCAGCGACCGGGAGTGAGTCCCTCGTAGGCACCGGCGAGTTCGATCGCGTCGCCGGCGACCACGGACGTATCCGGAGGATCGGCGAGGGCAAGCGTCTCGCCGGCGGCCCAGACGGTGGTTGCGCGTCGGGCGGAGAGGTCGCCGGGATCGTCGGTCCACGGCTCAGCAAGCCGCAGACGGGTCACCCGTGCGGCATAGTGCTCGTCGGCCACGGCCAGTTGAGTGACGTCGGTGACCTGAATGATCCGAGTCTTCGTATGGCCGTCCGTCCGGCGCACGGCAATCCAGGTGCCAGGCAGGATCGTGTCGTACACCGAGTCCAACAGGAGAACTCTCCCGTCGTCGGTGGATTCGTCCGGGCCGGGCGGGTCGGTGGAATCCACCGACCTGAGCAGCCTTCTGACGCTTGCCACGTCAGGGATCGTCGCACCGAGGGGAGCTGCTTTCACGCGGAAGCACTGCACGCCGGGCGGGTCGGCGGCGCTGACCGAGACGGTACCGAGGGCGCGGTAGAGCGTTTCGGCGAGGTGGGGACTCTTCGCGGTGAGCAGACGTGACATGGCATCAGAGTCCGGGCCGAAGAGTTCGGTGACAGGGGTGGCCATTTCACTGGGGTTGCGAGGAGGCCGGGACGGGGGGCGCTCCAGCCCGTGCAGAACTTGACGGCCGAGGCTCAGGGGATTTACGGAGGGTTCCCCGTCAGAGCTGCTCGGAGGGCGCTTCCCGGCGGTACCCGTGGGCGGGCCTGTGACGGCCCCGGCGGCAGTTCTGACAGCCGCGACCCGAGCGGTCACCTTGTCGAGCAGTTCGGCAGCGTGCGCCGCGTCGGCCTGCGCCCCGGAGAGGCGCTCGCGGAACGCTTGCAGTTTGTCGTCGAGTGTTTCCGCCAGTGCATCCGGATCACGGAGGATGTCACCGGCGTGCAGGACTTCGCGCAACACTCTCAGGAAGTCCTCGAACGGTTTGGACGGCTGCGGCTTCCGTACGGCCTTGTCCACGTCCTCGCGAAAGGCCTGTACCTCGCGCTTCAACTGGTGGGCCGGACCTGGCGCTTTGAGCAGTACGGTGCTCCGCCTGCGATACGGGTCCAGTCGAGTGCTCTCCACGAGACGAGTGACGTTCCGGCTGGGATCGCCGAACGTGAAGAGCAGACGGTCACCGGCGCCGAGGTTGGGCTGGACGCCGTCGAGTTCGAGCGACGGCATGATCTCGGCGGCATCGGGATCGATAGAAGGGGGAACGGTCCCACGGACCGGAAGCTGGTTCCATTCGGCGCGGGCGCTGAGTTCCTCCGAGGTCTCGAAGACCTGGGGCAGCCCACCGGGCGGTGGAGCGCTTTTCACCTGCGAGCCGGCCGGGATGGTGCAGCGAGTGCCTGCGTCGAGGGTGTAGGCGAGGAAGGTGCCGGCCGCGAGCGGTGGGCGAGGCCGGTGGCCGACCAGCCGTCCGAGCCTGACCAGAGACTCCTGCTCGGTCGCGGTGCGCAGGTATCCCTCGTTGACGATCCGTTCCTGATAGAAGGTCAGGATGTCGGCGATCAGTGCCCAGCCCTCCATGAGGGCGATGGAAGGATCGTCGGGTTCACGTGTGGTCAGCCCGGCGAGTGACGAGTGATCGGTGCTGGACAAGCCAGCGAGCATCGACGTCAGGAACTGGTCGTAGATACCCGCGCGGTACTGCAGCGCCGGCAGGGCGGGCCGGTTCCAGATCCTTGCCGGCGTGGTCGACCGGGTACCGGGGCAGCTGCCGCAACGGCAGGCCGACGGGCTCATCGCCCTCCTCGCAGGTCCAGGGTCAGCCAGCCGTTCTCCGGCCGGGTGGAGTCGCCGTCGAGTCGCGCGATCTCCAGGGGACGCAGCCTCAACACGCCAGAGGGCGGGACATCCGGGCCGGGGCTCGCCCCGCCGTCAGTGAATCGGTGGAGCCGGCGCAGCCGCGTCACCTCGGCGTGCCGGACCCCGGGGACCCCGGCCACCGCGGCGACCAGCGCACTCGCCCGTACCGGTGTGCCGAAGGTGAGGACGCCGGGATCGAAAAAGCCCAGTCCACCCCCGGGTTGCGGGCCGGGCCGCAGCGCCCGCAGCAGGGCCTGGCGGACGTGACCGGCGAGGTGATCGGGGTCGACGAACACGGTGAGGGCCACGTCGAGGGGTACCTGAAGTGCGGGCCCGGTGACCACGTCATGGCCGATGCGGCGAAATCTGTGCAGGGCCAGCCTCACGTCCTCGGACAGCCTGTGCGGCAGATCAGATGTGCCCTCAGCGTCGAGCGCCACGTCCGCCTCGTACCAGCTGCCCGTCCAGCGGAGGGCGGCGGCGGCCCGCTGCACTCCCGGGTGCCCGACGGCGAGCGTCTCGTAGTCCTCGGCCGTGACAGCCCTGACCAGCCTGCGAAATGGCTCCCGAGGTGCGGCCAGCCGTACTTGCGCGACGGGTTCGGGGTCGGTTCCACCCGCCGCCGGCAATGGATTGCGAACGCGGATGACGCCGTCCAACAGGGTGGAACGGGAACGGGACGCGATCCGGTTGATGGCTTCGCTGCCGACGTTGCCGGACCGGCCGTTGCCGGTGCGATAGGAGGCCAGGAGTCGCTGTCCCGGAAGCGGTGCGGCTCCGGTACGGCCGTCTCCGAACCTGACACTGAGCCGCCCCTCCTCATCGCTCTCGCCCACCACGTGGCGGTCGCGAGGGCCGCTGGCCAGCAGGTCGCGGCGTGGTGTCCAGGCGTCGCCACCGCTGTCGGTGCCCTCGGCCCAGATCCGTACGGCGGGGACAGCCTCGCGCGGGTCCGGACGCAAGCCGGCGCACGCCGGGCCGTGCAGTGCGGGGTTGTCCGGGTCGATCAACCCCGCGGCATCCTCGCCCCAGGTCTGCGTGAGTTCCCACCCGATGTCGGCGCGGTCGAGCACGTAGCCGGATCGGGCCCGCCCGGCCAGTGCCTCGAGTCGGCGCAGTTTGGGATACAGGTACTCGTCGAAACGTGAGAGGAGGGAAGCCAGGTCGAACCGGGAACTCCGGTCGTCGCGCATCCTGGTGAGGAGGCCCGCCTCGAACAGTGTTTCCAGGAAGTCGCGGTCGGCGGCGGACAGCGTCGCACCGGAGCGGTGCATGTCCCTCAGCCGGGCACGGGCACGGGCGGCCAGACGGGACAGCTGTCGGCTCTGCCCCACGGAGACGTCCGCCGGGCGCGGATAGGGCGCGGACCAGGTGACCTGTGTACCGCACAGCGTGGACATGAAGCGACGGTTGGTACGAGGTGGGACCGACCCGGGGCAGGTCTGCTCGGGGCTGCGTTCGGCGGGTCCTTCGACCGTTTCGGGGAGGCCGTCGGGCCCCCAGCTGTTTTCGATGCCGTGCTCGACGAGAATGGTGTTCCCCCGCGCCACGACGGTCTTCGGGCCGCGGCTGTGTCCCCTGCGGGTGGTGACGCGCAAGGGGAAAGCGAGTGCGTCCTCGTCGGCCCATTCGACATCGAGCACCTTGGTGTCGTAGAGCACGTCGATGCTCTCTGTGACCCGGGTGAGGCGGACGGCCTGCCGGTGAGTGGGATCGCGATCCGCCATACTTCCGGTCCACGGGTCCGCGATCTCCTCGAACACGAGCACATCGCCGGGGGCGAGCAGCAGCGGGCGGTCCCTTCCCTTGTGACGGGGCCGCTGGTCCAGAAGCGTGGCCCGGGTGGTGCCGGCGGGCAGGCAGTGGTCCTGATCGCCCCAGGTCCACAGGTCGATGCTGTTGTGCTCGGGGCGGAGGACGATGTCCCGCCGTTCCAGTGGCCGGTAGACGGGGTGGCGGCCGTCCGTCAGCAGCTCGGCCGGGAGTACGGCGCCCGTCTGCGGGATACGGCCCGGCGGGAAGGCGGTGAAGGCGAGGTCGTCCGGCCGCAGCTTCAGCTGTTCGCTGGTCTCGACGCACACGAAGGTACGGGCCGCGCAGCCGTCGTGCATCGGATAGTCCACCAGGCGGGCATGGCGTCGTACCGAGGTACGCAGCCGTGCCGTGTCGAAGTACGCCTCGGTCGCCACGGCGTCTTGCTGGTAACTGAGCTGGTCACCGATGTGGGCGAGGAGTTCGACGAGGGTGACGCCGAGATCGGGTGCGTGCCGCTCGGTCCACTCCGGCATGGTGAGGGCTAGTCGTTCGAACAGCAGACGGCGGAAACTCGCGTAGTCCTTGGCGAGGTAGTCGATGGCCGGTGCCGGGTGGGTCGGCAGCAGACCGGTGCCGTCGGCCGGCGCCGGAGCCTCGGGGTCGGCTTGTCGGAACGAGAATTCGAAACTGTCGTAGCAGCGGTCGAAGCCCTGCCCGAGTGCGCGAAGCCGGTAGACGAACCCGTCACCCGGCCGGTCGAGTTCCATGGTCAGGCAGTTCGCCGGGTCGGCCATGCTGGTGACGGAGACGATGCGGATGCCATTGCCCCGCCGTCCGCCATCGACACGGAAGCTGTGCCGGTCCAGCCGCTCGGGGAGCCTACCGAAGAATAGGACGGTGAGACTGCGTCGGCCGGCGTCGACCGAGACACTCTCGATGCCGGCCAGCCCGGCAGCCCGCACCGCGGCGCGTCGCTGCTCGTCGTCACGGAGCGGATGGGCGCTCAAGACGCTGTCCCGCCGCGCATGAGCACGCTGTGACTCTCCCCGGTGGCTGTCAGAACGTAGTTCACGGAAACGGTCAGGGCCGACTCTTCAGCTCTGACCGTCAGGGACTCCACGGTGAGCAGGTCTCCCAGCCAGCGCTGCAGCGCGGCCTGCGCGGTCATCTCGACGGCCGCAGCGAGTTCCGGGCCGTTCTGGGCGAACACCAGGTCGAGCAGACCGCAGCCGAAGTCTGGCCGGTTCACCCGTTCACCGGGGGTGGTGAAGAGCACCTGCTCGACCATGTCGCGGACATGGTCGGCGTGTGGGGTCGTCGCCGTGCGACCGCTCGCGTCGACGTTGAAAGGGAAGTCGATGTGCATCGCGCTCATGTCCCCCGCACCCGAAGCTGCATAGCCTGGACCATGGGCGGGCTGGGCGGTGTGCCGACCCCGACGCCCGCGCCGAAGCTCGGGGGCGGTGTCGGCTGGAGCAGCACCGGCAGTCGGTTGACCAGTACCCGGGTGGACATCTGGGTCCACCGAATACTCGTACAGGGCGGCGCCCCCAGGGAGGCCGCCGGGAAAGCGCAGCCGAGGACGACGAAGGTGTCCGCCGTCGTGGCGACGGGTTGTGAGCCGACGAGGACCCGCTGTTGGGCCGGTGCCGGAGGGTTCGCGGACCCTTGGTGGGCGCACGTCATGGTGGCACCGCTGTGGAGAATCAGTCCGGGCATCTTGTCCTCCTCACAGCACTGTCAGGGCGTCGCCGTTGATGTGCACCCCTGTTCCGTCGAGCACGATGCTGGCGCGCCCGGGACCGCACGAGATCTCGATGGACATCTCGTTCATCTTGATGAACGGCCCGCCGACGCCATGGAGCTGCAGGGTGATGGCACTGCCACCGGCCGGCCCGCTCTGGTCACTGATGACCAGAGCGTTCTGGGAGGGGGTGGCGAGCACGATCTGCGGGACCCCCGGCGGGGTGGACTTCGCCGCAGGCGGCACATCGCCCGCGCCGCCTCGCCAGAAGCCGGTCCATACCGCCCTGTTGGGGTCGCCGTCGAGGAACTGCAGCCATACCCCGGAGTTCTGCAGCGGCACGACGTACATGCCGCTGGCCGTCCCCGCCATGGGAGACAGCGGCGAAGCCCAGATGCACGGGTCGTCCCCGAGAACATCCGGTACCCGAACCAGCAGCCGACCCATGTCGCTGGTGTCCACGTTGGACACCACCACGCCCTGATACAGGCCGTGCCATTTCTTCACGGACTGAGCCGTCATGGGACCACCACCGGCATGTTGGAGACGAGAGCGTCTCGGGTGAGGGTGAAGCTCTGCTTGTACGCACCGCGGGCGATGTCGTGGGTGACACTGCGCACGTAGTAGAGGCCGTCGTAGGTCAGGCCCGCGCCGCGTACCCCCACCAGGTTGCGGGCACTGAGCACGTGTCCGTAGCGCAGGACGTCGAGTTTGCCCTGACCGGTGACGGCGTCGGCGGACTGGGCTCTGCGGCTCAGTCCCCACAGCAGGGTCTCTGCGAGTGACCGGCCGGTCTGTCCGGTCAGTGGTTCCTCGCGCAGAGCCGGGGCCGGCCGCAGGGCAAGGGGCGGGTGGAGCAGGCTGACGTCGGGTACCGGCACGGTCTGTTGGGTCTTGGCGATGGGTTCGACGAACCGAGCCGTGTACTGGGTGTGCGACAGTCCGTCGAAGCTGAAGCTCAGCGATTCGACGTTGTCCGCCGTCCCGGAGTCGACCGTGAGCGCCGGCTGGGGCAGACCTGCGCGGACCTCCGGGCCCCAATAGGCGATGCTCACTCCCGGGGCGGGGCCGGGTTCGATGAAGAACACGTAGCCGACCTCGTCGGCCAGCGCGCGGAGATAGGCCAGGTCGGTGGCGGACTGGACCGGGACCTCGACGGCCGGGTTCGGAAGGCTGCTGATTGCCGGCGGGACAGCCAGCGGGACGATTCCGTACTGTGCGTATCCGGCGCACACCAGCATCACGCGCAGATGATGCGGCAGCCCCGGGTAGCAGCGTTCGACGTGCCGGAGGTCCATGAGCAGCGACAGGTCCTCACCGGTCAATGTGAGGGTCGAGCTGCCCGGGGCCTTACCGGGGTTTATCTCCTGACGGGTGATCACTCCGTCCATGAGGACATGTGGCACTCCGGCGACCACGGCCACCACGACCACCCGGGTCTTGGGGTCCAGTAGCCCCGTGGGCAGCATCACCTCGGTCAGGGGCGACCGCTTGCTCACGGCGAAGGCCAGCTGGAAACCACTCGCCGAACCACTGGACGAGGTGACCTGCACGGACTGCAGGGCATCGACGAGAACGGCGGGAGCGGGCACCGGCACCACTTTGCCCATGAGGAGCATGAGTTGGAGGCTGCGCGTCATGACGTTGCCGGGGTCGTCGCCATGGTCAGGCTCCCGGGCACACCTGCAAGAAGAGCGATCCGCAGTCGACGACCGGGCACCGCCGTGAGGTCTTCGGGCCTCATCGCCCCGTTGGCATCAGCGATCCTCCACGCCTGCTCCGGGTCGCCGTACTGTCTGGCCGCGATCCGGTCCAGTCGGTCGCCGGGTGCGACGACCTGCACGCCGACGGACGTGAGATCCCCAGGCTGCGGCAGGAAGCGACGCCGTACGTACGTGACGGTCCGTCCGTCAGGTGTCGTCAGGGTCGTTGTGGCGATGCCGTGATACCGGCTGGTGGGGTCGAACATTCCTGCCTCTCGAGGTCGTCCCGTCGCACTCAGATCCCGGTGTAGCCGACCGCTCCCGGGCCGTATCCGATCAGTGCCGCGAACCGCTCCTTGCTCTGCTGGTAACGGATGTAGAGGGCGCCCGCCTTGTGGGAGAAGCCGACGTCGTCGACGGTGAGGACGCGGACGGACATACCGACCTTGGCTCTGATGGGATTCAGTTCTCCGTCGTAGGCCTCTTCCGTGATGGTGAAGTCCGTGATGCGCACGGGAAGGACCCGGCGCCGACCGAGCACCAGCACCATCAGGGGAGCTTCCACCGGGGCGATCTGGAGCATTCCCTGGGACGCCATGTCATTCTCATGCGCCAGCTGCGCGCTGCTCGGACAGACCGCCGTCTCCAACGCGGACAATGCCCCGAACAGCCCAGCACTTGCCGTGGGCGCAGCACCGGTCACCAGCTGCAGCTGATCTGCCGCATCGAACTCCGCGTCGATCTTGAACGTTTCATGCGGCGGTCCCTTCAGCCGCAACGCTTCCAGACGGTCCCCTGCCTCGCCCCCGATGCCCTGCGGCTGGAGCGTGCGTGTGAGCGTGTCGGGGTTGTACTGAAACGGCGCCACTCGCAGGACACGCCCCTGCTCTGGGTCGAGAAAGACAAAGCCTCCGCGGGGCGGGGTGGGGGTGCTCACGAGGGACAACCTGCTCTCCGGTGTCGTGCTGGTATCGGGTGCAGCGTGGAACAGGAGCCCGGTTTTACCGACCGTCCGCGACAGCTGTATTCGGCGCGGCTTCATGGGGACGGCTCTGGTCTGAGGTCGGCGAGGCAGGCTGATCGTTCGCTCGGACAGCTCGTTCCTTCATCCCGTTCCCCCCTAGCGGCAACCGCAGGCTGCTGTGGACCGCGCGGGCGATATGGCGTCCGAAGGCGGCCGAATCCGCTGCGGCGGCAATCGTTGGCGGGGTGGCGCGGTGTAGCTGCTGGTCCTGGCGGGGGGCGACCGGGTCGCGGGACAGCAGGTCACCGAGCTCGGATTCCAGGGCCGTACGAAGAGCAGCAGGGTCGCCGGGAGCGATGCCGTCGAAGACCAGTCGTCCGATGTGCAGCTCGATTCTCATGATGTCACCCCCGTCGAGCCGTCCCAGACGAAGTCGCCTTCGGACAGTGGCATTTCCACCTTGCGCAGTTCCGTCCGGGCGGCCGTCAGGACCGCCGCCATCCCGATCGTCGTTCCCTCCGCGGCGGCGGCGAAGGCGGCGTTGAGCGCGATGTTGCGGATCATTCCGCCGCTCAGCGGCAGCCCGGCGAGGTGGTCCAGGTCGAGGGCGTCGACGGGGGCTGATCCCGGGAAGACCCGTGCCCACATCTCGCGGCGTTGCGTGGTGTCGGGGAAGGCGAAGGGGACGATGAACCGCAGCCGTCGCAGGAAAGCGGTGTCCAGGGACCGGCGCAAGTTCGTGGCGAGGATCGCCAGGCCCTGGTACGCCTCCATTCGCTGCAGCAGATAGCTGACCTCGATGTTGGCGTACCGGTCGTGGGAGTCCTTGACCTGGCTGCGCTTGCCGAACAGCGCGTCCGCCTCGTCGAAGAAGAGGATGGCACCGCCTGGCTCGGCGGCGTCGAACAGCCGGCGCAGGTTCTTCTCCGTCTCGCCGATGTACTTGCTCACGGCCGCCGAGAGATCGACGCGATACAGGTCGAGGCTCAGATGCCCGGCCAGGACCTCGGCGGCCATCGTCTTGCCGGTACCGCTCGGACCGGTGAACAGGGCGCTGATGCCCAGTCCCCGGTTGTGCGTCTCCGCGAATCCCCAGTTCTGATAGACCGTGCAGCGCTGCGCCACCTGATCGCCGATCTGCCGCAGCAGGGCGGCCTCCTGGGCGGGCAGCACGATGTCGTCCCAGGTGGCCTTCGGCTCCAGACGCTGGGCCAGGGCGCCCAGGCGCGGCCGGGTGCGGGCCAGACACGTGCGCCAGGCGATGTCGGGGTCGCTGCCCGACGCCGTCGCGATCTCCTGGATCGCGGACAGGCCCAGCGCGAACTGGCCGGCCAGCCGGTCCGCGTCCTTCGGCGGGAACGCTGTCCTCCAGATGGAGGCACGTTCAGCGACCGGAGGCGGTGCGATGTCCACCCCGGACGTCGGAGCCGGTACGTCGGGCCGCAACTCCCGGGTCGCGACGAAGCACGGGCCGCCGCTCCGCTGCAGGAAGCGCCCGACCAACCGGTCGCCTGCGCCGTCTGCCCCGCCTACGAGCTCGGTGTCGTCCGCATCGAGGTAGAGGGCGAACGGGAGCAGCAGGGCCTCCCGCTGCCAGAGCCTCGCGATGCTCTCGAGTTCCGCCGTCGGCTCGGGAAGCAGCCCCGCCGGCAGCCTGTACAGCAGCAGACCCAGCTGGGCGGCGGACTGCGCGGCCACCGACTGTTTGCTCTCCCGGTCGGCGCCGAGAAGCTGGATGACAGGCAGCCGACCCCCGGCCCAGGAGGGTGTGTGCCGCCAGCACTCCGTGATCTCCTCCTCTGCGGAGTGGTGGGACGGCGCAAGATCGGTTGGCGCGGCGTGCGACTCCACGGCTGTCAGGAAGGGTTCGAGGCGGTCGTCGAGGTAGTCCAGTCCCTTGACGTGGTTCACGATCCGCTCGTCGGCGCGCAGCGGGCTGGTCACCAGGGGCTGTTCGGCCGTCCGGTTGATCTCCACGAGCTGCCAGAAGCGCAGCCCGCGGTACGGCGACATGACGTCCCAGGCGGGGTCCGGGAAGAGGGACAGGGCCAGGGCGAAGGTCGGACCGGACGCCAGGGGGCGGCCCTGGGCCTGGGCGCACAGGTCAGCGACCGAGGGGTCCAGCTCCTGGGCGACGCAGAGCAGCAGCGTGTGCAGTTCGAAGGAGGAGAGCCCGAGAAGACCGCCGAGACTGATCAGGGCGGGGGGAGGCTGGGCCTCCGCCGCGTGTTCCATGTCCTTCTCAGCAGCCTTGAGTTCTTCCTCGGTGACGGTCGTGACGGGGGGCCCGGATCGCGTCTCGATGTGCGCGCGGAGCGCCAGCCGTAGCCATTCGAGCGCGGCCGACAGAAACCGGCTGTTGTCCGCCTGCCAGCTGTCCTCGCGGTCCTGCGTCGACTTGGAGTTCGGTGCCCACAGGGGACCGGCCGGGGTCTCGGGCCCGGAGGCGGAAGCGGTCGTCATGTCACCACCACCGCTGTGTCGACCGCGAATTGCGGCTGCGCGGAGTTGGCATCCAGCAGAGGGCTGTCCACACCGTCGACCCGCAGTCGCAGCGCGTACCGACCGGGCCGCACGTCGGCCATCCGGAAGTGGAGCGTACGGGTGGCCTGATCGAACTGATCTGCTGGTACCGGCAATTCCCCGACAAGCAGTTCGACGCGCTGATCGGGGTGCACCGAGGATTGACACGTCACCGTGAGCAACGCTGTGCCTCGGGCATCACGCGCGACGGGCAACGGCAGGCTGCTCGTGATCCTCGGGGCGATGCTCACCGGCAGGGCCTTGGTGATCTGTTCCCTTCCGTCAGCCGCCGTGAGTACCAGCGTCGCCGACCAGGTGCCGGCGGCGAGATCGTCGGGGAGGTGGGCACGGACCTCGGTGCCGCCGACGTTCCGGACGTCCTGGACAAGGCGATTGCCGTGCAAGGGGTGAGTGAGGCGGAGCGACGGGACACCGGAGTCCAGTTGGTTCCCTGTGAGGACCAGGTCGTCCCCGGGCAGCATGACCGGCACGGTGATCGCCTCCAGGGCCGGCCAACGGTCGGCGGCGCTGGCTGCGGCCTCAAGACCTCTGCCGTCCTCGCCACGGCGTACGACCGGCAGGGGGGCCCGCCCCTGCAGCGTGCTGTCGATCAGCACTACGCGAGCCTCGTAGGCGACCGAAGTGCGGTACTGGCTCTGGAACGCGGTCCACAGCTTGGAGTTGTCTTCGACGCCGAGAGGGACGTGAGTGATTCTCACCCGCTCACTCTGCTGGTGGAGGTTGCTGAAGAGAGCGGCGGACTTGAGGTCGGCCGGACTGAGTTCGGGGTGGTCGTGCAAGGCCGACATCGCGACGCCGAGGATGCGGTCGGCGGCCGAAGCCCCCGCGTCCCCGCTCGCGTACGGGGTGACCAGGTAGTGCAGGACCAGAGGGAGCATGGGGTGGCGGGTCTCACCGGGGCGCATGCCGTCAGGGTCGGCGTTGAGCCACCCACCGTCGATCGATGTCCGGTAGAGAAAGATGTTGAGCCCGGCGGAGGGACGCTCCACGAACGCCTCGTCAGGGGGAAGAGCGGTCACCATGATTCCGGGCACCATGCGGCCCACCGCGCCCTGCAGGATGGCGCGGAGCGTCTCCGTCACGGCGGCTACCGCGAAGGCGTCGCTCACGACCGCCCCCGCAGGTACTCATCGAGACTGAGCTGTGGCCGCCGGGGAGACGAGCGGGGTGCGGCAGCGGGTGGTGGGGTGGCTCGGACCTCGAGCCGGTCGATGGTGATGCGTACGACCGGTTCGGCGGCCTTGGCTGTGCCAGGCGCCCGCCCCTCCCTGGGCGGTGCCGTGGCGGCAAGGGGAGTGACCGCGGGCCGTACAGAGTGGGAGGTGTGGGCACGGTCGCCTGATGGGCCAGGCTGGGCTGCCGGAGCGAAAGGCATACCGCTGCGTACAGGGAGGTCGGCTTCGGGCGCCTCTGTGGCAGGTGGTGAAACTCGCTCATCGCCGGGCGCAGGTCCGTCGCTCTGGGCGGAGGCCGCTGCTTGTTGTGTATGGGCCACCCGCGCCTCGGCCCGCACGACGAAGTGAGAGCCGTCTCCGCCCTGCAGGCCGTCTACGGACGCCCGTTTCGGCGTCGGTGACGAGCGGTTCTTTGGCTCTGCGACGACCTTGCGGTCCCCAGTGTCGGCCGCACCTGGCGTGGTGGCCGCTCCCGGAGGGACGGTCGGTCTGGTGGGCGTGCCCGACGCAAGGGAGGTCGTCGGTCTCGTGGGGATGCCCGGCGCAAGGGTGGCGGACGGCCCGGGTGGGGCATCCGAGCCCGGCTCGATCGATGCTGCCGGCGCGAGGGGGAATCGTGGGCGGGGCCTGGCTCCGGGTCCCGGGTTGTTGTCCGGCGTCAGTCCGGTGTCGGGCTGTGGGGCCGGTCCGCGCCGCGGGGCGATGTCGGCCCAAGGGGGGTCGGTGTGCATGCCAGGGCCCGGGAGGGACTCGCTCATGTCTGTTGTCCTGGGCGCTGCCCGGGGCAGCAGTCGGCCAGGGGTCGCACCGGCTGCTGTCGCCGTCCGTGGTCCCTGCTCTGCTTCTGGAGCCGTCCTCGGTTCAGGCTCCTGATCCGGCAGTGATTCCGTCGCAGGTTCGTGCCGGAGGTGTGGCGCTGGTCCCGGCGCCGACAGCGTGGAGGCACGTGGTTCCTGGACGGCAGGCGCCGGGGGGCGCTGTTCCACAAACGCAGGAGGAACGGGATCGCCGTCCGTCTGCAGGCGTGGTGCCGCCGCGTCGAACACGTTCGGCAGCAGCGGCCGCAGCCTTGGTCCCGGCTCCCCCAGCAGCCGGCCGACGAAGTCGCTCATCCGGCCGTCGCCGCCAGGTAGAACCGGCGCCGGGCCGGGCTTACAGCGAGGACTTCGGACTCCGACCATCCGTACACACAGGCGAGCGTGTGCACTTCATGGAGGAGGCGACGCGCATACCCCTCGACCTCCGCCCACAGATAGTCGGCGACGTCGAGCGCCGCAGTCCAGGCGTGGCGGCAGTACGGACAGGTGATCGGGAGGACTGTGTCGGCGCCCGGATCGAGGTCAGCGAGGCGCTGCGCCACTGTTTCGAGGACCCCTTGCGGCAGGTCGTCAGTTGCGGGGGTCGTGTCGACCACACAGCGGTTGAGCAACGTACGCCGGGCTTCGGAGGAAGCGGGGTCGACAGCCAGCAGGTCTCGTCCGGTGAGTGCGCGGTACGTGACCTCGTACCCCTCGGCCAGCAACGTGGCTGGATCACGCCTCGGGCCCGGAACGTTCCGTCGCCCCGGTGCTCGCAGTTCGTCCGTGGTGACCGAGACTTCGAGAGGCTCGTCGCAGTTCGGGCAATCGGCAGCGCAAGGCAAAGCCGCACCGAAGGATCCCTCGCGCAGGTCGAGCAGCAGCGCGTTCAGGTCGGCAAGGGTGAGATCGGCGACTGCTTCGCCGGGCGCTGCCGCTGCCGCGGCGAGCAGGAGAGCGCGGGCAGGCGCTGCCTGCCCGTCTCCGGTCTCCCACACACTGAGCAATTGGACCTCGGTGAGTTCCGGCCTCATCGGGTCACCCCGAGGCCGTGTCACTGAACTGCGGCTGCTGCGGCGGGTTCGTGCGCTCCCGTACCCAACCGTGGTGCTCCAGCTTGATGTGCTCGAAGGCGACGCCGTTGGCGTTGGCATCGAGATCCGGCAGACCCTGGTACTCCGAGACCCAGCAGTCGTGGACGGAGTACGAGAGCACCTGCTGACCGGCCTCGTCGAACACGTCGATGATCAGGTCGCGGCGAAAGTCCTTGAGGGAGGTCTCCAGGCCCCCCGCCGAGTTCCGCAGGCTCCACACTCGGTTGGCCCACTCCTCGAACGCCGTGTCGATGGTGCAGCCGCGCTCCAGCGTGATGGCCTCGTATTCGGTTCGGCCGGGAAGTTTGTGACTGCTCCCCGGATCGCCGCCGTCACGGTGCTTGATGACTTCGGTGGTCCGCTTCAGCCCGCTGACTTTGCTGATTCCCGCGATGTACTCGGTGGATCCGCTGAACTTCACCCGGAACCGGAAGTTCTTGAAGGGGTCCCGGCGCGTGATTTCCGGCATCAGCCGTCCTCCTAGACCTGGATCTGCCCGGCGAGCTGTTGAATATGGACGATCACGAATTCAGCCGGCTTCAGCGGGGCGAAGCCGACCTGGACGTTGACGATCCCGCGGTCGATGTCGTTCTGCGGATTGTTCTCCCGGTCGCACTTGACCAGATACGCCTCCTGAGGTGTCCGTCCCTGGAAGGCACCCGCACGGAACAGCGAGTTCATGAACGCCCCGACGTTCAGTCGGATCGACGCCCACAGCGGCTCGTCGTTGGGCTCGAACACCACCCACTGGGTCCCACGGAAGAGGCTCTCCTCAACGAACAGGGCAAGCCGGCGGACCGGCAGGTACTTCCATTCGTCGGCGAGACGGTCCGCTCCCCGCATGGTGCGCGCACCCCAGGCCACCGGCCCCACGGCCGGCAGTCGGCGCAGGCAGTTGATGCCAAGCGGGTTGAGCCGGCCGTTCTCCAGGTCGGTGAGCGGCACCTCCAACTCGCTGACGCCATTGAGCGAGGCGTCCGTGCCCGCCGCGGCCTTCCACACGCCGCGTTGCACGTCCGTCCGCGCGAGAACGCCGGCCATGACGCCGCAGGGTGGGAAGGGCCTGGTCGCGCCCTGGCGCAGGGGATCCGGCGCGATGATCCGCGGGAAGTACAGTGCGGCGTTTTTCGTCGAGTCCCCGGAGGGGAGGCTCGGCGCGACGTTGTTCGTTACGACGTCGAGGGAAAGGGCGGAGCCCCCTGCTTCTGGGATCCATTCCAACGGTGGATCCACCAGGAGGATGGCACGCCGAGCGACGCAGAGCTCGAGTGCCCTGTCCTGAAGTGCTTTCACCGCGTCCTGGCTGCCGAGATGGTCATAACAGCCAGGCAGGCAGAGCAGATTGAAGATGTCTGTCTTGAGCAGGTGGTAGAGACCTGTCTTGTCGTTCTCTGCGTGCAGATAACTGTCCAGCGTAGGCATGGCGTCGACAGGGGGGCTGCCTTGGGGTGGGGCGGTGAAGCACTCGCGTACCTTGCCCTCGTCCGACTTCTCGGGGTCGGCGAAGGGGTCGGCGCCGGGCGTTTCCGGTTCGTCGTTCTCGGGGGGCAACCCCACGACGGGATTTTCCGGGTCTACCTTGACCAGCCGGGACGTGGCAAGCACGTGTGCGAGGCTCCGCGGGCTGTCACTGTCGATGCTGACGTTGAGATATCGCTCCTCAGCGCCGGTTCCGGTGTCGCGGATGGTCAGGTTGTACAGTTTGCGTTTGCTGAGGGGCAGCTTCGGGTCTTCGGACGTGTCGTGGTCGACCCGAGCGCGAAGATTCAGGGCCCAGGAACCGGGGCTGACGGCCAGGAGGCCGGGAGTCTTGCGTGAGCGAGCAGCTGCCGGGGGCTCAGGAGCCCCGTCTCCGGGATCGGGCTCTCCGGCGGGAGCAGGGGAGGCGGGGGCGCCGCCAGCTGCCCGCTGGGAGCGACCGATGGGAAGCGCCACGGGAACGGCTTCGCCCACCACCCTGACGATCTCGGCTTCGCTGCCGCCGTTCATATAGAACTGGTAGACGGCGTAGCTCAAAGGACTGTCCGAGTGCAGGCCGCCAAAAACGTTCTCGTAGTCCGCCCAGCCGGTGATGTGCACTGGTCGGTCCACCGGCCCCCGGGGCGCGTATCCGACGAACGCGGCGATAGCGGTCGGGACTCCAGTGATGGTCCGGACAGCGCTCTTGACCTCATCGATATAGACGCCGGGATAAGTGGTGTTCACAGGCATGGAAGCCTCTTTCTCCAGCCCGGATACGTCACCTCCCGGGACATTTGCCGACGAGTCTCCGGCTAGCCGGGGTGGCCGCGCAGGCGCAAACATTGAATGACACTGTTCGAAGGTCCTTTCCGCAGCGTATGCGGGCTGTGCGGCGAGAGGTCCGCAGGAGAGAGGCCTCTGCTTCGATGGAGTGATGCCTTTTGGTCTGATCAGCCGATCCACCGACTGCGGCGCCTGTCCTTGGCCGCCTCCTGGACGCCGGGCCGCCTCCGCTGGTGACATCTCGGTCCGGCCAGTCTGCACGGTGTCGATCACGCCGCGCCGTGGCGTCGCCGGACGGCGCGCACTGTGTCTGCGACTGACCCACCATGAAAGCTGTGGCCCATGCCCTCAAGGTGGACGAGTGCCTCGACCGCCATGTCACGTGAATCCGGATGCTCGCCTCAACCCGGCCGGCGGGGACAAAGCGACGCGTCTTCGCCCAACCGACCGCCGGGCCCTCCCGGCGATGCGGCACCACCGAACCCCGCTTCGGCGCCACCCGGGGCGCATCCGGGCAGGCTACCGCCTCCTGCGAGCCCGTCTCCTGCGTCTGGGACAGCACCTGGCTCACCATCTCCCGCGCGGTCACCAGGCGTTCCACCTCCCGCTCGGCGTCCTCGAGCTCGGAGCGCAGCCGCTCGGCCCGTTCCCGTGCTGACACTTCCCTCGCCTCCAACAACCCCAGTACCGACGCCACCGGCCACCCCCGAACGAGAAAGAAGACGGACAAGCCATCACTTCCTGGCCCGGTCGAAAGGCACTCCCACCAGCAGAAACTCAGCCACCAAGTTCGGAACGACAACAGGCACTTAGACCGTGTCCTACATGGCGAGTTGGGGTAGGCGCCCTCTATGGGTAGTGGGCAATGGGAC